>CAXXRX010000001.1:0-163861 GCA_963675545.2 Desulfocapsaceae bacterium
GGCGATTTTCTGGCAAAGATAAAAGCTGCCATGAAAATACTTGGTCGCGCAGGCGGATTTCCAAGACGCCCATTCCTGCCGTTGGACGATGAGCGTGTTGGTGAGCTTAAGCAAATGCTCAAAGAAGCAGGCATATAAGTAAAAGCATCGAGCATTGGAGATCAGAGATGAAATTAGGTTTTATTGGGGCCGGGAACATAGGTAGTGCAATTATTACGGGAATTTCAACTTGCACCAACCCCCCTGAAAAAATTTTGGTTTTTGATCCGGATAGAGAGAGATGCAGAGCCCTTGAGCAACGCTTTGAACAGGTAGAAGCTTTGTCTGCGAACCAAGAGGTGCTGAATAACGCCGATTATGTATTTCTTTGTGTGCTGCCCCAGATAGCGCCCCAGGTCTTGCTGCCACTTGATTTCAGGAAAGAGCAAATTGTTGTGTCGGTAATTGCAGTTCGCTCGATAAGCGAGATTAAGGAGTACGTTTCGCCGGCTCAGGTGGTCATTCGAGCGGTACCGCTGCCGCCGATAGCCAAGCATAGGGGACCTTTCATTTATTATCCGGCCCATGATAAAATTTCAAAGTTATTTTCTGGAACCGCTCAAGCGATAGCTGTCAACAGAGAAGAGGATCTCATTATTCTTTCTGCAATAACGGGCCTCATTGCTCCGTACTATTCACTTGTGCATTCGATTGCAGTATGGGCTGCCAATAGCGGTGTCGATGAAAAACTGGCCACAGAGTATAGCCTGGCTATGCTTGAAGCCCAGAGCTATCAGGCTATAGAGAATAATCTCGAGATAAAGGAGTTGATAGAGGAAGTCGCCACGCCCGGTGGCTTAAATGAACAGGCATTGCGGTGGGTGACTAATCAAAATGGATTCGAACCGTTTCTTGGAGCACTTGATGCCCTGTTACAGCGCCTTGGTCTGGAAGTACCAGAGCGCAGCGCTTTAAAAAATCAAGCGGGTTAAATTAGAAGGCGCCACAAAATCATATGAAATGTTCCGTGGTGGAAGGCAAACTGGAAGTTGCATGGGTTATGGAGACACAAAGTGTAAAAAATCTACAGGTTTCTACTAATCCGAAGAAAAGACTAACTTAACGAAGGAGGCTGAAATGAAATGTAGAGCAATCTCAAGTGCACTTTTTCTTGCTGGACTGGTTTTGGTATTTAGTGGGACGGCTATTGCCAAAGATTATAAGTGGCGTGCAGTAAGTCATCAGCTGGTTGGGACGGCGAGATTTGTTGGCACCGTTGAGCCGTTTTGTGAATGCGTTAATGAGTCTTCCGGTGGCAGGCTGCAAATTGAACCATATGGAGCAGGTGTGCTCTTTCCTGTGCCCAGCAGTCTTGATGCTGTGCGAGATGGTATGGTCCAGATGGGGATGGTATGGTCCGGTTATTGGGCAGGGGTGAACCCGGTATTTGCTCTTGCTGGAAGTCGTCCGGGTGATCCGATCAAGACGTTTAGTGAAAATTTTTATCGTGCCGAAAAACTCAAGGATGTTGTTGCAAAATCGTATGAGAAGGTTGGTGTGAAGAGTCTTGGTGCCTTCGATTTTGCTCCGCCTGAAATCCTTTGTTCGGTAAAGCCCATCAACAAAATGGATGATTTCAAAGGAAAAAACATCCGTTCAGGAGGCTTGGGAGCATCTTTTTATGCTGCACTCGGAGCGTCTGCTGTTACCTTGACCGGTGCTGAAATATATCAAGGTTTGCAGCTTGGTACAATTGATGGTGCCGAATACAACGACTGGCTTGTTAACAAAGAAATGGGGTTCCACGAGGTGACGAAATACGTGATCGAACCCGTTCTCCATACAGGTGCTACTGACGACAAAGAGCTGATTGTTAATCCTGCAGCCTGGGATAGTTTACCTAAGGATCTGCAGAGCATCGTGCTGTCTTGCCGTGACAAGGCACGTTACCTCTCAGCTGTGGCTTATGAAATTGACGGTGAAAAAGCAAAACAGGATTGGCTGAAGGCAGGTGTTGAAATTATACAGCTGCCAGATGCAGATGTCCTTGAAGCGAGGAAGAGAGCAGCAAAGCTGATCGTTGATTTCGGCAAGAAGAGTCCTGAAGCGGAAGAGTACGTTAAGGTGTATGCTGAGACACTGAAAGAACTTGGCTATGTTGAAGAAGCGAAGGCGCTTGGTTCAGAATAATAAGAAGATGGGCCGCTACCAGCCTATGGTAGCGGCCTTTTAAGTAGTTTCGACCTGACAGGGAAAGGAAACGTCAAATGGACACATTTTTGAGAATAATTGACAAAATTACTGAATATAGTGGCCGGTATTCATCCTACCTACTGGTGCCCGTGATTCTGACGGTAGTTTACTCTGTAATTTTACGTTATTGCTTCAATGATATCGTTCATTGGGCTTTTGAGGTATCGCTTTTTCTATATGGGATTTTCGTGATGATGGGTGGCGCTTACACGTTGAAAGTACAGTCGCATGTGCGGGTCGATATTTTACCGGGGCGCCTCAGCCACAAGTGGAATTGTTACCTTGACCTGTTGAGTTTCGTCTCGATTATAATTGTGTGCTGTATCGTTGTATATCTTGGCTCAAAATGGGCATGGATTTCAACTCTGCAACTTGAGAGGTCGGATCGACAGACACCCTTTGATCCACAGATCTGGTGGTATAAATGGTTTATACCCTTTTCTTCGGCAATCCTAGGTCTGCAGGCATTTGCAGAGACAGTTAAAACAATGCGCAGTTTGTCAAATAAAGATGGAGAGGGTGCGTAATTATGGATATGAATTTTCTTCCCATACTAATGTTCGTCTTTTTGTTTCTAGCCCTTGGGATTGGAATGCATATCGCATTCGGCCTCTACGCGATTGCTCTTGGATTTGCCTTCTTCCTGTGGGGCGGAGGCGGCATGAATACGGTGATCATGGCCATCTGGGGTTCAATGAATAATTTTGCTCTCCTGGCTATACCTCTATTTATCTTCATGGCAATAATGCTGGAAAAATCTAATCTGGTTGCTGACATCTATACCTGTTTTTACAAGTGGTCTGGTCCGCTGAGAGGAGGCCTTGCTATAGCCACTATTCTTGTGGGAGCTGTGATCGGAGCGGTGTCTGGAGTAGTAGCTGCCGGCGTAATAGGCCTTGGTGTAATAGCTTTGCCGCAAATGGAACACTACAAATACAACAGGGGGGTTAATATAGGTTCGGTATTGGCAGGAGGAACACTTGGCCAAATCATACCGCCAAGCCTGGTAATGGTTATTTATGGTGCGGTAACCGGTGTTTCTGTGGGCAAACTCTTCGCCGCGGGGGTAAGTGCAGGCATGCTGTTGTCTTGCCTGTTTATCCTCTATATCCTTATACGCTCATTTTTCCAGGTAGATTTTTGCCCTGCACTGCCAAAAGAATCACGTGCGAACTGGCAGGAGAAAATTGATTCTCTGAAGGTCTTGATCCTCCCTATGGTGCTTATCTTTCTTTGCCTTGGAGCAATATTGTCAGGCATGGCAACTCCAACTGAAGGAGCAGGGGTTGGTGCATTCGGAGCAATAATGTTCAGCATAGTCACCAGGCGGTTTACTTTCAATATTTTAAAAGAGTGCCTATTGGGAACATTGAAAGTTTCCAGTATGATCGGTTGGATGATAGGAGGTGCGGCTTCTTTTGGTTCGGTCTTTGCGGGAATTGGCGGTAACCAGATGGTTCTCGATATTGCGATGAATATGCCTGGAGGTAAATGGGGAGTACTTGCCTTATCTATTAGCTTTGTCTTTTTTCTTGGAATGTTTCTGGAAACTGCTGCCCTGATAATGCTTGCGGCTCCAATTGTTTCTCCTGTCCTGATGAAAATGGGTTTTGATCCCCTATGGTGGGGTATTATCTTCATGACACTGCTGCAGATCGCTTATATATCACCACCGTTTGGCTTTGCCTTGTTTTACTTGAAGGGGGTCACACCACCCCACATTAAGCTAGGAGATATATACTGGGCAAGCCTGCCGTTTATGGCGCTGCAGTTGGCTGCAGTGATGCTGATCGTATTCTTCCCTATTCTCGGCCTTTGGCTGCCTAAAATTCTTGCTCATTAAGATGAAGAGAAGATAGTTTTCTGTAGAAAAAGCTGTAAATATGAAAGGAGAAAATCGCATGGTCAAGCTTTTGGTAATCGGGCCAAATGGCAAGATGGGAAAAGCGATGATCCACCAAGCGCATCTTCATCCGGAAATGGAATTAGTGGGTGGTGTCGGACCGGAGGCTTGTGGTTACTCAGGGATCGATCTTGGTGTAATTGCCGGAGTTGGCGAGAATCTCGGTGTGGTCGCAAAAGATAATCTCGATGATATTATTCATAGTTGCGACGTTGCTGTGGAGTGTACTAACGTAGAGGCATCTCTGGCAATTTTAGATAAATGTGTTGCTGCTGCAAAGCCTTTGGTATCAGGTACAACCGGGTTTACCGCTGAACAGAAAACCTTATTTAGAATGGCTGGAGAATCTATCCCGGTGCTGCTTGCGGCGAACACATCGAAAATAGCGCATTTGTACTTTCGCCTCATCGAATGGATTACAGGTGAAATTGGAGAAAATGCCGATATTGATATCATCGAAATGCATGATCGAAACAAGCTGGATGCGCCAAGCGGGACTTCCCGCCAAATCGGTAGCATTATAGCAAAGGGCCTGGCTAAAAATTTTGACGAGATTGCCAGGTATCAGAGGAAGGGAAAAGGTGTACGACCACCAGGCATTATCGACTATACCTCGATTAGAACTGGAAATTTCCCGGCTTCACACAAGGTAATTTTTGGATTTGAGAATGAAAAGCTGGAGCTGACCATTGATGGCTATAATATGCTTCCTTACGCGAAGGGAATGATCGAAGCCGCGATGTTCTTGTATGGTAAAAAACCAGGACTTTATACAATAGAGCAGGCGATTGCCCCTAACATTTGATTCACACAATGTTACGTGGAGTTAAACTGCATATGTGCAAAATTTGAATCTATAGTGATGTTTTTGCTGGACAGAGGCCATACGGCATGAAGGATAAACAGATCAATAGTACTAAGCTATTCTAATGGTTGATACTGCTGATGTAGTTGTTATCGGCGGCGGGGTGATTGGTGCGGCTGTCAGTTATTATCTCGCGAAGAGCGGACTTGATGTGTGCTCAGTTGAAAAAAAGGGAATAGCTGATGGCACCTCCAGTAGATGTGACGGCCATATTGCGATGTATGATTCTGTCCCTGGTAACCATTGCAAATTATCGAAAAAAAGTCTGGAGTTTTTCCCTGAATTATCAGACGAATTGGGTGTTGACATTGGTTGGGCACAGGATGGCACGCTGCTACTTGCAGAGAGCGAGGAGGAGTATGAAGTCTTAAAAAAACATTGTGCCCTGATGGTGGAAGAGGAAGATCTCCCCTACAGGATCCTTGGCAGGACTGATATTCAGGAAATCGAACCTCATGTTTCAAAGGATGTGGTTGGAGGCATGGATGTAGCTTGCGACGGCACTTTGAACCCTATGGCCCTGGGTCAGGGCTTCATTTATGCCGCTCAAAAGTTGGGGGCGAGTGTGCTGGCTTACACCTCTGTTACCGGCATTAAATTAAATAGCCGGGGACAGGTGGAAAAAGTAGTAACAGATAGGGGAGATATTGCTACTCCCAAAGTTGTTAATGCAGCTGGCGTCTGGGCTCCTGAGATAGGGAGAATGGTTGGCCTTGACATTCCAATAAAGCCAAGGCAGGGCCACATAATCGTTGGCCAGCGGACGTTTCAGCTCACAAAACGGCCTGTCTGTGAATTTGGTTATATCATGGCAAAACTAGAAACCGGAGGATATAAACGGCAGGTTACCGCTGAAATGGAAGCATTTGGCGTTGCGCTGGTTATGGAGCCGACTGAGGCTGGTAACTTTATTTTTGGGAGTAGTCGTAGATTTGTCGGCATGGATGTCACCAGTGATAATAAGGTTTTAAAAGCAATGGCGCAACGGGCGATCAGGTTCTTCCCGATTCTCAGTGAATTAAATGCTATCAGGACGTATGTCGGATGTCGTCCCTGGACCCCTGATCACAGTCCTATTATATCGGGCACGGAGATTCCCGGTTTCTATATTGCAGCAGGGCATGAGGGTAATGGAATTGGGATGTCCGCAATGACGGGAAAGTTGATGTCGGAAATCATCTGCGATATCCCTGCGAGCATTTCTGTAGAATCCTTTGGGTGGGACAGGTTCAGTGGCAGAAGGCTGACTGAAAAGTCCCACCATGTAGCCGAATGATTACGAACAGCGAAGTTCTGCTTGTCTGGCAAAGGGAGTAAAGATGCCTGCTTCTGACAAATTTCAAATCCAATTTGACGGTGAACATCTATCCGCTGCGCATGGGCAGACAATTGCTGAAGCCCTTCTTGCCAACCAGAAGCTGATCTTTCGAAACACCCCAAAAAATGTTTCCCGCGGCCCATTCTGTGGGATGGGCGTCTGTTATGAATGCCGAATGATCGTTGATGGAGTACCGAATGTGCGGACATGCACTACTAAGGCGACTCCAGGCTGCAGGATTGAAATTCAGGAGGATGGCCAGATCAAAAGTCCAGAAGAAAAGCCATGAGAAAAGCGGATCTGGTAATCATAGGTGGGGGCCCAGCCGGTATGTCCGCAGCAGTTGAAGGGGCTCTACTTAATTTAGATGTCGTGCTGATTGAGGATTGTTCTGAACTTGGCGGCAAGGTACTGAAAAAGGCATCTTTGTTACTAAAGGCTGGAGAAGGAGAAGGCAGTGAGGATATGGCACGGCAGGGACTCCATTCAGCTTTTACGGGCATTGCAGATAAAGTCACGCTGTTCTGTAACAGCGATGTCTGGAGTGTGAGTTCTGAAAAAATTGTTGAGCTCTATTTCCATTCGCCATCTCAAAATTCAGCAGTTACAGTGCAGGCGGAAAAAATCATTATTGCCAATGGCGCTGTGGACAGAATTGTTCCTTTCCCGGGCTGGCACCTTCCGGGTGTGTTTACAATCGGGGGGTTGAATACTTTTGTGAAGAGGGGCGTAGTTCCAGGATACAACGTTGTTGTCAGTGGTACCGGTCCCTTGCAGGTAGCACTGGTCTATTATCTTGTCAATGCCGGTGTAAAGGTCTCCGCGGTGGTTGATCCCAATTCGATGTTTGGAATGGCCCCGACCGGTTGGAATCTTCTTACTGGTGGGGGAATAGACAAATTTATCATGGGAATGAAATATCTTTTCAACATCAGGAAGAAGAGCGTGCCATTTTATTATTCGCACATCGTTACTGAGGTAGTTGGAAACGATCGAGTTGAGGGTGCGGTCGTCAGCAAGGTCGATTCGCAATGGAAACCAATTGAGGGGACTGAACGCGAGGTTAAAGCAGACATTGTAGCAACAGGATATAACCTTCTTCCCATTACTGAAGTGGCACGGCTCATCGGATGCAGTACCTGTTATAACGAAGAGCTCGGGCACCTGCTTGTGGAGCATAATGATACCATGGAAACTTCGGTGGAAGGAGTTTTCGTGGTTGGCGATGGCGCCGCAATCAAGGGGTTTCAGGCTGCAGCAGATGAAGGTGTAATAGCAGCTGTAGAAGCTGCCCGGCAGCTTGGTAAAATCAGTGATCAAATGGCCAAGGAACGGATTACTCCCTTGCAGAGAAAGCTTCTGGGTGCCAGGAGGATAGGAACTGCAATGTGTAAATCAGCACGTCCAAGACCGGGTCTGCTGAAAATGGTTACCAGTGAAACTGTAGTCTGCCGATGTGAAGAAGTTACTTACGGTGATATTAAAAGTGCGACCGAAAATGGTGCTCGGGATATTAATGACCTTAAGAGGAGAACCAGACTCGGTATGGGGAATTGTCAGGGCACCTTCTGTGGGCAGGTCGCAAACGAGCTGATGTGGAAAGCGACTGGAAAAGCCTGGTCGCGCAGTGGATTTACAGCCAGGCAACCGATTCGGCCGGTTCCGATCGGTATTATTGCCGGTGACAATTCTCATCCTGAGCTTGAAGATTAAAATATCATCAGTGTTGCAAATGAGGATGATGAATGCCTGGTCCTGCTATAAAAGAATGGTCACGAAAAATTGAACAATAATTCAGAAAAGATGAGGGATAATATGAAATTCGTCACTGAGCCGGAACGCCGGATTCCAGTTGTTTATGACGCTGATGTCCTTGTCTGCGGAGGTGGTTTTGCCGGGGTTGCGGCGGCGGTTGCAGCCGCGCGCAATGGTATGTCGGTGATGTTGATCGAAAAGTACGGGTTTCTTGGGGGGCTTGCAACCGGTGCATTAGTTATTACAACCCCACCGTTGAATAACGGTATCAATCGTGAGATTGCTAAACGCCTTATGGCCTGGGGCAGCTATGCACCGGATCCGTCACGTGAGGCTTCCGTGAGTTCAGACGATATTGATGGGGTGGCTGGCCTGAAGCCCTATGATCCCGAGACAACCAAGTTTGAATTTGTGCGTATGCTGCTGGACCAGAAGGTCGAGATCCTCTTTCACAGCTACATAGTGGGCGTGCTCCGCTCGAATGATCGTATTCAGACGGTTATTATCGAAAACAAGGCGGGGCGCAGTGCCGTCCGGGCTAAAATGTTCGTCGATGCTACCGGTGACGCCGACGTCGCGGTTTTTGCAGATGCACCGGTACGTGAAGTTGAGCGACCGATCACCATGATGTTCAATATGGCCGATGTCGACACTGACAAAGCCCTGCAGCACCTGGGATCTTGGGGCTCTCTTAAGAAGGTGGTTCGAGAAGCTGTCGAGAACGGTGAGCTGCAATTCAGCCAAAAGACTGATCCCGATTTTGGTGCGCCGGGAATCTTTGCTGCGAACTTGATCCACAATGGTCAGATCAATATTTGGGGTGGCATGTTGTATTCGCATCGGATCCTGGATCCCAAGGAGAAGACGAGAGCCGAGGTCGTTACCCGGAATGAAGCATTTCTTCTGGCCCGCTACCTCATCAAGAATATTCCCGGATTTGAACATGCCCGTCTGGAGCAGATGTCCACAGAAGTTGGCATCAGAGCAACCCGCAATCTTGATGGACTGCACACTCCATCCAAAGAAGAGGTAACCCGAGGTATTTTCCCCGATACGGTAGTCAGGCCCTATCTTAATAAGAGCCTGGCGCTTCCTTATCGATCGCTTCTTCCGCAACAGATAAATAATCTGCTTGTTGCCGGACGCTGTATTTCGGCCGACGATGCCATCATGGGGCGGCTGCGTTTGATCCCCGTCTGTTCAGCGACCGGCGAGGCTGCTGGTGTTGCTGCATCGATAGCAGTCAAACAGGGCCTGGATGCACCGGCGGTTAATGTCGGCGAGCTTCAATCGAGGCTGAATGACCAGGGTGTACAACTATAGCTATGGCAGGGATGGTGCCTACAGGTTCTTTGTTTCAAAAGTATTATTTGTGGACGGGCATGGGGTAATCATTAGCTGAGGGGTAAGATATGCGAAAAACAATCTTGCGTTCAGGTCGTCTGAACGTTGTGGTCATGGTTGCCGGTGCTCTTTTGGTATCATCCCTTTCAGCCTATTCGTCCCCGATTTTAGAAGGCCAACGAATGCACCCGGTACAGGGCACCAATGGTATGGTTGTCACCAGTCACATCCTTGCCACAAAATCTGCTCTGGAAGTGCTTAAAAAGAGAGGCAATGCCATCGATGCAGCAGTGACCGCTGCCTTTTCTCTGGCAGTCACCCAGCCGAGGTCGGGTAATATCGGTGGCGGTGGGTTTATGCTGATTTCCTCAGAGCAAAAGGGTGAAGTAATAGCCATTGATTATCGAGAGAAGGCTCCAGGAAAAGCAACCGTAGACATGTTGCTCGACAAGAGCCGGAATGCCGACAGCCAGGTCTCGCGGTACTCTCATTTAGCGGCAGGTGTGCCTGGGACTGTTGCCGGCCTTGCCATGGCGCTTGAACAATATGGCACCATCAGTCTCAAAGAGGCGATGGCCCCGGCAATTAAGCTGGCCGAGGAAGGATTCATCGTCACGCCGCGTTTCAGTGCCGGCCTCAAGTCGAAAGAGGAGATGCTCAAAAAATGGGATTCTTCAAAGAGAATATTCTACAAACCTGATGGCAGCTATTACGAGCCTGGAGATCTCTTTGTCCAGAAAGATCTGGCTGCAACCTTAAAACGTATTGCTGAACATGGCAGCAAAGAATTCTATGAGGGCAGGACCGCCGAGCTGCTTGTTGCTGAAATGGCCAGGCATGGTGGCCTTGTCTCCATGGATGACATGAAAAATTACTCTCCAGTCCTGAGGGCGCCTGTGCATGGAACCTACCGTGGATACGATGTCTATTCCATGTCGCCACCGAGCTCGGGTGGAGTGCATGTGGTAGAGATCTTAAACATACTGGAAGGGTATCCCATCTCTGAATATGGCCATAATTCCGCCCAAACGATACATTTGATGGCAGAGGCTATGAAGCGGGCTTATGCTGATCGTTCAAAGTATCTGGGTGATGAGGATTTTACTGACGTGCCGCTGAAGGGGCTGACTTCTAAAAAATATGCAGCCTCTCTGCGCGAAGGCATTGATACTGAAAATGCAACCCCGAGCAAGACCATTGCTCCCGGTAAGCCACTGCCTTTCGAGAGCAATGAAACAACCCATTTTTCGATAGTCGATACGTTTGGTAATGCCGTCTCAAATACCTATACAATCAACTTCAGTTACGGTTCCGGAATCGTGGTTGAGGGTGCAGGGTTCCTGCTGAACAACCAGATGGATGATTTCTCTTCAAAACCCGGCGTGCCGAATGCGTACGGCCTGATCGGTGGCGAAGCAAATAAGATCGAACCCAACAAGCGTATGCTCAGCTCGATGTCGCCTACCATTGTCAAACAGGATGGTAAAAACTTCCTGGCTACCGGCAGCCCGGGAGGTTCCCGAATCATTACCACCACACTGCAGGTGATCATGAATGTTATTGATCACGGCCTTAATATCCAGAGTGCGGTTGCAGCACCACGGATCCATCATCAATGGCTTCCCGACCAACTGAGAGTTGAGGAAGGGCTCAGTCCCGACACTGTCAATAAATTGCTGGACATGGGACACGATGTGAAACGAAAATCGGCGATGGGAGCTATACAATCCATCATGATAAAAGATGGTGTAATGTATGGCGGTGCAGATCCCCGCCGGTCGACCGGACTGGCTGCCGGGCTCTAACAAGTTCTTGTTTTTTAAGGTCTTTCAGGGGTAAGGCGCTAAAAAGGAAGCTTTGCAGTAAGTCCGGTTTCCCCGGCGATTCGTTTGAGGTCTGCGAGTGTGTCTACCGCAAGCAGCAGGCCTTCCCTGCGGCACCGGGCATCATTTTCAGCTTCGATTTCACCGGGGTAAAACACTTCGCTGTGCCCCTTTGCCGGCCGCACGGATTTTATCTCGTTGATAAATGTTTCCATCCGAGCCTCGAACTGCTCGAGGGGTTGGAATGCAGCAATATTCATGGCAACCATCAGGTGCCCGCAATTGCTTTTTTCTGCAGTTCTGTATGGGCTGTTAACGCCGGACAGAAAGCCACTGCCGGTCAGTACCCCGGAGAGCATGTCAACCATGAGGGCTATCGCGTATCCCTTGTGCTCTGCCATCGGCAGGATAATACCGTCGATGGCCTCCGCAGGGTCAGTGGTCGGTTCACCCCGGCTGTTGAGAGCCCAGCCAAGCGGAATCGGCAGCTGCTTGTTGCGGGCGAGATAAATCTTACCGCGTGCCACACCGGTATTCGCCATATCCACCAGCAATGGTGAAAAATTTCCAGCGGGAGCAGCGACTGACCATGGGTTGGTGCCGATTATTTTCCTGCGGCCCCCCCAGGGCGCCATGGCCGGGCCACCGTTGCTCGTAAGCAGTATTACGCAACCATCAAGTGCACCAAGACGCGTGTAGTACATGCAGGTGCCAAAGTGGTTGGACGAATGCACCCCAACAGCGGCGATGCCGTGTTCTTTTGCACGCCGTACCGCTTCCTTGCGTGCAAGATCAGCCAACACCTGTCCGACACCGTCGCGTCCATTGATCACCGCTACTGCGCCGGCATCTACCTCAAAATCCGCTGAGGTGATGGGCGTCATTACACAATTTCGAATACGATCAAGATACCAGCCCAGCCGCAGGACCCCGTGAGATTGATGCCCCCACAAATCGGCCTGGACGAGGGTGTCGGCTACCAGCCTCGCATCAGCATCCGGCATGCCGGCATCGACATAGACGGCAGTGGCAAATTCAGACAAGCGTACAGGATCAATGCCAGTTGTTACAGACACGGTAGCCTCTCGATATGGATTGGTTAAAGGTGATGACGCAGCAATTGCTCAGATAAACCTCGAAAAGAAGGTTTCTGATAACTGCGTTTGCGTTTGATACTTTGCAGATACATCCTATACTCGAAAAATTCCTGAAGCAATTTTTTTCTTAACGTGGATTGAAGGCCTTGACTGTTCTCAGTGTGGTCCGCTTCGGGCTGCTTGAGTCGAGGCCATTACCTTTTGCAGGACGTGGCGTGCTGACGAATTTTTTCTGTCATATTGATTTACCACAAAGTGGTACTAATGTAATGAAACACCAATGAATAACAGAAAAAATGGTGATTCTTGATTTGTAATATGATCGTATCACGGCGTAAACGCATAGAAATCAGAAAGGAAAATGAGGTGAACTATGAGATATACATTGCTGTTCTTACTGGCGCTGCTGCTGAGCACAAATGCCTATGCATCAGGAAAAGCTGTTACCTATTCCGTTGAAGGCGGGGACTATGAGGGCTACTATATAAGTGCGAAAGAAGGTGCACCGTTGCTACTGCTCATTCATGACTGGGATGGCTTGACCGATTATGAAATAAAACGAGCTGAGATGCTGGCCGATCTTGGCTATTCTGTTTTTGCAGCGGATCTTTTTGGAAAAGGTGTCAGACCCACTGAGGTCGAGGATAAAAAGCAGCATACAGGAGAGCTTTATCAAGATCGCGCCAAGATGAGGAAGCTGCTCCAGGGCGCTTTTGATGAGGGGGTAAGGCAGGGAGGTGATGGCTCACGTTCAGTGGTCTTTGGTTATTGTTTCGGCGGCGCTGCGGTCCTTGAAATGGCTCGTGCCGGATCTGAGGCAGATGCCTTTGTTACCTTTCACGGAGGATTATCAACCCCGGAGGGGCAGGATTACAGCAAAACAGCCGGGTCAATTTTCGTTTTTCACGGTTCGGCAGATACGGCGATCACCATGGAAGACTTCGCATCCCTTGCAGCCCAACTCGAGACTGCCGGTGTTGATCACGAGATGGTCACCTATAGCGGAGCACCGCACGCCTTTACTGTCTTCGGATCAGACCGGTATCATGAGGTTGCAGACAGAAAATCGTGGCAGCGCTTTACAGAAATTCTAGATACCCTCTTGAAGTAGCTCAACAGACTGTAGGAAGGCTCTAATTTTGGCAGCGATGAAAAGGATAATCGGGTGAAAGCAGTGACGCCCGTGGTGACACTTTTTAAGATAGAGGATTCAGGCAGGAATCGAGTGATGCTCCTGCAATAACCGGACAATAACCGGAGTGCCGAACAGGATCAACGTGTCAGGTGTTGTTTGCAGGACGTTTCCTGGCACCATGAGTTTGAAGGAGCAGGCGGGGTGATCGCAGGAAATGGTGTTGTCCCACAAGTGCATTTTTCAGCGGTTCTGTATCAGGATTTTTACACCAAAGATAAGGCCGATGCTCACCAATGCTGTAACCGCAATCACTAATCCACCCATCCAGTTAAGATTACCTTCTGAACAGACGAACCCAAACTGGCAAAACACAGATAGAAATTTTGTCCAGACAAGGAGGACAAATGGAGAAATAATCTCCCAGAATCGAGCAAGATACGGAGATATCGTTTCCCAGAATCCAGAAAGATAGAAAAGAATTTTCTCCCAAATTTCAATAAGATTTTCCATGTTGCCTCCAGGTCGATGGCGAGTATTTTGGGGATATTATTTGTTGTTAGGTGTATAAAGTACCACACTATTCGCCTGGTTTGCATTCAAAATATCTGAATTCCAGGTTATCAGGATTTAATAGAATTTCTCACAAAACGTTTTATTATCATCTGAAAGAGCGTGAAATTAGAATCAATCATCCTGATCGACATCTGTACTCGCTGCCCTTAAAATTGTTCAGAGAAAAAGTTCTCAAACGGTTCAGGCCCTTATTAAATCAATAAAAAGAGATGAAATGAAATGGCAAACATCGGTTTTAGAATTCATAGTCATATCGAAAGACCATCAAAAGGTTTGATTCAAAAATTTAAAGATATTCCTGTTGCAAACATTTCAGATACCATGGGAAGAATCGCATGTATTGATACGCAAATAAAACCGTTTAATAAGACAAAACTCCTTGGACCGGCATTAACCGTTCGAGTCCCTTCCGGCGACAATCTTATGTTACATAAGGCCATGGATATAGCTCAGCCGGGGGATGTCATTGTTGTCGATGCTGAATCAGGGATGGGGCATGCTTTGATAGGTGAGATTATGTTCCGATATTCAATAAAGCGAGGTATTGCAGGCTATGTACTTGATGGCTGTATCCGTGATGTTGATGCTGTTTATGGTTTGGATTTACCAGTTTATGCACGAGGTGTGAATCCACGAGGTCCATATAAAAACGGACCTGGAGAAATCAATGGAGCGATCAACTGTGGCGGACAAGTGGTTCATCCTGGCGACATCATGGTTGGAGATTCTGATGGGGTGGTGGTTATTAGTCCCGTTGATGCTGAGGAAATTCTCGAAAAAGCGCTCAAGCAAAACGATATGGAAATCGAAATATTCCGACAGATTGAGCGAGAAGAGTTGGATCGCCGCTGGGTTGATGAGGCCCTTGCTGCAAAAGGTTGTGAGATAATCTAACGTATCTGAGAAAAACGGTTTCGAAAAAGAAAAACTTGAGCTGAAGGTGATTCATCAAAGACTCTTTGGGGACATCGCACAGTGTGAGTCTGTTCCTATTCGTTCAGATGAAATAGTTTCGACTTGGTCAGAATCATCCGTTTTCCTGAACACCAATACGGACCTCACTAAGCGTCCAGTCCTTACCCTCTTTAGGCGAAACCAGTTCAATTCGAATGGCATCCAGCCACTGGGGATCAAAGCGTATGGTTTGTAAAAATTCCCCTAATACCGGGTGATTGTTATAATAGGCGAACAGATCTGCCTGGAATTCTACCGGATCCGACAATTCAAACCAGGTATCGCCGCGTCTGCCCAGAACCCGCACAGAATTCGCCGGGTAAGGATCCAGGAATGGATGTACAATATCCACTCTCTGGACATATTGTTGTAAGGTGAATACCCCCTCTATATGCTGACCAGCTTTCTGGGTTTCCTTCACCTCCCATGCTTTTGAAACGTTTCCATCCGTCAGTGCTCTCGTCTGCGCCTGATCAATATTGGTGCTCAAGTTATACTCACTTGCCGGTAATAAAGATTCACCATCGGCAGGCTGATATTCAAAATCATAATAGGCAAAATACTTGCCAAACTGTTTCCGTTGATAGGTAATGCCATAAGCTTTCATATGCTTTTCGAATTTGATATATGTATATCTGCTCTGATGCGTCCTTGACATGAAGTAGGCGACACGGGTCTGTCGGTTTACTTCGTCCTTATATGGAATCGGCCAGTCGAGAAACCTTTCATTATAAACGGGGCTGCAAAAAATATTTCCGCTGGATTCATAGGTAAATCGATAGGCCTGCCAGAAAGAGGCATAGCAATGGTCAATATTTTGCGCCTGCATCCAGGACATGACAGGGGCTAGTTCCGGTACATCCGCATATCGCTGAATGTTTTCGGGATTATGATAATCCTTAATCACTGTGATGCCTGTTGCAAGATTCACGACCAGCAAAGCAACGGTGAATCCACTTATAGCCAGGCGCAGCAGCGAATTGCCCCACACATAGATATAACCGATCAGAAAGGGAAACACCCAGACAGCGGGCATCAGATAGCGGTGTTCTTTCGAGTCACCGGCTGAATTCATAGACATCATGGTAATTGATGCAAGCGTCACTATCAGGAACATGTCCGGCCACTGTAACCTGGGCCAGTGTGTCGCCTTGGTATGGGTATAAAATTTGTAAAGCCTGATCAGTATCAAGGAAAACAATACGAACAAAAAACCGCCCACAAAGAGTGAGCGCAAAGGTGCCCAACCCTCTATATGAGCGGAAAAATCCGGAAAACGAGGTGGAAAGATCCCCATTGCCCCAGGTAGTGCATAGCCAATTACAACGTTGAAGAAACGGTGAAAAAACACCCCCGAATCCAGCCTGCCGGCAATTGCATCATAAGCACCATCAATAGTAAATAGAGCCATCAGATAAGGAATCAGACCGATTAACAGTCCGCCGGCAAATGCCGGGACTCTCTGGAAAAATAGCCGCCTGCTGCCGGTAAAGACCACGACCAGAAAGACACCCGCAACAACGGATAGCGCTAACAGGTGGTTACTGATTGACAGACCCGATAGTATCCCGATACTCACCGTGAGCAGGTACGCTGGACTCACCCGGCGATTCAGGTGAATAGCTAAAAGGAATGTAAGCGACGATAAAAAGGCAAAAACACTATGCTGTGGCATAGCATAACCAGCCTGGTAAACCAGCCAGTAGGCGGAAGGAACGAGAATCAAGGCGAGCGTGGGCAGACGCTTGCCTTTTTCAAAAACCTGAATAGCGACCGTACATAGCAGTACCGTTGTTAGTAATCTAAGCAGAAAGAGCTGAATACGTGCACCGAAGGCATCATTCGGAAGCATCCCGGAAAACACCGACATCAGGTAAGCTTCGAGTGGAAACTGGTAGGGCTGCCCAGAAAACAACAGAGGATAGAGTTCACCATGGGAAATGGAATCCGCCAGCAATTGCGAAATAGACTCGTCGGTTGAAGGCGGTAGATTCATCACACTGTTCCAACCCAGAGCCACCCTGAGCGCCAGACCGACAAAAACCACACAAAACAGCGCGAGTAACTGATCGTGCCTCTTTGTCTTCATGTCAGGCATTACTTCGGCTCCTTTGTTTCAAGACTTCAAGGCGGCAATTTAAGTGTGGAGCATGCCTAAAATCGCCACGCTGTTGTAGCAAGCTGCACATACGTATCCCTGAATCCTCATTAACAATTAAATATCTTAAAATCAAACCGGAAACACTGACCTGCAGCAACGGCTACTATAACAGCAATGGCTGAATACTTACGGCACTTCAGGAAACGACGCTTTACGGGGTTCCGGCTCAACGTGAAGCAGTCGAATCTCGATGCGGTCAAATTCGAGCTGGCCTGATCCATCAAAATACAAACGTGGCTCTACAATACGATCTTCATAAACATTCAGTCGCATCATCACCTTACGGTCACCCGGCCTTAAAATTCTTGTCTGCAGGTTTTCATCCTGTAGTTGGTCATACAATTCAATATGGCCTATGGTATCGCCTGGCTTTCCACTGGCTTTAAGTATAAATGTGATCTCATACAGCCCCGGCAGCATGTACTGTCGAATTCTGTATGCGAGCAGGCCTGCTTTGTGCTCAGCTTCAAGAGCGATGTAATTTGCCGGGCTGACAGAATGATTTCGTTTCCCTGTTTCCGCAGCAGCTCCGGTCGCAGGAATGATTCGCAGGACATGCTCCTCGTCTTGCACAAGCCGGGGTTTTTCAAAAGAATGTGCAGACAGCTCATAAAGCGTCCGATCTGGAAAAAGTCGTGGCAACACCAGTGAAACCCCGTAGGCATCGCGCACTACCATCGGGTCTGAATCCAGGCCGTGCGGATTGAACACCAGGCCCCATTTTTGCAATTTGTCCAGTATCACAATTGATCCGGCTGGGACCGAATGTATGGCCTGGTTTTTAGCATGCAGATAAGCCATACGTTTCTTCACGACCTCGGCATTGGTGTCAAATGTTTTCAGTGCCCCTAAAGAAACCAATAGAATGAGAAGGCCTGCGGCCAGGATTTTCGTCTGATCAGGGGCTCGCCAATTTGCCCTGAACAGGCGGCTCACGCCCATACCGGCGGCCAACACCATGAATGTCAGTGTTTCATAATAATAGACCGGTTGTATATCAGTGATGCCCCTGAACCAGAACGCACCATAGGCCAGCCAGACCAAAAAAATAGCCGCAAGAAACATCATGCTGATGCCTTTACGCCAGCCGAACAGACATAATGCCAGCCAGGCCCACAAAGAACCCTTAAACCCCCATAAATTGACATTCAGTGCGTTGATGTTGGTTTTTATATATTCCCAGCCCTGTTCCGGTGTAAACAAATGACCATGCCTGACACCAAACCCCAGGGTATCAGAAGGATCGTAATGTAAAAATGTCGAATGCAGGGCATCGCCGGTAATCAGGTAATTGTATGCCAGATAGCCGAGAATACCGGTGCCGGCACTGACAGCAAAACTAAATGTGCCAATCAGCATCGGGCGTGTTCTTGCTTGTGCCAGGCGAATCAGCGCATCAACCGCAAAAGGAAGGGCAATCCATATCGCGGTATAGGACCGACCCAGAAACAAAAAGCCCCATGCCAGGCCTGCGATCACCGCAAAGGGGATTTTGCGCTCCTGGATCCACACCAGATAGGCCCAGACCATCAGTGCTGTGGCGGCCAGTGCCGATGTATGGCTAAGCACCGTGCCCTGCATTAACCAGAAGTATGGACTGATCATTAACAGCAAGGCGCTGCACCAGCCAGGAATGTCCAGACGCCTTCCGGCTTTAATGAGAAACCAGACAGCCAGAAAGGCCGCAACAGCCGTCATCAATCGAGGGTAACCGAACACCACACCCGGCACCAGCCAGAGGATTTGAGCAGGCGGGTAACGCGACACCCATCCCACTTGATCATCACAGATAATCATGCGGTGAAAGAAGGCGTCGGCTAACTGCGGGCAGCTCAGGCTGAGCTTGCCCTGAGAAAACAGCCAGGCCTCAAAAATATAGCTATGCTCATCGGTGGTGACATATTCATTAAAGAAAACGCGCTCACCAATGAGCAATGCACCAAGGGCTGCAAGCAACGCAAGTGCAAAATAGAGAAATGGTTCTTTTTCACCCATCTGTCGGGCAATATAATTTGTGAGACCGGGTTTATACGGCATGTGGGCTTACGCTGGAAAACGCGTGATTAGATGCTCAAACAAAAATAGTAAAAATCCAAAGTGTTTTTCTTTCATAGCACTGTATAGATTTTCTGCATATGGGATAGGGATCTCTTGTCATAGTAACACTATTTAACGATGAGAATGAGTAACTCGGTTAACCTCAGGTCTCAGGAGTGAATAATAAACAGTAATGAAAATAACCAGAGTAAGCCAACAAGACAAAAAACCTTATCATGCAAAATAATTTCGACTGGTCCGCTTTCTCGGTTTTTTTCCTGAATTTTCAACAGGTAGCGAAAAACACAATAGACAACAAATGGTGTAGTAAAAATAATATTATCAGTGTTGTGAAGAACCTTTGTTTCTGGGGCAAGTGAATAAAGCATATAAGTAACAATCGTTATACTCGCTGATACTCCGAGCAGTAGGTTAAGTTTTGAAATATCATACAACTCCAGAACTTTCCTCGTTATTACAGCATTATCCTGCAGATTTTCAATCTCAACACGACGTTTACCAAATCCAAGCAATAGAGACAGACAAAAGACAGAGGCAATCATCCAGTTTGTGACGACAACATCAACCAGAAATCCTCCCGCATATGTTCTTAAAACAAATCCGACTGCGATGGAAATGATATCTATAATTGATTGATTTTTAAGCCAAAAAGTATATAGAACGTTATTAACAGCATATGCTGTTAAGCAAAAAAAGAAATAGTGATGAAGTTGGAAAGATAATAAAAGCGCGATAGAAGCTAACAAAAACGATACACTTTTTGCCTGAAAAATCGATATTTCCCCTGCCGCAATCGGCCTTGATTTTTTTTCTGGATGTAGCCTGTCAAAGTCAATATCGATAACATCGTTAAAGAGATAGACAGCACTTGATAAAAGGCTGAACAGAAAAAAACCAGCAATGCCTTTAATCAGAAACACATTAAATCCAAATTGATAGCTTGCCAGGAATGGTGCAAGGACAAAAAAGTTTTTTATCCAGTGTTTTACTCGTAGTGCTCTTAGCCAGGTAGCAATCATTTTGTCACGTTCAGGTTTAGGCGGTTTTCCTGCTCTGGTATATCCGCATTACCAGAACAGGCCGTTGATTACCATATCTATATAGGAGAAATGTTGACTCTTATCAGGTGCGCAGGAGGCTTGATTAACAAAAACAATTGATCAGGGCATGTTAGAGCACTTTCCAGATCCCTTCAGCTGTTGCAATGAGTTGTTCGCCACAGCGCAATTCGCCCTGCATGAAGACCAGGGAACGTGTTTTTCTAAGGACTTTGGCTGTGCCCAGCAGTAAATCTCCCGTTTTAGAGGCGGAGATAAATTTGATGTCGAAGGAAATTGTTGCTGCTCTGGCGTTTTTACCAAGTAGCCGATGGACAGCTGTACCCATTCCTGAATCCATCAGGCTCATGATGAAGCCGCCATGGGTAATACCACCAGGATTCAAGTGCATGTCTTGTATTCTGGCCCTGAATTGGTAATCAGTTTCAGAAATTGTTCTGAATTCTAGACCACCGTTGTGTTTCATAAAGCCAACAAGGCTTATTTGTTGAAAAGTATCGTTCATATCATTTGTGGTAATCGCTTTTTTACAATGGAGAATCTCCCAAATACCTGCGTACGCCAGAGGGGAGAGGTCAATTCTGCTAGTGACTACCTTAAGCTTTTTAAAGAGTCCAGATAATCTTTAAACATCTTTGCAGGAGATATCTGGACTCATGCCGGTTATTGATCCACGCGGACGCCGAGCAACCGCAATGACCGGCAACTTCTTACAGATCTGCTATCTGCGGAAAATCGAACGTCGATTACGAGCGAGATGCGTAGTAGGCTCTTACTCGTGGGTCGGCATCAATGCGCTCCATGTGCTCGAAAAGGCCAGGCGCCACGCGCTGAACAATATCTTTCGGCACGTGATCGAGGATGCCTGTACCCAGCGAACGGTTTTGTATAAAGGCTCTGAGATCGGCTACGGTCATCTTGTTGTCGGCAAAATACTTTCCGCCGCCGCGCACCAGGAGCTGGTCAAGACCCCGTAAAAAGATGCTCAACCAGCCATCTACCAGCTTTTCGCGGGCCAGCTGTAACTCATCTCCTTTAAGGCCATACGTTCGACCGACCTGATTGGAAAGATCCTCAAGGGTGCCCAAAACCTCGTCGCAGTATAGCGCCTGTAGATCGTCGCCGGGGTAAAGGTCAGCCATTTTGCCCACATAGCGGCTGATGGCATTGGATTGAGTTATCTGCTCGCCATCGATTTCCAGTATCGGCACGCAGTTAAAGCGCGCGCCCGAGCGCATCTCGCTAAAATCGTCAAAGGATATGCGGTGGTCCTCGAAGTCGATTCCTGCCGCATGAAAAGCAATTCGGATCGGTTCGGCACGGCCGCCGTCGATATCGAAATAGGTAAGTTTGTATTTAGCCATTATGTCATTCCCCCTTGAACATCGAATAGGTATTTCAGATTATTCGCACTGCGTTGTGATTCTCGAGCCTGCCTTTAACCAGGGCACTCATTCGCTACCTGGTAGCATGAACCTACGGATACTGCATATACTAAGCATTGTCCTGGAAAGGGCCATACGGTTTGGGCTGAGCGGATCAGGGCAAAAAAAACAGATATCCCTCGACCTTAGTTTAGGGCTGGTATTCAGTAATTTAACCTTCTTCTTGACAGGGTATTTCAAAAGAATCGGCAATGAGTCGATGGCCTTGCCGGTTTGGAGGAACAGCAGTGTTTATCAATAAACAAATACAATTTTGTTGTGTTCGATTTGGCCACTTTATTTTTCAAAGGACACCCAACTTTCTGCAAAAGCCGCGGCCCGCTCTTTCAGATTTGTTAGAGATAGTCCAGGTTTGTACAAGGAAGAACCAAGACCAAAAGCTGCAGCGCCAACCAGATGATAAGCTTGCCAATTGTGTTTATCAATGGAACCTACAGGAATCATCATGGTTCCCGGAGGCAAGATTGCTCTCATTGCTTTTAGAGCTGCAGGCGGAAGGATTTCTGCAGGAAAAAGCTTCAGGGCATCTGCCCCGGCCTTGATAGCTTTTAAGGCTTCAGTGGGGGTTGTCACACCAGGGATGGAGAGCAATCCACATTCTTTCGTGGCTTTGATCACTGCAGGATCGCAGTTTGGCGAGATTATCAATTTGCCCCCGGCATCTTTAACTTTGGCAACCTGCTCCACCGTAAGCACCGTGCCTGCACCGATCAGCACGTGATCACTGAATGTATCAGCGAGTATATTGATACTGCGATAGGGATCGGGAGAATTGAGCGGATTTTCGATGATGGTAAATCCTGCATCCTGCAGTATCGTGCAACAGGATATGGCTTCCTCAGGCCTCAGCCCCCTGGTAATGGCGATAAAGGGAAAGTTTTTGAAGTGGTTTTTTAGATTCATAACAATCATATAAGGTTTTTGAGCCGGGCGATATGAAAAAGTCCGGTCGCTGCGATATCTGCCGGGGCAGCTTTCCCGTGCAGACTGCACTCTTTTAAAGCGAGCAAGTAAAGATCGGCCAGCTGCTCCCCGCCTATCACTATAATGGACTTGCTGGTAGCAAATCCACCCGCAACACTTTCAGCAATCTCACAGCCGATAAGCATACCGGAGAGGTAGCTCCTGGCACGGTCTTCTGCGCTCAGTCCGAGGATGCCTTTTGCCCGAACCTGAAAAAGGCCGGAAAGGAGTCCCTGACCTTTTCTCATGCGGGAAAATCCATCCCTGGCCCCTTCCCTGAAGGCTTTTTCCGACCACGTACCTTCGGGAGTCACCCGGAGGATGGTTTGTTGCAGGACAGCCTTGAATAAATCCCCGGTGAGAAAGGTAGTAAAGCCGTTAATCAGTCCATTCTCCAGCGTGACCCACTTGGAATGGGTACCTGGTAACAGGGCGATCCGGCTCCCCTCGTATTCGGCTCCAGCCAATTGAGTTTCCTCTCCGCGCATGATATCCGGTTGAGGGTTTAACTGTTTAACTCCAGGTACAAACCATATTATGCCAAGACCATCAACTTCAAGCGGGCAAAGCGCTGCAGCTAGTGCTTCTATACCTGCCGGGCAACAGACATAAGGAGTTTCCAACCATCCCTGCCTGCTGGTAATCATCCCTGCGGCGACAATCGGCGTATTGGCTGCCAGTCTTGTAAAGCGACCGAGTTGATCGTGCAGCACCTTTGCATATCCTCCCGGGGCAATAGACAAAATCCCAGCATCGGCTTCAATTTTCTCTAAGACTTTGCCATCCCGATTCAGCAGGTAAGCTCTGAAAGAACTGGTTCCCCAGTCGAGTGCTATCAGGTTCTGCAAACTATTTCCCTCCTGAAGATTTTAATTGACAATAATGATAATTTGGTTGGCAGCAGGGAAAGTGAATTCCAACGTTTTTCATCATATATTCAAGGCCGATGGTAAAACGAGAACAGGTGGCTGCAGTTTATCTGGAATTGACCGCCCGTTATCAAACGATTGAAGCATGTCCATGCGGGCCTTGTAACAATGAGCTTTTGCTAAGATAGCAGCGCCATCAGCGTCCTGCGCCTCAATAGCAGATACGATACGGCGATGATCATCGATCACAACCGGAATTCGAGACGTTGGATAGCCAAATTGTCCCCAGAGCGTACGTAATAGCTGGTAGTGATGATGTTCGATTTTGGCTGCTTCTACATTTCCTGCCGCCTCGCTGATGATTGAGTGAAAGCGATGATTGCACTTCAAAAGATTACTTCCATCCTTAAGATCCGCGTTGTTCTCCAGTTCTATTCTGGCACCCTGTAGTTTTTTTAATTGAGTGGGACTTCTTTTTATTGCGGCTCTCCGGGCTTGCATTTCTTCGACCACTATTCGGACATCGAACATATTTTCGATAAGATCCCGATCAATGCTTCTGACGCGAACTCCTTTGTTGGGTTCAATATGTACCAGTCCTTCACCGTTTAGAAGACGCAACGCCTCCCGAATAGGCATATGGCTTGTTTCATATCGAGTAGCAAGTTCATCGATCTTCAAGCGGGCACCGAACGGAAAAACACCTGTCAAGATGTCTTCACGTATACGATTACAAGCGTCTATGTACCTTAGTTTCAAATTTTATCTCCTCGTGCGGTCTTTGTCCGTAAAGCAGGCTGCATGGATAATAGCGTTCATTCAATATTTACATAAGTAGAACGTTGTTAAAAGCAAAATATTAATATTTGATCAAACAAATAAAAATATATGGGTTATTTAGGGTTAAATGTGTCTTTAGTTGACATGTTTGATCAAATATGATTTGGTAGGCGGGAATTCGGTTACAGAGAAGTAGCCTAAGATCAAAAAAAACCAAAAGGAGATGATGATGAAATTCTTTATCAAGCTGTCCATGTTATTGTTGATAGGCCTCGTGTCTACCATTCCAGCACTCGCGCAATATCCTGAAAAAAATCTCAAATTGATTGTTCCTTATAGTGCAGGTGGTGGCACCGATACTATGGCAAGAACCTTGGTGCCTGAATTAGAGAAAGCCATCGGCAAAAAAGTTATCATCGTAAACAGGCCTGGCGCTCAGGGACAGATTGGTATGGCTGAGATTGCCAACGCCAAGCCGGATGGATATACCATTGGTTTGTTATCCACTGCAGATCTTTTAGTCACTGAAGCTCTCGTCAAAGATGCGGGTTTTAAGATGGATTCATTTAATTATTTGAGTACGCTCAATATTTCGGCCAATGCGTTGGTGGTCAAAAAGGGCTCACCTTTCAACACATATAAAGATTTCGTTGACTTTGCCAGCAAGAACCCAGGGAAAGTTACCCTGGGTGTTTCTGGACACACCCATGTATATGAAATTATCAGTCAGGAAAGTCAGGCTAATCTGGATGTTAACTTTATGAGATTTTCCGGCGGAGGCGAAAGCCGAAACGCGCTGCTTGGCGGTCACGTCGATGGATTGATGATCGATAAGCGTTTTATTCCAACGTTGTCTGAATCCGGTTGCAAGGCGCTTGCTGTTGCAAGTCCGAAGCGTTTTGAGGCGTTCCCAGATGTTCCTACATTCAGAGATAATAATGTGGATCTGGTCAATGCTTCTCGCCGTGCCGTTGTTCTACCGCTCGGAGTCCCCCAGAACCGCATTGATACAATTGTTAAAGCGCTCGACTCTTTTGCAGATGGCCCGGAATTTAAGGAACAACTTACTAAAATCAATGAAGTTCAAGATTACCTCCGTGGCAAGGAAGCGACCGATTCCCTCTACAAGCAACTTGATGAGATTAATATAGTTGTCGAGAATAACAAGGACGCATTCTCTCAATAAGGCAGATTCTGTAATCGTTTTCTTGACGGGGAAGGCAGGACAACCTTCCCCGTTCTTCATCTTGTAGGCCGAACCGTTTATTATGACATTGTTTGATATCGCACTGGAACTGTTCAGTTTTGATACTTTCTTCCTTACCGTGATAGGCACCATGGGGGGAATCATCCTTGGGGCCATTCCTGGATTGAATGGACCGGTAGGAATCTCCATTTTATTGCCGATCACTTTTGGCATGGAGCCTACCAACGGGCTGTTGATGCTTGGTGGAATATACATGGGTTCAACATTCGGCGGCGCTATATCGGCGATACTGCTTAATAGTCCCGGTACAGGAGAAGCTTCCTGCACGGCCCTCGACGGATATCCAATGACGCGGCAGGGGCGGGGACTTGAAGCTTTGTACTATTCCATATTTTCAAGTTTTATTGGTGGTCTTTTCGGGGTTGTCGCTCTATTATTTTTCACTCCTCTTTTGGCCGCGTTTGCGCTGAAATTCGGGCCACCAGAAATATTCATGCTGGGTTTTGCCGGCCTGACAATAGTCGGCAGTCTTTCCGGAAAACGATTATCCAAGGGATTCTTTGCGGTTGCCTTCGGTATCCTGATCAGTTTGATTGGCACCGATATTAATACCGGCCACTTTCGTTTTACTTTTGGGGTGAAGGATCTCCGCGCCGGAATAGATCTTATTCCCCTCGTTGTCGGTTTTTTTGCAATTGCAGAAATGGTAACGCTCAGTGGTTTGGTAACCGGCTCTTTTGTTGAAATACCTCTAAAGAATATTCGCTTTCTTCAGGTCGTACGAAGCGTTCTTAATCGTGTCGTGCTATTAATTCGTTCATCACTCTTGGGCGTCGGTATTGGTATTCTTCCCGGTACCGGTGGCGCTGTATCTGCCTTTGTCGGATACGGTGAAGCCAAACGAATTTCAAAGAATCCGGAGACTTTCGGCGAAGGAAACCCGGAAGGCATAATTGCCGCAGAATCGGCCAATAATGCTGCAGTTGGAGGCTCACTTATCCCATTGCTGGCCCTTGGTATTCCAGGTTCAGCGACGGCTGCAATACTCTATGGAGCTCTTACTATTCACGGCCTTATTCCAGGACCCAAACTGCTGAGCGACTACAAGGAAGTAACCTATGTATTTATGTCAGGAATGTTGCTCACCGTTTTTGTCATGCTCTTCACCGGTCTGCTCAGCACCAAGATATTTTCACGTATTCTCAAGGTTAAGGTCGGTTATATCATTCCGGCAGTAATCATCTTTTCAACAATCGGCGTCTATTCAGTCCGCAACAGTCTGTTTGATATCGTGTTGATGATTGTGTTTGGGATGATTGGTGTTTTATTCAAAAAACTCTCGATCCCGGCGGCACCGGTATTACTTGGCAGTATTCTCGGTCCAATGGTTGAACAAAATTTTCGCCGCACCTTACAGTTTGCTGAATTCAGTGATCAATCAACGATTGTTTACTTGGTTTCCAGGCCGATTTCCGCGGTATTGATGCTCGTTGTGTTGGTCCTGATCTATTCGAATTTTCGAAAATGTTTTGCTAAATGACCGGTGGAAAACGATTTATGAATATTACCAATTTCAAAATCATTCAGTGGAAAGTTCCCGGTGATACCTTCATACTGCTATGCCTCAATACGGATACCAATATTACTGGTTGGGGAGAGATTACCGGCAGTGGCAATGATGCCAATACGATAGCTTTTGCAGAAAAAGCGGCACGGTCACTAATCAATTTCAACCCTCTTGAAATTGATTCCTGTATGCTTGGATATGAATTTCTCACAGGGCTGCTTCATTCCGAACAACGTTGTATAACCACTGCTTGGAGCGGCATCAATCAGGCTCTCTGGGACATTTCGGCAAAAGCTTCAAGTCTTCCACTTCATCGCCTACTCATTGCTGATGCAAATACCAAAGTATCGCTTTACGCAAACCTAAACAGAGGGTTATTCAACGACCGGAGTGCAGACGCTTTTGCATCCAACGCTGAAGGTGCCATTGAGGCAGGATTTTCTTTTGCCAAGGCCACACCGTTTGATGAAGTGGGGCCAGTCTGCACAGATATCGGAGTCTTGGCTTCTGCCATGGATAGGTTGCAGGCAATTTATACGGCAGTCGGAACTGAGCGTATTGCCATTGACTGCCACTGGCGCTTTAACACCAGACTTGCCCGTGAATTCATGGCTATGCAGGCCGAACTTGGCTCTCTATACTGGGTTGAAGATCTTTTGGATGTGTCTCTGCCTGCCGAAACCATTGGTTTGTTTCGTGAAGAATTTCCAGACACGAAATGGGCCGGTGGAGAAGACCTCATAGACCCCGAAACCGGGGAACGTCTTCTTAATGGCCCGGCCCGGCCCGATGTTTTTATGCCGGACATAAAGCATATTTGCGGAATAAATGTGATATTCGATCTATTCCTTTCTGCCAGGAAACATGGCTGCGCCCTTTCGGCACATAATCCGTCTGGCCCAGTTTCAACTGCTTTTTCAGCTCATGTCTGTGGTGCTGTCAAGGCCGAAGAACCTCTCGAATTCTGCTTTGGTGCAGTGGAGAGCAGGACAACCCTGACGATCCCCAACGAACCCGTTGAAAGAGGTATTTATCATCTTACAGATGAGCCGGGCATCGGTATCATACCATCTCCGGCATCATTAGAAGAATTCGGCGTCTTACTTGCGGAGGGGAGAATATGAATGCGCTCCAGAGCCTGCGAAAGCCATATGTTAGTTCAGTAGTTATCTATCTTATCGTTGCAGCCGCCTTTGTCTTGCAGATGAAAGGAATGAAATTGCATAGCCTATTGGTTCCATTGATCTGTGTTGCAACCATTGTCACCTGTGGTGCCACTACCTTCCTGTTTCGTGATAAGGATGAGGTAAAACTGTCGACAAACAGTAAGGAAGTTGTGACGATGCTGTCCATCATCATTTATGCGATACTTGTCTTTATTGTCGGGTTCTACCTGGCGAGTATAGCATACGCACTGTTTATTTTTCTGCACTTATCCGGCTGGACGAGTCGATCCTTTATTTTCGGACTCATAAACGGTATCGGAATCGCAGTCCTTATTTACGTTTTGTTCAATCTCTTTCTTGACTATTTCATTCCCGAGGGGTTGTTGTTTCAGGAAATGCTCTGAGCTTGATTACCTGGCCGGTTTCGAGGCCCAGATATTTATCGTCCATTGCTTTTATTGCAATGGCTTTAGACACCACATAATTATAATTAATGACACAGAATAATTTCGGTGTATGTTTGGAAAGACTGCGCCCTGAATATAGGAGAAATTCGGCTCTGTGAAGTACATTATCCCTCATCTGTGCTTTGTTTAATTCTTCCTGCCTCTTGCTGCAATCGAAGAGAAAAGAATAAGAGCTTGTCTGGTCTGGCCCAGGTTTTTACAAACAATCACATAGAAAAGTCATGAGAACAATAATCATCGGCTTCATCTTGCTTGGTTTCGCTGCTCGTGCAATTGCCGAGGTGGATGAAATGTTGATCGATCCGGAAATCTTGACGAGAGTTGTAAGAATTGAAACCTTTTCAGAGGCCTCCCAGAAAAGAGTCAGCGGGTCTGGATTTATCGTCAGCCAGAAGTTGGTCAGCCCGCTGATCAGAGTTTTTTTCTTAATAACCAGCAAACAAATGGTGAGTGACTGGAATCCATCCAATTATAGATTAAACAAATATAACAAATATCTGGATGTTTATTTCTTCGGCAGGGATTCAGCGGCCCTTGCTAACCCAAAGAAAATCCCTCTCTTTGATGCTGAAGGTAATTTAAGAGATGATATTCTTCACCTGCATGATGACGATTCTGTTGATATAGCCGTGATATATTTACACGAGGATTTATCAAGTTCCGATGGCATTGCTCTGGACTCCTTTGATACCAGTTCTTTAAAGCCTTTCGATTCCATTGCTGATTCCGGTATTACTATTGGAAGCCGGGTTTTTGTACTTGGCTACCCGCGAAGTATAACGTCAACCACGAGAAATCTTCCACTGGCAACGTTCGGGTTTTTATCTTCGGTTTCCGGGGATCTCGTTACTATTGCCTATCCTTGTGACGGTTGTGGAGATGAGAACACGGGAATTCCTGAAACAGGCGGAAAAATATTAATTATTGATGATCTCATGGTTGCGGGAAATAGCGGTGGGCCGGTACTACTGCCTTCTCAGAAAAAAACCGTAGCTACCCCTGACAGGAAACTTCTTGAGCAACATGCTGAAGTCTCAGACAACATGGTCCTGGGAATGCTTTCCGGAGAATTTGGGGGGACAGGGTTAAGCTACAGTTTTAGTTCGGAGTATATCGTAGAGGCAATATTTCAATTTCTGGAAGACAAGGGTGTAACCAACCTTCCTCGTTGGCCGGAAGCAGGTGCGGAACAATGATAACGCCTGCACTGTCCGATAAAAAGCAAGGTCACAGTATTCTGTTGTCTCTTTGATGGAGCCTTCTTTTCTGTTAGATTTTTATTAATCAACTATCTTCAATTGACCTGAATGATACCCTGATTTATTGTCCAGTCTGGGCTGAAAGATGTCGCCAGTGGAAACAGGAAATTTAAGCTATTTCTGATTCTGATAAGTATACACGAACTCAGGTTCAAAACGCGGTCATTGAGGAGATATCATGTTAAAAACAAGTTACTCAAAAACCGGCACTATCTGCCGGGTCACGTTCAAATACGGTAATCCGGAAAATGCTGAAAATGCCGTAATTGCCGGAGATTTTAATGGCTGGTCCCTGAAGGACAATCCTATGAAAAAACTGAAAAACGGTAGTTTTTCGGCCACGCTCTCCCTGCAGGCAGGAAAATCTTACCGCTTTCGTTATGTATTGAACGGCAGCTCCTGGGTCAACGATGAAGAAGCACATCGCTACACAGCAAATGATTACGGGGAAGATGATTCGGTTGTCGTTGTTTGAATAACCGATAGATACAAAGAGATGTCCTTCTTATAGAAGAGATGCTCTGGTTCTCACCTCCACGTGGTGTAATTCTCTGGAATATCCTTGCTTCCCGCTATTCCTGCTTCTCGGCTGCAACTATCTGGTTTTGTTCTCCCAGCCCATCGACCCCCAGCCGCATCCGGTCCCCGGCCTTGAGATAAACCGGTGGTTTGAGTCCAAGACCGACACCCGCCGGTGTTCCTGTTGAAATGACATCTCCCGGATGAAGTGTAAAAAACGTGGAAAGATAGCTGACGATACGCGCCGCTGTGAACACCATGTTCCGGGTGTTGCTGTCTTGATACCGGTGATCATTCACATCGAGCCAGATATTCAGGTCTTGCGGGTCCGGAATTTCATCGGTAGTAACCAGCCACGGACCAATGGGGCCGAAAGTATCACAGGATTTCCCCTTTACCCACTGGCCTGTCCCTTCCAGCTGTAGTTCACGCTCTGACAGGTCATTGACGATGCAGTATCCGGCGACATGATCGAGTGCTTCAGTCTCCGAGATATATTTAGCTGGTTTGCCGATAACGAGTCCCAGCTCTACCTCCCAGTCGGTCTTTGTAGAGCCGCGGGGAAGCATGATCGTGTCGTTAGGGCCGCAGACAGAGCTTGTTGCTTTGGTAAACAAGACCGGTTCACTCGGCAGGGCCATGCTTGATTCGGCGATGTGGTCTGAATAATTAAGGCCGATACAGAGGAATTTACCGATATTTCCGACACAGGCGCCAAGCCGTGGTGAACCTTCTACAATCGGCAGGGCGGCAATATCGAGTGCTGCCAGTTCCATCAAACTCTGGGGCAGCAACGTTTGTCCTCCGATATCAGCAGTACATGCCGACAGATCACGGATGGTTCCATTGCTGTCCAGTAGCCCAGGTTTTTCGCTGCCAAGTGGGCCATATCTTAAAAGTTTCATATCGTTCGCTCCTCTTTTTGATCAGACCGACCAGCCGCCATCAATGGCGATTGCCTGTCCGGTCATATAGGTGGACTCATCACTGGCCAGATATACAGCGAGTGATGCTATTTCTTCAGGCAAACCAATACGTCCCATGGGCTGGCGGGCGATAAAACCTTCCCGGGCTTTGCTATAATCACCCTGGGCGTGGAGACGCTCTTCAAGTGACGGTGATTCCACGGCACCGGGACAAATCGCATTGCAGCGAATACCCCGAGTCGCGTAGTCGGTGGCAATCGATTTTGTCATACCGATAACAGCGGCTTTTGATGCCGTATAGGCAAACCGGTCTTTTGCTCCCACGATAGAGGAAACAACGGATGACATATTGATGATTGAAGCCCCGCCTGCTTTCAGCATTTCAGGCAGCAGTGCTTTGGTAAGTCGGAATTGAGCCCTGACGTTAAGGTCGAAAGCAAAATCCCATTCCTGTTCCGTGCATTCCAGGATCGAGCCATGGTGAACATGCCCGGCACAATTAAACAGGACATCGACAGCCCCCAGTTCTTTCGCCAGACATGTAATGGCCTCGCCGTCGAGTACATCCAGCTTTCGACACCGAATGGCCGGTGTTTTCGTTGCCAGTGTGCTCAAGAGCTGCTCATTGATATCCGTAGCGATGACCTTTGCTCCTTCAGCGGCCATGGCCATGGCCGTTGCCCTGCCGATCCCCTGGGCAGCAGCAGTGATTAATACCTTCTTACCTGCTAATCGTGGCGCCATCAAGAGTTCCTCGCATCTGCAAATTCTTTCGAATCAGCTATTTTTTATAAAAACTGCTTTAAATAAACAGAGCTAGCCCGGTAGTCCACCAATCAATTCTATCATGTATCTTTACCAGTGCTACTGAAATCATTCCGGAATTGAAAGTTTCCTCCTTCCTGGATTGTGTTTCCTGATAACGCAGTACTTCATATCAGTGTCAATGATTGACATATTTTTAAAAAGGAATAGGCTGAGTGCCGATCTTTTGGTGTCTCAACTAAAAAAGGAAACATAACGTTGCCAAGCAATCAGAACATACCAGAGAGAAAGGGGGCGCTGGCCTTTCTGGCATTGATCAGTGCATTTCCTCCACTTTCCACGGTACTCTACCTTCCGGCGCTGCCGCAGATGGTGAAGGTGCTTGATACCACCCAGGCTCGTGTAAACATGACGCTGAGCATGTTTTTTCTGTTTTTCTCAGTGGGGTTGTTGTTCTGGGGGCCACTGAGTGAAAAATTCGGCAGAAAACCCATTCTGTTATCGGGGTTAACCATATATGTGCTGGCAAGCGTGTTTTGTGCATTCAGCCAGCAGGTGGAACAACTCATCGCCGGCCGCATCATACAGGCGTTGGGAGGGAGTGCCGGAACAGTCGTGGCGACAGCAATAGTAAAGGATATTTATCGTGGTCGTGAACGCGAGAAGGTTATGGCCACCATCATGTCCATGGTGATTATTGCCCCGATGGTTGCACCGGTTCTTGGTGCACTGCTTTTGAAATACACGTCCTGGCGGACAATTTTTCTCATGTTGGCAGCAATTGGAGCTGTAGCACTGTTGAGAGGGATGTTTTTTCGGGAAACCCTGTCTGGGAGATATACAGGCTCGGTAATCGGCTCCTGGTTCCGACTTCTTGTGGTCTTGAAGAATCCAGGGTTTTCATTCCTGTTGTTGATCTTCTCGCTTGCTCCGATCGCCCTCATGGCTTTTCTGGCCTCTGCTTCCTATATCTATATAAACGGGTTTGGCCTGACAGAAGGACAGTTCAGTCTTTTTTTTGCATTTAACGCCACCTGTGCCATGATCGGTCCGACCATCTATATGTGGATGAGGAAATATATCCAGCCGAAATTGATTATTACCGGATGCTTCACGCTGGTAACTGTCTGCGGAGTAGTTGTTGCCGTCTTTGGTCATATATCTCCCTGGTTGCTTGCTTTGGCTGTCGGACCGGTTACGATGGCAGTCATCACGGTGCGGGTTCCAGGCACCCATTTGATGCTGGAACAACAGGAGGAGGACTCAGGATCTGCATCTGCGCTTATTAATTTTTTTGCAATGTTCATGGGAAGCCTGGGAATGCAACTGGTTACGCACTGGCCGGATAGCCTTGTCTCGAATCTCGGTCGTATCCAGATCGGAGTAGGCCTGGTCTGTAGTATGCTGTGGCTACTCTGCCGCAACAGATCGTTTATTCTACAGCCTCCAGCCTGAAAAAGAAAAAGGCCCATGGGACGCAAAAAAATATCAGAACGCTGCCTCGAGGTGGCCAGGAAACACCAGCCCAAAGACTACACCATACACTACCGGAGCAGCCTTACCGGGCGCTGCTGCCGAGACGGTAAGTGGCTCAGTGCACCGCGGCCGGTAACCAGGCGGGCGCTGCACGTTTTCCTGCACGAGTGCCACCACGCCATGAATGCCTACTCAAAGTTCCCCAGCTATTACGCTGAGTACCAGTGTGAGATGTTTGCCACCAGGACCATGGAGTCGGCAGGGCTTGAGGTGCACGAGAAATCGCTTGCCGACGCCAGGGCCTATGTCAAGAGATGCCTCGAGCAGAGCGTACGCTCAGGGCTTTTGGCCGAAGATGTCAGCCCGGAGATAGCCGCCTGGTGCGGTTACTCTCAGACCCGGATGATGACCAACAACCTGCCGGTGCCCGACGAGATAAAGGAGCGTTTGAAGAAATGTTTGGCACTTGCCACCAGTGATAACGAGAACGAGGCCGAGCTTGCCATGGCCAAGGCCCGGGAGATTATGCAGCGCTACAACCTGCGTACCGCTGATCTTACTGAAGAGGGCAGCTTCACCATCGAACAGCGCATCATCTACGGTTCGACCAAATCAGTGCAGCACTGGGAGACATGCCTGGCTGCCAGTATCACCGAGGCCTTTGACGGGGCAATGCTCTACCAGAGAGTCGGCAACGGCTATAAGATGTTCTTTATGGCCGCCAAGACTGATCTTGAGATTATCTGTGATCTGTTTTTACGCATCCGGCCGCTGATCACCAAGATGAGTGCGGCCTACGTGGCCAGGCAGCGGAAGCGAAGATATCGGCCGGCACCGATTACGCTGCACAACAGCTACCGGCACGGCGTCGTGAAAAACATTACCGCCCGACTTGGTAACCTGCAGAAAGCCACTCGCCCGGAGCCCATCAAAGGCCCCGGTGGCTTCGGCGGCGGTACCGATCTGATCGTGGTCAAGAACGACGCGGTCAATGACTTCATGAATAAAGAACACCCGGTCGTCGGCACTGCCAGACCCAGCAGGACACGGCTTCACGGTGAGGCCTTTGACCGTGGCCATGCCGACGGCAATTCAATCAACCTGCACCGCTCCGTCGATGGTGCCGGGGTACCGCTTGCGATAGAAGTGTCCGACTCTATCCACATCCACTAAACCACGTTATCGTGTAGTGGCATAAAGATCAACGCGCTTGTGCCTGTTAAAGGCTATTCGGTTTGCGTGTCAACTCCGCTGCTTTGCACGTAAACTACCAAATAACATCCCTTGCTTTGGCTGGGATAACACGACCTGCTGCCGGTACAGCTCCTGCCAGTTCGACGGGGGTTGAATGTAGACAGCAATTGAGGTTAATGGTTGCTTGATAATCGAGCCATCAGCCATTTTTATGGTTACGCTGCCTGCTTTTGTAATCTCCTGAACGATACCGTATGACCGGATTATCTTGTTTGAACGGCTATCGGGATGATTTGCTATAACACTGTCACCTTTCTGCATAAATGTCTCAAGTTGATAGGAACATACCAGAAACTATAAGACATAACGCCCATATGTTAAGTACCGGTTTGTAGGCATCGGATGCTCCGTGATGGGGTTTATCGACAATCTGGATAGATGTCTGTTCAAGGCAATAGCGCATAGGTTGGAATGCATATAGAAATTTCCGATTAAAACGAACCTATTCATCGTAAATACATATTTGACTCATCGCTTTTGTCTATGTTATCTGGGTAACTCTATCTTTAAACCGCTACGAGGTTTTCCATGATTTATGATTTTGGCTTTACTTGAGGGATCTTATCCTTCTAGCCGGGGTTGTTAGACGAAGCCGTGTGCCAAAATTATATCCAACCTGACACCACCTCATCGTCTTTGGGCCGTCAGTTGTATCTGCCATCGTGATAGCCCAGTTGAAGACTCCCGGACATAATTGCATATTGGAAAAGGCATCATCTCTGTTTACTTACCGAGATGAAATTGGGAAAATATTATTGAAAGGAGTTGGCTATGAGTGAAGATTACCGATCCATGTGGGCTGATTTGGGACTCGATCTGGAAGCACACGATGCGCTATTGAGCGTTCTGGGCCAGGCTTATCAAGACATTTACCTTGCACAGAAAAACCGGCCGGAGGGGATGGGCTATTTTGATTTTGTGATGAGCGAAGTCCACGGGCTGCGTATCAAGGAATTACTGGATGAAAAAGCGGCTGGTCGCAAAATCATCGGATCCTATTGTGTGTTTGTACCTGAAGAGATCGTTCTGGCAGCCAACGCCACGTTAGTAGGCCTTTGTTCAGGAGCAGATTTTGCCACAGAGGATGTGGAGAAACTGCTGCCGCGTAACACCTGCGCCCTGATCAAATCGTCGTTCGGATTCAAGATCGGTAAGGTATGCCCCTACTTGGAAAGTGCCGACATGATCGTGGGTGAAAACACCTGTGATGGCAAAAAGAAGGCGTATGAATCTTTAAATCAGCTCGTTGAAAATCTCTATGTAATGGATCTACCCCAGGTCAAATCAGAAAATGGCAAGGCGCTTCTCAAATCAGAATACAAGCGTTTCAAAGATTCGGTCGAAAACCTCACCGGCGTCTCGATTACCGCCGAAACGCTGAAAGAGGCAATACATACGGTTAACGCCAAACGGGCCGCCATTCAACGACTTTCTTCGTTACGAAAAGCAGATCCGGCACCAATCTCGGGTCTGGATGCCCTGCTGGCCAACCAGGTCTTCTTTTACGACAATCCTGCCAGATTTACGGAATCTGTGAACAAAATCTGTGATGAAGTGGAAAAGCGGATTGAAGATAAAGCGGGCGTCTTTCCGAAAAACACCCCCCGTATTCTCGTCTCCGGGTGCCCCCAGGCAGTGCCCAATTGGAAATTGCCCATGATTGTGGAAACCGTCGGTGCAGTAATTGTCGGTGAGGAATCTTGCGTGGGCGAACGAGGGGCCCGCAACTTGACCGATGACTCGGGTGAAACGGTGGATGAAATGGTGGATGCCATCGTTGACCGCTATTTTCAGGTGGACTGCGCCATTTTTACGCCCAACCCAGACCGACTGGAGCACATCCAGGAAATGGTCGACGCCTACAACGCCGACGGCGTTATCCATTACGGTCTGCAGTTTTGCCAACCATATCTGATGGAGTCCATGCCGGTTGAAAAAGCTTTGGAGGAAAAGAACATCCCCTGCCTGCGCATCGAAACCGATTACAGTATGGAGGATATCGGTCAGCTCAAGACACGCGTCGAAGCGTTTGTCGAGCAGTTACGCTAAGGCATGGGAGGGCAGAAGAAGATGCGTTTTGCCGGAATAGACATCGGCTCCCGTACCATCGAATTGGTGGTGGTGGATGAGGCAGGCCATATAAAAACCGGTTTTCAGGCGGACACCGGTTTTGACCCCATAACCGAAGCTAAAAAGATGGTGGATGGGGCCAGCTTTGCTCGAATTATGGCCACTGGCTACGGGCGCAACCTGTTCGAAATCGCTTTTGACGCTCCCACGGTCACCGAAATCAAAGCTCATGCCAGGGGAGTTCGAACATTTTTTCCCGACAGTAGAGCGATTCTGGATATCGGTGGGCAGGACAGCAAGGCTATCTCCTTATTTGAAAACGGTAGGGTGAAAAAATTCGAAATGAACGACCGCTGCGCCGCAGGCACCGGGAAATTCCTGGAGATTATGGCAAAAACCCTGGGCTATGACATAGAAGAATTTGGTCAAGAAGCGCTGCGTGCCCAAAATGATCTCACCATTTCCAGCATGTGCACCGTATTTGCCGAATCTGAGGTTACCTCTTTGATCGCCACGGGGCATAAACGACGAGAAATCGCTCGGGGGTTGCATACCAGTGTAATCCGCCGAGCCGCCGGGATGATCAATCGGGTCTCTTCGGAGGGCGATATCGTTTTCACTGGCGGTGTAGCCCGAAACCCGTGCATGGTTGCTTTTCTGTCAGAAAAATTGGGACGTAAGGTGTTGATTCCTGAAAACCCGCAATTCGTCGGCGCGCTTGGGGCTGCGCTGCTGGCGGCAGATATGGATTGATGTTTTAGTTATGAAATTATTGTTTGTCAGCTCGAAAGTTGAAAGCCGCATTGCAACCCTCGAAAAATCCGGCAAGTCTGGGAACATCCTGGCTCAAAAAGCCACAGTTATCATTGACAGCCTGGTATCAGGAGATATCCGGAGCCACATGGACACGGTTGAAAGCTACACCAAATATGGCGAGAAACGCATTAAGAATTGCCGTAAATTTGACCTTGGTTGTGGTTACCGTTTGATCACCCTGCAGCGTGGGAAGACTCTTTTCATCCCTTTTCTTGGAAGCCACGATGAATGTCAGCGCTGGTTGGAAAACAACAGCCGACTCAAAGCATTTCGTGCCGGTAACGGCAGAACGATTCATATTGAAGATAGAAAATCATCTTCCAAAAATCAGATAGAAGAAGAAAATATGGAGATGGATGAAGATGTTGACGATTTTCTGCAGAACCTGACCGACAAGGATCTGCGTTCAGTGTTCAGGGGACTGGTTGAGGGAACCGGAAAATAGCTGTAACAGGAGCAGGTAATTGAGGATACCTTTTTCATTATGACGGATGCTGGGGGAGTGAACTTCATATTTGTCTGCCCGAATAAAAACGAGATTTTTGAAAGTTCAAATTTCAAAATTTTTGAGAATAGGGGAGTTACCACCGATGGTGCCGGCAACAAGATTCTGGATGCAAAGGTGGCCCTCAACGAACCTTGTCCGTTCTGCGGCAAAATGCATGTGTACCATGCCAGCGAGTTGGCGTGCCCGTTTACAGGATAAAACCACTCTTCATTCGGGAAATAGGTGACTATTGATGAAAGGAAAAACATTTTTACGACAAGAATGCCAATGAAGGATAACAAAATAATTCGGTTGACTGAAACCGTAACCGGTTCCGGCTGAGCCTCCAAACTGCCTCCAGGGGACCTGGACAAGGCACTATACGGTATAGCGTTTCCAACTGATAAAAACGTCATCATCGGTTTGGATCGAGCCGACGATGCCGGTGTGTATCGGATATCAGATGACTTGGCGTTGATTCAAACGGTCGATTTTTTCACACCGATTGTAGATGATCCCTACTGGTTCGGACAGATTGCAGCCGCCAATGCCCTCAGTGATGTTTATGCCATGGGAGGAATACCGAAAACCGCCATGAACCTGGTTGCTTTTCCAGCAAAGACTATGGATTTAAGCATCCTGCGGCAGATCATCCAGGGAGGTGTCGACAAGATCAAAGAGGCCGGTGTGGTCCTTATCGGCGGGCACAGTATTGAGGACAAGGAAATTAAATACGGACTATCCGTGACCGGCCTGGTTCACCCGGACCGGGTGCTGGCCAAGAGAAATCTGAGGCCGGGAGACCGCCTGGTCCTGACCAAACCGCTCGGGACAGGCATTGTCAACACTGCGATCAAGGCTGATATGGTATCCGAGCAGTTATCAGAAAAAGTGACCTTTTTGATGGCTGCGCTCAACCGAGATGCCGCCCGGATCATGGCGGATTTTGATGTCAGCGCCTGCACGGATGTGACCGGCTTCGGGTTGCTGGGTCACCTAGCGGAAATGGTAATCGGATCAGGGTTCAGCGCCAGGATTATATCCAACCAGGTGCCGTTCATCCCAGAGGCTGAGGAATTTGCCGCCATGGGGCTCATTCCGGCCGGCGCATATAAAAACAGGGAGTTTCGAGAACAGATGATCACTTTTGCCGGTAGCGTCCCGCGTACACTGCAGGATCTGTTGTTTGATCCCCAGACATCCGGTGGACTCCTGATCAGCGTCAGTGACGTTCATTGCAATAGTCTGGTTTCAGCCTTGAAAGATGGAGGCATAGAAGATGTAGCTCTGATCGGGGATGTTGTTGCCAGCCAGGAAGAAAAAATTTCGGTTGTCTGATCTCAGGCATGATTGCAGTAGAAAATGGATTCAACCAGGAGGTACTTATATGAAAGAAATTGATGCGCGGGGTCTTGACTGCCCCGCACCCGTACTTCAAACCAAGGCAGCCATACAGGAAGAGAGTCTAAACGGCGTGAGAGTGGTCGTGGACAATGCGGCTTCCCAACAGAATGTTCAGCGATTTCTTGAATCCCAGGGGTTTCAGACAGCACTTGAGCACGTTGGTACCGACTATGTCGTTATTGGAAATTGCGATTCGATATCTTCCGTGCAGTCTCAACCCGCAAAGCAATTTCAAGACGATGCCACAAAGATCATGGTTATGTGCGCCACAGACCGGTTTGGCTTCGGTGATGATGTACTCGGTGCAAAGCTCATGGTCAATTTCCTGCGTACTCTCAAGGAAATGGGTGACGAGCTGTGGAGAATCGTATTTGTAAACAACGGTGTAAAACTCACCATTGATGGCTCGGAGGTGCTCGATGACCTGAAAGCCTATGAATCAGCGGGTCTGAAAATACTGGTCTGTGGCACCTGCCTGGACCATTTTAATATATTGGAAAAAAAGCGGGTTGGTGAGACCACTAACATGCTCGATATTGTCACCTCGATGCAATTGGCCGACAGAGTAATCAATATCTAGTGTCAGGTTTGGAGCCATCAATGTACCATGATCTTATCTGTTTTTCTGGGTTATTGCTTCACTGCATACCCTGACAAAAAGATATGTTCATATAATCTCATCCGGGATAGCTGCTAAATTCCGGAGTTATGACCTATTCTCCAATGTAAAGAAAAAACAAATACTTGTAAAACAATCCAAGCTCCCCTTTCATGGTTTATGATGAGATATTTCTGATAAACCATAGTTTCCAGACCGTCAAAAGCAGTTGCTCTCACCAAGAAATAAAACTCCCACACGGTAACACAAAAAATAAATATGTGTTATTTGCCCTTGACCTTGGTTGGCTGTGGTGTTAGAAATGTTTCGGTAACACGAATTGAAAAAAAGTCATACGATGGTTTTTGTAGGAGGTGCGTGATGGCTCCGTTACCAGGGGACTCGGTGTTCCGGTAGGAAGAGTGAGATTGCTCGGCATGCTGTTTGCCTCGGTACTGACGGCGGTGATTATTTCTTTTCTCGGGATCATAGGGTTTGTCGGGCTGGTGGTGCCTCATATGATACGGCGCGTTATCGGGTCGGATCCCCGGTTTGTTCTCCCGGCTTCTTTCCTCGGTGGCGGTCTGCTTCTGCTTGTCTCCGATACCGCGGCACGACTGATTTTAGCTCCGCATGTTCTGCCGGTATCGGTACTCACGGCTTTCATGGGTGCGCCGATTTTTCTTTATCTCATTTTAAGAGGGCAGCGTCGATGATCCTTTCAGTATCCGGCATCGATTTCAGATACAACGGCCACGCCGTTCTTGAAAACGTTGATTTTAATCTTGGCGGGGGAGAGTTACTTGCTATTCTCGGGCCCAACGGCGTGGGGAAAACAACACTTCTGAAATGCATTAATGCCATTCACAGACCCACGACCGGAACGGTTATTGTTGAAGATCGAAATATTTTGAAGATGAGGTCGGATGAAATCGCACGTGGTATCGGCTATGTGGCCCAGAAAAATGAGTCTGCACGATTAAGCGTGTTCGATGCCGTCCTCATGGGGCGAAAACCTCACATCCACTGGAGAGTAGGTGAGCGAGATCTAAAGATTGTTGACTCGGCTATTCGCCGCCTGGATATGGAAGCGCTGTCCCTCCGGTACCTAGACCAGTTGAGTGGCGGTGAGCTGCAGAAAGTCGCTATTGCCAGGGCCATGGTTCAGGAGCCACGGCTTATGCTGCTCGACGAGCCGACCAGCTCACTCGATCTCAAGAACCGGATTGATATCCTGAATATGCTGAGACGGGTAGTGGATGAACACAGGATCGGAGCAATCATGACCATGCACGATCTGAATACGGCGATGCGCTATGCCGATAAAGTACTTTTTCTTAAACAGGGGACTGTATATTCCAGCGGCCCGGTGAGTGAAGTGAGCTCGAAGGTGGTTGAAGAGGTATATGGCGTCCCTGTGAATATCCATATGATCCGGGGATATCCGGTCGTCGTGCCGGCATCATGATAGGATGGAAGCGGAGCATCTTGCCGAGAAGCTGGATCTGAAACCTAACGATTTACAGAGGCAAATGGCAACATTAAGGCACATGGAAAAAATACGGGCGATTATGGATGGGAGTAAGAAGATTTTTCGTCTGTGGTGATTATGGTGATAAACATTATCTTGATTATTGACCTGTAACAGAGACCATTCAAGGCTAAATATGAAGAACGGGAAAAAGTTTAATCATAAGAAATTACAGAAGTTGAACAATCCTCAACGGTTTGTAGATATTCCCCCAGAATATATTTGTGACAAACTGGATATTGAAAATCCAGAGGTGTTGGTTGAAATTGGTGCCGGAACCGCATTTTTCAGTATTGCCTTTTTTCAGCAGATAAAACCTTCGACAATCTATGCTTGTGATTCATCAGAGGTAATGATTGACTGGGTTGAGAAAAATGTTTCTCCAAAGCATCCCGGTATAATTCCGTTGAAAAGTGAAGAATGTTCTGTGCCGCTTGGCGACAAGACTGCAGAACTGGTTTTTATGATAAACCTGCATCATGAATTAGACAATCCATCTTCTATAGTCAAAGAATCGTACAGGATATTGAAGCCTGGCGGGAACATTTTTATTGTTGACTGGAAGAAGAAAGATATGTCTGAAGGGCCTCCTGAAAAAATCAGATTTTTTCCTGAACAAGTCAAGGAGAACCTCATCAAATCGGGGTTTAGTGACGTGTCTATTTATGATGAATTAGTAAAACATTTTTTAGTCGTTGGGAAAAAAGAACATCATAGTACATAACCGTGCGCCGAAGGTCATTGCGGTCTTGATCCAAGACTACGAATATCATGGCCGGTGGGTGCTTCGTGGGCCCGAATCCCGAATTCCGGCAGGATCGCTAGAAAATGGTCAAAGATATCGGCCTGTATCGCTTCATACTCTCCCCAGGCGGTGGTATTGGTAAAGGCGTAGACCTCCATCGGCAGGCCGTCAGGGGTCGGCGCCAGCTGTCGAACCATTAAGGTCATGTGCTGGTGGATGCGAGGATGGCTCTTGAGATAAGCGACCATATAGGCGCGCAAGGTGCCGATATTGGTCAGTCGTCGATTATTAATCGGCGCAAAATGATCTTTGGCGAGGTTGCTGTTGTAATCTTGCAGCTCCTTGGATTTTTCTTCCAGATATGGGGCCAGTAAATGTATGCTCTGCAGCCGTTTAATTTCATCATCGTCAAGAAAACGGACACTGTTAATTTCCAGATAGAGACTGCGTTTTATGCGGCGGCCGCCTGATTCGGACATGCCGCGCCAGTTTTTAAATGAATCTGTGATGAGTGCGTAGGTTGGAATGGTGGTTATGGTTTTGTCCCAGTTGCGCACCTTGACCGTGGTCAGACTGATATCGATAACATCGCCATCGGCATCGAACTTTGGCATCTCCAGCCAGTCATCTATGGCAAGCATATTGTTGGCCGACAGTTGAATCCCGGCTACCAATCCAAGGATCGGGTCTTTGAACACAAGCATCATGACCGCAGAAACAGCCCCCAGACCGCTGAGCAGTATCAGCAGGGATTTGCCCATGAGGATGGAAATGATCAGTAAACCGATGAGCAATGCGGATATCAGTTTAATGCTTTGCATCACACCCCGCAGGGGAAAGTGCCGCATGGTCGGCTTCCGCCGAAAGATATCCTGCAGTGCATCAAGCAGTGAGAACAGCGACAGGGTGGCAAAGATCAGGATCCATAAACTCGTTGCGGTCTCAAGCGCCTTTAAAAGGGTGGGGTAGCTGCCCAGCCAGAGCCCCGCCTGAATTTGTATGATGATCCCCTGCAGGGTGAGCGCCAGCCAGTTAAATAGTTTTCGCTCAAATAATGCTTTCTGCCATATCAGACGGGAGGCTGTCACCTGGCTTCCTGCCCACTTGATCAGTATACGGTGCAGGACAAAGTGAACGGCCAGAGAAAAAAATACGATCCAGAGCAGGGCTATCGCGGTGAATATCCAGTCCGCATAGTCCGGGGCATGAGTATTCAGCCATTCAATGATGTATCCTTTAAAAAAATTTCTTGTTTCGTCCATCTTGTTCTCTTCGGGTTTAGCAGGATTATTTAGCGCTCAGGGGGTATGCAGAAGAACTTTCTTCTCTTCTTTGACCAAGCATATCATATGGCACCCTCTGAGCCAATTATTTGTCGATGATTTTGACCTGGAGCGGCGGCCTGCACTAAATTCACGGCCAACGCAGCGATAATGGCAATTGGTGCTTTTGCCTATGCCATCCTGTGATATTGCAACAATAAGGTCGAGTCTTTTATACTGCGGGTCTCCAGCAGTCTGACGAAGTGCAAAGATGGCTTCGGCAAGGCCTATGCTCTCGTCCCCAAAGACATTGAAGAAACTAAACGGGGCAGCATTTGGGATTCCATCCGTTGATACGGTCGTAACAAGTGCAATGGGACGCGGAACGACAAAGGCACATAACAGTTTATAACGAGACTCTTTTTCCAGCACATCGAAATCAAATTCCATATTTTCTCCTCATTGCCAGCATTGGTGGGCTATGCGTTCCGATTATCAGAAACGATGAAAGAAAGATCACGAAACAGGTACTATTTTTGATTGCAAATATGCATTAATACCTTCCTGGCCACCAATCATATAATAATTCGCTGCCACCTTTAAAAGATTTTCCGACGCTGATTCACAATCTCTTTTAATCCCAGAGAAACAAGTTGACATGGGATTGCTAGCTATGTATATGCGTATACATGAACCCATGGATTTGTGTCGGCATCGTGCCGATCTTGTAGATGTGTTCAGTACTTGACTGGTGACTATTAAAGAACTGAACCAATAGCATAATATGGAGGTATGTAATGTTAGAAAATCCTGTTATAGAGTACCATGGGTGGTCAGGTTTCTGTGTAGAAGCAAGCGGTGCGAAGATCGTTTTTGATCCATTTTTCCGTTCATACTGTGGAGCAGATTTCTGCGCGCTGGAGGATTTTGCTGATGCTGATGCAGTGTGCGTGACACACGGGCACGGGGATCACTATCTTGATACTGCGGCTGTGGTAAAGAACAGCAACGCAATTGTTGTCTCGTCAGCGGATGTTTGTAAGCATTTGAACAGGCGCGGTAAGGTCCCGAAATCAAATCTCCAGATAGTAGAGCCGGGCCAGACTGCCAAAATAGCTGGGGCTGAAATTACCGCTATCTCCTGGCATCACAGCGATCTGACAATTCGCCAGGGTTTGTTTGGTGGAGGCCCTGCAATTGGCATGGAGTGGGCTCTTAATGCGCTTGTCAGAACACCCTTCTTTGCTCCTTTTTACGGGTTTTACCTTATAATTCCCGGTTTTAAATCAATACTGAACTATGGTGAAGGATTTAACAGAAAACTGGTTGTTGATGAGTGTGTTGCCTTGAGAGAAAGATTCAAGCCGGATATTGTTATTGCAGCGGGTCAAATGGCTTTTGAGCCATTCGTAGCAAAAGGTATCGAGGCTCTGAATCCAGGTACGGTGATCCTGCATCATCCTCACAAAAAACTGTTTGAAAAAATCAATATTGATTCTTCATCCCCGGAAGTTTTTGTTGCTGCTGTTAAAGCGAAACTGCCGAATGCAGACGTTCACTACGCTCAACCGGGATTCAATTGGCCAAGCGTCGACGAAGGTGTTTGAGCTACAGGATAATAAAAACTTTTGTGGTAAAGTCATGCTTTTGTACCGCGTTACTTGTACGAGTGACTGGGGTTATATATTGATTTTTATGTCGATATTGCTGAAGGCTGTGGCGATTGATTCTGTGACATTAACGACTTCACGATCTCCAGGCAGAGCGTAACTGCCCGTGCTCGGTTTTGGGGCACCGAGTCTCACCATCAATTCTGTCTGATAGATTCCACAGCTGATTCCATCAAGTAGAGGAACGGGTACTTGGTCCTGCAGGCGGCGTGGAACACCTGCCATTACGGCACCTGATAGTATGACCACTTCGGCGAAATCTTCTTCAACCAAACTGTTTATAGATGAAACCAGAAGTGCGTTCAGTTCAGTTTGATCATCCAGGGTAAAGGGGGAACTGCTTTCAATGGCTCGCCAGCCGGCAATGCGCTCATTTAAGCCATAGGAAGCAACTTGCTCCTGGTACATGGGGAGCACACGGCGTCCTAACACGACTACACCGATTTTTCCTCCTGCCATGCAGGCTGTCAGCAACGCTGCTTCGGTCATTCCGACCACAGGGATGGACAGGAGTTCGCGAGCTGCTCGCAGACATGTATCATAAGAAACGGCAATTAATATACCGTCAAACCCAGGTGCATATTCAGTAATGAGTGACAGGGTAGCATATTCGGCGATGGCATTCTCACTTCGAGTTCCGATTACCCTCCCGCCGAAGGTGCCCGTTACAGCCACGATTTCAGTTTCCGTAGAAGCAATCAAGCGAGCTTCAGCGGTTAGTTTCTCTGTTACAAACGTTGATGTGTTTGAGTTTACGACAAGAATGCGCACACATACCTCCTCGATCTGCTATTTTTTGAATAATCAGGAATTTTTCTCATGAATACTTTTACTTAAATAACAAGCCCTGCACCGTTCTACCAAAATATCCAGTCTTTATATTCCTACAATGCCTGGCAGCCAAAGGACAACAGATGGGAATATGGAAATCAGAGCAACCAAAGCCAGGATCGCTATAAAGAAAGGCATTACGCCCCTCATAACGTCAGAAAGCTGTCCACTCTTTCGAACGCCCTGGACGACATAGAGATTCATGCCAACCGGCGGTGTTAAAAGGGCTAGCTCACACATAATGACCACAAACACGCCAAACCATATCGGGTCGTAACCGATTCCAAGAATAACCGGGTAGAGGATCGGTATGGTTGTAATCATCATTGCCAGGGCATCTAAAAAACATCCCAACAGCAGATAAAAGAGAACAATGAAGAAAATGAGGGTGAGTGGCGACACGTTAAGGGTGGAAACAAAGGCAGATATCTGGCCGGGAATACCGAGAAGGCCCATTGAAAAATTTAGAAAGAAAGCACCGGTAAGAATTAAAAGCAGCATTGCCGTCACTTTGACGGTGCCGAGCAGGACGGTGTTGAGCATGGTGAAACTTAATTCCCGGTAGATAACCGCCAGAAACAAAGAGGCAACAACACCAACGGCGGCGGCTTCGGTAGGTGTCGCCCAGCCGAGATAAATACCACCGATAATCAGAATGAAGATAAACAAGGGGGCAAGCAGGTCAAAGAGTCGGCCAAGCCGACCTTCCTTTTCAAGACCCTTGTTGGACCCGGTGATCGAAGGCCAGACAAGAGCAGCGATAACGATTGTGAGCATGAACAGCAGGGCCAATAGAAACCCAGGCACGAAACCGGCCATGAACAGAGCGCCGATCGATGTTTCGGTTATCGCACCGTAGATAATCAGGTTGATGCTCGGTGGAATTAGAATTCCCAGCGTTGCCCCGCTGGCAATTGATCCGGCAACCCACCGTTCATTGTAACCCTGGGCCCTGAAGGTAGGAAATGCGACAGTGCCGATGGTTGCTGCCGTTGCTACAGAAGAGCCGGAAATAGCGGCAAATCCTGTTGAAGCAACGACGTTGGTATGCAGTAGTCCGCCAGGCAGCCAATTCAGCCAGTCGGAGAGAGAACGGTACATCCGTTCGGCTACTTTACTGTGAACAAGGATTTCACCCATCAAAACGTACAGCGGTATTGCCGTCAGGATAAAACTGTTAAGCTCGGCCCACATAAGGTTTCCCAGATCGCCGAGCATAGACGGCCCGAAACTAAAAAGGATACCCCCAACGGCGGTCAGGATCATGACACTGGCGACGTGCAAACCAGACATTAGCAGGGCTAAAACAATAATAAAGCCGATGGCGATCTGCTCTATACCTAACATGATATCTGCTCCTTAATATCTGAAGTTCAGCTCGATGATTCCCGTTCAAATTCAAGCTCATCTAGCTCCTCAACAGGTGTGGCGGTTCCAAATTCATGTTCAAGCAATTTAATTTTGCCTTGAAAAAGCAGGGTGATTGCTCTTGCGGCCAGAAACAAGCAGATTGCTGCAAATATGACGAATCCTGCCAGCCAGAATGTTTGAGGAATCCAGATCGGTGTTTCCAAAGGTGAATTTGCGATGCTTTGATATTCAAGCGTTTCGCGTAAGGCTTTGATGGCATACCAGAGCATACCCGAAGACACCAGAGACAAGACAACAGCGGATATAACGTGCATGACCGCTCTTGAGCGGAGCGGAAGGTGAAGCAAAAGAAAATCAACGCGGGTATGGGCGCCTCTTAATGCTGCGTAGGCAAAACCGAAGCTCGCCGTAATTGCCAGTACATAACCACCAATTTCATCAACTCCTTGAAAAGAGTGATTAAAAACTTTCCTCATGATAATTTCTATGGCCGTAATAACAGCTTGGAAAAGCAATAGATATCCTGTGATGAGGGTAAAGACTACTATAATTTTATTGATTATCTTAGTCATGTTGCAACTCCGGGGATGCAAGGTTGACGTTGAAGTTTCAATTGAGAACAAGGTGACGCTAATTATCTTGTCACCTTGTTCAAATGATAGATCCTATTGTGCTGCAGTTGCTGATATGCCGCGGGCTTTGCCGACGGTGTCGTTCCAGATTTCAGTGCACCCAGGATAGGATTTTTCACACTTTGCCAGCCACTCGGGAAGGACAACCTCACGTGAAGCAGTTTTCACACGTTCAACATCAGCCGGGCTTACTTCCACGAGCTTCATATCGAATTTTGCGTGGTCTTTACAGGAATCCTGGCCTGTATTACACGCAAGCGCGTCGTCGTTAAGCGTTGTAGACAAATCCCAGAGGTCATTTTCTAGTTCCTGAAAGGCTTTTTTGATGCTGGCTCGTTGGTCATCAGACAAGCTGTTCCACCATTCAAGATTGGCAAAATATCCCTGGACTGAGCCGGAAACCGACAGAGGCAGCTGGTGGGTTGTTACTTCCGGCCATTTACCGGTATTCCCGGAGGTCGGTGAGGTTACGCCGCAGCTCGCGACGTTTCGCTGCAGGGCCGGATACACCTCGGGAAAATTCAGTGTTACAGCAGTTGCACCTAAGTTCTTCAAGAGGGCTGACATTGTCGGAGTAAAGCTGCGAACCTTAAGCCCCTGGAGATCATCAACTGTTTCAATCGGCTGATTGCAATAGAAAATTTGAGGGCCGAACGGCCAGAGAGTCAGGACAGTGGCACCGAATTTTTCACGCAGACGGGTGTCGAAAGCCTCTCGGTACGCATTGACTGCATCGCGGAGTGTTTTCATGTCTGTTGAAACCCCGATGAGATCTAAACCTTCTAAGAATGGGTCATCTCGGGAAGCTTCACCAATCTGGACCGCTACAATATCAAATGTTCCAGAGCGGGCCAGCCGCAATCCGTCCGCAGTTTTAAGTCCCAGTGATTTGTATTCGTTACGAACAACCTCGATACCTGCCTGACTTGCTTCGATTTTATCAAGTGCTGTCTGGGCAGGTTGATAATGTTTCTGGGTTGGCAAAAACTGGCCTAAAAACCTCAGTTCAGTTTCTGCATGTGATGGCGCCGCTGCTAATGTCATTGCGCCGGCTAACGCGATTAAGCATGATTTTTTTAGAAAATCCATAATCACTTATCCTCCTAATTAACTGAAAACAACGTATGCATAACGTAAATAGTGGCACTATCCGCAATTGACGAGCGTCTTGCACCGATATTCGTATGCGGCTTAAGCAGCGCAGCTGCCTGTAATTATATGGACAAATTATTTTGTGTACACGAATCAATGTATACACAAATACATGAATACTGTTTTGTGTTAAGAATGTCAAATATATTTTCGTTTTTTCTGTTTACGTGTGTTCCTGTAACCCAAAAGTGGGCGACCAACTCCTTCGCTTATTTCAAGCAACGATTCGATTATAAAGGATAAGACGTTGAGAAGGATGAAATATTTGGTTGCATTTGTTTCACCCTAACTAACTAAAATAGCTTTTATGATGTCATGATATTATCCATACAGACTGAAAATTATAATCTCTGTAAGGATAATGTTGAAAGATTAACTTATTTGTAGGGTCTTAAGAGGTAGTCACGAGAAACGTAAGGTTTGAATAGAAACGCAATAAATATAATTAGCAATTATTCGCCGCATGTATTATAAGGTCATGTATACGCTGTACATGTCTCCCGTTTGATCTATAACAATTCGATAATTTTGAAAAAGGTAATTTATAATGTCCGGACTTAGCTTGCAGAATGCTACACTTGAAATCCCCAAAACAAGGTCTGAACAGGTCTACGAACTATTGCGGGAGAGAATTCTTGATCAGGAAATTAAGCCGGGCGATATTTTGATGGAAGTTCCGGTCAGCGATGCGCTTAATGTAAGTCGTACACCCGTCAGGGAAGCGTTTCGCTTGTTGCAGCACGAAGGTCTCGTCAGAAAAAATCCAAAAGGTGGCGTTCAGGTTACAGAATTAACTCTGGAAGAATTACAAGAAGTCTCGGATCTCAGAACAGTTCTTGAGGTTTATGCAATTCAGTTGGCATGCGAAAGAATTACTGAGAAAGAAATAGCTGAACTTGAAGATGTTATAACAGATATAAGCAAGGCACTTGAGCGTAGCGCTGAAGGAAAAGAACCAGTCAGTCGCACACTCGGTGCGTTAAGTGTAAAATTTCATGGTATTCTGTATGATGCTGCAAAAAGTGACCATCTCAAGCGAACACTCGATGTCATAAGGTTGCCGATTTTGAGGTACCTGACGTTCTCCCTCGAAACTCAAGCACAGAGAGAACGTTCTTCGGAAGAACATAAAATGATTGTCGATCTTCTTAAAAAAAGAGACAAACCGGCACTTAAGAAACTCATGAAAAAACACATGAAAGATTCGGGTAATGCGATCGCCAGAAAGCTTAAATCGTCAGAACTATAAGGTCAAAGATTCTTTATTTGATTACGAATAGTCAAGGTATTTACTGGCTTCAAACGGCAAAATATCGGAAAAACAAAGCCACTTAGCTTAAACTCAACTCAATGTAATGCCCAAATCTCTTGTGCTTTAATCTGTAGAAATCTGGATTCGACCTGGCACACTTGAAATTTTAGGCCCAATATAACCTTACAGCCGCTACCAAGCATTTGTTCCAAGATAAACAGGAAGTAATGTCTTGCTGGAAAGTTCGTTGAACCATTACCTTAATCAGGAAAAGAATTAAGACTTGAGAGGGGAGTCGTAACTCAGGAAATATATGAAGGTAAATTCACGGCCACTTGACATGTACCACATTGTGACATAATATTTCAGAGGGTGTACCATAAACTACAGTGATGTAGAACCAAACCTGCTGTGAAGCAGGGACGGAAAGCTACGGGTCTTAAATTAGATAGCCGGGTTACCATTGTTGAAGGTAGCCCGGCTATTATTGTTTCTGGTTATCACCGATTCTGCGCGTGGCTAGTGTAACATTCTTTTTGTAACGTTTCTAAATATTACTCATTCGTTATTACGGAGAAAAATGATGCATACAATCAAAATCAGAAGGTTACTAATAGTATTGGCAACAATTTTTTTAAGCTTCACGGGAATCATTCATGCAGCTGAAAAGGAATCTTCAGAAGTGAAAATTGCAAGAGCAATAACCGCCGGATATCCTGGCATTACAGACAATGCAACTATCATGGATGTGGATGGAACAGTCTTGCGTGAAGGCTCGAACAGGTGGACGTGTATGCCAGGTATAGGTCTTATTCCAGGTGATAAACATCCCATGTGCAATGACGAAGTCTGGATGAAGTGGATGAAAGCAGCCTCAGAAGGAAAACCTTTCTCAACAGACGTGGTTGGTGTTTCATATATGTTAGCAGGTGATGCTCTGGTAAATAATGATAATCCTGCAGCGACTGATCCAAATGATGGTGGGGTTTGGATACAGGAAGGTCCTCATTTGATGATTTTATTTCCTATTACTGATTCAATTGCATCACTACCACGGGATCCATTTGTGGGTGGACACTATGTTATGTGGGATAAAACGCCTATGGTACATATGATGATTCCTCTCGCGGCAAAATTTAAGTCAAATTAATTTTTGGCCACTACTCCCGTAAGAGTTTGACTAAAATTGTAATAAAATGCCTTTAGGAATTCCATATAGTGAAAGTGAAGAAATTTTTCTTAATTGCTTTATTTTTATCAACGCCGGGGCAGGTTTTTACACCTATGGTGAGTTACTGGCCTTGCTCTGGCATTTTGGGTCATCAGAGGTACTGGCGTGAGTAATTTGGGATTTATTCGGGTAAAGGGGATAGCTTTGGCTGTAACCGATTTGGATAGAGCCAAGCGTTTTTATGGGGAAACCCTGGCGCTTCTACCGGACACCATTCGTAATATGGAATCTGCATATCTGATTGGCGATGCAATTGTGATGCTGAAAACCCAAGAGGAATGTCAGACAAAACCCACGGAAAAGTTAAACCCTCGCATTACTGTGGAAACCCACGATGCCTTCGCCACTGAAAAGAGTTTGAAGGAGCGGGGGGTCATTGTCTCAGACCCCGTCACTCTCTACGATGGCACTCCGATTGGCGCTTTCCTCGACAGCGAGGGAAACAAAATATGGTTTTGTTCCGTATCAGGCAAGAGCAACATAGATTAATTCTTGCTGTGACTCGGTTTCAGACATCGTTTACTATTAAGGAGGTCTGTTTTGAACTATTTGCAATAGATTCGCTCAGCCAACTCTAGAAAAAGTTCATTAGACAAACAAGAACCTTGTTCCTGCCCAAGTCGCTTGAAGTGCGATCCGGAGGAGGTTAGGGCGTTTAGGATTTGCTTGTTGGAGGTTTTATCATGTCACTTAAAGTAATAGGAACAGGGTTTGGTCGTACGGGAACCGACTCTATGCGTTTGGCATTAAATATTCTCAGATTTGGGCCAACCCATCATATGCTCGAATTGAGCGATAAACCTGTTTTGTATAAGCGTTGGATCGATCTGGCGCATGGCTCTCAGGTAGATTGGAGTAGCCTTTTTGAAGGCTACTCGTCGTGTGTTGATTGGCCATCAGCATATTATTGGAAAGAATTAATCGATGTATATCCAGACGCTCGTGTATTGTTAACTTGGCGTTCACCTGAAAGTTGGTGGAAAAGCTTTGAAAATACTATTTTGATAATGATGAAGCGCCTTAAAGATAAAAATCCATTAACTCACTTTCTTGCTGAAAATGTCTTCGACGGAAAGCCAGATGATCGTGACCATGCAATCGATATCTATAAACGTCATGTTGATGAAGTAATCACCACAGTTCGCCAAGACCGATTATTGGTTTATAAGCTTGGTGATGGCTGGGAACCGTTGTGCGCATTCCTAGACGTTCCAGTGCCAAAAGAAGATTATCCTAACAAAAATGCTACCGTCGATTTCCAAACTAAAAAGTCAATTTCTGAAAATCCTGTGAGCTAACGTTAATATTGCCAACTTAAACATCTTTTTTTCTGTAATTCCAAAATCATACATTATTCCTGCGTATACGTAACAAAAGCTGTTTTTTCTTTTTATATTAAATTGTTACATATACCTCTTTATGGCAATTTTCTGCATCTAAGTCAAGCTTTTTTATGGGTGAAGCGCCGCCAGGGATTAATCCCTGGCGGCGCTGGTCAGTGCGGTTTTTTTGTTAGGATATTTCTCTCTGTTTTCTCCATTATAGCATCCATCGCCTTGTAATAATCTCGCTGTGCCTTCAGATTGGATAACCTGCTGTAACGCTGGGTGGTTTCAATCCTGTTATGGCCAAGCAGATCCTGGATGGTTACAAGGTCTGCATCTGCATTTAGAAGTTGGGTCGCCATGGTATGGCGGAGCCGGTGACAGGAAACTGCTATGCCACTTTTCTTCGAGTAATACTCTATCCGTTTCTGGATTCCACGTACTGATATGGGTGCTCCCTTGTAACGACCTTTCTCCACAAGAAAGACCTGTTGGACCTTTGTACTGGGACGCTCTCTGAGATAGACTGCCAGAGCTTCTGCCGCATCATTACTGATGTAGACAACTCGATCTTTGGCCCCCTTACCACTCTTGATCATGATCTGGTTGTGTTGATAATCTATGGCTCCCAGTGTTAACTGAGCCACCTCCTCAACACGCAAGCCACACCGCAGCATCAGCATGAAAAGTGCTTTATCTCTTGCTTTCTTAATGACCTTGAGAAGCTCTTCCACATCGCTATCTCGTAGGTGCTGCGGGAGTGGTTTGGGAAGGCGGAGGGCCAATCTTTTTACAGCTGGGTTTGGCAGTGATAGTTTCTCCTCGTTTTCGAGAAAGTCATAATAACTGCGTATGGCGATAATATGGGCGTTGATTGTTTGAGCAGACAAGCTTTTTTCAAGCAGAACATCAACATAATCCTTTACATCTTGAGCGGTTACTGACTCCATAGGCACAGCTGCCCATATGGCGAACTGTCGTAACCTGTGCAGGTAATTTTTAACCGTGTGAGGAGCCAAGTTTCTTCTCTTTAAATACTGCCTGTAACGTAGAATTGACTCGGTGAGATTCATGATATCCTCCCTCTTCAATGATTTTCATGGCCTTAAAGTACTCGGTTTCTCTGGTTATATTCGACATCCGAGCGTACCGCCTGGTAATCTCAATTGAGCGATGTCCTAATAATTGCTGTAATACTTCCAACCGTAAACCCGCATTCAGCATATCGGTTGCAAAGGTATGGCGGAGGCAGTGGAGGCTGTACCCTTTATTATCCAACCCGGCTGCCCTCAAAGATTTACGCATGATCGTCCAGGCAGATACATAGCCAAGCGTTGCCCTGTTCCGACTATAGAAGAGAAAGCGTTTCTCCTTCTTCCTTATTTGTAACCATTTTCTCAACGCCTGATCGGCATCATCACTGAAGTAGACCACTCTGCCCTGGTAGTTTTTTTCTCCCAGATAAATCAATATCTTCCGCTCTGGAAGAATTACATCCGTCATTTTTACCTTGAGCAATTCACCAATTCGCAGGCCGGTTCGCAGCAGCAAGAGTATCAAGGCCTTGTCTCTTATGGTATTGATTGCTGTCAGCAGCTTTTCTATATCTTCCTGCACGATAGCCTTGGGAAGAATCTCCGGCGGTTTGATCCTGATCTTTTTCAACAAAATATCTGCCGGCAGGATTGCCTCTTCAACCAAATAACCAACAAAGGTATAGAGCGCTCTGAGCTTCGTCCTGATCGTCCCTGTCTTCGCACCACGGTCCTGCTCGTGTCCAACATATACCTCGATATCCTTTCGAGATAACGTGGTAATTTGCTTCTTCCTGTCTTTCAAAAAACAAAGAAAGTCTAAGGCCACAGCTCCGGATTGCTTAATTGTTGTGGCTGCCAGATTATGGCGGTATTTCTTCTGCAGATACTCAATTGCATAATGAGCACCAGGGAGCTCGCTGTCATGCAGTCGTTTTGAGAAACGATCAAGTGCACGCCGTTTTTCGTTGGGTTGGTAAAAAGGGAGTAAGCCGGCATGAGGGAGAAAAAATAAATCCGGAGGAGAGGATAAATCTATTCGAGATTGGGATTGTTGATGAACACAATATGCGACTGACCAGAGCTCGTGATGCTCTGGAAACGTCCCATTAGTGGTGTAGTAATCTTTACTTTTAGACAATAATTCAGTCATCGCTGCCTCCTTTTCCTTTTGTAGAAAAAACAGGGACTTGATGATGAATTATATCATAAAATCCATTTTGGTTTTGTTACGTATACTTCCTGTTTCCCTCAAATCTACTACCAATAAAAAGTTCGATTACTTTCAATCGGTAACTGCACAGGAAGAGTTTGAAGTCCAAACAATTCTAGCAATCATAAGATTGCCAATGAAACACGTGCTTGACAATCGATCTGTCGTCAATAATGTAGTTTTTGAAATTGCTCGTTTCGCAATTTCTTTTGATAAGTCAATCAGCTATGAGGCGCTGGCAAAAACAGCTTAATGAAGGCACTGTTACTGAGACTTTATTTCCTCTGGAGAGTATTATGAAAACAACACTTTTTCTTTCAGTTTCAATTGACGGTATGATCGCTGATAAGCAGGGTATACCTCTCTTCCCAGAGGGAGCGTGGGAAGATTGGTGCTCTTTGGTAAATGACACTGGCAACGTCATTGCAGGGCGTAGTTCTTTCGAACAGGTGAACAACCCGGAAATGGGAGCGGCTCTGCATCCGGAATACAAAGTTGTCCTCTCTTCCAAAGACCTAGATTTGGCCGATACTGGTTGGCAACAAGCAAAATCTCCCGAAGAAGCGTTAAAGATCTTGGGGGACGCCGGAGTTGAAGAAGCGATTATAGGTGGAGGCCGTACTGTCGCACATGCTTTTATGAGTGAAGGACTTGTTGATCACATCGTTATTGATTTACACCCGGTTGCCTTTGGCGAAGGCACCCCTATGTTTGGTGACACTATCGATTTTCATCAACTGAAGCTTTTGGAAACTAAGCCCCTTAATGAAAATGCACTTCGCTTGCGATACGAGGTTGTTAAGTTGGGGGCATAACAATGCAACGCTCGCGACAAGCGCGCGAACGCGGCGTTACCCTTGCCATATCAAAGGTCTGAATATCCTGCCAGCACCTGTAGTTGATCTTGTTCCTGTCCATGTAGGACGGATTCAATTATGTGGATTCTCCTCATGGGGTATACTTGATAAAGGCACTTACGCCTAGAACCCCAGCAACAGGAGGTGTATCATGAGAGTCTCACAAGCAGTCGATTTTCATCTTCAGTATCATCAGGCCAACTCCAAAAAAAAAATACCATCAAAACCTGCCAGTACTTTCTCGTAAAATTCTCGTCCCAGTTCGGAAAGCGTGATTTAGCCAGTGTTTCTCAGGAAGAAGTAATGGATTTTCTTCTGCGCCTGACTAAGGAAAACAAACAGGCAACCAGGAGAAACCGTTACTCGGTACTCTCTTCCTTCTACAACTTCAGTATCAGCAGTTCATTGCCAGCCCTTGTCAATCCTTGCAATGCCTCAATAATGAAGAAAATTTTCAAGCGACCCCACACCACCCAGTGGAAGATAGTCGATAAAGAGACCGTTGATGAAATCATTTTCCGTACTACAGACAAACGAAACAGGCTGATGCTCGAACTGATGGCACGAGGAGGGATGCGTATCGGTGAAGTTTTAAGAATTACACCGGACGATATTCAGGAAGGCTTCCTTGTCATCCAGGGTCCGAAAAGTGGCCGATCAGAAGAACGGGTTTATGTTCCACGAAAAATCCTGGTAAGGTTAAGCGAGTATGTCAGGACCAACGAGTTCGCCGCTGTCGACCGAATCTTCCCGATATCGTATGTGGCCGCCTGGTCGATGGTAAAGAAGGCGGGTAAGTTGGTTGATATCGAGCTGAGACCTATGCTTCACGTTCTGGTACCCCCATAGAGATCGACAGCAAAGTCATACTGCGCCATGCAGACCTTTCAACGACGCAGAGATATCTTGGAAAAGTTGATGATACTGAGGCTATCAGGTGGATTGAAACGCTTTATGGATAGTCCAGCTTTCATGGGCGGGGAGTATTCCTCGCCCCCATATGGACAGGAATAGCCCTAAGTTGCAGGATTTCTGGGGTGGTTGACCTTGCATTTCTAGCCTCAGCCAATGCGTTAAAATGTATCTTTTTAGGGCGTAGTAGGCGCATCAAATCTATGCGTAGTTTGCTGTATGAGATGCTCATGGAATCTCTTAACTCTTAAATGCTGTGTTTTTTGAAGGCTGAAAAAAGAGGCGTTATGAAAATCGATATGAAAAGAGCGACCTGGATCATGTTTTATGTATTGACAGCTTCTTTATTCTTTGCGTCTGCTCCGATGGCCGGTCAATCTGAACAGTCGGTTTCAGTGCCAAATTTAGAGCACTATGAGGACAAAACAATTGGTTTTTCCATTGATTATGACGGTGACAAACTAACCAAGGAAATTGGACCAATCGGTGCATTTATTTTCAGGCGGGCATCCGAAGAGGGTATGCCATCCTTGGGGATGACTGCCGGGCCTTATCCATCAGGTATAGCTTTGGAGGATACGGCTGGCCATGTTTCACGTGCGTTGCCAAAGATGATACCTGACTGCCTGATTCATAACGTCAGCAATCAACAGTTAATTGAGCTGAAAGATGGCAGCAAAGCCAATTATTTTGAAATATTAATGAATGTCAGAGGGTCAGAGTTGATATCCGCTTTTGTCGCAACGCAAAAGAACGACCGCCTAATTGTCTTTGGTGCTGCCGACAACCAGGATGAATCCATGGAACATCTAACAGCTATGGTGAAATCCTTAAGGCTTGATGTCGAAGTGGATGAGGCAGCTTTGAAGGCAAGAGGCTATACTAAAGATGGTAAGTTTGTTCGAACGGATTCTCCTGCCTTTACGTTAAACTATCCTATAGCGTTTCAAAACCAAGTGCTTCAATCCAACCAAATTTTTAATGCCAGTGTTCCCCATGCGGCGCTGTCGATGGCGATATTGATTTCATGGCTTCAGGTCGGTGAAGATATTAACATGCAGTTAAAGAGATTGGCGGAAGCATATGTCTATGGGCTGAAGAAAAACATGGGCAGCGATATTAAAATTGTCTCTCAGAATCCGATATCAACCTATAAGGGATTCGATGCCTATCAGATTCAAATCCTATGGCAGTATCGGGAAAAATATACCATGACAACCGTCGTTCACCTGATTGCAAAGGATAACAAGGCGATACAGCTGGCAGGGCACACGGTTTACAGCATTGATGGACTGATCGATATCTTCCAAAAGATTAACCTTAATCCATGATCCGCAGCGTTAACACTGCCAATTCTAAGAATTTAGTTCTGCACTTTTCTCGTTCGTTAATACTAATCCTGTTTATTTAAATTCCTGACAGTAAATCACCGCCCCTGCTAAACGGTAACTGCACAGAAAATATGTAAACATTTCATAATCAGTTGATTACACAAGATTTGATCTAGCACCCATCTAGACAACGAGTGCTAGACAACAAAGCTGGATTATTTATGATTCCTTGGCAAGTTCAACCGCCTTGGAAAATGCTTTTTCCATGTCGGGCAGATGTGTGATGTCAGGCACTACTTGGATATACCGGACTATTCCATGTTTATCGACAATAATCACGGACCTGGCAAGTAAACGGGGTCCGTCGAGCAACAGACCAACCGAGCGGCCAAAGGAGCCTTCTTTATAATCCGAAAGGTACCAAATATCTGTAAGTTTTGCTTCTTCTGCAAAGCGTGATTGGGCAAATGGTGTATCACGACTGATGGTGATGCGTTTAACAGTTGGCGGTAGAGTATCACCTTCTTCTCCCAAGTAGTGGGTCTGTGCTTCGCAAACTTTGGTATCAATTGAGGGGACGATACTAAGCAATAGCACTTCCCCCTGGTATTCCCGAAGATTTATGGATTGCATGGAAATTGCGTCTACAAGTGCCGTTTCTGGTAGCTGCTGTCCTAGTTGTATACCATTATCGACGAGAGACAATCTTTTGCCTTGTTTTTCAACACTGGTGCCAGGTGAAACAGTTTTTGAATCAACCGTGATTGCAGCCTGTTTAGGCACACAGGAAACCAATAATAATGCTAGAATTGATAATAGCGCTTTTAGTATCAATTGATTGCCCATAATTAACCTCCTAATTCTATAAATGTTTCGGATTTGCAACGAAACAGTTACAAATACCGCATACTGGAAGGTTAATACGCCTGGGACGACTGTCAAATATTCAATCATGACTGTCTTTGGAAATTTTATATCAACCTTAATCCGTGACAGCTTTTCGTCTTGCCTGGCAATTACTATTACTGTATAACCACGCCGGAACAATGGTGTACAAGAATTGATAATCGTTAACTATGGATAAATGGATCAAACATGAAAAGACATATTTTACTTATACTAATTCCTATTCTTCTACTATCAGGGTGTGCGGATAAAGAGGTTTCCCTGAGGCATGATGTCGCATTGTCTTTAGATTCAGAACGCATTGCTTATGATGTTGCTGGGAAAGGAAAGACCTCGCTTATTTTTATTCATGGCTGGAGTTGTGACGGGCGTTACTGGCAGAAACAAGTTCCTGCCTTCGCAAAAGACTATCAAGTAATCACAGCTGATTTGGCTGGTCATGGACATTCATCGTTTGATAGATCGAACTTTTCAATGTTGTCTTTTGCTAACGATGTAAGAGCAATTATGCTTAAAGAGAACATTGATAGAGCTATTTTGATCGGGCACTCAATGGGAGGGGGTGTAATTGCTGAAGCGGCTAAATTAATGCCTGAAAAAGTAATAGGGATAATAGGAATTGACACTTTGCAGAACGTTGCGGAACGTCTACCTCAAAGTGACATTGACGAAATGGCAAAATCTTTTGAAGGTGATTTTAGAAAGGCTGCACAGGAGTTTGTTTCACCCATGTTTCCGAAAGGTACTGATCCACAACTGGTGAACTGGGTGGTAGAAGATATGTCTTCTGCCCCAAAGGAAATAGCTATAAGTGCCTTCCGCAATTACATGGGCCAGTATGTGAATGGTGAAGCAGCTATGGTTTTTGAAGATATCACTATTCCAGTAGTCTCAATCAATGCTAGATTATGGCCAACAGCGCCTGAGGAAAACAGAAAATATATAAAGCACTATCAACTTTTATATATTGATGAAACGGGTCACTTCCCAATGTTGGAAAAGCCTGAAGAATTTAACGTGCTGCTGAAAAAAGCCACAAACTCCATAGAGTCAAAAAATACTAAGAAAATTTAACGTACTTCTTACCAGAGCAACTAACGTCGCTGGCTATATTATACCACCTCAAATGTCTGATTAGCCTGTCAGTAGCTCTCATTGACCTTCCTGTGATGCTCAAGTCACTAACATCAAAGAAATTGTTCAAAAATGGAGCAACTGAGAATAAGAGATTCTCAGAGCAAACCACCACATATTCAAGAAACGACTGATCTTTAGGAGTCCTGTACAGTTACCGTTTAGTAAGGGGCGGTGATTTAATGTCAGGAATTTCAATAGTCAGGAAGTGTAAACCTGAGCATTTTTTTGAATGATTATGATTGCCGGTGGATCTCTTTTTGGTTGAGATCCTTGTTGAAAAAAAGGCAGAGCCATTGCTGCTCCTTCCTGCATTCCATATATATGTATTTTTTTGTGTTTATTTCCGTGTTTCCGAAAAAATATAGCCATTAGATTTATGTGGTTCACGCATTCGCTACCCCTGTAATTGTCTGAGAAGAAAGAGGAAACGGTAAAAACACAGCTAGTACCACATTGTGGTGTATTTATTGCAAAGGAAATTATACTCACCTCTTTTGTATAGAGTTGAAGATAGGGAAGATCAAAGCTGTAGGTATTAATTTACTTCATAGAGAATAAAATTAATTACCTCGTAGGATGAGAAGGATACCTCAAAGATGAAAAAGATACTCGTAATAGCGACAGTTTTAGTTCTAACAGTGACCGGCAGTGCTTTTGCATTGCCATTCCTCAGTACAAACTTAGATATTGATTTTCGGGATGTCTCTTGGAGTGGTGCCTTTGATCAAACTTCACACACTGTTGGAGATGTTACTGCTTCTGCAAATTCCGGTTCTCGAAATTTATATCAAGATGCAACAGATGGTCTCGGCATCTTAGGTGGGGAAAGGGATGAAATTGATAATACCGAATATTTAGGAATCAGTTTTCTTAACCCTATTAACTTGCGTGGTATTGGTGTGACCGATCTTTTCGCCGCTCCTGATGGATATGGAGACAGAGGAGAGTGGGGTCAGGCCCTTATTTACTTTGCAGATTTCTCTCCCAGATTTGAAGTTAATTTCTATGGAAATGATTCAAATCAAAGTAATGGGGAGCAGTATATTGATTTTGGCGGCCCTTTGGCTAATGTGAGTACAATCTACTTTCAATCATACCCTACGGTTGGGCCTGGAAGTGTAGATAATGAATTTTCTGTTGCCGGAGTGAATGTGGCACCGGTTCCAGAGCCAGCCACAATGCTTTTATTTGGTACTGGCCTGGTAGGATTAGCCGGCGCAAGGTTTAGAAAAAAGAAGAAGTAAAACAATAACTCCAGATATTGTCAGGCAGGGTCATGATTGGCCCTGCTTTTTTTTACTTGAATTTTGAGTGTTGAAATTGAAAGATCACGAGGCAAGAAAATTTAGCAGACATAAATTAGAAAATACTTTCATTGTCAACAAGGAAGGTGTTTGCCAAGTTTTTGATCTCAGTATTAATGGAGTCTCGTTCGGGTGCACTAAAGAACGAAAATTTCCAGAAACATGGACTATTGACATTGTAAATAATACTGGAGTTCATATTTGGGACTTGCCTATTAAAACAATCTGGACAGAAAAAAATGATATCCACTCCTCTTCTTCAATTTATACGGTGACAATGGGAGCTGAATTTCACGACAATTTATCGCCTGAGCACCTATCTGCTTTGAAGCAACTATTAGAATTTCTAAGAGAAGATGCTCTATGAGCACTATCTCTATTCTCTAGAAGATTAACCTCTCGTTCTAAAATAGCAGGTATGTCTACCTGAATCAGTGACGTAATACTTGGCGTGGTTCTTTATCGGCCTCCGCCTACCTTTTTTATAGCTATGCAGCCGCTTTGGTTGCACCTCGGCAGGAGAAAATCTCCCGCTGGGGCTTTGATCCTTGAAAATCTGACGATATTACCGGCAAAAAGACGCACGTCTCCTGGGTTTCGTATTTAAAGCATGAACATGCTTACCTTGCCGGCAATAGTCTACTATATATATGGTCAAAGGCCCAATAGGCCGGGCAGTGTTTACTCAAGCGTAAGCGCAGCCTGCGACCGCTGCGGATGAGTCTGCCGGCCAGATACATCAACTCCTGGATAACCGTCTTGATTCGTCTGCGTTTTCCCGGATGCCGTACCGGAGATTTTTCTCCGAGAAGACCCAGCTGACCGATAAAACGGAGGATATTATAAGCAAAACATCCCAATGCCATGACGGCAGCATTGGTTGCGAACTTGCCACTGGGTAGACGTTCCAGATCAAGATCGGTTTTGAACTCACTATGAAACTGCTCACTCAGACCATGATTCTGATACACAGCGATTATCTTGCTCTCGGCCAAGTCAAGGTTGGTCCACCAGCCTTCAACCGTGGCCTCAGGAGCTAGAAGCAATTGGCCATGCCGGTTGGTGCTCCGTTCGGTTACCCGTATAACCTTCGTGAACATGTAGGCTTCACCGTCATGTTCTTGTCTCTTACGGACGGTGAGTAAAGCTACACGCTTGCCGGGGCGGGGCTCAGTCACCCGGCCTTTGGCAAAGGCTCGTTTGTAGAGTTCACTGGTATCTTCCCGCCGGGGATTCCACTTGATGATGTAGGAAACCTTATCGGCTTTACGTAGAAGGACCCGGTTTTCGATGGCGTCGTGGCCTGAATCCAGTCGTACCAGTAGTTTCTTTTTTGTCAGGCTGCGCGCTTTGGCCACTATCCGCTGCATGTAATCGGTGAATCCTTCCTGGCAATGCTGGCTGCCTGGCCGGAGTTCTACTTCCAGACACCAGCCTTCCAGGCCAAGATATGCTGCAATAGGGGCGTAACCAACGTAACCTTTGTAGGTGTAGCTGATGTTTTCTTTTTTTGTGCCGGAGTTATCCATGGGAAACACATCGACATCAAGCGGAATATGGCCGGTATCCAAAGCTGTTAAATGTACCGTGCCGTTTTTCAGCATGGCCAGCGAACAGGTGTTGGCGATGTCGAGATAGGGTTCAGCTTCCTGGTCAAGGCGCTGGCGTAAGCGTTCAGCAGAGGGAATATTGGTAATACCCAGCGAGTGTTTGAAATAATCGTCATCCCGCATTCCGCTGATAGCTTCATAATCACTCTTGCCGAGGCAGAGCAGGCCAAGGTAGCTTCGCAGCAGGTCGGTATGAGATATGATGTTGCCTTTTTTATCCATCTTGCGGTCGATCACTTGTGCCAGCTTACTGTAGCGGTTGATGCAGAGCCCCGCCAGGGCCAGCCCGGAGTGACTTGTGTAGAATTCGTCGTCAGATTGTTCAATGATAATTCGTTTCATTTTTCACCTGCTGAGTGAGTTTTTATGACAGGTGAATATTGAACTATTTATTTATAAAAATCAATATGTTAATTGACAAAATTAGCAATTTTTACTAATCGTTTGTCACTGATTAAGGTGTCTAGTTTAATATTGGCAAATCAAACCTGATCCAATTGGATATCTTTCTTTAGATAGAGTTCCTGTAAGTCTCCGATCAAAGCGGTCTAATTTTAGCCGACAGGCAGGAATGAAAACTCGAGGTAAAGGTTGTACCATTGAATATTGAATTAATAGGAACTTTAATCTGGCACTTTACCAACAATAACTTGAAATAACACCCCGAAAAGTAGGACGGACATAGCGATAATTATACAGCTTCACAGGGGGGGAGTACCCCACCTTGATCCCCAGGATTTTTTTCCAACCACTGGTGAAGCCTGACATAAAATCAGAGAAACAGGATCTTCACGGTTTATCAATAATTGCAACATGTTCTGATGGAGGCTGGAGTACTTGCTGGAGCACAACTATTGATAAACCTACTCGATACACCTAAAGCTGAAGGGAAATGCAGGGTTGTAGGCCTTCAATTTGGCAAGGTTAAGGTCAATGTACAGTCGCTGTTAGTACGCTATTCAGGACTCCCTCAAGTTGTTCTACATGATGATGACACCTTGAATAATAATACGATTATTCGATCGAGATCAAAGGCAAGCAAGAAATGTTACCGCTAGGCGTCCCGGAAGAATTACCCTTGAGTGTATATAATTGAGATTCTGAGGAGAAAATTTCGAACATCCCCAAGAGATCGGGCGAAAAGACAATTATTCAAGGTGGCCTTATGATTTTGATTAGCTGTGTACTCTTGACAAAGTACCACAATGTGGTATTATTAAGATAATCTGGTAGGATGTTTTTTTGCTTGAGCCTCACTAATCTTGCCACGTCATTAGAGTTAATAGCTAGCTGACTCATCATGAAACTGATTAACAAATCTTTTTATTCCCATCTCTCTCTCATCTTGCTCCTAACAATGCTCATGGCATTGGTAGCCCGTCCGATAACAGCCGGGGAGTATAATGTTCTAAACGGTTTAAAAGAAGTCAAAGTTGCTTTTACCGTTACCTCGGGAAACCGTAAAACAGCCAATGTTGTTTTAGAGGTTGTTCATGACATATGATAATGAAAACTTCCGTTCACTTCCAGAACCACACAAATTAGCTGTTGTTTTTCACAGTGAAGCGGTCAAACTAATTTCATATGTTCGTAAGGGGGGCAATGACTCGGATAAGGCGGCAATAAATGAGTTCACAGGCACGGTACGCCAGATGAAGCAAGAAGTAGCAGAAAATTGTCTGTATGTAGCAAAGGCACTGGGTATTGCCCCAGTAACGATACTAACAGAAGTCGATCATGCGAAGGGAGTAGCTGTGTCTTAATCGTCGGGTATCAAGTCCAAGGATATCCTGTGGTAACTGGCAAATAATTGATCGATCGGGGGCCTCTTTATGCGGTACACCGTCAACAAGGAAAAGCTATCTGAGTGTCAAGAATATGTGTAAGGCTAAGAAATCATGACAATTATACAATTATTCTTGCAGGAGATTGATCAATGACAATCAACATAGTCGATAAAAGACGGTTTGAAAGATATCCGGTAAAAGGTGGTGCGTTCTTCTCAGATAATGAAAATTTGATAGGGTTCGCCAAGATCATTGATATTAGCGATTGCGGAGTAAGGTGTGTTAGCTTATCTCAGGTAAAATGTACTATTTGTATACTGAGAAATATCGAACTGTCTGGTACAGGGAAAAGCACCACTTTAGAAAGGCTTAGTGGAAAAATGGCACGTTGCAGTGATGACAAAATTGATCATAATTCTGACTCGGACCTGTTCTACTATGAATTTGGGTTTGAATTTTTCCCACAGCATTACCATGATCTAAATCGACTTAAGAAGTCTCTCTGCAAGTAAAAAGCTGGACGACTTATTTGGTCGCTTTTCGCAAGTCATAGTATGATAAGGATGTTACTTAATAAACAACCTGACGAACGAAATATGTCAATTGCTGATTACTTCCATGTTTAAAAATTTGGATGTTCCTGTATGACATTTTTCGGATTACAAAATAATTATTCAGTAGAGATTCCTCTTGCCAAGGTTAATTTTTCTAGGCGCTTGGCAACAGGACCTTCCTGTAAATCATGGGGTTCGTGTTTCTGGAGCCGTCTGATCAAGTCGAATCTCAATACAATGAAATGACAGGTCTGATCTCGATTTGTACATTTAATCGCTGCTGTAGAACGTTTTCAGGTTTTCCTGCCAGGTTGAAACGTTATCATCTTCAGTCAAATTAACCCTGGCGTCGAGTAATTCTACTGCATTATTTCTCAAATTTTCAATACGCTCTTCGTCAAATGTCTGCGCAGTATAAAGAATTTTTCCAGCTACCATCGTACAGACAACATCCCGACCATTTAGACGGGAAACAATTAAATCAGTTATATCCACTTTCGGCTCCCGTGTGCTATCAAGATTACGCGACATATCGATAGCGACCAGGTCTGCGGGAGCTCCTGTTTGTAATGTGCCGAGTGCGTTATCCATAAAAGCCGCATTGGCTCCTCCGATTGTGGCAATTTCCAACATTTTCCGAGCTGAGGCACCTACCGCCTTAATTCCAGGTTCTCGCGATAATAATTGAGCCAGGCGAAGTTCTCTTAAAAAATCCTCATCATCTGACAAAGCGCAATTGTCTGTACCAAGTGCTATATTGACGCCATGAGCGAGAAATCTGTCAATTGGTGGTCTGCCGTTAAAGAGTCTCATGTTGGAACCAGGATTTGTCACCAGGGTTAATTCAACTTCAGACGCAAGCTCCAACTCTTTTTCTGAAATATATACCGCATGTGCACAGCTTGTTCTTGTCTTGAAAACCCCTAGTTTTTGAAGGTGCTGGAGGGTTCCGTCAGGAAATAATTTTTTACAGGTTCTGGCTTGAGTGGGAGATTCAAGAAGATGAAAATGAATGCCGATATCTTTTTCAGAGGCATTCTTGGCCAGTTTTTTCCAGCTTGAATCCGAAACCCATTGCGGCCCGGCTGGTCCATAGGCAAAGTCGATTGTACCCTGTCCGCCATATTCTGATATCATGTTGTGGAGCAAATCAATGGTCTTGTCGACATCAGGCATGTATTTCAGTGCAGCCGCAGCATCTTTTTTGGGCTGTAGTTTTTGAGGCAGCATTTTTACAAATTGATCTTCGTTCCATCCTGGATAAACAATATCTCCCTGGTCCTGAAAGCCGATACATATTGTGGCTCTTAACCCGGCATCAATATATGCCCTGATTGTTTCTTGCAGTTCCTGTTGAAAATTTCCGGAACCATACGAATAATTTGCATGTAACGTTGCTGTAACTCCATTTGACAGCATTGATTCTGCCGCCAGACGTGTAAGGTTGTAAATATTGGGTGGTCCGTGTCTTTGCCGTGCAGCAATCCAACTTTCCAGCGAGTCATCGGGGTATCCGAGGAGGAGTTGGCTGAGACCTCGACCATGTTGATGAGCATTGATCATGCCTGGCATAATAACGGAGTTCTTTAAATCCGTAATTGCAGCGTCGGGATACTGAGAAATAATTTCTGAAGCTGTTCCGACACCAACGATATATGAATCATCCACTGCTGTTGCACCATCAGAAATAATGTCAGCCCGAGCGTCTGGGAGAATCCATCTTGCTTTGATAATTTTTGTCATGACTTGTGGAACACCTGTGTGCGTCTTTCCTGTTCAACTAAGTGTATACTCGGTGAGGCTTTTTAATAAATTAAAGACGTTGTGAGGGGCTGGACAGACCACAAATGGTGGAACTACGCGCCCCTGTGTACCATATATGGAGAATGTGTCTATGCATACATGTATAAGTGGATACAAACAAAGCAATTTGAAGTCAAACACTTTTCAGCATTTAATTATCAATTTCAGATTTTATAGCTACACGCCATAAGCGTAATACCTTGAGTTTGCACCAAGGTTTTTGTAGTGAGGGTGACGTCCGAAGATAAAAGCACTGACAAAATTAGTTGACATGAATTTTGATTATATGTATTCATGAATACATGAATTTCGGTTTTGGCAATCATTTGTCTTTGGTTTGGTCAATGCGGGTTTTTAACTATCCATTTAATATCAAGATGATGAGCGCCTGGAGCTTTGATATTGAATTATAAAACTGGATATTTTCAGGAGATAGAGATGAGAAAACGGACGTTAATTGGAGTGCTGACACCATCGTCAAATACCGTACTGGAGCCGTTGACTCAGGCGATATTATCAGATCTTGAGGATGTAACAGCGCATTTCGGTCGATTCAGGGTAACGGAGATATCTCTTAGAGATGCCGCTTTGGGGCAGTTTGACTACCAGCAAATTCTCGCAGCAGCAGATCTGCTTGTTGATGCAAAAGTAAATGTAATCGCCTGGAGTGGCACATCGTCCGGATGGCTGGGCTTTGAGAAGGATGAAGAGCTCTGCCGGCAAATTGAATCGGCAACGGGTGTTCCTGCATCAACATCGGTTCTTGCCTTTAATGAAATATTTGAACGGATGAATGTTAAAAAGATCGGCCTGGTAACTCCATACCTTGATGAAATTCAAAATAAAATAATTGAAAACTATCGATCTTCCGGCATTACCTGTGTCAGTTCTAAAAACTTAAGAGATAAGGGAAACTTTTCATTTTCTGAAGTAAGCGAAGATACCATTATCGAAATGGTGAGATCCGTAGCTGTTGCAAAGCCGGATGCCATTGCGATTTTCTGCACGAACCTGAGAGGTGCCGGGATCGTGCAGAGAATGGAACAAGAACTTGGAATTCCAATTTATGATTCTGTTTCGACTGCGGTGTGGAAATCCCTGAAAATTGCCGGTGTAGACACGAAAAGAGTGAAAGGCTGGGGCTCTCTTTTCTCGGATGTCACCTGACAGGTAGAAGAACCCAAACCTTTTTAAGCTGAATCTACTAATCTGGTTCCTTACCTGAGCACTATGGAGTGGATAGATTACTAATGGTTAAGATTCAAACGACCACGGCCAGATCGAGGGTGAGTTTTCCGCCCGCAAAGAGCGAAACCGAAAGGAGAGCGGCATGAGCCAATTTGATTTGATCATAAAAAACGCACATATCACCACAGCCAGCGATCAGTTTCATGGCGACATAGGGATACGCAGCGGAAAAATTGTTGCAATCGGTCACGTGGATGCTATGGCTGAGAAAGTCATTGATGCTGGAGGAAAACTCGTTACTCCAGGCGGGGTAGATGCTCATTGTCATCTGGATCAGCCGATGGGCGACGGGTCTGTCATGGCGGATGATTTTTTATCCGGAACAAGATCTGCTGCCTGTGGCGGTACGACCACGGTGATTCCGTTTGCCAGTCAGGAAAAAGGAAACAGTGTGCAGGCCGCCGTTGACGATTATCATGCACGGGCCAAAGGAAAGGCTGTTATTGATTATGCCTTTCATTTAATCATTACCGACCCGACACAACGTGTCTTGACGGAAGAGCTGCCTCGCTTGATTCGTGAGGGTTATTCACACTTTAAAATCTACATGACATATGACGAACTGAAGCTCAATGATCGTCAGATTCTTGATGTCCTTGCACTTGCACGACGAGAAGGGGCATTACCGATGATTCATGCTGAAAATGACGGTTGTATCGCCTGGCTTACAGAATTATTGGAAGAGGCGGGTAAAACCGAACCGCGATACCATGCAGATTCACGCCCTCCTGTTATTGAACGGGAAGCAGCATATCGGGCGATATCTCTGGCAGAACTGGTCGATGTGCCGGTTCTTATTGTTCATGTTTCGAGCCGGGGAGCCATGGAGCAGATTCAGCAGGCACAGGCCCGAGGTCTGAGCATTTTTGCCGAGACGTGCCCGCAATATCTCTTTTTGACCGCGGATGATCTCAATGTGTCGGGGTTTGAAGGTGCAAAATGTATCTGCAGCCCTCCACCACGATCGGTTGAAGACCAGGAGCATATATGGCGCGGTCTGAAAACCGGTGTCTTTCAAATTTTTTCCTCAGATCATGCTCCGTTTCGATTTGATGATCCGAAAGGGAAGAAAAAAGCAGGATCAGAGGCAAAATTTAAAGCAATTCCGAACGGGGTGCCCGGTCTTGAGACCCGCATGGCCTTGTTGATGTCTGAAGGCGTGATGAAAAATCGAATCGATATCAATCAGTTTGTTTCTCTAACGGCAACCGCTCCTGCAAAACTGTATGGATTGTATCCGAGAAAGGGATCGATAGCACCTGGAAGCGACGCCGATATCGTGATATGGGACACAGATCTTGATTTGACACTGACAAACAGCCAGCTGCATCACAACGTAGATTATACGCCTTATGAAGGGAAAAAGATTACAACCTGGCCACACACTGTTCTGTCGCGGGGAGAAGTTGTCGTTTATGGTGGTGATTGTGTCGCCGGAGCAGGAAGAGGTGAGTTTTTGAAATCGTCTTCGCGTGCCTGAGTTATCCACAGTAAAAGAAATGTTGAACAGTTCTTTCAACAGGGGGCGTAGCCGGGCGTTCTGGGGAAGGGGATTACTTCCCTGATATTTGCCATACCGGTAACATATTGAACAAGCCGCTCAAAGCCGAGTCCGAATCCCGAGTGGGGAACAGATCCGTATCTGCGCAGATCCAGATACCACTCATATTCCTCTACATCAATGCCGGCTTCCACCATGCGCTGATAAAGAATGTCGTAGCGCTCTTCTCTCTGGCTTCCACCGATGATTTCACCGATGCCGGGGACAAGCACGTCCATGGCCGCAACTGTCTTCTTGTCGTCGTTAACCCGCATATAAAAAGGTTTGATTTCAGCTGGATAGTTAGTGACGATCAGTGGTTTCCTGTATACTTCCTCGGTCAGGTAGCGTTCGTGCTCGGCCTGCATGTCAATTCCCCATTTTACCGGGAATTCAAAGGTCTTCTCCGACTTGAGCAGAATGTCTATTGCTTCCGTATAGGTGATATGGCCGAAGGCATTGTTGACGACTGATTGTAATCTGTCGATTACCCCCTTGGAGATAAACGTATCAAAAAGAGCCATATCCTCGGCGCAATGCTCGAGCACATCATTGAGAAGATATTTGAGTAAATCTTCGGCAATCTGCATATTTTTGTTCAGATCACAGAACGCCATTTCAGGCTCCAGCATCCAGAATTCGGCAAGGTGCCTGCTGGTGTTCGAGTTTTCAGCTCGAAAGGTCGGGCCGAAGGTGTAAACATCACTGAGGGAAAGTGCATATACTTCGGCCTGAAGCTGCCCGCTTACTGTCAGGCCCGCAGTTTTGCCAAAAAATTTGTGTGCATCTTGCGTCTGCCCGTTGTCTCCGGTGGAAACGGTAAACATTTCTCCAGCTCCTTCACAATCACTCGTGGTTATTACAGGTGTATGCACCTGGTGAAAACCATGCTGATGAAAAAACTGATGAATGCTGTAGGAAAGGCGTGATCGTACCCTGGCAACAGCTCCAAGAGCATTGGTCCGGGGTCTCAGGTGGGTAATTCCTCTTAAAAACTCAAAGGAGTGTCTCTTTTTCTGGAGGGGATAGTTCGCAGGATCAGCCCAGCCAATCACTTCAACTGTGTCGGCGTGTAATTCAACTGACTGGCCTTTGGCTGGAGATTCTTTGAGAGTACCGGTAACGCTGACAGCACAGCCGGCAGTTAGTTTTTTTATTTCATCTGTATAGTTTGGCAGGTTCTCGTCGGCGATGACCTGGAGATTGGTGAGACTGGACCCGTCATTAATCTCTAAAAAGGAAAATGGCCCAGCATCTCTTCGTGTTCGTACCCAGCCGTTCACTGTTACGCTGCTTTCGATTTTTCCGTCAGTTGTAATATCATTTATTCGCATGGTTGCTGAGTTCTTCCAGGAGATGGTGCCGGTGTTACTGATATCGGCTGTTGTTAAAAAAATATGTGTCGTTCAAGGTTAGCGGCAACAATTGATTATCCGGTTGTTTTTCTCTTCAGCGCCTATGCTGTTTGTTGGTTTTTAAGGAGCGGAGCAAAAACCTCATTGAGGTTGGCTGGTTTGGCTTTTTTCTGATAATTGAGAACCTGCTCGACTTCTTTGATGTGCAGGCTCATCAGTTTCTGGGCCTCATCCTCTGCGCCTTCGGCGATGAACCTGACCAATTCAGTATGGTGCCATTCCTGACAGGTTTGATCGTTGTAGGTTTTAAATTTTTCCAGGATCAGGGAACTGCGGGCTATCAATTGTTCCAGAAAGTCGAAAAGAACGCTGTTTCCTGCAATATCTGCAAGCAGCAGATGGAATTTTCCGGTAGCACTGATCAGCTCATGATAATCATGATTTTCCCGTGCCTGGCGCTCAACATCCAGGTGTTTGCGGAGCATCTGAATATCTTCCGGCCTGCATCGTTGAAAGAGCAGATGAATTATTTCTCGCTCTATGCATCGTCTGGCTCCAAACACCTCGTGAGCTTCGGTTTTTGACGGTTCGGCAACGACGGCTCCCTTGTTCTGAACAACTTTTACCAGTTTTCGCTGTGCCAGAAGTAACAAAGATTGTCGAACATTTGCCCGGCTCGTGGATAAAACCTTTGCAAGTTGGGATTCAACCAGGCGGGTATTGGGCTCGAGTCGGCGCTCGAAGATCGCTTTGTAAATTGCATTACAAACTCTTTCAATTTCCGTATGAGCTGTGTCTTTCATTTCTGCTTGAGAATAAGGTTTTGATACGGTCGGCCGGTTTATTATAAGACCGGGAGAAAACGCAGGATATACTACTTAATAGTATGACTTTAGACAACAATTTTTATTGAATTTTAAAAACGTAAAACGGCTGCATTGATAACGATTAATCAGTCAGTTTTTATCAATCTGGAGTAAAACATGTACAAATGATACATGGAACCAGTTGAAATTATTCTATGGCAACATTGCAGAACCAAGCGGCCCTTTATCACAACATTGCCCGGCCTTTAATCTTCCCTTGTTTTTTTATTTCAGCCTCAGGGTACAGATTTCTTTCTGCGCAAAGAGCCGCTCTTCACAATTATCAGCTTCGCCGCCGCAATCGATAACAATAAAATCCTGTTCTTCAGCACCCAGGACCAGCAGGGGGAAATGCCAGACTCCTTTGGCATAATTGATTCCCTGATGACCATTGGTAATGAAAGCCCTCAGGTTGTCGATTTCAAACTCTTCACCCGGAGGGGCAACGACAACGGCAAACGGCTGCCTGGATAATGGTATAAACGCCTGGCTTCCCAGCGGATGGCGCTCCATCATGTGTATCTTCAGGGGTAAAGGCCGAGGCCTGCCGCGGAAAATACTGATCAGTGGGCGTCTCCCGGTCTGGCTGACATCGATTGCTGCCAGTCCTTTATAGCGGGTGGCGTATCCGTCATTTATAGTGATTGATTTACATCTGTCACTGACTTCGATGACTTCTCCATACGCTTTGAAATCTGTAAGTGTAAGCTTCTTTACAATAATTTCAGATGACATGTCTGTTTTCCTTTCCGATGTTGATAGCTACGATCAAGAATACAGTAACAGAATTATTTGCATGGGCAGCTCTACCGCATCAGGCTGCATCCGGTACGATATGAGTGCCTTTTTCTCCGAGCAGTGCCGGCATGGCTTCATTAAGGTGCCCAATGATTGCTCGTTTACCGCCACCTTCGATAAATTTGATTGCGGCTTCAATCTTGGGTCCCATGCTTCCTGCAGGGAAGTGGCCGTCTTTTAGGTATTTACGAACTTCGGAGACGGTTACTACATCAAGCTCACGTTGATCCGGTTTACCGAAATTGATAGCAACCCGGGATACGGCTGTAAGGATCATCAATTCCTCTACACCCAGTACATTGGCCATATGGGCAGAGGTCAAATCTTTGTCGATGACCGCTTCAACACCTTTTCTTATCCCGCGTGAATCCCTGACGACAGGGACACCTCCGCCACCACCTGCGATGACGACATTGCCCAGTTTCGCCAGACCATCGACGAGAGAAATGTCACAGATATGTCGAGGGGCAGGGGAGGCCACAACCATTCGCCAGCCCCGCCCTGCATCCTCGCGCATTGTCCAGCCCAGTTGAGCAGACAGCCTTTTGGCGTCTTCCTCTTTGTAAAAATAGCCGACCGGTTTGGTCGGGTTTTTAAATCCCGGGTCGTCCGGGTCCACTTCAACCTGGGTAACAAGGCCGACCACGTGCCGCTGATTGCCAATTTCCCGAAGTGCGTTCTCGAACGCCTGCACGAGAAGGTATGCCGTTACACCCTGGGTGTTGGCAACACAGATGTCCAGGGACATGGGGGCAACCGCTTCACTGGCAAGGGCCTGGCGCATTAACACTTTGCCTACTCCGGGGCCGTTGCCGTGAGTGATGATCAATTCGTTGTCCAGTTTCAGCAGCGGCAGCAACGCCTGGGCAGTATCCGCCGCTATTGCAACCTGTTCTTCAGAAGTGCCTTTGATACCCGACGGGTGTATTGCATTTCCCCCAATGGCGATAATGAGGCGGCGGGGAATATCTCGTTTTTCAGTCATGATGACAACTCCTTAAACGTGTCTCGTCGTTGAGAGGTTTTGATAATAATTTGAAAGAATATCTGTATAGCCATTCTTGAAACAGCAGCCTTATAGCTAATGACTGTTGAGAAACGGCCAGTAAAGAAAAATCCCGATACCTTGCTTTACTTTTTATGGCGGGCTGCATGACCACCCGGACGGATGGCTGGCCATGCAGTCCTGTCTGCGGGACCGGAGTTAAATTCCGCAGATATTTACGAGCAGAGACATCCGAACAGGTATTGAGAATCCAATAGCCTTGAAATAAACCTGATGAGCTGTTTTATCGATGGCAAAGTCAAACTCTCCTGCGTTTCTCGGCAGAGAATGGGAGATGCCGACTGTCCTGCCGGTTTTCTTCTCAATATTCTGCAGTCCTTCGGCAGTGAAATAAAACTCTGCCATCTTTTTCAGGAAGTCATCACGACCAGGGTCCCCTTTTTTTACGGAACAGCCAGGCAGGTATACGTAATCAACGTTTTCATCTACAATCAATTCCTCCTGTTGGCTGATGGTAAGATCGTTCACCTCGGTAAAATTTGCATTCATCGCGGTAAGCTTGTCACGTACCACCTGCGGTGTTTCCAACCCTGTGGTTCCTGAGTAAATGACCCTGGCACCCATACGGGCCAGACCAAGGGCAAACGACTGCCCGGAACGGGCACGGGACAGATCAGGAGTGGCTATCATAACGGTCATTTTTGTGAAATCGCCTCCGAGAGCACGATACACTGCGTACATGTCTAAAAGGCCTTGCGTCGGATGAGTCACATCGCCGTAGCCACCGCTGATAATCGGTGCGGCATCACTGCCCAGCTCGTTGATAACATCAATAACCCCCTCATCAGGATGCCGGAAAACGATTACATTGGCATACTGTGACGTTACACGTAAAGAGTCATACAATGATTCGCCTTTGGCTGCCGATGAACTGACGAGCGGGTTGGATTCTGTAATCACATCTCCGCCGAGCCGGTGCATGGCGGTTTCCATGCTGAACCTCGTACGGGTGCTCGGCTGGAAGAACTGCAGGCACATCACCTTTCCCTGAAGCAGCGGGATGCGACTTCTCCAGAACGGTTCAATCATCAGGGCCGTCTTGAAAACGTTTTCCAGTTCTTCCGGTGAAAGATCGTCGATAAAGCTGAAATGGCGTCCTTTTATATTGGTTTTTTCAACCTGCGCGTAGATATCCAGCGGTGCAAAATCGTTTGTCAAAGCCATGGTTAAATCTCCTCGTTGTTATATTGTTTGTTTAAATGTCTGCGTCCCGGTTCATGTCTTTGCTGTATATGTACCAGAAGGGTTCACGGCCGGTTCCATAGGCACCCTGTTGAGTAAATGGTCCGAACCAGACAAAATCCTCGGTCTTCAACTGCAGCCAGTCTTCACCGAGCAGGTACATTCCCTGTCCTCCGAGAATGTAGGCACCGTGTTCCTGGACATGTGTCTCTACAAACGGATGTGACCCCGCGGGCAGGAATTTCAAGGTATGCATGTTCATGTCGAAAGCCAGGTCATTCGGCAGCAGATCCCTGAGGAATACATTTTCCATTGCGTCGTAAATAACTTCCTCTATCTTGTTGATGTCGCCGAAGACAATCCACGGCTTCAGGTCGCCGAGAGGCACGTAGCGCTGTTTATAGAGCAAGACCCGAACAGGCTTGGAAGAGGTGTTCTCAAATGATATGCCCTCGTCGGGCGGAGCAAAGGCATAGCCACCTGCTTTCAGCGTTTCGCACTGGTTGCCGACAGAAACCTGGAGACTGCCATCGCCATCCATGACGTAGATAAACGATTCGATTCCCTCCTCGGCAATAAACGGTACGGTTGTCTTACCACCGGGCTCGACTGTACCGACGTACTGGACAAAACTGGCACCGTGCTTCGGGGAGGCAATGATCGTGAGTTTACACCCTTCAAAGCCCGGAATTGAGTTGATGACTCTGCCCTCTGGCGGAATAACTGTATAGATGCCCGGTTTAACGATTGCTCTGCTTTCCAGAAATCCTTTTGGATACGGCATTGTTTTGTTCTCCTTTTTTTATTGATTATGTCTATTAAAGTCACTGGTTCTGAATAATAAACAAAAATGGTTAAATTGTAAACCATATATCTTTATATTGTTAACATTTGTTTCTAATTTTTTTATTCTTTTTTTGACAATAGCGCAAAGGATCTTGTTTGAATCTTCGTGATAACTCGAATGAGCGATATGGTTCTTTCACCTTGAACTTTTCACAAGAGGCAACCCAATCACAATTTACTTTAATTACAACATGTAAGCAGCGGAGAGTATCACCTCTTAAAAGATGATTCTGGAAATACATTGAATTGAGTTATTTGTAATAAAATTCATTGTCGATCTTTTATTTTTCGTACGACAAGCTTCTTGTTTCGTGTTGACGCTGAGATATCACAGAAATTTCATTCCCGGCCCGTGCGAGAATGAAATTTGAGTGCACGATTTATCACGTCATAGCAGACTATTAGAGATATAGTCTTCCGGTATTTTATTTTTGCCAATGGAATCTATCTGGTCTTCAGAAAGTTCTGTTGGCAGAAAATTGTTTTGTTCCTGTATCTGTCGCTCTAAACAGATTGAAACGTTATTCTGACAAAGCTTATTAAATGAATCCAAGTAATCTCGGCAGAGTCATTGTTATTGCGGGAACATAAGTAACAAGAGCCAATACCGCCAGGAGAGCCAGAATCATTGGCCAGATTTCTCCAGAGATCTCTTCGACTGAGACATTGGAAATACTACAGCAGCTGAAGAGGCAGGCTCCAAGTGGCGGCGTGGTTAATCCGATTACCAGATTGAGACACATGATAATTCCGAAATGCATAGGGTGAACACCGACCCCGATTGCCAGAGGGGAGAGTACCGGTCCCAGGATAATTAAGGCTGCTGTCTGATCCATGAAACATCCCACAACCAGTAGTAGAATATTGATGAAAAGCAGGACAAGGTATTTATTTTCAGTGATGTTAAGAACTCCTGCGGCAATCTGTTGAGGAATTTGCTCTGCCGCAAGCAGCCATGACAGAATAGCAGCGGTAGCAAGAATCAGGAAAACCACGGCAGTTACTGACGTCATGTTTTCCAATACTTCCCAGAGATCCCGTAATTTCAGGTTTCGATAAATAAAAAAGCCGACCAGTAAACCATATAACACAGCTACTCCGCCAGCCTCTGTAGGGGTAAACCAGCCGGTTAAGATTCCTCCCAGGATGATTATCGGCATAAGCAGTGCCAATATCGATTTTTTTAAGGATAATCCAAAATCTTTCAAAGTCGGTCGCTTTGAGAGGATCGGTATATTGTTCTTCTTGGCAAAATTTCGGGTGATTAACATTAAGGCAGGCGCCATTAATAGGCCAGGCACTAATCCGGCTGCAAACATTCCGGCAATCGAGACCCCCATGAATGAACCATAGATAACCATAATGGTTGATGGCGGAATTATTGGGCCAATGCAGGAAGATGCCGCCGTGATTGCGGCAGAGAATTTTTTTCCGTAACCTTTTTTCGCCATTGCCGGGATGAGCATTGTTCCTATGGCAGCAGTATCCGCAACAGCACTACCCGTCAGACCGGCAAAAAATACGCTGGCCAGAATATTTGCATGGCCAAGACCACCTCTAACATGTCCAACAAGAGTATTGGCGAAATCGATTACCGCGTGTGTAATTTTAGTGCGATTCATGATTTCACCGGCCAATATGAACAGAGGCATTGCCATCAAGGGAAAGAGGTCCGCTCCGGAATAAAACCTGGCTGGAATAAGGCTGAAGAGATCAGTTCCTCCGATATTATAGATGGCTACCATCGCTGTAATTCCAACGCCAAAACCCACAGGCATCCCGAGGAGCAACAAGCAGAAAAATAATACGAGAATCCAGAATGACATAACAGTTTCTCCCTTTTAATATCTTAGGATGCCTTGAAATAAGCAAGTCTGCTATCGAATGGAGACCATGTGGTGCCCCATAGAGAAAAATCAATCATCATCCGCAGGCTAAGCTGTATCAATGACAAAACACCGCAGATCGGTATGATGGAAAAAGGATAGTTCATTGTAATTCCAGTAGCTGTTTCGATCTGCTCTTTGCCCTCCGATACAAAATCAAGGCCATATACAACCAAAACAACGAGAAATATCCCTATCAAAGAATCATTAAACAGTTTAACTATCCTTTGAATCGGGATTGGAAGTTTTAGGACGAAAAAGAGTATGCCTAAATGACCTCTCCTTCTGAGGGCAATTGAGATACCAAGATAAGCTGTCCAGATCATCAAGGCACGAGCCAATTCTTCGGTCCAGATAGAAGGATTCTGAACTAAATATCGAGCAATGACTCCATAGATGACTACTACCGCCATTAAACCGCCCATGAATATAGCGACTGTTAGAATTGCTTTTTCAATCAAACAGGCAATCTTGGTAATTTTCCCGACTATTGCAGGTAAATCATCAGATGTCATAGTTGAAGATTCCATAAACGTTTCCTCTGTGTATCAATCACGGTTATTTATTTGTTGAAGAAGCAACTGTTTTTTCAAATATTTTCGACAACTCCATATCGCTCCGATTTTCTTTAGGAAGGAATGCAATCGAATTCTGAAAAATTTAAAATCAAAAACAAAATCGATTCAAAATGAAGTTGCCGATCACTATGGAATTTGAGTCTTTTTCACGATTTTACTGAAACAGGTGGAAGCACATTTAGAAGTCCAATTTTTCCCTGGATGTTTTAATCGCATCAAGAAAATCTTTCTGCAGAGCCACACCTTCTTCGCCAAGACTCTCCTTTATAAACTCTGTCATCGCTGGAATTGTTACCTTGGCAAATTCATCTTTCGTCGCCGTGCTTAATGAGTTTACCTCCATAGCTTTCTGAATGGCAGGAAAGCCATTCTCGCTGGACTCATAAATCTTGGTAATCGCACGTCCTGCAGTCTTGGCGACATTGGAAGCATTCCTCATGACCTGTTTATGTTCGGGGCTCAGAGATGTGTACCAGTCATTGTTAGCCAAGAGCCAATGGGTACTCCACATGTGCCCACTGAGTGTCAAATATTTTTGTACTTCATACAATTTAGAGCCCAGGATCGGGGCAAACGGATTATGCTGCCCATCTACGACACCTGTCTGCAGGGATGTGTATAGCTCTGCCCAGGCGATAGGTATTGCAGATCCATCCATCGACTTAAAAAAGGCAATATGACTGGGCAGGGTCATTGTTCGAAACTTGATCCCTTTGATATCTTCAATACTTGTTACAGGACGCTTATTGTTTGTGAAGTGAAAAAAGCCCCCCTGGTCCAGAATCTCCAGAAGGCGCAAACCTGTTTTTTCATGAATCGATTGCTTAAGCTCGTCACCAAAAGGACCGTCGAATACATCCCAGGCAACTGTCATGTTAGGAATGGCAAACGGTGTATCAAGAACACCAAGCAATGGATAAACTGTTGCCAAGCCACCCGCTGACGATATGAACATCTCCAGGGTACCCTTTTTCAGCATCGCCATGGATTCCTTGGCGTTGCCTAATTGACTGGCAGGATATATCCTTACTTCAATTTCGCCATTAGTTCCAGCTTCTACCATGGTTTTAAAAACCACAGCCGCTGCATGGTCAGCAGACTGAAACGGGTCTGCCGGATCAATGTGAGCCAGTTTAATTGTGGTTTTACTGTAGCTGGTGCCAGCGATGGAAAGTGCCAGAAAAACAGAGACACTTAGCAATACGCCAGCTTTTAAGAAACTTCTTTTCATTGTTTTTTCTCCTTTGATTCTAGTTAATAAAATGCTTGTCCTTTTGTGACTGATGGTAATGCATACTGCGCTTTCCACAGCATCACAGATGCTGCTGGTTCACATCTTGTTGCCGCCTCCGTCGACTGGTTTTTTTCAGGTATTAAATGTGCTGTTTTCTTTCGTCTCCAAATCTGCTATTTGCCCTGATGCGCCTGACAAAGCAAGGTGTCATCATCAGGGGTATACTGCTTATATTCCGGATGATGAACCAGGTTGACCCCCAGGCGTCGGAGCCACCATGGATCAATCGTTGGCCATTCCTGCACGAATTTTATGTTATGATATTCATCTGCTGCCGCTAAACGGATGTAATGGGTAAGGTGATGGGTGGCGGGATCAAGGAATATAGAGCCTTCCGGCGCTTCTATATGCAGGCCCGATTCAAGAATTTTTATGACTTTCTGTTGATTGACGCTTCCTGCTAGCCTTGCTGCTTTTGCATAGAGGTGGATGCTGACATAGGTATTCTGGGCCATCTGTCCAATGTAAACATCAGCAGGAAACAGATTGAACCAACGTTTTACAAAAGCAATATTCCGCGTTGTTGGTATTTCCATCATGTAATTAACGGCATTGTGCATCTTGTTAAGAGCCGGTGGACTAAAGCGAATGTGTTCATAACCTGAGGCCATGCTAATCGTGGAGGCCATTGGATAGTTCAGGTTTGCGGCGTATGCCTGTGGATAGAAATTCTGCTGTGCTTCACCAACGATAAGAGTCATTATCCAGTCAGGATCTGCTTTTTTTACAATGGCTATTACATCATCAAAATCTGAATCACCCGGACTTTGGAATTTCTCACCAATCACTTTCCCGCCAAACATGGAGGCCCAGCATTTCGTCCAGGCTGAAGTTAACCTGCCGAATTTATAATCGGCTGCAATGATGAATATGCGAGGACCATATAATTTGGTCATGTATTGCAATAATGGCAGTACCTGTTGTTCGCAGACAGCCCCGGTGCAAAAGGTGTATTTGTCCGCGACTCCCCCCTCATACTGGTTGGTGTAGAAGTATAATTGTTTGAATTTATCTATTATCGGCCGAATTTGTTCACGTGTGGTACTCTGAAAACCACCAACAACGAGATCGACATCTTGTTTTTCAATAAGCTCCGTTGTCATTTTTTCCAGAGTATTCTCCGGTGATTGACAATCCGGGGCTATCAACTTTACTGGTCGGCCAAGGATTCCAGAGTCCCCTGATTGAACAAGTATCTTGTCTTCTTCTGCAAAAAGGACTTTTTCAATGTTGAAAACTTTTCTATTATTAGAGAATTTCAGTTTGTCTCTTTGAGCAAGGATGACGGGTGCAGTGGATGTGCTTTTTGCAAAACTAGCAATGCCGGGAGCGTTAAGTGGACCACCCAAAAGAGTAAAACCGTCATTTATTTCCTTTACTGCCAACTGGGCTGCATGCTTGTTGGCAACACCATAGATAGAAAAATCTCCGTAGGATTCAATAAATCCAATGCTGATATCGCCTTTTTGTTTATGGCGTGACATGTTCTATCCGGCTCCTTATGATTCTTAAAGCAGAGTTAGATACTCATACGGCACAAAAGAAAAACGTAAAAGATAGGCGCCAGCATATTCTAGACAACGGGACTATTCAAGACTGAAAATATACGTACATAATACGTATATAATGTACGTATTATTGAAGAGAGAGAAGATACGATTGGAGGCTTATTTTTTTGCTGTTCAAATCCAGCTTTTTCCTGATTCTAAAGCGGTGCGTTTCTATAGTCCGGCTAGATAAATGGGTGATTTCAGCTATTTCTTTGGTGGTTTTGCCACTGCGGATATAGTTTGCTATGGTGAATTCAGTCGAGGTTAGTTCAAGGTGTCTGGAAACAATGTTCTTTGAAAACGGAGAAGCAATATTGGCTAAGTTCGATTCAAGAATTTCAAATAATGCACTCTGGGTGGCGTCCAATTTTCTTCCTTTGATTTTTTCCAGAAGAGGAGAAATCAACTGCTCGATATTCCTGACGACCCGCTCTCCAAGTTCATTTTTGTCTTCGTCTCGTTTTTTCAACACAACCCGAAGAGCGGTATTAACCTCTTGTAACTTTTCCGTTTTTTCGGTGAGGTCGCGCTCTTTCTTCCTGAGGAGCGCATTCGTCTCATTAATTTGAGTAATGTCCATGATGACAGCAAAACTTCCTTTGGTAATGCCCTGGTCGTCTATAATCTCTCTTGGCGCAATTTTTGTAGTAATCGTTTTTCCATCAGCTTTTATCCAGGATATCTCATAAGACTGATTTTGCCCTCCGCGCCTTCTCCTGATCTGCTTTTCCAATATTCTTTTATTTGTTTCATCAAAAAAATAGGACATCGGTAGTCCTAATATTTCTTCAAATCTATATCCAAGCATTTCACAGATGCGATTATTCCCATACACCACAATGAAGTTTTCATCGAGAATGATAAATCCCTCGTTCATGGTTTCTAACAATGAGCGATATCTTTGCTCACTCTCTTGTAGGGAAAAAACGGCGTTTACACGGGCAATAATTGCGCTGATGCGCATCGCAAACGCCTCGAGTGCAAGACGACTGTTTAAGGTTAATTGGCTGACCTCACGGGAGTAGAGGTTCATGTTAGCGACAGCGTAATTGTCGTAAGCCGATGGTATTGAGGCAACGAGATTAAACCCCTGCTGCTTCGCCTGCTTCGATGCAAAAATGTCGACATCATTCCCAATCGTTTGAAAGTAAATTGGTTTTCCATTTCTAACAAATCTGGTTTCAGGCGTAGAAAAATCATAAGTTCTGATATGGTTGAGAAATTGATCACTCAAGCCATAATGAGATGCCAAACTAAGACCATCGGTCATTTTGTCTGTTAAGTGGAGCGTAGCCCCATTGATGCCTTCAATCTTGCAGCAAATTGACAACAATCGATCGAAGGTGTGGTTCAGCGATGTCGTTGAGGTCAGAAAGCTGTTAATCTCATGATTTATCATCAGAAGATTTTTTTCTTCAGCTTCTTTTCTATTCTCAATTATTTCCATAGGTCTCAGGGAGGCTACTATAATAAAAACTAGATGCCGTTATACTGTCCAGACAGATTTGTTACTTTTGTGCTTTGCTTGCCTTTCCTATAGTGTGATTAACTAAATTTGCTAAACAGTATTCACTTTTTAGAAGTGATTCAGATCAGGGGAACGGCATCCTTTATATATTTTCTATGGAAAGGTGCTGAAACTGACCGGTAAAACATTTGGCAAGGGGGGGAGCCAGATCTCCATATTTGCTGGTTTTCAGGCCAAGACCCACCAGTGATTCAGCCAGTTTTACTGCTGCGGTGACGCCTTCAACAATCGGCAGCCCCACGGTTTTCTGGATTTGTTCTTTCAGGTCCGCCATCCCCCCGCACCCCAGTACGATAGACCCTATATTATCTTCTGCCTTTGCCACTAAACATTCCTCGATGATCAGCTTCAGCGTTGAATCGCTGCCACTCTCAAGGTCAAGCACCGGTATCTCTGCGGCCCGGACCTTTCTGCAGTGATGGGAAAAGCCGTATGCCTGCAGGAGGTGTTCGGCGATGATGCTTGTACGGCCCAGGGTCGTGACAATTGAGAAGCGAGTGGATATGATTGTTGCCAGATGAAAAGCAGCTTCTGCGATGCCGATCACCGGCGCTGAGGTGATTTCCCGGGCGGCAAGGAGGCCGGGATCGCCGAAGCAGGCGATGATATAGGCGTCTGTGTTTTCCCTCTCACCTTTGCGGATCTCGTCGATAACACCGACAGCGCTGATGGCTTCATCAAAATGACTCTCGATGGATACCGGTCCGCTCTCAGGATTTACCGCAACAATGACCGTGCCATCTGAGGCGACCTGGCAGGCGGACTCACCTATTTTTTCGGTCATACTTGCGGTTGTGTTCGGATTAATTACTCGTATTTTCATGCAATGGTTCCTTTTTGATGCAATGGGTAGTTGCCTTCCCATCAATAGCTACCTGCTTGACCAGGCCTCGGCTCTCATGATACGGATATTCATAGCCTTGTTGGAGCTTGGCCTGTAAATATGATATCAGTAAATCACCTGTTTACAATTGTACAATAAAAGATATAATTGTAAACAAATATGGTTTAAATATTTTGCATTATTGTGGTGAGGTGATTTCACTATACAGAACCCCTGTTTAGCAGACGAATCAACCTTGGAGAAAAGGAGATTATCATGAGTAAGAAATATGACAGGAATTTAATAGGTTATGGACAGTTTCCGCCTGATCCGAAATGGCCCGGCAAGGCACGAATCGCGGTTTCCTTCGTCTTGAACTACGAGGAAGGCGGTGAGCGGTGCATATTGCATGGCGACAAGGAATCTGAGTCTTTTCTCTCTGAAATGATCGGTACTCCTGCTCTTGCCGGTGTTCGCCATATGAGTATGGAGTCACTCTATGAATACGGAAGTCGTGCCGGTGTCTGGCGGGTGCTTCGCTTATTCAGGGAATATGGTGTTCCCCTGACAGTATTTGGCGTGGCGATGGCGCTGGAGCGTCATCCGGATGTAGCCAAAGTGATGATTGCTGATGGTCATGAAATCTGCAGCCATGGGTATCGATGGATAGATTATCAATATATGGGTGAGGACGAGGAGCGTGAGCATATTCGCAAAGCAATTGAGATTATAAAAAAAGTTACAGGGGAGCGACCTCTTGGCTGGTATACCGGCAGAACAAGCCCCAATACACGGCGCCTGGTTGCAGAAGAAGGCGGTTTCCTCTACGAGTGCGACACGTATGATGATGATCTACCCTATTGGAGTGAATTCGGAGAGCATCACCTGCTGACAATACCGTATACGCTTGACACAAACGATATGCGTTTTGCTGCTCTTCAGGGATTCAACAGCGGCGATCAGTTTTTTACTTACCTCAAGGACGCTTTTGACAGCCTCTATGCCGAAGGGGCTGAACAGCCCAAAATGATGTCTGTCGGCTTGCACTGTCGCCTGGTTGGGCGCCCTGCCCGTATCGCCGCCCTGAAACGATTTATCGAATACGTGCAGCAGCATGATAACGTCTGGCTTTGTCGGCGGGGCGATATTGCCCGCCACTGGGAGAAGCATCACCCTTTCAGGAAGGGGTAGGAACGAAGTGATACAAACCAGCAGACCACAGCCCGATAACCGGATTGTGGTCTGCTGCTGTCCTGCTCTTGGAAATTGTGTGCCTAAGCCCTAGTTACGGGGGGCGAAAATATAGTAGAATATGGCTCCCAGCGCAGCTCCGATAATCCAGGCGTATCCGGAAAGGTCCTGAAGAGCCGGTACCCATACTGAGGCAATGGAAAACAGTGCTGCGGGGAAGAAAGCATAGAGCGCCTTGAGATTCCAGCCACCATCGTAATAATAGATGCCCTTCGGATCTGTTGAGAAAAGATCCTGCAGATTAAGCTCCTGTTTCTTCACCAGATAGTAATCGGCAATCATAATACCGTACATCGGGGCGAGAAGTGCGCCAAGTGTGTTAACGAAGCCGAAGATTCCCAGTTTACTGATAACTGCAACCCACAGTGCCCCGATGGGAAAGGCAATGAGTGCGGTTATCATGCCGCCGATTTTGAAGTTTATTCTACTCGGGAACAGATTTGCGATGTCGTAGGCAGGCGGGACAAAGTTAGCCACGAGGTTAATGCCGACGGTTGCCATGAAAAATGTTATCGCTGCAATAATGGTTAACGGCAGGCTGTTGACCTTGGCAACAATATCTGTCGGGTTGGTGAGCTGCTCGCCGAATATGGCGACTGTTCCGGCTGTTACCATCAGGGCGATGAAAGAGAAAAAAGCGATGTTGAGCGGGAGGCCGATGAGGTTCCCTTTTTTCATCTCTTTTTCGTTGTGTACGAACCGGCCGAAATCTCCGAAGTTAATAACAACTGCTGCAAAATAAGCAACCATCGTCCCGACGATTGCAACGAAGGCTGATACGGCGGTGCCATGATAATCAACACCAGTGCCACGGAAGATATTACCTGTCTCCGCCAGCAGGCTTCCTCCGGCTTTAATCCAGACAACAATCATCAGGCCGATCATCACGACATAGACCAGAGGGCCTGCCCAGTTCAGGAAGTTTCGAATCCATTCAACACCCCTCCAGAAGAGGGCTATCTGGAAACACCAGACAAAGAGATAGGATATCCAGTCAATAAATGTCAGGCCGAGATAGGTTGCTCCCCCTTCCGACCCTGTCAGGGCAGATAACAGCAGGGCGACGGCTGTTGAAGCAAAATACGTTTGCGCCCCATACCAGAATATTGCAACAATACCTCGTATCAAAGCCGGAAAGTTGGCGCCGAAGACCCCCATGCTCACCCGGGCGAAAACGGGATAGGGGATACCGTATTTAACGCTTGGCCTTCCGGAGAGGTTAACGAGATACATGACGATAACACCGGCAAGAATAATTGCTGCAAACACCGCCCAGCCATTCAGTCCGTACGTCAGGAAGAGTGATGCTGCAAGTGAATAGCCGAAAAGGCTCTGGACATCGTTTGACCAGACATTGAAAATTTCGAACCACCCCCAGGATCGTTTGTCGGCAGGAATGGGTGCTAAATCTTCGTTATACAGCTTGGGATCGTGTTTTTTGATCTGCATCTGTTGAACTGACATGAGGGCCTCCCTTTGTAGTAGTGATTCGTTCTGTTTCGGTGCCTTTTATTGTCCCCCGTTTTCTTACAATTTGTTAAAATAACGGATCTTGAAAACAGTTTCAACAATTAATATATTTTTTGTTAACAATTGTAAGGTCTGTGGCCGAGGTATCGTTTTTGCTTTATTTTAAACCCGATATGGCAATAAATATGTGAATACAGGTAGGTAGGACAAATTGCAAGAGAAGGTCGTGAAGACAGGATCCGCAATTATTAAGAGTGCAAGACGTCGTGTTTGTTTTTGTGTTTGCAATACAAATATTTTGTGTGTACAGTATTAAGCCGTAATGTATGCAATGTGTTCTGTTGTATATGTTGACTTCTTAAAGTGTTGTTTCACTTTATATTTCGGTTCGATTTCAAATTGTCGAAAGAGATTTTGGCTATGCAGTTCGCAACAAATTTACTTTGGAACAGAAGAAATTAAAAAATGAGACTGACTTTATGATTGACCTGCTTATCAGGGATGTGCGGGATCGAGCGAATACCTCCCCATTTGATATTGTGATAGACGATGGTGTCGTTATCGATACCGGGGAGTGCCTGGACTACGCTTCGTCCCGCCTCATCGAAGGCAACGGTTGTCTGGTCTGTCCTGCTTTCGTGGAAAGTCATGTTCATCTTGATATAGCATTGATGAATGACCCGTTGGTACCGGGCAGGCCTGAGCCGTATCTTTCTCATTATGGTTTAAACGACTCTCTCGAGAGACGGCGGCAGAGTTTTACCCCTGAGGATATTCTCTCAAGAAGCGTATCGGCGTTGAAGCTGGCGGCCCGCCAGGGTATAAACGCAGTACGAGCTCAATGTCATATTGACAGGGAGATCGGCTTCAAGCATCTCAATGCTCTGGTGCGTGCACGGGAGCTTTGTTCCCCATTTATCTCACTTCAGATTGTCGCTTTTCCTCAGCAGGGGCTGACAAATCATCCCGATAACTATTCTTTGTTTCAGGAAGCCCTGAAACAGGGTGTCGATGTCATGGGGGCTGCGCCCAATCTTGATAGAAATTTAAATGGGAAAACCGACTACAAAGCCCATATCGATATGGCCCTGGATCTGGCGATGGAGGCCGGTGTTGATCTTGACGTGCATGCCGATCTTGGACTGGCATCATCTATCGAACTGGATGAGCTTGAGGTCGTCTATCTGGCAAAAAAAATAATCGAGCGTGGTTATCAGGGACGAGTCACCGCCGGCCATGTCTCAACATTGGGGTCAGCTGAACCTGATGTCGCCGGGGAAGCCATTTGTTTTATTCTTGAGTCGGGGATGAATGTCGTCTGTCAGCCTGATCTCTATCGCCTGGGACGTGATGACACCAAAAATGTAAGAAGAGGTCTCACCAGGGTGAAGGAATTACTCAAAGCCGGTGTGAATGTCGCATATGCGTCCAATAATGTCAGGGATGCCCTGCGGCCAATGGGAAATTTCAACTTTCTGGAAGAGGGGTTGATACTTGCCTACGGGGCACATATGGACACTGTTGAGGAGCTGGAAACAATTCTAAAAATGAGTACCTACAATGCTGCCCGCATTCTTGGTCTTAAAAATTATGGACTTGAAGCAGGCTGTCATGCAGATCTCATCATCTTTGACTGCACGTCCCCGTCGGAAGCGATAGTCGGGCAGGCTGAAAAACTCTATGTAATCAGACGAGGTGAGATCCTTGTCGAAAACCAGCGGAAAGAATTGACGAGATCATTCCATGCATGTATACGTTAGTGGTATACAGTATATGCGGTTGTTTCGTTCGTCTTCATTAGTTGTAAATTCTGTTTAGCAGGTGCCTGAGAGGGGTGAGTAACTAACAAGGTGTTCACGGGACTGGTTCAAGCCGGTCTTTCATGCTCTTAAACTTCTAACCGAAGGAGATGAAAATGAAAATACTGTCAAAAATCGGAATTGCACTTGTAGTGGTGTGCCTCGGTTCAACGATGGCCACCGGAAAGACACTGCGAATGTCGGATTCAACCGATATTGCAGCTATGGATCCACATTCAATGACCGAGAGCAATACCATCGGTTTCCTGCATCATGTCTACGAACCCCTGGTTCGCTACAATGACCAGTTGAAAGTCGAACCGGCACTTGCCGCCTCATGGGAGGTTGTAGACCCGCTTCGTTGGCGGTTCCATCTGCGGGAGGGTGTTACATTCCACAACGGTAATCCGTTTACTGCGGATGATGTTGTCGCTTCAATAATGCGTGCCATCGACCCGGCTTCACCTGTCAAAAGCAATCTGCCCGCGGTCACTGTTGCTGAAAAAGTAGACGATTTGACCGTAGATCTGGTTCTCAACGGAACCGATCCAATTCTTCTCAACTACCTGACAAACATATATATCCTGGACAAGGAGTGGATGACTGAGCATGATGCGCTTGCTCCTGCAGATGTACGAAAAGGTAAAGAGAATTATGCCGTGGCAAATTCCAACGGCACGGGACCGTTCATGCTGGAAAGCCGCCAGCCCGATGCTAAAACAATCCTTACCGTCAACCCTGGATGGTGGGATACACCGAAGCACAACCTGACCCGGATTGAATTCTCCCCCATCGGTTCCGACGCAACCCGTGTTGCCGCGTTGCTCTCAGGGGAATTGGATTTTGTTTTTCCTGCTCCGCTGCAGGATATTGACCGAATCAATCGTGCTGACGGCGTTTCAGTCATAACCGGCCCGGAATTGAGAACCATCATGCTTGGCCTCAACTATAGTGATCAGCTTCATAGCTCAAACGTCAAGGATAAAAATCCCCTGACCGACGTCAGGGTTCGTCGTGCCTTGAGCCTGGCAATTAACATGGACCTGATCCAGGAGAAAGTGATGCGTGGCATGTCCAGGAATGCAGGTATCCTTGTGGCGCCTCCGGTTCCCGGATACGATGCAGAGCTGGATACGAGAGCCCCGTCGGATCTTGACGGTGCCAAGAAACTGCTGGCCGAAGCCGGATATCCGGACGGATTCGAAGTTGGCTTTGATTGCCCGAACGACCGCTATGTCAATGACGAGGAAATCTGCCAGGCAGTTACGGCAATGTGGGCCCGGCTTGGAGTGAAGGCACAGCTTACAGCTCAAACAAAAAGCAAACATTTTGAGAAATCTCTGGCGGGCGGTTCAGACATTTTCATGCTCGGCTGGGCAACACTCCCTATGCTTGATACTTATAGTGTTTTATCTGCTCTATTGCATACCCCAAATGACCGGATGGGTGCCTGGAATCCCGGCAAATATTCCAACCCCGAGATTGATAGGCTTACCGAAGCAGCAGCTGGAGAACTAGATTCCGAAAAACGAACGGCGATGATGACAGAAGCACTGGCAATAGCCAAGGATGATGTGGCAATGATCCCGTTGCATCAACAACCGCTGGTATGGGCAATTCGTGACGGCGTCAGCATGAAAGTTACTCCGGATAATAAACCGCGTCTCTGGTACGTGAATATTGCGGACTAAGTTGTAACATCTCAATCGCCGGTCGGTATGTTTTTCACTAATACTGGCCGGCTTTTTTCGGTACTCCTTTTCAGCACCAGGAGGTCGCCTCGTGTTTGCCTTTATCTTACGACGTCTGTTACAATCCGTCATGGTGATGCTGGCTGTTGCTCTGATTTCTTTTTTCATGTTCCGTTTCGTCGGTGACCCGGTCAACAGCATGCTCCCGGAGAATGCTTCAACCGAGGATCGTTTGAAACTGAGGGTGCAGCTGGGACTTGATGATCCCGTAGCGACACAGTTCTGGAACTTCGTCAGCGGAACAGTCCAGGGTGAATTCGGGATCTCCTATCGAAATAAACGACCGGTTAATGACTTGATTGCCGAACGTCTTCCCGCAACCATCGAGCTGGTCTTCGTTGCTGCTCTCTTTGCCCTGGCAGTCGGGGTGCCGACTGGCGTCTACTCAGCTCTGCACCGCCGGGGGATTGCCAGCAATCTGCTGCAGGTGTTGTCGTTGATCGGCATATCGGTGCCGACGTTTGTGACCGGTATTCTGTTGATTCTCGTTTTTTCAGTATGGCTTAACTGGTTGCCGTCCTTTGGTCGCGGCGACGTTGTCAAGATCGGCTGGTGGACAACCGGTTTCATGACAATTAGCGGCATAAAATCTCTGATTCTTCCTGCAGCCATGCTCGGCTTATTTCAGGTCACCCTGATCATGCGTCTTGTCCGTTCGGAAATGCTGGAAATACTTCGCTCTGATTTTATTCGTTTTGCCCGGGCACGAGGTCTCACCGATCGGGCAGTGCACTTTGGTCATGCGTTCCGTAATACCTTGATGCCGGTTATCACCATAGTCGGACTACAACTCGGCTCAATGTTCGCGTTTGCTATCATCACTGAAACAGTATTTCAGTGGCCGGGGATGGGACTGTTATTTATCCAGGCGGTTAATTTTGCCGATATTCCAGTGATGTCTGCATATCTTATCCTGGTCGCTTTTGTTTTCGTGCTGATTAACATGATCGTTGACCTGCTTTACTTTGTCGTCGATCCGCGATTATCCGCTAATGGCGAGCGCACCTGACAGGAGGAATCAATGAACATCAGCAAACTGTTTTCTGTTAGGACAATGGCCGATGTCTGGGACAGTGACCTGGTTTACAGTTTCAAGAAGTCACGGGTAACGGTTATTGCCGCAATTGTTACGTTGATGATCATTGCCGCATCTCTTACGGCACCGTGGATTGCACCGCATGACCCCTTTGATGTTGCGACGCTGAGCCTTATGGACAGTGAGTTGCCTCCATTCTGGGTGGATGGAGGTGACCCGCGTTTTCTGCTCGGCACCGACAACCAGGGACGGGATGTGTTTTCGGTAATCCTCTACGGGTCACGTATTTCATTGGCTGTTGGCTTCATCAGTGTTGTGCTGGCGATGGCGTTTGGTATCTGCTTCGGGCTTCTAAGCGGTTACTTTGGTGGTGTGATCGACGCGGTATTCATGCGTATCGCAGATATCATGTTGAGTTTTCCCACGATCCTTGTCGCTCTGCTGGTGAGTGGTATTGTCCGCGGCGTTCTTCCTCGTGAGATGCACGAGAATGCAGCGCTGGTAGTTTTGGTCTTTGCTATTGCCGTGACTACCTGGGTGCAGTATGCTCGTACCGTTCGCGGTTCGACAATGGTAGAGCGCAATCGTGAGTATGTCATGGCAGCCCGGCTGGTCGGACGCAATCCGTTTGCCATAATTTTTCGTCACATCTTCCCGAATGTCCTTGGTCCGGTGCTGGTAATTGCAACAATCAATCTGGCGATGGCGATCCTGATAGAAGCAACCCTCTCGTTTCTGGGAGTTGGGATGCCCCCGACAAATCCCTCTCTTGGTACCTTGATTCGTGTTGGCAATGAGTTCCTGTTTTCCGGGGTCTGGTGGGTCGTTATATTTCCGTCGCTGACCCTTGTTATGCTCGTACTGGCGGTCAATCTGCTCGGTGACTGGTTGCGTGACGCCCTGAATCCCAAGCTCCGTTGAAGGTAGTAAGATGATGAATAATCGTAATGCTGATACCGCCCCTTTGCTGGAAGTCCGGGACCTGTCGATCGCTTTTGACACGCGTCGCGGTCTTCTTCGAGCTGTTGACGGCATGTCCTTTAAGCTGGTACCTGGTGAAATTTTAGGAGTGGTCGGTGAATCAGGTGCTGGAAAATCCCTGACAGGTGCCGCAATCATAGGTTTGCTTGAACCACCGGGACATGTTTCCGGTGGAGAAATCCACTTTGAGGGAACGCGTATCGACAATTTTTCCCGTGAACAGATGCGGCAGATGAGAGGGAAAAAAATCGGGGCTATTTTCCAGGATCCACTGACGAGTCTAAACCCGCTTTTAACCATTGAACGTCAATTGGTAGAAACCATTCAAACTCATCTGAATCTCGATTCTGGAGAAGCCCGTCAGCGGGCAATTGAGCTTCTGACAGAGGTTGGCATTCCCGCCCCCGAGAAACGAATAGACCATTATCCGCATCAGTTTTCAGGGGGGATGCGACAGCGTGTGGTGATCGCTTTGGCAATCTGTGCCCAGCCAAAACTGATTATTGCCGATGAGCCGACAACAGCGCTGGACGTATCGATCCAGGCCCAGATTATTGCCTTGCTGAAAAAGATGTGTCGAGAACATGGAACGGCCGTGATGCTGATTACTCATGACATGGGTGTTATTGCTGAGACCTGTGATCGAGTAGCCGTGATGTATTCAGGGCGGCTGGCGGAAATCGGCCCTGTGCATCAGGTTGTCAAAGAACCTCGCCACCCCTATACGCGTGGCTTGATGGGCTCTATCCCAGCAATTGGCACCGGCAGTGAACGGCTAACGCAAATCAAGGGGGCGATGCCCAGATTGAAAGATATTCCGCCCGGTTGTGCGTTTCATCCCCGTTGCAGTGAGGTGATGGAGAGATGTTCTTCGATCAAACCCATCCCTGTCGAGATTAACGACAGCGAGGTTGCCTGCCTGCTTTATGAAAAAGGAACATGATGAACGATTTGATGCGAGAAAATAGCGGAGTTCCGCTGCTGTCGATGCGGGGAGTCAAAAAGTACTTTGATATTTCACCGCCCTTTCTCAACAGGGTTCTGGAGCGTAAACCGATCCAGCACCTCAGAGCAGTCGACGGGCTCGATCTAGACATCCCGCGCGGCACTACCTTCAGCCTTGTCGGCGAGTCGGGATGCGGAAAATCGACGGTTGCCAAGCTGGTAGTCGGTCTCTACCGGGCGACGGAGGGGAGTATCAGTTTTGAAGGGGTTGATGTTACAGGCATGCCGGCTGGGAAACCGCTAGCGCTTCGCCAGCGGATGCAGATGATTTTTCAGGACCCGTATGCGAGCCTTAATCCACGCTGGCGTGTGCGGGATATCATAGCAGAGCCGCTCCGCAGCTTTGGCCTGCGCCGGAGTCGAAGTGAGGAATTAAACGAAGTCGGGCGTTTATTGGATTTGGTTGGTTTAAATGCACAGGATGGTGAGAAGTACCCTCATGAATTTTCAGGCGGCCAGCGACAGCGCATATCAATAGCTCGGGCAATTGCCTCAAACCCGGATTTTCTTGTCTGCGATGAGCCAACATCGGCATTGGATGTTTCAGTCCAGGCGCAGATACTGAACCTGATGAAAGAGCTGCAGGAAGAACTTGGCCTGACCTACCTGTTTATCAGTCATGATCTGGCAGTGGTTAACTTCATGTCGGAGTGGATTGGTGTGATGTATCTGGGCCGTATTGTAGAGGTGGGGCTGGCGAGATATGTTTTTGCTGGACCGCAACACCCCTACACTCAGCTGCTGCTTGAGACGATACCCGATATTACCATGCAAAAAAGGGATCGGGAGCCGGTTGCAGGTGAAGTGCCCAACCCTATCAACCCGCCGTCCGGCTGCACGTTTCATCCACGATGCCCGCATGCAGATGAGCGTTGCCGGAGCGAATTGCCGATACTGGCCGCCGGAGCTTCAGGTATAATGGTTGCCTGCCATGCCGTGCATGAAGGGAGATTGTCTGTTTATTCAGCAGGCTGATGTTTCATAAGCGTATATGCGCCTGATAACGTATCAATCATGATTCCAACGCAAGGATCGTTCCGAATTTTTTCATTGGCAATGAACGTTAAAGTACAGTTGAGATTATCTAAACCATTGACTGTAACGGTTTGAAACCCAGAAATAACCAGGTAGTGAAACACCATGAGCAATAACTTGATCATCAAGAATGTGCGGCCACTTGGCGCCGCTCCGGCAGATATTTTGATAGAAAACGGTCACATTACCGGGATCAGTCCGGAAATTGAAGCAGACAAAGAAATACCCAGAGAAGATGGCAACGGTGCAATTGCTTTACCAGGATTGGTTGAGGCCCATGCCCATCTTGACAAATCCCTGCTCGGTATGGGCTGGCGACCACACCAGGCCGGCCCGAGCCTCAGGGATAAAATCGATAACGAACGCCGGCTGAAAAAGGAATGGAACATTGATCCGGAACGTCAGTCTGCGCGCCAGGTTGTTCAAGCTCTGGCTTACGGGTCAACTATTATTCGCAGCCATGTTGATATTGATAACAATGTTGGACTTGACGGCTTTCATGGAGTATCGGAGACTCGTCAAAAATATCAGCGAGAAATAGATATTGAAATTGTGGTGTTTCCTCAGTCAGGTCTGATGACTTGTCCCGGGACATTGGAACTGATGGATGAAGCACTCAATAACGGCGCAGATGTTATTGGCGGACTTGATCCGTGCGGTATTGATCGTGATCCGAAAGGCCAGCTTGATGCCATCTTCAGGCTGGCCGACAAATATGGCAAGCCAATCGATATACATCTGCATGAACCCGATGAGCTCGGGGCTTTTTCAGTGGAGATGATTATCGAGCGTACGAAGGCCCACGGCATGCAGGGACGGGTGGCGATCAGTCATGCGTTCTGTCTGGGTATGTCTGACCGGAACCGGGCACAGGGGTTGGTGGAACGCCTGGCCAAACAGGACATTGCCATCGCCACTGCAGCTACACCTTCAAGACCGGTACCTGTAGCAGCGGAGTTACGGGATGCAGGGGTGACCCTGGCTGCAGGTTCTGATGGGATTCGAGACACCTGGGCCCCTTACGGTAATGGTGATATGCTTGAGCGGGCAATGCTTTTGGGATTGCGAAATAATTTCAGATATGACAGCGAACTTGAATACGCACTCTGGGTATGTACCCATGGTGGCGCTAAGATGATGGGGCTGAAGGGGTATGGTCTAGCCGAAGGCTGTGCGGGTGATGTTGTTCTGGTTGATGCTGAAACCGTGGCGCAAGCAGTTGTTGACCGACCCTACCGTAATCTTGTCGTAAAAAGAGGATTGATCGTTGCACGCGATGGTAATTCACTTGTCGAAGCATTGTGATGGAAGGAAGAATGAATGGCCCCGTACAGCTGAAAGCACGATGGATAGTCGGTAATGATAATGACCGACATGTAATCTACGAAAACGGTGAAGTGGTTTTTGAAGATAACCGGATCGTTTTTGTCGGCTACGATTATCCTGGCGAATCGACCCGGCAGATCGATTATGGCAACGCTCTGATTATTCCCGGCTTCATTGATCTGGATGCTCTTTCTGATCTTGATACAACCGTTCTCGCCTTTGATAATCAGCCCGCCTGGCGCACAGGACGGATCTGGCCCGAAACCTACATGAAAGCGGGGCCACGGGAGATGTACACATCGGAGGAGCTGGAATTCCAGAAAAAATATGCTTTTTCCCGACTCATCAGAAACGGCATCACCACAGCGCTGCCGATTGCCTCACTGTTTTACCGTGAATGGGGTGAATCGTGGGATGAGTTCTCTGCCGCAGCAAGTGCTGCAAAAGAACTTGGGCTGCGAGTGTATCTTGGCCCCGCGTACCGTACAGGAAACACATTTATCCGGCATGATGGGGAGATAGATTTCCACTTCGACGAGACACGCGGTCTCAGAGGTCTTGACGAAGCAATACAGTTCTGCCGTACCTTTGAGGGCCAGGCGGGAGGGTTGATCAGCACGATGCTTTCCCCCGACAGGGTTGAAACCTGTACTCCTGAACTCCTGCGTCGTTCAGCAGCAGCAGCTCGTGATCTCGAAGTACCGATCAGGCTTCATTGTTGTCAGTCTCTTTTTGAATATGAAGCCGTGTTGAAACTGCACGGGATGAGTCCTCCAGAGTGGCTGGAGCGTCTTGATTTTCTCTCCGAGCGAACAATCCTGCCTCATGTCACCGTTGTTTCCGGGGCAAATGGGGTTGAAAGGAAAGCCCCGGATATTCAGATCATTCGTGATTCCGGTGCCTCCATTGCCCATTGCCCTCTCGTCATGGCTCGCCATGGTATGGCTATGCAATCGTTTCGGAAGTTTAATGACCTAGGAATTACAATCGGCATGGGCACCGACACCCATCCCCCTGATATGATCCTTAACATGCAGCTCGGCCTGATGCTCTGTCGTGTTGCTGAAGCTGATTCCCAGGCCTGCCGGGCTGAAGATTTTTTTAATGCTGCAACGCTGGGTGGAGCTGCAGCCCTTGGCAGAAAAGACCTGGGACGTTTATCGCCGGGCGCAAAAGCTGATCTCGTGGTCATTGATTTCGATGATCCGGTGATGGGACAGAACATCGACCCGATACAAACACTCATGCTAAATGGCTCCGGCCGGGAAATCAGCACCGTTGTGATTGATGGAAAGTTTGTTATGGAAGACAGGCAGATTAAAGGAATCGATGACAGGAAAATGCGCCTTCAGGCCCAGCATCAGTTTGATCGACTGGTTTCCCAGTATCCTGATAGAACCTTTAATCATCCGCCTGTCGAGCAGATTTTCTCAACAAGTTATCCTTATATAAAGAGGACCTCATGACAGATATTCTGATACGCAACGTAACAGCGGTGACAATGGATGCTGACCGGCGAATCATCAATGATGCATGCATTACTGTAAAAGAAGACCGAATTGTTTCAATCAAACACGGGTGCGATGATGTTGAAGACAGAGGTAAACGGGTTATTGACGGCAGGAACATGGTGGCGATTCCCGGGTTGATCGATTGCCACTCGCATGCCGGGCATGGTCTGGTTCGCTCACTGGGTGCAGGAGATGGCCAAGCGTGGTTTGACGCCTGCGCTCAAATTTATGCCCGTTATTCTACTGTTGAATTTTGGCGGGCAGAGGCACAGCTCGCCCAGTTGGAACGGCTCAAGTCGGGTGTCACCACCGCCCTGACTCTGCTGGGTGGTGGTGCGGATGTGTACCGCACCGATGATCCGATTTTTGGCGATGCGCACTGCGAGGTCACGGTAGCGTCGGGCCTCCGGACAATTCTTGCTGTTGGACCAGGCCCACGACCATTTCCGCAACGGTTTTATAGAATACAGGAGACGGGCTCTCTGGTGTCTGACATTTCGTTTGAGCGACAGCTTGAGGTAAGTGAGGATCTGATCCGGCGATGGAATGATGCAGGTAATCGTCGAACCGGAATCTGCCTGATTATGCCCGTTTATAAAGCAGATGATTTGAACGGTAATCCAGCGGTCCGCGGCGAAATAGAGTTGATGTCACAGCGGATTTCGGATTTGCGCGCCAGATATGGAGTGCTGTTTACTCAGGACGGGCATCGCAATGGTTCCATAAAAATCGCAGATGATCTTGGATTACTTGGTCCCTTTGCCCTGCTTTCTCACAGTGTCGATTTGACGCAGGAAGATATTGCCGCACTGAAGAGTTCAGGCTCCAGTGTTGTTCACAACCCCAGCGCTATTATGTCGGTCTATGGCCGCTGCCCTGCCCCGGAGTTGATTGGTGAAGGAATAACAGTATGCATGGGCTCGGATGCAGGGGCGCCGGACCGGGGTTTTGATATGTTCAAACACATGACTCAGTGCATGCATTATCATCGCCGCCATTTCCGTGATCCATCCTGGATGCCTCCAGGAAAGGTTCTTGAGATGACAACGATTGATGCAGCAAAAGCTCTGGGTATGGATGATCTGATTGGCTCTCTCGAAGTCGGCAAGAAAGCCGATATCGTACTGGTTAATATGCGCAAACCACATCTCTATCCAGCCAATATGCCGGTAACAAGGCTGGCTCATTTTGCTAATGCTGCAGATGTTGATACCGTCATCGTCGACGGCAGGATATTGATGTCTCTGCGAGTTTCTGAAAATATCAATGAAGATGAGATACTGGATTCCGCTAATATGCAATTGTCCCTGGCACTTGAACGGAGTGGTCTTCATCATTTAACCGATGAACCTCCAGATTTCTGGGGGGTGAATCGTCGTCGGGCAAAAGACTATCCTGTCAAGAAGTAAACGTTTCATTTTTTTCGCTCCTCAAACAGTGCTTCATTGGTTATGATACGGTGTTTATCGCCCAATTTGTGAGGGCACCAGGAACGCAAAATGAAAAAAACCGGAATATAAACGTTTTGCCAACATCCATGAATACAAAATTATCAGCAGATAAGAAATCTCGAGCTGAAATTGCCTATCTCTCGTTGCGTCGGGCAATTATCGAGCAGACACTGGAACCGGGCACCAAACTGCCGGAAATTGAAATCGGCTCCGCTTTTGAAATGAGTCGAACGCTGGCCCGTGAGGTCTTGGCTCAACTCAGAAGTGACGGACTTGTTGATGTAGAGAAAAATCGGGTTGCTACCATTGCCAGTCCCAGCTTAGGTGAAGCTCAAAAGGTGTTCAGTGTTAGAAAATGCCTCGAGCGAGAGGTCGTTCGCCAGGTTTGTCAGCACTGGAATACAGAAATAGGAGAAACCCTTGAGAATCATATACAGCAAGAGCGTGAAGCGGTTGACGAAAACAACCAGAAGTTGTCAATTCGTCTTGCCGGTGAATTTCATATCCTGTTGGCCGAACTTTCGGGAAATTTTCTGTTAAAAAAATATGTCAATGAGGTTGTAAGTCGGTGCTCGTTGATCCTTGCCCTTCACGGTCGTCCCCATTCATCAGAGTGTGCAGTGACAGAACATCTTGAACTGGCTAAAGCATTTTCCATAAATGATAGAGAACGTGCGAGCGAGTTGATGGATGCACATATTGGATCGGTTGAACAACGCGCTATGATATCTGGAAACTCAGCTAAGAAACTCGATTTAAGCTCTGTTCTCGGGAATTATGCCAAACAAATCAACGGGGTGTGATATTGATAAAAGCGGGGATATCTGCTTGACATGAGCAATGCAACACCATCAAAAGCCAGCTGAGAGCATATTTTGAGAAGCGCGCCCAAAGCCATCAGTCTATAACGGATGGCTTTGGGGCATGCTTGAAACGAGCGGTATCAGACTATTTTCTGACAATACAAAATGTCACGGAATCAGACGAACAGAGCTCTGAATCCGGTATAACCCTGTTGTAACAGTTCGCCGTTTTAAAACCAGCTTTTGATGTGATTTCAATCAGATCTGAATGGGAAAAACAAATCCATGCTAAATATCAAATAAAGGGTGCGTTCATGAGTGATTTTGAGCAGCTACAGAAAAAACAAAACAAGACGTTCATAGTGGTTTTTATCAATTTCTTTTTGTTCATGATTCTTTTTGCGGGCCTGGGCTATGTGACCTGGCAATCAGCTACGCTGGTAAACCGGCTAAAAGGAGACCTGGACAGAGCCGAGCAGACGATAGCCCACCTGCAGAACCGTTTCCAACAGATAGACACGGATGCGATCGTTGACCGGCTGGTTGCCACAGCATCACAACGAATTGGCGAGTCAATTAAGGAAGTTGTTCAAGGATCTGATATTACTGGGCCAATCGTGCAGGCATCGGAAAAACTGGCAGCCACCCATGACATGATCGAACAGACAGTTCAAGCAATACAGGGGATCCAGGATACAGTCAAAGATTTGGATAATAAGGAAATAGCCGAACTGGTTTCATATCAGATCTTAAAAGGCCTTGGCGATGGCTTTCAGGAAGCGGCAGAGGCCCGAAAACCATAAAAGAGTAAGCGCCTTTTAACGTTTCAACCAAATCTGTAGACATAACTGCGGCTACGAATTTGTAACCGAAAAAATTATCATCGAGTTTGTCAATGCGAGGAGGAAATTCTTTCTATTCTGACGAGAGCCAGCCAGCAGACGGGGACATAAACGGCAGCCCACCATGGCATATCAAAGCAGAGCATTGATGAGCTGTCTTCCGTCCGGTCGAGTTTATGACCGGTTGCCCCAAAGGGGCCGATGCGCCAACTCCAAAAGTCCAGATCTCTGAACTCGGAGATCGTGAAGGGAAGCCAGAAATAAAACAGTGTTTGCACCCGCCCGCTGCTATTGAACCGGATATGCCGATCCTGGCAGTCGACACGAAGAAGAGAAGGGCCCCATTGCGGCCAAAGATGAGTATCGGTTAACACACTCCAGACAGTCTCAGGCGTTGCGGCTATTTTTCTGCAGATTGCAATTCTGTTCTTCTCAAGCCGTATCATCTCGTGCTCACGCCTTTGTTGTGCTCACATACCGTGTGGTCATATCAGCAGCTTCAACCGAAGGAAGTGACCTGATTCGTTGAAAAAGGGTTCTGCATTTTTCAACGGAGAGCTTTTTCACCGCAGCTATCGATTCAATTTCATTTCGAATGTGAGGAAATCCGCCATCAGTACTCGTCATCTCTTCCTTTGCTATAATCTTCGAATATATCAGGGACTGGGCGCAGCACGATTGCCATCTTTGCGTGCTCACAGGACGGCCAAAAATATAGTCGAGTGTCAGTTCATCACCCGGACTGAACAGGCTGCCCTTGAGATTCAGCATTTTCACAACTTCCCCATCGATGTCGCGTGTTCGCAGGTGCCATTCCTTTGTGAGACGTTTGGTAAGTAATTCTCCGAGCAGAAGATGTATTGAGCCTGCCTCTATATAGGTGTTCTTCCCTGGAACCAATACTTCGAAAATACGCTTTGTCCGCAATGCGTCCCGAAGCGCAAAGCGTCTGGCATCGGCAATTGCAAAGGAGTTCATGGCAGCCAGTATTTTTGAGAAGTTGTCTCCGCGGACTTCCTTATAATACGATATCAGATGTTTCGTTGCATCGCGTTCAGCGCAGTAAACAGCATGGGCGGGAGTGTTTGGCAGAATCTCATCAGGGCGATGATCTTCGGCAAAAAAATTTTGAATCCAAAACAGATGATCGAAATATGGTTCGACCTGCAGTATTTCTTTTCCTGTCGTGAAGAATTGCTGGAGTAGCCGGTACTGAGCCAGAGTAAAGGCCGGATAATCATTATCGAGTTCAAGCAGGTGTTCCCCGAGCTCAATGTCACCGCGTAGTACCTTGCAAAAATCGGGGTGAAGAGGCTCTTCAAGAAGAATCACATCATGGTCAGTCATGACTCTGGCTGTAAATTCCAAAGTCTCCGGACCATGAGCAGAGTAACAGAGGGTTACATCACACATGGGGTCATGATAATCACGATACACTCTTGAATGAACCTAGAAATTGAAAGCAATTGAGGAAGTCTATAAGGGCAGGGAAAGAAAGAAGTCTTCAGACAAACGTGGACTTGATCATCATGTTGTAAGTATCTATGGTGGGTGAATTGTATAGGTGGAATTATCATGTTCCGTAGATTTTTTCTCTTGTCTGACCGAAAAAAAATCATATTGTTGATAGTTAAAAAGGTATGAACAGGCGGTTTCCATAAGAGCCTGCTCTACAGCAACACTCAGATAGTTAAATCTTAGAACATGGAGGAAGTATGAAAGGCGAAACGATTTCGAAAGAATTTCAGAAAATGGTATGGGTTCAGGACCAGAATGGAAAAGAATATGCTTGTTATATCGATGACCTCAAAAACATAAAGAAGAAGGAAGACCTGACTGAAGAGGAAAAGGCAAAATGCACCGACCTGAGCACTGTGTTAGGTGATAGCTGGTAAGGATTACGTTGTATGATTCATGCCCTGAGTCTCACTGCACCCCTGTTACTGATTAAGTGACAGGGGGGCTGCTTTATTATCAGTTATTTCCTCTACGATAGCTTCTCCTGTCTGACGACCCGAGAGCAGTGCCCATTGAGTTCCCGGCAGACTCCCATGCTCGCCACAGGCTCGTACGTTTTCACGAACGGGAGCCGGAAGCATATAAGGGTTTGGCGTGGGAGGCTCCTGACAGGGCAGGGCATGCGCTATGTGGTAGGTATGAAGATAATCCCAGTCTTTGACAGCACTGCCAAACCAGTCAAGACACTGGTTGCGTACCTGGTCTTTCAGATCTTCCTTTCCAAGATAGTTCCGCCCCAGCACAACGACGGATATCAGTGTTTTGCCTGAAGCAGAATAGCCGGGAGAAACCAGGCTGGGAAAGGCCATGTTGTTGATCGGCCCGTTGCCGTCTCCATTTAAAACGAGAAAAGGATCTTTGAATGGTGGTCGCCAGTCACCGGCGAAATACAAACAGCTCTCGCCAATGGATGAATCTGAGGATGGCAGTCCTAACAGTTGTTCACAAGCTGGTTGAGACGTTGCAAGTACCACCCTGCGGCCCTGGATTTTACGGCCATCAGCGAGGGTAACAATGTTGTTGTCCAGATGTACTGCCTTGCTGTTAAGCAGAATAGCTTCTGCGGGAAGCTTCGCTGCCATTTGCCTGGGAATATCTCCCATACCCTGTGCCGGAAGGGCAGCATCTCCGTCTGCAAAGACCCTGAAAATATATTGAAGAACACGACTGGAGGCCTGTATGGACGGGTCAAGACAGGCTCCGGCAAAAAATGGTACGAAAAACCTCCTGATAAACCCCTCTGAAAATCCCTGTTTGTGAAGAAAATCTATGGTTTTGTCTTCCCGTTGCCTGAATATCTGTTCGAAACTTCCCCTGCACACTGCTTTCGTCAGGCGCAACATGGCCAGGCGGTCCTTCAGTGTACCAATGGGTGATGCAAGTGTTGACGGAATATACCGGGGATGATGCCGGGGATCGGCAATAATGTGGAAATCTCCGTTATACCGTACAGCAACCCCGGCGGGGAATTTCATCAGCTTTAAATGCTCAAGGTCCAGCATTCTCCGGGCTTCAGGATAACCGGTCTGCAGAACCTGGAAGCCATGGTCAAGACGAAATCCGTCTATTGTGTCGGTTTGAATTCTTCCACCAACGGTATTTCCTGACTCAAGAATGATGAAGCTGAGGTCGCTCTTCTGCAGCGTCAGTGCGCAACTCAGTCCCGCAATTCCGGCACCAATGATAACAACATCAAACTTCATGGTAACTGACCTCCTGTGTTGTCCGAAATCGGAATATCATATAGCTTTTTCATTGTTCGAGCAGAACAATCGGCGGAGGGTTCAGCAAGCCTTTAACCCACCGTGAGGGCCAGCCGTGCTGTCCATACAGGGCTCCGAAAAGAGCGCCAAGGACAGCGCCCCTTCCGGCATTGTCACCCCCGCACATGGTGTTTGCTATCATTCCACTCTCTGGTGCATGCTGATATTTGAGGGCAAGATAGAGTGTTGCCGGCACCGCTTGATCAACATAACAGGCTGAGGAGAAATGTCTGCCCACGACAACCGAATCAGGATAGTCGGAAAAGTTCTGGAGGGCCGGCCCGTCAAGATTGACAGAAGATTCTTTTATCCCCGCACAAATAGCCTGGTAGAGGGTTTCTCCCTGCAGAAGGCTGAGAAGAGTGACGGAAATCAGCTCACCCCACTGTCTCATGGCTGCTCCGCCATGGGTTAGCGCCAGATGCTGCAATGAAATTTCGCGGGCATAAGCGGGTTTTTTCGAGAACGCGATGGTCAAGGGGAGCATCAGGCTATATCCGCCAATATGGTTTTCATCCATTCGGCCGCAACGAGACGGCTCTTTACCTTTGCCATAATTGCTGAAAAAATGTCTGAGATACTCCTCAATATAGGTATCTTTATGGCATCCGGGGGTGGTCATGAACGCTATGAGTCTGTCAAGCCAGGATGCGGCTGAATAGAGGCCGTCTTCCCGGAGCATCAGCAGAAGTTCTCTTGCCAGTTGAAGGTTGAGTGTGTTTTCTCCGGCCTGGAGGAACTGGTGGTAATGGATGTCCCTTTTGCCCCAATACTGCGCCTGATCATGGAGAATATCAACGTTTCCAGAAGATGGTGTGTAGGATGAGCGCCAGAGAATGGAGTCGGGATGTGGATTATGGGGACGCCGGTAGTCTGTAATTTTGCCGTAATCATTTAACAGGGCCTGCGTGTTGTAATACCAGTGGACCGGCATTGCCAGGGCATCTCCGATAAACATGCCGAGGAGCGCACCCGAAACACGATCCATTGATGAAATGGGTTTGTTCATACCACTTTGCTGTTTCATTATTGCTCCGGTTCCTCCGTGGGCGATACCGGTATTTTGGTTTTATGTAAAAACCAGGGGAAAACTGTTGTTTTCTGTCATATAAGCTTGCAATTCCATATTTTCCCGGTGCATTTACCAAATGTTCCTGGGTCATAGACCGTTAGTAGCAGTTTGGCTACATAGCAACATTTTCGATATCACTTCCCGACGAGGGAGTCTGAAAAATCTTGTGGTCACCCTGTTTTCTCTGTTAATCATTAACAAGCGGTCGTCAACGTTTGATGATACAGTTGCTGAACACCTTTCATTATGGACGGTAGACTATGATACGCCAGTTGCGAGGAATCATACTTATAAGCGTTTTTACCGGCATGCTGGCTTCCTGCTCCGGGGAAAAGCCAACCCAGCTGGGAGTTTTTGGCGGAAGGCTGAGCGAATGTCCCGATTCACCGAATTGTGTTTCCAGCCAGGCGGAGGACGCAGCTCATCGTATCGCACCACTGGAATTTAAAGATGAACCTGAACCCGCCTTTTCCCGCTTAAAACAGATACTGGTGCGTCGGGGAGATACTGATATTATTGAAGAGCTTCCAGGTTATCTGCAGGTTGAGTTTCATACACTGCTTTTCGTCGATGACGGGGAATTCCTGCTCGATGATGAGCAGCGGCTGATTCAGGTTCGCTCGGCCTCCCGACTGGGATACTCGGATCTGGGGAAAAACCGCAGTCGCCTGGAGGAGATCAGGCAGCAGTTTAACGAACCAAAGAGCAGCCGCGAGTAGAGTTGGTGAACGTAAATCTACTTGTTTTGGCCGCGTGGCTGTTGAGCAAAGATCACGGGGCTGGTTAACTTCATGTAAAAGGAGGAAGAGCAATGAATCTTGAATTATCGGCTAAACGCTGGAGTCCTTACTTGGCAGGAGCTCTGGTCGGTGTACTGGCAACGCTAACGGTACTGATCAGCACGGCGGTTCTCGGCAGTCCGAAATATCTGGGTGCCTCGACCACCTTCGTGCGTGTCGCCGGACTGGCCGAGCAGACGGTTGCGGCGGAACACGTTGCTGCCAATGACTACTTCACCAAGACAAAAGTGAAAGTCGACTGGCAGATGATGGTGGTCTGCGGCATATTCATTGGTGCCCTGCTGTCTGCCCGCCTGGGCAAGAGCAGTCAGTACGAAACTGTACCGCCGATCTGGCGGGAACGGTTTGGCAACAGTGCTTTGACCCGCGGTTTGGGTGCCTTCGCCGGGGGGGCTATACTTCTTTTCGGCGCCAGGCTGGCAAGCGGTTGTCCGAGCGGCCACGGTCTTTCCGGGAACATGCAGCTGGCGGTGAGTGGCCTGCTGGCCCTGGTGTTTTTCATTGTCGGTGGTATCGTTACTGCCCGGCTTCTCTACGGGCAAGGGAGGTGAAACATGGAGCTTATTCTTGGCCTGTTAACAGGTATTTTTTTCGGGTTTTTATTGCAGAAAGGTGAGGTGCTGCGCTTTGAAAGACAGGTTGGTTTTCTGTTGCTGAAGGACATGACGATCATCAAGTTCATGTTCAGTGCTGTCCTTGTCGGCATGGTGGGCATCTACGCCTGTCACAGTTTCGGCCTGATCAGCCTCAGTCTCAAGGACACGAATGTCGGTGCCGTTATCATCGGCGGTATTCTTTTCGGCATAGGCTGGGCCATCGCCGGCTTCTGCCCGGGCACCTCGGTCGGAGCACTGGCCGAGGGCCGTATACATGCGCTGTGGGCTATCCTGGGAATGATCGTCGGGGCCTCCGTATACGCAGAGGTTTTTCCCTTTCTCTCTAAAACGGTTCTTACCTGGGGGAATTACGGCAAGATAACATTGCCGCAGGTCCTCAGTATATCACCCTGGGTGGTTATTCTTTTCTTTATCGCTGTCGGCATTTCCATGTTTACCGTATTCGAGAAAAAGGGACTATAAAGGCATTCTGGGTATGCAGTTGCTCATATACTGAGTCGGATACAGCTTAATCGTTGTTCAGGAGCAGGTATAACAGTGCCATACGGATATAGAGACCGTTCTGGGCCTGCTCGAAATAGCGTGCCTGCGGTGCCGTATCGACTTCCTGAGGAATCTCATCGACCCGGGGGAGCGGGTGCATGATAATCGCCTCCGGTTTCATTTCCTTTACCAGTTCCGGGGAAAGGATATATTTGCTTGCCGCCGCATGGTAATCGTCGATGGAATGAAAACGTTCTTTCTGGATTCGGGTTATATAAACACAATCCGCTTCACGGACTACTCTGCCAAGGTCGGTCTCCTCCCGCCAGCTTACGTTATTTTTATCCAGGTAGGTTTTTATGTCGTTTTCCATCTTACAGACCGGCGGTGAGACAAAAACAATCTGCATATTCTCATATTTGCTCAGCAGGTACGACAATGACCTCACGGTTCTGCCATAGCGTAAATCGCCTACCAGCGCGACATTGAGGTTCCGCATCTCGGGGAATGCGTCGACAATGGTGTAGATGTCGAGCAATGCCTGGGTCGGATGCTGTCCGGCACCATCCCCGGCGTTAATGATCGGAATGGTTGAAATCTCTGCAGCGCGAACGGCGCTTCCTGCCTCATTATGGCGCATAACGATAATATCGGCATAGCCGTTCATGATCCGGGTTGAGTCAGAGAGGCTCTCACCTTTGGCTGCGCTGGAGAATTCCCGGGCATTTTCCGTTGTAATAACATCGCCGCCCAATCTTCTCATGGCACTTTCAAAAGAAAACCGGGTTCGGGTTGACGGCTCGTAGAACAGCGATGCCATAATTTTACCGTCCAGGGATTTGGCCAGCGTGCGGTCCCCATGGAGGTCTGCTTTCATCCTGTCGGCAGTCTGAAAAACCAGATCCAGCAACTCTTTGTCGAACTGCTGCGATTCAACAACATGTTTTAAAGCAAACGTCGGCATCATCGTTCTCCTGAATGGTTTGAGGTATTCTTCCTGTTATATAGAGTAATCCGCCTGCAGTGAGTCGTGCTTGATCATGATTTACCGAAGAGCTTCAGGAGGATCGCATTCTGCACATGCATGCGATTTTCCGCTTCGTCAAAGACAATTGATGCGTCAGACTCAACAACAGAGTCAGTGGTCTCGACCCCGCGCTCAGCAGGCAGACAGTGCATGAAAAGACTTTTTTTGCCGGTGGCCGCCATCAGTTCGTCATTGACCTGGAATCCCTGAAACGTGGCTTTGCGCTGCTCGGCCTCATCTTTTTGTCCCATGGACGCCCAGACATCAGTATAAACAATATCTGCATCTCTGACAGCAGCTTTCGGATCGTGACTTATCTCTATTTCCGACAGGCCGCTTTTCTGCGCTTCGGTAATTGTTTTGCTGTCGGGTTTATAGCCTTCCGGACAGGCACAGACAAAGTGTATGGGCAGCTGCTGAGACATGCGCAGCCAGGAATTGACGATATTATTGCCGTCTCCTACATAGACAATTTTCAAATCTCTGAGGTGGCCGCGATGCTCCAGGATGGTAAATGTGTCGGCCATTATCTGGCACGGATGGTTGTAGTCTGTGAGGCCATTGACAACGGGTACGGACGAGTATTCAGCCAGCTCCAGAACATGATCGTGCGAGAAGAGCCGTGCCATGATGACATCGTTATAGCGTGCGATAACCCGGGCGATGTCCTTGATCGCTTCACGTTTACCGATGGAAATATCTGAAGGTCCGAGATACAGTGCATGCCCCCCCATCCGAAAAAAACCTGTTTCAAAGGAGATACGTGTCCGGGCAGAGGGCTTTGCAAATATCATCGCCATCGTAAAGTCTTTGAATGGCTTGTAATCTTCCCGGTTTTTAAAACGTGCCTTGACGTCTTTTGCCAGGGAAAAGGTTTCCTGGATTTCATCTGCGGTAAAGTCGGTGATGTGAAGAAAATCGCGTTTCATGATCAGTGCTCCAGAATAATACCGGCGTTTGAATCGTCTTGATAAAGAGGATGCCGTTTTGAATTTAATAAAACTGGGTTTTGGAAAACGTAATACCACTGATATCCGCAGACATCAATGAATGTATCAAACCTTGGGTTGAAACCAGTATTTTTTACTAATTATTAGACTTGTTAATGCCCAATTTGCTAAAATGGCAAAAAGAATATAAAAAAATGATAAATCGCTACCTTATAGGAAGCATGCACGTGTCGTTGCCATTGACTTCGCAGGGCATGGTTTCCCGGTCTCATGGCTGATCACAAATACAATATCGATCTCAAAATTGAACAAGAGCGGCTTGACAATCTCTATGAGCGCTCGCTTGTTGCATCCAGAACGCTCTCTGTTGTCATAGGCGTCTATATACTGATGCTGAGCCAGAAATTCAACTGGCAGCATCTTCTCGGTTGGTATCTGCTTCTGCTCGCGGTTCTTTGCGGCCGCTGGTATCTGTGCCGTCTCTACAGAAAAGACCGGGGGACTCATCACTCTCTGTCTCGCTGGCTGTTTCTGTTTCGACTGGGTATTTTCGGTACCGGGATGATGGTGGGCGGTCTCAACCTGCTGTTCTTTTCGTTTGAACCTCTGTCTCTTCTGTTGATAGCAATCATTTTACCGTGTGGGACTGCAGTCGCTGCAGTAACGATGCTGCTTGATGTCACCTCTTTTTTTATTTATGCGTTGACCCTGCTGTCGCCGATAGTTTATCAGACAGGCATGGCCGGCGACCGCCATTATCTGGGGGTTGCTATCTTGGCATGTTTGTTCGGTGCTTTTCTGTTCAGGTTCAGCAGGGAGTATAACAGGAATTTTATCAACAATGCGCGCCTGCGCTACGAGAACAAACAGTTGCTGGAAGATATTGAGGAGGAAAAAAACAAACTGAACAACCGTCTGGGTAGAATTTTAAATGACAGCACGACGGAAATTTATGTTGTTGATGCTGATTCATTGATGTGTGTGCAGGTGAATCAGGGGGCGGTTGACAAACTCGGCTATTCCAGGGAGGAGTTCAAAAACGTCAGTCTTCTTGATATCTTTGTAGATCTGGACAAGGAGTCATTTTCGGATCTTCTTCTACCGGCGTACAGGGGAAAATGGGAACCTATTGTCCATAAAGGAGTGAGCAGGCGAAAAGACGGCAGCACCTTTCCGGTTGAAGCCAGCATACAGCTGTCGGTTGCCGACGATCCGCCGATTATCGTTGCCAATGTACAGGATATAACGGAGCGTACCAGGTGGGAGGAACAGCTTATCTACCAGGCGAACTACGACCAGCTGACGGGCCTGCATAATCGCCATTATATCCAGTCGTATATGCATTCTGCGTTTAATCGGGCGCAAAGGCATGATAAAAAGCTGGCCTTGCTTTTTATGGATCTTGACAACTTTAAAGACATCAACGATACGCTCGGCCATGACACCGGGGATGAAGTGCTGAAGCAGACCGCTCAGCGACTCTCTTCTCTTTTGAGAGAGTCCGATACTGCCGCTCGGACAGGAGGCGACGAATTCACGATTTTTCTCGAGAACCTCGATAAAACCAGGTATGCCGGCATTGTGGCTCAAAAAATTATCAGGAACCTGCAGCAGCCGATTATGCTCGAGGGACGGGAGCTCTATACCTCGGTGAGTATCGGTATCAGCATCTTCCCTGATGACGGCATGAGCCATGAACGGCTGATGCAGTGTGCAGATCTGGCAATGTATCAGGCAAAAAAAGATGGGCGAAATACCTACCGTTATTTTTCAAACGAAATGCGTCGGATCTCTGAAGAGCAGATGCTGATATCAAACCAGCTGCGCTATGCGCTGTCCAGAGATGAATTTTCACTGGTGTTTCAACCAAAAATCGATGTGAAAAAAAGCTGTATCGTTGGTGCGGAGGCCCTTCTTCGCTGGAACAACCGGGAACTTGGCAATGTGTCGCCCTATATTTTTATTCCTCTTGCAGAAAATATCGGTATTATTAATGAGATAGGGGTGTGGGTTCTTGAGCAGGCCTGTCTTGAGGCAGCCACCTGGCAGGGCCTTACAGACGAGAAACTGAAAGTATCAGTCAATGTGTCGCCGCAACAGTTCCGCAACGGCTCGTTGCTCGAGGACGTTGAAGATGCACTGAAAAAGAGTGCACTTTCCTGTGATCGGCTTGAACTCGAGATTACCGAAAGCCTGCTGATGCAGGACTCGGATAAGCCGCTTGCCATACTGGGCAGCTTGCACAAGCGTGGGGTGAGTCTTGCTCTGGACGATTTCGGTACCGGGTATTCATCCCTCAGCTATCTGCGGAGCTTTCCACTGCAGGTCCTGAAAATAGATCGAAGTTTTATTCAGGATCTGGAAATTGACCAGAACCACAAAACCCTTGTTGATGCCATTATAGCCATGGCCCAGAGTCTGAAGTTGGAAATTGTTGCCGAAGGAGTTGAAAATGAGAATCAGCTTCAGTACCTGCGCCAGCGCGATGTCGGAATCATTCAGGGGTATCTTTTCAGCCCTCCGGTCCCGGCCGAAGAGTTTCGGGTTCTGTTGAAGAAATCTCGTCAAGGCGTGTTGCCGGCAGCACGTGCTTGAACGATGTGGCCCCTGGTTTCCGGGGCTGTCCGTTGTTGTTTTTCCGGTTTACCGTACCGCCACACATTCCGGGCAGCGAACGCTGGTATAGCCCTTGACATTTCCTTTGGGAGAGGCAACGATCTGCCAGACCTGCATATGCCGCGCCCGAAACCCCCCGGCAAGAGAGAGGAGATAATACCGCCACATCCTGAAAAAGCTCTCTGAGTAACCACTCTTGATTTTGTTCCAGTTTTTTTCGAAATTTTGATACCAGGCCATCAGGGTTCTATCGTAATCGACTCCAAGATTGTGCCAGTCTTCCATCACAAAATTTCCTTCAAGTGCGTCACCGATCTGTACGATTGCCGGCAGCATGCCGTTTGGGAATATATATTTGTCAAACCATTGGTCGCACCTGATCTGGGTTCGGTTTGAGCCGATCGTGTGAAGAAGAAACAACCCGTTTTTCTTCAGACAGCGCCTCACCACCTGCATGAAAGTGGGGTAATTCTTGTAGCCCACGTGTTCAAACATTCCGACAGAGGCAATGGCGTCAAATTGCCCAGTCAGATTTCTGTAATCCTGCAGGATGATCGTGACCGGAAGGCCGCGGCAACGTTGTTCGGCATAGTCGGCCTGCTCCGTTGAAACAGTGATCCCCACCGCTTCAACACCATAGTGTCGTGCGGCATGATGAATCAGGCTCCCCCAGCCGCAGCCGATATCCAGCAGCCGCATCCTTTTCGACAGTTTCAGTTTCCTGCAGATTATATCGAGCTTGTCCTGCTGAGCTTTTTCAAGCGTGTCCGCTTCTTTCCAATACCCGCAGCTATAGGCCATCGAACTGTCCAGCATGATTTCAAAAAGATCATTGCCGGCATCATAGTGCTCTTCTCCTACCTGGAAGGCGCGTCGCCGACTTTGACAGTTGAAAATCCGTGCTTTGATCATCTTGACTATATCAGGCAGGCTTGCCACGGCCTTGCTGCGCAGGTCAGCCCGGAGAATTCTGTAGAACAGTTGATCAAGCGCTTCACACTCCCAGTCCCCCTCAATATAGGACTCGCCAAGCCCCAGGGATCCCTGGAGGATCACACGTGTGTAAAAATCGCTGTTTTTGACCTTGATATCCCAGGGTCTGTCACCGTTAACGGCTATGTCAGCCTGGAGAAGCAGCTTTCTGACATAGTCTTCTGCGGATTTTCTCAAGAACTTTCTCATGGGAGCATCCCTTTGTCGGCAGTAACAGATAAGGATTGTTTCCACAACGGCGGGTTTGAAAAAAGAGTAAGAAAACAGCAGTGTCGATGACAATATCGACAAGGCGCTGCACTACCCTAACGGTTACTGCAGGTTTATTGTTTTTAGAAAAAAAATGGCGGGTTTCTGAAGGATTTGCTGATGTTGAATGAGACGTTGTATATACGCAGGTATCTGTTGGGCTGAATAGATATACTGAAGGATATGTGATTGTTAGATTATTGTGCCACATTTCTGGTAACCTGTGGGAATCTACCAAGCTAGCTATTGTCACGAAGTAACCTTCCACCTGAAAAAAACAGGCTTCCAAGGGGTTTGTCCGCTCACATATTTGTTCTTCTTATCGGTAAAAAATAGCTATTGCAGGTTTTAAAGTCAACCTCAAGAGATGTTGTCAGGTTTGCTTCTTGATAATGTCCATGTCATAGAGAAGGGCAATGGCTTTATCCTCGGTGGTCGGTAAAAAAACGCTGCCCTCTTCCTCTCCGTATTTCTGCTTCAATCTGTTTTCAAGCTCCAGGTTAAGGTCGAATATCCCGAACCCTTTCATCCGCCATTCGTTGAAAAGAGGAGTGTCAACCTGGCGGAAACTAACCAGTTTGATATCTTTGTGTCTCAGGTCTTCAACGATCCGGAAGAATGTTGCGTTTACTTCGTCAAAATCACCTTCAAGGAACTGGAGAAAATGCGAACTGGTGGCAATGAGCGCACCGTTTACCCGGTCAGCCCGATTCTTTTCAAGGCTCGTATAGAGAATATCCCTGAGGTTTTCCTTGCTGATCGATCCTGAAGATCTGCTTTTATAGATGAGTCTGTGCATTAGCCACGTACCGTCTCTGACTGGTTAAAAGACCGGCATGGTCCATGTTATCGTTAATCTTCTGTTTTATAACCTACAATACTTGAATTTTTCCTGTTCTGAAACATGCGTCAGCTTATTATTGGAAAAAAGACTGTACGGAGCCACAAGTAATTGCTATACAAGTTGTGATATATCATAATCAGCATGCAATACCCAAAGTTATTCAAGTTTTCAACATATTACAAGAGGTTGACATGACGAATTTACGGTTCACTTTTTTCATATCCTTTTTAAGCCTTTCACTCCTTTCAGCAACCATTTGCACAGCCCAGCAGCAGGAGCAGAGCGGGCGTCCAGGAGCAATGCAGGGATGGTCAAGCTTTGTTCGAGGCGGCAGTGTTTATCAGTTTGATACCGACCTGGATGAAGGAGGCAGCTACGACGTTACCAGGTTTAATATCCAGGCAGGCCATGGGTATGCCTGGGACCCACGTACCACGGTATCTCTTGCTCTTGGCTACAGCTATGACGGCTACTCATTTTCCCGGGGAAGCGGCATTGCGGCAACTGCCCCCTGGGAAAACGTACACTCGTTTTCCTTGGGTTTACCTGTGCGCAAGGGAATTAATGATGACTGGTCGGCGTTTTTAATACCGTCCATCCGCTCAACGGGAGAGAGTGGCTCAAGCTTTGAAGATACCATCACGGGCGGTGTTCTGGCTGGGGTTGCCTATCGCTTCGGCGAACGATTGACCATAGGCCCGGGGATAGGCGTTTTTTCTCAGCTTGAAGATTCTGCAACCATTATCCCTATTCTCATCATCGACTGGAAGATAACCGACAAGCTCAGCCTCGAGACCGGTCGCGGCCTGGGCGCCACGCTCGGACCAGGCCTGACGCTCAATTACCAGGCTGATCGGCAATGGAGCTTTGCCATTGGCGGCCGCTACGAGACATTGCGTTTCCGCCTCGATGACAAGGGTCCTGTTTCCGGAGGTATCGGTGAAGACAAATCGTTCCCCCTGTTTGTCAGCAGCACCTACAGTTACAGCCCCAAGATAAACCTCAGCCTGGTCGGCGGGGTTGAGTTCGGAACTGAGCTAACCGTAGAAGATAGTGACGGTCGACGCATCAGAAAAGAATCCTCAGACCCGGGAGCATTCCTGGGATTTACTTTCAATGTCAGGCTGTAGGTATTAGCGGTCCAGGCACTGCTTTTTAAACAAATACGTAATGATGTCGATGCCCTATGAGGTTTGAAATCTGTGACTTGTTGACAATCTTATCTACTGCAATGTAACAATGTTACACTCAATAGTTTTCAGGAGCCCTGACAACTATTGAGTGCTGCGAGTCTTGAGGTTAAAGCAGTTAATGAGCAAAAGCGAGATTTGTCAGATAGGTTACGAATTGAGGGAAGATTGCAACCAAAATAAGTCCGATAATTTGCAGCATAATGAAAGGAATCGCTCCCTTGTAAATATCACCAAGTGTAACGCCGGGTAATTTAAGTGACTTCATGAAAAAGAGAGCATACCCAAATGGCGGCGACAGGAATGAAACCTGTAGATTGATGGCTACCAGCATACCGAACCAGAAAGGATCCAGTCCATATACCTGTTTTGCAATCGGGAAAAATATCGGTACGAGCAGCATCAGGATGGCGGTCCAGTCGATAATCATGCCAAGCAGATAGACCAGTAGCATGGTCATTGCAAAAAACATCCACTTGTTTCCAAGTGCTTCAAAAAGTCCTCCCAGAGTTCTACCGCATCCCATTGCCATAAAAACAGCTGAAAAAATATTTACTCCAATAATGATAAACATCACCATGCACGAGGTTTTGACGGTTGCCGTAGCAGCGTAGCGTAGATTGCTGAGGTTGAATTCTCCATAGCAGATCATCAGGATTATCGCTGCAAAGGCACCAATAGCACCGGCTTCCGAAGGAGTTGCAATCCCAAAGAAGATAGAACCAAGAACAACGGCCATGAGCAGAACCGGCGGAGTCACGCTCAGCATGCCCCGTACAAAACGGACGCTGAGATTATCCATTTCCGCTTTGGGAACCGGTGGCCCCAGAGATGGCTTGATCCGGCATAAAATGTAAATGTAGAACATATAGAGCCCTGAAAGCAGCAGGCCAGGGCCTATGGCTCCGATAAAAAGCTGGCCAACTGAAATACCGGCTACCGCACCGAGCACGATCAGCAGCATACTCGGTGGTATGAGAATGCCGAGTGTTCCACCGGCCATGATGGTACCGACCGTTAATTTCTTATCATATTTTTGTTCAAGCAGATAAGGACCTGCCAGGACCCCCATGCTGACAATTGAGGCACCGATGATCCCAGTGCTTGCTGCAAACACGGTACAGACAATGGTTACCGCGATTGCCAGGCCACCTGGCAGGGGGGCGACCAGATCGCGAATTCCATCGAACATTTTTTTAGCGATGCCGGAACGTTCCAGTATATAGGCCATAAAAATGAAGAGAGGTATGGCAATCAGTGGAAAGCTCACCATGACGGAATAGGTCTTTGTTACGGCTATAGGCAGAGTCGCGGGACCGATAAATACCAGGCCGAGGAGAATACCAAGGCCTCCAAATGTGAGAGCTACCGGATGACCTAAAAAAAGACTGCCGATGGTCAGGAATGCCGTTAATAGCAACAATAAGGTGTCACTCATAGTTTCGTACCTCTGAGGGCTGCTATATGTTTTATAATTGAAGATATCCCTTGGAGAAAAATCAGAAAGAAGGCGACCGGGATAACGGTCCTGAAGTGAGCAATTGGTGGGCGCCAGACACTGTGGCCGAGTTCCATGGCTTTCCAGGAATTTACTGCAATGGGAATACCCCCTTTGACCATCGCCAGAGAAAATACGGATGTGAAACCGATGAAACAGGCTATTGCCAGCATATGCTGCCATTTTTCCGGCATTCGCTCAGATATGAGATCGATAGCCACATGGCCTTTGTGCAGGAAAGTATAAGCCGAGCCAAACAGGATATAATAACCAAAGATAAAGTAGGATGTTTCGGTGAACCATATCTGGGGAGCAGAAAAGCCCTTTCGAAGAACTGATTCAATAATAAAAACGACAACCAGGAGAACAATTGCCCATTGGATAACTCTGCCTACCCAGTCATTGCAGGTATCTATCCACCCGGCGATTGAGAGTAGTAGTTTCATGTCAGTCTCATAATTTGATTTTAAGAATCAAGCGTCAGACCTCAAATTCCGTACATGTTCCAGCCATATTGAAAAAGAATTTATCACCAAATTCATTAAATAGTCGGGCACTTGCTATCTGTCCTGTGCAATGTGAAACCCCGATGTGCTGTATGTCAAGGCGCCTGAATTCATCGATCGTCTTCTGGAGGCGCTCTTCATCAGCGCCGAAGAGGTGAATTCCACCGATAACAGCATACACGTTCTCACTTCCGGTCAATTCTTTGCCCCGGATAATGGTATTGATGATACCCCGGTGTGCACACCCGGAAATGACAATCAGCCCCTTGTCTGATTTAATGAAAAGGGTCTGGTCGTCATCGAGCGGATCATCTGAAACCCCGGCAACTGTCTTTACGCAGGCGTTGTAATCAATTTTTTCAAAATCAGTAACCATCGGTACTTCACCGCTTGTGACGATGTGATCCGTGATCCATACCGGTTCTTTTGATAAAAAGAATGTTGCACCGAGTTCCTCGGCATACTCACGCGAGTAGGGAATTCCAATTTCGTCAAATCTTGTTCCGTCGGGGGATCGCCAAACCTTGGGTTTCCAGACGTCGGGGTGGGCAATGATTTCTACTGGTTTGTTTTTGAGATTTCGGAGCTTTAAGATTTCTGGTAACCCGCCGGTGTGATCTTCATGGCCATGGCTAAAAACGATCTTGTCAACTTTGCTCAGGTCTTCCCCCATTATTCTTGCATTATGTGCAGCTACTATGCTGTAACCGGTATCCATCAGAATAGTAGTGTCATCCACTTCAACCAGAATACTTAATCCCCATTCAGCGAGCAATTTAAGCCAGCTTGCTGAATTTTCGGCTATTGTAGAAATGCGTATATGCATTGTCGTCTCCTGTTCCATCCTCGTTCAGTCCTTCCGATCAATGATTCAATCCTTTTACTGCCCGATTCAGAGGCCATGTAGTCCCGTCCAAAACCCAGATAACCAGGTATGGACGGGACTGGCGTTTAAAGAACTATTTTGCTCCTTTTTCAAAGATTGAAAAATATTTGTCGTCACGTTTGTCGGTTATCCACGGAAACCCCGGCTCTTCATCGACGAATTGTGGCCAGTATTTATGGACTTTACCTTGTCCATATGGTTTCTGGTAGGATCTCCAGGTACTGTATCCCTTTAAGAAGTTGTACTGAGATTTGGCGACTTTCAGGAAATCCGGATTCTTGTCAGCTTCTTGCTCGGCGAGTTTGACCGTGAGTTTTTCGAGTTCTTCAATCGTTTCGTTTTCAAGTTTGGTTATTTTTGTGCCGGCTTTCTCGAAGATGTTGATTGCATCGATGTTCGAGTATTCCCATTTTGCATAAGAAACGATGTACGATACCTTGGTGGCATACTCAAGGAGCGGTTTTAATTCTTCAGGCAGCTTTTCATAGCTGTCTTTATTGACGGCAAGCAGTGTTATCATCGAGGTCTGCCACCAGGCCGGAACAATCAGATACTCAGCTACTTCGTGAAGCGAGATGGAGACATCTCCTGAAGGAAACGAGAATTCGGCGGCATCGACGACACCCCTGTCCATTGCCAGGTAGATTTCGTCCGGGCTGATAGCCATTGTGGTTGCCCCGAGCATGGTGAGAATATCCTCGCTGAATCCTGGGCACCTGATTTTCAGACCTTTGAAGTCCTCAGGCTTGGTTACTTTGACATTTGACCAGAGACCGCCTTCTATACTGCCTCCTCCTGCAGCAAATGGTTTGAGGTTGTACTTGCCGTACATTTCATCGGCAAGCTGCCGGCCACCGCCATAGTAGTACCAAATGGCAAAATCTTCAGGGGTGTAAGAATTGGGGAATGAGCCAAAGAGCACGAGTGCGCTGTTCAAGCCCTTTAGAAAACCAGGCCAGCCGATAGCGGCATCGAGCGCACCGGTCCGTGCAGCTTCAAATGTTTCAGCCATCGGGAACAATTCAGAACCATAGTGATAGTCGATTTCAAGACGATAATCAGGGGTTTGGACGATGTCATTAATGGTTCGTGCGAGAATCTCCCCACTCCAGGAAAGAGCAATTCCAGCAGCAAAAGTGTCCTGTACCCTCCATTTAATGACTTTCTGCTTGGCCGCGGCAGGAAAAGGGGAGACCAATCCAATGCAAATCAGTGAAGCAGTTAACATTAAAAGACATGTTTTCTTCATTACTCTATCCTCCTGTTATGTTGGTGTGTTGGTAAAACATCCTTTATTGGAAAGGATCATGAACAATCAAGGATTTGATAATGCTCTTTATGTCGATTGTGTTGTTATCAGTTCAACAGTGTATTGTTCTTTTGATTAGTCGGCTGTTTTATATGTTTATCTGTTCAATCTGAAGTGGGTGAACCCTGAGCTTCAATCATTTTGATTGAAACAAGCATGTGGTCCCGCATGGCCTTACGTGCGCCATTTTCATCCCTTTTTGATATTGTTTCTATTAATTCCAAATGTTCTTTGACCGCTGTTTTATTGCGGCCCTTTGTTTTGATTGCTGCTTTCCATCCGTGAAATGAAATACGGGCCAGGGAATTAAAAAGCATTAATAGTGTTTCATTTCTGGCTGCTTCGGCTATCAGGCAATGGAAATTTATATCGGTCTGAATTCTGTCAGCAAGCTGCTCATCTGTAAAGCTAGCCTGGATTTTGATATTTTCTCGGAGTAATTCGATATCGTGTGGTGTCGAGCGACGTGCGGCTAAAGCTGCAATTTCAGGTTCCAGGATCAACCGTGCTTCAAAATGTTTGTGAATTTTGTCTCTGTAATCAGATACCCAAACTGGCAGAGGTGTGAAAAGGTCTCCGGTAAGGTCTTTCACATAGGTACCTTTGCCGGATTTCACCTCGACAAGACCCATGATCTCAAGTATACGCAGGGCCTCACGAATAGACGATCGGCTTATTTGTAATCGTTTTCCGAGTTCACGTTCGGAAGGAAGTTTGGAGCCCGGTTGAAGCTCGTGATGAATGATGAACTCTTTGATTTGATTTATGGCAGACTCTGAAAGGCGTGTCCTGGAAATCGGTGTAAAATCCATAGTAAATAATCCTAAACAATATTTGGGCCAGCTAGTATGCGGTCTACTGGTCAGACCGCACTTAAAAATAGACTACCTAGTGTACTATGTCAATTACTTTTTATGGGTGATAATGTAAAATTTTTGGTGATCTTTTATAGCGTTTCTCGGCTTGTCATACGTTAAATCTATGAGAAACTCTGACCATGCTTATCGAGTTTTCTCCATAACGTGATTCTGTTGATTCCCGGTTTTTTACCTCTCGTGGTTTGTTGTTGCCGGGAAGAATTTTAACTGTGGGTCAGACGCTCGTCATGAGGCATTCGCCTTCCTTGAAAGCGCCTTGTTATTGAATAGTTATTTACCCTTAAATGTATGGCGATGCCATTACCTCAGGCCACCACTTGTGGTTTTACCTGAGCTGTCAGGAATATAGCGTACAAGGAGATGAGCTTGAGATTGGTGTTGAAAGTGATATCTTGATTAATGATTAATGTACACTCAAGCACTGCTAACAAGGTCGGACCTTTGAAAGTTTTTGTGATGGATATTTTGAAGAATGGTGTGATACATGTACTGGTTCGTAAACAATTCTCAGACGAGGTGAGCAGATCATGAACTACAAAATCGCATTGATTCCCGGTGACGGAATCGGAAAAGAGGTTGTGCCTGAAGGTGTCAGGGTACTTGATGTCCTGGCTGCGGAGTTTGGTTTTACCGTTTCTTATGATGAATTTCCGTTTTCCTGTGAATACTTTCTTGAACACGGCGCAATGATGCCGGTAGACGGTATTGATCAGCTTGAGCAGTTTGACGCTATCCTCCTTGGTGCCGTGGGGAATCCCTCTGTGCCGGATCACGTGTCGCTCTGGGGACTCCTTTTGCCGATTCGTCGCCGTTTTGATCAATATGTAAACCTGAGGCCGGTGAGACTTCTGAAAGGGATTTCTTCGCCACTTGCCGGCAGGGATAGTTCTGATATCGACTTCATGATTGTCAGGGAAAACACGGAAGGAGAATATTCGGAAATAGGCGGGCGCCTCTTTGCCGGAAGTGAGCGGGAGGTCGTTGTCCAGGAGTCCGTTTTCACCAGGGCGGGGGTCGACCGCATACTTCAGTTTGCCTGTGAACTTGCCCGGAAAAGAGCCGCCAAACACATTACTTCTGCAACGAAATCAAACGGCATTCGCTTCACCATGCCATTCTGGGATGAGCGCTTCAAAGCAATTACCGCCGGGTTTCCCGAGCTGCGCTGTGACCAGTTTCATATTGACATACTGACTGCCCATTTCGTCCAGCACCCCGACTGGTTCGATGTTGTCGTCGGCAGCAATCTTTTCGGCGACATACTCTCGGATCTGGGCCCAGCCATCGCCGGGGGGATCGGTATCGCACCATCGGCCAATATCAATGTGCCAAAACACTATCCGTCAATGTTTGAACCGGTTCATGGTTCAGCCCCGGACATTGCCGGCAAAGGTATTGCAAATCCGATAGCGACGTTATGGTCCGTGCAGATGATGCTCGATTTTCTCGGTGAGGAGCAGGCTGGCAATGCACTGATGGCAGCTGTAGAGGCGACTACTTCAACTGGCCGTGTTACTGCTGATCTTGGTGGAAATGAAACTACGGTTTCCTTCACTGATCATGTGATAGCTGCTTTAAAGGATGCTTTTCGTTCTTAAACGCTGTTCATGGCATCGGTTGCCGGAACGTTGGTCGGCATGGGGGCATACCAACCGGATCCGCCTGAATTTTCTAGGTTGCGCTGCTTGTAACGTCCCTGGTTAAATTGAGTATTCCCATCCCCGCAATACACCTTTTTGCCTTTTATTCTGCAATCCTGTCAGGTCTAAAACCCTGCCCTGGTTATCATTGCCGAATAGGCAGCCATGCAATTTTCCGGACTTAGTTGTGGAAAATGCCCCTGGTCATAATATTGTTTCATCTCATCGACAAGAACCCCATCGAGATAGCGCATCTCCGGCTGACCGAAGGTCAGATACCAATGAAACTATTCAATCAATTTCGGTACCTCAAGAAGAAGCCATACTGGGGAAACCATTTTTGGGCAAAAGGGTATTATGTCGACAAAGTCGGTCTTGATGCGGACATGATACGTAGGTATGTCCGCTATCAGGAGAAGCAGGAAAGGCAGGTCGAACAATTACAATTGTTTGATCAGTAATTACTAGGCGGCAAGACTCATGAGCCCCCTCCTTTAGGGGACAGGGCCTTGTTCCCCCCCCTATGGATGTGGATATTTACTTAATAACTATTCTCTATGTATACTATGTATTGGTTTGGGTTGATAGAATAGGTTTATCTATAGTTGTGTTCCAGCAAGCCATCCAGCATATCTCGGAAAATGCTGCAATTATAGATAAACCGTGAAGAACTGAACTGCTCTGCTCTTTATAAACCCGGTATGTAAGATTTTGTTGACAATCAGGCAGTTGAGGCGTTAGATCGAGCCTCGATCTCTACAACTTACCATTGATGCCTCCTATTTCTCAGGTATGCATGATTTCAAGACGTGATTCTATTTCCTTCTGTATTGCTCGTGTGCTTAGGAGGGGGCAGTGAACGATATTGATTATCTTTTCATATTGTTCGCTTACATTATCGCTGGCATCATTAAAGGCGTGACTGGTGTCGGATTTTCAACCTCTTGTCTGCCGATAATGGTACTTCGTATTGATCTAAAACTGGCAATCCCTCTTGTTATCATTCCATCAATTGTCAGCAACGTTGTTATCATGGCACAAGCCGGACGATTTATAGATGTGATCCGCAGGTTTTGGCCTCTTTATGTGTCAAGCATCCCCGGTCTTCTGGTTGGCCTGGCAATTCTCGTATCCATCAATGTTGATACGGCGAGAATTTTTCTCGGCATCGTTCTGATCCTTTATTCCCTCTGGGCGCTTGCAAACAGGACACTTAAGGTTTCAGAGGCCTGGGAACGAGCACTGAATTTGCCAGCCGGCTTTCTTACCGGATTCGTCAATGGCTTGACGGGGTCCCAGGTAATGCCGGTACTCCCTTACCTTTTATCACTCAATCTGAATAAAAATATCTTCATTCAGGCGATAAATATTTCTTTTACCTTGTCGAGTATAATCATGCTGTTTGGTATGCAGCAAAGAGGCTATCTGCTTCCTGGCAACCTCCTCGTAGCTGTTGCCGGGGCGTTGCCTGTGGTGGCGATCGTATATGTCTGTGGCAAGGTAAGAAATCGCATCTCGACGATGTTTTATCGCCGAATAGTCTTGATTTTTTTGCTAACTTTGGGGGTTGTCTTGCTTGTAAAATCGATACTATGATTATCATTGAGAAACAGGAATAGTATTAACGAACGAGAAAAGTGCAGAACTAAATTCTTAGAATTGGCAGTGTTAACGCTGCGGATCATGGATTAAGGTTAATCTTTTGGAAGATATCGATCAGTCCATCAATGCTGTAAACCGTGTGCCCTGCCAGCTGTATCGCCTTGTTATCTTTTGCAATCAGGTGAACGACGGTTGTCATGGTATATTTTTCCCGATACTGCCATAGGATTTGAATCTGATAGGCATCGAATTCCTTATAAGTTGATATCGGATTCTGTGAGACAATTTTTATATCATTGCCCATGTTTTTCTTCAGCCCATAGGCATATGCTTCCGCCAATCTCTTTAACTGCATGTTAATATCTTCACCGACCTGAAGCCATGAAATCAATATCGCCATCGACAGCGCCGCATGGGGAACACTGGCATTAAAAATCTGGTTGGATTGAAGCACTTGGTTTTGAAACGCTATAGGATAGTTTAACGTAAAGGCAGGAGAATCCGTTCGAACAAACTTACCGTCTTTAGCATAGCCTCTTGCCTTCAAAGCCGCCTCATCCACTTCGACATCAAGCCTCAAGGATTTCACCATAGCTGTTAGATGTTCCATGGATTCATCCTGGTTGTCCGCAGCACCAAAGACAATTAGGCGGTCGTTCTTTTGCGCTGCGACAATAGCGGATATCAACTCTGACCCTCTGATATTCATTTTTGTTTCAAAATAATTGGCCTTGCTACCATCTTTCAGCTCGATTAACTGTTGATTGCTGACGTTATGAATCAGGCAGTCGGGTATCATCTTTGGCAACGCATCTGAAACATGGGCCGCCGTATCCTCCAAAGCTATACCCGATGGATAAGGCCCTGCAGTTAACCCCAAAGATGGCATGCCCTCTTCGGATGCCCGCCTGAAAACAAATGAACCGATTGGTCCCATTTCCTTGGTTAGTTTGTCAGCGTCATAATCAATGGAAAAACCGATTACTTTGTCCTCATAGTGCTCCAATTTGGGCACTGAAACCGACTTTTCCGCTTGCCCGGCTATTGGAGCAGACGCAAAGAATAAAGAAGCTGTGAATACACGAAATACAATCCAGGTTGCTCTTTTTATATCGTTTTTCATAACGTCTCCTTTTTCAGCCTAACAAGAAATTATGAATAAACTGTAGAACACGCTTTTAAAAGGTTCTACAGAAAAAAAGGCTACTCGGCAATAATCAGAGTATTACGGCAGTATCGTGCGGGCACAGATTCAATATTAGTTCAGGCAAGGCTAAGCTCTTTTCAGTCTGACGGGGTGAAGGTGCTTCCTGTCCATCGCCGATTTCTGCCAATGGTGGTCGGCGACCGGTTCCTAATGCCCTCCATCCTGGAGAGAAACAGGAAGAACCTATAATCTCCCTTTTCCTTTAAAATCAGAATACTTGTAGGGGCAATCTCAATCGATCGTATCGTTAATTACAGCAGATCGTTTGTAGCTGTCATACCCATGATTGTGCTGATACTCTATATAATCACATAAGGGCGGGTTGCCTGCCATTTTTTTAATCGGTTAGACAGCCAACCTTCCAACTCTTGTGCTAAGTAAAAATGCGGATAAAGTAAGTTTGTTTGAGGGGTTATGACTCCTTGATTTATTGCAGTTTTAGCCAATGCGGTGTCCGGGTATATACGAATACCAGCGGTAACTCGCAAAGTGTCAAGTTTTAAAGAATCTGCAAAAACAAGGCTTTCTTCTACGGATTGCTTTGTCTCCCCAGGGCCTCCTAACAACAAGAATCCCATCCGTTTAATTCCATGTTCTGCAAATATTTCAGAACTTACACGAACATCATTCAAGGTAAACTGTTTGTTGAGATTCCTAAGCATCTGTTTCGAACCGCTTTCAAATCCAAAGCTTATGTGCTTACAGCCAGCAGCGGCTATCAATTCGACCAATTCCCTATCAACTTTATGGGGATAAATGATACACTGCCAGTTGATCGTCAGATTTCTCTCCAGGATATGCTGGCATATTGATTTCGCATAGTCTGGTGGTAGATTGAACGTGTTGTCCACAAAGAAAAAACTCGAGTATCCGGCTTTTACCCAACTTTCAAGCCAAGCTGAGATGATCTCGGGCGATCTTTTTCGCAGGTCCAGCCCTTCGATGGTGGCGGTTGAACAGTAGCTACATTTGAGAGCGCATCCACGCCTCGTCTGCACCGGAATCCAGGATTCGTCACGTTGTGATGCAGATCCAGAAAGAATGCTGGTTTCCGGCAAGGGAAATTTATCAAGATTCTTGCACAAGATTTTTGGCTCAGATGAGCCTTTACCTCTTACATGGAGGCCTGGAATACTGGAAGGGCCTTCATTGTTTTGCAAATGGTCTAACAAATCAAGAAAGGCAACTTCCCCTTCACCAGCAATTCCATAATCTGCATCAAGATAAGCCAGAGCACTCTCAGGAAACATGCTATATCCAGCGCCTCCAAGGATTATCGGTGAATTTGAAAATTTTCGGCAAACGGCCATAACCCGCTTAACCTTTTCTATTAAAAACTGTGGTTTCTCAAGGTTCTGATCATCAATATTTCGTACCGAAATCCCGATGCATTCAGGCTGGGTTTTTAAAAGCATGTTTTCAAGTGTAGTGCTGACATCCGTTCGGAACATTAAATCCAGCATAGTGACATCGTGTCCTGCCATTTTGCTAGCTTCAGCCACGCACGCTAGTCCTAAAGGCAAGGCTGGCATATTGAACTGTTCAGTATTAGCTGAAATGAGCAGGACTCTCATATCTTTTATTTCACCTCACGCATTCTTACACCTGCTGTGGTCGGAACATGAAGAAGGTTGTTCTTTTTACTGGAGATTAGAGTTTCAGCCATATTGATCGGAGCCCGATAAGGTTTCTGATTTGGCGTATAAAAATTATCATAAAAACGACAAGAAGTTATCGACATAATTAACAATCGGCGGCAGCCGCTCTAGGAGAGTAAACTCATTACTTTCTGGAGGCCGCCATGGGAAACAAGTGATACTCCACTATCCCCGGAACCCTGCTTGAATGTATCACATTTCTCGCCGGGGCTCTATCGAATCCTATTTTACCGACCTTTATTAAGTTGTTAGTCGGCAGCATGATCAATCAGCGATATCTAGACTGAATTTCAGACTACAAGAAACAGGAATAAGTTGAATTTGCGTGTTTTCTTAAACAGTTAACCTTGCCAAGACGAGCCTCTTGAGTTTTGATGAAGCGGTTCCCGGCAACTTCTCGGGAAGAATTATTAACCCATTCACAAATGTAGCGCCGCATTCAGTTATCAGATAATTTAATCGTCACATAGCAAGTCATTATTTGGTGTGAATTTACAATGTATTCCGTCAGTTGCTTCAAATGATAATCGGAATTCAAGTGACTCTTTTTCATAATTAAACTGATGTGTTGATATAATACCCATTGCTGTAGGAGGGATAGAGGAAATATACTTTGGAACAAGTTCTTCAAGTATCATTGGGTAATTCATATTATTAGAATAATGTTTATTTAGAGCTGTTATAATAAGATTTGCTCGAAGAAGTGTTTCGTCCATTTTCTTGTTAAATAACCGTTCACTAGTCATAGTTGCTGCTATAGGAACTAGGCAAAATAAAAAACAGATAATTGTGCCAGGAAATTCTCGTTTCGCCAACATTTTGAACCCCAAAACGAGTCCTGCAACAAAAATCAATATCGAAACAAGCCCCCTTAGCATGAGTGGCAAGAAGAAGGAAAAACTTTCTAACCTCCAAATAATGAGTATTACGTATAGGGCTAAAGCAAGAGCGCATATCATTACAAAATTCAGATTACGAACCATATATCAGCTAATCTCCAATCAATAAGTGAGGTTTTGATACTTAAAATCTCAGTGGTATGGATCTCATGTGACGAAGGAAGTGTTTAGAAAACTAGGGGCGATTCAAAGTTCCAAGCTTTGATACCGAGTCGCTCTTCCTATTCATTTTCAATGTGTTACAGAGGGAGAATCTTTAATTCATCTTCACCTTCTTTGATGCGTTAATGACTGTAAAGCTATCATTTATGTGGCTACAAAAAATATCAATATACATTTGACTCACTAGTTTATTCAAAACTATAATTGTCTAATGGAGAATAAACTCAAAACAAGTAAACTGGCAATATTGAGCGGATTTTGTGCCGCAATAGTAGCCTTTATTTTTTTTATAATATTTCCATATATTGCCTATTGGGACGACGTTGATAAAAGCGGACCGGGCACACCTTATGACTCACTTTTGGGGTTATTTATGTCGAGCGTATTTGTGCTTTGGATTGTTATTCTTCTGGGAGTTCCTTTAAGTCTTTTAGCACTTCTGAGAATTAAGAAAAATAGGGACAAACTAAGAGGAAATAGGATTGCATCTATTTCATTAGTGGTATGCACGCTTCCTATTATCTTATACATGACCTTAGCGCTAATTAGTCAATTTTGAAAATGATTCTTGATTCAGGTAATTCAACAATTCAGCAGTGAATTTAACACTTCCATATCAAAGGTAAGTATTTCTGACTTTACCCTCCGCAAAGGTAGTTCCTGTGCAGTTACGGTTTGGTAGGGAGTAGCAATTTGTTGATCGGAAATTAAATGGTTGCAGGAAAAATCTTTACACTACAGAAATGAAAATAACCGGCTTTGAAAGACATTGAAAATGGCATAACCATCAAAGCCTATATTTTTTTACTTTGAGCTGAGAACTGCTTTTCTGGCTCGGAGATAATTCGTCTTACCGCCCTGAAAGACAATATCAGCAAGCATCTCAGCCCTCTCTATCATGTCGGAGTACCTGAAAGTCCAGGGACGTTTCAAGCATCTTTCTCCGGAGCAGGTGGAAGGCATCTAGCAGGAGGTCGATGAACGTTATCAGGGTCTTGTGGAACTGGCCTCAGGGAAGTAGAGTGCGGGCATCATGCCTGGAAAAGCAAGGCTGTTTAAGGACTTCCAGCGTCTCTGGGCCTTACATATAGCGAGGGAGTACATCGAACAGTCGATCGACCTCGGCCTTGTCATTATAAACATGAGGAGCCAGTCGAATGCTGCGTCCCCGGATGTTGATGTAGACCTTGTCCTTCTGCAATGCTGTTGCCAATTCAGGCGATACGTTCGGGGAGAGGGTAACGCCGACCATGTTGCTGGAACAGTGAGCTGCTGCAGTGTGTCTGAAACCGCAGGCCCGGGCTTTTTCCATGATGTAGGTGACCAGTGATCTGTTGTACTCGGTTACCGATTCAATTCCCCACTCGAGCAGTTGTTCAAGTGCGGCAATAGCCATTCCGAGGGATACAGGATTTGCCCGTTCGCCAAAATCATAGCGTCGGGCTCCTTTCTGGTAGTCCGACTGGTAATTGGTCAGGTTCGCGAATTCGTTGCTTTTTGCACGATTCAGCCAGCCCTGTTCGAGCGGAATGCCGTTGCGCCATTGTTCTGCCATGTAGACAAAACAGAGTCCGTAGGGACCAAGCAAGCCCTTGTAGCCGGTATTGATCAGGAAATCAGGCTGGATCGAAGCAGCATTAAATAACGAGGCTCCCAGTGACTGCGAGGCGTCAACGACCAGCGCCGCACCGACTTCCCTGGTTTTCTTCCTGACCTTGACGAGATCGATTCCGGCTCCGCTGATCCAGTGTATCTGTGGCAGTGAGACGATGGCGGTCTCTGAGTCGATGGAAGCAAGTACCGCCTGGGTCAGGTCATCATCATCCGGGTAGGGGACCCGAGTCAGACGTGCTCCGTTTTCTTTGGCAAGAACTTCCCAGGGATAGACATTAGAGGGGAACTGTTCTTTCAGGATGACGATAGCCTGCCCTTTTGTAACCGGAATATTGAGAGCCGCCAAGCCGACACCATAACTGACTGAGGGTGCAAGTGCCACGCCGTCGGCATCTCCTTGTATCAACTCGGCAAAAAGCCTGCGGACCTTCTCCGCCGGTTCAAAGAAATCAGGCGGGGTAATCGCCCATGGCTCCAGGCGCCGGTGAACGCCGGCGACAGCGGCTGCCTCCACGCTCTTCAACAGTGGAGACATATATGAGCAGTTCATGTAACAGACGCCCTCAGGGATAAGGAAGGCGTCACGCCGGCAGGTCAGGGGAGCAGTCATCTCGATGTTCTCGGTTGTGATTATTCGTGATTCGCATGGTGCACAAACTGGTGGCGAATGTACTACTGAACACTGATGAAAACAAGATGAAATATGGGGGGCGCAGCCGTTGAACGATCAGCAGCAATATGCATTATCGAGAGTAATGTTGCAGAGTATTAGAAGCTCAGCTGCCCAGTAGGGTTTTCTTGTCCTGCAGCCAGTCACGTACCCGGTTGCTGATCAGGCGTCCAAGTGAAATACGGGATCCGCGTGTGTACAGGGTCGCCGGTTGACCGTCTTTCACTTTTTCCGTCACTTCTGCCGGCAGCTCCACATCAAGTGTGAACCGTGGTGCAAACAGTTCAAAACGATAGCGCTGCTCCATATCCTTTCCGGTAGTGGAGACAGCCTGCTGTCGGACATCGAGCGGCCCTCCGTACACTGCTCCCAGCGCCGGATGGATCAGTTCACTGGTTGCAGTGGGTGAAACCTGTTTGAGTGTGCCGGTAACAATACCGAGTCCTGCGGAGCGCATGTCTATTTTCAGGGGCTGGTTTATCAGTGCCCGGAACTGTTCAACATCATCTTGAGAGGCGCTTGCGGTGATCTGCTTCTGTCCCGGACTGACGATCCAGAAAACTTCCTGGCCCCTGAAAAGATAGGTTCCCTCAAGTGCATCAAGACCGGCGCCAACAATAACGCCATCACCTTGGGCGCGGACATTGATGGCTCTCAGGTCTGCCTCTCTATCCTGCAGTTTTTCCGACAGGTTCTGCTGCTGTTCCTGGAGGATCTGCAGTTTGGTGAGTTGGCCGGTGGACTGGGCGAGACGTCGTTCCAGTTCCAGCTGTTGGATCTGCAGCTGCAGATCACGGGCAGCATGTGTGAGCTCAGTATTCTCCAGGGTCAGCAGCAGCGCACCCCGGCGTACCTGCTGGCCTGCCGTGACGTAGACATTGCCGACAAAACCTTCGGTTTCCGGGCGGACACTGTACTGGTGTCGGTATTCAACGATTGCCGGAGCTTGAATCCTCTGCTCCCAGCTGATCAGGCGAAGGGTGACGGTGATGACCAGCAGGGTTAGAGAAAGGCGCAGCAGCAGGTGGCGCAGGGCATGAGGATTCTGTTGCCGGTGAAGCGGCAGCCGCTTAAGAAACTGGTAGACAGGCATGCCGACCCAGACAACGGCAGCACCGATCGTTGCCAGGATGCCGAAGCCTCCGGCCATGGTGCTGGCGATATAGCCAAGAGAGACGAGAATGAAGAGGCGCCAGAGATAGATGGCGACGCCATAAAACCTGATAAACCACTGTTTCGGGCTGTTTCGATACAGAGCTCCAGAGGAAATGCCGAGAAACCAGCGTGTTCCGATTGACCTGATGAACTGCAGGCCGTGGCTGTAAAGATTGGGTATGCCGATCAGGTCGGAAAGGACGTAATAACCATCAAAACGCATGAGCGGATTGGCATTGAAAAGCAGGGAACTGACCGAGGCGATTATGAACGTATTATGGGCTATGAACCCCGCCGTGGTGTTCGGTTGTCCGGCCCAGACCAGAAGCGCTGCCCAGCCGATACCGAGCTCGATGAACATGCCGGCGACAGCAACGTGAATGCGCTGCCATTTTGAGGGAAAATTCCATGACGAGGTGGCATTGACATAGGTAAGCGGAATAAAGAGAATCAGCAGAATGCCGGCCTCGTAAACTCTGCCGCCGTAGCGGCGACAGACCAGGGCGTGAAACAATTCATGAAACAGTTTGAGAGAAAACCAGATGAGCCAGATAAAAAAAACATTGCCTGCTGAGAAAAAACCGGCGGCCTGACTGCTGAACTCCTGCCATCTTGAAAAAAGCGTACCGAGCGCCGAGACGGCAAGAATCAGCCAGAGCGCAGCAAACCACTTGCCGGTCAGCCAGGTAAATTTTGGACTGAGGTAGTCCAGCAGAGGGTCCGGATTGAACAGCGGCACCTTGATGGTGATGATATTGAGCCGGCTGAAGCGCCGGGCATTTTTCTGTTTCTCTTCGATCTCCAGGGCCTGGACCAGGGGGGCGGCATCATCTACCTGCAGGAGCTGCCTGGCTGCCAGCCAGTTGAGAATAGCCTGGGCCTGTTCGCTGTCCAGGCGTGTATCACCGGTCTGCGCGACACTCTCCAGCAATTGTTCAAGTCCGGAGGCCTGGTTCAGCCTGCTGATAAACAGATACTCCTCAAGGCCGATCCGGTAATAGGTGTTGCGAACCGGATCTTTCAGGATGTACTGAATACGGTTGCCTTCTTTGACCGGGGAAAAGCGGAGCTCGGAACGGAGTCTCGGCAGGGATGATTCGGCGTGTGCCATAATGGGCTAGAAAAGGAAATCCTTCAACTGCAGCAGGGTATACCAGGGTTTGTGAAAGACAATCCAGCCCAGGGGCCGGGAACCGGCCTGGATAACTGCCTGTCCACGCATGCCCGGCCTGAGCCTGCCGTCCGGGTTGTCGAACTCAAGCTCGGCAATAAAAACATTGCGATTCTCCCTGATCTCTGATTTCGGGTTGATTTTTTTTATGGATCCAACCCAGGAACTATCGGGATAGGCGTCGAATCTCACCCGCACATCCATGTCCGGCTGCAGGTGGGTAATATGGTTTTCGCGCACCGCAAGTTCAACAATCATTACTTCCAGTGGTGACACTTCAAACAGGCTCTGGCCTTTGCTCACAGGGCTGCCGAGTGCCCGCTTGAGGTCGCCGGAGAGCACGATGCCGTCCACCGGGCTCTGCAGGATGAGGTGCTTTTGCTGCTCGAGCAGCAGGTTGAGCTGCTCGTCGAGCCGCTGTTCCTCGAGCCTGGCAATCTGGGCTCCGGCGGTATTGCCGAGTGCCAGGTGATGGTCCCGCATTTTCCGGGCCTTGTTGCGTTCTGCCGTTACTGCCGCCCGGGTACTTTCATTCTCCCTGCCATCGAGAATGGCGAGCGTATCACCGTTCTGAACCTTGTCTCCGGGCTGCACCAGGACGTCCTGGAGAATTCCATCGAATCTGGCAACAACGAACCTGGTTGAAACCGGCTGTACCAGGCTCGGCGTACTCAGGCGAAAGGGCAGCGGCACCATGCCGATTGCTCCCAGCAGCGCAATGGCTGCAGGTACCAGCAAATATCTGCTGAACCGGCGTGTCTTGCCCGCTCCCCGATTTTTCAGCGCAGTGGAAACAGAGCTGCCTCCTTTTTCCTGCACAACGCCAAGGCAGGAAGCCAGCATGCTCCGGCCTGCAGCAAGGGATGAAATAAGCCCCTGCCGCTTTCCCGGCTTCTGCCAGAGAAAAATGAGTGCACCTGTCATGGTGCCCTGCGAGTCGCTGAGCGAGAGGCCGACTGCCTGGGAGTTTGAGCTGCTGTTCAGCAGCTCCTGGAACAGAGCTGAGCTCTGTTCCAGTGCCTCGCTGATTGCCGGAAAAACGAGAATGTCCTGCTGGATGGTGCATTCATTGAGGGCTTTGGTGTAGATCCTTGATTGTTCGCTGCGCTGATCCACCGAGGTGAGGTGGGAAAGCGAACTGAGAATCATGCGTCCGGAAGCTGTCATCGTGCCGATTGCCACCTGCTCGCAGTCAGCCCAGGAACGCAGTCGGGCATTGAGCTGCAGCAGGGCTTCCGGCTGGTTACGGTATTCAAGGCTCGTGGCGACAAGGGCAACCAGCTGCCGGAACAGGTCCCTGTCACTGCCGGCAGGGGGGTTGTCTTTTTCGAGAAACGTACAGAGCAGGGAGGTCAGCAGCTGAATGATCACCAGAAAAGATTCGATAGGCTGATCACCCGTGAGAATGATAAAAGACAGACAACCGGTATGTTGGTTATCATATCCTGCCGGGCAGGAAATCAGCCGGGCGGCGGGAATATTTTCAAGGGTGCCTAATTGTGCCTGTCCACTGTTCACGGCACGCTGGGCATGTTGCTGCATGCAGTCGACTAGATCTGAAGACCAGGAGAGGGCCTGCCTGGAGAGCAGTTGCTGTTCGACTGCAAGATCACCGTTCTGCTCCCGGCTAAAATAGATGACACCTGCGGCATTGACCAGGCCGACTGCTGCCTGCAGGAAGTCCAGGATAAGCCGATGGCGAGTCTCCGCCTGGTCGCCAAGTTGCTGGAACTGGCTGGAAAGCCGGTGAATGTCCGGGCGTTTTATGACACCACTGCCCGGAGTGGCGCGGTTTGATAGAATATCGCTCAATGGTACGAAATGGTGCTAGTTGACGTCCGACAGCTTTGCCTGCGCAGCAGCGGGAACCTTTGCGGGATCTGCATCCTGTTTGTTTAAAACGTTGCCAAGTACGGCATGCAGGCGTTTGGCACCATTGATGGTCATGGCCATTCGGGTATGAATCGGCAGGATGGACTCACCGCCGGCCGGGTCGGTGATCGGGCCTGAGGAAAAATTAATTGTCAGGTCTTCACCGCTGGTGTTGACAATAAACTGGGACGCATAGAGGGCCGAGGTCTCGTTGTAACGGACCTTGATCTGCTGTTGTTTCTTGGCATCATCTGTCATGTAGCTATCTCCATGAAGTTATCGTTTCGTGAACGTGCAGCGGCTGCCGCTCATCAGGTTGTTATCCGGGTTGGCAATGGTGACGCGGACCTCGACGGTACCGCTCTGGGCATTGATGATTGGTGAGATAAAAGCAATTGTTCCGGAAGCGGCTACCCCATCAATTTCAAGAGGCAGCGTTGTCCCGTGATCCAGGGTGATCGCAATCTCAGGCGGCAGGTGAAAGAGCGCCTGCAGCGGGTCGAGCTGGACGATCGTCATGAACCGTTCCTGGTCAGTACCGCCGATCAGTTCCGCCAGTTGGCGGTCGATTGTAACGACGATGCCGTCAACCGGGCTGCGGAGTTTCTTTTCTTCGATCTGGGCCCGGATGATTGCCGCTTCAAGTTTTTTCAGTGTCTGTTCTTCGAGTGCGCTCTGCAGTTGTGCCCGGGCCATGAAAAGATCCGTCTGGGCTTTGGTCATTTCCTGGGGGCGGGCGTTGCCGCTTTTCTGCAGGTCCTGTAGCATCTCATACCTGTTTTCCTGCATGGTGACAAACGCTTTGGCCGAATCTATTCTGCCCTTGAACGAAGCGGCGGTTTCGGCTGATTCCAGCCTCGCTTTGAGCACACTGCTGTCAAGTTCGGCAAGCAGCTGTCCTGCCTCAACCTTGTCTCCAATGCCGACGTGGATAGCGGTTATACGGTCTCGAAACGGCGCAGAGATCTCTACAACCTGCACCGGTTCCAGAAAGGCGTCATAGCTCTGGGCCGAAACAAATTGAGCCGGCAAGAGAAGAAAAACAGCAATAATGAGACAGCGTGCAGCACGCGGCCATGCAGTGGTGTCCTGCCGAGTAATCAGGGTCATCGCGGTCGGAGAATCAGTTCGATCGTACCTGCATGTCCGGCAGCGTTTGCCCATCTTCAGGTTTAACCTCTGCAAAGGTGATATTGTTGTTGCTGACCAGGATTCCCATGGCCCGATAAAGGTTGAAAAGCGAGTAATTGTAGGTCAGCTCACTTTTGGCAAACAGTTCCTCTGAATCGCTCAGCCGTTCGCCGGCGTCCATCAGTCGGTAGAGCACATCTCCATAGGGTTCGTTGTTGGCCAGCAGGTAATCGACCTGCGAGAGCAGGGCCTTGACCTCTTCATCATCAGAGATCATGATCTGGTAACTCTGTACCATGGAACGGTAATTTTTTTCAAGCTCCCGATATGAAACCTGGGTTTCGAGCAGCACGTTTTCAACGGTGGTGTCAAGCTGGTGCAGGAGCTGCCGGATCTCCAGCTTTTTTCTGGTGTTACGGGCCTTGGCGCCATTGTTGCCCAGCGGGTACTCAAAGCGCAGTCCCGCCACATAGCTGGGACCGCCTTCATCAAACTGGTCGGAGTAGGCTGTGCCATACTCGTAATCTCCCTCAAGCCCTTTGACATAGGTCTGGAAAAACAGATCCAGGTCCGGCATCAGTTCATTTTTGGAACGGTCCAGACGCAGGTTGGCAGACTGGATATGCTTGACGGCCTGGGCTACTTCAGGGCGATTGTTTAAGGTTGTCTGCAGAGCCTGGTCAAAAACGACCTCAAACGGCTTGTTGCTGGGCATCTGGCTGGTGACCATCTCCAGTCCTGAAGCATTTAACAACTCCGGATCGTTGACCAGAGCGCGGATGCGGGACTGGGCGTTGAGCATGGCGTATTCCGCCTGCATCGCGGCGAGCTTGTGGGCATTGACCAGGGACCTGGAGCGTGCCAGCAGGCTGGGCGGCACATCGACGCCGCTGCGCTGCTGCATCTGTTTGAAAATGTCGAGGCTTTTACTGGCAAGCTGTTTTTTCTGCAGCAGCAGGGAGCGTTCCAGGTAAAGCCCCCAATAGGCGCGGCTCACCTCAAGCAGATGGCTCTCCACACTGCGCCGCAGTTCCTCACCGGCGATTGAATAATCAATTCCGGCAAGATCAATAGGTGAGCGGTTGTAACCAATGCCGAAGCGCTTCAGCAGTGGCTGGCTGATGGTCAGGTAGGTGCCTGCCCTGGCCTGTTCTTCCGGGTTGAAATAAATGGAATTGGTGTCCATGTCGCCGATATTCTGCTTCAGCTCGACCTCTGTTCCTGTCAGGAATTTTTTACGCACACCGTATTCCAGATTCCTGGCATCTTCTTCATAGCGCAGCGGCCCGCCGGTCTGCAGGTCATCCCCCACCGGTTCATCGAGATCAGAGAGACGTCCTTCGGCGAACAGCCTGAAATCGTATGGTCCTTGCGCTTCCTGGATTGTTGTCTGGCGAATAAGCGGCAGGTCGCTGAAAACCTTGATCTGGGATGAGTGTTTCAGGGCACGACTGAACAGCGAGGTAACGTTTGTTGAGATTTCCGCTACGCTCTGATTGATCCGACCGTTGACACGTGTCTGCCACCAGGGAGAAAAATTTTCCGGGATGGAACCGGAGTCGATTTCCAATTGGTCTTCCGAGGTGCCGGAAAAAACACTGGTGTAGCCCTTTTCAGACTGTTCCATCTGCTCGATCAGCATCGAGTATCTCTGGAACAGCCTGGTCTTCAGATCATCATAATCGAGCTCGCTTTGCTGTGCAGCCTCTACAACCAGCTCATAGTCTGATGCCGCCTTGTCCTGGGCGTGGAGGGCGTTTATCCAGGAAAGACTGCCGACAACTGCAAGCGCAATGAATATGGATCGTGTTTTCATTCTTTTTCCCTTTTAATCGTGTGGTTATCAGTGACTGTTACGTGCCGGCTGGGTCGATGGGGCGTCAAACTCATAGCCCTTGAAACCGTCCCACCTTATATCAAAGGTCGAGAGATTGCTCTGGTGCATGGACTGCAACACCGTAGAAGGCAGATAGGCAAATACCGTCTCCACGTCCAGGCTGGTGCTTGAATAGACCATGCTGCTGAAGCTTGGGTAAAAATAGGTGCGCATGTTGAAGAAACCGGCACTGCTCGCATTATAGCTCGATATCGTCTGGCCGATTTCCATGTGATGCGGCAGCTCGAACATGATGGTTTCAGGCAGGTCGGCAAGCCAGTTGCCGGCCGTGTCGGCCATGACGCTGCGGTAGCCGACCTGGTTGCCCATGGCGTCGTGGAGAACAAGCTCAATCGTGGTTCCCGGCTCTGCCAGGCCGGAATAAATCGGCGACACCGGTAGCGGCGGCAGCAACCACGGTTGCTCCTCGAAGCGGGTAAAGATATCGCCCTGGTCGCCAAACTGGCGATACATGAAGAAGGCATCGGCCACAAGACCCTGCGCAGGAGGTTCAACCGGGCCCGGAGATGGCGGGCGGGACGGCGGTGTTATGGGTACTACCGGTTCGCCCGGGTCCGGTGGCCGGGGACCTGGAAATGGTGAGGGGCCGAAATATCCGAAATCCCTGCTCAGGTCGTTTTCACCGGCAGCAAGCGTCACTTGAGACTGGTTGTCAAGTATTGCATCGGGGTCTCCTGTCTGGGTCAGGTCAGGCGGCAATGTCGTGGTGTCAACGTAGACGGTGTACTGCCCAGCCGTGAGGTTGTCGAAGAGGTAGGTCCCGGTTGCATCCGTTGTGGTCGTCACCGCTTCTATGGTACCGTCGTTGTCAAAATCTCCCTGCAGGGTTACCCTCACTCCGGAAAGCCCGCGTTCACCTGAACTCTGGTAGCCGTTGCCGTCCGCATCAAAATAGATGGTATCGCCGATGGAGCCGGTGCCGGTATAGCCGAAATCCTGGTCGTTATTGACGGCTCCCGGGCCCAGGTTAAGCGTGGTGCTGTTGTCAGGCGTGCCATCGGGGTCACCGCTCGGCCTGACATCAGCGGGCAGGCTGGCCGGGTCCACGCTGATTGTGTATTCACCGGCCGGCAAATTATCAAAACTGTAGGTTCCGGCGGCATCAGTTGCCACTGTTGCTGTGTAGTCGGGAGTTCCGTCTCCATCAAAATCAACACTGATGGTGACGTCAATACCCGGCATGCCGTTTTCGCCGGCATCCTGGGTTCCGTCACCATCGGTATCAAAATAGATCGTGTCACCGATGACGCCGCTGCCGGTGTAGCCGAAATCCTGCTCGTCATTGTCTTCACCTGCTCCAAGCGATACCACGGTGGTACTGTTATTGACTCCGTCAGGATCCTCCGTCTGGCTCATTCCGCCGGGCAGGGTTGACTGGTCAACAGTTATGGTATAATCACCTGCCGGCAGATTATCGAAGCTGTAGGTCCCGCTTGCATCAGTTGTCGTGGTGACCGTCTCCGTTGTGCCGTCACCATCAATATCACCGCTCAGAGAGACGGTGACGCCCGGTAGACCGACATCACTGCCATCCTGGGTGCCGTTATTGTTCTCATCAAAATAGATGGTATCACCGATGGAACCGGTGGATGCCCCTGTATTATGGTAGCCAAAATCCTGATCGAGATTTGTTCCTCCGGCAGGAAGGTTGACTGTCGATGTTGAGTCCGGGTTAGAATCAGGGTCGGCAGTGAGTACGTACCCGTCTGGTATATCAGATGTATCCACTGAAACAACGTAGGTTCCGCCAGGCAGATTCTCGAAAAGATAGTTCCCGGAAGCATCGGTGGTGTCGGTCTGGGTATAGTCCACTGTTCCGTCGCCGTCAAAATCGAAAGAGAGGGTTACGTCAATGCCGGGCAATCCGGGTTCCCCTCCATCCTGGATGCCATCGTTGATCACATCATTCCAGATGGTATCGCCGATCGAACCGCTTCCCTGGTACCCGAAATCCTGGTCAAGATTGTCTTCACCATCGGCTAGTATAACCGAAGCCTGGTTTGCGATACCGTCGTTGTCGGGATCTGCTGTCTGGTTCATACCGGCAGGCAGCGAAGCGGGGTCGACTGTAATGACAAAGCTTCCGGCCGGCAGATTGTCAAACAGGTAATTGCCGTTGGCATCGGTTGTGGTGGTGACGCTGTCGGGTGTACCGTCGCCGTCTAGATCACCTGTCAGCGTAACCGAAACGCCGGGCAGTCCAGTCTCGGTACCATTCTGATCACCACTGCCGTCACTGTCAAAGAAGATAGTATCACCGATGGAGCCGGTCCCGCTGTTGTAGCCGAAATCCTGGTCAAGGTTGTTTTCACCGGCTGTGAGACCGAGCATGGTCATATTGTCGTTTGTGCCGTCGGGATCACCGCTCTGACTCAGGCCGGCAGGCAGGGTTAAGGGGTCAACGATGAGGGTGTAATCTCCGTCCGGCAGGTTGTTAAAAAGATAGGTACCGTTGCTGTCGGTTGTAACGGTCTGCGTGTAATCAGGAGTACCATCGCTGTCGATATCAGCAGTGATAGTAATATCCACACCAGCTATGCCGGTTTCGCTGCCGTTTTGTAAACCATCGCCGTCCGTGTCATTCCAGATCGTGTCACCGATGGAACCGGTCCCGGTGTAGCCGAAATCCTGCAGCAGGTTGTTCTGGGCACCTCCCAGAACAAGGGTTGAGGTGTTGTCAAGGGCGCTGTCGGGATCACTGCTCTGGATAATGCCCAGGGGCAGCGACGCCGGGTCAACGGTCACCGTGTATCCGCCGGCCGGCAGGTTTTCAAAGAGATAGTTGCCATCTGCGTCGGTCGTGTCGACATAGGTGTAGTCCGCCACACCATCGCCGTCGAGGTCGAGGTCGATGGTGACCTGGACTCCGTTGATACCACCTTCATTGGTTTCCTGTGTTCCGTTATTATTGCCGTCAAAGAAAATGGTGTCACCGATGGAGCCGGTCCCGTTGTAGCCGAAATCCTGGTCGAGATTGTCTTCGTCAGCTGCCAGCGTAAGTATCGCTTGATTTGCAGTTCCGCCGTCAGGATCCTGCGTCGGGCTCAGCCCGGCTGGCAGTGTTGCCGGGTTGATGATAATCGTGTAGTCACCGCCGACGATATTATCGAAAAGATACATGCCGTTGCTGTCGGTCGTAGTTGTTACCGTGTCCGCTGTCCCATCACCGTCGATGTCGCCGGTCAGGGTTACCGTGACTCCAGAGAGTCCGGGTTCAGTGCCGTTTTGCCCGCCGCTGCCGTCCGCGTCAAAGTAGATCGTGTCGCCGATGGAGCCTGTGGATTGTCCACTATCCCAGTAGCCGAAATCCTGGTCCAGGTTGGTCCCGCCTGCAGGCAGGTTGACGGTTGTGGTCGAATCGGGGTTAGCATCGGGGTCTGCGGTGAGGACATATCCGTCAGGGATATCGTCGGTATCGATACTGATGGTATAGGTTCCCTCGGGCAGGTTGCCGAAACTGTAGGTACCGCTGCCATTTGTTGTGGTTGTTGCCGTATAGTCCGGAGTCCCGTCGCCGTCAAAATCAACGGACAGGGTTACGTCGACGCCGGAAAGTCCTGTTTCACCACCATTCTGGGTGCCGTCACCGTCAACATCGTCCCAGATAGTGTCACCGATGATACCGGTTCCGGTGTAGCCGAAATCTTCATCAAGCTCATCGATACCGCCTGCCAGAATAACCGTGGAGGTGTTGTCGTTGCCGCCGTCAGGATCGGCAGACGGGCTCATGCCGCCGGGCAGATCCGCCGGATCGACCGTTACCGTGTAGGTGCCGTCCCGAAGATTTTCGAAGAGATACCTGCCGTCGGCATCGGTTGTCGTGGTAAGCACATCCTCGATACCGTCGTTATTCACATCACCGGTCAGGGTAACGGTAATCCCGGGAATACCTGCATCTCCGGGTGTTTCACCTCCGGAGTTGTCGGCATCGAAAAAGATCGTATCGCCGATGGAGCCTGCGCCGGTGTAGCCGAAGTCGACGTTGTTGTTGTTTTCGCCGTCGGCCAGTGCAATCGAGGCATTGTCCGGAGTCCCGAGACCGTCGAGATCAAAGGTCTGCTCCATGCCGGCCGGTGTTGCATCAATTGTTACCGTATAGTTTCCAGGCAGCAGATTCTCGAAGCTGTAGTTGCCGTTTTCATCAGTCGTAGTGGTAAGGGAGATATCACCAAGATTGTCACCGGTAATATCGCCGGTCAGGGTCAGCGTTACGCCACCAAGGCCCTGTTCGCCGGCATCGAATACACCGTCAGCATCCGCGTCGTACCAGACGGTATCGCCGATTGAGCCGGTGCCTTGATTAAAATAACCAAAGTCCGCATCGTCTCTGGCTTCAGCGATATCAAGTGCGATTCCGCTGATGACATGCTCGGTGTCAATTCCGTCCAAATCGTATGTTGCTATTGTGCCGTCCGGAAGATTCACCGGATCTACGGTTACCGTGTAATTGTCAAAGGCCGGCAGGTTTTCAAACAGGTAGTAACCATTTTCATCGGTTGTGTCTGTCCAGGTAAAGTCCGACGTGCCGTCACCGTCAGTGTCAGCGCTCAGTGTCACCAGGATATCGGTAATACCGGTATCGCCAGGGGTTTCACTGCCAGACTGATCGGTGTCAAAGAACACGGTATCGCCGATGCTGCTGGTTGTGATAACGGTAAAAACAGTCTCACCAACATCTCTGTCGGCAAAGATGCCGTCATCAACGGGTGAATCGATTCCGTCGTCTTCATCGTATACACGCTCATCGGGGTCTGATCCATCCTGGCCTGACCAGTCGGCATCTACACTGTTTTCATGAGGGGTGGGTAGAAATATGGCATCCAGTACGGTTACCGTATATTCAATCTCGACATATTCTCCGACCGGTATATCCCAGTTGCCGACGATGGAAACCGTGCCATCATCGTTGTCAGTCATGGTCGGGTCAGCTACTGCGCCAAAACTGCTGGAGACAGAGGAGTAACTAACAAAGCTGGTACCCGGCGCCAGAGTATCCAGCGCATTGACTTCATAGGCAGTGGAATTGCCGCCATTGGTGAACCGTACTGTATAGGTGAGTGTTTCATTCCACTGGGCATCCGTGCCGCTATCGAGGGAGTCTGCCACGCTTTTTTCGGTTTCGATCCACGGCTCGACAACGCTCAGGCTGTCAGTATCATCGTCTGTTACCTCGTCGCCGTCAACATTGTCATAGCTCAGGGTGACCGTATTGCCGAGAGCGGCGCTGTCAAAATTGCCGGAAACATTGGCTACCCGTGCCGTATAGGAAATGATCAGCGGATCGTCGGTATCAACGATGGTATCGCCAAGGTTCCAGGTTATGGTGACCGCGGTGCTGCCGTCATTGGTGCCGAAGGTCGGATCCTGGCTCAATTCGGTGGAAAAACTGCCGCTTGCCGTGCTGATTGTTGCATCATCGTTAAAAACCAGGCCGGCGATCAAAACATCTTCAATCACCAGGTTGTTGATGGTTCCTTCCGGAGCGTCAATCGTCAGGGTATAGGTGATCGTATCACCAATGGTGGCTGTGCTGGTATCACCGTCACTTTTATCGATGGTTACGCCGGGGATGGTGAATTCCGCGGTATCAACATCACGGTCTGCATTGACGCCGCCGTCGACCGGCGAGTCCACACCGTCGTTTTCATCATAGACCCGTTCGTTCGCTTCACCCGGATCGTTGTTGTCAAGGCTTGACCAGTCTGCATCCACGGTGTTTGTGTGGCTGCCGTCAACGATTGCTGCGTTGGTCACGGTGGCCGTATAGACCAGAACCAGCTCGGCGCCCTGGGCAAGATCCCAGGCGTCATCGGCAAAGGTGATGACGGAGTTGTCACCATTCGGGGTTGCGGTGTTCAGATCGAAGTTGGTGTCGACGCCATCGATCCGGGCGCTCTGGATAGCTCCGAACGTAGTCCCCTGGGCCAGGGTATCGTTGAAATTGACCTCGTAGGCCGTGGCGTTGCCGCCATTGTAAAGGGTCACCGTATAGGTGACGGTATCTCCAGCTTCCACGCCGGATGTCGGAGAGACATCTTTGTTCGTTTCGATCCACGGCTCGACAACGCTCAGGCTGTCAGTATCATCGTCTGTTACCTCGTCGCCGTCAACATTGTCATAGCTCAGGGTGACCGTATTGCCGAGAGCGGTGCTGTCAAAATTGCCGGAAACATTGGCTACCCGTGCCGTATAGGAAATGATCAATGGATCGTCGGTATCAACGATGGTATCGCCAAGGTTCCAGGTTATGGTGACGGTGGCGCTGCCGTCATTGGTGCCGAAGGTCGGATCCTGGCTCAATTCGGTGGAAAAACTGCCGCTTGCCGTGCTGATTGTTGCATCATCGTTAAAAACCAGGCCGGCGATCAAAACATCTTCAATCACCAGGTTGTTGATGGTTCCTTCCGGTGCGTCGATCGTCAGGGTATAGGTGATCGTATCACCGATGGTGGCACTTGTTATACCGCCGTCGCTCTTATCGATGGTCACGCCGGGGATGGTGAATTCCACAGTATCGATATCACGGCCAGCATTTAGGCCGTCGTCCACCGGTGAATCGACGCCGTCGTCTTCGTCATAGACCCGTTCGTTTGCTTCTCCCGGGTCGTTGTTGTCAAGACTGGACCAGTCGGCATCCACCGTGTTGGTATGGCTGCCGTCAACAACAGCAGCGTTGGTAACGGTGGCCGTATAGACCAGGACCAGTTCAGCACCCGGAGCAAGGTCCCAGGCGTCATCGGCAAAGGTGATGACGGAGCCGTCACCATTTGGGGTTGCGGTATTCAGATCGAAGTTGGTGTCGACGCCATCGATCCGGGCACTCTGGATAGCTCCGAACGCAGTCCCCTGGGCCAGGGTATCGTTGAAATTGACCTCGTAGGCCGTGGCGTTGCCGCCATTGTAAAGGGTCACCGTATAGGTGACTGTATCTCCAGCTTCCACGCCGGATGTCGGAGAGACATCTTTGTTCGTTTCGATCCATGGCTCGACAACGCTCAGGCTGTCACTATCATCGTCTGTTACCTCGTCGCCGTCAACATTGTCATAGCTCAGGGTGACCGTGTTGCCGAGAGCGGCGCTGTCAAAATTGCCGGAAACATTGGCTACCCGTGCCGTATAGGAAATGATCAGCGGATCGTCGGTATCAACGATGGTATCGCCAAGGTTCCAGGTTATGGTGACCGCGGTGCTGCCGTCATTGGTGCCGAAGGTCGGATCCTGGCTCAATTCGGTGGAAAAACTGCCGCTTGCCGTGCTGATTGTTGCATCATCGTTAAAAACCAGGCCGGCGATCAAAACATCTTCAATCACCAGGTTGTTGATGGTTCCTTCCGGAGCGTCAATCGTCAGGGTATAGGTGATCGTATCACCAATGGTGGCTGTGCTGGTATCACCGTCACTTTTATCGATGGTTACGCCGGGGATGGTGAATTCCGCGGTATCAACATCACGGTCTGCATTGACGCCGCCGTCGACCGGCGAGTCCACACCGTCGTTTTCATCATAGACCCGTTCGTTCGCTTCACCCGGATCGTTGTTGTCAAGGCTTGACCAGTCTGCATCCACGGTGTTTGTGTGGCTGCCGTCAACGATTGCTGCGTTGGTCACGGTGGCCGTATAGACCAGAACCAGCTCGGCGCCCTGGGCAAGATCCCAGGCGTCATCGGCAAAGGTGATGACGGAGTTGTCACCATTCGGGGTTGCGGTGTTCAGATCGAAGTTGGTGTCGACGCCATCGATCCGGGCGCTCTGGATAGCTCCGAACGTAGTCCCCTGGGCCAGGGTATCGTTGAAATTGACCTCGTAGGCCGTGGCGTTGCCGCCATTGTAAAGGGTCACCGTATAGGTGACGGTATCTCCAGCTTCCACGCCGGATGTCGGAGAGACATCTTTGTTCGTTTCGATCCATGGCTCTATGACGGTAACGACAGGATCGATCGGGTCATCCACTCTGATGGGATCCCCGCCGACAGGGTTGTCATAGACCATGTAGGTGTCGTTGGTAAGCGTCGACCCGTCGTAATTGCCGGTACCAGTGAGGACATCAAGAACCAGGGCCCTGATCCCGATGACAAAGGCGTCGTTTTCAAAACCGCCCGGGTCATTGTCAGGAGCTATCGAAACAGTGCCGAAACCAAATGATACGGCTTCACCATTTGCTGTACCCCCGGTGATTGCCGCCGGAGGCAGGACCGGGCCGGAAAAATCCGCTGCGAGCAATCCGGATGGGTCGTTGCCTATACCGGCCTGAGTGAAGAGCTGGTAGGAGCCGTCAATATAGCTCATGCCGGCAGGTAAATCGTCGGTGACAATCAGGTTGGCCGTGTCGCCTTCGGGTAGAGTCACCAGTATATAATATTGTACTTCCTCACCGATGGTGTAGCTCAGCGGATCTGGATCGACCTTGTCAATTGTTCCCCCTACCGTGACTATAGCGGAGGCATCAGTGATATAGTCGTCGGGATCACCCGTGGCTGGGGTCCCAGTGCGCTCACCAGGATCGCCGTCTTCCGGCAGGCTGGTCCAGTCAATCGTGGCGGTGTTGGTCAGGTTTTCCCCGGCCTGCGGGTCGGTGGCAAGATGGGCGGTCAGGGTGATGGTATAGGTGTCGCCGAGCTCAAAACTATCCCAGAAACCCGAAAGGGTATTACCGCTGACCGTGACGGCGTCAGATACTCCGGAAAGGGAGCCGGTGCCGGCCTGACTGGTAATGGTAACCGTGTCGTAACCTGCCGGCAGAGTGTCGGCAAGGGTGACGTCAAAGGCATCGGCAGTACTTATTTCGTTGTCGATGGCGGTCTCATTATCATGATTAATCTCGATCGTGAAGGTGACGGTATCGTCTTCGTCGGGGGTCGGGTTGTCGACGCTCTTGCTGACCAGCAGCTTCGGTTCGACAATCGTTACGCTTTCACCTTCGCTGACGCTATGATTATCGGAGTTGCCATCGGTCCAACTCCACACCGCATTATTGGACAGGTTGTCGTTGTTCTGGTTGGCGCCGATATTTCTGACCAGTGCGGTGTAGGTCAGGGTCAGGGTTTCAGCCACACCGTTGTCGCGGTTCTGATTATCTAACGTGTTAAAATCGACAAAAAAGGACAGGCCGTCAGCGGCGATGCTGCCGTTTGCAGCAAGAAAAGCAAGATTGTTCGGATCACTTAGATTGCTCAGATCATAAATGGTCCCGACTGACGAGGTAAAATCAGTTGATGCTGTGGTCAGTGAGTCAAGTGAGATGATCTCCAGGCCGCCACTGGGGTCGAGATCATCAGCGAGCATGACATTCGTTGCCTGGCCCTCAGGAAGCGTGATTGCTACCGTGTAGGTGATCGTTTCCCCGATCGTGACATTCGGGTTATCGGTATGGGGCTGGCTGGTAGTATCAATTGCCTTGTCGACAAGGACATCAGGTATCTGTGCGCTCGCCTGATCTGTCAGGCCGCCGGGAATATGATTGCTGGCACCGTTGTCGCCGCCGTAGTTCTCAAGCGTTGCTGTGTTGAGCAGGGTCTGGCTGGGTCCGACATTGTCGGCCAGCAGCAGATCATAGGTAATCACCATGATATTGGTCCCTACTGTCGGGTCGTAACCCGCAAGAGCACCGTCATCGACTGTGTCATTAAGGATCAGTCCGGTGCCGAACAGATCACCGCTGTAGGAAAGAGCGGTGCCATTGCCGTCGGTTGCCTGCAGGCTGAGGGCGACGAAGGTATAACCTGTCGGCAGCACATCGCTTATGGTGACGTCGAAAGCATCTGAATGGCCGGTATTTTCGACGACAATGGCGACAGTGATGGTATCGCCGGCGTCGATGTTGGAGATATCGGTATCGATATTATGAGAATCCAGCCAGTCGGAGGTAATGTTCTGTTCGAGTCGACCTGCGCTACCCGGCTCGGTGAAATAGTTGTCAACAGTGGTGTTGCCGCTGTAGATATCGGCCTCATTGTCGCTCTCGACAATACCCTTGGTAATCTCCAGTACCGGCTGGTCCAGGACGATCTGAAATATATCGTCAGTATTCGAGTCGACCAGTGGCGTGCCATTTTCGGTACCGCGCACCTGGTTTGCCAGGTAGAGTCCGTCGGCAAATGGTTCACTGTTGACTGTTACGGTGAAAAGAATATCGATATAGGTCTGCTGAGGGGCGATATCATCGTTTTCACCGTAGACAAAGCTGAGCCTGTTTTCGCCATTTTCCGTGAACGTCTCAAGAAAGATCGGTTCGAGTGGAAAGACAGTGGAAAACGTGTCGGTGGGACCCAGGCTCCATTCTCCTGCCCCGGGTAAACCGGCTACGGGATCACTTCCCTCGGTGAATTCATCAGCATCGAAAACCGGCAGCGGCAGGTAGTCATCAAGGCGAAACGACTCGAATTCACTGGTCGGCATCAGGTACTGCAGCTGGTAGGTAACGGTATCCCCTGGCTGCATATGCAGCCGGCCTTGGGCATCGGTGAAGCTGCTGAGATCGGTAAAACCGTTTATTGCATAGACATCTTTCTGGATCAGCTCACCGACCTCGATCTGAATTGCCGTGGCGGAATCATCAGTGTCGGTGTCGAAGCCTGTATCCGTGAGAGTACCGCTGCCGTTATCTCCATAAATCTGGCCGCTGATGTCAACATTGTTGGTAAGGAAATCACCCTGGTCAACGGACTCATCTCCCGGGCCGGAACTGTCGCCGGTACTAATGTAGCTGTCCTTGATCAGGGCATAATAGGTGATCGTGCCCCCGGCCGGAGTGCCTGAAACAGCGCCGTCGTAAAGATCACCCTGAAGGATACCGTCCAGTCCACCTGCTACGGCCGAAATATCGAAGCTGAGTGAAGTGTCATCATCAGCCTGGGAACTGCTGGTCAGGTCGGTGCCGACAGTCCAGCCACCTGTCCATGAACCTGTTTCATCCTGAATGTCATAGATCGGAGCATAGGCCCCTGTGGTCTGGAGCTCGAGTCCGTCTGCCAGAATATCGGTGACAACAATGTCGCCGAAATTGAAATAATCTGAAATCTGAAACTCAACGGTATATTCGAGGATGTCGCCAGGGTTGTAGCCGCCGATGATACCGGTATCACTGCCCGGAAACGGTGCAAAGTCGACACCTTTCTGTACGGCAATCGCCTCCGCCTGGAAAATCTCATCGATATTCGGTGTCGGCGAGATGGTGCCGTCTCCATAGACCTCGGCATTGACAACGAGGCTCACCGAAGAATCATCGGGGTCTGTCGGGGTCCAGTTACCTTCCACCCGGGCGTTGTTGATGACTTCGCGGTCTTCAGTGCCGCCGATTACATCATCGCCGGTAGCGGGGTCGAGTATCGGTGTAACCCCGTCGGCGTAGAACTCCGGCACATAAAAATCGAACGTGATGACGACATCCTGAGCTGTAGCACCTCCAGTCACCGGGTTGTCCAATTCAACCTCAAGGACGCCGTCGGTGAAGATACCGCCTGCTGCATTGGGCGAGGTGACGGTAAAAGACTGCCCGGTGCTGACTGCAACAGTGGCGTCGCCCAGATAATAAATTTCGTTGGGTAAGAGTTCGGTAAGCTGCAGGTTGTTGATGGTCTGGCCGTCGGCGATATCGATGGTGATCTGATATTGGTGTGGATAATTGGGTCCTGTGGCGGTTTCCTGTTCCGGGCCGAGATAAACCTTTTCAAAGCGGATAACTTCGGGGCGGAAGGTCTGGGTGTCGACCAGCGTCGGGCCGATCGGCGGATCAGTCGGTGGATCGCCAGTTGGATCATTGAGTGCGGTTTCGCCATAGCGGTAGCCGTTGTAGACCCGGATATCAAAATCCTCAGCGGCCCCGCCACTACTGTCTACCTGCCGGAATTCATCAATATGTGCGGTTACCTGGACTTCGGCCGGTGGCTGGTCCGGGGTAAACGAGCCGAACGGCATCTCTATGGTGACATAGGTGTCACCCGGGGTGCCGGTGATGATAGTTGGGGCCCCGGTGGTTCCGTTAAAGTCGTAGGGGTGGATGATTTCACCGTTTGAATCAAAGGTCTGGACCGTGACCTCGAGCGGAGAACCGAGATAGGTGGCGGAGTCGGGGACGTAGGTGACCCCGTCTCCGTCTCCGTCATCCCCGCTGCTGGGCATATACAGGTCGATATAGGGTCCGTAGAGTGTCGTTCCTGAAGTATTGTTAAGTGTGACGGTAAAGGTGAAGTCCTCACCGATCATCGGATCGATTGCTTCTACTGCTGCGGGTTCGCCTTCTTGATCGCCTTCCCTGCTTTCGCTGGAGTCATTGTTCGAGTCTGCAAGAGTAGCAGGCTCCGGGGTATCATCGTCGGGAGCGTCGGCCTCGTCTTGAAGCTGCTGCTCTGTGTCTGTTTCAAGAGGAGCTTCCCCGTTATCAGCGGATTCACCGCTGTCCGGTTGTGAAGCTGCCGCGACTATTTCCTGGCCTTCTTCAGCTGCAGTGGGGGGAATTGTAGCAGCGGGCTCATCACCGGTCTCTTCCGGTACGCTTTCTGGTTGGCTTTCCTGAACACTGCCGTTGGTCTCGGTATCCTGGGGCGCGGCGGAGATATCAGGCTGCGGGAGTATAACGGGCTGGGTCGGGTTCAGATCACCTGCCGGGTCAACAGCGGTGTCGAACGGCTCGACGGGATCCAGTGCCGCGACTGGGTTGGCATCAAGAAAGATACGTTCTTCCAGTTGTTCGAGAAGCAAATATTTTTTAAGAGATTTTTTCATGATGTAATACTCTTGCTTGATTTAACCAGCAGCGCAAACATGCCAACACTATGAAGTACAGTACTAAAGACCCATCGTGCCATTATAAGTACATAATTTTGATTTACTATTACTAAATATATCGGAACCTATCAATTAACTTAAGAATAATTATCATCATGTTCAATGTTATGTATCGACATCCCAGAGAGGAATCTGAATGACTTTTTGATGTCAGCGTAGCGGTCAGGTCAAAAAGGAGTTCGAGACCGGGAAGCTGCTGTTGGCAGGATTTTGATGTAATGCTGTTTCTGCGGGAGGATAGCTGCAGGGTTAATGTGAAATCAGTTGTTTTTCGACTTTTGGTATTCCTTGTAATTCATACTATTTACTCTCTCCAGGCAGGCATCGATATCGCTATTGTTGAGATGTTTGTAGCATTCATTTCGTTCTCGTGCCCGGAATCCTTCATACCAGGCCTGATAGCTGCACCCCTGGACAAGCAGGGCAGCAAAAAAAAAACAAAACAAGACCATGAGCAACGTTTTTATTTCGTAATTGTATCGACACTGTCAGAGAATCTGGCTGAGAAAGAGCTTGGTCCGCTCGTGTTGCGGGTTATCGAAGAATTCATTCGGCTTATTTTCTTCAACGATTTCACCAAAATCCATAAAGATGACCCGGTCGGCGACGGTCTTGGCAAAACCCATCTCGTGGGTTACCACGATCATCGTCATGCCCTCCCGGGCAAGATCGACCATGACATCGAGCACTTCCTTGATCATCTCGGGGTCAAGGGCTGAGGTGGGCTCATCAAAGAGCATGATCTTCGGCTTCATGCAGAGGCTGCGGGCAATTGCCACGCGCTGCTGCTGGCCGCCGGAGATCTGGCCGGGATACTTGAGCGCCTGCTCCGGAATCTTGACGATTTCCAGGTAATGCATGGCAAGCTCTTCGGCCTCTTTTTTCGGAGTTTTTCTCACCCAGATGGGGCCGACCGTCAGGTTTTCGAGGATGGTCAAGTGGGGGAAAAGATTGAAATGCTGAAAAACCATACCGACTTCGGTTCGTACCTTTTCAATATTTTTCAGGTCGGTGGTGAGTTCTATGCCGTTAACGATAATCTGGCCGCGCTGGTGCTCTTCCAAGCGGTTGATGCAGCGGATCATTGTTGATTTGCCGGATCCGGAAGGCCCGCAGACCACGATCCGTTCCTGCGGATGAACGACAAGGTTGATGTCCTTGAGCACGTGGAAATCGTCGAACCATTTGTGCATCTTGATAATTTCGATGATCGGTCGATCGTTTGTACTGTTGTTTCTGGCCGGATCGCTGTTCATGGTGATTTTCCCACCTCAGTTCATGAGATTTTTTTTTCCGTGTGCTTGTATTCAAGCTCTTTTTCTATCTTGCGGCTGTATTGAGACATGGAAAAGCAGCAGAGATAGTAGATGATTGCGATGAAGATATATGCCTCAGTACTGAAGCCGGTCCATTCGGGTTCGGTCAGAATGGATTTTGTGGTGTTGAGAATATCGTAAAGGGCGATGATGACGACAAGGGAGGTGTCCTTGAAGGCCGAGATCAAAATTCCGACCGTTGGTGGAATCACAATCTTCAAGGCCTGGGGCAGGATGATCATACGCATCATCTGGTAATAATTGAGTCCCAGAGATTCTGCAGCTTCATACTGGCCTTTGTCCATTGCCTGCAGACCTCCGCGTACGACTTCGGCAATGTAGGCAGCGGTAAACAGGATGATGGCTGCCTGGGCCCGCAGAACCTTGTCTATGGTAATACCTTCGGGCAGAAACAGCGGAAACATGACCGAGGACATGAACAGCATGGTGATCAGCGGGACCCCCCGGATCATTTCGATATAGACAACGCAGAGTGATTTGATGATCGGCATTGTCGACTGACGGCCGAGTGCAAGCACTACTCCCAGCGGATACGAGGCCAGGATTCCGAAAAAGGAGAGCAGCAGGGTGAGCGGCAGGCCGCTCCATTTCGTACTCTCAACGGGCACCAGGCCGAAAAGCCCGCCTTTCATCAGCAGCCCCATGATGAAAAGGGCAAACAGCCAGAGGTAGCCGAGTTTTTTGTTCCACCTGTTCCAGTCGCGGCTGTAAAACAACATGCAGACCAGGATGATCATCGCCAGCAGCGGCCGCCACTGGTGTTCGTAGGGAAAATATCCGAAGATGTTGAAGCGGATATTCTGGGTTATAACCGACCAGCAGGCCCCGCTTGCGGCATGACATTCCGCACCCGAGGTAAACCAGACACTGTCGATGAACGCCCAGCGGACAAACTGGGGAACAAATTTGATCAGCAGGGCCAGGATGAACAGTGTTGCCAGTGAATTGAACACACCATTGAACAGATGGCGCTTCAGCCAGCCGAGGATACCCACGTCGGTTGCCGGCGGCTTGATTTCCTCAATATGTGACGGTGTTGTCGCGTTCATGGGTACTCTACCGTTCGATGATGGCAATTTTTTTGTTGTACCAGTTCATAAAAGCAGACGTGGTGAGGCTGAACGTCAGGTAGACAATCATCATCAGCGCAACTCCCTCAACGGCCTGGCCGGTCTGGTTGATCGTGGTGCCGGCGACCTGGACAAAATCAGGATAACCGATGGCCACAGCAAGGGAACTGTTCTTGGTCAGGTTGAGGAGCTGGGATGTCAATGGTGGTACGATTACCCGCAATGCCTGGGGAAATATAACGATTTTAAGCACAAACCGGGGCTTGAGGCCGATCGACATGGCGGCTTCCGTCTGACCATGGCTGATGGACTGGATGCCTGCCCTGACGATCTGGGCAATGAACGATGCCGTGTAGAGTACCAGCCCGATCAGCAGTGCGGAAAACTCAGGGCTGATGTTTCTGCCGCCCTCGAAGTTAAAGCCTTTCATTTCCGGTATGTCCATCTGGACCGGGGCCCCGCTGACCAGCCAGGCAAGAAGGGGCAGACCGGCAAGAACACCGATACCGACCCAGAACGTGGGAAACTGCTGCCCGGTAGCTTCCTGTCGCTTTGTCGCCCAGCGATTGATAGCATATACAAGAATGCAGGCAGCCAGGAATGCGATACCCATGTACCCCCAGGCGGGATGGCTCGCAGGAACGGCAAAATCAACGCCCCTGTTGGTGATATAAATGCCGGTTACCGGGTTGAGCGCCTGTCTGGGTCCGGGAAATATTTCATAAAAAAGTGCATAAAAGAAAAAGAGCTGGAGCAGGACCGGAATGTTCTGGAACAGTTCGACATAGGCGGTACCGAGTTTTGCGATCAGCCAGTTGGAAGAAAGGGTACAGACCCCAACAATGGTGCCGAGCATCGTGGTGAGCACCATGCCGACCAGTGAAATTTTAAGCGTATTGAGTACTCCGACAAGCAGGGCCCTGCCGTAGCTGTCGGCAGCGGAATAGTCGATCAGACTTTCGCCGATCTCAAACGCTGCTTCTTTGTCGATAAATCCAAAACCACTGGCGATTGATTGTTTGGCCATATTTTCCTGAACATTTGAAATCAGGTAATAGCCCATGAAGGCGACAAACGCTGCGGTTATGATCTGGTAGAGGATCGCCCGTGTCTTCTTGTCATTCCAGAAGTATGTTTTTCCCGAATTTGTTGCTCCGGATACCATAGACAGTGTGAATACGGAATTGGATAACAAGGGCGGACCGTCACCGTTGTCCTTGTCAATGGGGGGACACAAGCAGGTTATTCAAAATACAGCAAATAACCGTGTGCACCAGGCGCCGCCGGTTCATGCTGAATGCCGGCTGCGGACATTCAGCATGAACCCTTGAGAATCTGCGTGATTCCTGTTTTAAAAATTTATTTGAATGGCGGTGAATACATCAGGCCGCCGTTGGTCCACAATGCGTTGAGACCACGCTCAATGCCAAGTGGCGTGTTAACACCGACATTGCGCTCGAAAATTTCGCTGTAATTGCCCACCTGCTTGATGATGTTGTAGGCGAATTTTTCGTCAAGGCCAAGAGCTGCACCGTTTCCGGGAGAGACACCGAGGAATCTCTGGATGACCGGGTTGGTGGATTTCAGCATTTCGTCGACATTTTTAGAATCAATGCCGAGCTCTTCAGCGTTGATCATTGCCAGAACAGCATAGTTAACGATGTCTTTCCACTGGTTGTCGCCATGCCGTACAGCAGGGGCAAGGGGTTCCTTGGAAATGATGTCGGGAAGAATCATGAAGTCGGCGGGATTCGGCGCACTGGCGCGCAGACCGGCGAGCTGGGAGGCATCAGAGGTCATCACGTCACAGCGTCCGGCATAGAATGCCTGTGAAAGTTCCGCAGTGCTCTCGATGGTGACGGTTTTCCAATCCATGTTGTTGGAACGGAAAAAGTCGGCGGCATTCTGTTCAGTGGTTGTACCGGGGAGAACACAGACGGTTGCTCCGCTGAGCTCTTTTGCACTTTTTACGCCGAGCGCTTTGGGGACCATGAAGCCCTGGCCGTCATAGTAGTTCACCTGGACAAAATCAAGGCCGAGAGAGGTGTCCCGTCCCAAGGTCTGGGTGGCATTTCTTGTCAACAGATCAATTTCTTTTGACTGGAGGGCGGTAAAGCGGGTTTTTGCAGTGAGCGGTACATAGCGCAGGCGGTCATTGAGGTCACCGAATACGGCCACAGCTACTGCCCGGGCGGTATCAACATCAAGACCCTTCCACTCGCCTTTCTGGTCTGCCTTCCCGAATCCGAAGAGATCTCCATTGACCCCGACCTGGATATAGCCTTTTTCGGTGACGGATTTCAGTGTGTCGCCGTTTTCGGCAAAGGCAATTCCGGTAGATACCATGAGCAGCGCGCATACGATAAACAAGCTCTTCCAGTGTTTCATAGACTTCCTCCAGATAGATGGTATTGATTTTGGGATTGACGTCCCGGGCTTAAAACCTGCTGTTAAAGGTACTGCAGGTGTGACAACTGTCCATGTCACCACCATTTGATAACACAGGTTTATACTTATCAGCAACAAGTTTGATGAACGCTTAAAATTTCCTTTTAAAAAAACACCAGAGCTGTGAGCCCCACCTTCCCACTGTTTAGCTTTTCTTTCACGATGAGAAATAGTAAGCTCCGCACTGATTGATTATTGTGTGGTAAAAAGACGGCTATATTTACTATGGCAAACAGATAACAATGTGATTTGAGACACCAACGGAGATTGACGGGATGGCAATACTGCTCGGAGCGATAGCGGATGATTTTACCGGGGCAACGGATCTGGCAAACACCCTGGTCAAAGAGGGCATGCCGACGATCCAGACATTCGGTATTCCCACCAAGGATTTTGATCCCGGTAAGGCGGCGGCAATTATTGTTGCCCTGAAGTCTCGCTCGACCCCGGTCGGGGATGCGGTGCAGGAGTCGCTTGAAGCGCTTGAGTGGCTCATGTCGCTGGGAACAAAACAGTTCTTTTTCAAATACTGCTCAACCTTCGATTCAACCGCAGAGGGTAATATCGGCCCGGTTGCAGAGGCGTTGCTCGGAAGGCTTGGCGAGCCGTTTTCGATTGCCTGTCCCGCCTTTCCGACCAACGGCAGAACCATTTACAAGGGGCATCTTTTTGTCGGAGATCTGCTGCTCAGCGATTCGAGCATGAAAGATCATCCGCTGACCCCGATGAATGATGCAAACCTGGTGCGTTTCCTCGGCAGGCAGACAACGGGTTCGGTCGGCCTGGTTCCCTTTGAAGATGTTGAAGCCGGCTCCGAGGCAATTCGGCAGACATATGAGCGGTTAAGCGCTTTGGGTAACATGTTTGCTGTGGTCGATGCGCTCAATGACCAGAACCTGTATGCCATCGGAGAAGCCTCAAAAGACCTGAAACTGATCACCGGCGGGTCTGGTGTGGCCCTCGGGATTCCAGAAAATTTTCGAAAGTCCGGCGAACTGCAGAGCGCTGACGGCTGTTACCAGTGGCAGCCGGACGGGCGGGCTGCGGTACTGTCGGGAAGCTGTTCCGCAATGACCAGAGCCCAGGTCGCCGCAGTAAAGGATCGCTGGCCATGTTTCAATCTTGAGGCGATTGCCCTTGATAAGGACAAAAATGGGGTTGTCGAGAAGGTGTTGGCATGGGTTGACAAACAGGACGGGGATGTGCCCTATCTTATCTATTCTTCAGCCGACCCCGGTGATGTCGCCAAAGTTCAGGAGCAACTGGGAAGAACCAGGGCCGGGCTGCTTGTCGAAGAGGCAATGGGCGTCATTGCCGCTGGAATCGTCAAGCGCGGTATCGGGCGTCTGGTTGTCGCCGGCGGGGAAACCTCTGGTGCGGTCGTCAAAAGCCTTGGTGTTGAGGCCATACAAATCGGTAAAGAGATCGATCCTGGTGTGCCGTGGTGTAAAACGATCGGAGATGTCAGTCTGTCGCTGGCCCTGAAGTCGGGTAATTTTGGAAACGAGGATTTTTTTACCAAGGCGTTTGAGGTCCTTGGCTGAAAAGAGCAGGTAACTACATGGATACAAGAGAAAAAGAGCTGCGGGAAACAATCAGCAGGACTGCCAAATCACTCTTTGACCGGGGACTGACGTCCGGATCTTCAGGAAACCTCAGTGTCAGGATTAATGACGGCTGGCTGATGACACCGACGGGGTCAACATTCGGAGATCTGGCCCCGGAACGGATTTCGCTGCTTGACGGCAACGGTGAACTGCTCAGTGGAGACCCGCCGACCAAGGAACATTTTCTGCACATGGCAATCTATCGCATGCGTCCCCAGGCTGGAGCGGTCGTTCATCTTCATTCGCTGCATTCGGTGGCAGTCAGCTGCCTGGCCGATGTCGATCCGGAGAATATCCTGCCGCCGATTACCGCGTATTACGTGATGAAGATCGGCAGGCTGCCGTTGATTCCCTATTTTCCACCCGGTGATCATGCCCTGGCGGCGGCGGTGGAGGAAAAAGCGGCCCTGCACCGGGCCGTCATGCTGGCAAATCACGGCCCGGTTGTCTCGGGTAAAAGTCTCGAGGATGCACTCTACGCTGCCGAAGAGCTCGAGGATACGGCACGGCTCTACCTGCTTACCCGCAACCTGCCGGTAAACTATCTGAACGATGAGCAGATAGCTGAGTTGGAAAAACGCTTTCCCTCCTGACAAAACGGTACAAGCACTCACCTGTGCATTGCCGGATGGCAGCTAGCGCAGACAGGAAGCCTTCCAGGGCACCGGCCAGAGGCCTCTCTTCTAAGGCAGTTCCACAGCCCATTCCTCAAGCGGTTTCAGCGCTGTGATCATGCTCTGCGTGCGGAGGAATTCAGCAAACCTGAGGTAGCGGTTTTTATCAAGCGCACCCGGCCTGAGAGCGAACCGGGGCAGGGTGTCAACCCAGGCCCGTCTGTTGAGTTCATCGTCAAGTTCTGCCCGCTCACCTTTTACAAACAGCTCCCAGCTCTGGTCCGGGTGGTTGAGCAGAAACTGGACCCCGGACTCGAGGGCGTTGACGAATTTGCGCAGGTTCTTGTCACCGATCCGCTCCCTGTTGGCAACCAGGATCAGCTCATCGTAGGCAGGGATGCCATACTCCTCCACATAAAACGCTCTGCCGGGGCGTTTTTCCATCTCCATCTGATTAAGTTCAAAGTTGCGAAAGGCCCCGATTACCGCATCTGTCTTGCCGGTGAACAGCGACGGTGAGAGCGAGAAATTGACGTTTACCAGCGTGACGTCGGAGAGTGTAAGGCCGGCTTCAGCCAGCATAACCCCGAGCAATACCGTCTCAAAGCCCCCGACTGAGTAGCCGATGGTTTTTCCCTTGAGATCGGCCATGGTTTTTATATCGCTGTCGGCAAGAACTACGAGCGAGTTGAGCGGTGTCGCCACCAGGGTGGCTATACGAACCAGCGGCAGTCCCTGGTCCACCTGCAGCTGGTGCTGGTGCTGGTAGGATACGGCAATGTCCGCTTTACCGGCGGCGACAATCTTGGGAGGGTCGTTGGGGTTTGCGGGGGCCACAAAGATGACGTCAAGCCCCTGTTCCTGGAAGTAGCCTTTTTCTTTAGCGATGATGAGCGGTGCATGGTCCGGGTTTATAAACCAGTCAAGCAGCACGGTAATTTTTGTTTCGGCCAGGGCGCTGGTGGTAATTGACAAAGAGAGGGCAATAACAATCAGAAACGTTTTTTTACAGAGTTCAGGCATGATTCAACTCCTGTGGGGTTTCCCAGTAAATTAATTTTTTTAGAAGAAAATCGATTGAAAAATAGATGGTTAATGAGGCACCGGAGAGCAGCGCCAGGGCTGCAAACATGGTGTCGATCTGCATCCGGGCATTGGCATGCAGCATGTAATAACCGAGGCCGGCGCTGGATCCTACCCATTCACCGACGATGGCGCCGATTGGTGCGACAGCTGCTGCTACTCTGAGGCCCGAGGCAAAAGCAGGCAGTGCCGAGGGAATGGCGATATAGCGCATGATGCCGCCGGTTCCTGCCTCCATGACCCGGGCAAGTTCAAGCAGGTCCGGTAGTGTTGCCCGCAAACCGTGATAAAACGATGAGGCAACCGGAAAGAAGATGATGAGGACAGCCATGGCAATTTTGGAGGCCATTCCATAACCGAGCCAGAGCACCAGTATCGGTGCCAGGGCAAAAACCGGAATAGCCTGGCTGACAACCAGCACCGGCAGCATCCAGCGTTTCAGGTGGGGAGAGAGAAACATGGTCAGGGCGCATGAACAACCGAGCAGGGTGCCGATTGTAAGTCCTGCCAGGATTTCACTGACGGTTATCAGCAGGTGTCTCAACAGTGTCGGCCAGTGGTTGACCAGTGCGGCACAGACCGGGCCGGGCCCGGGAAGGATGTAGTGGGGAACGCCGGTAACAGAAACGAGCAGCTGCCAGAGCAGGGTAAAACCCGATAGAAGCACGGTGAGTCTGAAAACGATCATATGATCGGCACCAGGTTGTCGGTACAACAGCTCTTTCCGGTAATCATTCAATGCTCCATCAGTGTTTTCAGCAGCTGCGGATACTGTTCATGCATAATACCTCCGTCTGCCTCCCTGGGCGGGGTTCCGTCCATGTCAAAACGTGCCGCCACCCGTGTCGGACTGCCGGCCAGCACCAAAATGGTGTCCCCAAGCCGCAGCGCCTCCAGCGGATCATGGGTCACCAGCAGTACAGTCTTTCCCTTGATCAGCCTGGCTGCCAGATCCTGAAGCCTGATCCTGGTCAGCGCGTCGAGCGCCGAAAACGGTTCATCCATCAGCAGGACCGGTCGATTTTCCATCAGTGTGCGCAGCAGGGCAACCCGCTGCCGCATCCCCCCTGACAGGGAGGAGGGCAGTGAGGTACGATACGACCCAAGGCCCGCTTTTTCCAGAAGCTGAACTGCTTTTTGCCGAAGTGCTGCAGAAATCTCGAAACGGAGTTTTGCGCCCAGCAGGACATTGTCTTCAACACTCATCCAGGGGAGTAGAAGGTCGTTCTGGCTCATCCAGGCAGTGAGGTTGGCTCCTGCAGGCCCGGGAGCTATGCTGATGATTCCCTGGTGATCGATGGAGCGGTTTCCTGAAATCAACCTCAGCAGTGTGGATTTCCCGCAGCCGCTTGGCCCCAGGATACAGGTACATTTGCCGCCTTCGATCTGCAGGGAGAGGTGGTCAAAGATGATGTCTCCATGAAACGAGAGTGAGAGCTCATCGATGAAAACCGACGGCATCACGGTGCCGGGTGGCTGGTCTGTATCCGTGGCCATGTCAGGATTTACTGAAAATAACGGAAAAAATGATGTACCGGACCATGCCCGTTACCAATCCTGTATCCGGCGCCGGCTGCAATTGCCCCGGTTATGTAGTCCTTGGCCGCACGCACAGCCTGCTCTATGTCCAGTCCCCGGGCACGTCCGGAGGCGATTGCCGAGGAGAGGGTACAGCCGGTGCCGTGCGTGTTGTTTGTCTCGATACGCGTGACGGGAAAAGGTATCGTTTTTCCTTCCTCGCCAAGGTAGAGCAGATCGTCGCTGTCCTGTGATTCATCAAGGTGCCCGCCCTTGATCAGTATGTTGGTGCAGCCGAGTTTACTGAGGTCGATTGCTGCCCGGGCAAGATCGTCGCGGCTGCTGATGTCACGCTCGAGCAGCACGGAGGCTTCCGGGAGATTGGGGGTGATCAGTTCGGCAAGGGGAATCAGTTCTGTTTTCAGGGCCTTGATGGCGTCATCTTCAATAAGGCGGTCGCCGCTTGTGGCAACCATCACCGGGTCAAGAACAATGTTGCGGCAGTTGAACTTCTTCAGCATGGCGGCTACCGTCTTGATGAGTTCCGGTGAAAAAAGCATGCCGATCTTGATAGCGTCGGTGCCGATATCGCCGAGTACCGCTTCAAGCTGCTGCCTGACAAAATCGACTGGAACCGGATGAATGGCACTGACGCCGATGGTGTTCTGAGCTGTCAGGGCGGTGATAACGGACATGCCGTAACAGTGGTTTGCCGATATGGTCTTGAGGTCTGCCTGGATACCGGCGCCGCCGCCGCTGTCGGAGCCGGCAATTGTCAATACCCTGGAATAGTGTTTTGTTTGTCTGCTCATCAGAAAATCTCCCTGCCGTCTCCAAAAATTCCCGCTGCAGCCAGTCTTGCTATGCCTCTGTGATCCGACTCCCGGCCTCCAGTTCTTCAGGCGTCAGGTTGTAAAGGGTATCGAGCATGGCGATCATGAAACTCCCGGGACCGGAGCTCGTCTGAGCGGCCTTTTCTCCGGCAAGCCCGATAAAGGCGAGCCCACCGGCAGCAGCATCGACCATGTTTTTCTCAACCGCTGCAAAAGCTCCGATAATAGCAGTCGCCGCACAGCCGGTGCCGGTGACAGAGGGCATCATTGCATCACCGTTTGCAACCCGGAGAACCCGTGAGCCATCGGTGATCAGATCTACCGGGCCCGTTATCGCCAGCGTAGTGCCCAGGTCCCTGGCAAGCTGCGAGCTGATCTCGGCGGCATCGTCTACCGTATGCATCGCATCGACCCCCTTGGTCATCGAGTCCGGATCACCAAGTGAGAGAATTTCGGAACTGTTGCCGCGAATAATACCGACAACCGTTTCAGCAAGCAGACGTTTTGCACTTGCAGTGCGAAATCCGGTGGCACCGGAGCCGACAGGATCAAGGATAATCGGAGTCCCCATCTTGGTTGCTTTTCTACCCGCTTTGATCATCGATTCTATCCAGATATCGGAGAGTGTACCGATATTCAGTACGAGAGCTCCTGCATAGGAAACCATCTCCTCAACTTCCTCGCGGGCATGTGCCATCACCGGTGATGCCCCAAGTGCCAGCAGCGCGTTGGCCGTGAAGTTCATCACTACGAAGTTGGTGATATTGTGGATGAGCGGTTTACTCTGACGGATGAGCTGCAGATTTTCTGCTGTTTTCTCGGCAATAGTGGACATGAGAACCTCTTAATCTGGGAGTTGCAGTCGACGGGAGTTAAGCCTGTTGCAGCCGAGATGAGCTGAAGTGTCAAACGAAAAAAATCTGAGCTATGCGTTTCCCTACGCCGGCATTAACCGGTTCAGGTTCAATGGGTATCATCTCAGGCTCTGGCCACCCCTGCATGTTTCAATGAGGATTCACATATATAGCAATCTCTTGTCAATGTCAACCGGTGTAAAAGGTAATATGTGATCCAGGCGTACCGATATCTGAAAATCAGTGGTAAAGGTAAAGATGTTTCTTTTAATTAAATGCAGATGCTTTATATTCCTGTTCATTTCAACATAAGAATATAAACAGCTACCAGCCTCAGCAAAATGCAGAATGAAGTGGACGGGCCATGTTCCGGGAGTGAAAATGAACTATAGTATCTGGCAGTGGATTGCTGACGAAGCAGTTCTTACTCAGTTCGTCAATGGAATCTCAACGCCGGTTCTTCTGCTTGTCATCGTCATCTGCATTGTTGTTCTTTCTTTCGGGGCTGACAGGATGATAGATGGTGTCGTCAGTCTGGCAACGAGAACCGGACTGCCGACCGTGGTGATCGGGGCGACTATCGTTTCGCTGGGTACTACAATGCCTGAGGCGTTCGTGTCGGTCATGGCCGCCTATATGGGTAATGCCGGTCTGGCTCTTGGCAACGGAGTTGGTTCGATTATTGCCGATACGGGGCTTATTTTCGGTCTCACCTGCCTTCTGGCAACAATCCCGGTAAACCGCAGAATTTTAGATCGTGCCGGCTGGGTGCAGGTCGGGGCGGCAGTGCTGCTCGTACTTGTTTCGGTCCTGGCTCTACTGGTAGCACCGCAGGGAAGCACCCCGGTTCTTGGCCGTTGGGTCGGCTTTTTTTTCCTGGCTCTGCTGGTTGTCTATCTCCATGCGACCTATGTCTGGTCAAAGCAAGGTGTTGCCCAGCTCCCTTCAGAAGCTGATTCAGCAGTACACGAAACCATGGGGATTGCAGTGACCTGGGGAATGATTCTCGGGGGATTGGTTCTGGTAATTGCCAGTGCCAGGGTGCTTGTACCGAGCGCCTCTGCGGTCGCCGTTCGTTTCGGGGTTCCCGATGATGTGATCGCCGCCACCATGGTTGCTTTTGGAACCTCACTGCCGGAGCTGATGACGGCTATCTCGGCAATCCGCAAGGGGCATCCCGAAATCACCCTTGGTAATATCGTCGGTGCCGACGTCCTCAACTGCCTCTTTGTTATCGGGGCGGCAGCAGCTGCGGCACCACTTGAAATTCCGGCGAACTTTTTCTATTTTCATTTTCCGGCGATGCTCATCATACTTTTCTCGTTCCGGCTCTTTATCTCCATGAACAGGTCTGGAAACCTTCAAACGCTGGCAGGGAGCGTGGCTGCTTGGGGTCTATTGCGTCTATGTCTATCAGCAATACGCTGGTAATATCGGCATGGTCCACTAAAAACTGCTGAAAAGAAATGCACAGTTTCCGGTCCTGTATCTTCTGTCGGTTATATCGAGCATTTTCGTTGCGCTTTCAGGATAATACCCGACAGACGGCACAGGGAGGTGCCCCGTGTACCAGGCAACATTTGCTGTAACCTTTGTCATTATAGCGCTGCTTGCCTGCAGTCGGGGTTCACGGGTCAGATCCGCCGCTGATTTTTCCCTGGCTGACCGCTCCCTTCCCGCTGCCGGGGTATCCTGGATCATTATCGGTACACTGGTCGGCGGGGTTTCCACAGTCGGAACGGTTCAAATGGCCTACACGCATGGGATATCCGCCTGCATTTTTACCTTCGGCAGTGGTATTTCCTGTTTTCTTCTCGGCTGTTTTTTTGCAAAGGCACTGCGTCAGGAAGGCGTGGTTACCGTTTCCGAGTATCTCGGCAATTATTTCGGCAGGAGGTTTCAGTATTACAGCAGCATGTTCAACTCCGCAGGCATGTTTATTCACGTGGTCGGTCAGTTTCTTGCCTCGATCGCCATCCTCCAGTCGGTGTTTGGTTTTGGCGATCTTGCCTCAGTCCTGCTGACGACGCTTTTGATCGGCATCTTTGTCGGCACCGGCGGTATTTCCGGTGCCGGACTGATCGGCAAAATCAAGTTCTTCATGCTCTATGTCATTATGCTGGCAAGTGCGGGGCTGGCCCTTGAAAATGGCGGGGGGATGGGTGAGATTCTGGCCCGTCTGCCCGCGGACAGCGGCATGCTGGATTTTTCCGTGTACGGTGTAAAATCGGCGGCTGTTGATATGGTTTCCATGCTGGTTGGGGTGCTTTCCACCCAGATTTATCTCCAGGCTATTTTTGCGGCAAAAGATGTCAGGCAGGCACGCAACGGCGCTTTTCTGAGCGCACTGCTGATCCCGCCGATTGGTGTTTTCGGCATTATAACAGGTCTTTACCTGCGAGCCTATTACCCCGGGCTCGGCAGCGATAGCGCCCAGGCTCTGCCCTATTTTCTGCAGCACAGCTTCCCCTCGCCGGTTGCCGCCTTTTTCTCAGCGGGAATCCTGTTGATCGTGCTGGGCACTGCTGCGGGGCTGCTGCTTGGTGTAACGACAAATCTCTACAATGATTTTCCGTTGAAAAACACTGCGTTTCTGCAGCGGTTCAGTCCACTTACGCTGTTGAGAGGGTCGACGTTTCTGGTGCTGTTGTGCGCTTCACTGCTGGTCATCACCGGACTTGATTCGACAATTCTCAGCTGGAGTTATATGTCCATGGGCCTGCGGGGGTCTGCGGTGTTTGCCGGCCTGGTAACCCTGGTCTTCCTGAAACGCTGGTATCGACTCAAGGCGGTGCTGGTATGTTTGTACCTGCTCCCGCCGATCTATATCATCTTGAATCTGTTTTACTAGCGCCGACCGGCTCCGGCACTGTCTGCGTGCTTATCTGACTGTTGTTGCCAGCTTGAGTTGTGGACCGGATGATCTGCCATGCATGGCAGGCTGGGCGAGCACGAAATTATTGTCTGTTTCCGGTGCCAGGGCAGTGACTGTTCTTGGCGATTTACTACATTGTGGGTATAGTTGACGGGGAACGTCTTCAATTAACGTGCACTGGAGGAAAAAAAGATGACGATACTGCCGTCAGACAATCTGAAAACCGGCGCCTGAGCCGGGAAAAAAGATTCCGGTGGAGACCGGAACCAGATGGCGCCCGGAAGAATCGCAGCACGAAGTCAACTCCTTGAGGATGTGTTCAGCGATGAAGAACAGCGGTTGATACACGCCGCCATCAGGAAGAAATACCTGAACGT
>CAXXRX010000002.1:0-192500 GCA_963675545.2 Desulfocapsaceae bacterium
TACCTGCTGCAGGTTCCTTTGCCTTTGATCTCTATGATATCGGGGTAAACCAGATCCTGCTCGGGCCTATCGGCTTTGTAGCCGGTGTTGCCTGTATGGTGTTTGCGGCAATACTGGCCATTCGGCAGATGATTCTCCCTGCAGCAGGTGTTGTCTTAGGTGGAGCGTTTCTACTGAAGGCCGATGCAGTCGTCCAGACGATCGGGGCACTGATTATCTAAGAGTCATTGACTACCAGGGAGAAAAGACAATTGAGCGAAAATAATTTCACCCACAGATTTCCCCAGTACCTCTCAAGACCAATCCAGGTACTCTGGTTTGAGACCGATGAACTGATCCTCGGGGTGTTCACCCTCACCTTGGCGCTGCTTTACGGAAAAATCATGTGGCTCGTCTTTCTGCTCACGCAATACCTCTATACCCGGACCAAACGCTCAAAAGCCAGAGGCTTTCTCAGGCATGTTCTCTACATGTTCGGTTTTATCCAGATGAAGAATTATCCCGACTATTTCCAACGGGAGTTTCATGAATGAACACCGACATCTTTCTGCAGAAAGCAAGCAACCTTTTTGTCCAGAACAGGATACTGAAGTTCAGTATCATCATACTGGCACTTACCATCATCTTCAACTCAGTCATGGTGTATCGGGCAGTGAAATATCAACGAGTCGTCCTAATTCCACCGACGATGACCGGAACGGTGGAGTTTATTCATGGCAAACCCACTGATGGCTATATTGCAGATATTAGTCGACGAATCGTAAACCTGGCAGCCACCTACTCGCCGCCGACGGCGCGGAGTCAGTTTGAGGAATTGCTCGCCTATTTTGCTCCGGAAACATACCCGCAAGCGTCACAATCCTGGTATTCCCTGGCCGGCAGAGTGGAAGAATCACAGGTCAGCTCAGTTTTCTATCTGGAAAAAATTGGGATCACTGAGGAGTTCATAGAGATCTTTGGAAACTTCAAACAATATGCCGGGGATACCCTGCTTGAAAACAGCAGCAAGACCTATCTGATCGACTATCGCCTGCAGGACGGCAGGTTCTACATCATATCGTTTACCGAAAAACTGACACAGCGGCAGGAGCAGGAACGTGGCTAAAGTAATTCTGGCAACAGCTGTCTTGATTATAACGGTAACTAGTAACTGTCTGGCAAACACAGTGATCCAAGCAGAGATCCCAACAACCGTTGAACTCTCTAACCGGGATATCAACCGGATTGTCTGCCCGGACCAATGAATGATTTGATTTTCTCTCAGGAAAAGGCAATGACCGGTCATTTTTCCGGCAATAACGGCTTCATAAAATTCAAGATTGAGGATTTTGGCAATGAATTTATATATGCAGATACCCAGAGCGAATTGTTTGTGGTCTGCAACAATGCAGTCTACACCCTGCTCGTTACTCCAGCGGACATCCCTTCTGTAACACTTCGTCTTGCCTCTCCTCATGGTGATATTTTCAAGAGCAACATTACCCATTATAAAAACATGCCTCTTGAAAAACAGGCGCTGTTGCTCATCCAGGAAGCCTATCATGGAACCTACCCGACAAGTTACCGGATAGATGAATCAACCAGGATGGTAACACTTGCACCGGATCTGGACGTGCAATTGTTGCAGGTTGTGGATGTAGACGGTGTTGGCTTGCGTCTAAAAAAATATCTGGTCACATCCCTTTCAGAAAACCTGATTGAAGTGGATGAACAACGTTTCCTCTGCTCAGCCATCAGTCAATCAATTCTTGCTGTCGCCGTGGAAAATCACACCTTGGATCCCCATCAATCCACTTTAGTGTTCGTCGTGGATCAGAAGGAGCGGGTGAAATGAATCTTACCGAAAGATTCAATGATCTGGGTCCTAAACAGAAGAAGATTGTTATCTGGGCCGGAATCGGGCTCATTTTTATCATTCTTGTTGCTACCGGATATAACTCTTCCGGGCCGGATAGTTCCAAAGGTTTTTTTCATGCAAAAGAAAACCCGTGAAATCCAACTGGAACCGGACCTGATTCAGAAAACCATGCTCCGGGAACAGAGGCGGCAGCTCGAATCTCTCCAGGAAACGGTCAACAAATTAGCACGGGAGCAGAAGAGCCTGGAACAAAAAAGCAGCCAACGTACGCTCCCGGAAATCCCCTCTGCCGACCAGGTGACTCAACAGGCAACACTTCCACCGGTACCTTCTGTTGAGCAGCCCATGGTCTGCAGTCCCTCCTGGTGTGGGATCTTATCCAACACAATTACCGCCACACCCACTCCCTGAGCCAAAGATGATCGGTGAGATCAGCGTCTTGACGAACTCGGCTATTACAACAGGAGTATCTGACCCTAAAAAATGGTAAAAAAAAAGCACGGACCGTCTACCCTCCCCCCTTCCTTTATGGAGGCACAACTGTTGACCGGTTTCGATGCTTCTACTTCCGGTAAAGGAACCAATAATCCCGAGCCACTCCTTCTCAGAATTCAGACCCCGGCAGTTCTTCCCAATGATATCAAGGCTGATCTGGCAGGATGTTTTGTTATTGCCGAGGCAGTGGGAAGACTTGATAAAGAGCGAGCAGATGTGCGTCTGGTTTCACTCTCATGCCTCAGTAATGAAGGTAAGGCGATTATTGATACCCAGGTGAAAGGTTTTGTTACAGACTCCGACAGCAAAGTCGGTCTTTCCGGTCGGGTCGTCTCACGGATGGGTGCAGCCACTGCCAGAACGATCGTGGCTGGTTTTTTTGGTGGCATGGGTGATATGCTCAAATCATCGGCAACGACCAAATCAACGTCTGCTCTTGGTACGACGACAACGATTGATTCTGGTCAAATGGCGAAATATTCGATTGGTGGCGGTTTATCAGAAGGAGCGGTAAGCCTGCATGATTTCTACCTGAGTCTTGCCAAACAGGCAACTCCCGTCATTGAAGTGGGTGCTGCAAAGAAGATCACGGTCGTTATTTCTGAAGGCAAGGAGTTAGAAATCAGGGAAACTGAAGGAGAAGCTTTGTAGGAGTCATGACCTCACACTTTCTAGCAATGGTCTGTGAGCGGCCTATCTGCTACCCGAATTATACCTATATAAAGATCACTAGCCACTCACCAAAAATCCAACTATTTTATACACATATCCTATCGTCAACCTTTCTCACCTTTCGCTTTCCATAAGAAAACGATTTTTTGATTCAGTAAGATGTGTAAACAGGTTTGCTTGAGCTAGTTGAGGATCTCTGTTTTTTATGCTTAGAAAGATCTTTTCATGCTCATTAATTCTACTATTCTGGATCTCTTCTTTAGAAAAGATAATCTTTTTCATTGATCGCCATAAGGGTTGTTTTAACGCATCAAGAAGGTATTTCATGGTGTTACTAATTACTTGATTATGAATACAATTTGCAATTTTCATATGAAATTCATAATCTGCTAAAGAGTAACCAATTATTGCGTTATCCAAAATAGATTCGGTAATTCTAGATAAAAGTATTTCAAGCTCCTTGATGTCCTTCTCGACAGCAATATGACATGATAAAGCAGCTACACCTGGTTCAAAGGCTATACGAGCATCAATGATGATAAATGGATTATCGTTAGATGCAAATATTTTGCTTATAGACTCGTCGACGTTAGATATATTATCTAGATCTAAGCTTGCAATATAATTGCCTTGTCCGTGCCTTACATCAATAACTCCAACGATCTGCAATGCTGCTATAGCCTCTCTTAACGTGTTTCGACTCAGCCCCATGTCTGTTGCTATGACTCTTTCGGATGGTAGCTTATCTCCAGGTAGATATTTTTTACTTTCTATTGCAGAAAGAAGCATTTCCGCTGCCAACTGACTTTTATTTTTTGAATCTATTTTTTTGAATCCCATTTTACAGTCCAGTACTTATTCTTACAAACCGGAATAAGCGGTAAACCCTCCATCAACAGGCATCATTGTACCCGTAATATAACTTGAAGCATCCGAAACATACCACAATAAAGCCCCAACAATATCTTCACTATTGCCAAGCCTCCCCATTGGAGTCATGTTAACAATTTGTCGGCCTCGCCAGGCCAGAGAACCATCCTCATTTGTCATAATACCAAGGTTATGGGGTCCAGGGAAAAAACCTGGAGCAATGCAATTAACTCTAATTTTTGGATTAAAATCCATTGCAACGTGGCAAGCAAGCCATTGTGTGAAATTAGTGACACCTGCTTTGGCTGCTGCATAACTTGCCCTGCCCCTCAATGGCCGATATGCATTCATAGAGCTTATATTCACGATAGATCCACCATCATCATTAGAGATCATTCTTTTTACATAATAATAGCAGGGCCAGATACATCCAGCGAATAAATTAAAAGTTACATTTTCTCGCATCACCATTGGGTCAAGATCAAAAAATGTTGTATCTCCATCACTTATAGAACCGTTCAAATGTCCGCCTACACAATTCACTACTATATCGATACTGCCAAAATCTTCTATTACACTATCGGCATGATCAGCTACCTCTTTTAATTCCATATAGTTAACTCTATAGCCTTTTAATAGATTGCCTGAATTACTCTTATTTTCAATCATTTTATCAATCGGATCCCTATTACTATTATAACAGAGCGCCACATTTGCTCCAGAATCGATAAGCGCTTCGGCAAATACTCCACCAATTGCTCCAGAAGAACCGTTAATTATTGCATTTTTACCTGTCAAATCAAAATTATATTTTTTCATATTCTTATATAGTTATATTTAATTATAAAAATATACTTTATTGATATTTTTTTAAATAATAGTTATAATATATATATGTATTAATTAAACGATATAAGCGTTTTTATTGTATCTATTTTTGATTCAACCATTAATTTTATACAATTGTCAATATCATCTATTTTAATTATATTAGAAATTAATTTTTTAAAATTATAATTTTCTTTTTCAATAATATTAATTGCGTTAATAAAATCTTCTATGGTATATGTAAAGGAAGATAATATTAATTGTTCTTTTATACGGGATTTGTCAATATCCACGATCCCTGGCTTATTAAATTGACCTATTAGTCCTATAACTCCACGGGATCGCGTTACCCCAAAGCTCATATTTATGGTGTCGACGTTAGAAGTTGATATCAATGAGACATCAAGTTTGGGTATATCTAACATATTTATAAATTTTATTGTTTGATCATACCCATTCGATGTATCTATCGCGAAATCAGCTCCTTGTGTTTTCGCGAACTCTAGATTAAAGTTTTTAATATCGCACGCAACTATCTTGTTGGCTCCCAACATCTTACACAAAGTCAAAAGCACGCTTCCGATACTCCCCATCCCAAATATTATTACATTCTGCCCTTTCTCAAAATTGACTTGTTTCAGAGCATGAATAGCAACAGCTACAGGTTCAACTAGTGCTCCCAGTTCTAAAGGCAGCGTAGCAGGTAATTCAATAACATTTGAAATAGGTGCCTTTATGTATTCAGCAAACCCTCCTGGCCACTCATTTGTTCCTAATAGTTTTTTGCCCTTACACAAGTTAGTCCAGCCGTGCATACAATTACCGCAAATCATGCAGCTTTCTTCTGGCAATACGGTAACTTTGCTACCAACTTTGATTGATCCACCGTTGCTTCCTATTTTTTCTATGATCCCACTAACCTCATGACCTGTGATTAGCGGAGGAGGTCGACGTATGTGGCTTCCCTCAAAAGCGTGAAGATCAGAACCACAAATTCCACAATAACAGACTTTGATCAGAGCTTCATTTTGTTCAATTATTGGTTTTTTTGCGTATGCCACACTTCCATTGTGAGGACTTTTTATTAAATATGATTGCATATAGTATATGTGCTATTAATATAAATCTTGTTAAATTAATATACCATCGGGTATAGATGTCTTTATCCAAAATGAAAAAATAATGTAAACAAAAAATAAAAATATAAATGATGATAAACAGGTAAAAATAAATGGTTTAATTTTTAAATGATTTGGTGAAAGTATAGAAGAAACAAATATAATACAAAAAAAACTACTTGAGTAAAAACCCAATAAATCAATCAATAATATATATATAATAGCTGATATTATTATATAGATAGTCAATCTTGAAGGTAAAATACCATCATTTTCACTAGGTACAACTTTGACATTTCTTTTTAATACAGAGAATATTAGAATTAATAAGCTAAATACAACTGTGGACGATGATATAAGAAGAGGAAAAGCCTTCGAAGGATAGCTTAGCTGTATACTTTCATAAAGAAGAAGACCACCAAAAGCCAGACCAAATATTCCAGCGAAAAGATCTTTATTCACAGAAGGGTTCATAACACCTTCCTTTTCCTATTGAGGAGCAACTTTTTTCGTTTTCTCCTGTCTAACAAAACTGGTAAACAAAGAGAGGTGATTGTTAGCAATATGAAAAAAATGCAAAGCGGTCGGGTTATGAATACCTCCAAAAATGAATTCTTTGCCTGCATAAACGTAAGACTAATATTGAAAGCATCTTCGGTTAGTGGCCCTAGTACGAGTCCCAGCGATAATGGCCCGGCCCCCACACCAGCTCTACCGAGGAAGAAGGACAATATACCACAACCGAGCATGACATAAACATCTACCATACTGCTCCTAAGAGTATAAGAACCGATAACAGCCATGATCAATACCATGGGAATGAGAAGACGGGTAGGCACTCTCAACAAGTTGGCAGAAAGGCGCAGCATGCCATAACCTATAAAAAGCATTAGTATATTCACTAACAAAAGTGACATTATAAACGTGTAGGCTATATCACCGGATTCTAACAGCATTTTAGAGCCAGGCAGGATACCATGTACTAAAAGACCACTCATAACAACCGCAGCTGTTGGGCAGCCAGGAATGCCTAGCCCCATCATTGGAACTAGAGAGGCGCCTATGACAGCATTGTTAGCTGATTCAGAAGCTACTATCCCATCTGATACTCCGGAGCCAAATCGTTTCGGATCTTTGTCCCAGCGCTTTGCTTCGCCATAAGCTACTAGTGAAGCGACTGGTCCACCAGCTCCAGGCAACATTCCAATAAAAGTTCCTATTATTGAAGATCGTAAAAGATTTGCCTTACATGTACTAAAAAGCTCTCCAAAGACATTCCGGATCAGATTGGGAGTTGTTTTGTATTCAGCAATTACAACACTTTTTTGCTCTGTTAATTCGAGTACCTGAGCGAATGCGAAAATTCCTATCAGGCCAGGAACAAGCTGTATTCCCTCGATCAGCATTTCAGTACCAAAAGTAAAACGAGGAATACCTATTATGGGATCAAGACCTATGGTTCCCAGAAGTAGACCAATCGAGGCGCCTAAAAGTCCTTTAATGGCATTCCCAGGCGACAACGCAGCAATTGTGCTAAGGCCAAAAATACAAAGCCAAAAAAACTCTGGTTTGCCAAATTTAACTGATAAAGCTGCTAATGGAGCAAAAGCAGAGAGTAATACTAAAACGCCAACAATCCCCCCGACAACTGATGAAACCAAGCCAATGAAAAGAGCTCTTTCACTTTGGCCTTTTCTGGTCATCGGGTATCCATCAAAAGCAGTTGCAATTGATGAGGGGGTACCAGGAATATTAAGCAAAATTGCTGCGTTGGACCCCCCATAAATAGCACCGCACCAAATTGCACCAAGCAGTATTAGACCTGTGGAGGGTTGCATACTGAAGGTCATAGGCACTAAAAGGGCGCAGGCCATTGTGGAAGAAAGTCCTGGCAATGCACCTACGACGATCCCTAGAGAAATACCAAAGGTACATAGCAGTAATCCATATGGTGATAGAACATTCCATAAACCGTTTACAGCCAGTGAAATTATTGAAATTTCTGGCATATTTCCCCTTGTTCAAAAAGCATAGAACTTATGCATTATAAGAATGTTTTGTGCCTACATCGATTTTTGGTGTAGGCACAATGATTCAGTGCTGATTACTTTTTCTTCTCCGCAACAGTTTTTTCGTAAATGTCCAGAATCGCTTCTTTCTCCTCCTCCAGATAGGAGCGCACATCTTCGCCATCTATCCACTTCATACCGTAACGCATCTTTTTAACTCGCTCTTGAAAATCCGGATTGTGCCAAATCTTCTTAAAACCTTCTCGTAATACCTTCAGCCTTTCAGGAGGTACTCCTTTAGGAGCCATAAATACTCGCTCTACAGATGTCACCACATCCACTCCCAGTTCTTGGAAAGTTGGGACGTCTGGTAAAAAGGATACTCGTTCTGTCGAAGTTACCCCCAGTACATTGAGATTATGTATTTCACCATAAACTGGCCCTATATTAGTCATGGCCGCTTCTACCTGATTGCCAAGAAGCGCTGCATTCATATCACCACCACCCTGATAGGTGATTACCGTGAAACCAAGATTTTCTTTATTGTTAATAATATGATAGGAGAGCCATGTTTCACTTAAGGGTGAGGGAATACCCAGCGTCATCTCGCCCGGTTTTCCTTGTGTGGCTTTTTTAAGTTCAGCATAGGTTTTATTTGGACTCGCCTTTGGGGTAACCATGAGTTGCGGCTCACTTGCAATTAAAGCAATATAGTCGAAATCATCTAAAGTATATCGCCCTGATCCACTGGCAGGTTGCAAGTACATATGGGGGAGACTCCCCATTCCGATAGTATATCCATCATTTGACTCTTTCTTTAAAGCGGTAGTACCCACTGCACTGCCTGCACCTGGCTTGTAATTAACGATAAAGTTGTGGCCAAATGCATCTTCAGCATAAACATCAAAAGCTCGTGTTAACATGTCCGTCCCACCACCAGGTCCGAATGGCAAAATCACTGTTATCCCTTTTTCGGGAAAAGCTGCTTGGGCACCGGTAAAAAAAGTTAACAAGATTCCAGTGCACAACAAAATGATGATTAAACCTAAGTTTGCTACTCTAAAGTGTTTCATGTCTTTACCTCCATTTTCAGTTTATGATTTTGCATTGTGCCACTAAGGCAGGTTTTCAGACTGTCTGCCTCATGTGCAGGCAGTTCTTTTTTGATACCCCCCACAGTTACTATTCTATTCTGTCTCGTGAAGCAGCTGTTTGAGATCCTCGACGGTAGTAGTTCGAGGGTTAGGACCAGTATTACCTGCTGCTATTTCAGCTACTTTACCAACATCTACTTTGTCCAAACCAGCAGAACCTAGTTTGCTAGGAACTCCCAATTGCTCAAGAAGCACGAAAAGTTCTTCCACAAGCTTTTCACGCACTGAAGAATCGGAGCAGTTCGACACATTTAACCCTAGCAATCCCGCAAAATTTCGATATTTTGGAGGATTAGCAATAAAATTAAATCGCACGACATAAGGAAACATGATTGAGCATCCCAAACCATGTGCCAAATCGTACTCACCTCCCAAAGCCCTAGCTAAGGCATGAGCATTTCCAGTACCAGTATTGCCAATGACTGTTCCAGCTAACATACTGCCTAAGAGCATACTTTCGGCTGCTGACTTATTCGCACGATTTGCAACGAAAGGTCGGATATTAGGGCAGAGAAATTTCAGTGCTTCAACGGCTAGAGCATCAGAAACAGGATTAGACTTTTTTGACAAATACGCCTCTGCAGCATGGATTATTGCATCCATACTGCTTTCTGCTGCTATTCCTTTTGGCAATGTAGAGAGCAAGTTTGGATCAAGAAAGCTAAGAGCTGGAATCAAGTACGGCGAACGAAACGACATCTTATAATGATTCTTTGAATCTGTGATCGCAGCATTTGAGGTAACTTCACTGCCCGTACCTGCCGTAGTTGGAACTGCAATAATAGGCAATGCCGGTTTTTTTATTGCAGCTGGGTCATTGTATTGCCTTAGCGGACCGCCGTTTGTGGCTAGCAACGCGGCGGCTTTAGCAGCGTCTAAAGCGCTACCGCCACCAAAACCAAGTACGGCGTCTATTGGCTTATCCTTAACGCTTTCCCAGGCCTTCTCAACAGTTACATCGCGGGGGTTTGGCTCAACTGTGTCGATTATTTCACACTTAACATCATTGATTTTTAAAGATCCTATAGCCTGGTCAGCTATGCTTGTCCGCTTTAGACCAGGGTCAATGACAAATAGTACATGGGAAAAGTTATTTTTCTTTAGTTCTTCCCCCAAGCCATTGGTTATTCCGTGGCCAAATCTAACATTTATCGCTGTTCGAAAAGAAAACATGAATAAATTTGCTCCTTTATCAATCTTTGAAAGATTATAATCAAATTAGAACATTGCCCGATCTTTAAGGTGCATGATGATGGTTCGAGACTCAGTCAGTTCTTCTAAAGCATAATGTGGCCCTTCTTTGCCGATTCCACTATCCTTTAGGCCACCGTTCGGCATATGATCTATACGCCAGCGGCTGGCGGAATTGATATGCATAATTCCAGATTTAACACGCCGTGCTATCTGCATCGCCATATCCAAATTCTCAGTGAATAGACCAGCCGCCAGTCCATAGTTAGTATCATTTGCACTCAGGATGGCATCTTCTACGTCTGTAAATGGCATAAAGGCTATTGCTGGTCCAAACAACTCTTCCTGGTATATTCGCATAGATTCCTTTACATCGGCGACTACGGCGGGTTGTACAAAATTATCCTTCCTTTCTCCTCCGCACAACACCCTTGCTCCCTGACGACCTGCTTCTAATATAGTTTCAGAGACTCTTTTTGCGTCATCTTCACGTATCAACGGTCCCATAGTTGTAGTTTCCAATAGCGGATCATCCAGAACGAAATCTTTTATTTCGACACTTATCTTGGCTACTACTTCCTCATATATATCCTGGTGGATAAAAGCTCTCTGAGTGGAAACACAGGCCTGACCAGCCATGCCGTAACCAGCAGGAACTAAAGCCTTAACTATGCGATCAACATCTACGTCATTCATTACTATTACAGGGCAGTTACCACCCAATTCCATGGTTACCTTCTTCATGCCTGCCAATTGACAGATTTCCTGTCCTACGTCGTAACTTCCGGTAAATGTGATTTTTCGAATTCGTTTGTCCGGACAAAGTAGAGCTCCCAATTTGCTGCCAGCTCCGCTTAGATACTGGATAACCTCTTCAGGAAGGCCTGCTTCAAGAAATATTTCCACCAGCTGTGCAGTGGCTAAAGGAGTATCAGTTGCTGCTTTGAGAATAACTGAGTTCCCACCAGCAAAAGCAGCTCCAATTTTGTGACAGGCGAGATTTACCGGCACATTAAACGGAGCAACAGCGAGTACTACACCACAAGGTACCCTGTAAGTAAAACCAAATTTGTTTTCTATACCAGGCACATTGTTCGCTGATAAGGGAAGAGTCTCTCCGTGAATTGACTTTGCTGCATCTGCTGCGATTGACAGTGTCATTGCAGCTCGATCAATCTCGCCTCGTGCCTCCTTAATGGTTTTCCCGTTCTCACGAGTGATTAAATTGGCCATTTTCTCTTTGTTGGACAGTAGGAGCTGGCCCGCCTTTGCAATAATTTCACTTCGGCGCCAATAAGGAATGTTTTCCATAACCTCAGCACCTCGTTCAGCACTGACAATGGCATCCTCCACATCTTGTTCATTAGCTATGGGTGCGGAATCAACAACCGTATTATCATACGGATTCAAAACCTCATTCACAACATCAGAGGTTCGCCATTTTCCACCAATATACATTTTCATATGTTTCTCCCACGCAACGTAATATTTTATTATTTCAGATAATTACAAGATCAATAAACACTGTAACGTTTCAGTATTTCTTCATTAATTTCTATGCCGATACCAGATTTAGTCGGATCTGGCGCATGTAAAAAGCCATTTTCGAATCTGTCGTAAGGCTCAAGTAATAGATCATGTCTCAATGGATTATGATCATCTTTGGACCAATCAGATCGCATAACTTCAAATGTAAGAAGATTTGGTAGAGCAGTTGCAATGTGAAGAGAAACAGCCAAACAAACAGCAGAACAACTGCCAGTATGAGGTGCGTAGGGAATGTGCATGGCCTGGCTCATCGCTGCAATCTTGGAAATTTCGGTTAACCCTCCGGCCCGACATGGGTTAGGTTGCACGATATCTACACAACCCTCGATAAACATGTTGGCAAAGTCATATCGAGTAAAAGAACTTTCGCCCCAAGCTATAGCAATTCCCAAATTATCGGTCAGATATTTGTAACCTCGAATGTTATCAGGACTAATAGGCTCTTCAAACCAGTAAATTCCACTTGCCTCAAGCCCCTTCCCGACACGGTAGGCAAGCTTGTAGTCTTCATGATACCCACAGTTTGCATCAACTGTTAACACAATGTCATCACCTACTTCATTACGGATATCTTCCACCAGCTTCAAGTCTTCAATGTACTTTTCAGGATTTTTTCCTAACTTAATTTTCATGGATTTAAAGCCCATATCCAAGAAACTTCGTGCTGTTTCCAAAACGATGCTTTTTTCCCTCATTCGCAGACTCGAAGCATAAGACGGGATCATATCGCGCTGACGTCCCCCCAGAAACATATAGAGAGGCTGACCGTAGATTTTTGCACGCATATCCCACAGAGCGATGTCAATGCCACTTATAGCCTCAATAAAGAACCCGCGATTATGTCCCCGATTCATCATGGTCGCATACATCACTTCCCATGTTGCCTCTGGTTGTAAAGGATTTGAGTTAATTACTATAGGCTCTATCTCATCAATAATTTTTTTCAGCGCGGCCGGGGCTAGCCTTGTCATACACTCGCCAATGCCAACCACTCCATCATCTGAAGTGGCTCTAACGATAGTTGCCCTATACCCCCCAAATACAATATCTTGTATCTTTTCTGCGTGTGGGATACTCACAGGTGCACTGACCGGGTTTTTTAGAGGTACATAAAGAGGAAAAACTTCTAATTTTGTGACTTTCATTTGAAACTCCTTGTTTATTAAAATAGCTTTATAATTACCAAAGATTAAAATGCACAAAGATCATTAGGACTTTTCTGTTTTGTTGACACTATTACGACAGTTATCAGTACATATTTCCGTTAGCATAAGTATAGTGGTAGGACCAACGTACCTCTCTGTTTTTCGATTGTCAATAAGTAAATAACCACACTTTTAGGGGACAAGGATGAAACGATGCGGACAGTTAGCTTTGACTACGGTGATGGTCTTTTAGAAATAGGCAAATACCAAAATGAACAAAAATGATAGATCCGTTGGGTAGATAGTTTTGGTTTGGAATGGCTTCACTTCTTCCTAATAATGTAAGGACATCTCTCTGAATACTTCATCAACTACCAATAATGTTTTTTCTATATCTTCGTCTGTATGAGCCACAGAGACATACTGCCGCCCTCTGCTAGGATGTAATCTTACGCCCCTTACAAAACACATATCTCGAAATATCTGATATCTTTTTTTATCAACTTTGAAATTGTCACGATAATCTTTTAATCTCTCGAGAATTCCAAATGAAATTTGCCAAATGGAGCCGATTCCCTCACAATATAAGTCCACATCATGATTTCTTGAGATATCAATTATCCCCTCAGTTAATTTTTTAGTTATTCTATTCAAGTTTTCGTATGTATTGGGTTTTTCGAGTTCTTTAATCGTTGCCTGGCATGCAGCAACAGAAATTGGATTCGCGTTAAAAGTCCCTCTAATGTGCACACCTGCCCCCATAATCTCTCTTTTTCCGGTAATAATCGAAAGTGGGAAACCTCCTGCTATCGCTTTACCTAAAATAGACAAATCCGGTATTACCCCATAGAATTCTTGGGCCCCACCAAGAGCTAACCGAAAACCCGTTATAACCTCATCAAAGATCAACACTACATCATATTTTGATGTGATCGCTCTGACTCCCTCTAAAAATTGATTTTCCGGGAAAACGACCTCACAGTTACACATAACCGGCTCCAAAATAACCGCCGCAACTTCATGAGCATTCCTTTTTAGGTTTTTTTCAAAGAGATCGAGATCATTCCAAGGCAAAACAATGATATTATCAGCAGCCTTTTCAAGCTGCCCCGCGCTACCGAGGATTTTCCAAGGGCGGTTTCTTCCCCCCATCGTTTTTGATGAATCTGCAGCGATGCTGATCATTTCCTCATCAGACCAGCCATGATAGTGGCCCTCAAACTTGATTATTTTTTCTTTTCCTGTGAAAGCTCGTGCAATTCGGAAAGCCAGCATGTTTCCCTCTGTGCCTGTGTTCTGATAGGTAATCATTTCGGCACATGGAATAATCTGCGTTAATTTTTTTGATACCTCATTAAGGGATTCCGTTGGTGCGGCAAACAAAGTTCCTTTCCGAATTTGATTTAAGACGGCATCCTCAATAGCCGGGGGGCAGTAGCCCAGAATGAGCGGCCCATATCCCCCGAGATAATCAATGTATTCATTCCCGTCCACATCTAGTACTCTTGATCCCCATCCCCTCTCGATATAAATCGGATATGCTTCATGTTCAGACTTGTGAAGCGCACTTGCCACGCCGCCAACAAAAGTCTTTTTAGCTTGTTCGAAGAGTTCTTTCGATCTTTCTGTATTTTTTAACATTTCCTTCTCCAAAAAAATCTCTATCATTATGTTTTTTCACGAATGCACACCTTGCAAAATCAACTAAGAGTCTTTCGCTTAGCATTGTCGATTTTCCGTTTGACCCAATCCGATAAGCCCTCTTGAAAAATGAGCCACTGTAGTCAATTTCATTTATCTGAACAAAGACGATTAACTAACTCACAAGAATCCTTTCTTTGAGTCTTTCTAAATACTAACACTATCTTGCCGTTCCGACGATAACACTGGAGCTATTCGTCAATAACATCTCCAGCCAAACGCTTTTTGAATTAAGGTTTTTCTGTTATAAGGCCTGCACTCACCAGGACCTCGTGAATTATCTTTCGTTGTTCTGTATTTAGCGGTTTAATCGGATCCCGTGGCCAACCTCCCGGTCTCCCCAGCATATCTAAGGCTACTTTGATTCCTGCCGGGAAAGTCCCAACACCAAAAAACCCCTTATTAAGCTTTGCCATATTCTCCTGAAGCTGGCGAGCCGTTTCAAGATCTCCCGAAATGGCTGCATTATAAAACTCGATAGAGCGTCTTCCCAACACTGGTGTTGAGGAATCCACATATCCAACGGCACCTTCAGTCAGCGCGGCCAATCCCAACAAGTTTGTATAGCCCGCAAAAACATTGATTCGAGTTTTAAGTTGGCGGATCATTGCAGACAGCAATAACCAATCCTTTGAACTTTCCTTAAGAGCAACGACTTTCGGATTGTCCGCCAGACGATCCATCAAATCGACACTAAGATTAATCCCGGTTCGACGAGGGATGTTATAAATCATAACCGGCATATCTGTGGCACCAAGAATTTCTTGAAAATACTGGAAGACCTCCTCTTCGCTGATTAATACGTACCAAGGAGGCTGAATCATTACAGCATCACAACCAACCTTTTCCGCTTGCCGAACATTTGCTATCGAGTCCTTTGAGCAAATGCCTCCACAACCGGCAACAACTGGCACGCGCCCATTTGTCTGCTCAACTGAGGTTTTAAACAAAAGTGCCCTTTCTTCGTCACTAAAGGTCCAAGATTCTCCGGTACAACCATTTACGACAATTCCATGAACACCGTCTTCTATTACAACGTCAATTAGTGTACGAAATCCCTCAAGATCAAGCGATTGATCTTTCTTAAAAGGGGTTGTAAGCGCAGGAAAAACTCCTTTAAGTTCAATCATTTTTAGACCTCTGTGATTTTAATTTAGAATATACTAAACACCTTAAGACGATTTGATCTCGAATTCAGCAATAACATGCTCAATGGGCAAAGGCTTGACAGGGGGGCGGACAGTATACTTTTGAAGCTCTACACCTGTTGCTGCTTGAAGCAAATATGCAATGTTAACTTCACAGAAGCGCCCCTGGCATAGCCCCATGCCAGCACGGGTCATTGCTTTCAACTGGTTTACATGCTCTGCACCATCAGCGATCGCTTCTTTAACATCGCCATATGTGACCTCTTCACACCGGCAGATAAGAGTATCATCTTTGACGATATCATATAAGCCCGGTTTAAACGCCCAAAGCCTATCCATTACTTCTCTAAATTTACTTAGACATTGAAGCCTACGGTACGATGAAGCAGCGGGATGTGTTTTGTACTCCTTATAATATCCAAGTTCCACTGCCGCATTTACACCCGCAATATACCCTTCGTGAACAGCTACAACAGCCCCACCAGACCCGGCACCATCTCCTGCCACATAGACACTGGAAACAGAGGTCCTCATGTTACCATCATGATCCGGAATCCAAGAGTTCAATGTCGGTTCATAGATAATGCGGCATCCTGCAAGTGCCGCAAGTTCTGCAGATGAAACAAATCCATAACCAACACAAACGGTATCAACTTTCCAAATTCGCTCTGTACCAGATATTGGATGCCATTTTTCATCAACGTCGGAGGTAATTGCGCCTTCGACTCTTCCATCACCTTCAACCCCTATAATCGCATGGGATTTTAAGAAGGGCACTCTGGCTTTATAAATGTCAAAGAGATATTTCAATCCTTGAAACAAGATTTTTGGCTCCGTTAACATTCGAGGTATATATTTCCATGAGTTTCGCCATGAAGAAGCATCGGCAATCCCAATGACATTGGCACCATTTTCAATAAGCTGGCTCGCGAGAACAAGCTGCAGAGGGCCTGTACCGACAAGGAGGTAGGATTTTCCCGGTAATACCCACTGAAGTTTTAACATTTTCTGAAGTCCCCCTGCTGTCATAACGCCAGGCAAGGTCCATCCAGGGAAAGGCACCGAGCGCTCGTAAGCTCCGGGAGCCAATATCAGTGTTTTTGCCCAGAACTCTCCTATTGTCTTGCTTTTGGTTAATGTGGAAAGTTGTCGTCCATCGAAAATTCCCCATACAATGGTTTCCAATAGAAATTCTATCGCTAAAGACCGGGCCTTTTTCAATAACTTTTCTGCTTGATGCTGTTCGGAAGTAGCCAAAGCAGCATCAAGACAAAACGCTTCAGGTGTTTGAGCATAAATTTGGCCACCAAGTTGCGGGTATTCATCTATCACCAATACTTCAGCCCCTGCCTCAGCAGCCGCAATAGCCGCAGATAAACCAGCAGGACCAGCACCTACTATAATTACCTCAACATGTCTCATCGTTCTTGCCCTGCAATTTAGAGCGCGCTTTCATACCCGTTTCCACTCTCATTCCCTCTTCAACCGGTGTCATGCAAGCTCTGACGTTCGGAACACCGTTAATTGTCACAATGCATTCAAAGCAGCTCCCCATACCGCAATATAAGCCACGGGGTTCTTGTTTTTTGGGGCTTAAACGGAAAATCTGTTTTCCGTCTGCAAGCAACGCTGCTGCAACTGTCTCTCCCCGGTAAGAAAAATGAATTTTACCGTCCACCTCGAACTGAATTTTAGGACCTCGTTCGCCTTTAGGTATACGGCCTTGAAGTGTCCTAATCTTTCTTGTTTTCATTATTCCTTCACCTACCAAGATGCACATTACTAGGTCACTAGTATTGAGTTCTTCCGCTTAAAATAGTACTCCAACTTCTTGCAAAACCACTTTGAGCCTTTCAGTTTCATCACGGTCAAGAGGAAGAACCGGCAACCTGGGGATTCCTGCGGGACGACCCAGTAAATTTAGAGAAGCCTTGAGTGCGGCCGGCCAAGTTCCAAAACCAAAAAGTGCTTTATAAAGTGATGTGACTTTAAAATGAAGCTCCAGCGCTTCTTCTACTTTTCCGGCAATCGCTAGCTCATAGAGGCGATAGCCATCATTGCGCAAAAGTTCCATAGGCCCTGAACTGATAAAACCTTTCGCACCAATTAGCAGCCCAGGAAGAATTAAGGGAGACGGCCCAACAAAAATATTGATGTCTTTTCCAACCAGCTGGATTTTATGTGTTAACTCAGAAAAATCTCTTGTTGATTCTTTTATCGCGACTATATTTTCATGTTTAGCTAGTTTTTGAAGAATTGACACGTCGATGTTGATCTGAGTTCGCCGAGGATTATTGTAAAGCAAAAGTGGAAGAGAGGAGCAAGTGGCTATTTGCTCAAATCGATCAACGATTTCTTCTTCTGTCGAGGTAGTAACAACATAAGGCGGCTCCACCATAATTCCTTCCGCTCCTACATTTGCTACCCCATCAGTCATTTCTAAAATTTCTTCGACAGTTATTGCCTCAGTACCACATAATACCGGTACACGTCCGGCCGCCGCTTCAACCGCAAGGCCAACCAGATGAATTAACTCTTCCAGTTTTAAATTCCAGCATTCTCCATTATGGCCTGCGATGATAATACCGCGAGTACCATCATCAATAAAACTGCGTACCAGATTTTGAAAATCATCCTGAAGAATATGGCCTCTTTCATCGAATGGAGTCACAACAGCAGCAAACGGACCGGTCCATTTTTCCATGATTAAGTTTTTCATTCTGAATTTCTCCTATACCCTTGACAGTCCATGTCGAATTAATGGCAAATCGAGCCTTTGAAAGGTATCAGCCTTATTTAATACTTGAGTCATGTTGCTTACTGATTCGCAAACAAGGCCTATTTTATTAGTGCCACCAATATAAACAAGCGAAGCACTCTATTCTTTAATCCAGCCTCTCTCTTTATAGTACCGTACAGCCCCTGGATGCAGCTCTACTCCTAAGCCCTTCCACATATTCTCCGGCTTCCAGTTTTCAACGGCTTTAACTGCCGATGCTATAAAATCTTTGTTTTCGGCCGCAGCCTTTGTTAGTAAATAAATAGCATCATCAGAAACATCTTCGCGGGCAAAAATCATAAAAGGAAGCGAAACCGTCGGAACTTCATTTGGTTGATTAGGGTAGAGATCCGCCGGGATTACGGAATCGAGATAACCCCATTCATCAACAAGATATTTGCGGGTCTTGTCACTTAACCCAATAAAGTTTCCGGTGCGTGCATGTGCTGACTGGCTGACCGCGGAAGCTGGTGTTAGTATAAATGAGTTAAAAAGATCAATATGTCTGTCCTTCCAGGCATTGATACGAGCGGTCGTTCCAGCCAGATCCCATTTCATACCCCAATCCTCGGTATCCTGGAAAGTTATTCCGTGTGATTTCAATATCAACTCGATCAGAAATCGGTCTCCAGACCCCGGCATTCCAGTTCCAATTTTCAGTTTCATCTTTTGTTCAATAATTTCATCAAAGGTCTTCACTTCATACTGTGGATCAATAAGGAAATATTCATCGTTAATCACGAGCCCCATAACCGCCCTTAAATTGTCGAATTTCTGGGTATATGGTTCCTTACCTTGCGCTGCCAAAATCAGGAATGGACCGTAAGAAATTCCCAGATCGGCAATTCCTTTAGAAACAAGTTCAGGGTTACCCTTACCACCCGAGCCCGGGCGAACAGTGATTGGGCGACCTATCATATTTTCGTGAGCTTTCTCAACGATTGTCGATGCAATTGGATTCCAAGTGCCCCCTACCGCTCCACTTGCAAAAACAAGGGTTGGTACTTCCACTTTCTCTTGAGCGTTAGTGGTTACAGTTATCCCAAGCATGATAAGTGTTATTAATATTCCGGCAATAAGGTGTTTTGTTTTGCTAGGCATGTTAAGCCTCCCTGGGAAAAATTTTGGTAGAGGATCTCTTCTTGGCCCACTCATTTCAAACTGCGGTTTTACTTTTGTCCTGCTAAATCTTTCGTTACTTGTTCGATCGCGTTACTCAACCGATCAACAATTTTATCAATTTCTTTTTGAGTCGTTGTTAAAGGCGGTGTAACCATTATAATGTCACCGTTTTTACCGTCGATAACTCCGTTTGCACCATAGATAATAAGTTTTCGTTCAAATGCAGCGGCGACCACCTTTTGATTCACACCACGTGCTGCAGGAAAAGGTTTGGAAGTGTTTTTGTCTTCTACAAATTCTAACGCCGCCATAAACCCCTTTCCTCTCACATCACCCACAATGTTATATTTACGCAGCCCTTCGAGACAACCTAGAAAATAATCTTCAAGTTCAGCAACCCTTTCAGGGATTTTCTCCCTTCTAATTATTTCAAGAACCTTTAGCCCGACAGAGCACGATACCGGATTTCCTGCCAAGGTTCCGGCTGAGTTAAATTTACCTGCTCCTTTATGGATCAAATTAAAGAGTTCCGACTTGACAAGAAGCCCAGATAGCGCAGCGTAGCCTGCCGTTACCCCTTTTGCGAAAACAATAATATCAGGTAAAACTCCCCAATGCTGATATGCAAATGTCGGCCCGGTACGCCAAAAACCTGTCATGATTTCATCAAATATTAAAAACACATCATATTTGTCACAAATTTCACGAATAATTTTAAAGTAACCCTCGGGAGGAATTATAACCCCTCCTCCACTACCCACAATCGGCTCAGCAATAAAGGCACTTACCCTGTTTGCCCCAGCGCGTAAAATCTCAACTTCAAGGGCGTATGCGCACTCTAAGCTGCATGACTCAAAAGTTTTCCCATATGGGCAACGATAACAATTAGCGTCTGGGATATGTGGAAATGGTATCAGTAAAGATTGAAAAGGCGATCGGCGGGGTATATGGCCAGTAGCAGAAAGACTTCCTAGTGTTGAGCCATGGTAACTTTGCCAGCGCGATATTACCAAAGATTTTTCCTTATGGCCCGCTTCCATTTGGGCAACTCGTACTAACTTAATAGCTGCTTCAACTGCTTCCGATCCACTTGTTTGATAGTAACATTTGGAAAATGAATCTGGAAGCAGTGACACAAGCTCACAGGCCAATTGCTCGGCAGGTTCATTGACAGCAATAACTGGAGATACAAATGCCACTTTTCCTGCTTGATGTGCCATGGTTTCTCCTATTTCCGCTCGACCATGACCAATACTAGCAATAACCGTTCCAGAGGTTCCGTCTAAAAATTCATTCCCGGCATCATCATAGAGATAGATATGCTTACCTCGAACAAACTTTGGAAATTTCTTGTGAGTATCCCTTGTAAAAATAGCATCTATCATATTAAATTTACCTCCTTAATTTGCTATTAACTATCACACCAAGCATCGGCCGGATTCTGAACAGCAAATTTTCCACCAGAAATTTCGATCACGACCCCGGTTAAGTAGCTGGAAGAAGGTGACAAAAGAAAAGCAACGAGCTCCGCCACTTCCTGAACGGTACCAAAACGACGAAGCGCAATTCGATCAAGCAGAACCCCTTTATTAGCCCCGATGATATCTGCAGTCATTTCAGTCACAATATCCCCTGGTGCATATGCATTCATATTAATCCCATAGGGAGCCAGTTCTCCTGCCCAAACCTTGGTTAACGCAGAAATACCGGCCTTAGCGGCCGCGTACACTCCTCTGTTGAGCCCGGCATGATGGGCAGCATAAGAAGACGCACTGACAATCCGTCCGAATTGCTTTTTCATCATATGGGGTACAACTGCTTGAGTGCAAAGAAATACTCCCCGAAGGTTTATATCCATAATTTCATCCCAATGTGGGTCTGTAATTTCGAGGAGCCCCAAACGACTGGTCACGCCCGCGTTGTTGACTAAAAAATCTATTTGTTTGCTTTGAGCAATTATTTGACTTATCATTGCATCGACTTGATCACGGCGGGAAACATCTGCTGAAACTGGCTTGCATTGTGTAGTATTCTCTGTTTTAGATAAGTCTTCACAAGCAGCTTCGGCTCGCCCTATATCACGACTGTTTATATAAACAAAAGCTCCCTTTTTAATTAAAACTCGGCTAATTTCTTTACCGATACCTCTACTAGCACCTGTAACCAGGGCTACTCTTCCTTTAAATGGTAAACTGCTGTTAGTATCCATTTTTCCTACCCTCCTTGCCTGCCCAATTAAAACTCTCGAGCAGGTAATTTATCAGTATTATTGATTCGAATTCTTTGTTCATTGTTCACAATATCGACGAATATCATAAATACTTGCATCTTTTGGGACATTACCACTGAGAATCCATTCTGCCATCAATTCACCGTATACAGGAGCTAAACTAAAGCCTCCAGATCCTCCCACCATTGCATACTGTCGCCCATTAAAGGGAGGTAACTCGCCCAGCATAAAAAGCCGGTCAGGACTCTGTCCCTGAAAACCGACCCAGGAACGCAGAACTCGAAATTTCTTTATCATAGGAATAGCCTGACATGCCCAATTGATGTTTCCTTTAAAGTTTTCAAGATTAACCTGTTTTCGCCCATCATAAGGGTTTCCATCCCCTCGCCATGCACCGCCTATTAAGATACGACCATCAGCCTGTTTCAGCGTTAAATTGCCTCGAATATGTGTAATTAGGTGAGGGAAAATCATTGGTCCTGTTTCGGTCACAGAAACACTGTTTACGACCCAGGAAATTGGCAGAAATTTTCCCATCATAACGCTAACCGCCGCAGCCCAGGCCCCAGCAGCATTCACAACTTTTCCAGCCAAAATAGTAGTTTGAGTCGTTTTCACTAAAACATGATCGCTTTCATATTTAATTTGTCTCACTGGTGAGTGTGTAAGAAAGCGCCCCCCAAGTTGCTTGATAGCTTTCGAATAGGCAAAAACGGTTTTAAAAGGATCAGCCTTGCCATCCAAAAAGCAGTATGCTGCAGCCATAACGTTACCTGCCAAGTAAGAAGCCTCTTTACGCAATTCATCTCTTTTCAATAGTTCCAAGGGAACCCCAGCAGCTTTTTGAGCAGGTATCCGCTTTTCCAAAGTTGCAACATCCTCATCGGTATGGGCAATGCGAAATCCACCAATTCTCTCATACCCAACATCATATCCAAGCTCATCAGAAAGTGTCTCCCACCGATGAGCAGCGTTGACCATATGAGAAAGCATTTTAAGGGGTTTATTCTGAACTCCAACAGAACCTGCATTTGCTCGGGACGCTTCCATACCAATAGGTCCCCGGTCAACGATTAACACATCCGAACCTGCTGATACTAAATGATAAGCTATCACTAGCCCATATATGCCGCCGCCAATAATACATATTTCAGCAGTTTGCTTATAGTTAGTTTCAATAGAATTGCTGCTCATGTTACTCCTCTACCCGTTTTTCTCCACCCGGGGCAGTCTGAGAAAACCGTTCAGGAAATAATGGTCGCATTTCCTCGGAGGGCTCTTTTCCAATTATCCAATGACCGATTGATTCACCTATGGCGGGTGCTATCACACTCTGATCATCCCTTGCATATAACGCCATATACAATCCTGTAGCATTCGGTAAACAACCTACAACCGGCAAACCATCCACTGTAAGGGTATCGCAACGAGAAACAGCTTTATGAAATCTAAGTTTTTTATATCCTGGCAGGATTCGGACAAAATGGCGTCCGAGTTCATTAAATGCAATTGATTCGGAAGAATGTTTCGAGATCACGAGTTCCTTTCCTCCACCCACTGATACATATTTGTCCGGCCCCAAGAAAGCAGATAATGAAACCTGTAAATCGTTTGTTTGAGCATCGTTTACATCTGTTTTTTCGCTCTCAGTAGCTGGGGTATATTCTGTAACAAAATAGTCTCTCCCTACTCGTGCAGGTTTCCCGACCAATCTATATGTTTTTTCCTCAACCGCCGGTATTTGAATACCGGTTGCTGAAAGAATGCCCAGAGATCCAGTCCCTGCGGCCAACAAAACGTGCTCGGTTTCGATAGGTCCCTTTTGAGTCCTAACTGCGACGACTCTTCCTTTTTTCATATCGATTCCAAAAACATTTGTATCCCACATTATTGTTATATTTTTATGATTTTCACATGTCTTCCAAAGAGAACTATATAATTGTTCACTTTTTATTAATGGTACTTCATGGTGAACAATCGCCCCTAAAATTTCTGAACCCATTTTGAGTTCAAGTTGTCCTAAATCAGCCTGAGAAACAAACTCAACTGAGTTTTCTTGATGTCGTAAATGTTTATATTCAAGTTTTGCTTGCCCTTCATTACCTGTACCAATTATCAATCTAATCAAAGAAATATTTTCAATATCTTTTAATTCAGTACAATTTTCAAAAAAGTTCTGGCATACTCTCAAGCTTTTATGACGAAATTTATTTAAGTGATCTGATCTATAACAAATGAAAGGTAACATTTCGGCTTCAATTCCATCCAAAATGTCTGGAATTGATTTTGCATCGATAAGTGTAACGATTAGCCCTTGTTCTGCCATGTGAAGAGCCGCAAAAGCGCCTCCCAACCCGGCACCAATAACTAGACAATCTGAATGCATGAGATTAACCTTTGTTAGGCTTCTTTGTATGAATCATTTGTTATCAAGATCCTGCGTCTTCAACGTTTCAACTGTAAGCGGTGCACTATAACAGTAATCGCAATACTCCCTAGCAGATAAGGCCAGCCGCTCTGAAAAGCTTGCATTGCTCCAAAAGTAGCCAAAAAAAATACTATCGTGAGAAGAAGTCGATCAATGACTTTCAAACGTTTTACCCAGTATCCCTCAAAGACAATTTGCATAACTACCAATGCCAGCATACCCGAGACAAATACAAAAAGAATTTCTGAAATTGTACCGGTTACAAGCTGGGTATATAAAAACAAAAAGGGTATATAATATAAAGCCTTACCGATTTTTACAGACTCAAAACCTGTTCGAAGCATTTTGGCATCCGCGATACCAGCAGCAACATAGGCTGCCTGACATATTGGAGGCGTTATTGTTGAATCTAGACTCAGCCAAAATATTGCTAGATGAGCAGCCAAAGCCGGCACACCAAATTCAGCCAATGCAGGAGCAGCCAAGGTGGCTACCAAAATATACGACGTTACTATGGGAAGCCCCATTCCCATAATGTAAGAAACAAGAACTACTAATAAGTACAGAAGAAATAGTGATGCCCCTGATGCCTCAAGCAATACCGAAGTCATTTTGATCATGAAACCAGTATACGTTATAGCCCCAACGATGAGAGCGGCAGATACCATCATTCCAGTCAATGGTAAAACCGCTTTCGTTGTCTCCTCCATAGCTCTTAATATCTTGACGGGAGTCATGCGTGTTTCTGGCCTTACCCAGCTAACGACAACCACCATGACGGCACATACCGCACTAGCAAAAAATGGCGTGTATCCGATAATCAAAAAATACATGAGAAATATGATTGGGATTGTCAGATGAAAACCTTTTTTTATGGAAGATTTTAGTTGCGGTAGGTTTGATCTCTCGATCACCTCAAGACCCATACGATTAGCCTTAACATGAACGTAAACATAAAGTGTTCCAAAAAACATGATTGCTGGAAGTATGGAAATCAGGATACATTTTTGTAAAGGTGTACCGGTAAGTTCTGCAAGAATGAAAATTGCTACCCCCATAATTGGAGGCATTATCTGTCCTCCGGTTGAAGCGACAGCTTCGATAGCGGCCGCCATATAGGGTTTATAGCCAACCTTTTTCATCAGGGGAATTGTTATGGCGCCAGTGGTAGCAACATTTGCAACATTGCTACCGGAAAGCATACCCATCAGAGCGCTACCGATAATAGCTACCTTTGCAGGGCCTCCTACCCGGTGACCCGCCAAAGCTAAACAAAAATTTAAAAATAGTTTGTCTGCACCAGAAACCCTTAGAAATGTGCCTAGAGCCAGAAAAGTAAAAAGAAGTGTTGCCAGAATCCCAGTCAAAAAATTGAACATCCCTTCAGGAACTAAATACAGATGTTCTATTACCAATTCATAAGAAGCACCATTATGGTGGAAGATACCTGGTGTCAGCCAACCGAACATCATATAGCATATAAAAATAACTGTTAGGATTGGGAGGAATAATCCGAAAGTACGCCGAGTTGCTTCAATAACCAGAAGAATAGCGATTGTGCCTAAACTTATCTGTACTTTTGTCAGGGGATTTACATACCATGTCCTCCATTGCAAAGCCTCCCAGTTAATGATAACCCAGCCAAAAACCACAAAGCTTAATATAATTAATAAGATATCAATCCAATGTACTTTTTGAGCCCACGATTTTTTACTTGGAGGAAAATATAAGAAAGTTAGTGGTATCAAAAAAAATAGTGATAGAGCTCTTTGAACCGCGGACGGGAAAGTACCCCAAAAAGCAGTGAAAAATACCAAACCGGTAATCGTAATAGAAAGTACTCTTGCAAACCAAAAATAAATTCCATCTAACTGACGGAGCTTTGACTTTTTTTCTATTACATTATTTTCAATCTGGTCATTAAGTGAAGGCCTCTGTAACATTTATAAACACCAAGGCTTAGATACCAATGAAACCGAATATTGAGAGGAAATATCATTGGTCAAGGGTATTGAGTGGTTCTTGGCCAGTGACAAATCAACTCGAGAAAATCAGTAAAAAAATCGCTTGAATTGAGCTATCCGGGGCCAGAGACCCCGGCCTTACGCCCTATTCATGACTTCGTCACCGCAATTTTAACAACACCTCAAGCGGCGAGAAGCCTAAAGGTCTCTGACCTTGCCCAAAGGACCAGGGTTTTGGTTTTACTGCCTGATAAAATCATTCCATCCAGCCTCGCTCTTTGTAATATCGAAGTGCACCTGGATGGATATCAATTCCCAAATTTTGCCACATTTCTTCCGGTTCCCATACTTTCATGGTTGCTACTGCAGAAACGATGTAAGCCTTATTTTCTGCTGCAGCCTTTGTAATGACATACACAACATCCTCTGGAACGTCGTCACGGGTCACAATCACTAGAGGGCTTTTCACAGTCGGAAAATCTTCGGGCTGACCTGGATATGTTCCTGCGGGAATGATGGCATTTGCAAGACCCATTTTCTCGACGAGAAACTTCAGCGTCTCCGGCTTAAGAGGAACCCACTTACCTTTGCGAGAATGTGTAGCTTGTGTCACACCAGAAGCAGGCACCGCAATATTTGAGGAAAAAACATCAATATGTCTGTCCTTCCAAGTATTGACACGATGCCCTGTTCCGGAAAGCTCCCATTTCATTCCCCATTTTTCGGTATCCTCAAAAGTTAAACCATGTAACTTAAGCACCTGCTCCATGATAAAACGATCTCCCGAAGTTGGTGAACCTGTTCCAATCCGCAATTTCAATTTGCGCTCAAAAATTTCGTCTAGATATTGGATGTCAACATCAGAATCGACAAAGAAATGCTCAACGTTGGGAACTAAACCAAAAATAGCCTTTAAATTATCGAATTTACTAGTATAAGGACCTTCACCACGAGTTGCCATACCAATAAACGGCTGATAGGAAATACCTAAATCTGCAATACCTTTGCCCACCACCATAGGATTCCCTACAGCATCTGCACCGGGCCTAACACTTATTGGCCGTCCGACCATGAACTCATGGGCTTTTTCTGTAATGGCGGCGGCAATTGGATGCCAGGATCCTCCGACAGAACCACTCGCAAAAACGAGGCTTGGTGTATCAATCTTTTCCATTGCGGAAGTTTCAGATGTCGTCCATACACCCAGTATCAAGACAACTAAACCAACAAATAAAAATTTAAAGAGCCCAATCCCATACTTTTTCATCATCTACCTCCTCTTGTTGAGAGCGCTTATAACACTTTTAAAAAGCAAGTGTTTTCAAAAAGATGCTTCATGCATTCAGAAGCTTTCCACTTAAAGCTATTGTAGATATTTCATATCAATATGAACAGAAAACGTACGGTGCGTCCCACCTCCTACCTATCTTTAATTGATATTATAAAATACTATTTAGCAGGTGGTTTCCAAGGAACCGGCGGCTTACAATTTAGATCTGTTACGACATCCACCACAGAAGGTTTGTCGACCCCTATAGCCTTTTTCAATGCTGGTTTTATCTCATCTGGAGATTCAACTCGTATTCCAAGACACCCCATATCCTGTGCGATCTTTGCAAAATCAGTTTTCTGAAATCCGAACACCTCTTCCCGCTTTCCTGAACCATCTCCATACGCTTGATCGACGCCGACTATGCTTTGGCCAAAGCTACTATTGTTATTGACAATTGTAATCGTGTTGATACCGCACCGTTTTGCAGTTTCCAATTCCGCGATATGATACCAAAAAGCACCATCCCCTGTAAAACAGATCACCGGTCTTTCAGGAGAAACACACTTTACACCTAGAGAAGCAGGAAATGCCCATCCCAGGGAACCAGCAGCCCTTAAATAACGTTGGTTGGGATGTTTAAGATAGACCATGGTGCTTGACCACACAGCAGAATAACCGGTGTCCGCTACAAGAACCGCATTTGAAGGAAGCATATCGGATATTTCTTTACACAAGCGTTCCGGTCTTATTGGTATATCGCTAGAAGACCTTAAAGGTTCAATTAAATCTTTCCATTTCTTAACAGATCTCTCTGCATTTTGGGTCCACTCGTTATTTTCTCGTGAATTAGGTAGAAGTTTTAGGAACTGCTGGAGAGTAGCTTTCGCATCACCAAGAATACCCAGTGTATTTCGATAACTTCTACCCAATTCAGAAGGGTGGATGTCTATCTGCATAATCGTCACGTGGCTGTTGGGAATTGTCCAGTCTAATGTAACTTGATCACCGGTTCCGCAACCAATGTAAAACACGAGATCTGCAGATGAAACAACATCATTTGCACACTGACAGGAATATGATCCAACCACTCCAACGCTTAACGGATGATCCTCATTAATAATTCCTTTTGCATCATTCGATGTAGCTACTGGAATAGATAGTTTTTCGGCAATCTGCATAATTTCGTCAGCCGCTTGAGAGACTATAGCGCCCCCACCAGCTACAATTACTGGTTTTAACGCAGCATTCAAACTTTCAATTCCCTGTTTAACAACACTTTCTTCAGGAATAATGCGTAAAGCTGGGCAGCAGGTGTATGGCTTTTGAGCCGCAACACTGGCAACGAGTCTTGAAGACTCAATAAACTCTCCAGCAAATCCCATCATATCAAGATGAACAGGACCAGGAGCTCCTGTTGTAGCTTCATGAAATGCTTTACTCAACATTAACGGAAGCTGTTCGATAGTATCGACGTTAGCGTCGAATTTTGTAACTGGCTGGTACATTGGAGCGTGGATAATTTCCTGATATGCATTTCGATATTGAGCGGCTGGCTTCTTTCTTCCTGTTATGGCAATAACTGGTGAGTGCCCCAGAAAAGGATCCTGAAGCCCAGCTGCCAGATTTGCCGCACCCACCGACTGCGCCATACATACTCCGGGTTTACCACTCATTCTAGCATAACCATCAGCCATATAAGCGGCCGCTTTCTCTGAATGAGTCAAAATTCGTTTTATCTTCAGTTTTTCGAGCTCGACCATCGTTTTTCTCAATATTGCCATTACGAGAAATACATGTGAGACACCATACTCTTTAAGTGTCGCGGCAATAAACTCAGCACCAGTTTGAGAAACAGTCAATCTTTCATTGGGATTGTGATCGTGTAGGGGCATTGTTTTGGGTTCCCTCCTGAAATGGTAATTGTTTCCATTGACGGAACTTAGGGATCATAAAACAATATTATGGTTAGCAATAGAATATATTTATAAATTTATGCTATTGTCAACGATAAAATTTAAATTTCTGAACATCTTTTTATCTCTTTTGAAACAATTAATTATATATTTTAGACAATTAAGACATATATTGGCCTTAGCAATTATTGTTATAATTACGAAGCTAAAGTTCTCATTGACATTGATTATCAATATCCTTACACTATTTTAACTAAATTGTGTTATTCAAATTTCATCTTTTAAGAAAGATATATGGTAATCGAAACGTCAAAACATACTAGAAAAAGAAACACTGCCATTCCTATTAAGGACAGGAAATCTTTTGATAAAATTCGCAAAAACCTTAAAAATAACCCAAGGGATTTGCTTCTGTTCGACCTTCTCACCCAAACCGGAATAAATATAAATTCAATTCTTTTTCTTAGAGTTAGCAATTTGAAACTAATTTCCATAGGCGCAGAAATTCATTCAACGGATGATACCACAGATGGAATGCCTATAATGACTGAAGTGGTTTATAATACTTTGCAACAATACCTAAAAACCTATAATCCAGACGATAATGATTTCCTTTTCAAATCTCGAAAAGGTACCAAACCGCTGAAATTAAACAGTGTCTCCCACCTTGTCAGAAAATGGTACAAAGAGGCAAATCTGAAAAATTATTCAGGAATCAGCTCTCTTCGAAAAACATGGAATTTTCATAACGGCCAAAACAGAGTTAGACAAATAAAAGCAAGTAAAAAACTTCGTAAAATTATCAACCCAATTGAGATGACAACACTGCAAGATGCTGTGTATCGAGAACTTAAGAAATCCATCCTTTCAGCAAATATCAGACCGGGAGACAGACTAATCACCGAAGACTTAGCGCGACAAGCAAATGTGAGCGAAACGCCCGTGAGAGAAGCGTTAGCACGACTGGAAATCGAGGGGTTTCTCTATAAAGAAAAACGTAAAGGCCATTTAATTAGAACACTTTCTTTGCTTGAGCTAAAAGAAATACTCAAAATACGTTTGGAACTTGAAACGTTGGCAATAAGGGATTCAAGCCTCCCTTTTTCACCGAGTTTGTTGAAGAAACTCGAAACTAATTTATTTCAAAACAAACTTGCTCGTAAGGAAGGTGATATAGAAAAATACGTTATTCTCAATCGTCAATTTCACCATATGATTTATTCCAACGCAAACATGCCAACGTTAAAGCTGATCATTTCTTATCTTTGGAATAGAATGAGTCCATACCTGAACCTTTTGATTCGAGAGTGTAATACCTATAATCCCCGTTTACCAATGGAGTTTCATCAAGGCATGGTAAATGGCGTTAGAAACCAAGATCCGGGCGAAGTTTGCACTTGGCTAAGAGAAGATATCAACCAGGCCGACAAAGTCCTATCTATCTGGTTTAATCAACAACAGAGTGAAGATAGAGTAACCATTAAAGAAACTTAGCTTATGCACTGACCCTGGCTAAACAATTAACAAATAGCCTTCAGTCAGAAAGATATGGTCGACTTTCTTACTATATCCGAGGCGGAAACAATGATCTTCGCATTTCAAAATGAAATTCGACGGTCTCAAGAAGCACGAAACGACAACATGGTTTAGCAGCATTACCTGGCGTCTTCGTCACATAATCGAACTAATAATCACGTATTATAGCTTTCTTTCAGTATCTTTAAATCTATGGTTTATTGCTCCTTAACTGTGTTGGGGAATATTAAAATTCTCTCTTTTCGTTGCCAAAATTCGGGGTGCCCACTAAAAAGAGAATCGCCGTGGTCATGTATCCGGCTAAAATCACAAAACCCAGCCCACCATGGCCAAGATCTGCGAACAGGCCAAGCATTGCAGGAAACACACCACCACCAAAGCTGATACCAAAAGTAATGATAACCGCGTAAGTTACGTTCTGGTTCTGGATCTCGACTGTCTCCCCTATCGTGACTAACAACGCGGGTAGTAATACTGCCAATAAGGCTGGCTGTGCGACGACGATAAGGAAGATCGTAGACCCTTTTATCACGCCAAGAAGTGCGGTGCAAAGAGCGGAAAAGAGTAAAGCGATAATAATAGTTTTCCGTTTGCCGAGATAATTAATTATCTGTCCACCACGAAGCAGAAAGAGGATGCTGGCAATTCGTGACATAATTAACAGGGAATTTACATATTGCGGCGAAAACGAATATTCCGTCACCAGATAGGCGGGCAAGATTGCATACACTCCTTGTATTCCGGCCACCGTTGCCGACAGAATAACCATCCCCAATATAGTGCTGCGCAATCGCACAATTGTCCACAGCTTCTTGAAATTCGGTGCAGTACCGAAGCCGCTGTTCACTAGTCCCCAGCGGAAAAATATCAGAGATGCTAGGCCACAAATGAACGCTAACCCGGCGAGCACCCCGCGCCAGCCGAGCCAGGGTTCTATGATCAATACCATCACTGGTGCTAGCAATAAGGCCACATTAGGGCCAATTTCATGCAGTGAATGTGCCTTGCTCCGTTTTTTCCCTGCAATGTTTGCATTAATCATTACTAAACCGGAGGGAGGATATATCCCACACCCTGCGCCAATAAAGATGAATCCTGCAGCAATGGTTAAAACATTAGCAGCAATAGCGGCACAGGCCAGTCCGATGGTCATCGAAGTAAGGGCTACAACGATAGTCCGGCCATGGCCGATATGAGCTGCCATGAAACCGGAACAGAGCATCGCAACGCCATAGCTGGTACTGACGAGAAGAAAGAGCGAGCCAACAGTGGATAGCGTAATCCCCATTTCTTTCTGAATAAATGGCATTAAAGGAGAAAAGATAGCGCGAGAAACCATGGAAAAGAAAACAGCCAGAAGCAACATACTCATCATCAATACCGGACGATTATTGTGTGGTGCTTTCATAAAAAAGCCTGACTTCATCACTGATGTATTTAGGAGAACATGGTTATAACCGCTCCAGACGCACGAATTTTACCACATACCATGCGGTTCATAATATTCTGACAGAGTTGATCGTTTATATAACCCGTATGCGTCTCAATACTTCAAACTTGCGGCGTACTTTGATGATTTGGTTAAGGTTTTCATGGTATCAGGACCGAGTTGTGAAGCGAGTCCGATAAAAAGACTCTCTATTAACGCAACCCGTAACATCATCGAGAGGGCTTGATCAGTTCTGTAGTTGGTCACCATCGATTCATAAAAAAGATTGCAGTCCGACACCTGGGCGAGCTTTGAACTGGGAGAGGACGTCATGGCAATTATTTTCCCGGTACCATAAAATTTCTCGGCGAGCATCACCATGTCCTTGCTTGCCCCAGAATGAGAGATAGCGAGAACCGTATCTTCCGGACGGGGATCGGCGAGAAGAAGCGCTGCTGAATGAGGATCTGAAAAGCAGTAACAGCCTGATAACAACCTTGAAAACTGCAAGTATGCCATATTCGCCACGGAAGAAGATAGAGCGAAACCGATACAAAACAATCGATTAGTCTTGGCCAAAATGTCAACAGCGCTACAGATTGCCTGATAGTCAACTGAAACGAGATTGCGTTCGAAAGTCCTTATGGCGATCGAGAAAAGTTTCTTGGTAATATTAACTGCACTATCTTGTTGGGAGATATCTTCTATTGACTGGGTATTGTTTTCAGCGAGTTCACTGGCAAGTGTTATCTTAAAATCGATATAACCGGACAATCCGAACTGACGGTAGAAACGAACAATGGTGGCTTCACTTTTAGCGCCGATAGCCTGAGCCAATTGTGAGATTGAAAGCTTAAGTACTGCGTGAGGATTATCCAGGATAAATTGGGCGATCTTCTTCTGAGTCTTGGTGAGTTTTACACTCTGATCCCGTAAACTGGCAAGAAGGGTTTGGTTAAAGGGTGATTGATTCATAATTAAGCTATGATTAGATGCTCATGGTTTTTAATCGGCAATGACTACAAAAATATTTGAGGCTCAACCAATGATTTTTTTGCCCAACAAATCATCTATATCCGTCTGCCTGAACCCAAGCCATTCCTGAAGTATCTCCTCAGTGTGTTCACCGACAACCGGTGAAGGATAGCGAATGCGGCCGGGAGTATCAGAAAGCTTTACAGGGATACCATGCAGGGGAAGATCTTCGTAATGGTTGCTTGTCATTTTGACAATCTGATCTCTGGCGTTCAATTGTACATTTTCAAAAATCTCCTGCATGTTGTCTATTCTCGCGGACGGCACTTCGGCTTCCTCCATGGCTTTGAGGACCTCTTCAGAAGTATAAAGAGCAGTCCATTCGGAAACCAATTTCTCAACGTCTGGAATTCTTTTCAACCTCTCGACGTTGCTGGCAAAACGCTCATCTTCCAGCACATGGGCCAAGTTAGCTCGTTTAGCAAACCTTGGGAACAAATTATCACTGCCGGCATTGATATGAACCCAGCGACCATCCTTACATAAAAAATTGTTGGCGGGCGTGGAAAATCGATCTCGGCTTCCCACCCTCGTTGTTAATTTGCCAAATAAGCCATACTCGGGAATAGAAGTCATTAAGACAGAGATGGCACAATCCAACATTGCTAGATCTACCAATTGTCCTTTGTTAGTATGCGTTCTCGCGTGCAACGCAGAAAGAACTCCCACTGCACCATATAACGAGGTCAAATAATCTACGATGAACGTTCCGGTTGGTAGTGGTCGACCACCTTCTTCGCCGGTGATTTCCATAAGACCACAGCCTGCCTGGGCAATGGCATCAAAGCAGGGCTTATTTCGCCATGGCCCTGTTTGCCCATAGCCGGAAATACTCAGAAGAATCAGTTGGTCATTAACTTTCTGCAACACATCCCACCCACAACCCATTTTTTCCAAAGTTCCGGGACGGAAGTTCTCCACCATGACGTCTGCTTGTTGGGCAAGCTTTCTGATTATCTCCTGCCCCTCCGGGGTGCGTAAGTTAATTGAAATTGACCTCTTGTTGCGGTTGTAGACTAAGGTATAAATACCAACCCCACTTGCAGTATGTGGCGGAAGGATTCTAGTTTCCTCACCTCGCCCTAAACTTTCAACCTTGATAACGTCAGCACCGAGATCGCCAAGAACCATGGTACAGTTTGGGCCGGCAATATAGCGAGAAAGATCAAGAATTTTTATACCGTTCAAAGATTCCATATTTTGTTCCTCAGTTCATTTATAAATAGAAAGATACTGCTGTAGAGCAGTATAATAGCTTTGATAAATGTCAGCATATTGTTTTTCCCTTGTTGAATCGACTTTGACGATCTCAGGGTAGCGTATCATCGATTGAACAGCCGATTGCACATTCTCGTATACCCCCGCTACAACAGCTGCGATTAATGCCGAACCGAGACTGCTTGATTCCAGATGGGCAGGAATACAAATCTCATGCGCCAAGACGTCGGCTTTGATCTGATTCCACAGGTGATTTTTAACACCGTTTCCCCCTAGAACAATACTATCTAAGGTTTGACCGGATTGAGAAAATATAGCCATACACTCCTTCAGAACAAAGGAGAAATTTTCCAGAAATGCCCGGTATAAATGAGCTTTCGTAGATGTTTCATCGATGCCGATAATCTGAATCTTAGCGTTGGGAACCCAGTAAGGAGCGCGTAGTCCGCCATATGCACCAAACACGAACACGCCATCACTTCCTGGAGTAAGGCCAGATGCTTCGTCCTGCAGACAATCGAAACCTGAATCATAGGTGATACCAAAAAACTGCAGTAAAGCGTTAATGCTGCCGCCGGTTTGTCCCAAAGTTGCGGTTATGGCAAATTTCCCCGGCACAAGCGAGCGATTGACAATAAGTCCTTTATCAACAACATCGACAAAACTATCACAGATACAGGTCAACACATCAGTCGTTCCACTTATAATCGCACACCCCCCAGTTGCTGAAACCCCAACGCCCAAACTACCTACCGACCCATCCGGGCCACCAACGGCAACTGGGCAGTCTGTCGGCAAGCCTGTAATGGAACCGGTATCCACGCTTATCCTGCCGGCCAGACTGATGGAGGGCCTCACCGGTGGCAACAATGAAGGTTTGAGGTCCAATTCTGCAAGAAAATCCTTCTCCCAAACACCCTGACGGACATTAAAACATCCGTAATAACAAGCAGTCACTTGATCACAGACAATATTTCCCGTTAATTTGTAGATTAGCCAATCTTTAACGCTAAGAACCACAGCAGTTTTCTGATAATCCCCGAGGAAATGCTCCTTGAACCAGAGCATTCTCGGCAAAAAATGTTCAGGACACAGTTTTCTACCAATAGAAGATGGTATGATTTGGTTTGGAACTGCACGGCATTGATGTTTAGCCCGTTGATCGGCCCAGAGAATGGCCGGTCCTACGGGTTCATTCTTCAAATCAAGAAATATCGTACCAATCACGGCAGTTATGCCAACGGCAACGGGACGGCTTCCAGTCACCTCTTGGGTGCGCCTGATGGCTGAAAGCACCGCCAACCAAAGTTCCTGTGGGTTAGCATAACTCAAGTCCTTTTCACTAGAGATGTCGTAGTTTTCCTGCGCGTGGCTCAGAACATTGCCCTGCACGTCATAGCAGGCACAACGGACGCCTTGGGTCCCGACATCTATGCCAACGATGGATAAAGAATTATTGCTTTGCTGTGGCGGCATTTGTTGCTCTCTCAGGTATACGTTTTCTTCCCTTACCTTCTAAAAACCAGTTCGGGTATAAACGTGATGGCCTGAGGAAAGGCTATGAGAAAGATACTGATTAACAGCATTACACCCACGAACCACCAAATGCAGTTCATTCCCTCACTGAGTGGGACTTTCGCTACACTACACCCGACCAGCAGCAGGGTGCCGACCGGCGGGGTACATGCACCAATAAGAGCCACCATAACGACAATCACACCAAAATGGATGGCATCAAATCCGAGTTGGACACCGATGATTGCCAACTGCGGGGCAAACATGATGAGTAAAGCAGTAACATCAAGGACAAAACCAAGAACAAAAACCAGCAGTACAATAAGCAAAAAATACACGAATCGGTTGTCACTGATTAACGCAAGATTACCTAAAAGCCAATCCTGGAAATGATGCCTGGTCAAAATATCGGCAAAAAGTGTAGAGAGTCCGATAATGGCCATGACGACAGCAGTTAACAATGCAGAACGGTAGGCAGCCTCAAACACCATTTTTGTATTAAGTGTTCGATAGAGAAGCGATCCTGTAAGATATGCACAAGCAACGGCAAGGACTCCCGCTTCAGTGGGAGTCGCCACTCCAGTGATAATACCTCCAATAATTATGGTGGGAATGACCAAGGCTGGACCGGCATCTCGGAAGGAGAGCATCAGTTCCTTCCAATATGGTTCAGTTGATTTCTCCCCTTCAATTTCTCTAAAATCATACCCCCTGGCACGACCGATTAAACCAGCAACTATCATCAAACCGGCACCAATGAGAAGTCCAGGTACCATGCCTCCCAGAAACAGTTTACCTACGGACAGATTGGTCAACGATCCGTAAATTACCATGAGAATGCTGGGAGGAATCAATGCTCCGATAGTACCGGAGGTGGCAGTAACTGCAACGGTATAATCAGCATGGTATCCTACTTTGCGCATAGCCGGTATAATAAGTGACCCGATAGCCGTGCTGTCCGCCGTGATAGACCCAGAAACACCGGCAAAAATCATACTGGACATAACATTAACATAGGCAAGACCGACCCTGAAGTGCCGACCGACAAGAACATTGGCAAAATGGACGATGCGTTTTGTCAGGCCACTATCCGAACACAATTCTCCGGTGAAAATAAAAAATGGAATAGCCAATAAGGTGAAGGAATCTACGCCGGAAAAAAATTTTGCCGGAACGATATAGGCGATTATTTGGGGATCCAGTGAGATAATGATGAGAGCGGAAAAACCAATGGCAAACGCGATCGGCATGCCGATAAAAATCAGCGCAAAAAAGACTATGAAGAGAATTGTTATCATCATATCTCGGAAACTCCCTTCTTGTTATGAGCAATGGTCTGATAAATTTCTTGTGCTGTTGCCAGCAGCATTATCAGCCCGCATATCGGAATTCCTATATAGATGTAGCCCATAGGAACTTCCATGGCTGCTGACAATTGCACAAAGTTGCTTACCACGAACTTCATCCCGTAATAAATTAAGACAATCTCAAGGCAAACCATGCATCCTTGCCTGAAGAGAATCATGAAAAATGATAATTTATTAGGGATAAACCTTAAAATCATGTCGAAGGTAAAATGGGTCCCACGATAAATGGCAATTCCTATACCCAAACACACAATCCAGAAGTTAATATACCTGGTAATTTCACCTGACCAGTAAAGGCTGGGCATAAAGGGAAACAAGCGAAATAGCGTTGAAGCTAAGGTGATGATGGTCATCCCTATGAAAAGGATGATTATAATCGGTTTCAGAAAGCGTTCCAGTGTTCTCATGCCTGAACCCACTATCGTATAGTAAAAAGAGAAGGCCCCCCTCTTGCTAAAAAGAGAGGGGTACACATACGACTAGTTGCCTTTCTCAGCCAGTATTTTCCTGATTTTGGCAAGGAATGCTACAGCTTCCTCATTGACACTCTTGGCATACTCATCGTTGAACGGCTGAAGAGCATCGACAAATTTTTGTTTTTCTTCCGGTGAAAGCTCGATAACTTTCAGACCATCTTTCTCCAGCTCAGCAAGAACCTTTTCATTCGATGCCTTGGTGTCTTCGAGCATAATGTCGGTTGATTTCTTTCCAGCTCTTTTCAAAATCTCCTGAAGATTTTCCGGCATACTATTAAAGTAATCAATGTTTATGGCAAGATAACAGGGGTTTACAATGTGTTCGGTTTTTACAAAGTTTGGAGCAACTTCAAATATCTTGTTGTTAAAGGTGGTACTGGGACCACACTCCATTCCATCGGCAACACCGGTCTGCAACGAGGTGTATGCTTCAGTAAAGGCAGTCGGTGTGGGAATAGCACCCATTGCTTTGGCGAGACCGACATACAGAGGGGCTTCAGGAATTCGCAACTTGTAGCCTTTCATATCTGAAAACTTTGTTATTGGCTTAACCGAATTGATACTTCTCGGGCCTTCATAACCAAAACCAAGAATAAAAAATTTCATCGGATTGGCAAAAGCGTTGATTTCATCAATCAACTCCCACGTAACTATATTGATATCATCAATATGATTATACAGGTAAGGCATCTCGAGCATATACAACTCCTTGACAAAGCGACCGACACCGCCACCGCCACTCATAACCATTTCCAAGGTGCCATTTCGCAACCCTTCAGAGGCCTCTCGTTCAGTTCCAAGTTGATTATTACAGAAGACATCAACCTTGACTTCGCCTTTACTATCTTCTTCGACAAACTTTGAAAAATTATGTGTCTGAATACAGCTAGGATGATTTTCCGGGTAAAGGTTAGCTATTCGGATAGTGTATTTTGCGGCAAAAGCGTTTGTGACAAGAAATGTGGCGGCTAAGCCGATTGATAAAATTGAACCCAACATTTTCGCATTCATGATCTTCCTCCGGTTTTTAGATTTTTCCCAGGTATATCCTCGAAGGTGTATCGAAAATACCTCTAACACTATAGCACTAGTGAGGCATTAGGGGGTACCGTTATAGCGTACATGTTGCCCAACCAACTGATGTAATTTCCCCGTTATTTTTTTCAATCCAGACCTCTAAAGATACCTTGTTGCCATCAATGGCTTTAATAATCGCTTTGGCGGTTACCTCCTCTTTCCAGTATACAGGTTTTAGATAAACCATTTTTATCCAGCCACCAGTGAGCCATGGCTTACCAAAAAAATTGATCAGCATACCCACTGCCCAACAAGTTGTTTGCATTCCTTGCGTAACGGTAGTTTTGAAACCGTTTTTTTTGGCAAAAAAATCATCAGTGTGAATATTGTGATAGTTCTTTCCTCCTTGTGAAAACACAGTTATTTGGTCCTGTCTGGATATTTTTTTTAACGGTGCCAGGGCATCTCCTGGCTTTATGTCCCTATCGATTGTTTGGACAATGGCGTCGTCACCGGGCCAAATCGGTTCCACCTTGCTGTCGATTACTTTGCTGCTCGAGCCTGATCCCAATTCTATTTTGTCTGGGATGCGCATAATTTCGGTGCTGATTTGTCTAACAATAGGGGTACCCTTTTCGTCAACAGCTTCAGTATCAAAAACTGTATACCCCTTACCTCTTTTCATGTACTTATCGGTGTACCTGCCTTTGAATGTCAATCGACTACCCTGCGGGGCAGGATTGAAGAAAAAAATTTCCTCCTTCTGGTGCAGTCCGACAACGGCGTTATGATCGTATCTTTCCAGAAAAAGTGCGACTAAATCCTTTGCAATGCCCTCCGAAGGAGCAATGGGTCCAGGAAAATCACTGCCGCCGTTAATATACCAATCCCGATAATCATCAAGAGCAAATGACAAGCTTCTGACATAATGATTATCAACATCCTGGACAGAGACAATTTCCTCATCAAGAATAACATTTTCATAACTAGGAAAAATTTTATCGGACATGAAACATACCTCTCGTTAAATTATTCCGTTCCAAACACTGAGATCGCCGTTTATAACCATATCTAAGATATAAACTTTATCAGACTGTAACCCCCGTGAAATAGCATTATCTATATCGTCAGGATTGGTTACTTGTTCACCCTCAGCCCCCAAGGCTCTTGCCACTTTGGCATAATCTACAGCACCGATCTCCACACCATGATATCGAGGGCCAAATTTGTGCATCTGTTCTTGTTTAATGTTGCCGTAGGCGCCGTCATTAATTACTAAAACCAGAATTGGTGTTTGCTCTCGGACTGCAGTCTCAATCTCAGCCAGGCTCATGCCGATACAACCATCCCCTACGACCGTGATGATCTTATGATCCGGCCGGGCCAGTTTACAAGCAATTGCGGCGGGAATGCCAAAACCCATATTGCCGTAGCCAACTGGTTTCAGGTAATGGCCGGGAGTAGGAATATTCAAGAGATGTGTCCAAGCACCAGAGTTGCCCGCATCTGAAATTACAATCGTTTTCTCGTCGATGAATCGATCAAGTACTTGCATTAAGTAGATTGGATTTATTGGAGTATCGTTCTTTATGTTGGCAGGAAATACTTCTTTCACCCACTCCTGCTTATTCTTCTGTGCCACCTCAAGCCAGGAAGAAAATTTTTTTTCTGACTCCAAGGCCAGCTCATACATCACGTTCATAGCAAAGTGTGCGTCGCCACACACACTGGTTGCAACCGAATAATGTTTGCCGATGATCCACGGATCTATATCAATCTGGGCAACTTTTTTCGGTAAATCAATCGTCCAGCGATTTGTTGATGCTGCGTTTAAACTCGCTCCAACCAAGAGTAGCCCATCGCAGTTTTCTAATAAATAATTACTGACCTTGGTGCCAAAGCGAGATCTTGGGCCGAAATACACTTCGCTTTTTGAAGTTATTGAGGTTAACCCATTATAAGTGGTAATTACAGGGATCTGAAGTTTTTCGGCAAATTTGACGGTTAAGTCACTCGCTCTGGAAAGACGGCAGCCATTGCCGGCCCAGATCAGCGGTTTTTTACAGGAAAGTAGTAATTCATAAGCCTTGTGGATATCCTCCATGTGTGGAACAGGTGGAGATGTTGTTCTATATTCATTAGGTTGCAAATTTTGTAATGCAGCATTTCCTCTTTCCAATGCATCTCGAGCAAAATCAAGATGAACCGGTCCAGGGTTACCACTCAAAGAAATACGAAAAGCTTCTATTATCGACTTTTCAACGGAATCTGAAGATGGAACAAATCGTGAATGCTTTACAAATTGTTTAAACATCTCTGTATGTATTGCATCTTGATTATCGTCCCAGGAAATATCTTTGGAAAAATTGTTGCATGTAATGAATATACTCGGACTAGAATCCCGGTGCGCTCCACCGACCGCCACGAGAAGATTGGCTGCCCCGGGGCCGGTTGTAGCCAGCGCAATTCCAGGCTTGCCGGTAATTCTGCCATAAGCATCGGCCATATGGCCTGCTGCGCCTTCGTGCCGTGCCGTTATAAATCTTATGCTGCTATCTAGTAATACATCATTGATAAATAATGTCTGGCCTCCTGGAATACCAAAGACAAATTCTACATTTTCATTAAGAAAGCATTGTTTTAGTATTTCTGGACTAGTAAATTCCTTAACCATCGGTTCACTCCATAATGATCATTAAAATGAGACTTATTGGTCGAGACATTCTTTACATCTAGTGTTCTAACCGTCAAACCTTGCCGCTGAATTTTCCTCTAGTTGATATTTTCTAAAGCTATCTTTGATGATCAATGAAGACCTATTTACGAAAATATTTTTTTATTTATAGCGAAATATCAGCAAATGTCAACATTTTTACGGGTTTTAGCAAAAATTTTTTTCATTATAGCGTGTGTCAATAATTACCCGACATTTCATTTCCATTTAATATTCATTATATGGAGGTTTTTCATCGATTCCACGTCTTTCAATCTTTGAATTGGTTGAACTTTCACAGGTCATCCCCACAGAAAATAGATAACAGAACAACAAACAATTCCAGCACCTGTTATTGGGAAAAATTTGATCCATGGATGTGACCAGTGAAAATAATCAGCAAAATTGCAATCCTTAGTTTTCTCCTTCTATTTCTAATCCTTGCAGGATGCGGCCCTGTACTCAACCCCTACAACGAAGACTTCAATTGTCGGGCAAAGGATGATACCGGGGAGTGTATCGACACACCCACCGCCTATCAAAAAGCACGCTATCCCGAGCCAGAGGCAGGAGTGCCCCCAGAACCTGCAGAGAGCTCCCAACAACAACTACAGAATGATCGATACAGGGTCGTTGCTGAGCTGCTTCAAGAGGAAACAAAGCCGCTCCTGCAGCCACCCAAAATCCTCCGGGTTCTCCTGCTCCCCTATAAAGGAGAAGACGAAGAACTGTTCATGAGCCGTTATGTCTATCTCAAGATCGAGGACTCCCAGTGGGTTCTCACGGATCTTACGGAGCAATAGCTGATGCGTGCCGGATTCTTGCAGCGGGTTATCCTCGGCCCCAGGGACTATCTGAAACACAGAGACCTGGAGACAATGACAAACCGCTCGCCCTTTTCCTCCTATCTCAATTACCTGGCCTACGACAGGGAACTGGAAATTTACATGAATCAGGACGGAAGTCGTGGTTTATTGTGGGAGTGCTCACCGGTAATCTACGCAGGCCCCAAAACCATAACCGCACTGGAAGGATTATTTCGCGCCGGTTTACCAAAAGACAGTGTTATCCAGCTGCTCTTTCATGCCGACTCCCATATTGAGCCGATTCTTGAACGATACCAGAAGAACAGAACCAGGACCGAAACCATTGTCAGCTCAAATAGTAATGCGGTTGTGTCATTCTTAAGAGAGGGCAAGAAGGGATTGAAGGCCTGCTCCAATATCCCTGTTCGTAACTTCAAGCTGTTTGTCGCAGTCAAGATGCCTGGCGACAATCAGGAGCTAAAGGTCTCTGAAGATTTTGCCAGGATCAATAAAACAGCACCGCTGCTTGATATCAAACGACAAATACATGAAACCCTGAAGGCAGCACTGCTCTCCCCGCGCCATATGAACCCGGAAACCCTGCTGGAATGGAACCGCAGACTCTTCAACTCTTATCCGAAACACTATCCGGAGCATAATTTTCACGCCTACAATCCAACCATTCCCCTGCGCAAACAGATCATCAACAGCGATACGGTTATTCGGGAAAACTCAGATCACCTGCAGATCGGCAACCATTACTTTTGCTGCACCACTCCCAAGATGATCCCCATGAATATCGATCCACTGCAAACCAATTCGCTCTTTGGCGGAATCTGGGGCGTAATATCCGATGCCGACCAGATCAAGACCGATTTCTTGTACGGGTTTAATGTCGTTTTTGAGGCAGGTTTGGAGATGAAACTGCATGCCAAGTGCAATCTGATCCTCAACCAGCAGGCCGTTGGATCGCTCTCCTCTACTCTTCGACGCAAACAGGAGGAATATCTCCTGGCAACCGACGATCTCGAACGCGGAGAAACATTTATCAAAGTACTGCCGATATTCTGGGTATGGAGCGATGATCTCGAACAGGCCAGAGATTCCTGCACCCGGGTTCGGCGCTTGTGGGAAAATAACGGCTATGTCATGCAGCAGGATAACATGATCCTCAAGATCCTCTTTCTCTCCTCTCTTCCGTTTGGCCTCTACACAACAGGAAGAAACATCGAAAACCTGGAGCGTGATTTTATTGCCCCGGTGCCATCAGTTACCCCGCTTCTACCGGTGCAAGGTGATTTTACCGGTACCGGAGGAGAACCAAAACTGATTTTTACCGGCAGAAAAGGACAGCTGGTCTCCCTTGATTTCTTTGATGCCCACGCCACCAACCAAAATGTCTTCTGCTGCGCCACCTCCGGTTCAGGTAAATCATTTCAGGTCAACTTCATAGCCTTTAACTACTATTCCTGCGGTGCACTGGTGCGGATCATCGATATCGGTGGCTCATATAAAAAAATAGCCAACATGCTGGGAGCCAGATACCTCGATTTTCAACCGACGATCAGTATCTGTCTCAATCCCTTTACCCATATAAAAGAACCTGATGAAGAACTAAAAAGCGTCGCTGCGGTCTTTGCTCAAATGGCCTACTCCAACTCTGATAAGGAAAAATGTAACGACACTGAGATGAACCTGATTCGCAATGCAGTGCGCTGGGCCTGGAAACAAAAGGGGCAGGAAGCTGATGCAGATACCGTCTATGAATTTCTAATGAAGTTCCCCAATGCACCGGGATCAGATCTGGATGAAATGGCCGACAACAGCAAACTCATCGAAGTGGCCAGAAAAATGGCCTTCAATATCCGTGAATTCACCAGCCACGGGTTCCACGGTAAGTTCTTTGTCGGACCAAGTACCTTTGACATCCGCCAGGATGAATTTGTCGTCCTTGAGCTGGAGAACCTTAAAGTTCAGCCGGATTTGTATCGGGTCGTGACGCTCTTGATCATCAATGGCGTTACCCAGGATCTCTATCTATCAGATCGCTCCCGACCAAGACTGATCATCTTTGACGAAGCCTGGCAGTTTCTCGACAAGGGTGCCATGATCGCCCCGGTCATCAACGAGGGCTATCGCCGGGCCCGGAAATATAATGGCAGCTTCATGGTTATCACTCAGTCGCTGCTTGATCTGGAAAACTTCGGTGAGGTCGGCAACGTCATCAATAGTAATTCAGCGTTCAAGATTTACCTGGAATCAACTGATTTTGATCAGGCACAAAAGAAAGGGCTGATTGATTATGACGATTTCACCCTGAAGCTTTTAAAAAGCGTCAAATCAAATCCTCCTAAATACTCCGAACTCTTTTTTGATACACCGTTCGGGGTCGGGGTGGCCCGCCTGGTCGTCAACGATTACGCCTATTTTATCTATACATCCAAAGCGTCTGAAATAGCTCGTATCGAACAGATGGTTCGGGCGGGAAAAACACACCATGAAGCGATACTGGGCATGGTCGAACTAAGGAAAAATGGCGAGCTCTAAACCTTTCATCACGCTGATGCTTCTTTCCATTAGCAGTCTTTCCGTTGGTCAGGCGATAATGGCAGCAACAGCGATAAAAGATCTTGGTACCGTGGGAGCCACCTACCCTGTCGTGGAACCCGATCTTGTGACAGAGCTGAAAAACGAAGCGATTAGACAACATACGGCCAGAGACACCGCACAACCCCAGGATCAACTGAAAATGTATCAACCGGCAAATCTTCATACGCTTCCTCACGTGACAACTGATCGGACGTTTCTTGTCAACATGAATTACACCGTTACGCAGGATGTCGTTGATGGTGAGGGTACTATCCTCTATCCACGTGGCTTTACCTTCAATCCTCTTGATTATCTTCGCTTCCCCGGTGGTCTGGTGGTAATTGACGGCACTGACCCCCTGCACATCAAATGGTTTCAGAACACAGACTATGCCAAAAACCACCAGGCCAGGCTCCTGCTCTCAGATGGCTCCGCCTACGAACTGAGCAGGCAGCTGAAACGCTCAGTCTTTTACCTTACCAGCGATATTGCCAAGCGGTTGCAGCTCGCAGCCGTCCCGTCTGTGGTCGTACAGGAAGACAGGAACGTACGGGTTCATGAGATCAAGGTTGTTCGAGAAGTCGTGGAGAAACGTGATGAAACCCAATAAGCCCTTCTGCCTGTTATTCATTTCTCTGATCTTCCTTTACGCTCCAGTCGTAGCTGCAAAATCCGGAATCCCCTTTAATCCCGTAACAGATATCCACTGGGGTGAAATCGATTTTCGAATTGAAGGGGTATGCATTTGTCCTCGCCCTCCCCCCATTTTTTTTGAAGCGGGTATCATCATCAGCTATTGGGAGCCATTTCTTCTCGAGGATACCGTATCTGTCGCCAACTACGCCCCGTTTTTTGGCGAAAGCATTGGTCCCTCACTGCTTGATGCGCTCGGAGGAAAAAATAAAAGCTCGGATTCAGTGGATATTGCCAATGAATCAACCTTCGCCCAGGCACATGGTTACCTGCTACCACTGATGTACGGGCTGTGCAGTCGAAACGACTATGGCCTCTGGTGGAGTGAATTTGACCCCCTCTGGCAAAGCGATGAACTCTCGGCCATCATCCACCCGGAAGCAAGCCTCTATGCCAACCAGGTCATGCAAATGGCATGTATGGCAGATGCTGCTGCGGTCAATGTTGGCTACCCCCTCGATGTGATGCCCTGGTGCATCGGCAGCGGTGGTTCAGCCTACCCAATGACCGGACATGTGGATAATGACAATATCGTTCAGGCCAACAATACGGTAGCCTCACGGCTAATCTACAAACTGAACAGGATCATGATGATCTGTGATCCTGCCAATAATCTCTGTGGGTGTAACTACACACCAGTATGGATCAAAAGCCATTACAAGATGCATGTCGTCAGACCTGATGATCGATCACCGGCATATCCGGTGGGTAAATCTGCTGTATTTTATAGCACAGGTCTCAATCCTCCTTTTTTAGGAGCAAAAGGCTCCACTGATGAATTCTTATGGGTCATCTACAGAAAACAACGATGCTGCACCTGCTGCCAATAACGTGTGCGCTATGTTTCAGCCTGGTCGTTGCAGCGACATATGTGCCATCCTGGACACAGGATGTAACTTCCGTCATGGAAAAAGCAGAAATCGAGGCAAAAAAGATAACGCTGCCGGTCAATAGATATGCCGAGGAAGGGTTACAAGCGGCTAAGGAGACTTCCGGGGTGTTCTTTTCACCGGAGTTCCAAGAGCGGATTCGATCTGAAGAGCAACGTTTGGAACAAGACGTTTTTTCAGATCACATCGAGCCCTGGAAAACGAAACACAGCGCGGTGAAGCAGCAAGTAGAACAGACCCGTTCCCTTGACAATACTGAAAGAGTCTATCTCTTTATCTCAAGCTCAATGCCGGATCAAACCGTGCAGGCATACATCAGTGTGGTTGTACGAGCCGGTGATTCCAACCTTGTTCCGGTAATGCGCGGTTGGATAAACGGCCTGACTGACACGAGAGCCAGCGCCGAGTATTTCAGCCGGATTTTGCAAAAGGATCCTGGTTGCCAAAACACATCCAAACCATGCGAGCATTATAAGGTGGCAATAAAGCTGCAACCGGCGCTCTTCTCCACATACGGTATTACCCAGGTACCCGCTGTAATCTATATCAATGATAAAGCGGCCTACCAGATCAAAGGAGATGCAGGGCTCGACTATCTGCTGGAGCGAATCAACCGTGAGGCACAAAGTGAAACGTTGAATAACCTGATACAAAAAATTCGAGACACATGAAGAAAGATTCAAAGCAGAAGAAAAAGGCTCATGTGGGGCCAAGCTATCTGGAGACTGTTATCATTGCTGTAGCCATCACGGCAGTAACACTCATTGGATATGACCGCTATATGGCCCTGAAGATCTTTACCGTTGACCTGAAAGGATACCTCAGAACTCAAAAGACGTTACTTGTGGCCGGGGAAATAAGTGAAACAGAGTGGCAGACACGCCTTGATATGATTGAGCAATTCCTGGACCGGGCTGCCGACAACCCGCATCATGTCATCCTTTTACAAGACGTCGTGCTCAGAAATGCAGAGACAATCAATTTTACCAACGAGTGATAATAAACGGGTGTTCCGAAAGCTCACACGGCGGGAAACGTCCATTGCCATCGTATTTCTTGCAGCCCTTTTACTGGGCCTGTGGCTGCCAACACGGATCATTGTTTCCACCAGCGCCTCTCTTGATCACAGAGTGTTTTTCATGACCACGCCAAATATAAAAAGAATCAAGAACGGCGATTATCTGGTTTTCAGGCATGATGATACAACCTTTGTCCGCCCGGGACTTCACCGACAAGACCAACTCTATATCAAGAAGGTTGGTTGTTGCCCGGGCGAAACACTGAAAAGAGATGATAGTAACCATTTTTTGTGCGGGCTGACAGTGATCGGGAAAGCCCTTAAACAGGATAGCACCGGCAGAGACTTACCGCAATTCAACTATAATGGGGAGGTACCGGATAACAACTACTTTGTGATAGGCGTGCATCCACGTAGCTTTGACTCCAAGTATTTTGGATTTGTCCATGCAGACGAGATTATCCATACGGCATTGCCCCTCTGGTAGACACCTACGGTGGATCGTGTTGTTGCTTTCCCTTGGTCTCTTGAGTGCGATCAGGGTAGCAGCCGAAGAGAACACCTTTTACCAGGACAGCAAACATGGCTGGTTCTGGTATGAAGATCCTCCACCTGAGCAGGAAAATAAAACCCTGCCAACCAAGCAGCAGACGATCAGTGAATCAGATCCACCGCCATCGCTTGACAGGTACACTATCGATGATCTGTGGACTATGCATCCGGATGATTTCCAGAACCTGCTCAATGTCCTACAGAAAAAAGCTGTCCAAGCTCCAACCGAGCAGAACATCCTGGAATATTTGACCATGCAGGATATTGCCAGGCGTAAAGCTCTCGCCTACACCAATGCCACCATGTATGTCACCCAGAAATATGGTGAGCTGTTCAATGTGAATCATGTCTATCCAACTGCAGGACCTGGCATCACTGCACGAGTCAGAATACAAAATGATGAAATATTCCAGACAATCAATCGCGCCGGCACTGATCATGCCCTGCTCTTTTTCGTCAGTCCCGGATGCGGTTTTTGTGAAAAACAGGCTGAGATACTGGGCTATTTCGTCGATAAATATGGCTGGCAGATCAAGACCGTTGATATCAGCAGGAATAGTAACAGTGCAGCTCGCTTCAACATCACCATTACCCCAACCCTGCTTCTTATTAAAAAGGGAACGGATAACTACTTGAACGTTGCAAATGGTGTGATTGCCATGACTGAGCTTGAAAGAAAACTCTACCGGGCTATCCGTCTGCTCCAGGGGAGTACCGAGGGTGACACATTTCTGATGTACGATTTTCAAAAAGGCTCAGCCTTTGATCCAACATCAATCTTAGATAAGGGAAAACAGCCATGGAAAAGCGCCGACTAACGCTCCTTGCTGCTGCTCTGACAATCCCGGTTCTGCTGCATCCCGGTATTGCAACATCTGCATGGGTTGACGACTGGCTTGATCAACGAACCACCACCGCACCCAATTATCTCTCCGGGCAACAGCGAGGATATTATTCCGGGGGGAGTTTCAACGCCAGGTGGCCGAGTAGCGTCTCCTACCCGGTAACAATTGAGACGCCGCGAATCAAAAGCGGGTGTGGGGGGATCGATGTGTTCATGGGAGGGTTTTCTTTCATGAACACCGATTATCTCGTTGATAAACTCCAGGGAATTCTTTCCGGTGCGGCTGCGGTAGCCTTTGATCTTGGCCTGAAAACACTGTGCGAGCAATGTTCCAATACGATCAAGAACCTTGAAGCCATCAGCGACAATCTCAACTCCATGCAGCTTGATGAATGCGCGGCAGCAAAGGAGCTGGTTGGGGTGGTTATGGATGAAAACGGCTTTCACTCCAGTGAAGTAATGAAGGAAAAACTGGGCACCTCCATCAAGGAGAACAAACTGAGCCAGGGCGTATCCGAGATGTGGGATATCATTACCAGCGAGGATAGAGCCAATAACAATGTCCCGCAACCAGCAGATGTCTCACGGGTTACCAGTGGCTGCAATAGTGAGATCACATCGACATTTCTCTCAGGTGGTTCTCTGCTCGACAATGTCGGCAGCAGAATCGGTCTGCCCGCTGATTACACGAGTCTTATCCGCGGCCTGGTTGGTGACGTCAACCTTGAAGGTCCGGCCAACGCCTACAAGATATCCTATGAACCACCATGTTCAGAGAATAACCCCGATAATATAAAGGCGTTTGCCAGTGGTGAGGTGTATGCCAAACATGCAGGTGGCACCTGCAGCCAGATTACCGATAGCAACCGAGATTTGAGGCAGTATGTCCAGAACACCCTTACCTCTATCGCTGACAAAATCGAAAACAAAGGTGTACTCAGCGGGGCAGAAGAGACGTTTCTGGCAGCAAGCCCCCTCTCTGTCCTTCCCATCCTTAAAACTGCCGTTGGCTCGGGTATGAAAGAGGCAACCGTAGCCGGTCTTGCCGATATCACCGCACATGCCTACGCCCTGCAGATGTTGTCGGATCTCTATGTCCGGGCCGAGACCATCGCCTGGAAGGCACGGGAGATGCTCGAGAAACAGGCAGAAGCCGCCACCGGCCAACCAGCGGAGAATTGTGCAGCGGTCATTTTTGCCGAACATGCCGACCAGAATATAGCGCTGATGCACATACGAATCAGGCGGCTTCAGGATGCTGCCCGCGCCAGTTACGTCGCCTCGGCACAAGAGATGTCAACGATCATGGTTTACCTCGAGCACATGCAGAACGTTGAGCAACAGATAACCGCAGAGATTACCCGGCGCTATGGTAAAGATGTCGCGGCACGGCTGCAGATGTAATCAAGATATGAAAAGAAACGATATCCCAGTCATTGTGGCAGCATTGGTCTGTCTGTTTCTGCTTTCGGCAGGACCGGTTTTCGCCCTGGATATGGAATATTATACCTACGGCGGCTTCAATCCGATTACCCAGGCGTTCACCAAGATTGCCCTTATCTTCAGCGATTCAGGGTACCAGGGGTTGCTCTTTGTCATCATGGTACTTGGCCTTATTGCCGGGGTAAGCGCCTGGCTGGCACGAGCGGCAACCGGTGCACGGGTCATCCCCCTGGTGTGGGCGGTGCCGGTAGTATTCGGGGCTGTCCTCTATCTCACCCTGTTTGTACCAAAAGGTACTATCACCGTCTACGATCCGGTCTTAAACAGGTTTCAATCCATAGGTCAGGTACCCGATGCTGTGGTATTTACTGCCGGTTTTCTCAACAAGATCGAACGGGGTATGGTCGATATCATCGATACTGCCGCAGCTCCTGATGCCCAGTACCAGACAACTGCCGGCGGCATCGGTTTCAAGGCACTGGAGTCGGTCAAAGGATCGGCTCCCAAGAACAACTACGCCCGGACAAGCATGATCCGCTACGTCAAGGATTGTGTGACGTTTGAGCTATTGCGCCCCGGTACAACACTCTCTTTAGACGATCTACGCAATAACACCTCTGATTTCCTGGTTGACTTAGGAGCCGCGGTCAACCCGGCAGTCTATACCGTCTATTATGATGCAGTCCACCCGGAAGGGATCAATGTCACCTGCACTGCTGCCTGGAACAGTTTGCAGCCCATCTATGCAAACCCCAGTAACTATGAGGAAGCCATCAAGAAGGTGTGCAGCAAGGCCTATTTTGATCCGGCAAATACCGTGGAACTGAACACCTGTAAGAACCTTCTCACCAGCACCCTGAACTTTACCACCGGCACCGCAACCACTCCGGAAAGGATTATCCAGCAGCGCCAGATTGCTGAAATCCTCTACAACTTTTATTTCCAGGACGATTACGAGACATCCATGCTTATGGAGAGTAACCGCAAGATCACCTCAACTGGCTTAGGTATCGGTCTGACCATGAACGAGTGGATTCCAATCATCCGTGCGGTCATGACCGCTATTGCCATTGGCGTTATTCCCTTTCTGGTACTTTTTTTATTTACCCCGGTTGTCGGCAAGGCGGTGTCGGTGATGTTCGGATTTTTTGTCTTCCTTACTACCTGGGGGATTACTGATGCCGTGATTCATGGAGCGGCCATGGATTATGCCTCCTATGCCTTTGAGGACATGCGCCAATCAAATCTTGGTGTATATGCCATGGCTGCCTTCCCGACCATCTCCATCAAGTTGCTGGCGATGTTTGGAGTGATCCGTTCGGCCGGGATCATGCTGGCCAGTTTTTTCTCCATGATGCTTATCCGCTTCGGAGGCCATGCCCTGGCCATGCTTGCCGGCAACCTCAGCAGAATCGTCCAGTCGGCTGGGGCACAAGCCGGGCAACTGCTCACTCCGGAAGGAACTTCTGCCGCCATGAACCAACAGGTACGTGCCGCCGGACTGCTTGCCGGTATGCCGGAGCACCGGTTCTCGAATATGGCGGCGGCACAGGCCTGGAATACCCATCGTTCAGTCGGTGGATATAGCGCCGCCATGAACACAAAAAACGCCCTGCAGGAGTCCGGACAGATACCACAGGGCACATCAGATAGTGAAATGGCTAACATGATGGCTTCTGCACGGGTAAGTGCGGGGACAGGCTCAGGTCCTGTCGAAGTATCAACAGCTCCAGGCGGAAGCGCCACCAGGACAAAATCAGAAACAGTGAACGCAGACGGCTCCACCACCGTCACGACCACCGGTGCAGCAGCCACAGGTGTAGCCGTTGACACCATGGCTGAGGGCCGTGCCACCTACGCTGTCGACAGTTCTGGTAATCATCTGACTACTCACGCAGCAGTCAATAGTCTGAATCCTGTAACCGTTGGTGCCATAGCCCAACAGCAACAGATTGTTGCTGCTTCAAACAGCCTTGGCAGGAGTCAGAATTGGCAGCTGGCTATGGATGCAGCGAAAAGAGCCAGCCTGATCAGCAGTGAAGCCAGTGCTTTCACAACTCGGCTTGACAATGCAACTCGTGAGAACTGGAGAAGGGCAATAAATGATAAATCCAGTTTTACTCATTCCATGAGTGAAGATATTAGAACACAGTTTCAGAGCAGTGTTGGAGGCGGATTCAAAAATATTTTCAACGGTGGAGGGCAGCTTACTGTAGTTGGCAACAATGGGGAATCAGTAAACTTCAATGTATCCGAAGAAACTGCCAAAGCTTTTGAAAATACTGCAGCACAGGTACGCTCAGAATCCCTTCAGCAGACGTTGCAGGATTCCAGAAGCCTCGACTATATGACAAAACTGGCAAAACAGATAGGAGCCACTGAAGCCTTTTCTTACCTAAATGATGCCCGAGATATGAGAAGCGCTACCGAATCATACGGAGCAGATCTTACCACAGCTCTAGTCAGAAATTACGCCACAGAACGCTATGGAGATGAATCACCTGAAAGCATTCGGCGCACTATAAGCGGCTTCAACCATTTTCTTACCCAACAAGGAAGCCAGGGCGTAAACAATATGAGAGATATTGTAACCGGCTTTGTCAGTGGCAATGGCTACGGTTGGGGGAGTACTGCCAATACAGTGGGCAATACCATTTCCAGCACAAGAGATCACGTCCAGAACCAGGGTTTTAAGCAAAATGTTGGAATGGCAGCGAGTGTCGCCGGATCAAAAACCTATGGTATCAAAGATGACACTCTTATGAGGCCACAATCTGGTATTCCAATGGACAATCCTAATGCAGCTTCCGTCACTGATCCAGCTCACGATATTCGGAACAGAAATCGTTCTGAAGAATCAGGTAATGGAGGGATCCATACAACTGCAGGAGAACTGATGAAAGACATGGCCGGATTGAATAAAGGTGCGCCCCCAAGACCTACCCACGATTTTTACAGGAACCAGTCTTTTTATTATGAAGGCAACCTGGTTGAGCCTCAAAAACAAACTGAAGGGATTGTACTGCCTTCCGGCAAGGTCCTTTATGGTGAAGCTGGCTACGCAGCACCTCAAAATGATACAGATTTTTTTAAGGGAAGCGTGTTTGAGAAGAAATAAACCCGTTCTCAATCATCATTGGAACGATGAAAAATGTTCCCAGGGAGAAAAGACCAGGTGCGATCAAACTCTGGTTCTTCCTTAAACAACTCTTCATCACCAGCCTCAGGTTTCACACCATCTTGGTCCGAACGTCCCCCATTTTTAAAAACCAGCTTCAGGAAAACAAGGAGAACAATTCCTACAGCTATACTTAGAGTTGGTATGGTCATAACGTCCTTCCACGTTGAGGTGATGTGCTGTACTTCCTGTCTCATTTAATGCTTAGCACTTTCCCCTAATATGTCAAACCGGCCATAACAAACCAAGCCAGATTACTCGGAAATCCTATTTCTTTGTTATTTTTTGCACGCTGTTTTAAGACAGGATCAACAGTGAGCATTGGCTAATCATTTTTTTGGCATATTGATTTTAGATATACATCGGCATATTTTCGGATATTTTGATTCATTGCCTGTTGGAGACGAATTCCCCTTGTAAGTAATCACGGTTGCCACAATAACGTTAGCGTAGCACTGTAAAAATCCATAAATAGGGTTGATTCAAGAAACTCCAAATCATCAAATCTAGAACTATACGAATGCATCCAAGCAGTTCCTGGAACAAGCGAACCTGTAAGGTTATCGCCTTTACCCTTAAATGCATCAAAAGCAAAGGAGTCTGAATCGAGAGGATCTCCTTTTTTCTTTAAGAAAAAAGGAAAATCGCTTGTTGAAACCCATCTAACCACCCCATCTACGCAGTAGATTAAGGCACAAGGCTCTCTGGTTACTTGCATATATCGACAGGCGGTTGCCGTTATAGACGTATTGAATTCATCAGCAACAGCGCTGACTAATTTCATGTTTGGCTTTTTGAGAATAATCCTCGGTCTAAAAAGAGAGGTTGGCATTAAAAGTTCAGCACTGAATAGATTAGCCTCTTGTTCTCTTCTTTTGTAGCCAGAGAAATCCGTCATATCCTCTTTACTGCAAGCGATATAGCTTGCTAAGTGCGAGTGAAGCTCAAAATGGCCGAGCTCGTGCCCTATGCTAAATCGCTTTCGACCAATATTTGATTCATTAGAGGGGACAGTAATTGTTCCCTCTTTTCCCCTCCGAACCAATCGTCCTTCAGAAGAGGTTAGAGTTGATTCGACCACAGTTGCCCCTCTCATTTCGGCTATCAAATCAACTTTTATCTCTGAAGGATCTCTTATATTAAGCTCATCAATTATTTCTTGCGCGGCTTTTGCTGGATCGCCATTAGGTGTTCGTATCATTTGATGACCTATTCTCCGTCACCTAAATTTTCATAATCTGAAATAATTTCTCGCAACTCCTCTTCTGACAGATTTTCTGGTTTTAAATTCCTATGTGCAAGCAAAAAATCAGGCTCTCCAGCCTTAACAATTGACTTAAGTCGATCAAGAAGCTCGCCTTTGGTAAGGCTGAACAAACCTTTTTTTTCTCCAGCTTTCTTGGCTCTCGATTCTTTTAAGGCAAAGGCTTCTTTTTGCCATGACAACCTATCTTCTTCGAGAGCATCACCAACCATTTGCTGAACACTACTTATAAGGCTTGATATATCAACACCATCTTGTTGCAAAATGTTATCAATTTCGTTGTCTTCAAGATCATTTTCATCTGAAATGAAGTCAATAAAATTATCAACAAACTCTTCTGCTTTTTTGTGACTATCTTTCTGGCTTTCTTTGCTCATAGCACCTCCCGTTCAATTTGCCTCGGCAAGGACTTCGCGAAGGATTTTTTCAAAATCCCTCTGCCAGCGTTTTTTGATTTTATATACTTCATCAACATCCAAATCCATTTCTTGAGCAATGTCTTTGGGCTTATGTATTCCAGCCTCTATACACACAGCGACAGTCAAGTAGTCAGAATCAGATTCAGCTTGTTCTATCAATTTCTGATGAACAATTTCAATCAACCTACCCTTCTCTTTTTCTATGACGGCTTGCTCTGGATTTAAAGACTCACTTTGGTATTTCTCGATGTTTTCAGGATCAATGGACGTTGTTAGAGAGGCTTCTTTCGAACTCAATAGGTGGCTTATTTCACTCTTAACCACTCCTTTTAAAAAACCCAGAAGATCTACGTTTTCCGGGTTCCATCTCCTTGTTCCGTCTAAAAATTTTCTTATCGCCTCATGTACAGCCGACTCAACAGAAGAACCCATAGGAAGAATAGCCTGGTTGTCCCTGATCTTGAAAAAATAACGTGCGTAAGCTGCAAGCTTGCGGGTGATTTCTGACCAATCCGCTGCCTGTATATGTTCTTTGATCTTTTGATCCAAATCACACCCTCCTTTTTTAATATATGCCGACGAAAATTTTTTTTGGCTTCTGTCCAAAAAATAAAATTGGTCGGCATATCCATGTAGAGGCAAGACAACCACAAACCTTTTAACAACTGAAATGGTGAAAAAATGAAAGACGACAATGCATTGGTAGTAGATTTAGAAGATTTTTGCAAAGAGGACAAAAAGGTGCCAAAGGGCAAAAGATATCAAATCCGAATAGACAAGGAGAAGTATGTTGTCGATTCCTCGGATATAACAGGGAAACAACTTCTTGAGTTGGCCGGAAAAACCCCAACAGAAAGATATGTCATCTATCAGCAGCTTAAGGGGGGAAACACCTCGAAAATCGAAGAAACAATGGTTGTTGACCTTTGCGCTCCTGGAGTTGAGAGGTTTATGACGCTTCCCCTGGATCAAACGGAGGGGTGCTAATGGCAAGAAGACACTTCCCTTTGCCAGAAGAAGACGTTGACTTCCTTGAATCAACAGGTCTTGAGTGGGAGTCCGTAACAGAAGGAAACATCAAGAGAATTCTTTTAAAGATGTTTCCCGTTCCCTCTGGCTACAACCATGGCAAAGTAGAATTAAACGTCAGGATCGAAGCGGCCTATCCTGATACTCAAATTGACATGGTGTACTTCCATCCTCGCCTAGCTAGGCTCGACGGAAAAGCCATTGCTGCAACAGCGGATGACACCTTTGACGGTAAAACGTGGCAACGTTGGTCACGCCACCGCACCCCCCAGAATCCATGGCGCCCAGGGCTTGACAATCTCGGAACTCATATTGCTTTGGCCAAAGAATGGTTACAAATGGAGCTACGCAAGTAAATGATACCAGACTATATTCTTTCTTTGTCGAAAAACCACTATGACACCCTGTGCAATCATCTCTTTCCTGGAGATGGTTGCGAGGCTATAGCTATCGCCCTATGCGGCCAGGCAAGAGGGGCTGGTCGCTACAAATTGCTGGTTCGAGAAGTTCACCCCGTTCCCTATGAAAATTGCTCTGAACGTACTCCGGAGCGATTAACCTGGTCAACGGAGCTTCTTGCGCCATTGCTCAAAAAAGCAACCCAAAAAGGATGGTCTGTTTTGAAAATTCATAGCCACCTTGAAAAGTCATCTACCTTTTCAAGGCTGGATGACATCGCCGACCACGATCTGTTTTCTTCTGTTTACGGCTGGACAGAAGACACCCTTCCTCACGCTAGCGCAATCATGCTGCCAGACGGTAGTATGATTGGGAGAGTCATTGCTGCATCAGGCGATTTTATCCCGATAACTGAAATTCATCTGGTTGGCGATAATCTGAAAATTTGGCGTCACTCTAAAACACATACCGACATTCCAGAGTTTGCAACCCGTGTAGCACAAACATTTGGCGAAGGGACCTATTTCCTGCTAAGCAAGCTGAAAGTAGCTGTTGTTGGGTGCTCTGGTACGGGAAGCCTTGTGATTGAACAGCTTGCACGCAACGGGGTGGGTGAGCTTTTACTTGTGGATCCGGATATTGTTGAAGAAAAGAACCTTAACAGGATCCCAAATACAACCAGACAGGACGCAATTAACAAAACGCCCAAAGTTGCAGTGCTTTCAAGAAGCATAGAAAAGATGGGGTTAGGAACAAAGGTCGAAACCTTACCATTAACCCTGATGAATCCTAAAGCTATCTTTGCGGTTGCTGATTGTGACATCGTTTTTGGGTGTCTGGATACTATCGAAGGCCGCCATATTCTTAATCGCCTCGCAACATTTTACCTGATCCCCTACATTGACCTAGGGGTTAAGCTGGTTGCTGACGGCAAAGGCAACGTTAATGAAGTCTGTGGCAGTGTCCATTATCTTCAACCAGGCGGTTCGAGTCTTCTAAGCAGGGGAGTTTATACGAATGAAGAGCTGCGAGCTGAAAGCCTTCGCCGAACAGACCCGGAAGGTTATGAAGCTCTCCGGAAAGAAGGGTATATTCGAAACGCTAATGAAGAAAAACCCGCCGTGATTTCCGTTAACATGATGGTAGCCGCCTTAGCAGTTAATGAGCTTTTGGCCAGAATACACCCTTTCCGAGCACGGCCTAACGGTGAATATGCAATACAAAGATTTAGCCTGGTAAACGGGTTTTTCTGTAATGAGGAAGACGGCCTTCCTTGTCCCGCCCTCAGTAAACATACTGGCCGCGGTGACGTCAGCCCGCTCCTCGACCTTCCTCTCCTTGAAGCAAATTAGATGCAAAATGCTTGAAAAATATTGGAAGAAACTCAAATCCTGGTTCTTGGAGATCACAGGATTTTCTCTTTATACAGTAAAAAAAGCTGAAGACATCCCTGATAAACTTCATAAAAGAAAATTCTATCTCATTGGCAAAGGAGAATTCATTTGGTGCGGCGTCATGATTTGTCCTTGCGGTTGCAAAAAGGTTATCCATTTGAATTTGCTTCCGGAAGGTAGCCCCAAGTGGAGCTACCGGATAGAGAAAAACAGCACAATTAGCATATCCCCTTCAATCTGGAGAAAGGTGGGGTGCAAGAGCCATTTTTTTCTCGAAAATGGCCAAATTCATTGGTGCAAGCCATCTAATTCCAATTCGCCCTCAACCTACACGGTCCTATGACCGGGTTGGCTGCAATAAGTGCCAACTGTTAATGAGGGGAAAAATGGCAAAATATTTTATGGGCCCCATCATAATATCGTTTGTTGTTTTTATATGTTGTTTTGGGGTATTAGGCCGAATCGGGATGAGAACCCTATCGTTTTCTTACTAACGATCAGATTACACCAGCCCCTACAATCTCCATCAACTTTCCAAAACTATTGACCACATCATATTTCACATTTTCCGGATTGATCTTCCGGTTGATTTCATCAAAGAATTTCCGAGCGCACTCGATCTTTGTTTTTTCAATTTGTCTAAGCTCCATTGTGGACATGGAACCCTTTGTTTCAGCAACAAAGTAGACATGCTTTACTGATCCTTCCTTGAAGGAAATTGCCCAGTCAGGGTTATAGTTTCCAACCGGTGTGGGGATTGAGAACCCTTTTGGTAACTTGGCATAGACAACCACTTCCGAGCTGGTATCAAGTTCCTGTACGAATGTGCGCTCTGTTTTAGAGTCAGTGATGACATAATCATAGATATGTCGTTTCAGTGGGTCTCCAGCTTTGCTGAAATCCTGTTTACTCTGACTATCCGTAAAAATGTCGATATCATGGGTTGCAGTAATCGCATCGTAGGTTAAGTGCTCAATGATAACGGTGGCTTTTTGTTCCTGAATCAGTCGTGAAGCTTCTGAAATGAAATTTTCAGGATTTGTTTTAAATTGAGCAAACACCGGTTTTTCAAGACCTGCCAGGACGCTAGTGACTGTACTTCTGGTCAGTTGGACATTTTCAGCTACTTTGCCAATGAGGTCATACTTTACCGCTGAATGGACGGAATGGCCGTTGTATTCAGTAGATGTTTCTCTCACCTCAAAGCTATCACCCGATTTCATTTGGTCATAGCTGATTCCATCTGCCTGTTCTCCCCGTTGAATGGTATATTGTAGCGGACTTACCCTGAGCTGCATATTCAAGGTCTGTATACATTTTTCGACAAGCTCTGAACTGTCAAAATGAACACTATATGCTGCCTTACGATTTATTCTGGTCCACAGCTCCTTGAATTCCCTCTTATCAAAGTTGGCATTTAAAGGGTTTGTTTTTGCACCGCGATCATTCTCAATTTCAGGCAACTGTGCATCACTATAGACACTTTCGATGAGTTGAAAGATCTGTTCTTTATATGGTGTTAAATCTTCTGGAAGGTCCGCAAGGTTGTCGTTATTAACTGCTTCATGAAACTTTTCAGCAATGTTTCTCTTTCGGTCCACATAGCCGTTTTGAATGAGGTAGAACTCTATCCCTTCTGCCATTTCCTGCGTAACCTCTACAACGCCCGTAGGAGTCTGCAAGATTTTCCCTGTAAAATATTTAACATCGGCGACACGTGGTCGATCAGAAAGGGATTCGCTGATATCCTTCTGGAGTGCGGTGACAAAATATCGGTAGCTTTCACTTGCAACAACAGTGAGGACATTGGTCTGGTGCACTGTTGCCGGATCATCCTGCCTATCACCCAGTTGATTGACGGCAATGCGTAAACCTCGCCCGACCTCCTGCCTGCGGGAGATGCTGTTGTCACTGTGTTTCAAGGTACAGATGACAAAAACATTAGGATTATCCCAACCTTCCCGAAGAGCCGAATGGGAGAAAATGAACCTGGTCGGCTCAGCAAAAGAGAGCAGACGCTCTTTGTCTTTTAAAATCAAATCATAGGCATCTACATCATCGGTTTCGGCTGATTTTTTACCCGTGACAGGATCAACCATACGTTTGCTTTTTTTATCAATTGAGAAATATCCGTTATGAGTACGGTTAACAGAGATACCATTTAGATACTTTTTGTAACCTTCATGCATGAACATATCCTGCTTGAGTCCTCTCAGGATATCCGTGTATTCCTCTTCAAAGATCTTGGCATACTCTCCACCTGCTTCACCAGCATCGGTGTACACGCGGTATTTCGCCACTTCGTCAATGAAAAACAGAGTAAGAACTTTGATCCCCTGCTGGTAAAGCACTTGTTCTTTCTCAAAATGCGCTCTAATTGCCTCGCGGATCTGGATCCGTCTCAAGGTCGTTTCATTTACATCCCCAGTTGCCTCTCCAGCCTGTAACTGATGGCCGTTGGTAAACTCGACCGTGTCGGTGATAGCGTTGATATCTGCAATCACAAAACCTTTGTACTGGTCCAGCTCACCTGAAAGATCATAAAGATTATCTCCTTTCTTGAGCTTACGAATTATTCGCTTGATTCCGCTGGCCTGCCTGCTCTCAATCTCAATGCGTGCAACAGGGCTTTGAGTGGAGATTTCAATCGATTCAAGATAAAGATAGGCATTGGTGCCGGAGAGCCCCTTAACGGAGATCCCCCGAACTGCAATCTTCTTTACCAACTTCTGGTTGTATGCATCCAAGGCATCAAGCCGATGTACCTTGTTGTGCTGCGTCTTATGGGTTGCAGAATAGCGCAGGATAAACATCGGATTAAATTCCTTCAGAGAATCCATTGTCTTCGCGCCTTCCATTTTTTGAGGTTCATCCAGTATCAAAATAGGCCGATTGGCTTTGATTACATCGATTGGACGACGGCTCTGAAAGTCATCAAGCTCTTCGTATATACGCCTTGCATCTTTTCCTCGGGCGTTGAATGCCTGGACATTGATCACGATGACATTTATTCCGGCATCAGACGAAAAACTCTCAAGGTTATGAAGCTGTTTGGAGTTATAGATGAAATACTTGACTTTTTTATGGTAGGTCTCCTGGAAATGCTCCGCCGTAATCTTCAGTGATTTATACACACCTTCTCGGATGGCAATACTCGGCACCACAATGATAAACTTGGTCCAGCCGAATTGCTTGTTCATCTCAAAGATGGTTTTGATATAGCAATAGGTTTTACCAGTCCCGGTTTCCATCTCGACATCAAGGTTCACAAGAGAGACTTTGGTTTTCACCAAACTCGTTGACTGCGGGAGATTTTGGAGTCGTTGAATCTGCTGGATATTTTCAAGAACCTGTTGTTCGCTCAGGGAAAGGTCACTATTCTTAAAGCCGGATCCTTCAAACATATGTGAAGGTCGATAGCCGCGCGAGTCGGCTTTTGCCACTCCCGGGTCAATACGGTAGCTGATACCCGTCATATTGGGTTGGCCTTTAAAACAATCCACCACCGATTCTACAGCGCGTGTCTGGTAGGCCTGTTTCTTAAATTTCAGTTTCATTAACGGCCCCCTTTCTTCTTCGTGGCTTCGATCTGTTTCAGTTCCTGCTCTACTTCAATGAAATGCTTTTCTACGTCCGTTGGTTCTTCCAGTTGTTTCAGGCGAAATTTCTCGTACTCCTCGTGTGCTTTCACCATGGCAGACTCATGGCTGATTGCTCCTGCATCGGTCAACAGGTCTCTGCCGGTCATGGTCAGGAATTGATGCAGGCGCTCGGTCCAATCCTGCATTGTCATAGGGTTATGGTTCAACGCCTGCAGTTCCGCCATTTCAAGATATGCAGTCACAATCCGGTTGAGGATGTTCAGTTCATCTTCCAACAGGTAGTTCTTGGCTACTTCCACATCGCGCTTGAGAAGTTTGGAACCTGGATAATTGGTAACGCCCATACGAGGTTGTGCAGCATCCGCCCGTTGATAAATGAGTTCGGCGGCGGTATGTCCATGTGCCGCCCAGTGCATCTTGTTCTGCACCTGCTTGAAAAACAGTTTGGACGTTTCTGACTTCGGATCGTAATCGATACTGGTGGCATAAATATCCAACACTTTACGCCAGAAAATCTTTTCCGAGCTGCGAATATCCCGGATACGGGCCAGCAACTCTTCAAAATAACGGCCTTCCTCCGGTTCTTTTAACCGCTCGTCATCAAGAACAAACCCCTTGCGTATAAACTCAGTCAGTTTCTGTGTCGCCCAGATACGGAACCTGGTGGCTACAACACTTTTCACCCGGTACCCGACGGAAATGATCATGTCGAGGTTGTAGAAATCCAGATTACGCTGAACCTGCCGATTTCCCTCTTGACGAACCGACAAGAATTTCTTGTGAGTTGCCTCTTCTGCCAACTCTCCTTCTTCATAAATATTTAAAATATGCTGACTGATGTTTTGCTGGGTTGTTTGGAAAAGCTCCGCCATAAGAGGCTGTGTCAACCAGACGGTTTCCTCCTGAAGGCGTACATCGAGCTTTACCTGGCCACCCTCTGTTTGATAGACCAGAATTTCGCCTTTTCCATTGTTATCGAGGTTGCTCATATGCACTTCACCTCGGTATGGGGTGACATCAGTTTGAAGATCTGCTCGACATTGATTTTCACACTGTCATCTTTAAATCCTGAATCGCGGAACACCACCCGAAGAGGTTGACGCTTGGTCAGTTCCTTGCAGAAATCTTCTGTAATCTGACCGTTCTTAACAAAGCAGGCCGCTAGTGCATTATTATCGATAAAGAAAACTTCTCGATTCTCAATGGTCTCTTTGGTAATTGGGAGAGTCAGATCAACACCCCAATCCAAGAGAACCTGGAATAGTAGGTCTTCGGAGCTTCGGTCGGCTTTGATGTTATCAGTCAAGAGGCTTAACTGTTTTTGTTCGATTGTATCGGGAGTGTAGTAGATGTCTGCCATATTACTGGAATCCACTTTCAGGACACGGAAACCAACATCAAGCTTCTGAGTAGTTATTGGACTTTCACTTTTGATTTTCTTACCGGCTCGGCGGATACGTTCTTTACCAATTTCAGCTATGGTTTTGTACCCTGCTTTGAATGCTTCCGATTTTTCATCACATTCTTCAGGAAGCTGCACCATAATAAATTTTCTTTGACCGTTGTCTTCAGCATTGAGCTGCATTACAGCATGGGCAGTAGTTGCAGATCCTGAGAAAAAATCTAAAGCGATCTCGTCTTTGCCTAAATCAGCTTGATTGACCAGCTCCTTCACAAGGTCAACTGGCTTTGGAAAATCCATGACTCTTTTGCCAAAAAGTTCAACAATGTCCGCTGTACCATTTCTTGTATAGATATTTTTTCCAATAATTGAAGAATATCCTGTTTGTTGAGATGATAACTCATTAAGAAATGATTTTCGTCTTGGCCGACCATCGGGATTTGATGGCCAAAGAATTCTTTCTTCTGAAATCAATCTAGCCATTGTTTTTTTATCATAGCGCCACCCCATTGAAGGACAACCATAATTAGTTTCATTGGCTGGATCGATTAAATCGTAATGAAGATTTGGACGTCGGTCAGCAGTAGCAAGGCCAACCATATTAGCACTTGTCCAATCTCCTCTGGAGTCATTATCTGGATTTGAGTACCCTTTTAAATTCCTGTCAGATCCCCTTATTGTTTTCCCGAAAGCTATCACATATTCATGATCAATAGATGCTCCATTTTTAGATCGATTATCTTTATTTTGGCGGCTCTTCCAAATAAATTGAGCTATGAATTTATCTTCACCAAAGATTTCATTACAAACCTTTCTTAGGTTTGAAACCTCGCAATCATCAATGGAAACCAAAAGAATTCCATCATCGCTCAAAATATTCCTGCAAAGCTTCAACCGCGAATACATCATGGAAAGCCAATCTGAATGGAATCTACCATTGGCTTCGGTGTTGGTAACCAAACGATTTCCTTGTATATCTTTTTGACCTGAACGACTAAAAAATTCTTCTGAACTTTCTGCAAAATCATCTTCATAGATAAAATCATTGCCGGTATTATATGGTGGATCAATATAAATCATCTTCACTTTGCCAAGATAATTCTCTTGCAGAAGTTTCAGAGCATCGAGATTATCTCCTTCAATGAACAGATTTTCCGCACTATCAAAATCAACACTCTCTTCACGGCAAGGACGAAGAGTCTTGGCAATCGGAGCATTAGCTGCAAGCAGTGCTTCCCGTTTACCTGGCCAATTCAGATGATAGCGCTCTTGAGGCCCTTCCACGATCTGGGTAGAAAGCTCCTGTCTGAGCTGGTCAAAATCAATGGATTTTTTCAGGTTCCCCTCTTCACCAATGGATTCGGTTACACATCCAGGAAACAAAGCCGCAAGCTTTGCAATATTCTCTTCGGTAAAATCTGGGCTGTGCATCTTTAACTTTTCCACCTTCTAACCCCTCTATTTCAGACTGAAAATTATCACTATTTCAAATTGTCAATTTCTATATTCAATTCATTCAGCGCTCGGTTCATTTCGACTCGCCGATTGAACTGCTTTTCTTTTTTCATCCGGTTTTCAAGCTTTTCAGCTTCCCGCTCTTTAACGCGCAAAAGATCAATCCTTGCAACCAGATCATTTAGGTTTTCACCTTCCCGGAATCTGAGTGGGCTGATCGCCGTTAAAAAAGCCTGATACAATGCCCCCATGCTGAGAACAACCGGAAGATTTACTCTTTCAGTTTCATTGTCCATCCAGGTTGATTGAAAGTAACTGCTGACTACCCATTTGTTTTTATCGGCTTCATTTGGTCGCTTATACGCTCCCACATATCTGGTTCTGCCGTTAAACAGCAACTCAAACAGAATAGGTGAAGGAATCGCCTTATCAACAGTATGTAAAACTTCGTGGGACAAATCTCCTTTTTTTAGCCTGATAGAAAAAATCTGAATTTCCTCTACACCTGCACTTGCTGGCAGGTTTATCGTTGCTGGAGACAGTTTATAGGACCAGGTGATTTTTTCTACCTGGGCAACAAAGAGCTCCTTTACCTTCTTTGTTGGGGTAGCGTATTCGTAGATTTTTCCTTTGGCAACCATTCGTCCGAAGGCCGCTGCTTTGGGAAAGCTATACAAGGTGTTCATGGTGCTTCCTCTCTTACGATGAGGAAGGAAATCAGTTCGAAATCGTCAAGCCCTTTAATCGTGTCAACCAGTGCAGTAGTGCTTCTGCCAGTAAAGAGACTGTCTATATCATCGTCTTCTTTGACCTCAATCATTGACCGGATAGCCTGTCCCAGCAGACCTGAATACTGGTCCATATCGCGGCCATCTCTCGTGACAATATTGAATTTTCTGCACAGCGCCTGGAGAGGTGTTGCTACCCCTTTACAACTAGTTCGCACTAAATCCAGGAGAGATTTGACCTGTGTATGATCAGCAATCACCTGACCATTATCGCTGATATAAATGAGATAGTATGGATGCAGTCGGTTATGCTGATTGATATTAACGCCGGAGTTTCTGTTTCGCAGTGTAAAGATTACGCCAGGTGTTAACCCTAATTCTTTATTGGCAGGAATAATTGCATGAAGCCCATGGGGAAAATGGCCTAAGTCACCATTAGTTTTGAGATAATTCAGCAAATCCATCCTGAAGTCGTTTAGCCCCAGATCGGTGATATTGACACCGGTTTTCATATCTTCAAGCTCTATCACCTCATCCTGGAGTCGTCTGAGCTGTTCTTTCCGATAGCTCACATCGTTTGCCTGAGCTGACAGCACATTGTCATCACCTGTTGCAGTGACATCGGCAATAATCATCCGGTTTTCCACCCGCTCCTTCAGATTGATATATTCATCGAGTGAGATATCCGGCCAGTAATTGACCAGCTGAATGGATTCATTGAGAGAGCCGATTCGATCAATACGACCAAAGCGCTGAATAATACGGACAGGGTTCCAGTGAATATCGTAATTGATGAGATAATCGCAATCCTGCAGGTTCTGGCCTTCTGAGATGCAGTCTGTACCAATAAGCACATCGATTTCACCCTGCTCTTCAGGGAGTATCAACGCTTTTTCTTTGGAGATCGGGGAAAACAGTGTGAGTATTGATTGGAAGTCAAAGCCCTTTTTCAAGGTGGTCTTTGGGGTATCCTTGCCGGTCACTCTGCCTGTGTGGACACCCATTTCAAGGAGGTCACCAGTCAGGTTATCGTAGAGGTAGTTTGCGGTATCTGCAAAAGCAGTAAAAATAACGATTTTTTTGTTCCCATAGTTAATGGGACTGTTGATTTTATCGACAACATGCTTTTTGAGATGCTGCAGTTTGGAGTCGTCGCTCGGCCCCACCTTTTTCATCTCGTTGAGTAGTTCGGTAATGATGGTAAGGTCAGCTTTCAGGTCATATTCCCATGAGGGCAAGTCCATATCTGCCAGACTCACCTGCACCTTCCCACCAATCATAAAGTCTCCCAGTCCGGTCAGATCGTCATCTTCGGATTCAAGATCGCCAAGGGAATCTGCCAGATCATGGATGGAAAAATCTGCTCCGGACTGTCTGAACTGCTCCATTTGAGAGAGCATACGCAGGTGGTTCTTTTCCAATGAGCCCAAGGTTAGCCGGAATGACTCCACTGAACTTTCCAGGCGCTTCAATAGATTGGTTGTCATAAGGGACTGCAGGCTCTTCTCGCGATCCGCCTGTCGCAGCGTTCCTTTGCCACCTTCAACCGCTGTATCATAGAGCTCTTCATATTTCCGCAAGCGGCTTGGGAGAATGTAGCTGACCGGGGCATAAACGGATAATTTCAAGAGAGAAAGCCGCTTGTAGATATCATTGAAACCTATGACATCTCCGCGCATGGTTAATGGACAACGAAATGAGAGAGGCTTTCTTCTGACCGGGAATTTCCCAATATCGGTTGTGTCGTAAAAGGTTTCAATATGCTTTCTCGACCGTGCAATTGTTACACTGTCGAGGAGCTCAAAGAAATCAAAGTCAAGAGCATTCAGAATTGCCTGAGCTGTTCGTTCTTCAGCTGGCAACTTTGACCACCAGTTAAAAACGGCCTGAGCATGCCTGAATATTTCTTCAACACTCTTCTCGGTGCGTAATTTTGTATTGAGATTTTGCGATTCTCCTTCATAGGCGAGTGCGAGCTGATTCCGGAGGTCATTGAACCGATTGTTTACGGGTGTCGCTGACAGCATTAAAACCTTCGTTTTCACACCATCCCGTATCACGGTGTTCATCAACTTTTGGTACCTGGTTTCCTTGTCCTTATAAGCGTCATTGTTTCTAAAATTATGCGACTCATCAATAACGACAAGGTCGTAATTTCCCCAGTTAATTTTATTTAGAGGGGTACCGTAGGACTCACCACTCGTTCTCTGCAGGTCTGTATGACATAGGACATCGTAATTCAAACGGTCTTTAACGAAAATATTGGTTTTCAGGTTTCGATTATAGTTGAGCCAGTTGTCAGCCAGTTTCTTTGGGCAAAGAACCAGGACAGAGCGATTACGGAGTTCATAATACTTAATAACGGCAAGTGCGGTGAATGTTTTACCCAGACCGACACTATCGGCAAGGATACAACCGTTATAGCTTTCAAGTTTATTAATAATACCCGTGGCGGCATCACGTTGAAAGTTGAACAGCTTATTCCACACTACGCTGTTTTTATAACCTGTGAGATCATTAGGCAGAACATCCTCGTTTAAATCTTCGAGGAATTCGTTGAAGATGTTGTACAGCATCAGGAAATAAATTTTTTCCGGAGAATTTTCCTGATAGACCGATTCGATATGGGAACAGATCGTATCAGTTACATCTTTGAGCTTCGTATCATCATCCCAAATCTGGGTGAAGAGGTTTAACCAAGTCTGAGTGGAGGGGGCATCCTCAAACTTGGTTATAAAGTTGGAAACCGCATCCCCTTGCTGATATCCAAGATCAACCGCTGTAAAGCCATGCAAAGGCATATATGCAGAGTCATTATCTCTTTTGTTGACGCAGGCAAACTGCTGCATGGGTGCTTTGGTAACGTTTGAACGAAAGCTTGCTTTACGTCGAATCCAGTCTGCACATTCCCTAGCGATTGCTCTTTGGGTGAGCTTATTTTTCAGCTGAATCTCGAACTCACTGCCATATAGACTTCTTTCACGTTGTTGTTTGGGAATATGAAACTCCCTTCTTTCACGCGAGACTTTGTCGGTAACCTCATTGGGGACAAAAGCTTGGGCCGTGAAGATAAACTCAAGCGATTCAATTTGCTCCAGCTCTTTTTTCAGTGCTTCATAGGCGTATATGGAAAAACAAGAGGCTGCAATTTTCAGTTTGGCACCCGGCTTGACAGTCTTTTTCAGATCATCTCCCCAAAGGGTATTGATATTGTCCAGGATTTGCATGGTTTCTTGCCGCCTATCTTATTTTAATTCAATACATTCTGCCTATATGTTCAGTTGGTGTCTCCAGACGATTCAGCACTTCCTTTACGTACCCACCCATCAACTTCGTCTTTTTTGAATTTCCATAAGCGACCAACCTTGTGGGCTGGCATACCTTTTTCACTAATCCACTTGTAGACCGTATCTCTTTTGATTCCGAGATATTCGCCAATTTCGTCAACAGATAACCACCTGTCTTCCATCTTCGACTCCATCGTCTCTTGAAAACCGGCCCAACAGTATCACTCGTTTGCTTACCCACAGCGTGTCCTTGCATACACTATCCGGCCAGATTAGGTTAAACAGGGTTAAAACTATATAGATTAGCTGAAAGTAGCAAGATAATTCCTTGTTTCGATTACTTTTACAGGATTTACACTTATGTAAACGGAGGGGAGATTGCGTGTGCTGATTGGAAGCAAATTAATTGCAGAGGCAGGAGTACTATCAGCCCTATTTGGTTTCTTTGTTACTTTCTATACGCTGTTTCTTATCTTGTTGGTTTCTTCGTTACTTCTTGTATTAGTGATTGAGTTTCACCCGATCAGCCCTGCAACTTCTTCCTCAATCACCTCAGTCAATCGCTCCAGGATAAAGGAGTTCATGCTGTACGGAGTATGTTCTGCTATGTATTTCAACTTCATATAGAGGGGTTCTGGCAACCTGAGAGGAATATTTTTTTTCACATCTTCCCGGATATGAGACGCTTCCCAAGGATAGATTTCTTCCTTTTTTGAGCTGTACCTGCCTGCACCAGCTGCAAACTTGTCGAGATCAGTTTCTTTTTTAACAGACGGCGTGGAACGAAGTGGGGTTTTCTTTTTTTCAGCCACCATAAACCTCCTGAAAAAATTGGTTCATCTCATCAACTGCCTTCTTATCCTGTTTCCACTCAAGGACAGATAATCCGTCCCGCGCTGACTTGCGAAATGCGATGCGTTCTTTCAGTACTGCATCAACAATGGATAGATGTTGAAAACTTTCGTCTTTGCAAAATTCCCTTGTCTCCTGGTCCTCCCGAACAGCAGGATTTGTCGACACCCTGTTTAGAACAATAAACGCCTGCAGGCTCTCATTGAGTCCCTGGGCCATTGATACCAGTTCGTCCATCTGCCTGATTGTCCAGATATCAAACTGAAAAGGTTGCACAGGGATGTAGGCCCGGTCACAGACACCGAGGGAATATCGCAATTCTATGGAGTCCCGTCCACCTGCGTCAATAATTATTTCGTCATAACGGTCGGCCAGATCACGTACCTGTGATGCCAACCCTTTACCGAATTTCTGCACACAGGCAATTCGTGATTCGACCTCGGCCTCTTCCCTTACCGTCGCCCAAAAAGACGCAGTTCCCTGACGGTCTGTGTCCAGCAACAAGACGTCTTTTCCTTGCAGTGCCAGCATTGCTGCTAAATTTGTAGCTAATGTGGTCTTACCTGTTCCGCCTTTTTCTCCACCAATTAATACAATGCCCATACATTTTACCCATTTTAAATCACTTCATTTTATATTGTATAATATGATACCACATTTATTCATTTCAGATGATATGATATCATATTGGGGAAATTGTGCAACAACATTTAATGAAAAAAGCCGTCCCCCGAAGGAGACGGCTCGCGTTAGATGGTCGCTCAAGCTTCTACAGTCGAAAGATCCCTCTCAACCTGCTTCAGCTCAGCCATCTTTTCGGTTAAAAACCAGAGTGCCTGGTTCAGCTTAATGTTTCTATCGAGTGCTTTTACCGGGCGTGTTGTTGTTCTCCTGAGTCGTCCATTGCTACCTCTGGCAATGCCTCTAAGGCCGCCACGCATCACGTTTTCTTGGATCACATTAAATGTTGTCCAGAGATCATTACCTTTGTCGTCGTAGCGCCTTTCATCGAGTAATTGATTTGGTTGCACTGGAGCCTGCTCGAGATCATCATAAATCAACCCGTGAGCGGCCTGAGCAAAAACGCCACGTTCGTCTGGAGTCATCTCGATCAGCTTCATTTCATTGACCCGCTCGGCAATCGTCCCGGCAGCTGAAGCAATTTCACCAGCCGATTGAACAAAGGCATCCGGGCTGAAGCCGATATGTTTATGGCTGAAGTTGGCAAACTCAGAAGAAACCATCAAGCCATTTTTGCATATTTTTCGCCAGACTGAGGCTATTAGTTTGAAGGCACAGCCACAGTCATGGGAATTATAGAGTACCAGGTCGACCCGTTCTCCATCAAAGGATAAACCATTCCTGGCAAAACGGATCAGGTGCCGCTGATACCCTTCCCGATTGATGTTGCGCACGGAGCTTTGCTCCGCATGGATCGGAAACCATCCTGCATCACGCAGCAGGTCAACAGCAGTTAAGGTCGGCACAAACGAATACCTAGATGAAACGCCATGAATAGGCTCAAGAGATCCGGCTGCCGGTGCGAGGGAAAGAATGTGGCCGTTGGTTAAGGATGTCGGTGTGGTCATAGTCTTGTCTCCTTGATTGTCGTGTTGGTTGTCAAAGGGACAAGACTCCCCTGAAGGGACAAGTCTGCCCCTTGATATGGGATGTGCGTTAATTTTCCGGCAGAAGTCCCAGATCAGAAAATGCGATTACCTCATCACCAACGATCAGGTGATCAAGAATCCGCACGTCGATGATCTTCAAAATATCTGCCAGGATTCTTGTAAGTGCTATATCCTGCGTGCTTGGCTTGTTACTTCCCGATGGGTGGTTGTGTGCCAGGATGATTGCCTCGGCATTAAGCTGCAGTGCCTCTTTGACAACCTCTCTGGGATGAACTGTTGTATGATTGATTGTACCGGAAAATATCTCTTTGAACGCGAGTACCCGATGCTGGGAATCCAAAAACAGACAGGCAAAAACTTCATGCTGTCGTGCTCGGAGCTTACAGCCGATCACCGCCTTGGCGGTTTCTGCAGAAAGACTAAACAACCACCTACTTAAAGTAGGTGGGTTTAAGTTCGCGGACTGAAAGTCCAGCAATACCGGCGGGCTGAACCGCCGGTTGGTTTATGAATCTATATCAAACCCATCATTAGGGTCTCGTTCAAAATGATGCTCCAAATACTCTCTTATCATCTCTTTTGTAAGCTCTCCGGCTGTTACACAGAAATAACCACGAGCCCAAAAGTGTCTTCCCCAGTAACGCTTTTTTACATGAGGAAATTCTTCAAATATTTTGCGAGAAGTACGTCCTTTAATCCGACGCATTATCTCCGACGGAGCTATGCCCGGCGGTGCAGATACGAGTATGTGAACATGGTCCTTGCTTACAACCCCGCGCAATATCTGAATCTCGAATATCTCGCATGTTTGGCGTACAAGCTCTCTAACTCGTTCGGCCAGATCACCATTCAGAACTTGATAACGGTACTTAGTAGCCCATACAAAATGATATTCAATTTTATACTTGGTATGACTGCCTTGACGGTATTCCATGCCAAATATTATATACAAACTGCTAGCTTAAAGCTACCCGCCTAAAGGCGGGGGTTTAAACCTTAAAATTCGGACGAATTAAAGCGCCGCGCCGCAGCTGGTAACCTATCAGTTTATTCGCTTCAGTGAGAACCAGTTTTTTGGGTGCAGGACGATAGTCACCATCCTGATCTTTTACGAAGAGCATTGGTTTTCTCCTTTGACTCTGACCTGGAGGAACCAATACCCCATACCAGGGAATTGATTCCCCCCTGGTCAGGTGGATGGTTATTCTAATCAGTTAAAAAGGAACATCGTCCGGCAGCGGTGGTTCATCTCCATCACTCGTGACTGGCGTACTGCCACCATCTGCTTCCCGCCGAGCATCTCCATGTCTCTGGCGATAATTTCGGTGATGGAACGGATAGTACCGTCTTGATCTTCCCATTTTCGGGTACGAAGTTTTCCCTCAATATAGACCCTGTCGCCTTTACTGAGATGTTCGCCACAGACTACGGCAAGTCCTCCCCAGACAACGACACGATGCCAATCTGTTTGTTCCTGCTTTTTACCATCTGCATCTTTCCAGCGCTCGGTTGTCGCAACCGATAAAGTCGTCACCGGTGCCGCACTGTTTTTGGTGTGGTGTAATTCAGGGTCATTGCCTACGTTTCCGATGATCATTGCTTTGTTCATGGTGTTCTCCTTTTTTGATAATGTGAATGAACACGTTCCGAGGAAATGGAGGTTCCCACCATGGGAACCTGCTTTCCACGGGATGGGTTTCTTTTGTCGGGTTTACGATGCGTTAGCTTTGGTTTTTTTGATCTCCAGAAAGGAGAATGACCGATCTTCCTGAAAGTGATCAACGGAACTTCCATGATCTTTCAAAAACTGGTCAAGTCGGTCTACAACGAGATGTTTTCTCGTTCTGGTTGCCTTCCTGAGAACGCACCCTGCTGATCTTATCGATCCTATCTTGTCTACGATCGCAAAGAGCTTGCTTTTGCAGGGTCCAATCTTTTCTTTGAGCTTCTTCTCGGTTATCTGTAGATCCTGTAATTCATTGACATGTGCTGCCAAATCTGGGACCTCTTCGGCCTCGAATCTCGGGCAACTTGTCAGGTGGTTACAAAATCCACAGAGCGGGCCTGGGTCTGTATCGAGTTCAATCTCTTTACTGCTGAGTATCGCCTGATAGTCAGACCAGAGCTTTTCAGCTCTTCTTTGCAAGCCAGCAAAGATTGTTCTCTGCGGAGAGTAGCCGTTGAAAAATTCAACCTCACCAGTTGCGAGATCGAGTACTATAAATGCACCCCTGATTGTGTAGTCAGGGAATTGTTCGACCAGTGCGCCCATCTGGATATAGAGCTGCGTCTCCCAGGATCCGTAAGGATCGTCAGGGATAGTACTTGTGCTCTTTGTCTCCAGAACAGATTTGATCTTATGGATTTCTGAGGTGAACACAAAGTCAATGTGTGCTTTGATTGGAATCACGCTGTCCACGATAACTTCTACCTGCCGTTCAAAATTTGTGTAACCGGCGTCAGTAAAAGCCATGGCAATGATATCTTCAGCCATGTGGCCCCGTTGAAATCGAAGAAGCGTTGCCAGGTCATGTTCGGTTGGATGTATCTTCTCAAAGATGACTTTTCGTGGGCAATAGCCGATATCCGATGCTCCGAGATAATCTCGACGATCTCCAAGCGTCTCTTCAGTGTGTTGTTTCGCCAGCGAACGCAGGCTTGTCAGTAAGGTGGTCTGAATATCCATGTGCTTGTTCCTCCTGAAGGTCTACAGGGAGAACACACGGATCCCACGAGGGGAAACAATGTTCTCCCTCGGTGGGTGGGATGAAAAAATAAGCTGGGTTATACGCTACTGCATGACTACCTCTTTGTACCAATTCTTATCCGATGTATCCCATTTGAAGCCTGCAGATTTAAGCAGGTCTTTTTTATCAAACGAGTTACCAACAGCGATCACAATGCCATCCCTTTGTTGATAATTGATACCGGCGATTTTGGGCAAATCAGAATTGTTACGAGCCTGATCTATGTTGGTTGTGCTGGGTGATTTACCGGATTGCTCTGGTTGTTGTTTAGGCAGTTTAGTAGCAGGACAATTACCTGTGAGATACACATCACCAAGCAATCCTCTGTAGGCATCAGTTCCAATCGAGAGCAGTGACAGACATTTCTGGATAGCATCTGTGATTGCCCCTTTATAGGAGTCACCAATATTGCCCTTCACTATTTGCATCTGCCCTGTCTGTGATCCCTTGCAGACCCACTCATTATCATTCACACGGATAAAGAGCCGGACTTCGACAACTACCTGACTATCAAAGATTTCTTTGCTGACAACCTCGTATCGCCAGTTTTCCGGCAGCAGGATACTATTTACCGCATCAAAGACATATTGAGGCTTATACCCATACCGAACCTGGCCAATGACCTTGCCATCCTTCATCATCTTGATCTCCTGCACAGCCGCCCGGCCAAATGCACGAAGCGCCGTATTGATCTCTTCAACCTGTTTTGTTAAATTTTTACTTTCGGACATAGTTGTTTCCTCCTGTGATGTGGGAGAGACAACATGTCCCCTGCCGGGAGTATGTGGTTCTCTCCCGTTGATAGGGTGTGGTACGTTCCAAATTCTATGCCGGGCAACTACAAAGAAAATCACGCATGAGAAACGTCATGATATTCAGGTGCTGGACATGGAATCTGGGTAAAAAAAGAGTAGTTATTTTAGAAAGAAATCTGCAAAGGGGTGTGTCACATCATACTGTAAACAGAGAAGTTCGCTTGTGCGATGAAACTGTCTTTTACAGATAGAGTTAGGCGTTTGGCATGATCCAAGGACGATCTGTTAAAATGCGTAGATTACGTGAAATCAGCAAGCAACAGTGCCCAGCTATTTCCCTGTAAAGAAGGGATTACTTGTGTAAAACAAGTGGAATATTGATTATATATTTACACTCAGATGTTAAAAAATCAAGTTGAAAGTTTACATTTGTGTGGCCTAACAGAAGAACTTTTGGATTATTTTGACAGCCCTTTCTTGTGCTATTTAGGTAGAGTGAGGAGTGGAAATATTATGACTCTTGAACCACCATTAATCTAATAAACGAGGATGACAATGGGCATTCTATCCTGGATCGCAATGGGACTAATTGTAGGTGTGCTCGCAAAATTTTTCACGCCAGGCAAAGACCCTGGAGGGTTTATCGTTACCACCTTGATAGGAATAGCCGGTGCTTTTGTGGGCGGTTATATTGGGTCCTTCTTAGGACTGGGGGCAGTTACAGGATTTAATCTTGGGAGTCTCTTACTTGCTATCGGTGGTGCTATCATCCTTTTGATTCTATATCGTGTGATAAAGAGATAGCCTCTTTTTTTAACCCGAAGGACACAATAGCAAATATTATCATGAAAATACAATGATTTACACCTAAATGGGGATATTATGAACAAAACACGTTTATTTGAACCATATTCCATAAAAGGATTGAATGTTAAAAATAGAATAGCAATGGCTCCTATGTGCCAATATTCTGCAGGTAATGATGGTTTACTAAGGGACTGGCACTACACTCATTATATATCCAGAGCTATTGGACAGGTCGGGTTAATAATGACGGAAGCAACTGCGGTGGAATCTCGTGGTCGAATTTCTAATAATGACCTGGGCTTGTGGGATGATTCATTTATCAAACCATTTGCTGAGTTGATACTGAAAGTCAAATCACACAATTGTAAAATTGGTATTCAAATCGCTCATGCTGGGCGCAAAGCATCCATTTCAGATGAAGCTATCGTGGCACCTAGTCCTATTCCCTTTAATAACGAACTTCAGATTCCCTCTGAATTATCCAAACCTGAGATAGGAATCATCGTATCAGCGTTTGGCAATGCGGTACGGCGGGCGGTCAAAGCGGGAGTTGATTTTGTTGAAATTCATGCAGCCCACGGATATCTGATTAATCAATTTCTATCCCCATTAGCGAATAAAAGGACTGATATTTACGGTGAAGATCGGGCACTTTTTCTTAGAGAAGTACTGGAAGAAGTGATCAAACATATTCCTGAACAGATGCCGATTTTCTTACGAGTTTCTGCCGAAGATTATGTCGAGGGCGGGAACAATCCTGAAGAAATGTGCCGTTTACTTCATCCGATCAAACACCTGATTGACGTGGTACATGTTAGCTCAGGTGGTGTAGAAGAAAGTGCAACGATCAATATGTATCCTGGTTACCAGGTTCCTTTTGCCCAGAAGATTCGGCGTCAATTGAATATTCCAGTCATGGCGGTGGGGATGTTAGAGTCGCCAGAATTGAGTGAAAGTATCTTAAGGAATGGGTATGCAGACTTTGTTGCTTTAGGACGTGAGCTCTTACGTAATCCCTATTGGCCGCTTCATGCTGCCAAATTGTTTGGTGAGGAAATAGATTGGCCCGAACAATACCTGAGAGCTAACCTCTAGGAGGAGGATTGTTTTTAATCAAATTTAGGATTTAATTCCCCGCGATTTACCTCATTATGATTAGAAAAATAGGCCCGATACCCCGTGGCTTGATGCGGAGAGTGGCTTTTCATTAGCTTTGGAGATTGATGACAACCAATTGTACCACATCAGTTAAGTCTTATGGATATATCATCTCTGCAGCCTGTTTTGCCATCCAGGCTGTGGGGATTGGCTCTTACGTGACTTATGGTGTTTTTTTTAATGAACTGATGTCAGAATTTCAATGGCCAAGAGCAGTTATTTCCGGTGCTTCATCTTTAGCATTCTTTATGATGGGCGTTGTAGGCATACTGATTGGTCGCCTCAATGATTGCTATGGCCCACGCCTGTTAATGTCAGCGACATCTCTCTTTTTCGGCGCAGGGTTTATATTGATGTCACAAGTGAATTCAATCCTGCAGCTCTACATTTTTTACGGCATTTTGTTTGGCATTGGCTTGAGTTCTATTGATGTGATTGCTCTTACCACCATAGCCCGCTGGTTTTCCCTTCGAAGGGGGGCGATGACCGGTTTTGTAAAGGTCGGTACCGGAGCAGGACAGTTTTCTATACCTCTCATTGCAAGCCTTCTCATCGGATTGGTCGGCTGGCGGCACACCTATCTCATTATTGGATCAGTATCATCTATTATTCTATTCGGGGTTGCTCAGATCCTCAAACGTGATCCACAGGAGCATCAGCGTATCAGTAAAAGAGATACCCCCTCAGTACGACAAATTAACAATCATGAAGCCAGTAAATTAAGCTTTGGGAAAGCAAAAAAAACTTTCCAGCTGTGGAACCTCTGCGTTGTCAACTTCATGGTCATTTTTTGTCTCATAAGCATCCTTATTCACATTGTTCCTCATGCTCGCGATATCGGCTTATCTGCCAGCCAAGCTGCAGGAGTCCTGTCGACTATTGGCGGGGTAAGCATGATAGGTCGATTTGCTTCCGGTCTTGCCATTGATCGATATGGTAGCCGGGCAATTATGGCCAGTTGTCTCTTGCTGTTAATCACCGCATTGCTGTGGCTGCAAGCTGCTGAGTCACCTTGGATGCTGTTCCTCTTTGCGTGTTTATATGGTGTAGCTCACGGGGGGTTATTTACTGCAATATCGCCTATTGTGGCGGAAATCTTTGGAATCAAGGCTCATGGCACTATTTTGGGTATAATTGTCTGTTTTGGCACAACCGGTGGTGCAATAGGCCCAATAATCGCTGGTCAGATTTTCGATATGACAGGGAGTTATACTATATCATTTTGGGCGTTTATCATTATTAGTGCATGCAGTTTAGGGATTCTCTCGTTTTTGAAACCTGTCAAAAACGAGGGGCTGTAGTGTTCGGTGCCAGGCAGAATTATCCTTAATTGAATCAGTCTTATTAAATTAAATAATGAACACTAAGATTCTGCTTGTTCTTTTTCTCTCAATATTTACCGCTGTTCTGGGACAAGGATTGGTAGTACCTCTACTGCCTGTTTACGCTAATTCCATGGGAGCTTCAGGTTTTGTTATAGGTTTGATTTTTGGAATTTTCTCCATCTCGCGTTCACTTTTTCTTCCAGTTTTTGGGAATCTTTCCGACAAAAACGGACGAAAACCGTTCATTGTCTGGGGATTATCGTTTTATTTCTTTGCCTCTGTTGCGTTTCTCCTCTCTCACAGTGTCGTGGGTCTCGTCATCATCAGGTTGCTGCAGGGAGTCGCGTCCGCAATGATTGTGCCGGTTGCCCAGGCATACGCTGCAGAAATAACACCTCCCGGAGCTGAAGGCAAAATCATGGGTATTATGAATATCGCACTCTATTTCGGATTGGGTGCAGGACCGGTATTTGGTGGGGCGATAAATGACTTGTTCGGCATCCAGGCCTCCTTTGGAGCCATGGGTATTGCCTGCTTGATCGGAGTTGTTCTCAGCTTATCTCTGCTTCCGGGAGTCAAGGAGGAAAACATCAATGTAAAGAGAACTGTCCCAAAGCGATATCGAATCCTGATGCGAGACAAAAACGTGATGGGCGTTTTTATCATCAGATTTGGCTATATGCTGTGTGTGGGGTCTTTCTGGTCTTTCCTGCCGTTGATAGCGGATATTCAATACGGTATGTCAAGTTCGGCTATTGGTGGTTTACTGTCACTTCTCGTACTCATCAGCGCCGCCATGTCCTACCCCGTTGGATTGCTAGCGGATAACTCAAGCAAGAGGCTTCTGATTTTTATTGGTGGTATCATGACACTAGCAGGCATGCTGTATCTCTATTCCTCCAACAGTATCATGGATCTCTTTGTGGTTGTCGTTCCCTTGGGATTAGGGGGCGGATTTCTGACAACAGCTTCAACCGCCATGTCTGCAGTAATCGGGAAAAAAATGGCTGCGACAGGGTCTGTGATGTCTCTGCTGATGGCCGGCCATAGCGCCGGAATGTTTGCAGGGCCGCTATTAGGCGGGATAGTAATGGATCTTACAGGGAGTGTCGACAGAGCATTTGAAATTGGAGCTATTATTTGCTTAGTCCTGCTTGTTATTGCCTATTTCCTGACAACAAACTACAATCAATTCGTTAAGGGTGAGGTGAGATAATGGCAGGATCGAAAAATCGTTTCCCTTGATCCTTTCCAAATGGCATGGCTAAGAAATTCTCTCTCGGAGTATAAGGATGTATTCAATTTTAGTCACCACTAAGCTTCATGCATTGCACAGCTGGGACCCATTAGTAGTAAAGCAAGTTGATTCATTTTTTATTCACTTTATTCCTATAAGTCACATTTATCCAACTACTAATAGCTCAGCTTTTTTTTCTTCTGTATAATGAGCTGCAGCAAGAGCAGCAACGCAACCGTCAGATGCAGCAGTAATTATTTGTTTTGCATATTTTTCTCTCAGATCTCCAACCACATAAATTCCTGGAACTGAAGTTTCACATTTATCGTTGGTAATCACGTAACCATCTGAATTCATTCTAACATCAACGGGTAAAATTTTGTTATTAGGGTTGAAACCAATAAAGATAAAAACACCGTCGGTTAATACAACTTGTTTTGTCTTTGTTAATGTATCTTCAAGCTCAACAGATATTACACAATTTTTATCTGAATTAATCTTTGTTGGCACCTTGTTCCACAATATTTCGATATTATTTTCCGCAAATGCTCTTTTTTGTAATAATCGTCCAGCTCTAAGCTCATTTCTTCGATGAACGAGATATACTTTTTTTGCTATTTTCGATAAATAGAGTGATTCCTCGACAGCACTATCTCCCCCACCAACAACTACAACTGTTCTGTCTTGAAAAAAGAACCCATCACATACTGCACAATACGACACCCCCTTGCCAAAATTTTCACTTTCTCCTGAGATGTTAAGTCTTCTCGGGTTTCCGCCAGTGGCAACTATTACAGAATGTGCTCTTAGATTTTCGCCACCATCAAGTTTAACCTCATGAAGGTCAGCACCAGGATCAATGATTTCTACTTTTTGCTTTAGAACTTCAAGATCGTAATCAGAAGCATGATCAGCAAATTTTAACGAAAGGCCAGCACCTGAAATAGTTTCGAATCCTGGGTAGTTTTCGATAGTGTCGGAAGTATTCATTTGGCCTCCGACGTTCTCCCCCTCAATTAGTAAAGTTTTCACTGCAGCACGCTTAGCATAAATCCCTGCTGCCATACCTGCAGGACCACCTCCTATGATTATAACATCGTATATATCTTTGCTACTCACTTCCTTCCTCTCAAAAAATTATAGTTGTTGAAAACGACAATCTGGTAGTTGAGCTGAGTGGCTTGTTACCTAGTCAGTTTCCTCTTTAAGTCGAACTCTGTTGAGTCCTTTAATGATAGAATCAACATCCAGAGCTAACGCCATGAGTGCAAGTTGTTCCTCATAGACTTTGGGATCAATTTTTTCCTTTATTTCCGGTTCCAGTATGTGATACACAGGCAGACCAAGAGCCACACCAGCCAATGGCCCCATCCATGCGGGATCGCCATTAATCAACGTTTCAGCATATAGCTCAGAACTATCTGCATCAGGTGATCCAAGCACGACAACAACGTTCTCCTTGCCGTATTCTTCAGCCGCTTTTTTTGCCATTTTTTGACCTTCCAGGTCAAAAGCACCTGCCGCTGTTCATACAAAACACTGTGTTTGCACAAGTACTGGTTCACCTCCAGCACTTTTTACACAAGCTTCTATGGCCGGTCCTTGTACGCCGTCACGCTCTCCAACGATGATTATTTTCTTTCCTTTCAGTTCCATTGATTTTTCTCCTCTATCAATACTTTTCAATTTAACAACACGTTATCTAGCGCTTCTTTAATATTCTCTATGGTAAGTCCTTCACCACCCAATCGCTCTTTTTCTTCTCCGTCCTTGTATATGATAAAAGTCGGCAATCCCATTACTCGAAGAGTTGCACAGAGCATACGATTACCAGTAGAGTCAAGCTTGGCGATTTTCACCCGGCCTTCATATTGCTTTTCTAATTCATCAACAGCAGGCATCAATGCAAGGCATGGGGCACATTTTGGTCCCCAAAAATCAACGAGCACCACTTGACCCTGTTCTCCTGTAATTTCATGATAATTGTCTCTATTAAGCTCTATTGCCATTTCAAGATCCTCCTTGATTATTTTCCAGAATAAACGAAACTCCATCAGAGAGTTGGGTCATTCTACCTAAAAACAAACTTCCTTTTGCAAAAAATTGAACTCTCTTCATTTTTCCAGACATAATATCGCGTACAGCATGCCCTAATACTGGTACTGCAGATGCAATATGCCCTTGCGTTGGGGAAAAGCCAAGCATGCCACGTTCTTCAGAAAACTCATCAATTTGGGTTTTATCTATCTCACCTCTAATAGCTGCAAGACTGCTAATAACCCGATAGTTCGTCCGAGGAACATCACCGCTTCCTTGAGGCACGGTCAGTTCGGGGTTATGCATTTCAGTTGCAAATTTATCGATATCCTTCATCTTCAAATGAAGCTTTCCAAGTGGCTCAATCACGAGTTTTTCAAAGATCGCTTGCTGCGATGACCCCGAGCCAATGTTATGTCTTCCAACTGAATCAAGCCTAACAACTGGGCTTTTCTTGTCATCATCGCCCAGGAGTATAGCAATGCCCGCAATAACATCCTCAAGTATTGGCATCTTATTTTTTAGATGTCCTCGAAACTTCATACCTAACTTAGCAAACGAACCCCCTGCAACCACGGCAACATTATTAACAATGCTTGATGAAATTAGTCCTGATCCTAGGATGATAGCATGTATCGGAGCACAACAGAAAGCTTTGGTATCTGAACCTGTAGCATTCTGACAATTTGCGGATTCTCCGATAGCTTTTGCCATGTTTCCACCACCACGGTTGTAACGATCGCCAACTGCCTCTTCACCACAACCAATCAAATATTCAAGGCTGTCTGCACAACCTAATTTGGTATTTAGATGCCTTAAGGCCATAACACCACTAGCTTTATTGGTTAAATTCTCTATCAGGATATCTGGTATCAGGTTGAAATCTTCTTCATGGGCTCTCTGGCAGCACCCAATAAGTTTATCTCCTTTAACATAAAGAGGTATTGCACTTTCTTGCTCAACAAGCTTTTCAACTTGAGAAAGCGCTACCCCTTTTCCAACAATTTTCTCTATGTCTTCGTCTCCAATAAGAGGATGGATTTTCAATTGAGATACAACATCTTCAAGAAATGCACTCTCGAGTAAAAGAATGTCAAATTCGTCACATATCTTCATCACTCCAAGGAATTCCTCTTCCGGCATTATTTCCCCGAAGGGGCCTTGCCTATCAGCTGAAGGAACTTCATGCGTCCACCAAGGCTGTGGTGTGGAACGAAGAGTATTAGGGTCTAAATTGCCAATAAAGACTTGATTAGGCGCGTAAGAAACAGCCTTATTAAAAGGATTCTGATGCTCAATAAAGTCTTTCAATAGGTTAGGGTTTGATTCAATCTCTCGAGTAGGTTTCGACCCGTGCCGAACCATATTCGGTACATGAGCTAAAAAATACGTCACACCTTTAATGACTGTATCTTTTTGTGCCCTTCTTTGCTCCGAGATCATTTGAAATTCTCCTTTTTGCAATGAACTACCCCGTCATAAACGGGCGGGGTAGTGGAATTGTTTTACGCTCCAAAGAGCGGAGTACGAAACCCGAGCTAGGCAGTAAGTGGAATTTGAGAAAACTAATATTCTCAGGTTTCCTCACACATGAGATTTGTAAAGCCATAATGATCGTCATGTCGTCGTGGAGGGGGTAACTCACCTTGTGTTGGGATCACTCCATCTCTTAGCGCTCCGATTATAAATTCAGGCGATCCTATTACTCGATCTACTGCTGGTATTTGTCCTAATCCTAAAGCATCACCTAGAAAAAAACCTGTACTAATCATCGCATCCGCCTCTTCAACCGGTTCTAGCATAGTTGATACACCTTCTGAGGAAAGGTCCTCACTCGTCAAAAAGACTGTTTTTATATCATTCTTTTCACAATGTTGAATAGTTCTGATTACTTCCATAAATTCATTACCACCGGCATCCCATGTCACAATCGCCCCGTCGGCTCCAAACATTTTCGCCATTTTAGCTGTTTGTTGGCCCATTAAATCTTTTTGCTGTTGGGTGGTCCATTCAGTTTTTAAAGCAATACATGTTTTGAGATTGAAATCGGTACCATGTCGACGATATAATTCTAAAAGAATAGGGTTATTAACCATAGCCCAAGATGTCGCAAAAGCAGTTCGATAAGGGCATGAAATTGCACCATCTAAAACTTCATTGGGATGTAATATCCAGGGCGACATTAATCGAGAAATACCGTATATTGATATACAAAAAGTATTCAGCGAACCCGACATATGCTCAGGTGAATGTATACAGGGTATGAATACTACTCCTGGTAGAGAGTCGTCGTCGGTACTTAAATCGAAGGTTTCAGTTTCTGGCGGAGTTTGTTCCTTTACTGTTGCTGCTAATGAATCTGAGATAGCTAAACAGGCCTGATGAACAGCTATGTTTTTACTATCAATATGAAGATCTGAATCCGCTTCGATCACTACACAAATATTTACCAAAGAAGAATAAGGGGTTATATCAGCCCACGGACCAACCATATCGAGATAAAGCTCTATAAAGTCTCCACCTTTCTCATGTTGCGGGATATCAGCAACTTCTACTACGCAAACCCCTGATAAGCGATGAGTAACGCCCTCGCCTACTGTAGTCACTGGCCTGTCACAGGTTCCAGGATAAACGGTCCCCGGCCCTTTAACTTTTATCCGTGGTTCGATCACATCTCTGACCGGCCAGATCCTTACTGATTCACCCGGACGAGCTATCTCTATTTTTGCTTTCGTGATTCGAGGATCGCTAAGTACCGGTGCCAGCAATTCATCTTCATTAATTTCTAATAGGCCATCGTTGTATTTTGTTTCAGAGCCAAACACAACTTCAGTTACAGGAAATGTCCCAATATCAAGCCGCATCACTAACCTCCTTCTTTTCAGTTTTAAGGAATTCATAAGGGTCGTAAAGTGTTGGCTCTGTCACTTCCTGTTCAAGAGTTTTGAGAGCGATACGAACCAAATTCAGGCTATAAGCACGATCTTTTTCAGAACCCATTTTAGGATCTCCAAGCACATGCTCTATTTTGGCTCCTTTAATAATCCGATTTGCGCCCACACCTAGCGCAAGACCATAAATAGCTGAGATCATTGCAACAGGAATACCCTGTCGTTCAATCTCTTTGACTATCGTTGCACCGCAACGATTACAGGTACCTCAGGCCGCTGTGAGCAAAACCCCATCAACATCGGCTTTTTTAAGTTCAGTTGCGATACCACGGCCTATTTCAATTGCATTCGCAACCGCACCATTGACACCGGCCAAAGAATATACAGTGGGGTGAACACTTCCGACCTTGTCCTGAGACTCGAGCAACTTAATTTGTCTCAACGGCACGATGTAATTAGGTTCATTTGTCGCGATATCACAAAAATATCCCGAATGAAAGGCCTCCCACTTTCCTGATTCTAATTCCGCCATACCATCTATTGAATAGCTATGAAATCGATCAGGATCACGAGAAACTTGACCATCTGGATTTCCCTTTGGAATCAATCCGCATGTTGTAATAAGAGCAATCTTAGCCTTACTTAGGTCTTTGATAGCCTTGGCTGGTTTTACTTTGTCAGGGAGTATTACTGGTATTTCCGTTTTAAACGACTCACCTCGTAGCTTTTTAACCAACATATCAACAGCTCTTTTATATCCGACCTCTTTTGCTTTTCCTGGAACTCGAATTCCTCTTGGAAGGTACCCTTCCTCTTTCGCTCTGCCGATAGTTCCACCTAAAACAAGACGTTTGCCAAAATCCATCATCTTTTCAAGTGTTGGCTTCGTAGATGTGACTCCATCTATTGGGAAAATAAATAGTTCCCGACCATGCTCAATAACACCTGGATTATCAGCCGACATTGACGTAACTGCGCTTATACCTTTTTTCTGAGCGAATCGGCAAACATCAGCACATGCCAACCCATATCTACCTGCGCCAAAAGCCGGACCAGCTATCACCAGATTTGGCTTAATCCTGTCAAGTACCGCCTCAATTTCTTTTAGCGCTAGATCTTTGTTTTCAACAAAATAGTTATCACCAGAAATAATTGTGCCTACAACTTTTCCCTCACTACCTAAGGTGCGTTCAATTACAGCTCCGGGGCCGACAGATCCTTCCTTGAAGACAAGTGGAAAATTGGCTTCTTCTTCACCACCTACCTGTCCAAAAAACTGATTTAAATAATGAAGACAACGTATATTCTCGCTCATTTTACCTCCTTCTACTGACATAAAAATTTATTTAATGACATGAACTGCACACATTACTGAACTTGAGTAGTCAATAAGACCTCGTTAACAGGACAACTTTTATTAATCTTTCTTCAAATCATACTTTTAAGAACTTTCCTTTGTCTGATACCCAGGAAATATACAAAAATTACTGTAAGAACAAGAAACAGCAAGCTGAACGGTCTCATGAAAAAAATCAGAAAATTACCGTCACTTATCATCAAAGCTCTTCTCAAATAATCTTCAGCCATCGGACCTAAAATCAATCCCATGAGTAAAGGAACAGATGGAAAGCCTTGTTTTCTCAGAAGATAGGTAATAATGCCGAGCACTAAAGCCACAAGCATTTGAAACTCCGAAAAGGTAGCAGAAAATGCACCGATCATCGCGACAAGTGCAATAAATGGATACAGAACAGATCTTCTGATCTGGGTCATTTTTAGATAAAATGGCCCGAAGAACCAAAGTGAAATTGGGATCAGGATAGCACCAACCATGAGCGCAGCGTATATCGGTGCTATCAGATCCATGGACTTGGTAAGTAGTGTCGGTCCTGGAACAATGCCTTGGATTTTAAACATCCCCAGAACCATTGCTGTTACAGCGTCTCCTGGAATACCCAAGGTAAGAAGTGGAATCATTGCTCCAGCACACATAGAATTGTTGGCAGCTTCTACAGCTGCTACCCCTTCTATCGCCCCCTTACCATAATTTTCAGGTTGCTTAGAACTCCTCTTTGCCTCGGCGTATGAAATAAATCCTGCCATTGCAGCTCCTGCACCAGGCAAAGCACCGACTAAATTACCTATAACTGTGCTTTTTATATAGAGTTTGGCCCCTATTTTTTTAAGATCAGATAGTTTAGGAATAAAGTCCTTCCGCAAAAATTTGATGCTATTAACGTCAATAATCATAGAAATTTTAGCTAAGCCTATTTCTATTTGGCAAAGCAACTCACTAATAGCAAAAATACCTATTATTGCCGGAAGCAGCTCTATTCCCTCCGTCAGAGAAACAAAGCCATAATTAAACCGTACCTCAGGGAACTGAGAGTCAATACCAATAGTGCCGAGCATTACTCCTATCACCGTGGCTATAACACCTTTAGACACACTCTCCTTGCTCGCTATACTCACAGCAACTAGAGATAAAAGAATTAAAGAAAACCTATCAACTGTATGAAGATAAAGAGCCCCTTTAGCAATTATAGGGCAAAAAAACATCAGTATTATCACACCGCCGGCACCACCAATGAATGAAGCAAAAGCACCGTGAGTCAAAGCGTCTGCACCTCTACCTTTAAGCATGAGAGGGTATCCTTCTATAGAGGTAACCGCCCCCCCAGGAGTACCGGGAATATTGACCACCGTACCGGTAATACTTCCCGAATATATCCCTGCCACGAAGATACCCATTGCCATAACAAACGCATTAATCGGGTCCATGGCAAAAGTAATTGGTAACAATAACGCTATGGCTAAGGTGCCTGTTAATCCGGGTACAATTCCAAAAAATAGTCCGACCAAAAAACCTATTATCATGTATAAAAAAACTTGAGGGGCTAATAATGTTAAAAAACCATGAAAGATTCCTTCTACCATAGTATCCCCTCCGGTAAGCGAATGTGAAAAAGCCTCTGGTAAAAAAGATATCCTATCGTGGGTACTAACACAGAAACTAAAGCAGCAATAATTACAGCTTTTTTCTTATTCGAGGATTCATATTCAAACAAGATTGCCGTGAAAAAGCAGAGGAATACAGAAGATAGCCAGTACCCAACAACAAAGAATAAAAAAATAAACAGCGCTAAGACAAGACAACCCAAAAATGGTTTTATTACACTCGAAAATACAGGTTTTTCGCTTGCACCACTGGAACTTTTTCCTCTGGATTCAAAAAAAAATCCGATAACGCCAACAACCATAGCAAAAATCGTGATCCATGGAAACAAGCTCAGACTTGGCTCTCCTTCATCAAAAGGTGCACCTAAATCTATAGCTCCAACAATGTATATCAAAGTAAAAAACAAAATGATGAGGATGGTGTATTTATCAGAACGTCTCATTGTCACGAGCATTACTTATTACCTATCATTTGAGTTTTTGAATAGATATCTAAAACTTATCAAATGGGGTATCTGCCAAAATTCAATACCCCACCCGAACTGGTTGTTTATTCTTTAAGTAAGCCTTGTTCAACCAATTCATCCATCAATTTATTGATTCGACCCTGCATCTCAGATACGAATTTTTCGGTATCCTGGCTATTCATCCACGCGGCTTCAACACCGACTTTCTCTGCCCAAGCGAGAAATTTAGGATCATGAAAAGCTTTATTAAATGTTTCCTCCAATATCTCTATTCTATCATCAGGCACACCTGCAGGAGCAGCTATTAACAAAAAACTCCCTCTAACCAAATCATATCCTTCATCTTTAAAGGTTGGAACATCTGGTGCTTTCGGATTCCTCACAGATTCCATCACCGCGAGGCCACGTGCATCACCAGAATCTAAGACAGAGAACGCATCACCAATACTAGTTGAAATCAGATCAACTTCTCTCATTAGCAATGCTTCATTTTCTGCAGCGGATCCTTTGTAAGGAATATACCTGAATTCAACACCCGCCATTTTTTCAAATTCAATTAAGGGCAGATGACTCACACCACCTAATCCTTGGGTACCTATCTTTATTTTTTTTGGTCTTTTCTTGGCGTCAGCCACCAAATCATCAAGAGTTTTCCAAGGAGCGTCTTTATGAACAATAAGGCCATAACCTTCTCTGGTTATATTAGCGATATACTTTAGTTTATTAAGATCATAGCCAGGAATCATCTTTTTCCTTGGAACTGTAATAACACTATCATAAGTTAAAGTTCCTAAAGTGTATCCATCGGGAGATGATGACATTATTTCATAAACTGCAGGCCCTGTAATACCTCCAGTTAAATTCTCAACATAAATTGATACAGGTAGATGAGATTGTGCGTAATGGCTAATCGTTCTTGTAATCCCATCGGCACCACCACCTGCGTCCCAAGGACATATCATCCTGATATCTTTTGATGGGAAATCTGCCGATTGCGACAGACCAGCAATCGAAATAATTAGAAAAAAAACTGAGCTACGAAAAAGTGTTGAACATTTCATACAATAACCTCCTGTTTGTTAGGCATACTTGCCTTTTGAGATGAAACAAAGGTTAACCAGTAAATTATCGAAAACCTTTGCCTGAGCTTTTGTACAAAATTACCAAATTTTCTTTACGACCTAATCGCCGAGAATATAGAGTCAAAAAATCTCCTGAACCGCGACCTATCCGGGACCAATGTCACCGGCCATACCCCATTCATGACTTCGTCACCACGATTTTAACTACATCACAAGCCGCAGAGCTAAAAGGTCTCTGGCCTGGCCTAAAAGACCAGGATTTTACTGCCTGACTAAAATACGATATTTTAAAGTTTCAGTTCTTTTGTTGTATTAAAATCTAATAATACACAGTGAGAGGTACCCTTAGTAACTTATGGCAAGCACTAATTGTGCCTAAATCGAATTGTTCTGAAAAAAGAAATAAAAAATATATTTTCAGACAGTTAGATTGAAGCGAGAGGTGAGTAGCTGACTTTTAATGAAATTGTAGAGATAGCGATAATGCATCTGATATCAAATAAAACGAAGACAGAGACGACAATTTTCCATTGTACTTTAAAAGCTTATGCAGATTAGTGCAGCTACGCCACAAATTATTGCTTTTTTGCACCTTTAAGCTTTCGATAGATTGTTGTGGTATCTAAACCCAAATGCTCAGCAGCTTTACCAACACTCCCATGCTTTTCTATAGATTGATTTATAAGATTTATTTCAAAAGCACGTACCTTCTCTTTAAAACTAAATTTTTTTTTGCTTAAAGAGATCGTTGTCATCTCGCGGATATGATATGGCAGATCTTCTGGAGTTACGGTTGAACTTGTGGTAATAATTACTAATCTTTCTATCAAATTTACTAATTCTCTAACATTACCTGGCCATTCATATTTTAAGAGATACTCCAAAGCATCTCTTGATAAGCTAACATCCTTTTTATATTTGAGGTTTGCCTTGTAAAAAAAGAGATCAGTTAAGTGCAAGATATCGTCTTGCCGATGCCTCAGGGCTGGAATGTGTATCGGTATGACATTGAGTCTAAAATATAAATCTTGTCTAAAAGTGTTATTTATTAGCATTTTTTCCAAGTCACGATTCGTGGCTGAAATAATACGAACGTCTACTTTAATTGGAGTTCTTCCCCCGATCCTCGTGATCTGAGAATCTTGGATTACTCTCAAAAGTTTTACTTGAAGATGGAAAGGTAAGTCACCAATTTCATCTAACAAAATGGTACCTCCTTCTGTTGATTCAAAAATGCCAATTTTCCCTTTTTCACTTGCACCAGTAAATGCACCAGGTTCATAACCAAACAATTCTGATTCAAGTAAGTTTTCTGGTATGGCTCCACAATTTATTTTTACAAAAGGACCGGAGTCTGACCTTGGAGAAGCCCGATGTATATAAGATGCGATAACTTCTTTTCCAACCCCAGTTTCCCCTGTAATTAATATTGGTGCTTCAACAGATTTAACTCGATCAGATAACTCAAGAACACCAATCATCTCTTTTGACTCTGCAACTATATGGAAATTCTCAAACACCCTTCTATTAAGATTATTGACTTTTTTCTGATAGTACCGATAAGTTTTACCGGATTTTCTTATTTGTGCAGAAAGTCTTCTAATATCTCCAAGGTCTCTCACATTGCAAACTATCATTTTAATATTATTATTTTGATCAAGTATTGGGTTTGCAGTTACCAATACTTCTTTTCCAGTGAACCATTTTTTCTGAAGAGTGAATGATTTTTTTTGAACTAAAGCTATTTTCGATACTGATCGAGAAAAATATCCTTTATTCTCAAGATCAAAAACGTTTCTGCCAATTACATCTCTTGCGGATACACCTGTTATTTTTTCCCAAGATCTATTAACCCGAAGGATATTACCATCTCCATCAGTTAAAAACAAACCATCATACGATGACTCGACTGCAGCCACCATCTCCTCAATCATACCTTTATATACTTCCATCTCCTTATAACAAATATTTTTATTTAATATATCATATACAAAATATATAAATCCATCTATTAATTTATCTATGTTAAATATAATACGACATATGAATAATCTTTCTTCTTTTATTTCCATCCATCCATAAATATATTTTTCTTTTCTTTTGAAATTTAAAGAACAATTATTCGCATATTTTGATATAATATCAATAATTTTTTTTTCTATAATTTCAGAATATGAAGCACTAATTGTTTTTTCAAATGCATAGTCACAGAAGATTACTTTACCTTCTAAATCAGTTAAGATAACTCCTCTTAAAAAGTCAGCAAAAGAAGTGTGTTCATCTCCAGCATATAATTTATTTTTTCTTTTCATTTTAGCCATCAAGTATTACCTTTTTGTTAGTCATAATTATTTACATCTTTTCATTATTACCATATCAGCATATCTCTGTGCCAGCAGTTCGGCAAATTCAGAGTCTTACGTTATAAGTTTTCACACACTTCGGGTTGTCCTAAACAAGCTCACTCTGGCTTTTATAAAAAAACTGACACCTAAAAAGGCAAAAATCAGCAAACCGGCAAACATAGTGACAGGCATACCCGTCAATCTGAAAAAAGCAACGTACTATGTGATCAATGGAGGCCCAAGGCCAAAAGCTAGAGTTCCACCAGTTTTGAATATAGACATGGAAAAACCTGACTTTGACCCGGCGTAAAGAGAGACAATTCCAGTTACCGATGGATGGAGCATTGAAGATCCAACAGCTCCCACGCCTACACAAAGCAAAAGGATCCAGAAATTGGGAGCAATACCTCAAAGAGGTATAAAAATAATTTTCAGTGACAAACCAATGATAATAAATGCACGAGGGTTAGAGCGAAAAGAATTATAAATTGACTGACATATCGTTGCACATAGGATTCCGAAGAAGAAAAAACTGTCCTGTTAGTTGCGATTGCCTACCCAGAAAAATACAGAAGACAGTAGATTGCAGTTAGAAATTACTATTTATTCAAACTTCCCCATACTAGGTATCACTAACTCTGGAGATTCAAACGGCATATAGAGAAAACGGTGGATCTCCTCTGAAGACAAGCCATGAAATGCTTCAACAGGAGCATTGTTCTTTTGCTGGTAGTGCAGGTCAACTACCGATTGCAGTTCTTACACTGAAGCAAAGCTTCGCCCATCAATTAGATCATGAAGATCCTCTCGTAAATCCTGGAGCGGACGTTCTCCCTGTCTGACCATACAGCATTTTTTGTATTTCTTGCCACTGCCGCAGGGGCACGGGTCATTTCTTCGTGTTTTCATGAGGGTTACGCCACCAGATAAACGATAGTAAAGTCAAAGTAGTAAGTGGAACAACGAAAAAGAAAAATAGAGCGGTGTTCCATATCCTCAATCAGTCATCCTTGCTGAAAAGAGTTTGTAGAATAACCTTACATCGGCAGATGTTCAAAGGAAAAGGATGGTAACGCCCCATGCAGGAAATCATACCCCTCTTCACCGGAAAATACGGTCTAACAACGACTGAAGTCCTGGCAGAGATAGAAAAGGTTTTGTCCACCATACTGTCCCGGTGGTACCGATGTGAAGTAATAGTCATCTTTCGGCAGGACCTACAGCTGGAAGCCGTAGCGTACAACAAAAGCGGTGGCGTTATTCTGCAAAAAACTATCGATCTAACGTCCATAAGAGATAAGAACTCGCTTAAAAGGCACTTAGAATACAGTCTGTTTCAGGCAGCGGTACTCAAACAGACCAAACAATACAAATGCTATGAAAAAGAAATACGCTGGGGCGAAATCACCGTCATTGATGACAACAGAAACTATCACATTGAGATAGAAATAATCCCCGGGAAAACGGTAACAGCGATCTGCCCCCTCAACCGTGTAGGTCTCCACGATCAGAATGCTCCGTACTTTTCTGTTGGCAAGAAACGAGCGTTTCATATTCGTCGAGTTGATCCGGTTTTACTGAACGGTACCCCACGACTGAAAGTGATCGTCGATCGGGTTTCCAAAAACCTTGTCGAAGCCCTGCTCAGAGAACAACTTGGTTATACTGCAGAGAATATAACCATACGCTGCACGAAACGATATGTTGGGCATAAGAGCTTCGTCCTTGCATCCAAGAAGCTGCCAAGATCAGCAATTTTAGCAGTAACACGTGAACTTGGAGAAACAATGGAGGTCAGGTTCCTGAAGACTGTTTGATGGCGACAAAGCGAAAAAAACAACAGGACCGGCGGACGCATATCGGCACCGGCGTTCACCTTGATCACCCGGAAACAATTATAGAGTTGGGCTTTCCGGATCATTTTCGCAAAGGGCATTTCTGGTGTTTCGGTACCACTCGGGTTGGAAAAACCAGGTTGATGGAACATATCATCGAACAGGACATCAGCAAGGGCTATTCAGTAGTAGCAATTGATCCCAAGGGAGATATCGATCTCTTTTCAAAGATCACCGGGTTGGCCGATGCAACCGGGCGTCTCCATGACCTGATGTTGATTACCCCGATATTTCCACAATACAGCGCAATTTTAGATCCACTCTCCTTATATTACATGCCGGAAGAGCTGGTTGCCCATATCACTGCAGGCGTAGCCGTTGGCCGAGAACCGTATTTTTTCGGAGTAGCCTATGAGGTAAGCCTGGTGGTAGTCCAGGCACTGATCATGCTGGCCGAAGTGAATGGCACAGCTCCCTCGTTTAATCTCAACGACATTAAGAATCATATCAGCCACCAGGATCTGGAGCGACTCAAAGAGCAGCTTGATTACATCAACACTCCTGAAGCAGAACAGCTTTCAAGAGACATGCAGAAGATACTTTCAACTCCGCCAGATTACTATTCTAAGGTTGCAAGCTCACTGCGCGTGGCCCTGACCGAGTTAACCTCCGGCAACGTCGGCCAGATCATAGGTAAAGCTGATGAAAACCGTTTCATCAAACGACTGGAACAGGGCAAAGGAATCATTTTGGTCGTGCAGCTTGGATCGCTCCTTACCAAACGAGCAGCCTATACTGCCGGCAAGGTGATCATCTCCATGATCCAGGCCTTTGTCGGCCGAGTCTACTCCAGCGGAAAAAGCATCACCCCTCCCCTTGTACTCCATATCGATGAAGCCCAGTCAGTGCTCTATCATGGTATCGAAGATCTCTTTGCCAAAGCAGGTGGAGCGGGTGTCTATATCCACGGGTATTGCCAGTCAATCAGCCAGCTCTTTGCGGAGATTGGAGAAGACCGCGCCAACACCATTTTAGATAACTGCAATACCAAGCTTTTTATGCGGGTACCGGATGCCAAGACCGCAAGCTATGTTTCCCGGCATCTTGGAGAAGAGAAACGATTCTCACCGATTATTTCAGTTGGTGGCGGGCTATCGATCCGGGAGACCGAAGAAGTCCGAATCAAGCATACCGAGGTCCTGAACATGGCTACCCGGGAACTGTTTCTGAACACTTATTCCGGTACCTATAAGGGAAAGACAGCAACAGTTAATGACAGTAAGCTCAAGGTTACGTTTCCGAATCTGGCTGGAACGACTGTGACAACAGTACACCGTCAGAGATGACGGAGGCCATACAGAGTATCACAAGAGGACTCAGGGTCATTGGCTGGAATGGCGGCCTGCTGATGGTGGCCCTTGTACTGATTGTTACCATTCTTGCTGTATTGGTCTTTAACAAAAAAAAGAAAGCCGTCGTTCAGGAGGTTATTCATTTACGCGACCTGTCTCAACTATGGACAAAGGAAGGTACCGGAGAAATCCATATTTCAGAGCTGTCTCCGTTATGGCGTGATGAGCAAACTCTTTCTGAGGACAACCGTACAATCCACCTTCAAAATCCCCGGGCAACTGCGTTTATGGAAAAACATATAGAACATGTCTGGTTTCAAAAGTTCCCACAACAGAAAGCTGTTTGTACTGGGCTCTTGTTGTTGCTCGACCAGCACGGCCAGTGCCCGTCAGTGGTTGATGTTCATGGAGATGTAGAGGGAGGATGGGATGAAAACACCTACCGGATTCTTGCCAAAACGAACCTGCTTGATCATTCTCTTAATGTTGCCGAAGAGGTTGTCCAGCTCCTCTCCGAGAGTAAGGCCTGGCATGTCATCCCAGACACGATGATCGCCGCCCTGGCTCACGACCTCGGTAAACTCGAATCCTTGCGAGGATATCTCTATTCATTGGGAGAGCATCCCCTTGCTGCGGGACGTCCACTTGGTGGGATTCCCGAGTTCGAAAAACTAGCGAAGAAAGATGAGATTCTTCAGGCGATAAAACTCCATCATAAAATGCCCAGGGGGTTGCTCGGAAAAACACTGAAGAAAGCAGATCAGAAGGCACGGCAAAAGGAACTGGATAGTGTCGCCATCCAACATGATAGTGAGAATGCTCAGGCTAAAATACCATCTTCACCAGTCACCAGTAATCAGAATACTAAAAAAAATGCCGCATGGCGGGCCCAGGCAGACATCTATAACGAAGATGACAGTACCCTGAAAAAGCCAACAACCGCTCCGCAATTGGTCGATATTTCTGGTTGGTTCGATGCTTCCCGATTCCTGGATGAATTAAAATCCTATATCAATAAGATGTTTGGCCGCAGGTTTCTGGCTTTTTCCATGTCCGATGGTCATGTCTATTTTCAGGCCAAGGTACTCGAAGAGGTGGCACGTCGGATGGCAGAAAAGGCCGGCTGTATGGACATTGCCACCATGGCGCACAAGGATGAATCCATGCAAAGTGTGTTGTTCACCATCGTCCACCAGCTCCGTGCCGAGCATGACGTTATTGACCGGGGCCTGATCAAGGACAGTTTTTTCGGAGGATATTTCACTGTAACCCGAAAAATCGGCACATCAATCAAAGGGTACTACACGCCGTTTCATGCCGAACCGTTTGGCTCCATTGCCGAAATGGAACAAACCAAGCCACAGATGCTGCGTGATATCGTTAAAGTCAGTCCCTATCTCGACAATAACAACCTGGAAGACGAAAACTGATGGCACGAGACTGGGAGAATAAAGGGCAAAATGATACCAATGCTCCGATCATCACCACGGATAGCGGCAGGATCTATAGACCCAAGAATCTCCTCAATGCTATTTCTGAAGTACAACAATTTTTTGTCATTGAAAGCAAAGGCCAGAACATACCGGCAGAATTCCTAACCCTGGAACGGACGCTCGACTTCTTCAAGATAGGATTAAAAAGTGGCTTCCATGAAGGGTTTGCCCTGGTGATGCTCTTTCCAGTATTTCATTTCTATCTGTTCCCGTTTGTCTTCAAACAGCTTGATCTGTTCAGTCACCTCATCTTCGGCAGCATCCCCTACCTCGTACTGCTCGTCAATACAGCGATGTGCTGCTATATCAGTCGCTATTATGTCGGTAACATCACCAGAAAGGCAATCAATTCTCTACTCGTAGGAAGGGCACTGTCTCTGCTGCTCAAAGCCTTCCTTTTGTACGTTGTGTATCTTGTACTCTACCGGATCAGTACACCGGAGAATATCTGGAAACTAGCTCAGCAGTTCGGGGCTCAGGCCCAGAGTATCTATACCGGGTTCTTTGAGGTTAAACCGCATCTGCTGCCCGTGGCTACCAAAACGTCCGTCCTTATGCTTGTGGCGGCAATTTTCCCCTATGGCTCGGTGTACTTTCTGGATATATGGCAGCGGTATCGAGTCAAAAAGAATAAGAAAATCATTTCAGCGTAATCGTTGGAGGGACACATGGCCGAAAAGAGTGAAGCAAAACCATCCTGGCAGGAAATCCAGGAGAAAAAGATCAATATAGCCAAGGAGCGGGGTTCCCGGGTCTTGAAAGTCAATTCTCCACTTGGTTCAACCATGTTCGATATACTTCGACAATTCGACATGGCATATGCACACTTCAAGGCTAGGCTCGGTGAGATGGATGGCATCTCTCATGAAGAAGGGGAGGAGCTGATGACTGAAGGGCGAGAGATTGTTATGGCTTTCTCAGACTATACGGCACGATTGAGTAAGAGAATACGATTTCGCTATTACACTCCCCGGGAAATCGATGCATTTATGAAAACTGAAGAGAACGAAAACCAAGAATAACCTTGCAAGGCTGAAGGTACTCTGCTATTTGAATCAAGATACTGATGCTTCCCTAAAAGAGTGGACACCCAGATAAGTCACTGTTATGAAAATGACAGGAGGCCAACATGAGTGTTCAACGAAGAAGGAAATACGATCCAGAGTTTAAGAAAAATGCAGTTCTGCTCACAGAAGAGCCTGAGCGATCGGTTCGAGATGTTGCAGATAAGCTGGGGATTCACCCAGAACTTATTTATCGATGGCGTCGGCAAATGCGAGATAGAGGAGAACTGGCATTTCCTGGTCATGGCAGAGAGGCGTTAACCGAAGAACAGAAAAAGATACGCGATCTTGAAAAGCGATTAAAAGATGCTGAGATGGAGCGTGATATCTTAAAAAAAGCCATGCACATCTTCAGCAAGACATCAAAATGAGATATCACTTTATCCGTGATAACCGCTGCTCTTTTCCGGTGACGAAGATGTGCCAGACGTTGAATATTTCCCCAAGCGGCTATTATCGATGGCAAAAGGGTCCTGTCTCTGTTCGGCAAGCCAGAAACAAACGGCTCGGAGAAAGGATACAGGAACTTTATACAGAACATAGAGGCATGGCAGGAAGCCCAATGATCACTGCAGACCTGCGTGCTGAGCCTGAATTTTCTTCAGTAGGCAAAAATAGAGTTGCCCGTCAGATGAAGAAAATGGGCTTAAAGTGCAAAGCAGCAAAAAAATACATCGTGACCACTGACTCCAAACACAATGAGCCGATTGCCCCGAATCTGTTGAACAGACAATTTACTGTGACTTCTCCCAATACCGCCTGGGTCAGCGATATCACCTACGTGAAGGTGGGATCCAGATGGAATTATTTAACGGTCTTTATAGATCTCTACTCCCGTATTGTGGTCGGGTGGGACCTGAGTGCATCGCTGGATCGGCATTCAATGATCTCTGCCTTTATGAAGGCCCTCTTGAGAAGACGGCCAGGTCAAGGCCTCCTCGTTCATAGCGATCGTGGGGTTCAATATGCCAGTGCAGATTTTAGAAAGCTGCTTAAGAAAAATGATTGTATCCAAAGCATGAGTCGTAAAGGAGATTGTTGGGACAATGCGGTTGCTGAGTCTTTTTTTCACACATTGAAAACACAATTTCTCTATCATCAACGATTCTCAAACAGATTCGAAACTGAACAAGCTCTATTTAAGTATATAGAGATTTATTATAATCGTAGGCGACGTCATTCAACGAATGGATATAAATCACCTGCGTTCTATGAATCGGAATGGAATAAATTGAGGAATGTGGCTTAACATGGTGTCCACTCAAACGGGGTAGGATTATACTGTTTTTACGTTTGTTCCGTAAAAAAACAAAAAGGAGAAATGATGAACAAGGGCGATCTCGTTGAAAAAATAGCAAAAGAATGCGATATAACGAAAGCGGCAGCAGAACAGGTATGTAGCAGCATACTTGGCACGATAACAAAAGCCGTTGCTAAAGGAGACAAGGTGACCCTGGTTGGGTTCGGAACATTCTCAGTCACCAACAGAGCAGCACGCGAAGGCCGCAACCCTCAGACGGGAAAGACCATCCAGATTCCAGCCAAAAAGATTGTTAAATTCAAGGCTGGAAGTAAGCTTGCTGACGCGGTTAATTAAAGATTCTATCCCCAGTGAATTGATCCGATCAACGGCTTTTAACTTGTGATCGTTGAGAAGGTGCGTCTAGCAGTGAACCATTTGCATGATTGTCACACGGATGAAATTGTTAATTCAATAGACTGCGTTGCTATTAAATCAGGTTCTTCCGGTAACCGAATACCTGTTTGCTATAATCACCGCTCAGTCGTCCATAATATGTCTTTTGCTCGCTACTGGCGGGTCATCAAGAATTCGCTAACACTCAGACATAGCTGGCGCTATTATTCATCTACCAGTCTCAATGTTCGGCAGCATCAATAGGGGAGACATCCAAGATACGCATTTCTGTTTCAGGTACGCGTATTCTGTTATAGTGAGGTTTATTTGCTTGGGTCTTGTTCCGAAGTGGTGTCATTCGTATCATAACTGGCCTTTCTGAAGGAGCCCAAGAAAGTCCTTAACTAAATTTTCAACCCGTTTGTCCAATGTGCGCTGCGTCAGATTGGCTATAGGATGGGGCATGTCCAGAAACTTAAATTCTGCGACCCCCCATTGTTTTGCCATCGCCGTTCCGGTAGGCCGAAAAGGGGTGGTTACTATCGAAACGGAAGGTATTCCAGCTTTCTCAAGAAGAATTGAATCGAGTACACTACCCGAACTGCATGACCCTCAATCACCGATTCCGGCTATAGCAATATCGGCCGTTTTGATACATGCTTCAATATCAGGATCAGTGATTGCGTGGCCTGCCGACTGTTTTCTGATCACTCCAGCCAGTTGCATCTGAAACCTGCTCTCTAGGTGTTGGAACAGCTTCAATAATATGGTTTTTGAGTTATATTTTGAATTTTCTACGAGCATCACTTTCAGATTGTTCAACCGTTTCGGTCGTGGTGCATAATCAATGGATTCCGGTTGTACAGGAATCGTCGGATCGAAAAGTGTTAAGTCCATAGTCGTTTCCTCTGACGTCTAGATTTTGGTGGTTACCATACTGGTGGCTGATCGCGACCCACCCCAACTGAGCAGGCAGGCTGAAAAGGTGCCGACAGCCCCTCCAGCACAAACGATTTTGATATCCTCCGGTTGCTGCACAACGTGTCTCCACGTAGTTTCATCTCCCGGTTCCACAGAGCCAGCAATACGCTTGACTCTCTTAAGGTCAGCTACCGTTTGTTTAGCATGGTCAAAAAGGTACTGCTTTACCTCCTCTTTACTCCAGCCAGCCTTAATGATGACTTTAAGATGTTCACCGGCAAGGACGACAACGACATCCTGCTGGCTGATTATGTTCATCGATCCCATATTGGCGATAGCATCCGCCAGTCCTGCCAGCAAGGGCTCTGGTGTCTGGGCCAGCTGGTTATAAGCCTGGATAATATCCTGGGTAGCAAACACGGTAGTAGTGCTCTCCTCCCTCGCAAATCCGCGTTCCACATGAAATGGCTCCCAGGGACTTTGTTTCTCATTTTCGGCGAAGCAAAACGAAATCTTTCCCGGATGCCCAATTGTGGATCGATCCAAGGCTCCCGGCTTGGTGTTGAGACTGTTCATCATAAGGAGCCGTAAAGCCCTGCCGATAGTCATATTAGCCCGGTTACCTGGGCCGAAAAGGTTTTCCTCTGAATTTATACCTATTTCTTCTGCAATCGGCCCGTTGACGATAATGGCCAAGGCGGCCCCCCCGGTGCTCGTTGCCATGCCGTGATAATTGAAATCAGGGTGGCACAACCCTCTTACGGCCGAAATAATGATGGGCATATACTCCGGTAAACAGCCAGCCATTACTGCATTCAGCGCGATCTTATCTGCGGTGATAACAAGGTTGCGAGTTGGGATATCTGAAATCACTTGGTCCTGCTGTAGCCCTCCAGCAGCAAGCATTGCAGAAAGAGATTTTGCACTGGGAGGGACAACCGGGAATCCGTCTGTCCAACCTTTCTGGTAATACGCTTCTATTAAGTCAGCGGGATCTTGTGGCATTTCGATCTCCATGGTGAACTTTTTCCTATTCTGTTTTCATACAGAGAGTCTTATAGAATAATCTAATTATTACTGAAGTTCAGCTGTAAAATTAATTTCACGGGGGATCACGATATGAGCCCCCGGATAAGGTATAATTCTTGAATCACTTAACAGGAGAAATGCCATACCCAAAAACAAAATGCAATTTCAAAAAAACCTGAGTTTGCGACAATTCTTTCAACAATACGGAACCGAGTGACATTGTCAGGATTTGCTTGTTCGATTCCGCTGGCCACAGGGATTTAAATGCCCCAGGTGTAGTCATAAGCGTTACAGTTTAATACAAACTCATGCGCTCTATCAGTGTTCTCAGTGCCGACATCAGTGCTCGCTGATTTCGGATACTATCTTTGCATCAACCTAGCTGCCACTGACAACATGATTTCTGGCTATCTATTTCATAACCCAGTCAAAAGACGGCATTTCGTCACTAAATCTTGCCAGAACGTGTGGTATCTCATCCAATGCTGCCCAACGAGTCAAACATCAACTCCAGCACGTGATGAAGCATGCTGATGACTCACGTCCTCTGCCGGGTATCGTTCAACTTGATGATACCTATTGGGGCGGCAGAAAACATGGCGGCAAACGAGGCCGAAGGGCTTCCGGTAAAACACCATTTCTTGCCGCAGTTTCGACCAATATCAAATGAAATACTTATGTCGTGAAAGCTTTTTTGGATAAACTCCTGTTTGAGATGGTGGATACTCTTCTTCATCATTGGTTATTGAGGTTTTTTATGCGGGTATATTCTCACACTCGGGATACCAATGATATACTATTGATCCTAGAATCATATCGTTGTTAAATGAATATCTACATAGTTATTAATGTTGAGTTAAACCATGGGACAGCAATAAGTTGAGAAAAAAATCTTGCATCTGTTAAAGCAGTCCAAGCAACAGTCACATTTAATCAAAGCGATATAGGCCTATGGTATGCTTTTCGATGTAATTCCAATCATAGGTTACTCCTAATCCTGGCCCAGTAGGAACTGAAACACATCCAGCTTGATCAACAGTTTCTAATTGGTCGGAGTAGCTGCACGTGTGCACTGGTGGAACAGGATTGCGAATTTTCGGCCCAACAAGAACCAATTCGTAAAAATTGGTATTCCGAATTGCAGACATACAGTGCCGATGAGCTGGCCCTGATGCGTGAATCTCGACGTCAAGCCCAAAAGACTCAGCTAAATTAGCGATTTTCATAGCCCCCGTGATCCCAAGGTCAAGGTCAGGATCTGCACGAACAAAATCAGTGGCATCGTTGACAATCCAATCTGCTTTTGCTTCCACACCACGTACGTGCTCGCCAATCAGCAACGGAGTCTTAATCATTTGTCGCAATTTTCGATGGAGGTGTTGTGACGTACCGGCATCACGCATTGGATCCTCATACCAAAAATAGCCAGCGTCATCACAAGCATGGCCCACATAAAGAGCGTCAGCAAATGTGCGTAGTTCACAAGCTGGATCAATCATCAGGGTCATTCGGTCTCCGACTTTTGCTGCAACGTGAATAAGGTTCTCTGCTTCTTTGCGAGCATCGCCATCATTCCATCCATGGATTTTGAAAGCTTTATACCCTAGCTCATAGCAATGTTCAGCGAATTCAGCAAAGGCATTGGGTGAATCTAAACCACCAGCATGATCAGCATGATTAGTACTAGCATATGCTGGAAGATTTGTCCGAAAACCTCCTAGAAGTTTACTTATAGAGGCATTCATCGCTTTTCCAGCCATATCCCATAGGCAAATATCAATAGGACCAACACCAAGAAATCCGTGTTGGCGCAACGCTCTTTTCATGTCATCGTATATCAACTCGCGTTGGAACGGATCGCGTCCAATGAGCATAGGGGCTAATGTCAATACCTGTGCCAATATCGCTTTTTTTCCAGCGTGAACAGGACAATATTCACCGACCAGTCCATCGTCAGTAGATATTTGCAACCCAAAGCTGCCGATGGTTAACTTTGCTCCCGGGGTGTAAACACGATCGCCTCCTAAATCCTTCACATCAAAAGTGTATTCATGAATTTTGACTTCAACAATCTTGGTCATATGATCCTCCATATAGTGTTCTTGCTATTTAATCATGCACTTTCGCGTTTCATTATCATATAGCCAACGTCAATAATTGGCTCCAGGATAGATTCGTTGTTAAATCGCAACAAAAGCAACTCTGCTGCGCGTTTACCGATTTCTTTTCTTGGAATGTGGACTGTTGTAATGGCAGGGTGGGTAAGGGCTGTAATTTCCGAACCGCCAAATCCTGCAATGGCAATTTTATTTGGAACTGTCAGCCCACGTCGTTGGCATTCCAACAGACCACCGACAGCCATCAAGTCGGAGACGAAGAAAACTGAATCCGTCTCGGGATGTTTATTCAATAGGCCTGACATAGCTTCGGAACCTCTTTGACTGGTTGTTGGCCCCGGAACAAGCCAAACTACTGGCTCAATAATACCTGCTTGGACTGCAACTGCTAAAAATCCTTCGACACGAGCTGAAGACCTGCTATCAGATGGTGCATCGTGACCTACTATGGCAAGACGCTTACAGCCACGATCTATGAGATACTGCGTCATAGACATCGCGGCTTGACGATTAGAAAACCCAACGGCCATGTCAAGCGGATTTCCAGGTAGTTCCCACGTCTCCACAACAGGTATACTTGCCATTTCTACTATTTGTTTAACTTCTGGTAAGTGGTTTGCACCGGTTAACACCATGCCATCAGCACGTCGACCAACGAAAGCTCTTATAAGATCAACCTCAACTTTCGGCGAATAACCGGTACTGCCTAGAAGCACCTCATAACCTGCAGGCCGCATATAGTCGGTAACCCCCTGGATAATGTCCGAATGAACAGGGTTTGCTATCGTCGGGACTAAGAGCGCGATGAGGCGGCTTTGCAATGAAGCAAGGCTGCCCGCCATTAAGTCGGGTATATATCCAGTTTCTCGAACAACAGCATCGATTTTTTTCCTTGTTTTCTGCGAAACTTTTTCTGGTTGGCGAAATGAACGGGATACGGTCGTTGGGCCAACCCCAGCCATACGTGCAATATCTTCGATTCGCAGTCTTTTACTTCTTCGTTGGTGCAATGGTTTCATCCAGTATTGACAGTGCTAAAATGATCAGTTATTCTGATGGTTGCGTTACCATTGAGTGGTACCGCAATGTATCTAGACGGTATTGAAATTAATTATGCCACCAAATGGTAGCGCTGCCATAGCGATATATCAACAAAAAAAAGCCATAGGGGCTCAAAAAGTTAATCTCCGTTTCGGATGACTGTAACCAATAGATGTCTTTTACCTGGGAGGTCACATTATGAATAGTTGTTTTAGAATTTCAGGCATTTTAGCTGTTATTGTGCTGGTAATTACTGTCGCCGGATTTACTAGCTTGGCTGCCGCAGTTTATCCTGATAAACCAATTAAAATCATTATTCCATATGGCCCCGGCGGATCTAGCGATATCACTGCACGTACGATTGTTAATCGGATAAATGAGCTTCAGCTTCTGCCTCATCCGCTTGTTGCTGTTAATGTAGAAGGTGGTGCTGGAGCCATAGGCTTTCAAAGAGTGAAGGAAGCAGAACCTGACGGGTATGAGATTTTGGTAAATCATATCGGCCTTCTAGTAGCAGGTGCGATTGGCCGAGTCCCATTCGGACCGGAAGCATTTGATGCATATGCCCAAACAGGAAGTGTCAAACTGGTTTTTGTTGTGAAAAAGGGCGGCAAATACGGTAGTTTTGACGATGTAATCGTAGCGGCAAAAGAACAGCCAGGGCAAATTCCAACTGCATCATCCATTGGTGGTTCTGTCCACTTGGCAGGGCTTCTACTTAGCAAATCAGCAGGAATTAAATTTCGAATTGTTCACGTCGGTGGAGGTTCCAATAGAATCAAATCTGTTTTGGGAGATCATACTGACCACACTTTCTTTTCTACAGCCGAGTACAATAGCTATAAAGATTCTGGTGTAACAGCTTTAATGATTATTGGCCCAGAACGCCACCCAAGTTTTCCCGGCATTCCCTCTTCCAAAGAACTTGGCTATGATTTCGATTTTGGAATCGATTACTGGTGGTTTGCGCCAAAAGGTACACCAAAGGATCGCCTTGCAAAGCTCACTGAAGTTTGGGAAGCAGTTATGCAAGATGAGAAACTTCAAAAAGAATTAAAAGAAAAAGGGATTTCACCGAATTTTCTTGATGCTCAGGCGGCAGAAGAGCGAATCAATGCAACTTACTCTGAAGTTAAACAATTCGCTGAAGATTTGAAAAAGAAATAATTGTGTATCTTCAATACAAAGACCTTTATTCAGAGTCTTTTTATTGTTCAGCAATCATCCAAACCAGGCAATGTCTGAAAAATTGATACCCTTATGGGAAATTGGCGTCGGCATTGTAACTATAGCTGTATGCATTCTATTGTACTGGGACAGCCTTAACCTCCCTGACCCTGTATTTGATCCTCTAGGATCGGTAATGGTACCAAGAGCAACTTGTGTTATTCTTGGTCTTTTCGCCAGTGCAATCATTTTCAAGGGCATGAGGGCAATTAACCAAAAAGCAGACAACGGACCAACCAAAGAGAGTCCTCTTAACTATAGTCTGAGACCAGGACTAGCAGTCGGTATCTTAGGCTTGACAGCAACCTATGTTTTGGTGCTGTCGACGAGGTTAGTAAGATTTAGTGAACTAACGTTTGTGTTTGTTATTTTGAGCGGTATGTGGATGGGACGTTTTAAAATAAAAGCCATGCCTGTACTTTTGATTCTCGCGCTCATCATGGGTTATGGCGGTCAATATGTCTTTAAAGAGGTTTTTTTCGTAGACCTCCCTTAATTACTAAAACATAGCTCACATGATTCACGGTCTAATAGATGGTATTATCTACCTCTTCCTGCCATGGCCTCTCTTTTTCATGGTATTGGGCACGTTCCTTGGCATTTCGGTGGGCGCAATCCCAGGGCTTACCGGCTCAATGCTAATAGCCTTAATTCTGCCATTGACTTTTTATATGGTAGATCTACATGCCATTGTTCTTCTTGTCAGTATCTATACAGGAGCTGTGAGCGGAGGTCTGATATCTGCTACGCTCTTGCGAATGCCGGGTACACCTGCTGCAGTAATGACGACATTTGATGGTTATCCAATGGCTCGAAGCGGGCACCCCGGGAGAGCTCTTGGCTTGGGAATTACCGCATCATTTATCGGAGGATTAGTAGGATGGTTTTTCCTTTATACCTTATCACCACCCCTGGCTAAGTTGGCTGTTAAATTTGGACCGTTCGAATATTTTACAATGGTTCTCATGGCGCTGGTCCTTATTGCTGCTGCCAGCCAAGGATCAATGATGAAAGGTCTTTTTTCCGGAGTATTGGGCATGATCGTGTCCATGCCTGGTTTGGATCAATCAGCTGGACAGAATCGCCTTACATTCGGTTTTGTAGAGTTGACCGGTGGTTTTCACCTATTGCCTGTTCTCATCGGGGTTTTTGCTGTTGGTCAGATACTATCAGATTTATTAACCATTGAACAAAAAACAGAACGAGTATCTCTTAACTTTAGAGGTATGTTTTTATCTTTGAGAGAATGGAAACAACAAGCGATCAATTTGTTAAGATCCTCATTGGTAGGAACGTGGATTGGTATATTGCCGGGAATCGGTGCAAATATCGGATCAATTGTAGCGTACACTACGGCTAAGACATTTTCAAAAAAATCAGAACGTTTCGGCCATGGGTCCGAAGAGGGTATCGTCGCTGCTGAGTCTGCCAATAATGCAAGTATAGGTGGTTCCCTGGTTCCATTGATAACCATGGGCATTCCAGGCAGCGTCATTGATGCATTGTTAATTGGTGCGTTGATTATACACAATATTCAACCGGGACCTATGCTTTTCGTAACTAACCCCAAAATGGTCTATACGATGATCGCTGTCTGCTTAATCAGCAACATCATAATGTTCATTATGATGATAAGTGCTATTAAGCCAATTTCTATGTTGATGTATCTGCCAAAAAAATATGTTTTGCCGGTTATCTTGGTTTTCTGCGTTGCAGGTGTCTTTGCCTTCAATAATCGTTTCTTTGATGTTTGGGTTATGATAGTGTTTGGTCTCATCGGCTTTGTGTTAGACCGGGCTAAGATTCCGCTGGGACCATTTTGCATTGGATTAATCCTGGCACCTATTGCTGAAACACAATTGAGACAGGGTTTAATGTTATCAGGGGACAGCTTTTTACCGATTATTACCCGACCAGCTTCGGCAACATTTTTACTTGTTTCTGTTGGGTTTTTGATTTGGCCACTTTACAAAGAATGGAAAACAAGCAGTAAGTGATCTGCGCTTGTCATCTCCCAATTACCTGATTGTACTTTTTTGTAGATTAACAATTCCAATTTACGAGCCTTGGAACACTCCATAATGTGTCATACTGTTATTTCTAGCTGCATGTGATTGTTTGACAAATTTGATGTAACCTTCCAAACATGCTGCGACACATTGGCGCATCTCAGACCACCGTATTGAGAAACATGTTTACCCTGTTAGACTGGAAGCAGTTTAGTACTGCCAATGCGAATTCAGATAGTTCCGTGCTAGTTCCTAAATCAGCGTGTATCTGTCCCATAGTATTTTGTTGAGAGAAAATTGACATTGACTACTCCTCGATTACAAGAGATGCCAGAGATAAAATCGATTTAATAATCAGTATTCAATTCGACTCCCTGTTTCTTCATCGAATTGAACGGTAAAGCTATATTTCTTATTTTTATAATCAGTTAGCAATCAGATGCCTTGTTCGAAATACACGATACTTGTACATCAGAAGTTGTCGAAAGTGAGGCATAAAAAAAGTCGATTAGAATAAATCGAATAATAACAACGCTAAAAAACGGAATTATCCAGGCGTTTTTAACTCTCGCCGCCTCCACTAAGATTTTAAATTTATCAAGAGAAATATAAATTCCAAAATGATAACCTATCTTTGCCCAAGCCACTATCCTCAAGGGGTCAAGAGAGCGGAGGTCACAAGAAGAAGATATAAATTTGTAAATGAAAATATTCTATACACAAGGTACTGATTCCAGTTTCCCCCGTTTAGCAAGGTTAGTAAACTACTCTATCCCCAGTGAATTAATCCGATCAACCGCTTTTAATTTGTGATCGTTGAGAAGGTGCGTGTAACGGTGAACCATTTGCATGGTCTTATGCCCCAAAATCTCTGCAAGTGTTCGGATATCCACGCCTGCCATGAGTAAATGACTGGCTGCTGTATGGCGCAGGTCGTGTAAACGAACATCATCAAGCCCAGCCTTTGACCGTACTGTTTCAAATGCCCGCTTGAAGTGAAGGCTCGGGATATTGCGAACACGTGTAGACGCTAAACTATCTGGTGGAAGAAATACATACGTGTCTTTGTCCGCATCTTCCGGATAGATTGAACAGAGCACATCACCAGATTTCTCGGTCAGGGGTACATAGCGCATATCTGTTTTGGTAATGTGGAGTTTGACGAGACGGGCGTCAAGATCTACATCTCCCCATTTCAAGCCAGCTGCTTCACTTGGACGCATACCCGTGTGCATCATGAGTAGCAGATAAGGATATAGCTTTTTATTTCGGCTATCTTTGGCGCTTTCCAATAAGGTATGAGCTTCTTCATTAGAGAGAAAGCGGGTACGATTATTAGAAATCTTTGGACGGCTGACATCCTTTACTGGATTGTCAACAGGTAGTCCCCACTCTCGGCGAGCTATGTTGAACAAATGTGAAAGCAGGGCAAATTCTTTTTGTATTGTTGAAGGAGAAACTTTTTTAATACGACTATCGCGATAGGCAGCTATCCGTTGGGTAGACACGCTAGTGAAAAGAATATCTGTTCCAAGTTCAGCTAAAATCGCCTTGGCTGCATCCCGGTCCCTGCGCTCAGAATTAGGACGCTTGGTGGTTGAGATCTGCTCTAGATACTTTTCAAGAACATCAGCAAAGAGAAGCTTTTCTGCTGTTCGTGTATTCTGGTACCGACCCGCTCGAACTTTTGTTTCGATATCAGCAGCCCATTTCTTCGCCTCACCCTTGGTATCAAAGGTTCTGGCTAAGGCTGGATTGCCTTTTATCCGGATTGTTGCGGTATAGGTTGTTTTCCTCTTCCCTTTGCGTGTCTGGATACGTGCCATGGATCTTCCCTCCGTAGCCCATTGTCCCCATTTTTTGTTCCATTTTTTGTTCCTCTCCAATGTCAATATATACAGGAGAAGAGCAAAAGAAAGCAACACCAAATGGAACAAATGCAAAAAGAAAAGGGATTAACCGATTGAAATTACCGGTTAATCCCTTGTTTTTACTGGTACACCAGGAGCGATTCGAACGCCCGACCTACGGATTCGTAGTCCGTTGCTCTATCCAGCTGAGCTACTGGTGCATGGAGGGGTCTTTATACTCCAGTTTAATGATTATCTCAAGCCTGTTTTTTGGGGCTTTCCTCTTTTTCAGCCTTGTGAAACGTTATCTCGTGCTCTGATGGTTTGAGCCTCGGGTCGGCTGTAACGATTACCCTGGTCTGGTATTTCTCTTCCAGTTCGATAATCTCGTGACGCTTGTTATTCAGCAGGTATTCAGCCACATCAAGTGGGAAACGACAGTTAATCTGGGTAACCTGTCTGCGGCTTGCGCCGGTGTGGATTCTTCTGAAATAGAAAAGCGCCTGGGTTTCTACCGACCGTACCGTGCCTTTTCCCCGACAGTGCTCACAGATTCTGTAGTTTCCGGACTCAATGGGTGAGCCCATCTTCTGCCGGGAAATCTGCATGAGGCCGAAGCGGGAGATGCGGCTGATATCGACTTTTGCCTTGTCACGCTTCATGGCTGTTTTTACCTGCTTTTCCACTTCACGGACATGCTTGTTGTTGCGCATATCGATAAAATCAACGACAACCAGCCCGCCAAGGTCACGGAGCCTGAGCTGCCTGGCAAGCTCGGTTGCTGCCTCCATGTTGGCCTGGAAAATTGTTTCTTCAAAATTCTTGCCTTTCGAGGTTGATCCCGAGTTAACATCAATTGCCACCAGTGCCTCGGTCGGGTCTATAACAATGGAGCCTCCGGAAGGCAGGCTGACCCGCGGCTGATAGATGGACTCGATCTGATCTTCAACACTGTACTGGTTGAAAATCGGCCGTGCCCCCCGGTGCAGTTTAACCTTTACCTGCCGCTGCTTTGCCGGCAGCATGTCGACAAAGTCCCGTACTTTTTCCAGGGCATCTTCGTTATCGACAAGGATTTCCTGGATACAGGGGTCAAAGAATTCTCTGAGAAATCGCATGACGCAGTTGTAATCCTGGTAGAGCAGCCCGACGCCTGACAGGTGCTGGCCCTTGGCCTTGATCTCGCGCCAGAGTTTCAGCAGGAAACGAACGTCTTTGGATAATGCAGTCTTGGTGATATCAACACTGGCAGTCCTGACAATCCAGCCAATCCCCTCGGGAATACTCAGTGAGTTCATCACATCGCGGAGTTGACCTCTGCGCTCCTCTCCGGAAATCCTGCGTGAGATGCCTTCCGAATCGGAGCCGGGCATCAGGACAACGCAGCGGCCCGGCAGCGAGAGGTAGGTCGTCATATTCGCACCTTTCGTGCCGATCTCTTCCTTGACAACCTGAACCAGGAGTTCCTGGCCACGCTCCATCACATCAGATATACTCAATTTCTTCCACTGATGGGCTTCCACCAGTTTTCTGACCTCCGGCTTTAAATCCTGCCGGTAATATTCGGGATGGATTTCACTGAATGGCAGGAAGCCGTTTTTATCAGTACCGTAATCGATAAATGCCGCCTGCAGATTGGGCTCGATTGCCACAACCCTGGCTTTATAGATATTATTTTTTGTCTGAATGCGGCCAACGGTGGTTACGTGAATTGATTCAAGACGGCCGTCTTCCAGCAGGGCCAGCCGGCACTCTTCGGGCTCTTCGGCGTTGATGAGCAGCTTGACAACCGGCTGCGGGCCGTCCCCTGCAGAACGTTTGTCGTCACTTTTTCTGTCAGGCGCTGTCCTGCCCTGCTGTACCTGCTGTTTCTTTGCTCCAGATGATTTATCGTCCCCGCTCCGTGCCTCCTGCGGATCTGTTGTTGACTTTTCAGCAGCCGGCTCGGCGGTATTCTGCGCAGGTGTTTTTTTTCTTCCACCTCGCCTGCCGCGTGACTGACGGGTCCGTTTTGGTTTTTCTTCAGCAGGTTGTTCAACGGCAACAGTCTTTTTGGTTTCAGTATCCGCTGGTTCCGGCTGGGCTGCACGGTCATCGGCAACAGGCTCTTTTGGAAGGTCCGCCTGTTTTTCTGCAGGTGTTTCAGTTTTCTTGGTTTCAGGTGCAGGTTGAGGCGTCTTTTTCCGGGAAGGAGCTGGTTTCTTTTTCGTGGGGAGCTGACCAGAACCGCCTTCTTTTTTCTCATCTGCGGTTTTTTCAACGGTTACGACCGTACTTTTCCACCAGGCGCCTATAGAGGCTTTGATTTTTTTTGTGAATTGAGGTTCTTTCGGTTTGCTAGGGTCCTTTTCTGAATCTGACATAGATTTCCTTTTCTTCGGGTGAGAGCCATTCTCGGCACATCATCCGACACTTCACTGATACAGGGAGCGATGTAGATATGTGCACACCCTCTGAATCAGAAATTTTAGCGGTACCGGTAACCGGTACCTTCTGTTAGTCAGCGTACTCCATCCGTATTGCACCCGCTTTTATTGCCAGGAAGAACCAAGCTTCCTGCTTTTTGGTGCTCGCCATATCCTGTGATTACAACGGAGGAAATACGCTTCTGTCTCTTTTAGCCCAGGTTACATGGGAACGCTCAATTGCTTGCAGCCCTGCCTGGGGATACCTGTTCATGCCTGGTTCTGTTTCTCCTGCTGACTATTTTTTTCCTACATAACCAACAAAAGAAATCTCCCGGCAACAGTGTACCAAATGGTTCATTCTCCATTTATTACTGATTATATCGCTAAAAAGCTGCCATAAACAGTTATACAGAGTAAACTGCATGGAAAATAAAACAAATACCCTTTATTAGCAAGGCCAAACTGTTACTTTAGGCTTGACACCAGACGTGGCGACACGTACATTTCGGCATTTATAAGATGCTTTTACAATCAGTTGGCAGTTCATGTAAAACATGCCCTGAGCTCAACTGTAGCCATACTCATGTTTCTCACTTAAAGGAGTGTCCTGTGACAAAGCGTTTGCCACACATTTCTGTTCTCACCCCTCTTCTGCTTCCGGCTCTTATCGTGTTGTGCCTTCTTGTTTCCGGAGCCGCCGTTGCCGAAGAGTCCGTTTCAACCGAGGAATGGGATATCACTGCTGACAAGATAATCCGCTATGATAAACCCATGAGCATTGTTGCAGAGGGCAATATTGTCCTGGTCAAACGTCGCAAGCTGCCGCCGAAACCTGCAGTGGTTGAAGAAGGGGTTACCAGCTGGTCTGATCTTCTCGGAGAACCACCGGAACCCGTTGAAATCACCCCGGAGGATATTCCGGAAGAGGTCGAAGAGGTTTACGAGACACAGATCACCATCAAGGCAGACTGGGCGACATACGACATCGCCCTGAACACCATCAAGGCCCGGGGAAACGTGTCGGTGACAACCGAAGACGAGCAGCTTCTGGCTGAGCAGGCCGTTGTCAATCTCGAGCAGGAAACAGGAACCTTCAAGAACGCAACCATCATCCGGGACGAATATGATATGCACCTCGAAGGAGAGGTTATCGAAAAAACCGGATACAAAACGTACCATATAGAAAACGGCTGGGTAATCACCTGTAAAGTCAAAGACGGCGAGACTCCGCCGTGGAGTTTTGCAGCAAGCGATGCGGTAATCGAGCAGGACGGCTATGCCACGCTGAGAAATGCCAAGTTTAAAGTTAAAAACACCCCTGTTTTCTACTCTCCCTGGTTGATGCTGCCGGTCAAGAACAAGAGGCAGACGGGTTTTCTCTTTCCGGAAATCGGCTCGAGCCAGAACAACGGGTTTTCATTTAATCTCCCGTTTTTCTGGAATATCTCCAACTCGACCGATATGACGATATACACCGAATACATGATCAACAGGGGCTATATGCCCGGCCTTGAATTCCGTTACGTTAAAAAAGCTGAAGACAAGGGGCTGGCGATGGCCAATTATTTGAGTGATGACCTGTCCGACCCCTCGGAAACAGAGTATTATGCCGATACCGGTTTTACCCATACCAACAAGGACCGCTACTGGATCAGGGCAAAAGCCGATCAGGACTTTGCCGGCGGCTGGACCTCCAGGCTCGACCTGGACATCGTCTCCGACCGGGACTACCTGACCGAGTTCAACAACGGTATGAGCGGATTTACCAGCAGCAATGAGCGTTTTCTTGATTCATTCGGCCGCAGCCTCGAAAACAAGACCGATGACCAACGTTCCAACAGTCTTGGAATCCTGAAGTCCTGGGGACCGATGTCTTTGACCGCAGACCTGCTGGCAATAAACGATGTCCGTGCCAACAAAGTCGGTCCTTCTCCACTCTGGACCCTGCCGGCGGTTGACTTTAACGGAGCCCTTCCCCTTGGAGGGTTCGGCAATTTCACGCTGGACTGGGACACAAATTATGTCTACTTCTGGCGCGAAGAAGGTACCGGCGGTCATCGTGTCGACCTCTACCCCCGCCTGAGTGCGCCGATACCGCTGGGACCATATCTTGAGTCACGGGCGGAAGTCGGCCTGCGGGATACCTATTATTCAGTGCAGGAGTTTGGGGATACTCAGTGGACGAATGATTCAAGCCAGAATCGACTCCTCTACGATATCAATGCGGAAATCGGCACGACCCTGGTACGCAATTACCCCCTTTCCGGGGGCGATACCGACAGTTTTTATCACCAGGTAAGACCCTACGTCGAATACGGTTTTCTGCCGGATGAAGACCAGGAAGACCTTCCATATTTCAGCAGCGTCGACCGCATCGACCAGCAGAACGCCATTACCTATGGGATCGACAACTTTTTCGATCTCCAGAAGGACAACGAAATCGACAGGGAATACGGGTACTTCAAGATCAAGCAGAGTTACAGTTTCCTGGACGAAGACTCCGACGAACCGTTTTCCGCAGTCAACATAAAACTTGGCTGGCTGCCGCTGCGCTCAACGAACATCAGTTACAAGACCGATATAGACGTCTACGATGACGGCTTTGTCAGACACAACCTCGAAGCAACCTACTATAGCGGACGGGGGGACAGGTTCGGCATTGAGTATGTATTCGATGACATCGATAATACCGAACAGATCAACGCCTTTGCAAAAGCCGGTCTGTTTAACAACTGGCGGGCAGATTTCAGAATTATACACTCGATCTCAGAGGATGAAACCAACGAGATGGATTTATCGCTTATTTACCAGGCGCTCTGCTGGTCTGTTGAATTTTCGACTGAATACACCCCGGCTGATACCAGTTTCTTTGTTATATTTAATCTTGCCAATATCGGCAGTCCGCTCGGGCTCAGCTTCTGACGGCTGAAACCGGGCACGTCTCTGCTGCATTGCAGACGAGAACCCACATCCCTTATGGTTCTGTCAAGAAAACAGGGTACACGAACACAATACGACGTTTTTAACGGAGATGCCGACGGAATCTGTGCGCTGCATCAGCTCCGCCTCGCCGACCCCGCTCCCGAAGCCGAATTGATCACCGGAGTCAAACGCGACATCACCCTGCTCAGCCGCATAGAAACAGTGGCTGACAGCAGCATCACTGTCTTTGATATCTCGATGCACTCCAACATGACGAGCCTGGAACGTCTGCTTTCACAGGGAAACGATGTTCTTTATATCGATCATCATTTTCCGGGAGACATTCCCGAATCACCCGGGCTTCGTCACCACATCAACCCGGATCCGGACACCTGTACAGCGCTTATCGTCGACTCTCTGCTTGACGGGCAATTCCGCCCCTGGGCGCTTTGCGGGGCTTTTGGAGATAACCTTGATAAAATTGCCGGCCCGGCTGCCTCCGGGATGGGACTTGCCGACACAGACATCAATCGCTTGCGGGAGATCGGAGAACTGCTTAATTACAACAGTTACGGCGCCCAGGTGAAGGATCTGTTCTTCCCTCCGGAAGCCCTCTACCAGGCGGTTCGTGAATACCGGAGTCCGTTTGATTTTTACGAGAAATCAAAAACCCTCAAGACACTGAAGGTCGGATTTGAGAGTGACATGAATCTTGCCCTTTCTCAACCGGAGTATAAAAAAATCGGCAGAAACCGTATCTACCGCTTTCCCGACAACCCTTGGGCGAGACGGGTTTCCGGGGTTTTTGCAAACCTTAAAGCACGTGAAAACCCGGACGGAGCCCACGCTTTAATTACCGAGAATCACGACGAGACCCTGCGCATCAGCGTCCGGGCGCCATTGTCGAATAAACAGGGAGCAGATACACTCTGTCGAGCCTTTCCCAGCGGCGGAGGCCGATCCGCTGCCGCGGGAATCAACGCGCTGCCGCCCGGCCTTCTCGATAATTTTCTGATAAAGTTTGAACAAACCTACGCCTGATTATGAACCTTGACACCTCACCACCACGCCGCCATCACTTTCGTTTGTCTGCTCTTTTCCAATGCACCGGCAAAATTTCGAGCTATATGCTTGGAGTACTGGCAATAACGCTGCTGCTCTTCACATTTCCGGCTCTTATGCCGACTCCTGGTCTGGCTGCAAAGCCGCTTGCTGCAGATCTGGTTGAAGACGGACAGCTCATCGATCTATCCAGTGAACGGTACACGATCCTTTTCAAGGAACTCCAGGATGAGTACCAGTTTAACCAGGATGAACTCACCAGCCTTTTCACCGGTGTGGCGATCAAGAAACGTGTTCTGGAATTGATGGATCGTCAATGGGAGGCGAAGCCCTATTACAAGTATAGACCGCTTTTCATCACCTCCACAACCATTGCCAAGGGTAAAAAGAAGCTCAAAGAGCACGAGGAACTCCTGACCCGGATTGAAGCCCGATTTGGAGTCGACCGGGAAGTTGTGATTGCCATCTGGGGAATCGAGTCCCGTTTCGGCACGCACAGCGGCAGTTTTCCTGTATTTGAAACCCTGAACACCCTGTTCGATGCTTATCCGAGGCGGTCATCGTTTTTCAGAAAACAGCTTGTCCACTTCCTGCTGCTCTGCCGTGAAAACAAGATCGACCCGCTGTCGGTAAAAGGCTCCTATGCCGGTGCTTTCGGCCAGCCCCAGTTCATCCCCTCCAGTTTCAGGGAGTATGCCGTCAGTTTTGACGATGACCAGCTCAGGGATGTCTTTAATTCCACGGAGGACATTCTGGCATCAATTGCCAACTATCTGCGCAGGTTTCACTGGACGCTCAATGGAACTATCTATGTCGATATCGGTCCCGAATTAAAAGGGCAGGAACTGATCAGCGCCAACCTGAAGGGACGAAAAGGAAAGGTTGAATACCAGGTGGTGGGCGATGCCCAGGGACTTTCCCTGCCCGTACCACCGGATAACCGCAAACTCACCATCGTCGGCCTTGAGCGCGCCCCTTCCGACGGCGGTGGCTACCGGTATGTGGCCGGGTATCCCAATTTCCAGGCAATCACCGAGTGGAACCACTCCAACAGATACGCCATGGCGGTCACTGAACTGGCGGAAGCTATTAAATGACCTGAACGGACTCGCAGGTACAGATGTCGTTTATCTCAAGGCCATCGCTTTGTTCTGCTGTTTTTCTATTAACCGTCATCTCCGCTTCCCTCAACAGCTGCGCCCCGCCGCAACATTACAGTAAGCTTCCCGAACCGTACTATCCCCTCTTCATCGATGATGCCGACACACAATCCCTGCTAACTGCGCTCAAACATCAACTGGACTATCTCAGGACAACTCCCCCAGACAGGACGATCACCGTCGGCGGGCAGGACTTCACCTGCGCCGAACTCATGGAATCGCTGGAGACTTTCAGTGATATTGTCAAAACCAATCCTTCGCCGTTTGAGCTTGATGAAATCGTCAAGCAAACGTTTCACATTTACCAGGCTGAAGGCAGAAGGAACGGCAGAAAAAGAGCAATTCTTCTGACCGGGTATTACGAACCGCTCTTTGAGGGAAGCCTTGTTAGACAGGGGCCGTTTAATTATCCGCTCTACCAGGTTCCTGGATCGCTTGTGATCAGAAAACAGAAAAAGACCGACGAAAGCAAGATCGGCAGGATCGCCCCGGACGGTTCTTTTCTGCCCTACTGGTCACGAAAGGAAATAGAACAGGACGATCGTCTCAGCGGAAACGAGCTTGTTTACCTTCGCGACCCCCTCGATGCCTATCTGCTACATGTTCAGGGCTCCGGCCGTATTCAACTGCCTGACCGCACGACCCGCGCCATTCACTTTGCCGGCTCAAACGGACTCAGGTATTCCAGCCTCGGCAGGTTGTTCGTTCAAGAGAACATCATGCCGGTCGCAGACGTTTCAATTCCCACCATCAGGAATTATTTTGTTGAACATCCTGAGCAGATGACCCGGATGCTCCACAACAACCCACGATATATTTTTTTCAAGTGGGGCGGCGATGAGGGACCAAAGGGGTCTCTCGGCACGGTTCTGACACCCGGCAGATCCGTTGCCGTCGATCATTCCATATTCCCTGCAGGGGTTGTCGGCTACCTCGTTTCACAGCGGCCGCGACTGCATCCTGACGGATCAATTGATCACTGGCAGCAATTCTCGCGTTTCGTTATCCCCCAGGACAGCGGCTCTGCGATCAAGGGGCCGGGGCGGATCGATATCTTCTGGGGTGCCGGCAGCTATGCACAAACAGCAGCAAGTCACATGAAAGAGAACGGGCAGTTTTACTTTTTAATTAAAAAACAATTTTGAACTGCCTGCTGAAATGAGATAAGCTTAATGTGTATAACAGGCTACTTGTTTTTATTATTCTACCCTGCTGCCCATGAAACAATTTGGCTCACTAATTACCCTGACTACCGATTTCGGTTACCAGGACGAGTACGTCGGCGTCATGAAGGGCGTTATTCTCTCTCTGAACAAGCGTATTCCGATTATCGACCTTACCCACAACATTCCTCCGCAGGATATTAGCCAGGCAGCCAGAATTATTGCCGATAATTACCAATATTTCCCCGCCGGCACGGTCCACCTGGCAATTGTTGACCCGGGCGTCGGCAGCGACCGCCGCATTCTTGCCGTGCAAACGGACGGCTATATCTTTATCGGCCCGGACAACGGTATTTTCACACCACTGCTGGCCAACAGGCCGCCACTCGACATATTCACGGTTGAAAACAGCAGGCTCTATCGTGACTCGGTCAGCAAAACCTTTCATGGGCGCGATATCATGGCACCGGTTGCCGCATGGCTCGCTTCAGGCCTCTGCATTTCCGAGGTCGGTAGCCGTGTACCGCTGGACTCCTGTACGATCATCGGCATCAAGGAGCCAGTACTGCAGTCAAACGGTATTGGCGGGGAGGTAGTCAGCATTGACGGTTTCGGCAATATCAGAACAAACATCACCAAGGCACACCTGGATGAACTGAGTTTTTTTGAACAGCCGTTTCTGATTACAAAATCTTACGCGCTGACGATCTCAGACGGCAGCTACAGTGATATCGACGAGCATTTACCGTCGGTCATCATAAACAGCAGCGGCGAACTGGAGATCTGCATAAAAGACGGCAGTGCCGCCCGGATGCTGAAAATTAACAAGGGTGAGCGGGTGTTCGTTCGCGGTCATCATCACATTGACTGTCTCAATATCGGCATGGTTGAGCATGGAATGGTTCCAGTCACGGACTTCCACACCCAGTAATTATTTCCCCTGCAACCGAGAAAAACGCAGCCAGAAATCCGGGAAAGACTTTGCCACGCAGCCTTCTCCTGTAATACGTACACCCGGGACCTTCAGCCCGGCGACAGCCATGCTCATTGCCATCCGGTGGTCGTTGTAGGTTTCAATCTCGGCGCCGTGCAGATTTCGCCCGCCGTCCCCGTGGATCACCATTTTTTCTGGCCATTCCTCCACATTACAGCCCATCCTGGCAAGTTCAGTAACCACTGCGTGCAGGCGATCACACTCTTTTATTCTCAGGTGGCCGATGTTGGTTATTTCAGTTGGCCCTTCAGCAAATGCTGCCACCACCGCCAAAGTCGGAACGACATCCGGCATATCCCCCATGTCAACGGTAATTCCTCTGAGCCGTCCGGTGGAAGAAACCGTGATGCCGGCTCCACTCTGCTCGACGTCGCATCCCATCTCTGCAAGCAATGGCACCAGCAGCGAATCACCCTGGAGCGACGGAGACGGGACATTGTCAACGGTCACCGCTCCTCCGGCAACAGCTGCAGCAGCCCAGAAATACGAAGCATTGGAAGCGTCCCCCTCGATCCGGTAATCGCGTGGTTGATAGATCCCTTTGGGGATAGAAAAATGCGAAAAATCAGCTGCTGCCTCAACAGCAATCCCGAAATCTGCCATGACTTTGATGGTCATGGCAACATAGGGCTTGGACAACACCTGCCCGGATACCTCGAGAATCGCCGGCGATTTTGCCAACGGAGCCACCAGCAGCAAAGAGGAGAGGTACTGGCTCGATTTGCCTTCAGGCAGAACGGTACGCCCTCCGTTAAGGCCAGCGGCCCTGATGCTCAGCGGCGGGCAGCCATTTTCAAAAATCGAGACGATATCAACGCCCCAGCCCTGCAGAGCCTCAAGCAGCGGGCCGATGGGGCGCTGGTGCATGCGCTCGTCCCCGTCGATGATGAATTCGCCTTCCCCAAGGGCGGCAACAGATGTAAGAAAGCGGGTAGCAGTGCCGTTGTTTCCCAGGAATATATCCTCTTCAGGTATCTGTATTTTCCCGCCATTTCCGGACACCAGCCATGAATCATGGTCTTTTTCCACCAAAATTCCCATCTGCATCAGGGCACCTGAAGAATAATCGGTATCCTCACTGACCAGCGGGCCATGCAGCGTACTTTCACCATCCGCCAGTGCCGCTGCTATCAGGGCTCGCTGGGTCAGGCTTTTTGATCCAGGAACACTGAGGGTACAATCCAGTTTCTCTGTCGGTAGAATGTCAATCATCTGAGTTTGTGATTTTTCAGTGGTTTTCGGTCCTGCTATCCAGCTCCTGGTGAAGAGCCTGCCGCATCACGGCAACCGGGGCAGTGCACCCGGTCCACAGCTCAAACTGGGCAACACCCTGATAAAGGAGCATTTCCAGGCCGTTGATGCAGCTGCAGCCAGCAGCTGCCGCCTCGCGCAACAGCCGGGTCTGCAGCGGGGCATAAACGATATCCATGACTACCCGGAAGTTTTTGCAGCATGCAGCCGGCAGAGGAGAATGCTGTTCCCCGGGGGTCATGCCAACCGACGTTGCATTTACCAGAATGTCGGCTTTTACCCGGGGCGCATCTGCAAGCGGCAGCCACTTGCAGTTCAGGTGTTCTGCCAGAGCCTGTCCGCGAGATGCTGTTCTGCTGCACAGGCTTATCTCGACCCCTGCCTCCAGCAGCCCGAAAGCAATCGCCCGTGCAGAGCCTCCGGCCCCGAGAATCAGCGCTCGGTGACCAGGCAGATCAATCGTCTGCTGCAGCGCACGATTGGCCCCGAGCCAATCGGTATTTGTCCCCAGAAGGCATTTGCTGTCTCTACCGTCACTGACCACGATGGTGTTGACCGCACCGATTTTCCCGGCAAGCGGCTCAACCTCATCAAGAAACGGTATCACCGCTTCCTTGTGAGGAATCGTTACACTGACGCCGGCGATATTAAGAGCTTTCAGGCCGGTCAGAGCGTCACTGAGCCGATCCACCGGAAACGGCAGGTAAACACGGTTTTCTCCAAGGGCCTGAAAAGCGGCGTTGTGCATCGCCGGGCTCAGGGAATGGGCAACAGGATTGCCGATGATACCGTAGAGTTTTGTGGTACCGTCAATGTGCCTCATGAAATCGCCGGTCATTGGTTAAATCTCTCCAGCATGCCCCTGAGCTCAACACTTCCCAATTGTCCCGGGGCGGTGCCGCCGCTGTTTCGCGGAGCACAATAACTCATGTAGCCGCCGAGCTTAAGCGTTGCCAGTCTGCTGATCATCCCGGCTGGCCCCATGCAGAAAGCGATCAGTGGAAAATGACTCTGTGCTGCAATTTCCTGCAGCGCCAGCACTCTCAAAACATCCAGACCGGTGTGGGCTGTGGTGACAATCTTGCCGATATCAGCCGAGCATTTCTGCATACTGACAACAAGATCACGCAAAAAAGCCTCATCAGGCGTTGTCTTGAAATTGTGCCAGGATAGTATCAGTTTTGTTCGGCAAGCCGCCGTTTTCTCGACGAGACGATTACGTGATTCTTCCGGTGCCCGCAGCTCACAGTCAATGTACGCAGCACCATGTTCCACAGCCTCTTCAAGCAGCACTATACGCTCTGACTCCGGGCCCTGGAAATAACCGCCCTCCCAGGTCGGTCTGTTGGTAAAAAGCAGTGGAATATCAGCCTGTTTTAAAAATGGTATAATGGCCGGTTCCTCAAGACTGTCAAGGCGAATCTCGATCACGTCGGCATGCCCTTGTTCTTCTTCAACCAGACGAATCGCTTCAGTAAGCGTATGTACCCCGACAGCAGTACAAATTAACCCGTTATGATCGTTCATCTGCTCCTGTTTTTCCCGTTTTATCCACATCCTTGCCAAGAAGCTTCAATGCCGCACCGACAAGCAGTGAAACAATCGCCAGGTCGTCCACAATGCCAAAACCAAGCAGCCAGTCAGGTATAAAATCTGTGGGTACCACCAGGTAAAGCAGGGCAGTCAGCAGAATCGCCTTGACATACCAGGGCGTGTCCCGGTGGGTGAAAAGCTTCAAATACATCCGTACGTTTTTCAGCAGCGAAGACCACATGGGCTATTCCCGTCAGTGGAGCTCAACTTCACGTTTCCAGTGCACCGATCAGATCCCTGATGGAGTCAAGCCTGTTTTTCCTGACCCAGGCACCGATCCCTTCAACAATATCCTCACTCACCCGCGGGTTGACAAAGTTGGCCGTTCCTACCTGAATTGCCGAAGCTCCGGCCAGCATGAATTCCAGTGCATCCTCGGTGCAGTCGATGCCGCCGATACCGATCACTGGAATCCTGACAACCTGGGCAACCTGGTACACCATTCTCAGGGCAACCGGCTTCACCGCGGGCCCCGACAGTCCGCCGATAACATTGGCAAGAACCGGTTTTCTCGTCTCCAGGTTGACAGCCATACCGATCAGGGTGTTTATCAATGAAACTGAATCGGCGCCGCCATCTTCAACCGCACGGGCAACCTCGGTGATATCTGAAACATTCGGTGACAATTTCACCATCACCGGAACTGGAGATACGTCCTTCACGGCTCTGGTAACTGCTGCAGCCATCCGCGGATCATTGCCAAAGGAAACGCCGCCCTTCTTGACATTCGGGCAGGAAATGTTCACTTCCAGCGCGGCGATCCCTTCGACATCGGCAAGCCTTCGCGTAATTTCAGCATACTCTTCAATACTGTCGCCGAGAATATTGACAACAACCGGTACATTGATGCCCCGAAGATAGGTCATTTTCTCTTCAATGAAGCGGTCCACGCCGACATTCTGCAAACCGATTGCATTCAGCATCCCGCATGGGGTCTCAACAATTCGGGGGGGTGGATTACCGGCCCGCGGGGAAAGCGAAATACCCTTGACAACGACGCCGCCAAGTCGATGCAGGTTGAGAAGTGCTTCAAATTCCCGGGCATAGCCAAACGTCCCGGAAGCCGTCATCACCGGGTTCTGCAGTTCAAGCGAGCCGATATTGACACGCAGATCAGGGTATGGGTTCTTTTCCGTTACAAACTCCATACGAGATCCTCCGCATTAAAAACCGGCCCGTCGATACAGACGTGGGCGTAGGTTCCATCTCGTGCCGGGATCGTGCACCCGAGACAGGCGCCCATCCCACAGGCCATGACCGTTTCCACCGAGACCTGGCAGCCGGCATGTCTTTTCCTGGATATCTGGTATGTCCGGGCGAGCATGGGTTCCGGTCCACAGGCGTACACCTGGCTGTTTACAATCACGCTTTCCGTCCTGAGCATGTCGGTTACAAAGCCTTTCATGCCGTACGATCCGTCATCGGTCGTGCAGTGTACGGGGATACCGAATTGCTGGAAATCGTCAACCAGCGGCTCGACCTCCTCTTTTGTCCTTCCCCCAAGAATGATCAAATCCCGGCTGTTGTCCTTGCTGCTGCGACAGAGAATTTTCGCAAGAAAGAGCAGCGGCGCTATCCCCAGACCGCCGCCGACAAGACAGGCCGGCTCATCGTTATGGATAGCAAAGCCCCTGCCGAGCGGTCCGAAGACATCGATAATCTCATCTACTCTGCTGTGGGCAAGGATATCTGTCCCGCGGCCGACATTCTTGAAATATATCTGGATCTGGCCGTTGCTGCTTGTCTGGTGAAGCGAGAACGGCCGGCGGAGCAGCGGGTCTTTGCCGATTCCGGTCTGAATCATCACAAACTGCCCAGGAACTGAAGCTTCGGCGATCAATGGGGCGTGCAGCGTCAGGCGGATATTATCGGCTGATAGCTGCTCAAATTTGACAATAGTTGCTTTTTCCTGGTATTGAGACATAATAATTTGATATATTTATATTTATTCACCTTTGAGCGCACAGATTAATTTTCATCAGAACACCTAAGAGGCGATGCAAAACGATCCTGTCATTCTCGTCACGGTATTTATTTTCGGCACACTGATCGGCAGTTTTCTCAATGTTGTGATTCTTCGGCTTCCCCAGCCGGGCAGTTCGGTTGTCTTTCCGGCGTCCCACTGTCCCGTCTGCAAAGCGAATCTGAGCTGGTATGAAAACATCCCGCTGATCAGCTACCTTCTGCTGCGCGGCCGCTGCGGTCACTGCGGTGTGTCTATCTCGTTCCAGTACCCGACGGTGGAGTTGCTCAGCGGAATCATGGCTGCGGCCTGCACTGCAGCGTTCGGCCTGTCGCCAGCTGCGCTCGGCTACTTCATCTTCTCAGCGGCGCTCATCACTATAATATGGATTGATATACAGCACCAGATAATACCGGATATCATCAGTCTGCCGGGTATAATTTCAGGCTTCTGTTTCTCTTTTCTGTCTCCTTTTGTCACCTGGCAGGACTCCCTGATCGGCCTGCTTGTCGGTGGCGGTGTTTTTTATGCAATCTCGGCAAGCTATTATCTGCTTCGCAAACAGGAAGGACTCGGTGGAGGAGATATCAAGCTGCTGGCCATGCTTGGTGCCTTCCTTGGCTGGCAGTCGCTGTTTTTTATCATTTTTGCAAGCTCGATTACCGGGCTGGTCGGCGGGTTGATCGCCATGCGTTCGCAAAAAAAAGGCGGCTCAACCAGGATACCGTTCGGCCCCTTCCTGGCAGTCAGCGGCCTTGCCTATCTCTTTCTCCATGACCGGATTCAGCAGCTTTTTCTCTGGTACCTCAACGTTTTCACTTAACATGCCGGGCGGCGATCCCGGAACGTAAAAAGCCCCCGGTCTTCTTGAAGGCCGGGGGCTTTTATGCTACTCAAACAGAGGAAAAGCGATTATTGCTCAACCTCGTGTTCAACTCCCAGCGCTATCTTGTAGAGCAGGGTCAGCAGGAAGAATCCAGTTGCCCAGATACCGATGGTAATTCCCAGCTCGTTCATGGTCGGGACGTATTCCATCACCTCTTCAAGCGGGTTGGGAATGAATCCGGCAAAGACAAAGCCAAGCCCTTTATCAGCCCAGAGCGCCAGAAAAATCAGCACGGACGCCGTTCCGACCAGTCGGTAATCGAACACCTTGGCAATCTTCATATAGGCAAGAATTCCAAGGCCGGTGAAGTTGAAGAGAACCGACATCCACATGAACGGTACCAGGTTGTTGTAGACATGGCCGTCATGCTCAAGACCGAAGAACAGGTATTCAAGGCTGTGGATATGTCCGGGAACCTCGGAATAGTAGCCGACAAAGAACTCGAGCAGGTAGAAGAAGGTGTTGATGATGACCGCATACATGATAATGGTGGTCATCTTCTGAACCGCTTCTTTCCCGGCATCAAAATTGGCGAACTTCTTCATGATGATACAGGCGATCAGAATCAGGGCCGGTCCGGCTGCAAACGCCGAAGCCAGAAACCGCGGGGCAATGATAGCTGAGAGCCAGAAATGACGTCCCGGCAGCCCGCAGTAGAGCATGGCAGTTACCGTATGGATGGAGACGGCAAAGGGAAGAGAGAGGTAGACAAAGAAATAAATCCATTTCGGCGGTGGAACCTGCTTACGCTCAGCAGTGAGGATAACCCAACCGCACAGCAGGTTCAGCAGCAGATATCCCCAGAGCACACACATGTCCCAGAAAAGCATGGAATGAGGTGTCGCAAAAAAGATGACGTTGAGGCCGCGAAGCGGCTGACCAAGGTCTGCCATGATGAACATCAGACACATGACCAGCGCTGAAATCGCCAGAAACTCACCAAGGATGGTGATTCGCCCGAAGACCTTGTAGTTATGGACGTAGTAGGGAAGAACCAGCATCAGCCCACCGGCTGCGACACCGACCAGAAACGTGAACTGTGAGATATAGAGCCCCCAGGAAACATCCCGGCTCATGCCGGTAAGTCCCAGACCGAACATATACTGCCTGAGATAACAGGCAGAACCAATTGCAATTAAGGAGCCGAGGATGGCAAGCCATATCCAGTAGGCCGGTTTTCCTTTCAGTGTTTTTTCTATCATGACAACCTCACACTATGTAAAAGACTGACGGCACGGTACCGGCAGTTGGTTTACGCTGAATGGTGTGCTCCTTTTCAAGCACCTTGATGACCTCCGACTGTGGATCATTGAGATCACCAAAGACCATTGCCCCGGTTCCTTTACATACCTCCACGCATGCCGGTTCCAGCCCCAGAGCCAGCCGCTCGGCGCAGAAGTTGCATTTTTCAACAACACCGCGCATCCTGCTTGGGAAATCGGGGTTATACGCGTCTATAAAAGGCCGGGGATCCTGCCAGTTAAAACTCCGGGCGCCATAAGGGCAGGCAGCCATGCAAAACCGGCAACCGATGCAGCGGTGAAAATCCATCGCCACGATGCCATTGGTTTCATTGACGAACGTCGCCTTGGTCGGACAGGCCTTTACACAGGGAGGATTGTCGCAGTGATTGCAGAGCACCGGAAAGCCGGCGTTGTGTACTGTTTCTGAACGATGTGCATGGGAATGGTCGGGGAAGGCATTTGCATATCCGGTTTTCCATATCCACTTGATCTCGCTTTTCCTGCCGGGGATATTCGGGACATTATGCACTTTATGACAGGCGGCAATTGCCGCATCAAGCATTTCCTGGTTATCATAGAATTTACGCATGTCTATGACCATGCCCAGGCGAACACCGGAGGAAGCGGCCGCCCCATGTGCTGCTGCCGGTGCACTGCCGGAAGCGGTAGCCGTCGTTGATGTCAGCTTGACGAGTGCAGGGGCGCCGATACCGGCAATTACTGAGGCACCGGCCATCTTCAGGAATTTTCTTCGTTTATTATCCATTATAGCGTCTCCTTCTTTGCTGCCTCAACCGGTGTCAAGTGGCAGTCCCAACAGGTTGGTTGTACCGCTACATACTCGTGGCAGGAATCACAGAACTTCTCTTTGTTTGAATGACACTGCATGCAGGCCATCTGCAACCCTTTCCGGTATTCCTTTCCATCAACGGTTACACTGACCCGGTCGGCATTTCTCAAAACATCATCGCGCCATTCATTCAGCAGCTGCATGTGTTTATCTCTCATTTCAGCAGCCGGGGCTACACATTGTTTTTCTCCACCGGGCGGCAGTTCAGGCTTAGGCAGGGGGCCGGCATCCAAACCATTGAACCAGATGGGAAACGTTACAAACAGGACAAAAATGGCCAGTCCCGCAATTATGGTTCCTTTGTTATACATTTTCGTTTACTCCTTTCTTCTGGTCGGGATTTAGAAAACCATGGTGCGGAGGCCTTCATCAAGCTCTCCCCTGGTCTCTCCGTCAAGAACAAGCGCGTTACCGACAAGTTCGGTAATACCACAGACACCTACGTTCGGGTTCCAGTAATCCATCAGTGACGTCAGTGTTGCCCGGTCGATGGCACAGACACAGGAAAGCATGTTCACCCCGTGTTTTTCCTCGACATACTTGACCGCATTCGCCCTCGGCAGGCCGGAACGCATTCTCAGCTCCATGATCTCGTCGGTGTTGAGACCGGTTCCCGATCCACAGCAGAACGTCTGCTCCCGGATGGTGTTCTCGGGCATCTCGACCCAGTCGACAATATGGTCGAGGATATAGCGCGGTTCATCCATGAGTCCCATGGCCCGGGCCGGGTTGCAGGAATCATGAAACGTTGCCTTGACATGGCTGTTACGGCTCTTGTCGAACTTAAGCTTGTTGTGCTTGATGAGGTCGGCCGTAAATTCGCTTATATGAACCATCTTGGTGGAGGCGGCGTTGTCGAAGCGGGTGCCGGTAAGCGGTGAAACCGGAACCTCGAGAAAATCCGCCGGACCGTTCATGGTATCCATGTATTGATGGAGAACACGCCACATGTGGCCGCACTCACCGCCGATGATATATTTGACCCCGAGGCGCTCCGCTTCGGCATACATCTTGGCGTTGAGTTTTTTCATGGACTCATTGTTGGTAAAGAGGCCGAAGTTACCGCCTTCTGAAGCATACGTGGACCAGGTGTAATCCAGGCCGATTGCTTCAAAAAGGATCAGATAGCCCATGGCCGTGTAGAGTCCCGGCTCGGCGAAGACATCTGCTGAAGGGGTAATGAAAAGAATTTCGGCTCCCTTGCGGTTGAATGTCGGGTTCACCTTGACACCGGTCAGGCTCTCCACGTCGTCGGCCAGGAAATCGACATTGTCCTTGAAGGTATGGGGTTGCAGCCCCATATGGTTTCCGGTTTTGTTAGAGTTGGAAACCGGCTCAAGAATCCAGTTGATACCAATCCCGACAAGATGCAGGAGTTCACGAATCATCATGGTAACTTCTGCCGTGTCGATACCATACGGACAGAAAACGGAGCAGCGACGACATTCCGTGCACTGGTAGGAGTACATGAACCACTCCTTGATGACACCGACCGTCACTTCCCGGGCACCGGCCATCTCTCCGAGCATTTTACCGGCCAGCGTAAAATCATTGCGATAGACGGAACGCAGCAGTTCGGCCCTGAGCACCGGCATATTTTTCGGATCACCGGTTCCGAGGAAGAAATGACACTTGTCGGCACAGGCACCGCAGCGGACACAGCAGTCCATGAAAATTTTCAGGGAACGGAACTTGTCCAGCCGCTCTTTGAGCCCGTTGAGAATGATCTCTTTCCAGTTTTCAGGAAGCTTCCAGTCATCATCTTCCGGCGACCAGTCACGGGCGTTGGGAAAAGACAACCCTTTCTGGCTGTTGAGGTATTCTACTTTGTCTTTTTTTGCAGGAAAGGCATAATTGCCCGGCTTGAAAACAACCGGGATGTCCATCCAGTCCCTGGTGGGTACTGCTCCTGTACTCAAGGATGGTCCCTGCACGACGCTTTTGGATAGTTGTTCTAATTTTGGAACTGACATCGTTTTTAATCCTTATAAGCTATAATTTGTCAATACAGTTATTCCTCATCCTGTTTCGGGGGCAACTCTTTTTCCACCGGGAGACCTGCATCTACCATGAATTCACGAAAGTCATCTTCGTAAGAGGCATAGGCATGAACCTTGATCTCCGGATTCCACGGGTTGATATGCCGAACAGCACGGGTGTTGTTTTTCATATTCCTGGTCGGACTCATGAAGACACCGCCAAGGTGCATCAGTTTACTGAACGGAAAATAAATGAGAAGGATGCAGACCAGAAAAAGGTGGATATAGAATATTGAGCCGATATCCCCACTGATGACCGGCTGAAAGGTAACCAGTCCGACCGCCAGTTCCTTGATGGCGGCAATGTCGATACCGCTGCGCAGAAACTGTCTCATCAGCACACCGGTCACACCGATCGCGAAGATAAGCACCAGCGGGAAGAAATCATTCACCAGCGAAATATAGCGCACGTGACGATTGGTGATACGCCGGCTGAACAGATAAATCACGCCAAGCAGAAGCCCCGCATCGGTCATATACATAGCCGGCGTGCCGATCTCGAACATCGAGTCCGCCCAGTCAAGCCAGCCGATAAGCTCCGGCACCGGATTGAGGAACAAACGCATGTGCCGGATGACAATGACCAGAAAGGAGTAGTGAAAAATCAGGGCAAACAGCCAGAGCCATTTCGAAGACTCATAGGTAATCCTCGGCCCGTCATGAATCTCCGACTTGGTGTTCCTGAACAGTGACCGGAAGGTCAGAATCTCAAGTGCCATTCTGGCAATGACCTCGGAGGTGGTCTCCGGACATTCAAGTTTGTTGCGCTTGATGAAGTCCAGTGATTTTCCCTGCCCGCAGGTGGTCTGAATCGAAAAGGGTACCGGTGATTTGCCCCACTGAACGACTCTGTAGACAAAGCCACCCAGGAAGACCAAGAGAGCCAGATACGGAACGGCAACACCGAAAAAGTATTGCATGCCCGGTATCTGGGAGCCGAGCCAGGCAATCAATATCAGTGCTATGACTGCCAGGAATGAAAAGGCATACTTCATTTCTAACCTCGCTTCAAATTGAACAGTGTTTTGATTGCCCCGGCAGAGCAGACAGCCAGATCCACCCTGAACGGCAACCAGTTATTATCACCTTACTATCTTTAATTCCTGTTTGGTATTATCCGGCATCCTGGAAGGGCAGACGCCGTCCGTGAGAACATACTTGCCGGATTTTATTTCATCGATGCGGACCTTGTAAATTTTCTCTCTGCAACCCATATATAAATCAAAGGCGGCCAGCATGGCGAGATCCACCGCAAATTCAAAATCATATAACTCGGCGACAAGGTGTTTGGTGTCCTTGTCGGAAGCAAGTACGTCTCTGGTGATGTGCTTGACGGCATTTAATGGTGCTACCGCCTGCGAGGGGGAAAAATCCTGGACTGAACGGAGTTGCATCAGTCTGGAAAGGGATTCCTTGTAACCTTCGACATCTCCACCCTGCATGAGAAGGGAGAACAGTTGTTTCAATACGGAACGGACAATTCCGCCGATCGGGTTGGCAAAGGCGTCTTTTTCCTTCTTGAAAAAGCTCGAAGAATTGTAGGTCGAAAGTGTATAGTCCACCCATCGATCAACAATCCTGTACCTGTTGTTATGAAGCGCTTCACCAAGCTCCATGAATCCCGGTCTTCCTCTGTATCTTTCTATTATTAAATGATTATTTAAGTTTTGTGAGCGTAATGAATGAATGACCATTCACAGAGAAAGATTTCTAGCATCTTTGCGTGTCTTTTTCAAGACTAATTTATTGAGAGGCTGCTTATGAGAATGATTGAGGTACCGGGGTCTCCATGGATTACCTGCGGATAGCGGTAACCAGATCATTAATGATCATTTCCGATTCGGTCACATAGGGATCCTTTTTCAATGCTTCCAGCCAGTCGCCGTGTTCAGCCGCATCATCAGCAACGGGATCCTGGCCGATATCCTGAGCATCACTGTCCTGAGAGCCTTCGAGAAGATTATACCCACCACCAACTTTTTCACGTGCCAGGCGCTCCTCCGCCCGCTTGGCTCTGATGGAATCCAGGCTGACGACAATGAGGGTCTGCTTGCTCAGTTCCGCAGAGCGGGCAGCTTCCTCACTGATCAGGCGAAGCCCTTCAGACTGTTCAACCCGTTTGCGGCTGCGCTCGATGATTGTTTCAAGATCGGCAATCTTGTCGGAGTATGTCTGATACTCTGCCGGTGCGTCCTGGTCCCAGGGAAGTGAGTAGTCGAGGTATTGTTCACCCGATTCAAGGTGCGAAAAAAGGCTTGGCAGTACAATGTCCGGTTCGACCCCTCGATATTGGGTTGAGCCGCCGTTGATACGATAAAATTTCTGGATCGTCGCCTTCAGGGCGCCAAGATCATCGTAGCGCTTCAGGTGAAGCAGGGGGATATTTTCATTGAGATCGACAATCGTCTGCACCGTCCCCTTACCGTGGGTGTGCTTTCCTCCGACAATGACAGCCCGGCGGTAATCCTGGAGTGCCGCGGCGACAATTTCAGAAGCGGAAGCGGAAAATTGATTAACCAGCACGACAAGCGGACCACCATACACCTGTGCCGGATCGTCATCATCGAGGATGCGCTTGAGCCCGTAACTGTTCTTGACCTGTACAATGGGGCCGCTCTCAATAAAGAGTCCGGCAATATCAACAGCGTCGACCAGTGAACCACCGCCGTTATTCCGCAAATCCAAGACGATACCCTCAATGCCCTGCTCCTTGAGAGCAAGGATCGCCGCCTTGGTATCATCTGTTGAGTTCCTGCCGCCTGCTGCCGTCCTGCTTTTCTCAAAATCCCGATAGAAACTGGGAATAAAGATGTAACCGAACTTTTTCCCACCAGCTTCAAGAATGGTGTGCTTTACAAATGCCTCTTCAATCTGTACGACATCCCTGATAATCGGAATTATATCCTTGATTCCGTTTGACTTTCTAACCGTCAATTGGACCTCGGTACCCTTTGCTCCCCTGATCAGACGAACCGCATCCCGCAGACGCATATCGGTAACTTCAACCGGTTCTTCGTTCTTTTCCCCGACCGCCAGAATAATATCTTCGGCCTCCAGCCTGCCCTGCCGGGCCGAAGCGCTTCCCGGGATGATACGCACAACCTTTATATAACCATCCTCCTCTCTGAGCAGCGCTCCAATACCTTCAAGACTGCCCCTCATCTGGATATCGAAATCTTCCTTTCGAGATGGCGCCATGTAACTTGTATGCGGGTCAAAAGCTCGGGCAACTGCATTGAAGAAGCGATCATAGTGGTCCTGGAGCGTCTCCTGGTTCAGCCTGTTGAAAAAATCAGTGAACCGTTTTGCCACCTTGCTACCTGCCTCGTCCCAGAGTTTCTGCTTGTCAATCTTCTTGCCGTCTTCCAGATACTCTTCCTCGAGATCAAGATAGCGATTGATGATCTGCGCCCGGATGATCCGCCGCCACCGCTGTTTTAATTCTTCGAGATCGGCAACATAATCAAGATTTTCCGGATCAGTTTCCAGTGTTTCTTCGCCGTCCGGCTCCATCGTTTCCTTCTGAAGTTCAGTGACAATGGCCTCCACCTGGCGGATGCGTTCATTGAGTATATCATAGCCGGTAGCAGGGAGCAGGATCGTGCCGCGGGCGAGGTTATCGTCGATGACCGGGGCAAATGAGCGCAGCTGCTCGACATCAGAGGCGAGCAGAAAACGTTTCTGGAAGTCTAGCTGCTTCAGGTAGAGATCAAACGTGGCCAGGGCCAGTTCGTCATCAACCTCCTTGTCGCTATAGTGAAGAGATGGCAGCTGTTTGCTGAGCATGTAGCCGATCAGTTTATTACGTTTCTGGTCGATATCCTGGGCGCTCTCGGTGTGACCGTTTCCAGTCATCAGTAGCAGGGTCAGGGGAAGAACAACAAGAATGTGCAGGTATTTGATATTTTTCATGAATTTTTTAGATAAAAGTAATCGATCCCGATATTTCGATACCACAACGGCGGCGTCACGAGAAAAGTCATACCAAAAGCGGTAGACAAATACCATGACAAAGACATCCAGAATAAAAAAATTACAGGAAGCGGTTTTTTATAAAAACACAGCTGAGAATTCATTTCTGCCCGGTACAGATCTCTGCTGTTCCGCGGGGCAGCATCGAGCCGTCAAGCCCGAGGCGCTCGGCAAAAGCCCGTAGCTCGGAAAATGAACAGTTGATCGAAGAAACACGTCTGCCCCGCTGGACATCAACCGTTTCCCCGGCAAGAAAAACCAGCAGGGCCGCTGCAGTTTCGTGCCTCAGAGAGATCGGATCAAGTCGCTGCCGACGGCAGAACGTCTCGTAACGTGTCCAGTTGACGATTGAGCGTTTTACACCCCGATATGCCCGCGTGCCTCGATTTGCGGGTTGCAGATCGCGAAGGACGATTTCCCTGTAACGAAGTTCTGCTGCTTCAACAAGCTTTCTGTTCTGGGCTGCACTCAACCGCCTGCAGGGTCCACTGCGATCCTCCGCAAGGTAATACAGAGAGGAGCAGAGGGCGATTTCAGGAATCTCACCCGAATGACGCACAGCATACCATTCATTTTCCAGAAGCGTTTCAAATTCAGCGCTGTTCACCATCCTCTTCAAGACCGAAAATGGTTTTGATGGTGTCCACCCTGGCATCGCTTCCCCCCCGACACGATTCACTTTTCAAATAAACGAGGGGACCGTGGAGTAATTTAGCAGAAATTGCCGACGCCAGTTTTTCAACCTTTTTACGATCCTCATCATCAAGTTCGAGTTTTGCCAGGGTCCTGGTGAGTTCCTGTCTGCAGATGTCGTCAGCTTTGCGACGCATTGCAGTAATGGTCGGCGTAACCGTCATGCTTTCCTGCCAGCGGCTGAACTTGAGCGTCTCCTCGTCCACAATCCGCTGGGCTTTCACCGCTTCCCGGTCACGCTCCGCCCTGTTCATTTCCACCATCTGGCCAAGATCATCGATATCATAGAGGAACACATCGTCAATATCGTTCAGCGAGGGATCGAGATCGCGTGGAACTGCAATATCAATAAAAAACAGGGGGCGGTTTCTCCTGGTGCGCATCAATGGTTTAACGTCTGCGCTCTTGATGATCAGATCACTCGCCCCGGTAGATGAAATAATAATATCGACGTGTTCAAGCTGAGAAAGCAGCTCCTCGAGCGAACAGGATGTGCCGTTGAATCGTTTTGCCAGATCCACGGCCCGGCCAAGGGTACGATTGGCGACGACAACCCCGCACACCCCCTGACCGACAAGGTGTTCGGCCGCAAGCTCCGCCATTTCTCCAGCCCCTATCAGCAACACCTTTTTGTCATCCAGCCGGCCAAAAATCTTTTTTGCCAGCTGCACGGCGGCATAGCTGATTGATACGGCCGACGAGCCAATTCCGGTTTCACTGCGCACCCGCTTGGCCACGGTGAAAGATTTATGCATCAGTTTGTTGAGCAGTGTTCCGGTACAGCCGAGCCTGGAAGCATGGCGGTACGCCTCTTTTATCTGACCGAGTATCTGGGCCTCACCGACAACCAGAGAATCAAGGGAAGCCGCAACCTGGAAAAGATGGCGCACCGCATCCGTATCATGATAAAGATACGAATAACTGCTTCGCTGCTCTGCCGTCAGAGACTCCCCGAAAAGAAACTGCATCATGGCCTCATCCAGGCCGGCTGAAGGCTCTGCCACAAAGACAAGCTCAACCCGGTTACAGGTGGAGAGCAGGAAGTGCTCCGAACAGCCGGGAAGTTTCTTCAGTGCCTGCAGAGGCTGCTCATAGCCGTCGGCCAGGGCCATCTTCTCCCGGACCCCCACCGGTGTTGTCTTGTGATTTATACCGAGCAGCGATATTTGTTTGCCGGTCATGTCAGCGGACTCCTGCAATCATGTGATAACCAGCCACAAGGTGACAAGCACCACAATAAAACCGATGACAACCATTGCTGCCGCCCGCCTTCCCCGCCAACCAACGGTAAACCGCTGGTGAATCTGAACAAGGTAAATAAGCCAGATAATCAGGGTACAGACCTCTTTCGGGTTCCAGCGCCAGTATGTTCCCCAGGCCTGCTTGGACCAGAAAATGCCGCTGACCATTCCCAGGCAGAGAAAGGCAAAGCCGACCGCAAGGCAATGCGAATTCAACTGGTCAAGGGCATCCAGCGACGGCAGGCGAGTGAAAAAATAACCCAGCTTTCTGCTTTTGAGTTCCCGTTCCTGGAGCAGATACATCAGCCCGCCGCAAAACGCCAGGGCCAGAAAACCATAGGCCACAAGAGACAGTCCGGCATGAATCGGAAGCCAGAAGCTCTGCTGTGCAGGTTCAAGCGGTATCAGCGCCTTTGGAGCTATGGCAGCAACGCTCAACAGAATAAGAATAAGCAGTGACACGAAGGTTCCAAAATTCTTCACAGAGTAGCGCCAGCGAAAGGAAAGATAGGCGGCCGTTGTCGCCCAGGCAAAAAAGAAAAATGCCTCATGGTGGGTGGTCACCGGCGTGTGGCCTGCAAGATAATATCTGGAAGCGATATAAAGTGTCTGCATGCCCCAGGAGACAACAAGGATATATCGTGCAAGCTTCCGGACCTTCTCATTCTGGGTGATAAAGAAAACCAGATAGCCCGCAGTGGACAGAAATGTTATCCCCAGTGTTGCCTGGAAAAGCAGAAAACTGATTTCATTGATCATGAGCTAATGCTCTGCCTCCTCTGCTCCGACACTGACATTATTTCACCCTCGCCTGGAGACCCGCGACCAGCGATTGGCAGTCAACAGAGTCGGGAAGGATGGTTTCCAGCGTGGTACGGATTTCCTGCCATCGCCCTGTACGTATCAGCTCCACGAGCGGCTGGTCCAACAGGTGCTGAAACAGCTCTCTGTTTGCCTCCGACTCCCGGGAGCCACTGACGATCTGTCGCCTTATGCGCGCCAGCAGTTCGACAAGATCTCCATATTCCGGTCCGAACTCAAGGTAGAGGCGGTGCTTGATCCTGGCAGACAGCGCCGGGCTCGCCCCTCCGCTTGAAACGGCAATAAGCAGGTCTCCACGCCGTACTTTTGCCGGTACCTGGAAATCACACTGTTCGGGGCTGTCGGCACTATTGAGCAGCACCCCTGACTTTTTCGCCTGCACGGCGATCCGCTCCTGAACCGCCGGCTCGCTGGTTGCAGCAAAAACCAGGAACACATTTTCAAGGTCACTATCACGATATTCACGCCTGAACCATTGTATGGCTCCAGCCTCTGCGAGATCGGAGATTTTCCCACAGACCTCGGGGCTAACCACCTGAACCTGAGCCTCGCTGAACAGAAGGGCCTCAATTTTCCTGGCGGCAACGCCACCTCCGCCGACGACAAGACAGAGACGACCGGCAATATTCAGATTTATCGGGTAAAAAGCCATGAAAGCAGCCTGCTCATTGTAGAAATAACCCTGTAGTCCCTCATTTTATCGTGGCTGCAGACGGTTCACGAGAATATCAACCGTGCTGCCATTGCTTCGCAGCGATTGCTTTTTGCTGCCGATATGAAAATCATACTCGGCTTTTTTTAAAAACATCGGCAGACATTTTCTGCGCACATCGTGGGAAAGGTAAATCGTCCCGCCCGGCGCCAGGTAGTTTTTGCATATATCAAGCACAGGATCAAGCACTTCTTCAGTGGAGAGAATTTCTGCTCCCCCGATTATATCAAAGGTTCCGATCTGCGGAGGCTCACGCCAGTCAAACAGGACGTGTTCCATGTTCCGGCTCCTGTTCGCAGCCGCACTGACCTGCTGGAAATCGAGAATCACCTGTTGGCTGTCACTGAGCACCGCAGCAAAGCCGGCAGCCGAAGCGGCAAGACCTGGAAGCCCCAGCCCCGCACCCAGCTCAAGGAAGCGCTTTCCCGATCCGCCGGGCAATACAGCAACAAGCTGGGCGAGCACCACCGAGGCTTCCCAGAGTTTTGTCCAGAAAGGAAAACCGGCTCCGTCTGAAAACGGATCCCGACCGTTTAAAAATTCCTCTATCTCCGATGGCTTGAGAAGATGAATGGTATGTTCACCCAGTTTCAGCGATGTGAAGTGAAGCGAGTATTTTTTTTTGAGCGTATTGTAAAGCCCACGTTGCTGATCGGGCAGTGTTCGAATATCCATATGTATTTTCCGGGCTCCTGAATAAAGGCTGGCACCACCCTTTACAGGGGACTGCGGCCTCCTGGAGCAGCTGCAGTTCATTGCATAGAAATAACCATCAAGCCGACAGCGGCAATCACCAGGCAATAATAGCCAAACCAGGGCAGTCTGTTTTTTCTGATGACATCAAGAAGAAGAATAATTGCAAAATAACCGGTAACTGCTGCCATTGATGTACCCGCTATTAAATTCACCAGCACTGAACCGGCCGGAGGCGCCATCAGGATCTCTCTGAGATTTAAGACTGCAGCCCCGAGAATCGCCGGAATCGACATGATAAAGGAAAACCGGGCGGCAGTCTCCCGGTTGACTCCCAGCAGCATTGCTGTAAAAATAGTGGATCCGGAACGGGACAGGCCAGGCATAATGGCTGCTGCCTGCGCACAGCCGATCAGCAGCGAGCGACCGGCGGTGATCCTGCGTCCGCGATCGGCCAGATATCTGCTCAGTATCATCGTGACACCGGTAACAATCAGCATCAGGCAGACTACCAGAACAGAGGTGAAACTCTGTTCGATATAATCTTTGAACCCAAGCCCGACAATAACAGCCGGCAACGTCGCGATAATCACATATATATCCCAGAAAAAGGAGGTGCGCACCGCCTCGCTCCGGTTTCCGCTCAACATTTGAAACGGGGCGGCAATCATTGCCCGCAGCTCGTTTCGAAAAACAATAATCACCGACAGCAGGGTCCCCAGATGCAGCATCACGTCAAAGACAATCCCCTGTTCTTTGAAGCCAAGCAGGTGAGAGCCAAGTACCAGATGACCCGAGCTTGAAACGGGTAGAAACTCTGTTGCTCCCTGGATAAATCCCAGAAAGACCGCTTTAAGCAATTCCACCAATTCCTCCAGAAACACAGACTGTTGGTTGGAAACTATAAAGAGAAACCGCCCTTTTCATGTCTTCAGATTCTCCCGTTGCAAAAAAAAGGGTCGGCTGACTCTCTTTCAGTCAACCGACCCCGCAGACTACAGAAAAACAGCTTTCCTGTCAATCAGCAACCTTCAATTGCCGCGCCACCTTTTGGAGTAGAAATCTTGAGCTTGTCACCTTTTTTCAGCTTGTCGGCATCTTCACAGGTAAGGGTAACCGTATCTCCGTCCACTGCTTCGACAGTACATTTTAGCCTGGCAGCAACACTGACACCAGCTACACTTACAATAAAAAACAGCGCGCACAATCCAGCTACGATTTTCTTCATCTTTGATCTCCCATTATACAGATTATGAGTTTCCCGGAACATTATTCCGACCTTTACACAGCACCGTACCTTTACGTATGGCCGCTACTAAAATAAGCTGACTCCACCTATTTAAGTGGAGTCTAACATATCTTTATTATATCTTTTTGTCAATATCCGTTCATTGAAGAACTTGTTTGATATCGTTCACCAAAACCGAATGAGGGATATATCCGGTATATTTCTTAACAACATTTCCTCTACTGTTTACCAGAAAAGACGTGGGAATACCGTAGACTCCCCCGAAATCCCGGGTAACACTGCTGTCTGCCATCATGACCGGATAGTTGATATTTTTTTTCTCGACGATCCGTTTAACAACGCTCCGCCCTTCCTGATCCACCGAAAGGGCCACAACCGAGAAATTCTCCGGCCCGAACGTGTTATGCACTTCGATGAGATTCGGGATTTCCTGGATACAGGGAGGACACCAGGTTGCAAAAAAGGTGATCAGCAGAGATTTGCCGGCAAAGGTCTCGCTGTCCACCTCTACACCGGTCAGCACGTTCTCAAGAGAAAAACTGGGCATCTTTGTTGCCGAGTGCAGTGGACTGACGGAACAAAGAAGCACTGCCATGACGACAGTTACAACAGAAACAAACGTGCAGACTTGTTTACCCATAGCTATTTCCTTATATCTTTTATATCTTTGTACACCATGATACCTTTTCATCACAGAATATTCCATATTCTGCAGTTGTCAACTGACGGCAAAACGAGGTTTAGGTGAAATTCTTTTACAAACAGAGTATATAATTTCTGTTATCAGGTGTCTGCGCCATATCGACGGTGGCACCATCTGCAACACCCGTGTAAGAAATGCAGATGCTTTTCAATTATTTCAGGTTCAGGACTAACGCATGATCAAATTTTTATTTTCCAACTATCTGCCCAGCTATCTCAGACCATGTTTTTTCGCTGTACCGGCGGCGCTCATCATTTTTGTGTGTGCAGTTCAGGCAGAACTGATTGACCGGGTTGTTGCCGAGGTCAATGAAGATGTCATTACCCTGTCCGAGCTCAATGAAGAAGGCGAATCATTTATACGAAGAATCATCACCGAAGTTCCGGCTCAAGACCGGGAGCTGGCTCTTGCAAATGCCTATCGGGACATTCTTGACGGCCTGATTGACAAACTGCTGATTTCCCAGGAGGCAGCCAGGCAGGGAATTGTCGTCAGTGACGAGGAAACGGAAGCAGCCGTTAACAATATCATCAACAACAGCAACCTCTCCCGGGAAGCATTTTTTGCAGAACTTGAAAACAGGGGTATTGACCGGGCAACCTACCTGGACAACATAAAAAGCCAGATTTACCAGAACAAAATCATTACCCGCGATATCCGGTCAAAGATCATCATTACCGAAGAAATGATCCTCGATTATTATGATAACACCTATACCCGGCGGGTGGAAGAAGGTGGCTATTATCTGCTGCAGATTGGTATCGGCTGGGATCGGGACACAAGTGAGGGCGACCCGGTTGCGCTGCAGCAAAACAAAATGGAAGCACTCCAGCGGATTGAACGAGTTCACAAGCTGGCTCAAAGCGGAGAGGACTTCAAAGAACTCGCCCGCTCCTTCTCAGATCTGCCCTCTGCCTCAGACGGCGGAGATATCGGTGTTTTCCATAAAGAGGATATGGCATCCTACATGCAACAGGCGGTTCTATCTCTGGAACCTGATGAAATCAGCCCCATCATTGAGTCACCGGTCGGCTTCCAGTTTTTCAAACTGCTTTCCAGCAGGGAAGGCGGTATTGTCATGCAGGCGCCATATGACAGCGTAAAGGAAGATATTCGAGAAGAGTTGTTCAACAAGGCGATGCAGGAGGCATTCGGCAACTGGATTGATGAGATGAAAGAGAAATCATATATAAAAAGATTACTCTAAGACTGAACGGATCATAAACAGCAACTGACAAAACAGGGGCCACACCATGAAAAACGACAATGCTTCCGAAGAGTTTGAGACACTCGGAGCCCTTTTCAGAAGACTGCGACTGGAGCGGTCCCTCGAGATAAAAGATGTCGCTGAAGAGACAAGGATCCCGCCAAAAACCATCCGTGCCATGGAGATGGATGAATATGATCGTTTACCGGCACCGGCATTTGCCCGCGGTTTCTACACCCTGTACGCCGGAATGCTCGATCTTGACCAGAGCGAAATTGTTCGCCGTTATTACGAAGAGCGCAAAGAAAACAACGTTGCAAAACCGACAGGCAAGCTCCCTGCTCCAAGCTGGCAGCAGCACAAAAATATTGGAACAATGGCCGAGCGACCATCCCTGACTCCGGGATCAATCATCGGTTCTGCACTCCTGGTTCTGCTGCTGCTGGTGTCCGGCATATTCTGGTATATCGGCTACAACCCGGCAAAGCATATCAGCCAGTGGCTCAGGAATTTTCAGGAAAAACCCGTTATCGAGGTACAGTCAACGACAGAACGGACTCCTGTTGACAAGGAAATACCGACAGTTCAAATACCTGACAGCAACATCGGTGAACCTGCACCTCCCGGCAGCGGCGTGACAGTAGTCGAGAACAGCAGATACCAGCTGGCAGCGGAATTTTCTTCCAGTACACGACTACAGGTCACCATTGACGACGGTGAGCCCCAGGACGTATCGGTAGCGGCTGACACGATAAAAACATGGCAGGCTGAGGAAAAAATCATTCTCCAATTGCCGGCGCAGACAAAAGCGGAAATCTACCTGAACGGAGAATCTCTGCCACTGCCTGCCGCCTCTGATGATAAGATTACCATCTCAATACCCGAGTAGTTCGCCTATCAATAATGCCAACCATCCATACTGACCTGCCGGCAGTTGTTCTGGACAGTCGGGACCATGGCGAGTCTGACAAAATAATAACGCTTTTCTGTAAAGATATCGGTAAACTGACTGGTATTGCCAAGGGAGCCCACCGAAGCAAAAAACGATTTGTCAACAAACTCGAGCTTTTTTCTTTTCTGTCAATCACCTGTTCCAGATCTACCAACGCAGGCCTGGCGGTGATCACCGACGGCGAGCTGCTTAATGGATTTATGACCATACGGTCCAGTGTTCCACAGTATCAGGCGGCAAGCGTCATCAGGGAATTTATCCTGCTGGCAACCAATGAACAATTACCGGAGAATGAGCTGTTCATCCTGTTGCTGTGGACGCTTCACGCCCTCGACCGGGGTGAGAGCTGTTCTTCGACGACAGCCATCTTTCTGATTAAATTTTTTGATTCAATCGGTTATCGGCCGGATTTCTCATGCTGCCAGAACTGTGGTCTCATGTACCAGAACAAAAGCCCTGCAGTATTCAGCAATCAGGCGGGCGGACTCATCTGTTCCAGGTGTATGAGTGCAGGAACCTTCAGCGGACGGAAACTGTCCACCGGAACAATCAAAGTCATCAACGCCATCCAGAATCAACCCATCCGGAAACTGCAGCGATTAAAACTGTCAGGCCCCATTCTCGATGACCTGCTCAACAGTGCATATCGTTACGGACGTCATCTTTTTCAGCGCGAGATTGTTTCCTGGAAGTTTTTTTCAGCCGACCTCAACCGGCCGTCGCCTCATCACAGGTAGCGGATTTCTCCGCTGTGCTCGACAGTTTCAGAGCCGTCATCAAGTTTCAGCCGCAACCCACCGGTTTCGCTGATTCCAGTGACAATCGCCTGATATTGCGGGCTGGTCTCGACATCAAAGCCGAACAACACCCGACGGCCAATTGTTTTGCTCAGAAGGCACCAGCGCGCAACTATAGGATGGTCCGGCTGCCCGGCGGGCAAATTGCCGGCGCTTAACAAGCAATCCTCAACATGCACCAGCAGGCCGATATTCCAGGTGAGTTTAGCCAGAAAGCAGCAGGCGAAGGTTTGCAGATCAACAGGTCGACCAAGATACTCTTTTACACAAACCGCGACCTCCCTGATCTCCGCGGGAAAATCACTGTTGTTCAGATTTATGCCGAACCCTATCAGGGTGTACTCTTCTTTTGAAACGGCACCGCAGAAACCTTCCATCAGGATCCCTGCAACCTTTCTGCCATCAATCAGGACATCATTTACCCAGCGCAGCTCGGCACTATCCACACCAGTTCGATGCAGGGCTTCACAGCAGGCAACACCAACGGCAAACGGCAGCAGCAGGCGAGTCTGCGGCAGCACTGTGGAAACATAGACCATTGCCCCCCACAGACCGCCAAGGGGTGCATGCCATTGCCTGATAAACCGCCCTTTTGAACTGCTGAGCTGATCGGCAAGAAACAGTGCTCCGCTGGAAACTGAAACGTTATCTCTTTCACGTCGATTGATATGGGTTCTGGCCTGGTCCATGGCCCGCCCCATAACAGCCCGATGCTCGATGCTAGAGCCGACAAACCCGCCTTTGCGAAGAATCGTCTCAGCCTCCGGCTGCGGCACGCTTGCGGATCTTTCCGGCAACTCCACCTCTTTGATGTAACGCCGCAGGAGATCGGGGGTAAGCGGCGGGATACTCACATGTTATCCCACTCGGCCTTGACCCGCGTTATCACTTTTTGAATCAGCGGCAATTTGTCAATTGCACAAACACCGACAAGAGGCTCGCCCTGGCCCAATGAAATCCCCGGCTTGAAATAAATAGAGTGAATAACTCCTTCAACACCTGAATAATAGACCGGTGTATCCCGTTTCATCAGCGACATGGTGAAGACTTCTTCGCCAGGCTTGATGGTTACCTCGCGGGCGCTCTTCTTATCAATTCTTGACTGAATATCAAGGGAGAAAAAATACTTGGCTTTTTCCGGAGCCGGAAAAAGATACAGCACCTCTTTGAGAATATTTTCAATAATCTCCTTTTTCTTCAGGGGATGACGAATCGTCATCAGCTTCTCGCCGGCTTCCACAAACTGTCCTTCCAGTTCTCCCCGAAGTTCGGATACAATACCATTTATCGGGGCCCCGATAATTTTTGGATTGCGTTCCCGGGTAATTTCATAAAGCGGGGTCCCGGGGATATGATTCCATTCCCCGCCGGGGGCATCCACCTCGATTCCTCTTTCCACCTGAAAACTGATGACACCGGTATGGGTGGCGTTGATATCCACGTAATCATACGGATCTGAACGGTATTTCCTTAAAATTTCATCAAAATCAATTTCGTTCGACATAAATCTGTTCTATTGGTTGAATGACCTGTTATCGGTAATTTCGACGCCGCCGGTATCAGTGAACTGCTTCACCTGAAACCGCCGCCTTCTGTAGACTATGAACGTTCACTATTGTGCACCTGCTCTGCTCAGGCCGGACATGATACGAAATAAAACGTCTGTCGGCACGCACAAATGTCTCTGAACGCCCAGCAGGTAGAGTATCATAGATATCCCAGCGTCCCCGCCCCCAGGACGTGCCGCTATCATCATAAAAATCGCAGAGAATCGATATATCCCTGACGCTCGCCTTTGTTTTATTGGTGAGTCTGAAAACAGCCTTTGTCCGTTTTGTCACCTGGTTGACAGTCAACTCAAACCCATCAAGGATCACCGTGTCGGCTCGCGCCGCGGCCATTTTGCTCACCGCCACTTCGGGGCTTAAAAGAGCTGCAATGTCCGGTGCGGCGGCAATACGGCTCACGCCGTAAGCAAAAATCATCAAGGCCGTCAGACAGACGATGGCATTTGCCCATTGTTTGCTGTTCATGTCGCACCTTCTGTGTGGATAACCTGAAAAACATCTCGAGCCGATCCCTCAAATTGTTGGTTTATACTATATACCGATTTCCTGGCAAGCCAATTTTCTCACGGACAACGGTGCAAAAAAAATTGGTTCCGTGAATTCACCATTCAAGAGTTTTTCCTACTATTTTTCCCCGGTTTCATTTACCCTACACGTATCATGACAGCCAACACCACATCCTCTCTTATTACCGACCCACCGCTATGAAAGCAGTTGTCCGCCGAACGGTCTTGACTGTCTTTTTCTTTGCGGCTGCCGTCGGGATCACCTTTTTTTCGGCACCCTTTCTTATCGACACTTACCTGCTCCCGCGTCTTCTTGAAAAAATTCCCATCGTCGACAAATTTGCCTCTATCTCGAGAATCACTCCCTTTTCAGCCACGGGAACACTCACCATAAATGACGGGGAAACGCCCGCTATTTCAGTTCCCCGGTTTGAAATCAGATACACACCCTCATCACTGTTCAAGCTGCGGATTTCCTCTCTGACCATCGACCATGCCGTCATTCATCTGCTTAAGGATGACAGCGGATTCCGCCTGGCAGGTGTTACCGCGCACCCCGGCAGCGGAAAAGCTCCGACCGGGACAGCACCCCTGGTGCTCCCGACAGCCGTGGAGAACCTCTTTCTCAAACAATGCTCCCTGATTATCCATGAACAGGAGCAGGCAGATATCAGGTTCAGCCTGTCATCATCACTGCATTTAAGCTATGCCGACACACCGCCGTCTGGATTTGCACTCTCTGCGGCCGATGGCTCGTTTCTGTTATTTGACACGATACCGGCAAAGGGAAAATTTTCTTTTTTCTCTGATAATACAAGACACTCGCTTGCCATTAATCTCCAGGCAGGACTCAATCAGATTCCGGGCCATATTATCGGCCGCAGCAATCTTGTCTCCGGTTTTGTTGAGGCAAAAGTAACCGCACACGTAACGAGAGAAAACCTGCGTCTGGAGGAGTTCACGGCAACAGGTACGATTGCAAACTTTCGTTTCAACCATGAAAAAACGGCCATCCGGGGAAACGGGGCAGACTCGTCTGTCTCCTTTGCGATCTCTGGATCTCCACTCAGCCAGGACTATCGGCTCGACGGCCTGTCAATAATTGAACCCGTTTCAGTCAGTGCGGCGGTAACCGGCAGCAGCTCCTATACAAAAGGGCACATGCAGGCAGAAGGTACCGTCCGCAGCTGGATCGATGTACCCGTAAATCTTCAGACAGCTCAGCTCCCGGTACCAATTTCTTACGATCTGCAGCTTGACACCACGTCTCTGAACTGGCAGGCAAACCTGAAAGGCAGGTATGAGCAGGATCAGCCACTGACGGTAAGCCGCGACGATGTCACTATCAACGTGCCGGATTTTTCCCTGAGCAGCTCCCTGTCCGGCAACCCGGATGGGCATACCGGAACTGTTGTCTTTGACTGCAGGCCATTTTCACTAAGCAGGAACAAGACCGCCCTGGATATCTCGGAGGTTTCTCTTAAAGCCCGACTGCAGAGCTCTAATACACTGAACGCTGTTCACCTTTCGGGTTCCATTTCTGAAATCAAGGAGCGTTCTTCCGGGCTTAAATTTACAGGGATCACGCTTGATCTGCCCTATCACCTTCCCTTTTCAGCGCAGCACAAACAGGACCACGGCAGCATCAGGGTTGACTCGATAACCGTCAAAGACTCGCCCCTTTTCGCAGCCGAGGCACGGCTGCTGCAACAGCAACGATCGCTGCAGCTCCAGGCAAGTCTGACCAGTCTTTTTTCAGAAGCGTTGCACCTGCAGGTTCAAGGAACGGTTGAGCAGGAGCCCCTCCAGGCTCAGCTGAGCTGGGCGCTCGATAAAACAGCTCTCAGTCCGGCCTCGCTACCGCCGGCGTTGCCGGCCATGGCGGGCCTTGATTTTGAGGGCTCACTGGCATCTAGCGGCAACCTCAGCTACAAGAACCGGCAGCTTTCAGGCACTGCGCAGCTGCAATTCGAGATTGACAGATTTCAGGTTGCTGAGAAAAATATAACGATCAACAACATCTCCTGCGGGGTTACGTTTCCCAGCCTGCCCGCCCCGTTCTCCCTGCCGAGTCAGCGCTGTACTGCGGCAGCTCTTGAATTCGGCAACCTGCGGTTCGAAGATGCCGACCTGAGTTTCAGGGTGGAGGATGCGGATACCGTTTTCATTGAGAAGAGCAGTGTCAACTGGTGCCAGGGAAAACTGGAATCAACGAGCCTGAGGTTATCGAGGAGCAACCCGGAAATAAATACCGCCCTCTACTGCAGCAAAATAAATTTTTCAGATCTTCTCAACCAGTTCGGACTTGACCAGGCGGAAGGCCAGGGCTCATTGAACGGAAAGCTGCCGATAGCTCTATCAAAAAGCGGACTTGCCTTCGATGAAGGATTTCTATTTTCTACTCCGGGAACCGGTGGTATAATACGTTTTTCAAACACCGACATGTTGCGTCAGGGTGTCGGTTCTGCCGATGTGGGCGGATACCTTGATTACTCCATGAAAGCCATGGAGGATTTCGCTTATCAATGGACGAAACTCTCGTTCAACAGCTCTGGCGATGAGTTGCAGCTGACCATGCAGCTCAACGGCAAACCTCGAACTCCTCTCCCCTATGGTTTGAAAAACGGTACGATTGTAAAAACAGAGAAAGGTGAAGGCCTGCAATATCCGATTCAGCTCGATGTCAATTTTCGGCTGCCGCTTGCAGAGCTGTTTCAGATCGGTCAGAACATTCAAACCATGAAGGAGAACATGTAACATGACACATTTGACACGTTCAATTCTCATCCTGCCCATAGTGCTGGCATTCTGCGTTCAGGCCGGGTGCACCAGGCACGAGGTCGATGTCAAGCCGGTCGAGATCAAGCCGATTCACATCACCATCGATGTCAACGTCAAAGTCGACCGTGCGCTTGATGATTTCTTTTCCGACATCGATGATGCAATTGAAAGCAAACAATAACAATAAACGATAGTGGAGGGATACCATGATTAACCTCAACAGGATCTCACTTGCCTGCTGCCTTGTCATCGCCGTGATATTTTTTGGAGCCGTAAACGGCTCGGCTGCATCAATCAAAGACAGGATGGTCGACCGGCTGCCGGCAATCAACGCCCTGAAGGACAAAGGACTGGTTGGCGAGAACAACAGAGGACTTCTGGAATTTCGCGCAAACCAGAAAGCGCAGCAGGATGTTGTTGCCGCCGAGAACAAAGATCGTGAAGCAGTCTATGGCGCTATCGCCAAAAAACAGGGGGTATCACCACAGCTCGTCGGCCAGCGCCGTGCCAAGCAGATTGCCGATATCGGTGCTTCCGGACACTGGTTTCAGAAAGCGGATGGAACCTGGTACAAAAAGTAGTCCCAGCATGTCCTCTCGGGAAGACCGGCTCTATCAGGACGACTCCGACCCTGAAGACTTCGAGTTCAATGAACGGGTGGCCGAGGTTTTCGACGATATGCTCGACCGTTCCATCCCTTTTTACCAGGAGGTTATAACGGCCACGGCACAACTCCTCTCACAACACCTCAAAGAAGGGGACAGCATCTGCGACCTGGGTTGCTCAACGGGAACCCCGTTGCTTGAATTTGCCCGGCTTTTACAAAACGAGGGCTTCAGCTTCATCGGCATCGACAACTCCCAGGCGATGATCGACAAAGCTCGACTGAAAGCCCAGCTCTACTCTCAGGATAAATCGATCAGCTATCGCCGGGGTGACATCTCCGGTCTGGAGTTGCCCGGCAGCGGTGCATTTATCCTCAACTATACCCTGCAGTTCATCAGGCCGCTGCAGAGGCCGCCGTTGATAAGACGTCTCTATGAGAACCTCAAACCAGGCGGCCTGCTCATTCTCAGCGAAAAAACCATCTGTGAAGATAAATGGCTCAATCGACGTTTCATCGATGTGTATCACCGTTTTAAACGTGAACGGGGCTACTCGGAACTTGAAATAGCCCGCAAGCGCGAGGCCCTGGAAAATATTCTAGTGCCTTTCAGCGTTGAGGAAAACCGGGCACTGCTCAGCAAGGCCGGCTTTGAAACGGTAGCCACCTTTTTCCAGTGGTTCAATTTCTCCTCCTTTGTTGCCATCAAACCGGGTTGACAGACTTTTTCTTTTTGATGAACTACATCGACCACCTTCCTTCTCATATCCTGCTCGACGAGATTGAATCGATCCAGCGGGAGAAGCAGCGCTGGGTAAATCAGCAGAAAAAAGGTTTCCTACGCTACCGCCGACCCTGTAAAAGGCTCAGCGCGTTTACAGGCGGGGTAGTAGACTGCAGCGGTGACACGGTCATCATCGGCGGAAAAGACCAGGTATCAGACGATGATCGGCGAGACATTTACCAGCAGCTGCGTGCTTTCATGCCGTGGCGTAAGGGGCCTTTTTCAATCTATGGTATCGAGGTGGATGCCGAATGGCGCAGCGAGCGGAAATGGCAGCGCCTGCAAACTTTTCTTCCCGATCTCAACGGTAAGGTAATCGCGGATATCGGCTGCAGCAACGGCTACTACATGTTCCGGATGACCCCATACAAGCCGCGGCTGGTCATCGGTTTTGAACCCGCCGTTCAACCATATTTCTGTTTTCAGGCGTTAAACTCCATGGCCGGGTTTGAGAACCTTGTTGTCGACCTGCTCGGTGTCGAACACATGAGACTCTTCCCGGAAACGTTTGATCTTATTTTTCTGATGGGGGTGATCTATCACCGGCCATCTCCGGTTGATGTCTTAAAAGATGTGCTGAACAGCCTCAATCCCGGCGGGACACTTATCATCGAGTCGCAGGCGATTGCCGGCTCTGAACCGGTGGCGCTGTTTCCTGAAAGAACATACGCGAAGGTTCCGGGTACCTATTTCGTTCCTACCGCTGCCTGTCTGAAAAACTGGCTGACACGCGCCGGGTTTGAAGATGTGGAGGTTTTCTGCTGTCATCCGATGAGCAGCCGGGAACAGCGAAAAACCGACTGGATGGTCTTTGAGTCCTACAGTGATTTCATTGATCCCGCTCATCCCGAGCTGACCGTTGAGGGCTATCCCGCACCCTGGCGGGTCTTCCTGAAAGCGGTAAAAAAAACGACAAATTAGAGATAAAATGAGAGGCTGCTGTTGCCTTTCTTCTCACCTGTATTATAACATGGGTCTTACTACCCGACCCCTACAACCAGTGAGGAACTGAATGGACCCAAAAAATTGTACACTTTACAGCGGCGGCCTCAAAGGTGCCGAAACCGCTTTTGGAGAGGCTGCAGAAAAACATGGAGTTGCAGAGGTGATCTACACCTTCAAGGGCCATAAGCTTTTCCGGGACAAAAACAGCACGGTACTTTCCCAGGAAGATCTTGAGCGCGGTGATATCAGTATGGAACTGGCTTCTCGCATGATGAACCGGACCTACTATGAAACGGAGAAGATCAGAAAAGTACTGCAGACAATCTTTCACATGGTAAACAGCGGCCACCAGGTCTTTGTTATCGGCACGATCCAGGAAGACGGTTCGGTTAAAGGTGGAACAGGCTGGGCGGTTGAGCTCGCCAAAATGTTCAACCGGCCGCTGCACGTATTCGACCAGAGTTCAGAAAAATGGCACACCTGGAAAAACGGCTGGCAGGAGGACACACCAACCATCAGGTATGACACCTTTGTCGGCTCCGGCACCAGGTATCTCAGTGATGCCGGGCGCGCTGCCATAGAACAGCTGTTCAGCGATTCCTTCTCCTCCTGAGTACCAAACCCGCATATCCCTGCAGATTTTCTGCAGGGATATTTTCTGCCTAGCTCCTGATTTTCGGCCAGGTGTCGGCAACCCTGTATCCCTGAGGCCAGGGATCACCCGGATCCAGCAGGTACTGATATGTTCCGGTTATCCAGGCCTGGCCTGAAATCAGCGGGAAGACCGCTCTTTTTTCCCCCACACGTGTCGTGGAATCGATACTGCAGTGAAACCGTGAGCCGATAACGGATTCGCCGATATAGTGGTCTCCCACCTTCATTTTACCCTGCTCATGGAGTAGCGCCATCCGGGCAGAACAGCCGGTTCCAGTTGGACACCTGTCCAGTTTTCCCGGCTGGATCGTAACTGCATTGCGGCCAAGCCACGCAGCGTTCTCTTTGACCAGCGGTGCCGCTATCTGACAAAAAGAGATATGGTTCCAGTCAGGATTCTGCGGATGGGAAAATCCCAGCTGCTCATTGGCTGCATTTGTTATCATAATGCCGATAACAGCAAGATCGCGCGCTTCATCGGGAGTGATGGCAAAGCCAAGGTCGGCCGCATCGACAATAACGAAGCTGTCCCCGCCGTAAGCAGTGTCAACCCGCACTGTCCCGATTCCTTCAAGCTCAATCACGGCATCGCGCTGATCGACAAAAGAAGCGACATTTTTGATCGTTACCCGCGTCACCTTGCCGTTTTCACAAGATGCCGCGACCTCGATGAGTCCGCCGGGCGCCTCCAGAACCATCCTTGTTTCAGGTTCCACCATGGGGATTATTCCCGTTTCCAGCAGCACGGTGGCGACACAGATTGAATTGGATCCGGACATCGGCGGGGTGTCTTCCGGCTCCATGATTATCCAGCCCATCCGGGCTTGTGGATTCTTGGCCGGAACAAGCAGATTGACGTGACGGAACACGCCCCCCCGCGGCTCGTTCAGCAGGAAATTTCTTAACGTACCGTCTGCTGCAATCCAGCGTGACTGCTCCCAGACACTTTCACCAGGCGGTGGTGCAACTCCGCCGACAATCACATCCCCGACTTCCCCTTCGGCGTGGCAACCGACCACGTGAATAACCCTGTCTGAGCGCATCAGAGATAATCTTCCCGTAGCGGTGAGAACACCTCTATGACAATCGAATCTTCAAGAGCTTCGGCACTGTGCTCAACACCCCCCTTAAAACACCAGCTGTCACCTGTCTCAACGTCCCTGGTTTCGCCGTCAACCACGAACCTGAGCTTGCCGGAAATCATCACTCCCGTCTGTTCGTGGTGGTGTGAGTGCACAGGTATCCGGGCCCCTTTTCTCATCTCGAACCGCCCCATCAGCGTTTTCTCACCATGGACTGTTGTGGTTAATCTGATTCCCTCGGCCGGCTCCTTTTTTGTACCCGCGCCTGCTGTGCTGAACATGAGCGTTCCCCCTGTAAAAAAAATGCAGTTGTGTTGTTGTTTGCCCCTGAAACAGATGCACCCCATGAACGATCAGGCACCCATTTCAATATGCTGAGTAAAAAAAGATCGGTACTCATCCCGCCGATGACTGACGTAGAGTATTGTCGAAATCCGTTTTTCCGCCACCATCTCCAGGAAACTGAGCAGACTCTCCCTGTTCCGGTCATCGAGTCCCTGGGTCGGTTCATCAAGAATAAGCAGTTTGGGGAGCTTTATCAATGCCCTGGCTATCAAGGCCAGACGCTGCTGGGCAAAGCTCAGGCGTCGAAACGGCACGGTGGCTGAGGCTTCAAGTCCGACATCAGCGAGCCACTGCCGGGCCTGTTTCTTCTGTGCTGCAGTAAACGTGCTGTAGAGGCCGATAGAATCAAAAAATCCTGAGATGACAATGTGCAGCGTACTGCCCGGTACGTAGTGGCTTCGATGCAATGCCGGACTGACGATACCCATTTCTTTTTTCAGCTCCCATATGGACTCACCACTTCCCCGCCGCTTGCCGAACAGGTAAAGCTCATTGGTATAACAGTCCGGATGATCTCCAGTTATAACCGACAGCAGGGTCGATTTGCCCGCTCCGTTCGGTCCGGTAATAAGCGTGTGATCTCCCTGTTCCACGAGCAGGTCAAAGGATGCAATAATGGTCCGTTCTCCATAGCCGACTGTCCCCCCTACCAGTTTTACCAGCTCCCGCTCTTCACGGTTTTCAGGGGCGGGTCGTTCACCTGTCGTGCGCCACTGCTTTATGTCTTTTTTCCGGTTGATGGTGCTCAGCACCTCGGCTCTTGCTCCCTGCATCGCAATAGTGCCGCCTTCCATACAGGCTACGTGGCTGCACCACCCGGGGATATCATGTCTGCTGGTAAGAAAGATCACCAGGCCGACTCCCCTTTTCTGCAACCCCTGCACAACCCTGTCAAACTCCCTGCAGGAATCGACATCAAGGCCATCATAGGGGTTTTCGATCAGGAGATGGTTGCTGCCATGGGTGATCGCCTCCAGGATCAGCAGTTTCCTGCTCTCCCCGGAACTGAGCTGCCGGTAGCCGCTGTCAAGCACGTGGTCCAGACGAAACAGACGTACCAGATCAGCACCATTCTCAACTCCACCGATAAATGTTCGTGCCCTGGTTCCCGGATCAATCTTCCGGGCATAGTCGGTATCATCATTTCGAACCTCCTGTTCATACAGCTCCTGCTGAGTAAAGAAACTGACCACACGAAAATCATCAGCAACGCGCACCCTGCCATCGGTTTCAGAGCAGTTCTTCGCGGAGAGCAGGGCGATCAGCTTGTCGGCACCGGAATCATTCGGGCCCAGAATGCACCAGGTTTCATGCTCTGCAATCGAGAAATGATCGATATTGAGTACCGGAGTTACAAGTTTTTTTACCTCTAGCCATGATTGCTTCATAAACATCTCTCGAACAAGGTGAATAATTGTATCAGGTTCCAGCAGAGGGCTTTACCACGACCGCAAGCCAAACTCAACATCCCTGGGCAGCATTTTTGGTTTACGGTTGACGAAAACAGATATTCCGAGTTAAGTATTAGCGTTTTGTCTTGACAAAAGGAGCTGGCTTTTTCCCACCTGAACTCCACACCAGAACACATTTATACCACAAGCAGATCGCAGAGGAACATGAATCGACCCATTTCCAGGCTGCCTGCAGGTACGTGAAGAAAGAAATAATGCGGTCAAGAGACCGCCCGGACAAAAGGACATACACATGAAAGCACTCATTGCCCTGGAAGACGGAACCGTCTTTGAAGGGCGTTCTTTTACCGGGCCGGGTGAGGCGGTAGGTGAAATTGTTTTCAACACCTCAATGAGCGGGTATCAGGAAATTCTGACCGACCCCTCCTACACCGGCCAGATAGTAACGATGACCTACCCGCTCATCGGCAACTACGGGATTAACCCCGAAGATATGGAATCCGCCGGAGTGCACCCGAAAGCGTTTCTTGTCAAAGAATATAATACTATTCCATCAAATTTCAGGTCCCGTATGACGCTGGCGGATTTTTTGACCGACCATAAGGTTCTCGGCGTTGAAGGCTTTGACACCAGAGCGCTCGTGCGTCATATCCGTACGGCCGGAGCCATGAAAGGCATTGTCTCAACCGAGGACCTCAACCCTGAGTCCCTGGCCGCCCGTGCCGGCCAATGGGTGGGACTGGTCGGCCAGGACATGGTAAAACAGGTAAGCTGCAGAGAGCCATACGGATGGTCGGACAACAGGCCGCAACCGGGAACCGACTTTTCCACAGCCCCCGGCAGCAGCAGTGACCTGAAGATCGTCGCCTTTGATTTCGGCATTAAATATAACCAGATCAGGATATTAACAGACAAAGGCTGCAAGGTACAGGTGGTTCCCGCAACCACTGATGCGGGGACTGTTCTGGCCATGAACCCGGACGGCATCTTCCTGTCCAACGGCCCCGGTGACCCCGAGGGAGTTGCCGGCGTCGTCGATACCATCAGGAACCTGCTCGGCATAAAGCCGGTGTTCGGTATCTGTCTCGGTCACCAGCTTCTCGGGCTTGCCTATGGCGGCAAGACCTATAAACTAAAATTCGGCCATCGGGGTGGAAATCAACCGGTAAAGGACCTGTTGACCGGCAAGGTTGAAATCACCTCACAGAACCACGGTTTCTGCGTTGACATGGACAGTCTGAACAAAAACGACGTTGAGCTAACCCATATCAACCTCAACGACAACAGCTGTGAAGGTATGAGACACAAGACCTTTCCGGCATTTTCAGTGCAATATCATCCGGAACACGCGCCGGGCCCCCATGACGCAGTCTATCTCTTTGATCGCTTCATCGACATGGTCAAGGAGCAGCGGGGATAACCACAGCCTGTCTGTGGACAGCAGCATATACGACACTCCAACGATTTCAACGCGCACTCAAGAGAGATCATGCCCAGAAGAGACGATATCAAGAAAATCCTCATCATCGGATCCGGTCCCATCATCATCAGCCAGGCCTGCGAGTTTGACTATTCCGGCGCCCAGGCCGTCAAGGCACTCAAGGAAGAAGGGTATGAAGTTGTTCTCATCAACTCCAACCCGGCAACAATCATGACTGATCCGGGCCTCGCCGACGCCACCTATATCGAACCGATCACGCCGGAAATGGTTGCCCGGGTCATCGAGCAGGAGCGCCCGGACGCCTTGCTGCCAACGCTCGGCGGCCAGACAGCACTCAATACCGCCATCAAGGTTGCCGAACTCGGCATACTGGACAAATACAAGGTAGAAATGCTGGCGGCGGACATCGACGTTATCCGCAAAGCCGAAGGCAGGGATGAGTTCAGGGAAGCCATGCGGTCAATCAACCTGAAAGTCCCTGAATCTGCAATCATTCACACCATTGAAGAAGCAGAGCGTGCAGCGGATGAAATCGGCTTTCCGATCATTGTCCGGCCCAGTTTCACCCTCGGCGGCACCGGCGGAGGAGTGGCCTATAACCGCCAGGAGCTCAGAGATCTCTGCGAACACGGTCTCGACCTGTCGATGACCACCGAGATCATGCTCGAACGCAGCCTGCTCGGCTGGAAGGAGTATGAACTTGAAGTCATGCGGGATGCAAAGGACAACGTGGTAATCATCTGCTCCATTGAAAATATCGATGCGATGGGAGTCCACACCGGGGATTCCATCACCGTCGCCCCTGCACAGACGCTCAGCGACCGGGAATACCAGGAAATGCGTGACGCTGCCATTGCCATCATTCGGGAGATCGGTGTTGAAACGGGGGGATCAAACGTGCAGTTTGCCGTCAACCCGATTGACGGCGAGCTGATGGTCATCGAGATGAATCCCCGGGTCTCACGAAGTTCGGCCCTTGCTTCCAAGGCGACCGGCTTTCCAATTGCCAAGATAGCGGCAAAACTTGCCGTCGGTTATACCCTTGATGAAATCAGAAACGATATTACCAGGGAGACCTATGCATCGTTTGAACCGACCATTGATTACTGCGTTGTAAAGATTCCGAGATGGACCTTTGAGAAATTTCCGGAGGCAGAGGATTTTCTGACCACGGCGATGAAATCAGTGGGTGAAACGATGGCCATCGGCCGGACCTTCAAGGAGGCCTTCCAGAAAGGCATGCGTTCGCTTGAAACAGGTCGTTCCGGTTTCGGTGGAGACGGCAAAGACAGTTTCACCGCGCTCAACAGCGAAGATCTGGAAAGCCGCCTGTTAAAACCCAACTCGAAACGGATCGCCTGTATTCACGAGGCCCTTAAGCGGGAGATGTCGATAAGCCGGATATATGAACTGACCCGGATCGATCCCTGGTTTCTCAATAACTTCAAACAGATTGTTGAAATTGAGAACAATATTATCAGGCGCGGGTTCAAAGGACTCGACCGCGAGTTCCTCACTGCCTGCAAACAGACGGGATTCTCTGATGTCCAGCTCGCCTGGCTGACCGGGACCTCCGAAAATGACATCAGGGAATTGCGTCATGAACACAGTATCCTGCCGGTATACAAGCTCGTTGATACCTGTGCTGCAGAGTTTGAATCCTACACACCCTATTGTTACTCTACGTACGAGACGGAAAACGAGGCTGTGGTCAGCAAGCGGAAAAAAATCGTCATCCTCGGCGGTGGCCCCAACAGGATCGGACAGGGGATTGAATTTGATTATTGCTGTGTCCATGCCTCATTTGCCCTGAGGGAGATCGGGGTTGAATCGATCATGGTCAACTCCAACCCGGAAACGGTATCAACGGACTACGACACATCGGATAAACTCTATTTTGAACCGCTGACACGTGAAGACGTACTCAATATCGTCGAACAGGAACAGCCTGACGGTGTTATTGTCCAGTTTGGCGGGCAGACGCCACTCAATCTTGCGGTACCGCTTGAAGAGGCCGGGGTGCCGATTGTCGGCACTCCCCCCGATGCAATTGATCGCGCCGAGGACCGGGAGCGCTTTCAGCAGTTCCTTCACAAGCTTGGCCTGAAGCAACCTGAAAATGACACTGTTTTCACCCAGGAAGAGGCGTTGGCTGTCGCTGCAAAGATCGGCTACCCGGTGGTTATCAGGCCATCCTACGTCCTTGGCGGGCGAGACATGCGTATCGCCTACAGCGAGGATGGTATTCGCGATTTCATGAAGGCGATCGGTACCACGCTCCAGGAACACCCGATACTTATCGACCAATTTCTTAAAGATGCCATCGAGATAGATGTCGATGCCATCAGTGACGGAACAGCAACAGTCATCGGCGGCATCATGGAGCACATAGAAGAGGCGGGAATTCATTCTGGGGACTCCGCCTGCGTCCTGCCTCCGCACACTCTCTCGGCTGAGATTATTGAAGAAATCAAATCCGCCAGCACGGCAATGGCGAAAGAACTCGGCGTCATCGGCCTGATGAATGTGCAGTTTGCAGTCAAGGACAATGCCCTCTATGTGCTCGAGGTCAACCCGCGGGCATCGCGGACCATCCCCTTTGTCAGCAAGGCAACCGGTGTTCCGCTCGCCAAGCTTGCCACCAAGATCATGATGGGAATGAGCCTGGCTGAACTTGGTTTTACCGAAGAAGTAACTATTAATCACTGGGCGGTAAAGGAGGCCGTTTTTCCCTTTGACCGCTTTGCCGGAGTTGACACCTTGCTGGGACCTGAAATGAAATCAACCGGTGAAGTCATGGGAATTGACGACAACCTCGGCCTCGCCATCGGCAAAGCCTTTATGGCGGCAGGTTCGTTACTTCCTGACTCCGGCTGCGTTTTTATTTCAGTCAGGGACAGCGACAAACCGTCGATCCTGCCGATAGCACGGGCTCTCAGGGCGCTTGACTTCACCATTTTTGCAACCGCCGGCACCGCTCTGTTTCTTCAGGAACGTGCGATAGACTGTTTTCAGATCAACAAAATTTCACAGGGAAGACCGCATATCCTAGATAAGGTCAAGGACCGTGATATCGTCTGGATTATCAATACCTCTCTTGGCAAACGTACGACAGAAGACAGCTACCAGATACGGCGGGCGGCAGTGGACCTCCATATCCCCTACACGACCACGGCAAATGGAGCCGCAGCCCTTGTCAGTGCAATGAGGGAAATGAAGGAACTTACCATCGAGGTCAAACCGGTGCAGAAATTTGCCTGATCGTCTGATTAATTGACAGGCAGCGCTCGACAATGCAGTCAAATGTTTTAATGTACATTTGCAATTGTCTAGAGCTGCTAAAGTAATTACCTTTACTAACAGATAAACAGAACACACAACGTGATAATCGACCAAAATCTCAGGAGGTCTTTTTGAATACCTTTTACAAGAATCTGAGCATGTGGCTGGTAATCGGCCTCACCATGATCCTGCTGTTCAATCTTTTCAACAAGCCGCAGGCAACAAGCTCTTCACTAACCTACAGCGAGTTCATGTCAAAGATTGAAAACAAGTCGATCAACCGTGTCAGGATCGAAGGTGATACCATTACTGGAAACCTGCAGGATGGGACACCGTTCAGGACGACCTATCCCGTTACTGACGCAGAGCTCATTCCTATCCTTCGAGATGCCGGAGTCGATATCACCGTCAAGGAAGTCCCGAAAGACAGCTGGTTCATGACCATCTTTGTCTCCTGGTTCCCGATGCTGCTGCTGATAGGTGTGTGGATTTTCTTCATGCGCCAGATGCAGGGAGGCGGTAAAGGGGGTGCTCTGTCTTTTGGCAAGAACAGGGCCCGACTGATGGAGCAGGGAGACAACAAGGTGACGTTTTCAGATGTTGCCGGTATCGACGAAGCCAAGGAAGAACTTGAGGAAATAATCGATTTTCTCAAGGATCCCCATAAATTCACCGTTCTTGGCGGACGAATCCCGAAAGGCGTTCTACTGGCAGGATCGCCGGGGACTGGTAAGACACTGTTGGCAAAAGCCATAGCCGGCGAGGCGGATGTGCCCTTTTTCTCCATCTCAGGCTCAGATTTTGTAGAGATGTTTGTCGGTGTCGGGGCTTCCCGTGTCAGGGACCTTTTCACCCAGGGGAAAAAACATGCCCCCTGCATCATTTTCATCGATGAAATCGATGCGGTCGGCCGACATCGTGGTGCCGGACTTGGCGGCGGTCATGACGAGCGGGAACAGACCCTGAACCAGCTGCTGGTTGAAATGGACGGTTTTGAATCCAATGAAGGGGTCATCATTGTCGCTGCGACAAACAGGCCGGATGTTCTTGATCCCGCTCTGCTACGTCCGGGAAGATTCGACCGCCAGGTTGTCGTACCGATACCGGATGTCGGCGGGCGGCAGAAGATTCTTGAGATATACGGCAAGAAAACCAAGATGGCGGCCCAGGTTGACTACGAGATCTTGGCCAGGGGAACTCCCGGTTTCACCGGAGCCGACCTTGAAAACCTCGTCAATGAAGCGGCCCTGATGGCAGCACGGGAAGGAGCCAAGGAAATCAATCTCGAACTGCTGGAGAAAGCAAAAGACAAGATCATGATGGGTGCCGAACGCCGTTCGATGATCATCACCGAGAAAGAAAAAGAGGTCACCGCCTACCATGAGGCAGGGCACGCGCTTGTTGCTTACCTGCTCCCCGATGCCGACCCGATCCACAAGGTCACGATCATACCCCGGGGCCGGGCACTTGGCCTGACCATGCAGTTGCCGATGGACGAAAAATACACCCACTCAAAGGGCTACCTGAAAAGCTCATTGTGCATCCTTTTCGGTGGCCGTATTGCTGAAAAACTGATTTTCAACGAAATTACCACCGGTGCCGGCAATGATCTCGAGCGGGCAACTGCTTTGGCCAGGAAAATGGTCTGCGAATGGGGCATGAGCGATGAACTTGGACCACTGACCTATGGCAAGAAGGAAGAGCAGATTTTTCTCGGTCGCGAAATTGCCCAGCATCGCGATTTCAGTGAAGAGACCGCCCGGCAGATTGATGTGGCCGTAAAAGACATCATCCTCGAAGCAAGCGACAAGGTGAAGACGATGCTCGAGGACCACACTGACGTTCTCAAACGAATGGCAGATGATCTGCTGGAAAAAGAGACTATTGTCCTTGAGGATATCGAACAGATTCTTGCCGAGCTTCGCCCTGACGAATTTGCCGGCCGGGTCAAAGAAAAAAAGAGCGCCAAGCCCAGGACAAATGCATCAAAAAAGACCAAAAACGCAGAAGATTCAACATCTGAGGCAACCGATTCCTCCGAAATCAAGGCGGAAGAGTCAGCAGAGGAAAAAGAATCCTCAATTGGAAATACAAACCACCGGGAAGATCAGCCGCCTGCTTCGGCATGAAAACTGCGCCTGAAATTAAACTCATGGGCATCGTTAATGTGACGCCCGACTCTTTTTCAGACGGCGGTCTCTTTGCTAATACCGACGATGCGGTAGACCAGGCGCTGCGACTGATTGCCGACGGTGCCGATATTCTCGATATCGGCGGGGAATCCACGCGCCCCTACTCTGCCACCGTCAGTGTTGATGAAGAGCTTTCCCGGATTGTTCCGGTCATCACCGGTATCCGCACATTTTCCGATATCCCCGTTTCCATCGATACAATGAAGGCTGAAGTTGCCCGGGAAGCACTCTTGGCCGGTGCGACGATTATTAACGACGTGTCTGCCCTGCGCCATGATCCGGCTATGATGGACCTGGTCAGGGATACTGATGTTACACTCATCATCATGCACATGAAAGGCACGCCCGGAACAATGCAGGATAACCCTGAATACGAGGACGTTGTTGAAGAAATCATCTCTTTTTTTCAGGAGCGACTGACAATGCTTGCCTCTGAAAAGATCGATTTAAAGCGAATCGTTATCGATCCCGGCATTGGGTTCGGTAAAACACTTAACCACAACCTCCTGATACTCAAACATCTCGAAAAACTCTCGTCTCTTGGTCAGCCGGTGTTGCTCGGTCATTCACGGAAACGATTCCTCGGGGAAATTACCGGCATTGCTACAGCGGACAGGGATCTGGTTACAGCTGTTGTCTCAAGTCTCTGTCGGGAGAAGAAGGTCTCGATAATGAGAGTTCATGATGTTGCGGCGACGCGCTCTGCCCTGCAGGTAAGCCAGGCAATCAGCCAGGTGCACTGACCAGGGAAAATCACCTTCTCTATGGCCGGTTTGAAAGGGTTGCTTGGATGTATACCTTGCTTACGGTGCCAGTATCTGAAGCACACCGCAGGTTAATAGAACAGGGCCTCGCCACGATACCACAGGTCGGATGGAGAGAGGGAGTGAAAGAAGAGATACCCAACCTGCTTATGTACCATGTCAAGGCCCAGCCTGTCTTGCCCCACCGTTAAACCAGGAACGCTATTTAAACAAGCAATTCGGTTCAATAGTGCTGTTACCTCGTTACCAGCTTTTCTTACTTGTCTATATAATAATCACTATCAATCTCTCGTGCTTGACTAAAGTACATATATGAAAGAGGCATTATCCTCAGATCGTTACTTTGTGAGCAAAGAAAAGGTTGAGCATCATACAGCTGACTGTACAGTACCACATAGTAGGACAAAAAGAGATGAAAAAATCACTGCCCGCGCAAAAGACGTTTTTTCTGACGGCTCCGGTGAATTGTTGCTTCAACCAGATAGATTGCCAATCCACTCCAGACAAGGAGAAAGCCGATCATCCTGGAGGAAGGAAACGCTTCATGGTAGAGAAACAACCCGAGCAGGAAAGTAATCGTCGGCGCCGTGTACTGGAGGATACCAAGCAGTGACATGGGGATATGGTGAGCCGCAAAAGCGAAGAGAAGAAGCGGCACAGTGGTGACGACACCGGCACCGATCATCAGCAGCGACTGCGACAGTCCTGAATGAAAAAGAGCCCCGGTTCCGAGATATTCAAACCAGAGCAGAACAGCCGCTGCAGGCAGAAACAGGATCAGCGTTTCAAGGAAAAGCGCCTCAACCGGCAATACGCTTGTTTTTTTGTGAATCAGCCCATAGGTGGCAAATGAGCCCGCAAGCATCAGGGCGATGAAGGGAAAACGCCCGTATACAAACGTTAAATAGGCCACGCCGGCAGCGGCGAAACAAAGTGCAGCAACCTGGGCGCGACGCAACCGTTCCTTGAGAAAATAAACACCAAAAGCTATCGTCACCAGAGGGTTAATAAAATAGCCGAGGCTTGCTTCAATAATATGGCCTGAATTTACGGCCCATATATAGACGAGCCAGTTGACGGCAAGCAATATGCCACTGAAGAAAAAAGTTCGTAAAACCTGCCGGTCCCGGAGAAGCGGAAGCAATGTGCCGAGCCTACCGAGCACCAGTAGGAGACAGAGCATAAAGACCAGGGACCAGGTCATCCGGTGGCAGAGGATTTCATAGGGGGGCAGTTTTTCCAGTGCCTTCCAGTAGACCGGCACTAAGCCCCAGATCATATAAGATGCCGTTGCAGCAATTATTCCACGGGTTGACTGCATCCTGTCCTCGACTCAAGCCCAGGATATGGCCGGCAGCGCCCCTGGATTGTTCTAAAAATCTGCAAATAGTAAAACGATGAGAATTACTCAATCAATAAACCACTAGACCACCAATAGTAGCAGATATAGCTGCCGGCGGCGATCAGCAGAAGTGCTGAAAACGTATTTACAGAGCCACTGAAACGCCTGAAGAAATTAATAACACCAGGGCCTTTTACAAAGGCCATGCTGACGGTGAGCACCATGAAAACCGAAGCAGTCCCCATCACATACCAGAAGAACTGCAGCAATCCGGCAAGCAGATCACCTGAAGCAATCGATCCACCGACTACCACCAGAAATATCGGCAGCGTACAACTCAACGAACTCGCCCCGAAGGCAATGCCGAAAAGAAAAAAGCCACCGATACTGATCGTTCGCGGGTCACCGATGCGGGAGCCGAGTTTCATAAAAATTGAAAAGGAGAGATGTCTTCCAAAAAACAGCCAGATACCGAGCACTATAAGGACCACGCCGATAACAACCGAGACCCATGGCATGATGCCTATCAGAAAAGAACCACCCGCAGAAACCACAAGGCCGATGAAACCGAACAACACCCCGTATCCCGAAATAACCACCAGCGCAACACCAACTGCCTTGACCAGGCGGACAACCCAGGATCGCTGCCGGAAACGCTGATCTTCAGCGCCGAGATAAAGCGACAGGTACACCGGTACCATTGCAAAACCACAGGGGTTAACCGCCGACACCATTCCTGCACCGAAGGCATAACCGACATGTAGAAACCCGGCCAGTTGACCCAGACCACTGCTGACCAGAGTCTGAATATCCATCTCCTCCTCACCGATACATATTATTCATGTAAATAAGCAGCCAACAGAGAAGAGTAGGTACTCACAGCAATTTATCAACCTCCGTCAACCACATTACATGTTATTTGCATTACCTTACGGCTAATGAAAATAACATGCGCAGCGAATGAAAATGCTTTGATAATTGTGCACAGAAAACTATTCATCGCCAACGAAACAGCGCAGCGCAATTGGTCAAAAAAATAATTGACTGCGGTCATTTTTTTATTGACCGCAGTCAATTATGCGTGTAATTATCGACCCGAGTCATTTTTTTCGGGAATTCGTTTTATCTCTTTCTTTTATAGAAAGGATAGACGCATCTTAACTCAGAAAACTTTTATCGCTCTTTTTATTGATAAAAATTGTGAAAACACCATGTCCTCAATAAGAGAAAAAAACAAGATAACCAAACGCAGATGTATCCTTGATGCGGCAATACGCCTGTTTTCAAAGAAAGGCTACGATCAGACGAGCATTGAAGAGCTCGCCCGGGAAGCCGGTATCGGTAAAGGAACCGTCTACAGTTATTTCCAGACGAAAAAAGACATTGTCCGCACATTCTGCGAGGATGAGCTGGAGTTCATCCGGGAAGAGCTTGCCGCAAACACCAATCCCGACACATCCTTAAAGGATCAACTGATGATCCTCTTTATGGCGGAGTTCAAGCATTTAAGCAGGAACAAGGAGTTCGGCAGGCTTTATCTGCAGGAAACCGTATTTCCCGATGAACACCATTCGGAAAAGGATCTTGAGATGCAAAGCAGATACTTCGAACTGCTCTTTCCCATTTACGTTAAAGCACAGGAAAGAGGAGAGCTGCGCCAGGATCTTGAGTTGCTTCACATAGCCGGCCACTTCTATGCCCTGTATCTTCTTCTTGTGTCATGCTGGTTCAACGGCATGATTCCCACCGGGGAAGCTCGGGAGGCAATGTCCACACTGCTTGACCAAACTATTGAAGGGTTGAAACCCGCGGAACAGACCGGTGAACATGATGAGTAGCGAATACCAGAAACCCCGGACGGCCAGAGGAAAAATCGTCTTTTTTTTCTGGCACAACCTGCCTCGTTTCATACTGCTGATGATGATGATCGCCATCGTCCTTCTGTTCATGACCGTCAGTGACAAACGCACGGAAATTCAGGCGGAACAGGAAGCAGCACTGAAAAAAGAACGCCCGCCGGTCAACACCGTTGTGATGGAACTGACACCGCGACCGATCACCAATAGAATAAACCTGCCCGGTTCCATTGAACCGTGGACCCGTCTTGAGCTTGTTTCGAAAATTGCCGGTGCCGTTGAAAAGGTCCTTGTCGAGGAAGGTGATACGGTGGAACAGGGGGATGTCCTGGCGAAAATCGAATCAGATGACTACCGCATTGCTCTTGCCCGGGCTCAGGCTGCATACAACCTTGCCAAGGCTGATTTTGAAAGAGATAAATCCGTCTATGCAAAAGGAGCGATACCCGCAGCGGAACTTGATGCCCGAGAGACAAACATGCAGACGGCCAGGGCTGATCTGGACAATGCCAGGTTACTCTACGAACGAACGACGATAAAAGCACCGATCAGCGGAGTGATCAGGAGCCTTGACGCCAAAGTGGGTCTGTATCTCGGCATCGGTGACCCGGTCGCCAGGATATTGCAGATCGACAGGGTCAAGGCTGTGATCGGTATCCCGGAATCGGATATAACTGCCGTTCGCCGCCTGGAGACGGTAAACCTGTCGGTTCAGGCCCTTGATAACCTGAAAATTATCGGTAAAAATCATTTTGTTTCCTCTTCCCCTGAAACGGCCGCCCGCCTCTATCGTTTCGAACTCGAGATCGACAACCCGGATCACCGTATCCTTCCGGGAATGTTCGTCAGGGCCGATATTGTCAAACAGCAGCGGGAATCAGCCCTGGTTGTGCCGTTCTACTCCATCATTTCCCGCAACAATGAGCAATACGTATTTGTTGAAGATGACGGCATCGTCAGGAAGCAGATGGTAAAGACCGGAATTATGGAACAGTGGATGGTGGAAATAACCGACGGCCTTGAAAACGGCAATCGTGTCGTTATTGAAGGGCACCGTGATGTTGAGAACAACCAGATGGTCAATGTCGTCAAGGTGCTTGATGACCCGGGAGACTACATGCTATGATCATCTCAGATACCGCCGTAAAAAAGAGTACGACTGTTCTCGTTCTCGCCCTCCTGCTGATTATCATTGGTGTCTACAGCTACATGGTCCTGCCGCGGGAAAGTGATCCCGACGTGACGATTCCCAATGTTTTCATTTCCACCAGTTACCGGGGTGTTTCCCCCACCGACATCGAATCGTCGATCACCATGGAGATAGAGAAAAAAATCAAAGGGATCGATGGCCTGAAAAAAGTACAGTCAGTAAGTTCTGAAGGCCTGTCATCAATTAACATCGAATTCATTACCGGAACCGATATCGACAAGGCTCTCCAGGATGTCAAGGACAAGGTGGACGAGGCACTTGGTGAGCTCCCGACAGACCTTGAAGAGGACCCCTCGGTTTTCGAAGTGAATATCTCCGAGATGCCGATTGTCGTCTACTCCATCTCCGGCACCTGCGGCCTGCCCTGTCTGAAGAAAATTGCCGATGATCTCGAAGATGATATCGAGGGGGTAAAGGGCGTTCTCGAGGTGGATGTAACCGGTGGGCTTGAGCGTGAAATCCGGGTGGAGGTCGATCCCGAAAAACTTTCCCACTATGGCCTCACCATCGGCAACCTCCAGACGGTGGTAAACAGTGAAAACCAGAACACCTCAGGCGGTGCCATCCGGCTGGGCAACGGCAGGTTTCAACTCAGGGTGCCGGGGGAATTTTCCACCCCGGAGGAAATCTACGGTCTGGTCCTGACCATCCACCAAGGAGAACCGGTCTATCTCAAAGATGTTGCCAATGTCGTCGACGGCTACAAGGAAGAAACCTCTCGATCCCGCCTGAACGGCAGGGATGCGGTCAATATTTCAGTCAAAAAGCGATCCGGCCAGAATATCATTGAAATCAGCGATGCTGTGGAGCAACTCATCGAAGAAGCGCGCATCACCTGGCCCCGCAATACCGAGATCACAAAAGTCCTTGATAAATCAAGAGATATCAAAAACATGGTGGCAGATCTTGAGAACAACATCCTGACGGGACTGGTGCTGGTCCTGTTGGTCATTTTCTTCGCCATGGGTATCAGGAACGCACTGCTGGTAAGTCTTGCCATCCCCTTCTCAATGCTGCTCTCCTTCTCGGTATTGCAGGTGATGGGCATTACCCTCAACATGGTAGTCCTGTTTTCACTGACGCTTGCCCTCGGGATGCTCGTTGATAACGCCATTGTTATTGTTGAAAACTCCTATCGTTTCATGGAACAGGGAGCAAGCAGCGTTGATGCGGCAATGAAAGCAACTGCCGAAGTAGCCTATCCGGTAATGGCTTCAACCCTGACAACCCTGGCCGCATTTTCTCCAATGCTTTTCTGGCCCGGGATCATGGGCGATTTCATGAGTTATCTGCCGCTTACTTTGATCATTACCCTGACGTCGAGTCTGTTTGTTGCCATGGTGATAAACCCGGCAATGGTATCTCTTTTCATGAAGGTAAAGAAAACCGCCCCCCAGGACGCCCGGGTATCAACAGAATCCATGCTCTCTGCCGTTGAAAAACCCGTGGAGATCAAGGGATTTCTGCTTACCCGCTATACTAGAACGTTGTCACGTGCATTGAAAACGCCGTTTTCAATAGTCGCTATCGGCTTCTGCATTCTCCTGCTGATGTTCCAGGGATGGCAACTGGCAGTCGGTCTGAAAAAACCGGTTGAGTTCTTTCCTGATATGGACCCCAGCGGCATCTACGTAAACATCGATGTACCTGAAGGCGCCGATATCGATTACATAGACCAGATCACCAAGCGCATAGAATTTTCTCTATCAGGAGAGGAGATCGAAATTGACGGAACCCCGATCAATCCGGACATAACTGTGCAGAAAGCGCTGTCTCCCAAGGAGCATATGAAGCCGGCAGGCTCTTCACATTACGGGCCAAGCGACATGCCCAACATCAAGAGCATCTACATGAAAGCCACCGTTCAATCCGACGGCGGCTCGGCTTTCGCCGCCAACACCCCGAACCATATCGGCATACGATTCTGGGAAATGCATGATCGCTGGCGCTCATCCCAGCTCGATGTCGATGAAATTCGTCAGCGGATCAAAAACATTCCCGGCGGAAAGCTGACCATCGCCAAAGAAGCTGACGGACCACCGACAGGTTCACCCATTAATATTGAAATCGTCGGCAACAACTTCACTATTCTCGGAGAAATCGCCAAAAAAGTAAAAGATGTACTTGAGACCATCCCTCACGTAAATGATGTGCGTGACGATTTTGTCGAAGGAATACCATCCGTCCAGGTGAATGTCGACCGCCAGAAAGCAGCACTCTTCGGCCTGAACACCGACATGATCGGTTTCGCTCTGAAAAGTGCCTACAACGGGCTGGAGGTCTCATCTTTTCGTGAAGGCAGCGACGATTACGATATTACCGTCCAGCTGGACGAAGCAGACCGCAGGGTGGTTGATCTTCTTCACGAGTTGATGCTGCCGACCCCAAGCGGAGAACTGGTACCCCTTTCGACGGTTGCCGACATCGGTTTTACCGGTTCAATCGGCGATATTAACCGGATCAACAACGATCGGGTGGTCACCGTCAGAGCAAATGTCGACGAAACGAAAATCCCTGGCCCGGTCGCCCGCAGTGAAGCGGAGAAGATGCTTGAGCAGTTCCCCCTGCCCCCCGGTTATAAGGTCCGTTTTACCGGAGAATTTGAATTCCAGCAGGAATCCCAGGACTTTCTGACCAAAGCATTTCTGGTTGCGCTGCTGCTCATTTTCCTGATCCTGGTATCCATGTTCAACTCGGTCAGCCAGCCCTTTATTATCATGACCTCGGTAATACTTTCACTCGGCGGCGCTTTTCTCGGGCTGGCACTTTTTGCCTCGCCATTCGGTATCATCATGACCGGTGTCGGTGTCATCTCGCTTGCCGGAGTCGTGGTGAACAATGCCATCGTCCTGATCGACTATACCAACAAGTTACGGGAACGAGGTTATGAACTCAAAGAGGCCGTCATTGCCGCCGGGGCAACGAGGCTGAGGCCGGTATTGCTCACGGCGGTAACGACAATACTGGGACTGATTCCGATGGTCACCGGCATATCATTTGACTTTCACTCCCTGTCGATATCCTGGGTCAGTGAATCAAGCCAGATGTGGCGCTCCATGGCAATTGTCGTGATCTTCGGGCTCATGGTTGCAACCTTTCTCACCCTGGTAGTCGTACCGACCCTCTACTATCTTCTGGAGCAGACCGATACGTTCCGCAGGCGTGTTACCTCGACAATCAAGAATCTCTACTGGAAGCCATACAGCTATCTCGCCGGTGAACCGCTTATCAAGAAGGAGCAATGATGATACGCTTTTCCGCACTCACATTATTTGCCGCAGCAATAGTACTCGTACCCGCACAGACGCCATGCCACGCCGCTGCGGATATCGCCCCCTTAGAGATTTCACTTGCAAAAACAGTACGCACAGCACTTGAAAACAACCTCGGTCTGAAGCTCAGAAAACAGGACGTTGAGATTTCTGAAGGAGTGCTGCTTGAAGCGGAATCAACGTTTGATGCGCTCCTTTCAGCAGATATCGCCGCAACCGAAACCAGCAACGCACCGATAACCTTCGAGGGTTCAGGGGACGAACGCAGTGCTGCCTGGAATGCGAGCGTCCGCAAACGTTTCAGCCCCGGTACTGAATTCGATGTTTCCTGGCAGAACGGCAACCTGGACACCGACTCAGATATCTATCTTTTTGATCCGATCTACAATACCGGCGTAACGTTCGGCGTTACTCAGCCATTGCTCAGGGGCCGTGGAGAAAAGGTGCAGACGGCCGAGATCAAGAGTGCCCAGAGTGGTTTACAGGCAAACTCATTTTTGGTGGATAGTGAGGCAGCAGACCTTGCTGCTGAGACCAAGGTCGCCTACTGGCAGCTTGTCTATGCCTATCAGAACCTGGAAGTGCTCAAACTTGGCCTGACCCTGGCAAAAACCCTGTATGATGATACCGCGGCGAAAATTCGGGCGGGGAAACTGGCCAGCATCGATATTTATCAGCCTGAATCCGAAGTAGCCAGAAGAGAAGAAGATCTGATTACCGGAGAACGGGCCATCGGAGTTGCTGAATCAAACCTGAAACTGCTGATGAACAGCCAGGACTGGTCAACGCCTCTTTCTCCGACCAGCGAGCCGGAAACGGCACCGATCACACCCGAAATCGCAATAGTATTTGATAATGCCCTGGAAAACCGTCCTGACCTGAAAGCTGCTGCCATGCAGATCAGGGCGACCGAGTTCCAGCTCGACAAGGCTCAAAACGATATCCTGCCGGCGCTCAACCTCTTCGGCTCGGTGGGGCTCAGCGGTACGGATGATACCTACACCAATGCCCTGGACAGCTCGCTTGCCGATTCGGAAACCGAGTGGCAGGTCGGAATTACCATCTCCAGGCCGTTTTCCAACTCACTGGCGAAAGGCCGCCTGCGCAAAGCCCAGGCTGAGAACAGGAAAAGTCGGACCAGCCTTGAACTGCTCAGGCAGAATATCAGAAGAACCGTTCAGATTACCGTCCGTGATATAGAACTTGCTTTAAAGGCGATAGAGGCAACCAGAAAAACGGCAATCGCAACAGAGAAGCGGCTCGAGGCGGAACAGATTAAGTTTGACGCCGGACGCGCCACCACACTCGATGTCCTTATTGCTCAACAGGACTATTCCAGTGCCCTTTCCGCTGAAAACAGAGCCACGGTTATTTACGCCCAGACGCTTGCGGAGCTTGACCGTATCCAGGGGTTTATCAGCATCAGTGATTGACAGGGCCACTGCCAGACACGTCATGCACCCAGGATATTCCGTTACTTATTTGTCAAAAACGGCTGTTGAGACATATAAAAGAGCCTGAAATATTACTACTTACAGGCTCATCCAGGCTTGTACAATTCCCTCCGATCATTTACAGTGTAACGGGACAGGCCCAGAGTGACAAAACAGCAGAGAATAGAAGGATTTTTTCCAGAATGAGCAAATCAGCACTTTTTGAACAGTCATCATCGACGAATATTCTTGAAAAGAAGGCTGTAACGGCTGAAGATGTATTGGAGCCGATAAAAATACTGATCGTCGATGATGACCCGATGACGCTGCTGAGCCTGAAAAAGATGTTTGAAAACGACGGCAAGAGCGTTTACACCGCCGAAAATGGTGATGATGCGCTGTCTCTTGCCCTGGAAGCCCTTCCCGACATGGTCATTACCGACTGGAAAATGCCGAAGGTCAGCGGTATAGATCTCTGCAGGATATTGCGCTCAACCACAATAACCAGACATATCTATATCATCATGCTCACCGGAAAAGAATCAGACGAAGAGCATATCCTGGCACTTGAGGCTGGAGCCGATGATTTTGTCATTAAACCATTCACTCCCGAGGTTCTGGCCGCCAGGATGAACAGCGGTGAAAGAATCATCCGCTTCCAGCAAAAGATCCATCAGGACCATGAAATCATCCAGAAATACGCAGCCAAGCTGGCCGCGGCAAACAGAAAACTGGAAACCATGGCAATGACCGATGCCCTCACCGGACTGCCCAACAGGCGCAGTGCTCTCAACCGCCTCAAAGAGGAAGTCTCCGGGGCCCGGCGTCATAAAACACCCCTGAGCTGTATCATGATCGATATTGACCATTTCAAGCTGATCAACGACAGCTTTGGCCATGATATCGGTGACCGTGTCCTGAAAAAAATCGCCGACGTATTCAGTATTACCGCCAGAAGTTACGATATGGTCAGTAGAATCGGGGGGGAGGAATTTCTGGTAATATGTTCGCGCAGCACGCTGTCCGAATCAAAACAGCTTGCCGAACGTCTCCGCCAGGCCATAAACAGCCTTCGCATACCTCTTGAAAAAAATACCGTTCAGGTCACCATAAGCCTTGGAGTTGCCTCATGGCATGAAGATATGAACAGCGGTGAGGATATGACAAAAGCGGCAGACCGTGCCCTCTATCGGGCAAAGCAGCAGGGAAGAAACCGGGTGGAAAGTGAGGAATTCTCCGGCGATATTTAGGTTTTTTAGAATTTTTCCCCACGCTCTATTTTTTCAGCCTTTTCTTCCAGACTCGCGGCAAGTTTATCAGACAGATTAACCAGTTTGCTGAACAGCTCGTGAGCCCCAGACATATCATTTGCCTTTCCTTTACTTTCGAGGCGAAAGGCAATGTCTCTTACAGATTGTGCAGAAAAATGATTAACCGCCCCCTTGTAGGCGTGGGCGGCATCATCGAGTAATTTCGGGTCCTCGCTGGTAATCGCTTTTTGAATTGAATCCAGCAGCTGCATCTTTCTTTCTACAAAAAGCAGGATCAGCTCATGAAAAAGATTCTCGTCTCCTCCGACAAACTGCAATGCCCGCTCGTAATCCCACAGTTCCGACGGTCCGGTGTCTCCCGCACGCTCAACCCGCTGGTCAGCAGTGACTGGTTCGGGCTTATTATCGACAAGCCAGGGTCTGAGACGCTTGACAAGTTCGTCAGGCTTGATCGGTTTTGAAATGAAATCATCCATCCCCACCTCAAGACAACGGGCCTTTGTACTCTCCATAGCGTTGGCTGTCATGGCGATAATGATAACGCGCCCGACACCGGTCGTATTTTCCCGTTCACGTATAATTTCAGTCGCTTCATAACCACTCATCTCCGGCATCTGGATATCCATGAGGATGGCGTCGTAGCGGTTGGCATCGCTTAATTGCACAGCTTCCCAGCCGTTTACCGCAAGATCGGTTTCGAGTCCGAACTGCTCGAGGATCGCACGGGCTACTTTCTGGTTAATCTGTTCGTCATCAACGAGCAGGACTTTGCCCGAGAGAAGCTGCGGCCGGGTTTTATTCCTGTTGCCGGGAAGCACTGCTCCATGCTGACTCGTCCTGCTCACCAGCGTATCGTAGAGGTGTGTCTGGTGAATCGGTTTATGAATAACAGCCTTGACACCATGTTTCTGGGCCGCCCCGGATTTCAAACTTCCCGAGCTGAGAATGAACATGTCAGGACCCTGATCACCACACTGATTAAACAGGATCTCAGCAAGTTTCATCCCGTCCATACCGGGCATGTGATGGTCGATAAGAATAATGTCGAACGGCTGAGAAAGGGCCATACTGTTTTCTACCTGCTGCAGGGCTTGCTTGCCGCCGGTGCACGCCGTTATCGAAACGCGGCAGGCAGTAAGGTAATGATCAAGAATCATCCGGTTGGTTGCATTGTCGTCGACAATGAGTATTCGCTTACCATCGAGTTTCAGGCAGGGATAGGCAAAATTGGAAGCGGGTATGATCTGCAGCGGTAGCGTAAACCAGAACTCAGAACCTTCGCCGACGATGCTTTTCACGCCGATATCTCCGCCCTGCAGCTCAACAAGCTGCTTACAGACACTCAAGCCCAGCCCGGTTCCGCCGAATTTCCTGGTTGTCGAACCGTCGGCCTGGGTAAATTTTTCAAAAAGATGCGGCAGGGCCGTATCGGAAATACCGATTCCGCTGTCAATGACACGAAATCGAAGTAGCTCTTTGTTCTCTCGCACCTCAATCTTTTCAACCTCGAGAAGCACCTCCCCTTCCATGGTAAATTTAACTGCGTTGCTCACCAGATTGGTGAGTATCTGACGCAGCCTGACCGGGTCCCCCTCGACAAAACAGTGAACCTCGCGGGGAATAAAACTGATCAGGTCTATCTTTTTTGAATTCACTGCGTCGATAAAAAGCGATGCCGTCTCTTCAACCAGTTCCCTGAGATCAAAGGGAATCGATTCAAACTCGACCATTCCCGCTTCAATTTTTGAAAAGTCGAGAATATCATTGATGATAAACATCAGGGAATCGGCAGAGCGCGTTGCTGTTTCAAGCAACCGCTGGTACTCTTCAGTCATCGGTGCTCCCTTGAGCAGCGACAGCACACCGATAACACCGTTCATCGGTGTCCGGATTTCATGGCTCATATTAGCCAGGAATTCCGTTTTTGCCTGGGCGGCAGCCAGAGCTTCATCGCGACTTTTACGCAGTTCCCCGGTTCGTTCCTCAGTCAGCAATTCCAGATTATGCCTGTGCTGATTAAGTTCGCTGTCCCGTACCTGTATCGCGTCGAGCATCGTATTGAAATCGTCAATCAGACTGCCGATTTCATCCCTGTTGGCTCGTTCAACCCGGGCGGAATAATCACCGAGCTCGGAAATACGCCGTACTGTGTTGGCCAGGCTGAAAACAGGTTCAGTGATACCCCGCTGCAATTTGCGGGCGGCAAGCTGGGCAACAAAAAGAATACAGACCATGCTGAAGACAAGAACAAAAAAAGTGCTGTATATCTGGCTTTTCAGTTTACCCAGACTCGATCGCACATAAACGGTACCGATACGACTGCCATTCTGGATAATGGGATGAAAGATTTCCAGTTTCGGTGCGCCGCCATGTTGAACGAAGCGGTATCCGCCATCGCTGATCGTTTCCGGTGGCGGCATGTCACGTTTTTTATCCGTTCTGAGGTAAACAGCATATGGCTCATTACGGCTGTTATAGAGGGCACCGGCTTCGATATCCTTATGTTCCTTGAGAACACCGAGCAACTCGTCAGCAGATCCATCAGCCGGTGAATCGAAGGTCGAGGGGCTCAGCCGTGATATTGCGCCGGCCAGAACCTCAAGGTTTTCAACCATGCCGGTCCGCAAAGACCGTACCTGGTTGATTACAGAGAGCAGGGAGAAAAGCACAAGCGCCGCACCGGTAATCGTCATTATCAACCAGGTTATTTTTCTCTGGATCGGCAGATTATGGAAATAACTGAAAATCAAATGATTACCCTGCTTTTACGGACATCGGTTTCGGTAATAAAAACATGCTTGGAATAGATGCGGCTGAACAGTAAAATTACTAAATAGTATCAAAGCAGCTGTCTATAATCCAGACATAAGATAAGAATTCTTCGGAACGAAAGACAGCCTCAAGACAGACGGATAGAAAAATGACAACAAGAAGCCTGAAACTATACAGAAGCGGAGAACTGCAGCAGCGCGCTGAGCAGGCACATGATATTTTACGCTCATGTCGTCTCTGTCCCAAAGAATGCAGGATCAATCGGCTGGAGGGCGAATGTGGTGTCTGTGCAACGACTGGAATCGCCCGCGTTGCCGGCTGCAACCCTCATTTTGGAGAGGAACAGCCGCTTGTCGGCTCCAGCGGGTCGGGAACGATATTCTTTGCATCCTGCAATCTGCGCTGCTGCTTCTGCCAGAATTATGAGATCAGCCATTTTCCTGAGAATTTTCCGGAAGTTTCTGCTGAAAGACTTGCAGCGATCATGCTCGGGCTGCAAAAGCAGGGCTGCCACAATATTAATCTCGTCTCACCGACACATGTCGTGCCGCAGATACTTGATGGCTTGATTATCGCGCTGGGAAACGGGTTGGAAATACCAATCGTTCACAACTCGAGCGGCTACGAAGCAGAACAGACACTGGCTATCCTCGACGGGATAATCGACATCTACATGCCCGATTTCAAATTCTGGTCAGAGGAGAGCAGCAGAAAATATTGCCACACCGAAGACTACCCTGACACGGCACGGGCTGCTCTGCTGAGCATGCACCGTCAGGTTGGTGACCTGCTCATCGATGACCACGGCCTTGCCTCTGGAGGGCTCCTGGTCAGGCATCTTGTTATGCCGGGGAGCCTTGACGAAACGAAAGCAATCCTGAAATTCATTGCCACCTCGATCTCGCCTGCGACCTATGTCAACATCATGGATCAGTATCGACCATGCGGTGCTGCCGGTCAACATGCGGAACTGGGAAGAACTCTCACCGGTGCTGAATACCTGGAGGCAATACGCTTTGCCGAACATCTGGGTCTGAAAAGGATCAACCAGATGGATATCACAGCTCTGTTGAAAAGATTAGGATGTTTGTGAGTCCTACCCGACCGGTACCTGCTCAACGCTGCCAGCGACTGAGATTTTCTTCGATAAAAGTGACGATGCGCTGATGTTCTTCTGTTCCTTTTCCCGTGACTTCAATTGCTTCTCCAAAGGAGAAATACACTTTCCTGGAAGGATTTATCTTTCCAAAATCTTTAAGATACGTTCCATTTTCCCAGGCATCCGTCAGCAAGGCCAGCGGGACGACGGGAACTGCTGCTCTTTTTGCCAGTTTTATACCGATTGTACTGAACTGCTGCGGGTCAAAAGCGGTCCGAGTTGTCTGCGGAAAGATGATGATTGAAACGCCACGTGACAGCCGCTCCTGCCCCTCCTCCAGCACTGTCTGCAGATCCCGGCGAGGGTTCGTTCTGCTGACGGCAACGGGATTGCGCGAGCGCATTATATACTTGAATACCGGGTACTCAAGCAGTGATTGTTTGATGACGAAGGTAACCGGCCGGTGGGGAGTGATAATAGACGGCAGAATCATCGTCTCGAGCATGCTCAGATGATTGCCGATAAAGACTAGCGGAGACGTTGGTCTTACGAAGTTCTCCCCTCCGCGTATCTCAAAGGTTACACCGACCGTTTCAAGGAGCCGTAAAACATCGATACTGCTCTTTACCCAGGACTCATCGTCATAGGCCCCTCGCCAGGCCTTCAAACCGGATCTGGCAACAATCCACAGAAAAGATGGATAAAAGCGGATGGAAGGATAGCGCCGCCCCAATAGCGAGGTCGGCTGTTGTTCTGTCAGGTAGGAGAACGTTTTGTTCAATAATGGCTGCATTGCATAGTTCAGGTTCAGCGACTGTGCATCATGGAAAAACGCCGATTATTTCCTTTTGCTCAACGTTACTGTGGTGCGGTCGCCTTCTCGACGGCCCCAAAAACCGATATTGCATAGGGGTGATGTTTCCGTAAAAAAACAGGGAGACTGTTTCTACTGTTTCGTGCCGCCGCCAGGTTGGGGTACTCCCCATAAAAAACCATGACCGTCGGGTCGGGCCCTGTTCTCCTCAGCACATATAACTGGTCCGCTACGGACTGGTAGTCTGCGGTTCGCAGCATCTGCTTCAGGCTTTTCTCAGCCCGGTCCGAGGTAAGGACCATCAGTTGAATGGTGTATTTTCCACTGCCGCCTCCAACAAGCCATCTGGCTCCAGCCGCTATTCGCCTTAAAAAAAGTGCATCGACTTCCTTGTCGGTTAAATCAGAAACGCTTTCTTCCTCAACTTTTTCGACAGGTGCTGTTTCTCCACTCGCCGGTTGCTCCTTGAATTTCTTTTCATCGTCAAAAACAACTATCGGCTCCGGTAATCGAGGAATATCGGGCACCTTTGTCTCTTTGACAACATCTGGAGAAAATGGCTTTTCCGTTTCTTCGAGCGGCTCAACCATTACGTTGGTTGTGCCCTCCGGCTCACTTTTTTCAACGTTTTCACGCCTCTTTTCCTGCTCTTCTGTGCTTTTTTCCACTGCAAGGGCTGGCGGTGCAGCGGCCTGTATGGCAGGCGAAACCGGCGAGGGTTGTTTTTCAACCGGCTGCTGTTTTTCTTCAACCGGCTTGTCGGTAATTGAAATATTCGAATCAGCTGCCGCCTCACCGCTCACCTCCGCGGCAGATTCAAGCACCTGCTCTGTAACAACCCCCTTACCTTCAGTCTCTGCCGGTATCTCCGGTACGACAGTATTGCCGGCTGCCTCCGGAGCAGGTTCATTCTCTTTTTCGACAATAGCTGGTTCAACGGCCGGCTGAATCTCAGGAACAACCCGTTTCAGCTCGATGATCGGGACTTCCGCAGGCACATCGGTAACCGGCTCTTTGTCGTCGGAGCGTCCAAGCCAGAGAAAGAGAAGCAGTATTACAACAGAAGCACCACCACCATAAAGAATCCAGCCCGGCAAAATTTTCTTCAAAGACAGAAACTCAATATTAACCTCCGCCCTGCGAGGCGGTTTCGGCTCCTCCCACTGCTCCACCTCTTTACGTGGTGTTACAGCCGTGGTTTCTACAGCAGTGTCGAGCAGGCCAAGAAACGAAGTATCCAGACGGTCAGACTGCAGAGATTCCAGGGCAAAATGATTGAGTCGCCTGAACGTGGCGCCGTTTCGGGAAACGGTGCTCACCAGGTCTTGTGAAAAAAACGTTTCATCCATGCCGGATGCTACGTTCATGCTGTGGTTAAGATAGTGACAGGAATCCTCTTCATCAAGCGCTTCCAATGTATAATGCCGCTCGTCGACATCCCCGAAAGACACCATGCTCAGCTGATCCAAATTTTCCTTAAGTGATGTTCGTCCGGACAAAACAAACTGAAAGAGGACCTGCTCCCTGTTTACCAGATCGAGAAGCTTTCTCACTCGCTCAAGGGTTGCAAGATAAATGTTTTCTGCCTCGTCAAAGAAGACAACAAGCCGCAGATTGCGCTCCTGGAGCATGGTTGCAATTTTTGCCGGCACGGATGCGCTATCTGCTCCTGATTCATCGCCATCCAGCTCGGAGCCGATTTCACGCAACAGGGTATTCACCATGTCAGCGAAAGAATTAATGGCCTCCGGGAAAAAAACAGAGACCATCCCCTCAGGAAGCTCTTTTTCAACCATCCGACAAATCATGGTCTTGCCGGTTCCCTCGGTCCCGGTCAGCAGCACCAGTGAGACAGGATGAGATAAAGCCGACTTGATCTCATCGACGATTTTTCTCCTGCCGCCGCCGTCGAAAAAAAATTCGGTGTCAATGGTGTCTTGAAAAGGTTGTCGTTTTAAGGCCTGCAGCTCTCTGTACATTGCATTATCTGTAAAATAGTTCGATCCTTCTACGGGAGATGTATCCAGCCAATATTTAACATATAGTGGTTTTTAAGCAAAAGAATATCGCCTGATCGTTCCGGTTTGTTAATTCTTGTTGACGGCCGGATGTCATTGACACGACAGGAGGCACTGATGTAGAGTCGCATATGGCTGTTTTTCGATTAGGTGATCACATTGTTTTTCCTCCCCCGGAGCTGGCGGAAGAAAATGGCCTTCTCGCCATCGGCGGCGACCTGTCGCCCCATCGAATGCTGACAGCCTATCGGCAGGGAATATTTCCCTGGTACTCAGAAAATGACCCGATTCTCTGGTGGTTCACCTCACCAAGACTGGTTCTTTTCCCCGATGAGCTGAAGATTTCGAAAAGACTCTGGAGGTATTACAAAAACACACCCCAGACGTTTACAATCAATAAAGCATTTGATGACGTGATAACAGCCTGTGCGGCAAGCAGGAAGATCACCGGGGGAGGCACCTGGATAACAGAGGAGATGATCGTGGCATACAGAGCGTTGAACCGTCTTGGCTACGCGCACTCGGTTGAATGCTGGAATAACCGTGAGCTTGTCGGGGGGCTCTACGGCATCGCTCTCGGCAGGGTGTTTTTTGGGGAATCAATGTTCACATACTCCGCCAACAGTTCTAAATTTGCCTTGATTCAGCTTGTTGATTTTCTAAAAATCAACAAGTACCGACTCATTGACTGCCAGATGAAAACCGACCACCTTGTTTCAATGGGTGCCCGGGAGATCAACGGAAAAGAATTTCAATACCTGCTGAGCAGGCATATTCATTCAACCATACCAGATAGAAAATGGGCCAATGACAGAGACGATCAATACAGAGATATGTGACGGTTGCGGAAAAAGCGGGGTACTTTTTGAAAATGAAGGAAATGAGTTCTGCTCAAGCTGCCGGGCACTTGTCAAGGCTATGAAACACCAGCCGGGCCTTATCCGGCAACTCTGTAGACTCACCAGTACCGGGCTCAGTGACGCATCAGCGTCCCTGGCGATAAAACAGCAGGAACTTCCCGAAGTCCTTGATGCGGTACGTTATCGTACCCATGACCGTGAACAGAATACCTGGTATGTCTCTGTCAGTGAGATTGATGGCGCACCGGTTGAAATATTTGCATCCACCGCATTTGACCGGGATCAACACCTGCAGTCGCGAATTTCCAACCTGACTACGATTACCCGGCTCATTTCACTGATATTACGTCATGTTTTTCTAGGCGAGGTACTGACACTGGAAAAAACGCTCAAGCAAATTCTGAGGAGTTCACGCCAAAAAAACGATCTCCCCGACATGCTTGCCCGAATTCTCAGTAAATACCGTGAAGTTGCTCCCGGTGAAAAGGATACCACCACTTAAAAATCAAGATAGAACTCGAAATCCACAGCATACCGGGCAAAATGGCGCAGCACTTTTTGCAATCCATAAAGATCGACAACCGAAAAGGAAAGCTCCCAGGCCTGCTGTTCAGTAGGGTGGTTTGAGAGCACCGACAGCCCGTTCATTTTCATTTGAGCGGGTGCACTTCCCACGATCGGCATCAGTTCATCTCTTGTTACGTGAGCAAAGACAATACTCTGCGGTTTTATTATCGGTGTATTCCGCTCCCAGGATATATCCACCGCATCTTCCCGCTGAAAATTGATCTCATGGAGCCGTGGGCAGTTCTTGTGGTGGACCGACAACCAGTTGTCGGTCAGCAAGGCGCAATTGGATTTATCGGCAGGGTTTGGTTTGCAACATGATGAAAGCTTTATAAACACTGGATCAAGCGTATCCAGCTTGATTTTGTTGAATTCACCGGTCGGTTTGACAAGAAAGGCGTTTCCCTCAAACAGCTCCTGTCTGATGCGCTCAATAGCCTCAGGCAGGCGGATGAGCCCCCTGCCGATCCTGCTGTAGAACGATTCCCTGGTATCAAGACTAAAACCTTCCAGGACACGGGACATCTCCTCTTTATCAAGCAGTTCACGCGGAAGCCCATAGCGCCGCATTTCCTGCAGCAACGTTGCCATGCCGATATCCTGAGCGACCCGCTGGCCCCTGAGTCGGAAGCCCTTCGACAACTCGGAACGGGCTTTTGGTGTCTGACAGAGCTGCAGCATCTGCTGGTCAAACACCACCGGATTTTTTGAGCGTATAATCCGTATCATCTGGCCATCTCTGAGCCGGTAATCGGGGCCGACCTTTTTGTTCCTGATCATTGCACCGGTACAGCTCCGACCGATCTCGGTGTGGACACGAAAAGCAAAATCGAGCACGTTGGATTTTGTCGGCAGACAGATAAGATCTCCCTGGGGAGTATAGGTATATATTTCTTTCTTTCCCCCGGCGGCAATGAGATCTCGGTACGATACCGTGTCATCGGAACCGATGATATCGAGCATTTCTTTAAGCTCCAGGATGAACCTGCCCTGCTTGCCGCTCTTCGAATTCCAGTTTCTGAACAGTCCCCGCTGGGCCTTTCTGGCCATCTCACTTGTTCTGATTTTGAACAGGTAACGCTGCCCCTGGATAATAGCCCGCGCATGAAGTCCCTGATAGCCGGTCGGTTTTGGATTTGCGATAAAATCCCTGATTGTCCGGGGAATCGGCCGAAACGTCTGGTTTACAACACCCAGAGCATTGTAGCAGTCAGCTACTGACTCCACCTTTATCAGGATTTCAACCGGTGTTTCGATTTTCTGAAGCAATATCCGGTTGGCTGTATCGAAATAAGCCCAGAGGTCTTTAAATCGTATTGATATGTCTGCCGTCAGCCCGGCATCTTTTGCCGCGATACGTAAACTCTCGAGAATGTGACGGGATACCTCGGATTCCTCAAGCTGCCTGATATAGTTGCCGAGTTTGACGCTTTGTTTCGGAAACTTATAGGAAAGCGCAAGATTATACATTTCACGCTTCATATTAAACAACCCGAATACTGTTGCCAGCGGCGCATAGATATCAAGCGTTTCATCGGCAATACGTTGCCGTTTATTCCGGGGCATTGCGCTGAGCGTTCGCAGGTTATGGAGCCGGTCGGCCAGTTTCACCAGCATAACTTCAGGTCGCAGGGCTGCTCCTGAGAAAATCTTCCTGTGTACGCGCTTGCTGTGGGCCTGCTTACTCCCGGAACGATGAGTTACTTTCGTACATCCCTCAACAATAGCCTGAACATATGTCCCAAATTTTTCACCGACCACCTCTGATGTAACTTCCTCAACATCCTCAACGGTATCATGGAGCAGTGCCGCAGCCAGGATTTCCGGGTCGGTTATATCCATCTCTTCGGCCAGAATCTTTGCAACAGAACATGGATGCAGAATATAGGCGTCACCGGAGCGCCGCCACTGGTCATCATGAGCATCCGTTGCAAAATCCAGCGCATCCCAGAAAACCTGTTCAAACGGTCTGCCGCTGATATATTTTCGCATCTGGGTGCGATAATGTTCCAGGTCAAATGGGATCTTGGTCATAAATTGTGTACTCTTCAGACATAGCAGGTGATGAACAGGAACCGACAGTATTTATTCATTTTCCTCAGGCCTCACCTGTGTTACATTAAGCTGCCGGCAAAAAATGGCAACAACTTGTTCTTCACCATCACCGCTTGCTGGAATTACCATGCCGCCCGGATATCCCGGAAAAAACCAAATTAGATACACATTGTAAACACTTATCACGACCATGGCAGTCTTGCAAGCCGCCTTTGCTGCCGATAAAAAAACGCTGCTGTAGTGCCGTAAATCCGGTGATCCGGCAATCCGCGGTAGGCAGAATGCAATCTTATCTCTGCTGGTTAATGGTGAAAGAATAGAAGGATTGAGAGACAATGGGGAAAAAAAGGACTGCCCGCGCTCCGGCAAAAAACTATCGCCGCGGCAGAAGAAAAAGAGAGCAATCAGTCGCAAATAACAACCTTGGCAAAGACATTCTGGTAAGCATCTACCGTGAAAACAGACCGTTAAGCATTAATGACATGCTCAAATCCCTCAGACTACCGCCTTCTGCCCGAACAATCATCGAAACGTCAGTGGCTGCATTGTACCGCCAGGGTGACATCCGGAAAAATGGTAAAAACGCCTTTTCATTGGACAGCAATCTGCTCCTTGTTGAGGCAACGATAGAAAAAAACCCTCGCGGCTTTGGTTTTGCCACCGATTTAATCTTCCGTGACGGCAAAAAAATCTTCAAGAAAGATCCTTTTATCGCTGCCGCGAGAATGGCATTGGCCCACCATGGAGACCGGGTTCTCCTGCGGATAATCACGGTTCGCAGAGACGGCAGACCCGAGGCCGAAGTCATGCACATAATCAGCAGAGGTAAAACCCGGCTCGCCGGATTTTATCAGTCCGACCGGAACCATGGCATCGTTCATCCGGAGGACCCCCGTTACCCCTTTTCCATTGCCATTTCACGTCCGCCGCAAACCACCGTCAATGATGGAGATGCCGTCATTGTCAAATTGCTCGAGCAGCGGGACGCCGGCGGCAGACCCGGTGGAGAAATTGTCAAGGTGCTTGGCAGCCCTGCATCTGCAGCTGTCCAGGCAGAGCTCGTCATCGAAAAATTTGAACTGGCATCGGTTTTCAGCCCGGAGGCTGTCCAGGAGTCACTCAACACCCTGCCGACGCCCGGCTTCGACGACCGAGAGGACCTTCGCGACCTTCTCCATATCACCATTGACGGTCCGGACGCCAAAGATTTTGATGATGCCGTATGCGTGCAAAAAAAACGTAACGGCTTTCGACTCTGGGTTTCGATTGCTGATGTCGGAGCCTATGTAAAACCCGGCAGCCGCCTTGACATTGAAGCATATGAGCGCGGCACGTCTGTCTATTTCCCGGGAACGGTTGTACCGATGCTTCCGGAAAATCTTTCCGGCAACCTCTGCAGCCTGATGCCGGGCAAGGATCGACCGGCAGTTACGGTAGTGCTTGACTTTGACCGGATGGGCGCCCTGAAGTATAAACGCTACAGCAGATCGATAATCAAAAGTCACAAGCGCTTCACCTATGACATGGTGAAGGATATTCTCATAGACAAGGACCCTGCAGCACGCCGCGGTCACAAGGCGTTTCTGACCCCGTTGAAATGGGCATCAGAGCTTGCCGGGGCGCTGCGGGCCAGAAGGATGGAGCGCGGCTCCATCAACTTTTCAATTCCCGAAGCAGATATCAGCCTCAACAATGATGGAACAATCAAAACAATAGCCAGAGGCAGGACACATTTTATTCACCAGATGATAGAAGAGTTCATGCTGGCAGCCAATGAAGCAGTTGCCCACACCTTTGTCGGCAGCCACCAAAAAACCCTGTTCCGCATACACGAGAAACCCGACCCGGAAAAAGTTTCCGATTTCCTGCGATTTGCCAAAACCCTCGGCTTTGCGGCGACACGCCCGGATGAAAATCAATCCTGGTACAACGAGATGATTGATCAGGCAGCAGGTACTGCCCATGAATACATCATCAACACCTTGCTGCTGCGTACCATGCAGCAGGCCAGGTATAGTGTCGACAACACAGGCCACTTCGGTCTTGCCGCCGACAATTACCTTCATTTCACCTCTCCAATCAGGCGTTATCCCGACCTGGTTGTTCACCGGCAGCTGTGCAGTTTAATCGATACAATGTCGCCTGGCGTGCAGAAAAAAAGAACTCAGAGCGCTCCTGTTCCCTTGAGAGATGCAGGCCTGTCTCTTTCCGCAAAGGAAAGAACGGCTATCGATGCCGAGCGTGACATAGTAGAGCGTTTGAAAATTCAGTTCATCTCCCCCCACATCGGCAAAACATTCATGGCAGTTGTCTCCGGCGTTTCTGAATCGTCACTCTACATTGAATTGATTGACGTGTTTGTCAACGGTGTGATTAACCTGTCCACCATGACGGATGACTACTATCTCTATGACGAAAAACGCCACAGGGTTGTCGGGGATGTCAGCGGAAAGACCTTTCAGATCGGTCGACAGCTGGTTGTTGAACTGCTTGCTGTCGACAAGCGGCTGAACAAGATTTTCTTCAAGCACCTTGACACAAAACCTGCGGCAACACTATAGTGTTCTCCAGGCAAACATCAGTTTTCAAACGTTATTTTTATCGCTGAATCAACGTCCTACAGACGACGGTAACTGACAGGAACTATTGTCTGCAAAACAGTGCCTGTTTTGCCGCTTGACTTGACCTTACTTTTATCCTATTTATTCGTGAATATGAAAATACCCTTTAATCACAAAAAATCCTTTCAACCAGATCCTATGGAGGATATCTAATGGAAGAATCGAGCTGGTTTGTCTCAATTATAACAAATCCATTCGCCAAGGGACTTGCTCTTGGTATTATTTTCTGCGTTATTATCTATATACGAGGTTTCTTGAGACGACGTGAGCTGTCAAAGGAAGTTGATCGCCTGCGTGCCCACCTACATACAAAACTGGAAATTGATTCATCCGAGAATGAACGGAGGAAATCAGAGCTTGACCGGCTCAAACAGGAACGGGATAACCTTCGGATAACCGTGCAGTCCCTGAACCAGAAGCCCGGGCGTAAAGAAATACGTCAATATTTTGTGTACCAGACGGCTCTTGATATCATGTTTGAAAAAGCGCCCGGTTTCGCACCTGCCTGGCAGATCACCTTGAAAGAAGCTGAAAACCTTTTCGAGAAATCGGAAAAAGGCGTGGTACCCCTTCTCAAGCGACTGATGCCGACGACTCCTGACAAACAGGCTGAAGAATATGAAAAAATCAGCCGGGTCTCGTTTGACGATTCAAGCAAGCAGGAATAATATCAGAGATTAATACCATTCCAGTATAATAGCTGATTGCGATTTCGGGGTTGTCGGAATACCTGACAACCCCTTTTTTTTAACTTCGCCATATGAATGTCTCCAGATCGCTGCTCAACAATGCAGCCGTTATCCTGAAGAGCCCGAAATATCCAGGCAATATCGGTGCAGCCGCCCGCTCATGCTATAATATGGGCATAAACAGACTCATCGTTGTTAGTGATACCCGCCCCGACTATGAGCCGATGGCGCAAATGGCAACGCACAACGCCGCCCATATTCTCAAGACTATGGAGTTTTATCGCGAGCTGCCCGAAGCACTCGCATCATTTGCTTTTGTTGTCGGCACCACTGCCCGCCTGGGCAGGAAACGTAGCAGCGAGCAGACACCTCGCGATGTCATCAGACAACTGCTGCCACTTTTCAAGGATAATAAAATAGCCTTTCTTTTCGGGCCCGAGGACCGGGGGCTCACCAATGACGATCTCAAATACTGTCAGTATACCTCCAATATACCCACCGCTGACTTTTCCTCACTCAACCTCGCCCAGGCAGTGGCAATCCATTGCTACGAGCTGCATTATGCCATTGTTGAAATAACCAGAGAGCCTGAAGCCGCTCCTGAATACGCCACAACCTTCCAACTCGAAGGCATGTACAGACATGTGGAAGAAGCACTCTTGAAAATTGATTTTCTCAACGAAAAAAGCCATAATTACTGGATGAGGAACATCAGGCAGTTTCTCGGCAGAATCAGATTGAATGAAAAAGAGGCTAATATCGTGCGAGGAATCTGCAGGCAATTTCTGTGGTTTCATGAGCAGCACCCGAAGACTGAAGAAGACAAACTTGAGGAGACATGAAAAAAGGCACCAAAACGCTCCAGCAATCAATTGCCTCAAACAAATTTTACCCGCCCAGGATCAACCGATCCCAGTCACTTCAACGCCACAATATCATCACTGACCGGCTCGCTTCAGCCACTTCTGCGAAGAAAATAATTATCATCGAAGCCCAGGCCGGTCAGGGGAAAACCACACTTGCATACCAGTACCTGGACCATGCCGGACATCCGTTCATCTGGTACCAGATCGGTCCGGAAGATATCGACCCAATCCTTTTTCTCGCCGCGCTTCATTTTTCATTATCAAAGAGCTTCAGCACCTTTTCATCTCCCGATCTTGCGGCAATTCTGGAGGAGGGTCAGATCGGCCCGACAGACTTTAAAGAATGTGCCAATCTGCTGCTCCATGATATTGACAGCACTATTGAAGACGACATCTTTATCGCCTTTGACGATCTGCACCTGATAAGTGAGTCCCAATATACCAACCAGCTGCTTGATTACATCATAGACACTGCTCCTCCACGGCTTCATTTCATACTCACCAGCAGACAGCCACTGGACCTGCAGGCCAGGTTATTAACCAGGACCTCAATGCCGCTCTATCTCGATACAGAAGATCTGGCGCTCGGTCTGCAGGATATCGAATCGCTCTATGAAATCATTTTCAGCACCAGCCTGACCAGAAAAGAGGCAGAGAACATCCTTAAACAAACCAATGGCTGGGTTATGGGAATCATCCTGGCTGCTCACCCGTATGCAAACAAGCGGGCACGAAAAACCAGCGAGGCACCGGCAGAGGACTGGTCAAGGCTAATCAGCGGGAAAATAGATGCCTCGATACTCAGTTATTTTGAGGAAGAAATCTTTTCTCATCTCCCGGAACACCTGAGAAACGATTTTCTGAAACTCTCCTTTATCGATGAGATCGATATCAGCCTCGCCCGGATCCTGACCGCAATCGATGATATTGATCAGCACCTTGGCAGGATGGCCGATGAAAATTTCTTTGTCTACCGACTCGATGACGATAATAGCGTGTTCAGGTTGCACCACCTCTTTCAGGAGTTTCTGCAGATCAACGGCCGCACAGTGTATAGTGACAATGAAATCAATGAAATCTATAACCGGGCGGCAGACTACTACCTGGCAGAGGGCCTTGTCGAGAAGGCCTTGAAGTCCCTGTGCAGCGGCCGTGACTATTCTCGAATGGAACAGGTCATGAAACACTGGGGGCTCAGGCTTGTTGCCGGCAACCGCACCATTACAATCCTCGCGATACTGCAGTCTGTAGAAGAGGAGATACTGCTCAAGCACACCTGGCTCACCTTTTTTCATGGCCTGCTGAGCACGGACACCAACCCCCGGCAGACACTCCCCTACTTTGAGGCCTGCAGAACACAATTTGCCCAGAATAATGATGAAGCCGGCGAATTGATGTCACTCTCCCAGATTATCTACTTTCATTTCGTTATCTCCGGCCAGTATCGCCTGGGCTCAATGCTTCTCAAACGCACACGAACCCTGTTTGAAAGAAACCATCGGGATCTCCCTGACGAAATCATCATTATAGTGGCCCGTAATCTCGCCGCAGGTTACTGCTTTTTTGAAGGCAAAATGGAGCAGGCCCACCACTACGCCACACGTGGTTATGAGCTTGCCAAAAAACGGGAAAGCGGCAACTTCATTGCAGCCACCAGGTTTATTTTAGGTTATATCGCGCTGCTCAGCGGTAATCGCCGGGCTGCACGACATGAAATAGAAAATTCCCTGCACCTTGCCCATGATCCTCTCGTCGGCATGAGCAATCGCCTCACCCTGCACATCATGCAGTTATGCGATTTATCAATGCACGGCGACAGCGTCGCCTTCAGCTACCAGAAGCAGCTGATCCAGTCAAGTGTTGACGAGACAATCACCCGTCAGACGGTGGCAGCGCCGTATCTGTTTATCTGGTCGGCACTCGCTCTTATCGCTGAGGGTAATCTAAAACAGGCTCTGGCAACCCTGGAGCAGGGAATGATGGTATCAAAGAGTGCCTCCAGCGACCATATGACCAGCCAGTTTCTCCAATGGCGGGCTTTTGCTCACTCCCTGACTGGCCGGCGTGAACAGGCTCTCAAGGATATCGAAACATCAACCAGTCTGCGCAACGAATCAGGAGGCCCCTTCTATATTGCTTATAATTATGCAATTGCCGGGGCATCCCTTGTTACACTTGAGCTGTACGACAAGGCAACTGGGTTTCTTGAAAAAGGGTTGACAATAGCTCAAGAGATTCCGTCTCCTTACATTGAGGTATGCTGCCGCGCCTATCTCGCCCTTATCAGCTGTAGAAAAGAAAACGATGAACATTCGCTTGAGAAGGTCGGTGACTGGCTAAACCTCATGAAAAAGCATGATTTCAGTTATTTCTGGGGGTGGGAACCAGAGGCGGCCAAACAACTTCTGGAGACCGCACTTAAACACGGTATTCATCCTGAATTTTCACGGTCCTGTGCCGGGAAAAACGGTATAATTATTTCCGTTGATGGTACTGGCGTTGCTCCTTTAGACATCAGCATTCTTGGTAATTTTTCAGTGGGCGTCAAGGGGGAGAAATCCCTGGCTCTCAAGGATTTCAGTGCACTTCAGCGTGAGCTGCTCGGCCTGCTCATTTCCTCTTCCGACTTCAGTGTATCCCAGGAACAGGTGCAACTCGCCTTCTGGCCCGATACTCCTCCCGACAAAGCACGCAACAATCTGGACACACTGACCCATCGCTTCAGAAAACTTCTCAAGGATAAATTACAGGTTGCACCACCTTCATATTTCATTGTCGAAAAAGGATTTCTCCGTTTGATAAACGTGCGGGTCGATGCCATAGATTGCATGACATGCGCAGACCACGGTTTGAAACTGGCCGGGCAATCGCTCTGGTGGCAGGCAGGCAATACCTTTACCAGGGCTTTTTCTCTCTGGAAGAACCATACCCTGGAAGAATTTTTCATTAATGATCAGGCATTGAAGTTATACGATGAAATTCTTGAAGCCATGAGGCGGGTCAGCATATGTTGGAGCGGTATGCTGATCAAATACCATCGTTATAATGAGGCACTGTCTATACTGGAAAAAAGCTCAGAAATCCTCCCGCATGACGATGACTGTATCGCCCTGAGGTACCACCTCTGCATCAAGAACAATACGCCGCTCAAAGCCAGAGATATTCTTACAGCCTATCGCCAGGAGCTCTTGAAAATCGGCTATTCTGACATTGAAATAGACGAAATGATCAGCGATTTAATCAATAGAAAACTGCTCTGAGAATAACAGCATCAATAGACCACCCCTTTGAATAACGGGCATTTTTCACAGAGTGGTCTGTTTTTTTTGCAGAACTCTTTCGCTGTCAGGACAATGAGTGCATGATACTCTCCGAAAAAGTGTGCGTCATGAGACAGATTGTCCATGAACAGGTTCTGCAGGGTTTCATAGTCGCAGTCGTCGGCAACCAGATTATGACGGGAAAAAACACGGTGGGTATAGGCATCAACCACAAAAAACGGTTGATCTCCTGCGTAAAGCAGGATGGAGTCGGCCGTTTCAGGCCCGATTCCTTTCACCAAGAGCAGAGATTCTCTGGCTGTCCAGGGGTCGTCCTGAAGTAAATTATCAAGACTGCCATCATATACCTCAGCAATCATCTGCAACAGATTTTTCAGCCGCTTGGCCTTGAGATTGTAATAACCGGAAGATTTGATAAAAAAAGCCAGGCTGTCAACAGTCAGGCCGCTGAGCCCTTCATAGGAAAGCAGTCCTTCAGCACGGAGCCTGTCAATTGCTGTACAAACGTTCTGCCAGTTGGTGTTCTGGGTGAGAACAGCACCCACCACCATCTCCAGCTTTGATTCAGCAGGCCACCAGTTCTGGGGCCCAAAAAACCTATAAAGCCGATCATAGATATCCTGCAGTTCAGCTGCCCGGTTCACGTGGATCCATCCCTTTAATCGCCGAAACAGATACCGATATCACGGGCGGTCAGTATCTTGTCACTTGTCAGATCAACTTTTTTCCGTTTTTTTATTGCCTCAGCAATGGGAACCGCGGTCATGCGAGAGGAATCAAGGGCTACCATGTGATCAAAGGTTTCCTCCTCGACGAGCCGGACAGCAGCCGCACCAAAGCGCAATGCCAGGAGACGGTCAAAGGTTGTCGGTGAACCTCCGCGCTGCAGGTGCCCGAGTACAAGTGATCTGGTATCCTTGTCGGTCTGCTTCCTGATTTCAGAGGCGACCCATTCTCCGACGCCACCGAGGATGGCTTCTTCTCTTCCCAGCTCACCGTTTCCCTTAACGAACACCCTGCCGCTTTTCTCCATGGCACCTTCGGCAACAACCACAATCGAATAATGTTTTTCCCTGAGTTCATTGTCGGAAATCTTCTCGCACACCTCTTCTAGATCAAATGGGATCTCAGGAATCAGGATAACATCAGCTCCACCGGAAATTCCCGAATAAAGGGCAATCCAGCCCGAATCACGTCCCATAACCTCGACGACCATAACCCGGTCGTGGGATTCCGCTGTCGAGTGCAGCTTATCAAGGGCATTTGTGGCCGTTGAGACCGCTGTATCAAAACCAAAGGTCCGGTCAGTCTTCTCCAGATCATTGTCAATAGTCTTGGGTACCCCGATAACATTCATACCGAGCTGGGCAAATCGATGGGCAATCCCCAGGCTGCCGTCACCACCTATGGCAATGTGACAATCAAACCCCATGCGTTTGTAGTTTCGAAGTATTTTTTCTGATATATCAACAACCTGTATTTCTCCAGCAAGGTTTTCAACAGGTTTGGAAAACGGGTTTCCCTTGTTGGTCGAACCCAGGATCGTGCCCCCTGTGGCGTATATGCCTCTCACATCGCGGGGAGTCAGGCGGAGCATCTCATCGATATCCAGGAATCCCCCATATCCGCTCCTGCTGCCGTAAACCTCCCAGCCACGTTTATAACAGGCGTGTACCACGGCATAAATTACCGCATTGAGGCCAGGCGCATCTCCTCCACCGGTTGAAATCACAACTTTTTTCATAAATATTCCTCAATATAGAGACACGACTACTCAGACATTATTTTTTTCACGGAGTTGCCCAGGATGCTGTCACGCGTCATGAATACATGATAACATGTAATATTAGCACTATGCATTTTCAAGCCGCAATAAAAAACTATCGTTTCAACAATGGTCATGAGTCTGACAATTATCAATAACATTTTGTAATAACATATTATTTCCATGATTTTCATTGTTTAATTGACTTATGAAACAGCCACGCTTATTGTTGTAGGCAACGAAGAGCTGTTGATTCATGTAGAATGATTAACACATTCATGCATCAACATAGATGCCAAGAAAAAAAGAAGGAGGATTAGATGTCTCTTACTGTAACTGATCTGGCCGTGACCAAACTGAAGGAGTATCTCAGCCAGAATAATATTGAATCTGCATTGCGGGTCGCCCTCATGCAGGGTGGCTGAGCAGGCCCCTCACTGGGACTGGCTCTGGATGAGCCAAAAGAAAACGACAAAGTATACGACCAGGATGATCTGACATTTCTCGTAGAGGAAAGCCTTATAGACACCTGCGGCACCATCAATGTGGAATATGTTGATGCAGGTCCCCGTTCCGGGTTCGGTATTACCTCCGCCAACCCGATCGGCGGCGGTGGCTGTTCCTCCGGTTCATGTGGCTCCGGAAGCTGCGGATAGTCCTCGCGTTTCACCTTTCAAATAGAGGCGGGTTTGCGTTGCAGACCCGCCTCTTCTTTTTACACCTGATTATTGTGTCAAAAACTTGACACCCCCCTGGACCCTTCTTATATTTTGCGCTGAAATAGACGCAGTTAAGCACGTATTCACCGTTATTATAGAGGAGAGGTTATCATGCAATTCGACAAGTTTACACTCAAGTCACAGGAGGCTGTCCAGGCTGCTCAGCAGATTGCCGCGCAAAAGGGGCATCAGGAGATCAAACCCGCCCACCTGGCCAAGGCAATTCTCGAGCAACCGGACGGTGTCGTTGTTCCGGTTCTGCAGAAGATGGGCATTGAGCCCTCGCGGGCCCTGATGATCGTAAACATGGCCATCGATGAGTCGCCCCGTGTTTCCGGTGCCGGCGCCGGGCAGGTGTATGTTTCTTCGGAACTGCGGACCATGCTCGACAACGCCTTTAACACGGCAAAACAAATGCAGGATGAATATGTCAGCCAGGAGCACATATTTCTGACACTGCTCCGGGAACAGAAATCAAGCCTGTCAACAAAATTGCGAGACCTGGGCATTACTGAAAAAGCATTCCTCCAGGCCCTGACCACAATTCGAGGGAATCAGCGGGTAACGGACCCCTATCCTGAAGAGAAATATCAGGCCCTGGAAAAATACGGCAAAAATCTTACCGATATTGCCAAACAGGGCAAGCTTGATCCGGTAATCGGCCGGGATGAGGAAATTCGCCGCATCATCCAGGTCTTGTCGCGCCGTACCAAGAACAATCCGGTGTTAATAGGGGAACCGGGCGTCGGCAAGACCGCCATCGTTGAAGGGCTTGCCCAGCGTATTGTCAATGGAGATATCCCTGCCACGCTGGAAGGGAAACAGGTCATCACCCTTGACCTCGGTTCTCTTGTTGCAGGTGCAAAATATCGTGGGGAATTTGAGGACCGCCTCAAAGCCGTTTTGAAAGAAGTCGAAAGCAGAAGCGGTGAAATTGTTCTCTTCATTGATGAGATTCACACCCTTGTCGGCGCTGGTGCCGCGGAGGGGTCGATGGATGCGTCAAACATGCTCAAACCCGCCCTTGCCCGCGGCGAACTGCATTGCGTAGGGGCCACAACGATAGATGAATACCGGAAGTATATTGAAAAGGACAGTGCCCTTGAACGGCGTTTTCAGCCGGTTGTTGTCCAGGAACCAAGCGAAGAAGACTCAATTGCTATTCTCCGCGGTATCAAGGAGAAATATGAAGTGCACCACGGTGTGCGCATCCAGGATGCGGCAACTGTTGCCGCCGTTACCCTTTCCAATCGTTATATCACCGACAGGTTTCTTCCTGACAAGGCAATCGACCTGATCGACGAGGCGGCATCACGGTTGCGCATCGAAATTGACTCGATGCCCACTGAGATCGATACCCTTGACCGCCAGCGAATCAAACTGGAAATAGAGCAGGAAGCCCTGAAAAAAGAAAAAGATAAAGCCTCAAAAGAACGCTTGTCTGAGCTGCAGAAGAAACTTGCCGATCTCAATGACCAGCTTAACAGCATGAAGGCCCAGTGGACCCTCGAGCGCGAGATTATTCAGCGCATCCGAACCATCAAGGAGTCAATAGAACAGGCGCATGTCGATGCTCAGCAGGCGGAAAGGGCCGGAGAACTGAGCAAAGTCGCCGAAATCAGGTATGGTACGATCGTTAATCTCGGCAAGGACCTGGAGCGCGAAAACCAGAAGTTGCAGGAAGTTCAGGCTAACCAGCAGATGCTCAAGGAAGAGGTAAGCGCTGAAGACATCGCCTCGGTGGTGGCCAAATGGACATCAATTCCTGTAGATCGGTTGCTGGAGGGTGAAAAAGAGAAACTCCTCGCTGCCGAATCAGTCCTGCGCAAACGCGTCATCGGCCAGGAGGAAGCTATTGCCGCCGTCTCAAACGCAGTGCGCCGCGCCCGTGCCGGCCTGCAGGATCCGGACCGACCATTGGGCTCATTCCTCTTTTTGGGACCCACCGGAGTCGGTAAAACCGAGCTCGCCCGAACGCTTGCCGACTTTCTTTTCGACAGTGAACAGGCGATGATTCGCATCGACATGTCCGAATTCATGGAGAAACATTCGGTTGCCAGGCTCATCGGTGCACCTCCCGGCTATGTCGGTTACGATGAAGGTGGCTACCTCACTGAGGCAGTTCGCCGGCGGCCATACTCGGTCATTCTCCTGGACGAAATAGAAAAAGCGCATCCCGATGTTTTCAACGTGCTGCTGCAGGTTCTCGATGACGGCAGGATGACTGACGGGAAGGGACGGACGGTTGACTTCAAGAACACCATCCTGGTCATGACCTCAAATCTCGGCAGTGATCTGATCATGAAGATGACCGAAGAGCGGGTCGATGCTGCAACAATTAATCAGCAGGTCGAAGAAATCCTGATGCATCACTTCAAACCGGAGTTTCTCAACAGAATTGATGAGTCTATTATTTTCCGGGCGCTGTCACAGGAAGACATGAT
>CAXXRX010000002.1:197500-3835000 GCA_963675545.2 Desulfocapsaceae bacterium
CTGTGGGAGATAAGTTCCATGGTCGAGAGGGAAACAACCCAGACCGTCAGCTAAGGTCCCTAAACTATGCTAAGTGGGAAAAGAGGTGGAATTGTAGATACAACCAGGAGGTTGGCTTAGAAGCAGCAACCCTTTAAAGAAAGCGTAATAGCTCACTGGTCTAATGAATCTGCGCTGAAGATGTAACGGGGCTAAGCATAGTACCGAAGCTACGGATCCAGAAGCTGATTTAAGTTTATTAATGAACGCACAGTGGTAGTTACATGTGGCGAGGGATTTATCCCGAGCAACTACCCTCGGGCAAGCAGTAGAGTTAATAGGTTTAAATCAGCTTCTGGATGGTAGGAGAACATTGTGGTCGCCTGAGAAGGTACACCGAAAGGAGTGCTGGAGGTTCCACAAGAGCTTATGTTGACACGAGTAGCGATAAACAAGGTGAGAAACCTTGTCGCCGAAAGCCTCAGGTTTCCTGTAGTCAAGTTAATCTGCTCAGGGTTAGTCGGCTCCTAAGGCGAGGCCGAGAGGCGTAGTCGATGGGAAACAGGTTAATATTCCTGTACCACTGTCATGATGTTTGATGATAAGGGGGGACGGAGAAGGATAGGCCATCCGGCTGTTGGAATAGCCGGTTTAAGCGTGTAGTCGGGGGACTTAGGTAAATCCGGGTCCTTGTATAACGATGAGACGTGATGACGATGTCTTTTAGACAGCAAAGTGGTTGATTCCCTGCTTCCAGGAAAATCCTCGTATCTAGTCATGATGGTGACCGTACCGTAAACCGACACAGGTAGGCTGGTAGAGAATACCAAGGCGCTTGAGAGAACTCTGGTTAAGGAACTCGGCAAAATAGCACCGTAACTTCGGGAGAAGGTGTGCCTATATGGTGAATTTATATACATGAATGAGCCTACGTAGGTTGCAGTGAAATGGGGGGAGCGACTGTTTACTAAAAACACAGGACTCTGCGAAGTCGAAAGACGAAGTATAGGGTCTGACGCCTGCCCGGTGCCGGAAGGTTAAGGGGACCTGTCAGCGTAAGCGAAGCAGCGAACCGAAGCCCCGGTAAACGGCGGCCGTAACTATAACGGTCCTAAGGTAGCGAAATTCCTTGTCGGGTAAGTTCCGACCTGCACGAATGGCGTAACGATTTCCCCACTGTCTCAACCAGAGACTCAGCGAAACTGTAGTACCGGTGAAGATGCCGGTTACCCGCAACAAGACAGAAAGACCCCGTGAACCTTTACTACAGCTTGGCATTGGTTTTTGAGGTAACATGTGTAGGATAGGTGGGAGACTTTGAAGTATGCACGCCAGTGTGTATGGAGTCGCCCTTGAAATACCACCCTTGTTATCTTAGGAATCTAACTGCGGTCCGTGATCCGGATCCAGGACATTGTCTGGTGGGTAGTTTGACTGGGGCGGTCGCCTCCTAAAGCGTAACGGAGGCGCGCGATGGTTCCCTCAGGCTGATTGGAAACCAGCCGAAGAGTGTAAAGGCATAAGGGAGCTTGACTGCGAGAGAGACATTTCGAGCAGGTACGAAAGTAGGTCTTAGTGATCCGGCGATTCCGCATGGAAGGGTCGTCGCTCAACGGATAAAAGGTACTCCGGGGATAACAGGCTTATCTCCCCCAAGAGTCCATATCGACGGGGAGGTTTGGCACCTCGATGTCGGCTCATCACATCCTGGGGCTGAAGCAGGTCCCAAGGGTTTGGCTGTTCGCCAATTAAAGTGGTACGCGAGCTGGGTTTAAAACGTCGTGAGACAGTTTGGTCCTTATCTGTTGCGGGCGCAGGATATTTGAGGAGATCTTTCCCTAGTACGAGAGGACCGGGATGGACGAACCTATGGTGTACCAGTTGTTCCGCCAGGGGCATTGCTGGGTAGCTATGTTCGGCAGGGATAACCGCTGAAAGCATCTAAGCGGGAAGCCCACTCCAAGATAAGATATCCCATGGCTGTAGTGGCCATCTGAAGGCACGTGGTAGACCACCACGTTGATAGGTCGGGTGTGGAAGCGTGGTAACACGTGGAGCTTACCGATACTAATGTGCCGTGCGGCTTATCCATATTTTTTGATTAAGCTGCTGCTGTTTTTTACTCTACTGTTTAATTATCTTTTTTTATAGCACCACCCGTATTACCGATTACCCTTTATCGGTGGTCATAGCGGAGAGGCTCCACCCGTTCTCATTCCGAACACGGAAGTTAAGCTCTCCTGCGCCGATGGTACTGCATGGGCAACTGTGTGGGAGAGTAGGTCGCCGCCGATTTTATATACAAAACCCTCGTCTTCACCAACATGAGACGGGGGTTTTTGCATTTACGGCGTTAAGAGAGGCGTCGGTTCCACCCGTTTCATATCCGACACGGCAGTTATCAGCACTCTTTTTTGAACCCTGCAAGCGAATCGATATGGCCCGTTACCCTGCGTCGCTGATCGCAGCCGACATACATAAATAAAATATGCTTGGACATCGACTCAAAAACTACGCCGTTGATCTTCTCAATAATCAACAGATACGTGGATGGGTTTTTAATAAACTCAGAACAAGGCAACCGGTCCACCTGAAATTTTACCTGGACAAGGTTTTTATCGGAGAAACCGTTGCCGACACCATTCGAAAGGATCTGAAAGACCAGAGAATTCATCCGGACGGCCGATGTGGGTTTCATTTTCAATTTCCATCGGACACTGACCTTTCCCGGTATTCTCAGCTGCGTATTTTCACCGGCGGATCGAAACCGCTCTGCACATTTGCCACGGAGGCTATTCCAGATGTCTTTAGCAGCGATCCTCCGAGAATCTTTTTCATGCACATTCCAAAAACAGCCGGAACCTCGTTTAACGGCTTCATTCGGCAACGCTATCCAGCAGACACCACTGCAATACATATCGAATCGATACCGAGCTCCGGTTATCCGGATTTAATCAAACAGAAACGCTACCTGGCAGGGCACTTCCGGATTGAAACGATAAAACAGCACTTTGATCTCAATCTCTTCTCCCTTTTTACGATCCTGCGCCGCCCCCAGGCTCATCTGCATTCAAACCTTAACTGGTTGCGGGGCATTGCCGCTCACCCGGAGAATAAGCACTTTCTTGACCATCCTCACCATATTCAGGCACTCGGGCTGAAACTCAATCACTCCAAAAACAGTATTGGAGATATTCTGGGGTCGCTCGTCTCAAACCTCAAAGGACTCGAAATCGAAATGTTCGATAATCGGCAGACCCGACACTTTCTTGATTATAAGCCTGAGCGGGTAACTGAAAAGGATCTGCAGCAAGCGCTGGAGAACTTGAAGCTGTTTTCCGGAATCGGACTTACCGAAGCGTATGAACCCTTCGTTAAACAATTTTGCAACACATACAATCTTCGCTTCATCAAACAGGTCGTACCGTTAAATACATCGAAATACAGACCACTCTACAATGTAAATGATTCAGGGATGCACGATATCCTGAGACCGCTGATTGAATACGATCTTCGCCTATATCAAACCGCTCGGCAACTGATTCACAAACAGCTGTACCACGGGTAGTTGTGCTGTGCCCGTTTCGGTTTTGATTACAGATTTGTTTATTACAGGCAAACTTACAGAGCGACATCAGGAGAACAGATAAAAACCAAGCTCTTTTTCCTCAAGAGCCAGATTCTTGAACTCGCACCCGACGTATTGACCGTTGACGATCTTGACGACAACGTCTTTTTCTATCAACGTTTTCTTGGCGTTGTCCAGTTTGAATTTTAAACGTAGTGAGTGCCCGGACTTTACCACGACACTGTCTGTATTTTGAAACCCAATCCCGGTGCGGGAGATATCACGGACTACCATTTCACACCAGTGCGAAGCTCCCGGTGACAATACCATAAACATCCCTGCCAGCTGGACCTGCTTTCTATAACTGGATCTGAAATTCAGTTGCACATCAAAGCGTTTTCCACATTGGCAGCGAGTTGATAGCTGATGCTTTGAATTCTTGAACTTGGCAACGGAGACCTTCTTGAGAATACCGCAGTAAGGGCATGTTATAATCGCCATGTCATTACTGTCGACATGGGCGGCTATTCGTTCTTTTTGATTGTTCATCGTGCTTAATCTATTGCCCGGTACCTTACAGGGATCGAAGGTCCATCAAAATAATCGTAGGCTATGTGTTAGTCGTTCTCAACGGTATAAGCCTTGTTTTCATCCTCATGTTATATAGTTAGCCTATGTTATAGATCTTACGATGTCAAATGAATAACAATTATTTTGTCTGTCACGGGTAGGAAATTGAGGTTTCCTAGAGAAAATTACATCAAGCCGCGGTTGCTGAGAGGACGTTTCAGTATCAACACTATTGTCAGGTCCGGCTTTTACGAAATATCGAAAGCCACCTGCATGTATCCATTATGACTTCAGGAGATGATAGGCATCCGCGAGGGCACTGCGAACCTCCGCTGAAGCGCAGGCAAATACAATACGGTTTATGGCATCGCTGTCTCGGATAAATTGAGCGGTCTCTTCAATTGCCACACGAGCTGCATCCCTGATCGGAAACCGGTAGGCGCCGCAGCTGATTGCTGGAAAGGCGATGGATGTGCAGTTATGTGCCGCTGCAAGCTTCAGGCAATTACGATAGCAGCAGGCGAGAAAGCGGTGTTCTCCTTCAGTACCGTCATGATAGACCGGACCAACCGTATGAATGATGTAACGTGCCGGCAGATCATAACCAGCGGTTATTCGAGCCTCGCCGGTCGGGCACCCTCCGAGGGTCAGGCATTCATCCAGCAGTGAGGAACCAGCTGCCCGGTGAATAGCGCCGTCAACGCCGCCACCACCCAGCAGGGTACTGTTCGCTGCATTAACAACGGCATCAACCTCAAGCTTTGTAATATCGGCAATGATAATCTCTATTTCAGTCATTATTTCTCCAGAAAGAATCACCGGGTAACAGCAGTTACCCCCCTTGAGCAAACCTAACCCAACGGTGATATCTTTGCAAACAGGTAGTAAAAAACAGGAGAACAGGAAAGGACAACAATGCCGCTCAACCGGCAGGAGGAGTGAACGGCACAAGAGGATGTGTCCTCTTGTGCCGTTGCAGATATTACATCAAAACATTAAAGAAGATCAGCAATCGCGTCTCTTTCTGCAACCAGTTCCGCTTCGGTCGCCGACATCATTTTCCTGCTGAAATCACTGATTTCAAGTCCTTCGACAACCTTCCAGTCTCCGCCTTCGCAAACGATCGGAACTGAGTACATGATATCCTCATCGATACCATATTTGTTTCCGGATGCATAAACCCCCATGCTCACCCACTTGCCGCCGCTGCCAAGAGCCCAGCTGCGCATGTGATCGACAGCTGCAGAGGCCGCAGAGGCTGCACTGGATGCGCCTCTTGCCTTGATGATGGCAGCACCGCGCTGCTGCACGGTGGGGATAAAGGTATTTACATACCAGTCATTATCAACCTTCGAGACAACCGGCTCTCCATCAACGGTCGCATAGCTGATATCCGGATACTGGGTCGCAGAATGGTTTCCCCAGACGACCATCTTTTCGACTTTGGTGGAATGTGAACCTGTTTTTTCGGCTATCTGCGAGAGGGACCTGTTGTGATCAAGCCGCATCATCGCCGTGATGTTTCTCGGGTTCAGGTCGGGGGCATTTTTCATGGTGATAAGGGCATTGGTGTTGGCGGGATTTCCGACAACCAGGACCCTGACGTCACGGCTGGCGTGATCGTTGAGTGCTTTGCCCTGGACCGAGAAAATCTGGGCATTGGCGGTAAGCAGATCAGCGCGCTCCATGCCGGGGCCGCGAGGGCGGGCACCGACGAGATACGCAAAGTCTACATCTTTGAACGCAACATTCGGGTCATCACTGATAATGATATCTTCGACAAGCGGGAAAGCGCAGTCATTAAGCTCCATTACGACGCCTTTCAGAGCATCCATTGCCGGCGGAATCTCGAGCAGCTGCAGGATTACAGGTTGATCCGGTCCGAGCATGTCGCCATGTGCAACACGAAAGATCAGCGAATAGGCAATTTGACCGGCGGCTCCAGTAACAGCCACACGTACAGGTGATTTCATTGTTCATCCTCCTAAAAAACGTTGTTCGTTATCGTCTGCTTTCCTGAAACCTGAATCCTCTATTTCAAGTCGTGCACATCAAGGACCGGAAAGAAAGCTACCCACAGCACATCCCTGGTAATACCAAGCACCCAGAGAACCAAGCTTATCACACTACCACAATTAATAATTATAATCCATAGCAACAACGATAAGGCATTAAAAATGGAACAAACCCTTTATTTTTCGACGTTTATTCCTTGCTGACCGGGATCTTGGCACAGGTTTTCCAAAAAAAATGTCCCATTCTCCACCAGCACCCGCTGCAATTGCCGCTTCACCTCGGCAAAGACCGTTTCGTTACGCTCAAAGCGTTGTTCATTCATGAAAATCTTTTTGATCTCCAGTGGGATACAGAGACTCAGCGGATGATGTTCGTTCATGAAAGCCGCCTGATATCCTTCACCCCTAAACACCTGATCAAAAGCAGCACTATTTTCAATTCCCGGGATGGAAATCTGCTGAAGCAGCTTGAGCAAATGATCAAGGACAGTTGAATAGTGAGCTTTGTTAATGAAATGTGTGCCGATGTTAAACAACGGTGCAGTACCGTTGATGCGTGAATAATTGTAGGAATGAAGGTCATAGAGAATGCAGCAGCCAAATCTTCGCTCAAGCGCTGTGACCAGGCAGTGCAGTATACGATAATAACAACTGTGTAAATTCCTTATTTTCTCGATCTGTCCGGCATCAAGCGGCTGTTTCCAGACTATCTTTCCCCAGGCCTCCTGATAGATACACGCGTCCGGATGCCTGTTCAGGTCATAATAATAGCGGGAGTCACAGACTCTCATCGTGATCGGTAGAATATCGATGAGATCACCGGTGTACGGATCCTCTTCGAACTGCCTGTCGGCCTCGGTAACCTGCAGCTGGGCAGCAAGTGACGAAGAGATTCTGTGACCATGGTGAATGGCGGTTCCAATCAGCGGTTTGTAGCTGTCAATCCTGATCTCGAAGGCCTGGCTGTCGAGCCTTGCGGAAAAGAGTTCACCGGCTTCTATTCCTGAGATTATTTGAGCTTCTGATAATACCTGCATAATAGTTTGCTTTTTTAAAGTGAAATCAGTATTTCCAAATGATGAAACTCCGGCAAAGATTTATACCCTATATCCTCCGAAAGTGCATCGCGTCTTTGAGCTGCTGTGGCGGAGGGACAATTAAAAAACCCCGGACATCATCTGAAGGCCTGAGCAGAATTTACGACGGGTCCCCTGGGGTGCAAACTGTTGATGCCCGGGCGACAAAATGCTACAGTCAGCAGCTGAGAAAGCAGTACTTGTTTCAAACTCCAGATATTCCCGAATTATAGCGTAATGAACCTGATATACGAAAAAATAACCTACCTTTTTGACCCGCTGCACCACCTGTGGGAACACGAGCGGATGCACCGGAAGGTATCACTGTTTCTTGTACTTTTTTTTCTTGCTGGTCTTCTCTGTATCGAACTGAAACGGCTTGGCCTATTACCTGCACCACTGGCGATGTGGTTGCCGCGCAGTCACTTTTCCGCTATTGAAGCCGCCTTCACCGTTGTCCTGATTCTGGAAGTAATCAGCCTGATCTTTACCATTCCCTGTTCATTTTCCCGCTCAGTCGGTAAACAGTTTGAACTGCTCGCACTCATCCTGATGAGAAATGCCTTCAAAGAACTTTCCTACTTCCCGGAACCGATCAGTTTTGCCGGAAACGAAGAGGCAATCCTCCGTATTCTTTCCGACGGTTTTGGCGCGCTGTTGATTTTTGCACTGCTGGGCTTTTATTACCTGGTCCAGGGGAAAAAACAGGACGACACGATGAAGCCGCTGGACCTGTTCAGCTTCGTGGCCGCCAAAAAAGGATTGGCGCTCCTGTTGCTCGGTGCCTTCACCTATATGGGATTGCGCAGCGCCTGGCTGAGCATCACAGGCCAGGTTCACGCCGACTTCCTCCACGACTTCTATACGCTTCTGATCCTGGCAGACGTTCTGGTTGTCCTGATTTCTCAATGTTTCCAGCCAGGATTCTATGCGGTCTTCAGGAACTCCGGTTTTGCCCTGTCAACGGTCATTATCAGGATTGCTCTTGCAGCACCTCCCTTCTACAACGTCCTGATCGGTCTTGCCGCAGCCCTTTTTGCCATCCTGCTGACGATCATCAGCAGAAAACTTTTCCAGGGTCGAAGATATCAGAACCAGTAAACCGGCCTACCGCCTTGTAACTTTCAAGCATTGACATCTTCTGCATCACCAGACGCCTGCTATCTTCGTTTTACAGGATGGGCACGATCCGCCGGTCATACTGTTTCCGGCAACCATGAACCCCCGACGATCGATAACCGTATTCCCGCAGCCCGGGCATATGGTACTCTCTCCCCTGCCGTCATGAACATTGCCGATGTATACATATTTCACTCCTGCCGCAATTCCTATTTCCCTGGCACGCTGCAGTTGGGCAGGTGATGTCGGCGGACGATCCAGCATCCGGTATGTCGGTCTGAATCCGGAAATATGCCAGGGGATATGGGGATCGACATCAACGATAAAGTCGGCAATGGCACGGATCTCGTCATCTGAATCATTGAGGCCCGGTATCAATAAGGTTGTAACCTCCACCCACACATCCTGTTCACGAAAGAAACGCACATTGTCAAGAACATGGGATAACCGCGCGCCACAGATGTTCTTGTAAAAATCATCCGTAAATGACTTGATATCTATATTGATCGCGTCAAGAACGGGAACAAGCATCCCCGCTGCCTGACGGCTCATATAGCCGTTTGACACAAAAATATTTTTCAAGTTCACCTCGTTTGCTGCTAGGCAGCAATCATAGGCAAACTCAAAAAAAACCGTGGGTTCGACATAGGTGTAGCTGATCGACCGACAGCCGCCGCTCAAGGCGGTCCGGGCAACCTCTTCAGGTGATCGCAGCACAGAGTTCCATCGGCTCTCGGCACTATCAGCCTGAGACAGGTGATGATTCTGGCAATGCAGGCATCTGAAATTACAGCCGATGGTTGAAATAGAATAGGTCAGCGTTGACGGCAGAAAATGAAAAAGCGGCTTTTTTTCGACAGGATCGATCTGTTCGGCAGAAATCCTGCCGTAGACAAGGCTGACCAGCGTACCGTCACTGTTTTCACGTACACCGCAGATTCCCCGCCTGCCGGGTTTAATCCGGCACTGGTGCATACAGAGTCCGCAGATTACCTCGGAACCATCATGTTGATACAACAGGGCTTCTTTCATACTCAGTTCATAGCTCCAAAGTTTTCAGTACCCGGCTGCACTCACCTGTCGTTAAAGCGCAGCCATTCACCATCCTGCCTTAGATAATATGGCCTGAAGCGGTTTTTATAGCTCATGGCCGAAACACCCTCTATATAATAACCAAGATAGAGGTGTTTGATTGATTTCTTCAGGCAGAAATCAATCAAGGTGAGGATGTTGAACGTACCGAGGCTCCGTTTTGCCTCGGCACTGTCAAAATAGAAGTACACCGCATTCATCCAGTTCTCACCGATATCGATAATACCGTTTCCCAGCAGACGCCCCCCTTTCCGATAATGAAATTCAAGCGAATTAACAATGTGGTTGAGGAAAAAACCCGAATAATAACCGATGGAGGTATTATTTTCGTGCGGATAGCGGCGCTGCAGGAACTGTTCACAGAGTTGCAGGTTTTCCTCGGTCATTCTTACAGAGCTGAAGGTTACCGATACATCGCTGTTCTTTTTCAAGACCCTTCGCTGGTCGCGGCTGGGCCTGAACTCAGGCGGACTGATCCGTATGGGCACGCATGCGCTGCAGGAAGCACAGCGCATGGTATAGAGGCTGTTGCCGTTGCGCCGATACCCCGCCGCCAGAAACAACTCCATGATGTGGTCGGTCAATGGACCGAAAAGCGCCTGGTAGAACGTTGCCTTAAAAGGAAGCTGGTAGGGGCACTCCATCGACATGTCAATAAAGTATCGGTCGAGCTGTTTTTCAATCCGGGAAAAAGATTGTCTGCACTGACGATCATATCGAGACGCCATTGTCGTCCCCCCCTTCTACCTCATGTCATACCAGCCCCTGGTCCAGCATCGCATTGACAACCTTGACAAACCCGGCAATGTTAGCCCCGGCAACATAATTACCCGAGATATTGTAACTGTCGGCTGCGTCTGTGCAGGTCTGGTGAATCGACTTCATGATCTGCTTGAGTCGCGTATCAACTTCTTCCCGGGGCCATGCCAGCCGCATCGAGTTCTGGGCCATTTCAAGCCCCGAGACGGCAACGCCTCCGGCGTTTGCCGCTTTCCCCGGACCATAGAGTATTTTACTGTCTATAAACTGGTCTACCGCTGCAGGAACTGAAGGCATGTTTGCCCCCTCGCTGACCACATAAACACCGTTACTGAGAAGATGCCCGGCGTCAACAGCATTGATCTCATTCTGCGTGGCGCACGGCATTGCACACTCGGCCCGATGATTCCAGAGCGGGTTGTAGTCAAGATTGGGGTCTACCGGGGTGTAGAGCGCCTCGCTGTATGTATCTGCATATTCACTGAGCCTTCCGCGCCTGATATTCTTCAGGTTCATGATAAAGGCCAGCCGTTCACTGTCTATTCCATGTTCATCAAAGATATATCCGGATGAGTCGGACATGGTTACCACCTTGCCGCCAAGTTCGATAACCTTCTCGGTCGTAAACTGGGCAACATTGCCCGACCCTGAAACCAGGCAGGTTTTGCCCTCAAAAGTCTCCCCTCTGGTCTGGAGCATTTCAGCTGCAAAATAGACAGTGCCGTAGCCGGTAGCCTCGGGCCTGATCAGGCTGCCGCCCCAGTTCAGGCTCTTGCCGGTAAGAACTCCGGTAAACTCGTTTTTAAGCTTTTTGTACATGCCGAACAAATAGCCGATCTCTCTGGCGCCGACACCGATATCTCCTGCCGGAACATCTGTATTTGGCCCGATATGACGAAACAGCTCCGACATGAATGACTGGCAGAAGCGCATGACCTCGTTGTCTGACTTCCCCTTCGGATCAAAATCCGAGCCCCCCTTTCCGCCCCCCATGGCAAGCGTCGTCAAAGAGTTTTTGAAGACCTGTTCAAAAGCCAGAAACTTGATAATTCCCAGATTCACCGAAGGGTGAAACCGCAAGCCTCCCTTATAGGGACCGATGGCGCTGTTCATCTCCACGCGAAAACCCCGGTTGACCATTACCTGGCCATCATCTGCCATCCAGGGAACCCTGAACATCAGCACGCGTTCAGGTTCGGTTATCCGTGCCAGGATTGCCTGCTGGCGATATTCGGGATTTCTTTCCAGTACCGGTTTAACCGTCTCAAAGACTTCATCGACAGCCTGGTGAAATTCATTCTGTTCCGGATCTCGTGACTGAATCAGTTCAACAATTTGCTCCATTACTGTTCTCCTTTCATTAAAATATAAGACGATTCGTCTTCACTGCACATGCTGTTAAGCAAATCTTCCCGATGTAGTATTATTCCGCGTGAGCCACCTCCCTCGCATTTGATTGTCAGACTGTGATCGAGTCTCAGGTGACGGACCCAGGTGCCGTCGTAATCAGGCTCGATGGTTTCGAGCCAGGGCCAGTCTATCCTGTCTTCGCCGGCGGCTCCACCTGCGCCGTTATTTTCATCAACGGTTAAATAGGGGATACCAAGGGACGTGATATTCTGGAAAAAATGTGACCCCTGCGATGGGTCTGCTCTCAGCAGGCTGCTTCGCACCTCGACAATCGCCTGAACGTGGGAGATATCGCTCCATTGAACGGGGATACCAAGCCAGTGGTCGGCTGTCCCCCAGCGACCAGGCCCGATAAGCAGAAAATGTTTCCCTTCAGCTTTTAGTTTCCGGTTCAATACCCCGATCTCATGGGCGATTTCTCTTGTTGCAGCAGGTTCAAAACAGTCCGGCTTGACATAGATGATATCGAAAATATCTGCAAAGCGACCATGCCCGAGGCACTGGCTCGAAAAACAGACTGACCCGGCAATTTCGTGATCGCAGATTCCCACATCGGCACGTTCACTGCCGGTGACCATCGGCCTGATCTGGAGCAGATAAAATGAACTCTCAGCCAGAGTCTTGCCCAGCTGCAGCGCAAACTCGATTTCAACCTCGCTTCCCATACCGGAGCGACCTATGGCCAGAAGTTCTGAAAGAACTTCGGCAAGTGGATATGTCGAATACTTGAGGATCTGGGCAAAGGTCAGAATTTTCAATCCCGGCATATCAACATCCCGAATCCTGTTTTCTGCAGGGACATACGTCGACGAAAGCATGCGAACGGGACTGTCAGCTACCGCATCCTGCACATCGTAGCGGATGAGGTTGGCGTTGTAGCGATTGAGGCACTGATCACTGCGCATATCAAGCCCATAAAACTGCCGCTGACAGTTCTCAAGGATATCTTCAACCGTTGAGAACTGTATCAGCTTCTGCGGGTGGGCCGGTGAAAACCGTAAGTTCTTTTCACCCTCGACAACGGTTTTGCCGATACCAAGTGCGATATGGGCAATGCCGTCTTCCGGCTTCATACCCTGCACCGGATAGTAATTGTGCGACTGGGCAACTCCCGACAAGGCCGGATACCATTTACCGTTGTGATCACCGCCAATCATCTGCTGGACAATAACAGCCATGGAATCTTCCATACCGCCCGAGCCTGAACGGGAAAAAGCCTGGGGCCCCTCAAACCAGGTCGAGGAATAGACAAGCTTTACCGCACACTCCAGCTGGGCGAGCCGTTCACTGAAATCGGGATGGTTGTTGGTTAGAAAATAGGTCGAGTAAAGCCCTGCATACGGACGGAAATGACCGTCTTCAAGAAGGCTTGAAGATCTCACGGACAGTGGGAAGTCAGATTTTTCAAGAAAAACCTTTAGTTGCTCGCTCAGCCATGCCGGCAGTTCGGCATCAAGAAAAAGGTCGGCAATCTGCTCGTCATCAATATTTCTGAAAAGGGAAAAGTGATTCTTGCTGATAAAATCATCAAATCCGGCAGAGGAGATAACCATCGTCCGGGGGATATTCACCTGGTATCTTGTCAGTATCGAATCATCCGAACCAAGGCGCTGCAGGCAGGCCCACATGAAGGCAAGTCCGCGGGCCTTGCCGCCGATTGGCCCCTCCCCGATCTTGACGAACTCATTGATCTCCGGATCGTAGTCGTCTCTGCTGAATCGCGTGATGACACCCTGCTGTCTCAGTTTTCTCAGGGACCGCACCTTGAAAATGATATCCTCGCGCATTTCCTCGATTTTGTCGATGTCACCGATGAAATCACGATGGAGGCGTCGTGCCAGTCCCACTTCCGATCGGGCCATCATCCAATTGGAAAAATGATTGCGTACGGCATGATAGCGCAGTGACGCGTCAGGAATAGTGGCAAGCGCCTTTTCGAATTCAACGACATTGGAGACGCTGCAGAGCGGCGTGGCGTCAGGATTTCGAAAAACGAAATCTCCAAAACCCAGGTAGGCCAGAAAAAAATTATGCAGTTCGTCATAACTGTCCGGTGACTGTTTGTGGATAAAAACTGCAGGGATCGACTCGGCACGGAACCTGTTGTTAATCTCAGATGACAGCATCAGCAGGGGCAGATCGGGAGTCTCTTCCCGGGCAGCGGCGAGAAACCCCTCTCCCGCCCGTGGGTCTAGTTTCCCGTTCCGGGGAAAACGGGCGTCTGAGATAATTGCAAAAACATATGGTTTGTACGATTCATACAATTCCAGGGCTTCTTCATAGGTTCGGGCCATCAGTATTTTGGGCCTGGCCCTCATTCTGAGCAAACGATGACGCTCATTAATACTCTCGTCGAGAACGGCCTGGGTCTGCCTGACAACCTCGCGATAAATGGCCGGCAGGAACAGTGAGCTGTAGTCGGGAGAATCCTCAACGTAAATAATGACACGCACCATTGCCCGAGCCGTGTCGTTATCGACATTGCAATGATCTTCGACATTCTTGACGATTGCCATCAGAAGGTCGTCTTCACAACACCAGAGAAAGATGTTGTCGATGTAATCGCTCTTGAACCGCTCGGGCAGTGTATAAATGGTTCTCAGGTTATGTACAAGCAGGATTACCTTAAGCTCAGGCCGTATTGACTTGATTTCTTTACCGAGGTCAAAGGCGTCCATGCCATTGAGATAGGGCATGGTGACAACCAGGTCGAAATGTTTTTCCTGAAGCTTTTCAAGCGCTTCCCCGGCAGTTGAAACTCTCGTAATCTTCGGGGCTTTGCTGAGATTCAGGCCATGGTACTCATGAATAATCTTGGTGGTTATACTGCCGTCTTCCTCCATGATATAGGCATCATAGAGACTCGACACCAGCAGGATTTCCTGCACCTTGAACGGCATCAATTCGTGGAATACCTTGAAATGAGGATCAAACGCGGTTGGCAGGATCGTTGGTTGCACAGCCATCTTTCACCACTGAAGTGCTAATTTGTTCGGATACAATCCCACGATGCAAACGTCATTTCTGTCCGCATTGGTAATGTGCATGAATTGTCGGATTGTTACACTACTGTATACCCTATCGTCTGAAAAACAAAACCGTATCCTGCCATATCCCTGTTTTTTAGCCCTCACCGCCGCGAAGCAGATAGATCAGCGGGTGGTAGACGATCATCAACAAAAAAAACAGCATACATATCAGGCTCAAACAACCTGCCCGGAAGCGGAGTCGGGCGGCAGGCAACGCCAGGCCCCGCTGATTTTCAGTCAAAGCTGCGACAGCACAGCTGATTCCTGCGATAACCGCACCATGCAGCAGAAAATAAAGCGGATAGCCGATTGCAAGATAGGGAGCTTTCAGCAGATCAAAGGGACAGCGGTGATGGGGCATTGCATAAATGTACGGACTGGTATGAACGGTAATCACCAGCAGAGAGAAGAAATAAAAGATAATCCATAATCCTATAGCACAGCTGCCGGTTAACGGTACAGCAGCGCTGCTGCCCCGCCGGCTCATCAGCTGCAGCGTGACACTCGCCGAGACAAGCGACACCGCAGCATAGAGCGCAAGCAGGCCGGAGGTAGGCAGGACGTTGAAAAGATTATACCCGTCACCCACCTGGTCGCTGAACAATACCCCGCAGCAGGAAGTGATGATGTCTGGTTCCAGGTTATAGAGGTAGAGCAAAAGCAGGGTAGCGTCCAGAAAAAGCAGCGGCAGGATACAGAATAACAGCAGATATTTTCTTTTTACCAGCGGATAATATTCAGAACTGATATCGAGTTTGTGACAGACAATCCAGGCAGCAGACAGAAACAGCGTCACCAGTTTGACCAGCAATGCCGGGATACCGAAGGGGTTGGCACTCAAGGCACCGGCAGCGCACATGGCACCCACGAGGATGGTGGAAAAATAATCAGCCGCCAGAACCAGCATCAGCACACTGAGGAGCTGAATAACAAACCCGAACTCAACCAGTGCTGCACTGAGGTAGACCTCCTCTTCCAACCTGATCTGCAGTTCGGATGAGGACTCAGTGTTCCAGTATCTGAAAATACGGTATCCTGTTCTCACGCCAGCAAGCGCGAGAAAAAGCGTTACGGCCGAACAACTCAACAAGCCGATAGACCAGACATCAGTGAGCATATTATCTTTCCGGTTCCGTGAGGCGTCCGCCTCTCATTGAAAGACAACGGTCAATGGCGACATGCTTGCCGACCAGCGGGTCGTGTGAAGCAATAAGGATGGTTTTGCCATCAGCTTTGAGCTCGGCAATGATCGACATGAAATCATTGCTGAGCTGTTCATCCAGGTGAGCAGTCGGTTCATCGGCAACAATGATCGGCGGCTCATTGATCAATGCCCTGGCAATCGCCGCCCGCTGGAGTTCTCCCCCTGAAATATGTGCTATGTCAAAATCTTTCCTGTGACTCAGCGCCAGCCGCTCCAGCAGTCTTTCTGCACGATGGCGGCGCTCAGATAACGACACCCCCAGAGGCAGCAGCGGGATGGTTATGTTGGCGATAACACTGAGCCCGGGAATCAGGTGAAAACGCTGGAAGATAAAGCCAATGGTCTCTCTTCTGTAGAGGGTCAGAAAACGATCAGGCAGCCTGGAAAGGGGTTTACCATGTATTATCGCCGTGCCGCTGGTCGGTGCGAACAGGCAGCCGATAATTGAGAGCAGTGTGGACTTGCCCGAGCCGCTTGGCCCCTGTATACAGACAGCCTCATTGTCCTGGACAAACAGGGAAATATCATCGAGGGCATGAACCGCATTGGGGGCGCCCCGATTGTACCATTTATGCACTGATTCGAGTGTAATCATGGTCTCAGACAATCGAGTCGGGTCTGACCAGCGCACTTCGCCAGGCAGGCATGATGGTTGCCGCGAGATAAGGCAGTACGGAAATGGAAAAAATCAATAACAGGTCGCTGAGGTGAAAAACAGGAAGCAGGGACAGCGGCGGATTGAGGACAGACCAGCCAAGCAGTACCGGCTTGAGCAGCAGGCCATCAAAGACAAGGACATGAGCCGAGGCCATTAGATAACCGAGAACATAGGCGAGAATGGAGATGACAACCGACTCCCAGAACCTGACACTCATGACATCGGTAGTCTGCCAGCCTACTGCCTTGAGGATGGCAACCTCCCGTCTCTGCTCTTCGGAGAGTCCCGACGCCTTATCCCAGGCAAAAATAATAAAAGCGGCAATGGAGCCCAACAGGCAGGCAAGACCAAAGCCGCTGCGCCAGCCAAATGCCGCCCGGTAGGTTTTTCGGATCTGTTGTTTTGTAATGACCCGTGATCCCACTATCCGTTCAGAAATTTTTCGGGCAACCGTGTCGATTTCCGTGGGGTTGGCCACCGAGACGATAATATCTGTCAACTCCCCATCTGCAAGACCGAAAAGATCAGCGGCATCCTCAATTCCCATGACAATCAGATCGGAGGTAACAAGCGATGTGGTTTCTGCAAACACACCGCTCAGATAAAATGATTTCAGACTCAAGTCCGGTCGAAACAGGGAAAAACTGTTTCGAACTACCAGGTTTTTGCTGGTGATAATAGACTGGCCGACAACAACAGGGCTCACCCCTGCTCTTTCGCCGTAAGTGCCCCTGTAGTCAATGGCAAGCCCGGGCAATTGCTCACGGGCATCAAAGGCGGCATCTCCAATCACGGTATAATTTGCCCCGTTCAGTTCATCAAAATAATATCCCCATATCCGGGGTTTGATTTCACTGATACCAAATATCCCGGCTATTTCGGCAATATCAATTCGTTGAACAACATCCTGGCGGCCTGCCGTCATTTTCTGCACGGTTATATCCGGAACCGAGCTGAGCACCTGCTCCGCGCTGTTGTCGAGACTGCTGGTCACCAGCCTGAAAGAGGCGATGATAAAGATAACCAGGCTGAATACCAGCAGAACGCCGCAATTCTTAAAGCGGTTCCGCCAGAGACTGCCAAGGGCATAATCGAGGATATTGAGATGCCTGTTAACATTACCGAGCAGCATTTATCTCACCGGCACCACAAAAGAGCTTGAAGGAAAATGTTCAACCGCTCCGGGGTGATCCATCACCGGCGCCACCGAGTCCGACACGCTGAGATGCCTGACATAGCGGGCATCAGTTGCCAGAGAGATATCCGAAAGGCCGAGGCGACCGACTATACGGTTCATCTGTCGCTCTGCGTCCTGCCGGGCCAGATACTTGCGGGAATGCACCCGGTACAGCGCCAGCTGGCTGCCGACGATCAGGATTATGAGCACAAGCAGCCAGGTCGAGGCTCTCATGACAGCCTATTGGTGAGCCGCTTTCTTCTGCTTCATCTTCATCATGTGCCGTTTCTTCATCGACATGATCATTTCAGCTTCTATCTCGTTAAAGCGGAGCACCTCCCTGCCTTTGTGATCAGCCAAAAAGTTTTCGGCAGCGGCACTGGAACTGAATGGCACCAGCTCCTCTCCCATCGGCCCCATGACATCACTGCCGACAACATAAAACGCCTCGCGACCATCAAAATACTTCAGCGTATAGTAATCCTTTACCCACACCTCTGCCGTTGACATGTCACCCCCACCGCCATAAGCGGTCGGGTTAAAATAATATGCCATCATATCCTTGACCCCGTCAAACATGACAGCTGCTTCACCTGAAGCATGTATCTGGCTAATCCAGGGGTCATATTTCGCCACCATCATCCCGCAGACGGGGCAGCGCTGGTCCGGATCGACCGGGTCAATTGGTGCCCCCAATGCAGAAACACAGGACATTCCCAGCACCAGACACAAGATCAGAATACACAGTGCATTCTTCATGATGATTCACCCTCCTTTTTCCTTCGTTACGGTTGCTTCAGATAGTTGCCGACAAGCTCCTCGATTTCGGCCTCTCCGACCCCTCCGAGAATAGCGGTAATGATTTTCTGATCAGGGCTGATAAAAATGGTCTGGGGTACCATGCGAACCTGATAATCCTCCGCTATTTTACCGTCACGATCAAGGGCTACCGGAAAGACGATATCAAGATCCCTGATAAATGACTGTACACCTGTAACAGTTTCATTGGCCGTGGCAACATAAAGAACTTTGAGCCCCCGTTCCTGATATTGGTCAAAAAACCGATTGACGATTGGTGTATCAGCCCGGCAATACTTGCAGTCTGTATCCCAGAAACGCAGGATTACCGGAAAGCCCTGCCAGCCGGATGAGCTGATTTGTTCTCCGGTCATGGTAGAAATTGAAAAATCAGGAGCCCGGTCTCCAATTTTCAAACGGTTGGAACTGTCGGAACGACAACCGACAAGAAGCAGGGACAAAAGAAGGGCAATACCGATAATGCGGCAGGGCTGCCGCCGATTTCTTTTCAGGTATGCAGGCCGATATTCAGAAAAAAACAACATCACGACAGCGACCGCCTCATGGGCTTCAGGGTGAAGAATAGAAATAATACATTACATGGCAACGAGTACTCCCATTAAAAAACCAAAAAGTATTAGAAAAATCAATAGTTATATCTATTCGCGCGGTAATTCTCGCCCCATCTCGAGCCGGCACACCCTTGACCGATCATAAACTGTTGTCCTCCAGGCCATCTAATGCTACAATGTGTTATATTCGAACCAACCGCAAAGGGAAGGGAAAGGGCGTGGAAAGCGAGGAATTCATAGCAATACGCAGAAGACTGCAGAAAACCCAGAAAGAGCTGGCCGAATTGCTGGGTTCTTCGCTGAAAGCCGTCAGCAGTTATGAACAGGGATGGCGTTCCATTCCAGGCCACGTGGAGCGGCAGCTTCTCTACCTCTTTTCAAAGAAGATAAAACTCAAGGACCGGAACTGCTGGGACATAACCAGATGTTCTCCTGAAAAAAAAGAAAACTGCCCGGCCTGGGAATTCAACTCGGGAACCCTCTGCTGGTTTGTGAACGGGACTATCTGTGCTCAGCAACCCCATAAGAACTGGCATGAAAAAATTGCCATCTGCAGGCAGTGCAAGGTACTGAAACGATTGCTCAGATCATAGCAGTGCAGCCGGCTGCTCAGCCGGAAAGCTCCTCGGGCCGGTTGACATTTCTCCAGGATCCGGCAAGGCTTTCAGGAATCATCGGCGAATAAACACCCGGGCAACTGGCCAGACTGGTCATTCTCATATCCCCTTTGGCAGCGAGGAATTCAAAAAGGGGAGCACTGCGAAAATCGTACCAGCCATACAGTGGCTCGACCCTGCCTGTCAGGGGATTTCGCGGGATAACAGCACAGCGTCCCGGCCTCCGCTGCTCGACAAGCCAGCTGATGCTTTCAGGGCTAATATCCGGCATGTCACAGGCCAGCACGAGCCACGATACGAGCGGATACTGTTTCATGACCGCAGATATACCTGCCATCGGACCGGAGAGTCCGGGGAGGTCATCTATCCTGGTAAACGAGGCGATTCCCTGCGGAATAGCTCCTCCACCCGAAATAACAACGCGACGTACCCTGGAGGAAAGCACCGCACATGACCGCTCAAGCCAGCTCACCCCGGACCTCCCGACGATAAGATGTTTGGGTTGCCCCATCCTCGAACTCCTGCCGCCGATAAGAACGCAGCCCCAGAGCGGTGTGTTCTTCTGACAACCGCTCAACCATTCAAAAATTCTCTCGGCACATGCTGTCGTTTGCGAAAGTGAAGGACAAGAAAAATTTGGATACCCGGCCCCGTCTTCCTGAACCGGTAACTGATGAACTCCCAGAGACAAGGGTGCACAACCGGGATCGCACGGCCCGTCAATAACGAGCAGGTCACAACTGCTGATTCGTCTGACAATCTCTGTTTCTTCCAACCCTTTGTCCGCGAACAACGGCCAGCGGTGCGCAACGCTGATACGTACATCTTTTTCGGCAAGTTTTTCAGAAATTGCCTGCAACAGCAGGTCTTTTTGTTGATCACCTGACCCCGTCTGCAGACAGAGAATGGGGAGATAGTCGGGCAGCGTCATGTACAGATACCGTTTCAGGTTACAAGCAGAAAACAGGTTGAGCGGATTCCGGCAGAATCTTTTCCTGTCGGGCACGTGAAAAAAACGTTTCCACCGCCATCCTTCCATCGACACCAAGGTCGTAGGAAAAATCGTTCACGTAGAGATTTATATGACTCCTGATCACCTTCATTTCGGTTTCCTGGGCATGCTCTCTGATATAGGGGAAGCCTTCTTCGTAATTCTTTCGAGCCCAGTCAAGGCTGGCCTTGACCTGCCTGTCGATATCAGCAATCAGGGCTCTGCCGAGACTCCTGCGCACTCCAATGCAGCCGAGAGGAATCGGCATCCCGCTGCTCTCTTCCCACCACTGACCGAGATCCTGCAGGCAGCATAACCCTTTGTCCTGATACGTAAATCTGCTCTCATGGATAATCACCCCAGCACTCACCTCGCCGGTACTGACCGCCTCCATGATCTGCTCAAAGCGCATCACAACCAGATCGGTACAGTCCGGTAAAAACATGCGGAAAAGCATGGCAGCCGTTGTAAATTCACCCGGAATGGCAATTTTTTTTCCAACAAGCTCAGCAGCAGGGCAATTATGACGAGCAACCAGCAGCGGCCCACAGCCGTGCCCAAGGGCTCCGCCCGAGGGGAGCAGGCAGTAGTCGTCAAGCACATGGCCTGCCGCGTGACAGGACAGCTTGGTAATGTCGAGACGCTTCTCAAAGGCCCACTGATTAAGCGTTTCTACATCTTCCAGATAGGGTTTCCCAAACACCGGCTCCCCCGCCACGGGGGAAGAATGAACCAGTCTGTTAAAGATAAAGGTATCGTTTGGGCACGGGGAAAAACCGATTGTCAGGGGGGTCATAATCTCTCCTTGAGAGCGTTGACGATCAGCGCGGCAACATGCCCGGAGCGGCGGCAGGCATCTTTGATTTCCCAGGGCACTCCGGGCCGGTCCTCGACCATGTTCGAGATAACCCGCATTTCAAGCATCGGCAAAGAATACAGAGCGCAGCAGCGGGCAATAGCCGCACCTTCCATATTCTCACAGATAGCATTGAATTTTTTCTTCAGGAAACGTCCCCGGTCGGCTGTACCGCTGGCGCCGTTTACCGTTACAAATGAGCCGCTGGAAAAATCAATCGCCGCATCAGTCAGTTTCTGCCGTGCAGCACTCAATAGATCGTTGTCCAGCATGAATTTTGTTTTGCCCGCCATTTTCGGATCAGCAAAGGATTCCACCCGGTTTCCATAACAGACACCATAATCCCCGAGAACCTCAGACTCTGCAACACAGACATGAAGCAGGTCAATGCCGGCTTCTCCGGGCTCGGACAGGTATGCTCCGCCAATGCCGAAATTGATAACCTGCTGTACCTCTCCGGCATGATTACAGAGTAAACGCATCACGCGTGCCGCAGCCTCTACCGGGCCGACACCGCAGACTGCAGTCATTACCCGGACATCGTTTTCCGGAAGAAACGGGGTGAACGACATCATTTCAATTTCAGTTGCAGCAAGTACCAGGAGCATGGTATCTAACCTGTCTTCAATAATTGTGTAATGATTGACTCAGATAGTTCTTGTACTTAACCATAAGACACTATGCAAGATGATTTAAGACTGCAGGCCTATGATTACAACCTGCCGGAAAAAAATATTGCCCAACACCCCGCCGACAGGCGTGATCGGTCACGGCTTCTTGTTCTTGACCGAACCTCCGGTTCCGTCAGACACCTGCTCTTTTCAGACATCGTGACATTCATCAGAAAAGGCGATGTACTGGTCATCAACGACACCAGGGTATTTCCGGCACGACTTTCAGGCAGAAAGGAAACAGGCGGAAAAGTAGAGGTTTTTCTGCTCGGTTATCCCAAATTATCTGCAGAAGGGGGTTTACAGAGGGAACACCAACACTTTTCCTGCGAGGCTCTGATAAAAAGCTCCAGGAAACCGGCTGCCGGGTCAACACTTGAAATCAATGAACACTGTCGGTGTACGGTGCTGCACAACAGTGGCCGGGGGAAATGGTCGATTACACTGTCTGTCGCACCAGGGTTTGAACTTGATGATATACTGGCTGCAAACGGTGATATACCGCTGCCTCCTTACATAAGCCGAATTCATGGAACCTCGGCGGAAGATGCCTCCAGATATCAGACGGTGTACGCGAATCAGGCAGGTGCTGTGGCCGCCCCCACCGCCGGACTGCATTTCACCAGGAACCTCCTCGACACGCTGCGCTCAGGAGGGGTTGAAATCGCTCCGCTGACCCTTCATGTCGGCTACGGCACCTTTTCACCTGTTGAGGAAGCTGATATTTCAAGACACGTTATCCACAGGGAGCATATTGATATTCCCGCAGAAAGTGCAGACATTGTAAACAGGGTAAAAAGTGCCGGAGGAAAGGTCTGGGCAGTCGGTACAACTTCAGTTCGGGCTCTTGAATTCAGCAGTGACGAAAACGGGCGTGTCAGCCCCTTCAACGGCTGGTGCGATCTTTATATTACTCCGGGTTTCAACTATCGGGTCATTGACAACCTGATCACCAACTTCCATCTGCCCCGCTCATCCCTGATGTTCCTGGTTGCTGCACTCTGCGGGCGGGAAAAACTACTGGAATGCTATCATCAGGCAGTCAGCCATGGTTACCGGTTTTATTCGTACGGCGATGCGATGACTATTATCTCTTGAAAAAAACACACCACCCGGTGGCAGAAACGTCGGGCAGACGCGCTGCACTGATGAACCGTTATTTCCCCGTTGCTGCAGCAGGACAGCTCTTGCAGCCTGATTCGGTCTGACATGGCGGGGTAGCAGGCGTGCTCTCAGCAGCTGGTGCTGAAGCCCCTGTCGAGGGGGACGCATAGCCATCGGCATACCAGCCGCTGCCTTTTAACTGAAAGGAATTTATTGAAATCAATTTCGTTACCGGTCCTCGGCAGTCGGGACAGGCTGCCAGCGGGGCATCTGCCATCTTCTGCTGAACTTCATAAACTTTCCGGCATTCTTTGCATTCATACTCATAAACTGGCATTGTAGGGCTCCATATAATTATTTTCCGGTCGCTACTCTAATTCTCTTACATTTCGATGTCAATATCTGAGTTGAAACTCGTTCACCTTCAAAATAATTATATAACATCATACTATTAGCTGCATATTTGAAACATTTACAGTACCCCTGAGGGAATATTTTTATAACTATTGATGTGGTTGATTTTATTTTCTTAACGATTTATTATCTCATTTCTCCATCCCTTATTTCTATTATTAATTTTACATGTTGAGGTACCTATTATGGCAAAAACTCTCGTAGAAATGGCCGCTGAGATTATTCAGGCACAAGGAAGTGCAAAAGATATGTCAATTGATGAAATGCAGTCTGCATTACAGAAAACCTTTGAAACACTGCAGGGATTGCAGAAACTTGAATCAGGTGAAGAAGTTGAAGAACCGTCATCTGCTGCAGCTCAGATAACTCCACAGAAATCTATTCTGAAAAATAAAATTATCTGTCTCGAATGCGGTGAAGAATTCAAGATGCTTTCTCCAAAACATCTTCGTTCACACGGCTTGACGGGAAGAGAATACCGGGTTAAGTATGGCTTTTCGCTCCGCCAGCCACTCTGCGCCAAAGCTCTTTCTGAGAAACGCAAGAAATCGGGCAAGGAACGGGGGATACCGGAGGCTTTGAAAAAAGCGATTGCCGAACGAAAAAAAACATCTGCTGCAGCAAAGAGGCCTGTAACAAGAAAAGCAGCGACCAAAAAATAAGTGCGGGACTGGTTGCCCGGATGTTCTGCAGCAATGTCGTACTTTGTCATGTTTTAGGCATTCATTGAGCCGCACCTGGAAAGCCTCTGGCATATGATGCGCTAACAGCTGCACCCCTTAACGACATCGACTCTCATCCGGAAACCGTATATTCCATGAAGAAAACAACTTCGTTTATGACTTTATTGAGCGCTGCAGCCATGCTCTTTTTTGTACTGGCAGCTTTGCCTCTAATCTCACCTGCATCCGCTGCGGTCCCCGAGACGTCATCTGATGTCGCTGCCCGGCTTCAGCAGTACTACCGTCAGATCGACAGTCTTTCATTTTCTTTTATCCAGTCAACGAGGGGACAGATGATCGGCAGGCCGAAAACAGGGCGGGGAAACGGGATTTTTGTGAGGACCGGCAGCGGCCCGAAAATGCGCTGGAACTACAGCAGTCCCGACCGCCAGGTACTCATCAGCGACGGTGAGACGATTTCCATGTATTTCGAGGAGCTCAAGCAGATGATTATTGCTCCGGTTGACCAGGCCCAGGCTGATATTTTATTTTCTTTCTTTGCCGGTCAGGCCCCCCTGGAAGACAGCTTTACCATCCTCGACTCCGATCCCGGGCAAACCGAGAAATCTGTCGACTCACCCTCTGATGTAAGCATTATTCAGCTCATACCCAAAAACCCTGATTCCCAGCTAGCAAGTATCAATCTCTACGTGAGCCCAGACTCGCTTATTCGCCGGGTCGAACTTGTTGATCATTTCGATACCAGAACAACAATAACCATAGCCGATGTATCCATAAATCCATTTCAGTCTCAAACTCCCGAGGAAATCAACCAGCTGTTTGTCTTTACCCCACCTGAAGGAACTGAAATAATCCGACAATAACCACCTGCATTATCTGCAGACAACAGGACACCCTCTCACATGATTTCTGATAACGACAGTTTTGAAGAACTATTACAGGCCAGCGAGAAAAAGCCGATACGCACATTATCTCCAGGCCAGAAGACCACGGCTACGATTGTCGGGGTTGATGGAGAAACCATTTTTCTCGATGTCGGCCTGAAAAGTGAAGGAATCATCAACGCTTCCGAGTTTCTCGATGAAGAGGGTGAACTCAGCGTCAAGATCGGCGACAGTGTCTCCGTCTATTACCTCAAATCCGGCAGGTCCGAACAATTATTCACCACCAGACTCGGCTCCGGTGCCGGCAGCGCTCACCTCGAAGAAGCCTGGCGCAGCGGTGTGCCTGTAGAGGGCACGGTAAAAGCCGAGATAAAAGGAGGCTTTGAAGTGACATTGTCCGGCAATGTCCGCGCCTTCTGCCCCTATTCACAAATGGGACTCAGACGCGTCGAAGACCCTGCCGGAGAATATCTTGACAGCCGGAAAACGTTCCGTATCACGCAGTACAGTGAAAACGGCAGAAATATCGTCATTTCTGCCCGCGTTCTCCAGGAAGAAGAACAGCAGCAGAGAAAAGAAGAACTCCAGGCAACACTCACAGAAGGGACAAGCGTTTCAGGAACTGTCTCTTCAATACGCTCGTTTGGACTCTTTGTGGATATCGGCGGCATTGACGGGCTCGTCCCTCTTTCCGAAGTCGGCTGGAGCCGTGTTGAAAACCTGGAAGAACAATTTTACAGCGGTCAGCAGGTCCAGGTTGTCATCAAAAGCCTCGACTGGGAAAATGAGCGCATCAGCCTGTCGATAAAAGAGACGCTTGAGGACCCGTGGGAAGCGGCAATTAACTCGTTTCCTGAAGGAACCAGCCACGTGGGGGTCATCAACAGGCTTGCACCCTTTGGAGCATTTGTGAACCTGGCCCCGGGAATAGACGGCCTCGTCCACATCTCCAAACTGGGACAGGGACGACGGCTCAACCACCCGCGGGAAGCTGTTGAAGAAGGACAGCAGATTGAGGTGCTGATCGAATCCATAGACCTGGCAAACAAGAGAATATCGCTTGCTCCGTCGGACTATGAATCTGCCGAAGACAAAGCAGACAAGGAACGCAAAGACTTCTCGAGCTACCTGGGTTCAAAAGAAAATACCGGGGATGCCACGGGCTCGCTGGGAACACTTGGAGCTTTGTTAAAAAAGAAGCTGGAAGAAAAAAAAGAAGGTTGATGGAGAAATTGTGTCTTGAATCTATACGATAATAACCTCGGCGTTCACCTGCGGCTATGCGCCGTCGCCTGCAACGGCTGGTTGGGTGAGCGCCTTGATTTCCTCGTATCTGAAGCAATTGGTTGTATGGTCGTTTACCATCCCCACTGCCTGCATGAATGCATAGCATATCGTTGAGCCGACAAAGTTCAGCCCTCGTTTCTTCAAGTCTCTGCTGAGCATGTCGGACAGCTCCGTTTTCACCGGAATATCAGTCATTGATTTCCAAGCATTCTGCTTGGGAACTCCATCGACATAGCGCCAGAGATATGAAGCCAACGAGCCATATTCCTCCTGAATTTCAAGAACACCTCGGGCATTCTTGATTGCCGACGCTATCTTCAGGCGGTTGCGCACGATTCCGGAATCGGCAAGCAGGCGTGTCACGTCCGCCTCTGCATATCCGGCGATACGTTCGCAATCAAAAGCGTGAAAGGCCTTCCTGTAGTTTTCCCGCTTCTTCAGAATTGTGAGCCAATTCAGTCCGGCCTGCGCCCCTTCCAGAATCAGAAATTCAAAGAGAAGCCGATCTTCATGCAGGGGAACACCCCATTCATCATCGTGATATGCGATATACAGGGGATCGGTGGTCCCACACCATGTGCACCTGTGTTTCATGGATTCCTCCTGCAAATGGCTTCAGGAAATATGGAGATTCTTTCCAGACTGAAAAATCGTTCTAAAGAGATCTTACCGATGGTTTTCAGATCTTATAGAAATTGCTTCTCACGACTTGCCTGGTTGAGTCTCGTTCTATACAGCTGTCCCTCTGGAAGCAAGCAGCTGGCGGTGCATCTCAAACATAATTACTGCACCTGCGACTGAACTGTTCAGGGAATCAACCGTCCCCACCATCGGGATGGAAATCAACACGTCGCATGTTCTGCGCACCAGCGGCCTGACCCCCTGGCCTTCGTTGCCGACTACAACACACGCAGGAACAACAAAATCAGTGTCGTAAATAGACTGCGCTTCTTCATCTTTTACAGCACCGAAAATCCAGCCTCCTGCACCCTTTACTGCCTTGAGTGCTTCCGACAGATTTGTCACCCGACAGATATCCACCAGAAACAGCGCTCCTGCCGAGGCCTTTGCCACCGTGCCTCCAAGCGGCGCCGAGCGTTCGCGGGGCAGCAGTATACTGGTTACTCCGGCCGCATGTGCAGAACGAATGATAGCCCCCAGGTTGTGGGGATCCTGAATGGAATCACAGGCAATGATACGCGGAGTTTGGCCATCCTGCACCGCCTGTGAAAATTTCTCAAGCAGCTCAGCAAAAGGAGTCACAGCCACGGAAGCCACCCGGGCAATAACACCCTGGTGACGGATCTGCGTATCAGCTGCCCCCGTTATCCTGACCCGCTCGACAAAACTGTACCTGACACCACGTTTTTTTACCAGATCAAGCAGCGCTTCCCAGGTGCTTCCCCGCTTGTCTTTCTGCAGGATTACCTCACTCACCCGCTGCTCGTCAGCCTGCAGGGCCTCCATGACGGGATGAATACCCCAGATCAGGTCATCGCTGAAACGGATCTGCCGTTCCTGACGGCCGGCCTTGGTATTTTTGTTTTCTTCCTTCACCTGATCTGCTCCATATCAATCGGTTTCCCCTCCGGTGTCCTGCGGCCTCGGGCACGTTCTGCATAAATTATTGAACTGACCAGTTCAGCCGCACGCTGAAGGTTGTCGTTGATGACCAGGTAATCGTATTTTTCTGCACCGGCCATTTCTTTGTGGGCATTCTGCAGACGTCTGCGGATCGTCTCTTCATTTTCAGTACCACGGCCACGCAAACGATATTCGAGCTCTTTCATGTCAGGCGGAGCAATGAAGATAAATGAGGCGGGAAGGCGGCTATTCCTGCGGACGATTTCAGCTCCCTGGACATCTACATCAAGAATGACATCGTGGTTCAATTCAAGCTCGGAGGCGAGCGGCGACAGCGCGGTACCATAGTAATTGTCATGAACCGTTGCCCACTCCAGAAACGCTCCGCTGCCAATCATCTGCTGAAACTTCTCCCGCGTCACAAAATAATAGTCCTTACCATCATGCTCTGCTTCACGCGGCAGTCGGGTGGTGTGAGAAACCGAGAAAACAAGCTGTCGGATCTCTGCCATGACGATCTTCAGCAGGGATGTTTTTCCGGTACCCGAAGGCGCCGAGATAATAAAGAGCCTGCCACTCATTGGATTTCCTCGTCCCGCTCGGCCTTCATGACATTCCGGCACTCGCCAAGATGCTGTTCCGGCAGCAGAGCCGCGATCCTCTGGGCGATCGTATCAGGCTGAACAGATGATAAAACCACATGGTTGGAATCCAGGACAATAATCGAGCGCGTACGCCTTCCTTCGGTCACATCTATCAGGCGTTCAGCTCTTTTTGCAAGCTCCTTGATTTTGCGCGATGGAGAAGAACCGGTATTGATCACGGCCAGAATTCGATTCACCACAACGGTATTGCCAAAACCGACATTGAGTAACTGCATGGACGATTATACCCCGTTAAAATTCAGAAAGAGCTGCATCTCTCTATTCGATATTCTGGACCTGTTCTCTCATCTTTTCCAGTTCACTTTTCAAGGCCACCATCATATGGGCAATATCAGCATCATTGATCTTTGAGGCCATGGTGTTGACTTCCCGCAAAAATTCCTGGATCAGAAAATCAAGTTTTCGGCCGATGGCCCCCGAGGCCTGGAGCATCTCCTCAAACTGGCAGATATGGCTGCGCAAACGTACCAGCTCCTCGGTAACATCGGTCCTGTCTGCGAGAACTGCAACTTCCTGGGCAATTCTCAACGGATCAAGCTCCACATTTCCCAGCAATTTCTGCAGCCGTTCCTGTAATGAGGACTCGCGCTGCGCAATCAATTCGGGAAGCCTTTTTTCCACATCGTTCAAGACCCCCGAAAATGAACCCAGCCGTTCCGCCAGGTCTTCAACCAGCAGAGCGGCCTCGCGCGTTCGCATCTGAGCACAGCTCTGCAGGGCATCGTTAACGGCAGCGGTAATTGCAGGCAGCAGTTCTTCAATATTTTCGGCCTGCTGCTCACGCACAAGCACATCCGGCAACTGGGAAAACCAGGACAGGTCCAGCTTGGCCTCGGTGCCAAGCAGCTCAGCCAGGTCGGTCAACGATTTGCGGTACGCTTCGGCTGCTTCCCGGTTTACCCGCACATCGAAAAGATCCGAAAAATCACCGCTTACACTCAGGGATAAATCGACACGCCCACGATGATGAAATTCGGAAATCATCTTTCTGATCGGGTCCTCGACTACCGAGTAGTCGCGGGGGACTTTTATCTTGGCGTCAAGATAGCGGTTATTGACACACCGCACCTCAACGCTGAAGACCCTGCCCTTTTTCTCCGCTTCACCCCGGCCATAACCGGTCATGCTTTTCAGTTTCATACCACTTATCCACTATTTTGGTGCCGGCCTGTCACCAGGTAAAAAAAAACGATGCAGGGGAGCAGAAGCACCCATGCATCGTTTATGAAAATCGTGCATCATCCGATAATCGGCAGAACTACTTCTATTTTGCCATGGCTGCATCGAGCTCAATAATCAGTTTATCGCTGATATCGATCGTCTCATCAAAATAAATAACATGGTTTTTGGCATCAAGAATTACGGTGAAACCATTTGCCGAGCCATAGGTATCAACAACTTTTTCCAGGGCCTTGAGGATTGGAGCAAGCTCTTTGTCCTGCAGGACTTTCAATTCGGAACGGCCATCTTCTGCCTTGTTCTGCAGTTCGCGGCGCCGTTTCTGAAACTCGAGGACTTTTTCCTGCTTGGTCTCCTCACTCCAGGCACTGCTCTTTTTCTCGATATCTTTCTGCATGGCGAGAAGATCTTCTTCTTCCACTTTGAATTTATCCTGGAGTTCTTTCATCTTTGCATCAAACTTCTCTTTTGCAGCCTTTCCCGCAACAGATGAGGTCAGAACCTGCTGAACATTCATCACGCCTATTTTCATGTCGGCTGCATCTGCGGATTGCACCGCAAAAACGGTACTACTGAAAAAGAAAAGTATAGAAAGAATTAAAACACTCTTTAATCGTGACATGAATACTCCTTAAAAAAATGATGCGGACCCAAAAGGCCCGCATCGTATTAGTACTTCCAGGCTGATTGTGAACAGTCTGCTTCTATTTCACAATGACAAAATCATCGCGCCTGTTCTGCGCCCAGGACAGTTCATCCTGGCCATGGAGCAGCAAACGCTCCTCACCATAGCTGATGGTCGCCATCCTCGCCTCGCTGACACCGAGGTTTTCAAGATATTTTTTTGCACTCAGGGCACGCCTTTCGCCGAGAGCCATATTATATTCCTTGGTACCGCGAGGATCACAATTACCTTCAATCCTGATATTTACGCCGGAATTCTTTTTCAGAAAATCCGCGTTTACCTCGATGCGGGGCACCTGGTCGGCCCGTATGTTTGAGCCATCGAAATCAAAATAGACCGGGAGCATACCGTCGGACGTGCGTCCCTCGGAAATACCAATAGGTTCGGACTCCAGAGGCTCTTCCTTGCCCATTGCTCCACTGTCGGTACCCGGCTTCATGGCTTCTTCATCAACCGCTTTCTTCGCACAACCAGAGAACAGCAAAAAACTCAGGATCAACAATGCAGGCAAAAGAGCCTGTATTCTGCTAAACATAATAAAAACCTCCATTTGAAATAAATGTCTCTATCGATAATTCGATACTGCAAATTTTTCGGACCCGGGGTCATCCGAAATGTTTTTATATTAACACTTTAAATATAGAAGAAATGCTAGCAAATACAAGGAATATTTTAAATATTCACGGTGACTGAAGCAAATGCCCGAAACTGTCATGCATACCGTGGACATAGATCAATTTCAAAAATTGTTTCGCCGCTGCAGAGAAAAACCCTGCTCGTTTACACCTTTATTTTGGATGTTCCGGCCAACAAGGAAAGTTTACCCTAGTGATAATTAATGTTTCGGTATAAAGTGAAGTGATTTCAGAACGCTCTCAGCTGAAAAGCTGGTTCTGCAAAGGCCTCGACATCGGATCGTGGCCCGGACAGCAATACTGGGACGCAGAACTGTTCTGAATAAACGATCAGCAACCCCCTGAAAGCAGCAGCAACTGTCTGCGAAGCAATAACCGGGAGAAATATATGGCCAAAATGCATGTCAATCCGAATCGTGCCACGGATAAAACTGTACGGGCAATAGACAGAAAAAGAGAGCAGGAACGCAAAAAAATGTTCATACATGCCAGGGATCATGCCGAAATGCTGGCGATCAAACTGGTACAGCGGCTTATAGACAAGAAAATTGTCGAAACAACATCAGTAGACTCAATCCAGAGTGCTTTTGAGAAGCAGCTGAAATCATTAGCAATGATTGATGAATTCGACCTCCAGTTGAAACTGGCTCCGGTGCGCACCCTGGTCCAGGATCCGAATATTGTCTCTTTATGCCTGACCCAGTACATCGTAGAAGAGCTTGTCAATCATCAGGATATACAGGATATTTACGGGGAAGATCTTGATATTTACCGTGCGGTTGATTCGATTACCAAAGTCCTCAGACCTCAGTGACTCATCCCGACATCTTGCCCTCGCTCGTCTATGCAGACGAGACGGGGAACATCCGTGATTTTCCAGAACTTGCAATGGCCGGAAGCGCCAATGGCTCTTTCTATCGGCCGGAGCTGAGCGACCTGATTCCACTTCCGGACGGAAGCGAACTGTTCACGCTGCCCGATCGAAAACCGATAGGAACAGATCTGCTCAGCGGAGAACCACTTCTGCTTGATAAAAGCCCGGAGGGAATGGATATCCAGGCTGTTGCAGCCTTCATGGCACCGGCTCACACCGCCGTTTACTCCGCCGCCTTTCAGGCAGGTGATTCTCCGGTGCTGCTGCCGTTATTTGCCTACACAGCTGTCGGCTGGCACGGCGGACAATTCTGGGTTACCGGATTTCGCAGCGATGATGACCGGCGGCAGGATTATCAGCAATTCAAGCAATCGCTCATCACCAAAAAAACCCGCAGCAAACTCTCAAGGCATCAGAATAACAGGCTCATTCAACATCTTGGAAAATGTTGCCTCACATACCACTGCCCGGCAGCAAGAAATTATTTCCTCGGACGCTGGGAAGCGCCACTGCCGACATCGCCATCCTGTAATGCCCGCTGCCTGGGCTGTATTTCTCTGCAACCATCGGGTTGCTGCCCCTCGACACAGGAACGATTACATTTTGTCCCATCGGTTCACGAAATTGCGGAAATTGCCATACCCCACCTGGAAAAAGCGCATAGAGCAATCGTCAGTTTCGGACAGGGGTGTGAAGGTGAACCTCTGCTGCAGGCCCCGCTGATTGAGCGGGCAATCAGGCTGATACGGGACAAGACATCGGCAGGAACCATCAACCTTAACTCTAACGCCAGCCTGCCCGGTTCAGTTGAGCGTCTCGCCCGAGCCGGACTTGACAGTATCAGGGTAAGCATCAATTCGGCCCAGCAGATGTATTACAATCGTTATTATCGCCCGGTGAACTACACCTTTGATGACGTCGCCGCTTCAATCAGGACAATGAAAAAAGCCGGAAAGTTTGTCTCACTCAATTACTTCATCCTTCCCGGTTTCAACGATTCTCATGATGAAACGGAGGCACTCTGCAGTCTGATCGAACATACCGGTCCTGATTTTATCCAGCTGCGCAATCTCAACATCGACCCGGACTGGTACAGAAAGACTCTTGAAATTCCAGAAGGACTTGAACGGTATGGAATACGGGCATGGCTGCTCCGTATCAAAAAATTGTTTCCAGAGCTTATGTTTGGCTACTACAACCCCTTTTTACCCGATTTTCCCCATCTATCCTGAGTCCAGTCACCCCTGTCTGCTCAAGTAGCTTCAGCCCGGTGTCGCGATGATTTTTTGTTTTTCATTTTTTTAATTGTAATTTCCCGGCAGTATAATAAGATAGCAAATGAGAAGGTTTATCATTTACTTTTACAATACAGGAACAGCTTATGAGTCAGACCGTTGAACTGCCGAATATGAGGCTTACCACCCAACGACAGATTATTCTGGAAGAACTGAGTAAAGTCAAATCTCACCCGACAGCCAGCGAGGTGTACGACATGGTTCGCAAACGGCTGCCGCGTATCGGCCTGGGAACAGTATACCGTAACTTGGAGCTAATGGCGGAAAGCGGCGTCATCCTGAAACTCGAGGTTGGCGGAACTCAAAAGCGCTTTGATGCAGCCACCGATCTGCATTACCATATCCGCTGTGTCGACTGCGGCAGGGTGGATGACATTGAATTGCCCGTGCAGCAGGAGATAAACAAGATTGCCTCAGAGAATACCAGCTACCAGGTACTGAACCATCACATCGAGTTTTCCGGTATCTGTGAACAGTGCAGCTCAGCTGCGGAGCAGACGTCCGTAAACTGAATATTTTTTTCGAGTCCTGAAACGACACGGGGCGTTATCCTGGTAGAGGATAACGCCCCGTGTCGTTTCAGGCGAATAATACCTCTTCAACTGAAAATAATTTTACAGAACCGGCGCTTACCTACTTTTACAATCATCTCTCCCTCCGGTTTGACCTGGTAATCCACATCGGTAATTTTCTCTCCGTCAACACTGACCGCGCTCTGCTTGATCATCCGTCTGCCGTCGGAGGTTGAACGTACCAGCTCTGCTTCAGCGAGCAGCTTCGGCAGCCAGACAGCTTCATCACTGTGCAGGACGTATTCACTGAGATCATCCGGTAGATCATTTTTTGCGAAAACGTTTTCAAAATTCTCTTCTGCCTGCAGCGCCGCCTCTTCAGAATGAAAGCGGGCGGTCAGCTCTCTTGCAAGCTGCTGCTTTACCGCTTTGGGGTGAAGTGTTCCCGCCTCGACGTCTTCTTTCAAGCTGTTAATTTCTGTGCTGGAACGGTCGCTGAGAAGTTCATAGTAGCGGTACATCAGGCTGTCTGATATAGACATGATTTTGCCGTAAATATCATTGGCAGCATCAGTAATACCGATATAGTTCCCCAGAGATTTACTCATCTTGTTGATCCCGTCCAGCCCCTCGAGCAGCGGCAGGGTCAGCACTATCTGTGGCTCCTGGTTTCTGGAACGCTGCAGGTCTCTGCCCATCAGCAGATTAAACAGCTGATCCGTCCCGCCAAGCTCGACATCAGCCTCCATGGCAACGGAATCATAGCCCTGGATGAGTGGATAGAGAAACTCGTGAATTGAGATCGGTTTTCCATTCTCAAAACGATTTTTAAAATCTTCTCGTTCAAGCATCCGGGCAACGGTAAGCTCGGATGCCAGCCTGATCATTTCAAACGAATCGAGTTTACCGAGCCACTTGGAGTTAAAAGCGACTTTTGTCTTGTAAGGATCAAGGATTTTGAACACCTGCTCCTTATAGGTTTCGGCATTTCTGGCAATATCCTCACGGGTGAGGGCTTTGCGGGTCTCGGATTTTCCGGTGGGATCCCCGATCAACCCGGTGAAATCACCGATAAGAAAGTAGACGTCGTGCCCGAGTTCCTGGAAATGCTTGAGTTTCTGGAGCAATACCGTATGCCCGAGATGAAGATCGGGGGCTGTCGGGTCAAACCCTGCCTTGACTTTCAGCGGAACACCGGTCTCCCGGGAACGCTCAAGTTTCTTGATTAACTCCTCGCGGGATATACAGTCAACCACACCCCGCTCTATCAGCTCGACCTGTTCGTCAACTCCATTCATATCCTTCTCGCTATCTTATTAAAAATGCTGCAGTACCTTATTTAATGAACCCGTAAAAAGTCAAATTTCTGGATGGCTAAATAAAAAGCTTCATATGCGAGGCGCGTAAAATTTCTATTATTTCGGCGTACTCCAGTACGTCGTGATGATAGAAATTTTGCAGCAACGAAGCAGATGGAAAGTTTTTACGACGCCATCTTATTTGGCAAATTCAACAGCTCTGGTTTCACGTATGACGGTTACACGTATCTGGCCCGGATAGGTGAGTTTATCCTCAATGGACTTGGCGATATCCTGGCTCATCAACAGGGCGTCGCTGTCTCCTATTTTCCCGGAATCAACAATAATGCGCAATTCCCTGCCTGCCTGAATTGCATAGGATTTTTCCACACCATTGAAAGAATTTGCAATGCCCTCAAGATCTTCAAGCCGCTTCACGTAACTCTGCAGCATTTCTTTTCTGGCCCCCGGCCGGGCACCTGAGAGTGCATCGGCTGACTGGACCAGTACATCAAGGACCGATTGTGGGGGTAAATCCTCATGGTGGGCACCGATCGCATAGGCAATCTCTTCCTGCTCACCATATTTTTTCGCCAGGTCACGGCCGATAATCGCATGTGACCCCTCTACCTCGTGATCAACGGCCTTGCCGATATCATGGAGAAGGCCCGCACGTTTTGCAAGCTTGACATCGAGTCCAAGCTCTGCGGCCATGATACCACACAGAAAAGCAACCTCAAGGGAATGCTGCAGGACGTTCTGCCCATAGCTGGTACGATACTTGAGACGGCCGAGAATGTTGATCAACTCCACATGAACGCCATGGGCACCGACATCAAAGGTCGCCTGCTCACCAGCTTCACGCATGTTTATTTCAAGTTCCTTGGTAACCTTGGCGACAACTTCCTCAATGCGGCCGGGGTGAATACGACCGTCTGAAATCAGCTGATGAAGGGCAAGCCTGGCGACCTCTCTTCGCACCGGGTTGAAACCGGAGAGGATAACCGCTTCAGGAGTGTCGTCAATAATGATATCAATTCCGGTAGCGGCTTCAATAGCCCGTATGTTCCGGCCCTCCCGACCGATAATCCGACCCTTCATCTCATCATTCGGCAGCGGCACCATCGAGACTGTCTTATCGGCAACATAATCGCCGGCATACCGTGAAATAGCAAGAGCAATGACATTTTTTGCCTTGCGGTCAGCCTCCATTTTCATTTCATTCTCGATCTTGGCAAGCCGCTTTGCCGCATCCATCCGGGCCTGGCTCTCCAGTGAATCCATCAGCAGCTTCTTCGCCTCATCCTGGCTGATACCGGAAATCCGTGACAATTCATAACGCTGTTTGCCGATCAGGTTGTCGACCTCTTTGTGCTTCTGCTCTATTTCGTGCTCTTTTTTCCTCAGCTGCTCTTCACTGTTCTGCAGCTCCACGTGTTTCCGGTCAAAGCTGTCCCATTCTTTTTTGAGCAGTTCCCGTTTCTTGTTGAGCTGATTACGTTCGTCCTTGAGTTCCCGCCGGTCAGTTTTCAATTCGTCTTCAGCGGCCTGCTTGACCTGGTAGGCCTCCTCCTTGCTCTGGAGTTGAGCCTCTTTCTTCAGCTGCTCAGCTTCAACAATGGCATTTTCTATCAGCTGTTTCGCCTGATCTTTTATATTCTGTCGATGTCCCTCAACAAAGCGTTTTCTCAGGTAAGCCCCGATGGCAATGCCCAACAGGAGATCCAGGAAAATCAATACTGATGGATGAGTAAATATATCCATAACTGCCGAAATCCTTATAGTCTTGAAAGATTACAACTGGGAAAGACGGTGTTCAGGGATGAGGCACCTGATCAGGTATAGGCAGGGAAATTGACAGGAAGATAAGCTTTCACCCGGATAAGCTCTCCATCCAGGTATTTTTTGTTTCAGTCACAGACAATCCGGCATCTGCGGTATTTGCAGAATGTACGGTATACACCGAAAAAACACACATCGGAGATATGCACCACCATTTATCTTTATCCAGTTGCCGGGATAACAGCGAAAATCCGTCAGGACCACGCTGTATCACCTGTTCTCAACCGGTTAATAACCTGTCAGGTTTCTTTACCGTCTATTGCGGGTTCTTCCCACTTTTGTAATTTTTCTTGGTTTTATAACACAAAGCGGCAGCAAGCACTCAAGCATACGTTCAAGCCGCCCATATATCAAACAATGCCCAGCCTCCATCCGGACATCGTGTACAAGTGATTTTCCCCACCCTGCCGTGTCTATAGGACAAGTTAAACCTATCGAAATAGGTGGGTGCCGCATATCAGCATCTGGGAAATTATTGAATTTCCCATTCGAGGACAGTGGTAGCGCCCTTTTTAAGAGAGTTGGCTCAACAACACTACAAATCACCAACAGCGCAGGGAAAAACCTGCTGCCCCGCCAGGAGCCTTCAGTCAGGCAGCGGCGAGACGTTATGGTTAACTATTCACATTCTATAACAGCAAAAATACAATTTAAAAAACAGTTTTCTAATTGAATACTAGCAGAATCCATAAAAAACAGCAGCTAAAAATTCCTGGTAAACCTATTTTTCCAGTAGAAAATGGTGTTCTATTTTCTCGCACAAAATACCGAGCCGGGCTTCACTTCCCAGACGATAATCATCAAAGTCCTGTTTCAGCCTGACGTAGCGTGAAGCGAGGTTCAGACAGGCCATTACAGCCACCTTTGCAACCGGTATTGTCTTGCCCGATTCATGACTGTTTTCTTCGACCTGTTGGCGGACAAGATCTAGAATTGCCTCCATCTCTTCATCGGAGGCACCAGTGTAAAAAGCAAAATCCTGTCCCAGAAGGTTGAACCTGACCAATCGTTCAGAATCGAGCATGAATAGACGTTTCTCCGGTTTGTTTCCATGCTGAGCAAGAACTGCAGCTCAAACGTTAGCGCATGGTTGAATTCGCAGTAAACAGACTGCCCTGAACACCTCCACCCGAGTCGCCGCCCTGCTGCTCATCAGCTTCTTTGTCGGATTTTTTCGGTTTCTGGACAATCTCCTCAGCCTCGTCTTCCGGGTGGGCGTCATCAAAGCCGGCAGTTTCAAGCTCAGATTCCCAGACTTCAATCCGCTCAATCAGGGCACTGACACGACCACCGAGATCACCACGCTCAGTCTCCATTCCGGCAACCTGCTTTATCAGTTTGTCATTTTCATCTTTCTGGGACTCAACAGCCCGCTGCAATTGTTTGATCTCAGCCTGCAGCCCAGTATACCCCTCAAGCAAGCGCTCGACAAACTCCTCAAGACGCTTGATTTCGCTCTCGTGTTCCATGTTATTCCTCTGTGTTAAAATAATTTTGTTTTCTGACTATACCATGACAGTAAAACCGCGCAACATCATTAGGCCGCCTCCAAATGCGGCCTACTCCTTTTATTAACTGCGGGTGTATTTCCAGCTTAAAGGTCTGTCACCGGCGTATGGCATATAACCGTGAAAGATCCGGGGATCATCATCAAAGACAAGCGGTAGAAAATATCTGTCTCCCTCCCACATCGGCAGGCTCAGGATATCTTTAACCGGGACCCAGATCAGCTCTCCCTCCTCATTGCTGCTGCAGGGGGTTCCCTTGAACTGGTCAACACGATAAATAAAGCCGAACCAGTCTTCACCATGTGGGCCAAAACCCGTCCAGTTGATTGTTCCTCTCAGCACAAGTTTTTCACAAATAATTCCTGCTTCCTCTCTGATTTCACGATAAATACAGTGCTGGATATCCTCACCGGCTTCCATTTTACCTCCAAGCCCGTTATACTTTCCAAGATGCTGATCCAGCGGCCGTTTATTTCGATGAACAAGCAGTGTTTTCTGCCTGTCAGGGGATAAAATATAACCAAGTGTTGCCAATATTGGTGTGTACACACTCACTCCTTGTTATTTCACTATTATGCAGTAGATTATGACCTCACATTTACATTGAGAACGATAATATTCTGAAGATCATCGCTATGTCGACAAACAGACAGGTTCCGTAATTATACTTTCCGCCATGATGTCTCAATCCCGTCATTTCCTATCTGTATATTTTTGTATTTTCACCCTGATCATATCCTGTTTCATTCCTCCGCTCAGCCATGCAGAAGCCGACCCGAAACTCTTCCCTCACTACAAGGAAATTGCTGCAAATGTTATTTTCTGGGAAAAAGTATACTCAACCTATTCGGTTAATACCGCAATTATTCATGACCAGAATGACCTGAGTATCGTATACGCAGCCATTCCCCTCGAAGCCGCTACTGTTCCGGGAGCACAGAAAGAAAACAGCAGGAGAATCAAACAGGCAAAAGATCATTATGCCGGTCTGCTCGCCAGGCTGGCAGAAAAAACAAAACCCTCGTCATCTGAAGAAATACGGGTTTCTGCACTTTTCGGCACAAGACAATATCCGAAAAAATACAAAGAAGCCGCCGAAAATATCAGGGCACAAACGGGATTGAAAGAGCGGTTTGCCGAGGGGGTTGCCCGTTCCGGAGCCTACATGGGAAAAATACAGCAGATATTTCGCAACCACGGCCTCCCGGAAGACCTCGCCTACCTCCCTCATGTTGAGTCATCGTTTGACCCCAGCGCCTTCAGCAAATTCGGGGCATCCGGAATGTGGCAGTTTACCAGAGCGACCGGCAAAGAGTTCCTTCGCATCGACTATATTGTTGATGAGCGAAGAGACCCGATTCTTGCCGCAGAAGCGGCTGCCAGGCTTCTCAAGAAGAATCATGCATTACTCGGCTCCTGGCCGCTGGCACTCACCGCCTACAATTACGGAGCAGCGGGAATGAAGCGCGCCGTAAACCAGGAAGGCGACTATGTGAGTATCTTTCGAAATTACCGGAAAGGATATTTCAAATTCGCCTCACGAAATTTCTATTCGGAGTTCCTGGCTGCAGTTAATGTGGCCAAGAAACAGGAACGATCAGCAGCGGTGCGCTTTGACAAACCGCTTTCCGCGATAACGGTAACCATGCCGGCGTACGTGGATGCAACGCGGCTCTGCTCGTATCTCGGCATCACTGTCAACCAGCTGAGACAATACAATCCGTCCCTGAGAAAACCGGTCTTTGACGGAACCAAATATATCCCCAAGGATTTTGTGCTGAAACTGCCGTACCGTTTCAATAAAAGTAAACTTCTCAGTCAGGCGCCCGCGGCAATGTTCAGTACACACCAGAAACGCAGCAGGTTTTACCAGGTGCGTCCAGGCGATACTGCCGGTGCCATAGCCGCAGCGCACCGAATTCCTCTCAGCAGCCTCCTGTCTGCCAATCAACTCAATACTCAGGGATTTATCCACGCCGGCCAGAATCTCAGGATACCGGATCCTCCCGGCATTGCGGCAGCTGTTCCAGCAGTTCCGGCGCTACAGGCAGGCGAGATTATACTCAAAGATTCCAAAAAACACGCTCCCAAAACAATTTTTCCGAGCAGTGAGGCAAACCTCGCAGTTTCAGGAAACCTTAAGGTTCTGAAATACCAGAGAATTGCAGATCTCAACAGCGGCACCGTCGAAGTCCAACCCGATGAATCAATCGGCCTATTTGCCGACTGGTTAAAAATCACCCCTGAAGCAATTCGACTGAGCAACAATATCCCCCCCGGCCGGGATATCCATCCCGGCCAGGACATTGTCCTGGAATTCTTGAATGTTACAGCCGAAGATTTTGAGCTGCTCCGCTTCGATTTTCACCAGGAGATCCAGGAGGATTTTTTCAACTCCTATACCGTTGTCGATGTCACGACCTACCAGGTCTTGAATGGGGATACGATCTGGGATATCTGCCACAAACGATTTGATCTGCCGCTCTGGTTGTTGAAAAAATACAATGAAGAGCTCAACTATAATCGACTCGCATCATCAAGCAGCCTGCAGATCCCGGTGCTCAGGAAAATTTAGAGCAACAGTCGCTACGACAAGCGACAGGACGAACAGTGAGGTACAGGTACCCATGGATATCAGTAAAACAATTTCAGAATTAAAATCACGCCCGGATTTCTCCGAACATGTCGGCATGCTTCTCATTCACAACGGCTGCGTCCGCTCATGGTCAAGAAATGACCGCTCAACCGTAAAAAGCATTGAGGTCGTTGCCGATCGAGGTAAAATCAGCGCACTGCGTGATGAATATAGGCAGTACGAAGGGATTTATGAAATAATTATCGAGGCAAACGAGGGGATGCTCACACCTGGTGATGACCTGCTCTTTATTGTTGTTGCCGGTGATATCAGGGAACATGTAAAACCTGTTCTTGCTGAGCTTCTCGATCGTATCAAGTCAGAGGCTGTCAGCAAGCGGGAATTGCCAAAAACATCCGATTTTTGATCAGTTAGTCGTCGACAGGAGATCGCCTCTGTATTAACCTACTGTCAGGTTCAGCAATAACCTGGAGACAGCGCACCTGAACAGGCAGCTGAAAGAATATGGCTACAGTGCAAACAGAAAACAGGACTCATCTGGACTCGCTGACCAAGTGGGTGGACAGCCCCCCGCTATCACAGTTTTTCCCCATTGTCTGGGGACACAAGCTGACCCGCATCGTCCTGATTACCCTGCGCGAATTTCAAATCAACAATCTCTCCCTTCGTTCCAGTGCTCTCACCTATACAATCCTGCTGTCGATGGTGCCGATGCTGGCAATGAGTACAGCCGTCGTTAAGGGACTTGGTGGCGGCAATCAGCTGAAGGAAGTCGTTTACAGCTATATTGACACCCTGGAAAAGAGTTCGCCGATTGAACCCATAGCCCCGAAAAACAGCGAACAAAAAACCGAGCCAGTCACCTTGCCGGACGAAACTGAACCGGTGGGACTTACCGCCCACCTGCGATCAGCCGCCGACCAGCTTTTTGATTACGTTGACCGGACCAGCTTCACGACCCTCGGGACCTTTGGTATGCTTGGCATTTTCCTCTCAGTCATTCTCGTATTGAACAATATTGAAGCAGCAATGAATACCATATGGCAGGTTACAGCAGGTCGTTCTCTGATAAGAAAAGTGACCGATTACCTGACCCTGATGGTATTGATGCCGATCTCGATAAATGTAGCCCTGGCGGCAGGCACTATAATGAAAAGCCAGTCGCTTGGCATCCACCTTAACACCTTCATCCCGGTAAACTGGATACAGCTGGTTATCCTCAAGGGTGTTCCAGTTTTCTTTCTCAGCATAACACTTTATATTGTTTATCTCTTTTTCCCGAATACCAAACCGAAGGCCATACCGACGCTTGTCGGAGCGGTGCTTGCCGGCACCCTCTGGTTCATCACCCAGAATATCTATATAAGCCTGCAGATCGGGGTAGCAAACTACAATGCCATATACGGCTCTTTTGCTACGGTTCCACTGTTTCTGGTCTGGATATATTTTGGCTGGTTCTTTGTACTGCTCGGCGCCCAGGTTGCCTACGCCATAGAAAAAAATGATCGCTACCAACTGGTTGCAAAACCCGATTCAGCGTCTGTCAAACTCAGTGCCGCACTTGATCTGTGCTCGGCGGTCAGCAAGAATTTTCAGAACAATGAAGGGCTCGACATTGAAACTGCAAGCCGGCAATGCCGTGGGTATACCGTCGAACAACTTACCGAGGCCGGCAATATCCTGGTCTCTGCAGGGTTTCTCCATCACTCCAGGGAATCAGACAAGCTGATGCCGTCAATGCCGCCGGAATCAATTGCTCCGGGAAAAATTATTGAAGCCGTTCTGGGAACAGTGACACCTGGCAGCCCCGGAGGCAAAGTAAGCGCAGAGGCTATCCAGGCAGCATCCGACTCGGCTGCTGACAGCGTTGATGTCGCGGAGAAGCCTTCAGCCGCAAAAAACAGTGGTGCCGAATCTTTATAGAGTTATCTTGCTATACCGCTGACGCGGCCCGGACTGCAAAATAATGCTTGTGAGCAAGGTAAAGAGTATTGTAATCAGGATTGAGTGACTTCAGGAACACACAAAACAACACCCATCATACTGGCAGATGATCCGTCAGCGGCTCATCTTACATCAATTTCCAACATGAAAAGGTAACATCATGAAAACATCTCAAACGAATGCTACTCTTCAGGAAACCCGGACAAAATATATCGCCAAAGGGATCGGCAGCGCCACCCCCTGCTACATCTCCCATGGCAGTGGTGCTGCACTTTTCGACGTGGAAGGCAAAGAGTACATTGATTTTGCCGGCGGAATTGCGGTCATGAATGTCGGCCATTCTCATCCAAAAGTCGTCAAGGCGATCAAAGACCAGGCGGAGAAATTCACTCACACCTGTTTCATGGTCTCTCCCTACGAATCTTCGGTAATCCTTGCCGAGAAGCTGTGCAAAGCAGTCCCAGGTACAGCGCCGAAATCGGTGATGTTTGCCAACAGTGGTGCTGAAGCCGTCGAAAACGCAGTGAAAATCGCCCGTTATCACACCGGAAGGCAGGGTATTATCGCCTTTGACAATGCCTTCCATGGCCGCACACTAATGGGAATGACCTTGACCTCCAAGGTGAAACCCTACAAATTCGGCATGGGTCCTTTCGCCCCCGAAGTCTATCGGATGCCGTTTGCAAACTGCTACCGCTGTCCGTTTAACAAAAAATATCCCGACTGCGGCCTGGCCTGTGCAGACCATCTTGAGTATTTTTTCATCAACCACCTAGCCGCCGAGCAGACGGCGGCAATTGTCGTCGAGCCGGTTCAGGGTGAAGGAGGATTTATTGCTCCCCCGCAGGATTATTTCAAGAGACTCAAGGAGATTTGTGATAAGAACGGTATTCTGCTGATCTCGGATGAAATTCAAACCGGCATCGGCCGGACCGGCCATATGTTTGCAATGGAGTATTATGGGGTTGAAGCCGATATTACCACTGTCGCAAAAAGTCTTGCCGCCGGAATGCCACTCAGTGCCGTTGTCGGGAAAAAGGAAATCATGGATTCTGTCCACCCGGGAGGAATAGGCGGCACCTATGGAGGCAATCCTGTTGCCTGCGAAGCGGCCCTTGCAGTTTTTGATATCATCGAGTCGGAAAACCTGCTGGAAAAAGCGAAAAAACTGGGAGAGACCCTCAGCAACGCCTTCCTTACATTACAGCAGAACTATGACATCATCGGCGATGTTCGAGGACTCGGACCGATGATCGCGATGGAACTTGTCAAAAACAGACAGAGCAAAGAACCCGCACCAGAGGAGACCAGGGCCCTTGTTTCCTATTGTTATGAAAGAGGTGTCATCATGCTCAGCTGCGGAAGCTTTGGCAATGTCATTCGCTTCCTCATGCCTTTGGTCATAACCGATGAACAGCTCGAAAAAGGCCTTGCTGTCGTTGAGGAAGGATTCGCGCACCTTGGAAAATAGCAGAAAGAAGGGTTTAACCTGGGAGAAAATAATTTATGTACGGCTACTATAACCGTATTCTCACTATTGATCTGATCAATAAAAGCTTCACTATCGAAGAACTATCAGATGAACTCCTGAGCCAATGCAATGGCGGCAAGGGGCTGGCCACGCACCTCCTGCTTGAGAGAAATCCACCCGGAGTCGACCCGCTTGCTCCGGAAAACAATTTCATCATCGCCACCGGCCCGTTCTGCGGGGGCCGCCTCTGGGGTGGTAGTCGCTATGGAGCCTACGCCAAGTCTCCACTGACCGGATACTATGCCGAATCATACTCCGGGGGCAAAGTCCCTGAAGCAATCGATGCAGCCGGGTTTGACGCCGTCCTGATAAGCGGCAAAGCCGATCAGCCGACGGTACTGGCCATTCATCCGGATGGTGCCAGCTTTCACGAGGCCGGCGATCTGTGGGGCATGGAAACCATTACAGCCGAGGAAGAAGCGCTCAAACGCTTTGCACCGAACAAAGACGGATACAGAAAACCAGGTGCCGTGGTAATTGGACCGGCAGGGGAAAAACTCGTCAGGTTCGCGATCATCGCCAACGATAAATGGCGCTGTGCCGGAAGGACAGGTCTCGGCGCCGTTCTCGGCTCCAAACTGGTCAAGGCCCTTGTCTTTCAGGGTGACCGCCGACGTCTCTATCATGATCAGGAAGGCATCGCCGAATATGCCAAAGCATTTTCCCAGGAACATTACCAGAATCCCGGCGCCAAGGCGTACCGCAAAATGGGCACAACGATGATGGTAACGCTAATGAATAATGCCGGAGCCTTTCCCAACAAGTACTGGAGGCAGGGAACCTGTGATCATGCTGAGGAAATCAGCGGGGAACGCTATCACCAGCAGCACGACGTTCATCCTCATGCCTGTGCCAAATGCTTTATGGCCTGCGGCCGCCTCACCACGATCAGCAGTGGCCGCCATGAGGGGCTGAAAATCGAAGGCCCGGAATACGAGACGATATATTCTTTCGGCGGCTTGTGCATGATCAGGGAAATGGAAGAAGTTGCCTACCTCAACGATCTCTGCGACCGACTGGGCATGGACACGATCACGACCGGAAACCTCTGCGGACTCCTGATGGAAGCCCGCGAACAGGGCCGCATTGACTACAACATCGCCTACGGCAATGCCGATCAGACCATAGCGCTGGTAGAAGAAATCGGTTCGCGGACTGGAATCGGCGATATTCTTGCCGACGGCATCATTCCCGCCTCAAAAAAATGGGGCATTGAAGACCTTGCCATCCATGTCAAAGGGCTTGAACCCGCCGGCTATGATCCCCGTGTCCTGAAAGGCATGGGGCTCACCTTCGGCACATCCCCCCGTGGCGCCTGCCACCTGCGCACGACCTTCTACAAACCGGAACTGGCCGGTCTTATCCCTCCTGAGCAGATAGAAGAAAAAGCCGAGATGCTCGTTGATTACGAGGATCGGCTGAATATTTTTGACACGTTGACGCTTTGCCGTTTCTATCGTGATCTCTACTCCTGGGATGAACTGGAGCATACCCTGGAGATGATAACCGGCAACCAGAGATCAAAAGAAGAATTGCGGACTCTTGCAGCACACATCGCCACAATGACCAGGCAATTCAATATACGGGAGGGGCTGAAGAGTGAAGATGACCGGCTCCCGAAACGATTCCACAAAGAGGCACTGGCTGAAGGCGGGTCCCTGAGCGAGGCCGATATGGAGCACATGCTGCTGGATTATTATCGCCTGAGGGGCTGGAGTCCGGAGGGTGTTCCGCTGGAAACTTAACTCCAGGCTGGTGGAGCGGGATCAGAAATAGAGCTCCGGCTCTTTTCGCTCAGCACAGTTTTCATGAAGCCACTGGCGTTTTTCAACAAGGGGCAATGCCCCGATTGAAATCGCCTCTTCCGGGCAAACCCTGATACAGGCACAACAGAATATACATCGCACAACATCCATCGAAAGACCATCGTCTCCGGTGGCGATTGCGCCGCCGGGGCAGGTATCAATACAGAGCCCGCAGAGTGTACAGACTGCCGCATCAACGCTGGGAGTCACCGGCGGAGACCCCGCACGCTCTTTATAGGGCGTTTTACCGGGAACCTGCAACAGGGGAAACGCACCTGGATCCTCCAGGGAAGTAATCCTTTCAAAAACCCCGGTACCAAACGATGCGGCTGACAGCAGATCATCGCGGTCCGGTCTGCCCTCTGCTATCGGCAGGTGGCGAGCGGAAAAAGAATGTTCACCGATAAACGCTGAAGCGGCAACAGGAATAAAAGAAGCAGCTGCAGCAAGATCCCGCAGTTCCAGCAGGGCATCCTCATAGTCTCTGTTGCCGTAGAGCACGACGAGAACAGCAGGTGTGCTGCTGCCTTTCATTCCCTGGAGGCGACTCACCGCAAGAGGCGCCACCCTTCCGGCATAAACCGGCACCCCGATCACCACGAGTTCATCTGTTTTGAATGTTTTTTTGACATCATCCTGGGGATATGTCAGATCAAGTGAGGAACATGCTATTCCCGAAAAGGAAGCGGCAATTGCGGCGACAATTTTTCGTGATGTTCCGGTAGGTGAAAATGAGACTGTCCAGACCTTGTTTATATTCATGACCTTTCCTTCAGTAAGCTGATTGAGATACCCCCATGAAGTCTTCCATATTACCGGGACAAGATGTCAGCGCAACGATAATCAGACAAATGCCCGCTCGATCTTTTCCTGCTTATCCTGTTTGTACTGATCAAAGCGCTCCATCTGCTGATTATCCAGGGTCTCTTGTAGTCTCTTCCGCAGGTCGTCGGTCAGCGCTTTATACTCTTTTTTGAATTCCTCCCAGCCACTGCTACCTCTCTTGGCCAAGCCCTCGGTAAGCGTGCTCATCCGGCTCATGCTCTCTTCCAGTAACGGCTTCAGTTTATCCAGCTGCTCCTCAGTAAGAACAAGGATCTCGGACAGCTCCGCAACCATTTTATCCCGTACCTTTCTTATGGCGTCTTCATCCAGCTCATCAAGATAATTTTTCAACTTACGTACTTCTTCGCTGTTGAGAAAGGTCTTTAATTTCTGCTCAGTATCCTCGCTGAATCCTTTCAGCTGCCGCGACATCTCTTCCATCTGGAAGTGGCCCGTATCGAGATACTCGCTGATACTCTTTTTCAGTTCATCACTTTTTTCACCCAACACCGGCTTTAACTTATCCCACTGCTCTTTCGACAATTCGATTTTATCGTTCAGATCAGCAATCATCTTCTCCGCAGTGAAGGCCTCATCTTCGGCAGAATGCCCAGTACTGGCAATAATCAACAGGAATGCTGCTGCAACCATCAGAATTTTCAAGACACGCTTCATTTTTCTCTCACCTTTTATTGTTAATCCATATCCATTTACGGCTGTGACCCGTCACATTCATGATCTGGTTTTTTTTATTTCTTTAAGACGCTTGCCCCAGTCGATGCCGGAACATCGAGGCAGGATTACAGAGAAGCTTGATCCACGTCCCTGCACCGACTCAACGCGGATTTCCCCATGATGGGCTTTCAATATATCCTGGCAGAAAATAAGTCCGAGACCGCTTCCCTGCTCTCCATGCGTTCCCTGACGACTGGTCTTGACATCAGCCCTGAAGAGATTCTTCAGATATTCCTCGCTCATACCTTTGCCGTCATCTTTTACCACTATTGTTGCCGACTGTTCACAACCGTCTCCGGCAAGGATGATATGCCCATAGCGATCACTGAACTTCACCGCATTTGATACCAGGTTGTTCAATACGATATAGTACAGATAGCGATCAGCATAAAGAAACGTCTCAGCGGGAATTTCATTCGTCACAGTGAGATTCTTCTCGGAGGCCAGATGCTTGAAATTCTGCAGGACCTCCTCTGCCATCAGCGACACATCAAAGAAACTTTTATCCAGTTTTATCTCACCGGTTTCAAACCGGTCAATTGATAAAAGATTGTCAATCATCTGCAGCATCCGGTGACCATTTTCGACTATATTTTCAAGGAACTGCCGGTGCACCCGATAGGTGAAGGTCTCCCTGTCCAGTATTCTCTGGAGCATCTGGATAATGGAAAAAAATGGTGATTTCAGATCATGGGCCACAAGAGCAACAAATCTGCTGTGGATACCTTTGGCCAGTTCAGCCGATCTCCGGGCTTCCTGGAGAAAATGCTGCAGCCGCTTCTGCTCGGTTATATCCGTAGCAATTTCCAGGCGGACGTACTTGCCGTTTGACCAGCGGATCGCCTGGTCTTTGGCCGAATACCAGCGTTTGTTGTACGGGTTTTGATATTCCCACTGCAGCGGCGGTGCCGGACTGCCGGCGTCATCAAGAAGTCTGCAGTTTGTGCAGAACGAACAGGGTCCGTCCTGATTGGCATGGAGAAATTGCCAGCAGAGCCTGCCGACGGGATCAAAGCCAAAAAGACTTTTCAGGTACTCATTGGCAAAGAGAATCTCGTGACTGTCAAAATCTGCGACGTAAATAATCCCGTCGATGCTGCCGATCATCCCCGATAACAGTTCATTATTGCGCCTCAACTGCCGTTCGGCACCGAGGCGTTCAATAATCTCGGAACTGAGCTGCTGATTGCTTTTATCAAGTTCCTGGGTTCGCTGCTGTACTTTTGCCTCCAACTGCTCAAGATGGTCAAGATGCTCCCGATAACGCAGCGCCGCCTCCTTTTTAACGCGAGCTTTGGATCTGGCAAGAAAAAAACAGACGACAAGAGAAGGGACCAGCAGGGTCACCCCGAGCAACACCAGGAATTTCAGGTAATATCTTTTCTGGGCGGCAAAATAGCGGTCATCGACCTCAGAAACCAGGAACCAGTGATCCGGGTCGTCTTCTCCGTGCAACCGATACATGCCGGGATTTTCCGTATGCACATCCGTGACTTCAGGGGGAAATGGCCTGAACGACCTGTACACATATAATTTTTTGTCTTTAAAGAAATGCCCCGAAGGCTGAATGGCTATAAGGCCTGACAGCTGACCCTGCAGGTCGGCAAACATGGTATGCTGTTCCACAGGCGCGACAGGTGCGTCGGGACCGGCGGCTAAATCCCCGCCCCGGGACTGTTCTCCGACTATCACTTGGGAAGATTCGCGATCCAGAAGAAGTGTACGGCCAATCCCTTCCTGATCACTGGTATAGAAAGGCTTGAACAGTTCCACACTATCATAATCAAGTGTGAGGAGCCCTGCCGCCCCGGCCTGATTATTGCCGATAGTATAATACAGGCACAGTAGTGAACCTGTTTCAGCCACATGGTGACTGTCCACCGGGCGTTTCACGGAGAACGTATTCAGGTAGATTCTCTCGCTCTGCTGTTGTAAAAGCATTTCAAAAAAAGACGGGGATTCAAATGACTGATCTGAGCTGCCTGCAGTCTCCGCATGTCCACCGCTTTTTATTTTCGTCAGCAGCTCTGTTGCCTCTCGTCCCAGCATCCGAATTCTTGAATACGGTGCTTTTTTGGATAAAAAGCTCTCGAACAGTTCTGTGAGCGCAGCTGAATTTTGCGCAGAAGGGTCGCTTAAATAGGCATGCAACAGCCGGTGGTTGCCAAGGTATTGGATATCATCGACAATTGCCTGGTTACGGTCCTGAGAAAGAAGCTGCAGCGACTCCAACCGTATGTCTTCCTGGCGAACGGTCAGTGCTTCAAAGGTATATACCCGGTCAAGATAAAAAATAGTGATAACCAGCAGCACGGTTATCAACGGCCAGATCATATACCAGCAGAACTGTTTCAGAATAGGCGTGTAGCCCTGGTTCTGAAGAAAATCTTTTTTCGGTAAATCATCTGCTTTCATACTGAGTGCTTCCCGGCGAAATAGTACCTGTGAGATGTCACGGAAACAACAAACTCCCAACATTAAACTATAGGGTCGCTGAAAGAAAATTCCACAACACCAGCTAAATGTTTTTTAGCAAAACGAGCAACAGTTGATTAATTCGAACAATGATGGGGCAACAGGCATAAATCCAGGAGATTGAACAGGATCTGAGAAAGATCTCTGTCAGGACAGGGAGGAAGCAAAAGGCGGGAGGACAGCAGCAGATGAACCAACCAACTCACCGCCAGGCATCGGCATCGTGAGTCAGTTGGTTCATGCTGTGGATCGTGGTCGGTTTCTTTCAGATGTTACTCGTCATCTACCGGCATTGAGGTGATCGTCCCATCCCAGGTGTCAACTTTTCCATCCACTTCACCCTCTTCGCTAAACCAGGTCTTGGTGACAACCTTCGACTCAGTGAAGAATTTGAAGCCGTCCTGTCCCATCACGTGCAGGTCACCGAAAAACGACTGCTTGTGTCCGGTAAACCCGAAGATGCCGAGCGGCACCGGTATGCCGACATTGATACCGACCATTCCACCATCTGTTTCCTTTGCAAAGGTCCGGGCATAGTAGCCATTCTGTGTATAGATAACCGAACCGTTTGCAAAACGGCTGGAATTCATGATTTTCAGCCCTTCTTCGAAGCTGTCAACGCGCTTGATGCAGAGTACCGGGCCGAAAATTTCCTCCCGGCCGACAGACATGTCTTCGGTTACCTTGTCAAAGATGGTGGGCCCGATGTAAAAACCGTTCTCATGGCCCGGTATGGCGATGTCACGGCCATCAAGAATCAGTTCGGCACCTTCCTTGATACCGGTTTCAATCCAGTCGGTAACAAATTTCCGATGAGCTGCGGTAACGACAGGACCCATCAGCGAGGACTTCTCATAGGCGGGACCGACCGGCAATTCCGAAGCAAATTTGACCAGGTGGCCGATCAGTTCGTCAGCGATCGCATTTTCGACAACAATGACGGGAAGCGCCATGCAGCGCTGGCCGGCACAACCACAGAAGGCATTCATGATGCCGCGCGCAGTTCGCTCGACCTTGCAGTCCCGCAATACGAGAGCATGGTTTTTTGCCTCGGTCAGCGCCTGCACACGTTTGCCATTGGCGGCTGCTGTCTTGTAAATGTGTTTCCCGACTTTTGTCGAGCCGACAAAGGAGACACCTTTAATATCGGGATGCTCCAGCAGTATTTCTGCTTCAACCCGGCTGGTCGTCACCACGTTGAGAACACCATCGGGAAGCCCCGCCTCTTTCCAGAGCTCCATCAGGCGCATGGAGGACTGGGGCACATGGCTTGCGGCTTTCAGGACCATGCAGTTACCGCTGGCGATACAGATCGGAGTCATCCAGCCGTGCGGGATCATTGCCGGGAAATTCCACGGGGCAATTCCTGCAAATACACCGACCGGGTGATGATACAACACGGTATCGTAGCCGGTGGAGCAGTTCATCAATGATTCACCTTTCATCAGGTGCGGTGCACCGCAGGCAAACTCAACGACTTCGTTTACTTTCAGCACATCCCCCATGGCGCCGAGCCAGTCCTTGCCCATTTCCGTGGCAAGCAGCCTCGTCAGCTCTTCGAGGTTATCGTCGACAAGACGTTTCATCTTGTAGAGGACCTGCACCCGCTTGGAAACCGGGGTATTTGACCAGCCTGGGTAAGCTGCACTGGCAGCTGCTATCGCCGACTCGACTTCTTCCTTTGTGCAACAGGGAGCTTTAGCAATAACATCACCCGTCGATGGATTGTAGCAATCCATGTATTTTTCTGTTTTCGACTCCTTCCACTCGCCATTAACGCAATATTTCAGCGTCTTGAGGCCGCTGCCACTCTCCTCTGAAAAATAACGATCTGCACTGTTTTCTGACATCTTGATCCTCTTGTTTTAAATAATATTTTCGTTAATATCTTCGGTTAAAATCCTACCAGTACTGCATGGCTCCCCTGAACAGCTCTGCCAGCTCATCCGGCCCTGCCGGTCGTGGAGAAAGTTTGGTAACACGATGCTGGGGCAGTGTGCCCTCCACCAGCCTGGGAATATCGGCTTCGGAAAAGCCCACTGCTTTCAAGCCATTCGGCACATTGAATCGCTTGAAGTAGGCGATCATCGCCTGGGCCAGGATCTCCCCTGCATCTTCATCTTTTACCCCATCGGTATCAAGGCCCAGGGCCCTGGCCGCTTCAATATGGCGCTTCGGATTAGAGGGGCCGGTAAACCTGAAGACCGAGGGCGCATTTATAGCAACGGAAATACCGTGAGGAATGATCGGATGATCGGAGATGTAGTCAGGTGCAATATAGTCCCGCACCATGCCCGATACCGGATAGGACATTCCATGAGGCAGGGTTACGCCGGCATTACCGAAACCGACTCCTGCAAAGGTCGCAGCAAGCGCCATCATGCCTCGGGCTTCTTCGTTTTCCGGATGCTCTACGGCGGTTGCAAAATTCTGTGCCATGATCTCCATTGCCTTTAAAGCCCACATGTCACTGATCGGATTGGCACCCTGGTATGCCGGACGAAAAATCGGCCGCTCAGGTTTGGGCCGGTTGGTATATTCTATGGCGGTATATGACTCCACCGCATGGGTAAGAATATCAAGAGCAGTCGAAGTGGTAATCATCGGCGGCATGGTCAGCATATTCAGGGGATCGACGATTCCCAGCGTCGGTTTCAGTACCCGTGAGGCAATACCTGTCTTGGCATGCATCTCTTCAAGGTCAAAAATCGCCACCCCGGTCGTTTCGCTGCCGGTCCCTGCCGTTGTCGGAATGGCAAACAGCGGTTTCAGTGGGCCGGGAACAGGCTGCCCTTTGCCGATAGGGGCATTGACGTAGAGAAGGAAATCGTCTGTCGGGTACGTTGCGTAAAGGTTTGCCGCCTTGGCCGTATCAATTACCGAACCACCGCCAAGTGCAACAAAGGAATCTACCCTGTTGTTCACCGCAAAGGCGATTGCATCCTTGAACGAGCCATCAGTTGGTTCAACACGGACATCCGTGTAGAGAAGATAGTCCACCCCCTCCTTCTCAAGAGATTGCACGACCGTGGTGATCATCGGCAGTTTGGCGATATTCGGATCGGTCAGAACCATCACCTTTTTCACACCGAGATCCTTGAGATCCATACCAATTTCCGCAGTTACCCCCCTGCCGAACCTGATGTTGGATGCTGCCATTTCAAACCCGATTTCTTTATCCATGAGTGACTCCCATCGGTTCCGTTAATCTTTACCGGCCGTGATACCCCCGGCACCAGGCCCAAGAACGGGCGAAGACCGCCCAGGGTTCAATAGTAGGATATAGCCGGCAGCCTGTCAACATATATTATAATATTTGACATAACCTATTAAATAAATAGGAAAAATCATTCATCAACACAGTTTTCCCGAGCGTGCGGTACCACCAGATACAGGTCGGCGCTGCCAAGATCTTTCAGAATTCTGGCCCCGCTTCCGGCAGGGATCAGCCCCATGAGCGTATCATCCTGATTGACAAACCTGGCGGGGTCAAACGACTCCTCTCCCATTTTTTCAGACATGAACCTCCCGACCATTACGACATCCTCAGCCATTGCCCGAGCTGCAGACTCTGCATCTTTTCTCTCCAGACAGTCCAGTATCTTTCTGTGAGAACCCTGAATCTGAGCGTGAAATTCCGGACCAAGATCAAGCGAGCGTTTCACCTCGTCAAGCAAATGGTCAATAAAATCAACAATAAGAATCAGCAGAGAATTTTTGGTTATCCGTGACAGGTAATGATGAAATCGCGTGTTTTTCGTCCGCACCGACCCGTCAACCGACTCACCGTTTTCTGCAAAAGATTTCAGCTGTTTGATCTCCTCGGCAGTGATTCTGAGCGCTGCGATACGGGCGATATGCGGCTCGAGCATATAGCGCAGCATGGTGATCTCGCGTATTGAAACTGACTGGAAATGCATGAAATTCATCATACTGTGCATGAGCGTCTGGGAGTTTACCTCGGTTAAAAATATACCTCCCGTCGCCCCCTGGCGGATCTCCACCAGCCCCATGGTCTCAAGACTGCGCAGCGCTTCGCGCAGCGTGGCCTTGCTGACCCCGAACTCCTCAGTCAACTCTTTTTCGGATGCCAGCCGTTTTCCGGGCTGCAGCCTGCCGGACATAATCGCATCCCTGACCTGGGCGATAATATAGTCGGTTACCTTCTCGTCTTTCCGCGCTGCGGTAAATAGTCTCGTCATCAGCTACCCTTCCGGATTTACACACTCATTCTCACCTGACATTGCAGAAACGGACACTGCAATCGATTTCCTGCAATGCACACTAGCAGGTTCACATCCATAGTGCACCCACTATATTATCATATATTATAATATTTGATATTTGCCGATTCAGGAAAGGGACAGCCAAAAACCAATCAAATAAACGGGAAAAAGGGAAGTCGATAGAAATCGTATGTTTATTTCAGGGCTTGAGCGAGCAGAGAGAGAATATGGACAGCCTTCACCTTCAGGTTTCCATGGTTGATGGTATCCTGCAGCTGCATGATACATCCGGGGCAGCCGGTCGCCACGAGCTCTGCTTTGCTCTCCCTGATTCCATCAAGCTTGGCAGCACCGATCTGTCTGCTGGTATCATAATGGTACACGGAAAAGGTCCCCCCGAGACCACAGCATGATGAGGCTTTTTCCATCTCCACAAAATCAACATTAGGCAGGCTTTTCAGCAGCTCCCGGGGCTCATCGACTATTCCCTGAGTTTTCAGGTGACAAGGGTCATGGTAGGTGACGCGAACCCTGTCCTGCCATTTATCCATGGCCGCAAGCTTTTCAAACAATCCGTTGTGCTTGAGAAAGACGCTGAAATCGACAACTTTGCCGGTAAAATCAGCAAAATCACCGTTCATCGTTTTATAGTGTTCGCCTATACCACCATTGCAGGACGCGCAGGCAGTTACTATATGCTCCATGGCCCTGCTGTCGAAAGCGGCGACATTCTTTTCCGCAAGCTCTGTAACGAGCCGACCGTCTCCAGAGGAAAGCGCCGGAATCCCGCAGCACCCCTGGGTTCTCGGCACATGCACTGTAAAGCCCAGGCGATGCAGGATATCCACCATGATCCGGCCGATGTCAGGATAGATATAGGTCAGGGCACAGCCGGCAAAAAATCCGACCACCCCCTTTTCCGGGTTGGCCGGCGTGTATTCAGGCACACGGTCGAACAGGTTTTTGAAAGGAATCTCCGGGACCGTTCTGTTCTTCATCACGGGAGCAGGAAAGCGCAGCCGCAACCCGCTTGATTCGGGAACTTTTTTCAGCATTAGCGGAGAAAACAACGCCCCTGTCTTGCCCAGCGCCTTCATCAGCCGTTTCCGGGAAAGAAGTGCCGACACCCCTTTGCCGACAAGGGACAGTCCCTGATTGCCGGTTATCTCCCGGCGGATTGCACCGACAATCTCATTGGTCGGAACCTTATTGGGGCACTTGTCGACACAGGATCCGCACATCAGACACATGCTGATATCCTGCTGTAAGCGCTCTTCAAGTCCTGCTTCCCCGTCAAGCAGGGCGGCCGCCAGAGCGATTTTCCCCCTGGCGACACTGCCCTCTTTTCTGTTTGCCAGGTATGTCGGGCAATGAGCCTGGCAGACCCCGCACTTGACACACTCCCGGATAAGCCCCTCAAAATCTTTTAAATGTTTATTTCTATCCATGATAACTGTGTTTCTGCAGGGCTATTCCTGTCCGTTCCTTTCATAAAATATCTTCCCCGGATTACATATATTCCCGGGATCAAGCGCATGCTTTATGGCTTTCATGCAATTGACCGTTGCCGTCCCCAGTTCCATTTCCAGGTATCGTGCCTTGGACAGTCCTATTCCGTGTTCTCCGGAAATCGACCCCCGCAAATGAATGGCCGCAGCAAATACCTCGTCCACCACTTTCATGATTTTTTCTGCCATCCCGTCCTCTTTCATGTCAACCATGATATTGACATGAATATTGCCATCGCCTGCGTGGCCGAAGTTGACAATGGGAACATCGTATTCTTCTGAAATTTTCTCGAGTTTGCGGATCATATCCGGCACCTTCGAGCGTGGCACGACAATATCCTCGTTAAACTTGTCCGGATTGATCTTGCGCAAACTTGGACTGACGATACGCCGTACCTGCCATATTTTTTCCGACTCCTCATGGGTCTCGGCAATCCGGGTGTCAATAATTCCAAACTGATCAATAATGGAGAGAATACGCTCTGCCTGCTTAACCAGTACCTCGCTGTCACCGTCCACCTCAACGATGAGCAGCGCCCGACACGCATCAGGGATTGGGATATCGCTCTTTCCCCGTATACAATTGATTGTCGCCTTGTCCATGAATTCAAGCGTCGTCGGTATGATCTTTTCATTGATGATTGCCGAGACCGATTGCGCCGCCCCGTCAATTGAATCAAATTGTATCAGCATAGTCTTTTTGGCTGCCGGCTTGGGCAGCAGCCTCAAGGTGATTCCGGTAATGATGCCAAGTGTTCCTTCTGAGCCGACAAACAGCTTGGTGAGATCATAGCCGACAACATTCTTCAAGGTCTCCCCGCCGGTTTTGATGATATCTCCGGTGGGAGTCACAACTTCAAGCCCTAGAACGTAATCCTTTGTCACGCCATATTTTACGCAACGTGGACCGCCGGCGCACTCGGCAACATTTCCACCAAGTGTGCTGAATTCCTTGGAAGCCGGGTCAGGTGGGTAGAACAATCCGACTTTCTCAACCCGGCGCTGCAGCTCTGAGGTGATAACCCCGGGCTCCACATGGGCGACCAGGTTTTCGGAATCAATCTCGATGATTTTATCCATCCTGGTCAAGACCAGGACAATGCCTCCCTGCACCGGCAGGCTGCCGCCGCTGAACCCCGAGCCCGCACCGCGGGGGAGAATGGGGATTTTCTCCCTGTTGGCTATCTTTACTATTCTGCTGATTTCTTCAGCGCTGACGGCATAGACCACCGCATCGGGGAGGTATCTTTTCTGGGTGGCATCATAGGAATGGGTTATCTTATCACTATGATCTGTTGATACGTTTTCTTTGCCGACAATCTCGACAAGCTCTTTTATGATCTCTTCATTCATGCTCATTCACACGCCTTAATCATTTTTCGGCAGCGCCGTTTAATTCCCAATCTCACTGCAAATCTTTATCCGTTGTAACAATGGCAATCAAAATTCATTTGTCGAGTCTTAATCCTGTTTACCTTCGCCCAAAAACCGGTTAGAAGAGGAGCCGACTCTCATTTCCCTGTCCCTTCAACTGCCACCCGCGAGGCACAGCTTTGTCGAACCTGCCGTTTGTTCTCGTTATTATCTCTGCCATGGCACATGGGTACTGGAATTTTCTGTTCAAGCAGGCCGAAGACAAAGACGCCTTTCTGGCTTTGAGCAAACTGCTGGAACCGCTTCTCTATTTCTTTCCTTTTCTTTATGTTTTAACGAGGTATGGACTTGATCCTGCAGATTTTTACTTTATCGGGGTCGGAGCGTTGCTCTCTATAACCAACTACCTCCTGCTTGCCAATACCTACAAAAGACTCGACCTGTCCCTGGCGTACCCGATTTCACGTTCAAGCACACTCTTTCTGCCGTTTCTTGCCTATCTTTTTTTCTCGGAGAAAATCGATATCATCGGCTGGTTGTCAGTTATTCTTGTCTCCGCAGGGGTACTTATCATCCCGGCACGGCGACTCGGCGGCGGTGCTCTCAACCTGGTTCCGGCCCCTGAAGAACGCTGGGGACTGCTGCTTGCGCTGCTGGCCGCTCTCTCCGTTGCCGTATACACCCTCTGGGACCGGGTTGCAATCACCCACATGCACCCGTTTATCTACATGTACTGCTACAATGTTACTACTTGCCTGTTTTTTGCCCCATCCCTGAAAAAACTGCCGGTGGAGACCATCGCCAGCGAGTGGCACAGGAACAGGTGGCGGATTACCGGGGTCGCCTTTTTCAACACCTTCTCTTACGTGCTGATGCTTTTTGCCCTGAGTATGAGCAAGGTTACCTATGTCGGCGCCCTGAGGCAGTTGAGCCTGGTTTTCGGGGTGACGCTGGGCTGGCTGTTTCTGAAAGAAACGCTGAACGGGACCCGGATAGCCGGGCTGACATTGATTATTGTCGGCGCATGCCTTACCTATCTGGCCAATTAACTGCGGATCACAACGAACTGCCTGACGGTTTGTCACCTGCGGCGAGCAGGTCATTGATTTTTTCAATTGCTGACGGAAGTTCATCCATCGTGTCAATCACCAGGTGCGCACCTGCCAGATAGAGCTTCTCCCTGACTTTTGCAAGCAGCTTCTCACGCTCGCCGTTTCCAAGTGCTGCATAGTCCGCTCTGTTCAATCCCATCTCATTTCCTGTAGCTGCAACCCCGACTGACCAGACTCCCCCGTTCACACCGGCGTGCATGTCGACTTCAGTATCACCAACGGCAACAACCGCTTCCGGGGGGCAGACATTGAGCGCTTCCATCACACGGTAGATCATCCAGGGATACGGCCTGCCGTTCTTCACATCAGAGGCACAGACCGAAAAATCGGGAATATATCCTTCCCCGGCAGCTGCAGCCTGGACAATATCAGCGGCTTCCCTGAAATAACCAGTTGTAGAACCGATCAGAATACCATTGTTTTTCAAGGCGGCGACCGCGTCGGACACGCCGGGAATTATTGTACTATAGGAGCTCAATATACTGAGCAGATGAGGGACAAAATCATCAAACATAGCATCGATATCCGTTTCCGTAACATCTCTACCATATCGCTGCCGCCAAGCCTGGGCAACCGCTTCATCTTCGCAGACCGCCTTGATATGGGCCCGTTTTTCCATACCCATCGGTAAACGGGCAGTGCGCTCATCAACGTCAATGCCCTTTATCCTGAACCCCTCAATAAAGGCACGTATCGGCGCCAGGCAGCCGAAATCAACCGTTGTCCCGGCCCAGTCAAAGACGACGAGCCGGACCGCCCCCCTGTATGTTCGTTCAAATACCATTATCAATAACTCCGGAGTAGTGTACTATCAGATGAAAACAGCTGTATACTATCTTTTACTGCAAAAGCTGTTGCTGATCAAACCCCGAATATAGGAAAATTGTGATTTCCATTCTTCGACTCAAGCGGTTGGCGCTATTTCAGGACAATACTGATCAGGCTGCCGGCATCCGTACAATAAAAATGCTGCCTGCACCGAGGGTACTTTCAACATCGACATCGCCCTTGTGTATCTGGATGATATGCTTGACGATCGACAGTCCCAGACCGGTACCTCCGATTTTACGGTTTCTGGCCTTGTCGCTTCTGTAGAATCGTTCGAAAAGACGTGGAAGATGGTCTGCGGCAATCCCCACTCCGGTGTCGATCACCCGAATTTCCACGTGCTGTTGTTCCTTTTCACCTGTCACGCTCCTGCCCTCGATTGTCACCGTATCTCCACGGTCGCTGTAGGTGACTGCATTTACCACCAGGTTTATAACTGCCTGTTCAAACAGGGTACGGTTCATGTTCAGCTGGATATCCCGGTCACAGTCAAGCACCAGGGAGATCTCCCGCTCCCGGGCTTTTTGAAAACAGGTCTCGATTGCATCTTTAAGAACCGGATACAATAACTGGCGGTCAAATCTCATTTCCCTGGCCGGTGCGTCCTGTTCAATCCTTGACAGGACAAGTAGATCATCTATGATTTCACTGAGCTGTTCGGACTGACGCAACACTGTTTCAAGAAACTTACGTGCGTTTTCAGGATCGTCCATAGCACCCTCGAGAAGTGTCTCGACATACCCCCGGATAGACGTTATCGGTGTTCTCAACTCGTGGGAGACATTGGCAACAAAATCCCTGCGAACATTTTCCAGTCTCCTCAGCCGTGTTACATCATTGAGTACAACGAGAACTCCGACATTCGAACCGTTCCCGTCCGACAGAGCAACGACATGAAACTGCAGGTATCGCTGCCTGTTATCATTACCAAGGGCGATCTCGTCCTCAAGCGGCCCGCCGCTCATCAAAACCTGTTTGATCTGCTGTTGAATCGTCGCATTTCTGATAACCCCCTGGACCAGCTGCCCTTCAGCCTTTTCCCGTTTAACCTTGAACATGTCTGCTGCCGCCGAATTGATGCTTATGATTTTTTCATGCCGGTCAACGGCAATCACGGCCTCCACCATGCTTGAAAAAACAGTTTCCAGCTGATTTCGCTGCTTGACAATGGTTTTGATCATATCGTCAAGTTGGTCTGCCATGCGGTCCATCGCCCGGGCAAGCGTTGATACCTCCCGTGAAGCAGTTGCCTTTTCAATCATCATCCGCCGACTGAAATCACCCTGGGAATAGTACTCCGCCCGCTCTGTCATCTCCTCGAGTGGACGGCTGATATTTCTTGAAACAAAAAGGGTAACGAGAAATGCTACAATAACTGCGATAATTGTCCCAAACAGCAATTTCACATTCAGGGCACTCAGGGCTGAGTCAATTGCGATAACCGGCATCGACAATCTCAAAACAGCGGTGGAAGAAACTGTCTCTACGGTACCACTGCCGGAGGAGCTGAATGTCAGTGGAATTGCTGAATAGAGCATTCGCTCACCAATTGTATTGCTGAACCTCAGTGAAGTGCCGGGGGTACCGCTGAATGCTTCATTTATTTCCGGACGCTGCCGGTGATTGTCCATACTTTCCGGATTTTCTTCTGAATCGGCAAGGACAATGCCATCCCTGTCAATAACCGTAATTCTTGTTTCCGAGGCCCGCCCGGACTCGACAGCCAGCTGCTGTAGCTGTGCTATGGTTCCAGTCTCCAGGATTTGAACAACGTGAGATTTGATGATGTTGGCCCGGTTCAGAAGATTTCTTGCAGATTCTCTGAGATAAAATGAATTGGCTGAATATGAGCTGTACCAGCCAACGGCAATGATCGACAGCAAGATAATCACAAGTGTTGCCGGAAAAATCTGCCAGAAAAGTTTTCTCTGCTTGAATATCATTACATTATCCCTTTAGTGTCGAACGGACTGAAACCGATACCCGACTCCCCTGACGGTTTCGATCAACCGGCCGGACTCCCCCATTTTTCTTCTCAGACCAAAGATCTGCACATCAATGGCGCGGGGAGTGACCAGGAAATCATACCCTCTCACCGAATCAATAATCTGTTGTCTGGTGAAAACCCACCCGGGTTTTCCGGCCAGAAGTTCGAGAATTCCAAATTCAGTCATGGTCAGCTGCAGCTTTTCATCTCCTAAGGTTACCTCGTGGCGACCTTTGTTGATTGTAAGCTCGTCAACAACAATAACCGCCTGCTGATCCTCGCTTTTTTGCTTTTTCTTCTTAACGCCCCTTCTCAGGACAGCTTTGATCCGGGCAATCAGCACCTTGGGGCTGAACGGTTTGGTGATATAGTCATCCGCCCCGCTTTCCAGGCCCGAGACGATATCTTCTTCCTCACCTTTTGCCGTCAGCATTATGATCGGAATGTGATGGCCGGTCTTCACGTTCTTCGCTTTTACCGACCGGCACACCTCGATCCCGCTCATACCGGGCAGCATCAAATCAAGGAGAATACAGTCAATATCCTCGTTGAGCAGATGTTCAAGAGCTTCCTCCCCGGTATCCGCACACGTTACATGAAATCCAGCCTTGATAAGGTTGTAGCTCACCAACTGCTGAATGGCCATTTCGTCCTCAACAACAAGTATGTTTATCTTTCCCATTGCCCTCAGATATCTACGCTTTTTTATTGAAACAGAAAGGGATGCCCAGAAAACCGTTCCCGGCCGCACCTAAAACTGCTGTCCAGGCCGATTAAAGAATGAGTCTCATCGTTTGCAGTTAAATGTTCAGCATTTTACTGCCCGCCGCAAGCTCTTTTGTTCTCGCTAACACAATCATAATATTCTCCTAATCAGGTAAAAATAAATATCGCCTATCTTGTCGCCATGCTTGGATCAGTAATAAGCCCTCAACCTCAATAACTGATATGCACCATTTAATATAAGGATATCGTTTGATGCAGCCACATTACACCTTCCACATAGAACTACAGAACCTCAACAGGAAACTGCTTGACCTCGTCGCCATGGTCGAAGACCGGGTCAGGCGTGCGGCAGCAGTTATCAAAACCCAGGATAAAGCGGAACTGCAGTCCATCATTCTCTCAGATTACGAAGTTGACGAGATGGAAGTTGAGATAGAGGAAGACTGTTTAAAAACCATGGCTCTCCATCAGCCGGTAGCAGGTGACCTGCGGTTCATCATAACCGTTATCAAAATCAATGTGGAAATGGAGCGTATTGCCGATATGGCCGTCAACATCGCCATGTGTGTGGAGGCGATTTCAAAGTCACAGGCAAAACATCTGGTGAAGAATATTGATTTTTCGACCATGTCGGAAAAAACCATCGATATGTTGAGACTAAGCCTTGATGCGCTGGTCAACCGCGATGCATCACTGGCACGCAAGGTTTTCCTGCTTGACGATGAAATCGATGCATGCAGAAACAGTGTTTACAACAAGGTCAAAGACCTTATCCGCCTTCACCCTGAACATCCGGGATGTCTAATCAACACCTACCTGCTGGCTCGACACCTGGAAAGAATCGGGGATCGGGCAACAAATATATCAGAAGAGGTCATCTACCTGGTTGAAGGAATCGTGGCCAGGACAATTTCCTAACACACCTATTTTTCTATCGAAAGAAACGCATGATATACACCTACCTTCCCGTCTTAATTATCGGTTTAAGCCTGTGCATTTATCTGCTTGGCAGACACCGGGCACTCAGCGTATCGGTTGCTGGAGGCAGAAAAGAAAAACTTCACTCTCTGCCCAGTCACTACGGTGTGATGACTGTAATGGCAGGGGTTCTGCCGGCACTGCTTATCTACGGGATCTGGTTATCGGTTGAATCAACGGTTCTCGACACCCGGATCATAAACGAATTTTTCTCATCAATGGCCGGCGAGACAGGAGCTAAGCGCTCACTTGTTCTTAATGATATTAAAAACACCATAGACGGAAACATCAGCCTCACCCCGAATGACTCAATAAAGGAAGCGGCCGACCGCTACCTGGAAATCAAAGAGAAATACAGAAACATCGTAACTGCATCAATAGTGCTGGTAATCGCCTCCCTCACTATTTTTACCTATCGCCTGATTGCCCCATCGCTTCGGGCACGAAATATTGTTGAAGCGGTAGTCAGAGCAGTTCTGATGCTCAGCTCGGGAGTCGCAATCCTGACCACCCTGGGTATTGTTCTTTCGGTGCTTTTTGAGGCAATCCGTTTCTTTCAGATTGTTCCGCTGCAGGAATTTCTTTTCGGTCTCAACTGGAGCCCGCAAATGGCGATCAGGCAGGACCAGGCGGGTTCCTCCGGTGCTTTTGGTGCAGTCCCGATATTTACCGGAACGTTCATGATCGCCGGCATAGCAATGGCGGTTGCGATCCCGATAGGCTTGCTTGCAGCCATTTATCTCTCAGAATATGCCGGAACTAAATTCAGGGCCGTGGTCAAGCCCCTGCTCGAGATCCTCGCCGGGATCCCAACGGTTGTATATGGTTTTTTTGCAGCATTGACCGTAGCTCCGCTGATCCGCGATACTGGATCATTCTTCGGCCTCACGGTCGCTTCTGAAAGTGCGCTTGCCGCCGGGCTGGTAATGGGCATCATGATTATTCCATTCGTCTCCTCACTGTCCGATGATGTTATCCATGCCGTTCCGCAGGCTCTTCGCGACGGCTCCTACGGACTGGGAGCTACCAGGTTCGAAACCATAAAACATGTCATTTTCCCTGCCGCACTTCCAGGCATCGTGGGCGGCGTCCTACTGGCGATATCACGTGCCGTCGGGGAGACAATGATCGTGGTCATGGCTGCAGGTCTTGCTGCAAATCTCACTGCCAATCCCTTCCAGGCAGTAACAACCGTTACCGTACAGATCGTCACGCTGCTTGTCGGTGACCAGGAATTTGACTCTCCGAAAACACTGGCGGCATTCGCCCTCGGCCTGGTGCTGTTCATCTTCACGCTGATTTTAAATGTTATCGCCTTGCGGGTCGTAAAGAAATATCGCGAACAATACGAATAAAAAACCTTTTATTTCAAAATAATAGATATATGGCACCCGAAAAAAAATCACTGCTTTCCGGCAACCACAACAAACTGCTGAAGCGCCGCTACATGGCGGAAATCCGTTTCAAGTGGCTCGGTATAACGGCAATCACCATTGCTCTGGCATTTCTTGCCTTTCTATTTATCTCCATCATCGGCAACGGTTATTCGGCCTTCAGGCAGACCTTTGTTCAACTCGAGGTTAACCTGGAAAAGGAACACTTCGCTGATCCTGATCTGTCACGGGCAGATTATGGAGGAATCATCAAGTCCTCGCTTCGGACTATGTTTCCTGATGTCAGTTCAAGAAAGGAGAAAAAACTGCTCTACAGTCTTGTCAGCTCAGGCGGCGCATTCAAGCTCATGGATATGGTCAAGCAGGACCCGAAGCTGATCGGCAGCCGCTTCAAACTCTGGGTTCCGGCAGATGACGATGTGGACATGCTGATGAAAGGTGCCATAGACATCAACGAGCCGGAAAGCAGTCGACGCATCAAGGATATTCAGTACGAATGGATTAAAACGCTTGAGCGCGGCGGCCTGGTCGACTTGAAGTTCAACACCACGTTCTTTACCGCAGGAGACTCGAGGGAGCCGGAACTCGCCGGAATATGGGGCGCCGCAAAAGGGTCTTTCTACACCCTGCTTATCACCCTGCTGCTCGCTTTTCCCATCGGGGTAGCGGCTGCAATCTATCTCGAAGAGTTTGCGCCGGATACCGCGCTCACAGCTTTTATTGAAGTTAACATCAACAATCTGGCTGCCGTACCTTCGATCATCTTCGGCCTGCTGGGTCTGGCAATTTTTATCAATTTCTGGGGAATTCCCCGTTCTACGCCGCTTGTCGGGGGTCTTGTTCTCACCCTGATGACGCTGCCCACCATAATCATCGCAGCACGGGCATCAATCAAATCGGTGCCGCCATCCATCCGGGAAGCAGCCTTTGGCGTCGGTGCCTCAAAAATCCAAACCGTGTTCCACCATGTACTTCCTCTTGCACTTCCCGGGATGCTCACCGGCACCATTATCGGCATGGCCCGGGCACTTGGTGAAACGGCTCCACTGCTGATGATCGGCATGGTTGCCTTTATCGTCGATATACCCGGCAGCCTGACGGATCCCGCAACTGCTTTGCCGGTACAGATCTACCTCTGGGCTGACAGCCCGGAACGGGCATTTGTAGAGAGAAACTCTGCAGCTATCATCGTTCTACTCGGATTCCTGATAACCATGAATGCTGCTGCAGTTTATATGCGAAACAAGTTTGAAATCAAATGGTAGCAAAACTAACAACCAGAGTCATCTGGCACAACCAACCACAAGCAAAACAAGGAGAAAAAGGATGAAAGGAAAAGGATTACTTGCAGCCTGCGCGCTCACTGCTGCTGCACTTGTCACATCACCGGCTCATGCCAACCGCGATTACATTTCAATCGTCGGGTCGTCGACTGTGTATCCGTTTGCAACTGTTGTTGCTGAGCAATACGGGAAAACAAGCAATTTCAAGACACCGAAAATCGAATCCACCGGATCCGGCGGCGGTTTCAAGCTCTTCTGCAGTGGAGTCGGTGTTGAACACCCCGATATCACCAACGCCTCACGGGCTGTCAAAAGCTCAGAGATAAAGAAATGCATGGAAAACGGGGTCAAGGAAATCATCGAGGTAAAAATTGGTTATGACGGTATCGTACTGGCCAACTCGAAAAAGAGCCCTCAGATTGAGCTGAGCCTGAAAGACATTTTCACAGCCCTTGCCAAAGATGTCCCCGGTGCTGACGGCAAACTTATGGCCAATCCTCACAAAACCTGGAAAGATGTTAACCCGGAGCTGCCGGATGTCGCCATCGAGGTGCTTGGTCCCCCACCAACCTCAGGAACCCGTGATGCATTTGTTGAACTCGCCATGGAAGGCGGTGCGGGAAAATTCGAGACGCTTTCGGCGTTGAAAAAAGCTGACGGAAAAGCGTTTACAGCTGTCGCACACACCATTCGTGAAGACGGAGCCTATATTGAGGCCGGTGAAAATGACAACCTGATCGTCCAGAAACTGCAGGCCAACCCGAATGCACTGGGTATTTTCGGTTTCTCCTTTCTTGACCAGAACGCCGATGTCGTGCAAGGCTCTATTGTCGACGGAGAAGCCCCGACATTTGAAAATATTGCCGATGGCAAATACCCGGTATCACGCCCGCTGTTCTTCTATGTCAAGAAAGCACACGTGGGTACCATTCCCGGTATTGCTGAATACCTGGCTGAATTTACAAGTGAAAAAGCCTGGGGACCTGAAGGGTATCTTGCTGATAAAGGCATGATTCCAATGCCTGATGCCGAGCGTAAAATGTTTGCAGACAACGTCAAAGAACTGAAGCCGATGGCTGCAAAATAAGCCTCACCATGGGAACATGATACCTGTATCGTGATAACAGGTAATCGATCATCAGGTGCAGATGCAAGCGCCTGGTGATCGATTACGCATTTTTCTAAAAATACATTTTAAGAGCTGTCATGACCGCTACACTCGATATTGCCCAGCCAGGAATCCCCCAGATAGCTACCCAGGAACACATAATGTCGGATGTCACCGCTGAAACAATGAGCAGAAAAACCGTAGGTAACCCCTATGTAGAAGAACCCCGCATGACCTGCAGGACGGTGTCTGTCTATTACAGTGCAGCAAAAGCGATTAATCGGGTCAGTATTGATGTTGCCTGCAATGAAGTGCTGGCCATGATCGGCCCTTCAGGCTGCGGCAAATCCACATTTCTTCGCTGCCTCAATCGTATGAATGATACTGTTGCCGGTTGTCGGGTAGAAGGAGAAATTTGTCTGGACGGTGAAGATATCTATCACCCGAATGTCGATGTCGTACCGCTGCGGGCCAGGGTCGGAATGGTTTTTCAAAAACCAAATCCGTTTCCAAAATCCATATACGACAATGTTGCCTATGGCCCGAAGATACACGGGCTTACCGCGAATAAAGGAGAGCTTGATGAAGTCGTTGAGACATCGCTGATCAAAGCGGGGCTCTGGGAAGAAGTAAAAGACCGGCTCAGCGAACCGGGCACAGGTCTGTCCGGAGGCCAGCAGCAGCGACTCTGCATTGCCCGCGCCATTGCCGTCAGTCCCGAAGTCATCCTGATGGATGAACCCTGTTCGGCACTTGATCCGATCGCCACGGCAAAGATAGAAGAACTGATAAACGAACTGCGCTTGCAGTATTCTATCGTGATCGTCACCCATGCCATGCAGCAGGCAGCCAGGATATCGCAACGCACAGCCTATTTTCACCTGGGAGACCTGATAGAAGTCGGAGCGACTGATCAGGTATTTACCAACCCGAAACACCAGCTTACAGAAGACTACATTACCGGGCGCTTCGGCTGATCATAAAACTCGAAATATAAAAAAAGGTATCTGATTTCAGGTACTGAACTGTCGGCTGAGCTTCTGCCATTGCTCGGCAATATGCTCACCGCTGCCGATGATCTCTTTGAGCATCTGCCTCTGCTCAGGTAACAGCGGCGCCTCTGACTCAAGCAATAGCTGGGCATAGTTAATCATGCCGTTGAGACCGTTTGCGGTCTCGTTTATCGTGCCGGCCAGTATTTTCCTGTCTTTTGATTGTGAAAAATCATTGTCACCAGAACTACCTGGCATTGCAATCTGCTTTACAGAATCCATAATCCCGACAATTTCCGTTGCCGCACCGTCAGCACAGGTAAGGCTGCCGGAATCAACAGGTGAATCCTCGAGCTGTCCGGCAAGCAGTAACAGCGGATTGATTGTTCGGCGATACAGCAGAATCAGGATAAAACAGAAACAACTGATCAGCAGCCCCATAACACCGATAAGAGAGAGCTGAAAAGCGACGACACCATTTCTGATCTGGGAGATAATCACCCTGTCGATCTTCAGGAGATTGTCGCCGATTACCCGCATGTCCTGCTGAAGCGTGAGTCCCGCCTCCGGATCACCCGCCCCTGAACCGGACTTGCGAATATCGATGACCAGCCCGGCCAGATCGATCCTTTCCGTCAAGGCAAGCTTGTATTGGCCTGGAATAACATCACTTTCGAAAAATCGGCCGATGATATTGTGCAGTTTTTCAATTTCAGGAATGACCGCTTTGAGCAGCTGCTCATCGCCACTGATAAGCGCTTCGGTCACCTGTTCTCTGACTGTCGCGAAGATAAAAAGCGTACTTTCACTCAGGGCGCTGATTTCTGAGTATTCCCTGTTCAGCTGAACCTGTCTGACCCCCATCATGATGACGATCAGCAAGGCGAACCCAAAGACAATAAAACTCGTAAAAATAATGGATTTCGTGGATTTCAACATGTCGAAAAAAGATCAGGACGAGGAAATGTCGCAGGCTTCGGGTGGTTCATCCATTTCAAACTCATATTTCTTCTTCAGTGAACATGAGTAAATAATATCAAACTCTTCACTGTCTATGGTCTCCACCTGCATCAAGATATCGGCAAGAACCGACAGAAACAGCCGCTCGTTGCCAAGGATGACAACCGCCTCCTGGTAACAGTCATCAAGAAGCGTTCTTACCTCGCGGTCTATCAGAGCCTCTGTTCGTGCTCCCATTGCCAGCCTGGTACTGGAAGAACCGAGAAAATCCCCGTCATCGACAATATATACCTGCGGTCCAAGCTCCTTACTCATTCCCCACTTGCAGACCATATTCGTAGCTATAGCCGTCGCCTGCTGAATATCCGACTGGCCACCGGTTGTCTGCAGTCCGAATACAAGCTCCTCTGCAGCCCGCCCGCCCATCAGGGTGGTAATCCTGTTTTTGAGATAGGCCCTGCTATATGCCTGCCGATCATTTATAGGCAATTGCTGAGTCTGCCCGAGAGCACGCCCCCGCGGGATAATCGTGATCTTGTGGACCGGATCTGAGTCCGGCAGCAGTTTTGCAACAATCGCATGGCCCGCCTCGTGAAAAGCAAGTACGCGCTTATCTTTCTCGAGAATTACCATACCCTTGCGTTCGACACCCAGGAGAATACGATCATGGGCCAGGTCAAAGTCTTCCTGTTCAACACTGCTTTTCTTGCGGCGGGCGGCCAGCAGTGCCGCCTCGTTGACAAGGCTTGCAAGTTCCGCACCGGTAAAACCCGAGGTCATGGTGGCGATTTCTTCGAGATCAACATTCGGATTCATCCTGACATTCCGGCAGTGAACATCGAGTATCTGCTTTCTACCTTTCACGTCCGGCGGTACAATCGTTATCTGCCGGTCAAAACGGCCCGAGCGCTTCAGCGCCGGGTCGAGGATGTCCGGTCGGTTGGTTGCGGCAAGAACCACGATATTGTCCGATGGGCTGAAACCATCCATTTCCACCAGCAGTGCGTTCAGGGTCTGTCCCCGTTCATCATTGCCGTCAGTCGCCGTCGTCTTTCTGCTGGCTCCGACTGCATCGATCTCGTCAATGAAAATGATGCACGGTGCATGCTTTTTCGCCTCACTGAAAAGATCCCGTACCCGCGATGCTCCAACGCCGACAAACATTTCAACGAAATCAGACCCGCTGAAGGAGTAAAAAGGTACACCTGCTTCACCGGCAATGGCCCTGGCAAGCAGTGTCTTCCCGGTTCCCGGCGGCCCCTGCAGCAGCACCCCTTTGGGGGTTGAGGCTCCGATTTCGCGATATTGCTCAGGATTCTTGAGAAATCCGACAATCTCACGGAGTTCTTCCTTGGCTTCGGGGATGCCGGCGACATCATTGAAAGTGATTTTTTTCAACTCGGATCCCGGCGAGATAAGCTTCTCGTTGGCAAAAACTGAACGCTTCGAATCCTTTTCTCCTGCTTTCAGCGAAAGCCATGAAACAAGAAACAAAGAGGTTATGAAGACAATCCCCATCCCGGTGAAGACGAGCGAACTGTAATCTTTTCTATAGGAAATGCGGATATCGGCGGAGTGCCAGCTCGTGGCCAGGTAGGCCGGTTCCTGGACGACTGTTGTGTAGCTGAATCCCGATTTTGTAGTGACATCGACGATATCCTGCTGGATGACGATTTCACTGACGACATCGCTGTCGATATCTCTCAGCAGGTCGGAATAATCTTTCTGTACCAGTCGTGTTTCAAGGTGATATATGAGACCTGAAATAAAAAGGACAAAGCAGATAATAAAATAGATCAGCAGATTTCTGACCAGAATTGCCATAGGTACCCCGTGAAGCAGGAATCAATTCGTCAATCACTCACTCAACACTATACGTTATACACCTGTTTAAGCAAATTTTAAAGTAAAGGGTTTCCCTATAAATTGAGATAATTACAAAAAAAAAGACCACGGGCATTTCCTGCTCCGTGGTCTTTTTAACTGAAAACGATTTACTATTTCCGGGTTCTACATCCCCGTTACTGCTTTGAACCAGGCACCGACAAAGGCCAGTGGCCCACCACTTGCAACCATTCCGCCGATAATGCAGGCAACCGACCAGAGGCCGACGATGGCACCGAATGCGGCAATAGTGAAAACCCCGACTTTTGAAACCTCGGTAACACTGTCGGTACCGGTTGAAACGGTTGACTTTGTCTGTTGCAGGACTTGCGCTTTGTCTGTCATGGTGCCACCTCGTTTATAGTATGATGCGTCAATCAACCGCCAATAACCGCCCTGAACCAGTCGCTGATAAGCGCTCCCGGACCGCCACTTGCCACCATGCCGCTGACCAGGGCTATTGTTGCCCAAACCCCTATCGCCAGTGAGCACGCGCCGACAACAGCAATACCGACCTTATAGACCTGTTCGTCAACCGCGCCGACCGTTTTTGTTTCAGTTCTTGTCTTGTTCAGGATAGCTGTTTTCATGATCGCCCTCAGTTTGAGTTGTTGGAGTGTTGTCACGCTATTCTTTGTTTTTTCTACTGCACCACCTGTGCCACATTGTCGTGTGTTTTTGTACAGAACATCGTTTACACATCCATGAACTTGATATTTAAGGATAAAATATATCTTTATCAAGAGCAGCAGCGATCCCTGCAGCGCATGGTAACCGCGCAAAAACGTTGCGAAAATGTAGCGACGCAACGTTTTTAGCGACACTATCGCAACACTAACGCGACACTACTCGGTGGTTGATATTTTAAATCGGTGAAGTCTCCGGTACAGAGTCGACCGGTCAATATTGAGAATTCGGGCAGCTTTGGTTTTGTTGCCGCCGGCACGCTTGAGGGCTTCTATCAGTTCCTGCTGCGTCACTGAAAAAAGCTGCTCGCGGCTGAGATGGCGAGGGAGTGCGTGATCTGCTGAAAGATTTTCTGCGGGCACAGGATGGGTGGTATATTCAAGTATTTCCTCCGGAAGATGTTCCAGCAGGAGATTATTTCCGGCACAGAGCACCACTCCACGTTCCAGTATATGCCTGAGCTCTCTGACATTGCCAGGCCAGGAATAAGAAAGCAGTGCCTCCATGGCGCGATCCGAAACCTGGTGAACGTGTCGTCCATGTTTCTGGGAGAAAAAAGTAAGAAAGTGCACGATAAGAAGGGGCAGACATTGTTTCCTCTCCCGAAGCGGCGGCAGTATTACCTCGACAACTTTCAAACGATAATAGAGGTCCTCACGGAAGGTGCCGGCACGAACTTTTTCCTTTAAATTCACGTTTGTTGCAGCGATAACCCTGACATCAACGCTGACCGGCGTATCCATACCGACCGGGGTAAACGTCATTTCCTGCAGAAAACGAAGCAGCCGCAGCTGAAGGCGTGGCGTGATGTCGCCGATCTCGTCAAGAAACAGCGTACCCTTGTCTGCCTGTAGCAGTCTGCCCGGCCTGTCGCGGTCTGCACCGGTGAAAGCCCCCTGCGGTGGCCGAAAAGCTCACTCTCCAGCAATTGATCGGGAAGCGCTGCACAGTCAACCTTTACAAGCGGCATGGTACTGCGCGGACTCTCGGCATGCAGCGCCTCTGCCGTCAATTCCTTACCGGTGCCGGATTCACCACTGATGAGAACCGCCGTTTCAACCTTGCCGACATTTTCAATAAGTCGATAAACAGACTGCATGACCCTGCTGGTCCCGATAAAACCGTGAAATTGGTTTCCCGACAATGCAACATTCTTCTCATCTGCCCTCGTTACGTCGCGGACAACGATTACTGCACCGTTTGAAACCTGGTCATCAATTTCAAGAGGCGCCGCATTTATCGAAAACATTTTTGAGGTGCCGTCCACCGTAACACATTCAATCACATGTTCTCTTACAATGCTGCCTTTCTCAATCACCAGCAGTGCGTCTTTCAGACAGGCACTGCCCATCTCGCCGGGCAGTTTTTTGTCATCGCTGTCGGTATCACCGCGAAACTCAGCAAGCAGGTTCTCAGCAGTAGTATTTAATTTGAGAATCTCACAGTCATTATCAACGGCAATAATCGCATCTCCAACTGAGCTGAAAATCGCTTCCAGGTAATGCTGATATTTTTCATTCTGAAGAATCAGAGACTGTTTCTCACGCTCAAGCTCCCAGAAAGCCAGTGCCTGGCGGACCAGCTTGAGGAGTTTTTCCTTATTGACCGGCTTTGAGATATAATCAAAAGCGCCAAGGCGGACTGCCTCTGAGGCACTCTCCAGGTTAGGAAATCCGGTAATCATCACCACCGGGCAGGAAATGCCGCTCTCCCGTATATGGCGAAGAAGCTCGGTACCTTTTTCTCCCCCCAGGACAATATCGCTGATGACCAGGTCAAACGATTTCCTGCTGATCGCGGCACGAGCCTCCTCGAATGAGGCCGCAGTCTCAACATTTTTGTACCCCTCACGCGTGAGAAACATTGCAAACGTGAGCCTCAGGCTCTCTTCATCATCGACAATAAGGATTGCGCGCTCATGCATGTCTTTGATGGTCCTCAAGCCTCGGGTATGGTGATAATCATATCTGTGTATTTATTGAGTATCGAATCAACCGCCAGTGTACCTCCATGATTTTTGACGATACCGTAGCTGATGCTCAAACCGAGACCGGTCCCCTTGCCGGCCGGCTTGCTGGTGAAAAACGGCTCAAACAGCTTATCCAGAATTCCCTGGGGAATTCCTGTCCCGAAATCCCTGACCACAACCCTGATAACCCTGCCCTCCGAGCTTTCCGCTGGTCCGCAGCGAATCTGCAGCCGTTTTTCAACGGAGCTTTCCGGATAACGTTCATTGAGTGCATACCTGCTGTTATTGATGGTGTTGAGGATTACCTGCTGGAGCTGCATATAGTTGCCGACAATTGTACAGCTCGTTTCTGCCAGTTCCAGTTCAAGCTCTATTCCCTCACTTTTCAACTGGTGATCGACCAAGGTAATACAGGAATGAATAACGTCTTTGAGATCGATTTCCCTGAGCTCATTCTCATTTTCGCGGGCAAAGGAAAGCAGGTTATAGATAATTGTTGCAATCCGGTCCCCTTCCTTGACGATCCTGCCAAGCAATTCAGCCTGCTGCGAATCCTCTTGGGCATCATCGAGCAGCAGTTGGGCATAATTGATGATGCCGTTGATAGGGTTGTTCACCTCATGGGCAACGCCTGCCGCCAGTTCGCCGATGGCAGCCAGCTGGGCTGTCCGAATCGATTCCGCCTTGCGCGATTCCTCGGTAGTCAGACTTCGTGCCTGGAGCAGAATTGAATGAATAGACTCATCCGGGTCTACAAGCGGGGTAATGGTCAGATGATACTCGCCGCCGAGGCCCGGTAGCCGGGTGTCCTCATTTTTACCCGTGCAGGTGAGAAGAAATTCTTCAAGCGGACATTTAATATGGGGCCAGCGGCCTCCGTGGATAATCTCACAAATGCCCCTGCCGACAACCCCGCTTCGGGATTTTCCCGCTGCCTGAAGGGCTGCCCTGTTGGCGTCGATAATGACGCCCTGGGGAGAAACGATAAAAACCGGGTCCTGGATAGAGTGGAATAGTTCAATACCGGCAACAGCATGAACAGAGTGTCCATTCGCTGTCAGAATATCATTGGCCGACTGGTTTTTTTCATTAAAATTCATTACGCAAATACCCCTGTCGTCGCTAACTGATGAGGCGGCACACATCATCCGCATGACACCCAGTAGTACAAGGACCATCACTCTAGCATGTATTCAAAACTGTTTCACTTCAATTATGTCCCGGGACCTGCGACCTTTCTCTTCTGTCATCTGCGTATGCACGGTGTCTGCCTCACCTGAACCGCTTATAATTATTGCACAGTTTTTATTTAAGCTTATAGTGAAATAACTGAAAAACTCAAATGGATCATCATGACGCGGAGTCAAGCTATGTCAGTTCCCAACAAACGTTTGCGCGAGCCGGACAACGGTTATATTACCATTGACCGATCAGGTATCGTTAACTCCTGCAACAACCGGGCAGCGCGAACTATCGGTCTTCCCCGAGAAGAACTCCTCGGGCACCACCTGCCGACGCTACTGGAGGCGGATAAACGCTTCACCCCATTAGCCGAACGACTGAATAAGCCGGTAGAGTCGATAAAAAATGAGCAGTTTTTCCTTTCCGGCTCACGCCTGCAGTCGCTTGATTCCCTGACGGTCCGCATTGTCATGCTCCCTGATGCTGAAAACAGGATTCTCGGGATTTATATCGGCCTCATTGACCGCTCGGAAGTCGTAACACCTCGTGCGCTCGCCCTTGACTCCATCGTCGAGGGCGTCTTCACCGTCGATGGTGATATGAAAATAACCTCATTCAACGCCGCCGCCGAAAAAATGACCGGCTGGAAGCAGGAAGAAGTCCTCGGCAGACCATGCAAAACAATTTTTCAGTCAAATATCTGCCTGTCATCATGTGCAGTATCTTCATGCATTATGAACAATACCACTATTAGCCATGACCGCGATGTCTACATATACGGAAAAGACGGAACCCCCTTTCCGGTCAGTATCAGTGCGGCACCGCTCATTGACAGCGAAAACCGTGTCATTGGCGGCGTCGAAACCTTTCGTGATATCAGTGAAACGGTGAAGAGCGACATCATCATCAATGCCGTCGCCGATGGCGTGGTCACCTTCAGTGACAAAGGAATCATCACCTCTTTCAATGCCGGTGCCGAAAGGATTACCGGCTGGCTGGAGGGCGATGTGGTCGGCCGCTCATGTGATGAGCTGTTTTTTGCAGCCGACGGCATATCCGCCTGCCCCATTACTGCTGCAAACCGCTCGGAACCATGCAATATTATCGACCAGGAAGGTTTCGTAACCGACAAGGACGGTTTCAACATACCCATTCTGGTGTCCATTACGCCAATGCTTGACGACAAAAAGCGCCCCATCGGCTGCGTCCAGACCTTCCGGGACAACACCTCGGCGCTGCAGAACAAGCTCATTCTCGACTCCATCGCTGACGGAGTTTTCACGGTTGATCGCAACTGGCGGATCACCTCGTTCAACATGGCTGCTGAAGTTATCACCGGATGGGAGCGTGAAGATGCTATCGGCAGTTTCTGCAGTGACGTCTTTCACTCCTCGATCTGCGGTAAGAACTGCGCGATCGCCGAAAGCCTCTACTCCGGCAGGCCGGTCTCCAACCGCTCGATCATGATCGAGGATATCGACGGCAAAAGCAAGCCGATCAGCATCAGCGCGTCACCGCTGGTAGATATTGTCGGCAATGTCGTTGGCGGCGTTGAAACATTCAGAGACCTGACAGCCATGGAGTCGCTGCGCAAGCAGCTTATGCAGCGTTACACGTTTGCTGAAATAATCAGCAAAAGCAATAATATGCAGAGAATCTTTCAGATTCTTCCGGATATTGCCGTCAGTGACAGCACGGTGCTGATTCTTGGCGAGAGCGGTACCGGGAAAGGGATCATGGCCGATGCCATCGTCAGCGCCTCGGCCCGCAAGGACAGACCATTTATATCGGTGAACTGTGGGGCCATTCCCGAAACGCTGTTGGAATCGGAACTTTTCGGCTACCGTTCAGGCGCCTTTACCGATGCCAGGAAAGACCGCGACGGACGCTTTGCAGCAGCCGAAGGCGGTACAATATTCCTTGATGAAATCGGTGACATACCTCACTCGCTTCAGGTTAAACTGCTCCGCGTACTGGAAGAACGGGTCTATGAACCGCTTGGTTCAAATGAGTCGATCAAGGTAGACGTCAGGGTCATCGCCGCAACCAATCGAGACCTGAAGCAGCTTGTCGAGGATGGGCTTTTCAGGGATGATCTCTACTATCGTCTCAAAGTCGTCGATATCACGCTGCCTCCGCTGCGTGATCGAAAAGAAGACATACCGCTGCTGATTGATCATTTCGTTGACAATTTCAGGGCTGAAAAACAAAAGGATATTGTTGGTGTCAGCGATGGGGTCCTGAAAAAACTCATGCTTCATTCATTTCCAGGCAATATCAGGGAACTCGAGAACATCATTGAATATGGATTCATTCTCTGCACCGGCGGATTTATCCAGGAGAAGCATCTTCCCGAATCATTCCTGCCCGATTCTCAGCAGGCCCCCGGGGGCGGTATCGATATGGAAACAGGGCTGACACTTGAAGAGATCGAACAGCAGGCAATACATCACTGTCTTGAGCGCAACAAGTGGAAAAAGATGATTACCTGCAAGGAACTCGGGATTTCCAAGGATACCCTGCGCAGGAAAATCGAACGCTACAACCTTGAAAATCCTCTCGAGCCGCAATGATGTTTTCGGCAGCGGAGTATAAATTCCCTCGGCTCCGGTAAACGAAAGTATTGCGGACGTTATTGTCTATGCAGCATTTCACCGAGCAGGTCATTGCAATCATCAGCAGAATCCCCCGCGGCAGGGTAACAACGTACGGGCTGATTGCCGCCGCTGCCGGAAATCATTGCGGCGCCCGCCAGGTATCCCGGATCCTCCACTCAAGTTCGGATAAATACAGTCTGCCCTGGCACAGGGTAGTAAACATAAAAGGGGAAATTTCCCCGCGCAGGTCAATGAGCCACATCACCCAGAAAGAGCTTCTTGAGCAGGAAGCGGTCATTCCTGCAAGCGGTAGGATCGACCTGGAAAAATTTCTCTGGGTACCCTAAACCAACACCTGTACGCATAGCTTCCTGCGACCCCGGGCAGAATGGCGCAGTCGATACGCAAAGGGCTTGGTTCCGGACGCCTCGCAGCACCCGGAGCCAAGCCCTGGTAGATGAAGCAGGAATTGTGAGCGATCCCGCTATTTTTTCTCCATGTGCGGGCCAAGAATCATGTCTTTATATCCGAGGCCTCCAGGAATACGGGGATAGAGCATTTCTTCCACATCGGTAACCACCTCGAGAAACGACGGGCCGTCAGCTTCGATAAACGCTTTCAGGCCACTTTCCAGATCCTGTCGGTCTTCCACCCGTCTGGCAAAGCGAAAACCCAGCTCCCTGGCAACATTGGCAAAACTGACCGAGGTTATTTTCTTTGTTCCGACATAACTTCCGCCGTAGATAAGGTCCTGGATATTTCGCACCATGCAGTCACCGTGATTATTCAGCAACAGCACTTTTACCGGGAGTTCATATTTGCCGATGGTGAACAGCTCACCCAGATTCATCAGCAGGCTCCCGTCGCCATCAATCGAGATAATAGTCGCATCCGGGTTGGCCAGCTGAGCACCTATTGCGGTGGGCAGCGAGAAGCCCATCGTTCCGTACCCGCCTGAGGTGATAAATGATTTCGGAGTCAGGGTCAGCAGGTACTGGGCGGCGAACATCTGGTGGTTCCCAACCCCGGTGGTGATTTTTGTGTCCCTGGTGATGTGGCCTGAAAGCAGCTCCATGACCTCGGCCTGCTGGATATCTTTTGCCTGCCGGTCAAAATTAAGAGGGTTATCCTTTTTCAATCTGCTGGTGTATTCCTGCCACTGGCCGATATCGAGTCTGATATCATGATCCTCTGCATACTTCAGCAGGTCATCGAGAGCGGTTTCCGCCTTGCCGATAAAGGAGAATTTCGGGTTCCGGGAAAAACGCACTTCCTGCACTTTCTCCGGGTTTATGTCAAAGTAGGCTATATCGGCGGCAAGTCCCGATTCCCCGACCTTCTGCGACACCCTGTCATCCCAGCGGATACCAAAGGCCACAAACAGATCCGTTTCCTGTATGGCCATATTTGCAGCCGGAACACCGAACATACCGAGCATGCCAAGCGCCCAGTCGCCTTCTTCATTCAAGATCCCCTTTCCCATCAGGCTCCAGATGGAAGGAACTTTGTAGCGACGGTTAAAGGCACGGATTTTTTCGCTGCCTGCAGCTGAATTCAGGCCACCGCCGATATAGAGAAGCGGACGTTTGGCTTTCTGCAGAAGATCAAAAAACTGCCGGCACTGATTTTCTCCCAGGTGGCGCTCCTCGTCGTATTTATGACGAAACCGCTGCGGCTCAATTGCCTTGTACTCACCATCTGCTTTCTGGATGTCAAAAGGAAAATCAATCACAACTGGGCCGGGTTTGCCTGATTTGGCGAGGTAATAAGCATCCTTGACAATTTCCTCGACATTCTGAAGCTCGGTAACCAGGATTACTTTCTTGGCCGCATCGGCAAAAATACTGGCAACATTGATGGTCTGGAATTCATCGGTACCCATCTTGGTCTGTGCCACCTGGCCGGCAAAAACCAGCAGCGGAATGGAATCGGCATTGGCATCGGCCACCGCGGTGAGGGTGTTGGTAATCGCCGGACCCGAAGTGACGACGGCAATACCCACCTCATTACTCGCCCGGGAATAGCCTCCCGCGGCAAAGGCACAGGACTGCTCATTGGCATCAACGACGATGTCTATACCGTACTCCTCAATTGCGTGAAATACCGGCAATATTGTCGCACCGGAAAAGCCAAACACCCGCTTGACACCCAGGTCAGCGAAACTTTTTGCCAGAATCTGGGCATTGTTCATAATTTTTCTCCTTTAAAATCAGTAACATAATAAGTATTCAACAGGCAGGCCGCGGTGCCGGGAAGCACGGCAGGCATAATCATGCATGTTGGTACAACAGTAGTACTCAAGAGCAGATATGCAAGACCTGCAGCTTATCCCACGGCAACCATCATCCCGCAGATCTTTCGGGAAACAGCGGATCACCCGAGAAAACGCTTAATTCTCTGTACCGCCTCCTCCATCTTCTCGATGCTGGTCGTATAGGCAAAACGAATGTGCTCCTCGGGGCGGTTACTGCCGAAATCTTTTCCCGGAGTTGTGGCAACGCCTTCTGCTTCCAGCAGTTCATAGCAGAACCTGAAACTGTCATCGGTCAACCCGGAGCAGTTTGCGTAGAGATAAAAAGCACCTTCAGGACTGACAGGAATATCAAAACCAAGGGAGGTCAGTGCCGGCAGCAGGAAATCTCTTCTTTTTTTAAACTCATCGCGCCGCCGGGTGAAAATCTCATAACACTCAGGGCTGAAAGCGGCAAGCGCTGCATACTGGGCCGGAGCCGAGCAGGAGAGGAAAATATTCTGGGCCAGGCAATCAAGATGGTCAATGCAGTCCTCCGGAGCAACAAGCCAGCCAAGCCGCCAGCCGGTCATGCCGAAGTACTTCGAAAAACTGTTTACCACAAAGAGATCATCACCAAGGCTCAAGGCGGTATAGCTGTCAGCACCATATACCAGTCCCTGGTAGATTTCATCCACGATCAGCGTGCCGTTTCGAGCGCGGACAACATCAAGGATATGCGCGAGTTCATCGCCTGACAGGAGTGTCCCGGTCGGATTGGAAGGAGAAGCTACCAGAGCAGCACAGCACAACTCCGTCCATTGGTCTGCCACCTGGGCAGCGCTCAATTGGTAACCGCTTTCGGGACCGACGGGAAGCGGCCTTGGCACCCCGGAGAAAAATTCCACAAAGTTTTTGTTGCAGGGGTATCCGGGATCGGTCATCAGCACTTCCCTGCCAGGATCAACCACCACTCCCATAATCAACTGCAGAGCACCTGAAGAACCGGGTGTGACGATAATGCGACGGGGATCGACATCAATTTCGAACCACTGTCGGTAATGATCGGCAATCGCCTCTTTCAACTGGGGAATGCCGGTGGCGGGTGTGTAGCCGGTATAACCGTCATCAAGCGCTTGTTTCCCGGCTTTTATCACTGGTTCTACCGTAGCAAAATCAGGTTCACCCACTTCCATGTGGATAATAGACCGGCCGCCGGCTTCAAGCTCTTTTGCCCTGGCCAGCAGATCCATCACGTAAAAGGGGACGATTCTCTCCATCCTGGCGGCACATTTTTTCTGATTCATGAGACCTTCTATTACTCTGATACTGCAGCCAAAAAACTATCCTGCCCGGTGCGTCTCGTCAAGTTCGCGGTAAAGGGCCAGGATACCTGATCTGGTCAGTTTCTTAATCCCCAGCGGGCGAAGCAGTTTCACCATTGCATCAATCTTGTCTTCTGTGCCGGTAATCTCAACGATATAGGAATCTGCTCCGGCATTGACAATTTTGGCATTGAAGATTTCCACCAGCTGAACCAGTTCCGTCCTGTTCTGGGGGGTCACAGCGACACTTGCCAGGGCCATCTCCCGCCTTACGGCTTTGTCCTCAACGGTCATATCCCGAAGTTTAATCACATCGATAAGGCGGTTCAGCTGTTTCTGTATTTCTTCAAACTGTTCGGGTGTTGCCTTGGTTTTTATAGTTATCCTGGACACTTCCGGGTCATGCGTCGGCGCACCGCAAATACTCTCCATATTATACCCTCTGCCGGAAAAAAGACCGGTAACCCTGGAAGTTACACCCGGTTTGTTCGCCACCAGCATGGTAATGACATACGATCGCTCTTCCATGAAAATCTCCTCATGAACTGATTTATGATTATCTTCAATGTGTCGTCAGTCAGCCCACAAATACCGGTAAACGAGACCGTCAATGTTCAAATGGAGCTGACATACTACACTAATGTCTAAGATATAATAAGAAAAGATAGATGATAAAAGCAGAATTTGCGATGTAGCCCATGTTCATGGAGTCGCATGCAAAAATCCGGCACGCAGGATACGTATCCCACAACTGCACACCACGGTGAAAACAGGGCAAGGCCCTGTGCCTGTTAGCCGGCGGGTCTTGGCAACCCGATAGATAGATCAGGGGGAATTTTAAAGACTCTGAGGAAAAACTGTCAACTGGATGACGTTTTCTTATCTGATTTGCGCTGGGTGTCCTTGCGACGCATGGCCACCTCTTTTTCTTTTGCCTCTCTTTCAGCTTCTTTGTCACCGGCAATTCGCAACGCTTTCGGCACGGCTACATCAATCTGGGCGGTACAGGATTCACAGACGTCCCGGGGACAATCAGTTATTTCCCAACACGGGGCATAACGAAGCAGCTTTTTAATACCCGGAATGGAAATGCCCTCATCATGGATCATCTTCCTGACACAGCTTATCCAGGTGATGTCGTTCTGGGAGAAGATGCGTCTGTTTCCGGTACGTGCCGGTTTAATGAGGCCTTCATCCTCATAAATACGCAGGGTTCTCGGGTGAACATTCACCAGTTGTGCTGCAACACCAATCGAATACACAGGCGTCTCCGCTGTAATTGGTTTGATTTCCAATTTTTTTCTGGTCATAGTATCGTCCCTGCCTGGAGCCTGCCCAGGTGGCACCGAGATTGCCGGAGATGTATTTGAGGCTCCGGTTTCACCGCTACCGAGGAACAAGGGGAAACCGGAGCCAGATCAGGTTCTGGCGCGAACTTTAGTGATCGTCACTCAGGTGGCCACGGAACAATCGCTCTCCTGCAAGGAAAAGAAATCCGCAAAATCCGATGCCGCCCAGGGTGACCATCCATTCATGGAATGTCGGCGCATAGGTGAACAGTTCAGGATAATCAACCAGCCCCATGCCGTGATAGTGCGGAACCAGTTGGCCGATAATCACCAGGTCATAGCGCATGAAGAAAATACCGATCATTCCGGCCAGCGAGGCAATAAAAAGAACCGGCATGTTTCGTCCCTTCACCGCGATAATCAAGGCAAAAGGGATGACCATTCCGAGTGCCACTTCACCGATCCAGAAGTTCAGCGAATACTCTCCATTTAACAGTGCCATCATTGCCGTATACTTGCCTGGAGGGTTGCCGGTAATACCCGTGATCATTTTCCAGCTCGTGAAAAACAGAATGACAGCCATCATCAGGGCGCCGAGCTTGGCAACACTTTCCAGGGAATGCTTCATGTCATCGCTCATCTTCCAGTTGTTGGCGCGGTAGGCCAGGTAGGTAAAGAAGATGATGGCAACACAACCGGACATCGCCGCGGAGGTGATAAAATAGATGGGCATGTACGGCCCGTGCCAGAACTCACGGCCATTGAGGAGCCCGAAAACCGCTCCCAGGTTCGAGTGAGCAACGATACCCGTCAACAGGCCGGCGAGTCCGAACATTGTCGCGTTTCGATGCTGATTCTTCTGCAGCATCACAAACTCGATCATCATGAAGAACAGGTAGGCTCCATAGAGGGTTCCCATCCACCAGATATTGGAGGTCGGGTTTGCACCGATAACATTGCCGACCGGCATACGCCAGGAGTTTTCGATCTCAAAGGCAATGACCAGGAAACCGGCAACGATGGTCGCGATCGAAAGGAATACCGCCCGCTTGGCTATCGGGTTAAAATTTTTGAAACCGAACACATGGCCTATCGAGGAAACCATGCACAATCCGGTAGACGTGACGACAAAAAAGACATAGGCCGCGATTAAAATACCCCAGGGTACTTCCCGGGTAACCCCAAAGGTATGCTCATGGCCGACAACGATTGAATGGACACCGAACGCTACCCCTGCAAGGGTTAAAAGACCGCATAGATACACTGCTGCAGAATATTTCCACGAGCTGATTGAGTCAAGCCCGCCCTCCTGCGGCAACACACCCGCTAATAAATTGTTCATCTCTCTACTCCTTTCTCTTTGTTATTTCTTCTGCGTTTTCCGCTCCGGATTCTCAGCTTGACTGCTCAGCACGCTTTTCAGATTTGAACAGCTGTTTGATCTTGAGATCAAAAAACGTGTGAAGAACTGCTCCCCCCAGCCAGAAACATAAAAATAGTATTCCGTCCATACCCGCCTCTTTGCACCGTTTTAATGGAAATAGTTATTTACGATTAATGAGAAACTGATCACAGACTATAATTACAAACATCTGTTGTCAACTTATTTATACATCAATATCTTGAAAAATTATTTAAAGAACTTTACGGCAAACATCAATTATAATATAATTACAGATACTTAAACAGGAATAACAGAAATAATTTTTCAGACGAATTTTGATCCCTCAAGTCAACGCCCGCTAATCATGGCGCAAATTGCGTCCTACTATAGCGCAATTGTAATCAGCCTGAAAGAAAATAGTGAGGCGCCATGAACAGGTGGTAAAACAGGGATGAAACGTACAGGGGATACGTTACATGAAAAAAGCCTTTTGCCGATCAATATTGATCGGCAAAAGGCTTCAGGTGAAACGGTGCTCGTGAAGAATGCAGGCAGCGTGCTAGACGTTCACAACACTCTTCTTCTTTCTTTGCGGAACAGGTTTGAGCCGCCGCACTTTATTGGGTACTAGTGTGTTGGAGAAAAAAGCACTGCAGCGCTGACGCTTCTCAAATGGACAGTCGATAATGTTCCAGCATGGCGTATAAGACAACAGCTTCTTGACAGCGTTAATACTTATGCCATGCTCATGGATCATTTCGCGCAGACACTCAATCCACTTGATATCGCGCATTGAATAATAGCGCCATTTCCCCCTTCTTGCCGGCTTTACCAAGCCACTGTCCTCGTAATTCCGCAGGGTACGTTGATGGACTTCAAGAATCTTAGCGGCCATGCCTATGGTGAAAATCGGTTCATCCTGAGATATCATATCATATCCTCCTTGCCCGGCTTCCGGATCAACATACATGGCTCAATGCTCCTCGTCATGGTGCGTGAATCGATCACCAAGAAAATACTCACCGACCAGAAAACAGACACCGATCAAGCCGACACCGCTCAATACAACCGCAAGTTCCGGTGCAGTCGGTGCATAGCTCAGTTGTTCTGGAACACCTACATACCCGTCGTATACGGGAATCAACTGACCGGCAACCACCAGATTCAATCGTGCAAAAAATTGCCCGACAAGAATCATCAGGGCTGCTGCCGATAATGCCTGGATCGATTGGAGGCGTGTCATGATCAACAGGACAAACGGGAAGGCCAGCCCGATGCCGATTTCAAACAGCCAGAAACTTGTTGACATCGAACCGGTAGTCAGCAGTTTTGCAGCGCTTTCAACCGCCTCCGAGCCGACAAAAGCATTGAGGAATTTCCAGGCCGTGGCAATACCGATCAGAAAAATCATCAGGGCCATAACTTTACCGGCAGTCTGCATTCCCTCAAACGTCTTCCCTCGCACCGGTTGTTTCCTCAGCGCATAGGCTCCGTGGGTAAAGAGTACGATAGCCGCCGCACCGGAAAGAAAAGCCGAAGCCAGGAAGAATATGGGCAGCTGCGAGCCATACCAGAACGGCCTGGCATTCAGTGATGCAAAAACAGAACCGAGATTACTGTTGGCCAGCAGTTCGGTAACTGCGGCACAGACACCGAGGATCACCGCAAGCTTATAACGCCTGACGATAATCAGGTACAATTCGACAAGCATGATGCCGACTGCCATACCGTAAAGGGTACCCATCCACCAGATATTAGACGTGGGATTAGGATGAAGGATTACGCCAAGCGGCATCCTCCAGACATTTTCAATTTCCAGGCCGATAACAAGAAAGGCGGCAAGAATCGCGGCAATCGACAGCCACACCATTCGATTAGCAAGCGGTGCCAGATTGTTGCCTCCGAACAGATGGCTGAGAGCGGCAAGCGCACAGAGCCCTGTTGAAATGATTGCAAAGTAGGCATACGTGCTGATGGCGATACCCCACGGAACCCCGCGTGAAACTCCAAAAGCCTGATGATGCCCGACATACAGAGCGTAGAGCCCGCCCGAGATGCCGATGGCTGTCAAGGCAAGCATTACCCATAACAGCAGGTTGAATTGTGGTTTGTTGATTTGCTGGTCCTGAATCACTGCAGCTTGAGACTGAATAGACATGATTTCTCCTTTTCGTTCGATCTGTGACAGTCGGATTTATGTGTTTTAGTAGTTGTTAATTGAGTAAAGATTCCGGTTCCTGCATATCACTGTTCAGGTGATTGTTAAAAAACAGAAACGCCAGAACAATGGGTGCTGAAAACGGACCAAGAACGATGAAGAGCAGGAAGCAGATTGAAAACCAGAACCCCTCAACTATTTTTTCCCGGTATCCAGTCAGCAGTCCTGAATTTCTTCCGGTAATCATTTTTCTTGTTGCGATAGATGTTGCAGCCATGATGATCTCCTCGTTGAGTAATTGCAGATATGTCTTGCCTTCTCTAGAGCAAGCCATGTGCCAACATTTGAAATCGTTGCACCCACACAGAGATATTTTTCTATCTATCTGTTTTTACATTATTTATTTTATATTATCGAGAACCGTAGCCGAAAAAACAGAACCCTTTTTCCAGAATCTCTTACCTCTTATGACGCAGAATACGCCCTGCATCGTTTTCGGATGGGCGCAAAATGCTTCCACCAGAAATTATCAAAAATTTACATATATTCTGATACTTTATGAACGAAAAGAGAACAGCGGGGAACCGTTACAAAAGTTTTTAATTAAATTGTTACGCTATGAGAAAAATAAATCACTTTAATTTCAGACAGTTAGGTGAGGTAAAATAATGGACGCAGAATACGCCCTTCAGGTGAGCTCATCTGAATATATGAGCGAGTGATTTTTAGAATATAGAGGAAAACAGCAGAAAACGGCGGGCCCGGTCAACGCGCAACAGCGTCAAAGACCCGCCGGGAGGAGCTTTAAATGGCCTGTTTAGTGGCCGGAAGATTCATTTTCACCTGTCAGGCGGGCATAACCTCGAACGCCGATATGACAGGACGTGCAGCGGGTATCGGAAGCAAAAGCGGTAGACCCGTCGTGACAGGCTCCGCAATAGTTTCCATCGTAAAGTGACTCCATGGTGAAATCCTCTTCTTCCTCGGCAGCTCCTGCTTCCATCAGAAACAGGTCGTCATGACAGGAATCACAGTCGATTTCATTATCCATGGTGTGGGTTTTGTGACTGAAAATTACGGCTTTGACCGGTTTTGTCCAGATAATGGGAGCCTCAGGGCCATACGTGTCCTCATCGTACGGCTCCTGCTCTTCACTTTTCTGATTGGAAGCCGAAATAGCAACGTAGCCGAACACGGCCATCCCCAGAATGATCATCGTTATAATCTTTTTCATTAGTATCTCCTGCATCCGCGATATCTGCCTGTTCACGGGTTGACTTTTATCGATCGCCAGCGCACCTGGTGATTACTGCTCAGGCATTCGTATAAAAAATATTCGGCAGCGCGCCCGCCTCGGGCCTGAGCACCCAGACAATGGTTTCCGGGGCATGCAGCAATGCAAAAACACGACTGGACGTGTCACTCAGATCACCGAAAACCCGGACATCGGCAGGGCAGGCTTCAGAGCACGCCGTTGTCGTTTCACCTTTGGAAAGCCGGGTATCAAAACAAAAGTTACATTTGTCCACCGACCTTGTCTCTTCATCAAAATACCTGGCATTATACGGACAGGCGGTCATGCATGTCTTACAGCCGATACAGCGGTCCGGCTTCATCACGACAATGCCGGTTTTTTCGTCTTTCCAGGTTGCAGTCGTCGGGCAAACTCTAACGCAGGGCGGCCGATTGCAATGATTACAGAGTACCGGCATAAAAATCGTTTCCTGCTCTCCACCGACAATATCTCTGCGTTTTTCAAGAATCTTCGTTCTGAAACCATATGAAGGAACATGGTTCGTCTCGACGCAGGCTTCCATGCAGAGTTCACAATCGATACAGAACCGCTCACGTATAACCATAGTATAATGGGGGCTGTAGGGGTATTTACCAACTTTCGGGACAACACTTTCAGCCATGACATTGCGGGCTGAGGTCAATGACAGCACCGTACCGCCAAGATACACACCGGTAACAGCCAGGCCGATCTGCAGCAGGGATCTCCGCTCCTTTGAAGGCAGGGTTTCGGGACTCTCTGGTTTCATTTTTTCAAGCTCTTGGATCTTCATGTCTCTTGCTCTCACTATTATTACAGCCAAAAAGGCCAGTTGATCACAGTTTCTGGGGACCGATGCATTATAGAAATACCAGCATTGCAGGTGGACACGTATAAACAAGGCATTGCGTTCACCGTACGTTTATAAACCCGGATAGTATTTTGAACATGACCGATGGGTGCTGCATGTATCAGACTCGTCCTGAAAAATCACCAGCAATGTACTACAAAAAAGCAAATAGGTATACCAAAAAAAATCAGTATTAATGAGCTCTGCCGCCCTCTGGCGGAATCCTCAAGAAATAAATGTATTAATTAAATAGTCACCAGGGAGGAACTTACAAAGACAGTGTACCGGTGTCAAGCATTTTAGTGCAAATGCACACAACTCTGTCGCAGGTAGAGGAATATCTGTCGACGACCTGATACTACATTGTAGCGCATAATGCATTTCCCAGTCAGGCAGAAAACCTGTACTGCAAAGTCATTTTTCAAAAACGGCTTTGCTCGGCAAAAAGAAAAAAGTAGGCTAGAATAGATTACTGTCAGTCTGAATAATGGAGCATGCCGCACTATGGAAAATCACCACCCACCGTTATCTCTGTTTGGAATGCCACTGAAGAAGCTGTTCGCCGGTATCATTTTCTTTTCTGTTCTGCTTGCCGCCATCAACCCATCTGAGCTCAAATCCTTGTTCACCCGGGTCACAACAGTTCAGATTAACTCAGAAAACGGCCGTACTGAGCAGGATGCCAGCCATATCATTGCTACTGAGGAAATGATTTCTGAAGCAATAAAGGAGTTGAAAGGCAACAGGATACAAACATACGAGCAGCCCGACGGCAATTCACCGACCGACAGATTCTTCTACGTTATCGAACTCCACGACGGCGGGGCTCTTCAAGCTTCAAGCGTTTCAATTGAGCCGGACCTGGTGACTGTCATTTCTCAAAGTGGTATCAAGACAATTCTTCCCCGGACGACGATAAAAAAGATCAGTCGCTACAAGCTCCCCGACATTACCCCGCCCAAACAATAAAAGCAGACAGCTACCAGCGCCTGGAATCGTGTCACCTCTGCCTGCACGAGAGCAGACCGAAGCTTTTATTGTAGCTATAAAAAAAACGTCGTGATAGATTCACCGCCTTTCCAAGACTCTTCCAAGGAACATGAACCGTGCCCTTACAATTTCAACAGTGGATTCCCGCACTGAGCCTGACGACAGCAATGCTGCTCTGGGCAAGTTCTTTTATTGCGCTGAAACTCGCTTTTCTGGGATTTTCCCCGATGGTTGTAATCTGGGGGCGCATGGTGATCGGCAGTCTCTGTTTTATCGTTTTCAGCAACCAGTTGCGCACAGTGCAGTTTCGAAGCAGCGACCTCAAGTACCTGCTGTTCATGGCTGTATGTGAACCATGTATCTATTTTGTCTTTGAAGCAAAGGCACTGCAGCTGACAACTGCATCCCAGGCAGGTCTGATCACCTCTATGCTCCCGTTAATGGTCGCAATCGGTGCCTACCTGGTCCTCCAGGAGACTATCACCAGGAAAACCATACTCGGGTTCTCCATTGCCATTTGCGGAGCCTGCTGGCTGAGCCTCGGTGGTGAGGCGTCCGGAAGTGCGCCGAACCCGCCGCTGGGCAATTTTCTGGAGTTTCTGGCAATGGTCGCGGCAACCGGCTACACCTTGGCCCTGAAACACCTGACTGCACGCTACTCTGCAATCTTTCTGACGGCAGTCCAGTCGTGGACCGGGATGATATTCTTTTCTTTCTTTTTCCTCTCTCCGGCAACAGATTTACCGACCAGCTTTCCCCTTGTTCCGGCACTGGCAGTTCTCTATCTGGGGAGTTTTGTTACACTTGGCGCATACCTGCTCTATAATTTCGGCGTCAGTAAAATTCCGGCTAACAAGGCGTCAGCCTATGTTAATCTTATCCCGGTTTTCACGGTTATCCTCGGCTTTCTCATTCTCGGCGAGACATTTACCGCCACCCAGTATTTCGCCTCGACCCTGGTCCTGCTGGGCGTCTATATCAGCCAGAAAAAACCCCGGCGCCTCACCTGAAAAGCAGTGTCTTTCAGTAGTCAATCCCCGGCTGCGGCTCGATATCCTTGCGGTAGGCGTGTTTTATTTCAATAACCTCACTCACCGTATCGGCCCGCTCGATAACCTGCGGGTGAGCGTCCCTGCCGGTGATCACCAGGTGGAGCTGCTCGGGTTTTTTATCCAGTATCGACAAAACCTGCTCCAAGTCAACCAGTTTCAAATGCAGCGCATTGTTGATCTCATCAAGCACCAAAAGGTCAAAAGCGCCCGATTCCATTTTCTCGTGGACAAGCTGTATCGCCTCCTGGGCATTTTCCCGATGTTCAGCATGAGAATAGGGATTGCCCTGTATCCCGCAGAAACCTTTCCCTGTCGAAATAAAGTCGACCTGTTCCCCGAGCATTTTCACCCCGTCCCACTCACCTGAATAGAGATCTCCTTTCATGAACTGGATCACACAGACCCTCATGCCATGACCGACCGCCCGCAGCACCATGCCCATGGCGCTCGTTGTCTTGCCTTTTCCATATCCGGTCAGGACAACAACAAGACCACGTTTCTCTTCGGGTTCAAGCTTACTTATTTCCATTATCTGCTCCCATTCTATGCGCGACGACAATCTGCTCTCCTGAACACCCTGAAGAACAGCCGCCACATTTTCAAAAACACTGAGGCACCATATCGCTGTTCTGCCGAAATCATATGTACAATACGCAGAATGTACACCATTTTCCCGCCTCACACCGGTACCCTCACGCTCAGCCGCCGGACCGGATTCAAAAATATCCAGCCGATCCTATTGTCAAAACAGTGATACTCGTGTATGAAATGCACCATTTAACAGGTATCAGAGGCCCATGAAACTCTACTCCCGCATACTCGGTGAAGGAAAACCGCTTGTCATTCTCCATGGCCTCTTCGGCATGTCTGACAACTGGCTGACCATCGGCCGCAGACTCGCTGAGCACGGCTTTTGCGTTCACCTTCCGGACCTCAGAAATCACGGCAGATCCCCGCATGCAGAAACGCACAGATACCCGGATATGTGCGACGACCTGCTGAGCTATTTCGACTGGCATCACCTGGAAGAAGCCACCATTATCGGCCACTCGATGGGCGGCAAGCTGGCGATGGTCTTCGGCCTGCTAGAACCGGAACGCATCACCAGACTGGTTATCGTCGATATTGCCCCATCACCCTATACATCTGCAGAAAGCAGCACCCACCATACCATTATCAAGGCGCTGCAGCAGATAGACCCGGCCACTCACAAGAGCAGGGCAACGATTAGAAAAGAACTTACCAAACGGTTGGGTGATCCCCCACTGGCACTTTTTCTGAGTAAAAGCATCGGCAGACGGCAGGCTTCAGGAACCTTTTTCTGGAAATTCAACCTGCCGGTACTGGATAAATTCCTCGACCATATCCATATCGGCCTCGAAGAGCTGTCAATCTATGCCCCCTGCCCGGTAAAAACACTCTTTGTCAAAGGCAGTCGTTCATCCTACTACCTCGAAGAACACGAACCTGACCGGCAGTTTTTCTTTGCCGACTCCAGCGTCACGAAAATAAACAATGCCGGACACTGGCTGCACAGTGATCAGCCGGAGCAGTTTATAGAACATGTTCTTCTTTTTCTGGGCTGAAATTATCCCCCATGGTTTTATTGCCGACACATGTAGAGCAGGGTTATGTTGGCTGAGGTCACCGGGGTTGTATCACGGTACCCATTCAACCGGATTTCTTGTTTATGCTCTGTTAATTCTTATAGTGACTGTATGACAGGTTACTTCTGTGCAGAGAGAGGAAATAATAAATAATCCGGATAAAATATTTCAGACGTATTCGAATACTTGCCAATTTTTTCATTACTATATGTTACCAGCAATGTGATGTTTCCTTTGAAATTCATAACCGGCCGGGGAGGTTTGTATGGCAAAGAAATTGACAGCGCTATGTTTACATTCTGAAAAAGATTTTAACAAACAGGGAAAGGCTATCATCAAACTGGCAAAGAAACAGGGGCTCATTGCCATTTCAAATCGTTTGGCCCTATTTATCGACAAGCCCTGCCGCCGCTGGTGGTTTGCCGATAAGAAAAGCGGAGTTCTTCTCTCCGTAGAATATGGTATGATTGACAGAGAAGCTATTAACTTTCTCACCAATGAAATTTCAATCTGAACTCTATTTTTGATTGAAACGGGGGAGCGTGGTTCATTTTTTCAAATTGTTACGCTGGATAACAAAGTCTTTTAACGAGAATTTAAAACCCAAGGACGCTGCTTTCTCTTTATGGTAATCCTCCCAGCGCTTTTTGATAGCGTTTGTTGCTAACTGCGCTTGACAGGAATTTAATGTTCCTCCCATAACACCCTTCATCCACATAGTCCCGCATGAACATTTCGCCGGTTCATCAATCAGTGTTTCCGGGTGCGCTTCAAGATATGCGAGATATCCTTTGTTGGTCTCTTCATCCATGGGATATCCTTTTACTTACATTACTGTTCAAAGATATGAAGATTTCACTCCTGTTCTGCTGCTTCTTTAATTTCCTGGGTCCGATCATTACTGAGCAATTGAACATTTTCTGCGCTATTAATAGGTTTTTTCATTGCATCCACAGCATCATGAGCAATTTTATCTGTCGTTTTTTTGATACCATTTCTTTCCTCCGGCTCCTCAGAATTAGAGCATGAAAAAGTCAACAACAAGACCGCTATTTGCAAAATAGTGATAACAGATTTTGACACGTTCATAATTTGATGGTATTGCAAAATTTGGTTTTTGCCAACTGAGTTTACACGATCAATAAGGGGTGTAAATTCCCACCTTTTTTATGAAGATCCTTGCAAACCTGTAGTGATAATTCCTGCACTGATTAATGCACCACCACCGCATCGGTTGAACCATTTCCGCACGTTTTCTTTCTTTATGTGTTCACTCAGTTGACCGGCAAACATTGCATACATGCCGGCGTTAAGAACGGCCAGGAATAAAAATGTTCCTCCAAGTAAGGTTAATTGCGGAAGTACCGGTAAGGTGGGATTGATAAACTGTGGGAGAAATGCAACGAAAAAAGCGATTCCTTTGGGATTAAGAGCAGTAACGATAAACGAACTTCGAAAAAGCGATCTTGCGGATGTCTTTTTTGCACGACCTTGAGCAGATTGTTCTTTCGGATCAGATTTCCACAATTTTATTCCGAGATAAATCAGATAAAGAGCTCCAATCCATTTAAAGACCCCAAACAGGGCAGCAGATGTTGATAATAATGCACCGAGTCCTAAAAGAGAGAGCGTCATTGCCGTAAAATCTCCTAAAAGTACACCCGTAACAAGAGGTACTACTGATTTCCGCCCATGGGCCACCGCTTGACTTATTACCAAAATAATTGTCGGCCCTGGCATGATAAGGATCAATGTTGTTGCTAAAACAAAAGGGAGAAAGCTCTCAATATTCATTGTTGTTTCCACGTTGTTAAATATACATAATAACCGATATGCTTATCAGACAGTTTTTGTATACCGGACTCAGGTCACAGTAACCTTCCCCGTCACATTATCAAATTCTTTCCTGTAAATCTCTGATTCACTACCAGTATAGTGCTCAACCTACCAGAAAAGGGAATGGAAAATCGTTTACGGGTCTTTATGCTGAAAATTATTCGCAAGGCATCAGGTCAAATTCACCAAAGTGCCCAACTATGTTGAAAATTATTGCCCTTGTAGAATAGTGAGTCATTCTTCCGACATCTTCGGGGGCAACTGCCTGGCCAATCACCCTCTCAGAAGGTAATTGCTCGTGAGCAGTCAATGGTGTATCTTCACAACTCAATTATCAGCGACTGGAGACGTACCATGAAACCGTATGACAGCTACCTTTTTGATGCCGACGGCACCCTCTTTGACACAGTTGACCTTATCTGCAGATGTTTTCAATATGTCGCAGAGAAATATGCAGGTAAGACTATGGACAGGAATGCTATCATCAATGGGATAGGATTACCGCTGAAGAGTCAGCTCGTCGACCATCTCGGTCCTGAACTTGACCATGATCAGATTCTTGATGATTATCTCCAGTACCAACTCGGTATAATGGAAGACAGTATCAGCCCCTTTCCCCATGTCACCGAGACCTTAGAAATACTGAAGAGTGAAGGAAAAAAACTGGCCGTTGTCACCTCACGAAGACGGTTCAGCCTGGAGAGAATCCTGCATTCCACAGACACTGCCAGATATTTTGACGTTCTGGTAACGCCTGAAGATACAACCAGACATAAGCCTGATGCCGAAGCGGCCCTAAAAGTCATGTCCCTGCTTGGTGCAAATAAAAGCAGTACCGTGTTCACCGGTGACGCCCTCTACGATATCTGCAGTGGAGCAAACGCAGGCATCGATACAATCTTTGTCAACTGGAGCCATGCTGAACGATCCTCTCTTACGGTAGCTCCCACCTGGGCGATTGATTCTCTCCGGGAGTTGACCCTCTGCCTGAACGAACAGCACTTGGGCAACAGGGATCGAGCATGATGCTAATAATTCATCGTACATTTGACCATTGCTGCCTCCGTTGTAAACGGGCAAGAAACCGCGCCCTTTACTTATTGATTCGATTGCGCCGATGTCCGAGTTTGTGAAGAACCGGAATCGGCTTGTCGTTTCCTGAATAGTCATGGGCTCAGGTATTACCGTCTTCCTGCCTGCAGCAAGACCGGCAATCCCGACAAGAACAGCAACACCAAGAGTTACCCACGCTAGTCTGCGGCCAAGTCCATCCAGCCGCTTCTGCAGTGGGGAGATCGTTTCTTCAGCCTCAGCGGTAAGCCTGGCAACACGGCCGATTTCAGTCTCCATCGCTGTAGCGGTTACCACTCCTGAGGCGATGCCCTCGGCAATAGTGGTGCCCTTGTAGAGCATGGAACTCCTCTCGTGCAGACTGCAGCTTGAATCAACCTGTTCAGCACTCTTGTTCACCGATGTCGATTCACCAGTGAGTGCCGCTTCGTTTACTCTCAGCCCTTCTCCTGCGACAAGTCGAATATCAGCGGGCACAAGCTCGCCGTCACTCAATTCGACGATATCTCCCGGCACCAGCTCCTCGGCGGCTATTTTATGCATTCCGCCATCGCGCAGAACACCGGTGCGGTACTCACCAAGTTTGCGCAACGCCTCCATGGAGCGAATCGCCTTCAACTCAGTGAAGAAGCCGATAGCGGTATTGACAAGCGTCACCGCCAGCAGCGCGATCGCCTCTGGGTACCTGGCAGTGATAAAGGCGAACAGCGCCGCGGCCACCAATATGATGATGACGATGCTTTTGAACTGGTCCACCAGTATTCTCAGTTTGCCGCGACGGGATTCCTCTTCAAGCTAATTCGGCCCATACCGTTTCCGGCGCCGCTCAACCTCTTTACTCGACAGGACGGTATCGCGGTCCACCTCGAAATATTCCAACACTTCTGCCGCTGGAATATCGTAATATGTTCTGCCATTTTCCCTGGAGATCATAAACTTAGAAGTCAGGAGTAAGCCTTTTTTTGAACTGAGCTTTGCGACCGAATGTACCTCGTTACATCGTTGCATTAGATGGAAAACTATAGATCCAAACGCAAAATACATTCCAACGCTTTCACTGTTAATTGGCCTAGCGGTGAGAGGGTAATTGGGGATTTTTTATGCAAAAACTTCTGGCCAGGTGTCCTGTCAAACAGGATTTTTTCAGTTTGTCAGGACGAATACAGACTCTATGGGAAGACGTACAAAAAATTTCTTCAGCAGTTCTGCTCATAAAATGAAATTCTCAAGACGATCCTTGTCAGCAGCATGCGGGAAAAGATTGAGTTCGACGCAAAGCGAAAAACGGGCCACATGCAAACTCATTTTTTGCAGGTAGAGGGAGAGGAAAACTGGAGTTCATACCTTAGAGCACGAACTCTTACCGCTGGAAAGGGATGCTCAGAAGAACTGCCGCTCTCCATCGGGATTTGATGAGGAAAAGATAATTTAGCAGAACTTTTCCAATGGCATCTCAACTGTTTTCAGGTTCAGTTTTGCTCTCTTTTTTGTCAAGAAAGTAGTTTATCATATCTACAGGCAGAGGAAAGACCACAAGGGAACTGTTGCTGGTACTCATGCCCGAAAGAGTCGACAGGTAACGCAACTGCATAGCTCCGGAGTTACGCGACATAACCTCGGCCGCCTCCACCAGCTTCTCCGAGGCCTGGAACTCACCCTCGGCATGAATGACCTTGGCGCGTCGTTCACGCTCAGCTTCAGCCTGACGGGCAATAGCGCGAATCATGCTCTCGTTCAGATCGACATGCTTGATTTCCACATTGGCAACTTTAATGCCCCATTCTTCCGTTTGGGCGTCGAGTATCTCCTGAATATCTTCATTGAGCTTGTCACGCTCGGAGAGCATTTCATCAAGATCATGTTTTCCCAGTACGGAACGCAGAGTCGTCTGCGCCAGCTGGCTGGTTGCTCCGGCATAGTCCTCAACCCGGATAATGGCGCGCTCCGGATCGACAACCCGGTAATAGAGCACTGCATTAACACTCACCGTAACGTTATCACGTGAAATAACATCCTGGCTGGGCACATCCTGGGTAATAACACGCAAATCCACCCTTCTCAACACCTGCAGACCCGGTATGACAATTATCAGGCCCGGTCCTTTAACCTTCTGAAAACGGCCGAGAAAAAAGACTACCCCACGTTGATATTCCGGCAGGATGCGAATAGCCGAAACCAGAAGAATCACAACTAATCCTAGTGGAGCTAGATATGGACTGAGATCAATAAACATAAACCCTCCTCTTCTAAATGTATTTGAAATATCGTTAAAGCTCTATTGTATTAATCCATCTTGGCCTCAGCAACCTGCACCGAAAGTCCTTTGACCTTAAGAACACGCAGACACTCCCCTTTACTGACCGGATACTCGGAAAAGGCATTCCAGCGCTCACCGCTGAGCCTCACATGCCCCGCATAGAGACCATTCTGCCGACTCGCAAAATCATCCAGTGCCACGGCTGTTTCTCCGGTCATCTGCTCGACTCCGCTGACCACTTTTCGCTGCCTCAAGGACAGCACCCGGCCCACCGTCCAGAGCATGAACCCACCGGCCACAGCTGCAGTTCCACCGATCAGGGGAAGGGAAACCTGCTGGCTGGTACCATCCATCAAGATGACCGAGCCGGCGACAAATGCCACCACCCCGCCTATGCCAAGAATACCAAAACTGGGCATAAACGCCTCTGCCACGATAAAAATCAATCCCAGCAGAATAAGGGCAAGACCGGCATAATTCACCGACAGAATCTGAAAGGCGAACAGTGCCAGGATAAGACAGATGCCTCCGACCACTCCGGAAACCAGGCCGCCGGGATTGATAAACTCATACAGGATGCCGTAAAAACCTATGATCATAAGGAAATAGGCAATGTTGGGATCGGTGATCACGGAAAGCAGGCGGGTTCGCCAATCGGGATCCTCACGGGTCAGGGTTATATCGAGGGTATCAAGGCTTTTCCCACCATATTCCATGGCCACGGAACGGCCGTGGATCTGTACCAGCAGATCATCAATATCCGTTGCCACAACATCAATAACGTTTTTTTCCAGGGCTTCCCGTGCACCCAGATTGGAAGCTTGACGGACGGCCTCTTCGGCCCAATCGGCATTACGACCATACTTTTCGGCCAGCTCTCGAATATAGGCCACGGCATCTTCCAGAGTTTTCCGCTCCATGGCAGAACCGCCCTTACTTTTCATAGTCGATTTTTCAGCACCTTCCCGCTCCACCGACTTATCTGTTCCTCCAGCCTCATCGTTCTTTTCTTCTTTCGTATCGGCTGCAGCCTCATCCTTTTCACCCGAGAAAAAATCCTGCTCCTCTTTTTTTTCCTCCGGCATCCCCGGTAACCCACCCATCCGCACCGGAGTAGCGGAACCCATATGGGTAGCGGGCGCCATGGCGGCGATATGGCTGCCGAAAAGGATATAGGTTCCGGCACTGGCAGCCCGCGAGCCGGATGGACTGACATAGGTAACCACGGGAACAGGAGATGTGAGAATACCCTGAATGATCTCACGCATGGAAATCATTAGACCACCGGGAGTATCCATCTGTATGATGACAATGCGGGCTTTCTGCTGCGCCGCTTTTTCCAGGCCGCGAACGATATAATCCATGGTGGCCGGACCAATAGCACCTTGAATGGTAAGAATCAAACCGTGCCCCTGAGCAGCATCACCGTCCTCACCACTCAACACCTCCCGGTTGCCCGATGTCAGGAAAACAAGCAGGCCAAGCAGAAAAATCATCACCCATGGCCACAGTAGACGCCCTCGAACCGAAGTTTTGCCAGTGCCCCAATTACATTTTGCAAATATCATCCTCCCCTCCAGATTCATATCCTCTGTTCGGCGGATCCACTCATAACAGTTTTTTCAAGCAGAAAAACTATAAGCATTGAAGTTACGCAGATACACCTGCTCGAAAAAACAACAAGAAAAAGAGTTGGTAATGTTTCTGGAGCTTTGAGGGCTGACAGCAGACAGACCGTTTCGGTGCCTCCTCGTCCACAGCCGATAGATTATTTCTGCAATACCAAAGAAAACAGGTCACACCTGTATCTGCTGCAAAAACAATTTTGTAATGTTTGCAGCGTTTTTTCCATATATCAGCCTGATTTCTTTTTTTATGCACAACGGTGCCTTTTCATAGATCGTGATTATACCTTTATCGCAAACTTAGTGCGCTTGGACAACCATTTAACCTCCGTAGCGGAGAGGAGAGTAATTATGCGGATTGGGGTACCAAAAGAAACACACCGGGGCGAGCAGCGTGTCGCCACCACGCCTGACGTTGCCGCACTACTGCAGAAGCTTGGCTACGAGATAGCTGTTGAAGCAGGGGCCGGAGCAGATGCCAAATTCACAGACAGCAATTACCGGGACGCCGGAGTGGCTGTTATTGATGATGTCACGTCGCTTTACGAGCAGAGCGACATCATCCTCAAGGTGAGAGCTCCGGAGACAGGAGCCGGCAGTGAGGCGGACGAACTTAATCTGCTGCGTGCCGGCCAGACGCTTATCAGTTTTATCCAGCCGGGGCAGAATGAAGAGCTGATGGAGACGCTATCCCGAAAAAATATATCCGTTCTGGCCATGGATTCGATCCCCCGCATCTCAAGGGCCCAGAAAATGGACGCCCTTAGTTCAATGGCAAATATCGGCGGCTATCGGGCAGTTATCGAAGCCGCCCAGCACTTCGGCAGATTTTTAACCGGGCAGATCACCGCAGCTGGGAAAATTCCACCGGCAAAAGTCCTGGTTATCGGGGCAGGCGTCGCCGGACTCTCGGCAATCGGTACGGCCAGGAGCATGGGGGCAATTGTCCGCGCCTTTGATACCCGACCTGAAGTAAAGGAACAGGTTGAATCCTTGGATGGTGAGTTCCTGCTCCTTGATTTTGCCGACGAGGACGGCAGCGGCGAAGGCGGCTATGCCAAAGTGATGAGTGAGGAATTCATCAAGGCGGAAATGGCCCTTTTCGCCGAGCAGGCAAAAGAGGTTGATATTATCATCACCACGGCGCTGATTCCCGGCCGACCGGCTCCCGAGCTGATCACCGAGGATATGGTCAAGAGCATGAAGGAAGGCAGCGTCATCGTTGACCTCGCAGCAGAGATGGGCGGTAACTGTAAACTCAGTGAAGCCGACAAGGTGGTGATCAGGCACGGGGTCACCATCATCGGTTACACCGACCTGCCCTCGCGGCTTGCGACCCAGTCAAGCCAGCTCTATGCCACCAATTTGCGGCACCTGCTCACCGACCTCACCCCGGGTAAAGACGGAAACCTGGTCATCAACATGGATGATGAAATCATACGCGGGGCAACCGTCATCAAAGACGGCGAAATAACCTGGCCGCCGCCGACACCCAAGCTCTCGGCTGCACCTGTCAAGAAAACATCACCGCCTCCCACTGAGGCTCCGGAAAAAAAGAAGAAAAGCGTTCTGGGGCCGCTTATTGCCACCGGAGCAGGAGTCATTGCCCTGTTTTCCGTCGGCAGTGTTGCCCCGCCGGCATTCATGTCCCATTTTACCGTCTTTGTACTGGCCTGTTTTGTCGGCTACATGGTTATCTGGAATGTCACCCCGTCACTGCACACACCACTGATGAGTGTAACAAACGCCATCAGTTCCATCATCATCATCGGCGCCCTGCTGGAGATATCATCATCCAGTGGATTGATCATCTTTCTTGCCACTATTTCAGTTCTGATTACCAGCATCAATATTTTCGGCGGCTTTGCGGTGACCCAGCGAATGCTTTCCATGTTCAGGAAATAGGAGAAACCAGATGTCACACGGTATCGTAACCTCGGCCTATATCGTTGCAACAATCATGTTCATCCTGGCACTTGGAGGACTGAGCAGCCAGGAGAGCGCCCGGCGGGGAAACCTCTTCGGTATTCTCGGAATGGCGCTGGCACTGCTGGCAACCATAATAGGAATTGTCTCCGACAACTACGTTATCCTGTTTTCGGCCATGTTGATCGGCGGTACCATCGGACTGGTCCTGGCCAGGAAAGTGGAAATGACCCAGATGCCGGAGCTCGTTGCCATTCTTCACAGCCTGGTGGGACTGGCGGCCGTGCTTGTCGGCTTTGCCAACTTTCTCGACCACACAATCATCTTAACCGGCGTGGACAAGACAATTCACGATGTCGAGACCTACCTGGGTATCCTGATCGGTGGCCTGACCTTCTCAGGTTCCATCGTCGCCTTTCTCAAATTGAGCGCCAGGATCAGCGGCAAACCCTTGCTGCTTCCCGCCCGCCACTGGCTCAATCTTGGCCTGCTGGTGGCGTCTGTCTGGCTCTGTTTTGCGTTTATCAGCCAGTCAGCGGCAGGCGGCGGAACCTTTGCCCTGGTCCTGATGACCCTTATCGCAATTGCCTTCGGTATTCACATGGTGATGGCGATCGGCGGGGCAGATATGCCGGTTGTCGTCTCAATGCTCAACAGCTACTCGGGCTGGGCGGCAGCAGCTACAGGTTTCATGCTGAGCAATGACCTGCTGATCGTCGTCGGTGCCCTGGTCGGCAGCAGCGGTGCAATTCTCAGCTTTATCATGTGTCGGGCGATGAACAGAAAATTCATTGCCGTTATCGCCGGAGGCTTCGGCACATCGGGGGGCGAGACTGTTGCCGCAGCAGATGGCGAACAGGGTGAGATTTTCCCGATCGAGGGTACAGACGTTGCCGAGCTGCTCCTTGATGCCAAAGAAGTAATTATCATCCCCGGTTACGGCATGGCGGTTGCCCAGGCACAACACACCGTAAACGATATCACCCGCAAGCTGCGCGAAAAGAAAATCAATGTCCGCTTCGGCATACACCCGGTGGCAGGCCGCATGCCCGGCCACATGAACGTTTTACTGGCTGAAGCAAAAGTCCCGTATGATATCGTCTTTGAGCTTGACGAGATAAACGAAGATTTCCCGAACGTCGATGTGTCGATCGTCATCGGGGCCAATGACATCGTCAACCCCGCTGCCCAGGAAGTGCCGGACAGCCCGATTGCCGGAATGCCGGTGCTCGAATGCTGGAAAGGAAAAACCACCGTCGTGCTGAAGCGTTCAATGGCAACCGGCTACGCGGGTGTTTCAAATCCGCTCTTCTACAAGGAAAATACGAGAATGCTGTTCGGTGATGCCAAGGACAGCCTGGACACGGTACTCAAACATCTGCAGTAAGTATCGCAATAGCCGAGTCTACGTCCGGCGTTTTATTTTAGCTCCACCTGGTGAAAAGGAAATTGTGAGAAAACAGGCCACCACTCCAGCGGTTTATGAAAACACAGGGCGATGCCGTCATGATCTGTTCTTTCAACCCGTGCCGCTATTTTAATAATCAGCTCACTTTCGTTGCCAAGCAGAATTATTTCCAGCCTGACCTCGTCGCCAACATCGAGTTTGGACTGGCATACAAGGTAAATGGCATCGATACTGACATCCCGGACGATCCCTTTGCTGATACCCTTTGTCCCTGATTTTATCAGGGCATGGGCCGAATAGCTGACCCGTGTTCTCAAACGCTGCGTTGTATTCATTGGTGATATTGTTTCCCTGTAAGTTATGCTGCTGTCTCCCGCATCTGTCAATCCCCTTTCCCAAAACCTTACCGGCGTGGGATCATCATGAGCGATAGGCTTTTTTCACACCGATCTGCTGTCCTTTTATATTCTGAATGACAAACCGCCTGTTGGTAATGAGCTGCGAATTCCAGGTACATTTCAGGGAGACCTCATCTCCAACCGACAGAAACCCCAACGGGACCCCTGCAGGGACCTCTACTCCGGCTCCCCTGAAAGAAAGATCTTTCAGATATACCTCAAGATCTCTTCCTGCCCTCGTCGTCAATATTATTTTACCGCTCTGATAATTGCGTTTGTCGGTCCGCCGGTTAAACAGACAGCGAATGCTCTCTCCGCAGTTAAAACACTTAATGTTTTTCCTGCGCAGATTACTGATAAAGAAACTCCGTTTGGCAGCGCAGAACGGGCACGTAAACTGAAAGCGTTTGTTAAAGACCCTGAACTCCTTTGTCTTGCCTATCACAACCGTTCCTGTCTGTCCGCCAGGCAACTAGGTTGCCTGGCGGAACCATTTTTTTTTACAGACGGAAAAACATTATCGCCTGTTTACTTAAAAAGAATGACTCATGATTACTAATGAGCTGTTTACCCCAAAATACCTAGATCTTTCCTTGTACCATATCGACCTGCCAATTGTCAGGTATTTAACGGTTTTTTCATGAATTTCTGTTGACGGATCAGCTGTTGGTCTGCCGTCTTCCGGCTGTACCGTTAAAAACAGTACTTTTGCCGGCCTTAATGATATCAGGGTCATGGGCGGAGCAGCTTCCGACCATCCTGCCTTCTCCTCTATCGCCTCTTTCTCGACACCTGGTATTTACTGTAAGAAATTGTTCAGATTCCCGGGCTATCCTGCACTGAACCGCCTGGTCATTACCAGCGGTCGTCTCAGGCAACCGGAAAATAAAAAGAAACTGCAGCGGGGCGTTTATGTCTTTCAGTTACAACAACACGATCTCAGACCAAAGGGGGAACCAGCATGACTCACATCTATCTCTCAGCTCACTCAAAAAGCTTAGCTGTGCAAGACGAACCGATCTCAATGAATATTATCAGGGAATACCTGAGGCAATCTATTCTTCCCGCAGGCAGTAATCTTGAAGTAGAAATACACAGCTATACCACCCGCAGGCACAGCGGGTTTAACAGCTGCGGCGCCGCCCGACTGGAAATCCTGTTTTATGAAAAAGCACATTCATCTGCAGGCAGTGAACAGATTATACTGTACGGGGTTGCTGAAAACAGCTGCTCACGGCTCAAGCCGTTTACACTCACTATCAACACCTGCTGGTTTGACGCTACCAGCCACCATCCTGAAGACCGGTATTTCGACTCCATTATCGTTGACCGATCCGCTGCACCACGGATAATACCGGGTTCATCACTGGAGCTGAGTCTCTGGAACTCAGGCACACTACTTACCGCGCACTGTTCAGCTGTCTTGCGGTTTGCCTCAGCTCGTGACAGCAACACTCCACATCCTGCCCACTCAGAGGTCCCATTTTCAGGGTTCACAACAATCCCGGCGGTGGCTGCAGGCTGAAAATAGCCAGGCAGGCCCGCTAGCCAGAAACGAGCCGGGACTGCCTAACGGTAGGCTGCAATCCCGGTCACTTCCTGGCCGACTATAAGGGTATGCATGTCATGGGTTCCCTCATAGGTATACACCGATTCGAGATTGTTGGCATGGCGCATGATCGGATATTCACCCATGATCCCGTTGGCGCCGAGCATGGTACGGGCAGTCCGGCAGATTTCAAGAGCGATGACAACGTTATTCATTTTTGCCATTGAAACCTGGGCGGGGCTGTATGTTCCCCTGTCCTTCAGCCGCCCGAGTTGAAGGGCCAGAAGCTGTCCTTTGGTCAGCTCAGTGACCATCTCCGTCAATTTTTTCTGCTGGAGCTGGAAACCGGCGATAGGCTTTTCAAACTGAATTCTCTGCGTTGCATACTCAAGTGCCGTCTGGTAACAATTGTCGGCCGCCCCGAGTGCGCCCCAGGCAATACCATAGCGGGCCTGGGTCAGACACCCCAGGGGCCCCTTGATACCAGTTACCCCCGGCAGCAGGCTCGTTTTTTCATCGACCACGACATTGTCGAGTATAAGTTCAGAGGTAACCGAGGCACGCAGGCTCCACTTGCCCTTCATCTGAGGTGCTGAAAAACCCGGGGTCCCTTTTTCCACCAGGAACCCCCGAATACCCTCTTCTGTTTTCGCCCAGACAACGGCAACATCGGCCAGGCTTCCATTGGTTATCCACATTTTGGTGCCGTTCAACCGCCATCTGCCGCCTGTTTCCCGGACAGCTCTGGTCCGCATGCCGGCAGGATTGGAACCATGATCCGGCTCGGTCAGGCCAAAGCAGCCGATAACCTCACCTCGAGCCATCCTGGGGAGCCAGTGTTCTCTCTGCATGTCACTGCCGTATGCATAGATCGGATACATCACCAGTGACCCCTGGACGGAGGCCATGCTCCGCAGTGCAGAATCACCGCGCTCAAGTTCATACATCAGCAGGCCATAGGCAACATTTGAAAGCCCGGCACAGCCATATTTCTCAGGCAGGGTCGGACCGAAAAAGCCCAGCTCACCCATAGCCGGAACCAGATGTGCGGGAAAACGCTCTTCCTGGGCACATTGATCAATAATCGGCATCACCTGCTCATTGACAAAACTGCGGGCGGTTGACCTGACCAGCTTTTCCTCGTCATCCAGCAGTGCCGTAAAGTTCATGTAATCGGTTAATTCATCCGTGGTCTGCATAAAATGTGGCTCCTTTATCGTAGCTGCTGATCATCAGCGTGAATCAGCTACATGCGGCTATCGTTTAAAATGGTGGTGACCAGTGCCATGGCGTCCTGGTATGCTCTTCCGGTAAACCTTGACTGCAGGGCGCAGCGCAGCATTTCACCATTGAGTACATTGGTCTTTTTTGCAAGGACTGCAACAGCTGCAAGCGCCCAGTTTTCCTTTTTGATTTTACACTCGCGAAAATCAACGTCTATTATAGTTGCAGCTGTTTCAGGCACGGTGATCGTTTTTTCGCGGACAACAATGGTGTCAGGCGGTAACCCGGCAAAAACTGAGCTGCGCCGCCGGACCCCTTCATCACTCAAGGCACATATGGCCGTTGGTGACTCCAGCCCGGAATAGCCGATTTTCCCGGAAGAGATCAGGATCTCACTCACTGAAGGGCCCCGGAGCACAGTTATATCGTAATCGCTTTTCATGGAGACGTTCATGCCGGCAGCAAGTCCTGCATGGCAGACAATATCACCGGCGGTGACAATACGCATGCCGGCGCTGCCGAGTATCGCCACACCTTGACGGCGGTAACCAGGCAGGTCAATTTTCTTTTCGATGCCGAGCGCTGGGAAAAAGCCGCTGCTTTTGCGCGAAAGTTCACGGTAACGGGTTCCATACTCCGGTCTCTGGTTTTTTGTCACCACCCCCGGAGTTGCAGGCATCTCTTCCTTTAATGTCTCGAGTATGCCAGGAGTCAGATGATTGTTTTTCGTGTATCGCCCGGTACACATGCCAAGGGTCTCAAGAACTGCAAAGCCTTGATGGCTCAGCGCCCGCGCTATCTGTTCGGAAAGATCCCGGTCCAGGCCGGAGCACCTGGCCACATAGCTCGCCCCTGCACTCTCGGCGATTGCACAGATATCGATCGGGCTCTCCGCCTGGTTGAGAAAATCCGAGCTCACCACAGCTGCAGTCGGCGTGGTTACCGAGAATTGCCCGCCGGTCATTCCGAAATTGAAATTATTCAAGACAAGCAGGGTGATATCAAGGTTTCGCCTGCACGCCGCAAGGACATGCGCAGCACCGATTCCCAGACCGCCATCGCCCATGGTCACAATGACCGTGAGTTCGGGATCAGCCAGCTTGAGCCCGGTTGCATAGGTCAGGGCCCGCCCGTGAATGCCGTGGACGGCATGTACATTGAAAAAGGTGTCAAAGAGACCTGAGCAGCCGATATCGGTGACGATTACGGTTTTTTCTGCCTGCAGGCCAAGGGCCACCATGGCTTTATCGAGCTGGGTGGTAATCGTTGCATGCGTGCAGCCCGGGCAATAAACCGGGGGACGGCTCTTGTTCAGGAAGCTAGTCACTGGTAAGCACCTCGATGATTGTCTGCGGGGATATCAGCCTGCCATCCATCTGTCCATGAAACTCAACCGTTTTGTGACAGAGGACCCTTCTGATTTCCCTGACGTACTGCCCCAGGTTCATTTCAAAAACAATGATCCGTTGAAACGGTCGCGCTTTTTCACGCAGCAGCCGCTCAGGTACCGGCCACAACGTCTTCAGCACAAGGGTTGAGACGGCACGACCGTCTCGCTCAAGAGCCTTGACGGCATCATCGACCGCGCAGGAGGTGACACCGTAACTGATAACCAGGGTTTTCGATCGTTCTTTTATATCTTCAGCAAACAGCGTCAGCCGCTCACTGGCTCCTTCTATTTTATCCCGCAACCGCTGCTGGGTTTGCGCAATCACCTCCGGATCATTGGTAATAAAACCGTCAGCTCCGTGGGTCGAGGAAGTGAGCCGCACCAGGGTCCTGCCACCAATGGGCAGAAACGGTGGTGACTCGCCGGATTCTGCGGCAAACGGCAGGTAGGTCGTGCCGCTGAACAAGCTCCTGTTGATGACCGGGGGAAGGCTGAGAGCCTCGAGATTAACACTCTGCTTGGTCAGACCGATCTCCTTGTTCGAGGCGATAAAAACCGGACACCTGAATTCTTCGGCAAAATTAAAGGCATACACGGCAAGAAGATAACAGTCGAGCACGTCTCTTGGGGCAAGAACAATGACCGGTACACCGCCGGTGCTTCCCCATCTCAGAAACTGGATATCACTGTCGGCTCCCTTCGTAGCCGACCCCGTGGAAGGACCAAGCCGCTGAACATCTGCAATGACCAGCGGCGTCTCGCTGCCGACCGCAAAAGAAATCTGCTCACTGTAGAGGCTTATCCCGGGTCCGGAAGTTGCTGTGAGCGCCTTCTTCCCAGCCATGGAGGCACCTATACAATAACCGATGGAGGCAATCTCGTCTTCACCCTGTATGCAGATACCGCCGGTGCCCGGCAGCATTTTCAGCATGCTGTTGAAGATCGTTGTTGCCGGGGTAATCGGATATCCTGCAAAGAAATTACAGCCGGCGGCAATTGCTCCCCTGGCAAGCGCCTCATTGCCTTCCATCAAGGATAACGCCATTTCATCGCCTCATGCCCACGTGCTCGTTGAGTCCGTCGGATAGATGGTGTGTTTCAGGTCTTGCTGAATTTATTTTTCGCCTGGTAGAAGAGCCCTCGTTCCTGGCGAACATGCTCAATTTTTCCGGCCTCTTCAAGGCTGCCAAGATACTTGTTTATCTCATTTACATGGGAACCCAGGATAGCGGTGAGATCCTCAAGCGTACACGGTCTTCGCAATACGGTCTCAAGGATCGCTGATTCCATATCATCCCGGTAGGAGCCAAGGCCTTTGCGTGCAGGCGCTGCAGCAATAATTTCCACCTCAAACGGTTTGAGAAATTCGGCAACAGCTTCGAGTTCCTCCCTCGTTGCACTGTGAATGCCGGAAATCACTCCGGGACGATCCAGGGTGTTGAGCTGGATGACATCCGGTTTGATTCGCGCTACCGCAGCCTTAAGAGCCACACGTTCTTCCAGTGAATCGTTGCAACCGGGGAGAATAAAGATCTCAAGGGCCAGTTTTCCCTTGAATTCGGCGCTGAATGTCTCAAGACCGCCGATATATGTTTCCAGTTTGATTGAGTCGTGAGGCCTGTTCACCGTCTGCAGTGCCGACAGAGAAGCGGCATCCAGGGACGGCATGACAAGATCAGCCCCGAGCAGCTCCTGCCTGACATCAGCACGATAAAGAAGCGTGCCGTTAGTAAGCACGGCAATTGCGATATCGGGTTTTTGGCTGCGGATATAGTTAATCACGTCGCCGATACGCGAGTTGAGGCAGGGTTCTCCAGACCCTGAAAAGGTTATGTAGTCGGGGTCGGGATGGTTGCTGAAATAATCATCGAGTTCCTTTACGACATCAGCAAACGGCACATACTCCCGTCTGTCGACGGTAAGATTGGTTGTTGCCCCGCATTCACAATAGATACAGTCAAACGAGCAAGTCTTGTGAACAACAAGATCCACCCCCAGAGAAATACCCAGTCGCCGCGAGGGAACAGGCCCGAAAAGATACGTATACATCTTGACACCACAAAACGTTGCTGACAGGTTGACATGCGTACATGCGTGACGATTTCCCCATCATCTTTAAACGTTTCTTTGCTCAAAGGCCACAACTTTCACGTTGTAATTGCCAATGGATTCGCTAAGATCAGTGAAGGTGAAAAGCTCACACACATCGTTTAATCTACCAGCAGCCGGAGAATATGCTTATGAGCAGTAAAGAAAAGAAAATTGCCATCCTCATAGATGCGGAAAATACCCAGCTTTCCGCTCTGGAAGCAATTCTTACCGAAATTTCAAAGAACGGCTATGTCATCGTCAAAAGAGCTTATGGCGACTGGAGCTCGCACCACCTGAAGAACTGGAAACAGACGATGAATGAACTGGCAATACAACCGATCCAGCAGTTTTCCTATACCCAGGGGAAAAATTCATCCGACGCGGCGATGATTATCGATGCGATGGACCTGCTCTATTCTGAAAAATTCAATGCCTTTGCCCTGATATCAAGCGACAGCGATTTCACCAAGCTTGCCACCAGGCTGAAAGAATCCCAAATTTTCGTATACGGCGTGGGCGAGCGCAAAACCCCGGTCGGTTTCAGAAATGCCTGCGATGACTTCATCTACATCGACGTCCTGAAAACCCTTGATTCGGAAGATGCCGAGTCGGACATCAGCAGTACCGGCCAGGAAACAAACCAGCCCAGGGTATCCAAGAAATATACCCGCCAGCAGCTCTGCATGGATGCAAAGCTTATCAGTATCCTGCGCAATGCGGCAGAGGAGTGTTCTGATGACAACGGCTGGGCACCATTGTCGGCAAGCGGCTCTCTGATCAAGAAGCAATATCCTGATTTTGATTCCAGAAACTACGGCTACGAAAAGCTTTCAAAGATGATAGAAGTTACGGAATTATTTGATATCAAACACATGGAAATTGAAGGCTCCAGCGGGAAACGACTCTTTTACCGGGACAACCGAAAACCCAAAAACAAAAAATAACCCCCGCGTTTGTTTCCAGTCTTTCTGAAAACGGGCAGAACTATGCGCCGCCCATAATTCCGGTGACAGTATACTTATCTTCGCATGCCTGCACAAATGTGAGCACTGGCTCGTCACTTGCAAAGATGATAGTGCCGACACCAGATAATAAAGAAAACAATAGTTGTGTATACTGTCCTCAGAACTACCCAGAACTAACCAGGACTCAAGGAGGTTGTTATCCATGAATACATTTGATGTCATAATTATTGGAACCGGTACCGCAGGGCAGACTGCCGCACTTGATCTTGCAGCAGAAGAATACAACGTGGCCATTATTGAAGTTAGTAACCGGCCTGGCGGTGTCTGCGCTTTGCGTGGTTGTCAGGCAAAAAAATGGTTTTATGAAGTTTCAGAACTTGTCGCCTGCAGTCGGCATCTCCAGGATATGGGGGTTACCGCACCTCCGCAGGTGAGCTGGCAGCAGATCATGCGGGAAAAAAACAAATTTACCGACACGGTTCCCGACAATACGGTAAAAAACCTCAAGGGAAACGGCGTTACCTATATTGCAGGAGCGGCCTCATTTCATGATGAATCAACCGTGACGGTCAACGACGAAAAATACACAGCTCGATCGTTTATTGTAGCAACCGGCGCCCAGCCGACATCCCTGCCCTTTGAGGGAAGCAGCCACATGATAACAAGTGACGATTTTCTTGAGCTGGACACGCTGCCGGAGCGGATCGCTTTTGTCGGCGGCGGCTTTATATCATTTGAATTTGCTCATTTTGCAGCTCACCTTGGAGACAGCCAAGCTCGCATACATATTCTCGAGGCCGCCGGCAGCGTTCTGTCACCCTTTGATCAGGAGATGGTAGAGCAACTGGTAGAGGCATCAGAATCTGCAGGAATCCAGATTCACACAAGCGTTTCTATCCAATCAATAAAAAAGAAGAACAACAGCTATTCGGTCTGTTTCGACTCCGCAGAAAGTCTCGAGGTGGATCTGGTCGTCAATGGAGCCGGTCGGGCAGCGAACATTGATAAGCTGAACCTTGCAGCTGCCGGCATCGACTTTTCCAAACGCGGGATCACGGTAGACAGCACTATGCGAAGTTCAAACAGCCGTGTTTTTGCGGTCGGTGATTGCGCGGACACTATTCAGCTTGCCCGGGTCGCTGATATGGAAGCTCACGTTGCCGTAGAGACAGTGATCGCCGATAAAACAGACGGGATCTCCGAGGGTATGGATTACAGCGCGGTACCCGCCATACTCTTCACCTATCCCCAGCTGGGAATGGTTGGAAAAACCGAAGAAGAGCTGAAAGAAGACAATATCACCTACTACAAGAGCTTTGACAAACAGCTGAGCTGGCCGACATACCGGCGGGTTGGTCTACGGCATGCAGCATTCAAAATTCTCGTTGATCGGGAGGACCGCATACTGGGTGCACATGTCCTCGCCGACAACACAACGGGGCTAATCAACACGTTCAGGCAGGCAATGCTCGATAAAACACCGATTACCGAACTGCGCCGCAACAGTGTGATGACGCCCTACCCCTCACGGGAAAGTGATATCCTCTATATGCTGGACCCGCTTATCGAGTAAAGCTGCACTGCGTTTTTATGCCGGTTTATCATCACCATGCGGAAGAAACCATTCAGCGGTGTGTGGAAAGAAATGGACCAGCCCCTCCAGCACACCCGCTGCATAGTTGCCGTTCATGCCATACAGACCACCCCGGGCGATATAGAGAGAGTCACTGCTGAATCCCTGTTTGCTGAGTCCTTCCCTGGCCTGCTCCCGGACATCAGTGGAGCTGTTTTTTACGAGGATCGCCCGAAAACCGCTGGTCAGCGGTTCCAGGTCATTTCCACTGTCTCCGGCAAACACCATGTTCTCATCAGCAATATTCTCATCTCTGATTAAATAGCGGATGGCCTGCAGCTTATTAGCTCGCCGTGGAAGGATATCGAGCAGACCGCAGTCCTTTTCTTCGTCAATACTCCAGATAACAGTGGAAAACATCCTGCACTCTTCCAGTGAATCGGAAATGAGTTTTTTCAGGCGTTCCGGTTTGATATCGACAGCTGTATAATAGCTGATCTTGTAGCTGTTCTGTTTTGCGTCTTCCTGAAGCTCAAGATCCAGATTGTCGCGTTCGGCCAGCAGTTCAACAACATCGTCGCGGTTCGAGTCTTTCCAGTCCTTGCCGATCTCTTCATGCCAGCCCCTGTCGAGCTGCCAGGAACCTTTGACAAGGCGATACAACGTCGTACCGACATCGCCGATTACAAAGTCAGGCTCAGGCAGTTCATAGGTTTCAATGGCGTCCTTGACAAGCAGGTCGTTGCGCCCGCTGACATAGGCGAGTTTCAATTCCGGATGTTTCGCCAGATGCCGCAGAAGCCGGCGGGCTTCGGGGCTTTCCGGCTGTATACCGTTGGGTATCAGTGTTCGGTCAAGATCGCTGCACAGCAATAGTGTCTTCATCTTCTTCACTGTTATTTTCTCGGGAGGCACGCTGAGGCACCCGCAGTTATTTTTTCAGTTAGACTCCTGATTTCACGTATTATTTCCAGTCTCTTCTCTTCACTTTAATCACAGGAAAAGAGTTCCGATATCGATTACTCCCCGTATACGTTAACACTCATGCCCTACCTTTTCACCATGGCGACTGTAAAAACAGCAAGATCTGCAGGAAAGAGAGAATCGAACCGTTTATCCACCCGGCCCAATGCTTCCTGAAATTACAGCTTTCAAAACCAAGGAGTCAATGCTGCCCCCCATAACCGCAATCCCTGAAAGTGTTTATGCTCTGTTCTTGATCAAATCTGCCAAACAGCATAGTTCTTGCAGCAAAAACACCGGAAGCAGAAATGGTAATTCAACAGGTTGATTTGTGATCATGACTCACACCGAAAATAAAAAGCCGTACCAGCGACAATCCATCCGGGAAAGAAAAAAAACCTGGGGCCGAACCCAACTGGGCATGATCCTCAAACAACAGTGGTGGCTCCTGCTCCTGTTGGCGGCGGCGCTGATTGTTCAGTCTCTGGTTTCGATGATCCAGCCCTGGCCGCTGAAGGTTATCTTCGATCATATCATCCTCGACACGCCTGTTCCCGAGGCATACCAGGACTTCAGCGGAGTATTGTGGCCGTTTATCTCCCGGCACCTGCTGATAATCATGGCAATCTCGATTGTAGTTGTCGCCGTATTGAACGGGGTGAGTCTCTATATGCAGAACATCACACTTACCAAACTCTCACAGATTGTCGTCCAGAAACTGCGCCTGCGTCTTTTTGCACATGTACTGGATCTGCCCATAGCCCACTTCCAGACCACCGAATCCGGGGAAATCATAGAACGAATAACTACAGACACGGACAATACCCAGAAGATCGTCGAGGGGGTGAGTGTGCTTGTCTGTCGAAGTGCTCCGACCATCGTCGGCATCACCGTCATCATGTTCCTGGTAAACCCGCAGCTGGCCCTGCTGACACTCGGCATTGCCCCGCTTCTCGCCTGGGCAACCTACTTCTTCGGGGTTCGAATCAAGTTTATCACGCGCCGGAAACGACAGCATGAGTCTGATGTTGCATCGATTACTGAAGTTGCAACAAAAACTCATAAGTGGATCAAACTCCTGGAAATGGAGCACGATGAAATAAGCAGGATGGAAGAAAAAAGCGGTCGGAGTCGCGAAGCTGCAATAGAAGCGGGAAGTCTTCAGGGCATATTCATCTCCCTGACAAATATCGTGCTGGCAGCGGGAACGGCCACGCTTCTTCTTTTCGGGGTAATGAGCATCCGTGACGGCACCATTACGCCGGGAGAGCTCCTGGTCTTCATGAGCTACCTGCAGAGCCTGTATAAACCGATACGCGAATTCACCAAATACCAGATCAAGATCACCAAGGCCCTGGCCTGCAACGAGCGGATAGAAGCGATCATGTCGATCACCCCCTGTGACCTGGGTGTATGCAACAATTCCGGTGGTGAGCCGTTCGATCTCTTTGAAAAAGATATTGAATTCAAGGACGTCTCCTTCAGTTATGATGGTAAGACAGCCATATTGGACAGCATCTCCTTCAGGGCTGAAAAAGGACAGAAAGTTGGACTGGTAGGAGGCTCAGGATCAGGAAAGTCAACCCTGCTCAACCTGATCCCGCGATTTTTCGACGCAACGTCGGGAAGTATTCATATTGATGGCCGTGAGATTCATTCTCTGAGTCTGGAATCGCTGAGAAAACAAATTGTCATGGTACCTCAGGAAGCCATTCTCTTTCACACGACCATACAGGAAAACATTGCCGCCGGGAAACGTGGAGAACCCGCAACGGATGCGGAGATAGAAGAAGCAGCAAAAAAAGCCAACGCTCACGATTTTATCCTCGACCAGCCCGATGGCTATATGACCAGTTTAAAAACCGGCGGGGCCCTGCTTTCGGGGGGCCAGGCCAAGCGTATCCTGATCGCCCGGGCGTTTCTCAGAGAGGCGGACATCGTTCTTCTCGATGAACCGACCGGCAGCCTTGATGCCTCATCAGACACTATCGTCATGGAGGCATTTGATCGACTGTCTGCGGACAAAACGCTGTTTATCGCCTCACATCGCTTATCGGCAGTGATGAATGCCGATATAATTCTGGTTCTGGAGAACGGCCGGATCGCTGAACGGGGGACACACGATGAATTGCTCGAAAAGGGAGGGATATACGCTGATTTCTGGGATGAACAACAGATGGATATCTAAACATAACAGAGACAGCTACTGCTGTCTCTGTTGTGACAAATGACAGTGCTTACTCTTCCAAAGTGATGCATTCTGCGGGGCAGGAAGCGATCGCCTCATCAACGCAGTCCGCACCGGCATCGGCGTTATCGAGCACATAAGCCTTCTCGCTTTCCTCGTCAAACGCAAATACTTCAGGGCACGTCTCGACACAGGCCTCACAACCAATACATTCGTCAACATCAATGATTACTTCCGCCATGATTTTTTCCTCCTGGTGATGGTATTAATAATTCCAGATCATCGAAAATTATTTTTAAAGACAACCTCACAGGCACGTTCCAATTCTGTGCAGGTGGCCATTGATAAAATACATTCCTCGATTTCTCCGGGGTGTAAAAAGCGACTATGACAGATCTTTTTTGCAATCCGGGCAAATGACCGTGCCCCTGTCGCTCTGACCATAGCGTTCGACAAACTCCTCCAGGTCGAGCCAGACATTGTCTTTGCTCAGTACTTTGCTGCAGCCGGCACAGAGAGGATCCATGTTTTCAAGCGATTCAAGCCGTTTCAAGGCCTGGGTAAAATCGTTGAGCAAATCCTCTTTCTCCAGTTCGTAACGTTTCCTCTCCAGCGAATAGAAAATTGATTTGGAAAGCAGAGCGGGAGAGAGGTGAATCATCTCGAGATAATCCTGGGCTCCGTAATGAGTGCTTCTGACAGCCAGTTCACTGTCATGCTCCCGATCCGAAACAGCGATGACCGTCAGTTCGGGGTGCTCTTTATTGATCGAGCGAATCGTCTCCAGGCCTTTTGAGTCGGGAAGAAAGATATCAAGCAGAATCACATCGAAATCATAATGAGAGAGCAGCCTGCCGGCAGATTCCAGCGTATCCGTCTCCCGGAGATCACAGTTGAAAAGAGTGGACTGGCCAAGGCACTCCTTGAGCAGTTCCTTGTCGTCTGGGTTGTTCTCGACAATGAGAATCGAAAGGTTGAGGTCCATAAACAATCCCGGTCACAAAATTAACAGTCAGACAGCTACAGATGCTCCAGCACAGGTCACCATGCAAAAATTATACTCAAACAGATGCCACGCTGAAAATCATCTTTGACACCATATTAGCCGGCTGGAAATGTATAACAAAAAAAAAGCAATCCGACAACCGAAGGCATCTAAAAACAGGCCGCTCTATAAGAAAAACAGCCGTTTGATAAAACATCAGCAGTGAAGAATTCCGAGACCTCTTAAGTCGATCGTCTCCTCATTGTCTCTATCTTCACTGCAATCATTCGTTCAATATGCGTGCCATTCGACTGGGATCCTGCATATCTCACTGTCAAAAGCCATAGGAGAATAGAGAACACCTCGATTCAGGATAGTATGGCATGATTCATGCTTTAAAAACCGTGGAAGAGACCGTTGATAAAAGCAACTAACCGTAGTGGACCAAAAATAAGTGTTGAAACAGTATACTACGAAATCATGCTCTCAAGGAGGTATCACGATGAAAAGAGAACATTCCGTAATACTATGGAAATGTATCATCGGAAGCACAGCTCTACTCGCCCTGCTGATCGCATCAGTTTCCCAGTCAAGCACGACCGGGGACAATGCCAAGAAAGAAGTCAAAGAGGCCGCTGCTGCGATTGGAGACTACACCAGCGAACAGAAAGATGCCGCGGTAGATAAAGCCAAAGAGCTTATGGACAAGCTGGACACCAGGATGGAGCTATGGGAAACCAAGCTTGAAGGAAAATGGCAGGATTTAAAGCAGACATCCAAGGAAAATTATACTCAGTCCAAGCAGGAACTGAAAGAGCGGCGAAGCAAAGTCTCTCAATGGTACGAGAACATGAAGGACAGCTCTGCCGATGCCTGGGACAACGTCAAGCAGGGATTCAGCAATTCTTATAATGAATTATCCGAATCTTTTGATGAAACCGAGAAAAAGCTGGATTCAGAGCAATAATCACCATTTGTCAACAAAGACAGATACCCTGCATTACCTCACCACCATTTTTTGTCTCGAAAAACAGGACTCGTCCGATAGCGCCGGACAAAAAGACAACAAGAAAACAACCGTTCTTCCGAGGTGCTGATAGTGCTTGAGCTACAGGAAGGTCAGAATTGCTGGCGCCGTTCGCATATTAGAGATGGAGGTTTTATTCTCTCCGGCCAGGATTTCTTTCGAGCCTTCCGGCAGGCATTGCTGCAGGCTGAGCGCTATGTGTATATCCTCGCCTGGGATATCAGTGAATCAATCGAGCTCGCTCGAGTTGAGGGATTTGATGATGGATATCCGTTAACGATGAATGAATTCATCTTTTCGGTTCTCGATGCACGCCCTGAGCTTGAGATTTATATCCTGCTCTGGGACTATTCCATGGTTTATCTTGCCGAGCGCGAATGGCTGCCTTTTACAAAATGGCGAGAGAAGGGTCATCCACAGCTCCACCTGGAAACCGATGACGCTATCGACATCGGAGCTTCACATCACCAGAAGGTGATCGTCGTTGATGACGCGTTGGCCTTCTGCGGCGGTTTCGACTTGAGTACCTGGCGCTGGGATACCAAAGAACATCACCCTGATGACCCGCGAAGAAAGACCCCGAACGGTGAATCATATCAGCCGTACCATGATGTCCAGGTGGTATGCACCGGCGAAGTCGCAAAAGATCTCGGGGATTTATGCGCTCAACGCTGGCTGAGAGGCACCGGCAATGAACTGCCGCGACGCGATTCACTGCCGGAAAACGTCCCGTGGCCAGCATCAGTCACCCGGGATCTCAAGGATACAGAGGTCGGTATTGCACTCACTTATTCGTCCTATAAAGAGTACCAGGCTGCCTTCCAGATCAGAGCATTATATCTCGATATCATCAGGTCTGCTGAACACTACATTTATATCGAGAATCAATACCTGTCCTCTCACGAGATGACCAATGCACTCATCACGCGCCTCAAGGATAAGGAAGGCCCTGAAATTGTCATTATCCTGACCAGGGAAGCCGGCTGGGCAGAAGAGAGTACGCTCGGGGTACTGCGAGACAGGTTGCTTGAAAAACTTGTAAAAGCCGATCGCTATGGACGTTTTTCAGTCTTTTATCCGTTTGTTGAGGATGAGTCCGGACAGAGGACTCAGGTTTACGTGCATGCCAAACTATTGATTGCCGATGACCGCATGATCATCGCTGGTTCAGCCAATCTCAGCAACCGTTCAATGAAGGTCGATTCTGAAGTCGATCTGATTCTCACCTTCCAGAACGCTGCCGAAGAAGTCAGACACCTACTGCACCGTTTACTGGCAATTCATTTTAACTGCTCTGAAGACGTCGTGATTCGCTCGCGGGACAATGAACGTTCGTTATGCAGTATGATCGAGGAACTGGGTAACGGTCGTCTTCACCGACTCAGAAAGCTTGAAGCCGGCACCAGTTCTTTTGTACTGCGAAAACTTGCTGACACCCAGCTGCTTGATCCAGATGAGCCGCTCAGCCCTGCCTCATGGATGAGGAAGGTAATCCAGGATAATCAGGAAAAAAAGAAGAAGACAAAGAAGGAAGGCGGTGACAAGCCCAAGCGCCTGCGTTATCTGAAGTGGAGTCTCATCCTTCTCGCTGGTGTGCTCACTGTCTGGCTACTCAATACGCTGTGGGGTGGTGTCCTCGATAAAGAGGTTATTGCCGGCTATCTTGAAGGTTTTCGCAACAGCCCGTTAATCGTGCCGATCATCACCGTCATTTTCCTGGTAAGCGGGCTCATTACCGCACCGTTAAATGTATTACTGGTAGCTTCAACGGTAGCGATTGGTCCATGGATCACCCTCGGGTGCGGCCTCAGCGGTTCGCTGCTCAGCGCCGCAATCGCATTCTGGGCCGGAAAAAGATTCGGCAAACCACTGTTACAGAAAATGACCGGAGAAAAACTGGAGAAACTGTCGCAAAAGCTTGCACGGCGTGGTGTTCTCTCGATAGCTCTCATTCGCCTTGTTCCCGTTGCGCCTTTTGTCGTTGTGAATCTGGTAGCCGGATTTTCTAAAATCAGGTTTTCTCCCTTTTTCTTTGGTTCCATTCTCGGCATGGTTCCCGGGATGAGCGCGGTAGTATGGATAACAGAGCAGGTTCAATCAGCAGTTGCAAAACCACACTGGCAGACCTGGCTGCTGGTGATCATCAGTCTGCTCGTTTTCGGCCTGCTGATATATTTTCTGAGGAAAAACTTCAAATAATCACGGTAACTCCTTTGGGAAACAAGGTGGATTCCCTCTGCCGACCCGGCGAGCACATCCTCTATTTTCTTCAATGATTCCTCGATGAACGCCGGAAGATCATCCGGCGTTCGACTGCTGACAAGGTTACCATCCACCACATCCTGGTACGATTATCCAGACACAGCAGAATGTTCGGCCACCTTATCAAAGAAAAAGGAATCATGCTCATTGAAGACGGCAGGATTATCCAGGACGCACTGACACGCGCCGGTATGACAGAGCATGATCTTATGACGATCTTGAGAATAAAGAGTGGAACGGAAACGGCGAAGAATGTAAAACGAGGGTATCTGGAACGCAATGGCGACTTCAGTATTATCCGCTAAACGGAGTTTTTCGCCCACAGTTCCGGGGTATTTTTCACCCCGGCTCTGGCACATATAAGAACGCCAGCGTGCATGAGGCTTCTTATCAGCTGCTCAAGAGGGTTATTGAAATGGGCTGTTTGACTGCGAAGATAGTATAAAATATGCACGTTCCAAGTATCGCGCACACTACGTTATCTCTATGACGATGAACTGGTGATACCATAACACACAAGGACAACTGGAATGAATCCCTCTCTCATTACCGACACTCAGCCATCGCGATCATCAGCACTTTGGCGACGGTGCCTGAATTATGTTACCTCTCGTATTCTGTTGATACTATCGCTGTGGATCATGACGGCCTGTCAGACGATAGATGCCACCGGAGAAAGACAATTGAGCTTTATCGGCAGTCAGCAGGAAATTGAGATGGGCAAATCTTCGAATGAAGATATCGTTAAAGCCATGGGCCTCTACCGGGATGAATCTCTGCAGCATTATGTGCAGCAGTTAGGTTTACGAATTGCCGCCACGACAGAGCGGCCTGAGCTTCCCTGGACCTTTCAGGTCATCGATGATGATACCGTTAATGCCTTCGCGGTGCCGGGGGGCTACATCTACCTTACCAGAGGCATTCTCGCCCATTTCGAAAACGAGGCCCAACTGGCGGGGGTGCTCGGTCACGAAATAGCTCACGTGACCGCCAAGCATTCTATCATCCGCATGAGTAAAAACATGGTCACCCAGCTTGGCCTCGGTATCGCTACCATTGCCGTACCCGAGCTCAGAGAGTTCTCGTCGATGCTGGGACAGGGAGTTCAGCTGCTGTTTTTGAAATTCAGCAGGGATGACGAGACCGAAGCCGACAAACTCGGTATCCGCTATATGCTTAACGTAAATGAGAACCCACAGGAACTGGTGGATGTCATGGCCATGCTCGGACGTCTCTCGATGACCACGGAAGGAGGGAGGCTTCCTCAATGGGCTTCCACGCATCCTCTGCCGGCAAATAGAATGGATTATATTCAATCCCGCATAAATGAACTTCCCGCCGCCACTTACGAACCCGTGGACAGAAACGGTTATCTTCGTCGTCTGGACGGCCTAACCTACGGTGAGGATCCGCGTCAAGGTTTTACCAGGGATTCCACCTATTACCATCCGGACATGGACTTTCAGATCTCTTTTCCGAAGAGGTGGCGTGTTCTCAACCAGAGAAGCGCTGTACTGGCAGTCAGTCCTCAAAAAGATGCCGCTTTTCAAATCACTCTCGCAGAGAACGTAGATCCACGGCAGGCCCTGCGTACTTTTTTCAGCCGTTCCAATCTTGTAGGAATGTCGGCATCGCACGGTAACAGAAACGGCATTCCCTTTGCCTCCGGCCAGTTTCGCAGCCAAACCCGGCAAGGGATCATATACGGCCTGGCTACCTTTTTCAACTACAACCAGAAGCTGTATCAAGTTGTCGGCTACACCGACCAGAGAAACTGGGGAACATACCAACCCCGCATTACCGATACCGCCGCGAGCTTCAAGAGACTTCAAAACCGTCAATTTCGGGAGGTTGAACCGTTACGAGTGAAGATCATTCAGACCTCGACGTCTCGTTCGCTCAAAGACATACATGCCGGATACAACATGGCTATCCCCCTTGAAGAACTGGCTCGACTCAACCAGGTGGATGAAAGCGAAATCATCGAAGCGGGCACCATGGTCAAGATCGTTGAAGGACGCTTACCCTGAAGTGTGGAGTCCAACAGAGAGAATGGCTGACACAAGCGAAGCGGAACAAAAAACTCTGCCTCAAATCCGCCGAGCATAACGGTCTTTACCGATAACAAGCTGATATACAACATAACAAGGTATCTTCGTTCCGTCTAAGCCTACAATGCTTAGAAAGTAACCCGGCGACCAGACAACACTGCTGTTTTCCCCACGAATTAGCCTATGTTGTTCCGTCCACCATCATCAGACTATGTCTGGCTGAGCAGGACTGCCGATTAACGGAAGAACCCAATGATCAGGCTTAGCAACGGTCTATAGCCGCCAACAGAGCAGATTTTTCACTGTCATTCGACATCTGAGGCCGTCGCTGCTGCATTGCTTCAGTTTCTGGCATACCGCTTGCTCTCTGTGAGGAAGTGAAAGCGAAACGTTGCTATCGCTTTTCGATTTCTGCGACGGATCGGCGTTGTCCCCTATGTTTTCGTAACCATTTTCAGGCCGATCCTCCCCTTCGGGCTCGGCCTTGCAACCGGAGCAATGTTCTGGATGGTCGGCAGCGAACTGCTGCCTGAAGCCTATCGGAGTATATCGACAGGACGCATTATTACCGTCTATCTGTGTACCGGAGTATTGTTCTTCGGTCTGCTCCTGCTGCTCTAGGCAGGGGCAATAGTATCCGCTCACTTCTCGGCGGCATCCCCGGAACTACCGTCTTTTTTCAGGTAGAAAGAGTCACGGGGCAGCAGAGCATCATCGAGTTTATAGATCAGCGGAACAGCTGTTGGAATCTCCAGGTTGAGGATATCTTCAACAGGAAGGTCCTCGAGATAGCTCACCAGGGCCCTGAGGCTGTTGCCGTGAGCAGAGACAAGAACCCGTCTGCCTCTTTGAAGATCAGGAACGATCATCTCGTGCCAATAGGGAATCAGCCGTTGAACCGTATCCTCAAGAGATTCAGCACAGGGAATGAGATCAATGTAGAGATGACGATAGCGTTCATCATTTCCCGGCCACCTCCCGTCATCAGGAGTCAATGACGGAGGTCGCTCACTGTAGCCTCTTCTCCAGCGATGCACCTGTTCATCACCATGCACCCGGACCGTCTCTTTCTTGTCGCGTCCCTGCAGGGCACCGTAATGCCGCTCGTTAAGCCGCCAGCTCTTCATGACCGGCACCCACTGCAAATCCATGTGCTCGAGAACAAGCCAGGTCGTCTTGATTGCCCGTTTCAGCACTGATGTATAGACAATGTCAAAGGCATACCCCTGTTTGACCAGAAGGCTGCCGGCGGATGTTGCCTCAGCAATCCCCTGCTCGGACAGAGCGACATCCTCCCAGCCGGTAAAGCGATTTTCGCGGTTCCACCTGCTTTCCCCGTGGCGAAGCAATACCAGTTCCATCATCCTCGCAGCCTCCGTGTCAGTGCACTTTCTCATTCCTGCTTAAAGATATCCCAGTTCCCGGCATGAGTCCTCTATAACGGCAACGCTTTGCCGCAATGCCGTGTGCTCCTCTGAAGAAATCGGCGGCCACAATTCAGAGGCCAGGCCGGCTGAACCAAGAATTCTGGGAACGGAAAAACAGACCTCCGCCACTCCTTCGTTATTCCGGTTCATGCTCGACAGGCTCAACACCGCCCGTTCATTATCACGAATCGCCCGGACAATCCGCGAAAGACCGGCACCAATTCCGTAATTTGTTGCACCTTTACCATCAATGATACGATACGCCGCCTTGCGGACACCTTTTTCGATTGCCCGCCGGTCAGTATCGGTGACGGGCTTGCCGATCTGTTTTGAAAATTCTTCCAGCGGTATTCCTCCAACCCGGATACCCGACCAGATCAATACTTCAGAGTCACCATGCTCACCAAGGACATAGCCGTGAACCGAACGGGCAGCAATGCCAAGGTGGCTACCGACCAGCGACCTGAACCGGGCTGTATCGAGGATCGTTCCCGACCCTATCACCTGATGTGTCGGCAGCCCCGATATTTTTGTGGTTATCTGAGTAATGATATCCACCGGATTTGAGGCAACAATCAGCAGTGCCTCCGGCGCCGCTTCTACGACCTGAGGAATTACCTCCTCAAAAACCTCGGCATTCCTGCCCAGCAGCTCAAGTCGTGACTCGCCTTCCTTCTGTCCAACCCCACAGGACAGGACAATAACACCTGCTGAATTCAGCTTTTCATACCTTCCTGCCGAAATATTAACCGGGTGACCGTGCGGGGTCGCGTGTAGAATGTCTTCGGCCTGCGCAGCTGCAAGGTTTTCATCCTTATCGACCAACACAACTTCACTGGCGGCACCTTCAAGGGCCATTGCAAAAGCTGCCGTACTGCCGACCAGTCCGACACCGACTATACCGACTTTCATATCATTCCTCCTGTTTGCAGGTTTTTTTCGATTTCAGGATGTAGCTGTTTTTACATCCTCCTGTCTTTCATCTTTGCAAGGAATGGACCATCTCAGGGATCCTCCAGAATCCGTGGCATGCATTTTGCTTCCTGATACATAATGGCAGATACTGCTGCTATCCAGACAGAGGAGGAAACTCAATGACACAGTCAGCATCAATCGATATGAAACAGTTATGGGATCGCGCCAGAGAAGGCGCATCAGCCGATGAACTGATGGAAGAGTTCAATCTTGCCGACACGGCATCCCTGAAAAACAATCTACAGATTCTCATGCAGGAAAAACAACAGGAAATCAATGTCCCCGGTTTGATCGGAGCCGGCTCGCTCAGCCAGGACTACACTGCCCAAGGGGTACGTGTCCCGTCGGAAATGAATGCTGCGCCGGACGATGATACCTGTCGGAAGCCGTCCGGCACTGACAAGGCTGCAGGGGATTCATCATGAATAACAGCAGTCGGATCGTGACCCTTACCATGAACCCCTGTCTCGATATCAGCGGCGAGGTTGAGCGACTCGAACCCGAACATAAAATGCGCTGTAAAAATATCCGTTTTGATCCCGGTGGCGGGGGAATCAATGTCAGCAGGGTGATCACGATACTGGGAGGAACATCGACAGCCATGTTCCCTTCCGGCGGCAGTATCGGTAAACGTCTCGACAACATGCTCAAAGCGCAGAATGTCGACAGCCGGCCATTTGTTACCGAGCAGTTCGGCAGGCAGAGCTTTGCGGTGCGGGCACGCGATGACAACAACCAGTATCGTTTTGCACTGCCAGGTCCGCAGACTTCCGAAAAGACCTGGCGAGCCTGCCTGAACGCAGTCGCTGAATGCACTCCGAGGCCATCATATGTTGTCGCTTCAGGAACGCTCCCACCCGGTGTTCCCGATACTTTTTATGCCCAGCTGGCCGAACGGTTTGAAAATAGCTCTACCAGGCTCGTTCTCGACACCTCGGGAGAACCGCTGAAGCATGCTCTTGAACAGGGCGTCTTCATGGTAAAACCAAATCAACGGGAACTCGAATCGTTCTGCAGCTGTTCTCTTGCCGAGCAAACCGAGCAGGAACGGGTTTGTCGTGAACTGGTGGAGGCAGGCAATTGTGAGGTTCTGGCGCTGAGCCTGGGCAGCGAAGGTGCCCTGCTCACAACCCCTGACAACCAGTATCGCGCAGCAGGCCTTGAAGTCAGGCAGGTCAGCTCAATCGGCGCCGGCGACAGCTTTGTCGCCGGAATGGTAGTGAGCCTGCAGCAGGGGAAAGAGACTGAAGAGGCGTTTCTCTATGGAATGGCCTGCGGGACAGCCGCCCTCGTGACTGAAGCGACAGAACTGTGCCATCGGGAACAGGTTGCCGAACTCTATACTCGGCTGCAGAACACACAGCAGTGATCGACTGCCGGGCAAAGCGCCGCTGCCTGAGCGCTTTCTTTTAGCAACAAACACCCAATATCAGGAGGTCATTTCCTTTTTTTTTGTTCCACATTCGCAAGCTGCTGCTTCACAGAAATTACCGAATCGGGGTTCAGGGAAATCGAATCAATTCCAGCCCCAACCAGAAATTCGGCGAAATCTGGGTAATCGCTTGGCCCCTGTCCGCAAATCCCAACTTTTTTCCCTTTTTCATGTGCCGTTGCAATCAGTTGTTCAATCATCTGCTTGACGGCTTCATTGCGTTCATCAAAAAGCCCGGCAAGTTCTCCAAGATCCCGGTCGACGCCGAGGACGAGCTGGGTCAGATCGTTGGAGCCGATGGAAAAGCCGTCAAAGCGATCAGCAAACTCAGCAGCCAGGATCACATTTGCGGGTATTTCACTCATCACGTACACCTGGAGCCCTTTCCTGCCGCGCTCCAGACCGTTTTCCGCCAACACTGCAAGGACTTTGTCCGCCTCTTCCAGTGTCCGGCAGAATGGTATCATAACCAGCACATTGTCAAACCCGAACGTTTCCCGGGCCCGTCTGACCGCTCTGCACTCCAGATCAAATGCCGGCCGGTACCGTTTACTATAATAACGTGATGCTCCCCTGAAGCCGAGCATGGGGTTTTCCTCCTCAGGCTCGAAGTATTCCCCCCCGATCAGGTGCGCATATTCATTGGTCTTCAGGTCACTCATCCTGACAATTACCTCTTTCGGGTACTGAGATGCTGCGATTGCTGCAATTCCGCGGGCCAGGTGATCAACGAAATAGTCTTCGCCCGATTCAAACCCCTGCGTCAGCTGCTCAATTTCACGCCTCACCTTTTTGCTCTCAACCTTTTCGGTTTCGATAAGTGCCATCGGGTGAATCTTGATAATACTGTTGATGATAAATTCCATGCGTGCCAGCCCGATTCCGTCAACCGGCAGCCGCCACCAGCGCAGGGCCGCCTCCGGGCTGGCAATGTTGATAAGGATGCTGGTGTCGATGTCGGGGATCTCTTCCAGATCGATTTTTTCCTCGTCAAATTCAAGGATACCTTCATAGACGTTCCCCATTTCCCCTTCCGCACAGGAAACGGTAACCTCTGAGGCACCCTGGAGTTTGCTGATCGCCCCCTCTGCCCCGACCACTGCGGGAATGCCAAGTTCCCGGCTGACAATGGCGGCATGGCTCGTACGGCCACCATGTTCGGTGATGATTGCCGCCGCCTGTTTCATGATCGGTCCCCAGTCCGGATCGGTCATTTCCGTTACCAGGACATCTCCTTTCTCAAAATCCTTCATCTCCTCAAGATCATGAAGGACATGAGCTTTACCGGCGGCAATGGCATCTCCTACCGCCAGTCCGCTGAGAAGAATCTCTCCCCTGCCCTTCAGCCGGTAGCGGGTAAATGAGCTTTTCTGCTTCTGCGACTGGACGGTTTCGGGGCGGGCCTGAACGATGAATAGATCCCCGCTGTCACCATCTTTGGCCCATTCCATATCCATCGGCGTGCCATAATGCTCCTCAATTGTGCAGGCCCATCGTGCCAGCTGAAGAATGTCCTCATCGTCAAGGGTAAACTGCTCTCTTTTTTTGCGAGGCGTGTTTTTGTTTTTGACTGTTGCCGAACCGCCCTGCGCATAAACCATGGTTTTTTCTTTAGACCCACGCCTTTTTTCGATTATAGGGATCAGCTCTTTCTGCTTCAGCAGAGGTTTGAAAACCCGATACTCATCGGGGTTAACCGTGCCCTGGACGATATTTTCTCCGAGCCCCCACACCGCATCTATAAGGACTACATCGGGAAAGCCCGTCTCGGTGTCAATCGAGAACATCACGCCGGAACAGGCCTTGTCCGCCCGTACCATCTTCTGGACGCCGACCGACAACGCGACCTTGTCATGGGGGAACTGTTTTTCCCGGCGATAGGAAAGTGCCCGGTCGGTAAAGAGCGAAGCAAAACATTTCCGGCAGGCATCGAGCAACTGCTTTTCGTCGGAAATATTGAGAAAGGTCTCCTGCTGACCCGCAAAACTGGCCTCGGGCAGGTCTTCGGCAGTAGCGCTGCTGCGAACCGCCACATCGACCCCCTCGTGGTCGTTCTTATCACTTCCCCGGTAGCGTTTTGAAAGCTTCCGATAGGCGTCGGTGAGCGCATTTTCAACCTCCAGCGGAAATTCACCGTCAAGAAACAGTTTACGGATCGCTGTTCCGGCCTTCTCCAGCGACAGCTTCTTGCTCTCGAGCCTGTCAAGCAGGTCATCCAGCTTTTCCCTGAAGCCGTTTTCATCAATATAGAGATGATATGCCGCGGTAGTGGTTGCAAAACCGTGCGGTACCCGCACGCCGCGCTCTGAAAGCACCGACACCATTTCGCCAAGAGAACTGTTTTTTCCCCCGACCAGTGTAGTGTCTTTTGCAGACAGATCATCAAACCAGGCAATATATTCATTTTTCATGAAATTCTCTCCTCTGCTGACAGGCACCGTGCAGTACCTTTTTTTCTTAGACGCGGAAAATTCATGCGCCGATCTTGAGATCGTTTTTCTCTTCTGCCCTGTTTCATACAAAATTCATGCCGGGTGATCTCTGCTCCGAGGTAGTTGTAATGCGCAGCTCTCCAGCTGCAATTGCTCTATGAAAGACTGCTTTTCCCGTGAAACAGTCCGCTCAACCTTTTTATTTCAATTTGCCTCGTTTCAGGCAAACATCTTGCAAAATAAAAGACAGGGGGCGGGGTGAATGTATTATCCCGCCATATTATTCCAATACTCATGCGAGGTACCACATGTCTACTGTTACATGGCATACCAACATCAGTTATGCCCTCGATACGGCACGTTCAACAAGAAAGCCAGTTCTGCTCGACTTTTACAACCCCGAATGAATAGGGTGTCAACAGATGGATGCGGTCACGTATTCCACAGATACCGTAATCAGTTTTATCGAGAAATATCTTGTACCCTTGCGCCTCACTATCCAGGATGACGGCGGTTATGGAGAAGAGAACTACCAGACCTTCTGGACCCCGACACTCGGGATACTTGATCCCACGGGAACAGAGCTCCAGCGGGTTATCGGCTTTTTTTCTCCGGGTGAGTTCATCGCCGAGATGCACCTGGGTATCGCCAAATTTCACTTCAATGCTGAGGATTACGACACTGCTCTTGTCCACCTCAATGTCCTGCTGGAAGGCAGCCTCGAGTGCTGTTCCACACCTGAAGCCGTCTATTTTCGAGGCGTGACGCTCTACAAGCAGAAAAATGATGCCGCCGAGCTGAAACATGCCCATGAAGAACTGCTGAAAAATTATCCCGACAGCACCTGGGCCAAACGAGCACTGCCGTACCGTCTGCTCTAAAAAGCAGATATCAGCACAGCACGTATACGGGGCAGGAGACCTTCGTCGCACTGAAATCAAACGGCATCAGGGAGAGTCCGGCCTGTCCTGCTGAACAGGACAGGCCGGAAAACAAGCGTTCTTGTGGCATGGACTATTCGTCATTATTGTCCTAGATGAATCATAACAAACGCAGGCCTGTAAACTCAATTGCGGAGGACTATCGTGAATATTTTCATCAGCGGCGGACTTGGCTATGTGGGCCGCCATTTATCAAACACACTACTTCAGGACGGCCACACGGTTACCGCTGTCGGACGACGGGACAACCCGGCCAACATGATTCAGCATTCAAATTTTTCCTATCTTGCAGCCGACACCACAAAGCCCGGGGACTGGCAGGCATCTATCCCGACTCAGGATGTGGTCATCAACCTCACCGGAAGATCAATTTTTACGTTGTGGACCGCCGGGGTGAAAAAAGACATTTATGACAGCCGTATCCTCACCACTCGAAATATTGCCGAGGCGCTGCAAGATTCTGAAAAAGCAGTTTTTTTCAGTACTTCAGCCATTGGATACTATGGGGAACGGGGGGACGACACGCTCACCGAGGAGGAGCCGCCGGGCGATGATTTCCTGGCAACCGTCAGCAAAGACTGGGAATACGAAGCGATGAAGGTTCCCGGTCACATCAGGGTGGTCATACCCCGTTTCGGGATTGTCCTGAGTAACGATGGCGGAGCCATGGCAAAAATGCTCCCCGCCTTCAAATTTTTCCTGGGCGGGCGGCTTGGCAGCGGGCGCCAGTGGTTTCCATGGATACACCTGCAGGACCTGGTCGCCGCCTACCGTTTTGCCATTGCCGACGGTGACATCATCGGTCCGGCCAACTGGTGCGCACCGAATCCGGTCCGCAATGAAGAGTTGACCCGCAAACTCGCTGAAAAACTCAAACGACCGGCCATGCTCCCGGCACCTGGTTTCATGGTCAAGACCCTGCTGGGAGATTTCGGCAAGACGCTGCTTTGCAGCCAGCGCGCCGAACCTGCGGTTCTGCAAAAAGCGGGGTATCCGTTCAGCTACCCGACACTGGACAGTGCCCTTGATGAAATTGTGAAAAAGTGAGGTGAGAGCCTGATTTATAACGATTTCAGCAAGAAAGGAATTTGCCTGATCTGCCGGCACCTCAGGTATCTTCCTTTATCTCCTTTTTTACCAGCGGAAAAACAATCAGGGTAAACAGGTTTATCAGCGACAGCACGATTGCAATCTCGTAGCGGCCAAAGGCCACAGCCATACCAATTGCCCCGGTGTTCCATATGCTGGCGGCAGAGGCTGTTCCCCTGGTCTTGTCGCGTCCGGTGACAATTGCTCCACCGCCGATAAAACCGATTCCCACAATAATACCCTGCATCACCCGGGCCTCACCGTCCGTACTGTCGATTACCGACATTCCGACAAGCATGAACCCGCAGGTGACCACCGCAACGAGCGGAAAGGTTCGCAGACCGAAATGGCGGTCACTCTTTTCCCGGTCCCAGCCGAGCGGGAGTGCCAGCAGATAGGCAATCGCCAACCGGACCAGATGCTCGATCACCATCTTTGAATCAAAATCGAAGAAATCCATTGATTACCTCCAGCAGAAACCGTTTCTCAGAGCTTCCCGGTTCAGTAGCGCGGCGGCCTTTTCCATAGCACATTGCCGATCACCAGGATCAGGAAAAGGATCAGAAAGAGAAAAAAGACCGTTTTTGCCAGTACGGTTGCCGGCCCGGCAATACCGCTGAAGGCGATCAGGCCGACAAGGATGGTAATAACAGCAAAAATCAGTATCCGTTCAGTCATGGTGTCCACCTCTTGTTTGTACTCGCGCCTGCCGCCCGGAGAGTACTGCTGAATAATCTCCGGTTATTTTCACGGATGCTTTCAGGCACATCCACACAGTCGGCGTCCCTGTGTCTTTCTAGCAGACAGCCGGCGGCGACGACCGCTCCCTCTGCTCCATCTCTATTAAACTGATTGCAAGCGACATGCCGACAGCGACTGTTCGGTAAGATCAGGGTATTTCGTTTATTGAACTGGCCTTGATTTTGCTTGTTCAACTATAAACCACAGGCATGCGGCATCGTATTTCGTTGATTACAGCGGCTGCGACTCCTGCTGGGCAGGTATAACGCATCTCCCTGAGTCCTGTCGGACAGGACTTGAAACCGACCAATGCTTCCATGCTTGAAAATTCAAACAGGAAATCAGGACCTTTCAAATGTTTAAACGATTACTCCCATGGGGACTTCTCCTGCGCCTTGCCGCCAGGCGTTACAAGACGATCGATCCGCTGTCGATGGCGGCACGCATTCGAGGCTTTGCCCAGCCGTCAGAGGTGCAGGAACCCATCGAGCTGCTCCGGGCCGGAATCGTTTTTCACGCCCGGGGGTTGATCAACACCAAGGCGATCCAGCATAATCTTGACTGGATATGGCCATACTGGATAGAGCGCCAGTTCAACCCCAGAGATCAATCGTTCATACCGCGGGCCTTTTCTTTTTCCCACATCAACCTCACCCACAGAAACTGGACTGCCGTCGGCCAGCCGGACCTGCCATTCTATCCGATTGTCGATCCTCGCGGTCTTGTCACCCCGCTCCAGGACGGCTGGTCGATTGATTGCTGGTTCATGCATGAAGATGGTGAAACCATCTGCCCATCGCAACTCGACAGTGTAAAGCAGACGCTGGTAGATGACCTGAACCGCCGTGTGGTAACCAGGTGTTCAACGGATACGCTTGAGCTGATTACCGAAACGGCGGTAAATACAGATCCGGCAAAACCACTGTTGCAGATAACGGCACGCGCGGAAACATCAATGAGCGGCTGGCTGATCTTCAGCCTGCGCCCGGCAAACCCCGAAGGCATCCAGTTTATCGACAGCGCCGAACTCCTTGAAAACGGGAACGGCTGGCTGGTAAACGAGACAACAGAGGTTCTCTGGCAGCACAAACCTGAAAAAGTGCTTTTCTCCGATTATCACAGAGGCGATGTCTTCTTTCACCTGAAAGATACGCAGACAGAAAACAACAGTACCTGCAGCATCGGTATGATCACCTCGGCCTCCTTCTATCGTGTCGAAGCAAATGGCGGCGAACAGGAGCACACGCTCTCCATCCCGCTGCCAAGAGCGCCCGGGGCGGCTGTGGAAAGCACCCCGAAAAACTGGCCGGAGGCCGAAAAAGAGGCGGCCCAGCTCAGTATTCCCGACCCCTGGATAAAATTTTTATACGATACGGCAACCCGCAGCCTGATTCACCTCTCGGCAGGCGATATGATTCCCGGCCCTTACACCTACAACCGCTTCTGGTTCAGGGATGCCTGCATCATGCTCAATGCCCTGCTGACGGCAGGACTTACGGATCGCTGCCGCCGGCACCTGGACAAGTTTCCCGCTCTGCAGCGCCGGGATGGTTTTTTCCACTCGCAGGATGGGGAATGGGATTCCAATGGCCAGGTTCTCTGGATTCTTAACCGTTACCGGCTGCTATCGGGAGGCTCGTTCAACCCCGATTGGCTGAAACCGATGCTCAAAGGCGCACGGTGGATCGACCGGAAACGAATCACCAAAACCGAAAACCCGAAAGTAAAAGGACTGTTGCCGCCCGGCTTCAGCGCTGAACATTTCGGCCCCAATGACAACTATTACTGGGATGATTTCTGGGCAGTCGGCGGCTTATATGCCGCAGCAGAAACAACAGCCGCACTCGGCCTGGAAAAAGAGCAGCAGGCCATCAGTAATAATGCCCGGCAGATGCAGGAAGATCTGCTGGGCAGCATTGCCCTTGTCGCTGCAGAAAGGAATACACCAGCGATCCCGACATCGCCGAACCGCCGCCTGGACTCTGCCGCCATCGGGGCAATCGTCGCCGATTATCCCCTGCAGCTCCTGCCGCCGGGAGATTCACGGATGCTGGCAACTGCTGGGTTCCTGATGGCCAACTGCATGGTAAAGGGCTGCTTTTTTCAGGACATGGTTCATTCAGGCATCAATATCTACATGACACTGCAGCTCGCCCAGGTCTATCTCCGCGCCGCTGACCCACGATTCATGAGTCTGCTGGAGTCCGCCGCCGGTTTTGCTTCTTCTACCGGACAATGGCCCGAGGCGATTCATCCTCTCACCGGAGGCGGCTGCATGGGCGACGGACAACACGGCTGGGCTGCTGCCGAGTGGCTGATGCTGATCAGAAATATGTTCATCATGGAGGAAAAGAATTCTCTCATCGTCGGCCGCGGCATCCTGCCCGACTGGATAGAGCAGAAAAAACAGATGGCCTATGGACCGACACCGACGCCCTTTGGCCCGGTCAGCGTTGAAATCGATTGTCGGCATAAAACCCCGGCTGTAAAGCTGTCAGCCAGCTGGTATGAAAAAGAACCGGATACCGTACTGGTATCTCTTCCGGGATTTTGCCCCGAACATCTCAGCGCGCCGGATTATTCCTGCACGATGGTGCGAGACAAATGAAGATCTGTATGTTCACCAACACCTATCTTCCTCATGTCGGCGGAGTCGCCCGTTCGGTATCAACATTTGTCGAGGACCTGCACGCCGCCGGACATTCCCTGCTGGTTGTTGCCCCGACATTTCCAGGAGGTGAAAAGACGGAAGAAAAGGATACGCTCCGGGTACCGGCAATCCAGAACTTCAACGGCAGTGATTTTTCCGTGCCGATTCCACTGTCCGGAATCACCAGTGAGAAAATCGCTGCATTCAAACCCGACATCATTCACAGTCATCACCCGTTCCTTCTTGGAGATACGGCACTGCGCACTGCCCGTTCTCTGGCCCTGCCCCTGGTCTTCACACACCATACCCTTTATGAACAATACACACATTACGTACCGCTTGATTCACCGGCTTTGAAAACCTTTGTCATTGAACTTGCCACGGAATATGCAAACCTCTGCAACCAGGTTATTGCACCGAGTACCAGCATCAAGAAGCTGTTGATCAAAAGAGGAGTAAAATCAGATATCAGCGTGCTGCCGACCGGGATTGATCTGAGATTTTTCGAGCAGGGAGAGAGACGGCGATTCTGCCGGAAACAGGGGATCCCCCAGGACTGTTTTATCATCGGACATGTCGGGCGACTGGCTGCAGAGAAGAACCTTCCATATCTGGCACGATCAGTTGCGTCTGCACTCAAACATGAAAAAAACAGCTGTTTTCTCGTTGCCGGAACAGGGGATGTAGAAGAGGAAATTGAAAACGTTTTCAGGCAAGCGGGCTGCAGTGACCGCCTGATCATGACGGGGTCCCTTTCCGGGATCGAGCTGGCCGACTGTTATGCGGCCATGGATATCTTTGTGTTTGCATCACACTCAGAAACTCAGGGGCTGGTGCTCGCCGAGGCGATGGCGGCCTCGACCCCGGTTATCGCCCTCAGCGCCTCCGGAGTCGATGACGTTCTCGAAGATCAGCGCAACGGTATCATGTTGCCGGCGGATGCCCCTGAAAGCGCGTTCACACAGGCACTTTCGACAATCATCAGAGACCCGGCCGAGTGCCGGAAATGGAGCAAAGAGGCTCGCAGCACCGCTGGAACATTTTCACGACAAAGCAGTGCAGAAAAGTTGATCGCCCTCTATGAAACAACCATTTCCGGTAAATACGTACCGCATGAAACCGAACTGGACATGCTCGACACGGCACTGCTGGCAATAAAGACCGAGTGGGAGCTGCTGCAGGAAAAAATTGGTGCCGCCATGGATACTTTGAGAGAAGGATCTCGGGAGAAATAAGTTTTGCTCAGTCGACTCGGTAAAAAGATAAATCGGTTACGCCGCAGATTCGGCCGCAGTGAGTGGGCTGCGCGGCAGCTCTACCCTGAAGAGCAGAAACCGGCAGAGGTGGATGTTCACACCCCGGGAATACTGATGATCCAGATTGACGGTCTCGCTTACGGGCAGCTCCTGCGGGCGATGGACAAAAAAAAGGTTCCGTTTCTTCAGCGCAGCATTCAGCAGGGTCATTTCGTCCTGAGAAAATTTTACTCAGGGCTGCCGTCGGCAACGCCTGCTGTCCAGGCCGAGCTCTTTTTCGGCGTTAAAAGTATTGTTCCGGCATTCAAGTACTTCGAACGGCAGTCCGGCACGGAAAAAGTGATGTTCGACGCGGATGCGGTTGATGAACTAGCCCAGCAGATGGAACGGGAACATAGCGGCCTGCTTGCCGACGGCAGTTCATACTCCAATATTTTTGCAGGAGGCGCCAAAGAAGCCCCGTTCTGCATTCAGTCAATGAAACTGAAGTCGATTTTCCGAACCGTCAAGCTCAGAAAACTCGCCTGGTTCATCTTCATATACGCAGACAAGATACTCCGTATCATCGGTCTTTCAATGCTTGAGGCAGGCCTGGCGGTCATCGACCTGATCAAAGGGTTCGCGGCACGGAAAAATCCGTTCAAAGAATTAAAATTTGTTCTCTCACGCATCGGGGTGTGTATTATCCTGCGGGAACTGATCCACCTGCACGTCAAGATCGATATCGCCCGCGGCCTGCCGATTATACATGCAAATTTTGTCGGATACGATGAACACTCCCACCGGCGTAACCCCTCCTCAGCCTTTGCCCTGTGGACACTCAAAGGTATCGATTCGACAATCAGGGATCTCGTTCGCTCCGCCATGCGCTCGGAACAACGGGATTATCATGTCTTTATCTATTCAGACCACGGCCAGGAAGCCTGCACGCCGTTTCCCGTCCGTCACAAGCGAACGCTCAACCAGGCAATACAGGATTGTTTCAGCAGCGGCCCATTGCAGCACTTCAGGTACGCTGAGCCCGACAGTATTCTCGCCAACGGCACCGCGCTGCATATACGCAGCAGCAGTTTTTTCAGCGGTCCGGGCAAACAGAAATCAGCTCCCGCCAGAGAAAAAACAGCGGAAACGGACGAAATACATATCACGGCCATGGGACCACTCGGCCACATATACCTGCCGACTCCCCTTGAGCCCACACAGATGAAAGACTATTGCCGGCGGCTGGTGGAAGAGGCGGGAATACCACTGGTCTGCTACCTGGAAAATAATTCAGTCCGCTGTCACAGCCGCTCTGCAGAAGGTGATCTCCACCGCAACGCAGCAGCGTTTCTGGGGGCCGACCATCCCTTTCTCGATGAGGTCAGTCGTGATCTGGAAACTATCTGCAGACACGAGCAGGCAGGCGATTTCGTCATCTCGGGCTGGACGGTCGACGGCAGTTCTTTGTCGTTTCCACAGGAAAACGGTTCTCACGGCGGCCCGGGAAGCAACGAGACCCAGGGCTTCGTTATCCTTCCCGATACGCTTGATCTTGCCGGGCAGCCCTTTCTCAGACCGCTTGACCTCAGAGATCATGTCAGGGCAATCCGGGAAGAAAAACAGCAGCACCGGGCAAGCGCTACGAATGCGCCACAAACAAAACACGGCAATGACCCTTTAACCGTTATGTCTTATAACATTCACAGCTGCGTGGGGGTCGACGGAAAGCATTTTCCCGGCCGTATCGCCCGGATTATCCGGAGACAGTCGGCAGATATCGTCGCTCTCCAGGAAGTAGACAGAAACATGGAGCGTACAGGTTGTCTCGATCAGACACGGCTGCTGGCTGAGCAGCTCGGAATGGAACATGTCTTTTTCCCGGTTTTAAATAGCCGCGAGGGTGAGTACGGTCTTGCGGTACTGAGCCGATTTCCGCTGCATGTCATGAACCTGCAGGTACTTCCCCGGCTCGCGGCGAACAATCACGGCGAACAAAGAGGGATCATGTGGGTCATGGTCGAAACCGGGCAGGGCCCGGTGCATCTGTTCAATACTCATCTGAGCCTTGTCAGGCAGGAAAGGCTCATGCAGATAAAAGATATTGTCGAGGGAATGATGCTGGGCGCCATTCCTGCAGCTGAACCGGTTCTCTTCTGCGGAGATCTGAACGCAGGCGTCAAGTCAACGGTTTACGCGTTGCTCGCGGAAAAACTGCTCGATGCCCAGAAACAGCATAGCGGATTCCAGTCGGCGCCCACGTTTTTTTCCAGTTATCCGCTTTTCCGACTCGATCACATTTTTCATTCATCTCACCTGAAAGCCCTTGGATTATGGGTTACCGACGACTGGGAGTGCCGGCTCGCCTCCGATCATCTGCCCGTTACCGGCAGGTTTGTTCACGACAGCTGAGGCCGGTTAGTATGGATAAGAAAACATCCGATAAACAGGCGGCTGTCAGGACGATGATAATCACCATCGTTATTGTACTGCTGCTTATATTCGCCGGTACCATCCTGTACAGCAGGATATCACCCGATGATATCCGCGCCTGGCTCGAAAACAGAATCGACACGACGCTGTTCCTCGTACTGATGTTTACCCTGCCGATAGCCGGTGTTCCCATATCCCTGTTCCTGGTATTGCTGGGCATGAAATTCAACACGACCGCCGGCATTCTGCTGGCTGCCGCGGCGATGTTTTTTCATATGACAGCGACCTTTTACCTGACGCATTCATTTCTGCGCACATTGCTCACCAGGATACTGGAGCCTTTCAATGTTTCCGTTCCACAGCTGGACGGCGATGACAGCTTCTGGCGAATTTTTATTTTCATGCTCATTCCGGGTATTCCCTATGCGCTGAAAAATACGCTGCTGGCCCTGACGGGCATCTCATTTATTCCCTATATGGTTATCAACTGGACCACCCAGTTCGGTCTGAGTATTCCCTTTATTATTCTGGGCGAAGCAGTCGTGGAGATGAATATTTTCATTGTGGCGGCGGCATTTATCTTTCTTTGCATCATCTACCTGCTTCGGCGCAGCATAAAGAAAAAGTTTATCAATTCAAAAAAGTAATCATCCTGCAATTCCGTCCTGCCTGAAAGGACTTTGTCCGCTTCTACAAGATTTTCATGGATTATGAGAAAACCAGTGAAGGCCGGACGGATACGGGTTGAGGGGTGCGCTGAAGTACCTGTCATTCCAGACGTACATCATCAGGCTGGCTCGTGAAAAATGCGCTGCATATGGCACGTCTTGTGCTTGCAGAACACCTAAGAGATAATTGTGCAGACAGTGATTATCGAAAATTGACGACAGAACGTCAGACAGAGAAATTCTCTTTTTGGAATGCTGTCGTCACATTCAACTCATGTAATGGAGGAATACAATGGAGACGAAAGGATATCACGAACCAGTTGAGGAGATCAGCAAAAAAGCCCGTAATAAGCATCGTGCCGTTATTTCCCTGATGGAAGAACTCGAAGCCGTCGACTGGTATGACCAGCGCATAGAGGTATGCAAGGACGATGAGCTGCGGGCCATCCTCGAACATAACCGGGATGAAGAAAAAGAGCATGCCGCGATGCTCCTGGAGTGGCTGCGCAGACACGACTCAGCGCTTGATGAGGAGCTCAAGAATTACCTGTTCAGTAAAAAAAAGATCGCACAACACGAATAGCCGGCTCACAGCTGATAGACGGTAACGGATTACCAAGGGAGCAAGGCTGGCAGCAACGGCACAGACAAAGGGGGACCACCCTGCAAACAAAGACTTCAGGTATGGGTAGACGGCGTTGTCTTGTTCTTGATGAGGTTATATTTTTTTAACAGGTCATAGAGTCGGGAACGGGAGAGGCCGGCAATTCTGCAGGCCTCTTTTATGTCACCGCCGGTAATAGCGAGCAGCCGCTCCAGATAGCTCCGTTCCTGCACTTCTATCATCTTATCGCGTGCCTCCCTCAAGGTCGGGAGCTCGTCCTCTTCTGCAGAAAGACGTGCAGCTTCCTGGAGCGTTGCATCCGGCCTGCGATTGCGCTTCAGTTTCTTTCTGGTAACCTCGATCCTGACTCCGGGAGGCAGGTGCTTCGGATAGAGTGTCGTACTCTCCTGGGCATCGGCAATGGAGCGCTCAACAGCCTGGAACAGTTCCCGGACATTGCCGGGCCATTCGTACTGGGTAAGAATCAACAGATATTCCGAAGAAAACGTCTTCTTTTTCAGCTTATGCGCCCTACAGAATTTATCACGACAATAATAGGCAAGCTCGGTAATATCGGCCTGCCGTTCCCGTAAGGACGGCAATTCAAGGTAGAATGTTTTCAGGCGGAACAGCAGATCTTCACGAAAACGACCTTCCTCGACCATAGCCTCAAGATCCCTGTTGGTTGCGGCTACCAACCTGAAGTCACTCTTTCTTTCAACAGAAGCGCCAACCGGCAGGTAGGTACGCTCCTGGATGACACGCAGCAGTTTTTTCTGGATGGCCAGCGGCATCTCACCTATTTCATCAAGAAACAGCGTCCCCCTGTCGGATTGCTGAATAAGTCCTGCCTGGGCCTTGTCGGCACCGGTAAAAGACCCTCTTGTATGTCCGAAGAGAATACTCTCCACCAGAGAGGGCGGCAGGGCGGCACAGTCAACAATCGTCAGATTATTTTTCGAACGCGGGCTGAAGTTATGGATAGCCGAAGCGAAGAGTTCTTTGCCGGTACCGGATTCACCGAAGAGAAGCACATTGGCATCTGACTGTGCGATACGTATGGAGAGATCGATGCAGTTCTGCAGCGTCTTGCTCCTGCCGACGATGCCGAAATGGTTCAATTGCCGGCGTACAGACTGCTGCTTTTCCCGGAGATCATCGCGTTTGTTGAGGCGATAGCGCAAAGCCCGCTGCAGAATATCCGGCAGGATATCAATGGGAGAAGGATCGATGATGAAGTCCCACACTCCCGATTTCAATGCGTGTTCGGCCTGCGTCGGATCCCCCAGCGTGGTATAGAGGATTACTTCAGGAGCATCGGGTCCGGCCTGGAAATCGGCAACGGCATAACTGGCAGGACCGTCTGAAAGCTGATCACGCATCAGGATTATTTCATAATTCCCGCTTGCAGCCATATCCAGACCGACCTTCAACGTCCGGGCACTGTCGGGAACAATGTTCATTCCCACCACAGACTCAGTCAACGAAGCAAGAAACTGCTCATCACTGTCAATGAATAAAACAGCAGGACCTTCTTTTGTTCCATCCATCAGTAAAAGTGTAAACCGTCACGAGTGAATCTTTTTTAATGGTTGCCACGAAACCATTAATCGAGCATTTGTACTGTTACAATTGATGAATACTAAACATTATTAGACACTAATGCGACTATTTTCAACATTTTCAACATTTGTTCACGGTTTTCATGGAAAGCCGACTGGGAGGTTCTGGAGGGAATAATGCTCAGGATACTGCCGTCCCGTCGTAATAAAGAAAATGTCCGCTCTGTTCACGGTCAAACGATTCGATCACATCGCGCATGCCGACAACACTGCGTTGGGCGGAAATACCGTTATCCGACCCCATCCGGGTGACGACACTGCCGGGATGGAGGAGCAGTACCCCGATATCCTGTTTCAGCAGCTTCAGTGAAAGTGCCTGCATGGCGGCATTCAGGGCAGCTTTACTGGAGCGGTAGTAGATGTCGGGGGGCCGGCCACAGCCGGGAACATTGTCGTCATCACTGCTCAGCACAGCAATTAACCGGTGTTTCCGGCTCTTGCCGATGTTGTCGAGCAGGGCTTCGGTGATCCGCATGGTACCAAGCGTATTGACCTCAAGTGTCCGCAACCAGTAATCATAATGCAAACATCCGATTTCTGGGCGCATACTTTTAAAATAGACACCGGCGTTGTTAACCAGCAGGTCGATGGGCACGTCATCTACTTCATGACAGAGATTACTGATATCCTCCTGAACGGTTATATCCAGCCGGTGAATACTGAGTTCCTGGTAAACCTGGAGGAGACGGTTCAGTTCTTGCGAGTCACCAGGCCGTCGACAGGTGGCGTAGACACGCCAGCCGTCCTCAAGGTACTGGCGCACAAACTCAAAACCTATTCCACGATTGCTGCCGGTTATCAGAACTCTCTTGCCCATCTGCGCCACCCCCGTGCTGCATTATTTTCAATACTCCTGATCGACGAGACCGATTTCCGGCGACAGCGGATACTATCCTCCGGAATCGCACTTGGAAACATCCCGGAATCACCTGTTGTTCTCTGAAGTATTTCCTTCTGGTTTTTTGGGTACATGTTCATTCTTTGAGCGTTCATGTTTTTTTCGTACAGCTGAGGTAACGCTTTTTTCTGCTGCAACGTCCTTTTCCTCAATTATCCTGTCGAGTGCCTTGAACGTCACCTCAAGTACATCTTGTGCCGATTGCATGGCCTTCTCTCCCTCATTTGTTATACAGAAGATGTGTGATCTATCAACAGCACTGCAAAACTCAGCCACCGAAATCGTAATCAAAGAGTACTTTTGAAGCCGTATTATAACGACTCTCAAGATTTCCAAGCTTTACCTTGAAATCCTCGTCTTCGGGCTTCCAGTCCGTCGGACAGGAGGTGCGCAGTTCATCGAGTCGGTCTTCCAGCTCAGTCATCAGGATATGCAGGCCATTGATATCTTCAAAGACTTTTTCTTTGTCTCCTGTCTCAGCCTTGTCCAGCTTACGGATAACATCGTATAGCCTGGATTTCCAGATAGTCAATTCCATCTCTACATTGCGACAATAATCTTTGACATCCATGTTGTTCTCCTTACGCATAAGGGTAGTCTCTGTTTTTTAGTAATACATCCCGGATATTTTCCGGGTTATAAGAATTGAAGCAAAAAACATACCATCGCTCAATTCGTCATGTGGCCAGCTTGGTCGGAAGCAACGCTGCCATGACAAATACCTGCCTCAGTGTGGAAGTTGCAAATAGCATGCCTCCTCCCTCTGTGGCATCCATTCCAGTCACTCCAGAAGAGATAACAAGCTGTGCAAAGTGGTATACTTTTTGAAATACCACAGTGTAAACGTCGGTTCTTGACTGACGTCATTATTGAAATCAGGAGGTTACCATGTACAGCAACAGAGAATTATGTGACAGAATCACAGAAATGTATCCGGAAATCGGTGCCTGTGGGATAGATATAGAAGTCAATTTTGACAAAGAAAAAGATGTCTGGATCGTAGACCTGAAAAAAGACAATCACGAACTCAAACACCATCTCGAATTGTCAGATGCGAAACAGTGCATGATGGGTCAGCAATGTGTCTCCCTGGGCCTTGAAATAGCACAGATGAAAAAAAATATTGAAGGCAAGCAGTTTTAGATCCTGTGCATCCGACAGTAAGCAAGATGGTGATGATTAACAATTCCCAGAAAAATGTATTCCCTGACAAATCAATACTCTTGAAAGTTTACAGGTGTAATAAAGAGTTCAGAACGAATAGGAACCAAGATCATCTCATAATAACAATTACCCCGATACCCCGATAATACTGGAGCGGATCATGAGCGAAGACAAAGAGCAGAGCAGCGGTAAAGAGGAACATCACCAGGATAATGGGGAGTCGCATGAATCCCATCACGCCGCCATGGTGAGAGATTTCAAACGCCGCTTTTTCGTCTCCGTGGTTTTGACTGTCCCGCTGGCACTATTGTCGCCGATGCTCAGATCGCTTGTCGGCATGGAAGAGGCATTTCGTCTTCCCGGACATCTCATTATCCTGTTCGGGATTTCCTCGGTTATTTATTTCTATGGTGGCTGGCCGTTTCTGAAAGGGATATACGACGAACTCAAAGATGCCAAACCGGGCATGATGACGCTGATTGGCCTGGCAATCACCGTTGCCTATGTTTATTCAGGAGCGGTCGCCTTCGGCCTCTCCGGCAAAGTGTTTTTCTGGGAACTTGCCAGCCTGATCGACATCATGCTGCTCGGTCACTGGCTTGAGATGCGTTCAGTAATGAGTGCCCACGGAGCCATGGAAGAACTGGCCAAACTGATGCCGAAAGAAGCGCATCGACTCAACGAAGACGGATCGACCGAAGATGTAAAGACAGCGGAGCTTGCTCAGGGAAACAGGATCGTCGTCAAGCCCGGGGAGAAAGTTCCGGCAGACGGCAGGGTGACGGATGGCCACTCATCCGTCAACGAAGCCATGGTCACCGGAGAAGCAAATCCTGTAGAAAAGCAGGAAGACGACGAAGTAATCGGCGGAACAATCAATGGCGAAGGCGCCCTGACCGTCGAGGTTGAAAAGACCGGTGAAGATTCTTACCTGTCACAGGTCATCGACATGGTCAACAAGGCCCAGGAATCAAAATCAAAAGCCCAGGGGCTTGCCGACCGGGCTGCCGGACTGCTGTTTTTCCTGGCGCTCGGCTCCGGTATCCTGACCATGACAATCTGGTGGTTGTTCACCACACGGGGGTTTGATTTTTCCCTCCAGCGGACGGTAACCGTTATGATCATCACCTGCCCCCATGCCCTGGGACTGGCCATACCGCTTGTTGTTACAGTCTCCACAGCCCTGGCGGCAAAAAACGGCTTTCTGATCCGCAACCGAACGCCGTTTGAAACTGCCCGCAAGATCAACACCGTTCTGTTCGACAAAACAGGAACCCTCACCACCGGAGAGTTTGGTGTCAGCGATGTTGTCTCTTTCGCTGGCATGGCAAAAAAAAAGCTGTTGAACCTGGCGGCTGCAGTCGAGGCCAAGTCGGAACACCCCATCGCCCGGGCAATCGGCGAGGCCGCAGAATCACCCAAAGAAGCGGATGATTTTGACTCCATTCCCGGCAAGGGAGCAAAAGCATCCGTCTACGGCAGGGAAATCATGGTTGTCAGCAGGAGATACCTGGAACAGGAGAACATTGCTGTCGACAACGACTCTGTCCAGGAGCTTCTCGACCAGGGCAAGACAGTGGCCTTTATTCTTGACGAAGGAGAACCGATTGGGGCTGTCGCCCTTGACGACCAGGTCCGGGAACAGTCGCATGAGGCCGTCAAGGCCCTTAAAAACCGGGGAATCGAGGTAATGATGATTACCGGCGACAATGAACAGGTTGCCGCCCGGGTCTCCGAAGCTCTGGGGCTTGATGAATACTTTGCCGAAGTCCAGCCGGAGGAAAAATCCGACAAGGTCAAACAAATCCAGGACAGGGGACATTTTGTCGCCATGACGGGAGACGGTGTCAATGATGCTCCGGCACTGGCCCAGGCTGATGTCGGCGTGGCCATCGGCGCCGGAACCGATGTTGCGGTTGAAACGGCGGATATCGTACTGGTCAAGTCAAACCCGCAGGATATCGTCAAGATGATCCAACTCTCTGAGCAGGTACACGAAAAAACGATTCAGAATCTGTTCTGGGCCACAGGCTACAACGCCTTTGCCATACCGCTGGCCGCCGGGGTTCTCTGGTGGGCGGGTATCATTCTCAGCCCCGCCATGGGCGCGGTGCTGATGTCCTTGTCAACGATCATCGTTGCCGTCAATGCCAAACTGCTGAAAATGCCGGGTGAAGAAACAGCCTGAGAAAAAGTAGCGACAGACGCAGTCTCGCGACTCGGTCTCCCTGCAGTCAGTATGCACCCTGGCTGAGTAAAGGCTTCATATGCGAGATGCGAAAAATATCTATTATTTCGGCGTACACCAGTACGTCGTGATGATAGATATTTTTCAGCAACGAAGCAGATGGTGCCTTTACTCAGCCAGGGCTTCAAATCCTGAGACGATGTCCAGTAGTTCTGACGTTATCGAGCTCTGCCGCTGCCGGCGATGCCGGGTATTAAGATCTTCAAGCTGCTCTTCGATATTTTTTTCCGCAGCCTGCATGGAGGAGAGACGACTGGCATTTTCGGTTGCCATTGATTGCGCAAACGCCCGGTAAAGTGAAACAAACAGGTACTGATGCACGAGCGCTGAGAAGAGGCGGCTGCGCTCCATCGTATAAACCGGAAGCGATCGTGACGGCCACTGTCGGGAAACGATTTCTGAGAACCATTCATCGGCAAGCGGCAGCAAATGAACAAGCTCCTGTGTATACGATACAGCACCTGTTTTACTGTTGTGAAGCAACTTGATAGTTCCTACCTGTTTTTCTTTTTGCCAGTCGTTGATGGTCGCCAGTATTTTCTGGGATTGCGGTACGATATCGTTCAGGCTGCCGGGAACAGCGAACGTCAGCTCAGGTTTCAGCCCGGCTGCGTCAAGCAGTGCTGCAGCCCGGGTACCGACACAGATGATCCGCAAGTTTTCAGGGGTCTCTGCCAGTGAGCGCAGCGTCTCTGTGGTAAAATCGACTATCCTGTCGTTAAAACCACCGCACATCCCCTGGTCGGAACCAAAAACGACAACAGCAAGACGTTTTGTCCCGCTCCGGTGATCACGCCGGGACAATCCGCTCTGAGATCTCTGCAGTACTGCCTGTAAGCCCAGGTGCACCGTACGGTAATATTCATCGATTGATTCAACCGCCTGCTCGTAATGGCTGATACTGACCGCCGCCATGCTCTTCATGGTCCTGACGATATCGTGGAGATCGGTGGCACTGGTTATGCGGCGTGCCAGTTGTCCGGCTGTCTGCATGATAACATCGCTCCATCCCCGGAATATCAAGGGGTTACGCAAGATATGGGGCCGTGCCGGGTTACTCGGCAGTTTCGTCTAGTGCCTGCCGGGCAACCGAGAGAATCGCCCGGCGATCTTCATCTTTCAGGTCCTTTCCTTCCTCAATGCGGCTGGAGATATCACCCAGTTTTTTATCGAACGATTCGACAATCGTCTTTTCGGTATCTCGAACCGAACTCACCGGTATACTGTCGAATACCCCTTCATTTACGGCGAGCAGGGAGGCGATCTGCCGGCTCGCCGACAACGGAGAATAGCGCTGCTGCTTGAGGATTTCACGCACCCGGCTGCCGCGCTCGAGATCTTTTTTCGTCTCTTCGTCAAGACGGGTACTGAAACGGGCAAATTTCTCCAGTTCGACAAACTGCGAATACGAAAGCCGTAGATTACCGGCTACCGAACGGTATGCGGGTAACTGGGTTTTGCCGCCGACCCGCGATACCGACTTGCCGGGATCAACGGCGGGCAGGACTCCTTTTTTAAACAAATCAGGTGACAGATAAATCTGGCCGTCGGTAATGGATATAAGATTTGTCGGGATATAGGCGGCGACATTCTGTGCTTCGGTTTCAATAATCGGCAGGGCCGTCAGGGAGCCGCCGCCCAGTTCAGCGCACAGATGGGTGGAACGCTCGAGAAGCCGCGAATGAATATAGAAAATATCTCCCGGATATGCCTCACGCCCGGGCGGCCTCCTGAGCAGCAGCGACAGTTCACGATAGGCAATGGCGTGCTGGGTCAAATCATCATAGACGACCAGTACATCTCTGCCCTGGTCCATGAAATACTCGCCGATGGCCGTGGCGGTGTACGGTGCGGCATACCTCACGCCCGGCGGTTCCTCGCCTGCTGCAACCACGATAACGGTATGCTTCAGCGCTCCCCTGCTGCGCAGCTCACCTACCAGCGAAGCCGTAGCCGAGCTGCGCTGACCAATTGAACAATAGACACAGATGACATCTTTGCCCCTCTGGTTGACAATCGTATCAAGGGCTATTGCCGACTTGCCGATCTGCCGGTCACCGAGAATCAACTCGCGCTGCCCACGCCCGATCGGAATAAGGGCGTCAATAACCTTGAGGCCTGTTTCCAGGGGCACGTTTACCGGGTCACGGTCCATGATAGCCGGAGCATCACGTTCAATCGGATAGCGCTTGGTTGTTTCAGGGGTCCCTTTGCCGTCCAGTGGTTTGCCGAGCACATTTATAACCCGGCCCAGCAGTTCTTCTCCCACGGGCACATCAATAACCCTGCCACTCCTGCCCACCTGGGACCCGGTTCCGATTTTATGGCTCTCCCCGAGCATGACGACGCCAATCTCTTCGGCATCGAGATTAAAGGCCAGGCCGGAAACATTGTCCGGAAATTCCAGCAGCTCCTCGGACTGTACCCCTGAAAGGCCGCTTACAGTGGCCACACCGTTGGCAATTGAAAGGACACGGCCAATTTCATGCACAGCAAATTTCGGCTTGTAGCGAAGCGACGTATCTTCAATTGAAGAAAAGAGCTCTTCGACTACAGTCAAAAGATCAGTGCACTTCATTTCAGTGTCCGTTTCCGTCATCCTGCCTCCTGAAATCTGTGGAGTCTAAGACTCGTCTGTTTCACCGTCATCTTCCTGGTGTTCATCAGCAGACGGCTTTTCCGTTCTTGCTTGCCTAGCATCGCCGTTATGCTCTTCGCCGGAATCGCCTGTTCCACCCTGCCGTTTCTGGCGGGTCTCCAGGTATTCACTCAGCTCTTTTCTCATATCCTGCAGATAGCTGTCGAGGTTCCAGCCGACGACACTGTTCCCGCAATCCAGCCTCAGCCCCGCAACTAACCCCTCATCTCGTTCATACTCGACAGCCAGAGATTTTCCCAGCAGCTCACGAAGCGCTCGTGTCAATCTACCCCTGTCCGAGCTTTCAATTGCAAAGGCACCGACAATTGTCACGGAAGGTTCCTTTTGCTTATCGAGTTCTTTGCGTAACTGCTTGGTGTCAGGTGTCTGAAGTGTTTTCAGTTTGTCGAGAAAAATGTCGATCATCTGGTTCTGTAGGTTCTGCCCGGCAAGGTCTTCCAGGGCTTTCCCAGCTATCAGAAAAACCTGCCGGGCTGAGCGACGGCTCACTTCATCAAGGAATGTCTGCTGCTGCCTGTCAAGCTCCCGTTGCCAGGTTCGCTGTTTTTCCTCGATAGAACGTTCCGCCTCCTTCAGCTTTTCCCGGCGAATATCCTCAGCCTTCTCTTTGGCTTTTTCCAGAAGTGATTCTTTCTGCTCTTCCAGCTCTTCGGATTTTTCTTCGAAGGATTTCTTCTGCTCTTTCGCTTCCTCCTTTGCTGACTCGGCGTCATCAAGACGCTTGGCAATCTTCTCCTCGCGTTTGTCCATGGCCCTGATAATTGGTCCATAGAGAAAGTGCTTGAGCAGAAAGACCAGGATCAGAAAGTTTGCTATCTGGGCAAGCGTCGTAAACCAGTCAATCAGCATGGTTACCCTCCGGCCTGATTGAGGAAATACTGCCAGAACGGATTGGCGAACAACAGGATCATCGAGACAACGAAACAGTAAATTGCCGTCGATTCAATCATTGCCAGGCTGACAAACAGCGTGCGGGTAATTGTATTTGCTTCATCGGGCTGCTGTGCCAGGGCCGTCAGGGCACTGGCTACCGCACGACCTTCACCGAGTGCCGGGCCGATGGCTCCAATACCGATGGTGAGACCGGATATGGCAATTGATACCATACCGATCAGTGCCAGGTTATCCATATGTTTAGTCCTCCGTGTCTTCGTCTTTTTGAGTACGCTGTTTCTCTTTCAGTGACCGCGCCGACGAGGCGATATAAACAATGGCCAGAACAGCAAAAATATAGGCCTGGATCAGGCCGGTCAACAGGCCGAGAGCCTGCATCACTACTGGGAAAATGAGCGGAACGATGGAAACCAGGATTGCCACAATCATGTGCCCGCTCATGACGTTACCGAAAAGGCGCACCGCCAGGGCAATGGTTCGGGAGAATTCGCCCATGATATTAAACGGCATCATGAATACCGATGGTTTGATGTAATGGTGCAGATACCCACTGAGCCCCTGGTGGACGATTCCATAGAGCGGAACTGCAATAAATACGCAGGCGGCAAGTCCTGCGGTCGTTGACAGAGAACCGGTCGGCGGCCGATAGCCGGGAAAAATCGTGAGCAGATTGGAAACCGCGATAAAGATAAAAAGCGTACCGACGAAGTCCAGGTACTGGTCGGGATCCTGCTTACTGATTTCGTCTATCTGGCTGCGCATGCCATCAACCAGTACTTCGAGCAGATTCTGCCAGCGGGAGAGCTTTTCCGCCGATGACAGGCTCCTGGTAACGAGCCACGACCCGAGTGTCAGCATGATCATGATGCCCCAGGTAAAAACAATAGTGGCATTTATGTGGAACATACCCCACTTCAGGTAAATGATACTGTCCGGGCTGATATTCATGATAATCTCTTTTTACACGGTTCTCATCAGTGAAAAATGGCTGACGATTGCGACCTGCCCAGCCGTCTGCAGACGATGGTCCTCACCAGAAAAAAGCCGGCCAGGATTGCCGGCAATCGTTCCCAGTGAAAGCCCATCAACAGATAAAAAATAACCGTCACTCCGACAAGACGCAGCAGCATGCTGAACAAAACAATCAGCAGCGGCCGCCTGCTTCCGGCAAGATTTTTCACGGTAATCCACAAACCGAGATAATTCAGCACACCGGTAAGCGCCCCGCCGATAAAACCACCAGTAATAGATATCACCAGGTGATTCATGATCGGTTCTTGAGGTTATTGTTCATCATCTGCTGCACGACTCTCTTCTCCTTTTTTTCCATGAATTGCGTTTCGTTCCCTTGCCACCCAGTACCAGGCATTGAGACACCCCAAACAGACGCCAAGCACCAGGAACGTGAGCGTCCAGGAGAGCTGCCCCTGCGGCCAGCTTGTGTCTAGCCAGATGCCCAAGGCGATGCCGAGCAAAGTCGGTATGGCGACTGACCAGCCGATCAGGCCGAACATGCCGAGACCGAACCATACCGAGTCCTTACCGTGTTCACGCACTGCCACCTTGCGTTTTTCCTTCCTGTCGACCTGTTCGCGGAATGCTTCCCGCTCGCGCCTGTCCTTTTCGGTAGTGTCCTGCCGGTCAGCCATGACTGTTCTCACCCAGTTGTATGAATTGCCGAACCAGTCCGGCTTCCAGCCGGGCCATCGTCGCTCTGTTGCGTTTCTGCTGGTCGTCATGCTTCTTGAAACGCTGTTCAACCGCCTGCTTCAGGCTACCCAGTGAAGAACCCCCGACACCATCACGCACCGAGACCAGAACCTCCTCTGCACATTTGACCAGCACTCCTTCATCAACGGCCAGAAATTCCTGCCGGTCCTCTTCATCAACGAATTCTAGAATTCCCGGTGCGATGGCGGCGACAAAATCGATATGTTTCGGCAGCAGGCAAAACGACCCATTCTCCGCTTCAGCAATTATTTTTTTTACCGGCCGATCAACCAGGATTTCTGCAGGCAGCAGCACCTTGAGTCTCATGATTTATTGCTCCTCTTTGCTCCCGGTTTTTTCAGTATCGTCCTTCTGCCGGCTGTTCTTTTCCGGGGGTTCTTTTTCATCACGCTCAGCGCTCTTCTGCCGCGCTTTTTCTCGTGCCTCGTCTGCTTTGCCGATCATGTAGAGCGATTGCTCTGAATAATCATAAAACTCGTCGTTCAATATCTGTTCACATCCATCAAGTGCGTCTTCGAGAGTAACACTTCGCCCTTCTTGCCCGGTAAACTGTTCGGTGGTGAAAAACGGCTGGGTCAAAAACCGCTCAAGCCGCCTGGCCCGGTTGACCACCCGGCGATCCTCCTGGGAGAGTTCCTCAAGGCCGAGCATGGCGATAATATCTTTCAACTCCTCATAGCCCGCCAGCGTTTTGCGAATTTCTCCGGCCAGACGATAATGACGGTCTCCGACAAATTCCGGCATCAGCATTTTGGAGCGCGACTGCAACGGATCGATTGCCGGATAGAGCCCTTCGCTGGCCCGTTTACGCGACAAAACAATTGAGGCGGAGAGATGAGAGAAGGTGTGTACTGCAGAAGGATCGGTAAAATCATCTGCCGGAACATAAACCGCCTGAACAGAGGTGATCGACCCCCCGGCGCTGTTGCTGATACGCTCCTCCAGTTCGGAAAGCTCTGTCGACATGGTCGGCTGGTACCCCACCCGCGACGGTAATCTTCCCAGAAGCCCGGAGACTTCCGAGCCGGCCTGGATGAACCGGAAAATATTGTCGATCAGCAGCAGAACATCTTTGCCCGCAGAATCCCGGAAATATTCGGCAATGGTGAGCGCCGCATGCCCCACTCTGAACCGTGCTCCCGGCGGCTCATTCATCTGCCCGAAAACCATTACCGTCTTGTCCGCCACACCTGCATCATGGATCTCCCGGTATAAATCTTCGGCTTCCCGGCAGCGTTCACCAATTCCGCAGAAGAGGCTTACCCCTTCGTGGAGTGACGCCATGTTATTGATAACCTCGGTTATGAGCACCGTTTTACCGACACCGGCACCTCCAAACAATCCTGCTTTTCCGCCTCGTTCAAGTGGAGCGAGGACATCGATAGCCTTGATGCCGGTAAAGAACAGCTCCGACTCGGCAGTCCGCTGCTCAAGCGGCAGAGGGTGACGAAACAGCGGCCAGTAGTCCTCCGGCTCAAGATCACTTTGATTATCCAGGGTATTGCCGAAGACATCCAGCATCCTCCCGACAAGATTTTCTCCCACCGGAATCTGCAGTACATGGCCCGTGTCTTTGACAATCATACCCCTGGCAAGACCTCTGCTCGGCGTCAGTGCGACAGCTCTCACCATTTTTTTGTCAAGGTGACTCATCACCTCCATGACGCACGGCTGCCTTGAATCGTCAGCAAATGCAACGGTGAGCTCAGTCTGCAGCGGTGGTACCTCACCGGCAAAATCAACATCGACGACACTGCCTCTGATGCTCCTGATTACTCCCTGGTTCTCATGTTTCATATCAATCAATAACACCTGTCTAAAGCGACCATGATCCCACTATCCTGTGAAACAGGACATCGTCCTTTCCTGCAGGATTTTAACATTCCATCGGCTTCTTTCTGCATTGCATGAGCTTTACCCATTCTGTTGATACCAGTGCGACAGCCCCCCCTTCAGCACAGCCATAGATAGTTACGTGCCTGTAATCCGCTAGGGGATATCACCTCTCATAGACTCAGCTTATTTGTTATGTTTTTGTTTTTACTTGCAAGACTCGGTCCATTTTCAGGCCTTCTCCTCGTATTGCCTAGCTGAATGGATCGTATGATGACGGTGGCATGCATCCTGCACCTATCATCTCAAGTGAGTTTCCCAGAGCTCACCACAAAGTCATCAAATTCAGATCCGGGAGAATAGTGATGAAAAAAAATCTAGGGAGCCGTGACCGTCAGCTGCGCTATCTGCTTGCGGCTGTTCTCGTACTGGTAGCACTTTTTGCACCATTTGACCCACTCTTCAAGGGAATCCTGCTGGTACTGGCAGCGATTGTTCTGATAACGGCAGTCACTGGATTGTGACTGCTCTACAAGGTGCTCGGGATCAGCACCGTAAAGAATAATTCTTCTCCAGTATCTAAAGAGAACAGCTAGAAGAGATAGTCCGGACCACCGGGCTGAAGAGCGTTATAACGGCCAGATAAAGCGGTAGATGACAGCAACCACGAGCAGGACGATTATCAGCCAGAAGATAAAGTCAACCGAGACATAGGTTATCTTTTCGAGCTGTCTGTACTGCTGCTCCTCCTCGAGCAGTTGTATTGTCTCTTTCCTGTTGTGCGGGGGGTGACGCGGTGCGGATTGATAGAGGAAAAGACCGCTCACCAGCCCGACAAGAATAATCGGCACCCAGAAAACCCCGAACAGGGACGGGCCGAACGGCCTGACCCAGAGCCCCCCTGCCAGAGTCACCAGGAACAGGATCAGGAAAAAAAAGAAAAAACCGGTCCGCGGCCTTTCTCTGCTGAGAAAGAGGCTCAAGATAAAACTGATACTCAAGGCAATAACCAACGAAAAGACGAATTGAGTTGCAACAATCATACAATCCTCCCCTGCAGACATTATTCTTCGTTTTAATCAAAAACCGGCACGGCAGGCGGAGCGGTACCGGTTTCTGAGAAAAATTCAAGAAATATGCCAGAAGTCTGACCATTAAGACCCGTGAGATGAATACCCATCTCTGCAGCGGTCGTATCTACAGACAGGTGAAGCATGATTGGTTCAACGAAATTCCGGGATGCTCTGTATGGAACAAAATGATTGAAGGAGCGGAGTTAAGAAAGACGGCAGGCAGCTGCTATGTCCTGAAAGTGCCTGTTATTCACGGCCTGTCATTGCCTGATTTTGTAATCAACAGGTAGGGCACAACAATAACCGCTGCCAGAATAATCAGTGGGACAACAGCTTGAGGCAGGAAATACAGCAGTACGACAAAAATGCAGAGAAGAAGCGCAAGAACGACCCCCACCTGATAACCGGTAAAGATTGAGAGCAGACTTCTCAGTTGCTCATGATCATCATTTTTCATCTGTCGCCTCCTCTTCACCAGAAAATATAAGTGCTGGAGACCGCACCTGCAACACGTGGAACATCATAACGGGCCGCCCGGCACGTCAGCTATCCATCTCGCTGCGGTGTTTGATAAAGGTCTCGTCTCGCAATTCCCTGAAAGCCTCATCAAGCTCCTGCTGGCTGTTCATCACAATTGGCCCCCTCCAGGCAACAGGCTCTTTAAGAGGTTTACCGGAAAGCAGCAGGAATCGCAGGTGCTCATTGCTGCCGGTTACAGCCGTCAGCTGATCACCATCGCCAAAAAGCAGGAGCGTGCCGTTGGAGACCGGCGTCTCGGCAATACGTCCTTCTCCACCAATGACATAGGCAAAAATTGTGTATCCCTGCCTGGTTTCATGGATAAAACGGCTTTCAGGCGGAATCAGGCAGTCAAGATAGTGCGGATCAGTGACGATATCGTCAACAGGCCCGGAAACACCCGCTACCGTTCCGGCGATAATCTTGATCTTTACTCCATTGTCCAGTTCCACTTCCGGTATATCTGCTGCACCGATATCCCTGTATCGTGGTTTCATCATCTTCTGCTGAGCCGGGAGGTTGGCCCACAACTGGAAACCATACATGGAGCCATTTCCGTCGCCTTTCGGCATTTCCTGATGAATGATGCCGCTGCCCGCCGTCATCCACTGCACGTCGCCCGAGGAAATAACTCCCGTATTCCCAAGACTGTCGCCATGCTCCACATCACCCTTTAAAACATAGGTAATAGTTTCTATTCCCCTGTGCGGATGCCAGGGAAAGCCGCTCAGGAATTTTTCCGGGGAATCTGAGCGGAAGTCGTCGAGCAGGAGGAATGGATCAAACAGCGATGTTTCCTGGAAACCAAAGATTCTTCGCAGATGCACCCCGGCACCTTCGATCACAGGCTCTCCCAACAAGATCTTTTCAACTGTTCGTTCTTGCGGCTTTTCCATGACGCATGCCCCGCTTTTAATCAACAAATTAAGTATCCTGTCACCGGAATAAAGAAATCTGTGAGGATTGCCGCACCCGGCAACGGCTACAGACATTTTTCTATGTTGTTCCAGGAATCTGTTTTAACCCAGCTGTATTTCTCTTTAAAAAGGTCGTCACTCTTATAGAAATCCCGTGCCGCTTTGCGCTCGAGAAACTTATCATACTGCCTGGGACCGCCGTTGTACATGGCATAGACAAGCTGGGCGAGCGTCTCATCGTCAGCAAGGATGCCGGCTCCTGATTTGGCCAGAACATATTTGTGCATGTACAGATTAATTATCTCACACCCTGCAAATGCATTATATCTTATATCCCAGCGTAACCGCTGCCGATCATAGATGCCTCGCCACACACGTTCATTTACCTGCATTATACCGACCGAGCTTTTGTTTGAAGAAAGCAGGTAGGTCAATTTCCGGTCGGCTACGACGAACTGTCTGAAACAGCTTTCCTGCCATGCCACGGCCGGTACCAGATTGTGATAGAGAGCCTGTATCTTCTCCGGCAGATCTTTTTTTATAGCAAGCGACGTCTGGGTAGATTTCAGAAGAGCCCTCACTCTACCAAGATATTCTGTCAGGTCGTCTCCGGGAACCTGCCACTTTTTGATCTCCGAAAAGGTTGGCAGTGCTTCAGCAAAGGCTGATGGAAACAGATACGCCTCGACACTGCGAAAGATTTTCGTCAGTGAAAAAGTATCCTTTTTGTCAATCAGGGACGATTCCCGTGAAGAGTCGTCCGGGTCCCGGGATGGTTCTGATTCGAACAGCTGCTGCAAGGCCCTGTTAATTTCCTGGGAATATTCAAGCTCGAGTTTTTCCCCACCCAGAATTCTGGCAAGCCGGATCAGCCCATTCCGGGATATCTCAATACCGAACGTCGGTCCCAGTTCATCCAGGATTACCAGGGCATCTGCGGCAGTGATAAAGGACAAGTATCCGAGTCCACTCTCTTCTGGATTATGCAGATAGTATTTCCGAAATATCTGGGAAAGCTCGGCCCATCCTTCAACAAACTGGTCTCGAACAAAATCTCTTCCGGTAGTCCGATCATTTACACGCGTCATAAACTCATAGCGGGTATCGAGAATCAGAGTAATTAAACTACTTTTTTCAGACTCGGTTAGGTGTTGTTCGGCCAGAAGAGAAACAAGATAGATGAGCAGCGAGTCCCACGTTTCCCAGAACTCCAGAAAAGATTCCAGTTCCGCATCCGTCATTTTTTCAATAACGTCTGTATTTGCCTGAGCATCAACTTCAGCGGCATCGGCTATCACATTGACAGTCAGACCAACGGTATCGACATCGATGCTGCCGGGCCGAATACTGTGCAGAAGCATTTCGGCTTCCCGCTGCGCCTCGGCTTTAAAGAGCGGCAGGATAAGATTTTTTAGATCTTCTACCGGAGGAGTCAGCGTGATAGAGAATCCCTGCATATACGAATCAATAACCGGAAGCAGTCGGTCCCAGATGAGATTCAGACTCCGTACAGGCGCATTGTCAGAGGAATAGACGGTTAAATCAACCGTTTTAAATGTGAGTTCCCATGTTTCATTGTTCAACTGGGGCATCTGACTAACAGCAATAGAGCCCTCCCACTCGTATGGCATGAGGCACGTACCACCGACAGGGGTACCGACATGCAGATAAAGATCAGATGAAAAATGTACAGCGCTGTCACCACCTGAAAAGTCAGGATTAGAGAGGATCAGCCTGATACAGCCAGCACCTTCATTGAGGAGTTCTGCTGTTGTTTCCGGCCCTGTGTAGGAGGATTGGCGAACCAATGCCGTCAGCAACTGATAATCGAGAGAGATTGGAATCCTGATCTCTTTTGCATTGGCAGCAGAAAGAGAACAAAAAAAACCGAAAAAAATAATGCCTGACACAATTATTAGTCGCACACACATAGATATTCCCAATAAAGGACAGGAAAAATGTTGAAACACACCGCACAACCTGCTGGTTGTTAAAAAGCCGGAAATGATATCCTAAAGTTTTTTCAACGATTCCTTGATGAAAGCCGGTAGATCGTCAGAAGTACGGCTGCTGATAAGATTGTCATCCACCACGACTTCCTGGTCAATGTATTCAGCACCTGCATTTTTGATATCCTGCACAATCGACGCATAGCCGGTAAATTTACGTCCGGTCAATACCCGGGCCGTGATCAGCAATTGACCGGCATGACAGATGGCAAAAACCGGCTTACCGCTGTTGACAAAATCCGCAGTGAAACGGACGGCATTTTCGTCAACTCGAAGCCGATCCGGAGAATATCCACCCGGAATCAGCAGCGCGTCAAAATCATCGACACTGATCTGCCCCAGTGACCTGTCGATGATAACCTCTGTTCCTGTTTTTTTGCCTGTCACAGCTTTTCCAGCTTCCAGACCGACAGTGACAACCTCGTGGCCGTTGTCGCGAAAGGCCTTGACCGGCTCGGTGTACTCGGCGTCATCGAACATATCAGTAAGTATCACTGCTATTTTCTTATCCATTCCACACCTCCTCAATCATAGATACCATAATCCACCGTGTTTTAATACAGCCTTCATTGCTGAATCCTCCGGCTCTCAGTGCGACGATATCATTCTACCGCACCAAACGGACCGGCTCAACAGTGAAAGACACGGCTTCAGACAGGGCACACTCAACGAAAACGATAACTGAGCCGTGTTATTCAGCCGGATCAATACTTCAGAAGCGCCAGACCTGCGACGTTCGGTATTTCCCAGAATCTCTCCACACTGTCGCAGGACCTTCACCCGCTCTTTCCGGATGATAGTTTACCGGCAGATGAGAAGCAGACTCGGCAGCTCACGCAACTTTTTCTCCAAGACGTTGCGGCTGTGGTCGATAATTGTAAATAACAAAACGATTGATTGCAGTTAAAAATCTGCGGCGAAGATGGGCGATGCGCTTGTGACAGACTTCAAGATTTTCAGGGTTGTACCATGTTGAAGAGAGGTAGCTTCTGCGGTTCAGTTCGATTTGAATCCAGGGGAGATTATTACTGTGGCGCCTGACTATATAACCTCCCTGAAAGGGATCATTTAAGGTTATGTTGTCTGCTTCTTCGGGAAACTGTTCTTTTAGAAATCGGGCAAGTGAACGTATCATTTCAGGCGGGCAGGTCAACCGTCTTCCCCTTACCCTGTTTCCCCGCTGGTCGCCGCGGTTACTGAGGCAGATAAACGGGCGCTTTTTACCGGGGCTGGAACTGATAACAGGAGCCCTGTCAAGCATCGTATGACAGTCTATACCGCAGAATAAATTCGATTTTCTACTCTTTTTCTTCAAACCTTCATGGTAAGGTGCGTAATATTTCTTTAAAAGCAGATGTCGTGCGTCTGTGTCGGGTATCCGGTTTTTACGGTATATTCCTTTACCGGTGACCGTGTGACTTTTGATGACTCCATCCCGATTTATCGGTGGAAGGTCATCCGGTGAGCGGTTGAGATCAACGGTGGCGCGGGCAATGGTGCTTTCAAAATAAAAGGCTGCCTCGCTTCTGAAATCATAGATCTTACGGGTCAAGGGATCACCGTCGCTGAAGATATCCCTGAGTGACAGAAGCGTCACATCGGACATCTCCGGTGCAATGATGTCACCCCCATGAGGTACGGAAACTATGATCGGCAATTTGGCGGCCATCTTATCACGCAATTAGTCAGAAAAATAAATTTTGGATTAAAAACAGAGGTATAACAATGGATCGGCTGTGTTCCTTCAGCGCAAAAGCACACTCTAGGGTCGCATAATATCATGAAAATGAAAATTTTGCAACCGCAGCGTATAGCGAAGGCCTGACAGCAGGAGCCATCCGTTCCCCAAAATAATTCCGGTTAACAAGCAGCCAGAAAATTGAAACGGAGGGGTATCGTGCCGCACGGTACCGGATAAATGACGGATGAAAGTTCGAAGCAACGTTCTATAGAACAATACGGTAAAGTCGGTGATGCATATGTTCGCAGCGAAACTCACGCGAAAGGAGCTGATCTCGAACGTATTCTGACAATCGCCGCTCCCCGGAGCGAATGGTTTGTCCTGGATGTTGCAACCGGGGGCGGTCATACGGCGATACTGTTTGCGCCGCATGTCGACAAAGTCATAGCGACAGACGTAACACCCAACATGCTTCAGACTGCCAAAACGTTTATTCGTGAAGAAAAAGGAATAACCAATGTTGAGTTTGAACTGGCAGATGCGGAAAATCTACCGTTTAAAAACAGTTCTTTTGACCTGACAACATGCCGCATTGCTCCTCATCATTTCCCTGATTGCCAGAAATTCCTGAACGAAAGCGCACGGGTATTGAAAGAAAACGGCGTGTTGGTCATCCAGGACCATGTCTTACCGGATGACAAACAGACAGCACATTACGTGGATTCATTTGAACGTATTCGTGATCCTTCTCACAACCGGGCCTACTCCGAAAAAGAATGGCGAGCGATGTTTGAAAAAGCAGGATTTTCCATTGAGCACACGGAGCAGTTGACCAAGCGTCATGAGTTTCTCAAATGGGGAAAACGGATGAACAATTCCATCGAGACGCTTCAGGAACTCATTCAAATGGTAAAAAATGGTTCCAGTGCCGTTGTGGAATGGATGCAGCCTTTACCGGATGCCGGGTCATTTGACGCGCCGGAAGCAAGTTTCGTGAACCATCAGATCATAATAGCAGGGCGCAAAAGAATATAATTCCCATAACGTCAGGACTCATGGCAGGGTCGCGAGCAGGTGGGGTGAAACTTTTCTGATATTCCAGAATAATTTTCAAAAAAGTCTACATTACCAGAAAAACTACTGGCCGGTATTTACTGGCTGGCCACTACATATTGATATAACAGCGATTATTTTAAAATTCTTACTGGCAAGGCATTTGCAAAACTATCCGGTAGTTGAACGCCATTTAGGAACTGCTACCGGAGGAAACCATGTACAGATTGCTTTTGAGTGTGGCGATGATAGCCGCTTTTTTCATTATTTCAGTTACATCCTCTGTGGCAGAACCCGTAACGATGTTTCTGCTGGGCGCAGGCCTTGTTGGTGTTTCAAGTTCAATACCCAAAACGAAGAAGAAGTAACTGCAGGAATCCCCCCCACAGGCAGGGCAGAAAATGGCCCTGCCTTTTTGTTTGTACAGGACATGGCGTAATCACCTTTTCAAAAGACCTTTTAAACTGTCTTCTACCCGGTAGCTCTTCTACTACGTAACGCTTTTTCTTCTGCAGGAATACGGATAAAAAAAAGCAGCGCCGCATTGAGGATTGAGAAAACAATTGCCGTATACCAGCTACCAACTAGTACCGGAACAGCACCAATTTCAAGTACTACCGCCAGATAATTGGGATGCTTCAAAAATCGGTACGGTCCCGCCACGACCAGCGGCAGATCAGGCATAACAACAATACGGGTATTCCACCTTTTACCCAGTGTTTTTATAGCCCAGTAACGAATCAGCTGGGCCAGGATCAGGATGGCTGCAATAATCGGCCAGAACGATGGTATCGTCGGCCTGAGAACATACCACTCGACGTTGATCGCCACAATCCACATGCTGTGCAGGGCTATAAACAGCCAGTAATGATCGTTGCCGTATTCACGTGCGCCGTGAGCCATGGCCCAGCCGATGTTTCGACGGGAAAGCAGGAGCTCTGAAAATCTCTGTACAATAAGAACAACGCTAATGACAATGACAATCATCATGATATCTTCAGCAATACCTGATCAGAGCTGAAGCCTGGTCCAAGAGATGACATCAGGGTGTAGCCGGATTTCATTGCGTTACCGGCCAGCATGCTCTCCAGGACAAAAAGGATGGTTGCAGAAGACATATTTCCATAATTACGAAGAACATCATAAGATGCGGCCAGCGACTCTGCGGGTTTTCCGATCACCTCTGAGAATGCTTCGAGAACTTTTGCTCCGCCGGGATGAGTGACAAAGGAGGTGATCTCAGAAAAAGAAATACCCCAGCTCCTGCAGGCAGCCTCCAGAACAGCAGGTATTTCAGTTTTGACGAAAGCAGGGATCGACCGCGAAAATCGTACCTGCATGCCACTGTCTGTAAAATCCCAGCCCATTATGTCGTATGTGTCGGCAAAGAGCTGGTGATACGAGCCCGCAATTTCGGGGCCTTCGTTACCTTCTCCAATAACAAGCGCTGCGGCTCCGTCGGCAAAAATCGAGGTTCCGACCAGATTTGCCTTGGAAAGATCATTGCACTGAAACGTGACACTGGAAATCTCGACAGCAATAAAGAGCGTTGGTTTCCCCGAAGAATAACTGATTTCAGCAGCCCTGGAAAGCCCGGCAACACCGCCGCTGCAGCCAAGACCGAAAAGCGGAAGGCGAACAGCAGTAAGCGGGAGTTCAAGCTCCTGAATCAAAAAAGCATCAAGACTTGGAGTCATCAGTCCAGTGCTTGAGACAACCACAATACCGCCGATTTCTTCCGGTTGCACCCCCGCCCGGTTCATGGCAGTGACAGCAGCTTCACACGAAAGGTGCACTGCGGTTTCAACAAATACCGCATTGCTTTCGGCGAACGTGTGCTTTTCCAGGTACCAGGACAGCTCGCGGACAAAATGACGCTGCTTGATATGGAGGTGATCAAACACCCGCAGGAGGCGATCCAGGTTGTCGACACCGTCACAGAAGACTTTATTGACAACGTCCCGCACATCCACCTGGCTGTAAACATGCTTCGGAACAGCAGTACCAACGCCCCGGATACGAATATTTTCCATAGTGACCGTCTTTGGTATTATTTCAGCGCTGCAGGTCGTGACGCAGCAGCCAGATTATTTAACCAGTTGCTTTTCTGCCGATTGTGCAAAGAAAAATAAACCAACCTGGAATTAAGATCGGCGAACAGAAACGCTGTGCGTAGTGTCTCCATGGCCCTCCATTTCTCCTGATGTGAGCAAGAAATATACCATAAAAACCAAAACAGATCGTATTTCTCTTCTCAACTGTTTCGTTTCTCCACGGATTCTATTGCCTGAAACATGAAATGAGATACACTATCCATGATTTTGAACCAGTTCAACAGAACGACAAAGATGCCGACACTTGTCAGACAGTTTATTACTTAAACACATTCAGATACATACAGTTGCCCTGCAGATAAACCTGCAGGAACACACTGCATGAAGAGCTCGTGCTGGTATAAAGCTTGCAAAATAAAGAGTAAGGTACAATTGCCGGTTCAACTGGTCATCTGCTTTGTCTACCTGACATGGTGACAAGCTCGAATCAGGAGTTCGACACGTTAAAAAAGGAACTCGACGACTATCCATATTTATAATTATACATCTGAAACAGAGGATTTTATCATGACTCCAGTAAACAGAATCAATCGACGCATCGTGCTCGCAGCTCGTCCAAAGGGCGCTCCCGTTCAGGACGACTTTCGCCTGGAGCACACCACAATTCCTGAACCCGGCGAAAATCAGGTTCTGTTACAAACCAAATATCTCTCTCTTGACCCCTACATGCGCGGGCGAATGAGTGAGGGGCCGTCTTATGCAGAGCCCGTCAGAATAGATGAGGTCATGGTCGGCGCGACGGTTTCGCGAATCGAGCAATCCCGCCATCCTGATTTTACGGAGGGAGAGTGGGTTCTTGCCTACAGCGGCTGGCAGGATTACGGAATTTCAGATGGCAGCAATCTGACAAGACTGGGCTCCACTCCGCAGAAACCGTCGTATGCCTTGGGAATCCTGGGTATGCCGGGTTTTACCGCCTACATGGGGTTGCTGGATATCGGTCGTCCCGCTGCGGGTGATACCCTCGTGGTTGCCGCTGCAACCGGTCCGGTCGGAGCGACGGTCGGACAGATTGCCCGCATGAAAGGCTGCCGTGTTATCGGTGTTGCCGGCAGTTCTGAAAAATGCAGTCACGCCAAAGATGTGCTGGGTTTTGAAACCTGCCTGAACCACCGGGACCAGAATTTTGAGGAACAGCTCAAAAAAACATGTAGCGAAGGCATCGATATCTATTATGAAAATGTCGGCGGCCACGTATTACGTGCGGTCTTGCCGCTGCTCAACACCGGAGCAAGAATTCCCGTCTGCGGCCTTGTCGCCTGGTATAACAATATCCGGCTTCCGGAGGGAGATGATCACCTCCCTCTTCTCATGAAAACGATCCTCATCAAACGTCTGAAGGTTCAGGGGTTTATTATCTTCGACGACTACGCTCACCGTTACGATGAATTTGCTTCAGAAATGGCGCAATGGGTCGACAGCGGGAAAATCAAATATCGTGAACAGGTTGTAAGCGGGCTGGAGAACGCCCCGGAAGCCTTTATAGGCATGCTGCAGGGTGAAAACTTCGGCAAACTGGTCATCGAAGTAAACACCTGAAGAAATAATGTATGACAATCAGGCTTACGGATGCCGGATCTGTACCGCCATTCTCCCAGGCCAAGGAATAGAGACCTTTTCTGCTCTCTGCTCTTTTTGCAGGCCTCGTCTTTCCTCGAATAGAAACTCCAGCCATCAATGGCCATCGAGCAGGCAGTTTGTCTCTGCGGCAGAGGTTTCAATCTGAATCGTCGAATGCTCTATCTTGAAATGGTCATGAAAATGCTGCTGCAGACTATGAAGCAAATCGTTGTTTACTTTGGAGTCATTTACAACGATATGAACTGTCAGAGCGGTTTCTGTCGTACTCAAGGGCCAGACATGTAAATCGTGGATTCGGTCAACAGATTCATGCCCCAGGATATACTGTTTTAATGCTGCCATATCGATACCGGCCGGTACTGCGTCAATGGCATAGTTAAAGGAATCTTTCAGCAATTGCCAGGTGCCCACAAAGATTACCGCGACAATAATAAGGCTGATGAAGGGATCAATCCATAACCAGCCTTTTAATAAAATAAAGACACCGGCAACCACAACCCCGAGCGAAACGGCTGCATCGGCGACCATATGAAGAAACGCCCCCTTGATATTCAGATCGTTCTTCTGACCTTTTACAAACAATAATGCTGTCAACGTGTTGATCACCACGCCGATTGCAGCCACAACAATCACCGTTGCACCCTTTACAGGTACCGGATCAGCAAAGCGTCCAACGGCCTCCCATGATATACCACCTAATGCCGCCAGCAGAAGAAGGGCACTCGTGAGAGACGCCATGATTGTTGCTTTCCGAAATCCGTAGGTTCGGTTTTCTGTTGCAGCTTTACCCGCAAGTATGTTCGCCCCCCACGCGAGTAACAGACTTATTACATCACTGAAATTATGGCCGGCATCTGCTATCAAGGCCATTGATCCAGACAACGCACCGTATCCTGCCTCGATAACGACAAAAAGCATATTCAGGGTAATGCCGATCGCAAAAGCACGATTAAAGTTGTTTCTCTGGTGATTATGTTCGTGACTCATCGGCGCTGCATTTGAGTAGTGAGGTTATTATCTTCGAGTGACTCAGGATCTGAATCACCGTCCCGTTCATTTAAAACAATCCTGTTTTACAGGACAAAATCTCATCCTGTTGGAATCTCCCAACTGCTTTCCCCCTGGTATCTTTTCCGACAAACCCGGACAGTGGTGTTACCGCCGGAGGTACCGGACAAAATAAACATGGCATGTTTCCTGCAAAATTCAAAGCCAAACTATTTTTCAATTGCTCCAATCAAATGAGGAGATATACACATGAATGACAAAACTCACTATATCAAGGAAATAGAACAGCATCTGGCAAGATGGCACCAGGATATTTACAAATTCAGGATTATCGCCGAGGAAATCGGCGAGGAGGAGCCCGACCGACAAATCAAATATTATCAGATTATCGAAGATATTGTGGCCAAAGAAAAAGATGTTGCCGATAAGCTTTCTGAATTGAAAGAGCGTTCCGACGACGGATGGCGGCAGATGAAGCCGGAAATCGAAAACCTCGGCGAACGCCTTGCGAAGGCAATCGATTCAGCCAGGTCTATCATTAATTGATCGACAACACCGATCACATGGTGAACGACCATCAGCGAAAAGGTGATGTTCGTTCAGCGATATCTGCAATTTTGTTCGATAAAGAGATCGGGATCATTTTCAGACATACCCTAATTCTGATGTTTTCCAAAAACCTTTAAATCCACTGGTTGGTTCTGCTCGCCGAAATAAAGGGTACGATGAGGAAAAGGTATCTCAATATTGTGCTCGTCGAAACCGTGTTTAATCCTGCGCAGGAATTCACGCCCTACCTCCCATTGGCGAATTGGCCTGGTCTTGATCCTGCCTTTGATGATAACCGCAGAATCTCCCAGTTTATCCACTCCAAAGATCTCGGGTTCTTCGAGCATCAGTCTGCCGATTTTTTCATCATTTCGCATCTTGCTACCTATTTCCGTCATGATATCGACTACCTGGTCAGTGTTCTCCTTGTAGGCAACACCCACCTCAAACACGTAGGCCGACCATTCGTTGGTCAAATTACTGAGGGTGGTAATCGTTCCATTCGGGAAAATATGCACCACACCGCCGAGATCCCTGAGAACAATTGTGCGGAAATTGATTTTTTCAACAAGCCCGCCCGTACCGTTGATGATGGCGACATCTCCAACGCGGATTTGATTTTCCAGAATAATAAAAAAACCTGAAATAATATCGCGAACAAGGTTCTGAGCTCCGAAACCAACCGCCAGACCGACGATTCCTGCACTGGCGATAATCGGTCCAATTTCAACCCCGAAATCTCTTAAAACAATCAGACAGGCTGTTGTCCACAATACCAGAAGAAAACCCTGTTTGAGTAATCGGACGATTGTCTCAATACGTTTTTGTGTCTCCGTCGGCGGCTCACCTTCGGATACGCTCTTTTTCAGCAGGTTCTGTTCCAGTCGCTTGAGCATTCTCTGCAGTACATAGGCGATTATCCAGGCAAAGACTACAATAAGCAGAACCCGAAGTCCTGTCTTGATGATGGTTTCCCAGGAAAAACTGGTTATGAATTCTTGAACTATTTTCATTTCTACTCCGACTCTCGAGCACGACTACCCAGATCAAATGATTTCATTATCTTATGGTAAATGATCTGTTTGAAGCAATATAGGTGCCAGTTCACCAAGGGGTCATGATAAACTGGGGTGAACCGACCTATGTGAGTCTGCCGAATTGAACGTATCCGGGTTTTTATTCTTTTTCGATCCGATCCAGCTCCCTCCTGACGGCAAGACCTATCTTTTCCATTGTGTAGGGTTTTCTGATATATTCGCCGGCACCGAGCATCAGGGTTTTTCTGACGGAATATGTCTCCGTAAAACCGCTGGCTATAATCGCTTTCTGCCCAGGGCTGATTTCAAGTATCTGCTTGTAGGTCGTAAAACCGTCAATGCCTGGATCCATGATCATGTCGAGGATAACCAGGTCCGCAGAGTTGGCTTTCAGATAGTCGACAGCTGCCTCGCCGCTGTCGACTGCATGTACACGGTAATTGAGTTTTTCAAGAATTGCTGAGGCGATATTCCTCTGGTCCTTTGAATCGTCTATAATCAGGATATTCTCACCGTCTCCAGTGTATTTGTCGATGGTGATCGTCAAGATCTCATTTTCCAGCCGTTCGTCCGCTACGGGAAAATACAGACGGAAACTGGTTCCACACCCCTCTTCACTCCCCAGATCAATGTACCCATCATGGTCAATCACGGTATTCCACACCACAGACATGCCCAGGCCTGTACCGCTGCGCCCCATCGCTTTTTTCGTAAAAAAAGGCTCGAAGATCTTTCCTCTGTCCTCTTGAGAGATACCGATCCCTTCATCGGTAATTTCCAGGACGACGTAATCACCGACACTGACGTCGCTGTACCCTTTGAGTGGTCTGTCAAGGTGGATATTGTGTGTCGAAATGCTCAACCGGCCTCCGGTGAGCATCGATTCCAGGCCATTGGAGATCAGATTCATCAGGGTTTTCTGCAGATGAATATGGGAACCTTTTATCGGCAACAGTGAATCCGACAGATCGAGAACCACGTCGGATGTGTCGTGATATGACATCATCTTTTCATGCTCAGGACTCCGTATATACAGAGTGATCAAGTCGTTGAGCTGGATGAGCTCCTTGCTGATGACATTACGTCTGGCAAGAGTCAACAAATCCTGGACAATAGCGGCTGCTTTCTCACCGGAACGCTTGATCATCTGGATTTTATCTCTGATGTTGCTGTCCTCAGGCAGCTGCATCAAAAGAAGATCCGGGTAACTGACGATTCCGGACAGAACATTGTTAAGATCATGAGCCACACTGCCGGCCAGTTTACCGATTGCCTCCATCTTTTCCGAAGTCTTGAGTTGCTCCTGGAGGCGGCGGTTCTCAATTTCAGCATGTTTGCGCTCCTCTATTTCCAGGCGCAGCAGCTGATTGGTTTCCGCCAGTTCAAGAGTCCTGTTCTCAACCTGCTTTTCCATCTGATTGAGGGCGGCATTTAAACTGTTCTGTGCCTCTTTGAGAGCAGAAATGTCAATGAAACTCTCAAGTAAAAGCTGCTTGCCTTTACGGGTGAACGGCACAACAGTTTTAAAAATGTCGATCTGCTCATTGTCCCCAACGGGCAGCAATCTCTCCGTACCATCGATAGTCATCCCCAGATCAGTAATTGGGCATTTCCCCTCTTCGGAGGGACAGATATAGTGATGACAGTCCATGCCCTTTATTTCCGGCAGTGTTTTATTGAGCAGTCCCAGCGCAAATGGGTTGGCGTCTACAATGGTGTGATGTTCAGCATCTATGACAAGTATTCCGGCCCTGGTTGAATTAAATATCGTCTGCAGGTATTCTTCGCTCTCCTTGTGCGCTTCTTTTTCCTCATTCAATTGCAGCGTACGATCTTTCACCTGGCTTTCGAGTCGCTCGGTATAGTTTCTACGTTCGCGCTGATAGCCCTCTTTTTCCTCAAGCATGCGATTAAACTCCTGGGCCAGGCGTCCGATTTCATCAGATGATCGGGTTGCCACCCGCTGGGAATAATCATCTTCCTGCTTGCGAAGGTTCTGAATAAAAACAAGGAGCTCAGACAGAGGATTGATGATTGATCTGGAAGTTACAATTGAGAGGAAGACAAACAACATCAAACCTGCGATGCCTATGAAAAAAGTCTGGACATAGACCCGCTTGGTATTGGCAAGAATCGTCGAAATTGAATTTGTCAAGACAGTGCTGCCATCCCTGCGAATACCATCAATGAGATCCTGTAATTCATTATTCGCCTGGTTGAACTGGGCGCCAAGTATCGGCTCCTGCTCCCACTTCTCATTCAAGGTGGCATCCACCCAGGCCAGACCGATTGATTTTGTTTTTTTGTATCGGGTCAAGACCGCATCATGGATACCAGCTTCAATATAGTTGTTCGTTTCAAGCAGCTTGATATCTGCAAGGATGTTGTTCAACCTGACCTCTGCTGCAGGAATATCGCTGAGAATATCGGCACGCGATGCCACAGCGGCAGACTCGATGATATCCATCAGCTGGTGAGCTGCAATCTGGAGGCGCCATGAGGATTCGGCAGCAGGAAATGCTTTATCATAGATGACGGATGTCTTCTGTTTGATATTGGCAATACTCAGCAGATATGCGCCACTGAAGACGCACAGAAGGCAGAACATTGCACCGAATGACCACCAGAGTCGATTAGTGATTGATGATTTCAGCATTCTACTGATCTTCCACGGTGACGGGAAAGCCGTATTTGACCCAGGCGTTAAAGCCGCCGTCAAGGCGATAAATATCAGAATACCCCTGTGAATAGAGGTAGCGCCCCGTGGTCAGGGTCAGTTTGCCCTTGTGGTCAACGAGCACGATATCCCTGCCCGCGGGCAATCGTTCCAGCTGTTCATGCAGCGTTTCAAGGTCTATGTGTACTGAATTGCGAATGTGACCACGAGCAAAATGATCATCCGGCCGGATATCGACAATAAAGAAATGATCAGGATCTGCACTTATTAGTTCATCGGCACTGACCAGCGGCACTGCTTTCTCCGGATACCGGGTATTGCTTGCCAGCATATTGCCGGCTTTCGCCCAGCCGATAATCCCGTCTTTATAGACCATTACGTTCTCATATCCCATCTCGACAGCCAGACTGGCTGCCTTAGGACTGTAGACTCACAGTACCCCCATACAGTAAAAGATAATTGGCTTGTCGGTTGCAAACGGCAGTTCTGTCTGACGCTCTATTCTGCCGATGGGATAGTTAATAGAACCCGGGAGGTGCTTCTCATCATAAATAATTTTCGGCAGGACATTTACCAGCACAATATCAGCATTTTCATCAATACGTTTTTTCAGTTCAGCCGTTGAAATCTGTTTGGCAGCGGGTTTTGCCAGACACGGCAGGCTCAGAGCAGTGAAAAAAAGAAGGACAAGCAAACCGACAGCGCACTGTGTTCTTATTGTGGTCATGAAATTCATCCTGAAAGCACGTTTATTGTTAATCGTGGTGGATTCTTACTATCCCGGCGGAGATTTACAGGAAAACCCGATGGATTTTTGTCGTGAACTCACTCAAATATCCGTCACTCAGCTTAGATATTTGCTGCGACGAGAAGGTACGGAACTGAGATCTGTTTTCTCAATTATACTGATTATTGCCGGATCACAAAAAGAAAAAACATCAGAAAAGCGCTGTTGATTCATTTCAATCTATAATCGGCCACCGGAGATATAACTGGTTGGAACTGGTTACACCATTCTTCTGATCAATGGTTACGGTCGCAGGCAAACGATCCAGATTCCAGCGTTCGGCATTCGGGAGATTCCTCAAATCAATGACAACCTGAGAATATTGAGATTCACTCAAGGGCTTAAAAACATATCCCTGAAAATACCGAAGGCCGACAGTATTGTCCGGGTACTTTTGCTCTACAGAAAGCATATACTCGAGCAGCGTTAGTTCATTCGGTTGTATTTGAACGGAAATTGGTTTGTTGAAATCATTCGTGTCTGAACTCGTAAATGGCGTACCACCACTCGGTGAGCTCAGCGATTTAATCCCGGTGAGCTGGTATTCTCCTGCAGGAAAATTATCTATGATAATAAATTTTCTGCTCCCCAGCGGAACTGCTTTGATTTGAACCTGCGTCTCCGGGCTGTATTGAAAAATATAGTAATAACCATTTGGATACTCTGTGAAATTACGAGCTTGAGTCGGGATTACCAGTATCCCGTTTTCACCTGGAACAGGCACCGGCAGCTTCTGGCTGCACGATGATAAAAATATCGCTGCAATCAATATACATATGAAAGATAATCTCTTCATTGGTAACCTCTCTGGATCTATTACATTGTTGGTATCCCAACAATATAGTCATCTTTTTCTCAGGTAACATGCCTGTACCTCATCAGCGGCCTCGGAAATGAACATACTGTATTCTATTTCTGGATTATGCGTACGCGAGATGAAAAAAAAATGATGGATCCAGCTAATGACGTATTCTCAGGACCTTGAAGAAATTTCAATGGTGGGACTTTTGCTTCACTAGTTTTTTTGCCAACAGCCCTATGCTCAGCAACACTGTACCGACGGCCATCCCAACCAGCAGATCAGCAAGCAGCGACGGCAAAACAACAAGAGCATGGTGCAGTCTGCTGATATTATGTGTAAACATTCCTCCCCCGACAAGCAGCATCGCTATGGTACCGATAATGCCCAGAGCCCGGATAACTCCCGGTAATGAGGCGACCAGCGCCGAGCCTGTCCCTTCCAGCATCGGCTTCAATACACCCGGCAGCCTTTGAGCTCGCTCAATAAAGGAATAGCCGACATCATCCATACGCACCAGCAGTGCAACTATGCCGTAGACTCCGACTGTCGCCAGGATGGAAATCAGGCTCACAACCATTACCTGGAGCATCAAAGACTCTTCCATCACGATTCCCAGGGCAATCATGATAATCTCAATTGAGAGGATAAAGTCTGTGCGCACCGCAGACTTTATCTTGGTTTTTTCAGCTCGAAGTATTTCCGCTTCGTCGCTGGTCGTTTCTGCAACAGGTTTGGCGTGCGCTTCGCCGGCGAAGAGGTGATAGATCTTCTCGATACCCTCGTAGCTTAAATAAGCACCTCCGAGAAGCAGGACCGGCACGATAAGCCACGGTGCATAGGCGCTCAGTAAAAAGGCCAATGGCAAGATGATCAACTTGTTTACAAAAGAGCCCTTCGTGATTGACCAGAGTACCGGTAATTCCCGTGACGCCTTGAAGCCCGTCGCTTTTTCAGCATTGACGGCAAGATCATCGCCCAGAATGCCTGCCGTTTTTTTGGCGGCCAGCTTGCTCATCACCGCAACATCATCCATCAGCATGGCGATATCGTCGAGAATGGCAAAAAATCCTCCGGTCATTATCGGCTTCCCTGTCCTCTTTTCAACTATGATGAACTCGTAAAAAGTCAAATTTCTGGATGGCTACGTAAAAAGCTTCATATGCGAGGCGCGCAAAATTTCTATTATTTCGGCGTACTCCAGTACGTCGTGATGATAGAAATTTTGTAGCAACAAAGCAGATGGAGAGTTTTTACGTAGCCATCAACTATGTTCTTTCTTCAGCTTTTGGGCTATCGGTTCAAAATCATACGCCGGGTATACTTCATAGCGAAAAGCACCCCAGGCTTTCTGTTCCATGAACCTGTTCAGGTTACGGAGTGCCTCAGGCTTCAGGCGCAGATTAATAACAAACCCGTATGACATGGCCACCACCCAGGAGACTACTTCAGACCCTTGCGGAGGGAAATCTCTGTAGAATCCGGTGGCCCGCAGATGGTTCATAATCTCTTCCAGCGTTTTGGACTGATCGTGGTGCAAAATGACTGTAACCATCATCTTATTATCATCAGACATGACCGTGTTCTCCTGTGATAGTGGAACGCTTAAAATAAGGGCTGAAGGGTTCCGTTTTCATCAAACTCCATCTCAAACGGCCCGTCAACAGAGGTTACCATTGCTTTGGATGAGAGTTCTTCAACCAGCGATTCCGAGACGATTAAATCTCCCAGATGCAGGGTGTCCCTGATCATCACGAAGCGTACCTTGGTGAAGTCCAGTATGTTGCAGGTCAGGATGGCGGCCCGGATCGCATCATAGTCGTTGGGCAGGATCATCGGCATCCGGGCAACACTTGTTACTGTTGCGATCAGCGAATTGACATAGGTTGTTTCCAGGTCGACGGCGTTATATAAGCGGCGGGTACAGATATCCGCCTGTCCGATTCCAATAACATTACCGTGGGATTTTTCCGTGACCGACAATATCGCAAGCTTGTTGACAGTCGGCCCTCCTTTCGCATAGGGGGTCGAGTAACGGCCGGTAATGTTGGGATCCATGCCGTCGCCGGAAATTTCTTTTCCCATTCTGGCAACGACAAGCACATCAATCTGATCAATGCCGATTGACGGCATATTGGCCTTTGAAAGCTTGAGCAGCTCAGGTTCCCGATCAAAGATATTATCAGCATCTATCACCTCAATTATCGAGACATTTTCGCAGGCATCCTCCACCACCGCAACACCGAAAAGCACCGGACATTTGTCAAGTTTTATGCGCGACATCGCCACTATATTTTCGCCAAAAGGACCAAACCCAAGCTGATGACAGGATTTTGCCCCAAGATCATTTCCCAGCCCGATGGCAAGCATTTTTACAATGCCGCTTTCATATCGGCTGTGGAAGGCGGTGTGGGTCTTAATACGGTTGATCAAGACGATTCCGTCACCTTCCATCGCGAGTCGATCCATATAGACGGGCAGGCCGTTTTCCAGGGTCCCGATTTCAAAGACATCGACATGAGCGCGGACAGGGCAACCGACCGTCTCCTCGGTAACCCCGAGCCCGGCAAGCAGTTCCTGCTGCCCTTCAGGGGAGGCCTTGCCATGGCTGGCCATGCCGGAAACGATATAAGGTTCAAATCCCATTGATTTGAGAGCCTTGACAACGGAAGCTGTGATTTTACCAATATTTGCAATACCTCTGCTTCCCACGGCTACCGCAATACGTGCTCCAGGATTGAGGTTTTTCAACCTCTCAAGAGAAACAATCTGATCGACACAGGACTTCTCGATATCGCTCAGCGGGTTGGCGCTGAATTCCTGTCTGACCCGGTAAAGTTTTGGTATCTTTATATCTTCCAGTAGTGATCTGACTTTTTTCATAGTGCTTTTACCTGGTAATTACAAACATTTAAAGATGCAATTCAGCGCTTTGCTTCGGTTCACAGCAACCGGCGGCAACGACGCTGCCCTCATTGTACAAAATGTTTAACAAAGTCCCGGTCCACCTCAATTCCAAGGCCTGGCCCCTGAGGCTTTGAGACAAATCCACAACTCTTCTTTACCTGATCCATGACTCCGAGTGATACGGTCAAAAGCTCTTCACGAAATCTGTTTGGTGTGGTGTCATATTCCAGCATCGGCTGGACGGGATGCGCACCGCCGGGAAGATCGGGAAGGGCAGTGAGCAGGTGGAGATTGACGGCAACGGCAACGGCAGAACCCCACACATGGTTGACCACCGGAACAAAATGGGCATGTGCCAGGGCGAGCACTTTCTGGTATTCAGTTATACCGCCAAGACCGCAAACCTCAGGCTGAAGGACATCCACACAACGTCTCTCAATCAGATCCCTGAACCCCCAGCGGGTGAATTCACCCTCTCCCCCGGCAATATTCATGTCCAGTGCTTCACACAGGTCCCGATACCCCTGGTGATCCTCAGAGGTTACCGGTTCTTCAAACCAGTAGACGCCACGTTTCTCGAGTTCCCTTCCCAGTGGTATGGCCTCCCGTGCAGTATAGGCATGATTGGCATCAACCATTAATTTGATATCGGGTCCGATCGACGTTCGCACGGTCTCCACCAGGTCGACATCCTGCTCCGGGCCCAGGCCGATCTTCATTTTCACGGCACGAAATCCCTTTGCAACAATCGAAGCGCTTTCAGTGCTGAAGCGCTCGAGCAGATCCGGGGTTCGCTGAAGCATCATTCCATAGCCGTAAACAGGGATGGTATCTCTGAATGCTCCGCCCAATAGTTGATAAACAGGCAGATCAAGAATTTTGCCAGCGATATCCCATAATGCGATATCAACCCCGGAAAGAGACTGTATGGGCATCCCTTTCTGGCCATGATCACGAAGAATATTGTAGACGCTGTGCCAGATAACCTCTCGATCAAGAGGGTTCCTGCCGACAATCATGGGCTTGATAACCTTTTCGACAATAGCCTGGTTGGCAAAAGCGACATTTCCACCACCAAAGCATTCACCCCAGCCGCTGATACCTTCGTCGGTGATGACCTCGACAATATGGGCTGTTCTCATGGTGTAGTACTGCTGCGAATAGCCCAGTTCCTCTTCCAGGGGATATTGCAGCACGTAACTTTTTACATCTGTAATTTTCATACCGTGTTTTCTCCATGATCTTTGCTCTCAGATGCACGCCATGATAATCTTTTTTTCCGGTCATGAAAAGCTGTTAAATGATGGTGCGAAATTACCGCAGAAGCCACCTTCCGTCTTCCCGGCACGCTGTGACCAAGGTACCGGTTATACATTTTCCCTCATTCACCCAGAGGTGAGATCAGCTTTTCCAGAGAATGAGTCCTGCCTCGTACCGGAAACCCTTGAAGACGACAGCCTGTTGTAGTAGGATAAGACTCTCTTTTATCCTGTTATCAAAGAGATAACCGGAGGTTAGTTTAACAAAATCAGCCGTTACCAAAGCAGGGAAACCTATCATGAACAAAAATAAAAAAGGAATGCGCCGAAGCCTGACCAGCTACGGAGATCAAGACTTCTCACTGTACCTGCGCAAGGCTTTTATCAAAGCCATGGGCTATACTGAAGATTCCCTCGGCAGGACGGTGATCGGTATTGCCAACACCTACAGCGGCTATAATCCCTGTCATGCCAATGTTCCGGATATTGTCGCCGCGGTAAAACGGGGCGTCATGCTGGCCGGAGGCCTGCCCATCGAATTTCCAACCATCTCCCTGCATGAATCTTTTGCCTACCCGACCAGCATGTTTCTGCGCAATCTGATGTCAATGGATACCGAAGAGATGATGCGCGCTCAACCGATGGATGCGGTGATCCTCATCGGTGGCTGTGACAAGACCGTTCCGGCGCAGTTAATGGCAGCTGCCAGTGTCAATATTCCGGCACTGTCCGTGGTTACCGGCCCCATGCTCTCAGGTACCCACCGCGGAGAGCGTGTTGGCGCCTGCACCGATTGCCGACGCTTCTGGGCAAGCTATCGGGCGGGAGAAATCGACGGTGAAGAAATCGAGGAGATCACCAACAACCTGGTACCGAGTGCCGGGACCTGCGGTGTTATGGGTACAGCCAGCACCATGGCCTGTATTACTGAAGCACTGGGTATGATGCTTCCCGGCGGGGCGACGATTCCCGCCGTCATGGCGGATCGCCTGCGCCATGCAGAAACCGCCGGCGGACGAGCCGTTGCCATGGCCGCCGAGGGCCTGACTCCGGACAAAATCATCACCCCTGAGTCACTGGCTAACGGGCTGCGCATCCTGCTCGCCATCGGTGGATCGACGAACGGTATCGTCCACCTGGCTGCGATAGCCGGGCGACTGGGTATCGAGATCGACTATCAGGCGTTCGACGCTATGGGCAGGGAGACACCTGTGCTTATCGATCTCAAGCCATCCGGCCGCTATTACATGGACGACCTTCACAAAGCGGGCGGCATGGCAGCGGTCTTCCGTGAATTGAAACCGCTGCTCAATCTCGACTGCATCACCGTCACCGGCCGCACCCTGGGTGAGGTGATCGACGAGTTGCCGCCTGCCTTTGAGCAGGGTGTCGTGCGGTCTTTCGATAATCCGATCTTCAGCGGCGGCTCCATTGCCGTGCTGGGCGGAAACCTTGCCGGTGACGGAGCCATTATCAAGCAGTCGGCAAGTACTGAAGAACTGCTGGTTCATACCGGCAGGGCCGTGGTCTTCGAATCGCTTGAAGATCTGGCCGAACGTATTGACGACCCCGATCTTGATGTGACCGGCGAAGACGTTCTTGTCATGAGAAATGCCGGCCCTCGCGGGGCCCCGGGAATGCCGGAGGCGGGCTATATTCCGATCCCCCAGAAGCTTGCCCGGCAGGGCGTAAAAGACATGGTCCGCATTTCCGATGCCCGTATGAGCGGGACCGCCTTTGGAACCATTATTCTTCATGCCAGCCCGGAAGCGGCGATCGGTGGTCCGCTTGCTCTTGTCCGCAACGGCGATATGATCACGTTGAATGTACCGGAACGAACGCTTCGCCTCGAAATCAGCGATGCTGAATTTGAAAGGCGCCGGGCTGATCTTCCTGCTGGTGCAGATACTTCAGGATTGCGTGGCTACCTGCGCATGTTTCACGATCATGTTAACCAGGCAGGCAGCGGCTGTGATTTTGATATCCTGACATCCGCCAAAACCGGTAAAAAAACACCCTGAGAGCTGCATGGGCAGGATACGGTCTGAGAGACAGAAGCAGGAAGCGTAGCCCTGTACCACGACGCTTCCTGCTGATATCAATCGCTAGGTGCCCCTGATTCCCAGATCTTCCCACAACCGAAAGAGTCTTCCGGTACTCTCCGGGTTAACAGATCGGGGCAGCATTTCTCCTTTCAGCAATCCCTCAACCTGTTCGACAGCGCTCCAGGCCTGGGCCTCGGCATTCTGCAGTGTTAATCCGCCAAGATGCGGGGTTGCAACGACACCCGGCAAAGCGGCCAGGTGGGGTGACGGGCGCTGGTCAGGACCGCGGCCGACGTCCATCGCCACCTTGGCGATACGCTTTTCCCGTATCGCTGTTTCCAGAGCTGCCTCGTCCACCAGATTTCCGCGGGAGACATTGACAAAGTAGACATCAGGCTTCATCAAACTGATCGCGTCTGCATCGATGAGGTTTTCCGTTTCTTCGTTGGCAACTGCCAAGGGCAGAACAAAATCAGACTCTTTCAGCAGGGTCTGCAGCTCAACCTGCTCAACTCCCTGCTGATCTGCAGTAACGTAAGGATCAGTGACCAGAACCCGCATGCCGAGTGCCACGAGTTTTTCGGCCAGGTAGCTGCCGATCGCACCATAGCCGATAATACCGGCAGTGCTGCCGCTCAGTTGTCTTCCCATGTTGGATGGCGGCATCAATCCCTTCTTGAACTCAAAAGTCGAGGCCGTCACATCGCGGGCCAGATCAAACATCAGGGCCAGGGCCATCTCCGCGGTCGCCGGTATAAAGGCAGGAACAGAATTGACAACAAGGATGTCGCTGGCTGAGGCGGCTGCGACATCGACATCGCTGATATCGACCTGCGGGCGGATAAAGACAGCGAGTTCAGGAAGATTTTTAAATATCGGTGCTTTTCCGTGCGTCGCCCGGTGACAGATCACCACCTGGCAACCCTGTGCTGCTTCGATTACTTCATCGGTATCCAGGTCGCGGTCTTTTGGGTTGCGCACCACTTCGCCCAGTTCTGCAAGAGCTTCGTGGGCTTTTTTGAAATAGACTTCAAGATCTTCAGGGTTATGGGAGAGAAATATTTTCAGTTTTTTACTCATTTCCGTACCTGTTTGCTTAGGGGAACAGCTGCTAAATGACGGATGCGGGGTCTCTCCTGCAGCAACGATAGGCCGCGTCGGACGATACAGTTAAGTCGATGCTCCGTCAACACACGTATGATAACAATCAGAAACCGTACAGCACAGCCGGGTTATCGACCAGAATCCGCTTTCGGGTCTTTTCATCAGCAACCCAGTCGAGCAGCAGGTCGAGCAGATCCGCCTCATCGGGCGGGCTCTGCTGGCCCGGATGCGGCCAGTTGCTGGCCCAGAGCATCCGCTCGGGGGCGGCCACTGCCAGGGCGCGAGCTTCGGGGGCAACATCAGCCCAATCAGGAGGTCCGGACTCGGAGGATTCATACGGAGCAGAGAGCTTGACCCAGCAGCGGCCGGTTTCAAGCAATTTCAGCAGAACCCTGAAGGCCGGATCATCTGTCGGCACAGGCCCCATGAAGCGCCCGACATGATCGACAACCAGACTGCACGGCAACCGCCTGAGCAGTGCTTCCCACTGAGGAAACTCCCTGCCGTTCATCTGCAGCTGGACATGCCAGCCGAGATTGTTCACCCGGGCGGCCATCTCTTCCATGATATCCCACGGCACAGCCCCCCCGGGAAGCATGTGAAAGCGTACTCCCCGGACACCAAGTGAGTTCAGGCGCTCCAGCTCCTCTTCACTGGTCGAGGTGTCAGCCACCATTACTCCCCGGGCACCTTCGCCAAAGGCTTTCATCGCCTCCAGCTGGCAGGAATTATCTGTTCCGTAGGTGGTCGGCTGCACGACCACCACACGTTCGAGATGCAACCGCTTCTGGATCGCACGGTAGCCGTCTATCCAGGCGTCGGGAGGTGTCATCAGTGCTGTCGGAGCAGAAGGAAATCGAGCGTTGTAAAAATGCATATGTGTGTCGCAGGCGCCTGCTGGAGCTTTGAGCCTGGGAGTTATTTCTGTAGAAACCATCTTCAAGCCTCTTCTAATTTCGGATTCAATCTATTTTATCGAGATCGCCGGTAAATTCCATTGCACAATAGGGGCCTCCCTGGAACAAGCCTTCTGCCGGGGGTTCATCGGCCTGGACTGCCTTGATAGCAGAAACAACCGCGGCCTGATCGGCAGCATCCGTCGTACCGCTTTTGGATTCAACCTTGTTCTGAGCCCGGGCCTGGCGCTGGGCCTCGAAAATCTCTTCGGCATAGTCCTCGGAATTGTCGCGAGGGCGGTATCCCAGCCGTTCAGCCGGGGTGTTATCCCACCAGCTCCGATCATTGGCTGAAACTCCCCATACCACCTCATAATGAACATCCAGAGGTGCATCCAGGCAGACCCGCGCCAGCTGCACCATGTCCCGGTGACTGAGCCAGCAGCTGAGCATCCGCACATTCAACGGCCGGGGTTGGAACGAACCGATGCGCATACAGATCATGCTCATACCGTGTTTATCCGCGTAGAGCCTGGCCAGAGCCTCCCCGAAAACCTTGGTGGCTGCGTAACGGCAGTCCGGGCGCGGCGGTTCGCTGACCGTCAGTTTACGGGATCTCCTGTGGTAGCCGACAAGGTGGTTCGTACTGGCAAAGACAAAACGCTTTACCCCATGACGCCGGGCGGCTTCAAAGGTGTTGAAGGCACCGAGAATATTGCTTTGCAGCACCACATCCCAGGTTCCCTCTTCGGCCTTTCCTCCCAGATGAATGACGGCGTCAACCCCTTCCATGGCAGCATCCACCTCATCATAATTTTCCAGGTTTGCCAGGACGATTTCCTCTCCTGCTCCGGCATCTCCAAAGGGCCGCCGGTGAGAAAGACGCAGAACCGGGTAGACGCCCCTGAGCTCTTCACGAAGCACCCGCCCGATAACACCGTCAGCACCAGTCATCAAAACACGATTATACATCGGCTTCACCTTTCAACAATCACCTCCTGATCCGCTGATCATGGAACCTCAGAAAGAGCAGACATCTGCTGCTTCCAACCGAGGTACAGTTCGACCAGCCGGTCCTCCAGTCGCTCTTTGGCAGGATCAACCTGATTTGCTTCCTTTTCAAACCATTCAACCATCATTTTTATCCCTTCATGAAGGGATATGTCACAGGCAAAATCAGGTATGACACTGCGTATTTTTGAATTATCAAACAATCCCGGGAAGGTTTTTTCCAGGTAGAGGTGACTGAACAGCTCCGGGTTAGCGGCAACCAGCAATTCGGATGAGATATGGACTATCTGCGGCTCAATGCCCAGCACTCTGCCGAAGGTCAGATACAGATCTTCCCAGCGGCAGCGCTCTTCACTGCAGGCATGATAGGCTTGCCCGAAGGTCTGCGGGTTGTCGATTACCCCGACGAAGGCCTTGGCAAGATCCGGGGCAAAGGTAAAGCTCCAGGGTGCCGAACCATCGCCAAACATTACCAGTGGTTTTTGTTTTCTGATGCGCTCAATGATTCCGTAATTCTGCCGTAATACTCCGACGTTGGCGGCACCCGGCCCGTATGTGAGGGATGGACGAATGATCGTCACCGGCAGTTGCCGGGAACGAAACTCTTCTTCCAGATATCGCTCTACCTGCGCCTTGTTCCAGGCGTACTCGAAACTCGGATCATCAAACAGCGACTCGGCCGACTCGACCGTCGGGACACTGCAATATGGGCGTTTGTAGGCAGCAACACTTGAACAGATAATGATTTGGCCGGTCTTCTCCCTGAACGCCGTAACCGTTGAGCGGGCATCGGCTTCGGTGAAGCAGATCATATCAATGACTGCGTCAAATGATTCCCGGCGCATACGCGACTCAAAATCCTCACGATTTTGCCGATCACCGGTGATCTGTCTGACCTCACCGTCATATGGCAGTGCTCGGCTGCCCCGGTTGAACACGGCCACAGTATGACCTTTTTCCAGCAGCAGATTTACAATAGCCCGGCTGATTACACCGGTGCCACCCAGGACAAGTACATTCATTTCTGTTCCTCCCAACACGTGATTTCGGATCAGGCTAGCGGGTCATCCAGCCACCATCGACAACCAATGTTGACCCGGTGATATAACTGCCGGCATCACTGGCCAGGAGCAGAGCCGGACCCATGAGATCCTGCGGCTTACCCCAGCGCTCCAGCACCACCATACTATTAAAATAATCGCGTAGCTCTCCCTGCACGAGACGGTCGGTCAGGGGGGTGGAAAAGGGGCCGGGAGCAATGACGTTAGCGGTAATATTCCAGGGGGCAAGATCCTGGGCCATGGTTCTGGTGAGTCCGATCAGCCCTGCCTTGGTTGCCGAATATGATCCTCTTTCCTCTTTGGTGCACAGCCCGAATATCGAGCTGATATTTATGATCCGGCCCCATTTGCGCTCTTTCATCTGCGCAGACAGCTCGCGCACCAGCACCATCGGCGCACTCAGGTTCAACTCCACCAGTCTGTCCCAGTCATCATCCTTGATACCGTCAACGGGGGCGACAATATTCGTTCCGGCATTATTAATGATGATATCAACACGCCCCATGGCCTCGACAGCCTTTCTTGCCAAGTCAATGGTGTCTTGACGCCTGAACAGGTCGGCCACGACACTGAAACCTTTGCGCTCGGTTCCCTGGAGAATCTCTGCCATCGCAGATTCCAGCTCATCGCCATTGCGGCTGTTAATAACGATATCTGCCCCGGCAAGTGCAAGTGCCCGCGCCATGGCCAGCCCCAGACCTTTGCTTCCCCCTGTTACAAGAGCAACTTTACCTGTCAGATCAAACAATTCGTTTATCATTGATTCCCTCCTCGTACGCTTTTTTCAGCACAATGCCACCAGCAATAATTGCCGGCCAAAGTGAGATTTAATTTTTTTCACACCAGATATATTTGAGGTCGTCCGTCAGCTCTTTTGCAGACTCGTCAATTCACAAATTTGGGTAATAGCAGTTTCGGTAAAAAGAGTATGATGTCCGGTAAGAGGATAACCAGGAAAAGCACTCCCAGCATCGGCAGGAGTATGATACAGACATCCTTCAAGGCCCTCTTGAGTTCAACCTCACCAATGGCACAGCTAATCAGCAGACACAGCCCATAGGGCGGCGTTACCAGTCCGAAAGACAGCGATATGACACCGATTATTGCAAAATGGATCGGGTGAATCCCGGCAAACTCAGCCACCGGCCAGAGTACGGTGCCAAGAATAATGATCGCCGGAATCGCATCGATAAACATACCGATGAACAAAAACGCACCGGCAACGAGCAGACCGGTACTGATCGGACCTACTCCAAACTCTTTGAGGAATTCAACCAACACAAGCGGAATCTTGTAAAAGGCAAGCAGCCAGCCGAATGCCGATGCCGTTCCTATACAGAAAAGCGAGATAGAAGCAAAACGGGCCGAATCGTAGAGGACCTTGGGAATGTCTCTAAGCGTCAGCGTGTTGTAGACCACCAGGCCGAGACCCAACGAGTAGATTACCGCTATAACCGAGGCTTCGGTCGGGGTAAAAAAGCCACCGACGATACCACCGACGATTATCATCGGGGTCATCAGCGGCATTATGGCCTTGGTGATGGCGAATATGGCCTCCTTGAAGGTCGACCTTGAATAGATCGGATAATTGTAGATTTTGGCATAGACGTACACGGTGGCCATCTGGGAGAGCGCAACCAGCAATCCTGGTATGACACCGGCAAGGAACAGCCCGCCAATGGACACAGTCATAAGTCCTCCCCAGACAACCATCAGGATACTGGGGGGAATAATAACGCCCATTACAGAGGAGCACGCCGTGACCGCCACGGAGAAGCTGGGGGAAAAGCCCTGCTTTTTCATCTGAGGGATGAGCAGGGAACCGATACCGGCGGCATCAGCGGTCGAGGATCCTGATATTCCGGCAAAAAGCATGCTTACCATGACATTGATATGCCCAAGCCCTCCGGGCAGATGACCGACAAGCGCCTGTGACAGCTTGACCAGCCGGTCTGTTATACCTGCCGTGTTCATGATATTGGCAGCCATCAGGAAAAACGGCACAGCGAGCAGGATAAAAGAGTTATAGGATTTAAACATTTCATTCATCAGCAGAAACGGGGTAAGACGCTCCTCGATGATGAAGACAGGAACGCAGGCAAGGCCGAGAGCAAAAGCCACCGGTACCCGCAGAATTACCAGAACGCCGAATACGATAAAGAGACTTGCTGCTACTTCACCCGGTGTCATCGCGTATCACTCCGCCATAATTTTATATTGTCGACATACTTTTCGATAAGAAACAATATCCACGTCACCCCGGCCAGCGGCCAGGTCATGTAGATATATACCATCGGAAGCTCAGCCATCTCTGAGGTCTGAAGCAGGCCGAATTGCACCAGCGGCCAGCCCCATATAATAAAGATCAGGGCCATCACCAGAATCCAGAAATCAACGAACATTCTGCTGAAGGCTTTACCTCGCGGAGTTTTTGCAGTGGGTAAAAGATCGACAGCGAAATGGGTACCATCTTTCACCGCAATCATGGATCCCACCAGAATGATCCAGATGAAACAGAACCTGGCCATCTCCTCTGTCCAGATGTAGCGTGGAATAAAACTGAAATACCGGGCAAATATCTGTAGGGTTACCGGAATCAGCAGCAGTCCCATTAAAATCGCCAGGACTACCTTTAGAAACTTATAATAAGCATTCAGTGCTTTTCTCATCATCACACTACCAGGTTAATGATTAAATCTCAGAAACTCCGGCCCTGCCGGTCCAAAAACATAATAGCCGGAAACCAGAAGGCTCCCGGCTATTATTGGCCATTTAAAGCTAGTCCTCAGGATTGAATTATTCAAATCCCGGGCTAGTTGGCGGCTGCCTGAATCCTGTCGAAGATCTCAGGAACACCTTGCTCTTCAAAATAGGCCTTGATTACCGGCGCTGCAGCTTCTACCAGTTTATCACGGTCCTTGAAATAAACGGTAGTCAGCTTGCCTTCAGCTTCCATCTGGGCCATTTTGGAACGATCTTCTGAAGATTCAAGAATACGTCCATACGTGCCGGCATCTTTGCCTGCCTGGAGGATGGCTGCCTGAAGATCTTCCGGCAGCTTCATGAAGCTCTTGTTTGAAAAACAGAGCGGGCGAACGGTTATCGCGTGAGCGGTCAGTGCGATATAGGGGCCAACCTCATAGAATTTCATCTGCTGGATACCGGCGGCCTCGTTTTCAGCCGCATCGATTACTCCGGTCTGTATGGCGTTGTAGACCTCGGCATAGGCGATAACCGTCGGAGCCATTCCAAACGCATCGAACATCTTGGTCTGAATCGGGGCACCCATGACACGGATGGGAAGACCCTTGACATCTTCCATCGTTTCAACTGGCTTGTTGACGATCAACATTCGGGTGCCGCCGCCGCCGTAACCGATGAGGCGTATATCGGCTCTTTTAAGGATATCTTCCTCAATCGGAGCCAGCGCATCGCCACCAAGTACTTTACTCCAGTGGATATGATTTTTATACAGCATCGGAGGGTCGATCAGGGAGGCCATCTTGGAGAAGGTGGACATATGTGAAGGAGAGGCCACCGCGTAATCAACCGAGGTACCCTGTGCCATATAGGCAACATAGTCTTTCTCAAGGCCGAGCTCACTGTTGAGGTGCATGACGAACTCGATGGTTTTGTCACCGGTATAATAGAGCTGAACAAGCTCTTCAAACTTACGCATCAGGCGGGTAAATGCGTGTTTCTCATCAAACTGACTGGCACCATGGAACGTGAAATCAGCTGCCTGAGACACTGAAAGTGTCATGAAACTGGTAAAAAGAGCAACAAAGACTATACGAAAACATTTGCTTTTCATCGACTTCTCCTCCTTTTTTTATTCAAGTTATCCAGCAATACGTATCTCTTAAAAAACGCGCCTGTCCCCCCTTCTATAAATTAAGATTAGTGGACTTCCCTGGACATCAGAGAAGCATGTAGTTGTTCGGAAACATTAACGAATACAAGTACTTTTTGTCAAGTCTTTTATACGCCGGCAGCAACAGCAAGGTCAGCATAAAAATCATTATAACCACCTTATTTTATTATTATTGTTGAAAATATTATCGACAGTGGTAGGTTCGAATGGCCGGCCATATGAGTAGTTGAATATGCAAATGAATACGGAGCGAGACAATGTACTTTTATCCATATGAGGCATTAAGGGATTTCACCATAAATGTTTTTCTTCAGATGAACTGTTCCGGAACGGATGCCGAAAAAGCAAGCGATGTCCTGCTGGCAGCCGACCTCAGAGGTATCGATTCACACGGAGTCTCGCGTCTGAGCTCATATGTCCGTTTGTGGGAAAATGGCCGGATAAACGCAGAGCCTGACATCAGGCTGGTTCACGAGACCCCTTCCACCGCTGTTATTGATGGCGATTCGGGACTCGGGCTGGTAGTGGCTCCGCTGGCTATGACCTGGGCAATAAGAAAAGCCGAGCAGGCAGGAACCGGCTGGGTGGCCGTAAAAAACTCGAACCATTATGGAATTGCCGGCTACCATGCAATGCAGGCCCTGGAACATGACATGATCGGGGTGAGTATGACGAATGCCAGCCCCCTCGTTGTACCAACATTCTCGAGGGAGAGAATGCTTGGGACCAATCCTATCGCAGTCGCCTTTCCTGCAGGAGACGAACCTCCTTTTGTGGCGGATTTTGCCACGACAACGGCTGCCTATGGAAAACTTGAAATACTGCAGCGCAAGGATTCTCCAACGCCGACAGGCTGGGTACAGGACGCTGAAGGCAACCCCACCGCTGACAGCCATACAGTCAGCAAAGGAGGGGGTCTGCTTCCCCTTGGCAGCGACCGGGACCACGGCAGCCACAAGGGGTATTGTCTCGGAGCCATGGTAGATATCTTTTCAGCAGTGCTTTCAGGGGCAAACTACGGTCCGTGGGTGCCACCCTATGTTTCATTCCTGGAGACAAAAAATGATCCGGTCGGAGACGGCATCGGCCACTTTTTCGGAGCCCTGCGGATCGACGCCTTTCGACCTGCAGAGGAATTCAAGGCTCATATGGATAGATGGCTCAGGCGTTTCCGACAGGCGGAACCCGTTCCAGGGCAATCCAAGGTTTTTGTTCCAGGAGACCCTGAACGCGAGAGCGAAAAACAACGCCGCGAAAACGGTATCCCACTTCTTGATCCGGTTGTTAAAGACCTTTCGGGCATTGCCGAAAAATTTAACCTCAGCTTTCCAAACCCTCCAGGATAATACCTCCGATCAAGAAAGCATGGCTAGACACCCCGAACCAAAAAGCCTGTCACTGGCAGACCCGAGTTAATCCTTTCCGAAAGCAGGGGTTATCGTCGTAAAGACGATTGCCGCCACCATATATGCTGCAAGGCCAAGAAAACCGAGCCAGCCCAATCCCAGATCTCCACACAGGCCAAGCAGGGCCGGTGCCAGACCCGCCCCTAGTGTGACGCCTGCGGTGATAATCAGCGCGTAGGTAATATTCTGGTAACGCGCTTCACCAATATCGGCAAGAGAGGAAAGGAGCGCCGGTATCATCACGGTAATCAGGGCAGGCTGGGCAATGACCACGATCGATATCCAGTTACCCCGGGCAAGCCCGATAAGGGCGGTAAAAAAACTGGAGAAGATGAGGACACTGATAATCGTTTTCCTATTGCCGAAGTGTTGTATAATCCAGTCGGCACGTAAAAGAAGCAGGACGCCGGCTATGCGTGAAACGGTCAAGAGAAAATTTACGTACTGTGGTGAAAGAGAATACTCGCTAACCAGGTAGGCTGGCAGAATTGCATATACCCCATGCAGCGCTGAAAGAACGGCGGACAGGATAACCATACCGACCCAGGTACTGCGCAGGCGCAGAATCGTTTTAATTGTACCAAAATCCGGTGCAGCGCCGATTCCACTGTCGGCAGTCCCCCAGCGCCAGAAGGCCACGGTTGCAAATCCGCAGACAAGAGCCATCCATAACAGAACCCCCCGCCAGCCGAACCATGGCTCCAGGATCAACACAATAAGAGGCGAGAGCAGCAAAGCGAGATTGGGACCTATCTCATGAAACGATAAGGCGGTACTCCTTCTCCGCACGCTTATCTTTGTATTGATCATGACCATGCCGGACGGTGGATATGTGCCGGCCCCGGCTCCGATAAAAAGCATGCCAAGAGCCAGGATCATAATCCCGGGTGCTGCTGCTGAAACCAGGAGGCCCAGGGAAATACAGGCCATAGCGGCGACAATGGTCATGCCATGACCGATACGGGCGGCAAGAAATCCCGAAAACATCATGGCTGCTGCGTAGCTGCTGCTTATAAGAAGAAACAGAGTACCGGCAAGAGACAGCGTGACGCCCATTTCGTTCTGAAGAGACGGCATCAGTGGAGAAAATATCGCCCGTGAAGCCATTGAAAAAAATACCGCCACAACCAGCATGAAAATCATCAGGACAGGGCGGTTTTTTATCGGGGCGGTTCCACCTTCTTGCTTAACGTTCATTGGCAATACACAATCGTGTTCCGGTATAGAAGATCAGATACTATAGAAATGTTCAGTCTACACCGGTACCGAAAATAATCTTCATCCATCAGGGCGTCTGCTGGAGTGCTTCCGGATTGACACAATTGACACGTGATTGACTTTCAAGCGCCGCAAGAAGATTGTCCACCGCACAGCGAGCCATCGCGTAGCGGGTCTCATGGGTGGCGGAACCGATATGAGGCAGAAGAACCACATTGTCCAGGTCCAGAAGCGGTGACTGAGGAGACAGCGGCTCATGTTCATAAACATCGAGACCTGCCCCGCGGATCGTGCCGTTTTGCAAAGCTTCAATCAGGGCAGTCTCATCAATGATCGGCCCGCGCCCGCCATTAATCAGGAAAGCACCGGGTTTCATCAACGCCAGCTCCCTTGGCCCGATCAGTTTTTTCGTCTTCTCCGAGAGCGGCAGCGTAACGCAGACAAAATCAGATTCAGCCAGCAGCTGGTCAAGTGGAGTGCGGGTTGCCCTGAAATCCTTTTCGGCCTGCTCACTCACCGACCTGCCGTAATAGAGAATTTCCATATTGAAACCGCCAAAACCCCTTTTGGCCACACCATAACCGATTCGTCCCATACCGAGGATGCCCAGCTTCTTGCCATGGACATCATGGCCGAAACAGGCGGGACCAACGGACTCGGTCCATCTCCCCTGTCTAACCATCTTATCCATTTCAACAGCACGGCGCGCAGCACAGAGCATCAGCATAAAAATCATGTCAGCCGTGGTATCCGTCAAGACATTTGGAGTATGCATCAGCATGATGCCGCGCCCGGTCAGGTCCGCCACATCAAAATAATCGTAACCAACTGAAATGGTGGAGACAACTCTCAGATCCGGGGCCCGATCGAGAATTCTGGGGCCGATTGTCTGCCCCACTCCGATCAGCCCTTCAGCTCCTGAAAGCAGCGTGTGCAGCGCTTTATCGGAAAGCCCTTCGAACGTCTCAACAACGGTGACATCTGCATGTTGCTCAAGACGTGTCAGCAGATCTTCCGGAACATTTTCATAAAGAATTATTTTAGGTTGCATTGTTTCCTCCTTTGAACACCATGATAATCTATTTCCCGTATGATAGTACCACTCAACAACAAACTGCGCAATTCGACTCTCTACTCCCTGCCGCGGCTGAACGCATCGATTATTTCCATAACCATAAGACCATCTGTGGTCGGGCAGGGGCAGGGAATTTCACCAAGAAAATAACGGGAAACCTGCTCGATCATCGGCAGCTGAATATTTACGGGATTTTCAAACGATAGAATTTGTTCGCCTTCTAACGTTCGCAGGCGCATCTTGTCGCCAAAGAAGTTGCAGGATACCTGGGCCCTGGTACCTGTGATAACAAGGGATTCAGAAGCGGCAGCGTCAGCCACGGTAAAACACCAGCAGCCCCTGAATACGATATTGTTTTCAAAACAAATTGTGCCCTGCACAAAATCATCGACAGACGATTCCCTGTTCTGCTTCAGCGAAAAACCCTGATAAGCCAGCGGGCGGCCGAAATAGACCAGAAGCAGGTCGAACATATGTGGAGACAGATCATGAAACAGCCCGCCCCCTGAAATAGCAGGATCAACCCGCCAGTTAGATCCGGTATCCGGTATCAGAGTATTTTCCTGGGGCAGAAAAAAATTGAGCTCGGCAAGTCTCACGATGCCAAGTGTACCATCCTCGATCAGTTCCCTGATCCTGGTAAATGCCGGCAGGGCCCGCCGGTAGTGAGCAACGGCTACTTTCTTGTTGCTCGCCGCTTCCGCCTCGATGATCAGGCGGCACTCATAAGCACTCATCGCCATGGGTTTTTCGAGGTAGACATCTTTTCCGGCAGCCAAAGCGGCACGCGTGTGTTCGAGATGATAACGGGGTGGAGTGGCAACATATACCGCATCAATTTCGGGATCACTCAGCAGCTCATCAACAGAATCGTACCATTTTTTTACCCCGTGACGACGGGCAAAATCTTCAGCCTTGGCACTATCCCGGCGCATCACCGCCAACAGTTCAGCGTGCTCAGCCAGCTGAAATGCCGGGCCGCTTTTCACTTCGCAGACATCACCCGCACCAAGAATGCCCCAGCGAATCGTTTTTCGTTTCATTATTATTGTCTTCCTTGGGAATAAATGGTTTCAGCAGCTCGATTATACTGGCCCCGGCTTCTGTTCGTCCATGAAATATTTATGGTAGGGCCCATTAGTGACAAGGCGCTGCAGATAGACGCCCAGTTCCATAAGATGGTAATCACCCCACATGCAGGACTCTCCGCACGGCACCTTCTGTCCAGGCGGTACATAGTCCCAGCCGTTGGGTCGATGATACACCGAGTGAAGCAGAAGACCCTGGTGATTTGGATCCGTTGACAGATACGGCTCATCAAGTATGGTTTCGGAAATGGTGAGGCCTGCCTGAAAATAGCGCTCTCCCCTGAGCAGATCCCCCTTTTCTTTGAGATACCGACCAATCCGCAGGAATCCCTGAGCGCAGATGGCCGCAGAGGATGAATCCACGGGCTCGAACTCGTTATATGGATCAGCCGGCCGATCCATATAGTCACCCATGCGCACAAGCCCCGGAGCCCCGGTATCCCAGTAGACAATGCCGTCGGTTGTTGAATGCTCCAGGTAAAAATCGGCAACCGCCTCAACCACCTCTATAAATCGATCGACGGCAGTCCGTTTGTCTGGATAGAGCTCGGGGACAAGCGTTGTAAAACTGCTCTCGCCCAGGGTATCAAGATATTCAAGCAGCTCTGCAAAGCCACTCAAAATCCAGGCATGTCCCCGTGTCCAGGTAGTGTATGGAGAGTAGCCCTGCTGGGTATTGGGACAGCGGTATGTTCCGTTGTGGACGTTGAATATCGTTTCATGGGCAACCCAGCCCCTGATATCCCAGGAATCACGATTCTCGCCGAAGAATACGTTGTATCGTGCCGTCGTTTCAGCATGCTGCAGGCCTCTTCCAAGAAGATTGATTTTCTCGTCCTGCTCTCCCATTAGCAGGTGGCCGAGCTGGTGACTCAAGGTCAGTGCCCGCACCGTTCTAATGGTATCGGCAAACAGAGAATGGGGCCCGTTGAAGGAATAGATAAAACCGAGGCTGCCGGGCATTTTCGTCCAGCGGGCGGCCTGAATCGCTCCGGTCAGTTTTATGGCAAGTTCGTAGAACTCTTTTTCCCTCTGATTCTCCGCTATGCGGCCTTCATTCATCAAACGGAGCAGGTTTCCATAGGTACTGACATTATTGAATCCATGGTCATGAACCCCGACATGGCTGATGTGCGGAGCCATGTGCTGTACCGTGTTATCGCGGCCTGACTCGAGAAACCGCTGCTCTCCGGTTGCATCATACAGCAGAAGCGCACAGCCGAACTGGAACCCCTGGGTCCATTCGGTCCAGCCCCGGGACGTATACTGCCCTTTTACCGTAAAGACCGGCGTTCCCCGTGAAGGATCCCACGAGTTCTCTATGGCGACGATCTTCCGGGCGGCCGCCTCGAACATCGTGTTCAACTTCTTTTCCAGTGCTGCCGGGGTGAGTGCATTATCAATTGTGAGCATTATCCCAATCCTATTAGACTGTCAGGTACCTGGACACCAGCTACCATGTTTTTCCTGTTCGAACCCCGGGGCACTCCCTGGTGGAACTCCATTTTTTTCATATATAGCTACTTGAGGAGCTGTCTGGCTATAATGGTGCGCTGGATCTGGTTTGTTCCCTCATAGATCTGGGTTATTTTGGCGTCACGATACAAGCGCTCGACCTCGTAGCCCTGAATATAGCCGCTGCCGCCGAAAATCTGCACGGCTTCCGCGGTCTGCCGAACGGCAACATCGCTGGCAAAACATTTTGCCATTGAACAGGCTGCTGTGGCGCTGCTCTTGTTATCAAGCATGATCGCAGCCTTATGCACGAGACAGCGCGCTGCGGAAATCTCCATGGCCATCTGGGCAAGCATCCACTGAATCCCCTGGAAATGAGAGATATGACTGCCAAACTGCTTGCGGCTTTTCGAGTATTCAAGTGCTGCATCAAGACCTGCCTGGGCAATTCCCACCGCCAGGGCACCGATGCCTACCCGCCCCTTTTCAAGTACGCTCATGATCATATAAAAACCACGGTTCAGTTCACCCATCAGCGCGTCTTCGGGTAAACTGACCGCATCAAAAAAGAGCGCGCCCACCTGGGAACCGCGCTGCCCCATCTTGTGTTCCTTCGAGCCACGGGTGACGCCGCTGCTCTGCAGATCAACAATAAAAACACTCATCCCCCGATGACCAAGATCTGGGTCGGTTCGGGCGAGGACGATGCCGATATCGGCCAGAGGTGCATTGTTGATCCACAACTTGCTGCCGGATAAACGCCATCCGGATTCTGTTTTCAGCGCTGTTGTTTTAATCCCGGAGAGATCGGAACCGGCCTCCGCCTCCGTCAGGCAATAGGCAACACGGGTGTTAAATGATGTAATGCCACGAAGGTATCGAGATTTCTGTTCATCCGTCCCGTATTCATGCAGCAGGGTGCAGATTAGCTCAACGAGTCCGCATTGATCGGCCACGGCCGAGTACCCACGGGACAATTCTTCCATGACAACCGCATAAGCATAACAATCCACTCCTGCGCCGCCATATGCTTCCGGGGTCGTGATACCGAAAAGGCCGAGACCGGCCATCTTCTTGAAAATGTCCTCGGGAAACTCAGCATCCCTGTCAAGCCGCTCTGCCTGGGGACGGATCTCTTCACGGGCAAAATCCGAGACCATGTCTCGAATCTGCTCGTAGGTGTCAACTGAATGAGCAGGTACCTGTATCAACATGAGTCATTACGCTCCGCTTTCAGGTTCAGGAAGGGATTATTATACACCGTCAAACCGATTTTTTAGACCAAGGCTGCCCTGCTGATAGACAATCCTGTCTATGGTTTTTAGATCAGCACTGATGACCGGACGAAATTCCATCATATCCAGCACATCCTTCTGCAGATCAACGCCCGGGGCAATTTCAATCAACGTGACACCTTCAGGTGTCAGTGTAAACACCGCCCGCTCGGTCACATAGAAAACACTCTGGCCCCGTTCCATGGCGCTTTTGCCTGAAAAAGACACCTGCTGAACCTGTTTCACAAATTTTTTCACCGTTCCAGGATTTGTTACCTGAATTCCTTCCGATCCTATGTGCTGCTCTGATTTCACCGCAAAGGTGCCACAGTACACAAGTTTTTTTGCTGAAGAGGAAATATCGACCGAGCCGCCGCTGCCGGTGACAACGTTACCGAATCGGGTCGAGTTGATATTGCCGAATTGATCAACCTGGGCAAAACCGAGAAACGCCATATCGAGGCCACCTCCCTGGAAGAAATCGAATTGATAGACATCATCCAGGATTGCCGAGGGGTTGAACATGGCCCCGAAATTTAATCCCGTCGTCGGAATGCCGGCAATTGCACCCTGTTCGATCATGAAAACAAGCTGGTTGGTAATGCCTTCCTGCTGGGCAACAATCGGCACCCCATCGGACATTCCGTAGCCAAGATTAATAAAGGCGCCCGGCTGCAGTTCAAGTGCAGCCCGACGATTGACCAGTCGCTTGACACCTTCAAGACGCAGCTCTTCGGATTCGAAAGGAACATCACGCTTCACCAGGGCTGGGTCAAAGGGTGTCTGAAACGTCATTTCCTGATCAGGCTCAACAACGACATAATCGATAAAAACACCGGGAACCTTGACCTGCCCCGGATCACAATGGGAATTGCTGGTCCGCTTCACCTGGGCGATCACGACTCCACCATTGACCTTTGCCGACTGGGCGATGGACAGCATCGAAAAAAAGCCGACCTCTTCTTCCATGCTCAGATTGCCTTCACAGTCTATGGTCGTCCCCCGAATGAAAGCGACATCGACCGGCATGGATTTGTAGAACAGATATTCCTTTGAACCGATCTCAATGACCTCGACCAGGTCCTCTGTCGTAATTTCATTGAGTTTCCCTCCTTCAAGCCGAGGGTCGACATAAGTATTCAGGCCGACATGCGTCACAATACCCGGTTTACCGGAGGCAATTGCCCGCATCAGGTGCCCAAGGACCCCCTGGGGAAAATTGTAGCCCTTGATCTTGTTGTCGAGTGCCAGCTGAACCATTTTCGGCGCGTTCCCCCAGAAACCGCCAATCGTCGTGTCGATCAGACCTTCATGGGCGACATGATTCATCCCCCTGGCAACGTTGTCCCCGATTCCGCAGGGATGAAGCGCAGTAATGTTTTTCGGCTCTCCGGTCTCGACATAGCGCTCTCCAAGCCCCTGCAACAGGCGATCAGGGACAGCGTGTCCGGCACCGGCGCCGCCGATGGCAACGGTATCGCCATCCTTGACACGCCCCACAGCTTCACGTACATCAACTATTCTGAACATTTTAACCCTTGATAATTTTCGTTAAAACGACATTCCACCTGCCGAGTAACTGGAAAAATCACCAGAAATACCAAAAGCACACCGCTTTCTCGAGACGGAACACGGAAATTCAAAATACACCAAATCGTTATTGGTGTCTAATCAAAACAGACTTTACTCGTTTATTTAACTGATGTGGTGTGACTTTTACCAATTGACATTTAATACCAATAAATGTATTGGTATTATTAAATTTACCATAACCAAATAGAAATCAATGAGAAAAAGGGATGCAGAGTAAAACGCTTTGTGCACTGGAGTCGCTGAAAAAAGATCTTCATCGCGGGTATTATCAACTTGGTGAGCGGCTCCCTTCCGAGCGCACATTGTGCGAAAATCTCGGTTTATCCCGCAGCGGCCTCCGCAAGGTTCTCTCTCATCTCGAGGCTGAAGACCTCATCTGGAGGCATGTGGGCAGAGGTACATTCGCCGGGCCGCGTCCTGCGCTCAGCACAGAATCATTTAATATTGTCACCCAGAAGACCAATCCCCTGGAAATAATGGAAGCACGCCTGATGCTTGAGCCCAAAATTGCTGCAGCAGCCGCACGGGGTGCCTCGTTCCAGGAAATTGAACGGCTTGCCCTGTGCGCAAAACGTAACGATGAGGCAAAGGACCTTGAAACAAATGAGAAATGGGATGTCCTCTTTCACGAAACCCTGGTGATCGCAACCGGCAACTCACTGATTATTTCGCTTTATTCGGGGATAAGCAAAATGCGTTTATCGGAAGATTGGTGTCTGAAAAAACAGGAGTGGATAACTCCGGTAACGTGGGCATCATTTAAGGAGGAACATGGCGCCATCGTCAGGGCCGTCAGGCAGCGCAATGAAAACGCGGCGGAAGAAGCCATGCTCAACCATCTTCTGTCGGTGAAAAAGTACATACAATCGACCTACTGACATGAACTCCAAAAAGTAATGTACCATCCGGACAGACACCATTTTTCCCGGAGCTATTTTACCCAGCTCCAGAAAACCATAATAAGGAAACAAGGATGAAAAAAACTGCCAAACCAATTGAATTTTCCGTCCGGGACAACCTTGCCCTGATCGGCATCAACAGAGCTGAAAAGCTCAATGCCATCACCCGTGAGATGATGACAGAGCTTGATAACTGTATCCTTGAAATTGACCGTAATCGCGCCATCCGTGCCGTCATCTTGTTCTCCAAGACACCCCGGGCCTTCGGGGTCGGCGCTGATATCAATGAGTGGTCGACTCTGCCACCTGCCGAGATGTGGAGAGACTGGGTACGTCTCGGCCATCGTGTTTTCAAGAATATGGAGAATCTCCTGCAGCCATTGATTGCTGTTACGAACGGCTACACCTTTGGAGGCTCCCTGGAGCTGGCCCTTGCCGCCGATATCAGAATCGGCGAAGAAAATTCGCAATACGGTTTTCCCGAGGCGCATGTCGGTACGATCCCCGGCTGGATGGGAACCCAGAAGGCGCTTCAGCTTGTAGGGCCAAGCAGATTGAAGAAACTGATCTTCACGGCACAGCCTGTCTCGGCTGAGCAGGCATTGTCTATTGGCATGATCGATGAAATTGTCCCCGAGAACGATGGATTCAGACGCGCCCGTGAACTCGCCGAGCAGATCTGCCAATCTTCACCGGTGGCAGTAAGTCTGGCCAAGCAGGTCATCAACGCTTTAGCAGCCAATCAACCGGTCACCGCACTGGAATCTATCGCCGGCGGGCTTGCCGCCCATTCAGCAGACGGTGAGGAAGGAAAACAGAGTTTCAGGCAAAAACGCAAACCTTCCTTCTCCGGTTTCTGAACGCAGCGTCCTTCAGAAATCTTGCAACTCTTCATGAGGAACCAGCCATGACAACACTTCCTACCTTGTGCGGCTCGATGGCTGCACACCCGTACCGACTAGCCGTCGAGGTTCACAATGCGGCGTATCGTGCCCTTGGCATTGATTATACCTTCGTCTATTTTGGTATTTCAGACCCGGAAGAAGCGGTAAAGGCCATTCGAGCCTTGGGGATACGGGGAATGAACGTATCAATGCCGTTCAAATCTGCAGTACTACACTTTCTCGACAGAGTCGACCCTGCCGCCAAAACCATCGGTGCCGTCAACACCATCGATAATAGGGACGGATTTCTTACCGGTTACAACACCGACTTTGTCGGCGCCATTCGGGCACTGCAGGAGAAGAGCGATCTAACAGGCAAGAGGGTTGCCCTGCTGGGAGCAGGCGGCGCCGGCCGGGCAATAGGTTATGGACTTGTTGCCGCAGGAGCACAGGTAGATCTATTCAACAGGTCTATAAGCAAAGCAGAACAGCTCGCAGAAGAGCTCGGACTCTCAGTTGCCGGCACTCTCGAGCATTTCAACAACACGGCAGGATATGACATTCTCGTCAACAGTACATCCGTCGGCTTTCAGGCTCCAGACAAAAGTCCGGTTCACCGCGATACGCTCAGGGATATCCCTGTAGTAATGGATGCGGTTTTTATCCCGCTCAAAACAAGAATGCTGCAGGAAGCGGAAAGAGCCGGCTGCACAACTATTGCCGGGGTGAGGATGCTGCTGCACCAGGCCTGCGGGCAGGTTGAGCTTTATACCGGGCACACGGCGCCGCTGGAGGTAATGGAACAGGCAATTGCGGCGGAAATAGCAAAGATGGACATCTGAGCACATCCATTATCTGGAAAACACTCCAGTAAGCGCTTTGCCGTCACACTCGTCGCTCAGGAGTTCGGCACCCATTTCAAAATATGTTTTGCCACAGCGACGAGTTCTCCGTGCTGATTATGGATCTCGATATTTGAAAGCGACCGTTTTCGCTCAGCGTCAAACTCCTCGATTGTATAGTTGACCGAGATAGTATCGTTTATATAAACAGGCTTTAAAAAACGAACGCGGTCGTAACCAAGCGATACGGGTGTTGCCTCATCACCGTTTTCCGGGTACTTCTGCAGTATAAGCGAGGATGCCGTGGACATGAAACCCATAAGCAGAACCCCGTGCGCGATACGCCTGCCGTACGAGGTCTTTTTCATGAATTCCTCGTTGACGTGGTTAGGGGAAAGATCACCGGTGATACCGGCAAAAAGATATACATCACTTTCTCCGATCGTTTTTTCAAAACGAACACTGCACCCGACTGCAAGAGATTTGTCTTTCATCTGTTATCCTTTTTCTTTTTCAGGATTTGGTCAGCAAATGTATCTTGACATAGATTGACCAGTTGAAGAGTACTACATGTTGTCAAATCGATACAACTTCAGTTGCTGTTGGTTTCAGTAACACAAAATCCGGGCCGACCGACAAGTGTGGCGGAAATAGAACGTTCAAGGAAGAGACTGATACCGTCCGCAGTATCGACTATGTTGTCTTCGATCACCATCTCAACCTCATCACTATCGGTGCCGGCCTTGCGGGCCTTAGATGAGATATTGTTGAGAAGATGTTCAATGGCCATTTCCTCCGCCTCATCAATGTCGTTAAAGTGGTTTTCTCCTGCAAGACCTTGCAGCAGAAAACCGCCTGTCTGGGCCGGCCTGATTTCAAGCTTTTCCCTGATAACGATGTTGGAGGTAATCGCCCCCAAGGCATTTGCCACATCACCATCCTCGGGTATCACCACCTCGGCCTCAAACATCCTGCACGCTGCCGGGAGAAAATATGGTGCGGGCGCACCTATCCCCACTACCGGATGATCGAATCTGGCCTGCACCTTGCAGGTTTTACCCTTTTTCCCTAGCATGCACTGCATAAGATGCTCAAGCAGCCGGGAGTCGGTTTTCTCCGGGACCTCTACATCCTCGGACAGATGTTTCAAAACAAGCTCGCGGGCAAGAGCATTTTCAAACCGCTGCCGCACCAACCTGATGAGGTCGGCGGGGTCGTGGTTCCAGCATTGAGCAAGGATCGACACCATTCGCTTGGCAGCTTCTTTATGCCACTGCACAAAACTGCCCTCCAGATGAAGAATGTCCGTTGGTGTCAGGCCGCAACGCTGGACAAGACCGAGCTCCTCTAACCTCCTGCTCTCCAGGAAACGATAGGAACTCAGACCAAGTCTTTTCGCCAGTTCTTCCAGGCTGTACGGCCGCCTGCAGAGGAGCTCGAAGAGCTCAAACTCCTGTCTGGTCGGCTCAAAGGGAAAGAGCGGGGCCTCGGTATCACCTCTTTCACTCGATACCAGAAGCACCTGGGAGAGATTTGATCGCCGACCGGTTGAAACACGTTTCTCCATGTAATGTAGTGCCTTGTCCATACCGCTCTGGTTGCGGGTAGATGCCCAGGAAACCGGCGCCACCCTGCCGGGCCCGAGCTGCAGTTCCGACTTGACAAACCGGATAAGACTGTCGCCGCCGAGACCGACCGTCCGCATATCAAGAGCCTTCACATGGGTTGAGATGCCCCCGACCTTTGCGCCCGTGTTTCTGATCATCACCAGTCCGTTTTCCAGATTTCCTGTGTCCGTTGTGGTACCACCGATATCCACGACCAGGGCATGTTCGAGCCCGGTGAGCAGTTTGGCACCGGCAACTGATGCGGCCGGCCCGGAAAGAATAGTCTCCACCGGGCGTTCAGTCGCCATTCCCACAGAGATCAGGGTACCGTCACCTTTTACCACCATGACAGGGGCCTGTATCTCCCGACTGGTGAGTACAGACTCCAGCTCACGGAAAAATTTCATCATCCGGGGGATAATCCTGGCGTTGAGCAACGCTGTCTGAGCGCGCACCACAAGGTTGAGTTGGTCAGAGAGTTCGTGACCGCAGCAGACAACCATACCGAAAGCTTCTGTCAAGATATCTTTGACTTGAAGTTCATGGAGCGGATTTACGGAGCCTCCAAAACCGGAAACAGCAAAAGCAGTCACACCTTCTCTTTCAACCATTACCCGTGCTACATCAAGTACCTGTTTCCTGTTAACCGCCTGAATCTCTTTGCCGGAAATGGAGAGCTGACCGCTGATTTCCGCCGAGGGAGCACGGCTGGAAAGTCTCTCACAAGCAGCACCAGGTCCCGGCATGAAAAGCATACCCGCCTTTTGCCCCTCCCCTTCGACAATGGCGTTGGTTGCAAGAGTTGTAGATACCGAAACCAGATCTATCCGGGTCAGCATCTTCTGATCAAACCCTGCCAGTGCCGCATCAATACCGATGGTGAAATCCCACTTGGTAGTCAGCGCTTTTTTCTTACTCACCACGGAACCATCGCTGAAGTTGTAGATAACCGCATCGGTGTAGGTACCGCCTGCATCGACACCGAGACCGAATTTGTGACGGAGTGAATCGTTTCCAGTCGATCCGGGGTCTCGCCCTGCAGTCTCCTGCTTCTCCCTGTTGCCTCCGAAATAAAGATACCTCGGTCTGTTCTTACTGCTCTCTGTGGCTTGTTTATTTTTTACGGCAGGAGCCGAATCAAGACAGTTGTTGATGGCCGAATACACCGTGACATGACCGGGAGGAACTATCAACAGCTGCCTGTCAGACGAGGTGACCGTCAAAAGTTTGCTGAGCAACCCAAGCCCACCCTCAATTGTTTCATACTGCCAGCCATTTTCTTCGGCCATTTTCCTGGCGTGCTGTTCATAGACCTTTGATCTGTCAACACCGGTATCTATAAATGCAGCCCGCTGATAATTCGCTTTCCAGGAAGAGAAAAAGTCGATAATATCTCTACTTTCCTCTGCCCCATATTTCTCTTCCAACTCCCTGTATCCCATGGATCTGGAACCGACCCAGATCTGCCTGTCATTATCCTTTTCAAGCCTTGGTCTTTCCTTTTCCTGGTACCAGCCACTGGAGATATAGAAGGTTCCTGGAAATTTTGCGAACTGCTCCCTGTACGCCTGATCGCTGCCGAGGAAAAGTGCTATACAATCATGTATTTTGGGAAAAACAAGCGGAACCGAACGTGCCCTGATACCGACGGTTCCCCTGCCACATAATCCGTAACCGACAATAATACGCCCACAGTCTGCATCCTGCGATGCCGTATCGATCGCTTCCTGCAGCTTTACCCGAAGCAGCCCCGGATTACTGTGCAGACCACCCGGAAGCAGCACGCTGTTCAAATCGAGACCATGCATTCGGGCTACCTGTTTTACATCGGGCCCGAGTACACCGCAGCCGATAAAACACACGCTTCTTCGATCTTGTTTAGACAACATAACACTGGACATATTTATTGAAGGAAGGTCACTGGGAATGACGTTTGCGATGCAAATTCCATTGCAAATTCGGGATCATCTGCTAGATCGAGATAGTGGACGTCAAGGGCTACCGCTTCAATCTCGTTTCTTAGACTCTCATCTAAAAGAGCGATCACTGCGCCTCGTCCTGCGGCATTTTCAACCAAAGAAACATCGGACCGGCACACAATTTCTGGAAGCATACCGATAGTAACAGCATTACGCCAGTTAAAGCGAGCACCGAAGGAACCGGTTAAAATCACCCGATCAAATGTATCGATTCCCGCATTTTTCATCAGTAATTTGATCCCGGTTGATAATGCCGCTTTGGCAAGTTGCACCTGCCGAATATCAGATAACGTAAGTACGACCGGATCTTGCTCCTGTTCATCTTCACCGGGAACAAGAACAAATTTCCGACCGATACCCTTTTCATCTACGTGTATCCCCGGCAATCCCTCGCAGAGACGACCACTCGGTAAGATCAATCCTGCTCTTAGCATTTCAGCAACAGTATCAATAATAGCAGATCCGCAGAGTCCTCTTGGATGCCTTTTTGAATCATCGCCGATCATCTCATATTTTACTCGGTAGCTCTCCGGATCAATAAAAACTTTTTCTATCGCACCAGACGATGCCCGCATACCGCATTCAATATGAGCACCCTCCAGTGCCGGACCGGTGGCACAGCTGGTAACCCAGATTGATTCTCTGTTACCCAGTACGATTTCACCGTTGGTACCTATGTCCAGAATCAGATAAACATCATCTTTTTGATACGGTTTTTCAGAGAGCATGACTCCGACGGTATCACCTCCCACAAATCCAGAAATTACCGGAAACACATAAACGGGACAACTCCGCTCAACGCACAGGGAAAGCTCACCCGCCTGATAATCTTGAGCACTGCATGATTCCGGCATGTAAGGCATTATACCGAGTTTTCCAGGATGAAGGCCGGTAAACAGATGCTGCATAGTTGTGTTGCCGACCACCGTGATCTTTTTTATATCTTTTTTACTGTGGCCTGTATTTACGAGGCTTTGAGCAATCATTGCATTGATGATCTCCAGCAAGAGAGCATTCAACGTCTGAACTCCATCCGAGTGTTCAACGGTATATGCGATGCGACTGATAACATCCTCCCCGTATTGTCGTTGCGGGTTTGCTTCAGAAATTGAAGTCAGTATCGTTGCCGACCGAAGATCGCAAAGATAGAGCGCAAGCGTTGTTGTCCCTATATCGATCGCGATGCCAAGTGATATGCCTCCGCCTTCAGCGGGGTGGACATTTTTTCCGTTATCAGTGAGGACGTCTCCGGCGAGTGTTTTTCCAATTGCCTCCCTGCTATCGAGAACCGACTCGGAAACAGATACAGAGACCTCCCCGCGAATCTCAGCTTCACAGGCAAGACGACCACCTTTTTCAATGCACTCCGGAGACAATAACCTGATTTCGCTGTCGGTTGGCGATGATACATGATCCGAGGGAAAAACCTTGACCAGACACTTGCCGCACTGTCCTTGACCACCGCAATCGGAACGCACACTAATGGACTGCTCCGCCGCTCCATCTAAAATCGTTTTGCCGTGCGGGAACCTGCATCTTATCCCCATCGGCTGGAAGACAACCTTATAAGTATGTTCGTTCTGTTTTGACACTTTACTCATAATAAACGGGAGACCGAATGGACTGCAGATGAAATCACATACTCAAAAAAAAGAAAGCCTGCTGGACCGCGTTACCGAATACAAGGACGAGAAAAAATCAATTCCGCATTTTTTCCCGCAGGCAAACTCCATCTCAGGCCGCATCACCTCACCGGCAACAACCGCTGTTGTGCTTCTGGGCTTCTTCTCCGACATCGAGTGCACCACTTTATCAAGTAATGCCTAGAATATCTTTTCCGGCAGCCAGGTGATAATTCCAGGGAAAAAACATAAGATTGCCAGGCCAATCATCTGCAGCAGAAGAAATGTACCCGTTGCTATATAGAGTTGACCAATCGGTATTTCGATTCCTGACTCTTTGGCCACCCCCTTGACGTAAAAAGCTGCATAGGCAAAAGGTGGTGACAAATAGGAAGCCTGGATCATTACTGCGAACATAATGGCAAACCATACCGGATCAAAGCCCAACGTAGTGACAATTGGCGTAAATACCGGAATTCCAATAAGCAATACTCCGTAGCAGTCAATAAACATTCCCATGATAAGCAATAAAAACAAAATAAAGACGAGAATCAGCCATCTGCTTACCTGCAGGTTATTTATCATCTCACTGATCAGGTCTCCACCGCCAAGTCCTAGAAATACGGCTGTAAACATTGAAGCACCGAGGATAATCCACATGATCATTGCATTTGTCCGCATGGTCAAATAGCAGCAGTCTTTTATCATTGCCCATGAAAAACGTCTGTTAAAAATCGCTATTGCCACAGCGCCTGTACATCCGAGTGCAGCTGCCTCGGTCGGTGTCGCCCAACCGAAAATAATCGATCCAAGGACGAGAAAAATTAGGCCTAGTGTCGGCAAGACAGATTTTACAACCATGACTATCTTTTCATTAGTGCTGTATTTTGCAGCTTCTTTCGGATCAATCGCTGGTGCAGCATCAGGATTAATAAGCACCCGGAGAATAATGTATCCAAGATACAGGCCGGCCAGCAGAAGGCCGGGCCCAATTCCGCCTGCAAAGAGTTTACCAATGGAAATTTGTGCCTGAGCACCATAAATGACGAGAATGATACTCGGAGGAATAATCGTACCAAGACACCCGGACGCCATAATCGTACCAGTTGCCAGATCACGATCGTAGCCGTATTTGATCATTGAGGGCAGGGAAAGCATCGTCATCAGAGTCAATGAAGCTCCGATTATTCCGCTTGCCGCGGCGAGAAGCGTGCAAATTATTACAGTCGCTATCGCCAGCCCGCCTCTCAACCTGCCGAGAACAACATACATCGACTCAAACAAATCTTCGGCAGCACCGGAGCGCTCCAGTATCGTGCCCATGAAAATAAACAGGGGAACCGACACATAGACTATATTTGTACAAATCGAAGTTGTCGTTCGCATGAAAAGATTCAGAGCAGAAGCATTCCCCCAGAGCGTTGCTGCGAACAGGACTGACAACCCACCAAGAGTAAACGCGAGGGGATGTCCCAATAGCAAAACAACGAGGAAAATTACGCCAACTATGGATAAAGTTTCTACCGGTGTCATATTTCACGCTCTGTAAAAAGATAATAAACCGACCGACTCCATTTCACGATTCCCTGTAGCAAGAGTACGGTAAATCCAGTTGCGATAACAATTTTCAGTGGGAATAGCGGTGGCCCCCACATGCTGAATGTTCGTTCATTAATTTGGGTTGAATAAATTGCCTTTATCCAGGATTTATACGTCAGAACGCCGCAGAAACTAAAGAATATCACAGCAAAAAAGATCACATCAAGCAGGGCCTGACCTCTTTTACTGAGTTTTGCGTAAATGAGATCTGTTCTTACATGTTTGTCGTCAAGCAGAACCCAGCCGGCCCCCATGATAAACATCATGCCTGACAAGTGAGCCGCAAGCTCCCAACTCCAGCTTGTGGGCGAGTCAAACACATATCGAAGCAATACCTCTACAGCTTCAATTATCATGACAGGAAGAATGAGAAAGCTGAAAAGCTTTCCCATAAAGACACTGAGTCCATCTACCATAGAAAATAATTTACGTACCATGATTTGTTCTATGACCTCCCGCCATTGAGCAGCTCGACCTTGTATATCCGGAATTCATAACGCAATTGCTTATAAACCTTCATAAAGACATTACACAATCAGGTCGGGGCAAGACAGAAAGCACTCATCCTCTGTCATCACCCCGACTTTAAAACACATGTAATATAAAGTAATCCTTCTACCTCTCTGCAGGATTAAACCCCATTTGCTGCTCGGGAGTTAATTTCTGTCCCCACCAGGCTGCTTTGGCTTTGTAAGGATACCACACGGACATAAAATCATACATTGAGTTGTAGGTTTCTTCTGTTAAGCCATCAAATTTTTTAATATCTTCCTGTTCAATTTCATACATCTGTTTTCTCAGTGGAATAAACTGTTCCTCATCCATTCTAATGAACTCCATCTTGCCGGATTCAGACAGTTCCTTCATGGCAACCGCACTTGTATACTGGCTTTTTGTCCAATGATTGAATTCATCTGCTTTAAAAGCCATCTCTAGAATCATCTGCACATCTTCAGGCAGCTTGTTATAGGCGTCCTTGTTGACAACGACCGTCGTTACGAAATGGACATTCCAGAAGTCCGGCCAGATACCATACTTGGCCACATCGGTAAGTCCAAGCCCTTCATTGTATTTGAGATGCCCGAATTCAGCCATATCGACAGTACCTGAAGCCAGTCCTGTAAACACTTCCTCGAGCGGCAGTGTAATTCCAGCTACATCATTCTTGGATAACATGCGTGGATCTGAGGTTCTCATCTTCGTGCCTTTCATTTCAGCAATAGATTTAAACGGCTTATTTGCCATCAAGACCTCTGTTCCCCAGACCTCTACAGCCAGAAGCTTAAGATTCAGTTTATCAAAAGCTTTCTGCATGATCTCCCATCCGCCGGCCTCGTAAATCCAGACATATCGATCATTAGAGTCCATCTGGAGATTACCTGTCGAAAGTGGAAGAAAAGCATACTCAACGCCTTTGGCATACACCGGCCAACTCGAATGCATTTCAAAAACACCCTCTCCTGCTGCCTGAAAACCTTCAAGGCTGGAAACGATGGTCCCGTTCGGCACAACTTTGATTTTCAATCTACCACCGGTAGCTTTTTCTATCTTTTCAGCTACTTTCTGATTTTGAATAAAATCAGAGTGGGCTTGACTGTGGATGACCTGCATCGTCCATTCAGCATTTGCAGCAAAAGCACTACTGGTGACGCTTACAATAAATATTGCTATCACCGCAACACACATACTTGAACTTTTTTTCATAATGTACCCCCTTTTTCTTGATTGTGATTAGCCATTTGAAATAGCTAATCATATTAAATTCCAGGAATTTGTCAGTATTTACAGTTATCCTGAAAAGTCTCCCACATTGCTATAAAATTCTCTATAGGGACATCATCCTGAACATTGTGCACTGTCGAGAATACGAATCCCCCATCTTCCCCGAAGATGTCCATATTCCTTTTTGTTTCTTCTCTAACCTGTTCCGGCGTCCCGTTTGGAAGGGTTGATTGCGTGTTGATTCCTCCTCCCCAGAAAACAATATCTTTGCCGAACGTTTTCTTCAAATGTTCAGGACTCATATTTGCAGCAGAGATTTGTACCGGATTCAGAATGTCAAAACCCGCTTCGATAAAATCTGGTATAGCTGCTTCAACAGAACCGCATGAATGAAGCGTCATGAAGGGAACACCATTGGACTTAATGAAGTCATTGAGTTTTTTGTGATAGGGAAGGATCATATCTCTGACGAGTTTCGGAGAAATGAACAGACCCCGCTGTTCACCGAAATCGTCAGCTTCACTGCAGACATCAATAACTCCTTTGTACGTTTCAAAGATGTTTTTATAAAAATCGATTTTCTTTTCAAGCAGCTTATCCATAAAGGCAGTACAGCGCTCGGGCTCAGTGAGCAGCATGGCAAAAAAGTTTTCAAACCCCCACATCAGCGGACCCTGTTGGAGGAAGCCATTGCCGAATTGTTCGGAAAGCGTGGTGGCAAATCCGGCTGCCTGGTAATCTTCCAATTGCTTTCTATCAGTTAACGGGAATTTATCAGGGACAGGCCAGATGAACTTCTGGTCATCTTCCTCATCCTCGGCATCTTGAAGAATTCCGCTGACCAAGTCATAATACAATCCCCCTACTTTCGGCATCCTGTAATGCGCTCCCCAGCTGTTTGTAAAATAATAGCTGGCCTCATCTTCCCATTTTTTCGCATAAGGACTTTCAGACTGAGGAATCGGATGAAGTGTTGCCGAACGTACGTCACATTTTAACAAGTCCAATACTTTGTCAGAGGCGGATACCAGCTGATACGGAATGTGATTATATACGAGATCTTCTTTTATTCCGAAATAATCCAATAGCTTAACATAAAAATATCCGGTAAATTTACATGAATTTCCGGCTCCAAGATCAAGCGGAATGCGATCAGGTTCCTTATGGTTCAAGGCACACAATATCCTTTCGCGACTGTTCATCACATAACCCTCCGATATCTTATTTTTTTAGGCAGCAATCATTTCTTTTGCTAAGGTGGCGGCTGAGGCAGCATCAGCCGCATAACCGTCTGCTCCGATATTGTCAGCAAATTCTTGAGTGATAGGAGCACCACCGACCATAATCTTGACTTGAGTCTTTAATCCCGCCTCAGTGATTGCGGCAACCGCTCGATTCAGGCTCGGCATCGTTGTCGTCAACAGGGCAGAAAGCCCGACAACGCGGCAATCAGGATTCTCTTTAATGGTTTCAATGAGTTTTTCCGGCGATACATCAACACCGAGGTCAATCACTGTAAACCCGGAACCTTCAACCATCATAGCAACCAGGTTTTTGCCAATATCGTGCAGGTCGCCTTCAACCGTGCCAATGATGAATTTTCCTATTGAAGTATGTTGCTCACCAGCTAGATGCGGTTTAAGAATTTCAACGCCTGCTTTCATTGCCCTGGCAGCGACCAGCATTTCCGGAACAAAAACTTCGCCTGTCTTGAACTTTTCCCCGATGTTACCCATTGCTTCAATCATTCCCTGATTTAAGATATCAACAGGGTTCAGGCCGTCTGCCAATGCCTCTTCAACCAGGCCTATGACTATTTTCTTCTTTCCGGTTTCAACCGCGCTTTGAATTTCTTCAATTTTAGACATAATTTCAACACTCCTGTGGTCGTTCGAATTGGAATTATATTGTTGAATCCTCTATCCAGCTTTGGGTCCGATTAATCCTTCTCTGAAGGCCCCGATATATTCCAGACAGAATTCATCCTGCTCCAGCAATGCCTTTGTTGCATAAATCAAACCCAACAGGTCTCTGTTCGTCGGGTCAATTATTGCGCTGTCCATGCCGGCCCCAAGGGCTAAAACCATGAATGCCTGATTGATCAGTTTTCTGACTGGTAATCCAAACGAAATATTGCTTAACCCGCTCGTCACGTGAATAGTCGGGGACCTTTTTTTGATTTCCCTTGTGCATTCAGCAAAAGTAGTTAGCGAAGACCCGTTGGTAGACAGCGTCTCCACCAATGGATCAATATGCAGACGGGAAGGATCAATCTTGTACTCTTCAACCTTCAGCATAAGATCATCAAATACCTCCAGGCGTCTTTCCACTGTAGTCGGGATACCCTTGGCATCACACAGCAGGGCGATGCATTCCCATTTTGTATCTGCAATAACAGGAAATATGATGTCTATTTTATCGCCTTCCATTGAAACGGAATTGACTAACCCGACATTTTTACAGAACGGCAAGGCTGCAACGATGGAATGAGGACTCGGGCTATCGACACAAATCGGCACATCGGTAACGTTCTGTACCAAATCGATTAACCATTTCAAGGTTTCTACTTCGATCTCTTCCGGAACCGAAGCACAAACGTCAATATAGGTCGCACCCGCCTCGGTCTGTTTCCGGGCGCATTCAACGATATATGATTCATTCTTTTCTTGAATGGCTTTCCCCATTGAGGGAATAGAGCCATTAATTTTTTCCCCGATAATGATCATTTTCTCTCTATCCTTTTTGTGGGTATTTGCACCCGACTAAAGAGTTTTTACGCAAAAAGTTTTCAGGTTCAGCTTAACAAAGCAAAAACCAATCCACATACATCTCTTGTGTATCATTTTTTCATTCATAGAAATTTATCACATATAAACAAGTAGTTAAGATTCTCTCATGTATACCCTGTCAAACCCTATGAGAGTTAGACAGGAAAAGAATTAACAAACCCTTCTCTGGTTGACCAAGTATCTTGTTAATATAACTAATTTTATTATTTTCCTGGTGGAGAGAAATGAATATCCATCCAAATTATTTCATGGAATCGACCAAAACTGTGCACCGTATGGTATATTCAGGTATGCACCATTTCGGGCAGTTGAACCATTTTGTGCAATCATGGAGTGAGCTGGAAAATCACTTCAAGAAACAACGAGAACAGGGATCTGCTCCAATGACACAGGACGACATTGGTAGGCATCATCACAGGTACACGTCTTGCATTCGACAAGTAGCAATTCGATCCTGCCGGATGCTATGAAAAGAGGAGGGTGCGAGAGGTTTGTAACCTCGCTCAATAAAGTTTTGATGGATCGGGAATATGACACCTACAAACTCGGCTGACCTTGGTGACCAAAGCGTCAAAGCCTTATTGGAGATAACACAGTACCTCCTGACAGAAGCACCGGTTTCTCAACAAGTAGAGAAGAGTCTGCAAGCGCTCTGCACGTCAATAAACGGTTCCGGTGCCGCCCTTTATAGACGCCACTACACAGGCGAAAATTCTTATTGCCTGATGCACATTGGTTCAGTCTGCGGAAAAGATAATCAAGCACCTTGTTTTCCTGAAATGTTCAGACCCGGAGAAATAGATTCTCAAACCTGGGAGACACTGAATACCAGTATTACAGGTTATTCTAATGAATTCCACTTCGATTGGCTATTGAAGGGAAGCAGCTTATATATCTCTCCTTTGATCATAAAAAACAAGCCATATGGACTCCTCATCGTTGCTGGTTGCCATCCAGATGACGATAGCATCATTACATTCCTTTCAGCGGTGGGCAATCTTTTCAATTTATGGATCAACACCATCGATGCCACAAAACGACTGGAAGAAGTTTTCGATTCGATACCAAACCCTTCATTCATCATGACCACAGACGAAAAGATCGTCTACTGGAACAAAGCCAATGAATTGATAACGGGCTGGAAGGCTGATCAAATCATCGGTAAGGAAAATTATGAATCATCGCTCCCCTATTATGGTCTTCGCCGCCCCATGGTGGCGAACTTGATAATGAATGAAAACGCCGAATGGCAATCCTCCTATTTTGAATTCGAGCAGGAGAACGATCATGTCAACGCTCTCGCGTTCTGTCCTGCGCTACCAGGAGGCGGCGCATACCTTCGGACGGATACCAACAGGCTTTACGATGTCAACAATCGTCTCTGGGGAGCTATTCACGCGGTACGAGATGTAACCATGGAACGCCAGATGCGAGAGAATCTGCAGCGCTCTGAATCAATGTATCGAAGTATTGCGGATTTTGCCGGCGTGGGAATCCTGTTGGTAAACAATGACGAGGTTTTGTATGCCAATGAACAGGCGGAAGAATTTCTCGGCAAACCGAGCGACAGTATAGATCTTGTGGACTTCCAGGATTGGGTCAGGCTGGAGGGGGAGGAGACAATCCGAAACCTCATGACAAAACTCCTCAAGGGGGAGGAAAAGCTGGTGAGGTTTGAATTTCAAGCTGGAAAAGGAGGAAAGACAGCTTTTTTCAATGCGCTTGCACAACTTATATCCCACGACAACCAGCAGGTGATTCATTTCGTCATCGATGATGTTACGGAGCAGAAAGAGCTTGATCGTCGGGCACGTAAAACCGAACTCAAACTCATCCACGAGGAACGCCTGACATCGCTTGGAATTATGGCTGCCGGTATCGCCCATGAACTGAATCAGCCGCTGAACACGATTCGCGTGGTAACCGATGGATTCTTGTACGGCAATGAGAAAGGCTGGGGGATGGAACGTGATGAAATTGTAAATAATGTCGAAATGATATCCAAGCAGGTATCGCGTATGTCTACGGTGATCCGGAATATCAGAAACTTCTCCAGAGAGGACCAGACTGAAGAATTCACCGATGTATCGATCAACAAAGCGGTAGAAGCGGTTTTTTCGATGATAGGCAGGCAGTTTGAAGCGCACAATATCACCTTACACAATAAACTCGAGCAGAATCTGCCGGCAATCATGGCTCCTGTCAACCAGCTCGAACAGGTCGTTACAAATCTTTTGATCAACGCCCGACAGGCTTTTGATGGTTGCTTACACGGTCAATGGCAAATCTGGGTAGAAACAGGTGTTAAAAACAAAACTGTTTTTCTCAAAATTGCCGATAACGCAACGGGTATCCCTGACGAGTTATGTGAGAAAATTTTTTATCCGTTTTTTACTACCAAGCAGGTCGGAAAAGGTACTGGGTTGGGACTCAGTATCTGCCAGACTATTCTGGCAGGCATGAAGGGAAAACTTGATGCTTTCAACAATGAGAATGGAGGCGCCACCTTCATCGTTACTATTCCGCTTCAGGAGATAAGCAATGGATATCCTGGTAATTGACGACGAACCTGACATCCGTCAAAGTCTGTCCGGTTTTCTCAGACGATTGGGCCATTCAGTCCGCTGTGCCGGAAACGGCTCAGAAGGTCTGAAGCTCTTCCACTCTGATTCGTTCGAAATCGTCATTACCGATATTCGTATGCCGGTAATGGGAGGTCTTGATTTTTTGAAACAAATCAAAATAGTCGAGCGTTCTCCCGTCGATGTAATTGTTTTTACCGGACATGGCGACATGGACAGCGCAGTGAAAGCACTCCAGTACGGCGCCTATGATTACCTCCAGAAACCTATCAACGTGAAAGAACTGGCCATTGCTCTTGAACGCGCTGAAGAGTACGCAATACTAAGAAATAATTACAACAAGCTGAAGGTTGAATTCAAGGATCGAGTTGATGAAGCCGTTCATTTCTGCAGGGGCGAAGCGGAGCGGCTCAGAGAAGCGTACCTTTCCGAAATAGGCTTGGGCGAACTATGCGTTTTTTCGGAAGGTATGAGGCGAGTTCTGAACCAGGCCGGGAAATACAGCAGCGACAAGAACATTCCCGTTCTTATTGAAGGTGAAAGCGGTACCGGCAAGGAGCTCGTCGCCCGCTATATTCACCATTTTAATCCCGAAAGCAATGAAGCACCATTCGTAGCAATCAATTGTGGTGCCCTGAGCGAGTCACTGATTGAGTCTGAGCTGTTCGGTCATGAATCCGGAGCGTTTACCGGTGCGGTTAAAGGAGGCAGAATCGGCAAATTTGAAGCTGCCGAGGGAGGGACCGTATTTCTCGATGAAATCGGAGAAATGCCGCTTAATCTTCAGGTAAAATTACTCAGGGTTCTCGAAGATAAAAAGTTTTTCAGACTTGGAGGAATCAAAGAAATACCTGTTAATATTCGGTTTTTATTCGCAACTAATCGTGACCTGCAAAAAGCGGTGGAAGAGAAAACGTTCAGGCTGGATCTCTATTATCGAATCAGCATCGGGAACATCAAAATCCCCCCCCTGCGCCTTCGCTCCGATGCGATCCTACCTTTTGCCAATCGATTTGCAAGCCGGGCCTATAAACGACATGGGAAAACATTCGAAGGGTTCTCCGGTGAAGCGGAGCGATTCCTTAAGAACTACTCATGGCCAGGCAATGTACGCCAGATAAAAAATGCGATGGAACGATTATCACTAATGAAATCAGATGGATACATAGAACTATTGGATCTAAACTTTCTCGATGAGATAGCAGCGAGCACAAGTTACGCTAATCTTGACACTGTCAATTTTCAGTCTTTTGCTGATATACAGAACCTGCCGGATAACGGCCTGGATCTTGAGGAATTAAATCGCGATATTATTTCTAGAGCTTTGCAGAAATGTAACGGAAACCAGACGAGAACAGCTGAATACTTAGGGATATCAAGAAGGAAACTACAGGGAAGACTTAACAAATGGAATATACGAATCAACTGAAAGATTTTATAAAATCTGTCGGGGCTGATCTTGTTGGATTTACCGATGTCGAATCACTTCGGGGAATTCACACAGAGCCGAAGGAACTTCTCGATTCATTCTCTCATGTTATATCTGCGGGGGTCAGGGTTCCCAGGTCAGCATTTGATACGATAATTGATAAGCCGACGCCGGTTTATAAGGTCGTTTATCATACCATCAATCGAGTTCTGGATGAAATAGCGTATAAGACTTCCAGACACCTGCAAAACAACGGCTATTCAAGTTTTCCGATCCCAGCATCACAAATCGTTGACCATGAAAACTTGTATGGTGCAATCAGTCATAAAGCTGTCGCCCGGATGGCCGGCCTTGGTTGGCAGGGGAAAAATCTTCTCCTCATCACTCCCCAGTTCGGTTCACGAATCAGGTTGGTCACGATACTAACAAATGCCCCTTTGAAAATTGACAAACCAGTTAAAAACCGTTGTGGTGCATGTACCGCATGCAAAGATGCCTGCCCGGTAGGAGCCATCAAAGGAGTAGCAACAAATGATCGATATGGGAGTAGAAATGAGGCATTATATTTTGAAAAATGCGCATCGAAACTGACAAAGGAATTTGCAAATCTTCCAAACATTGATGATCCGATTTGCGGAATTTGCATTAAAGTTTGTCCATTTGGCAAATAACCTTAACTCTCTGCTACCTGATAGCAGAACACGCAATTGTAAAATCACATTTTTCTAGAGGTCGTGAATAATGGCTAAGAAGACACTTGGTATCGGCATGGTTGGCGCGCGTTGGGGCGCACGCATGCATCACGCAAACTATCGGTTTCTGCCTTCAGGGCTGGTCGATATCCGGGGCATCTGCTCTCGCACCCGAGAAAGCGCGGAGGCTTTTGCACGCGACACCGGGGTTGACTTTTCGACAGATAACCTTGACGCGCTCCTTGAACGGCAAGACATTGATGTGATCGATATCTGTACGCCGCCTGCATCGCACCATGAGATTGCCATCCGGGCGGCAGAGGCCGGCAAACACATCATCATGGAAAAGCCGCTTACCGGCTACTTTGGTGAACCAGGTGATCGCGAGCCAATTGGCCACCATGTACCCCGCGCTCGTATGCGCGAAGGTGCGCGTCGAAATGCCGAGGCGGTACGCGAGGCTGTAAGCCGCAACGGCGTACGCTTCTGTTACGCGGAGAACTGGGTTTATGCGCCGCCCATCGTGAAGATGCGCAACCTCATCGCCGCATCCAGTGGATCGGTTCTGGATTTACGGGCCGAGGAAAACCATTCAGGGTCAAACTCGATATTCTCCCGCGAGTGGAAATCGACCGGTGGGGGTGCGTTACTGCGCATGGGTGTACACTCTGTCGGTGCCTGTCTGCATCTCAAACAATGGGAGGGAGAATGTCGACTCGGTACGGCGATCCGGCCGGTTTCTGTGTTGGCCGATACCGCCGACCTGATCCATACCTCTGCCTCCGAGCGAGCGCGAAAAGCGAACGCTCATCGATGGATCAACTCCGATCCCGTCGATGTGGAAGATTGGGCAAATGTGACCATCCGCTTTGACGATGGGTCTCGCGCCACAATACTCGTAAGCGATGTAGGACTCGGCGGATTGAACACGCGCGTGACCGCCTTCATGACCGATGGTGTCATCAAGGCCAACATGACAGCAAACGATGCTATCGAAACGTATGCCGTGGATGCGGCAACATTTGAAAGTGAATACTTTACGGAAAGACTCGAAACCAAAGCAGGGTGGAACCGCCCCAGTTGTGATGAAGACTGGTTCCGCGGATTCGCGCAGGAGATCGAGGATTTTACACACGCAATCCGGGACGATCGTGAACCTCGTGCGGGAATTGATCTTGCCGTTGATTGCGTCAATCTGATCTATTCCGCCTATATGTCAGCGGAAGAAGGTCGTGCCGTGAGTCTATACTAACATGTATGAACGGATGACCACGAGATCATGGCACCCGGCTGAAAAAGGACGGAATAATTTTTAGTCATTCTTTAGCAAAAACACTTCCTTTTACCTTGCAGAAACAGGCGATCGCTTACCCGATCACTTGCGCATAATGCCCCTCTGCCCCCGCCTTGGAAAGCTCAACGGCCAACCTCTTGCCAAGACCCTGATTAGCACCGGTAAGAACCGAAACAGTGCCATCCAATCGAAAATATGAATCGCTCATAGTAGACTCCATTCGTTGATGGTTGTTATGAAACAACGACAGCAGAGGAGCGTTTCCATACGTACCTCAGCATCGGCAATAATCACATCATTATTTACATCGCCGACAGGATAGGAAAATAGTACAGACAGGAAGTTACCGCGGTGCTCCAATTATTGTGCAGGCTGTTTATCACTCGTAAAAATATCCACAAGGAGTCGATTTTTCAGATCAGCAAGGAGTCCTCTATTGGTGATTAAAGAGTCTGGAGGGAAGATTACCTGGTTGCCCGAATCAATAGTCATTGCCACAGCATTTTTTATATTTGAGTCCACTGCCACATGGGCAAGGCTTATTTCGGCCGACTTTAACTGGTGAAATGCAATTATTGGTTGAAGAATCATGGAGATTATTCAATTGTCGAACCTCTGCAGCAATGTCCTGTAACTTTTGAAAGGCATGGTTGAAAAATATTTTATAGCCATTGCATAACCAACTCTTCTGGCCAGGGCTGTGTGTGCCATGATTAAGTCGATGTTTCAGACAATCACCGTGGCACAATTGAAGATAATTGCAATGGTTGCAATCACTATGATAATTCAGTTTATCATTCCCAAATTTTTTATATCTCTTGACACCCGACAACTCACCCCAGGAATCCTCAAGTACATTGCCCAGCCTTTGGTCACTTTGAGCAAAAAAATCGCAGGGATAAATATCACCATTGTGTTCGACCAAAAAATAGTGGTTACATTTTCTGCCGGTATGACAAATGATATGTTCCCCTGTGACGAGATAATTAATCAAAGCATCGAAATATCGCACCGACACACGTCTTGTTTTATCTGCGGCCCAATGGTCAAAAACGGTGCATAGAAATTCACCCCAGGCTTCAGGACTGAGGGTATAAGTCATAGGTAGCCCTTTTTCATCGAACTCCACGCATGGAATATACTGATGGTAGACAACTCCCTGGTCCACCAGGTAATCATACACTTCTCTTCCTTTATCGCCGTTGTTAGAAGTTACCAGGGTTAGGATGTTTGTCTCCACATTGTGCCTACGCAGAACTTCCAAACCTTTCATCACCTGTGCATGGCTACCGTCACCATTTTGGTATGTTCGGAAACGGTCATGGATTTCAGCAGGACCATCAAGACTCACACCTACTAAAAAATTATAGTGGCAAAGATGTTCAGCTAACTCATCGCTCATTAAAACGGCGTTGGTTTGCAGATGATTGGCGACACTGGCTCCCGAGAATCCATGCTTCATCTGCAATTGAGTGACCCGGCGATAAAAATCAACTCCCATGAGTGTGGGTTCACCGCCTTGCCAGGCAAAACAGTATTGTGGTTGTGATGTCTTCATGTAGCTGGAAATGACTTTCTCCAACATCTGATCAGACATACGATGGGTCGAAGAGCCGGGGTAAAGCTTAGATTTATCTGTATAGAAACAATAATCGCATCTTAAATTACAATCGGCCGATGCAGGTTTTATCAACAAAGAAAATGATTTCACGTTTATGGCCTATTTCACTTTTAAAATCAGCGATTGCTTGATATCAACAGTCAGGCAATCGCTGATTCTCATGCTATTCACCGAATTATAACTCGATTATGGCTCTTGCATGACAGTCTGCCAAATCTTTAATGCCATCCTCATGGCTGGTGTACTCAGAAGGAGGTACTATAGCTTCTATATCCCATCGATCATCCGTTTCTTCCATATGTTGGGTAATTTTCCGGTCAAAATTTTTCATTATTTCAGCATATTCTGGATTATCAACGAGATTATTTAATTCATAAGGATCAGCTTCTAAATCGATAAAGATCTTGGATCTATCCTCTGTTCGGACGTATAGATATTTCTCTGTCCTGATACCTCTCTCAGGTATTGGGAATCGTTCCTCTCCTTCTGCCTGTTTTACAATTTCATACATCAATGCATCTCGAGTCGCTTCGGTCTTTCCTTCCAGCAATGATAAAAAGCTCGTTCCATGTACTTGTTCTGGAAGCTCGATACCCAAGGTTTCCAAAATTGTTGGCATTAAATCCACGGAGGCATCTACCAACGATGATACTGTAGTATTTTGGGCAAACCGTTTCGGGTATTTTATGAGTAGTGGAACCCGTGCAGCAGCAGAATAGGCAGTTTTCTTTGTCCGACAATAATAACCGTGTTCACCTGCCATATCACCATGATCACTCACAACAACCACCATCGTGTCTTCAGCGATTCCTTTCTTATCCAGCCAATTTAGTATTCTGCCGATATTGTGATCAACATTTGCTACCATGCCGTAATACATAGCCATATATTCCCGCACATCCTGTTCGGATTCTAATGAGCCATGATGTTCGGTCCCTTCGCCCCAGGAACCACTCGCCAGCGGGAAATTATTTCTGTTAAGGTGGTCGATTATTTTTTTCTGTATTTCTGGGTCTGCAGTACCGGGAGCGAGGGGGATTTCCTCCGGCGAATAGAGATTTTTGTAATAATCAGGCATATTCATAGGAAAATGAGGAGCACCGTAACAAATAAATCCGAAAAACGGATTTTGAGAGTCGTCCTTCAGAGCATTCTCCATAAAATCAATAATTTGATCTGTTTGAAAATCAGGTTCATAACGCGGACAATGATACGGTTGATCGGTATCCTTAAAATATATTGAATTCAAGTAGTAATGGCCACGATTGAAACCTACGAAATGGTCAAATCCGAGGCGCCGATCTTTGGGAACAAAACCTGGCTTACTGCCACCATCCAAGTGCCATTTGCCTATGTATCCAGTTTTATAACCACTATCTTTAAGAATTTGCGGAAGAAATTCCTGATCCAAATTGATAGGTAAATGGTTTGCACCACAGCCAGTAGAATGAGCGTACTTTCCTGTAAAAAGAGAAGACCTGAAAGGTGTACAGAGTGGAAAAGAGGTGAATGCTTTTTCAAAGCGAACGCCCTCTTCAGCCAACCTGTCGAAATATGGGGTTTTGATAACGGGATTGCCGTCGCACCCAATGGCGTCCGCTCTCAGCTCATCGGGATAGATCATAAGAATATTAGGTTTTTTAACTATACTGTCTTTACTCATTGATTATTTCCCCTTAGAAATTAAAGAGTTTCAGGATTGATTAGATAGATCATCAAGTATCTGATCAAATGGCCGATCCGAAATCTGCAGAAAAGCCATGTTACTCATAAAAATCTAGTCTATTGCCATAGGTTGTTGTGCTTTTTCGGATGGTTTCATATTCGCACGTAACATACTCATGGCGAGCCACTCTTTTAAAGCATGTAGTAAACGATCTCGTTTACTTATGTATTCAGGGTTTTCCCAAAGGTTACGTGTTTCACCGGGGTCATTTTCAATATCATATAACTCACCGTACTGATCACCTGTATACCAGACCAGTTTAAGCTCCTTGTCCCTTCTCATGATAATATATTCACTTGTAAGCTGAATATGGTCTCGAGCTAGCTCACTGTAAACTGCGTCTCGCCCTGCAGACTCCCCCTTGATAACAGGCCAGAGAGACACAGCTTCCCATGAATCGGGAATAGAGACATCAGTTTTCTCCAAGATTGTCGGGGCTATATCGAATAACTGAACAAGTTCATCACTTATTTTTCCACAGGGGACATGCTGGGGTGACCAGAAAATTAGAGGGACATTTACGGACGATTCATACATATTCCACTTTTGAATACATCCATGATCTCCCAAGGCATCACCATGGTCTGAAGTAAAGATTATTATAGAGTTTTCAAGATAACCTTGTTGATCAAGTGTACTTATTATTTGTCCAATTTTCTCATCAATCATTGTAACGTTTGCTGCGTAATGCCTGCGGATCTTGATCATGTCCTCCATCGTGGGTTTTTCTTTCCACGCTATTGAATCGATATTCAACCGTTTCATATCTTTGCGCAAATTCTTTATAGTATCCGGTTGAGCTTCAAGTTCCTCGTCAGTAAGCTCCGGGACAGGTATATCAGCATCGTCGTACATCGAGAGATATTTTGGGTCAGGATCATAGGGAGGATGCGGGCCCGGAAAACCAACCTGCAAAAAGAGTGGTGCGGTAGACTCCCTTTCTTCCAACCACCACTGGACCATGTCTCCAAGGAAAATATCAGAATGCATATCCACGTCCAATTCCCATGGATAACACCCCAGGGCAGTTTTAAAATGTTCCGGGTCATCCTTCAGGCGATTATAGCGATTGGGTTTGGTGAGCTTTCTGGCATGCAGTGCTTTATCCCATTCATCATGCCAGGCTCGTTCATGCTCGTCTAAAAATAAAGGACGATCCTTATTCTCAATGGGGTAACGCTGGTGAAAACCTCCAAGCTTGTCGTACGGATTAATATGCATTTTACCCATGTTAACGCAGTGGTAGCCAGTATCTGCAAGCTGTTGAACCCATGTGGGTTCCCATGGCTGAAAATTTGTAAAGACACCCGTGCTATGCGGATAATATCCGGTGAACAAACTTGAACGCGAAGCAACACAGACCGGTGACGTTGTATAGCATCTAGTGAATGAAGTTCCCTCTTTAACCAGACGATCTAGATTAGGGGTGATCATCCATGGAGCACCTAAGGCATTAATAGTATCTGCTCGTTGCTGATCGGTGATAAATAATATTATATTCGGATTGGTTGACATAACTTTGGCGCACTCCAGTACTTTTCTAATATAATATGAAATGTTAAATAGTTAACAGCAAAGTATGTCCACTTAGAGGCGTTGCAAGAACACACTTTGCTGTTGAAGATAGTCTATTTCAGGTATTGCAGTGCTTGATCGGCAAGTTCTTTACCACCGACTTTTTCATAAAGGTCCGGCCAAATAGCGCGTGCTTTTTCTTTCCATATATCACTGTCTTCGAGAGAGCACATCTCCATACCTTTTTCCACAAGGACTTCCTCAAATTCCTTCTCCTTTGCTACCCCCCACTCCTGCTCAAGCAATGCTGCCTCTTTTGCCGCTTTTAATAAGGCTTCTTGGATTTGTGGTTCAAGTTTACTGAAGCTTTTCTCGCTCATCATAATTGGTGCAATCCATGGCATAGCAGATATTGGAGTAATATATTTCTGAACCTCATGAAAACTTGCGGCATAATTTGTAATGTAGGAATTTATTTGGCCATCAATAACACCTTGCTGGAGCCCAGTAAATACCTCTGGCCATGCCATAGTAATGGGGTTTACCCCCCATGCTTCGAAGGTTTTCAACATGATTGCATCTTTTGGTACTCGAATTTTTAGGCCTTCCATATCGCCGATTGTACTGATACATTTTTTAGAGTTGGTAATCATTCTAAATCCCGTCGTTAAATAACCAAGAACGCGGAGACCGGACTCTTCGCGTATCTTATCAGAAAGGATTGTCCCAAATTCACCATTGATTAGTGTAAAAATCTCATCTATGTCATTAAACATATACGGCAACGTAAGAACTCCTGCAGATGGTGCAAACGGGGCCACATTCGGGGTCGAAGCCTGGGTAATAAGGTTTGCCTGCTTACGTGCTTTATTAACACGATCCTGCTCACCACCAAGCTGGTTTGAGGGAAATTCGTTAATAACAATTTCGCCATTGCTGTATTTTTTTGCCAGTTCAGAAAACTTCAGATAAAAATAATGATTTTGGCTGCGATCGTTCGGTGCATTACTATGACCAAAACTAAAAACAACTTCTGCAATTGCCTGCGTATTAAAACAAAGGAAAAATACAAACAGCACTAAACAAAAAGACCTTTTCATGACAAAACCTCCTGATTTTTTTAATTAATTTTAGTTGTAATTACCGCATAATCTCTGTTGGAGTTTTCGAGGTAATCGTTTATTGGCCATAAGTGAGGACTATGTTCATCTTTTCATCGATATTTTCTGACAACAGACAACATACCGACAAACACTTCTATCAACTGATATTGATGTATCCATTTCAGATATATTTTATTAAATATTTTTATTTTATTATTTAATAGTTAAATCAAATACGTAAGACTCAAACTAAGCCATGGTACTGCAGCTATTACTCCGAGTCCGATAATTTCCGCCAAAATAAACCATATTGCTGATTTAGAAATATCTTCTATTGTTGTTTCAGCAATTGGAACAGCTATATATAATGTTGCTCCTACTGGTGGTGTTTCAAAACCTATTTCTGCTGCAACTACAAAGATTATACCAAAATGTATTGGATCAATACCAATAGCAGTAGAAATTGGAAGTAATATGGGAACAAGTAAAACAATCATAGGTATAACGCCCATGAACATTCCCATAAACAAAATAAATGTATAAATAATGATACTTATAATTATTTTATTTTGTGTAATATCAAGAAGACTTGCAGCGAGTTCTTGAGGGACCCTGTGGAGTGTGAGTACTTCTCCAAAAGCCATTGTTGTATAAATGATGATGAAGGCAATTCCCGTGAGCTTGGCAGTTTGTTTTATTGAATCAATGATATCAGCAAAGGAAAGTGATCTATATATGAATGTACAAATTAGTATTGAGTAAAAAATCGCAACAACTGAAGCTTCCGTCGGTGTGACAATACCGGCGTAAATGCCACCTAGTATAATGACTGGTGCCAATAGCGCCCATTTTGCATTATTGATGCAGCTCAATAGCTCCTTGATTGAATTAGATTTTTGCCGTTTGGCTGTCAATCCGGTTTTGCGCGCATAAATATAATTTGTAACAGCAAGAAACAAAGTGATAAGCAAGCCAGGGATGATACCTGCAATGAATAGTTTGGTAATAGAGACTTCTGCAACAACACCATAGAGTATCAATGGAATACTCGGAGGTATGATAACTCCGAGACCACCTGAACAAGCAACGATGGCTCCAGCATACCCTGCTGAATATCCTTCATCCTTCATGGCAGGTACCATGATGGAGCCTATGGATGCCGTAGTTGCAGGACCGGAACCGGTTAAGGCGGCAAAAAATGCGCAGGCAGTAATGCTTACAAGCCCAAGCCCTCCGACCATGTGACCTACCATGACATTGGCTAAATCAGTAAGTCGTTTGGCAAGACCGCCCTTTTGCATAAGGAGACCAGCTAATATAAAACAAGGCACTGCCACAAGAGTAAAATTGTCAATGGACGTATAGGCCATGTCGGCCAATAATTCTAAGGAATCCCCTTGAATTATAAGGGCTAGCATTGTTGCACTTCCAGCTGCAATAGCTACAGGTACCCCAATGGCAATAAAAATAAAAAAGGTGGTCACCATCACCGTTACAGAATTCATAGACTCATCTCCTCCTGCTTTTTCAAATCTTCACCTGGTTTTTTCAAAAAGAACATCTGGATGGTTCGAATAGAAAGAGTCAAAAAGGCAACAGGGATTATCGTATAAATCCATACCATCGAAATTCCAGTTACTGGTGCTGTAAACGGAAACTCAATCATAGAAAAGAGTGCTTGAATGCCGAATACAGTGAGAATCAACGAGAAAGTAAGCGTTATGATGTCACCCAACATGATGATCTTGCTGGATACACTTTCGGGGAATAATAGTTTCAGGTGGGCAACAACACGGATATGCTCGTTTTGTCGTGCCGCCATACTCACTCCCATATACACAGCCCAGACGAAAGTGAACCGAGATATCTCTTCGGCCCAGGCAATCGGCAAATGAAAGACATATCGACTTACTACCTGGATACCCAAGAGAAGTATTGTGCAAGAAAGAGTTGCAACAGCAAGGTATTTATCTAAGTTATCAATAATATAAAGAAATCTCTTCACATCACATCCCCCTTCTAACGTCAACTTTACAGAAAACCATCTGGCACCGACATCAACTCATTTCACCAAACCAACTTTTCTCTAAGTACCTAACTGCCCACCAAGAAAACGAAATATTGATGGTAAACCGTTTGCAATTTTGCGTGGTAATCTGTCACGAATCTACACTTAAATAGAGCGTTAGGTTCTTCCAGTAACCACGCAATGCTGGAACAGCTCGTTTATTCCTGTATCCAAAATGCAAACGTTTACATTTTTTAAAAATATACTTCTAGATAGCGCTACATGTGGACCGTATTATCAAATCAGTATCTAAGCAATGTTGATGCTGTACTTTATTCTCCCCATTGATAAGTTCCAACAACACCTCAGTCGCCTTATATGCGCACTGATAGCCAGGAACCCTAACCGTAGTTAATGGAGGATTAGAATAGGCTGCAACGTCAATATCTCCAAAACCTGCAATAGATATATCTTCTGGAACTTTCAGCCCCATTTCGTAAGCTGCTCTTAGAGCCCCCAACGCCAAGTAATCAGCTGCAGCAAATACTGCAGTGGGCGGGTCTGGTCTGGACATAAGCTTATGAAAGGCGTCAGATCCATTACTCAGTCCTATTTCTGTTTCAATCACTATTTGGGGGTCAAAGTCCACGCCTGCAGCTTCTAGAGCGGCCCGGTATCCATTAAATCTTTTCTGGACACGTTCAGTCCGAGAAAAAGGGCCAACGATGAGCCCTATCTTCTTGTGGCGTAAGCTTAATAAATAATTCGTCATTGCAAAGGCTGCTTGATGGTTGTCAAACCCTACATAATTCAACCCGGAATTTTCGAGTTTTTCGAGCATTATCACGCACGGGATATCAGCCGATTTCAGCCAATCGTCGAACGTGGACCTGTTATATCCGAATCCGGCCCTGATTATCCCTGAAATCTGCCTCTGATGAAACTGCATCAGTAGCTGGTTTTCAATTTTTTCATCATATTTGCTGCTACCTACAATCATTGAATAACCAAAGCCTTGCAGGCAATCTTGTATTCCTAATAAGGTCGACGCGAAGAGTGGAGTTTTAGCATTGGGAATGAGTACCCCTATGACAGTGGATTTCTGTCGGACAAGATCTGCGGCGGCAGCATTATAAACATATCCTTGATCCTCAAGTGCCTGCAGAATTTTCCACCGTGTCTCGGCTTTTAGCTTTTCAGGTTTATTCAGTGCTCTCGATACAGTGGCCACAGAGACGCCTACAATGTCTGCAATCTGTTTCATCCCTGTATGATTTGCCATGAATAATCCTTGCTCTTCAACCGTTAATGCGGGTGCCGTTTAACGTTATTGATTTAATAAGCGAGATCAAATGTATAAATGATAACGTTTACATTACTGGGTTTACAAATAATGTCAACAAGGATTTTTGGGATTTTTATAAATAACGTCAAGGCATGATACCCAGCATATCAACTTGTAATTAATTCTTAAAAGCAATTGTTATAACTACGATAATGCTGAATGGTTATTCACTTGTGACTTTTCATACCAAAACGAAAGCTCACAAATATAAAATATTTACAACATGAAAACGTTTCCATTATGCCTTTGTTACTATTGTCCAAATTTTTAAGTGGATAAACGTATAACGTGGCAGTGATAAATCGATTGTCGATGCAGCGCTACTAAAACAGTTAAACACTCCAATCATCGGGCATGGAAGTTGGACAGCATGAAATCCTCCTTGATAGAATCATCGCAAAAAGGGTTTCTCTACCATTTGATTCTATGCGTCGCTACTCTCCAAAATAGTGGCCGGAATCGTCTGGAATATGCAATTTGAGGAAATAAAAAAGTCCATACTATCAAGTCGCTTTTTTACGTGGCGCTATTGTATGGTCCACCCACCATCGGCGAACAGCGTTTGACCGGTAATGTAATGTGCCGCAGGTGACGCTAAAAAGATTACCGGTGCTGCAATATCTACGATCGTTCCGATCCTCTTTAATGGCAATCGATCAAGTAAGCTTTTGAGGACGTCAGGGTCGCTGAATAGTTTTTCGGTCATTTCAGTTTTAAGAAAACTTGGGGCCACGGCATTTACCCTTATATTATGTGGAGCCCACTCCAGAGCCCAGCAACGGGTCAACTGCATCACTCCAGCTTTGCTCGCCCCGTAAGCCGAGAGGTTCGGACGGGCCACAGCACAATTAATTGAGGTGATGTTGATAATCGTGCCGCTTTTCTGGCGAATCATCTGTCGTCCTACTTCTCTGCCGCAAAGAAAGACTCCCTGCAGGTTGACGTTCATCGTCTGCTGCCACACTTCAAGCGTTGTCTCTTCAGCTGATATACGGTGAGCAACACCGGCACAATTCACAAGAATATCTATGTGTCCATATTCTTTCACGACCTCTTCAACCATTGCAGATACGTGCGATTCGACCGTTATATCAACTTCCCTGATCATGGCCTTTCGGCCATTACGCCGAACTTCCTCAGCGATACTCTCTAGATTGTTGGAATTTCGATCCACCAGTACCATGTCTGCCCCCGCCTTGGAAAGCTCATCTGCCAGCCCTTTGCCAAGACCCTGGTTAGCACCGGTAAGAACCGCAACAGTGCCGTCCAATCGAAAATATGAATCGCTCATAGTAGACTCCATTCGTTGATGGTTGTTATGAAACAACGACAGCAGAGGAGCGTTTCCATACGTACCTCTGCATCGGCAATAATCACATCATTGTTTACATCGCCAGTGAGACAGAACATAACTATTCGGGAATTGACCGTCACAAAAAGGTAGGGCCATGGTGGGGCCAAACCACACACGTGCGAAATACAACGTACGAAACACAATGTTAATATTTGATTTTATGGGCGTCCCGGCATGAATCGAACATGCGACACCAATATTAGGAAAAGCTGCCGAAGGAAATTCCACAACCCTTCAAATTTGTTTATATATGAAATTAGAAGAATATTCACCCAGACAGCTTTAGGCAGGTTTACACTATTTTCCCTACTTTTCCGTGCCTAAATCATACCCACACTCTATAGCGTTCCGGGGTGATTTATTGAATTTGACCTGCCATTCCAAAGGTCTCATAAATACCTAGCTGAAACCTGGATAATGTTATCGGACAGAATTTCAATCCGCTCTGCGTTGTTTACCAGAATGCCGAAATGCGCCCCTGTGTCATTGATAAAATTCTTCAATGAAGTCAGCATTCGTTGGTTGATTTTGTAGCCCAACTTAATTTCAATGGGAATTATTCCAAAAGAGCCGGAAACGATCAGATCAATTTCCGACTTGTCCTTGGTTCGGTAAAAATGAAAATCAATTCCCGCTTTCATGGTGCACTGGAAGCCGCGTATGATCTCTTCAATAATAAAGTCTTCAAAGGACAAGCCTGCGGTGGGATGCAGGAGCAACTTATCAACATCGTCTATTTTCAACAAGTGATGGAGAATTCCTTGGTCACGGAAAAAACCCCGGGGCATCTTCTGCACCTTTTTCAGAGTGTTGTACTCGTAGCTTCGCAAATTGCGCCAGATAAATGTGTTGTGCAGAATATCAAGGTATTCCCGAACGGTTGGTGAACTCACTTCCAGTGCCCTGGCAATTTCGGACTGATTGATAATACTACCTGAATGAAATAACAGTGTTTGGATTAACAGTCGAAAGGTATGCGTGTTGATGCGCGGAAAAAGTCGCTGGATATCCCGTCTGATATAATCAGTAAAATACTCGTCCATCCACAGTCCGTGAAATTCGGGCAAATCCTGTCCCTTAATCCTCGTCTCGGGATAGCCGCCGAGCAACCAGTGTTCGTAAACCTGCCCTGGCTCAATTACTGGCTCCAGAGCGCCGAGATTATTCAGTTCGATGTCAGGATCACAAAGAAGCTCATAGACAGAAGGAAAAGGCCTGTCATACAACTCCGCAGCCTTAAAGGGCCAGAGTTCGATGGTGGCAAGGCGGCCGGCCAGGCTCTCGGACAACCCCTTGACGATTTCAGGAGAACTGGAACCTGTGAGCAAAAACCGTCCGGCAGCCCTACGGTCTTGATCGATAACACCACGAAGTACCTTGAATAGATCAGGATACTCCTGGGCCTCGTCAATAATAATCTTCTCAGTCTGCCGACTGAAAAAGCCCAAAGGATCAGATGAAACAAGCTGGTAGTCATCCGGCCGCTCCAGATCATAATATTTCCAATCCGGCCTGATTGCCTTGACCAAGGTCGACTTGCCGCATTGGCGCGGGCCTATTATGGCCACAGCAGGAAACATCTCCAGCAACCGATTTACTTTCTTCTCGAGAAATCTCTTTTTATCCATGATTTTTAAATCATAACCTTAAAAAAAATGGGTGTCAACAGGGGTTCCCTTCTTTGACGTAGACCCTATATTCAATTCTGTTAGATGGTGCCCCCGGCATGAATCAAACATGCGACACCAGGATTAGGAACGGGCTATGAAAGGAGATGGCCAAAGTCATTATAAGTTCAACCACATCAATAACATACGACATAAAGACGCTGGTTTAATTGTTAGTCACAGAGTACCATTCTGGTGAATTCTGGTTAATATTTGGGAGCAATTCTGGTAGAGAAATCTGATGTGGTATTTGGATACGTAACTAGACCAATCCCCCCCATTAGGCTCAAGAAAATGATAAAGGAGCAAGAGGTGACTCGTTTAAGTGCACAATATGTGTAGTTAAATTGACACTCATGCAATGCTACTGGCAATCCCTTTATCCATAAGGTTTTTCACTAGTGCTCACTGTAAGAGGAAACCGGATAGTAAAACAGACTCATATAACCACATAGGCCAAGACCGTACATCTTGAGCCTTTTATAAACCCACTTGGCTACCTCCATGGCTGAGTGGGTTTTCTGCGTTTGGACATCATGGAGGATAACCAACAAAGCCAGTCAATGAGCTGGAAATAACAACATGGAGGAAACCCAGTATGAAAGCAGTTAAGATTGTAGATGCACCTTGTGGATATGGGAAAACCCAGTGGGCTATCCAGCATATGAATGAAATTGAAGACCATAGGTTTATCTTCATCACACCGTATCTAGATGAGGTCAAAAGGATTGCATGCCTGCATGATTTCTACCTGAGTCTTGCCAAACAGGCAACTCCCGTCATTGAAGTGGGTGCTGCAAAGAAGATCACTGTCGTTATTTCTGAGGGCAAGGAGTTAGAAATCAGGGAAACTGAAGGAGCGCCGTTGTAGAAGATATGATCTCGCATACTCCGGCAACAGTCTGTAATTGATCAGGTCTATTTGCGCTCTCACCAAGGGATGCACTGGTTCTGAAAAAGTGATACATGGAGAGTAAAGAAAAATTATAAATCCCGACCTCAGGCTTCTCTGTTTACTATCTTTATTTATTGAATACCATAGTCAGCCATCGATCCATACCCTTTGGATTGGAATGACTTCCATGCTTGAACCTTATTTTTATAAACATTTCATTGCGGTTCCACCAGACAATTAGAAATGCCGCCACGATCAGCAGGTATGTGTCTTATAGTTGCGCGTCCTGAAAAACCGATTTCATGAGACCAATAAATGGAAAAACGCTGGCAGATGTCACAACCCCCATATGACAACAATAATTAACCCAGTTCTGTGTTCTTTTATACCCAGCGTCTAACCTTCTGCCTGTATTGCCTGAACTGTTCACCAAACTTCTGCTCAAGCATGCGCTCTTCGGGACAAATGAAGAGCTTATCCATGAGAATGCTGAACCCGCCAACTATAAGCCAAGGTGTTACAGAACCAACAAGCAACGCTACACCTCCGAGAATCATAACCATACCGAGATACATCGGATTTCGGCTAACACCGAATACTCCTTCGATAACTAAGACTCGCGACTCTTCATAAGGTTTAACTGTCGTTTCGTATTGCTTGATTTTTTTATCAGCGGCAATGTTGAGAAAAACACCTAAAAATATAAGAAGCAAACCTGCACAACGCCAAAGCCCGCGAACCACCTGGCTTACCGGGAAGAAATAATGCAGCAGTACAATCAGAAACAAAGCCTCGATAAAATAACTCGGGGGAAGCTGTTTCCTCATTGGTTCATCCCTCATCACCTTACTGCCTAGCATTTAGCGTACAGTCCTTGATGACTGCTCCGCCATGTTTCATTCGATTAAACTCAAGTTTAAACACAACAAGGACACCGGACTATGCCTAAATATCTTTTCTGCCGTTGTACCATATATATAGTCTCGAAAAGTTGATCTACCTCTTGAATTTATGATGAGCAGATCGGCATTTTCTTCATCGACAACCTTGAGAATTTCCTCAAATGGGACGCCGGTTCTTATCGTTGCCCGTGTGCTAACCTGTTCTGCTACCCATTTCTTAATCAAGTCATCCAGGTCTCGTGTTCGCTTCCTTGTTTCATCACTGAGAAACTTTTTTACTGAAAATGTTTTGGAATGCTCACTGTTAAAGGCCTCTTCCAAGCTTTCAATTTGGCGTTTGTTAATTACGTTCACCGCAATAATCTCTGCCGAATGCAGTTCTGCTATAGACGATGCATATTCCAGAATCTCTGGAGAATAGTCTGAAAAATCGACACCAACAACAATCAACTTTATGGTCTTCATCGTTATTCCTCCCGTTTATCAATTCCTTTTCGACCGATTCAGCTTGAATCGTTTGCGGTTTCTGACAATGAGAACTGGAACCGGTGAATGCCTGAAGATTATTTCCGCATTGGACCCATGCAGAGTGCCTATAAGATTGCTTATCCCTTTACTGGCTATGACAACAAGATCGATGTTTTCATCCTCAATAGCTGTAAGAATTTCTGCATTGGGGGATCCCGTGCGGAGCAGGATATTCATCGAATCTCCTTCTGAAGGGAAATGCTTATTGAGCAGTTCCTGAATATCCTTCTTCCGTTCCGTTTTTAATTTTTTTATGTAACTTTCGACATCAACTTTGTCAGGTAAACCGACACTGGCCATTACCACGGAATCGGCATATCGGATATCTATGACATTGAGGAGTAAAATTTCTATTCCTGACCATTTTGCAACGGTAAGAGCAGATTCAATAGTCTCTATTGAATAATCAGACAAATCCACGCAAACCATTACTCTCTTGATATTTTTCATAGCAAACCTCTCTCACCACCGTGTTTGTAAGAATATCAACAAGTTTCTCCCGCCGGGCTGATACGAGCCTCTGTACATACTTTCAAAAAGCAATTACCGTGCCATGCCAAGTTTCTTGTCAAATGATTGAAATTTTGAAAGGGATAGTTCACGAACGACAACGCCGCCATCGTCGTTTTTCCAAATCACCATGTAACACCTCAATTATTCCTAATCCAATGAAACACGTAAGGAGCGACAGCCACCCAAATAAGAACGAGGAGCCAGATTCTGCCCTTTAAAAAATTATAGTCATGAAGCAATTCACCCCAGGAACGGCCAACAACATAGTGGCCGAATATGAACTCAAAGAGAACCGTCATCTGCAGCCACATGACTCCAATCATGAGCGCCTGCCGTGATGATTCAATCAGAAAAATTCCACTCATCAACCATAAATATGCTCCCAGGATAATGAGCGCGACAAGTGTTGAGAACTGGTGAGCCGATAATTCACCCATGAAGCGTCCATACCCATTCTCACGCAACACCCCGTTAACGATTGCGAGAAGTACCATGCCAACCCAAGCTATTGCATAAATCAACACGTTTTTCATGTAAACCTACTTTACTATACGAGTGATATAAGCACCCTTTATAAGGTGTCTTGCAGCGGCGCAACAGAACCTATTCACCAGTCAAACAGGTAGCCAAAATCTCCCGCAAAAACCTATAAAGAAGTTGATCATTTTTGCTCTTACAAAATTTTCGGTTTGCGGTGACGTAACCTGCATCCTGTCGTGGATAGATGATCATGAAAACACCCCAGTTTATCCGGCAAATTCTTTCTACCTAATGCTCCGATTCTTTTGGCAGCCATACGGTAAAGACAGAACCCTTCCCCGGTGCACTTTTAGCTGATATTCTACCTCCATGCTGACGAATGATGGTTCCGGCCGCCGACAGCCCGAGACCATGACCACTGATTCCCTCTCCCGATGCCGAGCGATAGAAGGCATCAAAGATATATGGGATTTCTTCAGGCATAATGCCCCGGCCCTGATCCTGAAAATTGATGACTATATACTTGTCCGTTTCTTTTGTGCTGATTGTTACTTCAGACTGTTTCGGCGAATATTTTATGGCATTGTCGATTATATTGGCAAAGGCTCGCTGGAGCCTGTTTTTGTCTGCCTGAACTGGGGTCAATGGGCTACATTTATAGGTCAGGGTAATTTTCTGATCTTCAGCCCTGACTATCTGCGTTTCAGCTGCCTGCCGCAGAATGGTGTTAATATCGGATTTTTCCCTTTCTAATTGAAATTGATCGCTCTCGAGACGGGAATGCTCCAGAAATTCCCTGACTATCGATTCTAGTCGCCCCTCGGCGTCTTCTATAACGCTGAGATATTTCCGAATTTTTTCATTCTTCCGACATATTTCTTCTTTCTGTAATCGTTTAATCAACCCACTGATACCCAGTAGTGGTGACTTCATGTCGTGGGCAATCATATTGATAAAATTACTCCGTTCCCGTTCCATCCTTTTTTGCCTGGAAACATCTTCAATAACCTCGATATAACCGATAAAGTTACCTTCCTTGTTAAGAATGGAAGCAGCACCAATTCTTACCGGGATGTGTTCCTTGTGGCGATTGATAATTTCAGCCTCCAGACCTGATGAAGTCCCCTTGAATTCCTGGATTTTCTGGAGTGGGCAGTCATCGTTGCAACGACTGCTGTTCAATATTTCATGGCATGTCCGTCCGACCGCTTCATCCGATGAGTATCCGGTCAGTTTTTCAGCCCGTCTGTTAAAAGAGGTAATTTTGAAATCATAATCCATGGTCACCATAGCCACGGGGATACTGTCTAAAGCAAGACGATAAAATTGTCTTTTCTCTCTGGTGGCCATGAGATTTTCCTGAATCTCCATTCATGCCGGAGCTTTATTTCAATAAAATCAACCAACCCTACCTGAAAATATAATTGCAATAATTATGCGAGAAACCAGCTCTTGAATAGATTTGAACTGTAATGTCGAAAGAATGGTATAATATAAAGATATCTTTATTGTTCCTGACCTTCACCTGCCAGCTCTAGATATTCCTATAGCGTTCCGTTCGCTCTGAAATTTTTTGGGCAATTGTCTGGAAAATGAGGCTGGTAGATGAATCCGGAGAAGCTACCACTAAAGGAACCCCATTGTCCCCACCTTGCCTGAGCTCAAGATCAAGAGGAATGGCACCCAACAATGGAATGCCAGATTCTTGGCTAAGTCTCTCACCCCCTCCGCTGCCAAAAATATCAATTGGTTTTGTCGAGCAAGAGCAGAGAAAGTAGGACATGTTTTCGACCAAACCGACAATAGGTTGTCCGATTTTGTTAAAAAGCGTAATAGACCGTCGCACATCCGCCAAAGCAACTTCCTGTGGCGTTGTTATCATTAGAATCGAACAGCAGGGAATAGCTTGAGCAATGGTAATTGAAGGATCGCCGGTTCCTGGAGGAAGGTCAATAACCAGATAATCAAGTTCACCCCACTTTACCTTATCAAGCAACTGATGAATCATCTTTGAGACCAGTGGCCCACGCCAGATAAAAGCTTCATCTTTTCCCCCAGTCATTCCCATGGACATAATACGTAATCCATACTTTTCCTTAGGAAGAATCATATTGTCTTCCTGGTCAAGAGTATCCGAAAGATCCAGCATTACAGGGACACTTGGTCCATAGACATCTGCATCCAGAAGACCTACCTTGGCTCCCTGCTGCATAAGCGCCAGAGCGACATTGACAGCAATGGTCGTCTTGCCGACACCGCCTTTCCCGCTTGCTATCGCCAGAAAATGTTTTACATGTTCAATGCCTTTTAATGGAGCTCTAGGAAATAAATGAGCAAATTCTTCCTTGCTCAGAGAGACGACGTTCACCTCTACTGACGATACCCCGGGCAATGCACTCACCTTTTGTTCAATCTGATCTACAAATAGCTTTTTCAGTGGAGATCGATCACTTTTCAAAGCCAAGATAAGGCTAATTCTCCCATCCTTGATTGTGATATCGCGAATCATGCCGATATCAACGAGGCTCTTTTTAAAATTAGGATGGAGAACGTCCTTCAGGGCCTCTCGAACTTGTTTTTCATCCATTATATTCTCCCTTTATTAATCAACTTCGAATTGCCCAGCTCACATGCATTTTCATATTCTTGGGAGACTGGGGAGTCATATTCAATAGCTTTGAAGGAATCTCTAAAATATCTATCCCTGCTATTTTCTCATTTACCGGCCTTTAATTGATTACCGTCGTTGATATGCTACTCCCCTTCGACTTTCATCATTTTCAAGGGCTTCACGAAGCCAGTCTTCAGCGTTGAGTGATCCCTTTGCATACTCTTCATGCCAGCGCGCCGGTATAGGCATCGATTCATAGAGTTCAACTCTCGCTGCCTCAAAAAGGAGGCGATTCCGTCCCATAAAATCAGCTGCACAATAGACCTGCCTGCCCACTTTAGCAGAGAGATCTTCCAGCCATGCAGGTCCCTGGTGATCACGCATCAGGTGATGATCGAGGATGAGGGTCTCCACATTCTGGGCTAAATGCAGTCCGTTTTCCCATGCAGTATTGCGCAGCTTATCCGGAAGCGCCTTAAGGTAAAGAGGCGGTCCGGCCGCCAGGACTATATCCGGCTGCAAGGCAATGATCAGATCAATGGTCGCGGCATCCAGCAGTTGAATATCTGAGGCGTGCAGGAAGGCTTTATCGCCCAGGTTGATATAAGTCATCATAACAGTGGACCCCTTGCTGCTTTTGGACACACCATGCGGCATTGCTCTTGAGAAAGTCATGGGACCAATCGAGCGACCTTCTGCGACATGAAAGTTCGGGCCCGAAAGCTCCTTTAAATCTTGGGCCCGCTGCTTCATTTGTTTTCCGGGTGAGTCGGTTGCTTTACTCCAGCAGCAAATATTTTGAAAATTTACTGGGAGATGACGAATTGCCAGCTGATATGGATTTGCCTCCCGGAGAGGAATATGATCACCATGGAAATGACTAAACACAACATCAGTTGCCATCGTCAATGCTTTGATGATCTTCTGCCTTACCCGCTCACCTTCTACAACCTGCAGCGGATGAGGAAGCAGGCCGTAACGCAAATACCCCAAAGCCACACCCGGGTCAATAACAATTCGCCGTTCTCCAGACGTAATCAAGCAACTCAAACCACGAACGCCAAGCGATTCCGTGCCAATAATTTCAAGCGATGCCCCCATGATACTTCACGTACCTTCCTGCCATGAAGATAGATAATCCCGCTGTGCTGCTGTTAGCGTATCGATACGTATCATCATCGCACTAAGCTTCATCTGGGCAATCTCCTGGTCAATTTCAAGAGGGACAAGATGCACCTTGTTCGTCAGCTCCGATTTTTTCTCACATATGTAAACAGCACAAAGAGCCTGATTAGCAAAACTCATGTCCATAACTGCGGCGGGATGCCCCTCGGCAGCTGCTAAATTTACCAGACGTCCCTCGGCAATCAGGCGAATTGCGCGCCCACCCGATGATAACTGATATTCTTCCACATCCTGCCGGGGCTGCCGTTTTTTAATCGCCATATTTTCAAGTGCAGGGAGATTAATCTCAACGTTAAAATGACCGGAATTTGAGAGGATACAGCCATCCTTCATCACTTCAAAATGCGGTCTGTCAACGACATTTTTATCTCCTGTCGCAGTGACGATGAAATCAGAAACAGCAGCAGCCTCCAGCATCGGCATAACACGAAATCCATCCATTACCGCCTCCAATGCCCGGAGCGGATCGATTTCGGTAATGATAACGTTGGCACCATGCCCTTTGGCGCGCATGGCAATACCACGCCCACACCAGCCATAACCTGCTACCGTAAAGACCTTCCCGGCCAATAAAATATTCGTGGCCCGGACAATTCCATCAATTGTGCTCTGCCCGGTACCATATCTGTTATCGAAGAGGTGTTTGGTCATTGCATCATTGACGGCAATAATGGGAAATTTTAATGCATTATCATGTGCCATTGCGCGTAATCGGATAACCCCGGTAGTTGTCTCTTCAGTTCCACCCAGCATGCCATCAAGCAGCTCGGGGCGATTTTTATGCATTTCACTGACCAGGTCGGCACCATCATCCATTGTCAGCTGCGGGATATGGTTAAGAGCCGCGGTAATATGCTGATAATAGCTCTGATTGTCCTCCCCTTTAATGGCAAAAACAGGGATCTGAAAATGATCCACCAGCGCGGCGGCCACATCGTCCTGAGTACTGAGTGGATTGCTGGCACAGAGAACCAGGTCGGCACCTCCTGATACCAGAACCCGGGCTAGATTAGCTGTCTCGGTGGTGATATGCAGACAACCGCTGATGCGTATCCCTTCCAATGGCCTTTCCCGAGCAAAACGCTCCATAAGTTGCCGCAGGAGCGGCATCTCGTTAAGGGCCCAGTCAATACGGGAAGCCCCTCTGCCAGAAAGAGATAACTCTTTAATATTAAATTTAATAGTTGACATATCGTTCAAACCCTACCCTTACCTGCGTCGCCCTCTACCTCCTCCCATACCACGCCGTTGTCCAGCGCCTCTCCCTATCCCCAACCCAAGCCCTTGTCCTCTACCCTGCTGCTCGCGGGGAGCAACTTCTGATGAGACAGGAGCTTCGTTAAACTCACCTTTTTTGAACTTGGCCAGGGCCTCTTTCACCGTATCCTCAGAAGACGCTTTCTCAAACAGCTTTATCCCGGACCCCCGCAATGCAGTCAAGACATTTGGGCCGACAGCCCCGGTGAGTATGCCGTCGACACCTTTATCTATAACAAGCTGGGCAGCAGCAATCCCTGCCCCTTGCCCTTGATCTGCAGCACTATTTACGACGACCTCTGGGGCACTGGTGTCAGTATCAATAATCAAAAAATAGGGCGCTCTCCCAAACCTAGCATCTATTTTTGCCTCAATATCTCTACCCGCTGATGTTACACATAGTCTCATGTATCCACCCCTTAAGTATTAATAACTCAAGTTTCGGGGTTGATAACAAAACAACAAAAAAGGCATCAACCTATTAAAATAATTACATATTAACGTGAAAAGCCTTTCGCTTTCTGATATAGTGGTATTTGCGAAATATCCAACAATATCAAAGAGGAAAGGCTCACATGGACTATACCAAACAATACCTGGATCAACAAGAAGCAATACAGCTCCAAAACAGAATCTCCTCCTTTATGAGAAATTTCAAGGTTGGGACCCTGTTGCATGGTAATGGAATCAGAAAACTGCGGGGCGTTTCCCCGCTTACGTTGTTTACCACGATCTTCTCGTTGCCATTCGAAGGCGTTAACTTTTCCAGGGGAATTGTAAGGAATCACAACCTGGGGTTCAAGAAAGATGCGGCGTACGACTTTCTCAAGAATCCCCGGCACAACTGGCGTAAGTTTATGTTGGCCCTGGTGGCTATCGCTGTTCGCTTCTTTGATGTACTGACAAGCGAAGAGCGAGAGAAGGTGTTGATCCTTGATGACTCCACGTATGATCGGTCCCGCTCCAAAATGGTTGAGCTGCTGGCCTGGATTTATGATCACAACAGTGGACGCAATCTGAAAGGGTTCAAGTTGCTCAGTCTTGGCTGGTCGAATGGAAAAAGCTTCCTGCCGCTGGATTTTGTTCTCTGTTCGTCGGCAAGACTGGAGAAGCGGTTGCAGGGCATCACCAAGGAACTTGACAAGCGAAGCTGCGGATACAAAAGAAGGATTGAAGCCCTGACTAAATCCACGCACCATCTGGAGACAATGGTCAAACGAGCTCTCAACTTCGGAATCCGCGCTGACTATATTTTGATGGACAGCTGGTTCTGTTTCCCGGCTATCCTGGCAGCACTTGGAAAACATGTGCCGGTGATTTGTATGGCCAAGGATTTGCCCACACTGTTGTATCGCTACAAAGGACAATGGGTAAGCCTGGGTAGGTTGTATGGCCTGTTGCGAAAACGACCCGGTAAAGCCAACATCCTGACCAGTGTGGTTGTTAAGACCAGAAAAGGGCAACAGCTTAAAATCGTGTTTGTCCGCAACCGCAACAAGAAGCGTCAGTGGTTGGCTCTTTTCTGCACGGCCCCCACGGTAGCAGATAAGGAAATCGTGCGGATTTACGGAAAGAGGTGGGATATCGAGGTGTTTTTCAAGATGATGAAGCATTACCTCAACCTGGAAAGAGAAACCCAACTGCGTGATTATGACGGTATGATTGCCCATATCACTATCGTCATGAGTCGTTATATCTTTCTTTCGGTTGAGCAACGTTGTCATGATGATCCCCGGACACTCGGCTCTCTGTTCTTTGCCTGCAGCAATGAGATGAAGGATCTGAGCCTTGTGGAGGCATTGCAGCGAATACTCAGCGTTGCTCTGGAGAAAATCCGCTCTGCAGGTATTGCGCCTGAAAATGCAGTGATTGCTCTAATTGATTCAATCATGAACATTGCAGTAGATATGTTGAAAACAGGTCAAAGGTTGTTCGTAAACAATAACGCTATTACAGCAAATTATGCCAAGTCAGAAACTTGAGTTAATAATATTTCTTTTTTTAAAATCCATGAATCCTGCGCTATATGACTTCTACGTATATTTTTTCCGTGAGGTCTTTGGGGATATGATGGCGGCTTGCCCCAACAGACACCATCAAGGGATGTGCCTCCGGTTCTTTTCGGTGCAATGCCCGTACCTCATTTCCTTCTTTGACCCAATGCTTGTCAAGTTCTGTAGCATAATGTCCTCCACCGGCTATAAAGGAAATCCTTCCATTTTCCCCAATATCCATAGCGGAAAGCTGTTTCTCTTTTCCAGCCACCTCCACAAAAACAAAAGCTCCAGGTAAATCGTAGCTATACATTACGTCTCCGGTAATGATAAAACCTTCAACATCAACAATGGCGACATGACTCCCCTGAACCTGGATAAAGAGAGGTCCGGAACCGGCCACATATCTTCTGACCAAAACCTCTGTCCCTTCAGTAAGTTCCATAGCCGTTAATCTTGCAAATTCTCTTCGGCCGGCTTCTATAGCGGTGATGACTCCCGAAGTACCTGGGCTAAGCTCTGTAAGCCTCTGGTTATTAAGCATTACGGCCATAAGTGACTGATAGCCAAGATGAATTGTCTTCTCCCTGTATTCCAGTGTTATTTTGGATACATATGCAGGATCAATTTCAAGCTCGGTCGTTTCTTTTATCCCCATCTTTGTCAGGAGCTTTTTACCAAACCCTCCCCCCAGGCTTTCATGAAATCCTGTAACCTTTAACTTCTTACTTCTTTCTGCCATCTTAAGTGTTGTTTTCATGATCTTCCTCTGACAATCTGTGGTTTTGATTCCACCAGCCGACATGCATCAAATACGCTGTTTATTTTTTAATTTTATTCTGCACAAAATTTGTCGGAATGGTTTTATCCTTCTCGATTCCCGTGGGCAAAGTTCATGGCAAAACGGATAACATTATTTTCTGCAAGAATTTTTGCAAATAGTATGCCAACGGAGAAGACTTCCAAAAAACAGATTTGTTTCTATAAATTACAGAAATAATGGAAAAATTTTTGATAGATGAAACGCTCGATCTACAAAAAATTGCAGATAAGAATTGCAGCTTTTGAGAGTAACCAGGCCTACCTACAAAAAGGGGACTATTCTATGATGAGTGATCCCATCTTGTTTTATTCTTTTACAATTAGCTCAAGAATTCTCCACGAGACCGCTGTTCTGATCACGCGGCAGCGCCCCCGTAGTAGGCAACAATTATCAAAGAAGCTACTGCCGGTGCATACACCGCCAAGAAAAAGAGCGGATGTCCTCCAGTCAGTTCACCGGATATCTCAACTATCTCTTCAGGAAAGAAGACAAAAAGAACAAAAATCCCCCATGCTAATCTGAAAGCAATAAGAAGAAACGGCACGAGGGAGGTAAAGGAGACCTGATCTCGATCAACATCCGCTGTGGCGTTGGTCACGGCTTTTCTCCGGCACTTTTAACACTGCATTTCTCAGGTGCTCTGCGCCACTATCTCCTCACGAACCCTTTACTACGAGAACATCGCAGGGCGGAGTGGAGAGAATACCTTTTGCTGTGCCACCAAGTTTGTAGGGCATCAAGCTGGTATCACTGTATGTTCCGATGGCAATGAGGTCTGCTTTTACCTTTTCAGCCTCGCTCAGCAGGGTGGCGGTAGAGTCTCCGATCACGTTCCTGTATTGCAGATTTTTGGGATCAACGTGATACTTTTTCAATACCTTTTTATTCTCTTTGACAAATTCTTCTAGCCTGTCGGCAACATATTTTGCACTGTATTCCTTCGCATACATGGTCATACCTTCGCCGAAATAACCGTCAAAAACAAAGTAGGAGTGAACAAGATGGAAAACACTTTCCGGGGCCAGTGCAACAGCAACTTGGAGTGCTTGTTTTGATCCATAAGAAAAATCCGTGCCGACCAATACATTTCTGTAATCATTTAACGGCTTATCTCTGACCATCAGCACAGGTCTTATCCCTTTTCGGATGACCCGTTCAATTGTCGTACCGACAAACATATCCAGGACATTCGCCTTGCCGTGCATACCCATGACAATCAGTCCGGCCCTCACTTTCTCGGCATGCTTGATGATTTCGGAAAATGTATCGCCACCCTCTTTAACGGTAATGGAAGTTTTTATATTTTTTATCCCTTTGAGGTTAGCAAGAAAGTTATTTAACATATTCTCAGCATCCTGCTTCAGGGAGATCTGCTGCTTTTTCTTGCCGGGAAACGAATACAGAGGACAGACATGCAAAATGTGAAGTTTGCTTGCCAGGGTTGACGCAAGGTTTATTGCACGTTCAAAAGCACGTATGGAATCAGGAGAGAGATCTGTGGCGAGAAGTATATTTTTCATTTTAGAATCCTCCTTGCGTAGTACTTACGCGAAAAAATAGTTGTTAGTGATCACAAACCTTAGGCTCAGAGATGCAATGAACGTATAAGCCGTTTGTCTTCGTTACTGCAGCGAATATGCCAGTTATGAGAAATCAAAAATGTATAATGATTACTGAATCTTATAAAAACAAGTAGGGAGGGGGAGCTTGAACAAGACGATAATCTGCAAAAAATTGCATATACCTGCAGTTTTCGTACGACTGAGGCACAATGACGGCCAGAAATTTATTTTATATCTCAATCTATATTGAGTATCCTTCGACGGTAGCGAAAAGTAGAATACTTAAAGTGGAGAAGCTCGGCAGCTTTGGTTTCATTGGTTTTTGTGATCCTCAAGGCTTCTTCAATATAGTGTCTTTCTATCGATTCCAACAAGGAAGGCAAATCAGTTCCAGTTTGAGAAAGTGCAGGAGTTAATTCGTCAGGCAGATGTTTTTGTTCATCGATAAGGCGGGCTTCTTGTATCCCAAGATCCTGCAGGGTGAGATCCGGTCCTTTTCCAATAAGTGCTGCTCTTTCTATGATATTTTTTAATTCACGCACATTTCCACGCCAATGAAAGCGCAGTAAGGCCCGCTCAGCTTCTGAAGTCAAGCCTCTAAAAGATTTACCAAATTTTGTACTGAATTCTATTAAAAAATGTTTGGCTATAGGCAGAATATCTTCAGGGCGATCATTCAAAGAAGGAACTTCAAGCTTAACAACCCCGATCCTGAAGTAGAGATCTTCACGAAATGATCCGTCATCTATCATTTTTACGAGATCTTTGTTGGTTGCCGACACGACTCTTGTCTGAACGTGTACTGTTTTGGTTCCACCAACTTTATAAAACTCACCTGATTCGAGGAATCGCAAAAGTTTCGCCTGGGCATCAAGATCCAGGTCACCAATCTCATCGAGAAAGAGCGTACCGCCTGCTGCCTGCTCGATAAGGCCTTTTTTTCCAGTCGATTTAGCCCCGCTAAAAGCCCCTCTCTCGTAGCCGAACAGCTCGCTCTCAAGAAGGTCTTTGGGAATGGCGGCACAGTTGACCGGGATTAACGGCCCTTTGAAATTTGGACTTCTAAAATGGATAGCGCTGGCAATGAGTTCTTTGCCTGTACCCGACTCGCCGAGAACAAGAATCGGGGTATCAGGGCTCTTCGCAACGTTTTCAATATACTGCATCACCTCTTGGATAACCTTACTACCACCAACAAAAAAAGGCAGGTTTTCCATGAGATATTTTTCCTGTAAAGCATGCACCTCTTTTCTCAGCCTGATGCTTTCCAGTGCATTCTTTACCGTTATCTCCAGGCTGTCCATCTGAATGGGTTTAACAATATAATCATAAGCTCCAAGCCGCATAGCCGAAATAACTGTTTTGATATCCTCAAAGGCAGTTATCATAATGACCACAATATCAGGATAATCCTTTTTTATCGTACGTAATGCTTCAACACCATTCATTCCCGGCAGTCCGATATCAAGCAGGACAAGGTCAGGAGTATTCTTCGTCATCAATTGAAGAGCAGTTTCAGCAGTCGTAAATGACATGGTCCGATAGTCCTTTGATAAACTCAGGGCTATTCCCCTGGCTAACGACTGCTCATCATCTACTATATAGATGGAATAGGTCACCATCAGTTTACCGCCTTTTTTTGACAGGAAATTCCGCCGCAAAGAGCGCGCCTCCCCATTTGCTGGTTGAAACGTGGAAACTGCCATGGTGGTCACTGATAATTCTGTGACAGATACTAAGTCCGATACCTGAGCCATAATGCTTGGTAGTGAAAAATGGATCAAATATCTTGTCACGCAGCTCCGGAACCACTCCTGACCCTGAATCGGCTACGGTGATAATTATGGAATTCTCGCCTTCTGCTTGAATCCGTTCCGCTGTTTCTATCAGCAGCTGCTTGTCCCCTTCGCTCTCCGTCAACTCTTCTATGGCATTGGTGATCAAGTTCAGCATCAGCTGTTCGATCAGCAAACTATCCATATAGCACTCAGGCAGGTTCTCATCCAATTTCACCTCCAGCAAAATCCCACTTTTTCTCAAAGTAACCGCCGAAAGGTCAATGGTATTTCTGATACAATGGTTAACGTCCATTAATTGCATTTTATGCGGACTCGGCTTTGAGAAATCCATGACCCGCTTAACAACAGTTTCAATTTTATGGGATGCACTATCCATTTCTTCAATGGATTCCATGATGTTCGTCAAATTGACCGAATCGAGTTCCGCACGTTCAAAAAGCCTCTTCAGTGTGCTCAAGTAGACATTTATGGTCGATAAAGGATTTCTAATTTCATGGGCAATACCGGCAGCCACGCGCCCAAGTGAGCCCATTTTGTCCTGGATTGCCACAAGGCGTTCCAATTCCCTGCGCTCGGTGATGTCACGGGCGAACACGCAATTGTATTTCCTGCCGCTGAATTCAATCTGGTTGATGTGTATTTCTACGGGTATGGCCTCCCCATTTTTACAATAGTGGCTGCTTTCCACCCTCCAGACGTCATGATTTTTGATGTTTTTCCAGTCTTCCTGAAATGTCTCAAGCGTTACACTGGGGTCTATATCCATGACTGTCATCGACAGAAGTTCATCCCTTGAACAGCGCAATTTACGGCAGGTTGTTTCGTTAACGTCGACAATTCTACCATCGGAATCCACCCAGTAGACCATATCATTTGCGTGGTCAATGGAAAAACGGGTAAACTGTAACGCCTCATCTGTTTTGTGTTTTTCGGTGACATCCTGGACGGTTGAGATCATCAGGTCTTGTTCAAAGAGCGGGATATTTATGGCATTGACAACCCGTTGTACTCTGCACCGGGTGGTAGGACGTACATTTTCCCATATCATTTTTGACGGATCACGACTGGCAATATCTTCAATCACCCTGTTTTTTATGATCGTTCTATATTCTGGATCGGGATAGACATGCTCAAAAAAATCATCAAAACTACAAAGAGACTCCTCTGGCCAACCATATATCTCTGTAAATTTTGAATTCATATAGTGAACAATGCCATCAGAAATTGTGTTGACTGCCAGCCCTATCGGCAATTTGTCCAAAATGATTTCGATAAATTCTTTACGCTTTCTCAGTTCTTCCTCACTCTCTTTCAGGATTTCATACGCTGCTCTGCGTTCCTTCACTTCTCCCTGGAGACTGTCATAGGCTGCTGAAAGCTGTTCGGTTCTCTCTTTCACACGTGTCTCAAGCGTTTCACGCTCCTTTTGCAGGATTGCTTCCATCCGTTTACGTTTTGTGATGTCTCGATTACTTACCCGCCGACCAAGATGATTGCCGTCATCATCAAATACGGGTTGGCAGAAATGGGATATCCAACGTTCTTTACCGGTACGGGTGATGATTCTGAAATCCAGGTGATAGACCTCTTGGGTCATAACCTCTTGTTCAATATGTTGAAGAAGCATCGTCTGCTCGTCAGGGTGAGCGATAGACACGATTAGATCCTTATTGCTATTGAAATCTTCTGGGCCATAACCGGTGATCCGCTCACAGGAAGGAGTAATATAGTTAAAATGTCCCTCCGGGGATATCCAGTATTCCCAGTCATACGTGAAATTTGCTACGGTACGGAATTTATTTTCACTGAGTTGTAACTCAGCTTCAACTCGCGTGCGGTTAATGATCTCTTTGGTCAACTCATCATTTTGTTTTGTAAGCTCAGCGGTGCGGTCCTCAACCCGTCTCTCTAATTCTTTCTGCACTTTTAATAAGGCTTCTTCAGTCTGCTTTCCGGTAGTGATATCCTGCAGTGTTTCAAGTGCACCTATGATTTCCCCCTGTTCATCCGTTAAAGGTGAGGCTGTGAAGAATAACCATTTCCCCTTTTCCCCCAGGCCCGGAAAAAAACCTTCAGCTTGATACGCCCCTACCACTGCAGTGGGCGTTTGAACGCAATCACCAAAATGTCTGATAATTACATCCCTGGATGCCCTTGCAACAATTAGATCAGCCATTACCGGTCTCTCTTTATTATAGAAAGCACGCCACTGTTTTCTTGTGCCAATCATCTCATTTGCGGCACACCCCGTCAGCTGCTCACAGGCACTATTCCAGTGTGTAATGACATGGTCGTTGTCTATTGCAAATGTCGGGATTAAAATCCCTTGCAGGAGTTGCGCAATCATTTTTTACCCTCGTCATGTTTTATCCACATGTTCAACGTAAAACCCTGACTCTTAAAACCAGCACACTTTCAGTATTATTGCATTACACCCTCCCTACAATACACCTCCTTCCGACAATCTGCAAAAATTTGTAAATCCACTATGAATTTTTGCATTTGTTGATATCGGAACAGGCATGTGCAAAGAACACACGCAATAAAAACCCGAAAAATTACATTAAAAACAAAAAACAAGTGTTGGCATAGTTTCTGCTTCTCAGGTTTTTGAGAAGTATTTTTGAGGAGAATGAGAACTATTTTCCCACAAAAGTGAAATACCGTAAATGTTAACGAAAAAAAGAATGCTCCTTGTAGATGGTGATGAAGGGATCAGGAAATCTTTATCACTATTTTTCAAGGCTCGTAATTGCCATCTACAAACATTTGAAAACGCTGCACAAGCGCTGCTCGCAACGGGCAAAGAAACATACGACATAATTCTTTGTGAAGAGTTGTTGCCGGACATGAACGGTTTAATTTTTTTCAACATCTTAAACAGCAGACGATATGAAGCTATCAAGATTCTTATTTCCCTGTATGGAAACAAAATAACCTCTGAGAACATTCGAAAAACAGGTATCGACTATTTACTCACGAAACCTTTTTCCGGTGATGAGATAGAGGCAACGCTGCTCAAGCTGATCCAGGCAAAGTACAGCGGAAATGGGCAGGAGTAACCCCGGCAAACAAACAATAGCCGAGAAAACAATGGAATACACGGGATGCGGCTCTTATGCATACAGCTTCTACCCGACATCTACATACTATGCCATTCGGGCCCCTGGTGCTTGCTGACGACAACGTATTGTTCCGCCTCTGGGCGCCCTCAGCCAACTCAGTTAACCTGTGCCTGGAAAATCAGGGGACCCACGCCTCTTATAGCATGGACACCCTGCCGGGCGGATGGTTTCAAAAACAGATTGCTTGCGTAAAACAAAACGCCCTCTATCGCTTCCATATCGATTCCAACCTGCTGGTACCGGACCCCGCTTCGCGCGCTCAGTTCGATGATATCCATGGCCCAAGCATAGTTATTGATCCGGCCGATTTCCCGTGGCATGATGATGAGTGGCACGGGAAACCATGGGAAGAGACAATTATCTATGAAATACACACCGGCACCTTTTCCCCTGAAGGCACCTTTGCAGGAATTACCAAACAACTGCACTACCTCGCTGAACTTGGCGTAACCGCCATTGAACTCATGCCGGTTGCCGATTTCCCGGGAACCAGGAACTGGGGCTATGACGGGGCCCTGCTTTTTGCACCGGACAGATCCTATGGCAGCCCGAACGAGCTGAAACAGCTTGTCCAGGCAGCCCACGGCATGGGCATAATGGTTTTTCTGGATGTGGTCTATAACCATTTTGGGCCGGAAGGTAATTACCTCCATGTCTATGCCGGCAAGGCATTTTTTACACAAAAACATCAGACCCCCTGGGGAGCCGCCATTAATTTCTCCGGTAGGCACAGCCGCACGGTTCGCGACTTTTTCATCCATAATGCTCTCTATTGGCTGGAAGAGTATCGTTTCGATGGTCTTCGCCTGGATGCAGTGCATGCTATTTTCGACGAATCAGAGCCTCATATCCTTGAAGAAATTGCCGCCTCAGTGCGAGCCGGCCCGGGTAAGACCAGACAGATTCATCTTATGCTGGAAAATGATAATAACCAATCACGCTATCTCTGCAGAGACCAAAATGGTGTTCCCAACCATTATGTCTCCCAGTGGAATGATGATTTGCATCATGCCTGCCATGTTCTCTTAACCGGTGAGAAAGCAGGCTACTATGCGGATTATGCAGATGAGCCGCTTAACCACCTGGGACGATGTCTGACAGAAGGTTTTGCTTACCAGGGAGAACCATCACGCTATCGCCACCATGTAAGTCGAGGTGAAAAAAGCAGCCACCTGCCGCCACAAGCTTTTTTATCATTTCTGCAGAATCATGACCAAGTCGGTAACCGGGCACTGGGAGAACGGCTGACGACCCTGACAGCTGAGCCGCTCCTCCATATCGCCGCCGCCTTGACCCTGCTGGCCCCGTCTCCACCACTTCTATTCATGGGAGAAGAATTCGGCGCCACGACTCCATTTCTATTTTTCTGCAATTTTGGGGAGGAGCTTATTGCTCAGGTCACTGAAGGAAGGCGTCAAGAGTTTGCCGAGTTTCCTGAATTTTCAGATCCTGAAGCACAGGCTGCCATCCCGGACCCTCAAGCCATTGACACCTACCATCGCTCATGTCTGAACTGGTTGGAAAAAGAATGCAGAAAAGGCCATCGCTTCAGCACGCTCTACCGGAAATTACTTACACTGCGACACGATAACATAGTCCCCCGCTTGGCCGGTACCCAAGGAGGCAAGGCCAGTTATCAGACAATAGAGGGCAGGGCATTGCGGGTCGCCTGGATCCTCGGTGATGGCTCCCTGCTCCAGGTAGTCGTCAATTTCACGGTTAAATCTATTGACAATCATCCACCACTTTCAGGAGAACGGTTTTACGCCGATTCATGGAGTGCTCAATATCCGGTGGGTCAACATGTTGTACCAGCTCAAAGTATTGCCTGGTTCCTTGATAAATGAGAAAGCAATGGACACACGAATATACCAGGAATTCTGTCGATTCTACTCCATTAATCCCTATTGCCTGGATGCAGATGGGTGCAAACAGCCTCTTTCCGCTGATGCCCAATGGGAGATCCTAAAAGCTTTTGGACTTAATGCTGATGAAAAAGATCCAACTCAGCTCATTGCTGAGCTGGAACGGCGCACCTGGCGGCAGATGGTTGCGCCATGTCTGGTTGTTCAGGGAAAAACCGAGCGTATCAGCTTTCATTTGAAACTGCCAGAGTCAGCCTTACGCAACCCCATTTACTGGGATATCTGTGAAGAAAACGGCAAGAGACATGAAGGGCAATGCTCTTTTGATGCATGCCTGATTACTGCTCGCCATGAGAGTCTGGAGGAAAAATATGTTGCCGCCAAGCTGCAGTTGCCCTGTGATCTTCCCTGTGGGTACCACACTATTTCTTTCAGGGTAATAAGTCGAGACAGCCAGGAACTCAACGCCGCAAGCACCATCATCAGAACCCCTGCAAAATGCTATGTACCTCCCGGCCTGCAAAAGGAAGGCATGATATGGAGTATCGCCTGCCAACTCGGTACCCTCAGCTCAAGGAGAAACTGGGGTATCGGAGATTTTTCCGACCTGAAAAATCTGCTGCGCTGGTCTTCTCAGCATGGAGCCGGGGCAATCAGCATAAATCCTTTGCAGGCAGAGTCTTCTCCTGCAACCCGAAAATCTTACCCGCAGTATTTCTCGACCCTCCGCTTTCTCAATCCTCTGTACATTGACCCTGAAAAAATAGCTGATTTTGCTGAAAGTGAAGCAGCTGGAGGATTTTTCAATGACCCTGCCCTCAAAGTGCGCCTTGCTTCTCTTCGCGACAGGCAGTGTATTGATTTCACAGAGGTTGCAAATGTCAAAGAAGCTATTTTTGAAATTCTCTGGCAGCACTTCCAGCAGAACCATCTCCACCCGGATACGGAGAGAGGTAGAGAATTCCGCACCTTTCAGCAGCAGGGAGGAGAGGAACTAAGAGCATATGCTCTTTTTGAAACATTGCGAGAACATTTCAAGGATAAGAGTGAAGCAGGCTGGTCGTCATGGCCGGAAAAATATCGTCATGCCCATGCTGACGGGCTTTCTCAGTTTGCCGGCAACAACATTCACCGGATTGAATATCATCACTATCTGCAGTGGCAGGCTGAACGCCAGCTGGCTGCCATCGGCCGGCGCTCCATGGAGCTTGGCCTGAAACTGGGCCTGCTGCAGACCCTGCCCGACAGCTTGATTCGCGACAGCTTTGAGGCATGGTACCGCCCCGGCCTCTACGCCTGCAACATGGAAACAGGAGCCTCAGCCGAAAGACTGAACATAACCAGCTTAGCTGGCGGTAAACCACTCGTTGCGCAGAAATTGGTTGATTGGGCATATGCTCCTTTCATTAGCGCCTTGAGGGCAAATATGCGCCATGCAGGAGCCCTGTTTATTCCTTACGAACTTATCGCAGAAAAGCAATGCTGGCGAATGCTGTCGGACTCTTGCGATGACGCAATTTATCTGGAAAATCCTTTTTCCGAACTTCTGGCCATCATCTGTCTGGAAAGCCAGCGAAACAAATGTCTGGTTGGTTGCGAGTATGATGAGGAATTTCCGGAGAAGTTTTGCACGGCCTTGCGTGCCAAATCTATTCTTTCATATAACCCCGGCCACTTCAAGACAGTCCCTGGAGGAGACTTGCTCCCCCCGGATCAATATCCGCCGCAATCTGCTATAGCGGCCAGCAATAACCGGTTAACCTGTTTAAATGGATTCTGGCTGGGTAAAGACATTGAACTAAAAAGTGAAATATTACAGGGAAATGTAGAGTCCTGGCAGGAAAAACAAATAATCGCCCGGGCAGCTGCCCGGGCACACCTCCTGGTGGCCCTGCACCGTCAAAAACTCCTGCCGGAGGGTTATGAGATGGATCCATCCACCGTATCCCGCCTGTCAGCTGATTTAATCCGGGCTATTCATCTCTTTCTGGCCAAAACCCCCGCCAAAATTCTGCTGCTGCAGATGCAGGATCTGCCGGCCTTCCATGAACCCGGTTTTTTTGATGAAAAAACAGCGTCCATTCCCGCCTGGATGCGTAAACTGCCGATAGTTATTGAATCTCTCGAAGATGACAAACAGCTCCACACCCTGTTACGGTCAATTTGCCAGGAGAGGGGGCTGGGTGTCGTCAGGCCGTCAGCCCTGTTGACCGATAGAAAAGAAAAAAAAACAGCGCAGATTCCCGGATCTTTCTACCGCCTGCAACTCAGCGGCACGTTTAGCTTCAAACAGGCAGCAGAGGTGGTGCCTTATCTCAGCAGGCTGGGAATCAGCCACTGTTATACGTCCCCCTTCCTGGCAGCCCGTCCGGGCAGTCCGCATGGATATGATATCATAGACCACTCAGCATTGAACCCGGAAATCGGCACACGGCAAGAATATGAAGAGTTTGTTGCCGCTCTTGACCGGCACAACATGGCCCATATTATTGATATGGTGCCAAATCACATGGGTGTGGGCTCGGACAACAAATGGTGGATGGATGTACTGGAAAACGGTCAGGCATCTCTCTACGCCGACTATTTTGACATCAACTGGGACCCGCAGCAACAAGAACTCAAAGGCCGGGTGCTTCTGCCGATACTTGGCGACCATTACGGCTCCGTGCTTGAAGGTGGACAATTACGCCTCGGCTTCAACAGAGAAAAAGGAGTTTTTTTCATAAGCTATTTTGAGCATTGTTTTCCTGTCGGCCCAAGCACCTATCCTTTTATCCTCGGACACGACCTGCAAAGACTAGGCGCTGTAATCGGAGACCAGCACAATGCGTTTCTTGAGCTGAAAAACCTGATTTCCTCCTTTGGTAATTTACCCAACCGCCGGGAAACCCAGCCTGAACAAGTTTCAACGCGCAGGGGCAACAAGGAGGTGTTGAAAAGACTCCTGGCCCGCCTCTGCAGTGAAATGCCGGAAATTGAAAGATTCATACAAGAAAATAGTATTGTTTTTAACGGCGAAAAGGACCGGCCGGAAAGTTTCGATCTCCTTCATGAGCTTCTCACTATGCAGCCATATCGCCTAGCCTTCTGGCGAGTGGCCTCTGAAGAAATTAATTACCGCCGATTTTTCGATATCAACGACCTGGCCGGTATCCGTATGGAAAATCAGAGGGTTTTTGAAGAAACTCATCAGCTTGTACTGGACCTGATAGCCACCGGCAGGGTAGATGGCTTACGCATTGATCACCCTGACGGATTATACAACCCAAGTCTTTATTACCGTCGACTCCAACAAGCTGTGAGCGATGAACCTGCTACAGGAAAAAAACGAACCTTTCCGCTTTACGTGGTTGTTGAAAAAATTCTCGCCGACTTCGAACACGTGCCGCCCAATTGGCACGTATTCGGTACCACCGGCTATGATTTCAACGTCCTTGTCAACGGGATCTTTATCGACCAGGCAGCTGAAAAGGAACTATCTCAAATATATCACGGCTTCATCGGCCGGACCATCGACTTTGACGAATTGCTCTATCAATGTAAAAAACTGATCATTAAGAAATCCATGGCCGGAGAACTTAATGTGCTAGCCGATGAACTCAGTCGCCTCGCTAAAATGAATCGCTACACCCAGGACTATACGCTCAACAGTCTGAGGGAAGCACTTATTGAGATTGTCGCCCACTTCCCTGTTTACCGCACCTACATATCCCCCGATACTATTACCAAACATGATCGAAACTATATTGACTGGGCAATTGCCAGGGCCTGTGCCACCCGGCAGGCAGAAGACATTACCGTTTACGCTTTTCTAAAATCAGTAATGCTCCCCGACATCGGTCCGACAATAGACGAAACACAACGCATTGCTGCAAGGGATTTCGTGATGAAATTCCAGCAGTACACCGGCCCGATCATGGCGAAAGGGCTGGAAGATACCTCCTTTTATATTTATAACCGACTCCTCTCTCTCAACGAGGTAGGCGGCAATCCTCATAACTTTGGAACGTCAGTTTCTACCTTCCACAATAAAAACAAGGAAAGAGCCCGGCACTCACCCCATGGAATGCTCAACACTTCAACCCATGACAGCAAACGAAGTGAAGACGTGCGGGCACGAATCAATGTACTCTCTGAAATGACCGCAGAGTGGCAATCGTCTCTAGAGCTCTGGAGTGCCTGTAATACTCAATATCGTACGAAGACTGACAGCGGCTACGCCCCCTCAAGAAATGACGAATATGCCCTCTACCAGAACCTGGCCGGCGTCTGGCCGTTCACCCCTGTAGACGACCAGGAAGGCCGAGCCCTTCTCACCCAGCGGATTGAGAACTATATGTTGAAGGCAATCAGGGAGGCAAAGGTTAATACCAGCTGGATCAGTCAGGATGCCGACTATGAGGCGGCAATGGTACATTTTGTCCGTGGCATTCTTGCAGAAAAGAGCCGTTTTTTAAACGAGTTTAGCGCTTTCCAGAACAAGATTTCCCGGTTCGGGATGTTCAACAGTTTATCCCAGCTTGTTCTCAAGCTGACCTCACCGGGGATCCCGGACACGTATCAGGGCAGTGAGTTATGGCACTTACATCTCGTCGATCCTGACAACAGAGAACCTGTTGATTTTCATCAGCGTGAAAGAATTCTCTCACAACTGCAGGAATTCACGGCTGTACCGTGCGAAGAACTTGCCGGACAGGTCGGGCAGCTCCTCACCAGCATTGAAGATGGCAGGGTTAAGCTTTTTATCCTGTGGAAAACGTTGAATTTCCGCCGGGAGCACAGAGCTCTTTTTGAAAAAGGCTCATATATACCCCTGACGACGGAAGGCGAAAAAGAAAAACATATCTGTGCTTTCATGCGCCGGCTGGGGGAAACACGCCTTATCGTTGCCGTGCCGCGCCTGCCTGTGCAACTGCTTGCCGAAGACCATACCCGTCTGCCGCTGGGCCGCGAGGTGTGGGGGGATACTGTTTTGATCCTGCCTGAAAATCAGGTCTCCCGGACATACTCAAATATCCTGACCGGTGAAACGGTTTTTACCGGTGGGCTCGATAACAACATATTGGCCTCGGCTAAGGTTTTTCAAAATTTTCCGGTTTGTCTTCTAGTACACACTTCAGAAACGGGAGGAAACCATGACTGATGAACACAACCAAAAGATTTCCGGCAATACCGTTAAAGACTTCATCATCAAGGACTGCGCCCTCATCGCTATTGCCACAGGACACAGATCCGTCACCCTCAAAGAACTAAGAGATAGACTGCTCACTGTGGGCGATGACAGTATCTATTATCATTTTTGGGGTGGACTGTTGCAGGCCCGTTTTGAAGAACGCGAATACAATAATGATTTTGCCGCCTGGGCCTGGTATTCATTGCACGATGCCGTATTGGCTGAACGCCTTGCTGTGATAGATCCCACGGAATTCGCCGATTTGGAGGCATTACGCCAGGAGTTGCTGGAAATCATTGAGGAACGACTGGAGGAAAAAGAATACCTGCCCTGGATGGTTGCCTCCTCTTCTTTTGAGTTCATCCGCTCACAGATTGTAGTCTTTGATACCCGTAAAAAAGTAGCAAAGCCTCGAGAACTGGCGGCCATCTTACCACATCTCTCGACAAGCAGTATCTTCTATCACTTCATTGATGCCCGCAGAAGGCTGCAACATGGAGACGATTTCAGTTACTGGCTGAAACACTTTAATGACAAATATAGCGTACTCTGCGACAGGCTTATAGCCATTGATCCATATTTTGGCAGTCTTACTCAACTAAGAACAAAACTTGTCACTATATTCGAAGAACACTTTTCCAAGGAGACGACCAGATGAAAACTTTACTTGACTCCTATGCCCAAATTGCCGGTCGTGACGTGGTTGATCATCTCTGCCAGCTTGCCGTGCCTCTGCGCGGCAAACATGTTCTTCATATCAATTCAACACGAGTGGGTGGAGGGGTTGCCGAAATTCTGGAAAAGCTGGTGCCACTCATGCAGGAATTGGAGATCAATACATCATGGGAGGTAATCGAAGGCAATGATGATTTTTTCCAGTGCACCAAAGGGATGCACAATGCCCTTCAGGGAAACCATGTCAAAATTCCGGACCACCTGCTCAGTGTATATGAGCAGATTAACAGGGACAATGCTGAACGGCTGGCGGCCAAATTGACAGAAGCTGATTTTGTCTTTATTCATGACCCACAGCCGGCTCTGCTGCTGGAAAACTGTCCCAACCGCAAAGGCAAATGGATTTGGCGCTGCCATATCGATGCCAGCCATCCGTTCAGGCCTGTCTGGAAATATCTGCGCCAGTATGTCCGTGCCTATGACGCCAGTGTTTTTTCCCTGGCAGGTTTTGCCAGGACTCTCCCCCACCCGCAGTATATAATTTCCCCAAGTATCGATCCGCTCAGTGAAAAAAATATTGACCTGCATGAAGATGAGATACATGCAGTTATGGCCGAATTCGGCCTTGATGAGGAACGGCCTCTTCTTGTGCAGGTGTCGCGTTATGATCGTTTTAAAGATCCTCTTGGGGTTATCCGGGCCTACCAGCTGGTAAAAAAATTCGTGCCCGGTCAACAGCTCGTGCTGGCCGGCGGGGAGGCAAGTGATGATCCTGAAGGTGAGATAGTCATAGAGGAAGTGAAACAGGCTGCCGCAGATGACCCCGATATCCATATCCTTCTGCTGCCTCCCGATGCACATCGCACCATCAATGCTCTGCAGCGTGCGGCAAGTATTGTCGTGCAGAAATCTATCAAGGAGGGGTTTGGATTGACGGTGACCGAGGCGATGTGGAAAGGCAAACCGGTCATCGGCGGTGATACCGGCGGCATCAGGCTGCAGGTGGTCAACTTCAATACCGGCTTCAGGGTAAATACTCCGGAAGGAGCAGCACTTCGTATCCGCTATCTCCTGCAGCAACCGGAAAAAATGAAAGACATAGGGCTAAGAGCCAGGGAGTTTGTCAGAGAGAATTTTCTGCTCACCCGGCATTTAAGAGAATACCTCACGTTGCTTCTCAGTCTTCATTTTGGAGGTGTGGAACGGATAGAACTAGGATGATAGTACACGTTCTGTTCTGCTCTAGCTTGAGTTCGGGGGGCATCAATGGACCATATTAAATTTTACTCCTTGTAAAACCTTGTTAACAGTTCATAGCCTATACAATCTGCAGGCATATCAGCCTCAGCCCCAGATACCTTCAATGGGTTCACCGCATTTACCGCAGCATCCTTCATTCAAATTATTACATTGAATAGTAAAGCCAAAGCGGCTGATCAGTTCCTTGCCACAGACTGGGCAATACGTGTGTTCTCTTCCCCCTCCGGGGATATTGCCTTCATAGACAAAACATAATCCTTCTTCTAGACCTATTTCCCTTGCCGTACGTAAGGTTGCTGCAGGTGTAGGCTCGATTTCCAGCAGCTTGTAGGTTGGGTAAAAGGCTGTCACATGCCAGGGTATTGCCGCAGAGATACCTTTAATAAACCGTGCGATATCACGTAATTCTTCTTTAGAATCATTGAGACCGGGAATAACCAGAGTGGTTACTTCGACCCATACCCCGAGTTCATGCATGAGTTTGACAGTGTCAAGAACAGGCTGCAGCCGAGCCTTGCACACTTTTTTGTAAAAATTATCAGTAAATCCTTTTATATCAATGTTAATGCCGTCAAGAACCGTTGCCAGATGGCGGGTCACATCAGGACTCATATAGCCGTTGCTGACAAAGACATTTTTCAATTTCTGTGTATGGGCATGAATGGAGCAATCATAGGCAAACTCATAAAAAATTGTCGGCTCAACATAGGTGTAGCAGACACTGGCGCAATCCTGCCGGAGCGCATCGGCAACCACTGACTTAACAGAGCACTCATTACCGATTATCTCACCATTATGCAAATGCGGGTACTGGGAGATATCGTAGTTCTGGCAATGGAGGCAGTGAAAATTGCAGCCGACCGTGGAAATGGAATATGCCCTGCTTCCGGGAAGGAAATGAAAAAGCGGTTTTTTCTCAATAGGATCGATATGCCTGCCAATCAATCGGCCATACACCAGGCTGTACAGTTTGCCATTCCGGTTTTCCCGCACCCCGCAAAGACCACGCTTTCCTTCTGTGATATAACAGTGATGGCTGCATAGGCCGCAGACAACTTCATTCCCTTGCCCGTGCTGATAAAACATGGATTCCTTCATCGCCCGCTCCTCTTGCCTACTGTTCTTCCCTATTCTTGTTTTTGCTTCAATCTCTTTCAACGAGGTTCAAAAACAACCCGTGGTTCAGCAAAGGAAAAACGTCCAGTATCGGCACTATTTCACCAAAATTCCTCACATCATTCATATTCAACAGCATGAAACACCTCAAATAATGAAACTTTTGAACGTTCCATTCGCTTCATTCCTGTATTGTTTTTTCCAATCGTTCGACAATTTTTCTGGCATCACCTAATGCTTTGTACTGAGCGAACGGTATACCCATCAAGCCTGCATTGATTATTTCCGAATCGTAAAACACTGTGCCGAGGCTGTTTACTTTTTTGTTTTTTAGCTCCTTCAGCATCATAGATTGCATTTCTTTTGACTGGACCTTGTTTAAAATAGCCCAGACCTGCTTATGGCCCAGGCCCATTTCCCTGGAAAGATTAGTCACTTTCTCGGCAATCAGAAAAGACTCACAGGTGGGATCGGTCACGACCAGGATGATATCGACATTTTTTTCTACACCTCTGCCAAAATGCTCAATTCCGGCTTCAACATCAATTAGCGTTATTTGATTTCCCTTCACGATAAAATCTCTGGTTATCTTGGACATGGGTCCATCGCAACCTTCCCCAAAACGTTCTGTCTTTCCCACCTGAAAGAGCAGGATTCCTTCTTTTTCTATAAAATACTCTGCCGGAATTTCCGCCACATCCATATTATTTTCAGTAATCGGCAGTGCCTCATCTATTCTTGTCAGGGGGGCCGGATCGTCTACCGGACAGAGCACCTTTTCTCTTCCTCCGAAAAACTCCATAAGTGGTTTAGGCCCTTTGTCCATTCCAAACATCAATCGTGCCAGCCCGCCCGGATTGGAGGCGTCACCATCTAAAACTAATACCCTGTACCCCTTACTGGAAAATATGGTTGCCATCAGGCAAACCATCGAACTTTTTCCGCTGCCTCCCTTGCCGCAAACAATAATTCTTTTCCCGGAAAAGGGCATTTTGGGTTGTGATCTCTTCTCTATTTTTTCTTCACTGTTCTCAGACATTTCGGGCACCTCATATCTTTGTCAGATCATTATCTGGGCTTATCTCAATATAAACAATTCAAAATCGTATGGGTTATTACTTGTATTTTCACCAGCCTGTCGTATAGCCAATCATTCCCACTAAAAGCCCCACAGCTACGTTGATTGCCTTGATCTTCACAAAATCCCATCGGGAGTCTGCAAGCAACGGCAACATGCCGTGCCCGTCCTGGACAATGGAACTGGCCAGCAGGATACTGAACGGAATGGCCTTCTCAGTGAACAAGGTAAGGAATATCAGATGGGGCCCCGATTCCGGAATCACTCCCACAAGGGAAGCAACAATCAGAATCCCCAGTTGGTGCTGTTGTAGAAATTCCTTTAGGTGTAGATGGTCTATCAGCAGATGCATGAGAAGCAGGGCCCCAAACGTCCACAGAAACACTCTTGGTATATGTTTTTTCGCCACATGCTCCCATAAATGTATCTCCAGGAAATGATCCGGCACAGTGGAAATGATGAAAAGCCCCACTCCGGAAAGCAACAGAATAGTAATCTTGAGCCAATTCCAGCCCGACGGCCCTATTTGACCACTGAGCAAGCCGAGAACAAATAGAAAAAGGGCACCGGCAAGTACCCCTCGTGGCAGCGAACAGTGCCGCCACTGAACAATGATCTGGCTTTTGTTGAAACAATTGCACTCATCCTCGTCATGATATTCGAATTCGTGAGCACAGACATCGGATCCGTTCGCCTGCATACCGAGGATTATATCAACGAGAAACCCGCTAACCAGTCCCACAAGCAACAAGATTACCGAAAGATAGAAAGCGGTCTTCGGCATCATGGAAAACATGATAAACGCTTCATCACCGCTGGTGGCGATCATTGCGGTGACGACTGCGCCAATTCCGACAACCCGGTGAGAATAAAGGGCGACCACCGTGAATGCACCAAGACAGCCGGGAGTAACGCCGAGAAGACCAGCCAGCAGGTATTGCTTCATTCGGCTGCCTCGAAAACTTTGCTGCCATAATCCTTCAGTGAAAACGTTCACATATTCGATCACCAGCATCATTATAAAAACAAACCCGGTGATCATTACTGCAATGAAAAAACTCTCTTCAAACAAGGTGATCATGATATCACTTCCCTTGTCGAAAGCAGATTTTTATCTCGTTTGCCGAGGACATTGCCAAAATCCTATGGTTTTTCGCAAAATTTTCAGACTGGTAGCAGAACAACCGGGATAGCCATAATACCCAACTGCTGATATTTACCTACTGATGTCTCGAAAGATCACTATTGAAAGCTCTTATCGAGGTGTATTTTTCCTCCCCCTGCCGGAAAGAGTGCATCGGGTAAAATCAACTGACTTTCCACACTTTGGACAGTCATGCGCTTTATTGAACTCATCGGAAAATATTTCAATCACTTCGCCGCATTCCGGACACTTGCAGGTAAATGAATCCAGTTCTCTGAACTGTTCAAAACCAGGGCAATGTTGTGGTGTAATCATAATGTTCTCCTGGACAATAATGTTACAAATACGAGTAAACTCCGGCCGACGCATCAAAGTAGGATTTCACGAAGACCGCTTGTTACTGATATTAAATGCACTATGCATGCCTGCTTGGCCGAGTTATATAACGATACGGGCTATATTTACAATCTCAGTCTACTGAACAGAACTCTATGAAATTGAGAGCAAAAATGAGAAACATCATGCACAGAATTCTCCTGCAACACATATTCACTATTCTGCCCCCTTCCCTGTAACCGTCTGCGGCCATTTCTCGAGCAGAATATTGATCACCGGTGGTGACAAACTGCAGGTAAGAAGTGTCACCAGAGCCATGGCATCAAATACCTTCTGCGGTACGGCCCATGTTCCCAATTGCATTCCCCCCTGCATGATAATCATCGCTATTTCAGCCCGTGGAATCATGCTCACGCCGATGAGGATTCCAGCCGAATGCCCTTTCATAAAAAGAATCGGCAGATAGTTGGCAACCAATTTCCCTCCGACAGCGACCAGAAAGAGAACTGCAGCCGTTGTAAGCACCCCACCATCCAAACAATCCGGTGAAACATTAAGGCCGATTCCGATGAAGAAAAACGGGCTGAAAAATTGGTAAAGAGGCAAAAATGATGCCTCCATTTTCACGGTATCAGGGTCCCTGCTGAAGACCAAACCAGCAAAAAATGCGCCAATGGCGACTGAAAAACCAAGAAGCCCTGCAAACCCGGCAATTATTAAACTGATGCCGATGACAGCCAGTATTGCCAGCGGCGGAGGGTCGAGTCGGCGGAAAATTTGAATGAACGGATGCTCTCCGAAGCTGGCGAAAAAATAGCAGACCATGATGAATACCATGAGCTTAGCAAAGAAAATAGCCATGGGTCCGGACAGCTCCATTATCACATTGACATCCGGACTGCTGTGCAGGACAGGCACCAACGAGAAAAGGACAGCCATCAGGATAACCGCGGAAATGTCGTCCAACTCAGCGACATCCAGCAACAATTGACCGTTCTGTGTAGCAGTTGCACCATGCTTCTGCCAGATTTCTATGGAGACTCCGATGCTGGTGGCAGTGAACGCCGCACCGACGAAAAGACTGGTGACCACTCCAAAATTGAGGAGGTAATAAGCTGAGAAAAAACCCAGCATACCGCTGACCAACACGTTCGCTGCCCAGACAAACATGGCATTTTTCAGTTGGCCGAGCAACCCTTTGAGCTCACTTTCAAGCCCTGCCCTGAAAAGTAGCGTAATGATCCCGATCTGGGCAAAAAAAGCCAGAATTTCAATTGCCTGCACTGTCAAGAAAGGCCATGTTGAATCGGCTGAACGTATGGCAAATCCAAGCAGCAGGAAGCCAACAATCGGCGGCACCACTATTCTTTCAAAAATCAACTGGGCCAGCATGGCTGCGAGTAAAAGGACGCCCGTCATTATGATCAGGACTATAAGCTGGTGTTCGTTTCCCTGCATACCTGGTTCCCGGTGAATTTTCCCGCTGCAGACCTTCAGGCATGTTCCCGAATGTTCTTTTTAAAATTGCACAATGTATGCCACCTGAAAAATGTTATCAGCGTCTCAATTCCACAAAAAACCCAGCCGTTTCCGCTGTTCCTGTTGCAACAGCACTCATATCCGAGCGGAAAATACAAACATTTGCAGACGAAGGTTAATCTACAAAAATTTGCACATCCAGTGCGGCTAATTCCCAAATCACTGTTCCAAAAAAGGTAACACTCCATAAAGCCCAGCTATCGCGGTATGGGAAATAACCTTTCCCGAAGTGGATTGGATTCTGGCACGGTTACTGCTTCACTCCAGTAGGAAACTCATAGAGGGATGCTTGGCGTTGACCTGCCGATGCTGATGCTGGAACCTCTTTCGTGCCCCTGCTATTTACTCTGCCGGTGCGCTGCCGGGGTGAACAACGAAGAACTCCCTCAAATTTCTGCCAAATAAGTTTCTTCATGAAGCAATCAATAAAACCGACCGCCGAGAAGGAAGCAGCCAAAGCGTGGCATACCTGGAAAGCTGAAACGGTAATCGCCACCGTAAACACCCACCAAAACCGGGGGTTATCCACCGCGGAAGCCGAACGCCGCCTGCATGAGCATGGTCTTAACTCAATAATGATTTATGGTAGAACGCCTTTGTACAGGGTCTTTGGCCGCCAGTTTTTCGATGTGCTTATCGGTATTCTGCTGGTCGCCGCCGTCATCTCACTGGCCATTGGTAAAGTCGGCGATGCAGTCACCATCCTTGTTATCGTCATACTCAATGGATTTTTTGGGTTTATCCAGGAATGGAAAGCGGAACAGGCGATCGAGGCACTGCAGAAGATGCTTGAACCTCAGTGCAAAGTGATTCGCGAAGGCAAAGAACAAACGATTGATGCCAGGGAACTCGTGATTGGTGATATTGTCCTGCTGGCCACCGGTGACCGTGTACCAGGAGACCTGCGCCTGATTGAAACAACCAACCTCAGAATGGATGAATCATCACTGACCGGCGAATCTGAATCGGTGAGTAAGGGCATCAATCCGGTTGCAACCGATGCACCTCCGGCTGAGCGCTCCTGCATGTCCTGGATGGGAACGGCTGTAACCAACGGCAGTGCTCACGGGGTGGTAATCGCCACCGGTATGGACACCGAATTCGGGCGGATTGCCCGACTAACCCAGACCGTCGGCAGAGAGATTACCCCTCTGCAGCACAAGCTGGCGATACTGGGCAGGAAACTGGGTATTATCGCTATTGTCATCGCGATACTGGTGGTACTCACCGGCCGATTGCTGGGCAAATCGCTGATGGAAATGTTTATGACCGGTATTTCACTCGCCGTAGCGGTTGTGCCGGAAGGGCTTCCGGCTGTAGTGACCATCACCCTGGCCCTAGGAGTCCGTTCCATGGTCCGACGTCGAGCCCTGCTGCGGCGACTTCAGGCCGGTGAAACACTCGGAGCAGCTAGCGTCCTCTGCATCGACAAGACCGGAACGCTCACACAAAACCAGATGACCGTCAAACAGATCTGGCTTTTCTCGGCGGATATAGAGGTCAGCGGCATCGGCTACAGTCCGGAAGGACGTTTCATAAAAGGGGGAGAGGTACTAGATCCCCTTCGGGATAAGGACCTCCAGATACTGCTGGAAACCGCGATGAAATGCAATCATGCCCGTCTTGTTAGGGACAAACGGGGCTGGCAGGCTATCGGCGAACCGACTGAGGCAGCCCTGGTGGTCGCAGCCTGTAAGGCCGGCCTCAATCCGGGGCAACAAATGCACACCGTCAGCGAATTCTCTTTTAATTCCCGACGCAAGCGCATGACGGTAATCGAACATCTTCCGGAAACGCTCACTGCCCATGTCAAGGGCGCTCCGGAAGTTATTCTTGAACGGTGCACGCACATTTTCGACTGCGGTGAACAACGCGTGTTGACTCAAACAGATCGTGAGGCTGCTGAAAGAGCCTATCTGGCCCTTGCCGGGAAAGGTTTGCGCACCCTTGCTCTTGCCCGCCGCACCCTGCCCCAGGACATCGCTCTGGATGAAAAACTGATAGAACAAAACCTCGCCCTTATCGGCATTGTCGGCATCATTGATCCGCCCCACCGTGAAGTCCCCGAGGCTATTCGTTTATGCAAGAGCGCCGGAATTCGAGGATTAATGGTCACCGGTGACGCTCCGGCGACAGCCTTGGCCATCGCCCGCGCCATAGATTGGCCGACACAAAAAGCGATAGTGGGCCGGGAACTGGCAGCTATGGACGATGATACCCTGCGTAAAACCCTGCGACAGGATGTTTTGTTTGCACGGACCCGCCCGGAAGATAAGCTGCGAATCGTCAAAATGCTCCAGGACATGGGAGAAATCGTCGGAATGACTGGTGACGGAGTCAATGATGCCCCGGCGCTTAAGCAGGCGGATATCGGTATCGCCATGGGCGAACGCGGGACGGATGTTGCCAAGGGTGCTGCCGACATGATCCTGACGGATGATAATTTTGCGACAATTGTCAGCGCAGTCGAGGAAGGACGTCGCCAGTATGATAACATTCAAAAATTTGTCCGTTACCTGCTGTCTTCGAACATCGGAGAGGTAGTTGCAATCTTTACTAATCTGGTGATAGGGGGACCACTGATCCTGTTGCCGGTACAGATTCTCTGGATGAATCTGGTCACCGATGGTGCAACCGCCGTCGCCCTTGGCCTGGAGCCGGTCGAAAAGGGGATCATGCAGCGCCCGCCCCGACCGGCCGGGAAACCTATTCTCAACGGAAAGGGAATCCTGATGATTCTGCTTTTAGGTGGTTATATCGGAGTGGCCACCTTGTGGCTGTTTCACCATTATCTTGCCATAGGTGGCGAAGACAGTGAACTGCTTGCCCAGACTGTCGCCTTTACCGGCATCATTGTGCTGGAGAAGGTCAATGTTTTCAACTTTCGCGCCCTGCACGCCCCGCTCTTTGCAATCGGTTTCTTCTCCAATCCCTGGTTTGTATTTGCCTGGCTGTTCACTCTCGGACTGCAGGTATGTGCAATTTACCTGCCCTTCCTGCAGCAAGCCTTGCACACGGTTCCCCTGGGCTGGGGCGACTGGGGTTTGCTTTTCATTGTCGCACTCCCCGTTTTTCTAACTACCGAAGGATATAAATGGGTGCGCTGGTGGCAGCGTTATTCGCCGGACGATCAGCCTATTGCTATAAAAAAGAAACTACGCGGAAATGAAATTTGAACTCAAGAAGCAACCTGTTCACACGGAGGAAAAAAAATGAAACAAGACGCCGAATACATTCGCTGGTTTGCAGAAACTACTCTTGACGATGTCCCCCTTGTCGGCGGCAAAAATGCTTCTCTGGGTGAGATATATCGTGAGCTTACACCGAAAGGAGTTAAAACCCCGAACGGCTTTGCTATAACAGCTGCGGCATACTGGCATGTCGTCAACTCCGCTGCGATACTCGGCAAACTGCAACAGACCATGAGTGGTCTGGACAAGACGAACGTAGAAGAGCTGGCAATCCGGGGCAAAAAAGCCCGTGAACTTATCGTCGCAGCCGGTATTCCCGAAGATCTCTGGGCCGGGATAAAGCAGGCCTATGACAGGCTCTGTGATGACTACGGAAGGGACACCCACGTTGCCGTCCGCAGTTCTGCAACCGCAGAAGATCTTCCCACTGCCTCCTTTGCCGGCCAGCAGGAAACATATCTCAATGTCAGCGGCTACGCCGCATTAAAAGAAGCCTGCAGCAAGTGTTTCGCATCTCTTTTTACCGACCGCGCGATCTCCTATCGGATAGACAACGGATTTGATCATTTCAAGGTGGCTCTGTCCATAGGAATTATGAAAATGGTGCGCTCCGATCTGGCAACAAGCGGAGTAATATTTACCCTGGATACCGAGACGGGATTTCGTGATGTGGTTTTTATCACCGCCTGTTACGGTCTGGGTGAAAATATAGTCCAGGGGGCGGTAAATCCAGATGAATTCTACGTGTTTAAACCAACATTAAAAAAAGGCCACAGGGCGATCATCAGGAGAAATCTGGGCGAAAAAAAAATCAAAATGATCTATGGACGTTCCGGTTCTAAGAGTCTTACCCAAAACATAGAGGTGCCCGAGCAGGAAAGGAAACGGTTTTGCCTGAGCGATAATGAGGTCCTGAGCCTCGCGTATCAGGCGATAACGATTGAGGACCATTACTCCATGAAAGCCGGTAGAAATCGACCCATGGATATAGAATGGGCCAAATGCGGTGAGAGTGGAGATCTTTTCATTATTCAGGCCAGACCTGAAACAGTCGAATCTCAAAAAACCATGGATTCCTTTGAAATCTATCACCTGGATTCAAAAGGCCCGGTGTTGTCAAAGGGGAGAAGTATCGGAGAAAAGATTGCAAGTGGCAAAGCCCGGAAGATTGAGGATGTGGCTCACCTTTCTTCCTTTCAGCCAGGGGAAGTGCTTGTCAGTGACACAACCATGCCTGATTGGGAGCCTGTGATGAAAACCGCTGCTGCGATTGTTACCAACAAGGGTGGAAGAACGTGCCATGCCGCTATCATAAGCCGCGAACTCGGTATACCGGCCGTGGTCGGTTCCAGGGATGCAACTGAAAAAATCGGGACCGGCCTGGAGGTGACGGTAAGTTGTGCGGAAGGAGATGTGGGCACCGTGTACGAGGGATCGCTCCCCTTTCATGTTGATATCGTAAATCTTCACGATTCGCAGCGACCGACAACAAAAATCATGGTCAATCTTGCCAATCCGGAAATGGCCTTTTCCCTGTCAAAAATACCCAACGACGGTGTCGGCCTGGCACGCATGGAATTTATCATCAACAGTTTCATCAAAATCCACCCGATGGCTCTTGTCCACCCCGAGAGGATAACGGATGGGAACGTGAAGGAAAAGATCGATGCACTTACCTTTGGTTACGAGAACAAAAAAGACTATTTCGTCGACAAACTCGCCGAAGGTGTCGGGACCATTGCCGCCGCTTTTTATCCAAAACCAGTTGTTGTGCGGATGAGCGACTTTAAAACCAATGAATACGCAAGCCTTCTCGGAGGCCACTATTTCGAACCGGAGGAAGAAAATCCGATGATAGGATTTCGTGGAGCCTCACGCTACTACGATGACAAATACCGAGAAGGTTTCGCTCTTGAGTGCCGGGCAATGAAACAGGTACGCGATGAGATGGGGCTCACCAATCTCATTATCATGATCCCCTTCTGCCGACGGGTTGACGAAGGCGAAAGAGTCCTTGAGGAAATGGCAAAACATGGCCTGAGACGGGGTGAAAACGGGCTTGAGATCTATGTCATGTGCGAAATCCCCAACAATGTCCTCTTAATCGACGAGTTCAGCAAACTGTTTGACGGTTTTTCAATCGGTTCCAATGACCTGACCCAGTTAACTCTGGGTGTTGATCGGGATTCTACGCTGCTTGCCCATGATTTTGATGAAAGAGACCGAGGAGTCATGAAAATAATTTCCATGGCTATCCAGGGAGCCAAACGAAACCAGCGCCACAGCGGTATTTGTGGCCAGGCACCAAGCGACTACCCCGAGTTCGCAGAATTCCTGGTGAGAGAGGGAATCGATTCAATTTCTCTTACCCCGGACTCAGTCATGAAGATAACCGCCAGGATAGCTAAGATAGAAAAGGAGCCAACCGATCATGATTGACCACAGCCACAAGGTTCGGAAACTGCCCCCGGAACTGACACTTCTTGCAAACCTGGCGACTGATTTGCGATGGACCTGGAGCCATGCCGGAGATACCCTATGGGAAGCGGTAGATTCACAGACATGGGAGCAGACGGAAAATCCCTACGTTATATTGCAGAATCTTCCTCAAAAGCGGCTGAAAGAGCTTGCCGAAGATGCTCATTTCATCAAACTGCTGGAACAGCTTGCCGCCGACCGTGACGATTACTATCGCCAGAACAGCTGGTACAATACCGGTTATCTAGCTGGAAGTATGAGAAAAATCGCCTACTTCAGCATGGAGTTCGGGCTGGGAGAGTCGCTTCCACTTTATGCCGGAGGACTTGGCATTCTCGCCGGAGACTACCTCAAGGCAGCAAGTGACCTGGGAGTGCCGGTAGTCGGTGTCGGCCTGCTCTACCAGGAAGGGTATTTTCGGCAGATGCTCGATGCCGGCGGCCGGCAGCAGAATATCTACACCTATAATGATCCGGTCAATCTGCCTATCCAGCCGATGATCTCGGACGCAGGTTCCTGGCTGCAGATAACCCTTGATTTTCCCGGACGACCGGTACGTTTTCGGGTCTGGAAGGCAACTGTCGGCCGGGTCCTCCTTTATCTCCTGGACAGCAATGATCCCCTGAACAGCCCGAGAGACCGGGGAATCACCGCTAAACTATACGGAGGAGGGAGCGAAATTCGTCTGGCCCAGGATATTGCTCTGGGGATCGGCGGCTGGCGGCTTCTTGAGACCCTGAATATTGAAATCGATGTCTGCCATATTAATGAAGGTCATGGGGCCTTCGTTACCCTGGATCGTGCCCGACAGTGTATGGAACAAAACGGTGTTGACTTTGAAGAAGCCCTCTGGGCGACTCGCGGCGGGAACATTTTCACCACTCATACTCCTGTTGCCGCAGGTTTTGATACCTTCCCCCAGGCCTTATTCCTGAAATACGGCAGCCACTATGCAAAGCGTTTGGGCATCAGTCCTGCAGCACTGAGTGCGCTTGGCAGGCTGCACCCCGAAAACCGGCAAGAGCCTTTTAACATGGCCTACCTGGCCCTTAGAACCTGCGCAATGACCAACGGGGTCAGCAGGCTGCACGGTGAGGTCAGCCGCCGCATCTTTCAAAACCTCTATCCACGCTGGCCGGAGAAAGAGGTTCCGGTAATGCATATCACCAACGGCGTACATGTCCCTTCCTGGGATTCTCCCTGGGCCGATGCAATCTGGACACGGGCGGCAGGCAAGGAACGCTGGCGCGATGACCCGCAGCGCCTGGCAAAGGCGATCCTCAATAACCTGACTGATGAGGCCCTGTGGACCTTCGTCGGGATGGAGCGGGCAGAACTTATCAATTACGCCAGGCAACGACTTGCCCGGCAACTCGGTCAACACGGCGAATCTCCGGAAACCATCGCCCGGGCAGATCAGATCCTTGATCCCAATATCCTTATCCTCGGTTTTGCCCGTCGCTTTGCTGAATACAAACGCCCCAATCTGTTGTTGTACGACCTGGATAGGCTGGTCCGCCTGCTCACCAATGTGGCCCAGCCCGCTCAGTTGATTGTCGCCGGTAAGGCCCACCCAGATGACGAAGCCGGTAAACAATTAATTCAACAATGGGCACAATTCGTCAGGAGACCCGAGGTACGATCCCGCATCGTTTTCCTGGAAGATTATGATATAACCCTTGCTCAGGAGCTGGTACAGGGGGTTGATGTGTGGATCAATACCCCCCGAAGACCCTGGGAGGCTTGCGGCACCAGCGGGATGAAGGTGCTCGTCAACGGCGGGCTGAATATCTCCGAGCTGGACGGCTGGTGGGCGGAAGCATATGACCCTGAAGTCGGCTGGTCCATCGGAGATGGAAATGAACACTCGGAACCAGGCTGGGACGGAGTTGAAGCAGAAGAGCTCTACCGTTTGCTAGAAGAAGACGTCATTCCGGAATTTTATAACCGCGATGCCGCAGGGCTGCCGCGTGCCTGGATCAGACGGATGCGAACCAGCATGATGCGCCTGGCACCTCATTTCAGCACCAACCGCATGATGAAAGAATACCTGGAAAAGATGTACCTTCCCGCTGCCGCCTCCTTTAAGAGACGGGTTGCAGATAATGGTCGACTGGCGGCTGAGCTGCAAAGCTGGGCAGTGACTTTGCAACAACATTGGCATGGTATGCATTGGGGAAACCTTGAAATCGGCGAAGAAAAAGATGGCTGGTCCTTTGACGTCCAGGTCTATCTCGGTACTATCTCACCGGATTTTGTGCAGGTGCAGTTGTATGCCGATCCACTTAATAAATGCGCACCGGTAAGACAGGCAATGCAACAACAAGCGGCCATTCCCGGCAGCATAAACGGCTTCCATTATTACGGTAAGGTGACCACAGAGCGGCCCGCCACCGATTTCAGCCAGAGAATCATCGGTTATCACCACGAAGCGAAAATTCCCGCTGAACTGAATTGTATTTTCTGGCGGCCGCGATGATTTGTATAAACGACTACCCGACAGCGAGCTTAAACCGACAAAAATTGCTGCATCAAGGAGATGGAACATAAACTGTTTTGCCATTTCAGGCCAGATACGTGCTGTCTTGGCTGTAGATATAACCCACTGGTAATCCATGTCCACTAAAAAAAACAATCTGCAATGGCGCTTTGAAACAAACCGCACGGATGATAACAGCCTTGAAATCTCGTTTGCGGGTCGATGGTGCCTGGACCAGGATTTGCCGTCTGCCGACTCACTCAGATCACATCTATCTAGCGGGGTCAACCACATTACTTTCTCTGCTGAGCTTTCTTCCTGGGACACAGGGTTGCTCGGCTTTCTCTCATCTCTGCTAAAAATCTGCAACGAACGAGGCATAAAAGTTGACCAGGAAGGACTCCCGCAAGGAGTCAGGCACCTGATTGCTATGGCCTCCACCGTTCCGGAACAGAAAGTTGCCGGGCGCCGATACGCTAGCACGAATCTATTTTATCGCATCGGTTCGGCAATTATTGCGTTCTTTCACGGTGCACCTGAAATGGTGCGGTTTCTCGGTGAAATTATTTTTTCTTGTGGACGGCTGATAACCGGCAGGGCCCGATTTCGCTGGAGCGACCTGTGGGGGGAAATTGAAGAAGTCGGCCCCCGAGCTCTGATCATTGTATCAGTAATCAGCTTTCTTGTTGGTCTCATCCTGGCTTATCTGGGTGCTGACCAGCTTCGCCTGGTCGGGGCGCAAATTTTCATAGCCGACCTGGTGGCCATCGGTATGGTTCGGGAAGTTGGAGCATTGATGACCGGCATCATAATCGCCGGCCGGACCGGTTCGGCCTTTGCTGCTCAGCTCGGCACCATGCAGGTTAATGAAGAGATAGACGCCTTCAGAACGCTCGGCATTTCACCGATTGATTTTCTTGTTTTACCAAGAATGCTGGCGCTGATTCTGATGGTGCCACTACTGACATTATACTCTGGCTTTGTCGGCATGCTGGCCGGGCTGCTGGTCTCCACCTCCATTTTTGACATCGGCATGTTCGAATACTACAACGAAACCATTCGCGCCCTTGAACTGAAACACTTTATTGTCGGACTGTGCAAGGGCGGCGTTTATGGTTCCATGGTTGCCTACGCCGGTTGTCTGCGGGGCATGCAATGTAGCAGAAGTGCCGAGGCGGTGGGTGAAGCGGCAACATCAGCAGTGGTCACCAGCATTCTGCTGATCACTATCTCGGCCTCCACCTTGACCATACTATTTTACCAGCTGGGAATCTGAAGGTATGGAGAAACAAGCTCATATTGAGGTACGCAGGCTGACCATGGCCTATGGCAGGTTTGTCGTCCTGCAAGGACTTAATTTCGCAATCAACAAAGGAGATATCTTTATCATCATGGGTGGCAACGGCTGCGGCAAATCGACCCTGATGCGGGCATTGATCGGCCTGCAACACCCAGCCGAAGGAACTGTCTGCTATGATGGAGAGGACTTCTGGAATATCGATACTTCTGAACAGGAGCGACTCAAACGCAGACTCGGAATCATGTTCCAAGGTGGCGCCCTGTGGAGTTCGCTGACCCTGGCGGAAAACGTCGCTTTGCCGCTCAGCGAATATACTGAACTGGCTGCGCATACCATCGACGAAATCGTTTCCTTCAAGCTTGCCCTTGTCGGCCTCGCCGGTTTTGAGCATTTTTATCCGGCGGAACTGAGCGGCGGCATGAAAAAAAGAGCCGGCCTGGCACGGGCTATGGCCCTTGATCCGGATATCCTGATCATAGACGAACCCTCTTCAGGCCTTGACCCCCTCACCGCCCGCCGACTCGATGATTTAATTCTGGAACTGCGTGACAGTTTCGGTACCACCGTCATTTTAGTGACCCATGAACTGGCAAGCATTCTCAATATCGGAACCAATTCGATCTTTCTGGACACTGAAACCCATACCATGATCGCAACCGGAAATCCAAAGGAAGCGGTTAAGACCGGAGACCCTCAAGTGCGCCATTTTCTCACCAGAGGGGAAGCATGAGCAAACAGGCCAGCCCCACAATGATTGGCGTCTTTGTTCTCGGCGCACTCATCCTCGGAGTAATTACTGTCTTTCTAGTAGCAGGCGATCAGTGGTTCCGTGAGCGGCGGCAACTGGTCATGTATTTTGAGGAAGCATCCCAGGGCCTGCAGGTGGGCGCTCCGGTTGTTTTCCTCGGTGTCAAGGTAGGCACGGTTAAACAAATACAGCTTGGACTTGATGAGGAAGACCGCCGTTTCATGGTACAGGTTATTATCGAACTCGACCCTCATACTGTTAAAACCCACAGCGGCGAGCAAATCGATATGCGAGACCAACTTACCTTCAGCCGGCTGGTGGACCGTGGTCTGCGGGCCCGATTGAAACTACAGAGCCTGCTCACCGGTCAGCACTACATCGACCTGGATTTACACCCTGACAGGCCTGCACGCTTTCTTGACAAGAGCTCTGAAATCGGCGAGATTCCCACCATCCCGACAACAGAAAAAGAGCTGACCACCATATTTGAAGACTTTCCATTAGCCCAGTTCCTTGCCGATCTTGAGGTCATTAGCGCGTCAACCAAAGAACTACTTTCTTCGAAAGAGCTTAATACTATCCCGAGTCGACTCGAAGCGACTCTCTCAAATATCGAATCCCTGACAGCCCGGCTTGACACAACCAGTGGTCCGCTTTTGCTTGAAGCAGAGGCAAATTTGCTTGAACTACACAAGGCAATTATTGGAGTTCAGTCCGCCATGGCAAAAATCGGCACGGCAGCCGACAAAGTTGGAGCGCTGGCAGATGTGGAATCTCCCTTATACGACAATATAATCCAGGTTAGCGAGCGATTGATCGGTACGGCGGAAACATTGCAGCAGGTTGCCGATGAAGATTCACCAACCGTACAGCATCTCAACACATCCCTACAGGAAATATCCCGAACTGCCCGCGCTCTTCGGTTACTGCTGGAAAGCCTGGAACAGCAGCCGGAAGCTATTTTTTATGGGAAACGTGCCGAGGAGAACAATTAATAATGTATAGACTTTCATTCTGCTTCAGGAACAGCAACCCCGGTACGCTTTTTGCCCTTCTCACCCTTGTCCTCGTGATATCGAGCTGCACCAGGACACAGCCCGTCACCTACTACCAGCTTTCCACAAGTGACAGCTGCCAAACCGCCGGGGATGCAATTGCAATCGGCGACTCCGTTATCGGCCTAGGCCCGATGCGGCTGCCGGAAGCACTGGAGCGCCCGCAGATAGTCAGCAGACAGAGCTCCAACCGGCTGCAATTGTCTGACAGCCAACGCTGGATCGAGCCGCTGGCTGAGAACATTTACCGGGTGCTGAGAGAAAACCTATCCGTACTCCTGGACACCGAGCGTTTCCTGATATACCCGTGGAGCAGGGCAATACCTGCTGATTATCAGATCATCATCGAAATAATCCGCTTCGAGAGTACAGGATACCAAACAGTTAGCCTCGAAGCCGTCTGGTCGATCCGGGACAAAACAGCAAAGGTTATCATCCTTCCCCAAAAGCGAAGCTCGTATCAGGTGAGGGTCATGAGCCCTGACTATGAGGAACTGGTACGTGCACTGAGCGAAACACTGTGCCTGTTCTGCCGGGAAATTGCCCAGGAACTCTCAAATAATTTTGGTGAAAAATAAATGTGAGCCGGCAGGCTCTCACCATACCCATAGCATCAGGGCTAGAGAAATACCGGGCAAATGTCTGTGGCGCAAATATCTACTTTTTTTTCGGAAATGAGTTTTATGCAGGCATCAACGCTCGGGACATGATAACGGGTGCCTCTGCCTGCGCGAATTTCATCAAGGGCCGCGGCTATACCGAGCGATGGACGATAAGGACGGTGGGAGGACATGGCCTCCACTACGTCGGCTACGGTAAGTATTTTTGCTTCAAGGAGGATATCCTTGTCGGTCAGCCCCCGGGGATAACCTGAACCATCCAGGTGTTCATGATGCTGGTAGACGATCTCAGCCACCGGCCAAGGGAAGTGAATGTTTTTTAATATTTCGTATCCCACCTCGGTGTGACATCTGATAACAGCGGTTTCTTCTTTGCTCAACTTTGTTGGTTTGGCAAGATAGTCAAATGGGAGAGTAATTTTGCCGATATCGTGCAGCAGGGCGGCAATGTGGAGTCCTTCAAGCTGCTGGGCAGGGAGCCCAAGCTCCCTGCCGATCGCGCAGGCCAAGAGGTCAACCCGCAGTTGATGACCGGCGGTATAAGGGTCCCGTTTTTCGGCGGTGGAGGCAAGCGATGATACCGTTTCCTCCAGGCTCGCATGCAGATCGTCCCGGCTTTTCTTCAGCTCCTCCATGGCAACCTTCCGTTCGGTGATATCCCGGGCAATGCCCCGGTAACCGAGAAAGACGCCCTCATCGTTGAAAATCGGCACCGCATTGTTTTCAAGAACCACGATCTGGCCGCTCTTTCCCAGGCAGTAGTTTTCCAGCCCGTTAATAGATTTTTGCGCGGCAACCAGGTTTTTATATGTCGTGTGAAAGGTTTTTACCTGCTGAGGGGAGACGATATCCATCAGGGTTTTGTTGATAATTTCTTCCGGCAGATAGCCAAGCATTTCTTTTACCCTGGAGCTTGCATAGGTATACCTGCCGTTCTCGTCGGACTCCCATATCCAGTCACTGGTAGTCTCGATCAGATTGCGATAACGTTCCTTGCTCTCTTGCAGAGATTTCAATAGGGTTTCCCGCTCCATGAATATACCTAATCGCTCCCGATCAGCTATCATTGTCTGGCGGATTGAATACACTGAGAGCAACGAGACAACCAGCAAAATGCCCAACGAAACAGCAATAAGTTTCGTGCGAATTGCGGCAATCTCTGCATGGATATCATCGGTATACAGACCGGTACCGATAATCCAGTCCCACGGTTCAAATCCCTTGATATAAGACATCTTCGGAGATATCTTTTCAGGGTCATCCTTCCACTGCCACTGGTAGTCGACATACCCGGCTCCCTGCTGCCGCACCGTCTTAACGAATTCATCAAGAAGGTGTTTGAAGCTTGTATCCTGAAAATCGGAAAGGTCCTTGCCCTCCAGGTCACTGCGGTACGGGTGCATGATAATCTGCGAAACCATGTCGTTGATCCAGAAGTAATCTTTTTTTTCCGGACCATAGCGAAGGTTGCGAATACGCAGGATCGCCCGCTTCTGGGCCTCCGCCCTGGAAAATTCACCTGAAAGTTCCCGTTCATGGTACGTCCCGATCAAGCTCCAGGTGGTTTCCGTCAGCTCCCGGATCATCTCCCTCTTTTGTTCTTGAAAACTTTCCTCGAGCTGCGGGAGGAGAATAAAAAAGATAGTGGTAACAAAAAGAAGAATAGTGCAAAGTGTCGGCACGGCTATGCGCCGTGAAGTTTTGTTGGACAATTCTCTTATTTTTTTCTCAAGCATGGCGGCACCCAAGGTCTAAAGAGAGCGAGAAAAGAGGATTCCATCAGTTTTTGCACGCTACTATTTTGTAAAAATCTTTTGAATATCCGCTTTTTTTCCCACAACGACTACTTGATCATTTTCATTTAATTTCCTTTCCGGGTTATTGATAAACAAGTGCCTCCTTACCTTTTCTATTTAAAAGCAATGCTGTTACGTTATACTTTTTATGTAAGTTGAGATCTCTCAGCGATGTACCTGCCAGCTCTTTATCCGCAAGGGTTTTATGGATCGTTTCGGGCTTGTCCTGATCAAAAAGAAGCGTTTCAGGATATCGGAGATTCTTCGGGGACCGTAGGCCGGATGTTGTGTCTTGAGCTCGACGATCCTCTCTTCGACCGTCTGGTTGATTTTTGTTTTTGGTTTTGGTGGATAGATTTTTGACCGCAACCCATCCTCGCCTTGTTCCTGGTAGCGTTTTACCCAGGCCTGGTCCGAGGAGTCACTGACCCCGGTCTCAGTGCAGATCAGCGACAGGGGATATCTCTCTTCGAGAAACATCCACACCACTCGAAGCCGGAACTCGAACGAATACGGACCATGATATTTGATCTTTTTGCGTCTTTTCTTTTTTATCGATGCCATCCGTAACACTCCTTACAACGAGGATTCCTACGGAATCCTCACTAAGAAAGTGTTACCCCTTTTTCTGTCTCTCAGGTGCTCATTATCTGGTAATTAAGACAGGGACATCAGGAGCACACCTGCACCGGAAACCGCGACCAAGCTAATCATAATAATCAGCCATTTCCTGAACTTAATGTCAGCCATAAAATGATCATCCTTTCTAAATTGTTGCTCATTGCTTTGAGCTATTATTGATTTGCAGAAAGCATGCCACAGATTCGGAACTATAGACCTAAATGTTTTTTAAATTGAAACCTCACGTTCAATATCCTCTTATCTATTTGATTGTCGGGAATCTTTGTTTTGGAACGCCGTTTGCCCAGAGCAAGGAAGATTCTCAAGCCTCATAGTGTTATCGTACAAACCAGCGAACTTCACTCAAAAGAAAGTCAAACGTGGCCGTAGCGAGGTTGATTCCCAATCATTATCTGTGCTTAATGCTGCAAATCTGTATTGGCCCCCATTTTGCTTCCCTTAGGTAATCTACTTTCGCATGCACTAACCCCATCATGACATGTCAATCGTTGCCGTAAATACTGCAGATTATGTTCCGCTTTTGGGTGTACGCCCAATATCCCAGTTGTCTCTATATTCCAACAGCTGCGACACCAATATGGATCGCTCTTTAGGACCTTTCATCGGCTTTCATGCGAAAAGCTGCAAATTTCATCTGCAGTTTTTTGCAGATCTCACCTTTAGTTTTCCATCGTTTCCAGATCTGTTTCTCTAATTTACTGAAACTAGAACGTTTTTTGTTAATTCTGACAACTGGCATAATCTCTGCTGAGAAGATATGAAAGATTTATTTGAATTTACACTGGTATATGAAATAGGCGTCTCTGGATTACAGAAGGTAATTTCTGGTAGGTAGAAATATGAATTGTACAGACAACTTGCAAAGCATGGTGGGGTAGGATCAAAAAATATTGAATGGGCGCAGACTTTACATGCCTTACAACTGTAACCAATATCACGGCTCGAGACGGAAAGCCGACAGGTTCAAAACCCACGGCATAGTTGCGTTGACCAGTTTTGAGAAACCGATTGCCGCTAGTATCTATGACATAGCCTTAGGAGGAGTGTCATTCATAACTGCCAATGAGATGGAGATTTGTAGAAATGAATTTCGAATTGAGATCCTCATCTTTAACAGCTTAACGGACTTTGAATATTTAATCAGTCAGGTCATGGTACGAGTTATATGGAAGGGATTGGTATTTGACCCAGAGATTCATAAACCGATTTGGCGATTCAATGTGGAGTATATCGATCTTGACAGTTTACAACAGCGCAAGTTGCAAGGGTTGTACAGCCTGGAGCAACAGCCAATGACCGGTTTTTCGACGAGTATTTACAAAAAATATCATACGCTTCATGAAAAACATGAAACGTATTGTTCACTGAAAAGGTGATTTTTCGAACACCTCAAACAAAAACCTTAAGAGGAGGATACAGCATGTTTGACTTAACACCGTTTAAACGACAGAGTTCGGTGCCAAGTGTTTTTTCAGAGATGGATGATTTGACCAGACAAATGTGGCTGGGGTTTCCCTTCCGCAATCTTCGGGAAGATATGGATATTGGCTGGAGTCCGCGCCTTGATGTCAGTGAGACGGAAAATGGACTGGAAATTGTAGCGGATCTGCCCGGCCTGGAAAAAAAAGATATCCAAGTCTCCCTAGAAGATAACTTGCTGACCATTAAGGGAGAAAAGAAAGAAGAAAAAGAGAGCAAAGATAAGAAATATCATACCATTGAGCGGCGCAGTGGTTCTTTTTACCGGGCGGTAAGATTACCGCTCGAAGTCAAGAAGGACAAAGTTGAAGCAACCTTCAAGGATGGTGTTTTGACGCTCCGTCTTCCCAAGTCTAAGGAAGAGAAGCGAAAAGTCGCCCAGATCGAAATAAAATAGATTCTGAAAAAAGAAAAATAGACAGGGATTGCCTGGAAGGGCTTGAAGGTATTTTCCTGCTTATTCCTATTGCTATCCCAAGGTGAAATTGTCATGCGAACGTTATTGGCATGATAATTTCACTGACCAGGGGAGTTCTAACGCAGGGAAGTTCGATTTAAAAAAGGATAAATAGGCAATACCTGGGAGAAAAACATCGGGAGTCTCAGAAAGAAAACTAGTTGCAACAGTTCCTCACGTTAATACTGAGAACAGTTGTTTAACGGTAAAACTGTAAAATTGGCTGGTTAATCTGTCCCTCCCCCCCCGCTTTGCCCGAAAGAGCTGTTTGCAAAGAAACGTTTCATTTTCGAGATCAGCTCGTCCGGATCACATGGTTTGAAAATGATTTCATCGGCAGATGAACGAAGTTCTTCAATCGCCAGTGCCGTATGACCATATCCTGTAAGGATGAATACACCAATCTTAGAATTTATCTTTTTGATCTCTTTTAAGACATCTAAACCGTTGATTCCCGGCATGACCAGGTCGGTTATCACCAAATCAAAAGAAGTCGTTGAACGGAATTCAGCCAACGCATCTTCGCCATTTACCGCCAATTTCACATAAAATACATTTTTCTCAAGATAGTTTCCAAGAGAGTATAGAATCGGCAACTCATCATCGACAAGTAGAACAGCCTTTCTGTACATTTTCGACCTCTGTATCAAGGAAATGGTTCAATGATGCACACAACAGTGACGGTCGGAACTCACGAGTTACACCAGACAGTCGCTCCGCCAACAACAGTCCTGTTGCTCGCAGAAATCGCCATTGACCTGAAAACATGGCGTATTGCCTTCCTCTGTCTGAATTTTCCTGATGAGATCGGCTTTTCTCAATTTTTGAGTTTTAATACCCATCTGTTTGGCTTTTTTCCGCACATCCGTCATTTTCATGGTCGACCCTCTATGGTTCTTCTGTTTTTCAGTGAATATTTAACAAAACTTCGTCTGGCATTCTGGTAGTCGTCAGGACTGTAATGATCGAGGTTTTCTTTTCTATCAAACATTTTTTTGTAGTACGCCACCAGGTTTTCCAGACCATGTTCATTTGTCACAGCTCTGTTATGCGATGAGAGTTTCACGGTTCTTTTGACACTATCGTCCATGAACGCCTCCCTTGTTTTTTTGTTTCTGGAAATCGGGTCTCGCACGCACCTGTTTGCCGCGCAGACATGCATTGATAACCATTACTTTCTGCCGATGTCACGATCAACGGCTGATATCAGATGTTTCCTCCAGAAAGTTTTTTCACCTTATCTGCGGCCGGGCCTTTCTGGCCGACGAGAATTTCGAAGCTCACCTGTTCTCCTTCAGCAAGAGATTTGAAACCACCACCCTCAATAGCTGAATGGTGCACAAAGATATCCTTGCCATCCTGCTGCTCAATAAATCCATAACCTTTTGCATCATTAAACCACTTCACTTTTCCTTCCGGCATAACTCATTCTCCTGTAAAAATTAATGGTACCGAGCGGGCCGTTGCAGCTGATCACTGCCTGTTTTTTTCTCTCAGAATCTATTTTATTTCGATCTGAGCGACTTTTCGCTTCTCTTCCTTGGAACGGGGAAGACGGAGCGTCAAGACACCATCTTTGAAAGATGCGCCGACGTTTTCCTCTTTGACTTCGACAGGCAATCATACCGCCCGGTAAAAAGAACCACTGCGCCGCTCAATGGTATGATATCTCTTATCTTTGCTCTCTTTTTCCTCGTTCTTTTCTCCCTTGATGGTACGCAGGCCATCATCGAGCGAAACCTGAATATCTTTTTTCTCCAGGCCCTGCAGATCGGCAACAACTTCCAGCCCATCCTCCGTCTCACTCACATCAAGACGCGGGCTCCAGCCAACATCCATATCCTCCTGAAAATTGCGGAAGGGAAACCCCAGCCACATTTTTCTGGTCAAATCATCCATCTCTGATAAAACACTTGGTGTCAGGCTGCGGCGTTTAAACGGCATGAGATCAAATATACTGTGCCCTCCTCTCTGATGATTTTTATTGGTTTCCTGGAAATGCACCCTTCCAGCGGACCATGGGCTTTCTTTTTTCATGAAGCGCTTGATATCTCTTGTAAACACTTGTCGAGAAACCGAACAGCTGTTGTTTCTCCGCACTGCACAGCTGCTGCAGGCGGTCCTGTTGTGAACCGTCAAGGTTGATAAACTCGACATTGAATCGCCAGATCGGCTCTTTCAGCTCCGGGGCAAATACCAGGCCCTTCCACCTGACCCGCCCCATCACATGGCCGATGAGGTATTCAAAGTCTGTTAAACTGTCAAAGACGAGGATATCCATTTCGAACTCATCTGTGCTGATGTCGCTCTCATTGGTCTGGAGAAACGAGACCCCGCCTTCAGCGATGTCGTAGATAATGTTCACGACCGGTTTTTCAAAACGTGTCAGTGCCGCTATGCCGGTGATTCTGAGTCTATTGAATCTCCGTCTCAAGTTGTGGAGTTGGTCATCGTCTTGAGGTATGCAACACATATCCCGTCTCTTCGATGTGTCATGATGATAAGGTTCATCGCCGACGGTTATTCTCCCGCCCGCAACCGGTCTTTCTAGATTTTACCCGGAGATCTCCCGACGTTTCCTGGTATTCAACCATGCCCTCTCTCCTTAACAGGAAGAAGCCACCACCATTAAAAGCTATACGCGCCGAATACCTGTCATTCAATCCGGCTGGAACCATTGGGATTTTCAGCCTGGATAATCAGCACTTTCCTAGTTTATACTTTGGGTAAAAAATGTAACAATCGCAATACTGCACTAGAGAGAAAAATACGGTATAAAAATACCGCACTAGAGATGGGAAGTAATGAATTTTTTTAGATTTATTTTTTTGTTCTGTAATCGCAATTTTTTTCTGATATTTTCTCGATACGATTCAATTGTACTGAGTGTAAGCCCAAGAATATCGGCTATCTCCTTGGAACTTTTATTCTGTCTTATATAGTGGACAATCTGTAATTCCCGAGGAGCCAATTTGGCATTTATAAAGACAAGATCATGCGGCTGAGCTGAACATGACTCCAGCAAATTTGCCTGTGCGGTTACCACATAGTCCTTGGCCGGACTACTCATTTTGTTTTGGGCTTTTTTTAAGAGCGGCAGAACTGTCTCTATCGTTTTTGCTGAAATTTCTTTTCTGATATCAATATGTTCCTGTTCTCTTCTCTTCAGCATGGTACTCAAAGTAGTATTATTATTATGAAGCTCCCGGTTTTTTTCCTGTAATTCTTTTTCTTTTATCAATAAAGCCTGCAAGACGGTGTTCAACTCATCTACTGTGTTCGCTAGCTCCGCGGTCCGGGTGGCTACCTGTTGTTCAAGGTCCATCCTCGCCGCCTCGAGTTGCAATTCGATAACCTTTCGTGCGGCTATCTCGTTTTTGAGAAGAATGTTCTGGGTGCGTAATTTTACAACCAGCTCCTGTTTTTCAAAGCTGCGCCTGGCTTTATTGAGTAAATCTTCAACTTCACATGGCTTTTGCAGATAGTCATCGGCTCCCAGCCTGAACGTTTCAACCGCTGAACCGACATCACCATGCCCGGTCAAGATAATGACAGCGATATCCGGGTAGAGCTCTTTTGCTTTTTTCAACACGGCTATACCATCGACCCGGGGCATTATGAGATCGGTAATTACCAGATCATACCGGTTTGCGCGAAGAAGATTAATGGCTTCCCCACCATCTGTCGCCGTTGTTACCTTGAAGCTGTTCTTTTTCAGTATCCAGCGTAATGAGGAAAGGATAGCTTCTTCATCATCAACAAGCAGTATCGAATTATTACTCACTGTATTTACTCTTAACAGGTAGATATACGGAAAATGTTGACCCTTTCCCTGCTTCACTCTTCACATCTATGCGGCCGCCGTGTTTTTTTACAATACCGTAACTTACGGATAATCCAAGGCCGGTTCCTTTAAGATTTGATTTAGTTGTGAAAAACGGCTCAAAGATATGTTGCATTTGTACAGGGTCAATACCGCATCCGTTATCTGCTATATGGATTACAATGGTTTCCCCGCCAAATGCTTCAGTGCTGATAGTAATGGTGCTGTCGTGTTCAGAGATTGCTTCTACTGCGTTATTTAATAAATTGAGAAAGACCTGTTTCAGTTGATCTTCAACCGCTGAGATCGGAACAATGTTGTCACCATAGTTTTTTACAAATCTGATGCCTTTGTTATTAAAAACTTTTTTGCTCATCAGAAAAAATAAATCAATCATGCCATGAATGTCAACCTGTGAAAGTTCACCGGAACTTGGTAGAAAAAAATCTCTCAGATCGGCAATGAGATTTTTCATCCGGTGGCATTCATGGAGTGCCAGCTCAACGAGTTCATGCTCATCTTTCTCCAACGCACCATACCGTCCTATCCCTTTGACAATAGTCATGACACTCTGGAGAGGATTGTTGAACTCATGGGCGATGGAGGCAGCCAGATTGCCAACGGCGGCAAGTTTTTCGGAATGAAGCAGTTGTGCGTGAGACTGCCGCAGTTCAAGTGTGCGCTCCGCTACTTTTTCCTCTAACTCATCATGGGATTTTTTCAGGGCCTGCTTGGCTTTTTCCATCTCGGTAATATCAAAGGCATAATGCAGATAACACTCATCGTCTACCGGGACCCAGAAGGCATCCCAGTATTGACCACTGGCCCAAAACTGCATGCGCTGGGATTCACCGCTTTCCCAAAGCTTCTGGGCACGACACCAGGCGCATGGTTTTTCGTCATTGATCCAGATTGCGTGACATGTTTTACCTGGTAGCGCTCCATATTTTGCCGCTACCTTATTGGACGCAAGGATCTGCCGAGAATTGTTTTTCAGAAGAAGGGCAAAACAGGGTAGAGCGTCCAGAAAAAGCTGTCGCACTCTCAATTCGTTTTTCAGTTCAGCCTCTGCAACTTTTAGATCTGTGACATCCCGGCTGACCACCTGATACTCGACAATCGCTCCCTCCGAGTCGAAGAAAGCTCTGACGAAGCATCGCTGCCAGCTGATATTGCCGTCCGGCATATGCACCCGAAACTCAATGATCGTATCCGGTACTAGCATGGTCAGTTTTTTTATCTGATCTTTTACAATCGGCAGATCTTCTTCATGAATGTTCGGCAGATATTGGGTTCCGAGGATGTCCTTGTACTCGACATTGTAATCTCGGCAAAACGCATCATTAACAAACGTTACCCTGCCCTGAGGATCATACCGGCTTATTTTCTCGATCAGATTATCGACTATCCCCCGGTATCTATCTTTCAGGCGACGAATCTCTATCAGTTCTGCCTCCTTCCGTGCGGAAATGTTGTTTACCATCACCAAAAATTGTCCCGGTAGGGCGCAATCCTTTGAATCGATTACCATTTCCACCAGGCCGTAGAAAAAAGACCCATCGTTTTTCTGTAGCCGAAGCTCAAAGGATTGCTGCTGCCCGGTCTCCAGAAGTTTTCTGCGGTTATTATAGAACACATCCTGATCATCAAAAAAAAGAAAAGCAGAAAACGGACGGTTGATCAGCTGCCCTCGCGCCATCCCCAGCATATCACCGGCAGTCAGGTTCGCCTCCAGAATCATCCCTTTGTCGCTGACGGTCATATAGGCTACCGGAGCAAAATCATAGAGGGTTGCATAGCGGGCACGGGATCTTTCCAGCTCTTCCTGGGCACTCCGAATATCCTCGTTCTGCAGTTCCAGTTCAACCTGGTAGGTATCGAGCTCGTGCAACAGCTTTTGAACGTCCTCCTGGACCGGCTCCACATGACCGGTTTTCATTGAAAGATACGCCTGGGCACGTTGTCGCAGTTCGGAAAATTTATTCTTGGCGGTGTCCGATACCATACAACCTCCTTGATCAACGTAAAGTCGATCTCTTAGAGTTTTTCCTGGACAAATAACAAAGCGCTCGGCTCTTTTTCAAAACAGATAGGCATGGCCGAAACGACAAGTTCAGTGGGAACACCGTCTAACCGCAGCCATCTTTCTTCAACTGCCAATATCGGTTTATTTTGTTTTATAAGTGTACTGACCTGTTTGCGGAAGATGGCGTGAAAATCCTGGTGCACGTATTCTAAAACAGGTTTCCCGAGTATTTCTTCAGGAGAGTCCGCGCTAAAAATGTTCACTGCACCCGGGTTAAGATAGGAAAATTTCGTTTCTGAGATGATAAATATACCCATTAGTGCATTTTCCACTAAAACTCGCCATAATGTCTTCTTATCACTCAAAATAGAATACAACTCTATTAATTTTTAAATATCTTCGAAGGTAACGACGACACCATAAATCACATTTACGGTGGTGCGGTAGGGGCGAACCCGCATACGGAATATATAATTGCTTCCGTCAATAACTTTAGACTCATAGAGACCCAGATCAGCAAACACTTTTCCGGAAATTTCGACTAATCGCAAATCCTTCACGGTGGTCGCAAAATGTTCAATCGGCCGACCGCTAGCGGCTCCGGTCAAATGGAAAAGACTGTTTGCCTGAGGGGTATCGCGACGCACGTGGAGATCGGCATCAAGGAATATGGTGGCAACGTCAGTAGCGTCGAGCAGATTTCTGATATCATCACGGGCGGCAATCAATTCGTACCAACTTGGACATGATGTTTTTTCCTGTATCTAGCCAGCAACTTGGTTAAACAAAGGGGCAGCGTTACAACCGGGGGTCGATATGACCAGGTCCACCACACTCCGGCGTATAGCAAGTAATATTGCGGAAATTGCATTTTTCATTGCACTCTGGACAGACATCCGGTGGAGTGGCCGCTGTGATGGTGTAACCACACTTTTGGCACTTCCAAAAAGTCAAGCCGCAGCCCGGACAAATATCCCCGACAAATTTACCTGAAGTTGTGTAGCCACACAGGGAACATTGCATTTTTCTATCTTTTTTCTCCATTCGCCAGCCTCTCCGATTTTTTTTTGATTAGTTTGTGCTTGGCTCGGCATAGACATTAACCATCCAATATATCGAAATACAGCTAAAACTGCTCAGCACAACTTTTCACCGCACTTTTGATCTGCGCCGGTGCGATTGGCGATCGGTCTGTGCAGCTGACAGGGCTCCAGGATGGACAAAATCTGGGACTCACTGGATTCGGGGCCTCTGGACACCTTGTCTTGAAGATGGTCGGCTACCTGTATCCGAAGACAGGAGTTGCCGTTTTTGCCAGAGGACTTCGCGCGATCTGGGCTGGAGAGAGTACCGAGAAACCACCCGAAAAATTAGATTGCATTATTGATACCACGCCTGCCTGGGGTCCGGTGCTAGAAGCGTTGAAAAATCTCGAGCCCGGAGGAAGGCTTGTTATCAACGCCATTGCCAAGGAGTGCGCAGACAAACATGCGCTCCTGGGTTTGGACTATTCGCGTGATTTGTGGCGGGAAAAAGAGATCAAAAGTGTCGCCAACATCACCCGGAGGAACGTGAGCGAATTTCTAGCTTGCCCAAGAGTTGCAAATCAAACCGGAGGTACAAGAATTTCCGTTGGCAGAGACCAACCGGGCCTTAACAGAACTCAAAACGAGAAGGATTCGCGGGGCGAAAGTTCTGCTGCTGGATTAAGTCGAAGTCAAAAAATAACGCCACGATGAGTAAGCGATGACAATCATTTCTCCTACTGTCGGGCAGAAAGTTCAACAAGGTTTAATCAGCGCACTCGTTATTCCGTGTTTCCTGTAACATTCAATTGGCCGGTAAATGGGACAAAGGTAACGGGCAGGATATCTCTTTGAGTGCATCTGCCTGTTGCATCTTTTTGAACCAGCAGAAGTTCCTGGGACATATGTGGCTGACCAACCGGGATGACAAGTCTGCCGCCGCATCTGAGCTGCTCTTTCAGGGCAAGCGGAATATGGTCGACGGCGGCTGTAACGATGATCCCTTCAAAAGGGGCATGTTCCCGCCATCCCAAATTGGCATCTCCCAGCTGAATTTGGACATTATTGTAGTGGAGCTGTTGAAGAAGTCGTTCCGATCTCAGCGCCAGAGACGGTACAATTTCAATGCTATAGACTTTTTTCACTAGTTGTGCAAGTACCGCTGCCTGGTATCCTGATCCGGTTCCCAATTCCAGAATGATATGGTTCTTGCTTGGGCAGAGCAGGTCGGTCATCAGTGCTACGATAAACGGTTGGGAAATTGTCTGGCCTTCACCGATGGGCAGGGGATTATTATCATACGCCCATGGTTTCAGATCATCCGGCACGAATTCTTCGCGTGGTACCCTGGCGATGGCCTTCATAACATCTGGGCTAAAGGTATGTATGCCGGTGTACCTACTGGTATCTCAGCAATCCGCCTCGATTTTCCGCAACAGAGTATTGATTTGCTGTTGGCTCATTATTAACAAAAGTTCCGTTTGTTTCCTTCCAGTATCTTACTGACGCTCTTGAAATGAAGCGAGCATTCTCTCTGCGTCAGTCTCATCAACATCATCCCAGTACTGGTAGGCCGAGGCTACGGCAAATTGGGGTCCACTGCGTATGTTTGCACAATAGAGTGCATCAACTTCGTACATTATGTGTACAAGAGATTCCTCGTGGGCAGTTGGCACGGCAACGAGTATTTTTAAGGCACCTATATTACGCAAGGTCTGAACGGCTACGCGCAAGGTGGAGCCGGCGGCTATACCGTCATCCACGACTATAACCGGTATATACTGCAGATCAGGCCACGGCCTGTCACGACGAAAAAGCTTGACCCGTCTCCGTACTTTACCCAGGGCCGCCTGCGTTTGCTGCTCGATGGTCGACTGATCCAGCCTGTAAAATTCAACATATTCCTGGTTGATCCAGATTGACCCGTCGAAACCGACCGCGCCAAAGCCGGCTTCTGTAGTCCAGGGGAGTAAAATTTTGCTTACGACAGCTACGTCAAGAGTCAGGTTGAGAGCACCGGCAACCTCGACGGCAACCGGCAGGCCACCGGAAGGGACGGCAAGTATCATCGTCTTGCTATCCTGCCATTCATGCAACATATCTGCCAATACCTGCCCGGCATGTTTTCGATCTCGAAATACGCCTGATTTCTGACGTAACTCTGGTATCTCATACAGTTTACCCTTCATGATGATAATTGTAATTATGATATAGGATCTCGTATAGGGAAGGGGTATATGAAACGGCACCTGTTTTTCTTGCTCGGTGCGTTTATTACGTAGCTCGGGTTTACTACCCCGTCCGCTTGCGGCGAGGTAGTTCATTACCCACTATTTTCAGTAAATTGAATTGACACTATCGGTTAAATTCATATTGTTTTTTGAAGAATATGCTTTCGGATCAAACTATAGAGCGGGATAAGTACTTTCACGGAATTTTTTTAAATATACATTAATTTCTAAAGTACGAAACAGAGCAGAGAGGTAGGTACATGCTTTGGAACTCGATTCAAAAACATCCGGAAACATTTAAAATAACACCTAATCTTCTGAATTATGTTGACACGGTGGCCGCGTTTTCATGGGATGCTATCCATGGCGAATTGCAGGGGCTTCCCGAGGGCAGAGGGTTCAATATCGCCCATGAAGCGGTTGACCGTCATGCCGATGGACGGCTCCACGACCATGTCGCACTACAATGGCTTGGCAGCAACGGCACGTCCCGAGCCTTCACCTATAGCGATCTCAAAGCAGAGAGTAACCGCTTTGCCAATATCCTCAAAGATCTCGGCATCGGCAAGGCCGATACGGTTTGTGCTCTGGCAGGCCGTATCCCCGAATTGTATTATACGGCATTGGGGGTTCTCAAAAACACGAGCATCTTTTGCCCTCTCTTTTCCGCATTCGGCCCGGAGCCCATTTTTCAACGGCTGAGCAGAGGGGACGCCAAAATCTTACTAACCACCGAACGTTACTATCAGCAGAAGGTACATCAGTTGATGGATGAGCTCCCTAACCTGCAATATGTCCTTTTGGTAGATGCCAAAGATCATAGAAGCAACAGGCTCATGTCGCTTCCCAAACTGATGGTCGACTCTTCAGACAGCTATGTCATTCCACCGACCGACCTGGAGGATATTGCCCTGCTGCACTTTACCAGCGGGACTACCGGGCTGCCCAAAGGTGCCCTCCATGCGCATAGCGCCGCCCTCACTCACTATATGACCGGCAAATATGTCATGGATTTTCATTCGGATGACATTTTCTGGTGTACTGCCGACCCCGGTTGGGTGACCGGAACTTCTTATGGAATCCTTTCCCCGCTTCTACACGGGATTACCAATATCGTCGACGAAGACGAATTCGACGCTTTGCGCTGGTGTGACATCCTGGCGTCTCAGAAAGTAAGCGTCTGGTACACGGCACCAACAGCCATCCGCAGGTTCATGCGCCTGGGTATTGATCCGGCCAAGACCTATGATTTGCGTCATCTGCGCGTCATTCACAGCGTCGGAGAACCCCTTAACCCGGAGGCAGTGATCTGGGGGCAAAAGGCCATGGGACTGCCTATCCATGACAATTGGTGGCAGACAGAAACCGGCGGAATCATGATCGCCAATTACCCGGCCATGGAGATTCGCCCCGGTTCCATGGGACGACCGCTTCCTGGCATTGAGGCAGCAATTATCGAACACGTTGACCGGAACACCATAAAAGTGATCGACGAGGCGAACATACAGGGGGAACTTGCCCTCCGGCCTGGCTGGCCATCCATGTTTCGCGGCTACCTGCATGACGAAGAGCGCTACCGCAAGTGTTTTGTTGGCGGCTGGTATCTGACGGGAGATCTGGCCAAGCGCGACGCAGACGGATATTTCTGGTTCGTCGGCCGCGCTGATGACATCATCAAAACCTCAGGCCACATGGTGGGCCCCTTTGAAGTTGAAAGCACGCTCATGGAGCATCCCGCCGTTGCTGAAGCCGGAGTTATCGGCAAGCCGGATCCTCTTATTGGGGAAATCGTCAAAGCCTTTGTCGACCTCAAGCCGGGCAACACTCCCAGCGACGAATTGCGACTGGAATTAATCGGTTTTGCCCGTAAAAAACTCGGCTCGGCAGTGGCCCCCAAAGAAATTGATTTTAAACCGAACCTTCCCAAGAACAAAGCCGGCAAGATCATGCGGCGCCTGCTCAAGGCACGCGAGTTAGGCCTGCCTGAAGGTGATCTTTCGACACTGGAGGATTCAGATTGAAGACGCAACGTACTGGTAAAAGAAAGGCACCCGTGATAAACCATACCCACGCATTACACCTGCTGCACGGCATGAGTCGCATTCGTCGCCTTGAAGAAAAATGTGCCGAATTGTACAGCGCCACGAAGATAAGGGGATTTCTCCATCTTTATGATGGCGAAGAAGCGGTGGCCGTCGGCGTCCTGGAAGCGTTAACAGGAGAAGACGCCGTTGTGGCCACCTATCGCGAACATGCCCATGCACTTATCCGGATGGGGTCTGCTGGCACTATCCTGGCCGAGATGTACGGTAAACAGGAAGGCTGTAGCCGGGGGCGTGGTGGGTCTATGCATCTTTTCGATGAAAAAACAAGATTTTATGGGGGCAACGCCATCGTTGCTGGTGGCCTTCCCATAGCCGTTGGGCTGGCCTTGGCTGACAAAATGTTGCAGCGACCGCGCGTGACGAGCTGCTTTTTCGGCGATGGCGCCGTCGCCGAGGGAGAATTCCATGAAAGCTTGAACTTGGCGTCCCTATGGCAATTGCCAGTATTGTTCGTCTGCGAAAACAACCTGTATGCCATGGGAACTGCATTGAAATATACTCAAGCCGTCGAAGATCTCGCATCCAAGGCCGCAAGTTATGCTGTTGATACAGCAGCGGTAGACGGCATGGATGTACTGGCGGTCGAGAATGCCGCGAAAAAAGCAACCGAGGCGATTCGCACCAGCGGAAAACCGTTTTTTCTGGAGTGCCGCACCTATCGTTTTCGGGCTCACTCCATGTACGACCCTGATCTCTATCGAAGCAAAGCAGAAATAGAAGAATGGAAAAAGCGCTGCCCGATTGCAACGTTCAAGCAGAAGATGATAGATCAAGGGATTCTAAGTGATAGCGATATCGACACGATTGATCGTGATGTAGCCCGGGAAATCGACGAAGCCGTGGCCTTTGCCGAGGCGTGCACCTGGGAGCCCCTGGAAGATCTGACCCGCTTCGTTCATTCAGAACGGAGGATGTCATGACCAACGGCGACAGTGGTATGCGGACCCTGACTTACCGTGATGCCGTGCGCGAAGGTATCAGGGAAGCAATACAAAAAAATGAACGGGTTTTCCTAATGGGTGAGGATGTCGGCCGATACGGAGGATGTTTTGCAGTAAGCAAAGGGCTGCTTGAGGAGTTCGGTCCCGATAGAATTCGTGATACCCCGCTATCCGAATCAGGGTTCGTGGGGGCGGGCATCGGCGCCGCTCTGGGCGGCATGCGTCCTATCGTGGAGATTATGACCGTCAATTTCAGCCTGCTGGCAGCCGATCAGATCATAAACACCGCTGCTGTCTATCTGTACATGTCCGGAGGACAGTTCAATGTCCCCATCGTCATCCGTATGGCGACCGGTGGAGGCCGGCAACTGGCGGCCCAGCACTCCCGTTCGCTTGAGGGATGGTATGCCCATATTCCCGGCATCAAAATTGTGAGTCCAGCAACCATCGAAGACGCGCGCGGCATGCTTTGGACTGCGCTGCAGGACCCTGATCCGGTGCTGATCTTTGAAAACAGCGGGCTGTACAACATGGAGGGAACTCTGACAACCGATGCTGGTGCGGTCGATATTGATACGGCCCGTGTGTGTAGAGCAGGTAAAGATATTACTATCATCACGTATTCGGCAAGTCTCATTAAATCACTGGAGGCGGCGGAAATACTGGCCCAGCAGGGGATTGAGACAGAGGTTATTGATTTGCGCACGTTGCGTCCTCTTGATGACAAGACCTTTCTGACGTCGATTGCGAAGACGCATCGCGCACTCATTGTCGATGAGGGATGCCGCAGCGGCAGTATTTCGGCCGAGATCAGTGCACGGATTATGGAGAACGTATTTTACGACCTGGATGCTCCCGTCGAGCGCCTGTGCAGTCTTGAAGTACCCATGCCCTATGCCAAACATTTTGAGGAGGCGGTCCTGCCGCAGACGGATAAAATTGTCAGCCTCGTTCAAAAAATGGTGGGCGCCGATGGCTGACTTTATCATGCCCAGTTTGGGCTCGGACATGCAGGCGGGCAGACTTGTCGAATGGCTTGTAAAGGAAGGCGATAGCGTGCGGCGAAGGGATGTCATTGCCGTCGTGGAGACAGACAAAGCGGCGATAGAAGTCGAGGTATATGAAGACGGCATCATTGAATCACTCCTTGTCCAGCCGGGCCAGAAGGTGGCGGTGGGCACGGTGATGGCAGTCATCCGAACGGAAACAGGGTCAATTCCTGTTGTACCGGATGAGGCACCTTCTGTAGAAACGCCGCAGGTATCTACTGAACCCGAAGGTGTGGCGGGACCGGAGAGGGAACAATCCTCGCCGGCACTTCCACCCTCAGGAACCTTGCGGATCAAAGTTTCTCCTTATGCCCGCAAGCTGGCAATTGAGCGCGGCATTGACCTGGCGACCCTGGCGGGAACTGGTCCGGAGGGTGTTATTTGTGCCGCCGACATCGAACGAGCGACACCGATAACGTCAACGGAGCCTGCTGTAAAAACTCCCCCGACACCGCCCACCAAAGCGGCAACGGAAAAACCCGCAGCAAAAAATTATCAGGCCGCCATGCGCCGGGCCATCGCCAATGCCATGGCGCGCTCCAAACGGGAAATTCCCCACTACTATCTCCAGACCCGTATTGATATGCACCGCACCTTACTCTGGTTGGCGTCGGAAAACGATAAACGTCAAATCAAGGACCGAATATTGCCAGTCATCCCGCTCATCAGGGCCATGGCTCTAGCGCTGACAGATGTACCTGAGCTCAATGGCTACTGGATCGATGACCGGCACCAGACATCCGAGGCGATCCATATCGGTTTTGTCATCTCACTGCGCCAGGGAGGTCTAATCGCACCGGCCATTCTCCACGCCGACGAAAAAGGTCCAGATGAACTCATGGCAGCATTGCGGGACCTTATTACTCGCACCCGCTCCGGTGGGCTGCGGAGCACTGAGATGACCGACGCCACAGTTACCGTTTCCAATCTGGGTGATCTTGGCGTCGAAACGGTTTATGGAATCATTTATCCTCCCCAGGTAGCTCTATTAGGTTTCGGCAAGACTATGGAACAACCCTGGGCTGAAAACGGCATGCTCGGCGTACGCCCGATCCTTACCGCCACTCTTGCCGCAGACCACCGGGCGACCGACGGCCATCGCGGCGCTCAGTTCCTCGACGCCTTAGACCGTTATCTTCAGGATCCGGAAAAACTATGTACACCATGAACGAAAATGAAATCAAAAATGTCATCTTTGGGATTCTCAAAAAGATCGCTCCCGAATCCGAACCCAGCACCTTGGCGCCGGAAGAAAACATTCGCAAAGCACTCGACATAGACTCCTTCGATGCCTTGAATTTTTTTGTCCATATTGATGAGAAGTTGGGAGTCAGCGTTCCCGAGTCAGATTATGGTAAACTCAGCACGCTATCAGAAATGCTTCAATACTTCTCCCGTCGGATGAGTAAGTAGCTATCTGGTGTTTATGCTGAGGCAATCGGCTGGCCGAAAGGGCAGAGCGCTTGTGTATTACTTATCTGCTTATCTAGAGGAAGAGAGGAGGTGTCAATATGATGGATGATTACCCTGCGTTCCACAAAAATCTACAGCAAATGTCTGCCAAATTGGCTAGAGATCTGCGTGGTCCCATGTCGGCTTTTGCCCAGCTCAACGGGGCAACAACTGCACCGGGGACATTGGATGCCAAGACAAAGCAGCTTATCGCCCTGGGTATCGGCATCTCGGCCCGGTGTGAGGGGTGCATTGCATACCATGTGCATGATGCCATTCAGGCCGGAGCCACCCGGGCTGAAATACTGGAGACAATGGGTCTCTCCATTATGATGGGCGGTGGCCCGGCGGTGGTCTATGCCTGCCAGGCGCTGGAGGCACTGGACCAGTTCACCTTTTCCGGCATAAACCCGTCCGCACCGGCCTCGAAGAATCCATAATTCAAAAATCGAACACCTGGGTATGAGCAACAAGATATGATCGATATGAATCCGCTCAACGCTCCCGCTCCCGGTGGCCGTCTTTTACTTACCCTGCAAGGTGATACGGCAGATTTGCTGCAAAGAACTCCAAATGGCGACAAGACCAGCGTCTATCCATTATGGGGTTTAGGGAGCGAATAATACATTCATACTGAGCTTGCAAGGCAGATACCGGCATCTGTTGTGGCCGCTCCTTTATTGTCATTTAAGTAAATCTGCTTTAAGTGGCTGCGTTTTTTTTTAACCTGCGGAGATAAAACTTCTTCCCTTCATAATCAGTTGCAAAAAGACGGTCTTGGACAATCAGGTTATCAACAAGTGTCCAATCGGCCCCGGCCTTTCCCAGAAACTCCCTTACTGCCTCCTCCTGCATTGGATGTACAGCAATAATGTTTAGCAGGTCCTCCTCGACATTTCCTGTCAAAGAAAAAGCATTACCCTCATAGCCAAACAAACATTCAACATCTTTAACTCTCTTGCTGACCACTTGATAGACCATGTTCAGAACATTTTCAGATGGAGGATGGACCCATCCCTCGGTAGGCGGCCTTGTAGGAATAGACAGATATGCCTTTACTGGTTGAAGCTGTCCCAAAAAGTCGGCCACCTCATATATATCATCTGGGCTATCATTAAGGCCGTGAACAAGCATTGTCTCTGTGACCAACTCTCCCTTATATTCTTTAGCAAACAGGATAATCGACTCCAAAATGACAGTAAGATCCAGACCTTGGTGAGCCCGGTTAATGCGTCGCCAGATGCCTTTTGATGCGGCATCTACCTTGAGAGAGACCCAATCTGCTTTAGCCAAATCCTTCCTGACATTTTTCTGCCAGAGGAGGGAACCATTGCTGATCACTGCTATTTTCGCTCCCAGAGGCCGTAATAGGTCAATTGCCCTGCCAAGGTTTATATCCAACGTCGGTTCACCGTCAGGGACAAAGGTTAGGAAATCAATAGATTCCCCCAGCTCCAGGACCTTACTTACCTTCCTTTTGACATCCGTCAAAATGGTCTTGGGATCATAAAATAGTTGCCTGACAATTTGTAGAGTATCCGTCCTACCTACCTGGCAATAGACACACGAGTAAGAGCATACCTTTGGAGGGATATTGTTAATCCCCAGGCTGCGGCCAAGCCGTCGAGATGGAACAGGACCAAATGTAATTTTAGATAAACTCATAGTTTAGTAATGCTATACTACCCTTTTTCCAGCATGGCAGTGATCAATTTTATCGGACTGATGGTTTCAATACCAAATTTTCGATAGAGTAATTCCTGTTTCGGGTCATAGACCTGAGCCAGCACCTGCGGAACTGAGAACTCGACCTTCGCCACTTGAGCCGTCATGAAATTCACCGTGTCTTTTTTGTTGTAGTTAAAAGACAATCAGCCTGTGTCAAATTGGAAGCCTTTAACACCTCCAACTCAACAGCATCACTAGTCACACCAAACCCGCTGAACCTGGTGTCGAGAAACGCAAAAGAAGCGCTGTTTCGGTCTATGATCATCACTCGGCTGCCCATTAGGTTCAATTCACCTGCTAACAGTGAGCCCAAACGGCCACAACCGACAATCACGACAGTACCAGGATAATATCTTCCCACTCAAACCATTTTTCCCTCAGCGGTTATGATAGTTTTATTTCTTATCCATACTTCACTTATATGACCGCAAATGACTGTTAGCATTCCTTTTGCTGCTTGTGGAAAACAGCGCAGAAATTTTCGCTGTCAGATCAGAATCTCGTATACGTTTCTTAATCGTGGGCAAAGTCTTTTCCTGGCTATTTTTTGCATTCTCTATCTCATTTTGTACCAGATGAGCATCGATTTGGGAAAACCTTTCCGCCAAGCTCGGACATCCTTTAATTTAAGGCCCAATGAAAACATAACCGCCATATATCAGTTGAAAGTTTTGTCGCTGGGTATAGGAAAGTGGAAAAAACCGGTGAAATTTTAAGATACGATTGCCTCTGCATTTGGAAAAGGCTTTCTTCCTAAACGTTTTCGGCTGCCTTAACCCGATTAATTCCCGATTGTGTTCGTTTAATCAGCAGATCCCTCTCGAACTCGAGACAACAGCTGCAATAACTTGTATCGTCATTTTTCCTACTGGACTAGTGAGATCAACACCACCAAGAGCAAGGCAATGCGCACGTATACCTGATTTTTCGAATTGTTCGATCGTGGTTCGAACATCCATCGCGTTACGTCCCAGTCGATCAAGCTTGTTACAACAATTACATCCCCCTTCTCCATCCGGTCAACGTGTTTAAGAAAACCTGGTCACTGTTTTGCAGCCACCGATCTGCTGATTTTTCTTCTACAAGTCGGTGCTTCTCAGGGGCGAATCCGGTCGCTTTGATTTCCATGCTTTGGCTCTGAGCGTTCCGGTCGATAGTAGATACGGCAGTAGAACGCAAACTCTTTGAACGACTGGATGAAGTGCTACCCGGATATAAAAGACTGGCAGGCGCTTCTTCCAGTGAGGAGGTTCAGTTTGTCTTGACCCAAGTTGTGGCTGCAACTCAGAAAAAAATGATGCAAAACAGCGCTACTATTCTCTGAATTCTCTATCATAAATATCAGCCAAATAACATCATTTCGCGACGCTTACTGCCGCTGGAAAAGGTCTCTGTACTTGTGAAGCGACACAATTCACCAATTTTATATGGAGAGCCTGACCGGTTTTTCAGCCATTTTCTGCAGCACTATCTGCTCCTTGGCCTGACACAATTATTCACTGTTTCACTGCTGGCCGAGAATGAATATATAATTCGGCATCTGGAGAGAGCCATTCACCGACTTGATGAGAAGTTGGCAAAGTTGTCTTCACGAGTCAGAACGTTACGCCAGGAAGAGATTATCGAAGAGATCGGATACTCTTGGGGAGTGGCGCTTTCGACCCTTTGGGGCGGAATGATTAATTACAAAGGCCATCCCTGTCGAATATTGTAAAATCAAATAAAATGAGGCTTTCACAAAGGGTTGTGCCGGTAGTAGCGCTAATTTAAGTATTACCGCCATCAGAAAGTGGCATTGTATGTTTTACAAGTGAGTGTTGGGCACGATGCTCTCTTTATCACTTGCTCGGCAACGCTCCCCATCCAGATTTTGTCCACCATAGTTTATCTTTTTTCTCCGCGCATGGCGCTAATTCAACGCTTATATTGAGAAATTCGCTTTGAATTGGTACCTTGGTACGCCCTTGCAGGAAAAGTAAACCTATGATTGCAGCACCTATTGTTTTGATTATTCGTGACTGTTCAACAGTGCACCAGATATACCCCCTGAAGAGCATAAACTCCAGCAGGCGGGACAATAGTCGGCCTATGTTCGTCAAGCCTGATCGCATGCAGATGGGATGCTATAGTGTCCGTAAGGTCTCATCGATTGTGTTTTCCCTAAGGGTAAACGAATAGCCGTGGACGTCCAGTTAAGATGTTTCCTTAATTAACAGTCAAGCATCCGAATGATCTGCTGACACGGCAGATTCAAGTCAGCTTTTATTGCCAGGGTTTCCCGATTGTATTCATTCAACAGATTGAAGATCCGAAACTTTCTGCCATCCTATAAACTGTCACTCGGGAAATCCACGGATCAGCTTTGATTCATGGCAGCAAAAACGGAGAGTGGTTGAGGATTTTTTGGTTGAAGCCGCTATTTTCCTCTGCGAAGCAGATTCAAACCTATCTTGCAATACACTCGATGAACCCGCCTAAGCATGCCATTAGCAAGATTTGATGGTAATGACTATTTAGCGGGAAAAATATTGCTCTACGCAGAGATAACGGCTATATTTTTTTATCTATTCTATTGGCTATACTATACGGGAGCCAATTTTTGGGGTCTCTCGTAAAAAGCGACTACCTTATCATCCACAAAAGATCAATTGATGTCACGGAGTGAAGACGAGAGCATATCGATATGGGCAAGCGCTATCTACTTTACAAATTCTGCAGGGACAATGATCGCCATCTCATCACTTGGCTGACTGCTTCGGGGATAGATGAGGCTAACTTGGCCGTGAAGCTTTTGCGCAAAAATCATCCCCAGGTGCAGGACCTTGCCTTGGACAAGGGTGAGTTTTTCGAGTTAGTCGAGGAAAACCGGCTCAAGTCTGGTGAATGGGAGCAGGCTATGCAGACCCTGTCTCTGCGCAAGGACGGGCTCTGCCCCGTGGACGCAAAGGGGACAAACAGTGAATGATGTGTGCGGCAACGAGGCCCGGAGCCTCTGATAACAAGATCTAACCGGTAACCTGCCTTCAAAATCTCCTCTATCTGCCGTAAAATAATCGTGGCGGTCTGAGGCTTCGTAAAACTGCGTCACAGTTATCAAGCACGTCCAGAGACAAGGCAATGTCAACGGTCTGAATATTCTGCTTCAGGTGCTCAACAGTAGTCGCGCCGCAAACAATAGAGGCAATGGTTTTATTGCTCAGTACCCACGCGAGTGCAAGATCGGACAACCGTATATCAATCTCTGCGGAAATTTCTGCTAATCTTTCAACCGCCGCGAAGCTCGCATCATCCCAGTAGCACTGATTGTAACGAAAGCCCAGGTGAGTCAAACTGAACCGGGTACCCTCCATCGGCTTCGCTTCTTTTTTAATATTTGCCGGAAAGAAGATAACTGTCGTTATTTCTGAGGACAAAGAGTTAAAAATCAGGGAAACAGAAGGTGAAATTTTATACCGGTTAAGATCTCACAAACTCAAGCAATGGACGATAGTCGTGTCTATCTGCAGCCCGAAGTGCACTGATATAGTTCGCCCGACAATGCCCAGCCTGCACAAGACTTTCACTGCCCCATGTAAAAGGAGGCTGTTCAAGAATATGCACAAGCAGCAAATCTGTCATAAGCCGAGCATGTCGACCGTTGCCATTTGCAAAAAGATGAATTGCAACAAGACGATGATGAAACCGGGCCGCAATCTCATCGGGAACATAAACTTCCTGTTCAATCCATATCTTCACATCTTCCAAAAGATCTTTCAGTGACGACCTAATTTCCCAGGCTTCCACCCCAATATTTTTATCACTTTTACGTAATACTCCTGCCCATTTCCACACTCTGTCAAACATCCTCTTGTGAAGACGGCAAGTAAAATTGGTACTAATGAGGTCTCGTGGCTTACGGCGAAAGGCCCATTCTTCTGCCTCTTTTATATTGTCCTGTTCCCAGCGGTCAAGTTCAGCTCGATTAGTAATATGAGAAAGGAGAAGACCTTCCGTCTCATCTGGATCGATGGGTGTTGCCCCTGGTGGGTAATCAAAGTTCATTGTGATCATCCCACAATTCTTTTGGCATGTTCCTGATTAAATTTTCCACTTCTAAATCAAACACTTTCTTTTGTTCAATATCTGACAGCTGTTGTGCCTCAAGAAGCATGGAGTGGGAAACCCGTCTCAGCTTCTTTGTGGCCAAGCTCAAAGCACGCTTTCGCACAATTTCAGATAAATTCTCACGTGGAACGATCGCATACACAAAATCACACTCAAGAGCAGCCGCCGCTTGATGCATAGTTTTGATGGTTACAGATCCAGACATTTCATTTTTTTCGAGGGCAGTAATTCTAGGAGGCGCAACTCCCAAACGGTGGGCGAATTGTTTTCCCGACATTCCCAACGCTTCACGAATCGCACGCAACCAACCTTTCGCCGGTCGCTGCACGTCCCTTACATCAGAGATGCGAATCAATGTCGTTTCGAGCTGCTCCTGAATCAGTCTTTTATGTTTCGCTCTCATTATTAACCTATTTGTTAATTTAACTTAAAATTAAATTAATCTATATAATAATATTTTTCAATAGTTATTAACTTTTTTATTAACAAGACTCACGTAACTGTCTTTGGATAATAATGTTTGGCATCGATTTGTAATTTAACAAAAGGTTGAATAGTGTCCTGTTCACACGCAAAGATCTCTCTGTTGGCAATCCTATTTAACAATTTGGCTCTAAATAGGATATCCAAAACCCTTTGCTTATCTGCATGTGTGTAACCCCAACATATCTACACTACAAATTCACTCCATTTCACAGGTCATCCCCAGAGAAAATAGATAACAGAACAACAAACAATTCCAGCACCTGTTATTGGGGAAAAATTTGATCCATAGATGTGACCAGTGAAAATAATCAGCCAGATTGCAGGCCATAGTTCTCTTTTTCTCTTTTTACTCCTTGCGGGATGCGGCCCTGTACTCAATCCCTACAACGAAGATTTCAATTGTCGGGCAAAGGATGATACAGGAGAGTGTATCGACACACCCACCGCCTACCAAAAAACCCGGTATCCTGAGTTTAAGGGCAAGGTTGCTCTTGACGCAATGTCTGGCGAGCTAACACTTTCAGAGCTTGCCTCAAAATATAATGTTCATCCGAACATGAAAGCGCTCTACCTATTACTACCAGTCCAAAGGTGAAAGCCAGCACAATGAGGAATTGATGCGTCGAATCGACGAGCAATTTCTTGATATGCCTTTCTATGGTACCCGCCAGATGAAACGACACCTGGTGAATCTGGGGTACAAGGTCGGTCGTCGAAGAGTAAAGCGCCTGATGCGCAAAATGGGTTTGGTTGCCGTCTATCAAAAGCCTCGGACGAGCATTCCCCATCCGGGACATAAAGTATATCCGTATTTGCTGAGAGGATTGGAGATAGACCACCCGAATCAGGTATGGTGTGCCGATATAACCTATATACCGATGCAACGAGGCTTCCTCTATCTTGTTGCTATAATGGACTGGCATAGCCGGGCGGTTTTATCCTGGCGCCTTTCAAACACAATGGACTCTACGTTTTGTGTTGCCGCGTTGGAAGATGCGCTAAGCAGATATGGAGTGCCTGGAGTTTTCAACACTGACCAGGGCTCGCAATTTACCAGTTATGAGTTTACGAAAACATTGAAAGATGCGGGAAGCAGAATATCAATGGATGGCCAAGGCCGCTGGATGGACAATATTTTTATTGAACGCCTTTGGCGATCAGTGAAATGGGAATGTGTGTATCTTCGGGAATTTGACTCAGGCAGCCATGCCCGAGATGAACTCGGGAAGTATTTTCATTTTTACAACTGGTATAGACCACACTCGTTTTTTGATGGGAAAAGACCAATAGAAGTTTATTATGAATCCTCACCAGAGAGCCAGGCTCCCCCGCCTGGCTCTCTGGTGAGAATCAAAGCGGCGTTATCAATATGATTGGATTCCACCTTAACTTCGCCGCTAAACTGTCCAACAAACTGGGACCACTTCTGCTTAACTGGGGCTCCACTTTATTGTTGCAAGATCACATCTCCCAAGAACCTACGAAGTCAAGTTCTTTGACTCCATTGAAAACCAGTATTCCAATATTCACCTATGCCATCCCAAAACAGATAACGCTGAATGGAGCCGCCACGCTCTAAAGTACCCACCTTCCTTCAATACGGCGGCCGACAGGGCCGTGAGGGTAATCAGGCGGGCCACACTCAGACCGACAGCACCAGCCACCACGGCAGCAGACTATCCCAGGCCGGAACGGAAGGAAAAAATCTTTAATCCTGGTTTAATACCCCATTTCCTCATTCACTACGACCACAGTAAACTTGTCGATATCGCCGGGTTTTTTAAAAAGTATCAACAGAGCGGCGCATATTCTCGCGGGTGCGTCACAGTCGCTGCACATTCCGGTTGTAACGCAGGGCACCTTGCTTTTCAGACGGGCGGCATTGATGGGAGCGGAATGATGCCGGGTCCGATGAATGGCCTCGTCCAGAGTTTCAACAAGTTTGTTGGTGCCGGCAACCACAATGACTCTCTTGGGGCCGGAACAAAGCCCGCCCACCCGGTTTCCGCCGCCGTCAAGGTTTACAAGGGTTCCATCACAGGTAAAAGCGTTCAGGCTGCTTAAAAAAACATCGGTCCCTCTTTGCATCCGTTTGAATTTGATCCGTTCATTAGTATCCTTGGCGTCCCAGTGATCGTAAACCGTATTGCCCTGGTTGCGGAGCGCCTCCACCACCCCCAGATTTTGACGCAGCGTCAGGGATCCGCCAATACCGACGGTTTCACCCTTTTGAATCTGAGCGGGTATAAACCTACAGGCCTCTTCGATAGTCTCAAAAAAATAGGGATCAAATTTTTTCTTCTTTAAGGACTCTAAGATTTTCGGCATGAGTTTGCGATATCTTTCCTTATCCGTTTCCAGCATGTATACCTCCTTTTGTTAGTGATAAGCAGGCGAATCGTAACCGGTTCATCCCCATGAAGTGATAAGACATCCTTTTGTAAGCCCACTCTATCTTCTCCGTAAATTCCTCTCCATCTACCCGTCAACACCAAGCAACCTATCCTTTCAAATCCTTTCAAGCAGTTTTGACCTTTTCAAAGGTTATGAAATCCATTTTCTGTTAATATTTCGCAGGCTAAAAGAAAACAGGATTGCGCAGAAACAGGTGATGATAAAGAAGTCTAACCAAACGTTCATTATATTGGTTCCGTTGATTGCTTCACGAAGGATATCAACGCCGTAGGTTAAAGGCAATATATACGACAATGGACGTAAAACTACCGGAAGAGAATCAATTGGAAAAAACAGACCACAAAGAAAAATCATTGGAAAACGAAAGAAGTTTGAAAAAGTCTGAGCCTCAAACACCTCGCTGACAGATACAGCGACAAAGAGCCCCAGAAATGTCGAAACCGCAGCGATCAATAAAATGGCAGGCAAGACTGTTACCCATGTAATTGCAGAGAGATCGGTTAAAAATGAAGCAAGGATAATAGGTACAATGGCATTGGCCGAGCCGAAAAGAATTGCTCCGGTTGTTTTCGCCAACATTAAGATATTTAATGATATAGGAGCAAGCAGTAATCTATCAAACGACCGATTCTTTTTTTCAAATGTAATAGTTACTGCTAACATTGAGGTTGTGCCGAATAACACAGAAATTGCGATGACACCCGGAAGCAGCTCTGGAATACTTCCCAAACCGCTACCAGACTTTATAAAAAACATGCCCGTCCAGGCAATAGGGAAAATCAATCCCCAACTAACATTTGGCGGCTTGAGATAATAGGCACGCATGTCCTTCAAGAAAATATTCCAGAAAGCAACCCATTTTTTCATTTTTTACCGCCTTTTTTTTCAACTTCTTTTTTCAAAACAGTGGCCTCAATGCCGGTCACACCAACAAAAACATCTTCAAGTGATACCTCTATACGGCGGGCTTCAGTAATTTCAACATTCTGCTCTTCAAGAAAATGCACAAGAGGGCCGAGATTGATTTGTTCAACAGACTCAACGCGAACCTGTTCTGGTGAAATGAGCTGAAATTCATACGTTGGAAATGCAACGGCAAGTTTGCCGGAGAGATCATTGGCTGCACTCGAAACAGAAATCAACATCACCTGCTGGTTTATCAGAGGTTGTAGAAGGTTCCTGACTGAATCAGTTTTTACTATCCGGCCCTTGACGATAAAAGCAATACGTTCACAAAGTCTTTCAGCCTCTTCGATATAGTGGGTGGTAAGAAAAATAGTTGTTCCTGCAGCGTGAAGATCAGCAATAAGCTGTCTGATCTGGCGGGCACTGGCGACATCGATACCGGTAGTTGGTTCATCAAGAAACAGAATCTGAGGACTATGAATAATGCCGGCAGCAATGGTGAGCTTTCGCTTCATGCCTTTGGAATAACCGGCAAACTTCCTGCCAGCCGCCTCCTCAAGTCCGAATGTTTCAAGCAATTCTCTTGCTCGCTTCTGGCGTTTGTTCTTCCCAATACCGTATAATGACGCACAGAAACAAAGGTTATCAAATCCCGATAGTTCAGGATAAAGATTACTGTCATCGGGAACAATACCGATGAGATGCTGGGCTGCTTTCGGATTTTCAGTGCAATCCAAGCCAGCAACTTGAATTGTTCCTGAATCTGGCCGGCAAAGCCCCGTAAGCATATTAATAGTAGTCGTTTTACCTGCTCCATTTGGGCCAAGAAAGCCGAAAAATTCCCCCATCTGCAGACTTAACGATATTTCATTCACGGCTATAACGTCGTCAAATTTTTTGGTAAGCTCGACGACATCGATTATAGAACCGTGACCACTTACATTCGGTAATGATTCCTGTATTCTCATTTTTTTATTTAGTATAACGAGTTAATATCTAGAATATCATTGTTTTTTTGTTTTTTTAGACACACTGTTTTTTCTTTTCTTTCGGCTTAAGAGTGGGTTTCTTTGTTTTCTGTATTTCTTCTGAAATACAACGTTAACTATCTTTCCATGGACACGATCCCTTAAATATCCAAACATGTACCGCTTTCCACTCAAGAAAGGGCTGCCTTTGAATACGTTGTTGCAAGTTTTTATCAGCGGTCAGGAGTGTCGAGTCAACCTTTTCGTGGTCAAAATAAATGCGTATTTAAATTGAACCTATTACGTAAAACACATATTTTCCAATGGGTTTCTCGTTCGATCCTCAAGCATCCCTGCATGCACGCGAGCCCAACTATCATCCCTGCCCTGTCATCCTAACAATTTCCGCCTCAATTTCCTCTGTAATTCGCTCCAATATAAAGGAGTTCATACTGTATGGAGTGTGGGCAGCTATGTATTTTAATTTCAGATAGAGCGGCTCCGATAGTCTGAGCGGCAGGCTTTTCATCACATCTTCCCGGATATGTGGCTCTTCCCAAGGATAGACTTCTTCCTTTTTTGCACGGTACCTGCCGGCACCGGCAGCAAACGTTTCAATATCGGTATCTTTCTTTATCTGGAGTTTCCCCAACCACCCACATTTTTTCAGTTATTATTCAATAATCCCGAATTATTAGACGTCAATAATCCTGTAGGACCCCACTGCTGCTTTTCAACCCGAAAGCCTTGAGGATTTGCGCTTGTGATTTTGTTGGGTCTTCGATGAGACGTTGGGGATTTCTCTTGCGGGGATGGTACACTAGGCAGGAGTGGAGCGTATGCATTGTTTCCATTGCAGTCTTCGCCGATATCTCTACACCAGAGTTACTCAGCTTTCTTTCAATCAACCGTAAATAAGCAAGAGCCACAACACAGCAAAGAATATGGCAGCGTATCTTGCTGTCTGTCCAATGGTATAATGGCATCAAGCTTACCAGGTCGTCATCCTTGGTCTGCCTGAAGGCCTTCTCAACTTTGTACCTATCAAGACTGATCTTTACGATATCGTCAGTCGACCAATCATACCGGTCGGTAATTAGGATATTTTTACCAAAGCGAGCAATATAGGTTTTCAGTCGATGATGATTCTTACGAAAGTTCATCCTGAGTTTGCTGTCTTTCTTGTAAAGTTCGACCGTATAGAGATCTTTGGGGATATGCAGCTTGCTGCATAACTCCTCATACCTCTTCATGATCTGTGTTTTGTTACGCCAGTGAGACCTGTTCGCCTGGACATTGCTCTGCATTTCAAACAGATGATGCTGGAGCTTCAGCAGTTTTTTCTCGAAGTTGTACCGCTGCTTGGTTGCTGTACGAGGATTGTACGTCACGACGACTGTTCGCTCAGCCCCCCAGTATTCTCCTGTGGTACGCCATGCCAGCAATTGACCAGCTTCTTTGTCCTTCGCCGCCAGGCTCTTGTTAATCTCGGTGTCGACAACAATAAACTGATCCATTTTTATTTTGACCAACTCTTCTGCATAGGCAGTTGAGTAACTGGTAATAAAATGAATATCATCGTACCCATCCAAAATTGCTATATTGTCAAAAGCGTTGATCCCTTTATCAAAGGCAATGGTTAGACTGGTTTGTGGGCCAACTCTTTTATGCATTGCTTTGACGACATCGTCGAGTAGGTCCAGGAACACTTTTGAGTCGTGGCGATTTCCTTCATACTCGTGGTAATAAAGGGGGAGTTGTTCATCGCTTGATACCAGCAGTGCAAGACCAACCTGCCGCAGCCAGTTTCTTCCTTCTTTGTTTTTTCCACGTTTGGCGAGATCGGACTCTGTAGAGCTGGCCATGTAGGTGTAGTAATTGGTTGTGTCAAAAAGAAAGCAGTCTGATGACACATTCTCCTGTTCAATAAGCTTGGCAAAAAACCGCTCAGCTATTTCTTTGATCTGGCCCTCGCTTACCTTTTCCCAGGCACGCCAGTAATGCCTGGAGGAAAGGGCTTCCAGGCACACGGGTCGAACATGCTGGATTGCCGTAGATTTGTACCACTCGGACAAAGCCCGTTTGGATTTGGCGTCAATCATTCTATTGAGGATTGCATAGAAAAAGTAATCACCAACACTGGGGCCATCCTGGTTTTCTTTCCCCCCAACGACACCGTCAACAATGGCAGCAATGTCTATTTCTTTATCGATCAAATCCCCGATCAGCAAGGAGCCGTACTCCTGGACTTGCAGCTTTTTAATTTCACCGCCAATACCTGCAGCCATCTCCATGATACGTTCAGGGCTTCCGAGGTATACCTGATTGACAACCCTTGGCTTGCCGTTGACCCGTGCGGTTTCCCGGACATAATAATAGGGTCTTCCCTTCTTCATTTTCTTGTGTATGTGTGCCATGTTCGCAATATAATAGTAGGGGCTTACAAAATCAACAAAAATCAACATAACAATATGAAAATAAATTAAAAAATGAAAAGAAAACGGGGTGTGGTGGAGGGGCCTACGCGGATGAGGCCCTTAAGATACTAATATGAATGGATATTTTTGAAAAATTTGCAGGTTTTAGGGAAACTCCACCTTTACTCCAATTTAATATCAATTCATAGCAAAATAAAGCAGGAAACAGCGAATGGGAATGCAATAAACTGGAAACAAAAAGGGATTAATTACCTATTATATCTAGACAACCCCTGATTTTATTGGTGCCCCCGGCATGAATCGAACATGCGACACCAGGATTAGGAATCAGTACCCACCAACACAAGCACCAACCAAACCACCAGAATCACTACCGAAAGATCTGAAGCGACAGGGCGAAATCTGCGAGAGAGAGCACGATTTCAACCGCCCCCAAGCGCTTTTCACACACGAATTCCCACACACCTCGGACACTAACGAGATACCCAGGACCGGACACTGCTTTATACCTCAGGGCGGGGTCGGGGGAAGGGACCTCCCTCGAAAGAGGTCCCCCCGACAACGACCCGGCCCATCCAATCAGACTTCTGAAATTCAAAAAAACATTTTTTATGTACCGTCTGTAATAAAGTTACTTGACAAAACATACCCCGAAGTATTACTAAGTAAATTATATAATACAATGTATTCTAACAGTGACAGGAGGTGTCAAGTGGCTACCGAAACAAAGAAGGTTTCTTTTGATTGCAATGTAGAAGTGCTTGAAAGATTAGATAGGCTGGCAAAAAAAGGTGATATTCCGAGATCAAAATTAATTGCGAACATAATAGAAGTCGGAGTCGAGTCTCTCGAAGGTTCCGAGAAGATTGGATTACTCCAAGTCTCTCTACTAATGAGAAATATGGCTGAACATCTAAAGGTTTGGTCTAAGAAGATGAAAAACAAAAAGGATCTAGAGGGGTTAATGTGACCCCAAAAATAAAAGCCCCGTAATCGTCCAGAATTCTTGGCCGAACCAAGACGATCACAGGGCAAAACCCAAACTAACGAGGATTTAAGATGAATTTAGACAACAACGGACTGAAAGTCAAGAAAAGCAATGATTCTAAGGGGCAAGCCCGAATAACATGCCCCCATACACTAGCCAATAACATCGATACCCTAAAAGTCTCTTTCTGGGTAGATTGGCTTGATCATTCCTTCCTATCTGAAATAAATGATATCAAAGAATCGATACAGCAATCCACCCTGCTTGATGAGCGACCATACTCTTGCCCAGGTGGATTTAACTGGAACGTTCAGCGAACCGGTATCAAACTTTTTAACTACCGTCTGCTCTCGGGAGATCTCCGGTTATTTCTCAACAATAGGGATTCAGAAAGTAACATCCCAAATGTCATGCTGGAAATTGGTTCCGAGTCCTGTTGGGCACCAGGCTATCAGCAAATTTTTGATAACTTCACAATTTGGCTCAAACTTCTTGGAGGTGTCGTTGAAAAAGAAAGCATTTCCGAAGTACACCTCGCACTCGATATTATCGGAGTTCACATCAGCAGCCTGAATATTCATGACAAGGATTGTTGGATCACGAGAGCGCCCCATTTTACCAGTTATGAAGAACACAGAGAGTTAACAGGTATTGCTATTGGCAAGAACCACATCATGATGCGTGTTTATGACAAGGTCCGTGAAATTAGAAGATCAGGAAACAAACAGAACACATTTGCTGAGGTCTGGAATGTTGGTAATTACGATGAAAAGCAAGTCACCCGAGTAGAATTCCAACTCAGAAGAAGGATTCTTAAGAATCTCAAAGAAAACGAGAATGCACAATCAGGAGTAACCACTATTGATGATCTCAACTCTTCCTTGAATGCAATCTGGCAATATTGCACCAATAACTGGGCAAGACATTGTTCAGAAAAAGTTGACTATGAGATGAACCATCAAGGGCGAGCTCACAACTCTGGGTTCTGGAATCTGGTTTCAAGCATCAAATGGTCTGGCAATCAAAAGTGTTCAAGACAAAAACCACGACCAAAAAAAGATTATCTCGCAATGAGAAAACAGTTTGCCGGCATCGGTCTGTCTCTTGCTGCTTTCCATAATGCACACCCCACAGATCTCGACCATATCGTGGACATAGCCAGGCACATTATTGAAGAGGATCTCACAAAATTTTATCTCGATAACGAACCTGAATTCGTCAGAAGGTTTGAAAAGAAACAGCGTGAAATATACGAGAGTGTGTCAGCGCTTCATAATCTAAAGCCTGTACACCCTGAATCTGGATATTTGCTTACACCATTCGGAACCATTGAATCGCCTGAAGCATTTTATGTCTGATCAGTCACCATTAAAGCCTGCTGACATCGCTAAAATTTTCAACCAAAGCTTGGCCTGGGTCAGCAAGAATTACAAGAAACTTCATGGTGTGAAAATCGGTGGAAGGGTCTTCTTCCCACCAAAGGAGATATTATATGAGCGTTTATTTTGTGGAAAAGAAGGGGTGGAGATACGACTTCATGAGGAAAAGCGAGAGGTACACTCAAGCATTCTTCAAAACGAAAAGAGAAGCAGAAAAGGAAGAACAAAAAATGAAAAACCTTCTAGAAAGACCAAAATCGACCGACATGGCCTTTTTAGATCTGATTGAACTGAGATTGGACGAAGTTAAGCAAAGACTATCCAATGAACATTACATGGATACCGTATATCATGCAAGAAGATGGGTTAAACGTTGGTCAGGATTGACTTGCTCTGAGGTGACAATTGAGTTAATAACAAAACTAAGGGATGAAAGAAGTAAAATTTCTAATCAAACCGCTAACAAAGAGCTTCGATATCTACGCTCACTGTTTAACTGGGGAATCAAGAAGGAATACATATCAGATAACCCTGCATCCAAAGTAGATATACTGCGTGTTGAACAAAAGACGGTTTATGTGCCTGCAGAAGCTGATATTGATAAGGTCTTCAAAATCGCCTCACCAGAACAGAGAGAATATTTATGGTGTCTTCGTGACACATTCGCCCGATCAAGAGAGATCAATAATCTTCAATGGGATGATGTAGATTTTCAGAACAAGACAATCACTCTTTATACGAGAAAGAAGAGGCATGGCACAAAGACTCCCAGAATTATCCCGATGACTGAGAACTTGTACAATATTCTCAGTCATCGAGATAAGCATAGAGATATCTCGATTTCATGGGTTTTTTGGCATAAATTCTATTCAAGAAAACAAAATCAAATTGTTGTCGGACCCTACAAGGACCGAAAGAAATTTATGAAATCTTTATGTGACAAAGCAGAAGTTAAATATTTTCGATTTCACCCTTTAAGACATGCGGGTGCAAGTTTTATGGAAAGTATTGGGATTCCCATTTCCCATATCCAAGAACTACTTGGACATGAAAATCGTAAAACAACAGAAGGGTATATTCATTCATTAGGGAACAATAAAATTGAAGCTATCGAGAAATTCCAACAAGCAAGGACACTGATTGCTCAATGAACAGAAATATCTTTCAAATATGGGATGATATCGGAAGAATATTGCCATTTGCAGTTACCCGAAATAACAACACCTTATACGATTATATTGTTGTCGAAAGAGTTGATATAAAAATGTGGCCATATGGTATAGCATATGGATATCCCAGTAAAGATGGAAAGCCGAGTGACTATTTTAAAAAATTCTATAAAGATTGGAAGAAAGGTGATGCGATACCGAGTCCGGGCGTTTACCAATGGCATTTAGTAGAAACGAGCGAATTGCACACTGCTAAAGAAATAGAGAGATCGTTAGATACCAGAATAAAAGAGAAAATTAAAAAATCAATAATATACGAGCTAGACACAATTCTAGCTTTTGGAAAGTTTAAGGGTAAAACTATCAATGAAATCTCTAATCAAAATCCAGAGTACATAATTTGGCTAATAAATAATGTCGATGATTTTATCATCAATCCTGAAATATTAAACAATTTCAAAGGAATAATTGGGACAAAACCAGCAAAGACAGTCAACAATCTAAAAATCGATATCAGAAAAAAATAAATAAATGTTTTCCCTTATCTAACGCAAGTATTTAGGGGTCTGTCCCCTATTGTTTATTGGGCATGAGAATAGAAAAACAAAAGAGAGATTATTCATGAACTAAGTAAATCAAAACGGGATGCAATGGAACTGCTTGAAGCGTCACAAAACCAGTTCATGAAATCGAGAGCCCATTTGGGTTGACAAAATAGGTCAACCCCACTATTATTTAATTGTTGAGCTTGGAGTCAATCATACAGTTCGTCGTTCAATTAATGGTAGTTAGAAATGGCAGAGCAAAACAAAAAATCTTTTGGAGCATTTCTTAGAAAAATTCGGACTGAAAAAGGGTACAGTATCAAACAACTTTCGCCGAAATTGAATGTTAATTACAGCTATTTGAGTAAATTGGAAAACGGGCATAGCATGCCGTCAGAGGAGTTTGTGGATCGAATATCAAATGTTTTTGAAATTGAGAAAGAGGAGTTAATGGTGAGAGCAGGAAAAATTCCGAATGATGTTATTGAGATTCTTCAAAACAATCCACAAGCAGCAATAGATTTCCTAAGAAAACAATTCGAAAAGTAGATATATGCCTCGTCAGCCATATCTCCAAGCAATTGAAAGTGAAACTCTACTTGATGGAAGATTCTCAAACATCATAAGAATCGATCATAATGGAGGTAACGGACATTTCTCATTGTTATTTATCGCTGACGATCAAGATACTGGTGAAAAGGTTGCTTTAAAATTCTTTGACCCAACAAGGTATGATGCGGATAGGGTTGCTAGATTTGAACGGGAAGGAGATATTCTGTCCAGATTCATTGATGAGCCTTATGTGATTAATTGTGTAAACGGAGGGGTTAAGGTCTTTAACAAGACTGTGGTTGATCAAGCTAGCGGCCTACAAATACCATTACCTTTGAAATACATTGCTATGGAGTTGGCAACATCAAGTGTTGAGGATTTCATTTATGGTTCGACGCCCCCGCCTCCACTTATGCTATTGAAATGTTTTAAAGAGATGGTTAAAGCAGTTTTCCGGTTCCATACTAAGCAAGTATGTCACCGAGACCTTAAACCAAGCAATTTTTTAATCTGTAATAACCAAGTAAAATTATCAGATTTAGGGACAGCAAAATGTATGAATGGCACTATGCCGGACATTGCCTCTCGGTATATAAACCCAGTAGGAGATATGAGGTATTGTGGACCTGAACTTTTTATGTCAGTTGGGATTGCGGATGAATTAGTCTTCCGATCAGATCTATTTGCATTGGGAGCAATTCTTTTTGAAATGTTCACATTTGTTCTCCTAACCCCTACGCTTTATAATAGAAATTTTATGGGCAAAATTTCACAAATGAACGCTATTCTGGCTGGAATGAACCCTAAGGACAGATTGTTTACTTTTAGAGGTTCCATTGGAAGTCTCACTGCTCAAGTCAGTTATCCTGATATATTCGCTTATAACAATACTGTTCCGAAATGTATCAAAATTACACTGAACAGACTTTACAAAAAGTTAGCTCATATTAACCCTGAAGAAAGACCTTACAACTCTACATCAATACATAGATCCATAGATATTTGCATCTTAACGCTTGAAAATGAAATTAAATATCATCAATGGCTGCAAAACAAGCGTACAAGAAGACAGAGATCAGAAGAAAAACAACAATCTAAGCTGGAGATGTTTTCGTGCTAACTGTAAGTAATGAAGTTAAGAACTTCGATGAAATTATAATTGAACGGGGAAAACACTGCGCCCATCTTGAATCTGGAAATCCGTTCCTACCCGGCCAGGAGTTCATCTACTCTGATAAAGAAAGTGAACACTTCTACAAACGTTCTGATTACCAAACAGATGAGCTTTCACCTGCTGATATTACTAGTGATTTTTTCAATAAAAACCTAGAAATGTCTCAAATTCGACTAAGACGCCACCCAAACAATCCGAACTTGCTGAACTCACTTGCTCAAGACTACCAGAGAGTTGGAGAGTTTGAGAAAGCAATCACAACTTATAGAAAATCTCTGGAAATAGATCCAAATCTTTTTTCGACAATTGCTAATTTAGCAAAATGTTACTCCTTGATAGGTAATGTTGATAAAGCGCTATTATTATATCTAGAGTTAGAAAGCAAGAACGTTGATAGCGAGATTATATTCGAAAATATTGCTCTATTATATCTTACTAAGAATAATCTAGGATCCGCCTTAGACTATTTAAATAAAGCAAAAGCTATTAATCAAAACAACCCATCTATTTGGAACAATATTGGTTTAGTTCTATTAGCCAAAAATGAGATAAATAAATCTATTTCATCTCTTCGAAAAGCTTTTAACTTAAAAAGTGATGACCCCAATATTGCGAATAATGTTGGTGTTTCTTTCGCCGTACAAGGAAACCTCAAAAAAGCTATTAACTATTTCTCAATAGCGAACAAACTTAAAGCTAGTGACAGAAACACTCTTGTTAATCTGTCAATGGCATACAATTTAACTGATCAACCTGAAAAGGTTTTTGAGTTGACGTATGACTATATAAAAGAAAATGACCATGAGGTTGAACTTAGAAACATTCTAGCATGGTCATTTTTCAAAATGAAAAATTTTAATAAGTCCTTAGGATTGTTAACAAAGGCTATTAAACATATTGATAAATCAAATACTACAGCTACCGCTAACTTATTAAATAATATTGGAATTGTTTATGACAATTTAGGTTATAAGGACAAAGCAGAAAAATTATTAATTACGAGTATTGAAGTATCATCTGATAAAAACATAGCCGCCTACTGTAATTTAATACATCTTTATTTCTCCCAAAAAGAAGATTCCAAAGCCAAAGAGATAATTGATGATGCGCTCTCAACTCATCCGAATAATAATATATTCAATGCTTATTTAGGTGAATACAATTTCAGGAAGGGTGAATACGAACTTGCTAAAGAAATTTTCTATTCTGTAATTGAAGCATCACCTGAAATTCTAATACCATATGCCAGTTTAACGACATTACTAACTGATATCGACGAGAATCATGAAGAAGCCATAAGAGTTATTGAAAAAATATTCCCATATGCACAGGACAACATCCAACTAATCAATAATTACGCCTATATACTAATCAAGCAAGGTAATTATAAAAAAGCACGCTCTTTACTGGATAAAGTTGCAGAAAAAAATGAGGTGCATCTAGTTGCAACAAGAGGATTACTCTTTATAATGGAGGGCAACATCAAGGAAGGTCGAAGATATTACAATAAAGCCTCAAAGTTAGCGGGTAAAGACCAAAATCTGGCTAACTTAGTAGAACAAAAGAAACAACTTGAATTGGGCAATTTTTATTTGAGGGAAAATATCACTGATAAAGCTATAAAGTGTTTTTCAAAAGGACTATCTGTGACAACTAAAGAAAGGTACTACAAGGACCAACTTAAGAAGCTTTTGTCAACTATATCGTAGTGAGAACAACAAAAACACACACCGATTCACACACCAACCAAGGCACAAGATGACAAGAGACAATGACAGACAGATAATTAGTTATAAAATCAATACTTTAGTTGGTTCCCCTGACATGATTCGAACATGCGACATTAGGATTAGTAAAAACTAATTAAGTCGAGATTCTTCAGATGAAAAAACCTTTAGATGTTTGTGCTGACCATGAAAAAAAGTTCAACAAGGTTTTTCTTGATTTCATAAACGCGTTCAACTCATTTGATTCCAACTTAGGTCTAATATTGTGTTGTGTTGTCACTGGAGGAAAACCCCAATTTGCCTACCCACTAGTAAGTCGACTTAGTGCTCATCAGAAAATTGGCAGCATTCAAGAAATCGTAGGCTATGACGAATTTAAGGAAAATCAAAAACTAGTGGAAGCTTGCAAGCAATGGACAACAAAAGCACTCAAAATAAAATGCATTCGAAATGGACTCGTTCATTCTAACTGGCGCTTTTTTCCCCGGAATGACTCATACAACTTTATAGAATGCACACCTTCAACGTTCCACAACAAACAGGGATCCACATATTACACCCTAGAGGAGTTCATAGATTTACTCAAAGAAATGGAAGAAGTCTCCCGAGAGTTATCGGCTATTTATCAAAACCATTTGATGCCATATACTGGTGGAAGAAAAATGCCGACTAAAGAAAAACTTCTCACATGGATTAACACATGCAGAGCTTTGAGAGATGACACAAACTGATGAGAGAAAAAATAAACTTCATCATTACATGAAGTTATATGGTGCCCCCGGCATGAATCGAACATGCGACACCAGGATTAGGAATCCTGTGCTCTATCCCCTGAGCTACGGGGGCAAAATAGAATCGGCCTGGCTGACATGGCCGTTTTGACAGATCCTTATATCATCGGAGCAGGTTACTGTCAACGGGTGCCTTGATGCGCTGCTTTTTATTTCTTCAGCTAGGAGGGTACTCACTCACTTGTCGGGTTGCAGGGACTCACCATCCTGGACTATCGGATCTGTAAACATCTCGGCTGTTGTATTGCAGCCGATAATGCAGTTACGGCCGATCTTTTTCCCTGCCGCTATCTGTGATTTTTCTCCTACGAGCGTAATTCCCGTGTAAAGATGTTTTGGATACAGCCTGTTGGCGATGTCGTGATGTTCACCGAAACCGACAACGCAGTTATCTTCAAATAGAACAAGTTTATCGGAAACAACGAGATCAAGCATTGCACCTTTCCCAACCTGCACCCCTTTAAGAAGGATGGAGTCCTTTACGACCGCATCCTCCTCAACGATGACGCCTGGTGAAAGAATCGAGTTAAGAACAGTGCCTTTAACTGTGCAACCTGCAGAGATCAGCGAATTATTCACTTTTGACCCGCTGCAATATCTCGCAGCAGCCCAGTCTGCACGTCGCCTGTCTGCCTCAAAGTTGGTACGGATCTGCCATTTTCCTGGAGTAAGGCCGCTTTCATGGTTCAGCATGTCCATATTTGCTTCCCAGTACGCCTGGATGGTTCCCACATCCCGCCAGTAGCCATAAAACGGATAGGCGAAAACATTGTCGTTCTCGATTGCCCAGGGAAGAATATGCATGCCGAAATCAACCTCTGCCTTATTGCGGGCCAGCGTGCGCAACAGGTAATCCCGGTCAAAGATATAGATGCCCATTGAAGCGAGATTGGTCCGTGGAACCTGTGGTTTTTCTTCCCAGTCAACGATACGGTTATCTTTGTTGGTGATGCCGGCACCAAACTGATGGATTTCGCTTTTCGGCACCACCATCATCCCCACCGTTACATCTGCTTTTTTTGAGCGGTGATATTCAAGCATCACATCAAAATCCATGTGGTAGATATGATCACCTGAAAGGATCAGCACCTCGTTGGTAGGGTGGGCTTCGATAAAATCGATGTTTCGTCTGATCGCATCCGCTGTTCCCTGATACCAGTCGGAATCCTTCGACCCTGTCCGGGGCGGCAGGATGGCAACACCGCGGCTTCGCCCGGTGAAATCCCAGGCTTCGCCGGTACCGAGATGCTGCATCAGTGACAGCGGTTTATACTGGGTCAGAACCCCAACCCTGGCAAACCCGGAATTCATCACATTGCTCAGGCTGAAATCAATTATCCGGTATATGCCGCCGAAAGTAACTGCGGGCTTTGCCCTAGTTTCAACGAGCAGATTCAGGCGGCTACCCACACCACCGGCAAGCAGAAGGACAAGGGCATCTCCTGATCTTCTCATCTCAACACCCTCCCCGCTCCCAGCTGATCTACCCATTTATCGGGTTCCAGGCTCGGCGACACGGTTACCCCCTGGCCAAGCTTTGTCCCCGAGGGAACCTTGTTGTTCCAACCAACAATGGCGATTTTTTTTGATGTCTCACCGGTCTCAAAACCAATTTCAATGTTGTTTCCATAGCTGGTATTCACATCTGAAATAAGATTATGAATGGTGCAGTTTTTACCGATCTCATTGTTGAAAAAAATAACTGAATTATCAACCAACGACCCGGGCCCAATATGAACTCCGGGAAAGAGAATGGAATTTGTTACCCGCCCCTCGACGCTGCAGCCATTATAGATCAGGCTGTTTGAGATATCTGCGTTTTTACCTATCAATGCCGGCTGGTTATCCCGTATTCCCCGATGATCCAGATTGCTGCGTATTCCCCATTTTTCCATATCGATAAGGGGACTGGTGCCAAGCATATCCATGTTTGCCTGCCAATACTCCTGGACTGTCCGGGTGTACCCCCAATAGTCGTGAAACTTGTAGCCGTATATTTTTCGGTTCTGGCTCAGTAACCTTGGAACAATATCCTTACCGAATTCAAAGCTTCTGTCGGCTTGGTTTTCCTCAAGGGCCTGATAGAGGATTTCAGGTTTAAAACAGAGAACGGTGAGGGAAGACCAGTTGCCTTCGGGATTTTCCTGTTTTTCCTGGTAGCTGGTGACCTTGCCGCCTTTCTCGCCATCTTCATCGTCGATTGCCGCCATCCCGAAGCGATACGCCCGGTGACGGGCAACCCGCTTACAGACGACAGTGAGATCAGCATTTTTCTCATGGTGATAGTCGATAACGTCGCGGTAATCCATCTGGTAGATATGGTCACCGGAGAGAATGAGGATTTCTTCGGGCGCATGATAGCGGACAAAATCAAGGTTCTTATAGACCGCGTCGGCAGAGCCCCGGTACCAGTCGTTCTGCTCGGAATCAATGAACGGTGGAAGAATGGAAACGCCACGATACCTGCCGATCATATCCCAGGAAGCGCCGGTTCCGATATGATTGATCAGGGAATAACTCCGGTATTGGCTCAGGATTGCAATCTGTTCAATACCTGAGTTCATCAGATTGGACAGGGCAAAATCTATAACCCTGGCAAATCCGCCAAACGGAACCGCAGCCTTGGGACGATAATAGGTGAGGACATTGAGTTCATCGGCCCGGCCGCCGGCCAGGATCATCGCGAGTGTGGAAGGTCTGAGCATGAGGCATCCGTACGTTATAATCAGGTCAATGAGTGCGTGGCCTGCCCCGTCACATTCAAACTGTCGCGGCTCAATAAGCCGTTCCTGATAAAGCGCTACTTCATGTGACGCATGGTCAGCCGTTTCAGGGTCAGGGAATTAATCTCGGACTCGGCCAGATCGAGATTCTTCAGAGGAACCTCAGCCCGGGCCGCTCCCTTATGCCCACCGGCAGAGCCCAGATGACCGAATGCCCGCTGAGCAAGCTTGCCGGCACTCTTACGATAGCCGTCACAACGAAATATGACAACCAATTTATCATTGTGAATACCCGAAACCAGTACCCAGTCGATATCTGCCACGTGACTCAGAAAATCGGCGATAATTACAAGAAGATCAGGACTGCGAACCTTGCCGATATGGCAATAATAACGTCCCTTTGAATATTTGAGCTCAGCAAGCGCCATACTGAAATACTTCAGCTCAGAGCGCCTCAGATCCGTCAGCTCAAATTTTCTTACCAGGTTACGGTTGGCGATATCAAACAAATACCTGAATGATATCGCGTCTGAAAGTCGGGCTTCTTTTTCAAAATCCTGGGTATCGACCTTGATACCATAAAACATGGCCGTTGCCATGGATACCGACGGCTTGATGGAGGCAGCACGCAGATATTCAACCAGCATTGATGAAGCTGCCCCGTAGTTCGGCCTGATATCGACATATGGGGCATCCCACTTGTTGCTGATCGGGTGATGATCGATGATGACATCAAAATCAATATTTTCAAAATCGGGCAGGTGGTCAGGCTGGGAATCAACGATTACCTTTTTGGTGAAATCGGACAGTTTTACTGTGTGGAGTCGTTCGAGAGGAATTCTCAAACGATTTACCATTTCGACATTGTTCAGGCGGCTGATTTCGTTCGGGTGGGCAATTGTAACCGATTTAACCCGATACCTGAGCAGCCGCTTGATCGCCAGTGAACATGCCAGCGAATCGGGATCAGCAACGATACAGACGAGAACGGTGTCCTCTTTCTCAAAGACGGACCAGAACTCCTCAAGACGGATCTTCGCTGATTTTTTATAGGATTGCTCACAGATGTATTGAATACCGTTATTTTTTCGTTTTCTCGCCATTGATGGTAACCGTGACAAACCATACCGACAAAAGCTTGTGTGCCACCTGCTTTCAGTGTGCAGCGACGTCACTTCCGTCTCAACAATCTTTACGCCTCTCTCCGCTCAGATGTCGGCAGAACAGTTTCCCCCAAAAGTGCAGAAACCGTTTCCGCAATACCGCTGTCAGCCACCTCCTGTTTTTATGTATCTCTTATAATATCGGGCTCTTAAAGAGACAGAAAACTGTTAAGCGAATTATCGTCAACCCGGATCACCAAACAGCAACGAAAGTGTGCAATATACTACAATTTACTGTCAAAACGCAAGCACGAGCTCGAAACATAATCATTAGTCCTGCAAGAACAAACAAAACCAGCCTCAGCTCAGCGTTTTTATGTTAACCAGAAATTCTGCCATGACAGTTGTTTAGCAGAGACACCGATAGCCTATGCTGAAGAGTCCTTCTGCTTGACGGAAAGTGCTGGTAATGGTACCTAGTGGGTCAATTATCAGCTCTATTGTCGGGCTCTTTCTTTGGGATGCCCAAGGTGAACTTGATCAAATGTCAAAACTAATTGCTGTCGCTCTCGGCGGAGCTCTGGGGTCTATCGGCCGCTACCTGATCGCGCTGTGGGTTGGACGAATTTCCAAATATGATTTTCCTTATGAAACACTTGCGGCAAATCTCGTGGGCTGTCTGCTCATCGGTCTGCTCTGGGGGTATTTTGAACGGGTCCAGATCAGCAACGAATTCAGGCTTTTCCTGTTCACCGGCATCCTTGGTGGTTTTACTACATTTTCCACGTTTGCCCGGGAAGGTGTGCAGTACTTCAAGTCCGGAGAACCGCTGCTGGCCATGACCTATATGCTGGCAAGTAATATTCTGGGACTTACCCTTGTTGCTCTCGGCTTCATGATATCCGTCCGATTTCTGCATAACGGGAGAGTCTTCTAGTCGATGCAACTGCTTACCCGCTACCTTCTCGGTCAGTTTGCCCGCTACTTTTTTACCATTAATATCGGCTTTGTCGCTGTCTATCTGCTGATTGACTTTTTTGAAAAATACGATGAGTTTGCCGAGGCGGGCAAACCGGCATCGCTGATTGTCAAATTTTTCCTCTACAATATCCCCTTTGTCGTGGACCAGCTCGGCCCGATCCTGATACTGCTCTCAGGTGTCATCACCCTGGGTGTCCTGAACCACAGCAACGAACTGACAGCTCTCAAAGCCGCAGGAATCCCGCTGAAACGTATCACGCGGCCACTATTCATTGCCGCCCTGCTGTTTACCGCTCTTTTCATCCTTACAGCCCAGTTCCTTCTGCCCAATACCATTTCCTTGACCAATGACATCTGGTATGAGCAGGTACGCGGCAAGGTGCCGCTCGGCATCTATAGAAACGGCCGTTATTATTTCAAGGGAAGTGAAGGCTTTTATTCCTTTCAATGGCCCAATAATAAAGACATGATCCTCAGTAATTTTTCCTATTCCACATGGGATGAGGATTACAATGTGAAAGAGTTGACGGTTGCAAAATTTGCAAGATGGACCCGTTTCGGCTGGGCGCTCAGAGCCGGCCAGATACAGACGCATGCGGGCGATTCATTCACGACGGAGATGTTCGGGGCTCGCCATTTCTTCTTTCCTGAAACTCCCGAAGATTTCTTGATACCGGAATACGAGTCAGTAGAGATGTCTCTGGGCGAACTTTTTACAGACATCGGTAAAAAGGAGATCATGGCTGATCGTATAAAAGCCCGTGCGGAATTTTATGGCCGGATGTCATATCTTATTCTCGGTATCCCGCTGCTGCTGCTGGGACTACCGGTTCTGATCCTGTCATATCAAAAGTGGGGGCGCGATCTCTCTATTGCAATCCCGGTGAGCTGCGGTATGGCTTTTGTCGCCTGGGGGAGCTGGGGAGCCCTGCAATCACTCGCCAAAACCGGGTATATTCCGGCACTTCCCGCAGCGCTGGCGGTGCATGTTGTTTTTTCACTTGTGGGGATATATCTTTTGAGAAAGCAGGATCGCTAGCGAAGGTCTGTGACCCTGAACAATAGCCTTTGAAGAATCTATGAACAACGTACAGAAAACCCAGCGGGGAATTGTCTGGAACGCCCCGTCTTCATCACTTGCTGAATCAATTGAAACTCTGTTGGAGGCGGTAGACCTCTATGAGGTACTGCAAGGTGAACAGCAGCTTGTCCTCAAACCTAATCTGGTCGAAGCGCTTGAACCGCCGATAACAACACCGGCAGCGTTTGTCGAGGCAATCGTCACCCGGCTTGCAACCCATTGCCCACACCTGCAGATAATCATTGCCGACGGCACCGGCTCATTATCATACGACACCTTTCACTGCTTCGATGTTCTGGGGTATCTGCCGCTTGCCAAGCGTGACAATGTGCAGCTGGTTGACCTGAACAGGGAACCATCCCGCCATCTGCACAACAGCGACTGCACACGGTGGCCGGAGATGTACCTTCCCGAGCTGCTTTTCAACAGTTTTCTGATATCGCTGCCTGTCCTCAAGGCGCATTCCCTGTCACGGGTGACGCTCACCATGAAAAACATGATGGGATGCGCACCACCAGCTCACTTTCAGGGCAGCGGAGGATGGGGTAAATCGTCATTCCACCGACAGATACACGCCGCAATATTTGATCTCAACAGATACAGAACGCCCGATTTTACCCTCATGGATGCATCAGTCGGCATGGCCCGGGCACACCTCTGGGGGCCGACCTGTAACCCGCCTGTGGGAAAGATCGTCGCAGCGTACGACCCGGTGGCGATAGATGCCTACGGCACATCACTGCTCGGAAAATCCTGGAAAGATATCGACCATATCAGCATGGCACACCAGGTATTGGGTTGTGCTGAGCCGCTTGTGGTTGAAGAGCTGCTTGGTGAAGAGACGTACAAAAACGAAAAAGGAGAGGCAACACGTACGCTGTCTCTCCTTCCTGAATAGTGTTTATACGGTTAGCTGTATAAGTTTACTGCTTTTCTTCCGTGTCCTCTTCTATGCCCAACAAATCTATTTCGAAGACAAGTACGGAATTGGGTTGAATAACCGGCGGCGCACCGGCTTCGCCATAGGCAAGCTCCGCCGGAATGGCAACACGATATTTCGAGCCCACCTCCATCAACTGCAGCGCCTCACTCCAACCGGGAATTACCTGGTCAACACCAAAGACAGCGGGCTCACCCCTTTTGATTGAACTGTCAAATTCTGTTCCGTCAACCAGTGTGCCGACGTAGTCAACCTTTACGGTATCGGTTGCCACCGGTTTTGGCCCGTCGGCTGATTCCATCACCTCATACTGTAAACCGCTGTCGGTAACCTTGACCCCTTCTTTCTTTTTGTTTTCATCAAGATATGCCTCTCCGGCAGCCTTGTTCTTTTCCATCATTGCAGCAAGCTGCTCTTCCTGCTGGGCCTTCATCCTGGCAGCGAACTCTTCCTGCACAGCGGCAAGCTCTTCCTGGCTCATCTTCGGTTCGGCGCCGGTAAAGCCGTCATCAAGACCCAGTTTCAGGGTATCCATATCCAGCTCACCACTCATCCCCTTGAGGTAATTGCCGAGATCGAGTCCCATCGAGTAACTGAGTTTCTCAGTCGGCGTTGTAAACGGGCTTTCAGCACCCTGAACACAAAACGGCACCAGCAGCATCCCGGTGACAAAAAAACTGATAATTTTCTTCATTTCAACTCCTTGCCATGTCTTCTTTTTTTGTAATAACAATGTTTGCGGCCCGGCAGCCTCAACAGCATGCAGGCACCGCGTAGGAAACCATCATACACGCCAGATATTAAAATACAACAACAGTTATTCCCGGATTATTAAAGTCTGATTTACAGAGCAGTTCCAGATCAGGATATTGCCGTACCAGAGACTTTCCCAGGCCTGAGCGGCGATTGAAAGCTTCGCCGGGAATAACGGTTTTTATCACGCCTGTCTGCTGCAGAAAATCCAGGGACCTGCGGCCTTCGACCCTGATTCTTCCACCTTTTCCCGAAGATCCGTACCCATGGATCAGGGTAATGACCCTGACACCGCCCAGACGCGCCGACTCCAGTTCATTGTGCATGCGTGCCAGTGCAGTTTCAACTACAGGCCGACCATATTCGAGGTTAACCCGTTTATGCAGCAGTTTTGGCTTTTGTGGGGGATTTGCAGCGTCCTCTAACACAGTATCACAAAACACGCACCTGGGCTGAGTCGATTCAACCGAATTTCCACAGGTGGGGCAGACTGTCATGATCCGGGTTTCCATCAGGTACGGCGGACCGCTATCACGTGCTCCATCTGGCGCAGGTGTTGAAGGAGCAGTTGCAGGTGGTCAAGGTTCCTGACCTCGACCGCAATGAAAAAATCAACCGTATCCGTTGGGGTTGTATGGGCGGAAATCTCGGTTATCGATGCATTGTCCGCTCCAATAGCCGAACTGATTTCTGCAAAAATCCCCTTGTTGTTCTCGGTAATCACCTGCAGTTCCGCCCGATACTGCATGCTGTCGGTATTGCTCCAGAAAACTTCCATCCACCGTTGCGGATCAGTACTCAGCAGGTTCTGGCAATCGGCTTTGTGGACTGAAACCCCCCGCCCCGTCGTGATGAACCCGACAATGAGATCACCGGGAACCGGGTTACAGCACTGACTGATCTTTACCAGCATATCATCTATGCCGTCTATCTGGACGACTGAACCACTGCCGGCAACACCTGTTCGCTGACCGCTGACCATTGCTGCAGCCATCTCTTCAGGGCTGAGTTCTGCAACCTTCGCCTCATGATCGGCAGCCATCTCCGGTGGATTGAGCGCTTTCACCAGGTTCTGTATGGTAATAGCACCACTGCCGACTTTTACCAGCATATCATCAAGGGAATTGCAGCGCAGTGATTTGAGCAGGACTTTTATATGTCCGCTTTTTATCATCCGTTTCAGGGTCAGATCATGCTTCTTCAACTCCCGCTCGCAGATCTCCCTGCCCAGCCGGTGCGCCTTTTCCTTCTCCTCCCGACGCAGCCAGGAGCGTATTCTGGTGCGGGCCCTGCTGGTCTTGACAAAATCCAGCCAGCCGCGTCTGGGGCGCTGGTTGGGAGAGGTGATTATCTCGATGATGTCACCATTCTGGATCTGATATCTCAAGGGTACCAGACGGCCGTTAACCTTTGCCCCGGTACAATGATCACCTACTTCTGTGTGGATTGAGTAGGCAAAATCAATGGGGCAGCTCTGCGATGGAAATTCCTTCACCTCTCCATTCGGCGTCAGAGCATAGACATCGGGATCGTAGAGCTCCCCGCGCACCTGTTCAAGAAATTCACGTGGATCCTCAACTTCCTGGAGGGAGTTAACCAGGGTTTTCAGGTTCCTGAACAGCCTGGCATCGCCTTCATTGACCTTCTGGCCTTCCTTGTAAGCCCAGTGCGCTGCAACACCCTCCTGAGCAATGCGATCCATCTCTTCGGTGCGTATCTGAATTTCGATAAAATGATCACGCGGCCCGATAACCGTGGTGTGCATCGACTGGTAGTTATTCGACTTGGGCACTGAAATGAAATCTTTTATCCTGCCGGGAATCGGAGCCCAGTTTGCATGTATGATCCCCAGGGATTCATAGCATTCGTTGACCGTATCGACAATTATCCTGAAAGCGACCTTGTCATAAACACGCTCAAGCGGGATGTTCTGGGCAATGAGTTTCTTGTATATGGAGTAAATATGTTTGGGCCTTCCGATAATGCGGGTCGGATGGACATCACCTGCCTGGAGCTTGTTATAGAGAATGGAGATCACCTCATCCACATAACGCTCGCGCTCGCCAAGGGAACTCTCGAGTTTTTCACTCAGGTCTTCAAACTCGGCAGGATACAGGAATTTAAAGGAAAAATCTTCCAGCTGCTGTTTCAGCCAATCAATACCGAGCCTGCTGGCAAGGGGCGCATAGAGGTCCATGGTCTCGCGGGCCACATACCGCTGTGTATCACGGTCCACCAGCTCAAGAAGCAGCATATCCTGCAGCCTGTCAATAAGACGTACCAGCAGAACCCTGATGTCCGCAGCCATGGCCAAGAGCATCTTTCTGATGTTTTCAGACTGACTTTGTAGCCGGCTGTTGTAGGTAACACTGGTAATCCTGGTAGTACCACTGACGATAAGGGCCACGTCCCTGCCGAACTGCTCTTCAAGCTGGGTAGCCGTAACCCCGTTTTTCAGGACACCATGGAGCAGTCCACCGAGGATCGTGTCAAGATCGAGATGCATCGAGGCAAGCGTCGAAGCAACTTCCAGGGCATGGATAAGATAGGGCTCGCCTGAAAAATGCTTCCCTCCCCGATGTACCTCTTCCGCCAGAGTCCAGGCACGATCAATAGGAGTCAGGTCTACGTCATGAAGATAATTTGCGGCCAGTACCTTCAGACCGATGGGATTAACTACTGAGGTATGCATGAGCTCCAGGTTTAAATAGGCGTTGTTTTACCGGACAGACGTGCTTTGACCAGACGTACCAGATCGTTCAAGGTTGTTTCTTCGCTGAAGCCGTCCCTGCGCCTGCGAACTTCAATTTTCCCGGCCTCGCTGTACCGTTTGCCGACGGTAACACGAAGGGGAAAGCCAAGCAGGTCCGCATCCTTGAATTTCACTCCCGGCCGTTCATCACGATCATCCAGAAAGACATCGATACCCGCTTCAGCCAAGTGTCTGTAGACCGTCTCAACCGCCTCGCAGATTGCCTCGTCTTTCATGCCGAGGTTGAGAACCGTAACCTGGTAGGGGGCAAGCGGCACCGGGAAAATAATTCCGTTTTCGTCATGATTCTGCTCAATTGCCGCAGCCACAACACGGCTGACGCCAATACCGTAGCACCCCATGACCAGAGGTTTCTCGCTGCCGTCGCGGTCCTGGAAATATGCCTTCATCGACTCCGAGTAGCCGGTTCCGAGCTTGAATATGTGTCCAACCTCAATACCCTGAACCAGTCTGATCGGGCCACCACAGGAAGGACAGACATCCGTCTTACATATCTGCCGGAAATCACCTGCCTCCTCGACACTAAAATCCCTGCCGCAGTTGACATGTTGAAAATGAAAATTTTTCTCACCGGCTCCAACACTGAAGTTGACCATCTGCAGTACTTCCTGATCCGCCAGGAGGCGGATGCCAATACCGATGGGACCAAGATAGCCGGAAGGGACACCGGTTGCGTCAAAGAGCTCCTTGTCATCAGCCATCCTGATATCGGTTACGCCCAGATAGTTCTTGAGCTTTACCTCTTCGATTTCCCGATCACCTCTGACCAGCACCGCAACGGGGGTACCATCACCGATGAAAACCAGGGTTTTGACCAGCTGTTCCGGCCTGATATCGAGAAAGGAACAGACTGCCTCGACCTTTCTCTTGCCGGGTGTTTCCACTTTAATCAGTTCTTCAGGTGGTTCGTCGGTACTCTCGGTATCCAACCTGATGACTGCTTTTTCCATATTTGCTGCATAACTGCACTGATCGCAGACAACGACAGTATCCTCACCCGTTTCGGCAAGAACCATAAACTCATGGGAAAAACTACCGCCAATCGTTCCTGAATCGGCTTCCACACACCTGAAATCGAGATCGCAGCGTTCAAAAATCCGGTTATAGGCGTCATACATTTTCTGGTATGAAAGCTCGGCGGCCTCGTCGCTTACATCAAACGAATAGGCATCCTTCATGATAAATTCGCGGCCGCGCATCAAACCAAACCGCGGCCTGATCTCATCACGGAATTTGGTCTGAACCTGGTAGAGATTTACCGGCAGGTCACGATAGGAGTGAAATTCCTTGCGGGCAATATCGGTAATAACTTCCTCATGGGTCGGGCCGAGACAAGATTCCCGCTCATGGCGATCGGAAAATCTGAGAAGCTCGGGCCCGTATTTTACATAACGGCCACTTTCCTGCCACAGGTCGGCGGGCTGGACCATCGGCATTTTCATCTCCTGGGCCCCTGCCCGGTTCATCTCCTCCCGGACAATGTTTTCGACTCTGCGGATCGCAGCAAGACCATACGGCAGATAGGTATACACACCCGCAGTCAGTTTTCTCATAAAACCAGCTCGCAGCATCAAGCGGTGACTGACAACCTCAGCCTCGGCCGGGACTTCCTTCAATGTCGGAATCAATATCTGGGAATAGCGCATTTTATCCTACACACGTTATTGTACGATCCCTGAAAGACCATACGGAATTAGCAATTAAAATATCTCCTGAATCAATAATACTGCACACACAAAATACAGAGCGAAAAGCAATTTCCATGGTCAAGGAGTTTGCCGCCGCTCCTGTTCCATCTTCTGCAACTCCGCCATAAAGACCGGCAGCAGCTCATCTTCGCTGACTGTTCTGAAGAGCTCCCCCTTCTTGAAGATAATGCCGACACCGCGTCCCCCGGCTACACCGATATCGGCTTCCCGGGCCTCCCCGGGGCCATTGACGACACACCCCATCACGGCAACCTTGAGCGGCGACTCCATGGTCTGAATGAATTTTTCAACTTCTTCAGCCAGTGTAAAAAGATCAATCTGGGTCCTTCCGCAGGTAGGGCAGGATATCAGTTCCGGCCCCCGCTCTCTGATCCTCAGGCAGCGGAGCAGTTCAAAGCCGACCCGCACCTCTTCAAGCGGATCCCGGGTCAGAGATATCCTGAACGTATCGCCGATCCCCTCAAACAACAATATGCCAAGAGCAACGCTCGATTTCACTGTGCCGGCGATCAATCCTCCCGCCTCGGTAACACCGATATGCAGCGGATAATCCGTCTGTACCGAAAGCAGGCGGTAAGCGTTTATTGTTGTCAGGACATCGGCTGACTTGATTGAGATCTTGATAGTATCAAATTTCAACTCCTCCAGAAGCCTGACATTGCGCAGTGCGCTCTCGATCAGCGCCTCCGGATGGTCGGCAGTCGGATAACCGAACTCCTTGAGCAGATCCTTCTCAATCGAACCGCTGTTTACCCCGACCCGGATCGGCACCCGGCTCATCCTGGCGGCAGCCACGACGTTAGCCAGCTTTTCCCGACTACCAAGGTTCCCGGGATTAATCCTAATCCCCTGGGCCCCATGCTCCACGGCAGCCACGGCAAGCCGCCAGTCAAAATGTATATCGGCAATAAGCGGTATTGCTATCTGGTCCCTGATACTCCTGATCGCGCGGGCCGATGCAAGGTCTGGTACGGCGACCCGTATGATTTCACAGCCACCGCGCTCAAGCGAGAGGATCTGCTTCACCGTTGCATTCACATCCGCTGTGCGGGTATTGGTCATGGACTGCACGGCAATGTCGCCATCCCCGCCGATCGGCACAGTGCCGACCATGATCTGTCTGGTTTTGCGTCGCTGTATCATTGTCTTCACGAGCGTATCATAATAGTGCCGGATACAGGTTACTGCCTGGCGCGAATCAGGCTCAACTCTGCATCAGAAGCCCGGACATAGAGCGGTTCAGCGGCGGCGATATCAAGAAAACGGCCATTCCTGACATGTTCATCTGCCAACAAACCGATCATTTCAGCAGGCGGGTAGCTCATCGTCGACTGCTCCATTTTCTTCCCCAGCAGCTTTTTCAGCAGATCATTATAAACATCAACCCCGTCACCCGCCATAATAACGGGTTCATCGATCTGCCCGGCGATTTTTTCAGGAACAGCAACCACATGTTCGGAACACGGCCTGGCAACTCCTTTATCATCGCTGCGGTAAAATCTTCCATAAACCTCATTCTTGCGGGCATCAAGCAAAACACAGATCAAACGCTCATCGGTGATCGAGGCTGCGATAGCATCCAGCGACGAAATACCGACAAGTGGTTTGCCCGTACCATGAGCCAAACCCTTTGCTGTTGCCATGCCGATTCTCAGGCCGGTGAAACTTCCAGGCCCGAGGCCGACCGCGATGGCCGTAAGGTCCCCGGTTTCCAGAGAAGACTGCACCACCAGCTGTTCAATCGACGACAGCAAGCGCCTTGAGTGGGTAACCCCCGAGCCGAGAGACTGGGAAGCAATAACGGTTCCATCCTTTATGCCCCCCGAGGTCAAAGCCACCGAGCACTGAGGCGTCGCCGTGTCAAAGGCGAGGATCAGGGTGTCGCCTGCCATTGCGTGAAAACCCTGACGATGTCGTTGTAAAATACAAAAATCATGAGTGTCCCGAGCAGGGCAATACCAACCTGCTGAGCCAGAATCTGGACTCGTTCACTGATCGGTTTCCTGGTGATCCCTTCAATCGTTAGAAAAACCAGGTGTCCGCCGTCCAGCACCGGGATCGGCAGCAGGTTCAGGATTCCCAGGTTAACACTGAGAAGTCCCATGAAATAACAGAGATTCAGCCAGCCGGCACGCGCCTGCTCTCCGGCAAGCTGGGCAATCAGGATCGGCCCCCCAAGCTCTGATGCCGGCACGACGTTCTGGATAATTTTCACCACTCCCATAAAGGTCAGGTAGATAAACATCCAGGTCTGGTACAGAGCACTTTCCAGTGCCTTGAAGGGTCCGACGGAGACATATTCGATCGCTTCCTTCTTGACGATTCCGATCATGAAGCGCTGCTCGACCTCTTCTCCAAAAACATTCTCCACACTGTCCACAGCCGGCGTAACCGAAATCTCCTGCTGACTGCCTTGCCGCTGGACTTTGAACAGAAGTTCCCTGCCGCCGCTCTCTTTCACCATCGTCAGCACATCAAGCCATTGCCCAACAGGCTGATGATCTATCTCGAGGATACGATCACCCGGTTCAATTCCCGCCTCGTAGGCAGGTGAGCCTTCGTTGACGACACCGATCATGGTAGAGTCCTGATCCTCAGGAACGCCCATGAAGAGGAAGATAACAAAGAAGATGCACACGGAAAACAGCATGTTGAACAGGGGGCCTGCAAAAACGATGAAGAACCGCTTCCAGACAGGGTTGTGAGCAAAAGAGCGCTCGCGATCAGCACCTGCATCACCTTTTTCATCCGGACTTTCCCCCAGCATCTTCACGTAACCGCCAAGAGGCAGCACCGAAACCAGGTATTCCGTTTCACCGATGACCCTGCTATATAGTTTCGGACCGAAGCCGAGAGAAAACTTCAACACCTTCACCCTGAACAGTTTCGCAAACAGAAAATGTCCCAGCTCATGGACAAAGATGAGAACGCCAAGAACTAAAATAAAAGAAACTATTGTATTCATAACCGACAACTCTAATGACTGTAAAACGTTTACGTAACGATAAGACTGCCTGCCGCCAGTCGGGCATCCCGGTCAGCCTCAAGCAGATCATCCAAAACAACATCGCTGCCGCCCTGAACCTGTGCCATCGTCTTTTCGACAATCTCAGGTATCCTGGGAAAAGCAATCTGCCTGTCAAGAAAGGCAGCAACGGCTACCTCGTTTGCGGCATTCATCACCGCAGCGCTGACACCTCCACGCTCAAGCGCTTCAAAGGCCAATCGCAGGGCGGGAAAACGATCATAGTCAGGGTCCAGAAACTGAAGGTTGCCGCATTGACCAAGATTGAGAGAGGGCAGTTCAAGGGACATGCGCTCGGGAAAGGAAAGCGCATAGGCAATTGGTATTTTCATATCGGGAATGCCCAGCTGAGCGACAACTGAACCGTCGTGATACTCCACCAGCGAATGAATAATCGACTGCGGGTGGACCACAACTTCGATTGAGCGGGGGGCAATATCAAACAGCCAGCGCGCCTCGATAACCTCCAGTCCTTTGTTCATCAATGTTGCACTGTCTATACTGATTTTTGCTCCCATGCTCCAGTTCGGATGGTTCAGCGCCTGCTCCCTCGTAACCGTCTGCAGCTCTTGTTTGCTCAGGAGGAGAAAGGGGCCACCCGAGGCAGTCAAAATGATCTTTTCCACATCCTCTCTTCTTCCCGCCTCAAGCGCCTGAAAAACGGCGCTGTGTTCGGAATCTATCGGCAACAGGGTGACCTGGTGTTCCTTGACTTTCTGCATGACAAGTCGACCGGCAACCACCAGGGTTTCCTTGTTGGCGAGCCCAACATTCTTCCCCGCTTCCACCGCGGCAAGTGTCGGCAGCAGTCCTGCAGCACCAACCATCGCCGAAATCGTCATGGCAACCTCCGGGCAGGCAGCAACTTTCACGTTCCCGGCTGTCCCGTAGACAATTTCACCTTCCCAGGAAGCGGGCAGCAAGGCACCAAGTTTTTCTGCATGCTCTTCGTCGATTACTGAAATAATCCGCGGTGCAAACTCTTCAACCTGCCTGCTCAGCAGCTCGACATTGCGCCCGGCGGCAAGTCCTATGATCCTGTAGCGTTCCGGGAACTGCCTGACAATATTAAGGACATTGACTCCAATCGAGCCGGTAGCCCCGAGAAGGGATAAATTTTTCATCAAAAATGCTGGTAAAAAAGAAAATAATAGAGAAAAGGAGCGGCAAGCAACAGGGAATCGATACGGTCGAGAACTCCGCCGTGTCCGCCCAGCAGGGTTCCGGAATCTTTCGTACCGGTACCACGTTTAATGATTGATTCCAGTAGATCACCAAGCATGCCGGCAATCGACAGAAACACTGCCAGCAGCAGGATTGTCAGCACAGAGGACTGAATATCGACAAGAAAATACATGACAAGCGCTGCAATAATCGCCCCGCCGACGCCACCCAGTGCGCCCTCAACCGTCTTGTTCGGACTGATGGATGGGCAGAGTCTGCGCTTCCCGAAGCGGCGGCCAATCCAGTAGGCGCCTGTATCTGATCCTGCTGTGATGGCGGTGAGAATAATCAGCCAGCAAGCCCCGTCAGTCAGGCTGCGAATCATCACCAGGTGTGAGGCGAGAAAGCCGATAAAGACAATTCCCAGCACCCCTTTCTTCAGGATGATATAGGGATTCTCAAAGCGACTGTAGGAATACATGGTGAAGATAACCAGTGCAGAAAATGCCAGAAATACTCCTGGTGAAAGCCGGAAAGCGGGTTGAACGGCAAAAGCGGTTGTCAGGATCGGAATTGCAATGATGATGGAAATGACGGTACGGTCGCTTCCTCCGGAAATATCCGGCAGGACCATGCGGATATACTCACGGCCGCCAATTATACCTATCAGAACAACAACGCCCCAAAAAAGCAGATAGGAACCATACAGCAGAAGGAGCAACCAGCCGAATGCAAGCAAAAGCCCTGGAATTGTCCGTGTCATCCGCTACCTTTCAACTGATCTCCTGTTTTACCAAAGCGCCGCTCACGTTTCTGAAAATCCTGAATGGCCAGGAGAAAGACATCTCGCCTGAATTCCGGCCACATGGTGTCGGTAAAGTATATTTCCGCATAGGAAGCCTGCCAGAGGAGAAAATTGGAAAGGCGTGCCTCCCCACCGGTGCGAATCAGCAGGTCCGGATCAGGCTGCCCCGCTGTATAAAGTCGATCTGCAATTGTCTCGTGATCAATATCCTCAACCCGTAATCTGCCGCTGACACAGTGATCGACGATTGACCGGACTGCCATGCAGATTTCGTCACGGGCCCCATAGCTCAAGGCAAGATTCAGCGTCAGCCGGTCATTGCCGGCGGTGCGCTCAATGGAGTCGTCAAGCACCTTTCTGACGCCGGCCGGAAGTCTCATGGTATTGCCCAGACAACAGAGGCGGATCTTGTTTTTTTCCATCTTTTCCAGTTCGGAAACAAGATAGGACTTGAGAATGTTCATGAGCCCTGAAACTTCAGCTTGAGGCCTGTTCCAGTTCTCGGAAGAAAATGCATAGAGTGTCAGATGTCTGATACCGATCTCAACAGAGGTCTCGACAATGTCCCGAACGGAATCCGCACCTATTTTGTGGCCGTAAAGCCGTGGCTTTTTCTGCTTTTTTGCCCAGCGGCCGTTGCCGTCCATAACAATGGCCACATGGGTTGGAATTCTATCGGGGTCAAGCAAGACTGTTGATGTCATGGAGGGGTCTCAAGGGGCTGCGGAAGTGATGATCGGCTAAACCTCCATAACCTCTTTTTCTTTGGACGCGGTTATTTCATCAATCTGGGCGACATAGGTATCGGTTTCAGCCTGGGCCTCATCCTGGAGCTTGAACAGTTCGTCCTCGGAGATTTCTTTGTCCTTTTTCTGCTTTTTCAGCGAATCAATGGCATCCCGACGGACATTTCTGACCGCAACCCTGAACTCTTCGGCAATCTTCTTTACCTTTTTCACCAGCTCTATTCTCCGCTCCTCGGTAAGTTGCGGGATATTCAGGCGGATGATCTTACCGTCATTAACTGGGGTCAGGCCGACATCCGATTTGAGGATTGCTTTTTCTATAGCTGACAGCACCTGCGGATCCCAGGGCTGAATGGCAATCATCCTGCTCTCGGGAATCGTCAGTGTGCCGACCTGGTTAAGCGGCATGCTGCTCCCATAGGCATCAACCATGATGCCATCAAGCAAAGCAAGAGAAGCCCTGCCGGTGCGTACCTTGGAAAGTTCAACCTTGAATGATTCTACACTTTTTTCCATCCGTTCAGTCATTTCAAAAATTACTTCGCTCATTGTTGTCACCTGTCTTTATTCTTACGGTTATCCAGCATATCAAGAAGTAATGAGAGTCCCGACCGGTTCACCCAGGACAGCTTTTTTAATATTCCCCTTCATCGTCATATTCATGACCATGATAGGTTTATTGTCTTCCTTGGCAAGTGCAATCCCTGCGGCATCCATGACCCGAAGGCCCTGGGTCAGGACCTGGTCATAAGTCAATTGCTCATATTTTTTAGCGTCTGAGAATTTTACCGGGTCCTTGTCATAAACGCCATCAACTTTCGTTGCTTTTATAATGACATCGGCGTCAATTTCCAGGGCTCGCAGGACACCTGCAGAATCGGTGGTAAAATAAGGATTGCCGGTACCGGCTGCAAAGATCACGGCCCTCCCTTTTTCCAGATGCCTGGTCGCCCTTCTGCGGATGTAGGGTTCACATACCGACTGCATCGGTATTGCCGACTGGACCCGGGTATCGACACCATGTCTCTCGAGAGCATCCTGCAGGGCAAGGCTGTTCATTACCGTTGCCAGCATACCCATATTGTCTGCAGTCGTCCGGTCCATACCCTTGCTGGCGCCGGCAACACCCCTGAAGATATTTCCGGCACCGATCACGAGTCCGGGTTCAACGCCAAGCTCGATAATCTCTTTAATTTCGGATGCGACAAAATTGAGCACACTGGTGTTGATCCCGTAGGCGTCTTCACCCATGAGGGCTTCCCCACTCAGTTTCAGCAAAATTCGTTGGAATTTGATCTGCATAAAAAACCTCCTGGAGAAAGAATTCGCTTGCCTCGCCGCATACTTCACACAACCAGCAGGCAACGGTCGGTCCGCTTAGCCGGTAACCGCCGGATGAAAAACAAACAGGAGACTATTCTACGCCGATCTGGAAACGGGCAAATCTCCTGATGGATATATTCTCACCCATCTTGCCGATACAATCGGTAAGCAGGTCCTGAATGGAAAGATCAGGGTTCTTGACATAGCTCTGTTCAAGCAGACAGATTTCTGCAAGGAATTTTTCCATCTTGCCTGAGACAATTTTTTCCACAATATTCTCGGGTTTGCCTGAGTCCAGTGCCTGCTGCACGTAAATTTCTTTTTCCCGGGCAAGGACATCCGCCGGAACATTCTCCCGTTCAACCGATACCGGATTTGACGCTGCAATGTGCATACCAAGGTCGCGAGCCAGCTCCCGGAACTGATCAGTCTTGGCAACAAAATCCGTCTCGCAGTTGAGCTCAACCATGACGCCCAGCTTGCCTCCCGCATGGATGTAAGTTTCGATAACCCCTTCACTGGTGGCCCGTCCGGCGCGCTTGGCGGCAACGGCCAGACCTTTTTTTCTCAACAGGTCTACCGCCTTCTCCATATCGCCATCAGTCTCACTCAATGCCTTCTTACAGTCCATCATACCTGCGCTTGTCTTATCGCGCAATTCCTTGACCATCTGGCTGGTAATTTTCATGCTATGCCTCCATTGTACAACGTATCGTTACGTTTATCGGTATATCCCGGGTTCAGGTAAACAATCAGAGCTGTTTCCAAAACCATGTTTATAATGCTCGCTCAAGCCGTAAAATATCCATAGGAAACGGTTGAGGAGTCGAATAGCGAAAAGGGGCTGTCCTTGGACTGCCCCTTTTCGATTACAGACACCATGCATACGCAGCAGGTGTCAGCTGAAAACGTCTATTCTGCCGGTGGTGGGTCTTCGGCGGGAACCTCAGGTATCTCCTGCTCACCTGCCTCTGCCAGCTCGGCGCCGGTTTCAGCCATGGCTGCCTCGAGTGCTTCCTCTGTAGCGTTCTCACCGTCACGTTCTGCCTGACCCCGTAGAACCGCCTCGGCGGCGTAATAGGCGATCAGCCTGATGGATTTGATGGCGTCATCATTTCCGGGTATCAGGTAATCGATGCCATCCGGATCACAGTTGGTATCGGTGATGGCAATGACGGGGATATGGAGTTTCCGTGCTTCATTAACGGCAATGGATTCTTTTTTCGGGTCAACGACGAAAACGACACTTGGCAGTGAACGCATGTCCTTGATACCGCCGACATTTCGTTCCAGCTTGATGCGTTCTTTTTCCATCAGCAGAATCTCTTTTTTGGGAAACCTGTTGATGGAGCCATCTTCCTGCATCGACTCAATGGATTTAAGCCGTTCGACGCTTGTCTTGATCGTCTGGAAGTTGGTCAACATTCCGCCCAGCCAGCGATGATCAACATAATACATACCGCAGCGTCTGGCTTCCTCGCGGATGATTGCCTGTGCCTGCCGTTTGGTACCGACGAAAAGAATCGAGCCGCCACCGGAAATTTCCCTGGCGATGAACTCACAGGCCTTGTCAAACAAGCGCCGGGTGAGATCGAGATTGATGATATAAATACCGTTTCGCGGTCCGTATATGTACGGTTTCATCTTCGGGTTCCAGCGCCTGGTCTGGTGCCCGAAATGCAGACCGGCCTGCAACATCTCTTTTACTGTAGCGTTAGCCATGATTTCCTCCTGCTCCTGGTTTTTCCTCCATCCCCATGTGATCAGTCTGATACTGTTGCATCCAGCCTGACACCAGTGTCTGCGGAGATGTGTGTTTTCGTTGTTTATAAGATGCGTGTCCCTGTGACGCGCAAAACATACTTTTTTACCATGCAGGGCACTATTTTGCAAGCCTGCTGATTGTTTCCCTGCTTTTGATTCTTATTTTTTTACAAGAGAGGTCTTACCGCCGAACACTGCTTTCAACCAGTCGAAACCGAATTTAAGCAGCTCTGCATCCTCTTTTTCGATTCTGCGCCTTTCGTCTCGGCTGAGACTGAACCGGCCCAGCAGTTTCTGAGAATCACAGAAACTGCGGAACCCATCGATGTTGTAACAGACAAGAAACGCCAGCTGCTGCTGATCGCCACCAATACCCTCTCCCTTCCAGGGGTTTGTGGAAAAAAGTGTGTCAACCTCAGCCCACAAATCATTCATCAAATTATAGTCATCGAGGCGCTGGTTTCTCACCCATTTTTTGACGGTGAACCGGTGGTCTTCAAAATGACCTTTACAGTATGCATGGTTTGTCAGGAAATAAAAGTCCTCCGGCCGCCCTTTCACTGGTGATCGGTCTACTGCTCGTTCGAGAGGATAGGTCCTGCAGGCAGTCGGCCGGTCTCGATAGATCGTACACCCGCTTTCTTCAAGAAACGGGCAAGCTTTCTCACCATCGGCGTGATCGATTAACCGCAGTCTAAGGGTCGGGAAATAGGGATTACCTCCCTGCTTTATCTCCGTATAGCTGCGCACAAAGGTTTCTGAGTCAAGCTTCAGTGCATTCTTGAGTCGAATAATGTCATACGGATACAGATCAAGATCGACATTTCGGCAACAGACGGTAAAACAGGATACTCCGGGATGACAGAGAAAGCTGAACCCGTTTTCGCCCAGCGGAGTCATCCCTTCAGGGAATTGTCTCGTTGTCATCACCCACACCTGTCCAATAAACAAAAAAAGCCGACAAGGATGTGTGATCCAGGTCAGCTTTCATAGGAGCGGAAAAACGAAGATCAGCTTTCTTCTGCTGCGCTATCGTCTCCGAGATCTTCTTCATATCCGACAAGTTCGATAATTGCCATCTCGGCAGCATCGCCTTTACGAATACCGGTTTTAACGATCCTGGTATAGCCGCCGCTGCGATCGGCAAACTGCTGCTGGATCTCGTCAAAGAGTTTAGCCACGACATCACTCCTGCGGATATAACTCAGGGCCTGGCGACGGGCATGCAGATCACCACGTTTGGCCAGGGTAATCATCTTCTCGGCAATTGGCCGTAACTCTTTTGCCCGCTGTTTTGTCGTGACGATTCGTTCATGTTCAAACAGAGAAGTTACCATGTTTCTGAACATTGCCTCTCTATGTGAACTTGTTCGGCCGAGTTTTCTGCCGGATTTTCCGTGTCTCATGGTTCTTCCCTCAACTGATAACCTTGCAGTACCGTAACACCCGGTATCTGTCGTTAACTATTTCAAAAAGTAATTACGATCGGTAGCCTACTCTTTTGTTTTTTCCGGTATTTCCGGACGAACCCAGCCTTCAAATTTCATTCCCAGGGTGAGATCCATTTCAGAGAGCAGGGCCTTTATCTCGTTCAGCGATTTACGGCCGAAGTTCTTTGTTTTCAGCATCTCCTGGTCGGATCTCTGGGCGAGATCCCCGATAAAATATATCTCGGCATTTTTCAGGCAATTAGCTGAGCGTACAGACAGCTCGAGATCCTCGACCGGTTTATCAAGATAGGGATTCAAAGGTACTGCATTTTCCTCATCCTCCGCCTCTTTTTCGGGCTCAGCGTCTTCCTCATTGAAATTAATGAAGATTGACATCTGATCTTTGAGAATCTTCCCGGCAAAAGCAAGCGCATCTTCGGGACGCACGCTGCCATCCGTTTCAATTTCAAGGGTCAGCTTGTCATAATCAGTCTGTTGTCCGACACGAGCCTGGGAAACGATGTACTGAATCCGCTTGACCGGAGAAAAGATGGCATCGACAGGTATCTGCCCGATCGAAAGCTCTTCCTTTTCCTGGCGCTCGGCCGGCTGATATCCTTTTCCCCACTCGACGGTCATTTCTGCCTTGAACTCGGTTTTACTGGTCAAGGTGCAGATCACCTGCTCGGGGTTCATTATCTCAACATAGGCAGAAGGAGTGATATCTCCTGCAGTTACTTCTCCGGGGCCTTTTTTCTCGACAACGATGCGCTGAGAATCTTCACAGTTGAGCTTTAACCTGATCTGCTTGATGTTGAGTATTATCTCACTGACATCTTCCTTCACATCCTTCAGTGTCGTGAATTCGTGCAGTGCACCCTCGATCTTTACAGTGGTAATTGCCGCTCCCTGAATTGAAGAGAGCATGATTCTTCTGAGTGAATTGCCAATGGTAGTGGCAAATCCACGCTCAAGAGGCTGACAGACAATTTTAGCGTATGCATTGGAATGTTTATCCTTGTCCACCTCGAGTTTATCAGGCTTAATAAGCTCGTGCCAGTTCCGGTAAAAAGGTATGTTTTCGTCGGCAACTTGAGTCATATAATCCCTTTTCAGTTATTTTTTAAGAAAAACGAAAACCTTTAAGCAAAACTCCATCTGCTGTTCGAGCTGTCCGGAAACCAGAGGACTTTTCTTAAAGGTACATAAAATAAACGGTCAAAACCTGCTGACAGGGAATTATCCCTTTCAGCAGGCCTGCCTTGCTAACTATTTGTGCTCGCCGCTACTTGGAGTAAAGCTCTACAATCAGCTGCTCCTGGATCGGCATTGTCAACTCTTCCCGGTTCGGCAGTGCTTTCACTGTTGCCTTGTAACTGTCTTTGCTCAGCTCAAGCCAACTGGGAACACCACGCCGCTCTATGGCTTCGAGACTCTCGTTAATCAGTGTATTGGCACGGCTTTTTTCTTTTACGGTAACCTCGTCGCCGACTGAAACGAGAAAAGACGGGACATTGACCTTCCTGCCATTGACAAGTATGTGTTTGTGCCTGACCATCTGCCGGGCCTGATTGCGTGAAGAGGCAAACCCCATTCTGAATACCGCATTGTCAAGCCTTCGTTCGAGAAGAATGAGAAGGTTCTCGCCGGTGACACCTTTCTGACGGTCGGCACGCACGAAATTCTGACGGAACGGACCTTCGAGCATGCCGTACATGCTCTTGACCTTCTGTTTTTCTCTGAGCTGTATCGCGTAATCGGATTGTTTCCTGAATCGTGCCTGACCATGTTGACCCGGCGCGAACGCCCTGCGCTCAAAGGCACATTTATCAGAGTAACAGCGATCACCTTTAAGGAACATTTTAATTCCTTCTCGTCTGCAGCGACGACACGCTGCATCTGTATATCTAGCCAACTTAAGCCTCCGTTGATTAAGCTTCTAAGTCTATGCAGGAAAACTCCAGTCGTTTATACACGACGCCGCTTGGGAGGTTTACATCCGTTATGTGGGACCGGGGTAACATCGTAGATACGGGTTACCTCCAGCCCGGTGCTGACAAGTGCCCGCAGTGCCGCCTCTCTTCCGGGGCCGGGACCTTTTACCTTGACCTCGACTTTACGCATCCCCTGGTCGGTCGCCTTCTTCGAGGCGTCCGCTACCGCATTCTGGGCGGCAAAAGGAGTACTTTTCCGTGATCCCTTAAAGCCGAGCACGCCGGAACTGCACCAGGAAATGACATTCCCCTGCTTGTCCGAAATGGTGACAATAGTATTGTTGAAGGTCGAATAAATAAACACGATACCTTCCGGGACATTCTTTTTAACCTTCCTCTTCGACCGGGTATCGGCCTTTTTTGCAGCTGCCATATCGTTACCTTATATCCTTATTTTCGGCGTGCGGCACCGCGGCGAGGACCTTTTCGTGTCCTGGCGTTGGTTTTCGTTTTCTGTCCTCTGCATGGAAGCCCCATGCGATGGCGTCGCCCGCGGTAACAGCCCAGGTCCATCAAGCGTTTGATGTCCATAGAGACTTCACGCCGGCGGTCACCCTCTACAATGAAATCAGTCTCGATGACCTTTCGTATGCGCGTTACGTCATCACCGCTGAGGTCATCGCTGTTCATGGTATAGGGAAGATCAACTGCCTCAAGAATCTTCCGTGCAGATGTCAGTCCGATGCCGTGAATATACGTCAGCGCCCGATCCATATGCTTGTTTTTAGGAAGGTCAACTCCTGCTATACGTGCCAAGGTATTTCTCCTTTAACAATAATTGACGGCTGTAAAACCGCTATCCCTGTCGTTGTTTATGTTTTTTAACTTTGCAGGACACACGAACAACGCCATTGCGCTTGTATACCTTGCAGTCACTGCACATTTTTTTAACAGATGAACGTACTTTCATGGTGCAACCTCTATTTGTTCTTTTTGGCGTTTTTGGCCCTGAACGTCACCCTGCCACGAGTCAGGTCATACGGCGAGAGTTCTATCGTCACCCGATCACCCGGCAATATTTTGATGAAATGCATTCTCATCTTTCCGGAAATGTGAGCGAGTACTTTGTGGCCATTGTCCAGTTCAACCCTGAACATGGCGTTTGGCAGGGGTTCAATAATTGTCCCCTCAACCTCTATTGCTTCTTCTTTTGCCATAATGAACCTAGTAGTCAGTAAATGTCCAAAAACGGAGAATTATAATACACCTGGTTTAAAAAGAGAAGTATTATTTTAGTACCCTCACATATTTGCACGGGAGCTGAGAATAAGAGGACCATCAGCCGTTACCGCCACGGAATGCTCGAAATGCGCCGATGGCTCACGGTCGCTGGTTACTACCGTCCATCCGTCACGCAGCACCTTTACGCTGGATGTTCCGGCATTAACCATCGGTTCTATCGCCAGCACCATACCTTCTATCAGCCTCGGAGAAGAGGCTTCGTCCTGAACAAAATTCGGTATTTCCGGGCCTTCGTGCAACGAAGTACCGATACCGTGTCCGACAAACTGTTTTACTACCGAAAAACCGTTGGCCTCAACGTACTGCTCAACAGCGCCGGAAATATCGGAGATCCGGTTGCCGATAACAACCTTTTCTATCGCCTGGTCAAGAGACTCCCGGGTCACCGTGAGCAACCTGTTCTTGGTGCTGTCAATCTTATCCACCGCAATGGTGATTGCCGAGTCACCGTAATAGCCGTTGAACAGCGTCCCGAAGTCAACCGAGATAATGTCTCCTTTTTTCAGTTTCCGTTTTCGAGAGGGAATGCCATGGACGACCTCCTCATTTATGGAAACACAAAGACTTCCGGGAAATCCCCGATATCCCTTGAATGCTGGAACCGCATTTCTCTTTCGACACAACTCCTCGGCCTGACGATCAAGCTCATAGGTTGAAATGCCCGGCTCTACAATTTTTTCAAGCATGACAAGAACTTCGGCGACAATCCGGTTAGCATCCCGCATGATGTTTATCTCATCAGGACTTTTGACCATGATTGATTTCGCTGAAGGATTGTGTGCCGAGCCGCTCATCATTACCTTCTGCCCTTGATTCTCCCCTGTTTCATGAAACCTTCATAGTTTCTCATCACCAGGTGAGATTCGATCTGGGAAATGGTATCAATTGCCACCCCGACAATAATTAGCAGCGCTGTTCCGCCGAAGTAAAACGGCAGGCTCAACTTTGCTATCAGAATAGTCGGCAGTACACAAACGGCGCTCAGATAGATCGCCCCGATCACGGTAAGACGTGTCAGTGCTTTGTCGATAAACTCTGCGGTCTTTTTGCCGGGTCGTATTCCCGGAATAAAGCCGCCGTTTTTCCTGAGATTTTCAGCTACATCATCCGGCTTGAACTGTACAGCTGCATAAAAAAAGCAGAAGAAAACGATCATGCCAATGAAACAGATATAGTAATAAACGGTGCCCGGCGACATGGCTGCCGAGACACGCTGTACCCAGTCAATCTGGATGAAACTGCCGATTGTTGCCGGAAACATCATGATGGACGAGGCAAAGATCGGCGGGATGACTCCGGAGACATTTATTTTCAATGGCAGGTGAGAACTCTGCCCACCGTAAACACGTCTGCCAACAACCCGTTTGGCATACTGGATGGGGATTCTTCTCTGGGCCGTTTCAAAGAAAACGATAATACCGATGATCCCAAGCATGAGCAGAATGATAAACGGCACGAAAAAGATCTGTATCTCACCAGCTTTGACAAGTTCAATTGAATTTACCAGTGCAGATGGTCCGCGGGCGACGATACCGGCAAAAATGATCAGCGAGATGCCGTTGCCGACGCCGCGTTCAGTCATCTGCTCACCGAGCCACATGATAAACGCAGTACCAGCGGTCAGGGTGATCATGGTCATCAGTTTGAACTGGATACCGGGATCGAGAACGATCATTTCACCGGACGGGCCGGTCATTCCCTCAAGTCCGGCGGCAATAAACGATCCCTGGATGATACTCAAGACCACGGTTCCATAGCGCGTATACTGGGTGATCTTCCGCTGTCCGGACTCCCCTTCTTTCTTGAGAGCCTCAAGCTGTGGGATAACAACGGTCAACAACTGCATGATAATTGAGGCGCTGATGTAAGGCATGATACCAAGCGCAAAGATCGAAAAGTTCTCGAGGGCACCACCTGAAAACATGTTGAACATGCCGAACAATGTGCCGGCATTCTGCTGGAAAAACGCGGTCAGAGCCTCCCCGTTGATCCCCGGTGTCGGCACCTGCACCCCCATGCGGTAAACAGCCAGCATGATGATGGTAAAGAGAAGGCGTTTCCTCAGTTCAGGAATTTGTGCTGCGCTTTTTAATCCGCTCATATGAATGACCCTGCTTCAAATCTGATGGCGTCGCAAAAAGTCCGATCTACTTCTCGTTATGGCGGGCATGACCAATGCTCGACGTACCATATGTACGCCTCCGTTTGGCCGACCCCACCATGCCTCGTAAATCAAACTTTTGTGCTTAGCCATCCAATGGTTTCTTTCGACTTTTTACGGATTCATCAAATCTCGGTAAACGAGAAAAATGGCAGACCGAACATTCAGTCTGCCATTTCATTTCCCATATCGGTGAAACGCTGCTATTCGTCTTCAGCAGGGGCAGAGATAACACTGCCGCCCGCCTTTTCAATACGTTCCTTCGCCTGTCCGCTCACCTTGTCGACATTGACCGTCAGTGCTTTGTTCAACTCGCCGTTGGCCAATATTTTCACCGGCTGTCCAGCCTTGGCCATTCCGGCCTCAACCAGCACATCGACAGTGATTTCCTGCCCGGCCTCAAAGCTGTCGAGCTGGCTCAGGCTGACGAGAGTATAGACCTTCCGAAATATATTGGTGAAGCCGCGCTTGGGAAGCCGTCTCTGCAGCGGCATCTGGCCGCCTTCAAAACCGGGCTTGCTCTTATAACCGGATCGGGACCGTGCCCCCTTGTGGCCGCGACCGGCAGTTTTGCCATGTCCGGATCCGGGTCCCCGTCCGACACGTTTACGCTCTCTGTTTGCTCCTTTCTGTGGTGAAAGGTTTCCAAGAGTAATCATTTAGGCCTCCTCTATCCGAACGAGATGCTGAACCTTGGCAAGCATGCCCCTGATTTCAGGGGTGTCTTTGCGCGTTACCGTTTTCTGCATTTTTGTAAGTCCAAGACCGGTAAGCGTGGCACGTATTTTTTCTGTGCTTCCGATTCCACTCTTAACCTGGGTGAATGTAATTGTCTCAGCCATGTAACTATACCATGTAGATTCTTATATTTTATGAGCTGCTCAAACGATAGTGGAAAATCGTTAATCAGGTTGTGATTTCCTCAACTGTCTTGCCCCGGAATTCTGCGATTTTCTGCGCAGACCTCAATGATTTAAGGCCATTGAGGGTAGCTTTGACCATATTGTGCGGGTTATGTGAACCGAGGCATTTGGTAAGAATATTCCCGACACCGGCCGCTTCAAGTACCGCTCTCACCGGACCACCGGCGATCAGACCGGTACCGGCGGAAGCAGGTTTGAGCAGGACACGTCCGGCACCATAGGTGCCGATAACCTGATGCGGGATAGAAACATCGGTAAGCGAAACAGCATCCATCTCTTTCCGGGCTTTTTCAATTCCTTTGCGAATCGCCTCCGGAACCTGGTTGGCCTTCCCGAGTCCGTATCCGACTTTGCCTTTACCATCACCAACAACGACAATGGCACTGAAGCTGAAGCGACGACCACCCTTGACTACCTTGGCGACTCTATTGATATAGACTATTTTTTCAATAAGTTCCTCAGTTGCTTCACTTTTGGAACGCTTAAACTCAGACAAGGGGCACCCCCATTAAATATTTCAAATTAAAATTCCAGCCCGCCTTCGCGAGCTCCATCTGAAAGAGACTTGACGCGGCCCTGGTAAATAAAACCGCCGCGATCAAAAACAACTTTACTGATACCAGCCTTTTTGGCGCGCTCGGCAATCACCATGCCAACCTGCTTGGCAGAGGCAGCCTTGCCTTTTTCCTCACCTTTTTCGAACGCCTTATCGACCGTAGACATGGAGACCAGCGTTTTACCGGTAGTATCATCTATAATCTGCGCATAGATATGTTTACTGGATTTAAATACCCTGAGTCGGGGCTGTTCGCCGGTTCCGGAAATCTTCCTGCGAATTCTCTGCACCCTCTTTTTCCGTGCAACGGTGCTTGGATTTGTATTTGCCATTGTTTTTTCTCAATTAGTAAAAATAAAGTCGATTAACCACAATTCAAAAATTACGCTGCAGCGCCTGACTTACCAACTTTACGTACAATATGCTCGTCCTCATAGCGAATACCCTTTCCCTTGTAAGGTTCGGGTTTCCTGATGGAGCGGATCTTTGATGCCGTCATTCCCAGAGTCTCTTTATCGATTGATTCCAGGACGATCTTGTTGCTCTCCACACCGCCGGTTACTTCATCGGGCAGGATGAATTCAACAGGATTTGAGTAGCCGACACTGAGCGACAGTTTCTTACCGTCAACACTGGCACGATACCCGACACCCTCAATAACCAGGACCTTCTTGAAGCCCTGATCAACGCCAACAACCATGTTGTTGATGAGTGAGCGCATCAGTCCCCGGAAGGCATTTAATTTTTTATCGTTCTCACCACCTGTAACCACTATCTCACCATCTTTCAGTTCAACACTGATTCCGGGGTAAATGGTACGGTGTAAAGCGCCTTTGCTTCCGCTGACCGAGATATCCTGACCTTTAATATCGATCTTGATACCAGTGGGCACCGGGATAGGCATTTTTCCAATTCGTGACATTTTTTCCTCCGTTGCGTACCGGTGTTACCACACTTCACAAAGTATCTCGCCGCCGGTATTCTGCTCACGGGCAACCCGGTCGGAGACGATACCTTTGGACGTTGAAACGATGGCGACGCCAAGGCCGTTAAGTACCCGTGGGATTGCTCCGGATTTTGCATACTGCCTCAGGCCGGGTTTGCTCACCCGTTTGAGGCCCGTGATTACCGGCTCACCATTCGGTCCGTATTTCAGGTCTATGGTCAATGTTCCCTGAGGTCCCTGGTCACTGACAGCATAACCGAGGATATACCCTTCATCCTGCAGAACTTTTGCAACATTAACCTTCACATTCGATTTCGGCATTTCCACCGAATCGAATTTTACCATTACTGCATTACGTATCCTGGTCAGCATGTCTGCCAGGGGATCGCTCATTGACATAGCGAACACTCCTCATTGTCTAAACGGATTAACGTTCCAGCTGGAATAGTTCGACTACCAGCTTGATTTCGTCACTCCTGTTATTTCGCCGCTTGACGCCAGCTTTCTGAAACAGATTCGACAAACCCCAAACTTCCTGATGAACGCCCTCGGGCGTCCGCATAATGGGCAGCGGTTATATTTCCGAACCTTGAATTTCGGCTCTCTGTGCGCCCGTGCGATAATTGATTTTTTAGCCAAACCAGCCTCCAATAGCTCTATCTTGTAATAATCTGATAATTATTTTTTAAACGGCATTCCCATCAATCCCAAAAGGGCCCGCCCCTCATTATCGGTTGGTGCGGAGGTCACGATAGTAATGTTGAGACCTTTGATTTTATCAATCTTGTCATATTCGATTTCAGGAAAGATTATCTGTTCCTTGACACCGAGTGAGTAGTTGCCACGGCCGTCAAACCATTTCGGCGACATTCCGCGAAAATCTCGTACCCGCGGCAGAGCAATGTTGACAAGCTTGCTCAAAAATTCGTACATCTTGTCTCCACGAAGGGTGACACGGCAGCCGATCGGCATCCCTTCCCTCAGCTTGAACCCGGCTATCGACTTCTTTGCCTTGGTGACAACTGCTTTCTGTCCGGCAATCCTTGTCAGTTCATCAACAGCGCCATCTATGATTTTGGGGTTCTGAACAGCTTCGCCAAGCCCCATGTTCAGGACAATCTTCTCAAGTTTGGGTACCTGCATAATATTGGTGTAGCCAAACTCTTCCTTCAATGCAGGAACGCATTCGTTGTGGTAATAGTCTTTCAGTGCACCCATGTATAAAACTCCTGGTATACGTCCTCTACGTGACCTGTTATTTGTTCTCGATCGATTCGCCGCATTTCTTGCAGAAACGGACTTTCGTGCCATCATCAAGAAGCTTTCTGCCTATCCGACCGGTTTGCGTACACTCTGGACATATCAGCTGAAGGTTGGACACATCAAGCGGTGCTTCGCGTTCAACAATCTGCCCCTGCTGATTCATCTCACGCGGCTTGGTATGACGCTTGATCATGTTGATGCGTTCAACCGTAGCCTTGTTCTCAGCAGGAAACACCTTGAGCACCTTGCCCACTCTGCCCTTGTCCTTACCAGCAATTACTTCAACCTGATCGTTTGCCTTAAGGTATGTTCTACCCTGTCTCATCTCGTTACCTATTATACTGTGCTGAATTGTCAGCGATATGCGAATTGCTAAAGGACCTCAGGGGCAAGTGAAATGATCTTCATAAATCCCTGGTTCCTCAACTCACGGGCAACCGGTCCGAAAATACGGGTACCGATCGGTTCACCTGCCTGAGAGAGAATTACAGCTGCATTCTCGTCAAATTTAACCCAGGTATCATCCATTCTCTTCATTGCCTTGGCCGTTCTGACAATGACCGCTTTCATGACATCCCCCTTCTTCACCTTGGCATGGGGAATAGCTTCCTTGACCGTTACGACGATAACATCGCCAATTCCGGCATATCTCTTTCTCGTGCCGCCGAGAACCCGTATACAGAGCACTTTCCGTGCTCCTGAGTTGTCCGCAACGTTCAGCATTGATTCAGTTTGTATCATAATGTCACCTGATCCTACATCAACCTTGACAGGTACAGTACGTACCGTCAGTAACCTTTAGCGCTATACCGCCTGTTCAAGTATGGATTTGATCCGCCAACGCTTCTTCTTGCTCAATGGACGACATTCCTCAATAAGAACGACATCACCGATATTACATTGGTTCTGCGGATCATCGGCGAGGTATTTGACACTGGTCTTTACATATTTGCCATACAGCTTATGGCGAAATTTGCGCTCGACCCGGACAACCACACTCTTCTCCATCCTGTTGCTGACAACAGAACCTGTTCTCGTTTTTCTGGATTTTGTATTTTCACTCATAATGTAATTTCAAGACGTTGCAGCACGAATAATGAGCCGCGTTTAATTTTATAAAAGTCTCAGGCAAGCCCTTTTTCAACAGCAATCGTTTCAATTCGTGCAATATCTTTTTTAATTTTTCTCAGTCGCGAAGTATCCTCGAGTGGTCGGATCTTATGCTGAAACGACAGGTTTCCGTATTCTTCGCGTAACTCATTTGCTTTTTTTACCAGTTCCTCGTCGGACAATTTTCTGATTTCTTCCGCTTTCATACCATTCTCCTTTTAGAAACAACTTTCGTACCAAAAGGAAGTTTATTTCCGGCCAGTGTCAGTGCCCGTACTGCCAATTCCTCATCAACACCTGCAAGTTCATACAAAATTCTACCGGGCTTGACCGGAGCTACCCAGTATTCCGGGCTGCCTTTTCCTTTACCCATCCTGGTTTCAGCAGGTTTTTTGGTGACCGGCTTGTCCGGAAAAACTCTGATCCAGACCTTACCGCCACGTTTGATTTTTCGATTAATGGCAACACGGGCAGCCTCAATCTGCTGGGCCGTCATCTTGCCGCGGGTGGTTGCTTTCAGGGCATACTCGCCAAACGCTATAGTCGCGCCGCGTTGTGCCGTACCCCTGAGTTTCCCCGTGAACACCTTTCTATGTTTTACCTTTTTGGGACTTAACATGTCTTACTCCAAAATAACCTGGTAGCGAATCCTGAGAAAATCAGCTGACAGCTTCTTTTTCGTCAAGAACCTCACCGTTGAAAATCCATACTTTCACACCGATTATGCCATAGGTGGTGTTGGCTTCAGCAAGGGCATAGTCAACATCGGCCCTGAGCGTATGGAGCGGTACCCGACCTTCCCGAACCCATTCACAGCGTGACATTTCAGCACCGCCGAGACGCCCTGAACAGGAAATCTTAATCCCCTGGACACCGAACCTGAGCGCCGAGTTGACCGCCTTTTTCATTGCCCGGCGAAAGGCGATTCGGCGAACCAGCTGGGAGGCAACACTTTCAGCAACAAGCTGGGCATCTGCCTCGGGCCGCCTGACTTCCTGGATGTCAAGCGTTACCGGCCGTTTAACAAGCTGTTCAAGATCCTTTTTCAAAATCTCGATCTCCGCACCTTTCTTGCCGATAACGATACCGGGCCGGGCAGTGAACAACTTGACCCTCATTTTCTCACCGGTCCGTTCAATGATTATCTTTGAAAGTCCGGCATGAGAGAGACGGTTCTTGAGATACTTACGAATTTTCTGATCTTCGATGAGGAATTTAGAATACTCCTTGTCGGCATACCAGATCGAGTCCCAAGTGCGGGTTATATTCAGTCTTAGTCCTAATGGATTAACCTTCTGGCCCAAAACAATCCTCCAACTGAGTAGATAGTTTAATAATTTACCAAAACAGTAAATTCAACGTCAGACTCGATAAGTTAGCTCTCATCGAGAATTACAGTTATGTGGCTGGTTCGCTTGATGATTCCGGTCGCCCTGCCCATTGCGCGGGGGCGGATACGTTTCAGCGAGGGGCCACCGTCGATGAAGATTTTCTTCACAAACAAATTGTCCACATCAACCTGATCATCCTGGGTTGCGTTCGCGACTGCAGACTCAATCACCTGCTTCAGGATTGCTGCAGCTTTTTTAGGCATGAACTTGAGCGTTGTTATCGCCTGATCAACATCCATTCCCCGAACCACATCCGCAACAAGTCGTGCCTTCTGCGGTGATACACGGATATATTTTCCTACGGCTCGTGCTTCCATCTTGTGTACTCCCAATACGTCCTGTCAAAATGCAGGTGCTTTACTTTTTCCTGTCCGATGAGTGTCCATAATATGTACGGGTATGGGAGAACTCACCAAGCTTGTGGCCTACCATATTTTCAGAAACAAATACGGGGATAAACTTTTTACCGTTGTGAACTGCGAAAGTCAACCCTACCATCTCCGGACTGATATCGGACCGTCGCGACCACGTTTTAATCACCTTACGGGAACCAGACTCGATAGCCTTGTCTACTTTCTTCATCAGATGATCATCGATGAAAGGTCCTTTTTTTACTGAACGAGACATTGCCTACTCCTTTTTATGATCGCCGTTTGACAATCATCCTGTCAGACGCTTTCTTGTTTCTGGTTTTGTAGCCTTTCGTCGGTTTACCCCATGGAGTGCAGGGGTGACGACCACCTGAGCTCTTACCTTCACCACCACCCATTGGATGATCAACCGGGTTCATGGCAACACCCCTGACATGGGGACGTTTACCAAGCCACCTGGTACGGCCTGCTTTGCCGAGTTTCTGGCTCTCGTACTCGCGGTTCCCGACCTGGCCGATACAGGCACGGCAGAGATTATTGAATTTCCGAACCTCGCCGGAGGGCAGCCTGACAAGGACGTAACTGCCTTCTTTTGCCATCAGCTGCGCGGAAGCACCGGCACTGCGTACAAGCTGTCCGCCCTTGCCGATTTTCATCTCGATATTGTGGATAATCGTACCAAGAGGAATATTCATCATCGGCAGACAGTTGCCCGGTTGGATGTCGGCTTTTTCGCCTGCAATCACCTTGTCACCAACGGATATACCGTCCGGGGCAAGAATATAGGTCTTCTCACCATCAAGGTAGCTGAGCAGGGCGATATTAGCCGATCTGTTGGGGTCATACTCTATCGAAACAACTTTTGCCGCTATTTCGGTTTTGTTGCGCTTGAAATCAATCATACGATATTTGCGCTTATGACCACCGCCGATATGCCGAGCGGTAATGCGGCCGTAATTATTACGCCCGCCGCTTTTAGACAGGCTGCTGACCAGACTTTTCTCGGGTCCGTTAGTGGACAGGTCCGGATTCTTGGTGGACACGTGGTGTCGCTTACCAGCTGATGTTGGTTTATATGTCTTTATAGCCATGATTTCCCAATCGCTCCATCATCTTTGAGTGGACAATCTTTTTTCAGTTTCGCTATGAACCGACGCTGCCGAAGGTATGTTACAATTCATCAACAAAGTTGATCTCACCCTCCGACAGGGTGACATAGGCTTTCTTCCAATTATTGGTAAAACCGATATGACGTCCTACTCTCTTCTGCTTTCCACGCATGGACGCTGTCTGAACGTTTTTAACCGTAACGTTGAACATTTTTTCAACGGCTTGCTTGATCTCTACCTTGTTGGCGCCGGGATGAACCTTGAAAACAATCTTGTTATCAAGCTCCTGCTGCATGTTCGCCTTTTCCGTGAGGCATGGCCCCTTGAGTACATCATAGATATTTTTCATGCCGAAAACCTCTCTTCAAGGCTTTTAATCGCCGGCTGAAGGAGCACAAGCTTACCGTGCAGTAAAATGTCGTAGACATTCAGTCCTTCAGGGTTCAACACTTTAAAGCCATTAACATTCCGTGATGATTTCGTCAGATTCTCATTGGTATCTTCTATCACGATCAAGGCAGTATCAAGGGCAAGGGTGTTCATCACCTCGACGAAATCCCTTGTTTTGATCTGCTCCATCGTGAAATCATCGAGAACAACGAGATTCCCCTCCTGGAGCCGTGCCGACATGGCCATGGCAACAGCCTGCTTCTTCACCTTGCGGTTGAGCTTAAAGCTGTAATCACGAGGCTTGGGGCCAAACGCCGCACCACCGCCGCGCCAGATCGGTGAACGTCTGGTCCCGGAACGTGCCCGCCCGGTCCCTTTCTGCCGCCATGGCTTGGCACCACTTCCCCTCACTTCACTGCGAGTTTTTGTGCAAGCTGTTCCCGCCCGTTTCGCCGCCCGCTGCATACGGACCACATCATGAAGCAGGTAGCCTTTAACCTCCTGGTTAAAGATCAAATCACTCAGCTCGATCTCGCCAACCTTTTCGTTCTTTATATTTTTGACTTCTACAGTTGACATTATGCTCTCCTTGAACCGGTCTCTAGCGACTCGTTATCTCGAAAAAATCTTCAGCAGACCGTTCTTGGCTCCCGGAACAGAGCCCTTCAGCAGGACGACATTATCATCTGAACGGACATCAATAACTAACATATTTTTCTTCAGAACCGTGTCGTTACCCATTCGTCCAGGCATCTTCTTCCCCTTGACGACTCGCGCCGGCCAGGCACTGCAGCCGATGGAGCCCGGTGCCCGGTGAAAGCCTGAGCCATGGGCAGCTCCGCCGCCCTTGAACCCGTGACGTTTCATGACACCCTGAAACCCCTTACCCTTGCTGATTCCCTGGACATCGACGACATCACCGATCTTCAGTACGGTCTCTGCGGGCAACTCCTGGCCGACCGAAAAATCCTCAGGTTTTTCAACCCTGAACTCGCGGACGTGATAAAAACAACTATCACCGGCCTTCTGGAAATGACCGGTCATCGGCCTGGTGGTCTTAGACGGTTTCTTTTTGGAAAAGCCGACCTGGATAGCATTGTAGCCATCCGTAGCCGTTGTCTTGACCTGTAAAACAGTGCAGGGACCGGTCTCTACGACGGTAACTGGAATAGCAAAACCCAGTTCGTCATATATTCGGGTCATTCCCACCTTTTTACCTAATATACCCATTGTCTTTGGCATAATTACACCCGGTGCTTCTCTATTTACGTTTCGTTTACTGCGCTCTACGGCAGTTTAATCTCAACATCTACCCCGGCTGAGAGCTCCAGCTTCATCAGCAAATCAATCGTCTGCTGAGTCGGCTCGAGAATATCAAGGAGCCGTCGATGGGTCCTCATCTCGAACTGTTCACGGGACTTTTTATCCACATGCGGGGAGCGAAGAATACAGTACTTGTTGACCGTCGTCGGCAGCGGTATCGGGCCGGCAACAGCAGACCCGGTCCGGCGTGCCGTATCAACGATCTCGTGAGTGGACTGATCCAGCAATTTGTGATCATACGCCTTGAGGCGAATACGAATTTTCTCTGTAGGTATCATATATCCAGACCTTTTTAGGCTACGATTTCACTGATAACCCCGGCACCGACGGTCCGGCCACCTTCGCGGATTGCAAAGCGCAGACCGACATCCATCGCGATCGGGGTGATCAACTCGGCATCTATCGATATGTTGTCGCCGGGCATTACCATCTCCACTCCATCGGCCAACGTTACCACGCCGGTAACATCGGTGGTGCGGAAATAAAACTGCGGACGATAACCATTGAAAAAAGGCGTATGCCGTCCACCCTCATCCTTGCTCAATATATAACACTCCGCCTTGAACTTCGTATGCGGGGTAATCGATCCGGCTGCCGCCAGTACCTGGCCGCGCTCTACCTCATCACGCTTGGTTCCACGAAGCAACACACCAACGTTATCGCCGGCCTGACCCTGATCGAGGAGCTTGCGGAACATCTCAACTCCGGTTACCACCGTCTTCTGGGTCTTGCGGATACCGACAATCTCTACCTCGTTACCAACATGGATCACACCACGCTCGATGCGACCGGTCGCTACCGTTCCACGACCTGATATCGAGAACACGTCCTCAACAGGCATCAGAAACGGCTGGTCTACATCGCGCTTCGGTTCCGGAATATAGCTGTCGATCGCTTCCATCAGCTCCCAGATACACTTGGTCTTCTCTTCGTCTTCGGGATTCTCAAGCGCATGCAGCGCGGATCCCTGGATAAACGGAATGTCGTCTCCGGGGAACTCATACTTGTCAAGCAGCTCACGAAGCTCCATGTCCACAAGCTCGATCAGTTCCTCGTCATCAACCATGTCGCATTTGTTCAGGAAAACAACCATTGCCGGAACACCGACCTGACGGGCAAGCAGGATATGCTCACGGGTCTGGGGCATGGCTCCGTCTGTTGCCGCTACAACAAGTATCGCGCCGTCCATCTGGGCCGCACCGGTGATCATGTTCTTGATATAGTCGGCATGGCCGGGACAGTCCACGTGGGCATAATGGCGATTGACTGTCTCATACTCGACATGAGCAGTCGCGATTGTAATCCCACGCTCTTTTTCTTCAGGCGCCTTGTCGATTTCACTAAAATCAGTAAATTTGGCCTGACCCTTTGTAGCCAGTACTCGAGTGATCGCTGCCGTCAATGTCGTCTTGCCATGATCGATATGGCCGATTGTTCCAACATTTACGTGCGGCTTCGTCCTGTTAAATTTCTCCTTTGACATCTTCTTTCCTCAATATTTCCGGATCTAAATCCCTCTTATTTTTTTAACTATCGTTTCTGCTTTTATCTTGGGTACAACATCATAATTTAAAAACTGCATGCTGAAATGTGCCCGCCCCTGTGTTGCAGAGCGCAGGGAAGTTGAATACCCGAACATTTCTGCAAGCGGTACATGGGCCCGCACAAGCTGAATATCCTTTTCCGCCTCTACGCCGGTGATTTTTGCTCTCTTGGCGTTCAGATCGGCAATTGCATCCCCGACATATTCTTCCGGCGTAACCACTTCAAGATCCATGATCGGTTCGAGCAGTACCGGCCGGGCCTCTGATGCCGTCTTCCTGATCGCCATGGAGGCAGAGACCCCAAAAGCCATTTCAGTAGATGCCTCATCGTCATAAGAACCGCCGATCAACCGGACCTTTATGTCGGTAAGCGGATATCCTACCAGCGGCCCTGAATCCAGTGTATCCCTGATGCCTCGTTCTATCGCAGCAAGAAACGCTGATGGTATCATCGTCTCATCTATTTCATTGCTGAACATGAAACCGGCACCACGCTCAAGAGGTTCTATGCGCAGAACAACATGCCCGTACTGCCGGGCTCCCGTCTGCTGCTCAAACCTGCCTTCACCCTCTGTTGCGCTGGTAATGGTTTCCTTGTACGCAACCTGGGGCTTACCGACCTTTGCCGAAACCTTGAAGTCATTCAGCAGCCGGTCTACGATTATTTCCAGGTGAAGCTCGCCCATTCCCGAAATAATCGTCTGTCCCGTATCTTCGTTGGTGGCTATCGTGAAGGACGGGTCCTCAACAGCAATCTTTGCCAGTGTATCGTTGAGCTTTTTTTCTTCGGCCTTACTTTTCGGCTCAATGGCAATCCCGATGACCGGCTCAGGAAAATCCATGCTCTCAAGCACGACAAAATCACCGCTATCGCAGAGGGTATCACCGGTGGTCGTGAACTTCAGACCGACAATCGCGCCGATATCTCCCGCTCGTATCTCCTGAACCTCTTCACGCTTGTTGGCATGCAGCTTCAGAAGCTTTGAAATTTTCTCTTTTTTCCGTTTTACCGGATTAAAGATCTTGTCGCCGAGCCTCAGCACACCCGAGTAAACTCTGATAAATGCGAGGTTTTCAACGAACGAGTCACTCATCAGTTTAAAAACGAGGCCACAGAAGCGTTCGTTTGGCCCGGTTTTCAACTCCAGGGGCTCACCATCCTTGTCCATCCCCTCAACAGTCGGTATATCAACCGGAGAGGGCAGAAAGCGGATAACACTGTCGAGCAGCGGCTGCACTCCTTTATTTTTAAAGGCACTGCCACAGAGCACAGGGACAATCTCCAGGGCCAGTGTGGCCTTCCTCAGAGCACGGTAAATCTCTTCAACCGTAACCGGTTTGTCATCAAGATATTTTTCCATGACAGCCTCATCGAAGTCGGCCAACTTCTCGAGGATTGCCATTCGTGCGGCCGTGAACTCTTTTTTGTGTTCTTCAGGAATCGGTGACCTCACGACTTCCTGTCCAAGAGTCTGCTCATCAAAGCTGAGCAGAACCTCTTCTACGAGGTCAATGACCCCGGTAAATCCTGTTTCCCGCCCGACGGGCAGTTGAAGAACCAGCGGATTCGCGCCGAGCCGCTTCTCCATCATCCGCACAACACGGTAAAAATCAGCCCCCACCCTGTCCATTTTATTGATGAAGGCCAGTCGTGGAATGGCATATCTGTCAGCCTGTCGCCAGACTGTTTCCGACTGGGGCTCAACGCCACCCACCGCACAGAAAACGGCGATTACGCCATCCAGCACCCGCAGGCAGCGTTCCACCTCGACAGTGAAATCGACATGCCCGGGAGTATCAATTATATTTATTTTATAATCGTTCCAGGTACAGGTTGTTGCCGCCGAGGTGATGGTAATTCCTCGCTCCTGCTCCTGCTCCATCCAGTCCATGACAGCGTTTCCGTCATGAACCTCGCCCATTTTGTAGGAACGGCCCGTGTAATAAAGAATCCGTTCCGTTGTCGTCGTTTTTCCGGCATCAATATGGGCCATGATGCCTATGTTACGCACATTGGCTAGTTCATTCCGGGCTGACATCAACAGACCTCAATCGCTCTTTTATGCTGACCCCAGCTCCTGTTACTTACCAGCGATAGTGCGCAAATGCTTTGTTAGCCTCTGCCATGCGATGCGTATCATCACGCTTCTTGACGGCAGCGCCGCGCTCATTGTAGGCGTCAAGCAGCTCTGCAGCCAGTTTTTCAGACATTGACCTGCCTGAACGACCCTGGGCAAAACCGATTATCCACCTGATAGCCAGCGCGTTTCTGCGCGTCTGGCGAACTTCCATCGGCACCTGGTAGGTTGCACCACCGACACGTCTTGATTTTACCTCGACGCGGGGGCGAACCTTGTCCATGGCCTCCTCAAAGACGACCAGCGGTTCTTCTTCCGGCAACTTGGTGGCGATAATATCCATTGCATCATAAAATATCCGCCGGGCTACACTTTTTTTGCCCCGCTCCATCAAGCCATTGGTGAACTTGGAGACAAGCACACTCTGGAAGCGGGCATCCGGCTCAGTCGGTCGTTTCTCTGCTGCTTTTCTACGTGACATTTCCTTTCTCTCCTGTATCAGCCAATTATCACGACGGCTTCTTTGCGCCGTACTTGGAGCGACCCTGACGCCGATCTGAAACACCGAGCGTGTCAAGAGTTCCACGAATAATGTGGTAGCGCACACCGGGAAGGTCCTTGACCCTTCCACCACGGATCATCACCACCGAGTGCTCCTGCAGATTATGCCCAATACCTGGAATATATGAAGTAACTTCAATACCGTTCGTCAACCTGACTCGTGCAACTTTCCGCAATGCCGAGTTCGGCTTTTTCGGAGTTGTTGTATAAACCCGTACGCAAACACCCCGTTTCTGAGGCGAGCCTTTCAAGGCCGGTGTGTTTGTCTTTTTAACCTGCTTTTTCCTGCCCTGGCGAACCAGTTGGTTAATTGTTGGCATTGCCTATACTTCTCCTGTTCTGTTAATCTTCTTGTAATCACACCGAAACAGCACAAAAATGCCATTTTACTGCGGCGGAAAGAAACATATTTACATCACTGCCATTTGAGTGTCAAGATTAAATAAACATCATGGATGTTTTTTATTACAACTCAAACATTTCAGTGTTCACCTCAACCGTTTCTTCTCCCGGCAAGCTCTCAGTGAACCGTGTTGCCCTTGATACCTGTGCCTGCGGAAATCAGTCGACCCATAATGACGTTCTCCTTGAGGCCGGCAAGCTCATCTATCTTTCCTGCCATGGCCGCATTGGTCAGGACCTTTGTGGTCTCCTGGAAAGATGCGGCGGAGATGAAGCTTTCCGTAGACAGGGATGCCTTGGTAACACCGAGCAGCAGCGGCTCGGCGACCGGCGGCTGCTTGCCCTCTGCAAACAGGCGATCACGCTCTTCCTCGAATGACCACCATTCAATCTGTTCCCCGATCATGAATTTCGAGTCTCCGGAAACGGTAATCATTACCCGGCGCATCATCTGTCGGACAATGACCTCGATATGCTTGTCATTAATCTTTACGCCCTGCAGACGATACACCTCCTGGATTTCATTGACCAGAAATTTCGCCAGTTCCTTGACTCCAAGTACCCTGAGAATATCGTTAGGAACGATCGTGCCCTCCATCAAACGCTCTCCTGCCTGCACATAATCACCTTCGTGGACGATGATATGCTTTGACTTCGGTACCAGGTATTCCTGCGATTCACCATATTCAGGAGTGACAACCACCCGACGCTTGCCTTTCAGTTCCTTTCCGAAACTGACACGACCGTCAATCTCGGAAATGATTGCCGGCTCCTTGGGCTTTCGAACTTCAAAGAGTTCGGCAACACGAGGCAGACCACCGGTAATATCTTTGGTCTTTGATGTTTCCCGTGGAATCTTACCGACAATTGTTCCCGGTTTGATTAACGCACCTTCCTCTACGGAAATAATGGAGCCGACCGGCAGGGAGTAGCGGGCGGCGATATCGGAATCAGGCAGCTTCAGAGTTCTCCTGCCGCCCTCGTCCTTCACTGAGACACGCGGGTTTAACTGGGCCCCGCCGGCGGAATGAATAATTACCTTTGAAGACTTTCCGGTAACGGCATCAACTTTTTCCTGCATGGTAATACCTTCGAGAATATCACCGTATTTGATAATACCGCCGACTTCAGCCACGATAGGTATGGTGTAGGCATCCCAGTCGGCCATGATCGTACCCGGGCCAACCTCACTGCCTTCCTGGACCAGTATCTGGGCTCCGTAATTGACCTTGAACCGCTCACGCTCGCGGCCGAGTTCATCCTGAACGACGATCTCGGCGTTTCGGTTCATGACGATCTTGATACCCTCGGCATTTTCAACAAAATGCAGGTTCTTGAAGCCGATCGTTCCACCGCGCTGGGTAGTGAGCTCAGCCTGTTCCACAGACCTGCTCGCCGTACCACCGATATGGAAGGTACGCATGGTCAGCTGGGTTCCCGGCTCACCAATTGACTGAGCAGCAATAACACCGATCGCCTCACCGATATTAACCATGTGTCCACGGCCAAGGTCACGCCCGTAACAGGACGCACAGACACCGCGTTTTGAACGGCAGGTGAGAACCGAACGGATCATGACCCGGTCAATGCCGGCGGCTTCGATTTTCTCTACGATTGTCTCGGTAATCTCCGCACCATCCTCGATGATCACCTCGTCGCTGAATGGATCCCTGACATCTCCAAGGGCCACCCTGCCGAGAATCCTGTCCCCGATCGGAACGATGATCTCACCGCCGTCAATGAGCGGCTCGGCAACAATACCGTCCAGTGTCCGGCAGTCTGTCTCAACGATGGTCGATTCCTGGGCCACGTCAACCAGACGCCTGGTCAGGTAACCGGAGTTGGCCGTCTTCAGTGCTGTATCGGCAAGACCTTTACGGGCACCATGCGTCGAGATGAAATATTCCAGCACCCCCAGGCCTTCACGAAAGTTTGCCTTGATCGGGGTTTCAATAATCTCGCCTGACGGTTTAGCCATCAGCCCACGCATTCCAGCCAACTGTCTGATCTGGTCACGGGATCCCCTGGCACCCGAATCCGCCATGATGAAGATCGAATTAAAACTGGGTGATTCAATAAGCGTGTTATTCTTGTCGCGGACATAATCCACCTTGATCTCGTCCATCATCTCGTTGGCGACATCTTCGGTGACCTTCGACCAGATATCAACAATCTTGTTGTATTTTTCACCGGAGGTGATCAGACCGTCGGAATACTGCTGCTCGACATCAAAAACCTCTTTCTCGGCATTTTCGACAAAATCCTCCTTGGAGAGCGGGATTTTCATGTCGTTGATGCAGATAGATATCCCTGCACGCGTTGCATATTCGTACCCTGTGTCCTTGAGCCGATCGGCAAGAATAACCGTATCTTTGGTACCGGCATGCCTGTAGGTGTAATCAATGAGCCTGGCAAGGGCCTTCTTGCTCAACACCTTGTTGATTTCACTAAAGGGCACGGCTTTGGGCAGCAATTCCCCGAGAATCACCCGCCCCATGGTCGTTTCCACCAGTGCTCCGTCCATGCGAACCTTTATTTTCGCCTGCAGGTCGATCATGTCATGGTCATAGGCGATCCGCGCTTCGGCAACATCTGCAAAGACGTGTCCCTCGCCATTCACATTGATCCGCTCACGGGTCATATAATAGAGCCCGAGCACGATATCCTGTGAAGGGATAATGATCGGCTCACCGTTTGCCGGGGAGAGAATGTTGTTGGTGGACATCATCAGTACCCGGGCTTCCACCTGGGCTTCAACCGACAGCGGCACATGGACTGCCATCTGGTCGCCATCAAAGTCGGCGTTAAAGGCCGCGCAGACAAGCGGATGCAGCTGGATGGCCTTGCCTTCGATCAGCACTGCTTCAAAAGCCTGCATACCGAGGCGGTGAAGGGTCGGAGCCCGGTTGAGGATAACCGGATATTCGGTTACCACCTCCTCAAGGACATCCCATACCTCCTTGACTCCCTTTTCAACCATTTTCCTGGCACTCTTGATGGTCGTCACGAAACCGCGTCGCTCGAGCTTGTTATAAATAAAAGGTTTGAACAGTTCGAGCGCCATCTTTTTAGGAATTCCACACTGGTGCAGGCGCAGGTTCGGCCCGACCACAATAACTGAACGGCCGGAATAATCGACGCGCTTGCCGAGCAGGTTCTGGCGAAAACGCCCCTGCTTTCCCTTCAGCATATCGGCAAGAGATTTCAGTGGCCGCTTGTTGGCACCGGTAATCACCCTGCCCCGCCTGCCGTTGTCAAACAAAACATCAACGGCCTCCTGGAGCATGCGCTTCTCGTTGCGAATAATGATATCGGGTGCGTCAAGTTCGAGGAGTCGCTTCAGGCGGTTGTTACGGTTGATCACCCGGCGATAGAGATCGTTGAGGTCGGAGGTTGCAAAACGTCCCCCCTCAAGCGGAACCAGCGGGCGCAAGTCCGGCGGCAGGACCGGGATCACTTCCAGCACCATCCATTCCGGTTTGTTGCCGGAGTCGAGAAAGGCCTCAATCACATGCAGCCGCTTACCGAGCTTCTGCCGCTTTGTCTGGGAGCCGGTGGAGAGCATCTCCGCCCTGAGCTCCTTTGACAGTTCAGCAAGGTCCTGAGCGGCAAGCAGTTCGCGAATAGCCTCTGCGCCGATACCTACCTTAAACTGGCCGGGATAGTCATCCCGGGCCTGGCGGTATTTTTCTTCGCTGAGCAGCGAGGCGCGGGGAATGGCTTCGATCTCTGATTCCACAACGGCGTACTGTTCAAAATAAAGAATCTTCTCAAGTTGTTTCAAGGTCATGTCAAGAACTGCACCGATCTTGCTGGGCAGACTTTTCAGAAACCAGATATGGGCAACAGGAGCGGCAAGCTTTATATGTCCCAGCCGCTCCCTGCGAACCTTGGACTGAATGACTTCGACACCACACTTTTCACAGACAACACCCCGGTGTTTCATGCGCTTGTATTTGCCGCAGTTACATTCGAAATCCTTGACCGGACCAAATATTTTCGCACAGAAAAGTCCATCCCGTTCCGGCTTGAAGGTCCTGTAATTTATTGTCTCCGGCTTCTTCACCTCACCATGGGACCAGTCCATGATCTTTTCAGGTGATGCCAAAGAAATCTTAACCGCTTTAAATTTAGCGGGCGCCTTCGGTTTCTGAAAAAAATTGAATAACTCTTCCACGTAATCACCTCTCCTTCAAGTTGTTGGTTACCCGGCGTTGTAAGGCCGGGTTTTGAAGAGATATATTTAAAACTTAATCGACACGCAGACTGCCGTGTCCGAAGTTTCTTATTCCTCAATCAGCTCCATGTTCAAACACAATCCCTGCAGCTCTTTCACCAGAACATGGAACGATTCCGGCAGTCCGGTGGTCAGGAAATTATCACCTTTGACAATACGCTCGTACATGGAGGTCCGTCCCTCAACGTCATCGGACTTGGCCGTCAGGAATTCTTTCAGGGTATAGGCGGCGCCATAGGCCTCCATTGCCCAGACCTCCATTTCACCAAGCCGCTGCCCACCGAACTGTGCTTTCCCGCCGAGCGGCTGCTGGGTAACCAGGGAATAGGGTCCGGTCGATCTGGCGTGGATTTTATTGTCCACGAGATGGTGGAGCTTCAACATGTACATAACCCCGACCGTCACCTTGTTGGAAAAGGCTTCTCCGGTAAGGCCGTCGTACAGCTGTGCCTGGCCGACCTCATCCATGCCTGCCTCTACAAGCAGACTGCGGATCTGATCTTCACGGGCACCGTCGAACACCGGGGTGGACATATGCAGGCCATCACTGTGCTCCCGCGCCCAATCGATGATCTGCTCATCAGTCTTGCCTTTCAGGATAGCGGTGCACTCTGTTTTCGAGTAGATCTTTGCAAGTTTTGCCTTGATGAGATCTACCGCCTGGTTCCGGGCAAGGGTCTCTATCTGCTCGCCAAGTCGCCTGGCGGCAAAACCAAGATGTACCTCGAGCACCTGTCCGACATTCATACGCGACGGAACACCGAGTGGATTCAGCACAATATCGACGGTACCACCATCGGCGAAATACGGCATATCCTCTTCGGGCAGGATACAGGAGACCACACCCTTGTTGCCATGACGCCCGGCCATCTTGTCGCCGACAGACATCTTGCGTTTGGTGGCGACATAGACCTTGACCATCTTCACGACGCCCGGAGGCAGGTCGTCACCTTTTTTCAGACGGTCGATAATGCCGTCATAGCGTTCGGTAATAAGCTTCGCCTGGCGGTCATATCGTTCATAGATATCTTCAATTTTATCAAGATGCTTGGCACGCTCCGAAAAATCGAGTTTACGCAGGTCATGAAAGCCGATCTCATCAGAAATAGTCTTGCTGAATTTTTTGCCCAGCTTGACGAGCACAGTTCCGTCCTTGGCTTTCACATCCTCTTTGACCGTGCGACCATCAACGATCTTTCCGACTTCGCGGCACACGCCTTTTTTCAGGCTGCTGATTTCATCAAGTTTATCCTGGTTCAGCCGCTCAATTTCGAGGTCTTCGATCATCAGGGAGCGTTCATCCTTGTCGACGCCTTTTCGTGAAAATACTTTTGCGTCGATGACAACACCCTCGACACCGGGTGGGACCCGAAGAGATGAATCTTTAACATCCTGGGCCTTTTCTCCAAAAATAGCCCGCAGCAGTTTTTCCTCAGGGGAAAGAACCGTCTCGCCCTTCGGGGTAACTTTTCCAACAAGCGTGTCTCCTGCTCCAACCTCCGCGCCGACCCTGACGATGCCAGACTCGTCGAGATTTCTCAGGGTATCCTCGCTGACATTGGGAATGTCACGGGTAATCTCCTCCTTTCCAAGCTTGGTGTCACGCGCCATTGTCTCGAACACTTCAATATGCAGCGAGGTGAAGGTGTCCTCTTTCAGCAGACGCTCATTTACCAGGATTGAATCCTCGAAGTTAAAACCGCGCCACGGCATAAAGGCAATCGTCACATTCTTGCCCAGGGCAAGCTCGCCCTTGTCGCACGATGAACCGTCAGCCAGCACGGTGCCGTGCTCGACACGAACGCCGGGTGTAACCAGCGGTTTCTGGTTAAAGCAGGTGTTCTGGTTGGATTTCTTATATTTTTCAAGCCGGTAAACGCCGACTCCGGTTTCATGACCATCGGTTCCCGGCTTGTCGTAGCGTACGACGATACGATTTGCATCGACCTCCTCCACGATACCATCTCCGCCGGCCAGCAGACAGGCACCTGAATCCCTGGCGACGTAGCGCTCCATGCCGGTGCCGACCAGAGGAGCCGCCGTTCTCATCAACGGTACCGCCTGGCGCTGCATGTTCGAACCCATCAGCGCCCGGTTGGCATCATCGTTTTCCAGGAAGGGAATTAACGAGGCGGCCACACTGACCAGCTGATTCGGGGCAATATCCATGTAGGTGACATTGTCGGCAAGTGAGGTAATAACTTCACCATCTTCACGAACAATCAGCGAGTCGGGCACCAGTCGATTTTTCTTGTCAAGCGGCACCAGCGCAGGGGCGATGTAGTTTTTCTGCTCCTGCAATGCGCTCAAGTAGTCGATATCATCATCGTAGACAATGCGGTCCTTTACTTTGCGATAGGGCGTTTCAATAAAGCCGTAGGGGTTGATCCGGGCATAGGTGGCCAGTGAAACAATAAGTCCGATATTCGGCCCTTCCGGAGTTTCAACGGGACATATCCGGCCGTAATGGGTCGGGTGAACATCGCGTACCTCAAAACCTGCACGCTCCCGCGACAGACCTCCTGGTCCAAGGGCGCTGAGCCGTCGTTTGTGCGTTACCTCGGAGAGCGGATTGGTCTGGTCCATAAACTGCGACAGCTGACTGGTTCCGAAAAATTCCTTGATGGCGGCCGAAATCGGCTTGGGGTTGACAAGGTCATGTGGCATCAGGGTTTCAACATCCTGCAGCGTCATGCGTTCCTTGATTGCCCGCTCCATACGGACAAGCCCCATGCGGTACTGGTTCTCTACCAGCTCACCGACGGTGCGGACGCGGCGGTTGCCGAGATGATCAATATCGTCCACGGCACCCTGGCTGTCCTTCAACCGTACGAGAAATTTAACTGCCTCGATGATATCCTCGCGGGTAAGCGCCCGCTGGCTGATACCGATATCGAGCTTGAGTTTGGCATTGATCTTGTATCTGCCGACCTCTGAGAGGTCATAAAGCTCGGGATTAAAAAAGAGATTTTCAAAGAAACCTTCGGCAACCTCGATTGTCGGCGGGCTTGACGGCCGAAGTCGTCGATATATCTCAAGCAGCGCTTCCTCGGAGGAAACAACTTTGTCAAGAGCAAGGGTCTTCCTGAAAGACTCGGAATAATTAACGCCGTCGATGGCGAGCACTTTGAACTCGCCGATGCCTGCAGAGTCAAGGGTCTCCAGGATGGATTCAGTCACCTCGGTATTATTCATTACCAGAGGCTGCTCCGCTTCGGGATCACCGATATCTTCGGCAAAAACCTTACCGAGCAGGAGCTCTTCAGATATCTGCAGCCAGCCGATTTCAGCTTCTTCTATCCGGCGACAGAGTGCTTTTGATATTTTCCGTCCCTTTTTACCAAGCAGCTCGCCATCCTTGGGGTTTATAAGGTCAAATTCAAGCCGCTGCCCCAGGGCTGTCTGCTCACTGTAATTGAGGTAATAACCATCCTTCTGTTTGCGGACGCTGTTCACCGGATAAAATTTGGCGAGCAGTTCCTCGGCAGTATAGCCAAGGGCCTTGAGCAGGGTAGTTACCGGAAATTTTCTTCTTCGGTCGATACGGACATGGAGGATATCTTTGATATCGAACTCAAGATCAATCCATGAACCGCGCACCGGAATGATCCGTGCCGAATAGAGCAGCTTGCCGCTGGCATGGCTCTTTCCCTGGTCATGCGTATAAAAAAGACCGGGAGAACGCTGGAGCTGGGAAACAATAACCCGCTCCGTCCCATTGATGACAAAAACACCGTCACCGGTCATCAGCGGTAGTGCCCCGAAAAAGACCTCCTGCTCCTTGATGTCCCGAACAGATTGAACGCCGGTCTCCTCGTCCACATCAAAGGTTATCAGCCGCACAACAATTTTAAGCGGAATATCGTATGTCATCCCCCGCTGCTGACACTCCTGAACGGTATACTTCGGTTCGCCGAATTTATAGCGAACAAACTCTAAAGAGCATAAGCCGTTAAAATCATTAATCGGGAATATATCTTTAAGGATCGCCTGTAGACCGAAATCTTCACGACTGTCGGGTTCACGATCAATCTGGAGAAAGCTTTCGTATGATTTCCTCTGCATGGAAATCAGGTGAGGTGGTTCCAGGATGCTTGCGACGCTGGCAAATTGCTTTCTTATTCGTTCCATAATTGTCCTCAAGATTGTCTAAAGACACTGATATTGCAGTTAATTTTTTTTACCAGAGGCACACTCTGGGTTTTCCGGATGATCTCGTTGATCGATGTACGTACGAAAATGAGAAATGGAATGGTTCTGCTGATATCGCGGTCACAGATCGAACAGCAGGAGGGTGCAACCGGTAGAACAGGAAAGCAAACCTTGCGTCGAGTAAGCATCTTCGTGACCTTCGCTACGACCGCACCCCATTCCTGGCCAACGGACGTTCCAGCGTAAGTACTTGTTTTAATAACACAATAAGGTTCAATAAAAACAAACCTCTGGAAACACGACACGCCACGCACCAAAGTGCGTAGCGTGTTCAATTCCAAGCAGTGCCCACAAAAGGGGCACCCTGTCGCGTCACTGCTATTTTATTTCAACAGTTCCGCCGACAGCTTCAACTTTTGCTTTGATTTCCTCAGCTTCATCCTTGGTGACCCCTTCTTTCAAAGGCTGTGGTGCACCCTCGACAAGCTCCTTGGCTTCCTTGAGGCCGAGGCTGGTAATTGCGCGAACTTCTTTTATCACTTTTATTTTCTGGTCTCCAGCACCGGCAAGAATAACATCAAACTCTGTCTGCTCCTCAGCCGGGGCAGCCTCTACACCAGCACCACCGGCAGCAGCAACGGCAACAGGGGCGGCGGCGGAAACTCCAAATTTTTCTTCGAGCTCTTTGATCATCTCAGCCAGCTCAAGAACACTCATGTTTGAAATAAACTCAATTACATCGTCTTTTGTAACAGCCATTTTTTTCCTCTTTTATCTATGATGATTAGTATCTTCTCTTGTAACACCAGTGAACAGTTATAAATTATGCCTGCTCTTTCTGTTCCTTGACCGCCTGCAAACCATAAAGAAATGTTCTCGGCACTCCTGAGAGAACCCGAACAAGGGCTGTGGGCACGCCGTTCATCACTGAAAGCAGCTGACCAAGAAGGACCTCTTTGGTCGGCAGTTTCGACAAGGCGATAATGTTGTCGATAGTGATTTTTTCTCCTTCAAGAACAGCAGACCGCAACTCGAATTTCTTATGATCCTCGGCAAATTTGGCCAGAACTTTGGCTGGAGATACCGGATCATCATAGGCCACAACAATGGCTGTTGTTCCTGAAAAGTCTTCAACCAAAGACTCACAGGCGGTGTCGGCAACTGCTCTTTTCAGAAGAGTATTTTTGGCAATGCGGATCTCAGTGTCACAGCCACGAAGTTCCTTCCTGACCTTTTCTAACTCTGAGACCTTTAATCCACAATAGTCTGCGACGACGGAAAACTTCGCGCGGTTGAACATTTCGTTCAATTCAGCGACTATTGCTGATTTTTGATCACGATTCAAATTACCCTCCTACGACTGGTTAAGATTAACAAGTACTCGAAACAGCAGTTACAAAATGACTGGTCATCATCATACTCAGAATTACCACTCAACTTGCGTCTCGGCAGGGAGGTTGTAAACCAATTAAACTGTCGTGCCTGCTGTCTTCGACGTGAAGCCGTCCGCCGAAATCGGCGAATAACTTCTCTATCTCACTTCTACGCTTCTATTTAATACGGGTCCTGACATCAAGTGTATCAACCTTGAAGCCCGGTCCCATTGTTGATGATACGGCGATAGATCTCAAATAAATCCCCTTGCTTGTCGACGGCTTGAGCTGAATCAGCTTCTCGATGAAAGCAATGGCATTTTCATACACTTTTTCCGGACCGAACGAGACTTTTCCGATTCCTGCGTGGACAATACCGGCCTTGTCAACACGAAAGTCGACTTTTCCGCCCTTGATTTCTTTTATGATATTGGCGAGATCAAAGGTGACGGTGCCGAGTTTTGCATTGGGCATCAGGTTGCGTGGTCCAAGTATCCGGCCGAGCTTGCCGACGGTACCCATCATATCGGGGGTCGCTACCGTCTTGTCGAATTCAAGCCAGCCGCCCTGGATCTTCTCAACCAGTTCGTCCGAACCGACATAGTCGGCACCGGCTTCGCTGGCTTCCGCTTCCTTCGGCCCTTTTGCAAAGACGAGAACGCGGGTCGTTTTTCCGGTACCATGCGGCAGGACGACGGATGAGCGGACCATCTGGTCGGCATGACGCGGGTCGACACCAAGTTTTACGGCTATATCAACCGTCTCGTCAAACTTGACGTATGATGATTCGATCATACTCTTGATCGCCTCATCAATGGTGCGCACCGCTGATCGATCAATATCCTTTATTTTATTTCTGTAATTTTTCCCATGTTTCGGCATGACAGCCTCCTACTGCACGAATCCCGATAACAGCTCGGCCGCGTACGTAGTAAATGTTAGTCTTAGCGGGTATCCGTTAATCTACGATGGTGATACCTGCACTGCGTGCAGTACCCTCTACAATACGCATGGCACCTTCGATATCATACGCATTCAGATCAGGCATCTTGATCTCGGCAATCTCACGGATTTTATCCCGGCTCAGTTCCGCAACGCGCTCGCGTTTCGGGTTCCCTGAGCCCTTGGCTACATTGGCAGCCTTAAGCAGCAGCACCGCGGCCGGAGGGGTCTTGGTGATATAACTGAAGGAACGGTCCTGAAAGACGGTAATGACAACAGGAACAATAGTATCCCCCATGGACTGGGTTTTGGCGTTGAACGCTTTGCAGAATTCCATGATATTGACGCCGTGCTGCCCGAGGGCCGGACCGACCGGAGGAGAGGGATTTGCTTTTCCGGCAGGAATCTGCAGCTTGATGTACGCCATTACTTTCTTGGCCATTTTTCTACTCCAACAAATGTGATATTCTCACAGAGAATGTAACAGGGAAATCCACTGAGCAGATTCCCGATATTCTAATCAGGTATTTGATACCTGAACAAATTCCAGTTCTACAGGTGTTTCCCGGCCAAAAATCGAAACCATGACCCTGACGCGTCCCTTTTCCGGAAAAACCTCGTCAACAACACCCTGAAAATTGGCAAAAGGGCCGTCAATAACCCTGACCACCTCGCCGATATCAAAAACAACTTTTGGCCTCGGTCGCTCTGAGCCATCCTGGATTCGGCCGATAATTTTGCCGGCGTCCTCATCAGACAGCGGTACCGGGTTAAGGTCGTCGCCGACAAACCCGACAACACGCGGCATGTCTTTATGAATGGTATGCCAGGTAGTGTCATTGAGCTCCATACTGACAAGCATATAACCGGGGAAAAAACGCCTGGAAGATGTCTTGCGCGAGCCTTTTATCATCTCCACCACCTGCTCGGTGGGGACGAGAATCTGGCCAAAGTACTCTTCCAGCCCTTCCTTGGCTATACGCTCTTCAAGCGTTGCTTTTACCCGTTCTTCAAAACCGGAGTGAACTTGCAGTATGTACCATTGTCTTGCCATGTATATGCCGTTATCTCAAATGAGTACGAAAAAACAGTTTCAACATAAATAATTGCTGAAACCCGGGTCGCAGTTATTACCTTAACGCAAAATAGTTGAAACCAGTTTACCGAGCAGCACATCGACTGTACCGAGGTAGGCCGAGACTATTATCGCCAGCAGAATAACCATGCCGGTAAGGCCGAGGGTAACTTTCTTGTCCGGCCAGACAATCTTGGTAAATTCCGCCTGCACCTCGCCTACGAATTTCTTGATCTGACCGGGGGAAAACGGAGAAGGCGGTGACCCCTTAGCATCTCCGGTAATTTTCTTTTCTTTTGCTTTACCAGCCATTTCAACACCGTACGTGATTTTTAAATTACCCGGTAATCCTTACCTTTCTGCTGGCAGGCCAGGAGGGATTCGAACCCCCAGCCCCCGGATTTGGAGTCCGGTGCTCTACCAATTAGAGCTACTGGCCTGCACAGGTAATTACTTCGTCTCCTTGTGCGGAGTATGGACTCTGCAAAACGGGCAATATTTATTCAGCTCGAGTTTGCCCGGGGTATTTTTCTTGTTTTTCGTCGTTGTATAGTTACGACGCTTGCACGTACCACATGCAAGAGTAATTATATCTCTCATATCATGCCAGCCTATTGCAGAAAAAAATTACCCTGCTCTGCAGCAGAGCAGGGTAATGCAGTCTGTTTTACGGATTATTAGGAAACGATTTCACTGATAACCCCGGCACCGACGGTCCGGCCACCTTCGCGGATTGCAAAGCGCAGACCGACATCCATCGCGATCGGGGTGATCAACTCGGCATCTATCGATATGTTGTCGCCGGGCATTACCATCTCCACTCCATCGGCCAACGTTACCACGCCGGTAACATCGGTGGTGCGGAAATAAAACTGCGGACGATAACCATTGAAAAAAGGCGTATGCCGTCCACCCTCATCCTTGCTCAATATATAACACTCCGCCTTGAACTTCGTATGCGGGGTAATCGATCCGGCTGCCGCCAGTACCTGGCCGCGCTCTACCTCATCACGCTTGGTTCCACGAAGCAATACACCTACGTTATCACCGGCCTGACCCTGGTCGAGGAGCTTGCGGAACATCTCAACTCCGGTTACCACCGTCTTCTGGGTCTTGCGGATACCGACAATCTCTACCTCGTTACCAACATGGATCACACCACGCTCGATGCGACCGGTCGCTACCGTTCCACGACCTGATATCGAGAACACGTCCTCAACAGGCATCAGAAACGGCTGGTCTACATCGCGCTTCGGTTCCGGAATATAGCTGTCGATCGCTTCCATCAGCTCCCAGATACACTTGGTCTTCTCTTCGTCTTCGGGATTCTCAAGCGCATGCAGCGCGGATCCCTGGATAAACGGAATGTCGTCTCCGGGGAACTCATACTTGTCAAGCAGCTCACGAAGCTCCATGTCCACAAGCTCGATCAGTTCCTCGTCATCAACCATGTCGCATTTGTTCAGGAAAACAACCATTGCCGGAACACCGACCTGACGGGCAAGCAGGATATGCTCACGGGTCTGGGGCATGGCTCCGTCTGTTGCCGCTACAACAAGTATCGCGCCGTCCATCTGGGCCGCACCGGTGATCATGTTCTTGATATAGTCGGCATGACCGGGACAGTCCACGTGGGCATAATGGCGATTGACTGTCTCATACTCGACATGAGCAGTCGCGATTGTAATCCCACGCTCTTTTTCTTCAGGCGCCTTGTCGATTTCACTAAAATCAGTAAATGTCGCCTGACCCTTTGTAGCCAGTACTCGAGTGATCGCTGCCGTCAATGTCGTCTTGCCATGATCGATATGGCCGATTGTTCCAACATTTACGTGCGGCTTCGTCCTATTAAATTTCTCCTTTGACATTTTCCTGTCTCCTCAGGCCATTGAAGTTTCTTAACTAATTGCTGCTTCCTGTCCCTGGAGCTCACGACCGGATTTGAACCGGTGACCTCATCCTTACCAAGGATGCGCTCTACCATCTGAGCTACGTGAGCGTGCGTCACAATCTACGTGGAGCGGGAAACGAGACTCGAACTCGCAACCCTCAGCTTGGAAGGCTGATGCTCTACCAATTGAGCTATTCCCGCAGACAAACAAGACCTACAGAGAATGATGCATGGTGGAGGGGGGAGGATTCGAACCTCCGAAGGCTCCGCCGACAGATTTACAGTCTGTTCCCTTTGACCGCTCGGGAACCCCTCCACAAATCATTCTAAATAGGCCGTAATACCTTTATACTATTACTGATATTTAACGATCGTTCGTATCTTGGAGCTGGCGATGGGACTTGAACCCGCAACCTGCTGATTACAAATCAGCTGCTCTGCCAATTGAGCTACGCCAGCTTACAAAGCTGTTTAATATACTCTTTCATAATCTATATAGCAATATTTTTTTCGGAGCAGATTTTTTTTTTGATTGCAAAGACAAGAAAGCCCCAATCTGCCTGATAAACAGATCGGGGCTTTCTAAAACGACTGGCGGATACAGAAAAAATTATTCCTGCTCAATCACCGGCTTTCCAAAAGAACTTTCACGATACTTCTCAAAGGCCATCGCGGTGGTGCGGTAAGCGATATGAGCAAACTTGGTGTAGGGCATGTAGAGAAAAAGCATCATAACAGCTACGAGGTGCAGAAAATAAACAATGTAACCGAGCGCCGGCATACCGAGCAGCCTGATAACTTCCGCCCCCAGGCCAGTAACGCCGACAGCCATGATTTCCCAGATCAGGAACCAGTCATAAAAGGTTTTACTGGTCGTGCCTTCACTCTCTGTTTTTGTCCGGTTTGTCCACAGTACCCAGATACCGAAAAGCAGCGCCACCGCTGAAACATTGGCAAGAATCTTGAACGGATCGTAGAGCAGCATCGGGCCATGCCATGAGGGCAGAAACAAGCCGATGATATCGTTTTTGATCAGTGACCAGGTGGTAACAATCAACAGTCCGACAAAGGCGAGCATCAGCGGCAGATGCCCGGTCACCCGATTATCATTGGTACCACATTCCTTGAAACGCTTGTGCGTGAAGATCTCAACAATTGAAGGCCACAGGTAATCGCGAACGAACTGGACGGCCGAAGGCCTGAAGTCCGAGGAGATTCTTGCCCCGGCAGCCATCCCCTTCCACAGCCTGGTCAATCCCTTGTAAAGAGAAAACAGAGCGATACAAACGGATGGCACCATAATCATGACAATAAAAAAGATGTTCTTGGCATACCACTTGAAATCCCAGTGACCAAAAAACCTCTGGTACCCGTACGTTGAAAACTCCTCACTGTTGGGGATGCGCATGCCTCCGGAAATCAGCCAGAAAACAAAGATGATGACTGCAGGAATACCGATCAGCATCGGCAATCCTTTGGCGGAAGTCGCCAGCTTGGCAAGCCCGCCCGGCCAGCCGTAAAAGGTATAGGCATAGGAGCGGATGGCGCCGAGTACTTCCGAAGGCTTCGCCCCGCGCGGACAGTAGGTGGAACAATCACCACACTGGTGGCAGAGGAACACGTCGGGATCGGCAAGAAGATCGTCCTTCATCCCCCAGCCGGACCAGATCATTTCCTTGCGGGGAAATGGTTTGTCATCAGAGGACAGCGGACAACGGACAGAGCAGGTCGCACACTGGTAGCACTTCTTCAGTGTGTCACCACCTGCTCCTTTGAGATATTTAATAAATGCTAAATCAGGTTGGACGTTCATTTTTTGCCTCCTGTTATCTTATCAATAAAAGCCATTTTTCCGGCACTTCTCAGCCTGATATTACGTCGTGCACCGCACAAGCGCACGACGTAATCATGATAAAAAACAGGTTAGAAGCCTTTAAACGGATTCGGACCCATTTCAACGATTTCCTCGACAAAATCATTGAGGATTTGAGGAATCTTGTCGTAATCGGTTATCGCAACCTGTTCAGTTGCACAACGCTCCGACTCAAGTCCAAGCGTTGAGAGCGTTTCTCCAATATTCTCCATGCGTTTCGTGGCAATTTCCGAGCCCTTGACGAAATGGCACTGATAGTCATCGCCGTAGGTACAGCCAAGCAGCATGGCGCCGTCCATTCCGGCCGACAGTGCATCGCGGATCCAGGCCATATTCACGGAGCCAAGACAGCGGACCGGGATAAAACGGATCATGTGGTTGATGCCGTTACGTTTCATACCAGCCATGTCGAGGGCCGGATAGGCATCATTTTCACAGACGAAAACGATAATTCTCAGGCGGTCGTCATCTTCTTCGGGCACTTCAACCGATTTGATCATCGAACCGATCAAGTCGATATTATAATCCCTGAAGCCGATAATACGCTCGGGACAGGCACCCATACAGGTACCGCAGCGGCGGCAGCGGGTATTATTGGGCAGCGGCGTGCCTTTTTCATCATCATCAAGGGCACCGAACGGACACTCCTCAGTACACCGTTTACACTGTGTACAACGCTGCATGAAAAATTCCGGATAGGTGGCATCCCCGGAACGTGGGTGAACGGAAACGCCACGGTCGGTCGACTCAAGACACTGAATCGCCTTCAACGCCGCTCCTGTCGCATCATCAATTGTTTCTTCCATGGTCTCTGCTTTCCTGACACCACCACAGGTGTAAACACCGGTTCGCCTGGTCTCATAGGGAAAACAGATAAAGTGCGAGTCGGCATAGCCGTCGAAGAGGGACAGATCAGAGAATGCCGGTCCCTGGCGATAGGCAAGGTTGATCACGCTCTCTTGCTTGGTGGTCGGTACCATCCCGGCAGCAAGAACGACCATGTCCACATCCAGGGTCAGATTTTCACCAAGCAGGGTGTCCTCGGCTGTGACCGAGAGTTTACCGCCGTTCTCCTCGACTTTTGTGACGCTTGCCTTGGTCAGGAAGATTCCGTCGGTCTCCTGGGCGCTCTTGTAATAGAGTTCCTGGCTCCCGGGAGTACGCATATGCTGATACAATACGTATGCCTTGCCTTCCTCGTTGTCCTCACAGACATACTGGGCCTGCTTCAAGGCAACCATAGAGGTAACCGAGTTGCAGTACGGAAAGTCCTTGTCGTGATCCTTGCCGCCCGGGCTCTGGACAAAAGCAACGCTGGCCGGAACGGTCCCGTTTTTCGCCATTTCCTCAAACTCGGCATTGGTCACGACATTTTTGATGGAGCCGTAACCCAGATGTTCATATTCGGAAACATCGGCAGGGGTCCATCCGGTGGCAAGAACAACAGCACCATGCAGCTCGGCTGATTCGTCAATATCGACATAGGGCTTGAATTCCTTATTCGGGTCTTCTTTCTCGCCTTTTTCTATTTTCTCCCGTTCATCGGCGGTGACTTTCGAGGGTGCATCCCACTCGGTCTTGGTGCCGGCAGCTTTCATGGACACCCTGAATTCCCCGGGAGAACCTGCAATCCTGGCAACTTCTGTTTCTGTTTTTATGGTAATTTTGTCATTGGCAGTGACCGCTGCAATCAAGGCGTCTACCGGGTTGTCTTCAAGATCGCTCCAGGGAGCTTTGGTCGGAAAAGATTTTCTCCAGCCGGCAGCCCTGCCGCCAAGTGTGCTTTGCTTCTCCACCAGTGTTACTTCATATCCTGCGGCAGCTGCTTCTTTGGCCGCGGTAAGTCCGGCGATACCGCCGCCCATAACAAGAATTTTCCTGCTCAGGTTCTCCAGCAGAAAGGGATCGGGTAACTGGGTTTTCTTCGCCCGGGTACAGGCCATTCGCATGTAGTCGGAGGCTGTCTCCATGAGAAACTCGGCAGCTTCTGCCGACGGCTCTTCGCCTTCTGCAGGGCGTGCTTCAGCCCAGACCACCTGTTCGCGAAGATTGGCGCGTACGGTAATTTTATCTTCACCGAAATCAAATTCATTTTTCATCACACGCGGAGAACACGCCCCGATGACAACGGTATTTATGCCGTTATCGGCGATATCTTTCTCAATCAGGGACCTTCCTCCTGCTCCACAGAGATATTCATGGGTTTTACACTCCATGGACATTTCTCCGGTCACAACTTCAGCGAGCGCTTCCATGTCAAGCGCTTCACCGATACCGCAACCTGAGCACAAATAGGCGCAATATGTTTTATCCATCGTTCATTACCTCCTGGAAACCTGAATTGCCTTTAAGGCAGCGGCTGTTGATGATTGTGTGGTTGTCGCGACATCTGCTGCTTTCTTAGCACATCCGGCTGCAATCAGACCGTTTTCGATATCGGAAAGGACAAAGCCGTTGTCGTCAAGCTTCAACGGGGCAACCGCTCCGCCTTCAGCCATGGTCGGCTGCATGCCTGTTGCCAGCACAACCATGTCGACAGCCTGCTGCACCTTGTCGCCGGTCACCGCGTTTTCGGCTATAACGGTAACCGTACCGTCAGCCTCAATCGTGATATCAGCAACTTTGCCCTTGATGAACGTTGCGTTTTCATCCGCCATCAATTTTTCACGGAATTTCTCATACTTTCCAGGGGTACGAAGATCGATATAGAATACATATATTTTTGCTTCGGGATACTGCTCGCGTATGTAGTTCATCTGCTTGAAGGTAGCCATACAGCAGATATACGAGCAGAATTCGAGATGCGTCTCATCACGGGATCCGGCACATTGCACGAAGGCAATTGAGGCAGGTTCCTTATCCGAGCCCGGCACAACGATTTTACCGCCGGTCGGTCCTGACGGAGCAGCCATCCGTTCAATCATCATGTTGGTGACGATGGCGCTGGACTCGCCAAACTTGAGATTGTCAATTTTAGCTGCGTCATAGGGAGTCCAGCCGGTTGCCCAGATAATCGAGGCGACATTGAGGGTAACCTTCTCAGTCTGCATATCAAGATCAACAGCATCGTATTTGCAGGCGTCCTTGACCGCTGCCGCGCCCGCTGCAGAAAGACCTGCTTTATCGATAACATATCTTCTGGGAAAGGCCATCTCGTGAGGCAAGTAGGCAGCCTTGCAGGTGTTCATGCCGAAGTTAAAGGGATTATCGATTTCATCCGGACAGGCAACACTGCAATCCCCACAGGCGGTACAGTTGCTGTTTACATAGCGCGGGGCTATTTCCAGTTCAACCTCATAATTCCCGGGACCTCCGCTTATCGATGTAACACTGGCCATCGTATACGTGCGGATTTTGCGATTGTCCCTGATCCTGCGAAAGTTAATTTCCAGGCCACAACTCGGCGGGCACATTTTCGGAAAATATTCGTTTAATTGCGCGACTCGACCGCCAAAGTAGGGGTTCTTGTCGATGAGAAAAACATCATTTCCGACTTCGGCGGCTTCAAGCGCTGAGGTCAGCCCACTGATCCCTCCGCCTACGACCAAAATTGCACCGGAGGTGCCTTGCTCGTCAGTCATACCGTTCCTCCATTATTACTCTTAAAAAAAATAGGACTATTGATACCTCTCCCGAGACTCATCCGCAGGATACTCAGGTATCAATTATAAATAAACAAAGAAAACGTCAAACTTTTTCGTTCGGGAAAATCCGCACGCGATCCTGCGGGCTTTCCCGAATGAAAAAGCAACACTACCATAGAAAAAATCTCCAGAGGCACAAGGCCCCTGGAGATTTTCTTACATCACGATCGAACTGTCATCAGAAGATTACAGCCACGGATCTGTCTCAATGATGTTTAGACACTCAACCTTCTCACACTTCCATTCCTTGCTTTCCGGATTAAAAGTGGAGTTGACGAAACATTTCCAGTTCTCGTCGTCACAGGTGGGGAAATCTGAGCGGTAGTAGAAGCCCGGATAACGGGATTCCTTACGGAACTCAATGTGACGAATATGAGCTTCAACACACCAGATACGATGGTAGTTCTCCCAGCAGCGGAGCAGCTCATGGAGGTCACCGGCAGCCATCTTCTCTGCATCCTCACGGAGCATTTCAAGAAGATCGAGGCAGATGTTGAGAAGCTTTCCGGACGTCATGTAGTAGGTTGCAACACCACCACCGTACTCATCGGTAGCCTTCATCAGCCGCATCATCAGACCTGCGGGCTTGCAGTAGTTCGGGTTTACATCTTCAGCAGTTGACGCTCCAACGAACTCCTGGTAGCGCCTGACCGGTGCATAGATCTCGTCGGCAACTTCCTGCGCGCTCTGCATGAGCTCGGGTTTGAAATCTGCGTTGTCGCGACAGTACTTGACCATCTGCTTGGCACAGATACGACCCTCGGCATGGGAACCGGAGGAGAACTTGTGACCGGATGCACCAACGCCGTCACCAGCAGTGAACAGACCGTCAACGGTGGTCATGCGGTTGTAGCCCCACTTGTACTTGTGAGCACGTGAATCATTGGCAACATCAGGTACCCAGTCTTCTTCCGGACCGGATGTCCAGATTCCGCAACAACCTGAGTGAGAACCGAGCATGTACGGTTCTGTCGGCATGATCTCGGAACCCACTTTTTCGGGCTCAACATTCATACCGGCCCAAAGACCGGCCTGGCCGACTGACATGTCCAGAAAATCTTCCCATGCTTCAGACTCGAGATGTTTCCAGAATTTCTTCAGGGACTTCTCGTCCATTCCTGCATCTTTACGCTCATCGAGGAAGGCGTTCAGTGCGACATCGGTAGCCATGTAGATCGGTCCACGTCCTGCTCGTAACTCCTCGATCATCAGGTGATTACGCAGACAGGTCGGGGTAACCGCAGAAGCGCCGTACGGCATGAATTTGCCAAGCTCGTCTTTTACTGCATCGCTGTTTGCATAGAACTCACCAAGACCATTGGAAACCTTCGCTTTGAAGAGAAGGAACCAGGCACCGACAGGACCGTATCCATCTTTGAAACGGGCCGGGGTGAAACGGTTTTCCATCATGGTCAGGGTCGCACCTACCTGGGCACACATGGTGTAGGTGGAACCGGCATTCCATACCGGATACCAGGCGCGGCCTTTACCTTCACCGGTGGAACGCGGGCGGAAGATATTAACAGCACCACCACAGGCAACAACGGCGGTTTTACACTTGATTACATATACTTTATTCTCACGGGTGGAGAATCCGGCGGCACCGGCAATCTGGTTCGGCTTGTTCTTGTCGAGCAGCAGTTTGACGATGAAGACACGCTCAAGAATATTGTCGGAACCAAGAGCCGTGGCTGCAGGCTCTGCGACGATACACTTGTAGGACTCACCATTGATCATGATCTGCCATTTACCGGTACGAACCGGAGTACCGCCTTCACGCAGGGTGGGGGCAGGCTTGGCACCGTCGAGGTTTTCGCCGTCTGCGTCTTTTTTCCAGACGGGAAGTCCCCATTCTTCAAAAAGCTTGACGGACTCATCAACATGCCGACCGCAATCGTAGATAAGATCCTCGCGTACAACACCCATCAGGTCGTTACGTACCATCTTGACGTAACTCTCAATCGGGTTGTCACCGATGTAGGTGTTAATAGCTGAAAGGCCCTGGGCAACAGCACCGGAGCGCTCCAGAGAAGCCTTGTCAACCAGCAGTATTTTCATGTCTGCAGGTGCCCACTTCTTGATCTCAAAAGCAGCACCACAGGCTGCCATTCCACCACCGACGATCAGCGCGTCTACTTCCATTTCGACAACTGCCGGATCAACTACGGCTTTTAGCTCACCCTTTGGTTTATTTGGTAATGCCATATTCAAATCTCCTTTAGAAAAGATTTTAGATTTTTAACTAATCCAGCTTATTTAGGGGTCGGAAGGTCAGCTTCAAGAAGCAGATTCTCATCATCCAGGTTTCCACCTGTCTGACCGACATAAGCATTGGCAGCACCCTCAGCCGTAGTACGGACCGGGAACTTGAAACGTTTCATGTTGCCATTACGGAACTTGACCGTCCACATAATAGAATCAGAAGACCTCATCGGATGAACCTGGCCACCCATTGGTACGAAGTCGTCATAGCCGCGAACAAAAATTGCACCCTGCGGGCAGATCTTTACGCAGGAGTAACACTCCCAACATGCATCCGGCTCCTGATTGTAAGCCAGCATCGATTCAACGTTCAAAACCATCAGATCGTTGGGACAGATGTACATGCACGCAGTTTTGTCACCACCTTTGCAACCATCACACTTGGAAGGATCTACATAACTTGGCATTAAACTACCTCCTCAGTTTGTTTTAACTGTTGTGGTCCTGAAACAGTCAGGACCCACTTGAACCTTAACAAAATCCTTTACTGCAAACGTACATACTCCCAGTCATCGGCGCCCCGTTGCAGGAACTCAACAACTGTTTGATATTACTGCTAATAAAACTATTGAAATAATTGCGAGAATTCGATTCAAAAAAAATGAACGCTCACTCATTTTTCCAAGAGTTTTCTTATAAAATGTTGCCTGATAATTGTCAAGGAAAATCAATTACCCGGGTGATTTGTTCAGCTGTAGGAACTGCGTGCCAGTACCTCGCGGGGTTTTGCTCCGTCGGCTGGTCCGATCACGCCTTCCTTCTCCATCATTTCGATAATCCTGGCAGCACGGTTATAGCCGATTCGCAGGCGTCTCTGGACCATTGAGATCGACGCCTGACCAGACTCACAGACCACCGCCACCGCCTCGTCATAACGCTCGTCAAGTTCGTCGGCTATTCCCGAGTCGGTCAGCCCCCCCTCCTCGACCTGTTCAAGAACCGAATCATCGTACACCGCTTCACCCTGCTTTTTAAGAAACTCCACCAGTTCGGAGGTTTCCTGCTCGGAGATGTAGGCACCGTGCACACGCTGGATTGTCGAGGTCCCGGGGGGCATGAAAAGCATGTCGCCCATGCCGAGCAGGTGCTCCGCACCGGTAGCATCAAGAATGGTCCTGGAATCGATCTTTGAGGCGACCTTGAAGGAAATACGGGCCGGGAAGTTAGCCTTGATCAAGCCTGTCAGGACATCGACCGATGGCCGCTGGGTGGCAAGGATCAGGTGCATGCCGGCGGCCCGAGCCATCTGCGCCAGCCGGGCAATGGCCCCTTCAACTTCTTTTGAGGCAACCATCATCAGGTCGGCAAGCTCGTCAACGATAATGACGATATAGGGCAGCTTTTCCGTCGCTGTGTCATTGAATGAGTCAAACCCTTTCACCTTTGCCTCTTCCAGCAACCGGTAGCGCCGCTCCATCTCGCGTACCGCCCACATGAGTGCCCTGCTGGCCAGCTTGGGTTCGACGACGACGGGGTGCAGCAGGTGGGGAATCCCCTCGTAGCCGGAGAGCTCGATGCGCTTCGGGTCAATCATCAGAAAGCGCACCTCATCAGGAGTTGCATTAAATAAAATCGAGGCGATGATCGTGTTGATCGCCACGCTCTTGCCGGCCCCCGTTGCCCCGGCAATCAACAGGTGGGGCATTCTCGCCAGATCGGCAAAGGTCGGATGACCGACGACATCGAGACCGAGCACGATGCCGAGTTTTGCCCGGTGGGTCTTGAAATGTTCGGAAGACAACAACTCCCTGATAAAAACGACCTGTCTGATCTCATTGGGAATTTCGATCCCCAGTGCCGACTTGCCCGGCACCGAGCCGATCACCCGTACCGACTGTGCCTTGAGGCCGAGGGCCAGGTCATCTGCGAGACTGACGATCTTGTTGATTTTAATTCCCGGAGCCGGCGAGTATTCGTAGGTGGTAACCACCGGACCGGGAGAGATACCGACCACCTTCCCGGACACACCGAAATTTTTTAATTTCTGTTCCAGCTGCTTGGATATCTTGAAATAAACATCCTTGTCCACCTTTTCAGTGACACGCTCATTGCGCGCCAGGATCGACAGCGGGGGAAGTTTCCAGTTTCCCTTGGCTACAGGCACGGCACTGAATAGCTTGTCATCCTGCTCCGAAGCGGCGGGTTCGGGCTGCTCTTTCACCACAGGCCGGCTCGGAAACGGGGTGCTCTCGGGTTCGGGTTCAAGTTTCGGCAGCGGTTTGATTTTCTCGCGCTGGGCGATTTTCTTTTTCCGCTCGGTCCGTTTTTCAAAGCCTTTTCTTACGAGTGCGACAGCCCCTCCGAAGGTGCCCCTGATTGTCCGCCAGACAAGAACCAGCAGCTGGTATGGCGAGAACTGGATGGCAAGCATCATCGACACCAGAAGAACGAGCGCCAGTAATAAAATCGTTCCGCTGTTGCCAAGAACTGTGTGAATAAAGGTGAATATCGTCCTGCCGAGGAAGCCGCCAAGTCCCAGGAGATCCTGGCGATACAGGGTAAACGCTGAGAGCAGGGAGCAAAATGAGATGATGGCGCCGGTCAGGCCGATGGTCACCTGCGGCAAACGCTCAAACGACAGGCGGCGACTGAAAAAAAGAATGGAAAGCAGGATAACAAGGCCTGCAAAAAGATATGCTCCCCAGCCGGTAAAACCAAGCAGTAGCTGGGCTACCAGGCGACCGATTTCACCGCACCAGTTCTCCTGGGAAGCAAGCTGTTCCGAGATCAGGCTGAGCAGCATGAAAACGGCAAAGAAAAGACCGAGAATTGCTACAAATTCCTGTTTGAATCCGGGTTTTGCGTTTTTCTGAGGCTGGGCCATACGGTATCGTGCTCCACGATCTGAAAAAATGTCCGGATGAATTATCCATCCGCGCTAGATGTACCCGCAATAACCAGAAAATGCAAGCGATCCGCAGCATGACGCAACATCCTGCAGGCTCCACGGCAATCTCTGCAGCGCAGCGAGAAAAGATACCACTGTTTCGGGAAAACAAGGAAAAAGAGGACGGACAGGTTCTGCTTAGGCGGTATCCTGCCTGTTTTTTACCGCATCGAGGATACCGTTGATAAACCCTGGTGAATCTCCGCTGCCGAAACGTTTGGCTATTTCGACAGCCTCATTGATCGCCACCTGCGGCGGCACATCGCCTGCGAAAACCAGTTCATAAACCCCGATTCTGAGCAGGTTGCGGTCCATCACGGCTATTCGCTCAAGGCGCCAGTTTTCGGCGTTTTCACGAATGATACGGTCGAGCTCATCCCGCCTGGCGGCAATGTTGGTCAACAGTTGAAGTGCATAGGGGCGGGCCTTGTGACTGATCTGGTAAAGGCTGCAGAACTGCTCAAAGCGGTCTGCCCTATCTTCGTCACGAAGGGTGCCATGACCTGCAAAGTCATCCTGAAAAAGAAACTGCAGTGCAGCCTCCCGTGCGTTTCGTCTGGTGCCCATAGTCGTTCTCAGCCTTACAGAAAAAGCCGTACCGGATTACTCACGGGTACGGCTTTTTTTTGGGTTTTATTGTGTTTCTGCGGCAGGTGTTAACTCAGCGCCTCGACAAGATTTGCCATTTCGATGGCAGCGACTGCAACTTCAGCGCCCTTGTTTCCGGCTTTCGTGCCTGAACGTTCAATTGCCTGCTCTATCGTTTCCGTGGTAAGGACCCCGAACAGCACCGGCACGCCGGACTCCAGACCAACCTGGGCGGAACCTTTCGATACTTCATTGACAACCACGTCAAAATGGGGTGTTGCCCCGCGTATAACAACGCCGAGGCAGATTATGGCATTATACTTTCCGGAGGCAGCCAATTTTTTGGCGATCAGCGGAATTTCAAATGCCCCGGGAACCCGCACGACATCAATATCATCACCCTGAGCACCGGAGCGTGACAGACTGTCAAGAGCCCCTTCCAGCAGCTTGTCGGCGATAAAAGAGTTAAACCGGGCAACAACAATACCGAACTTCTTTCCATCCGCTTTCAGGTTCCCTTCAATAAAATGTGCCATTTTCTATCCTTTTCTGTCGTTAATTATACACGTTCCCTGTTTCCGCCCCCCGGAGTCTAGTCTACCTGTATCAGGTGCCCCATGCGGTCTCGCTTGCAGAGCAGATAATCCTTGTTTTCCGCTCCCGCTTCAATTTCGATCGGATAACGGTCGACAATCTCGATACCGTAGCCCTCCAGGCCGACTATTTTTTTCGGGTTGTTGGTGAGCATGGCCATTTTCGTCACCCCGAGATCACGCAGGATCTGGGCCCCGATCCCATAATCGCGTAGGTCAGCCTTGAAACCGAGCTTCAGGTTCGCATCCACCGTGTCGACACCTTCCTCATCCTGCAGCCGGTAGGCCTTGATCTTGTTGACAAGGCCGATACCCCGGCCTTCCTGGCGCATATAGAGGACAATACCGCAACCCTCCTGGTCGATCATCCTCATCGCTGCATGCAACTGGCCGCCGCAGTCACAGCGGGCAGAGTTGAAGACGTCACCGGTCAGACATTCCGAATGAACACGCACCAGAATCTTTTCCCCTTCCTTCGGCTCGCCCTTGACAAGGGCAATATGCTCCATCGAGTCCACATCGTTTGTATAGACGATCGCCCTGAACTCACCGGCATGCTCAGTGGGGATCCTGGCCTCGGCAGCCCGGTGAACAAGTACATCCTGGCGCAGCCGATAAGCTACCAGGTCGGCAATGGTGGCGATCTTCAGGTCATGCTTTTGGGCAAACGTTTCCAGATCCGACATACGCGCCATCGAACCATCATCTTTCATGATCTCGCAGATGACTCCAGCGGTGCGCATACCTGCCAGGCGGGCGAGATCAACAGAGCCCTCGGTCTGGCCGGTACGGACGAGCACCCCGCCCTCTTTGGCCTTCAGGGGGAAGATATGGCCCGGACTGATAATATCATAGGGCGTGGCATCAACGGCAACCGCAGCCTCGATGGTACGGGCGCGGTCTGCGGCTGAAATCCCGGTGGAAACACCGGTTCTGGCCTCAATGCTTATGGTAAAACCGGTTCCAAACGGGGACTGGTTCTGGGTAACCATCATCGGCAGCTGCAGCTGATCGATAATATCGGGGCTCATGGTCAGGCAGATAAGCCCCCTGCCGTGAGTTGCCATAAAGTTAATCGCTTCAGGAGTGACGGCCTCTGCGGCCATACAGAGGTCCCCTTCATTCTCACGGTCTTCATCATCGACGAGAATAACCATCCTGCCCGCCTTGATGTCGTCTATCACGTCCTCTATCGAACTGACTGCCATAATAAGCTCTTGTTTATCATTTTTTTTTATCGGTCAATACTGATGAATCCGTAAAAAGTCGAATGCACCCATTGGATGGCTAAGCACAAAAGTTTGATGTACGAGGCGTGAAGGTGTCGGCCAGGCGGAGGCGTACATATGGTACGTCGAGCATTGGTCGTGCCCACCACAACGAAGTAGATCGGACTTTTGCGACGCCATCAATAATAACCATTTTCGGCAAGAAACGCCGGATTTATTCGCGACTGTCCTTTACCGGCATCGCTGCCCGGGGCCAGGAGTTTCTCCACGTACTTGCCGATAATGTCGACCTCTACGTTGACCCTGCTGCCGGTTTTCAGCATACCGAGCATCGTCACCTGCAGGGTGTGGGGGATTACTGAAACGCTGAAAGTTCCGCTCGCACAGCTGTTGACGGTCAGGCTGACCCCGTCGACCGCAACCGAACCCTTTTCAATAATATAGCGGTCCTGCTCGGGGGGCACCGAAAAGCTCAGAACCGTAAAGTTTCCATCTTTTCTGATCGTGGAGACAGTGCCGACACAATCAATATGCCCGGAGACCATATGACCGCCGAGGCGGTCGGAAAGTCGCAGGGCTCGTTCCATGTTTACCATATCACCACCCCTGAGGCCACCTAATGTTGTACGCGAGAGGCTCTCGGGCGACACATCGACGGAAAAACGCTCAGCCTTGATATTGTAAACCGTCAGACAGGCACCGTTGACGGCAACGGACTCACCCTCTTCAGGGTCGCTGAACGGGAATCGGGCCTCAAGATCAAACACACGCCCACCGCCGGCCGGTCTGCTGCTGAGTACTGCGCCTTTGCCAAGAATGATACCGGTAAACATAGTTTTCTATGCACCCTGTTTGCCAAGTTCCGCGGCCTTTTGCCGATACGACTCGGCAATCTTCCTATGGTTGAAATTGGCATGAATCGATGCCATCGTATTATAGGTGTCGGCCGCTTTCTCCTGATCACCCGATGCCAGGTAAACCTCAGCCATCATCTCCAGAACCGTGGTGGTTCCCCGCGGATCATTGTTTGCCTGGTAGTCATCAAGCAGATCAAGACAGAGATCCAGAGATTTCCGGTACTCCTCCAGTCCCCTGTATACCTGAACAAGCTGCAAAGAAATAGCCTGGAGGCTGATCCGGTCTTCCAGTTCTTTGCAGATATCCCAGGCCCGACGGTAGCTGGTCAAGGCCTTTTCAAACTCTTCTCTTTGCAGGCAGAGATGGCCAAGCTGATTTGAGGCATTGGCGATACCTTCTTTGTTATCCTCTTGCTCAAAACCGCGCAGGGCATTGTAGAGGGAAGCAGCCGCCAGAGCGCTCTCGCCCTTCTGCACATAGCCGCGGCCTTCTTCATAGTCCTTCTGCGCCTGGCTGCGGGAATCCTCTGTACCTTCAGCTGTCTGCCCCGCCGGGGCAATGGAGCTGATATCCTGAATTGGTGTACTCATTACGATTTGTGTCCCTGTATCTTTTTAATGGCCCGCTGTGCCTGCTGGGCCACAGTGGTATGCACGGGAGCACCCTGCTCCCAGATCGTCAGTTCGGCACTGTCCCCGTGCAACCCCATCAGCTGCATCGAGGCCTCCGTGGCCGTTATCCTGCCCAGTAGCCTGGCCAGCTGACCCCGCACCTGGGGCTCGGGATGCTCCAGGAAATGGAACATCGAATAAAACGGCGTTTCACGAACCAGGTCAGGCCGGCTCCTGGCTATTTCAGCCAGAGCCCAGATCACCTGCACCCGTGTGGAGTCGGCACTGACAAAACCGAGCAGGTGTCGGGTAAAAGCGCCGAAAATGTCAGGTCGCAGGGCAATCACCGAGCCGATCGTTTCGATCATACCCCATGGGGTGGCGGCTGAATCCGAGCAGACTTCAAAAAGCCGGTGAACCAGCTCCGAGACCTGGCCGGGATCCCGTGTTGAAACACGGGCACAGACCCGACCGATCAGCCAGGCCGTCTGCCAGCGCGAATCTTCATAAGGGTCATAGAGCAACCGCTGCATGAAACGCAGCGTCTTTTTATCATCAAGGCACAGGGCAACCAGGCGATCTTCGTCGCGCTCTTCACAGAGCTGCCTCACCAGCTGTTTGGTGGCCCGTTTTTTTGCCTGTCCCTTGTCTGGCTCCGGTTCAACCGCAGGTGGTGCATAGCCACCTGATGCCGTAGCCTGCTCGGCCTGCTGCTTCTTTTTCTGCTGCAGCCTTCCGGCAAGATCGGATATTTCGGTGTGCAGCCTGACAAAATACAGGACCCCACGCACCGCCCTGCCGTCAACATGCCTGAGATCGGTTACCTGGTGTGTCTCCTCATCATAATCTTCGACCCGCCCGGTCAGGTAATCATCTTCGGGCATCAGTTCCCAGGCCAGATCCCAGTTGTCACCACAGGCATGAACCAGTGTCTCAACCATTGCCGCACCGACATTATGCCCGGTCGGGTCACATGAATACACCGCCCCGCAGGAACATTTACCGACGCTGAACTCCCCCATTTTCCGGTTCGGCATATCGACAGCCCGCTCGACCTTCTGCCCGCAGAATGGGCACCAGGGGCGTTTTATCATCGTCTTCTTTTTCATAGTCCAGCTCTCTGGCCTGTCCGCAGCACAAGGAACCGATCAGGCGAGTTTTTCCTCGAGGCTGGCGATGAAATTGGGATCCACCGAATAGCCAAGCTCCCTGGCTTTATCCATATATTTTTTTGCCTCGCTGAACTGCTCACTGAAGTAGAGGGCAACCGCCAGGTTATTATGGGCAAGCGGAGATTCACTGTCGTGCTCCAGTCCCTTGCGGGCAGCCTCGAGCGCCCGCCCGTCGTCGCCTTTCATGGTCAGTACCGAGGTCAGGTTCATCCACACCGTGGCCAGCGTCTCGTCGATCCTGATCGCCTTTTCGTAATGCTCGATGGCTTTTTCAAGCTCATTCTGCTGCTGACAGATCAGGCCGAGATTGGCATGCGCCTGGGCCGCTTTGCTGTTAACCCGAACTGCCCGGGTATTGAGTTCCATCGCCTTGGCCAGATCGCCCGTGCCAAAATAGATTGCCCCGAGATTGATCATGCTCTCTGCAGACTGGGGGTCGAGCTCAATCGCCTTTTCAAGTGAAGCTATCGCCTCATCAACACGGCCTGCCTTCATGTAGACCAGCCCCAGGTGATGACGGGCCATCACGTTATCGGGATGCTCATTACACTTTTTCTCCATTTCCGCGATAACCGTCGGGAGATCTTCCTTCAACTGCTCTGCCATACATGTACTCCTTGATTATAATATGATACCGGCAGCACTCCAGCGGCTGCCGGGCTTATTTTCCCTGGCCGTACTACCCTGGACATCCCGGAGAAGCTGAAGCTCTCAGCATCCAGTCCGCCCGTCCACATCTTGCGGCATACACTATAGACACCCGGCACCCACTTTCAAGCATAAAAACAAATCGTACTCTGCCTCATTCAGGATGAGAGACCGGATTCAGCTGCACAGGAGTCACTCAACTCCTTGCGGTCAGCACTGAGAATCTTTTTTGCCGCAACCACATCACGGCCAATCTGCTCGGCCAGTTCCTCAATGCCCGCATACTTGTGCTCGTCCCGGACAAATTTCAGCAGGTCGAGCTTTATCGGCTTTCCGTAAATATCTTTGTTGAAATCAAATATATGGGTTTCGGCCACCAGCCGGTTCTCGCTGAACGTCGGGTTATAACCGATATTGAGAACACCGCCATAGCATTTTCCTTCACAGATCACCCGGGTAACATACACACCGATTCGCGGTACCAGGTCATTTTCGTTCACCTTCAGGTTGGCCGTCGGGTAGCCGATCTCCTTGCCGCCGCGCTGTTTGCCGATCTGGACAACACCCCGGATCTGGTAGGGCCGCCCCAGCAGCTTCCCGGCATCCATCATCCGCCCCTGGTGAACGAGTTCCCTGATCCTCGTCGAGCTGACCAGATCAGCGTCCTGGTAGTGAGCCTCCACAACCGTCACCGGAAACCCCTTCTCCTTGCCCTGCTGTTTCAGAAAAACGGTATCGCCGCTCCTGCCCTTGCCGAAGGCATAGTCGTAGCCGACAACCAGCTCGGTCATACCGATTTTTTTCAACAGGATCTCGTCGACGAAATGGAGTGCCGTTGTCGCTGCAAATGCCAGGTTGAAGGGTATGATGATCAGCACATCGATGCCGGCTTTTTCAATCTGTTCGATTTTCTGCTCAATCGTAGAAATGAGCTTGATACCGCCAGGCCTGAGGACCTGCAGCGGGTGGGGATCAAAAGTCACGACGATGCTGCAGCCGCTGTTCTGCTGACCGCGCCGGACAACTTCTCGAAAGAGCTGCTGGTGTCCGAGATGAACACCGTCGAAGTTGCCGATGGTCACGCAGGGGTTCGCAAACTGCTGGACAATCTCGTCAAGACTTCTGAATAATTTCATTTCGCTTCAGGCACCATTTATTTTTCAGCATAGTATCAAGAATGTCTTGACAAAAAGAGGTTCAGAAATCATATTCACCACACCGTTGCCGAAGTGGCGGAATTGGTAGACGCGCTAGGTTCAGGGTCTAGTGGGGGTTTCCCCGTGGAAGTTCGAGTCTTCTCTTCGGCACCAGATTTTTATTAAAGCCTGCAACCATCTCCGGTTGCAGGCTTTTTTTATTTCAGTAAAAAACACAGGCATACAATAGGTACTCATTTTTCAATGCCAAGTGATCCGCTCCAGAAAATGAGCTGTTCAAGTAGCCTATTTGGGCACACTTGTAAAGGTTTTGTTCCAAATAATGGCACGGGGCAAGTCTCAAAAAGCCCAGCAAAGATGTATACGAGGCAGACATGATAGACGCCAACGCAAAGAGGCGGGGTCTTTTCAGACCCCGCCTCTTTGCGTTACTTTTTTATATGGAGTTATTCAGGTTATTTCTTTCTTCTGAACCTCGCGCCTGCCAGTCCGACAAGACCTGCACCGAAGAGCAGCATTGTAGCTGGCTCGGGGACAGAGGCTGTTGGTACAGAGACACTTCCGACGACCACGTCGTTGGCGCAGTAGGCTGTGGCCCAGTGAATGCCAAGCGTCTGATTACCTATCAATCCAAGAGATGTTGTATCAAATGCCATGCTGTAAATGTAGTTCCCGTTTCCGTCATCGGTTTGGCTGAAATCAAACGGGCCGCCAATTTGACTTCCTTCCATGCTGACAAGAGGGCTTACAAAAGAATCCTCATAGTACCTTCCATAAGCCCAGTTCCCACTTGTATTACCTTGCAACACCTGTTCTGAAGTTGTCAGGGTTTCGACTTTGTAGATATTCCCTTGACCAGTTGTGAATGCCTTATCCATTGCAATCGCATGATTATAACCAGACCCGGTATCAAAAAATAAATCTGCAAGCCGGAGAGGGACCTCCGATGCGTTGTCATCCCCATCAAATTTTGTAAAAAGATCAATTTTCATCACAGAACCTGAGAAACTGATGTCTATGCCAGCTGTGTCAAATCCTGCTCCTAGAAAATCTGTAACTTCATTGGTACTACCAGACCTGCTGTAACCAACACCAACTAATGTTGTGTCAGCAATAGAGTACGAAAGCGCTTGATTCGCTGAAAACGCTATTACAAAAAATCCTGCCAGGATAAATACCATTCTTTTCATATACTTCCTCTTAAAAAATCCCTTATCGTTTTTTTAAACAGGTGGTGTGAACATTACTTCATAAACTCAATATTATGCAAATAACATGCCAATAAAATAATCATTAACTACTAAAGAAAAATATCATCATATATCAAATACTTAAAACCAATAGCTTTGGGCCAATACATTTTCAAAGTGCTACTCAGAACAGATGTACGGAAATATTTTCCAGAATTCCAGAATTCTGGTTTTTTTGGGTACCGGGTTCCAGAGAGATCAGCCAAACACGTATTTTCGGTAGTCATTCCGGTTGTTTCAAACCACTCATACCCTAGGATTCACTGCCGTCATTGAGTAATTTCAAGAGTTGGTTGAGTGCTGCCTGCTGCTCCGGGGACAACTCATTATTGAACTGGGCGCCGACAATCACTTCATAAATTGACGAGGTGCTGCGGTCCATGTTCTTTGCGGCCCAGATGGTTTTCAAGGGGAGATCAAGGAGGTGAAGACCGGCGTTGTCGACGATGTCGACGGTCAGGATTTCCGGCACCTCGCGTTCACTCGTGCAGCCAAACGATACGCCGCCGGAGCTGAGATCAAAAACCCTGCAGGCCCCCTGCTGGTTGACGACAAACGCATCCGTCAATCTCAGTCGCGGGTATTTTCGTGCTTTATGACTTGTTATTTCCATGCGTATCGTGGTGACGGAGAAATACCTTCACGGCTCCAGCGCCTGAAGTGGTTGTCCGTTATATGGATGAGTTTATCCAGGCACTTATTTTTTTCTGTTCAACCGGAGTCCGGCCAGTCCTGTCAGGCCTGCGCCCAGCAGCAGCATTGTCGCGGGTTCCGTGGCAGGTCCGGCTCCCCCCTGTTGATCGGCAGCGCTCTGCTGCACGAGAAATCCAGCGAAACCCACAGCAATAAAGACAAACAAAAAGACTAGTTTCTTCATAACAACCTCACTTATCCGCCCCTGCGGCAGATGGTTCAGCAATGGTGGTTAATCTTCAACAAAAACGTCCAGAAAATTAACCCTTGTATCGTTATGAGCAAAATTTACGCCAGAGTGTGCCGGCCTGATCAAAATTTTTAGAGACCGCCTTTCGCCGGTAATAAGCGCTCTGAAGATTTTCGAGGAGACAGCAACGAGCGGTAGAACCTGGAGATATTTTCCGCTTTTCCGGACAACTATTCTGGAAAACCATACACAATGTCTCTGTATTACGACACTGCCTGATCATTTACATTCGACATACGGGTGAGGCGCGCCTCGGATACTCCCAGAAAGCGCCCGCCGGCAGCGGATCAAACCGCAACCCATGCCCATGGGCATAGCAGATCACCGCTTTGCTGGAAATCTGCACGTTGCTGATTACTCTTAATAGATAGGCCCACAGAATTAATCACAACGGGAGGTGTCTTCATGAACGCTGACAGGAAAAGTATCGTTATGTTTATTATCGGGGGATTCTGTACACTGGCACTGCTACTGCTCACCGGTGCGGGGAACAATACAACGGTGGGGAGGTATGCAATGGAGGTGGCTCATCGGGACAGAACGCATCTGGTTTATGTTATTGACACAATGACCGGGGCGGTACGCTGGGCTGACTCCATGAACACACCATTTTCTGAGTTGCCGGAAAAATAATCTGCCCGCCGGGAAGGTGTTGCTGCTTTACAGAAAAGGCCTTTTGTGCCCCTGAACTCGGCTTCCCAGACTGCACTTGACTCAACGCCGGAAAACTCTTATTATTCGACCTGCCTGTGGATTCCTGAATCCACAAAACGTTTTTCCACAAAATGTTAAGGAGTTAATGATGCTTGAGCTCAAGAAAGGCGCCGATATTTTAGAAACTGTCGGTGGTGTCGTAACAGCGGCAGAGGCCCGGAAGGTAATTGAAGCAAATCTTGACTCGGACAACCTCGCAAAGCTTGCCCCCGTCACCAACAGCGAGGCGCTGATTAAAATTGCCAACGCAATTTCCATGTGCAAGCCCGATGCTGTTTTTATCAACTCCGGAAATACTGCCGATGTCCAGTGGATACGTGACTATTCGCTGACCAAGGGCGAAGAGAAAAAACTGGCAAAAGACGGTCACACCATTCACTTTGATCTTCCCCAGGACCAGGCCCGCCTGGTCAACCAGACGTTTTATATCATAAACGAGGGTGAGCAGATGAGCTCTCTTGCCAAGTCATTGCCCAGGGACGAGGCGACCACCTATGTCAGCACCTACATGGACGGCATCATGAAGGGCAAGACCATGATGATCGGTTTTTACAGCCGTGGACCTGTCGGTGCCGAGGCGTCAGTGCCGGCTATTGAAATCTCGTCCTCGACCTACGTCCTCCACTCGGCTGAACTGCTCTACCGAAACTGCTACGACATGTTCGACCACGAAGCTGAGCGGGTCGGCATCTTTTTCACCAACGTCCACTCAGAAGGCCCCAACAGACCGGAAGATGTCCCCAATGCCAGAATCCTGATGGATCGAAGCTGGATGACTACCTTTTCCTCATTCTGCACCTATGCGGGCAACACCCTGCTGATGAAAAAGGGCAACCACCGTTTTGCAGTTGACTACGCCACCTATTACAAGAAAGAAGAACAACTCTCCGAACACATGTTTATAACCGGTCTCACCGGGCCGGGCGGGCGCAAGACCTACTTTGCCGGGGCAGCGCCGTCAGGGTGTGGGAAAACTACCACGGCCATGGTGGGCAGTGATTTCATCGGAGATGATCTGGCCCAGATCTGGATCGCCCCGGACGGCACCATCCGCGCCATAAACCCCGAAAAAGGCATTTTCGGTATTGTCGAAGACGTCAACCGCGAAGGGGATCCCTACCTGATGGACTGCCTGCGCGGCGACGGTACCGAAGTCATCTGGTCCAACGTGCTCATCGACGACAACGGTGTTCCCCACTGGGTGGGCAACGGTGAAGAGCCGCCGCCCAAGAAAGGGATCAATTTCCAGGGTGAGTGGCATGAAGGCAAGACGGATGCCGACGGCAAGCCCATACCGATGTCCCACAAGAATTCCCGCTGCACCCTGCTGGCCTCAGCAATCGCCAACCACAACAGTGAAGCCTCGGAAGACCCTGCCGGAGTTCCGGTAAAGGTTTTTACCTACTCCGGACGCGATGCCGACACCATGCCTCCTGTCTGGGCTGCAAAATCAATGGACGAGGGCGTCGTTATCGGTGCCTCGATTGTCTCCCAGGCAACCGCAACCGAAGTCGGTGTTACCGGCGTCAGGCGTCAGCCCTGGGCAAACGCCCCGTTCATTCCCGGTGCTCTTGCCGATTACATGGAAGCGCAGTTTGCCTTTTTCAACTCGGCAAAACTCTCAAAAACCGGGCAGCCGATCATGGCCGGACTTAACTATTTTCTTACCCACGGCAATCGCGGGGGATCAGGTTCGGGTCTTCTCGGAGAAAAACGGGACGTCAAGGTCTGGCTCGGCTGGCTTGAGCGCTTTGCCAACAATGATGTGGAGGCGATAGAGACGCCGATAGGCTACCTGCCCCGCTACGAGGATCTCAAAGCCCTTTTCAGCTCAATCGACAAGGACTACCCGAAATCACTCTACGACATGCAGTTTGCACTCTACATCGATAACATTATCCATCGCATCGACCTGCAGACCGAAGCCTATGGCACTGAGGGAAACGTTCCCGAAACGCTCTTTGCCGTCTACCGGAAACAGAAGGAAGAACTCCTGGAGCTGAAAAAACAGCACGGCTCAATCGTCACCGTTAGCAACATGAGCTGATTCCTGTTTTATTTCAAACAGGCAGACGGCCCCGGCAGCAACTATTACCAGGGCCGTCTGCCTGTCTTACCACCAGGCCTCGCGTTTCCATGTCTCTTGCAAAAACTTCCAGCTGCATTATTCTGGATCGATGGAATCATCGAGTATAGGCACTGACGGCGAGTCCGTCGTCATTCTCTCCCGCCACCACGGATTTATCAGCAGCTGTTCACTGGTCCTCTCTGCAAAGAACATCGGCCACCACATCCGAGAAAACAATGATGGGACTATTCACATCATATGCCCGGCGCAAACCGTGGAGCGTGCCCGCCACCAGCTGAGTCTTTACCTCGAAGAAAACAGAAACTGGCCCCCGCCCAAGATTGCAGTCCAGCATTCCAGATTTCCGGCACTGCTGCCGACCCTTGCCCTGGTCGGCTCTCTGATCTTTTTATTCATGATTACCGGTCCCTGGAGGCCGGGAGCCCTGTGGTTTGAGGCGGGCGCCAACGATGCGGAGGCGATTCTTGACGGTGGACAGTGGTATCGGCTCATCACCTCGCTGACCCTGCATGCCGATTTTTCACACCTTGCCGGTAACTGCCTGATCGGCGGCGTGCTGCTCTATTTTTTCCTGCAGATCAACGGGGCCGGATTCGGTCTGCTGGCTGTTCTGCTCTCCGGTACGGTCGGCAACCTCGTCAATGTTCTCGCCCATGGAGGCGATCACCTTTCTGTAGGATTCTCCACTGCAGTGTTCGGTATTATCGGGATGCTGTCAATGTATCAGATGATCGAGCAGCGGCAGCCATTCGGCATCAGGCTGTTTGTTCCTTTCATGGCCGGTGCGGCCCTGCTCGCCATGCTCGGCAGTTCAGGCGAGCGTACCGATCTCGGCTCCCATCTTTTCGGCCTGCTGTCAGGGCTTGTCATCGGGCTGCTTATCGCCTGCAAACCGCTCAACCGCCTGCGCCAGACAGCGTTTATGCAGATACTTTTTTTCATAATCGCCATAGCCGCGCTGATTTTCAGCTGGAACAGCGCCCTGAGCTCAAAAATGAGTTGATCTTGTTTCTTTCATCTTTATGGTATAGACTCAATCGTTTATATTGCAATATCAGAGATCAGTACTTACCCTCTATCTGTTTAATTCAGAGGGATTATAGCAAACTTCGAGGCTCGGCTGATCGTTTCGACAGTATCAGCCTAAACAGTATCGATCACCAACTAATCTACAGGAGACATATTAATGCCACATCAGGACCAACCTCCCTGGGGAAAGAAGAAACGGCCGCAATCCCCCGAGGAAATAGTAGCGCAGATCATTAAGAAGCTGCAGGATTTTTTTTCCGACTCCAGGAAAAAAGACCCGGGCGAAGGCGGCGAGTCCAAAGGGCCGCTCAGACCCGACAACCCGATGGCGGCTATCGGAAAGATTCTGATCATTGGGCTTATCGGCATCGTTGTCTGGGGTGTTTTCCAGTCATTTTTCAAGGTAAACCCCCAGGAAGTCGGTGTCGTGTTGCGCCTGGGGAAATACACCCGGACTGCAGAACCGGGACTGCATTTCAAGATTCCCTACATAGAGCAACTCTACAAGGTCAATGTTCGCCAGATCCAGAAGCAGGAATTCGGTTTCCGTACGCGTTTCCCCGGTCAGAAGTCTTCATTTGACAGCAAGGGTTACGACATGGAGTCGCTGATGCTGACCGCTGACAAGAACGTCATCAATGTTGCCTGGATTGTTCAGTTCCGTATCGGCGATCCTTTCGACTATCTGTTCAAAGTCCAGGATGTCCGACAGGCGATCCATGATATTTCAGAAAGTGTCACCCGCCGCGTTGTCGGCAACATGGACTTTGATTATGTCCTCAGTAACAGGGACCTGCTGGCTGCCGAAGTCAAGCTGGAGCTGCAGGAACAATTGTCCTTCCTTGAGGCAGGTGTTGAGCTGGTTACCGTCCAGTTCCAGGACATCAACCCGCCCGACCCGGTAAAACCTGCATTTAATGAAGTAAACGAAGCCGACCAGGACATGAAGCGGCTGGTCAACGAAGCGGAAGAGACCTACAACCGTGTCATCCCTGCAGCCAGAGGTAATGCGCTGAAAATCGTCGAGGAGGCTTACGGTTATGCAAAAGAGCGGGTCAATGACGCCCAGGGCCAGACCTCCCGTTTTCTTGACATACTGGCAGAATACAGAAATGCCCCGGATGTCACCAGGCAGCGCATGTACCTGGAAACCATGCAGAACGTACTGCCGACGGTAGATACGATTTATGTGATGGATGAAGGCCAGCAGGGGCCGCTGCCACTGCTCAATCTCCGCACAAGTACCGCGCCGGCTGAAGCCGGTCGACAAACCCAATCAAATTAAAGGAATAACGCATGAAACAGATAGCTAATTTTCTCCTGGTTGGTCTTGTCCTCATCGGCATTGTCGTTGTCTATGACGGCTTTTTTATCGTAGAGGAAGGCAAACAGGTAATGATCACCCAGTTCGGTAAACCAATCGGCACACCCAAGGTTGATGCCGGACTCTACCTCAAAGTACCGTTTCTCCAGCAGGTCAACGAGTTTGACAAACGTATCCAGATCTGGGACGGAGAACCAAACCAGATTCCCACCAATGACAAGACCTTTGTCTACCTCGATATCACCGCCCGCTGGAGGATAAACGATGCACTGAAATTTATGCAGGCGGTTCGCACCGAGGCCCGGGCTCAGTCACTCCTCGATGACATCATCGGCGGTACTGTCCGGGACATGGTCAACAAGAATAACCTGATTGAGATCATCAGGAGTTCCGACTGGTCGATTGATACGATGACGCCCTCCAATCAGGAGCCGGGAACCAAACCCGAACAGGGACGTGATGTCATTTCCGATCAAATCCTGGAAATCGCCGGACGCGCCACCCCGCAATACGGCATCGAATTGCGTGATGTCATGTTCAAGCGGGTGAACTATATCGAATCTGTGCGGGGCCGGGTCTATGACCGGATGATCTCGGAACGCAAGAGGATCGCCGCAGAAAAACGCTCACTCGGTGAAGGCCAGAAGGCTGAGATCCTGGGTAAAGTCGACCGCGAGTTGCGGGTAATCACCTCGACAGCCAACAAGGAGGCCGTAGAGATCAAAGGACGGGCCGATGCCGAGGCCACACAAATCTACGGCGAAGCCTACAGCCAGGACCCCGACTTTTTCGCATTCCAGAAAACACTGGAGAGCTACGAGAAAATTGTCGGCGGCAATACCTCGCTAGTCATCTCATCCGACTCTGATGTTTACAAGTACATGAAGAAGATCAAGGTAAACTGAGAAAGCCGGCACCTGCAACCAACCGGCTGCCCCGGAGCTGTTCGGGGCAGCCGGCTGCTCAATGACGTTTTTTGTTGTGAGCCCTGATCAGCGTTTTTTCAGAAGCGGACCGACATCATTACCGGCAGTCGGATATGCCGGGCACTGGTCCGGCTGAAAAGCGATGCGCCCTTTTGCCTCCAGGATTTCTGCAAAACGTTCAAGCAGTTCTTCGTCTGCCACCTCTTCCACACCAAGCTGATCAAACCTGCAATTACAGCGGTTCAACTGTCCCTGGCACCAGGGACACTGCTCCACCGGACAGCCAAGAACATGAACATCTCCAACCGGCACCCCGCACACCACACAGCAGGCTGCTGAAGTATACGTGGCAGCAGAGGCGAGCTGGTCAAATGGCATCCCGGTCTTTTTACGAAATGCTCGGAGATCAGCAAAACCGAAATAAAGCAGCACCTCTTCATCATCTATACCCTGCCGGTATTCTCCGATATACTGGGCCGTGTCCCCGGAGCCAAAATAAAGATAGCAGTGTGCGGTTGTCTTCAAGGCAAAAATAAACGAGCCCTGCCGCTGAGCCACTACCCTGAGGTCACAGGCCATTTCCTCGCGCCCCTCTGGCAACTCGGCATAATAGTTCCTGAACACATTCACAGCGGCAGGATTGTGCCTGAACCGTTCAATCACTGCCAGGGCACCTGCATATTCCTCCTCGCTGACGACATAGCGGACGAGAAGTTCGGTGTCCACCTGATCAATTGCTGTCTTTGCATTCTGCATTGTCTCTTCTAGCCATTGTCGGCGCTGATTGACGAGCAATCAGCGCAATTCACATTTTCAGTATCAATTGTACCCGGCTCAAACGGTCCTGTGCAAAAAGAACAATTGAAAAAATAGTCACTTCAGGTTACATTTGCACGTAATTTACCGTGTTTGAAAGCTTTTCCCGCAGCACGTACCGTGCGGTAATGTCTACCTGCCTGAAATAAACACCTTTAAACCTGAGGTGGTCCACCCCGGCAGGTTGTATGTCGTCTCGCCCCCTGGCAGTCTTCAAGATCATCGTTTTCACAACGTGAAGAGGTCCAGTCAACTTTCAACAGGTGCGGCGTGTCACGAAAACATGCAGGTCATCAAATCCAGAGGTTCACGAATGTCCAGTAAAACAGCACAACTCATTGTCGACGGCACAACCTATGAATTACCGATTATCAGAAGCACGACCGGTGAAGAGGCGGTTGATATCCGTACACTGCTCAAAACAACAGGGCTCACGACCTTTGACAGCGGCTACATGAATACCGGTGCCTGCCGCTCGGCGATCACCTACCTTGACGGTAAAAACGGTATTCTCAGGTATCGGGGATACGATATAGCCGACCTGGCCGAAAACTGCCAGTTTATCGAGGTTGCCTATCTCCTTCTCACCGGTGAACTGCCGACCGTTGAAGAACTTGAAGTGTTCAGGTATGACATGGTCAGATTCGCCCTGATCCATGAAGATATGATCCATTTCTTTGACCATTTTCCACCCAACTCCTCACCAATGTCCATTCTCTCCACCATGGTCGGCTCACTGCACAATTTTTACCCGGAAATGGCTGTCGAAGAAGATCCCAGCGATGCGATTACGATCACTGCGGCGCGCCTGTTGTCAAAAATTCGAACCATTGCCGCGTTCTCCTACAAGAAGAACATCGGCCATCCGCTTGTCTATCCGCGCGCCGATCTCAACTATTGCGGCAACTTTCTCAACATGATGTTCGACAGGCCGAACATGCCGTACAACATTGATCCGGTGCTGGTAAAGACCCTGAACAAGCTGCTGATTCTCCATGCCGACCACGAGCAGAACTGCTCGACATCGACGGTGCGGCTGGTGGGCAGTGCCGGGGTCAGGCTCTATCCGTCTATATCAGCAGGTGTTGCGGCACTCTGGGGGCCGCTGCATGGCGGCGCCAATGCAGCTGTGCTGAGGATGCTCGAGATGATCCGCGACGATGGTGAAGACTACGACAAATACATCAATAAAGCCAAGAACCCGAACGATTCGTACCGTCTCACCGGTTTTGGTCACAGGGTCTACAAAACGTACGACCCCCGGGCAACACTGATAAAAAAAGCCTGCATGGAAGTCCTTGAGACAATGGAGGTATCCGACCCTCTTCTCGATATCGCCCAGGAACTTGAACACCGGGTCAGCAACGATGATTACTTTGTGTCACGCAATCTCTACCCCAATGTCGACTTCTACTCGGGAATCATCTACCGGGCCATGGGCATACCGACCAACATGTTTACGGTCATGTTCGCCCTCGGCAGGCTGCCCGGCTGGATCGCCCACTGGGAGGAGATGCACATGGACAGTGAAAGCTCACGGATCGGCAGGCCACGCCAGGTTTACACCGGTATCGTGGAACGACCGTTCCTGCATTTGAAGGACAGATAATAACCGGGACAGAGAAGGGGCAGCAGCCTTTTGCCGCTATTGTTTGGCCAGGCTGCTCCCTGTCTCCATATTCACCACCAGCGGGACATCTAGTTTCATCGCCTGCTCCATCTCTTCTTTGATCAGGTTCCTGACCCGCTCGCACTCCTCCCTGCTCAGTTCAAAGACCAGCTCATCATGAATCTGCAGGAGCATCCGGCAGCTGCTGTTCTCGCGCCTGAGCAACGCATCAACCCGCAGCATGGCAAGCTTGATGATGTCGGCAGCTGTTCCCTGGATCGGCGTATTGATGGCCGCACGTTCGGCAAACTCTCTTCTCATCTTGTTGGCGGCATCGATCTCCGGAAGATAGCGTCTCCTGTTCAGCAGGGTGGTAACAAAACCGTCACCCCTGGCGGTGGCGACAATATCATGCATGTACTGTTTTACCCCGGCATAAATACCAAAATATCGATCGATAAAGCTCTGTGCCTCTTTCCTGCTGATCTTCAGCTGGTTGGCCAGGCCGAAACTGCTCATTCCATAAACAATGCCGAAATTTATGCTCTTGGCGGCACGCCGCATATCCGAGGTGATCAGCAGCGGGGAAACGCCGAATATTTCTGCAGCAGTCCGTGAATGTATATCATCGCCGTTTCTGAACGCCCGGATCAACGCCGGGTCTTGTGAATAATGGGCCAGAACCCGCAGATCGATCTGAGAATAGTCAGCAGCCAGAAAGATCTTCCCCGGAGCAGGGACGAACGCTTCCCTGATGCGGTTTCCCTCCTCTCCCCTGATCGGAATATTCTGCAGGTTCGGGTTACTGCTCGACAACCTCCCGGTGGCGGTTACCGCCTGGTTGAAAGAGGTGTGAATCCGTTTACTCCCGGGATCTATCAGCTGCTTCAGCTTATCGATATACGTGGACAGCAGCTTGGCCAGGTTTCGATATTCGATAATAAGGGCCGGCAGCTCATGTTTTGCAGCCAGTTTCTCCAGGACCTTTATGTCCGTGGAATACCCTTTTTTGGTTTTTCTGCCATGGGGCAGCTCGAGTTCTTCGAAGAGGATTGTCCCCAGCTGCTGTGGAGAATTGATATTGAACTGGTGCCCCACCACTGCATAGATTTTTTCTTCAAGCAGCTGGAGTTTGCCCTTGAACTCTTCGTTCAGACGGTCCAGATGTTTCTCGTCAACCATGATTCCGATACGCTCCATTTCGGCAAGTATCGGCAGAAGCACCATCTCGACATCGTTAAACAATGCCATCTGTCCGTTTTTTTCCAGCAATGCCTGATAATACTCCCAGAGAACCAGGGTGCCGTAGACATCTTCACAGGAATAGTCAGCACCCTTTTTGACCGCGACATAGGCAAAGGCGTTTTCCCGCTTGTCCCCTTCGACAACCTCAGCATACGACGTCATCTTTAGGCCCTGGTCGAGGCAGAGGTCGTCGAGCTTGATCGAGCGTCGCAACGGCTCGGCCAGATGGGCTGCGATCATGGTATCGGCAAGCGGGCAGGCAAGCCTGACACCGATGTTTTTGGCAAGCACCGCATAGTCATATTTGAGATTATGACCTATTTTCAGCACGTCAGACGAAACCAGCAGAGGCTCAAGCAGTGTCTTGACACGCGCTATTGAGCATTGCCCTGTTGCCGGTTCACCACGCTCGTCACGGTGACCGACCGGTATGTAAAAACAGCTCAGCCGATCAACCGCTAGCGAGATGCCCACCAACTCAGCAGAACGTACATTCAGGGAGGTCGTTTCGGTATCAATTGCCAAAATCGAGGTTTTCGATAGTTTTTCAAAAAGCGCTTCCAGCTGATCATCCCCATTGACCAGGGTAAAACCGTCCGAAGGGACCTCCGTGCCGCTGTCAATCTCTTTGAGCAAGGATGAAAAACCAAGCTCCGTATAGAGGTGCTTCAGAGCCACTTCATCGGGTTTGCCGAGTTTGTAGTCATCGAGATGTTGCGGTATATCAGGGTCGGCTTTCAACCTGATCAGCTCACGCGAGAGAAAAGCCATCTCACGGTTTTCGATCAACCGCTCTTTCATCTTTGATTTTTTCAGCGAATCAATTCCTGCATACAGCTTGTCAAGAGAACCGAACTGCACAATGAGTTTTGCAGCGGACTTGGGACCAATCCCGGGTACACCCGGGACATTGTCGGAACTGTCACCGATGAGGGCATAACAGTCAAGCAGCTGCTCGGGATAAACCTGATACTTTGCAAAAACCCCCTCACGGTCCATGGTCCGATCACTCATGGGATCCCACATAGTCACCCTGTCGTCCACCAGCTGCAGGAGGTCCTTGTCACCGGAGACGATAACGACACGATGATCCTGCGCCGACAATGTCTGCGCCACCGAACCGATAATGTCATCGGCCTCAAGCTCCTGCTTTTCAAAACAGACAAGGCCCATGGCCGTGACGATCTGCTTGATGAACGGGATCTGGCCGGCAAGCTCTTCAGGCATGGCCGGGCGGTTGGCTTTGTACTGCGGATAGAGATCATGTCTGAATACCGGTCCCCTGGTATCAAAGGCCACCGCTACATAATCGGGGTTGCGTTCCTTGATGAGCCGACGCAGAATACTGACAAACCCGAAAACAGCATTTGTCTGGAACCCGCTACTGTTGGTCAGCGGTGCTACCGCATGAAATGCCCTGTAGATAAAGGCGCTGCCGTCAATGATAAAAACTGTGCTGTCCACCGCTGCTTCTCCAATTTGCAAAACATTCTGCCGGTTTCTATAGAGGTCTGTTTCTGCACGGCAGTAAACGAAAACAAAAAAAGGAGAAGTCTGTAACTCCTCCCAGTTAAAAAATACCTACTGCTGCTCCGGTCCCGCAAGAGCAGGATCTCAATCGTCGATAATGTGCCGGTGTATCCGTCTTTTCAGCCGTTCGCTAATATCACCTCCACGATAGGAAAGCACAGGAACAGGGCATTTGCGAAACATCCGCTCGGCAACCGATCCGGCAAAAACATGCCTGAGATCATTTGCCTTTATCCCCATGACGACCATATCAATGTCTTTTTCAACGACATAACGGAGCAATTCTGAGGACGGATCCCCGATCAGAAAGGAAAAGGAGACCTTTTCGTCTGGCAGCGTCAAGGGTGCCGTCATCTTGACGATTTCATCCCGACGCTCCTTTTTGATGGTCTCGATATATTTCTCGGTATCGACCTTGTAGCCGAACGAGGTGATTTTATTCACCGCATCAAGATCACGCTCGTTGATGATATTTACCACAAGCAACTCGGCTCCAAGCGGCTCGGCCAAATTGGCAGCATAATCGAGGATACCCTGAGAATATTTAGAAAATGCCAGCGGTACCATTATTTTTTTTATCATTATCAGCTCTCCGAGGCTTCAGCAGCCAGACTTCATATTTCTGCTCAGTCCACCAATCAGGCGGCCGCAGCAGTGCTATTCTTTGCTGCCCGTTTCCTCTGGCCGAACCAGATTAGCGCAAGCAACATCAGGGCGGGAATGAACATCAACTGCTTTGGCGGTCGATCATTGAGCAGCTGAATATTGAGGATCTCCTGGTCAAAATCGATTCCCGCCTTTTCGGCAGGACTGGAAAAACCGACAGTATCGACAAAAATCCGGCCATCCTCCTCCCGTGTTTCAACACCAATTGCCTGTAGTCGTTCCTCACCCGTGGGTTCATCACCGACCTGCACCATAACCGTCATGGTATACTCGGTGCCGTTCATCTTTTCGCCCTTGAGCTCCATCCTCAGCTGCTGGCCCGGGTTGAGCTCACCGGTAATCTGAGCCATCTCGGCGGCAGGCCGCTCGATGAGCTCCGGATAAAAATTATCCCAGAAAAATCCGGGTCTGAACAGGGTGAAGGCGACCAGCAGCAGCAGCGGCATTTCCCAGAGCTTGTTCCTGGTAACGAAAAAGCCCTGTGTGGCAGCCGCGAAAACGAGCATGGCGATAACCGCGGCACTGACCACGACAATGAAATGAATCGGGCTGCCGATACCTATCATCAGCAACTCGGTGTTGAAGATGAAGATGAACGGCAGAATCGCGGTACGGATATCATAGCCAAACCCCTGGATTCCTGTGCGTATCGGGTCGCCACCCGATATACCTGCTGCCGCAAAGGCTGCAAGGCCCACCGGCGGCGTGTCATCGGCAAGGATGCCAAAATAGAAAACAAAGAGGTGGACAGCGATCAGGGGGACAATCAGGCCGTTCTGCGCGCCGAGACTGACGATAACCGGTGCCATCAGGGTTGAGACAACAATATAATTTGCGGTTGTCGGCAACCCCATACCGAGCAGCAGGCTGATCGCCGCGGTGAACACCAGAATCAGCATCAGGTTACCGCCGGAAATAAACTCGACAAATTCGGTCATCACCAGCCCGATACCGGTGAGCGTAACGGTCCCGACAACGATACCGGCAGCAGATGTGGCAACACCGATACCGATCATGTTTTTCGCCCCCGACACCATGCCATTGATCAGGTCCCGCCAGCCCTGCTGAAAGGCAAAGGCGTCTCCTTGCCTCTTGCGTATAAACCCCTTGAGGGGGCGCTGGGTAAGAACAATGACAATCAGCAGGATTGTTGCCCAGAAGGCAGAGAGTGAAGGTGAAAGCCGTTCGACAACAAGGCACCACATCAGCACAACAATCGGCAGTAGAAAGTAATATCCGGCCTGGGCGGTGGCCCCCAGCGGCGGAAGTTCGGTAATTTCAGTGGTAAGCTCGAGCTCAGGCACCCGGCAGGCCAGATAGAGAAGTGCAAAATAGGCCAGTGCCAGCAGCAGGACAACAATATACACTGTCGCCCCTCCGGCCACGGTCTTGATCCAGCCGAGCCCGTAATAGGTCCCTGCAGCCATCGCCAGCAGAAAAAGAATTGTCGAAACAAACCCCAGCAGGCTCTGAGCAAAGGTCTTTGTGTGCCGTTTCTCCATACCCTTCAACCCCATCTTGCAGGCCTCGAGATGAACGATATAGACAAGGGCGATATAGGAGACGATCGCCGGCAGAAAGGCGTGTTTGATAACCTCTATATAGGAGATTCCCACATACTCAACCATCAGAAATGCAGCAGCCCCCATGACCGGCGGGGTCAACTGCCCGTTGGTGGAGGAGGCCACCTCGACGGCACCCGCCTTCTCGGCGGTAAACCCCACCTTCTTCATCAGCGGAATCGTAAACGTTCCGGTTGTCACCACATTGGCAATGGAAGAACCCGAGACAAGGCCGGTCATTGCCGATGAAACGACTGCCGCCTTTGCCGGCCCGCCGCGCATGTGGCCAAGCCCTGCAAAAGCGGTACGGATAAAATAGTTTCCGGCCCCGGCGGTTTCCAGAAGTGAGCCGAACAGCACAAACATGAACACCATACCGGTGGAAACACCGAGCGCGACGCCAAAGACACCTTCCGTCGTCAGCCAGTAGTGCGACATTCCCTTGGAAAGGCTTGCCCCCTTGTGGGCGATCACCTCCGGCATATATGGCCCTGCAAAGGTGTAGATGAGAAAGATCGTGGCCACAACCATCAGCGGCGGGCCAAGTGCACGCCTAGTTGCCTCGAGCAGCAGTACCAGCCCTGTTACCGCAATGACCAGGTCGATCGTGGTCGGAGCCCCCGGCCTGTCGGCCAGGCTGTTGTAAAACAGAAAAATGTAGGCTGAGCAGGATGCCGCCGTCAGCCCGAGAATCCAGTCCTGAACAGGAATATAGCTCTTCGGGGAGGACTTGAAGGTCGGAAAGGCCGTATAGGCCAGAAACATTGCAAAGGCAAGATGAATCGCCCGTGCTTCAGTGGAGTTCAGCACAAAAAAATTAAAAATATAGGGCAACGGAGATGCATACCAGAGCTGAAACAGTGTCCAGGCAAGCGGTACGAAGAAAAGAACCTTCTTGGGGATCGCACCTTTCGGGTTACGGGCACCGGTATCCGCCTCAGCAATCATCTCATGAACATCTTCACTGGGCAGGGTATTCTCGGTGGGTTTTGTCATGGCAGCAACTCCTTGTTGTCCCCGAACCGTGTAATACACGCATCAAAATCTGCTCAGCAGCATAAACACCCGCTGATGCTGAAACAGACGACAGGGGAATTTACCGGAATCTTTTGTATCGGTCTTGCCTCCCGGGCGACAGCATTCAGAAACAATAACCAGACACCATCAACAGGTTAGACTACAACAGATAGTGCTACGGGAGAAAAGAGACGTGCGCGGCTCAACATGAGCCACGCACGATACATCACATCAGACAATCGATATAGTTCTTACATCAGTCCGGCTTCTTTATAATACTTTGCAGCTCCGTCGTGCAGTGGAGCGGAAAGGCCGTCTTTTACCATTTCCTCTTTTTTAAGGACGCCAAAAGCCGGGTGCAACTTCTTGAAGTCATCAAAATTCTCAAATACCGACTTCACCACAACATAAATAACGTTCTCCGGGACCTTGGCAGAGCTTACGAAGGTTGCACCGACACCAAATGTCGTGGTGTCCGCATCAGAGCCGCGATACATTCCACCGGGAATGACTGCAGTACGGTAATAATCGTTCTCGGCAACAAGCGCATCGATGACCGGTCCGGTTACATTTACCAAAACCGCATCACAGGATGTGGTAGCTTCCTTGATTGAGCCATTTGGGTGGCCGACCGTATAGATAATTGCATCGACTTTATTATCACAGAGCGCCTGAGACTGCTCGGCAGGTTTCAGTTCAGCGGCGAGCTTGAAATCATCTTTGGTCCAGCCCATTTTTTCCATGACCACTTCCATGGTGCCGCGCTGTCCGGAACCAGGATTACCGATATTAACACGCTTTCCTTTTAGATCTTCAAAATTCTTGATACCTGAATCGGCACGGGCAACAACAGTAAAGGGTTCCGGATGGACTGAAAAGACCGCCCGCAGATCTTTGTTTGCCCCTTGATCTGCAAACTTGCTGGTACCGTTATAGGCATGATACTGCCAGTCAGACTGGGCAACACCCATGTCAAGCTCACCGGCCGCAATGGCATTGAGGTTATAAACCGAGCCACCGGTACTCTCGACGGAAGCCCGGATACCATGTTCTTTTTTACCCTGGTTGACCAGTCTGGCAATGGCACCACCTGTCGGATAGTAAACACCGGTAACGCCACCGGTGCCGATGGTAACAAATGTTGTATCAGCGCTAATTGCCGCAGAGCTGAAGGTCATCACAAAGCCCAGAGAGAGGGCCGCCAACAGAGACGTTTTTGCTTTCATACGTTTTCTCCTTCCTGTTATTTTTATGTTATTCTTCCGGACAGCAACACCATCTGAAAGAGGTTTAAGACCGCGCACTCGCCTGAGCTCAGTCAGGAAATTGAAATAAACCAGTCATTGCCGCAGAAAGCGCCTGTTTCAACAGCCTGAGAACCCCGGTCAAGAGAAACCAGCACAATAACAGTCAGTACGGCATAACCACTGTGACTGATACGGAGCATCAACAAAAAACAGCAACATTTTAATATAATTAACAATATTGTCTGACAAGTCAAGTGTTTTCCCGTCACCTCCCTTCCACGACAGACACCGCCGAAAAATCAGGGTCCTCCGCCCAGTTGTCAGTCACTGTAGAGGCTCCTGCACGGCATATGAACATCAATACCCCATTTATCACCTGCCCATCTCTATCCTTGACAAAGGATGCTGCCGGAGTTATTCAGAAACTGATTTGAAATAACTCAGCGGTGCGGGGTAATCCTGAGCTTATTTGTAGAAACGGAGTATACAGCCGTATGAGATTATTCCGGATCATGTTTGTCTAATCAAATAAAACCAGAAGGACATGGATTGCACTGGACACCAGAGCATAACCTGCCACAATCTGCACATCCTGCCGGACCTGCACATTCAGCACCACTGTTTCCCCCTACAGCCCAACCTTTTTCACTGTTTTCATGACTTATATCCCGATAATCCGACAGGCAGCACACCCGCTCAGCACTCATCCATAAATACAGCAGAGGGAGCTCTCCATGGTTCTTGAAGATGACGAGATTCTTTTTACAAACTTCACCTACAATCCCGATTTTTATTACTTTCTTTATGTAGGTGAACTCAAGACCTACAGCCTCAACTACTTTGTCCAGGAAGCGCTGTCCCGCAGAATCGTCAACCGCCCGGTCAAATTTGTCGCCATAATTCCCGATATCTGTATCCAGTACAATTATGCCAACATTATCGTCATAAATCCTCGTGGCGATGAAGAGTTGATCAGCGATCACACCATCAACCAGAGAGATAAACAACCACGTCGAAGCTGGCGCGTCAATACGGCTGTGTTCATGAGCGCGGTTTCCAATAACCAGGCAATCCGCAGGCTGATCGAGCGGATTCTTGAGAAACAGAACCAGCTCTACATCAATCTCTACGAGAGCGTGCTGGAAATGACGCTCGACCAGCTTGAGCGGGTGAGTATTTTGGGGCCGGACAAGTATCTGGCAAAAAAGTTCAATAACAAAGTTACCCAGTACAAAGCACTGGAAGGGATCGTGCCGATGGCAGATCACCGTATATGTGAAGACTGGGACTGCCTGCTGAAAACAACCTCTTCACTGAGAAACGACTGGGCTGACGGCATCTTTATCAGCGGTGCCTATTCTGCTGCAGGTATCAACTCCGCTGTTACCTTTAATCAGCAGCAGGTTGAAACACGTTTCAGCAACACCAACGACGTCTACCTCATATCAAGGTTCATCCCCCACCAGCTTGATCCGACCGTACTGGCCGTCGTCGCCAACGAAAATGATGTCTATATTGCCGGAATTGCCGATCAGGTTATTGTCGGGGGCAACCGTTTCATCGGCTCGAAATATCCCTCGATCGTCACCGGCGAGCAACGCGCAATACTCCATGAGTATACCACTCTTATCGGGAGATTTCTAGGCAGACAGGGCTACCGGGGCATATTCGGGTGCGACTACCTGGTCGATGAAACAGGAGGTATACTCTTCCTGGAAATCAATGCCCGAAAGCAGGGTACAACCCTGGAATTCTGCTTTACCCTGGAACAATCCCTGCCGGAGGGGTCGCCGATGCTGCCGGAGCTTGAATATTTTGCGGTCACGGAAAGTCGTTTTCCGCCTCATACCATTGAAATGAATGGCAATATCCGCAACATCCACTGGGGAACATACAACTATAAGCTTGAAACAGAGAAACTCACCACCGGCTACATCCCGCAAAACCCGTACGAACGGGAAACGTTCAGAAAGGTTGCCAATGGCGAATTGCTTAAGGACTTCGTAATCCTGGAGCACCCGGGAACAAATTTTCAGGTCATGCCCGGCAGCTTTCTTGCCCGGGTCGTCTCGGTCGCCAGAAACATGGCTGATGTCGACGAAGGATTATGCCAGGGTGTCGGCTTCATCAAGCAAACCATAGCAGACATAGCCAGCCGGAACTGACCCATACTTCAACGCCAAGGAGCAGCAGACCATGGACACATACACAACGGATCTATTTAACTTGCTGAAAGAGACCGCACCGGAAAGCACGCCGCCACCTGCCGAAGCGTTGCAGCGTGCTGATGCCCTTTACCAAAAGGCGCTTGAACGTGACCTGACGGCACCGATCATCGCCCTGTTTTCATTTCTTCTCGAGCAAAAAAACCGGGATAACCGTTCTCCAGACGCCTTCGGCCTTACCATCGATTCTCTTGAGAAGTTAGCCGAAAAGCATCAGCAGGCCGACGAGCACATGGTCAGTCTCGGCGGCAGGCTGACCCAGGCCCTGCCGATTGCCTCGGCGGCCAACGAGCGGGTGGATCGCTACCTCAGGAGCAAAGATGAGGTAGCGCCAAGCGGTATTGAGCTCTGGGACCGTGTGCTCGAGAACCAGGCACGGATCAAGGCAGAGCTTTCCATGTCTGATGATGACTGGAACAGTTTCCAGGGGCAGATTCGCCATGCCGTCAGCTCCGTTGAGACCCTTGCCCGGCTCATCGACCTGCCCCCGGAGGCAGTTGAATCGATCAAACAGGTTACCAGAGATTTTCGCATGCGCCTGACTCCCTACTATACCAGCCTGATCATGCCGGGAATAACCAATGACCCGGTCATGCTCCAGTCTGTTCCAACCCTGGAGATGATTGAAAACGGCGGCGTAGAGATTCCTCCGGTTGCCGCCGATCACTCACCGGCACGTCTGATCGACCAGTTCTATCCGCGGGTTGTCACTATCAAGGCCACCAATATGTGCGCGATGTACTGCACTCACTGTCTGCGCATCGCCCACATCGGGCGAAAAGACCACACCTACTCGAAAGAAGCATACGCTGAGGCGCTTGATTACATCAGGGAAAACAAGCGGATCAGAGACGTCCTGATCACCGGAGGAGATGCCTTTGTGCTGCCCAATTCCATCATCAGGTGGCTCCTGGCAGAACTCGACGGAATCGAGCATGTGCGCATCAAACGCCTCGGTACCAGGATACCGGTCACCGCCCCGATGCGGGTCGACAATGAACTGCTCGAGATACTCGAAGAGAGCAATGACAAAAAGCCGATCAGGGTCGTTACCCAGATCAACACCGCCCAGGAGATAACCCCCGTATCCCGCGATGCCTTCAGGCGTATCTCCAAGCACTGTTTCACCGTTTTAAACCAGGCGGTGCTGCTCAAAGGCATCAATGACACGAAAACCAAGATGTGGAAACTCTGCGAAACAATCCAGGAAGCCTATGTCAGGCCCTATTACATCTTCAACTGCAGTTACCGCAATCCGCAGTTCAACCATTTCCGCGTACCGATAGAAGTCGGGCAGGATATCGTCGAGTCGATGTACGGCAATATCTCAGGGGATGCCATTCCCCGGTATATCACCACGGCGGGAGGCAAAATTCCGATGCATCGCAGCAATATCGTTGGCAGAAAAAACGGTGAGTACATCCTCAGAAAACCGTGGAGCGGTGAAGAGGTTGCCTATCCCGATGCCGACCCGGAACTTTATGACAACACCTCTTTTTCTTTTGCCCAGTATGAAAGCCAGGCAAGTACAGCGCACACCATAAAACCATAAAAAAACCCTCCGCTCACCAGCTGGAGCGGAGGGTTTTTTCCTGTTGTATATTAAAAACCGATCAGCCGGCCACTCTCACCCACGAGGCCTGCGGCCCTTTATCCCCGAAAGACTCGCCGAACACCACGCTGTCACCTTCCACGAGATCATCAATGGCCACGTTCTTCAGAGCATTTTCATGAAAATAAATCTCACGGTGATCAAAGGTCGTTATAAAACCATATGATTCGTGAGGTGAAACCTTGTGAACGATACCGACACTGTCGGTTTCCACAAACTGTTCCGGCTGTTTTATTACTTTCCGCTTCTTCCTGAGTATTTCCTTCAGCTGTAAGGACAGAACATCAAACGCCTCAGTAAGCAGGGACCTGACGATTTCGCCCTTCCTGCTTACCACTACCGTGTCGTTTGGGACCGAGGCCACGACCTTGACCTCGAAGCCGCCTTCCTTATGATGAGCCGTGGCTTCAATGGCAACCCGGAGATGCAGCACAAACCCTGCATAGTGACGAATCAGTTTTTCCTTCTCCTCGTCGATTTTAACCTGCCAGCCTTTTTTCAACTCAACATTTCGGGCTTCGACTTTTAATTCCATAAAGTTCCTCCATCTAATGATTCGACAGCACGTTTACTGCCAAACACATGCGCCTGTCGACGCATCCCATAGTGGACGTCACGCCCCCGGATACACAGGCCCGGCGACTGCCGACCAGGCAGCCCGGCAGGCGTACAACCACGTACAACAGATACACTAAGAAACAGTGGAGAACAGCTTGAAATTTCGATTACTTGGTTTGGGTTGGATGTGGTAGGGAGTAGTTTTGACATTAACAATAGATCTGTTTTACTGCTCACACGAAGACTCTCGTAGTATGCTCCACCGTTATCTTATATTATATTCCAGTTGCACCGATAATCAAGTGGCGCGGATAATTTTCAGTCCCCCTAAAACTGTTTTTTCCCATGGCCGCGCCATAGATTATTCTCTGCTTCTCTATCACGAAAAGATATGGTAGTAGTATCAGAATGTTCAGATAAATCCCTATCCTCTCTCATCCATGCAGAACAAAACCACCGGCGTTATCCTCCTGAACATGGGAGGTCCCGATAGGCTTGAAGATGTCAGGCCGTTTCTCTACAACATTTTCTCAGACCGTGAAATCATCAGGCTCGGCCCTGCCCTTCTGCAGAAGCCCATTGCCTGGTACATCGCTAGAAAACGTGCCCCGAAAAGCATGGATATCTATCGACAGATCGGCGGCGGATCACCGATTGCCGAGATCACGCGGCAGCAGCAGGAGGCTCTTGAGAAGGCATTGTCCGCCGACGGTGATTTTGCCGTTGCCACCGCAATGCGCTACTGGAAGCCGACAACTGCTTCAGCGCTCGAGCTCATGTACAGCAGCGGGGTAGAGACGGTTGTCGCGCTCAGCCTCTACCCGCATTTTTCCTGCGCAACCAGCGGCTCCTCGCTCAAACAGCTGAAACGCCATCTGGACCATCCTGAAGCTCCGCGCATCATAGAAATTTCATCCTGGCCCACTCAACCGGATTATATTTCCTGCCTCGCTGCAAAAATCAACGCTGGGCTGGAAGCCATCACCGGTGAAAACGGCACTGAGGATATCGAGATACTCTACAGCGCTCACAGCCTGCCGGTATCATTTATCGAAGAAGGGGATCCCTACGTTGAGCATCTCAGGCAGACCATAGCAGCAGTCGAGAACATTACCGGCAAAAGAGGCAGGCTCTGCTACCAGAGCAGAAGCGGACCGGTCGAATGGCTGTCGCCGTCAACGCCGGAAATGATAGAAAATGTTGCCGACGATGGCTGCAGGAGCATCCTCATGGTTCCGATAAGTTTTGTCTCGGACCATGTTGAGACACTCTACGAGATAAATATCCAGTACCGGGAGCTGGCTGCCAAACGCGGCATCCACCTTCGGGCGACGGAATCGCTCAATACCGATCCGCAGTTCATCGAGGGGCTCAGGCAGCTGGTGCTCCAGTCGCTGGAGCGTTCATAAGCGCTCACGACTCATTTGCCATACCCCCCTGGAACCGCCTCATCCGGACATTGAGCAGGATGCCGATAGCCACCAGGGTCGTCAGCAACGAAGATCCTCCGTAGGAGACAAGGGGCAGCGGAATCCCGACAACGGGCAGAAAACCAAGTATCATCATCAGGTTGATGACCGCCTGCCAGAAAATCAGCATGACCACTCCGAAAGAGAGCAGCATGCCGAACCGGTCCCGGGCGAACATCGCAGTATACAAACCCCAGATCAGGAAGAAAAAATAGACTCCGACAAAAAACACGCTGCCTAAGAACCCCCATTCCTCGCACCAGACGGAAAAAGCGAAATCGGTATGCCGTTCGGGGAGAAAATGCAGATGCCCCTGGGTTCCTTCCAGGTACCCCTTTCCGAACTGCCCGCCGCTGCCGACCGCTATTTTAGACTGCATTATCTGGTAGCCGTGCCCCATCGGATCCTTTTCCGGGTTCAAAAACGTCTGAATCCGCTGCTTCTGGTAAGGCTTGAGCATTTTTTCCCAGGCAAAGAAGATCGCCCCGACACCGGTTCCCCCAAGCACTGCATACACGGAAAACTTCAGCTTTACAAACACCGTCATGGAAACGGCGATGAACACCATCATCAGGGCCGTACCGAGGTCGGGCTGCAGCAGGATCAGCAGGAAGGGAATCGACGTCAGCACGACCGGGGTGACCAGTTGTTTCAGCGTATAGCCGTCGGTGACCTCCTTCCGGGAATAGTAGCTCGACAGGGTAATCACCAGCATCAACTTGGCAAGTTCGGACGGCTGCAGATTAAAAAAGCCGAGATTAATCCAGCGCTGGGCGCCGCCGGCGCTTTTGCCGATGACCAGGATAGCGGCAAGCAGGATCACGACGAAACCGTAGAAGAAATAGTTCCAGAAATGCAGCTCCTGGTAATCAAAACTCAAGATAAAGAGGATTATCGCAAAACCCATCAGGAAATAATAACACTGCTTCAGATAGGGAGGTGTTCCCCACGGTTTCGGCGGATACGAGGCACTGTAAAGATTGAACAGCGCCATACCGCAGATAATCAGCAGCAGGATGGTCATCAGCCAGTCAAAGTGGGCAAAAAGTCTTCTGTCAAAGCGGAACATCGCAGGTCAACCCTTCTCTTCTTCTTTCAGACGCTCGGCCGTTGCCAGGTCTTCGAGATATCTTTCAAAATATTTTTTTAAAACAATCCGGGCAATCGGCCCTGCACCTGAGCCACCGTGCAGGCCGTGCTCGACCAGAACCGTTACCGCGATCTGGGGGTTGTCGGCAGGTGCATAGCAGGTGAACCAGGCATGATCTCGAAATTTATAGGGAATGTCTTGTTCTTTGAGCCCCTTGTACTGGGCGATCCTGACTACCTGGGCCGTGCCGGTTTTCCCGCCGATTGTAAGCCCTTCAATCCGCACGTTGCGGGCCGTGCCCCGTTTTCCCTGCACTACCCCGACGAGCCCTTCCTTGATAATTTCCAGATATGCTTTTTCCCTATCACTGATTTCGCTGAGCAGCTGGGGCGTAAACGTTTCAATAACCTCGCCTTCAGGTGTGGTAACGGATTCTATGATCTGGGGTTTGTAGACCTTGCCGCCGTTTGCGGCGGCGGCGGTCATCAGACACACCTGCAGGGGAGTGAGCAGGTTGAACCCCTGGCCGATTGCGACAGATAACGTTTCACCCGGATGCCATTTCTCTTTGTGGCGGTTGAATTTCCAATCCTTTGTCGGGATAAGACCCGACTTTTCATGCTCCATTTCCACACCGGTTTTTTCGCCAAGACCGAGTTTACGGGCGTACTTTGCCAGGTTATCCACCCCTACCCGCTCACCGACCTGATAAAAATACACATCGCACGATTCTGTTATGGCCTTTCTCAAATCAACTTCTCCATGGCCGCTGTGTTTCCAGCAGCGATAGATACGCCCGCCGAAATAGTAATGACCAGGGCAGTAGATTTTCGTGTTCTCGTCGATAACACCTTCGGCAAGTCCTGCCAGCGCAGTGACGATCTTGTAGACCGAGCCGGGAGGATATGCCGCCTGGATCGACTTGTTTATAAGCGGATGTTTCGGGTTGTTCAGCAAGGCATCCCAGTTGGCTTGGGAAATGCCGCCGATAAATTCTTCCAGGTGAATGGAAGGGGCACTTGCAGCAGCAAGAACCCGTCCGGTATTCACCTCGAGCGCAACAACAGCTCCGGCTTTTTCACCGATTGCCATGAACTGTTCTGCCGCCAGCTGCAGTTCCGCATCTATTGTCAGCTGCAGGTCGTTGCCCGGCAGCGGGTCAAGACTTTTGAGCTCACGCTGTTCAAATCCCCGGGCATTAACCTCGGTTGAGCTTTTCCCCTTCTCACCCCGAAGATCTTTCTCCCTGAGTCTTTCGAGCCCCCGCTTGCCGATCAGGTCCCCGCCTTCATAGACTCCCTCTTTATCCTCTTCAAGCTGATTACGGGTAATCGAGCCGATATAGCCGATGGTGTTGGCGGCGAGGTCTCCATAATGAAAGGTTCTGACCGGCCGGACCTCGATCCTGACCCCGGGAAATTTGTATTTGTGATTTTCAAGGTAGGCAAGCGTCTCCCAGTCGATATCTTCTTTCAGGACAATCGGCAGGTGACGAGGGGTCCCTTCGGCTTCCCTGATCTGTTCCCAGAGTTCGTCGATATCGGCATTGAGAATTTTTGACAGCCGTTTGAGCACATCGGCAATATCGTAGGAATCCTCACGGATCATCGCCACGTTGAACGACGGCCTGTTGGTAACGATCTCCCGGCCGAATTTGTCGAGTATATGCCCCCTGGGCGGAGGAACCGAGCGGATGCGGACCCTGTTGTTATCGGCCAGGTCCTTGTACTGCTCGCCGTTGCTTATCTGCAGAAACCAGAGCCGTGCCACGATTACAAAAAAGAAGAAAATAACGATGAAAAGCGCGAACAACGAGCGTTTCTTCAGCAGTGTCAGTGCTTCATCATTTCGCTCGGCAATTTCCTCGACTTCATCGATAAACAGTTTTTTATCCATCATCTGCCTACCTGTATCGGTTACCCGCTTTTTTCCGTGAACTGCGTTTCATCGCCTTCTGTTTCAGTAAAAATTCATTGAATGAGTTGAACAGGAGGAAGCAGGGAATGGTCGCCACGGTCAGAATAATTGTTTCTCTCAGCACCCTGCTCCAGGACCACACGACCATTGAATCATTGACCATTATTGACAGGATAAAGTAAAGCAGAAACTGGAACAGATAATAAAAAACGCCGACCAGCGGCACCTGATAGGCGGACTCCTTCAGCGGACTGTTCAGTGCCAGGGTGTTAAGGGTAATAAAAAACAGGAGATATTCAATCAGATAGGTCCCGAGATAGATACCGGATACGACATCCATCGTCCAGCCGAGCAGAAACGTCAGCAGCAGTCCTTTCAGGGCCGAAAAACGATAGGCCAGGAAGGCAATCAGGATAAACACCAGATCGGGTGAGCCGAGCCATGCGGGGAAGAATTGCAATACCGTGGTCTGAAAGGCGATCAGGAAAAAGCCGATTATGAAAAAACTCGTGGTCTGCATGGTATCACCTTGCCACTACGGCACGATTCTTTCAGAAGCAATCGATTGCTGCAGAGACAGATTGAGGTGCAGAAACTCAAGACGCTGGAAATTAACAGATGGCTGTACCTCAATATCCAGGAACATGCCTCTTTTTTTGCGGTGCACTGCAGTTACTGTTCCCACGGGTACACCAGAGGCGAAAACACCGCCGATCCCGGCAGTTACCACCTGATCTCCTTTTTCGACATCGGCATTCTTCAGGACATAGCTCAGCACATAGCCATCTTCGCCGGTTCCCTTGAGAATCCCCCGTACCCTGTTTTTCTGGATAATCACATCGATGGCAGAGCTTGGCGCAATGGCCAGAAGGATCTTGCTGTAGTTGCGCGAGGTGTTGATCACCTGACCGACGATCCCCTGGGAGGTCAGCGCCACCATGCCTTCTACCACACCATCATTTTCCCCGCGGTCGACAATGATCGTGTGGAACCAGAATGCCGGATCCTTACCGATTACCCGGGCTGTCAGCGGCGGAAAATCGGCATCCTTTCTGAAATTCAGCTCCTGCTGAAGGTGCAGATAGGTGGTGTAGGCCTCCCGGTATTTAGCCTGTTTCTCGTCATAGGAATCGAGAAGCGCCTTGAGTCGTCGATTTTCACTGCGCACTTCAAAAAGATCCACATAGTCGCCCCAGAAATTTCTCACCCCGGTCGCAGCCCTGGTAAAAGTCGACTGCAGCGGCCCGAGCAGCTCCAGGGTCAGTTCGTGAAAGGCGCCATACCTGCCGCCAAGTGTCGAGGCAAACAGCACCAGACACAGGGGCAGAAGAATTGCGGTCAGCAACAGAACCCGCCAGCGCGAAGGTTTTGCCCGACTCTTCCTGTCCTTGATTTGTCTTCTCACGACAGAATAGTTGGTAATTCTCCGATATGGAGACGGAATCGTACGAAACGATTAGTCAATCGTTACTTCTTTGAGAATGTCAAGGTTGTCAAGCGCTCTGCCCGAGCCGAGCACAACTGATGACAACGGGTCATCGGCGACAATAATGGGCATCCCCGTTTCTTCTTTCAAACATTTGTCCAGATTCTTGAGCAGCGCCCCGCCACCGGTCAGGACAATTCCCTGGTCAACAATGTCGGCAGCCAGCTCCGGCGGAGTTAATTCAAGTGCGACCCGCACCGCCTCGACAATGACGTCTACCTGCTCGGCAATGGCGGACTGAATTTCATCGGCTCCCACCGTGAGCGTTTTCGGAACCCCGGAAACCAGGTCCCGACCCTTAATGTCCATGGTCTCGTATGGTTCTTCGGGAAGGACATTGCCGATGGTTGTCTTTATCATTTCGGCGGTTCGCTCACCGATTGCCAGATTGTGCTTGCGTTTGATGTACTGGAGGATGGCCTCGTCCATCTTGTCCCCGGCAACCCGGACTGATTTTGCATAGACGATCCCAGCCAGAGAGATAACAGCAACTTCGGTTGTACCGCCGCCGATATCAATGATCATGTTGGCGGTCGGTTCGGTGATCGGCAGGTCGGCACCAATCGCCGCCGCCATCGGCTCCTCGATTAAATACACCTCGCGGGCCCCGGCCGATTCGGCCGACTCCTTGACCGCCCGTTTTTCAACCTGGGTGATGCCTGAGGGCACAGATATCATGATGCGCGGATGAACCAGCGTCCGGCGGTTATGGACCTTCTTGATGAAGTACCGCAGCATCGCTTCGGTGACCTCGAAATCGGCAATAACACCATCCTTGATCGGTCGAATAGCGGTAATATTACCCGGCGTCTTGCCAAGCATCAGCTTGGCTTCCTGTCCAACCGCCAAAACCCTGCTCATCCTGCCGTCCTGACGGACGGCAACAACAGACGGCTCCCGCAGGACAATCCCCTTGCCCTTTACATACAAGACCGTATTTGCGGTACCCAGATCGATAGCCAGGTCATTAGACAGCCAGCCAAACAAAAAATTGAATGGAGAAAACATAGAACCTTCCCTAATAAGGAATATAGATAACTCTCTAGACCGGCCTCTATAACGACGCACCGGATACTGTCAGACATTACAAATTATTAGAACATCTAAAGATACCAGAGACCCCTTCCATTAGCAAGATTAATGGCAAGCAACGCATGAATACCTGTTTTTCGTTGACACCATTTTCAAACCCTGTTATAGGAATTTCTCACTTCATGGTCGACACATGGGGCTATAGCTCAGCTGGGAGAGCGCTTGAATGGCATTCAAGAGGTCGGCGGTTCGATCCCGCCTAGCTCCACCAGAACTACCGCCATGGCGTGCTGTTATGACAACAGCACGCCTTGGTTGTTTCCAGGGTAATGATCTTGTACACAACGCAGCACGCAGGATCATCCACGTGCTGAGACACCAGGCTTTCCATTTCCAGCAAACCCCTCTGCTGCACACCTGTTCCGCCGCTGAATCCCATTGAGTCCTACACGACCATGGACGGTCGTACCTGCCGAGATAAGATACTCTCTCAAGACATTTGATAATTCCGGAAATTATTTCCGACATACCGGAAAATTCCCGACTGTTACACATTCGTATGTACCTATTGTAGCGTTATTATTAATCATTCATAACACGCTAATAAAACATATTTTGCATGTTTACAACAGGGAGGTTCCATCATACTTGAACCATCAAAATAGCAAGGAGGGTACAAATGAAAAAGTTACTTGTCACGCTATGCATTACGGGATTATTCATCATTGCTACAGCTGCTATGAGTTTGGCTGCACTGATAGACTTTGCTGAGATGCCACTCTTTCAAGGAGATGCATTACAAGCAAATTCATGGGCCGGTTCATCAATAGATAATAATACAATAACTGCTTATGCTACGTATAGTTCAGTAGATTCTGTAATAATAAATGCCCAGTTGAAAAATCAAGGTTTGGGGACACTAAATACAGATGAGGCCTACCCGGACTATAATAATTTTACTCAATATTCAGTGACATTGAATCTCAAAAACAACACCTCTGAAGCTTGGACTGATTTTCATTTTAACGTGGGCTTCATCAGTCAAGAAGAAGAGCAATCTATTATGTTTGATTTATCATCCGGAGTCGATCAACCCCTCCAAATTTTATCACCTGAATCTAATGGCACATTTCTTTCCAGTTCCATAATTCCCTACACCACTGATACCGGTGACCAAGATTCACCAGACAGGCCCAATGGTGACATCGGCATTAACTGGCAGGAAGGGACTGTCTCAACTGGTAGTTCAGTCGAACTCAGTTTTCTCCTGACTATTGGAGACGCAGTGGATGGGACAAATTTTAATTCAAATGACAATGGTCTGACACACAATATTGTATTTTCATTCACTCCAACTACCGCAGCAGCCCCTGTCCCTGAGCCAGCTACTATGATTTTATTTGGTACAGGATTGGTCGGACTGATTGGGTCAAGGCTGAGAAAGAAGAAATAATAATATATAGACACTGATGTCTTGGAGAGGCAGGATTTAAAATGACTCTGTCTCTTCAACACTAGCTATTTAGTTTTCATTTTAATCTGATGTATGGTGGTTGTCTAATGATGGGGTGACCTATAGCCCAATATGATCCTTAATTGAGAGCGTATTGGTTTTTCACAGCAGCAGCAACAGCAGCTAACGCCCTGTAAATACTTGGCCTACTGGTATTCATCCTACGAGCTATCTCAGCCTTACTAATACCCAGCTCATGCAGCTCTTTTACTTCCTCTATCTGCTCACTGGTCAACGCAGGAGGTCTTCCACAGTGTTTACCTTCAGCTCTAGCCCTTGCTTGACCTTCAGCCCTACGCTCATTGATTAGAGCCAGTTCAAATTCCGCGACAGACCCGAGAAGATTTAACAAGAGATTGGCCATAGGATTATTACCATTAGGTTCAAATGAGAGACCTTCCTTATGTGACTTGAGCGTACTCAGAACTGAAAAAACTGGTTGCAGAACTTACGCTTGATAACCGCATGCTTAAGGACGTGGTATCAAAAAAGTGGTAAGCCTTGCCAGCCAAAGAATCGTATCTGATTACCTTCGATCAACGTTCCAGGCCAGTGAGAGACGTTCATGCCGAATCATCAGCCTAAATCGAACAACGAAGAGGAATAAACCCAAGGCGAATCGTGATCAAGAACTCAGAGAAGAAATTCACCGGTTATCATTTCATTATCCACGATTTGGTTATCGGAAAATTTATCACAAGCTGAAAGACTCTGCCTGGAGAGTCGGCAGAGAAAGAGTTCGTCTGATCCGAAAGCAGGAAGGGTTACAGGTAATTAAGAAACAGAAGAAAAAACGATTACTTGGAAAAAGCACAACGAAGCTGAGCAAGGCGAAGTATCCCAATCATGTCTGGAGTTATGATCTGGTATCTGACCAGACTGCCTGTGGACGACGCATCCGGAGTTTGACCGTGATCGATGAGTACACCCGTTACGGGCTTGCAATTTATACAAGCCGTTCGATCACCTCAGGCCATGTCAAACGAGTATTGAAGGATCTCTTTGAAAAATGGGGTCCTCCGGCATGTATTAAAAGTGACAACGGTCCTGAGTTTGTAGCAAAAGAGATTCAAGGCTGGCTGAAGAAAGCGAAGGTTAAAACCAGATATATCGACCCAGGCAGCCCGTGGCAAAATGGTCACAACGAAAGTTTTAACGCCGTGTTTCGGGATGGTTGCCTGGATCGATGGTTGTTTTATTCAGTGCAGGAGGCAAGACGTGTTATCACTGCCTGGCTTGAGGAATATAATAGTGAACGCCCCCATGGGGCCCTCGCTGGAGTAACTCCAGCGAGATATGTAAAGCAATTAAAAGAAAAAAGAAGAAAAGCTGCATGAGAAAGAGAAAAACCCTAACTTTCAGTCTGGTATAGAAACTGTGGGCCGCTCAGCAATACCATTTCTCCTAAAATTCATTTACCACCGTAAGGTTAAAAGGGGAGTAAAAGAAATTGCATTGTCTGTTCTAGCTACCAGAGGTCAATACTCAACGCTGAAAAGTGTCATTTTTATATCTTGATTGACTGTCATCTGGTTATGCTGACTGTTCTGTTCTCGTTTTTTGTTGTGATTTCCATTTCATTAGGGCCGGAACAATTACTATCAAAATAGCCAATAAGTAAAGAATTACACTAGTATATGAAGACAGAAGAATCGACCAGTCACCGCCAGAAATAGAAAGTGCACGCCTGAGATTGACCTCAAACAGATGCCCAAGAACGACTCCCAAAATAACTGGTGCCAATGAAAATTGCAGTTTTCTCAGAATCCATCCAAAAAGGCCGAGACCAATAATCATATAAAGATCGAAAGGATTACTGACAACAGAATACACTCCGATAAATGCAAGTACTGCGATAAGAGGTGTTAAAAATTTTTGTGGAATTGCCAACATTCTCGCAAAGAGGCCAACGAGTGGAAGGTTTATTACAAGTAAGGCAATATTGCCAATGTACATGGAAGCGATTAATCCCCAGGCAATTTCTGGTCTATTTGCAAACATCAGAGGGCCGGGGGTAACATTGAAAAGTAAAAGAGCCCCGAGTAAAATAGCTGTGGTGCCTGAACCGGGAATACCAAGCGTCAGCATTGGTACCATCGCACCTCCTGCTGCACCATTGTTTGCTGCTTCAGGAGCAGCAAGACCTCTAATATCACCTGTGCCAAATTTGTCGCCACTTTTCCCTGCCAATCTCTTCTCCGTACCGTAAGCAACTGCTGAAGCAACTGATGCACCAGTACCTGGCAGTACCCCAATGAAGAAACCGAGAAGAGATGACCGGAGCACTGTCCATTTCACTGCGGCCAAGTCTTTAAATGAAACAAAACTCTTACCGATCGGTAACACTTTTAACGTACCGGTAACTTGTCTCTCCACAAGAGTGAACAACTCAGCCATACCAAAGAGACCGATTACTATCACAAGAAAGTCAATACCTGCTAGAATATCCGGTATGTCAAAGGTGAATCTAGGTACCCCAGTATTGGCATCGATGCCAATGGTTGATATCATCAGACCCATTACGGCCCCTAATAGAGTCTTGACAGGATTTTTACCGATTAGAGATGACAGGCTTGCAAAAGCAAAAACCATCAGGGCAACATAATCAGAAGGATTGAATTTGACCGCAACTGATGCGAGCAGTGGGCCAAACAGTGACATGAGCACAACCGCGATTGTGCCGCCGATGAAAGACGCGACAGCAGAAAGGGAGAGGGCGCGACCGGCCTCGCCTTTCTTGGCCATCGGGTTGCCGTCGAGTGTCGTAAAGACTGCACCAGCATCACCAGGCACGTTCAATAATATCGAAGATATTCTACCACCATACTCAGCACCATAATAGATACCCGCTAGTAATATGAGGGCTGACTCGGGTGGTAAACCTGCACTATATGCGATTGGTAACAAGATTGCCACACCGTTAATAGGACCAATACCGGGAAGGGCACCAACCAGTGTACCCGAAAAACAACCAATTAAAACATATAGAAAATTCATAGGTTGTAAAACAACCCCGAACCCATTGGACAAGCCAGCAATTACTTCATTCATAGGTGCCTCATAAAATTGAAGACAGGAGTCCTCCAGGTAGATTAAGATCAAGGAGGATCACACAGATAATGTGCCCCAAAACGCCAGTTGCAAGGCCAAACAAGGCGCACTCTTTTACTGTTGAACCAAGTAAACGCGAGAAAATGCCGCATAAAAGAGCTGTTGAAATAATAAACCCGACAGGTTCAAAAAGATAAGCATACCCAGAAAGTAGAATCGCAACGATGACAAGACGAATGATAGCAACTCTTGCCACGTCAAATTCATCATCATCTGGCAACAAGATAATGTATAAACAACAGAATACCGAAACAACAGATAAAATCTGTGGCCAACTTTCAGGTCCAAGCGGATCGTACTGAAATGGAGCTTCGATGATAGTAAACGCAATAAAACCGTAGATGACACTGACAAGCAGTGCAATAAGTCCAGCAATTCTATCAGCCATACAAATTTTCTCCCGAATTATCGGTCCGCCCATAAAAAATGAAGCGAACCGATTGTCTCATCTATGGCTTATTTAATGAGTCCAGCCTCCCTGGCAATTTCACGCAGTTTCACGATTCTAGCCTTAACATCTTTGTCAAGCTCCTCACCAGCTATGTTGAGTGGGAGCAATCCTTTTTCTTTCTGAATTTTAGCAAATTCGTCTGTTTTGTATGCCGCCTTGAATTTATCCGCCCAGGCGTTATAAGCCTCATCGGAAACATCTCTGCCCATGTAATAGCCTCGCATGATGGTCCATTCAGCATCATAACCAAGTTCTTTTGCAGTTGGAAACTCAGCAAACGGCTCAGGTAATCGCTCAGGTGACATGACTGCTAAAATCCTCAGCGTTCCAGCGCCCAAATGGGAGACCATTTCACCTACATCACCCGTATATACGCCAATACTTCCTCCAAGCAGCCCGGCTATTGCGTCACCACCACCGTCATAGGCCACATAACGCATTTTCTTAGGGTCTTTGTTAACTGACTTCAATAACAATGCAGCTTTCATCCAGTCCTGACTACCAACAGTACCACCGGCACCGATGACAATATCAGATTCATTTTTCTTGAAAATTGCCATCAGATCATCCAGTGTCTTCAGTTCGCTGTCATCTTTAACGATAACTGCGCCAAAATCAGCGCCTGCAGTGGCTACAAACCTGACATCATTTTCGGTCCATTTACCAAACTTGCCATTTGCAATGTTTAGTAGAGAACCAGAAGAAAATGCCACAATCGCATTTGGATCATCTGTGCGTGTGGTATTGAAGAGATTAAAAGCCACCGATCCGATCCCACCAGGCATAAAGGTAACTCGGGCCAGTTGACCCAATTGATCTTCAAGACCGGTCTGAGCTATCCTGCAGGTCAGGTCAAAACCGCCACCTGGTTTGGCCGGTGCGACACATTCCGGTTTCTCAATCTCATAGGCGCCTGCCGGTGATACCAGAAGAGTACCCAGAACTACTGCCATCAACAATTTTGCTACTTTCATACGCCCCTCCTTTGGATTTAGTGTTATCTCCCTGTATACGGGAACTATTGGCTACATGGTTAAGTAATACTGCTCTTATCCTAACCAACCATGCCGCTTTTGCAACCGCTCACTGCAACAATGAATCGTGTTATGGATTCTTTTTCCGGTCATAATCAGCCCAGCAGATGTTTTTTATATTCTATTTATCTGACCGGGCATTTTTAAAAAAAAATCTGAGTTCTTATCTTCACTCTTGAGGAATTGCTGATATGTCTCAATAACACTTAATTTTGCTGCTTGAACATGTCGTCTCATTAACAATTCCGCAAGTTCTCCATCTCTGTCTTCCAATGCCATGAGTATCTGAAAATGATCCTTTAAAGCCTGCTTCCCCCTGCTCTTGACCCATTTGTGACAGTTCCGATGAACAAGCATCAGGTTGTAGTAATCTTCACACAACAATTTCGTAAAAAACGTGTTATTGCTGCCCCTCGCAATAAGAAAATGAAAATCGATATCCTCATACTGGTGGGTATACTTATCTGTTCGATTATTTATAATTTCCTTTTCATGCTGCAAGACAATGTGACTTAGCTGGGATAATTCATCATCTGTCATTCTGTCTGCTGCCAGACGGCAGGCATGACTTTCCAAAGCCTCACGAATTTCAAAAATTTCAATGAATTTTTCTATAGAAAATTCAGCAACTCTCGGGCCCTGACGAGGTTTGATAACAATAAGCCCCCGCTCTGCAAGCCGACGAATCGCCTCACGCAGCGGTGCCCGACTGGTGCCATATTTTTTTGCCAGTTCCGGCTCGCTTAATTTTTGTGCAGGTTTTAATGATCCTTCTGTTATTTCCTGACTGATTTTATGAAACAGTTGCTCCCCAACTGTTATCTCATTTGAAGAAACCATATGCATACCTCTTTGAGATCAAAAAACACCTGTAATGTCGAGTCCTATCCTCTTTGATATAGTATGAAATCATAGTTAGCTAGTGGTCACTTTCTAAAATGTTTTTTTTGTACGAGGGCGTAACCTTCCATCAAACGACGTGCAGTCCTGCCAATTACTGCCTTTTGATAATCAGGGTTTTCATCATTTGCTACCACATTTGCGGTAACATCAATTATACCGCTGGGGTGACCTATAAATAGCGGATTATTTTGGGGGGTTGTTATGGTCTTGTTAACTATTGTTCCGGGAATCATGGCTGCACCGGCACTGCAAATAGCCCCCGTGACGGCAATAGCTTTGTGTAGTGTTCCCATCGAGATAAGTCGGATAACTATATCAACTTCACTCTCTTTGATTGTCTCTCCTCCAACAGTTGTATAACTTTGTGGCGGGGCAATCAGTGCTACCTTAGGGATCGCCTGGCTTGTCGCAGATGCCTCCTCCGGTGTGTCTGCAAGACCACACATAACTGCAGCATAACATCTTATTAACTCAAGCTTTTCTTTGATTTCTTTGTTTTGATCAATGGTCGCTATTTCTGTGCCCTTCAAACCCACGTCAGCAGCTCTGATGAAAACGTAAGGATTAGCTGCATCAACTAATGAAAAATCAATGTTCTCAATTCCCGAAATGTTAATTCTATCAATCGGATTACCCGTTGGCAGGAGATCTCCCGTTACTGAACCACCCGGATTATGGAAGTGGAGATCTATTCGGTTTCCCGTGCCGGGGACTCCATTGATCGCATATTCTCCTTCATAATCAAAGTGACCATCTTTTACCGGTACATGGGCAACGATCAGCTTATTAGTATTGATCTGATGTATCCGTACCTTGGTGATTGGAGCTTCTGCCGGAACAAGTCCCTGGTCAACGGCAAAAGGGCCTACCGCAGACAAAATGTTGCCACAATTCCCCCTATAATCCACCATAGGTCGATCAATTGAAACCTGTCCAAAATTGTAATTTATATCATACTTGGGGTCATTTGAGGGACTTATGATTGCTACTTTGCTGGTGGAAGAAACTGCTCCCCCCAAGCCATCAATCTGTCTTTTGTTTGGGTCAGGGCTACCAAAGAGGGCCAAAATTACAGCGTCACGAACAGTAGGCTCTTCAGGAAGATGATTATCCATCAAAAACAAGGCACGACTGGTGCCGCCCCTCATAATCACAGTGGGTATTCGTCTTTGCATCAGACAGCCTCCACTCTAATCTGATTTAGCAGACCACCTGCCGCCAGGGTTTTCTTGAGACGCGGTGAAATTTCAATGTTAGTTTCAATATTGTTTCCTGAACTCAGATTCTTAACTATTACGGTCTGATTATCATTCGGGATTTTTGTTAAATCGGATAAGCATAGACGATCGCCCATATTGATCGAGTCATAATCTTTCGGATTGCAAAATTTCAGTGGAATGATTCCAAAATTAACTAAATTGGACTTATGTATTCGGGCAAAGGATTTGGCGATAACTGCACGCACTCCCAAGTAACGAGGAGCTAGAGCAGCATGCTCTCTACTTGAGCCTTGCCCATAGTTATAGCCTCCGACAACAAAACCAGTTCCAGCCTCTACAGCACGTTCTGGGAAGGTTGGGTCAATACCGGAAAAAATGAATTTTGAGATAGCTGGTATATTTCCACGTAATTTAAGTATATGCGCCCCTCCTGGTAATATATCGTCAGTTGTTACATTATCCCCTCTCAGTAACAATACACTGCCTTCAAGTCGATCCGGCAAGGCATTAAATCTAGGTAACTCAGAAATATTTGGCCCCCTGTGTATTTTCACCTCACTATTTTCGGGATCCGGCGGTATTATCATGTTGTCATCTATTGGAAATCTATCTGGATATCTGAATTCAGGAGCTTCTCCTAACGTTCGAGGATCTGTGATTTTCCCAGTAATTACTGAGGCGGCTGCCGTTTCAGGGCTGACCAGATAAATTTGAGCGTCAGCAGTTCCACTGCGTCCAGAAAAGTTCCGGTTATTGGTTCTCAGTGAGAGGCCGCCTGATCTTGGTGATTGATCAAGTCCACAGCAAAACCCACAGACATTCTCAAGTACCCTGGCCCCTGAATCAATCAAAATACCATAAGCACCTGATTCGTAGAGTCCCTTCAAGGCCTGACGAGACCCCGGTGTGATGATCAGGCTGACACTGGGGGGTACAGTCTGGCCCTTGAGAATAGCACTCACTTTAGTTAAGTCTTCAAGAGAGGAATTCGTGCAAGATCCTATACCAACCTGGTCAACATCAATACCAGCCACGTCTCTAACGGGAAGCACATTGTCAGGAGAATGAGGGGCGGCAATCATAGGCTCTAGAGTAGACAGGTTGATTACATAATCTTCATCATAGACCGCACCATGATCGGCATACATCGGAGACCATTCAGACCCACGACCCTGGGCTGTCAGGAAATCATTAGTTATCGTGTCTGATGGGAAAAGTGCGGTGAAAGCACCTGTTTCAATACTCATGTTAGCAATAGTTGCTCTCTGGGGAACATTGAGAGTCTCCACTCCTAGACCTGCAAATTCTAAAATTTTACCTCTGCCACCCGAAACGCCCAAAATTCGCAACATCTCTAAAGCAATATCTTTTGCTGAAACCCACGGCTGCAAATTTCCGTCAAGAGTAAATCGTGCAATCTTCGGCATCTCCATATAAAATGGATAACCTGCCATGGCTGCAGCCACATCTAGTCCGCCAGCGCCAATAGCTAACATACCTGCGCCACCTCCAGTTGTGGTATGGCTGTCAGCTCCGAGCAGGGTCTGGCCGGGAATTGAGAAACGCTCCAGGTTTACTTGATGGCATATTCCGTTGCCGGGTCTGGAAAAGTAGAGACCAAATTTACGTCCGGCTGTTGATAGAAACAGGTGGTCATCCATATTTTCTGGGCCAACCTGAATCGTATTGTGGTCCGCATAGATTACTGCCCTTTGAACCTTAACCCTGGAAACACCCATTGCTTCAAATTGAAGCAGGGCCATTTGACCGGTGGTGTCATGGATCAGGGCGTGGTCTATTTTAATACCAATTTCTTCACCGACGATTAACTTCCCTTCAACTAAATGATTCTCTAAAATTTTTCTAGCAATACTCAAGCCCATTATTAATTCCCCAGAATGCTTTGCGGCTCAATTATGTTTGTGTGGTTAGATGATTTACCATGCTCTTTAGTACTCGCATTTTCAGAGATCATACATTGTGTTGTGTAATAATTATGAAAGTGTATCATTTTCAATATGTCGACAGATTATAGCTTTAATCAAACTATGGAACCGATGTCAAGAAGAATATTTTCTCCACAATTCCCTTTTTTAACTTGAATTAGTGCAACCGTATGAATTTTGGGTGAGTGCTTTACATTTTGTGGCAGGCAGTGTATTGTCGACATATTTGGATTTGTGTTGATTGAGGGTGAAACTTTCAAGTTCAACTCCAATTGACTGATATTGTTATTCCTTGGTTTCGCATAATAACAATTCTGCTTTGTTTCAGATTTGAGAGAAAGCGGGGCAGATGTGCAGCAAGTTGACCGAAAAAACGATGCAGATGAAAATATAGCAATCTGAGCTTGTGGAGGGTAGTTAATGACGACTTGGCTTAAAAGTGAGAGTGTTATTGGTAAACCGGCTGGAAAGCGTTTTGAAAAACTCTTAATGCAAGAAGGTATCCTTAAAATCCCAGGGGCTCACAACGCCTTGTCTGGTTTATTGGCACAAGAAGCCGGTTTTAAAGCTTTGTATGTTTCAGGAGGAGCATTATCTGCATGTATGGGCCTTGCAGATCTTGGTATTTTAACTATTGAAGAGCTGACAAACTTTGTAAAGACTCTTTATCGGGCGACTGGTCTACCAATCTTGGTGGATGGAGATACGGGGTACGGCGAAGCTCTGAATGTCATGCGGTTGGTCAGGGAACTTGAGGAAGCAGGAGCTGCAGCAGTACAGATTGAAGATCAGATTCTGCCGAAGAAGTGTGGACATCTAAATAACAAAAGCCTTATTGCACCTAACGATATGGCTCTAAAGATTGCTGCCGCAGTAAGAGCTAGAACTCATTTGAAAATAATTGCAAGGACAGACGCCTTTGCATCAGAAGGATTAGAAGGGTTAATAAGTCGTTCCAAGCGATACCTTGAAGCTGGTGCTGATGTTATTTTTCCAGAGGCATTAACAACGATAGAAGATTTTAAGCTTGTAGCAGAATCGCTAGATTGTCATCTGCTGGCAAACATGACTGAATTCGGACGTACACCATACCTGACTGCTGATGAATTTCAAGAACTCGGTTACAAGATCATCATTTGGCCTGTATCATCCTTGCGCATTGCTGCTAAGGCAGTAGAGAAATTCTACAATCAAATTGCAAGAGAAGGGACCGCAGAACCTCAATTATATAAAATGTTAACGAGAAAACGCTTGTATAAAATCCTTAAATATTATGAATTTGAAGAACTTGATAACGCTATTGTTAAGACTAACTTGAAACAATAATTTTGATCGCAGTTGATTGGGTGAAATTATATGCAAGGATATAGAGCCGGAGATTAATTGATGCCAAATAAAATTCAAAGCAACGATCGCTGGACCAGTATGGCAAAGTTGGTGACGCCTATGTTCATAGTGAGCCCCACGCAAAAGGGGTCGATCTTGAACACTTCGTGACCATTGCTAGGCCTAAAAGAGACTGGCTTGTCTTAGATGTGGCAACTGGTTGAGGCCATGTTGCTTTAAACTTTGCCCCACATGTTAGGAAAGTTATAGCAACAGACTTGACACCCAACATGCTAAAAATTGCTGAAAAATTTATCTGTAAAGAGAAGAATGTAACAAATGTTGGACAAATTCCATCTGGCCGATGCGGAGCATCTGCCTTTTGAAGGTTCTTACTTTGACTTGGTAACCTGTCGTATTACTCCTCACTATTTTCCTGATTGTCAGAAATTTGTGAACGCGTTTGCACGGGTACTGAAAAAAGAAGGTCTGCGAATTATTCAAGACCATGTGCTACCAGAACATAGGCCAACGGCTCGATATGTAGATAAATTTGAAATCTTACGTGATCCTTCTCATAATCAGGCTTTTTCTGAAAAAGAATGGCGAGCGATATTTAATAAAGGGGGCTTTTCGATTGAGCATACCGAGCAGATAGTCAAGCAGCATGAATTTCTCAATTGGGTAGATCGAATACATAACTCGGACGATACACTTCGAGAGTTGATTCAAATGGTCCAAAATGGTCCAAAATGCTCCAGAAGCTGTCGTTGAGTAGGGATGCAACCATTACCCAGCGCTGCGGGCTTTGGCATACCAGACGCCAGCTTTGGGTTATAGTCCGACAAACAGACCTGATGGTCACATAGGCATCAACTGGAAGGATGGGAATGTTAGAATTGGTGAAACGGTTCAGCTTGCTTTTTCTCTAACTATTGGAGATGCAGTGAATGGAACAAACTTCAATTCTAATGACGGAGGAGAGACACACAATATCGCCTTTTCATTCACTCCAACGACAGCAACATCCCCTGTGCCTGAGCCGGCTACGATGATTTTACTCGGCACAGGATTGATAGGTCTGGTCGGTTAACAGCTGAGAAAGAAGAAGCAATAATATTTGTTCCGGGGACAGGATACTTAATTATCGCCTGTCTTTTTTTTCGGGCCCGGTTTTTGTGGTCGCAGGCTTCTTTTGAGCCGGTTTTCCAGCTTCTTGAGAAAGCCGTCCGCTCCAAGTGGCCTGCCTGTTCGTTCATGACGATGCAGGATCTCCACTTCACGATTGTCAGATAGCTGTAGAAAGGTTTTCCAGTCTGGTACCAGTTCCAGCAACGGGGCAACAGAGGTAAGCTCGTCATCCTGGCCGTCAAGATGGGCACGGACACTACTCCAGCGGTAATCACCGGGTTTTTTCACGAGGTTTGCGGCCACAGGATTCATCTCGATATAGCGCGTGGCGGCCAGGAGATGCTTTTCATCCATCGGAAACGAGGCAAATCGCTCCTGCCAGAGGTGCCCCCGCCAGTTCTCTCGAACATTGACATGCCTGGTATAGCGCCGATGCGCTTCCCCAATAGCTCTGGCGAGGCCGCTCTTTGTTTGCGGGACGGCAATCAGATGCACATGATTCGGCATCAGGCACCAGGCCCAGACAGTGACTTCATGTTTTCTGCACAATTGTGCCATCAATTCGAGATAGAGGCGATAGTCATCATCGCAGAAAAAGGTCTGCTGACGACGATTGCCTCTTTGAACGATGTGATGAGGATATCCGGGAGCTATGACGCGCGCGATTCTGGCCATGCGCATATCATATCAGAACAGAAGTGAATTACAATAATGAAGATGATGCCCGCGGATCTGCAGGTGTTCGGATCTATGGGTTTTTCAGGTCATGACACCAAAGGGAAACGGCTTGTGTCCTCCCTTGTTACCGTTTTTTGCACCTTTTGACTTTTTCTGTCTCCAGAGTTTGACTTTTCTGGCGACCAATTCCCGCTCATCCACATGGCATTCAAATTCCACTTTCGCGCCAACCTTGAGAAACTGGCAGCCGACGAGATCAGCTTTGTTTACGAGTATATCCGGACCATTCCCATTCTCGAGGAATCCGGAATCCTTGTCACGAAACCATTTTTTTACCACAGTCTGCAAAAAACACCTCCATTTCGGTAGTTATAATAAGACGTATAAAAGGAATTGGATCCATCAGGATCCTGCAACTATTGATTTGCTTAATAAACCCAGCATACCAGATATGCCGAAACAAATCCAAGATTCGGTAATCAACCACCTGGCTGATCAGCAATTAAACCGTGTATTCGGGAGTGGACACCACCCTCTGCTCAGGCGTTTTTCCGGGACGCCTATGGTGCTTTGACCAGGAACTTTGCGCCTTTGGCAATGGATACTGTCCGGTCTCCTTCAAAAATCACCTGAATTGTACCACATCGGTCAACTGAAACAATTTTGCCAATGCCCCAACTCGCTCTCTTGTTATGCCGAACTTTTTCACCCTTGAGCAAAATTGTTGTCATGAATATCTCCTGAAAAGGATTAAAAACCTTGCCCATATCATAAGGCTTATTTAAGAAAAAGCTATCTTTTCGAAAAAGCGCACAAAACCAGCTCACAAACAATTTCTTTTCCAAGAATCTTGTCTATGAGAAGGTATCCTGTGATCCTCCCCACTATTGCTTGAAGACCATTGAGGCTATGCGCAGAGAAATACGTTCCACAGAAGCTTCATGCTCTTAGTCGCCTGCCTCCTGATCAATGCTCTTTTGTAGTGCTGAGAGGCCATTGCCGGCAGTCAGTCTCCGATTATTGGAGTGAGGGCAGCCTTGCTATCCTCAAAGTGCAAGGCCTCGATAAAAATTTTCAGACTGGACTCCAGGTCGACAAGCTGTTCCGGGGAAAGTGCCTGCAGCGCACTGCTCAGTTTTCCCTGAGGAGGAGACGGGGCTTTATTGAGGAGTTGTCGCCCCTTGTCTGTCAGATATATATGAACCGAACGCTGGTCCATTTTACTGCGGTCTCGGTGGATGAGCTCCTTTTCCTCAATCTTGTCGAGCATATTAGAGCAGGTGGAAGGGTGAATAGAAAGTTCCCTGGCCAGTTGAGATACAAGAATACCCGGCTTTGCGGAAATTTCATAAAGCATCCAGAGCTTGGCACTGCTCAGGCCGCATTCTTTTTCTGTTATTTTTGAGTGGGCCTGTGCCGCCTTGAATATCGTGCGCAACTGCTGTGTTATTACTTTTTCCTGTAAGCTCCTTTCTGCCATTCCCTCCACCTTGTAAAGAAGTATTGCAGGTTAATAATCTATTTCACACATCTGTTCCATCTTTTTGTACAGACGACCGGGTTTCGCTGCATTTCTGAACTGCAGGGGTGCGGAACACCGTGTCCCCCTGCAGCATAACAGAAAAAACTACTACATGGCTGCTGCACGTGCCTCTTTCAGCCAGCCATCCCAGGTTGCCTGATTGTTGGCTATCCACTCATCAGCATGACGTTCAACATCTTTCTGACTTTTTTCACCCTCATTCATCTTCGTGTTCTGGCCGTTGATATCGTCAAGCGGCAGGGTGAATACCTCAAAGAATTTCTTTGCCGCAGGATTTTTTGCCAGAAAGTCCTTGTTGGCCACAATCTGAATATCGGAAACGACAAACCCAAGCTTGACCGGATCGGAAACAGCACCCTCAATACCGGCTACCTCCATGCGGTCTTTACCAGCCATCTGTGATTCTTTCGGCATTGTTTTCGGTACGTTGATCCACATAACGTCTTGACCGGGCTTCAGTTTGAAGATTGTCCAGTTCGGTGCCCAGGTGTAAAAAAAGATCGACTCTCCCGCTTTATACGCAGCCAACGCAGAGGCCATTCCAGCCTCATAGGAGGCCTTTACCGGATTGATGTGATCATCAAGATCATAAACATCCATATGATGGGCGATAACCGTTTCACAGCCCCAGCCGGGAGGACAGGCAGTCAGGTCGGCCTTACCGTCACCATTTTTGTCAAAGGCTTTCTTGACATCATCACGTTTGAAATCGTCAAGTGATTTGATATTGAACTTTTCAACATCTCTTTTTGAAACAAGATAGCCCTGGAGACCGCCGGCCTTAACGACATATCCCACTTTCTCGGCCTTGTCGTAAAACCCTTTCGGCAACTGGCCGTCATGATTTGGAAACCAGCCGTTTGTCCAATAATCAACATCGCCAAGTGCTACGGATTTGTAGAATATCGGATTTTGCAGATCCTTGGGTTTTTCGACATCATAACCAAGCTCCCCAAGAGCTTTGCGAATAAGTGCTTCCTGGAAGAAACCGGTATTCCAGGTTGCCCGTGCCGGTTTGACGGTTACCCCGTCTCCGGGTTTGTGTCCATCTGCCTGGGCGGATATGCCGACTGTTAAAACGACAGCGGCTAAGGCAATACCTAACATTGCTTTTTTCAACATGAACGATCCTCCTTTAATTTTTCTTTTGAGTTCCCATTGACTGGGTAATTCTATCCAAGACGATTGCCATCAGCACGATAGACAGGCCCCCAATGGTGGCAAGGCCGATATCAAGCGTGTTTAAGCCGAGGACAACAGGAGCCCCAAGCCCTCCAGCACCAATCAGGGCAGCGATTACGACCATGGAAAGCGCCATCATGATCGTCTGGTTCAGTCCGGCCATGATCGTCGGCAGGGCAAGCGGGATCTGCACCTTGAGCAGCACCTGCTGGTTTGTCGCGCCGAACGCCCAGGCTGCTTCAACCAGTTCCGGATGCACCTGGCGGATTCCGAGGCTGGTCAGCCTGATAATCGGCGGCAGCGAAAAGACGATGGTGGCCAGAACTCCGGCAACGTTGCCAATCGAGAAAAGCATGACAATGGGAACCAGATAGACAAAGGCCGGCGTCGTCTGCATGGCGTCCAGTACCGGTCGAAGGGCGGCGTCAAAACGGTCGCTGCGGCCGGCACAGATTCCCAGCGGAATACCGACAATGGTGCAGAAGACAACAGAGCAGAAAACCATGGCAAGGGTTATCATCGTATCTTCCCATAAACCGAGCAGACCGATAAACACCATTGTCACGGCGGTAAAGATCCCGAGCCGGGCACTTGATACCCGCCAGGCGACAAGCGCCAGCACCAGGATGATGATCAAGGGCGGCAGGCTGACAAGACCCTTTTCTATACCGGAAAGGGTCACCTCGACAGGCCACTTGATTGCCTGAAAAAACCAGCGATACCCCTCAACCAGCCAGTCGATGAAACTGGTTATCCACACATCCAGCGGAATAACTTTTTCCTCAAAGCTAAACATCTATACGCTCCTGATTTTAAATTAGCTGACGGACTGCTGCTCGAAATGAGCATTGTCTTCTGCACGATGGAGCGTGCGGAGAAAACGATTTTTAGAGACAACACCCAGGAAGACCTTGTTCTCATCAATCACCGGAATCGGCCAGACACGCGAAGCTACGTCAGGCAAAAAATCCTGCATGCTGTCGGTGGACAGAGCCGCTTTGGCCTCAGCAATGAAGGCTCCGTCAATCTTCGATTCTCCGCGTTCAATTGCGTCGTGCAGGGTATCGGTGGAAACAATTCCATGATAGCGGTGTTCTGAGTCGAGGATATAGGCAAATTCCATGTCACGATTGTTCAACATTTCAAGCGTAGCCCGCAAACTCCCCTGGGGGGTATGCCAGATAACCGTCGGTTGCGTATCCCTGGCGATATCTCCTGCGGCAATCACTCCTGTCGGATCAACTCCACGGAAAAAGGCACGGACGTAGTCATCGGCTGGATTCTGCAGGATTTCCTCGGGGGTTCCCACCTGAACGACCTTCCCGCCTTCCATGATGGCAATCCGGTCCCCGATTCGCAGTGCTTCATCAAGATCATGTGAAATGAAAATGATCGTTCGCTCCTGGCGATCCTGAAGCTTGAGCAGTTCGTCCTGCATTTCCGTGCGGATAAGAGGGTCAAGGGCCGAAAAAGCCTCATCCATGAGCAGGATATCCGGGTCGACTGCCAGTCCCCGCGCCAGCCCGACACGCTGCTGCATGCCGCCGCTCAGCTCCCGGGGATAGGCATTTTCCCAGCCGTCAAGGCCAACCTGTTTCAAGGCATCGAGCGATCGTTCGTTACGTCGATTTTTATCTACTCCTGCCATCTCGAGGCCAAAACCGACATTCTCGAGCACGGTCTGGTGCGGCATCAGGGCGAAGGACTGAAAAACCATGCTGGTTTTACTTCTCCGAAAATTAACGAGATCAGCACGATTCATTGTGAGTATGTTTTCCCCATCAACAATCACCTCCCCCGCGGTAGGCTCAATCAACCGGTTCAACATTCTGACCAGCGTCGATTTACCGGAACCGGACAGGCCCATCACAACAAATACCTCCCCTGTTTCGACATCGAAACTTGCATCCTGAACGCCAACCGTAAGTCCGGTCTTTTCGTAGATTTCTTCCTTTGAACCGCCCTTTTTAACCAGCTCAAGTCCCAGAGCAGGGTTGTTTCCGAAAACCTTGTACAGGTTTTTAATCACGATCTTTGCCATATTCTTTTTCCGCAGTGAAAACGTATGTTGAGAGGTATAATGCATAACGCCACCCTGCAGATACAGACAATGCAAAATGGCATGGTTCAATACTATATTACGCAATACAGTATTTGACAAAATAGTATTGTGGCATACTAATTATTCAAGGAAGGAATGTCAAGCCAGATATGTACAGGCACTACCTCAGCTTCAGAGCACCTGGTCGTGGAATAAGCTCAGCACGGGCAAATACAGAGCCCAGGGGGTGATTAGCGGTGAATCATGTCCGGTTTGCAGAATCCGATCATGAATGTAAACCGGAGTTTCTTTGCTCAGGGGACAGTCTGCTTCCCGTCTTCTGCCGGTGGGGTTACGATGATATTGGCGGGGTCGGCATCTTGTTCAGCAGCCTCGTAAAAAAGCATAGCCGGCCCAGATTTTCGTTCTGGCTCATCGGCCGGCTTGCGTGGATATTTCTCAATGGAGTCTGTTTGTATAATTGAGCCGCAAGAACCAAGCAGTAATGTAACACTGAGTAACAGGAGATAAATTGCGCGGCTGAATCTGAATTTCATTGTCTGGTTTTGGCAAGAAAAAGTCTCGACAAGGGATCTGAGGTTATCATCAGATAGGCTGAAATAGGCCCACCTTCTCTTGATGCTTCGGATCCCAAGCGTTCCGAACTGGAAAATTTAACGGTCGCAAGAGATGGCAAGCCACCGTTTTCCTTTCCGAATTCAAACGAGTCCTGATCGATTTTTCCACTGTCGTTGTACGTCCAATAAATCATCTTGTCGTGGGCCGAAGCAGTTGGTTCACCAAGTTCAAGCATCAGACCACTGATGATTGTTTTTATCTCAGCCATCGTCACATCAGAGAACTGCTTGTAGACACCGAGAATGATATCGGTATCTTCCGCCGCCACCACGAAGATTTCTTTCTTCTTGAACTTGTAGGTTCCTTCCAGAGAATCCTTGACGATATTTTCCGGAACGATCGCCTTCTGGGCATCACTTAATTTACTGCCAAGGATATAGTCATCGAAACCTAGCTCGAGCCGGCTGACTTTAGCGGCCACATGGATAATTTCCTCTTCAACGGTGGTTGCCTCCGCCCAGGAGCTAAGCAGGCAGAAGATCAGCGTCAGGTATACAGGAGTCTTGTGCATCGTCATCTCTATCTTCTTGAAAAGCCCCGGTATCAGACCTTCAATACCGGGGCTGGTTCAGTGTTAGAAGCGCGATTTACTGCTTGTAGCGCTCTTTCTGTTCGGCTTTGATAGCTTGCATCACGTCCGCATCAAAGCCTTTCTTGTACCAGGCATGCTCAGGCTTGGCGAGCAGTTCGCCGACAACTTTTTCATACTTTTCCGACATCCCTTTCTCTTCAGCCAAATGCATCAGTTCAGGGATAAACTTGAAGTAAAAATTGTGGGCGACGTCGTACATCCCGTGCCAGTGTGTATAGTCCGGGCCCATCATTGCAGCGCCGTGCCTGGCCCGGCGGCCTTCATGATGCCAGAGTTCCCACCAGTGCCAGCCCAATTCGGTGTGGAAGGTGGAGCCATGAATCAGGCCGTCTTCTCCCGCCATTTTGTAGAGACTCTGGGCCGGTTTGGCGAATTTATCGTTGTAGGTGACCACCAGCGCGTCGAACTGCTTATAGAAGCTCTGCACCTTCTGGTCACCATGGCATTGGCTGCAGACTTCCTGCATATTCTTACGGCGCTCCTCCCAACTGATCACTTCCATCGCCTCTTTTTCTACTGGAACATTTTTCCAGACCCCATCAACCTGCTTGAACTCACCATAATTGATCATCGAGCCCGGTTGCGGCGGGATATCGCCGGGAATGTCTTTTTCTGTTCCATCAGCAAATACCGCCCGGTTCAGTTTAACCGAAACTTGGGGACGGAGCGTCCATGAAATGCGGTCACCGACATTATGGGTGTTCTGTGCTTCACCACCGTTAGGTTTGACGTAGGCACCCATATGGCAGGTCGAACATGTCGGAGCATAGTAGTAATCCTTGCCGAGCACCCACTGACCGGCCTTCATGATGTTCATCCCGTTGAAGCCGGCATCCTTCATCGCCGAGTAATAGGTAATACCGTGTTTTGATTCATTGTAGACCTCTATTTGCGGATGATCGGGTCCAAGATGACATTTACCGCAGTTTTCCGGCTGACGTGCCATCGAAGCACGAAAACTATGCTTGGCATGACAGGCGTTGCAAGTACCGGCAAAACCGTCGGGGTTAAGACGTCCCATCCCCGAGTTTGGATAGGTCATTGGATCGAACATAACAGCGCCAGAGGCGAGTTTTAGCGGCTTGCCGCTATCGTCCTTGAGGACCGTCAAAATTGAACCATGACATTGCCAGCAGCCGGTTGCCGCATCTGCCTTGTCTTCCATTGAGCAGATAACTTCTCCAAGCACGTTGTCCAGCGAGGCCATGATTTGGCCGGCTGCGGCATGGTGAGACACCTGCTGCTCTTTAACTTCGCGGACATGGCAGTAGCCGCAGTCCTTGGGAGACTGAACTGTTTTGATAAAGGCTCCTTCATGCTCGTAGCCGGTAATTTCGCCCTCTTCAGCCGCATGGCAGTTATAGCAGCCGACCTGTCCATCTTTTCCGGCGGCATGGGGTGAATATCGCCACTGCTGTACCAGTGAATTGTTCTCCTTCAAATGGCAATTCACGCATTTTACATTCATCTGCACGTTTCTTTCGTTGGTCAAATCCATGGAAACCTTGGTTGTCGCATAGAGCGGAGCGGCAACGAAAATAATCAGCAGGGTCAAGAATAGCATTCTACCTGTAGATTGCATCTTCTCCTCCAGTCAAAATTTTATTATTTCAGTAACACAACAGGACAACCCAGCGTCTTTGCGTCTTCATCACCTCCTTGTCATCAAGACATCTGCAGATTGTCTATGCTCATCCTTAGAATGGTTTTTCCCATTCTCCTCGTTACGATATCACGATACATCGTCAAGCCTCAGAGGCCTTCTTTTCAGTGGGTTGATCTTCGAGCCAGAGTGGAAATATTCTGCTGAGAACAAAGAGAATAATCCACGGCGCAGTCATAACAATGATTGCAGCAATAATACCTTCACGTCCGTGCCATTCTGGAACAAACGAGACTTGCCCCCTGGTAGAATTTGACATCAATTGACCGCCGATGACCACATTCCAGCGCATCAGCAGTACCTGGATGAGAATCATCAAAGAAACAATAGGGGCGAAGAAAAGTACGATTTGGTCTTTGAGCTTAAATAAGCAAAGAATCCCCAGCAAGAAAAATGGGATGATCGAGAAGATCTTGACCTGCAGAAACCAGAACGTCGTATAGAGCGGCCCCCAGTAGAGGTTTTCCAAAACGTGCCAGTGATGCGTCGCCATATAAGCATGGCTGAAAACTTCGAGCATCTCGAAGACAAAGTCGAGGATAAAAAACCCCCAGAGGAATTTCAACGACGTACGTATACAGTCCATGTCGACATGCCTGCCCTTGAGTTTCATGATCAAAACATAGACAAGAATTATTCCGGCAATTCCGGATACACAGGCGGAAAGCAGGAAAATAACCGGCATCAACGGTGTGGCCCAGAGTGGGTTGGCTTTGACCCCGCCAAAAATGAAGCCCACATAACCGTGCAATACACAGGCCATTGGAATACCGAGACCGGCCAGGAAGCCGATAATACGGTTGTCGAGCCGCAATGCTTGTGGTGAAAGATTGTCATTAAAAAAAGCGAGAAAAGAATAGAAATGCCGTCTAAATCCGGATGATTTGTGCCAGAGTCGTACCATAGTCGGTCGGTAAATAAACAGAATCTCGTGAACCAGTAAAATGAGATAAGCTGTGTAGATAAATCCAAACCCGGCCATTGCCGACTGCGGATTTGGAGTAAGAAACATCGAGAACGAACGTTCCGGATGGCCGAGATGAAGAAGCAGTGGCCAGGTTGCACAGCATAGAAAAGCGAGGGCAAAAATCAGTGAGAACCGTGAAATCGGTCGGAGCGCTTTGATCCCGAACACATGATAAAGAGAAGATACGATAAAGGCTCCGGCGACAATGCCTGTAATGTAGGGATAAAGGACGATCATCAGGCTCCAGTGCACATGAAAATCGTTGGGAAAGACAAAATTAGTCAGAGCCGAGACAGCATCGCCGTTGTGCATCGCAGCATTCATCAGACCACCTCCCTTCTCAGACCCAGGTAGTGAAGGGCCGGTTCGTTCCCCATATCAGGCTTGAGAACCGAAATGACATGAGGCTGGTGAAGGAGTTTCCAGACTTCTGATTCGGGATCATCAAGATCTCCAAATTTTCGAGCTCCCGTTGGACAAACGCTCACGCAGGCAGGCAGCAATCCTTTGCGAACCCGATGGTAGCACCACGTGCACTTTTCCGCCGTGTGGCTGACCGGGCTAATGAAGCGAACGGAATAAGGACAAGCCTGAACACAGTAAGAGCAGCCGACACAGCGCGTTTTATCAACCAGGACAAAACCGTCATCGGTTTGATAGGTTGCTCCAACAGGACATACCTGCACACAACTCGGTTTTTTGCACATATTACAGAGCTTGGGGACGAAGAACGTGTCCCTGACCGGGTTTGGCAGTCCTTCTCGGGGCTGTATATAGCCTCCCAGGCCGCCGTCGGGTGAGTCGACATAAACCTTATCGTGATCATCGATGATATAGCGTTCAACCCAGGTGCGGTAGTACCCGTCCGGGACTTGATATTCAGCTTTATCGGCTATGCAGCAAGAACCGCAGCCGATGCAGGCGGTGATGTCGACAACAAAAACAAAATTCTTTTGGGTAAAGACACTATCTTCTTCCTGCATCCCCGGGATTCGCTCAGTATATTCTTTTGCTCTTAACGGAATGACCAGAAGCAGTGAGCCGGCTATCGCGCCTCCGAGTACTTTTTTGATGAACCCGCGCCGGTCTTTATTGATTTCCTCTTCTATGTTCAGCATCGTTTCCTCTCTATTTCACCACGCCTGAGAAATAAACACATCCACCTATTGGGATTTTTCAGGCCCAGACTGCTTCAACGGTTTTATGGTAGCAACACCGACGATCTCCTTGGCTTGATTGATCCACAGAAGCGGATCGTGCACCATGTGGCACTGATCGCATGTATGGGTAAGCTGCACATGTTTATCTTGAAGGTGCTCAGGCATTCCTATGACCTTGATTTCGGTACGCGGCCGGGCGGTAATGATCTTGTTGTGACAGCGCAGACATAAATCAACGACATCGTCGCCCCGTACTATAGGTAAAGAGGCGATTTTTTTGCCGTCACTGATGTGATCACCGTAGAGACCGTGGCAGACTTCGCAGGACACCGTTTTGTGGACTCCTTGTTTATGAATGGAACGGATGGGCTGGTGACACTCGAAACAGGCGTCATTGGTGCCGAGACGCACCGGCAGCACTTTCTGATCGGCGATATCAGCGCCGCGGTAATGTCCATATTCTCCCATGCTCTCAGGAGTAAAAAGCTGCCTGGCCGCCAAACCCAGGACGATGACCACTACAAGAGCAATCGTCAGTCGGATCAAGTGAGCGTTGTATTTTGATTTTGATTGTTTATGCACGAGACATCTCCTTCTGACTGTTCAAGCCCGGCTGCATTACCTGCTTTTAAAGATTTCCCACTTCTTTGATGTAGACCCGTGTTCCTAGCTTCTTCCCTGGTACGGAGTATGTCTTAGTCTTTGCGCATTTTACCGATGAAATGAGTTAAACACCCATTACGTTACCACTATTTTCTCATGTTTTTTAACAACGTCCTTGTTTGTTGCAATATCAATTCCAGAATACTTGCTCTTTATTTTCAATATATTAGGCACTCACGTTCAATCCTTGATTACCGCCAGGTAACAAACCCGCAAGGCCTTGTTACCATTTGGTAACATGTCTCATAAGTGATCGTAATTATGGTTCATAAAACAATTTTTCAAAGAAAGATGACAGAGAGTCCGCAAAGATACAGGAACATGGCGGTACCAGTCGTTACCTTATGGTAACGCTGCCCGTATAAACACCGCGTCGGCGGGACGGCAGACAACACTGGCAACCTACCCCATTGGACGGACGGGAATACAACAGGGTCTAAAAAACTTTCGTATAAAGCGGCTGGAATTTTTTTTGTAGAAGACCTGGTCTGGCAAGTCCCTTAACTCTCACGCTTGTCAGGCGCTAGAGTATCTGGCTCAAAAATGCACGGGTTCGATCATATTGCGGGTTGGTGAAAAACTGTTCGGGTTCACTTTCCTCGACTATCTCACCTTCATCCATAAAGATAACGCGATCAGCGACAGTGCGGGCAAAACCCATTTCATGAGTGACACAGATCATGGTAATTTTTTCTTCGGCCAGGGCAACCATAACGTCGAGCACTTCTTTGATCATTTCAGGATCGAGCGCAGAGGTCGGTTCGTCAAACAGCAGGATATCGGGATTCATGCAGAGGGCCCGGGCAATAGCAACTCGCTGCTGCTGGCCGCCGGAAAGCTGGCCGGGAAATTTGTCGGCCTGTTCTTCAATGCGTACGCGAGTCAGGTAATGCATGGCAAGGGCTTCGGCGTCCTTCTTGGGCATCTTCCTGACCCAGACAGGAGCCAGGGTCAGATTCTGCAGCACCGACATATGGGGAAACAGGTTGAAATCCTGAAAAACCATCCCCACCTCCCGCCGTACTTTCTCAATACCTTTTAAATCAGATGTCAATGCTGTGCCATCTACGACAATGGAACCTTTCTGGTGCTGCTCGAGGCGGTTTATGCAGCGGATCAATGTCGACTTACCTGAACCGGACGGACCGCAGATAACGATCCGCTCACCACGTTTCACCATCAGGTTGATGTTCTTCAGAACGTGAAACGAGCCATACCATTTATTAACGTTAACCAGCTCAATTATGGCTGTACCTGTATCTGTCATGTCTTTTCTTTTCCGCTTAAAAAACCAAAACTCCCCCGGTAATTTTTCATTACTGTGCTGTTGGACCTCGCATTTCAATGGATCTTCCATAGCGGCTCATGCCGAAACAGATCAGCCAATAAACCAGTGCACAGAAAATATAAGCCTCGGCATCATAGCCCAGCCATTCTGAATCCTGGGTGGCGGCCTTGGCCATACCAAGAAAATCAAGGAGGCCGACAATGATGACCAGCGATGTGTCTTTGAAAAGCGCAATACATCTTCCGACAAGCGAAGGCAGCACGTGGCGAAGAGCCTGGGGAAGAACAACCAGAAAATTCATTTTCCAGTAACTGAGCCCGATTGCCCTGGCCGCATCAATCTGCCCCAGGGGAATAGCCTGCAGCCCGCCCCTGACGACTTCCGCCATATAGGCAGACGAAAACAATATGATACCGATCTGAACCCGCAGCAGGTTATTTATCTGCATATTTTCAGGAAGAAACAGCGGCATCATCACAGAGGCCATAAAAAGGATGGTTATCAGCGGAACGCCCCTGATAGGCTCGATGATACCGATACACAACGATTTGATAATCACCACACCGCTTCTTCTGCCAAGCGCCAGGAGAATGCCCAGGGGAATAGAGACAATAATTCCCACGAGGGCGAGCCCGATGCTCAGCATCAATCCTCCCCATCGGGACTGATCAACGACAGTAAGTCCAAGGCCGCCGTTTATCAGGAAGAACAGTGCAAAAGGGAGCCCGGCCCAGAGCAGAACCAGCAGCTTCCTGTGAAAAAAGCGACCGGCCGTTCCCAGTGACAAAAAGGCCAGGAGCACTCCGGCAAATGCAGGCCGCCATACCTCCGAAGACGGGTAGGTACCGACAAAAAAGACCTGGTATTTATGCCCGATAAAAGACCAGCAGGCGCCGGACTGTTGACGACAGGTGTCCGAGTCTCCAACCCAGGTGGCATCAAGGAATAACCAGGAGAAAAGCGGAGGAATCACGCCCCCGAGCAAGACAAGGCAGCAGAGCGTCAGCAGGGAATTAAACCAGCCGTTGAAGAGATTCTCCCGCAGCCAGCCGATCGGCCCCACCAGCGTCAGAGGCGGAGACTGCGCCGGCAAGGGCTTGAAAATCAGCGGCTCGGACTGATGGGTTACAACTGACATGGCTCTAGCGCTCCACAACCTGAACTTTGCTGTTCGCCCAGTTCATTAAACTGGAAATAACCAGGTTAATAGCAAGATATACCGCCATCCACAGACCTATGATCTCGATAGCCTGATCATTCTGGCCAATGATGGTACCGCCGATGGAAACCATATCCGGGTAACCAATAGCCACTGCCAGCGAGCTGTTCTTTACCAGACTGGTATAGTCATTGGTGGTGGCGGGAATACTGACCCGCAGCGCCTGAGGCAGAACGACCTTACGCATGATCAGGGTTGATTTCAGGCCAAGGGCGTTGGCTGCTTCGGTCTGCCCTTTCTTCACCGACTGAATACCGCTTCTCACATTTTCTGCTATAAATGCCGCAGTGTAAAGAACAAGCCCGAACATCAACGCGGAGAACTCCGGACGCAGGACAATCCCCCCACGATAATTAAACCCTTTGAGCACGGCAAATTCAAAATCCAAAACCGACGGGGCAAGATAAAAGACCAGTGCCGGCAGGATGATGATCAGGCTGAAACCGATGCGGGCAGTCGGCAGCCCCTCACCGGTCAGGTCTCTTTTCCGCTTCGAGATTCTAAATACCAGATAGGTGATGAACAGGGCCAGCAGCAGTGCCGCCGACACGAACCAGAAACCGGTATGGGGGTGAGGATCGGGCAGATAGATTCCCCTGTTGTTGATAAAGACACCGGCCAGGGGATTGAAGCTCCGACGCGGATGCGGCAGGCTTGCCAGCACCACGGCGTAGGTGAAAAACAGCGTGAGCAGCAGCGGGACGTTTCGCAGGACTTCCACATACACCGCTGCCAGCCGGGAGACGATCCAGTTGGATGAAACCCGTGCACAGCCGATAATAATACCGATAATTGTCGACAGGATAATGCCGAGAAAGGCAACATAGAGGGTGTTCAGCACCCCCAGGAAGAAGGCATAGCCATAGGTGTCGGAAGGCTCGTACGGCAGCAGGGTATCATTAATCGGCAGCCCGCCTTCAACATTCATGAAGCCGAAGCCGGAGGCAATATTGCGTGCTTCCAGATTCGCCTGAGTGTTATCGAACAAAGTCCATGAGACAAAGGCAACAACGCCGACGACAGCCCCCTGGATAAGAAGATTGACAACCGTTCTTCCGGCACCTCCGGCAGAGAAAATAGCAGACAGGTTCACGTATGGCACACATCGCATTCCGGGCCATCGGTGACAGCCCGGAACAGTGATTGTTACTTACCTGATCGGCATGGCATAGAGGAGACCGCCCTTTGTCCAGAGATTATTCAATCCCCGGGGAATATCAAGTTTGGTTTCCGGGCCAAAATGACGATCATAAATTTCTCCGTAGTTGCCGACCGCCTGGATTGCTCTGACAAGCCAGTCGTTATCGAGATTTACAAAAGACCCGACATCTCCAGTCGCGCCGAGCATACGCTGTACGGTCGGGTCCTGGCTTGAGCTTTTCATCTCGGCTACATTGGCCTGAGTTATACCCTTCTCCTCCGCCTCGATAAGGCCGTTGATGACCCAGGTAACAAGATCCTTCCACTGATTATCACCATGTTTCACCAGTGGAGAGAGCGGCTCTTTTGAAAAAATTTCCGGCAGTATGACATGGTCGCCGGGATTCTCGGTCGTGGTCCTCAGGCTGGCTATCTGGCTCATATCGGTGGTAAAGGCATCGCATCGACCGGTAACATAGGCATGAAAAGCCTCTTTTTTCCCCTCAAAGACTACCGTTTCCAGCTTGATTCCATTGGCCCGGGAAAAATCAGCGACGTTAAGTTCACTGGTCGTTCCGGAGGTAACACACACCGAGGCACCATCAAGATCTTTTGCCGAGGTGACACCCGAGGCCTTTGTGGTCATGAATCCCTGACCGTCATAGAACACCGCCACGGTGAAATCAACCCCCTGCTTCGCATCCCGCTTCATGGTCCAGGTTGTCGTGCGGGAGGTAATATCGACCTGCCCCGAGGAGACCGCAACGATCTTCTGCTTGGAGGCTAGGGGAACATACTTTATCTTTTCCGGATCTCCAAGGACAGCAGCGGCAACAGCTCGTCCCATGTCGACATCAAAACCGGCCCAGACGCCTTTGTCATCAGGTGCCGAAAACCCGGGAACACCCTCGCTGACGCCAAGGGTAAGAATATCGTTTGATTTGACATTTTCCAGCGTTCCGGCAAAAACAGCGGCTGCAGAAAAGATCAGCACGGCCACGGCAATCAGTGCACACGATTTTTTTGTCATCGCAACTCTCCTTGGAATAATTACTCTTTTAGTAAACAGGAACTCCACTCGGACCCGCCTTATCCCCTATCATCTAATTAATTTGTATTATTTCCGCAACCGCTGAAATTATCTTTTTCTCTCAGTTTACTGTGGTACAACTCTTCCCGTCACCACCCAGCCTGCATGCTTTCCTGCTTCACACCCACACACCATCATGCAAAACAACCGTTTACTATTTTACTTTTTTCAGTTGCTGATATACGCTGTAATGACGCTATCTTTTTCAGATATATTTGACTTTGACAACCCCGATGGCCAATTCGGAAGACAATTCTCCAAAGATATTTGCCGAGCAGGTACGACTCCTTTACGTCAACTCGACAATACCGATATTTGTATCAATCTCGGTAGGCATTATTCTCTGCTGGACGCTTCGGGAGACTGCTGAAACGAACCTGCTGATCGGCTGGTTCGGTATCTTCTTCACGATATCGGCAACCAGAATCATCCTTATCTACTTGTTTTACAGATATGAGCGGCAGAGCAGAGATACCGGAACGTGGCACCTTTATTTCCTGCTCAGTGCCCATCTTGCTGCTTGTGTCTGGGGGGCAGCCTCGCTCCTTCTCTACCCGCATCAGGACCCACAGTCCCAGGTTATATTCATAGTGGTAATGGTCGGTCTGTCAGCTGCGGCCATAACCTCGCTGGCCCCGAGCCTCTCCGTTGTTTCAGGCTACCTGGCACTGATCCTGCTGCCATTGGCCGCTATCCTCATACATGACAACACGAGCGAGTCCATATTAATCGGCCTGCTGATTTTGCTGTTCCTGGCTGTCTGTCTCTCCGGGGTGATCAGGATTAACAGAAACATACGCGACAACATAAAACTGCGTTACCAGAGCATACACCGTGAAACAATACTAAAAGCCAGCCAGGATCGGTATCAGCATATCTTCGACAACGCTCCGCTGGGAATCTTTCACTATGATTCGGACAGCACCATTGTCAGCTGCAATAGTGGGTTTGCTGAAATAATCGGCTCTTCCACGGAAACTCTGGTGGGCTTCAATATGCTGGCTAATATCAGGCAGAGGGGCGCTGTTGACGCCATAAAGGCCTCCCTGAACAGCGGCGATGGTTTTTTTGAAGGTGACTTTGTTTCAGTCACCAGCGACAAAAGCACCCCTATCCGTTCGTTCTTCAAGGCTATCCGAAACACTGACCAGGTAATTATCGGCGGTGTCGGGATCCTGGAGAATTTTACCGAGCGACGCCTGTCGGAACAGCAGATCAAATATCACACGACCTATGACGCGCTGACGGGACTTCCCAACCGGCGCCTGCTGATGAGCCAGCTGAAAAACGAGCTATCCAGAGCCACCAGACATGGAAGATACGGTGCCCTGATATTTCTGGATCTGGATAACTTCAAGACTATCAACGACTCACTCGGCCATTCAATCGGTGACAAGCTCCTCAAATTAATAGCCAAACGGCTCACCGACAATGTCCGCCGTGAGGATTGTGTCGCCCGGATGGGCGGAGATGAGTTTATCATCATCCTCACGGAACTGGATGGAAATCATGACGGTGCTGTTAAAAAAGCACGAAAAGGTGCCGAAAACATCCGCGACTACCTCTCTTCACCCTGTACAATTGAGGGCTACGATATGCACATCACACCAAGTATCGGTGTGTCTCTATTCCCCAAACCAGACAAGGGCATCGACGATATCCTCAAGCAGGCTGATGCCGCCATGTACAAGGCAAAGGCAGCGGGCAGCAATGAAATCCGGTTTTTCCTGCCAAGCATGCAGAAAGCCGCCGACGAGCAACTTCGGCTCACAACCGACATACGAAAAGCACTCATCAATGACGAATTTGTGGTCTGGTATCAGCCGCAGGTCAACCAATCAGGTATAATTCTCGGAGCGGAGGCGCTGGTCCGCTGGAATCATCCAGAACGGGGAGTCATCCCCCCGGGAACTTTTTTAAAAATTGCCGAAGAAACCGGGCTCATGTGGGACATCGGTCAAAGGGTACTCGCTACCGCATGCGAGCAGATCAGTCACTGGGCAGACGACGGATTACTCCAGGAGTCGATGATTATTTCGGTTAACATCAGTGCCAAGGAATTCGGCGCCCCTGCTTTTGTCCAGGCGCTGCGGAATACGCTTGACAGATCGGGTGCCGCCCCCCGCCATCTGGGCATAGAGCTGACCGAAGGAAGCCTGATCTCGACCGGAGGCGATATTGTCGACAAGATTATCACCCTGCGCCAGCTGGGAATCACCTTTTCCGTTGATGACTTCGGTACCGGTTATTCATCCCTGAACTACCTGCAGACCCTTCCCCTGAACACCCTGAAAATCGATCGATCGTTTATCAACAGGATCAACGACGGCACGAAGGATGTTGTCCTCGTCGACACCATTATCATGATGGCCCGGAATCTCGGCCTGGAAGTCATTGCCGAGGGCGTTGAAACAGAGCAGGAACTTGCCTACCTCAGCAGAAAGAACTGTTCGATCTACCAGGGATATTATTTCTGCAGGCCTGTCGACGCAGCCGCGTTCACCTCTCTTCTCAGATCAGGCCACTGTCAGACATAACTCAATCTCCGCGTCCTCCGGCCTTTCGCCGGTTCCTTCCGGCTCGCATACAGGCAGCACGGATCTTACCGGCATCAACCGGGGTCGTTGTGTTCAGACCTGTCTGCAAGCGTCAATATTCCACCGAAAAGGGTAAGACCGGCAAAGAAGAGAAAAGCCAGTGAATAACTGCCGGTAACAGACGTTACACCGCCGAAAATCGGCGGTCCCAGCACTACGCCGAAAAACGTAAAGAACAGGGTTCCTCCGGTTGCACCGCTCACTTTTCCTTCCGGCGCGCAGCGTGCCGCTTCCGCCAGATAAACGCCGTTCCAGCCGATCGCCGTGGCACCGAACAGCACAGTTACGATGATCACCGCCGGCAGCGGCCAGTCACCCCGGATCAATGCGGTTGCCAGTGCCCCGAGAGACATGCCGATACCGAGCAGTCCAAGGAGGTTCCGGGGGGTAATATATCTGTCAGCAAGCACTCCCCAGATAATGCGGCCAAAGGTACCGGAAATCTGGGCTGCGGAAAGGGTCAGACCGGCAGCGATAAAGGCCATACCGACATCCTCGGTCAGGTAGATGACAAGATAGGTAAAGAGACAGAGCTGCATCCCGGCATACAAAAATGATATGACCGCAAGCCTCCTGAGCGGGCGATGAGAGATGACCATCTGCAACGGCTCAGTTACTCCCCGAAAGGAAATCCTGCGTCCTGGCTGTCGATCATTGTCAAGAAGTTGACGAAACGGGATGATCAGTAAAACAACACCGACGGTAAACATGCCGATATATACCAGGGCATTCCGCCAACCGGCAAAAATAACGAGCGGCGGCACAACGGCTCCGGCGAGTGCCCCTCCGATCGGCACACCTGTCTGCTTGAGGGAAAAAACAAAGGACATCATGCGGGCCGGCGTGTTTTTAACAAGAATGTGCGAGCTTGCCGGAGTAACCGGACCATAGCCGAGACCGATCACAACTGCGCTGATGATCATGGCCTCAACTGTTGCAAGAGAAGCGATGATCAGGCCACATCCTGTCAGGAACAGAGCTGCCTGACTGACTCTCAGCGCGCCATATCTGAGAATGAAGTCACCGCTCCAGAGGCTCGTGAGCATGCCACCAACGTACATCAGGGAGACATAAATACCGGCATAGGCCGCAGAAATTCCAAGATCAACAGATGCCGATGGTGCCAGTACCGGAACCGTTACCGCAACCATGGAAACGATTGCTTGAACAAACAGTGTTATTGACAGGGGAAGGGCAATGCTTTTCTTGTCCATGATCTTTTTGCCGGTCTTTAAACAGAACCTTTCGTTCTCGCTGGGCCGTCGTATCTCCTCTTGAACATCTCTGCCATTTTGGTTAAGGGTAACAAGACACCTGATTCCGAGTTGCTAAACAATCCCTCTTTCAGACACATAATGGTGGAAAATGAATCTCTATGTTTGCCCGCTTTGCGGATATATCTATGACCCGGCTGAAGGTGACCCTGACGAGGCAATTCCGCCCGGAACCCCATTTGAAGAATTACCCGACAGCTGGCAATGCCCTGTCTGCGGCGCTTCAAAGGATGTGTTTTTCAAAAAAAGCTGAGAATTCACACGCCTCATCATAGTTTCATTAATCACCAGTATCGGGTTCAAAAAACACCACGAAACCTGCGAAAATATTTTTTATTGATCGGCCGTCACCAGCCGTCGTCTTTTCCCCGGCGACTCCCCCGTTGTCTGCTTTCTCAGATTTCAGACAAAACGGTATTCTATCCGAAGTACTCTATTACTTTTTCATCTCTTTTACATGCTTCTTTTCATGGAGAGCTCCTGGTCAGCATTGTTCCATAGTGGGTGTGCAAAAAACGCTCATCGGTATTACCTTTTAAGAAGAATAATGTGCCGGAGACCGGTGGCCTGCAATCTTTTACATTGACAGAGAAAGAAAACACAACTACCTTGGTCTTACCAGTTTATTTCATCTGTTATCAATATTTAAAAAGCATAAAGACACTGGTCTTACCAAAAAAATCTCGCCATGGAGATATGCCGATGCCGAAAATGAAAGCCATTGATGCCCTCGTTCACGTCTTGGAGAAAGAAAATATCACCTGTTCCTTCGGAGTTCCGGGGGCAGCGATAAATCCGCTCTATCATGCCCTGAAGCAGAACGGCACGATCCGTCACATCCTCGCCCGGCATGTGGAAGGGGCCTCCCATATGGCCGAAGGATACACCAGGGCTGCCCCTGGAAATATCGGCGTCTGCATCGGCACGTCAGGTCCGGCGGGAACCGATATGGTTACCGGACTTTATTCCGCTGCAGCCGACTCGATACCGATCCTCTGCATAACCGGACAGGCCCCACGTGACAAGCTTGACAAAGAGGACTTCCAGGCGGTTGATATCGCCTCGATTACCAGACCGCTGACCAAAATGTCCGTAACGGTTATGGAGCCGGGACAACTGGTAAGTATCATGCAGAAGGCATTTTACCTGATGCGCTCCGACCGCCCGGGCCCGGTGCTCATCGACATTCCCATAGATGTCCAGGTCGCCGAAATCAATTTTGACCCGGACAGCTACGTCCCGCTTATCCCCAGCAAGCCAAAGGCCACACGCAGACAGGCTGAAATGGCCGTTGACATGCTCATTTCGGCCGAACGCCCCCTGCTCGTGGCGGGCGGCGGAATTATCAATGCCGATGCGGCGGACCTGCTGGTCGCCTTTGCAGAGCTGACCGATACACCGGTTATTCCCACGCTGATGGGATGGGGAACGATTCCCGATGACCACCGGCTGATGCAGGGAAAGGTCGGCCTGCAGACAAGCGACCGATACGGCAATGCCACCTTTCTCAGGTCCGATTTTGTCTTCGGCATTGGAAATCGCTGGGCAAACCGCCATACCGGATCAATTCCGACCTACACAAAAGGAAGAACATTCATCCACGTCGACATTGAACCGACCCAGATCGGCCGTATTTTCGCACCGGAGCTCGGCATTGTCTCGGATGCCAAAGCCGCGCTGGAGATCTTCATCGAAGTAGCAGAGGAACGGAAAAAAGATGGCCTGCTTCCCGACAGGTCCAAATGGATTGAAGAATGTAATTACCGGAAAAAGCACATGCTCCGCAAAACCGACTATGACCAGGTACCGATGAAACCCCAGCGTGTTTACCAGGAAATGAACAATGTCCTGGAGCGCGATACCTGTTATGTCACCACAATCGGGCTATCACAGATTGCCGGATCGCAATTTTTAAAGGTATACAACCCGAGGAACTGGATCAACGCCGCCCAGGCCGGGCCACTGGGCTGGACCATGCCGGCAGCACTGGGTGTACGGGCAGCCCTGCCGGACAAGAAAATTGTTGCCCTGTCCGGCGACTACGATTTCCAGTTTCTTGTGGAGGAGCTCGCTGTCGGCGCTCAGCACAAGCTGCCGTACATACATGTTCTGGTTAACAACTCCTATCTGGGACTGATCCGTCAGTCACAGCAGAGTTTCGAGATGGAATTCCAGGTGAGCCTGGCCTTTGACAATATTAATATCGCTGAAGATGACGACGCCATTGCAAGTTACGGCGTGGACCATGTTGCACTTGCCGAGGCGCTTGGCTGCAAGGCAATCCGGGTCCACAGACCCGAGGATTTTCCCGAGGCCTTTGCCGAAGCGGAACAATTGCTTGCCGAGCACCAGGTACCCGTCGTGGTTGAATGCATGCTCGAACCGGTGACGAATATATCGATGGGGCTGGATCTCAACTGCGTAAACGAGTTCGAGGAAATTCTCTGTCTTGATGCAAACCTGACAGCAGACAAAAACTGGGTTGTACCTGAAAAACCCTAAAAGCCGTATTCCGGGGACAGGATACTTAATTACTGACCATCCTGTCCCGGGTATATATGGTTCTGTCGCTGCGCTTCAGTTATCGGTGTCGTTTGAAATGACTGCGATCCCTGACGCTGAGGACATGTACCGGCGAATGTCTGAAAACTTTCTCGGCGGTACTTCCGAAGCGGGTTCCGATAACATTCCCCCTGCCTTTGTTTCCCATGATTACAAGATCAATCTGCTCAGACTCGACAGTCTCCAGAATTACTTCGAAGGGCACACCAACGCCGACCGCAATGGTTATCCTGGTCAGGTCTTCTGAATAATGTTCATCCAGTAGTTCCTGAATCTGCTGGTGTCGGACCTCCTTTGCCCGCCTGACATAATCATCAACATTGATCTGCTCAGGATAAAAATGACTTGCCGTTTCGACAGCACTGATATCCCTGACATTAATGACACTGAAAATGACAATTTCCGATTTAAATTCCCTGGAGAGGGAAATGGAATAATCCAGCGTCATTTTTGAATAATCAGACAGATCCACGCACGCCAAAATCTTTTTAATTTTTTCCATCTCTCTCTCCCGGCTCAAAGCGGTTCAAAATGATGTTCATAAACAGACCACGGACGCTACAGTGAGACAATGATCTCCACAACACCTGATCAACCCGTGATATGTCCCCGGATACACCGACTATATGCTGCTGCTATTATAAACCCACCTTTCTTGCAAACGGTACTTATTTCGACAGTAAAATCCGGCAAGGCCATCCCCCTTTCCCGCTCATTACTGGTCATTAAGCCAGTAAAACTGATACGGCGGAATAACCAGCGCCTCCTTGAACATTGCCGGTTTTTCCCTGGAATAAAGATCATAAACCGCCTCGTAGCGAATATGTATGCTCGAGCCGATTTCCTCGATATTCAGATGCTGGGGATTGCCGTCGAAGTTGGCCACAACCAGAACCCTGTTACGCGGCTGCATATAGTCCAGGCGCGAAAATACGAAGAGATGAGGGTTATCGACATCAAGCAGTTCCCGATTATTAAAATCGGCAAATGCCGGTATTTCCTTGCGGATGGCGATCATTTTCTTTAAAGCGGAGAAAATCCGATACTCAATCGTCCCGGGAACATTGCGGAGTTCAGCTTTTTCCCAGTCGATACGGGGTCGATGTGCCCAGCGGGTGTCATTGGCCTTGGCAGGGTCATTGAGATAGCTGGTATCGTTCATGGTGCCGATTTCATCCCCGTAATAGAGGAGCGGAATGCCCCCGAAAGACATGATCATTGAATGCAGCAGCAGGATGATTTTTATTGCATCTTCAATTGACTCGGGATCACCCGAATGAAGAGCCGCTTCAAGCCCGACCAGCGAAGCAAGTGATCCGGAGATCCTGGTATCACCATTTTTGCTGTTGTGACCAAAGGGAAACCCCCTTGACCAGGAATCATCGAATGCACCGGTAAAATAATCCACCAGGAACTGGCGGTGGGCACGCGGCTCGTAGCCCACCGCCACAATGTCACGGTTATCGTAGCCAAGGCCGATATCATCATGGCAGCGGACATAGTTGAGCCAGGTGGCCCGATCGAGTTTGTCGGGCAGGCTTTTTATCCCCTGGTTCAGCAATCTGACGTTTTTTGTGGCAACCGCATCCCAGAGCAGCGCCATGAAACCGGCGTTGTAGGCTATCTCACATTCTTTGGCGTTGATGGCATCTTCGCCGAAATACTTGGTGATTTCAACCGGGGCCACAATAGCTTCGGCGATGAACAGCACACCGGGTGATGTCACCTGGCAGCAATCTTTCAAAAGCTGCAGGATCAGATGAGCCTCGCGCTCGTTCTGGCAAATGCTGCCGATCTTCTTCCACAAGAAGGCTACGGCGTCCAGACGCAGGATATCTGCGCCCTGGTTCGCCCAGAAAAGAATAATATCGAGCATCTCGATCAATACGGCGGGGTTGCTGTAATTCAGATCCCACTGGTAATCATTGAAAACCGTCATGACCCATTTCTTCATCACCTCATCCCAGGTGAAATTGCCGGGAGCGGTCTCCGGGAAGATTTCAGGCATGCTGACCTCGAACATGTCGGGGATCTCGCGATTATCGAAAATATAATAGTAATCCTGATATTTTGTACTGCCCTCCCGCGCCTTCCGGGCCCATTCATGCTCATCAGACGTATGGTTGACAACAACATCCAGCGTCAGAAGAATATTATGTTTGTGAAACGTTTCGGCAAGTTGCTGAAGGCTTTCAATACTGCCGAAACGACTGTCGATCCGGCGAAAATCACTTACCGCATAGCCACCGTCACTGGCCCCTGCGGGGCACACCATCATGGGCATGAGGTGAATCATGTTTACGCCCAGCTCGAGGAAATAATGAACGCATTGCCGCAGTTCCACCAGGTTTTTCGCATAACCGTCGGCGTACTGTGCCATGCCCACCCACTCCTGACTCAAAAACCAGTTGTGATCGTTTTCGCGCTGTATATCGACCTGCCTGAGATGTCCGGGGCGCCTGATGTATTGTCTCGCCATCGTCTCCACGAGACGCTGCATCTGGGGCTTGAAATCTTCACGTTTTCCATAAAGAATGAAAAACAAAGAATAAATAGAGTAAAAATTTGCCCCGAGCCTTGTGTAGAAGTGGCGCAGGTCCTCTTCATGAATTTCAGGCTTGAGGTCGGTGAGTATTTCGTTAAGAAGGGAGTGTGATACCTGCTCGTACATGCAATAATTACCTTATAAATAAATAGTTTACTAGATAAATCCGTAATGGTTCAGCCCATCGATAATCCCTGCGGAGTATTTTTTCCGACTAAAATAAATATTCTGATTCTTCCTCAGTTTTTCAAGCTCCTGGCTGTAATTGCCGACCACCAGGCCCCGTGCTTTGCCGGTGAGCATATCGGCATCATTACCTGAATCACCAGCTACCATGACATTTCTTGGCGAAAATTCATATTTGTACATGATATAGTCAACCGCTTTTCCCTTCGAGGCGCGAGCCGGAAGAATATCAAGGAATTGCCCGTGAGAAAAGATGGCCCGGCAGCGCAGACCTTCACGTTCAATCACGTAATGGACCCAGGCCAGATAATCGTAGTCATCAGCCATGTAATAACTGATTTTGTGGCTTTGCTGACCTTCCGGTTTCTGCAGAGCCAGAAAAGGAACCTCTCCGAGCACCCGTTTTATAGTATCCGGCTTCCACTTATGGGAGATATGCTGCTTCCAGCCTTTATCCCTGCGAAGATCCGGTGCATAGTATATCTCCGTTCCAACCGAGCAAATAGCGATATCCGGCATCGGAATACTGTAGTCGGTCATTGCGTCCAGCATCAGTTCGAGACTTCTGCCGGTAGAAACACCCCAGGCGATATCCTCATGGTGTTCGTCCAGCATCTGGAACAGATGCTCCATACTGCTTTCGTCACCAACCAGGGTGTTATCAATATCAACGATCAACAGCTTGTGCACTCCTTTCAGCCGTTGCCCGAATGAGCGTTGTTTGACCGCTGCTGCATCAGCGGTCGAGCTGCCATGTTTCTCTCTGGCAGCCGGCATGATTTCCTGCAGCGCCTCCAGCGTCATTTTGCTGTGGTTCTGCCATGAATAATGATTGCGGACACCTGTAATGCCGTTGTTCGAGTATGTCTCCCAGGTCTCCTCATTCAGTAAGATAGTAGATATTGCCTCGCCAATATCTGTCGTTTGAGTGGCATCAACCAGGATGCCGTTTTGACAATTAGAGACGATATCAACGGGTCCCCCATCATTGGTAGCCACAATCGGCACACCGCAGGCTGAAGCTTCGATCAGCGTTATGCCGAATGGCTCAACCAGTGCCGGATTGACAAATACACCTCGATGCTCGGCACACAGTCGATACAGTTCGGGAACCTCGGTGGCAAACTCGTGCCGTTTGGGTATAGCCAGTTTCCCGTAAAGATCATAACGGTCCATCGCCAGCAGCATGTCCGTCAGCACCGCCTGTTCATTTTCCTCCATTGACCTTATATTACTGCGTATCCCTGCAAAAACAGCAAGGTTGGCAACGGCCCGCAACTGTTGATTTCTTCCGTATGCCTCGATCAGGCCGGTTATGTTTTTCCGGTGATCAGGGCGGCAAAGGGCGAGGATAAAAGGTTTTTCAGGCTTCGACCAGAACCGTTGCAGCTCCCCGATTATGGTCATTCTGGTATGTTTCACATCGTCATTCAACAATGTCTCATCAAGGAACGGGTCGTAATACGGATAAAATGTTTCCAGATCAATTCCCGGAGGAACAACCCTGAAGCGGCGGCCACCGCTGTTTTTGTAGAGACCGTATTGCTTCTCAATCTCCTGCTGTGTCGAGGTAATGACAAGGTCGGCCTTTTTCAGGATATCCTCTTCCACGTCGATACGTTTACCGATTTTGTATAAACGCTCCATTTTCACTTCGGAGAGGCCGTCTGCCAGCAGTTTGCCTCTCTTGCTTCTGCCGAGGGAGTGGCCCGTGAAAATAAATGGTGTGTCGAACGTTGCCGATAATTCAGCGGCCACATAGCCTGCATCAGCATAATGACCATGAAAAACATCGGGGTATTTTTTCTGTCTGCGTATAAAGCGAACCGCTTTGTCGATAAACTCATCCATATGGGGCCAGAGGAGTTCCTTCCTGATATACTTTCTGCCGCCGCACTGCAACCGCACGATCCGTGCTTTATCCGACAAGGGTTCGAGGCGCTCACTGTATTCCGGTCCGACATTCTTGTCCTGGATAAGCCTTGTCACCAGATCAACCTGTGCAACCTGTTCCTGAGCCGCCAGAGATTTTGCCAGCTCCAGGACATACTTGACCTGACCACCGGTATCGGCGTCCCTGCCAAGCTCTGGCCTGCTTCCCCGAATAAGCCCGTGGATACTGAAAAGTTGAATATATAAACCGTCAGAATTATTCATTTGTCATTTATTGCGTATATTGATGACAGGGATGGAACAGTCATGAACACCCACCGGTAATCCATGGCTCTCACCAGGGTTTGATGTAAGGTACGCTCTCAAAAACAATTTGATCTTACTACGTTGTTACATTTTTTCAATGCCACAATGTTCCGACAGCAGTTCGAACGCTCACCAACAACAGGAGAAAAGTATCATGATTTCAAAACCTTCCTGAAAAAACCGGAATCGGTCTCTCGTGGTTGTCTCCTGCCTACAGGTATTTTACAATCCATCATGCATCATCTCACGGTTCGTCTCAATCAGGATTTTTTCCCTTCACCACCTAGTACCGACAATTTGCATAGACCGGCAAAAAAACAAGAAATTTCTTGACGGAACCTTTTTTATTTATATATTGCCATATAGCTAAACTAGAATATGAGGGTATTATGAAGCCGTTTCTCCGGGTCATGAAAGCATTGTCTGACAGCAACAGGATCAAGATCCTCAAGCTGCTCGAAAAAAAGGAACTCTGCGTCTGCGAGCTCACCGCAGCGCTGGGACTTGCCCAGCCGACAGTTTCCAAGCACCTGAAACAGCTCGAGGAAGCGGGATTGATTGAATACCGCAAAGATGGCCCCTGGGTTAATTATCGCCTGGCAGGCAAAAGCGAATCCCTGTATGCAGCCGCTATGCTCGAGCATCTAGCGCAATGGCTCAACAGTGATAAAGACATCGTTGAGCTGCTGGTGCGGCTGCCGGCGTTTGACAGAAAAATTATTAAGGCGGGTTGAACCAACACTATCGCCCGGTACGTTTCATGGAATGGAAAAGAGAATGGAAGCCGCTGGCTGTGATTGCTGCAGTATTCGTCTGCTGTTATTACCTGCCGATAGGCGTTGAGCGCTTTGACAACGCACTTAGTGAAGCGCTGCACCTCGTCAGGTGGTATGCACGAGAACATGTCCTGCTCTGCCTGATACCGGCTTTTTTTATCGCCGGCGCCATCGCTGTTTTTGTCAGTCAGGCGTCTGTACTCAAATACCTCGGTGCCACTGCCAACAAGGCAGTTGCTTATGGTGTCGCCTCTGTTTCAGGCACCGTTCTTGCCGTCTGCTCATGCACGATTCTCCCTCTTTTTGCAGGTATTTACCGGATGGGAGCGGGGCTGGGACCGGCAACGGCGTTTCTCTACGCCGGCCCCGCAATAAACGTTCTCGCCATTATCTTAACAGCGCGGATACTCGGCCCCGAGCTCGGTTTTGCACGAGCATTCTGTGCCATATTCTTCAGCATCATCATCGGCTTACTGATGCATTTCATGTTTCTCACAGAAGAGCGGCAGAAAGCAGCGGTCCAGGCAGCTCTGCCGGAAGAGGAGAGTGCCAGGCCGCTCTGGCAGACCGCGCTGTATTTTTCCGTCATGATCGCTATTCTCGTCTTTGCCAACTGGGGAAAACCTGATGAACAGAGCGGTTTATGGCAACTGATTTACAACAGCAAATGGGCAATCACCTCACTGTTCTCGGTCGCCCTGGCAATCATGCTCATGTCCTGGTTCCGGCTGCCCAGCTGGCAGGTATTTCTTGCGGCACTTCCCCCGGTGCTTCTGGCAATGGCCTTCGGCAACCTGCCGACAATTGCCTTTGTTGCCGCCGTAATAGGCTTGTCAGTAGTCATCAGCACACGTGAAGATGAGACTGGTGAATGGTTCAGGGAATCATGGGGGTTTGCCAAACAGATCCTGCCGCTTCTGCTGTTTGGCGTTCTGATAGCCGGATTATTGCTCGGTCGTCCCGGCAATGAAGGACTGATTCCATCAGAGTGGGTCAGCAGGGCTGTTGGTGGAAATTCACTTGCCGCCAACTTCGCCGCCTCCTTTGCCGGTGCGTTCATGTATTTCGCCACCCTGACCGAGGTGCCAATCCTGCAGGGTCTCATCGGCAACGGTATGGGCAAGGGACCGGCGCTGGCCCTGCTCCTTGCAGGCCCCGCCCTGTCATTGCCCAATATGCTGGTAATCCGCTCAATTATCGGTACAAAAAAAACAATCGTCTTTGTCATCCTGGTCATCGTCATGGCGACGATCAGCGGCTATCTGTTCGGATCATTCTACTGAACCAAGCACAACAATCATCATGGAGGAAATTATGGATATTAAAGTCTGCGGACCCGGATGCACCAAATGTCATGAAACCGAACGGCTTGTCAAAGAAGCTGTGGCTGAGGCAGGAATTGAAGCCGATATTGAGAAAGTGACAGACTTCAACGCCATCGCCGGCTACGGAGTTTTTTCCACCCCGGCAGTCATCATCAACGGGCAGGTCAAGTGCGTGGGGAAAGTGCCCAGCAAGAAGAATATTCTAGACTGGATAAAAGAGTAATCATTGGAAGTGAACCGCAGATTGCAAATAATCAGATAGAAGTTTAGAAATCATAAAATCCATGCTTATATAGTATCGATACATAGCGGTATATCTCCAAGATACATATTCCTTCAGGAGTCAGTTAGAACATATCGGGTGAACGACCATGACAGATAAGAAAATGAGCTGGGATGACATTCCTTCTCTGGATGGCTTGAAAGTGGACAGGGAGTATAAGGCTGAAAACCCTCTTGGCAGAAGAAAATTCGAAAGGATGACAGCTGGTGAGATGGCATCAATACTTGAGGTCGATAGTATTAAAGCTCGGGTCGTAACAGGAAAACATAATTTTGATGGGCTGCTGAGTGATATTTGTGCCGATGGTATGGCCTTGATCCTTAAAAACGAGTTATCTGTCAATCAATATGTAAAAATCGGCTTTTTTCTTGGAAGACAAAAAATTGTTTCCAAAGCAGTCGTAAAACGCTCTGTTCCGTCCCAGGATAACTATAATGTCGGGTTTCAATTCCAAGGTATTAACGAAGAGGACAGCAGATATATACACAGTCTTTATGCTGCCAAAAGACTTAACCGTTTATAGTGATCCTGTACATTATATTGAGAGCAAGAACAGCACAGAATGTAAACAGGATCCAGCCCACTAATTGAAACTTATGTTCTATTTCAGTATGGTTATAAACTGCCATCAACACCAATCAATATTTGACCCGAACACCCTGTCGCTCTAGTTCCTGCTGAATTGCTTCAATCGATACCCGCCGGCAGGTCGTTCCCGCTTTCACAGAAGTTGCCGCGGCAATTCCTGCTCCCTGGCCCGAAACAGTGCAGCACATCATCTGCCTCGTGGCGGCGTGTGAGATCTGGTCACCGGCTATGGACCTTCCAGCAACGAGCAGATTCTCAATCTTCTGAGGGATAATACTTCGATACGGGACCTGGAAATACCTCCCGGTTACCGGCAGTCTCAGGATGCCAAAACCATCGATAAATTCAGGAAAAATTCCGATCGAATCCTCAAACCGGGCTTCATTCAGGACGTCATTTCCAGTCAAATTATACTCACCCGAGATCTTTCGCGAATCGCGAGTTCCTATCGTCATGGCAAAATTACGCAATCTGGCCTTTTCAAAGCCGGGAACCGTATGGTTCATTGCTTTAATTACCTCAAGAACCTGCTTACGCCCTTCCATCTCGGCACGGGTAAGATCCCGTATATCAGTCGCATCAATATTACCCAGATGCGCCAGATTTAAGTAGGTCGCCTGCCCGTCGTCGGTGACCGTACTCCAGGACCCGCAGAAATCCCATTCGCTCTTTTCAATAATTTTTTCATCTACCGCTTGATCAAACTGCTTCTGCAGATAAGGGCTGAACATATCGTTCTCGTACCCTGATGTCTGTTGTGCCCAGTCCTCTCCCCAGTCTGCATAAGTAGCGGAATCTGATTTCACGTAGTCCATAAAGCGCTGCTTATCAACCCCACAGCAGTTAAATGCCAGAGTGACAGCCTGCCTGCTCAGCACCGGACTGACAATGCACGGTGCCCCTGCTCTGTAGGCAATGTCCGCATCACCTGAACCATCAATAACCACGTTGGCAAGGATTGCTTTTCGACCAGACTTGCTCTCTGTAATAACTCCTTTTATCATATTGTTTTCAACGATCGGTTCAGCGCCAAAGCAATGGAGCAATGGAATTACACCAGATTCAATGACCAGCGTGTCAGCAACGTGCTTAAACAGTTCCGTGTTGAGAGCCTGACTGTCGGATTGCACTTCTTTGGCGGTTGCTCCCATCGCCATTGCGCGGCGTTCAAACTCAATGCCAATACCCTCTGTGTCTATCGTCTTCTCGTGTCGATACCAGGCAAGCGTTTCAACACCGACAACAGTCAGGTTACCTCCGAAACACCCGTAACGTTCTACCAACATTGTTTTAACACCTGCCCGTGCTGAGGCTATAGCTGCTGACAGCCCACCCGGACCACCCCCAATGACAAGTACATCTGTTTTTTCAAATATCTCTATTTTTCGCTCATGTTCAGTTATAAATGCCATGGTAATGCCCCTCCTTAGTAACCAAACAGTCTCGGTAAAAATAGCGTTGTTTGCGGAATAAATGTAATCAGAAATAGAACGAAATCTAACAGAAATCAGGTTGCTGCTTATCGCCCACTTTTTTTGGCTTTTCTATCAGCCAGAAACAAGTTGATTGCCGCGACGATGCATACTGCAGTGATGATCAAGACTGAGATGGCATTTACAACAGGAGTGCTACCGTCCCTCACCTGGGTAAACAAAGTGATTGGCATAGTTGGGTTAGAACCGACCAGAAACAGAGTTGTATTGAAATTATCGAAAGAGAGTACAAAAGCAACAGCACCGCCGGCAATCATTGCAGGGCTTAAAAATCTGAGAGTTATATACCATATTACCTCAAAACGATTTGCCCCGAGATTATATGCAGCCTCCTCAAGAGTCCTGTCGAATCTTTTTAACCGGGCAATAACCACCAGAGTGACAAATGGCGTGATATACGTGGACTGCCCAAGAATTACCAGCCAAAACCCAGGGCTTAATATCTTCATATGGAGACTGCTGCTGGTACTGTTCTCGATACCAACAATTCCTTCGATAAACATGCTCAGAGAATTGGAGAAAGAAAGGATGGAAATTCCGAGAATAACCCCCGGAACAACGAGTGGGGCGATAAATAGAAAAAAAAGATATTTTTTCCCAACAAACTCTTCCTGCTCAAAAAGAAAGGCTGCGAGGGTGCCGACAATAACCGTTAGAATTGAAACAAAAATTGCTGTATTGAATGACGTGATAACACCATTGATATTTCTGGAATCATGGAAGAAGCCTACTCTATCAGGACCATTCGCCACGAACCAGTCCAGGGTGAAGCCTTCCCACGGAAGAGAGGTGAACACGGAGTCATTGAAAGCCAAAACAGCTACGATAACCAGCGGTGAAAACATCAAAGCGAAATAAAAGTAAATCGCCAGTTTGTAGCAGCCGGTATAAACTTTGGTGTTAGGCAGCGAACGTATCATTTGGCGACAACCTCATTTAATTTCTGCTTGGACAGTTTGAGCGTAATAATGATAATGAGAGAAGACAAAACGAGTAATAACATGCCGAAAGCTGCACCCTGATTCCAATTAAAGTAATGAATAAACTGGTTATAAATCTGCTGTGTGAACCAGAGTGAATTTTTGCCGCCAACCAGTGCAGGAGTCAGGTAACTTCCCATCGCATACATGAATACCACGATTGATCCGGAAATAATTCCGGGCACACAATGCGGAATAATAATTTTAAACCATATGAGCAGCTTATTCGCGCCCAGATCATAGGCCGCTTCGATCAACGAATCATCCAGGCTGTCCATTACCCCGATGATAGGAATTATCATGTAAAGAATGGTTACATAAGACAGGCATAACACCATTGAAGCATCATTATAGATCATCTGAAATGGGGTGTCCGCAATGCCGGTCTTGATCAGGAAAGAGTTTACAACGCCACTCTCTCGCAACATGGTAATCCAGCCGTAAACCCTGATCATGCCGCTCACCCAGAAAGGAAGCATCGTCAAGATTAAAATCAATCCCCGGTAACGCACCCCAATTACCTTTGCGATAAAGAAAGCAACCGGCAGTGCGATTGCCAGATCGATCAGCGTGACAACAATTGAAAACACTGCTGTACGAACAAACGTCAGCCAGTAAATTGGCTCAGTGAAAAAATTGGTGTAGTTTTGAAATGTTGGCACCGCCTTTCCGACAAAATCTGAAGTAAGAAATGAAAGCCGTACCAGATCTGCATGCGGCAGAATAAACATGAGAAGAATCCAGAGGAATACTGGAATGAAAAAAATCCAGAAATGCCATTTTAGTTTATTTTTTTCACTCGAATTCTTCATACGTCTTTACTCCTGTTTCCTTGAAACAGACACTGCTGGAAAGATCCCATCCCACCTGGATCGTATCTTTGACCTTTATATTGTCATACTGACGATTCTGAGGCAGCGAGACGAGCAATTCTTTGCGCCCTCCCTCAATTGCGACAAGAAGTCTGCTGTTGGCTCCATCAAAGAGTATCGCCTTAACCACGGTAGAAATGCTGTTGAATGTCTCTGTCTCAGGTGGATTAATAATAGTTGCTTCGGGCCTTATATACATTTCCACCCGTTCACCATCTCCCATATCCACGGTTTGGTTAATCTTCAGCTTGAGATTGTCTTCAGTCTCAATAAAATTTCCGTTGCTTTCCAGCCGTAAGATGCCAGTAAATTTATTGTTATCACCTACAAACTGTGCGACAAAAGCCGATTTCGGCGCTTTGTAAAGATTTTGAGGAGTGTCGATCTGCTCAAATCTCCCCTCGTTCATGACGGCAACATAGTCCGACATGACCATTGCCTCAGACTGGTCGTGAGTAATATAGACAAAGGTTGTTCCGACTTCTGCCTGGAGTTTTTTAAGCTCCACTTTCATGTGTTCCCGGAGTTTCAGATCAAGTGCGCCGAGTGGCTCATCCAGCAGGAGTACTGTCGGTTTCATGATAAGGCTGCGGGCAATGGCGACACGTTGCTTCTGCCCGCCGGAAAGTTCCTCGATTTTTCTCTCACCAAAACCTGGCAACCCCACTCTTTCGAGCATCGCATCCACTTTGTCGTAAACAACCTTTCCTTTCTCGCCCCGCCTCTTGAGCCCAAACGCCACATTCTCCTTGACGTTCATCATCGGAAAAAGTGCCAGATGCTGGAAGATCAGATTTACTGGTCGCTTGTTGGGCTCCACGGCAGCCATGTTTTGACCCCCGATTTCAATCACCCCAGACGTTTGTCCGTAAAAGCCGGCTATCATTCGTAATAGCGTCGTTTTCCCACAGCCCGAGGGACCCAGAATAGAAAAAAAATCCCCATCTTCAACTTCGAAGGAGACGTTATCGACTGCGGTAAAATCGCCGAATTTCTTTACAATATTCTTGACCGACAGATCAATATGATTCACGATTCCAACCCGTTGTTGCAGCCTGCTCCCTGCCGGGAGAGAGCAGGCTTTATGAAATTATTTTGACGCCTGGATTTTATCAAGAATCTTACCTTCCATCACTTCCAGACCGGCCGGAACTGTTGGATACCAGTTCATTTTCCCCCACGCATCATCAGGAAGACTTCTCTTGAAATCTGCAGCGACTTGAGGGTCTACATATTTTTCTGCACCGACTGAAGCGGTCTTATAGCGAGAACTGTTTGTGTAAACTGCAGCATTTTCCGGACGTAAAATAAAGTTGATGTATTTATACGCCGCATCCAGGTTTTCAGCCCGAGAAGGGATGGCAAAGGTATCCATCCAGGCCATTGCACCGCTTTTCGGAACCACATAATCAATGTCCGGATTTTCGGCATTGAGCTTCCACCCGACTCTTTCACTTTCAACAGCAAGATAAATTTCTTCTTTCCTGAAAGCCTCAAAGAGTACATCTGCGTTGTCTATATAAAACTTTACAACAGGTTTACCGGCGATGAATTTCTCCTGCATATCATCCAGATACTTCTGATATTCCGCTTTATCGTTATACAAAGCAAACGGGTCGTAACCAAATGCAAACCCCATGGCAATCAAAACAGGTCGTTTCATTTTATAGGCAACTCTGCCTTGGTATTTGGCGTCCAAGAGATCGCTGTAGTCGCCGGCTTCAGGTGCATATTTCTTGTTCACGATCAAGCCTTTTGTTCCCATGGTAAAAGGAACAGCGTATGATTTCCCGTCGACTAAAGTATTTTTCTTTGCCGCTTCCAGGATACTGGGATCAATCTGAGCGACATTAACACGACTGTAGTCAATCGGCTGATAAATCCCATATGCTTTTGCAACGGCAGATATCCTGTCCACACTTGGCTGCACAAGGTCAAAGCCGCCACCGCGTGTAGCCCGCAACTTGGATATCATCTCTTCATTATTGCTGAACGTCGCTTCTACTTTTATGCCGGTTTCCTCTTCAAATTTTTTCATCAAATCCGGCTTGGCATAGCTGGTCCAGGTAAGGATTTTCAAAACTTTGCTGTCGGCAGCATGGGCATTTTGAATTGCCAGAGGATTTACGCATAGAAAAGTAAAACACAGTGAAGCAATAACAAAACATTTCAACCAGGCACTTCTTTCGGATCTACTGTTAGCCATTTTGAGACCTCCTCTTTCAGGGTTCAGTTCATCTTTCACTGCATCAGCAGTTCAATACATACATTTCCGGCTTTTTATTATTTGCCTTAAAGCTCAGAAAACCTTTTTTTACAGCAGCGTATATATCCGTCATCCGTATCTCGGATGAAATCATGGTACAGGGGCTCGAATCACTGAATAAAATGGTGATTCCCTTTGCCAAGAGTATGTTATTCCAGAACAACAAAGTGTTAATAGAGGTGATCGGTCGCCTGAAGAGAAGGAATATGATGGCCTTCGATCTCCTTTCGGCCCATATTGTTGTTGCCTGAACTACAAAAAATGAAATATCAGATTGCATGTCAACCTATGAGATGAGGTTGGGTTCAGTTTTACTACTGATGCAAATCATTTCAGATGAACTAAGAAAAGATGCTAAACGAAAAAACAGGGATATTCAAGACAAAATATCACCAGAAGAAATATAATGTAACCAAATGATAATTTATTTTTGTTCGTGACGGCTCTAACCATCGCCATAATTGAGTTATAGTGGCATTCATCGTTTTAGAGAATATTTGGGTAATTGCAGCAAAATTATCATTAAATGATAAACATTATCTTGACAGTATAATTTCGCTATGCTAGCTGTAAGCTGTAACTGTTTTACTTGGAATATCATTTTTTTTTACGTCACAATCAATATTTACAACACAGGCTGTACCCCGGTTTCTTTTCGTCATGAGACCTCGGTATCTGGGGTACAATGAAACAATAGATTCTGAGATGAGGTAAAATATTTTCATGAGTGAAGACATTGCCAAACAAATCGGTGAAAAAATCAGAGCCATCCGCAAACAAAAGAATCTTACCCTGAAAGAACTTGCTGAATTATCAGGAATTTCAACCTCAATGATATCTAAAATAGAGAAAGCTCAAACACTCCCGCCTATTTCAACATATGCAAATATTGCCTCCGGCCTGGAAACCTCTTTTGGCGAGCTTTTCCAAATCGAAACAACGGAATCCGATATATCGATTGTCCGGTCGAACGATAGGCAGATTGTCAGTCGTGGACCATATATCGGCAGTCCACTGGCTTATCAAAAGAAAGATAAATTGATGGAGCCTTTTTTATTTGAATACCCTTCAATTGATAAGCCAGCTGAATTTCGTCACAATAATGAGGAGATGCTTTTCGTTTTAGAGGGAACCTTAGAATTCAAATATGGGGAGGAAATCATAATTTTAGAAGAAGGTGACTGTGTTTATTTTAACGGCAACACACCCCATGGAGGGCGATCAATAGGCAAAAATACGACAAGAGCACTTGTGGTCCAGGCGAACAGATAATTTCAGATATAGCCTCTGATTTCCCCATCAAACAGGTTAATAGAACACTTTAGGACAGGATAATGACAATGATACCGAAAGAAAAGATTATGATTGTTGGTGTTGGAGAACTGGGTGGCATTCTCCTTGAATATTTATGCAGGATACCGAACATTTGCGACATTATTACAGCAGATTCAAACCAGGACTGGGGTTTTAGAAAGACCAACAGCGCCATCCTCGGGGCAGCGTATATGGGATTGTATCCCAATATACATTTTCATCAGATTGATCTGCTGAACGTAGAGAAGACGGCTGAATTGCTTGGCGAACTGAAACCTACAATTATTTTTAATGGAACAACATTGCAGTCCTGGTGGGTGGTTAATGAGCTTCCACCAGAGGTAAATGCTCAGCTGTATAAACACAGATCAGGTCTCGGCACATGGGTGTCAATGCATCTTGCCCTGACCACTAAACTGATGAAGGCTGTGGAAATATCAGGTATCAACACTTATGTGGTGAATTCCTCATTCCCGGATGTAACTAATGTGAGCCTTGATAAAATCGGTATTGCACCGGTTGTTGGAATCGGTAACTGCGATCTTTTGATGCCGTACATTCAAAAAACAGCAGCAGAACTGCTGAGTATTCCCATGGCTGCAATAAGAGTGGAGATGATTGGTCATCATTATCACTGCTATGACTGGGCCCGCAAAGGAATTGGCCATGAGGCGCCGCATTATCTGCGAATTTATAATGGTCATGAAGATATCACTGACCAACTCGGTGATATGAAAGAGTTTGTCTCCAAGCTTCCCGAACATGCGATGAGACCCGGAGGTCGACACGGGCAATACCTTGTTGCTGCATCCGCTCTTAAAAATATCATGGCAATCTACAATGACACAAACGAACTGACCAACGCCCCAGGTCCTAATGGGCTTGAGGGTGGTTACCCTGTTCGACTGAGCAGAAAAGGGGCTGAAGTTGTTCTCCCTAAAGGTATTACATTGCCTCAGGCAAGAGAATTGAACTGCCAGGCACAGCAGTATGATGGCATACAGGAGATACAGGAAAACGGAGATATTGTGTTAACCGATGAAGCTCACAACACCTTGAAAGAGATTCTCGACGTCGACTGTAGAACGGTTACCATAGACGATTCTTTTGAACAGGCGATGGAGTTAAAGAAAAAGTTTGGGGCGTTTGCTCAAAAACATGGCGTTAAGGTACCGGCATAATCCGGCCGTGAAGGCATTCATCTTGCGACAAACAGAAAGAAAAACAGCTACATATAAATCCCACAGCGTTTTCAGATTAATGCTGATGGCTATATAAACAATCATTTTTAAACGTTTCCCGGCAAGCCACTCAGGATTTTGAAACATTGACTTCGTTTGCAAAAGGAGAAAAAAATGAACACTGACCTTATTACATTTTGCACAGCTGGTTCTGTTATTTTCGGTAATAATGCAATTGAGCAAATTGGAGAAATTGCCAATAAAATAAAGACAAACCGAATCCTCGTAATCACTGATAAAGGTGTTGTGAAATGCGGTCTTATCGATAGACTTACAGAATGTCTTTCCGATCGTGAGCACATTATCTATGATGAAATCGATCATACACCAAGCTTTGAGACCATAAGAAAATGCACTGCGTTTGTTAAGAAAGGTAATTTTGACCTGCTGATCGGTTTTGGGGGCGGCAGTGTCATGGACGCAACAAAGGCAGTGTCTATCATGGCGACCAACAAAGGCCAGGTTTCTGATTATCTGGGTTCAGACAAGGTGACTGTACCTGCCTTAACCAAAATATTAATAACAACCACATCCGGTACAGGCAGTGAAGTGACGATATTCGCCATGCTCGGGCAGCGAGACACACCGCCTTACCTGATAGATGGAATATATGATAAAGCGTGTCTGCCGGAATATGCGATCATAGACCCTACCCTCACCCTGGGCATACCTAAAGCCCTAACTGCAAATACCGGCTTGGATGCTCTGTCCCATGCCATCGAATGTTATGTGAATACTAAAAGCAGTTTCCATAATAAACCATTGGCGCTGGAAGCTATCAGACTGATTTTCCAGAGCCTTGAAAAAGCAACCATTGATGGTTCTGATCTGGAAGCCAGATATAACCTCTCGGCAGGCAGCTTACTGGCGGGGTTGGCGTTTAATCAGACTGGTTCGGGTATCGGACATGGAATTGGCGAAGCCTTTCAAGTGGAATACGATATTCAGCACGGTACTGCAATTGCGATTGTTTTGCCGCATGTCATGAGGTTTAACCATGACGAAAAACCTTCATTGTATGCCGATATGGCCAAGGCAATGGGCGTTGAAAGTAAAGCTCTAACAGAACTCGAACTGGCTAAAAAATCTGTAGATAAGGTGAGAGATCTCATTGATAAAATCGGGTTACCCCAAAAATTATCTGAGGTAGGGATTTCAGAACAGGATCTTGCGAAAATAGCAACAACTGCTCTTGAATTATCACCGGGCCTGTTTAAGAAAAATCTGCGGCCCGTAAGTAAAGATGATGTCTTTAATCTTTTACAAGAAGCCTACTGATTTTCAGTTGCTGCGATTATAGCCATTTTTACCCTCTACAGGAGGTCTGCGTCATGGACAATGGATATTGGCAGAAACTGCTCCGAGTTAACCTGTCTACACGGCAGATTAAAATTGAAGATATCGCCGAAGATGATCTCAAGAAATATATTGGAGGAGCAGGGCTGGCCGGTAAAATAATATATGACGAACTTCCCCCGAAACTAAACCCTTATGATCCCAGAAACCTGCTGATTTTTTCAACAGGTCCATTCCAGGGGCCATCAATTCCAGGCGGTGCTAAATTCAGTATCGCAGCAATATCGCCTCTGACAGGAACCTTTGCAGACTCTGCAGCCGGAGCCAGTTGGGGACCGAGTCTGAAAGATGCAGGTTACGATGTCCTGATAGTTGAAGGCGCATCCGCACAACCTGTTTACTTAACGATTTCAGACGGTCAAGTGACCATTAACGATGCTGCTGAATTATGGGGGATGGATACATCTGATACGGTGGATGAAGTGCATGCGCGGATGCAAGATAAAAAATACAGTGTTGCCTGTATTGGCCCTGCCGGCGAGAACCGGGTTGCTGTCGGCTGCATCGTGATAGACAAACATAGCTTTGCCGGCCGCTGTGGATTGGGCGCAGTTATGGGGTCAAAGAATCTTAAAGCTATCGCGGTCAAAGGGACACGTAGAGCTGGTATTTTTGATAATGAAGCTACAGTCAAAGCTGTCAAAACTGCCCGGACTACTATTCTGGAGTCTCTGAAAAAGAGTCAATGGCAGCTCCGCGGGACAACAGCCAGCCCTGCCGGTTGTGAAACCATTGGCGACCTGCCTGTCAAATATTGGAGCGGAGATGTCTGGAAGGAAGGAGCAAAAAAAATATCTCACCCAATTTACACAGAACTGCTGAAAGCCAAACCTCTTGCCTGCAAGTATTGTCCGGTAGGGTGTCATCGAGCAGTCTCGTTTTCTGAACCCGAAGAATATGCAGTCGAAGGGGCCGGACCGGAGTATGAGACCCTGGCAATGCTGGGGTCAAATTTACTTATTGACGATCCCAAAGTTATTGCCAAGGCAAATGACATGGCAAATAGATTCGGGATGGATACAATCTCTACCGGAGCCATGGTTGGTTTTGCAATGGAGTGTTATGACAGGGGCTGGCTGACCACTGAAGACACGAATGGTATTGAATTAAAATGGGGAGAACCCGAGGTTCTGATAACCCTTGTTGAGCAAATAGCCCGAAAAACCGGTTTTGGAGCAATTTTTGCTGACGGAACACTCAAAGCGGCAGAAAAAATCAACCCGGAAGCACCTGATATTGTCGCACATTGCAAAGGATTAGACTTTCCGGGGCATGATCCGAGATCGTGCATTTCACTTGCACCGAGCTACGCAACGTCAACGCGAGGCGCTTGTCATTACAGAGGACCATGCGAAGATGTAGAAATGGGCTGGTCAATTCCGGAGCTAGGTATTACTGAGGATTTGGTAGATTTCTTTGAAAGACAGAATCAGAGCGAAATGGCCGCAAAGTGCCAGGATTACGCAAGTTTGATTAACTCCCTCGTCTGTTGCACCTTTATGGTCACCTGTGTAGGTGAGACATTTAATGAGGTTAGAGATATCTTCAACGGCATAACCGGCTGGGATTATACAACTGAAGATTTGATGCTTGCAGGAGAAAGAGCATTTACCGTTCAACGCTTAATCAATATCCGTGATGGGTACGACGCCCGCACGGACGTCATGCCCAAAAAGATGTTTAAAGCAGCACAAGAAGGATTCCGTGCTGGTAAAATACTTCCATTCAACGAATTAATGAAAGATTATTATGAATGGAGAGGATGGAATAACAAAGGACTTCCATCTCAGGAAACCCTTGCCAGGTTGGATCTAAACTATGGGTCGTAGTTGCCCCGTGCAGAGCAACCTGCCGAGTTAAATGAATATATATTTATAAATGTTGTCTTCTGGAGGATGTATTGATTATCAATATCGATTCTTTAAGGTTGCCCCCCTTATCCAGGTTGATAGGTAAAAGATCAACAGTCGATATTGCAGAAGGGACTCTAGATGATCTTATTATGCATATTATTAGCCAACACCCCTCAAAAGCAGGAGAAATCCTGCTCGACGACACCGGGCAGCTGGATACCGCAATTCAAGTAAAGATAAACAATGAAGAAATTATCCCTCACCATGAGCTCTCTAGGCGAACGCTCAAAAGAGAAGATACTGTAACATTCATGCTATTATTCGGCGGTGGATAAATTTAATCTCCGTATAGAATCTCAACCCTCAGATACAGGTGCACAAATTCTCTTCATAATCAGTAATGCGTTTTGCAAACTGAAGCCAGAATGAGACAACGATTATTAACTCAATGATGTAAAGGGAAATCTCCACATAGTGTAGCTACCAATTTTTTGCACGCTGCCCTTAAAGAATCATCTTGAGGGTTTTTTAAAAGATCTGTTATCACCTGGGCAACTATTCTGGCCTGATGAGGTTTGATCCCCCTTGAAGTGATCGCTGAGGTCCCAATTCGGATTCCCGATGTAACAAAAGGACTGCGAGTCTCAAATGGAATAGAGTTTTTGTTTACGGTTAGATTCGCTTTTCCTAAAAGTGTTTCTGCATCTTTACCTGTAATATTGAGGTTGGTCAGATCAAGAAGAATCAAATGATTATCTGTTCCACCGGAAACCATCTTCACACCATTTTGAGTGAATACAGACGCCATGGCAGCCGCGTTGGCTAGTACATCCATCTGATAATCCTTAAACGATTCAGATAGCGCCTCTTTTAATGCCACAGCTTTTGCAGCGATAACATGCATAAGGGGACCACCCTGAATTCCAGGAAAAATTATGGAATTAAATTTTTTGGCCAGATAGGATTTAGCCAATATCATTCCACCCCGAGGACCTCTCAGGGTTTTATGTGTGGTGGTTGTGACAATATCAGCAAAAGGTACCGGTGAAGGGTGTAGCCTGGTGGCCACGAGACCTGCAATATGCGCCATATCCACCATCAAGATCGCGTTAATAGATTGAGCTACTTCTGAAAACTTCGAAAAATCAATTATTCGGGAGTAAGCACTGGCTCCAGCAATAATAACTTTTGGTCTGCGTTCTTCAGCCAGCTTGGCCAATTGCTCATAATCTATTCTACCTGTTTCCTTTGATACCCCATAGTGAACGAAATTATAGAGTTTACCAGAGAAACTTACCGCGCTGCCGTGCGTCAGATGACCCCCGTGGGCTAGGTCCATTGCCAGAACAGTGTCTCCGGGGTCCAAAACGGCCATCAATGCTGCCATGTTGGCACTGGAACCGGAGTGAGGTTGAACATTGGCGTATTCAGCGTTGAAAAGATTAATCGCTCTTTTTATTGCCAGACTTTCTGCCATATCCACGAACTCACAGCCCCCGTAATAGCGTTTTCCCGGATACCCTTCTGCATATTTATTAGTGAGGATACTACCCTGGGCTTCCATAACAGCTCTGCTCACGCAGTTTTCCGAAGCAATCAGCTCCAGGCTGTTCTCCTGTCTCCAAGTCTCTTTCTCGATTATGGCAGCAACTTCAGGATCTGTATTCGCAATGCACGTTGTCATTATCCTATCCTTCTACGCAAATTATTGGTTATAAAATGAGGGGCACTCAGGACGACAACGAGTAGGTCAATTAAAGAATAGTATTAAATCTACCTGCTTTGCCTTTGTGCGATACAGTTTCTGCTGCAGTCAACCCCTATCCATTTGTTGTCAGTTCTCAAAATACGATGAAGCAAGCCCACCAAGGGAGGTCTCACGATAGAGTGAAAGCATATCGTGACCTGTTCTTTTCATGGTTTTTACGACTTTATCAAAGGAGACCAGATGCGTGCCATCAGTGAGAAGTGCGTATTCAGCACATGCAACTGCTTTTACGGCAGCAAATGCATTACGCTCAATACATGGTACTTGAACCAGCCCTAAAATAGGGTCACAGGTAAGGCCTAGATGGTGTTCTAGAGCCATCTCCGCGGCATATTCGACCTGCCTGGGAGAACCTCCCAATAATTGGGCGGCAGCTCCAGCCGCCATAGAGCATGCGACTCCTACCTCCCCCTGACATCCGACTTCTGCACCGGAGATAGAAGCGTTCTCTTTAACCAGATTGCCAATAACTCCTGCAGTCGCAATTGCATTGTAAATATTTTTCCTGCTATATCCTTTCTTAAAGAAATAATATAAGACACTTGGCACAACTCCAGAGGAACCACAAGTAGGGGCTGTGACGACAAATCCACCATCCGCATTTTCTTCCGACACAGCCAATGCATAACTGGACAACAGGCCGGTACGAGCTTCAGTGTCTTTTAAACGTCCAGCCTTTGTCTTGAAATCTCTAGCTTTCCTAGGTAGTTTAAGTCCTCCATGTAACATCCCTTCCTTCTGTAAACCGGATTCAATACATTTTTGCATTTTCTTCCAAACATCTGCCAGGTAGCCTTCTATGAATCCCTTCTCTTCTATTTCATCAACCAACTGCCAGATAGGTTTTCCTGAGCTATACGTCCAAGCGAGCACCTCATCCATTGATTTCTGCCTATAAATCTGAGGGTGCTCACCTGTTGTTCCCCCACCATCACGCAACTCACCACCACCAATACTGAAAGTGATCCATTGCCTAAGGATTTGTTTCGATTCGTTTAAAGCTTCAAATTTCATCCCGTTAGGATGGTAGTCAAGTTCTTGATCAGACCAAACTATTTCACAGGGTATGGATTCTAAAGCATTAATAATAGCCTGATCTGTGAGATGTCCTCTACCAGTTAAACTCAAACTCCCATAAAGGGTAACCCTGTAAGATTTTGCCTCTGTGGTTTTCGCCTTAAATTTTTGTGCGGCATTGTTAGGACCAATGGTATGACTTGATGAAGGCCCCATACCAAACCTGTAGAGATATTTAAGCGACTGCATCTTTAATTCTTTTTATGAGGATTTCTATGTCAATTCCGATTTTAACAGGTACTCTTCCAAGCCCAGTTCCTGCAGTTTCACTTTTCCAGGCATACCTGTTTCGACATTCCACCCACAAGACTCATAATATTCATCCAGCATAGCTTCATACTCATGTATCACGCATTCTGTTTCATCCTGGTACGTGCCGAATTCAGGAACAGACAAAACTCTTTCATGCAACATGTCATCTTTACGTCCAAGTCCTTCACGCATGTTGAATAAGCGCTGGATATTAATAACCCTTTCGCCGACTTGAAGAAGTTCCTCTGCGTCGATATCCCAACCTGTTGATTCAGCAAGCATTTGAGCCCAATGCTCAGGATCAAGCCCGGCATAGCTCATAAATTTACAGGTGGTCAAAATGTCAGGCAGGACTAAAGCCCGTTGTAGCAAGGCGCAATCGGCCCCTTTGCCTTTTTCGTCCCAGCGATCAACCGTTTCCGGATCTCTTGCTCCATGCGCCAGCATTCCCCAGTGCATTTTACCACGATCAAAGGCCATACCTTCCAGAGGGTGAATATGACACATCCCGCGATTTGCTGTTCCATAGGCTATCCCGAGAACTTTACCCGATCGGGGATCATGGGCAGGACCTTCTAATCCTTTCACATGAATTGCAAATTTTTCAGCTCCGTCACCAAGTTTCCTCGCTGCTTTTCTCACACCATCAGCCAGAATGTCGCCGATACCCTGCCTGAAAGCTATTTTTTCAAGCATCACGGGCAGCACTTCACTGTTGCCCCATGTAAGATCTATGCCATCGATATCTTTCTCTGTTAAAATACCATTTTCATAGCATTCCATGGCAAAAGCGATCATTGCGCCGGACGAAATAGTATCGAGACCCCATTTGTTGCAGAGGTAATCACAATAAACAGCGGTATCCATGTTTTGATTAAGCAGGAATGAGGTGAACGCACTGATACTTTCGTACTCCCCGCCTTCGTGAACCGGCGTTTTGTATTTTCCACCCTTCACTTCACAAACACGTGCACAGCCTATGGGGCAACCTGAATAGCAACCTTTTGCCTTAACCAGGTAATCCTCCTGGAATTCGTCAAATAACGCAGCACCTTTACCCCAGCTATTGGATCGCCAGTTTTGGGTCGGCCAGTCACCGTCCTCATCGTTGGCCGGCATATCGCCGATAGTTCCAAACTTATTGAAGCCATCGCGCATTTCACTATTTTTGACAGTTCTTATGGCTTCCCTGGTTGCAGTCCCAAATCCTTCAGCATGAGCGTGGTTTGGATTAGCTGTGCCGGACACCGAAATAGCCAGAAGGTTTTTTGAACCCATAACCGCACCACCACCGCTGCGCCCTGCTGCTCTGTCGCGGGCCATGATAGAGGCAAATAGTACCAACTTCTCCCCAGCTTGGCCAATAGACATCACTGTTGGTTTTTTTCCGTTAATGGCTTCTGCCGCCTCTATTAAGTCGGTTTTTTCGTAAACATCTTTTCCTACAAGATTTTGGGCATCTTCTAACCGTGCTTTGCCATTGACAATGGCTAAATAGACAGGGGCTTCTGATTTACCTTCGATTATGACAATATCATAGCCAGCCCTACGCAGGTCCGGCCCGAAGTTACTGCCGCATCTGGATTCCCCCCAAACCCCGGTTAGTGGAGATTTAAAACAAACAGTGATGCTGCCGCCACCCGCAACAACATTGCACGTCAGAGGGCTGGTTGCAAAAACAAGCTTATTTTCCGGCCCAAGAGGATCAATACCAGCCTTGAGCTCAGAATATAAAATTTCTGCCCCATAACCAGCACCACCGATAAATTTACGTGCCTTGACGCCATCTATTGGCTCAGGTGTACAGCTCTTGTCACTGAGATTAACACGTAGAATTTGTCCAGAATATCCATTGACCATTTTTCATCCTCCAACAAGAAACCTTTTGAGTTCAAGTATCTGTCCATCAAACAAAGGGTGATTTTCATCTTTTAATACCTTGGCCTCAGAGCGCATAAAAACAGGCCCTCTCGGTCTGTTTTTTTTATGGTTCCATACGGCAGATGAAATATCAGCACCAGCAACAAAGCCAAGTTCCTTATATAAATCAGAAAGTGTCGCATCATTTTCCAGCTTAAGGTGGAATTCGGCAGCCGGGAAATAGCGTTTCATTGTACTGTTAATTTTTAATATTATTTTCATTGGTCACGAAATAGTTATGTTGAGCAGGCAGTACAGTTATAATCTTTTTCAATACTCACTTTTTCACACGTCCCCGCTAGTCCATCAAAAAACATAAACTTGTTGACGCATAGCTCACCAGATTTTGTAAAGAACTTAATCACTTCCATTGCCTGTAACCGTTAAACAGCAACGGCAACCTTTTTTTCCCGATATCAGTTTCTCTGTAGAGAAACTGACGATTGAGGTTTGATGGTGCGATCATATCATGATCACAAAGGATCAAAGTACCCACTCCGGCAACAGCTAATGCCGTGGAAGCTGATGTACCCAGACCTCCCATGCCCACGATAAGAACAGTTGCCTCAGAAAATGCAGCCTGTCTGAAATTTGCAGTACAATGCAATTGACGAATGTACCGATTTTCTTCCATAGCCTGTCACCTAGTGCAGTGATTGTGCAAATTTTACGATATCACGAATGAGTAGTTCTGGTTCTTCAAGTGAAGAAAAATGTCCACCACGAGGCATTTCTGTCCACTGGGTGATATTATACAGTCGATCTGCATAAGATCGGGGCGGCCACGGAAAACTTTCTGCAGGAAACATTGCAGCCGCGGTTGGCACTTCAACGCGCGGGCGCTCCTTGGTTCCCAGGATACGCCCACCTTCCTCACGTCTGCCATAATAAATCCAAGTGGAGGTGTTGAATGTTCTTGTAACGAGGTAAACCATAATGTTGGTAAGCATACCATCCTTTGAATGAGCGCTTTCTACATCATCGTTTTTAATGTCAGACCAAGCATGGAACTTCTCCACGATCCATGCCGCAACACCGACTGGACTATCCATCATAGCATAACTTAATGTCTGCGGTTTTGTTGATTGCTGGGTTCGATAACCATTCTGCAGAGCAACCCGCGGATTCTCTTCACACTCCCTTGCCCACTCTTCTTCTTCAGGGGTCTGTGGCCCATCAACATGCCGCATGGTCGGAAAACAGATATGAATCCCCTTGCAGTGATCAGCAAAATCGTAACCGAGCCAGCTGGATATAGCAGAACCCCAATCAGCACCATGGGCCATATAACTGTCATACCCGAGGACATCAACCATCAAGCTATTGAGAATACCAGCCATCTTGCGAGGACCATATGGGCGTGGAACCTTACCGGAAAAACCGAAACCGGGAAGTGACGGTACAACCACATCAAAAGCGTCTACCTCATTGCCCCCAAAACGTTCGGGATGAGCCAGACGTTCTATTATGCCAAGACTTTCAACAAAGGATCCAGGCCAGCCATGACTGATAAGCAAAGGAGCTGGGTTTTGGCCACTGCCCTTTTCCCTGATAAAGTGTATATCAATACCGTCAACCGGTGCTTTGAAATGTAAAAAATTATTCATCTCTTTTTCATATTTTTTCCAGTCATAACTAGCCACCCAATAAGAGCAAAGCTCCTTCATATAATCCAGGTTGGTACCATACTCCCAACCACCATCAATAGGCATTTCATGCCAGGGGAAATCAGCCACTCTGTGACGAATGTATTCGAGCGTTTTATCAGGGACATTTATCGCAAAACGTTTCATTCAAGGTTTTTCCTTTTCGTGATTTGTCATTGTGAAAGACCATCACTTTCAGCACTGGGGGGTCTTCACGGGAACCGGAAACATCTCAAGTATAAAAGTACGGTGGAGATAACTAATCTGTCATCCTGGCTGACGATTCACCAAAACAATTTTAGGGAATCAGATATCTTTTCTTTTGCTCCAGTGAATATCTCACTAGAATCTTTAAAGCTGCTGCTTTATGTGGCTAAAACCATATCTGCTAAGAGTTTCCCGTTCCTCCAGCCAGTTTAAACTTGCCTCGTTTTAATCGAGCCACATCTTCAATCATGGCTGCTAAAGCGCCTGCACTAATCAATGCCCCGGCGATAGGAAGGATTGCCATCGCATATTTTTTAGGCATATAGTTCGGCTTGAACACAATCGAAGAATTTTCCCAGGCGAAGTACCACATTTCCCAATACTTACCGCCCATTTTCGCGACAACCTCCAGGCCGTAGTAACAAATAACGATCCCTAAAGAAAAAATGATGAGTGTCCAAAACTGCTGGATGAAGAAGCCGACTTTGGTTGGAAGCCTGGAATAAATAACATTGAGCGCAATATGCTCTTTCTCTCTGACAGTGAGTGCAAGCGCTATAAAAACCAACCAAATGTTACTAAGAACCGTCAAGGTATCTCCCCAAACAGGAGGATTTTCAAATACATAGCGCATCACCACAGTATAGTCTGTGAATGCAACCATCAAAAACATCATGAGCATGCAAAACGCAGCCAGAAATTTTTTCATCCAGCTATCAAGTATTAGGAATGCGTTTACCATGGGATTCTTCCTCGTTTTAATTAAACAAAGCCTAAAAATGTGGGAAGCCACATTGTGATACCTGGAATGACTACCAGTAGAAAGAGCAAGAAAAACAATGAAACTAAATACGGCAACATCGCAACAGCAACACTTTCCAGGCTCGCGTTGGCAATTTTTGCAGCGGTAAAATAGGCAACTCCTATCGGCGGGGTTACAGAACCGACGAGAAAACCAACAATACAAACGAGGGCTGCCTGCACTTCCGGATAACCTGCCTTTGCCATCACTTCAACAACCACCGGACCAACGACAATAATGTTCACCGCAGAGTCCATAACCATTCCAAGCAAATAAATAAAAGTGATCAGTACAAGGGCAAAAACAAAAGGATTAGAAGTGTAGCTAAGCAGAAAGTTCTTAAGCTGATCGAGAGCGCCTAAAGTAGTCAGCAAATAACTAAACGGACCGGATGCGGCAATGATAATAAAAACTGACGCACTGTTACGAAACGCTCTGGTAAATGCACTTTTACAATTTGCAAGATTTATAGTGCGATAAACAAAAACGCCAACAAACAGCGAGATGGTTGCCGTAAGTGCACCAGCCTCAACAACGCCGGCAATTCCGCCGACAACAGCCCCGACAAGCACGATCGGAACAATGAGTGCAAAAGAGGATTTTACAGCAGCTGTTCCCAATTTGGAGAAGCTGAAAGGCTCATCACTTCGTTCAAAATTGAACCTCACTGCAAGTACGTGGTTGACAATCATCAGCAGGGCACAAATCAGCAATCCGGGTACTATGCCTGCGGAAAAAAGTGCGCCGACAGATAGCCCGCTGGCATTTGCCAGGACAATCATCATGATGCTTGGAGGAATGATACCGCCAATAGTGGAACTCACTGCGGTTATTCCGGCAGAGAACGCACGGGGATATCCTGCACGTGTCATAGCTGGAATGATCAGGGATCCAACAGTTGCGGTGTCTGCTACAACGGAACCATTCATTCCAGCAAAAAAAAGACTTACCAGGACATTAGCCTGTGCAAGACTCCCTCGCAATCGGCCGATAATTCTCTTGCTGAGTTCAACAAGACGATCGGTAATCGTTGCACTCGTCATGAGTTCACCGGTCAGCATGAAAAAGGGAATCGCAGTCAACGGCACAGAATCGATGGCACTGAACATCTGTCCCGGAATCAAAACAAGTGGGGCAGCACCTGTAACAGCGATATAGACAGTTGGTAAGAGGATCATGGTAAAGCCGACCGGAGCTCCAAGCAGGATAAAAACCATGAGAAGAGATAGCAGAATTAAACTTTCCATTGTTACACTGTCCTTTCAAACATTATTAAAAATGAAATGAACTCATTTACGATTGAGATTACTTCTCATTTTAATAGCGACTAAAGCTCATTTCGCTGGACGTCGGTGAGTAAGACGGCAACCATCTATGCGTGAGCTCTGAAGAAATAGATAGATTACTGAGGAAACGGAACATCTCGGGCAGATAGATAGACTATTCAACTCCCTGGTTTCAAGGAGTTGAATAGTACAATAAGCCAAAATCCGTTAAGAAAAGATTATAGCGCACCTGCTGCTTTCAAATCTGCTATGAACTGATCCATTCCCTGCTCAGCCAGAACACGCTCTGCGAGAACTGGGTCGAATGTACCCTTGGCATCTTTCCAGGCACCGATAGCACCTTTACGCCATAACGCCATTTCATCTTCACTGGGGACATACCACTCTTTCACATCATTCTTGATTATCTCTGTAGCTTCATTCACCCACTGTTTATCAAGGTCACTAACGGCTTTCCCAAACGCCTTAGCCCCCGCATTAACCCACTCTTTCTGCTCGGGGCTGAGTGCCTCATACTGCGCCATGTCCATCGCCAAAACATTACCTGACCATGACCCGCCAATTTCCGTATAATATTTGGCGACCTCATACAGTTTGGCAACTTCCTGCCAGGGCACGGCAACATATTGCCCCTCAACAACTCCTGACTGCAAACCTTGATATAACTGTCCCCAGTCATATGGCACAGGAACCCCACCCCAGCTTTTCATTAGGGTATATTCGATAGGGCTCTTGGTAACACGCCACTTGATACCATTCATGTCAGCCGGGGAATGAACCGGCTTTGATGCATTACCCAGCTGACGGAAACCACCACTTGAATAAATTGATAGAGGAATATGTCCTGCTGTTTCGGAAGCAAGTTTACTTTGAGATGCCCCAAGCCATTCGTTAGTGATTTTTTCTGCATCGTCTATGCTTTTAAAGATATAAGGCAGGTCAAAGATAGATAGTGCCATTCCGAAACTTCCGAAGTTTGCGGTTGAGGTTGTCCAGAGTGAGATCAAACCCTGATTCGCCTGCTCACCACATTTTTGCTCTGCGCAAAGAGATCCGCGGTAATGCGGTTCAACTGACATTTTACCACCGGAAACTGACTCTATTGTCGGAATCAGAGCCTGATCGATGGCATCGCCAATCGGCATGCCGAGCCTTCCGGTTGTTCCTAGTTTAAGAACAATCTCAGCACCTACAGCTGATCCTGAGATTGTTATCGTCATCGCGCACACCAGCATTCCAAGACTTAAACACTTTTTCATCTCACTCCTCCTTGCAATAAAATATTATTAAGAGCCACTGAAAGCATGAATAAGGTAGCGATTCGTTTTAACCCCGATACTATTTCTCATACATGTCCAGTTAATACTAAGCTTTACCAGATCCCTCGGAAAATCTGTTTGCGACATCGGCTTAAAGGTTCTTCAGCCGATATCGTCCTGTTCCGTATATCAGGGTAAAGCTTGGATTCCCAATAGCACATTATGTGCCATGTATGTGGAGCAGCACCAGACAAAGGTTAACTGTTTGTTATTTATAATCAATATTCACAAAACAATATCGTTATAAATTACAGAATGGCTCAAAGAATAATTCGAACTGATGCAAAAATGCACGACGAAAAAAAATAGTGAGTGATTCAAGTGAGTAGCGACCGTGCACAAATGCACTCCTGTGCGTTTGTGCACGGTCGGGGTGTAAGGACAAAATCAGGTATTCTTCCCTTCTATCGAGCTAAGCTTCCGGGAAATTGTTGTTCTGTTGACATTAAAAAATTTTGCAACGCCCGTCATAGATCCATACTCTTTCAAAGCCTGTTGCAATATCTCGTACTCAATCTCAGCCATAATACTCTTTAATGATTTTCCGGCAGTAATCTTATCCGATAATGCCGAATTAACATACCCCTTGGAACTGTATCTCTTAGGCATTAACCTTTGCAAATCATTAGGCTCTATGATACCGGATTCATTAGCTATTACGAGCCCCTGTATCATGTTTTCCAATTCACGGACATTCCCAGGCCAGCTGTGTGCTAAGAGCAATTTTAACGCTTCATCAGAAAAGGATAATCGCTTGCGGTATTTATGGTTGTAACGTTGAAGAAAAAAATCTGTGAGAGGCTGAATATCCTCAACTCTCTCATGCAAGGTTGGAACCTTGAGCACATTAACATGGAGCCTGTAATATAAGTCTTGACGAAATTTACCGTTTAAAACAGCTTCTTCAAGATTCACATTTGTTGCTGCAATAATGCGCGTGTTTACTTTTTTAGGTGTAATGCTACCGACTTGCATGATTTCCTGATCTTGAATGAAGCGTAGTAGTTTGCTCTGCATGGAAAGGGACAATTCCCCAATTTCATCAAGAAAAATAGTTCCTTCCTCGGCTAACTCAAAATACCCCGGTTTTCCTTCACGTTTCGCCCCGGAAAAGGCACCTGGTGCATAACCAAAGAGTTCCGATTCAACCAGGCTCTCTGGAATACTTGTACAATCAGCTTTGAATAAGACTTTGTCAGCCCGTTTACTTTGTGCATATATCTGCCGGGCAACCTCCCCTTTCCCAACGCCCGTATCACCCAGTATTAAAACAATCGTATCAGTCGGAGCGATCTTTTTTATTCGATTCATAACATCCTTCATTGCCGGGCTCTCGACAACAAAAGAAGAGGCTCTGGTTTGATTTGGTTCGACGGTACGTGAATCTGATCGGAATTTTCCCATAATATCCTTGTGATAAGCCATCTGTTCTTTAAACAAAGTGAGATGGCTTATATCACGAATAAATGTCACGACCAATTCGACTTCACCTTCATCATTGAGAATGGGATACCCATGTAGAAGATTCTTTCTTCCACCGATGGTTTGCTGAACAGAATTCGCAGGACGCTTTGATTTTAGAATGAGCGGGCTTACCGCCCCCATAAAATATCCTTTCTTTCTCTCTACCTGCTCAGCATTCGGTTCAGCTTTGTCAAAGACCCCGTCCTCACTGTTCAGAAAACTCACCTTTTTTCCAAGCATTGCTTCTGGTGCAACTCCTGACAATCTTTCATACATGGGGTTCATTTTGATTATCACACCTTGAGCATTACTTATGCAGATTCCTTCATGCAGAATATCCAGGACCCCTTCAAGACGATGTAGCCAATGACTATATTTTGCCTGAAATTCTGGAATTTCATATCTAGATTTATTCATATCGTGATTGTCCAGATGTTATTGAGATTCAATGCGTATAAGGACTCTAACAAAAATTATCTATTATAACATTTGCTCTTTTGAGCGATCCTCTTAAAATATTAGCCATATCTCAGAAATATCTAGAAAACTGGAGGCAAACCAAGAACAGAGTATCCGGAATCCACAATCCCCCCAAAAGAGGTAACAAGTCCTAGAAGCCAATGAAAATCGTTCCTGGCGAGCAAGTAAACCTGAAGAATATTTTTTCACTCTTATGTTTGCGGTGTATTGACAATTTACTCGTAACCAAGCAAAAGAAGAGCAAACTATCAAAAACAATAATCAAAGTTAATACAATTACACCTCCAATGATATCGGCATGATACCGAGACAAGCACTTAAAAAAAGTGCTTAACCGTTCAGCAAATAAGGGCTTTTTTTGCTTACAAACTATTGGCTCGGGGCCATGAGTCGATCCAGGGGCACACGGATTTGCAAGCATTACCTTTGCAAATTCGCAGTCTCAAAAAGCAAGGCAACCTATTGGCTTTCTATCATTTTTTATATTCGCGATTTTCTCAAATCTCCATACTTTTGAATATTTTGAATTGTTAAAAATCACGTAGTTAGCCAAGATATTCGCTTTATTTGAATTCTGTGCTGTAAGAGCTCAATCAGCTTAACCACGCCGATCATTATACTCTTCCAGCACTACAGCCATTTTTCCTCTGGAGATTGAAGCGCCGTTCTCATTTTTCTTAAAAAATCTCTTCGGAAGTTTGTCAAAAGATGCGTCAACACCTTCTCGCGTATTAAATTGGCGGGTCAGGCTGGTCGTAGTTCCTGCTATGCTCATTAATTCCTCTTTGCTATGACTCATCCCACATTACAAAATCCCTGGAAAATAAACATGGAATCAATGAATCAAACAGGGTTACCCTGTCTTCACAGTCAGATCAACCCATCAATCCGTTATAAGCCTTCTCATAGATAGTTGTCGCATCCTCAATACTCACCTCACGAGGATTGTTCTGCAGCAACCGTTGCACCTGCATCGCAGCCAAGGCCATTTCAGGGATTGCACCTTCAGGGACATCAAGTGCCTTCAGGCTTCCTGGTATATTGCACCGATCCGACAATTTCCGAATTTCATTAATGGCTGAGCGGGCAAGACTCTCTTCGGACGCCTGATTCTCCAGCCCCATAGAACGCCCAATCTCGGCATACCGTTTGATACATGAGGGAAAATTAAAGTTCATCACAAAAGGGAGAAGGACGGAATTTGAAACCCCATGGGAAATTTTAAAGACACCTCCCAGGGGATAGGCAAGTGCATGCACGGCAGCAGTGTTGACAGGGCCAAGACAAAAGCCACCGTAGAGACTTCCCAGGGCCATTTCAGCACGTGCTTCTCTGTCTTTACCATGTGCAACAGCATTTTCCAGGCTCCTGCTGATCAGTTTAATACCTTCAAGAGCAAACATGTCAATGACAGGATGGGCAAAGCGGTTAGTATACGCTTCGATACAATGAGTCATTGCATCCATTCCGGTTACGGCGGTTAGGAACGGAGGCATGCCAACGCTGAGTTCCGGATCGACAATCGTAACATCGGGGATAATATGTTTGCTCACAACTCCTTTTTTCAACCCGGCTTTGGCATCTGTCAAGACTGCAATTGGTGTGACTTCGCTACCGGTACCGGACGTCGTTGAAGCTGTGATAAGTTTGACGTTTCGCCCCTTAACATTACCAATTCCAATAATATCTTCGGTTCTCTGCTCACCATTAAAAAGAACCGCAACAAGCTTAGCCAAATCCATCGTCGAGCCACCGCCAATGCCGACGACCGCATCGGGGTTAAACGTACGAACCGGCAGCAATAACGCTTCAAGACTCTCAAAAGGCGGCTCCGGAACAACCTCGGTTGAAACCTCTACCGCCACTCCTCGGCTCTGTATGCTCCTTATGACAGGGTTGACCATTTCGAGAACGGGATGATCAACAAGAAAAAATACACGTTGATTATGGGTGAGATGTTCTTGTAACGTTTCAATCTTACCCAACCCAAACTCTACTGTTCCGGGACTGTTCAGCGATATGGTGTCAATCATTTCGTTCTCTCAAGCCTGTACTATTTATATTAAGTGATTGTTGAAAAAAACCTTTTCAACTCCGAATATATCCCGGTAATCGATTATTAACCACACTCAAGGTTATGTTCGATCACTTTTTGATGGCGATACTCTTTTTTATCGTTAGAATGACAGACAACGTATAATCAATCAGCTGGAAACAGCACTCTTTTTCAGAAAACATGAACTATACAACCCAACAGGAACGGACTATGACCAAATCGATCAGAATCAATATCAAAAGTGGTGAACACCGTGAAGAACCAATACAGGATGGTGATTTTCTGCTCGGCGGCAGAGCACTTTCATCGCGGCTAGTCGCCGAGATGGTTCCTCCTGAATGCGACCCGATCGGACCGTTTAATATTCTTGCATTCTGCTGCGGTATCCTCGCCGGGACCACAATTTCAAACAGCAACCGTATCTCCATTGGCGCAAAGAGCCCGCTGACCGGAACGATCAAAGAAAGCAATTCCGGAGGCACGTTTGCTTACACTATGGGCCGTCTTGGCCTGCGCAGTCTTATTATTGAGGATAAACCGGCCTCGCCTGATGACTGGAAGGTCGTTGTCGTTGACAAGGACGGGGTACGTCTTGAGAGCGGTGTTGAGCTTGCCGGTCTGGGATGTCACGCAAAGGCGGAACTGCTCGTATCCCGGTTTGGAAAATCAATCGCCTATGCAATGATCGGCCCCGGCGGCGAGCGGCTGATGCGTTCTGCCGCAATTGCCGTTTCTGACCCTCAACTCCTCCCGTCCCGGTTTTGCGGCAGAGGCGGTCTGGGAGCGGTCATGGGTTCAAAATCAATCCAGGCGATTGTCCTGGACAAAGCAGGAACCGAGCCGGTCAAGCCAATCGAACAAGAACTATTTAAAACAACCAATAAAACAATTATTGAAAGTATCAACTCGACCCCACAGACTGCCAAGGTATTTAGGGTTTACGGAACAGCAGCCATGGTAGACACCGGCCAGGGGCTCGGTTTTCTGCCAACGAGAAACTTCTCACGGGGTTGCTTTGCCGACTCGGAAAAAATCAACGGTGAGGCCCTTGCCAACTTGATAGAATCACGCGGTGGAGAAGGTAAAACTTCGCATGCCTGTATGCCGGGCTGTATGGTGCAATGTTCAAACATTTTCCCTGATGCCGATGGGAAACGGCTCGTCTCTCCTCTGGAATATGAAACCATTGGTATGATGGGACCCAATCTCGAAATTGGTGATCTCGACACCATCGCCCGCATGAATTATCTGGCAAATGACGCAGGTGTGGACACAGTCGAAATCGGTGCAGCCATTGGGGTCGCCATGCAGGCTGGTCTTGCCGATTTTGGGGACGAGAAAGCCGCACTGAAAATGATGCAGGAAATCCACGAAGGGTCGCTGCTCGGGATGCTTCTTGGCAGCGGTGCCGAAACGACTGCCAAAGTACTTGGTGTTTACCAGGTGCCTACTGCCAAAGGCCAGGCATTTCCGGCCTATGATCCCCGCGGACTCAAAGGACTGGCGGCAACATATGCAACATCACCGATGGGTGCCGACCATACCGCAGGCCACACCATCAGGAGCGCCGTCGACGATCATCACAGCGCCGTTGGCCAGGCAGAAGCATCAAAACAATCGCAGATTGGCGTGCTGCAGTGGGATGCACTTGGGTTCTGCTACTTCATTGGTTCTGCCGTCCCCGATTTCTCGCTTATCTGCGACCTGATCAGGGCAGTCCACTCGCGCTCCTATACTCCCGAGCAGATCAGGCAGATCGCAGTGGCAACACTCAAGACAGAGCGAACCTTTAACAGGGATGCAGGCTTTGGCCCGGCCCATGATCGTTTGAGTGAATTTTTCCATATAACTGCAAACCCTGATACTGAAACCGTCTGCGATATTCCCGATGATGATATCAATAGAATCATGAATGACGAAGAGCTGAGCTAGGAGCAGAATACTGCACCTCTTCCACCTCCTAACCAACATTTCGCCATACAGACAGAACGAGCTATCAAGGCTGTTGACAGGTAGGATCAAATTCGAACATCATGACTGAACATACGCAGAGAACCTGTCCAAAATGTGGCCAGCAGTTACGATTCCCCAAAAATGTCGGTGGGGTGCTTATGGCTTGTCCTTCATGTGGAAAAGAATTTCATTCTGATTTTAAAATTGGTACTGCCAGGCGTAGAACTGCACATCCAAATGTGTTCACAAAACTTTTCGAGTTGCCATATAAAATCATGAGACGCATAGGTCGACTTTTATTCCCTGAATAGCTTCCAGCAATAATCTTATATTCTTTTGAAGAACATCACTATCCGCTCAATGTAGAGATGCCCGGGAATAAGTAATAAAGGAATAATCAGATGAGCAACGGAACCAAAAGAATCGACATTCAAGCCGGTATGAAAGTATCCATAGTATTAAAGCATGACCAGCTAACCGGAAAACTCACCGACGGCATTGTCAGCAATATCCTGACAAAGTCTGCTGCTCATCCTCATGGAATCAAGGTTCGCCTGGAAAATGGTCTTGTCGGGAGAGTGAAATTTATTCACTGAACTAGTACACTTAACGTGGTGGCAAAGTTTGAAGATAACTACAAAAATACTGATTTATTTATCGATTCTTGCCTTATTGGATATGGTTATTCCAATACCTTTTACTGCCCTTCTGTTAATCTATGTTATTTTTGAGAAACCTTCATGGTTCAGTAATTTAGTTACTGATATTTATGATTCTTGAAATGAAGAGCAAATCAACAATTCCAAATGATTGTCCCTCCCTCAAGTTCTTAGATTTGCAACCGGACGTCAGAATATAATGCCATTCCCCGGACGATTGCAAGGCGCTTGTCAGTAGTGCTCAGAGAACACTTGAAGAGATGCCGGAACGGCGAGGGATGGCGTACCGGAAATACAGCACACCGGATTGATTTTGCCGGTATATGAAACGAAAAACCCGAATCATTTAGGACTCCCTTTTTGTACAAAATTTTTGTACCAAGGGTCAAATATTCGGGTTTTTAATTCGTGTTTTTAAACACTTAAAAAGCTATTGGTGCGGGACCAGGAATCACGCACTAATATTTTGTATTAACTATAACAATACCATAGAAACAATGATCCATGCGCACAAACACCACAATACCCTCTTTTGTACCCGCTTTCTGCTGTACATTTTAAATTGAATTTATCCCACCTTATTTTAGACCCAGTTATAAAATTAATTATTTGATGAAATCATAAGAGTTCATCCTGCCATAAGACATCTCTTGTTTTGAGAACAAACAAAAATTATACCTGAATAGGAAGTATACGTAACAAAACCAAAATGGATTTTATGATATAATTCATCATCAAGTCCCTGTTTTTTCTACAAAAGGAAAAGGAGGCAGCGATGACTGAATTATTGTCTAAAAGTAAAGATTACTACACCACTAATGGGACGTTTCCAGAGCATCACGAGCTCTGGTCAGTCGCATATTGTGTTCATCAACAATCCCAATCTCGAATAGATTTATCCTCTCCTCCGGATTTATTTTTTCTCCCTCATGCCGGCTTACTCCCTTTTTACCAACCCAACGAAAAACGGCGTGCACTTGATCGTTTCTCAAAACGACTGCATGACAGCGAGCTCCCTGGTGCTCATTATGCAATTGAGTATCTGCAGAAGAAATACCGCCATAATCTGGCAGCCACAACAATTAAGCAATCCGGAGCTGTGGCCTTAGACTTTCTTTGTTTTTTGAAAGACAGGAAGAAGCAAATTACCACGTTATCTCGAAAGGATATCGAGGTATATGTTGGACACGAGCAGGACCGTGGTGCGAAGACAGGGACGATCAGGACGAAGCTCAGAGCGCTCTATACCTTTGTTGGTTATTTGGTTGAAGAGGCAATCCTGCCGGCAGATATTTTGTTGAAAAAGATCAGGATCAAACCGCCGGAGATTCTTCCCAAGGCTATCGTGCAGGAAGATATAGAAAAGCTGCTGACAGCAATCAATACCATAAGAGACAAGGCCTTGATACTCTTGCTGCTGCGAACCGGCCTGCGAATTGGTGAATTGCTCAAGGTAAAAATGACGGATGTAATTCTTCCAGAGCGGAAGATATTGATTTATCTGGGAGAAAAAAACTACCAGGGCAGAGTGGTCTACTTCAGTGATGATGCCGATCAGGCGTTGAGAAAATGGTTACAAATAAGGAAGAAGGAGAAACGCTTTCTCTTCTATAGTCGGAACAGGGCAACGCTTGGCTATGTATCTGCCTGGACGATCATGCGTAAATCTTTGAGGGCAGCCGGGTTGGATAATAAAGGGTACAGCCTCCACTGCCTCCGCCATACCTTTGCAACCGATATGCTGAATGCGGGTTTACGGTTGGAAGTATTACAGCAATTATTAGGACATCGCTCAATTGAGATTACCAGGCGGTACGCTCGGATGTCGAATATAACCAGAGAAACCGAGTACTTTAAGGCCATGAAAATCATTGAAGAGGGAGGATATCATGAATCTCACCGAGTCAATTCTGCGTTACAGGCAGTATTTAAAGAGAAGAAACTTGGCTCCTCACACGGTTAAAAATTACCTGCACAGGTTACGACAGTTCGCCATATGGGCAGCTGTGCCTATGGAGTCAGTAACCGCTCAAGATGTAAAGGATTATGTTGATGTTCTGCTTGAAAAAAGCTTGTCTGCTCAAACAATCAACGCCCATATTATCGCCATACGCAGTTATTATGACTTTCTCGAAAACGAGGAGAAACTATCACTGCCAAACCCAGCTGTAAAAAGATTGGCCCTCCGCCTTCCCAAACCACTCCCGCAGCACCTACGAGATAGCGATGTGGAAGAGCTTCTCAAGGTCATTAAGAAAGCAAGAGATAAAGCACTTTTCATGCTGATGCTGCGGTGTGGCTTGCGTGTTGAGGAGGTGGCTCAGTTAACACTGGGAGCCATAGATTATCAACACAACCAGATCATGATCAAGAGTGGTAAGGGGGCCAAAGATCGAGTTGTCTACATCAGTAATGATGCGGCAGAAGCTCTGGCAGTCTATCTCAGAGAGCGTCCCAGTACAAAGGTCCAACAGGTCTTTCTTGTGGAGAAAGGTCGTTACAAGGGAGCACCCATATCAGTACGTGGAATCCAGAAACGGATAGAGTATTACTCGAAGAAAAGTGGCATAGCAGTTTCCTGTCACCGGCTCCGCCATACCATGGCGACCCAACTTCTAAATGCAGATGCAGACCTTGTAACCATCCAGGATCTGCTTGGCCATAACAGGATTGAAACCACCCAGCGTTACAGCAGGTTATCCAATCTGAAGGCACAGCGAGATTATTACAAGGCGATGGATGCTATAATGGAGAAAACAGAGAGAAATATCCTAACAAAAAAACCGCACTGACCAGCGCCGCCAGGGATTAATCCCTGGCGGCGCTTCACCCATAAAAAAGCTTGACTTAGATGCAGAAAATTGCCATAAAGAGGTATATGTAACAATTTAATATAAAAAGAAAAAACAGCTTTTGTTACGTATACGCAGGAAGAAGGTCAAACATTATCGATACATTGCGAATCGAAGATGCCCTTGTGAAATCTCAATTATTCTTGTTTGTAGAAATTAAAGTGATGCGAATTATTATTTGAGGTATCCAATTCATTGCATGTAAAAAATATTAAAATCCTATAACACTTATTTTGTTTCCAGTTGAGCTAATGGTTCACTACAGATTGTCCAATCGCTAGCAGAATTATTCCCTCTTCTACCATTTTTGCGCGATGGTAAGCGCTACATTTCGTGTTGTTTCTATGAAGTCCATAGCGACTGAGTTCGGAAGATTCTGTTTCAGGTAAAGCATGCCGTAATCAATTTTGTAGTCTGGCTTAAAAGGGCGAATCACCAGATTGCGGTTATCCCTGAAACAATTGGCCACAAATGGTTCTGCCAGGGTTATGCCAAGTCCCTTTGAGACCATATGACATGCTGTAGACATTGTGGGTGTCTCAACTCTGATATGTAGAGGTGTTGGCAACTTATAGGTTAGGTCATCCAGCCTCTGACGCATAAGTGTTCCTCTTTTTAGCGCAATAATTGGTTCTGTCGCTAAATCTTCCAGAGAAACATATTCCTGATCGCTGAGAGGGTGATTCTCTGGTATGGCCACTAGCAGTTTTGTAGAAAGAAGGTATTGATGCCTGGTTAAAGGGTGTCTTGCGGGCAGGTGTGTCAAAGCAAGGTCAAACTGATGTCCTTCCAGCCATTGTTCCAGTTCAACCCTTGAACGAATCTCAACATAGTGGCGTAGATCTTCATATTTTTTACTAAACTCAGCAAATACTTCTGGGAGAAGGCCATGAGCAATATGTGACTGAGCCAGTATCCTCAGAGTTGACTGTCGTTTTTTGAGAATATCTTCAGCTATGCTGTCGATATCATCTATGCCTACAAGGATCCTCTCAATTTCAACATAAAATCGTTTACCTTCAATTGTTGGCTCAAGTCGCTGCTTTTCACGTTGGAAAAGAAGGAATCCTATCTCCTCCTCCAATTCCTGCAAAAGTCTGCTTACTCTCGGTTGACTGCACCTCAGCCGGCGTGCTGCCCCTGTGACTGTCTTGGCTTCGAAAACTTCTTTAAATGCCCTAAGCTTAGCAAGTTTCATAATGAATAACTCCAAATCATTAGTGTCCGGTTAACATTTTTTGCAACCAACTTAACATACTGTATTAATACACAATAACTGACAAAATGGCCATAACCGACTTGAAATATTATCCCTTTCTAGGGAGAATCTACGGCAAAACCCTGGGGAGGGGTACACATGTTTGCCGGACGATTAATTTTCAAACAAGTTATGGACCTCATGCCGTTGTCAACGTTTCGCCGTTGCGTTGCCAAGTATCAAGGCAATTACAGAGTAAAAACATTCTCTTGCCTCGACCAATTTCTATGCATGGCTTTTGCCCAAATCACCTCCAGAGAGAGCCTGCGAGACATCGAGGTATGTCTTCGATCTCAAAACAAGAAGCTCTATCATATGGGCATCCGCGGCAAAGTCTCCCGATCAACACTTGCCGACGCAAACGAAAACCGCGATTGGCGAATTTACGCCGAACTGGCTCAGAGTCTTATCGCAACTGCTCGCGACCTTTACAGGGAAGACTCTTTCATCGAAGATCTGGACGAAACCGTATACGCCTTGGACTCAACCACAATAGACCTCTGTCTTTCCGTTTTCCCCTGGGCAACTTTTCGCAAAAGAAAAGCTGCTATCAAACTTCATACATTACTGGATCTCAAGGGGAACATCCCCACGTTCATTCACATTTCAGACGGCAAACTGCACGATGTCAACGCCCTCGATCTTTTGCCCTTGGAAGTCGGGGCCTATTATGTGATGGATCGAGGTTATCTGGACTTCGAAAGATTGCATGCCTTCAATCAGATACCAGCTTTCTTTGTAACCCGCACAAAATCAAATACCAGATACAAACGACGTTACTCCGCTCCGGTCGACAAAAGCACGGGCTTAATGTGCGACCAGAAAATTATGCTAACCGGATTCTATACCAGAAAAGATTATCCGGATCTGCTTCGTCGTGTGAAATACCACGACGTGAAAACAAACAAAACACTGGTTTTCCTTACAAACAATTTTTCTTTGCCAGCATTAACGATAACTCAGCTGTATCACAGTCGCTGGCAGGTGGAACTATTTTTCAAATGGATCAAGCAACACCTCAGAATAAAAAACTTTTTGGGAACATCGGAAAATGCGGTGAAGTCCCAAATTTGGATTGCAGTATCAGTTTATGTCCTTGTAGCAATCATGAAAAAGCGTTTCAACCTCCAGGAAAGTCTTTACACAATTTTACAGATTTTAAGCGTATCAGTTTTCGAAAAGATTCCAATTTATCAGTTAGTTACAGAGCGAGATTACAAAAGCAATGATACTGTGGTTTGTAACCAGCTAAAATTATTCGATTATTAACCGGACACTAATGACTCCAAATAGACTATAACTTTTGCGCATAATCTTATCCAATATTGTCTATTGTTGGCATGAGATGCAAGCGGTATTTTGGCATCAACATCATCGTTTTTACTCGTTAGGGTCGGATTATGATTCCCTCGAAGAATTATAAACAGGGCAAGAGAATGGAAATGGTGACAAAGCTTCATCTCATCTCAATTGAAACCTCCCTCAGGAATTTCAGCAGATGTTTCACACCAGCAATGTGGTTAAATCTGGTCGATTACCCGAATGTTACAAACAATATGGGATCACACGGATGTCTCCTTTTGAAAAGGGAGCTTTATCAATATTTATGTAAAGAGGCATAAAATGGCTAATATCGATCTTTCTGTAAATCTCGGAGGCTTAAAATTAAAGAATCCTTTGGTTGTAACAGCCTCGGATGCAACAAGAACTGTCTGGCAGCTTGAAGAAGCAGAAAAACATGGTGCCTCAGCTGTGATACTCAAAGCAATATCAATAGATCCGGCAGCCTTGAGATCAAAACCACGATTTCATGTGAAAAATAACAGCATCTTTGGTTTTGGCGGATCCAAGAGACTCACTTCTGATGATTGTGAAGCGTTAATTAAAGAGGCAAAAAAGACGGTAAAGATACCCCTAGGGGTAAACATAATTTATTCAAGTCCGGATAACATTGATATCTATAAGGAAATCGCCTCGAGAATGCAGGATGCTGGAGCGGATTTCATAGAAATGAATTTCTTTCCTGCAACAATGAAAAAACCTGAAGGTGAACACATTCCAGATCTGATCTATGACGGTATCAAAGCCGTTAAAGAAATCACGAAAGTGCCTGTTATGACAAAGATGACGCCGGAAGGATTCGATGCTGCCGAGGCAGCTCATGCAATGGAAAGTGCAGGCTCAGATGCCATACATGCCATAGATGCAGTTCCAGGGTCGCCGATGATAGATATTCATAACCAAGGCAAACTGGTGATGGAGGGAACAAAAAACAGTGTTTTATGGTTAAGCGGTGAGTATCTCAGGCCGATCGCCCAAGCCAACGTAATCACTATAGCAAAGGCGGTAAAAATACCTGTTCTGGGGACCGGCGGGTTGATGAATTGGAACCATGCAATAGAAATGTTGATGTTTGGTGCTACGGCTACCGGACTCTGTACGAATGTGATGATTCATGGCTTTGAAGTTTTACGAAAAATTGAGGAACAAATTAAAGAATTTATGAATCAGTCAGGATTTGAACGAATTGATGATTTTAGAGGTTTGGCCTTAAAGAGTATGCGCACCTATTCAACCGATGTTGAAATTGTTCCTGTCGTGGCTCAAGTTGATACGGATACGTGTAACGGGTGCGGTTTATGTGTGAAACCAGGACATTGTGGCTTGCAGTATAGAGCCATTAAAATAGTTGAAGAAAAAGCGGAAGTAGATCAGGCGCAGTGCTTAGGGTGTGGTACCTGTTTTTACGTATGCCCGGTTAACGCCATAAGCATGGTGTAACGATTCTTAATTCCCATAAAGCAAATACAATTGCGGAATTACTGATCCGAAACTTTCAAAGGTTATCGGACAGGATCAACTGAAAGGATTTTGAATGACTGACTATACACGAAAACTTGCCGAGTTTGTCACCAAGGGTAAATTTGAAGATTTTCCGGCCGAAGTCGTTGAGCAGGCTAAACTGTTGATGCTTGATACACTCGGCTGTGCCATTGCCGGTTATACTCAGGCTTCAGACGAAGTTGAATGGCTATTAAACCTGGCCCAAAAACATTGTCCTGGAGGTAATTGCAGCATCATTTGCGACGGGTCCAAAACAAGCCCCGCGTATGCCGCACTCGTTAACGGCGGGATGGTGCATACCATTGATTATGATGACACCCATATGGGCTCCATTATAAAATGCGGTTCTTCTCTATTACCCGTAATTCTCGCCTATGGAGAGCAATACAGAATAAGTGGCAAAGAACTCCTTACCGCTTTTATCCTGGGATTGGAGATTGGGACCAGAGTGGGTCGAGCGGTCATGCCATCTCACTATAAGTACTGGCATCCAACAGGTACCACGGGCGGGATCAGTGCAGGTTCCGCCGCCGCCAAACTTTTGAAATTAAATGCTAAACAAACAGAATATGTTATAGGCCACTGTGCGGATGCTGCAAGCGGTATGCGGTATGCCATCATTCACGGTGATTTTTCGAAGACACTTCACCCAGCCCTTGCGGCGATGAAGGCCGTTATTATGGCCGACCTTGTGGAGCTTGGCGCTCATGGGCCCGAAGGAATGCTGGAATATGAATTTGGTTTCGTAAATGCCTATTCATCGGAACCCAATTTTGAACCTTTGCTTGATCGTCTGGGCGAGTATTACGAAATAATGGAAGTCAGCATAAAATCCTTCCCGTCTATACAGTGCAGTCATACAGCGATTTCCGCAGCCCTTGATCTTATCAGCACAAATGACATCAAAGCTGAAGATATTGAGAAGGTTGATATAATTCATACTGCCACTGTTCCGGGTCAAGGTTGCAATAGCGCTCCAGATACTCCTCTTGCAGCCCGTCTAAGTATACCGTACTGCATGGCCTTGTGCGCCTATGAAGGTAGGGTGGAATTGGACCAGTTTACCGAAGATCGTCTGGAAAATCCGGATTACAGGAATTTAATGGAACGCGTAACGGTAACACCAGATGATAATCTTCAAAGCAAATACCCTGAAACAATAGCGTCATATGTAGATATTACCTGCAATGACGGGGCCGTCTATTCAGGCGAGCAGATATATCCTAAAGGCGATCCACGAAATCGTATGAGCTCAGAAGAGCTTAAGAATAAATTTTGGAAAAACGCAACGATATCGCTTTCAGAAGACAAAGCGGAAGCGCTCATAAAAGCGATAGATACACTGGAAGATGCCGACAACATAGATCACCTTATTTCTGAGTTCATAACATAACAGAGCCGTATTCGGTGATTGCCCCGGCATGGCTGTATACAATTGATAGCGGGTAAATAGTTTGAAAAAACAAACCGAGATAATCGTTGATTTCATAGTCTCTACTACCTATGATACAATATCGGTAGAATGCATTGAGATAGCAAAGATGCAGATTGCTGATTACGTAGCATGTGTCATTGCCGGATCGCTTGAGCCTGAGAGCCGATTAACCAGAAAGGTCGTACTGCAAAAAGCAAAACATCAGACCGGTTCCTGTTCAATTTTTGGTACGTCACTGAAGACTTATCCAGATGATGCCGCCCTCACCAATGGTATTCAAGCTCATGTGCTTGACTACGATGATGTCAGTCAGACGATGTACGGCCATCCATCTGCATCAATTTTACCCGCTGTGTTTGCCATTGCAGAAGAAAGAGGTTGCAGTGGTAAAGAACTTCTTATCGGATTTATTGTCGGCTGCGAAGTCGCGGCAATAATCGGTAGAATTATCAACCCTGTACACTATCAAAATGGATGGCACGCGACCTGTACGCTTGGCAGTATAGGAGCATCTTCTGCAGTTGTGAAATTGCTTGGAATGACAAAAGTTGAGGCCAGAAAAGCATTAGGGGTTTCCGCTTCCTTCTCGTCTGGGTTAAAGCAGAATTTCGGAACCCCGATGAAAGCCTATCATGCTGGAAGAGCAGCAGAAAACGGGGTTCGTGCGGCAATGCTCATAGAACAAGGCTGGTCGGCGAATGAGAATATTTTTGACGAAGGAAGTGATTTTTTTCAGGCATATGGTGCTGTAGGTGAAGGAGATACAGGTGTATCTGAAATTGATATTTCTTTCGATAATCCTTTCGACATAATTCAACCGGGAATCACCTTCAAGAAATACCCATCCTGCGCGTTTACTCATCCTGCAATAGATGCTGCTCTAGAAATCAAAAATGAAACGTCCCTCTCGATTGCTGATATTTCCGAGGTTGAAGTCCGCATAAATCAAATGGCGTCGGATGCACTAAATCACAAAAAGGCCACAAGCGGACTAGAGGGAAAATTCAGCATAGAATACTGCGTCGCATCAGCTCTTCTTCGTGGGAATTGCAGGTTAGCTGATTTTACAGCGGAAAATGTACTGCTGGAAGATGTACAGGATTTAAGCCGCAAGATTCGAAGATCCATTATTGAGAAGCCTGTTGGAGTTGAAAATATATTCGGGCCTGCTGAAGTGAAGGTTGTCTATAAAAACGGTTCTGCGATCAAAAAAAGAATTGAAATTGCAAAAGGAGATCCAAACAAGCCGTTAAACAGCACAGAGCGTTTTGAGAAATACCAGGATTGCCTGTCTGGAGTGTACGGAAACAAGGTTATATCCCAGACATATGAAATGATAAATAATTTGGAGGGCCTTGCAGCAATTGATGAGTTGACAGCGATGTTTCGAAAAACGAGCGAACAATAAGACGGTTTTGATCAAAACACGATCTGCAAAGGAATCAAACAACTTCAAATTAACTACTATTTGTTCGTTGTTTCGGTAGAAAAGCTAAAACAAGAGGAGGAAGGTCATGGCAAGATTCAGCAAAGCAAGCAGTATTTTGGCGGTGATTGTACTTATTTCGGTGATAGCCGTTTATAGCAGCGTGTCAGCGAAAACGCGTAACGTACGAGTACACAGTCAGATGCCAGTGGGCAATTATCTAACCAAAGCTGTTGATCTGTTCATCACTGAAGCAACTGAGAGAAGTGGCGGCACGCTAAAATTCACACACTACCCAGCCCAGCAACTGTATAAAGATACCACCATTGTGGAAGCCGTTCCGGACGGTTTGATAGAGATCGGGGCCGCCATGAACATATCTCCGTGGGCAGGCAAGGCAAGTGAGGTTAATCTGGCTGCAATGACAGGTGTGTGGGACGATTACGATCATTATGTCAGATATTGCTACGATAAGGAAAATGGCGGTGGGTTTGAGCATTATCTGTATGACATCGCCAAAACCAAACTCAATGCAGTTAATTTAGGAGGCTTTCCATATTCCCGAAACCAGGTACCGATTTTTAAGGATCCGCTCAAAAACATGGAGGACTGGAAGGGACGCAAAATACGTGCTGGAACCAAAAGCCAATCAATTTTTTCAGAGGCCCTTGGTGCCCCACCTGTATTTATGAGTTCAAGCGAGACATACATGGCCATGCAGCGTGGGATTATTCAGGGGGCACAGAGCGGGCTCAGTACACATGTGTCCAGAAAATGGTATGAAGTTGCAAAAAATATTGCCTACATCGATGGACTGTTCCCGTTTCAGTTTCACACCTTTATAAACCTTGATTTCTGGAACAGCTTGACAAAAGATCAGAAGAAAGCAATTGCAGAAGCGTGGCTGGTAGCTGCCAAATACGACGAGAAAGCAGCGTATGAGGATGAGATAAGGTGTAGAAAAATTCTTGAGGAGAATGGAGTTGAGATATGGGATGTGCCTAAAGAAGAAGCCGACAAATGGAAAAAGGCAAGTGTCTCCCTGATAAAGGAGAAACTGATACTTCCGGCAGTTGGAAATGACCAGGCTAAAGCAGATGAGGTTCTCCAGATGATAGAAAACACCAGAGGCTTGCCTGCAAGCTCAGATTTGCCGGAGAAATATGAAGTGCCGTTTAAAATGCTGGATAACTGGCACAAATGGTTTATGGAAAAAGAAGGCTTGAATTAAAATCTATCGAACTCAGGATTCTGGGAAAGCAGATACTGAAATGTATCGGATAGCAGCTTTCCCAGTGTACCTGTCTTGAGCAGCAATGTGGGGGGAATATGTATCCGGAAACCACAAAGCAGATTTCAGATCAGAACCTTCATGATTTGAATGAGCCGTATCCTTCAGAACCAACTCAGATCGATGATGAAACTGCGATAACACTCACCCAAAAACAAAGCCCTATAGACAAGATTTCATCAGTTGCCGGTACGGTAGGTGGGGCACTGTTGATTGCCTGTGCTTTTGTGATCGTTTGGGAGATTGTATCAAGATCTGTTTTTGGAAAGCCCACTGTATGGGCTTTTGAGCTAAGTATCTACTTATTTATGCTGTTTGTATTCATCAGCATGGCGAGTCTGCAGAGCAGGAATGGTCATATTCAGGTTGACCTCATAACCTCGATGTTTTGTCCAAGAACCAAGGCCATTTGGGATGTGGTGACTTTATGCTGCAGCCTTGCATTTGCCGTTTTGCTTTTCACTTATGGAATAAAATTTGCCGGGGCGGCGTACAAAATCAAGGAGATAAGCCCAAGCTATTGGGGTCCTCCAGTGTGGCCTATCAAGTTAATGGTTCCTGTTGGCGCTTTGCTGCTGTGCCTCCAATATGCAAAGGATATTTATTTTCTCGTTGGGAATATAAAAAATACCTCTCTGAAGAGCAAACCAGGGTGGTTTCAGAATCCATATATTATAGGAGGTTTATTTACGGGCCTCGTTGGTTTGTCCATTATTCTGTTTCATTATGAACCTATTTCAGCATTTGTAATTTTGATGCTGACCTTGTTGCTCTTTGGGGTGCAGATTTTTACGGCATTAGGTCTGGTCGGTGCCATTGGTTTCTTCCTGGTTTTTGGCGGCGCAAATTCGTTAATCACGGTGCCGAAAATTGTTTACGGTTCAATGGAAAGTTTTTCCATCGTATGTATCCCCTTGTTCGTAATCTGCGGCGAAATGCTAAACCGTGCAGGCGCCGGACAAGAGTTGTATGACATGGCTGCCAAGTGGCTTGACAGATTTGAGGGTGGATTGGCAATTTCAACAATTTTAGCATGTACGATATTTGCAGCTATTTCTGCCTCCAGTGTTGCAACAGCATTGACCATCGGCCTCGTTGCTCTTCCGGCACTGAGGAAACACCAGTACGATAAGACATTGTCATATGGTACTGTTGCTGCCGGAGGCACTTTGGGCATCATGATTCCTCCCAGCGGTTCCATGATAATTTATTCTGCCGTCACCGAAGAGTCGCTTGGGAGATTGTTTATTGCTGGAATTGTCCCTGGTATCATTTTAATGATACTTTTTTCATTTTATATCGTAGTTTATCAGAAGTACTTCGCGACCGGAAACACAGCTACTCACGACCGTGTTAAGCTATCAACAACAAGGGAGAAATTCGCTTCCATCTATGAAGCAAAGTGGGCACTCCTAGCTCCGGTCATCATTATTGGTGGTATTTATACCGGTCTGTTTACCCCTTTGGAAGCCGCTGCTGTTGCAGTTGTGTATTCTCTCGTAATGATTCTCTGCCGGGGAAAAATAAAAGCCAAAGACCTACCGTCCTTTCTACGAGATTCCAGTGGCAGCGCTGCCTCTATTCTCGTCATCATTTTTGGTGCGATGATTATGGGGCATTACATGACAATGCTGAATCTTCCCAATCTCGTCATCGGCAAGGTCATGGAATCGGGTCTGTCAAATTGGGGCGTGATTTTCATGCTCATGGTGGGCTTCATGGTCATGGGAATGTTCCTGGAAGTCATATCGATTATGCTTATCACCCTGCCGATTGTCTACCCGCTAATAATCTCATTGGGTTTCGACGGCATATGGTTTGCCGTACTAATGACATTGAACATGGAGCTAGCTCTGATAACTCCACCTGTTGGGTTGAATCTTTTTGTAATACAGGGAATTGAGAAAGCGGAATTATCCACTATTTTGAAAGGAGTGTGGCCTTTCTTTATTCTGATGCTGATAGGGTTGCTGCTGGTCTGTCTTTTCCCAGAATTAAGCACGTGGTTACCACAAAAGATGATGGGTTGAGTGTGAAGAATATATTGAATGACCTGGAGTCTCGTGTGCTGGTTGCTTCAGGTGCACAAGGAACTGAATTGGGAAAAAGAGGCTTTCCGCTCGGAGAGAATTATGCCGTCTGGGGGTTGGACCACCCCGAAGCCTTAAAAGATATTATTCAGCGTTATCTGGAATGCGGAGTAGACATTCTAAGTGCCTCGTGTACATCGTCCAACCGATTCCGTCTGGAACACTTCGGAATGGCAGACCAAGCTTACCGTTTGTCCAAAGAAATGGTGGAATTGACAAAAAGATACTGTCCCTCTGACTGCTATGTCGGAGCCAGTTTAAGTGAAATCGGTCATTTGTTGGAGCCGTTTGGCACTATCAGTCTTGAAGCGGCATATGAAAGTTACAAGGAACAGGTGTGCGCAGTTGCTGAAGGTGGCTCTGACTTCATATGGATTTTGACCATGACTGATGTCAATTTAGCAGTAGCAGCAGTTAAAGCGGCCAAAGAGAACTCGGATCTTCCAGTTTTTGCCAGTATGGCGTTTAGTTCGACTCCCAAAGGACCAAAAACGATAATGGGAACAGGGCCAACAGAAGCCGCAAAAAAGCTTGACCAGGCTGGTGCCGATGTAATCGGGCTCAATTGCGGGAGTCTTTTGATGGACGAAGTCGATGATGCATTGAAAGATATGGCCATCGCCTCACATAAGCCTCTAATATCAAAACCGAATGCAGGTATACCCTATGTCGTCGAAGGGGAGACCTTTCATCCGGTATCAGCCGATGAGATGGCTGGTTACGTACCAAGGTGGATTGATAACGGTGCCCGGGTTGTTAGTGGCTGTTGCGGATCTGGTCCCAATCATATTTCTCGGATTAGTGAGACAACAAGAAAATACTCCGGATAGAACTGTAGTATTTGGTTGGTATTTTAAAAGAAAATGTGATTTGGGTGGCACACATCATAATCATTGCATTAGGAGTGTGATTTTCTCTTCTCAAGCAAGGAATTCTGTTTAATCCACGTTCTAGGGATATAAGAGCGCATTTAGATTGTGTCGGCTGAATTTAGGGTTATTGCACAAAAATTGATGACAGTACTTTTCGAGAGTTAGAGCATTACTCTGTTTGCCCTGCTGAGCCAAACAATTATCAATACTGCTTTTAATACGTTTCATAATGAACCAACGCTGTGTAATGAATAAGTGGATGTGAGCGGCTCTTTACTGCAGAGATAGTCTCGCCCTCAGTTTTAATCTACAATTTATCAGGGAGGAATTATGGCAAAGTTTCTAGAGTACCAGGGCAAGAAATATTTCAAGAAAGCAGGAATACCTGTCCCTGAAGGTGAAGTGGCCAATACCCCAGAAGAAGCGGCAACCGCTGCTGAAAGAATTGGCAAACCGGTAGTGGTTAAGGCTCAGGTACTGGCCGGAGGCCGGGGTAAGGCAGGAGGTGTCAAGCTTGCTTCGAATCCCGAGGAGGCCGGAAAAGCCGCTTCTGAGATTCTCGGCATGGAAATCAAAGGGTTGACGGTTAAGCAGGTTCTGGTGGAAGAGCAACTGTCGATCAAACAAGAATTTTATGCGGGCCTGATTATCAATTCCGCTCAGGACGTCCGCGGACCGGTTCTAATGTTCAGCCCCGAAGGTGGCATGGATATCGAATCCGTCCCCGAAGACAAGATTGCGACGCTGAATGTCGATGTGATCAAAGGGTTGATGCTGCATGACACGCTCGATATGTGCGTATCGATGGCAGTGGAGGGACCCGTTCTGAGACCGATGGCTACCGTAGTTCTGAAACTATACAATGCATTCAGAAAGAACGACTGCCGTGCGCTCGAAATCAATCCACTCGTACTGGCCGAAGACGGCCAGGTTTATGCTGCTGATTGTCGTATGGAAGTTGACGATCAAGCGGTGTTCAGACATCCAGAGTTCGGCATCAAGATCGGCCGTGAGTTTCTAAAAGAACCTACCGAACTCGACATGATGGGGTGGTCTTATGAGGCCAGTGACTTTCGTGGCACAAGTTATATAGCCGAGATGGCGTCTCCAGAGGAAACAGCAGATGGGGGGTATGTCGGATATCATGGTATCGGCGGCGGAGCGGCGATGCTTGGTATGGATGCACTCAACAAGGTTGCTCTTAAGGTTGCTGATTATGCGGATACGAGTGGCAACCCTATCGCTTCCAAGGTGTATCGTACAGTCAAGCTGATTCTCTCCCAACCAAATATAGAGGGATATTTCTTGTCAGGATTCTTGATGGCCAACCAGGAACAGTGGCATCATGCCCACGGCCTTGTCAAAGCGCTCCGCGAGGAGCTTCCGAAACGACCGGGCTTCCCTGTTGTACTCCTGCTCTGTGGCAACAAGGAAAAAGAGTCCCAGGAAATACTCAAGGAAGGGCTGGCGGAATTCGGTGATCGGGTGGAAATCTACGATCGCGAACATGTCTATGACGCGACCTTTATCGGCGGCAGGGTAAAAGCGCTGATTGATGAATACCGCAAAGATAAGGCTGCAGCCTAAGGGGAGATATCGATGGAATTTTCTGAGAGAACGATAAAGATCATCATAGATGAAGAAAAGTGTGAGGGCTGTGAAACCCACGCCTGTGTGGATGCCTGCAGTACATACAGCAGGGGCATCCTGGTACTCAAGGACGGCAAACTGACTATGGATGGAGATGCCGAGGAAATCGCCCGGAAAGGCACGGAGTGCCTGGCCTGTGAATTCGCATGCTGGACCAGAGGGAATTCGGCGATAACCATCGAAGCTCCCATCGAGGGTTTGGATGCCTACAGAAAAAAACACGGTACAGAATAAGCAGGGGGTATCATGGCTATTATATTAGATGAAAATACAACGGTAGTCGTTCAGGGCATGACCGGCAGGGAAGGCTCCCTGCGAACCAAGTACATGCAGGATTACGGAACCAGGGTCGTCGCCGGCGTCACCCCCGGCAAGGGCGGCATGGAGGTTCACGGAATCCCGGTATACAACACGGTAAAAGAGGCAATCAGGGCACATGGGCAGATCGACGCGTCGGTTACCTTCATCCCCGGCCCGGCGCTGAAAGGCGCGGTTTACGAGGCGATCGACGCCGGCATCAAATTTGTCTGTTCGCCGGTTGAGCGTATTCCGGTTCACGATGTCATCGACATGGTCAGCTACGCGCGGCAAAACGATGTGCGCCTGCTGGGCCCCGGCAGCCTCGGCATGATCACGCCGGGCAAAGCAGTTGTCGGCTGGCTCGGCGGCAGCGTCGACTGGGCGTCGATGCTTTTCGATCCGGGCGAAATCGGCGTAATTTCCCGCAGCGGCGGCCAGTCCGGTACGGTGCCGTGGGCATTGAAAGTCGCCGGCCTCGGAATATCCACCGCATTGCACATCGGCACCGAGCCGGTTTTGGGCCTGACGATGGCCGATGTCCTGAAGGAGTTCGAAAAAGACGAGCAGACCAAAGCGGTCGCCGTGTTCGGCGAAATCGGCGGGACGCTCGAAGAAGAAGCCGCGGAAGTCGTTGCCAACGGAGAATTCACGAAACCGCTGGTCGTCTTCATTGCCGGAGCCTGGGCGCCGGAAGGCATGCGTTTCTCCCATGCGAGCAGTATCGTCGAGAAGGGACGCGGCACGGCCCAGGGCAAGATGAAAGCATTGACGGAAGCCGGGGCGTATGTAGTTGACAGTCCGGAAGAAATAGCACCCAAAATAAAAGAACTAATTGCTGCTTAATCGGTAGAAAAAGAGGTCGTGATATGCCCATTATGAGATCAGTTTTTTATGTGCCGAGCAACAACGAGAAAATGGTAGGCAAAGCACCTACGATTTCCGCCGACGTATTGACGCTTGATCTTGAAGATTCTGTGCCGCCGGCCGAAAAAGTAAAGGGACGGGAGATGATTAAGCAGTACCTAAAAAATGAACGACCCAAACAATCCGCTCCGTATTTCTATGTCCGAATCAACAATTGGGAAACTAAGATGACCAATGATGATTTGGAGTCCATAGTTCATCCGGGGCTGGATGGTGTCTGCCTGGCCAAATGTGGTGAAGCTGCTAATGTTCAAAGACTAGACTGGAAACTCGAGGAACTCGAGCAGCGCAGAGGCATGGAAGTGGGCAGCGTGGCCATTCAGCTACTTATCGAAACCGCCAAAGGCTGTATCAATGCCTATCAGGCAGCCACAGCCAGTCCTCGTGTCAACTCGCTAATTTTCGGAGCGGTGGATTACACTAAGGACATGCGGGTTGAACTGACCTCAGAAGGTAAGGAACAGCTCTATGCCCGTTATCACACTGCTGTGGCAGCAAGGGCGGCTGGCTGCATGGCCATTGATTGTCCTTTTGTCGCCTTTAAAGACACTGAGGCTTTCGACGAGTCCACACGGGAGGGTCGACAGATGGGATATGACGGACGAATGTTGATCCACCCAAGCCAGGTTGAGCCTTCCCATGTGATCTATACCCCGTCACCTGAAAGCGTGGAATGGGCCAAAGGAGTAAAGAAAGTATTTGAGGACGAGGGCATCGCAAAAGGTTCGGCAGCAGTAACCTATCTTGGCAAAATGGTCGATACTCCCGTGTACGAGAATGCCCTACAGATCCTAAATACCATGGATGAAATAAGGGCTTCGCAGGTCAAGGAAGAGACATAATAATGCTAGACAGTGAAGATAGGCAGTAGTCCTTTTGGGCTGCTGCCATACGGTTTTATGCATGATGGTTTATCATGCAACTTATCCGATTGCCTGCATAACTCGGTTTTTGTATCCAGGGTCAATGCTCTTTGTTTAGTTATCGAGTATTTCCTGATATTGGTCAGACGGTTTCTGTTCTTTTTATTAGCAGGAGGACAAGCTTATGGAAGAATTACTTTCAAAATTAGCTGAACTTGACACCTGTTGTGTTTCTGACACACTTGATTCTCTGGATTTGCCAGGCGCAACCACAGCTTTATGCCCACTATGGGATTGTCCTAAGATTGTTGGACAGGTCGTCACTGTACAAATTGGTCCTTGCTCTAATATAGAACCAGCTGAACACATTAATACTACAGCTATAGAGAATGGTGAAGCAGGAGATGTAATAGTTATTTCTAATAGTGGTCGAACAGATGTGTCTTGCTGGGGGGATATTCTTGCTAATGCTGCAATTAGCAAGGGAATTAGTGGTGTTGTTATTGATGGTGCATGTCGAGATATCGATGCATGCAGGGATATCGGATTTCCAGTTTTCGGTAAAGCTGTTGTCCCGGTGAGTGCAAGAGGAAGAATTGTTCAGAAGTCATTTAATGAATGGGTAACGATCGCAGGGGTAGTGGTTGATCCTGGTGATTTTGTGATCGCTGATGGTAGTGGAACGGTCTTTATTCCACAGTCTAGAGCTGCTGAAGTTGTTGACAAAGCAACAAAACTTGCAGCAAAACAAAAATTAATGATTGAAGCTATCAAATCAGGAAGATCAGTAGTCGATGTTATGCATGATCGTGAATTCGATCATGTCTTGAAGGAGGAAAAATAAAATATCAAAATTTCATCTTACCGTAGCGAAGCTGGTCAATGTGACTTTGCATTTTATCTGAAGGTGTTTCCTGATAGCGTATTTGCAGCGACCGAGCATTGACTTTAACATTGCCAAATCGAAGATCTAAAATCCTGCGTTTACCTTCAACTTGAGGTAGTTCCTGTTTCTAAGAAGTTTTACTTTTTCAAATTCCTAACAAAAAACACAGCATTTAAGAGTTAAGAGATTCCATGAGAGGTTACAAAGACGCGCGATATCATGGTGCCAGAGGATAGTCTTGGCAATGTTAACCATTTAAGAAAACCTGCAAATTAGGGCTATTCCTGCGTATACGTAACAAAAGCTGTTTTTTCTTTTTATATTAAATTGTTACATATACCTCTTTATGGCAATTTTCTGCATCTAAGTCAAGCTTTTTTATGGGTGAAGCGCCGCCAGGGATTAATCCCTGGCGGCGCTGGTCAGTGCGGTTTTTTTGTTAGGATATTTCTCTCTGTTTTCTCCATTATAGCATCCATCGCCTTGTAATAATCTCGCTGTGCCTTCAGATTGGATAACCTGCTGTAACGCTGGGTGGTTTCAATCCTGTTATGGCCAAGCAGATCCTGGATGGTTACAAGGTCTGCATCTGCATTTAGAAGTTGGGTCGCCATGGTATGGCGGAGCCGGTGACAGGAAACTGCTATGCCACTTTTCTTCGAGTAATACTCTATCCGTTTCTGGATTCCACGTACTGATATGGGTGCTCCCTTGTAACGACCTTTCTCCACAAGAAAGACCTGTTGGACCTTTGTACTGGGACGCTCTCTGAGATAGACTGCCAGAGCTTCTGCCGCATCATTACTGATGTAGACAACTCGATCTTTGGCCCCCTTACCACTCTTGATCATGATCTGGTTGTGTTGATAATCTATGGCTCCCAGTGTTAACTGAGCCACCTCCTCAACACGCAAGCCACACCGCAGCATCAGCATGAAAAGTGCTTTATCTCTTGCTTTCTTAATGACCTTGAGAAGCTCTTCCACATCGCTATCTCGTAGGTGCTGCGGGAGTGGTTTGGGAAGGCGGAGGGCCAATCTTTTTACAGCTGGGTTTGGCAGTGATAGTTTCTCCTCGTTTTCGAGAAAGTCATAATAACTGCGTATGGCGATAATATGGGCGTTGATTGTTTGAGCAGACAAGCTTTTTTCAAGCAGAACATCAACATAATCCTTTACATCTTGAGCGGTTACTGACTCCATGTCATGAGACGCTGTAAAATAGATCTTAGTGGACACGTAGTTTTACGATTTTGACCAGACGGTCGATCGGCGGTTATAAAGACCTGTAAAGAAGATTGAAAATCTTTACAGGAGGGAGCCCGAGATGCCGTGTCGACTTTCTAAGGAGGAAATTGTGGCACTCCGTGTACTTGGCGAGAAAAAGATGAAGAAGACCAAGATTGCTGCCATGCTGGGAGTAAGCGAAGGAACGGTGCGTTACCACCTGAAACGGCAGGCAATCGATGCAACAGACGGTCGAGCAGACAAGCCCCAGAAGGCAGAAGCGTTCTCTGAGGTGATCACCCACTGGTTTGAGCTGCGGAGGGAAAACGAGCGGCCTGTTAACATTCTCGAGCTCCACGAACACCTGGTGACGGAGCACGGTTATGAAGGGTCCTACAAATCCGTTCTGCGCTATGTGCGTCGGAAATTCCCCCATCCCCGAACCAGGACCTACCGGCGAGTTGAGACTCCAGCTGGCGCACAGAGCCAGACGGATTGGGCAGAATTTCCCAGGGTGAATCTCGGTTTTGATTACCAACCGTTGAGTGCCTTTATCATGTGTCTGAGCCACAGCCGCATGCCGGCGGTTATATGGCGTGAATCAAAAAACCAACTGAGCTGGCTGGAGAGTCATAACGAGGCATTCAAACGGTTGGAGGGAGTGGCAGCGGTCAATCGTATTGACAACGTGAAGACCGCAATTGCGCATGGTGCAGGCGCCTGGGGCCGGATCAACCGGGTCTATCGCAGCTATGCCGTTTCTGTCGGTTTCCATGTCGACGCATGTCAACCGTCTGCACCCAATGCCAAAGGGAAAGTTGAATCGAAGGTGCACCTCTCCCGCCTCCGGGTCAATCCAGGTCGACAGCAGTTTGACGGCATAGAACACCTTCAGGATTGGACTGATCGCCGGCTGATTCTCTGGTCGGAAAAGGCAATCTGCCCGGCGACCGGCAAATCGGTGCGGGCAAGCTGGGAGGCGGAACAGGCGCACCTGAGAAAAGTCGATGGTTATCCGCAACCTTTTGATGTGGTGGTATCACGGCCGGTAGGCAAGGACTGCCTGGTGAACTTTGAGGGGCGCAGCTACAGTGTGCCGTTCCAGTATGTGGGCCGTCTGGTGGAAATCCGGGGTTGCTCCCGAACCGTGCAGATATGGGCTGACGGCAGGTTGCAGCGTGAATATCCTCGCCGCAGCAATGAACGTATTCTCCTTGATCAGAGCTGTTTCGAGGGAGAGGCCACAGACCGTGTGCTGCCGCCATTGCCATTGGGACGCATGGGAAGAAAGCTGCAGGAGATTATCGCCATGCCGGTCGAGCAGCGTCCGCTTGATTTGTATGGTGCGCTGATGGAGGTGGCCCGATGAGTAAACAGACAATCGCACGGGTTGACCTTGACACCACACGCACCCGGCTTGAAGGGCTTGGCTTGTGCCATGGCGCCGAACAGCTTGAACAAATGCTGAACCATGCGGTGAAAAATAATCAGGCACCACATGTTTTTCTGGACCATCTGCTGAAGGTAGAGCAGGATCGCCGTGAAGAGCGGCGCATCGGGACGTCTCTGCGTCTTTCCGGTTTGCCGCCGGGTATGACGCTTGGCAACTTTGATTTCGTTTTTCAACCGGGGATCGAGAAAAATCGTATCGAAACGTTGGCCACCTGCGCCTGGATCAGGGCGCACGAGACCATACTGTTTCAGGGGCCTCCAGGGATAGGCAAGACGCACCTGGCTGTTGGCCTGGGGATAAAAGCCGTTGAGAATGGTTTTTCCGTTGCTTTTTACCGGCTCGATGATTTGTTGCACAGCCTGAAGCAGGATGCGGAGATTCCGCCGCGCAGACTCAAGGGGAAGAAGTATCTCAAGGTGGCGCTTCTGATCATTGATGAGGTTGGCTTTCAGACGCTTACCCGACTGGAAGCAGCGCTTTTCTTTCGTTTGGTGAGTTATAGATACCAGCGTGGCAGCATCATAATCACGACCAATAAGTCAGTGCGTGACTGGGCTGAGGTAATCGCCGGTGATGAGGTGATGACCACCGCACTGCTTGACCGGCTGCTGCATCGCTGTCATGTGTTCAATATCAAGGGCCGTTCGTACCGGCTCCGTGATTTGGAGAGAAGTTTGAAACAATAGCAACCCGCCCGGCCTTCCGGTCGCCCTACGGGCTCCCTCCTGGCCGGGCATAACATAAGGACAGGAATCGTAAAACTTGGTGTCCACTAACTTCGTAAAAGTTGATGTCCCTTGACACTCCATAGGCACAGCTGCCCATATGGCGAACTGTCGTAACCTGTGCAGGTAATTTTTAACCGTGTGAGGAGCCAAGTTTCTTCTCTTTAAATACTGCCTGTAACGCAGAATTGACTCGGTGAGATTCATGATATCCTCCCTCTTCAATGATTTTCATGGCCTTAAAGTACTCGGTTTCTCTGGTTATATTCGACATCCGAGCGTACCGCCTGGTAATCTCAATTGAGCGATGTCCTAATAATTGCTGTAATACTTCCAACCGTAAACCCGCATTCAGCATATCGGTTGCAAAGGTATGGCGGAGGCAGTGGAGGCTGTACCCTTTATTATCCAACCCGGCTGCCCTCAAAGATTTACGCATGATCGTCCAGGCAGATACATAGCCAAGCGTTGCCCTGTTCCGACTATAGAAGAGAAAGCGTTTCTCCTTCTTCCTTATTTGTAACCATTTTCTCAACGCCTGATCGGCATCATCACTGAAGTAGACCACTCTGCCCTGGTAGTTTTTTTCTCCCAGATAAATCAATATCTTCCGCTCTGGAAGAATTACATCCGTCATTTTTACCTTGAGCAATTCACCAATTCGCAGGCCGGTTCGCAGCAGCAAGAGTATCAAGGCCTTGTCTCTTATGGTATTGATTGCTGTCAGCAGCTTTTCTATATCTTCCTGCACGATAGCCTTGGGAAGAATCTCCGGCGGTTTGATCCTGATCTTTTTCAACAAAATATCTGCCGGCAGGATTGCCTCTTCAACCAAATAACCAACAAAGGTATAGAGCGCTCTGAGCTTCGTCCTGATCGTCCCTGTCTTCGCACCACGGTCCTGCTCGTGTCCAACATATACCTCGATATCCTTTCGAGATAACGTGGTAATTTGCTTCTTCCTGTCTTTCAAAAAACAAAGAAAGTCTAAGGCCACAGCTCCGGATTGCTTAATTGTTGTGGCTGCCAGATTATGGCGGTATTTCTTCTGCAGATACTCAATTGCATAATGAGCACCAGGGAGCTCGCTGTCATGCAGTCGTTTTGAGAAACGATCAAGTGCACGCCGTTTTTCGTTGGGTTGGTAAAAAGGGAGTAAGCCGGCATGAGGGAGAAAAAATAAATCCGGAGGAGAGGATAAATCTATTCGAGATTGGGATTGTTGATGAACACAATATGCGACTGACCAGAGCTCGTGATGCTCTGGAAACGTCCCATTAGTGGTGTAGTAATCTTTACTTTTAGACAATAATTCAGTCATCGCTGCCTCCTTTTCCTTTTGTAGAAAAAACAGGGACTTGATGATGAATTATATCATAAAATCCATTTTGGTTTTGTTACGTATACTTCCTGTTGCTATAAAGGGCGAGGAGCAGTCCCCGCCCTTATAAGATCACCTACCCGTATAGTGTCTCGATCCACCTGATGGCTTCAGTATCATTGACCTTCCCGAGATACCGTTGGGTTGTTGACAGGTCTGCATGACGCAGAATAACCTTGCTGACAATTTCGATGGGTGTGCCCGATCGCGAAGCATACGTTGCCGCATGACGCCTGAGATCGTGAGGCTTGAGCTCAATATCAACCAGCTTACCAGCTTTCTTAACCATCGACCAGGCGGCGACATAGGAGATGGGAAAGATCAGGTCGTTAGGGTCGATACCGGTTGCCTGGATATATTGACTTAACCTTACCAGGATTTTCCGTGGAACATAAACCCGCTCTTCCTGTTTACCACTTTTAGGGTTCTGAATGGTCAGAAAATCATCCTGAACCTTGTCCGGTGTAAGCGTCAATACCTCTCCTACTCTCATTCCGCCCCTTGCCATAAGTTCCAGCATAAGCCGGTTACGCTTGTTTGTGGTTCTGAAAATAATCTCATCAATCGTTTCTTTATCAACGATCTGCCATTGAATTGCTGGTGGACGTCTGAAGATTTTCTTGATGACTGCGGTATTGCAGGGGTTGGATAAGGATGGCAAGCCGGTATTGATGCTGAAGTTGTAAAATGCAGAGAGGACCGAATACCGATTCCTTTTTGTCGCCTGCTTGTTGTCCTTTGTCAGGAGCAAAAGGAAATCCAGGACTTCTTCCTGAGATATACTGGCTAGTTCTCGATCACAGAACCTGGCTGCAAACTTGGAGAGAACAAACTCAGTGGTCTTTACCGTATTTTTTTTTCGAGTTAGCCCGGTGATACTGCAGATGGAAATCGACTGCCTGTGTGACTTTCATGGTACACCTCCTGTGGTTGGGGTTTCAGGGCGTAAATGCCTTTGATCAATTATACCCCATGAGGTGATATCGTATAGACGGCTGGGGCCTACCTGCACAGGAAGAAGCTCCAATACGATATGAAATGCTTTTTGCTGAGGTTTGACTTGGCAATAATAAAAAATTCAAGCCCATTATCTATGAAGAATTTGGCGTCACAGCTAGTAGTGAGAACAATCTGAAAATTGAATGATACTTTAGCTGTGGAATTTCAACAATTGATTGAGAATTAATCGCTGATCTGAGGATAAATCATCATTAAACTTCGCCCCAACAACTGTAGCATAAATAGAAGTGGTATTAAAATCTTCGTTCTTCGCAACCCGGACCTTATCTATTGGAAGGTCTATTAGATGTAATCCTTTATCATCTACAAGATCAATGACCAATCTTTCAGGAATGTCTCTTTCACTGGAACATCCAAAAGAAACGCCACCTGAACTAAGATCAAAGACACGATAGACTCCTTGTGGGTTAACGACAAAGGTGTTTTCCAGTTTATGTCTATGATGGCATCTACTATCTGTAAACTCTGAAAACATAGAGGTTAATGACAAGGCCGAGAATATTAGCTTAATAAAAAAGCAGGGCAAACTAATGACCCTGCTTTTTTGTCTGTTTTCATATATTGAGTTTATTTTTTCTTTCGACGTCTATATCTTGCCCCAGCTAAACCAACAAGCCCTGTACCAAAAAGGAGCATTGTTGCTGGTTCTGGAACAGGGGCAGTACCATAGATAGCGACATGAGAAATGCCACCGGAACCACCTTCCCAAAAATCTTGCATAATAATTGGATCAGTGCCATTCCAGCTACTCAAGCTAAAAAGGTAATATGCTGGGACTTGATGACCATCCTTTACTAATAAGTAAGAATTCGATGGATCAATTGTTGATGCTGGTGAACCTTCATATGTAATTGTTGCATCTTCAGGATCAGTGGAGGTATTAAAAAACTCTGTGAAGTAAGATGAAGCATAAAAACCCTCTTCTGTGACGGGATCACCTACTTCTTTAGGAACTTCAGCTTTATAATACAAAAACAGTTCATCTATTCCTAAAGACGCATCATTAATTATGGCTTGTTCTATCGCTGAAACACTATTCTCAGGTCCGGACTTCAGCACTGGTAGCTCTGACGGTGGCATTGCTGGTGATAACAATAACGCCTGCGCTTGCCCTGCGAAAAAAAGTAAAACGATTGCAAAAACAATGAATTGGATTTTAGTTATTGAACTTTTCATTCGAGCCCCCTAGCTGTTTCTCTCATAGAAAAAATATTATTAATCTTTTATAGGAGTTTTGCAAAATGGAGACCAAAACAGCAACGAGAGGGTGGTTTTAAAAATATTATTAATTTCATAAAGTTAAAGAGGATCGTTAAGAACGGGAGCTAAACAAGATAATATCTTTCCGCAAATGCGGAAATAAAAAACATAATAATGGAATAATTCATGGATATAAACTATCATGGAACCGAACTTGACACACTCTATAGTGCAGATATTAATATGAATTTATATATTTTTTTGAGTTTCTTTTAATTGGAACAATTATTGCTACCACAAAGTGGTATCTGTCCGTTGAGGATAGAGACTTCCATTAAATTTCTTAGGGAGTGTAATAATTATGAAAAGTATATTAGCCAGCATATTATTTCTTCTACTAAGTGTCACTCAATCACATGCCTTGTTAATTGACCTCATCTATGAGTTTGATGGGAACTCTAATGATGGCTTGACTAGTTTTGGCACTGTAAATGTTGAAGAGAGTTCTGGAGACTTGAATTTTGAAATCAACGCAAATATTGCTAATCTCGGTGGTAATGTAAATGTTGATATACATGAGTTTTATTTTAACCTGACATTTGCTGCAACGGACCTTGAGGTTTCAAACTTTTACCCCACTGCCCTTAACCCGCCAATCTCTTCACTAGAAATACCTCCGACAATCGCAGGAAGTGCTGGGGCATCGTTTGATGTAGGAATCAATTTCGGCAATGGCACACCATTTTACAGTCAATTGTCGTTCACTTTGTCAGCGTTTGAGAGCCTTTCGATTGCTAACTTATTAGAATCTTCATCTACAAATAATACTCCATCTGTTCTCATGGCTGTTCATTTCCAAAATGCCGATGTTTTCGGTGCCGGTTCAGAAACTGTTGGAGGGGCAGCCCCTGTTCCAGAACCAGCAACAATGCTCCTCTTTGGAACAGGTTTAGTTGGCCTTGTTGGATCAAGGATCAGGCGTAACAAAAAATAGATTTTTCCGCAAAACCAGATTTAAAAAGACAGAGTTAAAAATAGCTTTGTCTTTGTTATTTCAACGAACGAGATTTTCCTGTTGCTAAATTATAGGGAAAGCCTCCACTGCAATTGAAGAGACTTGAACTGGCAATGTTAACCATTTAAGAATACATGGAATTTTATATTATTCCTGTAAATCTACCTGAAGAATCTCCAACGCTGCCCAGCCAAAAAAAGTGACATCTGGTGTGCAGTTTCTGCTTCTCGCCGCAGCTCCTCATACGTTTTCCAGTGCATGCTTTTTGGTTTAAATGGAAAAGGCTCAAGAAGATTTGCACCCCCTCCCAGGCGGCAGCGAATAGTTCTTGCCCTCCTCATGAGACGATCTTCTCTGCTTTCCTGCTGAGTCGAGTAGCTGAGATTGTGGCAACATCTACAAAAAAAATAGTTGCCGCCATAGAGTATCGCAACCCGGCGACAGCAGTGGGGGCACAGAAACCAGGTTCTCTTGCCCCCATAATTCGGGTACGTCCAGGTTAGCGGGATGACTTGCTCGATACTCTGCCACTCCCCGTCTTTTTGTCTTCTTTGATAGGTGAGTATAAGCCGTCTATCCTCAGCGCGATACCCGATAGATCCGGTTTCCCTATCACGACGCAGCCACAATATATTTCCAGAAGCTCCAGGCGCAAGGGCCCCTTGCTTTTTCATCACTCGAACATCTATTTGGCATTGGCTTTCTGTTGTTTTCCTGAAATCAATTCTTCGCCCGGAACCATATCCACCCATATCACCCCTTTTTTTTTTCGAAATCATCAGGAAAGAAACATGCACACACGGGGTTTGCCAACAACTGCCTGCCAATCTCTTCTACCTAACCTTCCCATGAGATCGGCTTGCTCCTCCACGGCAAATTCATACTGCTGCGTTTTTTGCCATGTGCGGTCTTCGGCCCTGTTGACAACCCACCATGAAATTTACACCTGCCGTTGTCGTATATATCAGTTCTTCGACATGGGTGCCCTACCCTGGTTCTTGCGCCACAAACCAGCTCCTGACAGATATCGGGCATCGGCTCGTCTGCACCACATCGGATCCAGTCCTTCCAGCGCCTTCGCGCCTCGTCATTGCGCTCCTGGTCAAAGACAAACGATTTCTGCTTGCGGTGTGTCCGGCACAAAGCGCTGCCGATTTCTGCTGCATTCCTGCACTGCTCAACTTTCGCCGTTCGTGCCAGACATCTCATATTTTATGCCGTCAGGGTTGAGGATTATTAAAGCTGTCTGATCTTCCACAGATAACAGTGCGTATGATCAGCAGATAATGCTCAGGCGTCAACCTTCCCCTCAGCGAGGTGCTCCAAATATTCAACCTGAACCTCCCGGCATGTGCATGTGCCGCCACCATCAGGCAACGGGCAGCCATGGTCATGGGTGACCTGAGCAACATACGTTTTCCCCTGCTCCAAATCTCCATTTGGTGGAACGAGATAGCCAGCCTCTATCATCTGCTCAATGCTCATCCTGGCTGCTCGCTGCTGCTTTTTCTGTGCCCTTTCAAAACGCCGTTTCGTATTGCTCATTTGTCTTCTCCTTTGGCCATGAATGTGGCCTTGTAAGATTCGCCGCGTACTAAGCTCAGAGTATGGTCAAGATGACTCAGCCATACCCTCCGTGGTGCTTCCAATTCAGCCAGGGTCTCATAAATCGTCTGGCCGCCATTCCACCATTTATATGTGGGATGGCAGTCCAGCGGTATCCGCAACTCGCCATTGGTGATGAATGGCTTTGGGTAATGAGTGGTTGCAGCATTATCCTGCTGCTCGGCGGAAAAGGTGCCCGTTTCCTCCGGAACAGCGTTTTCTGAGTTGGATAATTTAAGAGGTTTAGGTGCGTTGGTTCTTGTGCGTTTGAAAATATTTTCCCTCTGCACATTCCCCTCAAACTCAGAATTCAGTCTTGCTATCCAGTCCATAAAAAAGTTCTCAGACGGGTAAAGTCAGACGCACTTAAACCCCCTAAACTGGTTTAAGTGGTTTAGGTGCGTTACACTCTGTGCGTCTGGAAATATTTTCCCTCGGCATATTCACTTCAAATTCAGCATTCAGCCTCGCCATCCAATCCATAAAAAGTTCTCAAACGCGTAAAGTCAGACGCACTTAAACCCCCTAAACCTGTTTGGGTGGTTTAGGTGCGTTGTTCAACAGAGGCAAACTCTGCTTTTCGCAAAGACTGGATCATGCGCAAGGGCTCAGACAGCCTTGCCCTGTTTGACGTTTATGATGATTCGATGGCCCCATTCATCAGCGGCGGAGATATCGTACTGGTTGATCTATCAGAAAATGACCTGGGAAACATTATAGACGGCAAAGCCTATGCGATATGTGAAGAAGCAACAGTAAAAGTAAGAAGGCTTGCCAGGCAAGGCGGAAAATTAATTATTCGTTCTCAGGATAGGGATAACTTTTCTGACTACGAGGCTGGAGAAAATTTTTCGATAAGTGGTCGAATCATTTGGGTTGGCCATGAGGTTAAATAAGGAGTCGAAAGAATTCTCCCCGTTGCTGATATTTTAAATTGGCTACAGAGTTTTGATAGCTTCAAGCTTTGAGGGTATAAAATCACCTACAATTTTCCAATTTCACTAGATAATCAGCCCACCACTGCATAAGCTCTCTACGCTGTTCGATATATTCGCTTCTATGATAGGCCGCCCTAACTCTATTTCTTTCGACATGAGCAAGAGCTTTTTCTATTACATCACCCTTAAAACCTTCTTCATTGGCAATCGTGCTGAAGGTAGCTCTGAACCCATGCACAGTAGCTTTTGAGTGATACCCAAGACCATGCATTGCATAAAGCAGGGCATTCTGAGACATTGGTTTCTTATAATCTCGAACGGATGGAAAGATATAACCACTCCTACCAAAAACATCGCCAATGTTTTCAAGAAGTTCTAGCGCCTGCCGGGAAAGAGGAACATTATGTGGAGAATCCATCTTCATTCTCTCAGCAGGAATCCTCCACATCTTGTCAGAATAATCAATCTCACTCCAAACTGATCTTCGCACCTCATCAGTGCGGGCTGCAGTTAAAATTAGAAACCTGAGGCCTAATTTTGTGGTTATATGCATTCTGGCCTTTTCGAGATCCTCGAAAAACTGGGGTAGTTCTTCTTTTGACAACGCCGGGCGATGGACAACCTTTCGAGTTTTAAGTGAGCCTTTTAGGTTAGCAGCAGGATTGTCAGATATTTTTCCCTGTCGATTTGCATACATGAAGACAGCGTTTATTCGTTGCAGAACTTTTCGAGCCATCTCCAGAGCACCACGCTTCTCAACCTTTTCCATCATTTTAACAAGATCAGGAGTCGTAATGTCACCAATAGGTACCTTGCCAATCTCTGGGAAAGCATTTGCAGTCAAACTCTTCATAACTGCATTTAAATGATTAGCACTCCAACTATCGATCTGCTTCGCCACCCATTCCAGAGCAACTGCCTCAAATGTATCGTTCTTTGCCTGTTCATCTATAAGACTTGCTTTGAGCTCATCTTTTCTTACATGTGCAGGATTCCTTCCGACTTTCACCAAATCACGAGCATCATTTCTAGCAGATCTTGCCTCGGTCAGGTTCATTTGTGGATATTCACCAAGAACGCATACTGATTCAACACCAGCTATACGAAAACGATAACGCCAGGTCTTTCTCCCTGTTTTGGAGATGTGCAGATGGAGGCCAAAACCATCTGTCAGTTTATAGGCCTTCCCAGTGGTTTTGGCATTACGAACCTGGACTGCAGTAAGTTTTGACATCTCAAACTCCAAGGGTACAAGCGGGTACGTAAAGAGGGTACAACACTAAAATCGCAGGGGTACATGGTCAACGTACCCTCATAAATACCCGCATTATTCGTGGATGTCAATGGACGGAAACGGAAGGAAATGGAACTAAAAAGCCCGCAAACTCTTACGAGCTGCGGGCTTAATGGACGACCTTGGAAGGTCGTGAACTATCAGATGGTGCCGGGACCAGGAATCGAACCAGGGACACACGGATTTTCAGTCCGTTGCTCTACCGACTGAGCTATCCCGGCACCGAATAGAGCTGCTTATTTACAAAACATCACAAAAGGTGTCAATGATTTTCCCTTCGGGGGGCTGTATTTTCTTCTTAATTCTTGGTGTCTTTTATGGTCAATCCGCCCAGGTCAAGGTCAAAGTCGAGGTCCTCATCCATATCCGCGCTTGCCGCCGGGGAAACTCCTCCGGAATTATTATCTTGAGCTGAATTTTCACCAGCTGACTGTTGAGCAGCCAGCTTCTCTGCTCCACTTAAATCAAAGTCGAGCTTACTGAAATCGAGATCATCCTCCAGGTCGGCAGCCGCCGATTCATCACCCAGTTCTGCTACCGCCGGTTCATCGTCAATTTCCGCTGTCGGTTCATCATCAATTGTATCATCTTCGGGCGGCAGAAGGTCTGAGATGTCATTGAGCTCTTCAGGAATGTCCATGTCGGGCAGATCCGCTTCCTCAGATACTTCCGGCTCGTCGTCAAAATCTTCAAAACTGAAGGTGTCATCCTCCTCCGGGACATCCTCGAACTGGCCGAGATCCGCCGACAAATCAATATCATCTTCGTCGTCGTCACCGAAGGTTGCACCCTCATCAAAATCTGCAGCGAGCGGGAGATTGTCATCCGATTCTTCAGCATCATCAAGATCGAAATCAATCTGGCCCTGAGTATCTTCATCATCGACGAGAATTTCAAGATCAGGATCTGCAAACTCAATTTCCCCTCCGACTTCAGCCGCACCCTCAATCTGAATATCATCATCGGGTACCGGAATTTTCAGAAAAGAAGGGGTTGCGACCTTCATGGTGCTGCCGTGAAACGCTCTGGTGGCGCCAGAGATATCTTTACTGCATTTCAGGCAGGCGTCCAGATTGTCGAAAGAAATAAAGCCGCATTTTGGACAGCGCATCAGTTAATTCCTCTGTTTAAACAATATCGAAAAGCATGTTTATGACTCAAAACATGCGGCCATCTAGCTACCTACCCAGTATCGCACATTTTTTTTAAAAAAATCAAGGTTAATTGCAGCTTTTCCTGTTATTGAGAGGAGATTGACCAGTCCATACCGATATCGCATGCCGGGGCTGAATGTGTCAGGGCACCAATCGAAATAATGTCAACGCCCGTTGCTGCAATTTTCTCAACCGTATCAAGCGTAATTCCCCCCGATGCCTCGACAAGAGCATTTCCATCTATGATTGCAACAGCTTCGGCCATCATCTCGGCTGACATATTGTCAAGCATGATGATATCGACACCACAGTCAAGGCACTCACGTACCTGCACAAGGGTGTCTGTTTCCACCTCGATACGGAGGGTGTGGGGCACGGATTTTCTGATTTTCTGCACCGCCTCTTTTATCGAACCGCAGGCGGCAATGTGATTGTCCTTGATCAGGATGCCGTCGGTAAGGTTATAGCGATGATTACTGCCTCCGCCGGCTGTTACCGCGTATTTTTCAAGCATCCGCAGCCCTGGTGTGGTCTTGCGCGTATCACAGATACGCACCGGATAGCCTTTCACCCTGTCAACAAACGCTGCGGTCAGCGTGGCAATGCCTGAAATCCGCTGTAACAGATTAAGGGCCACACGCTCGGCCTTTAATAGATCAATCACGGGGCCGCAAACACCGAGCAGGATATCACCCCGCTTTACCAGGGACCCGTCGACAGCTGCCGAAGCGGTTTCGATCACCGGGTTCTGGGTTTTAAAAACCGCTGCCGCCACGACAGCGGCACCGGCAACGGTGAACGATTCCCGGGCAACAAGGACAGCTCGGCCACCCTCCTCCGGGTGGAAAATCGACTCACTGGTGAGATCACCCCGCCCGATATCCTCGACAAGAAACGAGTAAATGAGCTTTCTTAAAAGATTTTTATCCATGCTGCAGTCTCAGAAAATACTGTCGTTCAGCTCAGCTAAGTGCACGTTCCTTCAATCGGACTTCCGCCTCGGCAATCCTTGATAACCGGCTGTCTAGTTCCTCTTTTTTTCCTCTCTCCTTGGCAACAACCGCTTCAGGGGCATTTGCCAGAAACTTTTTGTTATTGAGTTTACCGTTTACCTGCTTTAAACCTGCCTCAACCTTGGACTTTTCCCGTCCGAGTTTTTCCAGCTCGCTATCGATGTCAATCAAACCCTTCAGCGGCACATAAATCTCAACATCATTAAAGATGTAGGTGGCCGCATCTGCAGGTTTTTCAGTTACCGGCTGAACATGCAGCGCACTCAAGCGTGTCATGTCTGAAATAGCAGAAGAAAACGTTCTGACTAGATCTGCCTGTTCACCGTTGATATTGGTGACAAAAGCCTCAATTCGCCGGGACGGATGAACATCGGCCTCCGATCTGATATTACGGATTCCTGAAATTATCCCCATCAGGGTACTCATTCGACTTTCAGCAGATTCGTTGCGCCACTCGTCCTGCCGCTGCGGATAAGGCTCCTTCATCAACACCGTCCGTTCTCCAGGCAGAACGCTCCAGATCTCCTCGGTAACGAATGGGGTAACAGGATGAATCAACTTGACAACCGTCTCCAGGACCACCAGCAGAACACCTCTTGCCTGATTTTTCGCCTGTTCATCAGTGCTGAAAAGATCGGCTTTAATCCATTCCAAATACCAGTCGCAGAACTCATGCCAGATAAACTGGTACAACGCTGATGCGACGTCATTGAAGTGATACTCATCCAGTCCTCGGCGCACCACATCGATGGTGTGAGCGGTACGGCTCAAGATCCACTGATGAACAAGGGGCAGCGCTGCCGGCCGGTCTGCAGCATTCCGAATTGCGATATCGCAGTCACCGACATGCATCAGCGAAAAGCGTGCTGCATTCCACAGTTTATTAATAAAGAAACGATAGCCTTCAATACGGTCTTCATCGAGCCGGATTTCACGTCCCTGGGCGGCAAAGGCAACCAGGGTAAAGCGCATCGCATCAGTACCGTAGCGTCCCATCACGTCAAGCGGATCGAGCACATTACCGGTCGACTTGGACATTTTTTTGCCATGCTTATCCCGGACCAGTGCATGCAGGTAGACGTCTTTAAACGGTACCTCATCCATGAAGTGGATGCCCATCATCATCATGCGGGCGACCCAGAAGAAGAGGATATCAAAGCTGGTAATCAGGATCGACGTGGGATAGAAGGTTTTCAGCTCCCCGGTCTGCTCCGGCCAGCCCATCGTTGAGAAGGGCCAGAGCGCCGACGAGAACCAGGTATCGAGCACATCGGTTTCCTGTTCCAGTTCGGTCGACCCGCAGGAAGGACAGGTCCCGGGGGCAGTGGTTTCAACAATCATTTCCTGACAGGCTAAGCAGGTCCAGGCAGGAATACGGTGTCCCCACCAGATCTGCCGCGAGATACACCAGTCACGGATGTTGTCCATCCAGCTGTAAAAGGTATTGTACCAGTTCTTCGGGTATATGGTTATTCGGTCTTCCCGAACCGCGGCAACCGCCTTGTCGGCCAGCGGCTTTACCGAGACAAACCATTGCAGCGATGTTGTCGGCTCAACCGTGGTGTTACATCGGTAACACTGGCCGATGGCATGGTCGTAATCTTCAACCTTCACCAGGAAGCCGAGACGATCGAGATCGGCAACAATCTTCTTCCTGCATTCAAAGCGGTCAAGTCCGGCATAATCTCCAGCCAGATCGTTCATGACCCCATGCTCATCCATAACCTTGCACATCTCAAGGTTGTGTCTGCGGCCAATTTCATAATCATCGCGATCATGGGAGGGCGTAACTTTCAAGGCACCGGTACCAAAATCCTTCTGCACGTGCTGATCAAAGACAATGGGAATAATCCTGCCGGTTAGCGGCAGCCTGACCCCGACATCTGCCAGGTGGGCGTAGCGTTCATCATCGGGGTGAACGGCGACACCGGTATCACCGAGCATGGTCTCCGGCCTGGTGGTCGCCACGACCACCTCACCGGAACCGTCGGCAAACGGGTAACGGAGATGATAGAGTTTGCCCTTCCGGTCTTCGTGGTCAACCTCGTCATCGGCAAGCGCGGTGAGACAGCGGGGACACCAGTTGACGATATAATCACCCTTGTAAATCAGACCTTCCTTGTAAAGCCTGACAAACACTTCACGAACAGCATTTGACAGCCCCTCATCCATGGTGAAACGCTCGCGTTCCCAGTCACAGGAGCAGCCGAGTTTTTTTAGCTGGTTGATAATGGTACCGCCTTTTTCCCGGCGCCATTCCCAGACCCGCTCGATGAATTCGTCCCGTCCCAGATCGTGTCTGCTCTTACCTTCGGTGGCGAGCTGTCGCTCGACAACATTCTGCGTGGCGATGCCGGCATGATCTGTGCCGGGGACCCAGAGTGTATTGTCTCCACACATCCGGTGATAACGTGTCAGGACATCCTGCATGGTGTTGTTTAGTGCATGCCCCACATGAAGCACCCCGGTCACATTGGGAGGAGGGATAACGATTGAAAATGCTGGTTTTCCATCAACCATCTCCGCCTGGAAACAATGCTGTTCCTCCCAGGTCTTTAACCACTTCTCTTCAACATCAGCAAATTCGTAACCTTTGCTCAGCTCTTTGGCATTAGCGGTGCTCATTGTCTTTCTTTCTTCACTCTCTTCTTTGTTGTTGCTTGTCAACACGACTCACGCTGTCTTTGTTCAGGACAAGGAGCGCAGATTACCTGTGGAGCCTCAATAATTCAACCGTTTTATCGGACATTACCGGACTTTCGGCTCAGGCATCGGCTGCGTGGCGGCAGTATGGTTAATGCCTCGAATCCCACGCTCTTGGCAGGAAAAGATACTCGAAGACACCAAGGGCATAACGATCAGTCATCCCGGCAATATAGTCACAAACATGTCGATGAGCCATTTTATCATTGTCCCACCCACTGCTTGGCTCATCCACACGCCATTCGTCGCCGAATCTTCTCACCAGCCCGTATGCCAGAAAATAATGATAGAGTTCCCTGATTATCCGCTGGGCCTTCTCAAACTCCTGGTGTACACGGTAGTAGCGATAGACATTTTCATGGAGATAAGCTCTTAGTCCCGATATCGCCTCGAGCATCCTGTTGCTGATGTGAAGTGTCCCGTCATCAGCGCTCAGCGTTTCCACGATAAGGTCCCTGACCATGAAGCCGATACGCTGGGAATGGCGATTACCGACAATGGTTCGTATCTCAGCGGGAACATCTCCCTCTTTTATGATGCCGGCACGAAGCGCATCATCGAGGTCGTGATTAACATAAGCGATGATATCAGCGAGCCGGACAACCTGGCCCTCCAGGGTGATCGCCAGCTCAGGTTTACGGCTCGGGATGATTTCCCGTGTCCCTTTCGAGTGACGTACGATGCCGTTGCGCACCTCATAAGTGAGATTGAGGCCCCTGCCATTGTTTTCAAGAAAATCCACAACCCTGAGACTGTGGATATAATGCCTGAAACCGGTCGGGTGCAGCTCGTTGAGCGTGGCTTCACCCGCATGACCAAACGGTGTATGCCCGAGATCATGCCCCAGTGCAATCGCCTCGGTAAGCGGTTCGTTGAGACAAAGCGCTGCAGAAATGGTGCGGGCTATCTGCGATACTTCGAGGACATGGGTCAGCCGGGTCCGATAATGGTCTCCCATCGGCGCAAGAAACACCTGGGTTTTATGTTTCAGCCTTCTAAAGGTCTTCGAATGAATAATCCGGTCGCGGTCACGCTGGTAAGGCAGGCGGATGTCAGAGAGTTCTTCTTCCTCTTCTATTCTTCTCCCCCGGGACTGATTGTTTCGAGCAGCATAGGGCGACAGGATTGCATCTTCTCTGTCCTCAAGCTGTTTCTTGATTGATATACCGATTTTAGGAACAAAACTCATATATCGCCCACGATTAATAGAAGAACGGCTGCGACCTCAATTTACCAGCTATGTGATTGTACTCCCTAACTTTTTTAGAGTCAATAGACAAACATGTCGATAACAGAGCCTGACATGGCTCGAAAAACAGGGTATAGTGAGCGATAATTACCAACCTGATGTTTTTAGAACAAAGCGCTTATGAACATTACAAAAAGCCGATTCGTCCAGACCGTACAATTGATTTTCAGAACTGTTCTGTATATGTGCATGCTTGTCCTGCTGTTTCTGCTGGGTAGAAGCATGCTTGAGCTTCTTAACTCCTTCAGCGTCCCGTTTGGCTTCTCCTCCTCGACTGTCCTTGTCCTTGGTGCTGTGTTTGTCTCACTGTTTTTCTGCCTCGGACTCCTTGTGGTGATTCATTTCTTCACGTCCAGGAATATGGATTGAAGCGCTGTAACCGCTGCCGACCATTCAACAATCTTGTTATCACAATGATTATGAGATAACATAGCAGAACGGGAGAGGAAAAGAGCAGATCAGGCTCGTTTTCCTCAAAGATAAATTACGTTTCGGGGTTCAGCAGGTACCTGCCATTCCCCCTTGTCATATGACTACTGACCCAATTTACCATTTTACCCAAGCGTATCTTACCGAAGACTCCGGTATCGGGGAAAAAATCCTGGTCTCCGAACTGGTCCAGAAGGACCAGAAACTTGCTGACTGTCCTGATTCAAAAAAAACCGGCAGGAGAAGTGAGAAAGAAAAGGGCTTAAAAGCCGGTAAATTCACCGAATTTTCCGACGACGGCCTGACCCTGCTGGCATCGGTCAGCGGCTACCCTCGGATCAGCATGCAGCAGGAAGAGGACCAGGCAATTCCGGTTGTGTCAATAACGCCGCTTGTCAACATTTCCTTTGACAGGTTGTCGGCAACACTTCTGATCTACCCGCCCTTGCCGGATAAAAATGCACTGTGTGCCGATAATCTCGAAGCGCTCCTGCTTGGCGCCGGGATCAGCCATGGAATCGATAAGCAGGCAGTGGAGAAAGCAAAACAGATTATCGCTGCTGCTCCGCGGGAAATCAGCGACGTGAAAATCGCCGAAGGTACTATGCCTCAGCAGGGAAGCAACGCCTACCTTGACTATGCCCTGGAAATAGGTCCCATTGCCGGACTCCCCCTTGAAGACGGTTCAATCGATTTTCGTGAACGCCGGATAATGGTTGGCGTGGAGGCCGGTGAGCTGATCGCCACAAAGATTCCTGCCGTTCCCGGTACGCCCGGCATCAATGTACTCGGCGAACAGATTGAGCCCAGAAATGGCAAGGATGTCAAGGTAAAGACACAGGGAGACGCACACTATTCTGAAGAAAATCATACGGTCACGGCAACCCAGAACGGCGTGCTTTCCGTCGTCAGGAACAACACCATAAAAGTATCATCCAGGCAGAAGGTAGAGGGTGACATTGACTTCAAAACCGGCAACATCGACTCCCAGGGGTGTCTTACTATCTCAGGGTCCGTCCTTCCGGGTTTTAAAGTCAAGAGCAGCGGAGATCTGAAAATCGGGGGCGGCATCACCTCCGCTCAGGTTGTCTGCGGGGCCAACTGTGTGGTCACTGGCGGGATCACCGGCAAGAGCGCCAGGGTGGTCGTCGGCGGCGATGCCGATATCAAATTCATCGAGCAGTCAGCTCTTTCGGCAGGCGGGATCATCGTTATCAGATCACAGTCCTACTTCAGCGATATCAGCTCCCAGTCCGACATCCGCTGCAACCCGGCAAGCATTGTCATGGGGGGATCGCTGATTGCTGCCGGAAATCTGACGCTGGGAACCGTCGGCACTGAAGACAGTGAACCGGCGACACTTGGTGCGGGAGTTGATCCCGAACGCCTCGCCCAATATCGAACATTGCGCCGGAGTTTGAGTGAAAAACAGGATGAGCTCATACAGTGGATTCAGCTCCACGGCAATGCTCAGTCAAGAAAAGTGCGGAAAATGGAGCGTGAAATCGAGGATATCAGGTCCCAGCTGATTGCAATTAACCTTATTCCCGACACCGAACTGTTTTCCCGGACCGGAGCAGGCTCGTCACGAGAAGATATTGAGGAGCAAAATCCCCTGTATCATGCCGGCCTGGATGTCCAGACCATCAGGATCGACCTGCATGGCTCAGCGTTCAGCGGAACCAGGATAATGCTGGGAAACCGTACCATGGTGCTTGAACAGGAAGTATCGAAGCGGCAGTTCAAGCTCTCCCGCGACATGAAACGGATCATCGCCCTGCCGTTACGGAACAAATAGCCATTCCGGTCGTTTCCATACCATACTTTATGGCCCTGAATCCCGCATCGCATACTGCCGATACTGGTGATTGAACAGTCCGCCCCATCAAAAAAGAGGACCCGACATGTATGTACAGACACGATGACAACCACCTTTTTCCTGCGGCAGAGCAATGGCTGAAAAACAGCCGCTGAGCCGGGAGGAAAAGAGCTGGATTCTCTATGATGTCGGGAATTCAGCTTTCGTACTGGTCATGGTGACGGCAATCATGCCTCTTTTTTTCAAGGATGTTGCCGCACAGGGACTGCCCGCCGCCGTTTCTACAGCCCACTGGGGATTTGCCAACAGTGCTGCAGCCCTGATCCTGGCGCTGAGCGCTCCCGTACTAGGGGCTTTTGCCGATTCACGGGACAGAAAGAAACGGTTTTTTCTGTTTTTTCTAGCTGTCGGTTTGCTCTTCACTCTCTCCCTGGCACGTGTAACTTCCGGCCAGTGGCTCCTCTGCCTGGTACTGTTCGTCTGCGCCCGCATCGGCTGGGCAGGTGCCAATATTTTCTATGACGCCTTTTTAGTTGATGTAACCACAGTGGAAAGAATGGACGATATTTCCGCCCGTGGCTACGCACTCGGCTACATCGGCAGCGTCATCCCCTTTATTATAGTCATCATTCTGATACTCTCGGCAGGAATCGACAACGGCCTCCCGGTCACTCAGGTGCAGATGGGATTTGTCGTCGTTGCACTCTGGTGGATGATTTTTTCAATTCCAACAATCATGCATGTCAAACAGACTCCTCACCTCTATACTATTGACACACCGGTAATCGGCAGCTTCCAGCGACTGATCGACACATTCAAAAACATCAGGAAACATCGACAACCATTTTTGTTTCTAATCTCCTATTTTTTTTATATAGACGGGGTCGGTACCATCATCAGCATGTCTACTGCCTATGGACGGGATCTGGGGTTTAGTATAACACTGCTCATTGCTGTCCTGCTCTTTATCCAGATCATCGCCTTCCCCTGCACCCTCGTCTACGCGAAACTCTCAAAGAGATACAGCACAAAATCGTTGCTGATGACAGGAATCCTCATCTATTGCCTGATAACCCTGCTTGCTTTTGCGCTGCCCTGGATTAGTGACACCAAGATGAAAACCGCTCTTTTCTGGCTCATCGCCTTCCTCGTTGCCTCTTCCATGGGAGGACTGCAGAGTCTGAGCCGCAGCTGTTTCGGCAAGTTGATACCCAGAGAAAAAAGCGCTGAATTTTTCGGGTTCTATAATGTTTTCGGGAAATTTGCCGCAATTACCGGCCCGTTTCTGATGGGACTTATCGCTCACCTCAGCGGAGACAGCCGCTGGGGAATACTCTCCATTCTCCTGCTCTTTCTCGCCGGTGCCGTTCTGCTGGCCAGAGTGCAGCTGACAGAGCACTGATTAGGATCGTCCCCCATTCATCCAGTGTACAACAAACGCTTTGATACTCATTGGCTGATGACCGTTCCGGGCGTTGCGAAAAGCAATCCTGAAGGCAATATTCCATTGTTCCATCAGCGTTTTCCAACCATAGAGCAGCGAATTGCCGGGATCATAGATATGTGTGGCTTCCGAGGTTACCCCGTTGATTTCGATAACCTTCAGGTTGTTCCCCTCCATCAGGTCCTTTTCACTGGCAGTTTTTACATCGAACCTGCCGAAATAAAAGTCTTTATATGACCTGGCTATTTTCTCAACGGCCACCAGCAGTTGCTCTGTTATCAGATCATTGCCATCGAGAAACAGGGTGCCGAGCGAGTGCGCTCCGACACGACCCAATTGAACAGACTCTCCGGCGGGAACGATCTTGAGCAGGTCCGGCTGCAGCCGCTTGAAAAACGTCGGTGCCATACACAGCGCCCGGTTATCCCTTAAAATCAACTCTTCAAGGGTGCGGTGGCCATCTCCGACGACAACCAGGTGCTTTTTTCTGTTAATACTGAAGATCTTCCCTGTCTGTTCACCCGGGAAACGATAGTAGAACACCCCGAACTCTTCACCGGGATGAAACTCCATCATGATGAAGTCATCTTCGACAGCCTCAAGCCACTCAAACGCCTCCTCCCTGCTGAAGCAGACAGCGACACCAATCCCTCGCTGGCCACGGTCGGGTTTCAGGACAACAGGGTAGTCAAGAGCGTGTTTGTCCATGAAATGATCAAAGACGAAACGCTTTTGCTCTTCCCCGGTTCCCGCCTCGACGAGTTGCCATCTCCCCAGTGCATCCTGGTCCATTTCCCTGAATGTTGAGGATTTCCGTTCTCCTATAAAGCCGCTGTCCGGCTTCATTGATGGATTGACAACGGTAAAAAGCGTCGGTTGCCGGTAGCGGAAGCAGCCGAGATAGAGTGCGTAGAGAAATGTCACGCTATTGGTCACATAATATGGCCAGAATTCCCAGTGCCTCAGCCGTCTCCACCTGCTCTGCAGCAGTCGTCGTCCCCGCCAGGAAAAAAGCGGTACGACAAGACGGGTGACAGCATAGAGCGTGAACAGCAGCCCCAGAAAGATCCACACTGCGTGTTGACTGTAGATATCAGCATAACGAACTGCTTCCCTGCCGACAGCCATTGCAGCAAGAACAAGCAGCGGTGTCCAGAGAACCACGGCGACCGCGAAATACAGCAGCAGTTTCGCCGGATTCATGTGTACCAGTCCGGCGGCAAAAAAGGTGGCTGTCCTGGTTCCGGGCAGAAATCTGCAGGCAATGATCAATGAAGCACCGCGACGCTCAAAGAGTACTCTGCACTGTTCAACTGTTTTCGCCTTGATAAGCCATTTAAGCGGCGGATGATCCAGCGCCACGAGCCCAACGAGATACCCGGTCAGGTAGAGCAGGACATCACCGATGTAGATACCAAGGGCGCTTGCAATCACGGCACCGGGTATCGAGATGATTCCCTGTGCAGCCAGCAGTCCTGCCGCAATACAGGCGAGATCTTCACTTATCAGGGTCGCCAGGGCAATAGCGATCAGTATGGTCAGCTGGTTACCGGACTGGACCGCATACTGCTCCAGCTCAGTAACAACACCGCTCACGGAAACAGCATCACCTCCCCAGGCCACAGTCACCATGAGAGCCAGGACAGCTGCTATGGTGAGCAGGTATCGAGAGACAGTTAGCATAGGCGAAAATAGGGCTTTCGATCGGTTTTGTAACCGCTTTCTGAAAACAGCCCCGAAAAGAAGGTTCCAGCCGGCAGATCTGCGAAAAGACAACTCAACATGTTCATATCCGCATCCTCACCTGTTTCTTTCTATGCAGGAATTTGTCAGTTGTTCCGGCATTCAGCGCATATCCTGATCAGGAAAATACCGATCGGGATATAGCCGGCCAACGCCAGAGCGGCAATTGCGGGAAAAATAACATGGGTTTCCGGGGAAAAGATCAGCAGGTAGGCAACCAGTGCCGGCATCTTGTCCAGATGACAGAAAGAAAAAAGGGCAGTCACGAACCGCCTCATCAGGTCAGGATGATTCGCAGCCGTGCCGCGGGATGCGCGGTACAGGAGAAACAAGGCAAGCATTGTCCCGACAAGGTAGAGACAGACACCTGCCAGCACTTCCATTTCCAGGCGTGAGATTTCGGAGGTCAGCCGTCTCTGTTCAGAGGGAAACCATAAAAATGCAGGAAGAAAAAGAGCACAGAGATAGGTGAAGAGTCCTGAACCAAGATACTTGAAATGTGATGTGCTTACCGTCTCTTCCCCTGCCGGCCGGGGCTTGGAAAGAAAAAGCAGGACGATGAGCCCGGCCAGGCAGGCCACAACCAGAAAAAACGGCCAGGAGGAGCCGTTTCCGTAAATGGGAAACCACAGCCGATCATCATTGGCCGGCAATAAAAAGATGATGCCGAAAAACAGGCCGGCCAGAATACCAAAGCCAAGGAGCAGGCCGCTCATGACTCTCATCAACCCGGAGAGATAGCAGACTCCCGAAACCACCGAACTGAAACCCGCAAGTATGATCCTTGCTATCATCTATTCGATATGCCTCTCTGGTTCATTGTCTTTTCTGTTCTATAAGTCTGGCTGCCCCACTGTCCCACACTTTAGCGGGCCTGCCTTTATAATCAACAATAAAGCATAAAAATTTGAAGAAAAGCACTCTGTTCAAGCGGACAGCTCTGAAAATCTGTTATAATTCTCTGAAAACAAGGACCCAGAAAGCTCTCATACAGAAAAGATTGTTAATTCTTGGCCTTTTGGGGTAATTGTTTACTGCATTTTTTAAATAAAACTAACGAAACGGAGCGCACCCATGATAACGGTTATCGCCTCAATCAGCGTTGTCCCTGACAAAGTCGTTGAATTTGTGAAACTTTTCAATGAGAATGTTGCAAATGTACTGGCCGAGGAGGGCTGTATCGAATATTATCCCACCGTTGATATTGAATCGGGACTGGAGATTCAGCAGGTGGATCCCTCTGTTGTGACAATCATCGAGTGTTGGGAAAGCGTAGAAGCGCTCAGAGCCCATCTGCAGACGCCCCATATGCAGCATTACCGGGAACAGACAAAAGATCTGGTAAAAGAGGTACGCCTGAAGGTTCTGCAACCGGTATAGAGAAATGGCGAGCAGGCAAATGGAGCTGAGCTCTCTTTGCCTGTGGCAGTGGGCAGGACTTGACATTACTCATTAACAAAATAAGATACTATATCTGCCAGTTAAAAACCGAAACCTTGATTATAGCGTACTAACCATGTTGTTGAGCCATATTCTATCACTTATCGGCGCCGCCCTGACCGGCCTGCAGACATTTCTTATTATCTACCAGGGGAATGGACTGTGCCTCAATAAGGGATGTGAAATTGTTGATTCACTCACCCTGCTCCCCCCTCTCTACTTTAATATCGCCGGATTGCTCTTCTTCCTGTTCGTTGCTTTCGGATTGAGCCAGGCCAGAAAAGGATCCGAACTGTGGCAGCGATTCACCAGTCTCCTTCTCCTTGCTGCACTGGCGGCAGAGGCGGTGCTCGTCTGCTTCCAGTATTTTATCACCGACATTTTCTGTTCGTACTGCCTTATTATCTTTTCCCTGATTGTCCTGATCAACCTTTTCATGGGACTCAGGCAGATTTTCAGGGGCCTCATTATTTTTTCTGCTGTCGCCATGGCTTTTGCCAGCCTTGACTTTGCTGTCGATGACCAGACAACATTCTCGCTTGAAGACGGCACCCTCGCAACATTCAGGATGCAAGAGCCTGAAGACCAGCTCTATCTGTTTTTCTCTTCAACCTGCCCTCATTGCGAGACGGTAATAGAAGCCATGAAGGAAGAAATTCGTTGTGATGTAAACTTCAACCCGGTAGACCGGGTCGCCTCTTTTACATTCCCGAACATCGAGATATCACCATCATTTGAGCCGCGGGTAAATGTGAGCTACCTCAAACATCTCGGTATACGTGAAGTACCGGCAATGGCCAGCATCACTGAAGAGCGCACCACGGTCCTGAGCGGAGAAAAAGCAATCATGGACTATCTACGGCAACAGTGTCTGCCGGGTCCAAAAGACAATACCTCCGAAACCCCGGATAATCAGTCGGGCAGCTATTCTTTCCCGCTACCGGAAACTGACGCCTGCACGGTTACCGAGGATTGTCAAAGCTCGACAAGCTCTTATTCGTCACCGCAGATTACTCCCCTACCAACGAGCCCTGAAGGCTGATAGCGCTCAGATCGGGGGTGCAATCGTCACCAGGATCCTCATGTCCGTCTCGGCCCGGACACCGTGCGGTTCCCTGATCTGGGAAACAAGAATATCACCTTCCCGGGCCTCAATCTCGAGATCATTGTCACCAAGAAATCGTCCCGTACCCGTGAGCACCTGGATGGAGAGATCACCATCAAGGTCATGAGAGTGTACAGGAAAGGTAACGCCGGCCTCAAGATTAAAGTTGATTATCTTGAAATACGGAGAGTCCTGAACCAGAAAAAAGCGCTTCATGGCTCCAGGGGTAAATTCGTTGGTCTCATCAAGCTTTACTATTTTCATACCGCAACCTCCTGTCGAAATACATTTTCACTGGCAGTCCAGCGTTCTTTGTGTACTGATTTCTTTAATACCAGACAGGGAAACGCTGCGCCTTGACCTGAGTCAATACTGAGCAGGAGTTCTGATTTTTTTCAGATGGAGTGTTCCTGCTGCAGGACGATGAGTAATCAGCGGATCACCAGACCCGCTGTTCCCGAAACTTCAAGGACCTTACCGATAACCACGGCAGATGGGGTTTTGATTTGCTTCAGGAGCCGGACAAGCTCTGCTGCCTGCTCTTTTGGCAAAGCGACCAGGAGTCCGCCGCTGGTCTGAGGATCATAGAGAATTTCCTTGTGAACCGGGGGCAGTGTGCTTTCATCACGCACGTAGTCTTTGACCAGGTTCCTGTTGAAAGGATTTACCCCGGTGCTCATTCCCCGCTTATACATGGCGAGCGCTTCATCCATAACCGGCAGGGCATCAACATCTATCTGCAGAAGAGCCCCCGAAGATTTTGCCATTTCCAGCGCGTGCCCGGCCAGGCCGAAACCGGTAATATCGGTCACGCCGTGGACGTCAAAATCTTTCATCAGACGTGCAGCATCTTTATTCAGGTGGGTCAGAATATCAACGCAGGCGTCCATCGCCGAATCCGAAACCCATTTTTTGAGATTGGCGTTAAAGAGAACACCACTTCCAAGGGGCTTGGTTAAAACGAGGACATCCCCTTCTGAGGCTCCGCCGTTTGTCCAGTAACGATCAGGATGAACCGTTCCGATAACCGAGAGACCAAATTTCGGTTCATCGTCCTCGACCGAATGGCCTCCTGCCAAAACCGCCCCGCTCTCGATAATCTTGCTCAGAGCACCGGCAACGATACGATTGAGATTCTCCGGCGGCAGCTTTTTGGAAGGAAAACAGACCAGGTTCAGACACACCTTCGGCTCACCGCCCATTGCATAGACATCACTGATTGCATTGGCAGCGGCGATCTGCCCGTAGACATAGGGATCATTCACCGGCGGGGTGATGAAATCCGCCGTCGCGACAATCGCCAGCTCATCGGTCAAACGGTAGATGCCCGCATCATCGCTGGTCTTGTAACCGACAAGCAGATTTGGATCGTCAGTCTGGGGCAGTCCCGCCAGCAATGCACCGAGCCCGACCGGGTCGATTTTAGCCGCTCAGCCGCAGGTTTTTGAAAGATTCTGCAGGGTCGGCTTCTGAAATAATCTTAACAATGACATGATACCGCACGATGATGGTTAATTGTGGCCTGGATAGTCCAATAAAACTCAATGAGATTATTATACACGAGTGATCGCCGGGCAAGGTTTCTTTTCCAATTGATGGGCAGCAGGTAATCGGGATTTCCAATAAAATGAAAAACAAAACGAAAAGGCAGACAGATGCGGTACAGCACGGTATCCAGTGGCGGCCTGGCAACGGCAACGACCTTAACCTGCAGAAACATGAGCAGGCCGGATGTTCACCAACCACCTGACAACTTCAATCAACAGATGGAATTCTCCCGGCCTGCCGGCAATTGTGCTTACTGGCTACTCCCACCTGACCTGAGTTTCTCCCAGTACATCTGGTAAACAGACAGGGCCTCGCCGACGTCAGTCTGGAATTCCCCGGCTTCGACTATGTGAGCCGGTGGAAAAATGACCTCACTGCTGCGCACTGTATCATCGAGCAGTTCCAGCGCCTTTACTACAGGAGTTGCAAAGCCGTTCTCCTCGACGCAGGCTTTGGCAATATCCGGGCGCAGCATGAAGTTAATGAAGGCATGCGCGTTCTCAATATTTTTTGCACCTATTGGAATAACAAAACTGTCAACCCAGAAGTTGGCCCCCTCCGACGGGTAGATATAGGCAATTGCACTGTTTTCCTGTTGCGCCATCCAGGCCTCTCCATTCCATATCATGCCGACATTCACCTCTCCTGCAAGATACGGCAAACGCGGAGAATCACTGTTGAACAGCAACACATTCGGCATCAACTCCCTGAGCAGCTCATATGCCTGCTCTATCTCTTCAGGGTTTCGGCTGTTGCTGCTGTATCCCTTTATCTTCAGAGCCATATGAAATACTTCCCGCACATCATCCTGCAGCAGCACCTGCCCCCGGTACTCCTTGCGCCACAGGTCTTTCCAGGAGCGTATCTCCTGAGCCGGAATCACATCGGTATTAACGGCTATACCCGTTGACCCCCACATATAGGGAATCGAATAGGCGTTGCCGGGATCAAACTCCTGGTCCATCAGCGTTTGATCCAGGAGCGACATATTGGGAACAAGGTCGGCATTGAGAGGCTGGAGCATTCCTTCCGTTCGCATCTTGCTGACGAAATAGGTGGACGGAAAGACAAGGTCATACCCCTCTCCCTTGATCAGCTTGAGCTTTGCATACATCGCCTCATTGCTCTCATAAGTGGTGTAAATAACCTTGATTCCGGTTTCTTCAGTGAACTGCTGCAGGACCGTATCGGGAATATATTCCGTCCAGTTGTAGACATAGACTTTCCCCGAAGCAAGCACCGTGCTTGACTGTAGAACAATCCAGACGACAGCCAACCATATCATTTTCGCATTTTTCATTATTTTTTCTCCTTGAGTAGTAATTGACTGATAATTACAAACAAAACGGACATGCCGATCATTAATGTCGCCAGCGCATTTACTTCCGGTTTTACGCCAACCTTGACCATCGAAAATATTTTCAGGGGCAGGACATCAAACGACGGACCGGTAACAAAAGAGCTGACGATAACGTCATCGAGGGACAAGGTGAAACTCAGCAGCCAGCTCGCCAGAAGCGCCGGCCTGAGAAGCGGGAAAACAACTCTGTGCAGCACCTGGCCCTCGGACGCGCCAAGGTCCCGGGCAGCATCGAGCAGGAACGGGTCAAACCCCTGCAATCTCGCCAGAACCGTTATCACCGAGAATGGCAGACAAAACGTAACATGGGCCAGGAGCAGTGACCAGAAGCCAAGCGTGACACCCAGAAGGATGAATAATACCAGAAATGCAATTGCCAGGATGATGTCAGGCACCATCAGCATCGTCAGCAAGGTTCCCTGGAGCACCTGACGACCCCTGAAGCGATAGAGATACATCCCCACCGCTCCGAAAGAACCAAGAAAGGTTGCCAGGCTGGCACTGGCCACCGCCACCAGAAGGGAGTTGCCGGCAGCCTCCATCAAACCGTGATTACGAACCATCGCAACAAACCACTGAAAGGTGAAGCCATCCCACTTCAGACCATAGCGATTCAGGTTAAACGAATTGATGATCAGCACAATGATCGGCAGGTAGAGATAAACAAAAATCACGATGAAATAGAGAAAAGAGGACTTTTTCACAGAGCCGATCTCCTCGCACTGAACCTGCGCATAACCAGCCAGTACAAGCCCAGCATCGAGATCATCATGAAGATCAGAACCACGCTCATGGCCGAGCCCAGCGGCCAGTTATGACTGACGAGAAAGTGGTGCTGTATCAGGTTTCCGACAAGCAGCTTTCTTCCCCCGCCGAGCAGTGTGGCGACATAAAACAGCCCCATTGTCGGGACAAAGACCATGATACAGCCGGCAATCACACCCGGCAATGTCAGGGGGATGACAACTGAGCGAAAGGTCTGGAGCGGTCCCGCGCCGAGGTCTCTGGATGCCTCAACGAGCCGGTAGTCAAACTTTTCCATGTTTACATAAAGCGGCAGAATCATAAAGGGCAGCATCAGGTAGATGAGCCCGAGAATCACCGCACTATCCGTATACATGAACCTGACAGGGCTGTCGATGATCCCGGCGGCAAGCAGCAGCTTGTTTGTCACCCCCTGGGTTCCGAGAATCATACGCACAGCGTAGGTACGGATCAGTGAGTTTGTCCAGAAGGGAATCATCAGCAGGATCAGGGCCATCAGGCGATATCGCCGAGGCAGCCGGAAGGTGAGCCAGGCAAACGGGTACCCCGCCAGAAGGGAGAAAAAGGTGGTGAGGGCAGCAAGACGAACTGAACGAAGCATCACGTCGAGGTATATCGGGTCAATCAACTGGACATAGGATTTCAGGGAAAAGCTCAGTTCATAGAACTCCTGGGGATGCTGTCCGAGAAAACTTGTGATCAATACCAGCAGAAGCGGAGCTCCGCCAAAGACGATGATCCATGCCGAGACAAGCGTGATGCTGAAGAGCCGAACCCTACTCGTCGTCATGCAATACAACCTCCCAGCCATACACCCAGGAAACCTCGACCCGCTCTCCGATCCGGTAATCAAAATCAGGATCATCCTCGTCAAAAAACTCGCAGGCCTGCACCGTCGGCCCACCATCGAGCTGAATCGTCGTGTCCAGGGTCGCCCCCTGATATCTGCGCTCAAGTATCGTTCCGCCAAAGCGCACCATTCCCTCCTTGATATCCTCACCAAGACGCAGGTCTTCGGGCCGCAGGAGAATCTGTACTTTCGTACCCGGAAGACCTGCCAGCTGCGAGTCGAGGATAACCACCGTACCCATCAGCGTTACCTGAAGGCTCCTGTCGTCAATCCGTCTATCTATTTTGGCAGGCAGCAGGTTAATATCTCCGATAAATCGTGCGACGTAGAGGCTGCAGGGCTCTTCATAAATCTCACGGGGTGTGCCGATCTGGGCAATTTCCCCCTCACTCATCACCACAACCCTATCCGAGAGAGAAAGCGCCTCGTCCTGTTCGTGGGTTACCAGTATGGTGGTGATGTTGAGTTCGCGCTGCAGCCGCTTCAACTCGACCTGCATTTCAGAGCGCAGCCGAGCGTCAAGGGCCGACAGTGGTTCATCAAGCAACAGCACACGTGGCTTGTTGACGATGGCCCGGGCCATTGCCACTCTCTGCTGCTGCCCACCGGAAAGCTGGGAGGGCATCCTGCCTGCAAAGGGTGTCATTTTGGTCTGTTCCAGGGCCGCTTCTACTGTTTTTTTCAGCTCCCCGGCCTCCACACGTTTGAGCCTGAGGCCGAAAGCAATATTCTCATAGACGGTCATATGGGGAAACAGCGCATAGCTCTGGAAAACCGTATTAACCTGGCGTTTTTCCGGCGGCAGGGAGCCGATATTTTTGCCATCCAGATAAATCGAACCGTAATCCGGTTGTTCAAACCCGGCAATAAGGCGAAGCAGTGTGGTTTTGCCACACCCTGAAGGACCGAGCAACGTGATGAACTCACTCTCCACAATTTCCAGGCTGAAATGATCAACTGCTATGATGTCATCAAAGGACTTTGACAGGCCCTGCAAAGAAAGTACTGAATGAGTATCTGTTGCCAATAGAAGTCCCGAAAATATGGTGATCGGTGGCTGCCGTCAGCCGGCTGTCAATGCAGGACAGGCGGCAGGCGGCACAACGATCGGGAAATGTGATTGTATACATCCGTCCGTTCCCAGCCTATTACGGGTTTTTCCCTCTTTTTGTCAACCCTTTTATGCCGATCGTTGTCCTGCCTCTGTTCCAGGCCCGGTGTTCCCGCGCGGGGTTTTGCTCTTCTTTCTCCTGACACGAATTTCTCCCTGTTTCTCCGGATACCTGCCCCACTTATCCTGGTAATAGTCTTTTATCACTTCAAAATCCGCTTCGATATCCCCCGAGGCCAGGATAAATTTTTCAATCCCGATCATTTTTCTTGAATAATCAATATATCCAAGGCCGATGGGAACACCTGCCTGTTGGGCAATGGTATAAAAACCGGTTTTCCAGTACCTGGTTCTAGACCGTGTTCCCTCGGGAGCAATTGCCAGAATTAGCGTCTCTTTTTCTTTATATAGCTCGATGATTTTCTTCAGAAAAGATGCTCCCTGCTCACGATCCACCGGAATACCGCCAATCGCTTTGAGCAGGCTTCCCAGCGGCCGGAAAAAGAGCGTGTGCTTCGCCACCCAGTTGAACGTTATCCCCATGCTGGAAAGCCCCAGCAATGTCAGCGGGAAATCCCAGTTACTTGTATGAGGCGCGCCAATCAGCACATATTTATCAAGAGCCACTGTTGTATGTGAGGTTTTCCAGCCCCAGATTGATAAAATGAAGCTGGATATCGCTTTAATCATAGATAATCCGGATGACGGGTATACGAACCATGGTGATGAATCATAGCTTTGTATTATGGTTATCAGGAGTTCTTGACCGTTTTCGGCAGAACCAGTTTCAGTCCAAGAAGTATGAAAGGAACACCATGCAGCAGCAGGTCAAAGATGTCGACTGGCCTGGTCAATGTCCCTGAAAAGAGCATTTTGAGCTTTTCCCAAACATGCGGTTCCGGGGAAAATGGTGCGAGGCCGAGCGTGAGGCAGAGCACCACAACAATTGACAGAGGAATCGAGTCAAAAATTTTCACAATACCGCTAAACCGAGGCGAAAAGCCCATCTCCAGCTTCCTCGAACTCTGCCAGCCGCTCAATATGCCGCTTTTCCTCGGCGATGATGAGATCAATCTGCCTGCAGGCATCTTCATCATCGAGCACGCCCTTGATAAACTGGTAGAAAAGGATCGTGTCCTGCTCAAAGGATTTTGACTGAACGACCATTTCCTGAAATGTTTTAACCGCGAGCAGGTCCTGATGCTCCATGGAGAATGTCTGGTCGGCAATCATTTCTTTCAGCAGCCCGCGCCCCATCTCTTCCAGTGCCTGCTGCTCTTCACTGAGTGTCTTGTCCGACTCAATTGTGGCGAACCACCGGGCATGACGTTTTTCCTCATCAGCCATCCAGGCAAACATCTCGGCAATCTCCGGGTCTGCTGCCTCTTGGCTTGCCTGCCGGTACGCCTTTTCCCCGTTTTCTTCTATCTGGATCGCAATATCTCTGATATCTGCAATAGTAAACATTACAACTCCTCTTTTTTCTCTACTGCACTACTGCTCAAGAAACGTTCATTTCCTCAACCGCTTTTGAATCCACTGTGAGATGTCATGCAGCTGCTCCGGGCACACGCCATGTTCCATCGGATAGGTCTTATAATCCGGGTGGTAGCCGATTGCTTCAAGCCGTTTCAGTGCCTGACGCCCCAACTGCTCGGGAACCACCGGGTCATGCAGCCCATGGTGAATCTCAATTGACAGTTTTTCATTGACCGGGTCCGGCACTATGCTGCCGCCTGTAGCAAAATAACTGGACATCACGAGCAGACCACCGAGCGTTTCCGGATAGGTAAGCGCAGCCTGATAGGCAACAGCTCCTCCCTGGGAAAACCCGGCCAGAAGAATCCGCTGACCGGCAATCCCGCGCTCGAGCTCACGGTCTATCAATGCCGAAATTGCCGCAACCGATGCCATTAACCCCGCAACGTCCACCTGCTTATCTATCTGCATCTCGGCAATATCATACCAGGCAGGCATCACATAGCCGCCATTGACGGTCACCGGTATCTTCGGGGCATGCGGGAAAATAAAGCGAATCCTGAGATCTTCAGGCAATGACAGCTCGGGCACAATCGGGGCAAAATCATTACCATCAGCTCCCAGTCCGTGCAGCCAGATAACGGCTGCATCCGGCTGGGCCTGCGTCTGCATTTCAATGGCCGGTAACAATGCCATACTCACCTCGGGTCTCAGTAGGGTTACTATCATGAACAATCTGATTATTACCAGTCGTCCCGGTAAAAGACAAGAAAAGCGAACCAGTGCAGCCATATTCATCGATCCCTTGAAGAAATCTGCAAACCGGCCTCGACCAGGCTCTTTTCCAGCAGCTCAAAAGCCTCACCGACCACGGCTCCGGCACCACGGACCCCCAGTTCCGTCTGCCAGACTCCTTCAGCAGGAAAACGCGGCAGACTCGATATCCTGGCATCTGGAAACCGTCCCTGGACCGTTTCAAGCAGATTGATCAACTCGCTTTCACGGACATCATGGACAACAAGGAAGCGGAACTGAAAATCACGGTTTCGGGGCAGCTGATAATATGTCCGGACCACCCAGTCCATCATCGGCCAGGCCATCTCCGGGAAACCGGGCAGGCAGTAAATCTCACCCATGGAAAAACCGGGGATCTGATTAAATTCATTGGGTATGAGTTGTGCACCCTCCGGTAGATCGGCCATCAGAACTCGATTGGGATAGGCGGCTTCCCCGAACCGAGATTCTATAAGCCCCAGCGCTTCAGGGTGACGAAGCATTTCAACATCATGGGCAACAGCCATCGCCTGCCGGGTCAGATCGTCAGGAGTTGCCCCGATTCCACCAAAAGAAAACATTACAGCACTGCTTAATCTGACCTTCCGGAAATGATCAACCAGCATGTCCCGGTCATCTCCGAGATAAACAACCCGATGAATCTCAATGCCAAGCCCGCCAAAGTAGCTGATGGCGTGAGCAAAATGCTTGTCTACCCGTCTGCCTGACAAAATCTCGTCTCCGATAATCGTCAGCTCTACACGCAGCAATTCTTTTTCCACTCCCATCTCCTCCTGAACGCTCCAAGCAGACACTTTTGTCTACTCTTGACATTACTTACATGATCATCACAAGATTGTAAAAAATCAACACCTTATGAAACAATTACCACGGTACATACCCAACTCAAGTAAAATCAATATCTTGCCGACAAACAATCTATTTTTTTTATAGTTCCTTTCAATTATTATTTATTTTTGATTGTCATCACGCCTCGCCTATGGTACCGATTTCAGAATCATTTAAAGCTCTTTTGACAGGGGAGTCCATTTCCGGTGAACATCGTGTTCATTGCCCGCCGAGATATCTGACTCTGCCGGGACAGACTGTACGCGGATCATGACTTCCTGAGCCCACCTTAGATTTACCAGCCGGCTGAGAGCTGAACAATTCAAAAGCAAGAGGAGGCCTTGACATGAGAAAGGTAATGTATCTTCTGATGGTGTCCTGCGTTATCGCACTGTGTTTTTCAACAAGTGCGTGGAGCCTGGGCAGAAAAACCACGATTAAAGTGGGTATCAACGCACCAATGACCGGTGATATCCCCAAAGTAGGTGAAGGCAGCAAGTATGCAGCCGAAATGTGGCTTGAAGATGTTCAAAAGGCCGGTGGAATCGAGGTAGCCGGAGAAAAATATCCGGTTGAGATCGTTGTCGAGGACAATGAGTCCAAAGCTGAATCTGCGGTAAAAGCCAACACCAAGATGATCACCCAGGACGACGTCATGATCATCATCGGTCCCCAGGCCTCAAGCCAGGCGGTTCCGGCAGGTGATGTGGCAAACAACTATGAAACCCCGATGATCAGCCCCTGGTCAACCAATCCGGCAACCACAACGGACCGCCCCTACGTTTTCCGAGGCTGTTTTCTTGATCCCTTCCAGGGCCCTGTTGTCGCTAACTTTATCACCGAAGAATTCGGTTTCACCAAGGCTGCCGTGCTCTATGATGTAGCCAGCGACTACCCCAAAGGCCTTGCCGAGGTTTTCAAGGCTGCCTGGGAGAAGACAAACGGAGAAGGCTCCGTTGTTGCCTATGAAAGCTTCACCACCAAGGATACCGATTTCAGCTCACAGCTGACCAAAATCATCCGTTCCGGTGCCGAAGTACTCTTCACCCCGCAGTACTATAATGAAGTTCCCCTGATTGTTCAGCAGGCGAAAGATCTTGGCTGGAAAGGCCCGATCGTGGGCAGTGACAGCTGGGGCTCCACGGAAACCATCAAGCTCTGCGGCGAGGCCTGCTACGGTCTGTTTTTCAGCAGCCACTACGCGGCAGCCAATGCCACAGGAGCGACAAAGGAATTCATCGATCGCTATAACGCCAAATACGGCTATGTACCCGATGATGTAGCAGCACTCACCTGGGATGCGCTGCGGCTGGCACAGACAGCTATTGAAGGAACCGGAAAGCTGACCGGAAAAATCAAAGAAGACCGCCAGGCGGTTCGTAACGCGCTTGCGCAGGTCAAGGATTTCCAGGGAATCACCGGTAACATGACATTCACCGAAGAAGGTGACCCGATCAAGTGTGCGGTAATCGTAAAAATTACCGATACCGGTGAATATGGATTTTATAAATCCATCTGTCCGTAACATACTCACCACGATTCAGTACATTTAATCTGCAGTTTTCCCGTAAACCTGGTGTGCAACAAACTATTGCACACCAGGTTTATTTTCGGCATTATGGGGGAGCTGTTTGCAGTCATGTCACACCAGACTTCGTCCACCTGTGATCAGCATCAGCAGGTACATAACCAGACAGGGAAAGCCCGAGCCTGCATTTACCTTTTACTTTTCTGAGACAACAGGAGCTGCATGATGGAATATTTTCTTCAGAACCTGATCAATGCCTTGCAGTGGGGAAGTTTTTACGCCGTCATCTCGATTGGCTATTCAATGGTGTACGGTGTCCTCATGCTGTTCAACTTCGCCCATGGAGACATCTTCATGGTTGGGACCTATATCGGCCTCGGCATTGCAACCATGTTCCTCGCCCTGTTTTCAGCCTTTTTGCCACCCTGGATGATATTTGTCCTGGTTGTGGTCGTCACCATGTTCCTTGCCTCTTTTATCGGTGTTTTTGTCGAAGTTGTCGGTTACCGACCTCTGCGCGGAGCACCCCGGGCATCGGCAGCTATCACCGGCCTGATGATCGGGATCATTTTTGAAACCGGAACCCTTATCATTCTCGGAGCCCAGCGTTTCAGTTTCCCTCCGTTGATCAAGTCGATTTCCTACAATATCGGAGGTGTCTATTTCACCAACGTGAAGGTGATGATCATCGTCATCTCGCTGATCCTGATGCTTGCCCTCCACCTCTTTATCCAGAAGACGAAATGGGGCATGGCGATGCGTGCCATGAGCTATGATTTTCTCGCCGTTCCGCTGATGGGCGTTTCCATCAACATCATTGCCCCGCTCACCTTTGCAATCGGCGCCGGGCTGGCCTCTGTTGCCGGTATTTTATATGGTCAGGCCTACCCGATCCTTGACCCCTACATGGGAATCCTACTTGGCTGGAAAGCCTTTGTCGCGGCGATACTCGGTGGCCGCGGATCGATTATGGGAGCAGCAATGGCAGGATACCTGCTTGGTTTCATAGAAATTTTTGTCGCAATGGTCTTTCCGTCAACCTTCCGTGACCTGATCGCTTACTCGATCATCTTGATTATCCTCACCTTCAGGCCACGGGGCTTTTTCGGAATGACTCACAGCACCCAGTTACGGCTTTAATCCAGGAGCAGCAGATCGTTCCTCACACTATGCATTGGAAATTTATATGAAATTACTTAAAAAATTCATTTCTATTTTCTCTGTTGTTCCGCTGGCGGGTTGGCTCCTGGGAGTGTTTACAGCCGTTCTGGCTGAATTTTATCTCGGTGATCTGGTATCGTATTATCTCTACCTGCCGAAAATACCGGTACTTTTTGGAACCCTGTTCATGCTCAAAGAGCCGGTACTGATCCCGAGCGCGCTCGCCTATGACCTGCTCATCTATATCATTCCCGTCTGCCTTGTTGCCCTGCTGACGGCTCCTGCAATGAACAGGGTCGCGGCACTTCTGGAAAAAACACCGCTCTGGCTGGCAACCCTTATCCACCTTATTGCCTTTTACGCTATTCTGCACATGTGGGCCGGCATCAATGATTACCGCGTCATCGTCATCAAATTTACCCTTATCTCGATCATCCTCACCATCAGCCTGAATATCATTAACGGTTACCAGGGAGAGTTTTCCTGTTCTCATCCCGGTTTCATGGCCCTTGGTGCCTATGCCTCATCTACACTGACACTGCTTCTGTTCACCAATGACAAGATGTTCGGGGAAGCACTGTTGCCGCCGGCTCTTGGCCCCTGGTGCTTCCCGCTGGTGCTGATCATCGGCGGGATGGTCGCAGCCCTTGGTTCTCTGGTCGTGGCCATCCCCTCATTTAGAACCAGGGGGGATTATCTGGCGATCATATCACTGGCATTTCTCTTTATCGTCAAGAGTGCCGTGGAGAACCTGGAAATCCTTGGCGGACCTCGGGGAATGAGCAGCCAGCCCGGTTACGCAACCCTGCCGGTGGTCTTCCTGTGGACGGCGTTATGCATCTGGATCATCCACAACTTCACCACCTCGATCATGGGCAAAGCACTCAACACGGTGCGTGACAACGAACAGGCAGCCACATCGATGACGATCAATACGAGAAAGACAAAGATCACGGCATTCATGTTCGGAGCCTTCTGGGCAGGAGTTGCAGGGGGACTCTTCGCCCATGTCCTGCGATTTGTCAACCCGAGCTCATTCGGGCTCCAGAAGCTTGCGGAAATCCTGGCCATGGTCTATTTTGGCGGACTCAACTCAATTTACGGCTCAATTGTCGGCGCGGTAAGTATCAGCGTCCTCGGTGAAGCCCTGAGGCCGCTGGAGCTGTTTAAATGGATCATTATCCCGCTCATCCTCATACTGGTCATGATATTCAGACCGCACGGACTCATTTCCTTTACCGAAATAAACGTAAAAGAGATCATGCGCTCGAGAGACAAACACCGCGCTGAAGGAGCTGAATAATGGCATCGCTGCTCAAAGTACAAGGAATGACCCATTTTTTCGGTGGTCTGCGGGCGGTCAATGATTTCAACCTGGACATTGAAAAAGGCCAGATCTGTGGGTTGATCGGTCCAAACGGTGCAGGCAAAACAACGGTCTTTAACCTCATCACCGGTGTGTACACGCCAACGGAGGGAGTCATTGAGCTTGAGGGTACGAACATCAAGGGCGTTGAGACTCACCGCATCGCTGCGATGGGCCTTGGCAGAACTTTTCAGAACCTGGCACTGTGGCGGCATATGACGGTACTTGACCATATACGCATGGCTCATTACTCTCAGCTTACCTACGGTTTATTTGATGCCTTTTTCGGCACTCCCACGGCCCGCAGACAGGAAGACGAAATCAGAGAAAACTCTATGAAACTGCTTACCATTTTTGATGTCAGCCAGTTTGCCGATCACATTATCGGAAACCTTCCCTACGGTGCCCAGCGGCGCGTGGAAATGGCCCGGGCAATGGCCACCAATCCAAAGATTCTCTTTCTTGATGAACCCACGGCCGGAATGACTCCCGACGAGCTGGTACGGATGATTCAAATCATCCGCCAGGTGCATCGTGATTTCGGGGTGGCAATCTTCATGATTGAGCACCGCATGAAGTTTGTCATGGATCTCTGCGAATCCATACAGACCCTGGTGTTTGGTGAAGTAATCGCCCAGGGGCCTCCAGAAGAAATCCAGAATAATCCTCAAGTAATCGAAGCATACCTGGGCAAGGAGGACCTCCACTGATGCAGCTGACAGTTGAAAATTTGGCCGTTTCCTACGGCAAGATAAAGGCCTTGCACGGAATCAGTTTTTCAGTCGAACAAGGTGAGATTGTTACTATTATCGGGGCCAACGGCGCCGGCAAGAGCACAACCCTGCGGGCCATTTCCCGGATGGTCCCGTCCGATTCCGGCTCCAAAATCGAGTTCATGGGTGAGGACATACTGAAATACAATACCGATAAAGTTGTCTCCAAGCTTGGTATCTCACATGTTCCCGAAGGAAGGATGATCTTCGGCAACCTCACGGTAACCGAGAATCTGAAACTCGCGACATTTGCCCGGAAAGACACTGAGGAAATCGGCACGGACAACCGGTGGGTTTTCGACCTGTTCCCCCGGCTGGAAGAGCGCAAAGATCAGTTGGCAGGAACCCTGAGCGGGGGAGAACAGCAGATGCTTGCCGTCGGGCGCGCCTATATGAGCGGCAGAAAGATCATGATCCTTGATGAACCGTCAATGGGCCTTGCTCCGCTGCTGATGCTGGATATGTTCGATGCACTGAGGGAAATCAACCGCCAGGGGACCACCATCCTGCTGGTGGAACAGAATGCCCGCCTGGCTCTTAAATTCGCCCAGCGCGGCTACGTGCTGGAACACGGGCACCTTACCCTCCAGGGGGAGGCAAGCCGGCTCCTCGATGATCCCGAAGTAAAAAAGGCGTACCTCGGTGCCTAGACCATCACACCATTTCGACCAGTTACCATGTCTGAAAAATGATCAAGCTCGCAATTAACGGTTACGGCAGGATCGGACGCTGCATCGTCCGGGCACTTTACGAATCCGGTCGCACCGACACCATTAAAGTTGTCGGCATTAATGAACTCTCCGATATCCGCTCCATCGCGCACCTCACCCGTTTTGACTCCACCCACGGAAGGTTTTGCAGGAACATCGACCATGACGGGAATCATCTGCTCATCGATGGAGACAGGATTGCCGTTTCCAGCCAGAGAGATATATCCCGGCTCCGCTGGAAAGAGCTCGATGTCGATATCGTTCTCGAATGCAGCGGCAGTTTTACAGACAGAACGATAGCCGAGCAGCACCTGACAAGCGGCGCCGGGAAAGTAATCTTTTCCTGTCCGGCACAAGCGGATGTGGACGCAACCGTTGTTTACGGGCTGAACCATCATCTCCTGTCGCCACAACACACAATCATCTCCAATGCATCCTGCACGACCAACTGTATCAGCCATATCATTAAAACCATCAACGACCACTGCACAATCTCGGCAGGGGTGATCACCACCGTCCATTCAATGATGAACGATCAACCGGTGATCGATGCCTACCACAACCCGGACCTGAGAAAGAGCAGAAGTTCCAGCAACTCGATAATCCCTGTTAACACCGAGCTTGCCAGGGGTATTGAGCGGGTGTTTCCGGAACTTGGCGGAAAATTTAGTGCGACGGCACTGCGTGTTCCCACCCTGAATGTCTCGACAATGCAGCTCACGGCACAGGTTGAAAAAGAAACAACCGCAGAGCAGATAAACCACCTGTTCAAAGAGGCGGCAGCCAGGATGCCTGAAATACTCGGTTACACGGAGCTGCCGCTCGTCTCGTGCGATTTCAACCACGACTCCCGTTCGGCAATTGTTGATGCCAGCCAGACCAGCGCCAGCGGCACAAACCTGGTCAATGTACTTGCCTGGTTTGATAATGAATGGGGCTACGCAAACCGCATGATCGATACGGCATCAGCCTTGATGAGTGTGTGAGCTGCGTACCGCTGCTCTCAGCCTTGAAAACGTTCCTGGTGGATCAACTCGCTTCTGTGTCTGTCTGCCTCCCTGAAATCGCTCTCATCTCTGGGCCACCCCATTGGAATGATCGCAAACGGAATGATGTGCGCTGGTATCGAGAACAATTGACGGCAGCCGGCCATCCGTTCTTCAAGGGGATAAACGCCGGTCCAGACACTGCCGACTCCCACGGCTCGTGCGGCCAGCAGAAGATTCTGGACGGCAGCGCTGCAATCCTGCACCCAGTAATCCGGCCATTTTTTACCATCAGGATCACCACAGACAATGACTGCAAGCGGTGCCTGGGCGGCCATCCTGCAATACGGATGGAATGCTGGAATAGCGGCGAGTTTTTCACGGTTACGAACAACGATAAACTGCCAGGGCTGCTGGTTACCGGCTGACGGGGCAGTCATCGCCGCAGCGATGATGGACTCAAGCAGTTCATCAGAGATGTCTTCTTCCTTAAATGCCCTGATACTTCGCCGTGTTTTAATCAATTCAATCAGATCCATTCTTTCCTCCTGTACTGTTTGCATCATTTGGGTATAATATAACGGAGCCGACCGGATACCTGTAATCAACCTCAGACGAGTTATGCCGAAGCAAACCATTAAAAAGAACGAGCTGATCATCCTGCTGTGTTCCCTGCTGGCATTTGCCGTATTGCTCACACTGACCACCATATACTACCGGAGCGGCGACAAGCAAGACAAGAGTGATAAAGAAGAACCGGTTGTCGTGGAAGGCGTCATTGCTTCGAAAAATCAGAGCGAAACCGAAAAACCACCAAAACAGTCCGAAACCATTGGCTCAGCTGCCTTTTTCCTCACACCGACTGCAGCAGAAGTGCTTTCCGCCCTGCGTGAGGCCGACCCGTACACTGAACAGCCGGACCTACAGAATGGCCCGCCCATGAAAGTAATGTGGCCGGGATACTTTTTCCCCGACCAGGAACTCATCGAAAACAATGATAAAATAACTATACAGCTTGATATTGATGAGAACGGCTTTGGTGTTATCCTCGTCTGCACCGTAAGCGTTACAGACTATCCCGAAGTGAAAACGCTGAAACCGGGTCAACAGATATGGGTTGCAGGGGAAGTCACCGAAATTGACATGGACGGCACCGGAGCCATCGCCATCAATGTCGAATATATTCGTTTTGACGAGGGTCCGCTTACCACCCGGAATTCTGTACCGTAAACCGGCTCCCTGTTCAGACAAGTACATTGATACCGCTTTCTCACAACCTGAATCAATATAACAACAGCACACTATGAAAACATCACGCTCACTTGCGACCATCACCCTTGCCGCCGGCAAGGGTACCCGGATGAAATCAGACAAGGCCAAAGTCCTTCATGAAGTTTTTTTTGAACCGATGGTACATCACGTCATCAGGACTACCCAGCCGCTGACAGCAGAGCGCTCGATCGTCATTGTCGGACACCAGAAAGAAGCAGTTACACAGGCACTTTCCGGGTTCACCCTTACCTTTGTTGAGCAGAAGGAGCAAAACGGCACAGGTCATGCGGTTCTCTGCGCTGAAGAGGCACTTGAAGACGTTGACGGCACGGTTCTGATTCTCTGCGGTGACTCACCGCTGCTTCTCACCAGGCATCTCAGAGAAATGCTCGAGGTACATGACACGACCGGCACGGTGCTGACGATCATGACAACCTCGCTCGATAACCCGGCCAATTACGGCAGGATTATTACAGATAATCAGAACAATGTCGTAAAGATCATCGAAGAAAAGGATGCGACCAAGGAGCAGCGTATAATAAAAGAGATCAATGCCGGCATCTACTGTGTCGAAAAAGAGTTTCTGTTCAAGGCGCTCAAGCAGGTTACAACCGACAACAGCCAGGGGGAAATGTACCTGACCGACATCGTCGAGATTGCGGTCCGTGAGGGCTTCAGCGTGCAGAAATACAACCACCCTGTGCCAGCCCACGTACTGGGAGTAAACTCCCGCATTGAACTCTCAGAGGCACACCGAGAACTCCAGTGGCGGCGGAATCATGAACTGATGGCCTCCGGAATAACCATGCATAATCCGGCAACGATAAGCGTTGCCCCGAAAACGACCATGTCCCCCGACAGCACTCTCACCCAGAACATTACCATATCGGGACGTTCGGCCATCGGCGACGGCAGCTTCATCGAGCCGGGTGTTTTCATCCATAACGCCGTGATTGGTGACAATGTTCACGTGGGTGCCAACAGTATCATCTGTGACACTTCCATAGCCGATGGTACCCGTATTCCAGCACTTTCCAGATTCCTTGAAAAAGACCGGGCGTGAAAAAAAGGTTTGGACTTGGCAACAGCGGGCCAGATGAGTATGATACCACTGTCTGCAGACAACGTACCGGCAACACCGGTGAATCCTGCTGCAGTTACCCCCCGTTATCTGAATAAAGAGGCCCTCCATGAGCGACTTGAAGAAAATGTATTCGAAAATTCTTGGTGATCACTTTCCCCTTGAGATGACCATTTCCTTTGGTGAGCAGACCCTTGTCTATCGAAAACGAACCTGGAAAATAACGCAGGAAGACGGAAGCATTGACGAACGGGGAATACGATATGGTGAAAACCCTGACCAGGAAGCGGCACTCTACGAACTGGTAAACGGCAACCTCAGCCTTGGAGCGTGTTCTTTCATCGACCCCGGGAACGGTCTGGTTTCAGCAATTGGAGTTGAAGACATGCTGCAGGTCGGCAAACACCCGGGAAAGATCAATTTAACCGACATTGATAACGGGCTCAATATCCTTAAATACCTGGTTGACAGACCGGCAGCCGTCATCCTCAAGCACAACAATCCCTGCGGCGCTGCCTACGGCAACTCCCAGGCAGAAGCATTTGACCGCGCCAATCGTGCCGACCGGATCGCTGCCTTCGGCGGGGCAGTGGTACTCAGTCGGCCATGCGACAAAGACACCGCAACGCTGCTTGCTGAAAACTATCTCGAAGTTGTCTGCGCCCCTGACTTTGAAGAAGGAAGCCTTGAAATCATCAGCCGGCGAAAGAATCTCAGGGTCATCAGGATACCCCGAATTGACCGACTTGCCGAGTTTGAAACCTACCGTTTCGTGGATTTCAAAAGTTTGATTGACGGCGGCATTATCGTTCAGCAGTCGGCTGTTAACTCAATCAGGTCCGTTAGGGACCTCCAGCCTGCGATGGCAACCTGGCAGGAAAAAGAGTATCGCTGCCGGCGACAACCGACCGACAGAGAGTTGGACGATATGATTTTCGGCTGGGCCGTGGAACATGGGGTAACATCGAATTCGGTACTGTATGTAAAAGATGGCTGTACTGTCGGCATCGGCACCGGAGAGCAGGACCGGGTCGGTGTTGCCGAGATAGCGGTACACAAGGCGTATATCAAATATGCCGACATACTCTGCTTTGACCGCTATAAGCTGCCCTATGCCGATCTGGCACTGGCTGTTGCCGAGGGCAAACGGGCAGCCGAAGAAAAAGAGGACATTGACAATCAGGTACGCATGGACCGGGCCGGTCTGCCGGGATGCGTGATGATTTCCGATGCCTTCTTCCCCTTCAGGGACGGGGCGGATGTCGGCATCAAGCAGGGAATCAGCGCAATACTCCAGGCGGGAGGTTCCATGCGCGATTTTGAAACAATCAATGCCTGTAACGAAGCAGATCCGCCGGTAGCCATGATGTTCACCGGTCAGCGATCATTCAAACACTGAAAAAAGTGCTTTGCTGATCAGACATTGACCCATCTGCTGTCCTCCGATGACTCAAGGCTGGCCTCGCTGACCCGGAGTGCATACAGCCCGTCTTCACCGCTGACAGGATTCGGCCCGTCACCAATCAGAAATCGCTGCCAGTCGTTGAGCAGACCGAGGACAGTGGGAACCGGCGGGAATTTCTCCAGCCGCCGCTCGACATTTGCCGATATGCAGTTTACATAGCCATGAACCTGATCACCGTGGAGCTGTGATTTTTCGCAGATAAACTCGTAGCGACCGCTGCGCGAGGTGCTCAGCTTGCTGACATCGACAATTCCGGCAACACCGTTTTCCATCTCCACATGGATCAGCGCCAGGTCTTCCAGGTGCTTTGTTCTGCAGGTTCGACACATGGCTGACACCCTGACAACTTTCAGGCCGGTAATATAGTGAAGCGCATCAAAAACATGCACCGCGATATGAACGGTAATCCCTGCACCGGCTTCCTGAGGATTTTCCAGCCAGCTGATATCTGACGGCTCAAGACGCTGATTGGCATAGGCGGTATAGAGTTTTCCCTGATTCGGCAGTTCTTCACGCAGCTTGCGGACAACCGGATTGTAGCGCAGCGTCTGACCGACGGTTAAGGGAACCCCTGCCTGTTTCATCATGGTAACGATTTTACGGCCTGCAACAGCGTTCACCGACAATGGTTTTTCAATCAACAGTGGTTTCTTATATTTACTGCACTGTTCGGCGATACTGCTGTTCAACACCGGCGGAACCGCACATATCACCGCCTCAACATCCGCTGAAGCAACCAGCTCGCGCCAATCCTGCCGATACCGGGCCCCCCATGAATCAGCCTGCCGGACCCCCTCTTCCGAACGTCTGGCTATTTCAGTCAGGTGCAGGGCGTCACAGTCATGTACAATATGATTTGCATACCTGCTCCCATGACGACCGGTGCCGATAATCCCGATTCTCATCACCTCACTCCATTATTCGACCAGTGCGTCAACGCCGACGACCTGGACGTCCTCTAATACTTTCAGACCACAACTGCTCAGTGCTGAAAACGTTTCAGGATAGGGATGCCCGATACCGATCGCATATCCCTGATGAACGGCCAGTATAACAAGTTTTTCAATCTGCAGGCAGATGGCTTCCTGTTCGTGGATATTATCCAGAAATACATGTCGCCGTGACGCCGGCACCCGTTTTTTCCGGGCACTTTCCATACCCATGCTGGCCGACGTGGTAAAACTGTCCACGAAAAAAAGCTGCTGGGCGGCGATAAGTTCAAGAAGCTCTTCCATGGCTAAGCGGTTTTCAGTAAAACGAGAGCCCATGTGGTTATTCACGCCTGTTGCGTGCGGTACGAGCTGGAGGGCAGCATGAAATTTTTTTCCCCTCGTGAGTGGGTCATCACTGAGATACAGTGCCCCCGGTCCCGGATCCCACTCTGGGCTTCTCGGTTCCAGGGGAAGATGAAGCAGGATCGGGTTTCCTTTCTGGTAGACCATCTCCTCAAGCTCCTGGGTGAAAGGCGCATGCGGCAGAAATGAAAATGACAGATCAAGATCCAGTGCAATTAACTCCCGACCGACCTCAGGGTGATATCCCATATCATCGATGATAATCGCCACCCGGGTACTACTCTTCTGCGCCGGCAGCCGATCACTCTCACCAGCTGTGGTGCTGCCGGGCAGGTTCACCTCTTCGAACTGGATATCATGCTCCTCGAAGGGCAGCTCTGCAGCCACAACCGTCCTGAAAAAAATGACATAACCGACCATGGAAATGGAAAAAACAAGCAGGCAGAACAAAGCGAGAAAATAGAAAACCCGCAGATAGCTGACACGCCCGAAAAATCCGGTCTGCCGTTTCTTCTTCACCGGCCGTTTCCGTGTCGGTGTTGCTTTTTTTGGGTTCACTGCTCGAGCCATATAGCAAACTGGGGTGAGGGTATTGTTATTTATCCCGCTTCAACACATACGTCGATAGTTCGCGAAGGAGATCAAGACTTTCAAGGTGTTCTTCGCCATGAAACAGGTGCAGGGGTTCAAGCGCCTGTTTTACGATTGCCTCCGCCTTTTCCCGGGCACCGGTAAAACCGCCATAGGTTTCGATAAACTCGAAAACTTCAGGAAAACCTGCTGACCGTTCCGGCCCTTTTCCCAGCAGACCGAGTAACTGTTTGCGCTCAACATCCGGGGAACTCTTCAGAGCAATTATCAGAGGAAGCGTCACCTTGCCTTCTTTAAGATCATTGCCGACAGCTTTTCCGGTGAGGCGCTCATCTCCGAGGTAATCGAGAAGATCATCAATAATCTGGAAGGCACAGCCGAGATGAATACCATAGTTCTTTAATGCCCACTGTCTCTGCTGATCCGCTCCGCCGAACAGCGCACCAATCTCACAGGCAGCGCCAATGAGCAGCGCCGTCTTTCCCAGCACAACAGCGAAATAATCGTCTTCAGACTGGTTGAGATTGTCGCTGTTGCGCAGCTGGACAAATTCACCGTCTACCATTCCCCTGGTGGCCTCGGTAAATATATCCAGCCCCCTGCTGCCGGCATATCTGCCGACAATGCCCATCGCCTGAGCAAGAAGAAAATCTCCTGCCAGAATTGCCCCGACACTGCCATAACGCCTGTTTACCGAGGATTTACCGCGGCGGCTCTCGGCACGGTCAATGACATCATCGTGAAACAGTGAGGCAACGTGAAGATACTCAAAGGCAGACGCCAGACGATAGAGCTCCGGGCCATTTTTTCCGGACAGACGCGCACTGACGATGGTCAATAACGGGCGAATCCTCTTGCCGCCGCTGAAAAGACCATACTCAAGTATTTCCGCAAGAAGCGGGTCAAGGGTTGCGGCAAGAACTGCTATATCCTCACGCATAACCCGGTTGATTACGCTCGCCTCAACTGCTACCAGTTCCTTTAAATCCATCAGCTGATCACGACTTACCCTGCTCACTGTTATCGACCATTTCAATAAAAAAGGCGTGCACGTCTTCGAGGTGCCGGACAATCGGTGCCGGTGGCATGCTCTTGAGAAATATCTTACCGTATCCTTTGCTGAACAGCCGGATGTCCATAACCGCAATCATACCACAATCCTGAATTGATCTCATCAGACGACCGCTTCCCTGCCGCAGGGTCAAAACGGCGCGCGGTACCTGAAAATGAAAAAACGGGTTTCCGCCCTGGTCACTGATCGCCTGCATGCGCGCCTGCACCACAGGATCGCTGGGAACTTCAAAAGGCAGCTTGTCGATAATCACCGCGCTTAATGCTTTGCCCGGGATGTCGACACCTTCCCAGAAACTTGCAACGGCCAGCAGAACAGAATCGGTCTGCTCTCTGAATAGCTGCAGCAGTTTACTACGCGATGCCGTTCCCTGCACGAGAAGCGGGTACCGAAGTCTGTCCTGCAGATAGTCTGCAACCACATCCATGCCGCGAAAGCTGGTAAACAAGACAAGTGCCCGACCGTCACTGATATCAAGAAGCCGCTCGATGCGCTCACATAAGGCTTTATCATATTCACCGTGTGATGGCTCTGGAAAACTGTCTTCAGGGATGTAAAGAAGAGAACGATTCCGATAATCAAATGGAGATTTCAGCTGAAGCATTTCTATCTCCTGATCAAGTCCCAGCCGTCCCCGGATATAGTCAAAGCTGTTACCGCTCGACAGGGTAGCCGAGGTCAGCACGCAATTGGCCACCATCGAGTAGAGTGTACGCCTGAGATCATCGGCAACATGAACCGGTGTTGCAGAAAGAGACACTGCGCGCTCCCGGCGCTCATACCAGTAAACATGCCCGGCTGATCGTTCCCCGGGGTCGGCAAGGCCGACAAAAAGCAGGTTTTGCCTGAGTTCACGGGCACGCTCTTCAAATACCCGCCAGCTGTCACCATGCGCGACCTGGAGCGACAGCCCCTCGGCCATCCGCCTCAGGCTGTCTTCAAGCAGGTTGACCTCCTGGGCCCAGCCCTTCAGTGTGGTGATATGTTCCAGAAGATTATAGCGCCCCTTCCTGGTCGGGAAGAGCGAGGCAAACTGTTCAACCCGCTGCTTCATTCCCTGCGCCATGGTGATGATCCTGTCAGCATCGTCGGCCGGCAGATCAATATCCGCCTGCTGGACAATATCACCAATCAGATCATAGAGTTGATACTGGCTGAGGCTGGTCCCGAAAAATGAAGTAGCCACGTGTTCCAGATGATGTGCCTCATCAAAAATAACCGCTTCGTGGCGGGGAAGCAGCTCACCGTAGCCGTTTTGCCGCAGTGCCAGATCGGAAAAGTAAAGATGGTGGTTGACGATCAGGATACGTGCAGACCCGGCTTTCTTGCGCAATCGGTTGAGAAAGCACAGTGAGGCCTCAGGACATTCACCGCCCAGACACTGGTAGGAATGAGCAGAAATTCTCGGCCACAGCGGAGAACGGTCGGCAAGCCAGTCCAGTTCCGAACGATCACCGCTCTGTGTGGTTTCCAGCCAGGCTTCAATCTTAGCGGACTGCTCATCATCAACGAGTGAGAGCTGCGGGGAACTGCGGTATTGATACCAGCGATAATGGCACAGGTAATTCTGTCGGCCCTTGACGCACAGTGCAGAAATCTTTTCACCGAGAATTTTTTCGATCAGCGGTATTTCCCTGTCTATCAGCTGATCCTGAAGGTTGATCGTTGCCGTAGAGACAACGATACGTCTTCCGGAGAGCACAGCCGGAACCAGGTAAGCAAGGCTCTTGCCGATTCCGGTCTCCGCCTCAACCATCAGTATCTTGGCATACCCCGGATGCCCGGGAACTCCCTGCTCCGGAGCGGCGAGCAGGTCAGCCACCGATTGGGCCATCAGTACCTGGTCCGGCCGTACCTGGTAACAGGCCAGATACGCGGCAAGCGGTCCTTCGCTTGAAAAAAAGTGTTCCACAGAGGATTCCCTCTTGATACCTGTCAAAATGACGAAACATTAAAAAGATACGGTAACCGCTTACGATGCAGCCCGGAAGAACAGTTTATACGATTTTTATTTTTATTTTTCAAGCAAACCAGTAAACTGAAAGGACAAGAGAAGAAGTTCGAGACCGGCTCCGGTGACCCTGCCTGCAGTCCGGTTATAACAGCGTTCAACCTCCGCGACCACCTATCAGCATCGCTTTATAATGTACAAATACCATGGTTGACCTGCTCTCGACCGCCGGAAATGACCTGAACGGGAGCCCGTTGCTCGGCAATGACGAGATTATCGCAATCGTCGATGACTCTCCCGAACTTGCCCTCCTGCTGAAGGCCTCCCTTGCCAATAAAGGGCTGAGTGCCATCCCGGTAAACAGCGGCTCGGAGCTCTTTGAAATCATCCGCACTCAGCAGGTTGCCCTTGTCATCCTCGATATCAGCCTGCCGGATCGTGACGGCAACACGATTCTCGTGGAGCTCAGCCGCGATTATCCGGACCTTGGCGTCATTATGGTGACCAGCGTCACCGATATACAGGTGGCCCTTGAATGTCTGCGTCGCGGTGCCGACGATTACCTCACCAAGCCGGTCAACAGCGAGCAGTTCTATCACACCGTCAGGCGCACCCTCAAAAAGCGGAGGCTGGCAATCGAGAACCGCCGGTATCAGCAGGAGCTGCAGCGAAGAAATTTCCGGGCGAAATTTCTCCATCAGTTAAGCCTGAAAATGAACAGTGCCTACCTCAATGCGCTGGAACTGAATCAGGTGTTAAAGACCATACTCATCGGCATCACATCGGAAGAGGGGCTCCGCTTTAACCGTGCGTTTCTGGCCCTTTTTGACGAAGCACAGAAACTATTGCAGGGCACGCTGGCAATCGGGCCGGGCACCAGAGAGGATGCCGGAAAAATCTGGAACGAAATCAGCAGGAACAACATCCGCCTGGATGACATGTTCCAAAAACGCGATGTGGCTGATTCGGACACTGATGTCATCGTCAATAAAATCGTGCGAATGCTAAACGTCCCCGCTTCCGCCCATGACCATCCGTTTATTTACGCCTGCGATCACCGCACCTCAATTGTTGTCACTAACGGTCGTGCTTCTGTTCATGTCCCCGCCGAACTGATCGAGACACTCAAGGAAGATACCTTTGTTATTATTCCGCTTTTTTCTCCCCGCAGACCGCTTGGTGTGCTCATAGCCGATAATTTCATTACCAGGGAGCCGATCACCGATGAAGACATAGAGGTACTTGAGATATTTGCAGGCCAGGCCAGCCTTGCCATTGAACATTCAAAACTGTATGCGGACATGCAGCAGAAAATCGAAGAACTGGAACTCGTCACCCTGGAACTCGACAAAAACAGGGACCTGCTCATCGAGGCAGAACGCTACTCGGCACTCGGCCACATGTCTGCCCAGCTGGTGCATGCAATCCGCAACCCGATCACCTCCATCGGCGGCACCTCGCGTTTGCTCGCCAATCGCCAGACGGACGGAAAGACTCGTAAATTCCTCGACCTGTTGACAAGCGAAGCGGCCAAAGTCGAGACAACCCTGAACGATCTGTTCAATTTTGTCAGCAAGAGCCTGCCGGAAAAAAGCAGACAGCCGCTCTATCCGCTCATTCGGAAGAGTGTCATGGCCTATTATGGGGCCATGAAGAAGAACAACATTTCCTATACCCTTGATCTTACCGGCCCTGATCCTGAAATTGAGATAGATGCCGAAAAGATCCAGCAACTGTTTCTCCACCTGTTTAAAAATTCCATTGAAGCAATGATCCATGGTGGTACGCTCAAGATAACCGCAGATCATGACCAGGATTATGTCTCCGTTACAATCAGTGATTCGGGGAATGGGGCTGCAGTTGAGGACCTGAGCCAGGTGACCGATCCCTTTTACACCACAAAAACGTATGGCACCGGCCTGGGTTTGACGCTTGTTAAACAGATTGTCACACAGCACAACGGGGAACTGTCAATCTCCCAGAACAGTCCCTCCGGTCTTAAAGTTATCATCCGCCTGCCCCGGCACTAGTTCTTCTATGTCGATATCGCAATGTCGTGTCATAGACGCTGTGATTCTTCATAAAAAACCATGGAGGATTGAGCATGAAGAAATTTACAGTGACACCGTCAAGTAGCGAGCGTGATGAGCTGAAAAAGATTAGAGCAGGTCCAAGAAATTAATCCGCTCATATGGTATCGTTCAAAAAAATCACTAAAGTATCGTTATTCACGTTTTGTTTTCAAGCCACGCTCACTTCAAATTTAATAAATAATTTTAATTGTTTTTTTTTCAAAACAAATCTCAATACTCGCAGTCAATTTTTTACAACAGGTTCATTGAGTAGTGATTTTTTGGACCGCAACTGATAACGCTTCACCAACGGTAAGGAGGAGAAATAATGATGATGAAAATGACCCTGCGAACGTTAATGACAGCTTTAGTGGTTTTGGTGACAGCTTTTTGTTTCCTAGCCGGTTCATCTCTGGCGGCGGCGCCCCAGGGCAAAATTGTGGTTGTCACCTCGTACCCGAAAGATCTCACCGGACCCTTTAAAAAGGCTTTTGAAGCGAAACACCCGGATACCATGGTGGAGATCCTGCAAAAAAAGACATCCGCCGGCGTGAAATATATCCAGGAAACGGCACAGGGAAACACATCGGATCTTATGTGGGCCTCGGCTCCCGATGCCTTTGAGGTTCTAAAAGCCGACGGTCTTCTTGCCAAATACACCCCAAAGACAACGGGAATTCCTGAAAATATAGGGTCCTATCCAATCAATGATCCGGACGGCTATTATATCGGTTTTGCCGGATCCGGATATGGAATCATGTGGAACACCCGCTACCTCGAGGCTAAAAAGATTCCCGTTCCCAAGGAATGGGCAGACTTGAAGATGCCGGTTTATCACAACCATGTCGGTATGTCCGCACCCTCACGCTCAGGTACTACTCATCTTACCGTTGAGACGGTACTTCAGGGCGAGGGCTGGGAAAAAGGCTGGGGTACCTGGAAGGAGATGGCCGGTAATTTCAAAATGGTTACAGAACGGAGTTTCGGTGTACCGGAAGGCGTAAACAGCGGCGACTTCGGCATCGGCATTGTTATCGATTTCTTTGGCTTTTCTTCAAAGGCAACCGGGTTTCCGGTCGACTTCGTCTATCCAACGGTGACAACCCTGGTGCCGGCTAATATCGCTATAGTAAAAGATGCTCCTAATCCCGATCTTGCCGCAGCTTTCATAGAGTATCTGCTCTCAGTGGAGGGCCAGAAACTGCTGCTGGACCCGGCGATTCGCCGTCTGCCTGTAAACCCCGACACCTATGCAGATGCACCAGCGGATTTTCCCAATCCTTTCAAGGACAAATCGATTGGAGCGGCGGTTAAGTTCGACGTGGAACTGTCAAAGGATCGGTACAATATTGTAAATTCACTGTTCGATGTGATGATCACCTATCGCCGGGAAGACCTGGCAAAAGCGAGCGAGGCCCTGCAGGAGGCTGAGGCGGCCTTAGCTGGAAAGTCAAACCCTGAAGCCGAAACTTTGATCAAGGAAGCACGTTCGCTGATTACCGCGATGCCGATCTCCGAGGCCGAGGCGCTTGATGGTAAGTTTCCCGGCGTATTCACGTCTGATGTTTTCGAAAAGCGCACAAAAGCAGATGTCAAAGTGCCGCAGCGCCAGGCTGAAATTGAAGAGAAATGGGACGCTTTTACCAAGAAAAATTATGCGGAAGCCGAAGCAAAGGCAAAACAAGCTTTAGCAATGCTCAAGTAGAAAGAGCCTGATCAACAGATCGAATTGCTGGGGAGACCATCGGTTTTCTGTCAATTCGATCTGTTTTTTCAACAAATGACGGGTCTGCCGGAGAGGTTGCAGAATGGCAATTACCGCCTGGAGTGAAGAGGCCGTTTCCGAAATAAGAAAGCATCCGGGTATGGCAGCGGTAATGCTGCTTATATCATTATTTTTATTACTTTTTCTGGTAATTCCCGTTGCCCAGGTTGTGTTTGCCGCCTTTCTTGATTCCACCACCGGCGGATTTACTCTTCTCAACTTCAAGGATTTTTTTAATACGGCCCTTTTCCGGGAATCGTTCTGGAATTCTATCTATGTAGGCTTGATGGCGGTGGTAATCGCTTCTCTTTTTGCGATGCCGCTTGCCTATTTCACCTCACGGTTTGAGTTCCGGGGAGCGGTGATTATCCAGAGTCTTGGCATCATTCCCCTTATCATGCCGCCTTTTGTCGGGGCGGTGGCAATGCTGATGCTTTTCGGCCGGAACGGGAGTGTCAATCTAATTCTGGACCAGTGGTTTGGCTTTACGATACCTTTCATGGAAGGCTTGAATGGAGTCATTTTTGTGCAGAGCATCCACTATTTCCCTTTTATCCTGATAAACCTGTCAGCGGCACTCCAGAATATAGACCGCTCCATGGAGGAGTCAGCCCAGAATCTCGGCTGCTCAGGTATGCGCTTGTTTCGGCGAATTGTCCTGCCGCTGGCAATGCCGGGATACGTGGCAGGTGCATCCCTTGTTTTCCTGAAGGTTTTTGACGACCTGGGAACCCCGCTGTTGTTGAATGTCAACAATATGCTGGCACCACAGGCCTATCTTAGAATCGCCTCGATAGGCATCAATGATCCGATGGGTTATGTGATATCAGTTATCCTGGTAGTCATCGCGCTGGGCTCCATGTGGCTGGCTATGCTCTCCCTGAAGGGTAAGGATTATGCCACCGTGCAGAAAGGAGGAGGAGGTCTTGCCAAAAGACGAATGCGACCGTGGGAGAAATTCTTCGCCTGGATAATCGTGTTGTTGATCATGGGACTGGTACTCGCACCGCATATTGGCTTATCGATGTTGTCATTTGGTACGATCTGGTCCTACAGTATCCTGCCTGATGACTTTACGATCAAACATTTTGCCACGATTTTCGCCGAGACCCCGGAATATATGACCAACACGGTGCTTTATTCAGCCCTTGCAGCCACCATCGATGTCATATTGGGAACGGCAATTGCCTATATTATTCTTCGCACCAAACTGATCGGCAGACAATGGCTTGATTATGTTGCCATGGCAGCCGTGGCGATTCCCGGTCTGGTTATCGGTATCGGTTATCTCAGGACATTCTACGGTTTCCAGGTGCCTTGGCTCGAGAACCAGCCCGTGGCCACCTGGTGGATGGCCATCGTGGTGGCATTGGCGGTACGTCGTTTGCCCTATGCGCTTCGGGCTTGCACGGCAGCACTTCAGCAGGTAAGTGTCTCACTGGAAGAATCCGCGGAAAACCTTGGAGCCGGAAAGCTGTCCACGGTACGAAAAATTGTTGTACCCCTGATGGCCGGAGGTATTCTTGCCGGTTTTGTTACCAGTTTTGCAACCGCAGCAGTTGAGCTGGGCATGACCCTGATGCTGGTGTCAAAAAATTCTGATGGACCGCTTTCGTACGGTATTTACGTATATATGCAAAGTGCAGCAGGACGCGGCCCGGGCGCAGCGCTTGGCATCGTGGCAGTAGTCGTCGTAGGTCTGTGTACATTATTATCATATATTTTCGTGGACAGGCGCCAGAAAAAGCTTGGCATGGGACAGGCGAATTGAGCACAACCGGGAGATAGTTGATGAACAGCAACTCGTATGACTTAAAAGCCAATAAGGCAGTGAGCGTCAATTTCAAGGACATTAATCTGTCATTCGGCAAAACACACGTTCTCAAAGGCATCAATTTATTCATTGAGCCCGGTGAGTTGTTTGCGTTCCTCGGGCCCTCGGGATGCGGCAAGACCACACTTCTGCGGCTGCTTGCCGGTTTTGAGTCTGCCCAGACCGGAGAGGTAATAATCGGCGATAAGGAAGTATCTTATCTGCCACCCTGGCAAAGAAACCTGGGTATGGTATTTCAGAGCTATGCCCTCTGGCCGCATATGACCATTAGAAGGAATGTTGCCTTCGGGCTTGAAGAACGGCATGTCCCCCGGAATGAGATCAACAGGCGAACTGACGACGCACTTAAACTCGTCGGATTATATGAACTGGCCGAACGCCAACCTTCTCAACTGTCAGGCGGTCAACAGCAGCGTGTGGCTCTTGCCCGTACCATCGTTATTGAACCCCAGGTTTTGTTGCTGGATGAGCCGCTTTCAAACCTGGACGCAAAACTTCGCATACAGATGCGACATGAACTCCTGGACCTGCAGCGGAAACTGTCGATAACGACCATTTTTGTGACCCATGATCAGGAAGAAGCCAATACGATTGCAGATCGTATTGCCTTGATGAAAGATGGTGTTATCCAGCAGATCGGTACACCGGTCGAACTCTACGATAAACCGGTGAACCGCTTTGTGGCTGATTTCCTCGGAACCGCCAACTTCTTTGAAGGAACCCTTGAAAAATCCGCTAACCAGTGCGTATTTAATACTGAAAATGGCCTCTCGATCCCGATAGATAATTGCAGTAATGATCTGGAAAACAGCGGCTGCAGCCTTGTTTTTCGACCGCAAAACATCAATGTCTCTACCAAAAAGCTCAGCGGTAAGGATAATAGTGTTCAACTGCAGGGCACTATTAAAGGAAAAGAATTTCTCGGCAGCACCATCCGTTATCGACTCACCGTTAAAGGAAAAGATGTTTTCGCTGATGTAACTCATCAACAGGGCAAAAGGCTGATAGAAGACGGTATGACGGTCAATCTCGGCATAAACCGGCAGCAGATGATAGTGGTCAGAGATTAGCACCGCAACAAGATAAAAAGAAAGCGTGTCACGGGAAAATCAGCTTGAGTACATAGAACTGTAGCCTCAGTATGAAAGAATATTATAAAGCACGCGCGCCGGTTTATGACAGGGTATATAGTTATCCGGAAAGACAGGCCGATTTACGTTTCCTTGAAAACTACATCCCGGAGCAGTTTAATCAATTGAACGTGCTTGAGATCGCGGCAGGTACCGGCTACTGGACACAATTTATCTCAAAAACCGCTCAATCAATCATTGCTACCGATATAACTGAAGAAGTACTTAAATATGTAAAGAGGCGCCATCTGTCCGGTAATGTGACTACGATGGTTCTTGATGCCTATGCACTTGAGAATATTCCGAACCGGTTTGACGGTGCATTCGCAGGTTTGTGGCTGTCACATGTCCCCAGGCAGCGTCTCAGAGAGTTTATGCTGGGTGTGCATCGGTATATGAAACCTGGTGCAACGGTACTCTTTATTGATAACTCACCAATTCAACGCAAGCGCTTACCCGTCACTGATATGGATGAGTTTGGCAATACCTACCAGGATAGAGTGCTGGATAATGGTACTTCCTATAAAGTATTGAAAAATTTTCCAACACAACAGGAATTATTAGAGATGGTTAAAGAGGTGGCCTGTGATACAGAACATATAGAATTAGAAAATTTTTGGTTGTTCCAGTACAAAGTTGTTTGTTCAACCACGGAAGACAAACGTTAGAAGCGGGAACAAAGTTTATTGAAAATTGAGTCACTTTTTAGATTGACGAGAAATTCTGCCTTCTTCTCAACGCTCGCGCTGCCAGGAAATACAGGCCGCAGCCAGAGAAAAGAGCGCCGTGCATAACAGTGTTGAGCGAAATGCCCGGATAAACGACTGAGCCTGAACCGGATAATAGTCTCCCAGCTCTGCCCCTCCGCTGAAATAGCTGAACCAGGCGGCAAAAACAATACCGGCAAAGGCCGCCCCGAAAAGCATGCCAAGATTTCTTGACGTAGCCAGCAGACCGGAGGTAAGCGCCGCATCGCTGTCCTTTCCCCGGCTCAGCAGCGATGCCGTATTGGGCGCAAGAAAAACAGACTGGCCCAGTCCGAGCAGGGAGAGTCTCCAGCCGATATCAATGAGCGTTGTCCAACTTTGCAGCTGGCTGAGCAGCAACAGGGCCACGCAACAGAGCAGCAGGCCACCGGTGGTCAGGTACCTGCTGCCGAAACGGTCATAGAGTGATCCAGCAGTTGGTGAGGCAACAAACAATGTTACCGGCACGGCCATCATGACAAGCCCGATCATGTCGGCTTCTACTCCTTTTATATAGTCAAGATAAAAAGGCATCAGAATCAATACCACGAAAAGGGTCGCAAAAGAGAGAGCTGCGGTTATCAAACCGATATGGTAGTAGTTTCGTGCAAAAAGATGAAGCGGGAGCAGTGTCGATTTCCGTGTCTTTTCGGACCAGACAAAAAGAGCCGTTAAAAGCACCAGCAGGAACAACCCTGCAATCTTCAATTGTACTGCCAGTGACGGCAGGTAATGGGCATAAACGATGATGGAACTGATCAGGGTTGCCCAGAAAAACGCCCCTTTCCAGTCCAGCTGTCTGGTTTTACCGGGAGGGGAAAGGACGTTATTTTTCATCAGCACACTGAAACCGGCCAGCAGCACGAAACCCCCGACAGGTACCGTCACCAGGAAAATCGCGCGCCACGAATAGCTGCTGATCAGAAAGCCGCTGACAACCGGGCCGCTCATCAATCCCGCCGACGTAGCAATGCCGACCAGCCCGAGCGCCTTGCCCAGCGAACTCCGTGGAAAAACGTCGCGGATAAGTGCCGGACCAGCCGACATCATCATTGCCGCACCGAGCCCTTCGACAAACCTGAAACCAATCAGCCAGGAAAGCCCCGGGGCCTGTGAACAGCAGACAGACGCAAACGAAAATATCCCAACCCCAGCCAAATAAACGCGATTGGAACCAACATGATCGGCACTTATTCCCCAGAAAAGCAGGCTCACGGTTATGGTCAGCAGATACATCAAGACGACCCACTGGGTCTGAATCAGGGTCGTTGAAAATGAGCGCATGATTGACGGCAGAGCAACATTCACCATGCTGCTGTCCATCGTCGACAGGAACACACCGGCGGTAACGAGAAGAAATACACGCCAGCGAATCCGGCTGCTCACCTGCTGCTCTGATGTGCCCTCAATCATCACTTCCAGCCTCTTGACTCCGTATAATGACGGATTGCCCCTGCAGAAGATCGTCTTTGCAAAAGCAGAATAATAGCAGCATGGACCACCTGAAGAAAAGAAAATTCACGGGTGCCGGCTTGACGATTCCCGGGTAAACCCATATTTTCTTCGATGAACTATAGCATTGCAGGAGGCAAAATGAAAAAAAACATACCACTGTTTATAGCTGTATCGTTTCTCTTTCTATCAAGTTCATGCGCAGTCAACAGCAATCGGGGAACAATACGCGAGAACCACGAGGTGACCAATATTTTCAGGTCCTATGAAGTCGTTGAAGACTACAATTATTTCTATTACGGCGTTTATCTGGAACCAGACACGATCATGGGAATCGACAAGAAGTATACGGTGCAGTCAAAGTTCTGGAAGCCCATAGAGCTGACACCTGAGCAACTGGAAACCTGGGTGATTAGACTGGACCGGATACGCGGTGACACCGATTTTGCCAGGCGCTATATGGGAAGATATCAGGGTGCCTATATCCTTGACCCTGAAAAATCGGTCATTGGAATCTGGTATTCCAAACTGGACTGGGGAGTGTTTGATTTCCCCGGCGAAAACATTATCATACCGTATCCGCCATCTCTGAAACCCGGTTCTGAGGGAATTCGCTTCCGACGGGGGGACGATTAAAAAAAAAGAGCCGATCCTGAAAAGGACCGACTCTTTTTTTTAAAGCGAAAGATTCTATCTAATCAGTCAGACAATTAGAAAGATACCTCGAAGGTCAGAGCGGTACCGAACGGGCTTTCCTCGTCATCACTGGTGTCGGAATCCCATGCCAGGTAACCGATATCCCACTGAACGACAGCACCGTCAGAGATAACATATTTGGCTCTACCGGAAACCTCGAACGCATCGCCGACTTCATCAATGGTTCCGTACGCCAGGATACCGGTGAGGCTCAGTGCTTCAGATGCTTTGAAACCGACTTTGCCGCCGAACCAGGTGGTGTCGCCGCCGCCGCCAAGTCTTTCAAACCGACCGGCAGGGGTGATTGAAGATGCGCCACCCATCATGATGAAACCGAAATCATCATCAGCTGCATAACCGTCCTGTGCCCAACCTGCGTTCAGGGTCACGGAGGTTGCACCGAAATCCATGCCGCCTTCAATGTATCCACCATAGCCGTCATCATCAGAGCCGGCCAGATCTGCTTCCTGGAAGGCAAATGCTGCGGTCAGGGCGATAGGACCGGCAGGTCCGCCCACTTGCACGGTACCGGTGAAGCCACTCATGTCAGCTATGGTGACGTCGTCTTCAATGTAGGCACCGGCGAGGGTCAGTCCCCAGTCGCCTGCGAACTTCTGGCTGATCGTTGCATAGTAACCGGTGACATCATTATCATTGATCAGATCACCGGACTCTACAGCTTTGCGGTACCAGACCTGCGCTGAGGTCATGTCATTGGCCCATTTACCGATGATCATATCGAAGCGATCATCCCACAGGAAGAATGTGGTCAGGTTGGCAGGCATGCGTCCGCCTTCAAGCGTTACCGGACCCATCGGCACACCAACGTACATGTAGTCGGCGGTGACGCCGGTCTTGGCGCTGGGAACGCTGCCGTGGGTGCCGTCGGAGATCTTGATGCGGGAGCGCACATAGGCGCCGCCGGCTGCATCAGCGTCTACTTTCACGCGGTAACGTGAATTTGCAAAAATTTTCTCTTCATTGCTTCTGGGCTGCTCACCGAAATCATAATCGGTCTCATAGTAGCCACGAACACGGGCATCGCCAGAGAAGGACACAGCGGCTGAAGCGGTAGTTACCAGTGCGCCGGTCAGCATGAGACCAGCGGCTACAGCAATTACTTTTTTCATTTTTTTCTCCTAGGTTGCGTTTTAATTACCCTGGATATTCCAGGGCCTGCAGTTTTAACTTCCCCCATTCCCACTCTCATCATTTCAGGCATACGCCGATATGAACAAAGAGAACAGAAAATCATTGTTCTCAACGTATATACTGCAGCAGCCCCCCTGTCAAGTTTTTTTTACCTATCGGTATAAATTTTTATACCTTCCCTGAAGCACCCAATATTTCTTGTAAAAATTGTGTCAGCTTGGGTGGAGTCACAAACATCTCTTTATCCGGTCTAATTTTTTGCAGATTGATGCGACGTGCCTAGGGTTGTTCTTTTTTTACCGTCATCTCGTAGGCCAGTATCCTGCTGTCGTCGTTGCCCGGCAGTACCAGCTCCCAGATTGTACTGTCCGGGATCTGTGCCACATAGAGCCGCGCCAGCCGGCTGTCCCCGGCCGCGCTGCCTTCCTCGTCAAAGGCATAGTCGGCCACATAGCCCTCTATGTGGTTGGTCCGCCACAGTTCCATCAAACCGGCACCTCTCCAGGTCAGACAGGCAACGGCTCCACCGTCATAGGTGCGGAAATTATCAAAATACTTGTCGATCCCCACATCATTTGTCGATACCACCACCTCCGGGAGCCCATCCCCGGTTATATCCTTGAGATCAAGACGCCCCGGTATATAAATGAGTTTTCTCAAGTCGGCCACTTCCTGGCGTTGCGAATTTGGATCCAGATTATCTGCGGAACTGATGGAGGGGCCGAAAAAGGTTTTGCTGCCGCCGTAGTTTGCACTGCTGACCCAGCTGAGATTCAGACCGGAATCGTAAACCAGCAGTTTTTGGCTCCTGTCTATGACCACTGTCTCCACCTCTTTATCTCCATTGAGGTCGGCAACAATAAAATCAAACAGGTTTGTCCCCTCAGGCAACAGCAGCACAGGACCTTTGTTCACCGCTTCCTTGGTGAAATCACCGATCAGCTCAAAAACCCCCGGGGCAAGAAAATTGTCGGAAATATTGGGACTGTCAGCCTGGCCAGCCAGAATCATATCCCTGCCCGGCCACCACAGCGGCCTGATGTAATAGCCGATATCACCCCGAACCAGCTGCATTTTTTTGGAGCCATCCCAGCTCAGGATCTGGGAAGACGGCCGCTTCCCCTTGTCTGCCGAGACAAAGAGCTTCATGGTTCCGGTATTACCGGGGTCTCCGATATTGATCACATGAATTTTGTACTGCGGCAACAGGTCATAGCCGGCGATTTCCCTGAAGCGGTTCTCGGCAAATTGAAAAATCCGGATTTTACTTCGCGATGCCACCACCAGCTCATTGCTGCCGTCACCATCAAGGTCCCCCAGAGCAACCGTCTCGATGGTAATGGATATCGTAGAACTTTTGCGAATACCTTTCGACTGGAACTGGCCGCTTTCCTCGCCGCCAAAAAGCGTCGCGCCGGCGAAGAGCCCTTTTTTGTAATCCCGCTCCGGATGAGGTGTCTGAAATCCACTCAACCCGTCAGCCGTAACGCCTGCCTCACCTGTTCCCGCAACTTCTTTACCAGGCTCTCTTGTTGTTTCAGCGACCTGCGCTGCCAGATCTGAAATCACCGCAAGAATACCATCCGCCGATTCGGCTTTTACCGAATAGCTTATCCGGTCCGCTTCAGGAGCAAACGTATGCACATCAAGATTGAGCTGCACACCATCTTTGAGTGAGTACAGTGTTCCATCAAGCAGAATGTCGGCATCTACCTTCTGCCGGACATCATCAAATTCTCCGGATCTGAGCTGATCCCTGAGGTATTGCGGGTTCTCTGAGACAAATGGGGAATCAACGATCTGCAGGCCCGGCCGACCGGCCAGGCGGGAGAGCAGCATCTGCCGGACGGAACTGTTCAGGTAGCGGTATTGCCCCTCCTCCATTCCCTGCAGAGGAAGTACCGCAATTTTCACGACTTCCCGGTTATTCTCGGCGTGCCCGGCAGTATGCCAGTGAAAAAAACCGACTGCAATAATCAGTACAAGATAAAAGCGACGCATATGTTCACCCGGTTATTGTGGTTATACGTGTTGTTTTTGAGACAATCGACTATCTATATACCATATGCTGATCGCTGGCAAGCAGAGCTGAATACCGGCTCCCACAATCCCGGTCAACACACCCGAAAATGATACTCCTCCAGTGAGCGCATCCAGGAGAAAGTATAATTATTTTTATCAGTATTTCGACGTCTGATAATTTCTTCTTGACTTTTGGCGTGATAACTCACACTATGTAGATAAGTAAAAATTTTTGTACTTTTGCCGAACAGGCAGCACATATAACACAGATGGTTCATCCATACACAATGACTCGTTTCCAGACCTACACATATCGGCTTCTTGTCTTGACGATCGCAGCACTGTTCGTAACGGCATACGCTTCGCCTGTGTCTGCTGCCGACCTCGGCAGCACCGGAGATTACCGGATAACGGGATTTTCTTTTGATACCGATGCGGTCATCGAGTCCGACAGTGGTCTGCAGTTTGAATCTTCACGGTTTAAACCGTTGATGATAACCAACAGTGCCGCAGATATACTGATCGGAGATCCATTTGTAGACAGCATCTCGCCGCAGACCAGCAAATCCACTCCCCACGGTTTCGCCGTCGCCGCTGAATACCTGGCAACTCCGAGCCTTGCCTTTCATGGGGCCATCGGCGTGACAAAGGGCAACTGGGATGCCGAAGCTGCGCTGACAACTGAGTCAAGCTGGGAAGCCAATATCGGAGTTGTCTACAACTTTTTCAACTCACTGAGTTATGAGGTTCACTTCGGATATATGGATGCAGGCGATGTTTTCAAACAGTCCGACACCTATACGGATATCGATTCCATCATCATGATCAGCAACCAGCTGACCATGAGTTTTTAAGCAGCAGCCCATTTTTCAAACCATAGAAAGCCTTGCGGTTACTTCCGCAAGGCTTTTTCTTTTTGCACCGGACATCTTCATCTGCGCCCCGCAAACCTCTGTCTTGACTTTCTTGAATGAGTAGAATATTACTGATTTTTCTATCTATTCAAACCATGGCAGCAGCATGCACCACCGCCCTGCAAAAGCGTTTTCGTATCATGACTGACAATGCACCTGCATACAACATCCTGATGTACTCCCATGATACCTATGGTCTGGGGCATATTCGCCGGACAATGGCGATTGCCAACCATCTTCGCGACCGCAACACCAACATCCTGATCCTCACCGGCTCACCGCTTGCCGGCAGGTTTTCATTTCCGAGCCAGGTTGATTTTGTCAGGATCCCCGGAATGATCAAGAAAACCAACGATGAATACCGATCGCTATCCATCCGTATTGATGACGAACAGGCGCTGAGCATCCGTACCAACATCATTCTGGCTACCGCCCAGGCCTTCAAACCCGACCTGTTCATTGTTGACAAGGAGCCGCTCGGGCTCAAGCGCGAGGTACTGCCGACACTCCAGTGGCTGAAGGACAGCGAATCAAAAACCAGAATAATCCTGGGGTTGCGGGATATCCTTGACGACCCTGAGGTCATCAAGCAGGACTGGCATGAAAAAAATGTCTACAAACACCTGGTAGCGCTCTATGATGAAATATGGATCTACGGTGACAAGACAATCTATAACCCGGTTGATCTTTACGAAATACCGGATGAGATGCATGACAAAATCATTTTTACCGGCTACATTCCACGCAGCAGAAAAAGCGGGAGAATCAGGGAAAAAATACGCTCCCAGTTCAGGATCATGCCTGACGACAAATTTGTTCTGGTCACAACCGGAGGCGGTGGAGACGGGTTTGAGGTCCTGGAACACTATATCTCCATGCACGAATACTTCCCGGCATCACTGCCGTTTAAAACGATCATGATTACCGGTCCGTTCATGCCGAAAAAGAAGCGCGGCAGAATACGCAAGCGGGCAAAACAATACGGTATCAAGACCCTGCCCTTCCACCCACGGCTTGAGGAACTCATGCAGGCGGCAGACATGATCATCTCCATGGGAGGATACAACACCGTTTGCGAAATCCTTACCCAGAAAACCCCGGCACTCATTATTCCGCGCGAGACACCCCGTAAAGAACAGCTGATCAGGGCCCAATGCCTTCAGTCACGAAACCTGATCGACTTTATTCCCTGGAACGATGTGACCCCGCAGCTCCTTCGCCAGAAGATGATCAGTGTGCTGAACGGCACCAGCGAAGCTGCAGAAAAACGGGCCAACTTTAAACTGACCGGGCTGGACACCATGCACACCAGGCTTGAATATTTCAAATCAGAACGTTACCGGGTCCAGGCAGCCTTAACGGAAGAGACATTACTACCTGTCGCTGAGCAATGATGCCGCCTGTACGACCAACCCTTGCCTATATTTTAAAAGGCTATCCCCGAATATCTGAAACCTTCATATCAAACGAAATTCTTCTTCTTGAGCAGCTCGGCTTCAGGATTCACCTCTTCCCGATGCGCAAGCCCCGGGAAACCTTCTGTCATGAGTCCGTCAAGCAGATCCGGGCGGCCGTTGACTACCTGCCCACAGATCTGCTGCTGGAGCTGCCCAGGCTCATCGCTCCCAACATTCTGGCAGCCGTGCGCACGCCGGGCCTCTATCGTTCGGCACTCGGGCTGGCTGCAAGGAGGTTTCAACGAACGCGTAAAATCGCCACCTTCAAACATCTTTTCCAGGGCGGGTACCTTGCGGAAAAGCATCTTGCCGCACATCCGGAAATCATCCACCTGCATGGTCATTTTGCTCACTCTCCCACCTCGGTAACCATGTTCGCAGCCCATCTCCGCCGGCTGCCATTCAGCTTTACCGCCCATGCCAAGGATATTTACACATCGCACCCTGATCAGCTCAGGGAAAAAATGGCCCAGGCCTCTTTTGTTATCACCTGCACCATGCACAACAAAGAGTACCTGGAAGCTGTCGGAGCAGGAAGCTCACCTCCCATTTACTGTATTTACCATGGCATAGATCTTTCATTGTTCAGTCACACCCGGAAACCGCCTGACTGCCTACCACCATATCGTCTGCTGACCGTTGCCCGCATGACTGAGAAAAAAGGACTGCCGACAATCTATCAGGCGCTGAGAAATCTGGCGGACCGAGGTATAACGTTTCAGCACAACCTGATCGGGGATGGTGATGATCGTCAGCAGATCCTTGAACTGATTGAACGGCTCGACCTGAAACACTGCTGCCGCCTCCTGGGAACCAGGACCCACACCGAAGTCCTCGAGCATTTCAGGCAGAGTGATCTTTTCGTGCTTGGCTGTGAGATTGCCGAAAGCGGGGACCGTGACGGCATCCCCAACGTTCTTGTTGAAAGCCTGGCAATGGGAATACCTGCCGTTTCAACCAATGTTTCAGCACTTCCCGAGCTGTTGATTAACGGAGAAACCGGTATCACCGTTGAGCCGCACAACAGCATCGCGTTTGCTGAAGCCATGCTCAGGCTCCTGACGGACACAGAGCTTCGCAGGCGTGTTATCAAAGGGGGCAGAACCTTTGTCGAGGCCCGATTTGACAACAAAACCCTGATCACACAACTGGCAGCTATTTTCCAGTCAACGCACCCGTCACTGCTGCCGGTTGAAAAAAACTGAACCAATTCAGACGTATATGCAATCTCCACAGTCACCCGCAACAATCTTCGGCCTGCTTCGACACGGTCAGACCATCTGGAACAAAGAGAAACGAATTCAGGGGAGCAGCAACTCCCCTCTTACCCCCGAAGGAACAGCAGCATCCAGGAGATGGGGCCGTTATCTGGCAGCTGAGCGCACACCATGGCAGCGAATTATCGTCAGCCCGCTCCAGCGCGCACAGGAGACTGCCAGACTGGTCAATGAAACGCTGCAGATCCCGATTATGTCTGATGAGGGGATACGGGAACAGCACTGGGGAGCATGGGAAGGACTGACCCTTGAGCAGATAAAAGGCAACAGCCCCGGAAAACTGGAAGAGCTGATCCAGCACGGCTGGAACTTCAGGCCGCCGGGCGGTGAGAGCAGGACAGAGCTTCTCCAGCGTATTCTCTGCTCGTTGAGTGACGCACGCGACCGGTGGCCGGGAGAGAACCTGCTGATCATTTCTCACCTCGGCGTTATCAAATCACTGCTCTATCACATCGAGGGCAGAGGCTATCTTCCCGAAGAACCGAAAATTATGTACAACAACTGTTTTCACACCATCGGCTACCGGGACAGCAGCTTCTCGATTCTCAGCAGGAATATCACCGTGCCGGACAATCCATGAAAATCTGTTACTATTGTCAGCATGTCCTGGGAGTCGGGCACTTCCATCGAAGCCTGGAAATTTGCCGCACCCTGGCGGCCCGCCACCAGGTAACCATGATTATCGGCGGTCCTGACGTTGATGTAAACGAACCGCTGCTGTCGATTCTGCAGCTCCCCGGACTGAGAATGGATGCTCAGTTCAACGAACTCAGCTCCTGTGACGACCTGCCGCTTGAGACAGTTAAGGCGCAACGGAGCAGACAATTACGTGCTTTTGCCACAGACTTCCGACCCGATTGCCTGATCATCGAGCTATATCCCTTCGGCAGAAAAAAATTCAGATTTGAACTGGACCCGCTGCTTCAATCAGTGTCCGGGACCAACTGCAAGGTTTTCTGCAGTCTGCGCGATATCCTTGTTGAAAAACAAGAGGGCCGGGAAAAATTTGAACAACGTGCCGTAGACACCCTGAACAGATTTTTTTCCGGCCTGCTGATCCATGCCGATCCGTCTCTGGTCACCCTCGAGGAGACATTCGGCAGGACCGAGGCCATTACCGCCGCTATCCACTACACCGGTTTCATAACCCCCACCCCGTCCGCCGGCGCTCGACAGCGAATACGTTCGGATCTGGGTATCGATCCTCACGAGCCACTGATCGTTGCCAGTATCGGCAGCGGCAGCGTCGGGCTGGAACTGCTTGAAGCAACAATCAGAAGCGTTGGGAGATTGCATGGCCAGGGGAAAAACGTTCAACTGCAGGTGTTCACGGGCCCCTATCTTGCCCATGAGCACTACCACCACTTATCCGGGAAAACAAACCGGTACATACGGGTTGAACGATTCAGCGATCATTTCGTTGACTGGCTCGCTGCCGCCGACCTGTCCGTGTCGATGGCCGGCTACAACACCTCCGTCAACATACTCGCAGCTGGAGTTCCGGCACTCATGTACCCGTTTGACCAGAACCGTGAACAGCGCATGAGGGTTTCCAGAATCAGCTCGCAGGCAAACATCGCGCTGCTCGAACGGGTCGACCTCACGGCTGAAACCTTGGCGCACTGTATTGAAAAGATGCTGGCGATGCCGCGCTTTGTTCCAGCGATCCAACTGGACGGAGCTGCCGAGACTGCAGCCATTATTGAACACTACTGCCGCCCATGAACACACCATCTGCAATCTACCTCGATTACCCGGATAACCCGCTTGCCATGCTGCAGAAAAGCCTTGAGAGGGGCCTCGATGACGGCGGCAGGTCCCCGGTCCCCGTCTATTTCAGGGCGGACGATATCGGCGCTATATCCAAATCGTTTATCAAGCTGCTGGCACTGTTTGAGCACTGCCGGACACCGCTTTGCCTGGCAGTCGTACCTGTCTGGATCACCTCGCGCAGGTGGTCGATAATAAACAGCATGTGCGATACCGGCTCATCACTGTGGTGCTGGCATCAGCACGGCTGGCGACACCGCAACCATCAGCTGTCAGGGAAGAACAGCGAGTTTGGCCCGGATCGTTCAGCAGCGGCCATCAGAAAAGATATCATCAACGGCCGCAACAGGCTCCTGGATATACTCGGCAGCAACTTTTCCCCGTATTTCACGCCACCATGGAACCGCTGCAGCAGGCAGACGCTGAGCCAGCTTCAAGCGGCGGGGTTCAAGGCACTGTCAACCGACCAGAGGGTGGGGCGGACGGCCCTGGATGCACCATTGCCTGACCTGCCGGTCAATGTCGACCTGCATACCAGAAAAGAGCCGGACGGATCGAGCTGCCTCCTGGGGATGGCTGCTGAGCTCGAGGTTGCTGCCCGAAACGGCGGTATCGGCTTTATGATTCATCACCAGCGCATGAACGATACAAGTTTCAGGTTCCTGGAAGGACTGCTTGAGGTAATCGGCCGTTCCGCTCGCCTTGCCCCGGTGCATTTCAGAGACCTCTTATAAGTGGCTGCTGCCCGGCGCTTCTGCTGAATATCATTGACAAAGATTCATCGATGCAGATAGTATCAGAGGTGATCGCCGACGGCTCAGCGACTACCGTCAGGCGGCGGTCTTTTTTTCCTGTTATCTATTGCAGTCTTCGTCTTTTAGTGCCGGAGATTTTAATTATGAAGCGCCTCATCGCCTTGCCGTTTAAAAAATCGCTGGAAATCGCCTTCCTGTCCATCCGTGTCCGTTTTTTCCGGTCACTGGTGACAACAACCAGCCTGGTGCTCGCCGTCGCCTTTCTCAGTTACATGAGCTGCAGCAACAATTTTGCCCAGGGAATGCTGGCTTCAGGGTCGGTGGAATCCTACCAGAAGCTCATCGCCGCAGGCTACGATGCCACCCTGGAAACAGCCAACATCAGCAGCTCCGCCAAACAGCGCTGGATCGTCATCCTTTCTTTAATGGTCTGCGTTGTCGGTATCATAAACGCGCAACTCATGTCGGTTACTGAACGATTTCGTGAAATAGGCACCATGAAATGCCTGGGGGCGCTTGATCGTTTTATCGTCAGGCTCTTCATTCTCGAAGCACTCATGCAGGGGCTGGCCGGCTCGATCAGCGGTGCGCTGGTCGGGGGTATCGCTGCAGCACTGTCCTCTTTGCTGAACTTCGGCATCGAGGCCGTCAGTCATGTTTCCGTCGAGGCGATCCTGCTGTCGCTGGGAGTCGCTGTTATCACCGGTACAACTCTGAGCCTGCTCGGGGTTATTTATCCGGCAATTCTTGCAGCCCGAATGCAGCCGGTGGAAGCAATGAGGGTGGAACAATAGCAGCAGAAGATTTTTTCACGAGGGACCGTCAATGTCAGTCAAAAATATCGTCAGAGTAAGCGGGGTTACCAAAGATTTCGATCTCGGCAAAATTGTCGTTCATGTCCTCAAAGGAATTGACCTGGAAATTGAAACGGGAAAATATGTATCTATCATGGGCCCGTCCGGATCCGGAAAATCAACGCTTTTCAACATGATCGGCGGGCTGGACAAACCGACGGACGGCAAAGTTTTCATCGACGAAGTTGATATCGCCCAGCTTGACGCCTACGAACTCGCCTGGCTGCGTTGTCGAAAAATCGGCTACATATTTCAGACCTTCAATCTCATTCCGGTAATGACAGCCCTGGAGAATGTTACCCTGCCCATGACCTTTGCCGGGGCTGCAAACGACGCCGCCGTCGAACACGGTATGACGCTTCTCAAACAGGTCGGCCTTGAGGGACGTCAATCACATAAGCCGTCAGAGCTGTCGGGAGGACAGCAGCAGCGGGTTGCCGTTGCCAGGGCCCTTGCCAACAGCCCGTCGATAATCCTTGCCGACGAACCGACCGGTAATCTTGATTTAACGACCGGTGAAGACATCATCAACCTGCTCAAGGAGTTGAGCCTTGAACGGGGTGTGACCGTTATTTCGGCCACTCATGACTATAAAATGCTCAATGTTTCCGACCAGGTTGTCTGGATTCGTGATGGCAGGGTCGACAAGATCCAGGAACGTTCGGAGCTTGATATCAAAACCGGCGGGCTCTCTTAAACAGCCGGTTTAAGGTCTACACCATGATCAGATTGCTCTCACATGCACAAGCAGCGTTGATAATCCCGGCACTGCTCTGGTTATTGACAGCCGGGACAACCGTGAATGCTCAGGACTCCCTCCTGCTTGAAGAAATAATACACGATCTGAGCAGCTTGCAGGACAGGAGCAGCGGTACTCGCGGCAATGAGCAGGCAGCTGAGTATATATTCAATGCCTTTAACAAGCTCGGCCTCAACCCCCAGACCTACAATTTCCCGATCCCGGTCAGAAAAGAAGGCGATTCCACGATAACCTTCGGCTCCACAACCGCGCCGCTCACACCTCTTTTCAATAACAGCATCACACCGCAGGCAATCGACACCGTTCTCCAGGGCCCGCTCTATTACGTCGGTGACGGGCAGCTCGAACAACTTGACCGAAAGCTGATAGATGGCGCTATTCTGTTGATGGACTTTGACTCCGGACGAAACTGGCTGACAGCCGCCTCTCTTGGCGCAGGCGCGGTGATCTTCCTTGACCGGAGGCTGACAACGGCAAACAGCTTTTTTAAGGAAAAAGAGGAACTCTCGCCAATCCAGTTTCCCTGCTTCTGGATGGAAATGACAAAAGCAGTTGAACTCTTCGGGCCCATTTCGAATACCAATAACGGCCTCATCCAGGACCGGGTGGAAGTGCGCTCCCGGGCATCCTGGCAGGAAGTAGTGGATAAAAACATCTACTGCCTGATCGAGGGGACCGACCCGGAACTCAAAGAAAACTTGCTCATTATTGAAGCATTCTACGACAGCACCAGTTTTGTTGTCGGGAGATCACCGGGGGCCGACGAGGCGGTGTCGATAGCAAACCTGCTGAAACTCGCTGAGTATTTTTCCAGAAGTCCGCCGCAACGCTCCATCATTCTTGTTGCCACCAGCGGCCACGCGCAATCCCTTCACGGCATGCGCGACCTTATCTGGAGCCTGCAGGAGCGAACCAAGGGGTTGCGGGATTTTCGCCGCGAGCTGAGGAAAATCGTCCAACAGTCAACGGATGTCATCGAACTGATCGAATCTCTTGATTTCCCGCTGGCAGAAGACAGCGAGCGCGACGCCATGCTGATGAATGCGATCAGCAGCGATCTCAAGTTACAGGTTGATCTTATTTCAAGAAAACTGATGAACCTCAGGCTTGAAAAAGACCGCGACGACGCAAATAACCAGATGATCGAAGAACTGGCTGCCAAGCGTTTTGCCTTGCGGCAGCTCGGCTGGCGCACATCATTTCATGATCTTTCGACTAAGGAGCAGCAGTACTTGAGCGACTTGCTGCCCCAGATGGTCAACACTATGCAGCGGCGCATTGTCGACAGCGAAGCGCAGCTGAAATCACTCCAGTCGGCCCTTGATTTCAGGCAGCTGACCCGGGATTACACAATCGAAGCAGTCCTTTCCCTGCACCTTTCAAGCCATGGTGAAGGTATCGGCGGATTTCACCGCGGCTGGCTGTACCGGCTCAGGAGCCGTATCAACCGGACGGGCATGTTCAGTGTCATCGGCGATGTTTTCGAACAATCAGCGCCGGATCCGATCAACTCCGCCCGCTATATCGACTCACTGAGGCCGGACCGGTTTCGCAGCTGGGATTCCTATTTTCTCGACAAGCCCTTTCTGGGCGGTGAGGTGGCCTCTCTTGCCGGTTATATCGGCGTCAGTCTGGTTACAATCGGAGACGGTAGATCACTCTGGGGAACACCATGGGATACCGCAGAGAAAATCAACTGGCCCTACCTGGACGACCAGCTGCAGCTCCTGATTGCCATGGTCCAGGGAGCTGCAACCGCACCGGCACTGCATTCCGACCGGTTTCCCCGCAACGGTTTTTCGAGCCTCACCGGCAAGGCCAACCTGCTCCTGCAGGGGGAACTGTTTGCCGATTTCCCGGCAGACAAGACGACGCTTCTCTCCTACCAGGGCATTGCCAAACTCTATGCAAGCGTCAACAGCAGCGGTACATTTATTTACAAAGGTATTGCCGATTCCAAGAATGTTCTCGACAAGCTGATCATCGAGGGCTACCGCTTCGATGAGAAAAGTGGAGAGGTCATCTGGGCAATAGACAAGAAAGAAACCGGCAAGAACAATTATCGTGTCAAGATGCTGCGCCGGGCGATGAAGACACGCCTGGTCATGTTCGCCTGCCAGGAGACAACCATATTCGACCTGCTCGAGCCGCGCAGCCTTGATTTCATGACCAAGCTCTACCTGTATGATGGTCGCCGCGACGCTCCTCCCCAACGCTACTGGTACAGCAGAATTGATACCCGGGAATCAATTATTTCCTCGATATATCTCGAACCCGGATCATGGCTCAAGCTGACGCTGTCGGACAATGTGCTCACCAGGAGGCTGATACTCACCAACGCGACACCCCAGAACCCCTTAGGTTTGGGCTACCCGGTGAATGAATACCCGCAGATAAACAATACCATCTACAGGGCGGCCCGGGACGCCTGGACGCTGCTTTCCCCCAGGATTATCAATCTCGAGTCACATGGAATTTATGACGAGCGCATCAACGCGCTCCAGGAGCGTGGTCTCGGCGCCCTTGCCACAAGCGTCAAAAATCTTGAAGAACTCAACTACACCCAGTTCAGGGAATCAGCCGCTGAATCACTGGCACTTGCCGGCCGGGTCTATGACCAGATAGAAAAAACCCAGAAAGATGTTCTCTTTGGCGTGCTCTTCTATATCGCGCTGTTCGTTCCGTTCGCCTTCTGCATGGAGCGGTTTCTCTTCGGGTATGCAAATATCTACAAACGAATCGTCGCCTTTTCCGCGATTCTTCTCGGCCTGATCATGATTATCTATAATGTGCATCCGGCCTTTGATCTTGCCTACAGCCCGATGGTCGTCATCCTGGCCTTTTTTATCATCGGCCTGTCCCTGATGGTGACGCTCATTATCTTCTTTCGCTTTGAAGAAGAGATGATCCTGATGCAGCGCCACGCCACCCATATGAGTGCTGCTGAGATAAGTCGCTGGAAGGCATTTGTCGCAGCGTTCTTCCTCGGTGTCTCGAATTTGAGAAGAAGACGGTTTCGCACTGTTCTGACCTGTTCCACGCTGATCATCCTCACCTTTACCATCATGAGCTTTACAACGGTAAAATCCAACCAACAGGAAAACAAGCTCTTTTTCCATCAACAAGCCCCGTACCAGGGGGTACTCCTGAAAAAACTCAACTGGCGGAGCATGCCGCCCCAGGCAACCGGGATTCTCGAGGGAAGTATGCGGGCCATCAGCAACCCGGCCCCGCGTGTCTGGCTCGAACCGGCGGACCTGACGCGAAGCCTCCAGGTTCCGCTGCGCAACGGCGCCAGTAAAACTACAATCCAGGGATTAATCGGGCTGAGTCATCATGAAGCGGAGGTAACCGGTTTAAATGCGCTGCTCTCATCCGGACGCTGGTTTGCAGAAGATGATCATACGACAATCATTTTATCAGACAGCAGTGCCGCCGAACTCGGCGTGACACCCGGAAAACCAGCAACAATACTGCTCTGGGGAACGCCGTTTACGGTTATCGGCACCTTTTCCGGTGAAATCCTGGACAGGGCCTACGATCTGGACGGTGAACCGCTGACCCCGGTAACGTTTCCCGATGAAGCGGCCCAGGATATGTCCGATGTCGAGTTTGAGGCGATGGAATCAGGTGAGGATATCCGCGGCTTTCAGAGCCGCTACGTTCACCTTCCCGCCGCGGCGACGGCAATCATCCCCTCGGCAACCCTGCTGTCCATGGGCGGCAGTTTAAAAAATGTGGCAATCAGGCCTTCGCCGGGAACAGATATTGCCGAAATCGCCTCACATCTTGTAGACCGTTTCAACCTGGCCATTTTTGCCGGAACTGCTGCCGGCGTCTGGCTCTACAATATCAGCGACACCATGGCCTACAGCGGTGTCCCGAACATTATCATTCCCCTGCTGATCTCAATACTCATCGTCCTCAACACCATGATCAGCTCGGTCTACGAGAGGAAAAATGAGATAGCCATATACACATCAGTGGGGCTTGCTCCGTCTCATGTGGCATTCCTCTTTGTCGCCGAAGCACTGGCACTTGCCGTTATTTCCGTTGTTCTCGGCTATCTTGTTGCCCAGGTTTCCGCTGCACTCTTTGCCGGGACATCTTTCTGGGAAGGCATTACCGTGAACTACTCATCAATGGCGGGTGTTGCGGCAATGATCCTGGTAATCTCCGTTGTTCTTATCTCGGTAATCTATCCCGCACGGGTCGCTGCCCGCATTGCCATTCCCGATGTCAACAGGTCTTTTACCCTGCCTGAACCGGTAAACAACACCATCAGCGTGATACTGCCGTTTTTCATGAAGTATGATGAGCACGCCTCCGTCGGCGGATTTCTGTACTCCTTTTTCAGCGGTCACCAGAACATTTCCCACGGCAAGTTTTCCACCGGTCCGGTGGAACTGGTATATGCCTGCGACACTGTCGAAGAAATCAGCAATGCCATACAGATGCACGATAATCCCAGCAGGTTTACCTGTGTTCACCTGAGAACCACGGTCTGGCTGGCCCCGTTTGATTTCGGTATCATGCAGCGGGTCGATATCCAGTTCTGCCCCGCCAGAGATAATTATGACTACCTGGAAATCAGGATCACCATGCATCGCGAGTCAGGCGAGAGCGGGCAGTGGCAGCGAATCAACAAATTATTCGTCCACGAGTTGCGCAAACAGCTGTTAATCTGGCGCTCCATGGACCAGGCAACCCATAAACAGTTGAATCAAACGTTTCGTGACATTGTCAAAGACAATCAGAGCTGCTGAGAAGACGCCAATGACAGAGACAACAGACACCGGAATGCTGACCCGCAGAATACGAGTGCGCGCGCCTCTTACCGGTATCATACTGGCTGCGATCATCTGCCTGGTCACCCCGCTCAACAATATCTACCACAAAGCTACCCCGCTGGGCGGCGGCCATTTTCCCCTTGCACCGTTCTTCATTTTTCTGGTACTCGCGCTTCTTGTCTCACTTGTTGCCTGGCTGTTCAAGCGGAGTACCCTGCTCACCGGTTCGGAACTGCTGATCATATGGGTACAGATGGTAATCGGTTCGGGAATCGCCTATACCGGGCTCGCCAGGACCTTCCTGATAAACCTGACCGCCCCGATTCATTTTGCAACAGTCGGCAACATGTGGCTGGAAACCTTTCAGCCGCTATTACCTAAAAGCCTGATGCCCACAGACCCCGAAGCCATTGAACTGCTCTACAACGGCCTCCAGGGCGGCAGAGATATGGGCTGGCTGGAGGTTGCAGCAGCAATTCCCTGGCATGCCTGGCTGCTGCCCCTGTTCCGCTGGGGGTTCTTCATCATGCTCTGCTACCTGGTCATGCTTTTTCTGATCAACCTCGTCTCCAAACAGTGGATATATAACGAACGCCTTAATTTCCCCCTGCTGAAAGTTCCGCAACTCATCGCCTATTCCATCGATTCGGAAGGACTTGGGGCACTGCTGAAAAACAGGTTCCTGTTGACCGGGCTTTCCATACCACTATTCCTGCACCTGATTAACGGCCTGAACCTCTATTACCCGTCAATGCCCCAATTGCCGACCCTGGTCCTGGCCGGCTCATATTTCCCGCAGCAGGGACTGCTCTCTGGATTTTACAAGTTGAAAATCTATATCTACCCCGCTTTTATCGGTTTTGCCTTTCTGGCCTCCCGGCAGATTTCGTTTTCATTCTGGTTCTTTTTCCTGGCCGGTGGCCTGTTGTATGGAATTCTCAACATGATCGGCTACTCCGTTCCCGCCTCCGAGCTGGGAATCACGTTCGGACCGACCCTGACACAGCCTGAAGAAATGCAGATGATCGGTGCCTACGGCATATTTTTCCTGTTCCTGGTCTGGCTGGCCCGCCACCATCTCTACGAGGTAACCAAACAATCACTGGGCCTGCAGGCCGCCGGCGAAGATGTCAGCGAATGGTTTGATGTCCGCATCTCCTTCTGGGGAATGGTTCTGGGAATGGTCGCGCTGGTTGGCTGGTTTGTCTGGCAGGGCATGACGCTGCTTTCCGCGGCACTTCTGGTCTGCAGCTTTCTGATGATCACCCTGGTTGCGACCCGGATCATCTGCCAGGGAGGGCTCGCCTATTTTACCTTGACGGCCGCTCCGATGGACGGAATAACAGCCCTGTTCGGGGCAAAAATGTTCGCCGGAGCGAATGGTCTGATGGCAGCTGTCAGTCAGAAAGTACTCTTTGTCGACCTGCGGGAATCACTGATGCCGACCCTGCTCCATGCCAAGAAGATTCACCATGGCCGAGGTACTCCACTGCTGCTTTTTTCAGGGCTGCTCATGACCCTGATTGTCTCTGTACTCTGTTCCATTCTGGCGATGATGACACTGTGCTATCGGTTCGGCATCCGCGAGCTTGACCTGGAGTGGGCCAACCGCACCACGCTCAATGTCTATGAGAACGCCTATCGGCTGATCGTCAATCCGCTGCCGAGCGGAGACAGCGTGTATCTGTTTACCGCCATCGGCATGATTGTTATGCTTATCCTGGTTTTCTGCTATCAGCGGCTCTACTGGTGGCCGATTCACCCGATTGGTTACCTGACCGCTTACAGTTCCGCCATGCGGATTCTCTGGGTCAGTTTTTTCTTCGGCTGGCTCTGCAATGCACTCTGCATGAAATACGGCGGGGTCGCCCTGTTCAGGAAGATGCAGTTTTTTTTCATCGGCATGATCATCGGCGACCTGCTCATGGGAGGGGCCTGGGCAATTATCGGTCAATTCAGCTCCATAAGCTACATGGTACTACCGGACTAAAACGATGTATGATGACAAAGAACTGAAGGAATATCGGAATCTGCTGCCGACGCCGGATCACTTCGAGGAAGGGTTCGACTGGAAGACCATCATCGGTGCGGTCTTCATCGGCTTTCTGATGATGCCGGGCTCCATGTATCTCCAACTTGTTATCGGCCAGGGGATCGGCCCGGCCGCCCGCTGGGTGACAATCATACTCTTTGCCGAAATAGCCAAACGAGCCCATTCAGACCTCAAGCAGCAGGAGATTTTCCTGCTCTATTACATGGCCGGCGCCGCCCTCGCCTCACCGTTTTCAGGCCTGCTATGGAACCAGTATCTTGTCCAGTCCGATGCCGCCAAGATGCTTGGCCTTGCCGACTACATCCCTACCTGGGTTGCCCCCGGTGCCGACTCGATGTCAATGATCGAGCGCACATTTCTCCATCGTGACTGGTTAATCCCCATCCTCTTGCTGGTGGGTTCCCAGATTATTCAGCGAATTGATCATTTCGGTCTTGGCTATGCGCTTTACCGGATAACCTCGGATGTCGAAAAACTGCCGTTCCCGATGGCCCCTGTGGCAGCACTCGGCACCATGGCCCTGGCCGAATCAAGTGAAGAAAAGAAAGACGGCTGGAAATGGCGGGTTTTTTCAATCGGCGGTGTGATCGGTCTTTGTTTCGGGGCTGTCTACGTGTTGCTGCCGATTGCCTCCGGACTCATTTTTACCGAACAGATCCGGCTTATTCCAATTCCCTGGATAGAGCTTACCAGTCATACAGAGGAAATACTGCCGGCTGTTGCGACCGGTCTGCAGCTCGACCTCGGCCTGGTCTTCGTCGGCATGGTCCTGCCCTTCTGGGCGGTAATCGGCGGCCTTATCGGACTCATCATCACCATCATCCTCAACCCGATTCTCTATGCCCAGGGAATCCTGCACCGCTGGCATCCGGGTATGGCAACGGTTGATACCGTTTTTGCCAACAATTTTGATTTTTACATGAGCTTCGGTATCGGACTTGGCCTGGCTATCGGTATTCTCGGTATCTGGTCTGTTGTCAGATCATTGCGTGATTCCTCGAGCGAACGGGGAACGTGGAAAGACCTGCTGGAGCCACCGGCCGGCCGGGGTGATTTCAATTTCTGGATTTCAATTGCGATTTATGTCTTTTCAACCCTTGCCTATGTGGGACTCTGTGTTTGGCTTGTGCCCTCATTTCCATGGGTATTTTTTCTCGCCTACGGCTTCATTTACACACCGGTCATTTCCTATATCACCGCCCGCATGGAGGGAATCGCCGGCCAGTTCGTCAGCCTGCCGATGGTCAGGGAAGCAAGTTTTATTGCCGGGGCCCGTTTTTTCGGCTACCAGGGTATCGAGATCTGGTATGCTCCGATACCAATCCACAATTACGGTGAAGCCACCGTACAGTTCCGGCAGATCGAGCTGACCGGAACCTCGATCCGCGGTATTATAAAGGCTGAGTTGATTGTCTTTCCGATCGTAATGGTTGCCAGCCTGCTGTTTTCCCAGTTTATATGGCGACTGGCGCCGATACCCTCAGCAAATTACCCGTATGCCCAGGAATTGTGGCACCTCCAGGCCCTCAACACACTACTGATGCAGACCTCGACACTCGAGGGTAACTCTCTTTTCTACCAGGCGCTCAATTCCGTAACCGTCTTCTCCGGTATCGGTTTCGGCCTGCTTGCCTACTTTATTCTCAGTCTTTTCGGTCTCCCGGTTCTGCTGATTTACGGAGTCGTCAGGGGACTTGGCCAGTCAACACCGCACGGCATCATTCTCGAAGTCGCCGGTGCCCTGCTGGGCAGGTACTTCTTTTACAAACGCTACGGCGCCATGTGGCGGCAATATGCCCCGGTCCTGCTCGCCGGTTTTTCCTGCGGCATGGGCCTCACCGGCATGTTCGCGATGGGCTTTGCACTTATCATGAAATCACTCAACTATATGGCCTATTGAGAAAAAGGGGTTATGGTGTTGTTTATTGCAAAGAGCAGCACCAGCCCCTCAGGCAGGCCTGCAGAACCAGAAAAACCGGGAAGATACCCATGCGACTGACTGAACGGCCACTGTTCTACTGGGTGCTGAAACGCTTCAGGGGGTTCCAGTTCGCCCTGCTGCTGATCATCCTGGTCAGTCTATTCTTCAAAATTTATCCGCTGGAGATGCAGCGACAGATCATCAATGTCGCAATTAACCTGAAGATGCTCGACAAGCTGTACCTTTATTGCGGGCTCTACATGGGAGCAGTCCTTATTGCCGGGCTGTTGAAATATCTGACCAACACCATGCAGGCGATCCTTGGCGAAAAAATCCTCATCGGCATGCGCCAGGAAATCTATCAGCATATTCTCCAGCTGCCGCTGCCGTTTTTCCACCGAACCCAGACCGGTACCATTATCTCCTCGGTAACCGCGGAACTCAACGCTATTTCGAGTTTTCTCGGAAGTGCGATAGCCGTCCCGGTAGCCACGGTCTTGACCTTTGTCACCTTGCTCGGCTTCATGATTTACCTGAACCCGACGCTCGGCCTGGTCAGCATGATTATTTACCCGCTTGAGATGACGGTCATCCCGCTGCTGCAACGCTGGTACAACACCTATAATCGCAAGCGGGTTCTGACAAACAGGAAGATTACAAGCCTGGTGAACGAATCAGTGACCGGCATTCACGAAGTTCAGGGAAGTGCCGGATTTCTCCTGGAATACAACAAGCTCACCCGGCTGATAAAACGCCTCTATGCAATCACGGTAAAGCTGTCGATCATCAAATACGGGATCAAGTTCAGCAACAATTTCTTCCAGAGCCTCGGTCCGTTCCTGCTGTTTCTGGTCGGTGGATACTTTGCAATCAAGGGTGAATTCACCATCGGCGCACTTGTTGCCTTCCTTTCCGCCTATGAAAAAGTCTATGACCCGTGGAAGGAGGTTATTGAATATTACCAGACCTACCAGGATGCCCGGGTTCGATACAGGCAGATCATGGAGCTGCTCGACCACTCTCCGGAATTCCTCCTCGAAGCTCCGGAGAGAAGCGTTGTACAGTTCTCGGGAACAATTGAAGCCGAGAATATAAACTACAACATCTCTGATTCAATCAGACTCCTCAATGATGTTTCTTTTCAGCTGGAGCACGGCCGGCACCTGGCGCTCGTCGGCTTTTCCGGTTCCGGGAAGTCTACGCTGAGTATGCTCATCAGCCAGCTCCTCAAAGCCAGCTCAGGGTCCCTGAAAATCGATGGCCACGATATTAACACCTTGAGCAAGCTCGAGGTGGCATACAATATCAGCAGCGTTGCCCAGCATCCTTTCATCTTTACCGGCAGCGTTCGGGATAATCTGCTCTATTCATGCAATACGCTTTATCTCAACAAACTGACGGACAATCTGCCCGAACGCCAGGAAATCATAGAAATCGTAAAAGAGGTCGGGCTGGCCGAAGATGTCATCAGGTGGGGACTTCGCTCCATTATTCCACCCGAGCGCGCGGCACCGATGATCAGCAGCTTCATGAATATGCGCAGGATCATTCAGAAAAAATTAATGGAAGAATTTCCCCACGCCATTGAGTTTTACAATGCCGAAACCTTTCAGCAATACCTGCCTGTTGCCAGAAACATTATTTTCGGCAGCTATGGCGGTGCCTTCACCAACAGAAAGCTGATCGAAAACAAAGAGTTCCGGAGCTTTCTTCATGATATCGGTCTCGAGGAGTCTTTAACAAAATTTGGTTTTGAAATAGCAAAGGCAACGATTGAGTTCCTCGGTGATTTCAGAAACGATGCCTTTTTTTTCCAGGGAAGTCCGATGAACCCGGAAACTTTTCCGGATTATGAACGGCTTACCATCGCAGCCGGGAAACATTCTCTTACAAAACTGAACAAGGTGGAACGGGATCGTTTCCTGCTTCTGGCACTTGATTTCATTCCCGGCATCCACAAGATCGCAACACTTTCAAGCGCCCTTGAACGAGATATTCTCGCGGCCAGGAGAACATTTCTCCGCCAGGTGGCAGGGGTTGACCTCGACCAGTGTATGAACGGCGCCATTCAACTCGAAATTGCCCCTTACCAGGAAAAATCGTCGACTGTTGCGCCGGAATTTACTCCGTTTTGCATCAACCAGTACCTCAACGCCCAGTCGCTCGGCGATAATATCCTCTTCGGCACGATTATTGACCGGGACCTGATACGGGACAGGCTCGGCAGCATGGCCGCAGAGGAATTTGAGCAGCAGGGGCTGCTTGACGACATCATGGAGATAGGCCTTGATTTTCACGTGGGCAGCAAGGGTGACAATCTCTCAGGCGGGCAGAAGCAGAAAATAGCACTGGCACGGGCACTCTTGAAGAAAAGCCCGGTCCTGGTGCTCGATGAAGCAACAGCAAGCCTCGACAACAGCTCCCAGGCGCGTATCCAGCGCTATATCGATACCCATCTCAAAGGCAACACCACCGTCGTCTCGGTGATCCATCGTCTTGACATGATTTCCGGATATGACCATATTATTGTTATGAAAGACGGAACGATCGTCGAGTCGGGTACCTACAATGAGTTGCTTGACCAGAAAGGAACACTCTATGACCTCATCAACGACAACCACTGAACACCTTAACCAGGAGCGTTCCCGCCTGTCCTCTGATTTTAACCTGCTCAGGCAGTCCCCGGTATTCTCCGGCATCCATCATGATGTCATCAAGCTGTTTGCCTATCTGTCAACCCGCCGTTCGTTCAAAGCTGGCGACTACCTCATCGAGCAGGGCAAAAAAGCAAACCTGGCATTTGTCCTAGTCAGTGGAAGCGTTGAAATCACCGTCCATCATCGGGACAGAGAAATTGTCCTCCAGCAGTTGCCGCCTGGGTCGGTTTTTGGTGAGCTGGCCCTGCTGGCCCAGTTTAAATGGTTTTTCAATGCCCGTGCCGTTAATGGTGCAGAGGTCATAATTATTGATCAAACCGCCTTTCAGAAAGTAATCGAGAAGTTTCCGGAGCAAAAGGACAAACTCATCGAGCGGGTGATTCAAATCCGTGTCAGCCGACTGGAAAACCAGACGACATTCATGCTCGACCAACTCTTATCAACCGGTGAAACCCCATCAGAAGCAATCATATGAGAATTTTTAAAACCTTAGTACTCGCGGCTATTTTCCAGATACTTGTCCCCGCAGCATCCGGATTCTGTATTGAAATACCAAAAGAAATCGGCGGGTTCCGTCTTGGGGAAGATATAACAGAATACTCGGATATCGAATATTCCAACTATCTGAAAGAAGTCGTAGTCACTGACTGGCACGGATTCCGTAACGGAGTCATATCCTATGGCATCTGCGCAGCCCCGGGAAAAATTGTCAGGATTTCAATGAAATATGAAGATTCAAGTAAGGATTTTTTTGACACGCTGTTGAAAAAATACAAAGACAAATTTGGTAAACCGTTGATCTGGGGGGGAGATGCCTTCGGTATCCTGACGAAATGGAAATGGGTTTTCACCGACGAGAACAATACCAGAGTTAACCTGATCCTCCAGCATAATCTCAGGAATCACAACGAAAATATCGGCAATATGGTCAAGCTTTACTATCCTGAACGGGAACAAGAGGAACGGCTCTGCTTTATTGAACAATGCGAGATCAATAAAACCGAAGAGCAGCAAAAAGAAATGCGTGAGCGACAGGAAATGAACTGGGATTACCTTATTCCACGATAGCTTCAATGATGCCCACCCCTCAGCTCAGAGCGATCAGCTGGAACGGCATTTCCTGCGAACTTCCGGAATCATGGAACGTTATCGTCAAGGGCAACCGACACCTGATTATAGAACAGAACCTGCAGCCGCTTCTTGAATTTCGCTGGCAAACCGGCACCAGGTCCTCGTCAAAAGAGCCTCCAGCCAGCCGTATCCTCTCACGGATCACCAAAGAGACCACAACAATACCAGAGCTCACAGAGCCGCCTGAATTTCTCCGGGGTCTCTATCGACACTATGAGGTCACGGCTTTCAGGCTTGACGACGGGGTGCCGGACGGGGCGATCGTCACCTGCAGGAAATGCGCGACAGCGATGCTCTTTCAGTTTTTCGGTACCTCCCCTCGTCCGGTCGATTACCTCGCAAATTTTTTCTCAACCCTTGAATGCTGCCGGACAGACCAGGAAAACAGCCTCTGGGCAATGGAGGATCTGACATTCAAGATTCCCGGGACATTTATTCTCGACAGCTACTTATTTTCACTTGGCCTCACCCGGCTCTCTTTTAAAAAAAAAGCTGCCGGCCTCAATCTTATCAGACTTTCAGCCGCCTCCAGACATCTCGAGCAGCACACGCTTCTGGAGCTTTTTACAAACTTCCACGGTAATGGAGTTGAGCGCACCGTCCAGCTGGATGAACGCACGCTGATCCTTGATACCCCGCCGTCTCTTGGTGATTTACTGCTCAAGACCATAAAGAGGAAAAAGATATACCGCTGGGCAAAATTCTCTTACTGCATAGAAGAGGACAAAATACTTGGTATACGGCTGGAAAGTTCACGCCCCCTGGACCGGCAGCAGGTCTCATTCATTGAAAAAAACTATGGGTTTATTCAAAAGAAAACGGCAGACTCCCGGGATGACCAGAGAGCAGGCACTGGCCTGCACACCGGTGCATAACAACGTGATTTCCTGGGAAGAAGATGTATCAGGAAATGTGCAGATAGAGTATGTGCTGGTCCTGAAGCCACTGTTTTATTCCATTTTCAAACGATTTGCTCCGCAGTCAACACTTGAGCCACGCAGAAAAATTCAACTCGACGAACGTGGCAGTCAGGTCTGGAAAATGATCGACGGCAGGCGCAGTACCTCTGATATCATTATCGAGTTTTCGTCGCAGCAGAAGGTTTCCATCCAGGAATCAGAGCAATCGGTAACCACATTTTTCCGGCAACTCGGTAAAAGAGGACTGATCGGCCTGCGTTGACGGATTCAGCCGCTGAGCTTCTGTTTTATTGCCTGCAGATCCGCCCACGTGGCCTGCTTCATTTCAGGGTTTTGCAAAAGAAATGTCGGGTGATACGTGGGCATGACCGGTATCTGAGAGCCCGAACCCGTTTTATAAACAAAGAAACGACCCCGCTGCTGCGAGAGGGGCCGGGTCTGGGCAGTCAGCAGCCGAGAAGCAATAATACCCATACTGCAAATCAACTGCGGCCGCAAAAGTTCTATCTGCATGTGCAGATAGCTGCTGCACCTGCCGATGTGTTCAGCGTTCGGTTGACTCATCTCCGGCACACTGCATTTTATCACGTTAGTCACGAAAACATCTTCGCCGCTCAGGTTAATGGCCTCAACCATACGCGAACACATCTGGTCCTGATCGCTGCCGAACAACGCACCTGTCGTAACAGATGCCTTGTCGTGGACAGTCAACCAGTCACCGACTATCATCAGTTTCAACGGCTTCCTGCCACCGCCGCTGCCCGCCGTGCTCACCTGCCGCTGCATGTGCAGGGAACAGTTTCTGCACCTGAGGATTTCAGCTTCGAGTTCTGAAATACTAAGCTGGCTTTTCTGCTCCGGCTGGGCAGAAACTGCTTCTGCCGGTTCCGTACCGGCAGGTTTACCCGGTTTCGATACGTCTTCGGGGCAGCTTTCCCCCCGTGCCTGCTGGGAAAGCGCCTGTAAACCGCTCCTGACCAGCTGATCGGCCGGATACCCGTCGATACCACAGGATTTATGATAGCCGACATATGACCTGAAGGTATGTATGAATTCTGCTTTATTCAATTTGTTTCAAGGGGTTCAAGTTTTCTGCAAAAGAACTGCTTGTGCTCCTTTTCACCCATAGTAATACCCGGAAGGAGCTTCCTGCAACAGATTTCACTTCCTGGTCATATTCTTGCCGCTTCCTGATTTACGGTAGTTCTTTCCAAAAGAATCGTTCTTTTTTCGAACACGGAAGAAAATGAGGGACAATTTCCCCATTTGTGGTATAACGAAACGAACATATACACTATTAATTGGATGCAATTCCAGCCTGCCTGGAGGTGGACACATTGGAAAAAGCAGAATTCAGCTTGATTAGAAAAAAGTTAGGGAAAACCCAGAAACAGCTTTCTGCGCTGCTGGGCATGTCACTGAAAACCATCCACAGCTACGAACAGGGCTGGCGCTCAATTCCAGCTCACATCGAGCGACAGCTTTTTTTTCTGCTGATCAACCAGAGAAAAAAGAAGAACGAACTTGCCCCCTGCTGGGAACAGAAAGATTGTAACCAGAAAGAGGAGTGTCCCGCCTGGGAGTTTCAAAGCGGTCACCTCTGCTGGTTTCTCTGCGGAACACTCTGTGAATGCACAAGTGAATCGACATACAAGGAGAAAATCACTATATGCCGGAGCTGTAAAATATTCAAATCACTGGTGGCATAATCTCTGACCTTCCTATGCTCTCATCTTTATTTGAGCACGGGAACGTCTTATCTTTTCTGTACAGTCAAACCAACCGTCCGCTGTTTTATCGAAAACAACAAAATAACAGTCATGCCGATCTACGAATTCAGTTGTAATAAATGTGGGGAACGCTTTGAGAAACTTCTCTCATCATCGGATATCTCAGCAGTTACATGCACGACATGCAAGAGCTCCGATATCAAGAAGATGATTTCCTCCGGCAGTTTCAGGCTCAAAACTCCGGGCAGCTCTACAGCATCCAGGGCTCCTGCTGCTCCTGCCTGCGGCCGTTCCGGGTTTTCCTGAGCATCATGATGTCTGGCCCGGTCCGGGTCATCTCAGCTCATCACACCGGCAGTCGTTAGTCGTTGTCGTCTGTTTTTCCGGGTTTGGAAAAATCAAAAACCCGCTCATTTTTTTTGAGCATACCGTATTTTTCCCGGGCAATCTGCTCGAGATAGGCGCTGTCGTTTTTGAGTCTGTCAATTTCCTGGCGCAGCACCTTGTTTGCTGCGGTTAACTCCGTTGTCTGCGCTTCAAGTTCGACTGCCTGATTGCGTAGTTTCAGCAGGCTGTATATCCCCGTTCCCGGGGCAAAAAAAATCCACAGCATCGAGGCAGCCACAAGGCCGAGAATGATCTTCAGCAGCCGGTTCTGCTGGAGTGGCGTCAATGGTTTCTTCGGTTTTTTTTTCACGCGGGCTTCCATGGTGTATTGTGGTAAAAGGACAATTCACTACAAATGTACCTGTTGTTATGATCTACTTCAACCCCGATCCAGGATCATCCTGAAAAGAGTGTAGCATGTCCTGCAATGAAACAATTCTTGTCAGCAGCTGTCTCGTCGGTCTCTGCACCCGCTATGACGCTCAAGCCAATACCAGTACCGGCTGCCTGGAGCGTATCGGGGCGGCAACCTGGATTCCCGTCTGCCCCGAACAACTGGGCGGCCTGCCCACCCCTCGTCCTCCTGCCGATATCAGCGGAGGTACAGGACACGACGTATTACGCGGTACGGCAAACGTCTTGTGCAGAGACGGTAGTGAGGTTACTGCCGCCTTCATAAAAGGGGCACACCAGGTGCTGGAGATCGCCCGGAAACAAAAGATCTCCAGGGTACTGCTCAAGGCGCGCAGCCCTTCCTGCGGTGTTACCCGCCTGGGGGTAACCGCCGCGCTGCTTCTCGAGCAGGGATTTAAACTGGAAGAATTTGACTGAACCCGGCATCTCCAGGAAATTTCAGTCAATACGCATCACTGCCAGAATAACGATTCCCAGCTCGTAGAGCAGGTAGAGCGGCCCGCCCATCAGGAGCATATTGACGATATCGGGCGTCGGTGTCAGCAGGGCGGCGACAATTGCTATCAGCAACAGAGCATAGCGCCGGTTTCGCGAAAAAAACCGTCGGCTCAGCAGGCCGATTTTGGCGGTGAAGACCATAAGGATGGGCAGCTCGAATATCAGCCCGAAAGCAAGTATGAAGACGGTCACAAAATTCACGAATCTACCGACGGAAATAACCGGTTTCAACTCTTCGGAGCCAAAGCCCAGCAAAAAATTTATACCGAACGGCAAGGTGATAAAATAACAAAACAGTGTGCCCGCATAAAAAAGCAGACAGGTAAAGAAGGTAAACAACACAAGCTGCATTCGTGTGACATTGAACGGTTTACCGGTAGCTTTCAGCAAAACGGTCATGATCCAGGGCATCAGGCAGTAGAGCGCACCAAACAACGCCAGTTTCACATGTGCCAGGAACGGCCCGGCAACACTGAAAAAATAAAGTTTTTCAGCAAGATGCCCCTGAACAAGATCAAGCAGGCGAGGGGCGAGGAAAAAAACAAGAACCGTTGAACCGATAATGCTGATAAAAAGTGCCCTGATCGATTTCCTGAGCTCGCTGAGGAAAACGACAAGCGCTGGTGGTGATTCGCTCATGTCTTGCAATTGTTGTCGGGTAGGAAGACGGCCGGCGCAGCCATTCTCGTCTCCAGGAAACAATGTTCACCCGGGAAAATATCAGATGTGCTGTTGAAAAGCAATTTGATAGAGGTTGCGTTCACAATAAAGCCATGATAAACAGTGGTTGCAACCCGTTACTGACTTCTATCCCCCGACACTCAACAAAAGACTGTTATGCTGGAACTACGATTTATCAGGGAACATATTGATCTCGTCAAGATAAAAACCGCCAAGAGAGGCCTTGACACAGGCATGCTCGACCGATTCATGGAGGTCGATGCCTTCCGCCTGACGATCCTCGCTGAAGTTGAGAATCTCAAAAACCGGCGCAATACCGTATCAAAAGAGATATCGCTTTTGAAGCAGGCCGGCGACAACAACAATGCCGAACCGCTCATAAACGAGATGAAAGCGGCAAATCAGCGGATAAAGGAGCTTGATGAACAGCTGAACGGTGTGATGGAGGAACTGCAGGCCATCGTCATGACGATCCCCAACCTCTGTGACGACTCTGTCCCCGAAGGCCAGGATGACAGTGACAATATCGAGGTAAAACTCTGGGGTGAAAAACCTTTCTTCACATTCACGCCGAAGCCTCACTGGGATATCGGTACCGATCTTGGTATTCTTGATTTTGAGCGGGCGGCAAAACTCTCGGGTGCTCGCTTTTCGCTGCTGTCTGGATTTGCAGCCAGGATGGAGCGTGCGCTTGTCAGCTTCATGCTCGACCTGCAGACGGAAGTCCACGGCTACAGGGAAATCCTGCCGCCGTTTCTCGTCAACACACCGACGATGACCGCAACCGGGCAACTCCCGAAATTCGAGGAAGACCTTTTCAAGATAAAGGACTGGGATCTCTACCTTATTCCCACAGCTGAAGTCCCGGTAACGAATATCCACCGGGATGAAACCATTGAAGAGCGTGATCTGCCCATCAAGTATACCGCCTTTACCCCCTGTTTCCGCTCCGAGGCAGGTTCATATGGCCGAGATACCAGGGGCTTGATCCGACAGCACCAGTTCAACAAGGTCGAGCTGGTGAAATTCACAACTCCGGAGCAGTCATCTGCTGAACTGGAATCACTGCTTCATGATGCCGAGAAGGTACTGCAACTGCTCAACCTGCACTACCGGGTTGTCACCCTCTGTTCAGGAGATCTCGGGTTCTCAGCAACAAAGACCTATGACATTGAGGTATGGCTTCCCGGACAGAACGCCTACCGGGAGATTTCCTCCTGCTCAAATTTTCTGGATTTCCAGGCCCGGAGAGGCTCTATCCGCTACCGCCCTGAAAAAGAGAGGAAAAGCAGACTGGTCCATACCCTGAACGGTTCAGGGCTTGCCGTCGGCAGGACACTGCTCGCCATCATGGAAAATTACCAGCAGGAAGACGGCACCATTACCATACCCGACGTGCTGCGCCCCTATTTCGAAAACCGGCTGCCGGCAGCCTGAGCCGGCAGCCGCACAACAGACCAGGTTCCTGCACCATCACCAATGACCGGCACAGGGCAAGGGGGAACAGGTGAGAATTATAGTAAAGCATTGTTGCAGTTGTTTTCTTTATCTTTTCATTCTCCTGGCTGTCATAGTATTTCAGCCGGCAACCAGCCCGGCTGAGGCACAGCCCCTGCCGTCACCGCAGGCGCCCACTCAGGCAGACTCCGTGTTAGCCGGTCTCAGCGATGAGCAGGTCCGGCAGATGCTGCTCAGCGAACTCCGCAGGGATGCCATGGAGGATCAGTATGCCCGGCAGCAACAGCAGATGGTCGGCCCCGCCGGGCTTTTCCACCGACTGCTGCAGAAAATAAGCTCAGAGCACAATGACAACGAGAAGCAGTTTACAAGACTCTGGAGCGGTATTCCCCAACTGATTCCCGACCTGCGCAAGGTCTTTTTAAACTTGTGACCCTTCGGAACGATGCAGGGGGCCCTGCTCAATGTTTTCTGGGTTATCGTCTTTGTCATCATGGGGTTTCTGAGTGAGTATGTCATCAGAAGGCTTTTCATAAAAAAACTCTTTATCACGATATCCGACAATGAAAGCCGAGGCATGGGCAGCCTAGAGAAAATAGCGGCAATTATTGCCCGTGTTCTCCCGGATATCCTCGGCATAATCATCTTCTGCTGCGCAGCCTATCTATATTTTGTTATCTTTATCTGGACCGATTCTCCGTTTGTCCAGCTCTTTTTTCTGGCTACCGTCATCGCCATCACAACCATCAGGCTGGTTGGTATCCTCTCGACGATTATCTTTTCTCCGGCAATATCCGCTTTCAGAATTTTGCCGATGCATACTCCGGAAGCCCTGGCCAGTCACCGACTGTTGGTCGGAACAACAGCCTATCTTGTCGTGGTCCTGATGCTGGTTGTTGTTGCCAAGAAACTGGGGGCAACGCTTGAGACAACCCGCCTGCTGCAGTTATTGTTTGCAACGCTTCTGCTTCTTGCCACATTCGCCGCAGTCCTCATGCACAAAGACGGCGTCAAACGCTACATCCTTGACAGTGATGAAAATGAGGAGCAGAATTTCAGCTGGGGGCGCAAACAGTTTGCTGAAATCTGGCACATACTCACACCGGCGTACCTTTTTATTCTCTGGCTGCTGCTGGTTGACAATCTTGCCGATACCGAGACAAAAAACAGCGGGGCTTTTATCCTCAGTTTTTTTGTCGTGCCGATCTGGATGATTGCCGACAAGATCATCCAGTGGGTCGTCGGATATGCCATGTCCATCCTGAAAATCCACCAACAACACCAGGATGACGACAGAGAACTCAGTGAGGATGAGCAGGTAGAGCGAAAGCAGGGCCGGGAGCTGTTTTTCAGGGTCAGGGGGCTTACCCGTGCCGCCCTGCTTGCCGCGCTGTTCATCTGGGTTGCCAGCCTCTGGCACATTACAATTCCATTTTTTTCAGGACTTGCCGCGGTCGCCATTGACGCTCTGGTCATCATGACGATCGCTCTTTTTTTCTGGCAACTGATCAGTAAGTGGATCGAGCGCAAAATTGAAGAATCACTTCCCGAGGAAGAGGAAGAAACCACTGATGACGAATGGGGAGGGGCCGCTTCCCGGGGACGCGCCTACACCCTGCTGCCGATGATACGTAAATTTATCGGCTCTATCCTGGTGATCATGGTCACCATGACCATCCTCTCGTCCATGGGCGTCGATATCGGCCCACTGCTTGCCGGTGCCGGCGTCGTCGGACTCGCCATCGGTTTTGGTGCCCAGAAGCTGGTCTCCGACATGTTTTCAGGATTTTTCTACCTGCTCGACGATGCTTTCCGGGTCGGCGAGTACCTCACCGCAGGCACCGTCTCGGGCACTGTTGAATCGATTACCCTGCGAAATATTATGCTCAGGCACCACAGGGGCATGCTGCAGATTGTTCCACACAGTGAACTCGGGGCAATCACCAATTTCATGAGGGGTGGTATTGTCGTCAAGTTCAATCTTGACTTCCCCTATGATGCCCCAATCGACAAGATCAGGAAAATCATTAAAAAGGTCGGGCAGCAAATGCTCGAAGATGAAATCTACGGAAAAGATTTCATCCGTCCGGTCAAGTCCCAGGGTGTTCGTGAAATTTCCAACTCGGTAATGACCATTCGGGTAAAATTCACGGCCCAGCCCGGCACCCATTTTGTCATTCGCAGAGAGGCATATCGTTTGATTACTGAGGCACTCAACAGGCAGGGTATCTATTACGCCCATCGCAAGGTTATTGTCGACCTGCCTGAAACTGAAAATGCAGATGATGCTCCGCATTTGAAAAAACAGATCGCCCACGCTGCCGGGGCCGCTGCTCAGCGGGTCATCGAGGAAGAGGAAGGTGCTCAGCCGAAAAAGACGCCGGGGGACGGGATTCTGGAATAACCATACTACCTGTCGAACCTGATCCGTAATTCTATTTCTTCAATGGGTGCGTTTATTTTCAGGCTGTCGACATATCCCCTGACAGTCCCCCCCAGGGATTCCTGGATAAATGATTTCAGTACGATTTTTCTGCCGTTGACAAACAGTGCTGTCTTGTCTGTCTGGCGCTGCTTATCCTGAAGAAAGCGCTTTTCAATAAACAGCGCGATCTCTTCAGCCTCGTCCAGTCGAAACACGTAATCAGCCGTTATTTCAAGATCGGTGGCAACCGCGATTACCCCGCTGACCTCTCTGCGCAACTGCTGTCCGGGGTTGCGGACAACCTCTATCTTGGCAACCTGCCTGGCCCGCTTGAACCCCTCGGCAATAACGATATCAACATCAGGGAAATAACGATGGGCGAGCGTAACCAGTGAGACATCCACCGCTGTTGTCTGCAGAACCATCTGGTCCGGGGCAACCAGCATCACCGGATCCGCCCCTGCCTTTTTATGCTTGAAGGTATCGGTTCCGGGACTGTCAAACTCAATATTAGTTTTGCTGCTCGACTTGACAACCGCCACCCGGTAGCCGAGCTGCTTCAGGGCAGCGACGACACCGGTTGCCAGGGTGGTCTTGCCACTGTCGTGCAGGCCGATAAAAGAAACAATTGCCGTCATTGTTGCTCCTGAGTGTTAAATTTCCTGTTGCATATGAACAATCATTTCATCTTTGCAAGGTTTTTGCCCGGCAGATAGAATCACACGTTATCACCCTGCAGCAAGCACGCTGATCTGCAAAGGGGTACCTCTGATAATAATGGTTCCGGCAGCCATTGCCATTAATTTGAGTGGCGCATGATAAAAGACTTGCTCTGCCCGACTTGATAGTTATGGTGATAGCTGTCGGCTCAGGTAGTACCGCCACAAAAATCATCAGCAAATCGATATATGACAGCAGCGGCATCAATCACGCACAATACGGTAATTCTTACCCCGGAAGGACGAAAAGAGGCCCGGGAGCACGTTGCCATCGAGACACCCTATACCATCACGCTCAATGATATCGAGATCGGTGCTTCCATGGTGCTGCCGACCGGCCTGGAAGAGTTCGGTGTCGGTTTTCTGTTCGGCCAGGGCTATATCCAGACTCCTGCGGAAGTAAAAGAGGTCATTGTCTGCCCCGAAGGTAGAATAGCAGTTTATGCCGACGTGGAAAGCACCGAGCCTAAAAATGTCATCATCAGCTCTGGGTGCGGCGGAACAGGCAAGATTCCCCGGGACATGCTTGAAGGCCACATCGGCAAACCCCATGAACTGACGATCTCCTTTACCGAAATAAAAGACTTTATCCGCCAGGTGCTCCAGGCCTCCCCGCTTGGTCCGATGACACATTGCGTTCACGGCTGTGGGCTGTGGGCCGACGGGCATTTGCAGGCATTTTTTGAGGATGTGGGTCGCCACAATGCGGTCGACAAGATCATGGGTGCCATTCTTCTCGGTAAAGCTTCACCGCGGGCGGCGATTTATACAACCGGCAGACTGACCTCCGACATGGTCCTGAAATGTGCACGCATGAAGATCCCCGTGGTCATGTCACGCACGGCAGCCTCATCGCTCGGTCTGGCCATTGCCGCACGGGCAGGGCTGACGCTTGCCGCCTACTCCCGTCCGGAAAGACTCAATATCTTCCACGCTCCGGAACGCATCACCAGTTAATGACAGAATCTCAACCCCGGCCCTTCTTGTGGGCTTCCATTCCAAGTTCTATCAAACGTTCAAGAATCTGGGAGTAATCAAAGCCGTAGGCCTTTGCCGCCTGGGGGAAAAGACTTGTTTCGGTCATGCCGGGAATGGTGTTTGTCTCCAGGACATAGAGTGCGCCGCCCTCATCGACAATCATGTCGGTACGTGAATATCCTGAAAGCTGCAGCACTTTGTGAGCGGCCACCCCATACCGCTGGGCAGCCTCGGCAAGGGCCGGATCGATTTCAGCCGGACAGATCTCTTTGGATGCGCCGGGCAGATATTTGGCGTTATAGTCAAAAAACTCATAGCCATCACCGGGTACGATTTCGATGACCGGCAAGGCAACCGGGTCGTCATTGCCGAGCACCGATACCGTTATTTCCCTGCCGCTGATAAATTTTTCCACCATGACCCGGTGATCATTTCTTAATGCCTGCTCAATGCCGCTGACAACCTGCTCTTTTCTCCGGGCAATGGTAAGCCCGAGACTGGAGCCATCGCGAACCGGTTTAATCACCAGCGGCAGGCCGAGTTGCTCGGCGAACTCGTCGCACTGGACAGGGTCGACCCTGTCCACGATGTACCAGTCGGCTACCGGAATATCGACCGTAGTATAGAGAATTTTTGCAAGATTCTTGTCCATCGCCACGGCACTGCCGAGAATGCCGGACCCCTGGTAGGGGATATCAAGCAGATCGAGCATTCCCTGGACTGAACCATCCTCACCGAAAAGGCCATGTAGAAGGATAAAGGCAAAATCAATATCCTTGCTGTCACGTGCGAGATACTGGAGGTCATACGCAGGATCATAGCGCTTTATCTCGTATTTGCCGGGATCGAGTGCTTTTTCAAATATCGCCGCGCCACTGAGGGAAACCTCACGCTCCCCGGATTTTCCGCCAGCAAGCAACGCTACACAGAGTTTATCTTTATTAGTCACGAGAGCACCTTTAAGCTGGAATTAAATAATACCCGGATGTTCTTCAGTCTTGCTGGACATCCTGCCGCTGCACTTTTTGCTACAACTCCCATACCAGACTAAATCGAAACGCACCTGCCTGCAACACCTTCTCTCAATCCTGAGCAGAATCAATAGCGAGAACTGTTACGACAGACACCGTAAATATATGAAAATAATAATATTTTTTAGATAAACACAGGTGCGGGACCGGCCAGCTATTTCCGTCCGGCCAGCTCATCAGTAGATGAGACACAGCAGTACCTGCTGAAAAATTATTTGACATGATCGCTCTATCGTTTTATATAGATCGTTTGTCGCTGAGAAAATAGACTCCTGTTGAGTCGTTTATTATAAATACTGAACCACACGAAAAACGGAGATTCAGATGATAGAGGTTGAAGTCCGAGGTGATCTCGAATTTGCCATCAGACAGTTAAAGAAAAAGCTTCAGATAGATGGAATCAAAAGAGAGTTGAAGCGCCGGGAGTATTACGAAAAGCCGAGCGTGAAGAAGCGTCGCAAGCAGGCTGAAGCACGCCGTAAGCTGCGCAAGTTCAACCGCATGAAAAAAGCTATGTAATTTTTGCAGAACTCGTTGTCTGAAGCCTCGCCCATAGAGCGCGAGGCTTCTTTCCTCTTTCCATAGTCGAGACGATAGATACACAACTGCTCCCCGAATCATTCACTGCTCTTCTGGAGATTTTTCTCCACCAGCTGGCATCCGAGCGAAGGCTCTCAGAAAACAGTATCAGTGCCTACGATGCCGACATCAGGCTGTTTCTTCGTTTTATCCACAGACAAAACATCACCGATCTAAACACACTGTCCCTTGCGGTTATCCATCAGTTTCTGGCGGCCAGCCGGAAACGGAAGGTGTCAAACCGGAGTAATGCACGAAGGATCTCAGCGTTGAACAGTTTTTTCACCTTCCTGACACTCCATCGGCATATTCCCGGCAATCCGTTTTCAACAGTTGATCTTCCTAAAAGCGGCAGGACCCTGCCAAAAGCACTCTCCATTGACGAAGTAAACCGGCTTCTTGCCGCACCAAAGCTGAGCACACCTCTGACCTCAAGGAATCACACCATGCTGCTGCTGCTTTATTCCACAGGACTCCGGGTATCTGAGCTGGTATCCCTGCCGTTCAACAGCTGCAACCTCTCGGCAGGATTTCTCCGCGTTATCGGAAAAGGAAACAAGGAGCGGCTCGTTCCTTTTGGTGATGTTGCCCGAACAGCCGTTGAGTCCTATATCGACCACTTTCGCCCGGCAATTCTGAAAGACAGGCGTAGTACCGCTCTTTTCGTGACCGGCAGGGCTAAAGCCATGAGCAGGATGCGCTTCTGGCAGATTATCTCAGAAACGGCCCGGGCTTCCGGTATTCGAACACCAATCTCCCCACACATGCTCCGCCATTCTTTCGCCACTCACCTTCTGGCAAACGGTGCCGACCTGCGGGCGGTCCAGCTCATGCTCGGTCACTCCGATATTGCGACAACCCAGATCTATACTCACGTTGACCAGGAGCGGCTGAAATCTATTCATCGCTCGTTTCATCCCAGGGGATAACCCGCCTCTGCCCGGCCTGCTCCGGTCTCCCAGATAATATTAGCTATAATCCCCTGTAATGGATATATTCTCAGGGCATGATGATGAACTGCAGCTTTGAGAACACCCGGTACTTCCTGATGAGCAAGCCTCGATGCGTGTAATCACGACCCACACCAATGCCGATTTTGACGGCATGGCCTCCATGATAGCCGCCCAGAAACTGTACCCGGATGCCCTACTGGTATTCCCCGGCTCTCAGGAAAAGACACTGCGGGATTTTATCTCCCAGACCCTGCTCTATCGCTATGATTTTCTCAAGGCAAAGCAGGTCATCCTCAACAAGGTAACGACGCTCATTGTCGTTGACACCCGCAGTTCCAAGCGCATCGGCCAGTTGAAAACCTGTCTGCAGAATCCGGGCATCGATATCCATCTATATGACCACCATCCGAAAGTCGATGGTGATCTCCAGGGAAGTCTCGAGGTGGTCCGCGATGTCGGCTCCACAATGACCCTGTTCACTGAAATCCTGCAAGAAAAAGGTATCGACATCAGTGAAGAGGAGGCGACTATTTTCGGGCTCGGCATTTATGAGGACACCGGTTCGCTGACCCACCTGACGACAACTCCGGATGACCTCAAAGCTGCAGCCTGGCTGCTTGAAAAAGGGGCCAAACTCAACATCATATCCCAGTTCATCAGCCATGACCTGACATCGCACCAGGTAAGCTATCTCAATGAGCTGATGAAAGGCGCGAACCGGATTACCATCCAGGAAATACCGATCGTTATCACCACCCTGTCACTTCCCAGCTATGTCGACGATTTCTCGCTCATTGTCAGGCGGCTGATGACCATGGAAAATCTCGATACCCTCTTCACACTCGTTTCCATGGGGGGAAGGACATACCTGATTGCCCGGAGCAGGATACCGGATGTCAATGTCGGGACCATCGCCAGGGACTTCGGCGGCGGCGGGCATGCAACAGCGGCCTCGGCGACCATGAAGGAGATGACGATAATCGAGGCGCATGAGCGGTTGATCAGGAGCCTGCACCGCCATATCAGACCCCAGGCAATTGCCCGCGAAATGATGGCGTCACCGGCGATAACCGTCCCCGAAAACGCCACCATCTATAATGCCCAGGCATTGATGACCCGCTACAATATCAATACCATGCCCGTTGTCCCCGCTACCTCGCCGGCACTCGGGAAAGGAACCATGGCTCCGCTTATCAGCGGTATCATCTCCAGGCAGATGGTCGAGCGAGCCATCAGTCACGAACTCGGGCACCTGCCGGTTCATGAATACATGACCAGCGATGTTGAGGTGTTGTCCCTGAATGCGACACTTGCCGACATTCAGGAATTGATCATCGAGCATCGCCAGCGGTTGATTCCCATCGTCCATGACCGTGAACTCAAGGGAATTATCACCCGCACCGACCTGCTCAACCGGTTGGTGAATGACCCGTCCAACTTACCGAAAAACCTCCTACACGAATCGGAATATCCATCGCTTGAGCGGAGCCGGAACCTCAACGACCTGATGGTCGGCTGCCTCAGTAAAGAGGTTATTTCACTGCTCCAGATTGTCGGGGAAGTTGCTGACGGCTTCATGTTCAACGCCTTTGTCGTCGGCGGTTTTGTCAGAGACCTACTGCTCAAGAAGGCAAACATGGACCTTGATATCGTCGTCGAAGGGGATGGGATTGCCTTTGCGAAAAAACTTGGCGAACGACTCGGGGGCAGGGTCAGAACCCACGAGCGGTTCAGGACCGCCATGATCGTTTTGCCCGACGGTTTGAAACTCGATGTGGCAACCGCACGGCTTGAATATTACGAGTACCCGGCAGCGCTGCCGACAGTTGAACTGTCGTCAATCAAGCTCGATCTCTACCGCCGGGACTTTACCGTTAACGCCATGGCGGTTCAGCTCAACCCCGAACATTTCGGCAAGCTGATTGATTTCTTCAACAGCCAGAACGACCTGAAACAACGGGCAATCAAGGTATTGCACAACCTCAGCTTTGTTGATGACCCGACCAGAATTTTCAGGGCAGTCCGTTTTGAAAAGAGAATGGATTTCACCATCGTCAAGCATACCGCCCGGCTCATCAACAATGCCGTCAAGATGGAACTCTTCGGCAAGGCCGATGATCCCCGTTTTTTTGTTGAACTGAAAAGCGTGTTGACCGAAGAGAATGCCATTTCCGCACTCGAGCGGTTAGAAGAACTTGGGCTGTTTCCTTTTCTCTGGCCGGACCTCAAACCCGACCTCAAGATAGACCGGCGTTTCCACCATTGTCTGATCCAGGCCCAGCGGGCAATTTCCTGGTTTCGACTCCTCTACCTATCAGAGTCCTTTGAACCATGGATGGTGTATCTATTTGCAATCATGGGCAGGTCTCCGATAACGGTTCTGTTGAACTTCTGTAATCGCTTTCAGATCGGACCGAAACAAAAAGAGTTCATGATACACGAAAAAAGCTGTGCCGATAAGACGGCTCATTTTTTATCGCGGAGAGATCATCTGAAAAACAGCGAAATCTATACCGTACTCAGTGAACTGCAAAATGAAGGGCTCCTGTATCTTATGGCAATAGCACGGAAAAGTGAGATTAAAAAAGCCGTCTCACAATATGTCACCTCCATGAAACATGAGACGACGATACTCAATGGTTCAGATCTCCAGGAGATGGGATATCGGCCCGGACCGATTTTCAAGGACATTCTTCATCGCCTTTTCCTGGCCAGGCTAGACGGGGAAGTAGAATCCCGGGAAGATGAGAGCGCCCTGGTGACAAAGGCGTTTCCGCTGTAAAGCTGTCTTTCCGATACCGGCGCGTCTCTGAGAAATCACACACTTCAGGCGTTGCGGTCTGACCCTAAGTGCTTACTGATATAAGGGGCTTTCACTAACTGTTCACAATTACTTTTACCTAGCGAAGAAGCAATGGATTTAATCGGCCAACTGACAATTCAGATACCGCCACTCCTGCTGGCGCTGACCCTGCACGAATATGCCCACGGTTATGTCGCCTACCGTTTCGGGGACCCGACCGCCATGAATGCCGGCAGGCTGACGATGAACCCGTTACGCCACCTGGACCCGATCGGGACACTTGCTTTTGTGTTTATCAAGATCGGCTGGGCAAAACCGGTTCCAGTCAACCCGGTCTATTTCCGTAACCCCAGAAAAGACATGCTTTGGGTCGCCCTTGCCGGTCCGGCGGCAAATCTGCTGCTGGCAATTATCAGTGCCGTCCTGCTGCGCGTGACGATCGGTGTGGCCGGAATACTCCCCTATTCGCCGCCCCTGCAGGCTGTCATTGTTCCTTTTTCCTGGATGCTGGTGGCAAGTGTCTGGATCAACCTGGTCCTCTGTGTCTTCAACTTCCTGCCGATACCGCCACTTGACGGCAGCAGAATTCTGGCCGGTCTGCTCCCGGCAGATATTGCCCGCAGCTACGCATCATATGAAAAATATGGGTTTATCCTTATCCTGATACTGGCGTTCAGCGGCATACTTTCAATGATCATCATCCCCATCATCCGCTTTGCCAACACCCTTCTACTCTCATAATAGGCCTCATAATAGGCCACAAAAAAAGGCCCCGTTCCGAACACTCGGAGCAGGGCCTTTTTGTTCATGGACGGCAGAAATCAGAACTTATAGCTCATGCCTCCGGTAATAAGCAGTGCAGCGGCATCAGTGAACTCACCAACTACGGTTCCGTTGTTGACCGTGCGGGTCTCCTTGTAGTCATAGAGTACGGCAAGACCGAGCTCAAGCTGATCGCTGACCTTGTAACGACCGCCGACTGAATAGAGCCAGGCATTGGAGTCGGGGAGCTCAAAGCTCAAATTTGCTTCAGGCACCGGGTTTTCATCAATTGCAAAACCCGCCATTCCGGTAAAGTAATCACAGAACTCATATGATACACCAACCCTGAAGGCATTGGTGTCATCCCAGTTTTTGGGTACGGCCGGTCCGAAGATACTTGCCAGAACCGGCTGCACGAGCGGGTCTGAATATTGAATGTCAAGTTCCTCGTATTCCGACCAGAAGGTGCGGTCCCAGGTCAGCTCAACGGTCAGTTTGTCCCAGGTATACGCACCGGAGATGGCCAGCACCGCAGGGGCCGGCAGGGTCACATCACCTGTTGACTCAAAAACATAGGGCGATGGAAAGTTGGTGCTGAGCGTGGCATCACCACTTAAATCCAGATCCACATTCGAACGGTAGGTCACCGAAAGATTCAGGTTTTCCATGGGCTTTACCGCAAGTGCCAGGTTATATCCCCAGTCAACACCAAAATCCCCTTCAAGATCCCGGCTGAAAGCGATACCGGTGGACGGGTCCATGCCGCCATTGCGTGCTGTGGCTTTGGCAATCATCGACCGGACGCCGCCGGCAATTGATACATACTCATTAATCTCGTAGGAAACGGTCGGATTCAGCTCAAAAACCTGCAGACCAAATTTCTTGGCATAGGTTGCCGGGAACGGGTCATTCCAGCGTTTCTGCAGACCGTAGGGAGCCGTCACCGAAAAACCGAACCTGAAATTATTGTAATCGGGTGAAACCAGGAAGAAGGTGGGCAGCAGGAAGTTCTCCTTTTCGGAACTCCCATTGTAAAGAGGCGTTCGGGCATCCTCATAGGTGATTGAGGTCAGATGAATCCAGGTCAGATCAAATTCAGTCAGCCAGCCGGCATCTATCCACGACATGTTTGCCGGATTATAATAGGTGGTGTCGGCCTTCGTCGCCGAAGCGATGTTTGCCCCGACCTTACCGGTTGAATCAATGGATTGTTCCGGAATCCGGTAACCGGAGGCAAACGCGGTTCCAGCCGCAAAAAGCGATGCAACGGCCATTACAGAAATTACCTTTTTCATTCGTCTCTCCCCTTGTAATAATGAGTCGCCCCCAATAAAAAACCGTGCACGGGGGCAGTTAAAAAACTTCACTACTGTACAGCGACAATCACTAATCTCTAGGCGACCTTGGCGTGGCCGTCATACAGATAACGTTTTATCTTATGGGTTGCCGTCTTTATAAAAGGTTCCCTCCTCTCGTACATTTCGGCAATTCTTGAAGCAGTCGGTAACTGACTATTCAATTCTTTTCTTATTTTTTCAAGTAAAGACTGCAGGTATGCCCTTCGCTGCTGGCGACTCTGCCCTTCAGTCGCATCGTCAATTATCTCATAATCTGGGTAAATCCAAGCATTTAGCTGACCATTGTTTTCAACGATAAGCGACTCTACGACCCAGTGGTAGGCGTTGATTTTATGCTCGATTGCCTCCGGATAAACATTTTCGCCATTGGCCATCACAATAACATTTTTACTGCGGCCTTTTATGTGAAGATTTCCCTGTTCGTCAATCAGTCCCAGGTCCCCGGTAGACAGCCAGCCGTCAGCGGAAACAACCTCGGCTGTCGCCTCCGGATCATCATAGTACCCCTTCATCACATTCGGCCCGCAGGCACAGATTTCACCGACGCCGGTATCCGGGTCAGGGTTGACTATCTTTACCTCGACACCGGGAATCGGCTTGCCTGAAGAGCCGAGAGCGATACTCCGATCCCCTGCAGGGCCGCCGGCAATCAGCGGCGAGGATTCCGTCAGACCGTAACCCACGAGATAGGGGAACTCGGCTTCGATCAGAAACTGTTCAACATCAGGGTTCAGTGAAGCACCACCGACACCCATTAAAACGAGGTTGCCTCCGAAGAATTCAATCAACTTCTTGCCGATGCGCTTATTGATTATCTTTTTCCCGGTCCTGGTGCGGCAGATGATTTTCAACACCCGGCTCTTTTCTATTTTCGGTAAAACCCGTTTTTTATAGATTTTTTCCAGAACCAGCGGCACGGCAAAAATGGCAAACGGTTTTTCATGGGCACAGAGGTTCTGCAGGATTGCCGGAGTCGGGGTCTTACCCGCATAGGCGATACGGGCTCCCATCAACAACGGCAGAATGAACCCGGTGGTAAACTCATAGGTGTGCGACATCGGCAGGATGGAAAGAAATACCGAGCCGGGTTTGACCTCGAGCAGTCCGGAGGCGGCATAGGCATTTGAGGTGAGGTTTTTGTGGGTCAGCATGACCGCTTTTGAAAACCCTGACGTCCCTGATGTGTAGAGAATAGAAGCCAGGTCCTCTTCACCCACATCTGGAAAATCCGGCGCTTCGCCGACAATCCGTTTTTCACGGTAATCCGCAAGCGCTTTCTCCAGGTAAGGCGAGAACTGGACAGGCTGCAACAGTCCTTTGGCTCCCAGGTGATCATCCAGGGTAATAATCTGCCCACAGGGCTCACCACGATAGTCATAGATTTTTTCTATCTGTCGCTGCGTGGTGAAAAGAAATTTCACCTTCATCTCGTTGAGAATGTGATGAACGTCAGCTTCCGGCAGATCAGGCAGAACAGGCACACAGACAGCACCGATCCTTACTCCTGCCAGGTAGGCAGCCCCCCAGTTATCTGAGTTTTCTGCCAGAATCGCAATATGATCGCCTTTTTTCACACCCTCCTTCAGCATGCGCATGGCCAGGGCACAAATGCGATCATGATACTCTTCATAGGTTATCGGCACTTCCATAGCCATACCGACTGCCGCCAGATCGCCGAACTTATCCCTGCTTGAATCAATTATATAGTTCAGTGTCATTCGGACTTCCGGTCCATCAACCATGGTGCGTTACCTCATCGATAGAAGATTCTTGAACCATTGTAAAACAAAGTAAGAGAAAAAAGCCAGCAATAAACTGCTTAAATAGTCGGTTATTTTACACAATCAGCTGATATTGGTCAATCAAGAAGACATCAACAAGAGATCTTGAACCAATGGACATTCACCAGGGGCCTGCGGCAGAGGCTCTGGGCTTAAAATCCTTGACAAGCAGCTGACAGCAGAATACAAACTTCTTCATGATCACTGTAATTTTCAGTTAGAATTCATTGTTTCACCACGATGACTCACGTTACTCCTCTCATAGTTCGGCTGCTCCTCGTTTCTGCGCTTCTTATTCCCGGCTTGAAGACTGCACCTGCCCAGTCGATGACAATCCTCAGGGACCAGGCGAAAACACGCGTACAGACGCCATCACCCGTTCAGCGCAAGGAAATCAGGACACTTGGCAGATACGGCACGATAGAGCCGGTTAAACAACGGGTCCATTCCTCGAGAAGCATCAGCGCACCCTTCAGGTCGCAGGCCATCTCGGCAAAGAGCATCATTGTCATGGATGCTGTTACCGGCAAGACACTTTTTTCGCGCGCCCCGGACACTCCCAGGCAGCCGGCCAGTACAATCAAGGTGCTTACCGGGATCATTGCCATCGACATGCTGCGCAACACGCAGAGAGTGAGCGTCAGCCAAAAAGCCGCCAGGCAGCCGCGATCAAAAGTCTACCTTGACCCCCGGAAAACCTACCTGGCAAACGACCTGATCAATGCCGTTCTGCTGGCTTCTGCCAATGATGCAAGTGTCGCACTCGCCGAGAAAATTGCCGGATCGGAAAAATCCTTTGCCATCATGATGACCCGACAGGCCAGAAAACTCGGAGCCAGCAACACGATCTGCAAGACAGCCTCAGGCCTGACTGCCACAGGACAGAAGACAACAGCCCGCGATCTTGCAACCATTTTCAGGCTGGCGATGAAAAACGGGGAGTTTGCCGCCCGGATGAACAAGACCAAAATTCATACCGCAGACGGCACCCTGCTGAGGAATCACAACAAGGCATTGTGGCAGATTGACGGCGCACTTGCCGGGAAAACCGGTTACACGAATGCAGCCAGGCAGACCTATGTGGGGAAATTCAAACGGGGAGCAGACGAGATTATCATCGCCATAATGGGAAGTGAAACCATGTGGACAGACATCAAGAAACTGGTTTCATACGGTTTCTCGGCAAAAGAGCGGACTGCGGCCCTGTCTGTGCAAGACACAGAAAACAATAGCTGAGTATCCTGGTGCCGGGCACTGTCGACACTTTTTTTATCAGGGAAAAACCCTTACAGTGACAGTCCTTCGGAGGAATCACCGGGGTTGAGCTGTTCTTTCACGGCACTGAGAAGTTCCTGTCGCGTAAACGGCTTGGCCAGGGTGACGGTTTTTTTCATATAGGCCGCCACGGCAAGGTATCGCTCCTTGGGGATGTTGCCGCCGGCAGATATGGCAATTACCGGCAGTTCCGGGGCTTTCTTTTTCAGCTCAAGAATCGTATCAAGGCCGTCTTTCACCGGCATGATGATATCGGTAATAACAAGATCAACGGACTGAGTATCAAACACAGCGAGGCCCTCCTCGCCATTGGCGGCAATGATCACCTCATATCCTTCCTCTTCAAGCAGGTCTCTCAGAAAGGTGCGGATAAGCTCTTCGTCATCGATAACCAGGATACGTTTCATTATTCACACGTTGTTGATTATTTATTATACCATCCTTTAATTATACAGCTTTGGCGTCATTTTCAAGCAGAATCAGCCCGCCGTGCTGTTTTCACCACTGAAACACCGGCTACCGTCAGGGTGACGGCACCATAATCCTCCTCCACCAACCCCTTGAGCAGGTAGGGGGTAGCGCTTGCCAGAAGGTGCGCGTAACGCTTGTAGACAGCGGGAAAAAAGGTTGCCTCGACAAGACCCGTCTCGTCTTCGAAGGTAAGAAACTCCATCACTTCACCGGTTTTCGTTGAAACCAGCTTGCCGGTAAGAAGCCACCCACTAAACAGGACCGTGCGACCGACACAATACTGCAGTTCACTCGCTTTCATTGCCTGTTTGTGCACTCCACGGAGTAAACAGAGCGGGTGCGTACTGCAGAGAAATCCCAGCGCCCGGTATTCACCCCTCAATCGCTCAATTTTCGTCTGTTGCGGTAGAACAGGGGGAGAGACCGGACGGTCACTGAACAACAGGCGGTTTCCATGCTTTTGCTTCTTCTGCTCCCTGCGGGCGGCCTCCCAGAGCAATACGCTCCGGCTGCCTGCAGGATCGAGGCTGTCAAGGGCACCGGCCTGAATCAGTGAACGCATCTCATTTTCGGCAGGACGAACACGCTGGAAAAAATCTGAAAAATCCACAAACTGCCGGTGTCGGCGGCTCTTGAGAATCCGTTTTGCGGTTTCTGCGGAAAGCCCCATTATGGACAGCAGCCCCACCCGCACCTCTTTTCCCGTGCCGCTCCAGCGATAATCGCTCGTGCAGACGTCAGGGGCGAGAACGGCAAGGCCCATGCGTTTTGCTTCTGAAACATAGGCAAACGTTGAATAAAATCCACCCTGATTGGAAATAACAGCAGCCATGAACTCAGCCGGATAATGGCTTTTCAGGTATGCCGCCTGAAAAGAGACACGGGCGTAAGACGCAGAGTGCGGCTTGCAGAATGAGTAACCGTTAAAACTCATCATCATCGCCCAGATTCGTTCGATATCATCTTCGTCTATATTCCTGTTGCGGCAGCATGAGTAAAAATGCTGCCGATAGTCACGCAGCCGCAGTTCCTTGTCTTTTTTTGATAAAACCTTTCTCAAGCCATCGGCATCGGTATGGGAAAATCCGGCCAGGTGAACAGCGACACGGGAAACATCTTCCTGGTAGACCATCAGCCCGAACGTTTCTTCCAGGACACCTTCCAGCTCCGGGTGCAGGGGAGTCCAGGCACCACCGTGAAGTCTTCTCACATACTCACGGACAAAATCATTGGCCGCCGGGCGGATGATCGATGACTGGATAACGAGTTGTTCAAAATCTCCAACACCGGCTTTTTTCTGCAGCAGGCGCATTGCCGGGCTTTCAATGTAGAAACACCCCATTGTTTTGCCTTCGGCAATCGTCATCCGGGTCTGCGGATCGTCTTCCGGGATCCATTTTTTTTCTGAAAAACTGCTGTTGTTTTTCCTGATTCCGGAAACGGCATCCCGAATAACCGCCAGACTCCTGTTACCAAGCAGGTCGATTTTTACCAGCCCCGCCTCTTCAGCACCGTCTTTTTCCCACTGGATAACCGTGACCCCTTTGGCCGATTTTTCAACCGGGACGTAATTGCTCACCGGCTCCGGTGTAATGACCACACCGCCCGGGTGTACCGAAATATACCGGGGCAGCCCGACAAGGTGTGCGGCAAGCGTGATGATCTCGGGCCACGGTTCTGAAAAATCCTGATCCTGCAAGGTCGGCAGCGAGACGATCTGGTCGTACAGACTCTCGTCATCACGCCTGAAAAACCATGGCAACCGTTTTGTCATGGTAGAAATTTCATATCCCGGCAGACCATAGGCTCGCGCTGTTTCCCTGATCGCCATGCGCGGTTTGAACGTGACATGATTGCAGACCATTGCCGCCCGCTCCCTGAAAAGGGAAAGTACATCGGCCAGAACCCCGTCACGCTCATCCCAGGGAAAATCCACGTCAATATCGGGTGGATCACTTCTGCCGGGGTTAAGGAAACGCTCAAAATAGAGATTGTAACGAATGGGACAGACATTGGTGATGCCCAGACAATAGGCGACCAGGGAAGCCGCAGCCGAACCGCGGCCGCAGATTCTTCTGAGCTTCCGGCTGCCGTCCGGCTGCAGCGGATGAACAATGTCCCGGACAACCAGGAAATACGAAGAGTAGTTCATCTGTTCGATAATATTCAGTTCATACTCCAGCCGCTCCACCACGGTCTCGCTGAGGTCGTCGCCGTAACGCTGCCGTGCTCCCCCATAAGACTGCTCACGCAGCAGCTCCCTGGCGTCCAGACGCAATACCTGGCGCCACGGCGGCATGACTGTTCCGAATCTGGGACCCGAAAACCGGCATTGCTCGGCAAGCGCTTCAGTTGCACGTATCACCTCAGGCCATACCCGGAATCTGTCACCATAAACGTCAGGCATCTCAAGGCTGTTTGCAACAATCGCCCGCTCACCTCCCGGGTTCGGGGACAGCAATGTCCTGGTCTCAACAGCCTTCAGCAGGCGACGCAGCAGATGCTCCCGGCGATCCGCCATATCACTGTCAGGTGTCGCCACGGCGGGAACTCCGAGTTTAGCTGCGGTATCGCGCAGGCCGCTGCCGCGCGCACTCGGCCGGCACCCCAGATCGGCGGCGGCGACAACTCCCCGTCCATGCAGTTTCCGTAACAGATGCGAACTTCCGGCAAGCAGGATGAGCCCGTCAAACACATGCTCGGAAAGACCGTCAATATCAAGCACTCCGGACCCTTTTTTACGGCTGATCAGATTACAGAGATTTGTATATCCCTGATCGTTTTGAACCAGGCAGACAGTCCGTTGCGAGCTGCCATCCAGAGCAATTTCAGCTCCGACGATCGGCCGCAGCTCTTCGCGGCGGCAGGCCGCAAGAAAGTGCCAGAGACCATAAAGATTTTCGACATCAGTCAGCGCCAGACACCGGTACCCGTATTGTTTTGCCTTCCTGCACAGCACTGCAGGAGAGGCGGTACCCTGGAGAAGGGAAAAATGCGAACGGACCCGAAGCGGAACCATGGTGGATCAGGACAACCCGACCTGGGAGGCGAAGCGGACACTGTCGATACCGAATTTCTTCCTGAGACGATCAAGTGCCGGCTGCAGCTGCTCTTTTTTCCTGTCGGAACCTGCCGGGACTGAAAAAAGAGACAATTGAGGGGAGGTACGCTGCAGCCGTTCACAGCTCAAACGGCATCTGCTTATCCGGACACGACGGTTCCAGGCACGCTCAAGAAGAACCAGTGCCAGTGACTGCAGGGTGAAATCATCCGAAACTCCATGAACCGGCGATATCTGTCGTGCAGCGCTGCCGCCGTCGCCATAGCCCAGCAAGAGCACCAGCCGTCTGCCGGTCATTCCGGCCTCCCTCAGGACAAAACCGATACGCACAGCAAGTGCGGCAACGACACCCTCGACAAATGTCCTGTCACCGCTGTCACCGGGAAACGTGTACTCCCGACAGATCGCCGGTGGCTTATTTTCCTGCGGCAGGACCGGCTGGTCATCTTTTCCGCGGCTGAGGTTGTAAAGCATCTCCGCGCGTTTACCAAAAACGGAGTAGAGCTGTTCTTTTTCAAGGGCGGCAAGCTCTCCTATCCGGCCGATATTGAATTCCTGCAGGCGTCCCCTCTCCCGGGGCAAAATTCCGGGCAAGAAGAACAGCGGCAGCGGGGCCAGGAATGATTCCTCCTCCCCGGGGCTGACGATGTATTCCCCGGCCGGTTTCACGACCCGTGAGGCCACTTTGGCCACCAGTTTATTGCCGCCGACACTCCAGATCGGGTCGATATCGAGATTTTTCCGTACCTGCTTGCGCAATCGCCAGCCCACATCAGGAGGGGTGCCGATCAATCGATGCGTTCCGGTAATATCAAGAAAGAGGTGTCCGTCGCCACGACCAGGCTCCAGTAGCGGACTGTAGGTTCGCGCCTGACCGGCAAACGCCTTCATGGCCTTTTTATAGAATTCCGGCCGGGGCCGCAACAGGCGGGCCGACCGGCAGAGGCGGACTGCCTCCCGGAGCGGCATCCCCTTGCGGACTCCATCATTGTATGCCTCGTTGCTCATGTCATACACTGTCGCCCGAACTGCCTGGAGTGAGGCAACGATGACCGGTTTCTCCTGCAAAGAACGGTCGGCGACACGCTCGACGGCAACAGCAAAATCCGCGACATTGAGGTGCAGAACAAAGCGCTCCCTATTCATGTCACCGATTCCTGCCCGCTCTTTTCAATCAGCGAGGAGAGCAGCCCGGCATTGCGGGGTGCCTGGGCGCGGACATGGTTATTAAAGAAGATAAGACCCCGCTCAGCCTGACGCGCCAGCGGTGCAAGATAGCGTTCACACCACTGCTGCAGTTCTGCTTCACCATAATCATAATCAAATTTCTTCTGCATAGTGCCGCTTCGCCATCCCTGTCGGTTTCGTCCATGAAAACGGGCATAGAAAAATGCTGGATTGGTCACCACATCAAGGGCTGGAAACAGTCCGGGCAGATCAGGTTCATCAACCGTTACCAGAGAGACCCTGCGTCGTTCAAGCTCACCGAAAACCACGTCGACAGCCCAGGAACGATGTCTGAATTCCACCGCTGTCGGCACACCGTGAAGAAGATCAAGCAGCTCCGCCAGGAAACAGCGATTATTGATTGTCCTGTCAAAATCGGGGGGCAGCTGAACCAAAACCGCCAGCAGCCGTTCTTTCAGGCAGGAGATTCCCTGTCGATACAGTTTGACCTGCTCCCGCCAGTCCTCAACACGTTCGTGGGTAATCGTCCGTGTCAGTTTGGCGCTGAACAGCAGGTGGGACGGCGCCGTGTTCACCATCCGCAGCAGGGCATCACTGCGGGCCATCTGGTACCAGGTATAATTCAGTTCAACGGCTGGAAACGAGCGACCGTAGAGCCCGAGCATTTCGGCTGAACGCGTTCCCGGGGGGTAGAAGCCGCTGTCGACCCATTCGAGGTAGGAATAGCCGCAGGTGCCGATCATGATCTCGCAATCGCTGTTGCCATAGGCAGGTGGAACAGCTATTTTGCCGGAACGCTGCATGGCGCCGAAGACAAATCCTGTCGCTCAGTATGGCGCTGCGGAAAACAGCGGATGCGGACCACGGACCACGCCGACGACCTTCCCCTGCACCAGCAGTTCGTTAAAGCGGTACTGCATGATTGGATAGGCGTCATTTTCCGGGCGCAACTCTACACAATCGCTTTTCAGAAAAAAACGTTTCACCGTCGCCTCCTCGTTATGGATCAGCACGGCAACCACCTCGCCGTTTTCAGCATATTGCCGCGGCTCACAGATGGCCAGGTCACCGTCAAAGATGCCCGCGTCACACATCGAATCACCTTTAATACGCAGACAGAACAGGTTATCACCACGGAACAGCCGGCCATCGACAATGACGCTGCCGTCCCATTCCTGCTGGGCATACATCGGCATGCCGGCAGTCACCTGGCCGATAACCGGCACTTCCCGGCCGACTGAGCGCTCCGCCCTGTCAGCGACAGGCGATGTCAGCCGAATTGACCGGCTGTAGCGGCCTTCACGCTCGACCACGCCTTTTTTTTCGAGCTGCGCCAGGAGCTGGGCCACGGCCGTATGGCTGACCCCAAGATCTGCTGCCGCCGCCCGCAAACTGGGGGCCTGTCCCTCACGGCTGAAATGGTTTTTCAGGTAATCCAGAAACCGTTGCTGCTTTTTTGTCAAATTCATAACTCCGCCAAATGTAAATGTACATACAGAAAAATGATAACATTTACTCAGAAAATGTCAATATACATTTTCGTTGTACAACATCAATACTGATCGCCGGTGTTATCCACCAAAGAACACCTCTGCAGACGCTCGGGCAGTGATGCCAAGACAGCCGTCGGTTTTGCTGCAGGATAATCAGGAGTTCAGTTTTGCCGTCGCCAGCGTGAGGCCGAGCAGGATGAAAAGTATACCGTTGGTCATTCGCAGCCGTTTTGAGACAACATCAGAACGGTGCAAACGGCTGCCAAGAGATGATGCAGACAACGCCACAACCAGGCACCAGATCGTGCCGGTGGTGATGAAGACCAGGCCAAGCACGATAAAAGAGAGCGGCTTGCTGGGGCTTGATGTTGAAATAAACTGTGGCAGTAAGGCCAGGAAAAAGATCGCGACCTTGGGATTGAGGATATTGGTCAGGGCTCCCTGCCGATAGATTTTAAAAAGCGCGGCACGCTGCTGCTGTTCAGGCGGATAAGCTTCCGCTCTACGGGAGGTGTTGGCCAGCATCATTATGCCCTGATAGAGCAGGTAGGCGCATCCGAGTATTTTCACTATGGTAAAGGCGTGGATCGATGTCATCAGAATGGCGGAAAGCCCAAAGGCGCCAAGCAGCGTATGGACAATGCTTCCGGAACTGATACCAAGTGCTGCGGCAATTCCTGCCCCCCGTCCCTGGCTCAGGCTGCGGCCGACAATATAGAGCGTGTCAGGCCCCGGGTAAAGATTGAGCATGACCCCCGTGACGACAAAAAGCAGTATGTTTTCGATACCCAGAATATTCATACCCAGCTCCATGCCAACTCAGTTGGGTATTGTGTGACAGTCTTCTCCCGGAAAACGTCAGGCAGGAGAAGGCTGCATCTATGCCTCAATTGCTGCCGGTTTCAACTCGAATGTTCCGGCGGCGATCTCCTGGTCGATATCCTTGAGGCTCTGCTTCATCTGTTTCAGGGCCTGCCTGATCCTGTTCTCGTTTTCCACCAGAGCCAGGCGAAGATACCCATCCCCCTCCTCGCCGAACCCCGCGCCGGGAGCAACGGCAACATTGGCACGGTTCATCATTTCAATACAGAATTTGATCGACCCCATGGCAGCGTACGGTTGGGGTATCTTCACCCACAGGAACATCCCCGCTTTCGGCACGTCAACCTCCCAGCCCATCCGTTCAAGCCCCTCACAAAGGACATCCCGACGACTCTGGTACACCTCGACCTGCTCGGAAATTTTTTCATCACAATCACGCATCGCCACAATTCCCGCCACCTGAATTGCGGAGAAGATACCATAGTCATAGTACCCCTTGATCATCGACAACCCTTTGATAATCTGCTCGTTACCGACACAATAACCAAGACGCCAGCCCGCCATGTTGTAGGATTTGGAAAATGAACCGAACTCGACACCCACGTCCATTGCCCCCGGAGCATCGAGAAAACTCGGGGCAACATAGCCGTCGTAGGTGATCTTCGAATAGGCAAAATCATTGATCACCATGAAGTTGTACTGTTTGGCATACTTGACCACTTCGGCAAACAATTCCCTGCTCGCCAGGGCTCCCGTCGGATTATGGGGAAAATTGAGCATCAGCAGCTTAGGTCCGGGATACAGAGAACGGCACATGGTGACGATCTGGGAGAGAAAGTCATCTTCTGTGGTCAACGGAATGCGCAGCACATTGGCACCGGCTATCACCGCGGCATAGACGTGGATGGGAAACGCCGGTGCGGGCACGAGGACGGTATCTCCAGGTCCGAGCAATGCCAGGCACATGTGAGAGATGCCTTCCTTGGAGCCGATCGTGCAGATAACATCGTTTTCACCACCCAGCTCAACGCTGTAATGCCGTCCATAGTACAGCGCGATTTCTCTTTTCAGGTTCTTCATCCCCCCGGCAACGGGATAGCGATGACTTTTCGGATCTGCCGCAACTTCACATAATTTCTCGGTCACCGGCCCGGGCGCCGGGTCAGATGGATTTCCCATGCCAAGATCAATGACATCATCACCCTGCCAGCGTTTTTCCATCGTCATCTTGTTGATCATGCCAAACAGGTACGGCGGCAACTGGTTCATGCGCTCGGCAAAGCGGATTGTAAAATCTTCACTCATCATGTCCTTCTCCCTTTAACTATTGACGCCTCTCATGCCTCTGCAGCAGGACATCTCAACAGAGATCACGTATCGTCCCATTGCTCTTTCTCTATTCGATATAACGCGAAAAAACAAGCGATCATCACAGGTAGAGACGCCCCGGGAAATGTTTTAAATAAAAAAAGCTCAGGCTCAAATATTTTGTACCTGAGGGTTTTTCAGATAATTCTATATGGTCGTTAGGGAAAGGATTTTTCATCATCCCTTTCTCTGCCTTGTATTGCTTGCTTGCATCATAGCCGGATAGCATGGCTTACTTGAAAATCCTGCTGCAATTATTATAATGTACATTACAATGATAACTACATTGTTGGGAGGATATGGAAATGAGTGTGCAGTCGGAGAGAATCACAATACTTGGAACACCCGATTTTAAAGCGTTCTTGGTAAAAGAGGCAAAAAAAGAAGGGGTGAGTATGTCAGAATTGGTGCGACAACGGTGCACCCAAAAATCGGCAAACAAAGATGAGGAATTGTTGGCGGTATTGGTGAGTGAAATCATTAAGGCAACAGCCAAAGCCAAAAAATCATTAGAAAAAGGTCTGGGGGATGCTGAAGAGGTATTAGTCGCAATAAGGAGCACAACGTGAGCACGCTAAAGGATGTGATTTCGGCCATGAAAGAGGTTTTGCTATTAACAGAAAAGGTCGAACGAACAGGAAATGTTCTTACCGAAATTTCAAAAGAGTTACGGGAGCATGATCGAAGAATAGTCAGACTTGAAACCTTAGTTGATATTGCTAAATTTCAGGCGCAATTATCCAGTGATTCACAATAGCCCGGGCTGAATCATTTGATTAACGGATAAATCAAAAATTTCGGTAAAAACAATTACCAATTTCAAGGAAGCCCAAATAGCAAAAATTGCTCAATTAATTACCGAACGATGATTATTTTCCTTTTTTTCTTCTTTCTGTGACCGCTTCTCCACCAATCCCCCAACTGTCAGTGTCTACCTCTTCAATCACAACAACTGTAGTCTCTGGGTTCTTACCAAGCACATTTTTCAATAACTCTGTTGCTCCTTTTATCAGTTCAGCTTTTTTCTCAGAAGTAACGTTTTCATTTGTAATTTTGATGTTTACGAATGGCATTGTTATTTTCTCTTATAGTTTTCGATTTTCAGGAGATATGCTGTTAATAACATTTTAAGAACTCATAATGCCCGAGCTTACCCGTCGGGGGTGCAGCGAGCGGTCGGGTTGAGTTGATGAGCGCCTGGTTCGCGCGTATTTACCATAGCTCTGGATGGCACAACGAAGCACCCTTTTATCCTCCCTTACCCTGGAGACTAAACGGCCATTGCGCGGCACAGCCTCCCGAATCCGCCGGGAATGGTCCCTGATGACCAGAATGCGCTTCCCTGCTTATAATCAACAAACCAGTAGCCACCGGGCGTTCTCTGGGCTGCCACGAAGATAAATGGCTGCTCGCGTGAAAAATTGGAATTGAGATAGATGCCTTTGTCATTTCTCTCGGGCTCCAGCAACGACATGGCCTCCTCAAGCGTCGGCAGCCGCCAGTCACGGTGGTCGGCAAAGCCTTCTTCGTTCAGCTTCTCAATCATTTTGTTCATGGTGCGAAGAGAGGCAATATCGAGCCCGCCCCGCTGCCACATGAGGCCGGTACGCTGGTCGATAACAGTATGCGGACCACCATCGCACAAATGTTTTCCAAACGATCCCGCAGGATTGATTTTGGAATCATAAAAATTCCAGCGTTTAATTATTTCTTCAACCTGTTCATCCGACAGTACAACCTGCTCAGCGGGAAGAAGAACCCGTTCACCTGCGATAGATTCCCCATCCCACAGCGGCAGCCTCCGACCCATATCCTCTACACGCCGTTTCTCCATCACCGGATGGACGAGACTGGTATCACCGTCATCAAGCACATTGTTTATCAGCCACTCCTGAATGTCATCATTGATTGCAAAACTGCGCTCAAAAAATGATACGCGACCCTGGCTCTCCACACAGTCACTGACCATTTTTACAGGAGCCTTTATTTCGGCTATTACCTTGGCATGTTTGACACCCCGCTCCATCAGGCAGAGTTTGGGTTCGTCCCCCCAGTTGTCGACAAAAAAATAATAAATAAGCTCATTGTTGTTCCTGACCCGCTCACGTCCGCCCCATGACTCAAATGTTCCGAATGTCAAATCAGGTGTCATCTCCCAGTCGATAGAATTGATGGTCATGTCGCCGACTTTCAATTTGTGAAACATCCCCATAGCAGCCCCCTTTATATTTTTTTTGAGCATCTGCTGAACAACTCATTTCTGCTATTGCAGCAGCAGCAACCCTGTTATACTTTGCAGATAGTACTCAGCAGCAGAACCTCAAACGAATATAAGAATCATTCTCAAAATGTCCAAACAAATTTATACCCGGACAAGCGCCGGAAGAGCGTTTCCACTCGGCCCGTCACATGACCCGGATGGTATCAATTTTGCGCTGTTCTGCCCTCGTGGAACACGTGTCACCCTTGTCATTGATCCCAGGCCGGATGGCAAATCGGCTGATTTTCTGCAAATCGGCCTGGATCCTGAAACAAACCGCAGTGACGATATCTGGCATATCAAACTGCACACCACCGAGCAGGCACTCTGCTACGGCTATAAGGTCGACGGGAACAACGGCACTGATCATGGCTTGGCATTTTACCCCGGCCGCATCCTTATCGATCCCTACGCTAAACGACTCAAGGACCGCCGCTGGGGCCTGAGCTCAGGCTATGGCAGCATACCCGTATGTCTTACAGAGCAACAGGATCCGTTTGACTGGCAGGGCGACACCCCTCCGAAGACACCGCTTGCCGAGACCATAATCTATGAACTCCATGTTCGTAGTTTCACCCGCCACTCCACCTCCGGTGTAACAAGTCCGGGAAGCTTTCGCGGGGTCACGGAAAAGATACCTTACCTCAAGCAGCTGGGAGTGTCTGCGGTCGAGCTGCTGCCGCTGACCGAATGGGATGAGAGAGACAACCGTTTCCACAACCCGCTGACAGGGCAACGACTCTATAATTTCTGGGGGTACAGCCCTGTTTCTTTTTTTGCTCTTAAATCCGGCTATTGCCAGCAGAAAAACTCTGCTGATCGCGACTTCAAAACACTAGTCAGAACGTTGCACCGTGAGAACATCGAAGTCATCGTCGACATGGTTTACAATCACAGCGGAGAAAACGACTATGAAGGAAATACCACCAGCTTCAGGGGAATTGACAACTCCATCTATTACCTGACCGACCAGACTGACGGTTCATACCTCAATTTTTCCGGTTGCGGCAACACCTTCAACTGCAACAACCCCGTATGCCTGGAAATTATCCTGCAGTCGCTGCGCTTCTGGGTTACGGAAATGCATGTCGACGGGTTCCGTTTTGATCTCGCAGCAATTTTCAACAGGGACGAGAAGGGAGCGGTGCTGGATGAGTCGCCCCTGGTTGAAGCAATTGCCGGTGACCCAATACTGCATGATGTAAAACTGATTGCTGAAGCGTGGGATGCTTCCGGGCTCTACCAGGTCGGCTCTTTTTCAAAAAATCCGCGCTGGCTTGAATGGAATGGCAGATACAGAGATGATGTCCGGAGGTTCATGGCCGGCCATGACGATACCGTGCGAACACTGGCAACACGGATTGCCGGAAGCTCCGACCTCTACCAGTCCCATAACCGCAGCCCGCTGAATTCGGTTAATTTTATCACCTGTCATGACGGTTTTACACTCTATGACCTGGTGAGCTATGAAAACAAACTCAATCATCTCAACGGCGAGCAGAACCGTGATGGAGAAGCGCATAACCTGAGCTGGAACAGTGGCTGCGAGGGAGCTCCATGCTCAGCGGAGACAACGCAAACCCGCTTCAGGCGCATTCGTACCTTTGCGGCCCTGCTTCTGCTCTCCCAGGGGATCCCGATGCTGACAGCCGGTGATGAATTCGGCCGGAGCCAGCAGGGCAATAACAACAGCTGGTGTCAGGACAACGAAATCAGCTGGATCGACTGGTCGCTTGCTGAGAAAAATGCCGGGCTGCTGCGTTTTTTCCGGGAGTGTATCGCCCTGAGGAGAAAATATCCCCTGTTCAGAAGAACATCGTTTTTCAATGGTGTTGACGCAAATCATATCCACAGGCCTGATATAACCTGGCAGTCACTCGAGCCCGGCAGTCAGGACTGGTCTGCCGAATCCCGGACACTGGCGTTCACCCTTCACCGTACGGGAGCTGAAGAGTGGTGCGACAGCGACTTTTTTGTGATGATAAACGGCAGCAGAGAACACAGCGCCGAATTCACCGTACCGCAGATTCCACATCCCGGAGGAAATGCCGTGTGGCGTATGATCATGGATACCGCCGCACAGAGCCCCGGTGATATTGTCGATTTTGAAAACAGTACAGCTGTTGAGCCCGCTAGCAGTGTTGCCGTTCCCTTCATGGGACTCATTGTGCTGCAGTCAAGACAATGAGTGCGCTGACAGAGGCAATGCGTCTTTAAAAACGGTAAGAACAAAAATATGAAGACAGCAACCGTACTTATGGTGGGAGACTCGCTTGTTGACTTCGGCAACTGGCGGCAGCTTCTCCCCGGATATAACATCATCAGCCGTGGGATGCCCGGTGAGCGGGCCAAAGAACTCCTGGGCAGAGTTTCTCGCTGCAGCTGCCAGGAAACGGTGGATGGTGTCATTGTCATGACGGGAGCAAATGACCTGTTGTCCGGAACGACCGATATCACTGAAACAGTGCAGGCCATTATCAGCAGGCTTCAGCAGATTTATCCTGGCTCGATCATCATGATCAACAGTCTGGTGCCGTTCCAGATCCCAGATCTTCAGAAAACAGTCCGCCGTGTCAACACTGACCTGCACAGCATTGCCGAAACGACGGGGGCAACATATCTCGATCTCTACCAGCCTTTTGAAGAAAGCGGAAAAACGCTGTTTGAGTATGACGGGGTACATTTTAATAATTCGGGATACCAGCTCTGGGCCGAGCAATTATCAGAGGCCCTCGGGACACTGCTTGCAAAAGATCGCGATTGAATTATCTTTGCTGAACCTGAAACATTTTCAACCAATTGCCGAGGAGCTTTACCATGAACCTTTCTTCATCAAGATCGCCATTTAAAAACCGACTGCTGTCGGTCTCGTTACTTTTGACAGTGTGTGTACTGGTACCATATGCCATGTCTTCCGCTACCGCCGAAGACGGGCAAAACCTGATCCAGGGAACAGTCCTGGAAACCATGAATGCCGCTGGATACACATACGTGAATCTCTCTTCAGCCCAGGGTCCGCTATGGATCGCCATACCTGAAACCACAGTGAGAAAAGGAGAGCAGCGTTCTTTCTCGCCGGGTATGGAAATGAAAGATTTCCACAGCACCTCACTGGATAGAACATTTCCACGTATCATTTTCTCAGGCGGTATTGTCGAAAACCAGCCCGCAACGCCAGCCTCCTCGGCCGCTCCCTTGCCGGCAGCCGATGCTCCCAACTCCTTTGAAGCCGCAATACAGGCTGAAAAGCAGGCCGTTATGCCGCAGGTGCAGGTACCCCTGGGATCAGGGGGCAGCATGGGCGCAATAGCTCCTTTTTCAGAGATATCGGTTGAAAAAGCACAGGGGGAAAACAGTTTCACTGTGGCCGAATTATTCGACAAAGCCGCGGAACTGGACGGCAATAAAATCCGTCTTCGCGGTAAAGTCGTGAAATTCAATGCCAATATAATGGGAAGAAACTGGCTGCACATCCAGGATGGCAGCGGTGACCCGATGAACAATACCCATGATCTCGTTGTCACGACCACAGCAGAAATCGGCAGCCCGGACATCATAACGATTGAAGGAACCCTCACTGCCGAAAAAGACTTTGGTGCCGGCTACAAGTATGCGGTGATCGTCGAGGATGCTTCTGTCGTTGAGTAAAAAACCGACCTGAACAAACATCACAGCGGACAATACATGAAACTTTTACCGGGATACGTCGGTTTCGACTTTGACGGTGTCATTGCCGACATCGGAGAGGCCTTTGTCCGGCTGGCCTGCAGCAATCATGGCTATTGTTCAGTCAAGATCGAGGATATAAAGAGTTTTCAGGTTGAACATTGTCTTCAGATACCGGCTGATATCATCGAAACCATTTTCAACGATATTCTCGTCGATTCTCTTGGTATCGGGCTGAAACCGCTGCCCGGGGCAATCGAGACGCTGGCACAGCTTGGCGGGCATTCGGATGTCACGGTAATCACCGCGCGACCGGATATTAAACCGGTTATCGACTGGTTTGATTACCACTGCACGCCTGAAGACAGGGGAAAAATCAAATTGATCGCCACAGGAAATCACGATAACAAGGAACAGTATATCAGAACATGCGGTTTTACTCATTTTATCGACGACAGGACCCTTACCTGCCTGCAGCTCGCTGAAGCGGGCCTGAGCCCGATCGTCTATAACCAGCCGTGGAATCACGATCAGCATAACCTCCCCTCGGTCTCGAGCTGGGAAGAGATACATGCTCTTTTTTCATTTGATCAGCCGGATCCCGCCATGAACAGATAATGGTATCCTGATGAAATGTCCCCACTGCAACCGTGCAATTGAGCAGCCGAGAAATCCGATTCCGACCGTCGACATTATCATTGAGGTCAACAACAAGATTGTCCTTATAAAAAGAAAAAACCCGCCTTTCGGCTGGGCGCTGCCTGGTGGTTTTGTCGATTACGGTGAATCCTACGAGGATGCCGCCGTCCGGGAAGCATTTGAAGAGACTGGTCTGCAGCTGAAAAAAATCACGCAGTTTCACACCTACTCGGACCCCGGCCGCGATGCACGCATGCATACAGCCTCAACGGTATTTATCGGTTGTTCGGACAGGCTGCCGGTAGCAGGGGACGATGCTGCAGAGGCAGCACTTTTTGGTCGGGACGAGCTCCCGGAAATGGCCTTTGACCACGGCCGCATTCTAGAAGATTACTTTTCCTGCAAGTAACGGCTGTAACCGTTTATATCGGACGAATCCATCTCCGGCCGGTGAATGCGGGCTACAGCAGCGTGTTGAGCAGCCAGAAAATCAGTGCCCCGGCTCCAACGGAACCGTAGATCGTTAGTCAGGGAATACAGTTGCTGCCGTATTTTTTGGCAAAGAATGCAAAAACCCCAATTCCTGCAAGCACTGATACTGCGATAATAACAAATGTTTTCATAATGTTATATCAGGAGCGTGAGCGAAGTCCGCTCTGTTTTCTCAGCCGTATCGACGACGGCGTAACTTCAACCAGCTCATCATCATTGATGTAGGCGATGCAATCCTCAAGTGTCATCTCTTTTGGCGGTGTCAGGACAACCGCATCATCCGTGCCGGAAGCCCTGACGTTGGTCAATTTCTTTCCTTTGGCCGGATTAACGACAAGATCGGAGGAACGGCAGTGCTCGCCGATGATCTGCCCCTGATAGAGCGGCTCACCGGGGTGAATAAATATTTTACCGCGCTCCTGAAGATTGAACAATGCATAGGCAACCGACACACAGGGTTCCTTTACTATCAGAACACCGTTGACTCGATTTACAATTTCGCCGGCATGGGGTCCATAGCTGTCAAAAACATAGTTCATCATCCCCATCCCCTTGGTATCGGTCATGAATTCCGAGCGATATCCCAGCAACCCCCGTGTCGGGATTTTGAATACCATCCTGGTCATACCATGGGACTGGTTCATCTCTTCCAGCTGCCCTTTCAGTTTGCCGAGTTTCTCGATAACCGCCCCCTGAAACTCCTCGTCAACATCAACGGTCAAGCGCTCATACGGCTCTTCTATCTTACCGTTTTTCTCCCGGAAGATGACCCGCGGCCTTGTGGCCTGCAGCTCATATCCTTCGCGCCTCATCTTTTCGATAAGTATTGACAGGTGCAGCTCGCCTCTTCCGGAGACTTTAAACCCGACGGCATCCTGCAGCGGCTCAACGTGAAGCGCGACGTCCGCCAGGATCTCCCGCTGCAGCCGATCATTGAGATGACGCGACGTTACGTACCTGCCTTCCCTGCCGGCAAACGGCGAGTCATTGGGCAGGAAATCCATCGATATCGTCGGTGGATCAATATCGATCAACGGTAACGGCCGGGGGTTTTCCAGGTCGGTAAACGTGACCCCGACCGTAACATCATCCATGCCGGCAATGGCAACAATTTCACCAAGGCTAGCCGATTCCACGGCAACTTTCTGATCCCGCTCAAAGCGAAAAATTTTGGAGATACGAACCGGTTTTACCGAGCCGTCCCGTCGCGCTACAGCAATAGGCTGGTTGATTGCCATGGAACCGTTTACCACTTTGCCGATCCCGAGCCGGCCGAGATACGGTGAGTAGTCAATCGTGCCGACCTGCATCTGCAGCGGTTCAGCGGCTGACCCCGTCGGTGCTGGAATACGCTCAACGATCATTTTTGAAACAATAGCCATTGATCTGCCGTTTTCAATACTGTCGCCGGGGTCGGCAAGGGCATACCCTTCCTTTGCCGAGGTATAGACAACCGGAAAATCAAGAATATGGTCGGGGGCGTTGAGCTTTACAAAGAGGTCAAAAACCTGATCAACAACCCAGTCACAGCGTGCCGCGGGCTTATCAATCTTGTTGATCACGACAATGACCGGCAGTTGGTTTTCCAGTGCTTTCTTCAGTACGAAATAGGTTTGGGGCATGGGCCCTTCCTGGGCATCTACCAGCAGAAGAGCACCATCGGCCATGCGCAGCACACGCTCAACCTGCCCCCCGAAATCCGCATGGCCAGGGGTATCGATAATATTGATCCAGTAATCCCTGTATCGATATGAGCCATTCTTTGCGGTAATCGTTATACCGCGTTCACGTTCAAGGTCCATTGAATCCATGAGCCGTTCGGCGACTTCCTGGTTCTCCCGAAACATCCCGGAATGCCTGAAAAGCTGGTCAACAAGGGTGGTCTTTCCATGGTCAACGTGGGCAATGATCGCGACGTTACGAATGAGGTTCTGTTCCATATATGTTCCTGCAGGCAGACTGTCCCGTACTCGAATTATTTTGTGCAGACGTCGTTATGACACCGGGGCTAATGACCGCATGCCCGGCTGCGGGGCAAGAAGCATACAATAATCACTGACAAGTTGCAAAGAAATAGTTGTTTAACAGCTACTCCCCATAAACGATAAATATAAAAAGAATCTTGACAAAGCACTAAATGTTGCTAGACTAATTATTAGTCAAGCAACAATATGTGGCGGGAGAAAACACGATGATTGACTATAATTTTGAGAAGAGCGTGAGTTTCTGGGTGGGTTTCACCTCGCACCTCTTTGAAACAGCCCTGAATAATGAATTAGCGGGAACCGGCATTACACTGCGACAGGTCCAGGTCCTGGCGAGCCTGGCTTTACACGGGAACCTCTCCCAGACAGACCTGGCAAATATTCTTCGGATAGAACCTTCAACGCTGGTGCGGATTCTTGATCGGATGGAACGTGATGAATGGATAGAACGATGTAACGATCCGGATGACAGAAGAAAAAAACTGGTCCGCCCCACCAATAAAGTTACAGAGAAATGGGACACGATTATTGAACGTGGTGAGGCTATGGAGCAACGGGCGGTATCGGGTCTGGGTAAAAAGCAATTACAAGTCTTAAAAGATACTCTGGCAATTATCCGCAAAAACCTCGGATCAGAGATTTGACATTATTCAAGACGGTGTGTTGAGTGTCATATACAAATTCTAAGAATCATGGTGGTTAAAAACCAGTGAATCGCCGCCGATCCGGAACCACCGGCATTGATTATGATCGTCAAACAATACATAGTTTTCATTACGTACCTGAACAGGTTAACGATCGTTTTGCTGTCGGCGGCAACAGTTCTCAGCAGCTGTCATCCTGCCTCAGCCGGCAGTGTAACCCCTTCAGGACAATTATCCGGATGGCTCACAGCTACTGAAGATGAAAGTCAGCTCGGGGTTCGCTACATTCCTGAGCTCTCTCTTGCCCAGCGACTTTCATCATCATACGAAATTAGTGCTGAAATTGCTGTTAATTCACAGTGGTACAGCGATTTTTCCAAGTGGGATTACAGCGATGACACGTTAACGGTAGACCCCTATCGTCTCTGGGCACGATTTGCTTCACCGCAATACGAAATCCGTGGTGGGCTCCAGAAAATCAGTTTTGGATCCGCAATGCTTCTCAGGCCACTCATGTGGTTTGACACCATCGACCCGCGAGACCCACTGCAATTAACTGAAGGAGTATATGGTCTGCTGGGCCGTTATTTTTTTCTCAACAATGCTAATATCTGGGTATGGACACTCTATGGGAATGACGATCTCAAAGGATGGGAGGGCTTACCTACAGATAAGTCAAGCATTGAGTACGGAGGACGCCTGCAGCTGCCGATATTATCAGGTGAAATGGGATTTTCTTATGACCACAGATCGGTTGACACCGACAGTATCGTTGTGGATAGCAGAGAGCAACTACAGAATACGTTTCCAGAAGATCGTTTTGGAATTGATGGTAAATGGGATCTTGGCATAGGGATTTGGTTTGAAGGAACCGTAACCTATCAAGACCTGGGCGTAATTGATCTGCATTACCAACGGCTTTTTACCGTTGGACTGGATTACACCTTTGATATCGGCAATGGTCTGCATGTTCTTGGAGAGCATTTCGAGAGCGTGCAGGCGGAGGAAGCCTTCGGCTCGGGAGAACAGTATGCAATTTCGGCCCTGTCAGCAGATTATCCACTGGGCATTCTCGATACGGTGACGGCCATTGTTTACTATAATTGGGACGAGGATTACTGGTCACCATTTATTTCCTGGCAGAGAACGTATGACCAATGGCAGATAAATGTCAGCGCGTTCTCGAACCCTGACGAGCCGTTATTAGAGCAGGATAACTCAGCAACTACTAACAGTTTCGCCGGTAACGGCATTCAGGTCATGCTGGTGTTTAATCACTAAACCAAACAGACATACTCAGGGATTTACTATGACTGATTCCAGTATTATTTCAATATGTGGCCTGACAAAGCGCTTCCCCATTGGCGACAAGCCCTTTACCGCTCTTGACAACGTCGATTTAGAATTTCAGAAGGGTGAATTTACCGGGCTGGTCGGGCCCAGCGGATCAGGCAAAACCACATTGCTGAACATTATAGGTTCACTGGATGTACCCACGGAGGGAAGCGCTGTGGTGCTCGGCCAATCTATCAGCGATCTGAGTCACCTTCAGGCATCACAGCTGCGCAATGAAAGTCTGGGATTTATTTTTCAAACCTATAACCTGCTGCCGGTTTATACTGTTTATGAGAATGTCGAGTTCCCGCTTCTGCTGCTGAAAATACCCGCTAAACGGCGACACAAAATGGTACGTGATGCTCTGGCTGCCGTTGGCTTATCTGATAAAACCCGCTCACGGCCTGCACAGCTTTCCGGTGGTCAAAGCCAGCGGGTAGCTATTGCCCGGGCGATGGTCAAAGGCCCCAAAATTGTCCTTGCCGATGAGCCAACCGCCAACCTTGATGCCAAGAACTCGCACCGTATCCTGCAGACCATGGTGAAATTGAACAGGGATTTCAATACGACGTTTATCTTTGCCAGTCATGATGAAAAAGTCATCGGCTACCTGCGCCGCAAGATCTCTCTTGACGATGGAAAAGTTGTAGGAGACGAGTACATTGACAATCCTCTACATATGGCGGCTACGGTTCAAGAAGCTGCCGGAGCAGCAGCATGATCACGCTCAAGCTGGCATACCGTAATTTAGTGGGAGCCGGTTTGCGTACCTGGCTGAACACTATTGTTCTGTCGATGTCGTATGTCATAATCATCTGGATGCAGGGCTTACTGAATGGCTGGAATCAACAGGCCCGCCACGACATGATCAATTGGGAAATCGGTGGGGGGCAGTACTGGCACCAGGAGTATGATCCCTATGATCCGTTCACCCTTGAAGACAGTCATGCCCCAATACCAAAAGGACTGTCTACCACATCAATCGCCCCTGTTCTTGTTTCTCAGGCAACTATTTATCCTCAAGGCAGGATGCAGAGTTGTCTACTCAAAGGCATCAGCCCTGATCAAACTGTCCTGAAACTGCCGACAACTGATCTGAAAACTGATATTGAAGAAATTCCTGCTTTGATTGGTACCCGGATGGCGGATAACACAAGCTTACGGGAGGGTGATAGTGCTACCATCCGCTGGCGGGATGCAAACGGAACGTTCGACGCTGCAGAAATCAAGATAGCGGGCATTATGAAAACCAATGTCCCTTCGGTGGACCAGGGGCAATTGTGGGTCCCCCTTGAGCGTTTGCAGGAAATGATGCAGCTGCAGGGTGAGGCCAGCATTATTATTGTCGGACAGGATTCCGGGGACAACGGCCCTCTGACAGATTTTGTTTTCCGGAACACAACGTATTTAACTCAAGATTTCAATGACATGATGCAGGTGGAGAAATTTGGCAGTGCCGTTATGTACGTTGTTTTGCTCTCACTTGCCCTGCTCGCCATATTCGACACACAGATTCTGTCAATTTTTCGCCGCCGCAAAGAGATCGGTACGCTGATCGCCCTGGGTATGACACGCGGCGCGGTCATACGCCTGTTTACTCTGGAAGGCGCACTGCACGGTATTCTCGCAGCCCTTGTTGCAGCCCTCTATGGCATTCCTTTATTAAGCATGCAGGCGGCCTGGGGAATTCCCATGCCGGACATGACGGATAATTATGGACTTGCCATTGGTGACAGGATATTTCCCGTTTATAGTTCCAGCCTGGTTATCGGGACCACGCTTATCATAATGGCAGTTGTCACTGTCGTCAGTTTTATGCCTGCACGCAGTATTTCTCACCTTAACCCCACTGATGCGATCAAGGGGAAACTCTCATGATACGTTTTCTAGTAAAAGGACTGCTGCGTGACCGTTCCCGGAGTCTCTTTCCCATAATAACCGTAACCATCGGCGTCACGTTGACGGTTTTTCTCCACGCCTGGATAGAAGGCGAAATGGGCGATATAGCCCGTTCAAACGCCCGTTTCACAACCGGCCATGTAAAAATCATGAGCAAGGCCTATGCAGCAAATAAAGCTCAGGTACCAAATGATCTGGCGCTACTGGGTGTTAAGGACATCATAGACCGGCTGGAAGAGAATTACCCGGATATCGACTGGGTGAAACGGATTCGCTTCGGCGGCTTGCTCGATGTTCCAGACAGCACTGGTGAAACAAGCACCCAGGGCCCCACCACCGGGCTTGCTGTCGATTTACTCTCCCCCGATAGCCCTGAAATTGCAACACTCAACATAAAAGACTCAATTGTCCGGGGACGACTTCCGGAAAAACCTGGAGAGGTACTTGTCAGTGATGAATTTGCTGAAAAGCTCAAAATCAATCCAGGAGATACGGTAACCCTGATAAGTTCCACCATGCACGGCAGTATGAGCATGCAGAACTTCACCATGTCCGGGACGATTACGTTCGGCGTGAATGCCATGGATAAAGGAGCACTTCTTGCTGATATTACCGATATCCAGCAGGCGCTGGACATGGATGATGCAGCGGGCGAAGTCCTTGGTTATTTCAAAGATGGCATCTACCATGATGCCGAGGCCCTGGAGCTCGAGAAAACATTTAACCGTCGATTCTCTGCCGCGGGCGATGAATATGCACCGGTGATGTTTGCGCTGAGGAACCAGGATGGCCTTGGTGAATATCTCGATCTGGCCAACTACATGTCACTTATTGCCTCGTCCATATTTGTAGCGGCCATGTCGATTGTTCTCTGGAACGTGGGACTCATCGGCAGCCTGCGCAGGTACGGCGAGATGGGGCTGCGACTCGCCATCGGTGAGGACAAGCGCCACGTGTATGGTTCAATTATCATCGAATCTCTTATTATCGGTATCATCGGTTCCGCAATAGGCACATTGATTGGTCTGGCGGTAGCCTACTACTTTCAGGTTCACGGACTTGACATTGGTTCAATGGTTAAAAATTCCAGCATGATGATGTCTAATGTTATCCGTGCTGAAATTACGGCTGTAACCTGCGTCATAGGTTTTATCCCTGGTATTCTCTCAACATTACTGGGTGCTGCACTTGCAGGAATGGGTATTTATAGGCGGCAGACTGCGCAACTCTTCAAGGAGCTCGAAACATGAAATTCTTTATGGTTATAACACTTTTGTTTGTGAGTACGTACTCATATGCAGAATCTCCAGACGGCTCGGAGATTTTGACAAAAGTCGACCAGAACATGAATTCCGAGACACAGGTGGTCACATCGAAAATGCTCATCCACAGCAGACGCGATACGCGGACTGTCGAATCCAAATCATGGACCCGGGGAACCGAGCAATCATTTACGGAATACCTGGCACCGGCGCGTGAGCAGGGAACGAAGATGTTAAAACTTGAGGACAAACTCTGGATGTATTCACCCTCAACAGACAGAATAATTCAGATCTCAGGGCACATGCTCCGCCAATCGGTAATGGGCTCTGACCTGTCATACGAAGATATGATGGAAGACCAGAGGTTATCGAAAATGTATGAGGCAACGGTAACGGGGACCGAAACCGTAGACGAACGCAGCTGTTGGGTACTTGATCTTGTCGCAAGGAAAGACGATGTTGCCTATCACTCCCGCACGATGTGGGTCGACCAGGAGCGCTACGTCCCCCTTAAAGAAGAGCTTTACGCTAAAAGCGGTAAACTGCTGAAGAAAACCGACCTGAAGAATTTCAGACAGATAAATGAACGCTGGTATCCCATGCTCATAATCTACAAGGATGTGCTCAAAACAGGGGATGGTACGGAATTTATCATAGACGCTATTGAATTCAACACCCCTATTCCGGAGCATTTGTTTTCAAAAGCGGCCTTGCGCCGATGATTTCCACGTTTCTGCCGGAAAAAAGAATGACATCCGGGTATGAGTAACATGAACATACGGATATCGTGCGTCGGATCATGCCGGGAAAATAACAACAGGAAAAGGTGCAACAGTTCACCCAATCCAAACTGAATGACAATCTACGAGGTTCAATTATGAAAAAGATTCTTTCGATGACACTGATACTCCCATTATTGTTTGCAATCGGTTGCAGCCGGGGAGCGGTCGGCGGAGCAGCCGTAGGAGCCGGTGCTGCTGGAGCAGCATATGAATACCAGAACAAGAGGGCTCTCAAGAGCCTCGAAGATGACTGGCAAGCAGGACGAATCTCAAAGGATGAATACCTTCGACGGAAAAAAGAAATAGAGAAGAGATCACTCGTCTATTGAGCACTCATATATTTGCCAGCACCTTCTGCCTGGCCGCTGCCGACCTGCGTAATGCCGATACCTGATCATCAACATAGTCATACACGCATGGTATCTTGTTCTCAGCCGGTCGCATGATCCTGCCGATGACCTGGAGCAGGCGGCCTTCGAAGGTAATCGGAGTGGTCAGGAACAGGCTGGACAGGCCTGAACAGTCAAACCCCTCACTGATAAGCTGCAGCGTTGCCACCAGGACCTGTACATCTCCGTTCTGGACATCATTGACAATAGCCGAACGCTGCTCTGCCGGGGTCTGCCCGGTCAGCAATGCCACATGAAGTGCATGTTTTTCAAGAAGATCGACAAATATCCGGCAATGACTCAGCCGATCTGAGACAATAAGTGCAGTTCCTTCCGGCTGCTCGTGGACGACTGAGAGGACATCGTCTACGATCATTCGGTTTCGTCCTTCATGTTTGGTCAGCGCAGTAATCAGGGCCTGATAATCACCCCGGTACGCATAGGAAAATTCTGTTTTCCTCCTGACAAGCTTCGGCTTCAGAATGGCACCCGTTACTTTCAGGTTCAGCTGGTCTACCGTATGGACGCGGTCCCCCATGAAATAGTAGATCAGCTTCGTCATGCCTGCATCGCTCCTGAAAGCTGTCGCCGAGAGACCAAGCAGGTAGTAGCTGTCAAAACAGGAGACGACGTCGGTAAAAAGCGTGGCAGGGACACGATGGCATTCGTCGACAATAAGATGGCCGAAACTGGATACCAGTTCAGCCGTTCGTTTCCGGGCACTGTTGACGATTGCGATGGTCAGTTCCCTGATCTCAAAATGTCCATCTCCGACCAGGCCTGCATCCACTCCGAGAAACTCGCGGGCCCGCTCCTGCCATTGGTACAGGAGTTCCTTGGTATGCACCACAACCAGCGCAGGCTGCCTGCGCCTGGCAATCACGGCAAGCGCCATGACCGTCTTGCCGCTGCCGGTACCGGCCTCCAAAACCCCGAAAGAACGTGAGCAGACGGCGTTGACCGCTGTCTCCTGGTATTCCCGCAACTGACCCGAAAAGCAAAAATCATGGCTATCAAGAAGACGACGGTTGTCGATAATCAGCGGATCAGTCCCGGTAATTTCCCGACAGAGAAGTATGGCCTGGTTGGAGAATCCACGGGGAAAACAAATCCCGTCCGGAACCGATTCAAAGTAGCTCAGCTTCGGCTTGAGCCGCTTGCCGATCCAGCGGCCATAGCGTTTAGCCGCAACATACTTGGGGTTGTCGATGGTCAGCTTTTCCTTGATTGCCCGTTCCAGGTCGGTACCGGGATGATCGAGGAAACAATTTGTGGATACGGTCAGGGTTACCATGATGAAACTATTTCATTCTTTCAGACGGAGACAAGAGAATTGTTGTTCCCGGGCGTTGAGTATATTAGGATAGCAGTCACTTTCTCTATGAAGCTACCTATATACCAGGTATGAGTGCTGTCAGCCAGAAAAGAAACCCTCTTTGCCGACAGCCTCTTCCCAAGGATGATAGACATGGTCCGAATTCTTTTGACAGTGTGCTCGTTCCTTGCCCTGTTCTGCAGCCCTGCTCCTGCCCGGAGCAGTGACATGCAGAACTTGACGCTGAGCATTCCCGAATCTGTACTTGCCGAGGCCGTCCAGAAAAGCCTGCCCTTTCTGCTCGATACCGGATCCGATTCTGTAGAGGGTTCTATCAGTATTCAGCGTATCGACGACCTGCAACTCGCCGACCGGCAGATCTCCGGAACCGTTACCCTGATCGGCAACGATATCCAGATCAGCACCGCAATCGCCGGCCAGCGATTACGGCTTAAACTGGGAACGGTACAACTGAGTTTCAACCTCGTTGCAGAAAGCCGCTATGATGATGTTTCCCGTACATTATTTATCAAGCCGACGGTCACTGATCTACAGTCAGAAAAAGGTCAGGCAGGCGATGAACTTGGGAACCTGCTGGTCGGGCTGTTCAATGGCAAAGAATTTCCGTTGACAATCGATACCCTGCAGCCGATCATCGCAGATACCGGAAGCAAAAAGCTGGCCATCGGCATGCAGATCAAAAATATCTCCATCACCGAAAACATGCTGTCGCTGGACCTGCTTCCGGATATCAGGAGTGTCGGCACAACAGACAAAAAGCCCTGAAAATACCGTCAGCTGTTCCCGGCTATTTGTCGCTTTCCGGTGATATTGTATAATCATGGCCAGCTATTTCGAACCGCTGGATATGTGAAAACTACTTAGGACTAACAAAGTATTTTCAGGATGTTGTATGTTTATTATTGCATTTTTTGATAAAAATTATCATTATCCATAACGTTCTTTTTCGTCGGAGTGACAGTGTTACTCCATCCACAACAATTCTTATTTTTGAAGGAGTGTATTATGAGCAAGACAACTGAAAACCTGAATGCGGCTTTTGCAGGTGAGTCAATGGCCCGTAACAAGTACACCTTTTTCGCAAAAGTTGCCCGCAAGGAGGGATACCACTACATTGCGAAGCTTTTCGAAGAGACTGCAGACAACGAAATGCGGCATGCCAATGATCATTTCAAGCTCCTCGGTGGTATCGGAGATACCGCAAAAAACCTCAATGAAGCCATCGAGGGCGAAGACTATGAGACCACGACCATGTACCCTGACTTTGCGGCAGCAGCCAAAGAAGAAGGGAATCTGGAAGCTGCAATGCTTTTCGAGCAGATTGGCAAAGTCGAGGCACATCACCGGGAACGCTACAGAAAACTGCTGGAACGTGTTGAAAACGGAACTGTTTTCAAACGTGACAAACCGATCCAGTGGAAATGCAGCCTCTGCGGTTATATCCATGAAGGTACGGAGCCGCCGACAAAATGTCCTACCTGCAAGCATCCCAAGGAGTACTATGAGCCTGCAAATCTCGAAGATGATATCTAATTGATATCCTGAAATCCTTACCATGGAGTGGCGCATCCGGTTTCAACCGTCTGCGCCACTCCTGTTTTATCCTCCTCAATCGAATATTTGAGCCAAATCAGAAAAGGTGTTCCTCTCTGCCGGTTAAATAGGCTATGATGCTGCATATCAACCTGCAAATTCAATTGAACAGAGGTTACCCATGCACCGAATGTTGTATTGTCTTGCCTGCAGCGTGGTCTTCATCTTTCTCCTGGCCGGTTGCGTAAGCAACCAGATAAACGAGCAACCTGCTGAACAACCACGTAGTTTCGACTCCATGGAAAACAAGGTTAAAACCAGCTTTACCGGTACTCACTGGTTACTCGATGAGCTTGGCAGCCGGGCATGGTCGGAAGTGACTGACAGACCAGCCTATCTGCTTTTTAATCCTGACAGGACCATGGAAGGCTTCAGCGGCTGTAATAAAATATCAGGAACATTCCTGCTCAGAGATGAGATGCTGCAGATAGAAAGGGTGGTCCAAACCCGGATGGCCTGCCCCGGCAGTATGGAAGGAGAATACCGGCTGATCTCCGCTCTCGACAAGGTGAGATCGTATCGCATCGGTGACAATGTATTGGAGCTTATCGATCCGAATGATCAGGTACTGGCACGCTTTCTGGCGGGGCCGTAGCCTGTTCATCTGTAGAAGAGGAAGAATGAGATGCTGGTCCCGGTCATGAAAAAAGAGATACACCTGCGCCTGATCAGACGGCTTCTTGCCGTCTGGCTCCTGGCCACAGTCCTCGGTCTGGCTGCCGTCACCGCTCTTGAGTACCGGAGACTGGGCACCACTCTTACCGAAAGTGGTATAAAGGAAAGTACTGCATTTTCATCATTATTGCTTGAGTACCTGAAGAACCAGGATGAAAACCATCTCACCGAGCTGAAAAGAATGACGGCTGCGGCGCTGGAGCAGACCTCATTTATCCAGCTCAGCATGCTGAGCCCGAACAAAGAAGTGCTGATAAACGTTTTTCTGCCATCGGCTGCAGCAGCAGAGGAGGCTTTTGCCGCAAAAAACATGATCATCATTGCCGGCAAACATGCTGATGGAGGCTGGATCTTTGCCAATAAACGAATTTACCACAAAACGGCAATCCCGGTATTTGGCTCCGGCGAAACCCCGAGCGGTTATCTGACGGGAATTTACCTGGTATCTCTTGATGAATTCCAGCAGATAATTAATCGTTTTCTGCTCAGTTTTCTGATCTGCATAGTAGCCGTTTCCTTATGTACGTTTTTGTGTTATTTCGGCTTTCTGTTCTTGAGCAACCACCTTATCCGTTCCGTTGGAGAACTCAACAGGACCACTGTTTTCCTGCTGAAAAACCTTGGAACCGCACTCGCGAAAAGTGACATCCGGGAAACTGATCACGGTGCCAGGGTGCTGCTGTATGCACTGAGTCTTGCAGAACATGTGAAACTACCGGAAGAACAGAAACGCACCCTGATCTACGGAGTTTTCCTTCATGATATAGGCATGTTGACGATTAGTCCGGCGATTCTCGGCAAAGAAGGGACCCTGGATCGGGAAGTGCTGAAAGAGATCCACCGCCATCCGCAGGAAGGCGCTGCATTGATCAAAAAATTCCGCTGGCTACGCAATGCCGAACAGGTTGTCCATTACCATCATGAAAACTATGACGGAAGCGGCTACCCAAACGGCGTGAAACACGAGAAAATCCCGATGGTTGCCCGCATTTTCTCAATCGCTGACACCTTTGACGCCCTGACGTCTCACCGCCCCTATAAAGACCCACTGTCGCTGGGGGAAACTCTTGCAGTCATGGAACAGCAAACCGGGCTGCAATTTGACCCTGTGCTGCTTTCCGCTTTCCTGCTGATTGCACCCCACCTCTACGAAACTATAGCAAAACACAGTTCAAAGGAACTTGAAAAAGACATCGACAGGCTGCTGAAAAGGTATCTGAAATACCGTTAGAAAACTCACCTGCTTTTTTTTCAGTTTCTACCGCCAGCCTCAGAGACAGACGATCTCGTCTCCGGGGACAGCCTCTCCCCCGGAGATAACCTTTGCAAAAAGACCTTCTCGCGGCATGATACAGTCACCGGTTGCCTTTTTTATCGCACAACCGCTGTTATGACACTCCTTACCGATCTGGGTGATCTGCAGGACAACCGAACCGCCGATCTGCAGCTTGTCGCCGATCCCGAGCCGTTCCAGGTCAATGCCTCGGGTAATGATATTCTCGGCAAAAGCTCCTTTTTTAAGGGATGGCAGAACTTCTTTCACCAGATCAATACTCTCGGCTGCCAGCAATGAAACCTGCCGGTGCCAGTCACCACCGTGGGCATCTCCGTCAATGCCCCACCCTTTCTTGAACAAAACAGAAGGCTGCTCCTTTTTGACAACCCCCTTTTTTTCACTTGTACACAAAGCTTCCACGTTTGCCATTCCATCATCTCCTGAAAAAAACCGGCATCTCCTATCCTTAGCCCACCGACATGTATTAAATGTCATCCCCCGATCGATGCCATTGACGGTTCTCCAGCCCGGCAATGATCCGCTTCAGTTGCATGCCCGTCGGCATAGCGATGATTCAGGCATGTGCGGATTGAATCCGCCAGAAATTCATCCGTCGCACCGTTTCTGAGCAACCCTCTGAGGTCGAGGACCCCGTCATCATACAGACATGCCTTGAGCATTCCTTCAGGAGTGATGCGCACCTTGTTACAGGTCGCGCAGAACTTCCTCGAGCGCCCCTCGATAACCCCGATTGTTCCACAATAGCCGGCAAGCTGAAACTCACGGGCGGTGCCGGCAACCCCGCGGTTATAGTCCTTCAGTCCGGGAAAAATAGCACGTAAACGCTCCTGGAGCGATTGCCGGGATTCCTGCACGACCGCCGAACCACCCGAAAACGGCATCCTCTCGATGAAACGCAGACTGACTGGCTGGCCACGGACAAGCTCGACAAGATCGATTATCTCCTGGTCACCGGTATCCTCCATGACGACAGTGTTGATCTTCAGCGGAATGCCAAGCTCAAGAGAACGATGCAGGGTCAGCAACACCTTGTCGAGATGATCTCTATGGGTAATTTCTTTGAATCGTGCTCTGTCAAGGGTATCAAGGCTCAGGTTGATTCCCGATATGCCGATTTCCTTCAGCCTGTCAAGGTAACGATGTGTTTCCACGCCATTGGTGGTTAAGTAAAGCTGCTCAATGCCAAGCGTCTGCCTGAGTGTTTTCATGAATTCATAGCAGCCGCGCCGGACAAACGGCTCACCGCCGGTAATACGGACCTTGCTGATACCAAGCCCCTGAAAGAGCCGCACAAGCCGCTCAAGTTCCTCGTAGGAAAGCGCTTGTTCATGCGAAATTGAGGGAACACCCTCTTCCGGCATGCAATAGCGGCACCTGAGATTACACCGATCGGTGATGGCCAGTCGCAGATAGGTGATAGGACGGCCATGGTTATCAATCAGTGACGGATATTCTGGCTCCGGGGCGGGATCTCCGGAAGAATCGATTCCACGTTCCATTGGTACTCCTTCTCAAAGAAAATAGGCAGGGCAATCTCCCGGAGAATTGCCGGGGGACAAGCACACTGTTTTTTAGCAGAAAACCCGTCGTACAGCACCTGCATCTCACGATACCATCATTGCCGATTAGTGACTATCGGAGCAACGGCTCAGAAACTACCTTAAGCATTGTTACCTGTTGCCACAGTTTTTATTTTAAACCAGGCGGTGGTCTTCTCTGCCTGACCAAAAGCACCCTCTCTACATGCCGGCAACGATAGCGGCCTCAGGAGACCGCGGTGCGGATAGCTGCAAGTATATTTTCCAACGGATCCATTTTCGCAAGGATTGCGACCGGATCAACCCGGCGGGCCTGTTCATGGAGCAATGTGTCATTGTATCCGGTAAAAAAAATGATCGGGGTCACATACCTGTCCTTGATCTGTCGTGCGGCTTCAATGCCATTCATCCGGCCCGCCAGCGTCACATCCATCAGGACGACCGAGGGTCTGATGTCTCCTGCATACTCAACCGCTTCCTCACCGGTGCTTATTACATCGCCGACTTCATACCCGGCAGCCCTCAGTTTTTTTACAAGCATCAGGCCGATAAGCACTTCATCTTCGACCACCATTACTCTGACAGTCTTCTCGCTCATACACGTATTGTCGCAGCCGGTTCCCCGAACATAATAAAAAAGATGGTGCCGCCATTTCCGCACTCAACTGAAAACTCACCCCGGAGCTGCATCTTAACCAGACTGTTTACAAGCTGCATGCCAAACGTACTGCCCTGGTGAATATCGACATGCTCCGGCAGCCCGACCCCGTCATCACCGATCTCAAGTCGAATCTTTTTATCCCGCTTCCTCGTCAAGGTCAAGGAAATGGTACCTGCTCTTCCCCCCGGAAACGCGTGTTTTACAGCATTTGTAACAATTTCATTGATAACAAGCCCAAGCGGTATCGCATAATCAATGGTAATCGGCGTCGCTTCCACACGTATGTCGAGCCTGACCCTTCCATCGGGAACCATGTTGGCAACCAGTGACCGGACAACATCTTCCAGGTAGGAGCCGAGGTCTATTTCGGAGAGGTCCTGTGATTGATACAGTTTTTCATGGACAAGCGCCATTGCCCGTATCCTGTATTCGGTATCTTTGAATATGGATAGTATCCGGTCATCCTCGACATCCTGCATCTGCAAATCGAGCATCGAAATAATCACCAGCATGTTGTTTTTTGTCCGGTGATAAATCTCTTTTAATAGAATTTCCTTTTCTTCCAGAGACTTACGAAGCTGATTTTCCTGCGTCTGCTGCAGCCGCTCGACCATCGTGTTGAAAGAGGCGGCGAGGATACCGGTTTCATCACCTGAGGTAACCGGACAGCGCACCGACAAGTCGCCCCTGGCGACTCTTGCGGTTGCCGAGGCAAGGGTCCTCAGCGGCATAACAAGGTATTTTATCGACAGAAAAACAATTGCCAGAGCGGTCAGTATCGTCAGCAAGGAGACCAGCAGCCCCTTCAGCTCCATGGTCCTGATGGTGTTTTTAAGGGTGGTGCGACTCTTGTCAACCGAGGCAAACATATCCTTCTGCCGGACAACGAGGCCGAAGACCCAATCAAGCTCCGGCAGCCTGCTGGTTGCAACGAAAAGCGGGTCATCCTGCAGGTCGAGCCGGGAAAAAGTCTCCCGTCCGCCGGCTATGAGCATGCCGAGCTCCCGCACCTGTTGCGTAATGGAATCCGCCAGACTCAACTCAAGACTGTCGGATGAATCATTGAAGCTGCCGGGGTCGAAAGAAATGCCGAAACGCTTGTGGTACTTTTCAGGAAAAGCGATCAACCTGCCGTCGTTATCCGTTAAGAACGCAAAGAGAATGGGATTCTCCGCATCAGGATCTTCAATTGCAAGTATATCGTCTATTATTGTATCAAGAGGCACATCAATTCCCGCAATACCCTGAAAAACACCGCTTGTATCATGAATCGGTACCGACGCAGTGAGCATGAGTCCGTCGTTTACATCATCCTTGTAGACATCCGTCCACCTGACGCCACTCGTCCTGTCACCTGAGCGGGTGAATATCGTCAGCGGCTCACCCTGGCGAAGATCAAAAACAGACAGGGGCGGCAGGTTACGCACTGTTTTTTTATTCTGCTCATTTCTGGTGCAGTACTGGCCAATTCCGGACATTGTAATCATATGACTGGCCAGAGCTTCAGGGTTTTCATCAAGCACCCTGGTGAAAAGCGGCGTCATGTGAGTAAGGGCATCGAGTTGCTTCTGCACTGCGGCTCCCAGGTCAGACGATCCCCAGTACATCGAAATGATCGGCTCACTGTCGGCACTTGCCCAGAAACCGTTGTGCGGCAAAATGACATAAGAGCTCCGGTACCGTGGTTTACTTGCGAAATAATCAAGATCCGAGCAGATCGACGAGGCATGGGTACCAAGCATACCTGCAGAGGCCCGGATGCGATCGAAGAAGCCCTGGTAGCGGCCGGCCCGTTCCCGTGTGATTTTTTTCAGATAGGAAAACGCCTGCGAGCGGATCTGCTCCTCGCTCACGGCAGTGACCTCGTTACCATAGCGGTTGATTGCCTTAACAGAAATATAGGCAAGCGGCGCAATTGATAGTGTTATCACCGCTGTCAGCATGATGAAGAGCTTTACCCCAAGGCGTGAAGACATTATTTCAATCATGAATACGCCCCGGGCAGAAGAAAAAATTTCAAAGGAACCTGCAGGAAGAGTTTCGTGCTGATTGCTGATCAATCCGCGTCTCGATCATCACAGTAACTGACGATAGCAACTGTTTAATTATCGTGGAATTGCGGCAAAGTCAATCACAGTTATAATTATCGGCGTGGTTGAAAATCATGCGGCTCAATTCTGCCTGTTGTGCTAAAGTGCTCCCTGCTTATATGTGCCGCGTAACCGACATGTCGCAGCCGGCGGCCGGACACTTAATAGACTGAATACAGGAATTCACCATGCACCGTGAACGTTTGCAGCGATTATCAACAGGTATGGAACACCAGAAGATAGCTGCTATGGCCTTTAATAGCGGCCCAAGCCTGACCTATCTCACGGGTCTTCATTTCCACCTGATGGAGAGGCCGGTTGTCCTGCTGGTGACACCGGGAAAGCAGGCGGTTCTCATTCTCCCTGAACTGGAACAGGGAAAGCTTGACCAGGCAGCGTGCGGTCTTACGGCCATGACGTATCCGGAAAATCCGGACAACTGGTCAACGGTTTTCAGGCAGGCCCTGGACGGCCTGAAACTGGGCAAGGGCAGAATCGGTGTTGAACCCCGACAGTTCAGATTACTGGAATACAATTATCTGTTTTCAGCAAACGACAACGTCTCCATCACCGATGGTTCAAACCTGATCGCATCCCTGCGTTCTGTCAAAGATCATGGCGAGATCGAGGCCATGAAACAGGCGGTCACGATAGCCCAGGAGGCCCTCAAGGCAACCCTTCCCCTTGCCAGGATCGGCATGAGCGAAAAAGATCTGGCCAACGAACTTGTCATCCAGCTGCTCCGGCAGGGATCGGACCCGGCGCTGCCTTTTTCCCCCATCGTCTCTGCCGGTCCGAACGCTGCAAAACCTCACGCCAAGCCTTCCGAACGCAAACTTTCAGTAGGTGACCTGCTGATTATCGACTGGGGAGCCTCCTGCAGGAACTATGTTTCCGATCTGACACGGACCTTCGCTGTCGGAGAGGTAGAACCGGAGTATCACCGTATCCACAATACTGCGCAGATGGCAAACCGGGCCGGACGGGAAGCCGGTAAACCCGGTGTTGCCTGCAAAATGATAGATCACGCAGCCCGGGTGGTTATTGAATCAGCAGGCTATGGTGATCAATTCACTCACCGTACCGGCCACGGGATCGGCATGGAGTGCCACGAAGACCCATATATCCGTGGAGACAACGAAGAGATTCTTGAAGCGGGGATGGCCTATACGGTAGAACCGGGTATTTATCTGGGAGGCAGGAATGGTGTCCGCATAGAAGATACTGTTGTTGTCACGGCAGCAGGAGCCCAATCCTTGAGCGATCTCCCGCGGGAGCTTGTGACAATCTGTTGAAAACGTGCGTTGTGGGCCCATCGCGGTAACAGGGAGCAGCAATGTTGAACAGTTTTAGAAAAATGCTGATTACGCTTTCAGTCGGCTTTACAGGAGCGCTGAGTGCTCAGGCTTTCGGCCTTCCCGCCCCGGCACTGCTCGGGGCTACAATAACGGTATCCTGCGCCTCTCTGCTGCGTATCACCCGGGATATACCGGCGTTTCTAAAAAATATTGCTTTTGCCGTTATCGGCTGCTCACTGGGAAGCAGTATTACTACGGAAACACTTGCCGATATGTCGAAGTGGCCGGCCAGCCTGGCAATCCTTGGGATCACCGTTATCGCCATCGTCTATTTCGGTGGCAGGCTGCTTGAAACTTTTTTTCATGAAAGCCGGGCAACCGGCTTCCTGGCGACATCTCCCGGTGCCCTTGCCTATGTTCTTGCACTTGCCGCCGACGGACAAGGTGATCTCAAATCAATTGCTGTTATCCAGACAATCAGGCTGGTTGCGATAATCACGACGATCCCTCTTCTTCTTGCTCACTTCGGCATGCACCCTGAACAGCATGCGGCTGCCGGCACCGTGCCGATGGCTCCGGTCGCCTTTACCGCTATTTTTGCAGGCGCTCTGGTGATTGGTCTGCTGTTCGCCAGGATGAAGATTCCGGCTGCCTTCTTCCTTGCCGGCATAGGTATCAGCGGCATTGCGCATCTCCTGGGATATGTCTCCGGCCGCCCCGCCGATGAAATAATTTTTGTCGGTTTCACCATCACCGGATCGCTTGTCGGCGCCCGGTTTTCGACAATCCCGCTAAAAGATCTCAGGAATCTCTTCTGGGGATCGATCAGTGCCTTGTTACTATCACTCGTTATCGCTTCAATCTTTGCCGCTGCGGTTGCAAAACTGCTCTCACTTCCCTTCGGCCAGGTGTTTGTAGCCTTTGCCCCGGGAGGCGTGGAGGCTATGGCGGCAATGGCCTTATCCTTGAATTACGACCCGGCCTATGTTGCGGTTCATCACCTGTTCCGCATCTTTTTCCTGATTCTGGTGCTCCCGCTGTTCCTGAGAACCATGAGAAAGAAATAGCCGCTCTCTGAAAAGAGACCATCAGCGACCACGGCAACTGTAGGCCAGGATGAATTGATGATGGCAATTGGGGCATTTAATGCGAGCGAAGCCCTGGTGGAGATCCCCGCATTCGAGATACTTCCGCGCCAAAAAGTATCCGTGGTATTGAGATTATCCCTGAGCAGGTATCCGTTATCAATCAGAGGGTGTTGTTCGTCTTTTTTCCACCCTTTTTACTGCCCCCAGGCTGCGCTCCTACCTGGGCTTTCCATACAGATGATCACCGATTTTCCGCATTATCTCCAATTCCTCTGCACTCAAAGGGCCTTTTTCAATTTCCTGAAGATTCTCTTCCAGCATAGCCATGTTTCTCACACCCATCATGCATGCATCGACCATAGAGTGCGTCAGTGCAAAGCGATAGCAGTCGCCTGCTGTCGGTGCCTGCACAACGTCGGGAAGCTTCTTCTTGTTCAGCAATTTGCCCCAGCAGGTGGCGGTAAACGATACGAATCCCGGTCTTGTCTCCATGGGAAGGTGGGCAAAAATATCCTCCTCGGCACCACGGTGCACAGCATTGTAGCGGATATGAAAATAGTCGATGACGCCTTCCTTTGCCAAAGGGACTACAACTTTACGGTTATGCGTTGTCATGCCGATGGCCCTGACGACTCCCTTGCGTTTTAACTCCTGTGCCCAATCAATAAGGCGTTGCGGCGGACGCCTAGAGAAATAACCAAGAATAAGAGTATCGATATAATCGGTACGCAACTGGCGTCGTGCAGTATCAACCGCACGGTTACCCAGGAAAACAGAATGCGAGTAACTGATGAGGCCCAAAACAACATTATCCCGTTTGCCGTTATGAGCCAGCAGGCGCATGAATTTTCTAAATTCTTTTGATCTTCCACGAATAAAGGTGCCCCAGTTGAAATAATTGCAACCCCGATCCAGCGCTGCCTCAAAAACTGCACAGTCAGCCCCGTAACTGGATGATATACCTACCTTGCCGACAGTCATGCCGGTCTGACCCAGTAGTCTCTGCTCCATTACCCTCACCTCCAAGAACTTAATATGACGGGATAGATTTCCTGAGCAACTCCCCCAACGATAACAGCATGACGGGCTGTCGTCAGGAATTTTCAGCTGTTATGTCGATCACCAGCTTGCCAACATGATCTTTCATTTTGAATTGTTTCTCTGCCCTGGGAAGCTGATACAGAGAAAACGTATTTGATAGGACATTATCTTCTCGTAAATACTAAGAATAAAGGATCTATTTGAAACATATAGTTACGGTCAGTATGGTGATCAAGAACATTCAGGAGAGATAGTGAAGGCTTATAGCCAGAAGGAAGCATTGACTTCATTGACACTTTCCTGAAATTGATACGGCATCTGCCTTTTGAAATTTGATCCTGCTATAAAAGAATGGACACTGGCTACAGCGATATTTTCCACTGTTGCGTGCATGAGCGCTGCTATTACCAACTCCATGCAAAGGAGGAGGTGAACCTACTGCCTGATGCTATTTGTCCTCCTGCTTTCATCATGCATGCATATGGGGTGTCTTTAAATGATGGCAATTTCTGCAATATACTCACATAAACTGGAAGCATACCATGTTATACACTGATTGCAGGGGGGCTGGGTGTACAGGAACTGGTATTTTCCCGCCGCCGGAACAGCTGACTGTCAGCACCTTTGTGATTTAATGAGGAAGACACCGGCAGTCACACCAGCTACTCTAGAGAGAAAGACTTGACAAGGGAATAAAGAAATGATTTTACCATCAAAAAACAAAACCTGTTTAAACCTGGAGATGAGGCAGAGGCAACCTGCAAAGAGGTTAAGCCGATCAGGGGAATAAAGCTTGAATTATCCTGCCATTGTCTATAATCAACGCTCCAGGCATCGTGAATAAAATAAGTGAAGACATGTACCATGAGATTTTAATATCTTCGCAAAAAGAAAACCACTCAGGAAATATTCCAGCATGAAAGCCAGCTACAAAGGGTTTAACCCGGATTATGCAGAGGATGCCCCGATACTTGAGCAAGTTAATGGATTGGTCGGTGACACTCTCCTCGAGTTTGGTGCGCCTTGGTGCGGACACTGTCAGGCGGCACGCCCAGCAATACAGGAAGTGTTGGCAGAGTATTCCGAGCTGCTCCATATAAAGGTATATGATGGCAAAGGTAAACGACTGGGTCGCGCGTTTCGGGTTACGCTTTGGCCGACTTTGATCCTTTTGCATGATGGCAAGGAAGTGGCGCGCCTGATAAGGCCGCTAGATACCGAAGAGGTACGTCAGTTAGTGGAGCAATCCGAATCATTGAAGCAATAAATTGTCTACAATTTTATCGCTCAAAAACCGCCTCCTCGTATTCCGGCCTTTCATCTTCACAGGGTACTAACTCAACCGGCTCGATATACTTCATCTCCGACATAGGCGGTGCCCGCTGGTTAGCCTTTTCCTCATAAAGGTTCAGATGGGTGAGTAACTTCTTTATCACCGTCTTTTTATATATGAAACTGATGATACGCATTTCACCGGCGTACTGAGGGCAAGTAAGGGGGGCAACCTCCCATACCGAAAGAAACACCGCGTGACAGCCGGCTTGGTTCGGCTTGGGCTGCAGATGATTATTAGCAATGTTCTGGTTCGCGGCTGGTGGAACCCGACATGGCGAAAATTCCAGCCCCCGGATCTGACGGAATGTGTGCCGGAAAATGAAAATCCGAGGAAGCTAATGGATTTTGTTGTGTCAAAGAACAATATAGCGGAGAAAAAACCACCGAGCCACTCAATGGTGGATGGCTTATGAAAGTCTAGACTTCAGTTAAAAGAATTAACACGCTCAAATTAAAAGAATGCAATCAAAATCAGATCACTTATATTGTGCATATGAACGACAAATCACCCCCATCCCCTGAAACCGTCACCCAGACGATACTTGAATCCATCTCCGACGGTGTTTTTACCGTCGATCACAACTGGCGGATCATGTCATTTAACCGGGCAGCAGAGAAAATAACCGGTGTTCCCAGGGATGAAGCGATCGGCCGATACTGCTGGGAAGTGTTCCGCTCAAATATGTGTGAAAAAAATTGTGCATTGAAGCGGACAATGGCTGAAGGGAAGTCGTTTGTCAGCAGTTCAACCTACATCATCAACAGTGATCGGCAGATGATTCCCATACAGGTTTCGACATCACTGCTGAAAAACGAACAGAACGAGATACTGGGTGGGGTCGAAACATTTCGTGACCACAGCCTGGTTGAAGAGCTTCGCCGCGAGATCATCGGTAATTTCGAATTCGGTGAGATGGTCAGCCGCTCCAAAAGCATGCAGGATCTTTTCAAGATTCTCGAACAGGTTGCTGAAAGCGACAGTACCGTATTGATTGAAGGGGAAACCGGGACCGGTAAAGAACTGCTCGCCAGGGCAATCCATAACCTTTCACTCAGGAAGAACAGGCAGTTTATCGGTATCAACTGCGGGGCGCTGCCCGACAGCCTCCTTGAATCGGAGCTGTTCGGCTACAAGGCAGGCGCCTTCACCGATGCACGAGTCGACAAACAGGGATTGTTTGCAGCTGCCGACCAGGGAACGATTTTTCTCGATGAAATCGGTGACACCAGTTCCGCTTTCCAGATCCGCCTGCTCAGGGTACTCGAAGAGAGGGAATTCCAGCCGCTGGGCAGTACCGAAAGAATAAAGACAAACAGCCGTATTATCACTGCCACTAATAAAAATATTGAGGAGATGGTTAAACGCTCGCAGTTCAGGCAGGATCTTTATTACCGGGTCAATGTCATCAGGCTGGAACTTCCTCCGCTCAGAGACCGTATTGAAGACGTCGGCCTTCTCACCGAACGCTTTATCTCCAAAATGAACAGCATCAAGGGACGCTACGTTTCCGGGATTGAACCGGAAGCTATGGCCATCCTGCTCGCCCACGATTATCCCGGCAATATCCGGGAACTGGAAAATATTATCGAACACGCGTTTGTTCTCTGCAATGGGGAAATGCTTGAACTGCGTCACCTCCCGGGCTACCTGAGGGCAATGGCTCCCCAATCGCAGGTTTCAGAAACCGGCTACACCGCACTGCAGGAGGCTGAACGGAAAACAATCAGCAGCGCACTCCAGCAGTCAAACTACAACAGATCTGCCGCTGCAGCCCGACTGGGGATGCACAAGAGCACCTTGTTCAGGAAAATAAAAAAACTTGCTATCCCCCTTCCCGAACAGGATGGCCGTCACTCAAACAATCTCCAGGACCAATAGTTGCAAAAATGCGACTGTACCCTGGCATAGTGTTTCCATAGTGCGTCTGTACTGCTTGACGCACATTTCTTTCGATACCTGCCATATTATTTTTCCTATTTATATTCAACATCTTAACAAAATAAATAACATATGCCCATAATTGGCACTGTCTTTGCTTACTAGTGTTAAACGCGCAATGCTGCAAAGGAGAAGCCACATGAAAGTTGCAATAACGGTTTGGGGTAATCGAATATCACCGGTGTTCGACTCGGCTCAGACCCTGTTGCTTGCAGAAATACGTGGCAAACAGATAGTGGACAAGAAAATTGAATTCATGCCGCTCCTGGTCCCGGTTTCCATCGCCAGGAAAATTGTCGAACTTGGGCCGGACTCGTTGATATGCGGTGCTATTTCCAGACAGCCCGCAAAAATTATTGAAGATGCCGGAATTACCCTGGTGCCCTTTATCTCAGGAAAAGCCGAGCCTATTCTACGAGCCTACGCCCGGAACCTGGAAATAAACCGTTTCTGCATGCCGGGGTGCGCCGCAGTGTGCCCGCGGAGAAACATGAAGCAGGCCGGCAGCGATTCATGAAATTCGTCCACACGAATAGAACTGGAAAGATCAGCATGGCAGAATCAGAGAAAAACCAGCACCCGGGAAAAAATAACGGATATCCCATTGATGATAAACGAGAAGAACAGCAGTTGGGGTGAGGGAGAGCGACCTCCCTCAATACGGCAGGATTACATTCTTTTATTTTTAAATGACAACGGATATGAAGACATTGAACATTATTCTTCTCAGCAGGGAAGAGTCATCTTTAACAGAAGTCGCCTCAGTTTTAGCTTCCCAAAGCGGGTTTGAGGTTACCTGGCTGGCCTCAGCCGATCAGGCCTGGACCTACATGAAGGACAACAAAATTGATGTGGCGGTCGTATCCGTGGAGCTGCTGGATAGTAGCGGGTTGCAGTTCATCAAGGACCTGGTGGCAGCAAATCCTTTCGTAAATTGCGCTCTTTCCTCACCTCTTTCTCATGAAGCATTTCATGAAGCAACCGAGGGATATGGTGTGTTCATGCAGCTGCCGGTGCCCCCAACGGCCCGCTCAGCACATGACATGATTGATCACCTGAAGAAGATATACCAACTCAGTCAATAACATTTTCAAGGGAAATAGTATGATTATCAGTGTGGCCAGCGGCAAAGGCGGTACCGGCAAAACAACCATCTCGACAAATCTTGCCCTGAGTATAGACCGGCGCGTCAAATTACTTGACTGCGATGTGGAAGAGCCGAATGCTCACCTCTTCATCAATCCAGACATTCACACAGACGAAACGGTCTACACCATGATTCCGGAGATAGACCAGACGCTCTGCAACGGCTGCCGGAAATGTGCAGAAATCTGCCGGTTTAATGCGCTTACCGTTATCGGCGAGAAGGTTATCGTTTTCCCGGAGCTTTGTCACAGCTGTGGGGGATGTGTTGTCGTCTGCCCGGAACATGCGGTAGAGGAAGGTGCCCGGGAACTTGGCATCATAGAAACCGGAAGCAGGGACAGGCTTACCTTTATTCACGGAACAATGCGGGTTGGGGAGGCAATGTCTCCTCCGCTGATCAGAAAAGTGCGAAGCAAAATCAAAGAGGATGACCTGGTGATCATTGATGCTCCTCCCGGAACATCATGTCCGGTCATCACCGCCATGAAGAACACCGACTTCGTGCTCCTGGTCACCGAACCGACGCCATTCGGTTTGCACGATCTCAAGCTGGCTGTCGAGGCGGTAAAGGTGCTCGGTATGCCCTGCGGCATTGTCATCAATCGCTCTGATATCGGGGATCATTCTGTTCAGGAATACGCGGCCCAGGAGGACATCCCGGTTTTACTGGAAATACCGTTTGACCGCAGGATTGCCGAGATCTATTCCCGGGGACGTCTGCTCATTGAGGAATTCCCGACCTGGCGTCAAACCTTCAAGATGTTGTATCGGGACATCGTGGAAATTATCGAATCAAAGCAGGTAATACAATGAAAGAGCTCGTAATAGTCAGCGGTAAAGGCGGTACCGGAAAAACCAGCATCACCGCAGCCTTCGCTTCCATGGCACAAAATTTTGTTCTTTGCGACGCCGATGTCGATGCTGCAGACCTCCATCTGCTGATGAACCCCCAGCCATATTCGACCAACGACTTCATCGGCGGCTCTATTGCCGTTATCAGGCAGGAAGACTGCAGCAGCTGTGGAACCTGTCTTGAGCTCTGCAGGTTTGAGGCAATAACAGACACCTTTGAGGTTGATCCGGTCAGCTGCGAGGGATGTGGCGTCTGTGTGGACTTCTGTCCGGAACAAGCAATCGATTTTCCCAAACAGAAATGCGGCGAGTGGTTTCTCTCCGAGAGTAGGATGGGTCCCATGGTCCATGCCCGCCTGGGTATTGCCGAGGAAAACTCGGGCAAGCTCGTTTCGCTGATCCGGCAGCAGGCACAAGCGCTTGCCAAACAGCAGGCACGTGAGCTGATCATAACCGATGGCCCGCCAGGCGTCGGCTGTCCGGTCATTGCCTCGATTACCGGGGCTACTGCCCTGCTGATTGTTGCAGAACCAAGCCTTTCCTCACTTCACGACATGAAGCGGGTAGCCGAACTGGCCGATCATTTCAGGATACCGCAGATGCTCTGTATCAATAAATACGATATCAACCGTGAAATTTCCGATGAAATCCTGAAGGAAGCAGAGCAGCGAAACATCGCTGTTGTCGGACGTATCCCCTTTGACCAGGCTTTCACACATTCAATGATTGCCGGACAGAACATAATCGAACATGGAAAGAGCCCGAAACTGATTGAGGTCCTCACCTCAATCTGGGAAAACGTCAGCAACTCAGAGCAGATGTGTACAGATAGTTCACAGATCATACCGATAATTTCAACAAAACAGTAAGGAGCAGAACATGACAACAATTCGAATCGCTGTACCGTCCATGGGTGAAGGAGGACTGGAAGGATTCAGGGCCGGCCACTTTGGACATTGTGATGTATTCACCTGTATCGATGCCGAAAACGGTGAAATCATTTCAGTAACCACCATCCAGAACAAGGAGCATGTCCAGGGAGGCTGCATGGTTCCGGTCAACCTGTTGGCCGAGCACAATGTCAATGCACTCATCGTCGGCGGTATCGGCATGCGCCCGCTGATGGGCTTCAAGCAGGTCGGAATCGACGTCTACCACGACGCCGAACGGGCAGAAATCAAACCGGTAATCGAAGACATGCTGGCCGGAAAACTCCCGCTGATCTCAGATGACCAGGTCTGCGGCGGTGGTGGTGGCGCTTAATCATTCTTTTTGGAGAACAACATGAAAATTGCGGTCAGTTCCAGAGGCCCACAGTTGACAAGTGAGGTCGACCCCCGTTTCGGCAGGGCGTCCTATATTCTTGTTATCGACACGGAAACGTCAGAATTTGAAGCCGTTGACAACGCGGTCAATGCCGGTGCCTTCAAGGGTGCCGGCATCCAGGCGGCAACCATGGTGAACGACAAGGGCGCAAAAGTCCTGATGACGGGATATTGCGGGCCAAAGGCATTTCAGGTACTTGAGGCTGCCGGTGTGAAAGTCGTCAATGATGTCAGCGGCACGGTTTCCGATGCGGTTGACAGGTTCAAGTCGGGTAAGGTTGACTACTCAACGTCGGCAAATGCTGAGGCCCACTGGTAATTTTATGCATTCAGGCGATAGAAATGGCACTTAACGATCAGGAATTTGAACTACTGGTGCAGCAGCTCCAGAATCAGTCATTTGAAGATGCCCGGGCAGCGTTTGGTGAGAAAGGCTTTGACAGGTGGCGTCATCCGCAATTTCACGGCCCAATAGCGGATGCAGACAGCCATGCCTGCATCCGCGGTGGTTGTGGTGACAGCATGGAAATCTTTTTAAAATTCGAGGACAACCGGGTAAAAAAGGCATCCTATGTCACAGACGGATGCGGTTCAAGTGCGTTGTGCGGCTCATTTACCGCTGAGCTCGCCCACGGCAGGAATCCGGAAGAGTTATTTGAACTCGGTTTTGAAGATGTCCTGAAAACAATCGGAACATTTCCGAAAAAAGACGAACATTGTGCAAAACTTGCCATTCTCACGCTCCACGAGGCGGTAAACCGTTACCTGATTGAGCAGGTCAGGCAATAAGCACGAGAAGATGCATCACCTTGTTTTGTGGATCCTGACGACATCGCCCTGCACATAACGGGACTTGCCCGGATCAAGCAAAATATAGCAGTCAGGCTGTTCCCCGTCGTCAGGCAGCCTGACATACCGGGTGCATTCACGGAAAAAAAGAACACCTTCCCTGACGGTGAGAAATCTGTTTTTCCCTGCTGATATGTCCTGATCGAGGACTGCCCCGTCGTCACGGTTCAGGTACGCACGGTGTCCCTGCATCCTGCGCAGTGCAGGCAGCACCATTTCATGAAACAGCACTCCGACGGCAAACGGGGGGCCAGGCAGGCCAAAATAGAGTTTTCCTGCCAGTATGCCAAACAGGGTTGACTGCCCGGGCCGCATGGCTATTGAGCGGTAAATAACCTCACCGCCGGTTTTCTCAAAAACTGTCTTGAGCAAATCGTATTTACCCGGCCCCATGCCACCGGTACTGACAATGATGTCTGTGTTACTACTGCTGATTTCAGACAGCAACTGCTCTATCTCTGCAGGGGTATCCCGGGCGACTCCCCAGTCAACCGGTAAGGCCTGGCAGCTGTTGAGCAAAGCTGCGAGCAGGTAGCAATTCGATGATATTTTCTGACCCTGCTTAATCGCCGCGTCGAGAGACACCAGTTCATTACCACTGCAGAAAAACGAAACACTCACGCGCCGATACACGTCCAGATGCCGGTTGCCGGTTGTTGCAAGCATGCCGACGTCAGCTGCCCCAAGAAGTGTCCCCCGGGAGACAACAGGCGCTGCCCGGGATATAGATGAGCCCCGCTCCTGGATGAAACGGTTCCGGCTTTTCAGAACCTCTGCCGGAACCTCAATACGCTCCGAGATATAGATACAATCTTCCTGCTGCACCACGCGCTCGGCACCACCCGGCATCATCCCGCCGGTCATGATACGGTACGCCTCGCCCGGGCCGATTTCAAATGAGTGACAGCACCCCGCGGGAATTTCACCAATTACCTGATAAAAACAGCGGTCGTCTTCACCTCCAAGAGCACTGCTGCCAATAACAAATCCGTCGCGCAGTGACTGGTCATAGCCGGGGTCGGGCAGCTCTGCACACACGTCCCTGGCAACAACACGATAGAGGCTGTCGGCCAGCGCAACAGTCTCGCTGCCAACCGGGACGGCTCTGCTGAGTACAAGATCACGTGCCGTCTCACAGGTGACTGGATCAGATATGTTTTTCACGGCGGAACCCGAATAACCAGAATTATTTACCGAGACAGAACTGCTCAAATACCACATCAAGCACGTCTTCAGTTGTGGTCTCTCCGACAACCTCACCCAGGTGCTCGAGACAGTCGAGAATATCGATGGTCAGCAGGTCACTGGTAAGCCCTGCTTCAATACCGCTGCAGATCGACAGAGACGCACCGAGGGCACGTTCCATTGCCGCCTTGTGTCTGAGGTTTGGTGCACATCCCTCTTCCTGCCACTGCTCCCTGCCGCCGGTGATTCGTTTGAAGATCGCATCTTTTAATGAGGCTATACCGTCCTGCGTGAGGGCTGAGATGGAAAGGGCCTCGGCAAACATATGAATGTCTGTTTCCCTGTCAAGAGTCTCTTCCAGGTCACACTTGTTGACAAGTGTCAGGGACGGCTTGTGGGATACCGAGGCAAACAGCAGCCGGTCATCATCAAGAAGCCTGCGGGCCCCGTCAACCAGGAAAAGTACCAGATCAGCTCGATTGATCTGCTCCCGTGCCCGGTTTATTCCCAATTGTTCGACTTCCTCAGTGCTATCACGAATTCCGGCAGTATCGATAATTCTGACCGGGATACCATTGATATCAACATATTCTTCGATCGTGTCCCGGGTGGTTCCGGGTATTGCTGTCACCAGTGCCCGTTCTTCCTGGAGAAGGGTATTCAACAGACTTGATTTTCCGACGTTCGGCAGACCGACGATAACGACGGAAACGCCGTCACGGATCATGCGCCCACTGTCGGCGCTCTTGATTAACTGTTCAAGGGGAGCAACCACGTCAGTGCGAAGCTGTTTAAGAACAGCACCGCGATCAACGATTTCAATATCTTCGTCTGGGAAGTCAATTGCCACTTCAAATAGAGCCCGGATATGAACAAGAGACGTGCGGATCCGGTCAACACTTCGATACAACCGCCCGCTCATCTGCTCAAGCGCCAGGTCGACCCCTTTTTTCGTTCGTGCGGAAAGAATGTCAATCACCGCCTCGGCACGGGTCAGGTCAATGCGTCCGTTTAAAAACGCGCGTTTGGTGAACTCCCCGGGTGTGGCCAGATCAATATCGAAAGTTAGAATCAGGTCAAGTATTGACTGCAGCACGAAGTAGCTGCCATGGCAGTGGATCTCAACGACATGTTCACGCGTATAGGTTTTGGGAGCCTTCATGTAAACGGCAAGAACCTCATCGAGCAGCCGACCATTCTTAGGATTTCTGATAGTTCCGTAATAAAAACGATGAGAAGCAAAACGGCAGCTTGACGAGAGTGGCTGAAAAACAGCTTTTAAAACAAAAAGTGCTGCCGGACCACTCATCCTGATAATACCGATTCCCCCGGCCCCTGGAGGTGTTGAGATGGCGGCAATTGTCGTACTGTCTGGATCATCATAAATCATATCATCACCCTGCCTGAAACAGATCAGGCCGGACATTGCTGACCGGCCTGCGTGTGAACTTTGCTGCTTGATGTTTTTCTGCCCCGGTCAGCTGTCCTTCTTCCGGGTTGAATCGCCTTTTTTCCGGTTTTGGGGCCGACTCTTTCTCCTGCCGCTGTTTTTTCCTTTACCCGGTTTGTAAATCAGGACTTTTTTGAAAAGCCCATCCCCCACACTTCGGCTGCGGATGTCGCTGTCTTCCTGAAGGGCTACATGGACAATCCTGCGCTCAGAGGGATTCAAGGAAGCGATAACCTGAGTTTTGCCATTCTCCTTGACAAGTGCCGCGTAATCAATTGCTTTATCGCGCAACTCCTGATTGCGCCGTTCACGGTATTCCCCGACATCAATGGTCAGGCGCACCCGTTCAGCTATTTTCCGGGAAACAATCTTGCGAAGCAAATACTGGAGGCTGTCGAGCGTTCTCCCGTCCTCGCCGGTGAGATCCTCTTCAAACTCAGAGCTGACCTTGCACTGGACGCTGCCCTCGACCATTTCGGCCGTAACCGTTGACGGGCAGGTCATCAATTCAAGGATTTTTTCAAGCTCAACACGGATAATGTCGAGACTTTCAGAAGAAAGCTCAACCGGTTCACGAGATGACGTATTGTCACCGTTCTCCTCGTTGTCATCATCTTCAGCCTCAACGTCATTTTCTACTTTCTCTGAAATTTCAGGGGAGGCAATCGCTTCCTGTTCCGGAGCCTCGGCTTTTTTCTTCGGCCTCTGTTTTGCAGGCCGCGTTTTTTTCTTTTCTCTGGTCTCAGCAGCATTTTCATCAGACTGAACCGTCACCCGTATATGAGCTTTTTTGCGGATAAGTCCGAAAATTCCGGTTGAGCCGGTTTCAATCACTGCTATATCAAGATTTTCCTGGGCGATATTGAGGGTATCGCAGGCCTCTTTAATTGCTGAAGCAACATCTTTACCGTAAAAGTCTTTTGCGTTCGGTGACATGATAATTTCCGATTATTATAGGTCCTGAAACAACATTCTCACTTCGGCAGCCAAAGCAGTCATGTGGTGGCAGGCGCAGATTTTTTCTGCCGGTTTATCAGATACTGCTGCAAGATCGACAGCAGGTTATTGACAAACCAGTAAAGGACAAGACCCGAAGCAAAATTGAGAAACATGAAGGTGAAAATAACAGGAAGGAACATCATGATTTTTGCCTGGGTCGGGTCAGCCGTCGTGGGTGTCATCTTCTGCTGCAGGAACATTGATGCTCCCATCAGCAGCGTCAGGACCGGCAATCCTCCAAGATACGGAATATCAAAGCCGATATAGAGGCGGTCCGGGGCCGACAGGTCGGTTATCCACAACATGAATGGCGCATGGCGCAGCTCAATTGACTGCAGCAGTACCTTGTAAAGAGCAAAAAAGACAGGGATCTGCAGCACCATGGGCAAACAACCCCCCAGTGGATTCACTTTATAGGTCTTATAAAGATTCATCACCTCCTGGTTCATCCGGGCGGCATCATCTTTATATTTTTCTTTGATCTTGACCATTTTGGGCTGCAGTTTCTGCATGTTTTTCATGGACTTCAGGCCTTTCTGGGTAATAGGCCAGAAAAGTGCCTTGAGTATTACCGTGACCAGGATGATGGCGATCCCGTAATTACCGAAAATATTGTAGAGCCAGTTGAGCAGGTAGAGCATCGGCCTGGCGATCACATCAAACCAGCCGAAATTAATTATTTTTTCGAGATTGTAACCGCTTTCCTTCAACAGGGAGAGCTTCTTCGGACCATAGAAAAGATCATAGGTATAGGTTTTTTCGGTACCCGGAGCAAGCGTGTCAAGCGAAGAGACAATGTCGATTGAAACGAGTTCATCCTGGGCGTTCATGGTAATGGTCTGGGATTTATCTTCGGGGATAATTCCCGTCATGAAGTAGGTCCCTTCATAGGCGACCCAGTCAAACATCCCTTGAACCGTCTTTTTCCCTTCCTTGAACTCTTTCAGTTTAAATTCCTGCAGCCCCTCTTCGTTAAAGAATGCCGGCCCCCGAAACAACCACTGACTGCCCTTGCCGAGGATACCGAACGGCATGTTCAACTGATGGAGGCCCCCGGCTCCCTGCAGTGCAAGCCCGCCTGAGTTCTTCACCGTTGCCGTATGTTTGATCAGATAGTTGTCACGGTTGAACTCGTAGGAACGGAGAATTTCAAGACCGGCATCGTTTGCCGCCCGCATAACGACAACACCACGGCCGCTCTGCTCATCAAAGGTAATATCTTTGCGGTCAAGGGTATACAGGGTATTTTGGGGAAAAGCGCTGCCCCAGGAGAAAGACAGGGGATACCCCTGCTCCGGAGAGGTCCTTATCAGCTGCTCACCGCTGGAATCATCTGAACTTGTTTCATTGTAATTTTTCAGGATAAAGCTGGTAACCACCCCCCCGCTCTCACTCAGCGTCACCGTATAGAGGTCCGTATCAACGGTGATCTCTTCTGCCTGACGGGAAGGTGTCTGGGCAACCGGCTGTGCCTGGGGTGCGGCTGTTGCCATGACCGGCGGGGCTGCAGTCTGGGCAGGAGCCACCGCTGTTTGCCCCGGCTGCGGGGCGGCAGAGGCCGGCGCCTCAGGGGCGGGCTGCTGAACAGGGCCGACAAAAAGGTACTGATAGCCGACGAGGATGACAAATGAAATTATGATGGCCAGAAAGGCTCTGTACATGTCCATGGTCTTAAATACTCTTTATGTCTAGTTGTGAAATGGTCCGCTCACCATAGATATCATGAGACCCGGAGGCCCTGAAAACCTATGCAACCGGATCGTAGCCACCTCGTGAAAGCGGATGACAGCGAAGAACGCGCCAGAGGCCTTTACAGCCGCCGCGCACCGTTCCGTATCGTTTAATAGCCTCAATGGTGTAAGCAGAACAGGTAGGATAAAATCGGCAGGTCCGGGGTAACAGCGGAGAGATCAGGTATTGGTACCCTCGTATCAGCAGGATGACTGCCCGAGCAGGCACCTTGAACACAGACGAACAATTCATCTTTTACATTGACTCCGCAATCATCAACTTTCTAACCGCCCGGACTATGAGATGTGGAGAATCAAGATCAAACTCAGGTCGTACAACAATGACGATATCGGCTCCCTGGGGGTACTCATTTCTGTTCAACCGAAATGATTCCCTGAATATCCGTTTAATCCTGTTTCTGACAACCGCCCCTTTAATTTTTCTACTTACACTAATACCTATTCGACTGCTTTCACGGCTATTCTTGAGAAAAATTATACTGAATCCTGTGCCGTGCAGCCGCGTCCCGTGCCTGTAAACTGTATCAAAATCCCGGGATTTTCTTAACAGAAACGCTTTGGAGAGGCCAAACTGCCGCAATTCAATCAGGCAGAGAGGCGTTTGCGCCCCCGGGCTCTTCGGGCGTTGATAATAGCACGTCCAGCTTTGGTTCGCATCCGAACGCGAAATCCATGGCTTCTTTTACGCTTTATATTGCTCGGCTGAAAAGTTCTCTTGCTCATATTCTTAATCCCTCAAATTACTATCCCATGATCATGCATGGCTTTAGACATTAGCGGCCGGGAAGCTGTCAGAAAGAGTAGTGTTTCTTGCCCGGCTTTTCCGCTTCACCCGAAAAAAGAGTGGCAGAACGACAAAACACAAAAAGGTAATATTAAACATAGATAACTACCGGTGTCAATTATTTTCACCGTCGAAGCAACTCCATGTGTTGCACAAGTGGTTGAGCTGTGATACTTTTCCCGGGACATTACCGTTTACGACTGTTTCAGACTACCCGGCTTCCCGGCTTCGCATAGTGCAGACGATCATGGCAGACAATCAGAACATAACACTCTATGACGATATAGACTGGTACCTGCTCTGGACAAACAGTCGCGAGACAAAATCATGGAAGAGCAAAGACTCCGGTGAATGGACGAAAAAGTCGGCCTCATTCGCACAGCGAACCAGACATTCGCCTTATATCAAACAGTTCCTGGACTGCATTACCGTTGACAAAGATACAACCCTGCTTGATGTCGGATGCGGTCCCGGCACGCTTGCCGTTCCGTTTGCACACAAAGTTTCGCAGGTCACCGCCATTGATTACTCTGAAGGCATGCTCGAGCAGCTCAAAGCGTATGCGGAAGAGCAGAATGTCCACAATATCACCACAATTAGATGTGCCTGGGAAGACAACTGGGAAGAAAAACAGATTGGTGTGCATGATCTGGTCATTGCCTCACGGTCGATGAATATTGACAATTTGGCGGCAGGTATCAAAAAACTTGACCAGCATGCTTTAAAGCTGGCTGTGATTGCCGACCGGATCGCCCCGACCCCCTTTGACCCCGATGCTTTTAAGGCAATCGGCAGGACATTCAGCTCCGGCCCTGACTATATCTACACCGTCAACATGCTCCACCACCTCGGTATCCACCCCCGTATCGAGCATATTGAACTGGAGGCTGAAGCATGTTTTGCAGACCTTGATGATGCCGTGCAGTCCTACAGGTGGATGTTTCGGGACCTGAGTGAAGAAGAAGACCGGAAACTGGTTCGCTTTGTTTCATCGAGGATCTTAAGAGAACATGAGGATGGTATTGTCATCAAGAAAAACTATCCGCAGAGGTGGGCACTTCTTTCATGGGCCAAAAGACCCTGATACCTGCAATAGACAGCCGGGACCACATATTTGCGCGGTCCCGGCTTCTGATTAAAACAACAAGAAGCAAACGATGGCTATGAGTGAAAACGATTCCTTTGATGTCGCCGTTATCGGGGCCGGTCATGCCGGCTGCGAGGCGGCACTGGCCGCAGCTCGGATGGGGTGCAAGACGATTATTACGGTAATCAACATCGATACCATCGGCGCAATGTCCTGCAATCCTGCTATCGGCGGCCTGGCGAAAGGACACCTTGTCCGTGAGATAGACGCACTTGGCGGGGAAATGGCACGAAACATTGATGAAACATCAATCCAGTTCCGCAAGCTCAATACCAGCAAGGGTCCGGCCGTCAGATCATCACGGGCCCAGGCGGATAGATTGCTCTATCGTCTGCGGATGAAAAATATTCTTGAAAACCAGGAAAACCTGACCGTACGACAAGCCGTTGTCGATTCCATCATGGTGGAAGATGGCAGGGTGAGGGGAATAAAAACCTCCCTCGATGAACTCATTCCGACAAAAACAGTTGTTGTCGCCACCGGAACCTTTCTCAATGGCTTGATTCACATTGGTTTGAAACATTTCCCAGCTGGAAGGATGGGTGATTCACCATCGCTGAGCCTGGCCGAATGGTTCAAGGTACAGGGGTTTAATGTCGGCCGGATGAAAACCGGCACCGTTCCGAGAATTGACGCCAAGAGTATCAATTACGCGGATCTGGAGCCGCAGTACAGCGATGAACCGCCAGCCTTCTTTGCCTATGAGAACAAGGGGTCATACCGGCTTGAGCAGCGCCCCTGCCATATCACCTACACCAACGAAACCACCCACGACATCATCAGGGAAGCAATTGATCAATCACCACTTTTTGCAGGCATCATAGAAGGAGTTGGCGCGCGCTATTGTCCGTCTATCGAGGACAAGGTCATGCGCTTTCCCGAAAAAGGACGCCATCAGGTTTTCCTGGAACCGGAAGGCCTGGAAACAGTCGAGGTTTACCCCAATGGAATGCCGACCAGCCTGCCCCTGGCAACCCAGGTCAAAATGATCAGGAGTGTCAAGGGACTTGAAAACGCGGTTATTATCAGGCCGGGATACGCGATTGAGTATGATTATGTCGACCCGCTTGAGCTCAAGCCCTCACTGGAAACCAAGAGAATCCAGGGGTTGTTCCTTGCCGGTCAGATCAACGGCACCTCCGGCTATGAAGAAGCCGCCGCCCAGGGGCTCATCGCCGCCATCAATGCCGCCCGTTCGACAAGAGCACTTGACCCTCTTATTCTCAATAGATCGCAAGCCTACATTGGTGTGCTGATTGATGATCTGGTGACGTTGGGGACACGTGAACCCTACAGGCTTTTTACGTCGCGGGCGGAATACCGGCTGCTGCTCAGAGAAGACAATGCAGATGCACGCCTTTCTGAGATCGGCTATGAAATCGGACTGCTCCCGGAACGCCAGTATAAGGCGTTTAAGAAAAAGCACTCAGAGATCACCCAGGCACTGGCACTTCTTGAAACCACCTCCGTCCGACCTACAAAACTGATGAATGAAGCACTGAGCAGGATAGGAAGTGCATCATTGAAAAAGAAATGTTCACTGGCCGACCTGCTCCGGCGTCCCGAGCTGTCGATTGATCATCTGGCAGAAATTGTGCCTGCAGAGCAGAGCGATGGGTTGCAGCTCCTTTTCGTCTCAGAATTCAAGCAGGAGATTCAGCTGCAGGTAAAATTCAGTGGCTATATTGAGCGGCAGGGCGAGCAGGTAGCCAGATTCAGAAAAATGGAATCCATGACCATACCTGATAATATTGATTATTCAACCCTGTCCGGACTCTCCACTGAAGTTATTGAAAAACTGACGACGGTCAGGCCGTTGTCGCTTGGCCAGGCCTCGCGTATATCAGGGGTAACCCCGGCAGCGATATCGATTTTGCAGGTACACCTGAGGAAATTCAGCAGCCGGCAGATCCCTTCCAGGCTGTCCAGCACCATAAAATAACTTTAAACGATACGGACCTCCATGCTCACCTACCCTGAAATCGATCCCGTCCTTCTCCATCTCGGTCCCCTGAAGATTCGCTGGTACGGGCTGATGTACGTATTTGGTTTTATTGCCAGTTATTTTCTGGTCAAAAAGCAGATACGGGATTTCAGGTTCGCTTCCCTTGCCGCCCATTTTGAAAATCTCAATATTGTACTGATTATTTCCATCATCATCGGTGGCCGTCTTGGTTATGTCCTCTTTTACAACCTGCCCTATTATCTGGAGCATCCACTGCAGATCCCGGCAACCTGGTCAGGCGGCATGTCCTTTCATGGTGCGGCGATCGGGCTGATTAGTGCGGGAGTGATTTTCTGCAGACTAAAAAAGATCAGTTTCTGGAAAACAGCCGATATCTATGTGGTGACAATTCCTATCGGTCTGGGACTCGGCAGGTTCGGCAATTTTATCAACGCCGAACTGTTCGGGAGAGCAACGGAGCTTCCCTGGGGTATGGTTTTCCCGGGAGGCGGCCCTATTGCCAGACACCCTTCACAGCTTTACGAAGTTGTCCTTGAGGGAGTCATCCTTTTCATACTGCTCTGGGCAAACCGCAACAAACCATGGCGGACGGAGAGGTACTGGCCCCACGGTTCATTGCTTGCCCTATTTTTAATCGGTTACGGGGTGTTTCGCACCCTTGTTGAGTTTTTCAGGGAACCCGATCCGCAGATTGGTATAATGTTCAATCTGCTGACAATGGGCCAGCTGCTGAGCTGCATCATGATCCTTGGCGGAACCGTGCTCTGGATCTTGCGTGTTGCTGCAGACAAGAATACTACTGATGCCTGACTTTGGTAGAGAGCGTTTTCCCCGGCCTGAATTTGACAACGTTATGAGCAGGTATCGTCATTGCCTGGCCGGTCTGAGGATTTCTGCCTTTCTGTTCCGCACGTTCGACTACCCGGAAAGAACCGAACCCTGAAAGGGTAACACGCTCACCTCGTTCCATGGCCTTGGCCATATGAGCAAGGACACTCTCAAGTGCCTTTCCGGCTCTACTTTTGGTTAAATCTCCCGACGCCGCTATGTCGGCAACCAGCTCACTTTTATTCATGCTCACCTCTTTGTTAAAATCATTCCGGATATCCTGAAGACATTAGAACTATTACTGTTTTCAGCTGGAATTACAATTGTGACAAATACCTAATTTTAATTAGGTATTTATACCTACATGCGCTTGGAACATTGCCGGTAATATTTTTTTCAGGCACTCAAACGGTTTTATGCAAAGAGGTGTGCAGAGATGATGCATGGTCGGGAAAAGCTGCTGAACAACTCAGGGTATTATGAAAAGCCGGGGTGTTGCGAAAATGAGGGAGAGTGATACCAGCGAGCTCTGCCTGCTGAAAAGAAAAATCAGCGGGGACTATTCAACAACGACATAGCCGTTGCGGACTGCATAGTTGACCAGGTCAACACTGTTTTTCATTTTAAATTTCCTGAGAAGACTGGAACGGTGATGGTCGACCGTCCGCGGACTCAAATTCAGCTTGGCAGCTATATCTTTGGAGGTGTGCCCGTCGACAACCAGTGCCAGGATCTGCTTTTCACGCCCGGTCAAGCCGACAGAGACAGTGGATTCCTGGTTCCGATACGCTTTCATGGCATCGTCGGTAAATTCGTCCAACAGCAGAGGAGATATGTAGGTGTGGCCATTGCTGATTTTTTGAATGGCAAGCAGCAGTTCATGTTCCGAATCACTCTTGATCAGATATCCGTCCGCCCCCGCCGACATTGCCCGGTAAAAATACTGCTTGTTTGTATGCATGGTCAACATCAGGATTTTCACTGACGGGTATTTATTCTTCAGAATTATTGTCAGGTCGACCCCGTTTATTTTCGGCATTGAGATGTCGAGAATAACAAGCTCCGGAAGGTTCTGCTCCAGACAGTCGAGCAGCTCCTCACCGTCTTTGACTTCCCCGACGATCTGCAGGTGCGCTTCCCTGGCAATAATATTTTTAATGCCATGGCGAATCAGCACATGATCATCGGCAAGTATAACCCGGCAGGGGCTGTTTTTCTGATTCATTCGAACCTTCTTCTCACCTTTTTCGTGGGATCACACCGATCTGCGGGCAATCATCAAGCAATACACAGCGGTCGCAGTGAGGAGATACCGGCCTGCACAACCCCTGGCCAAAGGCAACAAGCAGGCTGTTGACCCGTTTCCAGTATGCTGGCGGCAGGTTCTCTCTCAATGCCATCTCCGTTTCCAGCGGGTTTCTGGTTTTGACATATCCCCAGATATTCATGATGCGGTGCACATGCGTATCTACACAGATTGCCGGGATATCAAAAGCAACCGAGAGTACCAGGTTGGCCGTTTTCCTCCCTACCCCCGGCAATGTGACCAGTTCTTCCAGCGTCTGCGGTACTCGTCCCTGAAAGTTCTCAACAAGCAGGCGACCGCACTTCTTCAGATGAGCCGCCTTGTTCTTATAGAAACCGACAGGGTAGATAAGACCCTCTATTTCTTCCCGCCTCAGTGCCGCAAGCCGTGCAGCATCAGCTGCCCGCTCAAAGAGCCGGGCTGAGGCAATGGCCGTTACTTCATCCTTGGTTCGTGCCGACAGGATCGTTGCGATCAAGACCCGAAACGGGTCAGATGTCTGTACACCGATGAGGTCTACCACAGGAACCCGGTAATGCTGTACCTCTTCTGCGAGTATATCTAAAAATCTTTCAATATCAATCAAGTTAGTGTAGAAGCATTGGTTTTGAATATGGAATAAAAAAGAGGCACACCGGCACAGCAGAACACTCCCTCCGGTGATTGCCTGAACAAACGTTTACAATGTAGCATATTCGACCTTTTTTCCATAAGATATTTTTCCTGATGACCCGCCTACAGACGCTGAGCAGTCGATTACCATGATCCTCCGGGAAAACCTTGAACCTCAAGAGCCGACAACGCCATGGCCACAACGCCTGTAAAGCCGTTACCGGTAACCCCGGATGAGTGCAGAGAACGAGGGTGGGCTGAAGTCGATATCGTCCTGGTGTCCGGTGATGCCTATGTCGATCACCCGTCTTTTGGTATTTCCCTCATAGGCAGACTGCTGGAGAGCAGGGGCTATCGTGTTGCCGTTCTCCCTCAACCCCGTTTTGACAGTGAAGCTGACTTCAAACGATTCGGGAAACCCCGCCTGTTCTATGGAATATCGGCGGGCAACCTCGATTCCATTGTCGCCAATTACTCCGGCAACGGCAAAGTCCGTGATTTCGATGCATTCTCTCCGCAGGGAAATCCCTGGCGGACAGCCCAGCAGTCTAAGGATAACCGGCGACGGCCGGATCGCGCGATTATCACCTACACTCAGCTTGCCCGCAGGGCATATTCCGGGGTAGCCATCGTCCTCGGCGGAGTTGAGGCATCCCTTCGCCGCTTCGTCCATTTCGACTACAAGCAGAACAAATTGCGCGGCTCACACCTGGCAGACGCCAAAGCGGACCTGCTGGTTTACGGCATGGGTGAAAAAAGTGTGCTTCAAGCAGCAGAGCAGATTGCAAAAGGCCTGAAGCCGACCACTATCTCCGGTACCTGCATACGGCTCAATGACAAAGACATGGCCCTGTTTCGACAAAAGATGGATGATTCAGGCATCACAGTTATTGAGCTTCCATCATGGCAGAACATCCAGGAGGACAGGAAAAAGTTCATGGCTGCAGAACTCGAGATAGACCGCCATGCCCGCAGGATGAGCAGCAGCGTTCTCATTCAGAAACAGCAGGCCATGTGGGTCGTTCAATACCCACAGGACGGGCCGCTTGATTCCGGGGAAATGGACAATCTTTACGAGCTGCCCTTCAGTCGCAGACCACACCCGTCTGCCCCTGATATTCCAGCCTATGCAATGATCAAGGATTCCATTACCATCGTCCGGGGGTGTTCGGGCAATTGTTCCTTCTGCGCCATATCCCGACACCAGGGCCCTGCGGTAACCAGCAGAAGTATTGACTCAGTGGTAAAAGAGGCCCGTATTCTTTCGGCAAGCGAACATTTCGGCGGGACAATCAGTGATCTCGGCGGGCCCACCGCCAATCTCTATGGTACCAGCTGCTCCATCGGCTCATGCAAACACCATGACTGCCTCTATCCCAGCGTCTGTAAAAACCTGCTGATCGATGAAACGCGCTTCATTGCATTGCTGAACAAGGTGCTTGACATAGAAGAGGTAAAGCAGGTGTTCATCTCTTCTGGACTGAGAATGGAGCTTCTCAGAAAAACACCGGAACTGATGCAACAAATCATCGAAAAACACCTGCCCGGCAGTCTGAAAATTGCCCCGGAACATACGGAAACAGACGTGCTCAAAGCGATGCACAAGGAATCGCACGACCAGCTGGTGGCATTTCTTGAGACATTGAAGGCTCTATCCAAAAAATGCGGCAGAAAACCCCAGGTGACGCCATATATCATCAGCGCCCACCCGGGCTGTACCAGGCAGCACACTGTCCGGATGGTGCAGAAACTGAAAAAACTGGGCATTACCATCAGACAATTTCAGGATTTCACCCCGACACCGGGCACCATTTCAACAGCAATGTACGTCAGTAAGATTCACCGGGACACCGGCAAGCCCATAGAGGTACCCGACAACCAGCGTGAACGCATGGCACAACGCACGGTGATTGAAAACACCTTTTTTCAGAACAAAAAAGAGCAGAAAAAAGGTGCGGAAGAATATCGGAAATATCAATTTAGAAAGGGCAAACAACACTGAAAATATCGCTTTGGTTTTACAAAAAACACTGCCAAAAAATCAAAGACCATAAATTCTGACAGCATTATCGTGGAAGAATTTTTCCTGTTCTTTTAATGGCAGCTTCTCCACCACCTTCTTGTACCCTGAAATAATCGTGTTGTAATCAGCAACCACGCCATCTACCGGGAAGTTGCTTCCGTACATACATCTGTCTATACCGAAAATTTTAAGAGCATCTTTGATAATTACTTCATTATCCTCGATGCGCCAGGGTTTACCAGGCAGCCCAAGCCCTGAAATTTTCACAACGACGTTATCGCGCCTCGCCAGGTTCCTCATGGCCTCACGCCATCCCGCCAGACCATTCGCAGACCGATCGGCCGGCAGACCAGTATGATTAAGTATTATCAATGTGTCAGGAAAGTCATCTGCCAAGGCTGCTGCTTCTTCAAGATGCCACCATGGCGTCTGCAGATCAAAATGGAGACCAAATGTCTTGAGCAGAGCGTATCCTGACCGCCACTTCGGGTCACTCATTGAGCCGGGAAGACCACTGACCACCTTGTCGGGAGACTCGGCAGCACGTGGTTTATGACGGACGCTCCGAACCAGTGGAATTTCTGAATGTGCTCTCAGGACCTCTTCAACATCATCCGCATCCAGCCACGCCTGGGCAACATGAGCATGTGGAAATCCAAATTCATCGGCAACAGCTTGCATCCAGAGACTTTCACCGACGGGATCTTCAGGGTTCCACTCTCCTTCCATCGTGACGGTCTTGACGATTTGGTGATCTCTTGCTACGTGAAAATAATCCTTGGGCATGAATGGTTTTCTGATCGAGGAATAGTCACCATACCGAAAAGGAATCATCGGCTCATCACATAACCATGGATGATAATTTTTTATTGGGTCCCAGAAATGATGATGCGCATCAACAATTTTCAAATCATCCATCTAACCGTCTTCCTCCTCTGTAGCAGCGTATCCGTCTGAACAGAGCAAGGATCAGGGGAGAAAACCAGATCATCAAGGTGATAACGCCAATGACAGCCGCAATCGGCCGGCTGAAAAACATGCTGAAATCCCCTTTTGCCTTTATCATCGTGGTTATAAAATTGAACTCCACCATTTCACCAAGCACTATACCGAGTATTGCCGGTGCTACAGGAAAATCATTTTCTTCCATAAACCATCCGACAAGCCCCATGACAAGCATGACACCAACATCAAAAATTGTATTATTTATGGCAAAAGAGCCAATCACGCAGGCTACCAATACAATTGCCATAAGAGCAGAGCGCGGTACATTGACGATAAATCGCGAAACCCGGATCACACCATAGCCGATGGGAAGCAGCAACAGATTTGCCCCGAAAAAAGCTATGAACACTGCATAAACCATTTCAGGCTGCTTGATAAAAATAACCGGTCCGGGCTCCATTCCCTTGAGGATAAGAACACCAATTACAATTGCGGTAATTGAATCTCCCGGAATTCCAAAAACAAGCGTAGGCACCCAAGCTCCACTCAAGGCCCCATTGTTTGCCGCCCCTGCTTCAGCCAATCCTTCGAGGTGGCCTTTTCCATAGCGTTCCGGTGTCTTGGAAGTGCGGCGGCTAAAAGCATATGCCACCCACGCAGCGATATCTGCACCAGCACCGGGTAAGGCTCCGACAACAGTCCCTGTCAGTCCTCCTCTTAAAATATTGAAGCGGTACTTTTTAACATCACGTCCAAGACCACGCATCATGTTGCTTATTTTTTTTACTTTTGGGCGGTCCTGTTGAGGGTTAACCATGTTGCGTAATATTTCCGACAGCGCGAACATGCCTATCATGGCGGGTATGAAATTGACCCCTCCCATTAATTCCATTACGCCAAAGGTGAATCTCGGTGTACCGGCCGTTACGTCAATACCAACAGTAGAAATCAACAGCCCGATAAGCATCGACATCACACCTCTGATTGCCGAGCCACTTGAAACAAAAGCCGCGCAGGTCAGCCCCAGCAAACCAAGCCAGAAATATTCCACAGAACTGAACTTAATCGCAATCCTTGCAAGCTGAGGGGCTGCAACCACGAGAATAACGGTACCCACCAGTCCCCCGATGCAAGCTGACACCATACACATTCCCAGTCCTTTCTCGGGATGACCGGCAACAGTGAGACTATATGCTTCATTCACATAGGCAGCAGAGGCGGGCGTACCAGGTATGCGAACCAGCGCACCAGGGATATCGCCTGCAAAAATAGCCATTGCCGTCATGGATACAATTGCTGCTATCGCCGGAATCGGATCCATATAAAAGGTGATTGGCACAAGCAGAGCTGTGCCCATAACCGCTGTAAGTCCCGGAATGGCGCCGATAAGCACGCCCATGCAGGAGGCAATGATTATGGTCAACAACACCGTTGGATCAAAAACAAGGGTAAAAGCAGCAAGAACAGAATCCATATCAGCCTCCGATCAGAGAAGTCGTTCCACCAGACCAGGAGGAAGAGGAACCCGCAGCAACACGGAAAAGACGGTATAGAAAACAGCTGTTGCAACCAGTGACACTGCGAGCGCCGGCAGCAATTTCGCCCCCATCCATTTCTGCAGGACAAGAATCATCAAAAATGCTGTAATGCTAAAACCAAGGCGATCCACAAACGCCATGTAAAATCCGAGGGTGGCAAGAATGAGAATAAAACTACCGGCACCTCGTGCAGACTTGAGCCATTGAGGCACAATGAGCAATGGCTGAACCTTGTTTTTGACGATCGCAGATACCGTCAGGAAGAGGCCTCCGAGAACCATAGCAATCCCGATAAGTGTCGGGAAAAAGGTTGAACCGTATGGCTGACCGGAAACGGCAGGAAAATGCTGGGCCTCAAACGCCACGTACGATCCAATCATGATAAATATAATTCCAATCAAAAAATCGCTGATTTTCATCCTGGCCTCTCAACTTAAGAATTCTGCACCCTTTCCCTCATAAATGCTTCATTATTTTAGGAAAAGGGTGCAGTCAGGTCAACACAACATGTCCAGCAGACAGCTTTGACTATTTAGCCAGCCCCAGATCTTTTAATAATTCTGCAGCTGTAACAGTAAACTCGTCAGCGAACGACTGAAACTTTTCCGGACCATCCCACAGAGGTGTGATTCCTCGCTTGGCCAGGGCTTCCTGAACCTCGGCACTGGCGTGTGCTTTTTCAGCTGCAGCCACAATTTTTGATTTAACATCTGGATCAAGCCCCTTTGGAGCAACAAGTGAAAACCAATTCGAAAGTGCCCAATCAATTCCAATAGCTTCTTTCACCGTCGGCACATCCGGAAATGCAGGAGACCGTTCCTCGGACATAATTGCCAACTGGCGAACTTCACCAGCGGCCAGAAGTGTTTTGGCCTCAATAGGAGATCCCGTAAAAAAGGTAATCCCACCGGCAATCAAATCCTGCAGAGCTGGCGCACCGCCTTTACTGGGAATCCATTGAATTCTATCAGTTTCCAGTCCGGCCCCTTTTTCCAGCCCGGCAATGGCCATATGCCAGGGACCACCCTGGCCAGAACCCGATGCGTTATAGGTATCTTTTGGGTTATTCTTTACAGCATCCAGTACTTCCTCAAGCGTCTTAAATGGTGAATCCGCTTTGACGGTAACTCCGGCAGGGATAAGTGCAAGCCGTGAGATCAGGTCGAAGTTCGATGGCGTAATATCAGCCATTCCCATCGTTTTGAAATAGGTGATTTCAGACGTCCCGGCCCCCAGAGTATAACCATCCGCTTTAGCTGATGATATTGCGGCATGGCCGACGACACCATTGCCACCGGTTCTGTTGACGACATTGATAGGTACTCCCATCTCTTTTTCAAAGCCAATGGCAAAAATTCGAATAATGGTATCAGTTCCACCACCGGCACCCCATGGCACGATAATAGTTACAGGACGGTCAGGATACTCAGCATGTGCATGCAGAGTACCGCCGACAACGACAACAAAACTCGCCAGAACAATCAAAAATGTTCTCGCAAACAATCGAGATTTTCTACACATTGATTTCATCATAACCGCTTCTCCTCTTTTTTTGTTTTATGGCTGGTAAGCTTCTCCCGGCCGTATTCAGGACCTTGCCAGATTTTCTGTTAAATAGGCAATCCTGGCAAGTTCTTCTGTGAGATCAGCAATGTCATATGCCCAGCGGATAGAAGTCCCAAGGCAGATGATGCCATGCTGTTCCAGCATCAACACTTTGCAGTCCGGATTATTTTCCAGTGCGCTGACGACATTGGCCTGCAGCTCCTTTGTCCCGGAAGGTGCAAAAGGTACACGGGGTATTTCCGGTTGTTTGAAGGCCGCATCGGTTACCATCGGAATATCTCTTTTCGACACAGCAAACGCCGTCGCATACGGCGGGTGAATGTGAAGCACGGCATTCACATCTGGCCGCAGTCGTAGAATATCCGCGTGAAACAGGTACTCTTTTGACGGAACATATTCTCCTTCTGACTTCCACTTATAGGAATCTATCTCCATCTCGATCAGGTTTTCCATCGAGGTGTCACCAAGATTCAGCCCCGAAGCGGTGATTGCCATGCAGTTTTCTGCAATCCGGGCACTGAAATTCCCTCCTGTACCCCCCACAAGCCCCCTGTTGTAGGTTCGTTGTGCAAAAAAGACCAGTTCTTCCTTTGAGTTTGCTGTTTGTTTCACTTTTGCTGACCTCCTGTCACCCAGCCCTGTGGCAGATCCATCTCCACCAGGTGCTGAAAGTGGTGTTTGTTATCAAGATATAACTGTTTGTACATCGAAAACAGTTTGTTGTAGCTCGCGTGAGCGTGATGATCTGGTTCAAATACAGCACCGGTAGCTACTGTCTGTGTCACTGCCTGTTTGAAATCGGGATAGAGTTTCAAGCCGACTCCAGCCAGTATGGCCGCACCCAGTACTTCGGTATGGCTCTGGGTAAGACTGACAACCCGTTTACCAAGCACATCTGAAATTATCTGGTTCCAGGTACGACTGGAGGCGGCGGCGCCCCCTATCCGCAGTTCCTTGATGACGATACCATTATCCGATTCCAGGAGGTCGATAACATGCCTGATTGCAAAGGCGGCTCCCTCGAGTACCGAACGGAAAAAATCACCCCGGTTGTGGCCAAGCGTAACACCGAAAAAAACACCTCGGGCATATGGATCCCAGATGGGTGTCCGCTCGCCGGCAAGATAGGGAAGAAACAACAGGCCTTTACTCCCTGGAGGTGCGCCAGCTGCCTGGTCCGTGATCAACTCATAAACATCCCTGCCGGTGGCCGCAGCTTCTCGCTGCTCGAGTTCACAGAAGGTATCACGTATCCAGCGAAGTGCAGAGCCGACTCCATTGATTGCTCCAATATACTGCCAGCAGTCCTCGGTTACGTTGGTGCAATTCATGAACCTGTTATCAAACTGACCGGTTGTAATCGGCCCTGCCACCCGTGCCGCTGTGCCCATTATCACAAAACACTGGCCTTCCTCCAGCACCCCGGTGCCCAGAGCTGCACCGATGGTATCCATGCAGCCGGCAACAACAGGGGTCCCCTCTGTTAACCCGGTCAATTGTGCCGCTTCAGCGGTGATCGAGCCGACCACGTCATCACAACCTACAGGTTGCGGCAGCTTCTGCTCATCGATCTCGAGTGCTTCAAGAAATGGCTCGTGCCACCGTCGTTTGCGAATATCAAAGAGAAGTGTTGTCGAAGCCCGGGAATAGTCAATGGTGAATTCACCGGTCAGCCGGGCGACCAGATATCCACCCGGCACCATCAATTTGTAAGCGGCAGCAAAGGATTCGGGTTCATTGTGTTTCAGCCAGAGTATGGTCGGCAGGGAAAAAGCCCCGGGTGCGAGGGGATTGCCGGTAATATCAAAAACCGTGTCCGCACCAAGCTGCTCCCTGATCCGTTCTACTTCCGGCAGGGCCCGCTGATCCCAGAGCATGATTGCCGGACGGATGGGGTGCCCCGTTTCATCAACGGCGATGAGACCATTTGTGCAGCCGACACCGATAGCCTTGATGTCATCCGGGTCTATATCGCTGATCGCCTCCTGTATCGCCCCGATCGTTGCCTGCCACCAGGCCTCGGCATCATGTTCTGCCTGGCCGGGCACCGTACTGATCATCTGGTACTCACCATAACCGGAACCGACCAGTGTACCATCCAGGGTAAACACGCCCGCTTTCGTACCGGTACCACCAATATCAATACCTAAGAGATATGGTCTTGTATTAATCATGGTATTTTTTTCCATTCGCTCTCGGAGCTGTGAGAATTCCTGCGTAGCTCCCGCCTGTTTCCGCCTGATTACTGCCGCTTTCCAGCCAGCGTGCTGAATGTATCGGGTATGCGTCTCAGAAATGGCTCAACTGGTGCATGATATGATGTTTCATCAAATGCTCTGAGAGATCTCTGTCCCGGCTTTTCAAGGCCTGAACAATCGTATTATGCTGACTGATGGCTGCCTGCAGCCGGTCAATCGGCAGTTTTATGACCAACCGGGATAATTGAATCTTCGCATCTATTCGTTCTATTATTTCAAAGAGATGCGTATTTTTTGTTCGAGCTGCGATCTCAAGGTGAAACATGCTGTCTTTTTCAAAAGCCGCCGCAATATCTTTTTCTGCAATGAGCGCATCACATTCTTCGGCAATGCGTTCCAGATGATCAAAGTCTTTATTAGATCCGACATCTGCAAGTAGTTTGGTTGACAATGTCTCGAGCCGGGCCCGGATGTGGGCAAGCTGTACAGCCTCCTCCTTGGTCAAGGTAGCAACAACAGCCTGGCTGCGGGGTTTCAATGTAACCAGTCCATACTCACTCAGTTTCTTCAGAGCCTCTCGTATCGGCGTGCGGCTCACCCCGAACAGCTGCCCCACTTTTTCCTCATGGATCTTGTGTCCAGCCTGGAACTCCCCGGAAAGTATCATCTTTTTAATATAGATGTACACCTGCCCGGATAAACCGTTATAGTTCAGATCGATTTTTTTCATTTCACTGACGGCATTGTTTCACGCTGTTACTGTTGAGAACGATGAAGCATTTGTGTTATCTCCGCGCCGATAAAATCAAGGCTGGAGAGTACTCGACCGGAAACGTCATCAGCAAGACGGCTCTTGACCCGGGCGATGGATATCTGGGCCAGCATGACCAGATCTGTCTCCTGCAGCAGCTCATCAATAGCCTGCACAACTTCCTCATCATGACCGGCACTATCGCCACTGTTCAGTTTGGCAAAGGCTTCAGGGCATAATTTCGGGACGAGAAGCGGTTTTTTATCCAGCCGTTTCGAGACTTCTTCGAACAATATCCGCGAGGGTTTTTCGGTGGTCGGATTCGTCATTACTAAGCCGATACGATAACCGTTGAGTATTGCCTGCTGCATCATCGGCTCATCAACTTTTATTACGGGTATCCCGACCCTGGTGCGAACCTCATTAACACAGGGGGAAAGAGAAGAACAGCTGACAACGGCAAGTTCAGCACCGCCGTTTTCAGCAGAGGCAACCATTCTCGTCAGCCAGTCGATGATCTCCGGGGTAATGTTGCCCTGGACAGCGAGTCTTTTCAGGATCCCCTCATCCAGCACATGATGAACATTAACCCCTCGGGTCGATCCCGTTACTGCGTCATGTACCGGATTAATTACCAGTCGTGTTGTATGTACCAGGCCGATCAGTGCCACACTGAACTCCTCCAACTGTTATTTTTTCTCAGGCAGTGGACCATGCAGCTCCACAAGTGAGGCCATCAGCTTATCACCAAGACCGGCATCCACGGCTGTCTGGTAGGTGGAGAGCAGCGAGTCGACAAGATAGCTCTTAAATTCCAGACTGTCCGCAAACCCCTTGAAATAGCCGACATCCTTACAGGCATTGGCAATGGAGAACTTGTGGCCGGTCAGATCACCTTCAAGAAGCGGTGGCACCATTTTCCTGAGCACACCGCTGTCCGCTCCCCCTGAAGACATCACTTCGTAGAGGACTTTTGCATCGACACCTGCCTGGAAGCAAAGAGACATTCCCTCTGAGATAAGGGCTGTGTAGCCACAGGAAATATAATTGTTGATCAGCTTTGCACTGTGGCCTGCCCCCGGAAGGCCGAAATAGGCGATATTTTCGGAATAACAGGCAAGCAGTGGTCTGATTTTAGCAAACAGGTTTTTTTCCGCCCCCACCAGGCTGTTCAGTTTTCCGGCTTCCGCATCCTTTGGTGCGCGGGTAACCGGGGCATCGACGAAGCCTGCCTGCTTTTCTGAAAGATCGCAGGCGATGCGCCTGCTCAGTGCCGGGTTGCTCGTTGAACAGTCAACCAGAACGAATCCCGGTGTACAGTTTTCAAGAACACCATTTTCTCCGTACACAAGATGTTCAACCTCTTCGGCTCCCCTGACACAGAAAAACACCACATCGTTTCTCTCAACAAGTTCCGAGAGGCTTGATGCTTCCGACGCCCCCTTTTCAAGAAGATCTTCCAGGCCTGAGCGATTACGATGAACAAAGCCGGTCAGCTCATAGCCGTTTTTCAAAATGTTTGCAGCAATGCCGTGCCCCATCATCCCCAGTCCAACAAAGCCGATTCTCTCTTTCATGGATACTCCGTCAATTGTCAGGTTCGGTCTGCTTGTGCCATGGAACAGGCAAGGGTAAAAGCTGCCTTGAGCGCTCTCGCGTTAGCAATCCCCTTGCCGGCAATATTAAAGGCGGAACCGTGAGCAGAGGTGGTAACCGGATAGGGCAAACCGGCATGAACCGTAACACCATGATCAAACCCCATCAGCTTCATGGCAATCTGCCCCTGATCGTGATACATGGTGACAATTGCATCGTATTTCCCGTCTCGTCCCATCAGGAAGATCGTGTCAGCCGGAAACGGTCCCTCGACATTGATCCCTGCCTCTCTTGCCTGTCTGACCGCAGGCTCGATGATCTCAATCTCTTCGGTACCGAAACTGCCTCCGTCACCGGCATGGGGGTTGAGGCCGCAGACCGCTATCCTGGGGTCATTCGTGCCACTGGCTCGGACTGCATTGTGAAGCAGTCTGGTAGCCTCAACGATTTTTTCAATGGTCAAGAGCTCGCTCACCTGCTTGTGGGAGACATGGGAGGTGGCTCTTGACGTCCAGAGGTTGCCGAGCGTATTCAGGATGCCGAATTCTCCTTTGTACCCGAGCTCATCAATAAAGAACCCGGACTCATCCTCATGCTTCAGACCGGCAAGGTGCATGGCCTCCTTGTTCAGCGGTGCAAAGCACATGGCGTCCACGATCCCCTGGCTACACAAAGCAAGACCCCGGGCAAGACAATCCAGCTGATATTTCCCTGAATCCTTGGACACCTGTCCCAATCGGAATTCTTCCGGGACTGTTCCGGGCTGCTCAAGCACCACCAGCCGGCCACCATCAAACATATTTTGATCCGTACTATCGGCCACCCGGTAATCAACTGCAGTTCCGGCAATACGTGCACCCTCGTCAAAAATCTTTCGCCCCCCCACCACGACACTATCTGCGCTATCGGCTACAGCGGGGTCAGCCAGCACTTTGACCGTCAATTCAGGGCCGATCCCACAGGGATCACCCATGATCATTGCTATTCGGGGTTTCTTATTATTTATCATGACAGTAGATTATCCATAAAATAGGTTGACCAGAGTCAGTGAGACCGGTGGAAAATAGGTTACCAGCAGCAGCACGGAAACAAGCACGAGAATGAAAGGAATATTGACTTTTGTCGTCTCCCAGATATCGGTTTTTGCAATCGAGCAGGAGGTAACCAGCACACTTGCAACCGGCGGGGTCTGCTGACCGATGGCAATGTTGAGCGTCATTATCAGGCCGAACTGAATCGGGTTAATGCCGATCTGGTGAACCAGCGGCATGACGATCGGCACAATCAGGATGATCGCGGCGGCGCCGTGCAGAAACATGCCGACAACAAAAAGCATGACGTTGAGCAGCGCCAGCACCATATACTTGTTGCTGGTGAAACTCATCATCCAAGAGGCAAATTGCTGCGGCACCTGCATTTCGGTAAGATGCAGGCCCAGCACAGCCGATGTGGCCACCAGGAGCATGACAACCGCTGTCTGGGTGACCCCTTCCACCATCGCTTTTCTCAAGTGTTTCCAGTTAATCTCACGGTAGATGAATCCCCCGATAAACAGTGCCGCCACCACTGCCAGCCCGGCTCCCTCCGTTGCAGTTACAATACCTCCGAAAATACCGCCAAGAATGATAACCGGCAGCGTCAGGGCCCATCCTGCTTCCTTGAAAGCAACCCACAGTCTTGACAGGGAGAAGGCTTCCTCCCGCGGCAAATCATAGCGAACGGCATACCAGTAGCAGAGCCCCATCATTGAGAAGCCCCCGAGAACGCCGGGAATGATTCCCGCCACAAAAAGCTGAACGATAGAGGTATCTGAAAGCGCACCGTATATGATCATGGCAATCGATGGCGGAATAATAATAGCTATCGATGCCGACGATGAGGTTACCGCGGCAGAGAGCTCCGGTGTGTAATTACGCTTTTTCATGGCCGGGATCAGCACCGAACCGATTGCCGCAACATCGGCAACGGCGGAACCTGAAATCTCGGCAAAAAACATCGACACACCGACATTAACCATTGCCAACCCACCGCGGACAAAGCCGATCAGCGCCGAGGTTAGATTAATCAGCCGCCTGGAGATGCTCGTTGTGTTCATCAGGGCTCCAGCCAGAATGAACAGCGGAATGGCCAGGAGCGGGAAATTGGTTGCCCCGTCAAACATGGTCAGGGCAGCGTTATAGATGCTGTTTAGCCCTTTTGACATGACCATGCCGATCAGGGCAACTGCGCCGAGCGCCACGGCAATCGGTACGTTTATCAGCACGAGCAGGAGGAGTCCGAAAATTAACAAAACGGTAGTCATGATTGGCTCGCCTCCTCGATCGCCTGATCAATTGCTTCCTTTTCAAAATCGATACCCGCCATGGATTTTCTCCAGGCCTCCGGCATGCTGAGCGCTTCGGCGAGTATAAACAGAACCGCGCCAATGGGTATCACTGACTGGGTAAAACTGAGGTGGACCCAATCGAGGCTGACAAGCGTTTCTTCCCCGAAAATACCGAGAAGATACCAGCCGGCATAGCCAACAACCGCGAAAAAACCGATAACCACAACCTCTGCAATTATGAATGCTACACCCCTCAGTGGTTTCGGCAATGACAGAAAAAGACCCGGGAAGCCAAGATGACCTCGATGACATACAGCCAGAGCAGATCCATAGTAGGTTAGCCAGGCAAGCAGGACCGAGGCAACTTCATCGTACCAGATCAATGACTGGCCAAGAAACCGGAAAACTACGGCAAGAACCACAATAACAGCCAGGGAAATCAACAGCGTGATGGAAATAAACTCGAGGATTCTTTCCAGCCATTTTTTCAATCGAGTAACCATATTCAGCTCCTGCCTGCAGGGACGCCCTCAAAATAAAATGTGCACCCGGCAAATCGAGCCGGGTGCGGTTATTCAACTATTCCGCCAGCTGCAGAGCAATATCAATCATCTCCTTACCGCTGGCAACCTCAGTCCCGAACTCAGCATAGATAGGCTTGCTTGCCTCAACAAAGGCTGCACGGTCAGCAATGTTCACTTCCATGGTCTCACCCAGTTTGGCCTGCAGCATCATGTCATCCATCACACCAGTGGCATACATCCAGCCCTGGACGTCAACAGCGGTCTTCTCAAGAATCATCCTTACATCCTCAGGAAGCTTGCCCCATTGCGAAGCTCCGGTGGTAAGATAGGATGGGGTATAGACATGCCCGGTGACGGACAGGTACTTCTGGACTTCATTGAGTTTTGCAGCGTAGATATTAGTATAGGGGTTCTCCTGGCCATCGATGACACCGGTCTGGAGCCCTACAAAGACTTCAGAAAAAGACATTGGGGTAGGATTTGCTCCCCAGGCGGAGAACATTTTCACCCGCCAAGTAGATTTGGGAGTCCTGATCTTCAGTCCTTTCAGGTCATCGGGGGTATTGATCGGCCTGACATTATTGGAAATATGACGGATACCGTTTTCCCAGAAGCCAATTACCTTGTAGCCTTTCGCTTCAATTGCAGGAGCAATCATCGGCCAGAACACCCTGTGCTCTATCCTGTTCAGGTGGGCTCTGTCCTTTACCAGAAAGGGCATGTCAAAAAGACCAGCCTCAGGGGCAATGGACGACATGATTGAAGACGGCATCGCCAGGTGAACGGTTCCGAGCTTCAACTTCTGCATCAAATCCTTGTCATCTCCGAGCTGTGAAGAGCCATAGAAGACAACCTTCGCCTTGTCGCCCAGAAGCTCATTTGCTCGACGGGTAAATTCCTCTGCGGTGATGTATTGGGTTGACCCGGGGCTTGCGCTGATAGCAAGTACAATCTCAAGCGCCGAAGCAGACTGGACAAGTCCGCCAAAAGCCAGCAGACCAGCACACACGAACAACAAACATTTTTTCGTAACAACCTTCATAGTATCCTCCTCATTTTTCATGGTGTCGCCCTGATCAATGCGAGATATTAAAAATAATAAACACACTGCCGGGCACATTTGGCACGCTGCCAACGTACACCGACAATATGGCATACTGTATACCAAATGTCAAACAACAAAATAATACAATTGACTGTTGCAAATATATTAAATATATACATATACATAGATAAATACCACATGGTGACACTGAAGACTTTTTGCAATCCTGGTATACTTTAAATATTGTTTTTTTACAAATAGTTAAGATGTGTTTCGAACATTTTCAAGTCATCTGCTTATTTTCAGCCCAAAATTCAATGAAATTTGTTATTTTCAGCAAATGAAGGAAGGACAAACGATCAGAAGAAACTTTTTTCCGACAAAAAAATGATGGTTTGTCTGTTGTGTACTGAGCAGCCTGTATCACGCAGATACCGTTTTTTAGAAGAATACAGAGTTGTTGAATAGAGGGATGCTCCAGCAGTGTCTAGAACCTGATATTTATCAGGTAAAGGTTAGCTCAATCTTTTTAGCTGAGGCAGCGTACTGGTTACGAGTCCGGCACTAATCTCTTAAAAGGTCAGGCAAAGCCTGGTTCTGTGACGAAACCCACCGCCATCAATCAGCAGGTCAGCCGCTCCCACCTCTGGTCGATTTTTGATGCTGTCCAGTCGCTGACGGTTCTGTTGAAGGTAAGGAAGTGATCAGTTTCCAGATGCCGATCAAAGGCTTCGCTGTCTTTATATACTTCGTAGAGAAAAACCCTCTTCTCATCATTGGGGTCACGGCAGACATCGAACTGCAGGCGCCTTCTTCCCTGTTGAGCGAATGAGAGGCCTGTTTTATCATCGCTTCCATAAATTCAGCCACATGCTGCTCTTTGATCAGAAAGTCTACGGTTACAACAAACATGATTTCTCCTTCTCTGTGCTTTTATGCACGGGTGTTGGTAAACTCTATCATCATTCCGTCCGGCAGTACGACAACGATTACCTTGTTGCCCTTGTTCGGCCCGCTGTCAACCACCAGCGGGCTGGGTGAAAGCGTTGCTATCCGCTCATCATAGGCACGGCAGCGGCTGACCGCCAGATCAACATCATCAACCATCAGACAGAGATGGTAATGGCCGACGTCAACCATTCGCGGCCGGTAATGCTGAGGTCCAGCGTTTCCGCCGTATTGGGAGATCTCAAACAGCTGGTCCTGAAGCTTCATGTAGGCAATCATCACCTCAATTCCCTGGACGCCGGTAACAAACTCCTGATTTTTCGGGTCCCGCGGAGATTTATCAAGAAACTCAAATCCCAGGACATCCTGAAGAAAGGCAACCGTCCAATCCACATCGGCTACAACAATGCCGGTATGGTAGTATTTTTTGACATCAATCGGTTTCATGGTCTCTAACCCTCTGATTTTCAGTACATGTGGGTGTTTGATCTTTTGCTTCGCACCTGAACGCTCTTTCGTTCTGCAGTTTATTACCAGTCTGCAGGAGAAAATGAAACGACTTCGTTAATTGATTCCTTTGACATGAGCAGCATGAGCAGACGATCAAAGCCGAGCGCAATGCCGGCAGCACGCTCAATCAGTTGAAGATCTTCGAGAAATCGCCGCGGCATCTGCGCGTCACGGCCACTCATCTCTTTTATTCGCATGATTTCCTGATTGAAGCGGGAGCGCTGCTCTTCGATATCGGTAAGTTCACTGAAGCCATTGGCGAGCTCAAGACCGTTCACGTACATCTCAAAGCGCTCCACAACATGCGGGTCAGACTCTTTGCGCCGCGCCAGTGAGCTGCACTGCACCGGGTAGTCATAGAGGAAAAGCGGCAGTATCCGGCCAAGCTGCGGCTCAATATGCTCAACCATCATCTCGTCAAAGAGGTTTTTCGATAGCGCCTCTCCCGCCGTCGTTGGGCAGAAGGCCAAAAATGCATCCTCAACACTCATCCGCGGCCACTGTTGCTGCAGCTCCATCTCCTGCAGGCAGGAACGTTTAATAATCGCAGCAAAACGCTTCTGCTTCAGAAGATCGGCCATGACATGGCAGAGCAGGCTCCGGCAGTCATCCATCAGCTGTGTGTAATCTGCATCCTGACGATACCACTCGAGCATCATGAACTCTTCAAGATGTTTTCTGCCGGACTCGCCTTTTCTGAAACAGGGTGACAATTGAAATATCCGTTTTGCACCCCGGCCCATCAAACGCTTCATGCATTGTTCGGGAGACGTCTGCAGAAACCAGGACCCTGCACGGATCGGCTCAATATAACTCTCGGGGATCATCACCGGTTGACGCACCGGTGTGTCTACTTCAAGAAAATCCTGTCCGACAAAGAAATCACGGATCGAACGAAAAAGGGCTGCACGAAGATGCAGCCCTTCAAGATCAAGCATTAGCCCTACTCTTTGACCCTGGTGACATACGCTCCGGTGCGGGTATCAATCTGAATCTTATCTCCCTCCTCCACAAAAGGAGGAACCTGGAGCTGGTATCCCGTTTCAACGGTAATCGGCTTGGTATCGGTGCCCGATGTGTCACCTCGCGCCCATGGGTCCGCCTGGGTCACAGTAAGATCGACAAATATGGGCAGAGAAACATCTATCGGCTGGGTCCCGAAGAAAAGCACCTGCACCTCCATGTTGTCAATTAAAAAATTGATGTTGTCACCAAGCTGTTCCCTTGTCAGAAAAAGCTGCTCGTAATTCTGGGTATCCATAAAATGATACTGGTCATCCTGGTTGTAGAGATACTGCATATTTCTTTCTTCCAGGTCGGCCTTTTCAAATTTGTCGTTTGAGCGGTATGTGTTGACAAACTGATTGCCGCTGATCATGTTCCTCATTTTACAGCGATACAGAGCCTGCCCCTTGCCCGGCTTGGAGAACTCAAAATCAATAATGATATATGGGTCTCCATCAATCTGTATTTTTAATCCTTTTCGTAAATCCGACGCACTGAACATTTGCTCTCTCCTCTCTATAGCCGGGGTAACGGGATAAACCAAAAAGAATCCCGATACAGCTGTCTTGTTAACGGTTGCCGGTAAATATACCCAGCCGACAGTCTTTTTGGCAACCGCAAAAAATCTCTGCCGTGACGACGGTGGTTGCCGTAACGCTGTTCACCATTATATTCATTGCATCACCCCTGTTTTTTGCAGCATATCATCACAGCCCGAGTATAATGTGAAGCCAAAATTCGGACAGATCATGGCAAACAGAATCGGTATTATCTCAGACACGCACCTGACATCCTGCAGCGTTCAATTCTCCCGGCTTGTTGAACTGGCATTTCGAGACTGCACTCGCATCATCCATGCCGGTGACATCACAGACCTGGGAGTTCTGGAGGCATTTTCAGACAAATCCCTTTATGCTGTACACGGCAACATGTGCAGTCGCCGTGTACGGGAACGCTTTCCCGAATCGCTGCGCGTTTCGATCGATGGTTACACTATTGCCGTCTGTCACGGTGCAGGTCTGCGGGGCTCGATAGAAGAACGCCTCTATGAGCGGTTTTTTGATGCGGACTGTATTGTCTACGGGCACACTCATCAGCCGGCAAATCACCATTACGGCAAAACGCTTCTTGTTAACCCGGGAAGTTTCAGCGGAACAGGGCGATTCGGCAACCCAGGTACCTATGGGATTCTGGAAACCTCTGAAGATACTCTTCGGGCAACGATTCATACCCTTCCGGGAAAGACATGAAAGCACTCTGGACCCCCTGGCGTATTGAACATGTGCGCGGCAACAGCGAAGCACCTCCGGGGTGTCTCTTTGCCCCCCCAACTACAGAGGCTCACTCAAAACAGCACCTGCTTCTTTACCAGGACGGTCGTACGCTTTGTCTTTTGAACCGATTTCCCTACAGCAACGGTCACCTGCTGGTTGCACCGGCAGCGCATGTCGGCTGCCTCACCGAACTCACCCCGGCCCAGACAGCTCCATTGATGGAACTCGTCAGCCAGGCGACAGCAATCCTGAAGGCCCAGCTGCATCCGGACGGCTTCAACATCGGTCTCAATATCGGCAGTGAGGCCGGCGCCGGCATCAGTGACCACCTGCATTTCCACATTGTCCCCCGCTGGCGCGGCGATCATAATTTCATGACGACCCTTGCCGATGTCAGGACTATTCCCGAGCATATAGACAGAACCTTTGACACGCTGCTTCCCGACTTTCAAGCATATTTCAAGAACAAAAACCAGCCGCTATGACCGCACCTGCAAAACTTACCCCGATGCTCGCTCAATACCTTGAGATTAAAAATCAGCACAAGGATACGATCCTTTTTTATCGAATGGGCGATTTTTATGAAATGTTTTTTGAAGACGCCCAGGTCGCTTCGAAAATTTTAGCCATCACGCTGACCTCGCGCAACAACAAGAATGATGCAAACAGGGTCCCGATGTGCGGGGTTCCCTACCATGCAGCACAAGCATATATCGCCAAACTGGTTCAGGCCGGAAAACGCGTGGCAATCTGCGAACAGGTCGAGAACCCTGCTGATGCAAAAGGCATCGTCAAGCGGGAAGTTATCAGGGTCATCTCACCCGGCGTCGTTACCGACGATCAGCTGCTGGATGAGAAAGAAAACAGTTATGTCTGCGCGCTTTCCCGTTTATACGAAGGAAGCGGGGTTATCTGGGGTATCAGCTTTCTTGATCTGAGTACCGGCGACTTCAGGACAGCAGAGTTCAGCGACAGTGCAGAGGTCCCCGAGCAGATTCTGGACCAGGTATCCCGTATGGGACCCGCCGAAATTCTTGTCAGTGAAGATGAACAGCAATCGCTGCTGCCCCTGTTAAATGCGATTGAAATCAATCTCTTAACGATCTGTATCACCGCTAGACCTGCTCATATCTTCCACCTGGACAGCTGCAGTGAACTGCTGAGCGACCACTTCCAGGTGATCAATCTGGATGGTTTCGGCTGTGGCGGCTATCGCCCGGGTATTATCGCAGCGGGTGCCCTGCTCGATTACGTGATCGAAACCCAGAAAACAGATCTCAGCCACATTGAAAAACTCAGCCCAATCGACCTTGAGTCAGTACTGCTCATTGACGATTCTTCAAGGAGAAATCTTGAGCTGACCCAGACCCTGATAGGCAGCAAGCGGGAAGGATCTCTGCTTTCCGTCATGGACAGGACCAGTACCCCGATGGGTGCCAGGCTGTTGAAACAATACCTCCTGTTTCCGCTGCAGAATCTCAACCGCATCCAGGCACGCCTCAACGCCGTCGGCTTCCTGCACAAGAATACAAAAATCCGTAAGCAACTGCGGGAAGCCCTCACCACAATCTATGACCTGGAGCGACTCAACAGCAGAATGGTCCTGGGCCATGGCAATGGCCGCGATGCCGTCGCACTCAGACAGTCTCTTGGTGTGCTGCCGGAAATTCATCGGCTGCTGAAGACCTGCGACAACAAGAAACTTCAGGAAATCTGTGACGATTTCGACCCCTTGTCCGAACTCCATGAGTTGCTCGCCGGCGCGGTCTCCGATGACCCGCCAGTCACGCTGCGGGACGGCAATCTTATCCGGCGGGGGTACAGCAGCGAACTTGACGAAATTGTTACGCTCCTGCGCGACGGCAAACAGCTGATTTTAAGCCTTGAACAGCAGGAACGGGAAAAGACAAAGATCCCCAAGCTCAAGATAGGCTTCAATAAGGTTTTCGGATATTTTATCGAGGTCAGCAAGGCCAACAGCGAAAAAGTGCCTGAGCACTATATCAGGAAACAGACCCTGGTCAACGCCGAACGCTTTATAACGCCGGAACTGAAAGAATTTGAGAGCAAAGTGCTGAGCGCTCAGGACCGCCGTCTTGAGCTCGAGTATCAGCTCTTCATCGAGATCAGAACCATCGTCGCCGAGCACAGCTCACGGCTGATCAAAACTGCACGCCTGCTCGCCCAGACCGATGTGTTCTGCTGCCTTGCCGAAATTGCCAGACACTATCATTACTCACAGCCGGTAATTACAACAGACGAGACAATCTCCATCAGCGAAGGTCGGCATCCGGTTATTGAACGGGCACTTCCTTCCGGAAAATTTGTACCCAATGACACCATCCTCGACCAGTCTCACAAGCAGGTATTGATCATTACCGGTCCCAACATGTCCGGGAAATCAACAATACTCAGGCAGACCGCACTCATTGTTTTAATGGCGCAGATGGGCAGCTTTGTTCCTGCCGATCAGGCCTCGATCGGCATCGTCGATAAAATCTTTACCAGGGTCGGGGCGATGGATGACCTCCGCCGCGGGCAATCCACCTTCATGGTAGAGATGAGCGAAACAGCTAATATACTTAACAACGCAACCACCAGAAGTCTTGTAATTCTTGATGAAATCGGCAGAGGCACCTCAACCTTCGACGGTCTGTCAATCGCCTGGGCTGTCGCCGAAGCCCTGGTCTCGAAAAACGGAATCGGCATAAAAACAATGTTTGCCACTCACTATCATGAACTCACCGACCTGGCCCGCAATGAAGCCCGTGTCAAAAACTATTCTGTGGCAGTCAAGGAGTGGAACGATACAATCATTTTTCTGCACAAGCTCGTAGAGGGAGGAACCAACAGGAGTTACGGCATACAGGTTGCCGCCCTTGCCGGTGTCCCCGATCAGGTGGTGAAACGGGCCGAAGAGATTCTCAAGAAAATTGAGCGGGGGGAGCTCGACTATCAGCAGGCAAACAGTTCTTCTCAGTTCAAGGCCCGCAGTGCACGAAAAGGTGCTTCCGGCGGCCCGAGTCAGCTTCCCCTTTTTCCGGCACCGTCCCACCCGGTGATAGAGCTGTTAAAATCCACAAGCCTTGACGACATGACCCCGCGCCAGGCACTTGATTTCTTATACCGCCTGGAAAATCTTCTCAGATGAATACTGAAAGAACATGAGGAAGCCGGGCGTCTAACAGCACCATGACAGCTTTTTTTTTGCGTAAAAAACCGCAATTAGGTATAGTCAGCCGAATTATTACCTTTTTATTTTCTGGGACCGGCACCGTAACCATACCGACATGAACCGACAGCACAGCCAATTATGGTCTCATTATCTCTGTACGATGCAAAAATACCTTCACATCATATTTTCATCCCTGCTTGTTCTTGCTCTTGTTTTTTCCGCTCCCAGTTCCGCATCTGCAACCCAGCATCGTCAATATAATGGGGAAGCAGAGCTGGGAGCGCACTACCAGCAGGCAAAATTCTTTTATAACCAGCTCAAGACCAACGCAAACCTGGCTGCATCCCGGGATAACTGGCTCAAAGGTGCCGGGAATTTCCGCCGTATCTACCTGGCTGAACCAAAATCAGATTTTGCCCCCGCCTGCCTGTTCATGCTTGGCCGTATCTATTTCGACATGTACAAGGCCTTCGGCAGGGGGATTGATCTCGGCGAATCCATCTCGTATTACCGTGATGTCGGATCCCTGTTCCCGGGACATCAATTCGCCGATGATGCCTATTACGCCGTGGGGGTTATCCTTCTTGATGAAGTAAAAGACCCCAAGAGAGCATTCAAGTCATTTGAGAAAATCGTCTCAGAATACCAGGGCGGCGACATGCATGCCCAGGCCGAGACAAAATTGAAAATCCTGACCAGAGACTACGATATCCCCCTGCCGACGGTAATGGTCGGTAACTCGCAATTGATGAAACTGACAAATGTATTGCCGGTGAAGTACTGGTCTTCCAATGATTATACCCGCGTGGTCATCAATACGTCCGGCCCGGTAACCTATCGCGAAGAACTCCTCGAAGAAATGGGTGATCGGCCCCGGAGGCTCTACATTGATTTTCTGGAAAGTTATATCGAACCCCGTTACCGATCGCCGGTTCCCATAGAAGACGGTCTCTTGAAGCGGGTCCGGACAGGCCAGTATTCAACGGACACTGTACGGGTAGTGCTCGATATTGAATCGATCTCAAGTTACAAGATCTTCAGTCTGCCCGATCCGTTCAGGGTCGTCATTGATGTCCGGGGCATCAGCAAGAAACCTGCTGAGCCCAAATCACAAGACCGGAACAACTCCAGTCCTGCTGTTTTGCCGACCCAGGAACCTGTCATTGCCGACAGCAGGGCCGCAGAATCATCGTCCAGCCAGGGTCAGTCGCCCCCTGCTCCCCGGGACCGGTTTCCCGAGAAGTTTGAAGAAGATAGGGAAGAAGACAGGGCCGCTGCTCCTCTTATCGTTTTGAAAGACAGCAAGAAAAATCACGTTTCCGGCAGGACTGGCATTAGTAATTCAGAATCAGAGCAACTGCCGTCTCCGCCGGCCAACGGCAGAATATCCCTGGCTCAGCAGCTGGGACTCGGGGTTGGCAAGATCGTCATTGATCCCGGTCATGGCGGGAAAGACCCCGGGGCAATTGCCTTCGGGATGAAAGAAAAAGACATTGTCCTCAGGGTCGCAAAAAATCTCGCTCATCACCTGAGAAAGGATATGAATGCTGAGGTTATACTCACCAGGGAAACTGATACATTCCTGCCCCTTGAAGAGCGCACCGCTATCGCCAACACCAATGATGCCGACCTTTTCATATCCCTGCACATCAATGCTCACCCGTCTCCGCAGGTAAAGGGTTTCGAAACGTATTTCCTGAACCTCAGCACAAACGATGAGGCGATGCGTGTCGCGGCTCGTGAAAATGCCACCTCCGCGCACCAGATGAGTGATCTGCAGGATATCCTTTCAGATATCATGCAGAATTCAAAAATCAACGAATCGTCAAGGCTTGCCCAGCAGGTCCACAACTCCATCGCCGCAGGACTCGCCGAGCCGCCCTACACCATCAAGGACATGGGGGTAAAACAGGCGCCATTCTACGTCCTTATCGGTGCCGGCATGCCTGCTATCCTCATCGAACTGGCCTTCATTTCCAACCCCGAAGACGCACGACTTCTCGCCGACAACGTCTTTATCGACAAGTTGACCGCTGAGATCTCCAGAGGAATACTGGAGTATACCAACGCCAACACCGCACAGCTATAGCCAGCCCGTATACCAATAAAAAAAGAGGGTGTTTCCCGGAAATCCCGGAAAACACCCTCTTTGATCAGAAAAAGAACGCTGCGTTATTTGATATTTGACGCTTTTAGTCGAGCAAGAGATCTCTGCAGGGCTGCCTCGGCTCGCAACACATTGACGGATTCATCATGTGACTTGGCCTGTGCAATTCTTTTTTCCGCCCGTTCCTTAGCCTTCATGGCCCGGTCCACATCGATCTGGCTGCCAAACTCCGCACTCTCTACCAGGAAGGTAATTTTATTGTTGGACACTTCACAAAAACCGCCGCTGATCATCAGAGATTCACGTTTCTTACCGGTTTCGTATGACAAAATACCTATCTTAATAGTTGAGAGGAACGGGGCATGATTGGCCAGGACACCGAAGTCACCTCCATACCCGGGTGCATTTACAATGTCAACATCCTCGTTGACCACTGCACCGGCTGGAGTAACTACTTCCAATGCAATCTGTTGTGCCATTGATACTACCTCTCGTCAGCAGAATTAGTCTTTCTTGGCGCCTTTCGCAACCGCTTCATCGATGGAACCAACCATGTAGAAAGCACTTTCCGGCAGCTCATCATGCTTGCCTTCCAGGATCTCTTTAAAACCCTGAACGGTATCTTCTACCTTGACAAATTTACCTGCCATGCCGGTGAATACCTCGGCAACCGTGAACGGCTGAGACAGGTATCGCTGGATCTTCCGTGCCCGGGAGACAAGCATCTGATCTTCTTCGGAGAGTTCGTCCATACCGAGAATAGCGATAATATCCTGGAGATCCTTGTATTTCTGCAAAGATACCTGGACACCGCGGGCAACCTGGTAATGCTCTTCACCAATAACGTTTGGATCAAGAATCCTCGAGGTTGAATCCAGTGGATCAACTGCAGGATAAATCCCCAGCTCCGAAATCTGCCGGGAAAGAACAACCGTTCCGTCAAGATGGGCAAAGGTAGTCGCCGGAGCCGGGTCGGTCAAGTCATCAGCCGGTACGTAAACACACTGCACGGCAGTGATCGAACCTTTATTTGTCGAGGTGATGCGTTCCTGCAGGGCACCAAGATCGGTGGCCAGCGTCGGCTGGTAACCAACAGCCGAAGGAATACGGCCGAGAAGGGCTGACACCTCCGAACCCGCCTGGGTAAAACGGAATATATTGTCAACGAAGAAAAGCACGTCCTGGCCTTCTTCATCACGAAAATACTCGGCCGCAGTAAGGCCGGTGAGACCGACACGAGCACGGGCTCCCGGAGGCTCCGTCATCTGGCCGTAAACCAGTGCCGCCTTGGGTAGTACGCCTGAGTCTTTCATCTCATGGTAGAGGTCGTTACCCTCACGGGTACGCTCACCAACACCACAGAAAACTGAAATGCCGCCATGATGCATGGCAATATTGTTAACCATCTCCATCATGATAACTGTTTTTCCACAGCCGGCTCCACCGAAGAGTCCCATTTTCCCGCCCAGCGGGAACGGCACGAGAAGATCAATAACCTTGATACCTGTCACCAGGACACGAACTTCGGTATCCAAATCGGTAAAGGCCGGCGCTTCTCGATGGATCGGCAACGACTTGGGAGATTCGATCGGGCCAAGGCCGTCAACCGGCCGACCGACAACATTCATAATTCGCCCAAGTGCGGCCTCGCCGACCGGGATGGTAATCGGCAGTTCACTATCACGTGCTTCCATGCCGCGAACCAGTCCATCGGTCTGATCCATAGCCACGCAGCGACAAACGTTATCGCCGAGGTGCTGAGCAACCTCGATAACCAAGTTGTCTGGTTCATCTGAGATTGCCGGATTGCTGATCATCAGCGCACTCATGATGTTCGGCAGATTACCCGCATCGAACTCAACGTCCACAACAGGTCCAATAACCTGTAACACTTTTCCTACTCTCTGCTCACTCATCGGGCCTAACCCCTCCTTATAAGTCTGAGATTATCCTTAAAGTCTGATTACATTATTTAAGGGCTTCGGCACCGCCAACAATATCCATCAACTCTGCTGTAATAGCGGCCTGGCGAGCCTTATTGTATACAATTGTCAAATTATCGACGATATCCTTACACGCGTTCGTGGCATTATCCATGGCAGTCATGCGAGCGGCATGCTCACTTGCACCAACCTCAAGCATGGCATGATAAATCATGACATTCAGATAGAGGGGCTGCATGACATCCATTATCTCTTCGGTAGACGGTTCGTAAATGTATTCTCCGGAAATTTTCTTACCTGCTTCACCTTCTTCGACCTGCAACGGCTTGACGGGAAGAAAATCCTTGTAAGTCGGGGCCTGAACAGCGATTGACCTGAACTCGCCGAACAGTACTTCAACTTTGTCCGAAGCACCGCTTAAAAAATTCTCCGCCACATCATTGGCAACCTCACGGGCATTAAACATCTGAAAACTTGCCATGATATCGGTATACGCTTTACGGACCTTACCTGTTTTCCTGAGTATCTGGTAACCTTTCTTGCCGACACAGACGTAACTTACCTGTTTTCCTTCAGACTCATACTGTTTCGTCTTTTTCTCGGCTAGTTTGATGATATTTGAGTTGAAAGAACCACACAGGCCGCGGTCAGAGGTAACCACGACAAGTTCAATCGCCCCTACATTCCTGTTTTCCATGAGCGGAAAGCTGCCTGTATTCGAGCCACCGGACAAATTGGACATGGCCTCGTTGAATTTGGCGGAATACGGACGGAATGCCTCCATCTTCTCCTGGGCCCCGCGCAATTTTGCGGAGGCCACCATGTTCATGGCCTTGGTAATCTGCGCTGTCTTTTTGACACCGACGATCTTGTTCTGAACTTCTTTTAAGCTCGGCATATCTGGACCTTTCCTAAATTAGTTAAGACCTTTCGTTGCCTTGAACGTTTCACCAAAGCTGGTCAGTGCTTTATTCATTTTCTCCTTGATTTCATCGGTAAACTCCTGCTTCTCCTTGAGATCAGAGAAAATCGAAGGATCATTGCTTTCAATGTAAGAGTACATTTCCGCCTCGTAGTCGGCCAGAGTCTCTACAGGAAGCTTATCCAGGTAACCGTTTGTACCGGCATAGAGAATTGTCACCTGCTTCTCCATCTGCAGCGGCTGGTATTGCGGCTGTTTGAGGATTTCCACGAGCCGTTCACCCCTGGTCAGCTGGGCCTGGGTTGCGGCGTCAAGATCCGAGCCAAAAGCGGCAAAAGCGGCAAGTTCACGATACTGAGCAAGATCAAGACGAAGCGTACCGGCAACCTGCTTCATGGCTTTGACCTGTGCGGCTCCGCCGACGCGCGATACTGAAAGTCCGACGTTGATGGCCGGACGAACACCTGAGAAGAACAGGTTCGGCTCGAGATATACCTGACCGTCGGTAATGGAGATAACGTTTGTGGGAATGAATGCCGACACATCACCAGCCTGTGTCTCAATAATCGGCAGGGCTGTCAGAGAACCGGCTCCCAGCTCATCGTTGACCTTTGAGGCACGCTCGAGCAGTCGGGAATGGTTGAAGAAAATGTCACCAGGGTAGGCTTCACGTCCCGGCGGACGACGAAGCAGCAGGGAAAGCTCACGATAGGCTACCGCCTGCTTGGAAAGATCATCATAGATGATCAGGGCATGTTGCCCGTTATCCCTGAAATATTCACCCATCGCACACCCGGCAAACGGTGCAATGTACTGCATCGGTGCCGGATCAGAGGCACATGCGGAAACGACGGTCGTATATTCCATCGCCCCGTGTTTGCGAAGCGCTTCGACAACCAGGGCCACCGTCGATTTTTTCTGACCGACGGCAACATAGATGCAGTGGACATCTGTTTCTTTCTGGGCAATGATTGCATCGACGCAGAGGGCGGTCTTGCCGATCTGGCGATCACCGATGACAAGTTCACGCTGTCCCCTGCCGACGGGGGTCATTGCATCAACTGCTTTGGCACCGGTGTAGCATGGCTCATGAACACCTTTACGGGCAATAACGCCCGGGGCAAGAACCTCTATTTTTGAAGACAGTTTTGCATTGATGGGTCCCTGACCGTCGATCGGAAAACCGATACCGTCAACAACGCGCCCTTCCATCTCCGGCCCGACCGGAACCTCGGCGATACGGCCGGTACGTTTTACGATGTCACCTTCCTTGATCTTGTTGACACTCCCGAGTACCGCGACACCGACGTTGTCTTCCTCGAGGTTCAGCGCCAGGCCCATGACGCCTTCGCCGAACTCGAGCAGCTCCATGGCCATGCAGTTCATGACCCCATAGACACGAGCAATACCGTCACCAACCGAGATAACCGTCCCGGTCTCGTTCAGGTCAACACTGGTTTCAAACTCACCAATCTGGTCTTTGATAATTTGACTAATTTCTTCAGCTTTGATCTGCATCTATTCTCTCCCCTTAATGGAATCTTTTAAACTTGCAAGCTGTGTCCTGATACTGCCATCCAGAACCAGATCTCCCACCTTGGCAATGATTCCGCCGATAATTGAGGGATCAACTGAAGCGGTCAGCTCAACTTTCTTGCCAGTTAATTTCTCTAGTGTTGCCTGTACCTTATCCTGCAGTTCTGCATCCAAATCAACCGCTGAGACAACGCTGCCATGGCTGATATTGTTGTCATCATCAACCATGATCTGAAATTGTTCGGCGATCTCGGGTAAAATTTCAGCTCTTTTTTTCTGAACCAGCAGGATCAGAAAGTTACCCATCACTTTTTCGGCGGCGATCGATTCCACGATTTTTGCCATCACTTTTTCCCTGGTGTCAACCGGGTAAAGCGGGTTTGTCAGAGCATCTTCCACTTCCGGGGTAGATGTATAAAGCGCGGCAACTCCCTGAAGAGCTTCATTGTAGGCTTCATACTTCCCGTCTTCCCTGCCTATGGCAAATAATGCCTTGGCATATCGTTTTGCGAGGATAGTCTGTTTCACTGTACGGCCCCTACTTTATCTAAATAGTCTTCAATAATCTTAACCTGGTCATCAGGAGTAAGATTCTTAACAATCAGCTCTTTTGCCATGACCGCTGCCTGGTCGGCAACATCATTTTTCAGTGTGCGCCGGGCTTCCATGATCTCGTTCTGGATAGTAAGCTCTGCCTGGCGTTTGATATCATCGGCTGCCTTCTCCGCCTTTTCAATGATTTTCTGCTTTTCTATTTCAGCCTGGGCAAGCGCTTTTTCCACAACGGTGTCGATGTCTTTTTCAACACCTGCAAGTTTTGCCTCAAATTCACGGTATGATGCTTCAGCTGCGGTCCGCCTGGCCTCAAGATCCGAGAGCTCATCTTTGATTCTCTGGCGGCGGCCGGCCAGTGCGGAGCCGATCGGCTTAGCGCCGAACTTGACCAGTATGATCATCAGGGCGATAAAGTTTATGACCCGCCAGAAGAGATCCTTCAGCTTTGCAGCCGACAGGCTGCCGCCGGCGGCGGCACCATGTCCACCCTCATCCGCATGAGAGGCCTCCGCGCCTGCACTGTGCGTATTGTCTACCGCAGCGCCTTGGTCTGCTGCGGCGGTGTGGCTGCTATCCGCTGCCGGCTGGCCCGAGGACGCCGCTACCGTACCTATCGACACGGCAAAACAGAGCGCTGCCACCAGAAAAAACAGCCTGGCGATGTACGCAATCTTCTTCATATCTAGAGCCCCCTGCCAAGTATTTTCCCAGCCATATCTGTTGCAAATCCTTCGAGATTAGCCTGGAGTCCACTGCGAGCCGCACCAATCTGGTTCTTGATCTCTGCCAGCTCCTTTTCCTTGAAAGCACTCACGTCTGCCTTGATGGATGCCATCTTCTCATCCCCTGCCGCCTGGGCCTCGGCCCGGGCACCGTCGAGTGCAGCCTTGGCCTTAGCCGAAGCCTTCGCCATCTTGGCGTCTACCTCTTCCTGGCGGAGACGGGCATTCTTTTCAAACTTTGCAACATCCCCCTGCATTCCCTGCAGCTTCTCAGAGCGCTCGCGGATTACTTTCTTTACCGGCTTGTAAAGAACACCGTTGAGCAGAAACATGAGTACAATCATGTTTACGATCTGAATCACCATAGTAATGTCAATCGTGATCATGTTGGTAGGCTCCTGATTCGCTAAAATGAAAAAAAACTAACATTCCGGAAGGAATGATAACCAAACTTAATACTGACCCACTGCCGTTGAGAATAATACTCATATACAAAATGAATGACCATTCACAATAGCAAAAAATCTTTACTGCAATTAGAACAGCATGTCAACTACTTTATAACCGCATAAGCACGTCGCGCTGTCTCCTTTTTACCCACTAAATCAACTTGTAAAAACGCTCTGGTCTGCTGAGGGTCGCAGTGGAAAAACAGACGCTTTCTGCTCTTCTTCAACTGCCGAAACGTTTCTCATGATTTCAGGAATGTTTCGACAATAGCCGGCACTGCTGATATCGCTTCCGAGACCTTGTCGGCAAACGGGCCCCCCGCCTGGGCCATATCCGCCCGGCCGCCGCCTTTGCCGCCCACATAGCCGGCCGCCTTGTTCACCAGTTGTCCGGCGTTGAGCCTGTCGGTCAGGTCCTTGCTGACAAGAACGAGCAGTGCCGCCTTGCCCTTTATTTCTCCGCCAAGCACTGCCACGCCGGAGCCCATATTGTCACGGACCCTGTCCCCTACTTCACGCAGTGTTTTCGGGCTGTCAAGAGGGATTTTCGCAGCAATCACGGGTATGCCACCGACATCACGACTGCTTTTAAAAATCTGCTCGAGATCTGAACTTGCCAGTTGGGTCGATAACCCGGCAACCTGCTTTTCAAGCATTTTCTGCTGCTGCTGAAGGCTCGCCAGCTTAGTCATGATCTCGCCTGCCGGGACATTCAGCATCCTGCTTATTTCCGCCTCCCGGTCAGCAATTGCCTGGGTGTGCTGCAGCGCCTGCCTGCCGGTGAGTGCTTCAATCCTTCTGACTCCTGAAGCGATGCCGCTCTCAGAAATTATTTTAAAAAGACCGATAGTACCGGTTGCGGATACGTGTGTCCCCCCGCACAATTCCTTGCTGATTCCGGCAATACTCACCACCCGCACTGATTCACCGTATTTTTCACCAAACAATGCGGTAGCGCCCTGCTTGAGCGCTTCATCTTTGCTCAGTATTTTCGTATCGATTTCAAAGTTTTCCCGAATCCGGTCATTAACCCACACCTCGATGATGTTTTTCTCCGCCTCACTGAGCGCTGAGAAATGGGTGAAGTCAAAGCGCAGGCGATCCTCGCTCACCAGTGAACCGGCCTGTTTCACATGATCCCCCAGACTATTCCTGAGTGCGGCATGGAGCAGGTGTGTCGCTGTATGGTTGGCCGCAGTATCCCCGCGCCTGTCGACGGCAACTTCCAGGCTCACCGCCATACCCTCCGACAGTGTTCCTTGCTCAATACGTATCCCGTGGAGGATGATGCCGTCAGCCTCCGGGGTTGTCGTCAGTACCGAGGCACTGCCATGCTCCCAGGTTACCGTCCCGACATCCCCGACCTGTCCGCCGGCCTCGGCATAAAACGGTGTCGAATCGACAAAAAGTTTCCCCTGTTCTCCGGCGGCAAGCGTGGATATCGCCGCTCCTGCACTATCCAGGAGCCCCAGTACCGTGGCTGAACTTTTCAAGGCACTATAGCCGATAAAATCAGATTGCCGGCCCGAATCAATGAGGCTTTTTACTCCATCCGACTTCAGCTGAACGCCATCACCCTTTCTTGACGCCCGTGACTGGGCACGCTGAGCGTCCATTGCCTGCTGAAAACCGTCTTCATCGAAACCGACACCCCGTTCAAGCGAAATATCACGGACAATATCAACAGGAAAGCCAAAGGTGTCATAGAGTTTGAAAATAAAGTCACCACCGATCAGCGGGGCAGCCTCTTTCAATTGGCGGGCCACCTCGTCATCAAGCATGGTCAAGCCGTGCTCAAGTGTCTCACTGAAACGCATTTCCTCGTTGTTGACGACTTTCTCCAGTAACTGAGCAGTGTCCTGAAGTCGGGGATACGCCTTAAGCATCGAGTCGGCCACGGCTTTACAGGCAGCATGCATGAAGGGTCTTGTTAACCCGAGATTACGGCCAAAGCGTATTGCCCTGCGCATGACCCGCCGCAGCACATAGCCGCGCCCCTCGTTTGCCGGCAGAACCCCGTCGGCAACAAGAAAACAGGTTGCCCGGGCATGGTCGGCAATCACCCGCATGGCGGTATCATCAGGGCCGCCTCTGCCGTATATGCGTGCAGACATTTTTTCAAGGCAGGAGATGACCGGAGTAAAAAGATCTGAATCATAGTTGTTGAACTTGCCCTGCATGACCGCTGCCACCCGCTCAAGTCCCATACCCGTATCGATGCTTGGTTTGGGCAGGGGGGTCATCGTCCCGTCTGCACTGCGATTAAACTGCATGAAAACCAGATTCCAGAGTTCAAGATAACGGTCACAGTCACAGCCGACTGCGCAGTCAGGCCTGCCGCAACCTGCCTCGATACCCTGATCTATATGAATCTCGGAACAGGGTCCACAGGGACCGGTGTCGCCCATGGCCCAGAAATTATCCTCTTCCCCGAGACGAACAATTCTGCCGTCCAGCAGACCATCCACCTGTTCCCAAAGTTCAAATGCCTCATCATCATCTTCAAATACGGAAATCCACAATTTGTCTTTCGGCAGCTTCATCTCTTCAGTCAGGAACTCCCAGGCATAGGCAATAGCGTCTTTTTTGAAATAATCGCCGAAAGAAAAATTCCCGAGCATCTCAAAAAACGTATGATGCCGGGCAGTGTAACCGACATTTTCAAGGTCATTGTGTTTTCCACCGGCACGCATACAGCACTGGCTGGTCGTCGCCGTTTTGTAGTCACGCTTCTCCTCTCCCATGAAGACAAGTTTGAACTGTACCATTCCGGCATTGGTAAACAGCAACGTGGGATCATCCTGGGGGACCAGTGAAGAACTTTCAACCACCCTGTGGCCCCGTTCTTTAAAGTACTCTAAAAACCTGGTGCGAATTTCATTTCCTGTCATAGTCTTCTATTTGTAATTATTATATATTCAAAACAATAATGAGTAGCCGAAGCAATCACCTGCCTGGGCTTGCTGTTGCCCGATTTCACAGAAAAACGGATAATAGAGCCCAAAGTAACTGAAATAGCGTAATAGTAAACTCTTTTGTGAGGTGATATTCAAGCAGATGATGATCTATATGGAAAAAAGATGTGCCGGTCTTCTCTGCCAGCCAGGTCAGCCGTTTGTCAGGTCCCGGGGCCCTGGATTATCTTCAGCAGAATCTCTCAGAGTACCCGCCAGTCGCTCTCTTTGCCGGCCTGATACAATTCCCGCAAGGTCTCGAGTCCTCCTTTGCGGAACTTCTTGACCAGAAACAGAAACAGGTATGCCGTCTGTACGGCATCCTCAAGGGCATCGTGCGCTTCAAAAAAAGGCAGGTTGAATTCACTGCTCAACTCATGCAGTCCATACCTGTTGGACGAAGACCCTTGCTCATGATAGTAGCCGAACATTACTCGCTTGTATCCCTGTGCCATACGGATGGTGTCGATACAGGGGTTTACCAGGGTACCGCTGTACCTTCGCTGGGTCTCCCGGTGCAAGAAGCTCATGTCAAGACCGATATAATGACCGACGATAAGATCAGTACCGACAAAGGAGAGAAATTCGGGCAATACTTCGTCGAGTGACGGTGCCTGCCTCAGCTGTTCGGGTGTTATCCGGTGTACCAGCGTCGCTTCCGTGTGATCCAGCTTTTCCGGTTGAATATAGTAATGAAAGGTCTCCCCAAGATCTATCTGCAGATTTTTTATCTTAACAGCACCGATGGAGATAATTTCATCTTTTTTTCGATCCAACCCGGTCAATTCAGTGTCAAATACCACGAACGTATAGTCCGAGAGCGGTCGAGTCTGGTCAAAATCCTTGAAAAAGTCCCTGTTTCTGAGAATGAATTCGTCTGCTTGCCGAAACCAGGGAAATTTCTTCAGAAGAGCAAACATCTAGGCCTCCGGAAACATCCGATCCAGCACATTCTGCATTCTCTCGATCACCCCGAAAGCATCTCTGAGCATACGCTTTTCCAGATCACTCAGGGCAGCCGGATGAATGAAATTGTCCGGCTCATTCCCTTTTTCAATCTGGCTGAGCTGTTGAATGACGCGCAGCTGCATCTGCAGCTCATAGGCCTCTACAGCAGAGTGGTAAAGATCTTCTGAAATCTTCTTTCTGCCTCTCAGCAAGCGCAGACGCTCCAGCGTGTTGGTCTCCCTGATGCCGAAACGCAGGGCCAGGACCCGGGCAAAATCAACAAACGGTACAATTCCTCTGGTTTTGATGTCGAGCATGTCTTTATGCTCGCCGTTTTTCTCCACGACAAAGTTGTTGAAGAAGGAAAGCGGGGCACGATTGGCGATACACCGACGGGCAAGAAAATAGGGCAGCAGGCTCCGCTTTGACATGTTTTCAATGACAAAATCCCTTAAATCCACCGCCAGTTGTTCGGTGCCGTAGCCGTTGCGAAAATCAAAAAATATCGTGCTGAGCGGCAAATCATCCGGCTCGGCACCACTGATCCAGCGCCGGAAGTATGACTTCCAGACGCCAAGCGGCTGACACCATTGCGGGTTGTTTGCCATTGTACCGCCCCTGCACAACGGGTAACCGCACTTGACCAGATGATCGATGGCCCGGGAGGCAAAAAGCCCGAAATATTCCTCTGCCCGTTTCGCCACCGCATCATTGTCCGGATCGGCGTAGAGTATCGCATTATCCTGGTCAGTCTTGAACGTCTGCTCACTGCGCCCTTCGCTGCCAAGCTGAAGCCAGCTGTATTTCAGTGGTGCCGGCCCCATCTGGTCGTGAAGCAGCGTGAGTACGCGGCAGAGAATCTGGTCGTTGAGCAAGGCGATCATCCGGGTGATGTTGCCGGCTTTTGCACCTTCATTGATTATATTTCTGACAATCCCCGACACCTTGTGAGCAAGTGCGTAAATACCGTGAAAATCACTCTGGGCGACTATTTCCTTGAAAAGGTAATAAGGCGAATTCCCCTGCTGAACCATGATATCATGGCTGGTCACGACACCGATCACTCCGCCTTCCTGCTCAACCCCGAGGTGGTGAATACCGGTTGACATCATTTTCAGCAAAACATCAAAACAGAGCATCGTTGCCGGAACTGTTTTCAGCGGACCGCTCATGATTGATGCCACGGCCTCACGATAGTCTCTGCCTTCGGCAATAACTTTACCCCTGAGGTCGGTATCGGTAATAATCCCGACCATGACTCCGGGGTCCTCATCCGCATAAATCAGCAGTGAACCGATAGCCTGCCGCGCCATTATTGCTGCCGCTTCCTGGATCGAAGTCGAGGCTGAAACCGAATAGAGCGCTTTGGTCAAATCCCGGGCGGTTACACTAAACAGATAGAGGTCTTCACTGGTCCTGCGGCTCATCTTGTGGCTGCGCAGCTCATTGTAAGCTGTAGCCACGACATTGTCGGAGAAACTCTTCAGGAAATAATGAGCCACTGCCGAATTCTCTCGTACCAGCTGCAGTAATATTTCCCTGGGAATTAGAAAACAGAAAGTGTCCTCAACGGTCTCGATATTGAGGTTAGCAAGCGTTCCTCTGATAATTCCCAGAGCACCGATATTAGCCCCGACCCCCCGGTAATCCTTCAGAGCTACTTCTCCATACTCGTCAATGATAAATGCCTTGACCCCACCCCGCTGGATGAGATGAAGATGGTTTATCTCCGTTTTATTATAGGTGAAGAGCCTGGTCCCTTTCGGGAAAAAATCGATCCTGCAGTGTCTGGCCAGGTCATGCAGCACCTCATCGGTCAGCTCTTTAAACGGCATGGTCTGTTTGAAAAAATCGACAGCCACATCAGGTGTCACCGCATGAGTGCTGCTGTCAAACGGCAGTAATGAGGGTGCGTCCCTCTTGTCTCGATCAATCATTTTTTGGTCCCGGGAAGAACCATTGTTGCTCTTTTCACGGCATCTCCACCATTAAAATCGTCCCGGTTACACCAGCTTTTCAAGCGCTTTCTTACCGCTGATCAAATCATCGACAACCGATGGCTCTGCAAGTGTTGAAGTATCTCCGAAATCATCGAAATCGTTAGCGGCTATCTTGCGCAGCACCCTTCTCATGATTTTTCCGCTTCTGGTCTTGGGAAGGCCGGGAGCATACTGGATTACATCAGGGGCGGCAATCGGCCCGATCTCACTTCGGACATGCAGACGTAAATCAACCAGAAGCTCAGGGGTGGCCTCAACGCCCGAATTCAGTGTTATAAAAGCATAAACCGCCTGGCCCTTGACCGGGTGCGGCATACCGACAACAGCCGCTTCGGCAACATGCGGATGGGAAACGAGAGCAGATTCAATTTCCGCCGTACCGAGCCGATGTCCCGAGACATTGATCACATCGTCCAAACGCCCCATAATCCAGAAGTAACCGTCCTCATCACAGCGTGCGCCGTCACCGGCATCATAAAACCCTGGGAAGGTCTCAAAATAGGTGGTTTTATATCTCAGCGGGTCCCCGAACACGCCTCGCAGCATACCGGGCCAGGGCTTTTTAATGACCAGATGTCCACCTTCGTTGCAACTTGCCGGATTGCCCTCCTCGGTCAAAATTGCCGCATCGATCCCCGGCAGCGGGCGGGTTGCTGATCCGGGCTTGAGCCGCGTTGCATAGGGAAGAGGAGAAATCATGATGCCACCCGTTTCCGTCTGCCACCAGGTGTCGACAATCGGCAGTCTGCTGCTGCCGATATGCAGATGGTACCACATCCAGGCTTCCGGGTTGATCGGCTCACCGACTGAGCCGAGAATCCTCAAGGAGGACAGATCATGCTTTTTCACCGGCTCGTCGCCGAATCTCAGCAAAGCCCTGATAACCGTCGGCGCTGTGTAGAAAATGGTAACCTTGAATTTTTCGACAATCTGCCAGAATCGCCCCGGCGTCGGATACGAAGGAACTCCTTCAAACATCAGGGTTGTTCCACCCATTCCCAGCGGACCATAGAGTATATAGGAATGCCCGGTGATCCAGCCGATATCGGCGCTGCACCAGTGAATGTCATCGTCTTTGAGATCAAACACCCATTGTGTTGTGTGAATCACGTAGGTGAGGTAGCCACCTGTCGTATGCACGACACCTTTTGGTTTTCCCGTGGATCCGGAAGTGTAGAGAATAAAAAGCATATCCTCTGCCTGCATGTGGACCGGTTCACATTCACTGCTGATCTCGTCACCGTTCATCTCTTCATGCCACCAGCAGTCCCTGCCCGATCTCATCGCCACATCATTTCCGGCGCGCCGCACAACGATGCAATGTTCGACCGATTCACACTCATCCAGGGCTTCATCAGCGTTGGGCTTCAACGGAATCGTTTTGCCGGACCTGAGCACCGCATCGGCAGTGACCAGGATACGGGCTTCACAGTCCTCAATCCTGTTCTGCAGGCTGACCGCTGAAAAACCTGCAAAAACAACCGAGTGAATCGCACCGATACGGGCACAGGCCAGCAGCGTTATGGCAAGCTCCGGTATCATCGGCAGATAAACAGCAACCCGGTCGCCCTTTTGTACCCCTTTTTTCTTCAGGACATTGGCAAACCGGCAGACTTCATCGTAGAGCCGGCGGTAACTGTAGATTCGGACATCATCGTCCGGCTCACCCTGCCAGATGATTGCCGTTTTATCCTGCTTGCCATTTTCCAGATGCCGATCGAGGCAATTATAGGAAACGTTCAGTGTCGCACCGTCAAACCAGCGTACCTCCGGCTTGAAAAGATCGGCATCCAGCACCCGATCCCACTTCCTGTACCAGCTCACCAGCTCTGCAGCACGCTCAGCCCAGTATGCTTCAGGCTCATCCAGTGAATATCTGTAGATCTTTTCGTACACCGCCATATCGTTGATCGCTGCTTTGTTCCGGCCCTGTTCTGGAGGGTTGAAAAAACGATTTTCATTGAGCAGACTGGTAATTTTATCTTCAACACTACTCATCCTGTCCTCCTCTTTCTTGGGAACCCGCAGCTCGACATAGGGAGCCGTCATCAGCGCTGACCGGCCGGTATTCAACCGGCCCGGAGATACTATTCACAGAAACAGCCATGATCTCAATATGGCTGAACACAGATATCAAATATATTGATAAAAAGACCACATTCAGCACCCCTTTTCCAGCAAAATCATGCCCCGTGCAAACAATTCGTTTCATTTAACAAAAACACGCTATGCGGGAAAATGTTGTTCGCCGTCACGCAACATTATCTGCAAAAGCGGTTTTCTCCTGCAGCACCAATTCTCTAGAAAATAATGCTTTACAATTTTTATTTGACTATTAAGTTAAACGCTGAAATAAAGGGGAGTGATTATCATGAAAAATGACATAAAAGATGAGCAGATTGAAGCCATAGCAAAGCTGCTCAAATCGATGTCCCACCCGATAAGACTGAAAATTCTCTGCCTGCTCCAGGAAAAAGAGATGTCCGTCGGGGATATCCGCGACCAGGTGGAGACAACGAATGCCAATGTCTCACAGCACCTCAATATCCTGCGGAGCCAGGGAATTATCGATTTCAGAAAAGACGCCAATTTTATCTACAACCGAATAACCGATCAGCGCATCCTTGAGCTGATACAGAAAATGAGACACCTTTTCTGCCCGGATATATGAGCATCTCAATCACGATAGATGTCCATGGCAGTACGCGGAGGACGAGACGATGATTATCACTGACTGGATACATGTACTTGCCGGAACATTCATACTCTTGAGCCTTGCTCTCGGCGTCGATGTAAGCCCCCTGTTTCACAGTAAATACTGGCTCCTTTTTACCGTCTTTGTCGGGGTCAATCTTTTTCAGTTCGGTATTTCAAAATTCTGCCCGATGGGAAAAATTCTCAAGGCCCTCGGTGTTCCTGAAAGCAGATAAATTTCCAGGTTTCCGCCAAACGTCCGGGTCCTGACCTATCTTCGGCTTACAATAAACAGAGTTTCATATCGGCAGGATGTGCATCTCTTCGCGTACCGGATGACTACCATTCAGGACAAGACCATTTCTGCCGTCAATCGACACATGGTCACCTGACTCAATACGCCGGCCGTTTATCTCGCAATAACGTTCATAAACACGCAGACTCTTGCAGCCGACAACACAGGTTTTTTCAAGACGGACAGCAACAACCGAGGCATGAGATGTCTGTCCACCACGAGAGGTAAGCAGCCCGTCCGTCTGGGAGATCACCGATATATCTTCCGGCACCGTATCCTGCCTGATAAGGATTTGCGGGGTATCCGGCTCACGCTCTCTGAGCGCATCAATATCATCTTCGGTAAATACGGCCTTACCGGACAACGCCGAACCGGAGACACCGATGCCCCTGCCCAAGACAGCCGCCTCAAGCTCATCGGTTTCAACAAAGACATGCAGGTGTTCCTTCTGTTTTATCGTTATCATGTCACGCGTCTGGAGCAGGTAAAGATCATCAGCGCCAGGACCTTCAAAGGTAAATTCAAGTTCCTGAGGGTTCCAGCGCTTGTCGTAAACCAGCTCTCTTGAGATCGCCAGCAGCCGCTGGTAGATATCGGGAAACTTCACTTCCAGCGCTTCACGACTCGACCGCCCGTCAAGTGCAGCCTGTTCAAGGGATATCGGATGACTGGTCACCAGACCGGAGACGATGTCTTCCCCCTGGTCGCCATAGGCATAATCCCCCCACAGCGCGACTCGCTGAACTTTTCTGTACGGGTGTGCGGTAAAAAGAACACCCGAGCCGGAAAGATCGCTGCGGTTGCCAAAAACCATGGCCTGGACAATGACTGCAGTACCCCACGAATGAGAGACATCCATGATTTTTCGATAGTCCATTGCCTTCTGGGTTTCCCATGAATCAAGGACCATCTCGATGGCACCCACCAGCTGCAGCCAGGGATCATCAGGAATTCCCAGGCCTCGCTTGCGCACAAGTTTCTGGTAATTGAGGGCAAGCTCTTTCATCTGCTCAGGGGTGAAGTGCCGTTTCAGTGAGACTTTGTGCCTGGCTTTGGCTTCGTTCATGAGTTCCTGGAAATCATCGCGCTCCACCCCTGAAATCATCGCCCAGGATTGAATAAAGCGGCGGTAGTTGTCCCAGGCGAAATATTCATTACCCTGCTGCCCGGCATATTCATTGACCAGATCGGAATTTTGCCCGACATTATGAACGGTTGCCATCATTCCCGGCATTGAAATTGCGCTGCCGCTTCTAACCGAAAGCAGCAGAGGGCTCTCTGGTGAACCGAAAAGCTTTCCAGTCTGGTTTTCAATACTGTTAAGGGCGCTGCGGATGCGCTGCATGAACCCCTCTCGTGCTTTCGGAAAATCGAAGATGACATCGCGGCAGCGAAAAACTTCGGTCGTGATCACAAAGGCCGGCGGCACCGGTTTGGAATCCTCCGTCAAGGTGATAAGGTTATAGCCTTTATTACCGAGATGAATGAGGTCATGCGTGTAGGGATTGACTTTGTTGAGCAGGGAAATAGTCTTTTCGGGGTTATAGGTCATCAGCAGGTCAAGCGTCTGCTCATCCAGGATGTCCTTCTGGCTCTCCAGCGTCTGGATAACCCGGAGGATGAAATTATCGAGGTGCTGCAGACCGAATGTGGAGGCAATCAGGTCCCTGAAAAAAGCTTCCGAGAGGCTGTGAACCGTGTTGGCCATCTGCTCCTGGTTCCACAGGGACTTGTAACGAGACAGTAGGTTTTCCCTGCCGATCTGAGGGATGATCAGGGACAGGTTTTTCTGGTGAATGTTGGTATAGTGGGAGTAGATGATATCCTTGACCCCCTCGGACAGACCCCGGAAAATATCAAGGTACTGGGTGTAGGAAAAACGCCGTATTTTCAGAGAACTTGTCAGCAGCGACAAATAGGTGTCCAGTCGCCGAGAGGTGATCCCATCTATCTCCAGCGCCCGCATGTAGAGCTTCAGGCACCTGCCGATGGTATAAAAAGTCGCCTGGGTAATCAAAGACAGATTAACCGTCTCCGGCAATCTCTCGAGGTAGATGTTGGCAAGGTTTTCCAGACGAAACGTCAGGGAGAGGCTGTCGAATTTCTTTTCCCGGTATTTCCCGTACACCGATGGAATATCAACGGCAATGTGGCGCTTGTAATAAATATCCTCCCGCGCCTCAAACTGCTCCCCGGAAAGGATGTTTTTCTTCAGCAGGGCCAGACCGTCAAGCGTGGCCTCAATAATACCCTCGATATCCTGGTTGTCCAGTTTGTCGAGAAGGGTATCCATTTCAAGAAAACCGTCATTGCCTGCCTGCTCGAGTTCCGTGCGAAGTTCCTGGAACCCGAGGTTGTACTTTTTATAGGTAAGCCTGAACATGCGTACGAGCAGGTAAAATCGACGCCTCTCGTTCTCGGCAACATCGTCCTGCTTGAGCAGGAAGCGCTGCAGACCAGAATAGGGGATGTCGAGGATATCATCTACCTGTTCAAGCTCATATTCTCTGATAACCCGCTCCGCCATTATGACCTGGTCGTCGATAAACATGCCATGGGGAACTATCCGGCTTAAAACCTCGGACGGCAGATACGGGCTCAGGTGCTCCCTGTCCCTGGTTTTCCAGTACATGAAGATGGCACGGATAAAATCAACGATCAGGTTTGAGCTTTCTACATGGCTCTGTTTTCTGAGAAAATGAATCAGTATATCTTTTCTCCGGTGAATCTCGTCAAGTTCCGTCGAGACATCCCGGAGTTCACCTTCCGCACCGATCTCGTTAAAAAAAACCGGCATCAACTTGGCGAACTGCTTGGCCAGGTTATAGATCGGCTCAATGGGGTGATTCAGCAATTCGGTAATATCACGTTGGAAAAGATCCGTATCCTTGACACAGGTACCGGACAGCTTGAGATGGATGATCAATGCCGAGAAAAGGGTAGCACACCATTTCGGTTCCTGCAGAATCAAACTGAGCCAGACCCTGATGTTTGTCAGGTGGGCAGGATTGATAATGGGCTGCCAATCCTCATCAACGCCGGTCACGTTGGCCGGCTGAAAACCGAAACGTACCGCACCCCAGAGGAAGGCTTCCACCATTCTGCTGTTGCCCCGTTTGAACACTTCGCCCCCGAGTACCTGGATGCACTGCAGTGACGTGTGCGGATACTTCCTCACGTTTACCTTGAGCAGTTGAAAGGTAATCAGCAGAAATTCCTCAATTTCCTCATAGCTCTGCTGCTGAACAAGGACCACGAGACTGCGGTTTATTTCCCGTAATATCTCCTCATGGATAAGGTGCAGTCCCCTGATATCCATGATCTTAAACATGAACTGCAGTTTCTGGTTCTCGGACAGATACTGTGCCGCAGTGCCCCGGCTCTCAGATGCCGCTGCCGTTGCCGTTTCAATATAACCGAGATGTCGCGGAATCTCTTTATAGAGGCGAACGATATCAATATGCGAAGGCATTCCAAGAATCCGTTCAAGAGCTGCCGCCGCGTCCCGGTTTATCTGCGTCCGCTCCAGTTCATCAAGGTGAGTGCGCATTGACTCATGCGATATTGCTGAAAAAATCTGCTGTTCGGAAAAATCCTCTTCCAGCAGATCACATCGTTCCAGGAACCAGGGCAGCGGGTCATCTTCACTCAACCAGTAACCATAGGTCTTCTGAAGCAGCAGGTGCATCAGGGATGCTGCCGGCCCGATATCAATTTTCAGATCGCTGCGGCCGGCAAGATCGAGCAGCCGCTTGATGACCCGTTTTATGGAATGCGGGCCGTGAACAAGATGCATCAGCAGGGAATCATCGGCAGAATCGAGTTCTTCAAGGCGCACGAACATGGTGTTTATTGCCGACTCAAAACGGGCCAGATCATCACCTTCGAGTTGCGAAATGACCTTGTCGAGCCAGCTGCAGAGGGCTTCGAAAATCTGAGAGAGAAGCACAGGGTTACGTGCCGAATCATCAATTGCCTCAAAAAACAGCCCCTCAAAGAGCTCGAATGCCGCCGGGCCCTGCTCGTGTTTGAGGTAATGATTAAAATTCTTCAGGACAAAGGAGCGCAGCGGCGGAACAAGGATCTGCCAGTTACGGTACGGGTGACAGGTTTCATAAAGAAGATTCTCGAGGCTTGCGCGAATGCCCCGATACTTTTCAACGATTTCGAGAAGCAGCAGCAGATCAGGACGGATCTCCACATGCTCAGCCGTCTCGAGTAAATTTGCCTTGAGGGCATCGGAATCGATATTGAGATCTGTTTCCACCTGATTCATATCCTTGTTACCGTCAGTCAGCGGGCCGGGCCGGTAACGCATAGCTGCAACCACTGCCGCAACATGAAAAAAAACGTCCGACCGAGAGTGCCGGACGCTTTTCCACAACACAACTCAATAACCGTTGCCCCGCTAGAGCACCTTTTTCCCGTGCATATGCAGAATCAGGTCAAGCATCCTGTTGGAATAACCCCACTCATTGTCATACCAGCTCATGACCTTGACCGTTTTACCGATTACCTTGGTGGATTGAGCGTCGACAATTGAAGAATGCGAATCCCCCTGGAAATCGATGGAGACCAGCGGCAGCTCGGTATAGCCGAGGAACCGATTAGCCGCTTCCTGCAAAGCCTGATTGACCTCAGCTACCGTTGTTTCCTGACCGACCTCCATCACTGCATCGACAAGTGAGACATTCGGGGTGGGCACCCTCACGGCAAGACCGTCAAATTTCCCTTTCAACTCCGGGATCACAAGAGATACCGCAGCAGCAGCTCCGGTTTTGGTGGGAATCATGGAAAGCGCCGCCGCCCGGGCTCTGCGCAGGTCTGAATGGGGAAAATCGAGCAGCCGCTGATCACCCGTGTAGGCATGTACAGTGGTCATCAAACCACGTTCTATGCCGAAATTGTCGAGAATAACCTTGGCAAAGGGAGCCAGGCAGTTTGTCGTACAGGATGCATTGGAGACAACATGATGGGTTGTCGGATCATATTCATCTTCGTTGACTCCCATAACGAATGTCTTGACGTTTCCCTTTGCAGGAGCCGATATGACGACTTTTTCGGCTCCGCTGTCAATGTGTTTCTGCGCTGACTCAAGATCTCTGAAAATACCGGTGCATTCAGCAACGTATTCGACTCCCATCTCTTTCCACGGTATCTCCGCCGGGTCACGATGGCTTGTTACACCAATGCGGCGACCATCGACGGTTATACAATCTTCGTCACTGCTGATTTCGGCAGAAAGCTTTCCCATCACCGAATCATATTTGAGCAGGTGGGCAAGGGTCTCATTATCGGTTAAATCGTTAATCGCTACAACCTCAATATCAGCAAACAGCGGGTCTTCACCAATAGCCCTGAACATATTTCTGCCGATTCGGCCAAAACCGTTAATACCAATTCTAACTGTCATCTTCCATCTCCTTTAATCGTTTATAGAGAAATGCACCATCAGCGTGCGTTCACACTCAATTCCGAAAGAGCTTTTTTATAGAGCACAATATAATGCTTCATCACTTTATTCCAGGTGTAGTAGTGATCAATCGTCTCAACAGCGGCTTTCTGCATCGTGCGCATCAATTTCTTGTCCCGATAGACGCCTGCTGCCCGATGCATGACCCTGCACAGATTTTCCGGACTGTTGTCGTGGTAGACAAAGCCGGTCTCTGCATCGACAACCTTCACCAGTCCCCCCACATGATGAACGATCGGCAGATTACCGAAAAGCTGGGCGATATAGTCTGTCAGCCCGCAGGGTTCATACCGGGAAGGAATAATGAAGAAATCTCCGGCTGCGTACACCTTGTTCGCCAGGCCGGAATCAAACCCTTTAAGAAAGCAGATCCTGCCAACAGTGTTCTGGTCATATGCCGTCTGGACCAGCTCGGCTTCTTCACGCTCACCGCCATTACCCAGACAGAGAATCTGCGCTTCCGGCTCTTCGGCAAGAAACATCGTTATTGCTTCGGTTAAAATATCAATTCCCTTCTGGTCGCTCAAGCGGCCGATGAATGTATAAAGAGGCCAGCTCATGGCATTCGTCAGGTAACCGGCACGCTCACCATCAGGGTCTAGAGGACGTTCCCCAAGCATCCTGAGAATCTCCTGTTTACAGGCGGTTTTACCGGCAAGATCGTCATCTTCATCCCGTACATCATAGGAAGCGGCAATGCCAAGGCGCCCGGGTGCTCCGGTGTTGAAGTCATCGGGATCGATACCGTTGGTAACGCCGGCGATGGCGACACCATCATCTTTCAAGCGATGACCGAGCCATCCGGTGAGGTAATCGCTGTCTGTTTCCTGTAGCTCTCGCGCATAGTTTTCACTCACCGTGCTCAACAGGCCATAGCGGCTTGCAGCAATAAACGGGTCAAAACTGTGATCAAGGCAGGAGTCGTTTACCACCGCCCAGGGCAGGCCGGTAATTGCCTGTACAAAGGGGAGATCGGATACTTCCTGGTGGTAACCGATACCGCCATTGTGGATCGTCACAAGAGCTGCCGTCGTCCTGAAATAGTGTTTATAACCGGGGCATTCACGCATCATCGCAGGCGTCACCGCAGTGTGCCCGTCATGGCAATGAATAATCTGCGGGTGCTCCCCAAGTATCATTATCAGATCGAGGCCGGCTTTCTGCAGGAGCAGATTCATCGCAAAGTAATCGTAGTGACCGGTCCCCGGAGTCTTCCAGGATTGAAGCTGGAACTCTTCCCTGGTATATGTGTAGACACTGCGCTTCTCCTGGAAACGCTGAGCTTCGAGGAGATAGATGTGAACCCTGTCGACAACCCTATACCATACTCGTATCTGTTCTTTGCGGTCCCGATCGGTATAGTTCATTGTCACATCATATTCCAGCAAAACATCCGCTAACTCAGGATCCGGGAGCCTGCTGAAACCCATCTCACGGGGATTCATGAAGCCATACAACGGCAAAACTACCTTGACCGTGCGACCTGTCCAGCGGGCCAGCGACCGGGACAATTGTGCCGCCACATCCTTGACACCGCCGACACCGGCAAGCGCCCCATACTCTCGGGTGAACATCCAGACCGATGAGATGGTATTTTTCTTTTTACTGGCCATTTTAGTCATTTTCCCATTCGGCCTGGGATAAAATCCACCGGCTCAATGAAACACCTGTCGCCTGAAAATCACCTGCATAAAAACAGAGCTCCCCGTAAAGCAAGCCAGTCATGAGTTGGACCGCTTCCTCATCTCAACCCGCCCATCCAGGAATAGGGACACTATCTGCAACAACCCGTATGCTGTCAAGTGATGCAGTGCTGAAAATCGTCTCTGCCGGACGGGATCGGTGGCTGCATACCTGCTGAGCAGCGCCAACGCCCCATCCGGGATCATTTGTCTAGAAAATGACAGTTGCTCACCAGGCACAAATTGATCTGTGTCGAACCGGTTCACGGATACTCCAGGCAGAGAAAAAATGCAAATTCCTCCAGTATCAGCCCCACCCTGCACCTGATCTCCTGCCACACCATAGGCACCTGTTCTGCAGCCATTGACGCAGCATCGAAAAAAACCTATAGTATCAAAACCTTCATACACAGCCGACCCAGAGACAGGAGTTTTTTATGAACAGTCACGCAATCACGCTGAAAACCGGAAAGTCGATGGAACTCCTGGATATAACGCCAAGCATATCGGGATTTCTGGCAAATAACAAGCACGCTGACGGCATCTGCTGTCTCTTCAACCCGCATACAACCGCAGGGCTTACCATCAATGAAGGTGCAGACCCGGATGTCCGCGAGGATATCATTGCAGGTCTGAAAAATATCGTTCCCCTGAAATTCCCGTTCAAACATCGTGAAGGAAACTCCACGGCCCATATCATGGCCTCGCTGATGGGCTCTTCCCTGACAATTCCTGTCAACAACGGCAAACTGCAGCTGGGAACCTGGCAGAGAATCTTCTTTTGTGAATTTGACGGCCCCCGTACCAGGAAGATCACCTGCAGTTTCGTGACAGCCACTATAAAATAATGCATTCTATGACACCTGACACAAGCAAAATCTGTTTCGGGCTCAGCCTCGAACTCGACAGAGCCTCCTGTGCTTCATACCTGCAGCTTCTCGGTAGAAAAGAGTTTTCTGAACGTTTTGCTGACAGGCTCTCCAGTGAAGAAATTGAAACCGTCATCGACATGATCGGTTCTCTGCTGCACAAACACCTGAACAAGCAGGAGTATCACCGCCTCTTCCTGCTCGATGAAAATCACCACGACTAGAGGAAGCGCCTCATCACCATGGCCACCAAACAACTCCACGACCTGCGCAGTTTCATTGATGTTCTGACCTCCGAAGGTGATCTTCTGGTCATAGACGAACAGGTAGACCCATATCTTGAAATTGCCGAAATTCACCGCCGGGTTATCCAGCGCCAGGGCCCCGCACTTCTGTTTACAAACGTGAAAAACAGCTCATTTCCTGTTGTTACAAATATTTTCGGCACCGCAAAACGGCTCGATCTGGCTTTTGGCAGTAAACCACAAATGTTCGTCAGAGATATTGTCAATCTTGCCGAAACAATCATGCCGCCTACTCCGTCGAAGTTATGGAAGAATCGTCGGCTTTTTCTTGATGCTGCCCGAATCGGTCTGAAAAATACCGGCACGGCTCCGGTACTTGAAAACTGCCAGCGCCCGGCGCGCCTGAACGCATTGCCGATGCTCACCTCCTGGCATAGTGACGGCGGTCCGTTTGTAACACTGCCGCTGGTTTACACCGAACACCCCGACGGCACGGGACACAACCTCGGGATGTACCGCATCCAGCGGCACAGCGATACCACCACCGGCATACACTGGCAGATTCACAAGGGGGGCGGCTACCACTATTTTGAAGCTGAAAAACAAGACCAGGCCCTTCCCCTAACGCTCTACATTGGAGGCCCCCCCGCGCTGATGCTGTCGGCAATTGCTCCGCTGCCTGAAGATATTCCTGAACTAATGTTGACCTCTCTGCTTATCGGCAGCAGGCTGCCGATGACAAAGGATCCCCTGGGAGGACACCGCCTTGTCGCCAATGCCGAATTTGCAGTCAAAGGTACGGTACCTCCCCATACCAGACATCCCGAAGGACCTTTTGGTGATCATTACGGCTATAACTCACTTGAACACGATTATCCGGTCTTTGAAGTATCGCACCTCTATCACAGAAATAATGCCATCTACCCGGCAACAGTGGTGGGCAGACCCAAGCAGGAAGACTTTTTTATCGGCGACTACCTTCAGGAGCTGCTCTCGCCTCTTTTCCCACTGGTCATGAAAGGCGTCCGGGAGCTGAAAACATACGGGGAGACAGGTTTTCACTGCCTTGCAGCTGCCCGCGTAGCCGACCGATACCCCCGGGAGGCATTCGCCTGCGGATTGCGCATCCTTGGTGAGGGGCAACTGTCTCTGACAAAATTTCTCGTGCTCACCGACGGTCCGGTGGACATTACCGATTTTAGATCCTTGTGGGTCCATGTTCTTGAGCGGGTGCGCTGGGATCGTGACCTGTTCGTTTTTGCCAATGTCTCCCAGGACACACTTGATTATACTGGACCATCGGTGAACAGAGGATCCAAAGCCATGCTCATGGGACTCGGTAAGGAAAAAATAAGAGATTTACCGGGCGACTTTGTCGGTGTACTGCCTGCCCATTGTTCAATGCCTGTAGCCTTTATGCCCGGAACACTTGTCGTCGAAGGCTGCCCGTACAGTGAAGAGCCATTACTCGGCAGCAGGCTTGCGGAAAGTCGGGAGCTCTTGAAATGGCCGGTAATCATCCTTGTCGACAGCAGCAAAGAGGCCACCGTTTCCATGCAGGAATTTTTATGGACGCTTTTTACCCGCTTTGAGCCGGCAGCAGACCTTTACGGTTCGGCAACGTCGGTAAAACGTTTCCACGTGGGACTTGAACCACCGGTTGTTTTCGACTGCCGGATGAAGCCATGGTATACTGAAGTACTTGAGGTTGACCCCCAGACAAGGGCGCGGGTCGATGAGAAATTTGAACGCATTATTCCAAGGCAATGGCGCTGAAAGAGGGTATCAGGCTCCAGAAGTACCTGGCTTCAAGCGGTATCGCTTCGCGGCGCAAGGCTGAAGAAATTATCAAATCCGGCCGGGTGCGGGTAGACGGGACCGTGATCACTGAAATGGGTGTCCGGGTCAACCCCGACCTCCAGGTTATCCTCTGCGACGGCCGGCGGATCAGCCCACGCGCAAAAGAAGAAGCCGTATACATCCTGCTCAATAAGCCACGCGGCTATGTAACAACCGTTTCCGATCCGCAGGGGCGGCCGGTTGTCACCTCTTTGCTAAAGGATATACCGGCACGGGTCTATCCGGTCGGCCGTCTCGACCTGGATACCGAAGGCGCCCTGCTGATGACCAACGATGGGGGGCTTGCCCACAAAATCCTCCATCCACGGTTTGAGACCAACAAGACCTACGAAGCGCTGGTGGAGGGGATTCCATCACCCCGGGAAATCAAAAGCCTCAGGCAGGGAATCATCATCGATGGTAAAAAGACCTGGCCTGCCGTGATAACGCTTGTCAAACAAAAAGAGCGGACCGCCTTGTACCGAGTCACGATCCATGAAGGCCGCAAGCGTCAGATCAGAAAGATGTTCGGGGCCATAGCTCACCCGGTTCGCCACCTGAAAAGAACCGCATACGGGCGGCTCACGCTTGGTTCCCTGAAAAGCGGCTCATATCGGTTCCTTAGCGCAGAAGAGCTGAAAAAGATCTTTTTATAGATTTTTCCTTTACAAATAACCAAATAGCTGATTAAATCTAAACAGTTATAGGCTTACCGGTAATCCGGCTCAATTGAAGCCCTGAAATGCATCTGTTTTCAAGCGCGACACAAATACCGGGAAGCGACCCTCTAACGACTTGACTTTGCAGTTATTTTTCAAGGATACAAGAACGGCACGTGAGGCAACGATTAACCCCTAACTGGTTCGCGGACCACGTAAACAGGAGTTCAGCATGAACAAATCAGAATTGATCGAAGCACTGGCTCAAGACATCAATGTACCCCATCGTGAAGCGGCGGCTATCACCAATACTGTAATCGACACGATGACGGAAGCGCTGGCACGTGGAGAGAGTATTGAAATTCGTGGCTTCGGCAGCTTTGTCATCAAGCATTATGATTCATATGAGGGCCGCAACCCGAAAACCGGTAAAAAAATCAAGGTAAAACCTAAAAAGCTGCCGTTTTTCAAGGTTGGGAAAGACCTCCGTGAGCAGGTAAACCAGAAAGGATAGTCGCTCTGTTCACCCATATCCGGTAGAACAATTCATGCTCCTGTATCCTTGATTCTGCCAACCAGGTCGTATATCTGAGCCTCGGTGATTTCTATCTCGAGAATATCACCGGGGTTTGCAATTCCATCGTTTATCAACACACAACCATCAATGTCAGGCGCTTGAAATCGGGTTCTTCCCGCAAGCAGAAGATCTGTCTCGCTGCTCAGCCCTTCGACCATAACAGGCTCGGTTCGTCCCACAAATTTCTGTAAAATTTTCGTCGACACTTGAGCCTGTAAGGCGGCCACATCTTCAAGCCGGCTTTCTTTGACATCCTCGTCGATCTGGTTACCGTAGCCTTCAGCCGGGCAGCCTTCCTCATTTGCATAGGCAAAAACACCGACATGGTCGATGTGCCGGGTACGGATAAAGGACTTCAACTGGGCAATATCGTCATCTGTTTCTCCTGGAAAACCGACGAGAAACGTTGTGCGCAGGGCCACCTCGGGAAGATAGCTCCTGACCCTGCCGAAAAGCTCCTCAATCTGCCGGAAACCGTAGCGTCTGTTCATTGCCGTGAGCAGGTTATCACTGACGTGCTGCAGCGGGATATCCATATAAGGCACAATCCGCGGTTCTGCAGCCATCAACTCCAGTAATTGGTTTGAGACACCGGTAGGATACAGATACATTAAGCGAACCCAGGGTACAGTAGTCTTACCAAGCAGTGCCTGCAAGAATGAAACGAGATCGGTTTTCTGGTCCAGATCATCACCATACGCGGTGAGATCCTGGGCAACAAGAGAGATCTCTTTTACCCCCTGCTGCTCAAGAATTTGGGCCTCCCGGACAAGATCGCCGATTTCCCGACTGCGCAGGCGCCCGCGAATTGACGGAATCAGGCAATATGAGCAGTGGTTGTCACACCCCTCGGTAATTTTCAGCCAGGCCCGGAAAAAAGGTGTTGAGAGGCGTCTGGGAGCAGAAGCCTCCATCAGGTAGGCATCGGGAATAATAACCCGTTGTTCTATCGTCCCAGTCACAAGGGTTTCGAGAAGAAGATGTATGTTTCCTGACCCTTCTGTGCCAATAAAAAGATCGACTTCGGGAAGTTCCGTCTCAAGCTTGTTTCGATAACGCTGGACGAGACAACCTGTTACCACGATCTTTATGTCGGGATCGGCCAGCTTGTATTCAAGCAGCTGGAGAATCTCGGCAATACTTTCCTCAACCGCCGGCTGGATAAAACCACAGGTATTAATGAGCAGGAGCGCCGCATCAGTCGGATCATCCACTCCTGTCCAGCCATGTCCCTCCAGCAGGCCATACATCACTTCGGAATCGACCAGGTTTTTTGGACAACCGAGACTGACAAGGTTAAAGGTCTTAATCATTCTTTTCAGCTTCCTCCATTTTATCAAGAATAAGATTTGAAATCAGTGATTTACAGCGTTTTTTGAAGGCTATTCCGGAAAAACCGGGTTTCCACTGTGCCCCCCATAACTCATCGGAAACAACAAACAGAGCCGATAAATGGACTTTTCTGAAAGCTGCAATGGAGCAAAGCGCGGTAAACTCCATATCCACACCGTCAATGCCGAACTTCCGGTGCAGCCTGTTGAGCTGGGTTCTGCTCTCCCGATACGGCGCATCGGTTGACCAGATACCGCCTTCCTGCCAGCTGAGCCCCTGATCATTGAGAAACACCCGCAGGTTGTCTGTCTCATCCGGGCAGACTGCGACAGACTCACCCCCTTCATAATAGCGGGAAACGCCTTCCCCGCTGACTCCTGATACAGCGACAAGCAGGTCTCCGATAACAAGTTTTTCGTTCACTGCACCGCAGCAGCTGAACAGACATATCCTGCTGACTCCCAGGGCTATGAGCTTTTCCAGGACCAGCCCCGCCGCCGGCGCACCAAGTGACGGACCGGCAAGACAGAGGCGAAAGCGCTTATCGACAAGAAGGTGCGAATTATAGAGAAACCTCGATTCGGCACCATGGCGGCGCATTTCATCCTGGGCAACACTCGCCTCTGCAGGGTTAACGACAAGAATTGCCAGATCAGGCAGCATTTGTTCCTTTCTGCCTCTTCCAGGATGTATCAGGATATCTTCACTGTCCACGCCCATCATCTGCACCTCCTGCCGGTATCAGCAGCTGTTTCAGAAACGCGCTGAAGCCGTTATCATCTTCTATAAACGCAAAAAGGCCGCAGAAACACTCTGCGGCCTTTTTGCAAATTGTCCAGCAATGTGGACAAACAGACTGATCTGCTACATCAGCGGATTGGCATAAAGCAGGATCAGGGATATGACAAGCCCATAAATTGCAATTGACTCGGCCAGCGCCATGCCGAGAATCATGAAAACCATGAGTTTCGGCTGTACTTCCGGATTACGGGCAAGGCCCGTGGTAGCTCCCTGACCGACTAAACCGATACCGATACCGGCTCCAAGTCCAGCAAGACCGATTGATAACGCAGCGCCGATACAGATCAATGCTAATTGCAGATTTCCTTCCATTGTGAATTCTCCTTGTAAAATTTGATTGGTTTGGCCTTCTTCCTAAAAACGCTATACCAACAGGAACCGGTTCCTGCTGAATTTAATGTGCATGTTCCTGGGCCTGGCCGAAATAGACCACAGCCAGCAGGACAAAAACCATCGCCTGTACCAGTGAGACAAGAACACCGAGTATCATGATCGGCAGCGGAGCAAAAAAGGCGCCGGCCAGCATGAACAGGATACCGAGCAGTGTTTCCTTGGCCATGATATTCCCGAAAAGTCGAATGGAAAGAGACAGCAGCCTGGCAAGATTGCTGATCAGCTCGATGGGGAGCATCAGCGGAACCAGCCACCACATCGGTCCCATGAAATGTTTATAATAGCTCAGCCCGTGCTCCCTGAAACCGATGAAATGATGGGTCAGCCAGACAATAATTGTCAGTGCCAGGGTCGTGTTGATAGAGGACGTCGGAGACATGAACCCGGGGATGAGACCAATCAGGTTGGCAACCGCTATATAGAGAGCGAAGGTAGCCAGCATCGGAAAAAACTGGTCGGTCAGTTTTCTTCCCATGTTGTCCACGAAGAAATCATCCATGCCGCCAATGATAAGCTCCCAGAAATTCTGCCCTTTTCCGGGAACCATTTCCATGTTGCTCAGCGTCAGCTTGGAGACGAAGAATAAAAAGGCCATGACCAGCCAGGTGTAGGTCATGTACGGTGCACACAATTGCTCCAGAAAGCCGTGCCCGACAGGACCGTGAGGGACCGGGAGACCGAGTTTTTCCAGAATAATTGAAATAAACAGTATTGGATGTTCCATATTCCTCTTTTACCTCCTGCTGAAGTAGTATCGCCACACCACTGCAGCGGCTGACAATGTGACGGTTAAAACTACCGTTGTAAGCCCCAGAATCAAACCGAAGACGTCAATGTCGCTGCTCCTTATAAGGAAAAGCAGGACAACACCGATCAGGAAAAGTCGGAGCCAGAATTTTAAGATAAATCCTTTTTTACTTTTCTTTGCATGACCCTTTTCAACTGCGCCTTCCCGATCTGAGACAAGCGAATCCACAAAAACTGTGACATCCCGCCCTGAAACGTGAAAGCTGACAATGGAGATAACTCCGCCGACCATCACAGCCCAGGCAAAAGACCATGACGCCGCCAGCCATGAGCCGATCACAAGGAAAAGCAGACACACCCAGCTCGTGACCAGCATTTTTTTCAGGGACAGAAGCGCTTCCACCGTTTAATCTTTTTTGTCGTTTTTATCCTCCAGCGATTTGCTGCTGCGCCAGAGAATATCAAACAGACTTTTAAAACCGGCGGCAATCCCGAACGCCAGCCCAACAAATGTAAACCAGGGAGCGGTACGGCCGTCAAACACTTTCTGGTCCAGGTAAATGCCAAGCCCCAGGCCAATGAAAATAGAGGCGACCAGGGTAATACCGATATGCCCGTAATGCCCGAGCAAAAACATCATCTCTTTCTTGAAGTCGGACATAGCGTCAACCACTCGAAACCTCTGCGCCTTCCCTGCCAATATAACAGGGTTTGGTAGCACGCCTCCGGGTCAAAGTCAATTATTTTTTCACTTTTCAGCTAATTTTTTGAATGACCATTCAGTCGATTTTTCCAGTTTTTTCATGTCATTTAGCGTATGTGCGCTTGACACAAATGCGACCTCAAACTGCGACGGTGCGAGATAGATTCCCTGCGCCAGCATATTTCGGTAATGGGCCGCGTATACATCCGTATCAGCGCTCATCGCACTTTCAAAATCCCTCACTCTGCGGCTGGTAAAAAACCCCGTCATCAAGGACCCGATACTGTTGACCTGAAGATCGACAGCTGATCGCCTCGCAACCGCCCTGATACACTCGGCAAACTCTGTCCCCATTGCATTGAGCCGCTCGTAGAATCCCGGTTTCTGCACCAGTTTCAAAGCGGCAATTCCGGCATTCATCGCCAGCGGATTGCCCGACAACGTCCCTGCCTGGTACACGGGGCCGTCCGGCGCGATATGGTTCATGATCTCTTCTTTGCCGCCATAGGCCCCAACAGGAAGGCCGCCGCCGATGATCTTACCCAGGCAGGTCAGGTCCGGCGTGATGCCAAAGTGCTCCTGGGCACCACCATAGGCAAGTCGAAAACCGCTGATCACTTCGTCAAAAATCAGCAGGATGCCGTGTTCGGTGGTCAAACTCCGCAGCCGTTCGAGAAACCCCTGCTCCGGGAGTACACACCCCATATTACCGGCAACCGGCTCAACAATCACGCAGGCGATATCGAGACTCTTGTCCGTCAGCGTCTTTTCCAGCGTGGCAACGTCGTTGTAGGGGATCGACACGGTATTTTTGACGATATCCTCGGGGACACCGGGGCTACCCGGAATCCCCAGGGTAACGACACCCGAGCCGGCTTTAACGAGAAATGAATCGGCATGCCCATGATAGCAGCCGTCAAATTTTACCACGACATTCCGGCCGGTATAGCCCCTGGCCAGGCGAACCGCGCTCATGGTCGCTTCCGTGCCCGAGTTGACAAATCTCACTTTTTCTATGGACGGCACCGCCTCGACGACAATTTCAGCAAGCTCAATTTCTGCTCTGGTCGGAGCCCCGAAACTGGTACCGGCCGGAGCAGCATTGCAAATGGCTGAAATAATTTCCGGATGCGCATGCCCCATGATCATCGGTCCCCATGAGCAGACATAATCAGTGTATTGATTGCCATCCTCGTCAACAAGTACCTGCCCCTGCGCACTTTTGATAAAAAGGGGTTCACATCCCACCGAACGGCAGGCCCTGACCGGACTGTTGACTCCACCCGGTATTACTCTTTGTGCCTGCTCAAACAATTGTGCCGATTTTGCTGTTGTCATGTCTTCCTCCATATGTAAAAATAGCAATTCCTATCACTCGTTCACTTTTACCAGAATATAAGCACATGCATATCTGAAAATCACTTTGCAGACATTTTATCCGGAAGTGCGACTATATCATGAAGGGAAATTACCTGTCAAACCGGTTCCCGGTCTCTTGATCTTTCACAGTTCATACACACTATAGACATCACGTGTTTCTGACAGCGGTTGAAGACAAGCCAACATTTTGCTTGTCAGCCGTTGGTGCAGAAGGTAAAGTAATCAGGTGCTTCTACACCCCTTGATACCAAGTAACTGATTGAACAGCAAAGATAAAATAACATTTCGAAGGAGAGTTGTTATGGCAAGTGACAAGGTCCAGCAAATAAATGATGCTGAATTCGATACTACTATCAAATCAGCCCAGCCGACACTGGTTGATTTCTGGGCTCCCTGGTGCGGTCCGTGCAAGGCTATCGGCCCCGTTGTTGAAGAACTGGCAGATGAATATGACGGAAAGGTTACCATTGCCAAAATGAATGTCGACGACAACCCGGTAACTCCCGGTAAATTTGGTATCCGTGCAATCCCAACGCTGATTATATTCAAAGACGGAGACGTCGTTGATCAGATCACCGGAGCGGTCGGCAAACCCCAGCTTATTGAACTGATCAATAAAGCCCTGTAACCGTATACCCGTAGCAGCTTTTTTTAAAGCCGGCTCAAAACTTCAAAAAGAATTACCAGCGTGGACGTGTGTGTTTTATGGAAAAGAATCATTACGAGCTCGTGATACTCGGAGCCGGCCCCGCCGGATTAACTGCAGGGCTCTATGCTGCAAGAGCCAGAATTGATCATGTACTGATAGAAAAAGGGGCCCCGGGGGGCCAGGTCCTTCTCACTGACTGGGTTGACAATTACCCCGGTTTTCCGGAGGGAATCTCAGGTTTTGATCTGATGGACAGGATGGCTGCCCATGCCAAACGATTTGACCTCAACACACTCACAAAAGAAGTCAAATCCGTCATACTCGACGATCCCAAGATAAAGAAACTGGTCTTCATCGATGACTCCGAGATTACCTGTAAGGCACTGATCATCTGTACCGGTGCCAGTGCCAATAAGCTCGGTATTCCCGGAGAAGCAGAGCTGAGCGGTAAAGGTGTTTCTTATTGCGGTACCTGTGATGCGCCATTTTACCGGAATATGAACGTCGCCGTCATCGGTGGCGGAGATACCGCAGTCCAGGAGGCAGACTACCTGACCCGCTTCGCCAGCAAAGTGACGCTTATTCATCGACGTGAGGAACTGCGGGCCACCAAGATCATTCAGGAAATCGCGTTCGCAAATGAGAAAATCGATTTTATCTGGAACTCTCAGGTAACAGCAATAGAAGGAAAAGATGAAGTGGAACGGGTCGTACTCCGCGACACCACCGGGAATGAATCAACCCTTGACGTCCAGGGCGCGTTCATACTGATCGGCGTTACTCCGAACAACAGCGTGCTGCCGCTGGAAAAGCTCAAGGCGGACAAGTGGGGCTTTATCCCTGCCGACAAGGAGACCCTCACCTGCATCCCCGGTGTTTTTGCCGCTGGAGATATCCAGAGCAAAGTGATGCGCCAGATTGTCAATGCCTGCGGTGAAGCAGCAACAGCAGTCATTGCAGCAGAACATTATCTTACCAGTCATTGATACATCGAATACGGATTATGCCAATGTCGAAAAACAGCTCATTTCCGCTCCCCTCGTTGCCCTTCCGCAGCATCGCAATTTTAGCCGGCCTGCTGTTACTCCTCTGTCTGCCGGGTTGCACGAAAATCAAGGATACCTTTTCGTTCGGCAAAGAAAAAGCGGAAGTGCACCTTCCCGCAGAACAGCTTATCATGAAAGGCATGGATGAGTTCAACGTCGGCACCTATTACCTGGCCCTTGACTATTTCAACGAGATACTCGACCGCTACCCGTTCAGCCCCCAGGCACCGCTGGCAGAACTGAAAGCTGCTGACTGCAACTATTACATGGAGCGCTACGCAGAGGCTGTCGTTCTCTATCAGGAATTTGAGGAGCGGCACCCGACAAACGAAGCAATCCCGTATGTCATGTACCAGAAAGCGATGGCCAGCTATAACAGAATCGACACCATAGACAGGGATGTCTCGGGAGCAATGGAATCGATTCAGGCCTTTGAAGAGCTGTTACGGGCCTTTCCTGATTCACCTTACCGGCAGGAGGCAAAAGCACGCATAGCTGCAGCCAATGAATTCCTGGTGAATCATGAATTTTATGTGGTTAAGTTTTATCTCAGAACTGAGAAATATCTCGAAGCCGAGACCCGGCTCAAATATCTTCTGGCAATGTATCCCGATGCCCGGATCGCCCCGCGGGCCCAGGAAATGCTCGAGCTGATTCAGGCGGGAACCCCGCCGACCTCGGGCCTCAGCGACTGGTTCAAGGGGTTATCGCTTCCCGACTGGATGGATTTTACGTCCTGGTAGTTTCAGGAACACAGGGCTGCAATCGAATTGTTGCGATCAAGAGCGGCATCCTGTTTCAAGCAGTTATCCCGACTTCTTTCTGGAACCATTCCGTGCCAAGAGACATCTCCATTGCCCTGACCGGACAGATGAGAACGCACTGACTGCAACCGGTGCACTTATCGGCATCGAACACGACTGCCATATCTTCTCTGCGAATCGAGAGAGCATCAACAGGACAGACACCGGTGCAGGCTCCACATTGAAAGCATTTTTCATCATCCCGCCGAACCCTCGTTGCCAGACGTTCTATACCGACCCCAAGCTCCTGGAGGTAGGACAGCGCATATTTCACGTTTCGCTTCGTTCCCCTCAGCTCAAGAATCATGAGGCCCTCACTCTGCGGTAAAATATCCGCCCTGAGTATATTGACTTCAACGTCGTGCTCTTTAATGAGGCGATAAATTATCGGTTTGTCGCTCGTCGCCTTCGGGAACTTGAAAAAATATATTCGCGTATACATATTAACCCCTTGCCTGCACTATCGTTTTGCTCTTTTAAGAAACAACATTAGGCTCTGCAGCATGGGCACGAAAGTAGCACCCCTCATACCCGGAAGCGTTTTGCCACCTCAGGATTTTAACCATAACGGTACCTGCTGCCGCGCCACTGGACAAAATTTTTACTGTAACAGAATTCCTTATAATGGTAAACAGAGACAAACAGATGAAAGCATTTAACGTTCAGCCGTATTCACGAACGCCCATATCATCGGCCATCACCGCCATATTCGCCTCAACCTTACTCTACTGACACAAACGATGAATCAAAAACATATTGAAGACATACTGGTTGCCATCCAGAGCGGGACAATGTCTGTACCGAATGCACTGGAGTCATTAAAGAATTTCCCCGCTCAATCGATTCCTGAGGCCTGTATTGACCAACAGCGAACACTTCGAACCGGCATCCCCGAGGTCATTTTCGGAAGCTCTAAAACAGACCGGCAGATCATTTCCATCATTAAAGCCATGCTGGAGAAACCGGGACCCGTTATCGCGACGAGAATCGACCCCGAAAAAGCAGCCTCCGTCTGCCGGGAGATACCTGAACTGCACTATCATCAGCAGGCCCGTATACTCTGTTGCCGGGAAATGGGTATTGACATGACTGCTATCCGGGGGGAGATCGTCCTCGTCTGTGCGGGTACATCAGACATCTTCGTTGCCGAAGAAGCCCGGGTAACCGCGCAAAGCCTCGGGCATCCGGTTACAACGCTCTATGACGTCGGTGTCGCCGGACTTCATCGACTCCTCGACAAACAGGCACTGCTGGCAAAAGCTCCGGTTATTATTGTTGCGGCAGGCATGGAGGGGGCGCTGCCGAGTGTCATTGCCGGCCTGGTCAGCTGCCCGGTAATTGCTGTGCCCACTTCTGTCGGCTATGGGGCCGGAATAGGCGGCTTTGCGGCACTGCTGGGAATGCTCAACAGCTGTTCACCCGGGGTTGCAGTCGTCAACATCGACAATGGTTTTGGAGCTGCCTGCATGGCGATGGCCATCAATCGAAAATGACCTGAGAAGTGGCTTGCATAACCGCTATCGCAGGATTTTACCACTGGGTATAACCAACAGCGATAATTTGCACATTTTCCACTGAAAATCTCATGCTAACCTTGCAAGATTCGGGCATTACGGTATAATCGCGAGGCTGACTACAGTGATACCGCAACGCGCTCATCTCAAAATCCTTTGCAGGACATTTTATGAATACGACAATTAAACTGAAACTCGGATTGCTCTTTTTTTTAATCCTCCTTGCCATCGTCACTATCGTTCCATCCTTTTATGCATCCGCCCCCTCCTGGTGGAAAACATACATGGCACCGGAAGGGTTGCGGCTCGGCCTCGATCTGCAGGGCGGCATGCATCTGGTTCTCAAGGTCAACCTGCAAAAGGCCCAGGAAAACACCCTTGAACTGTCTGCAAATGATCTCAAGGACAGACTTTCTGAAGAATCGATCAGTGCCGTGCAGACCAGTTCATCTGACAAAAGCACCATTGTCTTCACCCTTCCCAACGCCGGGGCCGTTGAAAAAGTCCAGGAGATCATCAGCGACGGCTATGAGGATGAGCTCGATATAACAATTGATGCGAAAGAAGGCAGTTTCCCGCGGATTATTCTCAAACTCAGCCAGGAAAAAATTGACTTCATAGACTCGAACGCCGTCAGTCAGTCACTGGAAATCATCCGTAACAGGATTGATCAGTTCGGCGTTGCTGAGCCGGTAATCATCAGGCAAGGCACGGATGAGATTGTCATTCAGCTCCCGGGAATAAGAGACCCTGAACGCGCCCTCAAACTTCTCGGCGACACGGCCCAGCTCGAATTCAAGCTGGTTGCAGAAACAGAAGGTGTTAACATCGATCAACTCATCACCCAGGCGACTGAGTCGGGTCAATGGTCCGGGAAATGGGCTGAACGTGATGAGGTCGCAAACCTCAACCGCCTTCTGGCCAACTCACTGCCGGCCAATACTTCAATCTATTTTGAAAAAAGCGTCAACAAACAGACCGGTATCGAGACATCCCTGCCGATTCTTCTTGAAAACAAGGTCCTGATGACCGGGGATATGGTCAAACATGCCCAGGTCCGGATCGGCGGCAATTTTAATGAGCCATATGTCAGTATCGACCTTACCTCCCGTGGCGGTAGAACCTTTGCAACGCTCACGGAAAATAACGTGGGACGCCGCATGGCAATCGTTCTTGACGGAGTAGTCAAGTCGGCGCCGGTTATCAGGGAAAAAATTCTCGGCGGCGCTGCCCAGATATCCGGCAGCTTCACCCATGAAGATGCATCCGATCTGGCAATCGTTCTCCGGGTCGGAGCCCTGCCTGCCCCTGTTGATGTCATCCAGAATATGACTGTCGGCTCAAGCCTTGGCAAAGACTCCATCAACAAGGGGCTCACATCCGGTATTTTCGGAGCCCTGATGGTACTGGGCTTCATGATTATCTACTATCGCCTTTCAGGAATTATCGCCAACGTGGCCCTGGCCTTAAATATCCTGTTCCTCTTCTCCGGACTGGCCATTTTAAATGCAACCCTCACCCTGCCCGGGATCGCCGGTATCGTTCTATCAATCGGCATGGCGGTTGATGCCAATGTCCTGATTTTCGAACGCATGCGGGAGGAATACAAGATAGGAAAATCAGTCCGCTCAAGTATTGACGGCGGTTTCGGCAAAGCCCTGTGGACGATTGTCGACTCCCAGGTGACGACCCTCATCACCGCCATGGCGCTGTTTCTGTTCGGCACCGGACCGATCAAGGGTTTTGCGGTAACACTTTCCCTGGGTATCATTTTCAACCTCTTCACTGCTCTGTTCTGCTCCCGTCTGATCTTCGATACGCTGACCGCGAAACAGGCAATCAAAAAACTCTCCTTTCTGCAGTTTGTCAGACAGACCAATATCGATTTCATGAAGGTTAAGAACATCACCTTCTCAATCTCGGGTGTACTCGTCCTGATGGGCCTGATTGCCTTTTTCCAGATTGCCCGGGGCAGTGCCAATCTCGGCGTTGACTTTTCCGGCGGATCGCTTCTGCAGTATCAGGCAGAACAGCCGTTTACCATGGCAGAAGTGCGCAAGGCCTTTCTCGACAACAACATGGAAGGAATAGACCTCCAGGAAGTTGAAAATGAAAATCGACTGATTGTAAAGGTCAAAAAATCTGAAGCGGTCGTCGCGAACTTGAGCGAACAGGTTGATGAAATGTTCAGCAGGGAACTCGGCGGCAAGGGATTTGTCCTTGAAAGCCAGTCGGAAATCGGCTCAAGCGTCAGCACGGTACTCAGGAACAAAGCGATACAGGCAATTCTGATATCGCTTACCGGAGTTATTGTTTACCTGGCATTTCGATTCGACATCAGCTTCGGTATGGCCGCAGCGGTGGCAACCTTTCATGATGTCCTGGTGGTGCTCGGCATCTGCTGGCTCTTCAATGTCGAGATCACCCTGCTGATCGTCACGGCGCTGCTGACACTTGCCGGCTACTCACTCAACGACTCAGTGGTCGTCTTTGATCGTATCCGTGAAAACATGAAAAAAACAGAACGTTTCAAACTGTCCGGAACCATTATCAATGCCAGCATCAACCAGGTAATCGGACGAACCATCGTCACCTCGCTGACATCTGCCATGGTGCTCCTGGCCCTGTTCATCTTCGGCGGTTCGGTGATTCACGATTTTTCTTTTGCCCTGCTTGCCGGAGTTCTGGTTGGAACATACTCTTCAATATTTATCGCCAGCCCGCTCCTGACATTCTGGAAGCGACGGGACGCCTAAGCAGACATGACATTTCCGGCGTTGCCTGAAAATATCGTCCGGCTTCAGCCGGACGAATCTTTTTGTTTTCTGTGCCACAAGGACATCGCCTGTTTCACCCATTGCTGCCGACAGCTTGAGCTGGCCTTGACCCCATATGATGTGCTGCGCCTACGACAGGCAACCGGCTTACATTCCCGGGAGTTGTTGAGAAACTACCTTATCATAGATCATCAGCAGACCGATGCATTCCCCCAGTATTACCTGACCATGGTGGACGACGGCCGGGCCAGCTGCATCTTTGTCACCGATACCGGCTGCGCGGTATACCGACACCGGCCTGGAGCCTGCAGGACCTACCCCATGGGTAGAGGGGTCACCCGGAAAGAGGGTGGGACAGAAGAAACATTTGTCCTGCTGCGGGAACCTCACTGTCTCGGCTTTACTGAAAAGAACGTGCAAACGATCGACACATACAGTAAATCTCAAGAGCTGCAAAGCTACAACCGCTTTAACGACATGCTCACCGAGATCCTGCAGCACAAAAAAATTAGAAACGGCCTGAGGCCCAGTGTTGACCAGGTTGCCGATTACCAGTGTGCTCTGTACGATATCGATACATTCAGGCAGAACCTGACTGAAGCGCTCGCGTTCCCTGAAAGAACATCTGTCGAGACGCTCGATGATGAGGCGCTCCTTGCCTACGCCTTTGAATGGCTTGCTAACAGGCTGTTTGGCTCATGCCGATAAAACAGCGTAGCATAAACTCTCAACAAAAAGATTACGATAATGCTCAAAGTTGTTGTTTTTGACTGTGACGGTGTAATGTTTGACTCAAAGGAGGCAAACCGCTCGTACTACAATGATTTACTGATATCATTTGGGTATGAGACGATGAGCGAAGAGGACCTGTCATTCGTTCACATGCACAATGTAACGGATTCGGTCAACCATATTTTCAGGCATTACCCTGGCCAGGATATGGAAAAAGTTCACCAGCTCAGAATGCAGATCGATTATTTCATATACCTCAAACACATGAAAATGGAACCTGACCTGCGTGAATTTCTGAGCTATGCACAGTCCCGTTTTCGTCTTGCCATCTCCACAAATCGGACAACCACCATGCAGCCGCTGCTGAAAAAATTCAGCCTCGATGATTATTTTGAACTGGTCGTCACCGCCGGAGACGTCGCGCATCCGAAGCCGGCACCCGATGCACTCCACAAAATCCTCAATCATTTCAGCTGTTCTGCTGCTGAGACAATATTTATCGGTGATTCACATGTCGACCAGCTGCATACTGAGTCAGTCGGCGTTCCCCTTATCGCCTTCAAGAACAAAACGCTGAATGCCGGTTATCATGTCAACAGTTTCATGGAAATTTGTCATTTACAGCCATTTAAAGAGCATGACGAAATTGCCCGCTAAAAAGAAAACAACTCAGATCTGCTCCTCTGCAAGGAGACAACCACTATGAATTCTCATACTCTTCATCAACCCGCTTGACCCCTTCCATCAGCAGCATCATGAAATCGCCGATCTCGGCTGCTTTCATCTGCTGAGGTGACAACCCTATCTTGAAGGCATACACTCCTTCTTTTTCTGCCAGGATTTCAAAAATAGCCTCCTGGTTCTCCTGCTCCCCGTAGGTTGCATTGATGATGCATCCTTCCCTGAACGAGACCCGGGCCTCTTTGCCGGCAAACGTTAACGACAACACGCCGGTCTTCTGATGCATATTCAATATCTGGAAAAGTTCCGCCGGGGCCATATCCTTCAGTCTGCCCTGCATACATGAATCAAATTCCCGGGCCCGGGCCCTGTTTGCCTGGTCCAGGCGCTTTGCCAGCAACTGTGCCATGAACAGCTGAACAGTCGGTGATTGATCGATGATCTTCTTGAAATATTCCCCGTCAAGGGAGATAAGAATTGTATCAGACAGTGCGGTAACCGTTGTACTTGCTCTATTCCCCTCAAGATAGCTCATTTCACCGCAGATATCATTGGGCCCGAGTGTCGAAACATTGACAGGTCCGTCATCAACACTCAAGCTGCCGGCCAGAACAATATAGAGCTTCAAATTCGGCTCACCCGTTCGAATAAGCGAGCAATCCTTCCTGACCAATTCTTCACGGAAATTGTCAAGTATTCCCGTCAGGTAACGTGGCGGCACGGCCCTGAAAAGTGAACAGCCCAGGACCTGGCTGAGTAGGGCCTGTTTTTCGGCACTGAGCAGGTGGGCCCCCTTAGCGGTCTTTGCTGCCGGGATATCAGGTCCGCTGCGGAATTTGATAAGACCACTGCAACCGCTGCAGCTGTAGGTTTTTCCAGTGCTCCCAGGATCATCCAGTGACTGTTCACCAATGAGGACAAACAGCAGTTCGGTCATCTCCCGGACAAGAATCAGACAGGATTCCTTGTTTTCAGGAGCTGCAAACGATCTCTCGGTAAGCCGGAAGCAATCGCCCAGATTATAAAGGGGGCAGTTGTTATCCTCAATAATTTCAAAAAAAAAGGAAAAAGACTTCATCTGCTTCTGTTTTGTTTGTGTTGTCTGTCATCAGCAGCGTGTATGCCGCTACATCGGCAGCAGGGTTATTCTTCTGGATGGACAGTCAGATCATTATACTCTTTTATCTTTTTTAATTTCAAGACAGCAGGCCTGCTTTTCAGCAGTGAGTCAAAAGAAGCGAAGAAATTCAGCTTTTTTCATCTGTTGCAATTTTTTTTTTTAATTGTTTCTATAAGTTGATATAATATTCCAACTGGAGACCGCCTTTCTTTCAACAATCTACCGGATAACTACATGGCAACCGCAACGAAGCAATTAGAAGCCATTTACAAGGAGATCAGTGAACGGTTCTCAGCAGATCCCGCGATAACGGTGACTCCGCTGGACGGTGACCCTCCTGAAAAGTATGAAATCACCTACAATATCACTGGTGTCTACAAGGATGACAACGGCACTATTACAGAGAAAGACAGCCATACCGTTACTATCAGCATCCCCTTTGGATTCCCGCATTTTCCACCCAGCTGCAAACCGAAAAGTTCTATCTTTCATCCGGACTTTGATCCGGCGGCAATCTGTATTGGAGACTTCTGGGAAAAAGACCGTTCCATTTCCGAGCTGATTATTCATATCGGCCAGATGATCTCCGGAAACATCTATTCGACCAGTAATGCCTTTAACGAGGATGCCGCAAAGTGGTACCAGAAGAACCGTGCCAAACTGCCGTTTGCCCAGCTGGCTGCAGGAGAAACCGCTGATCATCCGCCTGATGCACCGGCCGAGGAATCGGCCGAGGCTGCGCAGCCCGATGACGATCTCACCCTGGAGCTTGACGAGGAAGATCTTGATTTTGATGACATCATAGACGACATCAGCCTCGAGTCCCCGGATCTTCAGCCGGCGGTTTCCTCCGTGGCAGACGAAACAGATGACTCAGATGAACCGGTTGATACCCTGGACGAGAGCTTCCTCGACACAGATTTTGACTATCTCGGCCCGGAAGATGGTGAAGCCGGCGCAGACGAACCTGGTGCTGAAGACGGTTCATCTTCTCTTGATACAGACCGTTACCGGCTCATGGCCAGACAGAAACGCTTCTACGAGCTTGAAGCGGAGCTTGCCGAGCTTTCCGACCAGCAGCAGTTCGATGGTCGAGGGAATCTTGCAGTCCAGGCAACACAGGCCCTCAAGCAGGCACGGGAGATCTACAACGAAGGAACCGATTTCGAACATCAGGGAAATCCCAGCAAGGCACTTGCAGCTTTCCAGCAGGCTGAATCTATCTGTTCTGATTATCCCGGCCTTCAGGAAGACATTGAACGCACCAAACAAGCCAAGGAACTCCTCGGTGACTGGACGGAGCCGGAGAGTCAGCCTGACAGCGACTTTTCGGATGACTCGGACAGCGATACGGGGCAGGGGGAGGAGTTGCCTCCTCTCGGCGCTGAATTCGACAGATTGAAGGAAGGAAGCCGCACATTTTTCGAAGAAACCGCCCGCAAGACCTCCAAGATCGTACCATTCGCCGTAGGTATTGCGGTGCTGCTCTGCGGGGCGACAATCGGAGTCTATTATTTTATCAGTACATCGACATTGCAAGATGCTGAAGAAAAATTTGCTGAATGTCAGCGTGTTATCGAACAGAACAGATTCTCTGAGGCAGAACGCCAGTGCCAACTGGCAATCGACATCGCCACGCAGGTTCAATATTTCAAAGCCGGAGATCGTGACCGCCTCATCGGGGAGGTAGAGAACGTCCTTAATTCTCAGGTTCTGGTAGAAGGGCTCGCCGGCAACCTGCTGATTGATGGGAAATACCTGCCCAAAAGAGTTGTGAAAACAATCAAGGCGTTCAGATATTTTGCCGATGAAGGCGACAAACATTTCGCCCAGCAGGCATGGCAGCAGGCAGCTTCAAGTTATACGCAGGCCCTGGCCATGGCGGCTGAAAATGAGGGCGTTGATCCACAGGCTATTTTTGCTGTTTCTGAAAATCTTAAAATGTCGGAATTCAAGGTTTTACTGAGGTCCGGTTCTGAACTCATCGCCCATGAAAAATGGGTGCTGGCCACTGATGAGCTTAACAAAGCACTTGCCTATGTGACGGATCTCAACATTGAGAACAAGACCGAAATCATCGATGAGATATCCGGGAAACTGGCCGAGATTTCACTGGCCACGTCAAAAGAAGAGGGAGATCTCGCCTTTTCTGAAGGGTTATGGGAAGAGGCCCTGGGACATTATAAAAAAGCACTCAATGTCGTCAGGAAATCCTATGCTGCCGGCAACCCCGCCATTGAAGAGCTCAATCAACTTGTAATCAAGGCTGAACTCTACCAGACCGTCAACGAGGGTAAACAAGCATTTACCAACGCAGACTGGGACAATGCCATTGACAGCTATGCACGGGCAATTGAAATCCTGGAAAGCAACCGGGCAATCCTCAATCAGACCTCAACCGATGAGAACCGGAAAAAACTTGCCCGCATTATGCTTCAGGCCTCGGTTATCCGGGATAAGCAGGATGCTGCACGGTTTCTCAAAGAAAAAGACTACCAAGAAGCGGTGAGAAAGCTGCAATCGATAATTGACTCGATCATGAAAAGCTCATTCAGCTCAGAGGAAGAGTTTGCCGCTGTCGTTGATGATACCCGAAATTTAATCAAGCAGACAGAGACCGACATTCTGCTTTCGGATAAAATCACCTATCTCGAAGACAATTTCAAAGAACTGTTTACCGCCCACTACACGATATCATCTCCTGAATCACTGGTGGAACCAGCGGTGATTTATGAAAAACAGGTTGGCCGGAAGCTCATATTCAAGCTCGAGTGCATTGAAATCGGCAGGGGGCGTCCACTCAAGCTGGTAATGAAATATGCTCATGATCTGGACACCGGAAGCTGGAAGTTTTACAGTGACAGCACCTGACAAATTGCCTGCCTAAAAGGGAGCTGGATCCTGCCATCTTGGCTAGAGCAGAAATCTGAATTCACCTTTACCCAGCAGATTGTGAAGGTGCAGTATGCCCTGCATATCGCCATCTCTGCCGGTAACAGGAAGCACGGTTATTTCATGGCGCTGCATGATACTGAGGGCGTCAACTGCCTGCTTGTCTGATCCGATCGTGACTGGATCAGGCGTCATAACGTCTTCGACCACGGCCTGTTGAAGGTTTACACCATCAGCAACGAAGCGCCTGACATCCCCGTCGGTTACAATGCCGCGAACAATCATCTTCGCGTCAACAATCAGGACTGCACCAAGATTTTTGTCATTGAGTTCCAGTACCGCCTCGGCAACTGAGGCCTTCACCGCTACCAGCGGTATCTTCGCACCGACCAGCATGACCTCGTTTACCCGTACTTTCAGGCGCTCGCCGAGACTGCCCGCAGGGTGATTCTGGCGAAAATCGGCAGCCTGGAATTGTTTGCGGTTTATCAGCACGACGGCAAGGGCGTCACCAAGCGCAAGCGTCGCTGTTGTACTGGTCGTGGGTGCAAGTCCCAGCGAACAGGCCTCCCTGGGGATGGAAATATCCAGGATGATATCTGCACAACTGCCAAGCGTTGACGACGGGTTCCCGGTCATCGCAATGATGGAGGCACACCTGCGTTTCAGGCTGCCGAGAAGCGTGTTGAGTTCAGCTGTCTCTCCGGAATAGGAAATAGCAATAACCACATCCGTTGACTGTACCATACCCAGGTCACCATGCATTGCTTCTACAGGATGCAGGAAAAATGAAGCAGTACCGGTACTGTTCAGTGTCGCGCATATCTTTTGACCGATTATTCCTGATTTCCCAATACCAGTAATAATCAGCCGACTGGGACAGCCAAGGATCAGCTCGACGGCATCAAGAAATTCCTGGCCGATCCGTTCTCTGACGGCAGCGAGCCCCTGTTCTTCAAGCAAAAAGACTTCCCGTGCTTCTTCTATGGACATGGTTATTCCTATCTACTCATGTGGTGGCAGCCGGCAGGTTTGATGGCGGCGCGAAGAGGTGTTTCGGGAGCCGGTCGAGGTGCTCCTCCTGACAAAGACAGCGCCGCAACGCTAATCACTAACACCCGCAGGTCAACCTGGAACAAGCCCCTGCATTCTCTTATTTCCTCTGACCTGGCATCACCGATACCGATGATCCGAGCTCTCGGTTGACACGACTGTTGTTTTTACCCTTGACAACCCGGGCAAAGCCTTTCAAAATATGCTGTTTGAATGAGCACGATTTTTCTTGCGAAACCGCTATTCATTACTACTTTAAACGGATATTTTTTCCACTATTTTATTTATACGGAGCGCTCATGTCTTCTTACCTCTTTACTTCCGAATCAGTATCAGAAGGACACCCCGATAAAGTTGCCGACCAGATATCCGACGCAATTCTCGATGCAATCATCGAGCAGGACCCACTGGCACGGGTCGCCTGTGAAACGCTGGTAACAACAGGTATGGCCATTATTGCCGGTGAGATAACAACCTCTGCATGGGTGGATATGCCGGAAGTCGTCAGACAGACCATCAAAGGAATCGGCTACAATTCCTCAGATATGGGCTTTGACTGGCAGTCATGTGCGATTCTCACATCAATAGACAAGCAGTCACCGGATATTGCCCAGGGGGTTAATGAGGGTGCAGGTCTTGATCTCGATCAGGGTGCCGGTGACCAGGGACTGATGTTCGGTTATGCCTGTAATGATACTGATGTTTTTATGCCAATGCCCATTTACTATGCGCATCGTTTGACCAAACGGCAATCAGAAGCCCGAAAAAGCGGTCTGCTTCCCTGGCTTCGCCCTGACGCAAAAAGCCAGGTTACCATTGAATATGTAGACAATATGCCCCGCCGGATCGATACCGTTGTGCTCTCCACCCAGCATGATGATGTCGTCGACTACGACGACCTCAAGGAAGGGGTAATGGAGGAGATAATCAAGCCGATCCTTCCCGAGAACATGATCGATAAGAACACCCGATTCTTTATTAACCCCACCGGCCGTTTCGTTATCGGCGGTCCGGTTGGCGACTGCGGAGTTACCGGGAGAAAAATTATTGTCGACACCTATGGTGGCAAAGGGTCACACGGTGGCGGCGCCTTTTCTGGAAAAGACCCGTCCAAGGTTGACCGATCATCCTCTTACATGGGACGCTATATCGCTAAAAATCTGGTAGCAGCAGGTATTGCCTCAGAACTTGAGGTTCAGATTGCCTATGCAATCGGCATATCCCAGCCGGTTTCCATAAATATCAACAGTTTCGGAACCGGGAAAATCAGTGATGAACAGATCAAGCAACTGGTTACCAACCATTTTGACCTCCGCCCGAAAGCCATCATTCAGCATCTGGATCTCCTGCGGCCGATATACCGCGAAACGGCTTCCTATGGACATTTCGGCAGGCGTCGTGAAAATTTCACCTGGGAACGTGTTGACAAAGCTGAAGAACTTAAGAAAGCGGCAAAAATTTAGCTGCAGAAACCAATGTAGCCCAGGTATGAAAAACCTGCGGAAATACGTTAAAGGACTATAGAATGAGAGAAACGACGACAGATTACAAGGTAGCCGACCTCGACCTGGCCGACTGGGGAAGAAAGGAAATTGCGATAGCGGAGACGGAAATGCCCGGACTCATGAGCCTGAGGGAGAAGTATTCCAGCTCACAGCCCCTGAAAGGGGCGCGTATTGCCGGTTGCCTGCACATGACCATTCAGACAGCAGTACTCATGGAAACACTGGTCCAGCTCGGTGCGGAATTACGCTGGTCATCGTGCAATATTTTTTCCACCCAGGATCATGCCGCCGCCGCGGTTGCCGCTGCGGGAATTCCCACCTTTGCCTGGAAAGGTGAGACCGAGGAAGAGTTCTGGTGGTGCATCGACCAGACAATCTTCGGGCCTGATAACTGGCGTCCCAACATGATTCTTGACGATGGCGGTGACCTCACCCTGGTTATGCACCAGAAATACAATGATGAAGTCGTCAACATCAGGGGCATCAGTGAAGAAACAACCACCGGTGTGCTTCGCCTCAACGAAATGGCCGCGGACGGGACACTCAAGTGCCCCGCCATCAACGTCAACGACAGTGTTACCAAATCGAAGTTTGACAACCTCTACGGGTGCCGTGAGTCACTGATTGACGGCATTAAACGGGCCACAGACGTGATGATTGCCGGGAAAGTTGCAGTTGTTGTCGGCTTCGGCGATGTCGGCAAGGGATGTGCCCAGGCCCTGGCCGGGATGGGGGCCATTGTCCATGTTACCGAGATTGACCCGATTTGTGCGCTGCAGGCCGCCATGGAAGGGTATCGTGTCGTCACCATGGAAGAAGCCGCACCGATCGGCAATATTTTCGTCACCTGTACCGGGAACCTCAAAGTTATTACCAGATCACATATGGAAGCCATGCCGAATGAGGCAATCGTATGCAATATCGGTCATTTTGACTCGGAAATAGATATAGCGGGTATCCGTGAGCTTGCCTGGGAAAACATCAAACCGCAGGTTGACCACGTTATCTTCCCCGACGGTAAAAAGATTATTGTCCTTGCCGAGGGAAGACTCGTCAACCTTGGCTGCGCAACCGGACACCCGAGTTTTGTAATGAGCAACTCGTTTACCAACCAGGTCCTTGCCCAGATTGAGCTCTGGAAAAACGCAGAGAAATACGAAAAAAAGGTTTACTTCCTGCCCAAGGAACTCGATGAAATGGTCGCCCGGTTGCATCTCAAGAAAATCGGAGCCCGGCTGACCACGCTTACCAGAGAACAGGCAAAATACATCGGGGTACCCGTTCAGGGACCATACAAACCTGACTACTATCGCTACTAATAAAACGTCTACCCAATCAACGCTTAAGGGGGGGAGTCGACGACGGCTTCCCCCCTGTTCCTGTTAATTATTCGCAGATATAATTGAACTGCAGTTTCTCGATCAGTAAGGCCGGCTGCCTGCACAGGACAAAAAAAAGTGCAGAATGTCTCTTCCACATTCTGCACTTCGATCAACTATGGTACGGATGATGGATATACTACGAACCCTTAGTGTGTTCCTCGTCTTGAATACGATCAGGACGTGCATACATGGTTGTTGACCCAGAAGACCAGAACATCAACTCTCCTTCACGAACCAGCTCATTAGCAACATTCTTGATCTTGCGTGGTTTTGAATCAGGATCACATTTGTAGAAATCCTTGATATACAGCTGAGGTTTTGGTGATTTTGTTGCCTTCTCGATAATAGCAGCTTTTAGGTCTTCATCACTCAATGGCATAATTTTTCTCCTTGTAAAATAGTGAAGAAGAAAGCACCAAAGCCCACGCTGGAAAACCAGCGCGGGCTTTCGCTCAATAATCTACCAGTTAACTAGCTGATATGGCTGGTGAACTTGAATTGAGTGGTCGTACGCCAGGTGTCATACGCCAGGCGATAATCATCGATGCTCTTTTCAGTGAATGGGATGTCGCATTTCTCGAAGAAACGCTCCCAACCAATTCTTTCAGCCCACTCGCCGACACGCTCATACTTCTTGGCATCTTTGGCATAGGCTTCCAGTATTTTTCTTACCGCCTCAACAGTCTCCGGCCAGCGCGGGGTCGTATTCGGCAGGAACGGTATAACTAATTTTGAAAATTTTGGAGCTGATCGAGAGTTTGAGACCTTACCACCGACAAGAATTGCAATCCCGTCACCTTCCGGATCGGCCAGCGGCATTGCCGGGCACATGGTATAGCAGTTACCGCAGAACATGCAGCGTTCAACAGTAACCTTGACGGTTTTAATCTCTTTGCCGTCAATCTCTGCTTTTGCAGGCTTGACCGCACCAAGCGGACAGGAAGCAATTGCCAGAGGCAGCTCACAGACACCGGTAATACGCTTGTGATCGATCATCGGCGGTTTGCGGTGAATACCGAGAATGGCGATATCGGACGCATGTACCGCGCCGCACATGTTCAGGCAGCAGGCCAGAGCGATACGCACCTGAGCCGGCAGTGTCATCGAGGTAAAATAATCAAAGAGATCATCCATGACCGCCTTGACCGGACCTGAAGCATCCGTCGCCGGGGTATGACAGTGTACCCAACCCTGGGTATGAACGATGTTGGTCACACCGGCTCCGGTTCCACCAACCGGGAACTTGTTCCCGCGGCTTGCCAGGTCATCCAGCAGCGGCTGAACCTTGTCTTTTGAATCAACCATGAACTCGATATTGTTACGGGTGGTCCAGCGGACAAAACCATCACAATGAGCATCTGCTATATCACAAACTTCCCTGATATATTCAACTGATACCAATCGGGCAGTACCGACACGAATTGAATATACCTCGTCCCCGGTCTCTGATTTATGCATCAAAACACCCGGTTGGGTGATTTCATGCCACAGCCACTTGCCTTTATTGGCTTTAATGACCGGCGGAAAGAATTGTTCGTAATGTGGAGGACCGAGATCTGTAATACGTCCTTCCATCGGTTTTTCGGGATTGTAGCCCATGATTCGTCTCCTTATATATAATAATTAATACACTAGTTATGTCGTAAACTCAAAACCCACATTATGCCGCATGGCGTCTGCGGAATTCCTCCACATCACGCTCGAAACCACCTTCCACCTCTTCCTCATCCCAGAAGACGTAAGGATTGGAACGAGGCTCTTTGACCATCTGCGGAATCGGATCAACACCCATAACCTTGATAAAGGTAGGCAGTCCGACACGCTGCATGGTTTCACCGACGCGCTCACGGTTTTTACCAACTTCCATCCACCAGTCCCAGATGGTCTCGATGAACTCGATGAGTTCCTCGAAATCGTTATCCTTGGAGATCTTCATGAACGGTACAATCAGGGTTGAAAACTGCGCACCATCGAGAATCGGAGCTTTTGCACCGACAAGAATAGAGGCCCCCTGGTCAACACCGGGGCGCAAGGCGCGCGGCATGACATTGATGCAATGCATGCAGCGGGTACATTCCGTATCATCAATCTTCAGCTCATCGCCTTCCATCCACATGCACTCGGTGGGACACAGGTCGATCACCTCGGCATTGATGTCAAATGGACCCCAATCCCTGCCACTGTGGGCCCCACCGTTTGCAGGATAGTTTCCGGCAACATATTCTTTGACGGCAGCCTGGTCGATACGAATCTGATCTCTCCAGGTGCCGATAACGGCAACATCCGAGCGGGCAATCGCGGCGACACAGTCGTTAGGACAACCGGAAAACTTGAATTTAAATTTGTACGGGAATGCCGGACGATGAATCTCATCCTGATAGTGAATCGTCAGGTGATGACAGCACTCTTCCGTATCGTAGCAGGACCATTCACAGCGAGACTGGCCGACACAATTGGCAGGAGTCCGCAAGTTGGATCCTGAGCCACCGAGATCCTGGCCCATGTCATGGGTCAGATCCCAGAAAAACGGCTCCAGATTTGCAGTTTTGGTACCGAGCAGGATAATATCGCCGGTTGAGCCATGAAAGTTGGTCATACCGGAACCATGCTTCTCCCACAGATCCATCATCTGGCGAAGGTTTGCCGTTGAATAATATTTCGAGGCGGGCTGGGCAACACGCAGTGTGTGAAAATGCTCAACGCCTGGAAACTTCTCAGGCAGATCTGAATACCGCCCGACAATACCGCCGCCGTAACCGAAAACACCAACGATACCACCGTGTTTCCAGTGGGTAATCCTGTCTTTGTAAGACAATTCAAGCTGGCCGAGAATATCAAAACACTCCGGTTTCTTTTCTGCCTGCCGCTTCAAGTCGGTAACGAAGCTTGGCCACGGGCCACTCTCCAGTTGATCCAACAAGGGTGTCTCATGTTTTGCCATGATTTCCTCCATTAAATTACAGTTTGTACTTCTACCCTAACCAATTAATATTCTTATTGCAGATCAAGTAGCTCGTCAGAAAAGCAAGACCACCCTGCAACAGGGTCCTCCCTGCTTTTTTGTATTTCCTTCAACCCCGTGTGAGATTTGCGACCGAAGGGACGAAACACTAAACCGACGAATAATCGTGTAGCAGATGAGGATATATCTGAACGATTTTTTTGTCAACAAAAAATGAACGATTCACTGGCTTGAAAATGAATAGTGATTCACCGGCACATTCTTGCATATACCCTTTATTTTTCTAGTGCCCGGAGCAACTCGGATTCTGTCCTGAGTGCAGCATTTTTGTCACCTCGCATCAGTGTCAGAAAATGGTTTGCCAAAACCTTGCCAAGCTGCACGCCTTCCTGATCAAATGAGTTTATGTTCCAGGAAAAACCCTGGAAGACGATCTTTGCCTCGTACAAAGCCAGCAGGCTTCCCATGGTAAATGGTTCCAGCTTCTCGCCAAAAATGATGGAAGACGGCCTGTTGCCGGCAAATCTTTTATTGGGGTTTTCGTGATGCCGACCGATTGCCAGCGCCATCGCCTGGGCAAGCAGGTTAGCCACGAGCTTCTGCTGGGAGGTGGTCTGTTCCACATCTATGTCACGACCATACTGGCACCTGGTAAAACCGATAAACTCAGCGGGGACGATTTCCGTTCCCTGGTGGAGCAGCTGGTAGAATGCATGCTGCCCGTTGGTCCCCGGCTCTCCCCAGACGACGGGACCGGTCTTTATCTGCACAGGACTGCCGTCCGTGGTGATTGACTTGCCGTTGCTCTCCATATCACACTGCTGGAGATGAGCGGGAAAACGATGCAGGGCCTGGCTGTAGGGCAGAACTGCCAGGGTTGGAAAACCAAGAAAATTGTGGTTCCAGAGACCGAGCAATGATAGTAGCAGAGGCATGTTTTCATGGACATCCGGTTTCTCGGCAGCACAGTCCATCTCGTGCGCTCCCCGGAGAAATTCATGCAGATTGTCAATACCTATTGCAAAGCCAAGCATGACACAGCCGACCATTGAGGTCACACTGTAACGCCCGCCGATATAATCAAACATGTAAAAAGAGCGAAGATAGTGCTCAGGGTTATCCATCGGGCTGTCGACTCCGGTGACCGCGACAAAGTGGTCTCCGGGATCAAGGCCCTCGTCTCTATATGCCCGCCTGACCAGCTCCTCGTTGGTCAGGGTTTCCAGGGTTGAGCCGCTTTTTGAGACAACCGTCACCAGGGTCTGCTCCAGATCTACGGACTTCAGGACCAAGGCAGCATCATCGGGGTCCACATTGGCAATGAACTTCACCTCTCTTGCCGGCAGAGAAAACGCCTTGAGTGCTTCATACACGCAACGCGGGCCAAGATCTGAACCGCCGATACCGATATTGATCATCGTCCTGAACGGTTTACCCGTGCTGCCGGCCAACCTGCCATCGTCGATCTGCTCGAGAAATGTTTTCAGTCTTTTCATCTCTGCCCGAGCCTGGCGCACGGAACCGGGTTCAACGGGATGCTCTGAAAACAGGTCCCTGCCTGAAGTGTGCAGAACCTGCCGGTTTTCGCTCTCCCAGCCGGTTATACGGTTAATCACCGCACCTTTTTTCATGTCCATGAACCTGTCCACAAGCCGGTGCTCATCGGCAAAGAACTGGAAGGCATCAATGACCGCTTCCGTGACCCGCTGTGTGGCATAGAGCATTCTCAGGCCGGCTGCCCGGCAGACCATTGATCCAACTCTGCCGCCATACTCAAGCCCGCCTTCTGCTGTCAGATCAAAGGGGTCCTTCGCCAAATCTTCAAGCTTCCGCCAGGAAGCACTGGTACTGACATCTGTACTCATCTCACCCTCTCATTTCGACACTGCTGCAACCATCATCGGGACGCTTTACCCCTGTGTGCTTTCTGCCGCAGCTGTTCTATAACCGGCCCATATTCACTGCATCCATAAATAGCTGAGCCGGCAACAAAAATAGTGGCCCCGGCCCGGGCAATGTCCTCGATCGTTTCCGGGCTGACGCCGCCATCCACCTCAATCCCGACATTCAGGCCACGCTTCTCGATCATCGCCCGCAGTCTCCTGATTTTCTCAAGTGTTGCCGGGATAAAGGACTGCCCGCCGAATCCGGGATTAACCCCCATAATCATGACCAACTCAATATCTTCCAGGACAAAATCAAGCATTTCCAGCGGGGTTGCGGGATTCAGGACGACGCCTGCTTTCAACCCATGTTCGTGAATCCTGGCAACAGTTCTCTGCAGGTGCGTACAGGCTTCAACATGAACCGTCAGCCAGTCTGCGCCGGCTGCTGCAAATGCGTCAATGTAGTCATCAGCTCTGCTGATCATCAGGTGAACATCCAGCGGTGCGGTGGTCATACGGCGGGCCGCCTCAACAACGAGCGGGCCGATTGTTATATTTGGCACAAAATGACCATCCATCACATCAATGTGAATCACGTCGGCTCCACCTTCGACAACAGCAGTGATCTCATTTCCGAGTTGCGCAAAGTCGGCAGACAAAATCGACGGTGCAATTACTATATTCTGCATATCCGGTCCTCGTTTCAATATCATGGAGTGGTGGCGGACAGATACCAGGCTGAAGGCTATGCAGAGATTCTGCGGATCAAATCACCCGGCAGTATCTCAATCAGTCCGTCAAGTTCAAGGAGCAGAAGGTGCTCGCTGATTTTCCCGGGATTCATACCTGAACGCTCCACCAGTTCATTTCTCTGCTTCGGGTAATGATCGATCATCCTGAAAAGAGCTGCTGTCTCAGTGTCGAGCTCTATGTCTGCACCCGCCCTGTCGGGGGCGACCGGTGCGTCATTGCCGGTAAGGCCGAGACCGGTAATAATATCAGCAGCACAAACGGCAAGAGATGCTCCCTGCTGAAGCAGCCAGTGGGTGCCGCTGCTTTTTGACGAATCAACCTGTCCCGGGACTGCAAAGACCTCTCTACCCTCTTCAAGTGCATGTCCGACAGTGATCAGAGATCCTGATTTTTTCGCCGCTTCAACCACAACGACACCGTGGCACAAGCCGGCGATAATCCGGTTTCGAGCTGGAAACCGGAATCCTTCGGGTTTGGTGCCAAGACAATATTCCGTGACCAGGGCCCCCTGTTCTTCTATCCGGCTGTAAAGGCTTTTGTTTGACCTGGGATAGACAACGTCCAGCCCGCACCCCAAAACAGCAATAGTCGTGCCTGACCCTGCCAGGCATCCGCAATGAGCCTCTGTATCAATTCCTGTCGCCAGGCCGGAGACCACCGTTATGTGATTCCCGGCAAGATCCCTGCCGAGGTTGAAGGCGATTCTGCGCCCGTAGCCCGTTGCCGCCCGTGAACCGACAATGGCCACCGCAACATTGTTCAACGACGACTTGTTTCCCTTTACATAGAGCAGCGGCGGAGGGTTGATGCACTTCCTGAGCAACCCTGGATAGTCCGAGTCCTCGAAGATGACGGGAACACCACCCAGCTCCTGCAGCTTTTCCAGTTCAATAGCTGCAGCTTCTCTGAGCCTGGCAGTCTGCCTCAAGTCCTCAAGCTGCCCTTTCCTGAGGCCCGAGACCCTGAGCAGATCATTATATTTTCTGTCAAGAACAGCTGCGGGTGAACCGACAGACTCAACAAGACGCCAGAATCCGGACGGACCCAGACCCTGTGCCATGCTGAGGGCTATCCAGTCTCTTGCCGTATCCATTGATCAACTCTCTTTGCCTTGCTTTAACAGGCGTCTCTGCAAATGAAAAATGCTGCCCTCCAGTCTGCGGGGCAGCATTTTTTCAGCCGGTGACAGCCGGAACAAATACTTCGTATCAGTCAGTCATGAAGACCCGCAACTCGTCTATCCTGGAAGGGTGTTTCAACTTCTGGATTGCCTGTGCTTCAATCTGCCGGATTCTTTCGCGAGTGACTTCAAAGCATTTACCAACCTCTTCAAGGGTATGATCGCAGTCAACATCTATGCCGTACCTCATTCTGAGCACTTTGGCCTCACGTGGAGTCAATGATGACATCACCAGGTTCAGGCATTCCCGCAGGCTTGCCGTCATTGAAATATCATCCGGTCCCGGCTTGTCGGTATCTTCTATGAAATCACCGAGCTGGGTCTCACCATCGTCACCAACCGGGGTATCAAGAGAGATGGCATCCTTGGCTATTTTCAGGGCCGACTTGACCTTGCCCACCTCTGTTCCCAGCTGCTCCGCCATCTCCTCAGGTGTCGGCTCACGATGTTCTTCAAGCAGAAAATCCTTGGAAACCCTGAGCAGGCGGTTAATTGTTTCGATCATGTGAACCGGCAGGCGAATTGTTCTTCCCTGGTCGGCGATTCCTCTGGTGATTGCCTGCCTGATCCACCAGGTGGCGTAGGTGCTAAACTTATATCCGCGGTGATAGTCAAACTTCTCGACGGCTTTCATCAAGCCGATGTTGCCCTCCTGAATCAGGTCGGAAAACTGCAGTCCCCGATTGACAAATTTCTTGGAAACAGAGATAACCAGCCTCAGGTTGGCACGGACCAGTGATTCCTTGGCATGCTTGGTGATATCCTTCCCCGATTCAATTTCCGACTGCAGCCGCTGCAGGGCTCCTGAATCAAGCCCCGATTCCCCCATAAACTGCCAGTTCACCTGGTTTTCAATAGCATTGAGCACTGCGCTGTCGGCAGCCAGGTCAGAAGCCGTCAGCGTCTGGTCCTTGACCATTTCAACAAGGACCTGCCGAAATCGTTTCGAGAGGTCTTCCAGGCCGATTGCAATCGAGTTCACACACTCCTGACACAGCTGCTTATCACTGAAAAGTGCTGATATTTCAGACCCTTTTGCAAAAACCAGTTCCCGCAGCTCATTATATCTGGAGCTGTTGAAATCTGTGCCACGGAGCTCTTCAAGCAATGTTTCCCGTTGGGCATCAAGCTCAGTTGCCTTTTCTGCACGTGTGTAAAAGGATTTCAGCTCACGTTTGCTGATCGCCGGTTCATTGTCCGGCACACCGTGAATTGTCTGAAATATTTTTCGGTTGCCGCTCTTCAGATCGGCAACGATCTCCTGGAGTACCGGCTGTGCAAAAGGAGTTGAGAGAACAGCATTCTGAACCCGGAATTTTCCTTCTTCTATCAGTTGGGCAAGCTTCAGCTCTTCTTTGTGACTGAGCAGGGTCAGGCTTCCCATCTCACGCAGGTAAATATTCATCGGGTCGGCCGAATGTTTGCCGGCTTTTGACGCTGAGCGGGACAATCGCCTCCGGTCTCCGCGCCGACGATCACTGAAAGGACCACTGCGCCGGTCTCCGCCACGCTGCCCCCGCCGATCCTCGGAGACACCATCGGGCAGCATGAGCGGCATCGGTTCATCGTCCGGGCTGAAGATACCGGTCAAATCCCAGTCAGACGACTCATCATCAGTGTCGTCATCACTGTCAATCACATCGTAGTCTTTATCGTCATCGGTATCATATTCGTCGGCTATCATCACACCCCCTTGACATTCACATCCAATTTCCGTCCCCGTGCAGCTCTGCAGTAAATACACATCATCAGCGCAGGATATAACCATTTTTAGAGTAAAAGTACGCTAAAATCAATAACGAGTATGATTATTGTCTCTTTTTGGTTACACCTGCGTCGAAACAATGGACAGAATCAACATCACTCATGAGCCTTTTTTCAATTCACTATCGATGCTCATCTTCTGCTGCATGAGCTCAGCTATCAGATTAAAATCATTTTGTTTCTGTGCTTCATTGATCTCTGCAATCAACTGATCGGAGCGCCTCTTCAAGGTGGACAGTTTCAACCACTCACGAATTTCATCCAGTTCAGCCCGGTCATGTTCGTCCAGCCGTTCAGGCTGGTCATATTCAGGTGCCTGAAGAAGCAGGGACGCTACCAGCGATCGCTCTTCTCCTTCAGGCAGCGCTGTCAGCAGGTCCTCAGGATGCACCTCACTCTGCTGCTCATGTAAAACCCTGATCTGCAGAAGGATAACCTCCCCAACCGTACCCGACAGCACCTCGGCAAGACCGTTTTCTTCAAGTATCGGGAGATGTTCAGGATGCAGCACCATGAATGTTACAATTGCTTTCAGCGATCCACTCACCGGTTTTAAGGAGATTTGTTGTGAAGCAGCGGCAGGCGGATATTCGGACGGTTCCGGAACCGCCGTATATCCGGCTGGCTGGTTCAATATCACCTCCGCTTCGACTCCGAGTAGCTGGGCAAAATGCGACGCCCACACCGAGCGCTGAAGCGTCGATGTTGCAGCGCTCAGCAGCGGTTTGAGTTCTTCGATAATCCTTCCTTTGCCATCCAGGGAAAGGCCGTGTCTGGCGACCAGCCTGCCAAGTACGAATTCCGGCAAGGCCTCAGCTTTTTCAATAAGGGTATTCATAGCTGCAAGGCCGTATTCCCTGACATATGTGTCGGGATCATGCTCCGCCGGCAGCAGCGCAACTCGACCGCTGAGTTGCTCGCCAAGAAACAGACTCGCAGAGCGCTCGACGGCCTTTACCCCGGCTTCGTCACCGTCAAATAACAGGACCACCTCGTCGACCAGCGGCTTGAGCGTTCTTAACTGCTCACGTGTCAGGGCAGTACCGAGTGGGGCGACAACCGGATCAAGCCCGTGAGAGAGCAGCGACAAAAGGTCGAAATTACCTTCCACCAGTACAGCCCGGCGCTGCACCCGTATCGCATCCCGCTGGTGAAATAAACCGAAAAGCAGTCTTGACTTGTTATAAACAAGGGATTCCGGAGAATTGAGGTATTTCGGGTTGCCTTCGCCAAGGATACGCCCGCCAAAACCTGTCACACGGCCGCGGGAGTCAAAGATCGGGAAGATGATTCGCCCCCTGAAGCGATCATATGTACCTCCCTGCTGTTTTTCGGCAAGCAGTCCCAGCTCTTTGCCGAAAGTGCGTTCCTGAGCGTTAAATTGTGAGCCGAGAAAGTTCCAGCCGACAGCTTCCGGAGGCGGTGCATAACCGAGTTGATAACGCTCCTGCAGGTCTGTGCCGATACCACGCTTTTCAAGATAGCGCCGCGCCTCTGAAGCCAACGCTGAATCAACAAGGCAGCACCTGAAACAGTCGGTAGCCTTCTTGTTTACAGCAAACAGCAGTTCCCGGTGCTGGTCCCGTGCCTGCTGCTCTCTGCTCTTTGTCCGTTCCGGCAGCTCAATCTGGTAACGCTGGGCCAGGATCTTCAAGGCCCCTGGAAAATCAAGATTGTGATATTTCATCATGAATGAGAATACATCACCGGACTCCTTGCACCCGAAACAGTGGTAAAACTGCTGACCTGAGTGAACTGAAAAGGAAGGGGTCTTCTCATGGTGAAACGGGCAGATGCCAAGATACCTGACACCGCTGCGCTTCAGATTGACATGTTCACCGATGATCTGAACGATATCTGCACGCTCTTTGACCTCTGCAACAATATCTTCCCGTGAATCCGTAAATAGTCCCATGCCGATTGTGTCCCGGTAAAAAAATAATGGTTTCAGCCATTGTAATCGGGGTCCGACTGAACTGCTACATACTCTTTCACATCACCTGGAAAAACCTCTGAAAAGTCTTCCGGAAACAACATTAAACTCCAGAATGTCTGGTTGTTAGCTCATAGTAGAGAGAAGAGTTTCCGACGTCACTCCCGTCATTTCCAAAGCAGGAGCCGTCACCAGCATCTCCAGCAACATGTCAGGCCTTTTTTCTGCTGAGAATTTGTATTTTATTTCCTAAACTTATATACTTTTTCTATAGTCAAAATACTCTCAACCAGGCCTGATTATTTTTTTGCACTGCCCGAGTGCTCTCTACAATGGAAAATGAACTGACAATTCTCATCGTCGCCTCAGGCCGCAAACTTCCTGGTATTGACCTCCAGGCGCTTGCCGACAAGGGATTCAATCTGATTTACGCCTCTTTCAGCGCGAACATCCGCTCCCAGTGTCGGCGCCATTCAGCAGACCTGGTCATTACCGGTCCACCTGAAAACAAGGAATCTACCATCTTCCTGCGGCAGGATTTACCTTCGGATGTCCCGATACTCTGCCTTGGCAGCAGTTCCCCGGACAGGCAAACGTTTCCCGGCATCATCAACTGTTTCCAGGATTCCCTGAGCCAAAACGATCTTCTTGGTCAAATACATTTTTTACTGCGCGTCAAGACCATCACCGACACCGTTGCACGTAAAGATGCCGAGCACAAAGAGCTTGCAGCAAGGCTTGAGCAACAGCAGCAGTCAATGGAGCTGCACAGTGAATTCCTCGATATCGTTGCCCTGCGGGATGGATTGACCGGATTGTACAACCGGAGACATCTCAATACGCTGTTGCCGAAGACATTTGAAAAATGCACTATTAACGGGTCTGAGCTGTCAATGCTCATCATTGACATTGACTATTTCTATGAACTCAACAAGTCGGCGGGGACTTCCTTCGGCGACTTTATCCTCAACGATTTTGCAGCCCGGCTTACAGCAGCAAGCCAGCCCAGAGGTACCTGTTTTCGCTTCAGTGGCGAAACATTTATCGTACTTCTCGAAGAAACTGATCTTCCCGAGGCTGCGGAGCTTGCCGAGTCAATCCGGGGAAGCCTTACACTTCGCCCTTTTATACGAAATAACGAGCAGCGAACCATCAGTGTCTCCAGCGGCATTGTCTCACTGATCGACCACCAGCCGCAGAACCCCGATGAATTTCTTTCAATGGCGGAACGCGCTCTTTTCAGTGCCAAGGCGGATGGCAGAGACCGTATCGCCATCTTTAACGGGCGGGACGCGGGCACTGCTGAAACCACCCGGCACAACCTCAACTTCCTGAAAGAAACCCTTTCCCGTATCCTGATGAGAACCAGAGCCTCATCCCTTGACTCTCTCCAGGTGCTTGCCAGGGATATCGGCGGCAGTAAAAATCGCGGCCATATTGAAAATGTCAGAAACTACGTCGAGCTGCTCGGAAACCACATGAATCTGCCGGAGACAACAATTGAAACGTTCAGAAATGCTGTTGCGCTCCACACCTCCATACGGTTTCTACTGCACAACGAGATGATCAGCAAAGAGGAAATCTTCACCGAGGACGACAGGGAAACAATGGCCGATTTTCCCTTCAAGCTTGCAGAGATCACCGAGATGTTCGACTATTTCTCGAACGAACGGGCCATTCTGCTCTACCATGGTGAACGATATGACGGAAACGGCTACCCCGATGGGCTCAGAGGCGAGGAAATTCCGCTTGGAGCCCGGATCTTTGCCCTCGTCGACGCACTTGCGGCGATGAACGAAGACCGGCCGCATCGACGCAGACTGGCACCTGAACAGGTGCTGACCGAGCTGGTCGAGGGCGCTGGCCGCCAGTTTGATCCAGACCTGGTTATCCGGGTTCTCAAGCTGATCAAAAGCAACCAGCTCTTGGACCTGGCGGACGAACATGTCGACAACGCTCTGCGCACAATCAGAGAATCACTAACAGATCAATCACCATGACACTTAAACCAAGCAGCACCATCCTCAACCAGATCGATGCCTTTCCTGCCCTCCCGAGCACGGTATCCGAGGTTATCTCAATCACAGGAAACCCTGAAAGCTCTGCTCAGGATCTGATGAAAGCGATACTGCCTGACCAGGCCATGTGCCTGACCATTCTGAAAATTGCAAATTCCGCCTTCTTTGGTCTGCCCCGCACGGTGAGCACCATCGACAAGGCGGTTATGGTACTGGGGTTCAATGAAATCAAAAACATTGTGCTCGGCAAAGCCGTTTTCAACTCCTTTCGAGAAGTCTATCGAAACAACAGGGAACTGATCAGCGATTTCTGGGAACATTCTTTTATTACCGGTCTTGCCGCAAAAATCATAGCCGAAGAGGTCAACATTTCCCCGAGCGAATCTTTTATTGCCGGCCTGATTCACGATATCGGCAAACTGGCAATGCTGATCAGTCTCAACAGCGACTATGTGACAATCCTTGAATCGTCTTCGGCACAGCTCAAGACACACCGGACAGAACAGGAACTGTTCACCATCAGCCATAATGAGGTCGGTTACCGCCTGCTCAATCGCTGGCTTTTCCCCCGACCGCTCTTAACTGCGATACGCTGCCACCACGCACCGCTCGACTCCACCAACGAGCCGCTGCTCTCTGCCGTCATCCAGATGGCCGATCTGTTTTCCCACCTGCACTGCAACGCTGACGACGTTGACATATCTGAACTTGAAACAATGTTCGATACGGTTATTCCCGATGCCAAAACCGTGTGGTATGATTACAATCTTGAATGGAGTGAATCCCTTTTTGCACGATGGAAGCAGGAGCTGCTCGTGAGCAGTGATCGTGACCGGGCGATTCTGACGATTATCACATCATAATTCCACCTCGGTAGTAATCATGAAAATTTCTTCGCTGAAAAGAACTTTTCAGAATACCAAACGGCTCGCGGAAATAATCAAAGTCCTTTCCGCCTTCGGTTTTCGCGAGGTGATTACCGAAACCGGACTTCATCGCCTTCTCGGCAAGACCCGGGAAGATATTGAATCCGACCAGGTATCCCAGTACCAGGACCTAACCCGGCCGGTACGGGCGCGTATGGTCCTGGAAACGCTTGGCCCGACATTTATAAAAATAGGCCAGATACTCTCGACCCGGCCCGACCTGATTCCTCCTGAGTGGGCAGAGGAGTTTGCCAACCTTCAGGGAAATGTCTCACCGGTTGACTACCGGCTGATTGATCAACTCCTGGAAACAGAATTTCCCGGACGCCTCGACAGTTTATTCGAGTATATCGAGGAAACACCGCTGGCCGCCGCCTCGATGGCCCAGGTCCATCGGGCCCGGCTGGCATCGGGTGAGGCGGTTGTTCTCAAGGTGCTTCGCCCGGGTAACAGGCAGCGGGTTGAAGAGGATGTCTCGCTTTTAGAGACCATCGCCCAGATTGTCGAACAGTATTTCTCAGATCTCGGCTACAGCCCTATCGAGGTGGCAAATGAATTCTCCAGGGAGCTGCTGCGCGAAGTCAATCTGATCCAGGAAGGACAGGCAACCGACCGGCTCAGGCGCTATTTTGAAGATGACCAGGAGGTTTTTTTTCCGAAAGTCTACTGGCAGTCAACCACAAGAAATGTCCTGACCCTTGAGGAAATCAACGGAACACCGCTCTCCCGGATCAACCCGGATGAACTGGGCTTTGAAATACGCCGGAAAATTGTCGCAAACGCCACAAAAGCTGTTTTTAAACAGTGTCTAACCTTTGGCTTTTTCCACGCAGATCCTCATCCAGGAAACATTTTCCTGCTCGAAAAAGGCAAGCTCTGCTTCATTGATTGCGGGATGACCGGCCATCTCGACAAGAAAACTGCAGAACAGCTCGTTGACCTGATCGCCGGAGTAATAAAAGGTGATGTACAGCGGCTGTGCCGGGTTGTCATCGAACTGACGGATGTTGATCCGGCCGTTACCGACAGGAGGGATTTCCGGCTGGAACTCCAGAACATGATTGACCAGGTTCAGGCGACACCGCTTGAACATATAGATATCACCTCGCTGCTGTCCGACTTTTTCAAGACGCTGCAGCGCTACAAGATTCGCTGTCCCGGTGACCTTATGCTGCTGGTCAAGGCAATGACCACAATTGAAGGAGTAGCCGCCGAAATGGATCCGTCCTTTGATGTTCTGGCCCATGTCGAACCGGAAATTGAGGAAGTGGTGACGAATCGATACGGCGTCGGTGCCATTAAAAGACGGATGCAGAAAACACTGGGGAGTTACCTGTTACTCCTGGAGGATATCCCCGGCGATATTCAGCGTTTTCTTGATCATGCCCGGCACAATCGCTTCACCCTCAATCTCGAATTGATGCGCATTGAGCATCTTGCTGAAAAAGTAGATTTTTCCAGCAGGATGATGGGCATGGCAATGGTCATCTCAGCACTGATCGTCGCCTCTTCAATTCTCATCCTTGCCGACAGCCTGTCACAGGAGCAGGGAATCATCGGGATACTGGGCATTATCGGCCTCATCCTTTCCGGCATCTACTCGACAGGACTGGTTGCCTCTTTCCTGCTCCCCAGAAAGAAAAAAAAATAAGCTCAGCGTCTCAGCTCAGACAGCACCGGTCCCGGCAGCGGCACAGATCGCCTGATGTATGTCGCTAAAAGATTGCGGCTCAAGGCTTGCCGAGCCGACGAAAAGGCCGGCCAGCCCGTCGATACCGCCATACTCGGCCGCATTTTTTGGATTGATGGAGCCACCATAGATAATGGGTTGATTCGGGCAGATCGTATCGATAAAACGGGTCGTTTCGGCCACCGTTTCCGCCGGTTCCGGAGCCCTGTAGCTCATGGCATCGACGGGACTGTAAGCGATAATCAGGCGCTCGACGTCAATGTCAAGGAGCGAGGTCAGCTGGGACATCGCATATGATTTATCGATGCAGACGATCGGGGTGATCCCCGAATCCGCCGCCTCACTTACCTTGTTGGTCACATCCCGGGACGTTTCATGAAAATAGCGCCGCCGCTCGGAATGACCGACAATGGCAAAATCGGCAAGTCCATGCAGCATGTCCGCTGCCACCGCGCCGGTATAACTGCCTGCAGGAAACGGCGAGACATCCTGGGCAGCAAGAGCAATGCCCGGTACATCCAGTGTGCCCAGGCGATCGGCCAGCTGAGCCAGAATAACGAGGGGTGGAGCGATAATGACCTGCACTCCGTCTGCCGGCCGGTAAAGGCGCAGGAAGTCATCAAACCAACTCATGGCCTGAGACAGGTCCTTATTGCATTTCCAGTTGGCGATCAGGTAACGTGAGTGTGAGGTCCTTTTATCTGCCATTTATTCATCCTCCAAAGCGGCAGCTCCACGCACCATCAGGGCAATCCCAGGTGCGGGGCCAATTGCTCTTCAAGCTCTTTTACGCTCAGACTCGAGAATACGAGTGTTTTGTAACGCGATTGCTCACCCGAGAGGAGCCTAATTTTTTTTTTGGGAAGCGAAAAACAGTCACAGAAAAAGGCGATGACCGCCCTGTTAGCCCGGCCTTCCAGAGGGGGGGCGGTTATTGCCACTTTCAGTGCATCACCATGCACACCGCAGATTTCATTTCTCGAGGCACGCGGCTGAACATAAACACGAAGCAGCACCTCCCCCTGCCGTGTCTGCCCGACCACATCCTCAACACTGCTCACGAATCATCACTGAGATAGGCGATCCCGCCTTCCTCCAGTTTCTTCCTCAGGTCTTCTTTCGGTTCATCTTCCTCGTCATCCTCAGTATCGTCAGATGACAGATCCAGTTCCAGTGTCTCCTCCTCGTCCTCATCGTTCCCGGACGTATCGGCAACATTCCCGGTAGCGGAATCGTCTTCAGGATCGTCGACAAGCTCGATTTTCTGAAACAGCTCGTCAAACTCGTATTCCCTGACTGTTTCATCAACTTCTGAAAACGATTCAATCTGTTCCAGGTAACTGCTGAGCGTCTCTTTCAAGTCCTGCCGTACCTGCTTTTTCTGCTGGTTAAGCAGCGCAATCTCTTCGGGCAGTCTCGATAATTCGGCAAAGGCATCCTGGCGTAACCGCTCGATCTCATCCCGTGCAGCCTGCAGCGCCGCAGAAGATTTCGTCTCACTGCTCTGTATGAGTTCGGAGGCTTCCTTTTCAGCACTGGCTTTCAACTCATCAACAAATCGCTGAGCGGCGCCAATTGTTCTTTTGAAATCAATCTCTTCACCCCTGAGCTCCTTGATCTGCTCTTCAAGCATTGCAATTTTCTGCTGCAGGGCACTATTTTCAGATTCACGTTTTTTCAGCTGTTCCTCAATTTCCGCAACCCGGCCTTCCGCCGCAATGACCTCTTCTTCCCACTCTTGCTGTTCTTCTTCAAAATCAGCCCGGGCAGTCTGCAGCTCCTCGATTTCTTTTTCTAGCTCGACCCGGGCATCGTCCTTTGCCAGGGATTCCTTGCGCACGTCTTCTGTTGTCTGTAATGCAGTCTCGATATCGGCTTCAAGTTTCACATTCATCTCTTCCAGCAGCCCTTTCTCACTGGACAGTGCCTCGATTTCCTCATCCTGCTGACGGACTCTTTCCAAAAGCTCGAAGAACTCTTCTGCGACAAGTTCCAGATACCCCTTTACCTCAATAGGGTCATATCCTCTGAATTTTGACTGGAATTCCTGATCTTTAATTGCCTGTGGAATAATTGCCATAATAAAAGCCCCTCTGGTTCAATGAACATACGTGTAATAGGATTTGTTACCCAAAACTTTGAGCCATGTGCCTCAGTGTCGGCACCAGAAAACTTTGTAAAAACATAACGGCGAGTATCAGGATGACCGGTGAGAAATCGAGCCCCCCCGTATTAAAGGGAATAGCTCTTCTGATCCTGCTCAAGAGCGGCTCCGTCACCTCATACAAAAACCGGACAATGGGATTATAGGGATCCGCGTTTACCCAGGAAACAACGGCCCTGCCGATAATGACCCAGGTGTAGACAGTAAGTAGAAAATCTATTATTCCGGCAACCGCCATCATGAAATTGTTTAAGACAAACATGGTTTTTATCCTGTCAAGCAACACTGCTTCCCGGAGCGGCATCGCCGTCCACCGTGAGCAGTACAAGTTTTTTTTCCCCTTCGCCGTCTTCTGACTGAGCCGTCAACACCATTCCCTGTGACTCGATGCCCATAAGCTTTGCAGGTTTCATGTTGGCGACGATGATAACATTTTTGTTTTCAAGATCCGAGGGCTTATAGAACTGCGCGATACCGGCAACGATGGTACGCTCGTCAGGGGCCTTGACGTGCAGTTTCATCAGCCGCTCCGATTTCGCTACCCGTTCTGCAGCGATGACTCGAGCAACAACAAGTTTTACGTTGTGAAACTGCTCATAGCTTATAACTCCCTCCACCACCTCAGGACGGTCTTTTCCCTTCAGCGGACGATCATCGGGCTGTTTCTTCGTATTATCGGCGGCGGCTGCCTGTTTCTTTTTCACATCAACCCGCGGGAACAGGTTTTCGATTACATTCAGTTTGGCCCCCGCTTTCATCCCCCCCCAGACGGCTCCATCCGCCAGTGTCTTCATGGCCTGACTGTCAGCGGAAAAACCAAGGCCATGCTGCATCTTTGCAGCTGACTCGGGCATCACCGGCTTTAATACCAGACAGATAATACGCAGACATTCAGCTAGATTATAGAGAACAGTGTGCAGGCGCGGCTGCAGAAGCGGATCTTTGACCAGCGTCCACGGCTCATTCTGAACGATATAGCGGTTGGCAAGGGAAATCAGGTCCCAGACTGCCTTCAGACCACGGTGGAATTGAAAATCACCCATCATCGCCTGATATTCGCTTACCATGAGTGCCACCGCATCTTTGAGCTCTCGGTCAGTCTCCGATTCTTCATGCGCTTGCGGGATCACAGCCCCACAGTATTTTTCAATCATCGATACCGACCGGCTGAACAGGTTGCCGAGATCATTGGCGAGATCGGCATTTTTCCTGGCCACGATTGCCTCACTGCTGAAAGAGGCATCGAGCCCGAAAGACATTTCACGAAGCAGAAAATAGCGCAGCGTATCGATACCGTATTCCTGGACAAGCTCAGCGGGTCTGATCACATTGCCGATACTTTTAGACATCTTGGTTTCATCCACATTCCAGTAACCATGCACGTGGAGTTTCCGGTAGAGCGGTACCCCCGCTGCCATCAACATTGTCGGCCAGTAAATGGCATGCGGTTTGAGTATGTCCTTGGCGATCAGGTGTTCAGCACCAGACCAGAATTTTTCGTAATCGGCACCATCCGGATAGCCGATACCGCTCAGATAATTGATCAGTGCATCGAACCAGACATAGGTAACAAAGGCATTATCAAAGGGAAGCACGATGCCCCAGTCAAGACGGCTGGTCGGGCGCGATATGCAGAGATCCTCAAGCGGCTCACTTAAAAATGAGAGCACTTCATTTCTATAGCGTTCCGGGGTGATGAATTCCGGGTGTTCATTGATATGGTCTATCAGCCGCTGCTGGTATTTCGACATCCTGAAGAAATAATTCTGTTCGGTTATCTCTTTCGGCGTAACCTGGTGGTCCGGACATTTCCCGTCGACCAGCTCACGTTCAATGAGGAACCGCTCGCAACCGGTGCAGTAAAGACCGGTATACTCATCAAAATAGATGTCGCCGCCATCATAGACTTTCTGCAGGATGGACTGGACGACGGCAATGTGATCAGCATCGGTAGTCCTGATAAACCGGTCATAGTCAATATGGAGCAGGGGCCAGGTCTGCCTGAACATCTCCGAGACCCTGTCCACATAGTGGTGCGGCGCAACCTGCTCTTTTGCCGCCGCTTCAACGATCTTGTCCCCATGCTCATCGGTTCCTGTTTGAAAACGGACCTGATCACCGCGCAAGGCACAGAAACGATTGTAGACATCGGCAACGATAGTCGTGTAGGCGTGGCCAAGATGAGGCTGGGCATTCACATAATATATCGGGGTGGTAATGTAGGTAATCATAAACGTCCTGCAAATAACTCTTATTTTTCCTCGTGCGGAGGCTTGTCGACAGCAGGGTCATTCGTCTTTTTCTTCTCTTTTTTCGGGCTGCGCTCAGCCTTGATCAACTCTGCAGCTGACCACTGATCCCTGTGAAGCAGCCGCTCGTCTCCTTCGCCGTTGATAACCAGAAGTGTCTGCTGCAGGGGGTTCTGCCTTTTTACCCGAACTGTCTCGTTGTCAAGTTTCAGCTTGCGTCCGATTTTCGGCAATCCCTTACGCTGCCTGCGATAGGTTTCAAACTCATAGGTCAGGCAGCAGAGCAGGCGGTTGCAGACTCCCGAGATCTTCGTCGGGTTGAGAGGAAGATCCTGTTCTTTTGCCATCTTGATTGAAACCGAGTCAAACTTTTTCAAAAAAGACGAGCAGCAGAGTTCACGCCCACAGGTGCCCAAACCACCCAGCATCTTTGTTTCATGCCGCACACCAACCTGGCGCATTTCAACACGGGTGCGAAACTCCTGGACAAGATCTTTTACCAGGGCCCGAAAGTCCACCCTGCTGTCAGCGGTAAAATAAAAAATCATCTTGCTGCCGTTAAAAAACTTCTCAACCCGCACCAGCCGCATCACTAGATCATGCTTTTCGATCAGCTCGGAGCAGATAGCAAAGGCCCTCTGTTCATGCCCGGCCATATTCTGATAGCGGCTTTCCTCTTCAGCGGTCGGTCGATGGGAAATCTCGTAACTCCCTTTTCTTTCAAAATTCCCGTCAAGAAAAACAGGAGCGTACCCGTAGATCTGTGCCGGTTCGAGCCCGTGGTCCGTCTTCACCATGACGATGTCGCCTTTTTTCAATTGTACCAGTTTTGCGGCGGCGGTGTATTCCTGGCCATCTTCCCGAAACCTGATGCGATAGAAATGTTTCCCTTCATCGACCGGTGTGTCGTTATTTTCTGCTGTTGGTTCTTGCTGGCTCATTGATTTATTACGTGCATATTCTGCATGAATTTTAACAAAGCGGAATTTAAAAAGATACTCCAGGGACTGGTGATTGTAAATTAAAAAGGAGAACCTCGCAAACCAGTGCCCGATTGCAATTGCGTGCCAGTTGACGTTCCGCCATGGCCAATGCTGCCAGCCGTGCCTCATGAAGCCGCATCGTACCCGCCGCCCCCCCGGCATCACGCACCATCTGGTCTCGTACCCAGATTCGCAGAAGCCCAAGTAATGGTATCAGATTTTCTTTCAGTGCTGCAAGTCTTTCCGCCACAAGCAGAAGGGAAGATATAGCCTCGGGAATAGCGGTTGACTCCTGCTGAATTGTTTTCACAACGTCTTGAGAAACCTCGACGAGCCCGGCTTCGGCAAATAAAAGCGCCTGCCCCGGACTCCCTTCAGCCAGCCGGCTGAGCAATGCTGCCTCCTGCGACTCCAGGGCGGGCCTCAGCCGGCATAGTATCTGCTGTGTATGAGTGGTGGACAATCCATAAAACGGTACGACCTGACACCTGGAGGTAATCGTCGGCAAGACGTCTCTGCCGGCCCCCGCCGTCAATATCAGCAAATTGTTTTCCGGCGGCTCCTCGAGCGTCTTCAGCAGGCTGTTGGCTGCCTCCGGACGCATGGTGTGAACATCTTCGATAATGACAACCCGCATCGATGACTCGTACGGCGGGTAAGAGAGGGACCTGCACAGTTCTCTGACACGGTCAATCTTGATAGTACCGCCGTCAGGACTGATAATGGTTACGTCGGGGTGGTTCTTCGACAGGTATTTCCGACAGGACTGACATGCACCGCAGGCTCCATGAGTCTGCGGGATTCCCGTGCAGTTGATGCGGGCTGCGACAATCCCGGCACAGAGCTTCTTGCCGACTCCGTCAGGACCGCGGAACAGGTAGGCGTGAGCAATTCTGCTCGACCCCAGTGAGCGCTCAAGAATTTTTTTGGCTTTTTCCTGCCCGAGGACTGCTGAAAAGGACACCGCCGCTGTCTGTTCCACCATCAGCGTTTACCGCTCAGAAAAGGCTGCGTTGTTTTCCCGGCGCCGGCTCCCGGGATGAAACCGGGGTATCTCTTGGTCGATCTGCCAGGGGTTTCAGGAAGAGATACCTCTCAAGGCTGCGCTGATAGTCACTCCACTGCATCCCCTCAGTTTTCACTTTCCTGCGCAACTGTTCCACCAGGTTCATCTTGGCATCCATATCGTCAATAAAGCTTAACAGTATCGCCTCAGCGGTCATCGGCACAACCGGCGAACCGAATTCCTGCCGACCATGGTGACTCAGCACGAGATGCTGCAGCTGGGCAAGCAGATCCTCGGGAAAATTGTTGATCTGTGCAGCTTCCCTGCCGATCATTTCACAGCCGATCACCAGATGCCCCTTCAGTCTTCCCATATCCGTATAATCAATGACACCGGTTGTCTGCTGCAGCTCTACTGTTTTACCGATATCGTGCAGCAAAGCGCCGGCAACCAGCAGGTCGGCGTCTATGCCTTCATAATGGCCGGCAAGCATCAAACAGACATGAGCCATTGACAGCGAATGTTCGAGCAGCCCGCCCATGTAGGCATGGTGAATTCCTTTGGCTGCCGGGGACTGATGATAGATCCTGCCGGCACTGCTGTGCAGGAATATACGCTCCAGCAGCGCACTGAGATACCGGTTTTGCACGGTATTTATCAGACCTTTCAGTTCATCCCGCATTGCCTCGGGACCGCGTGGTGAGGACGCAACAAATGCTGCCTTGTCATAGACGTGATCGTCGGCAGCCGATACCGTATCTATTTTCAGCTGGAGTTTTTCGTTATACGTCTGAACCAGTCCCCGGACTTGAACAACTGCCCCGGGAACACAGATATTCTTTTGAGTTTCAACATTTTCCCATACCGGGCCGCTGATTTCTCCGCTTCTATCACCAAGCGTTAAAAGCAGATACGGCTTCCCGGCTCTGGTTTCTCCTAATCGGACATTTTTGACCATCAACAGGTCGTCAAATGACTCACCTTCACCAAGATCCTCAATAAATTTGTTTTTAAGCATAACGGTTGTAACCTGCTGCGTTGGTTTTCAGGGCAGAAGAACATGCGCATAACTTGCGGATTCCGGGCCTGCATCAGGCTGAAATCCCTGAGTGAGGTTCGCGTTCCCGGTGCTCTGCCGGCTTTGCTCTTTCTATTTGGATATATTCGGCATATAGTTACTCGCCTGAGTCTGATTATAATGCAGAAATCTGTAATAGCTCATACTAACCGGCTCATGACGGAAACGTCCAGCCTTTTTGACGCATCGCCTATCATGTCGGAAGAACTTGTAATTATTAATTGTACGCTGTTGACTGATCCCTATGCGGATCTTCTGTCTCAGCGCTGGATTTCAATCAGAAACGGCCGTATCGATGAAATCGGCACAATGGACACAGCCTGCGAGCGCTCAGCGCTGGAGGTGCTGGACGCCGATGGAAAACTGGTAATGCCGGGACTGATCAATGGCCACAACCACTGCGGCATGACACTCTTCCGGGGGATGGCAGACGACCTTCATCTCGACTCCTGGCTCTTTGAGCATATCTTCCCGGCCGAAGCTGCACATGTCGACCCGGACATGGTTTACTGGTGCACCAAACTTGCTGCAGCTGAAATGATTTTATCCGGGACGACAACCGTTGCTGACTGCTATTTCTTTTCAGACCAGGCCGCCCGCGCATTGAGCGAAGCGGGAATGCGTGCGGTAACCGCTCACGGAGTCATTGATGTACCGACACCAAGTGTTCCTGACCCCGGCAACAGCATTGACTCGGCAGCCAGGTTCATTGACAGCTGGCTCAACCGCTCATCACGAGTAACACCTGCAATTTTCGCCCATGCGCCCTATACCTGCTCACCGCAGACGCTCCGGGAGGCAAAACGTCTTGCTCAGCGCTGCAACCTGCAGTTTTTCATCCATTGTGCCGAAACCAGAGAAGAACATGCAAACATAATCGATCCACAGGGCACGACACCGGTGAAGCATCTGGCAAAGCTTGGCATCCTTGACCCCGCTACAACAATAGTCCACGCTGTCTGGGTCGATGAAGACGATCTTGCCATCCTTGCTGAATGTGGGGCACATGTGATCACCTGCCCGCAAAGCAATCTCAAGCTTGCCTCCGGGATAGCTCCGGCACAGCGCATGCTTGAACACAACATCCGTGTCGGTATCGGCACTGACGGCTGTGCTTCAAACAACAGCCTCGACCTGTTTCGGGAAATGGATATTCTGGCAAAAACCCAGAAAACCGTTACTGCTTCGCCAACGGCAATGGCGGCACGGGATGTCCTGGCCTGTGCCACCACCTCCGGAGCCGCTGCCATCGGCAGTGCAGACAGTGCCACCATCATGCCGGGGGCCAGGGCCGATCTGATCATCATCAACACCCGGTCGGCCCGTCTGTGCCCTCTTTACAGTCAGGACCTGCTGGTGTATGCAGGATCCGGCAGCGACGTTGACACCGTCATTACCGATGGACGGATCATCATGCAGAACCGGCAGATATGCTCTTTTGACCTTGAAGAAGTGTTTCGTGAGGTCAGGCGCAGAAAACCGGTCTGGCTACAAAACCCGTGAAGCCCTTTTGATAATAATGTATATGAAGGTTTCTTCCCATTCAAGACAGGCTCCCGGAAATGGAGCCCGGCCTATGGAGTATTGTATGGAAAAACAGATCATTATCTCAGTCATGTCCCTGGATAGACCGGGAATAATCGCAGATATTACCGGCGTCATCTATACATTGAACGGAGATCTGGCGGACCTCAACCAATCGGTTCTTTTCGGGTACCTGACGATGATCCTGATAGCAACCTTTGACGACCATGTCACGCCCCAGGACATTCTCCGCGAAATAGCCCGGATAAAGAGCCCGACAAAGCTTGATGTCATCGTCAGGTCAATGGATACAACGCTGGACACGAGCATGTCGGGACTACCGGAGAAGACCTATGTGGTAACAGCCCAGGGGGAAAACAGGAGCGGGCTGGTTCATGGAATCAGCTCTTTTTGTTACCGGCATAACATCAACATACTCGATTTAGCCACCACCAGAACGGGCGACCGCTACACCATGATTCTGCAGCTTGACCTGAGCCGGGTCGGCTCGATCAATGAGATCCGCACAAAACTGCAGGAATACGGAGAACAGAGCGGCCTGCATGTCGTCATGCAGCACCATCAGCTGTTTAAGGTAACCAATGAAATCAATTTCTAACAGCCTGAACCGCGCTGCCGGCAACACGCACAACAAGAGGCACTCATAATGTTACGTTCCGACCAGATACTTGCAACCGTCGAGATGATCCAGAAAGAAAACCTCGATGTTCGTACCGTGACCATGGGCATCAACCTCCTCGACTGTCGGGACACATCCGTGGCCGCCACCTGCCGGCAGATCGAAAACCGGATACGTGAAAAGGCGGGAGATTTTGTTGAGACATGTGACTTTGTCTCCCGTAAGCTCGGCATCCCGGTTGTCAACAAGAGAATTTCCATCACACCGATTGCCTTTGTCGGAGCCGGTTTTGACCGGGATGGTTTCGTAGAACTGGCCTGCAGCCTTGATCGGGCGGCAGCAGTAGTCGGGGTTGATATCCTGGGAGGATTCTCGGCACAGGTTGAAAAAGGCATGACGGAAACAGACCGGCACTATATCATGTCCCTGCCGACAGCACTCTCTGTGACCGACAAAGTCTGTGCATCCATCAATGTCGGATCATCGCAAAAAGGCATTAACATGGATGCGGTGACGATGCTTGGCCGAACGGTAAAGGACATTGCCGAGGCAAGCAGGGACCAGAGCGGATTCGGGGCTGCAAAGTTTGTGGTTTTCTGCAATCAGCCGGGGGACAATCCCTTTATGGCCGGGGCAATACATGGCCTTGAGGAAGCCGATACTGTTCTCAACATCGGTGTCTCCGGCCCCGGGGTGATCGCCCGCTCCCTGGAACGGCTGATATCATCACGCAGCAACAAATTGAGACTCGACGATTTGGCCGAGGAGATCAAGCAGACGACCTTCCGGGTCACCCGCTGTGGTGAGCTGGTCGGCCGCCAGGTATCTGAAATACTCGGTATTGATTTCGGTGTTGTCGACCTTTCACTGGCACCAACGCCGACGATCGGTGACAGCGTCGGTGAAATCCTTCATATCCTGGGTGTTGATGCAATCGGTGCTCCCGGCTCAACCGCCATTCTGGCAATGCTGAACGACGCGGTCAAGAAAGGCGGGATCTTTGCCTCTAAAACGGTTGGCGGGTTGAGCGGCGCATTTATCCCGGTCATGGAGGATGCACTCCTAGCAGAGGCCGTTGGTGCAGGCTCGCTCTGCCTGGAAAAGCTCGAAGCGATGACCTGCGTCTGCTCGGTCGGCCTCGACATGGTTCCAATACCCGGTTCAGTTGACGCCGACACTATTTCGGCAATTATCGCAGATGAAATGGCGCTGGGCATGATCAACAACAAGACAACTGCCGTTCGGATTATACCGGTACCCGGAAAAGAGGCCGGAGAGGTGGTGAGCTTTGGTGGGTTATTCGGGACAAGCCCGATAATGGAAATCAGAAATGTTGGAAAATCCGGGCGCTTCATGGGCTGGGGAGGACGGATTCCCGCTCCGATTCACAGTTTCAAGAACTAGCAGACAGCCTTCCCCTGCTGCCTGACGTTCGCGGGACCGGACAAACTGGAGGCACACTCATGCCCCCGGGGTTATAAACGACACACAGGTCATGTCAAAACAGAACCAACTCATCGCCGCGCTTACCCTGCTGGTAGTTTTCTCCCTGCTGTTTTTCTTTCACCTGGGTGCAACCCTCGTGATAGAACCTGAAGAAGCTGTGTATGCGGAAGTATCCCGCGAGATGTACCGTGACTCCGAAGCCGTGATGCCGACCCTTAATGGTAACGGTTATTTTGCCCAGCCGCCCATGCTCTACTGGTCCCAGATGCTCGGCTACGAGTTGTTCGGGATTAACTCACTGGGAGCGCGATCGGTCAACACCCTGTGCGGGCTGGCCACCATACTGATCTTTTTTTTCTGTGCCGGAACCCCTCTGGGGATCCGGACGGCATTCAACAGCGCTGCTATTCTCGGCAGCTCGGTTCTCTTTGTCTATTTTTCCCGGGTGGCAACGACCGGCATGCTGCTCAGCATGTTCCTGGTGATCTCTATTGTCAGTTTCTGGTACGCTGTTGAACGGAGCATAGCCGAGCGCAACGCACATCTGCTTTTCCTGGTCAGTGCCTTTGCCGGTGGTTGCGCAATACTGTGCACCGGGCCGTCAGCACTTCTGTTTCCGGCAGTTACCTTCATCATATACCTGATTTCCGTCAGGCGTGTCAGTCTCATCTTCAGGTTAGACATACTGCTGCCCGCAGCCGCCATTCTCCTGGTTACCGGATGCTCCTGGTACGTGATGCTTGGCTTTATTCATCCAGGCGGATTCGAGTTTGCAAAAGAGCTGTTCACCAGGCACCTTTTTGACTGGTTTCCCCAGGCAGCGGAGGCAGCGCCCTTTTTCTCCTCTATCGCTGTTCTGCTGATTGGTCTTTTCCCCTGGGTCTTTTACCTGCCTCTGGCAGCAGCCCATGGGACTGTCATCTTCGGTCGGGGCCCTGCCGCCCGATTTGTGCGGATATTTGTCATTTTTTCGATTGTCGCTTTTGGTTTTCTGCCGTTTACGGCAGGCGGATTCTCAGATCTTGTCTTGTCGGCACTTCCAGGGCTTGCTCTGCTCACTGCCGCACTGTTCAACAGGGAGACGATGGGATTCCCGACACTCTGGCTCAGTGCCGGCTGGCTTGCAGCAGCCCTGAGCATTGTAACTGCCGTCCTGCTGGGGGCCAGTCCACTGATCATCCCCTACCTGTCCGACCTGCTGGGCGAGAACAGCCGAAACCTGCCGTTACTGGCTGAACCTGTCCGGCTGGGTTCTGCGGTGTGGATTGGTGTCGTACTTTTCATATTCAGTGCAGTCATCATCATCCGTTATGGGCGCACAAGAGATATGCACCTGGTTTTTCAGGGGCTGCTTCTTTCTTCTTTTATTGTCAGCAGCACCATTTTTCTTATTCTTATGCCGCTCTATGATCGGCTGCTGAATCAACCCCTTGCTGCTCTTTGTCTTACAGCTGCAGAGCACACCGCAGAAGACGGCCGCATTGTGCTCTACAGCATTGGTGAGCGCCCAGGCGTTATGTTCGCCTCCGCTCGATCTACCATCAGTCTGGACGACAGTCAAAGCCATCAGCTTCCACTTCTTTTTGCAGAAGATGATATCTCCGTCGGTATCACCACAAACTATTATTATGCACGCCTGCTGAACCACTCGATCGGAGTGCGGCAAATAGACCGGCAGGGCGGATTTGTTCTTTTCAGCGCTAACGAAAAAAACAGCAGTGTTGATTAGTGCTGACGGCGTCTCATCACCGTGGGCTGAAACCAATGCTGTTAAAATTTTTCTTCGGCCGACCAGTCACAGGGAAACGATTTGAAAAGATCAATCGTCAGGATTTCGGAGAATTTGAGGTGGACACTGTAATCATTGTGCAGATGGTACGACAGTTTGACGATCGTCCCACTCAGTTCAACGGTCTTATCATCCTGGTCATGAAAAACAAGTGCGATATCCGTGTCTCTGGCAAGAAGATTCCGGGCAATCTGCTGCCGTGAGCAGTGGATTGAAAAACAGACACCGGACCGGGATGCATCGGACAGTTCTCCCTTGAAATAGGTTGTCGTCCTTTTTCGCTGCTGGTCAAGCAGATAAGCGGTTATGCTGCCCCTCAGGGGATACCGCCGATAATCACGACGCCCGCTGCTCTTCTGCTCTGCAGTCTTCTCGCCGACACCGTGTTTTTCACAGAATTCGGCAATTTTTGCGTAAAGGCCCGCCCGGTCGTCCCGCCAGTCATCGGCAATCTTGCGGTTCAGGTAATAGACGTTCACCTCAGACTGTGTTGCTGCTGAAAATGGACACAGCGAGATACCGAAAAAGGAATCCTCTCCCAGGATATCTCCTGTGCTGAGTTTGATGACGGGATAATTTTTCTGCCCCTTTCGATAAAAGAGCGTCACCCCTCCGCTTTCTATGAAAAACAGGCGGTTGTTCGGTTGCCCCTGGACAAACAGCAGCTTCCCGGTTTTAACCCTGACGCGCTTCAGGCTGTAGAACAGGCAGTTGATTTCCTCAGTGCTCAGTTCATCATAGAGATCGCTCCAGGTGCTGATGTGATCCGTGTCGAGCTGTTTGGTTTTTTCGGCCTCGATAACCTCTGCCGAAGAAATGATGCTGTCAAGGGCCATCGGGTTGGATTCCAGCAATTGCTCGCGCAATAACTCGGCTTCACGAAAGTTGCCGTTACGGGCTTTATCCTTGATCTGCTCTGTCAGCACATCAACTCCGGGAACATTGACCTGAACCGTTCTTACACGTTCACTTTTTTTCTCAGCTACCATTTCCACTCTCCCGGTACTGCACCGCACGCAATAATATTACTGAAATAGACCATTTATCTGCCATTATCTCACAGAACTGTGAAAATATCAAAATGGATCGTCCGCTATACAGGAGATAAATTTCAGCAAACATTGTACAATCTGCGGGATGAAGTCAGCTCCTTCAATCTCTCTAAGAGTTCCAGCGTACAAGGAGGTATCCTTAAAAAGGACACTGCCATGATTGTCATACTTTCACCATCAAAAACCCAGCGCGTAACCCTCGTCTCCGACAATGAGAATAGTCTCCCCCCTCTTCTGGAAAAAACGGGTATTCTCGTGGAGCGGCTCAAACAATATAATCGCCGGGATCTGGAAAAGCTGATGAATATCAGTGAAAAACTGGCGGATCTGACCTATACACGAATTCATGATTTTACCCTGAAACATGACACCAGGACTGCCGGAACCGCCATCACCACCTTCCAGGGCGACGCCTTCTCGGCACTGACAATTGATTCCTGGGGCCCGGAGGATTTTGGTTTTGCCCAGGGTCACCTGCGCATCCTCTCGGGTCTTTACGGGGTTCTCCGGCCTCTTGACCTGATGCAGCCCTATCGCCTTGAAATGGCAGCGGGTTTATCGTCAGAAGGCAGCAGAAACCTTTATGATTTCTGGGGCACCGCCATCACCGAAACGCTCAATGCTGATCTGCGCAGCAGGCCCAATCAGGTTATCGTTAATTGTGCCTCAAAAGAATACTCCCGGGTTATACAGCAGAAACAACTCATCGCTTCGCTTGTCACCATAACCTTCAGGCAGATGAAAAACAATGTCTTGAAAAGTATTGCAATATATGCAAAACGTGCACGGGGAATGTTCGTGGATTACCTGATTAAAAACAGAATCCGTGACGTTGAACAACTCCAGGATTTTGCTGCCGGCGGCTACCGATTTGCTCCGGAACTCTCCAGCAATACCGAGCTGGTCTTCGTCACCGTGCTTGACTGATCCGCCCACAGCGGTAAGCACTGTTGAGCCTTCCCCACATTTCTTCAGCAGGAGCAGAACGTGATTGATATTGAAAATCATCAGGAGTTACGAGCGTATCTTGTCGCCCGGGAACTGGCAGCCGCCGGGGAGTCTATCGACTGCAGCAACATGCATGGCGGCGTCTCAAACAGGACCGTGCTCGTCCAGTTTCCCGAAAACAGGAGATGGGTCATTAAACAGGCCCTTGAAAAACTCCGGGTCAAGGAAGACTGGTTCTCGGATCCAGAACGGATTCACCATGAAGCTGAAGGGCTGCGGGCCCTGCAGATGCTGACCCCTCAGGGAGCGGTACCAGGGTTTATCTTTGAGGATCATGAGCAGCATATCCTCATCATGGAGGCAGTGCCGGAACCTCACGAGAATTACAAAACACTGCTGCTGTCAACAGCACCGCAAAAGAGCCACGTTATCGAATTTGCAACACTGCTGTCCGATATCCATATAAACTCGGCAAAGACTACTCAGCTGAGCAGTCTTTTCGATAACGCCTGCTTTTTTGAAAACCTGCGGCTTGATCCATACTATGCATTTTCGGCCGGCCAGCTGCCTGCAGCCGCACCCTTCCTGCGTAACCTGATCAGGCAGACAAAAAACCGGAAACTGACGCTTGTTCACGGTGATTACAGCCCCAAGAACATTCTCATACACCATGAGCGGCTGGTCCTTCTTGATCATGAAGTGATCCATATCGGCGACCCGGCTTTTGATATCGGTTTTGCGATGGCCCATTTCCTCAGCAAAGCCAATTACCACAGACAGTACCGTCAGGAATTCGGGGATGCAGCCTGTCTTTTCTGGACCACATATTACAACAATGTTCAAGGGGCTCCCTGGGAGGAGCACCTTGAACATTACTGTATTGCTCACTCACTGGCATGCCTGCTGGCCCGTGTTGTCGGCAAGTCACCGCTCGAGTACCTCAACGAAGAGCAGCGGATCCTGCAGAGAAACATCGTCACGAACCTGATCATCGATATCCCCGGATCAATGATCTCACTTATCCAGCAATTTTCGGAGTCATTAAACCAAAATGAGTAACATTAGAGATCTGTACGCACTTGAAATTCTTGACAGCCGCGGCCGGCCAACCATCAAAACAACGTGTACCCTGGCCTCAGGTATCAGCGCCTCAGCCTCGGTTCCTTCAGGCAGGTCGACAGGTGCCGCAGAGGCGCTTGAACTGCGTGACGGCAACCCCTTGCGCTACCAGGGCAAAGGATGTCTGAAGGCGGTCGGACACGTCAATACAGAGATCCTGAATTGTTTGAAAAACCGCGACTTTTCCAGTCAGCAGGAACTTGACGGGGCCTTGATCGCCCTTGACGGCACAGACAACAAACGGAATCTGGGGGCAAATGCGATCCTCTCCGTTTCGATATCTTTTGCCCGAGCCGTTGCCAAAGAGCAGGGCCAGCCACTCTATCGCGCCTTTTCGCAGCTGATCAACAGGAAGGTCGAACGTTTCCCCCGGCTCACCATCAATCTTTTCAGCGGCGGCCGACATGCCGGCAAACAGATCCCGATCCAGGATGTCCTGATTGTTCCGTCTTCTCCCGAATCCATCGATCACTCCCTGGTGATGATGAACAACATCTACCAGGCGGCCGCCGAAATCGGCCTGAAAACCTATGGCATGCGGCTGCTGACCGCTGACGAAGGCGGACTGGCACCACCCTTCCCCAATGCCGAAGCAATGCTTGAGGCGGCAGTCACCGCGATTAGCAATGCGGGCTACCGGCCGGGCGAAGACGCTCACCTCGCCCTTGATGTCGCTGCATCTCATTTCTACCGTGACGGCTCATACTACCTTGATGAAACCCCGATCAGCAGTAGCCGGATGATTGAAAGACTCCAGCGCTGGTGCGCCGACTACCCGATTGTCAGTATAGAGGACGGCCTCTATGAGGATGACTGGGATAACTGGCCGCTCCTGCAGGAAGCGCTTGGCAGCCGGATACTGATTCTGGGCGATGACCTGCTCTGCACCAACCCTTCACGGATTGACAAAGCGATCGCTGCCGGGGCGTGCAATGCCCTTTTGCTCAAGGTCAACCAGATCGGGACATTGACGGAAGCGGCACGTGCCTGCAGGATGGCACGGGATGCCGGCTGGCTGGTGACAATCAGTGTCAGAAGCGGTGAAACCGAAGATGACTGGGCGGCAGATCTTGCCGTCGGCTGGTCGGGAGACCAGTTTAAAAACGGTTCAGTGACGCAATCGGAGCGACTGGCCAAATACAATCGCCTCCTGGAAATCGAGAATCAGAAGCCGATGCCGATCGTCTCCTGGCCAAACTGAGACTCAACCGGTTCCGGCAATCCAGATAGTGAGGATACATGAAAGAGGTATCGGCTCAATCATGTATCCTCAGCGGCGGTGTCACTGCTCATCTGCCGATTTTATGTTCCGCCAGTTTTTCCAGTGCCAGGACCAGGGCAGAATGATCAAGCTCGCTTTCGCCCTGGGCGGCTACCGCGTTGAACAGTTCCTGGGCGGTGGCGGTATTGGGCAGGGCAATCTGCAGCGCCCGCGCACTGGCCAGCGCCAGGTTCAAATCTTTCTGATGAAGGCTGATCCTGAACCCCGGGGCAAAGGTTCGCTGTATCATCCGTTCGCCATGGACTTCAAGAATCTTCGAGGAGGCAAATCCTCCCATCAGCGCCTCTCTGACCTTTGCCGGGTCAGCACCGGCTTTCGAGGCAAAAAGCAATGCCTCGCCGACCGCTTCAATGGTCAGTGCCACAATAATCTGGTTGGCCACCTTGCAGGTCTGGCCATCGCCATTGCTGCCGACCAGCGTTATGCTGGTACCCAGCAGTTTTAATACAGGCAGCACAGAGGTAAAGGTCTCCTGGTCACCACCAACCATTATGGTCAGGGTAGCATTTTCAGCACCGACCTGGCCGCCTGATACCGGAGCATCCAGGTATTTACAGCCAAGATCGTTGATTTTCTGAGCAAATATCTTTGTTTCAACAGGAGAGATGGAGCTCATGTCGATCACGATTTTGCCGTTGCTCAAACCGGCTGCCACCCCTGACTCCCCGAACAATACCTGTTCAACGTCGGGAGTGTCGGGGACCATGAGGATAATCAATTCAGTCTGCCTGGCCACCTCCTCTGCGGAGTTGCAGAGGTAGACCCGGTCCCTGAGTGTTTTCGGAACCCTGTGCGTTCCGTCAACATAAACCTCGTGGCCATTGTCAACCAGGTGGGCAGCCATCGGCCCGCCCATGATGCCTGTTCCTAAGAATCCGATTTTCATAAGCTGTTCCTGAATTCGGTATTACTGTCGTTTCAGCCAGCCAAGGCCGGCTTCTGTGCCTGCTGCAGGTATGTATTCGCACCCAATCCATCCCTGGTAACCGATATCGTCAATCGCCTTGAAAAGATAATCAAAGTTAATTTCACCGGTTCCCGGTTCATGTCTGCCGGGATTATCGGCAAGCTGCATGTGCCCGATCCGGTCAAGAAGCTTCGTAATGGTGTTGGTCAGGTCGCCTTCCATACGCTGCATGTGATAAATATCATACTGCAGAAGGATATTGTCATGCCCTACGTCGTCGAGCAGGGCCATCGTCTGTTTTGAATTGACCAGATGAAAACCGGGCATGTCGAAACAGTTGATCGGCTCCACCAGCAGCGTTATGCTCTCCCGGGCGAGTGCATCTGCTGCAAACCGGAGGTTGTTCACCAATGTTTCTTGAACCGTTTCGACGGGTACTCCGGCAGGTGTCAGGCCGGCAAGACAATTCACTCTCGGGCATTTGAGCGTCTTTGCATAGTCGATGGCCCGGCCGACCCCCTCCTGGAATTCACCTTCACGCCCGGGCAGACAGGCGATGCCCCGCTCTCCACCGGCCCAGTCACCTGCAGGAAGGTTGTGCAGGACCTGGGTAAGCTTGTTCTCTTCAAGTTTTTCAAGCAGCTCGGCTGCCGGCCACTCATAGGGAAAGAGATATTCCACTGCTGTAAAACCTGCCCCGGCAGCCCTCTCAAAACGCTGATAAAAATCAACTTCGGTAAACATCATGGTCAAATTGGCATTGAATTTCGGCATAGTACGCCTCCTTGGAGCTGCAATTACTGATCAAAATGAATTGCATAATGAATCTTAATGTTTGACATTCAGAAAACCATCAGATAAGCATAACATCAGATGATATGATTTTTCTATTGCCTTTTTCAATTCATGTCAACAAAAAACTGGCAGGCAGCAGCGACTCGCACGGTTGAGCAAAAAAGACAGATTACAGAAAACGCATGAATACAGCAGGGCAGACAATGCGCTTTACTCCGGTGATACCATCATGCATTATGAACAGTTTCAGGTAGAACGAAAACGGCTGGCCGACCAGGTTGCAGACACCCTGATGGACATGATCGGCAACGGTACCTTCAGCCCCGGTGACCGACTGCCCTCAGAACCCGAATTGATGAGGCAGTTCAATGTCGGCCGGAGTTCAATACGGGAGGCAGTCGGGGCGCTGAGCCTCGTTGGCCTGCTAACGGTGCGCCCGGGCCAGGGGACTCACGTGGCTGATTTTTCGCCGGACAACCGCTTGAAATCCATGGGGCTGCTGGGCATTGGCCGGGAGAAAGTCTGTGAGCTTGTCGAAGCGCGAATTGAACTTGAGACCGTTATCGTGCGTCTTGCCGCCGAACGCGCAACGGCAGAGGACCTGGCGGCAATCACTAAGAGCCATGCGGCTCTCAAGGCATCACTGATCGATAAGACAGAACCGATAGAGGCTGATCTTGATTTCCACATGGCTGTGGCACGAGCGAGCCATAACAGTGTGCTGATCAAATTCTTCTCTGAAATGCGCCAGACCATACGCTACTGGATGGAAGAAAAAGCCAGATACGACTGGGGCTACGAGCAGGTGCATGAACAGCATGAAACCATAGTGATGGCAATAAAAACCGGTAATGCCAGGCGAGCCGAGGATGCCCTCAAGGCACACCTGCAGTCGACCGGCGAGAAACTTGTCGCATCAATGCTTCAGAAGAACTGACAAAAACTGCCGCGTACCTGCCGGACACCATGTCTCCGCGCAGGTCGCGGCTTTGATACATACAGGAGGACCCTTTCATGAACCATCAACTGCTCTATGGAAAAGGTGCGCTTACCATACAGCTCCCCGAACATATTCAGGCGACGCCGATCATCAAACACCCGATGCCCGTCATCCCGGATACCCCGGAATCCGTGAAACAAGCATTGCTCAACCCGGTTCAGAGTCCGCCGCTTGCAGACCTTGCGAAAAGCAGGAAAACGGCCTGCATCCTCATCTGTGATATTACCAGGCCGGTACCCAACGGTCTGGTTCTTCCAGCTCTTGTCGACGCGCTTAGCGAAGCCGGGATGAAAAAAGAGAATATCCTTATCCTCGTGGCAACCGGGCTCCACCGCCCGAACCTTGGCGAAGAGCTCCGGGAGCTGATAGGCTCAGACGACATCTACAACACGGTTCGAATCGAAAATCATTTTGCCAGGGACAGGAGTGCCCATGTTGATCTTGGCTATACCTCCAGTGCTATTCCGATTGGAATCGACAGGCGCTTTATTGAAGCCGAGCTGAAAATCGTAACCGGCCTTGTTGAACCGCATTTCATGGCCGGTTACTCAGGCGGCAGAAAAGTCGTGGCACCGGGTATTGCCTACCAGGATACAATTCTCAAGTTTCATACCGCCCATGTCCTCGAACACCAGAATTCCGACAACTGTATCCTGGAGGGAAACCCGCTCCACCAGGCACAGCTTGAAATTATCCGCGCCATCGGTGATATCTACGCGGTGAATACCGTTATTGACGACCGGCGCCAGCTCGGCAAAGTCACCTTCGGTGATATTGAAGCAAGTCATCTTGAAGCCGTTGAATTCATGAAAAAATATGCAGAGATCCAGATTGACCGAAAGTTCAGGACAATTGTTACCTCGGCCGGAGGCTATCCGCTGGACAAAACCTATTACCAGACAGTCAAGGGGATGGTCGGACCACTCGGAATCCTGGAAAAAGGCGGCACCCTTATTATTGCCAGTGAGTGCTCAGAAGGCATGGGCAGTCCGGAATTCGTCTCGGCCCAGAAAATGCTGTGCAGGCAGGGGCAGGAAATGTTCATGGAGACACTCTATGGCCGGCAGGAAGCACTCATTGACGAATGGCAGACGGAAATGCTCCTCAAACCGCTCAGGCATGGCTCCGTCAAGCTCTATACGACAAATCTATCGGAAACCGAACGTCAGCAGACCTGCGTCGAGCTTATCGACTCAGTTGAAACGGCAATTGTGGAAAGTGTCAGGGAGCAGGGAAGCAGCGACATTGCCGTTATACCCGAAGGCCCCTATGTGATCCCTCTTTCCAGAGAACCCGGTTGAGAGTGGAACACACCCCGGAAGACCTGAAAAAATGGCAGTTTAGGTGTAAGCTGTCAATGGATGAGCTGGACAATTGCCTCAAGTGCACGAGGCAGGGCCGTTTTCACCTCCGGGCTCAAGCCTGAACCGACCATGTCAAAACAGGCACCCTCGACGCCGACCAGATAAATCTTTTGAGGGAGTTTTTCAGGATAGAGTTTCCGGCATACCTGTAGCGCCTCCCTGACCCCGATGCCATGTCCACTGACCGGGCGCATCTCCATTACCGGAATCTGCTCCCAGTTCAGCACATGAACCGTTCCGGGTAAAGCTCCAAACTGCACGGCATCAACGACGACCAGCAATTGCTCTCCCTCAAGTTCGTCAACCACGGCCATACCGCCGACACCGAGCAGACAAAGACGTACATCCCTGCCCCTGACTGCCTCTTGCAGGAGATGATAGAGGCTATGCCCGACAGCATCGTCGGCAACCAGGTCGTTGCCGATGCAGACAACAAGACTCCGGGCCATTATTGTTTCAGCCCGCTGAACATCAGGGTGAAGCGGCAGGTGTCACCTGCCTCAAGCGTCTTTGGTCTGGCCGGGCTTCCCGTCAGTTCGGCCATGATTCCGGCGATATAATAGTGGAACATCTGACAGGTTGAACCATCGATTGCAAGGTTGCGCTCTGTGCAGACAGCATGTATCGGGCAGTGCTCAATACGAATAGTCGCCTCTTTGCCTGCAAACGTCCCATCGATGTCAAAACCCTCTGAAAAAACCCTGATCATTTCTTCAAGTGCGATGTCGGGACCTGCTTCTTTTTCAAGGTATATCGGCATATTCTGTGCCATCTTCCGGCCCGAGGCAACCGCTAGAGCAGGGGTGGATTTACCGACAAAGGTTTCAATGGTCTCAACAAACATGTCGAGCAGAAATGAAACCTCGATAAAGGCCTTGTCATGATCCTCCATGGTCTGTGTCAGTTCTCTGCAGTCGATCATAAGAATTTCTCCATTCGCCGGCTGAAATAGAGGTTCCGATAAAAATTTTTCACCACGTGATGACCTTTGTGACTGATTGCTCCTGATGGGCAGATAAAAGCGCAGCTCAGACACTCAATGCAGTCATCTGCCGACCTGACTACCGCTTTTTGTGTTTCCTCATCGAAAATGATTGCCTCGGTGGGGCAGATATCAACACAGAACCTGCAGCCCCGGCACCCCTTCTCACGGATTTCCATTTCCAGCATGATCAGTTTCTCCTTAGTCTGCGGATTGTCTCGTTTCCACTGATGACTTCAATATCAAGCTCCATCCTGCCGAGAGCATGCGTCGAGCAGGCCAGACAGGGGTCATAGCAGCGAACGACGAACTCCAGCCCGTTGAGCAGCTTTTCATCTCCACCGTCAAGAAGGTTGATCGCCCCCTCCTTCAACGATTTGTTGATTGCGGCGGTATTCTGCTGGGTTGCTACAATCATGTTGGCACCGCGGACAATACCGTTTTCGTCTATCTGGTAATCGTGCACGAGAACACCTCGTGGCGCCTCCACATGCCCGACACCGCGACCACCGCTGAAGCGTGCTGCAACCCGCGACTCTCCCCGCAATTCCGGATTATTGATGATTTCATCAGCCCGCTCGCAGGCATAGACAAGTTCCACCAGCTTGCAGTACATCTGTACCACCGCGTTATGACAAGGTCGGCCGAAACGGCTCCGGAATTCCTCAAATTCTCTCTGGGCACGCTCCGTTTCGATGCCATCGGCCACATTCATCCGGGCCAGCGTGCTGACCCGGTACATATGCTCAGCACTGTCGATATCGAGATACACTTCCTTTGCATAGGATCGCGAGACAGTCCGCTCCACCAGATAATCCTGATACTGGGCTGCAGTAAACTCCGCCCGGATTTCACCCTGCTCATCCATTGCCCGGAGGGTACCGTCATAGACATTGAGTGTGCCGCTGCTATTCACGGTTCCCAGGTACCAACTGGGAACATTGAGTTGCTCAAGCAGGACCGGATTATCGTCGAGCAAACGCAGCAGCAGCTCTTTGCTGAGAGGGACGAGCTCGGCAGCCAGCTCAACCGCCTCGGTGGTGAGTTCCTGCAGCCGGGAATACTGCGCATCGCTTAATTTTACCGCAACGCCGCCGGCAATGGCGGTAACAGGGTGGATGCCCCGCCCGCCGACGACCTCATTTATTTTTTGACCAATCGAGCGCATCCTCAACCCTTTTCTGGTCAGCTCGGGATTTTTTTCCACCATCCCGACCACATTCTGGGTTGCCGTGTCGCCATGAAGGCCGAAGACCAGGTCAGGACCGGCAAGGATATAAAGAGACAGTGCATGAGAGTGGATAAAATGCCCCATATACATCAGTTCACGCATCAGCTTTGCCGCCGGGGGAGGCTCAACGCCTGCGGCATCGTCAAGTGCTTTTGCTGCTGCAAGGTGATGGGCTGTCGGGCAGACGCCGCAGATTCTGGCCGTTATCTGGGGTAGTGTATGAGCTTCCATGCCGACCAGGATCCGCTCGAAACCACGCAGCTCGTTGACAATAAAAAATGCCTCTTCAACGCTGCCGCTGTCATCACACTCAAGCAGGATGCGGGCATGTCCCTCTATCCTGGTAACGGGATCTATGTGTATCGTTTTAGCCATCTCAGCCGGCCTCCACATCTGCAATCCACTTCTTAATCAAAAACGTCGGTTTGCTGCCGATCATTTTTGTTGCCATCGCATAGGCATACTGCGTTTTGGCAGTCTTCTCCATATGTGTCTTGATCGTCTCCCGCTCAATCGCAGTGAGGCGCGACATACGCTCACTGACTTCGGAACGGATATCAAGATACGGTTCAGAAAGAATCTGCATTGTCGGGCCCGCACAGCCCGTGCAGGCGATTCCATGATTCGGGCACGGGGACAGGCAGCGATCAAGCGTTGCGGAGCCAAGACAGATGTATCCCTGGCTCATGAAACAGATGTTTTCATCCGGGATACCGTCGAGACTGTTCTTGATAGCCGTTGCATCACCGCGGACCATCTGCCGGGCGCAGCGGCCGCAGACCGAATCCTGACCGGCAACCGGTTTCCGGTTTTCAATGAGGCTCTTCAGGCTTTCAAAAATATAGTGTGCATGGGGAGGGCAGCCGGGCAGATAAAGATCCACATCAATCACCTCATCTACCGGTGTCACCAGCTTTTCAAGCTTGCTGACATCCGTGTCTGGTAAGGTATCTGTCCGGGTCGTCGGGCTTTTTTGGTAGACATGCTCCATGATTTCTTCCCGCGAGTGGGCAAGACCTGCGCCATGCAGTCCGCCATAGACGGCACATGTGCCGAAGGCTATGATTGTCTTGCATGTTTCGCGCATTTTTTCGGCGGCATGCCGGTCATGTTCGGTTCGGATTGAACCGGTAAGAATACCAATCTCGGCTTCCGGGTAATCTTTTATATCCGTCAGTACCGGACAGTGCTGGATCTGAACGGATTCGAGCACCTGAAGTATCTTTTCGTGCAGGTCAACCAGCGCCACGTGGCAGCCGCCACAATCGCAGAGCCAGTCAGTATTCAGCCGTATTTTCCCACTGCTCATGAGCACATCCTCTCTATCATCGTTTTCTACGCTGCAACGGTCAATACCTTGAGACAGGCATTTTCTCCGGCATGCTTGATTTCCAGTTTTGCCGTTTTTCCCATGATGTTTTCCAGGGCCCCGGCAAAAAAACCGTACATCATATTACACAGCGACCCCTGCTGGGGATGGCCGAACCTGAAAAGCGACTGGCGTATCATACAGTCCCTGAAAACCAGGAGCATCTGCCGCTCGCCATTCTCAGCCACGGTAATCAGCTCAGCCTGACCGGCAGGTTTAAACGGTTCAAAGCGCCAGAGACAGTGATTGTTTTCCAGAACCCGGCCAACTTCGCCTATGGCGGCAAGAAGATCGTCGGTCTTGCCGGCATCCTCTGAAAATTTACGTCCAAGATTACGCCCGGCTGACATGGTCATACTGTTTGCACCTCTCCCCAGGACCGGCTCAATGCCGGCAGAAAGTGCCGCCATGAAATTCATGGTTTCCTGAAGTGTCCGTCTCTTTTTTCGGATTTTATGGATGTTTTCCACCCTGCTCCCCTCCACTATCAGATATTCCCGCTATCGTTAAAAACAAAACTTTACTTTTCATATAGTTACAATGTTATCGACACATGACACTGATACCGCCGCCCAAGCCCTGATGGCTCTCTTTCGTCAGCTAATTACAATATCGTATCACAAAAGATGCGGGCGCCAAAGAAACATATGATAAAAGTCTCTATTGGGCGCTCTCGCTTGAGAAATAATCGGGGAAATCTGCAAGAACCCGATTGATTTGAATGGCAAAACCGATCCCTTCAAACTTCTCTGTGATCAGTTTCATGGTGTTGACTCCGACGACCTTCCCATCGGCTGTGACCAGAGGTCCACCGGAATTACCCGGATATATTTCGGCACTGGTTTGTACGTATTCACCCCGAACATTTGAAATAACCCCGGAGGTAACTGAATTTTTAAGCATAAGCGGTGCTCCGATGGCAAACACCTGTTGTCCAAGCCGGACTGAACTGCTGTCTGCGATCTCCAGATACGGTGTCTGGTAGCCGTTTAGTTTCAGCAGCGCCAGGTCATAGCGGTCACTGACGCGGTAAAGAATGGCAGACACGTCCTGACCGTCAGCAAGCGTGACTGTAAACCTTGACTGACCGGCAAGCGCCCGGTTTTTTATCCTGAAATCCTGCCACTCCCGATCAACCTGTAGTTTTTTTTCAAGAAACGTATTTTTCCTGCGCTTGTAATCCCGATACCATTCTTCAAGGTATCGGGACCTGTCTTTCAGGGACTGCTCCATGGTCAGGCGCTGCTCTTCCGCCATACGGTCGCCGTGTTTGCGGGCCATCATCTCATATGATTCCCGGCTCTGCCTGACGTTTTTTTGATAGGTGTCAATCCGGATTTTTTCCCGCTGTAGATTTTCATCCCACTCGACAAGACGCTCCCGGGCTTCTGCCACTGCCTGCTCGATCTTTTCATTGTTACTCTCACTGCCCCTGATGACGTGGCGGTTGGTGACAATCAAGCCGTCCCGATTGATAAAAAAGCCTGATCCAGAACCTGCTGCGGTCAGTATGGAAAGTACCGCCAAATTAGCCTGTTCTATCGGCCCACGGGGCACCATTTTTGATTCCAGGGCAGCTTTCAGGTCACGCCCGCTGTTCACACCATCAGGCGGTTCACGGGTCGCTGGGGTTTTCCGGCTTTTATCGTTGCTATAAATGATCTTTTCCACCTCGGCAACAGGGATGGATATCTCGCCGCCGAACTGATGATAGGTAAGCCGGGATTGACTGCGCTGGAGGTGATCCGTTTCAATGACGGATCCGTTTTTCAGGTATATTTCATGGGCGACACAAACCGGTACCACGGCAAGCAGCAAAGAACAAAGGCAGAGCAGTCTGGTAAAAACCATAGCCATACTCCATACAAAACCGGCTCGACCGAAAACCCTGAAAAACATGGCACAATCCAGTAATCGCCGGTGGTCCAGGACCAGGAATGTTTCTACTACTACAATACCATCTTGATCAGGATAAAGCCACCGACGAGCAGGATCATGAAGACAATGGACAGCACGTTAAAGTACTTGTCGATGTAGCGTTGCACCGGTTTTCCGAATTTCCAGATGAAGGCGGCAACGAGAAAAAAACGGGCTGATCGGGAGAGCAGGGAAACAATGACAAAGGTCGGGAAATTGAGTTTGAAAGCGCCGGCGGTAATGGTAAACAGCTTATAGGGCAGCGGAGTAAAACCTGCAGCACCGACAGCCCAGATATCATACGCCTGGTAGAGTTCCTGAACTCTGAGGTATTTATCGTCCATTCCGTACCAGGCGATAATCTGCAGTCCAATCGAGTCCATAAACCAGAACCCCAGGACGTACCCGAAGGCACCGCCAAGAACGGAACCGGCGGAGCAGACTGCGGCATATTTAAATGCCCGGGTCGGCGCAGCAATGCACATTGCAATCAGAAAGACATCCGGAGGAATGGGAAAAAAAGAGGATTCGACAAAGGCAATGACGAAAAGCGCCCAGACCCCATATGGCCCGGCAATCCAAGTCATGCAGCGATCGTAGAGCCTCTTGAGAGGACCGCGCGCCTGATTTTCCGTCAGGTTACCAGCCATGCTCACCAACAAGATCTACGAACCTGACCTTTGCCAGGTGACTGAGCATGGCTTCACCGTCAACCTTTTCAACCAGCTGCAGGTCCTGAACGCCCTGATCCCCCACCGGTATAACCAGCCTGCCGTTGTCGGCCAGCTGGTCAAGCAATGGCTGCGGCACTTCAGGTCCTCCGGCTGTGACCATAATTGCGTCAAAGGGGGCATATTCAGGCCATCCCATCGTTCCATCATCGAGTTTTGAGACGATATTGAAATAGTTGAGCTGATCAAAAACCCTACGGGCCCCGGCAAGCAGGACATTGACCCGCTCAACCGTGTAGACTTTGCTGCAGAGCCTCGACAATACTGCCGCCTGGTAGCCTGAACCGGTCCCGATCTCAAGCACCTTCTCATCTCCTTGCAAAGCCAGGGCCTCAGTCATGCAGGCGACAATATAGGGCTGGCTGATTGTCTGCCCGGCGGCGATCGGCAGGGGGAAATCACCGTAAGCCCGGGAGCGCAGGGCATCGTCAACAAAGTAATGGCGGGGCACTTCCCGCATGACATCAAGCACCCGATCATCTTTTATACCACGGGGAACCAGCTGCTCAGCCACCATGCGTTCCCGGATCTTCCTGTAACGAGGCATTATTCGCGTTTCTCTTGCCAGGAATAATCGTCCGCCCAGTCGAACTCGTCTGAATCATGTGAACTGAACGTACAGTCGACGACCGTGTCTCCCTCGAAACTCACCACGATCCTGCTGTAGCCCTCGGCACTGAAGAAAGAGCCGATGTACGGGGCCTTCTGCATGGTAGATCGACGCTCCTCGTAGTAGATCCAGCGTTCGGTTGTTTCGGATGTCATCTGCTGGGCATCGGGGTCACCAAGATAGGTCAGGACATCTTCTCGTGTTGTAGTACCCGGTTTGATGAGGCTGGCATCCGAGGCAAGGTGTCTGACCGGCTTGTCCGCACAGGAGGTCAGAAACAGGAGTACGGCAACAAAGACAAATAATCGATGTAATGATAACATGATACGCTCCGGAAGAACAAACCCATGAAGAAAATCGCTGCTGATTATAAAAAAATCGATTCCCTCAGGTCTTTTGCGCCACTGCAGCAGTAAAAACCGACGATCTGCCTTCAAACTGCAGCAATGGCGCTGAAACTCACAAGAGCTATAGCCTGAAGAGCACCTTTTTTCAACTCTATTGTCATTGCTGCAGCTAAAATGATCCGGCCGGACACCTGAAAACTTCGCTCATCTCGAATATCAAGCCATCGCCTTGCCGAGAATCCGGTAATTACGTTTCACCATTTCCAGTGGATCTACCGTCAGTCCCGCCTGAATCATGGCATTGTCATAAATCTGCAGCGCCACCTCGGCAGCAAACGGCTCATCAGAAATCATCAGCTGTGCCAGCTTGCCAATAAGCTCACTTGCGCCGTTTATCTCAAGATTTTTCTTGCCCACGCCCGCCGGCATCCCCTTTTCAGCTCTGCCGGCCGCCATTACCCGTTCCATGGAGGATGTCATGTATCCATCCGGATTAACAATCATTGCCGGTGCATCGACGAGCCGCTTGGAAACACTGACATCAGCCACCTTGCTATCAAGTGTTTTCTTCATCCAGGAGATCAATGCCTCTATGGTTTTTTCATCGACTTTCTCGTTCTCATCTGCTGAATCCTGGGCTGAGGAATCTTCATCTGTTAAAGAGAGATCGGCACGGTCGGCAGAAACCAGTTTTTTACCTTCAAACTCCCCGACATGACTGAGCACGAAATCATCAATAGGTTCCATGGTATAGAGAATTTCAACATCCTTTTTCCTGAACATCTCGGTATACGGTCCCGCCTCAATAGCAGCCCTGTTCGGTCCGTTTATGTAATAAATTTCTTCCTGGTCCGGATTCATGCGAAGCAGGTAGTCAGCAAGGCCGATCGGAGTGCCGTCCTCGGATTTTGAAGATTCAAAGCGCAGCAGCCGGCCAAGTTCTTTCTGGAACTCATAGTCACTTGTCGCGCCCTCCTTGAGATAGATGCCAAAGGTTTTCCAGAAAGTAAGATATGCTGCCTCGTCCTTCTTTGCCTCTTCATCGAGGAATTTCAGGAAGCGTTTGGTGATAACCCGCCGCAATTTCGCCACAAGGGCATTATCCTGCAGGGCCTGGCGGGAAATATTGAGCGGCAGATCTTCACTGTCGACAACACCTTTTAAAAATCTCAGCCACTCGGGTAAAATAGTCTCAGAGTGCTGGTCAATGAGAATTCGCTGACAATATAGATTGACTCCCGGCGGAACCCTGCCGAACCCCATGATTTCAAAATTCTCCTGGGGAACAAAAAGAAGCGCGTGTATGGCAAGCGGCGCATCGGCGGAAAAGTGCAGCCGCAACATCGGGGCATCGGTGGCATTTCCAATAAATTTATAAAACTCCGTATACTCGTCGTCGCTTATTTCTGAGCGACTGCGGGTCCACAGTGCCTGCACCGTGTTAATCGTCTCACCGTCAAGTTTTATTGGAAAGGGAACAAACGCCGAATACTGCTTGATGATCGATTCCACTTTCCATTTCTGGGCATAATCGTGAGCGTCTTCTTTCAGCTCAATGATGATCTTGGTCCCCCGGTGAAGCCCCGGACATTCACTGATGGTAAAAGAGCCGGCTCCGTCGGACACCCACTCGTTTCCCTCGCTGCCGTCCCATGACCGGCTCTGCACGCGAACCGTGGAACCCGCCATGAAGGCAGAGTAGAAACCGACACCGAACTGGCCGATTAAATTCACGTCTTTACGGGCAGCCTCGGCGAGTTCCGTCAGGAAGGTATTGGATCCGGAATGAGCGATCGTACCGAGATCTTTACTCAGTTCGTCTCTGGTCATGCCGATACCGGTATCGGTAATCGTCAGCTGTTTTTTATCTTCATTCAGATCAATTGTAATCTCGAGCGGCACATGCTCATCGAAGGGCTTTTCCGCCGTCAGGCTTTCATGACGGTATTTCTCCAGCGCATCAGCTGCATTGGAGATCAGTTCCCTGATAAAAACATCACGCTCGGTATAAAGAGAGTTAATTACGATATCGAGAAGTTTCTTTGTTTCTGCCTGGAATTCAAAGGTCGTGGCTGTCTTCGTCATGCTTTTTACCTCATTCATTAGTTACTGATGATCATGATCCGCAATCAATAGATCGTTATCTTGATTTTTTCCATAAAGTCGGCGAAAATGTTAACCATGGAAGCTATCGTGTCAAGACGTGAACCCTCCGTTGTCTTCTCCCGGGGATGATCTCCGATGAAAAGTCCGGCAATCGCTGAAATCCATAGATCTGCCGGAACTGTTAAACGAGTTTTATTCTCCCCGAGCACAGTGTCAATCACCATAAGCAGCCCGTCTCGAAGAACTCGCTGTCACATCCTTCGCGCCCTCCAGAAAGAGGCCGGTTCCGGCGCTGATCCACGGCGTATTAGCTTCTGGTACATTAACCAAAAAACTGAGGTGTAATCATGAAATTTGGTGCCATGAATTTCCCGGTTAAGCCGCTGTTGCAGGAAATCGATACCTTCGCTCAGCTTGAGTTTGATTACATTGAGGTTGCCATGGATGCTCCCCTGGCTCATTACTCAATACTCTCAGAAAACCAGAAGGCAATTACCCAACGCCTGGCAGCACACAACATGGGTATCGTCTGCCACCTGCCGACATTTGTAACGACTGCTGATCTGACAGAAAGTTTAAGACGGGCATCGGTCACAGAGATGCACCGTTCCTTAAGTGTTGCAGCAGACTTGGGGGCAAAGAAGGCAGTTTTACACCCCAGCATGGTCTTTGGTATGGGAGCATTCGTTTTCGCAACAGTCAAGGGGTACGCCTTCGATTTTCTCTCTGAGATTATCAGCTGTGCCGAGCGCCTGAATATGACGATCTGCCTGGAAAACATGATGCCCCGAAATATGCTGGGTGTGGAACCTGATGATCTCGATGAAATGTTCTCAACTTTTCCGCAATTAATGCTGACCCTGGATACCGGTCATGCCCATCTGGGCGATCATACGGGCAACAGGCTGAATGAACTGGTAGAACGCTTCAGGACGCGTATTGGTCATTTGCACTTTAGTGACAATTTCGGCCGCAGTGATGATCATCTGGCTATCGGCAAAGGAACCATAGACTTTCCGCAGCTCATCAGGAAAATCAAGGCGATGGGTTATGATGACTCACTGACGCTTGAAATCTTCGAGGATAATCGGCGGGCACTTGTGCAAAGTAGAAAGCTGGTGGAGAAGCTGCTCAGCGGATAAAATATATTCTGCCGTGCCGGAATCATTGCAGTTCCGAAGCATTGCCAACCCGGTTTTCAGCGTTCTTCACAACAATTTGCTTCATTTTCCTGCTATTCGGACTTATCGTGAGAGTCAGCGCAGAGCAGAGCCCTGTTTGTTTGGCTATATAACCCGGACCTGTTCAGCGCCTGCGGCCGGCTCGAAACACACATAACCACCTGGAAAACAAAATAATACTGCATGAGCAACCAGAGAAACACCATCATTGTCGGGGGCGGGCTGTCGGGACTCATCATTGCCCACAAGCTGAAGCAGAGTGCACCCCAAAAGCGCTTTGCCATCCTGGAGAGCAGCAGCCGGACAGGCGGCGTCATCCGTTCCTTCAAAGAAGATGGATACCTGGCCGAGATCGGGCCTCACGGCTTCCTGGACAATTGCCGGGAAAGCCGGGAACTGCTGGTAGAAACCGGACTTGATCGGGAGTGTGTCAAGGCACCGCTTTCAACCTTTGTCCGCTATGTCTGCATCAACGGCAGACTGAACATGATCCCCCAGTCTCCGTTGAAAATCATCAGGGCGCCGCTTATCCCGTGGAAAGACAAGCTCAGGGTCCTCGGTGAACTTGTCCGGCCGCCGCTGGAAGGTGAACCAACGGTAGCGAAATGGGCCGATTATCGCTTCGGCAAAGCACTGTTACCCTACATCGATGCGGTTTTTACCGGAACCTACGCGGGGGATTACAATGAGCTCAAAATCGATGCAGTCATGCCCGGCGTCAGGGCCCTTGAAAAACAATACGGTTCAGTAATCAGGGGATTGATTGCAAAAGCACGGGCGGCCAGGAAAAATAAAGATTCCGGCAACAAACTTGAGATGCCGGCGATGACGAGTTTTCCGGAAGGGATGCAGCGGCTTCCGGAAAAGCTTGCGGAATCACTGGTTGAAGGAGAGGATATCTTCTTTAACTGTCCTGCCGTCAACCTGCGAAAAACAGGGCAGGGCTGGTCCATTGACACCCCTGCCGCCGCCTTTTGCGCCGACAATCTGGTAATGGCCCTGCCGGTAAACAAGAGTCTCGACCTGCTGTCTGAAATTGACGCATCAGCGCCGCTCAGGCAGATTCCGGAAGCCTGGATCGCAACGGTAGTCTTCGGATTTCAAGGGGCGAGCCTGCCGCCCGGTTTCGGGTTTCTCATCCCGGAGGCAGAAAAACGTTTTACCCTCGGCACCCTGTTCTCCTCCAACATGTTTCCCAACAGGGCGCCGGAAGGCACGATTGTTTTTGAGACGCTGGTCGGCGGCAAGAGACATCCGGAGCGTCTGCAGCTTGACGACGACGAACTGACCAGACGCAGCCTCGCCGACCTCAGGGGGCTGCTTGAGCTCCCCTCAAGCCCTGAATTCACAAGGGTCCTGAGACCTGAGGGCGGTATTCCACAGCTTGAATCCGGCTATCCGGCTCTGCTTGACTGGCGCAACAACCTTGTCCGCGCCGGCATGGGCTTATATATCTGCGGATTTGGCTGGGACGGAATCGGCATAAACGACATGATCAAGACGGCCACCTCTACCGCCGACAGAATCATAAGCCAAGACAGTCAGCAGCAGCAGGACGCAGAGATGAAAAAAATATATTTCTGAGCTGCTTTTCGCACGCACCGACTTTCAGATACCACCCCACTGCCGGCAAGCAACCACTCCACTCAGAGTCTGTTCACCTTTTTACTTAGCAGGTCAATCTGGGCGGAAATTGAGTTGTCACGACGATTCAGGCACGATATGACCTTGATGGAGTGCATCACCGTTGAGTGATCACGGTTAAAGACCCTGCCTATGTCGGCAAGCGTTTCCTCTGTGTGTTTGCGGCTGAGATACATCGCCACCTGACGGGGAAAGGCAAACTTCTTCTTTCTTGACCTGGACTGCATATCCTCAACCGATATTTTAAACTGGCTGCCGACCAGCTCGCTGATCAACTGGGCGCTCAGGCTCTTCGGGGTACCGACAATTGAGCGCACCACATCCTCAATGATCGTTTCGTCAACCCGCCCCCCCTGCAGAGCGGCACGGGCCCTGATGGCGACAACCGCCGATTCAATCCGCCGAACATCTCCTTTTATGTGTTGGGCGATATGCAGCACATATTCATCGGCAAGTTCCAGCTTGTGCTGAGCTGCCTTGCCGAGCACGATCCGCTGCCGTGTATCGAGGTCCGGTTCTCGAATGGAGGTAACCAGTCCTGAGGTCATTCTCGATGTAAATTCATTATCGATCCCGACCAGTTCCCGCGGTGCACTGTTGGCTGTCAGGACAACACGCTTGCCGAGCTTGATCAGGGCATCAAGCAGTTCGTTGAGTTCCTGCTGGGTTTTTTTCTTACCGGTCAGGCTCTGGATATCCTCAACAAGCAGGACATCGCAGTGATCATGATATTTCCGTTTGAAAATATCCATATTGTTGGACTTGATATTGTGCACCATTTCTGCGGCAAACTGCTGTGCGGTCAAATAATGGAGCCGGGTCATCGGTGATGTATCAAGTACCTGGTGAGCGATGGCATGGGACAGATGGCTTTTCCCCAGCCCGGTGGAACTGTTGATATAGAGGCAGGGGCCGATCGCATCATCGGAAACCGATATCGAACGGCATGCCGATTCTGCCAGGATATTGCTCTCACCGACCATAAAATTATCAAATGTGTAGCGTGGGTGAAGTGAGCGGACATGCGAGCCACCAGCCGGCAGTGCAGGCAAACGTAACTGTTTCGGTTTGTTGCCGTTCACGGGCTGAGAGGAACGCTTCTCAGTGATCATGACATGCGTAATTGAGCAATCAGTCTCGTTTACTTTTTCAGTTATGATCTTCAGAAAGTTCTGGTTCACGTATGCCCCGAAGTACCTGTCCGGACAGCTAAGAACAAGGCTGGACTCTTTCTGTCCCTGAACCGTTAACGGCTCAATCCATAACTCATACACGCTTTCGGTAAGTTTTTCCTGCAGCTTTTCCTTGGCCTTTTCCCAGATCATCATCAACAATCTCTCAGAATAAATCGGTTATGCACAATTCCGGACAGTCTCGCCCGGAAAACAGTTACAACTCCTGATCGGCAAGAACCACCAAAACAAATATGGGACAATACGGTACAACAGAGACAACCGGCGGACTCTCTTCTCTCCGGAAAGAAAATCCAGGGGCATAAAGCATGTGTGATGATAAACATCATTTTGCTTTTTTGGTCAAAGACGATTTTAAGAGATTTTCTCATCAGCCTGCATGATCAGTGTTACCTTTCACCGACACCCATGAACGCTGGGACAGCAGGGTACAGCTGATTTATCTCCTTGCCACAAGGGGTTTTCAGGCAAACGGAGGTTTTCAACGTTATCCTGATGTTTTAGTTAAACCGGGATCTACTTATCAACAATTTAACGATTATATTTAATTCGATATTTCTACGATTATCTAAATAAATATAAAATATTCTCTATTTTATGCAAAAATATACTCGTCTTTGTATTGATTCCGGGCGCTTCATCAATATCCTGATTTTTATTTTTTTCTAAAAAAAAACTAACTCATTTTTAATAACCGCCACTACTCAAACTCGGGCAAGCGTCCATACGTGTACCTCCTTTGCACCGCTTTTTTTTAGTGTTTTCGAGCACTCAGAAACAGTTGTCCCGGTAGTAAAGACATCATCAACAAGCCACACAGACGCTCCTTCAATCCTGTCAGGGCTCGTCACGTGAAAGGCGTTTTTCAAGTTTCGCCGGCGCTCAATGCCGTCCAGTCCAGTCTGAGGATTGGTGTTTTTGACGCGTTCAAGCAGATTAATCGCTATTTTTTCCTGATCGGCAGGAAACGCCAGGCGCGCAAGGAGATGAGACTGGTTCAAACCGCGCCTCCTGAGCCTGCCGGCATGAAGCGGCACAGGTATGATCAGGTCACATGTCTCCTGCTCCCAGATTATGCCATTGTGCGCTATGATTTGACTGATCGGCCCGACAACTGAGCTGTCCGCCCGGTATTTCAGACGGTGCAGAAGCTCCGGCACCGGTGCCTGGTAGCTGAGCAGAGAGCGGGCCGTATCATAGGCGGGTGCTTTTTTCAGGCAGGCAGGGCAGTGATGGTCAGCGCCCCGCGCAGACATCTCAAAAGGGCGCCCGCACCTCTTGCACAGTGGAGAGACGATAAAAGCCAGCTGTGAAAAACAGTCGTCACATATACTGGTTGTACCGGACACCACCCCCACATCGAAGGCGGCACAGACATGACAGCGAGGAGGAAACAACAGATCAAGCAGTGAAACACCTGCCCGGTATATGAGACGTCGCACGTTCTTTTCAGCCATGTTATCCAGTGTCCCGACCGACCCGATCCAGGCCATTGTCATTCTCCAGGAGCGTGTGAACCGGCTGACACCTGAGCAAAACTGCTGTCTGTCGGTTTATGACGATTCCGCATCGGGCAGAACAAGGGTATGAACGCTCAAATTTTACCGTCCCGCCATCTGTGTGCTTTGCATTTTGCAGCAAACATGGCATAATGAACGCAATTTTCTTCATCAAGGACTGTATCACAAATATAGGTATTTGATTTTAAAAGAAATATTATTCAGACAATTTTCTTCATGAGATCATTTTTGCAAAGGTATCATCCATGAAAAGCAACCGCAACAGACATTTTTCAAACCACTCATTCACACTGATGAAAGCGCTCTGCATGTCACTGTTGACAGGCCTGCTCATCACCATTTACCAGCCTGTTTGCGGGGCGGAACAAAACACCACCTACCTGCCGCTGCACGTGATTGCACCCCAGGTTGATGAATCCTTTCTTGCCCAGGTTGATGCAGCGATGGAAGCAGCCCTTGGTGCAGAGGAACTCATCATGATAGACCGGCCCACGGCACAGGCCATGGTCGGGCAGAAACAGTGGCCACCGCCGATCAAGACTCTGGAATCGGTCGCCACAACGACCGGACATGATAATGTTGCAGCCGGAACACTCACCGTTATCGGAAATCAGATCAGCCTGGATTTCAAGGTCTTTGATCTTCTAGACCCGTCGCACCCCAAATATTTTTTCCAGGAGTCATCATCGATTGCTTCGCTCGATGTCATTCTCTCTGATGTCCTTGGCCAGGTAAACGCCTATGTCAACAGGGATCAGTATATCGCCGACATCGCCCCTGAAGGTAACAGAAGGATTGATTCCGGGGCGATACTGAGAAAGATACAGACCAAGGCCGGTGATTTATATGATCCCAACGTTCTTCGTGAAGACCTGAAAGCCATTTACAAGATGGGTTATTTCAATGATGTCCAGATTGATGTGACCGACACGGACAGAGGCAAGCAGGTGGTTTTCCGCATCATTGAGAAACCGGCTGTCAGTTCGATCACCTTTTCCGGCCTCGATGAACTTGATAAAAAGGATCTGGATGATGTCGTCGCCATCAAGGAAAATTCAATCCTCAATCCGGCCCGGGTCAGCGGTGCCACAGAAGCGATCAAAGCACTTTACCGCTCCAAGGGGTATTACAATACAGAGGTGAGCTCAGACATCAGCTATCCCACACCTGAGACCGCAGCGGTCCGCTTCATCATCGATGAAGGCGAAAAAATCTATATCAGGGAGATCAGTTTTGAAGGAAACACCACCTTTGAAGGCTCTGATCTGGAAGATGTGATCGAAACAAGTGAAAAAGGCTGGCTGTCCTGGCTGACCGACTCAGGGCTGCTGGACAGGGACCTGCTGAACCAGGATGCCTCACGGATTATTGCTTTCTACAATAACAACGGTTTTCTTGAAACCCGGGTCGGCGAGCCTGTGGTCACGCAAAACGAAGAGTGGCTTTACATAAAATTTATCATAGATGAAGGTCCGCGGTTTAAAGTTGGAACAGTTGCCCTGGAAGGAGATCTCATCGCCGACCAGCAGATCATCCTTGATATGCTCTCCATAAGAAACGAAGAGTTCCTGAGCAGAAAGACCCTGAGGGAAGATATCCTGAAAATCACCGATTATTATGCGGAGCAGGGCTTTGCTTTTGCCGATATCCGCCCGGACCTGAACAAATCGCAGTCCGGGTCACGGGTTGATGTCAACCTGTCCATCGATAAAGGTGAGCTGGTCTATATCAACCGTATTGCGATCAAAGGCAACAGCAGGACCAGGGATAATGTAATCCGCCGGGAACTGGAAATTTCCGAGGGTGGGGTTTTCGACGCAAAAGGACTTCGCACCAGCAGCCAGAAGCTGCAGCGGCTCGATTTCTTCGAGCAGGTAAACGTTACTCCCGAACCGGCACTTGACCCATCAAAAATGAACATCCTGATTGATGTAAAAGAAAAATCCACCGGACAATTCAGTATCGGAGCCGGTTATTCCTCGGTGGACAACCTTATCCTGATGGGCGAAATCTCCGAAAACAATTTTCTCGGGCTCGGCCACCGGCTTGCGCTGAGTGCCAACATCGGCGGCAGCAGCAGCAGGTATAACCTCTCCTGGACCAATCCCAGGCTCTACGACTCAAATGTCTCGGTAGGTGCTGACCTGTTCAACTGGGAACGGGAATATGACGATTATACCAAGAACTCAAGAGGAGGAGCCATTCGCTTCGGCCATCCGCTCTGGGGAAAATGGCGGATGTACGAGAGTTACAGCTATACCGATACGGACCTGAGCAACGTCTCAGATGATGCCTCTTTCATTATCAGGGAATCCCAGAATGTGCCGATCACCAGTGCCGTACGGACCTCTTTTGTACGTGATACCCGTGACCGGCTGTACGGTGCCTCCCGGGGCTCTAGAAATTCACTCAGTCTTGAATATGCCGGCGGGATACTTGGCGGAGACTCTCAATTCACCAAAACTGAAGCATCATCAAGCTGGTACTTCCCGATGCCGTTCGACACGGTTTTCCACGCGCTCGGCGCTATCGGCAAGGTTTGGGAAAACGAAGAGGACAAACTCCCGGTGTATGAACGATTTTATCTCGGTGGGATGAGTAGTATCAGGGGATACGAGTACGGCAAAGTCAGCCCCATCGATCCGCTGACCGGAGACAGGATTGGCGGCGATCGCATGTGGTACACAAATGTGGAAATCGTTGTCCCGCTGCTCAAGGAACAGGGCGTCTTCGGTGTCGCGTTCTTCGACGCCGGTGATTCCATCGCCGAAGACCAGGACTGGACCTTCAACGAGATCGCCAAAGCGGTCGGCCTTGAAATACGCTGGCTTTCCCCGATGGGTCCGCTGCGCATCGTCTGGGGCTACAATCTCGACCCGCTGGATGACGAACCACAGACTGTCTGGGACTTCAGTATTGGCGGACAATTCTAGTCTTTCCTGCCGGCCGGCAGTATAAGTTTTCTGCCGGCTTCATCAGCGGTGCAGCCCACGCTTTTTTATGAAAAACCGTTCGTTCGATCAGCAGGAGAGCACACGTCTGGTATCCGGTCTCCGCGGGGCGAGCCCCGCCTGGTATTGTTCAGGCCTTGCAGACAAGCAGCCTCTCTGCTGCATACTGCCGGGCGAGCAGATGGTTCAGGATTTCGAACAGGACCTGCAGCTGTTTACCAATGTTCCAGTTTTCAGCTTTCCCGGTTACGAAATTCCCCCATACACCCCACTCTCACCTGACCAGCGCACAACTGCCGCGCGGCTCTCCACCCTCTACCAGCTGACGGAAAGCCGGACACCCTTTATCCTGACTGTTTCCATTGAAGCCCTGCTACGCCGGGTAATGGACCGCTCTGCATTGTTGAAACACGCCGAGTTACTGATGGAAGGGGAAAACTGTGACCTGCAGAGGCTGAAAACCAACCTGATCAATATGGGATATGAGCATGTATCCCTGGTCAAGAGTATCGGCGACTTTTCCGTTCGTGGCGGCATCGTTGATATTTTCCCTCCACAATTCACACTCCCCGACTCCCAGCTCCACGAGGGCCCATTTCGTCTAGATTTTTTCGGTGACACCGTTGAATCGATTCGCTCCTTTGACCCTCTCACCCAGCGCTCCACGGATCATCTCCCGGAGGCCATCGTTCTTCCGGTCAGCGAGGTCTGCATCAGCACTGATGATCCTTCACACCTGAGACGGGCACGAGATCGGTTTCACGAGCATGGTGAGCGACTCAACTGGTCAGCTGAGATTACCGCTGAACTGGGCGAGCGAATCAAGAACGGGCAGCGATTTGCGGGAATCGAATTTTTTCTCCCTCTGTTCACAGCAGATAATGAGCGCAGCAGTGCGACGATCTTCGATTATCTCCCGCAACAGACAGAGATCGTCCTCTGCGACCCGCAGGCTGTCAATCAGCAGAGTCGGTTAATACTGGAACGGGTACAGTCAAACTTCCAGGCCGCAGTAGCTGCCGGAAAACCAGCCCTTCACTGCGATGAACTCTTTTTGTCGGAAGAGGAGTTAAACAACCTGCTGCAACCATTCAGGCGGGTTGATTTAACGGATTTTATCCCCGAGCAGGCACCACACCAGCACATACCGTCGAGAAACCATCGACTGCTCAAGCAGGAAATCTCGATGCTCAGGAAAAAAGAAGGGCTGCTCGCCCCTCTGGCCAGGCAGGTGTCCACCTGGCTTGACGATGGCAGCAATGTCATTATCTGCTGCCGCTCGGAAAGACGCCGGAAAACGCTTGCTGAACTGCTTGGTCGCTTTAACGTTCCGCTTGCCGCACTGGATGCCCCGCTGGACATTGACGGTCTGCCGCCTGCTTCCAGCGCTCGCCTTCTTTATCTCAGTGACATGCCCCTGAGCGAAGGATTCAGCCTGCCACTTCAGCAACTGCACATTCTCTCTGAAAATGAACTGTTTGGGGAGATGCGCCTGGGTGGCAGGAGGAAAAAAACACACCGCCCAGATGGCGTTGCCATCAACGTTACCGAGCTCAGCGATGGGGATGTTGTTGTCCACCGGGAACACGGACTCGGTCTCTATCGAGGCTTTGAAACCATTGACCTCCAGGGAATTGTCAATGACTTCATGCTGCTCGAATACCAGGATGGGGACAAACTCTACCTGCCCGTTGACCGGCTCAATCTGGTCAGCCGCTACGAAGGGCTTTCCGACAGACAGCCCAAAATCGACAAACTCGGTGCACAGTCCTGGAAAGCTACAAAAAAGAAAGTTTCAGAGGAGGTCTGGAAGGTTGCCCAGGAGCTTCTCAGCATTTATGCCCATCGGGAGTTGCGAAGCGGACGATCGTTCTCTCCGCCGGCGGAACTCTACCAGGAACTTGAAGAGTCCTTCCCCTATGATGAAACGCCAGGCCAGTATCGGGCGATTGCTGAAACCATTGACGACCTGACCTCAGACCGACCTATGGATCGCCTGGTTTGCGGCGATGTCGGTTACGGGAAAACAGAAGTTGCTGTCAGGGCAGCCTTCAAGGTCATAGAAGATGGTTTCCAGGCTGCAATTCTTGTACCGACAACCGTTCTGGCCGAACAGCATGCCGCAACTTTCAAAGAACGGCTGCAGGGTTTTGCGGTGCGGGTCGAGTCGATTAACCGCTTCAAGACGCCGGCCCAGCAAAGACAGATCGTTGCGGATCTCAAAAGTGGTCTGATCGACATCATCATCGGCACCCACCGCCTGCTTTCAAAAGATATCGTATTCAAGCGGCTGGGCCTGCTGATTGTCGATGAAGAGCATCGGTTCGGGGTTACTCACAAAGAGAAGATAAAAAAAATCAAGGCCGAGGTTGACATCCTGACGCTGACGGCAACCCCTATCCCCCGCACGCTGCAGATGTCCCTGCTGGGAATACGTGATCTCTCTGTTATTTCCAGCCCCCCGGAACACCGCAGACCGGTCAAGACCTTCGTGGCCCGTTATGACGAACTGGTTATCAAAGAGGCCGTCAGCCGTGAAATCATCAGGGGCGGACAGGTGTTTATCGTTCACAACCGGGTCAAGTCAATTCATCGCATGGCCGCCTCGATCAGCGACCTTGTCCCTGCCGCACGGGTTGCGGTGGCTCACGGACAGATGGCCGGAAAAGAGCTTGAGGAAATCATGGTCGCTTTTGTCAACCGGGAAATTGATGTCCTGGTCAGCACCACCATTATTGAATCAGGCCTGGATATCCCGACCGCAAATACGATCATCATCAACAGGGCCGACCGCCTCGGCCTGGCCGAGATTTACCAGCTCCGCGGCCGGGTGGGCCGGTCATCGACGCAGTCGTTTGCCTATCTGCTGGTACCGTCAATCGATCACCTGACAAAGGATTCCAGAGAACGGCTGCGGGCTCTGATGGAGTATAACGAACTTGGCGGCGGCTTCAAACTGGCAATGAGCGACCTGCAGATCCGCGGCGGCGGAAACCTGCTCGGTGTTTCCCAGAGTGGAAATATCGCCGCAATCGGTTACGACCTGTACCTCGACCTGCTGCAGAAAACCGTTGCCGACCTGAAAAACCAGACAGCTGATTCCAGCGGGTTCTCGGCCGCAGATGAGGTAGATCCGGAAATAAACCTGCAGGTCTCTGCATACATACCACAAACCTACATAGCCGATACCGACCAACGCTACATTATCTATCGCAGAATCGCCGCTCTTGCCACACGTGACAACGCCTCATTTCAAGATCTGGTCGATGAACTATGTGAACGGTACGGGCCGCTTCCCGAAGAACTCAGGAATCTTTTTAGCGTCGTTGCCATAAAAAAAGAACTCATACCGCTCAGGATCAGCAAACTTGAGCGCGGCCCCGACAGCCTGGTGTTGTCTTTTCTTTCCGACACCCCGGTCGATCCGTTATCCCTCGCCCATCTTCTCCAGCAAGGTTCCGACAGCCAGCGGCTTACCCCTGACGGCAGGCTCGTCATCAAAACAAAGGTGGAGTCACTGGAGGACATCAGTTTCGCAGTCACCACAGCAGTAGAAGATCTCAAACAGCTCAGCAATGCAAGAACAACAGCGTAACAGCCGGATAAGACCCGATTTTGAATGGGACAATCTCGACACGGTCCTGCTCGATATGGACGGCACCCTGCTCGACAAGTACTTCGATGATTATTTCTGGGAACACTACGTTCCTCTTCATTATGCTGAAAAAAACAACCTGACATTTGACTCGGCACGCAGGAAGCTTCTTAAACGCTATCGTTTGGTGGAAAGCACGCTGCAATGGACCGATCTTGATTACTGGACCGGACAGCTCGGTCTTGATATCCCGGGGCTGAAGGTGCGCATCAATCACCTGATCAACATCCACCCCTTTGTCCCGGAGTTTCTGGACTTTATCAAGCGCCGCAGAAAACGGGTCATCCTCGTTACCGCAGCCCACAGGAAAACGCTGCAGATCAAGATAGAAAAAACCGGTATTGCCCCGCTGTTTGACCAGATCATCTGCGCGGAAGAGGTGGGCACGGCAAAAGAGGATACCCGTTTCTGGCACCTGCTTGAGGACATGCTCGACTTCAACAAAGAAAGAACACTGCTCGCCGATGATACCGCCAGGGTGCTCGAATCTGCACAGCGCTTCGGGATCAAGGAACTGATACACATCGCCAAACCGAGCTCCCGGAAGCCGGCACAATATTCGCCGCAGTTTCCCTCCATTACCCGCTTCGACGAACTTATTTTTTAAGAGCATTACCGCTTGTTATGCTGTAATAAAAAAGGCAGCTTTAAACTTTTCTATTTTTAATCAGGAGCGTCGATGGTCCAGTCACCTTCATTCCGATCCGTAATTCCAGCAGTGCTGCTCAGCTTGTCAGTGTTGTCGTGTTCGACCGGCGGGCCCCGTTCCAGTATGCCGCCCCTGACATTCCCGGTCACCTCCCGGACACAGATAATCTTTGACGAGGCAGCGGTCCCCGACCAGTGCCGTGTTTTTTCTCACCTGCTGGTTTCCATTCCTGCCGCTGCACATGAACAAGACATAAAGAACAGAGTTGAACAGTTCGGCATGAGCCATGGAGCCGACTATATCCTTGTCGGTATGGCACGGGAAAGCAGTGACGATATTGGCGACATCTCCTTCAGCCCCTACGGTCCGCAATCACCCTATCTGTTCAAGACAGGATGGCAGGGATGGAAATTTGGTTTTCGTGACTGGAACAGTAAGGGGCCCCTGGTCGATTACGGCTATAACCGCCTGGCAGGAGATGCTCCTGCCTTTGAAACTGAGGTCACCGCCCAGATGGTGCTCCTCAGCTGTCAGCTTGGCCCGGACAGGCAGTAGTCTCGTTACAACCTGCAGGCCTCCTGCAGGACACCGCAGAAACAGCTTGTGTCTCTATTCAGTTTTTTAGCTTTTTTTCATAAAAAATTCTGTTAATCTTCAAAAACAGAAGATTCAGGATAATTATTTTTTTTACAGCCACAACAGAACAATGTTCTTTTTTTTAGATATGCTGCCATTATTACACGATATTTGAACCAACAAAAGGGTCTTAAAGCGCCCCTTCTCTAGGCCTTGAAGTGTTTGTAAATATTTAGTATATGTGACAGCATTAACATATTTTTTTCAACACGGAGGAGACAACAAAAAGCATGTAACAAGCGTAGAAATTACCCACAACCTGATAATTTCAAGAGAGGTAGACACATGGCAGACTATGCAAAAGTATTCGCAGAGAGCATTGAGCAACCCGAGGTATTCTGGGCAAAGGCTGCAGAAGGTATCGACTGGTACAGGAAATATGACACGGTACTGGACAGCTCAAATCCACCCTTCTATCGCTGGTTTTCCGGCGGTATGATGAATACCTGTTACAATGCTGTCGACCGTCATGTGGAAAACGGCCGGGCCGACCAGGCAGCGATTATCTACGACAGCCCGGTTACCGGTACCAAAATCACGGTAACCTACAAAGAGCTCCGGGAGAAGGTTTCCAAACTTGCCGGTGGCCTGAAACGTCTCGGCGTTTCCAAGGGCGACACCGTGATCATCTACATGCCGATGATCCTTGAAGCTGCCTATTCCATGCTTGCCTGTGCACGCATCGGGGCAATCCATTCTGTCGTTTTCGGAGGCTTTGCAGCCCACGAACTGGCTATCAGAATCAACCATGCCCAGCCGAAAATCATCCTGACAGCCTCCGGTGCAATTGAAGGCAAAAAAATACTTGCCTACAAGCCCATTGTTGATGAAGCGATCAAAATTGCTGAACACAAAGTCGAAAAGTGCGTGCTTTTTCAACGCCCGTTTCTCACCGCCGACATGAGCGACGATATGGACATCGACTGGAATGACCTCGTCTCTGACGCACCCCCGGCAGATTGTGTGCCGGTTGAAGCGACCGACCCCCTTTATATTCTCTACACCTCGGGAACAACCGGAATGCCCAAAGGCGTTATGCGGGACAACGGTGGTCACGCGGTTGCCCTGAACTGGACCATGAAGGCAGTCTATGATATCGATGCCGGAGAGGTGTTCTGGTCGGCTTCGGATGTCGGTTGGGTTGTCGGTCACTCCTATATTGTTTACGGCCCGCTGCTCAAAGGTGCAACAACGATCTTTTACGAAGGAAAACCTGTCGGCACGCCCGACGCCGGAGCTTTCTGGCGGGTTATTTCAGAGCACAGGGTCAAGGCACTTTTTACTGCCCCGACTGCCTTCAGGGCGATCAAAAAGGAAGACCCCAACGGAGAATTTATCCGCAGCTACGACCTTTCCTGCTTTGAGTGCCTCTACCTGGCCGGAGAGCGTCTCGATTCGGACACCTATCACTGGGCAACCAATCTCCTCAAGGTTCCGGTTGTTGACCACTGGTGGCAGACCGAAACCGGCTGGGCCATCGTTGCCAACTGCAGGGGCATAGAAGAACTGCCGATCAAGCCCGGCTCCCCCACCAAGGCTGCACCGGGATACAACGTGATGGTGCTTGATCATCAGGGAAAAGAAGTGGGCCCGAACACCGAGGGAAATATCGTCGTCAAACTGCCGCTGCCGCCGGGGACTCTGGTCACCCTCTGGCGCAACGACAAGCGCTTTGTAGAATCATACATGACGACGTTTCCGGGATATTATGAAACCAGCGATGGCGGCTATATCGACGAAGACAGCTACGTCTACGTGATGGGCAGGATGGACGATGTCATTAACATAGCCGGACACCGACTGTCCACCGGGTCAATGGAAGAGGTGATTGCAAATCACCCGGATATAGCCGAATGCGCGGTAATCGGCACTGATGACCAGCTGAAGGGACAACTTCCTGTCGGTTTGTTTGTCTTGAAATCCGGTGTCGACAGGGATGTGGAGGATGTCAAGACCGAACTTGTCAAAATGGTCAGGGAGCAGATCGGTGCCATTGCCTGTTTCCGCGAATCAACCCGTGTCGGAAGACTTCCGAAAACGCGCTCCGGCAAGATCCTCAGGGGGACCATGCGGTCAATAGCAAGCGGCAAGCAATATCGCGTACCATCTACCATTGATGACCCTGCTATCCTCGATGAAATATCCGATACACTCAAACAAATGGGCTACCCACCCAAATAACGGAGCCTTCTCAATGTCCCCAGGTGCAAGGCAGCTATTGCATTTACAGCGGCCTTGCACCGGCAGCATCAGCCACCCGGAGACAATAGTCAGCGCAGCTATCTTCCCAAACAGACATTTCTTACTACCAGGAACAACTTATGAAAATACACGAATACCAGGCCAAGGAACTTTTCAGAACCCACAACATACCGGTACCTGAGGGAGTTCTCTGCCATGAGCCGGAAGAGGCTCGAAACGCTGCTGAAACATTTGGCCTGCCCGTGGCGATAAAAGCCCAGGTTCACGCTGGTGGCAGGGGCAAAGGCGGTGGTGTCAAAGTCGCGACCGAAAATAGCGAAGAAGTATTCACCGCAGCCAAAGCTATTCTCGGCATGTCACTGGTTACCCAGCAGACAGGTGGCGGCGGCAGAACGGTCAACAAAGTGCTGGTCGAACAAGGTGTCAGCATCAAAAAAGAGCTCTACCTGTCCCTCATTGTCAACCGGGACGACAGCACTGTCACGATCATGGCGAGCCAGGATGGCGGCATGGATATCGAGGAGGTTGCCGCCGCCACTCCCGAGCGAATCGTCAAGGCCGGCATCAACACCCTGCTGGGTATCCAGGGATACCATGTCAGGCAGGTGATCAACGGGCTTGAACTACCAGTAAGTGTAGCAAAAGAGTATAGCCGGCTGCTCAAAAATCTCTATGCACTCTTTGTCAGCTACGACTGCTCCCTGCTGGAGATCAACCCGCTTATCATTACCGACGACGACAGGCTGATCGCCCTTGATGCCAAAATAGACATTGATTCCAACGCCCTCTACCGGCACGCCGATATTGAAGACATGCGAGATCCTCTGGAAGAAGACCCTCACGAACGCGAGGCCGCCAAATATGACCTCAACTACATCAAACTCGACGGTACCATCGGCAACATGGTGAACGGTGCAGGTCTGGCAATGGCGACCATGGATATCATCAAGCAGGCAGGTGCGGAACCGGCAAATTTTTTAGATGTTGGCGGCGGAGCGAGCGCAGAGCGCGTTGAAAACGGATTCAGGATCATTCTCAGCGACCCCAATGTCAGAGGAATTCTGATCAATATCTTCGGCGGTATTTTACGCTGCGACATACTCGCCCAGGGTGTCGTTCAGGCGGCCAAGGCCCTTGACCTCAAGATACCTGTAGTGGTCAGAATGGAAGGCACAAATGTCGAAGAGGGCAGAAGAATTCTGGCGGAATCCGGGCTTGATCTCATAAGTGCTGTCGATCTCGCCGATGCTGCAGCAAAAATAGCCGAAATAGCAAAGAATCAGGTGTAAACAGGTGAAACGCAACGCCTTCATCAACGTAATAGCAGCAGCGGCTGTTATTGTCGCGACAACAACCGGCCAGGGCTGGGCGAAAATGATTTTCGCCCGAAACAGCGACCATTTCCTGCCGGCCTCAAGTCTTCCGGCACTGGCAATCACCATTTCCCAGGGCGCTGAAAACGTCTACCTCAGCCTGGCCATGTCCGCAGATAACCAGGTGATCCTTCTCGAGGATACCGTTATCGACGATTTAACCAATGCTGCCGAGGTGTTTCCGGAAAAGGCCCGTGAAGACGGTTCATACCATATCCTGGACTTTACCCGTGATGAATTGCAGCAGCTCTCGCTTTTGAGCAGTGTCCCGACGGCTCTTTCTCCTGCACCCCGTATAGGCATCACCACCCTGGAGGAGGCGCTTTCCCTGATCAGGGTAATGCAGGATAACCTCGGCCGGAAAATCGGGATCATTGGCGAAATCAAGAATAGCTGGCACTACCTCCATGAAAACAGAGATATCAGCAGAGCAGTTATCGATATCTGCCGCCGGCACGGCTACGCAGACGGCGACAGCGGCTTTATCATCGCCTCCTATGACCCCGAAGAACTGCAGAGAATTCAGGAGGAACTTTTCGACCAGGCTGAAATAGACCTGAAGATCCTCCAGTTAACCGAGCCAAACAGCGGTACCCAAACTCGCCGCTTTGAACGTGGCAGGTGGCTGCCCTACAATTATGACTGGCTCTATACAAAATTCGGCCTCAAGGCAGCATCAGCCTATACCGACATCATCAGCCTGAGACCGGACTTTCTGGTAAGCGAAACCGGTGATCTCCTCAACCAGCAGTATATCGAGGATGCCCATATACTGGGCATGAGTGTTGTTGTCAGCTCCATTGACCGGTATGCCGAGTCATTGCCGTCTTTTTCCACAAGCTTCAAATCACTCGTTGATCTCTATCTTTTCACCGCCGGCGCCGATGGACTGATTACCGAACAGGACCAGCTCATCCGAGGATTTCTGGAGTCCCCCTCACCGGAAAACAGCAGCGAGGAACATGACAAAACCACAATAGAGCTGTTATTGGAAAATTTGAAAAAGCAGCAGCAACCAAACAACTAATCCCACACGAGAGAATCTACATTATGGCTATTTTCGTCGACAGCAGCACACGCCTGATTGTACAGGGTATCACCGGCCAGGAGGGCCAGTTCCACACACGCCGGTGTATCAGTTACGGTACCAACGTCGTTGGTGGCGTAACGCCGGGTAAAGGCGGCCTGAAGATGGATGACGTCGAGGTATTTAACTCCGTACAAGAAGCCCGCAGCAGAACAGGCGCAAACGCGTCAATGATTTTCGTGCCGCCTCCCTTCGCAGCAGAAGCGATCCTGGAGGCAATCGATGCAGGTATTGAAATGATTGTCTGCATCACTGAAGGCATACCGGTCATGGACATGCTGAGAGTAAAAAGTTATCTTTCCGGCAAGCCGTCCCGGCTTATCGGACCAAACTGCCCCGGCATCATTTCACCCGGCTCTTGCAAGATCGGTATCATGCCGGCAAGCATCCACCTCGACGGCGGGCCGTTTGGTGTTGTTTCCCGCTCCGGCACGCTCACCTATGAAGTCGTTCACCAGCTGACACAGCAAGGTTTTGGCCAGACAACCTGTGTCGGTATCGGCGGTGATCCGGTTAACGGCACCGGATTTATCGACTGTCTCAGCGCCTTTGAAGCAGATCCCGAGACCGAAGCCGTCGTCATGGTAGGGGAAATCGGCGGCAGTGCGGAAGAAGAAGCCTCAGCCTGGATAGAAGCGAACATGAGTAAGCCGGTTGTCGGTTTTATCGCCGGAATCACCGCTCCCCCCGGCCGCCGCATGGGACATGCCGGGGCGATTGTCAGCGGCGGCTCAGGAACTGCATCAGCCAAAATTGAGGCGATGGAAAATAGTGGTATCCGGGTATGCCGCAATCTCGGCACGCTTGGCCGGCTGTGCGCGGAAGTCTTCGAATAGATCGTTCTGCATCCTGCACCCATACCCTTTCACCAGAGCCAGTCAAAACGGGGACTGATCACGCTGAGATCAATCCCCGTTATCTTCTTTCCTGCCAGCAGACCGCCCTCGCACCAGCAAAAGATAACAATGTTCTTTTTTCGCACATAATACATTCTATAAAAGACCGCTGAAAACCACAGGTATCCATGACCATCGATCGCCTCCAAAAATCTAGAAAAATAATCTTGTCAATTATTCTAAGATATTAATTTATAAACATTTAACTATATAAAAAAGGTGCCTGACTAAAGCGTCGTTACTTTTCGCTTGACAAGGGCCCCGAGATTTCATAAAACGAATACGTAACATCGTTCTTTTCAGCAGATCAAAACTATTATTTGTCCATCATTTTTTCTGTTTTTACCACAACCTTGATGGTTCTGAAAAACGACGTTACACCTGAGCCTCAAGAGATGTTTGTCGCACGTGCCGGCATGGAGTACACAGCCATTCACGATTGCATCAACACAGGAGGTCGGCATCAACACCATTTGTGCATCACTGGCAACGCAGTTATCCCGAGACGTAAGAAGCAGCAGGGAGGTGCCGCCGGGCAGCCCGGCTTCCCCGTTTACTTCGTTCTCGCTCACAGCCGGCCGGAAGGGACTCAGACCGTGATTTTCAAGTCCCCTTTCACCACCCCGAAACCAGAGCAGGAACTTTTCCCGCTGATTGTTCTGCATAAGGAGAAATCATGAACACACAAGAAAGCCTGGAGCATTTAAAGGAACTCAGGGCAAAAGCCAAATTGGGCGGTGGCCAGAAACGAATCGACAAACTGCACTCGCTTGGCAGGATGACGGCCAGGGAGCGCATCGACCTGCTGCTTGACCCTGATTCATTTGAAGAGTTTGACATGTTCAAGACCCATCGCTGCACAGACTTCGGCATGGAAAACCAGAAAATCCCCGGAGACGGTGTGGTTACGGGCCACGGGACAATTGATGGGCGGATTGTTTATGTCTTTGCCCAGGATTTTACCGTACTCGGCGGGTCGCTGTCAGAAACGTTTGCAGAGAAAATCTGCAAGATTATGGATCTGGCGATGAAAAACGGCGCCCCGGTCATCGGCTTGAATGACTCCGGGGGAGCACGTATCCAGGAAGGCATCGAAAGTCTTGCCGGCTATTCTGATATATTTCTCCGCAATGTCATGTCTTCAGGGGTTATCCCCCAGATTTCAGCGGTATTCGGCCCCTGCGCAGGCGGTGCGGTATACTCTCCGGCACTGACCGATTTCGTCGTCATGGTCAAGAACAACTCATACATGTTCCTCACCGGTCCCAAAGTCGTCAAATCGGTTACCCATGAAGATGTCACGGTTGAAGAACTCGGGGGTGCCGACATGCACGCTTCCCGCAGCGGCGTTTCCGATTATGCCGCTGAATCAGGGGCGGATGCCATTGCCTATATTAAAAAGCTCATATCCTATCTTCCCCAGAACAACATTGAAAACCCGCCGACACTGGAATGCTCGGACCCGCTGGAGCGCGTATCCCTGCCGCTTAACGATATCACTCCGGCAAACCCGAACGAAGCATACGATATGAAGGAGGTGATCCTCCAGACTGTCGACAATGGTGATTTCTTCGAGATCAAGCGGGATTTTGCCCCGAACATCATTGTCGGGTTTGCCCGGTACAATGGTATGAGCGTCGGCATCGTCGCAAACCAGCCTGCCCATTATTCAGGGGTGCTCGATATCGATTCCTCCATCAAAGGGGCGCGCTTCGTAAGGTTCTGTGACTGTTTTAACATTCCCATCGTCACCTTCGTGGACGTTCCCGGCTTTCTGCCCGGAACAGCGCAGGAGTACGGAGGGGTCATTCGAAACGGTGCCAAGATTCTCTATGCATATGCAGAAGCAACAGTTCCCAAGGTCACTGTGATCACGAGGAAAGCCTACGGTGGAGCATATTGTGTCATGTCCTCCAAACATCTGCGCGGAGACATAAACTACGCCTGGCCGAGTGCTGAAATCGCGGTAATGGGCGCAAAAGGCGCTGTCGGGGTTCTCTACGGCAGGCAGGCTAAAAAAGAACAGGACCCGGACGCATTCCTCAATGAAAAAGAACAGGAATACCACAATACGGTGGTCAATCCCTACGTGGCAGCCCAACGCGGGTATATAGACGACATTATCGAACCGGCACGGACCCGGATCAGAGTTGTCAGAGCGCTTGATCTTCTGCAGAACAAGCGCGATACCAACCCGATGAAAAAACACGGCAATATTCCACTATAACCAGGCAAAGAAAAAGGGAGAAAAACAATGGCGGTTAAAATCTTCATCAAGAGAAATGTACCGGAAAGCAGTATTCCCGAGTTAACCGTACTGCTGAAAAGACTTCGCAGCGTAACCCTGATGCAGCCGGGCTACATTTCCGGCCAGACGCTGAAACGGCTGGACAAGCCTGGGGAGTGCATGGTCATCAGTACCTGGAGGTCCATGGAAGACTGGGATAACTGGCTCAATAACAGCAAACGGGTCGCAATACAGTCTGAGATTGACCAGCTGCTCGGCCGGCAGACAGAATATTCCATTTACGAATAACAAAACTCCACCAGGAGAAAAAACAATGGCTGATATGCAGAAAAAGATGGGTGCAGCTTTGGCTGCGGTAACCGCTTACCTGCAGGACGAGGAGGCAATGGCCCCCGGACGGCAGCAAGGCAGCCCGCTGAGTGGGCCACAGCCACGCCTGAATCTCTGGGCTCAATCCGGCCGTCAGGAGATGATGAACATGCGCACCCTTATACAGATGAGAGCGTTTGACCGCTGTCGCTAATTTGACAATTCAAGGATCAAACAAGAGGAGATAGAGACGATGAGTGACCACGTTAAAATGACGTCATTAAATTACGACAGTGACCGACCAGCTGCAGAAAACCCTTTAAAAATCATGGACCTGTCCATCCGTGACGGACACCAGTCACTGTTTGCAACCAGGGGACGAACCGAGGATATGATACCGATTGCCGAGCTGATGGACGAAATTGGCTTCTGGGCAATCGAGACCTGGGGCGGGGCTACGTTTGACACCATGCATCGCTTCTTGAACGAAGACCCCTGGGAACGTTTGAGAACGCTGAAGCGCTACATCAAAAAAACACCGTTTTCAATGCTGCTCCGTGCCCAGAATCTTGTCGGCTACCGCAACTACGCAGACGACCTTGCCTATGCCTTTGTTGAAAGAGCTGCAGAAAACGGCATGGACATTTTTCGCACCTTCGATGCGCTCAATGATTACCGCAATTTTGAAACCGTCGTCAAACAGATCAAGAAAAGCGGGAAACATTTCCAGGGCTGCATCTGCTACACGCTGACCGAGCCCCGCCTGGCAGGCGATGTCTACAATCTCGATTACTATGTGCAGAAAGCAAAAGCTCTCGAGGATATGGGAGCGGATTCGATCTGTGTAAAAGACATGGCCGGACTGCTCGCTCCCTATGATGCCTACCAGGTGATCAAGGCCCTGAAAGAAGCGGTAGCTCCGCCGATCCACCTGCACAGCCACTTTACCTCCGGCATGTCCCCGATGACACATCTCAAGGCTGTAGAAGCCGGTGTAGACATCATTGATACCTGCATGACTCCTTATGCCTACCGCACCTCACATGCAGCAGTTGAACCACTGGTCATGACCCTGCTCGGCACCAGCAGGGACACCGGTTTTGACATCAAGAAGCTCGCTCATATCAATGAAATACTCGAAAAAGAGGTCATGCCGAAATACAAGCATCTTCTTGATGACTCAAAGGTCTCACTGATCGACATTAACGTGCTGCTGCACCAGACGCCGGGCGGCATGCTTTCCAACCTTGTGAACCAGCTTCGCGAGATGGATGCCCTTGACAAGATCGGCGAGGTATACAAAGAGCTTCCCAGGGTCAGAAAGGATCTGGGACAGATTCCGCTTGTCACCCCGACAAGCCAGATCGTCGGCGTACAGACGGTCAACAATGTCCTCCACGATACCCCGGATGAACGCTACAAGATGATTACCGGCCAGGTCAAGGACCTCTGTTACGGGCTCTACGGGAAGACAGCCGTACCGATCAACCCTGAGGTCCAGAAAAAGGCCCTCAAGGGCTACCCGCGTGGTGAAGAGCCGATCACCTGTCGACCGGCAGAAGTTCTCGAGCCGGAGATTGAAAAAGCCAAAAAAGAAATCGGCAGTCTTGCAAAAGACCTTGATGACCTGATTCTCTATGCCCAGTTCCCGGTAACCGGAAAGAAATTTCTGGAATGGAAATATGGCATTACACCGGTCCCTGAAAGTGTGAAACCAACATCCATTGAAGACGTCAAAAAGCGCGAGCAAACGATAAAAAAAGCCCTGGCCGGAGAACTTGTCGAGAAAAAGCAGAAGGCACCCGTCAAGACAGCTGCAGCCCGCACATTCAATGTATTTGTCGATAACGAGTTTTTCAGCGTCGATGTCGACCCTGTCGGCGGCGCACCCATAGCCATCACGACGCAAGCCGCTCAACCGGTTTCACAGCCGCAACAGGCAGCAGCGCCTGCTCCTGCCGCCCCGGCACCACCGGCAAAGCCGCAGCCGACACCGTCATCTCAGGCGGGTACACTGCTGCTGGCGCCAATGCCCGGCATGATCGTCAAATATGAAAAAAAGGTTGGAGACAAAGTATCGCAGGGAGAAACGCTTGTTGTCCTGGAAGCCATGAAGATGGAAAATGCGCTGCCGGCACCGTGTGACGGTACTGTTACGGCAATTGATTTCGAGAGCGGCGACAGTATCACCAAAGGAGCGGTGCTCTGTGTAATCAACTGACAAAAACCATTCAGACCACCTTAACGACGAGCAGCAATGGCAGATAAATTTCACCCCGACGTCCATCAGCGGCTGGAAAAAGCGGTATGGGAGATTTTTTCCAATTCCGATTTTCACAAAGCTTCCATCCGTGATGTAGCCGACAGGGCCGGTGTCAGCTTTACGACCATTTACAAGCATTACGGCAGCAAGGAGCGGCTGGTTTTTGCCTTTGTCGATATATGGATGGGCAAGTTGACCGATCGTATCGTCGATCACCTCCAGGGAATTGAAGATCTCAAGGAAAAGCTGCGCAAAGTTTTCTGGCTGCAGCTTGACTACTATGAACGCCATGTCGGCCTGGGGCGTATTGTCTTCATGACCTTGCCGATGAACACCTGGATGGGTGACAAGACCTTTGCACAGCCGAGAATGATGGGGTTGATGATTGATGTGCTGCGTCAGGGCCAGCAGGAAGGCATCCTCAACTCAGAAGTCAGGGCGGGAACCCTTCTTGACTTTCTGATGGGGTTCGTACAGCGCAGCTTCTTCATGTGGATCCTGCGGGGGCAGAAGGAAAGCCTCTCCGCCCAGGCCAACCAGATGTTTGAGATGGTCTGGAGAGGCATGACTGATCCCGACCATCAGGGTAATGGAACAAAATCATCTCATCAACCATAGATGCAGAATCATTTACCGTTGCAACCAGATACGGAGGAAGAATATGCAGATACTGAAGATTGACCATCTCGGCATTGCCGTTAACAGTATTGATGACGGGAAGAATTTCTGGTCGGACATACTGGGGCTCGATTTTGAAGGAGCCGAAACGGTCGAGGAACAGAAGGTCAGGACCGCTTTTTTCCAGGTTGGAGAAAGCGAAGTCGAGCTCCTCGAGTCAACCGCAGCCGACGGTCCCGTGGCGAAGTTTATCGAAAAAAAAGGACAGGGATTTCAGCATGTCGCCTTCCGGGTGGCAAACATCGATGAAGCACTTGAGGAGCTGAAGGCCAAGAATATCCAGCTCATTGACCAGCAGCCCAGGATCGGTGCCGGTGGAGCAAGGATAGCATTTCTGCACCCAAAGGCAACCGGAGGCATTCTGGTGGAATTGTGTGAGAGATCATAACCCCGTCACCCCTGAACCTGCGGGGTAAAAACCACGCGCCGAGGAGTACACCATGTCAGACCATCCAGATTTTTTAAAATGGGAAGAACATGCCGGTAAACTGATGAAAGGCAAACCGCTGGAGTCGCTCAACTGGCAGACCCCTGAAGGTATCACCGTCAAACCGCTCTACACTGCAGAAGATATTGAGGGACTTGAATCGGTAAACACGCTGCCCGGTCTCCCCCCATATGTCCGTGGACCAATGGCCACCATGTATGCAGGCAGGCCCTGGACAATCCGTCAATATGCCGGTTTTTCAACGGCCAAGGAATCAAACGAGTTTTACCGCCGGGCCCTTGAAGCGGGCCAGAAAGGGTTGTCGGTTGCCTTTGATCTTGCCACCCATCGCGGCTATGATTCCGATCATCCCAGGGTTACCGGTGATGTCGGCAAGGCAGGCGTTGCCATCGACTCCGTTGAGGATATGAAGATCCTCTTCGACGGTATTCCGCTTGACCAGATGTCCGTTTCGATGACCATGAATGGGGCGGTTATCCCGATCCTGGCCAGTTACATCGTGGCGGCTGAAGAGCAGGGGGTCACGCATGCTCAACTGACCGGTACCATCCAGAATGATATCCTCAAGGAATACCTGACCAGAAACACCTTTATCTATCCACCGGTCCCGTCAATGCGCATCGTTGCCGATATCATCGGCTTCTGTTCAAAAAACATGCCTCGCTACAACACCATCAGCATCAGTGGCTACCACATGATGGAAGCCGGGGCCAACAGTGTCCTGCAAACAGCATTCACCATGGCGGATGGGCTGGAATATGTGAGAACAGCCCTGCAGGCGGGCCTCGATATCGACGATTTTGCACCGCGACTGTCGTTCTTCTTCGGAATCGGCATGAACTTTTTCATGGATATCGCCATGCTCAGGGCGGCCCGTTTCCTCTGGCACCGGTTGATGAGCCGCTTCAATCCACAGAATCCGAAATCGTCCATGCTCAGGACCCATTGCCAGACATCGGGTTGGAGCCTCACCGAGCAGGATCCCTACAACAACATCATCAGGACAACACTGGAAGCTCTCACCTCGGTGCTGGGCGGCACCCAGTCCCTGCATACCAATTCTTTTGACGAAGCTATCGGCCTGCCGACGGATTTTTCCGCCCGTATCGCCAGAAACACCCAGATTATTCTCCAGGAGGAGTCCGAGATCTGCCATGTAATCGATCCACTCGGCGGCTCCTATTACCTGGAAGCCCTCACTGGCTCGATCATTAGCGAGGCCCAAAAGATCATCGATGAGGTTGAGGAACTGGGCGGTATGGCCAAGGCTATTGAATCAGGAATGCCGAAGATGCGCATTGAAGAATCGGCAGCCCGCAAGCAGGCCCGCATCGACCAGGGCCTTGATGTCATCGTCGGTGTCAACAAGTATAAGCTCAAGGACGAAAAAATTGACTTTGAAATCCGCGAAGTCCCGGCAACAGTCCGTGATGAGCAGGTTGCACGAATCAATGAAATCAAGGCATCGCGCGATAACAATGAAGTAGAAAAAACGCTCGCGGCAATTACCGAGGCGGCGAAAAGCGGCAGCGGCAACCTGCTGGAGCTTGCCCTTCCAGCCATTCGCGCCCGGGCCACTATCGGCGAGGTTACCCAGGCCATGGAAAAGGTATTTGAACGCTTTGTTGCCACCACACGCTGCATATCCGGCGCCTATGCCTCCGAGTTTGCAGCCAATCCCGGAATCCTTGAAACACTGAGAAAGAGAACCGAACGATTTCTCGGCACGCACGGCAGAAGGCCACGGATCCTGGTCTCCAAGATGGGGCAGGACGGTCACGACCGCGGTATCAAGGTCATCGCCAGCGCCTATGCAGATATCGGTTTCGATGTCGATATCGGACCACTGTTTCAGACCCCTGCCGAGGCGGCGAAGATGGCGATCGAAAATGATGTTCACGTCGTCGGAGCTTCCAGTCTGACCGCCGGTCATAAAACGCTTGTTCCCGCTCTGGTGGAAGAGCTGAAAAAGCAGGGCGGGGCGGATATCCTCGTCGTCGCAGGCGGCATCATCCCGCCTGGAGATTATGATTACCTCTACGAGCGGGGGGTCAGGGCGGTCTTCGGACCGGGAACGTCGGTGATCGATTCCGCCACGAGAACCCTCGACCTGATCGAGGCAGCTGCCGGCTGATTGAAAACACAACGGTATGCAGAAAGATCCTCACTACTATATCCAGGGGGTGCTGGACGCCAACCGGCTGATGCTGTCAAGAACCATCACCCTGATTGAAAGTGCTCTACCCGCACACCAGGAAATGGTTCGCACCATTATCGACCATCTCCTCCCCCACACCGGTAATGCGGTTCGACTCGGCATTACCGGTGTTCCCGGGGCCGGCAAATCCACGTTCATCGACAGCTTCGGAACCCTTCTGACCCGGCTCGGTCACCGGGTTGCCGTGCTGGCGATAGATCCAAGCAGCACGAGAAGCGGCGGCTCCATTCTCGGTGACAAGACCCGGATGCTCAACCTCTCGGTAAACGACAGGGCCTTCATCAGACCGTCACCGTCAGGAGGGACACTTGGCGGAGTGGCCCGCAAGACCCGGGAGACCATGCTGGTCTGCGAGGCTGCCGGCTTTGATGTCATCATTATCGAAACAGTGGGTGTCGGGCAGTCGGAAACAACGGTATCCTCAATGGTCGATTTCTTCCTGGCACTGATGATTGCCGGTGGTGGGGATGAGTTGCAGGGCATCAAAAAAGGCGTGCTGGAGGTGGCGGATGCAATTGTCATCAACAAGGCCGACGGCGACAATAAACGGCGTGCCGAACTGGCCTGCAGAGAGTATCAGACGGCACTCCACCTGCTGACCCCCGGCAGTAAAGACTGGAGTCCGCCGGTTCTTACCTGCAGCGCCCTGAAAAATTCCGGTCTTGAGGAAATATGGGAGATGATCGGCCAGCACCGCTCGGTGATGCTGACGAACGGAGAGCACCAGCAGCGGCGAAAACAGCAGGCGCTGGACTGGATGTACTTTCTCATCAACGACGGCCTGCAGAACTGGTTCTACAATAACCCGGAAATAACCGGGCAGCTCTCGGAGCTCACCAAAGAGATCAATGAGCAGACACTTTCCCCTGCCGCCGCAGCCTCCCGGCTCCTGCAGCACCTCAAACACTAACTGATTCCAGCAGCAGAACAATTTACCCGACAACAACGCCATACCCTGCAACAGCCTCACCAGACCTGCAGCTTACCCGCCGCAGGCCGGCATGGTTTTCACAGCCCGTAAAGAACAGCTCCAGTGCCTGGCGGCTACAGCAGGAGATGCATTATTCGTATAATTTTATTTGTTTTTCTTTATTTTGTTATGATACAAGTAAATAACTTTCTGATAAATATTATCACAATAACCGACCCTTTCCTGATGGAGTCAATTGATGGAAGCGATACAGGATTTTTTTGAAGAGAAGGTAAAACTTCCTTCACCACCGGCAGTTGCCCTGAAGATCTTAAACGCCGTTCAAAATGATGATAACTGTTTTGACGAACTTGCCGACATCATCGTTGCCGATCCCGCCCTTACCGCACGAATCCTGAAAATTGCCAACTCCTCACTGTACGGGTTGTCTAAACAGGTTGAATCCATATCCCAGGCGACGGCGCTCATCGGCACCCAGACGCTTAAAAATATCGCCTTATCGTTCGTCTTTGTTACGAAATTCCAAAAAATCGATATCACCGGATTTGACCTGGATCTATTCTGGCGACGCTCAATTTCAGCAGCGGTTGCAGCTGAAATCATCGCTGCACGGATCGGCTGCCGAGATACCGATATTTTTGTTTCGGCGCTGCTCAAAGACCTCGGCGTCCTGATTCTTTTCCTGTCCGACCCCGCCTCTTACACGAATGTTATCGACAGCAAGCGGATCAGCGGAAAAACGACCTGTCATGTTGAGAAGGAAATATTTGGCTTCAGCCATCCGGAGGTCGGCAGCCACCTGCTTCAGTCGTGGAACCTCTCGGAGGCGATCTATGGCCCCATTTTCTGGCACCACACGAAAAAGCCCGATGCTCCCCACCGCACATCGGCGCAGGTGTTATTTTTTGCCGATAAAATTTCTGCCATGTACCACGGCACCAAAAGCAACAAGAAATCAAAAGAAGTCCATGAGTGGTTCATGGAAGAACACGGCCTGTCAACGGATGAAGTCGACGAGTTAATCGATACAATCGGCGAAAAAGCCTGCGAGGTGATGGATCTTTTTTCGATTGATCCCGGGAACATGAAACCGTTCTCGCTGATCATCCAGGAAGCAAACGAGGAACTGCAGCGCCTGAATCTTTCCTATGAACAGGTTGTCCTTGAACTCAAGCAGGCAAAACAGAATGCGGAAGCACTCGCCATCGGACTCAAGGAAGCCAACAACAAACTGCGTGAACTTGCCATTCGCGATGAGTTGACGGGACTCCATAATCACAGATATTTCCAGGAACAGCTGGAACTGGAAATAACCAGGTGCGGCCGCTACAAACACCCCTTGTCGCTGCTTCTGCTTGATCTCGATTTTTTCAAAAAGGTAAACGACACCTACGGACACCCGGCAGGCGACCATGTATTGAGGGAGGTGGGAAAGGCTCTGAGCAGCCTGGTTCGTGTCAATGATACCGTTGCCCGCTATGGAGGAGAGGAATTTGCGATCATCCTGCCGGAAACGGCAACATCCGGTGGCAAGGTCCTTGCCCAGAGAGTCCGCAGAGGCGTAGAGCAGCTGCAGATCAGCTTCGCAAAACAGTCGATTCCAATCACCGTAAGTATCGGCCTGGCGTGTACTGACATGACTGCTGAGGGAATGGGCAGGACCGAGCTTATCTCGAAAAGCGACCAGGCCCTCTACAAAGCAAAACACGAGGGAAGGAACAGAGTCGCATTCTAGATTCTCTCAGGCGTTGACAGCCGCGCCAGCCAGACGACTAAAGGCCTCTTCTCTTACCCCTTCTTAATGGGTGTCAGCCGTCAGAGGGATCACCTGGAGCCAAGGTGATCCCTCTGTTAATGCTGGATTCTTCCGATTCACAAGCAGCCGGCCGGTGACCGGAAAAACCATTTTTCACACTGCAGCACGGCTCTCACACTGACTTCTACTTGCAATTATCAGCAAATTGTTCAATACTCCTGTGCCCGTATCCATAAATATTTAACCCCCGCACACCACAGTTTTATGCGCTCCGGCCAGACAATACATGAAACCTTTTTCCTGAGCAGACGCCTGCGTATCTTTATCCTGGGCCTGATGGTTCTGGCCTTTATGTTTGGTTTTGCAGATCAGGTATGGGACAAGAACTTTGAGCGGCTGCACATCTTTTTCTTTAATCTCTGTGCCGGCGGGTTCATTATTCTCTGCCATACGGAAAATGAGGGGACTCCGTCAGCCAGGTGCTACACATTCCTGGTAATCAGCCTTGTCTATGCGATTTCAGCATTTCTGAAATTCTACACCCTTGCAGCCCTGCTCTCTTTTTCACTCGGCCTGCTGGTTGAGCTGATCAGGGTCAGATCATTTTCTTTTCTGCCCGCTGATCTTCTTGATTTTCAAACATCGGTGGTGGACAAGTTCCACCATGCGTCAATTCTCTGCCTGTCGCTGGCATTATTCATCGCCACGTTTGTGCTGCTCAACGACAATATCTTCCACTGGCTTCCTTATAAAAACCTGACATTAAACGTCTTTTTCCTGGGTTTCTCGTTTCCGGTCTCACTGATAACCATGTCGGTCATGTTCTCGTTCATCAGACAGGACATCAGCCCGTTTCTGCGACTACTGAAACAGATTTTTTTCTGGACGGTCAACCTCGGCGTTATTGTTTTTTTCCTCTTCATCGTTTTCGAACTTGATCTTGAGAAATTTATTATCGCCACCGTGCTGTTTTTCACGGTATCAATGATTTTTTCATTCTTCCTGGCACTCGGTATCAACGTACAGCAGAAACACTTCCTGCTGTCCGGCATGATTTTTCTTGTTTTCACCGGTATCACCGGTGTTTTCTATATTGTCCTGGCTGACTTTCCGAATGCCTATGAGCGCTGGGGGAAATTACTCCTGAGCTGCCATGCCTACCTGTCTCTTTACGGGTGGAGCATGAGCGGCCTGCTCATCCTCGTCCGCTGGAATGATTTCCCTCTGAGACTCAACTCCTGGACGGTTATTACCTTCCACTGGCTGGTCATTGCAATACTCGCTCCACTGGGGAAAACGAACATCATTTTTGCGGTTGTTGCCTCGGTTTCCTTCTGCCTCTTTCTTCATCTCTTTTTCAGAGAACGAGTTACGGCCCGGTTGCAAAAATAGTCGGGGTCAAGAGCGGCTCAGCCCAGTGTCAGCCTGTTTTTTTCCCTTACAACAAGATTATCGCTGCAGAGTGACGACACAACACGCTCGACACGCTCTGGATTCTCATCAAGCACAGCTGCCGTATCATCGATCCTGACAACGCTGTTTTCAAGGAGCAGCTGGAGTATTTTCCCTCTCAACTGCCTGTCGGACCCCTCAAAACGTGACTGTTTGCTGTAGTGTTTGCTCCTCCTGTTCAGGTTGCCGAGCGTTTTCTTCAGCATCACTCCGTAATCCATCAAGGCATAATACCACTCTCTCGGGTGCTCCTGATCAACCGTTTTTTCTACAAGAGGCAGTATCTGGCGGTCATCGACACACAGTGAATCCCGAAAGAAAAAATGGATATACACCGTCCGGATATTAGTCTCAATAAACACGCGGGGGGTATTGAAAGCAAAGGTACAGATCGAGGCGGCGGTTGCAGGTCCTATTCCGGGAAGGGCCCGGAGTCGCTCAGGATCATCCGGCAGCTCGCCGCCGAACTGATCAATCACAAGCCCTGCGGACTCCTGGAGGTATCGTGCCCGACGATTATAACCAAGCCCTTTCCAGGCCCTGAGGATGTCTCTGAAATCCGCCTCGGCCAAGGCTTGAAAGTCTGGAAATTGTGCCATGAAGTCAACAAACTTGGGAACAACCCGGTTGGTTTGAGTCTGCTGAAGCATCACTTCAGAAATATAAACCCGATAAGGGGTAATCTTTTCTCTCCAGGGAAATTCCCGCCGATGGCCAAAGTAATAATGAAAAATAATGGAACGAAAGCGACGCAACGAGGCCAGGCCGACACCGTTCTGTTCAAGAAACTCAGGCCAGCTCTGTTTGAAGGGTAAACAGGAAGGAATGTCCTGCTGCCCGTGTTCATTCCGACCCATGACTATAACAGGGTCCTTTTTCGATTCCGCCTGATACTCAGGTATCTGATCACGGCAAAGGAAACAATATACACACCTACTGCGGCACCCGCCCCCACGATAATACTGCCGATAACCAGTGGAATAAAAATTTCCCGGCCAAGGCCCATTACCACCTTGAACTGATCCAGGATATTCCAGAGATTCATTCGTGCCAGCTGGGCCGTCAATTCCAGCAACGTTCGATAGACGTCATGTACCGACGGTCCCTGCCAGAAGAAGCTGCCGATCCAGTAATTGAATGTGTAGATAGGCGTGACGGTCGCGACATTGGTAATCCAGATTGTAACAAAGGCCGCCGGTCGATTCATGTTCAGGACCGTAGCCAGAAGCATCACGATAAAAAACTGAATCCCCATTGTCGGGGTAAAAGCGACGAAGGTACCAAGAGCAAAGCCACCGGCAATTGCCCTGGGTGAGCGCCGCAGTCTGACCAGCCATTTGATTACCGACCGATATGGTATAATAATTCTTTTTTTCTTGATTTTTATCACGGAAATCCTGTCAGTACGCTCAGATCAAACACGGTTGACTCACAATAAGCACTCATGTCTATCCGTCTACAGAAGGCCCGATGATAAACAAATGCCTAAGCCGTTTTTTGCTCAACCGGGAAACTGCGAGAACCGATAATGCTGATCGGGCTAGTGCCTGCTCTGGGAGCGACAAAGTTTCAGAAACGTTTTGGGGACGCCGGTGTCAAAATGATAGACCTTCCCGGTCAGCGGATGCTCAAAGGCGAGGATCTGGGCATGCAGGCCCATGCGTCTGAGCGGGTCAAGGTGTGAACCGTATTTGCGGTCACCGGTGATCGGATGCCCCAGGTCCTGCATATGCACCCGGATCTGGTGTTTTTTACCGGTTTCAAGGTTAATCTGCAGCAACGTGAAATGAGCGTTTCCGCTGAGCGTCCTGTACCGGGTTACCGCTTTCTTTCCATGATTTTTATTCTGTGACGAGTACACCGTAAACGCCGAGCTCTCCCTCAGCCAGGAAGTAACAGTCCCGGTCGGCGGATTAACCTGGCCTTCTACCACACCGACATAACTCCGCTGGCTGACCGTCGCAATCCAGTTCTTCTGAATCTGCTCTTTTACCCGCTCATTTCTGGCAAACATGAGCAGCCCCGAGGTTTCCCGGTCAAGCCGGTGTATAATGAAAATTTTATTGGTCGGAGCCTCGGCCTTTACAAAACTGCTGAGCATTGAATATGCTGTTCTTCGTTTTTCTTTTGCTGTTGCTATTGTCAGAAGTCCGGCCGGCTTATTGACGACGATAAGAGCGCTATCCATATGGACAATACCAAGCTCATCGGCCCGCGTCTTTTCTGAATTCCGACTCCATTGAACGTCTACGCGCTGACCGGGCTTGAGATCATGATCGAATTGCGTAACCGGCCTGCCGTCAACATGGACCTGCCTGTCTCTGAGCACAGCCTTGATGATTTTTCGGGTCTTGTGCGGCAAGTTGCTGAGAAGACTGGGAAGCAGCAGATCATTTTTGCTGACCGTATACGAGCTGTAAGGTGCGCTCTTTTTACCGGGATGTCCGGAATCTCTCCTGTTCCTCATCTGCTTTGTGACCTGTTAGACGCTTGTTCACTGCTGCCTGTGCTATTTTTTCTTCAGGATTGCTCTCCAGCCTGTCGCCGGCTGCATTATCGGCCTGCACACATTACTGACCGCCCCTGCCTGCTCAGTAACATAAAATGCTTCCGGGTCATGTGCCAGTATAATCGTCAAGAGTTTCTTCAAATCTTTTCTCCTGCAGACAATATAAAGCTCGGTGACCTGTCCGGACTGCCCTTCCCCATTGAATGAGGTGACCCGAAATCCTATGTTTCTTATTATTTCAGCAATCTGGCCTGAGTTTTTCCTGCTTATTACCCGCAGGATAAGATGCCCCATGGCAATGATTTGTTCGACCTTGATTCCAACGAGGTTACCGGTTGCAAACCCCAGGGCGTAGATAATTCCCAATGCCGGCTGCTCGGAGACGGTCGTTACGATAGTCGAGACTACCACCAGCCAGATTGCCGACTCAAAAAAACCGAGCCAGAACGACATGAGCGTTCGCCCGTGAACGATTGCAATGGTGCGCAGGGTGCCAAGTGAGACATCTGTTACCCGGGCGGCAAAGACAAAGAACCCATAGGCCCAGTCAGTATTTTGTATATTTGGCAATAATTCGATCATGACAATTGTATCAACCCATAAAATATGCAAAGGGCTGGATTTTAAAGAAAACCCAGCCCTTTACGGTGTCAGCCCGTAAGACTCACGTCAGTTCAATTAAAAAATCTGGCTGCAGACGTTGAATCAAAACACGATAGCGCAATCAGTCATCAAAGATCAGATCACCTGAATAGTCATCGTCTGCGCCGTAGCTCCTTTCCGCCAGGGTCAGTTTAACCGGGCTTTTGGAGGTGAGAATATATTCTGTCCCGCATTCATAGCAGACAATGGTGTCACCCGTGCTGAAATAATATTCCACCGGAATATATTCCAGACAGATATCGCACTTTCCAAACCGTTCTCTGTCACTTTGATGTTTATTGAATTTGCCCATTCCGATCTCCTTCATGAAGAAAAAAAACAGTCGTACTCCGGCAATTGGTTATCCAATAAACATGCCAATTTTATATACGTAGCGATGTATCTGTTATTAGGTACTAATTAGAGAAAGGGCAGCCTGCGGCAGGCTGCTGTTGAGATCTGTTTGTTCCGATCACTTTTGAACGGGAATACTCTGTTTCCGACTATCTTTCTGGTATTAGAGAATTAAATCACAAAATTCCGATTTACTGCCGTTATTCCGATTTTCTGAAGTCTTCTTTCTTTATTCCATGGATCTTCATCTTGTTATACAGTGCACGCGGGGTCAGCCCTGCAAGCTGTGCTGATTGACCGATACGCCCGCCGGTATACTCGAGCAGTTCGACAAGATAGTTTCTCTCCGCTGTCTGGTTCAGCAGGTATTTATACGATTTCAGCGAGGTCCCGGGACGAAACGCATGCTCACCCAGGCCGGCTGCATCGACTGCTGATTCGGCGAGAACATTATTGGGAATATGTATCAGGTCAGCTGTTATGATCTCACGATTGGCAAGCATGACTGCCCGCTCGATCACGTTCTGCAACTCCCGGATGTTGCCGAACCAGGGAACTGACAGGAGAATCTGCATCGCCTGCTTATCAACACCTTTGACATATTCACGGCCGTTTTTTCTCTTTTTATTGACGATATGCTGCACCAGCAGCGGAATGTCCTCAATCCTGTCGCGAAGCGGGGGGATGTGAATCTGAAAGACAGAAAGCCTGTAATAGAGGTCTGAGCGCAAACGGCCACTGTTGAGCAGTTCCAGGGGATCGGTATTTGTTGCCCCGATAACCCTGAAATCCGTTAATATTTCTGTGTTCCCCCCAAGCCTCTGCAAGGTTTTTTCCTGCAGCACACGCAGCAGGCGGACCTGCATGGCAGGTGACATGGACTCAATTTCATCAAGAAAGAGCGTCCCCCCCGAAGCGTGCTCTATTTTCCCGATATGTCGTGAACTTGCCCCGGTAAAGGAGCCTTTCTCATGACCGAAAAGCTCAGACTCCAGCAGGCTGTCGGGCAATGCGCCACAGTTTACCGCCATAAACGGGCCGGACCGGCGGCGTGATTCATTGTGGAAAATCCGCGCCAGCAGCTCTTTTCCCGTTCCCGTCTCACCCAGTAAAAAGATCGCAGAGTCTGTCGGGGCGATATCCTTCACCAGGTCCAACACATTTTCCATCAGCGGGCTCTTGGTGATTATCGCCTCTATTCCCGGCTGGTCCTGAACATATCCGGCAAGATACTTCTCCTGATGCTGCTCCTGCCGGTGGTGCATGAGTTGTGAAAAGAGCTTTGCACTGTCATTGATCCGCTCTTTTTTAACAACGGTCGAGCGCTCGACTGGAAAGCGTTCAACAGGCGTATAATAAAAACAGACATGGGGAATATGGTGACTCAACGCCAGTTGAGGAAGGTCCATTTCAGCAATGTCAGGGTGTTCACTCTCCACCAGCCAGATATCGAAAATACGGGAGAAGGCCGTCGAATAAAATTCCGAGGCAGAGTGGATATGGATGAATGTACACGGTAATGATGCAAAACTCCGGATCAGCTCATCATAGTGTTCGTTTAAACCGAAAACGAGAACATTATACATGCTTTTAACTCCATACAGTGTCGCGCCTAAAGGCATATGGACCGCGCCCGCACCACACATCTTGCTGAAGCGGTATCCTCCCGTTACAACTCCGTCTACCAATAAAGAAAACAACAGACATTGTCAACAACAGCAAACAGCTATGCAGGAAATCAAGCACGAAGATGCTGCTTCTGGGCTTGAATGAATGAGCGTGGCCAGAAGCACAAAAAAGGGTAATGTCCAGGTACTGTTCAGGTGCCGCCGGTCAGCTCCTGAAAGATCGCCCGCCCCAGGGATTCTACGGTATAGGGTTTCTTTATATACTTTCCGGCTCCGAGCTGCTGGGCTTTCCGGACGCTGATATTATCCGAGAATCCACTGGCAATAACCGCTCGCTGCCCCGGTCGGTGTGCAGCAATTTTCTCATAGGTGGCGGCGCCGCCCATCCCGCCGGGCATAATCATATCGAGCACAAGCAGGTCAAATTCCTGCTCGATACACATCTTGACTGCTTCTTCACCGGAGGACGCGGTCTGCACATGGTAGCCGAGCAGGACAAGCATTCGAGAGGCCAGTTCCCGCTGTTCTTCCATATCATCGATAATCAGGATTTTCTGCCCGTCACCCTTGTAGCTCTGCAGATCAATGCTGTCGGATTCGACTATATCGTCGTGGGTAGCAGGAAAATACAAGGTAAATTCAGTTCCTTTGCCAGGTGCACTTTTAATATCGATAAAGCCGTTAAGGTCCTTGATCGTTCCCCAGACAACCGCCATTCCCAGACCCGTCCCGCTGCGCCCCATGATCTTGCTGGTGTAGAACGGTTCAAAAATACGATTGATCTCCGACCCCGACATGCCGACCCCGGTATCGGAGATTTTCAGGACCGCGTATTCTCCACGGGGGATAACTTCAAATCCGGAATGGTCATCATCAAGAAATTGATTCTCCGTGCTGATAACAAGCAGGCCGCCACCCGGCATCGCCTCAACCCCGTTTACGAAAATGTTCATCAGGACTTTGGCTAAATGTACCGCTGACCCGTTGATATTCAGCAGATTTTTTTCAAGATTGAGTTTAAACTCGACGCCTTCCGACTGACGGATTATTTCATCCCGTTCCGGGCTCACCCAGAAATCCCTGACAACAGTGTTCAGGTTGAGTGCGACAACAGTACCGATACCACGACGGGCCAGGGTAAGCAGATCCTGTACAATTGCCGCCGCCCGTTCACCTGATTTCTTTATGATAGTGAGCGGCACGCTCATTGGATCATTAGCAGGGCGGTCAATCAGCAGCATATCAGGGTAACTGACAATGCCTGAGAGGATATTGTTCAGGTCATGGGCAACACCTCCGGCAAGAAGGCCGATGGCCTCCATTTTCTGTGCATTCTTCAGGCGATTCTGTAATTGAACCTGCCTTGTTACATCTCGAATATCAATCACATAGCCGTTAATTTCACTTCTTCTCGAGAGATACGGGCTCAGCGTGATATCCAAATGGCGGGAAGGAACAGGGCTTGACCCCGACCTGACTTGAAGATCAACAATGCGGCCCTGCAGACAGGAACTCACAGGACCCTCAAGTTCTTCTTTGAAAAAATCAGCACCGAAAACATCCCGAACGGACATACCGTCGATACTCACGCCGGAAACCGTAACAAGATCACGATAACGGCTGTTGTAAAGAACATGGCGATGCTTCAGATCAATAAGGGCCATCGCATCACTGGAGGCCTCCACCACGCGAGCATACTTGCGGAGATCCTCCTCGACTTTTTTCCGCTCTTCAACCTGGGCTTCAAGCTGCTCGTTGCTCCTCGTTAACTCAATTGTTCTTTTTTTCACCTGGTATCTGAAGAGAAACGTTGCCGCCGTTAACAGTGTAACGGTTCCGGCTACACCATAGAGCAGATACAGCACCCATGCCGGAAGTGACTCCTTGCCGCTGATAATGAACCAGCGGTTAACAGATCGATAGTAAACAGAATCTTCATCAGCCTTGAACGAGCTCAGATAGCTGTCAATCCTGGCGATGATCTGTTCATTTTCCCCTTTCGGCACAGCATAGCGCATTTCAATAGGATTATAGATAACCGGTGTCGCCTGAATATTGTATTGCCCCTTACTCCTGTTACCATAAAGGCGGTTGACCACACCGACATCAATGAAATTTGCGTGAAGCATCTCAAAAACGGTTTCATACTCATCGGTTTCTAAAAACCTGCAGGAAATATTGAAATTCCGAGTCATATCCCGGAGTACCTTAAAATGGATATCTCCCTGTTTAACCCCGATTTTCTTCCCTTCAAGTTCTATCAGAGAAGTGAAATCGACCCCATCAGGCACATAGAGCTCAGCCCAGTTGGCCATCACCGTTTCATAGGTGTAGTCAACGAACGACTCCCGCTCTTTCACATAGGCAATGGCAGGTAGCAGGTCGATTTTTCCGGCTTTGAGTTCATCGTATATTCCTGCAAAATGACCGGTTACATATTCAAGCTGCCATCCTTCTTTGGCGGCGATCTCTTCCAGGATATCGATGAAAAACCCTTTTACCCTGCCGTCGTCATCTTCGAAGATCGTCGGCTTGTTATTGTAGACGCCGACCTTGAGAACCGTCTTCGCGTAGGCGCTGGAATCAGGATATGGGAAAAGAGGAAGCAAGACGGCACTAGCCAGCAGCAAACACAGCAGCACGGCCCGGCCTATCTTGCAAGATGTTCTTATTACTGCATATTCAGCAGGTATTGAGAGTGATTTGCTCATCAGCTAATTATTTGATAACTATATATATCTTACTTTGGTATATGTCAGAAAGGGCGTTATCGTCAAATAGTATTATTGTTTCAGAGCAGTTCGTTGAAAAACGATGACAATCACTCAAAATGATCTTGTAACTGTTGCTGCAGTATACACACTGCTGCTGATCAGTTTTGATACAGTCCCACATCTGCAGGTGCACAGAGATGACTACCGACCAACCGACTGAGATTGATGAAAATGTGCTGGGGGTCATCAAAGATTTTCTGGAGATGGGCCATGTTGACAATATCGTCGCAATGTTTCACCGTAATCATGAGTATTATCAATATACAGGGCCAATTCTTGACGACGAACGTTTCAATGTCCGTCTCGGGGTTTCAGTCCTTTTTGAAGAACTCAGGAAAAGGGAACCGGAAGAGCTTGACCGTGCGGTACCCTCACTACTGCCGCTGCTGGAATCTGAAAAACCCCATATTCGCGGTGAAGCAATCAGTGTACTGGGAATCATCGGTTCAAAAGCCGCCTTCGAGGCAATCAAGACAATGCTTCATGACCGGCAACCCCAGATCTCTGAGATCGCCTCAGACATACTTGCAGAACTGGGATACCGACACGATTAAACCGGCAAACTAAATCATTATTTAAAAAAAATCATGTCTCCCTTTGTCATTGCCTTTAATTGGTTTCTGTCGATTCTTGCAGTTATAAATCTCTATTTTGAATGAGTAGAATGTTTAACCCGAGTGAGAACATGGTTTGACAGGAACTATTCAGCAGTAGAGTCGAACTATCTGCACGCAGAGGGTCTTTCCATACACAATCCGTGAAGGTAATAGAGTGCCTCCTGATTTCCTTGTTGGGCTGATCTTTTAAACCACTGCACAGCTTCGTTATAGTTTTGCGCGACACCTAAACCTTCATAATAAATTGCACCGAGTACCACTTGGGCATCAGCGCATCCCTGCTCGGCTGCTCTTGTAAAATAGTGTGCAGATTCTGTATAATTTTGCAAGACTCCAGTGCCTTCATAATACATTAATCCAAGTCCAAACAAGGCATGTACATAATCTTGCAATGCTGCTTTCTTAAACCACTCAACCGCTTCACTATAATCTTGTTGTACTCCTTCACCGCTATAATACATCATCCCTAAGTTGTATTGTGCTTCAGCGTCATTTTGCCCAGCAGCCTTCCTGACCCATCTGGCTGCTTGTGCATAATCCTGGGCTACTCCTTTACCTAGATAGTACATTCCGGCAACGGCCACTTGTGCATCGACATAATCTTGATCGGCAGCTTTTCTAAACCACGATATCGCTTCTTTAAAGTTGAGCGGTACTCCGATGCCTCCATAGTAAATCACCCCAAGATTATATTGAGAGTAGACGTCTCCCTGATCAGCTCGTGATTTAAGTTCATTGATGTGGTGTGAGAAGACCGTTGAGGAGAAAAAGAACATACTTACAACACAAATGACTAGATCGATGACCCAATGTTTCATTAACATATTCATTCGTATTCCTCTATTTTGAGGAACAGGCAACCCTATCAATTTATACCCTCATAAAAATATGCATGTATGAGACAAAAACAAGGTCCCATTGAGGTCGCTGCTACGTATATACTTTGTGGGGAAAGTCGTGACTGAGAAAAGCTCGATAAAAATGGATTACGGTTGGATAGCCGGACCCAAACCTTAGCCTTTGGTAAAATCTACAGTTGAGAACGTTCAGGGAAAAATCGTATTAAAACCAAGATTGGGTGGAGTTTGTTTTCCTCCGCATCTTCTAATCAAGCATCAGCAACGATAAATGATTCATATAATAGTCAGGCAGCGAAGCGGTTTCCACATATTATTCATCATCATAAAACGGGGTCATCAGCGTGTTGAAACCCCGATACTTTTCATACAGCGCTTCATAGCGTGCGACGATCGTCGGCTGCGGCTGGCAGCGGCTGCGCTCATCAAGACGTACAAAGCGGGCGGTAATGTCTGCTATAGTCTCCGTGTTGCCTTCTGCTGTCTGTGCGCACCAGAGAGCCTGCAGGGCGGCGCCGTAGGCACCTGACTCCTTTTCTTCCAGACAGACGACACTGCAGTTGAAGATATCGGCAATGATCTGCCGCCACAGGCTACTTCCGGCGCCGCCTCCTGTAAGTCTCACCTCTTGCGCCTCAATGCCTGCGAGCCTGAGGACATCGAGTCCATAGCGCAGTCCGAAGGATGCTCCTTCCATTGCCGCCCGGCAAAACATCTCTGCACGCATATTCAGGCTGTTCATTCCTGTCAGGGTCGCCCTGGCAAGCGGCAGCGCCGGTGTCCGTTCGCCGTTGAAATAAGGAAGCAGCAGCAGACCGCCGGCTCCAGGCTCAACCGACGATGACTTTTTATTCAGCTCCGCCAGATCCAGGCCAAAGAGGTTTCGCATCAGTTCCGTTGCAACCGTAACATTCATCGTACAGACAAGCGGCAGCCAGCCACCGGTCGATGAACAGAAGGCAGCCAGTTCTCCGCCGGAATCTATAATCGGCTGATCGGAATAGGCGTATATTGTCCCGGAGGTTCCCAGGCTGGTGGTCACAATTCCTTTTCTGACGTTACCTGTACCGATAGCGGCCATCATATTGTCGCCCCCGCCGGAAGAAACGAGTACGCCTGCCGGTAGACCGAATTCATCAGCACGCTCTTTTTTCAGGCACCCTGCCGGCTCATCGGAAGCTATCAGTTCAGGCAGACAGTGCCTGAGCCAACCGTCTGGATCAACAGCTTTGATCATGTCCTCTGACCAGCGGCGGTTCTTCACATCAAAATATGCCGTTCCCGAGGCATCACCGCATTCGGTCTTCCGCTCCCCGGTGAGCCAGAAATTTATATAGTCGTGGGGAAGAAGTATCGTTGACAACCGGGCATAATGATCCGGCTCATGTTCCTTGAGCCAGAGGATCTTCGAAGCGGTAAAACCGGCCGCCACCTGGTTGCCGGTTTTTTCCAGCACGGCCTGTCCCCCCCCGGCCCGGTCCGTTATCGTGCGGCACTGGGAAACAGTTTCGGTATCGCACCACAATTTTGCCGGACGGATGACCTGGCCGGCTGAATCCAGTGCAACCATGCCATGCTGCTGTCCCGACACGCCGATACCCCTGACATTTCTGCCGTCAACCTGCGGATGGGCAAATACCTCCCGCAGGGTGCTGCGACAGGCCTGAATCCAGACGTCGGGATGCTGTTCCTTGCCTCCCCGGCTATTCTCAGTTAATTCATACCCCCGATAGCTCCCGGCAATAATCCGTTGCTCGCGCTCGCTCAGGACAACCGCCTTTGTGCCCTGGGTGCCGCTGTCAATACCGATATACAAACGATCAGCCATAACCGTCCCTCCGCATTGATAATACCGTTTAAGCGTTGCTGGTTTCCAGCGCCAGCCCAAGAAAAGCAAGCAGAGTGGTTCGATCATATCCGCCCGCTACAATGGCCTCTTTCTGTCCCTTGGGCAATTTTTTCAAGCGATATTCAGCTCGTGAGGCCAGAGACCGGCTGCCGAGCTCACAGCAATAGACCAGGTCAAGCCGCTTTTTCGCCCTGGTGTATTTTGCCCCGCAGCACCCTTTGTGTCGGTGCTCCTGCAGGCGTCGCTCAACGTCGGTTGATATACCGGTATAGAGACTGAGTGTCTCGTCTCTGAGCATATATATCCACCAGACACCCATAGCAGATCACCCGGCCGTTCCTGCCAGTAAAACCTCTACCTGTTGCAGGACCCCACTGACCGGCAACTCGTCAAGACTGCCGAATTCCATTACAGTAAAACCGGTGTGCTGGATTCCTGTTGAAACTGATGCCGTGTGTTCACCGAAAAGAGCTATCCCGGGCAGACCGAGATGTGCTGCCAGATGGGTTGGGCCGGTATCGTTGCCGATTACAAAGGAGGCCTGCTTGATAATTCCGGCCAGTTTGAAAATATCGTAGTACCCATAGGCAGGGACCAGCATTTTCCCGGGAATTGTCCGACACAGCTTCATTTCATCAGGTCCCGGGATTGTTACAACCTCTTTTCCCATCTCCTGCAGACGCCTCGCCAGCTCTTTGAAATAAGGCCAGCGTTTATGTTCATGCCCCCTGGAAGCCCCTGGGATAAGGACGATAAAGCCTGGTCTGATTGCACTTTCCGAGAGGACCTGCTTGACATCGTCGGCCATCCAGGAAACATCAGCCCTTCGTGCATAGCGCACATCCAGCCCGGCTGAGCGCAGCAGGTCGGCAAAATGATCAGCAGCGCAGGTACGTTCTTCATCCCGTTTCAGGTAAACAGAGCAGCCGGGAGCATCACCGACCCAACGGGTGGCGGGAAACAACCAGCGCTGGTAAAAACGAGTTCTGCCGACCTGCTGCAGGTCATAGACACAGTGAAAATCATTGAGATACAGCCGTTTGCGCAGTTTAACCATCTGTAGAACATTAAACCGCGAAGCACGCGGATCGATGAATACCTCATCGATCCAGGGACAGCGCTCCATGTACCGCCTGTATGGTGGTGTCGTCATCACCGTCAGCCGGTCATCGGAGTGATTTTCACGAATGTCGCGCAGTGCGCCGTCGGCCTGAATCAGATCACCAAGAGCACTGAGCTTGATCACGAGTATCGCTGCCATCAGTACGCTTCATACGATTTTTCTTCCACAAGGTCCGAACCAAGCAATTCATTGATCCGATATTTTAGCAGGGCCCTGCGGTCATTTGTCCTGTAGACTGAGCGGGCAAGCTCAACAAAGGTGCTGCCGAAATCTTTGGTCCGCTCACATGAACGAATCTTATCTTCAATATCCCAGAGCATTTCGTTAACCTGCCGCAACTCGGAAATAAGCCCGTCAAGGGCGGTGCTCTTTTTCACCTGCGTGTCGTAGACTCTTTCAAGGCAGCGCAGCTCTTTCGCTATATTCCCGCGCTTTTTGGAGTCTTGTATACGCTCTTTCTTGATCAGCAGGATTGTCAGTTTATCGAGCAGCTCCCCTGTCGATACTTCAATGGTCAATGGCATGAAATTCACCTTCTCTGCAGCATTAAACGCTGACTGGTGGTATAGTAACAATCAGTATGTAACTGATATTCTTCAGGGATGGTTTTTACCATATAAATTCCTTCCTGTCTGCAGCTGAAACCATTGCCCGACAATCTGTTCCCATGTACCTGGCACCGATTAACAGGGCTGGCGTCACACGATATGAAATCCGCCAGTCCTACCTTCACGAAACGGACGGCAGCTACCGCTACCGGTTAATTTTTGATCTTGGCCGCGACCCGGCACGTTATCTTGAACAGCTCTCTGATGAAATCTGCTATTTCTCAGCTGAGCTTGAGGAGCGTATCGGCGCAGTGACCGACAAAGATCCGACCAGGCTGCTGGAAGAGCTTCTCTGGGATTTTCTTCCCGAGGAAGAGCAGCATCGCCTGAGTCTTTTCAGAAATCGGAGCACAGTCAAGATCCGGCCGCTTTCAGACAAGGACCGAGCGGCAATCGAGCGGGATGTCCATCTTTTTGACCGCAGACGCCTCTACTACCTGAGATACGGGGCGGTTGACCAGTCCAGGATCTTCAGGCTCAACCCCAAGCTCTACCGCCCGTTACTCAGGCAATCACGAGATGAACGTGAGTACTACTTCAGGGACCTTGAAGAGGTGCTCAAGCCGGCGGAGATGCGGACCTACGCCTTTGCCGTCTTTGATCTCCAGCGACATTTCAACCAGTCCTTTTCGGCAACCATGCCCGAGGCCCTCAACCAGCTCGATATTGCCGATCATTTTACCAGGGACATCTGCAAACTTAATAGTGACAAAGCATTCTGGTCCGGGTGCGAGATGAGCGATTCCCTCCATGGCCACCTGGTACGTTATATTATCATGTTCTTTGATCACGATTACGGACGACGCTCGCTGCTTGATGATTTTGTGCGGGAATTCATGGGAAGACATCGAACCTTCAGGTGGCCTGAAAAAAAACCGTCCGTCTCCATTGATGACGCTGCCGGGATATTCGAGACAAGCCGGCAGACCCTGCAGAAAATGAATAAAAAGGAGTTGACCCGGTTGTTCAGGCAGCGGGCAAAAGAACTTCACCCCGACCGCGGCGGCAGTCACGAACGATTCGTTGAATTGAGCGGGGCCTATGCCTCCCTGCTTGCCCGGAAACAATGATGCCCTCTTTCGCCGGCCCGGGGACAATCAGCTGCATTTCTTTCATACCCATCAAGGAGGAGCTTTTCATGTCTATCAGGGCGCTTGCCATTGAACTTTACAGGGCGCAGCAAAAGGTTCACCGGCTGCAGGAGAAGCTTGAAAAAGTGTCGATCAACGACAGGGATAGACTCCGCCAGGAGCTGAAACAGGCGGAAGCAGAATGTTATCACCTCCGGAGACTGGTGGATGGAAAAAAAGAACCGTTTTTTTCTTCACGTAATCCTTTCAAGAGATAAAACGACCGGCACGACACCCGTTAATACTGTCCAAAGCCCCGGCTGCCTGAATTCGGTCCCACCGGAACGACAAAGTGGTCGTATAGTGTAGGTAATTCTGGTACAATAAAATGTTTTACTCTCTGCTGTCAGACTCACGTGTAATTTGTTCGGCATAATGCCTCTTTACCCGCATCGCAGATGATGCTCATTACCGGAGAACCAGGTATGGATGGTGTACTCCTGCCCATCGTTGTTTTTCTCGTGGTTTATGTTGCCATAACCTTCGAGCTCATGAACAAGGCCGTGGCTGCTATGCTTGGCGTCATGATCCTGCTGGCCTTCCATGTTGTCGATGAGCACCAGGCGATAGGCCTAGTCGACGTTGAGACCATCATGCTGCTGCTGGGCATGATGAGCATCGTCGTCATCCTGAGAAAGTCAGGCATTTTCACGTTATTGAGTGTGAAGATCGCCGAGCTCACCCAGGGAAGTCCGCTGAAAATCCTTATTCTCTTCTCGGTGGTTACGGCGACGATGTCCGCCTTCCTTGACAATGTAACAACGGTGCTGATTATCATCCCGATCATTGTTGAGCTGACTGCAGGCATGGGACTCAACCCGCGTCTTTTCGTGATCAGCCAGGCAATCATATCAAACATAGGCGGAACCGCCACCCTGATCGGAGACCCTCCCAACATTATCATCGGGTCCAAGGTCGGACTTACCTTCAACCAGTTTGCTGTTAATCTCTTCCTACCTGTTGTTATTTCCCTTGTTCTCGCCCTGTTTTTCATCTGGGCAGTAAACCGGGAGGTATTTCGGCCGGTAAACACAAGCCTTGCCAAATTATTTTCAATTCAGCTCCTTCTGGAAAAAATTCGCCTGGATTTTCTGAACACGCCGATTAACCCGGTCCTTCTCACGAAAAGCCTCATCTGCCTGGTGCTGGCCATCGCACTCTTCATCACCCAGACGCTCACCGGTCTCTCGCCCGGCGTCGTTGCCATGCTGGTTGCCATGCTGCTGTTCAGTATTGCCAATGTGGACGTTGAACAGATGCTGGAAGAAATTGAATGGAGCACGCTGCTGTTTTTTATCGGTCTTTTTATTTTGGTGGGTATTCTTGAGGAGAAAGGCGTCATCGAGTGGATCGCCCACAACGTTTTCCTGAAGCTCGGTGACAACCCCTACATTATTGTCCTGACCGTATTGTGGGTATCGGGCATTGCCTCGGGTTTTCTGGACAATATCCCGTTTACCATAACCATGATACCGATCGTGCGGCTGATGATGGAAACAACCCCCATACCTCACGATATTCTCTGGTGGGCGCTGGCCCTGGGCGCCTGTTTCGGCGGAAATCTGACGATGATCGGAGCTTCGGCAAACATTGTTTCTGTGGGTATGGCAAAACAGGCGGGTGTAAAGATCAGCTTTCTCGAATTCATGAAAACCAGTGTCATCATCACCTTTATCTGTCTCTGTGTTGCTTCCGCCTATCTGACCCTCTACCTGTGGCTGACACTATGAACCCGAATGAAAAGGAACATCTTGACCGGCTGTTCCTCTACCACGGAACGGCACTGGGGGCGGCACGCACTACCACGATGGCTCTTAATGCACTGATCAGTGCATTTAAGCAGCTCGATTGCGGGAAAGAAGGCATCATGCAGCGTTACGATGAACTGGCGGCAGACATTCGCACACTGCGCCCCCGCATCACCCCGCTTATTCACATGCTGGAACAGTTTGAAAAGGAACTTCGCCCGTTTCTGGACGCAGAAAACAGTGTCCTGCGGGACGAAGCAATCAAAATCTTAAGCAACAAGGTAAAACTCTACCGCTCACGTGCCGAGCTCGTCGTACGCCACGGCATGCAGTTTATAGAAGAAGGCGACGGTATCATCGTTCATTCAGCCAGCTCGGTGGTAACCAATATACTGCTCCAGGCAAAGCAGGTATTACTCAAAAATTTCAAGGTTATCGTTCTGCAGCTTGACCCGATACGCACACCCCAAATTGCCTTTACGCTTCGCCAGGAAGAAATCCCGCACATGGTAATTCCGGCATTCAACCTCTGCCATTACCTGGATCAGGCCAACAAAATCCTGCTGGGAGCGGTGAGTGTCACCAGGGATTTAAAGGTGGTCGCGCCGGTGGGTACCAGTGCAACCCTGAGCCTCTGTCGTTTCAACCGCATCAAGAGTTATCTCTTTGCCAATTCATTCCACTTTTCACACGGACTTGGGGATTCACAACGTATTCATCGTGAAAAAAGCGATGTGGCCTCCTCGCGCACCACCTACCAGTTGACAACCCACTCCCACGACCTCGTGGACATGGACCTCATCGACGTCCTGGTTGACGAAGAGGGTGTCGTGGACAACGAACGTTTATGGGCTTTTGCCGGCTGACAGATCTCTTACCCCGGCAGCATGGTAATCACAAAACGTATCGCCAGAAAACTCGTCACCAGAAATGTCAGAATCCCCAGAATAGTGATAAACACAGTGGTGGGCGCACGTTGTTTCAGCTCCGTTGCGTTCAGCAGGTAGAGGATGATTGCCAGGATCACCGGGGTGCCGATCAGGCCCAGGGCCAGCATCAGGGGGAGCAGCAGATAAAAGCTTGTCTTGATAAACGGTCCGAGCATACTGAGGGCGCAGCCAAACAGGATTACTGCACTGAAACGCCTGTCCCTGACGCTGAGACCCCAGTTCATCTTGTCCGCCAGGAAAAACGCCCCGGCCAGAAAGGTCGGTGCTATTGTTGAAAACGCCGCGGTAAAGAGTCCGACCAGAAAAACCGTCATGGCACTGTTGCCGAGCAGCGGAGCCAGAGCAAGGGCTGCGTCGGTTGCACTTTTCACATCTACCCGGTTGGGATGCAGCACGGCTGCCGAAACAAGGAAAATGGCAACACTGTAAAAGCCGAAAGCAACGCCCATGGATATCAGCGTATCAAATCGGGCAAGACCAAGATCACTGAGCTGCCAGCGACGGGCATTGACATTATAGGTGTGCATGCCGATGATGGTGACGTGCACGGCTCCGCCCATGATCGCGGCGGCAAGCAGAGCTGAGTCCAGTCCAGCCGGAAAGCGCGGAATCAGCCCCTGGGCGATCCCTGCAAAATCCAGGCTGGACATACACAGCACAACGACAAAACAGACGACAACACAGGCCACCAGCAGTTTACACAGAGACTCAAACCAGCGATAACCGCCGGCAACCAACAGTACGCCGATCACGATGCCGAACAGCACTCCCCAATAGGGAGAGTCAATACCGGTCAGCACCGAAGTTATGCCGGCAAGGGCATTCATCAAAACCATTGCCGCCAGCCAGGTTGCAACCAGAGCGTCGACCGTCAGGACCCAGGCCCAGGTCTTCCCCAGATGTTTCTCGGTCGTTCTGATAATGCCCGCAGCGCTGACCACCCCGATTTTTGCAGCCAGGTACTGTGCGGTGGTGCCGAACAGGGCGCTGAGCACCACAACCCACAGGAGGTGATATGAATAGCGTGCACCTGCGGTTGACACACTTGCCAGTGTCGCCGGCCCGCAGGCCACCGCACTGATAATCCAGGCCGGGCCCATCCGTTTTGCACAGCCTTTGATTCTACTGATCATGTTCTGTTTTTCTCCAAAACCTTCACCTCAGTGTCACCTGGTTATCGCCCTTTACCTGCCCAGCAGCGATTCATGGGTTACCCGTTGACAAAATTTTCCGATTCAGGGCGGATATTTGCGCCGCAACATCTGCTGACTGATTGATATCTGAAATGACCGCAAAATAATGCGCACCTGTCTGTACGACCCGTTCGATAGTATCAAGGCCGATACCGCCGATAGCGACAACAGGTATCCTGGTTGCATCGACAATACGTTCCAGTTCTTCCAGACCAATCAAATGGGCATCGGCTTTGGTGGCTGTCGGGAAGACCGCCCCGGCTCCCACATAGTCGGCCCCGGCTTCCTGGGCATCAAGCGCTTCTGCCACAGTGCGCACGGAGACCCCGATGATCATCTGCGCAGGCGCCTCTTTGATGACGAAACGATAGTCGGAATCCCCCTGTCCCAGGTGCAGCCCATCACTGTTCAGCTCAAGGGCGATATCCGCCCGGTCGTTGACGATCAGCGTTGCCGGCTCCGGAAACGAATGTATCATCTCCTGCATCCCTGCAGCCAGTTCTCGAAAAGCCCTGTCCGTCATAGCTTTTGCGCGCAGCTGGATAATTCGTGCACCGCCGTCGAGAAGAGACCGGCACAGGGGCAAAGAATCGGCAAAGCAGTAGAGTGATGGTCTTTTTCTGCTGAAAACAGGATGGTCCGGTTTCATAATTCCCCCTGGTCTGAAATGAGAACAGCTATCAGGCAAGCACAATGTGCGATGCAGTACCGAAAGCTTTCTGCCTTCATGAATGTTCACCCCAGCCGAGAGGGCCTGCGCTCATTTCAATTTTTTTCAAAGCCCAGGCCGATTCAGGCCTGGTATTATTGTTTTGTGACGTTCTAAACGACTTGCGGACAAACATAAACAAAAAATGTCAAACAACATCCGAAACCAGACATTTCGCCTCTGAGCCATCATCAAGCAGGACACAGGCATGTTTGAATACTCGCTACCTGCATCTGCCGGGATTGACAAAACAGGCAGATAAATGCTCTACTTGAGATAAAAACTACCATGGGGGACAGCTGTGAAATCGTATCGCCAGGAACTTTTACTGGAGGTGCCCACGAGACGGGCCTTCATCAATATTACTCCTGAAGTCGAAAAAGCACTTGCCGAAAGCGGCATAGTCAACGGGCTTCTGCTCTGCAATGCCATGCATATTACCGCTTCTGTATTCATCAATGACGATGAATCAGGCCTGCACCATGACTATGAAGTCTGGCTGGAAAAGCTTGCCCCACATGAACCGGTAAAGCAGTACCGGCATAATGGCTATGAAGATAATGCCGACGCCCACCTGAAACGACAGATTATGGGTCGCGAAGTCGTCGTTGCGGTAACCGACGGCAGGCTCGATTTCGGCACCTGGGAGCAGATATTTTATGGCGAATTCGACGGCCGCAGGAAGAAACGGGTATTGATCAAGATCATCGGCGAATAAGTGCGGTTTTTTGGGATCAATCAGAGAAGCGACTCTATCGGCAGCAGCCAGGCCACCCAGACTGAGAGTTTTGTCCAGAAATCGGCATATGGCTCATCCCTGTAAACAACGTCTTCTCCGTTTTTGCTGATTTTCCAGATCAGGGAACCGTCGTCGTCAAGTTCGACCCTGAACGCCGCCCGGCCTAGATTGTTCAGGAATTCCCGGGCATTCCTTGCGGCCATTACATCGTTGAAGAAAAGAATGCCGATTTCATTGTTTATATGCAGAGACCGCAGATCAAGGTTCATTGAGCCGACGAACATGGCCTTTCGGTCAAGGACCATGGTTTTGGCGTGCAGGCTTGACTTGCTCAATCCGGGCAACCAGCTGAACGTCTCGGCAATTTCTTCCTTTATCTCCTCATCAAGCTCATAAAGTTTGACACCGGCCTTGAGCAGCTGTTTGCGATAACGGGAATAGCCTGCATGTACAGCTGATACATCATTTGACGCCAGCGAGTTGGTAAGGATATGCACCTGTACCCCTTTCTCGCTGAGCCCACAGAGCGCCTCCGCCCCTTTTTTCCCGGGAACAAAATACGGCGAGATAATCAGCAGTTCCTCAGTTGCCGTCTCCACGTATGGCCAGAGTTGGGAAATCAGCAGCTCCTGCTGCCAGTTTTCGCCACGCTCCTTTTTCTCCGATGAATCGTGAATGACCTCTGCCTCCGCCCACTCAAACCGTGCTGAGCCTGCCCGCAATGCAGTGGCAAGCTCTGAGGTTTCCAGGGCATTGCGATAGATGGTGGCCTGCTGCTGCCAATAGAAATCATCGAGAGCCTCTTTCTGTTCTGTAAGCTGCTCCGGTTGTCGAGGCCCTGCCAGGATCGAGGCAGGATAGGCATAGGTACTGTTCCAGTACTCATCAAATGCCGCTGAGACCTCGGGCACGACGGGGCCGATGGCCAGGACATCAATATCCACAAAGGCAAGATCCGGGTTGGCGTCAAAATACTCGTCGCCAATATTGCGGCCTCCGACAATAGTTGCCTGGTTGTCGACCGTAAATGACTTGCTGTGCATGCGGTAGTTGACATCGGAGAAACGGGTCAGAAACTGCAGGGCTTTGGACCTTCCCCGTATAAATGGATTGAACAGTCGAACTTCCATATTGGGATGGGAGTCAAGGGCTGACCAGACATCATCGGCATCCGCCCCGTACATATCGTCTATGAGCAGCCGGACGCGGACATCTCTATCGGCTGCCCTCAGCAAGCTGCGAAGCAGCAGCTTTCCTACCGTGTCCTGGTGGAACATGTAGTACTGAACATCGATTGAGCGTTCGGCTTTCTCTGCCAACAGGGCACGGCCGACAAAAGCATCCAGGCCATTGCTGAGCAGGAAAACCCCGGACTCGCCGGGCTGGTCCCTGAGCGAGGTTTGAAAAAGCCGGCCAAGCTCTGTGCTGTCACCATCCAGGATCGCTGTCGAGTAGGCTTTTTCAAAGTTTTTGGGCAGCGCCGAGCAGCCACAGACACACAGGAGCAGAAAGCCTGCCACGCCAAGTATTTTCAATCTCCTTACTCTCATGCCCCATGCCTCCAGTATCGTCCCTTCTGCAGGCCGGAACCCGAACTTACTTTTTTCGGCTCCCGGAAAAAATCATTCTGACCGATTGAACCAATCTCTACCATGACATGGTCTAAAAGAACACAAGAATTCCTGGAAATGGGGCTCCCCCATTACGCCCGCGGGCAACGCATTTACACGGGTCAGACAACGATGACAGCTTTATCCGGAATTTCTACACCAACCTGCTGTCCAACCAGCGGCGGTTGTTCGCGGTAACGTGGGATGCTCATCACGACGCTCAACTCGATACCCACATCAACGATAATCCGCACAGCATTGTTTTCAATGGCTATTTTCCTGACTGTTCCCGTATGGCTGGGGATGTTATTGGGTCGGGAATCTTCGCTCACATGGAGGATGATTCTTGAGGGAATAAGGCGAATTCGGGCAGAGCCTTTTTCCAGGCGGGATGTTTCAACTTCTCCAAGCCGCTGATTTTCAGTGTTATCCAGACAAAGACATTTGTAGCCTGCTCGTTCCTGGGTAATGACGACATCAAAGGTATTCTCATTACTGTCGAATGACAGTGCGCCATTCTGCAGCAGGACCGTCTGGTGAGCAAGCCGTCTGCTCTGGGAGAGGTAGTGTGTTGAGAAAATGACACTGGTGTTCTGCATGCTGTTGGCATGCTCAAGTATTTTGAGGATCACCTCCTGATTTTGCTGATCGACATTGGCGGTTGGCTCATCACAGAGTAGAACCTCCGGCTCAAGCACCAGAGCCCGCGCCAGGGCCACCCGTTTCACCTCTCCACCCGAAAGGCCGTGGCTGTCGGCTCCTGCAAACCCTGACATGCCGACACGCTCGAGCGCTGTTGAAATTCTAATCGCACGATCTTTCCGAGGCACGCCTCGAACCCTGAGCCCGAACTCTACATTTTTCCAGACAGAACCGGAAAAGAGAATCGGTGTCTGATCGACGAGAACAACCTGCCGCCTCAGCTGTACCAGGTTTCTCTGGTCGTAGGCAACAGCCTCGTTCTGGAACCTGATCTCACCGGCTGTCGGCTGATCTAGAAAGGCCAGATGATTGAGAAGCGTTGTCTTGCCGGCACCATTCGGACCGATTAATGCATATACCTTCCTGGCTTCAAGAGACAGGGAGGAAATATCGAGAACGACCCGGTCTCCAAATTTTTTTTTCAGGGTGGAAAGCTCATACAGCATCTGTTTTTATCCGCCCCTGAAAAAAATGAAAAACCATGTTGATCGCAAAAGCGCAGGTCATCAGGATCATGCCGAGGGCTACTGCCAGAATAAACTCACCCTTGTCATACTCAAGCGCCATTGCCGTTGTCATGGTACGGGTAAATCCTTTGGCATTGCCACCGAGCATCATCGATATACCAACCTCTGCGATTACCCGGCCAAAGGCGGCAATGATGGCGGCAACGATGCCGTACCGGGCCTCCCGGAAAATAACCCAGGCTATCTGGCGCTGATTGGCCCCCAGTGTCAGCGCCGTATTCCGGTAGCGGTTGTCGATCTTGCTGATAGCTGCAATGGTGAGTGTTGTTATCAGTGGAATTATCAGTATTACCTGGCCGATGATAATCGCCTTCTGTGTATAGAGAAGCTCAAGCGGACCAAGCACTCCCCGGCGTGAGATGAGCGAGTAAACGACCAGTCCGATAACCACGGTGGGAAGGGCAAGCAGGGTGTTGAGGCAGGTCAGGGTAAAGCGCTTGCCGGCAAAACTGTGAAAAGCCACAACAAAACCAAGCGGCAAGCCGATAATTGCTGCTGCCAGCGTCGAAAAAAAACTGACATTCAAGGAGACACCGACGATCTCAAAGAGCTCGGGGTCAAGCGATACGAGAAGAAGAAATGCTGATTTCAGGCTGTCTAGAAGCATGGATACTGCAAAAACCAGAGAATACACCTATCGGGTTGCGCGTGGCCACTGACAACCCGATAGGTGAAAGAATGAAGGGAACCTGTTGCCTCTACTGAGGTATTGCATCAGGGTAAAACAGTTGTTTGCCGATCAGCCGGTAATCACCGATAAGTGTCTGCCCTCTCTCTGAAACAATCCACTCGGCAAACGCTTTAGCCAGATCATACTTGATTTCCGGAAATTTATCAGGGTTTACAGGGATCACCCCATACGGGTTGGCAAGTCCTTCCGAGCCCTCGCTGAGAATCGTCAGGTCAAGAGCCGGAGTTTTACCGAATTTGTATTTAATATAGGTGCCGCGATCGGTCATCGTATACGCTCTCTTTTCGTCGGCATAGGTAAGGGTTTTGCCCATTCCCTGGCCGATTGAACGATACCATTTATCCGCATCTGCCGGTTCTGTAAAAGCAACGTCCACTTTATTATCACCCTTGACGATTGTCCGTTTCATTTCCATAACCGGAACACCTGACTCTTTCCAGAGCGTCTGCTCTTTGGTATGGGTTCCGGAATCGTCACCACGGGAAATAAATTCCGAGCCGTTTGCTGCAATCGCCTTGAGTGCAGCGTTTACATCTGCGGTTTTCGCGACGCCTGCAGGATCATCCTCGGGGCCGATAATAATAAAATCATTGTGCATTACCGCATATCGCTTGGTACCGTAACCTTCGGCTACAAATGCCTCTTCCCGCGCCTTGGCGTGAACAAAAATCAGATCAACATTGCCGTCCATACCATCTCTGATAGCCGCCCCGGTCCCTTTGGCAATCACCTTGACATCAATCCCGGAATCCTTCTTAAACTCGGGCAGCAGGATATCAAGCAGGCCGGAGGCCTGTGTGGATGTTGTCGTTGACATTGACAGTACCTTGTCTTCACCGTACACCGTGCTGCCTACCAGGATACTCAGCAGGACGGCTATTGAAAGAACACTCATTGTTTTCATGCTATACTCTCCTATAATTGTGCGTTATCGGGGTAAACCATCTTGCCGGACAAAGCCATGTCATACCCCTTGAATTTTTCTGCTTCGTCCCTGAACAACGGATCATGAAGCAGGTTTACAAATTTCTGTATGGCCGGTTCAAAAAACCGCTCCCGGCTGATCAACAGGTCGAAACGCTCCCAGCGCAGTGGAAGAAAGTCGAGCCCGAGCAGTTCGGCAACCGGGCTGATGGCCGGTGCGGCATCGGCCTCGTTGTTGAGAACCGCAAATCCCGCATCAATATGCCGCGAGACTTCATGATGATACCCCGATATAGTTGCCGCACTGATATCAGAACGACTGATTTCATAATCAAGCAGAAGCCTGGTCCCGGTATTCAGCGGTCTGTTGACGATCTTCACATCTGCCCTGGCAAGATCAGACACCGAAAAAATTGCCTTCGGGTTGCCTTTTGCCACGAGCAACCCCTGCTGCCGTTTGCTGAAATTGACAAAAACAGGGGCACGATCAAGTTCATTGTCTGCAAACTGAAAATTATACTCTCTATTATCATCCTGCAGCAGGTGACAGGCTGCGACATGGCAACCTCCCTGCCGCAGTGCCTTCAGTCCGCCCATGCTGCCGATATTTGCAAAATAGGCAATAGAATCAGGCTGCTGACTGTTGTACAGAGCCAGCGCTTTGTGGAGTAGCAGGTCATCACTTCCAGCCAGAAAAAGTCGTCCACTTTCTAGAGAAGAGGTCCCCGACACCGGTGCATTTACAATATATAAATCGAGCCATTCCTCAACGAGATTGCGGGGAAAAAGCCATTTTCCCGTTACCTTTGTGGCCGGCAAACCCTTGTCGCTGACCAGGCTGTAAACAACTTTCTCATTTACATGCAACAGCTGGGAAACTTCTCTGGTATTGAGATACTGCTTACCTGCAACCATCAGTATTCCTCACATATGTTCAGTGGACTTTTTTTACCTATTCAGCACGATTTGTCAATATCCGGATCTTTTAAGGACTAAACAAACCATTTATCACCAATATTAACCAGTATCAACAGTTAACGAATCAGGATCCCGTTCACCAGGTATGCGACGGAGGAGTTTGCCACGCAGCTCTGCTTGTCACTTGAGGCCCAGTCTGATAAAAATAGAGAAGGAGGCGCTGAAATACATCCTCTGAAGATAATGTTCAGTTCTTTCAACAGAAAACCACGTGTACATGGCAAAAGCTAGCAGACCAGGTAGTGGCAGAGCCCCAAAACGCATCCAGACTATGAAAAACCTTGTTGAATTCGGAGTCATCTGCTGTGACTCAAACGATGCCATACGCTCCTGGGATGCCAAGGCGCACGAGCTGTTCGGCTGGAACTTTCAACAGATCAAGGGTAAAGACATTTTTCCCCTGCTGTTTCCCCGGAAGCGGGACGCGGAAGCCACGTCCCGCCTGGCTGCACTGTTTGCTTCTCAGCATCAAGACGAAGCGCTTACCCTGCGCATTGAGCAGGAGGCGGTTCACCGGGACGGCACCAGCCTGCCGGTCGAGCTCTTGATCTCTCGTTCTCCCGGAAAAGAGTATTTTACACTGTTCGTACAAAAAACCGGAGCAGGCAAAAAGGAACCGCAGCGGGAGGCAGAACTGATCAACAAGCAGGAAATGGACCTGCAGCTCATCAACCTGGTAAATTCCCTGCAAGAAGAAAAACAATTCTCGGAAGCGATTATCCAGGGACTGCAGCATGGTCTCATCGTTACCGATCAATGTGGAACCATCCGCAAGTGCAACGGTGCGGCAAAATCGATCTTCAACTGGTTCAGCAACGGGCTGGAAGGGGTCAGCCTTGATTCAGTCGTCGGCAGCAGGAATTCACAACAAATCCTGAACAGCAGCTCCAGTGGCGCGCTGCCACAAGAGGCGGAGCTACTGCTGGCGGCAGCAGATGGAAGCCAAATGATTATTCGCTATTCGGCAATAACCCGCTCCATTTCAGGCAAAAAAGAACCTGGTCATATCATATCTCTTACCAATATTTCCGAGTGGCGACGGGTCAGAAAAGAGATGGAGAAAATGAACCGGCTCTCGACCATAGCCGAACTCGCCTCGGCAGTAGCCCACGAAGTCAGAAACCCACTGGCCGGCATCAAAATCATGGCCCAGTCCATCGAAGAAAATTCAGGCACCAGAGACGAACGAGAAGAATGTTCCCGGCGAATCATCAGACAGGTCGACCGACTCAACGAGCTGCTTACCGACTTTTTCTCCTATGCCCGCCCCGTCACACCCAAAAAACGGCACACCTCTCTTACCGAAATCCTCTCTGAAACCAAACCGTTAATCGCCGGCAGGCTCGAAAAACAAAGAATCCAGATTGTCGAGAATTTTGACGCCCCCCTTCCTCCAGTCATTGCCGACCCCAACCAGCTGCAGCAGGTATTTCTGAACCTGTTTTTAAACGCCATCGATGCAATCCGCCAGGAAGGGATCATCGAAATCAGCGCCTGCAGGCTCACAGGCAGTGAGGTTCCACTTTATTGCCAGGCATACCATCAGCTGCAAAAAGAAATTCCCTATGTGATGCTGAATTTCACCGACAATGGGGCAGGAATGAGCAAGAGCGGAACTGAACGGGTTTTTGAACCGTTTTACACGACAAAAACCAACGGATCCGGGCTCGGAATGTCTATCGTCCACCGGACACTGCAGGAAAATGACGCCGCCATTACGGTTTCCAGCACGGAGGGTAAAGGCACAACATTCACCATGTTCTTCAAAAGCGGTGGATGATTGAGCGTCAAACAGCTAAGATCAGAAACAGCACCCTATCGTTAGCCACTCAGCATCCCAATGCTTCTTTGCCTTTTGCCTGGAAGGAAAGCACCACACAACATCTTTTCAAAAAGCACCTGTTGCCCGCCTTTATCTCACCCGTAAACGTTTCATTCTAAAAAATAATTGGAAATAGCCCCTCAGGAAGTGATAGACTTTTTTAAGTCCTCAGAAATCTGCTGATACGGACCTCTGAGATAATCAACCGGGGAAATGTATGAAAAGAGTATTGGTTGTTGATGACGAAGACGACATGCTCTGGATGCTCCAGAGAAACCTCAACAAAGGCATGGCCGATGTTGAGATTCTGGCTGCCGGTTCAGGAGAAGAGGCGCTTGCCGTTCTCAGTGACAAAAAGATTCATCTGGTTATCACCGATATCAACATGCCGGGAATGAACGGCCTTGATTTGCTGATAGAAATCAACAACCGTTACCCCGACACCGGCGTCATCATCATGACGGCCTACCCGTCAAACAGCTTTGAACATGAAGCGATGGTCGGGGGAAGTCTCAGGTTCGTTGAAAAACCATTTGACATCAATGATATGCGTGAAATTGTCGGGGATGCTCTGAAAACCAGCGACGGCTTTCAGGGTACCCTCGATGGAATTGATTTGATAGATATCGTCCAGTTTAACGGCCTCTCCAAAGCAACCTCGGCACTGAAAGTAACGACCGACGACCGGGAAGGTATGATTTTTTTTAAAAAGGGCGAGGTCGTTCATGCCATGTGTGATGACACGAGTGGTGAAAAAGCCTTTTTCAAGATCCTTGAATTCCAGGGTGGTACGCTTCAGAATATCAAGGGTGTTGAACCACCGGTAGTGAGCATCTACAAAAACCTCGAATCACTACTCTTTGAATCTGCTGTCCGCAATGACGAAGAAACAAGTAAAAACGAATCAGACAGCTCAGAACTGCCGTCATCTTTTCTTGATATCTTTAACAGCACAGAGCAGGAAGCTGAAGAAAAACAGGATCAAGCAGTCGGGGAAACCACCGATGATGATTTTCAAGCAGATACGAAATCCCCTGCAGAACCGCAGGGGGCAATTATAACTGAGGATAGCGAAATGACCGAAATTCAAAAGATTCTTAATGAATTTACAAACATAGATGGTGTCCACACCGCTTGCCTGGTTGGCCGTGACGGATTCCTTCTTGACAACATTGCCAGGTCCGGCATCGATGCGGAGATGATCGGTGCGATAGCGTCCTCCGGATTCGGCTCGGCAGAATCAATGGGGAACCAGCTTGGCCAGGGTGATCTGAACCTGACCATGCTCGAATACACAGACGGGCCGGTAATGTTTGCTCCAGTGGGTAGTGAAGCATTCCTGGTAATCGTCGCCGATAAAGATACCAATCTGGGCTGGATTCGGCTGACAATCAAGAAAAACTCTAAGATAATTGAGCAGGCTGCCGAACTTTAAACAGGTACGGGGCTTTGATTCACGGAAATCGCTTTAAAGCCCCTGTTCTGCAATGATTTAATAATCCCGGACGTGCCCGTTACTGTGTGTTCCCGCTTTCCTATATTCCGGCCTGCCGGAATTGTTCCACAATCTCAGCTGAAAAACGGGCCAGTTCCTGTTCGAACTTTTTGATAAGCAGACGTGACTTTCCGAGCCACTCGTCTTTCGAGGTCATCACGAAAATAAAAAACGGCTGATCAGGCATATGCCTGATAATAAAATGATAATGACTGGTGGTAATCAGGATATCATCAGTTACTTCATCGCCGGCCAGCAAACCGATAGCCTTGCTGTTTGATTTAACGATTGATGCCAGATAGGCCGAAGCTGCTGCCGTTTCAATTCCCTTTTTCCTGGCCACTTCCGCAATCGACAGGCCATCATCAACCGTAACAACTGCAGCAGCCAGCACGCCCGGCAGTTCATGGGCCATCGCTTTCAGTAAGTTCTCTACTTTATCAATCATTATCTCTTCCGGAAATATTCGTTTGCCATTCACGTGTCGGACAGACATATTGACCGACCTTATTTCATTCAGTTATACCATCGAATGTCTCTCTTGTGAAACGAAATAGTCGTCCGGATATGGTGGGGCTATGGTCAAACCTGCAGGGGGATGGAGTCTATCAAGCTAACAGACGACACCTGTCACGGTGAAGAAAGAAAAATAAGGGCATGCCTGGTGCCGTCACCTGCTTTTTGCATAAACCGACAAGGAGCATCGGAACAATCTTGGAGGAGAGTATGCAATAAACCAAACAGCAAGCCAGGCATATACCTTATTACGACAATGGAGCAAGCTGGTCAGGCATCACTCCTGAATAATCCGGAGATACGGGTTTCCGGTTCTTCATCTTTGTACATGCAATGTTTAAGCCGATAGAACTTATTTTCATAAAAACAAACTAAATCAAACCGTTACAGGAACAATCGGACACAATACCAGCAAGAACTGAGGACGATTCGCACAAAAGCAACACTCCAGCACTAAACCACGTGGAAGATATTCAAAGAAAAAAACAGGTATCTAATTGATAAAAATAGATATTTTCACGAACGCTCCGGCCAGCTGTTTTCGCAATATTGCGAAAACAGCTGGCCGGAGATGATAGGGTACTCCTTCGTCCTCTCACATTTCCAGTGAACCGCGATGTTGCAACGGCAGTCTCAGGTGAACGTTTCCTGCGTTAAAGCATCTGCTGTTCACAGTATATCTGCGCGCAGACTACCCTCATAAAGGATATGAATGACAGCAATGAGCCAGAGCAGCGCCGTCAACAAAAGACTGACAAAAACAGCCGCGCTCCCCAGATCTTTGGCCCGCTGAGCAAGCTTATGATATTCGGGCGATGACATGTCAACGATTGACTCGAGAGCCGAATTCAGCAGCTCGACAATAAGAACAACAGTATTTGCAAAAAACAGTAAACACTTCATCATAACCGTGACAGGCAGAAAAAATAGAATAGCCAGGAGAATGATGAACACAAAGAGTTCCTGGCGAAATGCAGCTTCGCCGGCAATGGCATAACGCAGACCATTCAAAGAATAATGTAAAGCTGCCCATATTCTTGCAAATCCTTTTCTGGGCATTGGTTTACTATTCATGTTTTGCCTATCTTTAGTTTTAAACGGCACTGGTGCCTCCCACCTGAACACAACTCCCCATGTATCTTCTCGATTGTCAACAATACAGCAATACATAAGCCAGCGCCAGTGATCATCGTCCACCAATATTGCGATTAGAAACAACAGACAATCCGAGCGCTACGCCCCTCCCTTTGCTTATCGATATCCTCATTCATATCTAACATTTTACTAATTGAGCTCGGGTATTTTCCAGATAGATAAACGCCTGGGCTGCCCGAAAGGCCCTTGTTATTACCCCATCAAAAAAAGGAGAAAAAAATGTTCAAAAAATCATCACTCATGTTGTTTGCTGCATTTGCTGCAACAACACTGACTACCTCAGTTCAAGCAGCAGACGATGAACGTCTTGTTTCTTTAAACGACCCGGCAGCGGCATTCCTAGAAACCAGGGAGTATGCAAAGAAAATGGGCGCATCTGCTGAATTTCGGAAAATGGAGGGCGTTGCCTACGACCAGAAAAACAATAAACTATACATCGCAATGAGTTCAATTGATAAGTCGATGAGTGACAAGGAGGGCGACATCCAACTTGCTGAAAATCCATGCGGCATCGTCTATGAGGCGCACCTCGATGCCAACAACAACATCAGCAACCTCAAACCTGCAGTGATTGGCGGCCCGTACGATAAATCGGTCAAATCAAATGTTGTTTCAGGATTCAAAGACAGGTGCGACGTCAATAACATCGCCAATCCCGACGGGCTTTTCGTCGACAATCACGGCAATCTCTGGATATCTGAAGATACCAGTGATCACACCAACAACGCTCTGTGGCGCTGGAACGGTACAAAACTTGAACGCTTCGCCACCGTGCCGACCGGTGCGGAAATTACCGGCATCATGGTCACCGACAGCGACGATGTGATGTTCAATATTCAGCATCCATCAGCGATGAGCAAATTCCCCTATAACCGAGGAACAGTCGGTATCGTTAATAATTTCAAGGCCAATGATATGTTCACTCCTGTCGGTGTCCCACAGGGCAATGATATTTTCGACCTCACCATAGCCGCAGGAGATTACCAGATTCTTGCTCGAGTCGGTGAAGTTATCCCCAATGACCCGTATGGTCAGCGTTTCGGACAGGTAAACCGGCTCGACGGCACTTTGAAGGAAATGTGTAATCATCCGGACGGTAACATGTTTCTGCCGATTACCCCTTCAGGTGATGAAGCATACCTTTACACCAACTTCGAATGCCGACCGGGAAACGTTGCCAAAATTTACATGAAACGCAATGGTAAAGGATGGGATATTCTTGATGGTGAAAATGTCGATTTTGCCGCAGTAAAAGGAACCTGGAACAATTGCAACGCCAGCGCAACTCCCTGGAACACAGGGCTCAGCAGTGAGGAGTATGAACCTGTCGCAGTTAAAACCGGCTGGCAGAAAAACGTTGCCGACATGACCGATTACCTTGGTACTCAGGCCAACCCTTATGACTATGGCTTTCCCATTGAACTCATACCGGATCCAAATGGTGACTCGGCAGTTACAAAAGTAGTCAAGCACTATGCAATGGGCCGCCTCAGTTATGAAATGAGCAGGGTCATGAATGATAAAAAGACCGTTTACAGCGGTGATGACGGGACAAACGTTATTCTGGCCAAGTTTATCGCCGACAATGAAGGTGATCTCAGTGCCGGTACTCTTTATGCTGCAAAAGTTACCCAGAAAGCAGATGAAAGTTTTGATATCAAATGGATTGAACTCGGAAGAAGCAATAATGGCGAAATCTACGACTCAATCAATGCCGTTGCCCTCAAATAAATAGACTGTTCTGGTTTACACTGAAAAGCCCGGGGTTCTCCCGGGCTTTTTTTGTGGCATCCCCCAACCTGAATCCATTTAAAAAATTGACGAGTACTGAAACGTGGGAGAGAACAAAAGCTGCTTGAAATAGTCTTAGCCTGCTCCGCATTACAAAACAATTACAGCCCAGGAATCAGCTGTCTGTATCGCCGACCTCCTGCCACTTCAGAAGAAAAGATACAACATCATCAATATCCTTGGCGGACAAGCTTCCGCCTGAATTGCTATCCCAGGCAGGCATAAGAGATTCCGGTACTCCCCGCTTGACGATTGATTTAAAGAACAGATCGACACGAATAACCCATTGTCGTTTGCGAAATGATGGGCCGATAATGCCTTCTCCCGATGCTCCATGACATGAGCGGCAGTTGGCTCGAAATAGGGAATCTCCAGCATGATCATCACCACTCACGCCGGGAAAACGAGTCAGTCGTAACGGTACGAAATCTGTAGGATCCTGCTCTGGAGGAGTCATGAGCTGTGCTGCGATTGCAAGAGACTCACCCGCCCGCTCCCAGGTTGTAATATATTCAACGATCGCGTTTATTTCCTTGCTTTTCAGGTTGCCTCCCAGTGCCCTGCTGAATGGTTTCATCTGAGTCGAGGTCTTTCCCTCGCGAATAAATCGCTGAATTTTTTCGACTGTTAAACCTTTTCCCATACGGGCAGTTCCATACTCAAGATGACAACGGTAACAATTGCCTGTATAAAGCCAGCCGCCAAGTGCCACACTGCTGTGCTCAATGACATGCACCAGTGAAGGTTCAAGCGCCGGTTTCTCACTTTTTTCACCAGCAACCACCACGATTTCAGTTTGTTCCGGTTCCCTTTCCAGCAGCTCTTCCGGAAGCAGCGGCGGTAAATCCGGCAGTTGAGGATCACCATCCTCCTCTTCCCATCTGTACATGTATTGAGCGATAGCCTGCAGTTCTTGATGCCCAAGCTCCCCCCCACTTACCCGAGACCAGGTTACCTGGCAGCCACCTTCTGAAATCGCTTTCACCAGCTCCCGCTGGGTATCAAACCCTTGAGCGAGACGCTCTCTGCCATATTCAAAATGGCAGCGTACACACTTGCTCTGATATAGCCAGCTTCCAAGCACGACGGGATCACTCAATACGCCTGTCCATTCTTGTCCTGCCTGTACACGTGGACATATTGTCGTCAGCATTATGCCGAAGGTGACCGCTGCTTTACAAAGGCTCTTCATCCAGGCACCGCTACTGCAGCAGGAAACTGCCGACAGACTCAAGGTCGCTGAAACTCAGCACCGCACCGCAGGAATGCTCATCAGCAAGTTCTGTATACCCATCAACGAGATAGGCCTTTGGAATCATAACTGATTCCTTGAGATAGTCGATTCCTTCGTATCCTTCTCGACGTTGTGGAGCAATCGTGGAAAGCCCGGAGAGCCCCGGCCCGGGTATCTGCGCCCTGTCGATGTCCCGAAACACATGACATCTGCTGCACTTCTCGACAAAGACGTGCTCTCCTTCTGCACTATTTTTCCGGTCAGCTAAATTCATACGGGATAGCTCGATCTGTTCAAGGGTGACTCGGCCAAGAGCAGTCGCCTCCCAGTTTAAAATGAATCTGCTGATTTCCGCGATCTCATCGGCACGTAACGGACCGCCGTATTTCTCGTTCCAGCCAGGCATCACTGCAGTTGAACCGTTTCCGGCATATATTGGCCTGGTACCCATCATCCGTCCATGCGCTGTGGTTGCTGAAATATAGTCCTCAAGCGTTGCCTGCCAGCCTACCTCCTTCAGTCGGTGGCGAAAGAAGTGTTCATCGTTTAACGGCGGACCCAGCTGCCCTATACCCTCTCCCCTGTTGCCGTGACATGTCCGGCAATGCAGACTGTATAGCGCAGCACCGTGTTCGATCGCCTTTCCTCTCTGCAATGCACCTGCCCTTGCCAGGCGGGTCTTCTCGGAAGCCACCAGGCAAAAAAGAACCACCGTCGTAACGATAGCTGCACATATGAGCATGTAAACTAAACGGTTGATGTTCATTGCTGCCGCACTCTGGGGGGGGAAGGGGTGTCGCCTGATATACTTCTGAAGAGATAAATTATCGTCTCAGCGCTCCGGTCGGGATCATCTGAATATTCTTTCGACCATTGAATCCGAACCGTTATCTTCTTCAGATTTTCCTGCCACTCCTCAACCAGAACGATTCCTCTTGCTTCAGAAACATCCGGATCCTGAGTCAGCTGATTAACATTATCGGCAAACGTTTCTAAAAATGATCTGAATGGCCCAACTGCCCTTCCTGCATTTTTTGAGTACGTGACATAAACCCCCGGACCAATATTGTCATACCCGAGATGATGAAAAAGACTCGCCTGCTCCTCAGGGTTAATGTGCTGCAGAATTTCGTTGACAGGATTCTTCCCCGTGCCATGTGAAGGTAAGCCGAAGAAGCTCATGATCATAAACACCAGCGTCGACAGTACCAGGATCGCTGCTGAGAATGGACGTTCTTTCAGTGTTTTCCGTTGTTTTGAATGATCAAGATAGGGAACCGCACATAACAGCCCGAAGAGGACGACCGGCAGACAAATCCCGACAAGAAAGCTGTCCCCGATCTTTAAAAGCCCCTGAAGCCAGAGAAAAAACCAGGGAGCACGTGTATTTACGGGTGTATGATTCGGGTCTGCATGATTTCCGAGCGGGGCATCATAAATAAACACCACGAAGGCAATCATTGCCGACAACAGTGCAAATGATAAAAAGAGTTCCAGCAACGTCACAGACGGGTAAAGTTTGACGGTCCTGCCATTCTCTGGACGTTTTTCTGCTGAGCGTTCATGGTCGTTCCCGACATTCACGGGGGTATTGTGCAGCCGCACTACCCGGTAATAATGGATCGATGTAAAAAGTATCATCACAAGTGGAAGCACCAGAATGTGCAGCAAATAGAAACGCAGCAGGCCATCCTGGCCGATCACGCTGCCACCTCTAATAAGCACGGTAATCAGTGTGCCGACACCGGGGATCACCTCAGTTATTCCAGTTCCTATGGTAACCGCCCAGAACGCCAACTGATCCCAGGGGAGAAGGTAGCCACTGAAGGCCAGCATCAAGGTGCACAACATGAGCACGATCCCGGTAACCCAGGTGAAACGGGCTTTTCCTCTATAGGCACCTGCTCCAAAAACCCGCACCATATGAAGCACGACAACGATGATCATGCATTCCCCACCCAGGCGATGCAAATCACGCATCAACCAGCCGAAAGGAACTTCTGATGTCAACCTGAGAATCGAGCCATATGCCTGATCCGGTGTTGGAATATAGTACACCATTAAAACCAGACCGGTTATACACTCCAGCAGAAGAAAGAAAACAGAAAAAAAGCCGAGATAATAGGTAGCAGTAAATGCTACTGCTTCAGCCCTGTATACCCGTGGCCGCATATGCAGGAGAAAACTTTCCCGATGACCTGTTCGCCTCCAGGCTTTTTTCTCCACTGCATCGCTTTTCAAGGATTCCGGTAACGAAGAAATATGATGCAGATGCTTGTCACTGATGAACATATCCATTATTCAACAGCACGGTCTGCAGAAGTCGGAATTTTTCTGCCGGTATCCACTTCTACAAGACTGACGACACTCTTTTTGCCCTCTTCAGTGCGGGGTCCGGTAGAATCATGCAGGAGCAGGTCTTTTATCGGCAGCGGCTCCCCTCGGTTCCCCAAGGATCTGACAAGGCTGCCAGTCTCGGTGATAATGCTGACCGGAAAACGATCGAGACTCCGCGTCGCAGGTCCCCTGAGGACAAGACCGTCCCGTCCGAATTCCGAACCATGACATGGACAGACAAAACGTCTGCTTTGCTGATCCCAGTTAAACCTGCAATCCAAGTGAGTGCAGGAACTGTGAAGAGCAGTAATTCCATGTTCATCATGAACCAGCCAGAATCGTCCCTGTGGAAACAGTTTCGGTTCACCGCCCACTTCTGGAAGATCATCGATAAAACCACCGTATACCTTTCCGCCATAACTGTTTTTTTTTGCTGTCGGCAGTAAAAACGACAAAGCGATGGTACCGAAATTAAATATGATCGCCGCCATGCTCAAAACCAGTGACAAGAGAACAACTCGCCGTTGTTGCCTCATATTCATTTGGACTCCGTCAATCCTGATTATTCTGTAACTATTTGATGGGCACTCATTACTCTTCTGGATTATTACAAACTCTATATACATGATTGGGCATTAGAGTTTAATTATGACTCTATTAGAGATTGGTGTGGATGCGTTTGAGAAAAAACCGGAATTGCCAGGCAACGGGGAACAACAGGGAAAAACTGATCCATGGTATCATGGCAAACTGAAGCAGTCCGACAGCAACACCCCGGTCGGCCGGTTAGTTTAATCTCACGGCTACTGACGAATAAGCAGTTTCAACCAGGGTGAATTCACTGTTCGACACATGAGCGGGCATGTCTGAGATGTCATCTGCTTTCCCCTGCGCTTCCAGGCTCCGACAAAGCACTGTTTCAAATTTTTCAAAAGGCATAGGTCTGGCAAAAAGATAGCCCTGCAACATGTCACATCCTTGCCCGATAAGGAAATCACTTTGTTGCTTTGTTTCCACTCCTTCAGCAATGATGTCCAAAGATAGTGCTTTTCCCACTTTGATTGCTGCACGAACAATAGCGTCATCACGGGAATCCCCACCGATGCCGCGAACCAGTGTACCATCGAGTTTCAACGTGTTGAGGGGAAGGTTTTTCAATGAGGTGAGAGAGGAGTATCCGGTCCCGAAATCATCCAGCTCAATATTTAAGCCCATTTTCTGCAAAGCCCGCAATATTACCTGGACACGTTCAATATCCTGCAGCAGGTAACTTTCGGTTAATTCGAATTTGAGGCGATGGTAATCGACGCCATTACGGTCAATTATCGTTTTGATCTTTTTTAGAAATCGGCGATCCGAGAATTGTCGCGCGCTGATATTCACTGCTACCGCGAAGCGGGCAGGCAGGTCATATCTGCAAAGCTTCCTGATATCCCTGCAGGCGGTTTCCAGCACCCATTCACCGATCGGAAGGATTAATCCGGTATCCTCTGCAACCGGCACAAATAAGCCTGGAGAGACCGGTTTTTCGCCGGGTGGAAACCAGCGAAGAAGCGCCTCCGCCCCGCATATCTTCCCCGCTGATGTTACCTGGGGCTGGTAATAGAGACTGAATTCATTGTTATCAAGCGCATTTTGCAGATTGTGGGCCATTGACGTCCTCGAATCAATAAACGTCTGCCTTTCCCTGCTGTAGACACGTATCTGGTTGCGACCATTCTCTTTCGCCTCAAACATTGCCACATCCGCTCTTTTGATCAATTCGTCCTCACTTCCTTCCGTACCGTCAAAAATAACAATGCCGATACTGGCGCTCGTATAGTGAGTATGGTAATTATCATTTCCGAAAACATACACCTTACTCAGGGCATCTTTGATCTCTCCTGCCAGATAGAGCGCGGTCTTTTTTGCATCTTTTTCGTTTCTGCCGATTGTTTCGAGAATGACCACAAACTCATCCCCGCCGAGTCGAGCAATGGTATCCGTATCACGCACCGAACTTCTGATTCGCTCTCCGACCTCAACCAGTAGAGCATCGCCGATAATATGTCCCTTGGTGTCATTGAGTGTTTTGAAGTTGTCCATATCCAAAAGAAGCACCGCGCCATATTCATGATTTCTGCAGGCAGCAGCCATTTCCTGTTTAAGACGGTCCCTAAGCAGGCGTCGATTGGCCAATCCGGTCAGCGGATCAAAAAGAGCGAGTTTTCGAATCTTGTCTTCCGATATCTTTCTCTCTGTTATATCCTGGACCGTTCCGGATAACGCTTCAACATTTCCATACCTGTCTCTAATGGCAAGCGTTCTCTGGTGAATCTGCCGTTCAAGACCATCCGGCCTGATAATCCTGTATTCTATATCCAGAGGGATATCGTGCCGAACCACGTTAAGAAGGGAAGCCTTTACAGTTCCCCGGTCGTCGGGATGAATCAACTGCATTGACGTTTCGAGTGAAACCCGGAAAATCTTTTTTGAAACCCCGCAAATTTCATAAACCTGGTCTGACCAGTTCATGTGGCTTTTGTCTGCAGTGAGCTGCCAGTCTCCCAGAGAGGCAAGCTTCTGCGCCTCAAGAAGCCGTGTCTGTGTGCGGGTAAGCTTCTCTATTGCTTCATTCAGAGAAGATATGGTCTTTTTGATGCGATTCTCTACAGGGTTGAAAATAAAAAGCATTTCCAGCAGCAGCGCGAGAATCGTAGCCAGCCAAATAACCATCTCAAGTCGTTCAATTTTCGAAATCGCCGTCCGGGCGATTCGATCATATTCATCGACAGCCGCATCCAGCAGAGGCTCCAGCGCGTGTGGCCCATACGTCGTGAGATAAACATATGACATCAACCCCTTGTTAAACGAATTGAAATCGGTATTATAAACGACCCTTGCCTGTTCAAGAAAACGTTCCAGAGCCAGATCAAGTCCCATCATCGGGTCCTTATAGATTGTTCTCAAATGTTCATTGCTGACAACAGGGATACCCATATCCGAATCACCGGAATGAAGAATCTTGTGAGAGCTCTCCATTTTATTGATTGATCTCCCAACTTGTGCCCGGGCGATGTTGAACTCAGCCTCGTCATCAGTTGTTGCCATAATGCTGCTGAAATAAGCAAGACGGCTGGCGAGACCGGACTGGTGTCCGGCCAGATTAATGAGCGTGGAGAAATTACGTTGTTCCGACACAACCCGGTTCATGGTAATGAAAGATGCTGTAGCCAGCAGGGCTATGGCGCTGAGACCGATGATGTAGCGAAGTTTTATACTTTTTACGTATGATATGTCGTTCATGTCAGCCGATACTGGTGCTAATGGAATGAGAGCTCATGAAGGTGTTTTGCGGTACTGCACGATAATCACGCAATAGTGTTATTTGTGAAGCCATTTTTTCCTGCCGGCTCCTGCGTTCCACTGGATATAATTCTACATAAACCCTGTTCAATAGTTTTTTCTGATACGAACCTGCCATCCTGCTGTACCCATTTCCTTCATCTTTATGACAAGACCAGAGAGTATTCTATCAAACAATGTCGCTTTTAATGTTAAGTTACTATTAGGATTATGTTTTTTAAAAGCCCTCTGTAATGGCATTATTCCCAGATTCAGTTACTCGGCTGAGACCTTCCCGGAACTGCATGGTAAGTGGTATAATCCAAAAACCACTCCGGAAAAATCTCCTCTTTCAGCTTTTAACAAAACCAAAACCAATTCCTAATATTCCCCGTTTATAATTGGCGCTCGATAGTTGTTAATCCTACAATCCGAGAACCTTCAGGAGTCTATTATGGCACGTACAACTGTAAAAACCGACAGAGTAAAGCATCAGAAATCGGGAAGGCAGGGAGCTTTTTCAGCAGAGATTGAGGACAGCCATCACGTTGCGAAAAAAAGATTTGCACCCCTGCGGAAACAAGACAGACTGGCTATCGTAAACGCCTCTCTCGTTAAATATTTTCAAGGTGAGGACCTGAAACCGTACCAGGCCGAACTCATAAAAATGCAGCGTCATCTGGAACGAAACGGAAAAAAAATGATCATTCTTTTTGATGGTCGCGACGCTTCTGGGAAAGGAGGTACCATCCGCCGCGTAACCAGGTACATGAACGAAAAGCATTACAGGGTGGTAGCGCTTGGCAAACCGAACGCGGTGCAGCAGACCGAGCTTCATATGAAACGATATATCGAGCAGTTCCCGCGTGCCGGCGAAATCGTGCTCTTTGACAGGTCCTGGTATAACCGGGCAATGGTGGAGCCGGTAATGTCATTCTGCACGAAACAGCAATATCAGAGATTCCTGAAAAAAGTAACCATGTATGAACATAATTTTATTCTTGATGCGGGAAAAACAACTTTGCTGAAATTATACTTCTCGGTTTCCAAGGAAGAGCAGGCACGACGTTTTGAACGGCGACGCAACGATCCGTTGCGGCAATGGAAGCTCTCGGAGGTAGACCTGCAAGCCCAGGAACTCTGGGATGAGTTCACCCGCAAGAAAATGATAATGCTCCAGAAAACACATACAAGAGAGTGCCCTTGGTGGATTATCAAGTCAGACGACAAGCAGCAGGCCAGGCGTGAAACCATGAAGATTATCCTGCGATCAGTCAAATATACTGGTAGGAAGCGAAACCTTGACTTTGAGCCTGATCCCAATACGGTGGTTACCGGAGATGTTGAGCTCAGGAGAATGAAAAACGATATCAGAGAGTATGGCAAACCACTGAGATAACTACTCACCTACTTGATCAATGATGCCCCCGGGGGGCAAAACATTTTTTAACATAAAACAAATCTTATCCTATTTTGCATGGTTCATAGTAGAGACCATGCAATCACCATTTAGAAATCCGGACTACCTGCGAACGCTTTTCCGCGGCAGAATTCCCGGACAGCTCATCATCCAGTACAGCAATCAATGTAACGCCGACTGCCCTCAATGCGGCATGCGCAGGTCGAAAAATATTCCCCGCTTCATCCTGGACAAAGACCAGGTAAAAAGACTGATCGATACTGCTGCCCTGAAGGGCGTGAAATCGCTTTCTTTCACCGGTGGCGAACCGCTGATGTTTCTCGATGAGATTATAGAATTGACAAGACATGCCGAACAGGCGGGTATTCCGTATGTGCGCACAGGTACCAACGGCTTTATGTTTCGACATTCCGACAGCCCGCGATATACCGAAAGAATAACCGGAATTGCGGAGAAAATAGCCTCGACACACCTTTATACATTCTGGATCAGCCTTGATTCATCAGAACCGGAAACTCACGAGAAAATGCGTGGGCTGAAAGGAGTGGTAAGAGGTATTGAAAAGGCACTGCCAATCTTTCATGAGCACGGCATCTACCCGGCTGTCAACCTTGGAATCAACAGGGCAACCGGTGGAAGCGCCGCGCAAGCATTTTTGGAGCAGACAACCGCTGACATGTTTCTGGAACGTTTTCAGACATCCTTTGAGCGTTTTTATCAATTTGTATTCGATCTGGGATTCACTATTGTCAACGCCTGCTATCCAATGAGCAACAATGACAGTGAAGAAAAGCTGGACAAATTACCCGAATCCATGACTCACACCCTCTATGGAGCCGCTTCAGGCGATAGTGTCATAAACTTTTCTAAACCTGAAAAAGCTCTGATTTTCAAAGCCCTATTTCAGACAGTGCCGAAATACAGGGGAAAACTGAGAATTTTCTCACCACGTTGCTCACTGTATGGCCTGATGCGAAAATTTAATGACGATCAAAAGTCTCTATTTCCATGTCGCGGTGGCTCTGACTTCTTCTTTGTTGAATGTCAGAAAGGGTTAATTCACCCATGCGGATATCGCGAAGAACCTAATTCCAAGTTTCCGGATCTCAAAAAACGAAGTCGCCGAACGTTTGATTGCGACAGGTGTGAATGGGAATGTTTTCGAGACCCCTCCGATGTCCTGGGACCATTTGCTGATGTATTTACGCAGCCCCTGCAGCTGCTTAAAAAGATAGCGAAGGACCCACAGTTTTTCAGACTGCTCAGAGAAGATCTCAAATATTACCGGGCATGCGGATTTTTTAATGGCCGGCTTGCCCCTCAATTCAAGGAAATGGAACGCTTCCAGGGCAAATGAGATGTCCTGACGACGCGTATTTCAATTCATGCCCACACATTCATGTGCTTGTCCTGTTATCCGGTTCGCCGAAAAGAATGCTGCACTCATTTGAAACGCTGGACTTTACCGGAAGCATGGCTGGAACCCCTTCATGCTCGAACCGGCCCCCCCGTAGCGGCTAAAGGATTCATTGTATGGAACTATTTCTCATAGATGCGATCGGTCCGTTCTTTCAGAGCCATGATAAGCAGAGGATTAACTGGTCCAAGATTCCTTTTCACCAGCTGCGCATTGAACAACCCGAGCGCCGAAAGCTGTTCGATCAAATTGCTCACGACATGGAGACATTTGCCCGCAGGGTGAGCACGGTTGGCTATAACAGTATCAGCCTGGATGATGTCGCCCACCTTGCTCCTGATACGTGGTATGAACCTGAGATCAACAAGATAATTCACATCTTCAGAGAAGAATACCGAACGCTTTTCACTATCTTGCAGGCATATGGACTCGAGATTTACATCACCATGGATGTTTTGTCATTTACACCTCAGATTAAAAGGATAATTGCAGGGAACAGGAAGAAAGGCTTGCGGTTGATCCGCAGACAGATCGAATCTGTCTTCTCACACTTCCCGGAAATCAAGGGTATTATTTTTCGAATCGGCGAATGTGATGGAAAAGATGTCAAGGGCGACTTCAAGAGTGAATTGTTTCTCCGCTCTTCCCGTCAGGTTAACCGCCTGCTGCGTGAACTACTGCCCATCTTTGAGAGCTATAAGCGTACGCTTATTCTAAGAAACTGGACAATCGGTGCTTATCCGGTCGGTGACTTTATCTGGCACCGTCGCACAACTGCTCGGATATTAGAAGGAATAGACAGCCCAAATTTTATTCTATCAATGAAATATGGTGAATCTGATTTTTTTCGTTATCTGCCGCTCAACAAACATTTTTTTAAGCTAAAAGTAAAAAAAATTGTCGAATTGCAGGCCAGAAGAGAATACGAGGGCTGTGGAGAATATCCCTCTTTCATTGGTTGGGATTATCAGAACTATGCCCGGCAACTCGATTCTGCTGCGAACATTGTCGGCATCAGTGTCTGGTGTCAGACCGGCGGTTGGCTGCCGTTTCGTCGTCGTACATACCTCGAAGCCAGTGGTATCTGGAATGAGCTGAACAGCTATGTAACACTGAAAATTTTCAGGGAGCGGGTGTCTGTTGAGCAGGCAGTGCACGCCTATTGCTCCCTGATTGACTGTACTGATCCAAAGGCCTTTCTTGAACTGCTTCGCCTTGATGATGAAGTCATCAAGGAGTTGCTTTATATCAAGGAGGTTGCGGAGCAGAAATTATTTTTCAGACGAGTGCGCATCCCCCCGCTGCTCAGCGTCTACTGGAATACTATCTTTATCAATGAATCAACACGCTGTGTTCTTCTTTCTCTGGTTAAATCTCCAGAAGAATCTGTGAAAACGGGCTATGAAGCGCTGAAAAAAATTGACACCATGAAACAAATAGCCATGGATCTCAATCTTCCGGTAGACGATATACAGTTCATGGCTGATACTTTTGAAATCCTGGCACTTGCCCGATCCTACTATTTTCTGCCGGACAATGACAAAGAGCAGCAAAAAATTAAAAAAGCCAAGCGCTCTTACAAAAAACGCTACCCAAAAGAATATCGCCCTCGCTATCGAATCAGATCATCCTATAAACCCCTGGTGTTCAATATCCGATTCATTCCAGTTCTAATCCGCCTTTCTTTTAGAAGAAAAAGGGGGTACCGGATCGTTGACTATCTCTTCACCCTCCACCTTCTGGGAACATTGTATCGTCTGCTTGTCTATATAAAACCAGATATCATACCCAAATTTGCTCGAAAACAGGCGATGGGAATTGGCGCTATTTTTCGCTGAAAAAACCTTGAGGCCTGAATATCCATGGTCACCGGGGCTAATTCCATTACACAACTTCATGAAATCATATTAAATAGCTGATCAAAACATAACCCTACTGTTCTAGTCTGTAACAAATTAACAATGCCTAAAAGAGGAAATTATGGAACAGGCTTTTTTTAGAACCATCTGGATTTCAGACACTCATCTCGGAGGACGTAATTCTCAGAGCAGAAAGCTCTTACAATTTCTCCTTACCCATGAATCCGACTACCTGTATCTGGTCGGCGATATTGTTGATTTCTGGAAACTCAGACGCAGCTGGTTTTGGCCGAAAATCAACGACCAGATCATCTCCGTAATCCTGAAGAAAGCCCGTAAAGGAACTCGGATTTTCTATTTACCCGGAAACCATGACCAGGTATTTCAGCCCTATAGCGGTACAACGATTAACGGCATTTCGGTAATGAACGAGGTTGTCCACGAGTCAGCCGATGGCAATAAGTATCTGGTCATGCACGGTGACAAGTTTGATTGTGTCATTCAGAAAAAAAAGTGGCTGGCCGGCCTCGGCAGCATCCTCTATGACAATCTGCTCACCATTAACCGCTGGTATAACGTGATACGTGTATCCCTGTTCGGCCTTCCCTATCATTCTATTTCAGCAAGCATCAAACACCGGGTAAAAAAAGCAGTCAATTATATCGGCAATTTTGAAGAAGCTCTGATAAACGAGGCTGCTGTCAACAATGTTGATGGACTGATTTGCGGGCATATCCATCATGCTGCAATCAGGGATATAAACGGTGTGCTCTACAGTAATTCCGGGGACTGGGTCGAGAGCTGTACCGCTCTGGTCGAGAATACCAACGGCACACTCGGGGTTATTGAATGGCAGGAAGGCTTGTCAACAACTGAATTAAACTCAATTGGTGCTCATTATGAAGATCGCTATCGTAACGGATGCATGGCTCCCACAAATTAACGGCGTTGTTACCACCTATACCGAAACTATTAAAAGATTACAGAAGCAAGGTATAGAGACGACAACCATAACACCCGAGCAGTTCCGGACATTTCGCTGCCCGACCTATCCGGAAATATCTCTTTCATGCGTAAGACCGGCGACCATAAAAGATACCTTGTCCACCATTGCTCCCCATTCCATCCATATCGCAACTGAAGGCCCACTGGGCTGGGCAGCCCGCAGAGCCTGCATAAGAGAAAAATTCAGCTTCACAACGGCATATCACACCCGCTTCCCGGAATATGTCCGGGTTCGTTTTCCTCTGCCACTAAGGCTTTCATACGCCTTCATGCGCTGTTTTCACGAGAAGGGTTCCAGGATGATGGTCTCGTCGCCGGCGCTGAAAGAAGAACTGGAGGAAAAAGGATTCCAAAATGTCTGCCTCTGGTCACGAGGAGTTGATACGCAACTTTTCCAGCCGCTTACCATGAAAAACGAGCACCCTGAACAAAGAACATTTACCTATCTTGGGCGAATTGCCCCTGAAAAAAATATCGAAGCATTCCTGAATCTTGAGCTTCCCGGCCGTAAAATGGTTATTGGCGACGGTCCGGCACTCACTGAACTCAAGGCTCGTTATCCAGGAGTAAAATTTACTGGTTTCATGAAGGGTAAGAATCTTGCTGCCCAGCTTGCCGAAAGTGATGTGTTCGTCTTTCCAAGCCTTACCGATACACTTGGCGTCGTCCAGCTTGAAGCAATGGCCTGCGGGGTCCCCGTGGCGGCCTTTCCAGTTGATGGACCCCGCTCTCTGATCAGCAATGGTTATAACGGTTGGATGGACGAAGACCTTGGAACGGCGATTATCAAATGTCTTGATATCGATCCGCAAAACTGTCGGAAATATGCCGAAGCATATACCTGGGAAGCATGTACAAAACAGTTTGTGAAGAATCTCACCATTCATAACGAACCATACGGCAGTAAAAATCATACGCTGCTTGACAGGGCAGCCTAGTCTCCAGGCCACTACTAAAATTTTTTTTCTTGCATGGGGTTGATTAGCACCATGACCGTTTCGCTGCCCAGTATCAATCAGTATATGGGAATTGAAAAAAGAGCCGCGCAATTCAGATCCGTTTGCTTAGAGAAGAGTATTCAACCGTTCGGATCAGGTGATACCACTGCCGGCATGGAGTATGAGTTTCAGGTTGTGGTTGAAGGGAGCAGTGACCGGGTAGACCTGCCCCTGAGCATAAAGCAGTCCAGCTATTTTAAAAACCTCATTAAACGTTCAGAGCGCGGTGACTGTACACAGCAATCCGTCAGCGACTTAATATCCTTTCTGGAAGACGGGAAACAAACCATATGGAAAAACAGCTGGATCCGTATTAAGCCGGGATGTTTGAGCGATTGTGCAGCCGAAATCATTGCAGGCGATTTTCTTGCTGATAAACGACAGCCGGATGGGCCGTTACGTAAAGACCGGAATCGTTTTTATACCATACACCGAAACGAACAGTGGCTGCGTCTACCAGTCAGCTATGTTTTGAAACTGGCATTTGCAGACTGCGTCAACAGAATCAGGCATCTTCCAAAATCTCTTGTCGAACTCGGCAGTCTACTCCAGAAGAATTTTATCAGTGACAACACGTCCCCTGAAATATTGTCACTCACCATAGCTGACTCGCGCGACCGCTCAATCGGAGAAGGTGCAGCGCGTGAATCAGCCCGAACCTTTCTGTTCGTCCAGCTGCTTGCCCGATACGCCAACACTCACTTTGGGCTCGGTGAAAGCGGCCAACGGATTCTGATCTATTTCGCCCCGCAGGCACCACAGAGACAAAAACAAATCAATGATCTGATTCCCGACAGTTCCTACCGGCAACTTTTTTTGAGTCCGTGCCTGTCCGGCTGGGACCAAGGCGAGGAAAAATATGCGTATATGGAATTATGCCACAGCACACTTTCCCGCAGCCAACTGAATGCGATTGCAAAACTCAAGGATGCAGGTATCATAACGAACAATCTGATCGTTCTCCCGAACACCTCCAACACCTGCCTCGCCAATAACGGTATCCACGTCTCACTGGGCTCGAAGATCCTGACAAAGCTCGGTGACAACCTCAACGGTTTCAATTGATCTGGTTCCTGATCGCACTTGATTATCAACGATTCTCCTGCAGTGCGATTACTCGAATACTCACACATCACACGTGTTCTTTAACCTGATCAACGTTTCCGCGGAGCCAGGCGGACCATTTACCCCACGGTACTGCAGGAAAAGCAGATCCCTCAGTCGAAACCAGTACGTTCCATGCCAAAACGGGGCAAAAAGACCGGCCATCCTTATTTCAACCTTTATGGCAGGGATCTCGGAATCACCAATCTCCAGAGCTTCCCTGCCAACCTTCGCAGCTTTCAGGTGAACAACATCCAGTGTATCATTTCTTACCGACCAGAAATGAACGATTTTATTATCGGAGACGAGAAAATTCTGCAAAGAATATGACAGTGGTTGATACCAGGGAAGTTCATCTATTTCTTGAATATTTGTGGAGTGCTCTTCGCTGATTTCCTTTGTAATCCTCAAGGCATTGTCAACACGAGTAATATGAACTTTTGTTTTGTCCTCCTTTGACGATGACCAGAACAGCGTCTCTCCATCTCGGCGACAGATGTTGACCATCTTCTGCTTACCATCACTGACATTTATCTCCGTAAGACTTTCTTTGTAGCTAATATCCCAGGTAAAGGTATTTACCTTATCTCCTTCCTCAACTTTGTAACAATACACCCCGCTTTCAATCGTTTCGGCTCCTGCCGGAATGGCCCCCGAAGCCCTGGTAAAAAGCAAGCAAACAGAGAATACCATTAAGCATTTCAATGAGCGACTGTGTTTCATGTGTGACGTTCAACCATGAATGTTCGCTTACGAATACGAGCGGCCCAGGCGATTCCGATTCTCGATTTCTTCCTGGGCCTGGACACTCAGTGTTGCCAATGGCATTACCTTCAAACGTTCAATGCCGATCTCCTCACCGGTCATCGCGCAATAGCCATATTCACCCTGTTTCATGCGCAGAAGCGCATTGTCGATCTGGAGGATGATCTGGCTGCTCCTCCTGATAGCCATTAAATCGCGCTCCTTTTCAATCTGTCGTGAGCCGAAATCTACCGGGTCCGGTACCCGCAGGTCGTCATTTTTCAGATCGACCATATACTTGTTTGACAAGCCCACCAGTTCTTCACGCCAGCTCAATAATTTCTGTTTGAAGAACTCCAGTGTATCAGATGTGATATAGTCCTCTTTCAACTCCAGCCGTTGATTTTTTATATCTGACATATCTGCCTCCTTTTGCAAGACAACGTCTCATTCATTCATGCTATCCGTATCGCCGCCAAAAGCGATACCCTTCAAAAAAGAGATGATCACCATAAGTAACCAGGAATCATCATGAGAAAAATAGAATCAGGTTAAGAATTGTTTACGGTCAGGCCCATAAATTTTAGGAGTCTGTATGGAACGCCGTGATCACCTGCGATCAATACAGGTGTTTGAGCAACAGATGTCGAAGGAGATGGAGAGGGACGCGAAGAGGTGAATAAAACTGCTTACTCAATGATATCAGCGGAGATGATATTTCTTTATCTTTCGATACAGTGTCGCGATATTGAGCTCGGCAAGACGCGCCGCTTTGTCGACGTTGCCGGAGGCGCGCGATAACAGTTTAATGAAATAGTGATGTTCAAAATATGCCAGGGCATCACTGTAGCTGCCGTCAAATGAATCGGTCATCCCTGAAGAATCAGCTTCTGCGGTCACGTCCATCAGGCGGCAGAGGGCATCCACGCCGATCTGTTCTTTTTCTCCCTCGATGGCAAGGGTCGCCTCGATAACATTTCGCAACTCACGGACATTGCCCGGCCAATCATGCTTTACGAGCAGTTCCATCGCCTGGGAAGATATCGTTTTGATCTTTGTGGAATACTGCCTGTTAAACAGGTCGACGAAGTGGATTGCCAGAAGCGGTATATCGGTCCGCCGGTTTCTCAATGGCGGGAGATTGAGTTTTACCACGGCCAGCCGATAGTAGAGGTCTTCACGAAAACGTCCGTTCTCCATCTCGACTTTAAGATCGGCGTTGGTCGCGGCGATGACCCGGACATCAACACGGGTCGGCCGGGTTTCACCGAGACGATAAAACTCCTGTTCCTGTAAAAAACGCAGCAGGGCTTTCTGGACATTGATTGGTAGATTGCCGACTTCGTCAAGAAGCAGCGTTCCCTTGTCCGCTTCTTCAAAAAGTCCCTTTTTATCATGATCGGCGCCGGTGAAGGCTCCCTTCCTGTGGCCGAAAAGCTCACTTTCTAGCAGCATCTCGGGCACAGCTCCACAGTTAATGGCAACAAACGGCTTCTTTTTTCTCAAAGAATACTGGTGAATCGCCCGTGCCACCAGTTCTTTCCCGGTGCCGGATTCTCCGGCAATGGTTACAGGGATATCCCGGGTCGAGATTTTCTGGGCTGTATCTATTACCTTCAGCAGCTCAGGTGATTTCCCGACGACATCGCCAAACTGTCCCTGGCTGGTGATCTCGAGACGGAGCCGGCGGTTCTCCTCTTCAAGCTCATTGTGCCTCAGGACGTTCTTGACCCGGGTGAGCATTTCCTCCGGCTCAAACGGTTTGGTCAGAATATCAAAAGCACCGCTGCGCAGGGCCTGTATCGACAGTTCAACGGTAGCATACCCGGTAATAACCAGCACCGGGACTTCGGCGTCACGCTCCTTTATCTGCTGGATGACCTCGATACCATTCATACCGGGCATTTTGATATCGGTTATCACCATTGAATAACGGTGCGGCTCAAACATCCTGATTGCCGATACCGGATCAGTATAGGTAGTAACCCGGTAGCCGAGATCGCCAAGAATCGCCTCGAGCATGTTACAGAGCCCGTGCTCATCGTCGATAATTAGAATATGTGCTTTATGCATGCCCGCTATATCCATCCTGTTTAATTGGTAAATAGACATACACTGTCGTGCCTTTACCAGGGGTGCTGCTGATGTCTATCGAACCCAGGTGGGCTTCAACCAACTGTTTGCTTATCGCCAGTCCCAGTCCTGTACCGTGTCTTCTTGTCGAGTAGAACGGCTCGAATACTTTTTGTATGTTTTCCCGGCTGATGCCGACACCACTATCCTGGAAGGTCAACATGACGGTGGCGCCGGAATGGATGCCGAGCCTGATGATAATTTCACCGCCATCCTCCATGGCTGCTGCTCCGTTGAGAACAAGGTTCATAACCACTTGCCTGATCTGGTCCCTGTCAATCATGATTTCGGGCAGCTGCTCGTCACTTGTTTTCCTGATAACGACGTTTTTCAGCTCTTTGTGGCCACCGGCAAAGTCGATAATCTGATCAAGAAAATGTGCCAGATCGGTCGCCTGAAACCGTGGCTCCGGAGGCCTGGCATAATTGAGAAGATCCTTGAGAATAGTGACACAACGCTTGCTCTCCCGCCTGATTTCCGTCACATAATAGTAACGGGGGTCATCGGGGTCCATTTTTGACTCAAGATGACAGGCATAGCCGAGGATAATTCCCATCGGGTTGTTGATTTCATGGGCGACTTCTGCGGAAAAAACACCAAGTGACGCCATTTTCTGCTGGTTTGTCAATTTTTTCTGCAGGGCAAAATCTCTTTCCAGCATTTCAGACATCTGGTTGAAGGCGGAGGCCATTTCACCGAGTTCATCATCTGTTGCCACCTCGAGGCGTTCTTCAAGATGACCGCTTTTGACCCTGCGCATTGCTGCGGTCATTGTCTGGATAGGGTCAGTAAACAGTTTTGCGACCAAAAAGGCGAGCAGGCCGCCGATCGTCCCGACAAGCAGCAGCATGAAAAAGATGGCAAGGGTTATGCGTCCGGCAATAGCCTTGGCAGGACGCACCAGCTCCTCCTCTGCCATTTCCACCACCACAATCCAGTGGTACGGGGGGAAATAGGTGAGCCGTGCAAATCTCCGGCCCCTCCCGTCTTCTCTGTCAAAATGAGGCCGGTAGTGTAGCCAGCCTGTACTCACCTCACCCCGGCACAGTTTAGAAATAAGCGCTCTTCCTGAACTGTCGAAATGCTGGTACATATTTTCGCCCTCACGATCAGCATGTAAAACCAGCCTGGAAGAACAGTCCATTGCATAAATATGACCCGGCCGATCCGCCGGCTTTCCCGTCACCCGTTCACGCAGGTCGGCAAAGGTCTCCATGGGGATGGCCTGACGGTCCATTTCGTCTACGCGGTACATGCCGGCGGCAATAATCCAGTCCCACATGCGGAAGTACCGATAGGCGACTTCTTTCTCCTGCAGTTGATAGTCGTTGCTGCTGTTCGACCATGGATAGGTGATAAATAATGTTTCTCCGGCCTCCGACTGTAAGGCGTTTTCACATATTTCCCTGATAAACGGGCGGCCCCGTTCATCAACGGCAGCCAATATATTCTCACCTTCACGATCAACATGGACAATGAGGTCCCCCGCTGAGTTCATGACATAAATATAGCCGAACTCGCCAACCTCCATGTCCTTGAGGCTGCGATACGCATAGCCTTTCGCCTGCTCTTCAGACATTATTCCATCTTCAAACTGGAGGTACTGACTCTCAACAAGCCGAAAGGCCAGCTCCGTCAAATCGACAAGCTTATGCCGCCGCTCGGCCTGCATCTTCTTCCTGCTGAATTCACGCTGTTGATGATAGCCTGCCAGCAGATCGAGCGTAAACACGCTCATGTGCTCAAGGTCCGCCTTGTTGGCTTTAGCAACTTCCTGATAAATCTGCTTTATGGCAACAAAACCGATGATGATCGTCGATAATATCATCGGCGCGAGGACAAGCGGAACAATCATGACGAGCAGCTTCCATCTCAATTTCAGATGTCTGATCACAAACATAGCCTGTCCGCCTTCCCCTTGTATACGGCCTCTGCACCTACATGGGATTCTGAGCGCTGCCCCGCTGTGAGCAGGGGCAGGATGTGCTGATAACCGGTATCCATTTTCCGTCACTATAGAGTGTTAACGTCGGAAAGAAAAGAAATAGTCCGCCTGCCGGCACTCAAGCTCAGCGGTTTTAACAAGCTGAGTCAGCAAAGGTAATTGACAGGTGAGCGGTAACTGTCTATAAACCAGTTCATTTGACAATGTACAGGATATCCAAAAATCAACGGCCCGACATGATATCCTTTTTCCCCTTGAATCTGTACGGAAATCATTTACGTTCACAACCATGGTCTATGTGCTTCTCATTCTCACTGCTTTTTTCTGGGGTGGAACCTTTGTCGCCGGCAGGATCCTTGCCGCTCAGATCCCCCCGTTGAGCAGTTCCTTCCTGCGTTTCTTCATTGCCTCTCTTGCCCTGGCGCTGATCCTTCTGGTCGGCAGGAATATGCCCGGGCTTCCGACCAGGCAGCAGTGGCCGAAATTAATATTGCTGGGCTTCACCGGTGTCTTCTCCTATAACATCTTCTTTTTTACCGGACTCCAGCAGATCTCAGCCGGCAGGGCAGCCCTGATTATAGCGACCACCCCGCTGATCATCACGATGATGTCAGCACTGGTGTACAAAGAAAAACTGAGCTTTACGAAAATTTCGGGAATTCTCATATCACTGACAGGAGCGCTTTTCGTCATCAGCAACGGCCACCTGAGCCTCCTGTTTACAGGCGGTTTCGGCCAGGGAGAACTGGCCATTATCGGCTGCGTACTGAGCTGGACTGCCTACACGATCTTCGGCCGTTCAGTCCTGATCGAGATATCCCCGCTGAACGCTGTCTTCTACTCATCAGTTGCCGGCTCGATGATGCTTCTGCTTCCAGCCGTCTATGAAGGTTTACCGGGATTACTGTTTTCAATCAGCACAGAAAGCTGGGGAGCACTTGCCTATCTCGGCATTTTTGGAACAGCGCTCGGTTTTACCTGGTACTACAGAGGGATCAATGCCATTGGGACTGCCAGGGCCGCCGTTTTTATCAACATGGTCCCGGTTTTTGCTCTTTTACTTTCCTGGCTGGTCCTCTCAGAGACCTTCAAGCTATCCGTCATCGTCGGCGGATTCCTGGTACTGGGCGGCGTTAAACTGGCAAACAGTTCCGGCTGGACCAGGAAACCGTCAAGGCAAAAATCAATTGACAGGTGAGCCCTGCCCGGAAATTGTCTCACATTACCGGTAATCTCAACACTGATGGAAATTTCTCATGCGGGCAGTTATTCAGCGGGTCAAGCAGGCTTCGGTCGAGGTCGACGGTATCAAAACAGGCACTATTGCAGGTGGTATTGTCACGTTTCTCGGCATTCATCGCCATGATGATCTGAAAGCGATTGTCTGGATGGTCGAAAAAATCATTCAACTTCGCATATTTCCGGACACGGACGGCAAAATGAACATTTCTCTGGCTGATATAGGCGCAGAGATGCTTATTGTCTCCCAGTTCACCCTTTACGGAGATTGCCGCAAGGGGAGACGGCCAGGTTATTCTGAAGCCGCACCACCTGAGATTGCCGAACCGATTTATAACCGGTTCATCGATGAGGTAAGAAAAAGAGGCATACATGCAGAAACCGGCAGATTTCAGGCCATGATGAATGTCTCGCTCACCAATGACGGGCCGGTTACACTATTGCTCGATTCTGAAAAAAAATTTTAAGCAGTACTCACCGATCACGCTATCAAAAGCACCAAAAAGGACGACTATGCATATCACCACAGGAACCGAACTATCCGGTTTTACATTAAAAAGACAAGAATTCAACAACGAAATCCAGGCAGATGTCCTGCTCTTTGAACACACACTCCTTGGTTGCCCCCTGTTTGCCATCAAGAACAAGGACAGCAACAAAACATTTTCCGTAGCCTTCAACACGATCCCGACCGATTCAACCGGTGTCGCGCACATTCTTGAACATTCGGTATTGATGGGGTCAAGGAAATACCCCGTCAAAGATGTTTTCGGGGAAATAAATAAAGGTGGCCTGATGACCTTTCTCAATGCAATGACAGGCTCGGATATCACCTACTATCCATTTGCAACAAGAAATCTCAAGGAATACTTCAACCTGATGGATGTCTATTGTGATGTTGTCTTTAATCCGCTCATTTCCCCAGAAACATTCGAACAGGAAGGCTGGCACTACCACAAGGAAGACCCGGACCAGCCACTTCAATACCAGGGAGTTGTCTTCAACGAAATGAAAGGGGCCTTTTCCGACCCGATACGCCTTATTTTTCACCATATTTTCGCCGGCCTCATGCCCGGTTCGACCTATGCCCATGAGTCGGGAGGGGATCCACAGGTAATTCCGCGCCTTTCCTACGAGCAGTTCCGCCGGTTCCACAGTAACCATTACCATCCGAGCAACTGCACATTCCTTCTCTATGGCGATGCCCCGCTTGAAGATGAATTGCATTATCTGCAGGATCGGTTCCTGAAGTCGTTTGAGAAAAAAGAGAAGCGCCGCGAGGTTTCCCTGGGAACACTCATCGACAAACCGATCATGATCAAAGACAAATACAGCGTCGAATCCGTCGACACCGCTGAAAAAACCTTTCTGGCTGTCGGCACCCTCGTCGGCACAGTGGCGGACAGGGTCCAGAACGGAGCCTTACAGATTATAGCCAACATTCTCTATAACTCTGATGGTTCAACGCTCAAGAACAAGATCATCTCAGCAGGAATCTGCAAAGATTTCGGAGGCATCTACCTTTCATCATCCTGTTTCAATACCATCATGCTCACCTATCTGGTGGGAAGTGAAGCAGACAACCTGCCATTGTTTCAAACAATGTACCGTGAAGCCCTCACGGAGATGGTCGCCGAGGGCCTGGACCGCGACCTGCTGATCTCCGAGCTCAACAAGTATGAATTTGGGGTCAGAGAAGACGCCAGTAAGGCACAGCAGGGCCTTGACCTGATATCAAAAGCCCTGAATGCTTTCAAATACGCAACCGACCCGTTTGATTCGCTGAAAACTGACGAAATGCTCAAGACAATCCGGGACAAGGCCTTGAATGATCACTATTTCGAAGGGCTCATACATGATTATCTCGTTGACAACCCGGCAACGGTAAGCGTCACTCTTGAGCCCGATCCGGAAAAACTCCTCGCCGGGATGGCCCGGGAGCGCAAAGAGCTTGAGGAATATGAGGCAACGCTTGACAAGAATGACCGCCAGCACCTGGTGGATCGCACCCGGGAATTGATTGAGCAGCAGCAGACCCCCAACGATGCCCAGGCGCTGTCACTGCTGCCGAGTCTGTCACTGCGTGATCTGCCTGCAGACGTGAAATTTCACTGTGTCTCCCCGACGGAAATGTTCAACCGGCAGGTCCTTGTAAACGAGCTGCCCACAAACCGAATAACCTACCTTGATATCGGTTTTGATTTTTCCTGTCTGCCCCACCGACTGCTGCCGCTCCTGGACCTTTTCGGAGCAGTACTGACCGAAATCGGCACCGAAAAGCTCAACTTCATGCAGTTTGCCAAGGAAGCGGGAATCTGCACCGGCGGGCTGAGCCACTCGATCAACACCTACACAAAACAGGGAGAACCTGACAAGATACAGCTCATATTCTGGCTCAGCATTCGGACCCTGCCAGCCTATCTCGAGCGGGCAGTAGATCTGCTGACCTCGCTGTTTTCAGAAGTATCATTCAGGGATCGAACACGAATTAAGGAGATAGTCCGGCGCGAATTTGCCTGGACAGAACATGCCGCCCAGAGTGAAGGCTACAGTCTTCCGTCAACACGCGTTTTTTCACACCTGAGTATCCCGGGAAGGTACCAGGAGCAGTATAACGGCGTCACCGCCTATCAGGCCATTAAAACGCTTATCAGCAGCTATGATCAGCATGAAGAACAGCTGATAGCAGATCTGCAGCAGATGGCAGCTATCCTGCTGAATCGAAACCAGCTGACAATCTCGCTCACCGCTGAAGCCCCTGAAATTGAAAAATTCTCTGAAATCGGCGGCAGAATTCCCCAATCACTTGCGGATACCGAAAATCAGCTTCAGCCCCTTCTCGGCTCGCCCGAGCTTCCCCGTCACCAGGCGTTTGTCACTGCTGCTGAAATTGTTTTCGCAGTTCAGGGCGGGCTCCTGTTTCCCGGCGGCTCGGGTTATGATGGGTCATTCGAGGTACTCAAGACCTATCTGTCGCGTGATTATCTCTGGAACAGCGTACGGCAGATGGGTGGTGCCTATGGTTGTTTTATACAATTCAGCCATATCTCGGGCAACATTGCCTTCGTCAGTTACCGTGACCCCCAGGTCAAAAAAACATATGAAGCCTACAACAAGATTCCAGCGGTCATCTCACAGATTAATCTTTCCGCTCAGGTAATGGAGCAGCTTATCATCGGTACCTACGGCTCATTTGACCCCCACCAGAGCGCCGCTGCCCGAGGTGTAAGCGCCAGGAATGAATATCTCAGCGGAATCGACAAAAAACTCAAACAGCGAAGACTGACGGAGATCACAGAAACCACGCTTGAACAACTGAAACGGTTCGGCACCTGTTTCGAGCAGATGAATAAAAACTGTCATCGGGCTATTATTGGAAACCGGGCCAAAATTGAGGCCGACAAAGACCTTTTTGACACGATATCAGAATTATGACACCAGCCGGATACACTGACAAACCATCCACCGCAGATCTATGATCATGCAGCCCTTACATATCCAGACACCATTAATCGAATCCCTGTCCCTGGCGACACATGTCAAGGGACAGGTATGGCTGAAGATGGAAGCGCTGCAGCCGTCCGGTTCGTTCAAACTCAGGGGGATCGGCCATGCCTGCCGAACATATCAGTCACGGGGGGCAACGTCATTTATCAGTTCATCGGGAGGAAATGCCGGGATTGCGGTCGCCTACTCGGGCAGGATTCTTGGCGTTCCGGTAACCGTTGTCGTTCCCGAGTCGACAAGCAAAAAAGCCATTGAGGCAATCGGGCAGCAGGGTGCCAGTGTCATCATCAGGGGAGAGAGCTGGCAGGAATCACACAGCCACGCACTCCGAATGACGGATTCCGAGCATATCCTGATCCATCCATTTGATGACCCGCTGCTGTGGAGCGGCCACGCATCAATGATCGATGAAGTTGCACAGGGAGGCTTGCAGCCCGATGGCGTAATCCTGTCCGTTGGCGGCGGAGGCCTGCTCTGCGGGGTTGTCGAAGGTCTGCGGCGAAACAATATGACCGGTGTTCCCGTTCTCGCCGTTGAGACCAGGGGTGCGGACTCGCTTTCCCTGTCGCTGCGTGAAAACCGCCTCTATACCCTTGAAGAAATTACCAGTATCGCCACAACACTTGGTGCCAAACAGGTTGCCCGACAGGCGTTTGACTGCTGCAGCAGTCATGAGGTTGTCAGCCATGTGGTTTCCGACCAGGCGGCCGTCGCCGGCTGCCTGCAGTTTCTGCTCGATCACCGTGTTTTGGTTGAGCCAGCCTGCGGGGCGGCTCTTTCAGTGTTTTCAGAATCGTTTGATTTTCTTGCCGGCAAAAAGAACATACTGGTTATTGTCTGCGGTGGCTGCGGTGTTACCGTTGAGCAGCTGTACAGATGGGAAAAGGAACTCACCGGAAAGTAAATACTGCTATCCCCTCAGCCTCGATCTACCGGCGGACATAGTGTTTGATCACTGCATCAGTTCTCGTGCTTCGGGCGATAGGTAAAGCTGGCAGCCTGATTTGCAGTGAGTTTCATTCGCGAGTTGATTCCCCAGCCTGAACCTTCCAGAACCGTGCTCAGGTCCCTGCGGGACAATTTGAAATAGGCGGCGATTCCTGCCGGGACAGCAATGATAGCGGCGAGCACCAAAAGAGCCAGCAACACCGTTTTCAATGTCAGGGCCGACAGCGTCTTGGTTATGAAGGCAAACGATGAGCCCACCGCGGCAAGCGCCACTCCACCCCCGGCCAGCAGTCCCACTGAACTGTCGTCTTTCTTCTTGCCTTTGGCCTTTTCATCCCTGCGAAACAGCTGCTCTTCCGCTTTGGAGGAAAACTCTTCAAGGCGTGAGAAGAAAGCCCGGTTGATACGGATGAACGGATCTACAATTGCCTCACTGACGCTGATCGGGTTCTCGACGATATCCACGACTTGTGCGTGCAGCTCGTTGCCATGAATGTCATTGAATATGCCCCATTTGTTCAGACGAATCGTACCCCTGCTGCCGGAGGTTACCGGGACCGCAATCTCGCATTTCTTCTCACCCTCCGTGGTGTAAAGCTCACAGTAGATGACAAAGATATTGCTGCCCTTGCATGTCTCGATATGGTGTTCACGGTCCTCGACGTTGATTGCAAAGGTGAAATGTCGGCCGTCCATGATCAGTGTGCCTTCTTCAAAAAGCGCACGCTCATCGGGGTTATAGAGATGCGGGAAACTGACGAAACTGTTTACAAGCGGCAGCATATAGGCCTGGTAGAGAAGCAGACGTTCCAGCTCTCTGAGGTTTTCCAGCACAAATGCGGTCCGATGGCTCTCCTCGATCAACTGCTCCAACTCCAGGCGGTAGGAAGTATCAACAAGATAGTCCTGGATCGATTCAGCAGATATCCGCTCAACACAGACATCAGGTTTGCGCTCAAGCCAGTCCGCATAGGGCTTGAAACGATTCTTCAGGGCCTCCAGGGAGACTTTATCGATGACAGTGGTTCCCCGGCCGAGCAGCGGCTCAATGACGATCTCCGCAAACTCTTTGATATTTTTTCGAAAATATGGATTCATGTCGCCGGCAAGATCAAGACCGCCCTCCTCATCGAGCAGGCTCAAGGGCGCTCCGGCCAGGTACGACTCAGCAGTTTCGATATGCAGAAGGTTCAGGGCAACATTCTCTTCCGGCTCAGACAGGGCTCGCGCCAGCAGGTTGGGATTGAGTCGCTTGATGTCACAGAGCAGAAAATACTGGGTCAGCTTCGGGGATAGCGACTGAAACAGCTCATATCCCCGGGCCGTCCTGTCGCCAAGCGGTTGAATTTCGGTAACCGCCTCCACCCCGATTTCACCGGCTTCCAGCAGCCAGGTGTGAAAGATGCGGCACTCTTTGAAAAACTGCTCAAGGCCGTCACTGTCAATACCGGGTGCACCGTTTGGATGTTGTCTTCCTCCGATGGAGCCAAGGATGTCCCCGATACAGCGACCACTTTTTTCATTCCGGGCCGCTTCGGGAAGGACGATGCCGGCCTGATCAAGCCCGCCTTGCAACACCTCTTCTTGTACGCTCCTGACCTGCGCGAGATTTATGCACTCAACCGCTGCCTGCAGACGGTTCAGTACTTTCAGCGCCGAGTCGTGAATCCGGTTTCCCAGCTCCGTCTCCCTGCTAATGGATGACAGAAGCAGTTCTAAATTGCCCGGTCTGATACCCGAGTGATCGGTGAGATGGCGAAACAGAAAGCGAATACCGTCCTTTATCTCCTCAGCCCTGATGCGGTTATCTTCGTCGGAGTCAAGCAGATCAAGGAAAACCTCGTCTACCTTGAGCGTAGAGGTAGGAGCTGTTGTTGCAATCCACAGGGCCTCATCGAGATCCAGGATTTTTTCAAGGGCGTGATAATCATTGATCCTGAAGTGCAGCGCATCGCCGTGTTTATCAAAGGCAAACGGCAAGAGCTGTGAACCTGCACCATTTTTTTCCGATCTCCATGTTTTCATTGATTCCAGTCGTCAGTTTTTAATGAAAAATATATGCAGACTTTCGGCACTATAGCTTCGTTCCCGTTACGGAATATCGGTGACATTCAGCGGGGCCTCAAGTTCCTTGCGCAGGCGGTATGCAACTCCTGAGGAGTCCAGCTCCACAGAATCATAGGTCAGCGGTGAGCCTTTTGGCACCGGTTTGACAACTCTCGCCTGGCCCGTGAGACCAAGCGGCAGGATGTTTTTCTTGACACTCTCTTCAGCACGCATGAGCTTGCCAAAGACGGTAAAACCGCCTTCCCCGTCGAGTATGTCTCCCGGCTGCAGGTCTTTTTTGGCATGGGCCCCGACATCGGCAACAAAACTGCTGCTCTGTCCGGTCGGCTCATTGTATAAAACCGCACTCGCCACACTGACGCCAAGTTCCAGGCCGATATAATGATACGGCCGGTACAGCGCAGAAAATTTACCGCTCTTGTCGGTTTTCATGCCGTATTCCTGGAAGCAGCGCTCCACATAGGGATGAGGTGCCTTGAAGACCACATATACTCCCCACCTCAGGTCCCGCGGCAGGGGGGTACCATCCCGCTTCTCACTGGCAATAACTTCAACGGTGCCGGAGTGTTCCAGGATGCCGCCGTCAGCCGCCGGTTTCAGGATCTCGGCAAGGTCTTCAATATCGACAGCAGGGAACTGCAGGCCGCATTTCTGAGGGACAAGCCCGGAACCGTTTGCCACGGCGCACATCTCTATTGCCGATTTGCTGCCGTCAAGAAATGAGTTGAACATCTGGGCATTGTAGTCGCCACCGGCCACGCGTTCCTCGCTGAACCCATAGTACCCCCAGACCGTATCGGGGGTGGAATAATGATACCGGGGCTGATATCTCGTCCCCTTGCCGGCGCAGACGACCTCGAAACCGACTGTCTGTGCCCAGTCCAGCTGCTCTGCGATAAGCGCCGGCTGATCACCATAGGCCATCGTGTAGACAACGCCGTGTTTTGCCGCTTTCGAGGAGAGGACGGGGCCAAGCAGACAATCCGCCTCCACATTGACCATTACCACGTGCTTACCCGCCTCAATGGCATGCAGGGCATGACGGGTCCCTGCCTCCGGGTTCCCGGTAATCTCCATAATCACATCACAGTCGGCGCTGATAAGCGCCATCGCATCCTCGATAATTGCAACGCTGCCGCCGGCGGCAGTATCATTAATCGTGTCCGCCGAATTGACGACTGTGGCACACTCCTTGCCCCAACCGGTATTATCAAGTGCAGCAAAAGCTCTTTGCACATCCAGGTCTGCAATCCCGACTATTTGCATGCCGGGCGTCAGGCGGGCCTGGGAAAGAAACATCGAGCTGAATTTTCCTGCACCGACAACCCCGACCTTTATCGGATTATTTTCCTGGGCCCGTTTTTTAAGCTCGGTAAAATAGTTCATAACCGCACCTCATGACGAAATGATTGTTCCTCAGTTATTTTCGTTCGATAATCTCGTTCAACAATTCCGAGACATCTTTGACAAAACGGGGGCAGACAGTTGTAAAAAGTTTCTGCTCTTTGGCACGGCGACTGCCTTCAGCGGTTGAGATATCGCAGCCGAGCAGATCCCTGCAGTCCGTCGTGCCGTTTCTTTCCCTGAACTTCCTGGTAAACTCAACGATCGCCTCATGCACCTCTTTGCGGCCCTCAGATGTGCCGCACGCTTCAGTTCCGAATCGCAGACCAAGGACCATGTAGGCTCCGGTCAGCGCCCCGCAGGTCTGTGCCATCTGCATTCCGGCTCCGAACCCTGAAGCAATTTTCAGCGCCTGCGTCCTGTCCAGGCCGAACAACTCACAATACTGGCTGAAAACAGCCTGTGAACAGGCGTTTCCATCGAGGAATTTTGTAACTGCATCATGCTCTGTATCCATAGCTGCTCTTTGCATCCCGCTTTTTATCTATAATTGACCTGCAGTGATTTCCGTCCGCCGTTAATGCGTCGAAAGGCACTATGCTCATCAGAGAAGATATGTCGTAGAGTTTAGACCCGAAAAGAAAATCAGACAACTGTAATTTTACGATTTTTGTTGGTACCTGAACTGTTTAAATTCATTTCCAGGGAGGCCAGCAGCTTTTTAAATACCCGTCGGCAGATTCCTACGGGGTCAATAATCTGCAGCGGCTTGTGGATCGAGACGGCAACAGCGGTTTCCTCGTCGCTTTTACGCTCCAGCCTGGCTGCGATCAGCGTGTTTCCCGTTAACGCCCAGAAGCTCTGTTTCCAGTCGATATAGCCGTTTTCCGGATCGGATGTGTTGTTGCTCCAGCTGGCAATTTCATCACCGCTTTTGCGTAGCAGCTCGAAACTCTGTTCAAACGCAAGGGGAATCCTGATGTGAAAGGTTTTTATCATAGCAAGGTTACATCAACCTTTAACTGGTCTCCAATCCGCCCCAGACCATCCTCAAGACTTTGAAGCGAGCAGCCGGCTGGAATCTCAACCCTGATTGTCATTTCATAGAGTGCTGCTCCACTTTACGGAGACAATCTGACCTCTGAGCTCAATGTCCTGATATTGATGCCGGCATCGGCCAGAAACCTGCTCACCTTATAGACGATACCTGCCTGATCAAACCCTCCGACGGAAATAGTCTTGACAACGACACCTTTCTGAGGCGCTGAACTCTCTGACGATATGGCACGGATATAGGCGGTTATTCCTTTCTCACGCTCAAGCCTGCGACATTCAACAGAGAGTTTTTCCACCACCTCTTTTTCCCCTGCTGACGACGGAGCCGACAAGAGCAGCAGGATAGCAAATTCTCCGGCAAGATAGGTCATTGATGAGTCTTCGAGATTGTAGCCGTTTTCAAAAATTACCTGGGAGATATCCGCCACAATGCCCGGTCTGTCCTTACTGAACGCGGTTAATAAAAATTTTCCCGACATAATTCTCCTCTTAAATAGTCACTGGTGTTTATCCGGCAGTCATTTTCCGGACTGCGTCGCCTAGACAACGGTGCCGTAAAGGGCGCCTGCTTCAAAAGAACTGCGCACCGTCGGCCCGCTTGCCACTGCTTTAAACCCCATATCCAGGGCTTCTTCTCTGAACCGTTCAAATTCCTCGGGGGGGACGAATCGCTCCACTGCCAGGTGCTTGCTTGACGGTTGTAGATACTGACCGATGGTGAGCATATCACAATTATGTTCAAGAAGGTCAGCCATGGTCCGTCGCAGTTCATCAGCACGCTCGCCCAGCCCGACCATCAGCCCGCTCTTCGTCGGTATCTCCGGGTGCAGTTCCTTTGCTTTTTTCAGCAGCAGGAGTGAGCGTTCGTAGACAGCCTCGGGCCGGACCGTCGGGTACAGCCTCGGTACCGTCTCCAGGTTGTGGTTGAGAACCTCCGGCTGGGCAGCAAGGATAACCGCCAGTGCCTGCCGGCTTCCCTGCAGGTCGGGTATGAGGATTTCAACACGGGTACCAGGAGAATCACGATGGATCATGCGAATCGTCTCTGCGAAATGAGCGGCCCCGCCATCGGCAAGATCGTCTCGTGTCACCGACGTAATAACCGCAAAGTTCAGATTCAGTGCAGCAACCGCCTCGGCAACCCTGCCCGGTTCACCAACATCGGGAAGGCTCAACGGCTTGTGGGAAACAGCACAGAACCCGCAGTTCCTGGTACAGCGATCACCGAGGATCATGAACGTTGCCGTACCCTTGGAGAAACACTCAAACTGATTGGGACATTGTGCTTCCTGGCAGACCGTGGCCAGATTACTGTCTTTGATAAGGTTTTTCACCCGTTCAAATTCAGGGCCGCTGGGAAGGCGGCGTTTCAGCCAGGCTGGTTTACGAACCCTGATTTTCTCTTTGTCGGTGCTCTTCACTGTAACTCACCGGTGATATGGGTAACGGGTACGGAAACAAAGGTTCGTTTGAACAGTTTTTCAAGATGGTAAATCATACGCTTTTTTGCTTTGTCAAAAGAGACGCTCCCGCCCGTCTCTTTTGCAAGTGATGTGACACCGACTCCGGCAAGACCGCAGGGTTGAATCCAGCCGAAATGCGTAAAATCAAGGGTCACGTTCAGGGCCAGACCGTGAAAGGTAACACCACGGGTCACCCGGATGCCGATGGAACCGATCTTGTTGTCGCCGACCCAGATCCCCCTGTTTCTCTGGTCCCGGACACTATGTACCGCAAAATCCTGCGTACAGCAGCGCATCGCCTCCTCAAGCAGATCGACATACTCTTTTAAGGACAGACCGGAATCTTTCAAATGAATGATCGGATATATGACCAGCTGTCCGGGGCCATGATAAGTTATATCACCTCCTCGTTCAGTCTGCACGATCTCAACGTTCCGGCTGGAAATATATTCCCGGCTGACGGTAAGGCTTCGCAGCCCGCCCCGTTTTCCAAGCGTAAAAACCGGCAGATGTTCAGTTACGATGAAAATGTCGGGCCGGCTCCCTGCAGCCAGGCGGTAGTCGACACACGCCAGCTGCAGGCGATGTGCCTCAGAATAATCCGTTGTGCCGAGATCAACAAGGTAACTGTCTACGATCCCTCTTGCTTTATCCACAGAGGCATGGTTTCCGTGCAGCCTGGGTCTCATCAAGACGCTTGACTTTAAAACGCTGCGGTGCGTTTCTCAGCAGCTCTGGTGTCGTCCGGGCCTCAGTCACGATCTGCTTCACCACCTCAATAAAGGTATCCAGCTCCTCAAGGCTCTCCGTCTCCGTCGGCTCAATCATGATCGCCCCGGGAACAACGAGCGGAAAATAGATTGTAGGAGGGTGGTAGCCACTGTCCATCAGCCGTTTGGCGATGTCCAGCGTGGTAACCTTGAACTCCAGCTGTTTTTTGTCGGAAAAAACCGCTTCATGCATGCATGGTCGATCGTAGGCCAGGTGCAGGTGTTCCTTGAGTTTCACCTTGAGGTAACTGGCGTTGAGCACCGCGTACTGGGACACCTTTTTCAGATTCTGGGCGCCCATGGTAAGGATATAACAAAGTGCCCTGACCAGCACCCCGTAATTTCCGTGAAAGCTGTGCATACGGCCAACGGATTCCGGGCGATACGCTTCCAGCCTGTATGTTGTTCCATCAAACTCAACCCGTGGGGACGGAAGAAATCCAGCCAGCTTATCAACGACACAAACCGGCCCGGCACCGGGGCCACCGCCGCCATGAGGGGTGGAAAAGGTTTTATGCAGATTGAGATGGAGAACATCAACCCCGCATTTCTTCATGTCGGCAATGCCCATGACGGCGTTCATGTTTGCCCCGTCGCCATAGACCAGCCCGCCTTTTTCATGAACAATCTCGGCGATCTCCCTGATGTTTTCTTCAAAGAGACCGAGGGTGTTGGGGTTGGTTATCATGATACCGGCAGTCTCTTCATCCATCAACTCACGTATCTGCCCGACATTGAGAATCCCCCGATTTCCCGATTTGATCGGTACCGGCTTGTAGCCGCAGAGCGCGGCACTTGCCGGATTGGTTCCATGTGCCGTATCCGGCATCAGGATCTTGGTCCGCTTTTGCCCGTTGCTCCGGTGATAGGCTTCAAAAATGAGCATGCCGGCAAGTTCTCCATGGGCCCCTGCTGCCGGCTGTACGGATACAGCATCGAGACCGGTAATTGCGGCGAGGTACTGCTGGAGTTCGTAAATGATCCTCAGTGTTCCCTGGCAGTATTCATCGCCAAGCATCGGGTGGGCTGCCGCCAGTTCCGGGGCGGCAGCATGTTTCTCATTTATTTTCGGATTATACTTCATGGTGCAGGAGCCAAGGGGATACATCCCGGTGTCAACTCCGAAATTCCACTGGGACAATCTGGTATAGTGGCGTACCACCTCAACCTCGTAGAGATCAGGAAAATCAGGTCCATTGCCGCACAGCTTATCTGGTATCGGCGCAGCCGGCACATCACTTTCCGGGATACTCATGCCGTTTCTGCCGGTTTTTCCCTTTTCCCAGAGAAGGGGTTCATCCATTATCAGGCCGCTTTGTCCTGGTGCACTGTTCATTTTTCCACCTCGCTGATAACCATATCCAGAACGTCCTTTGACACTGTCTCGGTGACACAGAAGAGATAGCGGTTGTCAAAACCGGGATAGAACCTGCCGAGATTCAACCCGGCGACAATTCCCCGCTCCATTAGTTTTTTCCAGGTTGTGCTGAAATCATTTTTGAACTCGACCACAAACTCGTTAAATGTCGGTGCTGAGAAACAGCACTCAGCGCCGGTTTCCTGTAGAGCTTTTTTGAGGTATTCTGTTTTGTCATAATTGAGGCGGGCCAGCTTTCGAAGTCCTGTGCCGCCGAGCGAGGCCATGTACATGGTAGCAGTAAGCGTGCATATTCCCTGGTTCGAGCAGATGTTGGAGGTCGCCTTTTCTCGACGAATATGCTGTTCACGGGTCGAAAGGGTCAGGACATAGCCACGTTTGCCGTCAAGGTCAGTTGTCTCTCCGACAAGACGCCCCGGCATGTTTCGTACGAATGCATCCCGGCAGCCGAACATTCCCAACCCGGGCCCCCCAAAGGAAACGGGAATTCCTAAACTTTGCCCCTCCCCGCAGACGATATCGGCACCGCAGCTGCCGGGGCTCTTGAAAAGGCCAAAGGCCAGCGGTTCGGTAAAACAACTCACGCAGAGGGCTCCAACATCATGAACAGCAGTCGCTGCAGCCTCCATGTCCTCTATAACCCCGAAAAAATTCGGTGACTGCAGGGCCACTGCAGCAATACCATCCTCACCGGCAAGCGAGGAAAGATCGGTTCGTCCGTCTTTCAGGAAGGGAAGTTCAATGATCTCGTAGTCTGTCGGCCGGAAATAGGTGGCGACAACTTCACGGAAATGCGGATGAATTGCCATTGAAATGGCAATTCGTGTTTTCTTTCTTGCGACTCTCAGTCCCATCAGCAGTGCCTCTGCCAGACCGGTAGCACCATCATACATGGAGGCATTGGCGACATCCACCCCCAGCAGACGTGCGGTCAGGGTCTGATACTCAAAAAGCCCCTGCAGCGTCCCCTGTGCCATTTCCGGCTGATAGGGCGTATATGCAGTCAGAAACTCCGAGCGTCCCATGACACTTGGAATCGCTGCCGGAATATGATGCTGATAACGACCCGCTCCAATGAGGACGTTATGATCCGGGGAAACAGGCATCATTGAGCGGATTTTTCCCATATAGCGGTTCAGGTTCCACTCGGTTTTCGCTTCCGGAATCTCCATTTCTCCGTCATAGCGGCATGCTTCGGGAACAGTCTGAAACAACTCTTCAAAGTCCTTTACCCCGATGGCGTCAAACATCACTTGAATATCTGCCTCGGTATGTGGCAGGTAGCGCATAGTGTCCTCACGTATTGAATTTTTTCCCACCCGGTGAATTACTCGCCTCTCAGGATTTCCAGGTAGGCGTCACGGTCAAGAAGCTTTTCAAGTTCGTTGCTGTCGTTTGGTTTAATTTCTATAATCCAGCCGCTGTACGGGTCCTGATTCAAAAGTTCAGGGGCATCGCCAAGTTCTTCGTTCACCGCAACCACCTCCCCGCCCAGGGGAAAATATAATTCCGATACCGCCTTGACCGACTCAAGGGTACCGAACTCATCGCCTGCTTCAAAACAATCCCCTACTTCCGGCAGCTCGACAAAAACAATATCGCCGAGTTGATCCTGGGCATAGTCACTGATACCGATCAGTACGGTATCTCCTGAAACCTTCGCCCATTCATGGTCATCGCTGTAACGGATGTCCTCCGGTAAATTCAGATCGTTAATTTCTTTCATTTGTATCTCCCCCTTTTTTAGAGCATTTCTCTCATGGGCCGACGCGCTGTTCTGTCGGGCCTGACATCTTCACGAATTTCAACTTTGATTTTTCGTTTTCCGTCCGTCAGAAAGACGAGATCCCCTGCCTCAAGTCTGCGATCAACTCTTAGAAAACCGCAGCTGAGGCCGCGGGGGATAAAATCATCCGGCGTATCGTCCCCGGCAATACTGACAATTTCTTCGCCGACACGGCCGATGGCCATGTCGGTCGCACAGGTCAGAATTCTGCCGATATTCGTCCCCGCCTCGTCAACGACATGGGCCCTGTCTGAAACAACTATTTTTCGCGGGTCATATCCCGCAAACGGCAATGTGTATTCATGTGAATGGAGAGTGGCTAGAGCCTCTGAGCCGACAAATTCTTTACTGAAAGCACCGGCAGGGTCCCTGTCGGCAATGGCGAAAGGCCATGGAGTGTGGACAAACGGCCAGTCTCCGATATCCTGATGAGAAAGCGGCAAGACCGCACCCGCGCGCAGGGAGTCGCGGGCCGCCAGGCCGCACGGCTGCAGTGAATAGCTCTTCCCGGCCTCAAGCAGCATCGTCCAGACCGAGAGCAGTTTTTCGGGGCCGACAAACAGCTCGAAACCGAACTCTCCGGTATATCCAGTTCTCGATAGCATGATCGGAGTGCCATCTTTCAGACAGAGTTCCCCAGCTATATCGAGGCTGTCGTCATACCAGCCCTTGAAGGAAAAATAGGGGAAGGCAGACATAACACTGTCGGAATCTTTCAGGACCGAGGCCACTATTCTGGCAGAATTTTTCCCCTGAATATCTATCTTGCCGACACGGTCAGTCAAGTCATCAATCTCAACGTCCAACCCGGCACTGTACTTTACAAGGTGCTGGGCAACAATTCCTCCCATGCCGGCATTGACAACGACCATATAGAAACGCTCTGCAGCCTGCGAGACAATGGCATCATCGAGAACATGGCCATCAGGGGTAAGAAAAAGGCCGTACACTGAACGTCCCCTCACAAGAGGGCCTTTCTTCTTTCCCAGGCACCTCTTCAAATCTTTTGAAAAACATTTCTGCAGAAGCGTAAGCGCTTCGTCTCCGGCGACGGTAACCACAGCCATATGGCTGGTATCAAAAAGACCTGCCGATTGTATGACACCCAAGTGCTCAGCTTTTATCCCCTGCGGATACCAGAGCGGCATATCATAGCCGCCGAACAGCGCCATCGTCGCACCGTTTTCCACATGCCACTCGTGCAGCAAAGTCACGTTCTTTTCCACACCCATATCCAAAACCTCCCCCGGCCGAAAAACGAAACGGTCCTTATCAGGTAACGAAAGGTAATTTAAGATTGAAGCTCTTATATACAACAAAGGTTTCCACTGAACGAACATCACCGATCCGGGAAACCTCTTCGGTATAAAACTCGAGAATACCGAATTCTTTGCTCAGCATGACGGTCAGAATCAGATCAAATCGTCCGGTTACCACACAGACCGACGTGACGCCGCGAAGCCTGCTGAACTCTTCTCCCTTACCGACCAGTTCCATGCTTTTCAGCTTTATACCGACCATGACCACATACCGCTCAGGGACGACTTCAGGGTCGACAAGCCCTGAAATTTCCAGAACCCCCTCGTCACGAAGCTTTTTAACCCTGGCACGAACGGTTCCTTCGGCAAGCTGTAACTTATCTGCGATCTTTTTAAATGAGACGCGGCCGTCTTTCAGGTGGTTGATAATGGCAAGATTTATTGCATCAATATCCAACACACACTCCTTTTGGTTGATTTCGTAACAAAGATACGATATGGTGTCGATATTGTCAACTGGAGCATTATTTTTTGCCCATATTGTCAGTCAACAGTGCCTGGTTTTTATTTTTCATCCAGCAATTACAGATACTTCTAACCCAATGATGCATCAACATGTACATGCATAGAAGGCCATGAAGCAATTGACAGCCATAATCGGGACCTCATCCCGGGAGACCTGAACCTTGAATATCACCTGACCTGATAGCGAGGTCAAAAAAAACAAGAAAGGAGGTATTATGGAAACGCTTGATGCAATTGTCGGAAAAATTGGAGCTTTTGCCTGGGGGCCACCCATGCTGATTCTGCTTGTCGGAACAGGATTCTGGCTGACCCTGTCATTGCGCGGACTGCAGTTCACCAAGTTGGGCCACGCGCTCTATCTTGCGCTGATTAAACGAAAAGAAGACTCAGACGAACCGGGAGATATCACCCATTTCCAGGCACTGATGACTGCACTTTCTGCAACGGTAGGTACCGGTAACATCGCCGGCGTTGCAACGGCAATCGCCCTCGGCGGTCCCGGTGCCCTTTTCTGGATGTGGATTACAGGACTGGTCGGCATGGCCACCAAGTATGCCGAGGCCATCCTGGCGGTAAAATATCGAGTCGTGGATGAGAACGGTGAAATGAGCGGCGGGCCCATGTACTATATTTCAAAAGGATTAAACATGCCCTGGCTCGGGGCGGTTTTCGCAATTTTCGCCTCCGTGGCCGCATTTGGTATCGGCAACATGGTTCAGTCAAATTCGGTTGCCGACGCCGTGGAAGCGACTTTTAACATCCCCACCTGGATTACCGGCATTACACTGATGATATTTACCGCTGCCGTGGTCCTCGGCGGCATTAAAAGTATCGGCCGGGTCACCAGTGTCCTCGTGCCGATCATGATTGTATTCTACATAGCAGCAGCTCTTTTTATTATCCTGATCAACATAGCGGACGTACCCTCTGCACTTTTCTTTATCGTCAAGCAGGCGTTCAACCCTACCGCGGCGGTTGGTGGTTTTGCCGGTGCCGGGGTAATGCTGGCGATCAGGATGGGTGTTGCCCGGGGAGTTTTTTCCAATGAATCCGGACTGGGATCTGCTCCCATTGCTGCGGCAGCAGCCAAAACAAAAGATCCGGCAAGCCAGGCTCTTGTTTCCATGACCCAGACCTTCATCGACACACTTATCGTCTGCACGATGACAGGGCTGGTCCTGATCCTCACCGGTGCCTGGTCAAGTGGCGAAACAGGAGCGGAACTGACAACAATCGCCTTCCAGTCTGCGATGCCGGGAGGTGCAATGATCGTCACCCTCGGGATTGTCCTGTTTGCCTACTCGACGATGCTCGGCTGGTGTTATTATGGTGAAAAGTCAATTGAATATCTTTTCGGAGTAAAATCGATACTTCCCTATCGGATCGTTTTTATCATCCTGATCGGTGTTGGAGCCGTTGCCAAGCTGTCCCTGGTGTGGAACATCTCTGATACCCTCAATGGACTGATGGCCATTCCAAACCTGATCGGCCTGATCCTGCTGACGCCGGTCGTTGTTTCCGAAACGAAAAAGTATTTCAACAAATAGCAGCCTGATTCAGGGGCATACGGGAGAGACACACTCCCGTATGCCCCTTGGCTGTTCCCGGGTCTGCCATTCCACACCACTCATTTTACCGAGATGGTTGAAGGCTTTCAGGCTGTCGTGTCCATGTCTGGTCTGTTTTTCTGAACCAGTTTTTCGAATGTATCAAGGACCTGATCCATGACGAGGTTGTTTCTTGTCAGACAGCCGCTTCCCTGAACGATATCCTCTTCACACTGTACCCACTCACCATCAACCAGCTCATCACGGCAGTGAGCTATTATGGCAGACAGCCCGGATGGCGTCATTTCAAGGTGATACTGTAACCCGAGAATCCGGTCACCGACAATGAACCCCTGGTTGCAGCAGCCTCTGCTTGAAGCGATACGCATGCCTCCTGCAGGGATATCAAAGGTATCGCCGTGCCAGTGGAACACGTCAAGCGTATCCGGAAAAACACCTGCAAAGGGTGAAGGGATCCCGTCTGCCGAGACAACCGGGAACCAGCCGATCTCTTTTTCCCGGTTTCGGTAGACCTTCGCCCCAAGTGCATCAGCAAGAAGCTGTGCTCCCAGACATATCCCCAGAAGAGCACACCCACTGTCAACCAAGCGGCAAAGAAGCTGTTTTTCTGCTGCAAGCCATGAGAACGCCTGATCATCAGAAACACCCATGGGCCCGCCCATGATGATCAGCATGTGGACATCTTCGGGGTCCGGCAGCTCATCTCCCGCCCAGAGTCTTGTTGCAATAAGGGTATGACCTTTTTTTTCAGCCCAGAAGCCAATGGAGCCGAGCCCTTCGAAGGGCACATGCTGTAACCAGTGTATGTTCATATGAGCACCACTTTTTTCTGAACCCCCGGCTGGTCAGCGGAAAGGAGGTGCGTAGAGAATCCCGCCCCTGTTCCACAGGGCATTGAGTCCGCGATCAATTTTCAGCGGGGAACTGCTACCGATATTTCTTTCAAAAACCTCTCCATAGTTGCCGACCTGTCTGATAACCTGATACGCCCAGTCATCATTCAGGCCCAGCCCGGCCCCCTTTACCCCTTCAAGGCCAAGCAGCCTGCGAATATTCTGATCTGTACTCGTTTTCATTTCATCGACATTTGCCGTCGTTACTCCATTCTCTTCAGCATTGATCATTGCAAACAGCGTCCACCTGACAATATTGAACCAGCCATCATCCCCTTGCCTGACAACCGGCCCAAGTGGTTCCTTGGAAATCACCTCAGGTAAAATGACAGCATTTCCGGGGTTTTCAAGCTTGATGCGAAGTGCATACAATTGAGATTTGTCACTGCTGAGGACCTCGCAGCGCCCGGCCCTGAAGGCCCGTACCGTCTGGTCCGGAGTATCAAAGGCAAGCGGTTTATAGGTCATTTTGTTTTCTTTGAAATAATCAGCCACATTCAATTCAGAAGTCGTTCCGGACTGCAGGCATATCGTGGAACCATTCAAATCAAGTGCACTTTTTGCTCCACGTTTCTGAGACGTCATGAACCCCTGTCCGTCATAATAGTTAATTCCGGCAAAATGAAGCCCCAGGGCCGTGTCCCGGGTTAATGTCCAGGTGGCGTTACTGGCCAGCATATCGACCTCGCCGGACTGCAGCGCCGTCAAACGCTCTTTTGCCGGCAGGGGGACCAGCTTGACTTTTTCAGCATCACCCACTGCGGCGGCGGCTACAGCCCTGCAGAGATCAACATCAAATCCGGACCAGATTCCGCTCTCATCAGGGTTTGAAAAACCGGGAATACCGGTTGAGACACCACATGTCAGCTCTCCGCGCTTCTGTACCTCCTGCAGGGTCATGGCCTGCAGGACATGAACGGCCAGCAGCACAACCAGCGCTGCGCAGAAGGAGCATTGCACTCGAATCATTATTTTCTCCATTAGATAAACAGATACCTCAGCGAACTCCACCTGAGCTTCATCAGGGACCAATAGTAACAACGGCTGACAGTATTGTCCACTTTCTAGAAGGTACAGTTTGCAATAGTAAAAAAAACAATTACTTTCTTGTCGTCCATCAATAATTTCATGGTATTGATTGACCTCCTATTATTTTACCCATGCGCAATGAAACATTACTCCCGCAAAAAAACAGCCCGGCACGCTGCCATAGAGACCTTGTGCAGACTCGAACAGAGCAAATTACCGTTATCACGTATATTTGAGGAGGTACTTACAGAATATAGAATCAGCGGAGTGGACAGGCAACTCGCCATGAAACTCTGTTACGGGGTTCTCCGCCGCAGACAATACCTCGATCAGGTCCTCACGCTGCTCTGCAGTCAGCCTCTGAAAAAGATCAAGCCGTTTGCCTATCACGCCCTTCACACCGGGCTCTATCAGCTGCTTTTTCTCGACAGGATACCACCGTCGGCGGCAGTCAATGAAACCGTGAATGCGGTTATTGCAGCTCATTTGCCAAAAGCACTGCAGGGTTTTGTAAATGGGGTACTGCGTCAGTCGATCCGGAAACGTTCGGATCTTCCTCGACCGGATGCCCCGGGCCTGCTCAACCATCCCCGATGGCTCACCAGGCGCTGGCAGGACAATTTCGGTGAACAGGCCATGAAACAGATCTGTATAGCCAACAATCAGGAGCCGCAGCTCTGTCTGCGGGTCACCCCCGGGACAAACAAATCTGAAATTCTCAACCTTTTCCGGCAAAATGACATTCCAGCCAGGCCTGGCCAGTATGCCCCGGATGCTGTCATCCTCGAGGATTACCAGGGCCCAATCACTGCCCTGCCAGGTTTCAGGCACGGGTATTTCCACGTCCAGGACCAGGCTGCCCAGCTGGCAACACTTCTAATGGGACCTTTTGCCAACGGGAGGCGTTACCTGGACTGCTGTGCAGGCGTCGGTGGAAAAACCGCTCACCTTCTCAGCCTGGTCGATTCACGAGCAAGCTCTATTGTCGCTCTTGAGCCTCATGTCCGGCGGGCTCGTCAACTCAGAGAAACTATCAGTCGGGTGGCTGCGTCCAGTCTGGTAAGTTTTCACGAGCAGACGCTTGAAGAATATTCGGCTTCCAGCAGCACTGAATTTAACGCAATTCTCGTCGATGCCCCCTGCTCGGGTACCGGTGTAATCGGCAGGCACCCTGACATTCGCTGGAACAGGAATGCACATCAACTGGAAGCCTACCAGAAACGGCAGCTGAGCCTGCTTGAAAATGCCGAAAAACTGCTTGTGTCAGGCGGCATAATTGTCTACGCCACCTGCTCTATTGAGCCGGAAGAAAATTACCAGGTAATCAGCCGTTTCCTGGAACAACATCCTCACTATTCGCTGACTGACTGCCAGGCCTATCTGCCATCCCAGGCACACCCGCTTATCCGCCATGGCTGCTTCGCTCCACTGCCGACAGCGGAGATTGACGGTTTCTTTGCTGCCCGGCTTACTTCAGCCCGGCACAGTGATTAATCTTTGCTTTAGTCTTGCGCAGAAGGTACATTAATTCCAGGCAGACACAGGTCCTCTAAATTTACATAAACAGCAGGTAAATGATGGCAGAAATAAAGAGTACTCTTGAAATGGTGATGGAACGGGCTGCCCGGATGACCGCGGAAGTTGCAGAAACCCCGCAGAATGATGATTCTGAGCGAAGAGGTATGCGCACCGCTGCGTCTTTGCTCAATGGTGAAGCTATCGACCTGCTGAATTATATAAACGAGCAGCCCCAAAAAGAACAGATGGATGTGCGCCGTGGCATGATGCGCACCCTGCTCAGAAACATTGTTCTCCCCCGCGAGGACGCCATCTCGGAAAACTCCCTTGCCAGCCTTTCAGCAATTCAGGTTCTCAGCGGGAAATCAGCTGAAATCAGCTCCATCTGCAATGAGCTCCAGCAGATTCTCGAGCAATACGGGCAACATCGGGAGCAGGTCAAGCAGCAGCTTGATTCGGCAATTCGTTCTCAGTTAAAGCAGAAGCTCCTCCAGCAGGGTAAAAGTATCGATGACGAAATGTCCATAAACCCGGCAATGCACCCCCAGTATCAGGAAGAATTGACCCGTATGTCCGGCGAGCTCAACGAGCAGTACAACGAGGCGATCGAACAGAGAAGAGAGGCCATCAGGCAGCGGTTCGGCAGCTGATGCCACAGCCCCTGTCAACACGTTCATTCATGGATTTCAAACGTCGCCGTCAGCACCTGAAAACGATACTCAGGCGCAAAAAAATCGATGCCCTGCTGGTCAGCCAGCCGGAAAACCGCACCTATTTAAGCGGCTACAGCTCACCTGATCACTCCATTGCCGAGAGCTCCGGTTTTCTTTTTATCCCTGCCCGAGGGGAATCTCTTCTGCTTACTGATTTCAGATTCAAGCTTCAGGCTGAACAGGAGTCTGATCTCCCGGTACGTCTCTACTCAAACGGGCTACTCCCCCTGCTTGCCAGACTTTTATCCGCTCCCGGAATCAGACAGTTCGGCTTTGAGAGCCACTACACCCTCCACTCGCGCAGCTGCGCGTTTCAGAAAATGGCCGACAGGCAGAATCTGTCACTCGTTGCTCTCACAGGCCTGGTCGAGAGAATGCGCGTCATCAAGGGGGAAGACGAACTTGAACTGATCCGCTCCTCGGTGAGATGTAACGAGACTGTTTTTCAAAGGATTTTTCAGACTCTATCTCCGAAAATGAGTGAAATCGACGTCGCTCTTATGATCGAAAACGAAATGCGCAGTGGTGGCGCGGAATCAGTCGCTTTTGACACGATTGTTGCCGCCGGCGATAATAGTGCGCTGCCCCACGCCGTTCCGGCGGGGTCGCTTCTGGGACGTGGCCGGGCAATCGTCGTCGATATGGGGCTCACGTTGTCCGGATACTGTTCCGACATGACCAGATCTTTTGTTCTTGGCAACGCGGACAAACGCTACAGAGATATTCACCGGCTGGTGCGAAAAGCCCAGAAAGCCGGGATCAACGCTGTAAGAGCAGGTGCCGTTGCAGCAGACGTTGACCGGGCAGCAAGAAAAATAATCAGTGATGCCGGGTATGGAAACTATTTCGGGCATTCACTGGGCCACGGGGTCGGGCTCGCGGTCCATGAGGAGCCCCGCGTTTCAGCAAAAAGCCGAAAAAAACTGAAAGCGGGCATGGTATTAACCATTGAACCGGGGATCTATATTCCCGGCTGGGGCGGGGTGCGACTCGAAAACATGGTCGTCGTCCAGGAAGATGGCTGTGAAGACCTGAACAGGGATACAACCTGGCTTGATATTTAAAATAAACGCAGAGCAAGAAAAATTACTTAACAATCATGAGACAGATCGTTATTGATGAACTTTCCCCCATGGAATGCGACAATCTCGACTCCTTCCTGAAAAGGACCCTGAGACCGGGACCGATGGTCGGAATCTACTGGTTTGTTTTACCCCCGGACCTGCATTCGGATGCCCAGCAGGGACATGAGGAGTGCGGACCATTCTACCTGGCCGTCGAACTTGACAATGCTCGAATCTGTTTTGAACTACTCGTGCGAAGTACGACAAACCTCCACTGCAGTTGTATTGCCTATACAACTCCGGTCCAGAGGCAGTTTGTCCTTGATTTCATAGATAAAATGCTCGAAGAGGAAATGATCCAGGCCTGATTTTTCCGACAACTGGACAACCATGACCAAACTGGAACCACTGTAATGTGTTCCGCTCATATTCTTGTGCCATGAACATCATATTCAGCCGTACCGTTCTTATCCTGCTTGCTCTTCTGGTAGGCTGCGCCACCAGCCCGACCGGCCGTTCGCAGCTGATGCTGGTATCTCCTGATGAAGCAATTTCAGCATCAAAGCAGGCATACCTTCAGACCCTGCAACCACTTGCACGGGAAGGAAAGATTGATTCAGACCCCCAGATGGCACGACGTGTGCGCACGATAACCGGCCGCATTATCTCTCAGGCAACCGCGCTCTATCCCGATACCGCCGACTGGGACTGGTCAATCAAGGTCATTGATGATCCGGAGATTGTCAATGCCTGGTGCATGGCCGGCGGCAAGATGGCTGTCTATACCGGACTGATCAATAAGGTGAAACCGACGGACGATGAACTCGCCCAGGTCCTGGCCCATGAAATATCGCATGCCCTTGCCAACCACACCGCAGAACGTATGTCCGTTGCTCTTGCTTCCCAACTCGGGATCATGACTGTCGGCCTGGCCACGTCGGGCAGTCGCTACGGCGGAGCCGCACTGTCCGGTAGCGCGCTTGCCGCAGCACTCGCCATTCAGCTTCCCAACAGCAGAACCGCTGAAACAGAAGCAGATGTCATGGGTATGGAGCTTGCTGCCCGGGCAGGATATAACCCGTATGCTGCGGCCTCACTCTGGGAAAAAATGGAGCAGGCCGGCGGCACAGGCCCCGCTGAATTTCTCAGTACTCATCCGGCACCGGTCAACAGACAGGTCGCCCTGACAAACCTGGCTCCCCGTTACGTTGCCCTCTACCGACAGGCAGGAGTCCGACCGGTCTACCAGTTTAAAAATTAACGCATCACTGCCGGGTCTATGCATATCATTACAACTCACAAAAATACCGATTTCGATGCGCTCGCCTCCGTTATTGCCGCTACCCTTCTCTATCCGGGAGCAGTCGGAGTCATTCCCACATCAGTAAATAATAATGTGGCACGGTTCCTGACAACTCACAAGACCGCCTTCAATATTGTCCTGCCCGGCGAAGTCGACTTTGCCAAGGTCGATCGCCTCACTATTGTCGATACCAACCAGTGGCGCAGGCTCGACCGCATGGATTCACTCAGAAAACGTGATGATCTGACAATAGCTTTATGGGATCATCATAACAACGGCGGAGACATCGATGCCGACTGGGCATGCCAGGAAACGGCAGGCGCCACGGTAACCCTGCTGGTCAGGGAAATGAAAAAAAGGGACATGGAGTTGAATCCGCTCATTTCAACAATTCTGCTCATCGGGCTCTATGAAGATACCGGCCACCTCAGCTTTCCGTCGACAAAGCCTGAGGATGCAGCGGCAGCAGCCTTTCTGCTTGGACATGGAGCCGACCTCAACGTCGCTGCAGTCTTTCTGAACCCGCCTTACGAAGAGATCCAGAAAGATATCCTCTTCACCATGATGCAGGATACCGAGAAGGTGAAACTCAACAATTATACGGTTGGTATCAATGTCATCGAACTCGGGGAAAAAGTACCCATGCTCGCTGCCGTGGTTAGTATGTATCGGAAAATTATCAATGCGGACGCGGTCTTTGTCATATTCATCAACGATGACACGAGCTCAACGGTTATCGGCCGCAGCGGTGTCGAAAGAATCGACATCGGTGCGGTACTGAGAAAAGTCGGTGGCGGGGGCCACCCTGCAGCCGGATCAGCAACGGTCAAAAGCAGCAGCTACCCGCCGCAGGAATTGAAGCGCAAGATTATCGAAACCATAAAAAAGATCCGAACAAACGGTGCTGTTGTTGCCGACCTGATGTCTTTTCCGGTTACCTTCGTTTCCCCGGATACCCGGATGCATGAAGTTCGCGAACTCATGCAGGAGAAAAAGATCAGGGGCATTCTTGTCGGCAGCGAAACAGACCTTGAGGGAATTATTGTGCTCTGGGATCTGAAAAAACTGAAACTGGAAAAACAGTGGAAAAGCCCGGTCAAGGCTTTTATGGTTCGCGATGTCGCGACCACCTCACCAGGCCTGCCGCCGGCACAGGCCGCCCAGTTTATGGTGAAAAAAAATATCGGTCACCTGCCGGTTGAACATGAAGGCCGGATAATCGGTATTGTCACCCGCACCGATATTTTAAACTACTTTTACGGAATGCTTCCGGAATAGCGCCATTACCGGCGTTTCAGCGCTATTGCGCTGATATCATCAGATGGTTTGAAGCGTGGATACCTGAGGCACCGGGGATCTTGCTGCTCCATGCGGCGGACCTGCCTCTTTATACCGTCAAGCCCCTGATGCCTGTAAAGTTCTACCATCCTGGAAATATCAACCGCTTCCTCCGGCAACTCACGTGGCAGACTCAGGCCGTCACTGAAAAGCAGGATATCTGTTACCGCACTTACATCCTCTACTCCATAGCGGACAAAATCAAGGGATTCAGCCTCACCGTTGAGTACGCCGTAGTCCCGGTTCATCCGTCTTCGAACTTCGCCTATCTCCTCTGCAAGTACCTGGTAAATTGTCTTTTTTTCGTTTCGACCGATCTCTTTCCATTTCTGCAGGGTAACAATATCCTGACCCGGCGGCTCGGTAATCAATTCATGGCTCCCATCTTCAAAAACAAGGACAATCAGGCAATCTCCTGATTGAGCCCACTCGATGTAGTCACAGCTAAACCGGAGAGCGGCGAAACTAGTCGACCAGAGCGATTCCCTGTCTTCCATCACAACAGCGGATTCAGCCATTGCCTGGAAAATCTCGTTATTTGCCTGCCGTACCATATACTGAAGAGACCCGTTATTTCCGGAGAACGCAGCTGCAGTAAGCTCAGCCGCCTGCCGTCCGCCGCTGACCGCAGGATGAGACGGGACGCGGGAAATTGATGTTGCACCATCGCAGACGATATAGAGATCATTGGCAACAGAAAGGACATCCTCAATATCATCGCCGCTGCCCTGCTCAAGCACCGTCTCATGCACAAAAAATGGTGCATAGCGACTTTTATCTGCTAAATTATAATGTTCCCCGGGGTGCACATACATGATTTTTCCTTGTCTCAAAGTAATGTTCGTGCAAATGTAATACGTTCGGGTTCCCGGAACAAATCGTTTAATCAGATATCACTATCGCAAGTGATCGTTAAATACGATAAAGAGACAAGACCTGCTGCCGGCCGGTTGGCAACAGGTCTTAATGTCGTACTCGAACAATGCTTATTCGTCAGCTATTTTTGTATCCACTCGTTCTTTCTTGCCGCTGCATGCCGGGCATAATCCCGCAAACTCCAGTCTGAAGCCGGTAATCCGGTATCCATGTGCAGTAACGGAGGATGGTGTCTTTATGCTGGTGCGGTCCAACGGCACATTATCGACACGTTGGCAGTGGACGCAGTAGATGTGATCATGATCGGAAACATCATAGTCAAAACGTTTCCGGCGTCCGCTTATCTCCAGCTTGTTGATTATTCCGGCCGCAGACAGCGTCTCGAGATTACGGTAAACAGTGGCGAGACTGATTCTCGGCATCACTTTCTTGACCCGCTTGAACAATTCATCAGCAGTCAGATGTTTCCCGCTTTTCTGTAATTCCTGCAGAATACGTTCACGCTGGTTTGTCATTCTGAGATGCATCACCACACTCCTTTGGGAAGAATTACTATTTGTAATTGATAATCATTAACCCGTCAATTATTTTCAGCTCCAATCAGTGGCTAGCAAAGTTCTCAACTCCGCTGTTTGGTTCAGGCGGTGATCACTGCTGCGGTTTTTTGAATCTATTGCTCGAAATGATCAGCAGACCTGCTTATAATGCAGAAATGGAATTGCTAACTGTGCAAAATCTCAGAAAAGAATACGACAGAAGTGTTGCTGTTGAAGATATCTCTTTCGCTGTTCGCCAGGGAACCTGTTATGGCCTGCTTGGCCCCAATGGTGCAGGCAAGACGACAACGATGGAAGTCGTCGAGGATATCATTCCGGCAACGAGCGGAACCATTTTCTACAGGGGAAAGGCGCGGGACGGTGCCTTTCGTGAAGAAACAGGTATCCAGTTTCAGCACACCTCTCTGCTTAACTTCCTGACGGTCAGGGAAACGCTGCAGTGCTATCAGAAATTGTTCAGAAATCCGGAAAGACTGGACACGCTCATAGCGCGCTGTAATCTCAGCTCAATCCTGGGCAACAGAAACAACCAGTTATCGGGGGGACAGCAGCAGAGGCTTATGCTGGCTGTGGCCCTGGTCAACAGGCCGGAACTGATCTTTCTTGATGAACCCTCGACTGGACTCGACCCGCAGTCTCGGCGATATTTATGGGAAATTCTCGAGGATATCAAGAATGACGGAAAAACAATTGTCATGACAACTCATTCCATGGAAGAAGCTGAATTTCTCTGTGACACCATCGCCATCGTCGATGAGGGAGTCATAATCGCCGAGGGCAGCCCGGCAGAGCTCATTTCCACCTATTGTAAAACCAGTACAATCACCCTGCCGCTGACAGCAGTCACAGAAAAACTCCCGACCCTGTCGATAGAGTACCGCATACAGGGTAATTCTCTTGCAATCAGTTCCCCCGTTATCGAGAAAACCCTGAAAACGCTGATGGCAGCCGGCATCGACCTGACTGAAATGGTGGTCGATTCACCTGACCTTGAAGACGTGTTCCTCCATCTTACCGGTAAAAAATTAAGAGACTAGTATGGCAGACCTCATGCAGCTGCAGCGAATATGGGCCATTTTCACTGCCAGGAATAAAGAATTTTTCCGGGATCGCGCTGCATTCGGGTGGAATTTTGCGTTTCCGTTCCTGATTATCATCGGTTTTGGCCTCATCTTCAGCGGAGAGAGACTTTCCACGTTCAAAGTCGGGGTTTTCCCTCATCAGGAAATCCCCGTGTCCCTGGCGGAAACCACTATACCACTTCAGTTCCGGAGTAACTCGGCTGTCAGTTTCGTTCCCATTCAAAGCTTTGAGGAGGGACTTGAAAAAATTAATTATCACAAAATCGACCTCCTTGTTGACGGCAGCTCCAAGGAAAACCGCTATTGGGTCAATGATTCATCCCCGAAAGGCTCGATCACCGAGCAGCTCTATAAAGCAGCACTACAGCCGGCAACTGATGATCTCTATGACCGGCATCTTGTCAATGGCGACCGGGCCAGATACATCGACTGGTTCTTTCCTGGTATCATGGCCATGAACATGATGTTTTCAGCCCTCTGGGGAGTTGGGTACGTCGTTGTCCGCTATCGAAAAAACGGCGCTCTTAAACGGCTGAAAGCAACCCCGCTGACAGCCTTTGAATATCTCAGTGCCCAGATGCTTTCCCGGATCTTTCTGCTGATGTTCACCTTTTCGGTCGTCTGGGTTGGCTCAGATCTTCTTTTTGATCTCAAGATGCAGGGGTCGCTCGCACTTTTTTTCTTTATATTTTTTCTCGGGGGATTGAGTCTCTGCTCTATCGGACTTTTTCTTGCAGCCCGTGGCACCAGCGAAGAGTTCACCTCAGGCGCTCTGAATTTCATTTCCTGGCCGATGATGTTTCTCTCAGAGGTCTGGTTTTCACTCGAAGGAGCACCGGCGTGGATCCAGGATCTGTCATGGGTTTTCCCGCTCACCCATATATTAAAAGCCGCCAGGAAAGTGATGAACGAAGGCCTCGGCTTTGCCGCTATCCAGCTGGAGTGCTCCCTGATGGTGCTGACGACGATCATCTTCCTCAGCCTTGCTGCTGCTCTGTTTTCCTGGAACGAGTAGGATGAACCCCTCTTTTGTCGATTCACACCTCCACCTCCAGGATGATCGTTTTGGTATGAATGCGGCATGTATCATCGAAACTGCAGCAAAAGCAGGTGTTGCCATGTTGCTTTGCAATGCTGCACAGGAGTCGGACTGGGAAGCTATTTTAAACCTTCACAGACCTCATGATGCGGTTATACCGTTTTTTGGGGTTCACCCCTGGTATATTGACAAAGCAGCAGACGGCTGGGACACACGCCTGAAAAAGCAGCTGGAATCCTGTAATGGCAGCGGCGTTGGAGAATCCGGACTTGATAAAACCTGCGCCTCTGATTTTTCCCGTCAGATCAATGCCTTTGAGAAACACCTCGAAATAGCCCTTCACCTCGTGCGACCGATCGCCGTTCACTGCGTTCGCAGCTGGGGCACACTTATCGAGATCCTTGAAACACGTGCAAAACATACTCAATTACCCGCGACGATGATCCACTCCTTCAACGGCTCTGAAGAGACAATGAAGCGCCTCACCAGAATCGGCTGCTTTCTATCTTTTTCACTGCAGGTGACCTCTTCACACAACAAAAAGCTGCTGCAAACCATGAACCGCACACCGCTTGACAGACTCCTTCTCGAAACCGATGCTCCTGCCAGACTCAGCCCCTCGGCTCTCAGTCATACAGGGTCGCTACCCCCGTTCAGCGAACCGGCCATGATTCCTGAGTTCTACCGATGGGCGGCACTGCAGAGAAATAGTGACCCGCTTCATTTTAAAACTCAGATATGGCACAATGCACAGATTTATACGAACAGAACTGCTCGTTGGTAAAGCGTCTTTTGCCCGGCTGTCCGCCGCTCATGTAACAGTAATAGGCCTTGGAGCCGTCGGCGGCTATGCCGTCGAAGGGCTAGCACGGGCAGGCATCGGCAAGCTGACACTCGTTGATTTCGACACGATCCAGGTGCCGAACATCAACAGACAGCTTTACGCCCTGGAATCAACGATCGGTCAACCAAAATCAGCAATTGCCCGTAACCGGGTCCTGGATATAAACCCATCATGCTCGGTCAACGCCATGCAGCTGTTCGCAGATGCTCTGACAATGGCTGCCGTCATGGAGGAGCGGCCCGATATCCTCATCGATGCCATTGATTCCCTGAATCCAAAAATTCAGGTCCTGACGACGTCCTTCAGGCACGGCGTTACAACACTTTCCTCAATGGGAGCGGCACTCCGCACTGATCCATCGCAGATAAGAATCGCTGATATCAGCCGAACCAAAAACTGCCCCCTGGCCCGACGGGTCAGGAAACGATTGCGTACCAACGACATCGAAAAAGGAATCACCTGCGTCTTCTCAACGGAACAGGTTTCTTTTGAATACCATCCCCCAGAAGAACAAGATTCCCAAATCCCTCATGCAGACAGGGGCAGAGCCCGTCGAACACTCGGCAGCCTCCCCACCTTGACGGCATTGTTCGGGTTAATTCTCGCTAACGAGGCGATCAGGCGGTTGATCAACCCGGAGAAATCGATAGATGAGCCGATCCACGAAGACGACTAGCCAGGAGAGATAACATGCCCCCAATCTATGAAGCTATGTTGCTCGCGCTCGCAGCGGGTATCGCAATACCGTTTGGTGGTTTACTTGCCTCTGTTGAGCGCATACAGCCGTACTGGCTTGAGAGTGAATTCCGCCATGCGGTTATTTCTTTTGGTGGTGGCGCACTTTTAGCGGCAATAGCCATGGTCCTGGTTCCTGAAGGAATCAAAAATCTATCTGTTCCCTCGGTCTGTATCTACTTTCTGGGTGGGGCAATCACCTTTCTGGTTATCGATTTCCTGATATCTTTACACGGTGGTGCAATTTCGCAGGTAATCGCAATGCTGCTTGATTTCATCCCGGAAGCAATAGCTCTTGGTGCGATCCTCTCACATAACGTCTCGAAAGCACTGCTGGTTGCCTTCTTAATTGCGCTTCAAAATGTACCTGAAGGGTTCAATGCCTATCGCGAAGTCATAGACAACCACTATTGTTCCGGACGCACTGCCATCATTATTTTTTCATGTCTTGCCTTATTCGGTCCACTTTCTGCATTTATCGGTTTACAATATTTGACTGAGAATGAGATGGTGCTGAGTAAAATCATGATATTTTGCGCCGGAGGGATTCTGTATCTGATTTTTCAGGATATTGCTCCACAAGCTAAATTAACAAATCACTGGGCTCCATCACTCGGTGCGATATCCGGGTTTCTCCTGGGGGTCGTGGGTTCTATGCTTGCCAATTAAATTCATCATGTGCCATGAAAAGAATATTCCTTGCTCTCAGGCTTGACACACTCACCTGCGCCTTACTCTCCGGACTGGGCAGTGAGGTTCCCGGCTCGCATCCGGTACCTCAAGAGCAGCTGCACCTGACGCTTCGTTTTATCGGCGATATTGAGGGTACAACGTTTCGTGACATCAGGGAACGGCTGTGGGACCTGCCTGCCCCGCCTATCACGTTGTCAGTCACCGGTGTGGGTCATTTTCCCCCGCGCGGTAAGCCACGTATTCTCTGGGCAGGAATTAAGCCCTCGGTGGAACTGATCGGCCTGCGAAACAGGCTGAATCCGATTCTCAGGGAATGCGGCATTACTCCTGAACAGAGGAAATACCACCCCCACGTAACACTTGCCCGACTCAAAAACAGCTCACCGCATCGTGTCGCCAGGTTCCTGTCCCAAAACAGCATGCTCAGCACGCCGCCCTTTACCGTCCACCAGCTGACGCTCTTTTCAAGTATCCTCACCCCGAAAGGGGCCGTGCACACCATTGAGGAGGAATACCCCCTTCTGGGGCTCTAGTTCCTGACAAGAGCTACTTTCCTCGTGCCGGAGGAGAGTCTTCACGCTGCAGAAACAGCATGGCGATGAAAATAATCGCCAGGCCCGGCAAGACCTTGAACTCCGGCCAGCCGCGACCGAGGACGATTTCAATTACTAACACCAGCCCGGGATAGAGGTACGAGTAGGCCATTACCCTCGTGGGACCGAGAAACTGGATCGAGTACTGGGTCAGATAAAAAGAAATCACCGTTGTAAAGAGCGCAAGATAGAGGACCCATCCCCAGACTTCCGAGGGAACCGCAGCCAGGTCAACACTGGCAATTCCCAGGCCGGCCGCGGGTAACAGCCAGATGCTTCCGGTTATCAATATCCAGAAGGTCATTACCTCCATTTTCTCTCCACGATGCAGCCTTCTGATCAGCGGCGTATACAGTCCCATGGCGAGACAGCCGACAAAGAAAATCACGTCACCGCGATTCCACTGCAGGCTCAGAAAGAGCGACACATCACCACGAAACAGTACCCAGATTGCCCCAAGCAGCCCAAAAACAAGTGCTGCAACCACCGATTTACCAATTTTCTCATGGACGATAACCGCCGAATAGATGGCAGAAAGGGCAGGTACCAGCGTAAAAAGTACGCTGGTGTTGAGTGCCGTTGTGTACTGCAGGGAAAAAAACATACACCAGAAAAATATGACCAGTGAACCGCTTACCATCCCATAACGGACAAGCGATCGCAGGTTCACCTGCAGCCCGTACCTGCAGCTGATGACAGGGAGCAGAAAACAGGCGCCGAGGACAAACCGGACAAACGTCAGAACGGCAGGATCAAGATGTTTTGCTATATGCTCGCCGACAATAAAAGAGGTCGAGACCAATGTCGCACAAACCACCATAAGCAGATGGACACGTCTGTTTTTCCCCATATCTGGAAAATGCACATCAGTCTCTCACGTTAATCGTCAATAACAATTCACGCCCCAGTCACGCTCAAAAAAAACAGTTTATCAGCCAACGACCTTAATCCCGTACGTTTCCAAACAGCAGCCGATACGTTACTCCTGTCAGCATAAAAAACATCGGCACTGTCCACAGCAAGCCGATTCCGAATGGAACCATGGACAGAAAACAGACGAGATACATCAGCAGATAGGCACCGAATATCGGCCACCACTTCTGATGAACGGCCCGCCGAGACATCTCCATTGCTTCCCAGGGACCTACTCCCCTGTCCACGATCAACGGCAGGGTAAGAGAATAGCCAATGGCCAGATAAACACCTGGAAGAACTAATAAAAAAAAGCCGCCGACAACCAGCAGCAACATCAGCAGACCAGCTGTAACAATTGAACCCAGTCGTGAAAAGCCGCTGAAAACCAGCCTCCAGGAAAACGGCCGGCCTGCAGACCGGCGGATGGTGATATGTATCAGACCCGCTAAAAACGTAATCGACAACGCTGCGATAAACAGCTGGCTGAGCAGATTCAACCAGGTAATAGCAAGAGTGGTCGTCCGTGCTCCGAAGTATGCCAGGAGATAAACAACACCGATGCCAAGGGCAAAGAGCATCAGGAACATAATAATAATTCCAGCCCAGAGTGAACGCTTCACCCCACGTGTCATTTGCCAGGATATTTTAATAAGGTTCCCTACCGAAAAGTCATCCGGCGGTATAAACGTGTGCGTCTTTTTCTGCCGATCGTTTCCCGGAGCAGGTCTGTCAGTTACCGTCTCGCTGCTGATCTCGGTATCCTGGGTATCAAACTCCCGCTGACCTGATGACTCTTCATGACAATCCCGGCAGATCCGTTTCCGGTCGCCGGCGACAGGATCGCCATCTTCAACAGATTTTCCGCAGACACTGCAGGTAGCGGCCAGCAATCCTTCAAGCTCAGCCCTCAGTTCATCATCGACGTTTTCCTGATCCTCAGAACCGGTTCGGTTCGGGTATTTTCCCGCTACACCAATTGACAGGAGAGGAGGTGAAGGACCGGGCACAATGAAGACGGTGGAGCACTTCGGGCACTTTACTCTCCGGCCACTCAATAGTTCTTCTGCATCACCCCTCACCCCGCATCGGGGGCATCTCACTTTCATGCCCGGCTCCCCGGCAGAATTATCAAGGCCAGTCCTGTCATGGTCAGTGTGTCCTGCTCCATTTAGTCAAGACAAACCGGACAAGTGCGCCGACCATTGATCATCCTGATAAAGTCACTGCTGAAACGAAATCCACAGACTTCACACACTGATATACCGGAATCCTCAGGTGTTGACATGAGATCCTCCGATAGCGAGTCGACAGCCTGTTTATCATCAACAATTTCCCCGCTGATCTCAACGCCTGGAGAGGCAACCGTTCCCGGCGACCGGGGTGGCGGATCCACCAGCACATCTGCTGCAGCCGCAAATATCTTCAGACAATCCGGGCACTGCACGTTCTTCAGATAATATTCATCCCGGGCCGTACCACCCAGACCGCAGTTCGGACAGATCATTCTCATCGGTTTCCCCCAAACATTCTTTCCACCCTTGCAAATACCAAAATTCATGGATGATCTACCTTAACAAGAGAGCCATTTGGTATTATTAAAGAGAAGGTATCATAAATGCACGTTTTTTTCCAAAACAGATGGAGATCTATCATGCCGGAATTTATTATTATCGTAGCCATCGCTCAAAATGGAGTTATCGGCCGGGATGGCCGGCTTCCCTGGCATCTCCCTTCGGATCTCAAGCATTTCAAAAAAACAACAATGAACTGCCCGATCATCATGGGAAGAAAAACCTTCGAGTCTATCGGCAGACCGCTGCCTGGCAGAAAAAACATTGTTCTCAGCAGAAACACCTCGCTTGAGCTGCCAGGCTGTTTTGTGGTTCACTCAATCGAAGAAGTACTGGATATTTGTGAGGATGATGATAAGGTTTTCATTATCGGTGGGGCAGACATTTTCAACGACTTTCTCTCGATCACCGACACGATTATTGTAACGGCACTGGAACGTGAAGTAGCAGGAGATATCTATTTCCCGGAAATCAACCCGGCCGTTTTCAAGCAGACCGAAGCAATACACCACAATCTCGAAGAACCATACGCAATCATCCGCTATGAGCGCGTAATCCATGATCTGGAAGTTGACCTGTAACCGCGATCGACAGCATTGAAATAACAATTAAAAACCCGATTGAGCCCTGCCATATGAACAATCTTCTGATACTTGACAGTGATGCCTCCATCTATGTCTCTGAGCTGCAGAAAAAAAAACTGCCCCGGCTGATCGTCCAGGCGGCAGACAATGCAGAAAGCGCCGAACAGCATATTGAACATGCGGATATTATCCTCGGCCGGCCTGCCGAAGCTGCGCTGCTGCTCGACAAGGCCAAAAAACTGCGCTGGCTGCAGTCGACCTTTGCCGGTATTGAACCTCTCTGCGCCGGTGGACTGAGAACAGACTATGTGCTGACGGGGGTAAAGGGCGTGTTCGGACCGTTGATGAGTGAGTATGTTTTTGCATATATTCTGGCCGGGGAACGCAGTCTCTTTGCAACCAGGCTGAATCAATCCAAAAAGCTCTGGTCACCGATTGCCTACCAGGGCCTCGATACGCTGGCAATCGGCATTGTCGGGCTCGGGTCAATCGGTAAACATATCGCCGCAACAGCCAAACATTTCGGTATGCAGGTCCTCGGCATGAAACGAACCCGCGGCGACGTTGAGAACGTCGACCGGATGTTTCTTGTCCAGGACAAGTCACTATTTCTGCCGCTTGTCGATTACCTGGTCATAACGCTTCCCGCAACGAAACAGACAACCGGTTTCATCGGTCTTGCCGACCTCAAACTCATGAAGCCGACGGCAACGGTCATGGCGGTCGGCAGGGGATCTACTCTTGACCAGGATGGACTTATCACCGCCCTGCAGCAAAACTACATCAGCGGGGCAGTTCTGGATGTCTTCGCAGAAGAACCGCTCCCGGAGTCAAGCCCGCTCTGGGATATGGACAATGTCTACATAACACCCCATAATTCGGCGGCCTCCTTTCCCGCCCAGATAACAACCCTGTTCTGTGAAAATTACCAGCGCTTTCTTTCCGGAAACACACTCAAGTATGTCGTTGATTTTGCAAACGGTTACTGATGTGCCGAAACCTCTCTGCCGCAAACCTATTGAACCGACTTCAAGGCCTGTGCATGGCGACCATGTGTCCTGCATCAGTTTTTTTCTCAACAGTATCGAGAGATGATGGCCTCCCGACAGTTTGACATTTTCAAGCAGTGCAGGCGAGCCGTCATCATGGTCAGGCAGCACACCATAGTCCTCTGCTGGCTGGTCTTTGTGGGGCTGCTCAACACGCTCACCACACTGATTGCCGATACACCTTTTTCAAGGACGCTTTCCGCACTTTCATTTATCCTGTCAATCTGTTCAACTCCCGTCATTTATGGTATCTACTACGAACTGATTGAAGATATCTATTCATCAGTCGCAGGCATCATCAGATCATATACGCTCCCCTACCTCTGGCTTCTGGTGCGGATGTATCTTCCGGTCATCATGATTGCCTGGCTGCCGATGATCATTACCCCCGATTCAGCATCAGGGGGACATTTTCACGTCATCCTCGTCTCTTTCAGCCTGATATACCTGTACGTTCTGCCTTTTTTTTACTTTACCGGAAAACAGCAGGGTTCAATACTCATGGGAATTACCTTTCTCTTCAGAAACATATCGGCATCAACGCCGCTTATCCTGGTCGTTCTGCTGCTCGAGACCCTGCTTCTCCTGGTCCACTACAACAAGGAAGCGCTTCTGGCCCGAAGCACCTATCTCTTCGCCGTTCTCGATTTCAGCAGCTATATTGTTGCCTCGATAATCGATTTCATTCTATTCATTGTGCTGATTTTAATTTTAAAAGATGAATTTGGAAAAGATTTCACCCCCCTGAGCAAATAGTATTTTCCCAAATGAAACACACACCACGATTCCTCAAATATATCCTGAACATATACCCTCCGTTTCTCGGCTCCGGAATCAGGGTTGATCACATCAGCAGCGACTGGAAAGAAGTCAGGGTTTCATTGCGGCTGCGCTGGTACAACAGGAATATCTCGGGTACACACTTCGGGGGAAGCCTCTATTCGATGACCGATCCGCATTTTGCCCTGATGCTCATGCACCTGCTCGGCGACAACTACATCGTCTGGGATAAGCGTGCTGAAATCGATTATCTCAGGCCGGGTACAGGAACGGTGTCAGCCACCTTTCAGATTACTGATGACCAACTGCAGACGATAAAGGAACAGACAGATCTCCATCGCAGGTACCTTCCTGAGTTTACCGCAATAATTGTCGGAGAAGACGGCTCCGAAGTAGCCCGAATCAGGAAAACCCTCTATGTGCGGATAAAAAAACGTGCCGCCTCCTCTAACCCTGAATAATTCGTCATCGTTGCCGCACCAGGAAACAACCCACCGAGAAAGACACAGGAGTTTCTTGAAACAAATCCGAAGTTGGTGTATCCATAAACGCAACTGATACTGAAATCCAGCCGGACGTAATCCCTCTAATGCTCAGCACTATCATGCAACCGAAAAAATTCGGGGTCAGCCATTAACAATTGTTATCTCATGCCATTACTGAAAAAAGAAGTACAGCAGACAAAATGACTGCTCTGTTATTACTAACCCCATACCAAGGAGACACTCTATGAAAATTCTGCGTCTAAGCTGTTTACTGGCAATCACCGCAGCGCTTACCTTCCTGGGCCAAAGCGTATGTGCCCAGGATAAACCCATCGAGATTGTATTCTCTACCTACATGCCCACTTCTTACCCCTATTTGGTAAAGCCTCTTGAGGATTTTATCGCCTATGTAGAGAAAGAAACAGACGGCACGGTCGCTTTTAAATTCTTCCACTCGGGTCAGCTCTACAAAGGCAAGGAAGAATTCGCTGCACTGGAGCGCGGTGAAATTGACATGTGCGCACCAAATGATCTCTATCTTACCGGCATAATACCGAATACCGGTATCAGCAATCTACCTTTTCTCTGGGAAACACCGGCAAGCATGCAGAAAAGCCTTGATGCCGGACTCTGGGATCTTGGAATCAATCAGAAATTCGAGGAACACAACGTCAAAGTGCTCGGTACTGCTGCCGGAGGACCGTACCAGATCTATTCCAAAGGCTTCAAGGTTAGCGGGCCTGATGACATGAAAGGGCAGAAATGGGGAGTCTCCGGAAGTACGGCGAGCAAGGCCATGGAGCTGCTCGGAGGCAGCCCGACAACCATGAGTTCGGGCGAACTTTACATGGCCCTACAGCGCGGTACCATCAATGGGACAACCCGGCCGCTGATAACCGGGCTTGGCCGCAAACTCTATGAAGTGGTCGACAACCTCTCAGTTACCAATATGGCCTATTTCACCTGTGTCCTTGCCATCAACAAAGAAAAGTGGGACAGCCTGCCAAAAGACGTGCAGGAGGTGATGATCGAAGCCGGTAAGAAAAGAGACCAGCAGCAGCTGACCATGCTGGAAGCCTTCATGGCAGATGCAGTGAAGCAATACCAGGAAAAAGGTGTCAATGTCCATGTTGCAACACCGGAAGAACTTGCCGCATTTCAGGAAAGAATGAAGCCGGTGCATGAATGGTGGCTGACCAAGGTAACGGACGGACAGAAGTATATCGATTTCGTTTCCCAAAATCACTGATTCAGATTACCTGGAAGAAATAAGCAGCCGGGAATTGCATGCTCTTACACAATAACCGGCTGCGTATTTTGATGATTGCAGGACTACTGTTTACAAGCTAATGAAACAATTCTGGAAATCTCTTTTGCATGTCTTTGAACAGCTCAGCCGCCTCGGCGCGGTGCTGGCCGAAATCTGTCTCGTGCTGCTGCTGGCGCTTGTTTTTCATGAAGTAATCGCCCGCTACGTGCTTAACAAGCCAACACTGTATTCGGTTGAGTTAAGCGAGTACCTCCTCATCTTCCTTGCCTTTATGGCTGCGGGCCGGGTACTGCAGGAAGACAAGCATGTGCGGATGCTGTCTTTCGTAAATCTTCTGCCGGCAAACGTTCGGTATGGATTTGCCCTGTTCACCTCGATTATTGTCCTGGGTTTTTGTGCCATACTCGTCTGGCAGGGAACAAAAGCTTCCGTCACGGCCCTGAAAGGCGGATATCACTCCAGTTCCCTGCTCGAAGTTCCGCTGTGGATACCCTATGCGATCATACCGGTCGGCTCGCTGCTCCTTGGCCTGCAGATGATCGTGCGCATCAACAGGATCATTGAGCTCTCAACAGACATTGACAACCAGTAGACCCGAGGAAACAACGTGGATAGTGTAACGATTACTTTTATTGTCATTGGTGGTTTCCTGGTGCTGCTCTTTATGGGGATGCCGGTATTTGGGGCCTTGGGTGCCTCGAGTGTTGCCGGTATTCTCCTGGTCCAGGGGGTACGCGGGCTTGGAGCAGTTCCCGGAGTTATTTACGACCGGCTGGCTGTTTTCCCGCTTGTTGCCGTGCCGCTTTTTATCCTCATGGGAGAGATTATCTTTCATTCCGGGATCGGTTCAAACATATTTACCGCAACCAACCGCTGGTTCAACAAACTGCCGGGTTCCATGGGAATGGCCAGTGTTGCAGCCTGCGCCATATTCAGTGCGTTATGCGGGGTAAGCGTTGCCGGTGCGGCAACAATCGGCAGCTTTGCTATCCCCGAAATGCTCAAGAGGGGCTACAACAAATCACTTGCCACCGGTTGTGTCGCTGCCTCAGGAGGTCTGGCGCTGCTCATTCCACCAAGTGTTGCCCTAATCCTCTACGGCGTTGTCGGGGACGAGTCCGTGGGTAAACTCTTTATCGCCGGGATCATACCCGGAATTGTCCTGGCTGGACTGATGATGGCCTATATATTTATCATCGGTGTGCTTCGCCCGGACATAGCCCCACGGGGTAATGAAGAGGTCAGCTGGAAAATGAAAATTGACGCGCTGATCCAGATATGGCCTGTGGCAGTACTCATTATTCTTGTCCTTGGCTCCATATACAAGGGCATCGCCACCCCCACCGAAGCAGCTGCTGTCGGCTGTGTTGGATCTCTGGTTCTCGCCTTTTTCAAAAAGAAGCTGGACTGGAAAACATTCAGAAGCATTCTGAGCTCAACGATCAGTACAAGCACCATGATCATGCTGATTTTTGCGTCCGCACTGCTTTTCGGATATGTCCTGACCCGCCTTCAGGTCCCACAGGAACTGGCGTCGTATGTGACGACACTGGATATGCCGAACTGGGTTATCTTAATCTTTATTTTTGCTCTGATTTATATCATGGGCATGTTCATGGATGTGGTGTCTGTAATATTAATCAGTACTCCGATACTGCTTCCTATCGTTTTACAGATGGGGTACTCCAGCCTCTGGTTTGGAATCGTCATGGCGATTGCCTGTGAAATCGGCACGGAAACACCCCCCGTCGGCTTGAATCTGTTCGTGATAAAAGGGGTATCACCACCGTCAGTATCCCTCATGGACGTCATACGGGGAGCGATTCCATTTGCACTTGTCGAAACTCTCGGGCTGATCATCTTTATCGTTTTTCCCGGGCTGGTTCTCTGGTTACCAAACCTTATCAAGTAAGATGGTTCCATCCAATGGTTGCTTGCGATTTTTTACGGATTCATCAAGTAAGGAAGGCATCAGTGACTGCATATATTTGTCAGGTTTTCACATGAACAACTGGAGGCACACCATGTCACACACCTGTCGATACCCGGTTACACTCATTGCCATACTCCTGCTGCTACTGCTGACAGGCTCATCCGGGCAGGCAGCAGAGAAAACTGAGCAGTTCCTGACCCCCGATATACTGGCCTTACAGGGGCACTGGGTTCGCACTGACGCGTCATATGTGCTTGGGTTGAGATTTACCAGGAACAACAGTTTGCAGGCAACCTACTTCAATCAGCGCTTTATACATGTTGAAAAAACTGAAACCGCCCGCGAGAAGGGGGTTCGCTACATCATGATAGAGTTACAGGATGTAAACTACCAGGGCTCGATCTATCTCCTGAGCTATGATCGAGCAGAGGATATTCTGAGCGGTGTCTATATTCATGGAGCGAGTGGGCAACGCTACCAGGTGAGTTTTTCCAGACAGAAGTCGCAATAATACGGTAATTCAGCTCCGTGGACGCAGGTATATTATTTTATGAGCACCTGTCCGAAACGATACCGCATCGGCACCGTCTTAGCGGCACTGTCCGGCCCTTCCTACTCCGGGAAAGACACCCGTTTCATAGATATGCAGATTCTCTCACTATTGTCTGCAAAGCCCCGTAACCGCATCTTTAAAAGTCTAATATCCCTATAAAAATAAAGGATTTTGTCACCAGGCAACGGCAGCGCCAATACCATTGAATTGCAAACAATGCTGTACATGTTTTTAAACAGAGAGCTGAGTATTGGATTTTACTTGCTTTTTGAATTAATAACATGATAACCTTTTGTCATTATCATGTTATTTTCGGAGAGAATTCAATACATACCCAGTAATTATTAGATACCCATCATATCCATCTAACGAGGTGCAGCATGAAAAAATTTCTTTCAATCCTTTGTCTGTTCAGTATTGTTGCTCTTCTTCCGGCCTGTGACAATGGTGACAGCGGAGGGTCGAGCGGTGCACATGTTCCCGAGGTAAGCTGGGACTTATTCGACACGAGCAACTGGGTAACCTGTTATAATGCCGACCAGAGCGTCGTTACCAACCCATACCAGAGCTGCGTATGGAATTGCGGAACACTGAACGGCTCAATGCCCCACTATTACAAGATCGTCTTTTTCTGGGATGAAGCTGCTGATGAATACTCTGTAGATGATATTGTCAAAGCTACCTGCAAGCTCTAGCGCTCTGTTTTCTCTCTTTTTTTATCCGCAACAAACAAGGGAATCCGGCACCCGTTGCTGTCGGATTCCCTTTTATCTTCTGTGAATGCCCACCGTGATCAGTTTCCAGAAATTGAGAACGTACTCGAGCAGACGACCGTTTCACCAAGCGACGCTTCCACCGTCCAGTCCCCCAGGTGGCCTGGGTAGAAATCCTGATTGGTAAGAGCACTTTTTATCGGCCCCTGCCTGCTCAGTCTGAACCAGAAAAACGCCGAATGCCAGGCCCCGTCCATATCTATTAAAAAATCCTGTTTATCGGAACGAACGATTCCAATTCCGTCATGTACCCAGTTGACGTACAATGTGTGTTCACCGGCATCAAGTTCATGACATTGTATCCTGACAAATATTTTTTCATACGCCGAGAAGTCTTTCTGTGGTTTGTCGAAGTTCAATTGGCTGTAAGTTTCACTTGTACACTCGGTTCCACCGGCACCTGCGGCAGACAGGAAAACTGCCGCGACAAGGACGAACACAGATATAAGTTCAGGACATTTTATCAGTTTGCTGTTATGATCTGAGCCAGCCATAGACAACACCCTCACAAGATTTTGATAATAAATGGTATCTTATTGATTATCCTCTCATGATATCCTGTTTTCAATTCTTTTTGCATACTTTCAGCAGATTTCCACCCAACCAAACGCATTTTCCACGTGTAATTACGGAAACATTTTTCCAAAAATTGCTGCTCCTCCTGTTTATCCTGCTTATCACTGCAACACTCTGCGATCCCGCTTTTCTGAATGCAACCGAAGAACCACAGGATACAAACCAGGAAGCGCCGGACAAACAACTGAAACCGCAGCAGGCGCTTTCCCTGATATCTGCATATACGTGGACGAATTCACTCCCAAAAGAGCTGATTGATCTGCAGAATGATGTGGAGGCGACAGGAAATTTGACAACTTTTGAGAAAGAGCTACCTGAAATCTCAAAACGGATAGAAACGCTGGAGTGGGAGGCCGTAGCCCTCAAATCAAACTCTAATCTCACCTATCATGATCTGACGCTGTTTGAGACACGGCTCGTGAAAATCAAGGCGGAACTCGACAAGCTCATTGAACCGATCGGGGCTCATATTCAGAATCTTGAAAAATGGTACAAAGCCTGGCTGGAAAAAGAAAAGCAACTGAATATGTTGACAGCACAAATAGCCTCAGACCCCGATCTGCAGGATATGTTTTCCGCGGGAGAATCGCTGGCCGAAACAATCAGGACCGCTAAAAACCTGATCGAGGAGCAGATTAAACCAAACCTGCTGGCAGGCCAGCAGGTAGGCGAAAGCCTGACCCGTGTATACATTCTCAGCGATACCGTTGCCGACCTGATCAGAGATATGAAAAAATCCGGTTCCCAGCAGACATCGCCACCGATGTTGTCGCCCGATTTTTATAAAAATATCAAGAGCCGGCTCTTCCTGGACGGGTGGCAAAATATTCGCTTGTTTCTCACCTATCAAGGGGACTATCTCAAGCAGAATCTCGGTATAACCCTGCTGTGTACTTTCTTCATTTTCTGCCTGGCACTGGCTATTTTTTACAGTCGACAATTAACCAAACCATCAGCCAAATGGTATCCTTTCACAGCAAAACCTCTGGCCTCAGCACTGTTCATCGTAGGAAGCGGCTTCACCATTGTCAACAGCCTGGGAATAAATATCAATCTGCCACCCGACTTGGTGACGCTACTCTATTTTCCTGTTGTTATCGCGGTTATCTTCCTCACGGATATCGTCTGTAAGATAAGCTGGCAGGCCGGTTTACTGAAACAATTATTGATTTTTCTCGGTGTAACCCTGTTGATAGCAGTCTTCAGCCTGCCGCAGATGCTCTCCTACCTGATCGCCTTTTATCTTTCAATGGCACTGTTCTGCTATTATATGGTGCTCTTTGTGAGACGAATCGTGTCCCGCTCTCAGCAGGCCATTACCTGGGCCATACTGCTCTGGGCAGTTTTCCCACTGTCAGTAATTGTCGCCGGCATTGCCGGTTTTGATCAATTTGCCATCGTTATCTTCAGCAGGGTACTTTCACTTGTCGGAATCACCCTGATTATCTGGCTGATGGTACAGATGACGGCAGGATTATTCGAGCTGCTGTTAACCATTGTTCCCATCAGGATTATCCAGCAGAATGCGGCGGTTATTGCCAGCCAGATAACCCCGGTAATCATCGTTGTTCATGTGTTGCTGTGGCTGACATTATTTCTCAATATACTCTGGATCTATCCCACCCTGAATGCTGCTTTCAAAGCAATCACGTCATTACAGTTCTCACTCTTTTCGATAAACATAACACCGGGATCGATACTTGCCTTTGTCTTTATTATCTACTCGTCTTTTCTCGTGTCACAGGGTGTGAGTGCCTTTCTGAAACAGGAGGTTTTACCTCGATACAGGGTTGAGCCGGGAGCTCAAATTTCAATTACTCGACTTGTCCACTATGCAATTCTCACGCTTGGTTTCATTTTCCTCCTGTCAGTTCTCGGGTTCGGTCTGAACCAGATAACCATAATTGGCGGTGCTCTCGGCGTTGGTATAGGTTTTGGTCTGCAGGCAATAGTAACTAATTTCGTCAGCGGCCTGATACTGTTGTTTGAGCGACCGATCAAGGTTGGAGATGTAATCGAAATCGATACTGATATGGGAGAAGTCAAAGAACTTGGTCTGCGGGCAACCACGGTACAAACCTTTGATAACGCGGAAATAGTAATCCCCAATTCCCAACTCATAACAAACAGTGTCACCAACTGGACACTTGCCGAGAGAAAAATACGTGTCAAGGTTCCGGTCGGTGTTGCTTACGGATCAGACATCTCAACTGTTCTTAAAATCCTGCTCGACTGTGCCGAGGCAAATGCCTCTGTCCTAAGCACGCCAAAACCTACTGCACTTTTTCTCGCCTTTGGAACAAGCTCTCTCGATTTTGAGCTGCGATGCTGGATAGCGGATTTTAATGATAAGCTGATCGTGCTCAGTGAACTCAATCAGGATATCGAATCCGAGTTCAGCCTCGCCGGCATTGAAATACCCTTCCCCCAGACAGACCTGCACCTGAGATCGGTGGACAGGGAGTTGCTATCGCAACTTTCAGGGGCAAAGAGCAATGCGTAATTCCTACAGGTCCTGAAGAGCAGTCAAAGAGTCAGCACATACCGGCGGCCGCCATACCCCGGCGGGGACTGACTCTTTACTTCATGGTTGCCTGACGCATATTGATCTGTGTGTTGATTTCCTCAGGGATAGACAACCTTCCAGTCTTTCTTCATGTCCACAACCGTCCAGCCGTTGACGGCCGCTTCGGAAAGCGCCTTGTCGAGACGGCCCACATGGCTGTCCCGATCGTAGGCAAACTCTCGATCAGCATCGGTATGGTGCACAATGCCTGCAAATCGCCGGCCTTCTCCCCTCAGGGTTGTCCATTGCAGCATCTGCAGGTCGCCATCGGAATTACCGAAGGCAAAAACAGGCTGACGGCCGATATGCTGGTGAATACCCACCGGCTTTCCGGCCTTGTCGTCGATGAAATTAATTTTTGCCTCCCGCACCAGCACCGGATTCCCGTCACGCATTTCAAATGAAGTCACAACCGAACTGCCGACAACCTGCTCGGGCGGAATACCATAGACACCCTCTACCCACGGCCGCATGAACTCAATACCGCCTCCGGAAACGATGAATGTCTTGAACTGGTGTGCACGCAGGTAGTCAAGCAGCTCGAGCATCGGCTGAAAGACCATGTCTGTGTAGAATTTGCCGGAAACAGGGTGCCGGGCGGTATTAACCCAATCCAGGACGACACTGGAAAACTCGTCGGAGGTCATGCCGGCATGCGTTGCCATAATCAGCTCAAGCAGACCTTTTTCGCCCGAGGCGGCAAGGCCTTCCATGTTATCCTCCAGAACATCCTTGAATGGTTGTTTCTCTTTCCATTCAGGATGTTTATCCGCGAGCGCCCGCACCCTGTCGATGGCAAAGAAAAGCTGAAAATACGCCGGCTTTTCCGACCACAGACAGCCGTCATTATCAAAGACGGCAATCCTTTCACGCTCCGGCAGAAAATCGCTGTTTCCAGGAGTGGTTACAGCGCTAACAAATTCAACAATTGCGGTTTTCGCCGCACCGTCATGCCACGATGGCAGCGTCTCTCCGATTCCGCTCGCCGGATGGATTCCAGCCAGCAACAGAACAACTACAAACAGTAATTTTTTCATAACCTTGTACCAGTTAAATGATTGCTGTTAACGTTTTTTCCTGTCGAATTCAAATGTACACACTCTGGTCAGAATAATACCGTAACGGCAACCGGTCAATTACAGCAGTCATTTATTGAGAGGGAGCCGCTACGTTCAGCTCCGAAACAAGCAAGCAACGACCTGTCAAGGCCCCCAACCGGAAGAGTGAAATGACTGGCCATCGCGCGAGATAACAAAGCCCTCGCAGTTTGTCCGGCGGTTGATAAAAGCTATCCCGGAATCGGGTTCAAGAACAAATACCGCCGTGGAAAGAGCATCGGCTTCCATGACCGTCCTAGCTGTAACGGAAACACTTGCCGATAACTGTGGGGAGCGGCCGATGAAGGGATTCACAATGTGATGAAAAACTTTCTCCTGGTCGTAAAAAACTTCATAGTTTCCTGACGTAGCAATAGCTCCATCAGACATCGTGATAACATCGGGATAACCGCCCGTTTTGCCGGGGTCCTGAATTGCAACAGTCCAGCGTTTGCCCCTGGCAGCGGTTCCTGATGTCCTGATATCCCCGCCGGCATTGACCAGGTGATTTTCAACCCCTTTTGTCTTCAGGATATCCGAGGCCCGGTCAACGATATACCCCTTGGCAATTCCATCGAGCGTAACCTGCATATGGTCTTTGGCAAAGGAGATGGTCGTACCGTTCAGATGAACGTGTTTACTGCCGATTAACGCCAGCGCCGAGCTTACCTGCTGCTCGTCCGGGGCGCCTCCTGATTCAAAAGAGCGCTGATACAGATCAATGAGCGGTTTTACGGTAATATCAAAACTTCCTGCAGTTTGCTGGTTGAACGTGATGGAACGGGTGATGACCTCCAGCACCTCTGCAGGACTGTCTTCAAGCAGGCCGGTCTCGTTGAGGCTGCTGATCGGAGAAAGCGGGGCATGTCTGCTCAGCAGTCCGCTGAGACGATCAACCTCGTCAAAGACCAGGCCGAAGGCTTCTTCCACGAGGTCCCTGGAACGATGTATGGCGGTCATGGCCACAAATGTTCCCATGGCCAGCCGGGTCTTGGTAACCTTGTATTCTTTTTTGTTGAAGAGAAAAGCGTCTGCCGTTTCAACTGGTAACAGCAATGCTGCCAGACTGCCGGTTCCAAGCAGCCCGGACAGTTTCAGAAAAGACCTCCGCCCTGCACTGAACCCGTTGAAATCCACAATAGCTGGAAGGAGTTACCCGTTCAACCGGCCATCTTTAAACCACTTTCTGCCTTTCTGGCAAGAACCTGGTGACCGTCATACAGGCGAAAAATGTCCCGCGGGCATTTCTCCACACAGATCTCCTCACAGGAAGGTCCATAGGCAATACAGGCTTTGTGGTCTATTTTTACCAGATTACCTTCGTAGCTCACGGCATCTGCCGGGCACACCTTGACGCACATCTTACAGCCGATACAACCAACCTTGCAGACACCCATCACCGCCTTGCCCACATCTTTTGTCGAACACGGTACCCAGACACGTGCTTTCATTGTCTGGATCTCGATAATTTTTTTCGGACAGGTCTTCACACAGATACCGCAGCTGACACACTTGTCAGGATCGATAACCGGAAAATTTTCCACCATTTCAATTGCATCAAACGGGCACGCCTCAGCGCACTCGCCGAGTCCGACACAGGCATACTGACAGGCCGACGGACCGCCGAAACCAAGACCTGCGGCAGTACAGGAGGAAAAGCCTATGTAGTGATGCTTGTGGCTGACTCGTCCTTCTATGCGGGAGCAGCGGACCGTGGCAACCGTATCTTCAATAGCCGCCATTTTTTTACCGGTTAACGTTGCCACTCTCTCGGCGACCGCCTCTTTTCCGGGAAAACAGAGGTTCGGGGGCACATCCGGATCTGTCACGACTTCGATCGCGTATCCTTCGCACCCCGGATAACCGCAACCACCACAGTTGGCAAGCGGCAGTGACTCGAGAACCTCTTCTATCAGCGGATTTGACTCTACGGCAAATTTATGTGCGGCGATTGCCAGGCCGATTCCGAAAAACAGGCCGATGCAGCCAAGAAGAACCAGCCCGCCAATTGCAAGTTTTACTAATTCAATTTCCATAACCGTTTCAAATCTCCTGTATGAGACGATAGTTCAATAGTACCTGATCAGAACAGCTGCAAACCGGAAAAGCCAAGAAAAGCCATGGCGAACTGACCGGCGACAATAAACGCGATAGGCAGCCCCTTGAACGATGGCGGGATCTTCGCAAGCTCAAGCCGCTCACTGACCGAACTCATCAGGTAGAGGGCAAGAAGAAATCCGCCACCGGCACCAAGGCTCAGCATCAGCGTTTCAGAAAAGTTATATTCATTGCTGGCCATCAGCAACGGTACGGCAATGATGATACAGTTGGCAATAACCAGTACCAGGAAAACACCGAAAGACTTGAACAGGACGGGGTTTACCTTTCTCAGCACGGTGTCGACCGCCTGTACCGTCAATGAGGTAAGACCGATAAAAATGACGATCTGCAGATAATTCAGGTCAAAGGGCTTCATCACGTAGTTGTAGAGAACCCAGCTCATGGAACAGGCGACCACGATGACAATGGTAAAGACAACCCCCATCCCCTTGGCCGTCTGTTTCCGCTTTGATGTCCCGAAAAACACGCACAATCCGAGATACTTGGTAAATACGAAGTTGTTGATCAATAACGCCGAAATCAGTATTGAAAAGAGATAGCCCAGATATGATTTGCTCACTGAAAATGACGCCTGCGCCACATTACCGATACCTGCCGTGTTGACAACGTGTGTCTGGGTTGTGTTCAGCGGCTCGGCAAATGAAATAATCGCCTGTTTACCGTCAGATGAGACATCAATGTTTGTAATTGCCAGACGTATATCCGGGTCAGCCGCTTCAAAAACGGTATAGCGTCCAGGATCTGCTGCTTCACCCAGGTCGACGCCGTGGCTGAAGGTGACAATAATTTCGTTTTCCGCACCAAATTCTGTGGACTCTACCAGACCCGCTGCCTCAACAAGGCCTGTAAACACAAGTGTAACCAGTGCTACTGCCAGGAAAATCAGTTTTTTCGTCTGCATTATGGATTACCCCTTTTTCCGTTGTGCATAGGTGGCTTCTATCCAGTTGAAAAAAGCCATCATCAAACCAACTACAAAAAAGCCGGCGCTTGGCAGGATGAAGAAGAGCAGCGGTTTAAAGCCGAGCACGTCATAACCGAGAATCGCCCCGGAGCCAAGCAGTTCCCGGACAAAACCGATGACCACCATGCCGACCATAAAACCAAGTCCCATACCCAGCCCATCCCAGAAAGAATCTGAAACGGTCTCTTTACAGGCGAACATCTCCAATCGCATGGTGATAATGGCAAAGGCGACAATGATCTTGACGAAGATACCCATCTTCATATAGGCAGCAGGGAAATATGCCGCCAGGGTCAGATCGATTACCGTTACCCAGGTGGCAATAGTCAGTGTGTAGGTCGGTATGCGGATACGGGGATGGATAAAACCTTTCAGCGCTGAAATCGTCACACTTGAGAACACCTGGACGAAAAGAACGGCTGTGCCGAGCAGCAGACCGTTTATGACCGTTGTCGAAATACCGACGGCCGGACACATGGAGAGCGCGAGTTTGAATATCGGATTCTCTTTGAGAATGCCGTTGGCGAGCAACTGGAAACTGGATTTCTCGTTTGCCACGTTGTTTTCCTCTCTGTTAGTTAAAAGGGAACCGCAATCTGCTGTTCATTGAGTACATCATCCAGGATATCGAGGCGATAGGCAAATTTTCTGGCCATCGCCCTGACACCGGAACTCACCGCAGCAGAAGATATCGTTGCTCCGGTCAGCGCATAGATATCCTGATCACTGTACTGTTTCATTATATCGACAGCAGCCGATTCATCGATTCTGCCTTCAAGCGCCTGGTAATACTCGTCCGGCAATGGGGCCTTGACGACCTCGATGGTTTTAATCTGCTCAAACGGCTTGTAGACGAACTGCTTCTTGAAGTAATCCTGCTCAATTTCAGCCCCAAGGCCCGGATCTTCCTCGTGCTCCATGACCTCAAGGCCAAGAACCGAGTAGTTCGGGTCAAGGGCCAGCATGATTGCGATATGGGTTTTAAAGCCGGGAAATTTTCCGCCGAGCAGATAGGCAATCCGTTCCCCGTTTTCGCTCACGACCATTGTCTGGTCAACAAATCGTATCTGCTTGCCAGGGCCAAGAGCACGCTGCACTGCTGCGTCCCTGTCTTTTAATTCTCTGACTTTTCCCTCGGAAATTGACACGGGGCTGTTGTCGATAAATTGTCCGTCAAGATCGATTCGGACAAAGTTGAATTGAGCTTCGTCATGTGATCCCGAGGGCAACAGATATCCTATGGACTGGGCATCGCCATCGCCGACAACATATCGAAATAGTTCATGCAGCCCCATCGATTCCGGGATCGGGTTTTCTTTTGAGTAGCCGAGTAAAGAATACATCACCTTTTCTTCACGGGCATGCTCGTTTGCTTTTTTGGCCTGATTGGTGAACACGAAAGTGGTTCCCATGACCAGTCCGGCGATAAGGCAGGAGATCGTCAGCCGGAATATGATTGTGAGGATATTTTTCATTTCTCACCTCCAATCGGCGGTGCAAAACGTTTGGGCTTGAGCAAACCGTCCAGTACCGTACTCAACGGGTTCAGCAACAGGATTGCATAACAAACGCCCTCCGGGTAACCGCCCTTGAGCCGAATCAGTACCGTCAGGGCACCGATAGCTGCACCGTATACCAGCTGAGCGTTTTTCCCCGTTGGTGATGTTACATAATCTGTGGCCATATAAAAGGCGCCGAGCAGGGCGCCGCCGGTGATTACTGCCAGCAGCGGGTCCCCTGAAAAAAGTGTTTCACCACCGAAAATCCAGCTCAGCAGGGCAATAGTGCCGAGCATCGATACCGGGATATGCCAGCTGATATATCGACGGTACATGAGATAGAGCCCACCGAGAAGAATCAGCAGGCCCGAGGTCTCACCGATACAGCCGGGCCGCCAACCCAGAAAGAAGCTGCCGTAAACGTCGGAGGGTGGCCCGAACATCTCGCTGAATGCCGCCATTCCCTGCTCTTTCATGACTGCCAGCGGAGTTGCCGTTGAAACCGCATCCACCCCGCTGCCGAAATAAGAGAAAATTGAACCGTCGGTCAGCGGCGGCAGCCAGGCTGAGGTCATCGCCACCGGAAAGGTGGCGAGCAGAAAGGCACGTCCCAGCAGAGCCGGGTTGAAAATATTATAGCCAAGTCCTCCGAGCAGGTGTTTGCCGATATAAATCGCCATGACCGCACCGAGAACGGGCAATAATGAGGAAACACCGGGGGGAATGACAAAAGCCATGAGCATCCCGGTAAGGGCGGCACTCCCGTCCATTACCGTTACCGGCCTGCCAAGCGCTTTTTGACTGATGGCTTCTACTGCCATACAGCTCAACACAGATACGCCGGTAATCAGCAATACCTGGAAGCCAAAGACAAAGACCGACAAAATCAGTGGTGGAACCAGACAAGCCACCACGGTCCACATGATTTTTTCTACCGACTCGGGGCTGCGCACATGCGGAGATACTGATACATCCCACAGCGCAGCTGGTGCCGGTGTCTGATTTTGAGTTGCTTTCGGTTCGATGGCGAATCTCCTTGCTACCGTAGTTAAATTATTTTTTGTTCAGTTGACTTATGAACGCTTTGCCTTCATTTTTGCCAGCCTCACAAACTGTACCAGTGGCCGCTTTGCCGGACACACATAGGCGCAGCTGCCGCATTCAAAACATTCGAAAACACCGAACTGCTCTGTGTCTTCAGCCCGGTTTGCTTCGACGTAAATACCAATTTCCTTGGGCTCAAGCCCCATGGGACATGCTTCCAGGCACCACCCGCAGCGAATACATGCTGAGTGCGGGCTGCTGTCAATCTCATCAGCTGTAAGAAACAGGACTGAAGATGTTGTTTTCGTGACCGGGATATCAAGACTTGAAACGGCAAACCCCATCATTGGACCGCCCATGACAACGCGGGCCAGACCGGCCCTGGTTCCACCGCAGAACTCCACGATATCGCTGACCTTGGTTCCAATCTTGACCAGCAGATTAGCCGGCCTGGCGATACCTTTACCGGAAACGGTAACGACTTTTTCAATCAGCGGTTTTTCACAGGCAACCGCGTCATACACGGCTTTTGTGGTCGACACGTTGTGAACCACGACACCCACACTACTCGGCAGGGCCATGGCTGGCACTTTTCTCCCTGTCAGGGCCTGAATAAGCTGCTTTTCAGATCCTTGAGGATATTTTACCTCGAGTGTCTCAACCCGGATGGCAAACTCATTGGTTGTTGCAGCATTTGCTGCATTCTTCATGACCTTGATCGCGTCAGGCTTGTTGTTTTCGATCCCGATAATGCATTCACTGATACCGAGTATCCTCAGCAGAATCTTTGCACCTTCAATGATGTCAACGGTTTTTTCAAGCATCATGCGATGATCTGCGGTGATATAAGGTTCACACTCCGCACCGTTGAGCAGAAGAATGTCAACAGGGGTATCTGCCGGCGGTTTCAGTTTTACATGGGTCGGAAAGCCGGCACCGCCGATCCCGACAATACCGGCGTTATGCACCTTTGCAAGCAGTTCCCCGGAAGCTAAAGAGTGCCAGTCCTGCCGCGACCATGAGCGTTGCTCTGCATCCTTGTCAACCTGTATCGTAATCGACGGTGCCGTTACCCGGATCGGATGCCCCGATACGCCAAGTGCCTTGATTTTGCCTGCAGTCGGAGCATGAACAGGCACACCGAGCCCCCTGGTGACCTCACCGATGACATCACCCTCCTTGATCTCTGCCCGTTTAGCAACTGTCGGACTGCAGGGCGCACCGATATGCTGCCCGAGAATAATTTCAAGCTCCGAGGGCAGAGGCATAACCTCAATCGACAGATTCTCGGTCAACTGTTTCGACTCTGGCGGATGCACCCCGCCTTTTGGAAATGTGAGAGTAGGTGCCATAATACCTGTAACCTGTAATTCAAGCCGTTAAATTTTAGACGACAGAGCGCCTGTTTATCAGTCTTACAGCCGTTTTCCCGGCTGTTTGAGCCGACATTCGTTTTTCAAATGGTATGTTATGCTATTCCGGAGTAATGCTTCATGAACTGGATACGTTCAAAATGTGATTGATCGTCCTGCTTTTCATAGCTAAGACGCCCCCTGAACGCATCGATACCTGCAAAGGACTGTTCGGTCATCCAGTTTTCAAGACCTGTTATGATTTGAGCAGCCTTTCCAGCCCCATGATGATAGAGCGTTGAGACAACCTGGACAGCTGAAGCGCCGGCAAGCAGCATCTTGATGGCCCCTTCGCTGTCATGCACCCCTGTAGAAGCGGCAAAATCACTCTCCACCATCCCGGAAAGCAACGCTACCCAGCGCAACGGGGTTGATATCTCCGTCGGCTCACTGAAAACGCCTGCCGATTTTATCTCCATGCTGTTGATATCGATATCCGGCTGGTAATAGCGGTTGAAGAGAACAAAACCGGCAACCTTCCCGGTCCAGTGCAGCCGGGAGACAAGATGAGCAAGTGATGAAGAGTAGCTGCTCATTTTCAACGAAACCGGAATTGACAATCCGTTTGTCACCTTGTTGACGACATCAAAGTAAACCTGCTCATAGTCACTGCAGGATCGCCTCGGGTCAATCGGCAGCAATGAAATATTTATCTCAAGAGCATCCGCGCCGGCCTTTTCTATTTTCTTGGCATACGATGTCCACTCTGCTGCGGAGACGCAGTTGAGACTGGCAATAACCGGTATGTCAACTGCCTTTTTGGCGTCACTGATCATATCCAGATACTCGGAAACTGCAGAATCCCGGGTATACTCCCGGATGTAGTCGTATGCTCCGGGATAGTCGGTCTGATAGGTATCGATATTCTGCTTGAGCTCTGCTTCGATCTGCTCTTCAAACAGCGACTTCAGGACAATCGCACCAACACCAGACCCGGCGACCTCTTTAATCTTCATTAACGAACCAGTCAGTCCACAACTCCCTGCAATAATGGGGTTCTTCAGTTCAAGCCCCAGGTATTTCGTGGTTAAATTCGCCATTTTCTTCGCCCGGTAAAGGTTTTGTGATAAAAATATTCTGTCATCATGTATGTACGCAAAACAATAAGCCTCAGCACAGTATATCCATTCCGCAGCTCCCGTTCACGGCCCAACCATTCAGTCCGAGAGCCTGCTACCACGCTGTATACAGCGCAGGGCAAGCGTTTATGAACAACAGAATTCAGCAACCCTGACCCGATAACAAATAGTTGCTGAAAAATCAAGCCGGAATTATACAAAAAACACGAAGAACAAACTTAAAACACTGTAATAATAGCATTTACTCTCTCTGGTAATACCAGTTTGTTTTTATCCTCCCAACGACGCCCTCTGTTGCAGCTGATTCATGAAACACTTTATATCATCACCGTCGTTTTTTGCTTTTCGCAACCCGGGGAGACTGTTATCATCCCCGCTCATCATCAACCATGAAGACCATGTGCCCAATGACCAGAACCCCTCTCAGTTACATACTCATCGGAGCGACATTCATCAGCTTTTCCGGGATATGGGTTGTCTGGGCAGCCCTGGATCCGACAGTCTCCGCTTTCTACCGGGTCTTGTTCGGCACGCTGTTCCTGTTTCTGGGGTGTCTCTGGAAAAAGGAATTTTATACGATTAATTTCAGCTCAAGCATTCTTTTTATCGTATGCGGATTGTCCTTTGCCGCCGATCTCGTCTGCTGGCATGCCGCCATCAGCCATATCGGCCCAGGACTGGCAACGATTATCGGCAATTTTCAGGTCTTTATCCTGAGTTTCATTTCAATCGTCTTCATGGGTGAACGGATTTCCACCAGATTCATCGTTTCCGTTCCGCTGGCAGTCTCCGGGCTCTTCCTGGTTGTCGGCTTTAACTGGAACTCACTCCCCGAAAACTACACGCAGGGCATCCTGCTTTCGTTGTTAACGGCGCTCTTCTACTCCATATTTATCCTTACCATGCGCCGGCTCCAGGAAAATCAGCCCCAGGTCTCACTGTTTTTCAACCTGATGATCGTCTCGTTTATCACCTCGCTGCTGCTGGTTCCGGCAATCCTGCTGTCCGGTGCCTCCTTTGCTGTTCCGGCACTCTCTTCGCTTGGGGCTCTCGTGGGCCTTGCCCTCTTCAGTCAAACTATCGGCTGGGTGTTGATCGTCAACAGCCTGCCCCGGGTCAAAGCATCTATTGCCGGCCTGCTCCTGCTCCTGCAGCCGGCGTTATCTTTTGTCTGGGATGTCCTGATATTCAACAGGTATACCACCTTGCTGAACTGGACTGGGGTTGTCCTTGTTCTGGCGGCGATTTATCTCGGCATGAGCACATCACGAACATCAGGACGCTGGAAGTCTTGATCGACCCGACCGGCAGGCGTGTGACGCTGAAACAGATCAAACCTGGCAGAAACACATTCCAGGATATATAATAGCGGTGATGAACAAATAAATCTCAACAACAAAGGAACAAACCATGAAAATAGTCTCACATTACTCGAGCACCCCGTTTCAGGAATTTGAAGGAGATGTTGTCCACGGCGTGACCGGTCGGGTCGTCATCGGCAAAGACGATGGTGCAGCCAATTTCTGCATGAGAATTTTCACACTGGCACCCGGTGGTTTCACTCCTCGTCATTCACACGAATGGGAGCATGAAATCCTCATTCACGAAGGAGCGGGCCAGGTAAACAGAGATAATGAGTGGGTGGATGTCTCAAGCGGTTCTGTGGTCTTCATCCCCGGCAACGAAGAACACCAGTTTCGCAACAACAGTGACGCGAATCTCGTTTTTGCCTGCCTTATTCCAAAAGGAGCACCGGAGCTCTGAACCCTCATGCCCTGCCGGCCTGAAGTCTTTCTTTCAGCCGGCAGGGCAGGCGTCAGTCAGTTGCCGAGCAGGTCGTCACGAAGATCTTTTCCCACCGGTTCTTTTCCCAGCCAGATTGACAGGAGCAGATCATTGAACGGCTTCCCGTCAATGCTGCCTTTTTCTTCACCGCGGATTATAACCGTCGTGCCCTTCCCGACCATGTAGTCAAGGACAATCTGGTCGCCTTTTTTCACTGTTTCAAACAACGCATTGAAGGCGGCAATCTCGCCTGAAAGTTCGCCCAACTGTTCAGCCGAGCCGTTTTTCTGGAAACCGTGATCCCAGGCCTCAACCAGATCCTCCCCGCCCACTTCATCATAGAGAAAATGCATTACAACACGCCTGCCCCCGTCTTCAGCGAGAAGCACCGCCACTTCGTTTTGCTTTTTTTCCAGGTAAAGTGCGGCAATGTAGATCTTGAAGAATAGTTTCGAGCGGATACCGGCACCATTCAGCTGCAGCTGTGTTCCATCCGTCTGGCTGATCACCTCGGGGACATCGACACCGGCAATATCTCTTCCCAGCGCAGGTACCGAAATCATCAACAACAAAAATAAAACAGCACATCTCGTAGCCATAATCCCTCCCCTGTATTCTCTTTGAATGAAGAGCGTCTCTTTCCGCCTTCCTTCCTATCCTTAATTCCATGATATGAAGGAAAAGGCAACAGATACAAGAAACACGCGGGAAAATGATTTCCGCAGGCAGGCCTGCTCACTGTTATAAAAAAATTCTAGGGGGGGTCACTCCATGATACCCCTGTGCTGTTATGCTTCCTGCAACCGTATATTTTTCCAGGGAGGTGGGCCATGAAACAGGTAAATAATATGAGTGCGGGGACAATTATTCCGGGATCGTTCTGCCGGATCTCGATCAGCAAACCACTGCGCATCTCATTAAAGGGTGTTGCTGAACAGATAAGCGAGTCTCTCAGCCGCTGTCGGACACATTTTATATCACTGGCCGCAGTACTGCTTATCGGCACGTTGTTCCTGTCAGGCAGTTATCTGTTTTTTGTGCAACTGGCGGCACACGGCTGGTAGGGCATCCGTACCAGCCGGTCAGCTCAACGCGGATTACTCTTTCCAATCGGGACGCAGGTAAAGTTCCGTCAGCTGTTTGCGGGCTACCGGAGATGGTGCATCAGTCAACGGACAGGTCGCCTTCTGTGTTTTCGGAAAGGCTATAACATTTCTGATCGAATCATTTCCGGTGATGATCATGAGCAGCCTGTCAAGACCAAAAGCAATACCACCGTGGGGAGGAGCTCCAAACTCCAGGGCCCGGAGTAAAAACCCGAATTTTTCGTTCGCCTCCTCTTCTGAAATCGACAGCGCCTTCAAAACCTTTAACTGCGTTTCAGAACTGTGAATACGGATTGACCCGCCGCCTATCTCGGTTCCATTCAACACCAGGTCATAGGCGCGGCTGTAGACCGCCAACGGGTCTGACTCGAGCTTTTCCAGATCCTCTTCCCGCGGGGCTGTGAAGGGGTGGTGTAAAGCCTGGAAGCGTTTTTCCTTGTCGTCATATTCAACGAGGGGAAAATCGGTAATCCAGACAAAATTAAAGACGCTTTTATCGAGCAGGTTCAGCCTGCGGGCGAGCTCGACACGCAGCTCACCGAGAACCTGGCAGACAACCGTAACCGCATCGGCACCGAAAAACAGCAGGTCGCCGGCTTCTGCCTGAAGAGCGGCAGCTATTTTAAGCTGCTCTTCAGGCGAGAAAAACTTGGCGATCGGAGACTGCCACGAGCCGTCTTCTTTTACCTTTACCCAGGCAAGTCCTCTGGCCCCGAACTGTACGGCATAATCGGTCAGATCATCAAGCTCCTTGCGGGTAAAAGAACCGCACCCCTTGGCATTTAACGCCCGAACCGTCCCGCCGCTGTCCGCTGCTCCCCTGAAAACCTTGAACTCGCAGGCGGCGGCAATCTCGGTGAGGTCGACCAGTTCCATGCCAAAACGGGTATCAGGCCGGTCGGTGCCGTAGCGGGCCAGCGACTCGTCATAGCTGATTCTTTTAAAAGGAGGCTCGACGTCAAGACCTCTGGTTGCCAGAAAAAGGGCAGCGATCATCCCCTCGACAATTTCGATGATCTGCTCCTCATCAACAAAGGATAGCTCCATGTCTATCTGGGTAAATTCAGGCTGTCGGTCGGCACGAAGATCTTCATCCCTGAAGCACTTGACAATCTGGTAATAGCGATCCAGGCCGGAAATCATCAACAGCTGCTTGAAAAGCTGGGGCGATTGGGGAAGGGCATAGAACCGTCCACTGTTTACCCGGCTCGGCACCAGATAGTCACGCGCTCCCTCAGGGGTCGACCTGGTGAGCATCGGTGTTTCAATGTCCAGAAAACCATTGTCATTCAGGTAGGTTCGTACGGCCTGGACGGCAAGGTGCCGGTTTATCAGGTTTGCCGCCATCTCAGGTTTTCTCAGATCAAGGTAGCGGTACTGAAGGCGCAGCATCTCGGAGACATCGCTCTCTTCATCGAGTGGAAATGGCGGTGTTTCACTCGTGTTGAGAATCAGCAGCTGATCAACAAGTACTTCAATCTCCCCGGTGACCAGTTTCGGGTTTGCCATATCGCCGGGCCGGGGTTCGACCCTGCCCTGTACGGCAAGGACCCACTCACTGCGGAGCCTGTGGGCTTTTTCGTGAACCTGCGGATTAATCTCAGGATTAAAAACAATCTGGGTGATTCCCTGCCGGTCACGCAGGTCGATAAAGATCACGCCGCCATGGTCACGACGGCGCAAAACCCAGCCCATCAGTGTCACTCTGTCGCCAACATTTTCAATACCAAGCTCATTGCAATGATGAGACCGGCGCAAACTGCCCATTGAATCCATAATAGTTTCACTCATGTCGCGGGGCAACTCACCCCTTTTATCTTGTTTCGTATTCGTTACTGCACTGTTTTGGTCAACGCGGTTTTTATAGCGCTTCTGTCTAGTGGCACATCGATCTGCTCTTTGCTCGCCATATCACGCAGTACACCACGCTTCTGCTCCAGTTCCTGGTCGCCGATGATCAGGACAAAAGCGGCACCGGCCTTATCCGCCTGCTTCATCTGACTCTTGAGACTTCGGGCCATAAGATCCATATCAACCCTGAGCCCTTCTTTTCTCAAATCATTCATCAGTGTGAAACTGAGGCTTGAGGCTGCTTCACCCAGCCCGGCAAGAAAGACATCAAGGTTACCGGATTCGCTTGAAAACAGTTTGTCCTGCTGAATCAGCAGGACAAGACGTTCAAGCCCCATCGCAAAGCCGATACCGGGTGTCTTTCCACCGCCAAGCATTTCTATCAGGCCGTCATAACGACCGCCGGCGCAGACGGCGGACTGGGCGCCCAGGTTGTCCGTGACAAATTCAAAGGTGGTACGGACATAATAATCCAGTCCCCGCACCATAAACTTGTTCAGCGAATAATTAACACCAAGCTGGTCCAGGCTGCTTTTTACAGCCTCAAAGTGATCGTGGCACGCCGGGCAGAGATGACTGAGGATTGACGGGGCTTCGTGCACCTGCTCCCTGCAGCCGGGCTGTTTACAGTCCAGAACCCTGAGTGGATTCCTGCTGCTTCTCCTGTTGCAGTCCGCGCAGAGATGCTCAAGTCGAGCCTGGATAAAATCAATCAACAGATTCCGGTACTGAGGCCTGCATTCAGGACAGCCAAGCGAGTTGATCTCCAGGCTCACCGCAACACCGAGTTCTTTGAACAGCAGATCCGCCATAGCCATCAGTTCGGCATCAACCCGGGGATCCGCCGAACCGAGAATCTCGACGTCGAGTTGATGAAATTGACGCAGCCGACCCTTCTGGGGTCGTTCATGACGGAACATCGGACCCATGGTAAACAGCCGCTGTACCGGCCCGGCAGCATGCAGGCTGTGCTGGATATAGGCGCGCATCAGAGACGCTGTCGCTTCCGGCCGCATGGTTACCTGCTTGTCGATGAAGGTGTACATCTCTTTTTCGACAATATCCGTATCCGTGCCGATTGAGCGGGCAAACAGTTCGGTCTTCTCGAGAATCGGTAATCTGATCTCAGTAAAGTGAAACCGTTCAAAAATATCCCTGGCAACAGACTCCACGTGACGCCACACCGGCAGTTCATCAGGCAATATATCTTTGAAACCATTCAAAGCATTGAGCTTCAAACCAGGACCTCCGTTAATCATTGATTGTCCATTCAGAAAAACGTTTTAAATAACTCTAAATTCATAAAAATGTCAAGCAAAGCACCAGAACACCGGGACTGCCCCGCCACTTTCCCGCAAGGCATTGTTTTCATGTTTTAATTTTCATCCAGTTGCAACTCATGCAGTGCGCTGGGACTGTTGGCAGGGTGGCGCTCTTTTCCATACAATCCTTGACAAACAAGGGTAAGATAGGCATTATCGATTTTCCATCTATCATCTGAAACACAGGAGTTTTTCTCAAACATGAAGCTACCATCGCTTAAAATCGGCAACCTGACCGCGCAGATTCCCCTCATCCAGGGAGGAATGTCTATCCGTGTTTCCACGTCCAAGCTTGCAGCGCCAGTTGCCGAATGCGGGGGTATTGGAGTAATCGGAGGCTCCGGCATCCCTGAAGAGGAACTGAAGGAGGATATCCGCACTGCCCAGAATGCTACCGATGGCATTATCGCGGTCAATATCATGTACGCGATGAAAAATTTCTACAATCTTGTCATCGGCTCGATTGAAGCCGGGGTCGACATGATTATCACCGGAGCAGGCTTTTCGCGAGACATTTTCAAGATCGGCAAACAGCATGATATTCCGATAGCGATGATTGTCTCATCTCCCACGCTCGCCAGGCTCGCAGAAAAACTCGGTGCAGCTGCCGTTATCGTCGAAGCAAAGGAGGCCGGAGGGCACCTTGGTACAGATAAACCGCTGCGGACAATTTTCCCACCGATACGCGATATCATAAAAAATATTCCACTGATCGCCGCCGGAGGCATCACAAACGGCTACGAAATGGCTGAAATGATGGATAAATACGGAGCAGACGGCGTGCAGATTGCCTCCCGTTTCGTGCTCAGCGAAGAGTGTGATGTCGCGGATGAATTCAAGCAGGCCTATCTCAACGCCGACAAGGACGATATTGTCATAACCTCTTCTCCGGTCGGCCTACCGGGTCGGGCCCTGAATACCCCCTTTGTCCAGGCACTTGCCGACAAGGTTGAGTTTACCGCCAAGAAATGCAAGCATATGTGCCTGAAAAAATGTGACCACCATTACTGCATCAACGAGCGGTTGATGGCTTCAAAGGAAGGCAACTACAATGATGGTCTGTTCTTTTCGGGAGAAAACACCTATAAGATGAAGGACATCCTGCCGGTCGCCGAAATTTTCAGACAATTTATCAGCCAGGCAGAATCGGTTTACAAGGAAAATTGCGGTTTTGCTCCACCAGTGTGAGGCACCAAACAGTTTTTCAGAAAATCTCTTTATATTCCCGTACCGTTCGTGACCGCACAGCAACCGACGACACCCCGTATCGTTCACGCCTCTGAACATCCGATCAGCAAAAGGATGATCGATGATGACGCCCTCTGGGTCCTGAGAAAACTCAATAATGCCGGATTCTCCGGTTATCTCGTCGGCGGCGGCGTCAGAGATCTTTATATCGGTAAGCGCCCGAAGGATTTCGACATCAGCACCAATGCCCGGCCCGGTCAGGTCCGTAAGCTTTTTCCCAACAGCAGAACAATCGGCAGACGATTCCGACTGGTACAGGTCTTTTTCAAAAAAGGGAGCGTCATCGAGATTTCCACCCTGAGGTCCCTAAGCGAACATGATCTTGACGGTCCCGAAGCGGTCCTTGCCCCCAACAATACCTTTGGCACGGTAGACGAGGATGCGCTGCGCAGGGATTTGACCATTAACGGCCTATTTTATGATATTGAAAGCGAGACAATCATCGATTACGTCGGGGGAATCGATGATCTTGAGCACCGGGTCATCAGGGTAATCGGTGATCCGCACAAACGGATCAACCGTGATCCGATCAGGATGATGCGGGTTATCCGGCACAGTGCCCGATCGGGTTTTGCAATCGAACCGCAGAGCTGGCAGGCAGTGCTCGAAAACGCCTACAAACTGAGACTTTGCCCTCCCTCACGGCGGCGTGATGAACTTCTCAAAGATATTTACAGCGGTGTGTCTGCAACATGGTTCAGGCTCGCTGTCGATTCAGGTATCTTCGAGGAGCTGTTCGCTTGTTATCACCAGGACCTGTACACTGCAATGCCGAACGGCGAAACCTGCGTTGCCACGCTCACTGCCATTTTTTCAACGATCGACAGACTGAACAACGAAGCTGTCGAGACGGATAATCATCGGCAGCCTGCAAGTTTCCTGCTGGCAGTGATCTTTATTCCCTGGGCCATCAATCGCTTCAACCTGCTGAACATTAACGTAAAAGGGGCGCAGCTCTTCCACTTTTCAAAACAGCTGCGGGAAGCACTGAATGAGGAACTGGGCCGACAGCTCAACCTCAAGCGCTCGCTTCAGCAGGAAATTGCCATCCTGCTCAGTCACCTGCCGACAATCATCATTCACAATCATGATGATGTCTGGCCCAGGTGGCTCAAGAAGAAAAGTTATTTCCCTGAATGCAGGCTCCTCTACTATTACCTGCGGGAAGCCCTGGAAAAAATTGCTGTACCCGCGCTCACACATCCCCCGGAAAAACGAGCCGCTCCCGGCCGGGACGTGTCTCAGCAGAAAAGAAAAAAAATGAAACACAAGGGGCGCCCTGCTTTCTCAGGAAGGAAGCGAGGTGGTGTTTTTGGTTTTAAAAAGTAGCCCTTCAGCCAAATCTATCCGGTTAAGGACGTCCTAACAATTCTACTGCCCGGCATACTGTTTCCCCTCAAACGCCCGCGACTCTGATGGATTTCTCGCATCATCAATTTTTCTGAATTTTTCGTTAAATATTACTTAACAATAATTCCAGAAAATGAATTGACATTCACCCCATACATTATCTATTAACTACTGTTGTTACTTTATTATTTAGAAATCTGTCACCAGTATACCGACGTATAAAAGGGAGAATACACCGGTATAGTGAATGGCTGACAGTTTTTTTGTTTCATCACATTTTACTGGTAGCAGATACTGGTATAACTGCGCTTAGCGCCAACTTGTTGTTTCAGCAATAGGAGGTTGATATGGCAGACACGGTAAACAAAACGCTGGATCCGCGCTTAAATCGACGCGGCTTCCTGAAGGGATGTACCATGGCAGCAGCAGCCCTGGGACTTTCCGAGACTGTTGTTCCCAAAATGGTGGAAGCTGCGACATCAGCACAGCGTCCTCCGGTAATCTGGCTGCATTTTCAGGAATGCACCGGGTGCTCCGAAACCCTGCTTCGCGGCTCTCACCCGGATCTGGCCCGTCTCATTCTTGATATCATCTCCCTTGATTATCACGAAACCGTCATGGCGGCTGCCGGCCATCAGGCAGAACAGGCGCTTCACGATTCAATGGAAAAGAATGCAGGAAAGTATATTCTCGTCGTCGAAGGTGGCATTCCCACAGCCGAGAACGGCATTTACTGTAAAATTGCCGGGAAAACGGCAATGGAAAGTCTCGCAGAAGTTTCTTCAAAAGCTGCAGCCGTCATCGCCTATGGAACCTGCGCCACATTTGGCGGAGTCCAGGCGGCAAGCCCGAATCCAACCGGTTCTGTCGGCGTCGACAAGCTTGTCCACGACAAGCCGATTATCAACATCTCTGGATGCCCACCGAACCCGGTTAACCTGCTCGGCACCATCCTCCACTACCTCACCTTTAACAGGCTGCCGGCCCTTGATGGTCTGAAGCGTCCGAAGTTTGCCTATGGTCGAAGAATTCATGATCATTGTGAACGACGCGCCCACTTTGACGAGGGACGTTTTGTCGAACAATTCGGTGATGAATACCACAAACTTGGCTACTGCCTCTACAAAGTCGGCTGCAAAGGCCCTGAAACGTTCGCCAACTGTCCGGTTGCCCGCTTTAATGATGCTGGTGTATGGCCGGTTTCGGTCGGCCACGGATGCATAGGCTGTACTGAGCCAAACTTCTGGGATACCATGACACCGTTTTATGAAAGGATTCCAAACGTCAAGATTCCGGGCGCCGGCATTGTTGCAGGTGCCGACGATCTCGGCAGGAAAGTACTCGGTGTAACAGCTGCTGCCGTTGGTATCCACGCTGCCGTCGGGGTTGGAAAACGAATCATCAAAGGAAAATCCGACAGCGATTCATGATGATTGCAGATTGTCATTTAAGCACAGCATATATTCTCGGAAGCGTTCACAGATGCTGAATGATTCCGCTTACATTTTTTGGGAGGTTTAACAGATGGCTCAGAGAATTACCATTGATCCGATTACCCGGATCGAAGGCCACTTAAGAATTGATGTCGAGGTCGATGGCGGCGCAGTAACCAACGCCTGGTCCTCAGGTCAGATGTTCCGGGGGCTTGAGACGATCCTCAAAGGTCGTGATCCACGTGATGCATGGCACTTCGTACAGCGAATATGCGGGGTATGTACCACGGTGCATGCGCTGGCCTCAGTCCGTTCGGTTGAAAACGCACTGGGACTTGAAATTCCGCTGAACGCTCAGCTGATTCGGAATCTCGTGCAGTCGATTCACTGCCTGCAGGACCATATTGTTCATTTTTATGCACTGTCGGCACTTGACTGGGTAGACGTTGTCTCGGCACTGGATTCTGACCCGGTTGCCACCCAGAAACTGGCAGAATCACTGTCAGACTGGCCCGGTAACAGTTCAAAGCGCTTTGCAGCAGTTCAGGGCAAGGTAAAAGCACTTGTAGAAAGCGGCCAGTTGGGACCATTTGCCAATGCCTACTGGGGACACGCAGCCATGAAGCTGCCACCCGAGGCAAACCTGATGGCGGTATCCCATTATCTCGAGGCGCTTGACTACCAGCGCAAGGCAACGGTAGCCCTTGGTATTATTTCCGGCAAGAATCCGCATGTCCAGAATCTCTCTGTGGGCGGTGTTACAGCAGCTATCAACCTGGACAACGAAGCCACCCTGAACATGGAACGGCTCTACCGGGTCAAACAACTGATGACCGAAGTACGCGATTTCGTCAATAAAGTATACCTTGTCGACGTCGCCGCCGTCGGTGCTCTCTATGCAGAGTGGCTCCCCTACGGTGCCGGTGTAACCAATTACCTGGCGGCTCCCGACATGCCGACAAACGCCGCTGCGACCGAATTTGATCTTCCCGGCGGTACCATTATGGGCGGAGACCTGGCCAGTGTCAAGGCGTTCAGTAGCCAGAATGATCCGTACTTTAACGATAACGTTGAAGAATCGATTGCCCGGGCCTGGTATGACGGCGACTGGCAGAAACACCCCTACGAAGAAGATACCGAGCCTAAGTACACCGATTTTGATGACGCCGGACGCTACACCTGGCTCAAGGCTCCTCGTTTTGAAGGCAAACCGATGCAGGTTGGCCCACTCTCCCAAATGCTCGTTGGTTATGCACAGGGACATGAAGAAATCGTCAAGCGTGTCAATGGCGCCCTTGGCCTGGTCAGCACCATTGCCGGCACCAAAGTCGGCCCCGATGCACTGTTTGGAACCATCGGTCGCCATGCAGCCCGCGCGGTACGCTGTTCACTGATGGCTGACCTCGGACTCAAGCACTGGGATATGCTGGTTGACAACGTCGGCAAAGGCGATTTGGAGATTTTCAATCCGCCGACCTTCCCGAAAGGTGAGCAGAAAGGTGTTGGTGTTCATGAAGCGCCTCGCGGCCTGCTGTCGCACTGGATCGTTATCCAGGATGGCAAGATCAAGAACTATCAGTGTGTTGTTCCTTCTACCTGGAATGCCGGACCACGCGATGCCCAGGACCAGCTTGGTCCCTACGAGGCATCCTTGCTGGCCAACCCGATAGCAGACCCGGAACGACCGCTCGAGGTTCTGAGGACTATCCACTCCTTCGATCCATGCATCGCCTGTGCGGTACACATGCTCGATCCGGAAGGGCGGGAAGTAATGAAAGTAAAGGCCCTGTAATTCTTGGGAACTCATCCAACTTTCAACTTTCGGCTACTACCGATAGGAGGTTATTATGGCGTATGAAAAGAAACATTGTTGGAGCATCCTGCTCCGACTGTATCACTGGGCATTTGCACTGTCCATCATCACTCTCTGCATTACGGGGTTCTACATTAACGGACCGTGGACCAATAGCCTGAGAGAGGGAAGCGCTAGCTGGCCGATGGCCTACATGCGTTTTATCCATTTCACCGCCGGGTATGTTTTTACCGCAGCAGTACTCACCAGGATCTTCCTCTATATTTTCGGCAACAAGCAGGAACGTATCCTGGAGCACCTGCCGGTAACGCCCCGCAATATCAAGAATCTCTTCAGTACCCTGCTACAATACAGCTATATAAAAGACAGCCATGACCCGGATCGGCTCGGTCATAACGTCCTTGCAGGTATGACATATGTGATTACCATTATAGCTGCAGTCTTCCAGTTGATCAGCGGTTTCTATCTCCTTTTTCCGGAAATAGCGATCTGGGAAGGCTATGGGCTGGCAATTTTTGGAAGCCAGCAGTGGGCTCGTTACATCCATCATCTGTTGATGTGGTGGTTTATGATTTTCGCCTTTATTCATATTTATCTGGTTGTCTGGAACGATGTGCAAGAACCGGAAGGACTTGTTTCTTCAATATTCACCGGTAAAAAATTCACGCACAAGGCGTAAATCTCTTCAGAATGGGGTCGAAATCCTCGTCCGCGGCACAGTCCAGGGCGTCGGGTTTCGGCCCTTCATTTTTAACCTAGCCGGACGCTTATCCATCAGCGGCACCGTAACGAACACTGGTGACGGCGTTGTCATCAGAGCTTGTGGCCGGGATGAGGATCTTTACACTTTTCTCGATTCGATTTACCTGCAACCCCCGCCACTTTCGAGAATTACCGGCCTCTTCTACCATCACCTTGAAGAGCTGTTTTCAGCCGACGCTTTTACGATCATCGCCAGCCAGTCGACCGGCTCCGCACATGCACAGATTCCTCCCGACATCGCCATCTGCCCCGACTGCCTGGAAGAGTTATCCAATCCGGATGATTTTCGCTTCAACTACCCGTTCATAAACTGTACCAATTGCGGTCCCCGTTTTACCATTACCGAATCAATCCCCTATGACCGGCCAAAAACCTCGATGAAGGTTTTTCCGATGTGTGACAGATGCGGTGCCGAATATAAAGACCCGGCGAACCGGCGATTTCATGCCCAGCCCAACGCTTGTCCCGACTGCGGACCGGCTGTCTCCTGGCATGACGGCAACGGATCGGTAATCGACTGCACGGATATTGTCTCGACGGCTGTTTCCTCCCTGTGCGAGAATGCAATAGTTGCAGTGCGCGGCCTGGGAGGGTTTCATCTCTGTGTCAACGGCTGTTCTGAAAGCGCAGTAGACCTGCTTAGAAAACGCAAACACAGACCCGAAAAACCGCTGGCCATCATGATCAGAGACATCGACACCGTCAGGTATTTCTGCCACCTTTCCGACCAGGAGGCAGAACAACTCAGTTCCCCTGAACACCCGATTGTCCTGCTGAAGAAAAAAGAGAGTGCCCGTCTTGCCGCAAACCTTGCTCCGGGTATCGGTGATCTTGGAGTGATGCTTCCCTATACGCCGCTTCACTGCCTTCTTTTCAACCAGCCCCATTGCCCTGCCGCGCTGGTCATGACCAGCGGTAATTCCAGCGGAGACCCAATCTGCACCGGCAACGAGGAAGCACTGTCCAGGCTCGGCTCGATTGCCGACTTTTTCCTGCTGCATAACAGGGATATCGTCACCAGGGTTGATGACTCGGTCGTCAAACTCATCGACAATACACCCAGGATGTTCAGGCGCGCGCGCGGCTATGTCCCGTCCCCCCTGCATGTTCCGTATGAACTGCCCGAAATTATCGGCTGCGGCGGCGGACTGAAATCAACATTCAGCCTCGCCCGGGAGCAGACAATCTTTCCAAGCCAGCATATCGGTGACCTGTTCAACCTCGCCTCGTTTGATTTTTTCACAGAATCTGTTGACAACCTCAAACGTGTCTTTCAAATCGAACCTGTTGCCGCAGCCTGTGACCTGCATCCTGACTACCTGAGCAGCCGTTATGGTGCAGAACTCGGCCTGCCGCTGTATAAAATTCAGCACCATCATGCCCACGGGGTTGCGGTGATGGCCGAACACGGTCTTAAGGACCCGGTGCTCGCTGTTATCCTTGACGGGACGGGATTCGGCACAGACGGGACCATCTGGGGGGGAGAAGTCCTTCTCTGTGAGCTGACATCGTTTCGTCGCCTCGGTTCACTGGAACCCGTTGCCTTACCCGGAGGAGACAGCGCAGCAGCCGAACCTTGGCGAATGGGGCTCTCTTTCCTCCACAAACTGCAGGGTCCCCGGGCTGCACAGTCAACGATTTTAGACACCGTTGACCGGCAAAAACGAAACATGGTCGTTCAGATGCTCGCTAGCGGCTTTAACAGTCCGCTTACCTCGAGCTGCGGCAGACTTTTTGATGCATTGTCTGCAATTCTTGGTCTTAACATGGTTTCCAGTTTCGAGGGACAAGCCGCCATGCAGCTGGAGGCCTGCGCAAAAAAGGCGCTCACGGCCGACTGGAAAAAAAGACTGACTCATGCAGTAGATGAATATCGCTCACATCTCCTGCAGCAGAATAACCAGGAATGGAAAATTATTTCTTCGGAATTTATCAGAAAAGTAGTATATGATGTTTCCTCCGGCACAAACAGGCCGGAGATTGCACTGCAGTTTCATTCCTGGCTGATCGGTACCCTTTCCCGCCTTGTCAGCATGCTTTCCGAAGTCACGGGAATCAAGAAGATCGTACTCTCGGGAGGCTGCCTGCAGAACGAACTCCTGCTCCAAGGATTGATGTTTCTGCTCAGAGAACTTGGCCTTACCCCGTACAGTGGCTCCCAGATTCCTGTCAACGACGGGGGGATATCAGTTGGTCAGGCAGTTATAGGAGGTTTACAGCATGTGTCTTGCAATACCCATGAAGGTTGAATCAATTACCGGTGATCCTGACGATTTCATCCAGGACCAGATAGCCGTCGTCAACATGAACGGCATCAGCAGGGAGGTCCGTCTTGACGTTGTTGACCGCTGGCCGGAGGTTGGAGACTATGTCATTGTTCACGCCGGTTTCGCGATCCACTCCCTGGACGAAGAAGACGCCAAAAAAAATATTGAGCTGATCCGGGAACTCGCATCTCACATGCCCCAAGAGATGTTGCGTGCCGGGGATGAACAATGAAACATATCGACGAATACCGCGATTCAGCACTGGTAAAACCGCTTGTTGCCGAACTCGCCAGATCGGTTTCCAGGCCGATTCGGGTCATGGAAGTATGCGGCACTCATACCATGGCCATATTCCGCAATGGTGTTCGCTCCATCCTGCCGGAAGGAATGGAAATTGTTTCCGGGCCGGGATGTCCGGTCTGCGTCACCTCGGCTTCCCACATGGATGCCTTCATTTCCATGTCGGAAATACCCGGGGTGCGGCTGACGATATTCGGAGACCTTTTCAGGGTTCCCGGCAGCAGCGGGTCTCTTGCACAGGCAAGTTCAAGGGGAGCTAAAATCGATATCGTCTATTCACCGATGGACGCGCTTGACATCGCCAGAAAGAATCCCGGCGATATGGTTGTTTTTCTCGGGGTCGGTTTTGAAACAACAACACCGGCAATCGCTGCCACGATACTCGCCGCCCAACGAGAACTGCTCGACAATTTTTGTGTCTTTTCAACGCACAAGGTTATCCCGGGACCACTTGAAATGCTGATGCAGGATCCTGATCTCAAGATCAATGCACTGCTCTGTCCGGGACATGTTTCTGCCATCATTGGAGCAGGGGCCTATCAGCCGTTCGTTGACAGGTTCGGCCTGTGCTGCGTAGTTGCCGGGTTTGAACCTGCGGACCTGCTCAACGGCCTGATCCTGCTGGCACGGCAGGTCGCTGACAATGCCCCCAAAGTGGAAAATATCTACCCGCGGGCGGTGAACTGGGAAGGCAACCGGCGGGCACTTAACGTCGTGGAAGAAGTCTTCGAACCTGTTGACATGCAGTGGCGCGGACTCGGTATCCTCCCCCTGAGCGGCCTGGCGATCAGGGAAACGTATGCACACTTTGATGCCGAGAAACGGTTGGATTTCATAATCCCGGAAGCGCAGGAGGCAAAGGGCTGTCTCTGTGGAGAAATTCTCAAAGGCAAGACGATACCGCCGCTCTGCCCTCTTTTCGATACACGCTGCAGCCCCGCCACTCCCATCGGCCCCTGTATGGTCTCCAGCGAAGGCACCTGCGCGGCATACCATAAATACGGCAGGGACCTTTGAGCAGCGCCAGACAATCTTTATCCGGACACGGCAATCAACAGCGATCAACAGACTGAAAGAGCCGGTTCTTTTTAATGGACGACACCACCATGCCCGATAATAAAATTCTGCTGGACCATGGAAGCGGAGGTATTGCCAGCCAGGATCTGATCAGCAGACTCTTCCTCAAACACCTTGACAACCCGGTCCTGAGAACCCTGGAAGACAGTGCCATACTTGACCGCCAGGCCGGACGTCTGGCTTTTTCCACGGACAGCTATGTGGTCGACCCGATTTTTTTCCCCGGCGGCGACATCGGCAAACTTGCAGTTCACGGTACCATAAACGATCTGGCGATGAGGGGTGCCAGGCCGCTCTGCCTGAGCCTGGGAATCATACTCGAGGAAGGTATGGATATCGATGATCTTGAAAAGATCGTTATCTCCATCGGCGAGGCAACACGGGAAAGTGAGGTACCCATCGTCACCGGAGACACCAAGGTTGTGCCGAAAGGAAAAGGAGACAAAATTTTTATCAACACCTCCGGTATCGGCGTTGTCGCTGATGATGTCTTTATTTCCTCCCAAAACGGCCAGGTTGGAGATGCGGTTATTTTGTCGGGGTCAATGGGGGACCACGGTATCACCATCATGACCCGCAGAGCAGGGATTTCCATGGATGGCAATCTGAAAAGCGATACCATGCCACTGCACAGGATGATTTCACGCCTGCTTACAACATTTCCCGGAGCCCTCCATGTACTGCGGGATCCAACCCGGGGCGGAGTAGCGACATCTTTAAATGAAATCGCCGCAGCCAGCAATCTCTGTATTATCATGGATGAGGAACATTTACCGGTTCATCCCGAAGTTCGCGCAGCCTGCGAGATTCTCGGCCTAGAACCGCTCTTTCTGGCAAACGAGGGGAAATGTCTGGCAATCGTTGACGGCGGCCAGGCCGAAGATATCCTCGAACTGATGCGCTCCACACCTGAAGGACGCGAAGCCGCCATCATCGGCAGACTTGTCGAGGGCAAAAGTGGTCGCGTGCTGATCAATACACCAGTCGGCGGCTCTAGGGTCGTCACCCCGCTGCACGGTGAACCGTTGCCGCGAATCTGCTGAAAGGATAACAATGGAACAGACGGAAAAAAAAATCGGCATACTCGGCATCGGCAACCTGATTGTCGGTGATGAAGGGTTTGGAATTCACGCGATCAGGTATCTGGAAGACAATTACATCTTTCCGGAAACGGTCATTCTCAAGGATGGCGGAACGGCCGGCATATACATGAGCCCGTTTCTCGAGGAGTGTGATCCCGTTATCGTTATTGATGTCGTAGATATCGATGCCGAGCCGGGATCAATGCATTACTACAGTACCGAAGATGTTAAAGCAGGCAAGATCAGTACGCGAATGTCACCGCATCAGCTCGGCCTTCTCGAGGTGCTGGAGATCTGCAAATTACGGGATGCAGCGCCTGAACAGGTTGAGTTCTACTGTGTCGTTCCGCAGACGCTTGAGACCACGACCGCGCTTTCAGACGTGGTTGCACCGCGTGTAAAAGACATTTCCGAGCTGATTATCAAACGACTTCAGGAGGCTGGGGTCAAGATAGAGAAAAACGAAAAAGCCAGTGAGCGGACATAATCATGCATGAAATGTCGCTTGTGCAGGGCCTTTTTCAGCAGCTCAGCTCTATAGCCAGAGAACACCAGGCAACCAGGATTATCAGGCTGACAATGTCGATCGGGCCTTTATCAGGAGTAGTCATCGATTCATTTCAGTTCGGGTTTGACATTTTATCAAAAGAAGACGATCTTGTCCGAGACGCCCGGCTTGAAATTGTTATTCCGGCCGTCACTTATCGCTGCAGCGGCTGCGGTCACACCGTGGAAACCACCGGTGCACGGCCGGAGCAATGCGCTGCATGCCGGGACTCACTTCTCATACCTGAAGGCGGAGACGACCTGATTCTCCAGCAGGTTGAGATGGAATAAAATAACTGCAACAGATAGAGGTTACAGCCATGTGCGATGCCTGCGGATGCAATACTCACACCCATAATCATGACCATCACCATGATCACGATCATGAGCACGGCCATACACACCGCCATGAAGAATCGGTCATCATTGACATCAACCGTTCTCTTTTTGCCGCAAACGACGCCATGGCGCGCAGCAACCGGGAACATTTCGATGAAGAGGGAATTGTCACGCTGAACCTGATTTCAAGCCCCGGTTCCGGTAAGACGACACTGCTCGAACATACCATTGAAAAACTGGGCACGGAGATCAATATCGGCGTCATCGAGGGTGACATCGAAACAGACAGAGATGCAGAACGAATCAGGGCAAAAGGTGTCCCGGTTATTCAGCTCACCACCGGCGGAGCCTGTCACCTGGATGCGTCGATGATTCACAGGGGGTTTCACCGCCTGCAGAAAGAGCCCGGTGGAGACAAGATCGACCTGCTGGTCATTGAAAACGTCGGCAATCTTGTCTGCCCCGCCACCTTTGACCTTGGCGAACACAGGCGGATCGTCCTGGTCTCGGTTCCGGAAGGACCCGACAAACCGGCAAAATATCCAAAAGCCTTCACCAGCTCACAGGTTTTTCTCATTACCAAAACAGATCTCCTGCCCTATTTCGATTTTCCTGTTCCTGAAGCGCAAAGAGAGGCACTGGAGTTGAACCCTGAACTCACCGTCATGGATTTTTCAGCAACGAGCGGTGAAGGTTTTGATACCTGGCTCAATTATCTCAGGACACTGGTTACACAAGCCAGAGAGACGATATGAGCCGATAACCCGAGGGGGTCTTATGATCAGCGTTGAATATCAGGATTATGTACAGGCACTATCCACCATTATTCCGGAAGAACGAATAGTTACCGATACACTGCGGCGCCTGGCCTATGGTACCGACGGCGGTTTTTACCGGCTGGAACCGCAGGTCGTGGTGCGGGTTGCCGATGAAAAGGAAATGCAACTCTGTCTTCAAGAGGCATCATCGAGAAAACTGCCGGTAACCTTCAGGGCTGCGGGCACCTCCCTTTCCGGCCAGGCCATATCCGACTCTATTTTACTGATGGCCAATGAAGGGTGGGAAGATTATGAGGTCCTGGACGAAGGGCGGAAAATCCGCCTGCAACCCGGAATTATCGGGGCAAAGGTCAACCGTATTCTGGCCCCCTATAATCGCAAGTTTGGCCCGGACCCCGCTTCCATTAATTCCGCCATGGTCGGTGGTATTCTCATTAACAATGCCTCCGGCATGAACTGCGGTACCCACGAAAACGCCTACAAGACAATAGCGTCTGCCAGAATCATCTTTGCAGACGGAACCCTGCTCGATACCGCAGATGCCGCGAGCCAGGAATCATTTCGCCGCAGCCGGCCGGGATTTGTCGAAAAAATTGAAGAAATCCGCGACCAGGTGCGCGCAGATGAAGCGTTTGCCGCCCGAATACGAAAAAAATACTCGATAAAGAATACCACCGGCTTTTCCATCAATCCCTTTATTGATTACGATGACCCGTTCCAGATCATCATCAACCTGATGATCGGCTCGGAAGGTGCGCTGGCATTCATATCCGAGGTAGTGATGCGCTCGGTACCAAAGCAAAACTGCACGGCCAGCTCCATGGTCTATTTCCCCGATATCGTAACTGCCTGCAGGGCCGTGGTGGCGCTCAAAAAAGGACCGGTAGACGGCGCGGAGCTGCTTGATCGACTGGCACTGAAATCGGTTGAGAACAAAGCGGGTATTCCGGACTTCATCAAACATCTCGATGAGACAACGACTGCTGTCCTCATCGAAACCATGGCTGCAGATGATTCTATTCTTGCTGATAACATTTCTGCAATCAAAGAAATTCTGACCGGCTTTACGACAATCCGCCCCGTTGAATTCACCTCGGACCCGGCTGAAAACGAGCAGTTGTGGAATATTCGGAAAGGAGTTTTTCCTGCTGTCGGCGGTATGCGGGAAATCGGCACGACCTGCCTTATCGAGGATGTAGCCTATCACCTGGAAACCCTGCCCGAAGCGACCAAAGAGCTGCAGGATATCGTCGCCGAATACGGCTACTCCGATGCGGTCATCTACGGGCATGCCCTGGAAGGAAACTTTCATTTTATCTTCAACCAGGATTTCAGTGACCCCAAAGAGGTTGAACGCTACGATGCGATGATGAATGCGGTCATCGACATGACCGTTGACAAGTACGACGGCTCCCTGAAAGCAGAACATGGCACCGGCCGGAATATGGCCCCCTTTGTCAAAAGGGAATGGGGCGAAAAAGGCTACAACCTGATGTGCGAGATCAAGAAACTCTTTGATCCGGACGCTATTCTCAACCCCGGGGTCATCATCAATGATGACCCCGAGTGTTACCTGAAAAACTTCAAACCACTGCCCCAGTGCGATCCGCTGATTGACAAATGTATCGAATGCGGGTTCTGCGAAGTCAACTGCATGTCAAATCATTTCAGCCTTTCCGCCCGCCAGCGCATTGTGATCCAGCGTGAAATCACCAGACTGAAGAAAACCGGGGAAGACCCGCAGCGCCTTGCTGAACTGGAGAAAGGGTTTGTCTTCCAGGGCGATGAAAGCTGCGCCGGTGACGGGCTCTGTGAAACATCGTGCCCCGTCTCCATCGATACCGGAAAATATATCAAACAGATCCGTGCTGCTAACCGCGGATCACTGGCAAAAAAAATCGGCAATCTCACCGGAGAGCATCTCGGGCTGGTCTGCAGCGGCGCCTCTGCTGCACTTGGGATGGTCGGAGGGATGCATCGACTCCTGGGAACCAGGAATTTCGGCACAATCTGCGATACGGTCCGCTCCATAAGCGGCAACCGCATACCGCAGTGGACGCCGGCGATGCCGAGCGGCGTATCAGCTCCGAAGGGAACCCCCGTCAATCCCCAGGCCGCTGACAAAGTAGTCTACTTTCCATCCTGCATAGCCCGCTCAATGGGACCGGCAAAGGATGACCCGGTACGTGATTCGATCACCGAGGTAACTGTCAGGGTTCTCAAAAAAGCCGGTTACGGGATCATCTTCCCCGAGGGCATGAAAAATCTCTGTTGCGGCACCCCATGGGAGTCCAAGGGGTTTGCCGAAACTGCCGACATGAAGTCCAGTGAACTTGAACAAGCCCTGCTGGCTGCATCGGAGCAAGGGAAATATCCGGTTCTCTGCGACACATCACCCTGTCTGTACCGCATGCGCAAAGTCATGGACAGCAGGCTCAAGCTTTACGAACCGGTGGAATTTGTCCATGCCTTCCTGCTGAACAAACTGCATTTTACTCCCAAGAATCAAACCATAGCCATACACCCGACCTGCTCAACAAAAAAGATGGGCCTCTCCGGACTCTTGCAGGACGTTGCCGGGCTCTGCGCCGACAAAGTGGTTTTACCCCCTGACGTGAACTGTTGCGGATTTGCCGGAGACAAAGGCTTTCACCTGCCTGATCTCAATGCTCATGGCCTGAGAAAGGCTGTACCGGTAATCAAACAGGAGGGGGCGGTGGCAGGTTATTCAAACAGCCGCACCTGCGAGATCGGCTGCACAGCAGAGATCGGCATTCCCTACATGTCTATCATGTACCTGGTCGATGAAGTTACAAGCGGGGTGAGTTGAGGCTTCCTGAAGCCCTGGTACGGCCTGTCAGCTGCCCTGCTCTTTTTTGATCGCGGCAAGCACCGCTTTGCCCCCATGATCGAGGATATATGCTCCCAGCTCCATTCCCAGTTCCTCAGGATCTTCCACCGATCCCGTCAGGGTTTTAGCCAACATCCAGCTGCCGTCAAGGCTTGCCAGCCCTGCCTGCAGGCGGACACTGTCTCCTGCCAGAACAGCATGCCCGAAAGCCGGGATTGAACAGCCGCCCTCAAGGGTTTTCAGATATGCCCGCTCTGCCCGCAGGCAGATTTCACTCTGAAGATTATTCAGACAGGAGCGAACCATGTTTTTTTTCGCATTATCAAGGCTGTCAGCAACCTCGATGGCAATACACCCCTGGCCGACCGGGGGGACAAACTGTTCTTCCGGGAAATGATGGACAATCAGGTTGTCGTATCCCATTCTCTTGACACCTGCATAGGCCAGCATCAGCGCATCACACGCTCCGTTTTTCAATTTTTCGATGCGGGTCTGCAGGTTGCCTCTCATCGGAACAGATTGAAGATGAGGGTAGTAATGTTTCAACAGGGCAACCCGGCGAACTGATGACGTCCCGACCCTGATCCGGTTTTCTCTGTTTTCCAAATCAATACCGGCCTGGAAACCGACCAGGACATCATGACTTTTTTCTCGTTCGGTAAAGGCGATCAGGCTGAACCCCTCGGGGAGGACAGACTGCATGTCTTTGGCACTGTGCACGGCAATATCGGTGGAACCGTTGGCCAGCTGCTGCTCAAGCTCTTCGGTAAAGACCCCCTTGCTGCCTATTTTGACAATGGATCGGTCAAGGATCTTGTCACCGATTGTCTCCATCGAGACAATCGTTGTCTCGATGCCATTGTCATTGAGTGCCTCTGCAACCGCCTCGGTCTGCCACATGGCGAGTTTGCTCTTTCTTGTTCCAATGGTGATGGTCGTCATGGTCTCGTTGTATTGAATGTTGGTTTATTTTCGGGCATGCACGATACCACAGGGTCGCCTGCTTGTAATCTGTTTTCAGGCACTTCGCCTGAATTTTGACGCTTGCGGCTACGAGGTTTCTAAAGCAGTCGTTCGTTCAAGCTCAACCCGGAACGTCGTTCCCTCATTCAGCCTGCTCTCAACATGTATGGTGCCGTCATGGGCTTTGATAACCGCCTTCACATAGTTGAGCCCGAGTCCGAGACCCTGACGGGAGCGGCTGCGGTCGCCCCGGTAGAGCCGCTCCCATATTCTCTCTATTTCATGGGGCGAAATCCCCATGCCGCTATCCTCAAAAATCACCGCGACCCTGCGGCCGGCCGGGTGTACAGATATCCTGACGCTGCCCTGCGGCCTGTTATATTTGATACCATTATCAAGCAGGTTTGCCCACACCTGGGAAAGCCTCGACCTATCACCTCGTATCCACAGTCCGGCCGGTGCATCCAGGACAATAGCAACGTTTTCCTCCTGGGCACTGTATTCGTAAAGTTCAACGATTTCTGCAAGATTCACAGAGATATCGATATCACTGAATTCAAGCTTCATCGTTCCTGACTCGGCCTCAGCAACGCTCATCATGAATTTCAGCATCGACAGAACCCGTTCCGACTCTTCCAGGCAGTCACTGAGGGCGTCCCTGAGTTTTTCCGGATCATGTCCGGCCTGCAGTCCATACTCGGCTACCGACCTCAACCGGGTCATCGGGGTTCTCAGGTCGTGTGCCACATTGTCAAGAGACCCCTGGATCTCTGTTACCAGCCGGCGGTTCTGCACAATTATGTCATTGATTCGCCGATAAATTACCTGGTGCTCTCTGGTACCCGATGAAGAATCAAGCAGCCCTTCCTTGTCCGTATGCACCGTCAGCAGCCGCTGAGCAAGATAATTCAGGGGAAACAGGCTGAGCCTGAGACCGACATAGGCAAGAAGCAGAGCAGCAAGCAACGCAGGAATGGCAGCGTACCAGGTAAAACGAACGAGGTTTTTATACACTCCATACAGATACCTGTCTCTGCTGCCAACCTGGACAACCAACGTATCAAAAACTGGAAACGAAGCCACATTCCAGACGATCTGCCCGGCAGAATTATTATCGAACAATGGCAGCCAGGACCCGCTTCGAGAAGGATCAAGCTCGGCCAGGCTCTTGAAATCGAGGTGATGATCGGTCAAAACCGAATACAGCAACTGCTCATTGTTTTTGATAATCCGGACAAAATCGAGTCCCCTGAGGGATTTCTCATCAAACACGGATGCATACCTGTCGGGCGAGCTGATAAGATTCTGGTTTTGCTGAATAAAAACTGTCATTGAGCGCTGCAGATCGTCCTGGATACTGTGGTGCAGGTATGATTTGACAGACTGCAGAATGATAATCAGAAACAGCAGCTGCAGACCCCAGAGAATGATAGTCGTAACAGAGAAGATCAGCGTCCTGTTCTGCAGGTGTCGCTTGTCAATCAGATTTGAGAACATACCCCATACCCCTGACGGTATGTATCAGCGTCTGGTCAAAATCCCGGTCAACTTTGTTTCTGAGCCTGCAGACCAGGACATCAACCACGTTGGTCTGGGGATCAAACGAGTAATCATAGACCCGTTCAAGTATCGATGTCTTGGAAATGACCATCTCTGCATTGCGCATCAGATACTCGAGAAGAGCGTATTCCTTGGCGGGAAGATCAATTTTGACACCGTCACGATAGACCGTGCGCCGCAGCAGGTCCATGGAAAGATCCCGGTAACGAAGAGATGTCGGCTCGGTATGTTTCCGGTTACGCCTGATCAGTGCCTGAATCCTGGCCAGCAGCTCGCTGAAAGAGAAGGGCTTTACCATGTAATCGTCACCACCCTTCTGCAATCCCCGAATGCGATCGTCTACCGACTGTTTGGCACTCAATATCAGAACCGGGATATTCACCTGCTCATGTCGCAGTCGCGCTATCAGATCCAGCCCGTCCATCCCCGGCAGCATCAGGTCGATAATCGCTGCGTCATATTCACCTGAAAGACCATGATCAAGGCCGGATATCCCGTCGTGACAGACATCAACGGCAAAAGCCGCCTCTCGCATGCCTTTTTCAATGAACCGTGCTATCTTTTTGTCATCCTCAACAATCAACAGCTTCACTGTCATGCCCTCCTCGCTTCAGCATCCTGCCCTCAGACTGATAAGCGCACAGTGTCTGCCGGTCCTGCCGTCACCGGTCCTGACGGCCCGGCGATAACTGAAATAATCGGCGGAGCAGCTCGTACAGACACCGGCAATTTCAATTCTGTTGTCAGCCAGCCCCGAATCCAGGAGCTGACGACGGGTGATCTCCCAGAAATCAAAATAGTTCGGCCTCACCTGGTATGAATGAAATTGCCGGGGCAGCTCTTTTTCATGATGTATGAATTCTGCACAACACGGTCCCAGTGAGGGACTTACGGCAGCATGAAGATTCCAGGGATTTGAACCGAAAACCTTACTCATCTGTCTGACGGTATCACCAATAATACCGGAAACGCTTCCGCGCCAGCCGCAATGAATCGCAGCTACGACTGAACGTACCGGGTCATGAACGAGAATGCCCTGACAGTCTGCCAGTTGAACCATCAACCCGAGACCGTGACGATCAGTAATCAAGGCGTCAACGCCATCTACCTGGACATCTGAGAAAATGTCATCAGTGATTACTTCAACCCCGTTCCCATGAACCTGGTGAGCACTGATCAACACCTTCACACCCGCCTGCTTCTTGATGATTTCCCGATTTTCTCTTACATGCCCAGGAGAATCTCCGACAGCACAGCCGACATTGAGACTGTCAAAACAGCCGGTGCTTAAACCTCCGTAGCGATCAGAGAAAAACCGGGAGCTCACCACTCGGCTTTGTCCTTCATCTAACTGAGACATGTTCTTGTTTTGTCATCATCTGTTATAAAAAGTCCCCCATTGATTCCACACGTTATGGGTAAAACAGGGTACCGAAAACTTCAACAAATAAAAAAGGGGGTACTGCGTTTCCTGCAGTAGCCCCCTAATAGCTGAATCGTGTGTAAAATGAAAAATTCTAGAAAAACGCCTCAAATGTCAGATAAACCTGATCAGCACTCTCAACCGGATCCATTCCCATCATCCGCAGGGACATCAGGTCAGCATCACTGCCAAGGTCGTAGGGTGCCATGTTCCAGTCGCCAGAACCTGAGTAATCATAATCATAATGCTGATATCCGAGTCTGATAAAGGCCCGGCCATATCGTGAGATCGCCTCACCGGCAGGTATATCCCAGATCGTATAAAGCTCAAAGACCTGTCCGCGGGTTGCCAGTTTTGCCTGGTAGATATCATCATGCCCCGGACTCAGCGCTATCCAGTACTCAGACCCCCAGTTGTATTCCGCACCAACCTTCAGGTTCATGCTGTCGATGTCATACCTGATTCCGGCATACAGGGCATAACCATTCTGGTTGTCCTGGTTCGGTCCCTCCAGGCCCATCATCATCGCCGGGAAATCGTTAAACATGCCGTTGGCATTGGGTTGAGACTGAGAATAACCGGCTGAGAAGAAATACCTGAAATCTGAAATCTGGTCCTGGTAGACCATGTCTGAGTGCCACAGGTTGCCGATATTGCTCCTGTCTCCCATACCGCTCACGGAACCGAATGTCTGGTCAATGATCGGATCCTGAAAATTAGGATAATTGAACACATTAAAAACCATGAACGTCTGGAGATTGAGCAGACGGTTGTCCTTGTGGGCAACATCCCAGTTAAAGCCGGCAAAATCGGTGTCTGCCAGCCGCCCGTCTATGTCGTTCTGGAGGCCGTCTTCAAAGCCACGTCCGTAACAGAAGCGAAGCTTACCGGAACCGAGTTCTTCATTTCCCCAGTTGTAACCATACCCCAGAACGAGGCCGTCAAACGCGTAGTTGAAAAATGCTACTGGTGTTGCCATCCGCTCCTCTATGCCCAGACGAATCTGGGAAGGAGGTCCATCGGTTGTCGGCCGTCGTCCGATTGAAAACCAGACGGGAGCTCCACCAATGCCATTCCAGTTGACATAGGCCTGGTCAACATAAAAAGCACTCGATTCCGCGGGAGTTCTGCTGACATTTCCGTCGAAAACGGGATACATTGCTCCGGCATCATCGGTAAAAGCGGACTGCATGCCCCATGATTTATACATGGCCAGACGTCCCTTGAACTCGACATCCTCCATCGCCTTGACGCGCATGTTCAGTCTGAACCGGTTTGTCCAGAGAGAATCATTCTTCAGATTCCTGCCGAACACGGTGTCGGCATTGTAATAGTCAAGACGTGAACGGAAATCCCCAAAAAATTTGAAACGTGCTGCAAGATCCCATTCATCCATCTTGTCTTCCAGATCTTCAAGATCCAGATCATCGAGTTTTGAAGCCGTTGCCTCGTTCATTTCCGCCTGCTGTCCCATTGCGGATTTCAACTCTTCCAGCTGCCTGCTCAACTCCTCGATCTTTCTTTCGAGATCATTGACATTGGGGCCACCGCTGGCCACAGATAATGCTGGAAAAGCGAAAAGTCCGGCCAAGGCTAGAACCGATATTTTCTTAACCATAAACTCTCTCCTCCCGTTAATGTTGAACCTTTTGTGCCCGTGTCCTTCAGCACGAGACCTGGTAGAGCCGATACAGGTACATCACTGCTGTTCCAGGGTAACTATTTCATTTAAAACTGAAATATATCCGACCATCACCACTTTGTCAACATAACGCTGTTATACTGCACATAACTCTATAATCAGGCACCTTGCATTGATTTGCGTATATTTTCTCAATACAATAATTCAACTCGGCTTTGCTTCTTTGAGGAATATATATGACAGGATTACCCATATGTAATAGAGTTTCACAAACAGTTTTCAGCCACCTCTGACAAAAGAACCGCTCAAACGATGAAACATATCATACTCGCTGCTTTCGGGACAACCACCCAGGCCAGAAACACCTATAACCGGCTCGATGCTGTAATCCGCCCCTTGTTTGGCGATTGCCACATTCACTGGACACTCACCTCGCCGACCATACGTCATCAGCTTTCCCGGGAACAGACGGATACCCAAGAGTCACTCACCAAGCTGCTCTCGGTGTTGAGCAGGCCCCCCCGGAACAGCATTGTTCTCCAGTCGGTGCACGTTATACCCGGCCATGAATTTCATCGTCTCGTCAGAGAATCCCGTCAATCCACTGTTCCGACCGCGATCGGCATGCCCCTGCTGACAACACCCACTGACTATGAGCGGGTGGCCCAGGCCCTGCTGCCACTGATCAACAGTGCCCCTGACCGTGCTGTGGTCATTCTCGGCCACGGCACCGATCACCCGAGCTGGACCGCCTACCCTGCCCTTCAAGCGGTTCTGCGCAGACATGCCGGAAACCGGGTTTTTGCAGCCACACTTGAAAAGTTTCCCGATTCATCAACGCTCATCGAAGAGATTGCCGCACACGGTTATCGGGAGGTACTCGTCATTCCCTGCCTCATGGTTGCAGGTATGCATTTCACACGTGATATCATCGGCGATTCCGATTCATCGTGGAAGAAACGCTTTGAACGTAAAAATATCAAGTTAACCGTTCATGATCAGGGGTTGGGGATGCTGGACGACATCGCAGGTATTCTCTGCGATCATATAAAAACGGCTTTTCGCACGCTGCAGCTCTAGTGGTGTTTCCCGGCCTGCTCCTGTTCAACAACCAGGCCATGACGTGACCTGTTTACGACGCGACCGCACCGGGGGCAATCCAGAATAAGACGGGCGTTGCGAAACCCATGCCCATATTCGGCTCCAAATACACCCTTTTTACCGCAAAGATCACAGAGTGCCGGCAAAGTCCCGCGATTAAGAAGAACCCCGATTGTGCCGCCGACAATACCCACAAACGCAAAACCGATCAGGGAAAATGTGATATAGCCGGCAAGGTACGCGCCGGCACACAGCAATGCACTGGCAGCACCTCCTATCCGTGCCAGATAAAGAAAACGAAAGCTCATGACCAGGGGTATCCCTTTTTACTGACAGCTGGACTCATCACTGTCGCTGTTCACCGGATTAGACACGACGATGTACCCGTTTTCACGATCTCTGCACAGTCCCTGAGGTGGAACGGCAGCCTGCAGCTTTTCCGGCAGCCCAGCCGGTGCTGAAGGCTGCCTGGAGGTTATAACCACCGGTATCACCCTGGATATCGAGAAGTTCTCCGACGACATAAAGCCCCCTGATGATTTTTGATTCCATGGTGTGCGGGTTGATCTCCCGTGTAACAATACCTCCTGCTGTTACAATCGCCTCTTCAAGCGGGCGGTGTCCGATAATTTCGAACCTGAAATCCTTGAGCCAGTGCCGCAGCGACCTTCTTGCGGCAGCAGATAATACTCCTGCAGGCTGCTCATGCGGTATGCGGGTTTCCTGCAGACAGGTTTCAACCAACTGCTGTGGAATCAGCCCACGAAGGACAGATGCCATCGGTTCCTTGCCCCGCTTCTGAATATCGCGCAGCAGGCGGGCATCCAGCTTGGCATCATCCAGGGCCGGCTTCAGATCAAGGCTGACAGAGACGCTTTTATTCTGCCGGATGGCATCAACCGCCATGAGGCTCATCGTCAGGACAATCGGCCCGCCCAGGCCGGATGGTGTAAAGCTCAGCTCACCAAATTTCTGGTCCTTTCTCTTTCCATCGATGTAGAGGCGCAGCATGATGTTTCTCAGCTCGAGCCCCGCCAAACCCCTGACTGCAGATTTTTGTGTTTCAAGCGGTACGAGGGCCGGCCTGACTGGTACGAGGGTATGCCCGATGTCTTCAAGCAGCCTGTAGCCATCGCCTGTTGAACCGGTCCGGGAATAGCTGGCACCCCCTGTCGCCATAATTACCGTATTACCTGGTATCCGGCGGCCAGCGCAGACGACTCCTGTAACCCTGCCGTCTTTTATTATCAGCTGCTGTACCGCTTCTTCGGTCTTCACAGCGACACCACTTTGCTTAACCCAGTTCAGCAGAAGTCTTGCGACAGCGGGAGCATCGCCATCAACCGGAAAAATCCGCCCACCACGCTCAACCTGCAGTTTCAGGCCTCGTGATTCAAAAAAGGCTATCAGTTCAGGTGTAAAAAAGGTGCTGAAAACCTGTCTTAAAAAGAGCCCGGACTTTCCGAAATGAGCTATGAAATCAGATAATTCGGCGACATTGGAAAGATTACATCGCCCTTTGCCCGAAATTCTGATTTTCCGGGCCGGGCTACTCATCTTTTCAAGCAGCAGCACATCGGCACCGCATTCAGCAGCAATGCCGGCAGCCATCAGCCCCGCTGCTCCAGCACCGACAACAATTATCCTTTCCCCAGTCATTCTGCTTGTCACATCCTCCCGGCAACAGTATGATCTTTCTATTCCTCAACGTTCAAAAACGCCATGATACTCACAAATCGAGCGAATTGACAGTGCTCAAATTGGCTGGCCCATTATTCACTATTTTGTTACCTGTTACACAAATTATGTTGACTTGCCGCATATCCATTCTATACTGGGCATATGCACAATTACTGACAACCTACTTTAAGCAAGGAGAGAGGACATGAGCAACAAGCAGATTGCAACACCCCTGGCACCGGCGGCTATCGGCCCCTATTCCCAGGGCATCAGCACCGGGAACCTGGTGTTTATCTCGGGACAGCTGCCCATTGACATAGCAACCGGGAAACTGCTTGAAGGGTCAATTGCTGAACAGACAACACTGATAATGAAAAATATCAAAATAATTGCCGAGGAAGCGGAAACCAGCCTGGACAGTATTGTGAAGACAACAATTTTCCTGACCGATTTGAGCAATTTCCAGGAGGTCAACGCTGCCTATGGTGCCTTTTTCAGCAACACCCCACCTGCCCGGGCAACTGTACAGGTAGCCGCGTTGCCGCTGGGAGCCAGTGTGGAAATTGAGGCAATTGCAACAGTCGGCTAGCCCGGTTCGCCCTTCCCTATCACACATTGGAGATGTTGATGCCATTTACCGTAAAAGATATCCTGCAGCTGGAAGTTACTCCGGCCCTTGGCTGTACAGAGCCTGTCGCCATCGCCCTTGGAGCCGCTGCAGCCGCTTCACTGCTGCCCGGTGAATCAATCGATCATATTGAAGTCTGGGTGGACCCCAATATTTACAAGAACGGAATGGCGGTAATTATCCCTTCAACCGGGGGCATGACAGGGCTCGACACGGCCTCAGCCGTCGGTGCTTTCGGGGGTGACCCGTGCCGCGGGCTCGAGGTGCTGGACACGCTTGATGAGCCTGCTCTTCTGAAAGCAAAAGCACTGCTGAAAGAGAAAAAGGTTGTCGTTCACCTGCTTGAAAAAACCGGACTCCATATCAGGACGATCATAACCAGCGGACAGGACAGGGCGGAATCAGAGGTCAAGGAGCTTCATAACAACATTGTCGCTCTCAGTCTCAATGGCCATCCGGTTACAGACTCACCCCTTATTTCAATAAGCGCCCGGCAGCAGGGCAAGTCGGCCATTGCCCTGCTCGAAGAGTGGCTCATGAGCCTGACCCTCGACGACATCTACGAACTTCTCGATGATATTGATGACGATGACCTCGCCTATCTGAAAAAGGGCGTCGACTATAACGTCCGGCTGGCCGAGTACGGGCTTAAATACGGCAGCGGACTGGGAATCGGCAAAGCAATCGATCGACAGCTCAAGCAGAAACTTCTGACAAGAGACATGTCCAGCTCCGCGCGCATACTCACCTCGGCAGCAGCAGATGCCCGGATGAGCGGTGTCAACCTGCCGGCCATGAGTTCTGCCGGGAGCGGCAATCACGGCCTCACCGCCATCCTGCCGATCTGGGCGATCAAGGATTTTGTCGACCAGGATGAGGTTACCGTTTTAAAAGCCATCGGCCTCAGCCATATTGTCACGGCCTACGTCAAAGCACACACAGGAAGACTCTCTGCCGTATGCGGCTGTTCCGTTGCCGCCGGAGCCGGAGCCACGGCGGGTATTACCTATCTAGTCGGCGGTGATATAAAGCACATAACAGGGGCAATAAAGAATATCATGGAAGATCTCGCCGGAGTCATCTGCGACGGCGCCAAGGCGGGATGCGCCCTGAAGCTCAATACCGCGGCAGGGGCAGCGGTCCAGGCGGCACTATTTTCTCTGCAGGGAATAAACGTTCAGGATACCGACGGTATCATCGGCCTGTCAACGGAGCAGACCATCAGGAATATGGGTACCATCAGCCACGAAGGCATGATACTGACCGACAGGACAATCCTGAAGATCATGCGCGACAAGGAAGAAGAAAGAAAGCTGAAATCCTGAGAGACCAGGCATCTTCTTTAAACAGAACCCACTCCGATCAAGCCGAACCTAATCTCCTGGGCAGATGATCCGCACAACTGCTCCTCCCGAAAGACATCCGATTGGGAGGACTCTATCTTAGATGCCGGAGACGTTATGAAGTAGACAAAGAGCCAACAACATGATAGGCTTGCTGCGCCCTGACATAAACAAGGAGGTGTCATGATGTTTTTTAGGAAGATCTTAAAAAGCAACCATTGCCCATCTGTGCCAGCATCTCGATCTGTTTGTCTATTGTTGGTCTGCTTCATTTGGCTTATTCCATTGACCTTTCCCGGTCGCTTATTTGCTGGCGGATTCGAAACGTATTTTATCGGTGCGAGGGGGAAGGTGTTGGGAGGAACCCTCACCGGCATCGCTGATGACCCGTCGACGGTATTTTTCAACCCTGCCGGGCTGACAACCCTAAAGCCCGGGCCTGTCCACTGGGAGTTGTCAGCATCTGCTGTATCCATAAACTACTCATACCAGGATAAGCATGACAACAACAGAACATATGAATCCGAATTACTGCCAATCATCCCTTCAGTATTTTTGTCGAAGACTGTTACCAAGAGATTTGCCGCAGGGTTTGGCATGTATGTCCCCTGGGGTGGTGGAGGTGTCGATTACGGCGAGGCATCGCCCACTCAGCCTGTTAAAGAGGGATATCTGGGACTTGCGGCTTTTACTCCGGCTATCGGCTACGAGATTTTTCCGGGCATTTCAATAGGAATGGGCTTCAGCGGCTACTATGGCATGGTTGACCAGATTCTTGTTCCCGGTCCGGAGATCAAAGAGGAATTTTCAGGGTATGCGGGCTACAATGCGCATTTTGGTGTGCATGCCAGGCCAACTGACCAGCTGAGTATCGGTGTGTTCGCCCGGACACCGACAGCTGTAAGCCTGGACGGGAAAAGTGAAATCGTTGGCCTGGGCCGGCAGAATGCAACGCTTGAGTTCACCCTTCCTGCCAAAATCTCTGTTGGACTCAGTTATAAAGCAACGACCTCTTTGCTCTATGCTGCAAACATATCATACCTCTTTTATGACAATTTTGAGGAGATGACAACCAGCTATGAATCAGGGCAGGTGTTAACCACTGCCACAGGATTTAAAAACTATATCGATGCAGGGATTGCCATCGAGTATACAGGTATGGAAACGTTCAACCTGCGTGGCAGCATCCGCTATTCGCAAAGCGGAACAGCACAGGAGTTCATCAATGCCTTTACCAATGATATTGATTATCTGCTTTTAGATTTTGGTATTGGCTATAATCTGACGAATAACTTGGAGCTTGTTGTGAACCTTGGGTACAACATGGGACTCGATACATCCAATGACAACGGCGAATTCTGTGCCTACCAGCTTTTCTCCACCATAGGTCTGCGAACCACGTACTGACTCATTTCATGTTCACTCCCCCTGGCTCTATGCTAACGTGGATGTGCACAGGACAGCTCCAACTGGCCCAGATCCCAGGTGAGATCCATCTCTTCAAACAGTTTCCTGGCAATATCCAAGTAGTCTTCTGCACCTAAGCCGTTGTATGTTTTCTGCTCACCTTTTTCATCTAGAAGATGTCTGCCTACCTCTAGATAGGTCCGGGCCAGCTCAGGTCGTGCCCCCATGGCTCTACCGTTTTCAATACTCCTGCCCCAGAATTTGAAGGCTTTATTCCGTTTATTGGCCTGCCAGTAATAGAGGCCAATATGTCTATAGAGTTCAACACTGTTGTAAACCGCCTTTTTGACAATTCCTTCCGCCCTTTTTCCGGATTTAATGATTTTTCTGTGATGGCTTGTTACTGAGTTACTTGCATTTCCGACTGAGCTGGGCTGTAACATTTTGACATTAATAACAAACTGACTTAAAGCGGTTTCACTTGAGTACAAGGGGTACATTTTGGCACTATCGACACGCTCAGCTTCTTTAAGGGCGTATTTAGCGTTTTCAAAATCCCCCTCCAAAACATGCATCCTTGCCTTAATGGAGTAGGTCTGACTAAGAACCAACAGATCGCCAGTTTTCCCGGCATAGGCAATTGACTTCTCTGCCGCATCAATTGCCTGAGAAATTTTACGCATCTTAAATAATAATCGAGCCGTTACATAAAACAAATTGGACTTTGCGTAATCACACCTATAGGCTTCAATAATATTACTTAACCCTTGGATTAGCGTTTCAGTTTCCTCAAAGTTGCCTTTTTCGATATGCTGAAAAATAAGGTGTATATAATAGTAGGTTGTGAATAATACTTCTCCAATTCTGAGATTCTGAGTAACTAGATTTCCATTGAAAAGAAGATCTTTTTCAAGGTTTCCGCTGAAAAAGGCATGAAGGAGCTTTGCCACCTGATAATAAATAACTCCTCTGGGATCGCTTCCGTCTTCTCGAGGCTTTGCTCTGGAATAGATTTTTTTTCCAAGAAAAAACGAAAGGCCACTGTAAGAAAAAATGATGCTGGCCCATAGATAATACGCGGGACCATTTACCACCGTTCGTAAATCATAATTTGAAAGGTTGTTAAATGAGCCAATTCCCTCTCTGAGGAGTAATGACTTATCGCTGATAGCATAGACGGAAGTTTTTTTAAACCACAGGTCGAGTATTATATTATCTGTCTCTGTGGCAATCTTCTTTTTCCTGAGGAGAGGTAGATACAGCTGTAAAACAAACATGAAGAAACCGAAAACTGCTTTGATAGTGCCCAAAAAAACGTTTTTCGATTCCTTTACGCCATAGTGCTCAAGCGCCCTGTTAAAAAACGGGATAGACTCGACCAACCGGCCCTTGTTGTAATAAGCTATCGCAATGCACCTGTGCAGATAAGCGATCCGAGCAGGGTCCGCATCTGTACCTAATCGATTCTGATAAAGCCTCAAACCTTCTTTGAAAAACATGACGGCCTCACTCGAGGCAGAGGCTTTTAAAGCCTCTTCTCCGGACTTAAGGAGATACTCCTCGGCTTTATGAAAATCCTCTGCCTTGCTGTAGTGAAAGGATAAAAGGCCGTAGAAATCGTGCAGGTTGTCAGCAAACAGCTCTTCCACCGACCGTGCAACCTTGAGGTGCAGCGCTTTTCTCCGCTCCAGAAGAATTGATTCATAGGCGGCTTCCTGGGCAAGGGCATGGGTGAACAAATATTCAATCTCTTGCAGCCGCTGACTTTCAAAAATCATCTGTATGTCTTGCAGATAGGCCAGCCGCCGATCAATATCCCGGAGTGAGTCTTCAACCTCTTTGAGGATTCGATAAAAAAAGTTTCTGCCGATGACCGAAGCCGTTTTTATCAGCTGCCGGTTGCTTTCTTCCAGCCGGTCAATCCGTGCGGTCAGCAGATCAAGGATTGAATCCGGGATAACCACATCATGAATCTTATCAGTGCTCGTGAACCTTCCCTCCCTGGACACAAACACGCCCTCATCGACAAAGGAGCGAACCACCTCTTCAATAAAATAGGGGTTCCCATCTGCACGTTCGACGATCTGATTGATCAAAGGACCAGGCAATCCATCGATCCTGAGCATATTGTGTATCAATGTTTCACTGGAGACGCTGTCCAGGGAAGTAAGCGATAGTTCCTGGTAATAATCTTTTTCATCTTCCTCAAGCGTCTTGATGAGCCGCTCTGTTGTCTGCTCATAGCCAAGCCGCAGCGGGTTGATGAACAGGACGGGGTGACTTTGAGCCAGCAGAAACAGTGACTGCAGCAAGCCGATAGAGCTCAGATCCGCCCAGTGCAAATCCTCCATGATGACAATCAAAGGACTGCGTTTGCTCAAGAGTATGAAAAGTTCCCTGAGATTTCTGAAAATCAGGTTTTCAAGGGATTCGCCCACAATTCCCTGCACTCTCCGGGCATATTGACCACTCAACTCCATCCCCATGAGCGTGGCGACAAAAGGGATGATCTCTGAGGCTTGTTCAGAGTGCAATTCGAGAACGGCTGCTTCGAGCTTGTCAAAAGCAACGCTTTGATCGTCTTCCCGGGTTATCCCGACCCAGTTTTGCAAAAGATCAATCAGTGGATAATAACTCAGGCTGCTGCCTATGGAGATGGCCTTTCCTTCAAGAACCGTAGCCTGGTTAATGATATCCAGCTTCAGAAGTTCGGCGACAAGTCGTGATTTTCCAATGCCTGCCTCACCAGTGATATTGATTACCGCTCCAGTACCATCAAGTAGTTTCTGCAGATGTTTTTCAAGTGTTTCCAGTTCGCTTTCGCGGCCAACCATTGCTGAATATATCAGACGTTCTAGACCGAGGCGCGGGCGGTATGCCTTTTCACCCAGGAGCGTGTAAACAGTGATGGTTTCCTTCCTGCCCTTCACCGAGTCGCTGCCCAGGGAGTTCAACCTGAAAAGCTGCCTGATGCGCTGGCAGGTGTTGGAAGAAACAAGGATGGCCCCGGGATCGGCCCGGGCACAGAGCCTGGCTGCCAGATTGCTGGTGTCGCCATCTGCCGTATAATCCCTTCGCGCCTCGTTGCCGATAGAGCCGGCAACAACCTTACCGGTATTCAAACCGATCCGGAGCGCCAGAGGAATGCTGCATTCTTTTTCAAGCTCTGTACGGTAGTCCCGTATGGCTCTCATTATAGTGAGTGCGGCATGGCAGGCCCGAGCAGCATGATCTTCGTGGGCGATTGGAGCGCCGAAAAGGGCCATGACGCAATCACCCCTGTACTGGTTGATGACCCCGCCGAAACTGTAAATCTGGTTGCGCAGGATCTGAAAGCAGTCATCTATGACCCTGTTGACCAGCTCCGGAGCGCGGTTTTCAGATAGTGCTGCATTATCAGTAATGCCGACAAACATCACCGTTATATATTTACGTTCCCCCTCTATGGAGCTGCGGGTAGTCAGAATCCTGTCTGCCAGGTGCCTGGGTGTATAGGGTCGAGGCGAGCTACTGACTCCGGGATAAGGCATGTGACCGGAAGCTTTCAAGTCAGCAAGCTCAAAGCCCCTGATGGGCCGAGCCCCTGTTTTGTTGTTTATGCGGCTGCGAAGCCTGAGATTGAAAAAAGAATCCACACGTTCTGCAGTACGGTCTGATATCAGTATCGTCCCGGGATGAGCTCTGCTTTCCAGCAGTGAGGCGAGGCGGGTCGTGTCGCAGTCAGCAACGAAATCTCCCTGTAATTGGGCCCCGACGGTCCCGATTGTAACCGGCCCGGTATGCACACCGATGCGTACCTGGAAGGGTATGCTATATGTGCCATAAACCCGCTGACTGTATGCTTTTATGGCGCTGATAACCCCGCATGCCGCCTGGCAGGCACGCAGCGCGTGGTTTTCATGGGACGCGGTGGCGGCAAAGAGTGCCATTATGCTGTCGCCCCTGAACTGATTGACCGAGCCCTGGTGTTTATGAACCTCGTCAAGCAGAATATCAAAACAGCCAACCATGATCTGGTGAACGTATTCCGGATCAATGTTTTCAAAAATACCCGTGGAGTCAACAACATCCACGAACATTATCGTTACCGTACGATATTCCCCTGACACGACACACGGATATGCCGACAGACCGCTATCATATTGATTACCTGAAATGTTCATATCGTTTGGACGTCAGGCAAAGATGTTTTTTCCCGTCTTGAAACATGATCCAATAAAATCGAGGCAAATAAAAGATGAGCCTTTATCCCATGCTTTTCATCTGGATATGAAAAATTTGCTGCCGCAAAACTGGATTATTAAAAAGTGGCGGATTTTCTTCCTAATTGGGCCGCGAACAACGAATTGACCCATTGTATCGCCAAGCTGCCTGGTATATGTTAAACGGGACGTATTAAGGATAGCTCCAACTGGCCCAGATCCCAGGTGAGATCCATGTCTTCAAACAGTTTCCTTGCCATATCCAAGTAATCTTCTGCGCCTAAGCCGCTGAATGTTTTCTTCTCGCCTTTTTCATCTAAAAGATGTCTGCCTACCTCTAGATAGGTCCGGGCCAACTCAGGTCGTGCCCCCATGGCTCTACCGTTTTCAATACTCCTGCCCCAGTATTTGAAGGCTTTATTCCGTTTATGGGTCTGCCAGTAATAAAGGCCCATATATCTATAGAGCTCAACACTGTTGTACCTGGCTCTTTTGGTGACTTTGGCTGCCTTTTTCCCTGATTGAAGCGCTTCCTTCCCCTTTTTCTGCAAGATGGTACTGTGATTCTGTGTTTTTTGTAATTTACGTACATCTAACATGAAGCGGCTTAAATGAATTTCTACCAAGTAAAAGGGCAACATTGCTTCCAACTTTATTTTTTCGGCATCTAGCAGAAATTTTTCAGCAATCTCAAGATCGCCCGCTACTATATGCATTCTTGCCATAATTGAATAAATTTGACTGAGAAGCGTTACATCTCCGGTTCTATCTGCTTGGGCTATGCCCTGTTCAGCCATTTTCATGGCTTCGGGTAAACAGCGCATTTTCAGTAGCAATCTAGCCTGCAAGTACAGCAATAGTGCCAGGGAAAAATCGCATCTATATTGCTCAATTATTTCATTTTCTAGTGCTATAAGATTAGTTGTTTTTTTAAAATTACCTTTTTCAATATTTTGAAATATAAACTGATTGATATAGAAGGTCGTAAAGACCGTCTCTCCGATTTCCAAATTTTTTTCGACAAGCTTCTCATCAAAAAAAGCTTCCTCTTTGAAGGCACCACTTAAAAATGCAATTAGTTGTTTTGCAACACAATACAAGATTAAATCCTTTGTGTTTTCTTTGCTTAAATCGACTCTGGCAATTTTCATGATACGATTCGCCAGGGTAAACGAAAGACCTCCGTAAGAAAACAGCACGCTTCCGGAAAATAAAAAACTCACACCATTTTCAATGGATCGCAAATTATAGTTCAAAATAATTGAATTAAACCGGATTGTTTCTCTGAAAAAAGCAGCTTTGCTGGAAACTGCTAACGCCGTACTTTTTTTAAACCACAGATCAAATATTATGTTATCTATTTCAGTAGCACTCTTGTTTTTCCTGAAGACCGGCAGGTACAATCGCAAAACAAACATGAAGAAACCGAAAACTGCCTTGATAGTGCCGACAAACACGTTTTTCAATTCCTTAACGCCATAGTGCTCAAGCGCCCTGTTGAAAAACGGGATGGACTCTACCAACCGGCCCTTGTTGTAATAAGCTATCGCAATGCACCTGTGCAGATAGGCGATCTGAGCAGGGTCCGCATCTCTGCCTAATCGATTCTGATAAAGCCTCAAACCTTCTTTGAAAAACATGACCGCTTCGCTCGAGGCAGAGGCTTTTAATGCCTCTTCTCCGGATTTCAGGAGATACTCCTCGGCTTTGTGAAAACTCTCTGCCTTGCTGTAGTGAAAGGACAAAAGGCCGTAGAAATCGTGCAGGTTGTCACCAAACAGCTCTTCCACCGACCGTGCAACCTTGAGGTGCAGCGCTTTTCTCCGCTCCAGAAGAATAGATTCATAGGCGGCTTCCTGGGCAAGGGCATGGGTGAACAAATATTCAATCTCTTGCAGCCGCTGACTTTCAAAAATCATCTGTATGTCCTGCAGATAGGCCAGCCGCTGATCAATATCCCGGTATGAGTCTTCAACCTCTTTGAGGATACGATAAAAGAAGTTTCTGCCGATGACCGAAGCCGTTTTGATCAGCTGCCGGTCGCTTTCTTCCAGCCGGTCAATCCGTGCGCTCAGCAGGTCGGCGATTGTCTCCGGGATCACCACATCATGGATTTTATCAGTGCTCACAAACCTGCCCTGGCTGGCCACAAGCACACCCTCGTCGAGAAAGGAACGGACCACCTCTTCAATAAAATAGGGGTTCCCATCCGCGCGCCTGACGATCTGACTGATCAGAGGGCCAGGTAACCCTTCGATCCTGAGCATATTGTATATCAATGCCTCACTGGAGACGCTGTCCAGGGAGGTGAGCGATAGCTCCTGGTAATAATCTTTTTTATCCTCCTTGAGCGCCTTGATAAGCGCTTCTGTCGTCTGCTCATAGCCGGGCCGCAGCGGGTTAATGAACAGGACGGGGTGGCTTTGAGCGAGCAGAAACAACGATTGCAGCAAGCCGATCGAGCTCAGATCCGCCCAGTGCAAATCCTCCATGATGACAATCAACGGGCTGCGCCTGCTCAAGAGTAGGATAAGTTCCCTGAGATTTTTGAAAATCAGGTTTTCAAGGGCTTCACCCGTGATTCCCTCAACTCTCCGGGCATATTGACCACTCAACTCCATTCCCATGAGCGTTGCGATAAAGGGAATGATATCTGAGCCTTGTGCGGAGTGCAGTTCGAGAACGGCTGCTTCGAGCTTGTCAAAGGCGGCGCCCTGATCGTCTTCCCGAATTATCCCGACCCAGTTTTTCAAAAGATCAATCAGGGGATAATAGCTCAGGCCGCTGCCTATGGAGATGGCCTTTCCTTCAAGAAGCATAGCCTGATTAATGATATCCAGATTCAGAAGTTCGGCGACAAGTCGTGACTTGCCAATACCGGCCTCACCAATGATATTGACTACCGCTCCAGTACCATCAAGCAATTTCTGCACACGCCCTTTAAGCGTTTTCAGCTCCCTGTCGCGGCCAACCATTGCAGAATAAATCAGACGTTCCTGTCCAAGGCGCGGGCGATACAAGCTCTCACCCAGGAGTGTGTAAACCGTGATTGTTTTCTTCCTACCCTTCACCGAGGTGCTGCCCAGGGAGTTCAACCTGAAAAGCTGCCTGATGCGCTGGAAGGTGTTGGAGGAAACGAGGATGGCTCCGGGATCGGCTCGGGCACAGAGCCTGGCAGCCAGATTACTGGTATCGCCATCTGCCGTATAATCCATTCGTGCCTCGTTGCCAATGGAGCCGGCAACAACCTGACCGGTATTCAAACCGATCCGGAGCGCCAGAGGAATGCTGCATTCTTTTTCAAGCTCTAGGCGATATGCCTGTATGGCTCTCATTATGCTGAGAGCGGCATGGCAGGCACGTGCGGCATGATCTTCGTAGGCGACTGGCGCACCGAAAAGGGCCATGACGCAGTCGCCCCTGTACTGGTTGATAACCCCGCCGAAACTGTAAATCTGGTTGCGCAGGATCTGAAAACAGTTATCCGTAATCCTGTTGACCAGCTCTGCAGCACGGTTTTTAAATACGTCTGCATTATCAGCAATGCCGACAAACATCACCGTTATATATTTACGTTCCCCCTCTATGGAACTGCGGGTGGTCAGAATCCTGTCTGCCAGGTGTCTGGGCGTATAGGGTTGAAGCGGGCCAGTGGTTCCGGGATAAGGGATGTGTCCGGAAGCTTTCACGTCAGTCAGCTCAAACCCCCTGATGGATCGGTCCCCGATTTTATTGTTTATGCGGTTGGGGAGCCTGAGATTGAAATAAGAATCTACACGTTTTGCCGTGTTGTCTGATACCAGTATTGTCCCGGGATGAGCTCTGCTTTCCAGCAGTGAGGCCAGGCGTGTCGTGTTGCAGTCAGCAACGAAATCACCCTGTAACTGAGCCCCGACGGTGCCGATCGTCACCGGCCCGGTATGCACGCCGATGCGCACCTGGAAGGGTATGCGGTATGTGCTGTGAACATCCTGGTTGTAGGCTTTTATGGCGCTGATCACACCGAGTGCCGCCTGACAGGCGCACAGGGCGTGATTGTCATGGGACGCGGTGGCGGCAAAGAGTGCCATTATGCTGTCGCCCCTGAACTGGTTGATGGAGCCCTGATTTTTATGGACCTCGTCAAGCAGAATATCAAAACAGCCAACCATGATCTGGTGAACATATTCCGGATCGATGTTTTCAAAAATACGTGTGGAGTCAACCACGTCCACGAACATAATCGTTACGGTACGATATTTCCCTGACGTTGCAGACGGATACACCGGCAGGTCGCCGGCAGTTTGGTTTCCTGGAATGTTCATATGGATGTAACTTCAGGTAAAGATATTTTCCGACTATTTCGAAACAAAAATCAATGAAACCGACACGAATGAACGCTGAATCGCTGCCCCGTGCACGGACTTTTACCAGGATTCATCCTGGAATTTAGCCATCCGCCTGTTCATTTCCGCAACGAGGGCCGAATGATCAAGTATTGTCACCGTGCCCCGGCTATATGTTAGAAATCCCTTCTTGCGCCACTTCTGCAGCAACCGGTTAACCCACTCTCGTCGTGCCCCCACCATGGAGGCCAGATCCGACTGGGTCAGAGGGAGATCAACTTCATATGTTTTGCCTTCAACAATAACCCGCCCAAACATGTCCTTGTAATGAAGAATCAGGTGCAGCAGACGCCCCGCAGTGTCGTATTGGGCAATGGTATGACAGAAAAGAGTGGTCCAGCGTAGCTTTTCAGAAAGAAACTGGGTAAACGCCAGGGCAAGATCCGGCATATCCATCAAGTACCGTCGAAAAACGGAATGATCCATTGCCAGGATGGTACAAGGCCCGACAGCCTGGGCCGAAGCCGACCGCGGGGCGCTGTCGTAGGCAGAGAGTTCGCCGAAGATGTCGTGCGCCGTCAACACCCGGAGACAGGATTCATTCCCCGACTCATCAATTGTCAGGATCCGGACGGTACCTGTTTTAATGACATAGAAATTACAGGTAGTATCTCCCTGATAAATAATTATCTCTCGGTTTTTATATTTTCTTACCTGAAAACTGCCGGCAACGAGCTCTAATGCCGTTTTGGGAATACTGTTGAAAGGTGCTACTTCTTTCAAAAAAGAAAGTCTTCTCTCCAATTCACTTGCTGTCATGCTGGAGTCTCCAGTTCTTTCAAAAAAACTGTAAATGTGACCTGGTTCACAGTGAAACTGTGCAACACGATACAGACGGAATTATCAGAGCCCAGTATACAACAATAAAAGTAAAATGCCACACTGACCAGAGGAGTAGCCGCGAGCAGAAAACCCAAATAACATCTTATCTGCAAGTAATTAGACAACAACTAATCCTGTTGGAGAATGTCGTGATCATCAATCTTGATATGGTTCAATCCTTGGCATTCGCGGTAATCATCCTGTTGGCCGGACGATTCTTGAAAATGAGAATTGCCCTGTTCAAGCAATTCTGTATTCCATCCCCGGTAATCGGCGGTACGGTGTTTGCCCTGTTTACATTGGTGTTAAAAACCTCTGGGACCCTTGAGTTCGATTTCAACACAACACTTCAGGGTGTTTTAATGACAGCCTTCTTTACGACGGTTGGTTTTTCCGCGAGTTTGAAGGTGCTGAAGACCGGCGGAACAAAAGTTTCGATATTCCTCACCCTGGCCATCATCCTGGTCTTTTTACAGAATGTAATCGGTGTTGGTTTCGCTCGGGTTTTTCATATCAATCCCTTGATAGGCCTTTCAACAGGTTCGGTGCCATTGACGGGTGGTCACGGAACATCCGGGGCTTTTGCTCCCATCTTCGAATCGGCAGGTGCTGTCGGAGCAACGGCAGTTGCAATGGCTACAGCGACATTTGGCCTTATCGCCGGCAGCATGCTTGGTGGTCCGATCGGTAAACGGCTCATTGATAAAAACCGTCTCCTTCAGAAAATGGAAACTCTGGAACAAAACATCCCGGCACCAGTTATCCCAGAACGCAAAACGACGTTACTGAATTCTGAATGGTTTTTTGAAGGCGCCTGCCAGGTTATTCTGGCCATGGGGTTCGGTTCTGTGATCTCGCTTCTGCTTCAATATACAGGCAGCAAATTTCCACCATATCTCGGTGCAATGTTTGCGGCGGCAATTTTCAGAAACGTATCGGATTGTACCGGCATGATTAAGCTCAGGAGCGACGAGATATCAGTGATCGGGGACACCTCGCTAGCGCTTTTCGTGGCAATGGCCCTGATGAATCTGAAACTGTGGATGCTTGCTGAGCTGGCCGGACCGGTGATAGCTATCTTGATAGCCCAGACTGTGTTAATGGCTGCATTTGCCTATTACATCACTTTTAATGTCATGGGCCGCAACTATGAAGCGGCCGTCATGGCCTGCGGGCACTGCGGTTTTGGTATGGGGGCGACACCGAATGCCATGGTGAATATGAGCACCCTTACCAAGCAGTACACTGCAGCGCCGACCGCATTCTTCGTCATACCGCTTGTCGGCAGTCTATTTATCGATTTTTTCAACGCCGGTATTATCACCATCTTCGTTAACTTTTTTGACTGAAAACAGATTGTCGAGCATGGCGGCAACGAACCGGTTCTGTATCAAACGACCAATAAACAAGGAGGTGGCAAAATGTTTGGAGCATCTGAATGTATCGTAAGTCTGTGGTGTCTTCCTGTAGCTCTTTTTATTATCGTTCCATTGGCATTACTCGTCGTGCATATGGTCGCGAAAACGCTCAGGTCGGTTGTCACAGCCATATCCGGCAAAGTGACCTTGACAAGTGGTACCGTCCACCGTTGAACATTGACTATTTGTTTCTGAGCAGTCTAGCCCCAGCATTTTCAAAGGGATGATAAACGGGGGACAGGTGTCAGGCCAAGCTGTTGCTGTCTCCTGTATTATAGCTTCTCAATTATTTCTGCTGCCAGCATCCTGATATCCTCAAACTCGTCATCAGTCGGTATCAGGTTGATACGAAAGAATGAGAAGTTCAGGGAACGATTCCCCTTTTTCACATGCAGGGCAGCTATTCCTTCTTTCAGTCCAAACTTCTGGTTTGCCTGCTGGATGGCGATGGCCGCCTCTTCGCCCAGGCCGTCGATTTCCTCTATCACGTAGCCTGGACCAAGCATGGATAACGTTTTACGGACAGTGGTTGTGCTCTTGCTTACCGATATAATCAGTGCAGGAAGGCCCTTGCCGTCGAGATAATTACAGACGGTTTCCTTGCCGACTGACTGCTTTTCGGCTTTCTGCAGGGTTGGAAAAATTGCGCTCAGCTTTTCTGCGGCAACCAGGCTGCATGGGTCAATACTTTTCGGGTTCTGCGCGCACTCACCTGTCTGCACTCCTGCCGAGAAGCCAAGAAGCAGCGAAAAAAACAGATAAAAAATCTTTTTCATGACCTCATTCTCCTTACCTTAAGTGCTGTCAGAACTAATTCTGCTTGATGCACCATGCATAGGCATTTTGAAACATGTTCAGCCAGGGGCTGACCTGGAGATGTTTCATGTCTTCCGGGAGCCAGTGGGCCTGCCAGGGGAGAAACACCCGCTCCGGGTGCGGCATCAGCGCCAGGTGCCTGCCGTCAGGCGAACAGAGTCCGGCGAGTCCGTCCGGTGAGCCATTGGGGTTGAATGGATACGATTCGGTCGGCCGGCCATCATCATCAACATAGGCAAGCGGCGTTAAGCCCTGTTTCAGGACCTGGTCGCGCAGCGCCGGATCAGGGAAGTAGAGCCGGCCCTCGCCATGATCAACGTGAATACCAAAGACGAGGCCCTCCATCCCTTCAAGCATCATTGCCGGACTTTTAGCGACCTTGACCGTCGTCCATCGAGACTCGAAACGGCCAGAGATATTGCGCACAAACCTCGGTTGCCGTTCAGCTGCAATATCTCGCCAGGGGACCCAGCCGATTAGTCCAAACAACTGGCAGCCGTTGCAGATGCCGAGCGAAAAGGTATCCGGGCGCCGGTAGAAGTCATCAAACTGCTTTCTGAGCATATCGTTGAAGAGGATGGTTGCCGCCCAGCCTTTGGCGGATTCCGGAACATCGGCGTAGGAGAAGCCGCCGACGGCTGCAAGTCCCTGAAACGCATCAAGGCGTATCCGCTCCTGCAGCAGATCGTTCATGCAGATATCCCACGGCTCAAAGCCTGCGGCAAAGAACGCTGAACTCATCTCCCTGTCCGAATTAGAACCCTCGTCGCGGAGAATCGCGACTTTCGGTTTTGTCTCTTTGTGCAGCAGGTCCAGCGGTGTGGGTTGCGGCGCAAAGCTCAAATGGTAGCGGGGTCCGGTACGCTCGAAGCTGTTTTCTTTCTCATCTTCGGCACACACCGTGTTCACCTGCAGTCGCTCAAGCTGATAGCTTGTCTCCTCCCACCAGCGGCGTAAAAGCGTCATTGACTCATCGAGTACCGGTTCGCCGTTATAACTGATGGTAATCCGGTGTTCAAGCGATCCTGAACCGATCCTGACAACCGGAACATCTGCTGCCGACAGCTGCGCCATTACCTGATCACTGTCCACGGATGAACACTCGACAACATAGCCGAGCTCCTCCGAAAACAATGTCTGGATAACTGATTCGCTGCCGTTCAAATCAATCCTGAGTCCGCAGTTACCGCTGAAGGCCATCTCGAGAAGAGTTGTCACGAGGCCGCCATCCGAGCGATCATGACCGGCCCGGACAAGCCCGTTTTTTATCAATTCCTGGATTGCGCTAAATCCGCGCCTGAGCAGCGCCGGGTCATCCAGGTCCGCGGAGCAGTCACCAATCTGGGAGTGAACCTGGGCAAGGGCCGAACCGCCGAGACGGTTTTTACCGCCGGAGAGATCGATAAAGAGCAGTTCCGATTCGGGATCTTTAATATCCGGGGTGATTTTCTTCGTTATATCGGGCATCGGCGCATAGAGGGAAATGACCAGCTGGCGCGGCGACTTAACCGTTTCCCCGTCCACCATCGTGGCCATGGAAAGACTGTCTTTACCGCCGTCAACGGCGACACCGAGCTGCACCATTGCCTCCTGCATGGCAACAGCGGCATCGCGGATTGCCGCACCTTCGCCCGGCAACTTCGGCGCCCACATCCAGTTGGCCGAGCACTTGACACGTTCCAGGTCTTCAACGACTGCAGAGCTGAGGTTGGTAAGCGCTTCACCGACGGCCATGCGTGCTCCGGCTGCCGGGTCAACAAGCATCTTGATCGACTGCTCACCAAGAGCAGTCGCCATGCCGGTCAGCCCGAAATGACTCTGGGCAGCCACCGCCACGTCGGCTACGGTGAGCTGCAACGGCCCGCAGCACTGCTGCTGGGCAATCAGGCCGGTCACCGCCCGATCTACCTTGTTGGTCAAAAAACGCTTGGAGCCGACAGAAACAAGGCGCAGGACATCAGAGAGCGCATCTCTTACGCTCAGGCCGTCCGGGAGCTCCAGCGGTTTCAGGCGGGCTTCGATCCGGGTATCTTCAAATGTTTTCTGTGGTATGCTGCCGAGCAGTGTATCGATTTCTATATCGACCGGGGTTGTGCCGTCACGGCTGTCATGCACGACAAAGCGCAGGTCGCCCGTCACTTCCCCCAGGAGCTCACAGCCGACCTTTTCCCGTTCACAAATGGCTTTGAATTCATCCATGTTTTCGGGGCTGATCAAAAATCCGGCCCGTTCCTGGTATTCCGCTACATATATTTCCAGCACCGACATGGTCGGGTCGCCGACCCGTATATTGCGTATCTCGACTCGTCCGCCGGAACGCTCCACCAGTTCCTTCAAGACGTTGGCCGGACCACCGGCACCCTGGTCATGAATGACGTCGACCAGACTGTGCGCACCCATCTCGTTACAGGCCCTGATCACGCGGCTCATTTTCTGCTCCATCTCGGCATCACCGCGCTGAACCGCGTCAAAATCAAGTTCGGAGGCATTTTCCCCCTGGAGCATGCTTGAAGCCGCACCGCCGCCGAAACCAACGCGATAGGCAGGGCCTCCGACCTGAACAATGAGCATGCCTTTTTCTTCCAGCATTTTCTCGGTCAAGCGCTCGTCAATCTGCCCGAGGCCACCGGTGAACATGATCGGCTTCACATATGCCCAGCGTTCTCCGCTCTCCAGACGCAGGTCAAATGAACGGGTAAACCCTTGAATCAGCGGTTCACCGAATTTATTGCCATAGTCTGAAGCGCCGTTACTGGCCTCTATCTCAATTTCAAGCGGGGTGGCCAGGTTGTCCGGCTGGGAGCTCTCGTTCTCCCACTTCAACGGATACCCCGGAATATTGAGGTTTCCCACACAATATCCGGCAGTTCCGGTGATGACAAAGGCGCCGCGGCCTGTCCCCAGCACGTCGCGGATGCGGCCTCCGGTGCCGGTCTCAGCACCTGGGAACGGGGCTACGCCAGTTGGAAAATTATGGGTCTCAACAGTAAGCAGGGGATGATATACCGCCCGGGCAGCGATGAACGGCGAAGGTTTGCCAGGCGTTTGCGGTACGATTGTCTGGATCTCATATCCCTGAATGGCGCTTGAGTTATCCTTGAAGGCAATGACGGAGCCGCCCGGGTGAGCATCGAGGGTGTCTGCGACCAGGCCGAACAGGGTTTTTTCCTGCTCAACACCGTCGATCACCTGTCTGCCCTTGAAGAAGCCGTGACGGGAGTGCTCGGAGTTGGCATTGTTGAGATCCATGATCTCGACAATGGTCGGATTGCGTTTATGTTTTGTGACAAAGTAGTCATAATAAAAATTCCGGTCCCATTCGTCCATGGAGATCCCGGGAATTGAGGCGAGCTCGTCAGGGCCGCCGGAAATCAGGTCAACCTCGTATACCGGCTCGGGCTCGACGCCGGTCTCAAAGCTCTTCAGCACCTCAAAATACCGGCATTCCGTCATGCGATCGTGATGCGCCTCGACAAAGGCGTCTATATCCGCATCATCGGGTACACGGTAGCGCCGGGAACGCTCGATCCTGGTTATACAGGCAAGCCCCGTCGCCTGGCAGATTGAAACCAGGTTCGAGGACCAGGCCGTTGCAAAATTGAGTCGCGGTCCCATTTCCACAACCCGCTCACCAGAGATAAGCGGTTTGCTGTCGATACTGTCAATCAGAAAGCCATCAGCCAGGATAAGGCATAAACAATCATGCTCAGCCGGGGTGAGCCGACGGGATGATTCTATGTTGAAACAATACTCACTTGTCTGATCAATACGCCGATACAATTGTGAAACAACCACGCTCATGTTCTTACTCTCAAAATTGAATTAAAAATTGTAAACTGAAACAGTTGCAGAGTCTTGTCGGTACGGTTTTACAGCCGTTCAGGCAGTCGTGCCGTGAACTGGCTGCAAGACTAGCATTAAAAGAGAAAAATGTCCGTATGAAAGTGGGTATCCTGCAATTGGCCTTTTCCCATTTTCATGGTATCCTGTATGGATACGTACCTTTTCGTTTTCCTAATCCTGACGCAGTCCAGGAGGTCTCTATGGCTCATGAGCAACCCGTACCAGTTCTTCTCTCTGATTTGCAACGCGTAGAATGCAGCAGAATCGAACAATCAGGGGACACGTTGCACGGCAGGCGTGCCGCGGCCTTACTGTTGATCGACGGTGGCGCCACCCACCGGGAGACGAGCACGAAAACAGGACTGACAATCGGTCAGGTGCGCTATGTTCTCAACAGGTTCCGTAAACTCGGCATGGCTGTCTTTCCAGCACCAGCTGCTGAAAAGCAAAAAGCAGAACAACCCAAAAAACGTAAAAAAAAGGAGCGCAAAAAAATGGCCAAGGAATTAAAGAAAGACAAAAAGAAGAAAGACAAAAAAGAAAAAGTGAAGAAAAAAGATTCTGATTCCAAAAAAAAGAAAGATAAAAAGAAAAAAGACAAGAAAAAGAAAAAATAACGATGTCACACTGTTGAGCCAACGGGTCATTATCGGAATATTTCACTCGCTGGTTCAACATCAGTCAGTCACCTGACATCGTTCAGGACAAACGGCCACAGGGCTCATCCGTCGCTGACCCGGACGTTGAACAGCGCCGCAGGCCACCCCCCTGCCTGAAATCCAACCCAGAAAAGAAACCTGAAAATCGCCTGAGACGAAAGGTCGAATCAACTCTCTTCGTTCCTGTCATCTGCACACTCAAGCCTGCACTATCTTCTCGCCTTCACTGGTACATTGTGGTATACAGTCTGCGTCACAGAAGGTAACGATTTTTTTTTACTGTCAATAATTCACCGGATACTCAGGAGAACCAGATGAAACGAACATTTATACTCTTTATTTTTTTTCTTATCATGGCCCCGACTGTCAATGGAGCGGCAAAGACATACGGTGACGGCGTCACGGTTCAGGAAGCAACAGCAGTGTCGGCAATCCTTGATAACCCCGAGGCGTTTATCGGCAAAACCGTGAGAATTGAAGGAATGATCCTTGAAGTCTGTGCCAAAAGAGGCTGCTGGGTCTATGTTGCGGGAGATCGTTCGGGTGAAAAAATCCAGGTGAAGGTTACCGACGGTGAAATCGTCTTTCCAATGAGTGCGTCCGGTCACATGGCTGTTGTTGAAGGAATTGTTGAAGAATTGAAACTGTCAAAGGAACAGATGCTCCAATACCTCAAGCACCTGGCTGAAGAAAAGGGACAGCCTTTCGACCCATCGACCGTCAAAGACGAACGCCTGATCCGGCTTGTCGGCCTCGGCGCTGAAATAGAAGATTAGCCGCGGGCGGTACTGTATGAAGTGGCGAAAATGGAACAATATCATTCACCGCGATCTTGGCTACCTCTGTTTCGGCCTGACAATTCTCTACGTGATATCCGGTGTTGCCGTCAACCATATACAGGACTGGAACCCAACCTATAAAATCGAGCATGTACGCGCTGCTGTAGATCTTTCCGGCGTTGACCAGAATGACAGCAATGCTCTGGCGCTGACGGTTTTGAGCCAACTTGATGAAACCGCTGAGCTGAAAAACATTTTCCGGGTTGACGACACGACCCTGAAGATTTTCGTGGTGAACAACAACATCACGGTTGATATCGACGATGAACTGGTAACCCAGGAAAAATCGAACAAGCGGGCCCTGCTTTACCAGGCAAATTTCCTCCATCTCAACCATGCAAAGAAATGGTGGACATGGTTCGCCGATCTCTATGCGATAGCCCTCGGTGTTCTGGCCATGACCGGTCTCTTTGTGTTGCGGGGCAAAAAGGGGATCACCGGCCGGGGCATGTGGCTGACGGGTGCCGGGGTGTTCATCCCTGTCTTTTTTCTCTGGCTCTATAGCTGAGCGCGTCATCACCGTAATAAAAATCGTCAGCTACTCGCGATCACGGCTGTTAATCCTGGATAAACAAGGTAACAGCCATCAGGGATGGAACTCCAAAGAGAGACCACGTCCGGACAGCAGCAGCTCAGGCTACCACCTCAAACTGGCCCATCATGCCGTTGTCTTCATGTTCCAGGAAATGGCAGTGGTACATGTAGATTCCAGTGTAATCCTCGAACCTGCTGATAATCCGGACCCGCTCACCCGGCTGCACCAGTACCGTATCCTTGCGGCCCTGCTCGGCCGGAGAAGGTTTACTGCCGTTTCTGTCGAGAATCTGAAACTGAACATCATGAAGGTGCATTGAGTGGGGTAAACGCATCATCATGGCGGAAAAATTTTCAATCTCCCAGATCTCGGTATCGCCCAGTTTCACGCGTTCATTGATATAGTTGAGGTCCATATTCCTGCCGTTAATCGTCAGCCGTCCACCGCGGCCCATCATCCCCATTCCCCCGGACATTGTTTCCATCCGGAAGGTGCGCGTCTTCACCGCCTGATCTTCAGCCAGCCAGTCAATTGAAACCAGATTTTCAGGGAGGTTGTAGGCATGTGGTGACTTGTCGCCAACGGTAAACTGCATGGCCTCGAACCTGCTGCCGGCCAGCTGATCAACAAGCAGAGACACCTTCGATTTCAGCGCGTCCCCGGCAAAGTCAACAAGGATTTCAGCACGTTCTCCTGCGGAGAGAAGCAGGCTACCCAGCCTGACAGGCACCTCCTGGAACCCCCCATCTGTTGCGATCTGGTGGAACGACCTGTCATCACTGAACGAGATCCTGTACACAGAGGAGTTCGAGCCATTCAAAACCCGCAGGCGAACGATCCCCCTGGGGACATCAAGGTTCGGCCAGAGGCTGCCGTTAACGAGCATGTAGTTGCCGATCACCCCGTGCATCACATCCATCATGTTCTGGACATAGGCAAACCGTCCGTCTTCGAAGAAGCGGCGATCCTGGAGGACGAGAGGGAAATCGTCCACCCCGTACTCCCCGGGTATATCCAGGCTGTCGGTTTTGTCATCTTCAATAATGAACAGCCCGGCCAATCCTCTGTAGACATGTTCACCGGTCAGTCCCATTGCATGGGGATGATACCAGAGTGTTGCCGCCGGCTGCTTAATCCTGAAATTCGGGTTCCACGTTTCCCCGGCCTCGATGACCTGCCGGGGTCCGCCATCCCATTGAGCCGGTACATGCAGGCCATGCCAGTGCACCGTTGTCGGCTCACCGAGATTATTTTCGATCTTGAACATGACCTCCTGCCCATTCCGGACCTTTATTGTCGGTCCGAGATATGAACCGTTATAGCCAAGCGTCGGGGTTGTATAACCGGGAAAAAACGATGTTTCCCCCGTGTCTACGCTGAAGGCAAAACGCTTCATGCCATCCTGCGAAATACTGCTGTCCAGGAGTGGCGGTATCGGCAGCACACTCTTGAAGCCATCTATGGGGCCGGCGTAGCATAAGCCGGCATTTTGTAAAAACGTGTAGCCGCCGAGCGCGGTCATCCCGAACAACGCGGCACCACCTTTCATCAGTGTTCTTCGTTTCATGGGAACCTCTTGATAATCAATCTATGATCTATACTCATCTGGTTGGTCTCTGGTTTTATCTGCCTCTCAGAACGTCTGAAATTTCCTGAAAATTTCACGCACTTTCCAGGAAATCATGGAATCTCCTTGAGAGAGCCATACGTTTTAAACAGTAGGCACTGGGCCGGGCAAATGTAAGAAAAAAAGCCGAGTACCCCTGAATGCAGAAACAGCTCACGCACCACCCTTTGCCTGAAAGCAAAAAGAATCGAGGCACTATACATAACGAGAGATGGGCCTTACAGGTGTTCAAAGGCCAGGCCACAGTCGTCGACATATACATGAGCAGGGAAACGATAATGAACAAGAGAAAGATCTTCATCCTTATACTGGTGCTGATACCACTGAGCGTTGTCTGGCAGCGCCAGATACAACCGTTCCTCGTGTCTCTTACCCAGCCTGTCATTGAACTGCAGCCATCTGACAGTCGTCACCTGGTTCCCGATTTTTCACTGCTCAGCCTGGAAGGCAAAAGGGTTCGACTCAGTGACTACCGAGGTTCAGTCGTTTTCATCGGATTCTGGGCGACATGGTGAAGTTCGTGCAGGAAGGAGATGCCTTCCATCGGCAAGCTGGCGCAAAAGTACAGTGACGGAACAGTAAAGATTTTGATGATTAACACCAGGGAAGCAAAAAAGCAGGTCGCATCCTATACCCGCCGCAACGATCTCTTATTCAGCGTTCTGCTGGACAGCGACGGTGAGGTGAGTCGAAAATTTTCGGTACTTGGAATTCCTGCTGCATTTATCATCGACAAGCAGGGCAGAGGCGTTTTTCGCTCGATCGGATACCGAAACTGGAATACCAGAGATACTCACCAGGCACTTGACTCGATTATCTCTGAGTAGCACGTTGTTTTCTGAACGCTTCCTGTCGAAAGGGCAAACGCCTCATGTGTCAAAAATAGACACAAACGGCTACCTGACAAGTTCATTGAACCTGGAACAAATCTCTGTTACAATTGCAAGTGTTTCATTTTCAGGCACCTCAATGACGCCTGCAACGTGACAAGGGAGCACTATGGAAACTGAGCAAACCACGGGAACGCTTCTTACAGCCAGCCAGATGCGCCAGGAAATCATGCGCTCTCACCAGCGCTCCGGAACACTGGGTATATCAAGGGATGAACGAAACATTTCCCAGCGGAAACTCTCCCCCTATGAACTCGAGGAGCGGAAGGCGCGTTCCAGGGAGCTGCTTGCCGTTGTCGTCTCCCACACCGAAGAAATCTATGAACTGCTGTCAGCCGATGACTTCATGATCGCCTTTGCAGACAGCGACGGTTATATCCTGCATCTTGATGGCAGTGACGAAATCAAAGTAGTCTATGCGGAGCGGAATTGTGCTCCGGGATATCGCTGGACAGAGCAGGATGTCGGGACAACGGCGATCAGCCTCTGTCGTGAGCTCAAATCTGCGGTCCAGCTCAATGACAAGGATCATTATTGTAAGCGGGCCCATGGCTTTACCAGCTCAGCGGCTCCGATCTTCGGACACCAGGGAATTCTAGAAGGAGTGCTGGTTGTTTCCGGAGCAGGCAATAAAATTCATCCGCACACCCTGATCATGATTACCATGACAGCGCGCTCCATAGAGAAACACATGCGGCTGTTGCGCAGAAACACGGATATGTCACTCTACATCAGCTTTCTGGACAACGTTGTGGAGGCAGCAGGAACAGGCCTGATGACCATTGACAAGGAGATGCGTATCTGGAAGACAAACCGCAAAGGCAAGGAAATCTTAAGAAGTGATCACCTGGATGGCAAGCCGGTATCCGTACTCCGGGGGCTTGAGCTTGATTTACCCGCCATCCACCATAATCCGGGAGCCTGGAAAGCTCGGGAAGCAGCTCTGCAGAACGACATCCATTTTTACTACTCAGCGCAACCGGTACTCTCACCTCAGAAAACGCTTTTAGGCGCTGTGGTCGTCTTTGAGGAGTTTGACAATCTCAGAAAACTGGCGGATAAAATTTCAGGTGCAGATCCGTTTTTCACCTTCAGTCGCATGATCGGTGACTCAGCTGCCTTCAGCGACGCCGTCAAACTTGCCGGACTGGCCAGCAAATCGTCTTCCACGGTTCTGCTGCTCGGCGAGACAGGCACAGGAAAGGAGCTGTTTGCCCAGGCCATTCACAATGGCAGTGAACGGTGCCAGCAGGCTTTTGTGCCCATCAACTGCGGGGCAATTCCGGGAGAGCTGCTGGAGAGTGAATTGTTCGGTTATGTTGACGGTGCTTTTACTGGAGCGTCAAAATCCGGGCGGCCCGGCAAGTTCGAACTTGCCGATGCCGGAACCATTCTGCTCGATGAAATCGGCGACATGCCCCACGACATGCAGGTGAAGCTCCTGAGAGTACTGCAGACCGGTGAAGTCCAGAGAATCGGAGCCCAGAAGATTATCCGGACCAACACCAGGATCATTGCTGCGACCCATGTGGATCTTGCAAAAATGATAGAACTGAAAAGATTCAGAAAAGACCTCTATTATCGTCTGAATATCATCCAGATCACCATTCCACCGCTCCGTGAACGGGGAGCTGAAGATATTGAGGCGCTTGCCGAGTATTTCGTCAACAGGTACGGCAGTGGGAACAAGCTCAGTGATGCGGCCCTGGATGAACTCATCAGGTATGGCTGGCCGGGAAATGTCCGTGAACTGGAGAACACCATTCAGCGTGCTCTGCACCTCTGCGGCGGCAGCTCAATAAAACCGCACCATCTTGGCCTTCAGAAAACAACGGGCCCGGTAAGGGAGATGAAACCGGGAACACTCCGGGAGATGGAACAGAACATGATAGCAGCAACATTATCTGAAAACCGGGGCAACATGGCAAAAACAGCAAAGCTGCTCGGTATATCAAGAGCGACGTTGTACCGAAAAGTAAAAGAATACGGCATCCCGGACAGCCATACCTGAAATCTTCAATCCTGGTTCTGAACAAAGGTGACAATGTCGTCAAACGGCTGGCCAATGTCTTTGCGGAGTTCGGGCCAGACCACTTCCTGTATCTTGGCTCGCATTTTTTCAAACTCTTCAGTGCTCAACGGATAAACCTCTACGCCAAGCTCCTGCAATTCGGCAAGACTGGCCTGTTCCTGGTCCTCAGCCACCTGGTACCTGCGGGTCTCCATATCTGCTGCGGCACTGCGTATGAGGTCCTGACGGCGTGCTGAAAGATTGTTCCAGGTATCGAGGTTCATGTAGACAAACCAGTATTCAAAATGGTCCCTCAGGGGCACATAATAACGTATCATGCCAGCAAGACCTTTATAGCCCTCAGCGCCGCCGCCGATCAGTCCTTTCACCATGCCCGTCCTCAACCCCATTTTTGCATACATCCAGGTAATGGGATAAGGAGTATAGCCAAGCGCTCTGGCTGTCATCTCAAAACTTCTGATCGGCGGAACCCTGATGATCATCTTCTTGAAAACATCTGGGTCACCGGGTGCAGCAGGTCTTTGCGTAAGGGCGATTCCCCCGAAATAAACAGGCCAGCCACCAACAAGTTTGAGGTTCTGGGCTTCCAGTATTTTCTCTATATGAGCAATAAGCGGACTATCCGGCGAATACAGTCGCCGCGCCTGATCCCAGTTTTCAACGAGAAATGGTGTGAAGGCGAGCATCAAGCGTTTGTCAACCGCAGTCCCGAATGGGCCCACGTACATCTCCACTTCCCCGAAAGACACGCGTTCCTGCACAACAGAGTAATCCCCCAGCTTGTTAGCCGGATAGATATCAAAACTGATCGCCCCGTCGGTCCCCCGCTGTATGGTATCCGTAAATTCTCGAATATCCAGGTCTATTGCAGAACCTTCCTGGCGTACATGACCGATTTTCCAGGTCTGCTGCTCAGCAGTGCTCTCAATAGCATGGACAAAGCTCAGGACAAGAACCACCCCGAAAACAGTCAGTAACTTTTTCATGATACTGTCCTCCTGGCAGGGTTACCAGATTCCCCGGCAGCGTCTACTGCCGGGGACTGGAAAAAGAATTACTCAGCAATGGAATCCAGTACGCCGTTACCCCACTCTTCACCAACGTCTTTCAAGACCTCCGGCCAGACTGTCTTGTGGATCTTGGCGGCAATCGCAGCGATTTCTGCTTCCTTGATAGGAACAATCGTTGCTCCATAATCAGCCAGGCGCTGTTCATTGGCAGCCTGATCCGCTTCAGCTGATTCCCAGCGGCGCTGTTCAAACTGGTCGGCAACACTCTGCAGCTGCTCTTTCATACCGTCATCCAGACCATCAAAATAGTCCTTGTTAATGATCAGGTACCACACCTCAAAATGAGTATTGGATGGGATGTAGTATTTGGTAACGTCCCGGAACGAAGAATAATAGCCTTCAGCACCGGATCCGATCACACCGTCAACAACGCCGGTTTGCACAGCGGTGAAGGCATCGGAAAACGGGATCGGTGTGCCTAGATAACCGGTATTGTCGGCAAGCAGCTGAAATGTTTTCATCGGCGGGACTCTGAGCTTAATCCCTTTTGCTGCCTCCGGATCTCCAGGTGCCACAGGTTCGCGGTTTAATGCTATACCGCCGAAATAAACGGGCCAGGCGGCAAGCAGCTGAATGCCCTGTTCAGCATACAGCTCACCCACAACCTTGCGCAGCGGTGCACCGGGTGAATAGTTTTTGCGCGCCTGTTCCCAGCCTTTCACCATATAGGGGAAATAGACGACCTGGAATCTCTTGTCGGCTGCAGAGGCGGGCGGCTGGCAGGCCATATCGACCGCTCCAAGACCAACTCGCTCCTGAACAACAGTGTAGTCGCCAAGGGCACTTGCCGGATAGATTTTCGTCTTGATTTTGCCGTCACTCGTGGCCTCAAGGGTCTCCGAAAACCAGCGAAGGTCCTTGTCAATGGCGGTGTCCTGAGGTCGGACATGAGAAATTTTCAAGGTTTTTGCCTGAAGTACACCTGTCAAGCACAAGGTACAGATCATTATTGCTAGAATACTCAGCCATCTTTTTGTTTTCATTTCACGACTCCTTTTCTTTGTAGTGAATTTAGTAACCAAACAGACCGGGGAAAAACAACGACAAACTGGGCCACAGGGACGTTAGAAAAACCACCGGAACATACCCGAAGATAATGAGAATCATCGCGGGCTTAATAACCTCGGAGAACTCGACTTTACCGATCCGCATGCCAAGATAGAGAATACTCGCATACGGTGGCGTCACTCCCCCCATTGCCGTGTTCACTCCCATGATCGCGGCAAACTGGACGGGGCTGACGCCGATGGCATCCATCAGCGGCAGCAGGAGCGGGGCAATCAGGATTATTGCCGTTACATCATTGACAATCATGCCGACAAAGAAGAGCAGAAAATTAATCAGGATCAGGAGAAGTACTTTGTTCTGGGTGATGGTAAAAATACCTTCAACCAGCGCCTGCGGAACATCTTCCATGACAAATATCTGGCTGAGCATCAGGCTGAAGACAATCATCACCATGATTGCCCCTACGGCCGTGGCGGAGCTTTTTGCCGCAACCAGAAACGTTTCAAAGGTCAAACCCCGGTAGATGAGAAATCCCACCGGCAGAGAGTAGATCACGGCAACCGCTGCCGCCTCTGTAGGCGTCATTATCCCGCCGTAGATCCCACCCAGGATGATCAGCGGCATAATCAGGGCCGGAATTGCCCGCGACGTGCAGCTGACACCTTCTTTTACCGTTTCCGGAAGTGTCTTCGGAGGGTCAAGGACCAGCGGAAATTTTCGCGACATCACCAGATTGACAACACAGAAAAGAAAGGTGATGAGCAATCCCGGACCAAGTGTTGCAAGAAAACAGGCCAAAATTGACGTATCGGTCACCCACCCGTAAATAATCATGGTGACACTTGGCGGTATGAGCAGGCCGAGGATCGAAGAGTTGGCAACCAGTGCCGTTGCATAACCGCGGGGATAGCCTTTCTCGGCCATCTCGGGAATGAGCAGGGGGCCGGTCGCAGCGACCCCGGTCAAACCGCTGCCTGAAATTGCCCCGATAATCGCGCAGCTTACCGAAGCAACAACACCAAGGCCGCCGCGCACTCTTCCGACAAAAATATTCACAAAACGCAAAAGACTTGCCGCTATCCCGCTCTCACTCATGATGGTTCCGGCAAAAACAAAAAGTGGTATACAGAGCAGGACCGGGTTGGCAAGCTGCGTGTACCCCCAGACCATGGTGCCTTTCATCGTGGCCCCGCCGAGCATGGTCATGGTCATCAGCGCCCCACCGAAACAGAAGGGAAGCGGCACACCAAAACTCAACAACAGAACAAGGGCCGCCAGAGAAATGAGTGAAATGGTAACGATTTCCATTATTACGCTCCTTGTTCAGTGCGAGATTGAGCAATCAGTTTCCTGGAATTCTTTACCAGGTACCAGGCGGCATAGAATGTCATCAGGACAAGGCCGATAAACAGGGCGCACTCAGAGTAAAACGTCGGGATATAGAGTGTCGGGCTTTCCTTCCATACACGCTGCGCATACTTGAAATAATCCCAGGCCCAGAAGGTCAGCCAGCAGGCAACAATTACAGACAGCAGGTCGGCAATAACCCGCACGATCAACTTGGATCTTGCGGTTTTCAAAAACACATCAAGTACATTTGCCTTGATCTGCGTATCTTCCCGGGAGGCGTTGACGCTGCCGAGGATATACAGCCAGAGCGTTGGATAGACGAGCAATTCCTCCAGCCCCATGACAGGAAGCTCCATGATATAACGCATGATCACCTGGTAGAACTCCATTGCGGCAACCGTACTGATCAGGATTGTCAGCGTATATTTGAAAAACCGCTCCATTGTCAGCTCCTTGTATCAGATTTGTGTTGTATCAGTACGTTCTCGTTCGAGCATCTCTGTTTCTCATTGTAAAGCTGTCAGCTGAACAACTACTTCAGCGCGGCAATAACAGATATCTCAACAAGAAGATCATCCCGGGCCAACCGTGCTTCAACACAGGCACGAGCCGGCGCCTGCCCCTCCGGAACCCACAGGTCCCAGACTTTGTTCATTCCGGCAAAGTCTTTCATGTCACGCAGGTAAAGAGTGGCCGAAAGCATATGCTCTTTGCCGCTTCCCGCCTGCTCCAGCAGGGTCTCGACCTTGGCAAGCATATTCTCGGTTTGTGGCCCGATTGATTCATCACTGTTATCAGCAACCTGTCCACAGAGATAGACAACATCGCCATGTACGACAATCCTGCTCATCCGCGAACTTGTTTCCTGCCGTGTGATTGCACTCATTTCAATTCTCCGTGTTTAGTATTTCTTGCTCTGGTTTTTAAAAAGATCTGCAGGGCCGACCGCCGCCCCCTCAAGCTCCATTTCTGCGACTTCTTCCAGAGGAATTGGTTTGAGCGGGGGCCTGATGGTCATCATTCCCACCTTATCAGGGGAAAGAGACAATTCCGCACCCATGATCTCCGCCAGGGCCGGGCCGCACATACGTCCCTGGCAGGGTCCCATTCCGCAGCGGGTTACGATCTTTAATTCATTGACATCTCGAACACCTTCACCCACCGCTTTTCGCACGTCTTTCACTTTTATGTTTTCGCAACGGCAGAGTACGGTTTCATCCGCAAAACTCTCTTTGCTGAAATGTGGCGCAAAAACGGCATCAATAAATGGCCGCGGGTAATGGTCGTCTTGCAGCTTGAGCCTCAGAGGCCTGGCGAGATTATCCCGTTCATAGGCAGGAATGATCCCCAGACAATGAGCTATTTCAAGCGCGGCAAGCTCTCCCTTGTATTCCGCCGCACGTGCACCGTGCACACCGGCACCGTCCCCGGCAGCAAAGATATTTTCATAATTCGTCCTCCCCCAGTTGTCGGTTATCGGCTGCCAATACCGTTGTTCACGATTCCACTCCAGGTGGCACTTGAGCAATCTGTAAATGTGAGTATTGGGGATAACACCGAAATGGGTGAGCAACAGGTCGGCTGAGAACTTGAGCTTATTTGGTCCATGGCAGGCTTTAACCGTCTCGAGCCTATCGTTACCGAGTGCCTGTAATTCGCTGATTCCTTTGTAATGGGGGACACCTGATTTTTTGATATCCCTCACCATTTTCAGCCCTTTCATCAGAAAATCATAACGCTTCAGCGCCGGAAACATCTTCAGCAGAGCCCCGAGTGATGGGGTTTTTGAAGTGGTTTCAAGAATTGCCTGTACCGGAACTCCCTTGCCAACCAGAAGACTCGCCTCGAGCAGCAGCAGCGGCCCACTGCCGGCAAGCACGACATTGCAATCCGGTGTAAGACCAGCCTCCTTGGCGAGATTGTTGGCGGCTCCAGCCCCCATGCAACCGGGAAGGCTCCAGCCTGGAAAGGGAACCGGCCGCTCCATGGCTCCTGTAGCAACAACAATATAATGTGCGCGTATCTGCCTGGAACTGTTCTTTACCGAGACATAGACACTCCCGTCAGGCACAAGATGCCAGACGGTTGCCCCCTGGTGGTACGCTGCCTTGCTGTCCTCAAATCTGCGAACAAGATGTGCACCCCGTTCGTAATCCTCACCCATTTCCCTGAGTGTTTTTGGTGATGCCTTTTTGATATTGCGGTAAATCTGGCCGCCGGGATGCTGCTGTTCATCCAGCAGGCATACCTGCATCCCCATCTCGGCAAGACATGCACCGGCAGAGATTCCCGCCGGGCCGGCACCGATTACGACAACATCGTACATTTCACTCATCATTCATCTCCATTGGACCCGGACAACCTGCGCTTGATGTTCATCCCCTCTGCTATCTCCACCGCACATGCCTGCTGCTGAACACCATTAATTTCCATCAGGCATTCAAAACAGACACCCATGAGGCAATGTGGAGCACATGGTTTATGGGAGGAAGGGGAGATTCGGGAAATAAGGTGACCATCACCAAGAAGTGCTGCGGCAACGCTCACTCCTGACTGCAGATTTTGGGTTTTACCGTCCAGGGTTACCGTTACGGTTTCCTGGTGATTGCTATCATCTCGTTTAAACATTGAATCGACTATTGCTGAAGTGAGAAATTTGAGATTCCTCGGTTTTACCAAGGATCCAGGGCGCTATGGCGCTGACATGCAGCGGGGCCAGAGAAACAGCACTGTGCAACGCCAGGACGGAAATATTCGGAAACGTTTCCAACTTGCTGTAGATAGGTGCCCCATCCGGAGTCATGACACGTACCGCCCCCCATGACCTGACCCAGTTAAGCTTTTTCAGCAGCGGAAAAAGGCGGATGGCATTGCTCGCCTGATTTTTCATGGCTGCAACGGTAACATCGCAGTTCAATGCCGTATCCTCGGTCGAAAGCCCGATTATAAACGTACCATCCGGAGTCTGCCTGGTGCAGAGCACCGGCACCTTCAACACCCTGCGGTAACGCTCTGAAACCATGAGCTGGCCGCGCTGCGGGTAAACTTTGAGCTTTTCCCCAAGCGGCACGATGAGCCTGTTCGCTCCATGACCGGCGGCAATTACCAGTTTGCTGCATTGATAGCTGCCCTGACTCGTTTCTATGGAAATGGAGCCGTCTTTTTGAGGTGTTATGGCAGAAACACTGTGAGCACCATAATACGTTCCACCTTTTTTCTGAAAGGCGCAGCGAAGCGCAGCCAGGAGCAGAAGCGGGTTCACATGCCCCTGCTCGGCCGTGTACATCGCCCCCGAAACATCTTCACCCAGTTCCATCTCCGGTACCAGCTCAGCAAACTCCTGCCTGTTGAGCATGCTGACCGGGTAATCGAGATCTGCCTGCTTGCAGACCTCCCGTAACCCTTCAACAGAATCAGCATATGCCCGGAACTGGTCTCCACCAAAAGCATGAATTGCTCCACCGGTCCACTCCAGTTCAACATCATAGCCGGTCTCACCCCTGAGGCGGTCGGCAAACGCCGGCCAGGCTCGGGTTGCCATTCTGCACCACTGTGCATAAACAGGGTTGTTTGCACCTTTACACATGAACCAGGTGAGGCCAAAATTCCCGCGTGATAACCGTTGAGACGGCAACTGCTCATCGAACATCAAGACCTTCCCGGCGCCTTCTTCAATCAAACCGAGGGCTACCGCAGCACCCGTAACTCCACCGCCGATTACTATCGCATCTGCTGAACTCAAACGAAGTCCTCCAGGTATATATAGTTGTTGCTTTCATTGGTCAGGCACGCCGCCGGAGTAACCTGTCTCCATTCCAGCATATCCCATAGCGAAATCCATGCCATCGGCCGCAGCAATATGCTGAATCTACCAGGGCGAACAACAATACACTTGCTTAGGTAATTGACTTAATACAATATTTTCAGCATTCGAAAACGTCTATCAGGGTGATCATCGGTTGCCACGAAGATAATCGGAGGATTTGATAGTGACCAGGATGATCGGATAGAGGAGAAAAAGAGGCCAAACTGTTTCATTATTAAACACGTTTGCCCCGCGCAGAGGCGCGGGCAGGCCACCTCGCCCAACAAGCAGACCGTTGCAAACCTATACATGTATCGTTATGATACATGTATAGGTTTGCACTCTCTTCCCGCAGGTCAGCGAACCAGCTGCGCGGGACGTTGCAATCAGGTATTCAGCAGAAAAATTCCCCGCAGCAGGGCCCTGTTGGCATGATTTCACTGACAGGTATCAGGCAGGATATTTGCCTTCAATGAATTCCTTCAGATGACGAATTTCAACATCCTGCACGGTCAGCAGCGCCTTGACGGCATCACCGATCGACACGAGACCGGCAAGCTTTCCGTCTTCGATAATTGGAATGTGCCTGATCCTGTTCTCGGTCATAATCGCCATCAGACCGTCAACGCCATCGTCAGGCATGCCGACGATGACATCCTCGGTCATAACCTCGCTCACTTTCATGGCAGAGACACTTTCGGGGTTATTATGCACCGCCTTGAGCACGTCGTTCGGTGCGACAATGCCGAGAATTTTATCATTTTTATCGACGACGACGAGTGATCCTATCCGGTTGGCGAAAAAGAGCGACATGACGTCAACGAGCAGGTTATTCTTGTGTATGGTGACGACCCGTGTTCCTTTTTCTGCGAGAATATCTTTTGCTTTCATGTTTATGGCTCCTCTTCAAATAGATACATCAGCAGCTTTTTCCTGATAGCCCTGTAGGTCACTTCCTAGAGAACTACAGGGAAAAAACTCATGGCAAACACCGAAAAAGCAAGAATAATCGTGCCGATCGGGGCAAATGTCATTTCCGTTATTTCAAACTGATCTTCCGGCTCCCTGAAATACATCACGATGATGAGCCTCAGGTAGTACCACATTGACAGGATACTGCTGAAGATGCCAAAGACAGCCAGAAAGATGAGATCCGCCTCAATGGCAGAGGTGATTACATAAAACTTGCCCATGAACCCTGCCGTGGGCGGAATCCCCGCCATGGAAAGCAGAAAGATCGAGATTGCCGCAGCAGAATAAGGCCTGACCCTGGCAAGTCCCCTGAAATCATCAAATGAAACCCGCTGCTCCTCTTTTCCTCCAAGATAGGTAAGCGCCGCAAAGAGCCCCAGGGTTGAGACTGCATAGGCAGCAAGATAATAGAGGACCGCTCCCCCGGTAAACTCTTTTGCATTTACCGCGGCTACAGCAATGAGCAGGTAACCGGTATGGACGATACCTGATGCTGCCAGCATGCGTTTGAGATTATCCTGGCCGAGCGCGATCAAGTTGCCGGCGAGCATCGTGATAACGGATATATAGAAGAGAAAGGTAATCCAGGAATCTCGTAATTCACTGTTCATTACCAGAAAGTTCACCAGGACCGCAAAAACAGCGGTTTTCACGGCGGTAGCCATGAAGCCGGTTATGGGCATGGGTGCCCCATCATAGACATCGACAACCCAGGCATGGAAGGGAAACGCTGCAACTTTAAAGAAAAGGGCGACAAGTATCAGAAACGCACCGACAACCATCGTGGGGCTGCCGAGAAATCCGCTGTCTGCTATTACTCCGGCAATCGTTGAAAATGTTGTGCTTTTTGCCCCTGCGTAGATGAACACCGTACCCATTACAAAAAAGGCTCCGGCAAAAGCGCCGAGCATCAGGTATTTCAGCACGGCTTCCGAACGGACAACGCTTTTTCTGTCATATCCCACGAGTGTATAGACAGCAAGCGACATAATCTCAATTGAGATAAAAATGGTGATCAGTTCAGAAGACAGTGTCAGCAGGAGCATGCCGCAGACGGCAAAGAGCATCAGCGAATAAAACTCCATGACAAATTCATTTTCCTGAGTGAAGTAGGTCTGCGCAATCATGGTTGAAAAAAAACCACAGCCGAGAATAATCAAGCCGGCAACCTTGGTAAACGTGTTGACCACCATCATGCCATTGAAGATGTCGTGAAACGGCATGATGTCCGGGCTGTTGGGTGCTGCAAACTGAACAAAGAAAGCGAACCCGAAGATTCCCATGGTCAAAATCGAGGTTGATTCTCTGGAAAGACTCTGAAACGATGCCAGCAACATCAGCCCAATTGCTCCTGAGCCAACGATAATCAGAGGAAGTATCACCAATAAATCATGCATAGTAGCTCACCTGAGGTCAATCCTTTTCCTGTTTATCTGAAATCTGGAGCACCCTGTTGTCTGCCAGATGCACACTACTACCTGATGCCGCCTGATGCCTGGCGGTATGGTGCTCTGCGGCAGGCGTAATTTTCTGGATGAACGGCTGTGGAAAAATACCCATGAATATAATGAGTATGATGATCGGCAGGATAGTCAGCGTTTCGATCAGGGTTAAGTCCTGGAATGTTTCAGTTTTCTGGTTGTTTTTTTCAAAAAAGACCCGCTGAAACATCCACAGCATGTAGCACACCCCGACAATGAGGGTTGTACCGGTGAGAACGGCTATGGTGACGTTGAACTTGACTGCTCCCAGGATAATCAGGAACTCGCCGATAAAACCGCTGGTCCCCGGCAGGCCGACCGAGGCAAGCATGGCCACCGCAAAAAACAGCGCAAAGACCGGCGCCTTGTAGGCAACACCACCGAGATCCTCGATATTCCGGGTTTCCATACGTTCCTCGATAATACCCAGCAGCAGGAAGAGTACCCCGGTACTGGTGGCATGGGCAACCACCTGATACAGCGTTCCGGTCAGCGCCTGGACATTCATGCAGAAAATACCAATTGCAATCACCCCCATATGCGAAGCGGAGGAAAAGGCCAGCATGCGTTTGAAATCCTTTTGCGCAAGCGCTGTAACACCGCAGTAGATCATGCCGATGACACCGGCGTAGGCGAGCAGCAGTCCGTAATTTGTCATACCCTCAGCAAAGACCGGCACGACAAACCTGATGACGGCATAGATCCCGATTTTTGCCATGATTGCCGAAAGCACAAAGGTAGCTCCGGTAGGCGCTTCGGTATAGGCATCAGGAAGCCAGGTGTGGAAGGGAAAGAGCGGAATCTTGATGGCAAAGGCGATCATGAAGCCGATGAAGGCAAGTGTTGCCGTACTGCCCGAAAGCGACATCTGCGCAAGATTTGCCATATCAAAACTCCACTGCCCCGTCTGGGCATGGTAGGCGACCCCGATATAGGCAATAGAGGCGAGCATCAACAGCGATCCGGCAATCGTGTAGATGGTGATCTTAAGTGTCGCGGCAAGCCTGTTCGGTCCCCCGTAAAAACCGATCATGAAAAAGATCGGCAGGAGCATGACCTCCCAGAAGATGTAGAAGAGGACCATGTCGCTTGCGCAGACGGCGCCGATCATCGCTCCCTGAACAATCAGCAGATTACTGTAGTAGCCCTTTTCCCTGGATTTGAACAGCAGGTAGACCATCGGAAACAGTGTCGCGGCGGCCATCAATACGAGCAGGCTTATGCCGTCTACACCAAGGCTGTAACTGATCCCCAGAGAATCAATCAACGGGATTTTCTGGGCAAACTCGAACGTTGCTGCAGCACCGCTGAACGAGAAGAACAGTTTCAGACTCAGCAGGACGACGATCACGGAAACAACCAGTCCGACCCCTCTGGCAGCCTCTTTCCCGGCAGGAACGAGCAGGAGTAAGAGTCCCGTCGAGATGGGGACAAAAATCATAATGGAGAGGATTATATCAGGCATCATTACTCCTTTACAGATTCAATGACTGGGCCAGCAGCAGGCTCATGATACTCAGGCCTATTACCATGTATATCGCATACACCCGCACGTAGCCAACCTGCACAAGCTTGAATGCCGCACCGGCCATCTTGTAGAGCCAGGAGGTCAGTTTTACCGGCCCGTCGGTGATATAGGGCTCGATAAAATAGCTGATGGCTTTTCCAGTCAGCTGATACGGGGCAACAATGAGATAATGGTAGATTTCGTCAACGTAAAACTTCCGGTAACCGAACTGTTTAAATCCCGTGTAGGACGGCTCATCGGCACCCGCACCAAATTTCCGGTAGGCTGCCCTGAAGCCAAGCGCAAAGGCGCCGATTGAAATAATGATTGCTAATAGTTCAACGAACCAGGAGGTATGGGGGTGGTGTTCGACAAGACTTGGTGCCAGCCAGTGGGACACTTCAAGATCGCCCCCGAAGATACCCGGCAGGTTTAAAAATCCGGCAAACAGCGCCCCGACCGCCAGGATAATGAGCGGGATCGTCATTACCTTTGAAGGCTCATGGGCGTGATTAAATGCCTCACGATCACGCGGTTGGCCATGGAAAACGACAAATATCATCCTGAACGTGTAGTAGGCGGTCATGGCGGCAACACCGACACCAACAAGCCAGATCCCGTAATGACCGGTGGCAAGCGCTGAATAGAGGATTTCATCCTTGCTGAAAAAACCGGAGAACGGCGGGCAGCCGGCAAGCGCCAGAGCCCCGATCAGCATGGTTTTATAGGTGATCGGCATTTTCTCTTTCAGGCCGCCCATTTTCCAGATATCCTGCTGATGGTGGAGCGCATAGATGACGGATCCTGCGCCGAGAAAGAGCAGTGCTTTGAAAAAAGCGTGGGTGAAGACATGAAAGATACCGGCCGAATAGGCAGCAACCCCGACACCTGCGAACATGTACCCGAGCTGGGATACGGTGGAGTAGGCCAGAATCTTCTTGATATCCCGCTGATACATCGCAAATACTGCAGCCAGAAGTGCCGTCAGGATGCCCGTCCAGGCAACCACCGCACCGGCAACCGGAGCATGGGCATAAATAAAACTGAAACGGGCGACCATATAGACGCCGGCGGTGACCATCGTCGCCGCATGGATCAATGCAGAAACCGGCGTAGGCCCTGCCATTGCATCCGGAAGCCAGACATACAGGGGAATCTGGGCTGATTTACCTGTGGCACCAACAAAGAGAAGCAGGCAGACGGTGATTCCAAGCGCAGGTGTCAGGTTATGAGCATTGGCTTTCAGGGAGAGAAAATCAAATCCATCAGCCCCGATTCCCCAGAAGAGAAAAGACATTCCCAGAACAAATCCGAGATCGCCGATCCTGTTGACAATAAATGCCTTGTTTCCGGCGATGACATTATCGCGATCTTCACTGTAATAACTGATAAGCAGGTATGAGCAGAGCCCGACCCCTTCCCAGCCGACGAACATGACAACCGGGCCGGCCCCGAGAACAAGGATGAGCATGCTGCCGAGAAAGAGATTCATGTAGGCGAAAAACTTTCCGAAATTCCTGTCTTCCGCCATATAGCCGATTGAATAGATATGGATCAACGAGCCGATCAGGGTAACGAAGATCAGCATCAGCGAGCTGAGCGGGTCAGCCAGAAACCCCATGGATACATCAAGTTCGCCGACTGAAAACCAGGTAAAGAGCTCCTGGGTGAGAACCCGCTCCTCTGCAGCAAGCCCCTTGAGAGTAAAGAAGACCCTGAGTGCCAGGATAAAGGAAAGCACCGGGCCGATACAGCCGAGAATGCCATAGAGCTTTTCCGGCAGCCTGTTCGTCCGGCAGGTCGCCAGGTGCAGGATGCCGACGACAAGCGCACCGATGAGCGGCAAAAGGGGAATATACACCAGATATGTCGCTGTCTGTTCCATCAGATCACCCCTTGAGCAGGCTGAAAACGTTGGTGTCCAGCTTGCCTTTATGCTTGTGAAGAAGGATTACCACGGCCAGCGCCAGTGCCGCTTCAGCCGCGGCCACAGCCATGACCATCAGGGCCAGCACATGACCGTCCATGCTCTCGTGGAGACGGGCAAGCGTGACAAAGGCAAGATTCGCCGCGTTGAGCATCAGCTCAATCGCCATGAACACGGTAAAGACGTTACGCCGGGAAATAACCCCGAGGATACCGAGACAAAACAGGATGACACTCAGGGAGAGATAATTCAGGATCACCGCTTCACCTCCCTCTTGCCGGCGAGGACAACGGCACCGACAAGCGCCACCAGCAGCAGAATTGAGACAATTTCAAAGGGCAGCAGCCACTCCCGGAAAAGCAGTACGCCGACACCTTTTACACCGCCGAATTCTCCACCGACAATCACGGTGTCTCCGCCCGGCAGCGTTTTAACCACCTTGAGCAGCAGAATCGCAATCGGAGCAATCACCGCGGTACCCCCGGCAAGGTAAAACCATCTGCCGCTTTCCACCGGCAGATCACTTTCCTGGATGTTGAGGAACATGATGATAAAGAGGATCAGAGACATGATGGCGCCGGCATAGACGATCAGCTGGATGGCAAAAATCAGCTTGGCGGAGAGCAGCGCATAGAGACCGGCAAGAGAAATCAGCGTCACGACGAAACTCATCGCTCCGTTCATCGGGTGTCTGAAAAGAATCAACCCCAATGCCCCCAGAACCGACAGCAGACCGAATCCAAAAAACAAGAGTGTGGATGTCATGTTCTTAACGAGCCCCCTTCTGGTATTCCTGTTCTTCAAATGCTCCCGGAGTGTTCAGCAGCTCTTCAAGCCCGATAACCATCGACCCGCGGTTATCACTGGTCACCGAGAATATCCCGGTGTCCATCCGTATGGCGTCCATCGGGCAGGCTTCCACGCAATAGCCGCAGTAAATGCATTCCAGCAGATCAATATCAAAGCGGACCGGCAGCTTTTCCGATCTCTCATCGCTCCGCTCTCCGGCTTCAATCATGATGCATTCGGATGGACAATTTGTCTGGCACATGAAGCAGGCAACACACTTGACCGTGCCGTCGTCGTGCTTTGTCAACCGGTGCCGCCCACGCCAGCGCGGCGAAATCTCTGGCTTTACCTCCGGATAGTGGCGGACATATAACCGTGAGTTATCGAGCAGGTTCCGAAAGAAATGACCAAGCGTGACAATCATCCCCTTGGCGACTTCAACCAGATACAGCTGTTCCAGAAACGTCCGCCCTTTACGTTCTACGACTCTGACTTTTGCACCCATGACAATCCTTTTACCCAAACGAAACAATGACGGCGCTGGTTATGAAAATGTTCAGCAGCGCCAGCGGCATGAGTTTCTCCCAGCCTATTTTCTGAAGCTGGTCATAGCGAAACCGCGGCAGCGTCCAGCGGACCCAGATGTAGACAAAACACATCATCGTTGTCTTCACCAGAAAGGTGACAACCTGGAGCAGCGCCACGAGAATCCGGTCGGCGGCTCCTCCTGCCGCAAAAACCAGATAGCCGACCAGCACGACCTCGAGCAGGACAACCGCCATCCAGAGAATCACCCGGTAGACATTGGCCTCGCGAACCCGGGGGTCATTCGGCCGGTAGTAATGACTGCGGTTATTTTTCTTGATCCAGCCGGTAAAGAAATAGGTGATCACCGGAATGACGATCATCAGCAGGATTACCACCACCCTGGCGTTGGCAACAAGCGTCTCGGTAGCCAGCCAGGGGATCTGATAACTGCCGAAATAAAGTGTTATAATCAGGGCACTCGATACAAACATGGCCACGTATTCGCCCAGGAAGAACAGCGCAAATTTCATGGCGCTGTACTCAACATGAAAACCGGCGACAATCTCGCTCTCCCCCTCGGCAAGGTCAAAAGGCGTGCGGTTGGTCTCGGCAAATGCGGCAACGATGAAAATGACGACACCAATCGGCTGCAGAACAACACCCCACATCGGGATAAACCCGAAGAGCAGCTGTCCCTGGAAACGGGCCATCTCCGTCAGGTTAACGGTTCCATATACGGCCAGCAGGCTGACAATGGCAAGCCCCATCGGGATCTCATAACTGATCACCTGGGCAGCTGCCCGGAGCCCACCGAGTACACCGTACTTGTTGTGGGAAGACCAGCCCGCCAGAATAATGCCGTACACGCCGAAACCGACAACTGCCAGAAACCAGAGGATACCGACATCCATCGGCACAGCCTGCATCACATAATCCCTGCCGCCGATTGTCAGGATATCTGCAAAGGGAATCACGGCAAAACAAAGTATTGCCGTGAAGAACACCAGCATCGGCGCCAGAATAAAATAAAACTTGTGCTTGATATGCCCCGGCACAACATCTTCCTTGAAGACCAGCTTCACTCCGTCCGCCAGGTTCTGGATCAGACCGGCGGCCCTGAAGCCCATGAAATGACAACGGTTCGGGCCCGCACGATCCTGAAAGAAACCGGCACCCCGCCGTTCCATCCAGACCAGCACCGCCACAAAACTCAACGGCACAAAGACGCCGAATGCAACCCTGAGCACTATCATCAACAGATCAAGTGGTGACATTGAAATCCTCGCTGTCCGCTAATTTTAATCCTTCAGCAGGAATCTGTTCCGGCCGGACTTCAGAGAGCAGCGGCACGGATTGCCTGATACCCGGCCAGGAGCGTGTCCAGTCTGTTATAGCCCCTCCCAGTAACCTGGTTATCTCGACAATATCCTCCGGGTCTTCATTTTTATACACTGCCTTGCTGAAGCGTTGCAGCACCCCGCTGCCGTTGACCACGACCCCACCATATTCGCTGTATGAAGCTGTAGGCAGGATAATGGCTGCAGAGGAGAAAACCGGCAGGTCATGGCTGCAGATGGCTATTGATTCGGTCCTCTCCAGCAGCGGCCTGAGATCGTCATTGATATCCGAGTAAAAGAGATCATTGTCAAAATTGATAAAGATGTCGCAGCGCTCAAGAGCTGTGACAAATGATTCCCTGTCACTGACGATCTCGAGCAGCTCAAGCCCTCTGCGGTTGGCAGCCTTGTCGTCGTTGATCAGGTAGTCATCACCGCTGCCCGGCAGCACATAGGCATCGCTGTATCCTGAAAGGTATGCTCCATAGAGATCCGCGAGCCGCTTGACGGCCCACATCTGGCCAAGCGTTGAATCCGGTGACACCAGCATCAATGGCTTCTTTGCCCTTCCCAGCCGGTCCAGCACCGCCCTGACCCCTTCTTCAAACGATACGGCAGCGGTATCTACTATTGTCTGCGTTCTCCGCTGCTCATTTTCACGATGATAGCTGAGCCGTCCTTCATCACAGATGAAATAGCCGTTTACCAGCAGGTTTTTCCGCGCCCTGAAACGATAGATGACATCATCTTTGTATTTCTCCCGGTGATGATCGATATAGATGCTGCAGCCCCTGCTGCAGCCGTGGCAGATGCCCGGGTCACGCTTCAGAAACCAGGCTCGCTGTTTGAATCTGAAGTCCTTGCTGGTCATTGCCCCCACCGGGCATATATCGACGATATTAAGCGCGTAACGATTATCAAGCGGCCTGCCGGGAAAAATGGCCACCCGGGCAGCATCGGTCCTGTTGACGATGCCAAGCTCACCGGTCCCGGTAATCTGACGGGTAAACCTGACGCACCTGCTACAGAGAACACAGCGTTCCTGGTCATGAATAACCCCGCAGCCAAGATCCATCTTCTTCCCCTTGGTCACCTGGGGAACACGCATCCGGCTGTCATCGAGGCTGTAGTTCATGTAATAATCCTGCAGGTCACACTCTCCGGCCTGATCACAGACAGGGCAGTCAACCGGGTGGTTTATCAGCTCGAACTCCAGGATGTCACGCTGGATTTTTTTTATGTAATCGGTATCCAGCTGCACTTTCATACCTTCAAGGGCAGGCGTCTTGCATGCCGGAACAAGCGGCGGCCGACCGTCTTCGATCCCCACCAGGCACATCCTGCAGTTGCCGTCGGCACCAAGGGCAGGATGGTAGCAGAAGTGCGGGATCTCAATACCGACGACAGCCAGCGCATCGATGAGGTTCTTTCCCGCCTCGACCTCCACCTCCTGCCCGTTCACGAAAAGTTTTACCATCTCAGCCATTGGTCATCCTATTCATCACGCTGATATTATTGAACCGAGTCCTTATCGACGGCATAGGCCTCGAACTCGTGTCGGAATTTATTCAGGTAACTGCGCACCGGCATGGTACAGGCAGCCGACAGCACACAGACTGTCTTCATCTCGATGTTATCGCAGAGCTCAACGAGCAGGTCGATGTCTGCTATCGTTCCCTCTCCGGCAAGCAGTTTTTTGACAATCTTCAGCATCCATCCCAACCCCTCCCGACAGGGAGTGCACTGTCCGCACGATTCATGGTGGTAGAAATAAATGAGGTTTTCTACCAGCTCCACCATGTCAACCGTATCATCGAGCACCACAATACCGCCGGACCCGAACATGGTCTTATGCTCCGCCATCGATTCATAATCAAGCGTTGCCGTTTTCGCCTCGTCAGCCGTCAGGACAGGCGTTGAACTTCCCCCGGGTATGATCCCCTTCAAACCTCGCCCCCTCCAGACGCCACCGGCTACTTTTTCGACGACATCCATCAGCGACAGCCCAAGTGGCAGTTCATAGAGGCCTGGTTTCTCAACATGCCCGGAAATCCCGAACAGATGGGTGCCCGGACTTTTTTCGGTACCGTAGGCCCGGTACGCCTGCGCCCCCTTGTCGATGATAAACGGCAGGGAGGCAATCGACTGGACGTTGTTGATGATTGTCGGGGAATCGTAGAGGCCGACGACTGCGGGAAAAGGCGGCTTGCTCCGCGGTTGGCCTTTTTTGCCTTCTATCGATTCAAGCAGGGCGGTTTCCTCGCCGCACACATAGGCACCGGCACCCCTGTGAACCGTTACATCGAGTCTAAAATCATGACCGGCAACCGCTTCTCCAAGATACCCCGCCGCATAGGCTTCATCGATTGCCGCCTGGAGAATTTTCACCTGTGACGTGTATTCACCGCGGATATAGATATAGCAGTCGTGACAGCCGATGGCATAGCAGCAGATAATAATCCCCTCGATGAGCATATGGGGATCACGGACGAGAATGTACCGGTCCTTGAATGTTGCCGGTTCCGACTCGTCGGAGTTGACCGCAAGGTAGACCGGCTTATCAGTGTCCTTGGGCAGAAAACTCCATTTCACGCCGGCAGGGAAACCGGCCCCCCCCCTGCCTCGCAGGCCGCTGTTCTTTACTTCCTCAATAACATCGGAAGTCTTCATCGAAAAAAGTTTGTCCAGCGTCCGGTAGGCACCGTGCTTTCTGGCGACCTCGAGCAGGTGAGCATCCCTGATATCGAATTTCTCACTGAGAATTTTTACTTCCATCGACATGTTTCTCCCTTATTCAAGACCTGACAGAACCATTTTCAGCTTCTCAACCGACATCTCTTCATGAAACTCACCATTGATCTGTATGACCGGGGCCGTACCACAGTGTCCCAGGCATTCGACCTCTTCCAGGCTGAACCTGCCGTCCTGGCTCATTTGACCCGGCAAAATACCGATCTCGTCTCTCAGGTAATCAACAAGCTCCTGCTTTTCGCGAAGCCAGCAGGACAGTGTCCTGCACACACAGATATGGTATGTGCCCACCGGTTTCAGCTGGTACATCGTATAGAAGGTGGCGAGCTCGAAAACCTTGGCGGCATAGGTACCGATCCTGTCGGCAATGTACTCGATGGCCTCACCACTGATCCATCCTTCCTGGTCCTGGGCCAGCCAGAGCGCCGGCATGATCATCGATTCCCGGATCGGATAGCGTTTTACCAACCGCTCGAACTCGGCATCACGTTCCGTATCGAAGGCAAACGGTTTTCCGGTAATGATTAACTGTGAACGATCACTCATCTGTCAAGCTCCCCGCCAATGATGTTGATGCTTCCAAGGTTGATAACCGCGTCGGCGATCATTTCACCCTCCACCATTTCATGAAAGCCTCCCATGGCATAGAAGCAGGGAGGCCGAACCTTGCATTTATAGGGTTTACCTGATCCGTCCGAGACGAAATAAAAACCAAGCTCACCATTTGCAGCCTCATAGCTGTCATACCACTCACCCGGGGGTACCTTGACGCCTTCAAATACCAGTTTGAAATGGTTGGCGAGGCCCTCGATCCTGTTATACACCTGTTCTTTCGGGGGCAACACGTAGCGGTGATCAGAAATGAAAACAGGTCCCTCCGGAATCATCTTCACCGCCTGGCGGATAATCTTGATGCTCTCGAAAATCTCTTCAAAACGAACCATCATCCGGTCGTAGATATCTCCGCTGCTCCCCACCGGTATGCTGAAATCAAAGGATTCGTAATGGTAATAAGGATTATCTTTTCTCAAATCATAGGCAACTCCGGAGGCCCTGAGGTTCGGGCCGGTAAAACCATAGGAGAGCGCCGTCTCGGCCGGCAGTATGCAGGTGCCCTGAGTCCTGTCGTGGACAATTCGATTCTGCAGGACCAGGGCAAGCGAGTCGGAGACACCTTTTTCAATGGCCTTCAACTGGAACTCCATATCATCCTGCCAGCCATCATAGAAATCCCGATACATCCCGCCGATCCGGGTAAACGAACTTGTCAGCCGCGCACCTGTCAGCCTGCTTATGAAATCATAGGAGGCTTCTTTTTCATTATAGAGATACCAGTAATTTGTCAGCCCTCCCATATCAACGAGATTTGCGGCGATACAGACGAGATGATCCTGTACCCTCAGAAACTCCGAGAGAATTACTCTCATGATTCGTGCCCGCTCGGTGATTTCCACACCCAGCCAGGACTCGATTGCCTTAACGTAGGCGATATTGTTCATCAGGGCCGAACAATAGTTCAACCGGTCCGTCAACGGGATAACCTGGTTATAGGTCCTGTTTTCAGCAGTTTTCTCAAAGCCTCGGTGCAGGTAGCCGATCTCGTTGACATTGGCCATGATGGTTTCACCATCAAGAGCCGTGAGAATCCTGATTGCACCATGTGTCGCCGGATGAGAGGGTCCAAGGTTCAGGAACATCAGCTCGGTGTTGATATCCTTCAGGGTACTCTCGTCGACCCCTTTTGCCTGGAGCCTGGCCCTGATCTCTTTCTCCATGCTGTCGGTTTCATAACAGATCTGTCCCTGGTGAATATCGTAGTCCTTGCGCAGCGGGTGCCCCTGGAACTGCCAGTGATTGAGGATCCGCCTCAGGTCCGGATGCCCGATAAAATTGATGCCATACTGGTCGTAGACCTCCCGTTCACCCCAGTCTGCCGATCCCCAGAGCCCGCTGCAGCTCTTCAGGCCTCTGTCCGGGTCCGCAACCGCTACCCGAACCTGTACAAGCCAGTTCTTCTCCCAGTTGCGCAGGGTATACACCACGCGAAACCGCTCTTTTTGCGGGGGATCAGGATAGGTGAGATAATCAACTGCGGTGACGTCGACCAGAAGACCGAAATCAAGATCAGGATAGGTCTTGAGCCGGGTCATTGTCGCTTCCAGTTGTTCAGCGTCAACATCCATGACGATACTATCCAGTACCGTCTTGCAGGCAATGTCCGGAAACAGGGTACGGATTTTTTCAATGGCCGTTTCTTTCATGGTCAGTCAAGAATTCCCTTGAAGTCTTTGTGCGGATCAACAAGCACGCTTTCGGTCTGTATTTTTTCCTGGATCTTGATCAATGCATCGAGAACCGCTTCCGGCCGCGGCGGGCAGCCGGAAATATAGATATCCACCGGAATTACCGTGTCGATCCCCTGCACCGTGCAGTAGTTGTCATAGATCCCCCCCGAACTTGCGCAGGCACCCATCGCCACGACCCATTTCGGATCAGGCATCTGTTCGTATATCCGTTTGAGTATCGGGGCCTGCTTGTAGCTGATTGTTCCACAGACAAGCATCAGGTCCGCCTGCCGGGGAGAAAACCGTACAACCTCCGCGCCAAAACGGGAAATATCATGCTGGCTGGCTGCGGCGCTCATGAATTCAATCGCGCAGCAGGCAGTTCCAAACACCATCGGCCAGAGCGAGTATGACCGTCCCCAGTTAACGATTGCATCCAGTTTTGTTGTCAGTACCGAGTCACCGAGACTGGCTTCGAGTCCTAGCGCCAATTGAGTACTCCTTTCTTGAGGATATAGACCAGGCCGGTGATCAACAGCAGGATAAAAACCACCATTTCCACAAAGCCAAACACACCGAGTTCACGAAGGCTCACTGCCCACGGATACATGAAGACCGCTTCAATATCGAAAATAAGAAAGAGAATGGCCATGAGGTAGAACTTCACGCTGAATTTCTGATCAGCCATCCCGACCACATTTTTGATACCGCTCTCGTACGGATCATCTTTGGCTGCCACACGGGATCGTGGCCCAAGATAAACCATCAAAACCATGACTGTTGGTATGGCAACAGCGAGACCGATAAAAAGAATTGTCGATAACACCAGTTCTGCCGACATAAGCACCTCTGCCTCGACCAAAAACTGCAATTTTAGGTTAGAAAAAAAGACTTCTCCGCCTTTTGATTCCCATGAAATACCAAGCAGAAGCAGACTCTGTCAAGAGAAACAGTCTCCACTTTTCAACCACTTAGAGCGAGAAAGAGCGGAGAAAAGACAATGCGCGGAGTGCGTGATATGCAACTTGTGCGTTGTGTTTTAACACTGTCCTGATATTTTCAGTGAATCCCCGCCAGACATCACTTCCGGCAGATACCGGCATCTCGACACAACACTGACGAACACAAGACTTGTTCTCACGAAAGAGGGCGGGGCGCTATCTTTTCCGGCAATCTACACAGGAGCTCCCCGAAAGCAGCTCAGCACAGTAGGCACAGACCTGGGATAGAGAAAAACAAGGAAAACGGTCTGATCAGTAATATGCAACACGAAACAAACAAGAACTGATAGGTAAACCAACTCATTGAATTTCAGATTCTTTTCGGAAACCAGATAAAAACGGTCTCGGCTGCTGCCGGAGGCGCGAGCGGTTGCAGACATTTTTCAGTTCATCACGAACCCCGGCAGACGCAGCGAAGAAACGATAATGCAGAGGCTCGTCAGCGTAGTGAAAAAAATTCCGTAACAAGGCCAATAACCGTTTCCACATCTTTTTTTGAAACGTCAAGATGGGTAACCAGGCGGACCCGTCGGCCTGAGGCAATCACAACGTTTCTTGCTTTCAGCCAGACCTGGAGCGCATTCACTGCTTCTTCAGGCAACGTCAGAAAAACCATATTGGTCTGAGAGGAAGCATACTCCACCTCGAGCGGAGCAATTGTTCTCAGGCCTTCGGCGAGCAGCCGGGCGTTGTCGTGATCCTGCTGCAACCGCTCAATGTTGTGATCGAGCGCATAAAGGCAGGCTTCAGCGAGAAGACCGGCCTGACGCATGCCGCCGCCGAGCACTTTGCGCCACCGGCGCGCCCGCCTGATCACCTCCTTGTCGCCGCACAGGACCGAACCGACAGGAGCCCCAAGCCCTTTTGAAAGGCACACGGAGATGCTGTCAAAATGTCTGCTGATCTCAGAAACCGGGACCTGACACTTGACGGAGGCATTAAAGATCCGGGCCCCATCAAGGTGAATTTTTAAACCATGAATCCCGGCAAAATGGGCCGCCTCCATCAGGTAATCAAGAGGAAGCGCCAGACCACCGTGAGTATTCTCGAGGCACAGCAGCTTTGTTCTGGCAAAATGATAATCGTCCGGCTTAATTGCCCTGGATGCTTTTTCAAGATCAAGCGTCCCATCCTTCTCAAGATCAAGCGGCTGCGGCTGGATGGAGCCGAATACCGCCCCCCCTCCCCCCTCGTATTTATAGGTGTGGGCCAGTTGGCCGACGATATACTCATCACCTCGCTCACAGTGGGAAAGAAGCGCGAGAAGATTACTCTGTGTACCACTTGGAGCAAAGATTGCCGCGTCTTTTGCCAGCATTTCAGCAGTCCGCATCTCGAGCCTGTTTACCGTCGGGTCTTCTCCATAGACATCGTCGCCAACCTCTGCTGCACTCATCGCCTGACGCATCGCAGAAGTCGGGCGGGTAACGGTATCGCTTCTCAAATCAATCATTTCAGCTCTTCCTCTGTTGCGGTTCCATGTGAATTGTTGCTTCAATGTTCAGCTCTTTTCGAAGTGACTGCTCTATCTTGTTTGTCTGCTCGTGCGCTTTCAAAAGTGTGAGATTGTGAGACATTCCGATATGAAAGGTCAGCTCGATGTGATCACCATAACGGTGAAGGTGAAAATGATGGGGATGCACATCAAAACCAAGCCTGTCAATGATGCCCGAGACCTGGTCGAGCAGATCCTGGTCGGGTTGTTCGCCAATCAGGCGGTCAATAGAGTCACGCAGAATCTCAAATGCCGCATAGAATATCATGACAGCAACCAGGATGCCGAGCACGCCATCGATCCACCAGAATAATCCACTGCAGAGGATACCGGCCAGGACGACAACGGATGAACAGGCATCGGTACGGTGATGCCAGCCGTCCGCCTTCAAAATAGGGTTTGCTGTCTTTCGTGCCGCCCAGAAGGCAAACTGCGCCATCGACTCCTTGACGACAATGGAAATAATCGTAACGATTACGGCTAATTTACCAAAAATTACCGGCTCGCCGCCTCTCAATTGCTCTGCTGCCTTTATCAAGAACTCAATACCGATCACGACAAGCAGTACTCCGATAATAACCGAGCAGATCAGATCGGTACGGCCATGTCCGAATGGATGATTTTCATCGGCGGGCCGACTGCTCGCCCAGGAGCTGACAATAACAATCGCGGAGCTTATTGAATCGGTAAGCGTGTGCCAGGCATCAGCGGTCAACGCCACCGAGCCGGTTATGAGGCCAACCCAGAGCTTGAGAACAAAGAGCAGTGTATTGCCGAACACCGAAATAACCCCTTCCAGCAGTGCGAGGTTCAGCGGTTTATCTTCCTGTCTTTCTTCTCCGGTCATCAAAACACAAATAGAACGTTATAGTTTAACAACACATGCTATCAATACTGGCTCCAGACCTCGTACCCCTGTTTTTCGTATGCTGAAATACAGCTCATATATATTTCATAAGATTCCCGGGTTCTCCATTTGTCCACGGTACACTCCTTCATTTCACCAGTTGAGCGATCCATGAGCAATGTGCGGGAATGTTCGGCGGAAAATGAAGCACAGCCGGACAACAGAACAAATGCACAGAAGCATAGTAATCGGGACATAGGCTATTCTCCGGTATTTTAAAAACGTAATTGCCTGAACACACCAATGGGTGTTTTATCGGCTCCCTGGCGTCCCTGTCAAGCTATTTCAAGGAGCATATCTTCCAATCATTGGCCTGGCGATTGCTCACCGACAGAGCTGAGACGCCGGCCCCACAAGGATCAACAGGTGATGAGAGTTTTTCACCCGAAACTGAAGGGCCGTATCTGCACCCACTTATTCAGACTGAAGGCCTGCTGTCATTCTTCAGAGCAGCGGCCGTCAGGCGCAGCATCCAGATAACACAGGCAATCCCCAATACCAGCGTTACCAGGAAAAATACCAGAGGTGAATACTGGGTAACGACCTGCAGATCTCCAAGGGTGAAATGTTCCCGCAGGTAGCTGCTGCGAACCCATGCCCTCATAAACGTCATCAGGTAGACAAGTGCGGTCGTCATCGCAAACGTGGCGAGCAATTTGTTTCTAAAACCGCTGACAATGACCATTACCACCAGGACAAGCGCAAGTGTAAAAGAGATCGTTGCCGGCAGGTCAGCGCCCATGAACATCATCATCGTTTCACGATCAATAACCAGCAGGTACCAGAGACCGAAACAGACATTGAGGCAGGTAAACCAGCTGAACACCTTCATTCCGAGCCTCAATGCGTGCTCGGCAAGCTCCGGGTCGGCTGTTGCCCTAAACCTGCCGAGAATCGCCACAAACAACCCCCCGACGGCAAGTGCGCCGAAAATCATGTGCAGGTAGCGGGGAAGGAACTGTGGGTCGCCTGAAACAAGATAATCCCCGGCCATATGGCTGAAGTATTCAGCAAAGCGCTCCGGCAGGGTCATCAGCAGCATATTGTTTGAAAAAAAGTAGGCAATGACAATCAGCAGGCAAAACGTCAGAACCGCCACCAGAATCCCCATACTGCCAAGCCGGGAATAGTTGAAATCATAGAGATAGGCGCCATAGTAGGCGATGATCAGGAGCGGAACAATCATGATCCAGAACGCCCCCATCAGAATAGCGCTGGTGTAGGCAAACTGCCCGTACAATACCTGAAGAAAGAGCAGTGGAGCAACCCCGAGATTTACAACCACGGCGATGACCAGCGGCAGGGCAATGGCTATTCGATGGGCAAGACGGCTCCTGATATCACCGCCGAGAACCTGCTGGGTAATACCGATTCCCAGCCCGCCGAGCATTGCATTCATGGCCAGCAGGTGCAGCGGGAAGGTCAGCAGAAGCAAAAACTGAAACCAACCCCAGGCAATTGGAATTGTATCAGGTGAAGGGATATAAACAGTTTCCATTATAGTTCTCCCTTGAGTTTTTCCATATATTCCGTCAATGCGTCTTTTTCGCCGGCAGTCCCTTCGTAGGGCACCATCTCCTCGGACAAAGTCTCCAGTTTATCAAGAACTGAACGAAACTCCTCCGGACTCCATTCCGAAACAGCTACAGCCAGGTCTTCGGCTGCGTGGCAGGCCGAACAGTTGATGTCAAAAAGTTCAGCCCCATCAGTCTTGCCGGTATCTGCCTGGCTGCCGGTCTCATTATTGAGGGAGAAAAGATACCCCGAAAGCATCTTAAACTCCTCCTCACTACCTGCAAACGGCACCATCTCCTCAGAAATTTCATCAAGACGGGTCAGCAGCCCGGCAAGCTCTTCCTGAGAGTTGCCATCCAGTGATGGCGCAAGATCCGCCGAATCATGACAGGCTGCGCAGTTTTCCTCAAAAAGCCGAACGCCGCTGTCCTCCTGCTTCACCGTTACGATCTCTTTCCCGTGAAGCCCACCGGCAATATAGGCTGCCAACGCGTCGACCTCTTCCCCAGTTCCCACGAAGGGCGGCATGAAATAGCGCATCTGGTGAATTTTGCCGATATACGAGCGCAGCGCACCATAGCTCATGGTTGCCGTCCTGGAAACGATATCGTTATTGATACCGTCAATGGTGTGGCAGGCATAGCACTGGTGAACGAAGATCTCTTCTCCCGCCCTGATCAGGTTGTCAGCTGAAAGTTCTCTGGTCTGCACCCACCGGGCAGAGGTGAGGAATCCCTGGCTGGAGATCTCGTCTACCTGATCCTTGAAGATCATGTTGGAATAGATCAGCTCGTTTATCGCATAGGGCCTGCGTGCCGCCTCGCGGGTCCATTCAAATGAGCCGAAGTAGACCAGCCCGGCAAGCATCAGGGTGGCGGCAACCCACTTGCTGTTTAATGACGGACGGTACATTGCCGTGAGTAAAATGATAATCAGCAATGCCAGTAACGATATCACCCCCCACTCCATCATGGTAACGATGGTCGGAGACTTACCCAGCACCAGATTCTTCGCCTGTTCAGGCAGAATTGCGAGGTACCAGAAACCTGACGGTATGGTACCAAGAAGCGCGATCAGCGACCATTTCCCGGAAAAACGGGTCATCGTTTCCCGGGTCGCACGGTCTTTCACGAAAGCGGCGGAGAAACAACCATAGATACCGGCAAGAAAAATTGCGATAAACGTTCGAAAGAACAGTGAAGGGAAAAAACTCGGGTTGAAAAAGCCGACCCAGAAATCGGGGTTTTCAAGCCATGCGCCCGGTGTCAGCATAAAACCGATGATACCGTTAATAAGAAAAAGAGACATCCAGGCACTAATGAAATACACCCAGCCGATCTTCAGGTGGGTTGCTGAATCCATTCTACCGAACATGTAGAAGTAGATAAAAGCGGCCATGATTTCGACAAAGAAAAAGACCCACTCTGCAGCCCAGCCAAAAACAAAGGTGTGGATCAGAAAAGACGTCGCCGCAGGGTTGACCAGGGCAATGATGAACCAGATGCCGACCCCGGTAATCGAGCCGAAAACCACGGTTACCAGCAGAAAAAATCTGGCATGCTTCTTGGTGAACTCGAGTATCTGCTCACTACTCTCCCTGAGTCCTTTTTTTTCTGCATAAATCAGATAAAGGCCCCCACCGACAGCAAAGTGGGAGACAAAAACATGCAGGATGGCAATAAGTGCTATCAGGATTCCACCGCCTGTTTCAGGCAGAAACCACATGGGATAATTCATAGGATCTCCTTCATTTTAAAATGATACCAGAAGACCGGAAAATACCAGCAATGAGAATCATTTTCAATTGCGACAACGTGGTATGATGCTTGAATAACCGGAGAAAAAAGAAAAACTGTAGAGTGTTCCAGGTATGTTTGTGAGCCCTTCCGGCTACCCGTGCTCCGCCCGGACACTGTTTTTCAGGATGCCGATGTTCTCGATTTCAACTTCAATGACATCGCCGGGAGTAAGAGGCCCGACCCCATCCGGAGTTCCGGTAGCGATGACATCTCCTGTTTCCAGGGTGAAGTTCTTTGAGATAAAGGCAATCATCTGGGGAATCGTGAAGATCATATGGCTGGTATTTGATTCCTGGACGGTTTTTCCGTTCAGGCGGCTGCAGATTGCCAGGTTCCCGGGGTCACCGATATCACCACTCAAAACGATTCTGGGCCCGACCGGCCCGAACGTGTCCAGTGACTTTCCTCGAAACCAGCCGGCTTTATCATGCTTCTGGAAATTTCGCTGACTCACATCGTTGAAACAGGTATACCCCATAACATGATCAAGCGCGTCATCCTCGCTGATATTTTTGCCCCTCTTACCGATAATCAGGGCCAGTTCACCTTCATAGTCAGTCCTGCAGGTCCTGAACCCATACTCATCCAGGAAGGCAGGAATAACAATCGGCTCTTCCGGCCCGACAAGGGTGTTGAGCGTTTTCGGAAAAAGGATCGGCTCCCGTGGCTTCTCCTCTTTAAACCGTTCAGGTTCCGCCATGGCACTTTCTTCAATATGTTTCCAGTAATTGAGTCCCAGACAAATGATTTTTTGAGGCTTGAGCTCATAGTTTTTTCCGTCACTCACCGGTAATGTAACAGTCATTGTGTTCTCCGATTTATTGAGCAGTTAATGAAAATTTTGTGAAACTATACCAGATGAATAATGGTTAATATAGAGAAATTGCTTGCTCTCGTGCACCAGGATTCATACTCTACAGCAACACATTCAGACAACCGTGATGATCTACATAAAGAGCCAAAGGAGCCGTGTCACCATGAAACAATTATTTATCATTGCATCACTTCTCATGTTTACTGTCGTTGCTTCGCCTGTCAGCTCAGAAGAGCTGAACTACAATCTCGTCAACCTTTTCGGGGCTGCTGAAAAGCACATAGACAATGATCTTCTGAAGGTTACCATGCAAAGCAGTGCAGATGCTGATTCCGCCCAGGAAGCGGCAAAGATCGTCAACCAGGAGATGAACTGGGCCCTGGATCTTATCAAAGACACCACCGGCATCAGGAAACAGACGGTAAACTACCAGACTCGCCCCAGATACAGCAATAAAGTCATCGTCGGCTGGTCGGCCAGCCAGCAGCTCCAGCTTGAAAGCAAGGAAATCAACGAGTTGTCGCATGTCGTCGGCAGGCTCCAGGAGAACCTGCAGGTTAACTCAATGAATTTCGCGGTCAGCCCCGCACAGAAAAAAGCTGCCGCCGACGAACTCATCAGCGAGGCCCTCGCCGCATTTGAAAAAAAAGCCCGACTCATCTCAGAGACTGTCGGGGCACGTGATTTTAGAATCGTAACCCTGTCTGTAGCTGAAAACGCACCGGCAATTCCATATCAGCGTAGTTATCAGGCCGAAGCCATGGCCATGGCTCCGGCGAGCGCTCCACAGCTCGAAGCCGGTGAATCAAGACTTGTCGTACGGGTTGACGGTACCATTCAACTCGTGTTTTAGTTTCCATCGGGAACCGTTGGCGCCACCACTCGTTCCGGATATCCGAACCGCTGTTTTCCGGATATCCGGAAAAAATGCTGAAGTTACCAGAATGGCCACAGGTAACATACTGTAATAAAGGCACTTTATTGCGTCTTTTTGCTTGCCGTCTTGCACGTTTATTGCAAGGTACATGATAGGCCTCATACTCCTTCTCTATTGCCTGGATGATCGATCGGCAGATATGCCGGGAGAGCCATATTCTGCAGCAATGATCACTGAATTGTTCTCCCAGAAAGGAGGTGACAACATGATCGGAAAAGACAAGCTGCTTAATTTCAGAAACATGTGGACTTGGCTCATGGGGCATCCGGCACATGACCGAGACTATTACAATGAACACGTCGCAGGGATAGATTCACCATGGCTGAACAACTGCCCGCTTGCCAACAAAGCGTCAGAAGACTGCGACGGCTGCATTGCAATCTGGCATTCCGGAAACGGCTCACTCTGCACGGACCCATATTCTCCGGTTTTTAAATGGCAGGCTACAAGCCGACACCACCCCGATTTCCGCTCCTACTATGCAAGCCGGGTCGCCGTTCTGGCAACCCACGCAATCCGGCAGCGCGGCTTTGACCTGGCAAGCCCTGAGATATTTGGAAGAGACTATATCCACCGCCAGCTGCACCGCTAATCAACCTGTCGAAGCTACCCGCGTTCTGGCAAAACGACGTACCGGCCCCAGTCACCCGGTACGTCGTTTTCACGTTTTGTGACCTCCAGAAGCCCGGCCGGCCGGCGAACACTTGCGACCACATCGTGGTATGATTATCGTTTCGCTCATAACGTGAATCCTTAAAAAACCTTATGACTCTATGTATGAAATTGCCGGGAACAGCCCATTTTCCGAACTGCGCTTTGATAACTCCTTTACAGAATATCTGCCGGGTGATCCTGATCTTGGAAATCAACGCCGCCAGGTAAACAATGCCTGCTACTCACTGGTCAACCCAACGCCTGTATCAGGGCCAACGCTGGCTGCTTTCTCAAGAGAAGCGGCGGCCCTGCTTGATTTTTCTGAAAGCTTCTGTCGATCACCTGAGTTCACCGAAATATTTTCCGGCAACAGGGTACCTCCTGAACTGAAACCTTTTGCCATGTGCTACGGTGGACACCAGTTTGGCAACTGGGCAGGGCAACTGGGAGACGGACGGGCGATTAATCTCGGAGAACTTGTCAACAGCTCCGGCGAGCGCTGGATGCTGCAGTTGAAAGGTGCAGGATTAACGCCTTACTCCAGGACAGCCGACGGCCTTGCCGTACTGCGCTCATCCTTGCGCGAATTTATCTGCAGTGAAGCGATGCATCACCTCGGCATACCGACCACCCGGGCACTGTCCCTCGTCCTGACAGGAGAAGACGTTGTCCGTGACATGTTTTACAATGGAAATCCCAAAGCTGAGCCGGGAGCTATTGTCTGCAGGCTATCACCATCCTTTACCCGTTTTGGAAACTTTGAAATTCTGGCTGCCAGAAACGACCTGGCGCTGCTCAGGAAGCTGACAGCCTATACGATCAAAACAGACTTTCCCCATCTCAACCCTGAACCGGCACCTGAGAATTACCTCCAGTGGTTTGCAGATGTATGTGTCCACACCGCGAAAATGATCGTTCACTGGATGCGGGTCGGGTTTGTACATGGAGTTATGAATACCGACAACATGTCTATTCTCGGCCTGACCATTGATTACGGTCCCTATGGCTGGCTTGAAAACTACGATCCGACCTGGACCCCGAATACGACCGATGCCCACGGGCGGCGCTACTGTTATGGAAATCAGCCATACATGGCGCAGTGGAACCTTACCCAGCTTGCAAATGCACTTTTCCCCCTTATCAAAGAACGTGACCCGCTCCAGGAAGCGCTGGACGAGTACAGGAAGACATTCCAGCTTGAATGGCAAGAGACACTGGCTGCAAAAATCGGCCTGTCAACCACTGAGCCCGACGACGATAAACTCATAACCGAACACCTGGAGCTCATCAGCCTGGTTGAGACCGACATGACAATCTTCTATCGCTGTCTGGCTGACGTCAGAATGCAGGAAGATGAAAAGGAATCTCCTCTCAAGCCCTTTATGGAGGCCTATTATAAAGAAGAAGAGCTGACACCTGAATACGAGTCACGCTTCGGCAACTGGCTGTTAGCCTACAAAACCCGGTTGAAGCGAAATAAACTCAGTGATATCGAGCGTAAACAGAAAATGAACCGGATCAACCCGAAGTATGTCTTCAGGAACTACCTGGCGCAGCTGGCGATAGACAAAGCAGAACAGGATGATTTTTCTATGATTGATGATCTGCTGCAGACATTCCGCAGGCCATATGATGAACAGCCTGAGAAGGAGGCCTTTTCCGGCAGGCGTCCCGAATGGGCCCGAAACAAGCCGGGCTGCTCGATGCTCTCCTGCAGTTCCTGAGGGTTACAATCAGACCTGGAGAAGCAGGGCAACGGAGAGCGAGAAAAACGACAGAACCGTTGATACCACAATCGCCGACGAGGCCAGCTCTTTGTCGCTGTTGAGTTGTGAAGACAGGACGTAGAGCGCGGTTGATGCCGGCAGGCAGAAAAAAATCATCCCCACCTTGAAGGCGACACCTTCAACCCCGACCAGACGGTACACCAGGTAACCTGTAACCGGCAGTATCACGAGCTTGCAGATAGCGGCGAGCAGTGAAAGATTGAGATTGTGCGACATCTCCTTAAAGGTCAGCATCCCGCCTATGGAGATAAGGGCCAGGGGCAGTGTCACCATCGACATCATCTGCAGCCCGTTATCGATAAATGATGGAAACGAATTGAAGAACCGGGCATACAGCAACCCAAGGAGGCAGCCGATAATCAGCGGGTTTGAAACAAGGGCGCGCATGACGATTGCACTCTTTTTTCCTGATTCCGGTTTTTCTTCGGCAAACCAGATCAACGTCAAAACGGCACAGACGTTTACTATCGGGATGGCAAAGGCAATCAGGATACCGAAATAGGCGATTCCTGTTTCGCCCATGCTGTTGAGCACGACAGCCACACCGATATATGTGTTGAACCGATAACAGCTCTGGGCAAACGATCCGGCCTGGAAATTTGTAACCGGGCCGCAGAGGATAATAACAAGGCTGAGGATAATGGCAATTCCAAGTACCAGCTGTGATGCGGCAATGAAGACAAAATCAAAACCTGCAGCCTGTGAGGAACCGCCGATTTTCCAGAACAGCAGGACAGGGAAAAAAATATAGTAGATCAGCCTGTCAGAGGTATCCAGATAGGATTTACTGGTGTAGCCGAAGCGATGAAGCAGGTTGCCAAGGCATATCAACAGAAAGATGGGGAAAAGAGCGTTCAGGGTGATCATGTGGCCTTATCGGAGCTTGAAAATAATATCGTCTCAACAAACAGTATTCGACAGAGAACCAGCGCGATACCCTCCTTCCCGCCGTCAATATTTTTTATTTTTTCGCTCAAGAAAGAGATAACCTTGACCCGCAGAATTATGATGCCGAGTTTGCCGATCTCATGTCCCTTGAAGCCTCTGAAAAATTACCCAGGAAACCTGAATCTTTATGGCCTCCCGGATACTTCGGTGTCCTGAGCCTGTATGACCGGGGAACATCCAGGCAGATCCCTATAAATTTTAACGATATAATCGCCTGCAAAACAGAGGAGTGCACCGAGTACAAGCCCGGAGAGCTTTTTACAACCATCTATTCTGTTGCCGGGAAAAAGGTGCTTTCTCAATAATCACACGTCCGACAAGGTGAAACAATTCTGTCCTGACTACTCCCCCTCAAGGTGTGCGGCGGAAACAAATATCTTTTTGGCATAGTCATCAACGATCCAGGTCACACGTGTTCCCTTTGGCACGACGAACGCATCTCCAGCATTGAAAACATGGGTTACGCCACTGTCTTCTTCGACGATTTTGACACTGCCCTCGACGATATAGCAGAATTCGAGTTTCGGGTGATTATGCTCCCAACTTCCGGCGGTGCAGTCCCAGATGCCGGACTTGAAATCTCCGGAGCTGTGGTTGAAGTAGGTCCAGTTATTGGCATGCGGTTCCCCGGATTTGGGACTCTTTTTCAGGCCGGACGTATGGCTGAGAACGTCAGATTTTCCGATGGTTACAATGTTTCCTTCTGGCATGAGCCGTCTCCTTTATCTTTCTCCTGATCTCGAGTTCAGGTTGTCATGAATATGATTTATTGGGTTTTCTCAAAACGGTCAGGGCGAAAATCTTCCAGCGGCAGTTCCGGTTGTTTTCCGAGAATGACCTGGGACATGACCCGCCCCATTATCGGGGCAAGCTGGAATCCATGGGCTGAAAACCCGCAGACATGAAACAGGCCCGACACCTTTGTGGATGCTCCGGCAATCGGCACCTTGTCCTTTATGCTGCCTTCAAAAGCGGTCCAGCAACGAATCATCTGGGCATCACGCAAACGGGGTACGATTTCAACCATGATTTTTGCCGCTTTGGCCATCTCCATGGGATCGACCCATATTTTTTCTTTCTCAAGATCCAGCGGGGAGCGGTAACCGCCGCCAACCACGATTGAACCATTCTGGGCGGCCATCAGTCCCAAAAGACGTCCGGTAAGGCCAAGTGACGTGCCGTTCATGATTCCGGGCACCCGGTCGGTCACCATCATCGTCGGTGCCGTTGCAAATACAGGCAGCGGGTCGCCGAGCATTTCGGAAAACCGCCCCGCCCAGGCTCCCGTTGAATTGACCAGCAGTTCACCTTCATAATCTTTTCCACTACCGGTTCTCACCCGGAAACCGCTGGACGTTGCCCTGGCGTCAATGACCCTGGTTCCGGAAAAAATCTTCACCCCTTCTCGTTCAGCAGTTGCCGCATACGCCTTGGAGGTGAGCATCGGGTTTGCCAGTCCGTCTGAATAGCAGGCAAGGCCGCCAACCACGTGCTGGGCGACATGAGGAGACATGCGAAACACTTCATCCCGATCGACAACCACTTCGTGGTCATAGCCGAGGTCGTTGAGTGTCTTCTGCCGTTTGACAAGCACCTCCATCTCGGCATCGCTTTCAGCCAGGCGCAACCTGGGTGAAACATAAAACCCGCAGTCGGAGCCGACCGTTTTGACGTGCTGGTCCCACATCTTCCTCGATTCTACCGCAAAGGGTATTTCCCGGAGATCACGCCCCTGGGCGCGGACTCCGCCGGAATTGTTACCCGAAGCATGCCTTCCCGGAATATCCTTTTCGAAGATAATGACCGACCTGCCCTTGCGGGCCAGTTCAATACCGGTGGCACATCCCATGATACCGCCGCCGACAATCAACACATCAGCTTTCATCTTCTTCCCCCAATTGTGCATTGGCCAGTTCCTGCAGGCTCACCGGTTTGATCGGCGGCCGCAGGCGATGCTGTCTTGTATTGGCGGGATTCATTCCCGACACCTCCGAGATCAGCTCCAGAACTGCAGCGCTGCACATGCGTCCCTGGCAGGGTCCCATGCCGCAGCGGATAATGGCCTTGATCTCGTTGTGATCAGTCAATCCCTGCCGAACAAGCTCTCGGACACGACCGGCACTGACACCTTCACAGCGGCAGACAACAGTCTCGTCGTCAAGGGCAAAAAGATCCCTGCGGGGAGCGTACAATGCGTCAATAAATGGCCGCGGGAAAAGCTCGCGGTCAAGCTGCTTTCTCACAGGAGTGAGCTGTTCATCGTATTCGACCGTGCTCAACCGGCGCATTTCTTTGGCAATATGCAAAGCGGTAATCCGCCCCTTGTATTCAGCTGATTTGGCGCCGTGCACAAAACCCCCGTCGCCTGCAATATAAACCGAGGAAAGGCTGGTTTGGCCTTCGCCGCGCACCTCCGGGTGCCAGTAGCGCTGAACCGGATCCCAGCGATGGGAGCAGCCGACTTGGCGGAACAATGCAGTGTTCGGGATAATACCTTCTGAGACAAGCAGCGTATCCACGTCAAACACGAGCTGCTTTTTTCCGGCACGGGCACTGACCCGCTCAAGTTTTTCTGCGCCCTGGGCCTGCAGTTCCGTAACATTTCGATAGATAGGTACCCGTTTCTTTCGCGCGGCTAGATACACCTCGCCGATCAGGCGCACCCCTTTCATCATGAAATCAAGTCGTTTTACCGCTCCTGAAACCTGTTTCAGTGCCGGGAAAACCTGTTTGAGGGGAGCAGTGTCAAGGATTGCGGCAATCGGCACATCCAGCGCAAGCAGATGCTCGGAAACAAGCCACACAAAGGGACCGCTCCCGGCAATCACGAGCGACTGTGACGGAACCAGTCCTGAATCTTTGTAGAGATTCGACATGCCGCCGCAGGTCATGACCCCCGGCAGGGTCCACCCCGGAAACGGGACCGGTCGTTCCATTGCACCGGTACACAATACAAGATTGGGCGCCCTGAGTTGTTGCGAAACACCGTTTCTGGAAAAGTAGACCGCACCATTTTCCGCCGCCTGCCACACCCGACTCTGCGGAAAATAATCAACAGCTGAACTGCTGAATGCATTCACCAGCTCGAGGCCATCAGTATAATCCGTTCCCAGAATTTTCTGCTGTGCAGCGGAACTGCCGGTTATATTGCGATAGATCTGTCCGCCCGGGCCAGCCTGTTCATCGACAACGGCAACATCAAGCCCTTTGCCGGCAAGCTCAGTGGCACAGGCAATACCGGAAGGTCCCGCTCCGATGACGATGGCATCATAGGTTTTCTTCATTCTTTTCTTCCATGACTGCCTGCTGCCTGTTTACAGACATGCCTTCATACACCGGCTCAAGACATGCCTGCCGGTTTTTCAAGCCGTCGATTTCCACCAGACACTCAAAGCATATGCCCATCAGGCAATAGGGCGCCCGCTTCTCTTTATCTGCCGCTGACCTGCAGAAGTGGCCGTCATCATGTCCCAGCAGCGCCGCAGCAACGCTGATTCCTGCAGGTACCGATTGTAACTCGCCATCAAAGGTGACATTCACCGTTTTATTGAATGCCTGACCTTCACTCCAGCTGAATCTACTTTTTCCCTGGCTCATGCTTGGCTCTCTTTTTTGCCTTCTGTCACAGCTCATCCGGTAATAGTATCACCGGATGCCTTGGTGCGGCATCAGATCGTGTACGGCTGCTCCCACATGACCAGGTCCTGGCCAAGCCCCTTGGCAACCGCATTTTCATACATGGTCACTGCCCAGGCAATGTCCTGGAGGATCATGCCGTTGGAGATAAAATATTTTTTTCTCCTGCTGTTTTTATCTACCGTTGCAATTCCGGCGGCAAGCTGACCGAGATCATGAATGTCGCGTTCTTTTATCTCGCCGCTGTCGACCATATTGTGCAACTGGATGTGGGGAATTGCCCGCTCATTTTCGGGGAGCATGAGCCCTTCAATTTTATAGGTTTTCTGCATTTCCCAGCAGTCGGGTACGATATAGGCATCCCGCAGATAATTGTTTTCAACATTCGCCCGCCCCGGCAGCGTCAAGAGCGATCCGTCCTTGAGCCATTTGTCCTCGAACAGCGGCGTATGATCACCTGAAATTGCCGACGTTACAATATCCTGACCCTTGACCGCATCTTCAAATTTCGAAACTTTGGAAACGTCGATATTCAACTGCTCACTCATCTGGACACAAAACCGATCGGCTGCCTCCTCGTTGATGTCAAAAACAACCACCTTCTTCAGCGACGGCATCGCCTTGACAATTCCCTGCGTACTGTACTTGCTTATCGGCCCGGCAGCAATCACCCCAAGGGTCTCGCTGTCATCACGGGCGAGATATCGGGCACTCAAGCCGACAACAGCACCGGTCCTCATGCCGCTCAGGATGTTGCACTCCATGATCGCCAGCGGTCGTGCCGTTTCTGCATCATTAATGGTCATCAGCAGAATGGAGCGAGGAAGGCCGTGCTTTGCCGGATTGTTGACATTAGACCCATACCACTTGTTGCCGCACACCTTGAAGCGACCGCCGAGATACCCGGGCAGGGACATAAAGCGCTGGTCCGGGCCACCTTTCGGCATGCCCTCAAACTTTGGCTGCGGTGGGAACCAGACTCGTTGCCCATGGGAATTTCTTGTCGAGCCACCCATGACATAATCACCGATCCCGGCCAATGAGAATGCCTCATTCATGGACTCAATGCAGCCTTCCATGTCTGTGACGCCTGCAGCTATCATGTCTTTTTGAGACAAAAACTTCATAACTAACCTTGATGACGACATACGCATCTCCTTTTGACATTATAAACAGTTGAACAAAACACAGGATTACTGATATCTGATACATCAGCGAACTGATTCATGTCAAGTTGATTCTCTGTGGCTGGTCTTCGAGAATACCCGAACATACAGCGAGAAACAACCTTTACCAAAAAACACCCACTCCTGCTGTTGTAGCGCCACGCCCATCCGCCTTTGACCGACCACAGTCGATTAAAGGCGGATGGCGCAAAAAACCGGCTATCTCACTCGGGCTGAGGATACGACCGGTAATCTGAATACCCCTGCGCCCCGGAGGTGTACCAGTAAGTCATGTCATCGCTGGGGTTAAGCGGCCAGCCGTTTTTAAAGCGTTCGACAAGGTCAGGGTTTGAGATATAGGGCCGGCCGTAGGCAACCAGATCCGCCAGCCCCCGCTCCACCCGCTCCCTGCCGTCTTCCGGGGTATAACCGCAATTCCCCATGATTATGCCTTTATAGAGCGAGCGAAATTCTGCAAGGTCCATGGGGTCACCCTGTTCATGAAAACCGAAACCCAGCCCGTCCATTATATGGAGGTACCCGAGATTAAAGCCATTGAGCTCAGCTGCAACATAACGATAGGTTTCCCTGAAATCAGGGCTGCCCATGTCATTGAATATCCCATTTGGAGAAATCCGGACAGCAACGCGTGATGACGGCCACACCGTCATTACTGCATCAAGGACTTCCCCCAGGAAGCGAAACCTGTTTTCGACACTTCCGCCATACCTGTCGCTGCGAAGATTGGTGCGTGAATCAAGAAACTGGTTGATCAGATAGCCGTTTGCGGCATGCACCTCGATGCCCGAGAAACCGGCTTCTCTGGCATTTTCTGCTGCTCTGCGATAATCGTTTACCGTGGCGGCAATTTCCTCTTGTGTCAGTGGACGGGGTACCTCATACTCCTTTTTCCCGAACGGTGTGTGAATTTTATCACCGTTGAGCTTTACAGCAGAGGCGGAAACGGGAAGCTTTCCATTGTGAAAATCACTGTGAGACGCCCTGCCGCAATGCCAGAGCTGAAGGAACATGTGAGACTGTGCCGAGGCAACTTTTTCAGTTATCCGTTTCCAGCCGTCAACCATTGCCGTGTTGTAAATCCCGGGAGAACCAATCCAGCCGATCCCCTCTTCGGAAATAACCGTTGCCTCGGTGATCAGCAATCCGGCAGAAGCGCGCTGATAGTAATAGTCCGCCATCAGCTCATTGGGAACACGACTGTCGCCGGCACGCCCTCTGGTCATCGGCGCCATTACAATTCTGTTTTTCAAAGTAATTTCACCCATTACTAACGGTTCGAATATACTTGTCATTATCTTTTTCCTCTTCATTGATTATTTATTGGGAGCTATCGCTCAACTTCGGATACTATTGTCACTCAATAATTCAAAGCAAGACAACAACCTGCCTGAGAAGAAAACGATCCCGGCATCTCGGGCGTTGTGCATCCCCGCAGAACGGAGATACTATTTCGGCAGGCGACATCAGCGAAGGAGCATTACCATGACCAGGTCTCACACAGAAAACAAAAAGAATAATGGTTTCAGGAATCTGCTGTTTTTCCTTCTCGCCTATATATTCGGCAGCCCGTTTCTCCTGGAATACCAGTCACTGGCCGTCATCGCGCACGTTTCTCTCTCAGTAACGCTCTTTTTCAGCATCTATGCGGTACAAAAACGACAAAACCAACGCTCGCTTGCAGTGCTCCTGCTGCTGCCGCTGCTAACCCTCTACTGGCTCGGGCTATACGACATCATCACCTTCAGCCGCCTTGGCTCATATATCTTGTTTGCGATCTATTTCGGTCTGCTGGTCTTTTCGTTTGCCACCCAGATACTACGCTCACCCAGAATTACCCTGAGCGTGCTCCATGCGACACTCTGCCTCTATCTGGTTATCGGTCTTTTCTGGGGAACCCTCTACGCCCTGCTCTATGAACTGAGTCCTGCTTCCTATTCGGGGGCGCTACTGGAAAAAAGTGCAATGGCTGCTACTCACCTCATCACCTTTAATTATTTCAGCCTGGTCACCCTCACGACCCTCGGTTATGGTGATATAACACCGCAAACGCCGGGTGCGGGGGCACTCTGCCAGTTGGAAGCGGTCGTCGGGCAATTCTATACAGCCGTTGTCATCGCCTGGCTTGTCGGCAACTTCATCCGGGATCGACAGGATGACAGCCAGCACTGATGCCTGCATCACTTCAGATATTTTTATAAAATAAATCAAACATGTTAACCAATAACATTAACACCTGTTAAATTAAAAGCATGTAAGAAGCTTTTCAATTTTGCTGTTGACTTTCACCGGGTGACCGAATAAATAAAATCCCTAGACTATACATAGCGCAAAAAGTTCGACAGTACGTAATTTTTTGTAAATTGGCAGTTCTGCCTGGAACAAAAAGGAACCAAGAGTACGACTATGAAGTTTGTCGGCGGCTATGATGTACCACTTGAAGGGAGACCCTCTGTTGAAACAAAGAAACCTGCACTACCTGAGGCTCTTTTCCTTCCTCTCTTTTCACGCAGTTTTGATTACACTGCGTTACAGGTCGAAAATGGTGAATCAGTAACAGAAGGGCAGATCCTTGCCACGGACCCTGAGAACTATTTCGCCCCCCTCCTGGCACCGCTGAACGGCACCGTAAACCTTATTGGTGTAGAGAACCACATCACACTGGAGAATCTATCCCCTCCTGTTGACGGTTCTTCCGATTCGGAAACAATAGATTCCGACGACAAAGCGCAGCAGCTTCTGCGGCTCGGTGTCTGGTCTTTTTTTGCAGACCTGAAAACAGGCAGGATGCCGGATCCGACAACAACACCCGATGACCTGGTCATTGTGCTTGCGCGCCAGGAACCGTTCTATCCGGATCCTGAGGCATTTCTGGCAGGAAAAACCGAATCGTTTCATGCCGGCATTGAACAGCTCCACAGGCTCTTTGACGGTGTAAAAATTCACATTGTCCTGCCTCAGGCCCTCTCGCACATGGGTGCGCAGCTGACGCCCCCGGAGAAAGGCCATGCAGGCTGGGTAAATCTTGTTGAAGTGGAAAACAGATACCCGAGTGAACATCCGCTTCTTGTGGCAAAAATGCTCGACCTTGATCATGATTGTACATGGTCGCTCGAAGCACAGGCGGTAGCAGCTGTCGACCAGGCACTGAATCACGGTAAGGCACACGTGACCCGCAGCGTGGCCGTCGGCGGACCGGTTATCGCCACCCCCTGCCACGTTCAGGTGCCGATCGGTTATCCTCTTTCATCCCTGACGGCATCAACCGACAGGGAAGTACCGCTGAGGATCATTGACGGTGGCGTACTGACGGGCAGAATCATCGACCCTGAACAGAAGGGGCTCGATACCGAGACGATTGCCCTTACCTGCCTGGAGGAAAATACCAAACGGGAAATTCTCGCCTTTGCCCAGCCAGGTTTTACAAAGCATTCCTTTACCAGTACATTCGCCAGTGTTTTCAGGCCGCTGTTCAAGGAAAAATATACAACGGCACTGCGCGGCGAAGCCCGCCCCTGCATTTTCTGCGGCAATTGCGAGAATGTCTGCCCGGCCGGACTGATACCGCACCTCATTTATCGCTACCTGAACAAAGAGAGACTGGAAGACGCCTGTCGCGTCGGCCTGGATCAATGTATCGAGTGCGGTTTATGTTCGTATGTGTGCACATCAAAAATTGAACATTTGAAGGTTTTCCGTGAAGAAAGGGGAAAATGTGAGGATGAAAAGGATTCGAGGGAATAGTAATGAAATGGCTTCATAATTTATTTGACTCGTTCCGGCCTCATTTTGAGCCACGGGGGTCGCTCGGCGTCCTGAAGCCGCTCTTTGAGGCTGTTGAATTTATCTTTCTGCTCCCTGCCGCCCGCACGGCAAACGCACCTCACGTGCGCGACCCGATGGACCTCAAACGTTACATGACCATCGTCATCGTCGCGCTGATGCCAAGCATCATATCCGCTGTTTATTTTTTCGGCCCCAGGGTCCTGCTGATGATCCTGGTTTCTTATGTGGTCGGTGGAATCGTAGAGGTCTGTTTTGCCTGTATCCGGAAAACGGAAGTCCATGAGGGGTTTTTCGTCACCGGCATGATATTTCCGCTGATCCTCCCGCCGGCAACCCCGCTCTGGGTTGTTGCCGTCGGTATTTTTTTTGGTGTATTTTTTGGTAAAGAGGTGTTTGGCGGGACGGGACACAATGTGTTCAACCCTGCCCTCGTCGGCAGACTTTTTGTAACAATTGCTTTTCCGACAATTCTGACCAGCGGCTGGACAGCCCCCGGAGCATGGCGCGGCGCAGCAGATGCGGTTACCTCGGCAACCCCCATGGCCATGGCTAAAACCCAGGGTATCCTGAGCTCGGCAAATGACCTGCTGCTGGGCACCTATTCAGGCAGCGTCGGAGAGACCTTCCACCTCGGCATTATTCTCGGCGGTGTCTTTTTGATGCTTACCAAGGTGAGCGACTGGCGCATCCCGATCTCCTATATCGGCTCGGTCTTTGTATTCGCCTTCTTCGGCACCACCATCGGCGGTCTGCTTGCCACCGGAGAGAATACCAGGGCGTTTGGTGAGGTGTTAATTGCAGCCTACGACTTCGGCGTATTCCAGGTCTTGGCAGGAAGCCTGCTTTTCGGCGCCATGTTTATGGTGACAGATCCTGTCACATCACCGGTTACCAAGGTGGGCAAATGGATTTTTGGTATTCTCTGCGGGCTGCTTACCCTGTTGATCCGTGTTTTTTCCGGATACGTTGAAGGTGTCATGTTCAGCATTGTCATCATGAATGCAGCCACACCGTTGATTGACCACATTGTTTTATCGATCAAGTATAAAAAAGCCCATGCCTGAGAAAGGGTTTCCAGTCATCTCAGAAACCTTGATGGAGAACAGACGTGATAGATAAGATTAAGATGATTGGCTTTGTTCTGGTATTCGGCATTTTCTGGTCGACGGCCCTTGTTGCGGTCGATACCTGGACGAGCCCGAGGATCGAGAAATACCTGCTCGAGAAAAAGCAGAAAAAAGTGCTCGAGGCGCTGGTAATTCCCTATGAAAAGGATGCTGTTGAAGACGTTTTCACAACCAATGTCACCTCGGAAGAAATTGACGGAAAGACCATTTATAAGGCTGAAGACGGCAGCATCGCTTTTGAATTTAACGGTGCCGGATCCCAGGGTGCCATGCGGGGCGTGATGGCGCTGTCGTCCAACCTGGAGGAGATAAAAGGACTGGCAATCATCCAGCAGAGTGAGACGCCGGGACTGGGCAGCAGGGTTCTTGAATCCGCATACCTTGCCAACTTTCAGGACAAGAAGGTTGTTCCCAGACTGGAGATCGTAGCGGCCGGAACAGCCAGTGCCGACAATGAAGTTGATGCGATTACCGGAGCAACGCTGACATGTGTTGCGCTTGAGAAAATTATAAATGAAAACGCTAAGGAAGCCAAAGCTCTGATTGGTCAATAAACAATGAATCTCAAGACACTATTCGGGAAAAAAGGCGCAAAGACAATCAAGAATGCGATCTGGCGGGAGCATCCCATCACCTCTGCGACCTTGGGTGTCTGTTCTGCCCTTGCCATCTCAAACAAGGTCGAGAACGCTCTGGCGATGAGTGCCGGTGTTATATTTGTTCTGTTGCTGACGGCAGTGATTATCTCCACCTTGAGAATGCTCATTCCTTCCAGGGTACGCATCATTATTTACATGATCACGATTGCCGCCGGCGTCACCATTGTCGATCTGGCGCTCCTGGCGTTTTTCCCGACGATCAGCGAGGCAATGGGCCCCTACGTGCCGCTGATTATAACCAACTGCATGATCATGGGAAGGGCGGAGGCTTTTTTTATACAGAACCCCCCGAAGCTCTCGCTCATCGATGCGCTGGCAAACGGCTTCGCCTATATGTATACACTGATGGCCATCGCAATTGTCAGGGAAGTGTTTGCCTTTGGAACCATACTGGGAATCAGGGTCACTCCGGCAAACTGGGTCGACTGGGTAGTACTCGCCGCTCCGGCCGGTGCGTTTTTTGTTCTTGGCATCTTCCTCTGGATCGTCAGGACATGGGCAGGAGTTGAGCCACCAACCAGCAGCTGATAACGGGCACACACCAACAATCTCGAAGCGAGGAAGACAATACCATGGGTGAAACATCACTATTGTCGATATTTTTTACCGCACTGCTGATCCAGAACGTCGCACTTTTCTATCTGCTGGGCATGTGCCCTTTCGTCGCCCTGTCCCGCAGTCTGAAAACGGCATTTGGCATGGGTGCCGCCGTTATTTTTGTCGTCACACTGACATCATCGGCGAACTGGGTCATGTACCAGCTCCTCGAGAAGACCGGCAGCCAGATCATTCAGTACATTGTCTTTATTATCGTCATCGCCGCCTGCGTGCAACTCGTGGAGATGATCATGGAACGGTTTTTTCCGGCACTGCAGTCCTCGTTCGGGATCTTTCTGCCGTTGATCACGGTAAACTGTACGGTACTTTTTATTTCCCTCAAGGTAACTGTCGTTGATAACCTCAGCTACATTCAGTCAGTTGTCTATTCCGTTTCGGCGGCGATAGGGTTCTGGCTGGCGATGATACTTGTTGCAGCCATTTACGAGAAGCTCGACCTGATCGGCAATATTCCGAAAGGACTGCAAGGACCCGGCATTATAATGATTATCACCGGAATCATGGCGCTTGCCTTCATGGGCTTCAGCGGCATGGTCTAATAAACTGAACAGCTATGATGCCTGGACAAAACGATAGAATCACCCAAACAATACAACCCATCGGAGCCCCTGCGCGATGACACTGGAAACTCTGCTGCCTGTCGGGATCATTACCGCAATTCTGTTGACCCTCACCATCATCCTCCTCATTGCCGACAAGTTCCTCGTATCATATGGGGACTGCAAAATATCGGTTGAGCAGGAAGACGGAACAGATGAATTTGTTGTCCAGGGCGGAAGCACGCTGCTTTCAATCCTGATAGACAAGGGCATGGAGATACCCGCTTCCTGTGGTGGCCGCGGCAGCTGCGGGTTCTGTAAGCTCAATGTCAAAAGCGGCGGCGGCGATATTCTCCCTACCGAGGAGATGTTCATCAGCAAGGAGGAAAAAAAAACCGGAACCCGCCTTGCCTGTCAGGTCAAGGTAAAAAATGACGTCGAACTTTTCGTCCCTGACCTCCTGAGCACCGTCAAAGGTATGGCCACAACCAACACCTTTGATACCCGGACAAAATGGACATTTGTGCGTGACGGCGTCATGCAGGTGGCAGAAGAGAAAAAGAAGTCGAAACTCGATCGGCAATCCTCCAGGCAGCTGCTGGATATAATAGACAAACACCGGGATACTCCCGGCCCGATCCTGCCGATACTCCATGATATTAACTCGCTCTTTAAATATCTGCCCGAACCGGCATTGCGTTTCATGTCAAAAGATCTGGATATCCCGCTGAGCACCATTTATAGGATCGCGACCTTCTATAATCTTTTCAGCCTCACCCCTGTCGGCAAATACAAGGTGACCGTCTGCACCGGGACCGCCTGCCATGTTCGGGGGGCAGAAGGTATTATTGAAGCATTTGAGCCGGAGCTCAATATCAAATGTGGAGAAACAACGGCCGACGGCCTGTTCACCCTTGAAGAAGTGCGCTGCATCGGCTGCTGCGGCCTTGCCCCGGTACTGACCGTAAACGACGAAGTCCAGGGTCCGATGACCAAGAAGAAAGTACCTGAACTGATTCAGAAAATTAAGGCAACCCACGCGTCATAATGGATTCATCGACGAACGAACTCATGGAACACCAAGACACAAAAAAAATGTTACAGGTAAATGCACCATCAGAGATGGAAGCAGTAAAGGAATACTGTCGAGCTGCCTTTGCCAGACAGAAAATCTGTTTCCGCGTGTGCGCCGGAACTGCCTGCATCGCAGGTGGTTCGATGAAAGTATATGAAGAACTGAATCGGCTCATCGCTGAAAAAGGAATCAACGTTGACGTTGAACTGCTTTTTGAGGACCATGAAAGCGAAGCGGCAGCCGGCCAGAGCGGATGCCATGGTTTTTGCCAGATGGGCCCGCTTGTTCGTGTTGAACCCAAAGGGACGTTTTACACCGGTGTCAAAGTATCGGATGTTGAAGATATCATCAAAGCGACCCTTGATGATGACACAGTCGTAGAACACCTTCTCTATGAAAAGGCCGACGGCTCCCGGGCGGGAACTGAAAAAGAGGTTCCTTTCTACAGCGGTCAGAAACGCCTCGTGCTTGGCGGCTGTGGAACAATTAATCCCGAAGATATAAGGAATTATTTTGCCATAGACGGATATCAGGCCCTGGCCCATATTCTCCAGAACCTCTCACCGGAAGACGTTATTGAGGCTGTGAAAACCTCAGGCCTTCGTGGACGGGGTGGCGGTGGTTTTCCCGCCGGACGAAAATGGGAATCTGCAGCGCGGGCAACCGGAAACCCCAAATACATCATCTGCAACGCCGATGAGGGAGATCCCGGTGCATTCATGGACAGGTCCCTGATCGAGGGTAATCCGCAGTCCGTCATCGAGGGCATGATTATTGCCGCCTACAGTGTCGGCGCGAAATTCGGCATCGTCTATGTACGGGCCGAATATCCGCTGGCCGTTGTCAGGCTCCGCAAGGCGATTGCCCAGGCGAAAGCCTGCCGGGTCCTCGGTGAGAATATCATGGGGACCGATTTCAGTTTCGACATTGAAATCTTCCAGGGTGCCGGGGCTTTCGTGTGCGGAGAGTCGAGCGCCCTGCGTGCCTCGATAGAAGGGCTACCCGGCGAACCCACTGCCAAGTACGATCACGCCACGGACAAGGGCTTGTGGGAAAAGCCGACGGTTCTCAACAATGTCGAAACATTTGCCAATGTGCCGATTATCATCCATAAGGGTGCGGAATGGTACGCGTCCATGGGAACCGAAAACAGTAAGGGAACAAAGGTCTTTTCCCTGGTCGGCAATATTGTCAATACCGGGCTGATTGAAGTTGAAATGGGCACCACCCTCCGGCAGATCATCTTCGATATCGGCGGTGGAATCCCGGACGGCAAGAAATTTAAAGCCGTGCAGACCGGCGGTCCGTCAGGGGGCTGTCTGCCGGCCGACAAACTGGACATGCCCGTTGATTTCGATCAGTTGAAAAAAGCCGGTTCGATGATGGGCTCCGGTGGCATGATCGTCATGGATGAAGGAGCATGCGTCGTTAATGTCGCCAAATACTTCATCGAATTCTGCAACGACGAATCCTGCGGTAAATGCGTCTCGTGCCGGGACGGTTCCGACGCCCTGCTCGAGATCCTTGACCGGATATGCGAGGGAGAAGGCAGAGAAGGTGATATTGAACTGATGAAAGAACTCTGCCATGCAATCGAGGACGCCTCGATGTGTGGACTGGGCACATCGCTGCCGAATCCGGTTCTCAGCACGCTGCAGTATTTTGAAGACGAATATCTTGCACATATCAGGGACAAAAACTGCCCTGCAAAAGTATGCAAACCGCTGTTCCAGTACAAGGTCAATACTGAAAACTGCAAGAAATGCGGTCTCTGCTTCAAGAATTGTCCCACCGGCGCCATCATCTGGAAGAAGAAAGAGGTTGCCGAGATCATTCAGGACAAATGTGTTAAATGCGGCATCTGCCAGGAAGTATGTAAGTTCGAGGCTGTAGAATAATTCGGGAAGGATATTTACATGATTACGTTCACGCTCAACGGCAGCGAATACGAAGTTCATAAAGGCACAACCATTCTCCAGGTTGCCCGTAAAGCGGGAATTAGAATACCGACACTGTGTCATCATGACGACCTGTCTCCGTATGGTGCCTGTCGGCTGTGTCTGGTCGAAGTGGTAAAGCGCGGCTGGCCGTCAATTCAGCCGGCCTGCCTCTATCCGGCACAGGAAGGTATCGAGGTTACAACCGACACGGAACGGGTGATAAAAACCCGCAAAATCCTGCTGGAACTCTACCTTGCCCGCTCACCCGGTTCATACCCGATCATCGAACTGGCCCGTGAATACGGTGTCAAAACCACTCGTTTCAAGCTGAAAGAGAAAAGTGACTGTATTCTCTGCGGCTTGTGCGTCCGCGCCTGCGAGGAAATATCTCAAAGAAACGCAATCAGTTTTGCCCAGAGAGGCAGCAAAAGGGCCATCCAGACGCCGTTTGTTGAGCTTTCCGAGACCTGTGTCGGCTGCAAGGCATGCATGGCAGTATGCCCGACCAACACAATTGTGATTGACGAAGCCGACTGATCATCGCCTGTCCGCTGTCTGACTGAATACTTGCGCTGGAGCCAGGGCTTATCTCTTGGTGGAGGTGAGCGCACGTCTCTACTCCAGGGTAGCAGTCTTTTTTTTATCTATCACCACATCCCGCCTGACCTGTTGTGCCGATCTCTGGTCATTTTTCTCAATTCCGGATAATCCCCGAAAAGATGGTTGCACATTGTGCTATAATGCAGATATCGAGAAGCTGCATAGATAAGATAATCCGCCATAGCAGAAGCGTGCACACGATGACAACAAAAATTGACAGAACCATAGCTGCCGTTATTCTCATGAGTTTTCTGGTACTCGGCTGCAGCATGCACCAAAAACCGGTTCAGCAACATTCAACAGGCCAGGCCCCCGCCGTCGCCAAAACCATGGACAATGTCTACTGGTGGAGATGCAACTTTCAGATTGTCTGGCCGGATGATGCCGGAATAAAATGGGAAGTGGACCTGCTGCTTGCCCATGCGGTTGTTGCCCCTGTTCTCTCTTACCATATTGACGATATCGAGTACTGGCGTTTTCATCGCAGGGCGGCACGTGATAGTTCCGGGCATCAGTTCTCGTTCCTGTTTTACAGTACCCCGGAAACCGCTTCGCTTGTGATGGCGGAGATTGCTGAAAGTAAACTGCTGAGCAGGATCCACGAGGCAAACCTCATTAGAGGAGTGATTATTGATGACCCGGCTCAGCCGTTGCTGCAAAAGATCGAGGACACCAGTGATCCCCAGTGGTCACCGGAGCTCCAGCGCAACTGGCCGGCATTTATCATGGGGGCAAGCTCTTTATGGCTCGGTCTCATTGATGAACGTATGCCGTTTTCTCCAGGAGACGACACCGATATAAACCTGCTGCTCGAAGAATACCGGGACGTTAATGACAGGATTACAGAAACCTGGAGAACGGAGGGACAACATGCGCTGCTCCACCATCTGAATGCAATTTTCGGCTACGAACCCCTGCACATTAGAAAATTCTTAACATTCTGATTATTCAAACACGTCAATACCCAACCGACAGAAAAGCTAGACATTGCCAAGACTGACACGCAGACCGGAACACCTGAAAATGACTGACAACAGAAAAACCACTAATGCTCCGGATGACGAGCGCCGCTCAGGTAAAGATCGCAGGGCAACCCATGTTCCATTTTTCAAGTTGTTGTTTTTCAGCGGGAAACGAAAGAACCTGCGACGCGAAGAAGACAGCGGGCGAATCACCGTCTTTGATACCTACCATCCGAAACTGCTGTTTTCCATATTGTTCGTACTGGTTCTCAGTCTGCTGGATGCGACCCTGACCCTGATACTGATCGAGAGAGGGGCGGTGGAAATCAATCCGATAATGAATTATTATATCACGCTTGGACCTGTTATTTTCGTTATAGTCAAATACGGTATTACAGCCCTGGCCCTGTTTTTAATACTTTTACTTCACACCGTCATTGTCGCCAGGTACCGCATAGGATCTTTTCTACTGCCATTCTGTGGGCTGGTATTTGGCTCTGTTGTCATATGGGAACTCTTTCTGCTCGCCAGGTGAACATGAAACACCTTGTCCTGATCGGAGGTGGTCACGCGCATATGATCACCCTCAGTAAACTGGATGCATTTATCTCAAGAGGGTACCGGGTAACGGTCATACAGCCCTCCGACTATCATTATTACAGCGGGATGGGGCCTGGAATGCTGGGAGGAACCTATGAAGCTGATGATATCCGTTTTTCAACAAAAAAAATGGTAAAAGGCGCAGGCGGTCAATTCATAAAGGCCCGTGCCGGCTCTATTGACCCTGAACTGCAGGTCGTTCACCTGGTGGACTCACCGGAGCAGATTCACTACGATGTTCTCTCCTGTAATGCTGGATCTTTCGTGCCCTCAGATATCGTTGAAGATAATCCAACGCATGTCTTCGCCGCAAAACCCATCGAACAGCTGCAATTGGCAAAAGATACAATCCTTGAGACGTTACGCAGGGAAACGGTGTCGATAGCAGTTCTCGGAAGCGGCCCGGCCGCTATTGAAATAGCAGGAAATATTCATCAATTATGTAAAAGACAGGCCGTGCACCAACCGCGGATACAATTGTTCTGCGGGCAGTCTCTGATGAAGGGCCGGCCGGCCGGGGTACAGAGGCGGGTCCGCAGGTTACTCCTGCGCAAAGGCATTGAAATAATAGAAAAGGGTTATGTTCAAAACGTTTCCGGCAAAGAAATTACCCTGGAAAATGATCTGCGCTATATAGCAGATATAATTTTTCTGGCCATCGGGGTCCAACCGTCAACACTATTTGCAAAATCAAAGATAGACACAGGACCTGACGGCGGGCTGGCTGTAAATGCATTTCTGCAATCAACAAGCCATCCGACTATTTTCGGGGGTGGTGACTGTATCTATTTTACCGATAAACCACTGGACAAGGTCGGTGTCTATGCCGTTCGCCAGAACCTGGTTCTTTATGAGAATCTCCTGGCATCGCTTGAAGGAACGTCCCTACAGAAGTTCAACCCGGGCGGGAAATACCTTCTCATCTACAACCTCGGGGATGGTGACGGTATTCTTTCCAAATGGGGAATCACATTTTCAGGAAAAATTGCCTTCAGACTGAAAGACTATATTGATAGAAAATTCATCAGAACCTTCAAGAAACCGTGACCCTTAAACCCTGCTGCACCCTGGTCCCGCGACTACGCTTCGGCCACCGGAGACGGGTGTAATTGTTATTTGTGTACTGATTCTTTCCTTCAGAGCTGATACGTGGGAGATGATCCCAATCAGCTTGCCGCCCTGCTGGAGTCCGGATAAGGTTTCAAGAGCAGTCTCCAGGGCTTCTTCATCCAGGGTGCCAAAACCCTCATCGAGAAACAGGGAGTCCACACGAACCTTGCGGCTGGCCATCTTGGAAAGCCCCAGCGCCAGCGTAAGGCTGACAATGAAGCTTTCTCCACCGGAAAGATTCCTGGTCGACCTGATTTCGCCGGCCTGATAGTTGTCGATAACATTCAGTTCCAGAGGCTGTCCGTCATCCCGGATGAGGAGGTAGCGGTCGGTCATTTTTTCAAGCTGGCGGTTTGCATGTGAAACCATCAACTCAAAGGTCAGCCCCTGGGCAAAATTGCGGTATTTTTTGCCGTCAGCAGAACCGATCAGCCCATGCAGGCTTTCCCAGCGACGGCACTCTTTTTTCTGAGATTCGATGGCAGTCTGCTTTTCCTTTGCCCGCGCTCTGGCAGCATTATTCTCCCGAAGTCTGTGCATCAGACCGGCAATGGCATTACGTAGCTCTTTCAGCGATTCTTCATACTCCTTGAACTGCGGCTCGAGCTCACCAAGGGTTTTATCAGTAACGTTTTTGGCGATCTCGTTCTCCAGGCGTATTTCACGATCTTTTTGTCTGGCCTTGAGATCTGTATGGCCGTCATCCAGTTCTTTTGCTCTTATGGACAGAGCATCCCGCTCTTTATTTGTCAGTCTGGCTTCAAGAAACTGCTTTTCACCTGAAAATCCAGTCGGTTCGAGTGCTGAGGAGAAATGGTTTTGAGCTTTTTCCAGCTCCGGCTCTCTCTGGTCAATACGCTTTCTGAGTGATTCGACATGTGCTCTTGCAGCAGTTAATTTCTGCAGCAGCACGCTGTTTAGCCTTCCGGCCTTTTTTTCAGCTTCCTCGGCATCAGCAACGGTCTTGCCCAGACGACGTTCTTCATCCTCTGGCTTCTTATCACCATACAACTTCTTCCGCTCCTCACTTCCAGCTGCCTGTTCCTTTTCCAGCGCCTGCAAACGTTTCTGCTTCTCAGTAAAAGCGGTGGTTTGCGTTTCAATGACCGCATTCAGGCGTTTCATCTCGCTATCGATGTCTGCGATCTGTTTTTCGATTTCCCCCTTTTTCTCAACCTGGGACTGCCATGCACCCAGGCGGGATTTGAGGGACGCCAGCAGTGATGATATATCACCATCCGGTATTTCTGTAATACCAAGCGGCTGGAGTTTGACAGATACCGTCTGTTTCAGTTCGGCAAAACCGGCCCGAAGTTTATCCAGGTCATCCTGCAACTCCACAAGGCTTTTTTCAGCTGCCGTTTTATCGCCCAATGACGTAGCTTCCAGTTTCTCACTGTCCACCAGTTTGTTGCGGGCAGTGGATTCCGCTTCTTCCAGTTTTTTATTGGCGGTCTCCCGGTCCTCAGCCCTGTTGATCAACCTGGTAAGCGACTCAATTTTCTGTTCGGTTTCATCGGGTAGCGGAACATTCCCCTCGGCAAACGGATGTTCTTTTGAACCGCAGAGAGGACACGGTTTGCCGTCTTCCAGCCTGGCCCGGTGCCCCTCAAGCTCCTCTATCTTTTTGAGGTATGCCATCTCACGAAGCAGCGTTTCCTTCTCTTTACGATATTCTCGCAAGAACCGGTCACCCAGCAGTGCACTCAAAGCTTCTTTCCCCTGCCGGAGTATTTTTGCGGCATTCTCACATTCCTGCTTGCGGATGCCGCTGTGCTTTGTGCTGTCGTTATGTTTCTGTATAGCTTTCTCCAGAGCCGTGTCAGCCTTCTTGAGATTAGCCTCTTCCTGCGCAATCTCCTGTTGTTTTAGGAGCAGACTGCCAAGCTGCTCTTCAACACCTGTCAGACCACTGATCAGCCATTCATCCTGTTCATGCTCATTGAGGTAGCGCTGAGAATACTCCAGCGCTTTTTCAGCCTCAGCCCGTTTTTCCTGCTCCTTGAGTCGGATCTGTTTATCCGCATCAATTCTCGCCGCGTCCTTCCGGCAGCTCTCGTTATCTTCTGAAACAGCCTTTTTCTGTTCAGCAAGCTTCTGATCGAGTGAGCGGATTTTCTGGATGAGCGGTGCTGCTGCTTTCAGCTCATCTTTAGCCTTACAGGCCTGCTCTTCTGCTGACTTGAGAGATTCAGCCTGTGTATCAGCAGCAGTTTTCAACCCAGGAAAGGCCGCTTCCTCGGCTTTCAGGGCCACCTGATCGTCTGACTGCTGCTTCCGGATGGCAATCAGCGTTGCATATGCCCCATCCAGTAAAGCGGCCTTCACGGCCCGATCGAGCTTCTCTCGTTCCGGCTTGAACACCTCTATAGTGCGCTGCAGCGCAGCCGCTTCTTCAGCAAGGGTGCTGATTTCCTTTTTGAGTCCGTCAATGGCAGTGAGCCAGGCGATGGCCCTGCCCGTTTCAGCTGATTTGGCCGCGAGTGCTGTTTCCTGTTGCTGTTTTGTCTGAAGCTCCTGTTGAATCTCTTTTTCCTGTTCCGGCTCCAGAATCACAATGCCGGATGTTTCAGCCTGGAGCAGACTCAGCTTGTCCCGTTCGTTACGCTGACGCTCATGAACACGGCGTGAAATTTGAGAATAAATCTCTGTGCCGGTTATCTGTTCCAGAATCCTGGACTTCTGCTCAGCATCAGCCTTTAAAAACGTATCAAAGCCACCTTGAGCCAGAAGGATAGAGCGGGTGAAACGCTCAAAATCCATCCCTGTTTTCTCTTCGATAACGGTCGATACGCGACTCTTTTTGGTCTCAATTGTTTTTTTTGTTTCCACATCACTGATTTCATGCCTGGCGTCTGCCAGCCTTCCATCAGGTTTTTTCCGGGCACGGTGTTGACCCCAATGGCAACGAAAGCGACCAGCCTGAGATTCAAACATCACCTCGGCAAAACACTCTCCGGTCTGACGGGACATGATTTCATTGGTGCTCTTGGTGATTTTCCCAAGGCGGGGCGTTGAGCCGTACAGCGCAAGACAGATTGCATCGAGGATGGTGGACTTACCCGCACCGGTTGGTCCGGTCAGGGCAAAAATACCACTCCCGGCATATTCCGGCGCTGTGAAGTCAATAAACCATTCTCCATAGAGGGAGTTGAGGTTCTTAAATCTGAGCTCGAGTATTTTCATGACCAGCCGCTTTATTCAGCGTTTACATCTTCCTCGTCAAGAGACTGAATTATTTCATTATACGATGCCGTCAGTTCTTCCCGGTATTCTTCAGGAACATTGAAGGTTTCCAGACAGCGTGCAAAGACATCACTGATTTTCAGGTCATCCAGGGTTTCTTCGTCGGTAACAGCCCGTATTACGCGTTCAAGAACCCGCCTGTTTTTGATCCGCAGAACTTCCATCGCGGAACCGGCCACGGCTTCATCGATTATTTCCCGGAGATTACCGGCGATCTCAGAGCCGGAATATTCAACCTCAAGCCACGCCCGACTTTGGTCCTGCCTCAACTGTTCTATCTTTGCCAGGATAGTCTCGAGCGGACCCACGATACGGACCAGCTGCTGGAAACTGGGCACCTGCACGCCCCGAATGATCGGGATGCTGCCGTCAAACGCAACAAGCACCACCTGCTTCCTCTGGTCTGCTTCCCCATAGCCCATTGGTATCGGTGATCCGCAGTAACGAATACGTTCCACAGTGCCGACGCGTTGAGGCACGTGCAGATGCCCCAGAGCAAGATAATCAATCGATGAGGGAAAGGCATCCTGGCCGATATGTGCCAGTGAACCCACATAGAGTTCGCGAACACCATCGCCCTCGATGGTTTTGCCACCTGAGGTAAAGAGATGCCCCATGGCAATAAGCGGAATACCCCTATAACCGGCTTCCTCGAGCATAAGCCGTTTCTCCATGGCAATAGCGCAGACAGTATCGTAGTGGTTCTTCAGCCCTTTACTGAGTTTAACATTTTTGTCGTCAATCGATTCCCCGGGCTCGACGGTGCGGATATCTTTGTCTCGGAGATACGGTACAGCGCAGACAATGACCTCCGGCCGTTCACCGTTGCAAAGCACAAGGACCTCATCTCCCGGAGCTTCAGTCACGGCTCCGGTCACATGAACATTCAGTGCTCTCAGCAGTTCTTTCGGAGCATTCAAAAATGAAGGGGAGTCATGATTCCCCGCAATAACAACAACATGGTGACAGCAGGAGGTGGAAACCCGGCACAGGAAACGATAGTAAAGCTCCTGTGCCCGATTGCTTGGCGTGCTGGTATCAAAGATATCCCCGGCAATCAACAACACATCGATACATTCTTTTTCGATGACCGTGATCAGCCAGTCCAGAAATTGGGAAAATTCATCATAGCGCTTTCGCCCGTAAAGAGAACGCCCCAGATGCCAGTCTGATGTATGGAGTATTTTTATTATCTTTGGCTCCACGTTATTTATTCACAAAACTTTGATCTTGCGGCGAATTCATTACTTCTCCCCAGGCAAAGATAATCTTGCGTAAGAAATAGTATCTACAATCATTTTTATCAAGTAGTGAGGTTATTCTTGAAAACCATAATTTTAACGAAAAACACTATTTTCTGACCATATCCCTCAGCACGTTCTTCCCTTCAGCACCTAATCCCAGGCTGTCAATTTCTTCTGACAGCTGGGCCTTCGTGCCATACCCACCCGCGTAGCCATTGAGGCGTGCCACTGCGGTGGAATCCACAAAGTCCTGGTGGCGCGGGTAGATAGACGACATCTCACTTTTCAGTCTGGAATGATTCTTCAAGGTAAACTTCTGGTGGTAATCTTCTGCCATGGTAAAGGATCGAATCGGTACTACTTTGGTTCCAACGGTGCTGCCGATATTTTGCTCGATTGCTGTTTTTGATACCATTGCCAGCGTGTGCTGCTGCTCGTTGTGGTAAAAGGCTGCTTTCATATATTGCTGCGACATAGGCTGATCGCCCGGCCGATGACTCTTCCAGAAAATATCCAAGAGCTGCTCATAACTGATTATTTTGGGGTCATAGTCCACCTGCACCGTTTCTGTATGGTCTCCAATATTGTTGTAGGTCGGAGAGGCCGTTGTACCGCCGGCATATCCGACACGAGTTCGAATAACGCCATTTATTATCCCGAACTGGGATTCGATTCCCCAGAATCAGCCAAGACCAAAAGACGCTGTTTCAAAAATGGCCGGCACCGCTGCATCAATGGGTGGAATCACAGCAACTTCGTTTTTATATGTCATGCCCATAGAGTCCTTCTTTGCCTCGGAAACATGGCTTGCCTGTGCCGATGCTGTTGCAGAACCGGTCATTAACAACGATACTATCCCAAACAGCGATAAAAACCAGATAGTACTGACACCGCATCTTTTTTTCATCTCGATTATCCTCCTTTCCCGGTTACATTATAGACAGAATATAGTTTTTTCCTCAGGATGCGAGCTTACTCATACATTTAGAGATCACATTAATTGGAAAACAATGTAAGAAACTCCTCATGTCCTTCTTCTTTCATCTCTGCAACAGGAATAAATCGAAGAGCTGCGGAGTTGATGCAATACCTGAGTCCGGTTGGTTGAGGGCCGTCGTTAAAGAGGTGGCCAAGATGTGAATCGCCCCCGGCACTGCGCACCTCTATGCGTTTCATAAAAAACGAATTGTCCTCTACCTCTTTGACATTAACCGCAACCAGTGGTTTTGTAAAACTGGGCCAGCCGGTCTTTGAATCATATTTGTCTGTTGAGCTGAAAAGCGGCTCTCCGGAAACAACATCAACATAGATTCCTGGTCGTTTATTATCCCAAAATTCATTGCGAAACGGTGGTTCAGTGCCATCTTCCTGAGTAACTTGATACTGCAGCGGGGTCAGCCTTTTCTTCAGCTCATTGCTGCTCATTGTTTTCTTCCCTCTCTGCTTCCCCCAGACCTTATCCAGAAAGGAATCTCTGCCGGAGCGTGACCGGTAGAATTTATATTTGAGAGAGCTTTTTTTATAATAGTCCTGGTGGTACTCCTCCGCCGGATAAAATGGTGCTGCCGGCAGAATTGGCGTAACGATGGGTTTTTCAAACAACCCGCTTCGGCCCAGAGCATCCTTGGACGCATTAGCAATACGTAACTGCTCGTCATTGTGATAGAAAATCACCGTACTATAGGCGTGTCCGCGGTCCACAAACTGTCCATCCGGATCGGTTGGGTCTACCTGCTGCCAATACACATCCAGCAGATCCTGATAGGTGATCTTTGCAGGATTAAAGACCACATCCACTACTTCAATGTGTCCCCCACGCATATAATTTTGATAATTTGGATTTTCCGTTGTTCCTCCAGAATAGCCCGAAACAACAGCACGTACGCCATCAAGTTCCTCAAACGGCTTCTCCATGCACCAGAAACAGCCTCCAGCAAACGTGGCTCTTTGCTCTGTTTCATCGACCATTGCAGCAGATTCTTCAGGACTCGAAGATTGGCTCATGTTTTTTGCCACAACTGTTCCGACTGTCGCCAGCGCAAAACAACATACGAGTATCAGTAGCATTTTCATTCTTCACCTCAATTCATCCTTAGTTACTTTTCATCGGCTTTTTCATATCCACTTCCATCGTATTTTCCATTCCAGCCTTCATCGGCTTCTCAATTTCTGTTTTCATGGTGTCTTCCATCACTTCCTTGACCGGCTTTCCCATGTCCGTTTTCATGGTTTTGCCCATTTCTTCCGTCATGGGCTTTTTCATGCCGGAATCCTCCGTCATCATGGACGATTCGACTTTCTTTTTCTTCATATCACCCGTTGTACTTTCATTGGCAACACCATTTCCAGAGATGAAAAGAACACACATTCCAAGAGCCGCTGACAGCATGAGTACTTTTGAGATTTTCATTACCGTTCCTCCTTGAGATTTTGTTGTGATGTGACAAGAGGCTCTTTCCTCTTATGAGTAACGGTAGGTACTGTTTGTGAAGAACGGTTAACGGGGATGTAAAGATTAGGTAAAGAAGAGCAGGAGGTGGAATTCAAACAGGAAGAACAAACCAGATATGGGTTTCACCAGGCATACTTTCCGCCCCTACATGGCCGCCATGGGCCTCAATGAGCTCCCGGGTAATGGCAAGTCCTATTCCGGCCCCACCTGCCGCCCCCCTCGAGCGGGAACGATCAGCGCGGAAAAAACGTTCGAAAATATAAGGCAGATCGGCCGTCGAAATACCACTTCCACTGTTTTGAAAATCGACCTTGATCCCTTCCGCAAGAGCAGCGACAGAGATCACCACATTTCCGGACTCAGGAGTATACTTCCAACAATTTTCAATGAGATTTCGTAGTGCCTGCAGGAGCTTATCCCGATCAGCTGACAACTTCGGCACGTTCGAGGGGAGGCGTGTCTCCAGGGTTATCTGTTTTGCTTTGAAGTTGGGCAGATTAAGATCTACCATCTGATTGATAAGATCGGGGAGAACGATTTTTTCCAGTTTAAGATAAGCTCTGGCAGCATCGGCCCGAGCCAGCTGCTGCAGGTTATCTACCAGGTGAACGAGGCGCAAACTCTCCTGCTGCAGCATTTGGAATGTTTCTGATGTTGGCGGGATAACTTCGTCATTTATCGCCTCAAGATACCCTCTCAGGTTGGTGAGTGGAGTGCGAAGCTCATGTGCGACATCAGCCACCATCGTCTTTCGAAGCTGTTCAATCTGTTCCAGACTGTCAGCCATGCGGTTAAAGGCAATGCCGAGCTGTCCAACCTCATCCTCGGTAGTAATCTCAGCTCGAAGGGAGAAATTACCTGCAGCGACTTCTTTTGTGATCGCAGTCATCTCTGAAAGTGGTCTCAGAACTCTTCTCGTCAGGAGATAGCTGAGAATAAACGCAACTCCAAGTGCAGCAAGGCTGGCCCAGACAAGATAATGATGAACAGAGGTTAAAAACATCTGGTGAATATCGTCCGGGGAAACTTCATATTTTTCCATCAAAGCCATAAAGTAATTAGCGGCAAGTTTGTCAATAGCCAGCCAGACCACCAGAAAAATAACAGCAATCACCGGGATGACATTTGTCAGCAACAGCTTCCAGAGAAGATGATTTTTCATCAGCTCATTCCTCGCCCGGTTCGGTAAAACGATATCCGAACCCCCGTACGGTCTGGATAAGGCAGGGATTGGCGGGATCCTTTTCTATTTTTTGTCTGAGCTTACCGACATGCACATCAATTACCCGGTCAATAACAGTTTCTCCATGTTCGTAAAAACGATCGAGAAGCGTATCTCTTGAAAAGACTTGCCCGGGAGAGGACATAAGCGTTTGCAGGAGTTTATATTCGGAAGAGGTCAGATTCACCAGCTCGCCATTGAGGGTAACTTTACATTTAACGGGATCAAGGATAAGCCCGTCATGTGAAAGTATCTGGTTTTCCCGGGAAGGTCTGGGGTGTGTCCTGCGCAGAATGGCTTTCACCCGTTCCACCAGCTCGCGTGGGCTGAAAGGCTTGACGACATAATCATCGGCACCGAGGGAGAGGCCTAAAATTCGGTCTATCTCTTCCTCACGGGCTGTCAGCATAAGGATGGGCACATCTGAAATCTTTCTCAATCGACGACAGATTTCCCAGCCGTCCACCTTGGGCAGCATCAGATCGAGAATAACAAAACCTGGTTTATGGCTGCGGGCGAGCACCAGAGCCTGTTCTCCGTCAAATGCAGCAATGGTGGAAAAGCCCTCCCTTTGTAAATATGTTTCTACAAGTGCTGAGGTGTTTGGATCATCTTCTACAATGAGTATGGGATCTTGGTTGAGTGTCACTCTGAATTCCTTGTTTCAACTCATATGTGCGGCAAGAGGTACCTGGAACGCTCATCTTCCATGCTTAATCGTTGAGTTAAACAGTGTTACGCCTAAGCTCATCTGAATCGCACGTTGCCCCAGCAAAAGATGTGCAAGAAGGTCATAATTCATCAATGATCATTTCCTTATCAGATAACATTCATTATCAACATGTTTTTCCAGTTTCAACCCCGTTTCATTTTCAAGGTTTTTGTACACCGGTACTCGCGAGATAAACGGCGTATACAGATTTAGTTGCGGTGATAAAAAGACGATTTTTCCGAATACCACCGAACGTCAGGTTTGAGACCGTCTGCGGGATTTTAATCTTTCCTAAAGCAATACCTTTCCTGTCGAAACAAACAACACCATCTTGGCAACTGGTCCATACATTGCCGTATATGTCTACTCGAAAGCCGTCAGGTACTCCCGGGTCAACTTCGCAAAAAACACGCGAGTTAGACAAAGAATTTGTCTCAGAAACATCAAGCGCACGTATGTGGTGCGGCCCGTCAGGGTCGTGGGAACGACCGCTATCAGCAACATAAAGAATTTTTTCGTCTTCGGAAAACGCTAATCCGTTCGGTTTATTAAAATCATCGGCAACTATCTGTATGGCACTTGTGTCAGGGGTTACTTTATAGACATAACAGCCGTTCTGCTCCATATTGGCCCTGTAGCCTTCGTAGTCGGACATGATGCCATAGTTCGGGTCCGTAAACCAGATCGTGCCATCAGATTTCACCACCACATCATTGGGAGAATTCAGCCTTCTGCCGTCATAACTGTCGACTATAACGGTAATCGAACCGTCAGGCTCTGTCCGGATAACCCGGCGACCTCCGTGCTCGCAACTGATCAGCCTGCCCTGATGATCTCGTGTGTTACCATTAATAAAGTTGGTTTCAGTCCGGAATACCGAGACCCCATGCCCCTCAATCCAGCGAAGCAGTCGGCAATTGGGAATATCGCTCCACACGAGGGTGGAATGTTCATTGAACCATACGGGACCTTCCGCCCAACGACAGCCGCTATATAATTCTTCAACCTCGGCAATAGGAACAGTTAAATCATAAAAACGTCGATCATAATACTCATATGAATCACCAACTAAAGCCATAATTCCCTCCTGAAAGTAATGCTGTGATGTATCTCCACCTGCGGTAGTAATGACTGCAACAATAATCAGGTGGACACCGACACCGGCCCCCAGCGTATTCAACATGACTGCCAAAAGGAAAATGAAGAGAGCAGCACCAGATATGCCAGGTACGTTTGCTATACTAAATGCCGAGGGCCTTTATCATTTCCAGATCAAATCTTCGCCACAGCCACATTATTGGCTAACGAGTGAGACGAAGAGCTGAACGAGCCTTCAAAACATATAAACAGTATATCTTATATTACTATCTTTGCAGAATCATGACTGAGATAAAGTTACAGATATCTGCAATCAACCAGAAAATCCATGTCGGCTCCTTGATCAGCCACAGTACCTGATCTGCATGAAACTGCCGGTATCCCTCTCCGTCATGCACTACAGTGCTACCTCAAACGGATCTCCTATCGGTACCCACGTTGCAGCAGGAGCGCACGGTTACTCAAGATGCCACACCTGTCCTGTGTGGGCCGAAAGTTGAACGCCTTATCCGGCAGACCAACGAGCAGTCCGTCACGTACCCACTCTCGATCACTACCGTGAAGTTCCTTGAGCAGGAGATCGGTATGCTCAGCGAGGATTCTTTTATGGGCTGGGTCTTTCGCGAGATCCTGCAACTCGTCCGGGTCGTTCTCCATATCAAAGAGCTGAAATCGGTTTCCCACTGCATAGTAGATCAGCTTGTACCGCTTGCCCCTGATCATGCGAGTGGACCGGTCATCCTCCCAGAGTTCACCGTAAAGATGTTCCCGTTCTGCAGAAGGATCAGTTAAATCCAGCCCCTCCACTGTAGTTGGAGCTGCCAATCCGCACATTGAGAGTAGTGTCGGCATGATGTCGCGCAGCTCGACGATGCGCTCATCGACCGCAGACATATGGAAAGAATGGTCGTCTTCTGTCGGCACAATAATTAGCGGAATCTTCGCAGAGTCTTCATAGAAAAGGTTCTTGGCCCACAATCCGTGATTACCGAGCATTTCGCCATGATCGCAGGTGATAACGATAATCGTATTCTCCAGAACTTTCTCTTCATGCAACGTTCCGATGATTGACCGGATTGAAAAATCGATATGAGTACATAAGGCGTAAAAACCCTTGCGGGCATCGCGGATGTATTTTTCGGTATTCATCTCCCAGCGACTGCTATAGTACTTCAAACAATAGGGCAGGTCCTCGAATGTCTCGACCCAATTGCCACTGAAGGGCATCGCTATATCTATGTCGTTGTATTTGTCCAAAAACGCCTGGGGTGGAACGATTGGTGGATGTGGAGCGGTAAAGCCGCAATACCAGAAAGCTGGACGAGTCGGATCACGCCGGATGATCTGTTCGCACATTTCCCTGGTTGTCCATGAGGTCTGGTGGAGATGTTCGTCCAAGTGCCAGGGCCGAACCAGATAGTTATTATTCGACATCCCGTGAGCATGCTCGACACCGGTATAGCCCATCCGATTCATGTACCGGGTGTAATCATCCTCCCGCATTTCATTCGGATATTTAACCCGCCTCCCCTCCTCGTTCAGGATTACGTCATCAAAACCAATTCGGTCGCGCTGCGGATAGACGTGAAGCTTTCCGACACCTACTGCCTGGTAGCCGTTATTGCGGAAGACCCGGGGCATCGTATCACATTCCGGCATACGCTGGTTTTCATTGAAGGTCCGGTCGCCATGCGATCTGGAACACGTTCCTGTCATAAGACTGCGCCGGGCGGGGATACAAACAGGATTGGCGCTGTAGGCGTTTTCAAAGCGGACGCCGCAGCGTGCCAGGGTATCAACAGTCGGAGAAAAAAAGTCCTCCCGTCCACGGCAGCCAAGGAGTCTCCCGGGCCAGTGGTCGGCGGTGATGAGGAGAATGTTCTTGCGACTTCCAGAGAAATGTTTTGGTTTGATTTTCATGATATCCTCTTTATATACTTTCACTAGTTTCAGCCTGATCAGCTCATATCTCTTTGCCGATCTTCGTTCATCTGCGGTCGTAAAAGTAACCAGGCAAACCTACTTGCCGCAGCAGCGTTTGTATTTTTTGCCGCTTCCGCAGGGACACGGCTGATTGCGCCCGATTTTAAAATGCTTTGGCGGTTTTCCGGGAGACTTCTGCTGCCCCATACTCATGATGTCCGAGGCGGGACGGCCGTGGCGCAACAGGCTGGCCATTAGCTGCAGGTCAGGGCCCGCATGGGTGAAAAATTTTTTAAATGATTCACAAAAGTAATTGAGGCCGGGCTCGCAATCAGGTGTTCGAAAGATCCGCTGCTTGGGGCAGCCCCCATTGCACGCAAAGCGGAACTCACAGGTACGGCAGAGCTGCGGCAGATCTGTCAGCTTTTTCTCACCAAAACGTAATTGCTCCCGGCAGGATGCAAGTTCTTCAAGGGGTGTCTCAACGATGTTTCCCAGCCGATAGTCAGGGTAGACATAATGATCACAGGAGTAGAGATCGCCATTATGCTCAAGTGCCAGGCCATGGCCGCACGTTTCGCCAAACCAGCACAGCCCTGCCGGTTGGCCTGACCACAAACCAAGCTGTACATCAAAGAATTGAACAAAGATCTTGCCCACATCCTTTTTCACCCATTCATCAAAGATGGAAATCAGGAACGTGCCGTAATCGACCGGCTGTACGCTCCAGGGTGCTATCGCTGCAGGGTCGATTTCCCGTTCATCTTGGGGTGGACTCGCTAATAATAGTCCCTCCTGAAAACGCTCGACGATGGGTATGAACTGAATATATGCAAAGCCTGCCTTTTTCAAGAACTGATAAACTTCCAGGGGCCTGCGGGAATTGTGTCGATGTATAACCGTCAGGGCATTAAATTCGACCTCATGACTGCGAAGCAGATCCAGGCCGTTCATCACCCGGTCAAATGTTGATCTTCCGGAGCGATCGAGTCGGTAACGATCGTGCAATTGAGGTGGACCATCGATACTGAGGCCCACCAGGAAGTTATTCGTCTTTAAAAAGGTTGCCCATTTTTTGTTGAGCAGAGTGCCGTTTGTCTGGAAGGCGTTTCGTATTGTTCGGCCGGCGGGGCAGAATTTCTTCTGAAGTTCGACGATACGCTGGAAGTATGCAACGCCAAGCAAGGTCGGTTCACCACCCTGCCAGGAGAACCAGATTTCCGGGGCGGCAAGTTTTGCTTGGGAGGCTATGTAATCGCGAATAAATAATTCCAGGACATGCTCCGACATCTTGAAATGCCGGGTTTCCCGATATAGTTTTTCCTTTTTCAGATAATAGCAGTAGGAGCAGCGCAGATTGCATCGCGGTCCTATGGGCTTCGTCATTATCTGGAAAGGATGGTGCATTTTAATCGGGATATTGTTCATGCTTGAGCTTCATGGAGCAGACGATGATAACGCTTCTGCAGCACCCTGCTGACTTTTTCCATACAAGGACTTCATGGAGGTGTATTGAGGTCATCAACACACATCTTTTGTACATCACTGAATGTGTCTTAGATAAAAGAACTTAATTACCTCTGTTACCTGGCTGCGCGGCTTTCAATATTGTGTATATGGACGTGTTCGCCCGGCTCAATTGCCCGAGTCGCATCGCCGATAAATTCACCGTATTTGAAGACGGCCTCTCCCGATTTTATCGCCTTCACTGCAATCTTGTGACAAAGAGGAACAGCCTCGGCAGCGATGATTGTGCTCAAATCACCGGGGCCACCGATGCGCACGGTCTCGCCTGCAGACAAGGCCCTGAGAGCCGTCGCCACATGATCGTTAGCATCCAGGATTACCGCGTCAACAACTGGTTGCTCGATGAAATTGCTCATAACGCTGGGCCCAACCGGCTGATGACTTCATCACCTTCGTTCAGGATCTCACCGCATGTGAGCATCCCAGAGGCAACGTCAATGCTCATATTCAAAAGTTTTTGCGCTGCATCCTCCATTGATTGCCGACCGAGGAAGACCCTGTGGGCATCAAAGTCGATGTGATGAGGGAGCCTTGCTACCGCATCCGGATTAGCAGAAATCTTGATAGAGGGAGCGAGGAGACTGACAAATGTGTTGCCCGGCCCGGTGGTGAACAGGTTCAACTGCGCGCCTGCCGCTGTCATGCCGGTTAATGATTCCGGGGCATAGGCAGGTGCATCCATAAGCCACAGCCCCGGCCCTGGCGGCGGCTCGGCGATACCGATGACACCTTGAATGGAGCTCGATCCACCCTTGGACACACTGCCCAGGGCCTTTTCTTCCAGCGTTGAGAGTCCTGCCTCGATATTGGTCGGGCCGGGATTTTCACCCAGAAGATCGATACCGGCCGCACGTGCGGTCTGTTCGCGTCGCCCAACGGCACTGTTGATATCACTGATGACCTGATCGCTTGCAGCTCTTTTGTGCAGTAAATGTGCTGCTCCAAACCATTCCATGGTTTCGCCGAATACACCTTGGCCACCAGCGTTGACCACGGCATCGACAATACAGCCCGCAAGCGGATTGGCCACCAGCCCCGATGAAGGATCAGACCGGCCGCATTCGGCGGCAACGAACAGTGACGAAAGCGGCGCTTCCCGACGACGTTGGCCCGAAATCTCACGCATATACCTGACAGCTGCCCTGACAGCCTTATCGGTCAGGATCAGCGCATCGTGATGGCATTCGTCAAGGGTGAGCGCCTCCAACGGTTTGCCGCTTTTGGCGATTGTAGCAGCACATTCGGCAACAAAGGGTGGGTGAGCGCCAATCAGAACGACTGCGCCCACATTGGGGCTGGTGGCCAAACCGATCATGGCACGTCTATGCAGCGAGTAATCGTCACTCATCAGGCCGCTGCCGTAAGGCATGGAGACCACCTTGACTCCCGGCACGCAAGCCCCGATGCGCCGTGCCGTCGGTCCGGTCAGTCCGGTGATGGACAGAACCAGCACATGGTTGCGCACACCGACGGACCCGTTGATTCGATGATACCCCAGAAACGTTCGCTCGCTCATCCGTTCATCTCCATGTCCGCATCCCCAACTCATATGATATAGTCGGTTAACTGCTCATGTTCAGCTGCACTTGATCTGCTGGTTTTCCTGCAGCACACGATCTGCCTGGTTTGTTTACGAACAACAGGTCTTCTTTGGCGGCATGCATAGCGGGGTTTCCTTGCAATTGACCGCGCCACCCAATTAGTTTATGATCACAGTCGAGATCAAGGAGGATGTCATGAAGATTAAAAAAATTGTCCCGCGTGTTCTGTCCTGGGAAATTGAAGGCGGTTTTCGCAATCCAGTCATGACCTGGACCCATAAAAACGTGGTCCTGGTTTTCGTGATCTGTGACGATGGAACGGTCGGTGTCGGTGAATGCTGGGCATCGGGGGCCGATCCGCGCGCACTTGTCGCCACTCTTGAAGACGATGTGGCACCCCGCCTGATCGGTGCAGATCCCCTTGCCATCGGCAGAGCATGGGAAAGTACGGAGAATTTGGCCCATATCAGTGCCCGACAGGGTATTCTGCGCGCAGCAATCGCGGGTATCGACATCGCCCTCTGGGATATCATGGGTAAGGCTGCGGGATTGCCTGTCTGGAAATTGCTGGGAGGATTTACGGACCGCGTGTTCCCCTACGCCAGTGCAGGTCTCTATGCGCCGGGCAAAACCCCGGATGATCAGGGACAGGAGATGGCCGACTATGTTGCAAATGGTTTTGAGGGCGTAAAAATGAAGATCGGCGGCGCACCGTTCGACGAAGATACGGCACGGGTCAAAGCTGTCCGCGAGGCCATCGGCCCTGATAGACGCCTGATGATTGATGCTCTTTGCGTCATGACACCGCATCAGGCCATGCGCTTTGCTGCAGCCGTTGAGGCGTATGATATCTACTGGTTTGAACAACCCGTTAAAGCTGACGATATCCGAGGACTCGCCACCGTCAACCAGCGCGGCCCGATTCCGGTATCGGCCAACGAAAACGCCTATGATCGGAGCCACTTTTGCCAACTGATAACCGAAGACGCGGCACGCTTCATCCAGTTTGACGTGCTGGTCCTGGGAGGACTGACTGAAGGCAGACGGATCGCCGCGCTTGCCGAAGCCTGGCACTTGCCCGTCACGCTTCATCACGCGGCCTCGGTTGTCTGCATGGCGGCTAATCTGCATCTTGCGGCGGGCGTGCCCAACTGTGATTCGGTCGAATATCATATGCTGCATCAATGGTTGTTCGATCACGCCCTGAGTGGTGGCTGGACGCTCGAGAACGGACATATCCGCATGGGCGATGAGCCGGGCCTGGGACTCGATCTGACGCCGGATAGCTTCTAAAGCTGATTGATACACGCTCCATTTCATGCCCGGACATGCTCCAGCGATGACGGTTTGTATGGGAGGGGGATGTGTGGCGCATGACCTACCGCACCAGCCATTGACCGAGAGCCTCTTCATTCAATTCAATACCCAAACCCGGCCCTTGCGGCAGTACAAGGGCGCCGTCTTTCACCTGTGGGCGGATTGTCAGGGTGGTTTCGAATGACGGGTTGGGGTTAGCATCCATTTCCAGCCAGTCTGTCCCGTCGACGGCCGCCATAACGTGGGCGCTCACATAGAGACCCACCGCGCAGCCATAGTTATGCAGGCACAAACGTTTACCCGTTGCCACCACGTCGCGGGTGATGGTAACCCCTTCCGTCACACCACCGCACTTGGTGATATCGGGCTGTACAACCGCAGGCATCCAACGCGCGACCCTAGTCATAATGGCGTCCCGGCCATAGATATTTTCGCCGAAAGCCAATGGCGCTTTGACCCCATAGGGCCAGCCATCGAACGACGCTGCATCGTCCGCCGGGAAGGGTTCCTCCAGCCAGTCCAGCTGGGCGCTATTGATGTCGTCGGCAAGTGCCTTCAGGGTAGTGGGCGTCAGTGTCTGATTGGCATCCACCATAACCGGCGCTTTGCCTGCGGCGGTGCGGATCTGGGTCAGTATTTCAATGTTGCGTTCGTGGCCAAAGCTGATGCGGAACTTGAAACGCCGATGGCCTTCGGATCGCGCCATCGCTATTTCAGACGCAACATCGCCACCGCCGAGGCCGCTCGCGTAAACGGGATGTGTCGCCGCTATAGGCGCGCCGCGCAGCAGTTCACCCAGCGGCAGTCCCTTTGCGCGGGCGAAGGCATCCCAAAGGGCACCATCCGTGCCGGCGATCACTTGTTGCACCGGTCCTTTTGCACCCCACTGGATCGCCAATAATCTCAGTTTATCCTGCATCAAATCATAGAGGCGAACGGGGTCGTCCAGCGTTTCACCGACCAGCAGAGGCTGCACAACTTCATTGAAAAGAGCTATTTTTTCGGTGCAGCCCCAGAACGGGAAGTTGGCCCAAATCTCACCCAAACCCTTCACGCCGTTATCCAGTTCGGCGATGACAATCAGGTTATGGCGCGCTGCCAGCAACCCAAAGGGCGATTGCATGGGGTGTCCAAGCGGAAACCGATAAAGGTTCACACGGAGGTCTTTAATCGTCTGCGGACTCACTATACCCTCATCTTCTTCAAATTCGGCTCAATAAGATACCGTCATCAGTAAAGGCTAACGGGTAGGGAGCCGAGAGTACCTCCACGCCTTCCTGGCCTTCGATATCGTCCAAGAGCGGTCGGGAGAGTAGAATTTCGTTTAGTTCCAGCGTATTTCTGATCACGCAAAGCCGCGTTTCCGATGGTGTTGCACGCCAGGATGTGAGTGTACACGCCTTAACCACGTCCCTCTCGGTGCTCAGTACCACGGGGAAACGCGCCTTTTCGATGATCGCAGCCGTGATTGCATTCATATAAACCGACAAGAGGTCCACCTTGTTGGCCAGCGAGCGGGGAATGAAATCGGCCATGCCAATGCCCATGGCGTTGCCATGGGATTGCGCCGTACAGCCCAGTACTGCAACTTTGTAAATCAAGGGTTTGAACGGATTGGTGATGCCCCGGATATCAGTCCGGCCGGTCACGGCGTAGTCCATGCCACAGCCGCTGATTTCCTTGCCCAGTTCCTCGACGATTAACACGTCGATCTGGTCGAACGGCAGGCGTGCCAGCGTGGACTTGGCCAGTTTCAAAAGACGTTGATCGGCACCGAAGAAGTCCTCGGGCTCCACAGCTTCCAGGTGCACCACGTCGTGATCGGCATTCTCCACCACAGCAAGTCCACAAACCAAAGGGGAATTCTCAATCAGGACCTTGCCGATTGCGGGCAGCGCTTCGCCCATACCGATGACAGGACCCAGGCTATGCACCAAGGTCGCGCCCGCCTGCTTACCGAGTCCTATGGCCACCATCTTGACCAAACCGCTTTCAATGGGCCGGTCGAAACTGGTGTGGGGCTTGACCCGGCTCACGTTGACGATGCCATCTGCAGCCATCGCATGAGCGTCAATCAGGCATTTAAGGCCAGCGGGTGTCTGCCCCACTTCGACCACCTCCATGGAGGAACAAAGAGGTGCACCAACAGTTTTCTCGGTCACCCCCAGACCGGCCAGAAGATCAACCTGGCCTTCGGCGGTCGCGCCGCCATGGCTGCCCATGGCGGGAACGATAAATGGTTTTAAATCCCGGGATTTCAGGTAGTCGACAACGCTTTTGACCAGGCGCGGCAGATGTGCGATGCCTCGGCTGCCGACGCCGACCGCCACCGACGATCCGGGAGGGAGCATGTTGACTTTGACCGCCCGCTCGAACTGGGTTTTGATGGTACCTTCCAAATCCTGGATTGCGCTAACCCGGGGCTGGGGGATGCGGACGCGTTGAACCAGAGGCGGCTCAACACCTTCCAGCACGGGGATATCAACAGGAGGGAAATATGGATGCAACATCAAAGATACTCCTCCAGACCGAAGCGCCTATATGTTTCGGGTGGCGCTTCGTTCTCCTGCATGAGTTCGACCATGCGCTTCAGCAGACGCTGTTCAACTTCGGGTGCGTCGATGGGTGTGGTCTGTCCGGGATCGGCTTGAAGATCGTAGAGGACATTTTCGCAGTCCTCGATTCCGCCCCCCTGGACCGGTGGGCGTTCGGCATCATTGCGTCCCTCTAGCTTGAGGATGGGTACACCTTTGGTGAACTGAAATTCGGTCGTGAGCTCCGCACCCTCGAATTCATTCAGTTTAAACAGCGATCCCTGATGGGCAGGCATCAGGGTATACTCGTAAATCTCCTGATTCAGCACATCGACAGGATAGCGGAAATAGGTATACCGTCCGTCGGTGATGTTCACCGGCCCGCCGAACATGCCGTAGAGTCCTGCATCCCGGATCGGCGTGTCGTCGGCCAAAACAGGACGGATGGAGCGTCCTTCAACATCGGTCGGAATCTCGGTTTCGCCGTGGAAGTCTAACAGTGTCGCCATCAAATCGATGGTCTGGGTCAGGCAGGCGCGCCGCTCGCCGCCTTTATCGGAAAAGTCGGGATGATAGACCATCAACGGGATGTGGGCGATTTCATCGTAGTAGGGCATGCGGTTTTTGCCCCACCAATCATGTTCGGCCAGCATGAAACCGTGATCGGTACTCAGTACCAGCGCCGTATCCTTCCACAAATCATGCTCGTCGAAAAAGTCGAGAACCTTGCCAAAGTAATAGTCGCACATGGTCATCATGGCGGCATAGTTGGCGCGGATCTCGGCGATTTGCTCTGGCGTTTCCTCAACCCGCTTGTAACGCGGCCAATCCAGAATCGGGCCTTGATAATCGGTGGGGTACATATCACGGAAACGCTGGGGTGCGATGAAGGGTTCATGTGGGCTGAAGGTTTCGATTTGCAGGAGCCAATCGTCAGCGTCTCTGTTGCTTTCCAGAAATTCGAGGCCGTGCTGGAAGCACTTCACTGCCGGGAAGTCGTGCTCTTCACGGATGAACTGGCGATTGGCGATGTGGCGCCAGCGCTTGGCCCGATCCGTCTCGCCGTGGGCGAAATGGTGGTAGGTTTCCCGCCACTTGTCCAAAGGCCAGTCGACCACGCCTTTCCACGGATCCCATTCCTGCCCGCGCATGTTTTCCCAGGACGAAAATCGCGTGTGGTAACTCCACCCGCCGTCCTCGAAATAGTGGTAGTGATCGGTAATCATGTGGCTGTAGACACCACGTTTTTTAAGGATTTCGGTTGCCGAATCGTCAAAGGGTTCCATCGGCCCCCAACTGCGATGGAGGAAATTGAGCCTGCCGGTATGCATTTCACGGCGCGCGGGCATGCACGGCAGGCTGCCCGTATAGTGATTGTCAAACGTGACCGCACGTTCGGAAAAACGCTTGAAATTTGGTGTTGCCGCCCATTGACCGCCATAGTTTTCCATCGCCCGGCGATTGAGCGAATCCATTAATACAAACACCGTACGCATCGCTACTCTCTCCCGGATGATGTTATAAGTTCTTTTTACCCCTCTTCCATTCCTGGTAGAATGGCCATACCAGCAAAATTATGGAAATCACGACGAATGCTGCCGGCAGCGGTCGGGTGATTATAGGTGAGAAATCCCCAGCCGTCATCATCAGTCCCGAGCGCAGCTTACTTTCGGCGATAGGCGCTAAAACAAAGCCGATTACGAATGGACCTAGCGGCACATTAGAGCGTTCCAGGAAATATCCGAAAATACCAAAGCCCAACATGACCCAGACATCGAAGAACAGATTGTTAATGGCAAATGCCCCGATGACGCAGAAGACCAGAATAGGCGGCAATACATAGGCTCTGGGCGTAAACATCAGTTTCGAAATTTTACCCACCGAACTCGTCATGATTCCGTACATCATGATATTGGCCAGCAGACACGCTGAAATCATGGCATAAACGATTTCCGGATTATTCAGGAACAAGGTGGGGCCAGGCTGAATGGCGTGGATCATCAGCGCTCCTATCAAGATTGCGTCAATAACAGAACCGGGGATCCCCATGGCGATCAGCGGAATAAGTGCACCACCGACAGTTGCATTGTTGGCGGCTTCCGATGCGACAATACCTTCTTCGGATCCGGTACCGAATTTTTCAGGCGTCTTGGACATATTCTTAGCTGTCGTATAGGCGACGATAGAGCCAATATTCGCACCGATTCCCGGCAGGATACCGATCCATGTGCCGATCACGGACGAGCGGATCATGTTCCAAGCCTGATCCTTCCAGTCCTTGAACGACATAAAGATGCCTTTTGTGGAAAACTTGGTCCGTTCCACTTTGTGTTCGATGTCGACGACATCAGCGATCAACTGGCTGACCGCGAAGACGCCAATCAGCACGGGCAGTAAACCCAGTCCACCGTTCAGGTACATGATATCCCAGGTAATTCGGGGGAACCCTCCCGCCGCCGGATCGACACCCGGCATGGCGACCAACATCCCCAGCGCACCGGAAAGCAAGCCCTTGACCATAGACCCTTGACTCACGGAGGCAATCAGCACCATTGCCATCATTACCAGGGTGAAATATTCAAACGGTCCGAAACGCGTGGCCAGATCACTCAATGGTTCTGAGACCAGAACCAGGAAAACCCACGAGACGAGGCCGCCCACGAAAGATGCGGTGATGCCAAGGCCAAGCGCGCGGCCCGGTCTCCCGTCCCGGGCCATGGGATAACCGTCGAATGTGGTCATCACCGCTGCCGGTGTGCCGGGCATACGCATCAATGTCGCGGTAATCAAACCGCCGCTGATTGCACCTACATACATGCCGATCAATAGTGCCAGGGCATTGCCCGGCACCATATTGAAGGTGAGCGGCAACGTCAGCGCGATCATCATCGCACCGGTAATGCCCGGGATTGCACCGCCGAAAATGCCGAGCGTTGTCCCCAGCAGGACCAGCAAAAATGGAACGGGGGTCAGAATTTGAAAGAACCCTTGAGATAACGCTTCCATGGCATCACCCCGTCGGCAGATCTATGAAAAAGATCTCGGTAAAAACAAACTCGCAGCCAAATCCCATAATCACCGCAATTGCAGCGGCAATGAGAACCGGTCTGGCTGCCGCGAGGTGCTTCCGGTCAAAGGTGGTAATCAGACGACCAAAAGCATAGACCGATTCCATCCCGACCAGGAAGACAATGATGCCGAATAAAAAGAGACAGGTGAGGAGACCGAAGCCCATGATCCCGAGATAGAGAATACCGACATATAACCCGGAAAGGAGCAAAACGACCACCGCCGACCAAGGTCTGGGACGAAACTCTGCGGTTTTCTCCTCAGTCCCAATTATGTTTTCTTCCTCGGATTTTTGCATGCCGTTGTGCCTGATCAGTGCAATGAAGGCACGCACCAGAATGATCGAGCACAGCCCAATAATAAGGAAAGCGATAGCCTGCGGAACCGGACCCGATCCCAGCGGCTCGAATGATCCCGGCGGTAGATCCCAACTTTCCACGAGCACGGCGACACAAACGGCAATAATGAAAATCATCAGGCCGATATCGCGTTTGGCGAGAGCTATATTCACAACATTTCTCCCAGACGTGAGAGAAACTACCCCGGCACAGACGCATGAGAATACGTGAACGGGGTAGTTTCTAAGTACGCTTCAATGACTTATTTTTATTATTTTTTGCCCGCTTGCTTGGCTACAGGCTCGACGATTTTGTACTCTGCGTCAAGTTTATTGGCGAAGGCTTCACCGCGTGTGAACGTCGGCGCTATTGCTTTCTTCTTCAGGTTCTCCCTGACAAAGTCGGTCTCCATCGCTTTCTCGAGGACATCGGCCAAGCCGTCGATTGCTTCTTGAGGTGTGCCCTTCGGTGCCAACCACCAGCTACCGACACAATAGACCAATTTACCCATGCCCGCTTCTTCGCAGGTCGGCACTTCCGGAGCTTCCGGTGCGCGGGTCGGATTCATATAACACAGTCCCTTCACGCCCTTGACCTTGAAATTGAGATACTCGGCCATGGACAGTACCGTGGTATCGGTCTGCTCACCGATAAGCGCCGTAAAGTTGGCGGTGCCGCCACCGATCTGAACAAAACGGAATTTGGCGTTTGGTGTCGTGTTTTGCAGCTGAATGCCGGCCATATGGTTCAGCGCACCGAGATTGCAACCAAAAATCAGGCTATCGGGGTTGTCGGTCGCTTCCTTCAGCAGGCTTTGAGCATCAGGAAAGCGCGGGTCGTCCTCACGCACTGCGGACACAAGACAGAATTCGGATGTTTCGGCAACAGGATCGAAATCTGCATGGCCGAAATCGATCATACCACCGCCCTGTGCTCCCATCAGAGCCTTGTGAATCAACAGGAAGGTGTAGCCGTCAGGCTTTGCTTCCATGGCCTGGCGGGAGCCGATGGTGTAATGGCCACCAATGTTCACAATGGTCAATTTCTGTGGCATCAGGTTGTTGTCTTCTATCGCCTTCTGGAAGACACGGGCCGTCTGATCACTTGATCCACCAGGATTAAATGGAACGATAATTTTGACGGGTTTTTCCGGCCATGCAGCTTGAACCGGGGCGACAATAAAGCCTGCCAATACGGCAACAATAAAAAGTACTGTCAATCCATGTTTCATCGGGTTTCTCTCCTTTTTTAATATGCCATTATTCTGAGGCCACGGAAAATTAATGCCGGTAACCGCCACCTCCCCATAAACCAGGGTTTGACCCCCGGGGCCATCGTTCCGCTCCGTTGCTACTGACACATTTTATCGATTTAGCATTGACCTGAACGCATCAAACTTCAATCCTAACGCTTGCAATTCTCGACGTGCGAGAAATTATACAGTACTTTGTTGGTTAGGAGATTTCAAATTAAAAATGTTGAGAACAATAGGGCGGTTACAAGGAGGACTTTCCCATGACTAAAGCACGGCCGAATATCATTCTTATCATGTCTGATCAACATACTCAGAGAATCACTGGCTGTTATGGAGACACCGTTGTTTCAACACCTCACTTAGACCGACTGGCGGCCCGCGGTGTTCGTTTCGATAACGCCTATACGCCCTCCCCACTTTGTGTACCGGCGCGGATGTCTTTCCTGACCGGTCGGCACCCATGTCGCCAACACTGCTGGACCAACTCGGACGTCTTGGCATCCGATATACCGACGACGGCTCATGCTCTCGGTGCTGCCGGATACAAACCCATACTGGTTGGCCGTCTACATTCCATCGGTGTGGACCAGATGCGCGGCTACGTGCGCCGTGAAGTGGGAGATCATTCAACCAACTGGGTCGGTGGTGTACCCCATTCACTTGGCGATCTTACCGGGACCAATGATCCGTACCGGGTCAGTATCGATAAATCAGGACCCGGCCAATCGGCCTATGAGTGTCATGACGATGACGTGACAGAGAGCGCGCTGAGCGTTCTTGATGAACTGGCCGATGCCCGCAAAACCGGAAATTCCGAACCTTTTGCCGTGACGGTCGGCTACCTTTTGCCCCACCAGCCGTATGTTGCACGAAAGGCGTTCTATAACCGTTACAAGGGCAGGGTCGGCATGCCCGATGTAGGAGTCGAGGATCTCAACAGAGAACATACGTACCTTAAAGAGTGGCGGGAGTTTACCGACACCACGGACCTGACCGAAGACAATATCATCAAAGCGCGTACCGCCTATTATGCACTCGTCGAGGAAATGGACGAGATGATCGGGCGTATTCTCGACAAACTGAAAGAGACGGGTCTTGATGATAACACGCTGGTGATCTATTGCTCGGATCATGGCGATCAACTGGGTGAGCGGGGGTTGTGGTGGAAGCAGACTTTTTATGACGAATCGGCCAAGATTCCACTAATCATGTCCTGGCCGGGCGTCCTTCCTGAAGGAGAAAGCCGAAATCAAGTGGTCAATCTGGTTGATCTGGCGGCAACCATTCTGGAGGTCTGTGAAGCCCCCGGCCTGCCAGGCAGCGACGGTCAAAGTTTTCTGGAAGTCGCCCGCGACCCGTCCCGGCTTTGGCTGAATGAGACGTATTCGGAATACTGCACCGACGGCATGGCCCCCTGGACCGGGCCGGTTCCTGTTCAGCAGCGCATGATCAGGTCGGGTAAATGGAAGCTGATTTACTATCACGGCCATGAACCCCAATTGTTTGATATGGATGCCGATCCACAGGAAATCAACGATCTGGCTGACGATCCCAACTATCGTGACATCCGCGACGGGTTAAACGCCAAGATCCTGGTCGATTGGGACCCGGCAGCGATCCTCACCGACATGGCGGCAAAGCGCGATTCCAAGGAACTTCTGAAATCCTGGAGCCGTTCGACCCTGCCATGCGATAACCACCGTTGGAAATTACTGGAAGAATTCAATTGGCTGGATGAGGAAATTCAATCATGAGCGTGGAACGCTGTGTTGGCATTACCATCCTGCCCGAATATATCCAGACCGAGGGAATTGACGGCATCCTCAAAAACCTGAAACGTGCGGGTGCAACAGCTGTATCCACGTCGCCGTACGTGATGGAACCAGCCACCGCAGAGACCGGAAGCCGCGAACCGCCCGGCGACGCCAAGAAGGGCGTCGTTCGCCTGCTCGACCGCCCGCTCTGGGGCCAAGACGCTCTCTATGTCCGTACCGAACCCAGTTGGGAGCATGACTTGTCACTTTATGACGGCCTGCGCTACCAGCCCGACCCGGTCGGCGACCTGACGCGCCGTGAGGGACACTTGGTCGCCGAGTTCGTGCGTGCGGCCAAGAAAGCCGGTTTCAAGGTCTATTTCCAGATCATGGCCGCGATCCCGCCCTCCTATCGCGTCCAGTTCTGCACTCTGACCGACGATGACATGCCGCGCCTGCCCGACGGCAGCTTGCCGAAGGTGCGTATCGATACAAACGGCAGCCTGGCCAGTCCCAACCTGATCGCTTACGAAAATGCCTTTATCCGCGATCTCTGCAGGGCTTACCCGGATATCGACGGCCTCCGGGTCGATTGGCCCGAATACCCACCGTATACGCTGGACGGTGTGTTCCTGGATTTCAGCGATCATGCCGCCAAGGCCGCTGAACGACTTGGACTGGATTTTGAACGGATGCGCCGTGATGTTGGAGCCCTTCACCATATGTTGCTCGGCGGTCTTACCAACGCCATGCTCAGCGACGCATTGGAAGCTGATGGAAGCCGCTATCGTATCCTTCAAACAATCTCGGCCAGACCGGGGATCGCCGATTGGCTCTACCTTAAATCGACGCTGTCAACAGAGCTGCTTCAAGGTTTTCGCCAAACCATCACGGCTGCGGCAAGTCCCGAAACCAAATTGATCGCCCAGGCCTTTCCGGCGCCGTTCTCCACATTGTCTGGATTGTCGTCCCATCGTTTGTCGGGGATCATCGATTCAATCCAGCCCAAGCTTTATACCATGCACTGGCCAACAATCCTGAAGTTCTATGGTGATGCCATCATGACCGCCAATCCAGGACTCTCAGAATCATTGCTGGTTAAGGCCTTAGTTAGGTTTATGGATATCGCCGATGACGATGGCTTTCCGCACCTCAGCGATTACCATTACCCCGGACCAGGCGACGACCACCCCGTCGGCACAGGTGCGATTGCCCGTAAAATCCGACAAGTACGCTTTGAAGCCGGCAATATCCCGGTGACCGCGCTTGCCCATGGCTACGGCCCCCTCGCCGATGTGGGTGCCCGCCTCGAAGCGGCGTGGCGTGCCTCAGGCGGGCGGGTCTGGATGAATCGGTATTGTTACCTGACGGACGAGAAATTGGATCTGATCAAAGAGATAACGTTACAGGCGCCGACTGTGGGCTGATGACCTGAAATCTTTCTGGTGAATTGAAAAATGATGGAGGATACGAGAATGGTTCATGCTCCCAATAAGATCATTGTCGGCGTAACGCGTGATTTTGCGGACCAGGAAGGGAAGATAGATTTCGTCAAAGATATTTGGGATGTTCTGCTGAACCACCCCGGCATCGAGCTGGAAATCATGAAGGAGCCTGCTCCAACCGCTATTACCGTTGATCACACCCGGCGTTTCGACGCCATCATGATGAAACGCAGTCCGCTGCGTGCTGAAGCAATAACTCCGGATAACTGTCGTCTCAAGCTGATTGCGCGTAACGGTGTCGGCTATGACCATCTTGATGTCGAGGCCTGCACCCGGGCTGGAGTAATGGTAGCTATTACCCCGGAAGCTGTCCGTCGGCCTGTCGCCTCTGCTAATGTTGCTCTGATACTGGCTTTTGCCCACCGCATATTCGAGCGAGACCGACGAACTCGAGATGGGGCTTGGGACAAAAGATGGGAGAACAAAGGGATAGGACTGCAGGACCGCGTGCTTGGTGTCATTGGTCTTGGCAACATCGGTCAGGAGGTTTTTCGCCTGATGCAACCGTGGGGTATGATCCATCTGGGCGTCGCCCCAAACCACAAAGAGGATGAATTTGCTGATCTCGGAATACGTCTTGTAGGTCTTGACAGAATTCTCGCGGAAGCTGACTTTCTCTGCATCTGCTGTCCCTTGTCAGAAAAAACCTTTCAGCTGATAGGGGAACGGGAGCTACGACTCATGAAAAAAGGTGCTTACTTAATCAACACTGCTCGTGGAGAAATCATACATGAGGCAAAACTTGTTCAAGCACTTGAGGAAAAATGGATAGCCGGGGCTGGCATTGACGTTTTTGAACAAGAGCCACCGAGTACTCAAAACCCTCTTTTTCGCCTGGACAATGTAATTCTGGGATCACACAACCTCGCAATCAGTGAGGATATGAACCAACTTGCCAACAACGGAGTCGCCCAAGCCATATTCGCTCTGGCCGATGGGAACATACCTGAAAATATAATCAACCCAGAGGTTGTTAAGCATTCAAAATTGCAATACCTGACAAAAACCTCAAGCCACGATTATCGGTAATGTTTCACATTCTATGAAAAGGACTCGTTTCTGGTGTGAGTAATCATCACGTGCCGGTATCTCAATAATGTTCATGAGCGTTTGGTCAATTCTCAGTGAAATATTATCAACTGATTGCAGGAGGTAGAAATGCGCGTTATAGCTGGTAATTTCAAAGAAATCACAGACGATGATCTCCAGTTTGTCCAGCAGCTGGGGCTCAGCGGGGTGCAGATCAACACACCACCGTTGAATGGTATTGGCAACTTCGGCTCGAACGGGTTGATTGGTTCAACCTTCTGGGTTCGTGGCGATGAACCACCTGCAAAAAAATGGGATTATCTGGAACTTCTGCAAATGCGTGTGCGGATTGAAAACTACGGCCTAAAACTCGAGGCAATCGAGAATGTCCCGATTTGGTTTTACGACAAGATCATGCTCGGCCTCGAAGGACGCGACGAGCAGATCGAAAATTACCAGCACACAATCCGGGCCGTCGGCCAAGCCGGTATTCCCATTCTCGGCTATTGCTGGATGCCGACACGGGTTTGGCGCACCAACAAATCACTGAAAATCCGAGGTAGCGCCATCACAACCTCGTTTGACGCCGATATCATCGACAGTGATTACATCATGTTCGACCGGCGTTATACTGAAGAGGAAATGTGGAATAATTACGAGTACTTCATCAAAGCGGTGCTGCCGGTTGCTGAAGAATTCGGGGTTAAGCTAGCCCTGCATCCCGACGATCCCCCGGTACCATCACTGGGAGGCATTCCACGAATCTTTCGAAATCTTGAGGGATTCGTCCGTGCGATGGAACTCGGGAAAAGTGATTTCCACGGTTTGGACTTCTGTATGGGCACATGGACTGAGGGCGGAGTCGATTCGATGATGGATAGCCTGCGACGCTTCACCAGCGAGGGAAAAGTTTTCTATGTCCACTTCCGAAATATTCTTGGCCGGCTTCCCTCCTTCCAGGAGTGTTTCATCGATGAAGGCGAAGCAGATTTAATCGCAGTTCTCAAAATTCTCAAAGATTCTAAATTCGATGGGTTCCTGATGGATGATCACGTGCCTATCATGGTCAACGACACACGGTGGGGCCATCGCGGCAGAGCGTTTTCGACCGGTTACATCAAGGGACTGATACGTGCACTGAACGAGCTCTACTGACGTCGACGCTGAACTGTCGATTTTGGAGTGAGGCGTGAATCTTCAACACTGCTTTCCTGTTCGTTACCGGAATCCTGGTTGGCATTTGATATGCTTTCGGCCACGCTTGAAGTGGGCGGAGGATTTCTGCTCGTGCCCATCTTTTCGACAGATTATGGTTTGCCCATGTAGGTGTTGGTTGCTGCGACCATTCCCCATGTGATTGTATTATCCCTTGCTGGATTGTTAACTTATGGCGTCATCCTGCCGGCAACGACCGGCAGGGCCATTTCGCCCGAATAGGTCTGGGGCTTATTCACCGCTTCTCGATATAATGTTTAGAGCTTGATGCTATCTATGTCCCAGATTCTGAAGATGAAGCAATCCGAGACCTTTTGCGAGGGCGTGATGATGCCAGGGTAGCAGCCCGTAAAGCCAAGCAGCGGCTCCACAGCTTTTTGCTTCAGCATGGTGTGATTTATACTGCTAAAACAAAATGGACAACAGCACATTTCAATTGGCTCTCTGATCTCAAAATGGAGCATCCGGCACAACAGGTGGCCTTGCAAGAGTACATTGACTGAATTCATGAATAAAGTCAGCATGTTATACGCCTGACAGAGGCGGTGACTGCAATGGTTATGACCTGGCGCAGAAGGCCAATAGTATTGGCCATCCAGGCTTTGCGGGGGATCTCTGAATTAACCGCAGCAATTGTCGTTGCTGAGGTTGGCTCGATAGATCGATTTTCATCACCCACGAAGCTGATGGCGTACCTTGGTCTTGTTCCGTCGGAGCACTCGACCGGCGAGACAATCAAACGAGGAGGGATTACCAAAGCCGGCAACGGTTATGCCCGCCGGGCCCTTGTTGAAGCATCCTGGACCTACCGGTTCCCCGCTCGAGTAACCCGTCACCTGCTCAAGCGCAGCCGGGAATTACCCAGGAATATTCAAGATATCGCCTGGAAGGCTCAACTCAGACTCTGCAGCCGGTATAAACGTTTAATCGCAAAAGGAAAACCAACACAGGTTGTGACGACAGCAATTGCAAGAGAACTGATCGCATTTATATGGGCCATTAGCCAGGAAGTGGAATTATCAGCCAAATAATATGAAACGAAATAAAAACACTTAACGGTGCAGGAGGCTATTTACTGAGCAAAATTCCATAGCTTTTTCCAGGACATTGCCAGGGGCGCAATCACGGTATGAGGAATCCTCGTTGCGGGTTTTAGGATTAAGATATTTACCGAACTCCTGTTTCTAGAGAGAGGCAGCCTCACGACGAAATAAGCCAGGCGGTACCCAACCCGCGAAGATCAGCAGGATCAACCGTCGTTACATCGGTTCCGCCTCTGACCATGCCCTGGAGAAAGAGAAAACCTGGAAAAATTTTATACAAGGGAACAGGACAACTATTTTTGGGGTTGACAATGTCAAACATATCAACAACGCTGATGCTGCAACCGCTGATCTGCATGACAGGTTAAACCTGCTTACATTGTGGCGTCAGGGAAAAGCTGCTGCAGTAACAAATAGTGGAGGCGATCCCCGGGCATGTAGCCGGGTCGACAAAAATGCACGTATCTGGCTTCAGCGAATGCATGAACTGCGAAAACCCTGTGATCCGGAAAGTGCAGGCCTCCTGTTGGCTTTTGCCTATCCGGACCGGGTTGCACGCCGCCGTCAAGGGCAACAGGAAAGCTATCTCATGTCATCCGGCACCGGTGCAAAACTCCCGAAATTTGACCCGCTATCGACCAATGAGTACCTTGTCGCCCCCACCAAGCTCTATTGGCCGGCATCAAAAGTATGGGGATAATCTCTCTGCCCTGGGACAAAGAGTCACGCCAACTTCAGGCCAGGGTAAACTGTCTGCGCTCATGGCAGCCCAATGAACCTTGGCCGGACCTCAGGGACAGCGAACTGATCGGGGATCTTTCCTGGCTCACGCCTTACCTCGCTGACATCAGCAAAGCGGAACAGCTAAAACAGCTGAATCTGCAGGAGATATTTATGAACATGCTGGGCTGGGAGCGGCAGCAACGCCTGGAACGCCTGGCCCCAGCAACCCTAATGGTTGCCAGTGGCTCCAGGATCCGGCTCCGCTACCAGTACGATAAATCTCCCCTGCTTGCTGTTCGCATCCAGGAGATGTTTGGCCTTCAGGAGACGCCGGTTATATGTGACGGTAAAATCCCCGTCCTGTTGCATCTTCTCTCCCCCGCCCAACGACCTCTTCAGGTGACAACCGATCTGGCGGGGTTCTGGCAGCGAACGTATCCGGAAATAAAAAAAGAACTCAAGGGAAGATACCCCAAACATTTTTGGCCGGACGATCCCCTGGCAGCCCTTGCCACCAGACGAACCCAAAAAACCATGAAACAAACAAAAAAATAATGAGAAAAATCGCTTTTGGCTACTCGACCCGCTGCAACATCCGCTGCTCTCACTGTGTAGCAGCCGGCGAAAATCCGGCAACCAGCAAGATGGAACTTGCTAAAGCCAAAGATATTATCCGCGAAATGATCTGCTCAGAAGTAAAGGGAATCAGTTTCACTGCGGGAGAGCCCTTTATCTACCTTGACGATTTGGCGAAACTGGTCACCCTCTGTTCTGAAAACAAGGTCTATACCCGTGTGGTAACCAATAGTTACTGGGCTAAAACGCCTGAGCAGGCCCGGGAACGACTGCACCTGCTCAATCAATGCGGAATCTCCCAGCTCCGCCTGAGCTACAGCAGATGGCACCAGGAGTACGTGCCGAAGCAGCACGTGCTGAATGCGGCAAGAGCCTGTGAGGATATGGGTATTGACGCTTTTATCTCCTTCATTACCGATTTTTCTGAGAAAGACGATCCTTTTGAACAGTATCTGCGGGACAACAGCCTCAAGTTTTTCCCGGAACCGGTGATCTATGCAGGACGTGCCGAAGTCTTCAACCAACAGCTTCTATTCACTGATTACCAGGACAATTGCTGTCAGATGAATCCCTACCTCGCTCCTGATCTGACCATGTATGCCTGCTGTGATGCGGGCAGCCATTTCAGTGCTACTGACTTTTTCCGACTTGGCAGCCTTAACGACTGGTCAGTGGAACAGCTGCTGACCAAGAGTGAAACCAGCATCCTTTATAACTGTATCCGTACCATGGGCGTCACCACCATAGCTTCCTATGCCGGGATGAAATCAAGAGATATTGTGACCTATCGCAAATGCAGCTTATGCAAAAAGATGTTCAACGATCCTGAAACACTGCATGCTTTGCAAAAGGCTGCCGCAGGCGACCTGCTCCGGTGGCATAGATAAGACGGTTCCCATTGACGGTAGAAGAGTCCAAAGAGGGATCCATTGCGGGGATTGCTTACCGCACGTTCCTGGAGTGACAAAATGAGTTTCTCACACTCCTTTTCGAGGAGTTCCTGAAGAAAGAAATAAAAACTCCACTAACCGAAAAAAATATAATAAACTAACAATAACAGATTGTTCCAATAAATCTGAAGTAATGCAATCAGCAGACCGAAGAATTCAAAATTGACAGAAAAAAATGAAGAACTCTGAACAAGCATTCGGTGGTGCCCAAAAAGTCGGCCTCTCGATATTAAGCACGCCTGAAAATAGGCTAAAAGCTTGGGCAGTCCCCAAAATTCCTGATTCCATTGAGACCTATCACCTGACGTTGTTGACCCTTGTCTGGAGCCTACTCAACCTGATTTTAGGGTTTTACGCTAAAAACAATCTCCACATTTTATGGCTGGTTTCGATTTTAATAGTACTTCAATATCTGACTGACCTCTGTGATGGTGAAGTTGGGAGACAGAGAGACACTGGCTTAGTCAAATGGGGTTTTTATATGGACCATTTCCTTGACTATATCTTTCTTTGTTCCCTGGTGTTTGTAGGGTATATGATCTCACCTGTGGGGATGGAAATCTGGTACTTTGCTCTCGTTGTCATACTTGGTGGCTATATGGTGAACTCATTCCTTTCATTCGGAGCTACCAATGAGTTTCATATCTATTATTATGGTATCGGCCCCACAGAGGCTCGGATCGTATTTATCTTGATCAACACTTTCATTATATTTTTTGGAACGAATCGCTTTGATGTTTTGCTCCCAGCTATTGTACTGCTCTGCCTTTCCGGACTCATCATTAATACATATCAAATTCAAAAAAGACTCTGGCTTCACGATATGCACGTGAAGGAGCAAGCTCATCAGTAATCTATGAGCAGAACAAGCTCCATACTATTATCCCTGACCTGTTTGATCATGGGATTCATCATAATCCCCAACGCAGGAGGTGCTCTCGGTCCCATATCGCTTGCTGATCACGAGAAACAACTCCTTGAACAAGGAGAAATAATCGTTCGTGAAGTTGAGACTGTGGGAAAAAGTGGAAAAACATTTGAGGCAATCGGTATCATAAACGCCTCCAGCGATACCATCCTGGAAGTCTTGTCAGAATATGAAAAATATCCAGACTATATGCCTAATGTCAGCCATATAGAGATAATAGAAGAGACGAACAGCGAAGCTATTCTCAACTATACCTTGACCCTTCCACTCGGAAAAATAAAAAAGTATCGTTTGAAACTTGTGAGTACGAACCTTGGGAGCACGTCATCAATGATTCACTGGCAGCTGCTAAACTGGCCTGGGCTAGAAACAGCAGAAACAATCAAAGACACAAACGGCTTCTGGCGAATAGAAGAGCAAGATCGAGATATTTCTCTTGTGCAATACCATGTCTATACTGATCCCGGGCCTATTCCATTTGGACTAGGATGGATAGTTGATATTTTGAGCAATAAGAGCGTTCCAGAAGCTTTTTTACAAACTAAATCTCGGGTAGAGAAACTCCATCCACCTCAAGCGCCTCAAGCTGAAATTACCGTTAACACTGGAAGATAGCCCCCGACACCGGAAAATCCGGCAATGTGTGTCTTCAACGCCTCCATTACAAAAATCGTGAAAATAATTCTCGCAGTTATCATTTTTACCCTAACAGGATGCCTGGCCAGGCCATCGGTTGAAATCAAAGACAGTTCAACTCATATTAGACAAAATGAAATTATCACGAGAGCTGTGATTGAGACCGCCGGCACCGGCGATTGGCTTGTCACTCGGGGATATCATACCACGGATAACCTGGTTTCCAATGCAACTGGAATTCCAATCAGCCATGCAGGTGTCTACAACGCCCGCTCCCAGCAAGTAATTGAAGCTGAAGGGCGAGGTGTTCATATATCCAACTTGAAAGAATTTGTCGATAAATCATATAGGCTGTTGATCATTCGCCCGAGATGGCAATCCCTTGAAAATGGAACAGTTGCATGGGCAGAGGCGGAAAAGTTGGTTGGGAAAAGCTATGACTTTCTCGGTACTCTCGGTTTCAATTACCCCAGCAAATATTATTGCAGTGAGTTAGTAATTTCTATCTATCATCAATGGCATAACGCGAATGAAAAGTTTCCGGGTATCATCAAGCCCGGTGAGCTTTATCTGTATGGAACAATACTCTATGACTCATTGCCCAGGGATGAAATGAATTGAACTATTTCATACAGTTTCAGATAACCCGTTACATCGGGTCTCATTGCTTTTCTCATCCCCCAATACATTGACAACGATTTTCAAGCCGTCTGAGACGCAGAGCGTTTATGGTAATAATTCCGGTAATTCATCAAGACTGCTGATTTCCACATCAGGCTTTCCTGGAAGTCTCTCCGCTCGTTGTCCAAACCTGTTGATCCATGCCACCTTAAAACCAAAGAAAGCTGCTCCACATGCGTCCCAGGCATTGGAAGAATGGAATAGTATTTCATTTGGTTGCACTCCCATCCCATCAACGGCGAGCTGGTAAACACGTGGGTCGGGTTTGAAAATCCCCACCTTTTCTACAGAGTATTTCTCTTCAATGACTGAAGTTAATTGGGAATTTGCTACTGCTGCATCGAGCATCTGAGGCGTACCGTTTGATAAAATCGCGTTTCTGTAGCCTCTGTCCTTCAAGGTCGACAGCACAGTAGGAACTTCCGCGTAACAACTGAGACACAGGTATGCATCCATTAAATGTTTGCGTAATTCAGGTACCTTGAGCTCATGCGTATCAAGCGCGAAATCCAGGGCATCCTGAGTCACATGCCAGAAATCTGCATGGGTGCCCATCAGGCTTCTCAACCAGGTATATTCAAGTTGCTTTGTTCGCCATATCGCTGAGACCTGATCTGCTTTACCGTTGAACATATCCCGATATTTTCCGACGGCGGAATGCACATCAAATAAGGTGCCGTAGGCATCAAATACGCAAGCCTTAATTCCCTCTATTTTGATTTTTCCGGACATATCACCTCCTGTAATGGTAATCGGTTAAAATCGATGAATCGATTATAACATCAGGCTGTTTTCATGGCAGGAATAATAACAACCTTTCCTTCATGAAGAATTTTTCCAGATTTTTTCAGAGATTTCATGGCACGCGTAATACTTACTCGGTGCGCCCCGGTCAAAAAGCTTAAATCTTCATGAGTCAGGGGAAACTGAATAACGAAACCTTGAGAACTTGCCACCCCGTGTTCTTTGGCTACATTGCTGAGTACACTGTACAAGCGCTCTTCAATGTTGGTGACGGCCAGGTTGCCCACACGACTCGTCAGCCATGAAATTCTATTGCTCAAATTTTTAATGATGCGGATACTGACTTGAGGATTATCCGTTATGAGCTGTTCAAACTGATTCCGAGTAAAACCACAGGTTAGTGTGTCTTCAAGGCAGATAGCGCTGACTGGGTATCTGCCTTCATCAGAGAATATGTTTTCACCGACAAAGTCGCCGGCTTTGCGAATATCGAGTGTAAGTTCACTGCCATCCTCAAGAATTTTGGATAGCTTCATCCTCCCGCCCTTGATGAGAAACATCTCGTCAGCTTTATCGCCCTGCTGAAATAGAATATCTCCTTTTGCCAGTTTCTTTCGAAGAGCTTCTTTGTTAAGAGCCTCTATGTCACGTGGGGCAAGATCTTGAAAAATCCAATGGTTTCCCAAACAAACCTGCGATAGTTCAACGCCTTTACCAGCAATCTGTTCACAAAGACACGTCATGTTGAAAGGTGCTCCTCCTGACTCACATCATAGTAACGTTTCTCAGTCTTTCGGTAATTTCTTTGCCGAGGTTTTCGGCCTGTTGCCATGTTTCAGCCTGGTCTTCTGCCTTGCAGAACTTTTCAGGAGTAACTTCAGTGTCGTCGCCGAAAATCCATGGTAAAGCACTCATCGGGCAACTCTGTCCAAAACCACAGACCATACATTCAGGGTTTCCAACAACCTTAATCTGGCCCAGCACTTCCATGCCTTCAAGAGTCAAAGCATGACTTAACTGTGTGCTGGCTTCTTCAAGCCCTGGGGCGCCCCGCCCGATACCGGTTACGACAGTTACTGCCAATTTCCCTCTATTGTAACCATTTTGGTGACGCAAAGAAAAAAGTCTTTCAAGAAATGCCTTGGTAAAAGCATCAATTGAACCATAAGGCGGATAACCTCCGACGACGATAGCTCCGGCAAATTTTATTTTTTCAGCGAGCTCCTGAAAATCATCTTTGACTTTGCAAATGTTGTCCTTTGTACAGCCGAGGCATGCTATACATGGTTGCACTCTCAGCTTGGATAATTTAATAAACTCCGTCGAGAGCCCGGTGTTCGCAAGCACCGACTGTATTACCCGGTCAGTGTTTGAATTCTTGATAGGGCTACCGGAAATACCAATTACGTGAGGTTTCATAACGTTCTCCATTGAAAATTATTAGTTATTTTCAAAGGATTATAATGAAAATCATTATTTATGTTGTAGCCGTTGCTACATTTTACAAATTTATTTCAGGTTTCTTTTTCATCTTGGGTCCCAGACAAACGCCTTATTATTGGAGGGTGTGTAGACCTGGCGCACCGATGAAACCATCCCCGTAGGTTTTGTCATCATGCATGTAGTGCCGGTCTGGCAGTTTCTGATGGAGATGAAGCTGCAAGGGGAAATGAAAAGCCGTGATAGATACCAACGATGGTCGGTACAATCCTAGACAGCCCCATCGCCAGCCACTCCGCCAAACCGCACCGTGTCCAGTGCTTACGGGGGCTGGGCGGAGGTTCCACCTCTACCGGCAGAGACTCGCGGCTTGCCTCGTAGACCCGGAGCCCTTTCAGACTGGAATCCGGGGTTTCCGCGCCGGAGTAGTCAATTCAGATATAACGATGGAAAAGTGGCTTTATGCGCTCCCGCATTTTAACAATTACCATGACCGATTGCCTCGTTTGTTTATTGGAATGGACAAAATGACATTCAGCCGATCAGGGAGTTCCGCTGAAATACTGCCGAACATGGCTGCCATTATAGCTAAGCGGTTACAGTAAAAAACTAAGGAGTCCGAACGAGGTCCGGTGAATGACGGGGAAAAAATGCGGGGAATTCTGAAGCGAAAGAGAAGCGAGGTATCACGAATTTTTCGCAAAGGAAGTGATTCTGAAGTAGCTCCGCCCCTGACATTGACTTAACCTTTTAATAATAAACATAAAAAACCCACCCACTAACCCGACACGGTTAGTGGAGGGCTGGTCTTTTTTAACTGGGGAGGCCGCTACCAAACTTCTGACTTGAAATTTTTATTTTATTGATCTTTTTCGCCAAACGACACAATAGATACCGTTATAAATACCGTACTGTGTGTAGAGTGCCCCCCGTTATTTTAATGAATGTATTTTGCAACCTGCTGCTCTTCCACACCTAACCGATAAAGCCAAGATTACCATCGCTGTCTAATCAACATAACTTAGACATGGACCATATTAGCGAGGAAACGGTATCACTTTTCCATATGTCTCACCAATTATCTGAAGAGTGCTTGAAAAGTAAATTAAAGAGTAAGAGCTCCAGGTCCAAATCAGTTCTCCTCAAATAATCTTTGAAGGATATCTAAAATATCTTTTTTGTTGCAATCTTTCGGGTTAGTCAATTGCATGCCCGAGCTCAATGTTTGATCAGCTATATGTGACAATAATTCCTCAGTGACATCATATGAACTAAAATCTGCTCTGATACCAATATCATCCATAAGCCGCTCAACAGCACGAACCGCATATTTGGCCTTCATGCTGGTTGAACCCCCTTCTGCGGCTCCTTCCAGGCCAAAAGCAATATCCACAAATTTGTCGGGACAAGCAGAAAGGTTGAACTCCATAACATGCGGCATCAGCAGAGCACAGACTACCCCGTGCGGCAATTTGAATTTTGCCCCAAGAGGGTGCCCGATAGCATGCACAAGCCCCAGCCTCGCAACATTGAAAGCCATAGAACCCATCGAACTCGCCAGAAGCATACCGGATGCCGCTTCTACATCAGCGGGATCAGCAACATAACGCCGCAAATATTTTCCAACCAGATGAAAAATTTGCCTGCAGTAAGCGTCAGTCATGAAGTTAGACCATCTAGACACGTAGGCCTCTAAACCATGTGACAGTGCATCCATTCCTGTAGCGGCTGCAAGCTTTGGTGGTGTGCTCTTGAGCAACTCGGGGTCAAGAAGGGCGACCTTGGGAATCTGCATCGAACTCCTGAAAGAGAACTTGTAATTTCTCTCTTCATCAGAAATCACGGCGCCGAAGCTTAACTCACTACCACTTCCGGCGGTGGTGGGTACTGCAACCGTGGGCAAGGGCGGATTCTTGAATTTTTCGGGCCCTTCATAGTCCCTCAGGTTACCGGGATTGTTGGCCAAACATCCGATACCTTTTGCTGTGTCCATAACACTTCCACCACCAACACTTAAGAGGATATCACTTTCTTCAGCCCGTAGAACCTTCAATCCTTCCTGCACCTGAGTCAGGCTCGCTTCATGACCGACATCTGAAAAAACACTATAACTCAGGCCCGTATCCTCTATTGATGTGAGAATTCCGTCCAGCAAGTTTGACCGAATTACACCTGGGTCACTAACCACCAGTACTTTTCGGCCTCCAAGTGAGTGAATAACCTCACCAGTCTTTTTTGATTTTCCAGCACCAAAAATCACTTTGGTGGGCATATATAGCTCAAAATTTTGGTTCAACATCGGCATTATTCTCCATAGCTGTTGTTCATTCTATACTCTATTCTTCATTCAGTTTATCTGTCTAGTGTTCCAATAAGGTCAATGAAAGGATAGGAATCTGCCAGATGATTAGAAGACCGAGTAATAGAGCCATGATATAGGGAAGGGCTTTCACTGCAATGCGGGTAAAGGGAACGCCTGTAACGCTGCTTGCAACGAACAGGTTCAGTCCAAGAGGGGGCGTGACAAATCCAATGGCCAGGGTAACTACCATCATGACTCCAAAATGGACAGGGTGATAACCGAGACTGTTCGCCACCGGTACCAGAAGCGGGGTTAGAAGCAGAATATTCGGGGTGGCTTCCATAACGCAGCCTGCAAAAAGCAGTATCACCAAAACTAACCCCATAACCGCAGTCGGATCTTCTGAAAAACCCAAAATAAAACGAACCCCAGACTCGGGAATACCGGTTACAGCCAGAACTTCGGAAAAAATCATGGCCATAGCTATAATTGGTGCGATCATCCCATTTACACCCGAACTTTGAGCCATTATCCTGGGAAGCTGTTTTACTTTAATTTCCCTGGTGACGAAAAGTCCGGCAAAAAGGCAATAAGCCACAGCTATTCCTGCTGCTTCCGTCGGAGTGAATAAACCTCCATATATACCGCCCAGTATGATAACAATAGCACCGAATGCCAGCTTTGCTTTCCAAAGCGCCCGAAGCGCAGTCCTGGAATCGAAAGGGAAAGTACTTCCATATCCTTTCTTCCAGCAGACTAAAAGAGCTGCGGTCGACATCGCACCAACCAATACCAGGCCAGGGAAAACGCCACCAAGAAACAGGTCGCCAATCGAGGTACCTGCAGTAACACCATAGAGAATAAAAACGATACTTGGAGGGGTGATGATCCCCACGGTTCCACAGCAGGCGATTGTGCCAGCAGCAAAGTCAGCGGGATAACCATCCTTCTTTAGTTCGGGAACCATTATTCTTCCCATGGCGGCAACGGTTGCTGAATTGGATCCACTTATTGCTGCGAATCCTTCTGCAGCTACCATGGTTGTAACCGCTAGTCCGCCACGCACCCAGCCGACCAAAGATTTAGCAAGCACAACAAACATATGAGAAATTCCGCCAGCCGACACCAAGTCTCCAGTCAGGATGTAAAGGGGCATAGCGAGTAATGGGAAAATGTTAATTGCGCTGAATGCGGTAAAGCCGACATTTTCAAGCGGAAATGCCCCAGTAGCAAGCGTCATCAAAATGGCCCCCATTCCCAGACAAACAAGTATTTCCACACCAAGCAACAGGAGTACAGCAGTAATCAACAGACTAGCCAATGCTAATGAGTCCAATTATCCCTCCTTTCACCAAAAATTTTATGGATGAAATTCCCGCCGATACTCAACGGCTTAGACGTTTAATCCTGGACAAGAGGTAGATCCTCGACAAGAGGCAGGCCATGACGAAACCTTTTAAGAGTATCCAAAAATCGCTGAACTACGCGAATTGCAATCAAGACCCACCCTACAGTAACAGCAGACGTGGCCAGAGCAAGAGGGAGGTCAACACCAAACATCGTGTGGCCGTATTGAAAGTTTTCTATTACGGGGAGGATGGAATAATATACGATCACAACAGACAATATAAAAAAACAGACGTCGCTCAGCACAAATGTATAGTACTTTTGTGTCCTGGTCATTCGGTGGCGCAAAGCTTCAACGGAGAGGTGTTTACGGCCTCGAACGCCTCGGGCAGACGCGATGTAAGTCATCCATATAAAAGCATAAATTGCCGTCTCTTCCCCCCAGGAAGTGCTAGCGCCAAAGAAATATCGGCGACAGACCTCCACAACAATAATCCCAGCCATGTATGAATAAAAAACAAAACAGAGCCAGTATTCAATATTGTTGTCTAACCATTTGATTAATCTCCTGATTTCTCCCAAAACATTACCCCCAAGCCAACATCAAAAGCCCACACGAAACCTTCTCCTAGGAAATTACCAGTTAGGCACAAACGGTTAAGTGAATGCCTAACTGGATTGGAAGAACCCCGCAACTAGGCCTTCCACCATCGTCCTTTTTCCATGTCGCCCGATTGGGCCACCCGTTGCACAGCTTCATATTCTGCTTTCCCGAACTTCTTCACCATCGGCTCAAAGTGATCTTTGTTATTCTCGAAGGAAAGAAACTCTTGCCAGGCAGCTCTTTCTTCGTCGTTCAATATGATTTGTTTAGTGCCGACTTTTTTCCAGATGGCGTCGGGTGGAGAGTCTGGCCGCAGCCCAACTTGAAGCGCATGGAGCGGTTCGTAAATGCCCTCGATGAATAGCTGCGTTTGATAAGAGGCTTCCAGAACAGCTTCCTGTAAGATAGGCGACAACTTTTTGAACCACTTGGTATTAAGAAAGAATGTGTCGGCATTGTACATCATTTCAGTATTTACGAGTTGGCCGACCACTTCGTGAATTCCTGCATCGGCAACCGAAGCCGGGCCGACATGGATGCCATCAATAGCCCCTTCTTTCATGGCGGTGTATACCTCCCCCCACGCTATTGGGGTCGGGCTGGATGGTAAAATGTCAAAAATTGCCTGCTCAAACTTCGAACCGGTCACACGAATTTTCAACCCTTTCAGCTGCTCAGGCATCCTCACATCTTCAGAGAGCCCCATTTTTAATTCAAGCCACCGTGTCTGCGGAAAAGTGGCAAGGTTCATAACCCCCTGCTCCATGCTCTTTGCCCTGAGCGTATCGTTGATTTCTTTGGAATAAAGCAGTTTCCAATAATTTTCTACCGGACCAATGGCGTAAGGAACGTCTGTTACATTCCATACCGGGGCGAAAGCGGCCATATTCTGAGTACTAACATTACAGGCTTGGATAATGCCCTGCTGAACCTTTCTGGCCGCTTTAACCTGCCCTCCAAGTGCGCCCCCTTCAACTATCTGGACATAGATTTCACCCTTGGACTGCTTCTCTATATTTTCTTTAAGTCTCCATGCCCCGACAACCCACATGGTCGAATTACAGAGTACTCCGTCGGGCCAGCGATTTGCGACACCATCTAGCCCTAAAATCATAGTATACTTGGCCTCTGCGGCCTTCTTTTTCTCTTCTTCAGCCTGAATAGAGATGTGCTGCTTTATTTCTTTTTCTCCCGCAGTAGCAGTTGCTGCCAATACCCCTCCCAAAACAGCAGTCGTTCCAAAGGCAGCACATAACTGCAAAAAATCACGGCGTCCCAGATTTTGACATTTCTGTTGTTCTTTTTTTTCCATAACACTCCCCTTAGTGAAATTTTTGAGGTTATTGTGGTAAAATTGATGTGTAAAACTCACCATCATCCTGAAAACAGTTGCTTGATCCTGCTTCTGTTTGTTGATAGGGAAAGAACGATATCAGGAATGCCCACCTTCGTGAAAATCTGGGAAGACGATCACCCTGTTTGGCCACTTAACCACTTGGCACACAGTTGCACTATTCGCACCACTTATGGCGAAAACAATTAACTATATGATATTGTGATACAATGAATCGCTTGCAAGAGTCCCGCTACTTCAAGCCGGGCTGCAACAACGCAGGTCAACAGGAGTGATGACCTACAGGTTTGCTTATAATACATATTAATATCATAGACATAGACGCACACCTGCAACATTGCAGAAACCTGCACTCATGCAAAGAACAGCAAGCAACTGTCTAGGGTGCAGACAGCTTGAACTTAGTTAATTTTCTTGACAGAGTTGTTGGGTGAATTTCCAGTAAGTCTGCAGCTTGTTGGATCGATTTACTCTTTTTCAGAACCTTTTGTAAAAGCTTACATTCATAATTTGACAATGCTTGCCGCAGTGGAGGTATCTTTTCATTTGCATCAGGATCAGCTGTAGAATTAATCCTAATTTCTGATGGGAGATCATCTGGAATCAGGATATCGCTCTCACTGAAAACCGTCATCCTTTCAATAATATTGATTAATTCCCTAACATTACCGGGGAAGTCGTATTGCCTTAGCAATTCAATCAAAATAGGATGAAAGCGCTTTTTGCCCCCTGTTTTACGATTGAGCTTTTCAAGAATATTCTCTGATAGAACAGGAACGTCATCACGGCGATTCCGTAATGGAGGGATTTCCAGTGGTACAACGTTTAATCTGTAGTAAAGATCTTCCCGGAAAAGGCCTTTTTTTACTTGCTCGATGATATTTTGATTCGTTGCAGCTACTATTCGGACATCAACAGTAGTCTCTTGAGTAGCCCCAATGGGTTTAAATTGCTTTTCTTCTATGACCTCGAGCAGTTTGACCTGCATCTCCAACGGGAGTTCAGCAATCTCATCAAAGAAAATGGTTCCTTTGTCTCCTGCTTCGATAAGCCCCATCTTACCACTCGACAAAGCACCGGTAAATGCCCCCTTCTCATAACCAAAGAGCTCACTTTCCATAAGACTGTGGGGAATGGCACCACAGTTTATTTTAACAAACGCTTGCCCCTTCCGCTGACTCATATCGTGTATCAACCTTGCCAGCATGCTTTTTCCAACCCCTGATTCCCCGGTCAGAAGAACCAAGACTTCAACCTTTGCTGCTTTTACAGCCTTCTCCAAGACCTTACGCATATACTGGTTATTGGTGACCATAACTTTCAAGGCATGCTCAGTCTCCTGATATTCCTGGAGCGTTTGAAAATAAAAGTTCCTCTTTTTTTGGGTTTCCTCCAACTGCCTCTTAAGTTCGTTGAGTTCGGTAATATCACGAACATTGACCACCACCCTGGATATATTTCCATTATCATCCCATACCGGATTTCCTGTGACTATCACCTCCTTCTCCTCATTGATTACCTGCAAAAGGGTGATTTGTTTTTTATGTTTTAACACTTCCAAAGTTACAGAATTATCAACAATTTTATCCCTGACGAGTGATTTTGTATTTCTACCGATGAGGGACTCTCGCCGGGTGCCGGTAATTTCCTCATATGATCTGTTGACTTTCAGACAATTGGCGTTCCCATCTGAAACAAAAAGGCCATCGTAGGAAGACTCGAAAATCACCTCTAATTCTTTGTGTAATTTTTGAAAATTTGAGAGTTCTGAAATAATCGCTTCGTGTTCTGAAACATCTTGAAACACAGTGATAACGCCAACAACTTCTCCTTCGAAAAAAATTGGGGCCCGATTTGTTATAATTGTTGCCCCACTCAATGTTATTTTCCTGCCAATCTGGGGCTGGCCTGTCCTCAAAAGAATCTCGAAGTCATCCCAGACTTCCGGTCTAATTTCCTTAATATTCTGCCCCCTCAGATCAACTTCACCGTCACTAAAGATTCTTTTTGCTGCCTTGTTGTATATCAAGATCATTCCATTGCAATCAAATACGATGATCCCATTATGCGCTGAATCAATACATAAGGATATTGCCCTTGGGCCAATATTAGAAGAAAGCATATTAATACCAGTTGTTTATCTTACACAAGGGGGTACGATTAACTGTATCACTTCACTAGGTGTCATTTTTTTCATTCTTTCAGGTGGGTGTGACTGATTGTACGAGTCAAGATACTGCATAATTGATGTTCGTGCACGGTCACGTTCAAGCCAAATCTTTTCAAAGTTTTCACCGCTAAGGAAGTCGCAGGGAGTTCCGATGCCGGCGCTTGATAATCCATTTGCAAAGCGGTGTACATAGATAAACCAAACTCGTGATACGGCATTATCTCTAATGATGAGATGTGTCGCACACAGTAGATAAATGCGGTGGAAACAAGAAGAAGGCTTCTTCTCGACTGGGTATAAGCTATAATACATTGTGGAGGATTATGATTGATTAAGCAGTCTTACAAAAAGATAGGCCAGAATAATCGACTAGGCAACCCATTAGAGAGAACTATGTTCTCAAGGTAGTCTATCGGAAATTGAACGCGCTGCTTCAGTCTAATGCCCGCTACTTATCAATTTTTGCTCTGGCAATAGGATTCTGAAACTCGCATGGCACTTTGGTCTGGCACAATCCGCAGCTGTTCACTCTGAACCCTAACTGGTCATGTTCCACATGCACGGCCGCCACATTACGAATATGCTCTTTACATTTGACTTTATCATGGCCAGCCTCGGAAATGGCCCTGGCGGGGCAGCGTTGAATACAGGCAGTACATTTGCCGATGGCTTGAAATAAACACCACTCATTATACCTCTTGTAAGGCCTTTGAGTAGGGACATATCTCTTGCGCACAATTACCGATCCAACCCGAATAGCTTTGCCGGCAGGAGAAATCAATCCATCAGATAAACCAAAAGTACCTAACCCGCATACGTGAGCGGCATGACGTTCGGACCAGCAAGAGGCAAACCCGTATTTATCAGAAATAGCACGAGACCATTGTGGTAGTAAAACCGGAGCACATGCCAGGTATCCCCGATTGAGAAACCAATCCACCACTCTCAATCGCAGGTTCTCGTTTACCTTCTCACCGTAATGTCGTGCTTTGCTCCACTCAATGCTTGGCAAGTCCTTTGCCTTATTCTGTGCCAAACGAGTAGACTTCGTCTGCGGTAAAACCCAAGAAATTACACTCAACTCATTCGGTAGAACTTTTTCCTCAGGAAACGCTATTGAGAAAGCCTCTTCAGGTGTCCAATAAAATTCAATGCCAATGTCAGTTTTTAAAAACCTGAACAGATCGTCATCCCCCGAGGCAAATCCGACCAGAGGATTAGAAAACGCTTTCAATTCTGATCCTGGTTCAAGGGCATTATTCGCCCGAGAATCCATCCATGATTCGATATATTCAGCTATACGAGTCACAACAAAATGATCAAATAAGGATCTATCAGCATGGTCATAAACCCCGTAAATAATTTAATCGGATCTCCTGCCGGCATACATGGCGCCACAAACAAAAAACACTCCAATAAACAAATACAGATTGTCTTGAAAATTTTCTAACTCTTTTTGTGAAGAGAAAAAACAATCGACCCATAAGTATTTTACTAATAAGACTCAGGCTACCTTGTAAATAATTCTAGGTCCACACATTATAATCTTAAGGCCACGAAGAATATCAATAAAACTTTGTCAGTTTAATACCATCAGGGCATTGATAGATAAAGCCCCGATGGTATTAAATAGCGGTATGGATTAAGCACTCTCGTACAGTTTGGTCATGATGAACTCACGATGACCAAGTACTTCAGCGGCAGTCATTCGACCGTTGGCGGTGCGAACCATCATGTCAAGCAGCTTGTCGCCGGCCTGATCAAGATTGATTTCGCGGCGAACAAGGCCGGAAACATCTACATCAAAATGCTCTGACATGGTCCGCAGGGTGCGGGGATTGGAGCAGAGCTTGATGACGGGCAGGATCGGATTACCGATGATGTTACCCTGGCCGGTGGGGAAAAAATGCACGACGAACCCGGAGGCGGCACAGAGCGTAACCTGCTCGGCTGCTGCGGATGAAGAATCCTGGAACCAGAGGCCGGGACCGGTAGGCTCTACAGCTTTTTCTAGGCAGCCGACGACTGGAGGTTTGGTTCCGATCTTCTGGATGTTGCCAAGCGCTTTTTCTTCGATCGTGGTCAGGCCGCCCTCGATATTTCCTTTGGTTGGCTGAGAGTCGGAGAGATCATTTGTTTTATGATCGTCAACAACTTTGGCATAGCGATCAAAGTAAAACTGGAACTGCTTGGCCACTTCTTCATTGGCGCAGCGCTCAACAACGAGATGCTCGCCACCGGTCAGTTCGGTGGTTTCACCGAAGAGCAGGGTATTGCCTTTTTCGTAGAGTTTGTCGTAGGCATTACCAACCGTCGGGTTTGTTGCAATACCCGATGTGGTATCAGACTCACCGCATTTGGTTGAAACCCAGAGTTCACTGATGTCGCATTCAACACGTTGGGCTTCACTGGCTTTCTGCATGAATTCCATGGCCTTCCGGGATGCCGCACAGATGGTGTTGAGATCACCGTTCTTCTCGATGGCAAAGCCGGCGACAGGTTTGCCTGTTTTGGCAATACCCTGGACGATGCGATCAGTCCACAGCGGTTCAATACCGATCACCACGACAGCTGCCACATTCGGGTTGCAGCCGGCACCGATCAGGGTGCGGAAATGCAGGTCAAGATCTTCTCCAAACTGCAGTCGTCCATAGGCATGGGGAATAGCCAGCGTACCCTTGACGTTATTGGCAACCGCTTCACAGGCGGAGTTTGACAGATCATCCAGCGGCAGGATGATCACATGGTTACGAACACCTACTCGACCATTTTCACGACGATATCCAAAAAATGTATTTTCCATCTGTTACCACCTCTTTGTTTTGACGTTGTGAACGTGAAGATGCTCGCCTTTCTTGATTGGAGCGACAACTTTCCCGATATCAGTGTTGTATTTGATCACTGTATCGCCAACCGCAAAATCTTTGAGTGCAACCTTGTGGCCGATTGGAATGTCGTTTAAAATTGTGACTTTGACAGTTTTATCTTCTTTCATGACCCAGCCGTTGATCTCCTGGTCAGCCTTCAGACCTTCGACCACCACTACGCCTACTCCATCCGCAGCTTCGTGTACTAAATAATCAGGTACCATGTATACCTCCTACAAAATTAAATAAATAAAGAATCAAACGAGTAATGCAGTCCCAAAACTGTTTGCTCGCATGCCGGACTCCCGGCATTGGTTCGCCTCTTTGCTGCTTTTTCCTGCAATTTGCTTGTAAAACCCTGGTTGTTCTGATTACTCATGCTGTTCCAATGAGATAAGGATAGAACGAACCATACTTCTAGTGGTGCTGCTGTTTATAAAAATAGGTGGTGTTGGCATTCGGAACGATACCGATTCTCGGTCTGCCATCAAAATTATTCACCCATTCTTTTATAATTTCAGAAGGATCGGCGGCGCGAAGGTGACACTTCCGGAGAACGCCCGGATCGAGTTCAGAAAATACTGCGACGTCGAACCTGCTCAGCGTTCGGCCGAAGAGATATGCCTTGTGGGCGCCCATTCTGAATTCCTGTTTTCGAAAATCGGCAAGTACCTCTTCAGGGCTGGTAAACTGGGAGACATAGTCAAAGTACACATCATCTCCGACTCCCTGCGGTGAGGCTGCCAGCAGTAAAATGTTGCCACCCGGCTTTACGGCCTGTGATACGAGGTTGAGACTTTTTTGAGCCTGATAGAGGCAGATATCATTTGAATAGCCCCCGCAACTGGCGACGATGATGTCATAGGAGTCTTCAAGTGCGACCCCGTATAATTCAGCACAGGTTTGTGCTCCTTTCCGAAGAGTATCAAGTGGGCGCCCGACCAGGATCCGAGCGATTTCCTTGTTTGGCGCCATGACGCAACTTATCGAGAGGTCTATGCCTACCATCTCGCCAGCCTCGTTCAAATCTTCACGTACCGGGTTTCCTTCAAGTACTCCGATACGGGCGTTGTCATGAAACATTAAAGAGTGATTGTGCTCGATGGTCTGCTCACCGCCGCAGCCGATAATGACACCTTTGGAACCGCCGGTAAATCCGACGAACAGGTGTGGATCAATCTGTCCAATAACAATCTTATAGTCTGCCGCGGCGTAGGAACTGTTTACAAGTACTGGGGTTCCCCGTTCTGTAGTGCCATAGAAAAACATCTCACCGTTTATTGAATCATGGGACAATACTCTACAGCCCTGAACGATTTTGTGAGGAACAAGACGCAGAAGTGTCTCCTGGTCGACAGGAGGCTCCAGCCCGCCACCCACCAGAATTGTTACTCGTTCAGGAAACAGATCTGGTATTTTTTCAAAAAGCCAGTCGATTACCAAAGAGAGTATTTTGATTACAGGCAATGGGCCAGCCTCATAAGGGATTGCAATGGCAACCGTTTCCTTCGATTCAAGATTCGGCAGCAGGTCGGAATTATTTTTTTCCAAATTTGAAAAAGCACCTGCAAATGCCCGTTCGATGGAAGCAATAGGTCGAACCGGATTTGGCTCCAGGATGTCATAATCTAGCGACTCCGGTACATGTATGCCAATTGTTCCTTCTCTGTACTTTAGTTCTAGCGTCATTTTTCTCTTCTGGTTATTCATGCTTTTTTAATTAGCAATTAGCAGGCCAATTTCCAATATATACTTAAGATATTTAAATTATTAATTATTTTTTTAACCCATGAGTTGAAAAGGGAAATGTGAGCCGAATATTAGTTTCAATATAACGAATATTCGGCTCGCTCATCAACGATGATGCAGAGGCCGTTCAGCTTTTGGGTCAGCTGCTTGTTTTACAGTGATTTGATCTTGAAACTATTTGTAGGACTAATGACTTGAAAGCCTGGTTCGTAGGACACAATGGTAGTAAATGGGGTGTGGTTATGTCGCCTTGAGCAAGTTATTTTAAATCAGGTCGTTGTGATTTGAATCATTATTTCTATTTTACTTTAATTGACGTCTATTGATTACAGATAATCTGTTGGTCTCAAATCATATTTTTTAAGACGATACTGAAGGGTTGATTTTGGTACATCCAATATTTTTGCAGCACCCTCTGGCCCACCAACAATCCCTTTGGCTTGCATTAAGGCTTTCTCGATACACAATTTTTCAAATTCGGCGAGTGTTGTCGTTTCCTTCATAGAGAATTTATCCGCTTGATCGCCCATATTCACGAGATGTTGAATGTCCGACAAAGAGATAATTTCACCAGGTTTAAGGATAACCATTCGTTTGATCAGATTCTTTAATTCTCTTACATTTCCCGGCCATTGATATTCTGTTAAAAACTCAATAACCTTGTCAGGATATCTGGGAGTCTGCCTGTTAATCTCAACTGACTCCATCTCGTTCATTTTTTTAATGAGATAGGGAATATCCTTTTTCCGTTCTCGCAGCGGTGGGAGCTGAATCTGGAGAATATTCAAGCGATAGTATAAATCTTGCCGAATTGTGCCATCCTTAATAGATTCAGCAAGATTTCTATTGGTTGCGGCTATAAGTCTGAAATTAGTTTTAATCTGTTGATTATCACCGACCCGTTCAATTTGATTTTCCTGGAGTACCTGGAGTAGTTTTGCCTGCAGATCTACAGGGAGTTCGGCTATTTCATCAAGAAAAATAGTCCCTTTATCAGCCATTTCAAATCGTCCTACCCTGGCACTGTCCGCACCTGTGAAGGCTCCTTTGACATGCCCGAAAAGCTCACTTTCAAAAAGAGAAGGGGTAAGAGCTGGACAATTGACCTTAACAAATAGATGGTCTCTGCGCGGACTGATTGAGTGAATATAGCGTGCGATGTAATCTTTTCCAGTTCCCGTTTCTCCAGTAATCAGCAGAGGTGCATCGATATCTGCCACTCTTTCGGCAAGCTTCATTATATCGGCCATTACTTGCGAGACATATAAAAAATTGTCGGGCTGATAATCATCGCTGGCACTCATAAGGTAGCGTTTTTCCCGCATAAGGTTCTGCTTTTCTTCTTCTAATTGTGCAATGGTTGCCATGTTGCCAACAGCAATGGCTACCTGGTTGGATACATCGGTAAATATCTCTTTCAAATCCGCCCAATTGTCAGGTCGATATTTGAAGGACATATGCATTGTCCCAAGCACATGATTTCTCACGATTAACGGAAATGCCATGGTTGAGGTTAAGCCGGCATTTATCATTGCAAGTATAGAGGGGTGTTCGGAGTATTTGGCGATGTCCTCAAGGATAACGGGTTCCCGTGACTGTATTGCCATTTTGGCAATAGCTCCACTGGCCAATGGACGTACAATTTTTTCAAAGCCTTCCGGTTGGACCCCGTCCGCATGGGTAAAGTAGGTCAGTGACTGGGCATCACTGTCATAAATGAAAATGCTCAGGCGGTCGTATTCAAAGTTTTTCCTTAGCTCACTTGAGAGTGCCTTGAAAAAATCATTGATGGAGAAATTCGTTATAACAGCATTATTTATCTCCAGCAAGATTTTGTAGCGGGTATTGAGATTCCAGCGCATGGGAGGCCTGTGTTCGAATTTTTCCTATAGAGCCTTCTGTGACGATATGCAATCTGTTTCGGGTAGCTCTTCGGCACCGATCTATCTGCGTAATCGCTCAGCCTATTGATACTCAAGGATCATATCATTTCAGAAAATCCACGCAAGCCCAAAATTCGGCCCGGAAACCCATTGCACCACCTATTATTGGGCTCACAAACCTTCTCAAATGACCCCAGAACTATTATTAACAAATAAAAACAGAATCTTATGCATTCCCGTCTTTCATGGCACACATGTTGCTTGGTATCGTTGTAATTTAACTTTTATATCAAGGTGAGACTATGGCCCACGAGAAGTTTTCCACAGATATTTTAATTATTGGTATGGGTGCCGCAGGTCAGCTGGCGGCGTTGTATGCCTACGATGCCAATCCGGAATTGAATATTACGATTGTGACCAAGGCATTAAAAGGCAAAGGCGGATGCAGCCGCATGGTTCAAGGGGGGCTCAATGTGGTCCTCAATGAAGCTGATTCCCATGAAAAACATCTCATGGATACCCTTAAAGGTGGGCAATATGTAAATAATCAGGACTTAGCTAAAACACTGGTCGAGGAGGCTACACCGACGATTAAAGAAATGGAAACCAGATTTGGTTGTTTTTTTGATCGTAACCCTGATGGTACCATTCATCAAAAGCCATTTGCAGGTCAATCATTTGATCGAACCGTCCATAAAGGTGATTTAACCGGCATCGAGATGATCAGTCGAACAACTGAGCAAGTAATGAAGAGAGAAATCAGAGTGCTAGAGGAGTGTCGCGCTGTTGATTTGCTTTTGGATTCATCCGGCAAGGAAGTTACCGGTGCTTTGCTGCTGGATATCAGGCAAGGCCGCTTCATTGTTGCAGAAGCATCTGCAACGCTTGTTGCTACCGGTGGCGGACCGACACAGTATCGATTTCATGCTCCCGGGCCCGAAAAGTCCGTTGATGGGCTCGGCATGCTGTATCGGGCAGGTACCGTGATGCGTGATATGGAGATGATACAGTTTCACCCTACCGGTCTCATCATCCCCGGCAGTGTTGTGGCAGGCTCCCTGCTGGAAGAGGGCCTCCGGGGAGCCGGAGCCTACCTGTACAACGGTCAGGGTGATAGATACATGAAGAAGTATGCACCTGATGTTGCAGAAAGGGCTACCCGCGACGTCGTCAGCCGTTCAGCATTCCTGGAGATGTTGGCCGGTCGTGAATGTGAGGAGGGAGGAGTACGGATAGACGCTGCACACCTGGGTTCGGAGTTTGTATTAGAAAACTTCCCCGGCATGTGCAACCGATGCCGGCAATTTGGGTATGACCTGTCCCGGGAACCAGTCCCAGTTTCCCCGACAGCCCACTTTGTTATGGGCGGTGCTGATATTGACAAAGATTGCCATACTTCAATTGAGCGCCTTTTTGTTGCCGGGGAAGATGCCGGGGGAGTTCATGGAGGAAACCGCCTGGGTGGCAATGGTATTTGCGAATCGACCGTCTACGGGCGACAGGCCGGAAAATCATTAGCACGATATATGGACGCCAATAAAAGTAAGCCCGCCGAGACAGCCAGAGGAATGGTGGAAGAACTTATAGCAAAACACACCCGACCTTTTGAAAAAGAGAGGGGGGAAGATGCCTTTAAACTGCGGGCGGAACTCCAGGAGTGTAACTGGATCAAGGTAGGCGTGGTACGAAATGGAGATGACATGGAGGAAGCGGTCCGGGAAATTGCAACTATACGTGGAACCGCAGCCGACATATGCCTGACTGGAGGGAGACCATACAACATGCTGTGGAACACCTATATAGACTTCATGAATATGCTGGATGTGTCCGATATGGTGGTTGCATCGGCCTTGGCCCGAAAAGAATCGCGGGCGGCACATTATCGACTTGATTTTCCTGAGCAGAATGATGAAATCGGGCTCTTTAACAGTTTCATGATTAGAGGTGACGACGGTCTTCCGGAAACAAGCAGTAAGCCTGTGGAGTTTAAGTATAAAACTGTCGAAGAATGTCGAAATTATAAGAAATAATCATGATCAGCGTTGCCGCGAGGGCAACATTGAAAAGAGGAAACATTGATGAAACAACAAGACACCATTAATTACCGCAAACCGCTCCAATGGGGTGAATTTGACCCAAACAGACGAAGAAACATGTTTGTAGGCATGTGGGCCTGGATGTGGCAGCGTATAACTGCCATAGCAATAATCGTTCTTCTGCCCCTGCATATAGTGCTCACCTACAAGCCATGGCTTCAGTTTCTTTTGTTGCTGGCTGTCACGTTCCACGCCACTCTCGGGCTTCGGGTAATCCTCCTCGATTTTAATCTGGTCAAGGTCCAATATCAGAAAGCCCTTATTTGGGGATTGACAGGCTTGGGACTGGCTGTGTTTGCGCTGGTATGGTGGATAATTTGATAATTCCACATGTAATATTGAACACATAATGGAGAATCTTATGTCAACGGGGCAGGAAAATAACCGCACAGTCGAAATCTACCGATATGACCCGGCTGAGGGGGGAGACGGTCACTTCGACACCTTTGATTTACACATAGAAGATGAAAGCAACACCACGATCCTCGATGTTCTGATCCGCATCCAGAAGGAGCAGGATACAACCCTGGCATTCCGCTATGCCTGCCGGGTAAACATGTGTGGCTCCTGCGGTATGGTTATTAATGGCCGTGAAGGGCTGGCCTGCAAAACAAATGTCTCAGATTTTGCAAGTAATCAAGGAATTACACTCAGGCCGCTCAATCACTTTCCGGTTATTAAGGATCTGGTAGTCGATATGGATCCTTTCTTTAAAAATTATGGAGAGTGTCTTCCATTTTTCGAGCCCAAAGAGATTGTTGAAGAACCGGCAATTATCAGACCTGATTCACCTGAAAGGCAGGCGATTGGCCTGGCTACTGAATGCATCGCTTGCGGATGCTGCGTGTCCAGTTGCACGATGGTGAATTATCACGAGGGGTATGCAGGTCCGGCGCCTTTGAATCGGGCCTTTACATTGTTAAAGGACAGTCGGGACGCCCTGTTTACAGAGCGTATGGACAGGGTACTGCAGTCCTGCTACAACTGCCGCACCGAATTTAACTGCACGGAAGTGTGCCCGAAAGAGATCTCCAGCACCAGGGCAATTAAATTCATTCAACGTATGGCCATGAAAGAGCCGTTTCGCAAAATTGAGGAAGAAAAGTTTGTAACCGCAATTAAAGGCGTTGAGTCTGCAGCCGCAATTGAAGACGTTGAGGTTGGAGTCACAATTAATAGTGACGGTTGTGAGGGCTGCGCCCACAACCAACCTGACACTGGGCGCAGGGACTTTCTTACCAAAATGACCCTGGGCATAGGCGCTGCTTCCGCTCTGATGGTTGGCGGGGTGCTGGCCTCCGCTTTTGTCGGTCCTTCAATGCGCAAAAAGGAAACCCTATGGGTTCCCGCTGGTAAAATGGATGATCTATCGGTAGGCAAAGTTACCACCCTTAACCTGAAATATAATGAGAAGATAGGTATTTATGAACAGAGTAACGTCAAGCCGGTTATGGTCTGGTGCCAGTCAAGCGACAAGAACATTGTCGTCTACGACAGTCGCTGCACCCACCTTGGCTGCGCGGTGAGATGGGACAAAAGCCAGAACTCATTTCTCTGCGCTTGTCACGGCGGTAAATTTGCTCTTGATGGTTCTGTTATAGCTGGTCCACCGCCCAGACCGTTGGATCATATGGAATATAAGATTGAGAACGGAAACCTACTTGTAGCAATGGTGTCATAATGTCCAATTATAAAGAAACTATTCTGGAACGTATCGGCTGGGATGCCAATTTAAAGCCCTTTCTATACAAAAAACTTCCTTCAAACGTTGGCTGGTCGGTTACGTTGGGAAGTTTGAGTGTCGCTCTTTTTGGGTTGTTGACAGTTACCGGCATGGTACTGGCTATGTATTACAGTCCCTCTCCTGACAAGGCATATCAGTCCATTGAATACATCATGAATGATGTCCCCCTGGGGAAACTTCTTCGAGGACTCCACCATTGGGGCGCAGGGGCTATGGTGCTCGTGGTTTTTCTTCATCTATTTTCAGTTTTTTTTGCCGGTGCATTCAAGGCGCCTCGTGAACTGACCTGGATTTTCGGTGTGCTCCTGCTTTTTGTAACACTGGGGCTTGGATTTACCGGCTATCTACTGCCCTGGGACCAGAAAGCATACTGGGCCACAGTGGTTGCAGCCAATATCCCCGGTGATATCCCGATAATCGGTGAAACGATTACCAATCTGATACTGGGTGGAACGGTTTCCGGGTTCACCATCACTCGTTTCTATGCCATTCACATGCTGGCGTTACCTGCCTGTATGGTCTTGTTAATCGTTGGCCATATCTACCTGGTAAGGCTGCATGGTATCAGTGAGCATAAAAGTGAGAAAAATTCGGAAAACGAAAAAGATACCATCGATTTCGAGAAAGGTCGATTGTACCGATTTTTTCCTGAACATTGTGCCCGAAGCTCTCTCGTCTTCCTGGTGGTCTTCAGTATTATTATTTACCTGTCAATCTTCGCCGAGATTCCCAAAGAAGACATTGTCGGCACCATTGATGAAAGTTATCTGCCACGACCCGAGTGGTATTTCATGTGGATCTTTGAACTGCTTACTTTTTTCCCAGGTTCAACAGAAGTTATCGGCAGTCTTGGTATTCCCATTCTCTGTGCCGTGGTCCTGCTTTTTTTACCGTTCATAGAGAAATCGAAATATATCGGCATGGCAAAGCGTCCCTTGGCAACTGCAGTTGGTGTTAGTAGTGCCTTGGTCATCGTTTACTTAACTATTACTGCTTTTGCCGGAGCGCATGATTACGGAAAAACGCTCATACTCCCGGATCGACAACTCACCCAAAAAGAGGAAATGGGCATGAAAATCTATGTTCAGCAGGACTGTGCATATTGCCATCAGACACTTGGTGAAGGAGGGCGCAGGGTCGGGCCTGACATCTCCAACATCAAGGCCAAAGGACGTACCCCGGAGTATCTCGCAAATTTTGTCAAAAATCCGCAGGCTGAAAGCCGGTTCGCAATAATGCCCAAATACAACTTGAAGCAAGAAGAGCTCTCAGCCCTGGCTGATTTCATGCTGGCAATGGACTTTTCAGAGACAGGGTGGCGCAGAATATCCAAGGAAGCCGTTGTTGAACAGATAAAGAAAGAACAGGGACAGGACGACTCAGATAAGTGACTTTATTGAACCTGGAATTGAGAAGTAGAAAACCTTACGAAAAATATGCATTCAGAAACAATTTCCTGGAGGAAACAGAATGGCTGATTTGGATTATCAAATTGTAGAAGAGGCTGCCAAGGAGACATACATACGTGCTCTGTGCGATTTACCGCCTGATGTCCGGGATGCACTGAAGCGTGCGTATGAGAAGGAAACCAACCCAACTGCCCGAGAGGTTTTTAACGCGATTTTCAAAACCATTGAGATTGCTGATAAAGACAAGACGTTAATTTGTCAGGATACAGGTCTGCCGATCTATATGGTGAAAATCGGCTCTAAATTCCCGTGGAACGGTTACCAGATTAAAAATCGACTGACAATCGGTGCCAGGCGCGCTACTCAGGAGTTCCCATTCAGGGGGAGCTCCACTCATCCATTAACCAGGGTGAATCCGCAAACATCGGTAGGCGAAGGGTTGCCGGTTATTCACTATGATTTTGTAGAGGATTCAGATTGCCTTGATATTCTTATGATTCCCAAGGGGTCCGGATCGGAAAACATGAGCAAGATGCAGATGTTCTATCCTGCACATGGTATCGCGGCATTAAAAAAATTCGTCATCGACACTGTTTTCGAGACGGGGGCGAACCCCTGTCCACCCGGCATAATCGGCGTGGGAATCGGTGGAACCGCCGACCTTGTGATGAAGCTTGCCAAGGAAGCCATTGTCCGTCCAGTGGGCCAGCGTCACCACGACCCCCAGGTAGCGGAGATGGAAGAAGAATTGGAAGAAGCCATCAATTCCATGGAACGAGGGCCTATGGGGCTCGGGGGAAAAATTACAACCCTGGCTGTTCATATTGAGACGGCCTACACTCATATCACCCAAAATCCGATTGCCATCAATACCCAATGCTGGCCGGCACGGCGATCCAGGGCCAAAATATACCCTGACGGTCGGGTGGAATACGGATACTAAAATTTCAGGAGGAACAATAAATGGCTACTCATCACCTTCAAACTCCTTTTACCGACGAGGTAATACGTCAGCTCCATGCGGGAGACGTGGTCTATTTTGACGGGACATTATTCGGTATCAGGGACTTGACTCAGATTTATATGTTTGACCAGAATCATGAACCGCCGGTCAGCCTTGCCGGAATGCCCTGTATCCATACAGCTCCCAGTCTGAAAAAGATCGGCGACAAGTGGGAAAAGATCTGCATCGGCACGACGACCAGCACCAGAATGGATCGTTTTTCACCAGACTTGATCGGAAGATATGGAGTCAAAGCTATTATTGGCAAGGGGGGGCTTTATGAGGGGAGCCTGAAGGCAATGCAGAAGCATGCCGCAGTATATCTCGCCATCGTCGGTGGTTCTGCCGCACTGGAGACCAAGCAGGTAGAGGAAGTGGAAGAGGTGTACTGGGAACATCTTCATCCAGAAGCACTTTACAAATTTCGCGTCAAAGACTTTGGCCCGTTGACTGTAGCCATGGATAGTCATGGCAGGAATTTGTTCGAAGATGTGAAGGAGATAACCCGAAAAAAACTTCCTGAGATTTATGCAAAATTAGGCATAACCATATAGTTGTGTTTCCCTGCCGCAATCTGGGAACTGACGATTAGGAAGTGAATTAAATATCTGCAACAATCTGTCTTTATGGATTTTAGCTGATAGAAGCGATCCCAGACATTAAGGACTTGGGATTAAGTTTTAGTATGTGTTCCGATTTCCATATCAATGTTTGAGAGAAACCATAAACACAGTACTGCAAATAACACTGTCCTTCTAGTGCTGGAAACCATTTCTAAACAAGTGTTGAAAATCTTTTCAGATCAAAGACATCGCAATATCTAATTCACTTACACAATCTCCCCAGATTGTTTCTCCGTTATATATAGATAAAAACGATTGTGATAATCAATTTACCACTATTATTCTCATATTATGAGAATAATAGTGGTAAATTGATTATATTGTGAGAAATTTCTTGACAGGTTCATAAAATTGATATTACTTCTTGTTAGAAACACTTCCATACTGATCCACCGCCGTATTAAAGAAGGAGAGTAAAGATACATTTATTGTTTGAAATGACCAGAAGTTAAGAATCAAGAATATGAAAAAAAATCTTGACACAAGGCTAGAAGACAATCCTACCCCGAAAGGTGTTCAAAGTATCTTAAGAACAATTACTTTACTGCGGGTTATAGCAAGGCACGATAATGGGGTGTCAATGTCGGAGATTGCTAAAGAAGTTGGATTGCACGTCGCAACTACCCACAGAATACTCTCTGTTTTAGTTTCTGAAGGCTTGGTTGATTACAACCCTGGTTCAAAGGGCTACTTCATTGGTTTCGGTTTATATGATTTAGGAAACAACGCGTATCAATTGATTACTCGTGACAAATTACTTCCGGTGTTAGAGCTTATTTCTGCAAAGACTGAGGATACTGTTTTTTTGACTGCTAGATCTGGGAATAAATCATTCTGCTTAGATATAATAGAGGGAAATTTCCCAATCCGCACTGTTACGATTAATATTGGCACATATAGACCGTTAGGTCTTAGTACTGGCAGCTTGGCGCTTATATTTCCCCTTTCTCAAGACAAACTTGAAGTCATACTCAAGGCCAACGAATTATTCTACTCTCAACACAACAATATTAAAGCAGATGATATTCGGCATCTATGTGAAAATTCGCGAAAAGCAGGTTACGTCGTTAGCCAAGGCATGTTTACCGAAGGAGTAACCTCGATCGGTATGCCGGTTTATGATGACCAAGAGAATGTCATAGCGGCAATCAGCGTAGCTGCCATCAATCAACGGATGACTGCAGCAAGGCGCAAAGAGGTTGTTGAGATTATGAAAGAAGCAATAATTAACTATTCATTGCATCCCAGTTAATTCCCCTAAACTTGAGCAATTAACTACAGCATGATGAAGAAATTAGTGTTTCAAAACAATACGTTCACAAATACTAATATGTAGCATTTGGACCTATCTGAATATTACAGAAAAAGAATAAGTGAGAGATTTAAATCTGTCCTTTTGAGACGAGAACACAAATAAAAGAGAAACAAAAATGTTTAAAAAAATACTAATTGCAAATAGAGGCGAGATAGCAAGAAGAGTAATAAAAACCTGCAAATCTTTGGGGATAAAAACAGTCGCCATTTATTCTGAGGCAGATGCAAAAAGCCCTTATGTTAATGAGGCCGATGAAGCTTATCTGATAGGACCTCCGCCTGTTAAAGAAAGTTATCTTAAGGCAAATGACATAATAAATATAGCCTTGGATTCAAATGCTGAAGCTATTCATCCTGGTTATGGTTTTCTAGCTGAAGATCCAGAATTTGCTAAAGCATGCAAAAACTCTGGAATTTCATTTATTGGACCTAATCCTGACGCTATCCAGTCAATGGGAAAAAAAATCCAAGCAAGAGAAATAATGTCATCAAATGGCATCCCGGTGATTCAAGGAAGTCTAGATTCTCTAAAGAGCGTAGAGCAAGCAGTGACTGAGGCAGAAAAAATTGGTTTTCCTATCTTATTAAAGGCTTCCGGAGGAGGAGGAGGGATAGGAATGGAGGTTGTGAGTTCGCGAGAAAAGATGGAAAAGTCATTAGGAAAATGCCAAGGACGTGCCAAGAGCTCCTTTGGGGACGATACCGTATACATAGAAAAATACCTTCATTCACCCCGCCATATTGAAATACAAATTGTGGCGGATAGTCATGGAAATATCTGGCATCTAGATGAGCGTGATTGTTCTGTTCAGAGAAGACATCAGAAAGTAATTGAAGAATCTCCATCACCAGCAGTGACAGAAATAACTAGGACAAAAATGGGTGAAGTAGCAGTTCAGGCTGGCACTGCGATAGGTTACGACAGTGTTGGAACAGTAGAAATGTTAATGGATAAAGATGACAACTTCTATTTTTTGGAAATGAACACCAGGATACAAGTAGAACATGGTGTTACTGAACTCAGGACTGGTGTTGATTTAATTGAACTTCAATTGCGTGCTGCTGCTGGTGAACGCTTGCTCCCAATAGAAAATAAACCATATGGCCACAGTATTCAATGCCGTGTTTATGCTGAAAATCCAAGCACTTTTTTTCCTTCTTGTGGTGTAATTGAAAAATTAGCGTTTCCAGATGGTGATGGTATCAGGATTGATCACAGTATTGAAGAAGGTTCAGAGATCACACCTTTTTATGATCCTCTACTGGCAAAGATTCTTGTGATAGACAGTGATCGCGGGAAAAGTATTGAAAAAATGAAAGATGTTTTAAGCAGGACCGTTATTTCGGGGATATCAACAAATATACCTTTTTTACTCAAAGTGCTTGAAAATAGAGAATTTGCAAAAAATGGAGCTACAACATTGCTTTCTACAGAAATAATATCGGACTTAAAAAGCCAGGCTAAATTGGCGAAAAAAAGTTAGCGAATTAAAGGTCTAATTGCATCAGTTCTGAATGGAATTTTTTGTTATTCTGTTTGATCTATAGAGCTATATAAGCAAATAATTACAGATTCTTAGGGAGGATTTGCTGACCACCTTTTTCATATATTCATTGATCTATACAAATAAATGGAGGGAAATATGGTAGACGATGAAAACAACATAGATCGATTATTAGACAATCAATTAGGATCTGAAACATTTTTATCCGAAGAGGAAGCCAAAAAAATCATAAAATTAATGGGTATCAGTGTGCCTAAAGGTCATGTGGTTAGTGATTTCGCACAAGCTCAAAAAATAATTTCACAATTGGGTTTTCCAATTGTAGTAAAAGGATTGGTTGACGGTATCACTCATAAGAGTGATTACGGGTTGGTTAAAACAGGAATATCCAATGAGCTTGAATTGGAAAATTGTATTTCTCAAATGACCAGCAAATGTAAAGAAATTAGTGAAAATTACAAATTTTTAATTGAACAACAAAAAAGTGGATCATTGGAAATTGTAGCTGGTCTGACTACTGATACAACATTCGGGAAAGTAATCATGTTTGGTTTAGGGGGCATTTTTGTAGAAGTCATCAAGGATGTTTCTTTTAAACTTTGCCCAATCACCCGAAAAGATGCTGAGGATATGATCAGTAGTTTACAAACTCGAAGTCTTTTTTATGGGGCGAGAGGGAAAAAACCTGTTGATATAGAGAAAGTAGTCGACTTCCTTATGAGCATAGGTGGTAGAGACGGTATAGCTGGAAGATATGGTGACAGGTTTGATACCCTTGAAATAAATCCTGCTATAATAGAAGAGAATGACAATATAACAGCTTTAGATGCTGTTGTTAAATTACCCCCAAAATCAGATCGCGAAGAAAAAAAACCGGATCTGGATTACGTAGATTTGACAAAGTTATTTAATCCTAAAACTATTGCTGTAGTTGGCGTTTCCCCAGATAAGCCTAGTTTTGCTAAAGAATTTCTAGATGCATCTCTGCGGCTTGGATTTAAAGGCAATGTATATCCAATCAATATAAAACAAGGCGGAAAAGAAGTTCTCGGATGGCCTATTTTTGATCGCTTAACCGCAGTGCCAGAAGAGATTGACTACCTCTATGTATGCATTCCTGCCGCTGCAGTGCCTAATTTGTTGAAGGACGCAAAAGATAAAGTTCACTTTGCTCACATAATTACCAGCGGTTTCGGAGAAGTAGGTGATGAAGGGAAAAAGACAGAGGAAAAATTACTAACAGCTGCCCGTGAAAGCAATGTTCGATTAATTGGGCCTAACTGTTTAGGGATGTATTCCCCTGAGTCAGGTATTACTCTTATAGAAGGAGCGTCCAAAACTATAGGAAATATTGGTATCATTTCGCAATCTGGTGGCCTTACTACTGATATCGTCCGTATGGGAGGTGCGATGGGATTAAAATTTAGTAAGGCTATCAGTATAGGCAATAGTGTTGATCTAAATGTAGAAGATTTTTTGAGTTATATGGGGAGAGATCCTAAAACAAAAATTATTGGAATTTATGCTGAACAACTAAAAGATGGTGAACGTTTCACTCGGTTGCTATCAGAGATTAGTAAAGTAAAACCTGTTTTGATACTCAAGGGTGGAAGAAGCAGACTTGGTGCACAAGCTGCTTCTTCCCACACAGGGGCATTAGCTTCAGATATAAAGCTTTGGGAAGCCATGTGCAAACAGCATGGGGGAATTATGGTCAACTCCTTGAATGAGTTTGTCAACACGCTCCTATGTTTTCAAAATTTAGATCCAAGTCCTGACAATACACTCTTCTTGTTCGGTCAGTCCGGCGGTACCACTGTTCTGGCAGCTGATGCATGTGATGATAACGGTTTGGCTGTACCAATGCTAGACGAGCAACTGGAGAGAAAGATTTTATCAATGGGGATTCCTCCTGGAACCAGCGTTAAAAATCCCATAGATGCTCCTATCGGCACTTTAGCAGTGGGTAAGGGTAAGATTGTTAGAGATATTTTTGATGTTGTTAGTAGTGAAGCAGAATTCTCCTATGATTTAATGCATTTCAACGTACAGAACGTCCTTTCTTTCTCGCGAGTTGGTTTGGAAATTGTCAATAATATGGTGAATATTGCTATTGAAAGAGGAGGTCTGAATGGACCTCGCAGCAGGAGACTTGCATTGGTAATTAGAGGTAATAGGGAACAGGAGGTTGAGGATATCGTCAGAGAACAGACAAAGCGTGCGACTCAAGCCGGCGTTCCAGTTTTTCCTGAAATAGATGATGCTTTGAAGTCCATTGGAATGTTAGTCAAGTATGGGAAATGGCTGACTTCCTGAATTCGATAAGATTATTTCATTACTAATGCTGAATTTACACAAGGAGATCAATATGGCTTTTGAAAAGGAAATATTAGAGCATTCACAAAAAATAGAAAAAGCAATGTCCATGGGGGGTGCTGAGAAATTGGCTCGCAGGAAAGCTGCAGGAGTAATGAATGCACGCGAAAGAATAGAGTATTTAGTAGACGCAGGCAGTTTCAAGGAATCAGGGCTTTTTTCTAGATCAGTTTTGCCTGAAGCACAAGATAAAACCCCAGCAGACGGTAAAATTGCAGGATTTGCCAAAGTTGAGAACAGACGTATAGGCCTTGTCTCAAATGATATGACCGTAGCTGGAGCCTCAAGCACAGCCCTTAATGGAAAGAAAATGGGCCACATAAGAAATGTAGCCACATCCCAGGGATTCCCGATCGTATGGTTGGGTGAGTCCTCGGGAGCACGCATGCCAGACATCATGGGGGCTAGAGGCATGTTTTTTAGTCTAGAGAATAATATGTATCTTCGAACCAGAGAAACACCATGGGCCAATTATATTGGTGGGTCTGCATTCGGCTCGTCTGCTTGGTATTCCTGCTTGTCGGATTTTAATGTAATGCTAAAGGGTTCGTGTATGGCAGTGTCCAGTGCCAGGCTCGTTTCATTAGCAATCAAAGACACTGTAACCCCCGAAGATTTGGGGGGATGGAAACTGCATACTGGAGTTACCGGTATCGCAGACCTTGCTGTCGACACTGATGAGGAGGGTCTTGACGCTATAAAAAAATTTTTAAGTTATATGCCTTCAAATAACAAACAGGCACCGCCTAGAGTTTCTGTACCTGAGGGTTCTGATGAGCCTGTCAAAGATATATTGGATTTAATACCCCAAACGCGAACCAAGGTATATGACGTCAGGAAAATCGTTCAAAAGATAGTTGATATAGATAGCTATTTTGAGCTCAAATCGCGCTTTGGCAAGAGTACGGTTACAGCATTGTCAAGAATAGACGGCAAGTCTGTGGGGATCATCGCAAATAACCCCATGTTCAAAGGTGGTGCTTTAGATGCAAATGTTTGCGATAAGGTATGCAGCCTCATCGTGCTATGTGATTCATTCAATATCCCACTAATCTTTTTTATCGATCAGCCGGGTTTTCTAATCGGTATAGAAGCTGAGAGGCAGAAGATGCCCGGCAAAGTGATGAACTGGATGAATGCAATGGCGCTTTGTTCTGTTCCCAAAATAGCGGTTCAGTTTCGTAAAAATTACGGTCAAGGATATTTGAATATGGGTGGAGGTAAAAATGCAGACGAACTAGCATCATGGTGGCTGGGAGAAACTAGTTTTATGGACCCCTATTCTGCTGTTGATATAGTTTTTGGTGTTGATAAAGAAAAAGAACCTGAGAAACACGAAACACTGCTTGAACAAATGGTTCAAGAAACTTCAGCATATGAAAGTGCATCAGTTTATGGCGTTAAGCAAGTTATTGATCCAAGGGATACAAGGGATTACTTAAAAGATATGCTTGATATTTACAGCCTTCGTTCAACTGGCGGTGTAGGGCGGCACTTAATGCAGGCTTGGCCTACTACCTTTTAACCTAATCCTAGAATATCCATAAAGAATTGATATTTAGTCCAAAAAGGAGCGCATGTTATGTCGAAATTAGAAATTAAAGCTGAGGTTACGGGATCTGTTTGGAAAGTTTTGGCAAAAGTCGGAGATCAAGTGGAAGAGGATGATGAGTTAATGATTTTAGAATCGATGAAAATGGAAATACCTATAATGGCCCCGGAAGATGGGGTTGTTAAAGAAATTCGTTTTAATGAAGAGGAAGTATGTAGGGAAGGAGAGACCGTTGTCATTTTAGACGTATAACCTGTATGAGAATGTCTTAAGCATGAGGAAAAGTATTGATGATATAAACACAGGTGTTGCAGGCAAATCATGGACCGAAATAAATGGAATAGATCTATCTTAAGAAAAGGGGGTAACGTCATTGGGCTTGTTTGTTGTCGAAACCCAATATTAGGCTCCAGCAGCCTGATTATGGGCTTGAGTTCATGGTGAGCGCACTTGCTGTGCGGTGGATTATTCCTATATATGCTTAGTAAATCATTATGTTATCCAAAGGTACAATGAATGGTATGAATATTGCTCCGCCGTATGTAAAAACGCTCCCAATCCCAAATAAATAATGAGTAAAAAGTATTTAAGGAGGGCTAGCAAGTTTCAACAAGCTGTCTGAAGGACAAACAAATACATCAGTCAGCTCAACAGCTTGGAATCAGGATCAAAACAATTGGGAATGATTCCAGGTTACATATTCAATTAAGGAGGAGAGGTCAGCCATGAGGACAAAACTATTGAGGAAAAGTCTGGTAGCAATATGCATAACTATCAGCGCATTTGGTTTGATTTTATATGGCCAGCTTGCAGCGGCAAAGACCTACACATTCAAGATTGATACATTTTGGGGGCCGGAATTTCACGCAGTAAAAAATTCAATTCTTCCCGCCCTTGAAGCAATCGAGAAAGAATCGGCTGGACAGATTGAGTTTAAACCTTTTTTTGCCCAGTCTCTCGCGAAATCAACAGAAGGGTACGATGCCACTGCCATGGGGATGGTCGATATTTATACTCTAACCGGCCCGAACTATGAAACCGGAAGTATGACTCGAGGTGCTATCTTCAGCCTTCCGTTCTCACTACCGTTGGGCAAGGAGAATGTTAAAGCTGCCACGAACATCATGAAGCAGGTTTATGAGGAACAAGTTATTGAAGAAATTGACAAAAATATCGTTGTTGTGGGGCTGGGAGTCTTAAGTGAATACCGTTATATGACGAATAACAAAGTAGAAAAATTCGAGGACCTTAATGGAATGACGATCAGGTCATCCGGTGGATATCATGACGATATAATCAGGGCCGCCAATGCTTCGCCGGAAGCAATGGGCCCGGGAGATATTTATGAAGCTCTGGAGAAAGGTATCCTGGATGGCGTGTTTCATACCTACGCGGCCCAATTTGGGTGGGGCACCTTTGAACCAATGAATTATTCAACGGATCTCGGGCTTGCGACATTTCCATATTATACCGTTATGAACAAACAGAAGTTTGATTCACTACCCGATGATCTCAAAGCGATATTGCTAAAGAACTTTTCCGTCAGCGGTGTTGAAACTGCATTCTCTTACTACAACAATGAAGAGGAGCATTTCGGCGAGATGGGTTTGGAGGAAGTGGTACTCGACGATGCGGTGAAACAGCAATTCTATGAGGCCACTATACTTCCAGTATGGAATAAATGGATCGCAGAATGTGAGGAGCGAAACATAGACTGGAGAGCTATTATCAAGTCACTTGAATCGGCATGGAAGGCAAATAATCTGGAGCCCCCAAATACGTGGGTTTCACTTGCTGATTAAATGGTCAACCGGATTGCCGTTATCCTAAAATGGCTGCTGAAGCTGTCCGGCGGCCATTTTAGGAAGATATATTCTTGTTGAAAAATACCGTTCCAAGATCCCAGAGTTCGAGTTGATTTCAGCATAACCCTGGAAATTTGTTTTATTATCCAAGAAAGTTGGAGGAGTAATGGAAAAGTTTAGAGACCTCACCGAGTCATTCGGTAGATTACTCGCGGTTTTGGGAACGATATCGTTACTTTTTATTATGATGTACATTGTCTGCAGCGTATCATCTCGTTTTATTACCGGTAGACCATTTCTTGGAACCTTCGAACTGGGTGCAACGTTCTTACCGCTTATTGCCGCATTTTATTACGTCAATACTGAAATCCACGACAGACATATACGAGCAACGATTATATACGATCGTTTCAGCCCTAGAGTTCGTCAACTTCTCGATACCATGTATGCATTTACAGCAGGTATAATTTTTTTAGTGGTGAGTTGGAGAGTATGTCTCTTTGGGATAAGAAATTTTGAAATGAAAGCTGAAACCAGTGTTCTGGCGCTACCGTCTGCTCCATTTCTGTTTGTCTATTCATTCCTAATGCTCAATTTTGCACTATTCATGTTTGTGAGAGGGGGGGAGCGTGCCGGGTGGATAGCCTCTGCTGATACTGAAGAAAAGAAGGCATGAACGATCGGAAAAATCGTATTTCTGCTAGGCCTAAATCAGTGATCGTTTTTAAATTAATTATCGAACTTAGAGGATAAAATGGATCCTTTTGTAATCGGTAGTATTGTAATTTCGTCGCTGCTCCTGTTGATTCTGCTGGGCATGCCTATCGGTATTGCTCTATTTTTTACCGGTTTTATCGGATATTGGGCGGCAACAGATTTGATTACCTCCCTCAATTACGTAACCATTAAAGGCTATGGAATATTAAATTCTTTTTCATTTATGTGTATTCCCCTGTTTGTGCTCATGGGACTGGTGGCAGCCGAGGCTGGTTTCGTGTCCCTCGCTTTTGACACGGCCAAAAAGTGGTTGTCACGGGTACCGGGGGGTATTGCACAGGCAACTACCCTGGCTAGTGCCTTCTATGGTTCTGTATCGGGATCGAGTGCGGCAATGGCGGCGTCTATGGGGGTGATTGCTTATCCGGAAATGCGGAAACTTAACTATCATCCCGGGTTCAGTGCCTCGTGCATTGGTATAGGAGGGACCATTGGTATCTTAATTCCCCCAAGTGTGCCGATGATCTTTTACGGCATCATCATGGATACCTCCATATCGAAGCTTTTCATTGCCGGTCTTATTCCCGGTATAATTCTCACCGTTCTTCTCCTCATCACGATTTGGATCATTGTTCTGGTTAGACCGGATGTTGTCCCTCAACATACCGAGGTATCCTACACCTTTATGGAAATGATTATTTCCTTGAAGAACATGATACCCATTTTGGTTCTTTTCGGGATAGTGGTCGGCGGTATTTACGGCGGATTTTTTACTCCGTCTGAAGCTGCAGCTCTGGGTGCTTTCTCTGCATTTATGATGGGTTTTATCGTAAGAAAGCTGAATAGAGAGAATATTGTCAAGATATTGAAAGAAGCTGGGCTCATCAGCGGAATGTTGTTCATGGTAATCTGGGCTGCTCATATTTTAAGTGATTTCTGTATTGTCAGTGGGTTGGGGCAACAATTCGGAGATTTGATTATGGGGCTCGGGCTTCCCAATTGGGGTATTCTCGTTGCAATAACCGTGGTATTCCTCATTCTGGGTATGTTGATGGAAGTTAATGCACTGTTCATGATTACTCTGCCTATTTTCGGGCCAATCATAACTGATCTTGGTTTTGACCTAATCTGGTTCGGTGTTTTCGGAACCATTTTGGCAGAAGCGTGTCTTATTACTCCACCAGTTGGGCTTAATGTCTATGTTCTGGGCGGTGTGGCTACCGATACGACGATTGAAAATATTTTTAAGTGGATTTTGCTTTTCATTCCGGCAATTCTTATTTTACTGACCCTGGTGGTTATCTTTCCATCAATCGCAATCTGGCTCCCCAGTACCATGTAACGTGTTCTGGCGAGCAAGAGATATAACCATCGAGGAATGATAAAAGCATGACCAACTTTGAAATAGTTATCATTGCGGTCGCTGTTTTCGGTTCTGCGGTGATAAAAAATGGTGTTGGGGTTGGTGCCGGAATCTTTTTACTTCCGTTCCTTGCTCTTGCGCTTCCCCCAAAACTAGCTCTTGGTCTGGGGGCTCCGGCAATGCTCATCTCTGACATTGTAGGGGTGAAAAATTACTGGGGTGAGTGGGATCGAAAAGAGTTAATGATACTAATTCCTCTTGCTTCACTGGGCGTTATTTTGGGAACATACCTGATAAAAATTGCGCCAGATACTTTATTTAAACAGGGAATCGGTATTTTCGCCCTGACCTTCTCGTCATTTCACATAATAAAAATGATTAGGGGTCGATATTACGGGAAAAAAGATGTGAATATTACAGAACGAGAGTTTACGGGAAGCAAGGCTTATTCCGCCCTGTTTGGACTTCTTGGGGGGGTGGCCAGTACCGTTGCCCATGCGGGCGGGTTGATGATGTCGGTATATATGTTGCAAAAACGTTCAAACCCTCGAATTTTTGTTGCCACTTTTGTTTTGTTCTTTGCATTCATCAACCTGTTCAAGATAGCCGCATATGCCAAAATCGATATAATTAACATGCAAGTTATGATTATCGTCGCCATGTTATCGCCAGTCATAATTTTCGGAGGAATGATCGGGAACATCCTGAATAAAAAGTTTTCACAGGAATTATTTCGGTTTATCGTTTTAATTTTGATTTTCATTATTGGGCTACGCCTTCACCTGTCTGTATAGATAAGAGCGACAAAGGTAAGAAATATCTACCAACAACAGTACCCTGGAAAAGCAACAAAAAAACACAACCTACTAAAATTATTATGGATACAGACAAAATGCTGCTCGGGAAATACATCTTGATTGTCGACGATGAACAGGATGTACGGGAAACACTGTGTGACTTGCTAAGCAACTGTAAGATTGATATGGCCTCCACTTACGGTGAAGCCAAGGAGATGCTCGACAACAATAAGTACGATATTGCCATTCTCGACATCATGGGGGTCAATGGATATGAGCTGCTGGAAATAGCCAATGAGAAAAAAGTGCCTGCTGTCATGCTGACAGCTCATGCCTTCTCAGCCGACCATCTTTTGAAATCTGCCGAAGGGGGTGCGGTTTATTACGCTCCAAAAGAAGAGTTGATTAACATCAAAGCCATTATCGCCGAAGTGATTGATGCAATCGAGAACAACAAGAGCACCTGGGAGAAGATGTTTCACAGGTTGGCCGGTTTTTATGATAGCCAGTTCAGCGGCCCGGACTGGCGTGAGAAGAAAAAGGAATTTTGGGATAAAAAAATAAAAAAACTTGGGTACTGATTCTAAAGACGGCTGCTATCATTAACAACTTCTGATTTCTTGAGTTTTGGGATAAGATAAGTTGATTATGGCTTGATCATGCTGTGGCATCCACCTATCCTCTGGTACTTGTCAGGGAAATGCTATGAAATCTTTCTCATCTTCATAGTGTTCCATAGACGACCGCATCAAGTCGAAATTCACCGGCACGTTCAGCACAAATCTGGCACCTCTTTCAACGCTTGGATCTATGATAATAGCGCCACCGAGATAACGGGCTAAAATCAGCGAACTTATAAAGCCGAGACCGTGGCCACCGTCCTTGTGATGAACACAATCGGATTGTTTTTCAGTATGATGCTGAAATAGTTTCCTGATGCTCTCGAGATCGATACCCGGCCCGTCGTCGCAAACACTTATTTCCAGATCTGATCCTTTGATGGCCACCAGGACATCAACCCTTGATGTTTTGAAGCGCAGACAATTGCGGACCAGATTACCGAGAATACAGGAAAATTTAATCTTGTCCTGAGCCATGACAATACCGTGAACCTCCTTCATAATGGACACTCGGATGCCGTTGGTATCCAGAATCCTCAGCTGGTCCTCAACCTCTCCAAAACATTCAAGTTCTGTGGCTTTTGCGTTTTCGAGCGAGTCGACTAACACCTCCAGGATCTGTTGAATAACATCAAATTTTTCAATTTTGAAACGGCCGGACTGACTACTGCCAACTTCCAGCAGAGCCTGAATGATACTTTTTAGCTTATTGGAACTGCGCAGGGAGCGTTTCAGCGCTTTTTTCTGCAGGTCGGTCAATGGCCCGCACTCTTCCAGTATCTTTATATTGGTTTCTAAAACGCTTAAGGGTCCTTTCAGTTCGTGGATAAGAATTCTGATATTTATAGATCGGAACAGGTCTTTCGGGATACTCTCGTGGTGCTTTTTATACTCACTGCTCTTTTCAATCACTATATCCTCCTTGTTGGTACTGTAAACCTGACCGTTCTCTCCTGGTAACTAATTTCTTCTGTTAACTTTACTGTCTGACAGTGCCGATCACTTAGTACATCAACATATAAATATTACTCAATATTTCACGTTTCGGAAGAAGAGCTTTTTGTATTGAACTGAATCGTGAAACTGGTCCCTCCTGAGTGGTGGCAATAGGTTGGTGAGTCACAGTATGAGCAACGATTGGGACTGCCCGGGCAGATATCGCCGTCATTTGGTATATGGGGACATCGATATGACTGCAGGACAAAGTTAAAATTGTACTGTTCTGAAAACACTTTTATACGCAATAGATCAAATCCGCTGCCGCCTGCCATAAAATCATAAGGCGTGCCCGTAGTATATTTATTAACATCGGCAGTAGTGAAGTAATTACCAAAAATGAGCTGCTGGTTTTCTTCAGTGATACCGACTCCGGTATCGGTAACCGTCAGTTCCGGTCCAGAATCTCTCGCCTTTACGCTAATGATTATTTTCCCTTCGTCAGGGGTGTATTCCACTGCGTTGCGAATCAGTCCTATAACGATCTTGTTTAGGACGTCATCGGGTATGTCAATGAAACCAGCACTCTCAGAGATGTCCTTTATCACCTTCAGTCTGCGATGGGCAAATCGGGGTTTAATGCTCTCGATTATGGCCGACACAAACGGGCCAACCTCTATGTGCTTCAGAACCGGGCTACTGGGTTTAAAATATTGGTCGATCTGCCGACGGACTGCTTCGACACCATCCTGACCTAATTCCAGGTCCACAACGCTTTCCAATGCATCGGTACAGAGTTCCAACAGGGATGACAGGCTCTGGTGCATCCGATAGTCCGGGTTTCGGGTGATGTCGATGATTTTAGACTGCATTTCAGTAATGCGCCTCAGGTTGCGCTGGCTCCTTGCCAGTATTCGAGCCGCCAAGCCTTGGTCAGGGTATTTATTGCTGGCCAACAACCCAAGAGAGGCGGACAGCACAGCCAAAGGTGTCCTCAGCTCGTGTGACAAATGTTCGATGATCCGGTCTTTGGCCCTGTTCAGCGATTGTATTTCCTCATAAGAGGAACGGAGTTCATCGTTTATCCTGGCATTTTCAATCGGCAGAGAAATGATGTCGGCAATGCTGCTCAACAGGCCACTGTCTTCCTGGTTGAAAGCTGCACCTGTTTTGTTGATAACCACAATGGCCCCAATGATGCGGTCCCCCAGTTTGATCGGAACACCAAGCAACGACTTGACACCCTGTTTTGAAATAACAAGATTGATATCTTCCCTGGTTAAATCATGAATGATAAATGGCTTTCCAGTCAAAATTACTCTGCCGGTGAAATAACTTGAATCAAGCGGAATCTTGGCTTTGGAAAATGGATGATACGAATCAGCGTCTTTCACGACGCCAGCACGGAAATAACACTCATGCCTCTCGTCATCAACCAGGATGACATGAGCATGCTGAACACCTAAAAGAGTTTGTATCCGATGACAAATAAAAGTCAGTAACGTGTTGAGTTCGCTATAGTGGTGTAATGCTGTGGTTATAGAGAAAAGACTCTGGAATATCTCATCGTTCTTTCTGGACTTGGTGACGTCACGAAGGGCGATAACAATTCCAGCAGGTTTATTGTTTAAATCGTAAAATAGGGACCCATCATTAATGACATCGAGAACTCTTCCATCCTTCGTCAATCTTTGAGTTTCTATTCCAGAAAGTGCTCCATCCTGAAGTAGCCTCATCTTGCCGGTGTTGGTCTTCTTAACCTGATCATCGGGTATATAGGCAAAAGGGTTGGCTTCGAGATCTGAACGACTCCAGCCGAATGTCTCCTCAAAGGCAGGATTAATGTAAGCCACGCTATGATCAAGATTTTGCACCAACAGTGGTATCGGAAGAAATTCCAGAAAGGCCTGATAGCGATGCTCTGTTTCATGAGTTGCTGTATACAATTGCCCGATTCGTTTCCGCGATTTGGCAATTGTCGATCTAGAGACCTCACGAGCCATCCCTTGATAACCATTTACTTCACCAGCAGAACAAATGTTTGGTAAAATGAAAACTTCTAGAAAATGGGGTTGCCCATTCCGGTGTATTATCTCCCATGATATCTTGACCGGTTTTTTGGCTTCACCTATCTGGAGTAGACATGATAAGGCTTCTTGCCCATGATCATGAGACATAAATTCAGTAAATTTATGATTTTTCAGTTCTTGATATTCTCGATCGAAAAACCTGCACAATGCTTTGTTTATAAAAGTGAAAAATCCCTCAATATCAATTTCGAAGAAGCCATAAGGTACCTCTTCCAAAAGCATTTTGAATTGCTCATTCTGCAGATGATAATGATCTGCTGACTGGCAGGTCAAAATTGCATTTTTTTCAATTTCTTTCTTTTTTGAATTCACTTCACACAAGCATTAATGAGGGTTTGCCGGGTCACCTTTCTCTACCATAAACTATATATAGTTATTTTTCTGTAAAACCCATTGAAGTGGTCAAGTAAAAGTGGATAAATTTTTAAGCTGCTTTTTTCAAGGTCATCTGTTTTTCAAATTCCTATGGGCTGTTCCTGCCAAGCCTTATTTGAATTTACAGAAAGGATGTTACACTAACAGGCCGCTGGGCAGGGATATCGAAACCTTTGCATTAGGTCACCATGAAAAATCAGTTTCCAGGACTGATGATTTTAAGCACCACCTCAATAAACTTCATAATACCCACCGTCAATAATAGGTAGGTGCTTATTCGTCTATAGTAAGGGAACATTACTGGATTATGAAACAGTCGTTCACCGAGCCATGTCCCGAGGATGAGAAAGGGAGCCGAGGTTACCATGAGATATACGTGTGTCTCATTCAGTTTGCCGCCTGCAATAATTGAAGCGATACCGAGTAATGAGAGAATGGTAAAAAATATGATCAGGTTTGAACGGACCATTTTATTTGTATTGGGCATTACAAGTTGAGCTAGTATCACGGGTGGTCCCGGAAGGCTTGCCACCCCGTTTAAGAGTCCTGCCAGCATACCGATAATGGCAGTTTCAGATTTTGAGAAATGTCGGCTAAATCGCAATCCTTTAAGCAAAGAAACAGCCACGAGAACCACTGCTATCGCAATAATGAAGCCGACGATCTCCGGATTGATCCGATAAAGCAATAAAAGCCCGCCCCATGTGCCGAGGAAGCCCCCCGGCACCAGTGGAACTACCTGGTTCCATTGGACATCCTGTAATGTCTGTTTTACCCCAGGAAGGACGGCAATTACTTGCATACCAAAAATAATCGGTACAAATGACAATGGCGGCATGATCATGGACAGAAGTGGAACTGCAACAAGAGCAAATCCAAAACCACTGAATCCCCTTATGATAGCAGCGATCAAAATTATAATTCCGCTCATGCCGATTGTGGTGAGGTTTAACTCGACAAGCAATATATCCCTCCCGATCTATTTGGTTGTATCCTGGTGCAAGTGTCATACATGTGATGCTGAAATTGCGAGAGAAATAGTACTCTGACTATTGCTAATTCGCTCCACTAAAAATTAACTATCGCCACTAATCTGTTCTCAATAAATCGGTCCAGCATGTTGTCTCACTGAGACTGATCCTTGGCGGGTGCGTCGGCCTGGCGCAAAACAGTCTCCACCCTCAACTCTTCCTATAACCTAATGATGTGAAATGAGAAATAATGCCCGCCGACATCCAGCAGCGGCTCATGTCAGGGAATAGTGATTGAACCAAATTCATGGCATTTAGACAGAAGATATCCTCTGCTAGTGTCATCCATTTAAACAAAGCAATTGAAGGCCGTTCCTGCTTTTAATTGCTCCCAAAATGCTCTCCTATCAGGGCTTTCCATACAGATGATCACCAATATTGCGCATGATCTCCAATTCGTCTGTGCTCAAAGGGCCTTTTTCAATTTCCCGAAGATTCTCTTCCAGCATGGCCATGTTTCTCACTCCCATCATACATGCATCGACCATTGAGTGCGTCAGCACAAAGCGATAGCAGTCACCTGCTGTCGGCACCATTATTCCGTCAGGGAGTTTTTTCTTTTTAAGCAATTTACCCCAGCAGGTGGCTGTAAAAGATACGATTCCTGGTCTTGTCTCCATGGAAGATGGGCAAAAATGTCCTCCTCAGCACCACGGTGCACCGCATTGTAACGGATATGGAAATAGTCGATGACGCCTTCCTTTGCTAAAGGGACGACAATAGTACGGTTATGCGTTGTCATGCCAATGGCCCTAACAACTCCTTTGCCTTTTAATTCCTGCGCCGAGCAGCGGCTGCAGAGAAAAATGCAGAAAACCGAACGAGGTCCGGAGAATGGGGGTAAAAATACGGAGAATTTTGAGGCGAAAGAGAAGCGGAGTATGACGGATTTCCCGAAACGGGAGTGATCGGGGTGACTGCGCCAGCACCCCGAAAGCGACGTAAGCGTCTGACAATAAGCAGAAAAAAATCCGCTCAATAACCGGACGAGGTTAGTGGACGGGTCTGTCTTTTTTTAATGGTAGAAGGATATCACATTTATTAAATAAAATTTTGTTATTTAAATATATTTTTCATGAAGATATTTTGACATACCGTCAAAAATATCGTCACCTACCCCTTCGAACAGTTTTTTCATGCTTCCCGTCGTACCTTCTCGCCCTCATTGGTTATAAGACCGATGAGATACGTCCAGAACTCATCGGTCTCAAGACTCTCTCCAAAAACCGCCGGAGGGAGGAAACGACGCATTTCCGCCAAAAAATCCTTGCGAACCATAGGGTCTGATTGCAACAGCATTGTCCTCTGCTGCAACTGTTCAAGAAAATGGGTGAGGTCCTGCCGGCGATCCATCGCCTTTTGCAGGACCAGCTGAACAGGCAGAGTAATGCCCTGCCTGTTCAGCCAGACAATATCCCACAGGTCCCGGCTCTTGAGCCGGTTCGGCCGCAAGACCAGGGCAACCATTTTATCGGCCAGGATCTCTTCACGGCTTTGCGCTTGCAGAATAAGCCCAGAGGTACCCATTTCAACACCATAATGGTTACGCAGCATCATCGGCCTGCGATCATGACTGGGCAGCGCACAAATATCGATGTTGATCCGCTGAATCGCTAAATGTTTTCGCGCAGGTCTGGTAAAAACCCGCAGCTTCCAGGTGTCGACATTGCCCGTTTCACGTTGCGGTTCACTTACCTCGACCGGCAAGCCATATTTAATTTCAAGACGTTCAACCAGAACACGACCAAGATCAGTCAACCCCTCACGCGTAAAATCGGCCTTCCCGGTAAAATCCAGATCTTCACTCAACCGTTGCGAACCGTAGCACGTCCGTAGACACGTGCCGCCAATAAAGGTCAAGTCTTTTAAAAATCCTGCCCGGTTCATTTCGCGCAGGATGTCATGATGAAGAAGCTCTTTCTCTACCACCACGCGAAGTGGAGCAAGCTGTGGCTGGCTGCGCATTGCCTGGTCGACAAGTTGCTCAAAGATACTCATTGGCCACCTCCCAATCGATCAGGTCCGTGCTGCGCCGGGTCAACTTCATATCCTGCAGGGCAAGGACCACCGAAGCCCGCCAGAGATGACAGTCCTGGTCGTAAATCAATTGGTCTGCAACATCGGCCGGCCGTCGCTTGGTGTGAATATATTCGATATGACCGAAATCATAGCAGTTCACGATATGGCTACGCCCCGAAGACATCAGCATAATCCAGTTTATCGGAATCTGAGAGATGACCCCGGCATCACTCAGTACCGTTTCAAGACTCAGGTAATTGAAACCGTCCGCCCGCAGCTTTGCCGCCGTATGAAACAGGACCAGCCCTGCCTTATAGCTCACCCGAGGATAGAGATAGATCCCCCTACAGACCCGCTTTAATAGTCCTGACTTCTCGGCCCGGTTTATAAGGACCTTGAAAGCGCCAGGACTTGCCTCCGGCATAGCGTTACGCATATCGTCGAGGGAAAAGAGATAATGCTCTTCGCCAGCCAGTCTCTCGAGAAGTCGGGTTAATTCCTTGATCGGTTGCATCGGCATAGTACACATTAAGTTACTTTTTCTGTAACCTAATGTGTACTATCACCATCTAGAAAGGTCAAGAAATAAGAAGACGCTCGAGCTCATAGTTAATGCCATGTATCCTCGTCCTTACAATCCTCCCAAGCGGTCTTTTCTTTAACCCCGTCGAGGAAAAACCTCACGCCCTGATTGTCCGACGGATTCAGCCAGAGTATCCGATTGAAAACGGAAAGGTCCGCGTCACACAAATCCATCAGGATTTTTGTTGCCTCTGCTCGTGATCACCGCAGGCATCGACGATGATCTCCTCGACCATCTCATCCAAGACTTTGAGATCTTTCTTCATCTTGTTATTTCGTGAGTTTATGAATTATCCTCATCTCTTAACTTTTGCCACTCAACTCCCTCCAACCCGGTACTAACCGGGTAAACTCCTGTTCAGAGGAAATATCGTTGTCGGCATCTATCCCATGCTGCCGGATGAAACATGCTGTTTTCTGGCAATGGATTTCGATGCAGCTGACTGGCAAAAAGATGTATCCGCAGTGCGGGATGTTTGCAACGAGTACGAGATCCCCATGGCAGTTGAACGTTCACGTTCCGGAGCTGGTTGTCATGCTTGGTTTTTCTTTGAAAATCAAATTTCTGCCGTTCTTGCACGGAAATTCGGCACTGCTCTGATTACCTGTACCATGGACAGACGGCATGAAATAAAATTCAAATCATACGACAGGTTGTTTCCAAGCCAGGACACCATTCCCAAAGGTGGTTTAGGGAATCTGATTGCGCTGCCGCTCCAAAAAACAGCCAGGGAAAAATCAAACAGCGAATTTGTAGATGGACAATTTGAATCGTAAAGTGACCAATGGAAATTCCTTTCTTCAATTCAAAAAATCTCAAAAAACCAATTAGAAGATCTTATCTCAGAACTTTCCCAAGGTAATGAGTTGGGTAATTTGAAGATCGACGAAGAAGAGAAAAAACCGTGGAAAACCAAGCGTCAGAAAAAAACCTTAGAAAAAGACGATTTTCCAGGTCATCTCGAAATCGTAAAAGCAAACATGCTGTTTATTCCAAAAGCCGGAATCTCACAACGGGCTCTCAACCGCTTGAAGCGTTTTGCGTCCTTTAAAAACCCGATGTTTTATCGGCAGCAGGCCATGCGTTTACCAACTTACGGACATCCGAGAGTTATCTCCTGTGCGGATGAGACAAAAGAATACCTGTGCTTGCCCAGAGGGTGCGAGTCAGAATTGCTTGATGAACTCGAAACACTTAGAATCGATATTGGGGTGATCAATAATACCTTTAGTGGCAACAATAGGACTAATGCCCGAGGGCCAGGGAATGGCCGAGGCTTAGATGTCAGGCGCTTTCCGGCATGTTCAGCAGAAACCGCCAGGCGGGCACCACGTCAATCTTTCCGGAATCGACCTGTATCTGGTCTTCCTCGTTACGCGTCACTATAATGCCTTGCGGCAGTTTCAGTTCGGTCATGGCTTCGGCAAGCGCGGTGGTTTCCCGCTTGCGGGTTTGCTGGTCGGCCATCGATTCGCAAACCTGAACAAGCATGCGGGACGGGACTTGTCGTCCGGCGATGAAATCAACCTCCCGGCCCGCCTTGGTCTTGTAGTAAAAGATATTCGGCGTGGCCCGACGCAGCGCCGTGAACACCAGGTTCTCCAGAAGGTGGCCCGAGTTGACCAGAATGCCAGAGCTGATCGACGTCACCAGCGCATGATCGACGCAGTAAATCTTCTTGGGGTTGGTGTTGACCCGGGCCAGCGAGGCGTCAAAGATGCGCACCGTGAACAGAACGTAGGCATCCTCGAACCATTCGAGATAATCGGAGACGGCGGGTTTCGGTGCTTTATGACCCAGGGATTTCAGATAACCGGTCAGGTTGTTGATGGAATAGAGGGAACCCGTATTGTCCACAAGCCAATGCGCCAGATCCTTGACCGCCTTGGGGTGAGAGATATCATGGCGCTCAACCAGATCGCGGAACAGCATTGCGTTGAAATATTCCTGATGGGTCTTTATCCGCAGCATCCGGTCAAGGTCTGCAACCTCGGGAAAGCCGCCGGTTTCCCAGTACTTTTCAAATGCCTTCTGGACAGTCAAACGTTTTTTGGTCGAGAATGGACCGTCGCTCTCGATCCCCTTGTAGTCGAGAAACTCCCGGAATGAAAACGGGAACATTTCCCAGGAGAGTGCCCGGCCGCGCATCTGGGTCGCGATCTCTCGTGAAAGCATCTGAGCCGACGATCCGGTGATGTACACCTCGCACTTTTCCATGCGCATCAAACGGTCAACGAAGGGCTCCCAGCCAGGTACGACCTGGATCTCATCGAAAAAGCAATAAACCTTCTCGGCGTTCTTTTTTTCAGGATAGAGGGAATAGTAGGCTTCCAGAATCACACTCAGATTGTCATGTTGCAGACTGTGCAGACGATCATCGAAAAAGTTCAGATAGAGGATGTTCTGAGGGGCAACGCCAGAGTCCTGCAGCTTCTTCATGAGCTGGAACATGAAAGTCGATTTGCCGCTGCGGCGCACCCCGATGCAAACCGCGGCTTTGCCTGGCACCTTTGAGGCAGCAACCCGTCTGGGCACACCCGTTGGTAGGTCTATCTCCTGAAAATCGAGGATTATTTCTTTAAGCATGTCAATCATCGCGAAACCCCGGATATCAATTTTTCCAGCCGACACAGCAACTGGAAATAATTATTGCCAGTTTAGGCCTGAAATGGCAAGGAAAATTTCCGGATTCGACTTGGGCCGTCCCAATACAGTTTGATGCAAGACCTCTTCACTTAGCGCACGTTCCCCACCCCGCTCCGGTAAGTAACCGGCATCAAGCCAGGTTCGGATCAAAGGCGCGGCACCGCTGCAGGCAACTGTCTACAAACTGGAAAAATTGCGCTGCAACATATGTGGTAAGATTTTTACCGCTGATTTGCCAATCGAAGTCGGATCGCAAAACCTTTGAAAAAAAAGGGAAATAAAAAAACCCGTCGCCCCGGAGAGTGGTCCCGGAGAGACGGGTTGTCTTTTTTCAAATGGTGGAGGCGGCGTCCACCTAATATTATACCCAAACAATTGTTTTAATTTATTATTTTTTTCGATAAATCTTTTTATACCGTAATAAATACCGTTAATATCGCACGTCAGGATACTACACGACTCACATTGTTACAGAAAGCTCTTTTTCTAATACAAAGGACGACGAATCCGTAGGTCGGGAGTTAGAATCTCTCCTGGTGTACCTGACATATAAACGGGTTAGGTCATTTTAACTTAACCCGATTTTTGTTTATGTAGCGCTCTTGTAGCAATGAAATGTTGTGTCAGTTTTGTATAAGCCCGAAGAACATCAGAGACGGGTTTATCACGTCGTTGAACCTGCTTTATTTTTCTTCTTCCCTGCAAAGGCGAGTGTTAATTAACCGACATCTAATTCGCAGGTCACAGGTTCGAACTATGTCGTTAGTTACAATATAAACAAGCATTTAGGTCATCATTACATAACCGCTTTTTTGGTTTTAATCCGTTTTGCCCCACCATGGCCCACCTTTTTTACATTTGATCAATAAAGAGAGTATGAATACCACCAACATTGCGTTCTCTAACTTCACCAGGTCTATACTCAACAAGTCTGTTGTCTTTGAATATGAATGTGAAATCGGCTCTATCCCATGACCATCCAGATTGCTTTCTGCCGCCCCAGTAGTATCATCAAGTTGAACGATCCCCGGCAGAGGGCGTGAGTCATCAGCGTGCTTCATCACTTGCTGGAGTTTGTGCTTAACTCGTTGGGCAGCATTGACCGAGATACCAAATGTTCTGCCAAGGTTCAGAGACGAAATACCGTCTTTTGACTGGGTTATTAAATAGATAGCCAGAAACCATGTTGTCAGCGTCAGCTTGGTTGAGGCAAAGATAGTATCCGAAAACAGCGAGCAATGATGTGGGCAATGAGAACACTGATATAGAGCACGAGTTTGTATCAAGCTGAAACGCTTATGACCACACCTGGGACATTTAAATCCCTGTGGCCAGCGGAAGTGGAAAAGCAAATCCTGACATTGCCTCTCGGTTCCGTATTGTAGAAAGAAGTGTTGCAAACTCAGACCTTTTTGAAATTGGATTTTGTTTTTGGGCATTACATTCCTCCCGCTAAGTGTTTCCAGGAATTATGCCTTATCCGGGGTCTCATATAGTGATCCCCCTTGAAATTTATTTTACAGCTGAACTTCAGTGGTAATCAGAAAATAATAAGAATTAAATACTTTTCAGGAGAGTCTCCTCGAATATTTGGAAATAACGTTTTGACAAATAAATTGGTGACGGTATTCGGTATTGTTATTGTAAGCTTATTGTCCATTGCTGGTCTGAGTTTTGCTGAGGACAGGCACCAAACCTATGAAATGGGAGCTGGAAACATAGATGTGTTTTACACATCACTCGGTGGAACCGGCCATACGGACTCAAGCTTTTTAAACGATTATGTAACGAGTACCTGTTAACGGTGGATTATGCTTTATTTTCAAGTCCTTGCAGCAGAAATAATGGTTCACAAAACACCTCATCTGGTCTCAGCCTCATGGAACGCTCCGAGTATATTATTATCTATTGTGTTTCCTGCTCGTTGGTTTTGCTCTTGTAAGTATGTCGCAGGCAGAAGAGGTAATCATTGGTGACTTTTCCAACTCAAACATCAGCGGGTGGGAAGAGAAAGTTTTTGAAGGAGAGACTTCATACAAACTTTCAGAGATCCAGGGAGTCATCTCTTTGCAGGCACAAAGCAGAAAAAGTGCTTCCAGTCTAGTAAAAAAGACAAAGATAGACCTGATTAGATATCCATATCTTAACTGGAGCTGGCGAGTAGAATCGAAGATGGATATCAGGAACGAGATGATAAAATCTGGTGACGATTATGCTGCAAGATTATATGTGATTTTCAGTGTGGGGTTCCTGCCCTGGCAGGTAAAAGCAGTGAATTATGTGTGGGCAAGCCATATGGAGAAATATGATGTCTGGGAAAATGCCTTCGCTGGAAAGAACGCGATCATGGTTGCCCTGAGAAACAAAGATGATAGTTCGCAAATATGGCAATACGAAAAGAGGAATGTTTATGAAGATCTACAAGAACATTTCGGAACTGAAATTATGACCATAGATGCCGTGGCAATTATGACTGATACTGATAATAGCGGTGGTATTGCAGAGGCATATTACGGAGACATCTTTTTTTCTTCTGAATAGTTTTCGGATCAAGATAACAGTGGGTGTTTCTGAACAAACTTTCCCCCTCTCTCCTGACAGAAAAAAGCTGTACATCATGTATGTTCGTCCTTCAGCTTGTTTTCTTATACGTCGCCCCTCGAGAATGAAAGAATAGTATCTTCTACCTTACAATTCAGAAGCGAAGTGCCTAATATTTAGGCAGAGGTGCTCGGTGACGCTGTTTTTGTTGCCTAAATATTAGGCGCTGGATTTCTTCTTTAGATGGGGCCGGATAATGCCCCCTTGCTTAACCTTTTTAAATTGTTGAGTATAGTGTTTTCTGGGCGTTTATCGATATCTGGCACATTTAATGCTTTTGTACATAAGTAAATCAAAATTAAATAAGGAGATATGAGGTATGTACGGGCAAGGAATGGGCTTTTCAGACTGGATATGGGGTGGTGCTGGTTTTATGCATGGCCCTGTTGGTATGATTGTAATGGTTTTGTTTTGGGCACTGATCATAGGGCTGGTTGTGAAACTGATTCAGTTCTTTTTGTCTTCTAAATCTCCAAATAAACAATCGAATGCTCTTGATATTCTAAAAAAACGTTACGCTTCAGGCGAAATCAGTAAGGCTGAATTCGATCAGATGAAGCGAGATATTGCATAGTGAGGAAACTATGAGACGAAGAACGCTTATGAAAGGCGGTGCAGCATTGTTGGGGATTTCAGCACTTGGCGGTTACAGCTTCCTGAGAGATACCGGTCTGAGCTATGCAAGCCCCGCAGAGGGTTTTACAAATACCCTGCCGATACCACCGCTCCTGGGAAGTACAGTGGCCTCCGACGGGTCACGCTTGTTTACCTTCAGTGTTGAAGAGGGTGAAAAATCATTTATCCCGGGCTACCTAACCCCAACACTCGGATATAGCGGATCGTATCTCGGTCCGACCATTAAGGTTCGAGATGGTGAACGGGTTAGATTCAGTGTTGAAAACAACCTCAGTCAAGTAACGACCGTGCACTGGCATGGCCTCCATGTGCCGGCACAATGGGATGGCGGTCCCCGCCAGGTTATCGGGGCAGGGGAAACGTGGAACCCGGATTTCACGATTAAACAATCGGCTGCCACGCTCTGGTATCATCCTCATGCAATGGGATTGACCGGAGAGCATGCATATAGGGGACTGGCCGGACTTTTTGTTATTGAAGATGAAATATCAGACGGTCTTGCTATTCCAAAAGAGTATGGAGTGAACGATATTCCTATTGTTCTGCAGGATCGTCGATTTTTCGATGACGGCAGGTTTGCTTATGTTCAGAATATGATGGACGTCATGACGGGGGTTATTGGCAATTACATGCTTGTTAACGGCAGCTTGTGGCCGAACCATGATGTCCCCAAGGGGTTGGTGCGTTTGCGCATTTTAAACGGGTCAAACTCCTCTGTATACAGAATATCATTCAGTGATGACAGGCAATTTTTCCAGATTGCTACAGACGGCGGATTCCAGGAAACCCCTGTCGCCCTAAAAAGCTTGGAGCTCTCGGCAGGAGAACGTTCAGAAATACTTGTCGATTTTTCAAATGACACCCTGAACTCTAAAGTATCTCTGTTGGTTGACCAGCGTGCCGGCAATAGATTTGAAGCCCTGCAGTTCTCGATAAGCAAAACAATGACCCAACCCTATACCATTCCCGACAAACTGGTTTCGATTGACTGGCTGCAGGAATCTCAGGCGGCAGTTACGCGAAAATTCCGGATGGAAACCATGTCTGGAGGGATGGGCATGATGCGTCGCGGCGGTCGTTTGACGATTAATGGCAGGAACATGGATCTGAACTACATTAATGAGCACGTTAAGCTCGGTGATACGGAAATCTGGGAAATTGAGAACGATTCAGCAATGATGATGCGGTTACCGCATTCAATGCATCTTCATGATGTTCAGTTTCAGGTCCTGGACAGGAATGGTAATAAACCTCCACCTGCTGAGAGAGGGCGAAAAGACACGGTGCTGGTTCAACCTGGAGAGCGGGTCAGAATTATATGTAAATTTGAGGATTACACTGGGATATACATGTACCACTGTCACTTCCTGGAACATGAAGATAATGGAATGATGGGACAATTTGAGGTTGTATCCTGACAGTGCACAAGGTGCTGTTTCCAGATCGTTTGCTTCCATAGCCGCAATAGCCAGTTAAGTCACGAGAAAGGGCAGAATGAAGGATATTAAAAGTCAGAAAACCAGCATTTTCTCCTCAGACCAGACGTTCAAGTTCTCTCGGACTGCCCTGGGGCTTATACTGGCAACGCTTTTTCTAGCGGTTCTGCTTACTTTTTCAACCCTTGAGAATATCAATCGTGCTCAAGGGTTGATGGAGCGTTTCCTGCTTCAGAAAGGTGAGACAATCATCAGGGCCGTCGAGGCTGCATTGAGGACTTCATTGAGGCATCATATGGACGACAGTGGAGACCCTCTAAATACGCTGCTTGTTGAGAGCAGTCGTGAAAATGATATCGTATTTATCATTATCACAGACGGTGATGGGCGCGTTATTGCTCAAACCAATAATGCCCCTGATGTTGATGTGGTGCGAAGTGGAAACGCTGATGCTTTGAGCACAGGAGAGTCGGTGGCGGCAATAGATAAACAGACAGGGATTTTCACCATATCAAAACGGTTATCGTGGCAATCCCAGCTCACCAGCATGCCCATTACCGAGGATCATACTCGCCGCATGTCGAAACATCGAGGCACGTTTGATGGATCTACCATATCAATAGGTTTGTTTACAGAAGGGTACGTTAATGCGCAGAAGCAGGATATTCAACATGCCATTTTCATGGGTGCTATCCTGTTTCTTGTTGGCAGCGCAGGACTTTACCTGCTCTTTTTATACCATAGTGTGCGGGTGACCAGATCGACACTCGCGAACATGAAACTCTATACCGAGAATGTTATCGAAAGCATTCCGGTAGGAATCGTGACCCTTGACACGATGGACAGAGTTGTCTCCTGCAATAAAAAAACAGAAGAAATCCTGGGACGCCCTTTAAGTGAAATACAAGGAGAAACCATTGATAATGCGTTCCCCGGCTGCCATCTTCAGTCCTCTGATATCCGTAATTCGATTCTTGATCATATGACTGAGTGTACTACAGCGGACGGGATGACTATTGCCGTAAAGATAGGGGGCTCAACGCTGGTAGACAATGAAGGAAATACCCTTGGAACCGTCTTAGTCATCAGGGACATGAGCTTGATCAGGGATATGGAACTCCAGCTCGAACGCTCCCGCAGGATGGCTGCTCTGGGAAAAATGGCTGCAGGGATTGCCCATGAAATTCGAAACCCTCTCGGAACCCTCAGGGGATTTGCCCATTATTTCGGGAGCCAGGATGGCGCCACGAAAGAGAGTAAAGGCTATGCAGCTCTCATGGTCAGTGAGGTTGACCGGCTCAACAGGAATGTGTCTGGTCTCTTGCAGTTTGCAAGGCCGCGTGACCTACAGTTCCAATCTGTTAAGCTTGATGGACTGATAGCTAAAACAGTTGCTTTGATGGAAGGTGATTTTGCCAACCATGCACTGAATTTCCATTGGCAGTGCAATACAGATTTGACCGTTGAAGCTGATCCGGACCTTCTTCTTCAGGTATTAATGAATCTCTTAAAAAACAGCATTTCCGCAACACCTTCCGGAGGTGAAATTTCTATCGCCGGTTCAGAAGACGATCACCATGTAAGGGTTATTGTATCGGATACAGGGGATGGGATGACTGAAAAGGAGTGCGAGAAGATGTTTGATCCGTTCTTTACAACCAGAAAATCAGGTACCGGACTTGGCCTTGCAGTCAGCCATCAGATCATCGAGCAGCATCACGGTGTTATTGAGGTTGAAACTGCGAAGGGTCAGGGAACAACTGTTATCGTTGTCCTGCCAAAAAGAAGAGGAGTGAGTGATGACGGATGAGGGGAAAAAAGAATCTATCCTGCTGGTTGATGATGATGTTGCCCATCGGACAATGCTCAAAGTAAATCTCATCGGTGAGGGATACCGTGTAGAAGAGGTGTCAGACGGTGATGAGGTTTTACCATTTTTGGATAGCCATGAAGTGGATCTTATTCTTTTAGATATGAAGATGGCCAGGATGGACGGCCTCACCACGTTATCCGTGCTACTGCAAGCTGGGCAGGATGTTCCCGTTATTATGCTTACCGCATTTTCTTCGGTAGAAAGTGCTGTTGATGCGATGAAGAAGGGTGCCTTCGATTACATCTCCAAGCCGGTAGATATAGAGGAACTGAAACTGCTCGTTGCCCGTGCGCTGATTTTTAAGTCACTTAGTGAAGAAAACAAAAAACTTAAAAACAGGATTAGTGAACAGTTTTCTTTTGGAAATATAATTGGAAAAAGCCCAGCAATGCAGGATATGTTTACAACACTGTCGATGGTCGCTCCGACTGATGCGACAGTCCTTATCACAGGCGAGTCAGGAACTGGAAAGGAACTTGTTGCCAATGCGCTGCACCAGAACAGTCAGCGCAGGAATTCTCCATTTATTAAACTCAACTGTGCAGCACTTAACGAAAATCTGCTTGAAAGTGAGTTGTTTGGCCATGAGGCCGGAGCCTTTACTGGAGCAGCAGGCCGACGCAAAGGACGATTTGAACTAGCTCACAGGGGGACCTTGTTTCTTGATGAAATAGGGGATATGAGCCTGCCAACCCAGGCAAAGATACTGAGAGTGCTGCAGGAAGGAGAATTTGAACGGTTAGGGGGGGGGGAAACGATCAGGGTTGATGTCCGGCTGCTGGTGGCAACCCATAAAAATCTTCTTGAAATGATAGAAAAAGAGACCTTCAGGCAAGATCTTTATTTCCGTTTATCTGTTGTTCCCGTGAACCTTCCAGCCCTTCGGGAGCGGGCTGTTGATATTCCCGAACTGGCAAACCATTTCCTCAGAAGATTTGCTGAAAAAAACAGAAAAGATATTAAAGGTTTTCACCCTGAATCGTTAAATCTTCTGATGCAATATGACTGGCCCGGAAATATTCGGGAATTAGAAAACACCATAGAGCGGGCGGTAATTCTTTGCCTTGGAGAACAGATTGTCCCCCAGGAACTTCCACCGCATCTTCTTTCAGAGGATGTCAGGGCAATGAAAAGGAGCGAAGACGACGAGGGCTTCACACTTCGTGACATGGAGCGTGAAGTAATCAGGTCGACCCTTGAAAAGACAGGAAATAACAAGAGTCAGGCGGCTAAGAAACTAGGAGTTGCCCGGCAGACACTGTTAAACAAAATAAAGGAGTACGGGCTTTGATATCGGGCGATCCGACGCATCATTGTCCGTAAAGGTTTAGTATCATGTCTAAAAAAAGAAATAATAACAGACAGAGGAAGAACAATAAAAAAAGAAATATCTTATTCATTTGTGCCGCTGTTCTTTTATTGAGCGCTTCTTTTTATATTTTCAATGGACAGACAGAGGTTATAGAACCAGGTGATGGACTATTGGCAACTCCTGTCTCGGAACATGACTTTGGTCTTGTTCCTGTCAGCCAGGGAGTCGTTTCAGTTGAGGTTCCTCTTGTTAATATCGGTGAAGAAGATCTGATTATCTCCTTTCTTGATTCTTCATGTGGTTGTACTACCGCCCGGGTGATAAATGGAGGGGATGAAGGCCCGGTTTTTGGGATGTCCTCACACGGTAAATCGCCAAGAGATTGGAAAACCATTATAGAGCCTGAAAAACAGGCTATTCTCAAAATATATTACGATCCATCGGTTCATTCGGATTTTCGTGGTCCGGCCACCAGAGTGATCACCATAACGTCAAATGAGAAATTAAAACCTGAGAAACAGGTAAGGATAAAGGTGAACCAGGTTGATTAAAAATATTCATCATCTATCAATACGGTCTTATCTACGATCTGTCGTTCTGATATTTCTGTTTGCAGCAACCGCATCAGCACACGGGACAAAAGACGAGCAACTCATCAGCCCAGCGGAACTGGCCTCTGAACGAGAAGCCTATCAGATAATTGATTTGAGATCTTCAGAACAATATTCCGAGAATCATGTGCCGGGAGCACTGTCTCTGCCGTTGCAGGAAATATCTCAGCAGCGGTTGCAATCTCTTGGAGTTGAACCCGGTAATTCGGTTATCATCTACAGCACTTCAGAAAGTGCAGCTACAAAAGGTAAACTGTTATTGAGTGTTTTGGGTTACTCAAACGTCAGGGTCCTTGCCGGAGGATTTACTCATTGGCTGGAAGATGGGCAGGATGTCGAGGCCGGAATTGCTCAACTTGCAACTGGGGCAACCTCGGAAGTACGAGGACCAGGACTGGAGGTTTCACCTGAAATGCATGATTTCGGGGAAATTGAAAAGGAGAATGGAATTGTTTCAACCTCATTTACTGTAAAAAACAGTTCAGGATCCGAAATCCTCATCACCGAGATCACGACCTCATGTGGTTGTACGACAGCAGAGATTGATGCAACATTGATCCAGCCGGGGGCTACTCAAATCCTGACCGTTCATTTTGATCCAACTTTTCACAAGGAACCGGAAGGCAAGTTCTCCCGAACAGTATTTTTACAGACTTCAAACAGTCAGGAAGTTCAGGCCAAAATTTCTGTTGAGATAACAGAGTAACTGTTAGGCCCACTTTCCAGGTAGCCCCTCTTCATGATCGTTGTCCAGCTAATTTACCGTTGATGATTCGACTGTGTTTCTCCGTCCTTGCTCCCAATCATTGTAAATCTCAATTCCAACCGGGATTTAATCGAAGATTAGCCGGTATGTTTCTGGCCTGTAGCAAAAGCATACAAATTTGAAATATATATGGCTACCCTTCTGTCCAATAAATAGGCAGACTACGAACGAGCTTGCTGACTCCTCGTTCGTGAACCGTTAATAAATGTTTTAATAACATGATGTTAGTTGAATCAGTCATAGGCATTTATATAGTGGCATAGTCTATGCAGACCAACTGTTATGACCCGGTTTTCAGCCTTGATATGAGATGAATCTTAAAAGATAACCTGAAGAAAGGCAGAATTCAGGGCGAAATCCGAGATGATAACAACCGCATCCCAATATAAACTCTGACAATATCTGGAGTTGGGAGCAGTTGATTAATTGGAAAACTAAAACGTTGGAGAATAGGCAATGAAAATCATATTAAATTGTGGAATAAACAAGGGCTTTTGGGCGTTGCTGGTTGCTTTTATGATCATGAGTTTAACCAGTGCTGCTTTTGCACTCACCAAAAAAGATTTACGCCGTACTGATGAGCGTGGTTCGGTGGAGGTGGTTGTGCTCTATTTAAACCCGTTGCAGCAGGAACAAACACAAGACCTTTCTTTTGAAGTGACCCTGGATACCCACTCAGCAGATCTGTCGCAGTACGACATGGGAAAAATTTCATTCCTTCGGGTCGATGGAGGCCCTGAGATGGAAGCTTCTGGGTGGATAAAACCTGGAGGCGGTGGACATCACCTCTCAGGAACCCTGACATTTAAGGCGCCTGACATAACTGCGATTGACGCTCTGGAACTTGTCATCAAGACTGTCGGGGGAGTTGAGGAACGTATTTTCCAGTGGAAGTTACCTTTGGAGTAGTCATTGAAGGGTAGTTTCCAGAGAGAAATGTGTCTTTTAGTCCAGGTATATATTTCAGGAGGTGAGCCATGGAGTCATTGCGATATAAGATCATATTGTTAACTGTGACCTTTGTAGTTGTTATCTCGTCATATACAAACATAGTTATGGCCCATGAGGGTACCGAAGGTAATTTGCCCACAGGAGAGAACGGCATCATTTTTGTGGCCATGGGGCCCTCGAATAATTTTGCCATGATAGACATGGCTACAGAAAAAGTCATGAAGGCCGTAGCCGGTCCGGTTAACTCACATGGAATCGCTGTTACACCAGACGGAAAGTCAGTCTATCTAACCAGCCGTAACCCGAACAAAGATACAACAACCATGTCGGAGGAGCGTTTTCCAGTGGTGGTTATAGACACGGCTACTGGGGAAGTAATAGCTAAAATTGATGTAGGAGGCGAAAGCCATCATGCCTGGATGAATCCCGACGGTAAACAAGTCTACGTCACTGTACCCCAGGCAGAGGGAGTGGCAGTTATCGATACCCAGACCAATACAGTAATAAAAACAGTAAATACAGGTTACAAGGTTAATTCAACAGCAACATCTCCGGATGGCAGATTGATTTATGCCCTCAACAAAGGAGATGATACCCTATCCGTCATTGATAGAACGACACTCACGGCATCTGAAACAGTTGATGTTGGCAAAGGCCCGGATCATCTGGTTGTGAGCCCCGATGGCAGTTACATCTATCTTACTGCCACCTATGCCAATGAGGTCTGGGCGATTAAAACCGATACCCTCGAAACAGTGGCTAAGGTAACGGTCGGACAGGGTCCTCATGGCATAGCAGTCTCATCAGACGGCAAATATGTTTTTGTCGCCAATCGTGGAGAAGCAACCTTCGTCATGTTATCAGGAGGTGATTTAAAGAAAGTTTTTTCCATGAAATTAGGAGCGGGACCAGGACATGTGATGGTTCCGCCTGGAGGTTCCAATGTCTATATCAACGACGAAGCTGAATTCAGAACGTATGTTTTCGATCCGGACAAACGTGAGGTGATTCATACAATATATTTATGGCCCGAACCTCATGAATCAGCTTTTTATATTCCCCAAAAATGATTGGCGGGTAATCAGGGTGAACAACCGGAGAGAAAGTGCTACTTCCCCAAGAGGGTGTGGTAAATGATGAGAAAAGTTGGCAGATACCTGATACAGCAAAAACTTGGCCAGGGAGGTATGAGCACGGTTTATAAAGCACTGGCACCAATTACCAACAGGGTTGTTGCCCTTAAAATCCTATTGCCCCGAGATGAAATTTTTGTCGATCTTGTCGGGGAAGACAAACTCCGAGAATTATTTATAGACGAAGCACGCATAATGAGAGGAATCACTCATGAGCATGTTGCCAAGATTATCGATTGTGATGAGAGTGCTGATACCCCGTTTATCGTTCTTGAATATTTCCCCCATTCACTCGGTTCACTCATTAGAGACTCTACCAGGGTCAAAACTTCCAGGGTTCTTAGTATCAAGAGGGTCTATCAATATATCCGTCAGACTCTGTGCGGACTTGAGAGACTGCATTTCGCAGGTATTATTCACAGGGATATTAAACCCCATAATTTGATGATCAATTACGATGATCGGATTAAAATAATCGATTTCGGCCTCTGCAAGGTTCGTGGAAAAGAGAAGGTGGTCATACCCGGTATGCAGGTTGGCTCCCCTTACTACACCGCTCCTGAACAGGAACACGATCCTCAAAAGGCGGATGAGCGGTCCGATCTCTATAGTGTTGGAGTAATTGCCTATCGACTCATGACCGGTCGCCTTGTCAATCACCGGGAAATCAACATTCCACTTCCCAGCATGTTCAATACCGGTCTTAATGGTGTTTGGGAAAAATTTTTACTCAAGAGCATACAGATTGATCAACAATGCCGCTACCAGTCAGCATTTGAAATGCGGCTGCACCTTGAAGAAATTTATGCCGAGTGGTCGAGACAATCGTAAAATGATAGCAACCTGGCAACCGATGACCAGATAGATCCTCAATCGAACAGGAAGACACTGCCGAACCAAGCCTGAATAAAAGTCCGACAGCTGGGGGGAGATTTTTTAACCTTCATTCGCTGATGCGGCGCCCCTGGAGTTATAAAAAGCATCGATTTGGAGCTATTGGAAGGCGCTTATGAGTTATTGATTATATCAATGAAATCGAGTGGTAGGAGTATTGCCGATGGAGATTGCCGACAGTTGAAGAATGATTATGTGCCGAGTGTCTGAGAGCAGAGGCTGCCGGATGAATGGTTAGATAATTTTATCGATACCGCTGTAAAAGAAATAGATAGAAAACAGGAGAAGAAAACCTGCGCAGAAGCCGATCAGTCTGCGATAAGATAAATCGGTGAAAAAGTGTCTGCCTTTTGATATACCCAGTGAAATCATGCTGTACCAGGCCAGATCGGCGAGAATGTGACCGCTATAAAAAGCGATAATGCCTGCCCCGCCGAATTTTACTGAATAAGCGATCGCACCGGTACCAATTGTTGCCCACCAGATTGCCCAGTAAGGGTTGGCAATACTGAGAAGTATGCCTGCCAGGATAAGATTTCGCGGCTTTTCTGTTCCGGCGTGGAAGCTGAGTTTCATTTCCGGCAGACTGCGGAACATGGTGTAGCTCATCCACAGCAAAATTGTGCCGCCTGCCAGGGAAATTGCGGTGAACACGTTGTCTCTTGCAATTACGGGTGCAAGACCTGCCAGAAGCGCCAGCACGAGAATTAACTCGAGAATTCCATGACCCAGAATTATCAAGGGGCCGACGACCGCACCCCGCCGCACGCTCTCGCTTACCGTGACACTCAGGACGGGACCGGGCATAAGTGCACCGGACAGGGCGAGGATGAACGAGGAACTGAAAATAGAAAAGAGGCTCAGAAACATGAAATATAAAGCTACTTGTCTTTTTCCATTTCGCTCAGGTTACCCTGCAGTTGAGACATTTTATCCTGCATGGATGTCATCATCTGTTCGGTAACATTGCCGCTGGCCATAGCTTTCGACATCTCCATCATTTGGCTGGACATAGTGCTCATCATCATGGACATGTCCTTCATGGCACCATCTGGGTTATTTTTCATCATTTCGGTCATCTGACCCATCATACCAGACATCTGACCCATCATATTCTGCATCATCGGCATCTGGCCCATCTCCGAGCCGCTTTGCATCATTGCACCATGTTGCCCACCCATCATGCTCCCGCTTTGTTGGGTAAATCCCGGTGCCGCCATCAGGAGAACGGTGATGGTGAAAATTATACTCATGGCTATCTTTTTCATTTTACATCTCCTTGTAATATAAATGTTTGATCACTTCAGAAACAGGCGTAGATATCCCCTCCTCGAGTAGAACGCAGTATGTCTCTATCATTGTGCTTTAATGTATTTGTTTGGGTTCAAATCAAATATTTTTCCGCACTGCTCCGAACAGAAATGAAATGTTCGCCCCAAGTGATTTCTTACAATCGAATGGTTCCCTGTTTCCATACCGCAGACCGGATCCTTATCATTTTCATTTTTTAAGAAATGTAATTCTTTAGGCTGCTGCTCCTGGCCAGAGTCCATGGTATGATCGGGACTTCCATGATCGCCATGGCTATCTTTGTTTCCATGATCATGACCGCCGCAACATCCGCCGCCACTTCTCCTCATGAGGTAGAATACTACCCCGATTCCCACTATCCATAATAGTGTCGACATTGTCATGATACACCTCTCTTTATGTTGGTTCTGCGACTTGCTGCATCGCTTCTGTGCAATGTGTTTCAGGTGAGATATTCCAGCAATCTCTTATTTATGTATTTATGTACTCTGAGTGCCCTCTGCTTAAGACTCGAATTCTTAGTTTGCCGAGTGATTGTTAATAGACCAGATTGAAATCGTTGATAATTTCTTTTGCCGTTTTTGAATGAATGCTTTTACCTCCCAATGATTCATGAGCATTATCTTCAAATTCCATGCGCTTGACAATCCGGGAGTCGCTTGCAATGCCATCAACGATATAGGAATAAACAAGATCATTAAAGCCAGTATTGTTGAAGGTTGCAATTTTTCTCAGATCTTCAAGCATCTCTTTCGGTAACGTCAGTAGAATTTCCGCCTGTATTTCATTCTCTTTTGATAGTGTCATTTTCATGTTATTTCCTCCTGTCCTGTTATGTGCCTCTTCAGCTTAAACATATTTGGTTTATGTTAGTGGTGAAGGGCTCTTAGTAAATAATAATGCAGAAATCATGCCACAAAGTGGTATTAACTCCTTTTTCCGGATAACTGTCGGTATCTAATGGTTTTGCGAGCGTTTCAGCTCTGGTGAGGGGATGGAATCGTACGCCAGCGGTGCATAAATAATGGACACCTCAGCCACTGGACTGACGCTTGATTGCCTAATAACAGCACAATTGCTTCAATACAGCTTGTCGGCAGTAGCTCATCTATCGGAAGAAATCAAACCTGTAAAAAAAACAATCAACTCACGGCCGTGTAAAAGTGTCATTCTGCCTAATAAATAGGCACCTTTGGATTCTGAAAATATATGAAAGGGAGGTGTTTGGAAATAATTTGAGTAATAACAACATAATATATGTTCTGTCAGAAGATTAATTATTCTGGCACATCATATGCAGAATATCAGATAAATCGTAATTTCAGATTATGATCAAAATCGTTGATCAGGATCAGTTACGGTTCAGAATTGGCGAATTTGTAAAAAACGCTGGAAACAATAAAACAAAAAGGAGATTGAAATGAAAAAGATCATTATCGCGTCTGTACTGATTGTTGGCCTGGCTGCAGGTGTTGCATATTCCCATGGGAATGGAAGAGCGGGGTATGGAAACCATATGATGGGCAGCGGTTACGGCATGATGGGCGGTGGCAACGGCATGATGGGCGGTGGCTACGGCATGATGGGTGGTGGCAACGGTATGATGGGTGGTAACGGAGTTGGAGGCAATTATAATGACTGCCCCGGTGTCACGTCCTCTGGTCAAGGTGGCTGGAATAGTGAAACCCAACAGAAATTTTTAGATGAGACTGTTGATTTGCGCAAGGAGATGAATGATAAACGGTTCGCCTATATGGAGGCACAGAGAAATCCTGATGCCAGTAGAGAGCAGTTAGCTGAACTTGAAAAAGAAATGATTGATCTGCGCACCAAATTGAGTGCTAAGGCTGAACTGTTACAATAAATCCTCCGTATTCCAAAACTATATTGGAATGATAGAGGGGGAAGTGCCTGGCTGGTATAAAACCCCGTTTTTCTCCTCCTCCCTGTGGGTAGTAGGTGGATTCTGAACCGGCTGGGCAATGAGTAGAGACCATCAGAAATCCACCTGCTGTTCACTCAGTTGATTATGATAATCTGGCTAGATATCCGAAAGGGAATCTGGCCAGATTGATATCTGAGGTAAGCGTATTCAAATTTTTGTAACGTTTGTCGTTTCTTGATGAGGTACAATTTCACAGATTACGTTTAGAGTTGATCCTTATAATATGATAGAGAATTGCAGCACAGGTAACATAACCTTCAAAGGGATTAGGTGCGCTACCTGCTTTGGACCTGGTTTATACGATGTAATCAATTAGGATCAATAGCACATCCGCCCCAGTTTAAGCCAATACATCCCCGTTTGAGAGACCTGTATGAAGAAATCGCAAAATGCCACATTTGAACCCGGAAAAGTTCTTGACCATAAATGGATCATCATCGAACTGATCGGCAAGGGCGCGATGGGGGAAGTTTACAGGGCTCATCAGACAAATCTTAAACGGGACGTGGCGATAAAAATCATATCCGATGATGTCATGGTGGAAATCGATGATGATCCTGACGAGATGGACGTAGCTTTTGGGCGATTTCAGCGTGAAGTGCAAACGATGGCCCAGGTCCGCCATCCAAACATCCTGACAATTTATGATTATGGGGAAATAGAAGAAATAACCGGCTCTGAAACATCCCGAATCGCCTACATCGTCATGGAGTACATCCCTGGTGACTCTTTGCGGTTTACTCTCTCGGAAGATGGTCTTGATGATATCCCGGATGTCTATGCAAAGTGGATCAGAGATTATTTTATGCCGATAATGGACGGTGTTGAAGTGTTACATAATAATAAAATTATCCATCGAGACCTAAAACCTGAAAACGTGTTTATGGATGGTGCTGTTCCTAAAATTGCGGATTTTGGGCTCGCAAGATCAGTCCAGATGAAAGCGGTCACCACTTCCATAGAAATGCTTGGGACGCTCGCATATATGTCCCCGGAACAATGCTCAGATTTTAAAACTGCCGATTACACAACTGATATTTACGCCTTGGGTAAAATACTCTTTGAAGCCGTACATGGAACGTTAACAGAAAGGGTTGTACCTTTTACTTCTGTCGCCATCGATAACCCTCAAACCGCTTTTCTAGAAGAGATGAGTCTTGTTATCCAGAAGGCTACTGCTGAAAACCCGGGAGACCGATACCAGAGTATTCAGGAGATGAGAGGGGATCTGAAAAAAGCTCTGTTGATAATTGAAGCAGAGAACAGCCAAAAACCTGATAGTCAATCGGTAGAAAGGCGATCCAGAAAATTTACCGGCACTCACAATACCTGGGTATTAGCAGGCGTTGTGATCGCGATACTCTCAGTTGCCTTGATGGGCATCTATCATCTGCTTGTAAAGACAGATTCACTTGCTGAACTTGATGAATCACCATACACAGAACACGCTGAGCTGCTGGTTGAGAAACCAATTATTGCAGGTGGGCAGGAGGATCTTCTCCAGGATATCATCGGGTTGGACGGCAGCCGGATGATGCTTACAGGAACGGTTGCGAACGGTGAAGAGTCTCCCCTGTTTTATATGGATGAACAGATGATAACGAATTTTTTGTTTGTGGAGTTTCTTAACGGCCTGTCGGAAGACGTATCTGTCAAAGAGGGCATCGTGAGGCATGGTGAAACAATTATCATCTATATTGGCAGCGGTTTAGCCGAAGAGGATGCAATCGTTTTCAAGCATGAAAGATTTCATCTGAAAGACCAGCGAGATGGCAGCAAACCGGTAGTACGCGTCACCTATCATGGAGCTCATATGTTCGCGGCCAACTATGGAAAAGCGCTCCTCACAGACAAAGAGTGGGAGTATGCATATCACTATCATTTGGAGAAGACCGATAAGGTTGATGAAGTGGAGAGGGATGCCAAAGATAATATCAGCTCCAATATGATGCATAGTACAACCGCACCTCAAATAACTGAGAGTATGCAACCGGAACCCATATTGGACAATATGGGCAGTGGTTTTAAAGAGTGGGTGCGAATTACATCGGTTGCTACAAATGGTCAGGCAGCACCACATTCTGACGAGGAGTACGATTCAGGTGTACTTGATGCAACTATAGTGAATGAAGGAGCACAACCTTTAAAGCGATTTCCATGGGAAGGGTTTTCTGATGTCGGTTTTAGAACCAAAATTTCTGTAATCCGGAAACCTGTTTCGCAATAGGTGTTGCAAAGCAGCTGCGAGCCTGTTGGCAGGAAATAGTTATATGGAATGTATACACATTGAACACAAGTCGTATGAAAAAGAAAAATGTGATCGTCTCAGGAGTCTCAAGAAAAGGAAACGGCCATGAAAAAAATGATGACCGTTTCCTTATCAAAGCCCTCGATGATGGAAATCACCTTCTGGCAGTTTCTGATGGAATGGGCGGGCACCCTGCCGGAGATGTGGCCGCAGAAGATATTATAAACTGCCTCAGCGCGATCAATCATACTTCCAGTGACAAAGTACCAATTTTAGAAAGTTGTATATACCGTGCTGAAGTTCTCATAAAAAATAGAGTTAAAAAAGTTCCTATGCTTGAGGGGATGGGTGCAACGGCAACCACTGTAATTATTAACGGTGAACGGGCCTGGTGGGTGCACATTGGCGATAGCCGAATGTATCTGCTGAGAAATGGAATATTGCAGCAAATAACAAGAGATCATTCATTCCTGCAGGATCTGATCGACAGTGGTGAGATATCAGCTGATGATGCTGCAAAACATCGGATGGCCCATGTCCTCGATCAATGTGTCGGTTGTATGGATGCAGGGGTAGACAACGGTGAATTTGCCATCTACCCTGGTGACACAATCCTTCTCTGTACCGATGGTTTGTATCGGACGATATCGGATTCAAAAATCGCCCGAATAGTATTGTCAGAGAAAAATTGCTCTCAATGTGTTGAAAGACTACTCCAGGCTTCACTAAAAGCAGGGATTCCAGATGACACCACAATCATTATCGCTGTGGTATCAGGCTAGGTTCCTGTAACAAAGGTTCCTGTAAAAACAAAGGGTCCTGTAGAACAAAGGGTCCTTTAGAAGTACAGACTCAATCCGACACATTTCGTTTTCAACTTTCAACTTAATCGGACAATCGCCTGTTTGAGATTGTCATAGTCTCTATTTCCAGACTGCGTTTCTATTTTCAGGTTTCTGAAAAATTGCAATTTTCTAAATACAGGAAAAGAGTCCTAATTTGTAGATTTCCTTATATGGTTACCATTGCCAGTACGAGCCTCTTCAATCGCATTGAAGACATTTGCGGTAACCAATTAGGAAGAATATTCTGATGCCTGGCATTACTGCCGATGATATATTGCAAATGTACTTCTAACTTCCACATCGGAGCTTATTAACTCATTCAGGTTGCCGTTGTTGTTAGCTATCCTGGACAATCAAAAATCCGTCTTGATTTATCGAAACCGTCTTGCTCAGATATTTAGCAGGGATTCCTTTTTCTTTGAGAATATAATACACCATTTTTGCTCGTACACCGGATTTGCAATAAATGAATATCTGTTTCCCAAGAGGGATTTCTGCTATCCGATCGTTAATCTCATCGGCTGGAATGGTTATAGCACCAGGTATAATTCCCTGATCAAACTCTTCTACTGTTCTTACATCGAGAAGAATGGTATTTGAACTCTGAGAGGTGACAATTCTAATAAACTCTTCACTATCTAGTTCTCCTTCCGAGAGTTCAGCAAGATGAGTACTCGTTTGAGGCACCTTGTTAGCCGAAGTACTGAACCCTTCATCTTTCCAGGCAGGAAGACCACCAAACAGCACTTTAACATTAACATAACCAAGTTCTTCTGCTCGCCGAGCAGATTTTGCGCTCAGTTCTCATGCCGTGCCATCACAGTAATAGATAACAAGTTGTTCCTTATTGGCCGGTAGCTTGTCAGTATGTTTTGCAAACACTCCATGATAAATGGAAATCGCGCCAGGGATATGCTCTTCGTTGTAGGAGCGCTCAGAACGAGCATCAATTAAGGTAATGGGCGATACGTCATTAGAAAGAATCTTTCTAAGAGTTTTGGCATCAACTTGGTTGTGCTCAAGAACATCAAGTTCGTCGACCAAAACATCTATACTTACAGCTAGAGGTAATCCATCTTCACTGAGAAAATCTATTTTTACATTTGAACCTGGCTCTATGGAGGTAAGGTCTTTGGCTCCGGTCAAAATGGTATCATCATCAAATGAGACCACGGTGGTACCAGTTTTTGCGTTCAGCTGTAACATCGACGCTTTCAAAGAAATTGAATCAAGCGCCCCATACAATACGCCAGTATCGGTCTCTCCTGCACATTCTTCGCAAGTCTCAACTTCAGCCTCTAGCGATCCCTCTATGCTCCTTCCTTCGACAGGTGAGATAAAGAACAGCACTATAATCAAGGAGACAAAATATCTTCTCATGGTATCAAACATAATTACTCGTATGGCAGGTTAATTTTTGAGTATTCTAGAACTGTTTGCTACAGCTAAAAGCGCCGTGCCAACATCAGCGAAAACGGCTTCCCACATAGTAGCAAGTCCTATTGCCCCAAGTGATAAGAAGATGGCTTTGACGGAGAAGGCCAGGATAATATTTTGCCAAACAATGCGACGAGTCTGTTTAGCAATAGAAATGGCTTCTACGAGTTTTGAGGGTGAATCCGTCATGAGTACAACATCAGCGGTTTCTATAGCGGCTTCACTGCCAAGTCCTCCCATCGCAACACCAATATCAGCTCGAGCCAACACTGGGGCATCGTTTATTCCATCTCCAACAAATACTGTTTTACCATCATCAACTCGCTTAGATAGGAGTGCTTCAAACTTCTCTACTTTATCTTCAGGAAGCAGGTTTGCCTGGTACGAGTCTAACCCGAGCTCATCGGATACCTTTTTCGCTGCATGGCTTGAATCACCTGTCAACATCGAGATGTGCTTGACTCCAAGCTTTCGTAGTTCTGCAATTGCGCTTCGAGCATCACGTTTTATTTGGTCCCCAATGGAGAGTGAACCGGCATACTGATTATTCACGACTACGTGGACGACTGTAAGACCTGGATTTGCTATGGTATCTATTGTGTTACTCTTGTCTTCCATGAAGAGATCATTACCTATAAGGATATAATCTTTCTTGTAATAAGCAGAGACTCCAAGCCCAGGATGCATTTTATGTTCAGAAATGTCTGACTCATTTAAGGAGCCACCGTAGTCTGAAAAAGCTTGCCGAATTGAATTTGCTATGGGGTGTGTAGAGTGGAGTTCGGCAGCTGATGCAACCTCAAGCAGCTGTTCTTTAGACCACCCTTCGCTACAGTTAATGGACTCAACCTTGAAAGAGCCTTCTGTCAAGGTGCCGGTTTTGTCAAAAACTACTGCTTTAACTTTGCTAAGGGCGTCAATATAGTTCGATCCTTTAACTAAAATTCCCTTCCGAGATGATTTGCCAATTCCAGCGAAATACCCAAGGGGGATGCTGACCACCAGAGCACATGGGCAGGAAATAACCAACATTACAAGGGCTCGATACACCCACGTTTCTATAGGTTGACCAAATAAGAGTGGTGGCACGAAGGCAACCAGAAGTGCCGCAAAAACTACTACTGGTGTGTAATACCTTGCAAATGAGGTGATAAATTTTTCAGTGCGTGCTTTACGTGCCGTTGCATTCTCAACAAGCTCCAGAATCTTGGCAATTGAAGAATCTTTGAATGCTTTGGTTGTCTTTATCGTAAGAGCACCGGTTTGGGCCAGTCCTCCTGCAAGTATCGTAGAGCCAATACCAACAGAAACGGGAACAGACTCGCCGGTAAGCGCAGAGTTGTCAATGTGTGAGCTTCCCTCGATCACCTCACCATCAATGGGAATTTTTTCTCCTGGCTTCACGACAATAACATCGCCTACCATGACTGACTCAGGAGAAACCTCTTTTAAGCCCTGGTCCGTCTTTAAGTATGCTATGTTGGGCCTGGCAGCCAGCAGGGCTTTTATTGATCGCCTGGAACGGTTGATCGCTCGATTTTGAAGCAGTTCACCAAATTTAAAGAAGAGCATGACACCGATGGCTTCTGCATAGGCGTGAATCGCAAATGCACCAGCGGTGGCAATTACCATTAAAACGTTTTCATCGAACAATAAACCTTTTTTAATGGTTTTTACTGCTCCAATAATGACATTCCACCCCACCATCAGGTAGGCCGCAAGCGCTAGGATTAATTCAACATGTGATAGCGAGAGTTGGTGATACTTTCCCTCAAACACTATCTGTGAAGAAAAAATGACTACTGCTGTTGTAATTGTGAGTGTTTCAAGACTTAGCCACCGAATAGGTTCTGTATTGACACTACTTTCCACCATGGGGGAGTAGGGAATTAATTCTACTCCCGGCTCAATGAATTGTATCTGGGCAATGACCTTTTCAAGGCTATCGGTCTTAATATGGAGTGATTGTGTGGCAAAATCCAAAGATGCAAAATCTACACAATCCAATTTGTTCACGCTATCCTCAATCTTTGCAGCACAATTAGCGCAGTCAACGTTTGTTATGGTGTATTTTGTGATTGATCTCTCGTTCATTTTTTTGGTGACCTCTATCTCGCTTCTTCAACCATGTGCTCGAAACCCATAGTTAAGATAGTTTTTACATGAGTGTCATTGAGGGAATAGTAGACAACTTTTCCTTCTCTGCGGGAGTTTACTACTCGAGACAGTTTAAGTTTGCTGAGTTGATGGGAGACTGCAGATTGCTTCATTTTAAGCGTTGCACAAATATCACAAACACACATCTCTGATTTACTCAGTGTCCAAATGATGCCCAACCTCGATTGATCTGAAAACAGTTTGAAGAAACTTGATACGCTTTGTATCTCATCAATAGTTGGCAACTCCTGACTTACCTTGGTTACAATATCTTCATGAATTGTCTTAACTTGACAGGTCTCTTGGTATTGCTCCACTTTTTCGTTCACTAGCGTTCTCCCTGGCTGTTGACATATCGACATATGATCATGTATTAATATTAACTAGATTGTTGAGTATGTCAACTAGAGATTGTGTGTTGTAAACTACTAATGATTTCAGGGGACTGGCTACAAGTCGTTAAAGAGTGAAGACTTAGAGGCAGAGAGAACCGATCAGACAATGATACTCTCTGCCTCTACGGAAAAAGTTATCGAGCTTAATTTAACTCCTGGTCTATGAGAGCCTGGAATCCCTGTAAGGAACGCTGTTTTAGTTTGCGTCCATTAATGAAAATTGTAGGGGTTCCTGTCACTCCGAGTTTACTAGCCTCTGCCATGTCATTATTCATGTGTGATCGCAATTCTTGTGAATTTCGATCAGCGTTGAATTTATCAAGATCAAGCTGTAACTCTTTTGCTATTGTCAGAAGAGATTGATCTGTGATCTTTTTTTCTGCAAACAGCCGGTCATGGTAATTCCAGAATTTCCCTTGCTTGTTTGCCGCAAGTGCAGCTAATGCAGCCGGTTGGGCCATGTCATGAATTCTAAGAGGGAGATTCTTAAATACGAGTTTAACATTACCTTTATTTTTCTCGAGCACCTGCTCAAGTAGTGGCGCTACTTTGCCACAATAGGGTCATTGGAAATCTGAAAAGACCGCAATTGTGACAGGTGCATCCATGGCCCCTTTATAAGGAGCATTCACAGTGTTAATGTCTACGACGTAATCAATTGCTAAAGATGACGTGATATTCTCACTGCTGTCTATCAAGTAGAGAATGGTTCCATTGGCATCAACACCAAGAGCAGTAACCCCGGGATTCACCGGAATAGATCCTTCAAGCTTGGCTTTACTGTCATAGACAAGCACGCTGCCTTTGTCGGTCAAAATAAAGGTGTGACTACCATCGTATGTGTTGACGATGTCAACAGGTTGGTAAGGGAGTTCAAATCTGTTGATTTGTTGCCACTCAACATTTCCGTTCTTGCCCGCAGGGGGAACAGTTGCCATGCAGGTGCCTGACACGAAGAACGCTCCCGCAAGAGCTATGACAATACGTTTTGTGAGATGCTTCATAAGTGACTCCTATGAGTGATTTTTTGTTTCTGATTACCTATCCACCATAGCTATGGAGGCCAGACAGAAGAAAGTTGACTCCATAATAGGTAAAGATTACAGAGATAAATCCTAGAATTGACATCCATGCCATTCTGGAACCATCCCAGTTTCTTGTATACTTTGCATGTAGAGCGAACGCATAAACAAACCATGTAATCAGGGACCAGGTTTCCTTTGGGTCCCAGCTCCAATATGTGCCCCATGCAGAATTTGCCCACACAGCTCCTGTGATGATGCCGGCAGACAACCATAAAAAGCCAAAGATCATCATCTTGTAACTGACTTCAGCGATCTTTTCTGAAGGCAGAGAACTGAGAAAGCCATCGTTATTCGGTAATTTTGACTTTTCTGAATATTTAAAAGAAACAACCAAGTAGAAAATTGATAGCCCACAAGATATTGCGAAGGCGGCATACCCTATAAAGCAGGTAATAACGTGTGCAGTTAACCAGTTACTTTGTAACGCTGGCAGTAACGGCTTAATATCTTTGCTAAATTCTGTAGATAGTGCAGCGTACGCCATTGCCAGGAAAGCAAACGGCATGGCAAAACTTCCCAGTAATCGCGTTTTATAGATAAACTCAATTACCAGGTACACAACAGCAATTGATAAGGCAAAGAAAACAAGGGATTCATACATGTTTGAAAGTGGTATGTGGCCCACTCCCTGCTTATGTGATTCTATCCACCGTAAACCGAGTCCGGCAAGGTTGAATAGGATTCCAATTGCTGTTATTACCGTTGCAAGAGCCCCAACGGTGCGAACTCGAAACAAGCTGAAGGTTACATAACAAAACACTGCCCCCAGGTATATGAATGTTGTAATTCCAAAGAATTGAGAGGAATCCATTTCATGCCCTCCTTACCGGTTTCATTTCAAGATCAATCAAGGTAGATTCTATTTTATTCTGGTATCTCATAAGCCCATCTTTGTTTTTATTGGTTTTTCCTTTTATGGTTACCAGTGTTCCTTCTTTCGTTTGGTCTACCGCAATCCACACTTTTCTATGTGACATGAAAAATGAAACATATAAGCCAAGAAGCATAAGCGTACACCCAATGTAAACAAGCCAGACACCTGGATCTTTAGCTACCTGTAAACCTGTGGCAAATCGCTGTTTCATCGCAAAAGAGTAGGTACCGGACTCTCTTTTCACTTCAACAGTCTGGTTGTCATTGACGACAAAGGTTATTGGATTATCATCTTGATCATCAAACCATATTTCATATGGTCCATGACCATGACCATCTTTGCTTGCAGCTACTATTCTAAACTCGGCTTTAACCTCGCCCCACTGGTTGAGTTTTTTGATTTTTGTTGAGAAGGTTTTGTTTATAGAACTCTGTGAACCTGTGGATACACTCTGATTTAATGATAGATAAAGAGAGTATTCTCCGGGGATTTGCTGATAGCTTGATTGATAAAAGGTAATCCCTCTGTGAGTGAGAGGGTTATTGACGGTGATACGCTTCTTCTTGATCTCCTGACCCTGCTCCAGAACAGACAGATCTGATTTATACTCTTTTGGAGTTCCGTTCTTGTAGTACTCAATAGCGAACGTTTCGCAGAATACTTCAAAGCCAAGTGGAAGAGCCTCTCTGCTACCCTCTTGACTGTAAGCTATTGATGTTGACTCTCCCTCCGGCACCATAACGAATGCTTTGAAACCAAAGAGTGATCCAACTACACCGCCAAAAAATATCACCAGAATGCTGAGATGAACTATATATGCTCCATAACGGGACCAGGCGTGTTTTTCAAAGAAGACAAGAAAGCGTGTACCTGCTTTTAGCTCTTTAATGTCTAGAACTTTGAGTTTTAATGCGTTTTTAAGCTCATTAATGACATGTGTACTGCTTTGGTCAGATATAAATTGGCTGTTTTCCTTTGCCTGGGTCAAAGAAGCAAAATTTATGTCCCAATTATCTTTATTGATAATTTTTGGTATGCTGGGCAATCTATTGATGGAGCATGCTATCAGGTTTAGGCAAAATAAAAACAAGAGTGTTCTGAACCAGAACGAACCGTACATTTCATTAAGTGCCAAAATTTCAAAAAACACAGTACTTCTTGCCCCGTAACGCTCTAAATAAAAATTTATAGATTCACCTTGAGGGATAATCGTCCCGATTATTGAGGTTATGGCCAAGGAAGCGATAATGATGAGCGCCAACTGTACAGACGTGAAAAACCTCCAGAGTTGATTTTCCTGTAATGTCATAAGGTTTCCTTTGTTAGATATATTTTGGTGTTAAAGATTCAGTTTACGCTTTGCAAAAGCTGTTCAATGGTTTGACCAGTTGAAAGCCGATAGTCAGGATCGTTTTCAGCAACTTTTTCCCATGCTTTGACGGCACCTTCTTTGTCGTCGAGATCATGGAACAGCACAATTCCGACGTTGAACTGAGCATGCAGGTTGCTTGGGTCAAGAGCAATTGCCTTTCTAAATGCCTCAACAGCCATTTCTGGCTGTTTGTTACGTCTGAACATGACACCAAGATCTGTGTAGATTGCAGAGTTGTCAGGAGTGATTTCCAATACTCTTGTGTAAGCAGCGATTGCTTCCTGAAAAGCGTTGGATTCAAAGTAAGCGTGTGCCAGCTCAGTCCAGGCTTCGGGATCATCCTTTTTTGCTTCAGCAGCTTCTTTCAGATGATTAATGTGTTTGGCTATTTCCTCATCTGAGGGGCCGGAATCCTGTTTGACTGTAGGGAGTCCTGATATTATGTCAGGTGTTCTGTAAACTGAAAATCCGACACCACTAACAAACCCAATGATCAGCGATATGATAATGGTGAGATAATAGTTGTTTGACTTAGTATCTTTTTTCATACTGACGATATCCAATAGAATTTGACAACAGTTAAGGCATTGATATGCAATAACAAAACACGTGTGCAAGCGTGTTGGTGAAAAACAAAAAGCCCTTATTTCAAGTAGGTATAAGTAGTTCCCCGGTTTTTACTGATAGATGTGCAGGGACTCTGATGTGAAGGGTATCAAATTATGAGGATGACTGATCGTATTGCTTCGGGAGGATATACGACTGGTATGGCAGGATTTGTAGGTACCAACCTTTCTTGAAGAGGAAGGTCGGATAAGGCAATAGAGATGCTGCTGAAGAGGAAGTTCTCTATTAGAGGTGGAAAAGGTTGAGTATCTTGACCTGAAATGTATGCAGAGTTGAGCGGTTGGAAAGGAAGGTCCAGACACTCAGTGCAAGCCTCGCCTGGATGATCAAGTTCCGAATCACTAAAGCTTATCAACTCTAAGCAACAGGAAACTTTTGATGGTTGGCATTTCTGTGGTATCGGAGAAATCTGAGGTGAGTTTACTGTTCTTGATTCTAGATCAAGACAAATAAAAGCAGCTGCATTACCCCATACACTCAAAAGTAGGACAGAAAAGGTACAGAGAATGGGGATAACTTGGGTATGTTTTATTTTTTTCATCATCCTGTTGCGGTAATCTTATATCAAAACACGAATTCTATATACCTTAACGAAGAAGAAAAGAACAGGAAAATGCGACAATGTGGTAGGCCGTGTAAAGGGGCCTTAATCTAGGCCTGCGGGTAATCTGGTATGTAGCTCAGAGCCTTGAAACGTGACCTCAGTTCCTACAGGGTGTGTAACGAAGTTAGTTGCCAAAGTTGAGATAGCTGGTCCCTGTATCTTTACAGGGGAGGGCAATACAGAAGATATTTCCTTGCCAAAATATTGCCAAACTTGAAGGTAAACAGTGGAAATGGTGGTAAACAATAGTAACTCGTGATCTCTAGCAACAGGAGGTTTGGGTTGTTTAATTTGTTGAAGACACATCGTTTTAATTGTTTCCTGTTAGCACCACTTACTCCTACTTGCTTCGGTGAAAAGAGCCCTAACCGACTGAAAATCCGTGAGGCACTATTACAAAGAAAACTACATGACTGTCCTGTTAAAGCAAAGTGGTTATTATTGCCAGATCAAGTACAAAGAAAACTACCTCACATTCTAACTTATGATTTCCCCTGTACAGACAATTTCAGCAGCGAGGCATTAAACTTGATATTGCCAATTCAAAGGTTCTTATTTCTCTAAATGCCTTAAACTGAGGGTTAGTTCCTGTGAGGATAGGATCGGCTAAACAATCAAAATTGATGGGAAATGGAGCAACTGCAAAGAAGATATAACCAAAGATTATATACAATTAAATTGGAAGATGGGATTAAATCTTGATAATAGAAACTGTCAGATTGAGTTGGGATTTTTCTTACAGGAACCTTTGTTACAGGACCCTTCCCTTTTCTGATGCCTGTTGCGATTGATTTACCCGAAAAAGTAATCCAAAAACCGGACCATCGAGCTTGAATAAGCCCCCCAAACCCTAAATGCATTTCAGCTACGCCAAGCAGGATGGCCACACTCTGTCATGTGCTGGGATGTCGTTTTCTGTTATTAATTTCTATATGATTTTATTATAAGTATATGCAAATATATACGCGAAAATGAAGGAAATAACAGCTGCTTCCACCATACCTGCAATTATCCCGAATGGTGTCAGCGTAAAAAACATATGCCATTGATTCATCATCGAAACTCCTCCTTCATAAAGCCCAAGATTTCCCAAAATCCCAAGAATCAACATTGAAATCGAAGCAACGATTGCTGCTGCTCCGCCAAAGGCCAAAGCGTTCAATTTTCCGTTCATGACGTACCTCCATGGTTGTGTGACCTAAGACAAGTGGCCAAAAGCCATAAGATGTTGGAAGTTCCATCGCCAACCCTCTTGTACCTGCCGTATCTTGAATGCCCCCTTGATTCAATGTTGGATTTTAGTCGTTTATCAGACTTTCCACCAATGAGGTCATCCTCGAAGAACTCCAATCGAGGAACCCAGGTGATCGAAAAGCGACTTGTCCCTGTTTATCTATCAGGTATGAAACTGGGATACCATAAACGGAATACTTTTCAGCAACGTTCCCGTCCACATCAAGCAATACAGTAGAAGAGTAGCTGTTTTTGCTCATAAAAGAGGTGACCAGTTCTTTATCCTCTTTCAGGTTGATTAGAAGAATCTTTAAATCATTATTGTTGTATCGTTGGCCTAGTTCTTCGATTGAAGGTAACTCCTTCCTGCAGGTGGGTCACCAGGTTGTCCAGAACATCATTAGTACTGCGGACCCACGGTAATCAGAGAGCTGAGTATTCTTGCCATTCAGGTCGGGTAAGATGAAATCCGTGGCAAGATACCGGGCAGCAGGAAGATCAGATGTTGAAACCTCGGTCTCTGAAACTGAAGAGTAGTATTTTTTTGTATACTTTTGCAGAGCCACAAAAAGCAATGCCCCGAGCAGCAGCAGGATTATCAAGATGATATTTTTCTTAATCATTGGTCCGCTCCATCATGTGCCTTATGGCTTTGACTTCCCGATACCACATCGATAAGTGATTGAATCGACGGTCTATCTGCCGGGCCAGTTCCAACGTGATGCAGTTTTATTTTCCCGCTTTCATCTATCAAAACATTCCCACCACGTTGATTAATATCTCCTGTAGGATTCTTAGGGAGATTGCCTTTCAGCAATTGCTTCACATAGGCCCAAATACTTGGTGGCCCCCACAAGTCCCAGAAGCTCGCCCGGAACATCTGGTAGTTTTTATATAAATACCGTCGTTCGTCGATTACCACTGGCCAGGTTATTGCTGATTCCTGTGAATATGCAGCTGCCAGTTGCCTCGACTCAAATGTCACTATCACAACAGCAACACCAAGTTTCTCCAACTGCTCTCTTCTTTCCCACAACTGTGAGAGATGATCACGACAGGGCAGTCAACCAAGATGTCGATGGAAGACCAGTAAAAGCCACTTTCCAGGAAAACTGCTATCGGTGATTATATCTCCCTTGGATGTTGGCAAAGAGAAATGTATCTTTTGTTTATTCGTCAGGTCCATTCTTTTCGGAACTGGCTCCTTACTCCTGGTTACTGTTGTGATCCTTATGATTTCCGTGCCCCCCATGACCTCGATGCATAAATATGTGCATGAGTGGACAAAGCAGGAGAATCAGGTACGGCCAATAGCCAAACAGCTGTTCCCGATATGTTGCCCAGAGGAAATATCCTCCAGCAAGGATTATTCCGACAACAAGAATGGAAACCCAGGAAAGATTGTTTAACCAATTCAGAGATTTAGTTATGGTATTCATGCTGGCCTCCTTTCGTAATTATATCAGGTATGAGCAGGTTTCTTGAAACGTCTCAGTCGTAAAGCGTTGGTTACAACCGTTACAGATGACAGCCCCATTGCTGCTGCAGCAAACATTGGGTTAAGCAGAATTCCAAAGAACGGAAAAAGCACACCGGCAGCTACCGGGATGAGAATCGTATTATAGGCAAAGGCCCAGAATAGATTCTGCTTGATGTTTCGGATTGTTGCTTTACTCAGGGCGATGGCGGTTACTACACCGTCGAGATCCCCACTGATAAGGGTTATATCAGAAGACTCTATGGCAATATCAGTGCCCGTGCCGATGGCAATACCAACATCGGCCTGGACGAGGGCCGGGGCGTCATTGATCCCGTCACCGACCATGCCGACTATTTTACCTTCCTCCTGGAGCTTGGTAATTTCTGCAGCTTTTTCATCGGGAAGGACCTCCGCAATAACTCGGTCAACCCCGACAGATCTGGCAATAGCTTCTGCTGTCCGACGGTTGTCGCCGGTAAGCATGACCACCTCTAAACCAAGCTTCTGAAGGGCTTTAATTGCCGCAGGTGAACTCTTTTTAACCGTGTCGGCAACGGCGATAATACCAACGAGTTTACCGCTTTCTGCAATAAACATTGGAGTCTTACCCTGCCGTGCGAGTTCAGTAGCTCGGTCCTCCAGGCTGCCAAGAGATATGTTTTTCTCGTCCATTAATTTACGGTTACCGAGTAAGATCTCTTTCTGATCAATTTCTGCAGAGATACCGTGTCCTGGAATGGCATTGAAGTTCTTTAGGGTAACAAGCTTGATTTCCTTGCGAAGGGCCTCGTTCACAATAGCCTCTCCAAGAGGATGTTCAGAGCCTTTCTCCGCAGAGGCCGCCAGCGATAACAGCTTTTCGGCATTGAAACCGTTATGGGTCACAATGTCGGTAACTGAGGGTTCACCTAACGTAATGGTTCCTGTCTTATCCAGTACAATGGAGTTGAGTTTGTGGGCGGTCTCAAGGGCTTCTCCACCTCTGATCAACACGCCATTTTCAGCACCTTTACCGGTACCCACCATGATAGAGGTGGGGGTGGCAAGACCGAGTGCACAGGGACAGGCGATAATCATGACCGCCACAAAGTTAAGAAGCGCATAGGTAAGGGCAGGCTCCGGTCCGACTGTAAGCCAGACAGCAAAGGTGATCAGTGCTATGACCATGACAACCGGAACAAAATAGCTGGAAATTACATCGGCCAATCTGGCAATTGGTGGTTTTGAGCCTTGAGCGTCTTGAACCATAGTAATGATCTGAGACAGCATGGTATCTTTGCCGATTTTCGTCGCTTCAAAGGTAAATGAGCCGGTTTTATTGATCGTGACTCCTATTACCTCGTCGCCAGGATGTTTGACGACGGGAATTGATTCGCCGGTCACCATGGACTCATCCACTGAGGAAGAACCGTCTCTCACAACGCCGTCGACAGGAATTTTTTCCCCTGGCCGAACAATGACCAGGTTGCCGATCGCAACATCTTCAACCGGAATTTCCACCTCTTCCCCATCATCTTTGAGTAGACGTGCTGTCTTCGGCTGCAGTCCGATTAATTTCTTAATGGCTTCTGAGGTCTGACCTTTAGCCCGCATTTCCAGGAATCGGCCTAAAAGAATGAGCACTATGATGACACCGGCGGTATCAAAGTACACTTCTGCGGCCAATCCCTCTGCCGTAAACAAGGACGGGACAAAGGTCACCAGTACGCTGTAGAGAAAAGCTGCACCAGTTCCTATCGCAATGAGTGTGTTCATGTCACTTGTCTTGTGCTTCAGAGCCTTCCATGCTCCTTCAAAAAACTGGCGACCGACCCAGAACTGAATGGGAATCTGCAGTAACAGCTGTAAAATGAAATTGGCCTGGGAGGATAGTGGTAAAATGCGGGATAATCCCAAATTTTGCCATTGTGCCAGGATCAAAAGAGGTATAACCAGACTCAATCCCGTGAAGAATTTAATCCGGAGTGACCGTAAGGCTTGGTCCCTGCCCCTTTTCTCGCGCTCGATGGGGTTTTCGCCGGCAATAATCTCGGGAACAACATAGCCAAGACTCCCGAGCGTTTCTTTAATTTGGTCTCTGTTGAGTACTCCCGGCAGAAATTCAACCGTGGCTTGTTCGGAGGCGAGGTTGACGGTGGCAGAAAGAACTCCTTCAACGCCACTCAGTGCGTTCTGAACCTTGTTGACACATGAGGCGCAGCTCATACCCTCCACAGGAAAGGTTAACGTCTCTGAACCGGCATCATAGCCTGCATCTTTTATAGCCTTTACCAGGCCGGCTGGTTGAACGTTTGTTTCAGAGTATGTAATTGTTGCACGTTCGGTGGCCAGATTTACCTTGGCGTCTACAACTCCTTCAGTTGCCAGCAGCCCTTTCACAACTTTAGCGACACATGAGGCACAGCTCAAGCCGTGTATTGGCAGGGTAATTGTTTTCTCTTCAACTCTCCCATCAATCACAGCCTCAACACCGGACAACATTCCGATGAGTGGGATCACGTTGTGTATATGTTGTTTGTTCATGTCTCGCCTCCTCTATGGTTTTACCTGTCCTCTAGAATTCCTTATTTTAAGACAGGATTGTGCCATTCAAAAATACGGTCGCTGGTATCACCAATATTTTTAATAATCAATTGAACCCGTTGGCTGCCTCCCATTTTTTGATTGGGAAAACTCACAATCCCATGAATGTGATGGTTATCATCATCGGATGCAACCCACTTCGTGGCAGGTTGAGCAACGTCTTCATCTACTCTCAAAAAGGCCAGATTCTGGATATCGAATTGCTTGAGATCAACAGAGTGCGTGCTCAGCGACAGGCTGAAGGATGTCTCCTCAGTCTGATCCTGCTGGGGCGGGTAATACCGGGCAGAAATTCTTACCCCGCCTCTGTTACTGGATCGCTCAAGTGCAGGGTCCGGGTGAGAGAGAGCGGCAACTACGCTGGCTGAAAAGGCTAGTCCGATAAAAAATAGAAAGAAAATTGAGAGTGACTTGAATTTCTGAAATCCATATTCCATTGTTACAATCTCCTGATTAAGTAAATACGTTTGTCTACTTTGTAGTAGTGCATATGGTGTGCCAGTTTAAAAGCGGCCCCCTCGTATAAACTAGTAAATTGTTATAATTGAGAAAATATTGATTTCTAGCACTTGTTGCTGCTTTAGGGTATTTCAAGAAAGTGCCCAGAAACAAGGCATCAGGGGTTCTTTTCCAGGATGGTGTATGCCTCAAAGCGATACAGCTGGTACTGAAATACGAGGGGTCTTGAATTTTCCCAGATTATTACAAATTGTCAGTCTTCTTCAGTAAACACTAGAAAATCGACTGTGAACGCTGACAAACATGGGAAGCAAGAATTTGCGTCGGAGTTAGAGTGTTTCACGGAGCTAAATGAACAAGTCAGATGGAGCAGATTCTGTGAATGGGTCAGTCCTAACTCACTTGATCTTATTGAATGTGGAATTTCCTCTGGAAAAATAGGTGCGTTATTGCTTTGAGTTATAACGCCAATATCTGGTTCTCCATGCCCATATACCCGCACCACCAACTATCATGATACTGCTGAGTAGTTGGCCCATTGAGAGGAGTCCGAATAAAACACCAATTTGAGGGTCCGGTTCTCGAACAAATTCAACAATGAATCGAAACATTCCATACGTCGTTAAGAACAAGGCCAGTAGAGAGCCGTGAGGCCAGAACGAATCGGCTTGCCAAGGTTTTTTACGTGAGAGCCAGAGTATTAGGAACAATACCAGGCCCTCAAGTATCGCTTCATAGATTTGAGAAGGATGTCGTGCTACTGGACCGCCGCCCGGGAAAACCATGGCCCAGGGTAGGTTTGTTGGTCTGCCGAACAACTCCCCGTTAATAAAATTGCCAATTCTCCCTAAACCGAGTCCTATTGGAATGGTCACGACATAGATATCAGCCGTTTTCCAGAAATCAATGTTCTTCCATCTGCAGAACATTAAGCCTCCTATAATCAAACCGATTGCAGCCCCATGAAACGACATACCGCCGGACCAGGTTGCTGGAATTTCCAGAGGATGCTGCAGATAGTACGGAAGGTTGTAGAACAACACGTAGCCTAGTCGTCCACCGAGAATGATGGAAATGATCAATACAATATTGAGATTTTCGAAATATTCCTGTAACTCCCTAAAATTAAAATACTTCAATTGTTGTTTGACCAAAAGGAAGCTAGAAATAAAACCAAATACATACATCAGTCCATACCAGCGCACCTGCAGTGGGCCCAGGTGGAGCAGTACAGGATCGATTTCTGGGAATTGAAGCATGATTATCTGGATCCTTGTTGTAGAAATAAGTGAGAGATTACAAATGGTGCTCCTGGATTTTGCTTTTGCATAAGAAGTACCTTTCTTTAAAGCGAACCAAAACGGACGCTGTCTGCATACACATTGCATATCATGTACCAGTTAGTATCAGTTGTCCGCTGGTATTATAATGATTTGATATCGTAATGAAAAAACTGATCTCTGTTTAAAGCTTTCTAGATCCTATCAAACAGGTGTCGAGAAATGAGACAGTGATTGTTAACACCAAGGTGAGTTTTTGTAAGAAAGATGAGATAGAGGCTTATAAACCGTTATTATTGATGTAGATGAACTACCATTCCTTCAGGTTGGAAAACAGTGCAGCAATGGTCGATTTGATATGGTCCAATTGGTTGAACATTCCATTTCTGACTTGTTCTAGGATATCTACCCACTCATGTTTGTGATCGTTGGCCTAAAGACACATAAAGAGCTCAGAACGCCTGTGTTTTGAAATTACAGATAATCACAGACGATGTTTCACCATGTACAGAAAGTGCACGGATCTTAAAAAAACATCACCCTTCTCCCGCCCATTTTTTATACATCTACTGCCTTAGGCATTTCTCAGTTCATTCTGTTTCGGAATATTTATAAACACTATTTCAGTGGCTTAGCTAGGTCGATGATGTTTTCCTCATGATTGGCACAAGATATGCTGCTTAGCAGATAAAGCGTTGCACGATTCAAAACCTGACATAAGAACAGGTCTTGACTGCAATAACTATTCAATACCATCAAAGTGGGACTGATATGACTGATGCCCGTATAATCGACTCTTCGAAAATAGCGGAAGAAAGATGAGCCCTGACATGTGTGTGCATCATGATACCCCAGCTTTGATTGATCTGGATGGTGGAGATGTAATGATCTTGAATGATCAAACATTTTTAATAAGTAGAAATGAAAGAGAGTCAGGCGTTGGTATGGATGACGACCAGAATCAGAACTTATTGTGGTCGCGGATTGCGCTCAATGAAGAAAAGGGGGTAAACCTTCATAGCCGCAGGAGGTCATTATGATTGAATTTGGAAATATAATTATAACGTTGTTGATAGGTGTTGTCATTTATACATTACTTGCTTTTGTGAGTCGCAGAGGTGGGGGATGTTGTGGCAATATCGGCAGCCAGAAAGGTAGCGGGGAAAAGGCCTCATGCTGCAAGGATCACAAAGTGTAAAAGGGCTTTTAACTTTTTAGACATCCCCGGAGATTCCTGTCTGGCAGGAAATTTGCGACTCAATAAAAACTAACATGAAAAGGAGGTGAGAAATATGATACTTAGATTCAAGATTCCGCGGGTAGCTCACTGTAGTAAAGGATGTTGACCGCGGTCCTGGGTATGACCTAAAACTACCTAAACACATTCTCTTTGTTCAAATTCAGACAGCAGTTTCTTCATTTTACGGAACTCCCATGGAACCAGTGACTAATCTGGAAATCCATATGTGAAGGGGAATTAAAAATCTATAAAGCCGACCAAGATAGTTCACATGTTCAGAATAACGAAAAAAGCACCTTACCTGTTTATTGTTGTTTTGACCCTTATCATCCTTATTACCATGCTCCATTACGTAACAATGCAGGATAAGGCGAAGGTACATGTGATATATCGTGAACTCTATTTCCTTCCCATTATTTTAGCTGCATTCTGGTTTGGTCTCTACGGCGGGCTGACTGCAGCACTTGTGGTTACTGCATTCTATTTGCCAATGATAATCCGGAGTTCAAGTGGGCTCGCTGAACACGATTTGGGTAATCTATTGGAAATTCTGCTTTTCAATATTATCGGAATTCTGGTCGGTTGGTTACGGCAACGAGAAATTATTAACCAAGAAATGAGAAGGAAAGAGGAAGAGCTGGCGGCTATGGGAAGGGCTGTTGCCTGTGTTGCACATGATATGAAAACACCGTTAGTTGCAATCGGAGGTTTTGTTCGTCAGATCCGAAGAAAACTGCCTGAAAAAGACAGGACTGGTGAGAAACTTGATCTCGTCTTACATCAAACGGAGCGGCTTGAATCTATGGTAAAAAGTATGCTAGCCTTTGCGAAACCCCTTGATCTAAAGTGCCAGACTGATGACTTCAATAAACTTTTTCAAGAAATGATTCCAATAGCAAAAGAGAGGGCTAGGATACACAACGTACAACTGATTTTTCATTTAAATAAAAACACTCTGCTTTGCCCATGCGATTCTAGTTATTTACAACAAGCATTGATCAATCTGGTCAATAATGCTTTGGAGGCGTCTCCTGCTGGTGAAAAGGTGTTTGTCCGAACCAGGAATGACACAGATTGTACATACATAGAAGTAGAGGATAGTGGTGAGGGGATTCCTCATGACCAAATTGATAACTATCTACAGCCTTTTGTCTCAAGTAAAAGAGAAGGGACTGGGCTAGGATTACCTATAGTAAAAAAAATAGTGGAAGCACATGGTGGTACTTTGCAATGCGAGCGAAGAAAGATAAAAGGGATGGTTTTCAGGATAATTCTTCCGATCTCTTGCAGATGAAATCTAATGCCTAAAAAACTACTGATTCTTTATCTCTGTTTGTACCTTTCCATGATTGGCTATGGTCTCTCATTGCCGCTCGTTCCGTTCTTTTTACAAGAACTTCTTGCTCTAAAGGATGTGACAACTACCCAACTCTCCATTCATGTCGGTGCAGTGACCGCTATTTTTGCATTTATGCAGATGATTTTTGCTCCTTTGTGGGGGAGGTTGTCCGATAAAACAGGGAGACGCAAGTTTATATTATTATTTGGTTTGTCGGGCTACACATTGTCTTTGTTGTTGGCAGGTTTTAGTAGTAGCATCATAATGCTGTATGGGGCACGAATGCTAAATGGTGTCTTTTCAGCAGCGGTATTACCTATTGCCAGTGCTTATATCGTTGATGTTAGCCCGTCCGAATTTCGAGCAAGAGGGCTTGCTTGGCATGGAACATCGGTTGGCCTTGGTATTGTATCCGGGCCAGCAGTGGCTTCACTTGTAAGTGAACTCGTCAACAATCACCCAATTCATTTTAATTATATTGACTTCAACGCTTTTTCAGCTCCGTTTATCATGGCGTCAGTGCTGTCTGGTTTCTCGGTGATTCTTGCTGGAGTATTTCTGAAAGAATCATACCCTGGAGAGAACAAAAAATCTGTACCGGCCGCCGGCACAAACCTACTCTCAAGTAATGAGTCGTTTGTAACTAGCACACTAAAGACTTTATTATTGTTATCGTTTATCAGTCAGTTTGGCCTGTCACTGTTTGAAGGTACTTTTGTGCTTCATGCTCAGAATGTTATGACGATTACTCCAGTGCAGTTGGGATATGTGTTTATGGTGTGCGGCTTTGTAATGGCGGCTGGTCAGGGCACGGTGGTGGCAGGTTTGATCGAACGGTTTGGTGCCCCAAAAGTGCTACCCTTCGGATTTGTTTTTATGGGCGTTGGTCTTATGCTGCTTATGATCGGCCGTTCAATAGGTGTTATTTTGGTTTTTGTTGGTATTCTGGCCATGGGAATGGCAATCATTACGCCAAGTCTGGCGGTTATCGTGTCCAGTAATACAGTAGGCCAACTTGGGAAAAGTCTTGGTTTGCTAACAGGAACAACCAGTCTCGGACAAACGCTCGGTCCTTTATTGGGTAGCCTCCTGTTTATAGTAAATCTTCATCTGCCGTATTTATTATCAGCGGCGGCTTTGCTGATGGCAGCAACATTTATTTTTAGGCAAAATAGCGTTGCCCAAGAATAAGTCGGGGGTGAGTAATTTCTTGTCAGCAGGTGAATCTGCCGGCTTTCCTTCAACGATCTTCTCGCTGAAGGAAAGCCTTTTTGATGGTCAGCACATCATTAAATGAATTGTTCTGATTATGGCTATAAATATGGTGCTGGTTACCTATTTGTTTTTAATCCCTGAGTATCCTTTGTGATTTTTTCCTGGATTGTGGTCACCGGAAAAATGGTCATTATGTTCTTTCACATGCTGGCCAAAGTCCCTGCCTGATTTTATGTTATCATGGTTCCCTGAACCTTCGTTGCTCGCCTCAGTCTGGGGGCCGGCAGTTTTGCTTTTTCCATTGTTTTTTGCGGCTATTCCAGAGTTGACACTCAGGGTGATCAGGAACAAAGTGGCGATGGCGGTTGTCAGAAATGTACTTTTAGACATTTTATTCTCCTTCTTTTGGGTTTTTGCAACAGTAAGTATCACCGGTTTGAATTGCAGTGATTTCTGGTAATAACGCAGATAATGTGCCAACGATGAACAAAACAGAACAAAAACATAAGGTGTTGAATCAACAGTGAAAAATATGATGTGGCATTGTTATACTGAAAAGGGAAGCTTCTCTGTGCCTAGAAATAAGGCACAGTTGGTCGCTTGATTATTGCGGTATTGCCTAAAAGTAATACAGGTGCCTTGAAATCAAGGGAAAGTGATGACTGTCAATACATACATCCCTGACATTGTATATCATGCAGGCGAGCACTATAGTCTTAGCCTGACCGTCGCAAATTCCCTGCTTGATTGAGTTAAAATGTTGGAGAATCTTATGAGAACGCGTGTGCTTTTTATCATTTTTGTAATGGTATCATTTTCCCCCACCTTCAGTTTTGGGGCGCTTCGAGAATACCATTTGACTATAGCTCTGCAGGATATCACTATCAGAGACAAATCAGCCGTTGGCATGACCATTAACGGCACTATCCCAGGCCCCACACTGCGTTTTGAGCAGGGAGATCTTGCCCGAATACACGTGACCAATACGCTGTCAGTGGGTTCATCGATCCACTGGCATGGGCTGCTGGTTCCTCCTGGTATGGATGGTGTGCCTTTTGTTACCCAGGCGCCGATAGCACCAGGTGAAACATTTGTTTATGAATTTCCGATCAGGCAGACGGGCACCTACTGGTATCACTCTCATTCAGAACTCCAGGAACAGCGAGGGCTCTATGGCTCAATTGTAATTGGAGACGGCAGGGCTGGTATCGACAAAGACCAGGTGCTTCTGCTCTCAGACTGGACAACCGAATTGCCATCGTCCGTTATGAAGACGCTCAAGAGAGGAAGCGAGTGGTACTCGCTTCAAAAAGGATCGTCTCAAAGTATTTTCGGCGCGATAAAGGCTGGTAATTTCGGGGACTACTTCATGCGGGAGTTGCAGCGTATGCCACCGATGGATCTTGCTGATGTGGCCTACGATTATTTTCTCACCAATGGTAAACCTGCAGTGAAGATAGGAGCCGAACGAGGGGATACCGTTCGACTCAGGATCATAAATGGCTCTGCTACTACATATTTTCATCTCAACTTTGCCGGTGGGCCAATGACAATTATCAGTGCTGATGGTCAGCTGGTACAGCCGTTCGAAACAGATCTCTTTCTCATCGGTGTTGCCGAAACCTATGATGTCCTGGTCAAAATGCCTGAGGACGGTTCTTTTGAGCTGAGAGCAACAGCTCATGATGGTTCGGGTTTCACTTCGACATGGCTGGGGGAGGGAGCACAATATCCTGCCCGCACCATTCCTAAAGCAAATCTTTATGAACCAATGGACCATAGTGAAATGGGCTCCTTGTTTGCCCTGACCCCTGCCGGCAGTATGGGAATGTCTGATCGTCTCGTGGAAGAAGGTGCTTTTGATATGCCAGGAATGAGGCATTCTTCCCACCAGATGTCCAGTGATTCAATGTCAGCTCCGATGAGCGGCCATAAAATGGATGGAGGCATGAACTCGGCTGCTGAAAGCCCGCATGGGGCTATGCATTCCGGAATGATGCATAGTCCGGCAAAAGCTGAAATGCAGGGAAATATGGGGAGTATCGATGTCAAAGAAACACCAACACCAGACACGCCCGAAAGTTCAAATCAAATAATTGGTGCTCAGGCTCATGAAAACATGGAGAACAGTCAATCCCACGGACACCACTCCGGGACAATGGGAGCCAATGGAAAAACCGGAACGACTCCCGATCAATCCAGTGAAAAGGGCACAATGGATTCCCATGGTATGATGCAGGGCATGGTCTCAGGTGGAGCAATCACTGATCATGTCTCTTCTGCACGATCTTTTGGAAATAAATACGGCTTTCTTGAGACGGATATAGCCTCACGCCAAAACCGTGCAACTGAAGGAGGAGTTGAACGGCCTGGTACGCCATACCAGTCTCTCAAGGCCCAGAACCCGACACGTCTGCCATCCGGTGCAGAGGTTCATGAAGTACGCTTGACCCTTGATGGCGACATGGAGCGCTACACCTGGTTCCTGAACAATAAACCACTGTCGGAAACTGACTCAATCAGGATCAAAGAAGGCGAAATAACCCGCTTTATCATGATCAACCGAACGATGATGCATCATCCCATGCACCTGCATGGGCACTTTTTTCGTGTGCTCAATGGGCAAGGTGAATATTCCCCACTCAAGCATACAGTCGATGTTGCTCCCATGTCCACGACAGTGATTGAATTTTACGGGGACGAGGTCGGAGACTGGTTTTTCCATTGCCACCTGCTCTACCATATGAAATCAGGCATGGCACGCCTGGTTCACTATCAGGATTTTAAGCCTGCCACAGATGTGGCTGCGGTGAGGGGGCAACTGTATAAAGACCCGCTGTACTTTTATGGGATGGCCAACCTCTCAAGTAATATGACAGAAGGTGCCCTGACCTTAGCAAACAGCCGGTATACGTTCGAGGCGCTGTGGGAGGCAGGCTGGCAAGGGGTAGATGAATCGGAGTGGGAAGGAGTAGTGACTGCTGATTATCATCTCAACAGATTCAGCTCTTTTTTTATAGGGGCGGATATTTTTGGTGAAGGTTCGAGTAGCGATGATACGCGCGGTGTTCTGGGAGCACGATATCTCCTTCCTCTCAACTTCAGATCTGCCGCCTGGGTTGACACAGATGGCGGAGCCAGATTCTTTCTTGAAAAAGAGCTGGAACTCACACCACGACTCGGTCTTCATGGGGAAGTGGAATATGATACTCATGCCCAATGGGAAGGAAAAGTTGGATTGTCGTATCTAATCTCAAAGGATTTCTCAATTATTGGCAATTGGCATTCAGAATTTGGTTTCGGGATGGGAATACAGGTGCGATTCTAGCTTCGACACCGTCTCAAGATCAACAGGCATGAAACATAAAATACAGGGTGAAAGGAATGAGTTTGATTAGGCCGTTATGTTGCATCGTTGTTGTTATTACTATAGGAATCCTTGCCAATAATGGTCTGGCACACAAGTCGATGGACCCGGATATGTGGATGGCTCATGAACAGGAGGCTCACCGTGTAAATCCGATACAAGCTGATCAGAAGTCGGTAGCAAGGGGAAGAGATAGCTATCTCCGGAACTGCTCTTCGTGTCATGGTGAAAATGCTGAAGGACTTGATGCCCAAATAGTTGGGCTTGAAAAGAGTCCACCCAACTTGAAAGAGCGCATCAAAATGCACCCGGATGGCGATTTCTTCTGGAAAATACAGAAGGGAAGAGGCGACATGCCCTCATTTAGGGATGACCTCACAGACGAACAGACTTGGGAAGTGATTAACTATATCAGAAGTGAAGCGGAATGAGATAAGGTGAAGAAATAATAATAGGTTAGTCACTTTAATGCATTCAATTCCCCTTCTTCATATTTACTTATTAGATTGATGACATCAGCTCTTATACTGTCTCTCATGGTTCTTATTTGCTGGAGTCTGTCAATCCTACTCTCCGCAACTTTATCTGGATCAGAATGCCGCCAATTTAACTGCATCAATTGACCTGGAAAATCAGGGCATTTCTTATTACACCTATTCGATCCTATTGTAATCACGATATCATAACTCCGACCAAAATTAAGAAGGTCAGAAACTAGATATGGAATGTCACAATTTGAAAGATCGTATCCATCTTGTCTCATCATAATAGAGACCAGTGGATTTAATGGCCCTGGTTCAAAGCTTGCACATTCAACGGTAAAATATTCATAGCCAAGATCAACGAGGTATGCACTGGCTATCAAATTTTTGCTGAAGTTACAATCAGAAACAATAAGTGTGTTAAACATGGATATCTCTTTATTTTAATTCTAATTCTTTTTAAGAAATTGTTACCCGTCGTAATCGAATTGCGTTAAGGACTACGGAAACAGAAGAGAGGCTCATTGCTGCTGCTGCTATTATTGGTGATAGAAGAATACCCAGAAGAGGGTAGAGAACACCTGCCGCGACAGGTACACCTAATGAATTATAGATGAAAGCGAAGAACAAATTTTGCTTAATATTTGCCATGGTAGCTCTCGATAGCTTTCTAGCGCGAACGATGCCTGTGAGATCCCCCTTGACCAGCGTGACGCTGGCCGATTCCATTGCCACATCAGTACCCGTACCCATTGCAATCCCTACCTGAGCCTGTGCCAGAGCTGGCGCATCATTTATACCATCACCAGCCATAGCAACAATCTTACCTTCGGCTTGCAATCGTTTCACTTCCGCTGCCTTTTCCTCTGGTAGTACTTCTGCTATCACTGAGTCTATATTTAGCTTCGCAGCGACAGCTTCAGCGGTTGCTTTATTATCACCTGTCAGCATTACAACCAATAAACCTTCATCATGTAGTTGTTTTATTGCCTCAGGCGTTGATTCTTTAATCGGATCAGATACAGCCACTAATCCAGCTAAGCTGCCATCAGCAGCAATAAACATGACTGTCTGACCTTCCGTTCGCATTTTCTCGGCTTGGTCGGCAAGAGCGGTGATATCAATATCAAATTCTTTCATCAGTTTCAAGTTACCAAGTAATACCTTTACGCCGTCGACAATACCCGATACTCCTTTTCCTGTGAGTGAATTGAAATCTGATACATCAACAGGTTTAATCTCTTTATCACTGGCACCAGAAACGATAGCTTCAGCGAGTGGATGTTCACTGGCTTTTTCTATGCTTGCCGCTAGCAATAAAAGCCTTTCTTCGGATATAGTGCCAGACGGTACTATATCGGTCAGTTTCGGTTTTCCCATGGTTAAAGTGCCTGTTTTGTCCACAACCAAAGTGTCGATTTTTCGCATTGTTTCAATAGCCTCTGCATTTTTAAATAAAACGCCCATAGTGGCGCCTTTGCCAGTGGCTACCATAATTGACATAGGGGTGGCAAGTCCAAGGGCACATGGACAGGCAATAATCAATACAGACACTGCAACAATAAGAGCATACGCTAGGCGAGGATCCGGACCGAAATAATACCAGATCCCAAAAGCGACCAGGGCAATACCAATGACAATTGGTACAAAGTATCCAGAAACGGTGTCAGCCAGTTTTTGAATTGGCGCACGTGATCGCTGAGCCTGAGCCACCATCTGAACAATTTGGGCGAGCAACGTATCACTACCTACTTTTTCGGCCTTCATAGAAAGCGTACCAGTTGCGTTTACCGTAGCACCAATTACCTTGTCACCAGCCTGCTTGTTAACCGGAAGGGGTTCACCGGAAATCATTGATTCGTCTACCGAACTGCTGCCATCAATTACAATACCGTCGACTGGCACTTTCTCACCGGGGCGAATTCTGAGCACATCTCCTGCCTTGACGTGTTCCAGGGGGATATCGATTTCACTACCGTCTGAATTGATTTTTTTAGCCGTCTTCGGAGCTAGCCCAAGCAGTGCCTTGATGGCCGCACCGGTTTGACTGCGGGCTTTAAGTTCCAATACTTGACCAAGTAAAATTAAGGTGACGATCACTGCCGCAGCTTCGAAATATACTCCAATACTTCCATCCTCCCCACGCATACCCGCAGGGAAAATATGTGGAAAAAAGACTGCTACTAAACTGTAAATATAGGCCATCGAGACTCCAAGGCCTATTAACGTGAACATATTGAGGCTTTTATTGATTACTGATTGCACTGCCCGGACATAAAAGACCCAACCCGCCCAGAGTACAACTGGTGTCGCCAGGACGAGTTCCAATCTACCGAGAGCCAGTTGCGAGGCAAGGTTTTCTATGAGGTGCCCCCCTGGCAGTATTTCCCGCATGGCAATAAGTACAAGTGGAATAGTCAATATTGCCCCAATGACAAAGCGTTTGAACATATAATCGTACTCCGGGTTCTCATCACTGCTATCGAGGTCTACAACGTTGGGTTCAAGCGCCATTCCGCATTTTGGGCAGCTGCCAGGGCTATCCTCGACTATTTCAGGATGCATTGGACAGGTGTATTCGGTGCGAGTTGCGGATTGCACGGGAACTGATAGCTCCAGAGCCATTCCACATTTTGGACAGGATCCAGGGCTGTCCTGTTCAATTTCCGGGTGCATGGGGCACGTGTACAGTCCTTCCTTTACTGATGCTTTCTCATCTGACGATGAATTGTTTTCAGCGATCGTATACTTGTCTGGCTCTTTTTGAAATTTTGACAGACAATGTTCGCTACAAAAGGAATAAGTAGTTCCAATATGGTTATGTTGAATGAAATCTTGAGCGTTTTCTGTCGACATGCCACAGACCGGATCGACGAATTTTTCTTGCTGATCTACATGATTATCTAGGTGATTGCCCTTAACCATCAAGATCTCCTTTATATTACTTTTCGTCCTTGATGACTGAGTTACCCCTATATTTCACAGTGTCATTTCCAGACTGTTTTTTTGGTGTTAAGGCTCTTTGTAAGGCGACAATTTACAAAAACTAAATAAGAATTTGCCAAATAACATGATAAAGATATGCCCCGATTGTTGGTTATCAGCATGATATAAAGTAGCTTAATAGCTCTTTGCGCCTCTCGTGATTGTATTTAACTAAGTGCCCAACTGGTCCATATATTGTTGCAATTGAGTGCGACGTGGAATGAACATCGGAACCTGTTTTTTGTAATCTAAGTATTCCTGGCCAAATTCGGCAGTGACCTTCTGTTCTTCTCGCTTGGCGAGTCGATAGTAGATAAAGATGATAACCGGGAGCAAGCCGATCGAAAATAATGTCGGCCAATGAACGACACCTTCACCGAAAAGGGCAATAAATAAACCGGTATATTGTGGGTGCCTTGACAGCGCATAGAGGCCGTCTGTGACTAGTTTATTCTCTTTGCGAGCTTTGTAGACCTGCTTCCAACCTTTAAAAAAAATGGTAATGCCGAAAATCGCTACTAGGTAACCCAAAATCATAGAAATCATCATTCCAGTTTCACCTACGCCAAGCAAGCTTGACCACAAGTTTGCGTTAAGGCCAGTACGGTCGAGTCCTCCAAAGCGTGCGAGCAGGTAAATGGTTAATGGAAAGCCATACATCTCGGCATAGAGGGCAATAATAAATGCCTGAACAACACCGGCTCCTGCCCATTCCCTCCAGGTTTTGGGAGCCAGATACTTATATAAAACCCATGAGGCGATCACGACCATAATCAGGGCGAGTGCCCAAACGCCTGAGTGTGCAATTGGAGTATTCATTTTGAATCTCTCATTTAGATATAACAAATAGATTGAGCCGTTTGATTTTTAGGTAAAACCGAACTACGAGTCAGTACGAGCGCCACCATCATAGAGGGGCGTTGAAAATCGAATCGTCACTAATTGGCGTGATCTATATCCCATCTTTACGGCCTCCTTAAAGATTTAATTGGTTTTGTTTACTTTGTAGTGATGCATAGGGTGTGCCAATTCACAAAGCAATTGACGAGTTTTGGTTAACAATTTGTTATCAAGGCAAAAAAACTGATCACCATTATTGGTTTCTAGTAAATTTTTCCAAGTAGTGCCTAAAAACAAGACACTAAGAATTCTTCTCTAGAGGAGTATTTGTATAAAAGCGGAACAGGAGATGGGAGCGATGGATATAAAAAATGAATCCTCATAATTTTGTATAGATTTATGAATTACAAAAATGACTTCAGGCTTGTTAAATGAGTGGGAAATAAGACAATGGATAACTAAAACAAGCATCTGTTCAGTAAATTTTCTAAATTCGACCGAATGAAAAAGGAACTAGAATCCTGACCCACAAACACCTGCATGGTGAATGATTTTAAGCTTAAGGATGTGATTTGAAACCAAGGAATGATAGAGGATATCTTTATCTACCACAAAACACATGCCACCAGAGAAGGCAGTAGACACCGGTCAGTCAGGCACAGCCCGGCCTTCAATACCAAGGCAGCCCTTTTCATCAGATCAGCGAAAAAAGACTGCGGTTGTCTGAAGCGGATTTTTGCGGGCTATTTTTTGTCACGAATCTTGGCGTGGCACTCACCGCAAGTGGCCTTGATCTCAGCCAACTTCATTTTTACGGTATCGCCACCCTGCTTTACGGCAGCGTTTCTGACCTCGGAAGCGAGGGTAGATACCCTCATGGTCAGTTCCTTGGCCAGCGGATTTCCGAGCTTTTCGGCGATCCCGGCAGTCTGGGAGGAAAGCGCATCGGCGTCTTTTGCCACTTCTTCATACTTCATCTCAGCCAGGTTCGCATTCATGGCCTTCATCCAACCAGATCGTGCCTGCATGGCTATCTGAGTCGGACGCAAAGCCGGCTCCGCAGTCGATTGGCTGCTTTGAGCCCAGATAACGGTGGCACCGGCAAGTAGACATACACTCAGCAGGGAATAGGTCAGTTTTTTCAGTGTGCGCTCCTGTGATTAAATTTACACGCTAGCCTGATCATCAGGCACAACACTCACATCTCCTCTCAGTTCTTGAGCAGTGCCCAAGAACTGAGAGGAGATGGTTTATTGCTGACGAGAGTTGAAATTAACATTGCCATATCGAAGGTGAAACGTTTTATTTTTCCCTTCTACTTAATCTTTCTGTAAATCTACCTGAAAAATCTCCAACGCTGACCAGCCAAAGCAAGCGACTTCTGGTGTGCAGTTTCTGCTTCTCGCCGCAGCTCCTCATACGTTTTCCAGTGCATGTTTTTCGGCTTAAGGGGAAAAGGCTCAAGAAGATTTGCACCCCCTCCCAGGCGGCAGCGAATAGTTCTTGCCCTCCTCATGAGACGATCTTCTCTGCTTTCCTGCTGACAGGAGTAGCTGAGATTGTGGCAGCATCTACAAAAAAAATAGTTACCGCCATAGACTATAGCAACCCGGCGACAGCAGTGGGGGCACAGAAACCAGGTTCTCTTGCCCCCATAATTCGGGTACGTCCAGGTTAGCGGGATGACCTGCTCGATACTCTGCCAATCCCCGTCTTTTTGTCTTCTTTGATAGTTGAGTATAAGCCGTTTATCCTCAGTGCGATACCCAATGGATCCCGTTTCCTTATCACAATGCTGCCATGATATTTTTCCCGTAGCTCCAGGCACAAGAGCCCCTTGCTTTTTCATCACTCGAACATCTATTTGGCATTGGCTTTCGGTTGTTTTTTTGGAATCAATTCTTCGCCCGGAACCATATCCACCCATATCACCCCTTTTTTTTTCGAAATCATCAGGAAAGAAACATGCACTCACGGGGTTTGCCAACAACGGCCTGCCAATCTCTTTTACCTAACCGGCCCCTTACCCTGAGATCGGCTTCCTCCTCCACGGCAAATTCATACTGCTGCGTTTTTTGCCTTGTGCGGTCTTCGGCCCTGTTGACAACCCACCATGAAATTTGCACCTGCCGTTGGCGTATATATCAGCTCTCCGGCATGGGCGCCCTGCCCTGGTTCTTGCGCCACAAACCAGCTCCTGACAGATGTCGGGCATCGGCTCGTCTGCATCACATCGGAGCCACTCCTTCCAGCGCCTTCGCGCCTCGTCATTGCGCTCCTGGTCAAAGACAAACGATTTCTGCTTGCGGTGTGTCCGGCACAAAGCGCTGCCGAGTTCTGCTGCATTCCTGCATCGCTCACCTTTCGCCGTTCGTGCCAGACATCTCATTTTTTATGCCGCCAGGGTTGAAGATTATTAAAGCTGTCTGATCTTCCACAGATAACAGTGCGTAAAGCAAAACTATTTCTATATTCACACCTATGACCAGCAGATATTGCTCATGCGTCAACCTTCCCCTCAGCGAGGTGCTCCAAATATTCAACCTGAATCTCCCGGCATGTGCATGCACCGCCACCATCAGGCAACGGGCAGCCATGGTCATGGGTGACCTGAGCAACATACGTTTTCCCCTGCTCCAGGTCTCCATTTGGCGGAACGAGATAGCCCGCCTCTATCATCTGCTCGATGCTCAACCTGGCTGCTCGATGCTGCTTTTTCTGTGACCTTTTAAAACGCCGTTTCGTGTTGCTCATTTCTCTTCTCCTTTGGCCATGAATGTGGCCTTGTAAGATTCTCCGCATACTAATTTCAGAGTATGGTCAAGATGACTCAGCCATACCCTCCGTGGTGCTTCCAATTCAGCCAGAGTCTCATAAATCGTCTGGCCGCCATTCCACCATTTATATGTGGGATGGCAGTCCAGCGGTATCCGCAATTCGCCATTGGTGATGAATGGCTTTGGGTAATGGATGGTTGCAGCATTATCCTGCTGCTCGGCAGTAAAGGTGCCCGTTTCCTCCGGGACAGCGTGTTCTGAACTGGATAGTTTAAGTGGTTTAGGTGCGTTGGTTGTTGTGCGTTTGAGAATATTTTCCCTCTGCACATTCGTCTCATACTCAGAATCCAGTTTTACTATCCAATCCATAAAAAGTTCTCAAACGGGTAAAGTCAGACGCACTTAAACCTTCTAAACTGGTTTGGGTGGTTTAGGTGCGTCATACTCTGTGCGTCTGGAGATTTTTTTCCCTGCCTAATCACTTCAATCTCAGAATTCAGTATCGCCATCCAATCCATAAAAAGTTCTCAAATGGGTAAAGTCAGACGCACTTAAACCTCCTAAACAGGTTTGAGTGGTTTAGGTGCGTTACGTTCTGTGCGTTTGGAAATAGTTTTCCCTTGCTCTCTCACTTCAAATTCAGAATTCAATTTCGCTATCCAGTCCATTAAAAAGTTCTCAAACGTGTAAAGTCAGACGCACTCAAACCTCCTAAACTGGTTTGGGTGGTTTAGGTGCGTCATACTCTGTGCATATTGAAATATTTTCCCTCTGCGAATTCGCCTCAAATTCAGAATCCAGCCTCGCCAACCAATCCATGCAAAGTTCTAAAATGAGTAAAGTCAGACGCACTTAAACCTCCTAAATTGGTTTGGGTGGTTTAGGTGCGTTACACTCTGTGCGTCCGGAAATATTTTTAGCCTGCCCTTTTGCCTCAAATTCAGAATCCAGTCTCGTCATCCAGTCCATAAAAAATTCTCAATTGCGTAAAGTCAGACGCACTCAAACCCCCTAAACTGGTTTAAGTGGTTTAGGTGCGTTGGTTCCTGTGCCTTCTGAAAATAGTTTCGGGTTCACCAGGTAAGAAATCGCTGCCGGTCTTCCTCCTTGATTATCTCTCAGCATGGGCATCGCTTCTCGCAACCAATTCATTTCAACCAGGTAGTCAATAGCCTCCTGAACCTGACTTTTTCTGGTCAGCAGGCCCCACTTCTTCCTCACGACTTCCGGGCGGGTGAACCCCATTCCCAGCTTTCCTGCTTGTATCTTCTCAGCAAGACGCGCTGCTCCGGCCTGGCCGATATCGAGCGCAAGGCTGTAGATTCGCCGGGCATGACTCTCCAGATACTGACACCAGGCGGCGGCCATTAAGGCGGCATTCATACTAACAGGGCCGGGCTGTGCGACCACTGAGGCACCTGCCGCTTCGATCAGGTGAAATATCAAGGCAAGGGAAGGCATCAATGAGCGATACTTGGCAAGATGCTCCAGTATGACCGGATGTTCGTCACGGTTGGTCAGTTTCCTGGTTTCAAGCCAGCTGAGCCACTGTTTGAAGACCTCCTGCCCCTCGACGGAGAAGCGCAGATACGGTTTTTCAAAAATATCCACTCCCGCGACTTCCATTAAAGCGAGGCGCTCTATAACACCATAGCCCCTGTTCCTTGAGTCAATATCTGGTGCCTTGTCCTGGTAGCACCAGTCGCTGAGAGGATCAGGGTACACCATCAGCTGCAGGCGCTGGACAAAACCATCATTGTCTGAATCACTGATCGCCCCGTGCAGGTAGCCGGCTATCTTGTCCGGCTGTATGCCCCCGAGCAGGGATATGCACAGATTGTCGGTCCGGACGGTTCCGCGCCCTATACGGTCATCAGTATGGCTGCCGTCGCCGTTCCACGATTCGAGCAGAAAGGCGCGGTCCTGTTCGTTGCCGGCCCGCTCTGTACGTTTGAACAACCCGATAAGCTCGTCACGAAAATAGAGAAGTCCCCGCGGGTTCTGCTCAAGCAGTTCGACGATCTTTTCAATACTGCTGTCGTTGGTCTTGTAGCGTCGTTCTGTCGGTACTTCATACGCTTTCAGTTTCTTGTATTCCTCTGCCAGCTCATCCAGGCTTTTACTCATCATCCTGCCCTGTCTCTGGTCCCGGGCTGTTTTCTCTATATCTGCCTTTATCGCTTTCTCCCTGGCGGCACGCAGCAGCGCATCCGCTTCATATTCATTAATCGCTTCCACGTGGTCTTCCCTGGCTGCCACTTCCAGCCTGCCAAGCGTCTTGTTCACCGCTTCAGTCAGGGCCGGGGTTTTCAACATGGATGGAGGTCCGACAATGCCGCCCCACAGGTTAGGCACCACACTCCAGTCATCTTTCTGCTTCGGCCTGATCCGGCACGAGGTCCCGACAGTAGCCCCACAGACCACGAGCAGTGGCGCGATGATGAAATCAACGGGTATCTGCATGCGGTCAGCAGCATCCATCACCCAGTCCCGGAATGGTTCCGGGATCATTTCCCTGGTTACCGGTTCAACAGTGGGCAGCTCTGCTCCGACAGGCAAAGGGTCCGGCCAGGTATCTTCTTCCTGCTGCACATCGGAAAAATCAACAGCGGCGGAGTTCTCCCCGTACCCTTTGGCGGCTAGGTCCCTGCCTGCCGCGGCAAAGTCGCCGCCGTGCATCAGGTACGCGTAAAGGCCAAAGGCATCATGCGGGCCCGGAGGAATATTGGTATTTGTGCTGAAGACATAGAGGCAGCCATTTTTCAAGGTGGCACTGGTACCTCTGTCTTTTCCGGGTCGTGTCCAGTGCTGGCCACCCGCGCTTATTCGCTCACTGTTAATCCACCCATTGCTTTCCAGCATATCCGGAATATCATGAGCATGCCGCCGGTTGAAGGCATCCCCGGGCCGTGCGCCTTCGCTGGTGTGGGCTGCATTGCATGTCGCGTTACTGCTGGGCCGTGCGCTCAATGAACGGGCAAGGTTCAGCAGCAGTTCCCGATCTTGCCCGCTAATGACTGGAGTGTCCTTCAGGTCATGGTTCAGTGCGGTGTAGCCAGGTGATGGTGTGGTCAGGAAATAGCCCCCTTCGCCCCTGGTTTCAATCCATGTGTGGCCATCCCTGGACTCCGCAAGTTTCATGTTTGTATCAATCTGGGCCTCACAGCGATAGATGAGATGGTACCCGCCTGACGGCGTTGCCCGTTGCACCAGTTGTGCGGCAAGCCCGGCATTGATTTCTTCCAGGTTAGTCATAAATGGCTTGAACAGCGCAGGGTTGTCAAAGTCCAGACACTCCAGGTTGCCTGACACATGACCGCCGATGACCGCAAGACTGCAACCGTTTCGGAAAAGGCCGGCCACGTTTTTACGGTCCATCCGATTTGTTTGGTACTGCTTCCAGGAAGGGACTGCGGGTGCTTTCGGTTTGTCTCTGTGATCGTACCCATGGACAGGCAACACCGAAAAACCTTCGTTAAGCAGATCAACGGCACTTTGCTGGATGGGGAGGAGCTGGTTATTGAGCATCGTTTCCATCCCCGATTCACTGAGTTTTTGGTCGTGCCTGAATCCATTCATCGACCTCATTGCTTCGCCAGGCAACAGACCGTGCTCCGAGCTTTACAGGTCGTGGGAATTTTCCTTCTTTTATTTTTGCATAGATTGCTGATTTTTTGAGCCCGCAAGATCGTTCAACTTGCGGAAGCCGTAGTAAAGCTGTCATGTTCATAGTTCCTCCATATACGTTCAAGGGATTCCGTGCTGGTTCTGGGAGGACTATAGAAGTGATACAATAATAAAACACCGCAGCTACGGTATATCGTCCGCAACTGCGGTTGTTTAGAGTAAAGAAGGGGTATGGGGTTTGATTGCTAGTAGTATTCTGACAGCGCTTTTTTGGCCTTGGCAAAGCGCTCTTCAAGGGTGCGCTTTGAGATCCCGGAAAAGCCGTCGAGCTTTTCTACAAGTACATCGATTATTCCCTGATTGGTCTTGAAGGGCAGCTCACACGTGTATTCACCTTTTACCAGGTCGAGCAACCCGCCGATGATATGGATGTCTGTTCTTTCGGTTTTTGGCGAGGTCGTTTTATCCCGGCCCCGATTTTTGCCTTCGGCCGTCGCGGTCTCTATCCGTTTCACCTCTTCCGGAAGCACGATGATGTCGCCCAGGCATATCAACGGCGGATTGATTTCCGCAGCTCCCTCAACCAGAACCCCGTCCTCGACAATAAGATCGTCTGTCATTTGGGCATAGCCTTCATAGGAGCGCTCGGAGTGCAACAGTATCTTCCGGCCATCCTGCAGGTACCCTTCGTGGAGTCTCATCTCTCCAGCATGTGAAGACGTATATAAATTTTCCAAAACGGCAATGGCAAATTTTCTGCTGTCAATAGCAATGAACTCGTTTATAAAACGCCATTCCTTGATCGTTCCGCTGATTATCAGAGCGGACTTCCCTCTCCACCATGTTGACAACCGTACCCGCCCTTTTGCCGCCATATGAAGAATCTCTTCTTCTGTTATCTGCCACCTGGCTGCAAGCTCTTTTAGTCTGAAATACAATTTCATATTGGGATACATACACCTGTAGAAACGCGTTATTATAAAATTTCTGGATGGCCCAGCTTGTCTTGCCAGATACCCCTGAGGTATATGGTATTAGTTATCTACCGCCAATCTTGAGAGCACACGAAACGTTTTCAAAATCATGTAAACAACACAACATCCTGTTATAATTGAGCCTTTCATGTACTGGTCTTCCTTTCCGACAGGTACAGATGAAGATCTGCAAGCGCATACAGCACCTTCCCTTCGGCCCTGATGTACGTGGGCCCGCATCCCTGGGTACGCCAGTTCGCCATGGTGACCACACGAACCTTGAGGACTTCCGAGGCCTCTTCAGGGGTAAGCAGCTGCGGTACGACAAGAGCGGTGAGTTCATCCCTGATGATCCTGCGCAGCATATGTTCATTCATCTCATTTACCATTTTACGCGCAATGTGCATAATTAATTTATTCTGTATGCATTTTGGTGTTTAATAATACCAAACCTTTAAAAATAACGGAATTTAGAATAGATAGACGAGTCGCGTGTTTCTTCCCGATTTTCCGTTGTTTTTTCTTAACGTCGAACATAAGATATTGATTTTCATATAAATAAACTGCCAACCTTTTTAACTTATCCTTTTCATGCCTCTATTATTATCTATTGGCGGCAACTTTGCGAAAGAAAAAATGAATTATCTTCTTGCAATAATACGCAACTTGCGTATTATTAGCCAAAGGAGGTTGAAATCATGAGGAAAAACCAGATGAGCATAAGGGAATTTTTTAGCGCCGGCCTCAGCTGTGTGCTTGCAAACCGCTATGACGGCAAACAGAAAATTCTTGCCGAAAAGCTTGGCATGTCCCCGGGAAGCCTCAATGATTACGTCAAAGGCAGGCGCGAGGGGGATGAGGCGACCAGGAGAAAAATCTCCGATTATCTCGGCGTAAAATACGATGGGGTCTTTGAACTGGGCAGAAAAGTGATCGAGCTCTCGGAACAAATGAAAACAAAAGGCGGCCCCAACATCTACCAGGTGATCAAGGAAGTCGATTTTGAGGAGGAGCTTGATGCGATCGCTATTGGCACAAACGACCCTGCACCCGGGTTTACCCTGGTGCCAAAATACAACTCCCGCCTTTCTGGCTGCCATGAAACACTCAAGGACAATGATTTGACAGAGGCAAACTATGCTTTTCGCAAAGACTGGATCATGCGCAGGGGCTCAGACAACCTCGCGCTATTTGAGGTCTATGATGATTCGATGGCCCCATTCATCAGCGGCGGAGATATCGTACTGGTTGATCTATCAGAAAATGACCAGGGAAACATTATTGACGGCAAAGCCTATGCAATATGTGAAGAAGCAACAGTAAAAGTAAGAAGGCTTGCCAGGCAAGGCGGAAAATTAATTATTCGTTCTCAGAATAGGGATAACTTTCCTGACTATGAGACTGGAGAAAATTTTTCGATTATCGGGCGGGTTATCTGGGTTGGCCATGAGGTTAAATAAAACAAAACCTCATGGCCAGTTTCCTGCTATTTTTTAGCTCTTATTCTTTGATATGAGATTTGTGATTTCTAGAAAATTTGAAATGTCTTCTATACCATGACAATGGTAAGGTGAAACTCTCACACAACTATCAATTTTTAGGGACTTTATCATTCTGGATGAATATGGACTTGAGGACATGCGCTCAAAAGTAATGACGCCATACTTTTCAAATTCTTTAACCAGCTTGCTAGGATTTATCCCATCAATACCCAATGCCAAGATGAAATCTCTTTTGGAAAGATCGGGGAAGTCCAAATAAACGGTCACACCCTCGATGTGACGCAGCCCTTGGAGCTCTCCAGTGCCTTCTAGAGCAAAATGCATCAATGCTCTTTCATGCTGTTTTATCCTGTTTAGCCCTTCAGTGAAAGTAATTCTAGGAATTTCAGATTCAATGAATTGCTGCCCAATCCAACAAATATAGTCTACATACTCGTTTATTGCCCCAAAGTGACCGGACGCAGGGCTTCCAAGTTCCCATTTTTTTTCATCGTTTGCCAACAATTTATCATGTGGCAATTTTGACAACCTATCTGATACATACCCAACCCCTATTCCTCTTGGACAACCAAACTTATAAGGGGCAACATTTGCACCATCTAAGTTAAGCATATCAACGTCAAGGATACCGTGCGGTGCATGTTGAACAGCATCACAAACTATATATAAATCAGGATTAACTTTTCTAGCTTCTTGGACTATTGATTTTATATCTAAAATAGCTCCAGAAATATTTGATGCATATATGACATTTAAAAGACAGGTTTTTTTGTCAATTAAACTAACTATCTCATCAATATCTACTCCACCTGTTTCTGTATTAGTTTTTGCAATTCTAACGCTTTTACCTTCTCGTTGGGCATAAGTAACAACAGAATCATAGGCTGAAGGATGTTCAAGAGCTGTGGTGACCACATTATCACCAGGTACATTTTCGATTATTGCTCTCACGATTTCATACATAACTGTTGAAGCTGTTAATGCTGTAACAAAGCTCCCTGATGAGGCATTAAACAATATTCTTAAGTTGTCATAGGCTTTATTCTGAATTTCGTTTAACCATACCGAAGTGAAATTCGAATGTTCAGGACAATCTGGTAACTCATCTATTTGCTTAAATGCATCATTTGCCGCTTTCAGTCTTAATGAGCCACCAGCATTATCAAAAAAGATTCGCTTCCTTTTTATGACTGGATCATAATCAATGTTATAAAATCTATCCTTAATTTGGCATATCAGGTTATCTGGAAATAATTCTCCAAGTATATCATTCATTTCCATCTCTCTAAAAGATTATCGATTTCTAAATGCTGAAGTTCATGCCCGGTCACCAACACAACGATGCTTATCAATTCATTCAATGTGTCTAAGTATTTGGTTTGACGACCTCACACAATACTCTTTCCCAGCAGGATTGGAGACACCGGTCACACTACTTTTTACTGAAGTGATTGATGACTCAGCGGATTCAATTTCCTCGAGCACTATTGCGAACTTTACCGACAAAGCAAATAAAATAGCCTAACTAGTCGGCCACTACTCAGCCTTTTGTCTAGAGACCCTCTTAGCCTTTAGGCTTTGCCAAAGAGGATATATAAGGGCAGCAATAACTAAGACCCATAACATCAAAGCGAGGGGGCGAGTAAAAAATGTCGACAAGTCCCAACCAGAAATTTGCATTGATCGTCGGAAATTTACCTCTAACATCGGCCCAAGAATCAAAGCAATTACTAGAGGCGCTGCAGGATAACGCCACCGTTCCATGAAATACCCAACGATACCAAAAACAATTGCCAGACCAACATCAAACATATTATTTCGTAGAGCATAGCTACCGATGACACTGAATGTCATTACAATTGGGCTCAATACAGACCCGGGCACACGCGTGATGTGAACAAGATATTTTCCTGCTATAAGGCCGATCACGGCAAAGAGAATATTGGCCACAAATAGTGAAAAGATCAATGTGTAGGTTGTTTCGGCAAACTCTGTGAAAAGTTTGGGCCCAGGAATCATTCCATGAATTGTTAATCCACCAATAAATACAGCGGTCACTGCATTTCCAGGAATACCCAGAGTCAAGGTAGGTATAAGTGTGCCACCAGTGACTGCATTATTTGCAGCTTCTGACGCTGCTACACCCTCGAGTTCTCCCTTTCCAAAATTTTGCGGTGTTTTGGAGCCTCGCCGTGCCTCATTGTAAGAAATGAAGGCTGCAATACTGGTTCCCGCTCCCGGCAGAATGCCAATTACAGATCCAATAACAGAGGAGCGCAGCATTGTTTTGAGGCAACGTTTAATATCCGGTAGCAGAGGTATTCGGCGGCCATGTATTTCCAAAATACCGCTATCAGTTAATACTCCTCCCTTTTTGGGAACACACAAGTTAATCGCCTGAGATATCGAGAACAGACCTATCAGTGCAGGCAACAGTGGGACGCCATCAAACAACTCATTGCGACCAAGAGTAAAACGCTGCATAGCAGTGAAATTATCAAGGCCCACAGTAGACAATAACAATCCCAGCGCTGCAGCTACAAACCCTTTGGCTGGACTATCAGAAACCACACCGACAATAGTAACCATCCCAAAAATAATTAGAATTGTGTACTCTTGAGGCCCAAATGCCAGCGCTACTGATGAAAGGGGTGGTGCAAGTGTGACCAGAACCAACACACTAAACAATCCTCCAAACAAGGATGCTATGGTTGCCATACCAATAGCTTCTGAACCTCGCCCAGCGACGGCTAATGGATACCCATCAAGGGAAGTAGCTATCGACGCATCTGTTCCTGGTGTACGTAACAGAATTGCCGTAACTGATCCTCCATATACTGAGCTAACATAAACAGCACCGAGAAGAATAAGTGAGCTTTCCGGTGACATTGAAAATGTGATAGGTATTACCAGAGCCACACCCATGGTGGATGACAGACCAGGAAGTGCACCAACAACCATCCCTCCAATAGTTCCTAGCAAACAAACTAGCAATGATTCGGGTGTGAACACATTCAACAGACCCATGAAAACGGCGTCCATCAAAAACCTCTCAACTTGTACGGAGAATTGATTCCAGAAGTCCCATTGGAGTTGGGACTTCTAGCATCAACTCAAAAACAATAAAAACCAGAAGCGTGAGTCCGGCTGTTATCGTGATTGCGGTCACAATATTCAACCGAGCGAGCAGCAACAAATTTGCAAGTATGAAAATTGGTAGGGAGATAAACAAACCTAACGGTTCGATAGTAAAAAAAAACGCGCAGGTAAGGATCAGCCAAATTACAAGCCGTGACCAAATAATTTGTTCCGGCTTTTCTTCTTCAGTTTCAAATCTGCTGTTAGAGACTAGAAGAAGCGGCACACATGATACAATAACGAGAACGGCCATCGCTATCGGGAAGACATCTGAGTCTCCTTTAAAGCCGGATGCGATGTACATTAAAATGATGCTGCATAATATCAATACTAGCGCTATCAGCCTGTCACGAAGAACCCTTCTCATACTCCCGTTATCTCCCAGATCTCTATTAATTTTTAATCCAAGGGTCTACTGCCCACATTTGCTTCAGCGTATCATGACTTGCGTTGATGAAGGAAACAAAATCATCGCCATAAATCGGCACCACTGGCATGTTAAGCTTTGCCAACTCTGCTTTGAAATTTTCGTCCTCAATAACGTCCTTTGCAGTAGCAAGAAGCTTAGCATATACATCTTCTGAAACCCCAGCCGGTACTGCAATACCCCGAGAAGCTGCACTGATTACATTTATACCCTGCTCAACACCGGTCGGTACATCTGGGATAGCCTCCATACGGGAGTCTGACCAAACAGCCAATGCTCGGACAGTACCCTCAGAAATCTGGGCGGCAGCCTCCGACATATTACCTTCAAAAGCTTCAATGTGGCCACCCAACAACGCTGTTGTTGCTTCTGCATTGCCATTGAAAGAGACAAATTTGAGTTTAATGCCCGCTTTGGACTGAAAATTCAATGCCGCAAGATGATCATCGCCACCGGCACCTTCAATCGAGACAGTGATTGAATCCGGATTAGCTTTAGCTGCAGCTATGAATTCACCAAGTGTTTTATATGGACTGTCTGCTGCTACGGCAAGCAAACCTGGATCAGTGACAACATTCACAAGCGGTTTGATCTGATCAAGCTTGTATCCAACCGTATCAGCACGTGTGATTGGGTACACCTCTATCACGGGGGAATTAATGAGGCCAATTGTATAGCCATCAGGTTTGGAGTTGGCCAGAGTTACCCAGCCTATTTCGCCACCTGCCCCCTCTTTATTCTCAACAATAAAACGTTGGCCGAGTCGCTCTCCCATATATTTTGAAAAGATTCGAGCCATCGTATCCGTGCTGCCACCAGCACCAAATGCCACAATCATCTTGACTGGTTTGTTAGGATATTCTGCTAGAACGGGACTCAAGGACATCATTGTAATCAGGCATGTTACCGCAACAGCAAAAATTGTTTTTCTTTTTAACATAGCAATTTCCTCCAAGGTTGAATGCTTTTGTTAATTATTCAAAGCCTTCACAGGCTTTTCCTCTACTAAATTTAGAGAAAATTTTTCATAACATCATGATTGAACTATCTCTTTAAAACTGAATTATTCCAAATGAACCTTCGAAATCATGATTCTTTTAGAGAAACAAAACTTGACAGCACCATCATTTTATAGAATGTATTCAAGTGGTAATTTGGCCTGACCAATTAACCATTAATGTATTGGATTTTGGTTGTCAACAAAAATAATAAAATTCCATTCGAACAAGGAAAAGAAAGAAGGTTGTGCGGATAACTGGTATTAAATTAATTCATGAATACCGGACGATATGATTATATGTGGCGATGAGATGTGACCTTTTATTATGATGATTAGATTCCTTGTCACGTTATTTTTAGTCAAAGAAAGTATTGATCACAAAGAGAAAGTTTATTTTTTTGGGCATTTTAAAGACCGTACATTTTTGTTGTATCAGTATTCTTAACTGATTCACTCTTATCCTATTTTCTTCGAACTACTTTGAATGATAAGAAAAAGTTTATGAACGACAAGAAGGAAAGTGAGATAGATATCCAGCCGATTCAGAAAAGATCTGTCTCAGAAGAAATTATTAGCCAACTGCGAATTCTTATTGAATCGGGGAAAATTGTTCCTGGAGGCAAATTACCAAATGAGCGGGAATTATCTCGCAAACTGAATGTTAGCCGCCCTTCACTACGTGAGGCTTTAAAAGCATTGAGCCTTCTAGGTATTATTGAAAACCGTCCCGGTAGCGGTACGTATCTAACGTCTCAGGCTGGCAAATGGCCTATCGAGCCATTCAGCCTCTTGTTTATTTTGTCAAAGGGAACCTTACTAGACATTTATGAAACAAGAAGATGTCTCGAAGGGTCAGTCGCAGCGCTTGCAACAGCACGATGCAAGAAGGAAGATCTCGCGGTCTTACAAAATATTATCTCGGCCATGGAAGCGAACCTTGACAATGACGCTGCTTATTCAGAATATGAAATGAAATTTCATCTGGCGATCATTGAAATATCTGGAAACCTTGTGATCGCTAATATCATGGAAAAGCTATATGGTTTGCTTAAGGAGACCAGAGATCAATTATACATCCACAACAGACAAACTGCACTTATTCGTCAGAAGGATTTTAAAAACCACAAAAAGATCTTTAATTTTATCAAATCCTCCGAGCCGGAGAAAGCAGCACAGGCAATGATTGATCATCTTTCTGATTTTGAAAAAAATTTGTTTGCTGAGAAAAAATGATCTAGCAAAGGACATTTTTTTCAAAGATTGATATTTTTCATTTTTTTAGAAACATGAGATGGAAAACAGGAAACAGACCATGGTTTTTGCCTAGTGTAAGGTATATTTGATTGCCATTAGCAGGGTGGGCTGATGTGTATAAAAGCACTAAACTGTAAAAATCAGAACTCAATCTGACAGATTCTATTATCAAGATTTAATCTCATCTGGCAAATTAATTGTATATTGTCTTTGGTAATCTCTAATTCACAGTCGCTCCATTTCTAAACAATTATCACGATATCAGTAGGTTGAACATAACAGGAATAATGTAAATTATTATATATTATTAAATGGTTAACATTGCCAATGCTAACGTTTTCAGTTGCACTGGAGGGACACCCCGTAAACCTATTCGATTAAGATTAGACTGTCTGACCCTCAGCTATAACGAGATTTCCAAGGGTCATCTGAGCTCCAATAGTTTAAGTCGGAATATTATATCTTTTTATTTTGTTATTTAAGGTTGTTCTTGTGATGTTAAGCAGTTTTGCAGCTTCACTTTTATTACCAGAGGTCTTCTGAAGAGTCTGAACAATGGCTTCTTTTTCTATTTCCTCCAAAGGCAGTCCAGCCATCTTGGCAGCTCCTCCTTCTTGAAAGTCTATGTCGCTGAAGGACGAAGAAATAGAGGGAGGTAATTCACGTTCTGTAATGTAATTACCGTTGCACAGCACAACGGCACGTTCAACTGCATTTTCCAATTCACGGACATTTCCCGGCCATGTATATCGAGAAAGATAATCCATTGCCAAAGGTGAAAAATCTGTAATCCTCTTTCTGTTTTGTTCTGAAAACTTGACAAGGAAATGTTTTGCTAAGATAGGTATGTCGTCCGACCGCATTGCAAGAGATGGAGCTTCTATCGTTACCACGTTGAGACGGTAATAAAGATCTTCTCGGAACGTTGCCTCTTTTACTTGTTCCATAAGGTCTTTGTTCGTTGCGGCAATAATTCTCACATCGGCGTGCAGAACCACATCGCTTCCTACTCGTTGGACCTCACGCTCCTGGATGGCACGTAACAATTTGGCCTGCATCGGTAGCGGCACTTCGCCTACTTCGTCCAGGAAAATTGTCCCCTTGTTGGCCTGCATGAATCGACCATCCCTGCGCTTATCTGCACCCGTAAAAGCTCCTTTCTCATGGCCAAATAATTCAGATTCCAAAAGAGAATCAGTTAAGGCAGCACAATTTACAGACACTAAAGGCTTATCCTTTCTGCTGCTGCATTCGTGAATTGCCTTGGCTATCAACTCTTTACCAGTTCCGCTCTCACCAACAATAAGCACAGTCGCTTCCGAAGGTGCTACCGACCGAATCATTTCTTTTAGATCACTAACTTCTTTACTTGCACCAATGATGGAAGTTAAAGCGTCGTTTGTGAAGAGAAGATCTTTGAGGGATTGATTTTCCCGGGTCAACTCTAAATGTGCAAGAGAACGCTGGAGTGTTAATTGTAGTTCATCAAAATTCAGAGGCTTAGTTAAATAGTCATATGCACCCAGTTTCATAGCCTCTACTGCTGTATCAACAGACGAGAATGCGGTCATGATGATAATCGGGATGGCCGGATTAATTATTTTGATTTCCGCTAAAGCTTCAATACCTCCAACGTTTGCCATGCGAACATCCATCAAGATACAATCGAACGGTTTTTCACGTACTTCAGTAATAGCGTCAGCTCCGTCTTCTACCTCAGCAGTCTGGTATCCCCAGCCAGTCAGTACTGTTCTGAGCATTGACAGGTGGGCACCATCGTCATCGACTATTAATATTTCGCCTTTCATGTGGGAATACCATTTTGAGATTTTGGTATACAAATCGTAATTTCAGTGCCGTTCCCTTCTATAGAGGAAACTCTTATTTCCCCTTTATGGGCTTCGATAATTTTGTGGACAATGGCCATCCCTAAACCAGTGCCCGTTGTCTTCATGGTAAAATAAGGATTGAATACCTGTCTCCTGGTATCTTCAGTCATACCTGTGCCGGTATCAGTTATGACAATTTCTACGTGATCATTTTTAGAAATGACCGTTGTTCTCAGCAAACCTCCATCAGGCATTGCCTGAATACTATTCAGGTAAATGTTCATCAGGACCTGAACAAAACGGTCGGCATCGATGACTATATTTTTAAGATCGTCTGAAATCTCCAGTGAGATTTCTATGTTGTCGAGTTGATTAGCATCCGAGTGAATAAGCCTTAGAGTGGTATCGAACACCATCTGAACATCAACCTCTTGAAGCTTTATATCGGAGGGTCTGGAAATTTCGAGTAGTTCTGTTATTACTCGATTGAGTCTCTCGGTTTCATTGATGAGCACTTCAGCAGCAGCCCTGTTTTCACTATCTTCAGCAAAAAGAGTCTTAAAATGCGAAGCATACCCTTTTATTGAGCTTAATGGGTTTCGTACCTCATGCGCAATGCCTGCCGCCAAGTTCCCAATCACCGCAAGTTTTTCCTTTTTCTGTACCTCCAACTGCAGCTGTTTGATTTGAGATAAATCCTTTAAAATATACATGTGCCCAACCAACATGCCGTCTGTTGTTACAACCTCAGTCGCAATAACTGATGCTGGGATTGTATGACCATCTGGCCGCTCTATGCTGATTTCCTTTTCAAGGACTTGATCACTACGGGATTCAGATACGTTTATAGATGTGATAGTTGTCGGAAGGGTTTGCTCAGGCGTGCGCCCAATAACGCCTTGCATGTTTACCCCCAGTATAGTTTCGGCATTTTTGTTAAGGTAGCGAATGTTTAGGCTGTTATCCGTCAGGATAACTCCTTCCGGCAGGTTGTTGATCATCTCTGAGGAAATTGCATTTATATCACTCAATAATTTTTTTGACCTTGTATAGCTTTGAGCCCAGAAAAGTGACACGACACCAGCCACACCGAGTAGCAGTAAAATTCCCGAGATAACTATGGTCAACTTGATATCTTCATTGATGGCCTCCTTGAAGGATGATGTGTCCATTCCAATTACAATTATTGGTCGACTCTCAGGGTGTAAGAGCTTGTCCTGCTGCACGCCATTCATCCACCCAGTTCCATTCTGCATCCCCATGCGTTTTGACATCATTCTCATACGCTGCTGCATCGTAGCCATCATCTGGCTTTGCGGTGAGTCAGGAATCACAGGTAAGAAGAGTTTGTAGACTTCAAAAGCGGAAAGAGAGTCATCACCAATAGTCCGCCATTTAACCTCTTTGATGGCCTCTAATACGCCCAAGTCGCCCTGGTTAATAAATGCCCGCCCCACCATGTCCGAATCATTATGAGCCAGAATTTCCCCTTTTGAATCAACGATAGCAATATAGAGAATGTCTGGTTGATCTGCCGTCTCTTTTATTAACGTATCAAGCCGTGGCAGTGTGCCAAACGCACCCATCATTCCGGTCCTGGCCCCTGCCTCGAAGGCTCGAATCAGAGATGCCCCCTTCTCGCTAAGTATCTTGCCCATATACTGGCGTTCCCGATTGTAATTCATAACCGCAAGACCAATCACCACGATCGCAAGAATTACGCTCATCCCTATAACTAACCAGGCGGAAGCATTGCTGAAGTATCGGTTAAAACGTTGAAACATGGAATTTCTCGGTAATCAGGTTCTTGGTGTGATGATTAAATATTAATCACTACACAGTAGTACTGTACAGTTTTTAAACACATAATGGCTATGGCGTAAAGAGTCCATGTATTAATAGAAGAGCATAAAGTAGGCTTATCTGACCGTTATAACATCTTAAATTGTAATTTCCTGTTTTTGGCATGATTGATGCATAATGAAAAGAAACGATTAACCAGAGACTAATTTGTCTCAAAACGAAAAAAATGGAGATTGTTATCATGAAAAACACAGTTATCACCGCAATTGTTGTAGCATCGATCATCGTTGGTTTTACCGCAATGAATGCCTCGGCATGGGGCTGGGGAAATAGAGGGATGGGCCCGGGATATGGCATGATGTACGGCAACGGAGCTACTAGCGCAGAAAGTCAAAAGTTTCTTGATGAAACAAAGGACATCCGTATTCAGGTTGCTGCCGACCAAGCTGAACTAAATGCCCTCATGGCTGGAGACAACCCAAACAGCAAAAGGGTTCGTGAGTTGTCCGAAAGCATTGCTACCCAGCAAATCGCCCTTCAAGAAAAATCTCGTGACTTTGGCTGGGGAAATGGTCCATCAAATAGATCGTTCAGAAGAGGTCCTGGAATGATGGGCGGTGGATACGGTCCTTGCAGCAATTGGTAATCTAAAAGAAACCCAAGAGGGAGGATTTATCCTCCCTCTTTATTTAATTAACGGAGCAAATTATGTGGAACTGCGGTAATTGGGCTATTGGGCTGCCTTTTGGACTTGATAAGTATTTTGTAGGGTTCGGTCCGTTCGGCGGAATTTTAGGGCTGCTGTTACTTTTTCTAATCCTATATTTCATAATCAAATTGATTATGTCTTTTCTGCCAAAGCCCAATGCTGACGTGGACAAGAACCACTCTTTGGAAATTTTAAAGACACGCTTTGCAAAAGGAGAAATTACAAAAGAAGACTATCAACGAATGCGTGAGATACTTATCAGCTAAATTATATAGATGAGATCCTTTATACGCTCTAATGTAAATGTTAGATGTGCCTTTGCAATGTCTCATCGGCAGGAATGCCAGGCATCAGAATATTCTTCCTGTATCCAGAAAATTTTGATTGATCTCAAAACCTAACAACAAAAGTGCAATCTGAGATTTGGCCTTATCCATGGCAATATTTAGCAGGCGATTGCCCGATCAAGTTGAAAATTGAAAGTTGAAAACGAAATGTGTCAAATTGAGTCTGGACTTTTACAGATAATCTTTTACAACAAACCGTGTACAACAAACCGAGTTTCTGTATCTCTTTGAAGTGATACAAACTGCTCATCAAGTAGATAATTACCCTTGCCAAGGTTTTTTTAGTATTTAGCAACATAACTTTCCGGATAACCCAAAAAAACTCACCGTTATCTGCTTTGCTAGAAATCAATTATCAGCTTTGGCCATAAAGTGCCTATCTTTCTACAAATAATAAGGGGTCGTAAAATTTCTCCCGGTTCCTGATATTTCGAAATTGGCTGCAGCGCCTTGGCTGAATCAAGATTTTACAGAGCAAAATCAACTATAATTTGCCAATTTCATAAGATAATCAGCCCACCACTGCATCATCTTTCTACGTTCTGGTAAATGTTGGGCATGATTATATGCTGCCTTCACGCTATTACCTTCAGCGTGGGCGAGTTGACGTTCTATGACATCCGTCGACCAGCCTTTCTCATGTAAAACGGTGGAAGCCATGCCGCGAAAGCCGTGTCCCGTCATCTCTTCCTTGGCATAACCCATTCTCCTCAGGGCTGCGAGAACAGTATTCTCGCTCATAGGCCGACTGCCAGTTCTCAGGCTTGGAAACACATACTTTCCATCGCCAGTCAATGGGAGTATCTCCTTAAGTACGACAATCGCTTGTCTTGATAGAGGTACTATGTGTACACTCCGCATTTTCATTTTCTCAGCAGGAATTTTCCATACCTGCTCGTCAATGTTTATCTCTACCCACTCGGCATGGCGAAGCTCACCAGGTCGGACAAAAGTCAGCGGCGCAAATTTCAAAGCACATCTGGTTATCAGATTGCCTTGATAACCGTCTATTGCCCTCATCAACTCGCCAATCTTGTCAGGCGACGTGATGGTGGCCATGTGCTTTGGCTTTGTTGGAGGTAAAGCCCCTTTGAGATCCATGCTCGGGTCACGTTCTCCCCGGCCCGTTGCAATCGCATACCTGAATACCTGGCCACAGATCTGCTTGACCCGATGAGCGGTCTCGATGGCTCCCCTGTCTTCAATTCTCCTCAAAGACTCGAGCAGCATTGGCGCGGTTATCGAAGAAGTCGCCATACCACCCAGCCATGGGAAAATATTATTCTCCAGTCGACTAATAATTGTCTGAGCATGCTTCTCTGTCCACACGTGTTTATTTTTCAGAAACCATTCCCGTGCAACGGTTTCAAATGAATTTGTCGTTTCGGAAAGAGACTGTGCTTTAGCTTGCTTCTTGTATTCAATAGGGTCAATGCCTTGAGCGAGCAAGCGCCTCAAATCCTCGTGCTTTTCCCGAGCCTCTTTGAGTCTGATCTCCGGATAGACACCCAGAGCGAGTGTTTTGCGTTTGCCCGCAAATCGATAATCCCAACGAAAATACTTCCCTGATTTGTTCACAAGCAAGTACAGACCTCTCCCGTCTGTCAACTTGTAGGATTTTTCTTCCGGCTTTGCATTGCGGATGGCGGTATCAGTAAGCGGCATGACGGTATCTCCTGTGACGGTATTTAAATATACCGTCAAAAATACCGTCAAAAAGTACCGGATGTCAATGGATTTTAAAGAACGTCACTGGAAAAGAAAAACCCCGAAAGCCTTGTCAACTCTCGGGGTTTTGGTCTTTTGTGGATCTCTCTGGACTATCAAATGGTGGAGGCGGCGGGAGTCGAACCCGCGTCCGCAAATGCTCCCCTCTCGTATCTACATGCTTAGTTCCCGGCTTGAAGTTTCGCATCCGGTATGCCGCGGGAACAGAGCGGGCCAGATGCTATTCTGTGAAGATCTTACCTGTTGATGTACAGACACCAACTACAGGCCAGCCCGTTGAGTCGACGCCCCGAATCCGGCCTTACGGGCGAAGACCGGTGGAACGGCAGTATGACAGTTATTAAGCTGCTACTGCGTAGTTATAATCGTCTGCGATTATATTTAAGTTCTATTGGATTTACGAGCAAATAGAATGCTCGGCATGCAACAATGAGCTTACACATCCCCGTCGAAGCCGTTTCGCCCCCATATTGTAAAAGATCAGTCGTACTGGTTGCTGCGGCGCATGGCGCGCTGCACCTCGCGGTTGGACTGTTTTTCTTTCAGTGCCGCCCGCTTGTCATATTGCCTCTTGCCCCTGGCAAGACCCAGTTCTACTTTTGCCTTGCCCTTACTGTTAAAGTATATCTTCAACGGTATCAGGGCAAGGCCTTTCTCCTGCAATTTACCGATGAGTTTTTTTATTTCGCGCTTGTGCAGCAGGAGTTTACGCATCCGGATCGGCTCGTTCGGGTTATGGGTTGCAAAACTGTATGAAGAGATGTGAACGTTGTGCAGGATTGCCTCCCCCTGCTCGTCAATCCTGACATAACCATCCTTCAGGTTTGCCTTTCCCGCCCTCAGGGACTTGACCTCGGGGCCATTGAGAACCATACCCGCTTCGATCTTCTGATCGATATGGTAATCATGAAAAGCCTTTTTATTCTGGCAGACAATCTTTCCAGCCATTGACGTAACCGTTCCCTTTAGCGCTCTGAAGTCACCCGTAAAGCTTCTTCGTAGGTGGTAATACCGGCCTGCACTTTATTCCAGGCATCTTCGCGCAAGGTAGTCATTCCTTCCCTGATTGCAACCTGACGCATTTCTTCTCCTGTCTTTCCTTCGGCTATCATAATTTTCATCTGCTGGGAGAGTGGGAAAATTTCAAAAATTCCGCAGCGCCCCTTATAGCCGGTTCCCCGACATTCCCGGCACCCGGTACCTCTCTGCAGTGTCACCGGCTCACTGCCGGTAACCGGAAACCCCATCTTATAGAGCTTTTCCGGTTCAATCTCAAATGCTTCTGTACAGTGTACGCATATTTTCTTTACCAGCCGCTGGGCCATCGCCCCAAGAAGCGTCGAGCTGATCAGAAATGACTGCAGGCCCAGATCCATAAGCCTGACAATCGAAGAGACGGCATCGTTGGTGTGCAGCGTGGAGAAGACCAAATGACCCGTCATTGCCGCCTGTACGGCATGGGCGGCGGTGTCGAGGTCGCGGATCTCACCGATCATGATCACATCCGGGTCCTGACGGAGGATGTTCCTCAGGATCGTTGAGAACGTCACATTGATAAGCGGCTGCACGGCGATCTGGTTGAACTCCTCGTAGACCATTTCGACCGGGTCTTCCACAGTCACCAGGTTCATTTCAGGGGTGGCAATTTCCTTGAGGGCGGAATACAGCGTGGTCGATTTACCGCTTCCCGTCGGCCCGGTTACCAGGACAATGCCATGCGGAGCGTGCATGAAGGTATCAAAAATTTTGTAATCACGTTTTGAAAACCCGAGATGCTCCAGGGATTGAAAAATAACATCAGGGTCAAGCAGCCGAAGAACCGCTTTTTCTCCAAAAGATACCGGTACGGTCGACACCCTGATCTCAATATCTTTCTCACCTGAAACGCCCACCTTGATCCTGCCGTCCTGCGGTCGCCGCTTTTCTGCAATATCGAGACGGGACAAAAATTTAATCCTGGAGACAATGGCTGAATGAACCGCTTTGGGCAATTTGTAGATCGTGTGCAGCGCTCCATCGATGCGGAACCTGATCAGGCAGATGTCGCGTTTCGGTTCGATATGAATATCGCTTGCCCGCTGGTCGAGCGCGTAATGGAAAATATGGTTGACCGCATTTTTAATATGCTGATCGGAAGATGTGATACCTTTCGTGGTGATTTTTACATAACGCTCCAGATTACCGATATCGACCGAAGAACTTCCGGTCAGGGAACCTATCTGGTCTTCCGCGGCACTGATTGAGCTCTGAAAACCGAAAAACTCTCCCAAAATCCTTTTGATATCGGATTTCGTGGCCACGTAGGCTTTCGTCTTGACCTGATTGGCCTGCTCGATGTCGGACAGCACCGGCTGGCAGTCCGGATGATATACCGCAATCTCAAGCACACCATCTGCGATGTTGAACGGCAGAACCAGTTGCCGAATAGCAAAGTTTTTGGGAATCGTCTTGGTGACGATATCCATATCCAGCTCGAGCGGGTCCAGTTTTTTAAACGGCAGCTTCGTCTCTTTGCCGACCGCCCTCATGACCATCTCCTCGTCAACCGGCTGCTCGCCCCCCCGTTTCTGGAGGTTAAAAGAGACGATAATATCTATCAGATCGGGATAGTTTTTATCAAGAGGGTCATCACCACCGTGCTGCTTGAGCAGTTTCTGCCGCTGTTTACCTTTTTCCAGGCTTATGAATTTACACTGTTTTTCAGTCAAGACACCGTGCCGTTTCAGAAGCACAAGCAGGGCGTCGCTATAAAGTAGTTTCATCGATTCTCCTTAACTGCTGTCGATTGTCAAACTACTCTATTGTCCACTTTTCGCTTCATTTTCGCAAGGTTCTTTCGTTTTGAGGTAAAATCAGGCTGCGCAGGGTTTTCAGGTTATCAATGTCTTCCTGCAGATCATCACCTTTAGGCGTTTCCAGGGTCATCGGGTGGTTCTCAAATCGCGGGTCGTTGAGCAGATGGCCAAAACCTTCCAGGCCGATACAGCCCCGGCCGATATGCTCATGGCGGTCAACCCTGCTGCCGAGATCTTTTTTTGAATCGTTGAGGTGGAAAAAATGGAGGTGTTCAATGCCGATTTCCCGCTCAAACTCCAGCATCGTTTTTTGATATTCCGCTGCCGAACGAATATCATAACCGGCAGCAAAAACATGACAGGTATCAAGACAAACACCTATTTTATCAGGAAAGCGGGACCTGCTCCTGATAGAGCCAAGTTCACTGAAACACCGCCCCAGACCGGTTCCCTGGCCGGCAGTTGTTTCCACCAGAATCATGGTGTTCGAGCCGGCCCGATCGATACTTTCGTCAAGTGCTCCGACAAACCGCTCAAGCCCTCGCTCGACACCGTCACCAGTATGCGAACCGGGGTGCAGTACCACGTAGGGTATTGACAGCTGGTGGCAGCGTTTCAGTTCTTCGGAAAATGCTCCGACCGACTTCTCCCGCAACTCAGGCTTACCGCTCGCCAGGTTGACCAGGTACGAGGCATGGGAAGCGACAATCATTCTGCCATGCTGCTGCCAGCTGTCGATGTAGCCGGCAATTTCATCCTCGGACAACGGCTTCGGGTTCCATTGCCGCTGGTTGCGGGTAAAAATCTGCAGGCATTCCCCGCCGACACGGCTGATCCTGTCAAAAGCGCGGTGCAGCCCCCCGCTGACCGACTCATGTGCGCCCAACAGCGGCATGGCAGCTACCAGTATTCCATCGTAAAATTATATCGGTGACTCGTTCTCATAAATCTGAGTCCTGAATTTCTCCAGCTGGCTTTCATAAAAGGTTTTTTCCGATGTTGCTTTCTCAAGGGCCTCCTGCTCGGTGCGGATGGCCTCTTCAGCAAGGCCATTTGCCCAGTAGGCTGTGGCGAGCGTATCGAGCACGTGTGCTTTCGGACTTTTCAAAACTGCTCTCTGGGCCAGGAGCATGGCCCTCAGCGGATCGCGCAGATTCACGTCATTGCTCGTCAGCAGCAGCCAGGCAAGGTTGTTCAGCACCACGGGGTTTTCAGGGTCAATTTCCAGGGCTTTGTTATAGGCAACCAGCGCTCGTTTCTCCATCTGCCTGTTGATCATCAGGTCGCCGACCAGTTGAAACCAGAGTGCTTTATCCTCTATATTCTGAACCCGGCTCAGCAGATCAAGCTCGATGTATTTCTCCTCGTAGTTCCGGGCCATTTCAGCTGTCGGCACCTGCCTGACGAGCACTGCTGCAGACACGAGAACAAGGACATAGACAAGCAGGCTCAGGCGAACTTTCCTGTCCTGCCTGCCAATTAATGAAGGGTCTTTTTCACACTGCTCGAGCGTATCGATACGCTCGCCAATACCGAAATGATGCCAGTTGGGCTTGTTTCGGCTCTGGCCGCTTGTGTCGGCAATTTTGTCAAAGGCTGAAACCAGTGACCTGATGCTTCCCAGCACCCTGAAGACATAAAGATCCGCCTGCCGTTCAAAGTTACGGATGAAGTAACCGAAAACAAACCTGAAATAAAGCAGAAGCATGATCAAAAACGGCATGCCGACAACAAGAGCGACAACCGTATCCGGACTCATCGCCTCACCGGTCAATAATTGAAAGACCCATTCGAACGAAAACGAATAGTAGAAGAACGGTTCCGCCAGTAATCCGGCCACAAGGCTGAATCCACCAATCAGCAGGACATACATCAACAGGTGCTTCTTCTTTACGTGGCCGATCTCATGGGCCATGACCGCTTCGAGTTCAGCTGTCGTCATCGTCTCGATAATTGCCGGCGTCAGGAGTATATAGCGCAGCCCGGGGACAAGGCCCATGACCCCTGCGGTCAGGACGCGTCCCTCAAAAAGGGGCCAGATATAAAGTTCAACCGCAAAATTCTGCAGACGGCAGAATTCACTGAGATGATCTTTCAGAGGCCCCTCGGGCAATTTTTTGCACCCCCAGAGCCGCCGCACCAAGGGTGGAAAGAAAATCATCACGAAAACCAGGAAAATTCCAAAGAAAAGCAGATCGCCCCAGGTTGAATGAACAAAACGCTTCAGACCATCAAAGGGAACAATGGCAAGCAGATCGTAGAACAGGGAGAGGGCCACCCAAGGCAGGACAATGGGCAGATTCGTCTTAATATTGAGCGCCAGAAAGCTGCCGAGTTGGTAATGTCTGCCGAAAACAAAAAAGTAACTCTTCCGCGCCGCACCCCACATGATTGACAGAAAAGCGATAAAAAGTGCCAAACCGGCAATATTAACCAGGGCAGGAAGTCTGCCATCAAAACTGAAAGCAGTGCAGTAATATTTTATGTCAGTAAAAAATAACAGACAGGCATAAAGAACAAGGGCCAGAATAGAGAGCTTTTTTTCAGCCCTGAAATATCCAGCCGAGCTTCTTGTCCCAACTCCGCGGAACAGACGATGCGCAAGATAGGCGTACGCAGCAAATATTCCGGCCGTCATCAGCACGGTTTCCAGCAGCGGTTCAGTGGGTTCAGTCGCGGCGGAGCTGATGCTGAACAGAAAAATGGCTGAAAGAAAAATGAGTAGATTATTATAAATCACGGGTAAGCCTGCTAAAATTATTCGGGCGACGATCCGTTGCCACTATAATTCTCTTTCTCCATAACAGCAAGACAGTCGGCAAAGATCGGCAGATCCTGGACAACTGACCCCCGGCTACGGATCCGTTTGTCTTTTTACCCCCGATTTATATTTTTTTGTTGACAGAACCATCAACATGAGATTTATTTACAAGTTTAACTGCCGGAAGGGCGCATAGCTCAGTTGGCTAGAGCCACCGGCTCATAACCGGTCGGTCGTAGGTTCGAGTCCTACTGCGCCCACCATTATATTGCTAAACCATCTCATTATCGGGATCTTGGAAAAAACAGGAACTGGACGACATACACGAGGGAGGAAGACAGGCTCTCTCTTTATAGATACAAAACGCCCAGGTGATACAACAACACCCTGGGCGCTGAAGGGCTAAAGGTACACTCCGAAAGGGATGTACCTTTTTTTTATGGTTTTTTAGGAATATCACCTATTTTAATGGCTGTTACAATCAAAGATATCAGCAAATGTCTTGACGAAATCGCCCCATTCTCCATCGCCGAGTCCTGGGATAATGTTGGTCTGCTGGTCGGTGACCGCAGTCGTGAGGTGCAAAGGGTCCTGGTCGGTCTGGACCCGACACTGAAACTGCTTGATGAAGCACTCAGCTGCGGCGCCGATACCGTCGTTACCCATCACCCTGCCATATTCAAGCCGGTTTCCGCTATCGACACCGCTGAACCGTCGGGACGATTTCTCGAGAAAGCCCTGAAGAACCAGCTTAACGTCTTTGCCTGCCACACCAATTTCGACACCATCGCTCCAGGCGTCAGTGATGTGCTGGCCAGGCTCCTGGGGCTTGAAGACATACGTCCCCTGGTTGTTGATACGCCGCAACTAACTGAAGGAGCCGGAACAGGGAGGCTGGGCTTTTACAACCAGCCGCTTGACCGGGCAACCTTTATCGACAGGCTGCTCGACATACTGGAACGTTCCTCAGTCCAGATGGCCGGCGGGCTCCCTGAAATAATATCGTCCGTTGCGCTCTGCGGCGGCAGCGGATCCGCTTTTGCCGAAGCTGCCCGCAACCGCGGCGCTGATCTCTTTATAAGTGCAGAAATCAAGCATGATGTCGCACGCTGGGCAGAAGAGGCAGACTTCTGCATTATCGACGGAACCCACTACGCCACGGAAAAACCAGCCCTCAAATTATTGGTCGAAAAAATGCAGGCGTACGCGAAGACTCACCGCTGGGATATCACAATCAGTGAATCAACAACAGAAAGCCACCCTTTTTCACCGGTGGATACAAATAGTTACAGGAAACAATAAAATCTAACAGGAGAATCGTCTTGAACGAACAAACAGAACAACTCATCTTTCTGCAGGAGATAGATCTTGAGATAGATCAGATTGACAACGAGATTAAAAAAGAGCAGGAAGAGCTTGACCAGCGAATATCGGCCCTGGCGGAAAGAGAAATCAACATTAACGAACTTGATGCAGAGATAGAGACACTCGAGCGGGAAAGACGAACGCTTGAAGATGAAATGACTGAAAAGATCGCCCGGGTCAAGGAACGCCAGTCAAAAATGATGCAGGTCCAGACAAGCAGAGAGCAGACAGCACTTCTCAAAGAGATTGAAGACGCGAAAAGAAATGCCAAAGAGAACGAGGAAAAAATTGTCGCCATCATGGAGCAGGTCGAAACCCTGACCACCCAGGCTACTGAAGAGAAAAACGTTCTCAAGACTGAAAAAAAACTGGTTGCCAAGGAGACTGAAACCGTCAGGAGCGCCATCGAAAAAATTAACAAAGGCAAGAAAACCAAACAAAACAAGCGCGACAAGCAGGCCCAGAGCATGGACAACACCCTGATCAGCAAGTACGATCTGCTCAGGGACCGCAGGAACGGCCTGGCAATCGTCAACGTGCTTGCCGGGGTGTGCCAGGGGTGTTTCATGAACCTGCCGCCCCAGCAATACAATATATTGCTCAGGGGTGACAAGATGCTGGACTGCCCATCCTGCCAGCGTATGATCTATCATCAGGAACTTGACAATTAATCATATTTTCCCCTTTCAACTTTCTGATTTAATAACTACATTAGAGACCGGAGCGGGTGCATGATCGCTCCGGCATTTTTTTGCCGGGGAGGAAAGTCCGAACTCCGCAGGGCAGGATGGTTCGTAACACGAACGCCGGGTGACCGGCGGAAAGTGCCACAGAAAAAAAACCGCCCGTTTATCGGGTAAGGGTGAAACGGCGAGGTAAGAGCTCACCGCTTTCATGGTGACATGAGAGGCAGGGCAAACCCCATCCGGAGCAAAACCAAATAGGGAGATGTTTGAGGGCTGCCCGTCCGAAATCTCCGGGTAGGTTGCAAGAGGTGTCGGGCGACCGGCATCCCAGTTAAATGATCATGGCCTTAAACGGTACAGAATTCGGCTTACAGCCCGCTCCATTTTTCCCTGCACATCACGATTTTCCAGTTCCTGGAAACAAGGACTCTTACCACGAATATACGAGCGCCTAGATGGTCAGTCCTGCTGCAGCTATAATTCCGGCCGCCGGAAGCGGCACACGCATGAATTCGCCGATTCCCAAACAGTTCATGGTTCTGGCCGGCAAACCGCTCCTGGTTCATAGCGTTGCCACATTCGCCGGCTGCAGTGATATTGCCCAGATTATCGTTGTCGTCCCGCAGGGTGCAGAGACAGAGACAGACATGCTGCTGGATCACTGCCGAGAGAGCGGAAAAAAAATCACTGTTGTCGCTGGCGGCCTGCGGAGACAGGATTCCGTTCTGGCCGGATTGAAAATGGTTGATGACGATATCGACATCGTCCTGGTCCACGATGGTGCCCGCCCGTTTGTCTCTGCTGAGCTGATCAGCCGCTGTTATCATGAAGCCGTGCGCTCCGGAGCGGCGATTGCTGCAATACCGGTCAAGGACACCCTGAAACAGGGGAGTGCTGATCTGGCCGTTGTCGACACCGTTGACCGGAGTTCTCTCTGGCAGGCCCAGACTCCCCAGGGTGCCCGCAAAGAACTCCTGCTGAGCGCCTGTGAATCACTGCGGGGGGCTGACGTTACCGATGAATCATCACTGCTGGAACAAGCCGGCATCAGCGTTCGTCTGGTCCCCGGCAGCGAATCAAATATCAAGATCACCACCCCTGAAGATCTTGAGCTTGCGGAAAAACTAATGCACCAGCCACAGACAACCATACGCATCGGCCACGGTTTTGATGCCCACAGGTTCGAAACGGGAAGATCGCTTGTTCTTGGCGGTATCGAAATAGACCATCCCCGCGGCCTTGCCGGCCACTCCGATGCAGATGTCGTAACCCACGCGCTCTGCGATGCCGTTCTCGGGGCGCTCGGCGAGGGTGATATCGGTACTCACTTTCCAGACAATAACAGTACATTCAAAAACATCCTGTCGCTCCTGCTCCTGGAGCAGGTAATCGCCAAGGCTCAACAAAACGATCGTTTCCTCGTCAACGCCGACCTGACTGTCATTTGCCAGGCCCCGAAGCTTGCCCCCTACATTGAGCGCATGAAGAAAAAACTCGCAGCATGCTGCAACACAGGACCTGAAGCTATCAATATCAAAGCCACAACAACCGAAAAAATGGGTTATACCGGGCGGGAAGAAGGTATCAGCTGCCATGCTGTCGTTCTCCTCGATACCCGGAAATAAATGAGAAAGGACAATAACGAATGAATGCGACAATAGACAAAGAGCGTCTGGCAAAAACGTTTACCGAACTCTGCGAAATCAGCAGCCCCTCCCGCCAAGAAGAAGGGGTCGCCGACTACCTGAAAACTGTTTTTACAGGGCTTGGAGCAGACTATATCCACGAAGACGATTCCGCCGCAGCGACAGGATCATTAACCGGTAACCTGGTTTTTCGTTTTGACGGCAACAGCCCGGCCGCCCCGCTCTTCTTCGCCTGCCACATGGACACGGTCCAACCCGGCCAGGGAGTGCAGGTCACGCGCAGCAAAGATATCTTCACCAGCAGGGGAGAAACCATCCTGGGAGGGGATGACAAATCCGGAATAGCGCCGCTTATTGAACTTTTTACTCTTCTCAGAGATCACAAGATCAGGCATCGCACCGTTGAACTTGTGTTCACCACCTGTGAAGAAATTGGCCTGCTCGGAGCCAAGTCATTTGATTATTCACAGCTGCAGTCCCGGTTCGGCTATGCGCTCGATTCAAATGGAATCGACAAAGTCATCATCGGGGCGCCGGCATCAAACCGCATACGTATAGACGTTCATGGAACTGCCGCCCACGCCGGCATGAATCCTGAAGGCGGCGTCAGTGCCTTTCTCGTTGCCGCTGAAGCACTTACCAGGCTCAAACTCGGCAGACTTGATGATGAATCAACAGCGAATATCGGTGTCATGAACGGCGGCACCGCCACAAATATCATACCCGAACACCTCATGCTCAAAGGTGAGGTCCGAAGTCATTCCATCGATAAACTTGCAGCGTACACCGCTGAAATCGAGGCAACGTTTCTGAAGACTGCAGCTGACTGGGCGGTCGATGACGAATCCATACGCCCCACCGTTGACTTTAAAGTGGAGTCGGATTATCCGGTCATGAAACTGTCCAAAGATGATATCGTCATCAGGACGGTAACAGCTGCAGGGCAAACGCTTGGCAGAGACATTTCCCTGGTCATTGCCGGTGGCGGCAGCGATGCCAATATCTTTAACGGCTACGGGCTGTCAACGGCGATCATTGCCACAGGCATGAACAAGGTACACACCACGGACGAGTGCCTTGACCTCAACGATATGGTCAGCCTCACAGAATTGCTGCTGGCAATATCAACCGAGTAAACGAGTCTGCCCGCCAAGACGTGCTGGTCTGGTAAATATTTATAATGTGATTTCAGTCGATTGACCTTTGCCGAGTTCTTTGTTGTTGAATTTCACCGGCACATATTATAAACAAAACGAAGCAACGGCGGTTAACGGCACAAAACGCTCTGCGTCTTTGTGCCGTTACTGTTTATGCCTGGTTGACAATGCACACTCCATAACAAATCAAAACATACCACGCGCCGATGTTTTGGCCGCCGGATCTCCTAGATGACAACGTCCAACCATCGTTATTTCCCAATTCAAGACAGCAGCCCGCTGCGGCCAAAAGATGAATGCGGCGTCTGCGGTGTCTATGGCCACGAGGATTCCTCCAAACTCACCTATTTCGGCCTCTATGCACTTCAGCACCGTGGCCAGGAAAGTGCCGGTATTGTCTCATCGGACGGCAAACATGTCTGTATTCATAAAGACATGGGTTTGGTTCCGGAGGTGTTTTCAGAAGAAAAGCTCCAGAAGCTGTCCGGCAACCTCTCAATTGGCCATGTCCGCTACTCTACTACCGGCGCCTCGAACATCATTAACACGCAGCCACTGCTGGTAACCCACAAGGGTCAGACGCTTGCCGTTGCCCATAACGGAAACCTGGTCAACTCGATTGAACTGCGCAGAAACCTGGAAACGAAGGGATCAATCTTCCAGACGACCATGGACAGCGAGGTTATTCTGCACCTGATGGCCCGTTCATCGGAAAAATCACTTGAAGAACAACTCAGAGAGACATTCACGTCCGTAAAGGGCGCCTTTTCCATGCTGCTGATGACCCGGAAATCGTTGATTGCGGTGCGCGACCCGAACGGGTTCAGGCCGCTGTGCCTTGGCAAACTGCCCAACGGTTCTTATATCGTGGCCTCGGAGACGTGTGCGCTTGATTTAATTGAGGCGGAGTATGTACGCGATATTGAGCCCGGAGAAATTCTTATCATCAGCGACGGCAAACTGAAGTCGGTTTACCCCTGGCCGAAACAGCGTTCAAGTTTCTGTATCTTCGAACATGTCTATTTCGCCCGACCTGATTCAGACATCTTCGGTATAAACGTTTACGAGACGAGAAAACGCATGGGCCAGATACTGGCCCGTGAATGTAAAATCGACGGAGACTTCGTGATGCCCTTTCCCGACTCGGGAAATTATGCTGCCATCGGCTATTCCCAGGAATCGGGGCTTCCCCTTGAAATGGGAATGATCAGGAATCACTATGTCGGACGAACGTTTATTCAACCGACCCAGTCCATGCGGGATTTCAATGTTCGAGTAAAACTGAATCCCGTGCGCTCATTTCTGGAAGGTAAGCGGGTTATCATCATCGAGGATTCAATCATCAGGGGAACAACCGGGAAAAGCCGGGTACGCTCATTAAGAGACGCAGGAGTCAGGGAGGTACACATGCTGGTAAGCTGTCCACCGACCAGGCATGCCTGCTATTATGGAATCGATTTCCCCTGCTCAAAACAGCTGATCGCCTCAGGCAATGAGATCAACGCAATTGCGGATTATCTGGGACTGGACTCGCTGTACTACCTGAGCCTGGAAGGAATGGTCGAAGCCACCGGCATGACGATGAACGATTTCTGTCTGGCCTGTTTCAACAATGATTATCCGGTCTCTCCGGACCGCAACTTTCACAAGAATGCGCTCGACATCCTGTAAACGGTAAAGCCCGCAGCATCTTTTTCAGATACGGCAGACAACACAGTTTTTGCCCGAGGCCTTGGCGTCATACATGGCCTGATCCGCCCGTTTCAGCATCTGGGCAAGGTCTTCCGCCGCGCCGATTTCCTTTTTACGGAAACAGGAGATTATGCCAATGGAAAGCGTTGTCCCGTCAAAGTCACTTTCGACAAACTTCAACAGGATTCGCTGCACGATTTCAGTTGACTGGGTAGCCGTTGTCTGCGGCAGCAAAACCGCAAACTCATCACCGCCAAGCCGGAAACAGAGATCAACGCTGTCACGCGTTCCTTCCCTCATGATATCGCTGAGGGCAATCAGGACCTTATCCCCGGCATCGTGTCCGTGGGTGTCGTTATAGTCCTTGAAATTATCGACATCGATGATGGCAAGAAAGAGTGAGTAGCGCTGCCGATGCGCCCGCTCGACCTCCCGGGGAAAACGCAAATCAAAGGCCCGGCGGTTCAACAAAGAGGTGAGGCCGTCACACATGGACATCGCCTCAAGTTTGCGAACCATGCTCCGCTCGCGCAATGCCCTGGCAAGCTTTGCCTCGAGTTCGGCCTGGTCTATCGGTTTTTTGATAAAATCAATCGCTCCGGCCCTGATCACATCGGCGTAACTCGCCCGTTCATTGTAGCCTGTGGCAATGATGACGTCGGTTTCCGGATGATGCCTGACAATGTGTTTGAGAAGCTCCAGACCGTCCATGTTGGGCATGATAATGTCAGAAAGCACCAGATCGCATTTCGTCTGTTTCAATACTTTCGTTGCTTCTATCCCGTCAGAAGCCAGGAAGCAGTGATAACCCAGGGATGAGACAAGGACGCTCAGTGTTTTTCTCACCAGTTCGTCATCGTCTACAACAAGAATTGCTGCTGCGCCGTTATTATCCATCTTGAGGTTTTATTCCTCTCCCCGACCAGAATTTATAAATATGCATCCTCTTTACAGAATCTTACGAACATTCTAGCGTGTCTGCAAGACAATGTCCAATAATGCGGTATTGTATTTTGCTTTTCTCATTCTTTTCTGATAGAAACAATATGCTCATGACCTGAAAGCGGCCCGGAACGTTCGCCTCTGCACGCCGACGCTCCCGCGGTCTGTGCGTTACAAAAAAATTTGTTTGTAAAAACAATATGTACCTGCCAGGCAATCGCACATAATGCAGACATTAGCCAAGCCCCCTGACCCTGGAAACAGTGTTCACCTGTCTCAAATTTTTGAATCGGGAATCTCTTCAGATCCTTTCGACGAAATAGCTCACCTCGTGCATATCCTTGCTCCGGCAATCAGCAAAAGGCAGCTTTTCACCATTCATCGTGATATTGATGGGATTTTCAGTGGTTACAACCCCGGATTCAGAGAAAACAGGAATAAATATCATAACCTGAGGCACACCTATGCAGTCGTGCTTGCAACGGTTCGGCTCTTTCACGGCCTCAGCGTGGAGGGTGTGACATTCTCCAGCGCTGCAGTACTGAAGGGCTTGCTGGGTGCCTATTTTCATGACACCGGGCTCCTTCTCAAATTATCGGATAGTGCCGAAAATGGAGCAGCTTTCACTCAATGCCACGAAAAGCGCTCCATGGATGCATTGTCTCACTACCTGCAAACCTCTGATCTCGACACTGAAATATTCACCGACTGCAGCGCAATAATTCAGGGTACCACTATTGATTTCGACTTTCTTTCGATACCTTTCACCTCGGCTGAAATCAAACTGGTCGCTCAGATTGTTGCCACTGCCGACATTTTAGCCCAGATGGCTGACCGCTATTACATCGAGCAACTTCCCCATCTCTATCAGGAACATAAAGACGGCGGAGTTATCGATCATGAATCGGTATTTGAATTAATGAAAGAAACCGCTTCATTTTACGACAATGTCATCAAGACACGGCTGGAAACGGTATTGGCTGATACAGCCCGGGCGATGAAACTTCACTTTCAGGAGCGTTGGAATCTCGATAGAGATTTTTACCGGGAAAATGTAACGGCTAATATCGATTATCTGCAGATGGTGGTCGGCAAATGTGCCAACCACCCGGAACAGATATTCGTCTACCTGCAGCGACGTCCCCCGCGAACCAAACGAGGCTGACTCCCATCATTTTTCTCTTGGATCCCTACCGGTTTCAAACATTTCGAACACGTCATAAAAAAGCCTGGCAACAGCCCCAAAATGCGTAACAGCACCTGAGCCCGCATAGGCCTTTGTCAGCTCCAGCGCTTTTGCAAAACTTTCCTGACTCTCGGAATGGTGCGGATCCTTGAGTGCGTTAACAAGCCGATCACCAATTCCATCCTTTTCTTTTTCCATCGGGGATACTCCATCACGTATGATCCATTCAAACGATTAAAAGCTGCCTGTCGGTATTTTGAAGCTTGTATATTGAGGCAGCCGTCTTTAAAAGTACTCTCCCGTAACGTAATGCTAACGGCAGAGTTCCGGGTGTCAGCAACGGGCAGGAGCAGAACTGATAACGGCTGGAGATCAGATGATATCAACAGCCGGACAGCCATAATCAGCACTGTTCAGCGGGTGGTAAAACCGGACATAAATAAAGAGCCCCCGATCATCCCGGGGATGAGAACCGGCGCCGGCAACCACCCCAAAACAATTTTTCCCCTCTCCATCACTCAACTGCAGGTGCGAAACCACCTGCAGTCCCAAAACGGCTTCTGCGTTATCTTTGTGAACGTACGGCAGGGTAAAGCAATATCCGCCGCAGGCAATGAACTGCAGAGAACCTGCTACCGCATCCTCAACGACCTCTCCCGAGGAGTCAAGGAACAGGGGCGCCGGCGTAGTAACGGCAATATCCTCGTTGATCGGTTGCAACGCCTTGTTTTCTGTCTGATTAATCAGGTAGGGAAGCACATCGTGGTGATTGCAGTAATCGAGCAGCCGTTCTGAGAGTTCCGGAAACTGCTCAGCAAACCTTATGTATCCGTCCTGATCGAGAATCCGCACCTGCAGAGTTGTCTGGGCAGAGAGGGAAACGGCCCAGGCGAGCTTTTCGGTAAGCCCTCCGCTACCGATTACGTCCCCTGCCTGAAGGCTCGTCAGAAAAATTTCACTCTTTCCATCATCAACATATGACAGTCCGGCCAGTCCGCTGTCGATAAAAAATAAGTTAGTGGCTGCATCTCCCCGGTTTACGATCTCTTCATCAGTTATACAGGTCCGCGCCTTCAAGATGCTGAAAAACAGGTCGGCTTCATCCTCATTCATCAGCTCATAGAGCTTACTCCAGATCATCAGGTGCTGCTGCCGGCTGACAGGGCCAGGAATGTCAGGGGTATTCTCCCAGCTCTTTTCAGTTTCTTCATCATGAGCTGAACCTGACAATATCCCGGAGATATCCCCCCCGGACGACATGTTGTCCATCTCATCACTGCTGAACAGCGCTGTCGCCTCATCTTCGCTGCTTTCCGGTACTGCATCATCTGCAGTGACTACCTCTTCAGCGGCAGCATTACTTGCAGGTCCACTTTCGGACCCCACCTCCAGTGCCTGAAGCGTTGAAGATGCCTCCACAGCAATCCTGTCCTGTGCTCCATATTTCTCGCGCCGTTCCTGGAGCAGATTTCGCAGGCAGGAAACAGCTCGACCTGATGACGGGAGATACCGTATCCTGATGCACAGTTTCAACACCAGATCGTCCTGGATATGACGGGCGATACTTTTACGGTTTTCCAACAGGCTGAGATACGCTTTACCGACATCGCTATCGCTGTATTGTCCCAGCTGATTGATAATCTGCCCTTTCAGCTCATCATTTACGGTCATCAACGCTGATACCAGTCGTTCCCGCATCCGGGTCCCACCCAGCATTTCAATGCAGCTGACAACCTGCTGCTGAACCCTGATGTCGCTGTACGTCAGGTACGGTTCGACAACAGAGTATAATTCAGGGTCGCCCAGGCGGGAAATAATAAAAATGACATTCCTGATAACAAACCATTGCGGCTTATCCTCCAGACAGGCGACAAGCACCGGCACGGTCACTTCCCCGACGCGGGGAATCATTTCAATGAGCGCGAAACGTTCCTCCCTGCTGCTGGAGTAAATCATCTTCTGGACCAGGAACATGGCAGCAAAGCGGCCGAGATATATCAGCAGGTTCTCGGCTACCCCGCGCCTGTCGTCATTTTCATCGAGATAGACCTTGACGAGGTTGTCGATAATATCCGGTTCAGCCAGATTTTCATAAAGCTTGGCGGAAACCCCCCGTATCAGGTTTGATTTTTCGATTTCTCCCGTGGTTATGCGCTGCAGAACAAAGACGTGATTTTCAACCGTTTGCCACTGCTGACTGTAAAGCAGTTTCAGGATAATTTTCTGCAGTTGCAAACAGACAGGTTCAAAACCGGCGACAAACTCATCCTCTGCCTGCAGCCACTGGAGAAGAATTCCGGAGACAATCTCCAGTAAATCCTGAAAATCCTCTTCTATAATAATTTCAGAAAAGACCGAAAGGATCATCAGGGAACGTTCACGTACCGCCACATCCGTGTTGCACAGGCTTTCGCCAATTTTTTCAAGTATTTCGGCGACTACTTGCTTTTCATCAAGTACGTATTTGTTGAGTATGTAGGAAGCAAGATTTTCAACGAGCTCATCGTTGTACAGTGTATCGAACCTGCCCTGCAAAAACAGCTGCACACCCTTCTCAACGCGGGTTGCTTCCCGTTTTTTCTCTGCATCAGAAAGTATGGATTTTGCTTTAGCCAGGGCCTGAGCCTGCTTATCCTTGTCTATCTCCATCGTCCCTCTCTGTTCCAATCCTGTTGCAGGCATACTCCAATCAATTCAGGAGCCAGTCATTAAAAGTATAATGGGTTTCAGCGCATTTTAACAGGCTTCAGCTGATATTTATGTTCACCGGCAGTGGCGCTGCAGATTTCTCCGGCAGGCCTGCAGAGATAAACAGGACAGTCTTTGAGAGCCGGTCATGAACATGTATGCTCGAGAATTTCCCTATCCGTTCAAGCAGTTAATGATTCCAGCATATTACACCATTATTCCCGGATAATTGCTATTTTTTATTGATTAGCTTTTTTTTCCAATCCCTATTATCATTGAAGTATCAATCGCATTGGTTATCCTGGCTTAATCACGTAATTCTACAGCGTGGCAGGGCCCACCGTCAACACCGTCCATGCGTCCTTATGAGTACACAGAATCACCATGAATCACTTGCCGATCCGGCAACGCTCAACGAATTTATAAGCTCCCTGCAGCGACTTTTTAAAATCGGTATCTACTACCCGCAGGGCCATGCGATTCTGGACAAGGCAACCAACCGCTTCATGCTGCTGCTGGCCACCCTGGCTGGAGATAACCCGTCGGTGATGATCCAGGACCACGGGGACACCCTGATGGTTGAAGGTGTTGATATTGACCGCAATCACCCGTTTGTCCAGGAATTCAAGGGCATGCTGTCCACTCTCGGTATAACGGCAATCACCATTGACCGGGAGATAACCATGGAGGAATTGCACGTCTTCGTCAGGAAGATGATTTCCTTCAAGGCAGAAATTATTGCGGCAAAGCAATTCATCCGGATTGACATAGATCAGCTTCCCCATTCCATTGATATCAAGCTCAAGGAGTTTCTCGCCCGTGAGGATGGCTCAATTTCCGATGATTCATCCGGACAGGCTACCGAGAACATCTCATCTTTTATCGATTCCCTGGCTTCCTATGGTTTGAAAGATGATGAAATCACCCAGTGCAGAGAACTTCTGGATGCCCTTCCTGCCCGGCTCATGAAAAGCGACATCGATCTCAGTATCCTGCCCCATGCATCCTGGGATGACATTGCGCGCCTTCTGGCAAAAGCAGTCACCTTCGACAAAAAAGCCGAGGTCGACATCAGAACCCGGGTGAGTACGCACACCCATATAAATGCACTCGCCTCTATCCTCAGGCAACTTGAAAAAGAAACAGAAGACAAGAAATCCCAGGAATCCATCAACCTTCTTGTTTCAATTATCAGAAGGCCGCTGGCCGATGCTGAACTGGAAATTGCCGAAGATGAGGATGTCGGCGGCAGAATATTTCCTGATAAGCCGAGCATGAGTATCGACCAGATCCAGGAATTTACTACAAAAAACAGGCTGCACCCCAAAATACTGAAAAACATTCCCGAGACATCTGGGCAGGATGAAACCCTGTCCATATTGATGCAGCTGGCGGAGTTTGACCAGACATTGCAGACACAGATTCGAATGCAGCAGGTTTTCCGGGAAATACTGTCTTCAAAGCTTTCCAAAACGAAATGGGAAATCCTCAGTTCCGGGCTGCACAGGATCACTCGGCAGGGCAAGAAGGCACGAATTTCCTCAACGGTCAAACTGCTGGTGGAACCGCTGCGCAGATCAAGACACGAGAACCCCTTGAACCTCTTCTTCCTTACGACCCAGCTCTGTGATGCCGATGAAAACAAGAGACTCTGGCCGTATGTGGTCAATGAAATACTGGTGAACGGCAGCAACAAAGATCAGCAGTCATATCAGTATCTTTGTCAGATCGCAGCCAATCTCTCAACAGAAGAGATGCTCGCGACACTGCCGCAGCTTCAAATGATGGAATCGTTTCAGGACAATGCAATTGCCCCGGATATCTTCGCCGCCGTGCCGCGACGCTGCTACCCACTCTTTGCCTTCCTCTATAAAACGGAGATTGCTGCCTTTATAGGGGAGCGGGTCCTGGGGGGACTCAGGAGAAATCCTCCGGACTGGCTGAGCAAGGCTATTGTGCCATTGCTCGACCTCTCCAAACAGGAGCACACGGTTTTTCTCTACTCATACCTGCGACAGGCAGCCCAGAAATCCCTGCCCGCTGCCCTCAAGACCGTTGCAGCCAGGATCATCGCGACATCCCTGCCTGAAATCCCCGAAGAAAAGCGGGAGGAAACCTGGGTACCGCACACCATCAACTCGCTGGCACAGCTGCAGACCAATGAAACCCGGGCCCTGCTCACCCAGATAGCACGGGAAAAAAAGCTGCTCTTCATCCCTGAGTGGCCGACAGAATGCAGGAAGGCTGCCGAACAGGCACTTCGGGCAAACACCAGAAAACGTTAGGGTTTGACGCTATGTATGAGAGTCTGAACACGCTGTTGATCCTGCTCTGCAGGACCATTTCCACCCGCAAGCTCTACTTCGGAAAACACCCGAAAGTTGAAGCGCTCACGAGCGAATTCATGAAGGAGCTCAAAGCATTCTGCAGTGAAAACGAAATAGATAAAGTCTTTATCGGGATCATTGACAACAATCTAGTTTTCGAGGGACGGAATCTTGTCGGCCCCTCCATTGTCGGCCGGCAACTGATCAACTTCGCCGCAAAACTCAGGTGCGGAGGGATTGCTTTTTCGAGCCAGACAGCCGAAAGCGAATTCATGGCCTTTCTGAACCTTACCCTGGACCTGACCGTACCCGTCGAAACCATCAAGGAAGCGCGGGAGCTGCTGGTTTCAAGGGATATCTACAATATAGAAATAGCCCATCAATATGTCGGCCCCTCCGGCCCGATGACGCGTGACCAGCAGCGAGCCTGGCAGGGACAGGACAGCGGAGATTTTATTCACTCACCAACCTTGATTTACCAGGCCCTGTTTGACGCGGTTGCCCAGGCCCACGGGGATGTCGCCGGCGGTAACGACATAGATATCGATAACACGAGATCTGTCAGTGAATATATGCTGCATTTCACCCAGACACGATTTTCAGATATGATGCAGCATGTGCATTACCCCGATTATGACAGTTACACCGTGGGGCATTCAGTCCGGGTCGCGGCACTGGCGGTTTTTCTTGCACATTCATTCAACTGGAGTGAAGAGGTGCTCCTTTCCGTCGGCACAGCCGGACTGCTGCATGATGTCGGTAAAAGCAAAATTGCAGATGAGATCCTCTATAAACCGGGTAAGTTGAATAAAGAGGAGTTTGCCCTGATGATGGCACATTCCCAGATGGGAGCGGAAATCCTGATGGGACAGAAGAATACCACCCCGCTTGATATTGCCGCAGCCTGGGGGCACCATATCAGACATGACGGTTCCGGCTACCCGAAACAGCCCGACTGGGCATCGAGGCACCCGATAACGTCACTGCTCCAGATATGCGATGCCTTTGAAGCACTCACCGCCGCACGTCCGTACAAACCGCCGCTCACACCCCATATGGCCTTCAGCATCATGCTCAGCGATAAAGGCGGGTTCCACCCTGCGCTGCTGGCCTCGTTCATTTCGGCCGTCGGACTCTATCCGGCCGGCAACCTGGTAATCTTGTCCGACGGCAGCAAAGGTATCGTCAGCAACGTCGGCCCGCAGATAGACCGGCCCCGCATACAGATCACCCATGACCCGGAGGGAAAGGAAATCCCTGTCGAAGACCAGCAGTTGATTAATCTGGCCGCAGGTGAGCACAGGAAACTGTATGTCAAAGAACTGGTACAGGCCGTACAATAACCAGCACGTGGGCTGTTACCAGACTCCCTTGTTCTCCATTGATGCCCACGGCTCCTGAACAGGCAGCCGCTCTCCTTCCTGCAGCAGCTCAATAGAGATCTGATCAGGCGTTCGAATAAACGCCATGTAGCCATCCCGCGGCGGCCTGAGGATCTTTACACCTTTAGCCATCAGCATCGTGCAGTATTCATAAATATTTTCGACACTATAAGCGAGATGACCAAAATTCCGGCCTTCGCTGTACGCTTCCTCCTGGTCCCAGTTGTAGGTGAGTTCAATTTCAGGCTCTCCGGGGGCAGTGGCGAAAAAAACCAGGGTAAAGCGGCCGGCTTCATTTTCTTTTCTCCTGGTTTCAACCAGGCCGAGTTTCTCGGAAAAGAACGCCACGGAATCCTCAAGATCCAATACCCGTATCATCGTATGCAAATATTTCATTGTCAGTCCTCTTAGCTGTGTTTATAAAGACGGTTGAGACCCTCTGTCAAATATAAGAAATGCGACTGAGATTGAAAGCTAATAGTTTATATCCGTTTTATCAATTTGTCGAAAAATCAATGCCTGAGATTAAGTAAGCATATGAAATTTAAAGATATCAGCAGCAAAATCGAGGGGATTCCCTATATCATGTCGGAGATGGCCGCTGACCTCTACACGTTTATTATCAAAAACAGACCGGCGCAATGCCTTGAACTTGGTTTTGCCCACGGGGCGTCCAGCTGCTACATCGCAGCCGCCCTTGATGAACTTGGCAGCGGCCGACTGACCTCTGTCGACCTGATCTCCGCAGCGTCGTGGCAGAAACCGTCCATAGAGGAACTGCTGGAAAAAACCGGTTTGGCCGGATTGGTCGACGTCCACAGAGAGCATACCGGGTACAACTGGTTTTTGAAGAAAAAGATCATGGAGCACACTGCTAACAACGACTGTACCCCGGTCTATGATCTCTGTTTCATCGACGGCCCCAAGAACTGGACCATAGACGGTGCCGCGTTCTTCCTGGTCGACAAACTATTAAAGCCGGGTGGCTGGGTTGTTTTTGACGATCTCCAGTGGACCTACAAAAAGAAAATCGAGAAGGGAAAAACAAAATCAGATGGCGTCTCTTTGCTCGAGCTCGGTCCCGATGAGATTGATCAACCGCACATCGAGCTGATTTTTCAGCTGCTTGTCATGCAGCATCCGGACTATTCCAATTTTCTGGTAAAAGACAACTGGTGGGCATGGGCTCAAAAAACACCACACGGGAATAAACAGGTCACGTTCAAGAATTCTAAAGAGTATCTGGAGCGTCTGCACGCCTGGGAAACCAGGTTCAACAGGAAACACAGAAGACCATTCGAACCGTTTTCCCCGGCAAAACCTGCGTAGTTTCAACGGGTACCCCGGCAATCAGGGGCTCAGCTGCCGCCAACAGGAAGCAGCAGTGTAAAGGTGCTGCCGTGGCCCACCGTACTCTGAACCCTGATACTTCCGTGGTGAGCCTCAACGATACTTTTGACAATTGCAAGTCCGAGACCGGTTCCGATCATCTTCCTGGTGTTCTTGTCTTTGACACGATAAAACCTGTCAAAGATACGTTCCTGGTCTTCTTCCGGAATTCCATAGCCTGAATCTTCGACACAAATCTTCAGATATTCATTTTCAAGAGACGCAGAAATACGGACCCCGGTGTTTTCCGGTGAATATTTGATCGCATTGGTAATCAGGTTGGTCAGCACCTCTTCCATACTTCTCTGATTGGCCGGAACTGCGGGGAGTTCATGTACATCAAGCTCAAGAGAGATGCCCCGCTCCGCCGCTCCGGGAGCATGAAAGGCAACCTGGTCCTCCAGCAGTTTCTTCATGTTCACCGCAACCTTTTCACTGCTGACAAGACCTGCTTCTATTCGCGAAAGGTCAAGGAGTTCAGAGACCATATTGGTCAAACTGAGAATCTTTTCAGAGGCCCGCCCGAGGATCTCACGCTGCTTATCCGTTACCTCTCCGGCCAGGCCGTCAAGGATCACCTTGATCTGCATCAGCAGAGAATTCATCGGACTCCTGACTTCGTGACTGACCATTGAAACGAAATCAGATTTCAGCTGCTCTATCTCCTTGAGTGCCGTGATGTCATTGAGAACGGTAATGGTGCCGATGTTCGAACCGCCGCGTCCCGGAAACGGAACACATTTGGCGTTATAGATCTTTCTGCTTTCGCCATGCTGCCGGCTGATTTCTTCCGTCACTTCGGAAGCGGATTCCGGAGGCATCGTTAACGCCTTGTCAATCATTGCACGCAACTGCTCCCCAACATTAATCTCATCAATACTCCGGCCAAGAACAGGCTCGCCGTGATAGCCGATCATGTGAAGAAACGCGGGATTAGCAAGAACTATTCTTTTTTCGATATCGCAGGTAAGCACACCGTCCGCCAGCCGGTTTACCATTACCCTGAGCCGGGAATTCGTCTCAGCAATATCCTGCAGTGCCAGATTATACTTTATGGCTTTGTTAACCACCGCCCGGAGTTGATCCGGTGTAAACGGTTTTGGTACAAAATCAAAGGCCCCCCGTTTCATCGCGCTGATTGAATGTTCCAGTGTCGCGTATCCGGTAATGACAATCACCACCGTATCAGGGTGCTGTTCTTTGACCAGCGAGAGGACTTCAAGACCGGAGAGTCCCGGCATCATCAAATCAACCAGGATAATATCAAAGTGTCGCTCCTGGATCATGCTCACGCCTTCGTTTCCGTCTGCAGCGAGCGCTACTTCAAAGCCTTCTTCCTGGAGGATCATCCGGCAGGCATCACGAATTCGCGGCTCGTCATCAATCACCAGTATCTTCAGTTGACTTTTCAGCATCTCCGCACCCACATCACTCATCTCTGTCTCCTGCATCATCTATCCGATCGAGTCAAAAAGTATTTCGTTTGAAATGGTAACAACCGGTAATTCAAGGGCAATGGTCGTACCTTCAGAAGAGGTCTGCTTGACCCAGATCCGCCCCTGGTTTTCCTCCATGATACCATAGGCCATACTGAGCCCGAGCCCTGTTCCCTTGCCAAGGCCTTTGGTGGTGAAAAAAGGATCAAATATTTTTGAAACATCCTCCTGCCTTATTCCACAACCGGTATCCGCGACCTCCAGAAACGATTTGCCGTTATCCCTGTCCCAATGCGTGCTGAGGGTGATAACACCCTTTTCCTCCATCGCGTCGACCGCATTCATGATCAGGTTGATAACCACCTGACAGATCTGATTCTTGTCGGCACGCACAAGAATCTCGTGGCCGGCCAGCTCTTTTACCACCTCGACGTTCATAAACAGACGCTGGTCGTGAAGCAGTTTGAGGCTGTCGGTCACCAGGCTGTTGAGTGGAAACACCTCTTTGGAGGGGCTTGACTGGCGGCTGTAGGCCAGCAGGTTTTTGACAATCTCCCGACAGCGTTCAGCGTCCTCGAGTACATAGTCGAGATTGTTGCTCAGGGGATGCTCACGCTCAAGTTTCTCCCGCATCATATTGCCATAGAGCAGAATACTGGTAAGCGGGTTGTTGATCTCATGGGCGACACCGGCCGCGAGCCGTCCGAGTGAGGCCATTTTTTCGGTCTGACCTATTTTCGTCTGGGCTTCGCGCAATTTCTGCTCGACATGAAGTTTTTCCCTGAGGTCGTTAAAAATACCTGCCGTTGCCTCTTCCTCGTCCCCTTCATAAATAATTGCCGCAGTCATCTCCACCGGGATTTCTTCACCGCTCTTGTTGACGATGTCCAGCCTGGTAATCGGCAGCTTACCCCTGCCCCCGTGCTTTTCATCGCGCAGCATTTTCATGACATTACGGGCAACACCTTTGGGGTAAAAGCTCTCGATATGAACATTTCGCACCTCTTCGGCGGAATAGCCGAAAAGGTCCTCGGCAGCCTTGTTTGCCAGGATGATATCACCTCTGCGGTTGGCGGCGATAATACCGCTGACTGAACTCTGCACGACCTTGTCGATGAGCTCACGCATATCGGTGTAGAGCTTTTCAAGGATCTTGACCCTGGTAACATCCCGAATGCTTTCAATAATATACTTGATTTCACCGCCATCTCCCATGATCGGAGAGAATACCCGGTCTTCCCAGCGCCCTTCCCCATCGGCTTCGATCGTGTGGAGAAGAACAGATTGGCCCGTTTTGGTTTGCAGTACCCGGCAGAGCGGGCAGTTCGTCTCGTCATCACAGGGAAAAGTCTGGCTGGGAAAGTGTATTGCGTTTGCTTCTCTGCAGGTCCGGCCGATCAGAGATTCAGATGAACCGCCGATAGATTCAAGAAAAACATCATTTACTGCTATTATCGTGCCGTCGGTTGCAAGTATCCGGGTCGGATAGCTCAGAGAGTCGAAAACCCGAATCCGCCAGTCTATATCTTTGTTATCCGGTGTCATAATTCTGCCAGTTGTTCTGGGAAAGGCTAAATCGCTTCGTCTTTCAATTTATGTACAGCGCGATGTCCGGAACCAGGTCACGGCTCTTCACACGTATTATGACAATTTCGGCACGATAAATATTTTTTCAAGCGCTTCAGCACTTTGCTGAGCATTTTTTTCGGGTGTTATCAAGTAAATACTCGTTCCACAACAGCCGACGGCAAGAAGCTCATGCGCGGTATTCCGCAGCACATTCAAGGCAGCGGAAACGACACCGTAGCGATCATGGAAATGGGGGCCATGGAAGTAGAGAAGCTCAGCATTCCTGTGTTCAATGACGGAAGAACAACCCATACTGAACACCGTTCGATACGTCTCCGCCCTGCTGGTTTCGTAGAGCAGCCCAAATTTGTAGCTATTCCGGTCAAGCCGCTGCATGAGCGCCATCTCGAAGGTGCCCCTGCCGCCGCCGGCAGCCTGCAGCTGCTGCCCCAGGTGCGCAAGTCCACTCTCCGCAACATGCGCTGTTGTCAGCAGTAATTCTTTTTTAATCGAGGATCCGTAAATCTTGATGAGCGGTTCCCAATAGACCGCAGCTGTGTCCATAACTGAAGAATGACCGTCATCGACTGTTTCATGTGCAGTCTTTTCACACCTCGTCTTCAGGCGAAAAGGCGCGTGATTCTCAGGAAGCTGAAAAACCGTCTGCAGATCCCGGGCAGCACGGTCCAGCAGGCGGTAGTCGGTGTTGACCACGAGAGCTGAAAGAGAGGAGCAGACACTGTGCAGGGGAAGTTTGTTGACGGCAAAAATTTCAAGCAACGCGCCAAGCATTTTCAGGCGTGACTGATGGGGGAATAGTGTCACGCTCCCGGCAGAGGGCAGTACCTCCATCAGTATACCGGGAGGCGTCAGTGCACCGGCTATCGTTGTAAAACGCTCAAGGTCAGCACGGGACATACAGATGGTCCCAATCCCAGTTTTGACAGTGTGAAGACAACAGAACGGCAGATTTATTTTTTCCTGAGCAAGCTCGGCCAGTACCCCGGCAAATGCACGACAATCATCAGAGGAACCGGGCAATGTCACCTGTACCTGTTCAGCGCTGAACCTCAGCCCTCCGATTATGATTTTCTCAGTGGTTGCGCTGTTCATGCCCTGACGATTGTGCAGAATGGTACAAATTTTGTGGATCTCCGAGCGTTCCGGAGATCCACTCCGGTCGGCTAAAGCGTGTCTTTGACAATCTCCATGAGCTTATCAAGGTCAATCGGCTTTGGGATAAAATCATCAGCCAGCGTCGTCTTGCCGCCCATGTGCGTGTAGTTGGTTGAGTTGATGGCATCGGTGACTGCAGTGAGCAGAATGATCGGAATATCCTTGTATTCATCATCGTTTTTCAGTTCGTCACAGAGCTTATAGCCATCCTTGCGCGGCATCATCACGTCGAGAATGACCAGGTCCGGTCGTTCGGCTTTGATTTTCTCAAACCCTTCAACACCGTCATACGCTTTGGCAACAGCAAAATTTTCACTCTCAAGCTTCATTGACAGGGCTTCCACCAGATCGGTGTCATCATCGACGACAAGTATCAACTGTTTATCGCTCATCTATAAAACCTCCTCGTTGTATCGTGTATGGTTCTCGTTAAACCTGTGGTCTGGGATATAGTCCGGCCCGTTTCACAATTTCTTCAACCTTTTCTTCCCAGTCTATTGCCATAATATGAAATCCTGCCACACCCTCCACCTCTTTCAGGCGCTCTATCGTTTCAATGCAGATCTTTATCCCTTCTTCCGGCTGTTCCTCTTTGGGGACGCTGCCCATGCGCTCAACAAGCTCTGCCGGCACATCCATTCCGGGGACTCTGTTTTTCATGTAGCGGGCGGCACCGACAGACTTCATGGGTGTTATTCCTGCGAGAATATAGCATTTTTTGTGCAGCTCCATTTTGCGGACACCTTCCATCCACAGCTCAAATTTGTCCACATTGAAAATGCACTGGGTCTGGATAAAATCAACACCGGCGGCAATTTTCTTGGCAAGGCGCATGACCCGGAGTTCAAAAGGGTCTGCAAAGGGATTGGCAGCCGCACCGATAAACATTTTCGGTGCTCCCTTGATATCGGCCCCTCCCTGGAATTTTGACTCATCACGCATGTTTTTGACCATCTGGATAAGCTGGATCGAATCAATGTCATGCACGTTTGCCGCCATCGGATGATCACCGAACTTGGTGTGATCGCCGGAAAGACAGAGCATGGTATCTATCCCCAGCGCGTATGCACCGAGGATATCCGCCTGCATGGCAAGCCGGTTGCGATCACGGGTAACCATCTGCAGCAGCGGGTTCATACCCATCTGTTTTACCAGTACCGAACCGGCGAAACTTGACATCCTCACCATGGCTGTCTGGTTATCGGTTATATTTACCGCATCGACGACACCGTCAAGATACTTTGCCTTTTCCTGCACAGTTGCTGCGTCGGCACCACGAGGAGGACCGCACTCCGAAGTAACTGCCAGATGGCCTGCCGCCAACACTTTTTCTAAATGACTCTCAGTTTTCATTCCGCCAAGTCCTCTCTTATAATCTTACGGGGTCCACCGCCTCCCCCAGGTCGCCAATCTTTCGCCGGCATGATCTCAAGATATCTATCCTGCAGACCAAGTGCCTTCAGCCTGTCCCAGATAAGCTGCCAGGCGCAGTCGACATCGTCGCTGATCTCGCACTTTCCGGTCGTAGAACCGCCGCAGGGACCGTTCATCAGTTGTTTGGCACATTTGGCAATGGGACAGATTCCGCCGGTCAGGCCCAGCAGGCAGTCCCCGCAGCCTTTGCAGCGCTCCGTCCAGACTCCCTGGCGTTCAGAGCCACCCATGAATTTTGTATTGACCGCCGGAAAGACCGGTTTGTCCTTGAAACGCATGGCGAGCTGCTGAACACCACAGCCGCAGGCCATCGACAGGACCGCATCGGCACTGTCGATCATGGGCACCAGTTCTTCCACATACTCGGGATCACACTGCCTCTCCAGGGTATGTTCGCGAATTTCGATGCTGCTGCCGCTTTTCAACAGGGTCATCTGCAGACCTGAAGCGAGCAGCCCCACTTCCTTTCTCCCACCTGCCGCACACACCGTTACACACTCGTTGCAACCGAGCAGCAGGATGCGCTTAAATGGTTTGATATAATCGATAATTTCTTCTAAAGGCTTCCGTTCAGCGGTGATCATTGTGATGTGTTCTCCTTCTGATACTCTGTTAAAGATCCTGCATTACACAATTGTTCTCATGCAGCAGCAGCATTAATCGGACTCGGTCCCATCCTGCGTATTTCTTCGGTAATTTCCGTTGCCACCTGCGCGAACCTCTCACCCATACCGGCTGACATTCCAACCATCTTCAGCCGCTCGGGTTCGATCCCGATTTCCTCAAGATATTTCTGCACGTAGGCAACCCGCTTTGCAGCTTTCGTGTTGCCACTCTTGAAATGACAGTCACCTTCCAGGCACCCGGCCACATAGACGCCGTCAGCACCTTTTTCAAAGGCCTTGACAATGTGCAGGGCATCGACATTTCCGGAACACGGGACACGAACAATTTTTACATTGGACGGATAGGGGAGTCTCTGGCTGCCGGCCATGTCCGCAGCGGTATACGCACAATAATGACAGCAGAAGGCCACAATTACCGGTTCAAAATTTTCCATTATCCTTCCACCTCTTCAAAAAGTTGTTCCAGCTTCGAGAGAATCTGGTCGTCTTCAAACTGCATCAGCCCAATCGCCTTGGCCGGACATTCAGACGCACAGATTCCGCAGCCGTGGCACTTGGCAGGATCAATTTCCGAATAGCCTTCAGCGTTAATAAACGGGACATCAAACGGGCAGGCCCGGACACAGATCAGACAGGAGGCACAGCGGCTGCTGTCGACCCTGGCTGTGGCGGCGCCGAGACTGATATAATCCTTGACCAGCATGGTCTGAGCACGGGAGGCAACGGCCCGCGCCTGCACGAGGCTCTCGGCGATCGTTTTCGGTGCATGAGCTGTTCCCGCCACAAAAAATCCCGGGACAGACAAGTCCACCGGGCGGAGTTTTACATGGTCTTCGAGAAAATAACCGTCGGCGGTGCGGGGAAGTTTGAAGACCATCGCCAATTCCTCGGTGGAATCGAGGTCCGCCGTCAAGCCGGTGCTCAGGCAGAGGCAGTCGGCACTGACGGTAATCTCTTTACCGAGGATGATATCGGTAAAGCTCACCTCAATCGTTTTGTCTGCAGCATTGAGACGGGGGGGATTGTCCTGGTGATAGCGAACAAAGATAACCCCTTTTTCCCGGGCCTTCTGGTAGTACTCTTCCTGGAACCCGTAGGTACGCATATCACGATAGAGGACAAACACCCGTGCCTGCGGGTTTCGCTCGACAATAGCCAGTGCATTTTTTACTGCTGTCTGGCAGCAGATCCGTGAGCAGTTCGGATTCTCTTCGGTTCGTGAGCCGACACACTGGATCATCACCACGTTTTCCCAGGAATCGATAAGCTCAGGACTGTCAGCAATCAGCTCCTGTATTTCAAGCTGGGTCTTGACCTGATCGCATTCACCGAGCATGAACAACTCCGGCCGATGCGGCAGTGCGCCGGTGGCAAGGATGGTCACCCCGTGCTCTATCCGGCGATAAAACATCTGCCTTCCAACCTGCATACCGGTGACAAACATGCCCGGCATCCCGGAGTGATCAACGATGATTGCACCGGTAATCACCTCGATATTCTCGTGTGCCGAGGTTCTCTCCACCAGGCTGTCGATAAAAGGCTGGACCTCATCTCCTTCAAGTGTCCTCTTTATCTTTCTGGCGACACCACCGAGCGTCGGCATCTTTTCTGCGAGATAGACCTTGAATTCCTGGTCGGCCAGTTCAAGAGCCGATGTCATTCCGCTGACACCCCCGCCGACCACCAGAACGTTCTTGTTGATCGGCAACCGATGCTCGGCAAGAGGCTGGGCCCGGACAACGGCCCCGACAGCCATCCTCAGCAGGTCCTTGGCCTTGGCGGCAGCCTTTTCAGGCTGGTGAGCGTGTACCCAGGTTGCCTGATCCCGGATATTTGCAAATTCAAGGAGATACCTGTTCAAACCGGCCCGGCGGATCAGGTCCTGGAATTTACTTTCGTGCGTTCGTGGAGAACAACCGCCGATCACAACCCGGTTGATATTCTGTTCTTCAATGGTGCGGCGGATGTTTTCCATCGACTCCCGACTGCAGCCATGCCCCTCGGCTTTTGCGACAACAACGTGGGGCAGACCGGCGATGCTCTCAACAACTGCTGCAACATCGATGACACCGCCGATGTTCTCACCACAATCGCAGACAAATACACCAACACGCGGTTCTTCGCCAACCACGTTGCGCTCCGGCGGAACTGAGGGTGCTGCCGGCTCCTCCTCAAGCTTTTCAGGGGAGGAAATATCCTTACCGGCAAGACATGCAGCGGCACTGGCCTGTACCATCGTTTCCGGGATATCTTTGGGTGCCTGGAAGGTCCCGGCAACATAGATACCGGGGCGGCTGGTCTCCACCTGGTTGAAACCACGGTGCACCGGAAAATAACTGTCGTTCAGCTCAATACCGGCTTTTTCGGCCAGCAGTCTCGTCTCTTCAGCTGCCTTGAAACCAGTGGACAGCACGACCATGTCAAACGCTTCCGTGACGAGCTTAGATGAATCGTCTTGTGTATAAGAGAGCGTCAGGTCCTGCTCGCCGTGGGAACGGAGGATCGAATGCGGACGGCTATGGATAAAACGGATGCCGAACTCGTCCCTGGCCCGCAGGTAGTAGCGTTCGTAATCCTTGCCGAAGGTGCGCATGTCCATGTAAAAGATTGTTGTCTCGATATCTTCCTGGAACCGCTCCTTGGTGACGATAGCTTCCTTGAGTGCAAACATGCAGCAGGCGCCTGAGCAGTAGGATGCGGCACCTTTCTGAAGACCCCGCGAGCCGATACATTGGATCCAGGCAACTTTTTTCGGTTTTTCCCCGTTTGAGGGGCGCAGGAGCCGGCCGCCGGTCGGCCCGGAAGCGGACAGGATACGCTCATACTCGAGACTGGTCACCACATCCGGCTGCTCTGAATAACCGAGATAATCGAGACCGCTGGGATCGAAAAGAGCGGCTCCGGGTGACAGGACAATCGCGCCGCAGGAGATATCACCGCTGCTGCCGAGATCATCCGGGTTAATGGCACCTGCCGGGCAGACCTTGACCAGCGCCTCAATATCACTGCATTTGTCAAGATCTATCGAATAGGCCTGGGGAATTGCCTGCGGATAGCGCATACAGGTCGGTGCCCGATGGTCGAGCCCGGGCGAGAAGCGGACACAATCCGGAAACGCTTCATAGCAGGCGCCACAGCCCGTGCACTTGTCAAGATTGATATAGCGCGGTGTGCTTTTCAGACTGACGGTAAAGTTTCCTTTTTCCCCGCTGATTGCCTCAACGGTTGTCATTGAAAGCAGGGAAATATATTCCTGGCGGCCACTTTCCGAGAGATTGGGGGCAAGTGTGCAGAGGTCGCAGTTATTGGTTGGAAAGGTCCTGTCCAGCTGGGTCATCAGCCCGCCGATATTGTGCGCACTGTCGACAAGGACGACATCCTTTTCAGCCTCGGCCAGATCAAGCGCCGTTCGAATTCCCCCAAGGCCGCCGCCGACAACAAGTACCCTGTTGCTGTTCTTTGTTCTATTTGTATTCTGCATGTGCTTTATTCCTAAAGAGTTCGCAGGTTATCCTGATTGTTATTTCTGCTGTCTGCTCTGTTTAAAGTCCTGCAATATCGAGAATTTCCGGGAGCCTGTGTTCCCAGCCGAGCGTCTGCAGCAGCACACCGTTTGTCATCTCTTTTAAAGCGGCCACGGTTTCTCCGGCAATTTTAATTCCCTCACGCTCGCGATCGGAGGATTTGCGGATTCTCCTGATCAACTCGTCCGGGATATTTGCACCCGGCTCACTGTTGACGATGTACTGGGCAATGGCCAGTGATTTGATCAGGAAAACGGTTGGAATAACCGGGACCTTCAAGGTTTGCACCTTCTTCATGAAAGCTGCAAACGTATCGAGATCAAAAACCGGCGGAGTAATCAGGAAAGATGCACCGGCATCCACCTTTGCGGCGGCCGCGGCTATTTCCTGGTCAAGAGCGGCTTCGTCTGCACACGGAGCAGTGGTGCAGCCCATGGTAAAATCAGGTATTCCATCCAGCTCAAACCCTCCAAGATCCTTTCCCTTGTTCAGGGCGGCTACCGCCTGGATCAGTTCAGTCTCATCAAGATCAAACACCTCTTTGGCATCCCGATGATCACTCTGGCTGATATCTTCGCTGTGGGTAACCAGTACATTCTGGATGCCGAGGACATGGGCGGCAAGCAGATCGCCCTGCAGTGCCATCCTGTTCCGATCACGGCAGTATACATGGATGATGGACTCCACCCCCTGCTGCTGCATGAGTACCCCGCCAGCCAGCGCGCTCATCCTCATGATGCCGTTGTCCATATCGGGAACGACAATGGCGTCGACACGTCCCTTGATCCTGCGGGCATCGTTGACCAGTCTGGATATATTGACTCCTTTCGGGGTGTGCATTTCAGCAAGTACGACAAATTCTCCTGCGGCTATTCTTTTTCGAAAACTCATATGTTTTTCCCTCCAGCTCAGAGCTGACTAGTTGTTATTTCTCCCTGAAAAGCATAGAAACTTCATCAACCCGGATTTAAACCGTAAACCCAGGTCAATACAGGGCTGTTTCCGGGTGGAAAACATTCACGTCTTTCAGGTCGTCACCAAGGTAGGCACGTTCGTTCGGACCAAGGATACCTAATGACAGGCAGATAAGGGTCCAGATGTGAACGGTGTTATACGCTGCTCCATGATGATGCCCCAGATCATGAACCTGGGCATGGCAGTTATGACAGCCGGTAACGCAGTAATCAGCGCCGGTTGCGATGATCTGGTCATATTTCAACTGACCGTAATCGCGCCTGGGCTCGGTAAATCCGGACTGCAGAAAACCGCCGCCCCCGCCGCAACAGTAGTTATTTGATTTATTCGGAGTCATCTCGATGACATTTTCTTCACCGACAACCGATTTGATGACAAAACGCAAATCATCCGCCACCGCATCGCCATACCCCTTGCGGACAATCTGGCAGGGATCCTGGATGGTGAATTTTATCCTGCGCTCCCTGTTCCAATCGGAATTTACCTTCAGCCGACCTTCACGTATCCACTTGGCGTAGTACTGATAGATCGAAGCAACTTCGAAGTTGTGGTCTATATTGAATTTTTTCAGTCCGGCCCGGACTGAGAATGTTATGTGACCTCATTCGGTATTGAGAAACACCTTGCACCCCAGGTCGTCAGCCTGTTTTGAGGAAACACGGGTGACATGCTCCCAACACTGATCATCGGCCAGAAACATACAGTAATTCTCGGCAGCCCAGCCTTTGCTCCCGTAGGTCCAGTCGACTCCCGCCAGGTGAAGTATCTTCCACAGCGGCACCAGCTCATCGGGCTCCACATTGGGCTCTCTTGAATTCTGGTTGACGAAGAAATGGGCTCCCTCCTTGTCGATCGGGGCGAGCATGTCCTTGAATTCAGGCTGCGCCTCCCGATATTCCTCGAGAACATCGTTGACAACGAAAACGAAATCATCAGGGGCTGTTCCCATCGCACTTCCCGACTCATTCCTCAAGGCCATGTCACAGGAATCCCTGATACCCTTGGGACGATCCTCCCGGGGCCACTGGGCCCGGGCATTAAAAACCAGCTGCGGTATGTCTATCTTCATGGGGCAGACATAAATACAGCGCTGGCACATGGTACACATCCACACCCAGGGTGTTGTTGTCACCTCTTCATCGAGCCCCATGGCGCACATGCGCAGAAATTTACGCGGGTCCATGTCCTCCAGCCCGGATGCCGGGCAGCCCGAGGCACAGGCACCGCACGTCAGACAGAGATCAAGATTTCCACCACCGGGGATGATGTCCTTGACCGTGTCCTTGAATGTACTCTTTTTCTTCCCTTTGATTACAATGCTCGTCTCTGCCATGGTCTTTCCTTTTGATTCCAACCGGATCTGTTTAAAAATTGTTATCCTCGTTTCACAGCGGCAATACCGTCGTTTTTCCGTTCAGACACGCTTTTGTATGCGAAGCAGGTGAAACCCCTCGCTCTCTTCATCGTCAACCGTAAGCAGCTGATACGTCGATTCCGGCAGGATTTTAAAAAGATCCTGCTTGATTTCGGTATCAGCACCCCGTATCTCCAGAATGTCATGCGGTCTCATCTCGCCAAACACCTGAGTCACTTTGAGAAGGCTGAACCAGGAGACGAAATGCCTCACATCAATCACAATGTCTTTTGTATCTGCCAAAGCCCGTGTACTCCTCGTTGTTAGATCATCAATGACATCGCAACAAATGGACCAGTCTTATATCAGTTATGCTGATGCGTTCAATAAGAAAAGAATTATATAGTAATAACAGTATGCTACATTTTCATGCCCGCCAGGATATCCTTTCACCCCCTTGGAAAATCTGGTACTATGCACTACCCTTTTACAAAAAGGTGTTAAGAAAGTGTTAAAGTGTTAAAGGCATGGTGCTTTACAGGTGTCAATAGTTAACAGGTGTATTAATGATCGGCCGTGAACTCGATGACTTTTGGAAAACAGTGGTCAATGCCATTCGTGACGGGATCATGATCGTTAATACCGGCGGGGCGATCGTCTCGGTAAATCGGGCTTTTGAGCAGATTTCCGGTTATTGCCGGGAAGACTTGATCGGCCAGACTGAAAACATTCTCAAGTGTGAATTTCCCCATTCTCATGTTTCCCCACATTCCCCGGGGTCAGCCGCTGTCTTCCAGAACAACGGCAGCCAGCAGAAATGCCTGATAAGACAAAAAAACGGTTCATACATTCACGCCCTTAAAAACTCGGCGATCCTCAAAGATTCAGACGGAAACAACATCGGCACTGTCATCACCATCACCGACCTGACCGAGATCACGGAGAAGGAACGCCAGCTGCAAGCCTTTCGTGAACAGCTGGACAGCGAAAATGGTTTCCATGGCATTGTCGGCTCATCCGCGGCCATGCAGCGGGTCTTTGACATGATTGAAAATGCCGCCCACTCCGATGCCCCCGTCATAATCTACGGCGAAAGCGGGACTGGCAAGGAGCTGGTCAGCAAAGCAATTCACGACATAGGCAGCCGAAAAGACATGCCTTTTATCAAGGTGAACTGTGCCAGTCTCACCGAGTCGCTTCTGGAAAGTGAACTTTTCGGCCATGTCCGGGGAGCTTACACCGGCGCCTATAAAGACAGGGTCGGCCGCTTTGAAATGGCCAACCGGGGAGACCTTTTTCTCGATGAGATCGGCGACCTGCCGCTTCCCACACAGATCAAACTGCTGCGAGTACTCGAAGAGAAAGTGATCGAACGGGTAGGCTCTTCCAGACCGATATCCACGGATGTCCGGATTATTTCAGCAACCAACCAGAACCTGCTCAGCCTCGTTGAACAGGGAACGTTCAGGAAGGATTTTTATTTTCGCATCAATGTTATCCCGCTTTTCATACCGTCATTGCGGGAGCGGGCCGAAGACATCCCCCTGCTGGCCGAAGCCTTTTTCCGCAAAATGAGACTGAAAAACGGCAAGGCAATTGACGGTATTCGTGAAGATACCATGGACATATTGATGCACCACAACTGGCCCGGGAATGTCAGAGAACTCAAGGGTGCGCTGGAATATGCGTTTGTAACCTGCCATACCAACATGATTCACCCGAGCCACCTGCCAGAAACCATTTTCAGGCAGAAAAAAATGTCGAGCGGTTCAAAAAAAGCTGCGTTTAACATGCACGAAATTGAGCGATTGGAGTTGCTGGAAGCACTGGAAAAAGCTGACGGAAACCAGTCAGAGGCAGCCAGGATTCTCGGGGTATCACGGGTTACGGTGTGGAACAGGATGAAGCGGTACAATATCCAGGCCCAGAAAAAATTCGTTTCCGAGGACAGCTGATCAACCGGTGCACGAATCCTTCTCAGCTACCCGCAGGGACGAAGACAAAATCTCCGTCCCTGCGGCAGGACATGCTCTTTAGTCAAAAGCCATTCCCGTATCCCATTCCTCCCAGACTTTACCGACCAGCTCAATACCCGGTTTCAGTGTTTTCTTGCCGGGACGCCAGCCGGAAGGTGTGGCCTCCCCGCCCTTGGTTTCCCTGACCAGCTGAAATGCCTGGATCTGGCGAATTGTCTCCATAACATTTCGGCCAACCGGTGGCGTCAACACCTCAAACCCCTGAATGACACCATCGGGATCAATCAGAAACCGCCCCCGGGCCTCAACTCCTGCATTTTCATCGAAGACCCCGAAAATAGTGCCAACCTTACCACCGGCATCAGAGAGCATCGGGAAAGGAACACCGCCTTTTACCATCTTTGTTAGCTCGTCGTCATCCCACATCTTGTGGACAAACATCGAGTCGATGGACATGGACAGAACCTCGACACCAAGCTCTTGAAATGTTGAATATTTTTCAGCGACCGCTGAAATCTCGGTAGCTCAGACAAAGGTGAAATCACCGGGATAAAAACAGAGGACAACCCACTTGCCGAGATAATCGGAAAGCCTGATATTGATGAATTTTCCCTGCTGATACCCTGGTGCTGTAAAATCAGGTGCTTTTTGACCTACTTTTATCATTGCCTGTTCCTCCTTTACCGGTTGCACTGACGCACGCTGTTCCGTTTTTTCTTCTCCTACCGGACCTCCAGTCGGGCGAGCACACCCGACATCAGCTTCTTCTGCCATGTTTCCCTCCTGTTAGGCGATACGACAATGTCGCATTATGGGCATATGCCCGTTTAATCTTGTTTAACTGATACTTCGGCATATTGTCAAGGTATTGTCGTGCAGGGAAACCGTGCCGTTGGCTCCTGAATATAAAACACGAATCCGCAACCGGAATCCTGAACACAAAATTATAGTTTTTCCACTCCTCTACTTGTTTATTGCCCTGATGGTCTTATCAATTTATTCTAAGTGATTCACTGAGGCTGCACCGCAGCACAACAAAAAAGCGGATAATTTTACGGAGGGTCTCCATTGAAACGTTTTAAAAACATCCTCTATATTGTCGAGTCTGAAACATCCCTGGAAGATTCCGTCGCTGCAAAGGTCATCTCTCTTGCCAGGATCAACAGCGCCACGGTAACGGTTGCCCGTGTCATTGAAGAAGGCCCGTTTGAGCAGCTCAGCCGAACATTTTTTCAAAAGGGAAAACAGCTGACCTCTCTGGTAATTGAACAGGCAGAAAAGGATATACATTCGTTTGTTTCCAGCTCCATATGGAACGGTGTCCAGGTCTCTTCCGAAATTCTCCAGGGCACCGGCTTTATTTCCGTCATCAGGAAAGTTCTTAAAGACGGGCACGACCTGGTCATAAAGCGGGGATCGGCACCCAGAGGTGTAGACCAGCTTGCCATGCGACTCATTCGAAAATGTCCGTGCCCGATCTGGGTAATCCAGGGCAGTGCTTCCGGCGAACTCAGGAGGGTTCTCGGGGCAATCGATGCAGCATCGGAGAGCAGCGAAACAAAGCTGCTCAACAAAAAGATCGTCGAACTCTCACATTCGCTTGCCCAGCGGGAAGAAGGAGAAGCACACTATCTCTATTCCTGGTATCTGCCGTCCGAGTTGATTCTACAGGGACCGCGATTTAACCTCAGCGAAGCTGAAGTACAGCAGATGAAGGAGCAGCTCGAGCACGAGGGCAGGGAGAACGTCTGCCGGATCCTGGAATCGGCCCGGATCGAACCCCGCCACGACCACATTCATATCAAGGAAGGAAAGACAGATGAAGTAATTGAAAAAGTTCTGAAAAATATGCAGATCGAAGTCCTGGTTCTCGGCACGATCGGCCGCTCCGGCATCCCCGGACTATTGATCGGCAATACGGTTGAGAAGCTGCTTGCCCAGGTCCAATGCAGTGTGCTGGCAGTAAAACCCGATGACTATGTTTCACCGGTAACACTATAGACCGACTCTCCCTTTCCGGAGTGAATACTCTTACCAAGGTGCATATCACATCATGAAGTTTGTAAATAAATCGGATGACAAGGTCCTCTGGCTATTGAAAAGAATCATCCACTACAGCCTGAAAGCGCTTGCCTTTCTGATGATCCTGGTCATCGTTTCCGGCGTCATCGACGTTGCCTGGACCCTCTACCAGCGCCTGGTCACCCCACCGGAGTTTATCCTGACAATGGGTGACATCCTGGCGACATTCGGCGCGTTCATGGTGGTTCTCATTGCAATCGAGATATTTCAGAACATCATCCTCTATCTGCGCGACGATGTCATCCATGTGAAGATAGTGCTCGCCACCGCGCTGATGGCGGTGGCCCGGAAGGTCATCATCCTGGATTATGATGACCTCAACTCGATGTATGTGTTTGCAACCGGCCTGGTGCTGCTGGCAACCGGCCTCACCTATTATCTTGTTCACAAGATTCCCGAAGATATACAGAATGGAAACTGAGCAGCTCACCTTGAGTGAGAGAAGCACCCTTAGTAGATAGCAATGACAGAGGAGAACAACCATGAACAAACATTTCCTGGTCACGGTAAGCGACGACTATAACCACCTGACCGGTGTAGAGTTTATCTGCTCATTTTTCAAGAAACTCTCCGAGCACCAGATCACACTGCTGCACATCTGCAGACTTGACTGCACGGAAATGAACCAGGCGTTAATGGAAATGTGGAAAGACCCGTCCGATAAAGTCACGGGTCGGCTGACCGTAGGTTCTCGAAAAGCCCTCGACAAGGCAACTGAACTTTTGAGCCAGAGCAAAATGTCGATTGACCGGATGGTTACAAAAACCTTTGCCGAACGCTATGGAAAAGTAAAAGATATTCTCAATGAGGGTTCACAGGGGCTTTATGATGCGATCATCCTTGGAAAACGGGCCTCATATACCCTGCAGTGGTTTTTTGAGCGCCCCGCCGATGAAATTGCCCAGTCGATTGTCGGCGACAGCATGCTGTCCACCCCCCTCTGGGTATGTCCGGAACCGGAAGTCGGCAGAAAGAACGTCCTGGTCTGTGTGGACGGCTCACAGGACTCGATGAGAGCCGTCGATCACGCCGGCTATATCCTTTCCCGCCAGGACCAGCACACCATGACGCTCTTTTATGTGGAAAACGGAGCGGGTCTTGACTCAGCTGCAATTTTCAAGGACTGCGTTGAAGTTCTCAAGGACCACGATATCGATGCAGAGCGAATCAAAACCGAGAGCACCTGGGGTATCAACGTTGCCGGAACGATCCTGAGCTATGCGGAAAAAAACAGCTTTGCCGCAATAGCAGTCGGTCTGCACGGCCAGGAGCAGGGAATTTTAAAAAGTGTCAAACTTGCCGGGGACACGACCGCATCACTCATCAGGCAGACAGAAAAGGTCGCCCTGTGGTGTTGTCCTTAACGATATCCGGTGTTTTCATCCAAACCGGTCTTCGCAGACATAACCGGCCAGAGAGCAAAATCCCTGTTCTTTTTAAACCCCACGCCGACGGCACCCTTCGTCAGGTAGAGAACATACGCCCAGTCGGTTTCAAAGCCGCTGGTGGTTGAAGACCAGTATGCCTGTTGGACATTCGAGAACGGATGTAAAGATGGAAGAGCAGGAGAGTGCCTGGAGGCATCGACCAGGCTCTCCAGCTCATTTATAGTCGGCATCCTCCAGGGCAGCCTAGTTTCCCGAGCATGGGACTTGACCGCAGCAAGTGCCTCCTGCCAGGTCCGGACGGAATCACCATAACGTGCCTCTGCATGCCAGACAAGCCCGGTCAGCGTATCGACAATACCCGTTTCAGTCCGGACAAATCGGTGCTCAGGGAACGGCACACCTTTTCTCAGCGCCCCGTCCTCTGTACTTTCAGCGCTGCATGTCACCACTGCTCCGAGGTGGTCGTAACAGCGATCTGCACCGGTACAGGCAAGCATGTCGGCAGGGCCACAGACAGGCCGGAACCAGCAATAGCTGTCTTTGTTTCCGTAAAACATCCTGCCGCCCTCAAAATGAACATACCAGGCATAGCGCGTGGCAATGGCAGCGGTCGTGGAAGTCCAGAACCAGCCAAGAAAGAGATTTTCAAACGGATGCCCCGCCGCGAGTGCCGGTTTTTTCATGCTGTGATCGATCAAGCTTCGCAACTCTCGACGGTTTGGCATACGCCAGTCGCTTCTGCCGTACTTTTCCTCCCGGTTCATTGCCTCTATAAAGTCCAGACTCTCATACCAGTTCAGGGGAAATTCCGAAAGGCAGCTGTTCCTGGTCCAGATCAGGCTGGTGGCTGTATCTTTCACCAGGTGCCCGGCAATAGCCTCAAAGCGGTTGTCCGGCCAGCTCCTTCCCGGCATGAATTCCGCATCCTGGCCGGTCCCGCTGCAGTCAACCCGCTTGCCGTCTTCGTCATAACAATGCTTCTGACCGCTTGAGAGAATGTGAACGGGATAGGTGGTCATTTTTCAGAGCGCTTAACTGAAAAATCGTCTGGTCGCGGATGAGACAGCCGTGTTCATGGCCTCCCAGGCAAGGTCCATTCCGCTCTTTAAATCCTGCCAGGCATCCTTTCCCGAATCGTTGAGTTCGCCGATTTTTCTATTGATATCATCACGCTTTTCTTTAAGCAGCTGGATATTTTCACTCAACTCAGCACGCGATTCGTCATCGATCCTGTCCATTTTTATCTTTAATTTGTCTATCTCGGCATCCCATTCATCTATTTTTCTGTGCAGGGAACGGATATAGTCTTCTTTTGTTTTCATTGTTTCCTCTCTTCTAGTTCATCAATTAATATTTTTTTGTACGCAAAATGGTTACGACCAGCCATAAGCCGAGCAGAACCGACAGCAGATAACCGATTACCCCAAGCGCCGGCAGCCCGAAGATAAAGGGGCCGATACCGGTGGTAATAATCATTGAAGAACCCATGATAATTGCCCCGGTAATGATGCCGGTGGTCAAACGGTTGGAGGAATGCTCCAGAACGCTGATAAGATCTTCCAGTTTTTGCAGCTGAAAGCTGAAGCTGAGCCTCCCGGTATCCATTTTTTCCACTATCTGCAGGAGTTGACGAGGCAGTTCACGCTGAATCGACAGCAGGTTTGAGAAGGCATTCTTCATATTTTGCCAGACCACGGCTGGCTTGTACCGCTCGCGGGCCAGCTGGTGAATACTGCCCTGAAGCTCTTCGACGACATTGAGCTCCGGGTATACAAGACGAGCCGAGCCTTCTGCCGTCACCAGGGCTTTAACCATCACGGCCAGATCCGCCGGCAGCTGCAGATTGTGACGTCGCAGCAGATCCAGCAGGCTGTTGAGCAGGCGACCGATATCAATATCTTTTATCGGCCTGGCATAATAGCTGTCTAGAACATCGAGCAACCCCCTCTCCAGCGCATTTCGCTCAATCGTTTTCCCCCTCGTGCGGGAGAGCTGAAGAAAGACATCGAGCAGGGCTTCACTGTTTCTGTCGACAACGGCAATAAGCATTTCAATGAGCATAAAGCGATCCCGCTCAGTCAATCGTCCCACCATGCCCCAGTCGATCAAGCAGAGTTTCAAATCACTGCTCACCAGGAGATTTCCCGGATGGGGATCGGCATGGAAAAACCCGTCTTCAAGTATCTGCTTCATCACGGTCTGAAATCCCTGCCTGGCTATATCCCTTCTGTTCTGGTGTGTTTCCCATTTGAAATTCCTGAACTTGACACCGTCGAAAAATTCTATGATCAATAACCTTGTGGAACTGTATTCGCCGAACGGTGCCGGAATATAAACATCCGTTTCCTTGGCATATGAGCGCGCGATATTCATATTGTTACGCTCTCTTTTGAAGTCGAGTTCCTTCATCAGGGTATTGCGCACCGTCCCGACCAGCTCAGGGAGATCATAGTACTGCAGCTCCTCAAACTGCTGATCCAGAAACCAGCAGACTGACTCGAGGATATCGAGATCGGTTACAATATTTTTTACGATGCCGGGACGCTGAATCTTTACAGCCACCAGCGCTCCCTCTCTTCTCAGCACTCCCCGGTGAACCTGGGACAAAGAAGCTGCCGCAACCGGTTCGGGATCAAACTCGGAAAAGACCTCCATAAGAGGCCTTCCCAGTTCTTCTTCGAGCACAGGAATGATGTCGGACGGCTCAATCTCTGAAACGCTGTCTTGAAGTTTTTCAAGCTCAGACAACAGCTCACCCGGTAAAAGATCGGGCCTGACACTCATAATCTGTCCGAACTTGATGAATGTCGGTCCGAGTTCCTCAATGACGATTCGAATGCGTTCAAAGAGATTGAGACTGGTATCCGCCGGCCCTATGCGGTGTAAAAAATCGGCTCCGGGGATATCCAGACGATCAACGACCTCATCAAAACCATACGTTGCCAGCACCCCGACGATATCCTTGAAACGTTTGAGTTTTTTTATATCACTGAACTGCATTGAGCTGTTTTAACTCCTGTCTTTTTGTTTTTCCCGGTTTTTGACTTTTTTCTGGTCAGCCACGGTCTGCTCATGTTTTCTGGTTCCTGCAGAACCGGATGACCTGTCACACAGTTCGCCGAGCACCTCGGCTCTTCCATAAACAAGCAGGTTGTCGCCCTGCCTGAGGTCCGTTTTTCCATCCGGAGCACCGACATAATTACCATCGGTCCGTGTAATACCCAGAACTATCAGTCCTTCCCGGCGCAACTCTGCCTCTGCTATTGTCTTGCCCTCTAACCAGTGTCCAGCTGCAATATACAGTTCATTAACCTGATACTCTCCGGCAAGATGGAGCAGTTTGTTAAAATCCTGCACGTTTATTGACGTGTAGCGTTTCAGGCCTCTGGCGATGAGCGTGGAGAGATGACGATCCACCCAGTTGCTGCTGACGAGTGCCCACAAGAGCAGCAGCCCACTGGTGAGTAGAACCATTTCCCAGAAGATCGCCGTTGAATTCTTGACATCTACGAAAGAGAGTATAAGCGAGGATACTGCCGTTATCACACCGGCATTTCCCAGCAGCATGAGCAGCATGAGCACCCGCCTTCTCATCGGGTGGTTCACGACTTTTTCAGACTCCGAGGTGGTAAAACCGACTCCGGTGAAGGCCGATCGCGCCTGGAATCTGGCAGACTCGCGTGAAAGCCCGGTATACGTCAACGCCACCGTGGCAATACGGGTGACCAGGATCGACAGGGTCAAAACCACCAGCAGTGAAATAATAGAGATCATCGACGTCTCTCATACCCTTGTCATGCATGAATTTTCAGTCTTTTATTCCGGCTTTTTTCGGGCCGAGAAACAACCAGAGGATGAGACCAAGAATGGGAAGTACGAGGATCAAAACGACCCACAGCACTTTCGGACCGGTTGTTGCCGGACTCTGGAGTACATTGATGATTGCCCAGACGTCTGCGATCAGTATCAGAAGGCCGAAAAGGCCACTTATTTCAAATCCCATTTTTTCTATCTCCCATATGGATTATTTTTTCTTGAAGAGACCATCAGAAATGTAGGCGGAAACGCTGTTCGGTGGTGACTAGTTAATCTGAATACGAGCATCCTCAATGACATCGTCGACTTCTCTCCAGAGATCCATTATTTCAGAAACATACTCGTCACAACGGTTATCCGGGGCCTGTTGAAGCTCGGCAAGTTTCTCCCTGACACTATGTTCTTTTTCCACGATATCCTCTATGAGCTGGTAGTGTTCTACCTGCGCATCCGGATCGGCAACTTCAGCAATGACTCTGAACTTGAGGAGTTCCGAGTTCCAGCTTTCAAGCTGTTTTTCAACCTGGCTCGTGAATTTTTTCTTGTCATCCATCGTGTTCTCCTTGGTTTCACCTGCCTGCTGTCAAGAGCTTCTGAGGTTTTTGCCGCTGTACACAATCACTTTAGTCACTGAGCCTCTGCCGGTACATACGGTGAAGACACTATATGGATTGCGCTGCAGGAGTATTTTACGAAAAACAATCCACCCGCAGCCACTCTCCATGACCTGATACAGAGGGTATTGCAACAATGGATTGAGCGGATTGGAGCTATTGAATGAGGAGCTGGAGCTGCTGTTGCCGAACACCCACCGGTGGCATGCTTCTTGCTTGATTCAACCGTACAACCTTACAAACTCGCAATTTCAGAGTGGAGGTAGACCATGAGAGAAATATCAGTATCAGGAAAAAAAGCAGTGCTCGATGAAGACGGGTTTCTCTGTAATCCGGACGACTGGAACCAGGACGTCGCCAAGGAGATAGCAAAACAGTTAAGTATTCCCAACCTGAGCGAAGAGCAACTGGAAATAATTGATTTTTTGAGACAATACTATTATAAATTCAATGCCTTTCCCATTCTTAATTATGTGTGCAAGCACGTGGGCCAGCCGAGAAAATGTCTCAACGATGAATTCGTTGACCCCATGAAAGCGTGGAAAATTGCCGGTCTGCCAAAGCTGGAAGGGATTCATTTTGTCAGTGTCGATGGAAAGAATTTTCGCCTTGAAGAATGTTGCTGACCGATAGACCTGGTTTTGTCCGACTGCGGGGGATTGTGTCCTGTCAAATCGGATTTTTTTGTCAAAAATTCGCAAGAAACAGGTGATGTGGTTATCGGCTCTTCGCTGAGGAGATCAGGTAACCATTCACCAACCGTTCATACGCATTCGTATGAGTAATCGTTAAATCATTAAATGGAGGTTTTTTATGCCGGAAAGACTAGAGATTTACAAATGTGAAGCATGCGGGAACATCGTCGAAGTGCTGACTGGAGGTGGAGCAGACCTCGTGTGCTGTGGAGAAGAGATGGTGCTGATGAATGAAAACACTGTCGATGCAGCCAAGGAGAAACATGTCCCGGTAATCGAATCAAAAGATGGCGGACTCCTGGTCAAAGTTGGTGACGTTCCCCATCCAATGGAGGAAAAACATTATATCGAATGGATCGAAATCATTGCCGACGGCAAGGCGTACCGCCAGTTTCTGCAGCCGGGTGACACGCCGGAGGCCTTCTTCAACATCCAGGCAGATCAGGTAAGTGCCCGGGAATATTGTAACCTTCATGGCCTCTGGAAGGCAACTGCCTAGGTGCGCGTCCTAAACCCAGACAGTCTTGTATTTATAATATAACAACACGCTCATTGCCCCGCCGAAGATACGGCACTCTCGCCTGCTCTTCTGCGGGGCTGCTTGGCAGTTGATGACAGCCGTCAGCCCTGTCGGACTGCATGGCTTATTAAAGCAAGGGCGTGTATATAAAAAGCATTCCCCCTCAAACCGATCCAGCGTTTGACTATACTGTGACAACCTTTTTACCCGTGAGTGCGTAATATCCCATAACGGCGGCAGACGCACTCCAGCACTGGTAGCGGTTGCCGCCTGGCGTGAAATATCTGCCGTTTACATATTCGGGAAAACTCCAGGAAACACCGCCCATTCGCATCCTGTTGGCACGGTGAACATCAGTCAGTGACTTCCAGGCTTTGGAGACATCGCCTCTTTCTGCCAGATCGGCAATATAGAACCCTGTGATCATCTGCCACAAACCACCGTTGTGATACTCATGGGGCCGGTTTTTAAAACTGAAGGAAAACGAGACATTCAACTCTTCCCAGTCTTTGTCGTCCGGCGTGATTACCGGGTGAAATGCCGGCAACAGCTTCATTTTGCCCGGGAGAATATTTTCTTCAATATAATCAGCAACAATTTCCTGTTGATGCGGACTTGAGATGCCGAACAGGGAGGCAAGAACATTGGCAAAGGCATCAAACCGATAGCCGTACCCGTGGGGATAAAAGAACGGCAGCCAGTAACGACCTGCGCAACGGTCGGCAGCTTTGCGGCTCTTATCATAGAGTTCCTGGTGATAGATGGTGCCATTTCGGTGCCCATTTTCCCCGAACCAGAAATTTGTCCTGATCATCCGCGTCAGCCTGTTGATTTTGTCAGTGAGTTTAGCCTGCTCACGGTTCAGGCCATGCGTGAGCAGGTGTCGATATGACTTCTGGGCCTGCAGATACAGCAACTGATCATAAAGAATGTAGCCATTCTGGACGTACTCGTCAGACCAGTCGCCGGTCGCCGGCACATAGATAAAACCGCGGTTATTGAACTCCCAGGCACCGAGCAGGAACATGACTTTTTCAATGACAGGCATCATCTTCTCGAGAAACGAATCATCTCGTGTTTTCTGCCAATATTCACAGCAACCGATCACAAACCAGAGGTCGGCATCTACTCTTCCTGCCGTGCCGCCATAACTGATTTTATCTTTGTCACCCCCATTAAATCCGACATTACTGGGTATCTCGCCATGCGGTCCCTGGTGAGTCGCAAGAGTAAAAAGGGTTTTTCTGAAGGTTTTTATCAACTCCTGATCCTCAGCCATGAGCACAGCCAGGCCGGTAATCACCCCGTCACGTCCCCAGACCCGGCCATAATTATCTATACTGTCCGGGCCGGCCAGGAAACCATGTGGGCACGAGCACCGTCGTATCAGCGCCTGAGCCTGAGCCACGGCTTCTTGATGCACGAACTGAGTGTCATCAGCTATCTTGTCTGTTCCAGATTTATCATTCATTGAATCTGCCGATTCGGTCAAAATTTCGCTGTTTGAGATACTCCACGCCTGTAGCACACACCTTGTGTATATTATAACCACAATCCGGCTGTTCCATATCCACTACAACATGTAAATCCGCCGCCTATCTACCCTACCTTTGCCTCCTGGCCTGGAAGTTTCCGATACTGAAAGCCGTTCCCCGCCTGATGAGAAAATTTATTCAACATCATATCAATTGTTTACGCTGTTCGCTCGGGGAAGATCCGCTATAGCGCGAGGGAAATGGCCTGCAGAAATGCTGTGGTTGTCTCAGCCACAACCCCGCCATTGTTTTTCTCACGATATCAGCAGCTACTCTTCTCACACCTCTCAAATCAGTTCTTCTACCCATTCTCATGGTTGTTCGTTCACCTTATTATTAACCCATCAGATAAAAGGGCATTGCCTATGTCATGATCCAGTGCTCTTAAACCGGTAATCGTCAACAAAGAGGAGAAATCATGAGTCATCATTTAATGAATCTCAAAGAGATACAGGGGTACGAACTGGGCGCCCAGGACGGTAAGATCGGCAGATGCAAGGATTTCCTGTTTGACGACAGGAACTGGGCTATTCGCTACATTGTCGCGGACACCCGCAAATGGCTTCCCGGCCGCAAAGTATTGATCTCCCCGATTTCAATCGGCACTATTGACATCGCCAACAAAACTCTGAATGTCGGCCGAACAAAAGAACAGATAGAAAACTCACCGCCACTGGACTCAGACGCACCGGTTTCAAGGCAATATGAAACCGTATTCAATCAATATTACGACTGGGGAAACTATTGGCAGGGTGGCCTGATCTGGGGGGTTCATCCCTATCCGCGCCTGCTCCTGCGCAACGACACGATCAGGGCAAAAGAAGAACCGCCTCAAGTCGAAACCAATCTCAGATCGGTGGACGAGGTCATCGGCTACACTCTTGAAACGTCTGACGGCGGATTGGGGCACATTGAAGACCTGCTCGTCGAAGAAGAAACATGGGTCATCCGCTACCTGGTTATTGATACCAGCAACTGGCTTCCCGGCAGCAGGAAAGTGATCATCGTGCCTGAGTGGGTCGACAATCTCGACTGGGCGGGAAGCAGTGCTGTTGTTAAATTGACCAGTGATCAGATAAAAAACTGTCCGGAATATGATGATTCAACGCCACTGAGCAGAAAATACGAGAAAGTCCTGCACGATTTTTACGGGCTGCCCTATTACTGGTAAAAATACTGCCGAGGGTGCGAAGATAGAAACTGAAACAGGTTCCTTTTGATAACAGGAGAAGAACATGTTGCCGATAAACAGAATACTCTGGCCGACTGATGCGAGCAGATCGGCTATTGTCGCCCTGGATGCTGCCGTTGAACTGGCAGAACACTTTGGCGCAGATATCTGCGCCCTCCAGGTAATAAACCAGCTCCCCGTTCTTGCCGAGACAAGTTTTGCCAATGCGCCAGGTACTGTCTCAAGTTTTAACATCGCACTTTATGAACAAGAACTCGAACAGCAGGCGCAGAGATTTCTCGAACAGATTATTGCCGAAAAGATACCTCACGGCATAGCCGCCGAAACTCATGTCATATTAGGGCAGGCAAAAGATACCATTGTCGATTTCGCAGAGCGTGCCAATATCGATTTAATTGTCATGGCCACCAGCGGGAGAAGCGGGCTTGCCCGGTTCATGATCGGTTCCGTTGCTGAAGCGACCATACGGCAATCGTCGATACCAACGCTTATCATACCGGCACCTGGTGATGATGAGAATGAGTAGTGCGTTCTTTTATCAAAAGAGTCGTTTCAGGGCCGCATAATGTCGTGGACATATGTAATATTTTTCCCTATATTAATGGGTAGTTCAACCTATCAGCCGATTGTGCACATGGATGGCGAGAAAAAAGATACATCATCTATCTACCACTTCGTCAAGCCGCTAATCAGCCCACGTGAAAAAGACGCATATGTCCCTGGAACACACTGTTTTTATCGTCGAGGATCACCAGCTGTTTCGAGAAGGTCTGAAATCCATGTTGCTCGGACGCGGAGACCTGGAAATAATCGGTGAGGCGGAAGACGGCTATGAAGCAGTAAAAAAGATCAAGCAGCTGAAACCAGAGCTTGTCATCCTTGATCTCTCCATCCCGAAAATCAGCGGTATTTCCGTAACAAAAGAAGTCAAGCGTGAGGCTCCGGAAACGAAAATCCTGGCCTTGACCATCCATGAATCTGACCAGTATATCCTTGAAGCATTTGATGCCGGAGTTGATGGCTATTGCATCAAAGACGCAAGCCGGGAGGAATTAATGGTGGCCATCGACAGCGTCCTGCTCGGCAATCTCTACGTGAGCCCCGGTGTTTCAGATCTGGTTATTGAAGGATACCTCAGCGGCCGCAAGACACTGAAAAAAGAAAGTGCCTGGGAGTCTGTTACCCAGCGGGAGCGTGAAGTTCTCAAACTCCTGGCGGAAGGCTATACCAACAGGGAAATAGGTTCCTTTCTGCATATCAGTGTCAAGACCGTCGAAAAGCATCGTTCAAACCTCATTAGCAAGCTGGATATTCACAACGTGGCTCAACTGACTGCCTACGCCATAGACAAAGGACTGGTTGACTCCAGGACATAAGACAGCTGCACGAAAGGCTACACAAGTCGCACACCGCGGCAATCACTCGCTTGTCCGGCACGAAAAGGCCGTATCATCCGTCTCGAGAATCACATGTCTGCTGAACACACCACAAACAACGGGAACTACCTGCTCGAAAAACCAACCCTGCAGGCCCTGTATTACGCTCCGGTCCCAATTTTTATTTCCCGTGATGACGGCCGTTTGCTCCTTGTCAATCGAACAATCGTCAGGACCACAGGTTTTACTCCCGGAAAAATGCCGACCCTTGAGGCATGGATCAAGAAACTGAAGCTCTATCCGCAAGCGGACAGTATTCTGGAGCCTTCGTTGTTTTTTGAAACAGCCGACAGCCTGGATACCTTTCAGGTCTCCGTGGAGACTCAAAACGGCCCGAAACTGGTCTGGGAGCTATTCAATGCACCACTTGCCGAAAACCTCGACGGTCGGAAAACAATCCTGAGCATTGCCCTTGACATCACCGACAGGATAGCGGAGCAAAAACAGATGGAACGGCTGATGGATCAGCTGGAGCAGAAAGTCCTGACAAGAACACAAACGCTCAACCAGACCATACACAGGCTCGAAAATGAGATTCTGGAAAAAAATCGTATCAGCGAGGCGCTGAGCCTCTCCCGCGAGCGGCTCAAGGAAATATCCCGCCACACACTGGATATTCTCGAGGCTGATCGGCAAACCATTTCCAAAGAACTTCATGACAGTATCGGGGCAAGTCTGGCGGCTATAAAGTTCAGTCTTGAGGAAAAAGAACTGAAACGTTCCCGGAACAACAGCATCGAGTCACTGAAGCAGGAAGTAGACTATATTGCTTCTACTATAAAAGAAACCAAGCGCATTTCCGCAAACCTGCGTCCTTCAACACTCGATGACCTGGGGTTGGTGGCGACCATTTCCTGGTATCTCAGACAATTTGAACGTCTTTATGGAAACATAAAAATTGATTACTCGTCAGAGATAGCCGAGAAAGATATTCATGAGTCAATGAAGATCAATATTTATCGAATTATCCAGGAAGCACTGACCAACGCTGAACGGCACAGCGGCGCGGACCGGGTTAAACTTTCCCTGAATTTCTGTGACGGCAGAAGCTCAGTATCCCTGATCATAGAAGATAACGGCTGTGGATTTCAGGTCGACAAGATTCGTGCCGACAAAGACCCGCTCAGCGGCTATGGCCTCGTTGCCATGAGAGAACGGTGCGAAATATTCGGCGGTTCTTTCCATATCGATTCAGATATCGGCAGAGGAACACGCATCAACGCAATTCTGCCTCTCAAATAGAAGAGGCCTTTCCGCCTCTCATGTCTTCATAATACACTCGTCTCCCAACACATATACATTGAACACCCCATGTCGGAAACCTTCCATCGGGTGCATACTGGATATACGGATATCGGTTTCCACCGCTGTATTACTACAAGAGCTTTGAGCGGTTCAATACACTGTTGATATTCAAACCGCTCTTTTTATTGTCGGTAGACACTGAAAACCGTTCCTATCAACCCAATATGAGGAATCACATGTGCGGTATCTGTGGTGAAGTTCGCTTTGACGGTATCCAGGCATCATTGTCCACTGTTGAAGCAATGGCTGTAAAAATGGCAGCACGAGGTCCGGATGGTTCCGGCTACCAACTGCATGACCGCATCGCCCTGGGTCATCGGAGGCTGAAAATTATCGACCTCAGCAGCCAGTCAAGACAACCGATGACGGATTCCTCTTCAGGCCTTGATATCGTCTTTAACGGCTGCATTTACAACTATAAAAGCCTGAGAAAAGAACTCGAGCAGATGGGCTATGCTTTTTTTTCACAGGGGGATACCGAGGTGATTGCCAAGGCCTACCATGCCTGGGGTACAGACTGCGTACAACATTTTAACGGGATGTTCGCCTTTGTCATCCACGAGCGCGATTCCGGCAAAGTGATAATGGCACGTGACCGCCTGGGGATCAAACCCCTGTACCTTGCCCAAAGCAAGGAGTTTGTTCGCTTCGCATCCACCCTGCCTGCACTTCTTGAAACCGATGGCCTCAACAGGGAAATAGATCCCGCCGCACTGCACTATTACATGCACTGGCATGCCGTTGTCCCCGCACCCCATACCATACTAAAAGGCGTCTCAAAGCTCCCACCGGCAACGGTACGGGTCTATGAAGCGGACGGTCGCTACCGGGACTCCACATACTGGCAGCTCAGGATAGAAGAAGACAGCTCCCGAAGCATCTCTTCTGAACAGTGGATTGAGCTCTTGCTTGTAACACTTCGAAAGGCCGTAAAAAGACGGATGGTTGCCGACGTCCCTGTCGGAGTCCTGCTTTCCGGTGGTGTTGATTCAAGCCTGCTTGTCGGCCTGCTTGCTGAAGAAGGGCAGGAGCGCTTGAACACTTTTTCAGTGGGATTTGAAGAAGCCGGCGGCGAAAAAGGCGACGAGTTTTACTACTCAGATATCATTGCCGAAAAATTTGCTACCAGACATCACAAGATATTCGTACCCTCAGCAGACCTGCTTCAAACCCTTCCCGCCTGCATCTCGTCAATGTCCGAACCGATGGTGAGCTACGACAACATCGGTTTTTACCTGCTCTCCCAGGAAGTTGCAAAACATGTCAAGGTAGTCCAGAGCGGCCAGGGAGCGGACGAGGTTTTCGGCGGTTATCACTGGTACAAGCCGCTGATGCAAAGCAGCGACCCGGTTGAAGACTACTGCAGCGTTTTTTTTGACCGAAATCAGCTGGAATATGAACAGGTTGTCGATGATACATTCATCTCCGAGGATTACAGCCGGGCCTTTGTTTCCTCGTTTTTCTCACGCCAGGGAGCACCAACGCCTGTCGACAAGGCCTTGCGTCTTGATACAACCATCATGCTCACTGATGACCCGGTAAAACGGGTGGACAACATGACAATGGCCTGGAGTCTTGAAGCCCGGGTGCCTTTTCTCGATCACGAACTGGTGGAGCTTGCCGGAAAAATGCCGGCCGAGCTCAAGGTTCGTGAAACGGGAAAATGGATATTGAAGGAAGCAGCACACCAGGTGGTACCCGCTACTGTTATCGACCGGCCGAAAGGATACTTTCCCGTACCTGCGCTCAAACATATAGAGGGGCCGTATCTCGACTACATTCGAGGATACCTCACAGGAAGTACGGCGCTAAAACGCGGCATCTACAAGACTGCATACGTGGAAGAACTGCTTGCCAATCCGCACGAACATATCAGCCCACTACGGGGTTCCAAGCTCTGGCAGATCGCCCTGCTTGAAATGTGGCTGCAAACACACAGGATATAAAAAGTGCCATGAAGAACTCGACCGAAAAATGTAAAAACCCCTTCGACCTCACCTGTATGTCCTCGCTCAAGCACTGGGGGGCACCACCGGAAGATAACCGAAACAAGACGATGCAGCAGGAAGCGCTCGTAGACTGCGGCTGGGGGCGGCTGATTTTCGGCCAGACCTTTAATGATCCGGAAAAACTGGCCGGTCTTGTTGCCAATGAAAAAGAAGGGCGCCGGGATATAGCAATGTACGTGAGGGCTCCGCATGTTGTTCTTTCCTATGCCCCGCAACACCTGTTTATTGACCCGTCACTGACATACAGGCTGGACTTCCAGAATTACCGGGGCACGTCCGAGAGCAACAGCGCCCTGACCATACGCCGGCTCAAATCAGATGACGACGAGAGAGCAATCAACAGGATATACAAAGCCTGGGGGATGGTTCCAAGCTATCCCGGATTTTTTAAAAATGCCATCGAACAGGATGCATTGATTGTTCTTCTGGCCGAAGAACATGACAGTGGAACCATCGTCGGGGCAATCACCGGCGTCGATCACGCCCGGGCATTCAACGATACCGACAACGGCTCAAGTCTCTGGGCCCTTGCCGTCGACCAGCAGTGCAAGATCCCCAGAGTTGGAGAGACACTTGTTCGGGAGCTCATCCTGATACTCATGGAGAAGGGCCGCAGATTCATAGACCTGTCGGTAATGCACAGTAACACAGAGGCAATTTCACTGTACGACAAACTCGGCTTCAAGCAGGTCCCGGTCTATTGTATAAAAAAGAAAAACTCGATCAACGAATCCCTCTATGTTGGTCCGGATTCATCCGAGAATTTAAATATATACGCCAGAATCATCACCAGTGAGGCAAAGAAACGCGGAATCGGTATTGAAGTTATCGACGCCGAAAACGGCTATTTCCAGCTTTCACTCGGCGGCAGAGTCATTACCTGCAGGGAGTCCCTTACCGAACTCACCACAGCAATTGCCATGAGTCGCTGTGACGATAAAAGTGTTACGCACAAGATACTGAAAACCAACAACCTGCGAGTTCCGGGGCACCAGGTCGTCAGCTCCCGAACAGAACTGGATGATTTTCTGGCAAAATACCACAGGGTCGTTGTAAAACCGGCACGGGGTGAGCAGGGGGAAGGGGTGTTTGTCGACCTTGACCACAAAGAAGAAGTCTATGCTGCGGTAGAAAAGGCCTCGCAGCTGTGCGATAAGGTTGTCATCGAAGAGTTTATGGAAGGTGCTGATTTACGTATTATAGTGATTGATTATGAGGTCGTGGCAGCGGCAGTCAGAAAACCGGCATCAATCAGGGGAAACGGTGAACTCACGGTAAAAGAGCTGATCGAGAAACAGAGCAGGCGCCGGATTGCCGCGACAGACGGGGAGAGCAGTATCCCCCTTGATGACGAAACAATCCGCACGCTTGCCAGGAAGAACTATACGCTGGACGATACCCTTCCTGACGGAGTGGAGCTTAATGTCAGAAAAACTGCAAATCTCCACACAGGCGGAACCATACATGATGTGACCCCGGAGCTTCATCCGGCTTTGAAAAATGCGGCAATTGCAGCAGCAGGAGCATTGCGTATCCCCGTTGTCGGCCTTGATTTTCTGGTTCCTGATGTTTCGGGCCCGGATTATGTGATCATTGAGGCCAATGAACGGCCGGGACTGGCAAACCACGAACCTCAGCCGACGGCAGAGAGATTTGTCGACCTGCTCTTCCCGCAGACCAAACACAGCCGCTAAACCACTACCGGTGAGAATAGAAAGCAGTGTTGGACACTATAGACAAGGATTACCTGGTTGATATCCTGAAACGCTTGCTGGCAATACCGAGCCCCAGCGGGATGACGGACGAGATCGTCAGAATGGTATGTGATGAGCTGGACACGCTCGATATTCCCTACAAACTGACCAGGCGCGGTGCCATTCGGGCACGAATTGCCGGAGCAAAACGCACACCCGCCCGGGCAGTCGTCGGCCATCTCGACACCCTGGGAGCAATGGTTAAAGGTCTCAAGAAAAACGGGCGGCTCAGTATTGTCGAGATCGGAACATGGTCATCGCGCTTTGCCGAGGGAGCCCGGGTACACATTCACACGGAAACAGGAAATGTCTATGAAGGAACGGTGCTGCCGCTAAAGGCATCGGGACATTGTTATAACGAGGAGGTCGATCAGCAGCCGACGACCTGGTCGAACCTTGAGGTCCGCATAGACGAGATCTGCTCGACTATCGAGGATCTCTGGAACCTGGGAATCAGGATTGGAGACTATGTCACCTTCAGGACTGCTTTGGAGACAAGCTCCAGCGGGTTCATGAATTCACGGTTCCTGGATGATAAAGCCGGCGTGGCTACGATGCTTGCCGCGGCAAAAGCACTCAAGTCCCAGCAAATAGAACCGGATCTTGACTGCTTTCTGCTGTTCACCATATCAGAGGAAGTGGGGGTCGGAGCCTCACATATACTCAGGGGTGATGTGGCCGAAATGGTTTCCGTTGACAACGGCACTATTGCACCGGAGCAGAATACCTGCGAATTCGGGGTAACCCTGGCCATGAAGGATGCCGGCGGCCCGTACGACACACATTTGACCAGGCACCTGATAGATCTCTGCCAGAGCAACACTATAGAGTTCAGCCGTGACGTTTTCCTGCATTACAGAAGTGATGCGGCCGCGGCTCTTGAGGCAGGAAACGATATCAGGACAGCCCTGGTCTGTTTCGCCCTTGATGCCTCACACGGCTATGAACGAACCCACGTTGCTTCATTGCTCTCGGTTGCCACCCTTGTCGCCCTGTATATTGCGTCATCACCACTGTTTGAAAAAGAGAAAAATGTCATCGGTCCCGAAAAAGAATACCCGCTGATACCTATTTCATCAGAGCGGAAAAACAGCTGAGCAGACCATGAGTCAAAACAAAAAACGTGCAAAATCCCAGCCGTCGGAGAATCGGGAGTCCCGGGTGCTGGTGAACCATTGTTTTGAACTGGCCGGACAGCTTGGTATTACGAAAATTCTGGTATTTGCCGAATCAGTCCTCGACCAGCGCTATATCCTGGAAAACAAAAGCGAAGAGACAATCATTCTGCTCACCAAAAACAAGGAAAAAATCCGGGAAGAATTCTCCAGTAAATGCAGTGTAGTATCGCTTCCCGACCAGGAGCTGTCACGCTCGGAACAGTTCCAGCTCGGGTTGCTCTTTGCCGTTTTGTCCGGCCAGGTTGAACACGATGAAACCGTGCTCTGCATAACCGGCCTGGTCGGTTCCCTGCGCCTGGATAATCTTCTCATTACCAATCTGTTACGTGACAACAAATGGTTTCAAAAACATACCTATGACCAGGTACCGAAACGCATTCTCTGCTCCCAGGAATTCGTCCGCCTGCTCAATATCGCCTTGCGCCTTGCCAGGCAGGGAAGGGAAGGAAAGAAGATCGGTACGATTTTTATCCTCGGTGAGCCGGACAGTTTCGATACCTACCTTGACCAGCTGGTCCTCAATCCCTTCAAGGGCCACCCAAAAAGAAGCCGTAATATTCATGACAACGACTTTTTTGAAACAATACGGGAGTATGCAACGCTTGACGGGGCATTTGTCGTCAGTAACAGCGGAGCTGTCGAAAGAGCCGGCGCCTATCTGAATCCACCGGCGAGCAAAAAGGTAAACATGCGAAAAGGATTTGGTGCCAGACATGCCGCCGCAGCGAATTTGACCGCCGTAACGGAAGCATTGGCAATCACGGTATCAGAGTCCTCGTCATCTGTCGTGGTATTCTTCGAGGGTTCTATTATTCTTGAGCTTAATCCGAAATAATGACTCGTTCTATGAGCCGGTAGATGATGAGACTCATTGACACTATTTAAGTAACCACCGGCAAACGATTTTATTTCGTTTCAGTGACATGTATCGCAAAGTTGTTCTCGAATCGTTCATAATAGCCGATCAGCTCGTTCCTGTCGTTTTTAACAGGCGTGATATAGATCCTCAAATTACGATCACTGACCTGCAGGAACTTCTCTTTTGCATCGCTTTTGAACCGCTCGACTGTTTTTATAATCATGTCTTTTGATTTTTCCTGCTTGTGGCAGCTGAAAATACTCCGGCCAACCAGGGGCTCATGACCCCGCTCCGTGCAGTAGTGATAGACTGCGGCATTATTCATGAAACGTATGATATGTTCCAGATCAACATAGACGATCGGATATGGTATAGAGTTGAGAATTCCTTTAAGCACCTCGGTCTCATTCATGTTTTCACCTCTTTATTGATCTGCACATGGTATGTTTTTTGCTTCTTTGTATTTTATCCCGTCATTCACCTGAATGACGTACCATATTTTTTCCTCTCAGGATGAGAAAAAAATTACTAACCAACAACTTCTTTTGACATGGCTCCCGAAAAAAATAAAACATCTCAGGAAAACAGTACATCTGCTCAGGATCCCTCCGACAAAAAAAAACGGAGACTCGAGGAAACGGTGCAGACAGAACGCGGGGTAGAACGGCAAAACGAAGACGAAGACTATGTTCCGGTCATTATCAAGAGAAGGGATGAATCTGTACGGCATCCCGACGATGTGCTTGAAAATGCCATCGAAGAAGGACTTGAACAACTGGAGCGACCATTTCTTTCTCTTGTCCTGTCCTCGGTCGGTGCCGGCTTAATCCTTGGTTTTACTGCCATGGCAGTTGCTGTAATGGCGACACTCACAGCTCCTCTCGGAGATCCGCTGCTCCTCCGCCTTTCGATGGCTATTGTCTACCCGTTGGGATTCGTCATCTGCATTATGAGTCGAACACAGCTCTTCACAGAGCATACGGCCACCGCCGTGTACCCTCTTCTTGCAGGAAGAGCAAACGTGAAACAGCTGCTTCGCCTGTGGCTGCTCGTCATCCTGGGAAATGAAATCGGCGCAGTCAGCAGTGCGACCTTGCTGGTTCTTGCCGATGAGGTCATCATGGCACGGGAAGGCTACATCCTGATCGGTCATCACCTTGTCGACCATAGTGTCGGCAGCCTGCTCATCAGCTCACTGTTGGCCGGATGGTTAATGGCACTGGGGGGCTGGCTTGTGCTGGTGACCTCCCCCGCCCTGAGCCAGATAGCCTGTATATATATCGTCACATTTTTGATCGGCCTCGGCGGTCTCCATCACTCCATCGCCGGTTCGGTCGAAATGTTTGTCGCCCTGTTTATCAGTGATCAGTACACGCTCCAGCAGGGATTTCGTTTTATCGGTCTGGCCATTATCGGCAACCTTCTCGGCGGCAGTATTTTTGTTGCCGGATTCAACTACAGCCACATTCGAAAAACACAGCAGATATAGATGCCTGAACCGGTTCTTCGATCCTTGCAGATAACTCGGTTCTGCAGCCCGGAGTTAAACCTCCGCTCATAGGCTATAAAGACGCAGAACGCGTATCAATCTTCCAGCTGGATATAATTTCTGCCGCCGGTTCTGGTGATGAATATATGGGAAAATTCTGAATCACCAGTCGCTCCATGCCAGTGTTTTTCACCCTTGGGAAACAAGATTACGTCACCGACTGTTACCGTTATCTGTTCATGCTCCGTGGCCACAATCCCCTTACCTGAGGTGACGATCAGGATCTGATCACTTTCATGTTTATGGAACTTGTTTCTCACACCTTTTCCAAAATTGACGATGCTCATGTTGTAGTCACCTCCTTCAGGCACAAGAGGTTGAACCGTAACATCCTCTCCAGTAAAGAGTGTGCTTATCAGTGGATTTTTGGTGACATCACTCATGCGTACGACATTCATTATTGATCTCCTCTGCTAAATGAAATGCGATAAGGCGATGTACAGCCTTTCATGGCCCTTATTGTCGCCGGGTTCTCTGTCTGCTCTAAAACCACTCAACAGGAACATTTTTCAAGGTGTGCTCGTTACGGCCGAAATAACCATTGAAATTTTCAATCGTCTCTATAATGACATCAACGAGGCCACCTTTTTCAGCGTTAAAAATAAGCGTCGGATTCTGATAGATCTCTTCGGCTCTGAAATAGTCCTGGTTCAATCGAACATTGTTTGCCATTATCGCCCGTATGCCATTTTCATCCAAACTCTGTATATGACGAAGCGCGGTTATATCCGCTTTGGCTTTCTCGAAAGAGAAGCATGCCATGTCATCCAGAAAACCGTAGGTATGCCTGATCATATGCCATCCCTCAAACAGATTTTCCCAGAGGATTATAGCCCGGGCGGTCTCGTAGTCGGTTTCAAGCAATGCGGGCATATGCAGATTACCTTCAATCGTGCACCCGGACTGGATACTGGCAAGATCAAGCAGTCTGGACGTATATGAGACCAAGAAATTGACAAAGTTGTGCACCACCGTACCCAATTTGAGATGAGGCCTGCTGCCCGGAGTGCACATTGTCGGAAGCGCTCCATTGATCACTTTGGTTTCCGGATTTATCGAATACGCCAAAGCCATTGCCGCAAGAAATTCGGAGAAAGCCAGCAGCGCAAGGCCGTACGGTGTCATTGGCGCGTTCTGTCCGCTGAATGGCTGCGTTACCAGGCTAATCGGTATCTGTCGGGAAACACAGTCGATAAATATGTCAATTTTCTCACGTGACGTAAAGGTGAGAGGTGATTCAAGAATCGTGTGGACGGTGATGACATAATTTTCATCCTGTATATGTTTTTCAGCCTCATTAACACCGTCCTTCGTAGAGACATTAAAAAAGACGGGACCATTAAAAATTCTGGTCATGACGGCAAATTGCTCAACCTCGAACTGCGACAACTGACGGGCGCTCAAATAGGCAAACGGCATATCATTGTTATTTGCCAAAATCGCCTGCTTCAAGATGTCGTTGAGGTCGGGGTTTTTGAGATCACCTTCCGGAATCGAACTCTCGAAGATGTAGCCGGCTATTCCGCCGGGCCCAAAAGATTTGTCGTATACAGGAAAATCAAAGCGGGTTGTCTGGTCGATGATACTCTGGATATATTCCGGTTCGAAATGGAGACGGTTGGTAATGGGGTCGCGGATAATGCCGTAGTGCGTACCACGCGTAAATAGTTTTAAAACTTCATCATATTCTGCCAATGCATTCTTTTTTGTCGGGATCTTCAGCCCGCAATAGAGCAGGACTTGTTTGGCGTCGAAGATGAGATTCCGGGACAATCGATTCCAGAGGTTCTCTGGAACAATGCGTTGATATTTTTTCAACATGTGTCTGTCATAGCTCCCTGATTTCCAACCGGTACAAGCGCTGCAGGCCTGCTGTTTCGTATATCCTAACCAAAAACAGTCGGCTTGTCGATTGACTGTTCAGAAAAAATACCGGGAATCAACGACCTGTTAACAAGAAGTGCTACAGGAGCAGAAACTGCAACCGACACCTCAGGCAACCACCTGTAATCATATATAAAAGGCTGTCTTCTGTAATTGTTATTTCAGAGTAAGTCCTCTTTCTTTCGCGGCATCAGCGATACGCTCGACAAATAGTTCAGCAAACTCTTCGTTTGATCCAAGACCTTCGAGAACGGCATCGACCTGATATCCCTCTTTTGTCAGGACGGACTTCCAGGAGTCCTCTTCGGGTCCGGCCATATCGTTTGTAGCGTGGTCACCGGCGACGATCATGAATGGTTTGAGCATGATCTTTTTATTCTTTGCATATTCAAGGTGACTCATGATGTCTTCAAGTGCAGGAGCTCCCTCGACGACACCGATAAACGTTGTAACATCAGGGTACATCTCCCGCATTTTCTTCTGGGTCTCTGCATAAATCCCTGTTGACCAATGCTCATTTCCATGACCCATGTAGACGAGGACGGCGCCTGCGTTCCTCGCAGCCTCTGCATCGGCGGCCAGTGTTTTACAGACAGCCTCCACATCCTCGTGGTAGGGATAGACGTCTCCGGGCATGCCAAGGGCGGGGCGGCCCATGACCAGGCTACTAATGGGATTCCACCTGGCTTTCATAGTGCGAATGGAGGCAAGTCCATTTACGTACTGGAGAAGATCATGCGATTGCTCCATGAAAAACATATGAGTCGGTTGTACGACAATATTTGTGTAGCCGTCTTCTAGCAGATCTCCGATGGTGGCGATGACGTTCTTTACATACAGCACTTCTTCAGAAATACCCTGATCAAGCCACTTCTGCGGCTCGGCCTGCCGTTTCTTCCAGACAGAACGGATGATATTTGAGGTAAAGGTGATACGAACCTCAGTTTCCGGATAGGCGCTCCGCACCACATCGGTGATATTGGTAATCGATTTCACAGCGGCAGGAACTGTCGTCCCAAAGCTTGCCAGAACGATGGCATTCTTACCAGCTCCAGGCATGCCCATCGATCCGGAAGCAAAAGCACCTGTTGTACAGAGAAATAAGCTTAACAATACCAACGTGATTACACTGCTGCTCTTTTTCATCTCCACTCTCCTTTCAGGCAGTGTCCGGAAACAAAAATCCCCGGACCATTTACAATGATCCGGGGATGCCCTGTTGTGTCCTCGTCTCGTTAACAGCGTCCTTGTCCGCGGGACGGCTGGATTTCTTTTCAGGCAGGTCTTCTGACTTCCGGCTCAACCTACTTGCTGCTCCTTCCCGATAGTTCTATCAGTGGCTTGCGTGCAGCTTTCGTCCCCGGTTACAGCGGCGGGCCCGTCCCTGAATTACACAGGGTTCCCTCTTTTGCTTGTTTCCAAGCACCTGAATCATTTTTACAAAACAATATTGAACTGTTGTTGTCAAGAAATTTAATGTTATATCAAACGACTACAGTGACGCAGGCTCAAACGGTACCTTTCCGATAATTATAGTACAGGTTGATAGGTACCCAAGATAGTAGTGGATGACCAACAAATCGAGCATATATCTTAAAAAGAGACTATGCATACAGATGCTGCTTCGATAGGTTATTCTTTTTGGCCATTAAACTGGTGATTCATGAAGAAATCAAACTCATCTATCTTACTTCCCGCAACAGCCATGTTACTGTTCTGGGCTCTCACTCCCATTTCCATTGCCTATATTAAAGATGATTTTTCGCTGATTTTTCAAATCTGGCTTCGTTATGTTGTTTCAACAACGGCTTTGTGGCTCTTTCTCCTGAGCGGAAAGTCACTGCGGCACAATCTTGCCATCTTTATAAAAACAAAATGGTACTTTCTGAGAGTACTATCCGTGACAGCATTCTGTACCCTCATGTTTCAATTATTATACACGTGGTGTTTTTTTCTCATTCCTCCGGGATTCGGGATTCTTCTCTACCAGTCGCAGGTTATTTTCTCAGTTCTCATGGGTATGCTGTTTTTTAAAACAGAGCGGCAGCTGATAAAAGAATCAGCAACGGTTGCAGGGATCCTCATGGCCTTCGGGGGTGCTTCGCTGGTCATTATTTTTCATAATCACGGCTTTTCGGTTGTAATCAACACAGGAATTCTGCTTGCATTAGGCGGAGCATTATCATGGTCACTTGTGGGGCTGACAGTCAAGAAATGGATCGGAGACACATTAACCCCTCTGTTTACAGTCACGATCGTTTTTTCCCTGGTATCCATCTTTCTAACACCTGCAGTGTTCCTGTCCGGCCCACAAATAACAGGAAGTCCGGGGATTCTGAAATGGTCTGTTTTGATAGGTTCCGGTCTGCTTGGAATTGCCGCCGGGCAAGGTCTGTTTTATTACCTGCTCCCCAAACTCGGTATTATAACCGCTTCATCGATTCAACTGCTGGTACCGTTTTTTACAGGTATTTTTTCTTTTCTGCTTTTTGGCGAAAGTATAACATTTTTTCAGTTGATCGGGGGACTCCTGCTGTTAAGTGGCTGTCGTATTGTCATGTTACAAAAACAGAAAACTCTGGTAAAAAGTGGTGGTGTATCTTGAACTGCTGCACTAATATCCGCTGAAACAAGATAAAATCAACCTACGGAGGATGATAGATTGTGGCCAGAATTGTCTATGTAAACGGTGGATATCAAACTGAGGAAGAGGCAAAGATTTCAATCTTTGACCGTGGATTTCTATTTGCTGATGGCGTTTACGAGGTAACAGCTGTCCTTGATCGAAAACTCGTTGAATTTGAGGGACATTTCTCACGTCTCAACCGTTCGTTAGCTGAACTGGATATGGAGATGCCCAGGAGTCGAGATGAGCTCCTTGAAATTCACCGTGAGCTGATCAATAGAAACAATCTGAAGGAAGGTGCAATCTACCTTCAGATAACACGTGGCAGTGCAGACAGGGATTTTTCCTACCCCGAAAATGTCCCACAGAGCCTGATACTTTTTACCCAGGAGAAATCACTGACATCGGCAAAACCCGGCATACGTGTGATATCCGTACCTGACATACGCTGGAAGCGCAGGGACATCAAGACAGTCCAACTGCTTGCACCGTCAATGGCAAAAATGATGGCTGTCAGAAAGGGAAAAGACGACTCATGGATGGTAGAGGACGGCTATGTCACGGAAGGGACCTCAAATAATGCCTATATCGTCACAGAAGATAGCAGGATAATCACCCGTAATCTCTCAAATTCGATCCTTAGTGGTATAACTCGTGCATCAGTCCTCAGGCTGGCGTCGGAGTTGAACATGAAGATAGAAGAACGGCCCTTCACCATAGCTGAAGCCCAGGAGGCGGCTGAAGCGTTTATCACTTCGGCGACAACCTTTGTTTGCCCGGTGGTAGAGATTGATGGAGTAGCTATATCCACAGGGACACCAGGACCTGTTACCAGGCGCCTGAACGAAGTGTATCTGGAAGAGAGCAGGAAGGCTGCCATATAGGCTCAGAGGAAATTAAAAGAAAATTGAGAGGAAGTGACAGACCGTAGTCAAATGTCAGAAGGTCGAGGCAAAGAAAACAAAAAAGGAAGTATATAAGAAAAATATACCTATTCAAGTGATTTTAAACTATCTCAATGCCTCTTATGGTTGTACAAGGTTCAGCATGTTAAAATCATGATATGGTAAAAAATCTCTTCAAAATTAGCTCTATACGAAAAACATTGGGCAGCATGTGGTCAATAAGATCGCAATTCCCAAATGAACGGAAAATAATATCTCCCGATGTATTCGTTAGTTACAGCTGGAAAGACTCTGACTTAGTAGTTCCTTTTGTCGAATCGCTGATAGAGTTTCTGAGCCCCAAAGGCATTCAAATCTTCTTCGACAGGGATTCGCGGCCATTGTATGATCCAGGTACGCTTAATATTGGTCTTGCATCAGGCCTATCGACCGCGCGGATTTTTTTGCCATGTCCCAGTTGGAATTATCTTGATTCAAGATGGTGCTACAAAGAATTGTCTGCATTTTTATGGCGTTACATTTCGGAAGATATGACCGTTGCAGAGAACAATAAAAATACTAGACCCCGTCTGGCTGCTTCTTTGGCGCTTTACTGCTTGCCTGTCGTACTGGATTGTGACGACTCATTCGAAGCAATTCATGAATTCGAGAAACTCGAACTGGCATTACTAAAAGAGGTCCATGATAAGTCAGTCGATATCGAAATAATCCGTAAGTTTCTCTCGTCAAGTAAAAAACTGGTCTTTCGAGATGGACGCAAACCAAAAGATCTTGCCCGACTAGTTGGAACATTAATCGAAGAATTATTGGAGTTTTCATCACAAGCGAGAAGAGAACTTAACGCCAACGAGCTCTGGAAGGTATTATGGACCCTCTACGATTATTCGGCGATGGGAGAGCGTGTCAACCCAATTGCTTTACTTACGGATTTCACCATTAAACCGGATGTCATTAAAAAGGCTAAATCTGAAATTGAAAAATACGCGGATGAGGGCTTGGTTAAGCTGTTTTTTAGTGTTGCGAAAGGCAGAAGCAAATGTGTAGCATTTGATCGCTGGAATTCTATACTTAGCGCCGTTGAAAATAGCGACCATCTGAATGCAACCAGTATGGTAGGAGATCCGATTATTCTTCTTGTTTCTCAGCTTCGAAATCATCCGATGCTACAAGAAATCCAGTACTCTTATTACTCATTTATCTCCCAATATGGGCAAGACCCACTTACAGATGTTTGCGCACTTGCCTGCCTGTCGATGAACATGCACTCCTGGTTTGAAGGAGTCCGAGACGCTGAAGACATGCGTGAGAATATACTGACCCCTCTTTTTGAAGGAGCCAACATTTCCAATTATATCTCTTGCTGAACTAGCAAGAGTGTCATCGCAATGTATAACCAGACTTAACTTATCCGTATATTGCTTTGTTTTGCTTCAGATAGAAATGGCGAGGGCTGGATTGCACTCGATACAATACTTCATGATCATTGTTACAAATTAGATGTACAGAAATAGTCAATTTAGTTCTAAATCAGTACACGAAAGACAGAGTCCCTTCCTGGATATCGGCTGGTGTGAGGTATAAAACTTCACCCACTATCATTCCTCCCCGGGCCATGAGTTCCAACGTGAGCCTATTCCGGGTGTTCATGGTGCGAAAGATGATCTCGTCAACTGTTTTCTTGTCGACGAGAATCCACTGAATAGCTTGACCTGAAGGCATTTGAATATTTTTTTGATGACAGAAGTGTCGAGGGATTGGAGAGAGCGGAAAGGTCAACATTTATATTGAAATTGTAAAAATCCCAGCACTTCCTCTTGTATCTGGCAAAATAATTGACACACGATTATGGAGCTGGCATAGTCACTTAGTAAAAAAGCATGTTTCTCTTATTAGAGATTTTATGCTCTTTCTGACAACAGACTGACAGGTCTGCATTCAGAAAATTGCTCGCCGATTTAGCCTCAAATTTGTCCGAGTGAAATTCACGCGGTGTCACCGGCCGGGTATTATTCTGGCTGGGTTTATCATGAATAATGATCTCCGATTCAACCGTTATGGAAGCTCTCCGCCAAATACGTATTTTTGTTTCCTCAACTTTCAGCGACTTCCATATCGAACGAAAGGCTCTCCAGGAGAAGGTCTTTCCGCGACTCCGGGATTACTGCGAAAGTCTGGGCTGGCGCTTCCAAGCAATTGATCTACGATGGGGCGTGAGCCGTGAAGCCGGTCTGGACCAACAGACTATGCGCATCTGTCTGGAGGAGATTAATCGTTGCCGCACCGTTTCACCCCGGCCCAATTTTATAGTCTTGCTGGGCGACCGATACGGCTGGCGACCTTTGCCCGAAGAAATTCCGGCTTTTGAATTCGAGGAAATCCGGCGGCGAGCAGATCCAATCAGTCTTGATCTGCTGGAATGGCGCGATGACCAGGCACCTGGAGCCAAAGGCTGGTACCGGAGAAACGACAATATTCTGGTAAGGCAGCCCGGGAGGGATGATTTTCAACAGGGCCTTTACCAGCTCCAGTCCCGTACTGGTCGCTTTGAAGATTTCTGCGTTTGGGAACGGGAGGTGGAAAAGCCTCTTTTACGGACAATGATCGAAGCCAGGCAATTTCTGAATTTACCGAAGTCGGCCTTGATAAAATACGGTGCATCAGCCACGGAACAGGAAATTTTCCATGGCGCTTTACAGGACCCAGACGCGGCCGAACATGTCTTCGCTTTCCACCGAACCCTGGTCACTCCTCAAGGTCGGACTTGGTGTGATCCGCCGGACTTTCTAGACCCAGGTGGATCAATGATTAGGTCCAGTTGGCAGGATCTGTTCGACACAGACGAAAACGGGCATTTCGATCCAGAGTCCGCCTGCCGAGCGGCCGGACTCAAGGCTTTGCTCCGTGGGCACATCGGTGAAAATAACGTATATGAATATAAAGCAGTGTGGGATCACAAGCAGCTTCAAACCGAATGGCTGGAATCGTTCTGCCGGGAAGTGGAAAAACGGCTCAGGGATTCCATTCGAAATAGGATTGACCATTTCAAGGAAGTGTGCAAAGTGCGGCTTGGTCGCCTGACGCACCAATCCGTGGGTAGAGATTTTAGTCATTTTTTTGTGGGCCGTCGAGACGAACTAGAGCGTCTTACCAAATACTTGACATCCATCGGTCCTACTGTACCTCAGGCAGTATTGGGACCGGAGGGCTGCGGCAAATCTGCGCTTCTAGCAGCTGCGGCCGAAAACCTGCGCGCGCTCCACCCAAATACCTTTATCGTCGAACGCTTCATCGGTGCCACTCCCGAATCCACACTGCTAGTCACCCTGCTCGAAGACTTGGCCAATGAAATAGGTGAGCATTACAATGAACAGCCGGTCTCAATATCTAACGCCCACCAGGCTTCGGGGTTGATAGCCCAACGACTGGCCTTGGCCGACCCAACTCAGCCTTTAGCCCTGTTTATCGACGATCTTGACCAGATCCAAACACCGGACGAAATCAATCCCCTGGCTTGGCTTCCGAAATTGCTACCCAGTGGCGTCCGCTTGGTGATATCTGCCAATCTGGAGCGAGAAACATTTCCTGAGCAGAGAAGCAGGTCTTCACCGTACGTTACCTGGTTCGATGAAAGTTCTCGGCTTTTTTTGAACGGCTTTTCCTGTGAAGACGCCTGTGAAGCTCTAGATGTCCATTTATCCCGCCAGTCTTCTTCCTCCGCTGCTGGATCTTATGACACTCGGCGCACCTTGACCGACGAACAGCGGAGGGTGCTCCTGAACCTCTTCACTGATGAAACCACGCCGTTCTTTCATCGTCTGATTTCAGAAACGGCCAGGCTTTGGCCATCCTGGAAATCGAGGCCCGTTCTACCCGATTCGATGGAAGACATGGTCCAGACCCTGCTCGAAGAATTGTCCGCACCCGCTCGACATGGCCGCGTCCTGGTCCAAAGTGTTTGCGCCTACTTGCTCGCTTCACGACATGGTCTATCGGAGGAGGAAATGCTCGACCTGCTTTCGCGTGATGAGCTGCTCTGGGACGATTTCTTGTCTCGATCGCGGCATCACCTGAGTCAGGGACGCAGCCTGCCAGCAGTGATCTTCCTGCGTTTGCAGTATGATCTTGAACGCCTGCTGGTATCCAGGTTGGTTCGCGGCGGAACAACGCTTGGTTTTTCCAGAAGGTGTGTCGCCTCAGCGATAAGAAACAACTTTTTGGCCGTCGGCAAAATTGAGGCCTGCCACAACCAGCTTGCCGACTACTTTCTATCCCGTCCTTGGCAACGCGGTGCAACGGGCGATCTCAGAAACCTTTCCGAATGCTGTTACCATCCACTTAAGGCTCGCCGATGGAAAGATCTGGAAGCCACTTTGTTTAATTTCGGGTTTATCGAATGCTTCTGCGAGAGTTTTGAAACGGAATACAAAAACGGCCTTCCCATTGATCACCAAGGAGTGATGTTCCTAATCAGTGACCTGACGGAAATAATCAATGAGCCGAACCTGCCTTCCGATTTGCGGACAAGAACGGTCACACTTCGCACCGTTCTCAAAACGATAGCACCTCAAACGCGGCTCTTTCCAGACGGCGTGACCCAACAGGTTTTCAATCATTTGGCCGCCAATTTCAAAGGAGCAGAAAACGAATCGTTTGTGTCGCAGGGGGCCGAAAGGCATCTCCGAGATAGTGGTCGGATGTGGTTTCGTGCCCGCCTACCTGAAACCGACCTCGCTTCCAAAGGCAAAAAACCTGTTCTCCTTTCCACTCACGGCGATTTCGATCTGGTGACCTGTGGTCCGGATGATCAGTTCTTCTGTCTGGAACTCAGATCGAACTTTGATTTTTCGCTGATGGTGTGGGACGCGGACGAATGTCGTCCGGCCTGGATCGTCGAAGACCGCTCCAACACGGATTTAAAATGGAAGCCCGTGGCCGCGAGATGGCTTAAAAAAGAAAACAAAATCCTCTTTATCCGAAAGAACGGTGAAGTCTGCCTGGCCGATTGGCCTGACCGGCGCGTCGAAACGGTTCAGACCCTGAACCGTGCCGTCAGCCTGGCCCAGATTCAGGAATCGGGACTGATTGTGGTTTGTGACGAGCAGGCCGGGGCGGTACGAATCGAAGCCTTTTATCCGGCCGGACAACGGGTCATGTCTTTCGAACTGCCTTCGCCCGGCCAGCCGACCGCTCTAACTTTTTTTCTTCAAGCCGATCGGTTCTTCCTATCCATGGCAGACTGGCCTGACAGGGTGAACCAGAAAGTTTTTCAAGTAAAGGTTCCCGAGGGGCCGTATGAAGTTCTAGGTCGGCTGGATATGAGCCATGCTGTTTCAGCCATGGCCGTAGATGATGATGGCCGCCATCTTGCCTTGGGTACTGTGACCGGCGGGATCAGGGTGATGAACGCCGATTCAGGCGAAGTTGTGGCTGCGGCCCCTAGCTGGGCCGAACAACGACTGGCCGCCTGGAAACGGGAAACCTGGTGTTTGGGCGAAGCGGATGATTTAGGCGAGCCGCCCGCTCTGAGGGAAAAGGTATCGACTCTGGCTTTCATAAACGACGGACGCCGCGTTCTGGCCGCATCCTGTCCGCCGGCCAGGCGTTATGCGCCGGGAGGGCTGCTGGCCCTAGATCTTGAAACCGGCACCACCCATGACTTTGGCAATTATTATTCCGGAATAAACTCCTTCGACTTTCTGCCGGATCGACAAAAACTTATTGCGGCCGGATACGAAGCCTTGTTTACAATAGATTTGAACATCAAGTCTCCTTCCGGCTCGAAACCGGCCTCCGCTCTGCCATTCGGCGATACTTTGGAATGCGCGGCTTTATCGCCGACAGGTAACCAGGCGGCCTTGTCTTACAGCGGAATTATCCATTTGGTCGAGGCTCCAAGCCTGAAAATTCGGAGGATGATTCGTTCCGAAGCGGGCTATCTGAAAAATTTGAAGTGGATCGGAGACAATTTGCTCGGTCTGGGCGCCGACGGCCGCATCCGTGCCTGGGACCCTGCGACCGGCGTCTCTCTGGCATCCTATCCTCCCGATGGGGCTCAAAGGGCATCATTTACCTGCTTTTCCGCGTCCCAACGAAACCGGTTTCTGGTTCTCGCAGGCCGGGGTGAAGAACTTGTACTTTTCCGGGATGATGGATCCATGGCGGTCCGTAACTTGGGATACCCTATTTCCAACCTGGGGCTGTCACCGGACGGCTGTCTAGGTGTGGCGGTTCTAGATGAAACGGTCTGTTTCGCTTTTTCCACCACTACTTGGGAACCCCTGGGCGGCCTTGAAGGCGTCTGTAGGGTTTCCGGCGTGGTCCTGTTTGACGAAGAAACTGTTCTGACCCTATACGCCGACGGTGGTAGCGTTCTTTGGAAGGCTGAAACCGGGGAAAAATTGGAAAGTTTTTCTCTGCCCAACCTATCTAAATTCAACGTCCAGGGATACCTAGTTCGTGCTCAAGCGGCCTTCCTGGCCAGCCGGGATGATTTCTTTATGATCACGATTCATGGTGACGACACTTGCCGCGCCTGGCGGAACGGATCTCCGCACCCGATAGGAGAACTGCCGCTAAGCTTCGGCGCGCAGGCGGCCCGGATCGCTCCCAGCGGCCGGGAACTGATCATCGTTGATGGAAACGGAGTTTGGCAATCCTACCAGCTTGAATTTTAATCACTCAACTCCAGGAGTTTCTCATGGGTCTAAGAGACATGTTTAACCGCGTCAAAAAGGGACTGCAGGAAGACCACCCTCTTAATGAATCACCAGTCAGGGAAGGCCGGCCCACCAAGCCAGCCTTGAAAGGTACGCCCGAAGATCTCCGCAAAATAGAACGTTTGTACCAGGAAGATCGTGAAGCCGAAGCCCTGATGCTGATCGACGAAATTATTCAGCTACACGGTTCCTTCGATGAAAAACTATTCTGGCTCAAGCAGATCGCGTCCGATAAAGAAATGTTCGATCTAGACATACGCGAGGCCCCAGAATTCGGAGAAAAGGCTTTTGGTCTGTGGGCGAATATTGGCGGAGAACTCTTGGAGACGCTTTTCATTCACCGCTCGAAATGTTTAGCCGTGGTAAATTTCAAGACCGCGGGGAATCTTCACTCCAAGGCCGAGGAACATGTCAGACTCGCCCATGAACTTTTCCCTGAATCCCTGCCCATCCAGACCATTTCTGCCCAGATATTGGCGCGTTTAGGACATACTGAACAGTCACTGACAATGCTTCAGAACATTATGGCTAAACATCCAGGATTTGAGCCAGCCCGGATAAGTTATGAATCGATCATGAAAAGTACCCAGGGGGTCAATATTAAAGATATGGCCATAAATTCGGCTGACGCCCTGTTTCCTCTTTTGGATCGAATAGATGTTGCCAGAAGCAGAAACGACACAGATCTGGCCAGGCGGCTCGACACCCTTTTCATCATGCACAGCGATCGCCTGGCCACTTACCTTCGCATGGTGCCCGATGACAAAATAATCCTCTCCATCCTGACGCCCTCCTTGGCCGGCCGCTCTTATTGGGACTTAGTTGCCTCGGCTCTGCAAATCCTGTCATGGAACGATACCGGTTTTGGCGATTTACGGAAGGTATGTGGTGATAAAAACACCAAGGCCTTATTGGCAGAGGCAACCGCTAAAACCGGGATAAATCTTAATACGCCGGCCGAAACACCTGAGGACCCAAAAATGGCCGTCGAAGCATTCGCCGACCGAATCAAGTCCTGGGCGCTCGATCAGGCCGAACGTCTGTACCCCGCTTGGATGAACTACGTGACCCAAATGGGCGAGCAAGCCGGTGGCTTCCCCGCCCTGCCTGGGTACCTGAGTGACGAGGACCGACAGGGCATGCTGTATATGGCCGATCTTTGTCTAAAAAAGGCAGGTCAGACTCGGGTGAAAAGGCTGTTTCTCGTTGGAGGTGTCCTAAGAATAGCGATGGGCGACAAACTAGACTATCGCACCTTTAAAGCGCAGCTTGACACGGAGCCAAACAACTGGATCCAGGAAAATGACGAAAGGGAGAATCTGTACCTGAATATGTTCGACATTATCAGTAAGTCCATGAAATTGACTTGATCCACCCGGCGATGAAATTATTCAAGATTAATAACTGATATGGCTGTCAGACAGGAGTTTATCCAAACAAGGCTTTTAATCTGAAAATTTCATTTTATATCAGCATATTAAGACCTATTTTGGTGTAGACCCCTTCTCCAATCTCCAAAATCAACAACTTTTTCATTTATTTTCATATTATTTAACCACTTTCATAATTCATTTTTTTAAGTTCCCGACAAGAAGAGTTGCCTCAAGGACCCCAAGTGTAGAAGCTCGCGTCAGAAATGAAAAACCTTGGGTTACATCACCTTTCACCATATAGGCTAAACCACAGATATAATATCCCTGGCCATATTCGGGATCAATTTCCAAACATTGCTGGCCGCACTTCAAGGCCTTATCGACAACATTGCCCTTGTTCCGGGCATCTGCCATTTGAACACTCATCTTTAACAGATTTGACCCCATATTATACCACATGAGATGATCATCGGGCGTCTCTTTTAGCCCCGCCTCATAGCAGGCAACCGCAGACTCCCAATTACCCAATTCTGCATGGCTGTGACCTTTGATTTCCCATAACCGTGATGAATTGCCACAGATCTTAAGTGCTCTTTCACAAGTCACAAGAGCATTGTGGTAATCTCTTTTCACTGCAAAATTAAAAGCTTTTTCTTCCCATGCCAGCAGAAAATCCGGCGTTTTCTCCAGTGCAGTATCACAAGTCTTCAATGCTTCGTCATTTCTATCAAGATTACGAAGTGATACAGCAATAGACCAATAAATAGTTGCCTCGCCTGACGCCAAGCTCAAAGCATCAAAGAAATGTTCGAGGGCTTTCCCGTGCTCTCCGATACTTGCATAAGAGATCCCTACAAGGTGGACAGCCTCCCATCTCTGATTATCTATTTGTCTCGCACGCTCAAAACAACCGAGCGCTCCTGCATGGTCTGCATTGAAGCTCAAAGCAAATCCTTTCATTACCCAAGCCATAAAGAACAAAGGGTCCCCCCAAATTGCTTCTTCCAGCGGTTTTAAAGCCGCTTCTGTCCGTCCCTCTTTAATCAGGAGCACCCCAGCGTGCAGGAGTAACTGACCATCTTCAGGAGCAACTGCTTGTGCATGTTTGAGAACTGACAGAGCCTCATCGTTACGATGAAGTGCATCAAGGATTGTTGCCTTTTCTTTCAGGGCAATAATCTTGTCAGGTTCCAACTCTAATAACTGATTAATTGCTTCAAGACCCTCTTTGTATTTACCAGTTATTCTTAAACAAAAAGAGAGGCATAGACGAGCCACGATAGAGCTCGGCAGGAGTGTAACTGCCTGTTCATAGTAATGTATTGCAGTATCATATTCTTCAATAGATTTCAAAATCATTGCTTTCAAGATACATAACTCTGCTTCTTTTGAAGAACCTTGTAACGACAGGCAGATACCGATAGTTTCCTCATGTCTTTTGATAAATTCGTTCAACAATTTCAGTTTGGAATAGTTCAGACTCCCTTTGTTGATTTGTTTATCCAGGTTGCTATTGTCATTGATAGCTTGTTGTGACAAATCTTGTACAATACCTTCAAGAAGTCTCTCTTTCTCAGTTTGATCTGAGGCATCTCCTAAAACACACTTTAAAGCCTCTTTTAGTTCAGCAGAAGGATCACAGAACAGTTCCTCCCTTTCTGATGCAAGCATATTTGACAGTGAGCCATACACCCTTTCATTATCCTTGAATTCACTAATCATGATCTATCCCCCCCCTTTTTCTCAATGACTTAGATAACATGACCAACTGCCACCCGATCTTCAGAAATAATGGAATGATGACGAAAAGTATTACCGGAAGAAACCACAACCCTACGATGAATTCTGTTACTCCAAACATTGTCACCCCCTCTCTCTTGGCGTTCCCCCCACCTTATTGATAACTAGGAGAACATTTCTACCTATCGGTTATCCATGGACCTGAATGTTTTTGGTGGAGGCTTTTTTTCAAAAAAAAGCAAGAGATGTGCCACAAATCTCAACTATCGCAATTACATTTGTAATTAGCTGATATTCAAACAATTTGATTGAGAGGATAAATTTCTCATATTTTTTATTTGTTGACTTTACTGTTTTTTGTTACGATAGTTCATCGCTATGAATTAAATATTAGCTTTGCAATTGAAAAAATTCATTTAATTACATGGTATTTATAAAAAATGTCACAACCATCGCCCTTGTTGACTTTTTCTTTTAAGCCGTTGATTTGCATTCACAGCTATAAGATACCTTGGTGAAAAACATGAACGTAGAAACAGTCAAATACTTCTTTAAAGATGATAAAGTTGTAAATGTTTCGACGGTGATTCCCTGTGCCCATGCTCATCAGATTTTGAACATCAGAGAGGAGCATGACCTCAGTCTCTATGCATTAGACTCCGATGATCTTCAGAGCATCAAGAAATTTGACGACATAGTGATCGACAAGGGGAAAAAACATGAAAAACAATCTCTTTCCAGATACTTATTAGGGCAAAAAAAGATTCCACTGCTTGAAAGTGGCTTTAAGAGTTCAGCTCAAGCACCGCGAAGTATACGCGATTTACTTAAAAGAGCTGAGCAGCAGGGGGATCGAAACATATATATCCTTGGTGTCAGCAAGGATGTCCTGGGCGAGCTGCGAAAGAATTCAGAGAAATTCGATGAACTGATAAAGAGCACATTTAATGACGAACCAAACAGCTCGGCTGGCCGCATTCATCACGGGCAACATCCTGACCAGCTTGAAAGGTTATTTTTAGGCAACTCTGAACAGGCAAAAAAGGTACGGTTTTTTATTGAAACTGCAGCCAAAAGCGAAGATGAAGTTTTAATTCTTGGGGAAACAGGAACCGGCAAGGAGGTCATTGCCAAGGCCATTCATCTTCTTCGTTTTGGAAATCGTAAAGAAATGCAGGTGATAAATTGCAGTGCTATCTCTGCAGATCTCCTTGAAAACGAATTGTTCGGCCATAAAAAGGAGGCATTTACCGGAGCGGACCAAGATAAGAAAGGTATATGGCAACTTGCTCAGGATAGTACACTCTTTCTCGACGAGATTGGAGATTTATCCCGAGATCACCAGGCCAAAATATTGAGGGCACTCTCAGATAAAACGATCAGGCCTGTTGGCAGCGATACACAGATTGGTGTAAATGCCCGAATCGTTGCCGCAACTAATGTTGATCTGGTTTCGAAAGTCAAATATCGGGAGTTTCGTGAAGATCTTTACTATCGACTCAATACCTTTCCCATCTTCGTTCCTCCTCTCAGAGACCGCAAGGACGATATTGCGATTCTCGCCTCTACATTTTGGAACGACATTACCGATGACTCGGCAAAACCCCTCTCCGATGAGGTGGTGAATGAAATGAAGAAACGCGACTGGCCGGGAAATGTTCGTGTATTGCATTCTTTCATGCGCTGTTTGCGCAACCTGAATCGTGACAAAATATCGCGAGGTGAGGATATCACACTCAAAGATCTCTCCTTTACCTTTGCTTATCATGGACAGCATCATTTTTTACCACAACAGAGCATAAGCAGCGAAGATGTGCGCCTCCATCCTGCCCATTGTCTGCGTCGACTCAAACGGGTAAGCGATATTCTCTTTTCGATAAAACTTGCCATCCCGTCCCTGCTGGAGGATCTCAATAAGGAAACGAACCATCGAGATTCAATTCGTAATAATATCCGTGAGCTCTATATGCTCTGCCAGGAAGATGCTGCTTTGTTTCACTCAGTGCCGACCTTAAACAAAGTGTGCGGCTTTGTGGATGATATGAAAAAGCTGGACGTTGATTTTCTCCCATCGTCAAACAATGGAGCGGCCTCCTGGCTTAAAATATCAGAAAATTTAACGCGCGTAATGGAAGTAGTATTTGATGAGATACACAGAATAACTGCATAGCCGGAAGATCATGGAAATACTTTTCTAACAATAAATGCCCCCGCCCTTGTGCCGTGCTGTCACCGCACATTCGTACATAGCACATCATTTCCTCACAGATAAAACCGCCCTCATAACGTTCCATTACCCCTACCAGCCACGACAACCATCAACAGTAAGTCAACAAAACCGACTTCTTCGCTGGTCAACTTCACAAACAAATCAACATCAGAGCGAATCTGTCAGCAATAATACCCTGTAAACACGTGGCTAATGATCTGATTGACTTGTCTGGCACTTTTTTTGCCTTACCCATTTACAACTCACCAAACGCAACGGCAGCCAGCATAATACATGCCGAAGCACGTCACAGAAGGAGTGAATAAATGGAACAGGAATCGAGTAAAAAGGTTGGAGTAGCTGAAGAGCTGCATGAAATCGCGACTCAAGGAATTCAGGTTGATCGAAAGAAACTTAAAAAAGACATGTGTGAACAGTTTGCTGACCCTCGGGAATGGATCCGCGAGTTTGTTGTCAACGCCTATGATGCAGATGCAACGGTGTGCTGGATTTCCGGTTGGGAGGATGAGCAGACGCTGACCATAACGGTTGAAGACAACGGCCATGGGATGGATCGACAGGGAGTAATGGATTTCAATGTGTTGTACAGATCGGTCAAGAAATCATCTCTCAATACTGCTGTCGGCCAGTTTGGAGTGGGTAAACTCAGTGTTGCAGCGATTAAAGGGCAGAGTCAATTTGAAATGACAACCTCTACAGGACAGGAAGCATGGCGGATGAAAGCAAACTGTCTGCTCGATGATGACTTGATCCTGTTGCAGAAACTTGAAGACAGTCTCCCCCGCGGTACAAGATTTAAAATAACGTTCACCAAAGAAACAAGCTTAAAGCGAGAACTGCAGGAGTTGGAAAAGATCCTCAGAACGTATCTTCGCTATAAAGACATCACTATCAGCATAGCACCACGCGATGGTGAATATCGAATCTGGCTTCAACCCCACGGCTGGGACTCGAAAGACATTCACAACTACCCGGACCCATATTCTCGCAGGTACCTTCTGGATCTTGATGGGACACAATTTGATGTGGTTCTCTCAATCGGGGCAACGAGTCATGAGATATACAAACAAAGAGTCCTTATAACCAACCGCTACAATCTGCTCTTCGCAAAAGAGGAGAAAGTAAAAGAGATCCCGTATTTGACAATACGGGTAGACAGTGCTGATTTCCAGGTTCCCATTGGCCGGCATTGTCTGAGTAACGAGAGTGAATTATCAAAACTGTCAAAAAAATTATGGGCGGATGTGATACCCCAATATGTTGGAGAAATTTTGAGGCGTTACCAAAGGGGATTTCCCAAAAAAGAAAGTCATCTCTACAGCCAGGTCGAGGAAATGGCGTGTGCGCTTATGGTCTGCAGAGGCGCTCCTGAAAATATATGGAATCGCTTTCCATTATTTATGATCAAGAATGGCGATCGACTCTCTATGGCTGAGTTGCAGGAACAATTAATTGAAAACGGCAAACTTTACATGGAAGGTGAGGTAACACTCGGAGCCGATTACTCAATTTTTAAGGCACCGGTATTGGCAAAAAAACAACCGAAAGGGGTAGATGAAATTATCGAAAAAATGTTCGGTGATTTTGTCATCAAACTGGGAGCCCATGATATTATCTTTGAGCGTCCTGCTCATAGAGGAGAAGGCCTCAGCCCGCTGGAGAAAGAATTCCAGCAATACCTGGGATTTCATCCTTTAATTACAGAAATGAATTTTCTGAAACAGCAGCAAGGAGAAAATGGAACTGGTTTTCTCCAATTCGGCAACCAATCAGCGGATGAACTGGAACGATTAATGGGAGTATTCAAAGAATCTCGAGAAGCCATCAAAAGCCTCGAGGAAATATCCTGGCGAGTAAACTACCTTGTCCATCAGGACGGCAGAACGCCGTGCAAGACGCAGCTCTTCCTCTATGACAATAAAACGGTCATTCTCAACCTCAATCATGAAGAAATAAAAAAATTTATTGCACTCACCGGGTCCTCACCGGCTTTGGCCGGCCACTGGGCGCTCGCCATGTGCCTTACAAGCGGGGAAAAAATATTGCCTGAGCTGTCTGCCCAGGTGCGAGAAGATCTCGTCCTGATGGATGCGATAGCAAAATGCGGAACAAAGAAAATACCTGAACTACTGGAAAAAGAAGCCAAAGTAGATCACGCGAACCGGGCGATTCAGGATTTTATCAGAAAATCTCGCGGCGACTCAGCCTGGATGGATTAACAAGAGGAGACACAAATGCGAAAAAATAAACAGACAAATGAAGTACTTGAGGAAATTCTGCTGGAAGAAGGGATTGACATAGACATCAGTGAAGGATGGCACAAGCTGATAAGCAGCCAATTTGGCGGTAATCCCGGCAGAGGCTTCAGTGAACTCATCCAGAATGCCCTTGACAGTTACCCTAATCATTTACCGTGGGAAGAAAAACGTGGGGCAATAGAAACGGGTGAGACATCGATCTCAATTACCGATTTCGGTGAAGGCCTGGACCGGAAACGCCTGAGGCTCTTGACCACGCTTGGAGGAACCGATAAAGCGTCTGATCCCGACAAGATTGGAAATTTCGGAATCGGATTTGTCTCAATCTTTAACCCGAAACTCGAAACCAAAACTGTTCGGGTGCTGACCTGCTGTGAAGAAGAAAATGTCGAGCTGTTATTCACCGTAACCGACCCGATGAAACGACCCGACATACAATCCAAAATTCATGATGCGTCATTTCCGTTCAGCACCAGGATCATTGTTGAGTTCGGTAACGACAAGGCAGCTAAGCAATGCCTGGACGATGCAACGAAGAGACTCAAGTATTACCCGTGCAATATAACCGTTAACGATTCTCCGTTTCAATCCATATGGCAACAGGCAAAAGAGAACGAGGCAATTTTCTTTGCCGAGGGAAGTTGCTATGGATTCCTCGATAACAAGAACTGGAACACATGGATAACCATAATGTGCAAGTTTGAGTATTTATTGAGGATACCACTTGCGAACCTATTGACAGGCGGCCCTGACACCAAGAACGATTTACGGGACTTTCACCGTAAAGAGTGCCCTTACCTACCGGAATTCTCCATTTCGATTAATTGTAATGACCTCTCGGTAACAATCAGCCGGGACTCATTTCGTCTCGATCATAACTATGACAAAATGATTCACACGCTCGCCGATGTGTTGAACGTTGAGCTTGCCAAGAAAATCGATGCGCCGGAGAACAGGGAGCTCATTATCGCCAACCAATACATACTCAGGAATCAGCTTGCAGCGTATTTGAAGAGAGTAAATGAAGGGAAGCCGGCAGATGGCAAGAACGATTTTCTGCTCAAAAAGCTCATCGAATCAAAGGTATATAACATCAATGGAAAGTCAACTTTTTACTCTCTGCTTGACCTGCATTCGGAACTGAGCGATGGCTTTCCATTATTTTTCTCACCTGACAAAAAAAATATACGCTGGGTAGGAGGAGTCTTTAAACATGATTTTATTGTGCTGCCAAAGAAATGTACGATCAATAATGGTGCGCCACAGTTCTATGATGATATTTTCACTGCCATTTTTGAGGATGTGGTTAATCTGGACACAATTCAGGAAGACCAGGAAAAAATAAAAAATCTTGTTGAACGAAAGATCGTAAGCCAGGAATCGCTCACACCCAATACACGACTTGTCGGCACACGTCAGATCTCTTCGGTGGAAAAAGAGTTTCTCAATGAGATGAACAGAATCATCAAACATCCTGCTGTGGCACTGGCAATCAAGACAAATATCCATATTTCCTATGATGAAGTTGAATGCGTTTATTTCGATTCAGATGGAAAAGATGCCTATATAGCTACCGGACTTTTCGGCGTAAACGGTAAGGCCCTTGATAAAATGGTCCTTGCTAATCTGACTGGAAAAAACCAACAGGAATCAGTTGAATTCAACCGACTTGAGACCCTCTATATAGGCCTTTTACGCAGGCATCAGATTATTGATTTTTTGATCAACTGTGACGATATCCATAAGCAATATTATGCGATAACCTATCTTTCACATGAGTTGGCGCTCTGCCAGAAGCATCTCGTGCCGTACAGCGATTTTTATCATGTGGTCAAAGATCGTCTCGCAGATGATGTGCGCAAGGCCGTCATGAGTGAGCTATTGATGCACACACAAGGTGGAGTGCCTAGCACGCACCTTGGCACTGCCGATTCTTGATGGCCGGACTGCTTTCTAAACGAAAAGTCGCGTGACAAAAATGATACGACGCTTTATGGGAGGGATCGACTGGCCGCTCTTTCTGCTTCTTTTGACTATTTCCGTGGTGAGTCTTGCAAATCTTTATAGCGCAGGCCCCGCATTCTTGCAGAAGCAAGCGGTTTTCTTTGCCCTGGGATATGCTCTTTTAGGCGGCCTTCTTTGTATTGATTCTGGAGAATTTCGCCGCTTCAGCTATCTGCTTTATGGCGGATCCATAGTGCTTCTTATCCTGACGCTCGCCTGGGGTACTGCAGCCGGTGGTTCACAGCGCTGGCTCAATCTGGGGCTGTTTCGCCTGCAATCCTCAGAACCGGCCAAACTGTTTTTGATTTTTGCTCTGGCCAGATACTTCTCTGAAAAGAAATGGCATGCAGCGCGTGGCCTGAAAGAACTCGCGGCCCCTGCCCTGTTGACAGCTGTGCCGTTTTACCTCATCCTCTTGCAACCGGATCTCGGTACAGCCCTGATGCTGGCGATCAGCTTCTTCTCCATCCTGGCAGTAGTCCGAATACGGTTGTACGTGATTCTTACGATAGGAGGGGGAGGTATACTTGCAGCGCCCTTGTGCTGGGAGTATGTGTTGCATGAGTATCAGCGCCAGCGGATAATTACCTGGATCTTGAATCTTTTGGGAAGGCACAATGATTCAGCGAATACCGGGTATCAGATTCTTCAGTCAAAAATCGCAGTGGGCAGTAGTGGCTTGTTTGGCAAGGGCTTCCTTCAGGGATCACAGAGTCACCTGCATTTTTTGCCGGAGCGGCATACGGATTTTATCTTTGCGGTATTTGCCGAAGAGTGGGGTTTTATCGGATGTTGTTTTCTGCTGGGTTGCTATCTCGCTCTATTGCTGCGGAGCCTCTTTATCAGCCTGAACAGCAAGGATAGATTCTCTCAGTTGCTCATCTATGGTGTTGTGCAGCTTATCTTCTGGCAGATAGTGGTAAATCTGCTCATGGTTTTGGGGTTTCTGCCGGTAGTGGGTATCCCGCTCCCGTTGTTCAGCTTTGGCGGCTCCTCCCTGCTTACCACCTTTCTTGCCTTCGGCTGTATCTTCAGCATTCGCTTCCAGCAGAAAAGAACTCCGCTGGTAAGGGAAACCTGATAGCGTGGCAAGCTGCAATAACTGGTCATCGCTCGTGCTTTGTTTGGAGATAAACTTCACTCAAGTACTATTTTCTTGTGGGTAGGTTTTTTGTATAGACAACAGAAACATATTGCGTATCATTTGCGAAGAAACAGGCACATGGAGAATTGTTCATTGAGAGTGAATAATGTCTTGAGTCAGTTTATGCTGAAATTTTTATAGCCCACCCTCTGGCTCTGTATTGATACAAAACTATTTATATAAAGAAGTTCAACAAGAATGAAATCGTTAATTATTGGTGTTACCGGTCACCGGGTTTTAACCCATCCGGAAAAATGCAGGCAGGCGGTTGTGAATATACTCGTTGGTGTCCTCAACAATATTCGCAGGAACGGGAGAAGTAACGTAATACTCTCACCACTTGCGGAAGGAGCAGACCGTTTAGTAGCCCGTGAGTGCCTGAATTTTGCTGAATTTGCTCTGGAATGCCCTCTGCCGCTTGAAGCTGATGAGTATCTGAAGGACTTCAAAACCGAAGGGTCAAAACAAGAATTCATGGAGCTGCTCTCTTGCAGCACTAAGACCCGGATCATGAAAATCCAGCAAACTCGTACCGCAGCCTATAAACAGGCTGGGCACTATGTCGTAGATCATTGCGATCTGCTTCTGGCAATCTGGAACGGAAGGCCGCCGGAAAACGAGGCGGGTACCGCAGCCATTGTTCACTATGCCAGGTCAATAGGAAAACCATTGTACTGGATCGATTCGGAACATCCTGAAAAGATCACTGCAGAGAGAGTAGATGAAATTGAGGACTGAGTCCAAAGGATTATTTGGAAAATAGAGTGATATGAAGATAAACCTCTGAAATCCAGCTCTAGATATCAAGAATAAGATACCCTTGAAAATCTTACGATTCGCCTTTTTAAGTTGTTCGATCCTCTCTCTGCTTTTCGGTGTCCTTTATTTTTTCCGTGGTCGGCAGGTCGCCGGCTGTGTGGATGATTCGTTACATGACATCGGGGGCTGTTTTTTAAACGTAACCGTTGAACTGAATGGAGATCTCGCCAGGGAAGATGTCTGCCTGCGATATCTGACATCCGAACATAAAGGAAATAATCCTGCTAAAACCTCACTTGTGGTTGATTTATCCAAAGGAAAAAACGCAATAATTCGACAGATAATTGATAGGGATGTCTTTTTTGATGAGGGTTTTGTGTCTTTCAAGGATATCGATAACGATGGCAGGGCGGAAATGATCACCAGGGTGAGATTCAGTCCAGATTGTTCCGGCTGCGGAGCTTATCGAATCCATGTGCTCAAAGACTACCGTTTTGAATTGCAAGCAACTCTGTTCGGCATAAATATCGATCACCCATCACTCAAAAAAATTCTGCAGGACCTCCCTGACAACGAAAAAATAATAGTCTCTTGCCTCAAAGAAAAAACCAAAGACGATCAACCGTGCGGCGTTTACGGGGAATGCACTATTTCTAGTCCCTGGATCGTGGATACCGACCAGAACGGCCAGTTGGAGATTGTCATGCTGGTTGAACCGCCTCGAGGCGATTTTGGTTCTAAAGCCAAAAACAGCTATTTATTTTTTTCAGAATATTCCACTGATGAAAAAAACCTTCAACGTAAACTGATTTCCCTCCCACTTAAACATTATCCGATTAAAAAGTTTTTGGGATTTCTTGAAACTCGTGACAAAAGAACTCATCTCTTAATAAATATAGCTGATATTGGAACCACCTCAGCATTCCCGATACTCAATACATTCGATATCCGTTGGCCCAAGATCAAAAAAATAGGCGAGTTCTTCGGTTTTTATGAGCATGTCATTAGTGATCGTTTGCGGGACCTGGATGGGGACGGCAATACAGAGATTATCTCTGTCGGGGAATCTTATGTTCCGCCTGGTGCAGCGTATGCAGACATTGTTTTATTGTATAATGTTGCCGAGTATCGGCATGGCACCTATGTCGAAAACAATGCGAAATTTGAAAGCAGGGGTGGCTCCGAAAAATAACCGTATGCTCTTCAATAATAGGGTTTGACAGGAGTTTACTCTAGTGCTGCTTTTACCTCGAAACAACATTCAGACCCAACCCTGTTTTTCCCAAAATCATCTTTGACATTATTCTTCATAAACAATTTTAAATCTCGGCTGCGCCCGCTGGATAATATCCGGATAATGCAAAACTGCGTTAATATCTTTTTCTTGTTCATCCATCACTAGCTCATGGTAGGGCACTATTGTGGGGTTGGTTTTTTCGGTTGCATCCTTTTTAGAGCCATAGCGCCAACCCTTAGAAATTTTAAAAGCCATCCAGCGATCGTGCTCAACTTCCCCGAGTGTTTGTTTATTGTCTTCAAGCAAATTGTTTAATTCTTTCTTGCGAATTTCTTTTGCCTGATGATCAATCGACACGACCTGCAGACCCACGTATGCCAATACGGCAGGTATTCGTTTTGCAGCAGCTATATTGTCTTCTTGAATTGAGGGAGGGAGCTGAAGAAAGTCCTTGTCCATTTCAGGGTCTAGCTTATTTTTAGCTCTTTGCGACTCACGATAATCCTCATGGATATAAGGAGCAAGTATCACTGCATTTCTCTGAAACTCGGAATCCTGGTCAATGAAATTCATAAACGTACCAGTATCAATATGCAGACCGAGCTGCTCGGGCGGTGGCAGGTGTGACCGGCTCAAGTTTTTGCTCTGCCCTATCCTTGTCAATGAAATGATAGTTTCAAGAGAGCGGGCGCCGTGCTTATATTTGTCTATCTTGAGCAAGGCAGACAAAAGTCCATCATCAATAGTGAGTTTTTCATTGCTTTTCAGTTTAAGCATTCCCCTGATAAGCATTGCCCGGCGCAACGGGAAGCATTGATCTTTATCATCCACAAAGTATTCGCCACAATCCCCTTCATCAGGGTCAAATGTCTGGCGGCGATTGGGACCAAGAACATTGAGGTAGCCCCGCAATCGACTGACGAAATCAGGACCTTTTTTGACTTTAAAATTGTCCAGTGCGGACTTGGATCTTTCTGGCGGCACAAACCCCTCAAAGGTATAGCTGGTTCCTCCGGCAAAAATAAATACACATTTACCCAGTGGATGATTCACCTGGTTCTCCATAAAATAGCCGTCCTGCATTGGTGCAAGCAGATACTGGAGCCAGGCAAGGCCTTGACTATCGAATTCATCCCAGAAAACAAACGGAACAACTCCCTGCAGCACCTTGTCCCTGATCAAATGAAAGGCTCCGATCAATCCTTCCGGTTTCGTAATATCAAACTGGGATAAGTTGAATTCCAGAATATTGTTCTTACCCGTGTCTTTATTTACCGCTTTAGCTATCTGCTTGATACCGAAAGATTTTCCGGAACCCGGCGGGCCGAAAACAGCAAGCGACAAGGGGCGATCAGTATTGTGGTCCTCAGCATACTCATAAATCGATTTCTCGATCGCTTTCAGGCCCTCTATCTCGTTTCTATCAGCAGTTAATAAAAACCCGAATTGGGCGTAGGGCATACCGGTGATGGCTCTCTGCCCATATACCGCTACCCGACGGGCAATTCCATATAGTGGGCGTGATCGTTCCGGAGGGTGAGTCCCCTGCAGAATTGACCATTTTGCCTCCGGGGTCATGCAGCTTTTACTGATCTCCATTCGACTAAATGACGTATGCAGGCTTGTGTTTGCAATCGAAGCTGCAACGACAGCATGAGGAAATCCCTTTTCAACGAGATTCGGTTTTGTTCCATGACCGTGGGTGAACAGTTTACGCATGGCTGAAAGGCCCGCGGCTATTCCTCTTTCAATAGAATCAGAGCTGTCAGGATTACCCAGATCAAGGTGATGGACAATTCCAGCAGTAAAACATGCCTGAAGGCCGAGCATGGATCCTTGATAATTACTTTTCCATTCTCCCTCGAGATGGCCGGGATCATAAAATAGAATGGATCTTTGATCTTTTCCCCCGGGATTGCTGATCAAAAGAGCTCCTTCCATATCAAATTTGATAATCAGATGGGCACATTTTCGGACTTCGCAGAATATGGGATTAACGTCGAGTTCTGTAAGGACATCAATTACGGTTTGTTCCCATGAGCGGCCTTGAGAAATCATAACCTGCTGACGACGAAGATCCCTGGCAGAAAGAACGAGTATCAATTTCTCACGAGAACGACTGTCGTTCTTATCACTACCTTTTTGCAGATCCTGCAACTGGTTCCACAAAAGATCCTGAGTAACCGGATCCGACATCTTCACCACAAACCATTTTGTTGCCCGAATCCGATCTTTTGTAAATAAGTGTTTCCATAGTTGTTCATTGCTTCTAAAACCAAGCGCAGCATCATCGATGACTACGATATCGCTTTTAAAATCATTTGCAGCATGAGCGCTAACCGGAATATTCGTGGCTGTTTGCTCACCATATCCGAGCAAATTTTCCACCCGCCAGGCAGATAAGTCGGTATTCTTTTTATCTGAAAAATAGTTCCATAATGCGTAGGCATGCAACTGAGGCGGGAAGTCCTCAACATCTGGAACTATTGGGTCGAAAAACAGAGCAGATTCAATATTGTCAGAACTATTGGGTTGTTTTTTCAGGATGTCATAAATGATCTGTGCTCCACCGACCTCAGTCACAACTGAGGTGCCCCGCCTCTCGATAGATGAAGTCTCAAGCCGTGAACCCTGGTAAATATGATGATCAACAATCACGTCTCCAGTAACTAAAATGCGTTTTTGAGTGCTTTCACTGTTTTCTTTATTTTTGGCCGATGATGCCATAGATCCTCCTCGTAGAGTTCGAACAAGTCACAAGTCCAACGTAGGAATATACCTGTTACCAATATAAATTGTTGTTATATCGCAAAATGCATTATTTGCCAGCAAAACCTAACAAGAAACTGCTTAGCTGTCTAATTTTTGCCAATGATCTGAGGTTATCACTATATTTTTGCCGATATAGTGTAAATTCGGTCATATAGCATGCTCTCTGCTGGATACATTCAAAAGAACCACAGAAGGTATTGAAGGAAAGAGCCAATGATGCACGCTAGTGTTCCTTCCTGGAAATATTGAAAGAGCAAGAGGGCCAGAAGCAGTCGCAATGGAAATCACAGGAAACAAAACCAGATTGGTTTTTGATCGCTGCAACACCATTGTGAGCGATACCTATTTGAAGTTGACGGCAGAGGAGTCCGACAATATTGCCTTGCTGGTTACCAACGTGGTCATTCCGGAGATGAATGGACGTGAGCTGGCAAAAGCCCTGCAAACTGCTTATCCTGAGCTCAAGGTGCTGTTCATACCGGCTAGCCCACCGGGGAGTTTTGGATGAAAACGTGAATTTCATTCAGAAACCGTTTTCCAGTCGGGACCTGAAAGTAAAAGTACGGGAAACGTTGAAATCGCGCAAACAAGATAATGACAGAAATATAGTATGATTATTGCCATTTTGGCCTTACTTTTCGGTTTGGTGATGCTTGCCTTGAGCGCCGACCGGTTTGTTGAGGGTTCAGCTTCGACCGCACGCCATTTCGGCATGCCGCCGCTATTGATCGGCATGGTGATCGTTGGCTTCGGCACCTCCGCTCCGGAGATGGTGGTTTCTGCTCTGGCCGCTTTTGAAGGCAGTCCGGGGATTGCTCTTGGTAACGCCTATGGCTCAAACATCGCCAACATTGCCCTGATACTCGGTGTGACGGCCTTGATAAGCCCGATCATGGTGCATTCGGCGGTGTTGCGCAAGGAACTGCCGATACTGGCAGTCATAACCCTTTTCGCGGTGGTCCTTGTGGCTGACCTGAACCTGACACGGCTTGACGCAATGATCCTGCTTCTGGTATTCGGGGGTGTAATAGCATGGACCATCTATCAGGGGTTGAAGAGAAAGAACGACTCGCTGGCAAACGAGATTGAAGCCGAAGCGGCTGAAAAAGAAATGCCGATCAAAAGGGCTGTATTCTGGCTTGTGGCCGGGCTGCTGCTGCTGATTGTCAGCTCCCGGGCTCTTGTCTGGGGTGCGGTTGAAATTGCCCAGATTTTCGGGGTAAGCGACATGATTATTGGTTTGACAGTTGTGGCTGTCGGTACTTCTTTACCGGAGCTGGCTTCATCTGTCATAGCTGCCCGCAAGGGTGAGCATGATATCGCTCTGGGGAACGTGCTCGGGTCAAATCTGTTCAACACGCTTGCCGTTGTCGGGATAGCCGGAACGATTCATCCCTTTGCGGTGGAGCCGGAAACCCTCTCCCGGGATATGCCTGTCATGGGGGCATTGACCCTTTCACTGTTCCTTATCGGCTATGGGTTCAGAGGACGTCAGGGGCGTATCAATCGTTTCGAGGGTGCCGCCCTTCTCCTCGTTTATGTGGGATATACCAGTGTGCTGATCAGCACAGTATTGAAAACATGATCTTTATAAAGGTTACCGTAATGTGACAGGATAGAATGGTGAAGCAGCATGGCTACTGCCCAGAGGCTTACTTTTACCTGCCTGCTCATTGCTGGAGCGACGATAACCATTGTTGCTTTTGTTAATGACTATGTATACTTCTAATTAGTCGTATGTTCCGGTATAAACGCCGGTGCTAAAACTCAACCATTTAAAAGGAGATTAAAATGGCTAACTGTTCTGACATGAAAGAAGGAGATCTGTTTTTCTGTGAAAAATGTGGTCTGGAGCTAAGTGTTAAAAAACCTTGCACATGTGATGCTGGCGCACCCGATAAATGTACTGTTCCTCTACAGTGCTGCGGTCAGGAGATGAAGAAAAGATAAAAATAGAGCATCTCCTGCATTAAAAGTCCAAAGATTGTAAAAACAATCCTTTGCCCTTAGTCACATAGTGAAACAAAAACTTTTGGTTCATCCGGATTAAGCGTACTTTCCTTTATTGGAGGGGCTCTTAGAGCACGTTTGTAATTAGCGATTGGCTTGCAGTCGTTCTTGCAGCCCTTTCTTTTGGGGAAGGGCTGCAAGACTGAACAGCATGATCTTCACACAGGTTCAGATCCGACGAAAACAGCGACGCCAAGATAGCCGATTTCAACAAAAGTACGCTCAACCCGGAAGAACCATTTTTATGAAAAAGAATCACACCATCAATTAAAAATCCCTTTAAAGGGCGAATATTTTTTTCGACCCTTCTTCTCTCGTTTTTTGGTTAAGGTACCTTGTTTTATAAGTTTCTTTTGTTGAAAGACTGATATTGAATCGTTTTTTGTCGAGCAAACACATTTTTTGAGAATTACCCAAAATATTCGCCTGGCGCCATCCTGAAAAACAATTATCTTGAAAAAAATCACTTTTGTAAATATAATTTTATTTTATAAGTGTAATCTAATCATTTTTTTAGAATCATAACCATTTTTTAAGGTGTAATGGCTATTGAAGCTACACAAAACCGATTGGCCGGATATGCGTTCCTCATCGAGCAGTATCGACTGAACATTTTGCCGAACTGGCACAGATCCCTGGTCAGCCCGACAGGGACACTGCGCTCTACCGTCCAGGATGGCCAGGTGGAATCCATCTATCCCCAGTCCTATTGGCCCGGGGACACAACGGGAGACCATTTGGAATTCGCTCTGAAGTATGACGGCGTCAACCTGGGCATCCTGTCGACTCTTTTCGATTCGGTTGCGCCAGACGAGACAGCAGCCTGGATATCCTCTAAGCCTACCGGGAAATACACTCGCAGAATCTGGTTCCTCTATGAACTCCTGACCGGACTTGAGCTGCCGCTGTCTGATTTAACCACCGGGAATTACATCGATGTTCTCGAGGCGGATCGCTATTACACCGTAGCACCCGGACGACGCGTTCGACGCCAGAGGGTCATCGACAATCTGCTGGGTGGACGGTCCTTCTGCCCCGTCATCCGGCGAACCGAAAAACTCGCGGCCATGGAGCAAATCGATCTTCGGAAGCAATGCGAAGAGGTTGTTACGGCCTATCCTCCGGAACTGCTCAGGCGGGCGTTGAGCTATCTCTATAACAAGGAGACTAAATCCTCATTCGAAATCGAACACGTCAAACCAAGCCCCTCTCGGACGGAGAAATTCATCGGTATGCTTGAGATGGCGGAGCATAAGGATTTTTGCGAAAAACCTCTTTTAATAGACGTGCAGAATCGCATCGTCGATCCCCGTTTCCAGGATAGCGATTACCGGACCAGCCAGAGTTATGTCGGGCAATCTATTTCCTACCAGAAACAGCTGGTTCATTATGTCTGTCCGAAACCTGACGATCTTACCGACCTGATGGATGGCCTGTTCAGCGCCCACCGGACCATGCAAAAGGGCTCGGTACCGGCAATTATCCATGCCGCAGGCATCTCCTATGGTTTCGTCTTCATCCACCCCTTTGAGGATGGCAACGGCCGCATCCACCGTTTTCTCATTCACAATATCTTGTCTCTGCGCGGCGCAATCCCAAGAGGTATCATGTTTCCGGTTTCCGCCGCCATGTTGAAAAATCCTGCCCTCTATGATCATTCACTGGAAGTGTTCTCTAACCAGCTGATGCGGCTGATCGAATATGAGCTGGACGACCTCGGCCAGATGACCGTGCCTGGAGAGATCGGTCCTTGGTATAGATATATAGATATGACCGCCCAGGCAGAGGCATTGTACGATTTCGTGAAGATCACCATCAAGCACGAACTGGTTGAAGAGTTGGATTTTCTAGCCAATTACGACAAGACAAAGCAAACCATTCAAGGGATCGTAGACATGCCGGACCGCCTGATCGATCTTTTTATCCAGCTCTGCCTGCAAAACAACGGCCGCCTTTCGGCAAGAAAGAGAGAATCACATTTCGGGCTACTGACTGATGCCGAGCTGGCAAACATGGAAGATGCCGTTCGAGCGGGATACGAGAGATAACTGCGGAGGTCGGAGCCGAACTTATCAAACTAATTATAATATTTTAAATAGTTACGTACATAAATACAGTTTGTGAGCGCATAATACACACTCTAGTACACACATTGATACATGATTGCGCTACATACTATCTTGACTGATCCTAAAGGGTGTTGTCTATCTAGTTACAAAATTCAAGATCAACCGAATCATTAATTCCTTCTGCTGAGGGTCGCTCTCAGCAATAAGCAAGGCAAGCGCTACCAAACCATTCTCGTTTATCCCAGATTCTTTTAAAGCACCATTATTTTTCAGGAACAATACAAACAAGAAGGAGCCAATACGTTTGTTGCCATCAGAAAACGGGTGGTCTTTGATAATAAAATACAGCAGGTGCGCTGCCTTCTCAGCTACACTCGGGTAAAGCTCCTGACCATCAAAAGTCTGATTTATACTTCCCAATATGCCTTGTAGCTGTTCGTTTCGCTCCAGCCCGAAGAGATCACTCGCCTCCTCTTTTTTCATTAGTGCAGTTTTCAATACGCCTATTGCTTCTTGTACCTGCTGATGATCCAATGCCTGTTCTACTTTATGGCTGTGTCCAGGCACAGAAAGCTGCTGCTCATCATATTGCAGCAATAACGTCCACGATTTTGCATAATTGCTGATAACATCGAGTACAGCCCGCCCTTCATCGTCAACTAACTGATGATTTTGCAATGTGTGGGAAAGAAGGGCTACCGCCTGCTCCATCTCCACAAGGCCTTTTTCGGCTAAACGTCGTTCATAGACAGTATAACCTCGGATAAGATGCTCTCGTAAAATGGTCGTCGCCCATATACGAAATTGCGTTCCACGAAGAGATTTAATACGGTAACCAACAGAAATAACCACATCGAGATTATAGTATTTTGTCTTATACTCCTTTCCGTCTCTGGCAGTTGTCAAGGATTCCTTGACAACTGACCCTTCAACCAGCTCTCCTTCCTTAAAAATGTTACGAATATGAAGACTTACGTTTTGTTTTGTCTTTTCAAAAAGTTCAACCATTTGCGCTTGAGTTAACCAGACTGAATCTTCTTGAAGTTGTACCTCAAGTGAAGTCTTCCCGTCCTCTGTCTGGTAGAGGGCAATTTCTCCATAATCGCTTTGCATAATTAAAGGTGTAGCTATTCTGTAAATTTAACTTGCAGTCCATGCATAAGATAAAGCCTCTGCCTGTTTCAAAATAAGATCAATCTGCGGATGATTGGCAATAGTTCAATCTGAAAATCGGCTATTAATTGTCAAAGCAAAGTGCCCTACAGTTCCTATATTTAATATAAATATCAAAATAGCCCAAAGCTTTCACGGTCGACTCAATTGCCATTTACTATGGGTGGCGACTATCAAATTAGACTAGCATCATGCTTGTACTAAAGATATTGTTTAAGTGTGGTACATAAACATATCGTCTGAAAGACCATCTTTATGTTGCTTGTTTTTGGATATCTCTTCCCCAGATAAAGAGGATGTGTCAATATTAAAAAACAGGTTACATCATCTCAATGCTGCAGGCCAAAGAAACTCCACCGCCACCGCACAGTGTCGCCAGCCCCAGGGTGCCCCCTCGCTTTTTCATCGCATGAATCAAGGTAACGATGAGCCTGGCACCAGTTGATCCAACCGGATGACCAAGACCGATCCCTGATCCGTTAACATTGGTGATCTCCCTGTTCAGACCTAATTCTCTTTCACACCCGATATACTGTGAAGCAAAGGCCTCATTCACCTCGATCAGATCGAAATCACCAATAGATAAACGACTCTTATCCACTAGTTGATGAACAGCAGGAACCGGAGAGAGGCCCATGATGGTCGGGTGGCAGGCTCCCATACCCATACCTCTGATTTTCGCAATTGGAGTTATCCCCAGATCGTCAGCTTTATTCTTTGACATGAGGATCATGCCGGATGATCCATCATTAATTCCGCTGGAATTTCCTGCGGTGACCCTGCCAGTTTCAGGCACAAAGGCAGGTGCAAGGCTCTGGAGCTTTTCCATGGTCATACCGGGCCGGAAATGTTCATCCTTATTAAAAACTACCGGCTCTGTTTTTCTTTGAGGTATTTTAATGGGTACTATTTCATCTGTGAAAGAGCCGTCATTGGTTGCCCTCTCGACATTATTATGACTTCGCAGAGCTACTTCATCCATCTCTTCTCTTGAAATATTCAAATGCTGGGCGACAAATTCTGCCGTATGTCCCATAATGTATGGTTTACCCATAAAATAACTGGCTAGTGGGTTCTTTATGTCCAAGGGGGTGGATTCATCAAATGGGATCAGGTGAGAGCCGCAGTGAAGGGAATGGATCATCGCATCGACAAACTGCTGATCCTGCAGACGACATCCCCACCGAGCTTTGGGCACAGCGTATGGGACGCCTGACATATGTTCAACACCGCCTGCCAATATAACATCAGCCATTCCTGCCTGGATCATGGCTGTACCAGAGAAGACAGCTTCCATACTGGAAATACAAACTCTGTTTACTGTGACGGCCGGAACTGTAACTGGAATTCCTGCCGCTAACGCTGCGACTCTTGCTACATTCAGAGTATCATGATGTTCCATACAGCACCCGTATCGAACGTCATCTATTAACTCCGGATCAATTCCGGCTCTCCTCACCGCCTCCTTCATTGTAACGGCGCCTAAGGTTGCACCGTTCATATCCTTCAATGATCCGCCGAATGCCCCAATTGCCGTTCTGCAGGCTGAAACAATTACAACATCTTTCATTTCATCTCCGATATCACCAATTACCGGTTTTAAAGGGCAAGTTAGTTTATCCCGAAAGCACTCTCAGGTGCAGATTATCATGCTATTGGTGCACTTGGGACTGACTTTCCCATCGTTATCTATGAGCTATATGAAACTCACGGTGACAAGGAACAAACTCCAGGGCATTTTTTACTTCCCTAAACGGACAAAGTTCCTGGCTACTACTGGTCATTCAAAAATTTTTCTCAATGATAACTCTGGCATCCACCGATATGTATCCATCCGAATAAGCAAAAATTGGATTAAGATCAAATTCTGCTAATTCAGGATTTTCCAAAATAAAGCTTGATAGATTTAATAACGCTTCCTCCAAACTTTTAATTTTCACGGGATTTGTTCCACGAACACCTTCCAGAAGAGGTAAGCCTTTTATTTCTCGTATTATTGAATACGCGTCCTTTTTTCTTAGTGGAACGATTCGAAAAGCAACATCTTTTAAAACCTCAATCCAGATACCTCCCAGACCAAACATCAATACCGGCCCAAATTGAGGATCTTTAAACATGCCGATAGTCACCTCGACTCCTGTAGGGACAAGCTTCTGAACAGTAACACCTTCTATTTCAGCTGTTGGAAACCTTTGATGAGCAGAGAGCATAATATCCTTGTAAGCGTCTCTAACTTCTTTCTCTGTCTGGAGATTTAATTTGACACCGTTTGCATCACTCTTATGGGAAATATCCTTGGAAGAAATCTTTAAAACAATAGGGTAACCAATTGTTTTGCTTAATGATATTGCCTCATTTTCTGAAGTCGCCAGTTTAGTCTCATTTACTGTGATGCCGGCTCTTCTTATATAATCTTTTGATTCATGCTCAGTTAATAATATTCTATTGTTAACTTCAGTATTATGTTCGATTATTCTGGTTTCCACAGAACTTTCCTCCCTTCTTCATTAAAGAAGCTCAGCATTGATATTTTCGTAGTAATTTGTGGATTTCTTTATAGCCTTTATAGCATCCTGCAAAGTCGAAAAACATGCTATTCCGGCTTTTGTGAATCTGCTCTGTATCTTTGTTATGGAAGCAAATGTTTCAAGATTTTGAACAGCTGGTAAAATTACTACAGAAAAAGGTTTGCCCAAAATTTGTTGGGCCTCAACCATCGCTGAGTAAACGTCATCCTCCCAATCTATTAGACCGTAGTGGAGGTAGTCTTCAGGGTTCAAAAAGGTTAGGAGCACATCGATTTCAGGATCAGAAGCTACAATTTTGAGCCCTTCTATGTAGTTTTTCTCAAGCCCACTATTACCAAGGCCAATTTCCACAGGATTTCTTATGGTTGATCCGGTATTACTGGCAATAATATCTGCTAACAGACTTTTTGTTTTTTCATTTAATTCGGGAACCTTCAGGCCTTCTCTTTCGCACAAATCGGCAGTAACGACGCCAATACCACCACCCCTGCCCAACAAGCAGATTTTATGCCCTTTCAGGGCCGGAGTGGCATGAAAAGCTATGAGTTGTTCAACTCCTTCCTCAAAGGTGTATACTGGTACAATTCCTGTTTGTATAAAAAGAGAATCCCATACTTGCTTGTTGCCTGCTAAAGAAGCAGTATGAGATGCGACAGCTCCGCTGCCGCTTTCACTTAAGCCGGCTTTTAAAATTACAACTCTTTTTTCACATTTTGATAAGATTTCAAAAAAACGTCTGCCTTCGGTTAACCCTTCCAAATACAGGAAAATGATATCTGTATCTGAGTCGGATATAGCGTATTCTAAAAAATCATTTACGTTTAAATCAATTGCATTTCCATAGCTTACGACTTTACTAAATCGCAGTCCTCTGGCGGTGGCCAGATTGATAAATCTTCGCGCCCCGGCTCCTGTTTGGGAAATAAAACAAATATTTCCAGCCTCTTTGGGAAACCTGGTATCAAACGTTATCCCAGTCGATGGATTATAAATTCCCATGCAATTGGGGCCGATTACCCTTGTACTGCCGGTCTTAATCACTCTATCCAATTCATTTTGCAATTTTTTGGATTCTTCGCTTCCTGTCTCACTAAAACCTGCAGTAAAAATGTGAACGACTTTTACATTCCTATCAATACACTCCTTCACAGCCTTAAGTATCATATGACGTGGTAGGGCCAGGATCGCATAATCCAAGGTTTCGTTTATATCGCTGATCGAGGGGTAGGCTTTGATCCCAAGTATTTCTTTTGCCTTAGGATTTACAGGAAAGATTTTGCCTTCATATCCGAATTTTACCAGCCTTCCAACCCAGCCTGTTTTCATTTCCTTTTCAGGGTCAGTTGACGCCCCGACGACAGCTATAGAACCGGGACAAAAAACACTGTTCATCAATTGTCCATCAGATTTCCGTATCAACACTTTTTCATACCTCCCACTCGAGAAAACTATTTTGCCGATGTTCCAATCATACTGAGTTAGACTTAGAAAACGAGAACTGAGCACAAACATCGTATTCGAACAGTGTTCCTTCGCTCCCCTTCCGGCAAGCAGCGGCCGGATAGCTCAGGCATGAGGCTTCCCATAATCTTCAACTGCTGTGATTAACTAAAATTGGGCGTGCGTTTCTCTAGAAACGCATTGACCGCCTCACTGTGATCTGGCGTTTTATGTGCAATTGCCTGGAACGCAGCAGAAAGCTCAAGCAAGGTATCAAGCCGCGTGTGGAGCGCTTCACGCATGAGCCGCTTGGTCAAACGCACACCATGGGAGGCATGCTGGCTGATACGGTCGGCAAGTTCTCTTGCAGATACCATTAACTGCTCATGCGGTACTACACGTGAAACAAGGTTCATAGCCAGAGCCTGTCTCGCATCTATTACATCCCCAGTAAAAGCCAGTTCAGCCGCGCTGCTCATTCCGACGATGCGCGGAAGAAGCCAGGCTCCGCCATCACCAGGAACGATGCCCAACTTGACGAAACTTTCCGCGAACTTGGCATTCTCAGAGGCGATGCGGATATCGCACATACAAGCTAGATCCAGCCCGGCTCCGATCGCGTGACCGTTAACCGCGGCGATAACAGGAACCTCAAGATTAAACAGATTGAGAGTCAGACGCTGAATTCCCCGACGGTACCAATGTCGGATTTCCATCTCAGTCACGGCAGGCGTGGCCTGTTGCTTCATCTCATTGATGTTGCCGCCTGCGCAGAAAGATGGCCCATTTCCTGTCAGGATAACGCAGCGTATTTCCTGGTCATCATGGATACGGTCAATGGCTTCCAGAAACTCAGGGATAGCGCTGTTACCGGTTAGCGGGTTGCGCTGCTCAGGCTGGTTCATAGTTAGTGTGACAACCGGTCCTTCTTTTTTATAGATAAGGAAACTGGGCATGAATAACCTCCATTTAAATAGGTGGCTGAAAAAGATTTAGATGGTCAACAGTGCCTGTTTCTCGACACTCAAAAATCGGATGCAGCAAGCCAAAAAGACTCTGCCCATCTGTATATATCTAGTTCATCATCCTCAACCTGCGCTTTTCTGCTATCGAGTTCTTAAAGAGACTGTTGGCCGATAGAGCCTCAAACCGGTTCCGAGCGGCATATTGTTCTGGGTTGCTGTCTGCTCAAACGCAGAACTTTCGAAACTACCTACCGCTTCTTGCTTAAACCGGAACAAGCATAACGGTAACAAACAATCTCACACAAATATTAGTCGCATTTATGAATTTTAATCCGTATATGCGTCTTTATTGTTTATGGCATTTGCGCTCCCATGTCAAGCGCTTTTTATCATTCAATTGAAACGGAAGTTAGATTTGCCAGCAGCGTTTGTCTCACCTCTGCTGTAATGCTAAAAGTCAAACGTCCTTAGACCGTCACTTATTTAGCTATTTTGATCCTTCATTTATGACCGATAGCCCCTGTTAGGATTAGTATTCTGAAATTGCGCCTGAATGTTTCTCCCTTTGGAACTAACTGACATACACAGGTAGCCGAAAGACAACATTGCCGCAGCCTGTTCATTGTGTTATTCTGTACACGTACCTGTTTATGCTTTGCAGACCTATCCGAAACCATGCCACACCACTCTGCATACTGCAGTTTTTTCGATAACCTTCTGATTGGCCTTTTGGGTCAAACTTGACATTTTTTTTTAGGCAGGTTACAATCTTTAAATTCGTATATAAAAGCTACCATTCCTATATAAAAATATAGTGGCGAGTCAGCAGCACAGACTCTTAAGGAGATGTGACCTCATATGAAAGACTTAACAGCCGGTACACGCCCAAAGCGAATGCCCCAGAAGCACCGCACTATTGACCGGGTGACACGCATCATTGAGGAAGTGGTCTATAAGCCCGGCATGAATCTTGCCGAGCTTGTTCGAGTGCTGAATGCTCCGAAGAGTTCAATATATGGCTTTGTACAAGGGCTTTTAGCCAGCGGATGGCTATACGAGGAAAATAACCGCTTTTACCTCGGACCCACGGTCCACAGTCTTACACTTGCAAGTGGTCACATCCGGGCGGGATTTGTGACGCATGCGGATCTGCTATCCTTGAATAAAGCCACTGGAGTGGCTGTATTCCTCGGGGTACTGGCCGGCGACCACCTTATTTATATTGCCCAGGAGGGTACAGACCCAGTCATTGATTTCGCAGCGCGCTCCAATATCCGGCGCTCGCTCCTAAATACCGCCGGCGGAAAGGCCCTTCTTGCTGCAAAATCAGATGCTGACCGGACATCATATCTGCGCCGTTGCGGTACCGATCAAGAAAAGCTGGTTCGCGCATTTCTCTCCGAACTCCAGGAAATCCAGAGAACTCGGATCGCCACAAACCTAAGGGAAACAAGATTCGCGGTCGCTACAACTGTCAATAACCAATCGGGTCAAGCCGTGGCTGCGGTAACACTTGTAGGGGCGGAAGACGAAATTCGGCCACGTGCTGATGAGCTGGGAAAACTACTTGTCCAGCGTGTTAACACCTGGGTAAAGCGAAAGATTTCTGCACGAGAAGCTATCTAACTCGCAACTGGTTGTGATCAATCAGCTACCGACAGAAAAGCGCCTGACCCGTTGTTCGCAAACCTAGAACCGCATCATTCAGTCATACTACTTGCCCCGGCTCAGCCAACGACTTTTATCAACAGGAATGAAACCACGCAGCGCGCAACATTGACCGAGTGGTAGCACCATAATAGCGCTCTAGTGAGTAGACAAAACGAATCAATGCAGGATGCATAATGAGTTTCAGCAAAAACCAGGCAACAACGACCTCCGACACTGATGTAGTGCGCGAGGAATTGCACTTCCGCCGTATTGACATCCACGGCTTCCGCCGTAGCGACGGGCTCTTCGAGGTCGAGGGACAGGTCATCGACCAAAAGCCTTACGATTTTTCTCCAGCTAGCGGAGAATATTCGATATCTGCAAACGAACCGATTCACAACATGGGAGTTCGATTGGTATTCGACGAGATGATGGTCGTTCACGATGTACAGACGTTCACCAGCGCAGCGCCCTATGACAACTGCGCGGAAGGAGGGAACGCACTGCAGTCTCTTAAAGGTTTGCGCATCACGGCAGGCTGGAGTAGCGAGGTGCACCGGCGGATACCTCGCCCCCAGAGTTGTACGCACCTGATTGAGCTTTTAAAGCCACTTGCTACAACAGCCATACAGACAATGAGCATGCAGCGCAGTAGCCAGCCTGAGGTGTTGGACGACACTGGTCGGCCCAAACAAATAAATAGTTGTTACGCCTATGCTGCAGACGGTAAACTTGTTATGCGCCGATGGCCCGAGTTCCATCGGCCCGCCTTATCCGACGATTGAGAATCGATAAACCTGCGTTCGGCCGCCCACGAAGCATACGGCTAACACCACCGATAAAGCGAGAGCCGTAATGTCTCATTTCCTCAACCATATAAAACACGAACCGGTTGCCAAACTACAACGAACCAGGCCCTGAGCAATCCGTTCACTTACAACAGCGATTAAAGCAGGTTTTCTTGAAACTCATCAACTGTTTAGCCGAAAATTAAAACCAGACAGCTGTCTCCGATTTTGTTTTTACCTGTTGCCCTTCTTCACAGCCGAGATACCGACTAGCTCTTATGATTTGTGAGAGTAAAGTTTGATTACGGGCGAATCCGATTTCAGAAAAAATTATTAAACTAAGCCTTTTTCTTTCAGCCATTGCGATAACAAGTCTGCAATCTCCAAGTTGTTTAAATCGGAAAAAGGGAAGTGGGTGTTACCGTAAATGCCACATTCAGGGAGATGCACGACAGTAGCATCCCCGCCATGACGATTGACACTATCAGCCCAGAGCTTTGCCATCGCAAGGCGGACACGCCAGTTGTCCTGACCCGGAATGTCGGAGGGTTGTTCCGGTATATTATCACCGTAAAAGATAACAACAGGAATTCTCGTAAGTTTTTTGAAGTCTTCCAGTGAAGCAGCAGCAGCCCGCAATTCCCCGGCCGAACTGGGTATCGGTTGAGGCACCTCATTTTCTGGAAAAACAAAGCCGCTACCCGGCTCATATGAAACCACTGCCCGAATTTTAGGGCTCCTCATGACAGTTTGCCACCCCATGCCACCACCATGAGAATGGGTTACCAGAATTCCTGGACCTATTTTTTCAAACAGGGCTTTAACAGCATCTACATTGACGTTTATATCAATTGGGCCGGAATCGGGAGTCATCTGGCGAAAATATTGTTCCAGGGCATCCGGTTTGTCTGAGAACTGTACTCCCCGAAATAATTCAGGCCATAGCCCAAGTCGGAAGTTATTAAACCATCTCTGCTCGTCAGGAATCGGTTCAATCGAGGCAGACTCAGTGCTGCGTCCCGCTTTACCCCGCCGAGGTTGATCGATCACATAAACAGGAAAACCGCGCCGGATGAAAATATTCTGGAAGCCCTCACGACCATCCGGCGTTGTTTCCCAGGTTTTTGAAGATTGACCGTACCCATGCCAAAAAATCAAGGGTAAATCACGTGGGTTTTTAGGTACTTGGTAAAACACGTAGGCGTGATCCCCATGCAGTGTCTGCCCTTCTGGAGACAGTTTAACAGGATCGAAAAGGCCCTTTTTTGTGATCACAATGCCACCGACTGCAAAACTGCCTTGTTCCTGTATCTGTAAGACTCCGGTCTGCTTGCTGTTAATTGTCGATTTCACCCCTAAACCTCAACGAAGTATTTTAAATCCATAATATCCAGAACAATAACTTGGACCAACTTCTTTAATAGTGACTATGTCCTGCTCTGTTGAGCACCATCGAAATCGCGATAGAGATAAAAAGCAGTATCGTTCTAACATTAAGCCGAATTGAAGTTTAATTTGTTTACAATGCAGGCCCATAACATGTTTTTCTTTTGCTATATGCAATTCTTCGACGATTTGAAACACATAAAAGGCGAATGTTTTAGTCAGAGGGTCCAACCGGATGACCGAAGGCCGATCCCTACCGACCCGTGTTGACCGTCTGGAAGGCCCCCACATCATCACCCAGGCCATTACCCTATACAAGCGGAGTTATTCTCAGATCGTCAATTTTACCCTTTTGGAATGAAGATCATTCCAGATGATCCATAAAATCAAAACTCTTGCGGAGGTACGACCGTGACTGGAATTTTACTCTTTTTTAATACACCTTTTGCAATGCTTCCCAAGGCTGTTTTTGTTACCAAGTGTGGATGGCCACCCAGAACAATCAAATCACAACCATTTTCAACAGCTTTCTCCAGGATATCCTCAATGATTTCACCTTCACTGATTATGATCTGGCGGGACTTGAAGTCACAGGAATCATCATCTATGCCCTCCTGTTTACAGAAGTTATGCAAGGCTTCTCTGATCCTGTCGTCGGTGGATTGTTTTCCCAGTAGTGATTTACGCGCAAACTCTGCCTGAGAATCAACCAGTTCCTCCCATCGATGCCTGCCAAGGAGACGTTTTGCCCTTCCTTCCATATGATCAGGCAGTACTTCAATGACGTGCAGCATAAAAATGGTGGCATGAAACCGTGTTGCCACAGCCACTGTAAATTCAAAAGCAGCCTGGCAATTTTGTGTCAGGTCTGTGGCAAATAGAATTGATCTGATTGGTTTTAACATAATGCTTGACACCCCCTCTTACACATTATTTCGGGCCATGAAGTTGATAACTGGTTTAGCAATTAAGACAAATATTCTCAGGAGATCGGTTGCAGAGGTGACCGTGGCTAATATTCCAATAAATTTCTCTGGCGAATTATATTTGGTACCTCAGCGCGCTCGTTATTAACGAGTCAACCTGGTACCGATCACCAGCCGTTGAATTTCACTGGTACCCTCATAAAGTTCGGTAATCTTGGCATCACGCATCATCCGTTCCACGGGATATTCGCGGGTGTAGCCATAACCGCCATGGATCTGAACCGCTTGGGTAGTAACTCGCATGGCAGTTTCACTGGCAAACAATTTGGCCATTGCCGAATTGTCCCCGTAAGAGAGTCCCTCACTGGCACGATAAGCGGCCTTGTATACCAGCATTCGGGCAGCCTCTATCTGGGTAGCCATGTCAGCCAGCTGGAACTGTACCCCTTGAAAGTTTGCAATAGCCGTATTGAACTGGATGCGCTCCTTGGCGTAGTTTATAGCAGCATCAAGAGCACCCTGAGCAATTCCAAGGGCTTGAGCAGCGATGCCTATCCGGCCACCGTCGAGAGTTTTCATCGCAATCTTGAAACCCTGTCCCTCTTCACCGAGCAGGTTGGTTTTTGGAATACGGCAGTTCTCAAAAACCAGTTCATAGGTCAAGGAGGCACGGATTCCCATCTTTTTTTCTTTTTTCCCGAAAGATAAGCCGGATGTGCCCTTTTCAATGATAAAAGCGCTGATGCCATGGTGTTTCTTGGCACCTTTGTCGGTGCGTGCGAAAACGATGTAGATCTCGGCTTCCTTGCCGTTGGTGATAAAGATTTTAGAACCATTCACAACCCACTCATCACCTGTCAAGACCGCAGTTGTTTTGGTTCCACCAGCGTCGGATCCAGCATTTGGCTCGGTTAGTCCAAAAGCTCCCATTGCAGTACCTTCGGCCAACGGCTTGAGGTATTGTTGTTTCTGTTCTTCGCTGCCGAACATATAGATCGGGTTTGCGCCAAGTGAAAGATGAGCCGAGAGGGTGACACCGGTCGAGGCACAAACCCTCGAGAGTTCTTCGACGGCGATAGCGTAACTGATATAATCAGCACCAGCACCGCCGTACTCCTCAGGAAACACAATACCAGTCAGTCCAAGTTCACCGAGTCGGTCATACATCAGGGCACGGTCAAAGTGTTCTGCTTCATCGCGCTCTTTAACACCGGGGGCAATCTCGGCTTCGGCAAATTCTCGTACCATCTCACGGATCAGATTCTGCTCTTCGGTCAGTTCAAAGTTCATTGCTCAATTCTGAGAAATTATTTAAAATTTAAGATAACCCCGCCGCAAGTAGAGGGGTATAAGCTCCAGGCTCCTCAAACACATTGAACGCTGATATTCCTGCTACGTCTAATCAATCTGGTTCGTTTTCCTGTAATTCGGATTGTCTTCCTCCTGATCAGGATGTTTTGAACCACACGCTTGAGTGCGCCTGCTCTACCTTGTAAGCAGGCTCAGCGAGATCAAGAGCTATGCACAGCCAGAGAAATAACAGCAGACTCTGTCAGCTCGACTATTAGTGTGAACGCCAGATGTCCAACAAGCATTCATCGATCCAGAATGGCACGATACATATCATAGGCCTTCTGCCCCGGTATACCTCGTTTTTCAAGGCCTTCGACAAATTGATCCGCCACTGTGCTCAACTTCGCATTTATTTTGGCGAGCTCTTCTTCCGAGAACTCATATACGACCGCCCCATTGTCGGTATAAACCTTTTTTGCTTCCTCATTGAGAACATCAAGATGTAGAGATATGTCTTTTTCTATTTGCAGCCCACACTCAACAATTGCATTTTGATGGTTCTCCGGCAAGCTTTTGAGAGTTTTCGTGTCAATAGCCAAGACAACCTGTCCAGTCGCAAGAGCAGCATTGGCACTAACCGATTTGACAATCTCTGGAAATCCGTAAGCTAGAGAGCTAGTGAGTGATAGCACGAGTGCATCGATAGTCCCTCGTTGTAGAGCAATGTAGGTATCCCCAATACCCATCGTGACTGGAACAGCTCCCAGAGCAGCGGCAGCCAAACTTTGGGGGCCTGCCGATGCGCGAAGCTTGATGTCCATAAATTTTTCCAACGTATCTATTGGCGAACCAGCAGAAAAAACTTGATAGCCAGGAGTGCCCATACTTAAGAGAGGCGTCACACCAAGTCCAGCCCATTCCTCTGCAAGCGGGCTACCATTGTTCATCATTTCGCGGTAGGCTGTGTTGACCTTTACCGATGTACTACCCATGTTGGGAAGATTGGGCATGCCATTCAAGGGCATTTTGCCACCTTCATAGCCAGGAACAACAATAGATACTTGAGCAAGGCCCGTATTCAAAGAATGGATTGAGTCTTTATGGCCGGAGATCTGTCCCGAGGGATAATGCTTGAATTCAATTTCTCCAGCTGTCTCTTTATCCACGCACTCAAACCACGGCATAAGTGCATGTTCGTAATTGGTATGAGACGGTGAAAAACCGTGCGCTGCGACAAGAGTTTCTGCACAGGCTGTTCCTAACCCAAATAAAGTGAGTAACGAGGTTGCAATTGCGAGAGTCTTTTTCATTTATTTACTCCTAAATCTGTAAATTGCCCAGTAAAGGGAATATGTTGTCAGAAGTCCCACCACTTGTAGATTCCTACATAGAAAAATGTATGAGCTTTCAACCCAGTTCTTTTCGTTCTTTGATCACCTCTTCAGCAATACGAAAAGCGTCGACTGCCGCCGGTAGGCCGCAATATACTGCGGCTTGTAACAGGATTTCTTGCAACTCTTCTACCGTGCAACCGTTGTTGAGTGCACCCGTTATGTGACTGCGCAACTGTGCAGGCCGGTTGAGCGCCGTCAGAATGGCAACGTTAAGGATACTTCGCATCTTGCGATTGATTCCCGGCCGTGACCATATTCGTCCAAAACATACCTCTTCGGTATATTCCTGGAGCACCTCGTTAAAAGAATTGCGCGTCTTGTCTTTGTTCTTCATAAATTCTTCACCCATGAGCTCGAGTATGACCTGTCGACCTACGTCTTTCGCGTCCATGTCAACTTCTCCTGCTGATAATTTTAATTAAGATTGGCATATTCAACCTCGAGCAAGTGTCTTCTCTTCCTCGTCTGCTGAAACCTTTATCGTAACACCGGCTCGCTCGTTTTGAAGGTGCATCGTCGCGTGCGAGTCACGATCGCCCCACCCCCGTTCCAGCGCCTCTGTGTAGTCTTGATAGGCGGTTTCTGCCTGCTTCATTGGCACACCAAGCGCTCGCGCAAGTTCCAGCGCAAGCGTGAAGTCCTTGTACGCAAGACGCAGGGCAAAGCCGGCAGGTTCATATTCACTCTGCATATACTGTCCTGCCAGAGCGTCGAAAGTGCGCGCACGGCCAATCACACCTTGCCGGAGTGCGTGCCACAGCTCAAGCGGTTCCATACCGGCTTTGACCCCTAACGTCATACCTTCTGTCATGACTAGCCGCATTACGAGACTCACAAGGTTGTGTACGAGCTTTGCCGTGTTTCCGGACCCAACCGGTCCAACATAGAGGACCTTGTCACCTATAGAATCTAGAAGTTCTTTATTGTCTTCAAACACTCTACGTTCACCGCCGACGAATATCGCTAACTTTCCCGAACGTGCTCCGCTTGGCTTGCCACTAACCGGTGTGTCGAGTAAATCGATGCCTTTCTCTTTGAGTTGTTGAGCAACCTCCCGGACAACCGTGGGAGAGTTGGTTGTAAGGTCGAACCATGTTGTGCCGGCCCTCATAGAGTTAAGAAGCCCGCTTTCACCTAGGGCGACTTTCTGCATCTCCATCGGCCCTGGGAGTGATGTAAATACTACATCGGAGGTACTCCCGATTTCGGAGATCGAATCCGCAGCAATAGCTCCCATCTCTACAAGCGGCTCTAAACTTTTCTTGTGAAGGTCATAGACAACAAGGTCATAACCTGCCTTGAACAGGTTTGACGCGATCCCCACCCCCATGGCGCCGAGCCCAATGAACCCTACTTTCCTGGAAACCATAAATCCAATCTCCTTGTGGGAATTCCCACCACTTTCAAAATACAGATCGATTGTGAGAATTTGTGTGAATGATTGCGTTGGATGGTTACTCCGAACCTCCAACTGAACTGACCACCTTATCTGGCCCTGCTGCTCTTATAAATAACATGGTACCTTAACTGGGCGTTCAGGCTTAAAAGCTCTACTGAATTTTCCAGTCAACTCGTATAATCGGCTCTGATGCACATTGACAGATCCAACTCCTAGGCTAAGAATAGGTGTGTACTCCAGATATCAGGCAACCTTTTTTAACGATCCAGGGCCGTGCGATACAGATCATAAGTCTTCCGCGCCGGCACGCCCCGCTTTTCAAGATCTTCGACAAATTGATCAGCCACTACGCTCATCCGTTCATTCATTCTAGCTAGTTCTTCTTCCGAGAACTCGTATACGACCGCCCCTTTGTCGATATAAACCTTCTTGGCTTTATCATTGAGTACATCAAGATTCGCAGCATAGTCTTTTTCTACACTCAGGCCACACTCAGTGATTGCTTTCTGATGTTCCTCTGGCAGGCCCTTAAACGTCTTCGTTTCAATTCCCAGAACTGTATGACCAAGGGCGAAAGCACCATTCGAGCTAACTGACTTAACCACCTCGGGCCAACCGTAAGCTACAGAGGCCCCGAGCGCTAATATAGCGGCGTCCACAGTTCCCCTCTGTAACGCAACAAAAGTGTCACCAGATGGAATCGTTACCGGGACAGCATTGAGTGCATCTGCCGTCATGCTTTGAGGGCCAGGAGAGACTCGAAGTTTGATGCCTTTGAATTTTTCGAGCATATCTATTGGTGCGCCGGTAGACATGAGCTGATAGGCAGGCAAACCCATGCTCATCAGGGGTGTCACGCCAACCTGAGTCCACTCCTCGGCAAGCGGGCTGCCATTGTCCAGCATCTCGCGATAGGCCGCGTTGATTTCCACCGATGTGGTGCCCATGTTCGGGAGATTGGTCATGGTGTTCAAGGGCATTTTGCCGCCTTCATAAGTAGGAACAATAGCGGATATTTGAGCAAGGCCCGTTTCCAGGGAATGGATCGAGTCTTTATGGCCAGAGATTTGCCCCGAGGGAAAATGTTTAAAATCGATTTTGCCGGCCGTTGCCTTTTCCACACACTCCATCCATGGGACAGCTCCCTGGGTGACGTTATTATGGGTCGGGGGGAAACCGTGTGCGAAGGTTAGAGTTTCGGAAGATGCGGCCCCTGCCCAAAAAATTGAGAACGCTAGAGCTGCAAATGTGCTAGTCTTTTTCATTGTTGTTCCTCCTATCTGTTTTTAGGGAATTGAATTTACCTCAAGCCATTTCTTGAGCCATCTTTCTTGTGCAACTGCACTGCCCCATTCTTGCCATACGCTTCTGGGTGCTATTAATCACAGCTGTTTAGCCAACACATGTAAGTTATCCAACTTCAAAGAAGCTGCAAATTAGTACGCCATGATAAGTGAAAGTTGAGGAAACGATACCAAGATACTCAGCAGTACCAGCTCGGTTATCACAAAGGGCATAACACCGTAAAAGGCCTCACGCAGATCTGCCTTAGCTGCTGCTGCCGCGACAAACACGTTTAGTCCCATCGGGGGCGAGACCAGACCAATTTCGGCAGTCTTAATCATGATAACACCCCACCAGATCGGGCTATAGCCTAAGCCCACCATCAAAGGAGCCGTAATCGGAGCAGTGAGGATAATGATCGCAGCCTGGTCCATTACCATACCAAGCAGGATGTACAACAGAACCGTCAGTACCACCACCCAAGATGGTGATAACCCATGATTTGTGATCCAAAGCAACATGCTATCGGTGACCTTCGTAAAGGAAATGAAGTAACCAAAGAGATGTGCACAAAAAATGATCGTTAGAATCATTGCCGTTGTTCTAAGAGTGTTTCCAACCGCGGTAGTAAAATTCTTTCTGCTCATGCGACGCGAAAAAACAGAAATAATCAATGCCCCAAAGGCGCCAAGTGCCGATATCTCTGTAGGTGTGGCAACACCACTGTATAAACAACCAAGCACCAATACGATTAGAAGAACAATGGGCCACACTTTCCCCTTGGACTCAGGCTGCTCGAGCACCATTTTTTGCTTAGCCTTATCTATTAATTCAGGCTTGACCTTCATCATAAATAATATAGTCAAGACGTAACCAAGAGCCGTCAATACACCGGGAACAATGCCTGCTAGAAACAATTGGCCGATCGATGTATCGGTCATTAGTCCATAAAGCACAAAAGCAACTGACGGTGGGATCATAATGGCAAGAGTGCCCGAAACTGAGATTGTACCAATGGCTATGGAGGCAGCATAACCCGCTTTGCGCATAGCTGGATATGCTGCGCGGGTAATGCTAGCCGCCGATGCGGTACTGCTGCCGGATGCAGAAGCAAGTACGGCGCCGGCCAAGACCGCGGCTATTGCCATGCCTCCGTGCACTTTACGCAACAGCCGGTTGCAAGACAGCATCAGGTCCTCTGCGACACCGCCAGACCCCAAGAATTCGGCCATAAGAACGAACATGGGAACCGTCAACATAACATAATTTGTTAGGGTCCCGTGCACTACCGTTGTCATCAGGGCTAATAAAGAGTTAATTGGCACGAGCATTAGCATACTTACAACGCCAGCAAGGCCCATAGCGAAGCCCACCGGGATACCCACAGCTATAAACAAAAGAAGAAACAACGTTCCAATTGCAAAAGTCATACGGTATCACCTTCAGTTTCATATTCAATATTAAGGCCTTCATCTGGCCCAACGGCAATTAACAGAACACGGAGTGCAAGGAGCCCGCAACCGACAGGTACCCAGATCCACGACCAAGCTATTGGCCAGTTGATCGTCCCTACCTCTACTTCTCCAGCCAGGTAGATTTTAAGGAAGTACTTTCCACCCTTCCAGGCTAGAACTGCAACGAATAAGCCACTGGCAATTAATCCAAGGCGCAGGATCGCGTTGCGCAGGCTGATCGGTAAGAGGTTCGTTATTCCTTGGATACGAATATATCCACCAGTCCTGAATCCCCATGAGAATGCCATGGTGACCAATGCAATCAACAGATAATTCTCCGTCAAAAAGTATTGGAAGCCCAACGGTGCATTGAAGAGGTAACGGGACGCGGTGTCATAGGAAACGAGCACCATCACGATGAGCAATAAGCCACCCGCTAAGATGATAGCAGCTTTTTCAATCTGCCGAAGACATCTGTCCAGAAGACTATGGATAGTGCGAAAGCTCATCCTCTTCATTCCCGTCATTTCCATGCATCAACCCCCTGCTCCAAGAAGCGATAGCCGTGAACGGATGATAATCCGAGATAATCAATGTGATGTTTATTCCTTGCAAAGTACAAAAACAAGAATTCTCACCGAGCCATTTTTCCTTCATTAGAATAACACGAAGCGACAAAAAAACACAGTTATGAACTTTTGATTTTATATACGTACTTTTTGATTAACCCATCTCCAGCATATTGTCAAACCTTTATCATCGATATGTAAAAAAAATCGATATTATCTATAAGCTCTCGTTCTGCTTCTTATGGAAGTTTTCTCGGTTCAAGTAACCTAGTAAATTTGGCATCTTGTCGTCTGCCGGCAAAGCGTAATTGTATCCGTTTTGTTTTCCTTGCTTCTTTGACCGTTTCCAATTTTTTCACGTCTTTTGAATATTCTCCTGCCTCTTACCTCAAGCTTCCCAATGGCTGCATAAATATTGGCACTGTTGAGATGTATAATGTTGCAACGCTCGATACTTCAACCTATACGTTACGCGTGTTTTCGATTGAGTGTCAGGACACCAGAACAAATGCTTTCATCCTTCAGCGTATGATGGCAGTTGCTCATTTTTTTTAATTGTCTCGCGGGTAATAGGGCGATATGCAGGTGTGCTCGTGCCATCCGTCCAGAAAAATCATGGCATTACAACGGGATACATTGCCCGAGTCTATTAATTACCTACCTCCACATCTACCTTGGTTATCGCTTATCGGATCTTCGGTCCTGGAGATGATGAAACCAACAATCCTATCTTGGATATCGAGCGGCACCCATAACCCAAGTATAGCTTCGGAATAAGGAATGGAAGCAGTCATATCGACATCTGCGCAGGTACGATGGGCTAAGCAGAAAAAAATCAATCTATTGGACAGCGAATTGACCGCAGTTTGAGGCACCATTTACCGAGTGCGAATAATTGAATACCTTACCAGTCGATTTCAAACCGATACACTGGCTTGTCTAGGGAGCAGCCTGATCCGGTATCTTGAGATGTATACCGAGGCGTGGAATCAATTTCACCCTTATAAAAAGCCTTGGCATTACTTGAAGAGAGAGTTAACATAACGCATACTAGCACTTTAGTTTCTATATAGGAACAATTCCGATAATTGAAACCGATCCCATAAACGGTGCATTTCCATCTGAAAAAAGGCGAGGAAATATGAGACTTGGATATATTGGTCTGGGCAATATGGGCAAACCAATGGCTATGAATTTACTGAACAAGGGGCATTCTCTCACCGTTTTTGACATGCGACAAGATACCGCAGAAGAACTGCTTGCAAAAGGGGCGAGATGGGCGGATAGCCCTAATGAGGTAGCGGCCGCCAGCGAGATAACCTTCAGCTCGCTACCAGGACCTAAAGAGGTAGAAGACATAGCGCTGGGGAAGGCTGGTGTTTTACAGGGGGCAACCAAGGGCAGCTACTACGTAGATATGAGCACGAGTACCCCGAACGTTATCAGGAAAGTGGCTGAACTTGCCGCCGCCAAAGGTTTAGAAGTACTGGATGCTCCCGTCAGTGGCGGCGTCAAGAAGTCAATCACAGGCACTCTTAGCATCATGGTTGGAGGACAAGAGAAGGCATTTAAATACATTGAACCGATACTCAAGGTAATGGGAGAGAACATTTATCTGGTTGGCGAGGTGGGGTCAGGATCAGTTGTCAAACTTGTAAACAACATGGTAGCCCTTACCAATGTTGTTGTCGCCATGGAAGGTATGGTCATGGGCGTCAAGGCGGGAATGGATGCCAAGACGCTCTTTGACGTTATCATTTCTTCTTCAGGAAGTAGCGCCGGAATGAAGTCTAATTTCCCTAACCGAATCCTTGCGGGCAAGTTCACTCCACCTTCCTTTGCTTTGTCTCTTGCCTGTAAAGATTTGGGATTGGTTACTGATTATGGCCAGGAACTTGGCGTTCCCCTCCAGGTTACTAAGCTGGCCTCTGACCTCCTGCATCAAACGATGGATCAAGGTTTGGGTAACCAGGATACGGGCGTGTACATTACGATTTTGGAGAAAGCTACTGGCATCAAGGTCAGGGCTGAGGACATGCCCTAAGATCCAATGAAGAAAATCTCTCATGACTCGGATCCCAGCAGGAGGTCAATACACAAAATCGAACAGACCTCAATAGACTGGCCCCTTTGATTTGCAAGGCTCAACTATTGGATCAAACACTTTCTACATTTCTTCAAGGAGGAGCTGGTGTTGGATATAGCAGAAGGGACGAAGTGTCGATTATACAGTCGAAGTCATTCCGATACCAATGCGGTATACACCATTAGCACTGTCGGACTCACCTTGAAATCAACTCTGCTTTTAGCTTGTTCCCGATCCAACGAAGTTTTCCGACATCTCAATTCCCGAACATATTTCAGCAAGAAGGTCATTTCGGTGAGTGAGTAGTCTATGAGATCAATTGCAGACTGGTCTTTTTTTCGCGCATGTATCGCCGCAACCACAATTTCGACATTCTCTGTCCTTCCTCTTTTTCTGGTTGGAGCGCTCGGGTTGCAGATGAGCGCTGACCTGGGATTTTCCATCAGCGCACTCGGGGCCGCTTCGGCGGCCTTTTATATCCCCGGAGCCCTCGTTTCTCGATACTCAGGAGCTGTTACATCACGCATTGGAGTGTTTAAGACAATAAAGATCGCCCTTTTAGTGATGAGCATGCTCATGGTTACGCTCGGCTTAGGTTTAAATTCGCTGGCGATGCTGCTCGGCATTCTTATGCTGAGTGGTGCGGCCAACGCGGTTTTGCAAATCGCAGTTAACCTGTATCTTGCCAAAAAAACCGTCCCCGACCGGCAAGGAACAGCTTATGGGATCAAGCAATCCGCCATCCCAGTCGCAGGGTTACTTGCTGGGATTGCCGTACCGGTCCTGGGGCTGACAATCGGGTGGCGGTGGGCATTCACCCTATTCGCACTCCCCCTCGCATTACTGGCGATCTACACACCCGGTGGAAGTGCCATTTCCATTCCAGAGACCACCGAGTTAGAGGGTCTGGAAGTATCACGCAAGACACTGCGTCTAATTGCCTTAGCGACAGGATTAGCCGCAGGTAGCGCATGCTGTCTACCCGTTTTTCTTGTCTCCGGGGCGGTTGCCGTAGGTTGGCATGAAATGAATGCGGGCATAATTTTCGCGAGCTCGAGCGGCACATGCATCATTGCCCGCCTGCTCTCTGGCATCCGCGCTGACCGTCGCGGAATGCGGCATCTTGAAACTGTAGCTGTAATGATTGGACTTGGTGCTTTGGGGTTCTTCACTCTCGCTTCGGGCAAGCTAACGTTTTATCCAATCGGCGCTGCCGTCGCATTTGGTTTGGGTTGGGGGTGGCCGGGAGTGCTCATTTTCTCAGTCATTCTATTTAGAGAAGAATTTCGTGCGCTCGCACTGGCACTTGTTCAGGCCAGTGCTATGCTAGGGGGCGTTATCGGACCACTGGTCTTCGGTGGGCTCGTCGAACATTTCTCGTTCGCTACAGCCTGGTGTGCTGCCGGGGCTGCACTTCTTGTTGCTGCTGTCATTTTGTTACAGTGCAGGGAACGAACATAAAGACATTTGTGCAAGAGGGGCTGATTAACCTCGCTCCGTAGCGGAATAAGTCCTTCTTATCGCGGTTTTTTACAAGCGTGAGAATTTGTCAAAAGCTATTTATCGATAAATTAAAATGACAGAAAACAAGTCATCTTTCTGCCGTGAATGAGATGGAACCAGATTTTACGATCACTCCCTGGATGCCAGTGGGGAATAAACACTAAGGAAGGCAATAATGACACTGACTGGAACAATTGATCGAAAAACATCTGTATTTCTCATCATGGATTACCAATACGATATTCTTAACATGCTGCCTGAAAAATGCCGGGCAGAAATTCTACAGAGAGCAGAGCATATTCTGCAGGTAGCTCGAGAAGCTGGTTACTCTGTAATGTATGTGACCGTTTCGTTTCGCAATGGCTATCCAGAAATTCACTCGAGAAACAAAATTTTTTCAAAGATCCGTGAGTCGGGGATGCTCCTCGAAAACACACGCGGATCTGAAATTCACGAAAAGATAGCTCCTCAACAGAATGATACCAATATTGTAAAACGAAGAATCAGTGCATTTTTCTCAACAGATCTACACCCCATACTAAACAGTAAAGGGATAACAAGCTTAATAGTCTTTGGCGTGGTTACAAGCGGAGTCGTCCTGTCTACTCTACGCTCAGCAGCAGATAGAGACTACTCCCTGGTTGTTGTCTCAGATGCTTGTGCCGATCTGGATGAAGAAGTACATCGAGTTCTCATGAAGAAAGTATTTCCGAGGCAAGCAACGATTGTCAAAACTGAAGATCTAATAATGGCAATTAAAGCAGATATCTAAGTCGAGAAGGGAGAGGACGATTATTGACCCGCGCCCTCTTGCCTGCTGATGTGTAACTGCACTCTCACCTTGCAAAAAAAGCCTGATATTTAACACGTGCGCAAGGTTTTCAAGAAAATTTTTCTACACGGGAAAAAGACAATTATGTGACTGCATCAGACAAAAACACTGAACTATTCACAGAGAATCTATCTGATTGCCTTACTACTCGAAATTTTCGGAGCCAGTATTTGCTTTGCAACATTGATGATGTTTTCTAAAATGATACACAAAAAACAGAGCTGAGACATCTTACCTTTGTTCTATAGAACAAAACAGGGGAAGGAATATGTACCAAAGATATCTTCGACAGATACGTTCGATTCGAAGGGACGCTGATAATAATCTTATTTTAGTTTATTGTAATCTTCGTCAGATACCGGTTCGAGCCAGGTTACCGGACCTTTTTCGTGCTTGACCCCAACTGCAATGTGTACAAACCAACTATCCCTTGCAGCGCCATGCCAGTGTTTGACATCGGCGGGAATATTTATAACATCTCCTGCCTGAAGCTCCTGAGCTGTCTTGCCCCACTCCTGATAATAGCCCCTGCCGCCAGTCACCAGCAGGATCTGACCACCCGCATGTTTATGCCAGTTATTTCGGCAACCAGGTTCAAAGGTTACATTCGCGACAGGGCTGGCCGAGTCGGCAGGCGTCAACCTATTGACCCATACTGCGCCGTTAAATTCATCGCGTTCTTGTTTTTCTCCAAGATGAAAAATCACGCTCTGGCTAAGATTATCTGTGTTCATAATTCAGTTTTCCATTTCATTCTTTGACTACTGTTTGAAATGAATCGATGTCGCGCCATCCCCTTTACCGACACCTCTTCGCCGTATACCTCATCCTCTTCTTAGAAGAGGTTATGTTAACTTATGAAACGCAGATGAGTTTTGGAAAAAAGCTAACTGTGCGGCAACAAGATCTGACGTACGACTTCTCCGCGATCCAGCAAATCGAGATTGTGGTTCAACTGCTCAAAGGTCATCGTCCCACTTTTGAGGCGATCCACCGGCATCTTTCCATCCATGTATAGTTTCAGGTAAAAGGGCAGATCGCGTTTAGGAACGCAACTTCCCATAAGAGAGCCGCGTACGACCTTCTCCTCTAATACCAGCGCGGTATGAGGATATTGATAGAGCTCTCCGGTTGCCCCGAGGCCAATGCAGATAATCTCTCCTCCTCTACGGGTGATCGCATACGCCGACGCCATGGCGGCCTTACTACCTGAAATCTCAAATGAAAAGTGAACCCCGCGCTGCGTCAAGTCTTTCACCTTTTCCACAAGATTCGGGTCGAGAGCTGAGAGTGTGTGCGTACAGCCTAGTTCCTTTGCCAGCGGAAATTTGCTCTCATTGATATCGATACCGATGATTTCGGACGCTCCAGAGATCCTGGCAGCCATCACCGAGTTCAGACCGACACCCCCCAATCCGATCACGGCAACACTCTGTCCTGGACGCACCTTGGCAGAGTTGAACACGCTACCCGCTCCCGTCACTACGGCACAGCCGAACATTGAGGCGACGTCCAGAGGTATTGAAGGATCCATCTTGACAAGAGAACTCGGCACCGTCACCGCATATTGTGCAAAGGATGAAATTCCGCTGTGGTGATAGAGCGGTTTTCCATTATTGCTCAGTCGACGCATCCCGTTGGACAGCAGGCCCTGGGTGCGCGCCTCAGTGACGTTCTCACAAAGCACGGGTCTGCCTTCGATACAAGGTGCGCACTGGCCACAATCGGCAACGCCTGTCATGAGCACGTGATCGCCCGGTTTCAGCTCCGCTACACCGCGGCCCACCTCCCTGACGATCCCAGCACCCTCGTGTCCCGCGACTACGGGAAGTGTGCGCTTTCTCAGCCCCGCAACTTGCGACAGATCAGAATGGCACAACCCGGCGGCTCGCACTTCCACAAGAACTTCACCATCCCCCGGTCCTTCGAGATCCACTTCCTCAATCCTGAACGGGTTACTTTCAGCATATGGTGTGGGCAAGCCCTGCTCATACATTACTGCTGCCGTAATCCTCATGGTACAATCCTCCGATGGAAGTATAGTAGAGAATGATAAATAGTTTTTCAGTCTTTTCGCGCGTCGATATCCTCAGTTTCATAATTATTCTGGTGGCTCAACCGTCTGTAAAAATGGGAAGGAGCAGCACTAGGTCCCCATCAGACAGCACCCGGCTCCAGCCTCCTACCAGTTCCAACAGAATATCTCTTAAAACAACCTGAAATTTACCGCTGATCTGCCCTTCGGATAGGGCTACTTCGCCAAAAGCGGGATGACACTCAGAAAGATGCCGGATCAGCTCCTCCACTGAAGTCCCTTCTGGCATCGTAACCAGGTACGGGCCCTCGTTATTGATCTTCTCCCTGCCCAAAAGGGGCCGGAGATATCCCCATGCCTCGATGCTGACCGTCACTTCTGCGATCCCATTAGTTTCGCTCAATCGATCAAGTACTCCAATCCCAGATCTTTCAATGTCTCCGGTGACGGCCTTCCGGTTAGCGGATCCCACCCCATTGTCTCATAATAGAGGTTGACCATATCGTCCCAGATCGGCTCGAGAGCCTTCCCCCGGGCCGGGCCGTCTACCGGGGTCGACCCATACCGGACAGAGGGTCGATCCGCTTCCCTCTTGATGCCACAGCGCAGGTTGAAGACGCGCAAGGCATTGGTAATTCGCTTACCGACCTTCAGGCAATCCAGAGGTGTTAGCTCCTGTCCTGTTAAGGCCGTCAACGCTCGTGGAATTACCGCATTGTTATCCACCGTAAAGCGGCAGGCACCTAGGCAGTCGAGCAAATTTCGCTGTCCATTCAGCTTTCCCAGGTAAGTGGCAACCTGTTTCCAATCGAACGTATCGGTAACCGGCCCGAAGCCGAAGGGCTTTGTATCGGTGCCGCCGGAAGATGCCTCAATGGTGCCGGTGCTCGAGGTGCAAGTGTCGAGCATTTCCAGCCAAACCGCACGGTGATCATGGCCGCGCGGCGAGTTGCCCTTCTCCGCGTAAATCGCCATGTTCTTGGCCTCGCCCCCCATTTTCTCCGCGGCTGCCTTTACACCGTCAGAAAGAATGGCGCCGAATCCACTCCTGTGTGCGATCTGATGAAGCAGTTCGACAACTGCCTTTTCATTGCCCCATCTCAGTTCCAGCCCGCCAGTCTGTTCATACGTAAAGAAGCCTTTCTCATAGCATTCAATGACCCAGCTGACTGCCCAGCCGCACTCATTCACGTCCATGCCGAGACGGTCGATGAGATCAGCCATCATTACAATTGCACCAGCATCACTGACGCCAATGTTCGAACCCATGAGCGCAAGGGATTCAGTTTCCGGTTCATCACCGGTATAACCTGCATATTCCCCTTCCGTTACGGTGATCTGGTGGCAGTGGCTTCGAATGTTGCAGGCATAGCAGGGATGACGCTTCAGCTTGAAGTGGCTGCGCAGATACGGACCATCAATACGGTCAACGTAGTCACAGAGGTTCGTGGTATAGTTTTTCACAGGGAGTCGGCCAGTCTTGTCGGCTATCGGCAGAAACCCGCCGGTGCCGTACTTTTCAATGGTGCTTACAACACTGGTCGGGTTATCCATGAATTCCTTTGCACACTTGGCGAGCCGATCCCGGTCATACACGGGAACAGGCCTCTTGCCGCGTGCTACGGCAACCGCCTTGATCCTCTTGTTGCCCAAGACTGCACCCAGGCCGTTTTTGCTTGCGATATGCCCCTTGTCGCCTGCCAATATTGCAAAGCGAACCAGGTTCTCCCCGGCCGGCCCGATGGAGAAGACACTCAGCTGTTTCTCACCGGTCTCCTTGATGAGTGCTTCTTGCACCTCCCAGGTGTCAAGGCCCAGCAAATTTGACGCATCCCGAAGTTCAGCCTCTGTATCGTTAACATAGAGATAGACCCATGCTGGTGAAATTCCCTGCAAAATCACAGCATCATACCCGCACAGTTTCAGGTACGCTCCAAAAAAGCCGTTAGCCTGACTGCTGCAGGCGCCTCCGGTCATTGGACCTCGGGTCACGGCACTAAGCATACCCGAACCGGGAACCCGAGTGCCGCCCATAGGACCCGAAGCGAGAATTACACGGTTTTCGGGATGGTCCCAGGTAATTTCGGGACGAACCTCTGATATGAGATAATGTGTTCCCAGGCCAGCACCGCCAATCCATTTCTGGTAAAGACCGGGATGGGGATTTTCGGTGGCCACGGTATTCTCGCCCAGATCGACCCGTAGGACATTTCCGGTATTTCCATACAGCATACAAACAGCCTATTTTTATTTTTTTTGGCTATATCACCAAGCACGAGCTTTTTTTAGAGGAAATAGCAGTTCCTCTCTTTACCAGCTAAGAGCATGGTACATCAGGAAAATGCAAGCACAAGGATCAGGGTACAGCGCGCTTGTGTAATGACTCGGCATATTGTGCACTTTTGATCTTTTTCATCAATTTACGATCAGGCTTCAGCCATGGTGCTGACGTCGATGACGAACCGATACCGGACTTCACCGGCAAGCAGCCGCTCGTAGGCATAGTCGATCTGATCGGCGCTGATTACTTCAACCTGTGCCCCAATTCCATGCTCGGCACAAAAATCAATCATCTCTTGCGTCTCCGCTAGACCGCCGCTTCGCATGCCCGCAAGTGACCGTCGATTGTTTAGTAGTGAAGCAGCTGAGATAGTCAACTGCTTCGCCGGGATACTAAGGTTAACAAAGGTCCCATCCCTCGCCAGCATCTGGAAATAGTCGTCGAGATTGAGATTCGCAGGCACCGTGGAGATAATAAGGTCGAAGGAATTGGCTAGGTCGGCGAAGATGCTCGCTTCGGTGATGACATGGTATTCATCTGCACCAAGACACAGTGCGTCGTCCCGCTTTGCCGTCGACAAATCGAACACTGTGGTGTGCGCACCGAGCGCCTTGGATATTTGCACCCCGACGTGGCCAAGTCCACCGAAGCCAAGAATGGCCACCCGCTTGCCGGGCCCGGCGTTCCAATGCCGCAACGGCGAGTACAGGGTGATGCCTGCGCAAAACAATGGTGCAGCGTTCTGTAACGGCATCTTTTCCGGGATCCGCACAACAAATGCCTCGTCAACAACGATCTTCTCACTATAGCCGCCGTACGTCGGCAGCCCATCTCGGCCAATGGCATTGTAGGTTAATACTCGCCCACTGCAATACTGCTCAAATCCTGCATGACAACTAGGGCATTTCCTGCAGGAATCAACCATGTTGCCGACGCCCGCCTGATCCCCGACAGCGAACTTTGTTACCTTCGACCCAACGGAGGCGACAATTCCAGCAATTTCGTGTCCGGGCACAAGCGGGTAGAGAGTCTTGCCGCCCTCCCGTAATTTCCGAGCGTGCTCAACATCCGAATGGCATATGCCTGCGTATGCAATGTCGATAAAGATATCGTGTGGACCGAGATCACGGCGCTGGATCTTTGTTGCCCTAAAGGGTTCACCCGGACCGCAAGTACAGCGTGCATTGACAGTAATCACAGCAACATACCCTTATATAAAATGAAACAATAGCTCTTCTGCAACCGACATTCAGCCGATGATCGATTTGTACTCGAGGAACTCCTCTATACCCACACGGCCCCATTCCCGGCCGAAACCCGATAATTTGAAACCGCCATGTGTTCCGTATTTATTCAAGGGTGCGCCATTAATTCGAATGCGTCCGGCCCGCACCTTGGCCGCGATGGCTCGCGCATGTTCAGGATCACCGCTCCAGATACCTGCAGCCAATCCATACTGCGAGTCGTTGGCAATGGCAATCGCGTCTTCTTCATCCTCGAAAGGGATGATAATCAAAACCGGCCCGAAAATCTCTTCCTGGGCGATGCGGCTCTTGTTATCGCCAGAGAACAATGTCGGTCGCACAAAATATCCACGGTCGAGCCCTTCCGGTGGTTCCGGTCCGCCGGCCAGCATGCGTTGGCCTTGTTCCACACCCAACTTGATGTAGTCGCGTATCCGTTCACGGGCTTCGGCAGAAATCACCGGGCCCAGGGTCGTTGCCGGATCGAGGGGGTCACCGAGAACAATGCTTCCGATCTTTCGAGCCGCCAGTTCTTCAGCCTCCTGCAGGCGATGGCGTGGGACTAGCATCCTGGTCAGTGCGCCGCACGCCTGCCCGGCGTTACGCAAACCATCCTGGATGCCATCTTCCACCGCTCGCTCAAAGTCAGAGTCATTGAAAATGATGTTGGCAGATTTACCGCCGAGTTCCAGGTGCATCCGCTTGACTGACGCTGAAGCAAGCTCCATGACACGTTGCCCAGCTCCAACGGAGCCGGTCAAGGAAACCATATCGATCAATGAGTGCGACGCAATCGCTTCACCAACTATCGAGCCAGCCCCGCTAACCAAGTTAAAGACACCTTTGGGCACACCGGCTTCGGCGATCATCTCGGCAAAAATGAACGAGGTTAATGGCGCAATCTGAGAACTTTTTAATACCACCGTACACCCGGAGGCCATTGCAGCCCCTGCTTTGGAAATGACCGAACGCAACGGTCCATTCCAGGCCGTTATCGCCCCGACTACCCCAGAAGGTACACGGCAAATATTCGTATTTCCGATCTGCTCTACCCACTCTATCTGTTGTAAGCATTCGGCAATGATGTCTAGCTCCTCAACCGCACCACCGGTCTGTGCCTTAGCAACCCACGCGATTGGATAGCCAATCTCACTGACCATGACGCGCGTAATCTCCCCTGCCCGCGCCTCGGTCAGTCGTGCCAGCTTTTTGAACAGCTTTACGCGCTCCTTCACTGAAGTCTGCGACCAGGCCGGGAAAGCGCGTGCAGCCGCTTCAGCAGCCCGATCCACGTCCTGAGAAGTACCTCGCGGCACTGTAGCGATCTGCTCTTCCGTCGCCGGGTTGTTCACAGCGATAACGTCACTGCCTGAGGAGTTTACCCATGCACCGTCGATAAAAATCTTGTCGCGTTTAATCATTGCTGATGTCCCCTTCGTCTTTTAGCTCTTTTTATAGACCCAGAGCTGACAGTGTTTTTGTTAGTCAACTAATCCAATCACCAAGCCTCTTCCATGACCTGCAGCAACTCAGAGCTGCTGCGGACAGGTCGTGGGTTGCCGCCCAGAAACCAATCACTCATCGCCTGGGCGGCTATATCGGACAAGGCCTCATGAGGCACGCCAACATCCCGCAATCGTTTTGGAGCACCGAGCACACCAAAGATCTCTTCCACAACATCAATTACCATTTTGGTAAGTGCTTCGCCCTTGGCCACTGACAGGCCAAGGGACGTGGCGACTTTCTGTAACCCAATATCCGCCGCACCAGTATTGAAACGCAGGACGTGTGGCAACACGATGGCGTTCACGGCTCCGTTCTCCACCTTGAAGCTCGCACCGATAGCATGTCCAAGTACGGTCGTCATTCCGGCCCCAGTGTAATCTGTACCCTGGCCACAAAGTACCGCCGCAAGAATCAGCTCACTGCGTGCAGCCAGATCCTCGGCAAGCACGGGGTTGGGTAGATATTGCGCAAGCAATCGTAACGTATGCATAAGGAGAGCATCGCTGATTGGATCACCACCCGTGCAGGAGGTCAGTCCTTCGATCGCCATTGTGAACGTATTAATGCCTGCACTCACTATAATTGCACCGGGGGTGGCCTTGAGCAATTCTGGTATGATAAAGACGGAATGTGCCCGCGTCTTCGGATCATAGAGCGCGAGGCGCTGGCCACTCTCAGGATCGAAAATCGCACTGCCGGCCCTCACGATAGCTGTCGTCGGGGTTGTTGGAATGATTAGTTGGGGCAATTTTGGCGCAAGAAGTTTCGGGCTTATCAGCTTCCCGCTCTCGTCTCGAGACGTACATAGGTTCCTTGGATGGTCATTTTCTGCCAGCAGAATGCTTGCAGCACGAGCTGTAACGATGGCCGAACCACCGCCAAACGCGATCACCGCGTCCGCATCGAGTTCTTTGAGCTGTTGCACCGCGGATTCAACCGATTCCAGTGGGCTGTGACCGAGAACCTCCCCGAAGATTCCGACACACCTCTCACCCATTGCTGACTTCACCAATTTAAGCGGCTCGCTTGAGGGCATAAAGTGTTCGCCACAGAAGATCATCGCCCGCTGGCTGCTCAGACGATCGAGTTCACGACCGAGTTTCCCAAGACTTTCAGGCCCACAGAACAATCGCAGTGGTGGGGTAATATGCTGAAAAGAACGTGTGCCAACCACTTCTTGCCTTTTGTTCATAGAGCCTCCTGGAGCAGTTCGATGAATGCAACATGCACGGTCATCGTGGACGTGAAAAAACATGTCATTATGCCACCTTTTCGAGTTCGTTTACCCGCTTCTCACGTTCCTGCGCAATGAGCGCAGCCTTGTCGAGCTTACCGGAGTGGTTAAGTGGAAGAGGCTCTTTTTGCAGCCGCCAACGACTCGGTATACTGAAAGATGCAATGCTTTTGCGCAACTGATCTTGAATTTGCTCCGGGGTGAGATCGTTCTCGATGACAACAATCGCCATGACCTCCTCCCCGAGATCGGGATGTGGAACGCCAAAGACAAGTGCTTCGGCAACACCTTGAATTGCTACCAGTGCCCGTTCAATCGCAGCCGGCGCAATGTTCTCGCCACCTCGAATGATCATCTCTTTGCTCCGTCCGGTGAGCCAGAGGTGCCCCTTGTCGTCAACTCGTCCCAGGTCTCCAGTGTGGAGCCATCCCTCCTGGTCGATCGGAGATTCATCCGTTCCATAGTAACCAGACATCTGCGTCGGAGCACGGAGCAGGATCTCGCCGTCCGGTAGCCTGGCGTGAGGGAGGAATTTAATCTCGACGCACGGCAACGGACGCCCGCTTGACCCGGGCCGTGCAGCAGTGTCCTTGCCGGATGCTGCGGTCGCTTGACCACCGTTCTCAGTGAGGCCGTACCCGGTTGGAATACGCGCCTGGACGCTTGGAAATACAGTAGGAATGCGCTGCAGCAGCTCCGCATGAACGGGAGCACCGCCCACGGTCAGGGAACGAAGACTATGTAAATCTCTTTGCTGCACATCGGGATGGTCAAGTGTCCTGGTGACCATGGTCGGTACCGCACTCCAGCGACTGATTTTATGCCTCTCGATCAACTCCAGCACCTCGGCAGGTTCAAATTTTCCGGTTGGCATTACCAGTGTGTCTCCCACCATGATGGCCCGCAGCAGTGTCTGTACTCCACCGACGTGAAACAGGGGTCCGGTGTGCAGTGCGTAGACGCCAGCTGTCTCGTCAACCTGGTGCGGCAATCGTCGGGTGATATGCAGCAGCATCTGCAGTCCCGCAAGCAGTCCGCGATGCGACAACATCACAGCTTTGGGCCGCCCTGTAGTTCCTGCGGTGAAGATAATCACCGCGATCTCTTCCTCGTTCAGCGATATTGCGTCGCTTGCCTGCTCCCCCGTATGCGGCTCTCGACCGGAAGTTTCCCATGGCCCGCAAGCTGCCAATGGGGGCATCTTGGCAGCTCCATGGGCATCTGCAAGCGTGAGCTCCGGTTGTAGCTCGCTGAGCGCGTCGGTAAGTTCCTGTTTGCTCCACCAGCCGTTGGCCAGCACTGGGATCGCCCCTATCAGCTGGCATGCCCAGAAATTGATGATCCAGTCGGGACTGTTCCAGCCCAGGATAAAGACACGCGCACCCCGCCCGACTCCTCGTTCGGACAGTTCACGGGATTTCACCAAGCTGGAATTGCGTAACTCAGCGAAACTGACCATTCGTTCGCCTTGCACGATATGCGGCCGGTCACCCCATCGATCGGTAAAAGCGAGCAGACTTTTGACCTGCCGTGGCCTCTCGGAATACATCCGGTAGATAACGCCGCCAACTTCCTCTTCTGCGATTTGATCGCCCCATGTCTCTGCTTTTGATGATGACATCATCTTCCTCCTTGTATTCTATTGCTCGTTCATGTGCGCGCTACTAACCGGTAGGGCTATTACTGCAGTGCCGGGCATCACTTCCTGGCCACGCTGGTTGCGTGCCCAGGTCGTCAGGTGAACAAGATGGTTACCTTCGGCGTCGACCTCCTTGGAATCCACCCGACCACCGAGGCGAATCACGTCAGACAGGTACACGTGCGAACGGTATTGTCCGGTGATTGACTTGAGAAACCCACTGTCACCCATCCAGTTGGTGAGTGAATGGATCTGCCAGCAGGTGCGCTGAATGCCGACATCATACGCAGCCTGCGCGCCCTGAAGTTTCGCCGCGTAGTCGTTGTAATGCACAGAGTAAACAGGTTCAAGAGCGTGGGTTTTGGGGTCGCGGAAGGCCCACTTCGGATGTTTCCGATAACGCCGCAAAGCAATACCATGTGCGCAGATCCGTGGAATGGGCGCCGCACCGGCCGCTATGAAAGCGATCTCGTCGGTGAGTCCAATCGGTCCCTTGGTTATGGTATCGATCTCGTCACCCACCTGAACGTCACCCCAGTAACGGGGGACCGCACCTCGCGGAGCCTCGCTCAGCACATCTTCCTCGATAGCAGCGATCTCTTCTTCGGTCCAGGGGTGGGGTAACTCTATCGCTCGAGACGGCGCGCGCTTTTGCATCTCCGAACGCTCGAAGCGCATTCGGGAACAGATAAACGTGGCTGCCAGTTCGTCGTCCTGATTGCGGTACTCCTGCCGCAGGTAGTCCTTGATGCGCCGCCCGCCAAAATTGCTCTCCATCGGACCATCGAAACCGTCGAAGACAACCCGGGCGGTAATCCTGTCATTGACGCGGATGTCTCGACGAAAGTCGATCTTCGTCTCGGCGTGGAAACCACCAAGCCCCGGCCACCCCACCTGGATAGAACCTAAGCAACAGAAAATGAAGCTCGGCGGAGCGATAAGTGTTCCGTGAGAAGACTTTGCAGCATATGTCTCGTCTGTCCAGAGAGGGTTGTCATCGCCAATACCCTCGGCGAAACGAAGGATGGCAAGACGGGTAGCTATTTCGTTATTGACACAGGATTCGGTGCGCAATTCAGTGCCGATCAGCGCTCGCATATCCTCAAGCATTTGATCGGTGAATTTACCGCGAGCGAGTTCTTTTGTAATAGCTGCGGATTCTGTCATGTGCTACCTCTCTATTTTGTTCATTATTGTAAACTGCTGTGCGCATATAAGTTTTTTAACTCATTCATAATGCTGTGTCAAACTCTTTTTTTTGCTCTCTTAAATAACCATCCCTGGAAAGGATCCTACCCCTGGAAAACTCGTTGGTCTGGTCACCTCGGCCTATGACAAGGCTGTGGCTGGAGAGAGTGAAGACACTTATCAAGCATCTCCAATGGGTGCTTAGCACACTCAGCTACCTGCATCGTAAATGGATCTCACCATTGGTCCTCCGAGTCCGCAACACAGTAAGATTTGAATAATATCCAAAGAACTGAGGTAACAAAGAACTTCTATGTGCCTAACTGGGTTGCCTCTTGATAAAGAGAGAAGATTCTGCCTTTTGAGGAACAAAACTTTACCAACCAAGTTGGAATTTGTGATGGTGAAATACACAAGAAGACAGGTAAGGCAGGCGACTATGTCTTTGTTCTCAACTTCTCAGGCCTTAGCCTTTGATCAAATAAGTACACAGGGTGTCACACATCTAGCCACTCAAGAAGCCCAAGAGGGGACCTTCCTGCAACCGGTTTTGAATGCTGCTTACAGATATAATGGTCCGAACCGCACGCTGATGTCGCCATCCTCAGTGATGGTATAACCGAACAATCCAAATGCGTCCTGCTCATTGGGGAAGTTTAAAGTTGTAGCGCTAATAAATAAAACGCGATCTATCATTTTGATTTTCTAATGTGGAAAATGTGAAAATCTACGTTGGATGAATTTCATCCTTCTGATTTACCTTTGGCGACGAACTATCCGCCTGCTATCATAGGTATAAATACAATGACATCTCCACATTTGACTGGATATAACAACGCATCAGGATTAATAAAAAGCCTTCCATTCACCAGAACGTCCCACTTCATTAAAAGCCTTCCCTGTGCATCAAGGATTTCACCTCTAAGGTTCGGATACCGTTGAATTAGTGTTTCCAGGCAGGCACCAACGGTATTGCCCATGACATCAATGCTAGATTCGCCTCCTGTCTTGTTACGTAAGGTTCCAGGTATCTTAACAGTTATGCTCATCAGGTAATTCTTTACACCAAATGATCAATTTCAAGCTCCTCTAACTTCTCTGGCATCGGGGTACCATTTTCATCCCATCCCATCATAAGGTAATAGTATCGTTTTGCTTTTTCCATTTCTTCATAGTTCAAAGAAACATTTGAGAGGGGGCCGCTATCAGCAGATTCAAAGAAGCGTGCTGGGAGCTTATCATCGGCTGCCGTGAAACCTTCTCTGACATTGAAGATACGGAACATTGTCAAGATCCTTTCTGCAACCCTGATTTGTTCGGTTTCGCTGGTATTATATCCTGTAACGCTTGAGGTCAATTCTGCCAACTGAGCAAAGGAGTATGGAAGAATGAAGCAAAGGACCAGAGAATCATAAAGAATCCTTTTACACTGATATACTTTGGAGAGAGCGATCTTTCGCGGTCCAATATCACGAAGCGGCACAGGTCCAAACCCGAGGGGAATTGTATCGGGGATCGTCACTTGAGGTTGTTCACCTTGAGAGCTCATAAGAATGTCTATCATGCTGTCCACGTGGTCCGCACCATGAGGGTTCACCATGTAGCCCAGCCCGAGACCCTTGCTGAGGCGCGGTTCATGCATCGGCAACTCCAGGCCCTTCACATTAATTGCAAACGCTTCTGACCCATGTCCTATTTTTTTGGCAGCCACGGCCGTGCCATCGGCCAGCAGATCTCCTATGCCTTCCCGTTGAGCAATGAGGTGAATAACTTTGAGCATGGCCTCGGCGTTACCAAAAGTCAATTCAATTCCCTGGGTATCGTCTGAGGTCAAAAATCCCTTTTCATAGCACTCCATTGCAAAAGCAATGCTGAGGCCGGCAGAAATCGTATCTATAGAATAAGCGTTGCAGAGTTCGTTTGCTTTTGCAACCGCATTCAAATCGTCAATCCCGCATGCGGAACCGAAAGCTCCAAGGGTCTCATACTCGGGTCCCCCATAGACTTGATCTACTTCATAGGGCTCCTTTAACTCCACCACCTTTTTGCACCTGACCGGACAGGCAAAGCAACCTTTCATGCCAATTCGAATCGTCTCTTTTATCCCCTGAGCCGAAATTTTGGCTGCGTTCGGGAAACTGCCACCGCTATAGTTCCTCACGGGAAGATGTCCGATTTGTTCATAACGTGAAACCGATGCACCAGTACCCAATTCCGAGGGCACCTTCATGAGCGCCATATTATCTTTAAGCCATTTGGCCATCTTCGTTATACCCTCGCGATTGGCTACAGGGGGCATGGTCCGGCCCCTTACCGCCACTGCCTTTAGGTTTTTGGAACCCATCACGGCTCCCAGCCCACCACGCCCAGCTGCATCGTGAGTCCCATGCATTATGCAGGCATATTTCACCATGTTTTCACCGCCCGGGCCAATCATGGCTACTCTCACTTTCTCATCTCCGAGTTCAGCCCGGATTGCTTCTTCAGTCTGCTTAGTATTTTTTCCCCAGAGTTTGCGAGCATCTTTTATAGTAACTTCTGTTTCGTTAATGCTTAGATATACAGGTTTGTTTGCCTTCCCCTCGATGATAAGAGCATCATATCCAGCACGCTTCAATTGCGCGCCCCAGTATTCACCGACTTCTGATTTGGCAACGCCGCCAGTCAAAGGTGATTTTCCACCCACTGTGTGACGGGCACACCCCCCCAGAGTAATACCTGTGAGTGGTCCAAGCGCAAAGATAAGTTTATTTTCAACCCCCAGAGGGTCAATGCCTGGCTTAAATTCCGTCAATAGATAATAAGCAATAAAGCCAGCGCCTCCCAAATATTTTCTACAAAAAGAATCATCAATTAATTCGTTCGTTACCCGACCAGAAGTGAGGTCCACTCGTAGAACCTTACCATTATATCCACCTGGTATTTGGCTTTCCATTAGTCATTGCCTCCCGTTTCAACCCATCTTTACAATATCAAGGCTTAGTTATCTAATTATTCCATAAAATCAGTACGGCAATCATCCCTTCCCTATCAGACGTGCCTTTGACACTTTCGACAATTGATCAAATAGGGCTTTTTCAAGCGAATTGGTTTGAGTCTGGTTGAACATCTGCACAAACATGGCTGAAATAAAATCCGGCAAACAGATATCGACGAGAGCTTTGCTCCATAAAAAAAGCCTTGCTTCCGGCAAAAACCAAGTGCGGCAAGATCATGGCAATCACTGATGCTGCTGTACTACCGATCGACGCCTTTCGCCGAAAGATTCACGAACCTGATCATCATCTGGGAGTTCATTTTTCCATCATGTAGCATGAAACGGACAAACATCGATAAGACGCATTGCCGTCCTCCTGCCCATCCCCCTCTGACCCACTAAATATGATCTTAGCCACCTCTTTCGCTCAAATACAGGTTGTAAGTTTTGCTCGTTCCAGCCTAGCCTGCTGTTCTTAAAATCAAACCATTACGATCTCCCCAAGATCCCATATATGAACTTTCGTTCTTATATTTGCACCTTTGCGGTGTTTTGTCAAATTTTTCCCACTGCTTCCATTAATAAGGTTCAGAGGAGCCCAAAGTTCTTGAAGACAGTGCCGGTAATTCTGGATAAGTGTTTGATCACCTCATGCGTGCGGTAGAGAGGGCAGCCAGCACCCTTTACCGATATTAACTTGATTTTACAGTATGTGACTATCAACAGGGCGAGTAGATACAGCCATAATTTTACCGACAGTTTACCTATTCTATGTACTTTCGTTGATCACATAACTGAGAGTTTTTGGAGAAAGCCAAGGAGGAGGTGGTTGTGGGTTGAACGGAAAAGGAGAAGGGATTCTTTTGTTATGATATGATAGTTACTTTGGTGCTCGTTTCTTCAATTTTATCTAAAACTGCTGCCCATGATCCACCAAGAAAGAGCCACTGCTTCTTCAGCTTCTTTTCGCAAGCGAGAGTACGTTTTCCAATGCATATTTTTGGGCTTCCGCGGAAAGGGTTCCATCAGGTTATTCTTCCCCCCCATTCTTCTTCTGATTTTTCGTGCTCTCCTCAGGAGCCTATCAGCACGACCTTCCTGCTGGCTTGAGTAGGTGAGATTGTGGCAAAAACGGCAGCGGAAATATTTACCACCATATAAGAGAGCTACACGTCTGTTACATCCGGGACAGAGCAACCATTGCCTTCGGCCCCCATAATAACAAGGTGTCGACGTAAAGAATACTTCATCTTCAATACTCTCCCATTCACCAACCTTGGTTTTGTTCTGATATTTTAGGATAAGTCGATCCTTCTCGACATGATATCCAACACAGCCAGTTTCTTTTTCACGACATTCCCATGCCATGACTCCTGCTTTGCCTGCCACGAGTAATCTCTGTTTTTTCATCCATCGAATATCAATCATTAACTGACGCCCCGTAGTTTTCTTTGAGTCAGGACTTCGCCCGGAACCATATCCACCCATATCACCCTTTTTTTTTCGAAATCATCAGACAAGAACCATACACGCACGGGGTTTGCCAACAACTGCCTGCCAATCTCTTCTACCTAACCTTCCCATGAGATCGGCTTCCTCCTCCACGGCAAATTCATACTGCTGCGTTTTTTGCCGTGGTCGGTCTTCGGCCCTGTTGACAACCCGCCATGAAATTTACACCTGCCATTGGCGTATATATCAGTTCTTCGACATGGGCGCCCTGCCCTGGTTCTTGCTCCACAAACCAGCTCCTGACAGATGTCGGGCATCGGCTCATCCGCACCACATCGGAGCCACTCCTTCCAGCGTCTTCGCGCCTCGTCATTGCGCTCCTGGTCAAAGACAAATGATTTCTGCCTGCTATGTGTCCGGCACAAAGCGCTGCCGATTTCTGCTGCATTCCTGCATTGCTCATCTTTCGCTGTTCGTGCCAGACATCTCATATTTTATGCCGTCCGGGTTGAGAATTATTAAAGCTGTCTGATCTTCCACAGATAACAGTGCGTATGACCAGCAGATAATGCTCAGGCGTCAACCTTCCCCTCAGCAAGGTACTTCAAACATTCAACCTGAATCTCCGGGCAGGTGCATGTGCCGCCACCATCAGGAAAAGGGCAGCCATGGTCATGGGTGACTTGAGCAACATACGTTTTCCCCTGCTCCAGGTCTCCCTTTGGCGGAAGAACGAAATAGCCCGCCTCTATCATCTGCTCGATGGTCTTCCTGGCTGCTCGAGACTGCTTTTTCCGTGCCCTTTCAAAACGCCGTTTCGTGTTGCTCATTTGTCTTCTCCTTTGGCCATGAATGTGGCCTTGTAAGATTCGCCGCGTACTAATTTCAGAGTATGGTCAAGATGACTCAGCCATACCCTCCATGGTGCTTCCAATTCCGCCAGGGTCTCATAAATCGTCTGGCCGCCATTCCACCATTTATATGTGGGATGGCAGTCCAGGGGTATCCGCAACTCGCCATTGGTGATGAATGGCTTTATGTACTGAGTGGTTGCAGCATTATCCTGCTGCTCGGCGGAAAAGGTGCCCGTTTCCTCCGGAACAGCGTTTTCTGAGTTGGATAATTTAAGTGGTTTAAGTGCGTTGGTTGTTGTGCGTTTGAGAATATTTTCCCTCTGCACATTCGTCTCATACTCAGAATCCAGTCTTGCTATCCAATTCATAAAAAGTTCTCAATTGCGTAAAGTCAGACGCACTGAAACCTCCTAAACAGGTTTGGGTGGTTTAGGTGCGTTACACTCTGTGAATGTGGAAATATTTTTCCTCTGCCTTTTCACTTCAAATTCAGAATCCAGTCTCGTCATCCAGTCCATAAAAAGTTCTCAAACGGGTAAAGTCAAACGCACTTAAACCCCCTAAACTGGTTTAAGTGGTTTAGGTGCGTTACACTCTGTGCGTCTGGAAATATTTTTCCTCTGCCTTTTCACTTCAAATTCAGAATCCAGTCTCGTCATCCAGTCCATAAAAAGTTCCCAAATGGGTAAAGTCAGACGCACTTAAACCCCCTAAACTGGTTTAAGTGGTTTAGATGCGTTACACTCTGTGCGTCTGGAAATATTTTTCCTCTGCCTTTTCACTTCAAATTCAGAATCCAGTCTCGTCATCCAGTCCATAAAAAGTTCTCAAACGGGTAAAGTCAGACGCACTTAAACCCCCTAAACAGGTTTAAGTGGTTTAGGTGCGTTACACTCTGTGCGTCTGGAAATATTTTTAGCCTGTCCTTTCGCCTCAAATTCAGAATCCAGTATTGTTATCCAGTCCATAAAAAGTTCTCAATTGCGTAAAGTCAGACGCACTGAAAGCCCCTAATCCGATTTGGGTGATTTAGGTGCGTTGTTCAACAGAGGCAAACTCTGCTTTTCGCTAAGACTGGATCATGCGCAAGGGCTCAGACAGCCTCGTCCTGTTCGAAGTTTATGATTATTCTATGGCTCCATTCATCAGCGGCGGAGATATCTTACTGGTTGATTTGTCAGATAATGACTAGGGAAACATGATTGACGGAAAAGCCTATGCGATATGTGAAGAAGGAATTGTTAAAGTAAAAAGGCTTGCCAGGCAAGGCGGTACATTAATAATTAGTTCTCTGGATAGGGGTAATTTTCCTGATTACGAGGTCGGAGAAAATTTTTCGATAATTGGCCGGGTTATCTGGGTTAGCCATGAGGTTAAATAAGGTGCAGAAATCCAGATTCGAGCTGACTCCCATTTACAGTGAGAGTCTATTAATCTGACAGTTCCCCTGAAAAACGCCTAGCCATTATATACGCCGCAACCCCAGACCATGCATGCTGACCTTATCAGATCAAGGCTAATCTGGTTAGGCTGGTGTTCATTAACGCCCAGGTGAGATTCAGCTCTTATAAAACTCGAGATTTGTAACGGCGAAGGGTGCCATCGCATCGATGTGTTTTTGTCGTTCAGCTTGGTTCCAGTTCAATGTTTTCCTCGCTAAGGCTGCATTTTAGGAAACATGTTGGAGATTTTCCCTCCCGCTGACAAGGCTAGTTACAGGTAGAGACCACACAAATCCGAAAACATCCACAATCGAAAGAACCGTCAGTATCGCCGATTTGATTGAGACTTCCGTACGTTGCCAGCCCTTGTTTCCTGCAAATAAACGGTTTTAGGTCAGCGTTTCCATGGCCAGCACACCAAATACCATCCTCCACGCATCTAGGCACCACATGAGTGATGAAGCTCTTGTAGTGGGAATTTGCTGGGTTGACCGGCATTTGTGCGGCGGCTATCTTCACTCCCCTCTTTTTGACTTCCTCCAGCATTATGAGGTGGGCATTGTAGTCATGATGACCGGTGAAACCGATATGCCTGATCTCGCCTTTTTTCTGAGCCTTAAGAAGTGCGTCAAGTATACCGCTTTGGACACTCTCGTCTACCCTTCTAGGGCTTTCGAGCAACCTTTATCCGTGAAAGCCCGGATTCACTGAAAAGATAGGATGCTCGCTCATACTTGCATGGCGATCTGTATATACAGTGGAAACAGCTTTCGTTGGAGTATACTCCATCATTGATTAGCGTCGTTGTGATAATGTTAAATTCAATGCTAAATCGCTGAAAATAAGTCTTCTCAGAAAATATCTAAAATATGGATCGGGGACTAGCTCGCGGGATAGCTTATTTGAAAGTTGCTTCTAAAATTGTGAAATCGTCTTCGAAATTATCCTGTACGTTCATGCTTTGAATAGATTGGTATAAGTTCTCCAGCTGTGATCGGTCGGTTGTTTTTGCTCGTCCAATAAAATCTACAAATTCATGTAATTGCCACATCATACCATCTGATTTTTCTACCTCATAAACGCCATCCGAATAAATGTATAAGGTGGCGTTTTCACTAACCAGTTGTTTGTCTTTATTATAATGTGTATCCGGAACTGCTCCAATCGCAACATTGGCTGTTCTCAACGCGATATTTCTGGAACCACCCTCCTGGGTATCATGGATGAGGAGTGCAGGCGGATGGCCGCCACTTGCGTATATTAACTCTCGAGTGCTTTTATCGAAAACGCCATACCATATCGTGAAAAACATGCAATCATTTGTCTCGCCAGGAAAAGCATCGTTAAGCGATGCCAGCACTTGTGCGGGATCTTTGAAATCAGTATTCGGTAATGACTGGGAACGTAACGCATTCATGACGGAAACCGAAAGTAGAGCTGCCCCCACCCCGTGTCCGCTGACATCAAGCAAGTATAGGACAAAGTGGTCATCATCCAGCCAATAGTAACCAAAAGCGTCGCCGCCTAATGAGGTTGAAGGAACAAATTTCCAATCAACACGGATCTCTCCTTGAGATATGGGGTGAGGAAGTAGACTTCTCACATATTGCGCCGCCTCCGCCAGTTCTTGATTGAGGTGGGTAAATGCCTGATTTCGCTCTGTCAGCGCTTCTTGTAATTCTCTCGTCCGCAATGCAACCTTTTTTTCCAGTCCATTTTTTAGATCCTGTATGGTTTCCCACTGCATTCTCAATAGCCCATAGGTCAATAAAAGGCACATGAGAATCGGAATCAAACCATAAAAAGCATGCGACTGCAAACCAAGTATGGGAAAGAAAATACCGAGAAGAAACCCAAATAAATCGCGGCCGATCAAAGCTAAAAAGGTTATGACTCTTGCCTTTTTTTCAATCGAATTTAAGGCATTTTTTATTCCACGAAAGAGAATGAAGACCTGGCAAGATAATAGATAAAACCGGTAAACCGTCACCGTCAGGAAAAGAGGCCCATAGCCGTGCTCCCAACCTGTAGGGGAGTAGAACTTTGCCGGGGAGATGATCAGGTCGGTGAATATTATAATGAGCAACCAGAAAGGCAAAGAGGCATAGACAATACGCCTGTGAACTGCAATTGGCACGCCAACCAAGGTTTCTTTTAATCTATGGTTGCGCCCGGAAATTTGAAGCGCATATTCGATGGCCAAAATATAGGCTGGGAGACCAAAGATATAGGGCCACTTATTCCAGAGATTGGCTTGCGCTTCGCTAGTCGACAAGTGCAGCAGGCCGCCTGCTCCGACTGATAATGCGAGACTCAAACAAAATGCGAACAATAGTCTATTGCTTTTATCCCTTGGGTTCTGAAGAACCACGGCCAAACTTAAAACTAACAGGAGAGCAAAAGCAATAATCGAGGGAAGAGCATATGGATTCATGCTGCCTATTTATCAGACCTCAGACTGGAATAATGAGAAATGATTATGCTCTTCCTTCAAAAGGCATCTCTCGCAGTTTTTTGATGTCACGTAATGGTGGTGTACCGAACAGACGACTATATTCACGGTTAAATTGTGATGGGCTTTCATAACCGACCTGGAAGGCAGCGGTAGCTGCATCTGTCGGTTCGGCTAACATTAACCTTCGTGCTTCATTTAATCTCAGATTCTTCTGAAATTGTAGAGGGGTCATTGCGGTGAGTGCTTTAAAATGATGGTGGAAGGTTGAAATGCTCATATTGACCTGTTTTGCAAGATCTTCGATGCGGATCGGTTCGGTATAGTTATCTCTCAGCCAGTCGGTTATCTGTGCAATCTTCCGCCCCTGGCTAAATACAGCAGATATCTGGCGCAAGCGTTTGCCTTGATCCCCCGTAAGAAGGCGATACGTAATTTCCCGGACAATAACTGGTGCAAGAATCGGAATACCCTCCTCTTCTTCGAGGAGATCAAGTAACCGTTGAAAGCATGAAAGCAGTGGTAAGGTAACTTCTCCGGTTGCTATTCCACGTGGTGATTGCTGAACCCGCGGAGGAGGGAGTCTGCTATCTGCCATCAATTGTGAAAGCTCATTGAGATTGAATTTCAACCGAAGCCCGAGGTATGGTTTATCCTTACTGGCTGATGTAACTTCCGCAAGCGTTGGGAGATGTACAGCCGTAATCAAATAATGATTGGCGTCATACACATAGGTTTCGTTTCCCAGCAATACACGCTTTTCCCCCTGGGCTATTATACAGATGCCCGGCTCATACATGCCACCCATGGGCTCGGTCGGTTCATGTTTTTTAAAGAGAGACAGGCCGGGAACCTGCGTATCAATCCGTTCCGTGTCGCCGGTCCATCTGTAAATGCTTTCTCCCAGTGATGTCAGAACATTTTCAAAACTATCATCATCAAGTCTCTTTTTCATTTTTCTCACCTGTATTCCAAAGGGGATGCCATGAACGCCTCCATCAAGTTATCCCAACATATCGAGAAAGTATCCCTGTTTGACAGCTGTCAGACAAGCATTGTTGTCGAGCTTTCTCATTATGTCCATTATATCGAATGCCTGAAAAAGGAGGTAGACCAATACTCCTGCATTATTGCCCAATTCTCCGACATCTGCTAGTTACTGGTGTCCCTTACTATCCTCGTTTCTGTTTAGTGACGATTCTGGCGACGTATTCCTTAATCACTTATCCACGTTTTTCTCACGTCTGCTTAAAAATCTAATGCTCTTCGCGTGATCAGGCAATAATCGAACAGGATTGATCTACCGGTATCCTCTTGTGTTGCATTAGTGTTCCTGGCATCAAACCGCCTGCGCTGAAGTGTGAAAGCAGGCGGTTGAATGGAAGAATGCCTGAGACATCCCCAAAAGAACGACACAAGACAATCGAAGGAGAACAGAATGCAGCAACATAAAATTGGGAACAGCGATCTGAAAGTTTCAGCTATCGGACTGGGTTGTATGGGCATGAGCCTTGGATATGGTCCCCCGGCAGACAAAGTGGAGATGATTCAACTTATTGCCAAAGCAGTAGACCGCGGAATCACGTTTTTCGATACCGCCGAGGTATACGGCCCATACACCAATGAAGAACTTGTCGGTGTTGCCCTTGCCCAATTCAAGGGAAAAGTGATCATCGCCACCCAATTTGGGATACAAATTGATAAAGACAAGCAGGTGTTGGATAGCAAGCCAGCGAGCATCAGGCAATCGGTGGAAGGATCGCTCAAGCGGTTGCGGGCGGATGTGATTGATCTTTACACCAGCATCGCGTCGATCCGAATGTGGAGATCGAGGTGGTGGCAGGTGTTGTGCAGGACCTGATACAGGAAGGCAAGGTCAGGTGTTGGGGCCTGTGCGAGGCTGGTGTAAAGACCATCAGGAGAGCCCACACAGCTCTGCCGGTTGCCGCAATTCAAAGTGAATACTCAATGATGTGGTGTCAACCCGAAAAAGAACTGCTGCCGACGCTTGAGGAACTTGGTATCGGGTTCGTTCCATTCAGCCCTCTTGGTAAAGGATTTCTGACCGGGAGGTTCGACAAGAATTCGACCTTTGACAGCTCTGACTTCCGCAGCATCGCCTCCCGTTTTTCAGCAGAAAACCTTAATGCAAATCAGGTGGTGATCGACCTGGTAAAACAGATAGCAAACACGAAAGGCGCAACACCTGCGCAAATCGCCCTAGCCTTGGTACTGACTCAAAAACCATGGATTGTTCCCATACCAGAAACCCGCAAACTTGATCGTTTCAGAGAAAATCTTGGCGTAGCAGATGTTGAGCTGACAGATGATGAGTTGAGTGATCTCAATACTGCGCTTGCAAAGATAGAGATATCCGGGACCTTTATCCAGCGGAGTATGCAAAACGAGTTGGAAAATAACGCAGAGCACATTTCAGGCCATAAACCTGGAAGTGAATCACCCTACAGAGAGTTCATTAAAGGAACAAATAGTATGGAAAATGTTGTTTTGAATAACGGTATAAAAATACCTCTTATAGGTTTTGGAGTCTTTCAGATTCCCGAACACAAAGAGTGTGAAAGAACTGTTATCGATGCCCTGGAAACAGGATACCGTATGCTCGATACGGCGGCCTCTTACTTCAATGAAGAAGCCGTCGGCAGTGCTATAAAAAAGAGCGGAATCAACCGGGAAGATATCTTTGTGACAACCAAATTATGGATTCATGATGCAGGTTACGAAAATACCCAAAAGGCGTTTGAGAACTCGCTTAACAAACTACAGCTGGATTACCTTGATCTCTATCTCATCCATCAACCCTATGGAGATGTGCATGGTGCCTGGCGGGCCATGGAAGAGATCTATAGCCAGGGCAAAGCCAAAGCCATTGGCGTAAGTAATTTCCATCCGGACAGGGTCATGGATCTTATGGTTCATCATGAGGTTGTCCCGGCTGTCAACCAGATCGAGACTCACCCGTTCTGTCAGCAGATTGAAGCACAGAGATTCCTGGCCGAGAACAACATCCAGATTGAATCCTGGGGACCTTTTGCCGAGGGAAAGAACAATCTTTTCGCCAATGAATTACTACAATCCATCGGTGATAAATATGGGAAGTCCATCGCTCAGGTCGTCCTTCGCTGGCTTACCCAGAGAGGGGTCGTCGCTATTCCCAAGTCGGTACGCAAGGAGAGAATGGTCGAAAATCTCAATGTATTTGATTTCAAGTTGAGCACAGAAGATATGGAGGCTTTTGCAACCCTGGATCAGGCAAAGAGTTGTTTTTTCGATCATCGCGATCCGGCAATGGTCAAATGGCTGGGGGAAAGGAAGCTTGACCTGTAGCCCCACATACCTTTCATTTTTTTTGGAAATAAAAAAATCGCCTATGCCGGATTATTAGGCAATTATTCAAGAGTATTGATCTATCACTCTCCGATCCAAAGGTACTAGAGTAGGTACTCATGGAGTTAGCTTTACAACTCCTTTCAGTTGGCCGGGGATATCTGTCGAGCCAACTTCTAGAATAAAACATAGACATTGAATTAACAGGAGTACTGCTATGAAATTGACCAAAGGAAAAATATTTTCTGCACATATATTGATTCTCGTTAGTCTGCTCGTGTCATCGTGCGCTATAACCGGCGAAGGGACAAAAAACGCGCCACTGGTTATCCAGAAGCAGGGAAGTTTTACAGCCGGTGGAACGGTCATTACCAGTGAAGGTGTTTTTGACCCTAAAAACCTTTCTGCAACCGGGGGCCAGACCCTCCATGGAGATCACCTTTACACCTTTTACCAGATCCCTGAAAATGCTCGAAAACTGCCGCTTGTGTTCTGGCATGGTTATGGGCAGTTTTCCAAGACCTGGGAATCAACACCGGATGGACGTGAGGGATTTCAGAACATTTTTCTTCGTCGCGGTTTTGGGGTTTATTTAATTGACCAGCCCCGCCGTGGCAATGCCGGGCGTAGCATTCAATCAGGCACCATAAATGCGGTCCCGGACGAGCAGAAATGGTTCAATATTTTCCGTGTCGGTATTTGGCCTGAGTTTTTTCCTGGGGTTCAATTCTCTCAAGAACCAGAGAGTCTCAATCAATACTTCCGACAAATGACACCTGATACCGCACCAATCAATATCAATGTTAATGCTGAAGCCGTAGCTGCACTATTTGACAAGATTGGCCCTGGTGTTCTTGTCACGCATTCACATAGCGGTGGAATGGGTTGGGCAGCAGTATTGAAAAGCAATAATATCAAAGGGGTTGTGTCTTATGAACCGGGCTCGGGTTTTATCTTTCCTGAAGGTGAAATGCCTGCTCCGATGCCCAGTTCCGGTGGAATTCTTAAGGCCGTAGGCGTACCGCTGGATGATTTCTTAAAGCTTACTCAAATTCCCATCATCATTTATTACGGTGACAATATACCTTCTGCCCCTATGGATAACCCAGGCCAGGATCAGTGGAGAATCCGTCTTGATATGGCGAAATTGTGGGCTGAGGCAATCAACCGTCATGGTGGTGATGCTACGGTAGTACATCTGCCTGAAATCGGGATTCACGGTAATACCCACTTCCCGTTTTCGGATCTGAACAATCTTGAAATCGCTGATTTGATGAGCGATTTCCTGAAAGAAAAAGAATTGGATTAAAAGAGATATTTTTGCAGCATTTCATGTCGAAGAGATGCTGCAAAACAGTATCACTATCGGAGATATCATGAAAAAGTATTTGTTTCGAATCTTAGCGACCATATTCTTAACCTCTCTCGGCATGAGTACTATTGCTATCGCAGAAGACGGCACGTCGAAGGAGTTGAGTAAGAAAGAAAAGGCTCTTGTTCCCATTGCTTCTTTTACTGCAAGTGGCATTATCCCTAAACTGAAAGAGTCTCTGAATCAGGGTCTTGATGACGGCTTGACCGTAAACGAGATCAAGGAAGCCTTTGTCCATATCTATGCCTATGCAGGTTTCCCCAGGGCTCTGATCGGAATCAATACGTTCATAGCCGTTATGGATGAACGCCAGGCACAGGGTAAGGTCGATGAAGCTGGCAAAGAAGCATCACCCCTGCCTGCTGATTTTGACCGGAACGCATACGGACATAAGGTCAGGAATACACTTGTCGGCAGGGATATATCACGCCGTAACAGTGGTTATCCTGTTTTCTCGCCGATTATCGACAAGTTTCTCGTCGAGCATCTCTTTGCAGACATCTTTGTTCGAGATGTCTTAAGCCACAAGCAACGAGAACTTGTGACCATCAGCACATTGGCTGCCCTCCCGGGAACAGAACCAATGTTTAAAGGGCATCTTGGAATAGCTGAGCGAATGGGCTACAGCGAAGCGCAGCTTTACGACTTTATTGAAGTTCTAAGAGATAGAGTCAGTGGCCACGTAGCTGACAGGAGTGCCCTTGTTCTCGCGGAAGCGTTTGAAACCACAGATCCCAAAGCAAATTCAAAGGCGCTCAAAGTTACCAGAAAAACATCTCCTACAGTTGCCTCATCCAACTATTTCACCGGCAAAGCTACCGTTGAATCTCGGTTTATCTCAGAAGCAACAGGCAGTTATGGCGGCGGTATTGTCAACTTTGAAGCTGGTGCACGGACGGCCTGGCATACACACCCTGCTGGACAAACTCTTATTGTGACTTCCGGACGCGGTCTGGTCCAGTCCGAAGGAGAAGCTGTTCAGGAGATACTGCCAGGCGATGTCGTCTGGATCCCTGCAAATGAACGTCACTGGCACGGTGCCGCACCTGATAGTGCGATGTCTCATGTGGCTGTTTCTGAACCTTTGAATGGGGTGGGGGTTCAATGGATGGAGCATGTTAGTGATGAACAATATAACAAATAAGACGTGATCAAGAACCTGGTCTCAGGGATACTAATAAATGATAACTTGCTGAAAAAAAGAGGAATAATAATATGAATAACAAACAAAAATACCCCGTTAAAAAAAACAGCATTACAGCACTGGATAGACGCACATTTATCGCAGCAGGGGCAAGTGTGGCAGGTGTGGTAGCAGCCTCAATGTTGCCCGGTCTTGCTACCGCTTCGGCCAAATGTGAAGAACAGAGCTCCACGGGCTATGCAAAACCGGGGAAACGTATGCTTGGTTCACTTGAGGTGTCAAGCATTGGCCTCGGCGTCCAGAACATGCACCGCAAGTACACAACCACAGTACCGTACCGTCCGGAAATGATAAACATCATCCGCGAAGCATACAATCGTGGTGTCACCTTCTTCGACTGTGCAGAGGCATACGGGCCTTTCGAAAACGAGCGTATCCTCGGTGAGGCCATCGAACCGTTTCGCGATAAGGTGAGGATCACAACCAAGTTCGGCTGGAACATAGACCCAGAGACCGGCGAACGCGGCCCCGGACTCAATAGCCGACCCGAAAGTATCAAGCGTGCAGTGGAAGGGTCGCTCAAGCGACTGCGGACCGACCGCATAGACCTCCTCTATCAACACCGTGTTGACCCACAAGTGCCGATTGAAGATGTCGCCGGAGCAGTCAAGGAGCTCATGACTGAAGGTAAGGTTCTGCATTGGGGTCTTTCCGAGCCAGGCATACAGACGATCCGTCGCGCTCATGCAGTATTGCCGCTGACAGCGATTCAAAACGAGTACTCGATGGCGACCCGAGACCCGGAAAAGGAGGTGATACCGCTCTGCGAAGAGTTGGGAGTCGGCTTTGTGCCCTGGTGGCCTCTGGACTGCCAATTACTCACCGGCTGGATCGATGCGAACACACGCTTCGCAACCGGCGATTTTCGGGCCATCACGCCGAGGTTCTCGCCGGAAAATCTCGCTCACAATATGCAATTGGTTGATCTGATAAAGACCTGGGCAATCCGCAAGCAGGCATCTCCTGTTCAGATCTCCCTTGCCTGGCTGATCGCGCAGAAACCCTGGATAGTGCCTATCCCTGGAACGACGGTGATGACGCACATGATCGAAAATATCGGCGCGGCTGAGGTTCAATTCACACAGGGGGAGATCGCTGAACTGACTGCTGCGGTGAAGACCATCGAAGTGCGTGGACAACGTCTGCCCGATAGGGTGCTGGCCTTTTCTGGTGTAGAAGCGCCCACGAAAGGGTGAAAGCTCCAAGGTCACACCCAAATTCCGAGCGGCATAGTAGCTCAACAGTATCCTGATGGACTATGTCACCAAAGAGAGATATGGCAAATAATCAACCTATGAAAAAGGAAAGAATGTCTGGATGTCACGCAACAGTACTGCTCTTTATTGTTGCATTTACGGTTGTTTTTTTCTCCAGTTATGCAATTGGAAACCAAAATGTGCCGGATCACCATAACGGTGGAGCAACGGGCGTGAATACACATTCGAATTATCAGCATGTCACTACCGGAGACTTTGTTCGATCTGTTGTGGAACATCCTGCGTTTAAAGGGTTTGGTGAATACCTTCTCCCCTGGAATAACAGGCCACAGCAGCTCGATGCAATCTTGAGTAATGTCGGGTCACTTCTTCCGTATCATAGCCATGTGAACCCCGATATTGTCGTCGGAGCACTCAATCACATGATCGACGAAGTAGCCTCTGGTCGTGAAATCTTTTACGACTTCTACAACGAGCGACAAAAGAGGCAAGATCCTGCCAAACATTCTGCCGGTCTCTTTTTCTTCAGGGGTAAGCCGGGGGCACCTTTTGCGGTGATTTGTCCGGGAGGTGGTTTCTCCTATGTCGGATCATTGCACGAAGGGTTTCCGCATGCAGTTGAAATCAGCAAAAAAGGACTGAACGCATTTGTCCTGAAATACAGAGCTGGAAGTGGTCTGAAAGCTTCTGAAGATCTGGCGGCAGCAGTTTCTTACATTGTCGATAATGCGAGCACTCTGGGCGTTTCAACCAAAGGATATTCCCTGTGGGGAAGTTCAGCTGGCGCACGGATGGTCGGCGACATCGCCCTCAACGGTATCGCCCATTATGGAGGACTTGATGTTCCCAAACCGGACACCGTGATTATTGCCTATACCGGTCACGCAACCTATTCTCCCATGTTTCCACCAACGTTCATTACCGTGAGTGGCGATGATCCCATCGCTAATGCATCAATTGTAGATCGGCGCGTTACAAACCTGAGGCGCGTTGGAGTAAAGGTCGAGTATCGCAGATTTAAACGTGCCGGTCACGGCTTTGGCACCGGGATTGGTACAGATGCAGAATGCTGGGTCGATGACGCAGTCAGGTTTTGGCAAGACAATCTGACGAACAGATAAATGATGTAACGCAACCGTCCTGGCGAGATGGACGGTGACAATTTCTTTATCATCGCCTTGCTTGAACGGCAACATAGTTTTTCTTAGACCACCGCACCTCACCCTGGAGAAACTTCAGGAAAAAGTCAAACAACTTATCCTACGTAAACACACAACAATAGCATAAGGAGTTATAACAATGGACGATACACCTAAAAACCCGATTCAACAGAACTGCCCGACTTTGCCCGGTCGACGTCAAATACTCAAGGCAGGAGTTGCTCTGGCTGCAGCCTGATTGGTGCCCCATACCATTGGTCAGGCGAAGGCTCAGGCAGAGCGCAAGGTACAACGCTCCCCGGCTGTCACACTTGATGGACGTCGAAAACTCGGCCTACTGGAAGTCTCGAGCGTCGGCCTCGGCGTCCAGAATATGAGCCGAACCTATCAAACGACAATTCCCACCCGATATGAGATGCTTAACATCATTCGGACAGCCTTTGACCATGGCGTCACCTTTTACGACGCGGCCGAGGCTTACGGTTCGCACGAAGTGGAACGTATCCTTGGTGAAGGTGTTGAGCCATTTCGGGATAAGATTGTTATTGCATCCAAATTCGGCTGGAACCTCGATCTGAAAACGGGTGAACGACGTCTGGGGCTTATTAGTCAACCAGATCGTATCAAATTGGCCGTCGAAGGCATGCTCATGCGCCTTCGCACCGACTGGATCGACCTCCTCTACCAGCATCGGGTCGATCCGAAGGTTCCGATTGAAGATGTCGCCGGCGCGGTCAAAGATCTTATGGCACAACGTAAGGTGTTGCATTGGAGACTTTCAGAGATGGGACCGAACACTCTGCGAAGAACTAGGCATTGGTTTCGTCCCCTGGATCCCGCTGGGTGTAGGGTTCCTCACCGGTGCCATTGATGACAAGACGAGGTTCGCTGACAGTGACTTTCGCAGGACCGAGACCCGCTTTACCCCGGAAAATTTGTCCCACAACCTGGCGCTCGTTGACTTGCTGAAGCATTGGACTGAGCGAAAACAAGCTACGCCTGCCCAGATCTCGCTGGCCTGGCTGATGGCACAGAAACCGTGGATAGTGCCAATTCCCGGTACTACACAGATGGCGCATATGTTTGAAAATATAGGTTCAGATGCAGTGAATTTTACCCCTGACGAACTCACCGAACTGAACCGAGCCGTCGCTGCGATCGAGGTGCGTGGGGCACGCCTGCCGGACTTCGTACAAGTATTTTCGGATGTAGAAGCGCCTCCGAAGAGCTGAGCGATTTTAATTAAGTCCACTAAAAAGAAAAAGGCGCAACAGCTATACATTTCACGGCTGTTGCGCCTTTTTTGTCAGACTTTACTTACTGCGGCTAGGTTACAGATATCATCAATCAAGATTATTTCCAAAAAACTCTTCAAGCTTACCCATTGCCTCATTTACATAAACCGGCTTCCAATAGGTCTGGATATGGGTTGCTCCATCAATTAAAAATAATTCTTTATCTGCGGCATTCGTCGCCAATTTATATGCTTTATCAGTCATATACAAAGAGTCAGCTTTACTTCCTGCCATCATGAGTAACGGCTGGTTGATCAGATCCATATTACTGGCAGCATCAAACCTCATCAAGTCGAGCAAGCTGCTCATTGTGTATCTGAAGGTCGAGTTCGGATGAGCGTGAGTTTTGCCGTAATAGATGAAACCCTCACGATAAAGATCGAACGGTAGCTTGGCTATTTGCTCGTCGGTCAGTGTTGCATCTGCAGCATAGATTATTTCTCCGCCAGCCGCTTCCTGCGCCCTGGCATCAGAGGCTTGCTTTAAACGATCCTGTATGGTGGATATTTGAGAATCCATATAGCCATTTCGTCTCACTAATCCGGAGTCAAACATGCTCAAGGTGGCAAGTGCTTTGAAACGTTTATCGCTTTGTGCTGCTTTCAATGAATACCCGCCGCCGCCACAGATACCGAGCAAACCTAAACGGTCAGCGTCAACTCCAGGATACTGAGTGATGTAGTCTGCCATTCCATGAATATCTTCAATCCTGTTAGCAGGTTTATCAATATTGCGGGGCGTGCCGCCACTGGCACCCTGGTAAGCGGCATCAGCCGTGATGGTGATGTAGCCTTTTTCCGCCAGTCTCTGGGCATATAATCCGGCGACCTGCTCTTTAACTCCGCCATTAGGGTGGGCAACAACAACAGCAGGAAATTTTTTCCCAGCCTCATAATCAGCAGGCGTATAAACGTTTGCCGCAATATCCAGGCCATGGAGTTTATAGCTGACAGGATAAATATTCACCTTGCCCCGCACATTTTCGGTGATCGCACCCACGTAGGCCAAGGTGTACGGATTCTGCTTATAGTCCGCCGCCATAGCAACCACTCCTGCCGCATTAATCGTTGTTGCAGCCATTAATGTTGCGCCAATAACATTCAGTTTCATTTTCCAATTCCTCCAAATAGAAAGATACCGCTTACTCGCACTTGAAATACTTCAGTTTCTTGTGAAGAAGAAGATCGCCTTGAATGTAAGGGGGATAATCCAGCTTCTGATATTGTGACTATAATTCGGATGAAGCCGGAGCCGGTAGATTGATCCTGTTGAATTCTTGCCTGATTATCCGAGATAGGGGAGAAATATAGGGAAGGCCTGTTGGCTGGAACTCAAGACAATTGTTTTATGTCACAACCTTCACTGCGCTAAAAAGGGATTTATACTGCCAAGTTAAAAAAAGCGTTTGTTATATTGGGCGAAGATGTTCCTGATAGGTTACCTGGAAACCTCCGATGCAATTGAAGATGCTCGTATTGACAATGTTATTTCTTCCTTAAAAATTCCACTAGCCGAAGTGCAGCATTTAACCTGCTTTAGATAACTGCTTTATCTATGGATACTACTTCCGCACCAAACTCCAGCGTCTGCAAAATATTACCCCACCACTGCATCAATTGACGACGTTGCTCTAGATACTCAGCCCGATTGTAAGCCCCTTTGATCTTATTCTTCTCCTCATGAGCCAAGGATTTTTCAATTACTTCACTCGCAAAACCAGACCTTTCATGTGCCATTGAAGAAAAAGAAGATCGAAAACCGTGGGGAGTAGCTTTGCCACGATAACCCATATCTCGGAGAGCCTTGCTCATGGCGTTATCAGACATCGGTTTTTCCTGATCTCGAACACTTGGGAAGATTAACCCATCCCCACCAAAAAGAACAGCGGCTCTCTTCAAAATTGCGATAGCCTGTTTCGAAAGTGGCACTATATGGGGGCGTCGCATCTTCATGCGTTCTGCAGGGATATGCCACTCATTTACATCCAAGTAAATCTCAGACCACCTGGCATTACGGACCTCACATGAACGGCAAGCAGTAAGTGCAGTGAATTGAAGTGCCAATTTGGTAACTGTATGAATTTTAGGATTTGAAGTAATATCTTTAAGGAGTTGTGATAGGTCTTTATCAAAGACCGCTGGCATATGCTCAACATTCTTTTTTTTCAATACACCCTGCATATCTGCCGCAGGATTGTATGTTGCCCGACCTGTCTGGATAGCATAGCGAAAAACGGCATTCGTACGCTGCAGGACCTTCCGAGCTATCTCTAATGAACCTCGATGTTCTATTTTGCGCAATATTTTTAGCACATCTGGAGGGACAATTGTGTCCACAGCATGAGTACCAATGCTTCCAAAGACATTTTTCTGCAAAGTATCCAAAACTGCTTGGGTGTGGGCAGGGCTCCACGCCTCACGTTGCTGTTCAATCCATTCTAACGCGATATATTGAAAGGATCTCGTTCTGACATCCTTCTTTTTGGTTTCTGCAGATATATTCTCTTTTTTGATTTTCCGTCTTATCTGAGCTGGCTTAATTCCCTGCTGAACAAACGACCTTGCCTCCTGGTGATCTTCCCGGGCTTCCTTGAGAGATAGCTGAGGATAACGGCCAATTATAAACATACCGTTCCTGCCAGCGATCTTGAAACGATAAAGCCATCGTTTAACACCAGTGGATGTGATTTCATAGAACAGCCCTCCTCCATCGGACAACCGACAAGGGCCTTTGGCGTTACGAACATCAAGAGCCGTGAGTTTAGGCATATCACCCTCCACCAGGTGTGTATTTTTAATTTCAGTTCGATCTTGTTTTCAAATATACCCTTTTATACACCCTTTTGACAACGGATTTTTCAGGACTACCTCGGACAGCAATGGACGAAAAAGACAAGAAAAAACCCGCAAACCTTGTCAGTATGCGGGTTCAGCGTATCTTATCGGACTTTATTGGACTAATATCTGGTGCCGGAGGTCGGAATCGAACCGACACGGGATTGCTCCCGCTGGATTTTGAGTCCAGTGCGTCTACCAGTTTCACCACTCCGGCAATGTGGCTTTATATACCGTAGGTGCTCCTTCAAAGTCAATCACAATCCTTCGAGGCTGTGTGCCTCTTGGGGGAAAAGCCTCGCTTCTCTGGATATAGAATCAGCCTTTATTGCTAGCTCTTAAGGAACCTGAGATGCTGTGACATTCCTAACTACAATTACCCTTAGTATTATCTTGATACAAGCAGAAAGGTATTGTATTTACAATAAAGTTCACACGCAATGGAAAGATGCGCTAGATCTAACCTTTATTATTTTACCAAAATAAAAAAGATATCTTCAAAAACGACTCAAGGAAGGAGGCCAAAATGAATAAGATCACAATGACGGCAATTGTAACGGGGTTCCCGCCAGGGCTTCGTTCCCCGAAGCCGCTACCTGGGGAAAACTTACAACAACTTGTAATTCGCAATCATCCTCAAGAGTGGAACAACTGCCTTGAACGACTCAAATCAAAATTCCACGCGTCAGACGCCCTGTGCTCTCGGCTTAAAAAGGGCGAAACAATAACTGAAATGGATCCGGCAATTCGCGAACAAATTGAGAAGTTTATGAACTATCGTTTGCCGTCACATGGGCGAACACTCCAGGGCCTTGCCGAGATTCGCGACAAGTTGCTGGAGCCTGGGGGGGCAAATCAATTATGGCAGTTACAACTCGGTGAGATCTTATGGCCCAGGCAGAAGAACCCCTCCGGTGATATGGGGGCTGAAAAGTTTGCAACATCACTTGGAGTTACTGTGCATACTATCGATACTGAGAACCCTGGGCCGTTCGACCTCATCGGTTCATTTTTGAATCATGTACATGGTGAGTATCTCTGGATTCTTCCAGGTGGCAGTCGATTGTCTGGACCATTAACGATCATGTCTCTAGCCAGAGTTATTCGTAGCTTTCAAGAGAATCCAAAGCTGGCCTTGTATAGCGACTCATCGTATAGCTACATTTACAGGACATCAGCATTGCGAGAATTAATGGCTAAGGGGAATACATTTTCTCCTGAACTCAGAGATAACGCAAGAATGCTTCAGGAAGCCGGATATCAGCTCGCTGTGGACAAAAATCATGATCTCGTTGAGATTGAATCCATATATGGAGGAAAAAATAATCGGTCCAACGGTATACCGACATTTCAAGGAACCTCTTCAGCAAATGTGCGCACATCATGGTGGAGGCGTCTACTGGGAATAGGATAAGAGGAAAAACTAACAATGTTGGTGAATGGTAAAATGGGAGAATTACATTGATTGACCATCCTGCAATAACTTGGGTCGGCTGGCTAATTGCACTACTTTTTCTTGCACCCCATGCCCGGAGTTGGTGGAAGACATATGTGTTGTGGGGAGGCATAGATATCGCACTTATTCGACAAACACTCTATCTAAACCGTTTTACGGGAAACCGGTATATTCTTGTAATTGTTCTTGTCATGGTGGGTTATCTTCTCTGTATGCCGATTATTGGAATCCACATTCCGTCAGGAGTAATGGCAGTGCTTATTTCTGTTGCCCTGGTTCCTTTACTGCGTCTCAGTCTGCCACCCACTATCCTGTTTCTTGCCGGATCAGGTGATCGAGCACATACCCTCTTCTTCCAACTTCATCTCGCGGTCACTCCTCTGCGAATTGTGGCCCTACTTGATCCCCGGCAAATGGGCCCTTTAGGTCAATTGCTTCGATTAGACCTCATGCGCACATCAGACGACAAAACATGGAAAAGCATGGTGCACCGTCTGATAGATATTGCTCCACTGTTTGTTATTGATACTGTCCATCGAACAGGGCCCATTCGATACGAGGCGTTCCTTATGGTTTCACCTGAACGTGCGGGCAGGACAATATTCATTTCTGATGATGATGGACATTGCCCATCGCTATTGGAAGTGGGAATTGATCCATCAGAACATGCAATTCCCGTGGCACGGAAAAAGGATATGATAGAAGCAGTTCACCAACAATTGCACGTTTTAAACACGTTACCAAAAAGTAAGCGTGCATGTATTCAGAGTCGCACACCCGTCGTTCCTGAAGATTGGGATTCCCTCCCTTCATTGCTCGATATAAGTCTGGCAGAAGGACTCGATGGCAAATTCATACTGGCTCAAGCACAAAGTACAAACATGAACTTAATCGGCCTTATCGTGCCACTCTCTCTATTGAATGAGAATACAGCTGAAGTCTTGATAGACCTATCATGGGACTTTTCTCGAAATCCCCGCCTGGTCGGTCTTTACCTTGAAAACTCCGGTTTGGTAATAGTGAGGCGTGAATTCCTTCTTCAACACCCTGAACTGTTAAATATTTTTATCCCTGGTATATCTAAACAAACACTATCATTTGAGGATCTGGACCAACCAGAACCCGTCGGCACAGCTGTGCACCAGCTGTGTTTGAAATGGAAGAAAGCAGCAGAACAGCGTAACCTTGAATTCCGATTTGCAAGCCAGTAGCTTTGCATTATCTTATCAGCGCTGGTAACAGATATTCTGTCACAATATTATCAGGAGGCAGGTCATGAGCCCATACGATGAAGCCCATCTGTTTGTTGCTGCTATAAGAATTCTTCTCTATCAGAAAAAATCACCGCCCACTATCGATGACGTCTGCACTTTGCTCAACACATCTGTCGAGGCAGGCATATCAGTCTGTCGGTCACTTCAGAAGTCAGATATTATTGAAATGTCGCAGGACCCGTTCTCGACACGGCTCACCATAACCGATCATCTCAAAATAGAAGGGCTGCCGAAGACAGCAGGAGCACAGGACAGCCTGGCGAAAGAGCTGGAACAGTTTAAGAACAAGAAGCAGGCATTTGACAAGGAGGTCGAGGCTATCAAGGCGGATCTGAAAAAGAAAAGACAGAACCTGCATAACGGCATAGAGGAAAAACTCAGGGAAGAAATGAGGAAAATGAAAGGGGGTGCGTAAAAAGAAACCACAGATTACCACGCTGTATGATTGTCGCAACGGTATGAAAGCGTTATTGTTCTGAAAATAAGTTTTCTGATATTGTTAAACTGATGACAGGACGCCATGACACCTTCAGCCAAATTTGAGAAGTTCTACAACGGCTTCAGAGATATCATCTCCGTTGTCCACTCCTCCACACGCCTCGACGAAGTGATGGACCTGGTCGTCTGGAAAGTGACGGAAATAATCAATGCAAAAGGTGCGATTCTCCGGCTCCTCAATATTGAAACAGACGAGCTTGAGCTAAGCGCCGCCTATGGCATCGGCAAAAATTACCTGCAGAAAGGTCCAACGTTCTCAAAGAAGGTCATAACGGATATCTGCCATCGAAACAAGGTGATCATGATCGATGATATCCTGACAAACCCTCGCGTCCAGTACCCAAAAGAGGCTGAGGCGGAAGGTATCCGTTTTATCGTCGATGTCCCGCTCAGTATTGCCAATAACGTTTTTGGCCTGCTGAGAATATATTTCACCGAAACCAGACAATTCTCCGAAGACGAACTCAGTTTTATTGTCGCAATTGCCGAGCAGTGTTCCTGTGCACTCGGCAAGGCTCGTTTAATCGAGTCCCACGAACTGAAATACCACCAGCTCGCGCTGCAGACCGAAAAACTCTCCGCACTCGGCCGAATGGCTGCCGGCATCGCCCACGAAATTAATAATCCCCTGGCGGGAATCCTTCTCTACAGCTCCAACCTCTCCAAAAAGGTACCGGCAGACACACCGCTTCGAGAAGGGCTGGACATCATTATTGAGGAGACCATCAGGTGCCGGAAAATCATCCTCGAACTGCTTGATTTTTCCAGGGAACGCGAGCCCCGGAAAATCCCTACCAATATTAACAATATAATCGAAAAGACACTTAAAATCCTGGAGAATGAATTCAAGCTGAACCGGGTCAAGCTCTGCAAGGATCTGGCCGAAGACATGCCGCAGACCATGCTGGACGGCAACCAGATAGAGCAGGTCTTTGTCAACCTGATCATTAACAGTATTCAGGCCCTGCCGGAGTCTGGCGTCGTAACGGTTGCCAGTCGAGTCAATCTGGACAAGCACATGGTAGAGGTGGAAATTTCCGATAACGGTCACGGCATTGAAAAAGAGGCCCTGGACAAAATATTCGAGCCGTTTTTCTCGACCAAAGCCAAGGGAACCGGATTAGGTCTTTCCGTAAGCTACGGAATCATACACAAGCACCAGGGCCATATTCATGTTGACAGTGAATTGGGCAGCGGCACAAAATTTCTGATAGAGATCCCCCAGGTCACCAATGGCCAAAGTGAAGAGGCTTTCGATGACACCAATGAAAATCTTAGTTGTTGACGACGAGCTGGTCATCTGCAACGGATGCCGAATAATCCTCGAAGAACGGGGGCATGTGGTCGAAACATGCATGACCTGCAGTGACGGCATCGCGGCAATACAGAAAACCCGTTACGATCTTGTCCTGCTTGACCTGAAGCTGCCTGACCAGGACGGCAGCGAACTGCTGAAAGCAGCACACCGGAACAACGGAAACCGTATCATCGTCATGAGCGGCTACGCCACCGTGCAAAGTGCAGTCAACTCCATGAAACTCGGTGCAATTGACTATCTACCGAAACCGTTCACCGACGATGAACTCCTGGATGTCGTAAAGAAGGCAGAAGACGCATGGTAATGGCCGACAATCACTACAGTATTCTAATTATTGATGACGAACCCTCTATCCGCAAGGGGTGCGAACTGTCTCTTGTTGAAAACGGTTATCGGGCAGTGTCCAGGTCAACAGGGCAAAGCGGCATGAATACCGGGCTGGAAGAACCTTTTGACCTGGTGATTCTGGACATGAAACTCCCCGACCTCGACGGCATGAGCATTTTGAAACGCTTCCGGGTAGACCGACCCGATGTTCCGGTAATTGTGATGACTGGCTACTCCACGGTTGAAAACGCTGTACATGCAATGAAATCAGGAGCCTTCGACTATCTGGCAAAACCGTTTTCTGATGACGAACTCCTCCTTGCCGTAAGAAAAGCAATCGAGACTAAACAACTGAAAGAAGAAAATACCTTGTTGCGAAAGCAGCTGTTCGAGCGGTTTGATTTCAGTAATATCGTTGGTGAGAACAGTGCCGTTCTCGAGATCTTCAATCATATTGAAAAAGCCGCTCCAACAGATACCACTATTTTGATCAGTGGCGAAAGCGGGACGGGCAAGGAACTCTTTGCCGGAGCAATCCATGCCCATAGCACGCGTGCCGCCAAACAGTTCATAACACTTGACTGCTCTACGCTTTCCCCCAATCTACTGGAGAGCGAGCTGTTCGGGCACTTAAAAGGATCATTTACCGGTGCAGTTCAAGACAAGAAAGGGATTTTCGAAATCACCGATCATGGGACATTGTTTCTTGACGAAGTTTCCAACCTGACCATGGAGATCCAGGGCAAACTGCTCAGGGTGATGGAATCAGGTGAATATAAGCCCGTTGGTGCGAACCGTTATAAAAAAAGCGATGTACGGGTCATCGCTGCAACCAACAGGGATTTATCGGCACTGGTTACCGACGGGCTGTTTCGGGAAGATCTGTTCTACCGGCTGAACGTCTTTCCGCTGCAATTGCCTCCTCTCAGACAGCGTAAAGATGATATTCCACGGCTTGCCTATCATTTCCTGCGTTTTTTCTGCCGGAAAACCGGGAAAAAAATCGAAGGGTTCAGTGATGAAGCACTGGCCATATTGACAGACCATCCCTGGCCGGGAAATATACGCCAGTTGAAAAACACGATTGAGCGGCTGGTAATACTGGCAGAACAGGACTATCTCGGCAGGCAGAGCCTTGACAATATCCAGGATACAGGATCATCTGAGACCAACAACATCCCGGAAACGCTGGAAGATCTGAAATCGATTAAAAAAGATTTTCTGGAAAAGCGCTTTGCGGGCATTGAAAGAGCCTTTCTCATCAGGGCCCTGGGCAAAACCGGTGGTAATATCGCACAGGCAGCCGAACAGGTCGGCATGCAGCGCTCCAATTTTTCAACCCTGATGAAAAAGCACCGCATAGCCGCACAGGATCGGCACAAACAGGGTAGTTAACACCGGGCCTATCAGCCAATCATCCTGTTTCATTTCTCATACGCCTGCGTATATAATTTTATACGACTATAAGCTATTAAAAACATAGTAAATAGTAATAAATCATAGAAAATCGTATGTTCCCTTATACGAATTCCCTGATCAGACGATACGAGCAAAATCTCTAGTCTCAACCTAACATCCCGTTTTTACGTTATATAAAATCCATACTGAAGAAATTCATCCAGCCTCTTTTCCGGCACAAAACTTGCGGTAGCATAAGCAGAGAGATAAAAACCGTATTGACTACCAATACGGAGACCGCAAAACACACTGTATGGAGGCACCCAAATGACAACCTTACAGGCAGTTGCTCCAGACACAGCCACCATTCCGCCTAACATTCTTGTGATGGAAGATGAAAAAGTCGTCGCCAAAGGGCTTGAGATGGTGCTCGAGGAGGAAGGGTATGATGTCGATCTTGCCTATACCGGAGCAGAGGCCATGGAGCAGTTTTCCTCAAAAGCCATTGATCTGCTGATTGCCGATCTCCGTCTCCCGGATATCGACGGCATGGACATCATCAAAATGGTAAAGGCCAAAAAGCCGGAAACAGAGGTAGTCGTTATTACCGGCTATTCTTCAGTAACATCGGCAGTTGATGCAATGAAAATCGGTGTTTTCGATTATTTGACCAAACCCTTTACAGAAAGTGAGATCAAAGTCGCCGTTGACGGTGCCCTGAAAAAGCTCAAAGAAGCGGGCTCTGCAAGAATCCAGGATCGTGTATCGGCTGAACAGGACAAACTGATTCAGAAGCGGGAGGTAATCAGCCTGCTGAACCGGACCGCCGATGATGATGCCTTCTGGCAGGACCTCATGGAAAACGGAGCTGAGGCACTGAAACAGTATCAGCTTTCCGCAGCAGCAAAAGCGGCAGTCTCATCGGGAGACCTTGCCTGGATCAACCAGAATGTCGGGGAGCTGACGCAAAAGCAACTGATGTTCATTTATTCAAGGCTCGAACGTGAGGCCTGGTAAACGGAGTCCATCGATGAGAAATGGTGATACCGTAACAGTAACAGAAGGTGCCGTCGCCGTTATCGGCGGCGGTATTGCCGGAATGCAGGCCGCACTTGACATTGCCGATGCAGGCTTTTATGTCTACATCATCGAGAAATCACCCGCCATCGGCGGGGCAATGGCACAGCTCGACAAGACCTTTCCGACCAATGATTGTGCGATGTGAATTATCTCGCCGAAACTGGTCGAGGTCGGCCGGCACATCAATATTGAACTGCTGACGCTGTCTGAAGTGACGGCTGTTTCCGGAAAAGAAGGGAATTTCACCGTCACTGTCCTGCAGCATCCCCGCTATGTGGATTCCAACAAGTGCATCGCCTGCGGAATCTGCGCGGAAAAATGTCCAAAGAAAGTAGATGACGCCTACAACGAAGGGCTGATGAAGCGCAAGGCTATTTATGTGCCCTACGCCCAGGCAGTCCCGCTGAAATACACGATTGATCCGGACAACTGTATTTACCTGCAGAAAGGGAAATGCGGTGCCTGCGAAAAAGTCTGTCCATCCGGCGCGATCAATTTCAAGGACACAGAACGCACACGTTCCCTCCGGGTCGGCTCAGTCATTATGGCTACCGGCTTTAAGTCTTATGATCCGGGAGCCCTTGATAATTATTGCTACAACGATTATCCCGATGTGCTCACATCGATGGAGTTCGAACGCATGCTGTCGGCAACCGGCCCGTTTGGCGGACACCTGGTGTGCCCGTCCTGCAAACAACAGAAAAATCTGCCGGAAAAACATCCAAAAAAAATCGCCTGGCTGCAGTGCGTCGGATCCCGTGAGTTAAACAGGAACAAAAACGAATACTGCTCGTCGGTCTGCTGTATGTATGCCGTCAAACAGGCAATTATCGCCAAGGACCACGACCGATCTCTGGATTGCACAATTTTTTACATGGATATGCGAACCCAGGGGAAAAACTTCGATCTTTACCTGGAAAATGCGCGTGAACAAGGGATTCGTTTCATACCTTCCAAAGTTCACTCAATAGAAAAAAGTGCCCACTCAGACGAATTGCAGCTGCGCTATGTGGAGGACGACGGCAAACCGAAAGCGGAACTGTTCGACCTGGTCATCCTCTCCACCGGTTTGGAAATTTCTCCAGAATCTGCACGGCTTGCGGAAAAGCTCGGGGTAAAAACGGACAAACACTCTTTTCTTGATACAGACTCATTTCACCCGGTTTCCAGTTCAGTTCAGGGGATATATGGGTGCGGGGCCCTGACCGGACCAAAAGATATTCCCCAATCGGTAATGGAGGCAAGTGCCGCAGCCTGTGCCGCCACCGAAAAGCTTGCCGCGGCACGGAACACCCGCACCCGGAAAATCGAGCTGGTGGCCCAACGAGACCTTGCCCGGCAGGAACCGCGAATCGGCGTCTTTGTCTGTAATTGCGGCACGAACATCGGCGCTGTGGTCAACGTTCCTGAAGTTGCTGCTTTCGCCGGATCCCTTCCTCATGTTGTCTATGTCGAGGAGAATCTTTTCACCTGTTCACAGGATACCCAGGACAAACTGGCAGCTGTTATCAGGGAGCAGAATCTGAACCGGGTCGTCGTCGCTGCATGCACGCCGATCACCCATGAATCGCTCTTCCAGGAAACCCTTATCAATGCCGGGCTGAACAAGTACCTGCTCGAAATGGCCAATATTCGCAACCACGACTCGTGGATACATGCAAACCACCCGGAAGCGGCAACTGAAAAAGCCAAAGACCTTGTTCGTATGGCGATAGCCAAATCGGCACTGCTCGAACCGCTGCAGCAGAAAGACCTGCAGATCACCCGCTCGGCACTCGTCATCGGCGGAGGTATAGCCGGAATGACTTCGGCCCTGGCTCTGGCTAACCAGGGATACCCGGTCACCCTGGTTGAGAAATCGGAGATACTGGGGGGCCACGCCAGAAGCATCTACAAGACAAGTAAAAACAACGATGTCAGACACTTTGTTGCAGATCTGGCCGAACAGGTGCGCACCAATCCGCATATCACCATATATACCAGCAGCACGGTTTCAGGTGTCTCAGGCTTCATCGGCAATTTTGAAACAGAGATCAGCCACGACAACACAACAGCAAAGATACAGCATGGGGTCACCGTTATCGCAACCGGAGCAGAGGAATACAAACCGACTGAGTATCTCTACGGTTCACATGCTTCGGTACTCACACACCTGGAAATGGATGAACTGCTGAGAAGCAATGACCAGAAACTCGCGTCGGCCCAGGTGGCCGTCTTTATACAGTGCGTCGGCTCAAGAGAAGCAGCACGCCCCTATTGTTCAAAAGTCTGCTGCACCCATACCATGGTAAGTGCTCTTGAACTCAAAAAGAGGAACCCGGACATGGTCATCGTCGTTCTCTACCGGGACATCAGGACCTATGGAACCCGGGAGGCGCTCTATCGTGAGGCGCGCGAGAAAGGTGTTATTTTCAGCCGCTACTCACCGGACAGCAAACCGGTTGTGTCGCCGGCAAAAGAACAGGTGCAGGTGGAATTCAACGATCCGATTCTCGGTCGCCGGTGTATTGTTGAAGCCGATATTCTCTGCCTGGCAACAGCCATAGAGCCGAGAAAAAACCAGACGCTGACCCGGCTGTTCAAGGTTCCCTGTGATGAGGACGGCTGGCTGCTCGAGGCCCACCAGAAACTCAGGCCCGTGGAATTTGCGACCGAGGGTGTTTTTCTCTGCGGTATGTCCCACTATCCGAAACCGATAGACGAGAGCATCGTCCAAGCCAAGGCCGCTGCTTCCCGGGCCTTGAGTGTCCTGTCGCGCGACAGGATACAGGTGGGCGGCATGGTGCCGACAATAGACGAGCGACTCTGCTCAGGGTGCAAGGGGTGTATCAATGTCTGTTCCTATGGGGCGGTCTCATTCAATGAAGAGAAACGCGTGGCAGAGATTAACGAAGCACTTTGCAAGGGATGCGGAGCCTGCACGGCGGCCTGTCCATCAGAAGCACTGGTGTTAAAAGGCTTCAGCCACAGCCAGATATATGCCCAGATCAACGGGGCGCTGCATGTCGAGACGACTGAATAACCGGGAAGACCCGAATGGAGATCAAAGATGAACACTGATCAGTACGAACCAAAGATTGTGGCCTTTCTCTGCAGCTGGTGCGCCTATGGTGCGGCAGACCTGGCAGGGGTTAACCGGATGCAGCAGCCGCCCAATGTCCTAAATGTCCGGACCATGTGCTCGGCAACCATAAGCCCTCACTACATTCTCAGGGCACTGCAGAGCGGCGCTGACGGGATTCTCGTCGGCGGCTGACACATCGGCGACTGCCATTACCTGTACGGTAATCACATGACTATCAAGCGCGTCACATTTCTGCAGGAACTGCTGTCTTTCATGGGGCTTAAAGATCGGCTCCACCTGTCCTGGATATCTTCCGCAGAAGCAGGGAAATTTGTCCAGGTGATAAACGATTTCACCGAAAAGATCAGGGCCATGGGCCCCAACCCGCTGAAAGGATATGACCTGAGACCCTGGCTGGAACGATTGCGACCACCAGACAATATAGAGAAGACAGACGCTGCCCAGGTACCGTCTGAAGAACCGGAAATGCTCTTAATACGGTGAGAACTATGGACAGAACGCAAACGGTCAGGCACTGGCTGGAAACCGGTGTTGTCGATATCTTTTTCGGATACCGCCTGGTTGAAGGGCATCCGCTGCCGCACGGATTTACCAGGGACAAGCTCTCTGAGGTAGAGGAAATAGTCGACAGCGAAAGCCGCTACCCGCTCGAACAGCTGGCAACACATTTCAGCAGCAGCCACCCCGAGGCAACAATTGGCATGTTTGCCCGGGACTGCAATCGGCGCGCCCTCAATGTTCTGGTTGTCTGGAATCAGCTGCAGAGCGACACAATAAAAACCATTGATATCAACTGCTGCCCATCGCCTTTGAAAAAGCATGCCGACTGCTCCTATCTTGAGCCTGAACAGCCGGGAAATTTCAAACTCCGCGCCGGCATTGCAAATAACGCCGAAACCCAGGAGGTTGAGGAGCTTGACCAGCAGGAACTCTTGTCGAGATGGATGTATGAATTTCAGAAATGCATCAAATGTTACGGCTGCAGGAATATCTGTCCCGTCTGTTTCTGCAGGGAATGCAGCCTGGAGCACCCGGACCTGGTTCACACCGGCCGCCTGCCGCCAGAAGTACCGATATTTCACCTGGTCCGTGCCACGCACATGGCCGGAAGATGCGTCGACTGCGGGTTGTGCGAGGAAGCCTGCCCGATGGATATTCCGCTGAGACTGCTCTATCGGAAAGTCAACCGGATTGTCAGTGATGTCTTTGGCTATGATACCGGCACCTCGCAGGAACAGCCACCCTTCAGCGTACTGGGTGAAAAAGTGACATTGACCCCGAAACCACTGGAAACATCGTAAACTCTGGAGAACATCATGGACTGCACGCTCATTCCTTCCGTCTGCTCGTATTGCGGCACCGGCTGCGGTATTTTATTTGAAGTAATCGACGGCAAACTCGTCTCGACGCTGCCGTTGAAAACTCACCCGGTAAATGAAGGTAAACTGTGCATCAAGGGCTGGAACCTGCACGAGCATATCAACAGTTTCATGCGGCTCAAAGCCCCACTTGTGCGTGAAAACGGAAAACTCATAAAAACAGACTGGAACGAAGCGATCCGCAGAACCGCCGAGGCGTTCTCCAGAACTGTTGAGAGATACGGTTCGGACAGCGTCGGAGTATTGGTCTCAGCAAAAATCACCAATGAAGAAAACTACCTGGCCCAGAAATTCACCAGGGCGGTGATCGGCACCAACAATATCGATCATTGCGCCAGGCTCTGACACTCCTCGACGGTGGCCGGGCTGGCCGCCGCATTCGGAAGCGGGGCAATGACAAACTCCATCGCCGAGATTGAGGATGCGGGCTGTATCCTGGTGATCGGGTCCAACACCACCGCCTGTCATCCTCTGATTGCCCGCCGTATTTTCCGTGCCAAAGAAAAAGGAGCACGGCTTATTGTCGCCGATCCCCGGGAAATCCAGCTCTCCCGCTACGCCGATATTGCCGTTCAACACAGGTTGGGGACAGACGTGGCCCTTCTTAACGGCATCATGCATGTCATTATCGATAAAGGCTGGCATGACCGGGAATACATCAAGGAGCGAACCGAAGATTTCGAAATCCTGGAAAGATCCGTAGCCGATTACGACCCCGAAACAGTCCAGGCCATCACCGGGGTCTCGGTGAGGGACGTCACGCGGATGGCTGAGATCTACAGCCATACCTCTCCGTCTTCCCTGCTCTATGCAATGGGCATCACCCAGCACACCACCGGCGTGGACAATGTGAAAAGCTGCTGCAACCTTGCCCTGCTTACTGGCAATGTCGGTGTTCACGGCGGCGGAGTCAACCCGCTCCGGGGCCAGAACAACGTCCAGGGAGCCTGTGACATGGGTGGCCTTCCCAACGTCTTGCCCGGATACCAGCCGGTAACCGACGACGCCGTCATACAAAAATTTTCAACGGCCTGGGGTAGGAGCATACCATCCCAGGCGGGGCTCACCATCACTGACATGGTAACATCCATGCTCGAGGGCAGATTAAAAGCGCTCTACGTCATCGGGGAAAACCCGAAGCTCAGCGATCCGGACTGGAACCACTTCAGTCACGCCTTAAAGACACTCGATTATCTTGCCGTTCAGGATATCTTTTTATCGGAAACAGCGCAGGTTGCCGATGTTGTGTTTGCCGCTTCCTCCCTTGCTGAAAAAGACGGGACATTCACCAATACCGAACGACGCTGCATGAGGATCAACAAGGCGATTGAACCTCGCGGCAATTCCCTGCCGGACTGGGAAATCATCTGCCGCCTGTCAAACGCTATGGGGTATGACATGAACTATGGAAGTACGGAGCAGATTTTTGATGAAATGGCGGCACTCACCGACAAAAGCTACGGCGGCATGAGTTATCAGCGCCTTGGCATTGACGGGCTCCAGTGGCCATGCCCGGATTCCGATCACCCGGGAACGCCCTTCCTGCACAAAGACAGCTTCGCACGCGGTCTGGGTAAATTCCATGGCATTTCATTCAGGAAACCGGCTGAATCAGCTGACGAGATCTACCCGTTCCTGCTCACGACCGGGCGAATGTTTGCACACTATCATTTCGGGACGATGACCCGCATATCCCCGCATCTGGACGTGGAACAGAGAACCGGCTATGTGGAAATTCATCCGGAAGACGCATCACGGCTGGGCATCAAAGAGCACGACATCCTAATCCTGTCGTCCAGGCGTGGCGAAATGACCGTGCCTGCAAGAATTTCTCGAGCGGTGCAGCCAGGCACCCTGTTTTTGCCGATCCACTTTGGGGAAAACCCGCCAAACGTGCTCACCAGCTCGGACAGCTTCGACCCCGTTGCCAAAATACCGGAATTCAAAGTAAGCGCGGTGCGCATCGAACCACTTGTACATTCCAGAGAGGAACTGAAAACTGTCTGAATCCATGTTCGGAAACAGATGCAGTCTCTCAATTACTGGATGGTGACAACCTCACGCACCCTGATTTTCGAGTAGCTGCTGATTGGCTGCCCGCCGCTGTAGCCCTCGTAGTGGCCGAGAACGCGTTTTACATAATTAACGGTTTCGGGGATTCGAGGAATTCTGTTCACCCGCTTGACCAGTGTCGGGCCGGCATTATATGCCGCCAGGGTCAGGGTCAGGTTGCCGTTAAACGTATCCATCAGCGAGCGAAGGTAACGCGTCCCACCATCGATATTCTGGTGGGGATCAAACGGGTCAGCAACATTTAATTCTCTGGCGGTCGCCGGCATCAGCTGCATGAGGCCCTGGGCGCCCTTGCTGGAGACGGCAAGACGATTGAAACTCGATTCTGTCCTGATAACGGCCTTGATCAGGTTGGGGTCCACCCGGTAACGGACACCGATATTGTCGATCTGCGAATGATAGGGAACCCGGCCACTATACTTGACCGTCTGGCCGCTATCGTTCCAGGATGATCGCCCACTCACTCCGGAAAAGGGGGACGTCCGCTTTCTCTGGAATATAGTGCAGTCGGAGGAGGTCGGGGTGTTGGTGAAATGCACGCCGCCATCGCTTCTCTTGCAGACATAGACGCCGCCGCATGATCCTGCCGTCGGCAATCCCGAGACGACGGCAATTGCCAGGCCCGCAGCCAGCATTTTCAGGCTGCGGGCTTTTCGCAAAAAGGTAATAGCTGCTCTCACATTTCTCACTTGGCTCGTTTTTCCCAATCGGCAAGAAATTGTTTCATACCGGTGTCCGTCAGGGGGTGCTTGGCCAGCTGACTGATCACCTTCAGCGGAATAGTCGCGATATCTGCGCCGACGAGTGCTGCATCCATGACATGCATCGGGCTGCGGACACTGGCGACAATGACTTCACTCTGGTAGCCGTAGTTTCGATAAATCGTCATGATATCACTGACCAGTTCCATGCCCTGGAAGCTTATGTCATCGAGCCTGCCGACGAAAGGGCTGACAAATGTCGCTCCCGCCTTGGCGGCAAGAAGCGCCTGCGTTGCTGAAAACACCAGGGTGACATTTGTCTTGATGCCTTCGGCCGTCAAGCGTTTAACCGCCTTGAGGCCCTCGATGATCATCGGCACCTTGATGACGATATTGTCACTTATTACGGCGAGTTCTTTTGCTTCCTTGATCATACCGTCTGCCTCAAGGCTGACGACCTCAGCACTCACCGGTCCGTCAACGATCGCGCAGATCTCCTTGAGGATTTCCTGAAACGGTTTGCCTTCCTTGGCAACAAGCGACGGGTTCGTGGTGACACCATCCACCATTCCCATTTCAAGCCCCTGTTTGATTTCTCCAACATTGGCGGTATCGATAAAAAACTTCATTCAGTATCTCCTTTTTCAGATGCAAATGTAGTGCAGCATTCCTCACTGCAAAAATAGTACGTGTCTCCGTTTTTCTCCAACCGGACAGCCTGTTCTCTGGGGACCAGTGTCTTGCAGACCGGATCCTCCACCAGCACATCGGTAAGCCGCTCACTGGGGCCCGGGCGCTTGTCTTCCGACTGCTCCGGCTCACTTTTTTTCACAAAGGCGTTTTTGAGCAACCGGTAACCGAGGTAAATAAGAACAGCCAGAATTATTATCCTGAGTGGCGCCACATCATCTCCTGTCTAACCGCTATATGCTCCGCGTTACGGCAGGGAGCTTAAAAAAAATATCACAACTCTTTTATTATAGTCTATCGACCAGAAATGTCTAAGAATTCTTAGCGTATCTCCTGCCGAAAACTATCGACTGATCCTGGCATCACCCCAGTCGCTTTCCTCAATCTCCTGGTTGGCCGTTATTCCCTGGTGAATTCTTTCCAGTAACTGCTCATGCAGCAACAGAAATGAGGTCTGCCTGGCTGGATCCATAAAATCCGGGGCGATGGAAGCCAGTGGTGCAAGGACAAAACATCTTTCATACAGGTGAGGGTGAGGGACGCTCAGTTTCGCATCGGTATGGACCAGCGCCCCGTAATAGAGTAGATCAAGATCGACAGTCCTGTCCTGATAACCGGAACTACTCTCACTGCGCACTCTGCCAAGAGATGTTTCCGTGGCAAGAAAAATATCGAGCAGGCGGTGGGCTGAGTGATGAGTCCTGAGGTGGCCGACGGCATTGGTAAACCAGTTGTCACTGGTCATGCCGACAGGGGCAGAAAGATACGGCCGTGATAGTTTTACAAGTTCAATTCCCTGCTGTCCGCCAAGCATTTTCCAGGCCGTGAGCACGGTATTACCGGAATCGCCCAGGTTGGAGCCAAGACCGACAAAGGCATCTACCATTTCCAAGGAAGTATTCCCCGGCCCATCAACATACTCATGACACCCGAAACTCCGTCAAAATTAGAGGTCCTGCAGGCCAAGGACATCGAACATGGTGTACATCCCATTCGGCTTACCTTTCAGCCAGGCCGCGGCTACCGTTGCTCCCCGGGCAAAATGATCCCGTGTCTGAGCCCGGTGAGACAATTCGAGCCGTTCCCCCTGCCCGGCAAAATACACCGTATGTTCACCGACAATATCGGCCGCCCGGATGCTCTGGATGCCGATTTCGTGAGGTTTCCGCTCCCCGATGATACCGGAACGCTCGAAGACACCAACATCTTCCAAACGTCTGCCGCACCCCTCTGCGGCAAGCTCTCCGAGTTTAAGCGCCGTACCGCTCGGGGCGTCTTTTTTCCTGTTGTGATGGGACTCGAGAATCTCAATATCAAAATCATCGCCGAGGATTGCGGCGGTTTTCTTGACAAGCTTGAACAGGACGTTGACACACACCGACATATTCGGTGCCTGGACGCAGGGGAAGTGTGCCGAAAGCACTTTCAGCTCGGCACGCTCTTCAGCGCTGAGACCGGTGGTACCGATAACCATCGCCCTGTTATGCTTTGCGGCAATTCTGGCAAATGCAAGGGTTGCTTCATGAAAAGTGAAGTCGATGATGACATCTCCCTGGTCAACAACGGCAGCAAGCCCTTCCTGAATAATCACGCCATTTTTCCCAAGGCCGGCAATTTCCCCACCATCCATGCCGATAGCACTGCTGCCGTGAGCCTCAAAGCCCGCAGCGTATTCCAGATCGGGGTGTCTGCCGACCATCGAGGCAATTGTCCGACCCATCCTGCCGGCGGCACCGGCGATAATTACCCGTGTCATCGTCTCCACCTCGTTTGTCTCTGCACGGCCGGCAGCACGAAAAAATTACAGCATTCCAAGACGGCCAAGCTCCTCTTTCAGGGCATCGGTCGTTGCCTGGTCTGCAGCGGTCATCGGCAGGCGCGGAGTTGCATCTTTCATGCGCCCGAGAAGCTGCAGCGCTTTTTTGGGAGCGGCAGGACTGGGATACATGAACATCAGTTTCATCAGTGGAAAAAGCCGATAGTGTTCCTGCTTCGCAGCTGTTACATCACCCCTGAGCGCTGCTTCCATAATCCGGGTCATTCCTGCCGGATCAACATTTGAAACCACGGAAATAACGCCTTTACCTCCGATGAATACTGTCGGCATCGAGGTAAAATCATCTCCTGAAACAAGGATGAAATCGTCCGGGCAGAACCTGATCACATCACTGATCTGGTTGAGATCCGCACAGGCTTCCTTGATGCCGATGATATTTGGGATTTCGGCCAGGCGGGCAACGGTTTGCGGCAGGATATGAACGACCGTTCTTCCCGGTACGTTGTAGAGGAACATCGGAATATCGACCGCATCCGTTATTGCCTTGAAATGCTGGTAAAGGCCTTCCTGGCTTGGTTTATTGTAGTATGGGGCAACAGACAGGACCGCGTCCGCCCCGCTGTCTTTGGCACTCTCGGTAAGCTCTATGGCCTCGGACGTGCTGTTTGCTCCGGTACCGGCAATTACCGGGACACGGCCGGCCACCGTTTTTACCGTCAGGTCGATAACCCGCTTATGTTCGGAAAAATCCAGTGTTGCGGATTCACCGGTTGTCCCGCAGGGGATGATCCCATGAATCCCCCCTTCAATCTGAAATTCAATCAGCTCAATCAATCCCTGCTCATCAAGCTCTCCATCGATGAACGGAGTGACCAATGCCGTCATCGCACCGTGAAATCGCTCCATGCTGTCCTCTTTTCTCTATTGTAATTGATAGTAATGTACGTTTTTTATTTACAGGAGCGCTTCAGCCAGCAAATTTCCTTCAAAAACAATTCTGGCAGCACCCTGCAGGTAAACATCTGAAGCAGCGCCATCCATCATTTCAAACTGAACGACAAGCTGTTCTCCTCCGCCGGTTAAAACATAGGTGGGAGAAGAAACCAGCCCCTGATCGGCGGCAATTATTGCCGAAGCCACCGCACCGGTGCCGCAGGCGAGTGTCTCCCCTTCCACACCACGTTCATATGTCCTGACATGCAGGTCGCCATCACCAGTTACCCGCACAAAGTTTACATTGGTGCCGGCTGGCTCAAACCAGCGATGGTAACGGATCAACCGCCCCCACTCAACCACGGGTGAGTTGTCGGCTTCGACAAAAACCACGGCATGCGGTACCCCGGTGTTTATCGAGTGAATCACGTAGCGTTCGTCTCCGAGCAGGATGGGGTCATGAACCTCGAAATCACCGGGTTCCGTCATCCTGATGCTGACATGCTCCTGTTCACCAATGATTTCCGCCTCGATGGTTCCGGCAATGGTCTCAAATCTCATCTGCTTGCCTGCTATGTTGCGCCGGTAAGCATAGCGTGCCGCACAGCGGGCACCGTTGCCGCACATCTCGGCGACCGACCCGTCGCTGTTGTAGAACCGCCAGCTGAAATCTTCAGCCTGGCTGTCCTCTATCAGTATCAGGCCATCCGCACCGACGGAAAAACTGCGCCTGCAGACCGCCTGGGCAAACTGCGCGTGCAAACGCTCAGGAATAAAGCCTTGGCGATGGTCAATAACAACAAAATCATTTCCTGCACCGTTCATTTTTGTTATCGGTATCGGGAACTGTATTTCCATCGTCTGGGCTCCGGTTACCTGGTTTGACCCTGTCTACCTGATCGTCGCTTCCCGTGAAAAATCGGATTCATTCGCCGCCTCACTCTGGTCAAAAGCGGTCACGGAATAGAACACCCGTACACCCGCAGGCGGATCATTGTCGACAAATAACGTAAACGCAGCCTGTACCTCACCGATCTGTTCAGGTGTCTTTTTATCAGCCGGCCGGCGATACACACGATACCCGGCAACCGCTGAATCACTGGACGGGTCCCAGAAAACCTTTATCTCAGAACCGGTGTGAACCGCCCGCACCCCTGATGGGGGAGGCGGCGGTGTCCTGTCAATCGGAGAGCTGGTGACAACCTCGCTCACCCCACCATCGACAAGGTTGCCCTCAAAACTCAACTGGCTTTGGACCTTATAAAAATATTTCTGGCCGTTGATCACCTGCTTATCGACAAAAGAGGGCTGGGGAACAGACGACTGGAGCACCTCGAATTCCTTCCCGCCCTGGCTGCGCAGGATCTGGTAAGTGATTTCTCCCTCAACGGCAGAGCCGTCGATCAGCGACGCTACCGGTTTCCAGGACAGGGAAATACGCGAATCGTCAGCAGCAGCGGTAACATCTTCGGGTGCCGCAGCCGGGATATGCCAGAGGAAGGAGACAATGTTCGAGTCTGCACTGTCGGCCCACCAGCTGGTTCTTGATCTCACCTTGAAAAAATATTTGTGCCCTGAGCGCAGCAGTGAGGTTCGATATTCCGCAGCCCGTCTCCTGCCTTCCTCGGAGGTGATACCTCCCGGAATCTCGATCGCTTCGCCAAAGGGAATCGGGCAGGTCTTGCAGATATCCGACAATGGAACAACCGCACGATAGATATCAAATGATGAGATATCAACAATCTCGGTCCCCTTTATGGTCTTTACCGGATATGACCAGGTGAGTCGCACACCCGATTCATCGATGCTGTACCGTAAATCGTCAATTGCTCTCGGTACAACGCTTTCCGGAGGAACCGGATCGCTCTTGTAGCCACACCCTCCTGCCGTCAACAGAGCTGTCAGCAGAATAACCGCACCAGCAGCCCGCGCACCATACCCGATCTTCATTAGTCAATCCCCATTTGTTTTTCAGCAGCGGCAAGCGCCTCTTCTACACGCACCGTACTTGTGCCGCCCACCGATATGCGACTGTCCACCGAGCCTTCCACACTCAGTATCTCAAACACATCTTTCTCTATTACCGGCGAGAAACGATGCATCTCGTCCACTGTCAGATCCCCCAATTCACACTTCTTTTCAAGACAATAAGCAACCGCTCTGCCAACTATACCATGTGCTTCCCGGAATGGTACATCTTTCAATACCAGGTAATCGGCCAGGTCAGTGGCGGTAATAAAGCCGCTCTGTGTCGCCCGGTAGAGGTTGTCTGTTTTAAACTCAAGGTTTGCCAGAAGCTCCGCCATGATCGAAAGGGATGCCGATACCGTATCAATCGCATCGAACACCTGCTCCTTGTCCTCCTGGAGATCACGATTATAGGTGAGCGGCAAGCCCTTGACCAGCACGAGCAGCGACATGAGGCTGCCGACGACCCGGCCGCTCTTGCCCCTGATCAATTCCGGGATATCCGGATTCTTTTTCTGAGGCATGATCGAGGACCCGGTGCAGAACGCATCTGCTATCTCGACAAAGTCAAACTCGCTGCCGGCCCAGAGGACGAGCTCTTCTGAAAGGCGTGAAAGGTGCAGCTGGGCAAAGGTGCAGCAGCTGACGAATTCAATGACAAAATCCCGGTCCCCGGAGGTGTCCATCGAGTTTGCCGTCACCCCGTCGAAACCGAGCGCCGTGGCAACCTGCTGCCGGTCGATCGGCAGCCCCGTGCCGGCCATGGCCGCACAGCCGAGGGGGCTGATATTAATGCGCTTGCGGCAGTCACTGAATCGGTCGCTGTCGCGGCGAAACATTTCATAATAGGCCAGCAGGTGATGGGAAAGCAGGACCGGCTGGGCGCGCTGCATGTGGGTGTATCCGGGCATGACGACACCGAGATAATCCCGGGCCAGCAGCACGAAAGCTTTCTGTACCTGCCCAAGGAGCATGATCAGGCGGTCACTCTGGTCCCGCAGGTAGAGCTTCAGATCAAGGGCAATCTGGTCGTTTCGGCTGCGTGCCGAATGAAGCTTGGCTCCCGCCGGACCGATCCGCTCGACCAGCGCCTTCTCGATATTCATGTGAATATCCTCAAGCTCCCGGCGAAAGGTGAAGGTTCCGTTGTCAATCTCAGCCTCGATTGCCGTCAGGCCCTCGTTGATCGCAGCCAGCTCGTCCCGTGATAAAATGCCGTTATCGGCAAGCATTGCGGCATGGGCCTTACTTCCGGCAATATCGTATTTGTAGAGCCGTGAATCGTAATGAATCGAGGCACTGAACGCTTCAACCGAATCGGCAGTGGCCGCTTCAAAGCGCCCTCCCCACAATTTATCCGAACCGCTGCTCTTCTCTGCTGCCATGATTATTTGCCCTGTAATGCCTGAATCTTCAGGCGCAGACCGTTGAGACGGATAAAACCGGTTGCATCCCCCTGGTTATAGACCTCGTCTTCTTCAAAGGTTGCAAAACTTTCACGGTACAGGGACTGCTGCGACTTTCTGCCGACCGGCATGCAATTGCCTTTGTAGAGTTTCAAGCGGACACAGCCGTTGACTGTTTTCTGGGTCTCGTCCATGGTCTTCTGCAGCAGCTCCCGCTCCGGTGAAAACCAGAAACCGTTGTAGACCAGCTCAGCATATCTGGCGATCAGCGAATCCCTGATTTTCATGACCTCCCGGTCAAGCGTAATGGTCTCCAGATCGCGATGGGCCGCACGCAGGATGGTACCGCCCGGTGTCTCATAGACGCCGCGTGACTTCATGCCCACATAGCGGTTCTCCACCATGTCAAGACGGCCGATACCGTTGGCGCCACCAAGTTTGTTTAGTTTTGAGAACAGCTCCAGCGGCTCCATTTTTTCTCTGTCGATGGCGACGGGATTACCGCCCTCAAACTCCAGCTCGATATAGGTTGGCGTGTCGGGTGCGTTTTCCGGAGCAACCGTCAGTGTGAACATGGCCTCATCCGGTTCTGCCCAGGGATCCTCGAGAATTCCGCCCTCAAAGCTGATATGCAGCAGGTTCTCGTCTGAGCTGTAAGGCTTTTCCTTGGTCACCGGGACCGGAATATCATGCTGTTGCGCAAATTCAACGAGTTTGCGGCGTGAGTTGAGATTCCAGATTCTCCACGGGGCGATGATCTTCAGTTTGGGATCGAGCCCGATGTAGCCGAGCTCAAAACGAACCTGGTCGTTGCCTTTGCCGGTGGCGCCATGACTGACGGCATCGGCGCCCTCCTGGTGGGCAATCCGCACCTGCTCTTTGGCGATAATCGGTCTTGCAAGCGATGTTCCGAGCAGATATGAGCCTTCATAGATGGCATTGGCACGAAACGCCGGAAAGATGTAATCCCTGACAAACTCGTCCTTCATATCGGATATAATAACTTTTTCCGCCCCGGTGGCCATACCCTTGGCGACAACGGCGTCCCAGTCTTCCACCTGGCCGATGTCGGCCGCGTAGGCAATGACCGGGCAATCGTATTGTTCTGCCAGCCATTTGAGAATAACAGAGGTATCAAGCCCACCGGAGTAGGCTAGTACAATTTTATTAACGTCCATAACACTCCTCACTATTTAAACGAAACCGTGATCGAATACGGTTTCCGGATACTGCTCAGATATACGGGTAACTTGCTTCAAGGCAAAGAAAACACGTATAATTACATAAAACCCCGACTCTTTGCAAAAGGTTTCACCCGAACTGCGGGCCACCCCTGCCTTTTTCTTTTCATTTTGAGCGGAAGAACTCACCGAGTACAGGAGTCAATGCACCGACAAGCTCATCAATTTCGTCATGACTGACAATCAGCGGCGGCGCAAAACGTAACGCGACATTACCCGCAAAATTAATGAGATAGCCCCGGTCAAACATGGCGTTGACAATATCGCTTCCCCGCTCCGCGCCCGCCTCGCTCAACACCAGCCCCCTGAGCAGTCCGCGTCCGCGCACTCCACTGATGAAACCTGGAAACTTCCCGGCCAGACCCTGAAGTTTGCCGGCCAGATACTCACCCTTCTCCCGAACCCCCGCCATGAAACCAGCGGCAAGCATCACCTGCATGGTAGCCACTGCTGCTGCCGCCACAACAGGATTGCCTCCAAATGTCGAGGCGTGGGTCCCCGGGACAAAACGGGCGGCTAGCCTATCTGTTGTCAGCATGGCTCCGATGGGCAGACCGTTGCCGAGTGCCTTGGCAAGCGTCATGATATCCGGTACCACGCCAAGCTGTTGATAGGCAAACAAGCTACCGGTTCGCCCCATTCCGGTCTGGACTTCATCAAAGATTAGCAGGAGCGCATGTCGGTCGCATATCTCCCGTATTTTCTGCAGATAATCGGGGGCAAGCGGCCGGACCCCGCTCTCCCCCTGGAGTGGTTCACACATGATGGCACAGGTCTGAGGCGATATGCTTTTCTCAAGGGCGGCAAAATCATCGAAATCGACATGCCTGAACCCCTGGGGCAGCGGTTCAAAACCCTGGTGAAATTTCGTTTGGCCTGTCGCTGCCAGCGCCGCCAGTGTTCGGCCATGAAACGAACCGGCAAGCGTCAAAATCTCATAACGGCCCTGTGGTGAGGCGATTCGTGCCAGTTTGATCGCCGCCTCATTGGCCTCGGCGCCGCTGTTGGCCATAAAAACCTTGTCTGCGAAACTGTTGGCAACAAGAAGCTCGGCAAGCAGTGTCTGCGGTTCGGTGTAGTAAAGATTTGAAACATGAACAAGTGTTTCAGCCTGGCTCTTGATCGCTTCAGTCACTGCAGGATGACAATGGCCGAGACTGCAGACGGCAATGCCCGACAAAAAGTCCAGGTACGATTTACCCTCTGCATCTTTCAGCACGCAGCCGCTGCCGGAAACCATTGCTGCAGGATAGCGGAGGTAGGTGCCGATAAAGACATCGTCTGCACGCTTTTTGAGTTCTTCATTAGAGCAGCCCATTATATTATCTCCGTGCCCACACCTTCGTGGGTAAACATTTCGAGCAGAATAGCGTGTTCCAGCCTACCGTCGACGATATGGGTTTTCCGTGTTCCCTTTTTCAGCGCCTCCCGGCAGCAGTTCACTTTGGGGATCATACCGCCGGCGATGGTGCCCTCGGCAATCAACGCGTCAAGCTCTTCATGGTGCAGTGACCTGATTAATGATCCTTCCCTGTCTTTTACTCCTTCAACATCGGTCAGCAGAATCAGTTTCTCGGCATTCAGGGCGCCGGCGATTGCACCGGCAACGAGGTCGGCATTGATATTGTATGCCTGCCCGTCTTCACCGACACCGACCGGCGCGATAACCGGAATGAAATCCTCACGCTCGAGGGTGGTCAACACATCTCCATTGATTCTGGTGACTTCGCCGACCCTGCCGAGATCGATGATTTCCGGCGGTACGTTTTCCAAACGCTCTTTATCCCGGCTGACACTCACCTGCATTTTCCGGGCGCAGACCAGATCACCATCCCGTCCGGAGAGGCCGACAGCCCTGCCGCCATTGTGGTTGATGAGTCCGACGATCTCCTTGTTCACTCTGCCGACAAGTACCATTTCCACGACATTCATGGTCTCGCCGTCGGTAACCCGCATTCCCTGCACGTAGTTTGGTTTTATCTCGAGACGTTTGAGCAGGTCGTTTATCTGGGGCCCGCCGCCATGGACAATGACGACATTCACCCCGACATGATTAAGGAGGATGACATCGAGGGCAAATTGCCGTTTGAGATTCTCATCAACCATGGCATGCCCGCCATATTTAATAACGACCGTCTTGTGCCTGAACTCCTTAATATAGGGGAGCGACTCCACCAGGACCTTGGCCCGTTCGATACTTTCTTTCATCACCGGTAACCCTCGCGCGGCACACTATTTAAAGCTGGTGCCTGTTGTCTCTTTTTTATCTTTTAAATCAGCCAGGTAACTGCCTCAGCAGGTTACTAATCCCGTTCACTTTAATGACTCGCCCGCGGGAAGTAAAGCACTCTTTGAGCGCTTCTAATATACCTTTGCTTTACTTTCGTTACGTGGTACGCTATAACAGGCTCGGTATTTGCAAAGGCACCCGCTTGCCAGGATATTCAGATTTTGGAGATTTTTATGTTTTCTGTAAAAATAAAAAATAATTTCAGTATTTTGCTGACACTCTTCTGTGTGGCTGTTATACCGTTTCAGGCATTTGGCAACGATGATCCAATTTTCATTGAAGCAGACCAGATGAGTTCAACTGAAAATACTAATACCGTTCTTTTCACCGGGGATGTTGACGCTAAACAGGGAGATCTGCGAATCCGCTCCGATAAAATGACCGTGTATTACACGGAGAAAAAAGAGCAGGACGACAAGAAACCTGCTGATGCCACTCAACAGGTAGAAAAACTGATCTGCGAAGGAAACGTCGAAATAACCAGGGACAACTGGCTCGGGACCTCGGATAAAATGATCTATCTTTCTGAAAAACAGCAGGTTGTCCTGACCGGAAACGCCAAGGCCTGGCAGGACCAGAATATGGTTGGCGGTGAGAAAATCATCTATTACATGGATGAAGGGCGTTCCGAAGTTATTGGCGGAACCTCGGTAACGGTAGGCGGCGAGCAGCAGGAAGAGAAAAAATCACGGGTAAAAATGAGGATTCTCCAGCAGTAAGGGTGCGGCATTACCTTGCAGCAGGTATCACTATGTCACTGCTTGAAACCAAAAATATTGTCAAAACGTATGGCAGCCGGACCGTGGTTGACGGCGTCAGCCTGCAGGTCAATACCGGCGTTGTCGTCGGACTCCTGGGGCCCAATGGTGCGGGAAAAACAACATCATTTTATTCGATTGCCGGTTTCATAAAGCCCAACCGGGGAAATATTCTGCTTGACGGCGAGGTAATAACCAACCTGCCGATTCACAAGCGCGCCTTGAAGGGAATTTCCTATCTTGCCCAGGAACCATCAGTATTCAAAAAGCTGACTGTTGAGGAAAACATACGTATTGTCCTCGAACCACTCGGCCTCACCAGCAATGAAATCAGCAACCGCATCGATGAGCTGCTCGTTGACCTGCAGATCGAGTACCTCAGGGACAACAGGGGGCATGCCCTGTCCGGCGGAGAGCGGCGCAGGGTAGAGATCATGAGGGCTCTGGCCACCAGGCCGCGGTTCATTCTTCTCGATGAACCGTTTGCCGGCATTGATCCACTGGCTGTCGGGGAGCTGCAGAAGATTATCCGTTCATTAAAGGACCGGGGGCTGGGCATTCTCATCTCCGATCACAATGTTCGCGAAACCCTGCAGGTGTGTGACTTTGCCTATATCATGAACAACGGAGCGATATTAACAAGCGGTGTGGCCAATGATATCATTGAAAGCGAGGTCGCACGTAAAATGTACCTTGGCGAAAATTTCCACATGTAAATCGGGCGTATATGGCACTTGAACTCAGGCAACAATTAAAACTGGCACAAAAACTGGTGATGACGCCCCAGTTGCGCCAGGCCATCAAGCTGCTCCAGTTGAACCGGCTGGAACTCACCGATGCGCTGCAGGCCGAAATCGAGCAGAACCCTGCCCTGGAGATTGATTTATCCCCAGTCACCGGTGAAGACGAGAAGGATTATGGCCTCTCGACCACTGTAGAAGCCGACAGCAACACTCACGAGCAGGATGTAACCGTCAAGGTCGCCACTTCCGACAACATGAACGAGATCAACTGGGAGGAGTATGCCAACAATTTTGACTCCAACTTTTCTTTTGCCCGGGAAATCCCACCTGCTGACGCTCCAAGCCAGTTTGACTTCATTTCCGAAAAACCGGGATTGTCCGCCTACCTGCAATGGCAGCTCGCCCATTGTGAGCTGAGCAGTGAAGAGTGGGATATCGCCCTTTATATCGTCGGCAACCTGAACCGTTACGGATTTCTGGAAACGACGCTTGAGGAAATCATTGAAAATACCGGCTGCGCCTACGACGATGCCGACTATATCCTTGAAGTTGTGCAGGATCTTGACCCTCCCGGAATCGCTGCCAGGAACGTCAGTGAATCGCTGAAACTGCAGCTGGAACGTCTGGACATGGGTGATTCGCTCGCCGCCGAGATCGTGACCAACCACCTGGGCCTGCTGGAAACAAGAAATTACAAATCACTGGTCAGAAAAACCGGGAAAAAGCGGGCTGAAGTTATCAGGGCGGTCGAATTCATCACCTCAAACCTGACCCCGTTTCCGGGCCTGCCCTATGCCGAGGAGGCAACCAATTATGTCGTTCCGGACGTCTATGTGAGGAAAATCGATGGAGAGTATGTCATCCGACTCAACGACGACGACCTGCCGCGTCTGAAATTGTCCAGCTATTACCAGGAACTGCTGGAAAACAGCAGCCCCTCGACACCCAAAGCCTCGAAAAGCTACATCGCCGACAAGCTGAAAAGCGCCGAGTGGTTCATCAAGTCAATCCACCAGCGTCAGCGCACCATCTACCGGGTGATGGAGAGTATCCTCAGGTTTCAGTATGATTTTTTCGAGCGCGGTGCAGCCTACCTCAAACCCCTGATCCTGCGGGATGTCGCAGAGGATATCGGCATGCACGAATCAACAATCAGCCGGGTTACGTCAAACAAGTACGCCCACACGCCGCAGGGCATCTACGAACTGAAGTTCTTCTTTTCAACCGCAATCCCGCGCGAGGGTGGCGAAGCCCTGGCATCAGAGTCGATCAAGACCCGGATCCGCCAGATGGTCCAGGATGAGGACAAAAGCAAACCATTGAGCGACAATGCCATTGCCACAAAGCTGGCCGACACCAATATCCAGATTGCCCGCCGCACCGTGGCCAAATACCGGGAGCAGATGAAAATCCCCCCGGTCAAACACCGCCGCCAGGCTCGCTGATCGTTTCACATGAGTCTTCTGGAGCGCATCTATTTTTTCCATGATGAACTGCTCCGCAGCCGCTACCCGAATTCCCGCACACTGATGCGGGAATTTGAAATATCCCTGCCTACCGCCAAACGGGACATCGCCTACCTGCGTGACCGGCTGCTGGCACCACTGGAGTTTGATTCGACCAGGAACGGGTTTTACTATTCTGATGATTCCTTTAATCTGCCCTTTGCAAACACGCCCCGCATTGTTTTTCTACTGGGAATTCTCAATCGGCTGGCAGAGGAGACCGGGCTCAGCGGTCTTTCAGAAATAGAGCAGCTGGAGGAAAAACTCATCAGCATGATCCCGCTGGGAAACAGCCTGCTCACCGACTCGATCCAGTGTGAATGGATCGAGGTGGAGCACCCGGAACCAGCTGTGTTCGATGTGATCATTGAAGCAATTGTCAGAAAATACCAGCTGGAAATCACCTACCAGTCACTTCAGGTGCAGCAGACAGCGCGGGTCATTGAACCGCTCAGACTGATCAATTACCAGGGCCGCTGGTATCTGCTCTGCTGGTGCACACTACGCCGGGATTACCGTATTTTCCATCTCGCCCGCATCCTGCAGGCGCAGCTTGGCAAAAACAAGAGTGCCACCGACAGGACGCTTCCGGAAGAGCTGAATCACTCGTTCGGCATTTTCAAGGGCAGCCCGCTCTACAATGCTGAAATACGTTTCACCGGATATGCCGCCCAACTGATAAAAAACCAGTTCTGGCACAAAGACCAGAAAATCCAGGAGACCAAATCTGGTATTCTACTGAAGTTGCCGGTCCGGGATGATCGTGAGATACTCATGAAAATCCTGCAGTATGGCTCACAGGCAGAGGTACTTAAACCGCTGCAGCTCAAAAAGAAAATAGAAGCAGAGATTCGCAGAATGTATTCCAGAATCAGCTAATGGCAACACCTGTCTACAGCGTTGCCTCAATCCTGCCGCCAGTCATATTCCATCCGGCGGGCGGTTTTCACAGCATGCTCCTCTCCCGCCAGCCGACCGACAAGATGAAGGCTCATGTCAATTCCCGCCGAGATCCCGGCAGAGGTCACGACATGGCCGTTATCGACCCAGCGCACATTTTCCTTGACGACAAGCCCTGGAAACGATTGTTTCAACTTGCCAATATGATCCCAGTGGGTTGTCACCTCCATACCGTCGAGCAGCCCGGCCTTTGCCAGCAAAAAAGCACCGGTACAGACCGAAGCGGTTATATCTGCCCGCTCAGCCGTCGAGCCAAGCCAGGAGAGCACGTGGTCCTTATTCATTTCCGCCGTCACCACACCACCCGGTACAATGAGCACGTCGAGATGGGGGTGATACTCAATCGAATATGAGGGTAATACCTGTAGGTTGCTCTGGGCAACCACCGTTGTTTTTTCCTCTGCAACTGTTAAAACATTGAACAATTGATTATTCGGGTTGTGACTCACCATTGCCTGGAGCCGCTGGGCTGTTGCGAAAACCTCAAATGGACCTGTAAAATCAAGAACTTCAATGTTGTTATACAAATAAATACCTATTGTTTTCATACACTCTCTTCGCAATGCAGGCACCATCAGATCGACGCTCAAGTGTGAACGAGATGACTGGTCTCCTAAAGGCAGCCCTCGGTTTTAGATATCATGAATGTTCTTATATGATCAATGACCTCATATACAGCCTGTTCAGGGAGATCTGCATAGATCGGCAGGCAGACAAGTTCACGGAAGATTCGTTCGGTTTCGGGAAGGTGGGTTGGCTCTTTGGTTTTGAAAAATGATTGATGGTGGCAAGGCGTGTACCGAACTCCGGCATGAATTCCCTTCTTGATTAAATATTCGACGAGTTCATCTCTGAGCTTCATGTCAACCAGAATGGGGTATATGAACGGAATTACCTCATCATAATTCCTGTTAAAAGTTCTCACCCCGGATACATCACGCAATTCTTTATCGTAGATTTGGGCGAGTCTGCATTTTTTCTGAATGAGCGTTGGCAAGCGCTGGAGTTGAGCCAAGCCAATAGAGGCATTGAGGTTAGGCATGTGATAGCGAAAACCGCTGGTAACAACTTGTTTTTCGGCAACGTTTCTACCATTTCTCTTCTTAGAGAAATTATTGCTAAGCCCAAGATTCTTCATTGCGATCAGGTCCTCTGCCCATCCCTTGCTTCCAACAAGGATGGCTCCACCTTCACCACACGTGATATTTTTAATGGGATCAAAACTGAAACACGTTGCATCTTCTCCATGGTTGAGCCCTATGACACATCCCTCCTTTTGTGAACCAAAAGAGTGGCTCGCATCTCGTATGAGTAGGATATTCCTGCTGCCAACAACATCTTTCATTGCTTTAATGTCAGAAGGCAGTCCGGCGTAGTCAGTTGGCAAAATAGCCCGAGTGCGATCAGTAATGAGCGGTTCGATCTGCTGCGGGTCCAGGTTCAATGTATCGGGATCAATATCTCCATAGACAGGTTTGGCACCGCATGTATGAACCGCCATCGCATCGCTTACAAAGGTAAATGCAGGCATGATGACTTCATCACCCGAACCAATACCACGAGAATGAAGGCTGAGGTGGAGGGCCGATGTTCCTGTATTGACTGCAATTGCATGTGGTGCACCGGTAAATCTGCATAATTCATCCTCAAACGCTGCAGTAAGCTGTCCCTCACCGAGCCAGCCTGTTTCAAATACTGATTCAACGGCTTTCAGTTCCAACGCTGATAAAGACGGTCTTGCCATTAAAATGCGCATATGGTCGGCCTCAAATTCCTTGAATTTTTCAGTATGACATTATTTCTATGTCAATAGTTACGTGCTAGTAACATCCTTTAGCAAAAATAAATTTTCCGTTTTTCTCAAGCGTTAATGGTCTATCGGCTGAATACTTGATTGTCGTCTCTTTGCCGAGTAGAGCTGTGAGAATTTGAGAACATTTTGGTTTTATCAACTGAAGTAAATCACGATCACCTGGCGGTAACAAGAACAGTATCTCGCCTTCCTTGTTTTGAAATACCTGGAAGAGGGTGAGTTCTTCAAGATCTTGCAATGCTGAGGAAATTGTTGTAGCCGGAATATAAGTATTGTTATTACCGGTAAATCGGTCACGGTTCCGACCCAGAATATCTGACATCAGGGGAAAGGATCTCCCGCATTCACAGTGGCTGCTGAGTAAACATCCAATGTCACCAATCTTGTAGCGAATCAGGGGGAGAGTGAGATGCTCAAGGTCTGTGAGGACGATATGGCCTGGAGTATCAACAGGAACTCCGTGATGGTCTTCATCAACAATTTCCAGGTGAACACAGTCCGATGAAATGTGCAGACCGTTATGATATTCACACTGGTATGCGACTCCTTCTATTTCATGAGGTCCGTATCGATTATAGATCTTCGCTCCAAAAAAACGCTCCAGCCTTCTTTTCAAAGCAGGCGAGAGTGTTGCTAATACAAAGATTACCGGAATTTCAGGCGGGGAAAGATCATGTTTTAATAAAAAACGATAAAGGGCTAATAAGTCAAAATCCATGGATTCGAGGAGATAAGGACGATGTTTTGTAAGAATCTCATACCACTCTTGGGGGAGAGATTCATTGCCAACATACCCTTTACGCTGCCATGGTTTTAACAGTCGTCTTCGATGAGCTATTCGAAAAGCCAGTTTTCTCGTAAGAGCAAAACTGTCTGTCTCCCGACCGCCAACATATTTACCCCCAAACTCAGGATGACCAGAATAATGGAGTGCTGCAGAAGGAACCCCGAGAGACCATCCTGCGGTATAAAACTGTCGGAGATAGGAACCATACTTCAATTGCATATCTCTTTTCGTGGATGGCAGGAAAAGGCATGGGCCAGTGGTTCCGGATGTGTGAGTTAACTCAAAGTTCTTTATGTTATCAAGTCCAAGATCGTCACTGTCCCACGCTTTAATGAGGTGACTTTTTTCAATCACCGGAATTTTTGCTAGATCCTCGAACGATTGAATCATCGATGGTTGGATTCTCGCTGACTCAAAAAGCTTCCGGTAAAAGGGTACATTATCGTATGAATGATTGATCAGCTTCCGGAGTTTACATAACCGTAATGCTTTGAGTTCAGATTCAGCCAGCCATTGGTTATTCAGTTTTTGTTGGAGATAGTCCCAGGCGTTATATGGGGTACTGAACGCCAAAAATCGATAGCCTGATTCGATAATTTGGCTGGATAGCTTTTTCACATCTACTCGCTGTCTGCAGAGATATTAAGTGTTTGTTTCACAACATATTGTGGTGACTGATTGACATTCATGAGGATCCGCCCGATGTATTCTCCCATGATTCCAAGAGATATCATCACCATACCCCCGATGAAAAGATTGATGAGTGCAAGTGCTGTCCACCCAACGACGACAATCCCTTTGAGAAAATAAACAGCGAAGAAATAAAAACCGAGGAGGAAGCTTAAAAACGCACACATGGTGCCAACTATCGATATGAATCTAAGGGGAATTATGGAAAAATTGGTAGCAAGCGTTAGAAAAAGGTTTGCCTGCTTCCAGAATGTATGGGTTGTCACACCTTCATGTCTCGTATGATGGTGGACACAAATTTGATGTATATCATCAGTTACTTGAAAGAGAATGCCATCAATATAAGGAAATGGGCCGTGATAGTTGATAATTTGCTTTGCTATTTCTCGTTTCATAATTTTAAACGGAGACATGTAAATATGGGGTGGTTTTTTCATGACAAGTTCTGCAACCTTCCCGGCTCCCCAGCTCAATACATTTTTAAATGCAGTCTGCTTTTTTTCAAGAAAATTCGCGTAAATAACATCACCATGGCTGACAATTTGGTCAACGAGGCAAGGGATATCGAGCGGATTGTGTTGTAGATCGTCATCCATGATAACGATATAGTCACCTTTCGCGTAATTCAGTCCTGCCATAATTGCTCGGTCCTGTCCAACATTTCCTCTCAGATTAACCCCATGGATTCTCGAATCAAAAGAAGCTTGTTCCCTGATTGCGTTCCAGCTGTCATCTGGGCTGCAGTCATTCACAAGAATCGCTTCAAAGTTATAATGGAGCAGAGCGTCCTTTAACGATTTACAAAGGTGGGACACAATCTTCTCACTTCTATAAACAGGAATAACGATACTGATGAGGAATGTATTTGTATCATTCATGACGTTACTCGCTCATATCGCTCTTCTGCCAGCTTAACGAAAAAGCACAGCCAAGAAGAGAGATTGTACAGCCAGGAAAAAGGGGTGAATAAAATTCGTGTATATCATTAAATGTATACCGTTGCTCTGCCTTAAGTCTCTTGATATCAGATTGAACATGCGCAAAGCGTTGAGGAGAAAAGAAATAGCCAAGCCTGCAAAGGACGCTAACAAATTCAGCGGGGCCCAGAATTTTGAGCGCTGAACGCAATACAAACAGACGCCCCCTCAACGACCAGAATTTTTGATAACAGTCAACAATGAACAGGCGGCCACCCGGTGCAAGACACGCCTTGAGGCTATTTGCAGCTTGAGGGAATTCCAGATGGTGAAAACAGAAGCGGCTGACAATGAGGTTAAAATGATTCTGGAGATCACTGAGGTCTTCAGCTGCGAGACAATGATATTCGAGGTTTGATGATTGTGATGCTTGGATTGCAGTATCAATTTCGTCAACGTCAATGTCGACACCGGTGACCGAGGCACCAAGAGAGGCTAATTTTTCGGTAAAAACACCCCTGCCACAACCGACATCGAGAATCTGCGTATCGGTTTTTCGCACTTGACGTAAAACCGCTTCATCTGCAAAAAGCACCAACCTCTCAGTTACCCCTGCATCAGGAATGCGAACAAGATGTTTGGAGGGGGTTCTGCAATATTCTCTTGATTCAGGCATACGGGTATTCCATCTCAATCGCGGTTTGTTTTCACGCAAGGGTATTCAGAGGTATGGTCCCGCGTTAAAAGGAAAGCAGATGCACCTTTTTTCACAACTTTACGTACGATTCTAAGGTCATAATTTTCAATAAAAGTGTCTATTTCTCCAATGTTGAAGCGATGATTTCTTTCCAGTATGAAAAAACAGCCACCTTGTTTATCTAAGTCGTTTAAAACATCTGTTTCATTAATTGATTTTATTTCTTTTTCATAGCCTAACAGGCTTGCATACGCGTTGACACCATTAGTACTTTCTTCAGAATAAACAGGTATATATTTATTTTTCTTGATAACATTATTTATCAAAAAACTAAACTGCTCTTTTGATACTTTTTTATAGTAGTTTTTTTCATAAAAAATATTAATTACGGACAATACTATAAGCACAATAAATATAATGAATCTAAACTCTTTTATGGCTACACTTTTTATGCCAACACTAATGAATAAAATTATAGCGGGAAGAATAATTATGACATTTCTTGGTATTAATACTGGTACAAAAATGATGCTTACTATATATGGAACAGTTATTAACACTATTATCCATATCGCAAGAAAGTTGATGCTTAGATTTTTTTCTCTATTTTCAGTATCATATGCTATCTGTGAAAGTGCTATTATAATGAGAGATATGATAAAAATGATAACGAGACTGTTCTTGCCAAAGTATATATCTATATAGTCAATGATAAAGTCTGATTCTGGTCTACCGATCCAAAAAGAATTTCTTGATGCATCTGCGATTATCCATAGTAAAACAGGTAAAATAAAGAGGATCAATGTAAACATGGTAGACGCAGCAAAAGCGATAGTCTTACGAATCTTATGTCGATTCGAAGGTATATATACTGCCAAAAATAGAGCTTCAACCGCGACAACAAGGAGCCCAAAATAGTGTGTATAAATGAGGGCGCCAGAAATGACCAGGTAGAACGCGAAATCTCGATATCGTAGGTGTTTGAGCACCTTCAGATAAAGAAAGAGCGATAACAAGGAGAGCAGGAGAAACAAGGAGTAAGGACGAACCTCCTGGGAGTAATGAAGGAGGAACGGGTTAAGCGTTGCAATTCCAGCAGCATATACGCCGACTTCACCATCAAACAATTCTTTCCCGAGCAGGTACATTACGGGAATAGTGAAAATCCCGAACATTGCAGGGAAGACCCTTCCTGAGAGCTCACTGAAACCAAAAACTTTAAACCACAGCCAGAGCAATGTATGAAAGAGTGGGGGATGTACACCGTTAAACGATTTGGCGAGTACTTCTTTATAAGAATTACCGGGGTTAGCAGCCGCAAGACTGTACATCTCATCGCACCAGTAGCTTTGGAATGTCAAACCTTTGAGTCTAAGTATTCCAGCCAAGACAATCAGTAATGAAATTGCGACGAAGTAGGGATTGATTCGATGGGTGATAGGTACTTTTTTCTTCAACTGATTTCTCAAACCTCACTCTGCCGACCTGATGAATAAAAGTGCTGCAAGGAGATATAAGCCTAGAAAATCAGAATAAAAATACCATATGCAGATAAATCTGCCAACTGTTAGACTTGTGGATGGAATTATCAACCCATTTTAAAAAAAAAACAAATGGCCTGATTAAGCGATATTTTGTACCTAAATAAAATGCTAAATTCCTGAATGAAGTAATTCTACTTTCTTTTATAACTTCGTTCGCTATATCAAGACGATTTTGCAGGAAAGCAAGCTTAAGCGTGTAATTTTCGAATTTAGCTCTTTTATTTTTTCTGATAGCACTCGATAAATTATGTTTATCTGACAAGTAGAGACCCATTTCAGCATTTGATCTCCAAAAACGCAACCTCTTTAGTTCATCTTTGCTTTGTGTTGCAGATTCTTTTATTTGATTATATGTGGCAAGAGATTCATTAATATAATGAATCTTAGAAATTAATGAAAGCTCTGCCCACAGGGGGGTATCTCCCATTAGAAAGTGGTCATCTAGGAATAAAAATGGATCTGCTTCTCTAACTTTCAGTACTAGTTCTTTTCGCGCGAGGACAGTTACTGCAAGAACCTTTGCTCTGCCTAACAAGATATCATCAATAGTGGGGGATTGTAAATTCTTCCCTCTTCCATCTGCTACGTTAGTTGTGATCTTTCCTGTAGATATGTTGTATAAATTATAGTCAGAACAGACAAGCCCGCACTGGGGATGAGTTTCTATGTAATCAATTTGAACTTGTAATTTATCTTCTCTGTGCCAAATATCATCCCCGTCACACCAGGCAATATACCTTCCACGGCAAGCTTGTTCGACGCGATAGCCATTTTTTTTCATTCCAACATTCTGGTCAGTGGTAATTAATCTGATTATCTCAGGATATTTTTTCTGATAATCGAGAACGATCGACCGTGTTCTATCTGTAGAGCAATCCTCACCAATAACCAGCTCAAAGTCGAAATTTGTTTTTTGTGACAGTATACTCTCTATAGCATTAGCGATGTATGGTTCATGGTTATAAGTAACCATTCTCACACTTACCAGTGGCTGAGTTGGCGTAGTTTTCATGAAAAAACTATTTTAAAAAATCCTATTCAATCGGACATTTTTATAGAAAATTGCAATTAAGTATATGATTTTAAATTAAATTCTATATTAATTAGAGCTAATGAACTGAAATCAGAATAACATTGGTTTTAAACCATCATCGATTCTTCTTTTGTAGTGAAATAATTACATCAGAAATATACGAGACTTCACTCTCTTCCAAATCAAAGTAAGATGGTAATATCAAAATACGTTCTGCAACATTAGTAGCAACGGTTAAGGGGACTGGAACGGCGGTTTCTGAGTAACAGGCGTGATTATTGACTAGAGGGTAAAAATATCGGCGGGTAAATATATTGTATTCTTTAAGTTCCATGTACAGCTCATCACGACTCATTCCAAACTCTGACTCCTTAATTTGAACAGGAACATATGCATAGTTATATTCAATATTTTCGTTAAGCTTAGGACTGAAAATTAATCCAGGTATAGAATTGAGCATGTCGTTGTATTGCTGATAAATTTTTCGTTTTTTATCTATTATCTGATCTACATATTTTAGCATCAAGCTGCCCATCATAGCGTGCATTTCGCTAATTTTTGCATTGGTCCCGGGCATCACTACTTCTGTTTCATTTTTAATTCCATGGTTTTTAAGATGATTAAAAGTTTCATGAAATTTTGAATCCTTAAAGGTAAGTAACCCTCCTTCCATCGAGTGGTAAAGTTTAGTTGCATGAAAACTGAACACACTTAGGTCACCATATTTGCTAATGGGGGCCCCATTTACCTGAACTCCAAAAGCATGGGCGGCATCATAAATTAAATACAAATTGTGGCGAGTGGCAATCTCGGCAAGTGCTTCGAGGTTGCAAGGATATCCAAAGACATGAACTGCCAAGATTGCGGTAGTATTTGGAGTTATCAGCTGTTCAACTCTGTCTGGGGCAAGAGTAAAATGATCCGGTTCGATATCGCAGAAAACTGGGATTAATTTATTCCAGTATAATGCATTCGTAGTTGCTACAAAGGTAAAAGGAGTAGTGATCACTTCACCGTGTATTGGCAGTCCTTGTAGAGCGATTTGCAGTGCTAGGGTACCATTTGCAAATAGACAAATGTTATCTGTCTCAAAATGTTTTTTAAGTTCTTGTTGGTATCTCTGCAAGATAGGGCCATTGTTAGTTAACCATTGGTTATCCCAAATTTCTACGAGCGCCTTACAAAAGTCATCTAAAGGAGGCAGAAAGGGTTTCGCAGTATGAAAAGCTTTCTCAGATATATGCATATATTAATATTGACCGAATAATAGCTCCCTTCTATTTGACTGAGAGGTAATAGTTTTTAGAACCTATCTTCGCAGCCATAGTTACCATGCCCATTGCGAAGACGTAATAGCTCTCTAAGTTTATTCGCAGACATTATTCTACGTTCATTCACCTCCGCTAACCTGTGAACCCTTTTTAAAAGGTCACTATTTGTTGCAAGTCTGGTTCGTCTTTTGTCATACCAGATGTTATCTTCCAAACCGACCCTTACCCCAAAACCAGCTGATATAGCTATAGAGTTTATTAATAACTGAGAATCTCCAATACCAGCACAAGCACAAAGAGAGTTTTCGGGTAAATCACGTAATATTAGCCCAGCATGCAGCAGGTTCGGTTGGGCGCACGCGATGTTTCCTAAAAGGATGTTGAAATAATGTGGGCCCATTAATAATTTTTTCTTAGTTAGATATTTTGCATAATTTATCATCCCAACATCAAAAACTTCCAATTCAGGAAGTATTTCTTTCTCCTTCATTTTCTCGGCTAATCTCTTAATCATCTCAGGTTCGTTTATACTTGCCACATGATTAAAATTTAACGAACTTAAAGTTAAACTCCCCATATCTGGCTTTTCTTTTCCTTCAAGTTGAAGAGGTTCAGCCCGCTGAGAAAATTCTTTAATTCCTCTACCACTCAAAGAGACCCCTAAAACCAAATCAGGAGCAAAAGCACGAATACCAGCAATAATATCTCTATAAACTTCAGCTCTATAAGTCGGACTTCCATCAACTTCATTACGTGCATGAAGATGGACCATTGTGATCCCTAGTTCAACGGCTCGATGAACATCTTCAATAATTTCCGAGACCGTAATTGGAACGTGAGGCGTCATCTCCTTTGTAGGAATCATTCCGTTAGGAGTAAAATTTATTATTAAATCATTAGAAATCAGCATTTTCTTATCGACAATTTTATGATAATTCTTTGACTATTCTTGCTGGCATTCCGATCACTTGAACATTGTCAGGCACGTCTTTGGTAACTACAGCTCCCGCGCCTACGATGACATTCTTCCCAATTGTAATTCCATCAAGAATGATAGCTCCCATACCAATATATGTTCCATCACCAATATTAGTTTTTCCAGCAATGTTAGCCCCAGGAGAGATTGTTACGTATTGCCCGATAGTTGCATGATGGCCAATTAAACAACCGCGATTTATAATAGTGTGGGTACCCACTATAGTCTGAGTTGCAATAACACATCCTGCGCTCACTATTACCCCTAGTTGCAATACTGAAAGAGTTGACACATTAGCTGATGGATGCACGAAGGTCGTAAACTTTAATCCATGAGATTCTGCTTGTTGTATTAACGATTTTCGTTTTGGAGTGCCAACAGGACACAACCCTAAGCCCCTATTTACTAAAGAAGAAATGTCATCAATCCATAAAACTGGTCGGTCTAATATCTTTTTAGAACATTTTGTTATATCTTTCCCCTCAATAAACCCCTCAAGTGAAAATTTGCTAGATTCAAGAACAAATTCACCAATTTCCTCAGCAAACAGGCCCGCCCCTAATATATATATTTTACCTTGACAACTTTTAATCAATCCCATTCTTAAACTCTCAATAATGTTGCATATATTATGAAATCTATTTCAAGAAAAATAGCACGCAGAAATACACCTGCACAGCAGGATTGATTCGTTATTTGACTGCGCTTACAATAACACTTGTTCAGACCTTTCGGAAAACTCCGTACAAATCTTCGCCTAGCTTCATCCATTTAAGTGGATAGTTAATGATATTTCGGTACTTAAATAGTCGAGTCATTTTTTTATAAGATGGTGTACTAGCTAGTGAGGGTACTGTATTTTGCGATTTCACTCCAGGCTTCCCAGAAAGTTTCTTTTTCACTAATTTAAGGGTCGTTGGCTGCACATCTAGGGTATCTAAGGCACATTTTTCAAAACCAGATGATTTCATTATTCGATTCATGGATTTGATATCGAAAAGATGAAAATGGTTTCTCGGATCAATAGCAGGCCAATCTGATTTAAGAAACTTCCAACCTATACTTTTGATATTGGGAGTACTAAGAGCGAGAATGCCTCCTTTAGATAAAACTCTGCGACACTCTTTCAGAATGTCGACAGGATCTAAGAGATGTTCAATTACCTGCCACATTGTGATGACATCAAAACTTCCTTCATCAAAACTCAGATTCTGTAATAATTCGGTATGAACAGTCAACCCTCTGCTTTGAGCATATTCAGCCGAAGAAACTCTAGGTTCAATACCAGAAGCCTCCCACCCATAATGATTGGCTGCATCGATAAACGCACCATTTGAGCAACCGATATCCAGTAGTTTTCCAGGAGGAATAAATTTCTCAATGTTCTGCAAACGAGGATGGAAAACAAGAGTTCTTTTTATCTCGGAATAATCCCAATCTAGCTTAATATCAGATAGTTGACGTCCTGATTTCTTTGTTGTTTGCTTGCTAACCGTATCTTTGTTTGAGATTTTTGGTACATAGACATGGCCGCATCCTGTACATGATACATATATAATGTCATCTCGTGAACAGAAAAAAGTCGAAGAACTTGATGAACAAACAATACACTTTGCCAAAATATTGCCACCTCCCCAACAAACTCTTTCTAGAGTAACAGTAATAGTATAGATGATTGTTTATCAAAGAGATAACTTGGATTTCCGTTTAAAGCCTCGGCTCTACATCTCAGCTTCCCAACAAATTTGGGGATTTCGTTAATAACATAAATCAATCGGTATATTTATACAAGTATCAGAGAGTGCGTAAGTGGCTGAAAACAGATATATCTTATATCAAGTTTGAAAATACTATTAAAAAACTACATGCTGCAAGTACAATCATTTATGCAATAAATCAACTAACGACGATTGATGTAGGCAATTTAGGTTCATCGAACGTGCCAACTCCACGCTGTTCTGACGATTGTTTCTAGATCTGAATATCCTGGCACCCAATGCAATTTTTTAAGCGCCCTCGCTGCATCCGCAACAAGAGCGGGCGGATCGCCCGGCCTTCTTTGACCGTATTTTACGGCTATTTTCTTCCTGCTGACCCTCGCGACCATATCGACTATTTCCTGAACTGAGGTGCCGATACCGGTTCCAAGGTTAAACTGATCACTGTGATCATGCTTCTGTAGTATTTTAAGTGATTTAACATGTGCATCAGCAAGATCTGTTACGTGTATATAATCTCGAATGGCCGTTCCGTCTGGCGTATCATAATCTGTTCCAAAAATTTCAATATTTTTCCGTCTCCCTAGAGCGGCATGAATTGCGAGCGGTACCAGGTGTGTTTCAGGCGTATGATCTTCTCCGATCTCACCGTCCGGGTCGGCACCAGCTGCATTAAAGTATCTCAAAGCCACATGTTTTATCCCATAAGCCGTATCGTAGTCCTTGAGGATCTGCTCAATCATCAGTTTGCTTCTTCCATAAGGATTTATGGGATCCTGACAGGTTGACTCGGTAATCGGCAATTTTTCAGGTTCTCCAAAGGTTGCGCAGGTACTTGAGAAAATGATTTTATGACAAGTAAATTCTCTCATGGTTTCGAGCAGATTAAGGGTACCTGAAACATTATTAACGTAATATTTACCTGGATTATCTATCGATTCTCCCACATAGGCAAATGCAGCAAAGTGGATAACAGCAATGGGTTCATAACGATGAAATGTCTCTGACAGCCGTTTCCTGTCGGCAAGGTCACCCCTCTCGAAAGGTCCCCATTTGACAGCAGCTTTATGTCCATAAACCAGGCTATCGTAACTTACCGGCGTATAGCCATATGCTGCCAAGGCCTTGCAGGTGTGACTTCCTATGTACCCAGCACCACCAGTTACCAGGATATACGTTTCTTTCGTAGCCATCGAGTTCCGTCTCGTTGTTTAAACTTATAAAATCAGGCTTGTGTACTATTTGCAGAGACCTGATCAAAGATTCATGTTCTTTCAGCCCTTTCAGCAACTCAACAATTTGAGGCTCTGTTTCTTCGGCTGGAAGCCCGTCGACTTTAAAATGTATGCTTTATTTTCCCTACCATCAAGCTCCTTCACGCTGGGGGCTTTACTAGTAAATGCACATAAAATTTCTGATTGAAATTATTAGAATATTTCAGGCTAAATCCGTAGGCTGAAAACTCATCATTTATAGCTTCATCTAATTTTGCAAAATTACTAAGTACGAGAATGTAATCAAACAATTTAATGATATCATTGACTGCAATGTGGGTTTTCTCATCAATTATAATGACATACGACTTCGTATGAAAAGACTCCTGGAATAACCAGTCAAACGCTTGCATGTTAACACCAAAGGAAAACCTGCTGAATCCATTTAAAAACATCCAGTTGGCTATGGCCGTATTTTTAGGTTCAAGGATGTGGACCCAGGGCGCGCCCAGATGCAGCAAATAGGGCAAAAAGAAAACTGCCAAATTCGATTGAGTAAATATCACGAACTCATTTATTGAAATATCATTGCATTCCAGTATACCACTCAATATATCGACACTTTTAGAGTAACTTTCCCAATCAAAGCGCCCTGATTCAGTTTCAGTAAAAATAGTTGCGGTCTGGTCACTGCTCTGCAGAAAATTCAGTAAGAAATCACGTTCTATCGTCCTGACTAGTTCAGAATCTGAAAGAACAAAATTTTGAATATCTATGTACCTCGCACCCTCTGTACCGCAAATAATATTATTCCTGAATACGGGAGGCCTCAGGTCACTATGCTCTGTGATACTTATGGTGTCCATTCCGAAAAGAGATAAAACCTCTTTAAAATGCGATATAAAATGTTCACCTTCTCGACCATGAAGCACACTTCCATTTATATGCTCGACAACAAAAGCATAGTGATAGGCTTTATTTTCTGACAGGATCTTAATTAGATCATAAACTCTTGGAGCCACGCCTTGAGTATAAAGAAGATTCGCCACTGCCTTTTTTTCTTCCATACTGCCTACTGCTGTCATACTCCAATAGGTGGATGCTGGTGCAATCTCGGATGACGTGTAATATGGGGTGTTATCAGGTGCTAACTGTCGGCTCTTGATGATTTTCAAGCCAATATTTGCAGGGTAGTCCTTCGTGATATCACCATTGATTTGGCAGATGTCTGCTTTGCGGCCGATGTAGACACTATGCCGGCCTGAATAACAAATCAGACCAGCTGTTGACAATATCGATTCCAGATCAATACCGCTTTCAGTATTAAATTGAATTTCTGAGGGAAAAACTGGTACTGACTGAGGATATGGGTGGGTTAAATTTAATTTTTTCCTCTGGTAAGAACGTCGAATGAATAGGATAATATAGGTAACATAAATGAGGTATTTATCAATTTTACGCAAAAATGGCCAAACCTGTCGAGGAATTCTTTTCTTTAATTCGGCTCTAATCTGCATGTAAAAGCGACCTGGCTGCCTGCATTACTGTTCACCGAAATATAAATTCAGCAAGACGGCTTACTGATCTTATACGCCACATTTACACCTGAAAAATCATCAGTTTTAAAATAAGGTGCTGACTTCTCCAACCATTCAAGCAGTCGGGGAACACCCGCTGTGGGTAATCCGGCATCAGCCAAAGCTTTTGGTAAACGTTTCTGAAAATCGATCAGTAATCGATGTCCAGCAGCCCAATCCTGATCTGTAGACTTTACTTTTAACTCACAACCGGAGTTGTGAGCAAATTCTTCGAAATTAAACGGACAAAGGAAATGCAAGTCGCTCAATGACATAGGCACATCAAATAGTAGTTGTAACGTCATCCATACATAGCCCCGAGGATTGAGAAAAGAGGGTGATGAAGTGATCAGAGCCCCTCCCGGCTTGACATAATTATTTAATATAGATTGCAGTTCCTCAAACGGCCGGTCGAGATGCTCTGCGACTCCCTGCAAAACAACAACATCATATTGTCCTTTATGGCCATGAAAATCCATACAATGAAATTGCACATTATCCAGGTTGAATCGATCCTGGGCTATCTGGATAGCGCTCTCACTATAATCTACAGCATAAACCCTCTCCGCCCCGGACATCCCTATCAATGCCGCCAGGCGTCCCTCACCACAGCCAATCTCAAGTACCTGTAACCCTTGCCAGCTCTCCAACATTGAAAAGACGAGCAGTGATTCTGAAAAGTAATCAAACGTATAGAATTTCGATGACCCGCCTGAATACACTTCATTATAGGTATCCTTCAATCCACTATTGTCGGCTGAGCGTTTCACAGAATTTTTCATTTCTATCCTGATAATATTTTAATTCATAACAATTTTTACCCGCTTCACGAATAGTTACATTCGTAAATCTACCAAGAACAAAACTTATATTAGTCGACCCCGAAAAGCCAAATTCGACTAACCGTACAAAGATACCGACCACACAGCCCCTGAACCATTTGATACGCGAAATGCAACAATTCTAAAACGAGGCCAAAAAAGTAAAAGATCATTGTCCAGTTGAGGATGATTAGAATATGTTGTCCTGATCTGCCGACATAAACCACATCATACATATCTCTCAATTCCCCGGTACTTTTTGCGATGAAGTTTCTTTCAATACTAGTGTGCTTCTGTTTGCATCTCAAAGCAGTTGGCGTCGATTTCAGAAATTCGTACCGATCTGAACCGCCGAAGAATTTCACTGAATTTATCAGCCCGTGTCTGGATATCGGCCAACGATGTGGGTGGAAATTTCTGGGCAGAATATGATGACTCTCTTTTCTTCAGGTATTTTTGAACATTGTCGCGGACCAAGATAAAAAGTGCGTACGAGCGTGCTTGCAACCGCTTCATCCGCTGCAGGGGGGGGCTTTTCCGGATCAATTCAAATTCTTGTAGCGCCTCTACAATTCTCTCCGCTGCAAATGGCCCCTCAAGCGAGGCTATATGCTCCAGGGCAACTTTCCTCATAGCCTCGTCACGTGATATGTGTGACAACTCTCCAGACAAGATTTTTCTGCCCACACGAATGAGCTCCTCTACGTTTGAGGCATGGTAACTCAAGGCATTCGGAAGCGGCTGTCGATAGCCGGGTACATGTTTTTCATCGAAAGCTATGGCAGAAACATCCATGGCAAATGCCTCTATACCTGTTGTGCAATCGAAGTGGACGATAAAATCAGCGGCAGCAATCCATTCAACAACCGGACCGCTGGCAGAAACTCTGACCCGTGGTGCCTGTCTCAACCAGGTTCGCCATTTATCATGATTCTCTGAAGGGTGCGGCCGGACGATTATGGTGTGATTTGGAAATGCCTCTGCCAGGCCAGGAATCATTGTTCGAAACGATTCCAGTGCAGCCTCATGCACCCGGGCCCATTCCATGAAAAAATTCGGTCTTTTCTCAATTATGGGATATCTGGCATACATGGCATGCATCGCTTCTTCGCCGAGAAAATGATTAGCGAACGGAAAACTGGTATTTACGAGAATAAATCTGCCGTGTTGCTTCCGCAGCTCAATCGATGACTGTTCATAAAGTGTTCTGGTTTCAGACCGAAGCAGGTCGAAACGCGGGTTTCCCGTCACCTTGATGATGTCCGGCAAATCCGGAAGCATACTTTGTATTGCTGCTTTCTGCCGATCACCCCATGCGAACATCATCTCAACCTCAGTTATGGATTGCTCGCCGAGTCGCATTTCCTTCAGCGTTTCCGGATCGAAAAAAACCAGGCCCTCCTCATCCCAGGCCACGACCGTGTGGCCCATGGACTTGCAGTATCGAAACCACTTTGCCCTGTTGACCGTGACGCTTTTGTCAATATAAATTCCCGGGGGAAAACGCCAGACATTCCTTCTCAACTCCTTCTGACTGCCTAAAATCACCTTCCATCCAGCTTCGGCAGCGACAAGCGCCAGCAGCAGTTTGGCATCAAGCTCGCGCACTTTGGTCTCAACGGGCAGGAACAAAAGCGGCCTTTCATCTGTTGCGCCTTCCACGGCAAAAAAAGTAGCTGCGCTCATTTCAGGAAACCGACTTTATGACAACTGCATTACCTGTCGTCAGATGCACCGCCGAGATGTTCTTTGCTGTGCAAAACTCATCCACAGCTTTTTTCGCACCAGGAAAATCAAGATAGCCATAATCATCAACAACGATGAGGCCTCCTGGCACAACTCTTGGAAAAAAGTAATCCAGGCTTGCCTTAATCGGCTCGTAAAGGTCCAAGTCAACGTGTACAAAACGGTACTGACGATCTGGCAGATTGCCCAGTACCTCTGGGATCCAGCCTTTGTAGTAGGTAATTTCCGGAAATTCCGATAGCGACTCTTGTACCTGGCTCATCGTAGCGGCATATAGTCGCCCCTCAGCTCTGGGGTGTACTCCGCTGACCTGCTTCAGGTCTTCCTCCGACGGTTCGCTCAAACCGGCGAAGGAGTCAATGACATGAAACCCCTTGCCGGAGAAAGAAGCTTCAGCCTGACGCGCATAGCTGCATAACAAGTAAGAGGAAAGCCCCCGAAAACAGCCGGCTTCCAGCATATCACCCTGCAGGTGATTTGTTGCTCGGGACAATTGCACCAAGTTGTAGAACCGGGGACGCCTGAATGTGCTATCGGGCATAGCGGTTTTTTGCAGGCCTGCTTCGTAGATACGACGGTATTCCTCATCGTGATCGAAAAATAAGACACTTTCCATTAATTGCTCCACCGCCTACCAATTTTCAACTACAGTCTTGCGTTCCATCGGATCCATCTCGGCAATTGCCTGATTGAGGTAAACTGAGTCATCTCTCTCATGCGTTGTAGAAACCTCTTCAAAGATTGCCCCGACATCACTGCGGAAGGCGTGCGCCTGGCCAGGTTCAACCAGCATTTTGTCGCCTGGTTGAAGTACACTAACCGCTCCTTCAAGATCGACGACAAGCTCTCCCCATAAAACCTGAAAGGTTTCTTCCTTTTTACGGTGGTAGTGCGAAGGATGTTCCTGCTTGGGGAATACCACAATAATTTTCTTGCAATAACTCCGATTGACAATGCTTGCCAATACCGCACCGCATTGCCGGAAGGAATCGATCCCAAAATGGTGTGACAGCTCAATCTGAATATCGCTGCCCAGCTCTATCTGCGCTTCATAGAGCATACCCTTCACGTCATGCACAATGTTACGCACTTTACTGATATAATCAGGAGGTGCTGCTTCCTTGACCGGCTCGTCTGGTGCATAATCTTTACTTGCCATGAAGGTTGCTCTGTACTGACCAAACTCGCCGCTTGACATTGTTTCGTCGGTATATGGCATGGCAAAATAAACATCTTCCGCTTCAATAACTTTTCCCCGCGGGATTTTCCGAGCGGCGTAGACTCCGCGCATCAGTGTGCGCAATGATGAAACTTCAGAAGGAGAAACCTGTTTGCCTTCATCGGCTCCTCCGATCTCCCGAGCACGCAAAGCTGCCTGAACCCAGAAATCGGCCTGCTCGGGATTGGACGAGTAGGCATTAAGCTTTATTTCATCTGTGGCAATACCGACGTGCCGCTCAAAGATCTCCCCGCCTTTGCTTACAGCAACGGCGACAGGCTCATAGTTATCCGGATCCTCATGCCCTGAATAACCGATAGGCACCCCTCGATAGCGTTTATTCAATTTCGTGATAAAATTCATGAACAGATGCTCAGACGGTGCCGGATACATACCGATACAATGAAGAATGGCAAGAGGCACATCGCGATGAGTAAAAAAGCTGACGATGCGATCAATGTCATGGAGATCGACACCGCCTGTCGAAGCAATGACCGGTTTGTCTGCGCCAAGTATCTCATTGAGTAGCGGCCAATCCAGTGCACTGCAACTCGCCACTTTCAGGATATCAACACCATGTTCGACGGCTTTGGTGACAGAGCGTTCATCAAAAGGCGTGATAACGCATGTCATTCCAGCCTGATGAATGGCATCGACCAATTGGCGGTTGGTTTCGTCATCGAGCTTTGTTTCCAGGAACCGGGGGATGTGCTTAACATCCTGGCGCGTTTTGTAGGCAGGATGAATCATGGTATCAAGATCTCGATACTGCAGCTTGACGGCAGCATGAATTCCATGCCGATTCTTGATATCAGCCATAGCCTGAATAATCTTCAGCCCATGCTCCAAACTTCCCTGATGGTTGTTGGCCATCTCGAAAATAAAGAGATCCTTAAATATATCCATTTTGTCTCCTGTTAGTTTATCTGGTCAAGTTCATCTTCGCGCAGTGCGCGGTCATCGACATAATAGTCTGCCGCCGGTTTACCAAAATGTAACTCATGGTAGGGCACCCCCCATTCCCGCATCTGGTTCTCTGTTGTTTCACGCCAGTCTATCCCTGTCATGGTTCCGCGAGCGGTAAATAAAATAATACGGTGCCCTTGTTCATACAGCCGGCGTACCTGGGCGATGCCATCTTCCCGCGGCTTAGACAAGTTATAGTCGTTTCCTGGCGCTATGGCTGCAATTACTCCATCGATATCGCAACATATTGTTTTGCGTCGTGCCTTTTTATCTATCGGCTCTGCCTGCATCTTCAGCTTGCAGTTGACCTTGGCTAAATCCTCAGGTGTGTCGATATCATGGATCTCGGTTTCAACATACCCATAAATTCGGCTGCCGGTCATCGACCACTGTTCCTTGATGACTCGAGTTCGTACTACATCGATATTTGCTGTTTGCAGATAAGCATCCGGTAATTTCTGCCTCGGCTCATTCCAGGGTTCTGCAATTCCCTCTAACTCAAGCAAGGGTGAAAGGATGCCGTCTCTGCCGCGAGACCACATTTTATAAGGCGTATGGTCAACGAGTGCAATCGTTCGAACGGAATCTAGGCTCGGGTCAGCCAGTAAAATCTTGACGATTTCATCAATGCTACCTGGCTTACGAACCGGACACGTAGGCCGGAGATGGACACAAATATCAGGTACATACATTTCGTTTTTTTCCAGCCAATCGAGCGTATGCATGAACACATCAAGGTCGGTGGCATGATCCCCGGAAATATCTGGTGGCCGAAGAAAAGGGGTTTCAGCGCCATATTGGCGTGCAATTACGGCATATTCCTCGCTATCGGTGCTGACGATAACCCGAGAGACAGTTACGGCTTCCTGAGCCTGCAAAATACTCCAGGTAAACAACGGTCTGCCACCAACATCTTGGATATTTTTATGCCTTATCCCTTTTGAACCGCTTCTCGCAGGTATGATTGCCAGGCACTCAGTTCTCTTTTGATCAGCCATTTGGTTGATTATAATATTCGCTTATTGTCTCAGTCTCTAAAAATTATTCCCAGATTACGATACTAGCACGACTCCGTTACCAGTAATAACACACAAACCCACAGTTGTTATGAAAGTTGTAGGTGTACCACTCTAGACACTAGTCTCTGCTGTGTTAGGTAATAAGGGTTTTAGTTTCTTAATGATCATCATGGCATATTTTTCTTTATCGTAGTGATGATCGTTTCTATCAGCGCTTAAGAGGCACGGGTTCACAAGGCCATTTTTCCCCAACGATTCTTCGTCAAGTGATATAAATCGCACCCCAATTTCTTTACATATCTCTTGAATTCTTTTGTTGAATCTCAAAGTAAGCTCTGTTCGTTCTTTCTGTGTCGCTGTAACTTCTTTCCTTAACTTTGCGACTTCTCCCCAATCGTTACCATCTTGAATGGTAGGAAGTGGTGTGCTAATGCAAATAGCTCCTTTACTTCTTGTAATATCCAAAAGAAACTGTTCATAATTTTCAACAGCCTGATTGTACATTTCTTCTATGGAAGATTTATGCTTTTCTGCACGATACCAAATCACAAATCCCATATCTACTTCACCCATAAGTACTATAACAATTTTGGCGGTAGTTTTTTTTAACTCTTTTTTAAATATTGGCAGTGCTTTTGTACCAGAGTTAGGGTTTCTTAGACCAGATATCGTAGCCCCACCTACTCTTCTTGTGTTAAAAAAAAGATCAGGAAATTCTTCCCTGAATTTTTTTTCTCCAAAAACATTGATATGAGAGTCTCCCAGTACAAGTATTTCTCTATATAAGAATCTTTTTTTTATTACTATGAAGGGGCGTATTATTTTGTTTATCCTTCTCCTATTTCTACCTGACAATTTAATCATGAATACAACCTATATTAATATATAGAATATATAAAAATAAAATAATCAATCACTTTTTATATAATAAATTTCTTTAATATAATTTATAAACGTCCATTTGATACTTTTTAAACTTTTTCATAATCGTTTTAATATTTCTAGACTTAATATTCTTTACTATCATTTCAAAAAGGGGGTCTTCAATCATCATTTTTGCCTTGTTTACAGGATTATTAATATGATTAGCTTGTATCACCTGTTTTTGAAAAAGAAGATTGGTTACTTGTTTTTTTATGGAATAGTTGCGGAAAATAGCAAGATGTACACCATGATGTGGGCGAAATACAGGTTTGAGCGGATCATTGAGATTCTTGTCCGACGCCTGCGGGCATAATCCCAGCCCGGATTCCAAGATCATTTTATATAAAAAAAATTCGTTGCTGTCATACTCCAGAGTGAACTTATCTTGGATTATCAGGTCCCGGTATTTCTTTATTATCGGAAGCATTTTCTCGAAATACGGTTTGACCTTGACAAAGTGAAGCCCAGAAAGACGTCGTTTGTCAGACCGCCTGATTATATTGCTATAATCCAAGCCTATTGTGTCACAGTGTATGAGATGCTGTTTCATTAAGCTTGGATTTTCCGGCACAATCAACATATCGATATCTCCGATGTATAGATTCTCAAACTTTTGAAAATCATCCTCATAGAGCAACCATCTTTTCATTTTCGATATCGACACATTGGAGAAATTACTGACCTGGTAGTCAAAGTAATTCTCTCGAACCTGAAACGCTCCCAAATGTTTGAGCATCTCTAAACTTTGAGTGACATTCGATCGTAACTCTTTATCAGTAAAAACGACCACTTCATATGATGGATATGATTTTAATATCGAAAAAATAAATATTGGAATATATTCCTGGTAGTCATCGCCGCTCACGAACGTTGTTATGCACAGACTCTCTTTCATAATTATGGTGTGAAAAGTTATATATGTTCTGATGTTTAAATATATCGACACACATCCTCAGACGTCTCCGCCGATAATAACATCAACAAGGGTAATTGAATTTCACCAGATCAATACCTGAAAATTCTGCCAGCTTTCTGTTCCCGTCCCGACAATCCTCAAGGATTCTTTTAAGGTAAATGTTGTTCATGTCAACACCATTACCTTTCCGGTAAAGTCTGGAAAATGAACACGCCAGTAGTAACCGGTTTACAGCCTCGCCAAAGTATCGCGGAAAAAGCAAATCAGCCTGGTTCCTGCTACTGATAAAGCGATTCGTAAAACGCTTTAGGCCGATGAGGGATGGAGCGAACCCCCTGTTTTCCCGCTTTCCAATTATCGACTCATTCCAAGAGTCACGGGGGGCTCCGAGCATATCGCACCATCTGTTCAAGTAATCATGGGGATCACGAAGAAAATCTTCGTAAAAATATACAAAGACGTTGTCTTTTCCAAAGAGCTCCGACATCTTGCAGACATATGCGTAATAAGAGAAATATCCGGTTGGTATATTGTGCTGGAGAAAACTTTCCCATGATGACGAACCACCTCTCCTGACAAACATCAGGTACATACTACGAGCCAAGTCTCCCTGGTTTCGAAAAACAATGGCAGCTCGAGCACCTGGAAAAACCGCTGACAAACGTTCACACCCTCGTCTGCGGAAGCAGTACCCATTATAAAATAGAGGGGCATAAAACATTTCATCGGAAAGCACCTGACACAGACCAAGATCCTGTTCCCTGACACGGTTGAATTCTGCTAGGGCCTTCGACGAGTCAAATTCGAAATCTTCAACATTAATGATATGGTTCAAGAATCGCCGGTATTCTGTTCTGCAGTTACAATAATGCACACCCGGCAGAGAAGGAAAAAACCGTTTCTGCATGAACGTGGAAGCCGTTTTATGGGTACCGAAGTGAAGGTAGACTGGCATATTATATAGCTCCAGTGACAAATAGGCCATTAATGACAGCGGATGTTAATAGTACTTCTTCGCACGATGTGGTCTTCTGTGTATTTTTGTCACAAAAAGCGTTTCTTTTTTTCAAGCTTCACCGTCCATCTCGTCGTTATCCCGGAAGGACTCCCTGTTCAAATCACCATTCAGGTATTGATCGGGATTCGATTCCAGTAAACACGCTTGCCTCTACTTTCCTCTATCATTTTGTTAATCAATAATCGCTACAATGGTCAGCTCTTTTGCCTATTGTCAAGCGACCAAAAAAATACTCAATATGAGTATTTAAAATAGTCAATATCCTTTTCAAAGGTCTTGGCAATAATGGTTTTTGTTTTACTCGTGTAGATATCTCTGTAGGAGTACGAGAGAGATTGTTTATTATGCCTGGCCTTTTTACTGATCAGCTTGACCATGCCATTGGTCCGTTCTTCAATTTCGCTTATTGCGTTATCGAAACTTTCTACTTTGTAAACATAGTCCATAATTAATGTTCCGGTTTCATCACAGAGCCAGTCATATTGATTTTTATGTAGCGTTGGATGCATACAGGTATCACTTGCAAAACGATGATTGTCACAAAATTCTTCGAATGACATTTCATTGCTTACTTCTACCCCCTCTTTTCTAAAATACAGCGACACTGCTCTAGCCCAAGGGTTCCGAACCGAAGCAAATTTAAAGTAAGAATCGAATAATGTACTGGCATGAGTACGAATATCAATATCTTTTGAAATAGACTCTGTTGGGAAAATCAAATTTCGCCCTAAAGCTTTCATCAAAAAAAACACATAGAGAGAATCGCGCACCTGCACAATATCCAAATGAGGATTAGAAATTAAAGGCTCACCTTGCTGCTTCAGCTGTGATCTAACAGAAGTTGTTCCGGTTTTTGGGATAGCGATAAATATACATCTTTTCTCAAAATTGACAGATTCATTTAAAATAACAATTTTCGAATTACGTCTACTTCGTTCTTTTTTTGTAATTTTACGAACAAATCTTTGTAGCTTTTTCATTCTTATCTGCTTTCCAGAATAACGGTTACTCAACTTTCCGAGTTGTTAACTTGAACACAATAAAACAACATATATAGCTGAAATAATTCATTATTTATATTGAAAAAGCCCTTCACTTCATGATATATTGGTTTTGGGAAAAACATCAATAATATCATAAAGGAAGGACTCAAATGGATAGTACCAAACAACACCAGGAGCAACAACAGGCAAAACAACTGCAAGGAAGAATTTCCTCGTTTATCAGCGATTTTCAAATCGGTACTTTGCTGAATAAAAGCGGGGTGCGGAAGATCAGGGGCGTTTCGCCACTGGCGATTTTCTCTGTTATTTTTATGCTGCCCTTTGAGGGTAACAACTTTTACCGAGGAATTGTTACAAAGCCCGGCTTGCCGTTCAAGAAAACTGCAGCATAAGAGTTGCTGAAAAACCCGCGCTACAACTGGCGCACGTTCCTGTTCACTCTGGCAACCAAGGTAGCTAACTTTTTCTACCTTCTTACCAGTGAACAAAGAGAAAACGTTTTGATCTTTGATGATAGTACCTATGACCGCTCCCGCTCCAAAGCTGTTGAGCTTCTTTCCTGGGTTTTTGACCACAACAGTGGGACCAGCCTGAAAGGCTTCAAGATGCTCACTCTGGGCTGGTCTGATAGGGCCAGTTTTCTGCCGCTTGATTTTGTGCTCTGTTCCTCTGCACGAGCAGAAAAACGCATACAGGGTATCAAAAAGGCTTTGGACAAAAGGACATGCGGGTATAAGAGACGTGTGGAAGCGATAAGCAAATCCACCGAACATCTTGAACATATGATTAAGAGGGCTTTGTCGCGTGGAATCGAAGCTGATTACATTCTCATGGACAGCTGGTTCGGTTGGCCTGCGATATGTGCCAAGCTTGGCCAGCATCTGCCGGTTATCTGCATGATCAAAAATATGCCGAAAGTTTTCTATCGCTATCAGGGGCGATGGGTGAGCTTGGGGAGATTGTACAGTCTGGTCAGGAAACGACCAGGTAAGGCGAAGATACTTGCCAGTGTTGTTGTCGAAACCAAGCACAAACAGAAGGTAAAAATTGTTTTTGTCCGACATCGCCACAAAAGAGACTGGCTGGCCATCCTGTCCACGAAGACTGACGTGGAGGGCAAGGAGATAGTTCGCATTTACGGAAAGAGATGGGATATCGAAGTGTTTTTTAAGATGATGAAACATCATCTTAACCTTGAGAAAGAAGCTCAACTGCGAGACTATGACGGAATCATAGGTCATATCACCATAGCCATGGTACGCTACATCTTCCTGGCATTTGAGCAACGGTGTCATGATGACCAGAGAACAATTGGTGGTTTATTCTTTGCCTGTAGCGAGGAAATCAAGGATCTGTCCTTGGTGGAATCGCTCCAGAGACTATTGGCACTTGTCCTTGATAAAGTTCGTTCATCAGGAGAGTTTGCCGAAAGTGTCGTTGTCGCTATGATTGATGCAATCATGGGTGCAGCACTTGAGTTTATTAATACGAGCAGGCGACTTTCAGTTAATACCAATGTATATTCAGTATGTTAAATCAACACGGAAAGTTGAGACGGTTACATATAGCTTCTACCAAACCTCTAGGAGCTATCCTATATCAGTCAGAATAATAACTAACTGAGTTTTGACATAAACAGTTTCTTCCTCATTCGACCGTATAAAAACCATCAGCTCTGATCATAAATTCGCTTGGATCGTCTTCATATCGAAAATCGATCATTTTCAAAGTATTTTTGATCTTGTGAAAATGTATGTACATGAGCTCCGAACCATCAATATGATACGTCTTCCCCTCCTTCCATAGAAAGTTTGATCCGGCAGTTGATAACATTTCCCTCTGATGAACACCAGCTGTAGCCAGCACTTTTTTCCAATAAACATCTAATGACGGTATGTTTGTATAAAGAAGCTTGGATACAAAACCACCAATCACAGGAAAATTACTATTTTTATGTAACAGGTTAGACAAATATTTCTCGTCAATTCCACAATAGCGATAACGCCTTTTTAATTGCCAAACTAAATAAGGGATCTCCTTAAAAAAAGAATTCACTCGCTCTACATTTCTATAGAGAGAAAAATGTCCAGAAATTTTTTCTTTCCTGCTCGTAAATATATCATAATGATCGAATTTCTCTTGCTCCAGAAAGCCGTATATATCTCCCCAGACGATGTCTATATCACAATGCCCCCAATAGTCATAATCTTTTACGAACTCTTGAAAAATCATTCCATAGGCAGGTTTATAATCACATAATTTGTATGCATATCTTTCTTCTATTTTCAGATTTTTATCAATTTTCTTTCTAATTAAATGATTTAATTCGGCCAGTGATAGATTTACAAACTGGATATTGGCTGGCACATTGTCAGGAGGTTTATTATCAGTAACCAGAATCCAGCTAATTTGTGGATTGTATTTACAGGATAAATAAAACGCACTCATCCAGAAAGGCAGCTGTCCATAGTATGCGACAATCAAACATACGGTCTTTTTCATACTTTCAAAGTCGAATATCAGTTGAGTAAATTAACGCACAAAGAGTTTTCCTCATTTTGATGACAGGGTTTTTACATACTCACGGATCTCAGGCAATTCCCCAAATATTGTTTCCGACATGTCATATATTTCCGGATCGATAATTAGTTCTCTATATCTATCGTCGTTTGCATATCTTTTCCATCTATCAAAAATTTTCATTTTATCCGGCGGCTTGGCAACTAATCTCTTCCAGTAATGATTCAATCGTTTATATGTTCCGATTTTAAAAATATTTGACCAATTTTCTACAACATCCGTGTATGTTAAGCGACGGGGTCCATCGAAAGAACTTCCCCCTCCGATTTCACTGGTCCGCTTGAGTGATTCTTCATTGTATACTCCGTTTATTGATTTTGAAATCCCCTGACGGTATGCAGCACTGGACACCCAATTATTGAAATTGATACATATTGAACCCTCCTGGGGATGCTGTTTTTGCTTTATGGCCTCTGCAGCTAGAGCTTTCCAATTCTTTACAATTCTTTCAAGATCTGATACGCCAACCTTCTTTCTTAGCTTTTTTATATACTCCATTCTGCTGGCTAGATTATTGTAGGGATCCCGAATAATGATAATTTCGAATCGATACCGTGACGCTCCCAAGTACTCTTCGCGTCTCATGTCAAAGGCTTTCTGATACACGCTGCTCACAAGATCTTTTGTTCCATGTTCAAGCTCTTTTCTATCTTCATAAGAATATATGAGAACATCCTTCTTCTCATTTCGAAGCGCTTCAATATTGTCCTGATGATCTATGTTTACCAGCCTTTTATGAGCACAGGAGGTGAAAGGGTCGTTGTCACCATGTTTCACATTATTCAGGAAACATATTCGTTGCCCCTGATATTGAGAGATGATCCATTCGATTATCGTATGATTCCCGCTTCTCATCAGGCCAAGCACTCGTATCTCTGTTCTATTGCGGTAGTGTGGCATATTCTTTTGTTTTACTTTAGCACCCACTCTTAAAACGATCTTGATCATTCATTGCGGCTTTGCCTGAAATCCACGCCTCCGGTATCATCATTACCACTGCGTTTACGTCCGTATGTTGCTGTTCTCTGGTTCACTTTGTAGATTGAGAATTTGTTGAAAGTAGCCACTCGATTGCATCAACACCTTATAAGAACCGCACTCAGCAACTCTTCCTTTGTCCAGAACGTAAATCTGATCACACTGGTTAAGCGTAGTCAGGCGGTGGGCAATGATTATAATCGTTTTTTTATGTGACAGGTTATGTATGGCTTGCATAATTACGTCTTCCGTCACCCCATCTAGTGCACTTGTCGCTTCATCCAGTATCAGCACCTCCGGGTTGTGGTAAAGCGCCCGGGCAATACCGATGCGCTGCTTCTGACCACCGCTGACTCTGATACCCCGCTCTCCGACACTCGTTTGGTATCCATCCGGCAAATCATTTATGATAAAGTCGTGCAGATTTGAAAGCTTAGCAGCTCTTTCAATTGCGTTTTGATCAATCGCTGACAAATCATCGCCAAGCGCAATATTCTTGGCGACGGTATCATCAATTAAAAAGACTTCCTGAGGAACATATCCTATCATCCTCTGCCATGCTGACAGGTTTTGAGTATCTATTTTTCTGCCATCGATCAGCAGTTCCCCTTCTTTCGGTATCAACAGGCCAAGGAGCAGATCGATTATCGTCGTTTTCCCCGCCCCGGTGGGGCCTGCAAATCCTACCGTTTTTCGGGCGGGTATCGTGAAGTCCAAGTCCCTGAAAACCGGATCTCTCTGGCCGGGATAACCATACGTAATAGCTTTCAAGCATATCGAGCTGTTCAGTGTCAGGGCCCTATCATCATCGGTCTTTTCCGGACTCTTTTCATGATCATTTCCTTCGATATGGGCCTGATACACTAGATCAAGAGACGGCAGCGCATACTTGATGCTGGTTAACCTGTTAAAAACAATCTGCATTGAGGGAAGAAGGCGGTACCCGGCAAACACATATAGGGAGAGAAGCGGTATAACCTGATCTAATTGTTTATCTGCTGCCAGAAAATACAGTACTATGAGGATGACCCCGCCAAAGGCCAAAACCTCGAAAGCATACCTAGGTAAACCGCCGATAATCGCCTTCTTGGCAAAATTCGATGAAACTATAAATGATTGTGCCGCAAAACCACTCCAGAAGTACTGTTCCTTGCCAAGCACTTTCAATATCTTGATACCGTTGAACGTTTCACTGATGATTCTGAATCGTTTCTCGTTCGCTTCGGCCCGCTCCAACCCTATTCGACGCAGTACCTTGCTTGAAAATTGAAAAAGCAGAAAATAGGCGCTACCGAGCGTCCCCGATACAATCACTGCCAGTATTGGATCAATGGATATCAGAAGAGCAAAGATAAAGATGATAGCCACCCCATTTTTAACTACCATCAAAAGCGAGATAAGAATACTGATCACAACTAACTGCACTTCATCGAGAACATTTTTTTTCAGCTCTTCCGTGTTCCGGTTTAAGAAAAACTCATATGGTCTGTTTAGATACTTGTGCAGGAGGTTGGTTGCGATACTGTGATTCCGCATCCATGAGTACCGGAATATCCACCAGGTTACCGCTGCAGTCGTTGTATTGCTGATGAGCAAAATGAGAAGAACAGCAATGCCAAGCGCCAACAGAAAGAATTTTGGTGATGAGAAATTGAATAATTCATACGCGTTGTGCAGCCATTTATTCTCGAAGATATATTCTGGGTTCGTAACTACACCAATAAACGGCATGATTGACCCGATACTGGCAACCTCAATTACGGCCATCCCCACCATGGTTGCAAGAAGCCAATAGAGCTGCTTGCGCTCCTTATCATTCAGCAAGACAAGCAGTTTTGTAATGAAGGTAAACATTAGGTGTTCTCTCAGCTGAGTATATACTCGGGGTTAAGATTTTTCGGTCGAACAGCAATTTATAGACTAACTGTCTTTTCTAGATGTCAGAAACTTGACGATCGGATTATTCAGCAATGTCTCCGCCTTCCCTTTCAACTGCTTTGCCCGATTGACCCGCTTTACGAGAAAGGCTGTATCAGGGTCATCAAGCCCTCTGATACTACCCAGCATTTCATCAGCCTTTTCAATTTCACTACCAACCATCTGGAGTTTCTGAAACATGTATCCAACGACGCCCTTCTGCAAGGCTTCCACAAAATTGTCCGCAGTTTGATAGTAGCTTTTTCTGTCCCCGCCCTTCCAGACCCGGATAATCATGCCAAGCCGCTCCAACTGGCGCGCTGCGATAGACGCAGAGGCTTTACTCAACTGAAGCTCGCTGCTAATGTTGTCCAATGAACACGCTTCCCTGCTGAGATACAAATAGACAAGGGTTTGTCCAGCGATCCTACCAAGGCCTAGATCTTGCGAGACACGGCCGCCAGCGTCGATTAAGCGGTACCTTATTTGTTGCGTTTTTTGATCCGACATTGTTTACAACTTTTACAAATTTTAAAAACTTGAAAAACAATGCCATTCTACATCTTCTCTGTCAAGAAAAAGTGTAAATAGTCGGTCCTGAAAAGCCTAATTCCGACTCACTGCGCAATGATTCTGATCACACAGATCCTGAACTGAACCATTCGAGTCGCGAGATGCAACAATTCTGAAACAAGGCCAAAATTGATTAGGCGGCGGGCTCACCTCCGCAGCCTCTCACACCATCGGGCATACGGTTCCGTAGCGCTGCGTTTCCTTATATTAATGTTGCTCTACATTGATGAAATCGATTTAACAGAGAATATAAATAAAGTTTATCAAAGTATTTCTTTGGGGCTGCTCCATTCATATGTGAAGCTCCGGAGTTATGCTGGGGACCACGACCATTAAACAGCTTAGACAAATATCAAAATCTAAGGGTTCAGCTAAACTTTTAGGTCGCCGCTGACACTCTATCATAGCTTTTTCTGCGGGAACCATATGGAGCTGAGTATAAATGTAATACAAAATGAAACCAAAACCCTGCAACAAAAATGGAATAGAATATAGTTTACTGTGTAGTGTTTAGCCACCAAGTCATTCAGGTAACAGCCCGTTATGATTTGCCCCTTACTTCCAGCCCGGCAAATAGACTCTCTCCAAGGTGGGCAGCTTTGAGTGTGCCTCAGCTATGACCTTTCCACCGCACCCGATATCTCTCCATATAACTTGACATATGCTGAAACCATCTTTTCAATTGTGAAGGATTGGCTTATTTTAAATCGACCTTTCCTTCCGATTTCATTTGACAAATCTTTATCGGCAAGTAGTTGTTTTATTAGTTCAATTACTCTTGAAGAGTCATTTTGGGGCACGAGAAATCCGGTCTTTCCATCATCGATTATCTCATCATTTCCTCCGCAATCAGAGGCTATAACCGGCTTACCAAGTGCCATATACTCGATTATTGCATTTGATATACCTTCTCCATGTATCTTGATGTTAGTGAGCAAAAAACATAAATCTGAGGCAGCAATGTAAGGCTCTGGATTATCACAGTTTTCTAGAAAAAGAATCTTATCTCCGCAACCGAGAGCAAGACTGAGTTCTTTGCAAGACGCTGCATTCTTTCCTTTACCTACCAATACTAATTTTATGTTTTTATATTGGTCAATCAACACGGGCATACATTTTATTAGGGCTGCCTGGTCTTTTTTATCAGTAAAATTACCAATCATGCACAACACAGGCGAACCATCGATTGATGTCGGTTTTACATTTTCAAAGCGCATTAAATCGACACCGTTATGGATCACGATTCCCTTACCTTCTATATCGAATGAACGCAACCCAGCTCTTGAATTTGCAACGATGGCTTTAGCCGACGAGAACGTTAATCGGGATATCCGGTCTCGAAAATTCAGCTTCGGCCTTGCCGCTCTGATTGATCCATTTATAAGAGAAATATTGTATATTTTCGAAAGAGCACTGCCTGCGATATCTGCAAAACAGCCGAATGTATGAATAATATCTGGTTGTTGTTCTCTTAATCCTGAGACTAACCTCCGGGTAATAAATGGAAATTTTACAAGCAACGACAAGCCGGCGCTGGAGGCATTAGGTAGCTCAAGTAAATGATCAGAATAACGTACAGCCTCTTCTTCACGAGTTCCTCCTGAGGACAGGGGACACAGAATTGTCGATATATTTTTTAGTCCTTTTAATCCTTTTAATAACTCAACAAGCTGCCGCTCTGCACCACCTCCTGGAAGTCCATCTAATATGTACAATACTTTAATATTACATTCTTTTTTGAAGTAGCAAGAAAACATTGCCTTATAAGCCTACCCTCATTTTTCCCAAATCCCTGCTCCTAAGTACGCATTCGTTTTAAACCTATCTTTTTCCAATCGTCCTTCCAACTAGTTTTGACGTACATTTATTGATTGTTATAGTCAAGCTAACGAATTTAAAATACGATTCTAACTCTATTTCCCTCAGCCATTACCTGTGGTGAGCTAAGGGAATAACTCGAAAACTATTTTTAATGTCAAGGCATTTCTCTTCAGCGAGAGATAGAGCTTATGAGGAGACCCTCCTATACAAGTCGTTATAGTGGGCTGCTATCCTTTGAAAAGAGTAAGATTCCTCCATGCACCTGCGTGCATTAACCCCCATTCCACGCATTAGGTCTTTATTCTCATAAAATTGCTCAATACACTTGTACAACTCATCATGGCTTCCCTGTTCAAAGAGCATCCCTGTTTTTCCATGAGTGACCAACTCGACATTCCCGCCTATTCGTGATGCTGCAACCGGAAGCCCTGAAGCCATCGCCTCCATCAGAGCATTGGGAAACCCTTCCTGGCGCGATGGAAAAACAAAAATGTCGCCGTTTGCAAGATAAAGCTCCGGAGTATCCGTTTCTCCGATAAAGATAATATTACTGATCTGCATATCTTTAATCTGTTTTTTGATTTCAATCTCAATTGAATCAGGCTGGCCTTTTCCACTTCCAATTAATAATAAATAAATATTTTTTCTGCCGGGTCCTATTCCACACCATGCCCTGATCAAGACGTCAAGGCCTTTTCGATAAACAAGGCGACCGCTAAAGAGAACAATACAGGCATCTTCTGGCAGATTTAGCTCTTCGCGAAACCGTTTGCGCTCACGTTCAGAGGATTGCCTGAAAAACCTGCTGCAATCAACAGCATTAGGTATTTTGACAGTTCTTTCTTCTGGAAAACCGATATAGTCAAGTTCTTTTTCTATTTCTGCCGTCATACAGATAACAGCATTTGAATTTTTAAAAAAGTACAATTGGACACGCCCCAGAATACTTTTGGTTAGTGGTGCAATCTTACCGGCAGTTGCAATCTTCACTATATTCTTCCTGCCATTCAGCAAGGAAGCTATGCGGCAGATCACTCCCATTTTTACAGCACCATGGGAGTGAAAAATGTCAGACTTGGAGCTATTCCAGATCAGGAAGACAAGGAGGTGGCAGACAAAAACAAGTTTCGCTAGCTGCGACTGTCCTGGGATTCCAAGCCGGATCACCGGGATATCATCAACACGGTCATACTTCAAAAGCCCTGGATGCCACCTGCGGGTAACAACCCTCACCATATGGTTCTGCTCTAGCAGGTGAGGTATCAATTGTCGAAGCTGGTTTTCAGCCCCTCCCCAAATAGGGATGTACCTCTCTGTGACCATTAGAATTTTAGACATTTGGGCAACCACCGACAAAACAGAAAACTGCTTTATGCAATTGCCGGGGACCAGGTGTGAACTGCATGATATTTTTCATGGAAACAATTCGATCAGTTTACGGCCAATGTCTCTGGGACTGATAATACCCCAGAGCTCATGGTGAAAACAGGTGTCTCTTGAATCCCTGGGAGAAGACATGATTTGTTTCACCACCTCAGCAATATTTTCCGGTGAGGCAGGCTTAACTAGATAGATCCCCTCCATCGCAGGAGACAATAACTCCCTGATAGCTGCAGAGTCACGGGTTATGAGCGGCTTGCCTGTCTGGATTATCTGAAAAACCTTATTCGGAATGACCCTGCCGGCCTTGTCCGAGTCACCGAAGATTCCCAAACAAATATCGGCCTGTAAAATCAGTTCCACCAAGTTGTCATAGTTCACCCACCGAATAAAAGAGATATTCTCTAGGGGGACCTTACTCATCATTGCTTCGACGCGACTTGAATCCTGACCGGTGCCTACTATTGTGAACTGCACCGGTTCATTTTCCAAAAGCCTGGCCGCCTCAATTATATAAGGGATGCCGTGAAGAGGAATAAATTGACCATAGAAGAGAATGTGAAGGGTGTCTGCCTGAACAGGAGGGTTTTTCCTGCCAGTTAATTTGAACTTTTCAGGCTCAACACCGACAAAAACTGCTCCGGTATTCTCACGTTTCAATCCGAACTTCTCTATAAAAAGTTCTCGGTGGGCATCTGTATCCAGGATTACCTTGTCAGCAGCTCTGCAGGCAAGCCACTCCCAGCGATAAAGTATCCGGGACAGCACCCCCTTTTCTGATATGAGCCGACGATCACTGACCACCGTGTCGTGCAGGGACAAAAAAGCATCCCAGACCACACGCGCACGTCTCAGCTTGGCAAAAGGCCATAAAACAAGGACATCGAGCTGCCCCAGATAACCAACAATAACAACATCATGACGGGGAAGAGTAAGATAGCGAAACAGCAGAGCCGGATAGGAGAACAGCCACTTCAGCAGAAACGTTATTTTTGCAGACAATCCCTGAATCTGGCTTTTGTCTTCTACCCCCTCCCACACCTGTTTATGACATTCAATAAGATCAATGTTGTTTTCCCGTAAACCTCTGAGCAGTATCCGATTTCGCGGCTTTCCCAGATCATAGGTCCCCCAGAAAACAACTTTCATTCGCTGTCTTTTTCCTTGCCGAACCAGGAAGTTCGACCGCCTGAATCGTATTCGATTTTCTTGATCCGATACTGCAAATCCTCCATCAAACGCCTGTTTACAGAAAGAAGATCAGACAGAAATGCGGTTAGTACCACCTGGAAGCCGGCGCCGATCAGGATCGAGGCCAGAATTAATGACTGCACATGCCCTGCCCCACCACCGGTAAGATAAAAGTAAAGAAATCGAACTCCCAGCAAACATCCCGCTCCAAAAATCAGCGCCCCTAGTCCCATGAAGAACCTGAACGGTTTATAGACAACGAAAATTCTGAAAATTGTTGCGACAGATTTCCTGATGTAAGAAGGGATACTGCTCATTAGGCGTGACGGTCTCAGGCACTCATTGGTACCCACCGGAACCGACACAATCGCCATATTCTTCTGGCCGGCCTGGATAATCGTTTCAAGGGTGTATGTATACTCATTAAAAACATTCATCTGCATTGCCGCATCTCTGCTGATTGCACGAAAACCGCTTGTTGCATCTATGATCTGCGATTTGCTGGCCATTCGTACAACCTTGCTGCCCACTTTTTGCAGCAGTTTTTTAATCGCGGAGAAGTGTTCTATTTCATCAATCGGCCGTGAACCGATAACCATATCAGCTTTACCTTCCAGAATCGGAGCCACCAAGGCCGGTATATCACGGGCATCATACTGGTTATCTGCATCTGTGTTAACAATCACATCCGCACCGAGGCTGAGACACCGGTCAAGTCCTGCTAGAAACCCTTTGGCCAGGCCATGATTTTTTGTAAAACTGACAACATGATCAACGCCGTGTTTCCGGGCAACCTCGACAGTATGATCTGTGCTTCCATCGTCAATGATGAGCCACTCGACGACATCAATCCCTTCTATTTTTCTGGGCAAAGCATCAAGTGCAACGGGAAGGGTCTTTTCTTCATTGAAACAGGGAATTTGGATTATCAGTTTTTTCATTTACCTGCTCCGGTCCGACAGCGTCTGTATTCACTGATGAAATCAGTCATAATCATCGCTCTCTATGGGTTTGAGGAACAATAGAGGAAGTATAAACAATAGTGCCAGGATTACCGTCGGGTAGTGATAACGAAATATAGACTTATGAATCACAACGAGAAACAACGGTAAAGAATTCAACAGAGCCGGGACTGTTACCAGGTATAGCCGTTTTCTAAAACGCCACGATAAAAGAAACAGAAGCCCGCTTAAAAAATAGAGAAACACTGACGGTCGCCACATCCAGAAGAGATATTTGTTATAACGGGACTCATTAAACACCTTGTAGAGAAAAGCCGGCCCTCCGGAAATCACAGGAGCCTCGTCAATTCCGAGCTTGTTGGAGCTCATATACTTTATACTGATCGCATCATTTTGCTTCTGCTCACGCCAAAAATTCACATATTCAATTCGTTTGTGGAATGTTGTCATCGGCAGAATACGCCAAACAGGAGAAGCAGAATAAATCCTGTCCATTACAGGCTTTGAAGTAAAAAGAGGTTTTTCAATATCACCATCCGGCCGCTTCATATTGCTTGATGCCATTTCCTGCTTTCCGGCTAAAAGTGCCCTGAACTGTTTTATGAGCCGTTCTTCAATTTTAGCAAGCGGATTATCCCTGTTGACATCCAAAACATCGTATAAAGGCCCCTGAACACCGGCATGGATAGATATCGCAATGATGATCGAAACGACCAGCCCCTTCCAGTGATTCCTGTAAATGACGAGAAGCAGAACGCCGACTCCGCAGGCAGGAATTATACCATTGTGCCGATAAAGGGAAACCAGGGCAAGAACCACACCAAGGTAAAACCAGTTTCTCGTTAGCTTCAGCCATGCACCTTTTCCCATGACAATCTGAAAAATATAAACAGCCAGCACGAGCATGACGATACTGTAGGTAACGTCCTTCCAGAGTGTCACTACTATTAAGCCATTAACGGGGAGCAAGGCTACGACAAAACTGGTAATCCACAACACTGTCCTCGTTACTCCGAATCGCTGCAAAACAGCCAGCGTCCAGCCAATTACCGATCCCAGGGCAATTATCTGAGATATCGCGACGGTGGCAGGAGATAGATTAATTCTGGTGACCAGCCAAATTGTCATACTGTGAAATGCCGGATGCCAATCCTTGAAATGCCCGTTCAGAACCTGTTTCCACTGGTCAAATGAGTCGGGACTCATGGAACCCGGCCACAGGCAGAGAAGATAAAATGTCCAGACAATATAGGACGGCAGAGCAAACCACAACCAAGACCATCTTGATGTATATCCGGCCTGAACGACGATCATCTCGCGGGTAACAAACCAGAAGGCAAAAAGAAAGAGACCGACACCGACCGCAACGGACAATGCAGTGAAATGAAGTGCCGGAATGGTTGCGGAGAGAGAAACCGGTGTTACAAAAGAAAAAAATGCACCAAGCGCAACAGAAAAAGCAAGCCAGTAAATCCAGTGTCTTTTCCTGGTCGGGTACGTACTGTGTGAGCTTCTGATAAATGTGTCGGTGTTGAAATAATGGAGCAGGCCCCAGACAAGTATCGTGAGCGGCAATACTATAAATACCTGTTTGGATAATTTACTATAGCGATAACGTCTCGACGCGTCTGCCGCGTTCAGTTCAATTATGGGATCATTTCCAGTAGCTATTACTGCCAGCGCATTATTTCTCTGGTTAAAGGTAAAGCTTACCCCCTGCACCGGAGTTAATACATCCTTGAGCTCAGCAGCCGTCAAGTCGAATACGGTTTCCGTATCCCAGACCAGTGCCATTCGTTTTATGACCACGCGTGAGTCCCCTACAGACGGGTCAAATCGTAGCTTTTCAAGATTATAAACAGGTTTTATCTTGAAATTATAGCTATCTCTGTCAGGTCTCAACAGAAGACGAGAGCTGTTTTCAGTCGAGTAGCCGTCTCCACCGGAGAGCCAGAACAACTGTGCATACTCTCTGCTGTCCGTAGCAGCCTCCAGTATCACCCGGGCGGATTTTGGAAGTTGGACAATATTGAGCAGCGTCAGTAGTGAAAAGAAGAAAAGCACCAGGACAAGCCACTGCCATCTTGCAGGGAGTTCCTGTTTCATCTTCTCGGTGTATTGATCCATGGCATCAGGCTCTATGCTGAAAAGTCCGGTAACCCGTTCACGCTGCCCCCAAAAAACGACGGGCGAGATTTTTTACCCGTTCTTTCAAGGTATCTTTCTGAAAACTATTGAGAAGATCTGCCGTATCACATGTCTGATCCCGTGTGAAACAGGCAATAAATTCAAGAAAATAACTCTCAGGTTCAAGCGATTCAGGCATCAATATCTGCGGGTCCTCGTCAGGACACCTGAGAACAAGAAACCCGTTGCTGACCTGGGGCATAAGCTGTTCAGAAAACTCCAGGTCTTCAAAGCCGTTTTTTCCGGATGCCTCAAACACGATCCGGCCAAGCCTTTTTTCCCTCAGAGAAATTTCCCGTATGATCACCGTTCCAGCCAGATTTGAGGGATCAACTCGAAACCTCCCGGCACGTCCTGAAAATGGCAGGTTTATACGTATAGTCTGCCACTGTCCGGTCGGGTAATCGACATAAACAGAGTTATGCTCCCACCAGTGACCGTTTGCGCCACAATAGACCTGCAGGCGAGTAACCTCGGTCTGCTGGAGCTGACTCATCAGCCGGGGAGAAAAATGCGCATTAACGATCTGCTGCTGGGCAAACTCGTGCCTCATCTCCGCTTCCTTCCACAAGCGGGCGAGCATGATCGCCATCTTTGGTGCATGGGGAGCAAGGACTTTTTCGTGCTTAATCATCATGTACTGGATCAGATCAGCACGCTGCCTGTTTGCTGTACTGTAGACCATTGAATCAAAATGGCGCCGGTACTCGAACATTTCATCCGGCAGTACATCCCCTTCAATTCCGCATTCGTCAAGCGTCAGCAGATAATCCCAATCCTCATACGAGGTCATCACTTCGTCATAGCCGCCGCATGAATCAAAAACCTCTTTTCGGTAAAGGTTTGTACATTTGCCATGGGTATTGCTGTAGGGCATCATTTCCGGAACAAATCCGACCGGGATGTAAGCGTTTGTAATCTCACCGAAATTCTGAGCATGGCAGCTGACATAACCAAGTCCGGGATTGTTCTTCAATGCTTCAACGCCCTTTCTGATATACTCAGGCCTGATGAGGTCATCAGCATCAAGCGGTATTATAAATTCACCCTTTGCTGCTGCAATCCCGGCATTCCTCGCAGAACTTAAGCCACCATTTTCCTTGTTGATTTTTACAACAGCGGTGAGATCCTCAAAAACCTGCCTGGCCTTTTCGGTAGTAGAGCCATCGTTGACAACGATGATCTCAAGCTCACGATAATCAGAGGCCCTGACCGATTGAATTGTCTGCTCAAGATAGCGAGGCTGATTGTAGTAGGGAATGACAACCGATACAAGAGGTGAGCCGTTACCGACATGCTCCCATTTTTTTTGGGCGTACGGCACCTTGTAGTTCTCTTCAATCCGGGAAGCTGCACGAAGAGGATCACATATTGCGTTGCTTCTTTCATGTGCATTTCGGGATATTTCAGCCAGCAGTTCCGGGTTTTTATAATGATTTAAAAGTATGGATGAGATATCGGCAGGGTCAAGGGGGTCTATCACAAATCCGCTCCTGCCATGTTCAACCATTTCGCTCATGCCACCTTCTTTTGAAGCAAGTACAACGCAGCCGTAGGACATTGCCTCGAGGCAGACATTGGCCCAGTTTTCCCATCGTGATGGATACACGCAAAAACAGGAATCCATGAACAGTTCCGGAATTTCACTATAAGGAATACCGCCTTTGAAAACGATCTTGTCTTTCAAGTCTTCGGGAATCTGCCTTTCGGAGATCTCTGTCAAAGTCCTGCCGAAAATATGGGCATTCCGGTCAGCTCCCCAGATTTCAAACATGAAATCCGAATCTTCGCGCAATACCAGTTCAGCGGTTTTGATAAAGGTATCGATACCTTTTCTGACCTGCACGGAGCCGATCAACCGAACACGCTTGATCTGCTTATCGGTAAAAGTCCGGGGGCTACCCTTTTCCGGCAGTTCCATCGGGTACGGGCACTGCCGAATACCTGCACGCTCAACCCGTTTCTCAAAATACTGTCCGAGTGAAAGAGAAGGGGAGGTGACCATATCCGCATGTTTCACGCAATAATCTTCCATGTAGTAGTCGCAGAGACTGTCAACATGGAGTCGGCGGTCTTCATTGATCTTGTAAAGCAACGAACTCGGTGTATGAAACTTGATTATCAGTTTCGTCCCGGCAAACTCACCGAGCAAACGCTTGGCTCTCAGCGTTGCAAATCCTTCAACACCAAACTCTGCAAATTCTGCTATATCAATGGCATATTGCGAACAAAGTTCAGTGAGTGTGTCATACACCCGGTATGAATATTCATGACTCGGAGAGATAAAACTCCCCAGACGATTCTTGCGAGTGGGTTGAACCTGAACCAGTTCAATGCCCTCGGGCAGCAGATGAAGGTTGCTGCTGTTAAAACAATCGGTGACCAGGAATACTTTATGCCTCTTATGAACCATCGCCATACAGACATTATAGATGTAGGTCCCGATACCGCCGCCTGTTACCGGTCCGAACTCTTTACAGATATATGCGATATTCATTATCTACTTATCAAAATTTGAATTTTGTTTTTAATCAACCTGATTACTCGAGCGGGTAACGTTATCGGTCCTGAACCATAAACTCCCGGGTTCACTGCTTCTTTCAGTGTTTGATCATCTATTTGAGCCGAGGAGACAATACTTTTAAAATCGTGAGACAATATTGAAGATATGTCTCCAATGGCTTTGATGCATTTTCCAATTTCACCGTAAACCTGTTGCGAAAAATTATTTTGTCTGGAATCGATATCCTGACAGGAAGATTTGAAATATTTCAGCAAGGATGCGTTTCCATCCTGAACGACGGCAACTGCCCGCTCATAAAAAGAATGACAGAGTGAATCATACTCCTCCAGACTCATGTTCAACAGCTGTTCATAAAGATCAAAAACCCCTGTGTTGTCGCCTGTAAAATCGAAAACAAAATCCCTGAAATCGTCCCCAACCACTTCAGACAAGCCGGTATTAGAAGAAACAGCAACAGGGCATTTGGCGATCATCGCCTCCAGGCAAACAATGCCGAACACCTCCCACCTGGATGGAAAGACACAGAGCGTTGCCATGGACAGATTTTGCCTGACTGTTTCCGGCAAAACCTGTCCTGTAAAATCAATATTATTTTTCAGGTTGTCAGGAATTTTATCTTTCCAATGGGCTAAAAAATTTTTACCGTATTTTTTACAGAAGGCATCTCTTCCGATGAAACGAAGCATTGGAATATCTTCTGGAATCTTTTCCGAGTATCTCTGGATAAAAGCCTGAAGCAATAAATCCGCACCCTTGTGATGATCCAGCCTGCCAATAAATAACAATAATTTTGATTCTTGCCCCGTGGGTTTTAAGTCTGAATCCGAGAAAAAATCATTATCGACAAGATTTGGAATAATGGATGGTTCAATCTTACACGCCAGGCGATCGGATGTCTGCTGCCAGGTAATATGCGTTGGCGATACGATATGATTAGACATGTATATGCAGGCATTTTCCATCGAGCAGGTGAGTACGTTCCGGGGGTCATCCAATTCACTGGCAAAAGCATTATCAACCCCACTCTCATAGGTTCTCAGAGCATCAAAGGTTGATCCTTCGATAAAAAGAACAAAATTGCTTTCCGGGTACTTGCCCTCATGTTTCTTTAAAAGACAAACAAATGACTCAGCTCCAAAATCAGCTGAAACAATGTGATGCGGAACACGCTCTCTACAGATATTGCTCAGCTTACTTTCTACAGCCTGTGCATAGCAGAGATCAAAGTGTGAGACCAATCCTCCAGAGTGGGAAAATTCTGTAATATTCTCAAGAGAGGATTCATCCACGAAATAATAATGGCACCCCGGGTAATTGGCCTGAAAAATACCTTCAGCAAATGACTCATGCCTACGGGTTATAAAACCGACATCATAGCCGGTCGACACAAGAAGGTTGGCCATCGCTTTAAATTGTGAGCCGATTCCCCCATAATAGAACGGGACTATTTCCTTTGTTATGAATAGAATCGATTGTTTTTCCATCAAACAACTCTGTGCTGAAAGGAAAACGGTTGCCAGATCAGGTAATAGATAGGATTGTCGGGATCCGGTTTCACACTGAAAACTGCAGCAAGCTCTATGAGGTCAAGAATTTCCTGGCTCTCAAGACTGTAGGTATTGTTGACCGTGTAATGGACCGAATAGGCATCCATGGGTTTCAATATATTCTCAAAACAGATATCTACTTCCAGCTCAGTATTCTTTGTTACCTCGCCAAAACGATAGCCATATTCTCTTGTTGTGCAGTGCATGATCTCAACACCATGCTTGTTTCTGATAATGGCACAACAGTTGAGAGCGTCAATATCTCTTTTTGCGGTTACATGAGCCCTGATAGTAACTTTTTCCTTGAAACCAAAGCTATCGGACGGCTGCCCGTCCTCTCCGATCAACTCTATATAATTAATGCGCGCTCCGCCTGTACCGTACCTGTATTGGCGGACTCTTTTTGCAAATAATTTGTTACGGGTTTCAATATCCTGTGGCTCGCTGTAAGAATCTATTTTCGGGTTATCAGCAACCGTCTGCTCATCATGTTTTTTCTCAGGCAACGTCACGGAACTGTCGTCATCAATGATACCGTTTCGGTATTGATCATCTCTGACGTCGCGTAAATATTTATCGACAACATCAAGTGCTGTTCCGATCGATTTTATACTTCCTTTCTCAAGGTAGATTGCCCTGTTACAAAGCAGGGGTACAGACGTTATGTCATGGGTCACATAAAGAATTGTCACGCCTCTTTCCTTCAACTGGCTCATTAGTCTGGTACATTTTGCCTGAAAATAGGAATCACCGACGGACAAGGCCTCATCGACAACCAGTATGTCCGGTTCAACATTTGCCTGTACCGCAAAAGCCAGCCTCATAACCATGCCACTGCTGTACATTTTTATGGGTCGATCAATAAAGTCGCCAATATCGGCAAAAGTAACGATCGCTTCGAATTTCTCATCAATCTCTTCACGGGTAAAACCAAGTATCGTAGCGTTGAGATACACATTCTGACGACCGGTAAACTCAGGGTTAAAACCCGCCCCCAGCTCAAGAAGTGCTGAAATCCTGCCATTTACTTCAAGGATTCCTTTTGAAGGAGGAATAATGCCGCATATCAATTGCAGTAGGGTAGATTTTCCGCTGCCATTTTTACCAATAATACCGATAAATTCACCTCGCTTAACAGCAAACGAAATGTCCTCCAGGGCATTGAAAGGTTTATGGAACTTTTTTTTCCCGGGATAAAAGGCCTCCAGGATTCGATAAGAGGGCTTATCAAAAAGTTTGTAAGTTTTACAGACCCCCTCCAGTTTAATCGCGGTGTCTTCAGACATGATTTACACCCCTGTTAGAGGACATCGGCAAACTGAGGTTTCAACTTCCGAAAGACATAAGCCCCTCCCAGAAGAGCAATGATTGTGATAGCCCAGAAATACAACGTATACAATCCGTGATGCCAGAAGGGCACAAAGGTAAGGAATGAATCTCTATAACCCTGAACAACGTAATAAACGGGATTGAGTTTCAACCACATCTGAATCTTAGGCGACATCATGCTAAGATCCCAAAAAATTGCCGTGGCCCAAAACCCAACCTGAAAGACAACCCCTACTATCTGGCCGACATCACGAATAAACACATTGAGTGCAGAGACAAACCAGGATATCCCCAAGGCGAGCAGCGAAAAGCAGATAAGATAATAAATGAACTGCAGCATTTTAAAAGACAACGGAATTCCCTGAAAGAGTAGCAGACCAATAAGGATAGTAAGAAAAACCGTATGCGTTATAAGGCCGGACAATAATTTTATTACCGGAAGAATTTGAGAAGGGAAGAGTGTCTTTTTCACCAGGGGAGCTGCTCCGACAACTGCGCCTGTTGAGTTCATGACGATATCGGTAAAACAGAACCAGGGTGCCATTCCTGCTGCCAGCCAGACAACAAAAGGAATATCTCCCCCCATGGGCCGGGACCTGAAACCAACACTGAAAACAAACCAGAAAACACTAATCAGCACGAGAGGCTTGATAAACGTCCAGACAAAGCCAAGGAATGATCCCACGTACTGAGCGGCAATCTCCCGCTTGGCCATGGAAATAATAAGATATCGATGCGATAGCAGAAGTCGATTGAATTTTATGAACCCTTGAAATACCATTTTCTTACAACAACGTCATATTATAATTAATTACAGTTAGCTGCATTGCAGGGTACAGCTATCGTTTGCTAACCTTTTAATAATTGACACCCAGCAACCCGGAAAAATAATCTATCGTCGGCTTCAACCCCTCATCAAGAGATATCTTCGGCTCCCAGCCGAGTTCTTCTTTGGCAAGCGAGATATCCGGCTGCCGCTGTTTCGGGTCATCTGAAGGTAACGGCTCAAAAATAATTTCCGATCTGGAATTCGTCATTTCAATTACTTTTTCCGCCAGCTCAAGAATGGTAAACTCTCCAGGATTGCCGGTATTTATCGGCCCCGTAACAGTGTCGGGTGAATTCATCAGCAATATGAACACTTCAATAAGGTCATCGACATAACAGAAAGAACGGCTCTGGCTGCCGTCACCGTACACAGTGATAGGGTTGTCCTGCAGGGCCTGAACAATGAAGTTTGAGACAACCCGACCATCGTTTGGGTGCATTCGGGGACCATAGGTGTTAAAAATCCGGGCGATTTTTATCTTCAGATTATGCTGCCGGTGATAATCAAAAAACAATGTCTCGGCACAGCGTTTACCCTCATCATAACAGGCCCTGATCCCGTTCGGATTTACATGGCCCCAATACCCTTCCGGTTGAGGATGCACTTCAGGATCACCGTACACCTCACTGGTCGAGGCCTGAAAAATTTTTGCCTTTATCCGCTTTGCCAGGCCAAGCATATTGATAGCGCCATGCACAGAGGTCTTGGTTGTCTGTACCGGATCGAACTGGTAGTGAATTGGTGAGGCGGGACAGGCGAGGTTATAGATCTCATCAACCTCGATATAGAGCGGAAAGGTTACATCGTGACGAATGATTTCAAACAGCGGATTTTCAAGCAGATGCATAACATTTTGTTTCGTACCGGTGAAATAGTTGTCGATACAGAGCACTTCATGTCCCTGATCAAGCAGTTTCTCACACAGATGGGAACCCAGAAAACCAGCACCACCAGTTATTGCAATCCGTTTACTTTTCATAATTTTCCCAGTCATAGAAAATCGTAGGCCCGCTCAATATCCAAATTCATAAATGTGTCGAATTAAAAACGTGGAACAATATACCAATAGCCGGCAAAGAGCAAATATATCTGTATGTATCAGATCTCTGGACCTTAACCGTGTATGCATGCGTATGAAAATACAGAATAAACAAAAAAATCACGATACGATGCTTTTTCTATTTATTCTGCAACAAGTACCCCTTAAGCGTCTAAGATCATTGGTTCATATACCGTGTACTGATATCGATCCAGAAGCTCCTCGTAATTATTGATGACCTGTCTCAGGTCATTTGGGGTGTTTTTTAATGTTTTTCCAATGGTATCGCGGAAAGGAACATTTAAAAAATCATAGAATTGAGCAAAGAATTCCTGACTGTCACTGAGCATATCTTCATAATAGAAAATCTTTGTTGGAAGATTTAAGATCGTGCAATAACTCATCAGCCATTGTTCGACTTTCTCCCGCCATTGCAATTGTTCGTTGAATTTGTCAAGGTCCAAGGTAAAAGGTGACAGCCTGGAACTCTCAGACATTAAGTTCCAGGTTGACGCCTGATCGAACAATCGCTGCGCATTAATCTCGGAAATAACAAGCTTAATCGTATTTCTTCTGGTCAATAATATTATGCGGATTTGATGCTCACGAAGGAAGTTCATGAAATATCTTTTATCAAGTACATCAGATAACTTCGTTTTAAACCCTATTGCCTTTGCGCCGTAGTGCCTCTCTTTTAAATAAAAAGTGCTCAGCCAGTCGTGCTGTTTTTGAATATGGTCTGAAAGTTCATTTTGTTGAAGTTGAAAGCCCCACCCACCCCACACCTCCGGCTCCATTGTCACGTTTGGATGTGCATTCACTCGATCAGTTACATATGTACTTCCAGTACGACCCTGAAATAACAGCGTAAAACAAACTTTTTCTTCTCTCTTGCCCGAACTATCAGGAAACAATTTTTTCAATAATTTCATAGTGCATTTTGGAATTGACCATTGTCCTCCGTTTTTTGAAAATAAAGATCATTTGCCCTTACACAGTTTTCAGATCAGTATCACCTTGTTCAAACAGCTAAGGCAGTACGAGATCCGCCCGCCGGTTGGCAGCCCATGAATCCTCGTCGCTGCCGGGAAATAATGGCCGCTGGGAGCCGTAGCTGACGGTTTTGATGCGGTCACCATCAACGCCGATGTTAACCAGGTATTTCTTCACATTAATTGCCCGCAGTTCGCCAAGGGCAAGGTTATAATCAACCGTTCCGCGCTCGTCGCAGTTCCCCTCTATCACGAGATTTTTCGAACTGTTCTCGGCAAGGTATGAGCCGCTCTCGTTGAGGCTGTCAAGCTGGTCAACATTGATTGCACTGCTGTCAAAATCGAAATAAACAGGCATCAGCGGCGCCGTGGAGCGCCCGTAGGTCTGCTGGTACTCAGCCGATGTCGTATCAGCGGCAAGAGGGTTAACACCTGTCTTGTCAAGCGGTTCCAGGTCGCCTGCCGTCAGACTGTCGCCACTATCCGTACCATCCGCACCTTCAATCTGTCGGCCCTCGGGCTTGAGAGAACTGCTGACGGCCCCGGGATCAACTTCCTTTTTCCCGCAGCCGGCAAAAAGAAAAAGTACTGCTGCTGCGCAGAGCAATACTCTGATCTTGTAATTAATTCTCATCTGCGTAATCCTATTGAGTATTCTTGATCAGCCGGGGAGTCCAGAAAATCATTCCTTTTTCCTTGCTCTCTTTTTTCAGCGCTTCTCCGCTCCACTCTTTTGCCTGGTCGAGATATCCGCAGCGCATCGCCTTCAAGGTAATAGTGTTATCCTCCTCCAGCTGGTCGCCAGGCATTATCTCGATGAGATCGAGCGGGGTTACTCCGAGGTAAATCCACCGGCTTTCATCCTGCTGGTAGACAACATGTGCACCCTCGGGCTCGGTATGCACGTTGAAATTTATTGCCTGCTTTGAAGAGCAGCCGGACAAGGCGACAACAGCGCTTGCAGCCGCTGCCATCAGCACTTTTCTGAAATTGTTATTCTTCATCATTTCTATCCTTTCAGTTGCCTGTCTGTTTTTCGAGCTCAACGGATATGTCTATCGCCTGGTCATCGGCTTCACGTTGAGTCATGTGTCTTCTGTTGATCCAGAATGAGGTGATACGGTCAATATAGCCCGGTTTTCTCAGTTGCACGGTCACAAACTCCGCGGTATCCCCTTCCCCGGCAAAAGAAACCTTGGCCGGCGTTACGCCCAGGTTGCTTTCGTCTTTCAGGTTGATAACTTCAGCACCTTCCGGACTGCTGGATATTCGTGCTGAACCGTATTTAACCGCAGGCGATGAACAACCGACCGTCAGCAGCAGCACCGCTGCCCAGACGATCAGGCTCCTGATCGCCTTAAAACATTTGTTCTTTACCATTTTATTGCTCCATTCTCTTATACATCTCAGGGTCCTTTTAGCAGTTGATATAGCACAGATTGACAACTATCGCATTTGTTCCCTTCAGTTCAGTTGCACTTTGGTGATTCGAGGGGTCTACAACTCGTGCCCGCCCTGATAGACAGTATCGTACAGGTAGGTTCCCTTGCGGATATTGAAAAAGACAAGTTCAGGCAGGCTGTAGAACATGCCTCGTGCCGCCTGGCGGACGGGGTCCATGCCTTCCACCGGCAACCTGACGATTCCTGCAAGCCCGTGACCGGCAGACCAGAGCAGGTTGGCAAGTCCGAGAATCGGCCGCGGCCAGCCGACATCGTCGGTGAAAAAGAGAAACGGACTGTCTTCTATGCGTCTCTTGTAGAGTGTCGTGCTCACGGTGTTTCCCTCGCGCAGCCAGACTGCTGCCGCGCTGCTCTTAGCCTGCATGGCCTCGACCTGCATGAGCCTTCTTGAAGGGTAACGGGTTACCTGCTCAATTCGGTAGCTGACTGAAGCCTTGTAAAAAAAATCGTGCGGTACCGCGACCCGGTCTTTAATCGGGTCAATCCAGCCACCGAGGAATTTTTCCGCGGCTTCTTTGTTGGAAAAACTGCTGTTGAGGTTTTTCAGCAGCTCAGTGACACAATTGCGGGCGATCAACGCGTAGCGGTATTTCTCAGCAAGGTTCTGCTCCAGTGCTGAAAGATCTTGATCTATCGAAAATAGTGCAGAATCAAGCGCATTTTTTTCGAGGGGGGGCACTCCAGTCCTCAGGGTGCGCTTGCGTCCCGGCATCATCATTTCAGGCGACAACCTGATCCACTGCCCTTCGCTGACTGCCCGGCCGATTTCTGCCAGCCTGCCGTTGACATTTTCAAGCTGCAGGTAGTGGTAATCACGTGCCGCACCTGTGCCGTTTGCCCCACTGTCAAGCAGGAGCAGGCATCTTCGTTTCAACAGACCGGACAGTGTGTGCAGATAGTGCTGCATTTCCGGGTTTTCAGGGTCGAACGGTTTTTCAACCGCATCCTCAGAGTAGGGATCCAGGGTAATGAGTGTCTTTGATCGTAAAGATTCAATAAGTGCAAGGCAGCGGGCGGCTTCAATAAGGATAGCCTCCCCCGCGTCGCTGCGCTCTGAATTCAGCAGGCGCACGAGGACCTGGAAGCGGCGACTGAAAGCGTGGTTTAAATTGTCCAGGGCCTGCTGTGAAAGTTTTTCATCCATGCCGACAACACGTGCCGATGAAAGCAGGCCCGCTCCGTCGTTAAGGATATCATAGGCCGCCTGCTTTTTTCTGAGATCGCTGATCCTCCGGACTATTTCAATCAGTTTGCCGGCTTCATGGCGACCCTCATGAAGGGTTGCAAGAACGTTTTGCAGGCCGGCAGCAATTGCCTCCCGCTTCTCAGACAGATAGTCTTGACCAAGCGCTGCAACGATGCGTGACCGCAAGATCTTTGGAGGTGCCGAGGTTTTTTCAGCAACCTCAAAAAAACCAAGCCCCCGGACGGAAACCTCAAGCAGTCCGGAATCAAGTCCTGCGAGCATCTGCTTTTGCTCTAAGAGGAAACGATACCGTGAAAAATCATTGTTCTGGGAGGCAAGAGCCGCGGTAAAATGGCTCCTGATCCTGGCGGAAACATCATCAGGAACGGACCATCCTGCAGCGTATATCGTCCGGTTTCTCAGGCGGTTGTAGACGAGCTTGAATGGTTCCCATGATTCTCTTACCAAAAGAAATCGCTCATCAGGGTAAAACTGGTAGTGAAACACATCGTCATCAAGCTTCAGCCCGACGTGCCCTCCGGCGGCGGCACCGACGTTGGCATCGACATAGAGAATTTCCAGATATCCGGCGTAGGCACTGCCTGATAAACAGAGCAGCAGAACACACACCTGCAGAAAGTACTTCATGAACAATGAAACAATCAGACCTTCTCAAATCCTTCCACGATGCGCTCGTGGTTTTGTTTCAGGGCAGCACTCTGTAAAAATGCAACATTCGTTATGTCCTCCTCGGCCACGCCGCACTCCCGCAGGCTGCTGCCGATGGCCGCGAAGGCAAGCGGTTCGTGCTCCCAGTCAAGAATTCCATAGTCCCTGGCGATGTTTGCCAGTTGACGCTCAAAATCATCGGGTCCTTGAGCGTTGTCAAGAAATATCCGGGTAAGCCCTTTCACATCGTCCGTGAAGCGCTGCAGGGCAGCCTCCACGTCTTTTTTCTCACTGCCCGATGAGGTTGAAATAGACGTGAAGGAATCAAAACTTGCAGATATCGAATCCAGGCTCTGGGAGATGGAGTCGGAAGACTGGTCAACGGAATAGGAGATGGAACAGCCTGAGCCGGCAAGAAATAGACATCCTAACAACAATGATCCTTTTATCACCATACCCGCTCTCATAATGCATTACCTCCTGAGTCTGTTTGCCATCAGTTTATTGTTGACGAGACACGCCATAAACCTTAGTTTTTAGTCCACTCAGAATTATCCTGAAAGCGAAGAATATGCAACCATAGATCATCAAGCTGTGCTGCTCCCTTTACCAGGGTTCACTTTAAGGCGTCATTTATGCATACCGTCTGCAAACATACAATCGTGGCACTTCTGGTTCTTTTACAAGGGGTTCTGTTTTCCTCCTGCACCTCAATTTTAACCGGAACCATTATAAATCCGGCAGTAAACAACCTGCAGAAACAACCTGATATTGACCTGGTGTGCGAAGGTGCTCCTTCCTACCTGCTGATGATAGACTCTCTGATCGAGTCAAGCCCAACAAACAGGGAACTCCTGTTAAATGGTGCGCAGGCCTACAGCGGGTCTGTGGCTGCCCTTGTTTCATGCAGCGCCCCGCCGGAGCGAATCGCTGCAATCAGTTTGAAAGCAAAACGCTATGGGAAGCAGCTGCTCTCGAACTATCTGCCGATCGAAAATGTCTCTAAAGACAAATTATTTGAAGATGCGCTTGCAAATCTTTCAGCCCGTGATGCCCGCTATCTGTTCTGGGGTGCTTTTGGCTGGCTGAGCTGGATCCAGCAGCAACAGGGCTCACCGGAGTCCCTGGCGGACCTTGTTGTTATAGAAGCCGTGATGGGACGACTTCTTGAAATTGACGAAACCATTGAAAACGGCAGCCCGCATCTTTTCTTCGGGGCCCTCTACGGGGCAAAACCGGCAATGATTGGTGGAAACCCGGCGCAGAGCCGAATGCATTTCCAGCGTGCGCTGGAGATATCGGATCGTTCCTCTCTCCTCGTCCAGACAACATTTGCCGAGACTTACTGCCGAATGGTCTTTGACCGACAACTGCATGATGCGTTGCTGCAGGAAGTTCTCGATTTCCCGCTTGACCAGGCACCGGAACAACGGCTTGTCAACCAGATCGCCAAGCGCAGGGCACAGCAGCTGCTCGATGAAAAGTTCTTCGAGTAGCCTGCAACACTATGCAGGACATTACAGTTTCAGAACAGATAGCGTAGCGATAATTATTACTTCGTCGGAGCAGCGAAATGAACCAAAAAATATCACTGGCGGTTGTTGTTATCCTTGCCCTCTTCCTGTCTTCTCAACAGGGCAGCGCAAGCCCTCGTCACACGTTTAAAATTGCCAGCCTGGCTCCGGAAGGTTCTGTCTGGGTCAATTCCTTCAAGGATTTTGCCAAGGAAGTCAACAGCAATACAAACGGTGAAATTGCCTTTCGGATATACCCGGGCGGCGTCATGGGCGATGACCGCGCCATGTATCGAAAAATGAGGGTAGGCCAGCTCCACGGTGGCGGCTTCACGATGACCGGCATCGCCGAAATTGTTCCTGATTTCAGGGTGATGGCAATCCCCTTTCTGTTTCATTCCTACGCCGAGGTGGACGCTGCCAGTGCCGATCTGCAGCCGCTGTTCAGACAGCGTTTTGCAGCCGAGGGTCTGCAGTTGGTGGCCATGACTGAGGTCGGCTTTATCTACACGTTTTCTACAAGGCCCCAGGTGAGCGTTGCCGATCTCCAGCAATCAAAAGTCTGGGCCCCCCCCGAGGACCCGCTGACAGCGGCATTCCTGGGTGAGTTGCAGATTAGCCCGATTACACTGTCGATCCCGGATGTACTTTCTTCACTGCAGACAGGCCTGATAGACACCGCCTTCAACTCACTGTACGGCTCAATTGTTCTCCAGTGGTTCACCAAGGCATCATATGTCACCGATCAACCTTACGGGTATGCCTATGGCGCATTTATCATGAGCGACAGAGCCATGGCAAAACTTTCCGAAGAACAGCGCACTATCATAGAAAAAGCCGCAGAGAAATTCTTCCCGGAATTGATTGAAAAAACCAGGCAGTCCAACCAGGACTCCCGTGACGTGCTGTCAAAGCAGGGCGTCAGTTTCGTAGAAACAACGGAGGAAGTCATTGCAACGCTTGAAGAACAAAGGGACCGGGCAATCGCCAGGGTACGGGGAACATCCTTTTCCGAAGAAGCCTACCAGATACTGAAGTCAGCAATTGCCCGGCATCGTGCCGGAGGAAACTGATGTGAATACAAAACGACAGCACTGGTCGGCACAGCTGAAATCGGCAAGCGCCCGAATCGAGACGCTTGAGCAATATCTGGTAACCCTCATTCTCACCCTGATCATTCTCCTGGCAACCCTGCAGATCGGGCTCCGCTGGTCTGGTTTCGGAGGCATTCCCTGGATCGACCCGCTGCTGAAATACTGCGTGTTGTGGGGAGGTTTTTTCGGTGCTGTGCTGGCCACTGCACGTTCCCAGCACATCTCCCTGGATGCGGTCGATTACCTGATACCGGAAAAAATAAAACCCGGGCTGAAACTCATTACGCTCTGTTTTTCTACCGTTGTTGCCGCATTTCTGTTCCGTGCCGCATTGTTATTTTTACAAAGTGAAATGGAATTCGGGGGCAGCAGCCTGTTCGGCTTTCCATTCTGGATCTGGTACCTGGTCTTTCCACTGGCGTTCGGCATGATCTGCATTCACTTTACTATCTCCGCTCTGCTGGTACTGCTGGACAAAGAAGTGGAAGCCGGTAAACAGTCATTTTCAGGAACCCGCTGAGCAATGGCCAAGACAGTAACCCTGCTGCTGGCGCTGGTCGGCACTCCCCTTTTCATTGTCATCTCGGCACTTGCACTGCTCTCCTATCACGGAGTCGGCATTGATCCATCGGTGGTCATCATTGAAATGACCCGCCTTGCCGATACCCCGCTGCTCATCTCGTTGCCGCTGTTCATTTTTGCGGGAACCCTGCTGTCGGAAAGCGGTACACCGACCAGGATTCTCAAACTCAGCCACCTTTTCCTCGGCTGGCTGCCGGGAGGGCTGGCTGTGATGTCGCTGTCGGTATGTGCGGTCTTTACCGCCTTTACCGGGGCTTCGGGAGTCACGATTGTTGCCCTCGGCGGCATACTGCTGCCGGCGCTTATCAAAGATGGCTACTCTGATCGTTTTTCACTGGGCCTGATCACCTCATCCGGCAGCCTCGGCCTGCTCTTTCCCCCGAGTCTGGCGCTGATTCTCTATGGGGTTGTCGCTGAAGTACGGATCGACCACCTCTTCCTGGCAGGCGTGATCCCCGGTTTCCTCATGCTCCTGATGCTCTCTTCCTATGCTGTCAAATCGGGTGCACAAGCCGCCAGACCCCGCAAAACGGAACTATCCGACATCAGCTCCATACTGAGGGAAACCATGTGGGAGATACCGCTGCCGTTTATCATCATCATCGGCATCTATGGCGGCTTTCTCGTGGCCGGGGAAGCAGCAGCAGTAACAGCTCTTTATGTGATTGTTGTTGAAGTTTTTATCTACCGGGATGTCTCGCTCCGTCAACTCCCGGATATCATGGGTCGCTCAATGGTGCTGTTTGGAGGTATCCTGATTATTCTTGCCGCCTCAATGGCCTCGACCAACTATTTCATCGACCAGCAGATACCGTCAAAATTATTTGATATTATAAAAACCTACATAGACAGTAAATACACATTCTTGATCCTGCTGAATGTCTTTCTGCTGATTGTCGGGGCATTTCTCGATATTTTTTCGGCCCTGGTCCTGATCGTTCCGCTTATCCTGCCGATTGCTGCCGGATACGATATCAACCCGATCCATCTGGGCATCATCTTCCTCACCAATCTGCAGATCGGCTACTGCACGCCGCCTGTCGGGCTTAACCTCTTCCTCGCCTCATACCGCTTTGAGCGGCCGATCCTGCAACTCTACCGGGCATCCCTGCCCTTTCTCGGGCTGTTGCTGATCACCCTGGCACTCATCACCTATTTTCCCTGGCTGAGCCTGGCCCTGATCGACTGGCTGGGCTGACTCTGTCACTGCTGGCTGCGTTCCTGTTCGAGCAAGTGGTTGTTTTTTGTCGCGATATAGCGCGCTGCAGTGGCTTTGATGCCTGTGATCTCCTGCTCAGTAAGGGGTCTCACCACCCTGGCAGGGCTGCCCATGATCATGGAGCCTGCCGGAAACCGTTTCCGGGGGGTCACCGTGCTTCCGGCAGCAACAATGCAGTTGTCTGCAATGACAGCCCCGTCAAGAACGACGGCGCCAATGCCGATGAGCACGTTATCGCCGACCGTGCAGGCGTGGACAACAGCGTTGTGGCCGACAGTAACACCGTTTCCAATGCGCAATGAGGCTTCATCCGTAACATGAAGCGTGCAGTTATCCTGGATGTTGGTTCCGGAACCGATTGTTATCGAGTTGATATCTCCCCGAACCACCGAGTTATAAAATACGGAACTGTCTGAACCGACAGACACATCACCGATAACGAAACTGCCGGGTGCCACAAAGACACGTTCACCCAACTGCGGATTTTTTCCCAGGTATGACAACATGACCGAAACCTCAAAATATGTATTGACAGAACTGGTTGATCAGCTCATTTTGACAGCCGAACCAATTCTCTGAAGGAGCGTGCATCATGGCCTATATTTTTTTCCTCTGCGGGGCAATCCTGGCCGCACTTTCGGTTGCCATGGGAGCCTATGGCGCCCATAGCGACATTTTTGACGAAGTGCAGGCACTGTGGGTCGACAAGGCCGTCCGCTACCAGATGTTTCATGCCCTCGCCCTGCTCATCACCGCACTTGCCATGACCGGCAAACGTAAAGTCCAGATGCACCTGATGGCTGCCGGCATCTGTTTTCTGGCCGGAACCATCCTTTTTTCCGGCAGCCTCTATGTCATGGCCTTCACCACGTTTGATGCAGGCTATATCACCCCGGCCGGTGGTTTTCTCTTCATTTTCGGCTGGATACTGCTTGCCATCGCCGGACCGGGAGTGGTAAAAGGCCGCAGGTGAGACGCGCTCAACTGAGCAGCTCCGGTTTCAGCACACCGATATATGGAACATTTCGATACTTCTGCGAATAATCAAGGCCATATCCGCAGACAAACTCATCGGGGATTTCCCTGCCGCAGAAATCGATCGGCACATCGACTACGCGGCGCGAGGGTTTGCTGAGAAATGTACATATTTTCAGTGATCTCGGATTCCGGTTCCTGATCAGCTGCAGCACCTTGTTGAAGGTATTGCCGGTATCGATAATGTCTTCCACCATCAGGACGTCCCGGTTCTCAATCGACTGGTCGAGATCCATTACGATCTTGACATCACCGGTACTGACGGTACCATCCCCATAGCTCGAAACCGTCATGAAATCGACAATCAGCGGAAGCCGTATCTGTCTCACCAGGTCCGCCATGAAGATAAAGGAACCGCGCAGCAGTCCGATAACGATGAGATTCAGCCGTTCCTGCCTGCCGTAGTAGCTGGTTATCTCCTCACCAAGCTCGGCCACAATTGACTGAATCTGCTCTTCCGTCACCAGAATTTTTTCTATTCCACGTTCCACCTGATCCTTCTGTTGTTCTCCGACCATTCCACACACCCGATTTCTTTTTTTCAGTCACAGCGGTATAGAAAATTTTGCCGCTGCGCACAACTACTTCTTCCGTTTCAGGGGAAAAAACCGCCCCGACAGGACCCAATCCGCCTCCTTCAGCCTGTCAAGACGGTAAAAACTTTCTCTCCAGACAACACCGCCTGAGCGCTGAACAAGGAAGCAGGCCCTGATTATGATAAACAATGAGATAATTGGTGTAATCAGCAGAAAAACGATCGACACGGACGGCAAACCGATGCGAATCATGCCGCCCCCGATACCTGCAATTCTGAGAAAAACAGTTGCGATGAAGAAATACTGCTCCGTCCCCCGGGCAAAGAGTGCGCCGGCCATCGGCACAACGGTCAGGGCTGAAACAGCAGCTATTCCGAACAAAACGTAGCTGGGACGGTAGAAAAAGAAGGCATAGACGTTCTTCATCAAACCGGAAATCATTTCCGGCACAGAACCGTACCAGGGCAGGGTAACCAGCGATTCAGCCAGCATGCATTCCTGGCGATAACCACCCTGCTTGACCAGTTTGCCCAGGTATACATCATCAACAACCTGCAGGCGGATCTTCCGGTGCTCGCCGAGCGAACGATACACCGAAGTTCTTACCATGTTGAAGGCACCGACCCCTATAAAGAATTTGCTGCCGGTGATTTTCACCTTCCATGGCTTGACCAGGAAAAAAAGACCGGCGCCAAGTTCCGCGATCAGGGCGTTGAGCAGCAGCCCCGGACTATTGTTCTTGAAGAGCAGGGTCAGATGATCCAGCTGCCGGGCCTCCATTGCCCTGACCGCCCGCGATATCGTCGTCTTTTCAAGGCATACGTCGGCATCGATGAAAAGAAGATAGTTCCCTCTCGCCCTGTCGGTACCCTGCTGCAGGGCATGCGGTTTGCCCAGCCAGCCATCGGGCAGCTCCCTGATCCTGATCAGCCTGACAGCGGGAAAATCACGCCGTACGGATTCAACCACAGCTGCCGTGCGATCGACCGAACGGTCATCGACAACGATTATTTCAAGATTCGAGTAGTCGAGCTGGCAGAGAGAGCGTAATGATGTTTCTATAGACGCTTCCTCGTTGCATGCCGGAACAATGATGGAAACCAGCGGCTGATCTGTTTGGCTCCGGGGATCTGTTGCCTCAAGTGATTCAAGCTGCCCGTAGCCACGGGCAATCTGGACAATAATCACCAGCATCGTCAGACAGAGCGCAGCGGACACAAAGAGGAGCATGTTACACCGGGAGGTTCAGTGGCCAGGTTATATTTTTTCCAACATTACAACTTTGTAATGTTGAGGCAAGGTTACTGCAATCTTCATGAAGTATTGTTTTAAAAGTGAATAAACTGCTGTTCCCCAACACCATACAGCATGTGCCGACAAGGAGCCAATATGTTCAGTAAAATTTCAACAGAAGCTGCCCTGGAGCCGCGTTCGCCAATGCAGGGCAACACCTATGAAACGATCCAGGCCATTACCGCAGACGTTGCCGCAGGCTCATCCTGGGTTACCGAGCTGCGGGACGTCATGCAGAGCGTGGTTATCGGCCAGGACCACCTGCTTGACAGCCTGTTCATCAGCCTGCTCACCGGTGGACACATCCTGCTTGAAGGGTTGCCGGGGCTTGCCAAAACCCTTGCCGTCAAGACCCTGGCCCAGGCAATCAACACGGATTTTAAAAGAATTCAGTTCACTCCGGACATGCTGCCTGCCGACATTATCGGAACAGAACTCTACAATCCCCGGGATACAAGGTTCGAGGTAAAAAAAGGGCCGATATTTTCCTCACTGGTGCTGGCAGATGAAATTAACCGTGCTCCGGCAAAAGTGCAATCCGCATTGCTCGAAGCCATGCAGGAGAAGCAGGTTACCATTGGGGATACCACCTTTGAGCTGCCGGAGCTGTTTCTCGTTCTGGCAACCCAGAACCCAATCGAACAGGAGGGCACCTATCCGCTACCCGAAGCCCAGATTGATCGCTTCATGCTCAAAGTCACGATTACCTACCCTTCTGCTGCAGAAGAGCGGCTGATCCTTGACTCCAAAAACCATGCAGACTCCCATGTACCGATTTCACCGGTGACACATGTCAGCGATATCTTTCAATCAAGGGCCGTGGTCGAAACAATCTATATCGACGACAAGATTAAAGACTACATTGTCTCTCTTGTCTGCGCCAGCAGGGATCCGCAAGCCTTCGGGCTTGATCTGGCCGACTATATTGAAACCGGAGCCTCACCCCGGGCAACGCTTAACCTCAAATCGGTTTCCAGGAGCCGTGCCTACCTTGCAGGTCGAGGCTATGTGACACCGGATGATGTGAAGATGGCCGCCTCAGACGTCATGAAACACCGGATCAGGATCAGTTACGAAGCAGAAGCCGAGTCGATAACCAGCGAAGATATCATCAGGAAGATACTGGATTCCGTTCCCGTTCCATAAATCGGCAGAACCGATGAACCAGCAGAAAACCAAAGAAATACTCAAAAAGGTCAGACAGATAGAAGTGCGCACCAAGCGTCTTGTGACCGACAGCCTGGCCGGCAGCTATCATTCCGTGTTCAAGGGTCGCGGCATGAATTTTGACGAGGTACGGGAATATGTCGCCGGGGATGAAATCCGCACAATCGACTGGAATGTGACGGCACGGACCGGAATACCGCACGTGAAAAAGTTTACCGAAGAGCGTGAGCTTACCATCCTGCTGATGATAGACATCAGCGCCAGTAACAGTTTCGGCTCAGGACAGTGTTCGAAACGGGAGATGATGGCGGAACTTGGCTCGGTACTGGCTTTTTCTGCGGTGCGCAACAATGACAAGGTTGGCCTTATCCTCTTTACCGATTTTATTGAACACTATATTCCCCCGGCCAAGGGACGCTCCCACATACTCAGGGTCATCAGGGATATTCTTTATTTTGAACCAAAGGGCAGCAAAACGGATCTTGCCATTCCGCTTGAGTTTGTCAGCAAGGTAACCAAAAGAAAAGCCGTTATTTTCCTGATTTCAGATTTTTTCTTTTCAGGCAACCAGGATTCACAGCTTTCACGTCTGCAGCCCACACTCAGGGTCTGCAACCGGCATCACGATCTTATCGGGGTGATCATTTCAGACCCCCGGGAACATCAGCTTCCAGACTGTGGACGGATTACGATTGAAGATGCGGAAACGGGTCAACAACTGGAGCTGGACACTTCCGATCCGGCAATCCGGCACGGCTGGGCGGAACTGGCCGATCAGTGGCGTCAAAAACTTCAGCGAGCCCTTGGAGCGGCAGGGATCGATTCACTGAATTTATCGACCGATCGTTCATACCTGACACCACTTCTATCATTTTTCGGTGCCCGGAAGCGGAGACATGCACGATGAACAGGAACACTGTGTTTTTTTCTCTTGTCTGTTTAACAGCACTACTTCTCCTCCCGCCTGTTCTCCTGCACGCCGCCGCGCTCCGGGCATCGGATTCCGTTCCGCTGCTGCAAAATGATACCACCACAGCCGCACAGCAGCCCATAACCGAAGACATCCGCGATATTTACGGACCGGTCCCGCTTGCCGAGCCTCCAGCGTATCTTCTCTACGCCGCCGTGCTGCTGCTGTTCACCCTGCTGGGTATTGGTGTCTGGCTGCTGCTCTTGCTCAAAAACAAAAATAAGATCAGTGAAAACACAGACCCGGCAGTCACCGCACTGCGCTCACTGCAGCAGGCGGAATGTGAGCTGGAGCATCGCGGCATACCCTTTTTTGCAGACGAAGTGTCCCGGATTCTCAAATCATATATCGAACAACGGTTCTCTCTTCCGGCAACTATCTGCACCACCTCGGAATTCTTTTCCAGGCTCGAGAGCCCATCTGCCCGGCAGGAGATACTGACCCGGCATGACGAGACCCTCAGGAACTGCCTGCAACTCTGTGACAAGGTCAAGTTCAGCCGTTTTCTCCCCGAGCATGAAGCTGCAGGATCGCTGTCGAAGGGCGTCCGACATTTCATTGAAGCAACCCGGTCAAAACCTGCTGAGGAGCAATAGAACCATGCGCTTTGTTCACCCCGATATGCTCTGGCTGCTTCTCTTAATCCCCCTGCTTGCCGTTCTCAAAGGCAGACGGGGACCGGCCCCGGCCCTGCTTTTTTCCTCAACACACTTCGCCGCCGCCCTCGCCGGCGCCAGGAAAAACATGGCAGGCCGAATCGTGACGGCTGTCAAACTTCTGGCGATCAGCAGCCTGATTATTGCACTCGCCCGCCCCCAACTGGGAAATACGACAACAGAGATTGAGGCGAGCGGCATAGACATCCTGCTGGCTGTTGATGTCTCCGGCTCCATGCAGGCCATGGATTTTACGCTCAAGGGTACACCGGTAAGCAGGCTTGAGGTTGTAAAAGCCGTTGTCGACCAGTTTATCGAGGAACGGCCCAATGACCGCATCGGCCTGCTCGCCTTCAGTGCCAAACCTTACCTGATAAGCCCACTGACACTTGACCATGACTGGCTCAGGAAACGACTCGAAGCCCTGTCGATTGGCATGATTGAAGACGGCACGGCAATCGGTTCTGCGATCGGCACCGGAGTAAGCAGACTCCACAACCAGACGGCAAAATCGCGCATCATGATCCTGCTCACCGACGGCATGAACAACAGTGGCAAAGTACCGCCAATCGCTGCTGCTGAGGCCGCCCAGGCCCTGAAAATAAAAGTCTATACAATCGGCGCGGGCACCCGGGGTGAAGCTCCGATGCCCTTTACAGATGGCTTTGGCCGCAAACGGTTGATCAAAACCAGCGTCGATATTGACGAAGCGACCCTCACCGAGGTCGCAGAGCTCACCGGAGCCCGCTATTTCCGGGCAACGGACACGACCTCGCTTGAAAAAGTATACCGGGAAATCAACACGCTGGAGACAACAACCCGGTCAATAAAACAGTTTGAGCAGTATCGTGAGCTTTTTTCAGTTTTTATCTGGGCAGGCCTGCTTTTACTGGCAGTCACCATGTTCTTTCGTCGAAACCATTTACCCTAGGAGAAAGCGATGATCACCTTTGCTCATCCGCTCTTTCTTGCAGCAGGCGCTGTCCTGGGCCTGCTGCTCTGGTTTCTCTGGGGGTATTTCGAGACAAAAAGAATCGTGCAGCTACAGCGTTTCGTTGCCGCACCCCTGTTAAAACAACTGACAGCAAATATATCTTCGAGACGCAGGCTTATAAAAAAGATCCTGCTGCTCGGCGCCGTCTTCTGTTGCTTTGTCGCCCTGGCACGCCCCCAGTATGGCTATCGATGGATTGATGTCAGGCACAAAGGTATTGATATTCTTTTTGCTCTTGATAGCTCAAAAAGTATGCTCGTTGAAGACATCCGCCCGAACCGTCTCGAACGCAGCAAACTGGCGATTATGGATTTTGTTTCACAGCTTGGCGGCGACCGGGTGGGGCTGATGCCGTTTGCCGGATCCTCATACCTGATCTGTCCGCTCACCGCCGATTATTTCGCTTTTGAACAATCGCTTGCCGCCGTCGACACATCAATTATCCCAACCGGCGGCACCGATATCGAACAGGCAATCGAGGCTGCTGAGAACATACTGCGCAACGAAGCAAACCACAAAATCCTGGTCCTGATAACCGATGGCGAGAACCTGCAGGGAAATGCGCTGACAGCGGCGAGAAAGGCCCACGAAGAGAACATGACCATCTACGCCGTGGGCGTCGGGACCGCAGAAGGTGAGCTGATTCCGGACAATTCCGAGGGCGGCTTTATTAAAGATAGCAGTGGCGCCTACGTCAAGTCGCGGCTTGACGAAAGAGGTCTGACCGGTATTTCGGAATCTGCAGGCGGAATGTATGTTCCCCTCGGCAGCCAGGGGCAGGGACTGGAGACGATTTATCGCCAGAAACTTGCACTGATTCCCAAAACTGAGCTTGCTGAAAAACGTAAGAAGGTGCCCATAGATCGATTCGAATGGCTGATTGCCGTCGCTCTGCTGCTGCTGAGCATTGAGTTTCTGCTCACCGGCAGAAAAACCGTACATCACCTGCCCCGTTTTAGGTTCGGGCTCAAAAAGAAAAAATCGAAAAAAAGCGTCTCGTTGCCGGCCATCATTGCCTGCTGCGTTCTTCTTGGTGTTATAACTGATACACCGCTCAAGGCATCCGAGGGTGAAAAGGCCTATGCTGCCGGCAACTTCCTCGAAGCCGCGGAATATTACCGGCAGCGCCTGGAAAAGGATCCGGAAAACCCGCAGCTTCTCTATAACAGCGGAACCTCCGCCTACAAGAACAACATGCTTCCCGACGCCGCTGAAAAATTGACAAAAGCACTTCTCTCAGATGATCCGGGGCTCCAGGAAAAAGCCTATTACAATCTCGGCAATGTCCAGTACCGCCGTGGCGAAGAAGTGCTTACCGGTGATCCGCAGACCGCAGTCAAACAGTGGGAACAGTCACTGGAATCGTACCAGGGTGCCCTCTCGCTTAATCCCGAGAATCACAATGCCCGCTACAATCACGATCTTGTCAAATCGAGGCTTGACCAACTCAAGCAACAGCTCGAACAGCAGCAGGAGTCTTCCTCGCAGCAGGGAAATGATGAGAACCCGGAAGAGCAAAACAGCGAGCAGGAAAACGCAGACAAAAACAGGCAATCCGGGCAGCAGGAAGAAAACGATAGCGAACCTGGTGACTCCCCTTCCCCGCAGCCTGGAGATGACGGCAACCGGGAGCAGAACCCGCCGTCATCCCCAAAGCCGGAAGAAAACGCTCAGGACGAGCAGAAACAGACGGTTTCCGGAGACGAGGCAGAACAAAAAGAGATTCAACCGTCTGCCGGCAATCAAACTCCGGAGCAAAAAAATGGACCCCGGCACGGTGAAACAACGGCTCAGTCAATGACCCGGGAAGAAGCGGAACAGCTCCTGCAGGCATTACAGAACCAGGACGGCCGGCTCAATCTCTATATTCCCATGCAGGAAAACAGGGAAAACACAACAGGAAAGGACTGGTAATGATGAGATTTTTTATTGCGACAGCGCTCATTTACAGTTTGGTCTGCATCCTCAGCCTGCTGCTGATTTACCCGACTGCCATACGGGCAGAGGATAACATGGTTTCTGTGGAGCTAAACCCGAAAACATTCTCGACCCAGCAGCCTGCCAGACTTACGATCACCGTCACCGGGCGACAGGACGCCCGAATTACAATACCTGAAGTCGAAGGACTCATCTTTCACCGCCGCGGGCAGAGCAGCCAGTTCCAGATGATCAACGGCACATCTTCTTCCTCCGTTGCCTATACGTATCTCGTGCAGGGAACCGAACCCGGAGACTATTCAATCCCGCCGATTACCGTTGCCACAAAAGACGGCACCCACCTCACTACCCCGATTTCCTGCACGGTCACTGACACGCCGCCTACCCTGCCGACACACAAACAGTCACAATCATCAGCACCACAGGAAACAATTGAAGAACGAAATGATGCGATCGCCTTTATCAGGCTGATTCCTGAAAAACAGCAGGCGTTTGTCGGAGAATTAATCCCGACCACGATAAAAGCCTATTTTGATCAAGGAGTTAAATTTAAATTCAACGCCTTACCCGAATTCAGGGGTGACGGCTTCCTGATGGATTCATTGGGTAATGAACCTCGGCAGCAACAGGAGATCATAGACGGAAAAAGCTATCTGGTCCTGACCTGGGACACTACCCTGACTGGAATAAAGGAGGGGCAAAATGACGTGAATCTGGAAATGGATGTCAGCATGCTTGTTCGTACCCGGCAGCAAAATCAACGATTACCGGGTTTTGGGGGAGGACTTCAAAATGATTTTTTTGATGATTTTTTCGGTAGATATGAAAATCAGCCGATCAGGCTTACCAGCACCCCGATACACATGACCGTGGCAGCTCTGCCAGAAGAAGGAAAGCCCGGGGATTTCTCCGGGGCAATTGGAACTTTTACCCTTGATATCAATGCCCAGCCAACCACTATTTCCCCGGGAGACCCGATAACGCTGACCATGACGATATCCGGCACCGGCAATTTTGACAATGTCTCCCCACCCCGGCTCAGCGAATCAGCGGGAATCAAGGAGTATACACCGAGTATCTCATTTAACCCCGGCGGGCATGATGCGGAAGACACCAAGGTCTTTGAACAGGCTCTGGTCATCACGGATAACAGGATCCGGCACATACCCCCGGTTGTCTTCAGTTATTTTGACCCACGCAAAGAACAGTACCGGACACTGTTCAGCGACCCGATTCAAATACACCTGGAGACTCCCCCTCCTGTCCCCATCACTGAGCAGACGTTGGGCGCATCCACCGCCCGGAAGGACACGACTGTATCTCCAGAATCCGGGCCGCCGTTTGCTGGCCTTGCGCCGCTCAAGCTGACAACCGGCCGCGTCAGCGAAGCCGTAAGACCCCTGTTCAAACAGCCGCTGTTTCTGTTCGCCGCCGCTCTGCTCCTTGCGGCAATAGCTGGTGTTACCGGGTATCGCGCCCGCAGCCGTTTTCTTGCCCGGAACCCTGAAGTGGTTCGGCTCAGACAGATTGAACGGGAACGGGCAGCGTGCCTTCAGTCATTAAGCAGAGTTCAGTCCTTTGACCAGGCTGCATACCTCAGCGGTGCCCAGCAGAGTGTGCGACATTTTCTTGCCCGGCTCTGGGGATGCAAAGCCGCCGCGATTACAACCGCTGATATTACAAATCATCTGGGCAGCGAACACCCGATAAGCAGGCTCTTTATCCTCTGCGATACTGTTTCTTATGGCGCATCAGACCACACAGGCACAGAACGGGACACGCTCCATAAAGAAATCACAGAGACACTTGCCACCCTGACATGAAAAAACTACCCTGCCTTATAATGGCTTTATTAGCCCTGCTGGCCTGGCCATTCTCCATGACCGTCGCTGAGCAGCAGGATAGATCAATTGAAAGGTGTAACGAGCTCTATCATAACAGCGCATTTGAAGATGCCATTACCTGCTACCGAAGCCTTTTGGACGAAGGACACTCCGCCAATATCCTCTACAACATCGCTAACAGCTATGCACAGCTTGACCAAACCGGTTACAGCATTCTTTATTATATGAGGGCTTTGTCAATTGATCCCGCAGATTCCGATAGCTCCGGAAACCTGGCAATGATCAAAAAGGAAAAAGGCTTGTTTCCTCCGGAAAAATCAGCCGTACAAGTGTTTTTCAATCTCCTGACGCTTGGTCAGTGGTCAGTTCTCTGCCTGCTGGCAGCAGCCGGATACCTTGCCTTTGCCTGCACCAGGCTGGGCAGAAAAAAAAATAATCTGCTGCTGGAAGCATTCATCCTTTGTCTCTGTCTGATGTTCCTGAGCGCAGGTGTTCTCGGTGCCCGGATGCGTTACAATGAGTGGCATCAGTCGGTGGTTGTCAGGGGCAGCAGGCTGCTCATTTCTCCGTTTGAAAACGGTGCTTCAATCGGCGCAATCGAGCAGGGCCGTCTGGTTTATCCGCATAAAGAACACGGCGATTACTGGTATGTCACGGATGAGGGAGGGAGAAACGGCTGGCTGAAAACAGAGATGTTCGAGCCGATCCTGCCGCGCTGATCAACCTGTTGCTAGATGTTGCCGAGATAATGCTGAACGATTGAGATTGCGGCAATTGTCGCCGTTTCCGCCCGCAACAGGTGTTGACCAAGACTGACCGTCTGCCATCCCGTTCGTCTGGCCGCTATAACTTCCTGCTCGGAAAAACCGCCTTCAGGGCCGAGCATGATGCAGACCCGCTCAGCTGACTGCCGCCAGTCAACATCTGAAAGATGAAAATCCTGCTCTTTTTCCCAGAAGAGCAGTCTGGGCCCCGGCGGCTGTGCAGACATTGCCATGTCCAGTGCTGCAGCCATCGACAGTTCTTCATCACATCTCATCAGGGTCAGTCTCATGCTCTGTTTACAGGCGCCTTCAATCAATTTCCGCCACCGCTCGGTTTTTCTCTTCCGGCGCTCCTCTTTGGCTCGCCCTTGGCTGCGGCTTGAGATAAACGGAACGAATCTTTCAACGCCAAGCTCAGTTGCTTTCTGGATGACAAAGTCCATTTTCTTCGCTTTCAGATCAGCCTGAAACAGCCACAGGCCAACTCCTTGTGGGCTGCTGTGCTGCTGTCGGTCAAGCAGCCGGACCTTCACCCCGCGGCCAAGCTCCTCGATCTCGCCGAGAAAAAGATTGCCGCAGCCGTCAAAAAGCTCCACCCCGGTACCGACAGCAAGCCTCAATACGGTAGTGATATGGTGAGATTCTTCACGGCAGAGCGTGACTGTAGAGCCCTTCACCTCACCCGGATCAAAGAGGAAACGTCGCATTGCATGTTCCATTTTTTTCTATTTGCGAATCGACCATCGCCTTCTCAACACTTCAGGAAAAGAATAGAGAACGCTATCGTTTGACAATCAATCCTATTTCAATTATTTTTACTTATCACAGTATACCAGTACTTTAAATCAGATGAAGAGGGTATCATCATGTCAGCACCTACCACGGAAAACAAATTCTCCGAGCAACGTCTCCAGGAACGATTTTCCATGAACCTGCCGGTACGGGTTTCAACAGAAACAGACGGCGAAGTAACGGTCCGGCATGAGGGCGTCATCGCTAATATCAGTGCCGGCGGCGCATTCATTGCCACCGACAAGCCGCTGCCCGTGTCCTCCAGCGTCTACCTGGAATTTCTTATTTCTCTTGAAGAATTGAAAGCTCTCAGGTTTATCCTCTCGTTCGAGACCATACGCCATTTCGAGGGCAGAGCCGCCTGGGTCAAGGCCTCCGGCATCATTATCAGGCACGAGAACAGCGGTATGGCAATCATATTTTCCGATGATTACCAGCTCGCCCCGCTGCAGCATGTCGGAGACTGAGCAACTATCAAAACGATACTATAGCTTTTTCAGCATCAACGCGCCCCACTCCTGCTCCTGCCGGTCACTCAACAGGCCGAATCCACGCTCACAAAAGCAGTCACTGATGTTGCTGGTCTGGTCACCGTAAATCAACCCCGAGACGATCAGCAGGCCCCCGGGGCTGGTCACCCTCTGCAGGTCCTCTGCCAGTTCGATCAACACATCATGAACGATATTGGCAACGACCAGCGGATAGCGTTCCAAAACCTCGGCCAACGCCCGTTCTGAGATACTCACCCTGTTCTGGAGCCCGTTTCTTAAAACATTGTACCGGGCGGCAGCCACCGCCTCAGCGTCGTTGTCAATGCCGAGCACATCGGCCGCCCCCCACAATGCTGCAGCCATACCCAGGATTCCGGTGCCGGTGCCGACATCGAGCACCCCGCCATTGCAAAAGCACTCTTTTTCCATGCTGATGAGCTGCAGACAGAGTCTCGTGGTTGCATGGTGTCCGGTGCCGAATGCCATACCCGGATCCATGACGATCACCGCTTCACCGGCCTGAACTTCATACGGTTGCCAGCTTGGTGCAATAACCAGTCCCTCGAGAATTTCAAAGGGCTTGAAGTACTCTTTCCAGTTTTTCGCCCAGTCCTGATCAGCAATGACCTCACTCTCGATAATCGGTTTTGCAACCGTGAAGATTGCCGCCATCTCCTCAGCAAACGCTGTTATTGCCGCTTCCAGAGCCTTTCGCTCTTCCACCAGCCAACTCTCCGCGATGATAAATGCATGCAGTGCCCCAGTCCGGTCATCGTCTACGCTGTATTCAACTGCTGCGTCCAGCACACCGATCAAATAATCACTGATCGCATCGCTGAGAACCGCATCTGCATGTATTGTCACTTTGATAATCTGCATAGCTCTTGCCTTCTTTTGCACTCAGAAAAAACAATGACCGGTGACTGATCGCGCTGGGCCACTCGGTCAACAATCATTCGGCATGGGTACAACTATATACACCGAATTTTCTGCGGATTCGTTATTTTTCGTGATTATCTTTGTGGATAAATCTTAACCCGTCCAGTTTTTTGTTGACACAACAGGAATTTCTCAACATTATTTTTTCAGAAGGATATGGCCGAGCATCTCTCCCACCATCTGGTATACGGTACGCTGCAGGATTTTCTAACCGGCGAAGAACTGACCGATACCGATGATGAGCGCCATCGCCAGCAGATCAGCAGGATGATGGTTGACGCACGTGGCTACCGCACGCAGGATCTTGAACCTCGCCTCTTTATTGAAACCCTGTTCACCCGCAACTTCGTCAGATCAACAATTGACCTGACGGTAACCATTGACGGCAGGCAGTTCATGATCATCCGCTACGGGCCCGGTTCACTGGTAAGCCGGGAACGATCGGCACTTGCCGCGGCACGCCTGCTCAACAGCAGGTACCGGATTCCCCTGGCTGTGGTTACCAACGCCCGTGGTGCACTTTTGCTGGACACCGTCACCGGAAAGGTATTAAAGGAAGGGATGGAATGCATTCCAACCAGGGAAGAAGCTGTTCGCCTTATTCCGCATCTTGTTTTTCTTCCACCCCAGGATGAAGAAAAACGGTTGCGGGAACAACGCATCCTTAACGCCTTCGACCTTGAACGCTGCTGTATTGGTATTTAATAATCACTTTTTCATTGCTTATTGAGGTACAATTTTATGACCACCCCTGAACAAAACTGGACAACGTCGAGCTGGAAAAACTTTCACGCCCACCAGCAGCCGAACTGGCCCGACCAGGCAGCTCTTGACAAGGTCCTGATCGAACTGAACCGCCTTCCGCCCCTGGTCTTTGCAGGCGAAATACGCTCGCTGAAGGCACTTCTTGCAAAAGCGGTGACAGGGGAGGCCTTCTTGCTGCAGGGAGGGGACTGTTCAGAAAATTTTTCCCAGGTAAGTGCCCCGAAAATCAGGGAGACCCTGAAGGTTCTTCTGCAAATGGCCATTACCCTGACCTATGCGGGAGGGGTACCGGTAATCAAGGTTGGCCGCATTGCCGGGCAGTATGCCAAGCCGCGCTCTTCTGATACGGAAAAAGTCGGCAATCTGGTGCTGCCTTCCTACCGGGGGGATATGGTAAATGATGCCAAACCGACCAAAACGGCGAGAACCCCGAACCCAAAGCGGATGCTGACCGGCTACAACATGGCGGCATCCACACTCAACCTGCTGCGCGCCTTTACACGCGGTGGTTTTGCAGCGCTTCATCGGGTCCAGGCCTGGAACCAGGAATTTGTCGCCCAGTCGCCAATGGGACGATCCTACGACCGGCTGGCAAAGCAAATCGACCAGGCAATCCAATTCATGGATACCATCGGTATCTCGATGGATAACCCGCAGATAACGCAGGCACAGCTGTTTACCTCTCACGAGGCCCTGCTCCTTGGCTATGAGGAATCGCTGACCAGAATTGATTCCACCACCGGTGACTGGTACGACTGTTCCGCCCACATGCTCTGGATAGGCGAGAGAACCAGGCAGGTGGACGGTGCCCATGTTGAATTTTTCCGCGGGGTTCTGAACCCCGTCGGTATCAAGGTCGGCCCCGGTTACGATATAGACGACATCAAGAGACTCGTTGCCGCTTTAAATCCGCACAACGAAGCGGGCCGTATTACCCTGATCACCAGGCTCGGTTCGCAACAGATTGAAACTGTATTGCCGCCGCTTCTCAGGGAAATGAAACGAGAAGGACAGCATATCGTCTGGAGCTGCGACCCGATGCACGCCAACACCTACACCGCCGAGAGCGGCCACAAAACACGCAACTTCAACGAAATTCTCAGCGAATTGACCAGTTTTTTTGAAATTCACTGGGCCGAGGGCACCATACCTGGTGGTGTCCACTTTGAATTAACCGGGGAAAACGTCACCGAATGTACCGGAGGGGCACGAGACCTTGCCGACGATGACCTCAACCTCAACTACCAGACCACCTGCGACCCCCGCCTGAATGCGGAACAAAGCCTTGAAGTCGCCTTTCAGATCGCCGAAATGATCAGAAAATAGCAGCACCAGCCCAGGGCCTCTTAACGGGGCCCTGGCGCCAAGATTACAATTCAGTAATCTTTCTTGACCCGCCTTTCTATCCGTTTACTGTTTCATCATACCGATTCACCACACAATCAAACTCTTTAACGGAGACTCCTATGGAAAGGACCAAAACACTCTCTTTTGAAACACTTCTCGTTTTCGCGCTATCAGTGTTCATTGCACTGTATGGTACACTGGCGCAAGCCGCTGACTCCCAGAAAGGCATCGAACTTCTCGACCGCACCGGCAAGGCGTTTACCAGCGTTGTGAAAGATGTCAAGCCGGCGGTCGTGCATATCAGCGTATCCAGTACTGTTACCGCACGACAGGATATCGACCAGTTTTTCAATCACCCATTTTTTGAACGCTTTTTCGGGCCCGAATTTCAGCAGCCCGATTCTCAGCCTCAGCCGCGCAAAAGACAGCAGTACGGGGCCGGTTCAGGTTTTATCATCAGCGCCGAAGGCCATATTCTCACCAACAATCATGTTGTTGAAAACGCAGAGAAAATTACCGTTACCCTGTCTGACAACCAGGAAGTTGACGCCGAACTGGTGGGAACCGATCCGCAGTCGGATGTCGCCCTGATAAAAATCAATGTAGCCGACCCGCTGCCGACAATTCCGCTGGGCGATTCCGAAGCGCTTGAGGTCGGTGAGTGGGTGATTGCCATCGGCAACCCCTTCGGCCTGGACCAGACAGTCACGGTCGGGGTTGTCAGCGCCAAAGGGCGGAGTCGGGTCGGCATTAACGAATATGAAAATTTCATCCAGACCGATGCGGCAATCAATCCCGGCAATTCCGGCGGGCCGCTTCTTAACATTCACGGAGAGGTTGTCGGCATCAACTCCGCTCTCTACAGCCGGACCGGCGGTTACATGGGTATCGGTTTCGCAATCCCGATCAACATGGTGAAGTCAATTGAAGATCAGCTGCAGAAACACGGCAAGGTTACCCGGGGCTGGCTCGGAGTTGCTATTCAGGATGTCACCGAAGATCTTGCCAAATCCTTTAACCTTGATAAAGCCAAAGGGATTCTGGTCAGTGAAACCCAGTCTGGCTCTCCCGCCGACGAGGCTGGGATCAGGCAGGGAGATGTACTTCTTTCACTCAACGATACCGAACTCAAAGATGTTGCCGACCTGCGTAATAGAATTGCACTGATTATTCCAGGAACCGACGTGAGCGTGAAACTTGTCAGGGAGGGTAAAGAGCTCGACATACGCGTCATAATCGGCGAGCAGCCGGCCGATTTCGGAAGCCTTGCCCAGAAAAAAGTATCCAACGGTACCCTGGGGAAATTCGGACTCACGGTGCAGGAGTTGACCCAGGATCTCGCCGAGCAGTTCGGATACCAGGATCGTCAGGGCGTCATCATCAGTGAAGTTTCAACGGACAGCCCAGCTGCACAATCGGGGCTTAAAACCGGCCAGCTCATAGAAGAGGTCAACAGGGTCAGGATTTCGTCCATTGCCGACCTGCAGCAGGTGATGAGTCAATCGACGGACAGCGGACGGGTGCTGCTGAGGATACGTTCAGGCAATTTCAGCCAGTACGTCGTTCTCAACGCTAATGAATAAATAATACACCCTGATACCGGTGCTGTTCTCAGGACAGTACCGGTATTTCAGTCTTTCGCTGAGAGGCGATGCGCTTGAAAATTTTCTGTATGACAGGAAGTTTTTCGAAGTCTTTCGTGGATATCTTCCTCAGGACCACATCACTTGCGGTGACTACCGTTGCATTTCGTTTCCGCTGTCTGGAAAAGTAGGCCATCTCGCCAAAGATACTGCCCGAGCCAAGGGTTGCTATCACATTTTCCTGCTCATCCAGTGTTACCACCGTGCCGCTGTCGATATAGTAAATACCATCGGCAACATCATTGACATTGACGACAACATCGCCCTTTCTGTGCCATTCCAGGGTGAAATAATTTTCCCACCCGGTATCAACGACAAGGGCCTCGTAGAATTCCTTATCAATCGCCTTTAAAAACTCTTTTGAAAGATGGAGCAGGCGAACCCCGAGCGGATCATTCTTGAAACCGTATATTTTCATGCCCATGCGCTTGAAATCGCTGCGTGGATACGGTGTTTCGCGGATATACTCAAGGATCCGCTCGGTGGCGATGTCGACCGTACCGCAGAGGCTCTGGTATATTTCTTTGGCTCTGCTCAGGATCTTCCGAACCTGTGGAAAATCCGGCTCTATCGACAACAGCTCGTTGCCGCAGAAGAGCTCCATCGCCTCATTTTTCAGAGTAATAAATTCCGCCAGTTGAGCACTGTCCACACCATCGGGGATGCTATGCACGCCGGGCATATACACGGAGTGCAGGTGGACGGGATGATTGATGTTCTGGGGCGTCACCTTGCCGACCAGGACAAGGTGCTTTTTCATCTCATCCTGATTGGCGGCAACATCCCGGTCCATCAACAGCGATGTACCGAAATAATCGCACAGGGCTTCAAGCCGGCTGGCAATTGCAAAGACCGTCCCGAATTTGGCTGTTTTATTACCGATATGGGCCTCAATGATGTCTCCCATAAACAGCCCCATGCGGGTAGCCACGATCTTTTTATTATTGATTGCAAAGGCCATCTCTGCCGCCGCCGCCAGGGCTCGCCGGCACATGGGTTTGGAGTCCTCTCCGGGGCGCTTGCCGAAAATAATCAGCGCACCGTCACCGGCGGACGGTTCTATCTCAATCGGTTCATACTCTTTCTTGTTGATGATGGCATGGAGGTTCTGGTGGTACTCCACCACAAAGTCCCTCACCTTGTCAGGCGTCATCGCACTTGTTCTGCGCGAATAGCCGACAATATCGGTCAGCATGATGGTAACTTCCCGTTCAGCCTCATTTCTCTGGTTTTTGCCCATGACTACGTTCACCTCGCCGGACCAGCCGTTACAAGCGGATAATTGTCCTGTCACCTGTGATCACCGCTCCCCAACGGTGCTTTCAGGGTGCAGTCATAGTCATTGTATACATGGAGCGTTTCAAATGTCAAATTGTACCGCACAGTTAGTGAAACCGGCGGTACAATGTGACAGGCAGGCTGAGGTTAGGGACTATTGTGGAAAACAGATCTTCAGGACATCGGTGAAGGTAGCGACAAAAGAAGCACTCACGCCCTCACGGATATGGTCAGGTAAAAGCTCGAAATCCTCCTTGTTATCCTCCGGGAGAATAACCTGCTTGACTCCTGCCCTGGTTGCAGCAATTACCTTTTCTTTTACACCGCCGATCGGCATGACCAAGCCAGTCAACGTCAGCTCCCCGGTCATGGCAGTATCTGCTATCATCGGTTTGCCGATGGCCAGTGAATAGAGCGCACAGGCCATGGTAATGCCGGCTGAAGGCCCATCTTTCGGGGTCGCTCCGGCCGGCACATGCAGGTGGATAAAATGCCTGCGGAAAAACTCCAGGGTCTTCTCATCCTTTTCAAACAGTGACTGAACATAGCTGTAGGCTATCTCGGATGATTCAATCATGACCTTGCCGAGCTGCCCGGTCTGTTTGAAACCCGGTGTACCGGTCGCAACGGATCCCGCCTCGATATGCAGGGTTGTGCCTCCCATGCTGGTGTAGGCAAGCCCGGTTATCACTCCGACCCTTGGTTTGCGGAATATCTTCTCATCGGCAAACACACGCTTGCCAAGCATCCCGGGAAGGTCGGCTTTTTTGATCCGTATCGTCTTCTGCGGATCACTCACAAACTCCTTGGCCACTTTTCTGAGGATTTTCTTTATCCTGTTTTCCAGCCCCCGGACCCCTGCTTCCCGAGCATAGCCTTCAACAATAGCATTGATGACCGGTTTGGATATACTCACCTGGCTTTTCGTCAAACCATGAAGGCGCAGCTGTTTGGGGATCAGGTGACGTTTGGCGATCTCAACCTTTTCAGCCTGGATATAACCCGGCAGCCGTATCACTTCCATACGGTCGATAAGCGGGCCGGGTATCGTCTCCATCTGGTTTGCAGTGCAGATAAACAGAACCTTGGAAAGATCAAAGCGGACATCAAGATAATGATCGAGAAAATCCTGGTTCTGCTCCGGGTCCAGTACCTCGAGGAGTGCCGATGCCGGATCACCACGGAAACTTGCCCCGATCTTGTCTACTTCATCGAGCATGATCAGCGGGTTGGCTGTCTTGCAGGTCTTGATGGCCTGCAGGAATTTACCGGGCAGGGCCCCGATATAGGTTCTCCGGTGGCCCTTGATTTCAGCCTCGTCACGCATGCCGCCCAGGGAGAATCGATAAAACTTTCTGCCGACACTCCTGGCAATTGACTGCCCGACCGATGTCTTGCCGACACCCGGGGGACCCACCAGCAGGATAATGGATCCCGACAGGTCCCCCTTGATAATACCGACTGAAATCAGTTCAAGAATGCGTTCTTTTACCTCGTCAAGACCATAATGGTCACGGTCCAGTATCCGTGCCGCCTTGGCGATATCGTAACTGTCTTTACTGTAGACACCCCAGGGCAGCACCGTGAGCCAGTCCAGGTAGGCCCTGGTTACATTAAATTCAGCCGAAGAAGGTTCAAGAAGCCTCAGCTTTTCAAGCTCCTCGTTAATCCGTTCCTGGGCTTCTGCAGAAAGTGTCAGTGGCTTCAGTCGTTTTTTGAATTTTTCAATCTCACTTTCCGAATCGTCCTTGGCGATACCAAGTTCCTTTTTAATCTCCTTCAGCTGCTGCTTAAGGAAAAATTCCCGCTGCTGCTTTGACAGGCGCTCCTCAATCCGCTTGGAAATATCGGCTTTTAGTTTTGATATCTCGATTTCTTTTTTCAGCAGGACAAGTACGCTCTCCAGACGTTTTCTGACCTTGGACGTTTCCAGGATTACCTGCAGCTCAGCGCCCGACGAGGTGGTCATCGAGGCGGCAAAATCAGCAAGTGCACTGGGGTCGCTGACATTAATGCGCTCAAGAAGTAACCCCAGCCCCTCCTTGAACAGCGGGTTGAGGGTGACCAACTCCTTGATGCAGTCGATAATGGCAACCGAATATGCCTTGAGCTCATCACTTGATTCCCGAATGCTCTCAAAATGATAACTGACCAGCGCCCTGAAAACCGGCTTTTCCTTGATCAGTTTTTTGACGCTGAAGCGCTCCTGGGCCTGGGCGACAAGCTGGAGCGGCTCCCCCGGTGTAAACGTTGAAATCTGCACGACTTTGGCCGCAACGCCAACAGTAAAAAAATCTTCCATGCTCTCGGGAACACTGGCAATGCCCTCGTCAGTAGGTCTGACCAGGAGTAGCCCCAGATATATCGGGGCTCCCTTCTGCTGTGCTTCAAGAATTGTTTTCTGGATACGAGGATCTTCAACGATAATCGGCCCCATCATTTTGGGAAACATCGGCCGATCAAAAAGCGGGATGATCAGCAGGGTTTCCGGCAGCACATCTTTGGCAAGAACAAGAGAGGTTTCCCTGTCCTTCCGGTTCTTTTCTTCATCGGGCTCCACTAATCCATCGGCTGTAAGAACAGTCGGTTTTTCAGCCATTACTATCTATCTCCTTTCAATTAATAACGATTTTTTCAAGCACCTATTCTAAAATAGTAAATCTGCTTTCAGATTTGGCAATAGTGTCTGAAAGTGAAAACTCCCCCGTGCCGGCAGAATGCATCGTTTCTGAAAGAATCCCGGCAGCAATCGCCGGGGTGAACTGTTACCGCAACAAACCAATAACAAAAAGAGCTGCCAGAACAGCTATGAAAAAAAGGCCGACGGTGAAGCCGGCACGGTCTTCTTCATGGCGGTCATTACTGGGTTTTTCCATCATGTTCCTCCTGCTCGTTATTGCCTCCGGACGATTCTTCATGATCAGAACCTGCCCCGCTGTCGTGACTGACTGACGGCTCGCTGCCGACGTCTGCGGTAATCTCCGCGACGACCCGCTGCTGGTAGGCCCCGATCATCAGAAACGTTGCTATCGGCTGGGTGAGCAGAAAGGCAAACGGCAGAGAAGAACCAAGAGACATGATCACCACATAGAGAATCGCCACAACCAGGTGATCGGACAGCGGTGGTTTGACGGCATGCTCCCACGATGTTTTCAGGGCATCAAACAGTCCAAGTTTCTGATCCGTCATCAGCGGAAGCAGGTAAAATGAGGCAAATGCTACAAAGCCGATAACAACAAAACCTGGCAAAACAAGCAGGGTAAAACCGATGACGGCAACAATTGTTACCAGCAGAAAAAACAGAAACAGTGGCAGAAACAGCCGCATCTGAGAAAACAGATCCCCGACCCGGGGCTGCCGCCCTTCCCGGACTGCCAGCAGCAGGGACTGGACATAGCCGGCAGTAGTCACCGGAGCAAGTATCCCCAAGCTTACCAGAATAACGATGAGCTGAACAATGGTCATCAACAAAACAGGACCGATAAAGTTCAGCGTGTGATTCCAGCTCTGTACAATCAATTTTTTAAAATCCATGCCCTCCTCCTTCTGCTTTAAGTAAATAACAGTTCAAGAACCTCCTGGATTGTCGCAACACCCGACACCTGTATCGACGACTTTGATCTCAGTCGATCGCCATTTGATTTCGGCATGATAAATCTGCTGAAACCGAGTCGTTCGGCTTCGCGAAGACGCATCTCCATACTTCCGGCGGCGCGGACCTCACCTGCCAGGCCGACTTCTCCACAGACCACGGTATCCGCGGCAACCGGTTTTTCCCTCAAACTCGACGCCAGGGCACAGATCACCCCGAGATCGAGTGCCGGTTCGTCAATCCGTATACCTCCGACAATATTTAAAAAGATATCATGCCCGTACATGTCCATTCCAGCTTTTTTCTCCAGAACCGCGCAGAGCAGCGCCAACCGCTGGGGATCGGCGCCGATCGCCGTTCTCCTGGCAGTACCGAGATTGGTGGGACTAACCAGCGCCTGAACTTCAACGAGAATCGGCCTGGTGCCTTCAACACTTGGAAGAACCACTGAACCGGGAACATCAAGCGGCCGCTCCGCCAGAAAAATTTCAGACGGGTTGACCACCTGTACGAGCCCTTCAGCCTTCATTTCAAAAACGCCGAGTTCATTGGTGGAGCCGAACCGGTTTTTCACTGTTCTCAGCATGCGAAAAGCGTGGCTGCGGTCTCCTTCAAAGTAGAGGACTGTATCCACCATGTGCTCGAGTATCCGGGGGCCGGCAAGCGTTCCCTCCTTGGTGACATGACCGACAAGGGCGATTGGAATATTGTCATGCTTGGCGACCTCGAGCAGCCTGGCGGCAGACTCCCTGACCTGGGTCACAGATCCGGGTGCAGATGCACTATCAGCGCAGCTCAGTGTCTGGATAGAGTCGACTGCTAAGAGCGCGGGATTCATCTCGCGCGTCATGGCGATGATTTTCTCGACGTTGTTCTCGGTTGCCAGATATAAATTGCTGTCCAGCGCAGACAGCCTGTTCCCCCTCATTTTTATCTGGTGAGCCGACTCTTCCCCCGAAACATACAAGACCTCGTTTCCTTTCACCGCAAGGCATGACAGCATGTGGAGAATAAGGGTTGATTTGCCGATTCCGGGGTCCCCGCCGATCAGGATAACCGAGCCCGGAACAATGCCGCCTCCCAACACGCGATCGAGTTCCCCAAGTCCTGTTACCAGTCGTTTTTCACCGTGATCAGGGGCATCAACAAGAGATATCGGTTTGCTGAAGGATACTCCTGAAATCTCCAGCGTCGAGACCTGGCGCTCTTCCACGAGGCTCTCCCACTCGCCACAGTCAGGACATCGTCCCAGCCACTTGATACTCTGGTAGCCGCATTCCCGGCAGGAAAACAACACCTTATCTTTTTTTTTGGACAAAGACATCCAGGCCCACTCCCGTTTAACAAAAAAAGTTCACTAAGCTTTACTCTGATGAAGAAATACCTATGATTAGCTCACCATAGTAATCAACGATGGATTTGTTAAAGCCTTTTTCGCTATCGGCAGCTCTTTCTTGCAGACAATGATAGAAAATAGTCATCAACAGAAGAATACGCAGTTGCTTCCCTGGGTACCGCTTTCATCATCTGCCTGGTTTATTTTTACAAGCAGCCGGCTGCTCAGCTGGTCACTCTTTCTGGTCCTGGTCACCGCGGCGCTTACCTGGGGAGGCTTCCTGCTGACCACGGATCTGATCGATACCGTGATCGGCTCTTTTATTCACGCCCAGCCGGAAACAAGATCATGGTGGGGGTGGCTCAAATTTTCGGGCTGGCTGATCGCAAAATATCTTTTCCTGGTGGTCTCCAGGATTGTCGCATTTTTTCTCGCATTCCTTGCCGCCTACAGCCTTTCAGCGCCGCTCTATGTCTTTCTCAGTACCTCGGCAGAAAAAATATATTGCGGTGACGATTTTGAAGCTGATGCGGAACTGAGCATCGCAGGGATCTGCAGAGACCTCTGGGAAGGCATTAAAATTGGCGGATTCGGTATTGTCGTTACAATCATTGCCCTTTTTTTAAGCTTCGTCCCCGTCCTCGGCCAGCTGGCCGTCTTCCTGCTCTACGCCTATTACTCAACACTGATGTTCATAGATTATCCCACCTCCAGGAGACGCTGGAGCCTGGGCAGAAAAATACAATGGCTCAGGAAAAACGGTTCGTTTGCCCTGAGGCTCGGCATATTACCGGCGCTGGCCGGCATGATCCCGCTGCTCAATCTTTTTTTAATGGCCCTTATCTTTCCGCTCTTCACGGTCCATGCGACACTGAATTTCTACGTGATAGAGCACAATAAGAAAATGCTGTACAAAAACTTGACATCGTCCTGACTGCCTGTTTCCCGATATCAGACGAGTTCAGCCATCACCTGGTTGGCAAAGCACCTGCCCCGACTGGTGAGTCTTATGTGAGTTTCGCTTTTTTCAAGAAGCCCTTTTTCAACAAGCTCTGTCAGGACCGCACCATACTGATCCTCAAGCCTCAGGGCGAACCTGTCGAACAATTTTTTTCTCTCAACCCCCTTGAGCAAGCGAAGCCCCATTACCACCGTTTCCCGAAACGATGCCTCCAGATCCAGAATTTCCTCCTCTTCAACACCATCTTCACCACATTCAATCGCCAGGCAGTACTGCAGCGGATCGCTGATCATAGTGTATCGGCGTCTATCTGAAAAACCGGCAGCCCCGGCCCCGCAGCCGGTAAATTCCTCGTTATACCAATAGCCGATATTGTGGCGGCATTCATATCCCGGCCTGGCATAGCTGGATATCTCATATTGTTCAATACCACGGGAAGCGAGGTAGTCGCGGCTGAGTTTTTCCATGGCGAGTATTTCCTGATCATCAGGCAGCTGCAAACTGCCTGCGTGATACTGCTCAAAAAATCCGGTACCTTTTTCAATGCTCAGCTGATACAGCGAGAGATGCTGCGGCCGGAGTGCAACAGCCTGCTCCAGGTTTTTTCGCCAGGACTCGACACGCTGCCCCGGAAGTCCATACATCAGGTCAAGACTTATATTGCCAAACCCCGCTTCATGGGCATCTTCAAGGGCCTGCAGGCTCTTGTCCGAGCGGTGTGTCCGGCCGAGAACCTGAAGGTCGTGATCGGCAAACGACTGTACACCGATCGATAATCGATTAACCCCGCGATCCCTGAGCATGAGAAGGGTTTGTATATCAACAGTTCCAGGATTTGCCTCAATTGAGATCTCCGCGTTACTTACAAATGTATACTTTTCACGGCAGGTATCGATGATTTCGGCGAGTTTTTCGGCCTTCAGTACCGTCGGTGTTCCTCCACCGATAAACAGCGTTTCAAGTGCACTTTTGGGCTTTCCAGGCGCACTTCTTCTGATTTGAGTCATGAGTGCTGAAACATAACGATCATGGATCTCGTCCATGTCGGCAAATGAAGAGAACGAGCAGTAGAAACACTTGGAGCGGCAGAAGGGAATGTGCAGATAGAGGCTGCTCACCGCACTTCATCCGTCGTGATTCTCTCGCTTAAAACCTGCCGGCACCAGTTCTGAGATTCTGCAATCATGCCATGATCGGCAAAACTGAAATGCTCATTGCCGATAATGATATGATCCAGCAATCTGATCTGCATCATTGAGCAGGCCAGGCAAAGCGTCCTGGTCAGCAGGCGATCCTGCTCGGAAGGTTCTATGGCTCCGGACGGGTGATTATGGGCAACCACCAGTGCCGCTGCATGGCGCGCCAGCGCCTTTCTGACAATTTCCCTGGGGTACACACTGTTTACATTTATTGTTCCCTCGGCAACGACCTCGGTGTCGATAATGCCATGGGACGAATCAAGGTAGATCACGGTAAATACTTCAACTTTAAGCCCTCTCATCGAGTGGGCCAGGTAGTCGATTACCGCAGAGGAGGAACGGATGTACGATTTAGTATTTAAGCGCTGTTTGAGATAACGATTTGCAGCGGAGGTGACAAAGGCCAGGGCAAAACTGTTTTTCGGACCGACGCCCTTTACCTCCTGAATTTCAGCAGGAGATGCATCGAGAACCGCTGCAAACGTCGAGAACCGCTTCAGCAGCGCTCGGGCCTGCTCCTTGCAGTCCTTGCGGGGTGTTCCAAACGACAGGAGCAGCTCGAGTACTTCAGCATCACTGAAGCCGTCGAGCCCGTGGTCCAGGAAGCGCTGCCGCAAGCGCTCGCGGTGTCCAGCCCCTTTCTGCTGCCAAAGATCTTTATCCATTGTCCCGAAAACCGTTTAATCCGATCCTGACAACTCTTGCAAAAACAACGTGTTTGCCAGTTTCGGGTTTGCTTTCCCCCTGGTTTTCTGCATCAGCTGGCCGACAAAATACCCAATCAGTTTTGTCTTACCCTCACGAAAATCCTGTGCCTGATCGGGATTTTCAGCAATAATGTTTTTTATGATCTCCAGCAGCTCGGATTCATCGGATACCTGCAGGAGATTCTTTTCAACCACGATTGTCTGGGGATCTTTCCCGGCAATCAGCATTTCTGCAAAAACCGTTTTAGCAATCTTACCGCTGATTGTCCCCTTCTCGACCATCTCGATCAATGCTCCAAGCTGTTTCGGGGATACCAGACAATCGACAATCTCCGCACCCTTGAGTTCCCGCAACAACTCGGTCATCATCCAGTTTGCAATCTTTTTCGGTGCTGCCCCTCCGCTCAGAGCCGCCTCGAAATAATCGGCAAGCTCTTTGGACTCGGTGAGGATAACCGCATCATATTCGGAAAGATCATAGGCATCCTGGAAGCGCTGCTTTCTCTGGTCCGGAAGCTCTGGCAGTGTCTGCCGAACCTGTTCGATCCACTCGTCGCTGATCTCAATAGGAATCAAGTCCGGACAGGGAAAATACCGGTAATCATGGGCATCTTCCTTGCCTCGCATCGACTCTGTCTTGCCGGTATCCGGATTCCACAGCAGGGTCTGCTGAATTACCTGCTCACCTTCAAGAAGAATGTCCCGCTGCCGACGTTCTTCATACTCCAGTGCTGCCTGGACGTTGCGAAACGAATTCATATTCTTCAACTCCGTTCTCGTTCCGAGTTCACTCCGGCCGACAGGCCTGAGTGAAATGTTGGCATCGCACCTGAAGCTGCCCTCCTGCATGTTGCCGTCACAGATATCGAGATAGCGGAGAATGGCATGAATTTTTTTCAGGTACGCAGAAGCTTCCCGGGGAGAACGAAGATCAGGCTCGGAAACTATTTCAAGCAGCGGCGTTCCTGTCCGGTTCAGATCAACATAGGAAACAGGTTCCCGGTCATCATGTATTAATTTTCCGGCATCCTCCTCCATGTGCATCCTGGTGATACCAATTGTTTTCCGTTCGTTGTCCACATCGATTTCCACCGAACCAAACTCAACAATCGGCTTGTCAAACTGGGAGGTCTGATACCCCTTGGGAAGATCTGGGTAAAAATAGTTTTTGCGGGCGAACTGGTTTACTTTATTGATTCGGGAGTTTGTTGCCAGCCCCATTTTTATTGAAAATTCGACAACCTTTTTATTCAAAACCGGAAGACTTCCCGGCATCCCGAGACACACCGGGCAGGTATGGGTATTAGGAGGTGCACCAAAGGAAGTGGAACAACCGCAGAATATTTTAGAATCCGTTTTCAGCTGAGCATGAATCTCCAGCCCGATTACCGTCTCAAAATCCATTGTTTATCACGTTTTAATAATTTTTCGCTTCTTCACCACCGGCATGAATCCAGTCCCTTATTGAGCGGAGTTCGGCCGACCACTGATCGCTTACCCGAATCTGTAAAAACATCCGGAACAGATCATTTACGGTTCTCACCAGTTCTTCAAACAGAAATACCCGCTCAAGGATCATCCCTTCGAGCTCTTCATCGCTGTTTCCGGAACCCTGCTCCGTTGCCGCTGTTTTTGGAAGACGCACATTTCTATACTCGAATAACGCGGCACCAAGGGTAAAGTTCCACTCATAACTGTCCTTGATCAGCTGAATCCGCGCCTGTTCCAGCTTTTTTCCCATCAAAAGGCCTGTACGGGCCTCTTTCAGTTCCGTCTGCAGCCCTGTGCACACCAGTTTTTCACTGTATTCGCCTTCGCCGAACTCCAGCAGCATGTGTTTTTCGAAGACAACGGTAATATCACCATAAACCGGTAATTCGACACTGCCGCCACGCTCTTCACTCTTCCACCAGAGCCAGGTAAGAAACTCCTGTCCGAGAAATCGTTTTTCCACCATCAGATCTACTAAATCCATACCAGCCGCTCCCCTTTTACTCAGACAAATATTTCAGGATTAACAACTCCAAGACGCTCCGCCTGCTCATCGTTTAAAAGATGCTCAGCGGTAACGTAGGGAATCTGCTGTACCAGCAGCATGCCAAAACACTCCTTGAAAAAATCTTCCAGCACCGCATGTATTTTTTTGTTGGTGGAAAAAAACAGCACTGTCGACTCTGAAAGATTCCAGCACACGTCGAACACCGACGGAATCGGGATTGCCTTTCTAATGAGTTCCGTCTGGACCCGTTCCTTTATTTCAGCCTTCAGCGTCCTGCTCACCTGGGGAATCTGCTTTTCAATCTTAATGCGCTCCTCTTCCTTCTGGACAAACTTTTTAAGAATCGCCGGAGAAACCTTCCGCTCATCAATCCGCAGCGTAATTGTAACGTAATCTCCATTCATAAATGATGCGTAACGAAAACCGGCATCAAACATATTCACCACGGAAACCCAGCCGATTGAATACTCGTCCATGCTGTCATCAATATCCCTGAACGAAAACGAGGCGATCCTGTCAGCCACAAACTCAAGCGTATTAGACGGCAGCTCCCCTTCCACTCCAAAACGAACAAAACTCGCTGAACCACTTACAAATCCCATAATTCACCAGACCTCGAGCTGGAACCTCGGCTATTTTAAACACCACTATCTGATCCTGATTCAAAGTTGAGCATCCTTTATATCATTCACACCTGTTTTCAACAATTCTTTTACCGGATTCTTTTCATTCTGCGGTATGCCTGAGTAAAGACGAAAGCTCAATTAAAGCGAAGCATCAACTTGACCTGCAGGTGATGGAATGGTAAAGTCAACCTTTAAATTTTTTCTTGACAGCAAAACCTCGAGTTTGTATATAGCGTTGCTTCATGGGTCGTTAACTCAGTCGGTAGAGTATCTGCCTTTTAAGCAGAGAGTCGTTGGTTCGAGTCCAACACGACCCACCAGTACCAATAAGGTCCCCATCGTCTAGTCAGGTCCAGGACACCGGCCTTTCACGCCGGCAACACCGGTTCAAATCCGGTTGGGGACGCCAGATAAAAACAGGCACTTAGCGTATATCGTTAAGTGCCTGTTTTGTTTCCGGGTGTACAAATGAACGCAGAATAAATGCCTGAGCCGCTATCCCCGGTCTGCTTGACAGATGCACGGAAAACAGAAAAGAACGCCTTGTTTGTCTATTGAAGATGAACTGGCAGATCTTCGGTCACGATTTTATTAAAAAGAAATTTTTCCTCTGGCTTTGTGTTCAAGCGGAAGCAAGCTGTGATAAATACAGCGATTCACCGGCGTCTGAACCCCTCTCTTTTCACCGTATCTCACGACTGCACCGCATTGCTCATGCAACTCTGATGGTTTTCCATCCATTACATCTCTTTGCATTGATGCCGTCCCTGCCGTAGGAACCCGGTCAATGAAGTCCATTGTAGTGTCCACTGCGTTTCCTGGCATTTTCACTCCATTTGCCTTGGCAACCTCAAATACTTCCTGAATTGATTGCAAAAGCAGCTCACGAGTTTGTTGGAGCTCACGAAAAATGCCGATCGGTGCTCGGGTGATCGCGCCAACCCCGCTCCAGGGTGCTATAATCATGAATTTCATCCATAATTTCTGAAGAATATCAGTAGAACCATCGATTGTTACGCCCCCTACGCCAGCAAACAATTGCAGAATTTTCTCAAGTTTTTGACTCCTTGAACCATCCAGTTCTCCAACCGATATGTATGGATCGATTCCTTTATGAAAGATAACCCCAGGCGCTTCAACGAGACTGATCATTTGACACAGGCCGGGAAGGATGCGCTTCTTGCCAAAGGCGTTGGCCAAAATGGTATGGGCTTCAACACCGTTCTGCAGAGTCACTATTGTCGTATCCGATCCGAGTAATGGTTTAAGTTGATCTGTGATTTCAGCTACCTGCCATGATTTAACACAGCAGAAAACGAGATCGACCGCACCAACGCTGCCTGTATCATCTGTCACTTGAGCTGGATTAATAGAGAAATCTCCAAGTACACTCTTTATCTGTAAGCCCTTGGCTTTGATTGCCTGCAGATGGGCGCCTCGTGCAATAAACGTTACATCATTTCCTGCCTGGGCCAATCTCCCTCCAAAATAGCCCCCCACTGCTCCAGTTCCCAATATAGCAACTTTCATATTCTTCCTCCTTTGGGTAGATACACTTTGATATTCAGACAGGTAGCATATAGAAAGAGATGGCCTCTCAATTCAGGACCACAAGTTACGTTGTAAAATAGTATGTGATTCCTCAGCAAAGAAAAAATGAGGAATCATGAAACAGAAAAGAAGGAACTTTTCGGCAGAATTCAACGCACAAACTACCCTTCCAAGGCATAAGGGGTTCTTCCTGAACATTGAACCCTTTATGCAAAAGTCGCAATGATCATGAAACAATATAACCTTTTGAGTATTCTCACTCAGTGAAAAATGCGTTTGGAATACCGTCAAAGTTCGGGGGATTCACGCATGATCGAAAGGGTTTCGATATATTCGCTCTGTCCCTGGTATAACCGGGTCATCTCGATAGTTAACCCGGCAATCTGGGCCAGTGCCTGCACGAAATTCACATCATTGAGAGTGAACTCCCATTTTTCTGCCGTATACACCCGGACGGCACCGATAGCCTTTTCACCCACCAGGATGGGCACGGAGAGAATGGACGCGATACCCTCGGCTTTGGCTGCGTCGGGGTACTGAATACGGGGATCGTCGCTGACATCGTACACCGCGACCGGTTCGTCCTCAAGGGAATCAGTGATAGATTTCAGAACGCTGATGGCTCCCTTGTTAAGGTAATTCTTACTCAATCCGCTTGATGCCGCGACTTCCAACTCATTCGAGTTGCGATTGATCAAATACAGTGCGCACCCCTTGATATCAAGCGTGGATTTAATACTGTCTACCGTCATCCTGATGACCTCTTCCGTCTTTCTCGATTTGGAAAGAGATCGGGTGATTTTGATCAACGTTTCATAGTTAAGCTTTAGATTTTTCATTCACATCTCCTGTTCTGTCGTGGTGATTATGTTGGGCGGATAAAAATTATCTTTCCGACTCCGCTTTAAAAGGGTTTAAAATCAAAAAATGGTAGTGACGGACATCTGCATGGAAAGGCCTTTGAAAAATATCGCAGAAGATTTGAAGAGCAAAATATCCAGCCTAAAACCGATCAAGATCTTTCAGAACGAGATCCGGCAATCATATGCTGCTATATTTATGCCTCCTTGGGTCTTCAGGTGCGATACGATTCAGTGAGTTTGAATATCTATGTAAAAACTATGACACGGAACAATACGTGTCAATAGTATTACAATTACAGATAACGATTAGCTTCCCGCAGGAGACCAGTCTATTATGAAAAACCTCTGTGCAGCGATAACAGCCATCATCATTTATTCATTGCTTCCACCAATCTCTTTTGCAGAAGAACTGAGAGTTGGTGATTTTTCCAATTCGGATATAGGTTCTTGGGAAGAAAAATCTTTCTCAGGCAAAACTGAATATGCTTTGGGCACCTTGAATGATACGGTTGTGCTCAAAGCCGAAAGCCGGGGAACTGCTTCAGGCCTATTTAAAAACATTGAGGTAGACCTCAATAACTATCCTTACCTGAACTGGAGCTGGCGCATCGAAAATAGACTCACCACTGAAGATGAACAGGTCAAATCGGGTGACGATTATGCCGCCAGGGTCTATATCATAATCGATGGAGGATATCTTCCCTGGAGGACAAGAGCTTTAAATTATGCATGGGCGAACAATACTCAAAAATATGATGTCTGGCCAAATGCGTTTGCCGGTAAAAACGCTATGATGGTTGCTATAAGAAACAAAAACGATTCAACGGCAACCTGGTATCATGAAAAAAGAAATGTTTTAAATGACTTACGTGAGATATTGGGAGAAGAACAGACGACGATTGACGCCATAGCCATCATGACAGATACTGATAATAATCAGGATGCTGCTGTCGCCTATTATGGAGATATCTATTTTTCAGAGGAATAGATTTTATATAATTTTTCAACAAGTTGCCTACCTTCTGTTTTTGCTGTTTAGTAAATTGCGGTGCTATTGAAATCTACACAAATCAAGTAACCACCTGAAAACAGATATTCTTTAACAATAAGATCACACCAGGATTGTTGACGGCACAGGTCAAAATTAACCTTCAAGATTCATTTATATCAAAAGCAAATGACTGTTTTGTGATCGAATAGCTCCACGGCGGCTTGGCCAGTGTTCTTTCCAGAACGATCCAGTGCCTGAAGCAATCTCGCTGATCTGGAAAATCAATACTGTAATGGAGCCCTCTGGACTCTTTTCTGGCCAGTGCCGACTCCACAATCATCAAAGCTATATGTGCAATATTGCGTAACTCCACCATATTTGCCGATACATAATACTTCTTGTAATGATTCTCTATCTCCTCGGCTATATCAGTTAATCGTTTTTTGGCAAGCTCAAGGCGCTGGGTTGTCCTGACGATTCCGACATAATTCCACATGGTCCTTCTGATAAGGTCCCAGTCGTGATTGATGATAATTTCCTCTTCAAGGTAATCAGCCTCCCCTTCGCTCCACGGATCCACATCATCAATCGATTCAAAATCAGTATCTGTTTTCTGGTCAGCAAAACAGATCCCTGCTGCCCGTTCCGCAAAGACAACGGCTTCCAGCAAAGAATTACTTGCCAAGCGGTTAGCACCATGTAAACCGGTACAGGAGGTCTCTCCCAGGGCCATTAAACCGCTTACTGACGAATTCCCATAACTGTCAACAAGGACGCCACCGCAAAGATAATGGGCAGCAGGAACCACAGGTATCGGCTCAGTCGTTATATCCAATCCGAACTCTAGACATTTTTTATATATTCCGGGAAACCGCTCTTTGATAAAAGCGGGATCTTTATGGGTAATATCGAGGTAGACGTAATCTTCACCGCTTTCTTTCAACTCCTTGTCTATTGAACGTGCTACTGTGTCTCGCGTCGCCAGTTCTCCATGCACATCATATTTGTCCATGAAGCGTTTGCCCCGTTTATCTACCAGTATTCCCCCCTCTCCTCTCACCGCCTCAGATATCAGGAAGTTTTTTGCATTGGGGTGATACAGGCAGGTGGGGTGGAACTGAACAAACTCCATATTCGCAATTTTTGCACCGGCTCGAGCAGCCATTGCTACGCCATCACCTGTAGCTATATCGGGGTTACTCGTGTATAAATAGACCTTTCCTGCACCACCGGTACACAGAACAGTTACCTTTGAAACGTATGGGATCACTCCACGATCCTTACTCATCACGTACGCGCCGAAGCATAATTGCTCCACCCCGCTCTTCTTGATCAGTAAATCAACCGCGACATGCTCCTCCAACAGTTTGATATTTTTAGATTTTCTAACCATATCAAGGAGTGTTTTTTCGATCTCTCTGCCCGTTAAATCGTATGCATGGGCAACTCTTCTTCGCGAATGCCCTCCTTCCCTACCCAGGCTCAAAGCTCCGGATTCCTCATCTCTGACAAACGGCACGCCGTAGTGAATCAGATCTTCAACGCGCGCACGACCGGAGGAGACAACCTGGTTGACAATGTTTTCATCGCAGAGGCCCGCCCCCGACTTCAGAGTATCGTCAACATGCTCCTTAATACTGTCGTGCTCATCAAATACCGCTGCAATTCCTCCCTGAGCGAGATTCGTTGCCGTATCAATATCCCGTTTCTTGGTTACGACAATGACATTCCCCCACTGCGAAACACGCAGCGCAAAAGACAGTCCTGCAATTCCACTCCCGATCACCAGATAATCACTTTTCACAAGACCACCCCTTGAAATTGTTTCACGTGAAACATTAAGACCCACTCATCACAATAATGCTCTTTATACTTGAGGAGGGGGCAATGATCAACAAATGAGCGAAGAAAATCGTGCATTTTGAAAATTAACCTTGAGATTGATGCGACTCCTCGATTATAAGAAAAGAACATTTAACATGAGGGAGAGAATTGTGGGCAAACCAAGAAATGGTGTCATTATTGCCGTGGCCAACCAAAAAGGTGGTGTCGGAAAAACAACGACAGCTGTTAATTTTGCCAGCGCCCTTTCCTACAGGAAAAAAAAGGTCCTTCTTGTTGACTCTGACCCCCAAGGGAACGCTTCGAGTAATGTCGGGGTAAAAACAAAACAACTCGATAATCACCTTTACCATGTTTTTTGTTCGCGCGTATCAATTCACGACGTCATTATCGATACTGCGGTAAAAAACCTTCAAGTTATCCCGTCAAATATTGATCTTGTTGCGGCCGAGCTTGAGCTGATTAACGAGAGTCAACGTGAATATTTCCTGAGCAATATGCTTTCTATTGTCAGGGAAGAATTTGACTACATACTTATTGATTGCCCGCCCTCGCTAGGATTGCTGACCGTTAATGCCCTGACTGCAGCCAAATCTGTATTGATACCCATGCAATGTGAGTATTTTGCAATGGAAGGACTTGCACAACTTATCAATACAATCCGGCAGGTGAAAAAGAAATTTAATGAACACCTTTATATAGAAGGATTATTGTTAACCATGTTCGACACAAGAAATAAACTTTCTCACCAGGTCTCAGCTGAGATATCGCGTCACTTTGGCAATCAAGTATTTACAACTATTATTCCCAGGAACGTACGTTTGAGTGAATGCCCCAGTCACGGTCAGACAATACTTCAGTACGATAACCGGTCAACAGGTGCACACGCTTACTCTGCTCTCGCTGCGGAATTCCTAAAACGACAGAGGTGAGGGTGTGGCAAAAACTACAGGGTTAGGGCAGGGTGTCGGTGCACTGTTTGGAAACAGTGAAGAAGATGAACGTTTTTTTGAGTGTGACATCAAGAAAATCATCCCCAATAAACACCAGCCGAGGATTGCATTTGATGAACAAGAACTGGATGAACTTTCACAGTCCATACTGGAAAATGGGGTTATTCAGCCGCTCATCGTATCGTATAATAAAGAAACCACCGCTTATGAGCTTATTGCTGGTGAGCGAAGACTGAGGGCATCCCGTATTGCCGGGTTAAAAACCGTCCCTGTCGTCGTCAAAAAAATGGATTCTGAAGATGCATTTCTCGAACTCGCACTTATTGAAAATATCCAGCGTACAGACCTCAATGCGATTGAAGAAGCTACAGCCTACAAGAATCTGATTGATCGCTTTGGCTACACCCAAGAGGAAGCGGCGAAGCGGGTCGGAAAAAAAAGGTCCACCGTTGCAAACACGCTACGGCTCCTGTTGCTTCCTGATTACGTAAAAGATGACCTGCTGGCGCAATCACTTTCAGAGGGTCACGCAAGAGCACTTTTAAGAATAATTGACGATCCGGCTACCCTTAAGGATATCCGCGACCGAATCCTTACAAAGCGGCTTTCGGTTCGCCAGACTGAACAGCTTATACGTCGAAACAAAAGACAGCCTGGTGACGCACGTCAAGCTTCCACGTCCAGGAAAACAGAACCGGAAACCCTGCCGCCGTCTTATCGAAAATCATTTGAAAACCAGCTGACAAACAAACTGGAGTCAAAAGTTACGATTCATCCAAATGGAAACAGGGGAAAGATAGAAATTGAATATTATTCGCTCGATGATCTGGAACGACTGGTTTCCATCGTTATCGAACATTAACCGAAAAAGGACAATGATTAAAAAACATATAATAATTACAATTACTTGTGTTCTGTTTTTTTGTTTACCGCTTGCCGTTTCAGCACGCATGGTTTCGGTGTCCGGAGAAGATGTTAACCTGAGGTCGGGACCTGGAACAAATTACTCCATAAAATGGAAATACGGGAGCGGTTTGCCACTAAAGGTGGTTAAACAGCAGGGTGACTGGATCAAAGTTGAAGATTTTGAAAACGATAACGGCTGGCTTCACAAGGACCTGGTTTCAGAAACCGGTCATATGGTCGTTAAAGTCAACAAGGACAAAAACATAAAGATCAACATCCGCAGTGGGCCTGGAACCAATTATAAAATTGTTGGAAAAGCCTATTATGGTGTCGTTTTTAAAACTATTAAACAGCAGAAAGGGTGGGCCCAGGTTAAACACGAAAGTGGTATAACAGGTTGGGTCAAACGTTCACTGCTCTGGGGTTTTTAGCGTTTGAAACGGCAGGTAGCCAGCTTTTTTAGTTAGACGCAAAAAAGCTCACACTCTTGAGAGAATGTGAGCTTTTTTGTATGGCGGAGAGAGAGGGATTCGAACCCTCGGTGGAGTTTTATCCCCACACTCGCTTAGCAGGCGAGCACCATCGGCCAGCTCGGTCATCTCTCCAGGCATTTGTCTGGCGGAGGGAGTAGGATTCGAACCCACGGTACTTTCGTACAACGGTTTTCAAGACCGCCGCCTTAAACCACTCGGCCATCCCTCCAGAGGTTTATCCTTGTACCACTTCACAATAATTCTGTCAACGATATGTACCCGTGAAAAAGAAGGGCATATCAATACCGCACAAATTTGTAACGAGCAGTGGAAAAGGAACTACAAATATGGTATCTTGCCAGTTTTAATCCAGTCACCCTATTTTAAACAATCATAATATATCATCAGAGGTTGTATGGGCGAGAACATTATTGACGATCAGCTGCAGGATGTTACCTGCCTCTATGAAATCACACGGGAACTGGCCTCGTCCTTTGTCCTGAGCGATTGCCTTGAAAAGGCGATGAAACTGCTCTTTGAGATAAAAAACATGGAAAACGGCACGGTTACAATTGTCAATCCGCTTACCGGAAAGCTCGAAATCGAAGTAGCTCACGGCCTGACAGCTGAGGGCAGAAAACGGGGTAAATACAAGATTGGAGAAGGAATCACCGGAAGGGTTGTGTCCTCTGGAGAGCCGATCATCGTTCCGCATATTGCAGAAGAACCGCTTTTTTTAAACAGAACTCGGTCACGAGGTGATATAAACGATCAGAACCGTTCATTTCTCTGTGTTCCGATAAAAGATGGAAAACAGGTGATTGGTGCGTTGAGCATAGACAGAATCTATCACCAGGGCATCAGTAACCAGTCCCACAAGGATCTTCAGTTTTTAACGATCTTATCAAGTATCATAGCCCAGACTGTACGGAGGGTCCAGATCGTCAACCGCGAAAAAGACAATTTAAAAACTGAAAACCTCAAATTGAAAAGAGAGCTTTCCGAAAAGAATAAAATCAACGATATTATCGGCAACTCAAGCCGTATGCAGGATGTCTATGAAATGGTCCACCGCGTCGTGGATTCCAACGCGACGGTACTGCTGAGAGGAGAGTCGGGTACCGGTAAAACCCTGGTTGCAAAAGCCCTTCATTACAATGGTAAAAGAAAAGATAAACCATTCGTTGTTGTAAACTGTTCAGCACTTCCGGAAACACTGCTCGAGAGTGAACTTTTCGGACATGAAAAAGGGGCATTCACTGATGCCAATGAGCGAAAGATCGGCCGTTTTGAAATGGCTGAGGGGGGAACGCTTTTCCTTGATGAAATTGGTGAAATAAGTCACTCGGTACAGGTGAAACTTTTAAATGTCGTTCAGGAACGAAGCTTTCAGCGGCTTGGTTCAGCACATTCCATTTCCTGTGATGTCCGCCTGGTAGCTGCCACCAACCGTGACCTTGAAAAGTCGGTTTCCGACGGGACCTTCAGGGAAGACCTTTATTATCGATTAAATGTTTTTCCAATATATATGCCGCCTCTTCGGGAAAGACGAACGGATATTCTACTGCTGGCAGAGTTTTTTCTTGAAAAATACAACAAGGAAAACCGAAAAAAAATTACCAGAATCTCGACATCAGCCATAGACCTGCTGATACAGTATCATTGGCCGGGAAACGTCAGAGAGCTTCAAAACTGTATGGAGCGAGCTGTCCTTGTATGTGATGGTTCTTCAATCAAAGGTGTCCATCTTCCCCCGACACTTCAGGTCTCGGAAACAGTTGCAAGCGGCAAACCGCTGTCTTTTACAACTGCCGTAGAAAATTTTGAGAAAGATCTTATAATTGACGGACTAAAGAAAAATAACGGTAATCAGACAAAAACAGCCGAGTTCCTCGATACCAGTCTGAGAATCATTAATTACAAGATTCATCAATACAGTATTGACCCGAAACAGTACAAGATATAAACCGGCATGTCTCTTCTTCTTCATCTCTGTTGCGCACCGTGCCTTCTCTACCCTGAAAAGGTCCTTGACAGGGAGGGAATTGATTTCAGCGCTTACTTCTTCAACCCAAACATACACCCATACAAGGAGTTTCGCAAAAGGCTGGACGGGGTGGTGGAGTACTGCAGGGATAAAAATATTCCGCTCGTTTTAGACAGAGATTATGGTCTTCGTGATTTCTTGAGACGGGTTGTCTTCAAGGAAACAGGGCGGTGTTCACTCTGTTATCGGATGAGATTTGAAAAAACCGTTGCAATGGCAATAAAAAGAGGCGATGACACATTCTCCTCAACACTGTTGTACAGCAGATACCAGAATCACACACTGATGAGAGCCCTGGGAGAAGAGCTTTCAACTGGTAAAACGGTTTCCTTTTTTTACCATGATTTCCGGGATGGCTGGCAGCAGGGGATTGATGATTCCGTTGCCCTCGGTATGTATCGACAACCCTATTGCGGTTGTATTTACAGTGAACAGGAACGTTACGACAACAGGTATAAAAAACAGCGTAAAAAGGACTAAAAATAAATGTTTAATCTCATTGTGCTGGCTACCAGTAATACGAATAAGGTCAAGGAATTCAAAGCAATGCTTGCCGATTTTCCTGTCGAGATAAAAAGTCTGGCGGACTTTGGCCCGCTTCCACCTGTTGTTGAAGACGGGGCGACATTCGATGAAAATGCCTACAAGAAAGCTCACCATGTGGCAAAAGTTCTAGGGATACCGGCAATCGCTGACGATTCGGGACTATCAGTTACGGCATTAAACGGAGAACCGGGAGTTTACTCAGCCCGTTATGCGGGGGAGGGCGCCACAGATCAACAGAACTGGGAAAAATTATTAAAAAAAATGGATGGAGTTAAAGACCGGGTAGCATTTTTCACCTGCGTTCTTTCCATCGCTGTTCCATCCGGTCCAGCCCTTACCTATGAAGCGACCTGCGACGGAACAATTCTTGAGTCACCTCGAGGTGAAAACGGCTTTGGGTACGACCCTGTTTTTTATTATGAACCGTTGAAGAAAACATTTGCCGAACTCAGTATGGAAGAAAAAAACAGGATCAGTCACCGCGGCAAGGTTTTTAAAGAAGTAAAAACGGAGTTCGATAAAATCATGGTGTGGCTGAAACAAAGAATCATGGAAGAAATGCCGGAGCAACCTGATCACAGCGCCTTTGAGGAAAACGACTGGTCAGGGTAGGGGGCTTTTCTTCTTACTCAGGTTTCAGCTCTCTGCCGAGCAGGTCTTTTACGGCTGTTCTGCAGTCTTTGTCTTCGTAAAGTATCTGATACACCTGTTCAAGTATCGGCATTTCCAACTGTTTCTGTTGAGCCAGTTGATAAACGGATTTTGCTGTTTTTACACCTTCTGCAACCATGGACATGTCGGCAAGTATCTGCTCGAGTGTCTGCCCCTTTCCCAACCTGAGACCGACAGTTCTGTTTCTGCTCAGATCACCAGTGCAGGTCAAAACAAGATCTCCCACGCCACTTAAACCATAAAAAGTGGCTGGCTCAGCTCCAAGCTTGATTCCAAAACGGGAAATTTCAGCAAGTCCCCTGGTAATAAGGGCCGCCCGTGCATTCATGCCAAAATTGAGCCCGTCGCAGATACCAGCGGCGATCGCTATGATATTTTTAAGGGCCGCACTTACCTCAAGACCGATGATATCAGAGCTCGTATATACACGAAAATAAGCTGCATTAAAGAGTTGCTGCAGCTCCCGTGCTATGCCTTTGTTTTTGCAACCGATTGTTATTGCAGTCGGAACCTCGTCGGCAACCTCTTTTGCAAAAGAGGGCCCTGACAAAACTGCACGTTCCGGGTGATGATCAGTTTTTGAAGGCTCTAAAACATCGCTCATTACCTGCGACATGGTTTGCAGTGTATCGTTTTCAATTCCTTTGGTCGCAGAGACAATCACCGTATCTTCTCCCAGGTAACCAACAAGATCCTGAAAAACCTTTCGGTAACCATGTGAAGGCACAACCATGCACAGCGTTGGTGCACCGTCTGCAGCTTCCTGAAGATTTGAGGTTGGCAACAGGGTTTCTGGAAACTGGATTCCCGGAAGATGCCTACTGTTTTCCCTCTCGTTATTAAGGTTTTTTATATGTTCTGGGTCAAAGTCCCAGAGCCTCACAACATATCCTTTTTTGCTCAGGAGCAGTGCCAGAGCTGTTCCCCAGGAACCTGCTCCAATGACTGCTATGGGCTGTTTTTCCCTATTCAACGTCTTCCTCGATGTCTGCTGAATCATCATGGGCGAGAATGTCCATCGCTACAACGCGTTCGCCCTCCTCAAGATTAATGAGTGTTACCCCCTGGGTGGTTCTCCCTATTATCCGGAGTTTGTCCAGCCCCATGCGGATCATCTTTCCTGAATCGGCGATAAGGATGACTTCCTGGTCATCTTCAACGATCATTGAACCGACGATACTGCCATTTCTTTCACTGGGTTTAATGGCAAAAACCCCTTTACCGCCGCGGCGCTGGATACGATAATCTTCCGCCATGCTGCGTTTTCCGAAGCCGTTTTCCGTTACCGTCAAAATTGTTTTATCGCTGTCTGTTTCGATAATACTTGCACCAACAATATAGTCGCCTGAATTCAGCCTCATGCCCCGTACACCTGCTGCAGTTCTTCCCATGGTCCGCACATCTGATTCATGGAAGCGGATTGAAATTCCGTTTCTGGATATCATGAAAATAGTGTCGTCTCCACCCAGGATATGTGCTGAAATAATTTCGTCACCTTCATTTATGGTAAGGGCGCGTTTGCCTTTTCTGAGTGGTCTTCTGAATTCGGAAAGGCTGGTTTTTTTAACCCGCCCGAATTTAGTAACCATCAAAATGGTCTTTGATTCATCATCGTCCTCAAAAGAGGTAATAGGCAGAATTGCTGCCAGCTTTTCACCTTCATTCAATTCCAGAAGATTAACGATAGCTTTACCACGCGCCGTTCTGCCGACCAGGGGCAGCTGGTACACCTTTCTCCAGAAAACTTTGCCGTGATTGGTGAAAAACAGAAAGGTATCAAGCGTTGAGGCGACATAGAGGCTTGATACGTAATCCTCCTCTATGTTCGTTACCCCCCTGACTCCTTTTCCGCCACGATGCTGAGATCGATACAGACTCACCGGGTTGCGTTTTATATACCCCGAACGGGTGACGGTTACCGCCATGTCCTCGGGGGCGATCAGGTCTTCAGGAAGAATTTCATCAACAGCATCTATTATTTCCGTTTTTCGTTCATCTCCATAGGTATCCCTGATTTCAAGAAATTCACTTTTAATGATGGCCATCACCTGGCCTTCATCATTGAGGATACCTTTGAGTTTTTCGATCAAGGCAAGAACTTCCTGGTAATCAGAAGCAATTTTATCCCGCTCGAGGCCGGTTAATCGCTGCAGCCTCATGTCGAGAATGGTCTGCGCCTGTATCTCGCTTAACTCATATCTTTTTATCAGTTCAGCTTTCGCTTCGGCGGGATTTTTTGCGGCTCTTATTAGGTCGACAACATCATCGAGGTTGTTGATAGCTATATTCAACCCCTCGAGAATGTGGGCTCGTTCTTCCGCTTTCTTTAACTCAAATGCTGTTCGTCGATACACAACAACCCTGCGGTGCTGAATAAAGTGCTCGAGAATCTGTTTTAAGTTAAGTACTTCAGGTTTGTTGTTAACGATGGCAAGAAAAATGATGCCGAATGATTTCTGCATTGGTGTCATCTTAAACAGCTGGTTGATGACCACCTCTGCAATTTCATCCTTTTTAAGCTCCATGACGATTCGCAGCCCTTGCCGGTCCGACTCGTCACGCACCTCGGATATTGCCGGAATCTTCTTGTCTTTTATCAGGTGAGCTATTTTTTCAACAAGAACTGCTTTGTTCTGCTGATAGGGAATCTCGGTTACGACAATGATTTCTTTTTTACCGTCTTTTGATTTTTCTATATGGGTCCGGGCACGCATGATTATAATGCCCCTTCCTGTTTCATAGGCTTCCCGGATACCGGCCCGACCGCAGATGATCCCTCCTGTTGGAAAATCCGGTCCGCTGATGATGGAAAAAAGCTGGTGAACGGCAATACTCGGATCTTCAATAAGGGCGATAAGACCGTCGATTATTTCCACCAGGTTGTGTGGTGGGATGTTTGTCGCCATGCCGACAGCAATACCCGATGAGCCATTTATCAGAAGGTTTGGAATTTTGCTGGGCAGAACGGAGGGCTCACTCAGAGAGTTGTCATAGTTTGGGATGTGGTCGACCGTTTCCTTTTCAAGATCAGCAACGATTTCCCTGTCGATGCGCGTCATTCGTGCTTCCGTATAACGCATGGCCGCCGGCGAATCTCCATCAAGAGACCCGAAGTTTCCCTGTCCGTTGACCAGGGGGTATCTCATTGAAAAATCCTGGGCCATCCTGACCAGGGTGTCATAAGCTGCAGTATCACCGTGCGGGTGATATTTACCGATAACGTCACCAACAATTCGCGCCGATTTAACGTACGGCCTGTTATAGAAAACACCGAGTTCCCGCATCGCAAAAAGCACTCGCCGATGAACCGGTTTGAGACCGTCACGCACGTCAGGCAGGGCCCTTCCGGCAATAACGCTCATTGCGTAGTCGAGATAAGACTTTTTCAGTTCTTTCTCTATTGATATCGTTGGAAATTCTTCAGGTGAAGGAGCGCTTTCTATATCGTTTGTCATGATTGCTGTTTAATCTTATTTTAAATTATCTAAATATCGAGATCAGTGACTTCCAGGGCATGATTTTGAATAAACTCCCGGCGAGGTTCTACTTTGTCACCCATCAGGGTTGTGAACATTTCGTCAGCAGCTTCAACATCCTTTATGCTGACCTGTAATAAAACCCGGTTCAGCGGATTCATTGTTGTATCCCAGAGCTGTTCAGGGTTCATTTCACCCAAACCTTTGTAGCGCTGCAGATGACTGCCTTTAAACGATTCACTGCGGACCGTTTCAACCATAGCACTCCAGTTTCCTGCCTTTATATCGTTAAAATCCCCAGGTCTTACCTCCTGCCTGATGATGAACGTTTTATCGAGATACTGTTGTATGGCTGGAAACAGTTGCAGCGCTGAACGGTATTCGTTGATGAGCGGTATCTGGGGTCCGAGTGTCGTCATTATCTGTGCTTTGCCTTTTACCGCCACATCAACCTCGTAACAATCGGCACGCCAACGGCACGGCCGTATGGATCCTACTTTCATCTCTTTGTTTCCGGATAAATCCTCAATAATGGATTCAACGACCGTTTTATCGGCAAACTGATCGGCCTTGCGGATATCTTTGCGCAGCAGGTTGAAGAGCAGGTCTTCCCAGATATTCATTCTGTTCAGGTATGAGACCAGTTTTTGATACAGGGAAAGCTCTCTGAGTGTTTGAACAAGGTTTTCACCCGTGAGTTCCGTTTTTTCGTTGTCTTCGCAGATAACTGTTAATTTTTCACTTGCCTGGGTAAAAAGGTAGTTGTTCAGTTCCTCTTCATCGAGAAAGTATTTCTCATTTTTCCCCCTGGCCAGGCGGTAAAGCGGTGGCTGGCCTATATAGACATAACCGCCCTGGACGAGCGGCAGCATCTGTCTGTAGAGAAAGGTCAGCAGCAGTGTCCGTATGTGGGCTCCATCGACATCAGCATCGGTCATGATGATGATCTTGTGATAGCGAAGCCTTTCAAGATCGAACTCATCCTTGCCTATGCCACAGCCGAAGGCCGCAATCAACTGCTTGATCTCTTCACTGTTCAATATCTTGTCGAAACGGGCTTTTTCGACATTCATTATTTTTCCGCGAAGGGGAAGTATCGCCTGAATCGAGCGGTCGCGTCCCTGCTTGGCGGAACCTCCGGCGGAATCTCCCTCGACAATGAAAATTTCTCGTTTTGATGGATCTTTTTCCTGACATTCAGCAAGTTTGCCGGCCATCAAAAGGCTTGTCGAACCTTTTTTCCTCGATAGATCTCTGGCTTTTTTGGCTGCCTCGCGTGCTCGTGCCGCCTCGACAACTTTTGTCAGTATGCGTTTAGCTATTTGAGGGTTTTGTTCAAGAAAAAGAGTAAGTTTTTCAGTACATACGGATTGGACGATCGATTTTACTTCTGAATTACCAAGTTTTGTCTTCGTCTGACCTTCAAATTGAGGGTTGGGCACATGGACGGAAATAACACAGGTAAGTCCCTCACGTGAATCATCTCCTCCCATTTTTTCTTTGAGATTTTTTGGGATAATATCATCACTGGCATAACGGTTTATGCATTTCGTCAATGCTGCCCTGAAACCGGCAACATGGGTGCCGCCTTCTCTGGTATTGATATTGTTGACAAAAGAAAAGAGTCGTTCAGAATAGCCATCAAAGTACTGGAAAGAAACTTCAACTTTAACCATATCCCTTTCAGCAGTTAACAATATCGGCTCGTTGAAAATAGGTGTACGGTTTCGGTTAAGATACTCCACGTAGGAAACAATACCGCCGGATGCATGAAATTTATCCTCTTCTCCGCTTCTTTCATCTTTGAGATAAATTCGCACATCCTTATTCAAAAAAGCAAGCTCACGAAGTCTGTTTTTTACCAGCTCATAATCGTAGACTGTTGTTTCGGTGAATATTTCAGGATCTGCCTTAAACGATATGATTGTACCTGTCTTTTCACTCGTTCCTACAACTTCAAGCTCGCCGTCTTTTTCACCGTATCTGTAGGATTGACGGTAAATTTTTCCATCACGTCGAATTTTAGCTACAGCTTCAACAGACAGGGCATTGACGACTGAAACACCGACGCCATGCAGTCCCCCTGAAACTTTGTAGGTGGAATGATCAAACTTACCTCCGGCATGAAGGGTTGTCATTACCAGTTCGAGAGCGGAAATATTCTCGGTTGGATGAATATCGACAGGTATTCCCCGGCCATCATCCTCAACGGTAATCATGTTGTCTTCATGTATGGTAACCCTGATCCGCTGACAGTATCCGGCCAGCGCCTCATCTATACTGTTATCGACTACTTCCCAGATCAGGTGATGTAACCCCTCTGTGGCTGTGTTGCCGATATACATTGCGGGTCTTTTTCTTACCGCCTCAAGGCCGTCAAGTACTTTGATCTGGCCGGCATCATAGTTTTTTAATTCTTCAGTCACACGCTGTCCTTTAAAAAGTAAAAGGTGAATATTATAACTGCATGGGCATGATAATACTTAAAAACCCCTTATCGCCATCTGATTTCATCAGGCAGGGGCTGTTGTTGGAATTGATATATGCCTCGACAACTTCACATTCCATAACCTGCAGTGTTTCAATAAAATAGCGACAGTTAAATCCCAGGGTAAGCGGCTCACCTGAATAGTTTATTTTCAACTGGTCCTTGGCATTACCCAGATCTGCATTCTGAGAGGTAAGAACCATAGCCTCACCTTCCAGCTGCAGTTGGATCGTATGGAAAATATCTTCAGTAAACAGATTGATTCTTTTCAGTGATTCAAGAAAAGGTATTCTCTCGATTTTTATACAATTATCAAGTGATACCGTATTGATAATTGATTTATACTGGGGAAATTCGCCTTGTTTGAGACGAATGACCATAACTGCCTCTCCATCTCTTGCAACCATCTGTTTTTTTTCAAAAGAAATATCTATCGTATCCCTGTTTTCACAGAATTTCTTTAATTCCTGGATACCTTTTTTCGGGATAAGCGTAACATCATTCAAATGAAAAGAGTCAATATCGACGGCAACATCCTTTTCCATAATTGAAAGTCTGTGCCCGTCAGATGAAATCATCTTCAGATAGCTGATATTTTCCCGTTTCTCTTTTTCAATGAGTACGGATGTCAATGAATAAATATTTTCCTGTTCACTGGCTATCGAGAAAATAACCTTGTCAATGAGATCCAGAAAAATATGGGCTTCAAAAGACGTAAAGGTATCCTCGTCAAACTCAGGAAACGACGGGAATTCCTCACTGGTAATTCCAGCCAGGTTGTAGGTGCTCAGCCCCGCTTTTATCTGAACCCAGCTATTGCCCGTTTCTTCGATTGTTATTTCCTCGGATCCGGATTCCCTGACGATTTCGAATATTTTCTTTGAGGGAAGGGTTATCGTACCGGTATTTATTATTTGCGCAGGTACAAAGAGCCTAAGGCCTACTTCCAGATCTGTTCCGGTGATGATAAGTTCACTACCGTTTGTCTCAATAAGAACATTTGAAAGGACTGCCAGTGTGCCTCTCTTGTTTGTAATGTTTTGAAGGCTGTTTAAACCCTCCAGTAAATCATTTTTTAAGACGGTGCATTCCAAGGGCATGGTTACACTCCTTTCTCTGCATGTTTGGTTTCTTTTATATTTAAAAGTCTTTTCTTGTTATTATTAGGTCCGTTCATTTGTGAAAAAACGAAGTAAGTTGTCTTTTTTTATACAAAAAAAACTAACATTGTAAATGCGTAAAAATGATGCTTTTTATGTATAACGGGTTTTCAACAATGCTATTAACAGTCTTCTCAAAACATATTATCATTTTGGTGTTGAATAATTGTTGAAAAGTTGGTGTAAAAAAGAAGAATGAAAAGTTTTTTTATAACGAAAAAACAATAACATATAAGTTTATCTATATTCTGTGTAATCTAGTAAAAACAATGAAAAAATACAATAAAATAATAGCAGGATAAAATGTTGGACTCGCCCCGGAAAAACATTTTAAAAGGTTTGCAGGAAATACTAACAAGATACTATTATAACAATATATTTTCCTCATCAAGTGTGGGCTTTTTCTGCGATACTTTTGAATCAGGAGATCATTGTGAAACGTATTGCGGAACGACGGATAATTTCGGCAGTGAATATATTGACGAACATTGTTTTTTTGACCTCGCCTCACTGACAAAACCATTCGTAACCCTGTTGTCTATCCTCACCCTGATTGAAAGAAAAAAATTGTCCTGGGCTGATACTGCCGCCACAATTTTTCCTGAATACAGTTCAACCGCGGGTAGCGACATGGATATTTTTCACCTGCTTTGTCACTCCTCGGGATTGCCGGCTCATAGAGCATACTGGACCGAGCTGGAAAGAGTGGATAAGGGCAGGAGAAGGGAGTGGCTTGCCAACAGGATAATCAATGAAAAAAGAGCATATATACAAGGTGCTGAACATGTATACAGTGATCTTGGCTACCTGCTGCTGGGATATATTGTTGAAGAAAAAACCGGGCAAAACCTGGCCGATTTCTGGAAAGAAACCATAGCCAGGCCTTTGGGACTGGAAAAAATACTCTTTTTTCCTGCCCGCTGCCCTGCATCTAATGCCCGTTTTTCGGCAACATGTCATACGAATATAGAAAGGGAAGCGGGCAGGGTTCATGATGACAATTGTTATGCTCTGGGTGGGGTGGGCGGTCATGCCGGGCTTTTCGGCACAGTGGAAGGAGTTCTTATTCTCTGTCAGGAACTACTTCGTTCAATGACGGGAAAAAAAAATGAGCTCCCGTTTTCCTCTCATATTCTAAAGCGTGCCTGCCGGCGAGTAAATGATTCCGACTGGACAGCCGGTTTCAGTCTGCCTTCCGTGCAGGGATCAAGCAGCGGCAGCTATTTTAGCGAGAAAAGCCTTGGTCACCTGGGGTTTACCGGGACTTCGTTCTGGATAGATCCGGAAAAAAAGCTGGTGATCGTGTTATTGACAAACAGGATTATAAAAGGGGAAAACCGGCAGGGAATACAGCAGATGCGCCCGGAAGTCCACGACTATATAGCCGAACAGCTTGGTTTTTCCCCCACGCTCCACAATGGATGCGGTGGGGGAAATGCTGTTACCACCAGCAGATAGTCTGGTCTGCAGAGAAAATTTTATCTACAAGTGCATCGTAATCCGGACTGTCTACCGCCAGGTCAAAAGTATCCGAATCTCTGTCTCTTGTGACGATTTCGACAAGCTTTTGAACTACTTCATCGGGCTGCGAACGATATACGTTTAGAACTTTCATGAATCCTCCCGTCCTACTTCAAGCCGTAAGGGACAATAATAGTCATATCTCTTAATTTTTCGCCTAACTCTTCAATTGTGAGAGGCTCAAAACCGTTTTTTTCCACATTTGCTGGAACGGTGGAGTAAATTTCTCCCTCCATTTCTCGAAGCATCTCAAGGCTTTCCAAGGCGTACTCGTCGAGCTGCTCTATCTCGTTGTCCATGACCACCCCATAGGCGTACATGTTTTCAACAGCAAGCCCCAGGGCGGAACGCATTCCGTCTACTGCATAGCCTTTGTTTCTGAACATTAAACAGACTTTTTTGTATTCCATAATATCCTCTTTCTTATAAGCTCAGGTAGCAGTCGAAATCTTCGATGATGATTCCATGCTGGGCCTGGGTCGCCATTTTTTTGTCTGTCAACCCATCAGGAATATCCTTGATGTCATATCCCTGCTTGGCATAGCTGTCCACACAGATGGAGACGTCGTCAGCCAGTTCGCAAAGAAGAGGAAAATCCTTGTCTTTAGAGTTATGTGTTGCTGTCCAGGTGAAAAAAACCTTAACCTGGGACCCTTTTGCTTTTGCAGCTTTTGTTACCCCTATGACATGTCGAAGATTATCGGGGTTTGTTACAAAAATTCCAAGACTTTTTGCCATCGGTTACCTCTCGGTTATTGACTATCTTTTGAAAAGGGAAAAGGTTTCTTAAAATCTAGCCCTTCTTGATAAAGAAGCTGATGTAGCCTGATTCTTCCTTTTCACCAAGGTATTCATGGCCGGCACGCTCACACCAGCCGGGAATGTCGTTTCGTGATCCTGGATCGGTACCGTCCACCTGTAAAACCTCCCCGGACGCCAGTTTGCCGATCTCTTTTTTTGTTCTGAGAAGCGGCATCGGGCAGCTCAATCCTTTTGCGTCCAGAACACTGTTTGGGGTAACATCCGCTGCTACTGTTTTGTGATCACTCATGATAAAACCTCCATATAGTTTTGAATAGTATCACACCGGTTGAACAGGTTAATGGTGCTGTTTGTTGGTTTTTAGTATAAAACAACCAGCAAGACACTGTACCACATATCACCCAGTTTTTAGCATAATAAATTGCTATGTCAAATGAAAATGCAGCACGGCAACGGCTGAGAAAAATACATAAAAACAAATATATCCTACATTGTCGCACTATTGACAAAATGTGTTGTCAAAGGTAAAGCAAGAAAGTCCATATTCTTTTCAATTACCAGAAATTTCAGGAGGGTTGTATGAGTGAGCAGAGTGTTGTGGTCAGCAAGTTTAAGGGCTTATACAAAACGATGTGTCAAACGGAGTGGAATCCAACTATTACCGGTATTGTTGTGGCCTTTTTTTCTGTAATGATCATGGCCTGGTGGCGGCCGTGGGGTGCTGTCGGGGCAATCAGAAACTGGGGTGACTGGATAATGTATGGAATAACCTCGCTCCTGGGAACGGATGCTGGTTTTTTTGTTTATTACGAAGAGGCTCCCCGGTCAATTCTGGTCAGTTCCGGGTCGGTCATCGGCATAGGGTTTGTTGTTGGCGCCTTTGTTTCCGCATGTGTCGGTAAGGAATTTGCGTTGAGGATACCACCGTATCGCGAAATGGTCAAAGCCGTCATTGCCGGTATACTGATGGGGGTCGGCGCAGCTCTTGCCGGCGGCTGTAATGTCGGTGGTTTCTACAATGCGCTTGGCAACCTGTCAGCAAATGGTTTTGCCATGATGCTTGGTCTTGTTCTGGGCGTTGTTCTGGGACTCAAACTCCTCTATCTCGAGATGGAACATATAACCTGGGGTGAAGGCGGCTCAAAAACCATCGAGTTTCCGAAAGTAGTTGTCGCTCTTTTCGGGCTGGCCGGCCTGCTTTTTTTAATTTTACAGGCCTACGGGTATGCCGGCAATGAGGATAGCGACTACATCGCCTCCCTTAGTGGCGTAATCCTGATAGCGGCAGCACTTGGCTATACCATGCAGAGAGGGCGCTGGTGCATGGTTCAGGGATTTCGTGAACCACATATGACCGGTGACTGCTCAATGGCAAAATCAGTCATGCTGTCGATTCTGATTGTCGCAATCGGCGCAGCCGTCTTGAAATATGCGGTTCCGTTGCGGGCAGAAGGCGAGGCTGTTCTTGCGCCAATGCATTACGTGAGAGGAACATTTGGCTGGGGCGGTATCGTTGGTGGTTTTATTTTCGGTCTGGGGGCGATGTTTGCCGGCGGCTGTGGTTCTGGAACCCTCTGGCGTGTCGGCGAGGGACAGGTTAAATTGATGATGGTTGTACCATTTTTTGCTGTTTCCAACTCGATTATAACAAAGTGGTTCAAAGACTACGAGTTTGAAGCAGATGGTGTTTTTGGAAGTTTTGTGTACCTTCCGGATGTGATGGGGTATGGCGGAACACTCATGCTGATTGGTGCCTTTGTTCTTGCCTGGTACCTCGTTGTTGTCTGGAACGAGGAGACCAACAAACTGATCGTGCCCATGTAGGCAGGACTCCTGCAGACGTTTGCCAAGCTGCATTTTCCGGAAGGGGAGTGCAGCTTTTTTTTATTTGAGAGGGATTCTATGGTAAGAACTGTTGTCAGATGATTACAGTCACGGACAAGCGGAACCGATAAACGGTATTATGGGCTTTGGAGAAAAGATATGCGGAAAACAGCTATTTTTAAAAATGATCTGTTCCTGATGCATGATCCCGGCAAAAATCACCCTGAACGAATTGACCGTCTCAGGGTGATCTACAGCTTTATCGAGAAACCGGGTGTCAGGGAGAAGTTTCTTTTTCCTTCTTTTGCTCCGGCTGAAATCAACCATATTGAGAGAAATCATGATCGTACCCTTGTCGAGCGGGTTGCCGCCACCGCCGGAAAGTCTTTTGATTTCCTTGACCAGGACACCGCAACATCCGCGCAGTCTTACGAAGCCGCATGTTATGCGGCAGGCTCGGTTATGGAGGGTGTTGACCTGTTGATGGATGGCCGAATCGACAATGGCTTCGCCCTCGTCAGGCCCCCCGGGCATCATGCGGAACGGGGTCGCTCGATGGGGTTTTGCCTGTTCAACAACATTGCCCTTGCTGCCTGCCATGCCCGTCATAAACATGGACTGGAGCGAGTGATGATTGTTGACTGGGACCTGCACCACGGAAATGGCACCCAGTTTTCTTTTTATGACACGACGGAGATACTCTATGTTTCAACCCATCAATATCCGTACTATCCAGGAACCGGTTCCCTTGAAGAGGTTGGAACTGGCCAGGGAGAAGGCTACACGGTCAATATCCCCCTGCCCGGAGGTCTCGGCGACCGCGATTACGCCGCGATCTTTAACGATATCGTCATCCCGGTGGGAAAAGCATATAAACCACAACTTATACTGATATCAGCAGGTTTTGACATTTATCATGGCGACCCGTTGGGCAGCATGTCGGTCGGGCCGGCCGGTTTTTCGTTCATGACCCGTTCCCTGGTCAGGTTGGCGGAAACGGTTTGCAACGGCAGGGTTCTTGTTACCCTTGAAGGCGGATACAACCTGAAGGGTCAGCGGGACGGTGCTCTTGCTGTCCTCTCAGAGCTGCTTGGCGGCCCGCTTGACGATGGTGAAGAATACTATCTGGGCGACACAGAGCATGATGAACTGGCCGCGGCACACCTCACCCACCACTCCATTGAACAGGCCCGTCAAGTTGCAAAAAAATATTGGAAAATGTAGACTCAGAGAAGGTCTTTAGATGTTTCTGTATTGCAACTAATCTTTGTACGGGGTTTTAGTCGGGTGAGTGAAAACCAATCAAAAATACTGGTTGCGGATGATGACCGCATGGTCCGCAGCACAGTTTCGAAAATCCTTGAAATGTTCGGCCATCACGTTGTTGTTGCTGCCGATGGCAGAGAAGTTGTCGATATTGTAGACGACTCTTTTGATGTTATTATCCTTGATATCAACATGCCGCAGATGAACGGGTTTGAAACCATCGACGAGCTGAACCGGCTTGAACATGACATACCCGTTCTTTTTTTAACCGGTGCCGGTTCCATGGATTATGCGGTAAAGGCGGTCAATTCCGGAGCCTATGATTTTCTGAGTAAACCAATAGAAGATCTTGATATTTTCAATGTGAAAATTCGCCGGGCCATAGAAAAAAGAATGTACGTTCTCCGGGAACGCAGGTATAAGGAAGCCCTGGAGGATGATATACAGGAAAAAGCTGCTCAACTCGAGGCCCAGAACAAGCTGCTGCTCTCCTACAGTAACTCACTTGAAAGTGCTACCGTCCAGTTAATGAGCAGCCTCCAGAACGCCATGGAGGAGAAGGATTACTATACAGCCGGGCACACGATGCGGGTTACCGAGTATGCCGTAATGCTGGGTGGAGCCATGGGACTTGAGGGACAGGATCAGGTTGTCCTGAGAAGAGCCGCACAGTTTCATGACATCGGTAAACTGGTCATAGACCTCTCCTGTATCCAGAAACCGGGAAAGTTAAGTGCCGAGGAATGGGCGCTGATACAGAAACACCCGAGTGTCGGGGCTAATATTATAAAGCCGCTCGGTTTCATGGAGCGGGAGCAGTTTATCATCAGGCATCACCACGAGAGAATGGATGGCAGGGGATATCCTGATGGTCTCGTCGGGGAGCAGCTTGATGATTTGACGAAAATATTAACGGTTGTGGATAGTTATGATGCGATGACATCCCGGAGAAACTACCGGAGAAATCTCAGTATGAACGAGGCAATCGAGGAGCTCAGCCGTTGTTCCGGCACCCAGTTTGACCCGGCCATTGTCGATGTGTTTTCCCGGACAATCAGTGATTTTTCTCCCACCGACAGTGTATTTACCGATGAATACCTTGATCATATTTATCTGAAAGAAAACTGATACAGGAAGAAATGAAGATTACCAAGGAAGAAGTCGAGCATGTGGCGCACCTGGCTCGACTGCACTTAGACGAAAAAGAACTGGAACAGATGACCGCTCAACTTGATACCATCCTTTCCTATGTTGAAAAACTGCAAGAGCTTGATACCTCGGGGGTTGTACCGACAACTCATGCATTCTCAATCAGCAACGCCTTCAGGGAAGATAGTGTACAACCTTCCCTGACCCAACAAGAGGCTCTGGCCGAGGGTCCCAAAACAAACCAGGAGTGCTTTATCGTCCCCCGGGTCATCTGATCAGGCAGCGTCCGCTGCACGTTATAAAATATCGACGACCGATCAGTTTTTATCGAGGATTTTATGGAACCATATGAGTTGACCATTTCCCAGGCACTCGAGCACATGTCTGCCGGTGAGTTGAGTTCGACGGAACTTGTCCAGAGCTGTCTGGGCAGAATAAAGCGCCTGGATGAGGTTCTCCGGGCCTTTGTTTCCCGGGATGAAGAGCAGGCTCTTCGGGTTGCCCGGGAGCTTGACGACCGCTCGTCAAAGGCTAAAAAAGGACGTCTCTGCGGCGTACCGCTTGCCGTAAAGGACCTTATCTGCACAAAAGGAACACGGACCACGTGCGGATCAAAAATTCTTGAGCAGTTTGTTCCGCCATACGATGCAACCGTTGTTGAAAAATTAAAAGACGAAGAGGCAATTATTGTCGGCAAGGCCTCAATGGACGAGTTTGCCATGGGTTCGACCTCTGAAACCTGTGCCTTCGGAATTCCCAGAAACCCGTGGAACACCGATTATATAGCCGGCGGATCATCCGGTGGGTCGGCTGTGGCCGTCGCCGCCGGAGAGGTTCTCGGGGCCCTTGGTTCGGATACCGGCGGCTCCATCAGGCAGCCTGCTTCCCTGTGCGGCATCGTCGGCATGAAACCCACCTACGGAAGGGTTTCCCGTTACGGGCTCATTGCCTTTGCTTCCTCCCTTGACCAGATTGGACCGCTCACCCGTGATGTCAGAGATTGTGCCCTGATGATGAACAGTATCTGCGGCTTCGACCCGAAAGATTCAACGGCAGTCACTGTTGAGACGGATGATTATAGTGCAGCGCTTATTGATGATATGGCGGGGGTGCGGGTTGGAGTCCCCCGGGAATATTTTGTCGACGGCCTTGACCCGGAAGTGGAAAAAGTCGTGATGAACGGGGTTGCGGCGCTGCAGGAGGCCGGTGCTGAAATTGTCGAGGTCTCAATTCCCCATGTGCAGTATTGTGTTGCCGTCTATTACCTGATCGCTCCGGCCGAGGCAAGTTCAAACCTCGCCCGCTTTGACGGCGTAGCCTACGGCTTTCGTGATCCCGATGCGGATACGCTCGTGAGCATGTATAAGGATACAAGATCCAGGGGGTTTGGTGCGGAGGTGAAACGAAGGATACTGATTGGAACCTATGCCTTGTCATCCGGTTATTATGATGCCTACTACAAGAAAGCCTCACAGGTAAGAACGCTTATTCTTGATGATTTTAAAGCGGCCTGGAACAGCTGCGATCTGCTGATTTCACCGGTAACTCCCACACCAGCCTGGAAAATAGGAGCAAAAACCGATGACCCGCTTGCCCTCTATCTGTCTGATATTTTAACCTTGTCGGCAAATCTGGCAGGGCTACCCGGGATGTCGGTTCCCGGAGGGTTCAGCTCCACCGGGCTGCCCATCGGTATCCAGCTCCAGGGGCCCCATTTCATGGAAAGCAGCCTGATACGGGCAGCCTACAATATAGAACAGAGACTGAATGTCGATAGAAGAATTCCCCCAATTACCATAAACAGGTAGCAATTTGAAATTACTCATTCCTGACAACATAAAGAATATAACCCCGTATCCGCCGGGCAAACCGATCGATGAGCTTGAACGCGAATATGGTATCGCCGGGTCGATCAAGCTGGCTTCAAACGAAAATCCGCTCGGGCCCTCCCCGCTGGCAGTCGAAGCCATGCACGCGTGTCTTGCCGGCATGCACCGCTATCCCGATGGCTCCGGTTACTATCTGATCCGGGCACTTGCTGAGCATTTCGGGATGAATCCCGGGCAGTTCGTGCTCGGCAACGGTTCAAACGAAATCATCGAGTTTCTTGTCAAGGCCTTCGTACAGAATGGGGATGAAGTTGTCAGCAGCCACCCCTCTTTTCTGATGTACCAGAAATTTGTTCAGATTCGGGGGGGAGAAAACATCGTCGTGCCGTTGAAAGCCATGGCCCATGATCTTGAGGGTATCAGCAGCCGCATATCAGAACGAACCCGTCTCGTCTTTCTCGATAACCCTAATAACCCGACCGGTACGATTGTCGATCCGGAGACCCTCTACGCCTTTCTTGCGGATGTCCCGGAGCATGTCGTCGTTGTCCTCGATGAGGCATATGTGGATTTTGCCGACCGGGACCTGCAGGCCGATCTCGATGTACTCATTAATGATACCGATAATCGCTGCGGCGTTGTTTCCCTGAGGACGTTCTCAAAAGCTTACGGGCTTGCCGGGCTGCGTATCGGGTTCGGCATCATGCCTGAAGCGATTGCCGGCTGTCTGCACAAGGTGAGACAACCCTTTAATATCAATGCGATTGCCCTTTGTGGTGCTCAGGCGGCGCTCAAAGACAGAGCCTTTTATGAGCGCACTATCTCCTCGGCACGGGAGGGGAAGCGTTATCTCGCTCAGGAACTGGAAAAACGCGGGTGCAGGAGCTTTCCGTCCCAGACGAATTTTTTTCTGATCGATGTTCGTGGTGATGCGACCGTGCTCTATGAATCGATGTTGAGAAAAGGGGTTATCGTCAGGTCGATGAAGGCCTATGGCTACCCCAATTTTATCCGCATCAACGTGGGCACGGAAGCCGAAAATGAGCGGTTCCTTACAGCGCTTACGGAAAGCCTTTAGGAGTGCGGGTATGTGTCATGAAAAAGCTTTGATTGTAGCAATCGACGGACCTTCAGGGGTTGGGAAATCAACAATCAGCAGGGGGGTTGCCCAGCGGCTCGGGTTTACCTATCTCGATACCGGGGCGATGTATCGTGCAGTCGCCTTTCACCTGCAGTCACACGGTGTTGATCCTGCAGATTCAGAGGCCGTGGCACTGGAGCTTGAAAATATAGCAATAGATCTCCAGCCGGCCGGTACAGATGGAGATGTCGGGGTTGTACTCAATGGTGTTGCCATCGGTCATCTCATCAGGACTCCGGAAATCTCTATGCTGGCCTCACGGGTTTCGGCGCTGGCACCGGTGAGGGCGAAACTGACCATGATGCAGCAGCGTATCGGCAGGAACGGGCGGATTGTCGCAGAGGGCAGGGATACCGGAAGTGTGGTGTTTCCCAATGCAGCATTCAAGTTTTACCTTGATGCCACCCCGGAGGCACGCGCTTCGCGAAGAGCCCTGCAGCTCAGGGAGCGCGGTGAGGATGTTGATGAAAAAGCCCTGCTGGAAATGACCCGCACCAGGGATAAGAATGACAGTGAGCGGGCGCTTGCGCCTTTAAAAAAGGCTGACGATGCTGTCCTGGTCGATACAACCGGTATCAGCGCTGGACAGGTGCTGGAGAAGCTGCTCGCTCATATCTCCATCCCCCCTGCCGGGCTTAAGAGCTGCAAGGGGGACGGTTGAGGTGAAATCTGTACCCGCCTATTCCAGAACAAAATCAGCGCGTCGATTCTGACTCCAGGAAAACTCATTCTGCTCATAAAAGAGGGGACGTTCCTCTCCATAGCTGACCGTTCTGACACGCATCGGGTCAACACCAAGGTTAACCAGGTAATCCCTGACGTTTATTGCCCTTCGCTCGGCCAAGGCCAGGTTGTACTCCTTTGTCCCCCGGTCATCGCAATTGCCTTCGATAATGACTGTATTGACAACCTGTTGGAGCTGTTCGGCATTTATAATCATCCGATCCGCCATGTCCGGTCGAACCCCGGCCTGGTCAAAATCAAAATAGATGGGAAGAAATCCCTGCGAGGAGCGGCCGTGTTTTTCTTTGTATTCGGCGCTCGCTTCGCCCTGGGTGGCGTCGATGGCCAGGCTGCCGAGATGTTCAACGTTGTTTGGAGAGCTGTCGTCAAGTGTTCCTTCGGCCAGGAGGCTGTTTTCAGAATAAGAGCCGTCGGCACGGGGGTAGTTGATATCCTTTCCCTCAGATACGGCTGAACTGCCTGTTCCGGTCGGTGATGGGGGGATAACCGATTTCTTGGCACAGCCAGCAGAGAAAAAGACGAGTGATCCGGTCAGTATTGCGGCAAACAAGGAGTTAACAATAATTTTTTTCATACCTTTTCTTTTCCCATGATTGTTGTCATAACGTTTCGATTTCGGACCAAAGGGTGAAAAACAGCTATTACTTCCCTGAATAATAGCAATTATCTATTCTATCCGTATAAAAAGAGAGGTCAAGAAATTTATCGTCCGGTGTAACGGTAACAGAATTTATTGGTAAACATATTTGCCGGAAACAGGGTCCGGGAGTACAGTGATTGGCGCATTGAAGTTGGAACCGGAGGGTTATGCTCCGCGTTTGTATTGACTAATGTCAGTTTTCAGGAGTGTTATATGAATTTTACAGCAACGTGCGGAGCAGGGCTTGAATCCCTTGTCGCAGAAGAAATTACATCGTTTCAGGGGGCTCATATCAAAATCGGCAGCGGCTCAGTCAGTTGGTCAGGTTCCCTGGAGAGCGGTTATCGGGCATGTTTGTGGTCCCGGTTTGCTTCACGGGTGCTGCTGGAGGTCGTTCAGTTTGGGGCAAAGAATGAGGAAGAACTCTATGATGGGGTGAAAACCATTGCCTGGCAGGATCATCTCACCATTAATACGACCTTTGCCGTGGACTGTTCTCTTGGTCCCGGAGCTCCGTTTAACCACAGTAAATATACAGCGCTCAAGGTAAAAGATGGAATTGCAGATTATTTCCGGGAAGCAGAAGGCAGCAGACCTCATGTTCAGGTTGTGCGTCCGGGGGTCCGGGTTAATGTTCACTCAGACAACGTTCGAACGGTACTGTCAATAGACCTGTCCGGAGAGAGTTTACACAGGAGGGGCTATCGTCTTGAAACAGGAGAGGCACCGCTCAAGGAAACCCTGGCGGCGGCAATTATCGCCTTGAGTGGCTGGGACGGCAGCTGTGCTCTGCTTGATCCGCTCTGCGGATCGGCAACGCTGCTGATTGAAGCGGCAATGATTGCAGGCGATTCAGCTCCAGGACTGGGTCGGACATATTTTGGCATGCAGGGGTGGCAAGGCCATGATGATACCTTGTGGAACCGACTGGTATCGGAAGCTGCCGAACGTGAGGAAGAGGGCTTTGCGCGAAAGTGGCCTTCCTTGATCGGCTATGACGGCAGTCGGCTGGCTGTCCGCCAGGCGCGTATCAATATCGCCAACGCCGGGTTTGCCGATAAAATCACTGTCAGCCGCCGGGAGCTGTTTGCCTTGAGTCCTTCCGGTGAAGAAGGATGCCTGGTCTGTAACCCCCCGTATGGTGAGCGCTTGTCTGAAAAAGAAACGGTAAAATACCTGTACCGGTTTATCGGCAACCGTTTACAGACAAGATTTCCTGGGTGGCGCGTTGGTCTTTTTACCTCAAACCCTGATCTGGCCGACATGACCGGCTTGAACTGGGAGCACAGGTATCACCTGTTCAACGGGCCGATCGCCTGTCGCCTCTTTGTCGGCAGGGTCGGCCAACAACCAGCCCGGGAGTTCAGGTGGCAGGTGCGGGCATCGGATGCGACGGAAGAAAGCAGTGATTTTGTCAATCGATTAAGAAAAAATATGAAAAAGATGTTCGGTTGGGCAGACAGGGAAGGTGTCGAGTGTTTCCGGGTCTACGACCGTGATATGGCAGAGTATAATGTGTCCATTGATCTTTACGGCAAGTGGGTACATGTGCAGGAGTATGCCGCCCCGGCCTCGATCAGCGAAACCGTTTCTGCCGAGCGGTTCGGGATTGTCCTGAAAGGCGTGCGGCAGGCTCTGGGAGCTGGCCGGGACCGGGTGTTTATCAAGACAAGAAAACGCCAGAGAGGAAAAGCCCAGTATCAGAAAAAGACAAAAAAACGTGGAAAACTCTACGAGGTCAGGGAGGGCGATTGCTCTTTTCTGGTTAATTTCACCGACTATCTGGATACCGGGCTTTTTCTCGATCATAGAAATACCAGGCTCAGAATTGGGCAGGAAGCCGAGGGCAAGCGGTTTCTCAATCTCTATGGCTATACGGCTGCGGCAACGGTTCACGCCGTGCGTGGTGGTGCGGTTTCATCAACAACGGTAGATCTCTCGACAACCTATCTGCAGTGGGCTGAAATGAATTTTGCCTTAAACGGCATTCACCCCGACCGCCATCAACTGGTTCACTCGGACTGTATCAGCTGGCTCAGGGAGAATCATGAATTGTTCGATCTTATTTTTGTCGATCCCCCGACATTTTCCAACACCAGGAAGAAATCGCGGGTGTTTGATATACAGAACGATCATGTTCAGCTGCTCAACCTGGCCATGTCACGCTTGAGAGATAACGGGCTGCTCATCTTTTCAACAAATTTCAGGTCTTTTACACTGGACCCCAGGCTCCAGGATCAGTATGCATGCCTGAACATCAGTAAAAAAAGTTTGCCACTGGACTTTCAGCAGTCGCCGCGGATTCATCAGTGCTGGGAGTTCAGGCATAAAAACCAGCGTGTCCCGGGAAACGGTTGAGAGGGCGATTGGCTTTGTCAGGCGGACTGTGCCCCCGGTGAGGTTTTTTTTAGCGACGCAATGAATTGCCAGTTCCTTGATATCATGATACTATCAGCATCCATCCCGGGCTTTGTTGCCTGACCTGCCGGGGAGCAGCTGAAGAAGGAAATAAACACGTATGAGATGGTGGCGCAGACAGTCCAGTATCGAGATGGTTTCACCAAATCAGCCTGAAAAGGGGGACCGGAGTTGAAAAGAGAGAATCAAATTGCTGATCTCAAGCAACAGCTGAAAGAAAAAAACCAACAGATTACCCGGCTGGAAGAACGACTGGCGGGGTACGGGGAGAACACGGTTCCCGCAGGAAAACCCGGCGGTGATTGTGAAAATCTGAGACAGTCCCTTGAGCAGGTCGAAAAAGAGAGCCGGACAAAAAGCGAGTTTCTGATGAGCATGGGGCATGAAATCAGGACTCCGATGAACGGTATCATGGGGATGACCAACCTGGTTCTGGAAACCGACCTGAGTTCGGAGCAGCGGCGCCACCTGGAAATGGTAAACGCCTCAGCCGAACGCCTCCTGGAGGTGGTGAACGACATTCTTGACTACACCTTGATTGAGTCCGGACAACTGGAACTGAACCTCGAAGATTTCAATCTTTCCGACAGCCTTGACTGTGATCTCTACCTGATGAAGCTCTCAGCGCGTGAGAAGAATGTCGAGCTGCATTACCAGCTGGGTCCCGATGTTCCTGAATACCTGAACAGTGATGCGGATCGACTGGTTCAGGTGATAATGAACCTGGTCAACAATTCGATTAAGTTTACCGAAAAAGGAACAATCACCGTGAAGGTCGAACGACTGGAAGCGGATGATCAGGGCAGGCAAACACTGAGGTTTTCAGTGATCGACACCGGCATCGGCATTACACCGGCAAAACAAAAAATCATTACCGATACATTCAACCAGACGTATACCTCCTATTCACCCAAGTATTGGGGAGGGGGACTCGGGCTGACCATCTCGGCACAGCTTGTTCGCCTTGCCGGTGGGGAGATCGGGTTGCAGAGCAGTTCGGGCCGGGGAACGACATTCTGGTTTACCTGGAAATTCACAGAGCTGTCCGGAGTCTCCTCTCCGCCGTCTGCGGCTGCTGCGGCCACTGTTGCCGTGGAACAGCGTCAGGGTACCAATTTCATGCTCGACGGTGCTGCCGTCCTGCTGGCTGAAGATGAACCCATCAGCAGAATCTTGATTGAAACACTGCTGGAGCAGGCCGGTCTGCAGATCGATGTAGTGGAAAACGGGAAACAGGCTGTGGAAAGAGCCTTGAGCGGTGATTACCAGGCGGTTTTAATGGATGTTCAGATGCCCGTCATGGACGGGCTCGAAGCGACACGGGAGATCAGAAACCATGAGCGCCTGAACGGGGGGCATCTGCCGGTTATCGCACTGACTGCTCATGCCATGCACGGTGACCGGGAAAAGTGCCTGCAGGCCGGCATGGACGATTATCTGACAAAACCTCTCGGTAAAACGGAACTGTTCGATACGCTGACGCGCTACCTGACCAGCACGGCCCTCGTTGTTGACGGCGATCCGGACAGTCAGCAGATGGTGGTTGAATATCTGATAGAGTCCGGTTGGCGGGTGACGATTGCTGAAACCGGCCGATCGGCCATGTACGAGGCCTCGCTTTCGCCGTTTGACCTTATTATTCTTGATACGGAGATGGTTCGGGGCGATGGGGCTGAGACGGCAAAAATCATTCGCCGTCTTGAAGAATACTCCGGACGCCATGCGTTGATTATCGGTATAAAAAACAGTGATGCCGATACTGAACTGGAGAAAAAATACAGAAAAAGCGGCGTTGACTCATTCATCAAAAGACCGCTTGAAATTGAAGAACTGAAAAAACAGATAGAACAGTGCTCTTAGCGTCAGGCTCTTTATTGAACAAGGAGCGCCTATTCCCGGAAATTGCGCTGTTGTACTGTCGTACAATCAAGGAAATATAAATTAGAAAACATGCCTTCCCATTACTCCCACGTCTGTCTTCATACCTACGGGTATGAACTTCCTCCCAGGGTTCTGAGCTCTGAGGCAATCGAGCAGCGTCTGGAAACGGTTTACAAACGGTTGAAGTTGCCGAGAGGCAGGTTGGAGATGATGAGCGGGATTAGCGAACGCAGGCTCTGGCCGGGCGGTACACGGCCGAGTGAAGCGGCGACACTGGCAGGGCGTAAAACCCTGTCGGGCGCAGGCATTGAGCCAAAGAGTATAGAATGTCTTATTTTTACATCCGTATCCCGGGATATGATGGAACCGGCTACCGCTTCTTTTGTCCATCATGAACTTGATTTGCCTCCAGACTGTCTGCTGCTCGATATCTCCAATGCCTGCCTGGGATTTCTCGATGGGGCGGTGATGCTTGCCAACATGCTTGAACTCGGCCAGGTTGAAAACGGTCTGATTGTCTCAGGTGAGACGGCGGAAGACCTGGTTGAGTCGACGATTCAGACATTGCTCTCAGACCGGGATCTTACCAGGAAAAGCTTTAAAAGTGCTTTCGCCTCGCTGACCATCGGTTCAGGTGCTGTGGGTCTTTACATGTGCCGTTGTGCGGCGGAAGACAGGAGCCGGCCACGTCTGGTCCATTGCGCCTGGCGGGCAAACACCACACATTCCGACCTGTGCCAGGGGGGGACGGCGGGGTCGGAGCATACGCTGATGGCAACCAACTCCGAAGAGCTTCTTGTCCAGGGAGTGGAAACTGCCGGTATGACCTGGGATGATTTCATGTCGGCAAGCGGCTGGCAGCCTGCCGATGTCGACAGTTTTTTTTGCCACCAGGTTGGTACGGCACATGCGCGGCTGCTTTTTGAAAAGCTGGCACTCGATCCGTCCAGGAACTTTGAAACCTTACCGTTTCTCGGCAATGTCGGGTCAGTTTCGGCGCCGATTACCATGGCCATGGCAATAGAGCAGAAGGTTTTCGGACCCGGACAAAAGGGGGCAATGCTCGGTATCGGCAGCGGAATTAACTGCATGATGCTGGGTATTGACTGGTGATACTGGAATGAACAGCCCAGCGAAGAAACAGCCTGTCGGTTTGTCCCAGGGACGACGACTGCTCGAACTGGCTCGCGCCACTCTGGAACACCGGCTTGGAATCCTGGCGGAAGTTGATCGGCACGGCCTTGATGATGAATCCCTGCAGCAACCCTGCGGTACGTTTGTCACCTTGAAGATCAATGATGGCCTGCGCGGCTGCATCGGCAATCTCGAAGCGGACGGCTCAATTGTTGACTCAGTCGAGCACAATGCACTTCATGCTGCATTTCATGATCACCGTTTCCAGCCGTTAACTGCGGAAGAGCTGGAGCGAGTAGACATTGATATTTCCATACTGAGCACACCTGAGCGTCTCAAATACCTGGATTACGCAGATCTCAAAGCCAGGCTCAGACCGCTGGTTGACGGTGTGATCCTCCGTCATGGCGGGAAACGTGCGACATTTCTTCCCCAGGTCTGGAGCCAGCTGCCGGAGGCGGACTCGTTTCTGGAACACCTCTGCCTGAAAGCGGGCTTGCCCGCAGCGGTTTTGCAGCGTGAGCATCTTGATATCTTCACGTACCAGGTCCAGTCTTTCAAAGAGAACAAGCGATGATTCTGACCCTTGACCAGCACCTGCTTGAGCGCATTGAGTCGTTGTATGCTGAGATGGAGCGCTCATACGACAGTGTTGCTGCTTCAATCGGGCACACGTGTACGGGGTGTCCGGACAATTGCTGTGATTCTTACTTCCTCCACTTCACCTATATCGAGTGGAGCTATCTCTGGCATGGCATGAACCGTCTTGAACCGGAAAAACAGCACCACATTATCAGTCGTGCACGCAACTACGAAGAGCGCTGCGAACAGCTGCTTGCCCGGGGTGAGCGGCCGCGAATCATGTGTCCGCTCAATGAAGACGGGCGCTGCATTCTCTATGACCATCGCCTGATGGTCTGCAGGACCCATGGGGTGCCTGCGCAAATGACCCGTCCGGATGGGCGGAAATTGACATTTCCCGGGTGTTTCCGGTGCCAGGAGCTTGTCGAGAGGCACCGCAGTGAGCATGTTTCCGCAGTGATGGAGCGCACGCCGCTGTTACAGCAGCTGGTGGCTCTGGAACAGCGCTTGCTGGAAGGGAAAAAAGGACTGATGCCGAAGGTGAGGATGACAATCGCGGGAATGCTCATAGCCGGACCACCCGCTGTACCTCACTGTTCCGATCGCCTGACGGTACGGAATAAATGATATGAATGAGCCCAGATAACAGGAACCTTTTCGTGAATGTGAAGATTACCGGTAAGCAACCAAACTCAAAAATGTGTTTTGTCTGTGGGCTTGAAAACGATTTTGGTTTGAAAAGTCGTTTCTATGAGCTTGAAAACAATGAAATTATGGCTGTGTTCACCCCTTCTGATGAACATCAGGGTTATCCGGGCCGATTGCACGGAGGGATCGCTGCCGCGATTCTTGACGAAACAATCGGCCGCGCCGTGATGAAACATAAAACCCTTGATTACTGGGGCGTTACGGTAGATTTTGCGATCAAGTTCAGACAACCCGTGTCACTTGACCAGGAGATCAGGGTCATTGCCAGGGTTACCAGAGAAAAAAAGCGGACATTCGAGGGGACCGGGGAAATCCTGCTGGCTGACAATTCTGTTGCAGTTGAGGGCCGCGGCCGTTACCTGAAAATGGACCTGTCAAGGATCACAGAGTATGATTTCAGGGGAGAGGAGTGGCAGGTCCGTGACGAATTGGATGATCCTGTCGAGGTTACGCTCTAACTGTTCCTCTCTGGGTTTTTTCTGTTTTTGCGTAGTTCAGGCATGATGGTGGGGCTTGTCGCCATAAACGTGTACATGCTTGTGTTCGTGAACAAAACCGTCAGTGCAGCGGTGCAGGTGGCCATGCTCAATGGTGTAGAGGGACTCGGTTGTTTCCTCGAGAAAATCCCAGTCATGGGAAATGATGATCCGGGCGAGGTCAAGGTCCTTGAGTATATTCATGAGTTGCTTTCTGGTTCTCGGATCCAGGTTGTTTGTCGGTTCGTCGAGGAGCAGCAGCCTGGGCTTCATCACCAGGATTGTCGCCAGGGCGACAAGTTTTTTTTCTCCACCTGACAAACGGTGTGTAATTCGGTTTTCGAACTCTTTCAGCCCGAGACTGCAGAGTACTTCACGGGCGAGATGGCGGGCCTCCTCAGCTGTGCAGCCGAGGTTGAGGGGACCGAAGGCGACATCTTCGATAACCGTTGGCGAAAACAACTGGTCGTTGGAATTCTGGAACAGAAATCCGATGGACTTGCGAAGGGCTCGGTAGTCGTTTCGATCATTCACCACCGCCCCGTTGAAAAGGATTGTTCCCTGTCCTGGTTTGAGCAACCCCACCATTAAATGAAGCAAGGTGGTTTTCCCACAACCGTTTGCTCCGATAAGCCCGGTTTTTTCCGTGTCGATGGAAAATGTACAGTTTTCAATCACTGCCGGCTGACCAGGGAACGCGTAGGAAACATTTCTCAGTTCAAGAAGTGGCGGTGAGGCGTGCATAGAGGATTTTTCCTGTTTCAGTATTTCTTTAACGGGACTCATGATGAAAAATAATCAAGCCAGACCAGCATCAGGCTGTACAACGAAACAAACGACATGAGCAGGTAGCTCCTGAGGCCCATTGATGGCTGAGACAGTTGGACAAAGTGGCCGTTGAATCCTCGTAAAATCATGGCCTGGTGAACACGATGAGCCTGCTCCCAGCTTTTTACAAGTGTCATCCCGAACAGATAGCCGAATGTCCGGTAGGTATGAATAGTGGTGGCAGGACTGAAACATCGCATCTGTGCCGCACGCAGCAATCTCCGGTATTCCTGTTCGATAACGAAAATATAGCGGTAGGTAAAGAGAAGCAGGTAACAGAGCCTGAGCGGTACCCTGAGTTTTTCAAGCCCATACCCGAGAGCAGCTACATGCGAAGTGTTGAGCAGGGCAATCATGGCGAGCAGAATGGTGTTTGTCTTTAGCGCAATCAGCAGCGCCAGTCTGGTTCCCTCGACACTTACCGGTATGAAGGAGTAGATAACCATCTGTTCACCGCCGTAGGAAAGCGGCAGGGTCAGCAGCAGAAAAAGGGTGAAGGTGTTGACCAGTGCCAGCCTTTTGATCACCCGCATGACGGGAAGCCTGGCAATGGTCGCCAGAGCCAGGGAGAGCATGCCAAACCCCGACGCGATAAAAAAACTGTTTGTCGTTGCTGTCGGCAGTACAAAGACAATCGCGGCAAGAACCTTTGCCGCGGCATCCATCCTGTGAAGCAGTGTCGAACCTTCAGCAAAGGGCTCTTCTATCATTTCAGCTGCCGAGGAACGGGTTCGGGTCGAAATAAACCCAGATTACAGCGCCAAGTTCAACGTTTTTGTCCGTGCCGTCCTTTCCCTTGAGGCTGTATTCGGCATCGCTGAGAGCTGAAAAACCCCACCACCCGGGAAGCGGGCAGGCAAAAGAGAAATTACCGTTTGCATCGGTCTTGACGACTTGAGTGATGTGAGCCTCCGTTGGGGCGACCCACTTGTCCTGGTTGTATAGCTCGACCTCGACGTCCACCCCGGCCATCGGGGTGTTGTCGACAAGGACCTGGCCGGAGAAAATGTTCCCGGCATAATTGCCAAACGGTCTGACAAGGGGAACAATTTCTGTTTTCAGGCCAACCGGTAAACCCCAGCCCTGGTCTCCGCCGTACGCTGAGATGGCCGTTTTGGTATAATGGACGATATAGATATCTTCAGCCGGTTCCCAGTAGGGTTCCGGTTCCATTACAACCCAGTAAAGGCCGGGCTTGGGTGGCTTGTAGGTCATTTTCCAGGCACGATGGTCCAGAAATGAGGTTTCCAGCATGATTCCTTTGAGGTCCTGTTTTTCATTGTTGCCCGAGACAAAGACATTCAGGGGCCACTCTAGATCCATGCCGCTGTTTTCAAACGGATGAGCAAAGGCAAACAATACGTCTATTTCCGGCTGCTTCTGGCTGACCTGGCTCGATGAAGGGATGAGCATCCCGAAATGGGCCTGTACCGCCAGCGGCGTAAGGAGTATCGGAAAGAAACCGGAAATAAGGGTGATCAATCGATATTTTTCTCTATGTTTTTTCACCAGAGACCCGAAAGTAGTCATGTTACTGTTCTCCTTTTCTCGTGTTCATGTTGTTCTGTTTTCGACTTCGAAACCAGGCAATGATACCGGCACAGCCGAGCAGGTATCCTATTCCGGCCCCGACATCTCTGAGCGAAGGGGCCGGGTTTACGAGCAGGCCGATATTCTTTCTGATCGGCGCCAGTTTCTGTTCCAGGAGGCTGTCCAGCAGCTGTTCAAATTCTGTTTTGCTCAGGTACAGGCCTTCGCCGTCTGCCGCCTGTTGAGCTGTGGGCTGCTGTTCCGGCGGGCCCTGCACAACCACCTGTGTTTCCGCTTTTCCACCGTACTCGTCACCCTGAAGCAGCCAGTGAGCCTGATGGCCGTCGCCGCCGCTGACAATAATATCCAGTGTCGGTGATTGTTTCACGATTTCCTGCTCAAGCGAAAACGAGAAAATACCATTATTGTCGGTTTCTCCGGAGACAATAGTTTTTCCGCTGGCAGTATCAATCACCGTTACTGTTCCGTGCCTGAGCGTGCGGCCTCCGCTCAGTGAGCTCTCAACGGTAACGGTATTGTTTTCCGTCCAGACAAACAGATTGAGTTTGTGAGCAGATGATGAAAACGGCGACCACAGGAGCGCAGTAAAGATTGACACGGCAAGGATTTGTTTAACGTTCATGATTGTTTATCCAGGGAAAAAGCGAGTATTTCAGGTTGTACCCGGGCCAAAAAACTGACGGTGAACATGGTGATAATGCCTTCGAGAGTGGCAATGGGCAGGTTCCACAGCACGAGAAGATATGATGCTGTCTGGAAACCTTCGTTGGAGAGAATAAGCGCTGCGGCCATGAAAAGAGATGATCCGAGCACTGCTAAAAAACCGGCTGCAAAAGAGACCAGCAAACGTTTTTTACCGTTGGTCTGAATTCCCGGTTTCAGGAGCAGACCCACAATTACTGCGGGAAGGCACATGATCACTGTGTTTGCGCCAAGCACAATGATTCCGCCGTACTGAAAGAGAACAGCCTGCAGAAAAAGAGCTGCCAGGATAGCGGGGAATGCCGCCCAGCCAAGGATCAGGCCCAGCAGGCCGTTGAGAAGCAGGTGGACCGATGTCGGACCCATCGGTACATGGATGAACGAGGCGATGAAGAACGCTGATGAAAACAGGCCGATTGTCATCACCTGGTCATAGTCGATTTTTTTTAAACCGATCACGGTACCGGCAGCAGTGATGAGGCCGCCGCCGACGAGAACAGGTATTGTCAGTACTCCTTCGGAAATATGCATATTGTCCTGTCGTCAGCGGATGTTTTTCCCGGTGGTACCCATGGCCAGATTACAGTTTCTCACGCCCCTGAGGGATCGCAGGTCATTGGCCAGCTCCACCACCGAGTCGGCTTTTCCCCTGATGATAACTACTTCCAGACAGTTGTAGTGATCCATGTGAACATGGGTGGTTGAAACCACCTGGTGATGATAGTTATGCTGGATTTGAGTCAGCTTTTCCTGCAGCTTAGGCTGGTGATGGTCGTAGACAAGCGATATGACGCCCATGACCGCTTTGTCGGCCTGCCATTCTTTTTCCACCAGAATCGAGCGAATCAGGTCCCGGATTGCTTCGGAACGGTTGACATATTTACGCTGACTGATATAGGTATCGAAATCATCGAGCAGTTTTTCATCCATGGATACGGTGAAGCGCTTGAGCATGGTAACACCTTTTGGGTTTTTGTGTTACGGTATCGTTTGAGCTGCTGCATGTCAACCTTTTTTCGGGAGTGAATCGGAACAATGGCTGGTGGTAATGATCGAGAATACCGTCAGTTGAGACAGGAGGGAGTGACAATGTCTGTCATCGGGGTCATCCATTCATGTTTTCCTGAAAAATTTGGAATCCCCCGCCAGTCAGGCCTGGCACCGTCGGCACTGGCCACCATCGAACTTCTTGAGCCGTTCAACAGGCCTGAGATGGTCCGTGGGCTGGAAACATTCAGTCACATCTGGGTCCAGTTTCTTTTTCACCAGTCACGCTCCGAGGGCTGGAAAGCAACGGTGCGTCCACCCCGTATGGGAGGAAAAGAGCGTCGCGGTGTTTTTGCCACCAGGAGCCCTCATCGACCCAACCATATTGGACTTTCAGCGGTCAGGTTGCTGGAATTGGAACTATCCGAGGGTGGTGTGACTATCGAGATCGGCGGTGTTGATATGCTCGACGGAACACCGGTGCTGGATATAAAGCCCTACATTCCTTACAGTGATTGTCTGTCCGGGGCGACGAGCGGCTGGCTGCTTGACCCTGGTGAAGAAATGGAGGTGGTGTTCAGCAAAAAGGCTGAGCTGTTCTGCCGCGTGTATGAACAGGAAAACGGTAGACCGCTGACGGCTCTGATCCGCGAGGTTCTGGCGGCAGACCCGCGTCCTGCCAGCCAGAAAGGGCAGCGCAGTGGTTTCGGCATGTCATTCTGGGATGTCAATGTCCGCTGGCGGGTCTCTGGAACCACCTGCAGGGTTGAGTCTTGTGAGCGGCTGACAGCGACCCCTGCGTGAGGGCGCAGTCTTTTCAGCTGAGTACTTATTTTTGATCTGCAGACGGTGCTGCATCCCCACTGCTGGAGGATGTTTCCATAGCGTTGATCATGGCTTGCAGGCGGCTGCATTCGTTGATGGCTATATCAAGCAGTTCGGCATCTTCACGGGAGAGTCTGCAGCGGGTGCGAAAATCCTGCAGCAATACCTTGATTCCAAGCAGTGGGTTGCCGAGGTCGTGGACAAGAGAGTCCCTCGGTTTTCCCGGTGAATCAGGAGCCTGATTCGTTGCCGGTTGCCGGCTGGTTAAGGCAGGTGACATGGCTGTTACTCTTGAACTCTGTTTGAGATGACACAGTGAACCCGTCCTCCGATCAGGTATTGATTGGTCGTGATATCATAATCGAGGCTGCTGCCGGTAATTTCCAGGTTGTTGCCGACCAGACGGGTGCTTACCGGCGAATGAATTGTCCGCTTGTCGTCATAATAATAGAGGAGTTCCGTGAAAAGATGCTGGTTTTCAATGGTTCGTGAAACCCGGACGTTCTGCTGCAGGGTAAGTTTTCTGCTTTCCGTATTGTACAGACCTTTGTCCGCTATTATTTCAACCGGTTCATCGTCTGTGCCGAAAAGCTCGGCAGCAACGGCCGTAAGCTCGAATTCATTGGGAATATCAGTCGTGTACGCACTGTCTGCATGAACTTCTGCTGTCTTCTTTCCCAGCTGGTCCTGGATGATCACCACCTCTTCCAGAACAAAATCATGAACATTCTGGTCCTGTTTGCCGAACCCCGGATCGAATCCTCCGCGTGGCTCCAGGAAGGAGGCCAGTGGTTTGCGCCAAACCGGAAAGCTGACAAGCAGCAGCAGCGGAATGATCCAGAGTAGGTTGCGGGTGTGCAGCATTATTTCAGGTATTGTTGGAAAAGGGTGTCATGCATTCCTTTGGCCTCGATAATGAGATCGCAGACATCACGAACACCGCCAGCCCCGCCCGTCCTGCTGGAGACAAAATGGCAGATCTCCTTGAGCTCCCGGACGCTATTGGGCGGACAGGCAGACAGCCCGACTCTTACGATCAGAGCCAGATCAATCCAGTCATCCCCCATATAGCAGACCTGGTATGGCTTGAGAGCTGATCGCGCCAGTATCTCTTTGAAGGCATCGAGTTTTCTGGACACCCCCTGCATGATGTATTTCATTCCGAGCTCTTCGGCCCGCCTGCTGACAATTTCAGATCGGCGTGCCGTTATCAGGCCGACTTCGACACCGATTTTCTGCAGCAGCCGTACGCCCAGCCCATCCTGGGTGTTGAAGGCTTTTGCCTCAAGGCCGTCTTGCGTGTAGATCAGGGAGCCATCGGTCAGCACACCGTCAACATCGAGGAGCAGCAGCTGCACAGGTTCTGCCTTGGCCATGAGAAGACGGTATTCAGTGCTGTCATCCTGCCGGCTGCGCTGTTGTGAGCGCTGACGATATTTTTCAAGAATCTCACAGTCCGACAGGTGGGATTCTTGATCGTTTGCTGGGCAATGGTTGTTCATTGGAATAAAAAATGCCGGAGATTAAGAAACGCAGGCATGAATGCGGACGATCTGTTCAAGGACAGGCTCGATTGAGTCCAGCGGGATGGAGTTCGGGCCGTCACACAGGGCCCGCTCAGGGTCGGGGTGAACCTCCATAAACAGGCCATCGATTCCTGCCGCAGTTGCGGCGCGGGTCAATGGCGCGATATATTCACGCTGCCCCCCCGATGACCCGCCGGCGCCGCCCGGCAGTTGAACGGAATGGGTGGCGTCATAGATTACCGGGCAGTTGAAACCTCTCATCACCGGCAGGGAGCGCATATCGACCACAAGATTGTTATAACCGAAACTGGCACCCCGCTCTACGAGCATAACCTCACTGCTGCCGCTTTCACGGATTTTGGCAACGGCATTTTTCATATCCCATGGTGAGACGAACTGGCCTTTTTTGAGGTTAATCGGCTTGCCTGTTCGTGAGACGGCTGTCAGCAGGTCGGTCTGTCGGCAGAGAAAGGCGGGTATCTGGATGATGTCCAGCACTTCGGCCACGGCTCCTGCCTGTTGGGGTTCGTGGATATCTGAGACGACGGGAACCTGCAGCTCGGAGCGGATCCTGGAGAGTATTTCAAGCCCCTGGTCGATGCCCGGGCCCCGATACGACCCGATTGATGTTCTGTTTGCCTTGTCAAAAGAGGCTTTGAACACGTATGAAAGGCCGAGTCTGTTGCAGATTTCCTGCATGGTGGCAGCAACATGTCGTGCCAGATCTGCCGACTCGAGAACGCAGGGGCCGGCGATGAGTAAAAGCGGTCGACCGGAGCCTACCTCGATTACTGTTCCGCCGGGGTGTTTGATTGAGACGGGAGTTACATGCATTGGCTTCTTCTATTTCCGGGACTCAAGAGCTGCTTTGATGAACTCTCTGAACAGCGGATGCGGCTTCATTGGCTTGGACTTGAATTCAGGGTGAAACTGGCATCCCAGAAACCATGGATGATCAGCAATCTCGATTATTTCTACAAGGTTATTGTCAGGTGATGTGCCGGATACCTTCATGCCGGCATCCTCCAGTTGCTGACGATAGTCGTTGTTGAACTCGAAACGGTGCCTGTGGCGTTCTGATATCTCGCTGCTCCTGTATGCTTTCATGGCGAAACTGTCTTCCACCAGAACACACGGATAGGCACCCAGTCTCAGGGTTCCGCCCATCTCAGACGTTTCATCCCGCACCTGGGTTTTATTGTTACGGTAGTCGAACCATTCCTTGCAGAGATAGATTACCGGGGCTGTGGTCTGTGGGTCGAACTCCGAGGAGTTTGCCTCGGGGATGCCTGCAACCAGGCGGCTGTATTCGACAACTGCCAGCTGCATACCGAGGCAGATTCCAAAAAACGGAATTTTATTTTCCCGCGCGTGAGTGATGGCCTTGATTTTTCCTTCGGCGCCTCTCTTGCCGAAGCCGCCGGGAACCAGAATACCGTCACACCCCTGGAGCAATTCGCCGGGATCTTTTGTTTCAAGGTCTTCGGCACTGAGATAGCGGAGATTGACCTTGGTATGATTAGCTATTCCACCATGAACAAGTGCTTCATGGAGACTCTTGTAAGATTCAGTGAGATCAACATATTTCCCGGTAATGGCAATTGTTACCGAATGTTTCGGGTTTTTCAGGTTCTCCACCAGTTTCTGCCACGGTTCTATGTTGGGCTGGCCGGTCCAGACATTGAGCAACTCAAGGATCTTGGAGTCAAGCCCTTCTTCGTGCAGGTGGAGTGGAACTTCGTAGATATTGTCAACATCTACCGCGGTGATAACCGCGTCTTTGGGGACATTGCAGAACAGAGCAATCTTTGCTTTGAGATCAGAGGTCAACGGCACTTCGGTTCTGCAGACGAGAATATCGGGTTGAATTCCGTCGGCACGCAATTCCTTGACGGAGTGCTGCGTCGGTTTTGTTTTAACTTCTCCTGCTGTCTTGATATAGGGGACAAGGGTCAAATGAATGAACAGGGTGTACTCTCTTCCCAGGTCACCCCGAAGTTGGCGTATGGCTTCAACAAAAGGCAAACCTTCAATATCTCCGATCGTCCCGCCGATTTCTATAATTGCAATATCGACGCTGCCGTCAAGCTGCAGAACAGCCGCTTTTATTTCATCGGTGATATGGGGAATCACCTGGACTGTGCCGCCAAGGTATTCGCCGCGCCGTTCCTTGGTGATGACAGAATAGTAGATTCTGCCGGAGGTGTAGTTGTTGATCTGCGCCATTACCGCATCGGTGTAGCGTTCATAGTGGCCCATGTCGAGATCGGTTTCGGCACCGTCATCGGTCACATAGACTTCTCCGTGCTGAAACGGGTTCATGGTACCGGGATCGACATTGATATAAGGGTCAAGCTTTTGAAATGTTACTGTCAGGCCCCTGCTTTCCAGAAGCGCACCAATAGAGGCGGCGGCAAGTCCTTTACCAAGCGATGAGAGGACACCGCCGGTTATGAAAATAAATTTAGTTCGCTTGGTATTGGATTTTTTCATGCCGGTCCCGTGGAAGAATTATCAGGTGAGTTTGTTCGCTCTTTTATACAACGTATTTGTGTCCGAGGCAACCGCTCACCGAGGTTAAATGTTCTTTTGGGACGGTGATAACTTGTCAGCGCAGACGAGCATGAATATTGTAGCAGGTAAGAATAATTCCCAAAAGGAGCTGATAATGAACTATCTCTTATTGACAAGCTTACTCGCCCTGGTCCTGGTTTTTTCTTTTTCCGCTGAGACGCAGGCGGCCCAAGTCGAACAGACAGCCATTTTCGGCGGCGGCTGCTTCTGGTGCATGGAACCGCCGTTTGAGCAGCAGCCCGGGGTTATCGATGTGGTTGCCGGATATACCGGCGGCACCCGGGAGAAGGCAAGCTATGACCAGGTAAGCAGCGGCAGAACGAATCACATTGAATCGGTCAGGGTTCGTTATGACCCCCGGCAGGTTTCCTACAAGGAACTGCTTGATATCTTCTGGAGACAGATTGATCCGACAGATGACGGCGGCCAGTTTGCCGACCGTGGCCGACACTACAAGACGGCAATTTTTTATTCCTCGGAAGAGCAGCGGGCCGCTGCCGAACAGTCAAAGAAAGCCCTCGAGAATTCAGGCATATTTGAGCGCCCCATTGTAACTGCGGTTGTCCCGGCACAACCCTTCTATGAAGCGGAAGAGTATCACCAGGATTATTACCTGAAAAATGTACAGCACTACGAGCGTTATAAAAAAGGTTCGGGCAGGGAAGCGTTCATCACCAGCGTCTGGGCCGGACAGGAGATAAAAGGCGAAAGTTTCGTGAAGCCGGATGACGAGGAGCTGAAAACAAAACTCACCAGCATGCAGTATAACGTGACCCAGAAAGAGGGCACGGAACCGCCCTTTAAAAATGAATACTGGGATAACAAAAAAGCGGGAATTTACGTGGATATCGTCTCCGGAGAACCGCTTTTCAGTTCCACGGATAAATTTGATTCAGGAACCGGTTGGCCAAGCTTTACCAAGCCCCTGGAATCCAAGAACATAACCGAACATCGTGATGCCTCGTTATTCATGGTCCGCACCGAGGTCCGCAGCAGCAATGCCGACTCTCACCTCGGACACCTGTTTGATGACGGGCCGGCACCGACAAACCTGCGCTATTGTATCAACAGTGCGGCGCTGCGGTTCATACCGGCAGAGCAGCTGGAGTCGGAGGGGTATGGACGCTACAAGGCACTGTTCGATCAGTAAGGTGTAAGCGAAACAGCGGGTGCTCAGCGCCTGTTCAAACAGAGGTGCTCAACTTCGGGGCCGACCGTTTTCCAGTCAACGCAGGGACGGGCAAATCCTTTGGGCCTGATCAGCGGACAACCGAAGGCGGCATCGTCTATATAGATTTCCCCGTAGGCCTTCGGGCTTGAGGTCCAGGAGTCCTGGGTCGGGTTCTTGTTGATGCCGAAGAGTTCGATTCCTTCAGACTGCAGGTAGTTTACCGCATCGCTCAAAAGCTTTCCCGTCAATACCCCGTCAGACCTCATGGTATAGAGGATGAGCCTGCCTCCGGCGTTATGTATCCGTTTCAACCATTTGATTGCATCCGGTACCGGCCTGCCGATTTCCGGGTAGCGATGATCGACAATTGTTCCGTCAAAATCTACACAGATATACATGGGGTTTACAGGGCTGGTTTGAAAAGGTTTATGCTGCAGAGTATTTCTTTACCAGGCAGCAGCCCGCTATCAATATCTGAGCGGGCTGCTCTCTTGTTGCCTGCTGTCTACATAATCGGTTTCATCGCACTCATGTAAGACCTCAGTTCTTCGCCGATCACCTCCACCTCCGTATAGCGGATAGCTTCGTTTACATCGATGAGATCAAGGTTGTCCACTCCGCAGTCTTTCAGCTCGAGACCCTTGCCGATCACGTCCACATCGACGGACTTCATGAAATCAGCAAGCAGCGGGAGCGCTTCATGGGAAAAAAGATAGCAGCCGTACTCGGCGGTGTCCGAGATCACGACATTCATCTCGTAAAGTTTCTTGCGGGCAATCAGGTTGGCGATCAACGGTACTTCGTGAAGTGACTCGTAGTATGCCGACTCTTCCTTGATTCCTGCTGAGACCATCGTATCAAACGCCAGTTCCACGCCTGCCTTGGCAAAGGCCACCATCAGGATACCGTTATCGAAATATTCCTGCTCAGGGATCTCCCGGCTCATCGACTCGGCTTTTTCAAACGCTGTTTCACCGGTTTCCCTGCGCCATTTGAGAAGGTTGGCATCGTCGTTGGCCCAATCCTGCATCATTGTTGCAGAAAATGTCCCGGACATGATATCATCCATGTGTTTTTCAAAGAGCGGGGTCATGATATTCTTCAGCTCTTCTGCAAGGATAAATGCTTTTATTTTTGCCGGGTTTGAAAGCCGGTCCATCATGTTGGTGATGCCGCCGTGTTTTAATGCTTCGGTGGTAACCTCCCAGCCATACTGGACGAGTTTTGAGGCATAGCCTGAATCAATGCCATTCTCGAGCATCTTGTCGTAGCAGAGCAGGCTTCCTGTCTGCAGCAGTCCGCAGAGGATGGTCTGTTCGCCCATCAAATCCGATTTTACTTCGGCAATAAACGATGACTGCAGCACACCGGCGCGATCCCCCCCTGTTCCGCAGGCATAGGCCTTGGCGATCTCAAGGCCCTCTTCATTGGGGTCATTTTCCCGATGAACGGCAATCAGCGTGGGGATGCCGAAGCCTCTCACATACTCTTCGCGCAATTCGGTTCCGGGCCCTTTGGGTGCAACCATGATGACGGTGATGTCTTTTCGAATCTGCATGCCCTCTTCGACAATGTTGAAGCCATGGGAGTAAGACAGGCAGGCCCCGTTCTTCATCAGCGGCATGAATGAGGAGACCGCATCGGTGTGTTGTTTGTCGGGGGTCAGGTTGATAACCAGGTCGGCTGTCGGAATCAGTTCTTCGCAGGTGCCGACCCTAAAACCGTTTTCGCTGGCATTTTTCCAGGATTGCCGTTTATTACTGATCGCCTCATCACGAAGGGCATATGAGACATCCAGGCCTGAATCCCGCAGGTTCAATCCCTGGTTCAGCCCCTGTGCGCCACAGCCGACAATGACGATTTTCTTTCCCCTGAGGGCTTCAACCCCATCAAACTCTTCAGCCTCCATGAAACGGCATTGTGCCAGTTCTGCAATCTGCAGACGCAGCGGCAGAGAATTGAAATAATTTGTTGCCATCACATATCTCCTTTTTCTTATGATCTTTTTTATCGATGAGCCACATTGATGTACTGATCTCATATATGACGTATTCAGTATTGCGTCAAGTGATTTATATGTGATACTGTGTTGCATATTTTGAAACGATCTGGTTGTTGAAAAGTATCCACGACCGTTATCATACCGACGACAATGGACATCAGAGAACTCAATCTTTTCCTGCACCTGACAGGTACCCTGCATTACGGCCAGACGAGCAGGGCCTGCAACATTACGCGATCAGGCCTGACCCGGACGATCCAGCGTCTTGAACAGGAGGTTGGCGAGCAGTTGTTCATTCGTGACAAGCGCTCGGTCACCCTGTCCCGGGCAGGGGATCTTTTCAAGGAATATGCTGTTGATGTCGTCAGGCGCTATCGAACGCTTCAGGTGCAGATGGCAGCCGAGCATAGCCTCTACGGTGAGCTTTCGCTTTATTGTTCCGTCACCGCGATCCTGTCAATTCTTCCCGGGATTATCATACGGTTTCGCCATGCGTATCCGGATATACAGCTCAATCTTCAGACGGGCGATGCCGCCATGGCATTGCCCAGCCTGGAGAGTGGTGAGGCTGATATTACCATTGCCGCGTTGCCGGACAGGCTGCCACGACATATCGTTTTTTTAAAAATGCTGGAAACCCCGCTTATTTTTATTGCTCCCAGAAACCCTGAAGAACTCGGCATGCCGCTGCCCATGACTGATCTGAGTAGGGTTCCGGTTATCATGCCGAAACGGGGACTCAGCAAAAAACGCTGTGAACAGTGGTTTGCAGAGAAAAAGATAACCCCTGCTGTTTATTCATCAGTTGCCGGCAATGAGGCAATGATCGCCATGGTGGCGATGGGCTGTGGTATCGGTGTCGTTCCCCGGCTGGTGCTTGAAAACAGCCCGCTTCGCAGCCGTGTCAGGGTTCTGGACGTGCGGCCGGGTCTTGAACCGTTTTCTGTCGGCGCCTGCACTACCCGGTCGCTGAAGCGTGGGCCGGTGGTACAGGCATTCTGGCAGAGCGCTGAACAGGAAATACTCAATCGTTACACATCACGAGGAGCCAATGAAAACCATCCTGATAACAAATGACGACGGCATCGACAGTCCGGGGCTTTCAGCCCTGAGAGAGGCGCTGGAACCGCTGGCCACGGTAATAACCGTGGCCCCCGACAGGGATAATTCGGCCATCTCCCACGCACTGACCATGAACCGGCCGCTTTTTCTTCAGCAGCGTGAAAAACACAGCTATTCCCTGAACGGCACACCAACCGATTGTGTGGCGATTGCTTTGAGTAAAGTGTTTACGCGAAAACCTGATCTGCTGGTATCAGGCATCAATGCCGGCCCGAACCTGGGTGATGACATATCATATTCCGGCACTGTTTCCGCGGCAATAGAAGGAACCATGTACGCAGTGCCTTCACTGGCCGTCTCTCTTGCCGGTAAACACCCGTTCTCCTATGGGCCGGCACAGAACATTATCAGGTTTCTGGCGGAAAAGACGCTGAAGCATGGTCTGCCGGCAAGTACCCTGATGAACATCAATATCCCCGAGGGTTCGAACATCAGGGGCTTGCGGGTTACCCGTCAGGGACGGCGCATCTGGAAGCAGGCAGTCCAGGAAATTACGGATCCGGCCGGTCGTACACATTACTGGATAGGCGGCGGCTCACCGCTGCTTGATGCCGGTGTGGACACCGATGTTCATGCCATCGAGAGCAGCTGCATATCGGCAACACCGATTCATCTCGACCTGACAAACCACGAAGGACTCAGCTATTTTAAAGAGGAACTTCAGCTTGAAAAAGCAGCCGGGTTGGAACTGTTTCGTTCTTTCTGAGGGCCATGCCGAATACACTGGCACATTTCGGGATACAGACTGTTGCAAGCAAGGCTGTTGACCGCACCGCAGATGTCAAATGGATTGGCGTCGGCTGCCTGATCCCGGATATTCCCTGGATCACCCAGCGCCTGATATCCGTGGTTCCCGGGATCGACCTGCTTTCATTGCGCATCTACTGCATGATCCAGGCATCACTGTTTTTCTGTCTGATCCTCTGTGCAGTATTTGCCCTGGTAAATCGAAACCCGCGGAACCTGTTTCTGCTTCTCGCAGGTAACAGCCTGGCGCACCTGCTGCTTGATGCGGCCCAGACCAAATGGGCAAACGGTGTTCATCTCCTGGCCCCGGTGAGCTGGCAGCTGAGTCAGTATCAGCTGTTCTGGCCCGAGAGTGTTGTAACGATTGTGCTGAGTGCCGGCGGCCTGGCTATCATTTTCTATTACGGTTGGCAGGAGCGGTATAGAGCCATTTATTTACAGCACTCTTTTTTCTGCTACCTGCTGTCCTTTGCCCTGCTGCTCTGCTACCTGTTGCTGCCTTTTGCCTTTTTTAGCGCCACATTTGAGGCGGACAATCACTATGTCCGGACAATACGGGATACGGAGCAGCGTGCCGGAAAAACAATCGGTTTTGATCGTTGCCATTATGACAGCAAAACGGAGACAATCAGCATATTCACCGGAGAAAGAATCAAGCTCATCTCGGCTCAGCCGATCAGCGACGGCACAATTTCGCTGCACGGGCGGTTTGCAGGCCCAGACACCATTGTCGCAGCCATGGTACACCAGCATGGGGGCAATCGCGATGTGTTGTCCTATACCGGCCTGTTGATCCTGCTGCTCCTCTGGGCAAATACCCTTCTCAGGCAGCTGAGAAAATCCACCTGAACTTTTCCTCCAGCAGTTTTCAGAAGTCCGCTTTACGTAAGAATCTCGTTGCTCATTGTCCGTTGAACTATTATAGGTGATAGCGTTGTTTCGTCCTCATTTTTAACGTACAGAAGCCATAAGGAGTAAACACATGCACGTAACCTGTCATGGTGCTGCCGGTGGTGTTACCGGATCATGCCATCTCGTTGAAACCAGTTCGAGCAGATTTCTTGTTGATTGCGGGATGTTCCAGGGAAACAAGAGTACAACCCGTCTCAATTACCAGCCGTTTCCGTTTGATCCCAGGACAATTGATTTCGTCATCTCGACCCACGGGCATATTGATCATTGCGGACTGCTGCCGAAGCTGACGAAACACGGATTCAGCGGCCCGATTTATGCCAGCCCGGCAACGGCTGACCTGCTTCCCATCATGCTCGGTGATGCCGCTTATATCCAGGAAAAGGATACCGAGCATGAAAACAGAAGAAGGCAGCGGGGCGGTAAGCCACCCCGTGATCCGTTATACGACAGGGAAGATGCCGAGCAGGTAACCAGGCTGATTGAGCAGTTGAGCTACAATACCGCAATGAAGGTAAACGATGAGATTACGTTCAGGCTTCGTGATGCAGGTCATGTTATCGGCTCTTCGATTGTTGAACTTTTTGTCCGGGAGCAGGAACGTGAAATCAAGACGGTTTTCTCCGGTGACCTCGGTCAGTGGGATGTTCCGATAATCGAAGATCCGACCTATATATGGAATGCCGACTATGTCTTCGTGGAATCCACCTATGGCGATCGCAACCATCGGAAGGTGGCTCCGCGCAAAGAGCTGCTCTACAAGGAGGTGCTCAACACCTACCGCAAGGGAGGCAAGCTGCTGATTCCCTGTTTTGCGCTCGAGAGAACCCAGGAGCTTCTTTATTGTCTCAGTGAGTTAAAAAATGAACGGGCCGATTTTCCACCGATGGATGTGTATCTCGACAGTCCCCTGGCCATTAAGATTACCGAAGTTTTCAAAAAACACCCCGATCTTTATGATGAAGATGCCAGGGCACGAACAGACAAGCCGTTTGATTTTCCCGGCCTCATCTGTACCCCTTCTGTCGAGGAATCACGCAAGGCCAACAGGATGACGGAACCGGCCATCGTGATTGCCGGGAGCGGCATGTGTACCGCGGGACGGATCAGGCACCACCTGAAACATGGCGTCTGGGACCCGAAAAACACTGTACTCTTCGTCGGTTACCAGGCACCGGGAACGCTCGGGCGCCTTCTGCTCGATGGGGTTGAGGAAATAAAAATGATGGGGATGACCCTTGTGGTAAATGCCGAAATCGCCAGAATTGAGTCATTCTCGGCCCATGCAGACCAGGATGACCTGACTCGATGGCTTTCAGCATTCAGAGAAAAGCCCAGGCGCGTCTTTCTGATCCATGGGGAAAAGCAGACCCTTGAGGCGTTTGACTATTCTCTGAAGCAGATCGGTTTCAATACCGAAATTCCGGTGAGAAGCTCACCACTTACTCTTGATTGAGGGGAGAATAACGGGAGATCCGCGTGTTGGATCTCCCGTTGTGGCTGTTAATTTTTGAGGACCCACTCACCCCGGTCATTTCTGCAGGCAACCGTTTTAGTTACCTGGGGCTGCCCGTCGATTGTTGCCATGATCTCGGCTTCGCGGCAGACCTGGCTTGTTGTCGGGTTTGTATAGGCAGGCTGCGGAACTACCTGGTAGTTGTTGCCCGAGTCGGGATTCACCCAGGTGACCGGCTGTCCGGAAGGGCCGCGCTCGTAAGCATTATTCAGCTGCTGCCGGTCAAATTTGTCCATTTCGTTGCCGACAATATAGCCAAGTACCGTCCCGACAGCGGCACCGATGATTGTCGCTTCTGTATTGCGGCCGATAGCCTGGCCAAGCAGTGCCCCGCCGGCAGCACCGCCGATTGCTCCCTTCTGGCCCTTGTTCATGCCGTCCTGTTGTGCACAGGACGACATGACAACCATCATCAGGGCAATCATGAAAAATGCAGTTAATCTCATCATTTCCTCCTTGAATCTTTCTTGTTTCCAGGCAGGTTTTAAACAACTGCCTGATTATTCATAATAAATTTTTCCTTCACGATAAAAATGTAACGCCGCCTTTGTTGCTGTCAATGGGCAGGGAAAATATTTCAGCAGAAACAGTCTGCCTGCAGGAAAAAGGATTTCCGTTGCACTGACACGGGTTCAATAAATCATCATTGTCGCAATTGTGATCATGTCCTTCAAGCCTTTTCCAGGTCAGCCTTTTCTAGGTCAGGATTTCAGGACAGCGTCAATCTCTGCCTGCATCTGCTCGATAACCGCGACAGGATCTGCAGCCCTGGTGATGGGCCGACCGACGACCAGGTGATCGGCACCGGCCCTGACGGCCCTGCCTGCAGTCATCACACGTTGCTGGTCATCTGGTTCTGAAACATTGGCCCCGGGCCTGATTCCAGGAGTAACTATCAACAGTTTGTTGCCGAGTTCCGTTCTCAGCCGTGCTGCCTCAAGGCCTGAGGAAACAACGCCGTCGCAGCCAAGAGCAAGTGCGGCGTGCGCCCGGTGGTAGACAAGGTCGGCAATGGATCCGGTCATCCCCATCGCCCGCATATCCGCTTCGCCGAAACTGGTGAGAACCGTTACCGCCAGCAGTTTCAGATCACCCCGTACCGATACGGCAGCCCTGATAATCGGGTCATTGCCGTGGATGGTTGCCAGGCTGACGCCGCGGCTGTTTACCTGTTCAACCGCCAGTTTCACCGTTTCAGGTATATCGAAAAATTTCAGGTCCAGCATTACCTGGTGACCGCGATCAAGAATCCAGTCCACCGTGTTAAACCAGTCGGCCATGAAAAGCTGCAGCCCAACCTTGTAAAACCCGGCATGGGATTCACATTTTTTAACGATTTCTTGTGCTTTATCCGGATGGTCCACATCAAGAGCAACAATAATGCGTTCCCGTAACGGAATTGTTTTGGTCATTGTACTCCTCTTTTTACATGCAACGCGGCACTGTTATTTTTTTCTTTGCAACCAGGAAAAACACCCGCACCTGCAATGTACCACAATAAAGCGCGCGGAGGCGAGATTCTCCTTATCCCTGGAAAATGAAAAATTTCCGCATGGCATAATTGATCATTACCGCTGTAACGATGTTTGCGGCAAAGGCGTGGGTGGTGAGTATGCCGAAACGCCTGATAAGAGCCCCCATCAGCATTGTCCCGAAAACTGTACTGATGCCTGATACCAGATAAAAAAAGAAAATTTCCACGACGATATGGTGCCTTCCCCGTTCAAATACCCAGATGATATTGAGAATATAGGCAACCATGTTGGCAACCAGGAAGGCAATACCATTGGTGATCATTGAATGTATGGCACGACGATGGTTGTCGACCTGCTGAATCTTCAACTTGAACAAGCGGACGGCGTGATCTTTTGCCTGCAGGCAGGGAAAGAGCTTCCAGCCGACAACATGGAATATGCAGATATGGGTCAGTGTCGCCACACCACCTGCCAGTCCATACTTTATAAATTGTATAAGAGTTTCATTTTCCAGAAAATTCATGACACGGTATCAATGATGGCAGTGATTTTGTGCTGGCAGCACCTGGTTGTGGGAACCTGTAATCAGCAAACAGGGGCACACTGGACTGACCAGGCGTTCGGCACGTTCCTGTTGCCGAAATATCCCAAAAGAGGATCAGTATAGGCTCCACCTCTGTTTTGTATAAAATCTTCACGGGATCAGTATTTGTAGCTTGTGCTATCACTTGACAGGGGTATTGTCGAGCAATTATCTTATCAGTAATGATGATACAATGTGACAGCCGTGATGATAACTGCCTGGCCAACACTGGTTATACTACTTGACCAGATATGTTTTTTCTGTATATTTCAACTCTTTAAGGCAGATCTGCTGTTATAACCAAAAAATATTAATAATTTTTTATACTTCAGATAGGCCAAACTGATTTCAATTTATCTTTACAAAAAAAAGTCTGCCCTATAAGTTAGGACAGTCGCGAAATCGACACGGAGTAATTTTCTGTTGTTTGTTCGAGGTATCGTGTGAATCTCGACCCGTCCCATTGCGATGCGCAGGAATGATGGTCTGCAACGCAAGGCAAACAAGGAAGATAAGGGGGTATACCATGTCTGTTAAAATTTTCATAAAAAGAAAAGGTGTTGAGAAAAATATTATTGAACTGACGGTTCTTCTCAAGAAATTACGCAGCCTGACCCTGAACCAGCCCGGTTATATATATGGTGAAACCCTGCGGCGCATTGATCAGCCTGATGAATGTATGGTCATTTCAACCTGGCGTTCACTGCAGGACTGGGAAAACTGGCTGAAAAACGAGGAGCGTATCAGTATTCAGAGTGAGATCGATCTGCTTCTCGGCAAAGATACTGAATATGCTGTTTACGAAGAGTAAAAGCAACGTTTCAGTAGGTAATAAACAAGGTAGGTATTCAAATGATCATTGAAGGCTTGAAGTTGATGGTTGTCGGCATGACAACCGTTCTGCTGTTTTTGACACTCATGATTTTGCTCATCCAGCTTGTTGCTCACCTGACCAGAAATGTCACGGCCAGAGAGCTGCAGGCAATCGATGCTGAGCGGGAGCGACTGAAACAACAGAGAGAACGGGAAAAACTGGCAGCGGCGGCAGGCGATGGTGATGAGGATATCGTTGTCATTACTGCAGCAATAGCCGCATTCGAAGCACAGAAGGCTGCTGCTTGATATACGGTATACGATTGTGGAACAGGAAACTACACGTCATCTGATCACGAGCTGACACAACAAAAAGCAAGGAGAAGTACTGTGGGTAAAAAAGTAATCAAATTCATGGATACGTCTTTTCGAGACGGGTTTCAGTCGGTTTTTGGCGCACGGGTATTAACCGATGATTTCATGCCTGCCGTGCAGGCGAGTGTTGACGCCGGCATCACGCATCTGGAGGCGGGCGGCGGCGCACGTTTTCAGAGTCTGTTTTTCTATTGCGGAGAATCGGCTTTTGACATGATGGATCGTTTCCGTGCCGAAGTCGGGCCGGATGCAAACCTGCAGACGCTTGCCCGTGGCATCAACGTGGTGGCGCTCAGCCAGCAGCCCAGAGATATTATCGATCTGCATGCCAAGATGTTTAAGAAACATGGTATGACCACCATTCGGAACTTTGATGCCCTCAATGATGTGAGAAACCTGGAATATTCAGGTGAGCGCATCGCCCACCATGGCCTTCATCACCAGGTGGTCGTAACGATAATGGACCTGCCCCCGGGATGCACCGGCGCTCATACTGCCGAGTTCTACCTTGAGCGGCTGAAACAGATTATCGATTCCGGCCTGCCATTTCACTCCATCTGTTTTAAAGACGCATCAGGAACGGCAAATCCCAGAAAGATTTATGATACCTTCAAGGGCGCCCGGAAAATGGTACCTGGAGACACCATTCTCTGGTATCACACCCATGACACTGCAGGAATAGGTATTGCACAGAATCTTGCAGCAATAGAGGGTGGCGCCGACGGTATCGACCTGGCAAAGAGTCCGGTTTGCGGTGGTACCTGCCAGCCGGACATCCTGTCCATGATGCATGTTCTGAAAGGAACTGACTTCACGCTTGATCTTGACTATGAAAAGGTCCTTGCAGCTGAAGAGGCATTTGAACAGGCCATGAGTGATTATTTTATTCCACCGGAAGCCAAAATGGTCTCCCCGACCATCACCCTTTCTCCGATGCCCGGTGGTGCACTGACGGCAAACACCATGATGATGCGTGATACCGGAACACTGCATCTCTACCCGGATGTCATCAAAGAGATGGCAGAGGTTATCCGCCTCGGTGGTTTCGGGTCTTCGGTAACCCCGGTTTCACAATTTTATTTCCAGCAGGCCTATCTTAATGTTACCCAGGGCAAGTGGAAGAAGATCAACCCGAGTTACGGCAACATGGTTCTCGGTTACTTTGGGCGGACCCCGTCGCCACCGGATCCGGAGATTATCAAAATAGCCTCCGAGCAATTGGGAAAACCGGTCTTTACGGATGACCCGCTCGATATTCTCGAACCCGGCATTCCCAAAGCAACAAAAATTTTGGAAGAAAACAGTATTGAGGTTAATGATGAGAACATCTTCATCATTGCCAGCTGCGAGCAGAAGGGGCTTGATTATCTGCTCGGAAATGCCGTCGTCAACGTGCGCAAAAAATCCGACGAAGAGCCCAAGGCAGCAAAAACCCCGGCTAAAGGAAAGCCGGCGCCGGCAGCGGCTCCTGTCTCTGGACCGCGATCCTACTCTATCACCGTTAACAACCGTATTTACGATGTCAGCGTAGCTGAAGGAAACGGAGCTGTTCAGGCGGTGCCCGCACAGGCGGTGGCTCCCGCTGCGCCGGTAGCCGAGGGTACCGAAGTAGACGCGCCGACACCGGGGAATATTGTCAAGCTTCTGGTGAAACAGGGTGATTCCGTCAAGACGGACCAGCCTCTGGTGATCATGGAAGCAATGAAAATGGAATCCGAGGTCAAGTCTCCCTGCGACGGTACAATAACCGCGGTTCATGTATCACCCGGAGACACTGTTCAGGCTTCTGAACCGCTCTTTACAATCGGCTAGACTCTGCTGTCTGTCTGTTTGTGCTATGGATGCGCCGGTATTCCGGCGCATCTTCATTCATCGATCGAGTGATGGAATTACTATGAAAATAAAGTTTCTCTTCCTCATCTTACTCAGCCTGACCCTCGGTTTTCTTACCCTTGCGCATGCTGCCCAGGATAGTGTCGTCATCAGCGCTCCGGCTGATGCGAAGATTGTCCGCCTTGATGTAAAAGTAGGCGACAAAGTGTTCAGCGGCGATACGCTGGCAATAATGAAAACCGTTGACGGTACAACAATCATACTCAAGGCCGGTGTCTCCGGTACGGTTACCGCTGTAGACATGAAACCGTACCGGAAGGTTTCCGAGGGGAGCTCTCTTGGAACCATCCAGCCGGCTCAGGTTATTGCCGACCGACCGGTGGCGAAGGCGGCCGAGGCTCTGCCCAGTATTGGTACCCTGGTGAAAAACCTGTTCAAGACCACCGGAATTTACGGCATCATAGACGGTCAGCTCGACAAGGACTGGACGGTTGGAATCGGCAGAATTTTGATGATTCTCGTCGGGCTTACACTGCTCTATCTTGGTATCTTCAAACAGTTTGAACCACTCCTGCTCATACCGATCGGCTACGGTGCCATCCTGGCTAACATTCCGCTTGCTGGAATTGCCGAGCCGGGGGGGATTCTTTACTATATCTACGAGGTCGGTATTGTCACGGGCATCTTTCCGCTGCTCATTTTCATGGGAGTCGGGGCGCTGACTGATTTCGGTCCGATGATCGCCAATCCCAAGACGATATTACTCGGCGGGGCAGCGCAGATCGGCATTTTTTTCACCCTGCTCGGGGCGCTGCTGCTTTCGGATTTCGTACCCGGCATCAATTTTTCGATTGCTGATGCAGCCTCGATCGGTATTATCGGTGGCGCGGACGGGCCGACGGCAATCTTTCTTTCGAGCCAGCTCTCTCCTCGACTACTGGGCTCTATTGCCATTGCCGCCTATTCGTATATGGCGCTGGTGCCGATTATCCAGCCCCCGATTATGAAGTGGCTCACCACCGAGGAAGAACGCAAGATCAAGATGGTGCAGTTGCGTCATGTTTCCAGGCTTGAAAAAATGATCCTGCCGCTGCTTGTTTTGGGTATCTGTGCCTTTCTGCTGCCCACCGCCGCGCCGTTGATCGGTATGTTCATGCTTGGCAACCTTGCCAAGGAATGCGGTGTCGTCGACCGACTGTCCGATAATATCAAGGGAGCGCTGATGTATACGGTCACAATCTTTCTTGGTCTCGGTGTCGGCAGTAAGCTCTCTGCTGACAAATTTCTCAACATGGAAACCCTGGGAATCCTGGCTCTTGGCATGATTGCCTTCTGTATCGGTACCGCCGGTGGAGTATTGATGGCGAAATTGATGAACAAACTGTCAAAAACCCCGGTGAATCCATTGATCGGTGCGGCAGGGGTCTCCGCGGTACCAATGGCGGCCCGTGTCGTCAACAAGGTCGGTCTTGAGGCAAATCCGCAAAACCATCTCATCATGCATGCAATGGGGGCAAATGTCTCCGGTGTTATCGGTTCCGCCGTTGCCGCAGGTGTGCTTCTTGCTCTGCTTTAAGTAAAGCTGTCTGAAAAAAAGGCCCGTAACGGTTTTTCCGTTACGGGCCTTTTTTTGTTGCTGTTTTTCCTTCCCTGCGGTTTTTTAATGGTTGTCAGATACTACAGATATTATCTCTATTGCATGGTAGGAAATCAGGTATTTTCCGGGAGGAGCACATGCTGACAATACATGCAGATGCAGAAGAGCATCTCGCCGCCTTATTGACCGAGGGAAACGGACAGGCTGCCATCCGGATCGCTGTCATGGGCGGAGCTCATGGCCCGGGTTTGGGTCTGATCATTGATGATGCAGGGGAGGATGATCTGAAGATTGAACACAACAACCTGTCATTTGTTGTTGACAGCCAGCTCATGGCCTATTGCCGGTCGATAACCATCGGCTTCAGAAAGGGAAATAAAGGGGGATGCGGCGGCAGCAGCGGCAGCGGTTTTCTGATCTCTTCGGAGAACCCGTTGATTTTTTAGCGTGCCGGAGGCTGCCCAGCCGGTGAATCGTGCCTGTCTGCGGTATCACCTGGGTCTTGTTTCCAACCTGCAACATGTCAGGTTACCGTTTTTTTGATAATCGCTTCATCAAAATAATTGACTGACATGCCGCCATCGACAACGATTGTCTGGCAGACAATTCCTGACGAACGATTTGACAGCAGAAATGTTGCAGTATTGGCTGCCTCTTCGGTGGTCAGCGCTTTTTTTCTCAGGATCACCTGTTCTGCAAACAGGTAGCTGTCAACATACCCGGGGATGCCTGCCGAGGCTGACGTCTTGAGCAATGCCGGAGCAACCGCATTAAAGCGCACCTGTGAGAACGCTGAGAAACTTTTGGCAAGAAAACACAGCGATGAGTCAAGCGCCGCTTTAATCGGAGCCATGTACCCGTAATTAACCGCAGCCATACGGGTCGTTGAGATGGAAATTGTTACCACAGAGGCGTCAGGTGCGAAGAGGTCCTTAAAATGGTTGGCAATTGCTATCAGGGAAAAGCATGATATATCGACGGCCTGCAGAAAGTCCCGTTTATTGGTCTGATAAAACGGCTTCAGCCCGTCTGAGTAATTTGCAAAGGCAATTGAGTGAACCAGTCCGTCTATCCGGCCGCCATTACGGTTATCAATATGGGCAGCGATGTCGTCTCTGGCCCGTACAATTTGCTCCTCATCTTCCACATCACATAAAAATACCGGGCATGAGGGAAAAAGTCTGCAGGCTGTAGTACGCCGCTCTTCGGAACGGACAACAAGTATGACTTCTGCACCCTGATCGACCAGATTCCTGGCAATTGCGGTGGCGATTGACTTCTTGTTGGCCAAACCGAAGACGACAAACTGTTTTTTCGAAAGATTGAGAAAATCCATAACGCAAGAATAGTGTTGTAATGTATGTTATGCTTATTTGTTACGCCTTATACTACAACACTGCGGGCTGCGAAACAAGAAAAGGAGCTGCGGATGGTGGTGCGGGCAGTCGCTGTTTGCTCTTTCCACCATTGCTCTCAGTTGTTGTAACGTTGTGCCGGTGGTGTGATCATTGACAGTGATCGACACCTGCATATGGTAACAGAATCGCATTCCCGTAGTTTCCTGTCGGCAGAGGGAATATAGGCGGCTCACTTAAGATTGAAGGATTGTTGCGATGATTACTGATATTCCGCTTGGCCGCTATACCCGGACAGAGGAAATTGCCAACTGGACCACTCACTTCATTGCCACACTTCTTTCCATATCGGCGCTGGTCCTTATGGTTGTCTATTCCGCCCGTTACGGGGATGTGTATCATGTGGTCAGTTCTGCGGTATACGGAGCAACACTGATCCTGCTCTACGCTGCATCGACGCTCTATCATCTTGTTCCGGTCAGCCGGGCAAAAGACATGTTCCAGAAACTCGATCATGCGATGATTTACCTGCTTATTGCAGGAACCTATACCCCATACACGCTGGTAAACCTGAGAGGCCCCTGGGGCTGGTCCATCTTTGGTGTCGTCTGGGGAATTGCCCTGTCAGGACTGTTGATCGATGTGTTCATGTCAAAACGGCTGAGGTGGCTGGCAGTGACTATTTATCTCTGTCTCGGCTGGCTGATAGTGATTGCAACAAAACCCCTATTGGTAAGCCTTGCAGGTGGAGGGATAGTGCTCCTGCTGGCAGGGGGGATGTTTTACTCGCTCGGGGTGATTTTTTATGTCTGGAAAACACTTCCCTACCAGCATGCGATCTGGCATGTCTTTGTTATCGCCGGTTCTCTGTGCCATTTTTTCTCTATTTTTTTCTATGTTATTCCAGCGTCATCCTGACTATACTGTACTTCGGATTGAGCGTGGACCAGTTTATAACCGAGTATTCCCTGCCAACGCTGTTTTTACTCTCTTTTGCAGCTTCTACCCTGCTCCCGCTCGGTTCGGAATGGCTGCTTGCCCTGCTGGTAATAAAAGCAGATTCTGCTTTGCCTGCAGTCCTGACGGCCACAGCAGGAAACTTTCTGGGTGCCTGCACAACCTATCTGATCGGTCTCTGGGGAGCTGATTTCGTTATTGTCAAGATACTGCGCATCAGTTCCGAAGTATCGGCCAAGGCACAAGAGGTATTCAGGAAATGGGGGGTGTGGACACTTTTATTTTCGTGGCTTCCGATTATTGGTGATCCGCTTTGCCTGGCAGCCGGCATCCTCAAGACGCACCCGCTCATTTTTTCGATTTTTGTTTTCAGCGGAAAATTGTTTCGATATATTTTTGTCGCCTGGGTAGTCTTGTCCAGTGTAGCCTGATAAAAAATGTCGGCAGATTTGCCGGATTGTCAGTGATCTGGAAAATCGGCGGAGATGACGATAGAATGGTCGGCCTTGGCTATAAACAGGCAGCATTCTCTCAAACACAAGCGGTGTTGGTTTTCGTATGAAAAAGGCTGTTTTACAAGCAATCTACCAGAGCTTTGCGTCCTGGGCGGAACAGTTCAGCGTCTCCTGCAGGAAAGGATGTGCTCTCTGCTGCACCCGGGATGTGCTGGTAAGCGCTGTTGAAGCAGAGATTATCATTGATCATATCAGCGGGCAGAATATGGAAGCATGGCTGGTCGCAAAACTTCAATGTGATCTGCCCCGGGCCAGGCCATCTTCTACAATAAATGAATACGCACAGGCCTGCCTGAGTGGGATCGAACTTGACCCGTCAACTGCCTCAAACGGTGGTATCTGTCCCTTTCTGGAAAACAACAGGTGCTCGATTTACAGTGTACGGCCGTTCAGCTGCCGGTCTTTTGCGTCTGTGGCCGTGTGTAAACCGGGTTCAAGTGCCGTTATCCCGCCGTATTATCTGTCGGCGGTGGAGGCCGTAAACCAGATTATTGAACACCTGAGTCAACGGTATTTCTGGGGAAACATGCTGCATCTTCTCTATCTCCTGGCGCAACAGAAGACGACGACGGCAGATACGGATTATCCGGAAAACAAAAAACGGCTCCTGCTGGCCCAGACGAGCTGTCTCACCGCACAACCGCTTCCCGGATTTCTCATTTGCGAAGAGGATTTTTCATATGTGGAACCATTGATCAGACAGATATTTTCTGCTCAATTGAAAGGCAGGAGCATAGAGGATATTCTCAACAACAGATGAGAATCGCGAACCTGGGCCGGTAATGAAACAGCGAATTACAGCCTTTTTTAACATGACAACGTGTCGGCTACGGTTTAAACAGAAACATTACAGCAAAAAAAAGCTATGAAAACCATTACATTCCTACTGATAACCATAATTGCCTGGACACAGGTTTCCTGGGCCGGACGCGCTCCGATTGAGACCATCTCCGCTGATCCCTATGTCTCCGCACTTGTTGTTGAGGCCGACAGCGGAAAAATCCTCTTCGAGGACAATGGTGATGCCGTCATCTATCCGGCCTCAGTCTTGAAACTGATGGTTCTTCTTGTCGTACTCGAGCAGCTTGAACAGGGAGCTTTGACGCTGGATGACATGGTGCAGGTTACCCCAGAGGCTGCCCGAATGGGGGGCTCGCAGGTGTATCTTGACCCCAAGGAAGCATTCTCTGTCGAGGATCTGCTCTATGCCCTGATGATTCAGTCGGCAAATGATGCCGCTGTGGCCCTGGCCATCCATGTCTCAGGATCAGTTCAGGGCTTTGTTTCCCTGATGAATGAAAGAGCCGCTGAGCTTGGCATGAAAAACTCAGCGTTTCATTCGGTGCATGGCCTGCCTCCGGCTGAAGGACAGAAACCGGACAGGACTACCGCTGTTGATCTTTCCATCCTCAGCCGTGAGCTGGCAAAAAAACCGGAGACCTTCAAGTATACCGGTACAACAGAGCGTGGATTCAGGGACAATACATTTGTGATGCGTACCCACAATCACCTCCTGAAGTCAGTTGCAGGTTGTGACGGTTTCAAAACCGGTTATTTCAAAGCTGGTGGTTTTTCAATCGTCGCCACTGCAAAACGAGATGGGGTCCGTATTATCGCCATGGTGCTTGGCAGCAGAGACAGAAAAATAAGAGACGCCCGTGCAGCAGAACTCCTGGCTAAAGGGTTTGCGCTTGCGCCGCCACTGCCCGATCCGAAAATAACTGTTGTCGAAACCGACAGCGCACCTGGAGTAAGGTCCGACAGTGAAAACCTGTCGGCTGAGGGTGGCCAGACGAGTGGCAAGGAAGCTGATAAGCGCTTCTTCTCTTTTGATCGTCTGCTCATTTTTTTCCTGGGATTTCTGTGCGGCTGCCTCTTCTGTATATTTTTGTTTCTTTTCCGATCCTCACGCCGGCCTGGAAAACACAGGCGTTTTGTCTGATCGGAAAAACCCTGAGCTGGTGTTTCAACAACACGCTGAAACCGTGTTTGTACTATCTGTTTCCAGTGATTAATCGTATCTTCTGGTGTTACTGCACAACAGGCACTCTGTATTCACCTTGTTTCCTGATCACGAGGGAGAGGGATAAACATGTCGTCACGAAAGACTGTCGGACTCGTTCTTGGCTGCGGGGCATCGAGGGGCTGGGCCCACATCGGTGTCATTGAAGCACTTGAGGAGGCAAACATCCCTATCGATCTTATTGCCGGATGCAGCGTCGGGGGATATGTGGGCGCACTCTATGCAAGCCGCAGCCTCTCCAACCTCAAAGCATTTCTTCTGCGCATGGATGGTCAGAAGATATTTTCTTATTTTGACGTTGTCTTTCCCCGCTCCGGGCTTCTCAATGGCTCAAGGCGGGTGCGGGAACTCTTTTCAATGCACACGGATGCCCGGACATTTGCTGATCTCGATATCCCGGTGGTGATGGTGGCAACTGATCTGGAGCGGGGTCGAAAGGCTGTTATAAAATCAGGAAGCATCATCGAGGCTTTGCGGGCGACGATGTCCTATCCCGGCCTTTTTGCACCGGTTCAGCTAAAGGGTCGCTGGCTTGTCGATGGCGGACTGGTTGATCCCGTGCCGGTAGGTATCGCACGAGCCATGGGGGCGGAGGTGATCATCGCCGTGGATCTCAACAGCAGGATTGCCTCCCGCAGCCGGGAGCTGCTCCTGCCGGTTGATGACGATATCGCTGCAGCAATTACGGCCCTGCCTGCCGAAGAAGAGCCTTCCGAGCGCAATGAATTGATGAGAAAAATGGCTGAATTCTATGAAGGTGTGGAAAGCAGCCTGCGCTTGAAAACAAGCGAGTTGCTGCATCGCGATGCAGTTGTTGCCCCTGACATCATCGAAACCGTAATGACGTCAATCAGTATCATGCAGGAGCGCATCACCCGCATCAACCTGGCGGTTGACCAGCCGGACATCCTCGTTCAGCCGCGCCTGGGAGAGCTCAAGATGATGAATTTCGACCAGGTTGAGCACTGTATCCAGGAAGGGTATATCAGTGTCCAGGAGAAAATCGACGATATCTATCCGCTGCTGGAAAAAAGATAAATACAACATCTTACCCGATTACTTTTTTCGTTTGACCAGTATCCGGGAATCGCGCTGAAAAGCTGTCTGCTTTCAGAAACCGTTCTGCAGCCGGTCGTTAAAGGCTTCCGGGGTGAATGAATACACCTGTGTTCCGTAGCTCTCAACGGCAAATGAGGCGCAGACGCTCCCCAGACGGGCGCTTTCGGGAAGGCTTTTTCCTGAAACAATACCGGAGATCAGCCCGCCCCTGTAGGCATCACCACAGCCGGTCGGGTCGGTAACTTTTTCTGCCCTGGCAGGTGCAATGTCTGTCTCGCTTCCGTTGCTGTAAAGCTTGGAGCCATGCTCTCCGAGCGTGATAATGGTTGTTCCGGCAAGGTCGAGCAATGATCGTTTTGACAGTCCGGTCTTGTTCATGATCATGTCAAATTCATAGTCGTTGACGATCAGCATTGAGCTGTTTGAAATGGCCTCTTTGAGGGATTCTGCCTGCAGGACGGGCAGTGCCTGGCCCGGGTCAAAAATACACCTGATACCCCGTTCGCTGCATTGTCTCGGGTAGCTGATCATGTCATCGAGATTACCGGGTGAGGCAATCAGCAGGGTGTCCTCGGGGACCAGGGAATCAAAGTCAAGGGTGGAACTGTGTTTCATCGCCCCGGGGTTGAATCCCGTTATCTGGTTGTTTGCCTTGTCGGTAGTGATGTAGGCTCCGGCTGTAAATTCCTCTTCAATTACCTTGATGTGCTCGGTTGAGATCTTGTTTTCTGCCAGCCATTTGAAATACCTGGTCGTGTCGTGGCCGATTGTTGCTGAAATAACGGGAGACGCTCCCATCAGCCTCAGTGCATAGGCGATATTGCCGGCAGTCCCGCCAAAATTTTCGGTTACACCGTTAACCTGAAAACAGACATTGAGAACATGAATCTTGTCCGGCAGGATGTGATCGGAAAAGTACTCCGGAAAATCCATGATTCTGTCATAGGCCATGGAACCTGAAACGATAATTTTCATTTTTCAGTGATAGTTATCAATGAGGGATTTCAGCCCTCTTTTCATGAGGTGTTAATGCCGATGAGTGTGTGCGATTATAAACAGATGGCTGAGGCTGTCAAGCATTTACAAAAGGGTTTTCGGCTGGTCGGGGTGACGACTGCAACGCCGGGCTTTCTTCAGGATCTGCAGCATGGGACACCGCTCAGCCGGGGCGCTGAAATGAGGCAGCGATTTGGCGCAAGGTCGTATCGACTTCCCGATAGTTTTGTGCGGCATCATGATTTTTCCGAATGTGCACCTTGGCCGCCTCACGCATTTTAATTCTTCTGTCACGATCAACCAGCAGTGTTTCAATGTCCTGCCTGAAACTGTCCGGATCTTCGGCAGGTGAGAGAAGCCCTGTCTCATCGTGAACAACAGCCTCCCTGGCGCCCCAGTTCTGAAAAGCGACAACCGGCAGTCCGGCGGACTGGGCTTCCAGGTATACCATGCCAAGCGCTTCTTCGATCCCCGGGAAAGCGAAGATATCTGCCGCACTGTAGTAGCGATAGAGCTCGTGGCGGGGGATTTTTCCAAGAAAAAGGATATCGCCTTGGAGTTTCTCCTTTCCTTCCTGTTCTATCATGGTCCGGTTTACCCCGTCGCCGATAACGATCAGGATAATGGAGTGGCCTCTGTGCCGGAGCTCCGCACAACTGTCTATAACCTTGATGACACCGGCTGTTTTCACCCCGGGCCTGAGCATGGCAGTGGTCATGACAACAGTCCGCTCTCCGACATGCCACTGTTCTTTCAGGGCCCTGCGCGCAACCAGGTCAAAGTTGAACTGATCGGGGGTGAGGCCGGGGGCTATATACCGTACCCGCTGGTCGGGAAGGATCCGCTTGAGGTTGTGTTCATCGGTCTTTTTGTTGGTAAAAACGACCTGGGCCGCCTGCAGCGCCCGGCGATTCAGCAGAAAACCGGGGAGGGTTTTCAGGCTCTTTCTCCTTTTTGTTGAATACATCCCCTGGAATATGGCATAGGGAACGGATAGCCTGGTGCTGCAGATCGGTCCCAGCAGGTCAGGGGCCTTATAGTAGGTGTGATAACTGAGCCAGATATCGGGTCGGGCATCTTTCAGACTGTTGACGATCCGTGTCCGTTCCCGGGCTACCTGAAAAAACTGCCATGGTTTGAGGTATAACCAGCGGCTGCGAAGGTCGCTGGCTATGGACAGTTCGTGGTTGTTGCCGGCCAGGAAATCATGAAGCTCCATGCCGGTAATAAGATCACCCGATGGATTTTTATGACCAAAGGGCTTAAAGGGCATATAGAAAGCTATTTTCATATGGGCCGGGGCAATGCGCTGTTTCAGATAAACCGGAGTGTATTTGTTTTTTCAAGTCGACCTCTTATCTTAACTCATCAGGGGTCAATTGTGAAGAACATCCGCTGAATATTTCAAGGAGTGGCGGTTGTGCCGCAATGGCATTATAGTAGCGGCTGGTAATGACAACGAGGCGTGAAGACGCCTTGAGTTCTCAGAAAAAAAAGCGCTGAGGTGATCGTGACGTTGAAGGTATTTGAAAAGATGCTGCGCTGTGCTGCCCTGTGGTTCATTTGTTCCATCCTGGCCGGCTGTTCGGGTATATTCAAGGAGCCGGTAGATCTCTTGCCGTCCGCAGTTGTTAAGGGAGCAGACGCGACAAAAACTCGTGGAGCGCTCGACGCGTATTACGACGAATGGGTCGGGACCCCCTATCGACAGGGCGGTAAAGGGCATGGAGGACTTGACTGTTCCGGTTTTGTTCAGCAGGCGTATGCCACGCTTTTTGGTGTCTCGCTGCCGCGGACGACGAAGATGCAGGCCCGCGCCGGGAATAGAATTACACGCTCAGAGCTGAAGCCGACGGATCTGGTGTTTTTCAAAACAGGTCTGTTTGGCAGGCATGTCGGTATATACAACGGCGACGGTCGCTTTATGCACGTATCTACAAAGAAAGGAGTCAGTCTGTCCCGTCTGGATGATGATTACTGGAGTGACAATTTCTGGCAGGCCCGGCGGATAATCAAATGATCAAATCCACGCAGGAGACGTTTCCGTCACTTGATATAATGCTGTATGCTCATGATGGCCGGGGGCTGGGGCACATAAGCCGTTCTGTGGCCATCGGTCTTGCCGTGCGCAGGTTATTTCCTCATTTGCGGCTGCTTCTGCTTACCGGCGGTGCACAGACACAGGAGCTGATAGGCCCGGGGACGCTTGACTGGCTGAAGCTGCCGGCTTATCGAACCGAAGTTGTCGCTGGCAAATCCCGGGGGATTGCCGGCACATCTGGCTACAGTGACCAGGAGCTGGGCCTGCTCAGAAGTGATCACATCTGCCGGGTACTGAGATGCTATCAGCCACGAATCGTTCTTGTCGATCACGCTCCGCAGGGTAAGCACAAAGAGCTGTTACCGTCCCTGCAGGATACTGAAATCATAAAAAATTCCAGATGGATTCTGGGGATACGAGGTGTCGTCGGAGCGGTGAAACAGACAGCTTCGAGCCTGGCGGTCGATCTCTTCAACCGATACTATTCCGGTCTGCTCTGGTATGGTGATTCCGCAATTCTTGGTACGTCCCACCGTGAGGACCTCGAACTGCAGTATTCAACGACTGCCAGGGAGTGTGGATATGTTTCGCGGTTGACGGAAATTGAACATGCGGGCAGCTCCAGGCTGAGCGAATCGCCCCGTTTCGGCTGCACGGTTTCCGTGCCATGGGCCGGAGAGCAGAGTGAGCTGTTTCTGGAGCTGCTTGCCGCTTTCCTGCGCACAGCAGGTTGCCGGCACGGGAAATTCAATCTTTTTGTCGGCAGTGATATAGCGTCCAGGGTTATTGAAAAATTTCAAACGCTCGAATGCTGTACCGTACATCCCTTTGGCGGCAATTATCTGGAAGTCCTGAAATGCTCTCGGACAGCCGTCATCTATGGAGGCTATAATTCCCTGGTTGATGTTATTGCTGCCGGTCTGCCCGCCCTTGTTGTGATGAGGGATATGCAGGACCGGGAGCAGCAGCAGCATCTTCAGGCGCTTGCCGGCGCTTTGCCCGACTGGTTGTCTCCTGTTGATGAGCAGGATTGCCTCAACAGCCCTTCGCTTCTTGCTGCAAAGCTGTCGCGACTCCTTGCTGCAGACCGTCCGGGCAGAAGCGGCGGGCCTGCGATTACCCTGTCAGGAGCAGAGCATGCAGCCCGGTACCTTGTCTCCTGTCTGGGGTAGGCCTTGCGGGTGCAGCTTGTCCTTCTGTATACGGGTGGTTTCAGCAGGTGTGTGTGGGTATGCTTTCCCGTTTTCGTGATTATAGTCTGATTCCATCGTCGCTTTAAGGAATTTGATGAAATCAGAGCCATTTGCAAAACGCCCTTTTCGCTCAACCTCTACGTTATGCTTAAAATTTTATCCTCGGAATATCAATTATATGCCTGCGGTAAAATTTTTTCGCATGCCTTGACTTTGAACGAAAATCATCATTTTGCAACAGGCTCATTAGAGAAAACATCATGACAGAAAAAATGATTGAAGCAAAGAATGTTGCCAAGACCTATGACATAGAAGAAAGGACCATAACCGTCCTCGAGGAAATCGATCTGGAGATAGATCGTGCTGAATTTGTCGTCATTGCAGGGAGCAGCGGCAGTGGTAAAACAACGCTGCTGAGCCTGCTGTCCGGTCTGGACAGCCCCAGCCGCGGCACGGTAAAACTTGCCGGCCGGGATATTACCACCGCGACGGAGGATGAGCTGGCGCCGCTGCGCAATGAGCTGATCGGCTTTGTTTTTCAGGCTTTTTATCTGGTGCCCTCCCTCAATGCCCTGGAGAACGTGATGTTTCCCGCAGAACTGAAACATGACACGGCTGCCAGGGAGAAGGCGGAAGCGCTTCTTGATCGTGCCGGTTTGTGGAGCCGGCGCCGCAACCGTCCGGAACAGCTGTCGGGAGGGGAAAAACAGCGGGTGGCAATCTGCAGAGCGCTTGTCAACAGCCCGAAGCTTTTGTTTGCTGACGAACCGACTGGAAACCTTGACGCTGAGAACAGTCGGGGGATCATCCGCCTGATCCTTGAATTACAGGAAGAGCATCAGGCGACACTGGTAATGGCCACTCACAGCGGTGAGATAGCGGATATGGCGGACCGGACCCTTGTCTTGCGAGATGGGAGGCTGGTTCAGGGTGGAGCGCCGATATGAAGGTGCACGCTCGTTTCATCCTCCGGGAAATACGCCATAGCGGCAAGCAGTCGCTGACCTTTGTGTTATGCGTGGCCCTTTCCCTGGCCACCTTGACGGCGTTGAACAGTTTTAAAAGAAATGTTTACCAGTCACTGGTTGGTGAAGCGCAAGTTCTCCACGGTGCCGACATCATTATTCACTCTCATCACCCGATTGCCCAGCCGCTTGTCCAGGCAGTTGCGGAACTCGAAGAAGAAAAAAGGGTCTTGAGCCTGAAAAGTTACGAGTTCTCCTCTGTCGTCAGGCCGGTTGACGGAGACACATCTCTTTTCTCCAGTCTCAAGGTGGTGGATTCCGGCTATCCTCATTACGGAAGCGTTGCGTTATTGTCGGGAAAAAAGCTTCAGCAGGTACTGGAGCCCGGAACAGTTGTTGTCGGCCAGGAAGTCCTTGATCGGCTGGGTGTGCAGACAGGGACACGCCTGCACATCGGCAATGCCCTGCTCGAAATTGCCGATGTGGTTCTCTCCGAATCGGCGCGGCCTGTTGCTTTTTTTTCGTTCGGTCCCCGTATTTTCATTTCTTCCGCCGATCTTGACAACCTCGGGCTCATGGGCAAAGGAAGCCGGGCGGAATATGAGATACTGCTGAAAATATCCAACAGCGAAGAACTCACCTCCATTCACCGGCAATTGACTGAGCAGGCACTCCGCGGTCAGGAGCGTGTTGAGACGGCCCGGACTGCCCGTTCCGGGGTGAAGCGGTTTTTTGATAATCTCCTCTTTTTTCTGTCTTTCATATCCATCTTTACCCTGTTGCTCAGCGGTATCGGTATGCAGGGCGCGCTTTCTGCAATGCTCCGTCAAAAGCAGAAAACCATCGCCGTGATCAAAACGCTGGGCTCAACGTATCGCTTCCTGCTTGGGCATTATTTTGCCATCGTTATAATTTTAGGCTTTTGCGGCACCATCTGCGGCTTTTTCATGGGTATGGTGATTAAACAGTTCTTTCCCGTTCTCTTTCAGGAGCTGCTTCCGGCCGAAATCGGTCTCGGCCTGTCACTTTATGATATTGGAGAAAGCCTGTTTATCGGCCTGGCTGTTGTGGGGTTGTTTACCTTTTTGCCCCTTTACCGGCTGAGCGAGGTAAAACCAGTTGAGATTTTTCGCAGTGACAGACAGCCCAGAACCTCGCAAAGAGCGCGTTATGTGATCATGGCCCTGAGCACGCTGTTTCTGCTGCTCCTTGTTATCAGACAGCTGGAGGATGTGAAGACAGGTCTGCTTTTCTCGGCCGGCCTGCTTGCAGCGATTGCCGTCATTACCGGCGTGAGCGTGCTTGTCCTGAAACTCATCCGGTGCATCCCGGTAACTAATCTTGCCGTGCGTCAGGCAATCAAGAGCCTTTTCAGGACGGGCAACGCAACACGCTCGATTATCGTCACCCTGACATCGGCACTTACCGTGCTGCTGACCATCTTCCTTCTGAAACTTAACCTCTTTGCAACATTTATAGATTCATACCCGGAAGATGCCCCGAATTTCTTCTGCCTTGATATCCAGAAAGACCAGCAGGAGCTGTTTTATTCACTGGTCGATTCACCGGCACCGCTTTTTCCGGTTATCCGGGCACGTCTTCTTATGGTGAATGGCGCTCCCATTGACCAGGAGCAGGAGCGGATGAGACGGAGTGACAACCTCGGCCGGGAGTTCAACCTGACCTACCGTGAGCAGCTGTTGAAAGATGAAGTGCTCGTCAGGGGCAACAGCCTCTTCGACAGCACTGATCTGCCGCCCGGGGTTGCCGCAGTATCGATCCTTGACACCATCGGTGATATCGGCGATTTTTCCCTGGGCGACCGGCTCCTTTTCAATATTCAGGGCGTTCCGCTTGACGCTCAGGTTGTCAGCATCAGGTCCCGCACGCAATCGAAGGTATCGCCGTTTTTTTACTTTGTTTTTGAACCGCAGGTTCTCGAGGCGGCCCCGCAGACCTTTTTTGCAGCACTCCACGTGCAAAAGGAGTTGATTCCCGGAATGATAACGAGAATTGCCACGGCCATGCCCCATGTCAGTTCCATAAATGTTTCTGAAATGGCGCTGCAGTTCGGGGCTTTACTCGGTCGCTTGTCTGCGGTAATAACGTTTTTCGCGTCATTTTCAATCGCTGCAGGTTGTCTGATCCTGGTCAGTGCCATCCTGGCAACCCACATGGAGCGTATTCGGGAGGTTGTCTTCTATAAGGTCCTTGGGGCCAAATCATCCTTCATCGTCGGTCTTGTTACCTGTGAAAACATGATCGTGGCGGCAACCAGCTCCCTGATGGCCCTGGCCCTGGCAAACATCAGTTGCCGGCTTTTGTGTGAACATGTTTTTCAAATACCCTATCACCCCTATTTCAACGTCATGGCTCTGGCCATCTTGTTAACTATTGTGGTAATCGTCTCTATCGCCCTGCTGAGCTCCATGACGATAATCAGGCAAAAACCGGTTGCTTATTTAAGACAGGATAACAATACCTGATGTTCAAAACAGCCATTATCCGGATATCATGTATTGCTGCAGTGGTCATGTTCTGTCTGCTGGCGGCAGGCTGCAAACAGCCTGATCAGGAGGTACCGCCGGCGGAGCCGGAACCGTATCAGGGAATCATCGTGGCTATGGGGGACAGCCTGACCGCCGGGCTGGGCGTCAGCGCCGCACAGGGCTACCCGGAACAGCTCAAACAACTGCTGGCAGACTCCGGGCTCCGCTATGAGGTTATCGACAGTGGTGTCAGCGGTGAGACAAGCAGCGGCGCCAAGGCACGTGTCGACTGGGTTCTGAGGCTCAAGCCGGATATTGTCATCCTGGAAACGGGAGCCAATGACGGCTTGCGCGGCATAGACCCGAAGCTGGTTGAAGAAAATATCAGTTCAATTCTTGAAACCCTGCTTGAACACGATGTTGTGGTTGTGCTTGCCGGTATGCAGATGGTGACAAACCTGGGGCCGGAGTACCTGAGCGCGTTCAACCGGGTTTATCCCCGGCTGGCTTCTGAGTATCCGGTGATCTTTATGCCGTTTTTCCTCAAAGATGTTGCTGCTGTGCCCGAGCTGAATCAAACGGACGGTATTCACCCGACAGCTGAGGGATATGGTGTTATTGCCGGAAATCTGCTGCCCTATGTGAAACAGGCAATTGACGACCATAGGGCAGCTGCGTCTGAAAAATGAGCATGCCGCTGCTGAGTCAACGGCCTGGTGGTAATCTGCATCACTGCCGGGGCAGAGAACAGTAACTTGTTACAAACTGCTTTTCTGATGGATTTTCCTCTGCAACTTGCTATAGTGCCTAACACTGTGTGGCGGGCTGAGCTTCTTGATTGTACTATTTTTTGATGATAGTATATCTTTAAATAATTCGGGGTAGTTAATAAAATATTTCAGAGATCGGCCCGGGAAAATGCCTTGTTATGCGCAGAGAAAAGATATTGCTTGTAAAAAATCCCAATAATGGTAACCAGACTGTGGACACCCTGACAGGCACGCTGCTGGTGAATGTATGCTCCCTTGCACCTCCCGGCTCCATGTTAACCTTCTGTGAAGCAGATCAATGATCGACAAGGAAAAAGTATATTCCCGGATCCGGAAATCAGGCAACCTGCCGACACTGCCGGGGATTCTTCTCAAGCTGCTCGAGGCGTGCGACAACGAGAATACGCCGATATCTGAAATTGCCTCGATCATCAGCAAGGACCCGGTTCTCAGCCTGCGGGTGCTGCAGCTGGTCAATTCCGCTTATTATGGCTTGCAGAAGAAATTCAAGGGAGTTGCTCAGGCGGTCGTTTATCTGGGTGCCAACAGTATAAAGAATATTGCCATTACCACGTCAATCCATCAAGTATTTGATCGGAAAAAATTCAGAGGTGTGAAACGCTTCAATATCAGTGCGTTCTGGTATCACTCACTGTTAACGGCGACGCTCGCCCAGCGAATTGCCCAGAAAACCGGTTATGAAAGCCGCGATGAAGCCTATCTCTCCGGCCTGCTGCATGATGTCGGCCGCTTGCTTCTCATTTCCACCTATCCGACCGAGCACGAGTCAATCCTGCTGAAGACGGAGGATGTACAGAATGTACTCTGGGCCGAAAAGCAATTGATCGGGGTAACCCACTGCGAAGTGGGCGCCTGGCTGGTCGATAACTGGCATCTTGATTCACTGATGTCTGATGCCATCAGGTATCATCATGAACCGCTTGAACAGGTGAGCGAAGCATTTCCTCTGGTCAAGATCATACATCTTGCCAGCCTGCTGAGTGAAGACCGCAATGAAACGGGAGAGGCAGCTGAAACGGCTGAACAGCTGTTCGGCCTGAGCCGTCGCGACATCAGCACCATTGTTGGCGGTGCTACGGAAGAAGTGCTGCAGATTGCCGATGATCTGGAGATAAGAGTCGTCATTCCGGGCAGTGAGGAGTCTGAGAGTGGTGAGGATGGTGAGGGCGAAGAAGAGGATGCTCTCGAGCAGGGGCAGTCGGCACTTACCAACCGCATAAAAAGTATTTCACTGCTCTCCGGTTTCCTCGAGGGGCTGGTGCAGGCAGGAGATGCCGAAGAAGTGATCAGCGCTTTTGAGCATGCCACCAATATTCTTTTTGATATTGAGAAAATAGTACTTTTTCTGCCGGACAAAAGCGAAGGCTTTCTGCAGGGACAGACATCGCCATACAGCAGCCTGCAGCACCTGAGCCAGGGACTGACGCTTTCCATACAAAAGAGCAGCAGTGTTATCGTTCAGTCTTACAAAGATTCCGCAATTTCTTATCTGACCACCGCGGAGCCTCCCCTGAATATGGCTGATACTCAGGTTCTGAAAGCGTTTGGCTGCATCACTCTGCTGATCATACCGCTGGTGGCTGACCAGCAGACCGTCGGAGTTGCCCTGATGGGGCTGCCTGATTCAATGCAGGTGTTGTCGAGGGGTGACTTGAAGCTGATGAATGTGGTTTCCCAGCAGGTTGCACTCAGCCTTTTTCTGGAGAGAATGAAGGCCAGAAAAGCAGAAGAGATCGAAGCGGAAAGAATGGCGGCGGTATCTATGGCCGCCCGGAAAGTCGCTCATGAAATTAATAACCCGCTGGGGATCATCACCAACTACCTGACGACGATGAGCCTGAAATTTTCCAAGGATGACGACATCCAGGGAGAACTCGGAATTATCGGTGAAGAAATCAGCCGCATATCTTCAATGGTTAATCAGATGGACATGTTTTCGCAGTCTGCATTCACCCGGCTGGAGAAAACGGACGTCAACACGGTTGTCGGGGACCTGGTTCACCTGATCAGGCCATCGTTGTTCAAGCCTGCAGGCCTCACCCTCACGTTCCGCCCTGATAATAACCTGCCCAGGATCATGGCCTCGCGGGATGCTCTCAAACAGGTGATAATCAATCTTCTCAAAAATGCGGCCGAGGCGATGACTGATGGTGGCAGCGTTACCGTTACAACAGCACGTGTTGCGAAAAACCAGTATAAAGGTGGTGTCCCACCTGCTGACGGTATTGAAATCGTGTTTGAAGATACGGGCCCGGGGTTGCCGGAATTGATAAAACAGAATTTGTTTAAACCGTTCGTGACCACCAAGAATAGTGGTCACTCAGGGCTCGGGCTGTCGATTATCCACAAAACAGTAAAAGAGCTCGGTGGATCGATATCCTGCGAAAGTGTGCCGGATGAAGGTACCCGGTTTACTATTTACTTCCCCGTGTCAACTGAGTGAACACTGAAGCCAATCGCGCAGAGATGAAAAGCGTACCAAATATTTTGCTGGTTGATGATGAAGAACGGTTCATCAACACCCTGGATTCCATTCTCAAGCATTATGACTATGCGTGCACCAAGGCACTGACGGGCACCGATGCCCTGACGCTGCTCCAGAAACATGATTTTGACCTGGCACTGCTCGATGTTTCACTTCCCGATATCTCCGGTTGCGAGATTGCCGAATATATCCAGAAATCAGTGAAAAACACGACCGCGGTCATGCTTACCGGACTGGGCACGGTAGAGACCGCAGTAAAAGCCATGCAAAATGGTGCCTATGATTTTCTGAGCAAGCCGATAAACCACGAGCTGCTGATCAAGACCATAGACAAGGCGCTTGAGCACAACCAGCTTACCAGGAAACTCGAGATCAGCCACAACCGCTTTCAGGTGCTCGCCGAAGCGTCCTGGGAAGGTATAATTATCCATGACGATGGTCGCTTTATTGAGGCCAACAGGCAGTTCTTAAAGCTTTTCGGTTATTCTGCAGAAGAACTCTCGGACGGTTTTTTTTATGACAAGATCGTTGCTCCGGAATCACTGCCCGAAGTCCTGAGTCGAATTAAACGAAAGAAACCCGGCAGTTTTGAAATCATCGGCCGGAAGAAGGACGGATCTAAAATACCGATAGAGGTAAAATCGCAGTTTATTCAATATCTCGAACGCCAGGTGCGAGTCTGTGCGATGCGGGATATCTCGGAGCGGGTCAGGGCCGAAGAGGAGAAGCTGGTATTACAGTTGAAACTGGCAAAAGCTCAGAAACTTAGAGCTCTCGGTCTGATGGCTGGATCTGTTGCCCATGATCTCAACAATATTCTCACCGGTGTTGTCAGTTATCCGGACCTGCTCCTGTCGCAGATGGAGGATACTGATAAATACTACCCGTCGATAAAGAAAATTCAGGAAGCGGGGCAGCGGGCTTCAGCAGTGGTCTCTGACCTGGTTTCGATCGCCCGGGGACGCCTGCCGAAAACCTCGGTGGAGAACATCAACGATATTATTCTCAGCCATCTCAGTTCGCTGGAGCACTCCGAGCGGCAGGCCGGCTATCCGGGGGTTGTTATTCAGACACAGCTTCAGAAAAATCTGTTTAACAGCTATTGCTCCCCTCAGCATATTCACAAGATATTGCTGAACCTTATCGGCAATGCACTTGATGCCCTGCAGAATAACGGTGTGATAAAGATTTCCACGAAAAACTGTGTATTGGCCAAGCCGGTCGCTGCCGGCAGAGAAACGGTGTTGCCTGCCGGCGAGTATATCAAGCTGACGGTTGCCGATAACGGCCCAGGTGTTAATGAAAAGGATAGGGATCATATCTTCGATCCGTTCTATACCACCAAAAAAATGGGGAAAAGCGGTACAGGGCTCGGCTTGTCCATCGTCTGGAACACGGTTCAGGAACATAACGGCTGGGTTGAGATGAAGGATAATAATCCGGGAGTCAGGTTCGAGATATATCTGCCCGGAACACGGGACAACGTCTACAGTCAACCGGATATTGCCTCATCCCGCTCTCTCAAAGGAGATGGTGAATCAATCCTGCTCATCGATGATGAGCAGGAACAGAATGAAATGATGACCAAATTACTGACCAATCTTGGCTACACGGTGTTCTCGGTTGTCAGCGGGGAGGACGGCCTGGCCTTTCTGCAAACCCGGAAAGTCGACCTGGTTGTTCTAGACATGATCATGGGGGACGGGCTTAACGGCCGCGAGACGTATCAGAGAATCCTGAAGCGCTATCCCCGCCAGAAAGCGATCGTGATCAGCGGTTATTCCAGGAACGATGAAGCTGAAAAGATAAAAAAACTTGGTGTCGCCCAGTTTTTGGAAAAACCTGTAACGCTTCCGCAAATTGGGCGTGCCGTCAAGGATGCGCTTGCAAAACCATAACAGTGTATTGACGTGATGGCTCCTTTTCTCCACTCAGGCAAAGAAAAACGGTCTTCAACCCGTATTGAAATCAGCTTGTCAACTTCTGTAATGCTGGTAAGAGTTGATTCATATCTTTCCGGTGTGATAGAAAATATCAGCGAAGGGGGCTGCTATTTCCCCGTTGATCAGGAATTGCCCATCGGCGAAAAATGCCTGATAGACATTGTTCTTGGGGACGGCCTGGATGTTGATACTGTTTCGCTGTCCGGCCGGATCGCCAGGAATGACAGTCATGGCGCAGGTATTGAGTTTGTAGACAATCAACCGGAAACAACAGCAACCCTGAAAAAGATGCTGTCCAATTATTCTCATCCCGCCTGACCCGGAGCGTTTCGAGAAACCCTCTTTCCAACGGTTGCCTCCCCCGCAACCGGCACGGCTCATAATTGCCTGATGCTGATCTGCGCCAGGCCCTGGCCCTCACCAGATCAGTAAGCGACCAAACTCAATAGTGCCAAGCGAAATCGAACTCCCTGAAATTGACAGGACTGAGATCGGTTATATATCTTTATGGTGAGGCTGCGTTACTGATATCGCACTCGTGCTGCAGATGTCTGCCAGGCGGACAGGTACGAGGTGTGAATGTAATCATATGGGAGAGAAGGAACTATGCCTGATACGAAAATACCCAGATTGTTCAAACGGGCTTTTGTATTGCGCCTGGGGCGAATTCTTCTGCTGATCTCGCTGGCTGTCGTGGTCGTCTACAGTGCGGTTGCCGGGATTTATGCGACAAAAACACTATTCAAGGTGAAGATGAATCATGCAGTTGTTCTTGAAAAACTCGGCGGCAAACGCCAGCCGGTGACAGAGGTCGGCTGGCATGCGCGCCTGCCGCTTTTTACCAGGATAGAGCAGGAAGTGACATTGATGAACCAGACAATGTATCTCGGCGGCAGCCCCGAGCCGATGAGGATGATCTCCCGTGAGAATGTCGCCCTGTGGACTTCGGCCCTGCTCACCTACCGTATAACAGATCTGAGCGTCTGGGCGATCGAAAACCTGAGCCCGATGGCGCTGCTGCAGGGAGATTACGACGGCATTGTCAAGGACCTGCTGCAGGCTGAACCGGTAAACACCCTGATCAGCGAACGCCAGCAGGTGAAGGAGAGAATATTCAAGGCGATAAAGGCACAACCGATAAACGAGGGCGGGCCGACACTTGAAGAGAAATACGGCATTGAAATTGTCAGTTTCGTGTTGAGGGAAACCAGGTTTGGGGACAAGCTGGTTGAGGCTTCTGAAGAGAAGAAGCGCAGAGAGCTGATTGCCGAGGCCGAGAACTACGCAGCTGATCAGGAAGCGAGCAGGATAAAAAAACTCTATGCCGCATACCTGGAAGGAATTCGCTCCCTGCAGCAGGAAGTGGGCCGCGCCGACGGCTCAACGGATACCTCGCTGCTCCAGTTTCTCGTTCAGCAGAAGTGGGCATCGGCCTATGAAAAAAACCAGACCGGACAGAATACAGTGGTCATCCAGAATACCGAGAATACACCGGCTGTCACGCTGCCGCTTGCGCCTCCGGTTAATTGATCTGGAAGTATCTGATGCCGAGACGATTAACCAAGAAAATCAACTATATCAGTCTACCGGAAAAAAGGATAGACGAGATAGACCGTCTCGTTGCCTCCTGGCCGTATGAGACCAAGGAGTTCATGCGTGCCCGTCTCAATCAGTATAAGCCCCATGGGGGGCTGTTGAAACGGCTGTCGTCGTTTCTGCGCTGGCTTCTCTTTGTCTCCAAAAAACGTGATCTGAAGATCCTGAAAGATCCGGACATTCTCACCGACTGGCAGAAACGGTTCGAGGTATCGGGGCATACGGTACCAAGAAAAGCGTGGAATCACATCCTTGAAAGGGAGTTGAGCAGCAGGGACCACGCCTACATGCAGGCCCGTCTTGACCGCGAACTCTCCGGAGTCCATCTCCCCGCCGAACTCAGGGAACTGTTTGAGAAGATTTACCGGGCTCACATACGCAAAGAATACACAACTGATCCGGACGTACCGCAGGCGCCGATTATTCTCTTTGTCGGGACCAGCGGTAGTGGGAAAAGTGCCACCGCAACGGAAGCAATCGAGCAGGTGTTTTTTGCAAATGAAGTGCGGCCCGAGGTTGATCTTGGCCAGAAACGGGCAAAGATAATGTCCGATGCTCCGTTCTGGAAGAGTATCGACGACGTATCGCCGGCACTTGCCTCCGACATCGAGCGGCGGAAAAAACTGCGACGCTACAGGACCCTCGCCTCGATACCGTTGCTGAACCTGCTGCTGAGAAAAAAAATCAGCCGGAACCTCAGTGATCTTGAAGAGCAGAGTCTGGTCGTAGATTATGCCCGGGTGACACCCAACGATTTCCAGACAGCACTTTCCGGTGAGCCGGGCAACTATCTGCGACGCTCCTTCGGGAATCCTCGTTTTACCTGTATCCGGCACCTGGAAGAAGCTCACAGCGCCTTTGCCAGAAAGGAAAGTGGCGGGGCAAGCGGTGGCGTTGAGCGCCAGCAGGGGACGCTTGTCGACAGTTCAAACATCATTATCGATGAAATAATCAACGGTTCCAGAGATTGCCTGCTGATTGCCACGTCCGATCAGCCGGAGATTTTTGACTCGGCCATATACCGTCGTTTTGTTGAAAAGGGTTTGATTATTGATGTTTCCGACTACTGGCTGAAAAAGGCAAACATGAAGGAGATTGTGCGAATTGAGCTGATGAGAAACAATATCAGGGTGAGAACAGCAGAGGATTCTCCTGATTATACCAATATTCAATGGCTTGACCCGGAGGAACTCAACACGTCAGTTGGAAAATTCTACAATATATTTTCAGAGCGGGCACTGCAGGTTACCCCTGCATATGTGCGCAAGCTTGTCGGTTATCTCATCAGTATCAAAGGCGATTTCAGGGCCGATTATCTCGACGATTCAATGCTGGTCAGAAATGCGTTTGAGCTGGTTGCCAGGAATTCATTCGGAGATCTGTTCAAAAAAGTGGTCAACAGGATTGATCGCTCAGCTCACTGGGATGATTATGTCGGCGATATTAAGGATACCTTTTCAGAAATGGCAAACAACTGCCTGGTCTACAATGTAAATGAGGAAAAAGGCGTCGTCCTCAACGGTCCTCCGGGGAGCGGGAAAACATTTCTGGTACGCACCTGGTTGAGTGAAAATAAGAAGATCCACGATATCAGTACCAGCCCCAGTGCCCTGCATAACCCCGCTAACCCGATAGACGGTACCGTCGAAAACCTTGTCAAAATATATGATATTGCCAAGATGATCGCTCCGGCTGCTGTCTTTTTTGACGAGGGGGACGCCCTCGCGCCTCGCCGCAGCAGCAGCGGCGGCTCGCCGTCTGACAGGCTGACCAATAAATTTCTCAATATCATTGATGGGGAACAGCCCCTGTCAAAAGTGTTCACGGTATTGACCACGAATAGACTGGACCTCCTGGACCCGGCCCTCATTCGTTCAAAACGATTGAAAGTATTGGAAATATCGGGTCAGCTGGCAAAGCGTGACATGACGGGGATTATTGATGCCACCCTTGGAAGCACACCCCTTGCAGACGATTTGACCTCGGCGAAGGTGATTGATGCGGCGAAGGGAATCTGTAACACTCCGGCAGACTTTGCAGCATTTGTCGAAAAGGCGTTGTCCCTTCGCAGCACGGAATTGATGGTGTTGAAAAAATTCAGGGAGATCTCGGTGCTCTCCGCGGACAAGCAGCAGCGTTTTCTGAAATTCAACCTCAAGACACTGTCCGGTATTGTCGAGGCGCTGGGCAACCCGGGAACACTGCAGAAATCATTGAGGGATTCGCCGGTTGAGTTTCTGTCGCGCTATGATGAGGTGATAACCCTGTTTTCTTCGGTAAGTTCTGATGATGAGTACCCGCTGGGCTATTCCCACCTGCGCCATGCCCGCCGGGAAACCTCGCAGAGCCCGACAAAGAAAGGTAAGGTTGAGCTTGATGATTTTCTCGAAGCGGAACTGAGCCAGGAACCGCAGAAAGGGTTTATCGTCGGTGTCGGCGCAAACGAGGTTGACGGCGTCCTGCTGCCGATTGCCACCAGCCTGACCTACAGCCTGTCTGCGGACAAGGTGCTGGTGACCGGTGCTGTGTCAGGTTCAGGGGACAGTTCAGCGCAGATGGAAATGGCGGTCCAGATGACGCAGCAATCAGCTCAGGAGGCACTGACACTGGTTAAAAACTACTTCCAGGCGCTTAATCCACAGATCAGCATGGCCAAACTCCTTGGGGAATTTCTGGCAAAGCTGACGATTCATCATCAGCTCTTGTCCGCTTCCTACAATGTGGGCGGGCCCTCAGCCGGATATGCGCTTGCCCTCAATACCCTGTCGGCAATCCTTCACATCCCGATTTATCACGATTTCGGTATAACCGGCGCACCGTGGACCAAGGGGGTTACCAGGGGAGAAGTCGGCGGCTCCGTGATTATCGGGGGACATAAAAAGAAGGCTGAGAAAGTGCTGCAGTACCTGCGACGAATGTATATGCCGCGACAGAATTACAAGAGCCTGGAGACGGAGTTTCTGGTCGGCTATTGGAATCAGAACAAAGATATCCTGGGAGTGACTCATTTCGGAGATCTGGTGCCTGAGACCATCTGGCTCGGCGAAGATTACGAAGAGCTGGTGCTTGAACTGATTGATCAGCGGATCAAATATAAGATTAAAAAATATCAGTACAACGAGCTGGATGAAACAGCTCATGAGAATATTATCCGCCTGAAATCAACCCTCAAGCAACGGGCTGAAAAAGAGATTATCAGAAAAATCGAGGCGATTAAGAACTATATCATCAACCCCGACCACGATCCGCTCACCTCGCTTGAAACAATTTTTCAGGAAGAAGAGAAGGTGGTGAAAAAGGTGAAAAAAATGTTTGGGGTATTCGAACCGATCAACAGTATGATCAAAAAGCGTTTCTGAGGTATTCCGTTTGCTAGTTGGACGTATCCTTTGTCTTGTCAATTTTTTCCGGAGGGAAAAGTCTTGAAAGCATGGATCGTTTTTTTACCGGCTGATTAAGCAGGATGGCAAGGTTATCCTGGGCCGTATAATTTCTGTCCCACAACTCAATTGCCGACTCATAATTCTCCTTGGCTTCCTGCAGGTTGCCGAGATACCTGTTGATCATGCCAAGGTTAGTCAGGGATACAGACAAGCGCCGGGGTGTCTCTATTTGCGCATCCAGCATGAGACGTACCCGTTTGTTCAAAAGTGTTTCGACGTCCATATCCTTAAAGGCAGGGTCATTTGGTTTAAAATAGGGTGAAATCCGTTCCTTGATCTGCTCTTCGGATAAAGACCCCATCTCCTCCATCCAGTTTTTGTAAATTGAAATTGCCTGGGTGGTATAATCTGCAGCGACTGCCAGCGGCTTGGTCAGCGCTTCTTTTTCAACATTTCCTTTGGTGAGAAGCTCAGTTTCCAACTCAACGAGATAGACCGTGGCCTTATTGTTGAGCAGCACTCCTATCTCATATGAGTTTTGATACCCTGGTGTGCTGCGGTAAATAGCCAGCATCTGATCGAGCAGGCTGAGTGACTGGACGTACTCATCGCTCTCGAGCTCCTTGTCATATTGGAGATACAATTCTTTTGCCGGAAGGATTCGGGGATCTTCTGCCTTATTGATTGAATCGTAGTAGAAATAAGAGCCGATGAAGATCGTCGCAGCGATGATGATGACGAGTGAAAGTACCTTCTTCGTACCTGGTTGCATTGAAAAGATATATCCTCGCGGAGAGTGCGAATAAAAATGATATTCTGGTCTCCTGCACATAACGTGCAGGAGACCAGAATAAGTTGAACTTATCTTACACCATGTACCTCAGATGCCAAGTGCTTCCTGATTTCCTCAGGGGTATCTTCGGTATTCATTGAGACAAAGATATTGGCCAGGATGGCAAGCGGAGCGGCGATCCAGGCATAGTACCAGGGATTTAACCAGTAGCCGACGAATGCGGCACCGGGAAGGGCAACGCTGAATTTACCGCAGATGAAGTAAACAAGGGCTATTGCGGTAAAGCTGGCACCAACGGTGAGACTGGCAATACCACCGGAGCGGTTGGATCGACTCCACCAGATTCCAAGAAGGAACAGTGGAAAAATCGTACAACCGGCAATGGAGAAGGCCAGGGCCACGAGCTGGGCCACAAGAGCGAGTTTTAACATGGCGACAAGCATAACGCCGAGCGCCATGGCGATGGTTGCTATACGGGCCATTCTTATCTGCTGGTCACCGGTAGCTTCCGGGTTAATGAGCTTAAAGTAAATATCGTTGGAAAATGCAGAAGAGCCCGCTACCAGCAGACCCGAAACGGTTGAGAAGGCCGCGGAAACGGCACCTGCGGCGAGGAAGCCAACGATCAGCGGGTTCACCGAACCAAGCTGGGCTGTATAGACAACGATCGCATCTGCTGCGAGATTCCCAACCTCTGGGTTGGAGGAGAGAATCCGACCAAAAGCAGAGTATACCGGTGCGGTCCAGTAGAGCAGGCAGATAAAGAACAGTCCCCAGGTTACCGACCAGCGGGCATCACTGGGCTTCGGGACAACGTAGAATTTCTGGAGAACATGAGGAAGTCCGGCGGTTCCGATCATCAGTGCGAAACAGGTAGCCATCCACTGGAAGAAATCTTTGCCGGTGGCTGTATCCCACGGCATGGCGAATTCCGGTTGCGGTACCGTCTGCATGGCATGCCCAAGTGAATTCATAAATGGCGTGGCATTACCCGCCACGATGTCTGAAACCACTCGACCATAGCCGAGTTCCGGAATGAGCCAGAAGTAGTCAAACTTGAAGGTCAAGACAAAGGTCGGAATCAGAAAAGCCGTAATCAGGATGATGTACTGAGCAATCTGATTTTTGGTCACACCGAGCATACCTGAAACAAGTGTATAGGCAAGGCAGACACCACCACCAATAATAACGGAGTAGGTGTAATTCATTCCAAAAATCCACTTGAACATCAGACCGATACCACCGAACTGGCCGACCATGTAACAAAATGAGATAAAGATTGCAATGATCGCTGTGAACAGGCGCAAGCCGCCGGAATAGTAACGGTCACCAATAAAGTCAGTGGCGGTATACTTTCCGAATCGCCTGATCTGTGAGGCCATCAGGAGCAGGAGCAGGCAGTAACCGCCCGTCCAGCCGACCACGTATGAGAGACCATGATAGCCGCTTCCGTACATGATTGCAGCCATACCCAGAAAGGAGGCTGCCGACATCCAGTTAGAGGCAATGGCCATACCGGAGCCAACTCTGGAGATGGAACGTCCGGCCGCATAGAAATCAGCGGTTCCTTCTGCCTTGTTCATAAAACCGACAACCAGAAAAAGCAGGATACAGGCGCCGAGAATGATTGCAGGCATCGTCTTGAAACTGCCTTCAAGCGTTGTACCGCTTGCTGCAAAAACAGGAACAGCAAGGATCAGCATTGTCGAGAAAAATACGAGTAACGATAGCGCTTTGTATTTGATTCTATTCATGTCTCACTCCTCCTATTCGTATGAAGATTCCATACCGTATCTTTTCATCATCCTGTCAATGACCTGGCAGTAAACGAGGCAGATGACCACGAAAAGTGTCAGGAGAATGAGTGCCGTGTAGAGATAATGAAATGGAAAACCGAAAACGATAGTGTCAGTGAGAACGGATTGGTTATGGATGAAAAACTTATCCATGAGCGGCGTCAGTGAATCATTGGTCATGGCCATCTTGTCAGGAGTAATTGCTGACAAGCTGTAAGGAACAGCAGCCATCATCGCCTTGTTGTCGGTAATGCCGAGTGCCGTGTTGATGAAGTCCACGTCGACCTTTTCACCCGTGGCGGCCGTTTGGGCAACGGCCAGCAGTGTCTTTTTCTCAGCATCGGAGAGAAGATTGTAGACGGTAGAGGTGAAGGCGTCCTTTAATGCCTCATTTTTCAGCAACGCGGTGCTCTTGCCGAGCATGCTGAGATAAAAATTGGCGGCAGTTACTTTTTCTTCAGGTGAAGCGCTGCCGTCGGCAAGTTTCGGAGCCGCCTGCTGGAAGCTTAAGTAAATCGCTTCGGATGTCGGGGTTTCCATGATTTTGAGAAGAATCTGAAATCCGTATGTGGCAACGCCCCAGATGACCAGTCCAATGACAATTGCCCGGATGTTTTCTCTCAAGAATGGTGTAGATGGCTTGAAAAAGTTAACATCAAAACTTTTACTTTCGTCCATTTTTCTCCTCCTTTTTAATGACTGTGTTCTGCTTTCCGGTTGAGCCTCACAGAAGACTCCTGAAAACAGCGATTTCCCAGACAGAACAAATGTGTATATCAAGCAACGGGGCCGGTGGAAACTTCGACCCGGACCTCGGCGCATTGCTATACATTCGTAATGTCAAGATAGTACAGCCTTGATTATTCCTCCTTTGCCGTCAGACAGCCGTTGGGGCTGTCTGCTGCTCTTAAGCAAAGACTGACCAGGTCAATGCTTTTTATTATTACGCGGCTTTATACGTGGCCGCACTTCCTGATTTCAGACGCTACGTGGTCTCACATGGCAGTGACCACGTTCATCTAACGAGCTGCTGCTGGAATATGTTACGGCGAACATTAGAACAAAAAATGATATTAAGCATCATTTTTTTTTATCATTAGCTGTTTTTCATTGCAAAAGAGATATCCTGGCCTGCATCTTCAGCTTGAGTCAGCAGGGAGGATTCGGGATACAGTCTGTCTGGGAGCTGAAAAAAACAGCCTTAAAACAAACTGCGAGATCCCGAAACCCGGAATCTCGCAGAAAAAAAGCGTTGACTGGGAATACGGGTTTTACTCGTATTTGTACCGGCTGTGCAGAATATCGACTTCTTCTTTCGGCTTGTAACCGCTGATCATACTCTGCAGCGAGCCTTTGATGGCAAACAGTGACATGTAGACATGAGTCAGCAGCATTGATACGAGGACCATTCCCAGCACGTTATGAATGATCGTGTAGAGACGGACAGTATCGAGGTCTGCCCCCATGCCCCAGATAATATAGCCGGTATAGGCCATGACGCCGCCGCCGGCAGTTGCCAGCCAGAACCAGCTTTTCTGTCCTGCATTGTATTTGCCTGCCGGAACCGGTTTCTTTTTCTTGCTGAGATAGCCGCCGAGGATAAAAACCCAGAGGATATCGTATGGTGCTGGAAACATGTCCTTTACCCAGATCAAAAACATGAATACCGCATCAACGGCAAACACCATTGCCGAAATGATGTGGATATGCCGGGCGAGCCTGATGGGAGGGCCACCACCAAAGAAGGCGCCGAAAATAATCAACAGGCCGGTGACCACCAGAAGGGTAAAGGAAAGCGCCCCGATCCAGTGGATAATCCGGGTAAAAAGGTTAAAAAAGAGAATTTCCGGGCCGTCATGAGAGAATTTCTTTGCCCCGATAATAATGAAGTGGAGCAGAAAAATCACCGGAATGATGGTGATAACTCCCAGGAATATCTTCCAGAAAAGCGTGGCCTGGAGGTGGGTGAAAAGCTGGCCCAATTCCTGCCAGTTGCCGGTGATGCCGCCATACAGTTCGCTGTAGTATTGAGGTGAAAAATACTGGGCCAGGCCGGTGAAGGCAGTCGGCGCAGCAATTGCTGTCCCTGCAATCAGGGCGACCGCATAAACAACCATAACCAGAACACCGGACGCAATAAGCCTTTGCATAGGTTTCTCCAAAAAGAGGGTGGGAGAACTCCAAGAATCAAGACCTCTCCCACCCTGTCGTTACGGTTATTAATCTTTCTTGTATGCCCGGCTCCAGCCCCAGGCATTGACGCCTGAGCCACGCTCAAATACCCGTGTTCTGTAAACATCGGCAACGATATCCGCATCTCCGGCGAGCAGTGCTTTGGTGGCGCACATCGCTGAGCAGAGGGGCGGCTTACCTTCGGCAATGCGGTTCTGACCGTAGAGCTGTTTCTCGTCTTTGCTGAAGTTTTCTTCAGGGCCGCCGGCGCAGAACGTACACTTGTCCATCGCCCCGCGGGCTCCGAAAACATTACCTTTCGGGAACTGCGGTGCTCCAAACGGACAGGCCATGAAGCAGTAGCCGCAGCCGATACAGGTTTTCTTGCTGACGAGAACAATACCATCTTCGCGCTGATAGATAGCATCGACCGGACAAACGGCTATACAGGGAGCGTCGGAGCAGTGCATACAGGCGACCGAGATCGATTTCTCTCCCGGCTCACCCTGTTTCATCGTAATTACCCGGCGGCGATTTACGCCGACCGGAACATGGTTTCCCTCTTTACAGGCAACCACACAGCCGCTGCAGTCAATGCAGCGCTCGGTGTCACATAAAAATCTCATTCGTGCCATTTTTTATTCCTCCTCAACCGCGCGATCAGGCGCGGGTGACTTTGCACAATCCATCTTTGGTAGCCTGGATCTGGGTGATGATGTCATAGCCATAGTTGGTGACGACATTGCCTGGGTCACCAACAACATACGGGGCATGTCCTTCCGGATAATCCTGCAGGTAGGATTCACCCATCAGTGTGCCGGCGAAGTGGAATGGCAGGAATATTGTTTTCTCATCAACACGGGGGGTGATAAAGGCCTTCACTTTGATCTTTGATCCTTCAGGCGACTCGATAATCATCATATCACCCTTGCGGATTCCAAGATTGTTGGCCAGCCGGGGATTAATCTCGGCATACATTTCCGGCTGCAGTTCAGACAAGTACTTGCTGCTTCTTGTTTCAGCACCGCCACCCATATGTTCAACCATACGGCCGGTTGTTATCACGTAAGGATAGTCCTTGACGAGGTCGGTTTTCTGTTCGCTCTTGTACCGGGTATTTACCCTGAAATGGTTCGGCTTGTCCTCATATGTCGGGTATTTGGCGACAAGATCAGGCCGGGGCGAATGAAGCGGCTCGCGATGGATGGGCACCTGGTCCGGGAAATTCCAGACAACACAGCGCGCCCTGGCGTTGCCGAATGGCGCCATGCCTTTATCGATCGCGGTTTTGATGGTTTTCTGAGAGAGGTCGGTTTTCCAGTTGGTGCCCGGCACGACATCCTTGAATTCCGGGTATCCCCCCTGCACTTCGCTGCCCGGGTTACAGACTCCCTTGGCGGCAAGCTGACCTTCTTCACGACCGGTCATGACATAGGTGGTGACGTCTCCGAAACGGTTTCTGAACGGCAGACCGCCTTCCTTGACAGACTTGGAGATGTCATAAAGAATCGGCGTGCCGGGATGTTCCTCGGTCCAGCAGGGCCATGGCATGCCGTAATAATCACCGTCGCAGGGACCGCCCTTTGCCTGCAGGTCGTCAATATCAAAGGTATGCCAGTTCTCCATGTGCTTTTTAATGCGCTCCGGAGTCTGACCGTTATAACCGATGGTGAGCATACCCTTGTTTATTTCCCGGGTAATGTCTTCAGGCACTTCCTTGATGTTCTTGTAGTACTCGTCTGCAAAGCCGAGTTTGTTTACCAGCAGCTCCATGATCTGGTAGTCGTCCTTGGAATCATAAACCGGATCGACAACCTTGTAGCGCCACTGTATCTGGCGGGAGGTGGACGTCACTGAACCTGAGGTTTCGTACTGACTGGCGCTTGGCAGCAGGTAGACATTATCAGTCTTGGTAACGGCGGCGGCGATTGTCGGGAAGGGATCGACGATAACCAGCAGTTCCAGCTTGTTCAGCGCCTTGACAACCCTGTTGTACTGTGAATTTGAGTTTGATCCGCAGCCCCATTGAATCATTGCCTTGACCGGTGTCGGAGTTTCGAGTTCCTCCTCGTTGAGAACACCTTCATACCAGCGGGCAAGACTGAAGCCCTTTTTGCCCATCCATTCTTTTGCCGGAAAGCGGCTGACAATTGAGTCGTAATCGACATCCCAAACACGGCACCAGTGCTGCCAGGCACCATCAGAGAGACCGTAGTAACCCGGCAGGTTGTCGGCAAGGACACACATGTCGGTCGCACCCTGAACATTATCATGACCGCGGAAGATATTGGTTCCGCCACCGGACTTGCCCATATTGCCGAGAACAAGCTGCAGGATACAGAAAGAACGAGTAATTGACGAACCGATGTGGTGCTGGGTACCGCCCATACACCAGGTAAGGCTTGTGGGCCTGTTCTTTGCCAGTATTTCAGCAACCTGGCGTGTCTGGGCAGCTGGAATTCCAGTGATATCCTCAACAACTTCAGGAGTGTAATGCCTGGCGACTTCAACCATTTCCTCGTAACCGGCGACACGGGTACGGATAAATTCCTTGTCTTCCCAGCCCTTGCTGATAATCTCGTTTATCAGCCCCATGATAAAGGCTGCATCGGACCCGGGACGGATGCGAACGAATTCGGTTGCTTTTGCTGCAAGCTTTGTGAAACGAGGATCAACGACGATAATCGGGGCATTATTGACCTCTTTTGCATGCAGGATGTGCTGCATGGAAACCGGATGAGCCTCGGTTGCGTTTGATCCGATGAAAATCATGCTTTTTGCATGCCTGATGTCATTCAGGCTGTTTGTCATTGCTCCGTAACCCCATGTATTGGCGACACCTGCCACCGTTGTGGAGTGTCAGATACGGGCCTGGTGGTCAATGTTGTTCGACCCCCAGAAAGCGGCAAATTTTCTCTGCAGATAGGCCATTTCGGTCGAGACCTTGGCGCTGCCATTGAAATGCAGGGCATCCGGGCCGTCATTTTCCCTGAGTTCGGTCAGCTTGTTGCCGATTTCGTCTATTGCCTGGCCCCAGGAAATGTTGGTCCATTTGCCGTTGACTCGCTTCATCGGGTTTTTCAGCCGCTTTTCACTGATAACCATATCGATTGCGCCGGCACCTTTACAACAGTGTGCACCACGGGAAACGGGGTGGTCCTGGGCCACTTCCTGCCGCACCCAGACACCATTCTGGACCTCTGCTTCAATGCCGCAGCCGACAGCACAATAGGTGCAGATGGTGCGGACTGTTTCGGAACCGCTGAAGGCTTCCTTTTTATCAGCAGCGACTGCTTTGCTGGTTAATTTTGTCGTCATTGCCGCTCCGGTCAGAGCAGCAGTGGCGGCAGACAATTTCAGGAACGATCGCCTGGCAACTTTGGGGTTACGGGTAACCCTGCGGCCGCCGGAAACAGAACCACCCGACGAGGGCTTTCTGATTTTGCTTATGGCCATGTACTATGCCTCCTTTTCTGAAGCTGATGTGAAAACTGTGATTAGCGAAGAGAATCGTAGTATTTCTTGAATGCCTCGCTTTCATGATAGAGGATCTCGCCTGTTTCAACCGATTGCTTGCGAGTTCCTGCTCTCGCCGGTTTTATGGCAGCTGCTGCACCAGCAATTACTGCCGACCCGGCAAGGATGTGCTTCAGAAACGAACGTCTTTCTTTCTTTTCGTTCTGCATGAACAACCCTCCTGAATGTAACTGATTTCGTGGATTGCATAACCGCGACAACAGGGTTATGCGACATAGTCATGGAGCATCCTGCAGACACTCCTGTAAAGTTTAACAACGTGTAAAATAGTTGATGCCGGTTAATAAGAAAATCGGCTCAGGACCTTTTGTCCTGTAGGAAAGAAGTCATCACCCCTGTCGGGCTCTGAAGTAAAGTCCTGTAAGTGCTTTGCTTACAGGACTTTCGGAGCTGCCCGGAATAACTCTATTTGCAGTATACAGGGAAAATCCTTATCTTTTTTGATGATCGAATACCACTTTGTGATAGATGAAAAGTTTTTGCCTTGCAGAGGACAATAAACTAGCCTGTCAGGCAAACGAGATCGTGTTCAGGCAACTTTCAAATAATTTTCAGGTCTACTTCACGGGAGGTTATGATGCGCTACGTTTTCTGTTTTCTGCTGTTTGCAATCCTGCTTTTTCCCCTTTTTTTCTCTTTCTCTGCTTTTGCCACCGGTGTTGCCGCCGGGCAGGACGAGATGCCGCGGCTCGAACTCACCATTCCCGATATTCCTGAGCATCAGGATTATCTGGGGGTTCAGGGAAGCCCCGGGGACTCATTTACCGTCGAGGATATAGACGCTGACATCCTCTTGATAGAGCTCTTCAGCATGTATTGCCCGTTTTGTCAGGAAGAGGCTCCCTATGTCAACGAGTTGTATGAAATGATGCAGGCCCTGCCGGCAGACGGACCGCGAGTAAAAATTATCGGTCTCGGAGCTGGTAATTCAGCTTTTGAGGTGGATCATTTCAGATCAACATATGATGTTGAATTTCCGCTTTTCCCTGACAAAGATCTGTCAATGTACAAAGCACTTTCCGGGGCTGGAACGCCCGGTTTCATCGGGGTGAAGAAAACTGCTGAGGATGGCTTTGTCATTGTGCTGCGCCAGTCTGGCGGTTTTCACGACAAAAAATCTTTTCTCGAACAGCTGTTGACCAGTGGGGCAAAGGAGTAGACGCCATGCTCTGCAAACGGCTGTACGCGGTAATAGCGTGTTTTCTGTTCATGATCCTGGTATCTGCGACGGTGGGGATCACCGCTGAAAAGAATTTTCGGGACTCGCTCTATCAATCCGGCCGACTCAAGCCCACAGACTCTGAGCTGAAGGTGAAAGTAGGCGATCGGGCGCCGGCTTTCTCCCTGCCCTCAATGAAAGGAGGAGCGGTCTCTCTGGCTCAGTTTGCCGGGAAGAAAAACGTTGTGATTTCTTTTGTCCCTGCCGCCTGGACACCCGTCTGCTCTGACCAGTGGCCTGGTTACGTTATTACCAGAGATCTTTTTGATCAGTTTAATGCCACGCTTATCGGCATTACCGTTGACAACATACCGACCCTGTATGCCTGGACCCGGCAGATGGGAAACGTCTGGTTTGAGGTTCTCTCTGATTTCTGGCCCCATGGAGATGTCGCTGACCAATATGGTCTTCTCAGAAGCGATGGGACCTCGGAGCGAGCCCTGATATTCATTGACATGGATGGTTTCATACGCGGAATTCATGTTTCCGATATTAATGTTCGCCCGCCCCTTGAGCTGATTATGGAAGGGCTGAAAAACATGAACTAGATGGTAGGCTCGCCGTACCCTGATTTTCTAATGGAAGAAGCTAGCGGCCGGTATTTCCGAAATGTTCTTTTTCGATCCAGAGTACTGCCCGTCGTGTCAACTCAGCACCGTTCTTGATACAGAGTTTCTGCTTGATACGATCCCGATAGGTACCGATAGTCTTGATACCCAGATTCATCCGTGAGGCGATTTCCCTGGTGGCAAGCCCTGAGCCGATGAGCCTGAAGACCTCAATCTCTCGATCCGTCAGGACATCAACCGTCGGAGCACCACTGACGCCGGGATTGACCTGAAACTTGTCAAGCAGGTGAGCCATCATGTTCGAGCTGACATGAATTTTCCCGTCGAGGATATTTCTAATCGCTGAAATAACCGACTCGGATGCTTCTTTTTTCATCACGTATCCCCGGGCACCGGCCCTGATTGCCCGCTCGGCCCAGACCGATTCATCATGCAGTGAAAGAACCAGTACCGGCAGGCGGCTGGATCCGGCAGCGATTTCCTTGACGAGGTCCAGGCCGTTTTCTTTGGAGAGTGAAATATCGATAATGGCCAGGTCGATTTCATTCTCTTTGAGTGCCTTCCGTGCTCCGCCGATATTCTCTGCCACCGCGCAGACTGCAAAGTCCTCTTCCTGGTTGAGCAGCTCCCTCATCCCCATGCGAAAGATAGGGTGGTCATCAACGATTAGGATGTTTGTCATTGATTTTCAATGTCTCCGGTAACTGTTATAACGGTTCCCCGCTGCCAGGCAGACTCCACTGAAAAAGCAGCCCCGATTGCTTTTGCGCGATACTTCATGGTATGCAGCCCCATACCCCTGCGGGCGGACAACGGGTCAAACCCTGTGCCGTCATCAATGATCTGTACGAACAGATGGTGTTTCCGGGCATCTACATTAATATCGATACGATCGGGTGCGCCGTGCCGTGCCGCGTTAAACAGAGCCTCCCTGATGATATAGTAAACATGTGTGGCAACACTGTTATCTATATAATCAGCATGGCCTTCAAAGGAAAGCTCGCAGGTTATAGCAAAGAGCTTGTCAACCTCAACGATCAGCTCTTCTATGGCTGCCTCGAGGCCGTGTTCGATAATATGAACAGGATACAACCCGCGTGCCAGCCGCCGTGTTTTCTCGGTTGCGTCAACGATCAATCCTCTGATTGCTTCGAGCTGTTCAGCCCGCTGAGGAAGCTCTCTTTCCAGGCTCATTTTCAGTGCTTTGCTCAGCAGTTCAACACCACTGAGGTGCGAGCCCAGGTCGTCATGGAGGATTCTGCCGATACTGCTGCGCTCGGCTTCCCTGACGGCGATGATCTGCCGTTCCAGCCGGCCCATTTTTTTCTCGGCTCTGGTTTTCAGTATGTGCAGCCACATCCCTTCCAGGACCATGGTCATCTGACGGATATCGGCCTTGTCGTAATGTGACGTATTGTTACAGACACCTGCAACAAGAACGATAAGGCCGCCATTGAAAATCGGCACGTCAAGATGCCTGGAAAGCTTTTTTCTGTAGGGATAGATCGCTTCGCTTTGTTCTTTTGTACAATCGTTACAAATCACTGCATTCTTGCGAATCACGGTCTGCCCGGGCAGGCCACCGCTGCTGACAGTGCTGGACAGATGTCGTTTATCGGGATACGGGACTCTGGTGCCGTCTGAGAGGTAGTGGGAGATTATCGTTATATGCTGCTGTCTTTTATTGACAAGCGCCAGGTAGCCCTCTTCGGAGCGCGTGATCTGGACGATGCGCTGCAGGGTAAAATTGTACTTGTCCTTGAGTGAGAAATCCTCCATCATGCCAAGTCGGAGGAGTGTGTCGAGCCGTAACTCATCACGGTGGATCAGCTGTTCATTCCTGATGCGGTCGTCAACCATGTGGTTGGCAAGATGGGCGAGATGCTCGAACTCGCGAAAGGCAAGGTCTTCTTTCTGGATCTTGATCTTTGAATCAGCTGCGCGCCTGAAAAAATCGGTAAAAAGAGCAAATCCCTGTTTTATCTTGACCGTATAATAATAGGCGCTCAGCAGCAGCAGTGAGACTGCGACAATGAACAGGAAGATGAAGGTGGATACATTTTTAAAAGCGATTCTCCGGTAGGTACTGGTTGCATCACCAATCAGTTGTTCCATTTCGTTCATCTGAATGGAGGCAGCGATCACCCAGTCCCAGTCGTCGTATGACTTTACGAAACAGAGCTTATTCTGTGCTTTCTGTCTCATTTCGGAATAAATGACATAGCCTTCGCCAGTCGGCCCTGTACCCGCAAGCCAGATTTGCTCACCATAAAGAAAATCGTTTTTGAGGCTGCGGATTGAACGACCGATTAACTGTTCGTTATTGTGTGAAATGATCGTACCGTCGGAGCGAAAGACAAAAATTTCACCGCCCTGGCCGAATTTCATCTGAGAGATCCTGGCAAGACTTGTAGCCTTGTCCAGAGCTTCCATACCGTCGTTGTAGATTCCGGCCCCGATAAACCAATCAAGTGACTGAAAATATTTTACAAAAGAAGTCTTGGAAAATTCCTGGTTCGGAAAAGCAGGTTTAAACAGGTTGTAGCGATAGATACCGGCGCCTTTTTCACGGACAATGTCGATAATGTCACTGATGACATCACCTGACGGGTGAGCGGTGCGCAGCTGATTGCGGCCCTCGAAAAACGGCTCATCGGCAAAAAGGTCGATGATACCTGTCCGGGTCTGTCCGGCAAAGTAGTAGCCGCGCCCTTCATACCAGCGTATCGGTCGAAGTACTTCGGCAATCATCGAGCGCAGCTCGTCAACGCTTTGTTCTGTCTGGTACATGCCGTAGAGGTGCGAAGCGATGGTATAGGCGGACTGGACCCGGTTACGCAGCTCCTCATCGGTGTTGATCGTTGTTTGGTTCCGGGTGAAATTTATAAAATCAACGACATAATCAAGCTCTTCCCGAACCCGGAGCTTGTACTGGTCTTCATAATTTTTACGTATATTATCAATGCTTTCCTGGTGAGCCTGGTACTCATTGAAGGCCCAGAAAATCCCGATGAAAAGTGCCAGGGCCAGGATAACCAGAAGGGAGGCATAGAACGGTGCTGAGGATAGGGATATTTTCTGGGATTTAAACATCATTTTGCCGGGATGAATAGCTAGGTTTTCAGACGCGTGCGCTCTTTATTATGGAATGTGCCCAGCGCTGCCCTGATCAAGTTTCACAATGGTCGGGTAGATGGTTGTCAGATAAATGGTGTTGAGCCCCTGGTGGTCTTCCGGGCCGTATGTTAAGACAAGACCGCCAAGGTCGAAAGAACCCGTCGCCTGCATTGATGCAATGAACGATTCTCGGGTCAGCTCTCCGCTTACCGATGAAGCGATCTCAGCAAAGAGTTTTCCTGCAATATAGCCTTCCAGGCTGGTGAAGCTCAGAGGAGCATCGTGCTGATACAGTCTCATTGCCTGCATGTATTCTTTGACAAGCGGTATCGAGGGATCGTTCGGGTCGGGAACCACCTGAGAGATAATGACATCTTTTCCGTAAGCACCCAGGGCGTCTCTGAGACTTTCTGAGCCGACAAATGAAATATTGCAAAAAGTCAGGTTCTCATTGATCTTTGCCTTACTGAGTTTAATGAACTCGGCGCAGGCCGGGTACGCCCCGACAAGCACGACCGCTTCCGGTTCGGCACGGTAGATATCGTTCATGCCGCCCATGACTGCCAGGGTGTTGCGCTCATAGGTGCCTTTTGATACCAGCTGCATTCCCCGTTTTGCCAGGGCTCGTTCAAGTCCCTGCAGGCCGGCACTGCCATAACTGTCATTCTGGTAAAAACAGGCAATTTTGCTGAAACGACGCTGCTGTACCAGGTAGTCAACGAGATATTCCATTTCCTGGTAGTAACTGGCCCGAACGTTGATCACATATTTCTTGAACGGGTTTCTCAGCAGTTCCGCACCGCTGAAAGGGGCAAAAAAAGGAATCCTCTGTTCTTCAATGATCGGCACGACAGCTTTTGAGGTTGGTGTCCCGATTTCTCCAATCAGTAAAAACACCTCATCTTCCTTAATCAGCTTCAAGGTGTTTTTGACCGCTTTATCCGGTTCGTAGCCATCATCAAGGCTTAACAGGTGAATGTCTCTTCCCCTGACTCCCCCCTGATCATTTATCAGAGCAAACGCTGCGAGCAGCCCCGAGCGCATCTCTATACCCAGATCCTTGGCCGGCCCGGACAGGGCGCATGACTGGCCGAGAATTATGGGGTCGTTCGTTTGTGCGTAAACCAGCGTCAATGGGGCTGCCGGTATGGTAAAACAAATCAATAACAATATGATGCGTATAAAATGATGCGGCATGTGTACTGCTCCTTGGCTGAAAACAGCAAAGAGGTGGAGTGTTTTCTCAATAGCAGGTTTATCGTTTGCCTCTTAACTGACAAACTGTGTGAAATACAAGGCAATTTCAGGAAAAATGATCATCAGCACAATCATGATGGCAATCATGAAAACAAACGGAGCTGCGCCAATCATTACGTCACTGATTGATCCTGATCGGCGCACTCCTTGAACAACATACAGGTTCAACCCTACCGGCGGGGTTATCAGTGCCATTTCAATCAACAGGATCAGCAGTATTCCGAACCAGATGGCGTCGTATCCCAGGTTGACCAGGATGGGAGCCACAATCGGTACGGTAATCACCATGAGCGACAGAGTTTCGATGAAAAAGCCGAGAACAACGTAGAGAGCGATAACGACCAGCAGCGTGTTCAGCGGAGAAGTGCCGAGGTTCATGACGAAACTGTTCAGCATCTCGGCCAGGCCGATGGAGTCCAGGATAAAGTTCAGAAAATTCGCCGATACGAGAATCAGCATAATCATCGAACTCGTACGCATCGTTCCTTCAAAGACCTGCTTGAAGAAACTGATACTGACTGACTTGTAATAAAATGCCAACCCCAGCGAAGCCAGGACTCCCAGTGCTGCGGATTCGGTTGGGGTGGCAAGCCCCGCATAGATGGAGCCAATAACCACGAAGAAAATTACAAACACAGGGAGCAGGTCTTTCAGGCCGTCGAATCGTTCCTGCCAGGTAGTGCTTTGTTTGTCGCCGCTCAATTTCGGATTTATCAGGCACGCCCCAGCAATGCAGAGCATAAAGAGAATCGCGAGTACAATGCCGGGAGCAATGCCCGCCAGAAACAGGCGGGGAATGGAGGTGTTTGTAAGAAAACCATATATAATAAGATTAATGGAAGGTGGAATGAGAATTCCGAGTGTCCCGCCTGCAGCTATTGAGCCGGCAAAGAGCTTTTCAGAATAATTGTAGCGCCTTCCCTGGGGTAATGCCACGGTGGTAATCGTTGCAGCGGTGGCAACCGAAGATCCTGACGTCGCAGCAAAGAGTGCCGACGTCCCGACATTTGCCTGTAACAGTCCTCCAGGCAACCAGGAGAGCCATTTATTAAGTGCGCTGTAGGTTCTTTTCGCGATCCCCGCCCGCAGCAGGATTTCACCGAGCATGACAAAAAGCGGGATCGAAAGCAGGAGAAAGTCGGTACTTGCGGACCAGGTGATTTCACCCATTACCCTATACAGGGGGAAATCTGAAAAAATCTCTCCAATAGAGAGGCCAAGAACTATGAGTACCGCAGCAACCGGTACACTCAGCACCAGCAGGACCAGCAGGATGAGCAGGGTAACTGTAATGATCATGTATCCGCTCCGGTTTTATTACCCAAATCAGCTGTTTCCTTGATTTCGTCATCCAGTGTGGATATTCCAGACAAGCGGTTCGCCTCATCATGCTCATTGTTGAGTCGATGGTAAATGGTACCGGCCAGGACTATAAAAATAGTAAACCCAAACCACAATAAACCTGTGAACCAGATGCCTTGAGGAATCCATAGGGGCGTTGCAAGTGGAGTGTTGGCTGCAGAGTGCTTGATAATTGAGGTCTTCACAACGAAAAAGGCATAATAGGACAGGGTGACAATATAGATACCCAGCAGCAGGTGAGCACCGATATCGAGAAAAGAACGCCCTGCACGGGGAAGGCGGCTGTACAAGATATCAATGCGGATATGTGATTTCCGGAGCAGGGTATAGCTGAAACCCCAGGTACAGCTTATCGCCAGTGCATAACTGGAAAGCTCGTCTGCTCCGCCTATGGAGTAGGCAAATGCTTTTCTCATGATCACTTCAAAGGCTATCATGATGGCGGCCAGAAAAAGAAGTAATCCTGAGCACCAGGTAGCTACTTGAGATATCTTTTCAATTTTTTTAATAAAACTGGTCATGTCTTCCCAGTTGTCCTCTCTGTCGGGGAACTCAGAGAGGACAATAAAACCCGTTTTTTCAAGTTTTTATTTGAAATGATTCCGTAAATACAATTAAAGTGCTCTCGAATAAAAACGGGTACGCGGTATTCGTCTAAAGAGGTAGATAAACCGCGTACCCGTCTGTGATTACACTTTTACTTTGCCTGGATCCCAACCACACTGCCGATCGTCTCATTCCAGGTAGAAATGGTTTCAGGGCTAACTTTTTCTGCAAGAGCAGGGAGCACACTGTCTAAAAGAACTTCTTTGACTCTGGCTTTGGCTTCATCAGTCACTGGAACTTCTATAAGATTCTGAGGCTCTCCGTGCGGACAGGCTTTCCCTGTAAGGCACTCAACGCCCTCCCGGGTTTCTTTTGCCGTCACGGCCCACCCCGGTTCCTCGAGATTGTCATTGATGAGTGCCTGTAGCTTGTCCTGCTGTTCTGTGGAGAAACTGTTCCAGGTGTTCATGGACATGACGCCAACGACATAGTCCCAGCCACCAACGGGCAGGGGATAAATATATTTGGAGACTTCGCCCCAGCCCGCCGAATATCCGGAAAGTGATCCGGTTATTGCGCAGTCTACAACACCACGCTGGAGAGATTGCGGTACTTCACTGAAAGACATGGTTACACCTGTTGCTCCCAGGGCGGAAACAAACTCGGAAGTGGTCCAGCCTGAGGCCCTGATTTTTTTACCTTTCAGATCATCAAGCCCCTCGATCGGGACACGGCAGAAGAGAACCTGAGCCGGATACGGGATGACACTGAGAAGTTTGACATCGAAATCTCTTTCAAGATATTTCTGCAGTGCAGGTCGGTATGCCTGGACTGTCTTTTTTGCTGTCTCGATGTCGGTGGTAACACCGGGGAGGTCAAGACCGGCAAGATCGGGTGAATCTGAAACGATGTAATCGGCGACGGTGTGAACCACGTCGAAGACCCCCATGCTCATCTGGCGCACAACGGCCGGACCTTTCAGGTTGACCTGGCCAAGGGAGGTCATGCTCGTTTTCAGGCCAAGTTCTTTGGGTACGGTTTCAGTCCAGAATGGCTCCTCAAAATTTTTAAACAGCGTTAAACTGTTCCAACTTCCTACCACGCGCAACTGTTCCGTTTCGGCCATCGCGGATGAGCTGGAGAAAAGAAGCCCTAAACAGACGAGTGACGCTATTTTTTTACCTACATTCATACTGCCTCCTGAAATTGAGTTGATGTTGAGGTTACCTTGTAGAGCAGTCCGTGAAAACCGTTTAGGCGACTGCGTAGTCACTGTTTTTTATATCGCTCACAAACATGAAACCGGGAGCGTGTGTTATGGCAAGAGGCAATTTTACATTTCGCAAGACATTTTGCGGCGTAACTCCGCAGGCCCAGAAAACCGGAACTTCATCTTCTTTAATTTCGACGAATTCACCGTAATCCGGTTCGTTAATAGTAACAATACCGATTTTTTCCGGATCTGCAACATGCACGGGAGCACCGTGCACATCAGGAAACCTTCCGGTGATGCGGCTGGCCAATTCTACCTGGTGGTGTGGAATGGGGCGCATGGATACCACCATGGTTCCTGAGAAAATCCCAACAGATTCAAGCGGAATAGTGGTTCGGTACATCGCCACATTTTTTTTCTGCTCAATATGCCTGAGGCGAATCCCGGCCTCAAGCAAAGCCTCTTCAAAAGAGAAACTGCATCCGAGTAAAAAATAGACAAAATCTGTCGTATCAATTCCTCGCAGGTTCTGTACTGTTTCCGTGCAGACACCGTCGTGCCAGATCTGGTATTGCGGAATAACGTCGCGGACATCTGCCCCTGGCGCCAGTTTTTTGGAAATGCTGGTGCCGGGTCCGATGACCTCCAGTAGCGGGCACGGCTGGCGGTTGGCCCTGCAGAAGGCTTCAAAATCAAGTGCATATTCTTGAGGAAAAGCTGCCAGGTTTGCCTGTACAAATCCAGGGCAGCAGCCGGCTGTCGGTTTTTCACATTTACCAGCTGCAGATAACGCTCTAAATTCTTCAGGAGTCATGGGCGACATTTTCTCTACTTGGCTGTAGGCAATAAGATAACGTTTCTGTTCTTATCAGCGCAGGGTTAATACAATTCCGGGCGACGATCCTTGAACACCGGCACCGCTGTTCGGATATGTTCTACTGCCTGCAGGTCAACACGCACTTGATTAACACCTTCCTGAAACTCAAATTGGCACAGGGTACTGCCGTCAGGTCCATGGGCCACAGAGTGCCCGGCAAAAGGCGCACTCCCCATGGAAACATTATTGGCTGCAAGCACATAGCATTGGTTTTCTATAGCCCTGGCCTTGAGTAAGGCCTGCCAGTGGGCGAGCCGAACCAGGGGCCATTCTGCTGCAACTACCAGCACCTGGGCGCCACCAAGGGCAAGCTTTCTGAGAAACTCGCAGAAACGAATATCATAGCAGATAGTAAAACCAAAGGTGATGCCTTCAATCTCCTGGACACAGACGCTGGATCCTGCAACTAAATACTTGTCTTCATTAAGCATCGGAACAAGATGGACTTTATCATAGATGGCCTGGAGTATCCCCTCGCGGTCTATGATTTGGGCCCTGTTCGTAATCCCATTTTTTGTCTTGGCTGCAACCGATCCGCCTGCAAACCACACGTGGTGTTTGCGTGCCAGGTTGCCGAGTAATTCAGCCTCTTCATTGCCTTCGGCACTTGCAAGGCGATCAAGTTCGGTAAGTGCATAGCCTGTGGACCAGAGTTCAGGCAACACTATCAGGTCAGGTTTTGGGGAAAGGGCAAGCGCCTGTTCAACTAATTGGCTGACACGGTTGTAGTTTTGCTGCTTATTCCCGACAGAAATTGCCTGTTGGATTAGTGCAATGTGCATGATGTTCTTAACTCCGGTCCGGTAGTGCTGTGATTTCGTATCGTTTCGTAATAGCGCGATTGAGAACAGGGTCAGCCAGTGTTATTTCGCAGGCTGATGTAAAGACAGCCTCACCGCCAATGACAGGGATCGTGCCGCTCAGTAGTGCAGGATGCTTACCGGCGGGAGCTTCACGGTGAGTCAGGTCCAGCAGGTCTTTGTAGTGAAGGATCTGGGCGAGGGTTCCGGATTGATAAGAAATCCATTTATCATCTCTGAAGACGCTGGAACGTATTTGAATCTCATCCCAGTGGTCGGCAATGTCGTTCACATTCCAGAAAAAATCCCCGAGCACCTTATCACAAATCTGCTTGGCTTTTCCAACGGAAACAGCCTCAAGTTCCCGATCGGTATGATCACTTGCAACAGTTATATAGAGAGATCCGTTGCTGTCTTCGGCAAGGAAAAATTCAACCTCAGGACTCGTTTGGCCTCCTACGACGTACACGGACTGGTTGGTGGTCAAGCGGTCAGGGGATATCCAATAGAATGCTGGAATGGCATATGGCGTTGGAACTCCGAGTTCCCTGAGCTCCTTTATGTGGGCTTGTACCATGGTTTGGTTTCGCCCTGTATATCCTGCCGCAACACAGCTATCCATCTGCAAATCAACAAATTCCTGATCATTCGTGAGATGTTGAACACGTGCTCGGTGGGTAAACATCAGATCCTCCATTGTCATTCTGGCGGCAATTAAAAACACGGTGGTACGAGGCCAAAAAAGAAATTCCGGCTGGATTGTCGAACATATTTCAAATTTACACGATGCCTGCTTGTTGTCTAGAAGTATTTGTCGTCTGCACATATCCGCAATACAACAGATTTGCAACCGGCCGGGAATGAGTGCCGCCCAGAAGTCTCAAGCCGGCCATGATGAAACGTGGTATATTTTCAGGTGCATCAGAAGATAATTCTCAACAGCACCATAAAAGTTCTCTAACGATAAACCACTGGTTCTACATAGTGATTGATTTCGACAGGCCGATAAGATAGGCTTTTGCGAGCATGCAGGCACCACAGGTTCTTGTATCCTCCGTATCTTTATCTGGAAGATAATCATCCCACTGGAAACGTCATGAACCGTTCACAAAAAAACAACAGCGCTGACTCTGGCGGTACACTGGGAACCTTTGGTGGCGTCTTTACGCCGAGCATCCTGACCATTCTCGGGATCATCCTGTTTCTGCGCATGGGGTTCATGGTCGGCAGCGGAGGTCTTTTCAGGGCCCTGTTGATTGTCTCTATTGCCAATATTGTCTCAATCCTGACCAGTGTCTCCATGTCGGCAGCGGCAACCAATATACAGGTCAAGGGAGGGGGGGCGTACTACTTGATCTCCAGGGCTCTGGGCGTGCGCTTCGGCGGTTCCATCGGCATTGTCCTGTTCCTCGCCCAGTCGGTCTCGATCGCCTTTTACTGTATTGGTTTTGCCGAGGCCCTTGTCGCGATTCTGCCGCCTCAGCCGCTGGTTTCTGCGCAATCCGTCTCTATTGTGGCCGTTCTTTTTCTTTTTTTCATGGCGTGGCTGGGAGCCGACTGGGCGACAAAGTTTCAGTATGTGGTGATGGGGCTTCTGGTCATTGCCCTGATTTCATTTTTTGCAGGCGCCCTGTTGCGGTTTGACTCCCATATGCTCGTGCAGAACTGGAACCCACCTGCCGAGGGGCTGCCGTTCTGGGTTTTGTTCGCCCTCTTTTTTCCGGCGGTAACTGGATTTACGCAGGGAGTGAACATGTCCGGAGATTTAAAGGAGCCGGGGAAGAGTATTCCCCGGGGTACGTTCTGGGCGGTTGGGATTTCGGCTCTGATCTATTTTGCCGCGGCACTTGTGTTTGCCGGATCCATGAGCAACACAGAAATGATAGCCGACTATGATGCGATGAAGCGGCTATCGTATGTCCCGTGGCTGGTTACCGTCGGTGTTCTCGCTGCTACCCTGTCCTCGGCCATGGCCTCATTCCTGGGAGCCCCTCGTATTCTCCAGTCTCTTGCCGCAGACAGGATATTTTCTTTTTTAAATCCTTTTTCAGTAGGTCACGGCGACACCAACAATCCCCGGCGGGGATTACTGCTGTCCGGGGCTATTGCCCTGATAATTCTGTCGTTTGGACACTTGAACCTGGTGGCAGGTATCGTCTCGATGTTCTTTCTTATCTCGTACGGTCTTCTCAATTACGCCACATTCTATGAATCAAGAACAAACAGTCCGTTTTTCCGGCCCCGTTTCAAATATTTCAGGCCATGGATGAGTCTTGTCGGTTTTCTCACCTGTGCAGGGGCCATGTTTGCGATAAATATCTCAACCGGCATCATTGCCTTCTCTATTATATTTGCCATCTATCAATACCTGAAACACTATTCAGGCCCTCCGCGCTGGGCCGACAGCAGGCGCTCTTATTTCCTTCAGAAAGCCCGCGAGAATATCCATGCCGCAGCTCTGGAAAAGGAACATGCCCGGGACTGGCGACCGGTCATCCTGGCAATGACCAGGGATTCGGAGCGGCTTCACCAGATCATGGGTTTTGCTGCCTGGGTGGAGGGAAAGTCCGGTTTTACCTCCGCTGTTCGAATTATCCAGGGGCAGGGGGCAAAAGTACATTCAGAGAGAAAAGAAGCCGCCAGACAGCTTTCCTCTGATCTGCTGGAGATAAAGTCAACGGCCTTTCCACTGGTTCTGATCGGGGCCGACATCTCCGACGTGCTGCCGACGCTGATACAGTCATACGGCATCGGCCCCATCAAGGCAAACACGCTACTGGTGAACTGGATTGACGACCTGGGGAAGGGACTGTCCGGGCTGGGTGCGATCGAGTACGCCAGGAATTTGATGTCCGCGTTCCGGCAGGGACTTAACGTCATGATACTCGATACTGATTTGCACAAATGGGACCGGCTTCTGGCAAAGCGCGACAACGGGCATGACCATGTTATCGACGTCTGGTGGGATGACAGCTCCACCGGAAACTTCATGCTTCTCATAGCCTATCTTGTCAGCCGCAATGAGCTCTTTGACCGCGCTCTGATCCGCATGATCACCCGGGGTGAAGAAAACGATATCACCGGGATCACCGAACAGCTGAAAAAACAGATGGAAGATGTTCGCATTGACGCAGAACCGCTGGTTGTTCCGGACATTGATCAGCAAACCATTGTTGATCTATCAGCTGATTCTTCCATGGTGCTTATGCCGTTCGGGCTGAGAGACTACTCTTTTTCTGATGCTGCCGGGGGATCCCTGGCCAGACTGCTGCCTCAACTGCCGCTGACGGTTATGATCAAGGCGGCGCAGGATATTGACCTGGAAGCGGAGCCGGACGAGGGGTATCTCGGCGATCTTGCCGCCGCATCGGACGCCGTGGAACGTGCACAAAAAACATATCGCACAATTTACCGGCAGGCCCAGCGTCTGAAAGCAGAGGCCGATGGTCTGACCCTGAAACTGAGCAGACAAGAAGCGGATGATGAAGGTCGTGCCAGCCTGATTGCCGATAGCGATGAAGCCATAAAAGCCTATGAGGATGGTTTCAGGAAAGCGGCAAAAGCGAGGGTGAAAGTTGAAACAGCGGTCAGGGAACTCGAGAAAATGGCTGAAACAGGAGAATAGTCCACGGCTTCAGGAGACCGGCAACGCTGAGAATTGTGTACGGTCTAATCAGCAGCCGTGGACGGTGAGCGGTTTGCCTCTTATTCTGGAAACGCGGGGTTCATCCCGACAAAAGATTGCAGCGCAGTTGTCATTGCTGTTTCTCTGCTGCCTCGGGATCATCCTTGAGCCCGGGGGAAGGGGTGTCACCCGTTACCGTAACGGGTGAAGCGACTCGTTCGTTGACATGCAGCTGAAAAACATCGGGTCTTGAGTAATGTCCTGTTACGTCAAAGTCATATTTGCCCCTGACAATCTCGTTCATATCCAGGTCAGCCATGAGTATCGTTTCGCCGTCACAATGTGGTTCAACCAGAAAATTGCCGAAGGGGTCAACGATGCAGCTGCCGCCCCGGCAGAGTATCTCTGCGGGATCTTCAGAGGGGCGCAGGTCATCCGGATAATCTCCGGCCCTGACAAACTGGTTGCAGGACAAAATGAAACAGCGCCCTTCCACCGCAATGTGACGCATGGTGGCAAACCATGAGTCGCGGGTGTCGGCAGTCGGGGCGCAATAAATCTGTATGCCTTTGCTGTACATGGCCGTGCGCAGAAGCGGCATGTAGTTTTCCCAGCAGATAACCGCACCGATTTTGCCAAGCGGTGTGTCGTAGACAGGCAGGGTGGAACCGTCTCCGAAGCCCCAGACGAGGCGCTCGGAGCCGGTGGGCATCAATTTGCGATGTTTTCCCAGGTAGCCGTCCGGGGAAAAAAAGAGCACCGTGCAGTAAAGGGTGCCGCCATCCCGCTCGATGACACCGGTCACCAGGTGCACCTTATGCTCACAGGCAATCGATGCAAGCGTGTCGATATCAGGACCGGGTACATCCACCGAGCTTGCCCAGTATCGTCGAAAAGCCTCACGGCCCTCATCTGTGCGCGCTCCGACTACGGCACCAAAATCCATCCCTCGTGGGTAGGCGGAAATAAACGCTTCGGGAAAAACGACGAGTTCAGCTCCTGCAGACGCCGCCTCTGCTGTCAGCCTCGCTGTTTTTTCCAGGGTTTCCTGACGATTAAAAAAGACCGATGCCGCCTGGACAACGGCGACACGTACAGAGGATTTCATTTCTGTTATCATGGTATCTGGTGCCTCCCCCCTCATTTAATTATTTGCTCAACCCTCCCATGATGCCGCGAACCGCAGCCGGAATGTCGGCGGGAAGGATGATTGTCTTGCCGTTGGCACTTTTGGCCATGTCCCTGATGCTCTCGATGTATTTTTCACCAAGCAGATACATGACCGGCAGTTCATGATCCTTGATCGCCTGGGTGACTTTTTCAATGGCCTGCTGGCTCGCCTCGGCAAGGACAATCTTGGCCTGGGCATCGCGCTTTGAGGCCTCGAAACGGCCGTCGGCTTCGAGGATCGCCGCGTTTTTGTCGCCGTCTGCCCGGGTGACGGTGGCCCGGCGCTGGCGTTCAGCCGCAGCCTGCTCCTCCATCGCCGTCTGCATGGTCGAGCTGGGGTTTATGTCCTGTATTTCCACGGTTTTCAGGGTTATTCCCCAATCGGCAATGTCGTCTGATATGGAGGTTTTCAACTTGGCCTTGATCATGTCGCGGCTCGACAGGGCGTCATCGAGCTGCATTTCACCGACAATGGAACGAAGCGAGGTCTGGACCAGGTTCTGGATGGCGATAATATAATTCTCGACACCGTAAACGGCTTTTTCAGGGTGGACGATATTGATGAAGGCTACGGCATTGGCGATAATGACGACGTTGTCCTTGGTGATTACTTCCTGGCTGGGAATATCGAGGACGATATCCTTGGTGGTGACTTTATAGGCGACGGCGTCAAAATAGGGAATGATGATATTGAGCCCGGGTGAAAGGGTCGAGTGGTACTTGCCGAGACGCTGTACCACCCATTTTTGCCCCTGGGGTACAATCCGGACCCCTTTGGCTATTGTCAGGATTACGAGCAGTGCGAATACCAGCGTAACAATCAGGCCATATTCCATAATGATACCTCTTGCAGAATGTTATGGGGTTCAGTTTCCCTTCGGTCGTACGATGAGTGTATTGCCCGAGACGTCGGTTACTTCAACCCGGTCTCCGACTGAACAGCCGTCTTGGCAGATAAATTCCCATTCATCAGAGCCCAGAAGCGGCATCGCAAACCTTACAATTCCACGGATATCATCCTGCGGAGTCCTGGTGACAATACCTGTCTCTCCGGTTACCGCCTCCCGGGAAATGCCGGCTTTTGTGCGATCCGTCATGGTCGGCTTGAAAAATTTAAACCAGAGAAAGGTGAAGCCGATGCTCCCCAGTGCCCAGCAGACAACCTGCAGGCTCAAGGAAATTCCTGGAGCAACGTAGAGCATCAAGGCAACGAGAAAGGCGGCAAGGCCCAACCAGAACATGGTGAAACTGGGCACCAGCATCTCCGCGACAAAAAGGATCATGCCGAAAATCAGCCAGTACCACCAAGGTGCTGTAAACTCCATAGATTTTCCTCCAGGTGTAGATCGAGCAGCCAGGCGCCGCTTTATGGCTCTATTCTATACGCTATTGTATTTAAGTAAATGGATTATTTCAGGAGCAAAAGGTTGTTGCCGCCCGGACAGTCGGTCACACTGTCCGGGCGGCAACAACCCGGCAGACGATACCTGGCATGAATGACTAGACTGCCCGGTGGCGGAACAGCCAGGCGGCAAGCGGCAGGGTGACGGAGGCAATTATCAGCAGTGGCCAGAGGTGTGGCCAGATCATTGGTGTGTCGGCACCTTCAAGAAATATCCTGCGCAGGGCAATGATGATATAGCGCACCGGGTTGACGAGATCGGCTTTTTGCAGCCACAGCGGCATATTTTCAATCGGCGTGGCAAATCCTGACAGGGTAACTGCGGGCATCAGAAAGATGAAGGAGCCGAGCAGGCTCTGCTGCATGGTCATCGACAGGGCGGAGACAAGCAGTCCCACCCCCACCATGGTGATGATAAAACAGAGCAGCGCCAGGACAAGCGCAGTTATTGTTCCACGAAAGGGGACACCGAACCAGTAGACGGCCCCCGCCGCGAAAATAAGGGCATCGAGCAGGCCGAAAACAATTCCGGGAAGTGATTTCCCAATGAGTATTTCTCCCGGCGTGAAGGGCGCTACCAGAAGCTGGTCAAAGGTGCCGAATTCACGCTCTCGTGCCACTGAAAGACTGGTCAGCAGGATTACCACCACCATGCTGATAACACCACCCAGGCCCGAAATGAAAAACCATCTACTCTCGAGATTGGTGTTGAACCAGGATCGCTCAACAAGAAATAGACCGGGAGCGGTGGTCTCGACGACGCCCTGCCGTACGAGATCCTGGTTGAACTCTGCGACGATGGAGCCCAGGTAACCAAGGGCGATCATCGCCACATTCGGGTTACGCCCGTCGGCGATAACCTGCACGACGGCAGGCCTGGACGCCTGCAGTGTGCGGTCAAACCCGGGGCCGATATGAATAACCAGCCGGGCGTCTTCATTATCGATATACTCGCTGATCTGAGTATGATTGCTCAACGCACCCGCCTGGAGGAAAACGGTTGAACCTTCGACCTTTGCAAGCAGTTGCCGGGACAGTACCGAACGGGATTCGTCAAAGACGGCATAGCGGACATTCTGCAGGTCATAGGTGGCCGCATAACCGAACACAATAAACTGAATAAGAGGCGGGCCGATAACGACAAAACGGCTTTTGGGATCCTTCATGATCACCGCAAACTCTTTTATCACAAGAGCCAGTATGCGACGCAGCGAATTCATCATCTTTCCAGCCGCTTGGTTATATTCTTGAAGGCCAGGCCGATAAAAAGCACCGCCATGCCGGCAAGGACAAGTCCGTTGGGAAGCAGGACGGACCAGAGGTCACCGGCCATGAACAGTGTATGACTGATGGCCACGAAATAACGGGCAGGTACGGCATGGCTGATAATCTGGATGAAACGCGGCGTGCTTTCCAGGTCGAATATCAGTCCCGAGAGGAAAAAGGCCGGCAGGTATCCTGCCACGATGGAAACCTGTGCCGCCACGAACTGAATGCGGATGGCCGCGGAAAACATCAGCCCCATCCCCAGAGAGGCGAGCATGAACAGTGAACTGAGGATAATCAGCGCTGTCAGCGAGCCGCGAAAAGGAACCTTGAAAAGCGTAATCGCAACGGTTACCGACAGTCCCATGCCAAGCATCCCGAGAAGATAATAGGGCAGGATCTTGCCGAGCAGGATGTCAATCCGCCGCAGTGGTGTTACCAGCATGGCTTCCATGGTGCCCCGCTCCCATTCCCGGGCAACAACCAGGGCGGTCAGCAGGATTCCGGTCAGGGTCATGATCAGGGTGATTAGGCCGGGTACCATGAAATTCTTGCTTTGTGCATCCTCGTTGAACCAGATGCGCTGGGCAAGTGTCACCGGCGGGTAGCCTGCCCCTTCACCGCGTGCCCTGAGTATGGCCGAGAACTGGTTAACCACCGAACGGCAATAGCCCTCTATCAGGCGGGCCCGGTTTGCGTCTATCCCGTTGACGATTAATTGTACCGGGGTCTGCTGCCCGCTCCTGAGCTTTGTGCTGAAATCTGTTTGCAGGTGGATTACAGCATCGACATGCCGCAGGCCCAGCAGCTTTTCAGCTTCGCTCATGGTCTTGACTTGAAAGACTTCAAAATGCGGTGACAGCTCAAAACGTCCAAGCAAATCCCCGGCAACCCCACTGGTATCGGTGCCGACAATGGCGACGGGAACATGTTCGGCGTCAAGGTTCACCCCATAGCCGAAGATGAACAGCAATACCAGGGGCATGACAACCGCCAGGGCAATGCTGCTGGGGTCACGCAGAATCTGCAGGGTTTCCTTGCGCAGAATACCGCGCAGGCGCATCATGAATAATCTGCCGCGACTCATCTTTCTACCCGTTTACTGTCGTTACCGTTAGCCGGTTGATTCATTGTCATCGTCCCTTCTGCAAGTGCGATAAAGGCATCATCAATGGTTGGCTGCGGCGTTTGTGGTGAGCGTGCCAGCTCCCGGATTTCAGTCGGTGTCCCCATGGCCAGCGTCTCCCCCCTGCTCATGATCAGCATGCGGTCGCAATATTCCGCCTCTTCCATAAAATGTGTGGTCACCACCACGGTCATGCCCTGTTCTGCGAATCCATTGATGCGAAGCCAGAATTCCCGACGCGCAAAAGGATCGACACCGGAAGTCGGTTCATCCAGAAAGAGAATGTCCGGTTCATGGAGCAGGGCGGCAGCCATTGCCAGTCGCTGCTTGTAGCCGCCGGGAAGCTCACCCGCGGCCCTGCCCTGCCATCTTTTTAGATCGAACTCCTCAAACGCCCAGTTCAGTCGGAGCCGCAGCTCCTTGCTGGTGAGTCCGTATGCCTTGCCGAAAAAGATCAGGTTCTCCCTGGTGCTCATCTGTCCATAGAGTGAAAACTGCTGGGCCATGTATCCGAGTCGTGAGCGTGCCTGTGCCCGGGATCTGCGCAGGTCGTGACCGGCAACGCTGATCTCTCCTGCTGTTGCGGCAAGCAGGCCGCAGAGCATGCGAAAAATTGTGCTCTTGCCGGCACCGTTTGGGCCGAGCAGGCCGAATATCTCGCCCCGCTTCACCGAAAAGCTCAGTTCTTTGACCGCCTCGAAAGCGCCGAAGCGTTTGGTCAGTCCACTGGTGCGGATGACTACTTTGTCTGGTCGTAGCTGCCCGGTGTCTGAAAGGGTGGATATCACACGCTTCTGAAAACGCTGCTCGGTTCGGGGTATCAGCGCCATGAAGGCGTCTTCAAAATTCGGGTCGGCCGGTTCTATGACGGCCTGGTAGCGGGCAGCGGCAGTGGCGCCCACACCATCGTTGTCCCGGGCGGTGACGATCCGGACACGCCCCGAGCGGATGGTTGCATCGACGATGTGTTCCTGGGTCGCCAGGTGGGTGTAGATTCGCCGGGGTGTTTCGTTTTTTCCCGGAGTGACGACTGATACGCGGCCTTTAACCTGTTGCATGAACGTGTCCGGAGTGCCTTCGGCGAGAATCTCTCCCTGGTGCAGAACCACCACGTGACTGCAGCGCTCAGCTTCATCAAGGTAGGCGGTGGAGACGAGGACGCCGATACCGTCTTTTTCCACCAGTTCGTAAACGATTTTCCACAATTCCCGGCGGGAGATCGGATCAACGCCGACGGTTGGTTCATCAAGCAGCAGGATCCCGGGTGATTTTATCAAGGCACAGGCAAGTCCGAGTTTTTGCTTCATTCCCCCCGACAAAGCCCCGGCACGCCGCCGGGTGTATTCGGACAGGTTCGTCATCTCCAGCAACCGCTCATAACGGCTCGCTCGCTCAGCGCCGGGAACCCCCTGGAGGTCAGCATAGAGGTTCATGTTCTCTTCCACGGTCAGGTCCTGGTAAAGTCCGAATTTTTGCGGCATGTAGCCTACCCGGCTCTGGATTTCGAGGGTGTCGGCAACGCTGTCGAGGCCGAGGACCGTCACCGACCCGGATGTCGGCACAAGCAGGCCGGCGGCAATACGGATCAGCGTCGTCTTGCCGGCTCCGTCAGCCCCGACGACCCCGGTCACCTGCCCGCTGCGGGACCGCAGTGAAATGCCCCGCAATGCCTGGGCAGCAGGTTTTTTTTTGACGGCAAAGGTCTTGTGGAGATTGTCTGCAGACAGGACGGTATCCGATACCGTTACGTCAGCTCCCGGTAGGTGGATCGTGGTGGACATTGCAGCAAACAGGCTCAGTTACCCGAGTCCGGTTCTGATGATAGTGAGTCGGCAGGTTTTTCACCTTCGTCCTGCCGGTTTTCCAGGATAACCGTAACCGGCATGCCGAGGCGCAGCTGGTCTTCACTGTCGTTTACGAACACCCGTGTTTCATACACCAGCCTGGTTCTTAAATCTTCTGTCTGTACCATGCGCGGAGTAAATTCAGCGACCGGTGAAATAAAGCCGACCCAGCCATTAAGCGGCTGACCGGGGAACGAGTCATTCACTACCCGGGTTTTCATGCCGAGCCTGATCCGTCCAAGCTCCGGTTCGGGTGTGTAGGCCCGGATCCATTTCGGGTTGTTCAGAGCAAGCGTAAACACAGGCCTGCCCGGACCCGCCATTTCCCCCGGTTCCAGGATCCTGCTCTGGATGATGCCGTCGGAAGGAGCTTTGAGTATCATGTCTTCGAGGCGAATAGTGAGCAGAGCAAGGTGTGCCTGCAATGATTCCAGGCGAAATTCCGCAGCGGCAATGTCCTCCTGTCGTGGGCCCTCGATGGCGAGATTGAGCGCGTTTTCCCGGATGGTAAGCCGGGCTCGTTCCACCATCAGCTGTGCTCGGGCGTTGTCAAGATCCTGCTCGCTTGTCGCCCCGTTCCCGGATGTCTGCTCAAGCCGTGCCAGTATCTGTGCAGAGTTGTTCACTTGTATCCGTGCCGCTTCAACTTCGGCCCGGGCCTGGGTGATCTCCTGCCGGCGGCTGCCGCTTCTGAGTCGTCTGACCATTTGATCCTGGGCACCGATCTGGGCATGCATCTCGGCAATGCCCGCCTCCAGCCGATTTGTCTGCTGGCGTGCCAGGATATCTCCGGCTTGAACCCGGTCACCCTCTTCAACCAGCACTTCGGTGAGGCGTTCCTGCTCGCTGAAGGCAAGACTCAGATCACGGATGTCGACAGTTCCATAAATTTTCAGACTATCTGCAGGGTCGGTCTGTTGACTGTTCCTGTACCACTGCACACCATAGAATCCGCCAACGGCAACCAGGACGAGAACCAGGACACGGAAAATTCTTTTCTTCATAAACACACCATCGTGCTGCTATTGAGTTGTATTCTGTTCTGCTTCTTTTTCCTGAGCTGTATCCGGTCCGGTCAATGTCACCTCCCAGCCTCCGCCAAGCGATCGGTAGAGGCGAACTACCTCGGACAGGGCCTGCTGCTTTACAAGAAACAGTGATTCCTGGATGGAGATGAGTTCCTGCTGGGCAGAGAGCACCTGGAATGAGTCGCTCAGCCCGGCGCGATAGAGTGAAGCGGCCAGCTCCGCGCTTTCTGCTGCCAGTTGCTCAGCATATATGAGTTCAGCCGTCTGTTCCCGGCTGAAAAGAACCCCGGCAGCGGCATTTTCTACCTCGGCAAGCGCGGCAATGATTTTCTGTTCAAGAACGAGTCGTGCCTGCTCCGCCTGGGATGTACGCACCGCGACGACACTTTCGATACGCCCCCCGTTCAGGATCGGGAAAGACAGGCCCGGGCCAAGCGAATAAATCAGGGCCTCGGCGTCGAGCAGATCACCGGGGGAATCGCTCGACAGGTTCAGGGTCCCGGAAAGCCGCAATGCCGGATAACGCTCAGCCTCGGCGGCTCCGATCCTGGCCACAGCTCCATGATAGCGGTGTACGGCCTGGCGAATATCAGGCCGCCTCGTCATCAGGTCGATTGGCAGCCCGACCCCGATCATTGAAGGAACCGAGGGCAGCGGGCCTGGGTGCAGAACGTCTTGTCCCGGCCGCAGCCCGAGCAGCAGAGTGATCCGATTTCTTGCAACTGAGAGTTTGTTTTCGAGTTCGGGAATACGTGCCCGGGTTGTCTGCACAAGGCGTTTTGCCCGCACTACCTCAAGGGTGCTGCCGTTGCCGGCCTGTAGACGGGTCTGCAGGAGGTTCAGGCTCTTTTCCTGGAGGACGATCGTTTCGCGTACATTTTGCAGGCGTGCTTCAACCGTTCGTGCATCAATGTAGGCAAGGGTTAGTTCGGCGGCAAGTGAGACCATCAGGCCGTGATAGACGGCATATGTTGCCCGGACATCTTCTTCCGCTGCTTCAAGCAGTCGCGCGGTCCTTCCCCATATATCAAGTTCCCAGCCGGCCACGACACCTGCGGAGACAACACGTACCGATTTCCCGGGAGGCCAGCCCTGCAGCGAGACCGCCTTGTCTCCGGTTTCGGCATGTGTGTAGCCGAATGCTGCGGAAAGCTGCAGCCACCTGTCGGCAGCAGCTACTCCCTGGCGGGCGCTCACCTCGACGATTCGCTGCCGTGCTTCGGCAAGGGCACGGCTTGAAGAAACGAGCCGATCAATCAGCCTGCTCAATTCCGGGTCATTGAACTGCTGCCACCAGGTAGTCAGCGGCTGCATGTGGCGGTCAAACAGATCTTTATTTTCTCCGGCAGCCTGCCAGTGATCGCTCATGACTGAGGAAATATCGGGTTCCCGGTAGTCCGGACCGACGGTACAGGCCGAAAGGATAAGAAGCAGGCAGAGTATCGGGATGAGGGCCCGGACGCCATCATCTGGATTGTGCTCTATCATGGTAAATCCTCTGCAGAAACGGTGTTGCTGTCACGCAAGTGATTTGAGAATGCTGTTTGTATGATGAAGAACCACCTGGCGGATCTCCTCCATCTCCTTGCTATTGTAGCCCTCCATGTCCAGCGATCTGATTATGGTTTCCCGGGCCATGCGGAAAACAAAGACCTGCCCGACGACGGCTATCGCCCTGAGCTTTGCGGTTCTTCGCTCGGGATTCCCGGAAACAATGACGATCAGGGTGGTTAGCGCTTCGATGAGCGGTTCCATGAAGCCGGTGAAGATCAGATCATAGGCGGAAGAGGGGTAGAGCTGCTCGTGCAGAATGATCCGGGCGATGCGCGGTGCCTGGGGGGATCCCAGCATAAAGCCGATCAATGTCTCCAGTAGTCGCTGCAGCTGATCCTGTGCCTGCTGCCGAGAGTTCCTGCCGGCAAAAGAGGATCCGTTAATTTCTTTGAGAGAAGCTATAACGTGTGTGTCAAGCATGGTGACGATGTGACTGATAGCTGCCCGGTACAAACCTTCCTTGCTGTCAAAGTAATAAGGGATCGTGGCAATATTCACGCCAGCCGCCCGGGCTATTTTTCTGGTAGTTGAGCCTTTATAGCCGTAGCGGCCAAAGACATCTATCGCCGCTTCTAGAAGGCGTGTCTGCGGCCCGGGGTCCTGTCTGGAAATACTGCGCAGGGTGGTTTCGTTTCTCATCTCCTGGGTCTCTCGGGTAATAGTGACGTAATGGTTTAAGCATAGATCAATCAGACGATTAAGTCAATCGATTGATTAGGCCATTGCCTGCATTATTCCTCCAGAAGATAGTTACAGTGAAACGAAAACCGGGGTCAGGTGAGCTACCAAAAGTCTGCTCGGCAGTTTGCTTGAGCGATGGTTCCTGAATGGACATGTCAGAAACTCATGACCAGAACTCTATTCTGTTTCCCTCGGGATCCCGGATATAAAACACGCTGGATTGCCAAAGATTTCGTATCGGAGTCGGGTTTGTCTCCAGTACCGTCAGGTGTGCGTGCATGATGTGAGCATCGTCTACCTGAAGACAGACAGTAATGCCCCTGCCGTCACTGCTCTTGATCGATGTTCTTTCCTGGTGCGCAATACTCAACCGTGCCTGACTGTTCAGGATGAACTCGACAAACCAGTCGTTTGAAAAGTGTACATCGAGTTTGAGTACGTCCCTGTAAAAGGCAACGGTCTCTTTCCATTTTTTACAGTATAAAATGGTATTTAAGGTTTTTATGTTCACAGTTAACCTCGGGCAGTATAAACAAAAAAGATATCAGCCGAGGCCCACAAGGGTAGCGGCTGATATCCTCTTTGACGAGACACTTCGGAAAACCATCAATGAACAGGCTCAGCGGCGCCGTATTATCCGGCTTTACATTCCCCGGTCGCCATGAGTAGACAGGGGTTGGAAGCTGAGCCGTCTGCGTTTACAGATCAGATGCTTCCGGCGAAATTTTCTCCATAATCACGGCACGACTGCATGCTCGCTTCGTCCGGTGCCCAGGTAAGACGCAAACCATCGTTTATCATCTCAAAACCTGAGTCTAAGAGCCGTTCCGAGAGTATCTTCACGGCCTCCCCGCTCCAGCCATAACTACCGAAAGACCCGGCCTTTTTATTTTTGAACTTCAAACCCTTGATCTCTTCGAGAATTGCTGCGACCGCGACAAGAATGCCGTTATTGACCGTCGGAGACCCCAGGAGTATCGCTTTTGATTTGAAAACTTCAGTGATTGCGTCGTTTTTGTCCGTTTTTGACAGGTTAAACAACTTGACCGTGACGCTGTCATCAGCGCTCCTGATACCGGCGGCTATCTGTTCCGCCATGACCCGTGTACTCTCCCACATGGTATCATAGAGAATGGTAATCTGGTTTTCCTGATAATTGTCGGCCCACTCCATATACTTTTCAACGATTTGTGCCGGGTTGTCCCTCCAGATAATACCATGGCTGGTACAGATCATGTCCAGTGGCAGATTAAAGCCCAGCACTTCCTTGATCTTTCTGATCACCATCGGGCTGAACGGGGTGAGGATGTTGGCATAATATTTGATACATTCGGCAAAGAGTTCTGCCTGGTCGACGCGGTCATTGAACATGAATTCGGATGCATAGTGCTGGCCGAAAGCGTCGTTGCTGAAGAGTATTTCATCTTCAGTGAGGTAGGTGAACATACTGTCGGGCCAGTGCAGCATGGGCGCTTCAACAAAGATAAGCTCTTTTGAGCCTAGACTGAGCGTGTCACCTGTTTTGACAACCTGAAAGTTCCAGTCCTGATGGTATAACCCTTTAAGCGATTTGACGCCGTTTTTGGTACAGTATATCGGTACGTCGGGAATATGCTGCATCAGCAAGGGCAGAGCGCCACTATGGTCATTTTCAGCGTGGTTGGCAATGATGTAATCAATCTGGTTGAGATCTATCTCTTTGGCCAGATTTTCAACGAATTCTTTACTGTATGGTCCCCAGACTGTATCAATCAGGGCGACCTTATCTTCCTTTAGCAAATATGAATTGTACGAAGATCCGCTGTGGGTAGAGTATTCATCGCCATGAAATTTACGCAGTTCCCAATCTATCTTTCCAACCCATTTGATATTGTTTTTTACTGTGAAACTCATACGTTTTCTCCTTTCATAATAATGCGAAATTAGAGGTTTGAACTAAATCTTGATTTGATTTTGTTGTTATTCAGATACTCGTACATGCTCAGCGCACTGAAGTCTATACTAATTTTGCTGCTTCCACGAAAAGAATGTTGTTTTCAAGATGCACATGTTTATGCAGGTCATCTTCAAATTCTTCTAGTTCTCTATAGGTGAGAGTGAAGGTGTTGCATGCATCATCAGGTATTTTATAGCCACTGGTCAGGTGATTGATCCTGTGAACGGCTTCACCGATTTTTTCATGATCTTGAGCAAGGTTTTCCAACGAATGTGAGATTAGGCCCAAGTCCTCAGGTGGTATAGCTGAGTCTTTTTTATTGCTCATTTCCGCACGTTTCAAAGCCGGAAATAATTCCTCCTCCTCTTCCTTTAAGTGGATTGACAGATCATGGGCTATTTTGTCAAAGATAGCTGAAATTTCAGACAACTCGGAATGGCGTTCACCGTGTACTGCCGCAATTTTTTTGATGTGGGCTTTGATCTGCCCAGTATTGTCTTTCAGGTAACCGTGGTGAACATTTACGATATAGTCAATGAGGAACGGCAATTCCCATGAGGCATAGTTCTGATCACGTTCGACCTGCTTGTTTTTAACATCTTCAATTTCCTTTGATATGGTTGCGAAGTCAATTCCTTTTTCTTTACAAACTGCGGAAAGCACGACCTTGCCGCCACAGCAGAAATCAATTCCATATTTTTCAAATACTGTCGACGTTCTATAATCGTCAGCAACAATTTCACCGATGGTTTTGCTGGATGCGTTCATTTTTTTCTCCTCTGTATCATATGCATGAAATTTGAATTAGTTGTTACCGTCTGCCGATCTTAATCACTAACTCAGATGGGAGGCGCGATCGTCACCAGGATCCTCATCTTGGTTGTTGCTCTTACCCCATGCGGCTCTCTTATCTGGGAAACGAGAATATCTCCTTTTTCTGCAGGTATCTCTGCGTCGTTCTCTCCGAGGAAAAGACCTTCTCCTTCCAATACCTGAATAGAAAGTTCACCGTCCAGGTTATGGGAATGAACCGGAAAGGTCACCCCCGAATCAAGGTTGAAGTTTATGATTTTGAAATTCGGTGAGTCTTCAACCAGAAAGAACCGTTTCATCGCACCAGGTGTAAATTCATTTGTGTTTTCCAGTTTCAGTATTTTCATGACATCCTCTCATTGTTGGAAATTGATTATTAACGCTGTTGCCAAGCGTGTAGTTTGTAACAGCGCCTGACAAAAAACGGGTGTTCTATGGCAACTGCTCCCAAAAGCAACCATAACCGCTTTGTACTTTCCATAATCGTCCTCCTGTATAATGTGTTGTTTAAGAAAGATGATCTTCCTTGATCATTACATAGCAACAGGCGTGCCGATTTATTATGTATTGATATCGGTTATATGGCAACTATGTATTCAAAGTTGAAACACTTTTTGGTTGTGAAAACAGCAACGATGTTGTAAAAATATATACTATGGATAAACTGAATGCCCTTGCGGCAATTGCACTGGACCTTACCGCTGATATGAGCGCTGAAGATCGTTATGACCGTCTGCTGGGGGCACTGCATCGTGCGATTCCATACGATGCCGCTACGCTCCTGCGGGTTGACAGGGATATGCTCATTCCGCTTGCTTCAAGGGGCTTGACGCCGGATGTCATGGGACGTGTGTATGAACGTAGAGAACACCCACGTCTTGATATAATCTGTGGTTCCGAAGAACCTGTTTTGTTCTCCAAGGACAGCTCCCTGCCGGATCCTTTTGATGGCATGCTGGCTTCGGACCCCAATGGGCTGCAGCACATTCATGCCTGTCTCGGCTGCTCCCTGCATGTCAATGACAAACTGGTTGGAGTCCTGACTGCGGACTCTCTTGACAGCGGTGCTTTCGATCGCCTCCCTCTGCAGTACCTGAAAACCGTTGCCTTGATGGCTGGAGCGCAAATGCAGATGGCCGATCTGCTCAAAGCCCTGGAGCGCCGGGCTGAGCGACAGGGACAAATAGCCTCTGATCTGATGCAGGACGTAGCGCTGCAAAGAGGGTGGGAGATTCTTGGCCAGAGTTCAGCTATTAAAAAACTGCGTCAGGAAATTGAGTTGGTGGCGAAATCGGATTTCACTATTCTGGTGCTTGGTGAAACAGGCGCCGGTAAAGAACTCGTTGTCAGAGCGCTGCACCGGCACTCCCATCGCCGCGACAAAGCGATGCTTTACCTCAACTGTGCAGCATTACCCGAGTCACTGGCAGAAAGTGAGTTGTTCGGTCATGTCAAAGGTGCGTTTACCGGTGCAACTCATGACAGGGCGGGCAAGTTTGAATTGGCAGATGGCGGTACGTTGTTTCTTGATGAAATCGGTGAACTGTCGCTTGAGATACAGGCAAAAATACTGCGCGCGATCCAGGAGGGCGAAATTCAGCGCATCGGCTCCGAGCGGATGCTTCATGTTGATGTTCGGCTGCTGGCTGCAACCAATAGAAATCTGGAGGCGGAGGTAAACGCTAAAAGGTTCAGAGCTGACTTGTATCACCGGCTCAATGTTTATCCAATCAGCGTTCCACCCCTGCGTGCACGAAAAGATGACATAGCAGTTCTTGCAGGGTTTTTTATTGATCGAACCCGGCGAAGGCTGGGGCTGCAGGAGGTCCGAATCAGTGAAGAGTCATTGCGCCTGCTTTCAAGATACGATTGGCCGGGTAACGTACGCGAACTCGAAAACATAATCTCAAGAGCGATCCTGAAGGCATCTCAGCAGCGACAGCATGCGGATTTTATAAAAATCCAGCCTGATCATCTCGCCGGCGACCTGGGAGCTGCGATGTATGTCCATCCAGCTCAAGACCGCTTCAGTTCCAGGCCGGCTCAGAACAAGGTCTCGCTGCGAGAAGAAGTGAAATTATTCCAGATACGATTGATCCGGTCTGCGCTTGAAAATAACAGCGGCAACTGGGCTGCAGCCGCTCGGGATCTTGATACGAACAGGAGCAATCTGCACAATTTGGCAACTCGGCTGGGAATGAGGAAACAGAATCAAAAATAAGAGTCAAGCCGTGGAGCTGACAGGAAGAGAAAAATGCCAGGCTGAATGTTTTTAAATTATATGTTAAATCAATTATTTAATGGTTTTTTGTGGTTAGAAGAAATAGCGCAGGCGCAGCTCCACTTTGCTGCCGTTTTGTTTTTCCCCATATTCTGTTTGTGAGCCGCCCCCGAGGTAGGCAAATTTCAGGCGCAGTTCCCAGTTGGTAAAGCCGGTATAGATGATTTCCGGGGTTATCGAAAAACTCTGGTCATCAAGGTTGAGGATAACGGTCAGTGCCGGAGTCAGGTAGAGAATATCTGCGGGTTCCTTGAGCGAAAAGCGGGCGTACAGGTAATCTCTTCCCAGAAACGGCCGTCCATAGCCCTGCAGGGCCAGTGAACGGGCCTGTTGGAGTATGGTGTTTCTGCCATCTTCCTCAACCTGTATACTGCCGTTGTTGACGAGATTGTAGAACCTGTTCATCTCCGCTTCTGAATAACCGTTGCCGTTATGGTAATACTCAATGATGGTGGTCATATCGAAAGTACTCAGGTGACGAACCCCCAGCAGCCATGAAGTGGCGGACTCGCTGAGCCTTGTTTTACTGCCGTCCTCTGCCAGGACGATCTTTTTCCGGTCGGAAAAATAGGCTGCTTCGCCATGAATCTCAAAGTTGGTGGTGATATTGCGAGAGAAATCGATGCCCAAGCTGTTGCTTCTGCTGGAGCCGGTAAAGGCGATAAGGTCGATGTCGGTATCGAGGTAGAGCAGGTAAAGCTTTGCCGCCAGGTTGACATGATACTTCTCCCCGAAGTCCTCGTTGATATCCTGCAGAACTGGAAGAACAACACCTGTCAATGCCGCATTCTGCAGGGCTCCTGTAAAACTCTTGATCACATCGGTTTCAAAAATGATATAGCCTTCCCGGCTTTCGTCGGGATCGTTGGGGTCTTTGGAGCGATTGATAAAACCGACAGGGTTCCAGGCGTACCCCTTTCCCCAGTTGTAAGATTTTTTGCCGATGAACACCTCGGCGTTGGTAGCTGGTTTGAGGCCGAGGTACGTTTCAAAGACGTCTGACGTATCCAGCCGGCCTTCATTGTCCTGCTGCCCTGCAGCCATCAGCAGCCAGTGCAGACTGGCATTGGCACGACTGTAGCTGCCGCCGAACTGAACTGTTCCGGTCAAGCGTTCCAGAGTCGAGGTCGGTTCATCGAAAAAATTGAGCCGGGTGAGCGCAGCGGATTCGTCGAGATGACTTTGCTCGCCTCTCAGTTCGAGATAGCCGTTGAATTCGAGGCTCTTCTTTTCGAATTCTTCCATGTTAAAGCTGAACGGATCGTCCGCCCTGCCCGGTCCCGCGTGAAGAATCAGGCCGCTGCAGACCAGCAGCGCAGCAAGCAGTTGACGAAAAATTTTGAGCGGATCAGCGAAGTTCATTGATTCTGGAGAGGTAATTGAGAGTGAATACCTCGTCTGCAAACTCCCTGTTCTGTATCTTGGCAAACAGCATTACCGATTTATACCCTTTGAACAGGGGGCTGTCTGTTTCCAGTCTGGCGGGGCGCTTGAGCCCGTCACCAAAATCCTTGATGTCGCTGTAGCGCAGGGTTTTGATCAGCATGCCGCTGGCCGCAAAGGCTTCGATCGTCAGCGGTATCAGTGTTTCACGATCGACCTCCATTTTCAGGGCATCGTAGGCCACCGAGGCTGTCTTGGCCTTGAGGTGAAGCAGATAACGCTCCGCGCTTTCTTCTACCTGGGAAACAGAGTATTCTGATGAATAATCAAGACGGAGGATATCCGAGTTATTGAAGACACCGCCGATTACCGACTGCAGGCTGGTAATCCTGATCGGTTTGCCGACATTGGGAATATAGAGCCACATGTTGTCCCCGAGTCGAAGCGTTGCCCGTCCGTTTTCGCTGGCGGGTGAAAGAAACAGGGCGACCATCTTTTCCTGACCTTTCTTCACGGTATAGAGGACGAATTCCTTGTTGCTGCCGTCGGGCTCAACGTTTATCAGTTTCCTGTACATCTCGTAGGATTCCGGATTCATTTTTCTATCGACCTGCTGGAGCAGGGCGTCCCCGTCAAGAGCTGAAGAAATTCCGCAGGTCAATGACAATATCAGCAGGCCGGAAATAATTGATACAAGTGTTTTCATGAGGTTCTCCTATACGTGGCGCAGGGCGGTTATCGGGTCCATTTTCGCGGCCTTCCAGGCGGGTTGAAGGCTGCCGAGTACGGAAATGGCAACAACGATCAGACTGATTGAAACAATCTCCGTCACACTGACGGCAGGCGACAGGATCAGCCCCTTCTGGTTGCCGAAATCATAGCTGACCGGCGACAGGTTGAGGAAGACAACGATCACCAGATAGACAATAATCCCGAAAACGGTTCCTATGATCCCGAGCAGCAGTCCTTCACTGAGAAACAGTGCGAGAATCTTACCGGGTCCGGTGCCGATTGCGGCAATGGTTCCTATTTCGTTGATGCGCTCATAGACCGCCATTACCATAACATTCATGATGCTGACCAAAACGATGGCGATGAGCATGAGTTTAATGAAAAAGGTCATCAGGTCGATCATCTTGACAATAGTTGAAAACGGTGTCAGCTTTTGCCAGGTATGGATTTCAAAAATCGGGTTATCCTGCTTGTTACGCATGGTATCCAGCTGCTGTGTCAAGGCAGCCGCTGTTTTATCGAGAAGTTCCATATCGTTGAGCCGGATGGCAACTTCACTTACTTCGTTTTTCTCCATGCGCAACAGTGACCGGGCGTCTTCAATGTGTATGTAACCGTCGCGTCCACCCGGTCCGGTGAGCTTCTCGACAAATCCGCCGACAATAAAATTCTGGCCGTTGACCGAACCATCCTTGTTGGTGGCAACGAGAACCACACTGTCGCCGACGGCTACTTTCATGCCTTTGGCGAGCAGTTCCGGTACAAGGATTTCGCCCCTGTCGAGAAAGCCGCTCTCTCTTCCGGATATCCGATTTGCCAGCAGCGGCACAACTATGGTCTCTTTGTCGGGGTCAATGCCGTTGAGCCTGATATTCGAGGTCTCGGAATAATTGCTGAACATGGCCCCGAACCTGAGCCGTGGTGAAAAGGCCTCGACCGAGCGCTCACTATTAAGAATATCGACCAGCTTGTCGACCTGGTTCTCTTTGAGATTGCGATTCAGCGGCAGGGTATCGATGGAGGCCATAAATCCCTTCTGGTGGACCTGTATATGGCCGAGCATGGCATCGGTAATCTCTCCGACCATCATGCTCTTGAATGAGCCGGTCACCGAGGTGAAGAGCAGGACCGAGAGGACACCAAGCATGATCAGGGAAGACGTTAAAAATGTACGGCGCTTGTAACGGCGAAGGTTGCGAAAAGCAATGGTGAAGATCTTATTCATGGAGTCCCCCGAGTTCATGAGTGTCAGCCAGTCGGCCATCTTCGAGTGTAAAGACGGTTTCAGCATTTTCGACGATTTTTGGATCGTGGGTTGAAAAGATGAAGGTTGTGCCGAAATTGTCGCGCATCTGTTTCATCAGCGTTATGATCTGCAGTGCGGTAACTTTATCAAGGTTAGCCGTCGGTTCATCCGCCAGTACCATTTCTGCCTGGGTGACAAGGGCCCTGGCCACGGCCACGCGCTGTTTCTGCCCTCCGGAAATCTGTTGAGGGTATTTGTGCCCCTGGTCGGACATGCCCACTGCAGCAAGTACTGTCTCCACCTGTTTCCGGCGCTTTTCAACCGGCCAGTTCTGTACCATCAACAGCGGATATTCTATATTTTCAAATACTGTCAGCACCGGGATCAGGTTGAAATCCTGAAAGATGAAACCGATATGGTCGCCTCGAAAGCGGGCCGACTGCCTGCTGTTCAGTTTGCTGACATCCTGATCGATGACGTGCAGGGTACCACCCGAAGGCCGGTCAAGACAGCCGATCATGTTCAGCAGTGTACTCTTGCCGCTGCCGGAAGGTCCGACAAAGGAAACGAATGAGCCGGGTTCGATGGAAAAACTGATGTCATTGACAGCTTCCACCGTGTTGCTGCCGTCTTGATATTTTTTATAGAGATTTTCGGCTTGCACGAGCGCCATGTTTGTTCCTCCCGTCAACTAATCATTGACCTGTCGGTTTGCTCCAAGGCCCTGCCGTCATGCAGAGCACTGCTGTCTTGCCACGCTGGTCTTTCAAAAGCCGTGCCGGATGGCCATAGTACAGAGATATATTGATAAGAGCCTGTGTCTGTGCATCTCTGTGGAAACATACGTCTGACAGTGAGACGTATAAACTTTCCCGCTGTGTCGACATCTGTGTAAAATAGTATCATCGAGCGTTCTTCTGTGGATACTTATTATGCACCACACAGTATCACCATCTCCCGGGAAGATCAGGTTAGCCAGTCTATTTTTGCCATCCCACAAAGGTTGACAAACGTCAACCTTTGTGGGATGGTGTTTTAACATGCTGGTTGGCTGTGATCTGCTTAATTGCCTGATAATACATTTTATCAGATGTAACACATTCCAGGGCTACAATCATGAACTGTTCGTTATGTAATTCAAAAACCAGGCACAAAAAAAAAGACTATGTTCACAAAAGCAAGATTATCGGCGAGGTTCTCGTGCCTGCGATTGAATTAAGGGAGTGCCGGGGCTGTGGGAACATAAAACTTTCCTCGGAAGCCTGCGACGAGGTACGTAATTATGTTGCAGAGCAGGAGCAAAACGCAATCGCCACTCTGCCCGCAGATGGCCTGATATCGGCAGGCCAGGCAGCCGCTATTCTTGAAGTAACGAAACAGGCATTCAGCAAGAATTCCAAGTTAAAAAGGGGGTTTGTCTATTCTGTGATGATTGGAGAAAAAAGAGCATACTTCAGATCATCTGTAGAATTATTCAAAAAAACCGGTGATGGCAGGTTTCTCATTACCGGATGGAAACCCTCAGTTCCGAAAAATGCTGTATGCACCTACGCTCCTGTCGGTAAAAAATGGCAGAAGGTCTTTTGTCAAACAGCTATTGCAGCTGAATTTACACACAGCTGGAATGAAACTACACGGGTGAAATAATGACGAGAGAAGATGATACCCAAAAAGATACAACTATACATATCAACACAAGCCTTCCAAACCTCTATGTTGATGACGTTCGCATTTCCATAAGGAATGATGATCTGGTTACCATCAATTTTATCAGTGATACACCAGAGGGGAGGTTTGAACAAACCAGGGTTATGACCCATAAAAACAGGCTGAAAAGTTTTATCGATGTCATGTGTAGACACACCGACTATTACCCGACTGATCAAGTGGAGAAAAAAGGGATCGAAAGAAAGAAGAAAAAATGAAGTATTGCAGCATCTTATCAATATAGAGACACATCATCTGTCAGACACGTCAATTTGAACACACCCGTAATGCTCAAAGTCCACATTTCGTGCTTTAAAATCAGTCATGTTTCCATCAGTTGAGATTAAAAGCACTTTCAGGGGGCCACATTTCGATGTCAGTTAAAATCTCCGACACATCTTGTCATGGATGCCTGGATTAAAGGGATTCGGCGCTTAAACGTTGTTTACTATAACTATATCAATCCCGAGGTAGCCGCAGAATTACTCGAGTCCGCCGAAATTATGGGTATCACTGTGCGCATAGGTATCGAATTCTCCGCACGATTCAGGAAACGGTATATTACACTTATCTGGACACCTCGTGGCTTTACCGACAGGTAGGATTTTGTTGATTTTCTAAAGAGAAAATCGATAAGAAAATTCATGGAGGAGAGCAAAAAAGTTTCGATTTATCGGCAAAAATACGTTCTGGAGGTTTTTGAGGCCTTTAATAACAAACACCGGCACGTTGTTAACGACACCTTTGACATCTCAATAACCCCATTCCTGTTAGACGATTTATTAAAGTTCATAGGCACCGGTCAACCCTCTCTGCTTCATCTGGCCAAGTTTATATACAACAAAATCCAGGCAGCCGTCAGGGAAAAACATGGGGATCCGGCGTTAGCGCACAATGAAGGGGGGCTTGATGATAAAGAACAGATTCATGCCATAACTACAAAATTCAACAACCTTAACTCGGATTCAATAATCGATCAATTCCTTGACCCAACAAAAAACCCAGACATACACAACCCGTTCATCCCGCAGGATACGGATGTCCCCGAATTGTTGCAATTATCACCGAAAAGCCTTGTGGAGCGCTTGTCTGAACTTCACCTCGGGTGCCGAATCACGTTGAATTTGAGAGGTTTGACAGCTGCTGATGTTCTGGAAATCCTCTATTGCTGTCGTGGTGCCATAAGCCATCTGGAAATTTACAGCCTCAAAGACCACATCGCCGGGACTTCTTTCTACAGCAGTGAGATTAACACGCTGCAGCTGGCCATAAATCATGGCAACGTAATTGTTTTGAAAAAAATGATACGTAAAATGCTTGATGATCCGGATATCGATGGGGCATCAGAAGGTGAATCAGGAAGCAGAAAGAAAAAACTGACGGAAATCCTGCATAATCTCTCTGCGTTGCAGGATTTCTACAAGAACTCGGCCTTGAAATCACGAATCGGCAGCGACTCAACCGGCAGGTCCAGGCATCACTTTGGTATGGGACTGGTTATTAAAGACACCTTGCCGAATCGGGTTCAAAAACAGCTTGCAAATGATAGTGCCCATGAGCACATGGATGTTCCGGTATATATACCGGCCCATCAACGCATCATCTATCTCCCCAGCACTCTTGGAGAAGCTACCCTTGATATATTATCATACGGGAGACCGAAAATGACTTCCGGGTTTTCTGTTCCCCTCCTTGATTTATTCATGAAAACTCTGGTTATGGAAAATTTGTTCGGTGTTACCACCGAGACAAACCCGATTGCTCTCTACTCTTTTATGGCCCTGGCAAACGGTATTTATATTTCAGGTCATAATTTGTTCAGAGGACTTCCCAAAGAAACGGTATACGGTAATTTTTTCAGGAGCATCCTGTCGATTCCATTAGCGCTTTTCTTCAATACGGTCATCGGCGGTTTACTTGGAATTGCAGGAATTACAGAGGTACAATCGATACTCCAGAAATGGGCGGCGGTAATTTCCAAACTCGCTTCTGACTGTATTGCCGGTGTTATAGAGGGTATTGGCGATCGTTTGAATAATATGCGGAACAGAGAAGTGGACTACGTGACAAAAATAAAGCAAATGTTTGACATTTATGCATCTCTGGAGATTTTATTACCCGAAGAAAATGTCCTTGAGCTGCTTGATACCCCGAAACTATTCCTGCAGACAATTGCAGAAAAAAGGCCTGAGCTCGGTGATATCATGATCATTAATGCGTTGGATATGCTTTACTTCTGGATGTACCAACCTCGTGGCGCCGGCACACTCACGACAATCATGAAGTCAATGACACGGGAAGAACGGCGAATACTTGTCGCCTCTTTAAAAGTTCTTCAACAGCAAAAGAGAATAAGCCAGTTATTTATCAATGGTGTTCTCGGTAAAAAATTCTCCAAAGGGCTGGCTTTTTATCTTGATCAGTCACAGGATTATTTAAAGACGATTTCCTCTCTGGCATAATAGTCTGATACACGTTGATTGCTACCTGTTACATCATCTCTTTTTGAGCGGCAGAAAAGGCCTCTCCTGCGGACCGGTGTAAATCTGGCGCGGCCTTGTTAAACGCAGCTGCTGGTCATGCAGTTCGCGCCAATTGGCGATCCAGCCGGGCATTCTGCCGATTGCAAACATCACGGTATACATATCAAGAGGAATTCCTATGGCTCTTAAAAGAATGCCGCTGTAGAAATCGACATTGGGATAGAGGTTACGACTGATGAAAAACTCATCCTTCAGGGTCTTCTCCTCAAGCTCCAGGGCGATATCCAGCAGAGGATCACTTTTATTGAGCTCTGCAAGGACTTCATAAAGTTTTTCCTTGAGAATGCGCGAACGCGGGTCAAAGTTTTTATAGACCCTATGTCCAAATCCCATAAGCCTGTAGTCATTGTCTTTGTCTTTGGCCTTGTCGAGATAATAGGCAAGAGGCCGGCCCGAGGTCCTGATATCTTCGAGCATATTTATCACGCCTATATTGGCACCACCGTGCAACGGCCCCCAGAGGGCACTCACCCCGGCAGCAATCGAGCTGAACAGGTTTGCCCGGGAGCTGGCAACGGCTCTTACGGTGGAGGTTGAGCAGTTTTGTTCATGATCGGCATGGAGTATCAAGAAAAGTGACAGGGCTTTTTCGATAATGGGATTTGGGACGTATTCCCGATGGGGCTCGGAAAACATCATATGCAGAAAGTTTGCACAATAATCGAGGTCCGGGTTCGGGTGATTAAAGGGTTTGCCGATAGACATCCGATACGACCAGGCCGCTATTGTCCTCACCTTGGAAAGCAGCAATGCAGCAGTTCGATCAAAAACAGGTCCTTCTGAAAAGACCTCCAGCACATCCGGGTGGAAACAGGATACCAGATTGAGCATCGCCGAGAGAATCGCCATGGGAGGAGAAGATTGGGGAAACCCGGAAAAGTGGTGGTTGAGGTTTGTATGCAGTGAGGCGTGCGCTGCCAGGGCTTTGTTAAAGGTGTTCAGGGTTTTTTCATCAGGAAGTTCGCCATAGATAAGCAGTGAGCATGTTTCCACAAAACTTGCCTTCTCTGCTATCACTTCAATAGGGTAGCCCCGGTAACGCAAGATTCCTTTGGCACCATCAACATAGGTGATATCGGAGAAGCACGACCCGGTGTTACCAAAACCCGGATCCATCGTAATATAGCCTGATTGTGAGCGTAATGTCTGAATATCAATGCTTTTTTCATTCTCAATTCCCGTCGTGACGTCAAGTTCATAGCTTGTTCCGCCTACTGTCAGGGTTGCTTTTTCACTCATATTTCCTCCTTGAAAGTTGCTGGACTGAAGCAATTACAACTGTACTGTCATTCTTACATTATCTCTCATCAGCCTACTTCCATACTTATCTCGGGAAAGCCAAGCCAGAAGCCGTTATGTGACGCATAATCAAGTTCAAAACGAACTACATCCGTGTGCCGCTTCTCAATTTCTACAAATTTTCCCAGGACTGCTTTGATATCACCTTCCGCCGACTCAAAGGCTTTCTGGTAATGTTCCGTCGTCTCAATTTCAAGTTTCAGCGCGCTGCTCAGTACCCGCTTGATATCACCCAGCATCTGTTCCGGTATTTTTATCTTCATCGCTTCTATGTTTTTCTGGATGGTGTCAGTATCCGGGACAGAGGTTTTAAGCTGCTCATGGGTTAATTTTCCATTGCTCTTCAATGTCTCAATACTGTGTTCGAGAAAGTCGACGTGTGCCTGTTCTTCATCTGCCAAGGTTTTAAAAATGGCTTTGCCTCTCTCATCGTCAATAATTGAAACCGCAGTTACATAGAGATCTCGAATTTTCTTCTCATATTCTAAGGCGGTAATAAAAATAGTTGTTGATTCCATACGTTCTCCCTGAGCGGATTACTTGTTAAAAAAAATCGCAGCTTGTGGATGTACTCCATATATCTACTATATATCCTTCAATTACTTTGTCTAATCCTTTGATTTTTTTCATCTGTTTGGAAGCGGAAGGTACAACGTCAGGACGTATCATGGCAGAATCCGGGTGAATTCTGCCATGATACGTCCCTGGAGACAAACAATAAAGGGTTACAGCTCAATACCCAGTCTTTCCCAGACAGACTCACCGTCTTTTATTTCCGGTGCCTTCAGGTGAGGGTAGGTCTTGAAGAGAAAATAGGCTATCGGTAATACTCCAAACACGATTATGACGGTATCTGGAATGATCCTGAAGTTACCGAGTGCTGTAATTATGCCCATCTCGAAAAATTCGGCGCTTCTGGCAGCCCAGAGACCGTCTCTGAATGAAATCCAGGCTTGAATAACTCCGACAGGAAGGAGCGTAATAAAAGCCATCAGAAACAAACCGCCATTCAGTCCCCAGAAAGATACCTTAAGGATGCCGTCATTCCAGTGAGCCTTGTCCACCATGCCACGCCATGAGAAGAGCAGCAGAGCAACCGACAGCATTCCATACGTTCCGAACATAGCTGTATGGCCATGGTGCATGGTCAGGTAGGTGCCATGCTCATAGAAATTTATGATCGGCAGGTTGATCAGGAATCCAAAAATTCCTGCTCCAAGGAAGTTCCAGAAGGAGGCGGCAACCAGAAAATACATCGGCCATTTATAGCTGAATTCTTTGCCCTGTTTTTGAATATCTCTGTACTCCATTAACCCGCGTACCACGAGGGTGATCAGCGGTACGGGTTCCATCGATGAGAAAATAGCTCCCCAGCCTATCCAGTATGCTGCGCCGCCGTACCAGTAATAATGGTGCGCAGTTCCGACGATACCGCTGAGAAAGGTGATGGCTGCAGTAAAATAGGCGACCCGCAACGCATTTTTGGCGGTGGCCAGGCCCATCGATACCATTAGCAGCGCAATTACGGCGATGCCGAAGAATTCAAATATGGATTCAACCCAGAGGTGAACGACGAACCAGCGCCAGTAATCGGCCATGGTCAGGTGGGAGCCTTTTCCATAAAAAAGGCCAAAGCCGAAAAAGGCCACCACGAGAACTGCACTGAAAACGTAAAACCAGATCAGCGCGCTGAAGTCATCCTTATGCTCTTTCAGGTGTCTCCCTACCGCCCGATAGACAATGAGCAGCCAGAAAATAAGACCGCCGAACAGCAATATCTGCCAGAGGCGTCCGAGTTCAAGAAATTCCCAGCCCTGGTGCCCGAGCCAGAACCACCAGTCACCAAGCAACCCTTTTATTCCCAGGACTTCGCCGGTGAGGCTGCCGACGGCCACCAGAAGAACGGCGCCAAAGAGTATCTGTACCAGAACCCCTTGTTTTGCCGGTTCTCTTCCCCCGATGATCGGTGCTAAATAGATTGCCGATGCCATCCAGGTGGTTGCTATCCAGAATACCATTAACTGCAGATGCCAGGACTTGGCCCAGGTATAGGGAATAAGGTTGGCCACGAATGGAAAATAGAAAGTGCCGGGATGTATCGTGTAATGTGCGAGCAACCCCCCGAATGCTGTTTGTACCAGGAACAGCAGGATAACGACAATAAAGAACTTGGCTGCCATTAACTGACTTGGCGTCAGCGGCATGTCGATAAGCTTCTCGGCCAGGGGGACTCCTTTGGTCTGCCCGTACCAGATATGATCCCTGTGTATCCAGTAGACAAAAAGGCCGAGAACTGCAAGCAATGCCAGGATGCCCGCGATCGAATAGATAAATGTTTCACTGCTTGCGACATTGCCGACTCGTCTATCCGCCGGCCAGTTGTTGGTATAGGTGTAGTCTTCCCCCGGCCGAAGTGTAGAGGCAACCCAGGCGGACCAGTAGAAAAATCTTGAAATCTCGAGTTTCTGATTGTCTTCTTTGATGGTATTGGGAAGAAACCCAAATCGCTGCTGGCCTTCGGTAAAGACTCGCTGCCAGTGCTGCGTGACCCTTTCAAGCCCTTCAATCTGAGCGGCGGTCAGAGTCAGCGTATCCGTTGCCGGATCATAACGGTTCTCTTTGAGTTCGTGTGTCGTTTTAACATCGACAAGGCCCTGTTGCATTTTGTCAAGTTCGGCATATTTTTTCCCGTAGTCCTGTTGGGCAAAATAATCACCCGTCGCTTCAGCTATAATGTGCAGAGAAGCTGCGGAAAATTCCGGGCCCCTCTGCGAGCCGTGTCCCCAGACGGCTCCCTGGTCCATTAGCCCGTAACGTTGATAGACATCCTGTCCTGCCATGATATTTGATTTTTCGAACAGAACGTTGCCACCACCATCGACAACCTTTCCGGGATACGGCGGCAGTGATTTCTTCATGTACACACCGCCTCCCAATAGAATTGCCATCGCCACAAAAAAACAAATGATGGCAGACCATTTAAGTTTTGTCAGAGACATATACTACCTCCTTTATGAAAAGGTTTTGAATGGTTCCACTCTTGTCCTGATGCTAAAGGTCTGGGAGTGGCGCGGAAATAAAGCAACTCCATGTATTTAATAGGGCTTGCCACTGCTACAGGCGTTTACAATTATTCATAACCGGCAGCAGCGATCGCAATGATTCTTGGTGATGTTTGCCTGTCTCCTAACGCTTTAAGGTAAGGGGTTTAAGAAAAAATAATAATCAAGTCTTCACACAATCACTTTTAAGCAGTTTGGAGCACGTTTTCGTTCTACAACCAGAATTCGGGATAGCGCCTTTTTCCCGGGATATTGTTTATAATCAGTGCAACGAAAAGCATTACCGTTGCCCCGAGGGCAACGGGCATCAAAACATAAAAATAGCCAAGATTGTGTATTCCATCGCTGCCGATAACTGCAATCAATGCCGTCGCACCACCTGGAGGGTGGAGTGTTTTGGTAAGGTGCATCAGCGCAATAGACGTAGAGACAGCAAGCGATGCCGCCAGCCATGGCTGCTGGCTGAACAATTGAAAAGCGGTTACACCGACAATAGCCGAGAGAATATGGCCGCCAACCAGGTTCCTCGGCTGGGCCAGAGGGCTGCGGATCGCGCCGTAGATGAGTACCGCAGACGCTCCGAACGAGCCGATAATCATCATCAAATCAGTCTGGTTGAATAGTTTATAGTGAATAATGGATACGGCGGCGATTCCTGAAAAACTGCCGATCCAGGACCATATTATTTCCACTGGTCCAACGACAGGAGGGCTCTGGTCATTGCCCCTCATCTTTTGAAAAAATTTCATAATCACGATTCCTCTTCAAGAGCGTGACAGGCATGTGCCAGATCAGTCCTGGTGACGATACCGACAAGAGTGCCCTGAGAATTCAGGATCGGCAGGCGATTGAGTTTCTGCTCGGTAAAAATGGTTGAAACGGCGCTGACTGTCAGCTCCGGGGTCCCGACGATGGGCGGTGTCGTCATGATGTCGGCAACCGTTCTGCCGCGCAGGTTGCAGATCATACAGCTTTTATCGTGCAGGCAGTGAGTGGCAATCTGCATAAAAGAAGGGTTGACGTTAAACCCCATTTCCCTGAGGAAGTCCTTTTCAGAGACGACCCCGACAATCTGTTCTTTTTCATCGATAACCGGGGCACCGGAAATATGATGTTCTGCCAGAAAATCAGCAGCCTGGGCAAGCGACAAGCTTTGTTTGACCTTCAATACCGGCGTGCTCATCAGATCAGCCGCTTTTATGGATGTAAGCAGCCGCTTGACAGCCATGGTATAGGCAACCTGGTAAATCTGCCTGAAATCACCGGGTGTGATATCGATATAACCATGAACAGCCTTCATGGCCTCTATTATGTCCTTTTCGGATATATCCGGTGGAGTGCCTTGTCTTCTGTCAGTTGTGACCATTTTGCCACCTTGGCTAAAGGACGGTTGAGGAAAAGCGGGTAGCTTGTACTAAAAACGACACAGCACCTGAAGTAATTGACCTATGTCAAATCAAAGTCATAAAATTCATAATAATTGACCTAAGTCATACTATGGCTTCCCTAATAGTGTATTTTTGCTTCCATGACGATGTTGTTGTCACACAGCAAAGATTAAAATAATGCACGGAGGATAATCATGTCAGGATGTGGCTGTAATAATGATTCCGGTGGAGCGGGCGGGCCTTTTTCGAAGGGAAAAGAGCTGGTTGAATTTGTCTATAATGCCCATGGTGGCACGGTTCGCGACCAGCCCATAGCTCAAGGGGCTCTGGATATCGTCTGTCAAGGCTGTAAGGCTCCCTTTACCCTGAAAACGTATGTTGGAAAATGCCCCGGGTGTGGAGGTGTTCATGCTGTTGCGCCGATGAACCCTGTTGCCGAGAATGTTCAGTTTGCCGGTATCGATTCACCCTTCCTGGGTAGGATAAAGGGTCGTCTGCCCGAGAGCTGTCATCAGTTCAACCGTTTCGCCAAAACCAAAGGGTAACGGAGTCCCGGATATGAAAAACAAATATTCCCTTCACACCTTGAGAGGAGATCTTTTTGGGGGATTGACAGCGGGAATTGTTGCCCTTCCTCTTGCGCTTGCCTTTGGAGTTGCCACAGGGCTTGGAGCGGTGGCAGGGTTGTATGGTGCTATAGCCGTTGGTTTCTTTGCGGCATTGATCGGTGGTACCGCAACTCAAATATCCGGTCCTACCGGTCCCATGTCCGTGATATTCGCCGCAGCTATCGTTGCCTTTCCAGGGGATATTGCTGCCGTTCTCGGTGTTGTGTTCATCGCGGGAATTATTCAGATTATTCTTGGTTTTTTAAAAGTGGGCATATTTGTCCGTTATATCCCGTATCCTGTTATTTCCGGTTTTATGAGTGGTATCGGGGTTATAATCATACTGATTCAACTTCACCCGTTGCTTGGCGCCGGCAATGTAAGTTCTCCGCTGGATGCGGTATTGATGCTTCCAGGCGCGATTTTGAACTTGAATAGTTATAGCCTTGTACTTTCTTGTGTGACAATGGCTATAGTTTTTTTTACGCCACGCAGCATTGCAAAGATCATCCCGTCTCCTTTGCTTGCTCTTTTAGGTGGGAGTGCTCTTGCGATCGCTTTTGATTTCCCCGTTTCCACCATCGGTGAGATTCCATCAGGGTTGCCTGATTTTACCATCCCGCTTTTCCCGGTAACCATGCTTTCCCAGATTGTACCTATGGCGCTGGCACTTGCCGTTCTTGGAGTCATTGATTCATTGCTGACATCTGTGGTCGCAGACTCGATGACCAAGACAAAACATGATTCCAATCGGGAGCTGGTTGGGCAGGGCATAGGCAATATCGTCGCCTCGCTGATCGGCGGATTGCCCGGTGCAGGTGCAACGATGCGTACGGTCGTCAATATTAAATCCGGGGGGACTACCCGGGTATCCGGGATCGTCCATTCTTTTTTTCTTCTGGCTATTCTCCTGGGGCTGGGGCGTTATGCCGCGCTGATCCCGCTGCCGGTGCTTGCCGGTATACTCATGAAAGTTGGCGTTGATATCCTTGATTATCGTCTGCTCCGGATGGTACGGCGGGTGCCGAGGCAGGATCTGTCGGTTATGCTTACCGTATTTATTATTACCGTCTTTGTTGACCTCATTGTTGCGGTTGGTGTTGGGGTGACGCTTGCATCCCTGATGATCACCTATAGAATATCCGCCCAGTCACGAATAAATGTAAAAGGCGTCCCATATCAGGACTGGCATAGAGATCTGGAAAAAAGCCTCGAAGAAGAAACCGACTATGGGATCAGGACACTTTCGGTAATGGGTGCCTTTTTTTTCGGTACAACCGCGAAAATGCAGGAGCAGGTAAGTAAACTTGTTGGTACAAAAGTAGTTATTATCAATTGCCTTGACGTTCCATTCATGGACTTGTCGGGGTATTTTGCTTTGAGCGAAATGATAGACAGGCTTAAGCACGACAATATAAAACCGATTGTCGTGGTCAACCAGGGTATCGGGATCAGACAGCAGATGATGACTATGGGCTATGGTGATTTGCTCGGAGCCGACGGCATTCAAACAGATTACAACGTTGCTCTTCAGCTGGCGTGGGAATATCTCGAGGGTAAATAGCGCCCAGACGTAAAACCGGTAAGATTGTTTTGAAAAATGGCGTATTGTTTACACTGCATTCAGTGGTACCATTGAGTAAATTGGTTTCTTCCCCGCGCCGGCAGCTGGATGAACTGGGTACGTTCTTTGATGGGCTGGATCCTGCTGGGTATGGCTGCGTACTTTATTCGTCCGGTGTTGCCTGAATATCCCGAAAGCCGTACAGCCTGTTCTTAGATTATTTTTAAAGTGAAGAGGTTCACTAAATCTTGTAGGGTTTTGATGAAAATTGCTATGATGCGAGCATAGTGATATCACCTCATGAGACACGTAATTTCCGGCGGTGACTGATTGCAGAAAACAGCATGTTTGCAACAGTGCACTGCAATTCAAGCCAAGTACTTATCTGCCATGCCGAACAACTCAATGATCAAGATTCCGGATGCCGGGCGCTTGGAAGGTGCCATGCTTTTTGTCGTTTGCTCGCTGGTTACCGTATGGGTTGCCGTAACCGAGTTGATACCCACATCATCCGAGCTGCTCCGCGCGACGTTGCTCGCCGGTTTGTTTTTTCTGATCCGGTTCCTCTTTATGAAAAACATCCCCTCGCCAACCGGCTCCGGTGCGATCGTCATGGGCATCGGTATTTTCATTAACGGAGCAATTGTTCATTTTTCCTTAATCAACAAGGAGTTTGCACGGCCTCTTACATTGATCCTCTTTCTTCTCTTTCTTTTTATCGCCGCCTCCTACCTTAAGGATATGGTGAAGGGAAGGATTTTCAAGATGCACTTTGCCGATCCTCTTGGAAGTTTTGCGGTCGGCTCTTGGATCGCAGGGACTTCTGTCTGCACCATTGCGCTCAGTCAGCGACTGCCGGAATGGAAGCCCATGGCACAAGTATTGGTGATTGGTAATCTCAGCCTGTGGTTCTACTTTGTCTATCGTGCAGCTGGAAATTTTTACCGGTTCTTTACTGGTGAATCCTGGCAGAAAGTGCACGGAGTCCTGTTGCTCTCGACAGTCAGTACCCAGTCGCTTGTTATTGTGTGGAAGGCAGCCTTTGGTACTAGCGTTTTCTACCGACTGGCTGCTCCCTGGATGATCTTGCTTGGCGTGTTTTTTTACTTCCTGAGTTTTTATCTCATTACACGGCGCTACGTTTTTGAGGGTAAAAGGATGGATCTGGACAAAGACTGGTTTAATACCAACTGTATCATACACGGGGCAATGTCCATCACCGGCCTGGCAAGTGCTGTCTGCGGCGTGGTCTCAGCCAATCTCATCCTCCTGGTCTGGCTGTGGGTTCTATCATGGTTTGTCATTGTCGAGATCATCGAAATTGTCCGCGCTGTTAAAAGAATCAGGTTATACGGGTTCGCCGATGCTCTTCTTGTCTATGATCCTACTCAGTGGTCGAGAAACTTTACTTTCGGTATGCTGTATGCCTTTACCATCAATTTTGACCTTGCCAAGAGCGTCGCCGCAGATTCATTTCTGCAGTCGCTCCACAACGGTATCCTTCACTATTTCGCCTGGATTGTCCTCGTGTTGTTGCTCGTCGAAATATTTGTTTTTTTTCGTGATAGATTGACGCCTGTCGCCTCGACAACCGAATCAAAACCGTGAGATTTTTATTCCACCACTTTACGCCTAAACAGTATCCAGCCCCGAAACAAATACCCTGCAGGTACACTCCAGATGTGCACAAGGCGGCTGAAGGGAGAAAATGCCAACAGGGCCAAAGCGCTTAAAATGTGAACTTTGTAGCCGAGCGGAACATCAAGCATCAGCGTCGGATCGGGAGAAAAAGTGATGATGCCGCGAATCCAGGGGGCAATCGTGTCGAGAATGTAATGCCGGCCGAAGATTACATTGTAGAGGCCTGCCCCGGAAACAAAGATCAGGCCGGCCAGGGTGATGAAGTCGTTCTGACTGGTGCTGAGCTGTATCCGCGGTATTGAGATGCGGCGATAAAGCAGGAGCCCGAGGCCGATAAATGCGGCTATACCGGTTGCCATTCCATTGTAATGGGCGATGAAAGTGTGAGTCGCGCCGTCGATACCCACCATGTCGAGAAGACGCTGGGGGATCAGGAGTCCGCTGAGATGTCCGAAAAGGACCAGGAGCATGCCCCAGTGAAAGATCGTCACTCCTAGAAACAGGCTCTTTTTTTCCAGGAACTCGCTTGATTTTGCGTTCCATGTATACCGATCAGTGAGATACCGTGAGATATGGCCTATGACAAAAATTGTCAGTGTTATGTATGGGAATACAAGAAATCCCAGGGTGTTACCTAAATCCATGTCAGACCTCCTTGCGTATACTGTCAGGGTGAGTGCCAATACAAGGTTGCACAATATCGGCTGCCAGTTCCAGCAGGCCCGCATAGGGGTGCTGAATTTTTTCCAACCGTTCAGCCAACGTGGCGACGGTGCCGAGGCATGACCAGAGCAGGGTGGCTTCCTCCGGTTCCGGGCATAAAGCCAAAAATTCCAGAATCATCGGGAGATAATCCGGGAGTTCGCCGATTGCGGCATCATACCCTTCGCGGTGGTATACCCACAGGATCTTTGCCAGCGCCTTGCCGCGGTCTTCGCTGTCGCCCAGGAGATGATACGTCAGGTGCAGGCTGGTGGTCGGGTCGAGGTCAAACGCCGAAGTATAGGTCTCCTGCAGTTGTAAGAGTGGGGTGCTCTCGGCATAGATCAAAAAACGCTGCAGCAGCTCCCGCTGCTGCTGATCGATTACATCCGCCACGACTTCGTTCACGTCTGCGAGATCTGTATGCCATGAAGAGGCTGGGTACTCCAGCAGGAACGCCAGCAATTTACATTGTCTACGATCGTTTTCGGTCATGAGATCCTCCTTTTCCTATTTCCCGGGTCAGCGGTAGTCGGGGAATCCTGCACATCCCTTGAGATTGTGCAGCGGGCTTTTATCCGGGTGTGAGGCGGTAGGGAGGACAAACCGATCCTCGAACTTGGCGATAGCGAGAAGATCGTACATCTTCGTCAGAGTTTCTGAATCAAGGCCGACGGAGGAGGCAATGGTCTCATCAGGTTTTTTTTCCACTCGCACCGATCGCATATAAGCCCGGACTGCGGCCAGTCTTTTCAGGGCCATTCGAACCGGTTCTTCGTCTCCGGCCGTCAGCAGGTTGGCCAGGTATTTTACCGGGATCCTGAGGTTGTCGACAGCCGTTCTGATGTCTTCATCTTTTACCAGTGCCTCGACTGGGCTGAGCGGTGGAATGTACCAGACCATCGGCAAGGTCCGGAATTCGGGGTGCAGCGGCAGGGCCAGCTGCCAGGTCTTGGCCAGCGGATAAATCGGCGACTGCCGGGCAGCAGCCATTACATGATCGGGGATGCCCTGGCTTTGCGCGGCAGCGATCGTTTTTGGATCCGCTGGGTCGAGAAACAGATCGAGGTGTGCCGGATAGACTCCCTGGTCGGTTTTAGTCGATGCGGCTTCATGGATGCGGTCGGCGTCGTAAAGAACCACGCCGACATAGCGGATGCGGCCGACACAGCTATGGGCGCAAAGCGTTGTAAGACCAGCCTCAAGGCGCGGGTAACAGAAGATGCACTTCTCCGACCGACCAGTCTTCCAGTTAAAATAGACCTTCTTATAGGGGCAGCCCGATACGCAGTAGCGCCATCCTCGACAGCGCTCCTGGTCGACGAGAACAATGCCGTCCTCGTCCCTTTTATACATCGCCCCGGAGGGACACGAGGCTACACAGGCCGGGTTGAGGCAATGTTCACACAAGCGGGGCAGATAAAACATGAAGACCTGCTTGAAAGAAAGATAGATGGCCTGATCAAGACCTCTGAAATTAACGTCTCGAGTCCCGGTTTCGCAGACACCGGCCAGGTCATCCTCCCAGTTGGGTCCCCATTTTATCTGCATGGGTTCTCCGCTAAGCTGAGATTTTGGGCGGATGGATGGTTGGTGTTTTTTTCTGGGCGCAGTGATGAGGCTTTCATAATCATAGTCCCATGGTTCGTAATAATCATCAATGACGGGCAGGTCGGGATTATGAAAAATACGGGAGGCCTTATGCAGTCGTCCGCCGGCTTTAAGACGAAGCTCGCCTTTGTCCATGATCCAGCCGCCCTTATGCTGCGACTGATTCTCCCACTCTTTGGGATAGCCGATGCCGGGCTTGGTCTCTACATTGTTGAACCACATATATTCGGCGCCTTTGCGGGTGGTCCAGACATTTTTGCATGGAATACTGCAGGTATGACAGCCGATACATTTGTCCAGGTTGAGCACCATGGACATTTGGACTTTAATCTTCATACCAATCCACCTCCCCGGCTTTTCGTACCACGATCACTTCATCCCGCTGGGACCCGACCGGACCATAATAATTGAAGCCGTAACTGAGTTGGGCGTAGCCGCCGATCATATGGGTCGGTTTTACCATAATACGGGTTACGCTGTTGTGGGTGCCGCCTCGCTGCTCGGAGAGTGGGGAGCCCGGGGTATTGATGAGACGCTCCTGGGCATGGTACATGAAAGCGGCACCAGGAGGAATCCGGTGGCTGACCACGGCCTTGGCCATGACCACGCCATTTTCATTGAAGCACTCGAGCCATTCACTGTCTTTCACTTCCAGAGTCCTGGCGTCGACATCGCTGATCCAGATGGCCTCGCCACCACGAAACAGGGTGAGCATAATCAGGGTGTCGGAATAGGTGCTGTGGATCGACCACTTGGAATGGGGAGTCAGGTAGTTGAGAGCCAGGCTCTTTTGCCCATCCTGTGCTCCTTTTGCCTTCATTTTGGCTAAAGATTCTGAAACGCTGTAGGGATTATTATCGACCGGCAGATTAAGCGGTGGCCGGTATAAGGGAAGTCCCTCACCAAAATTGAGCATCCAGGGGTGGTCCAGGTAGAACTGAGCCCGACCTGTCAACGTCCGAAACGGCACCTTTTCCTCGATATTGATCACAAAGGGAGAATACCGCCGGGTTTCAGATTCGATGCCGCTCCAGACCGGTGAGGTGATGATCTTCCGGGGCTGGGCCGTGATATCGTTGAAGGAAATTTTTTCATCCCGGCGGCCGGCGCTGAGATGGCGAAGAGTCAGTCCGGTCTTTTTCTCAACCCCGGCCCAGGACTTGAATGCGGTTTCGCCATTGGTCTCGGGCGCCAATTTTAGGATAACCTGGGCGGCTTGCTTGCCTGTGGTAATTGACGGCATGCCAAAGCTCTTGCCTGGGGCCGTCACCGTACCGAGTTCGGCGGCAAGCTCGGTATACTCTTCACTGCCAGACCAGGCGACACCCTTGGAGCCCACCCCTGCCTGATGGACAAGAGGGCCCAGCGCCGTCATCATTTTATAGGCATTGGGGAAGTCCCTGGTGATCACGGATAGCTGCGGCATGGTCTTGCCCGGCACCGGCTCGGTTTCACCCTTGCGCCAGTCAAGCATTTCCGACTGGCCGATCTCACCCGGACTATCGTGTAAGAGCGGAGTTGCGACCAAATCCTTCATTTCGCCCAGGTGGATTGCAGCCAACTCGGAGAATTTTTCGGCGATGGTGCTGAACTGGTCCCAGCTGGTTTTTGCCTCCCACGGTGGATCCACCGCCGGGTTGAACGGATGGATAAAGGGGTGCATGTCGGTGGTACTCAGGTCGTGCATCTCGTACCAGCCCGCTGCCGGCAGGACGATGTCGGAGTACATGGCGCTGGTGGACATGCGAAGTTCCAGGGTCACCAGAAGATCGAGTTTTCCTTCAGGGGCCGGTTCACGTAATTTGATCTCTTCAGGACGCAGTTCACTCTCGGCGTTTTGCACAGCGTTGTCAATGCCCAGGAGATGTTTGAGAAAATATTCATGGCCCTTGCTGCTGGCCCCAAGCAGATTGGCCCGCCAGAGAAATAGTATTCGGGGGAAATTATCAGGGTGATCCGGGTCCTCAACGGCAAAGTGAAGAGAACCGTTTTTTAGTTGTTCGACTGTCCGGGCGATAATATCTGCATCAGTGACCGCCCCTTTTTCCACCGCCTCCCGGCAGATATCCAGGGAGTTGCGATTGAACTGGGGATAGGACGGCAGCCAGCCGAGTCGAACAGCGACGGCGTTATAATCGGCCATATGTCGAGGGCAGTCATTACCGGCCATGGGCCAGAGAAGGTTTTCGGCGTTCAGGTCATCATAGCGCCACTGATCGGTGGCAAAGTAGTAAAACGATGTACCATTTTGTTGCCGTGGCGGACGCGTCCAGTCAAGACCGAAGGCAAGCTGGGACCAACCGGCCTGGGGCCGGACCTTTTCCTGTCCCACATAATGGGCCCACCCTCCGCCGTTGACGCCCTGGCAGCCGCAAAGTGTTGTCAGGTTGACAATCGCCCGGTAGATCATGTCACTGTGATACCAGTGATTGGTTCCCGCACCTAAGAAAATCATGGACTTGCCGTGGGTCTTGTCGGCATTTTCGGCGAATTCTCGCGCTACCTGGATCACGTCCTGTTGAGGGACACCGGTGATTGTTTGCTGCCAGGCCGGGGTGAACGGCTGGGGATCATCATAGCCAGTCGGGTAATGCACAGAACCGTCTTGCTCGCGGCCATCGTCCTCGGAGCGGGCGATCCCTAATTGAGCGGTCATCAGGTCAAATACCGTGGTCACGAGTAGATCGCCTGCGGCTGTTTTGATAGTTTTGACCGGCACTCGACCGTTTTTTGATCCGGGGCCTTTATCGTCAAAATAAGGAAGGGTGACCGTCCGCCAGCTATCACCATCGGCGGCATAGCTGAGCAACGGATCTACAGCGGTATTTTTCTGGGAGTCCTGCAGGTGGAGATTCCAGTGGCCGGAGACCTCGTCCCAGCGAAAGCCGATGCTGCCGTTCGGAACCACCCAGCTTGTGGTCGTGCAATCGAAGAAGACCGTCTTCCAGCGTGGGTTGGTTATCTCCGTTTCCAGATCCGCCGCGGTTAAAAAGCGGTCCGAGACCAGGGTGTCGCCTGCCGGCTTAAGAATGACTGCAAACGGCAGATCGGTAAATCGTTTGGAATAATCGATAAAGTAGGTAGTAGGGTGATCAATATAAAATTCCTTGACGATCACATGAGTCATAGCCATGGCGAGGGCCGCATCGGAGCCTGCCCGGGCGGGAAGCCAGGTGTCGGCGAACTTGACATATTCGGCATAATCAGGGGCCACCGCCGTCACTTTCGCGCCGCGGTATCTGGCCTCGGTGAAGAAATGGGCGTCCGGAGTCCTGGTCATAGGCAGGTTGGTCCCCCAGACGATCATGTAGGTTGATTCATACCAGTCGGCGCTTTCAGGCACGTCCGTCTGTTCACCCCAGATCTGTGGTGAGGCCGGCGGGAGGTCTGCGTACCAGTCGTAAAAACTGATGGCGGAGCCGCCTATCAAGGAGAGGAATCGTGTACCTGCCGCGTAGGCTACCATGGACATGGCAGGAATTGGGGTAAAACCGAAGATCCGGTCGGGACCGTATCGCTGGATGGTATGGACCAGAGAGGCGGCGGTGACGGTCGCGGCCTCATCCCATGACAGGCGGACCAGCCCACCTTTGCCACGGTCCTGGTGGAACCGGCTGCGCCTTTCGGGACTGTCTGCAATATCGCGCCAGGCCTTGACGGGATCGTCATGGGTGGCTAAGGATTCCCGCCATAGTTCCAGCAGCGATGAGCGGATGAGCGGATATTTGATGCGGACAGGGCTGTAGGTATACCAGGAAAAGGTGGCGCCACGAGGGCATCCTCTGGGCTCATGATTAGGAAAACCCTCGCCGCAGGCAGGATAATCGGTAGCCTGAGTCTCCCAGACGATGATCCCGTTTTTAACGTAAACGTCCCACGAGCAGGAGCCGGTACAATTGACACCGTGGGTGGACCGCACTTTTTTATCATACTGCCATCGATCACGATAAAAATGTTCCCACTCTCGCTGGTCGCACCGATTTTCCGCCCAACCCTCTGAGAACGTGTCTTCCCGGCAACCATCTTCGGTGTTGCGGGGGCGGAAAAAACGAAACCGCTTCATGAAATCTTTGCCGGACATCACTACCTCCTGAGGGAAGGTAAAACGCTCAGACGCGGAATCTAAAGAACCATATTCGTTTTTTAGCGGTCATCCGAGTCTTGTTTCACGGTTAAGGATATTGAATAAGTCGGTTGTCTTTACTTCTACATTATCTGTTTCACCGGGTCAATGCAGTTGATCCAGTTCAAAAAAAATCCCGGACGTATCATACTTACCTGCCAGGCAGAAGGTCCGGCTCTTGCTTCGGGGTAAAGTCTGTACGGCAGTACGCAGTGATCACAGTTAGTGAAATACCCGGGTGTCGGCACTCAATCCTGGAACGTATGGAGGTGTTGTCACCGTCTTTAAAGCCCATCTCCCATCCCCATCCGGATGTAGCCACAGGGGCATGCCAGAGCGCAGATGTGACAGCCGATACATTTGCAGTAGTCAGTATACATGACCTCACCAACCGGATTGTCGGGAAATTCCGAGATAGCGTGCTGAGGGCAGAATATCATGCACTGGTTACATTCAAAGCACAGGCCACAGCTCATGCAGCGCAGAGCCTCTCTTCGAAACTGCTCTTCAGTTATACCAAAATCGATCTCCAGATCAATAGTGCCGATGAAGCGCTTTTTTATCGGCATCCATCGACGTTCATTGCGCTCTCTATCTTCGTAATAGGTGAGGCGTAATTTCTCTTCGGTGATGACCTCCGAGTGTCTCGGTAGTTGGAAAGGTCTACCCTCCAGCCGAGCCGCTATCTGTTCGGCCGCCAGGCGTCCATGGCCGATGGCGGTGGTTACCCGATCGGGATTTATGACGTCACCGCCTGCATAAATCGATTCATCAATGGACCAATTCCCGTCAGGCTTGAGCCAGCCGTCGGCGCTGACGTAACGCTTGACGTCTTGCCAGTCAGGACGCTGGCTGATCGCCAGAATCAGCGAGGTGCACTTTACTTCTATATGGGAATTTTCCACAGGGATTGGCCGGCGCCGCCCAGTATCGTCGAGTTCTCCGAGTTTCATTTGGCTGCACAGCACAGCAACAGCTCGATCATTTTCGGTTCTGATACCAACTGGAGCGATCAGATATTGAATTTCAACACCTTCAGCCAATGCTTCGCTTACTTCCTCCTCCGTGGCCGGCATCTCAACAATGGTTCGTCGGTACAGCACAGTGACCTCTGCGCCGAGACGCCGGGCGACGCGGGCGATGACCAGAGCACTATGGCCACCACCGATAACGATCACTTTTTTGCCAAGCTGCACTGTCTCGCCCGAGTTGATCATCTTCAGGAATCGCACTGCGCTGAATACGTTGGGAGCATCCTCTCCATCGACTTCAAGCCGCACCCCTTTGTGGGCGCCGATACCAATGAAAATCTTGTCAAACTCAGCAGCCAGTTCATCAAGGGATTTATCGATGCCGACAACCGTATTGCAGATGATCTTCACCCCGGTCTCGACAATGGCCGCGATCTCACCATCCAGAATATCGCGCGGCAATCGATAGGGGGGGATGCCGTAGCGCAGCATTCCACCCGGTTCAGCAAAGGCTTCAAATACGGTTGTCGAAAAACCACGTCGTGCCAGCTGAAAGGCGCAACTGAGACCGGCCGGACCCGCACCGATTACGGCGACTTTTTTATCCTTGACCTCTGTCGTAAGTTTTTTATGCCGTAACCCGGCACTGATGCCGTAGTCCCCGATAAAGCGCTCAAAGGAACTGATGTTGACCGCACCATCATCTTTCTTGCTCCGGTTGCATTCAGTTTCACAGGGGTGAGGGCAGACACGACCGCAGACGGCCGGAAAAGGTGTGGTCTTGCTCGCCTCATGCCAGGCCAGTTCGTATGATTCCTGCCAAGCACGATTTCTTTTTTCGGTATGCTGGACAAGGGTGAGCCAGGCGCGGATATCATTACCGGCCGGGCATCCGGCAGTACAGGAAGGAGTCTGCTCTACATAGATAGGGCATTTGTGACTGTGATCTCCAAAAGCCACAACTTTCTCGATCCCTTGCTCTTCGCTGTATTCTGGAAAATGATAGTTTAATGCAGAGTCGAGCAGAGAGTTCGATTCTTTAGGATTTATTTGCATGGTTCCACTCCTTGGTCACCCCCATAAAAGAGGACTGACTTGTGAGCCCCGCTTGCTGGGATTAGTGCCATCACAGAAGAATTTTCTCCTAAAAACGAACATGGGCTGATTGGTTGAATGTCGTTCTGGCATGACGGTAACTGTCGATCATGTCCTTCTCAAAAACCAGTCCGGTTGCTTCAAAAAAGTGTTTCCAGCCCACCCGGTCTATCCATTCTCCCAATCGTTCCCAAGGCCGACCCTCTTTTCTGAAAGCGTCGAGAATTTGGCCGACAACCTCTGACACCTCAGGCCAGCGCGGTGGATTATTAGGTAGATTATGGGCCACCAGGCTCATCACAGAGGGCTTGGAGCGGGCATTCGAGTTTTTTCCACCCACCCAGACAGCGAATTTTGAATGTATCGGATGGTTAATCTCCATGGCCGGGCAGGCGCCAAAACAAGCTCCGCAATACATGCATTTATCATTGTCGACGACAAGAGACGGTTTGTTATTCACTACTTCAGGTCGTATTGCAGCAACCGGACAACGGGCAACAACCTTTGGCATTTCGCAAATGTTTCCCAGGATCTCGTGATTGATGCGCGGAGGGCGGGTATGCTTGACGACAATGGCAATATCTACCTGGCCGCCACAGTTGATGGCGCAACATGAGGTAGACAGCCGTACCTTGCTTGGCATCCGCCAGTTTTTGAAATCGTCTATCAGGTTGTCCATCAGGGCTTTGACCACCCCTGAGGCATCGGTTGCTGGAATATCACAATGCAGCCACCCTTGCGTATGTGCCATTGAAGATACGCAGGGCCCGGCTCCTCCAACAGGAAGTCCAATTGCCTCAAGCTCATTGATCAGCAATGCAACGTTTGCCTCATGTGGGGTCATGAGTTCCACGTTGTTACGAACGGTAAAGCGAAGATACCCATCAGCATACCTGTCGGCAATGTCGCATATTCGCCTGATCAGGTCGACTGAATCCTGGCGAGGAGTGGCGGCCCTGACCGTAAAAAGAACATCACCGCTTTCGGCAATATGTTTTAAAACTCCGGGTTTGGGCATTTCATGGTGGCGCCATTTTCCATAATTCTTTTTCACCACAGGGTGGAGAGCTTCCTGATAATCATGAGGGCCCGATTCAATGGTTTTCCAGGTTCTTTCACTGTTCATGGTCTTCTCCAGCGAGATGAGCGTTTAGAGAAAAAAGTATCTTCAAGGCACTAATATTCAGATTTGTAATACGGATTATTGCGCGGCCGTGCTACCATATCGATGGAAGCTTCCAGCCCGACTCCATCAAGAAACTGTTTCAACCCGACCCGTTCAATAGTTTCACCGATGCGCTCGTGATCAAAGCCATTGTCATTCCACCATTCAATCATGGTTTCACTGAGGTGGAGGAATTTTTCAACATCTTCATCCGTCTCCATCTTCAGAAAAGGCACGATCATTGTCCCACCCATTGCACCTACTTTCAGGACGTTCTTACCGCCAAGCAGCAGAGTAACCCCCCTTTCTTTTCCAGGGGACAGGGCTTGCGGCATAACGTTTATGCAGTGCATACAGTGGACACAGTTTTTGTTATCGATAATTATGGTCCCCTTTTGAAGTGAGATGGCACGAGTCGGGCAATTATTGATGACGATATTTACCAGGGAATCGAGGCTGTTCTTGTCAATCCAGGTTTGCACAGCTGCGGGATCCACCTGGATTGCATCCCGCCACATGCCGATGACCGCCATGTCGGATCGAAAGATCGAATTGCTGCAGTCGTTAGGGCATCCGGAAAATTTGAATTTGAATTTATAATTGTACTGTGGGCGGTGAATTTCACCCGCGAAGTGGGTCAATGTTTTGTAATGCAACTTCAAGGTGTCATAACAGGTATGCTCGCATCGGGCCGGGCCGACACAAGAGGTGGCAGACCGCATGGCGGCTCCTGCACCCCCAAGATCCCACCCTGCCTTGTTAATCTCGTCAAAGCATTCCTGGACTTTGGCCTCCTCAATTCCCTGCAGCATGATATCTCCGGTCTGGCCATGGAGGGCAATTAACCCGGACCCGTGCTTTTCCCAGGTATCGCAGAGATTTCGTAGCATTTTAGTGTTGTAGTGCAACCCCGGAGCAGGCTGGACTCGGAAGGTGTGAAACTCGGCAGCCTCCGGGATTTTATCCTTGATCATACTCCGGCGACCGACAACCCCGCTGCCGTAGCCATGAACGGTCACGAGACTTCCTCGCCAGTACCCTGTTTTGGTTTGATAGGAATACTCAAGCTGATCCAGCAACCCTCTCAGTATTGGTTTTCTGGTGCGCTCAGCCAATTCCTTGAGACCGGAAACAAAACTTGGCCATGGCCCGGTTTCCAGCTCATCCAGCATGGGCGTTGGATTCAGAAATGTAATTTCTTGGGAGGTGGCTGCGTTTTCACTGTCACTGCCGGTTTTAGTCATATCATTTCCTCTGATTGAGTGATCGGATGCACATTTATAGTTATCCTAGCGCTGCAAGGTGGAATACTTGGTATGTTTTACCTAGTTATTGATCGACATGACAATAAATATATCATATTTTATTGCATAAACATTAAAAATAATTGATACAAGTTGTTTCTTGCCGTGCAAGTTCAGGTTTGAGACGTCGGCTTATTTCATTTTCACGGCTTGTGTTTGTTGGCTCGAATGTCCGGCTCCGACCTATTTAAATTTCTTATCACTTGTTTCGCCTGACAGGCACTAGCCGGAGATCCGACTTCCCACCTTTACCTTGCCGGAATAATGATCATTCTATAGATCTGGAAGAAGACTCCATATAAACTTGAACCGATCGTAAAAGAGGGCGGCTGTAATGGCAGAAAACACGCGGTATAAGAAAAAGAAATCTATCATCTGGGCAGTTCCGGCCGGTGTCTTCGCTGTTGCACTCGTCCTGCTGTACCTTCTTCCCACGCTGGTCTCGACACAATGGGGCGGAAACAAAATGAAACAGGTGATCAACGATCGACTGCCTGGAGTCATTGATTTCGAGTCAATATCGTTAGGCTGGTTCAGCGGTATCAAGGGCCGCGCAATTTCCTACGATAATTCTCAGCAGGGTATCGTTGTCAAGGTGGCGGAACTGAGTACTGCAAAAGGTCTGCTCGCGCTAGCCGTCGACCGCAAAGAGCTGGGCCGCATCGATATCAAAACCCCTGTCGCCTATATGTATCTGCAGGAAAAAGCTGAAACAGCCGGAGCCCGGAGCCAAGAGTCTTCTGCTCAGGCGTCTGAAATTCCAGGGGAAACCACCCGGGACACTGCCGGCACGCAGCCAGACAAGGGTTCGGAGCATGGTGGTCAACTGATACTCCCTCCATTAAACGGAGATATCGCTGTCAGTGATGGTGCACTGCACGTCTTTTATCCGGACAGCCGGGAGGCCGTGCTGCTCAAAGACTTCACACTCCAGACCCATTTTGACGGTTACGACAAGCGGCTGGAATATCAGCTTGCTTTTCAATCAGGGGACAGCGCCGGCCGGGTGAAGGGCTCTGGTACCATCACCCTGCCGGCAGGAGGCAACTCCACTCCGGAGGAGGTTGTCGCCCAGGCAGAACTCGATATCAACACCTGGGAGATAGCGGATTTGCTCCAGCTCCTGAACCATACAGCTGATGCACCCACCGGGAGCGGGCAACTCAATGGGCGCCTCTCCCTGTCCGGGAGCGAAGCAACGAACCGCCGGTTAAAGGGTATGATCTCAACCCGGCAGCTCAAACTGCAGGGCGGGCCGCTCACGCCGGATACCCCATCGTTTGACAGTATTGCACTGGAAATTGATGCCGAACAGATGGGCAGGACGATGAACCTAAACCGATTGACTTTGACTTCTTCTCTGGCAACAGCAGCACTCACCGGCACCCTGGAATCGCAGGGCGAAAAGGATATTTCGGGTACTGCCGAGATCGATTTAAAACAATTGTTTGGGCAATTTCCCGGGAGCTTGAATCTCAAGGAGGGAACCTCGATTTCAAATGGCAGGGTTGATCTCAGCATGAAGATGAGCGCTGCAGGTAACGATACCCATTTTGAAGGCAGCGCGCTTCTCGATCAGCTGCAGGGGGCTGCCGGCGGCAAAAAACTCGTCTGGGATACTCCGGTCCGGCTCGAAGCCAGGGGTATGCAGCGTCCTGAGGGGCTGCAACTCGATGATTTCACCGTTCAATCGGCCTTTTTAAACGGTACCGGTCAGGGTGATATCAACCAGATGAAGGTTCAATTGAGTGCCGACATCGGCGGGGCCATGACGGAAATTGAAAAATTCATCCAGTTGGATGGCTGGAAATCGAACGGCAAAATGGATGTGAACCTGCAGGTGGAGACAAAATCCGCTGAACTGCGATCGGCAGCGGCCATTGTCAACATCAGCGATTTTACGCTCCAGCAGCATGATACCACTATCGTCCCGCGCCATACTTTTACGGCAGAGCTGGCCTCCGATCTGCGGCTCGATCAGGAAATGCAGCCGCAGGAAGTGCTCAACACGAGCGTTGATTTTTCCTCAGTTGTTGGTGACGGCTCGATTAAACTGGCGACGTTTCTGCCTGCATCAGGACAAACCAGCCTTCAGCTTGAGGGGCTGGATGCCGCGGTCAACCTTAACCTGAAAAACCTCACCTCACTGCTGCAGGCGGTGGGGGTGCTTCCCGAGGACAGCCGCCTTGCCGGCAATGCCGATATTGACGCGCAATTATCTTTCGAGGCGGGCAGACTTGCGTTGAAGCAGGCCACTGTCAACGCCACTGATCTGCTGTTTCAAAAAGGCGGACAGACGCTGAGTGAAAAAAAGATGCAGTTGACAACCAGCGGTTCCGTGGACCTGGAGAAAAAATCTGCTGCCCTGAAGCCGTTTGAGCTGCAGACGACAACCGGCACTATAGCCCTGCAAGAACTCGAGCTCAACGACTGGAGCACTATACAGGATGGAATCAAAACCAGGGGCCGCATCGACCTGGAGCTCGGCAGGCTGGCGGTGTTCCTGGCCGATATTCTTGAATTGCCCGACGAAACCTCAATCGCCGGCCAAACCACCTTGACAATTGATGCCGACCTGAGCGATGCAGGGCAACAGTTTGTCAGGATTGGCGGCCTGATAGAGCCGTTTGAGCTTTCTTTACCGGACAACAAGACGCTTGCAGAGAAGAAGATAGAACTGATGATCGACCTCAACGGCGACGCCGGCGAGCAAACAGTTGTGATCAACAGGGTTGAAATAGCTTCATCCCCGGTTTCCCTCGAGGCAAACGGCACGATCAATCAGGAGAACAAGGAGCGGGTCCTGGTCGCGCACGGGGCAATGAAACTCGATCTGGAGGCTCTAAGCGGCTATATAAGGAGTTTGAGCGAATCAAAGCTGGAGATGACCGGGATATCGGACATACCATTTTCCGTCAAGGCAACCTCCCTGGACGGCACGTGGGTCGAAATTCCGAAACGCTCCGAGATCGTCACCACGTTGCATGCCGATAAAATCCGCGGTTCCGGAATGCTTGTTGAATCTCTGGAAGTGCCAATCAAAGTTGCTGACGGAAGAGCTGAGATCGGTATTGAAGGGACGGTGAACAACGGCAAGATGTCCCTGCAGCCGGCAATCGATTTTTCAGCCGATTCCCCATTAATCTCCATATCCGAAAACAATCTGGTTCTGGCTGGTGTCGGCTTGAGTGAAGACATGTCCAGAGACCTTCTGGCCCAGGTACACCCGATTTTTATCGGTGCGGCCGTTTCACAGGGAACGCTGGACCTTGGCTTAGGCTATTTCAACTGGCCCATCAGGGCTGCTGAACGCCGGAAGGCAGCGTTTAGCTCCACGATCACATTCAACGAAGTCAAACTGCAAGCCGGAGGACTGCTCACGCTACTGCTCGAGGTAATGAAAGAGGACACGCGCGAAATCACCATTGGCGATCAGCCCATGGAATGCATCGGTGAAAATGACCGCATTCGCTGCTCTCCCCTCGAAATTCTCGTGAACGAACACGCCCTTCTGTTTTCCGGATCGATAGGTTTTGACGCGAGTCTCGACTATGTTGCCCAGATTCCGGTGACCCAGCGAATGGTCGGCGCCGATGCCTATAGATACCTGGAAGGGACTTCCATATCGGTGCCGATTGGTGGGACCGTTTCGAAACCATCCATCAGAAAAGACGTAGTCCAGGCAGCACTCAAGGATCTTGTCATTCAGGCCGGAAAAAAGCAGATCACCGATCAGGCCGGAAAACTGCTGCAAAATCTTTTTAAAAAATAACCGCTCTCGTGTGAATGGCCGAATCGGGGAAAGACCGCGTTTACTGACCGGACAGGTCATGAGGTAAAAGCAATGTTATCGATTCATCAGATGAACATACCGCTTCGTTTTTCTTTTTCGGGATTAATTTAAAATGTTGCACAGGATACCTTCAGGAGCCGCCCCTGTTGAACAGAACTGGTCCGGCGAGCTGGCCAGTGCGATCTCCGAGCCGGCAAGACTGCTCACCGAGCTGAAAATACCGGGCAGAGACTGGCCAAGAGATGGTTCCGGTGATCCTGATTTCGCCTCAGAAAAGGGTTTTCCGCTCAGGGTGCCGCAGAGTTTTGTCGGCAGGATGGAAGAGGGCAATATCCATGACCCGCTGCTCCGTCAGGTCTTGCCGTTAAACGAAGAGTTTGACATCGTTCCCGGATACTCCGCTGATCCATTGGGCGAGCAAAATAACGACCAACCCGGACTTTTGCATAAATATCCCAATCGAGCCCTGCTCATCGTGAAAAGTGGTTGCGCGATAAACTGTCGCTACTGTTTTCGTCGCCATTTCCCGTATGCCGAACATCATGGCAGCAGATCTGCGTGGCAGAAGAGTCTGGCCTCTATTCACGCCCGCACAGGGCTCAATGAAGTTGTCTTGTCGGGCGGCGATCCACTGATGGCGGATGATCATGAGCTGGGATGGCTTATCGATGAGATAGGCAGCGTACCTCATATCAGCAGGGTGCGGATTCACTCCCGTTTGCCAGTCGTCATTCCATCTCGTGTTACCGGTGAATTGTGTCGAATCCTTTATTCGACAGGATTGCGCGTCATCCTGGTTTCCCATATCAATCATGCCAACGAAATAGACGACAACCTGAGAAGAGCGTTTGCTGCCCTCAAGCAGGCGGGAGTGACGTTGTTAAACCAGAGCGTGCTGTTACAAGGGGTGAATGACAGCGTGGCCGCCCAGGTAGCGCTGAATGAGACGCTCTTTGATGCCGGCATCCAGCCCTACTATCTGCATGTGCTGGACAAGGTTCAGGGAGCCGCTCACTTTTATGTCAGTGACCAGCGGGCAAGAGAAATCATGGCGGGACTGATGACGAAAGTATCAGGCTATCTGGTCCCACGGTTGATTCGTGAAATCGGGGGAAGACCGAGCAAAACTCCGTTGGATTTACATCTGGAATAGGCAGTGTTTCATATCTGTCCCGAATTAATACAGATAGTTTCGACTTGATCTGTCGTTCCAGGTCTAAAAATGAGGGTTATTCGGCCCGCAATGCTTCGACAGGATCGAGGTTTGCCGCATGGCCGGCCGGCAGCACCCCGGCAAGCAGGCCGATGACCGCTGCAAGAATTTCTGCATAAAGTGCATACTGCCAAGAGGTATGGGTTGGCAGAGCCGGAACGATTTCACCAAGCAGCCAGGCCCCACCGGCCCCGACAACTAATCCAGCCAGGCCTCCCAGGCCGGCAAGAACGACCGCTTCTCCCAGGAATAGAAAGAAAATCTGCCGGCGGTCGGCACCGAGCGCCCTGAGCAGTCCGATCTCAGGAGTGCGCTCATTTACGGCGATGGTCATTATGGTGATAATCCCTACACCGCCGACGAGCAGCGAGATCGCCCCCAGACCGCCGACGGCGAGGGTCAGGATGTCCAGAACCGAACCGAGAACCTTCAACATCTCATCCTGGGTGGTAATCGTAAAATCCTCGTAGCCGTGCCGGCTTATCAAAAGCTTTTTTATCTGGGCGGCGATTGTCTTTGCTTGCAGATCCTCCCGATAGAGAACGTCTATTTCCATCAGGCTTTCAAGATTAAAAAGAGCCATCGCCCGACTCGTCGGAATATAGACGGCGTCATCAAGGTCAAAGCCGAGCATCTGTCCTTTTGACTCCATGACTCCAATGACCCGAAAGCGCTCACCGCCAATTCTGACAAGTCGGCCGAGCGGACTGCTGCTGCCGAACAGCTCATGATACACTTTACTCCCCAAAACCACAAAGGAACGAGCCGTCCGGCTGTCATCATCGGGCAGAAACCGGCCCATGGCAACGTTTATCTGCCAGACTCTGGACCCGGAAGGCCCAACCCCCAGAATATTTGTGCGGCGACTCCGTTTGCCATGCTCCACTGCTGCATTTCCCTGGATTACCGAAACGGTGTCGATAACTCCGGGAATGCGTTTGAGCGCCTCTTCGTCAGCAATCGTCAGCGGCCGGACCGTGTTGATAAGCGCCCCGGACATGCCTGCGGTGGTGGTTCGACCGGGGTTGATACCGATCAGGTTGGTGCCGAACTGGGTAAACTCGGCCAGAGTGAAGCGATGAACCCCTTCCCCGATAGAGGTGAGCAGGACGACGGCTGCTATACCGACACCAATACCCAGCAGCGTCAAAAAGCTGCGCAGGCGCTGGTCAAGCAGGGAACTGGAAGAAATCCAGAAAATGTCTCTGAAAAGCATAGCGCTCACCGTCTGGAAAGGGCAAGGACCGGGTCGAGCCGGGCGGCCTGCCGGGCCGGCAACACACCAAAAACAAGTCCGGTGACAAGGGCAACGGAGACCGCTGCAGCAAGCGACCACGTTGGAGCAGCAATCGGGAACTGCGGAAAAATCCTGGACAGTACTTCATTGGTGAGCGCTGCCAGCAGCAGGCCGAGATTTGCGCCGATCAAGGAAAGAATTGCCGATTCAGCCAGGAACAGGGAGATGATCTGCCCTTTCGGTGTGCCGATAGCCTTGAGCAGCCCTACTTCAGCCTTGCGCTGAGAGACGGCGATCAGCATGACGTTCATGATTAAAATACCGGCAACAGCCAGACTGATGGCGGCGATCCCCGCCACCGTCAGCGTCAGGACTGCAAAAATCCGGTCAAAGGTTGCCAGTACGGCATCCTGGCTGATGACGGTGATGTCGTCTTCGCCATCGTGACGTTCCCTGATGGTGCTGATAACCGACCGCTTGGCCCGGGCGATGGCCTCGCGGCCCCGAGCCTCTATCATGATCCTGAAGAGGGAAGGGTTGTCAAACAGTGCCTGAGCAGAAGCCACCGGGATGACGATGACATCGCCCATGTCCAGGCCGACCGACTCTCCTTTTTTAGCCAGGACTCCGATCACACGAAAGCGGCGGTCACCGATACGCAGCGTCTCTCCGAGCGGCGATGAATTGCCGAAAAGTTCCTGCTTCGTTTTGTAGCCGAGGACGCAGATGGCGGCTGCACGCGATGAGTCCGTCTCGGGAAGAAACCGGCCCTGGGCCATGTTCATCCGGCGGATGTGATAGAGGTGGGGGGTCGACCCGATAATGGTCACTTCCCGTTCCCGCGCGCCTCTGGAGACCGGCGCGGCACCAATAGAGATGGGAGCTACGTAGCGGATGGCTGAGGAACGCAGCAGGGCATTGGCATCATCGAGCGTGAGATCACGGGGTGTTACGCCAAGCAGCGGAGGAGGCCCGCCGACGGTTTCAGAGCGTCCGGGCAGGACAATGAGCAGATTGGTCCCAAGTGATGAGAATTCGCCGACTACATAACGCCTGGCACCCTCGCCCAGAGCGGACAGCACGACAACCGAACCGACGCCGATGGCCATGGCCAGCAGCATCAAACCCGTTCTGGTCGGGTAGCCGGATAGAGCCTTGAGGGCATAGCGGATAATGTCGATAAGCTTCATGTCGTAAATTCTATCAGTGCTCAGGTTGATTTGTCCGACTCGATCAAACCGTCCACCATACGTATCCGTCGTCCGGCACGCTTACCCAATTCCGGATCGTGCGTCACCATGATCAGGGTCAACCCCTTTTGATTGAGCGCTTCGATAATGTTGATTACTTCCTGTCCGGAAACACGATCAAGATTTCCGGTCGGCTCGTCAGCAAGCAGGATATGAGGGTGCATGATTGTCGCCCTGGCGATGGCAACGCGCTGCCGTTGTCCGCCGGAAAGCTGGTCCGGGCGATGTCTTGCCCGATCGGACAGGCCGAAGGCCTCCAGCATACCGTTAACCCGTTCTTTACGTATACTGCCTGCCAGTCCCGCCAGCATCATCGGCAGTTCTATGTTCTCCGCTGCTGACAGGCGTGGAACGAGATGAAAAAACTGAAAAACAAAACCTATTTTATGACGTCGCAGTGCGGCCTGCTGGGCATCGCCAAGCGTGGTCATGTTTTCTCCCTCAAGATGGTAGCTCCCGCTGTCGGGCCGGTCAAGCAGGCCTATGACGTTGAGCAGGGTTGACTTGCCCGAGCCTGAAGGTCCCATGATGGAGACATACTCTCCGGAAGAAATGGCCAGATCTATGTCGCGCAGGGCGGTTACCTGTTCTTCGCCCACCTGAAACTGTCGGCAAATCCCGGACAGATTGATCATGGCTGACCTTCAGCGAGTACAACGGTGACGCCGTCTTTCAGCTCCGGCTTGTCGACGTTTACCACAACCTGCGTCCCTTCTGGCAATCCGGACACGACCTCGGTAAATGCCCAGTTGCTCAGCCCGGCGGTAAAGGTCCGTTTGCTGATCGTCTTGTCCTGGTCCGAAAAGACAAAGACCGTGTTGCCGTCCATCACCGCTTCCGAGGGGACCTTCAGGGTATCGTTGCGGACATCGAGGATAATTTCCACATCGGCGCTGTAGCCTGCAAGAAGGAAGGAAAAGTCGTTTTGATCGACAAAGTCCACCTCGATATCTACCGTCCTGGCCTGCTTCGCCAGGTCGAGAACATACGGGGCGATACGGCGCACTTTTCCAGCGAACTCGCGGCCACTGAAGGCATCAAGAGTAATTCGGGTCACCATGCCGACCCGGACTGCGGCGGCATCTACCTCGTCGATCGGGGCGGTTATATAAAAACAGGTGTTTTCAATGAGGTCAACAACCGGAGAGGTCTGCACACCGACAGGGGAGGGCGTTACATATTCATTCAATTCCCCTTCGATTTTGGCAATGATACCGGAAAAAGGGGCGATGAGCCGGGACCGGGAGAGATTGGTGCGGGCGAGCGCAATATGAGCAAGGCTCATTTCTACCGAGGCGCGGGAGGCGTCGCATTTGGCCCTCAGGGACAAGGCCTCCGAGACGGCAATATCTGTTTGTTCCTGTGAGTTAATTTTGTTTTTAAATAACGTTTGGGCCCGTTCCGCCTGCCGTTCCGCCTCTTCAGCCAACTGGCAGGCAGCCGATGCCTGGGCCTTGGCAACGGCTGCCTCCTGCTCTGCGACGGCTAATTGAGCCGAGAGATCCTCGTTCCAGATCTCCAGCAGCAAATCACCTGCTTTCACCTGGTCGCCCTCGTGAATGGGCAACGCCGCAATCTGGCCACCGATGCTCGGCGACAGTCGGGCCCGCCGACAGGCATCTACCGTGCCGGCCCGGGTATTCGCAACGGTTTTCTCAACGATTCCGAGTGTAACCGGCCTGACCACCACCTCAACAGGCTTGGCTCTTGTTTTCTGCCAGACCAGAAAAGCGATGCCGGTGATCACCAGCACCGGCACGAGCCATCGAATCAGCCTGCCCATGTCAAATCTCCGCTTGTCTCGAGAAAAAGAACCCATGGTCAGCCTCCAAGACGCTCACGCAGAATGGATTCCAGATTGGGATCACCATGATCTTTGTATCTATAGCGAACCCTGAGGGTTGGCTTGCTGACCTTCAACAGGTGACAAAGATCCGCTGGAGTCGCCACGAGCACGAGGTCACAGTCAGTATTGTTGATGGTGGCCTCAAGGTCCCCGATCTGCCGACGGCTGTATCCTATGGCCGGTAATAAAGGGCCTATGGATGTGTAGGTCTGGAAAACCTGCTTCAACGTTCCCGCCAGGTATGGTCTTGGATCGACCAGCTCCGCGGCTCCGTAACGATGCGCGGCTATGACCCCGGCACCGTGGTTCATCTCACCATGCGTCAGAGAAGGACCGTCCTCTACGACAAGTACCCGTTTATCTTTAACCTGGTCGGGATGGTCAACGGTAATTTCTGATTCGGCCAGTATGATCGAAGCCCTGGGATTGTTCGCTTCAATCGTCCTGCGAATTTTTTCAACATCACCAGGTGGAGCGCTGTCCACTTTGTTGATGATCGCTACATCGGCCATGAGCATGTTTGTCTCGCCGGGGTGGTAGGAGGTCTCATGGCCTGCCCGGTGTGGATCAAAGAGGACAATGTGAATATCCGGCGCAAAAAAGGGAGTGTCATTATTACCGCCGTCCCAGACAATCACATCAGCTTCTTTTTCTGCTTCCCGAAGAATTTTCTCATAGTCGATGCCCGCATAGATAACGGCACCCATCTCGATCATGGGCTCGTATTCCTCTCTTTCCTCCACGGTACAATTATGCGTGCTTACATCTTCATAGGTCGCAAATCGCTGAACCACCTGTTTTGTGAGATCGCCGTAGGGCATGGGATGACGAACTGCAACGACCGTTTTACCCATATCCCTGACAATCTCAACCACTCTGCGGCTTACGGGTGATTTACCGCAACCGGTTCGCACTGCACAGACGGATATGACTTTCCTGTTTGATTTCAGCATGGTGTAAGGGGCGCCGATGATGATGAAATCCGCTCCGGCAGCCGTGACGATCGAGGCTTTGTGCATCACTTCGAGGTGCGGTACATCGCTGTAGGAAAACGACACGAGATCGACCTTGTTATCTTTGATGAGATTAAACAGGTCTCCATCTGAAAAGATCGGTATGCCTTGGGGATAGCGCTTTCCAGAGAGTTCTGCCGGGTACCGACGATTGTCGATATCCGGAATCTGGGTGGCGGTAAAGCAGACGACGTTGTATCTTTTGTTGTCCCTGAAATAGATATTGAAGTTGTGGAAGTCGCGACCGGCGGCACCCATAATAATGACATTTTCTACCATCGTCTGCCTCCTCTCGGTACAATCGATATCCTGCTTTCAGCGGCGACCGTCATCTCTATCTCTTCCTCATAAACATAAAACCCCACTTTTCAAGGCTCCACTGGAGTAGTAAAGGGTGCCAGGGTACTGGTTGATCTCGCTGATCGATACCTTCGATTGCTCTTTCATCTTGAGAATCTCCCTCAAGCCCGCTCCTTTGTCGGTAGATTAAAAAGAGGCCCGGCCGCCGGGGAAGTACTCCGGCCTTCAGCCGCGGCTGCCCGGCGTGTCGAGAGGGGGCGCGAAGAAGCATAGTGTGTAACGGCCGCCTGTTTCGGATCTTGAGGATATAAAAATGATCACTATATTATAGGTATAAGGCTATCTCCTGTGAGCCTAAAAGCGTCTGTTTCCAGGAACAGAGAGATCCGACGAGTAATGACGAAAGTAATGGAGGACCTGTCGGTGCATCCGCTCGAACTTCGCACGAAGAGAGACAAAGATGTCAGCAACCAGGTGCACGGGTTGGACCGGGTTGCTATCAGCGTCAAGTCTCACCGTCTCCTCCATCAGCTGATGCGTGAGAATCCTGAGCTTGAGAGAATCATGCAGTATTCCAAGACAGAAATCGAGGCCCTGCTTGGCGTCAGGACCTGGGTTATGAAGGAGCTCGAAGGCAATGAGCACGCGCTTTCATTTTATCGGGGAGCAACAAGCGGCAGCCGTGCCTTTGAGTCACTGGAGTGGAAAGATTTTGCCGCGATCCGTTTGCTTGACTACATCGATCATGCCGGCATGGTTTACCAGGATAAGAACCTTCGAGGGGAATTAGCCGTTACTAACCCCATAAAGATGATCTGGCTCGCGGTCAATGACGGAACCGGTGGTGCAAAACCGGCATTCTTTGAGGACATGATCCAGCTTTTCAGGCAGTTCCGGGCTGTTGAAGTGCCGGACCTGCCGAACAGAGAGCAGGTAGAGCGATGGATGGAGCGTTTCCCCTCCGGGCTTGACCCGCGTATCATCAAGCTGCGAGAAGAGAATCGAGACCGAATCCTGAATTTGATCATCGACCAGATCGACAGTGGCGTTGTCACCAGTTCCAGATATTCATTTTCTGCAAAGATGTCTCGACAACAGAAATTTCTCAGGGCTTTGGAGTGGTGGCAGGATTACCGGTTTCATCTCAGATTTGCGGTGCGCTCGGCTGACCTGCTAAACGAGATGCTGGGTTTTTCGCTGGACCCCGACACCATGAAAATACTCTACGAGGCGGAAAAGCAGGGAATCCCAATATTTGTTAATCCCTATTATCTCTCACTTCTGCACGTCAGGGTACCCTATTTTGCGATTGGGGCGGACCTGGCCATTCGGCACTACGTCATCTACAGCAGACAACTGGTTGAGGAGTTTGGTCACATCGCAGCCTGGGAGGGAGAGGACCTGGTTCGACCGGGAAAACCCAATGCCGCCGGATGGCTGCTGCCATCTGACCATATCATCCATAGACGTTATCCAGAAGTTGCTATCCTGATTCCAGAGACGGGCAGCAGGGCATGCGGCGGATTGTGCGCGTCATGCCAGCGAATGTACAGGTTTCAGCAAGGCCACCTGAATTTTGATCTGAAAAAGCTGAGACCTAAAAAGAACTGGTCGGAACGACTGCATGAAATGTTGATTTACTTCGAAGAAGATTCTCAACTCCGTGATATCCTAATCACCGGCGGTGATGCGCTGATGAGTTCTAATCAATCACTGGAGCAGATTCTCACCTCCGTCTATGATATGGCCTGGCGGAAAAGAGAGGCAAACAAGGGACGCAAAAACGGTGAAAAATATGCGGAGATCAGCCGGGTGCGGCTCGGTACCCGCCTGCCTGTCTACCTCCCTCATCGTGTTACGGACGAACTCATTGCTATCCTGGCCGAATTCAGGAATAAAGCCGCCTCTATCGGAATCCGGCAGTTTGTCGTCCAGACGCATTTTGAGTCACCGATGGAGATAACTCCGGAGGCCCGGGATGCGGCCCGGAAGCTTATCAGCGCCGGTTGGGTCATAACCAACCAGCATGTCTTCACGTCCGCCGGCTCGAGACGCGGCCACAACGGCAAGTTACGTCAGTCTCTCAATGAAATTGGTATACTGCCCTACTATACCTTCAGCGTCAAAGGGTATATGGAAAACAACTTTAATTTCGCCACGAACGCCAGGGTAATGCAGGAGCAGGTGGAAGAAAAAAGATTCGGTATTGTCAGCGACCAGGGGCTTGCCGCTGTTATCGATTTCCAGGAAAATGTCGCTGAAATGGTAGACAACATCGATGCCCTGAGAAAAACAGAAAACCTGCCGTTTCTGGCCTCTGACCGCACTGTCCTCAATTTGCCGGGTGTTGGGAAAAGTCTTTGTTTCCGGGTGATTGGTATTACACGTTATGGAAGACGGGTTCTGCAGTTCGACCATGACCAGACCCGTCGTCATAGCCCGATAATTGAAAGACTCGGTAAGATAATCGTCATAGAATCAAAGTCCGTGAGCGAATATCTCGAGCAGCTGATTGAAATGGGGGAAAACCCTCAGGAATACGAGCGACTCTATGGTTATTCAATCGGTGTGACGGAAGACCGAATGCCGATCTATGAATATCCCGCCTATGATTTCAGGGTGACGGGGGAAATGACCAACCTTGACTGCTCTGAGCAGAATCAGAACTGAGTGATATCGAGTAATCATCCACTATCCCAATAAAATCCCATGTTCCTGGATACTTCCTGAACATAAGCGGGAACGGATAGTGCCGGCAGCCGTTTTCGCGACAGGTTAAATATGCGCATCAGTGTTGCACCGTGCTCAACGGTCTGTCTCAGTTCCAGAGAATTGACCTCCCTGCGCGGACCGGATTCATCTTGATATTTCCGGATCATCACTCGTCAGTGACGCAACCTTTTGCGGCAGAGGTCACATTTTTTATGTATTTATACAGCGTGCCACGGTCTGCCTTGTAAGACGGCATTGACCAGGCAGCGAGGCGGGCGGCGAGTTCCTTGTCGCCCAGATCGACATGCAATTGATTCTTTTCCGCATCGATCGTTATCGTGTCGCCGTTCTGCAGCAAGGCCAGCGGACCTCCCTCCTGGGCTTCGGGGGAGACGTGACCGACAATGAAACCATGTGAGCCACCGGAGAATCGGCCGTCGGTTATCAAGGCCACATCTTTCCCCAGGCCGGCACCCATGATCGCACTTGTCGGCGTCAGCATCTCCGGCATCCCGGGACCGCCTTTGGGGCCCTCATAGCGAATGACCACCACGTCCCCCTTTTTGATCCGCTTCTGTTCCAGCGCAGTCAGCATATCCTCTTCAGAATCAAAGACATTTGCCGGCCCGCTGAAGGTGAGCCCTTCTTTCCCGGTGATTTTCGCCACAGCCCCTTCAGGTGCCAGATTGCCGCGTAAAATCTGGAGATGCCCCGTTTCTTTAATCGGCTTGTCGATCGGGCGGACGATCTGTTGTTCATCCGGCAAACCTGGCAGATCAGCCAAATTCTCTGCCAGCGTCTTTCCCGTCACCGTCAGGCACCCGCCATCGAGCAGCCCCTGATCCAGCAGCAGCTTCATCACGGCCGGGATTCCGCCGATTTTGTGCAGATCTTCCATGACGTATCGGCCGCTTGGCTTCAAATCTGCCAGGAGCGGCACCCGGTCGCTGGTGGTCTGGAAGTCGTCAATCGTCAAGCCGACACCCACCGATCTCGCCATTGCAAGCAAATGCAGCACCGCATTGGTGGAACCACCGAGTACCATCGTCACCACCATGGCATTCTCAAATGCTTCCCGGGTCATGATGTCACGCGGTTTGATATCTTTTTCAAGCAAGTGCAGGATCGCCTTGCCTGCTGCCGCGCATTCCTTTAACTTATCTTCTGATTCGGCCGGGCTGGAAGAGCTGTAGGGCAGGCTCATCCCCAAGGCTTCGATGGCTGAGGCCATTGTATTGGCGGTGTACATGCCACCACATGCACCGGGGCCGGGACAACTGTGCCTCACAATCTCCTGTCGTTCTTCATCTGAAATTGTTCCAGCCAGATATTCTCCATAACTCTGGAAAGCCGAGACAATGTCCAGTTTGGAGTGCCCGGCGGTGCAGCCTGCCCGAATAGTGCCGCCATAGACCATGATGGCGGGGCGATTGAGGCGTCCCATTGCCATGATACAGCCGGGCATGTTTTTATCACAGCCGGGAAGGGCAATAATGGCATCATACCATTGCGCCCCCATGATTGTTTCAATCGAATCAGCAATCAAATCTCGAGACTGGAGTGAGTAGCTCATGCCGTCGGTTCCCATGGAGATGCCGTCACTGACACCAATGGTATTGAAGCGCATTCCGACCAGGCCCGCCTTCCCGACACCGGCTTTCACTCTGGCTCCCAGATCAAGCAGGTGCATATTGCAGGGGTTACCTTCATACCAGACCGAGGCAATCCCGACTTGAGCCTTGTCCATGTCCCCGGGCGTCATTCCCGTCGCGTAAAGCATCGCTTGTGATGCCCCCTGTTTTCTGGGTTGGGTGATGTTTCTGCTGTACGTATTGATTTGAGGTCCCATTTCTCTTCCTCCAGGTAGACGATTCTCACTCATTTTGGATTTAGGCAACACGGAGCAGTTCTGCCCCCGGCTCCTGAGACAGTAATCATGTTCCACCGGTGAGGTAAAAAAACGGTGATCATGGCCGTATTGTCGATGACAGGTATTCGCGCAGGAGCAATGAGCAACTCACCCTCGTTTTTTTCGGAAATAACAGAGATCTGCTTCGGGAACCGACACGGGAAGAACGGGATGTGACTGGAGAACCGACTCTGGCAGCATAGCGGGTCTGCGGTCCTGAACGTCTGAACTGCCGAGGCTGTCTTCACCATAATCATCACGCTATGAGTCTTTATAACGCCATCCATTTTTGCTGAAGAACAATGTTCACAGCAGTCAACTATCATGTCTGCCTGATCATTTTCCCTGATAGCCGTCAGTTCTTTCAGTCATTCGGCTCATCATCGCCGCATACCCAGCACTCTGCTCAAAAGAACTGCATCAACAACCATGATGGTTACTTTTGACCTACGTCTTCAGATGAGCTCTGCGGCGTCATCGCCTTCATAAAATCAAGCGGCAGAGGAAAAACGATCGTATTGGACGTTTGGTTGGTCGAGATATCATTGAGGGTCTGTAAATACCGTAAATGCAGTGCCTGACTATTTTGCGAGATGATATTGGCTGCAGAGAGCAGTTTTTCGGAAGCCTGGTACTCCCCTTCAGCATGAATGACTTTTGCTCTTCGTTCTCTCTCGGCCTCCGCCTGACGGGCTATCGCCCTGATCATCGAGTCGTTCAGATCGATGTGCTTGATTTCCACATTGATCACTTTTATACCCCATGCATCAGCCCGCAGGTCAATAATCTTCTGAATATTGTTGTTGAGCTTTTCTCGATCGGATAACATTTCATCCAGATCATGCTGGCCCAGCACTGAACGCAACGTCGTCTGGGCGAGTTGATTTATCGCCGTAGAATAATCCTCTACCTGGATGATCGCTTTTTCTGGATCGACAACCCTGAAATACAACACTGCGTTCACCCTGACGGTGACGTTATCCCGAGAAATTACATCCTGGGGGGGACATCCATGGTTATAACACGTAAGTCGACCCGGAACGCACGCTGTATCCCGGGTACGACAATACGCAAGCCAGGCTGCTTAACCGCCTGAAAGCGGCCGAGAAACAAGACGACCAACCGTTCAAATTCAGTCACTATTTTTAAAGACAATACCAGGACGCCAACCACGAGTGCAACCGGAGCGAGATAGGTGAGTAGTTCTGGAGTTATCATATCAGAAGTCCTCCTTCAATGGTTCTACAGATAGAATAATCCCTGAGATGGACAGGATTTTGACCTTGTCTCCTTTTTTAATTGACCCTTGGCACTGTACGTTCCAGGATTCACCGTTCACCCAGATCATGCCATCTTCCTCAAAATCTGCCTGAGCTTCACCCACCATGCCGATCATTGCCTCCATGCCGGTGCGGAACCGCTTTCTCCTCATCATTGAGATACGGCCGACCAGCATCAATACAAAAATGGTTGATACTGAAGCCATAGCGATGACCACCGGTAGTGAGACTCTTAGTGCTTGATCATCAAACAGAATCAGTGACCCAAAACTGAATGCAATAATGCCACCGATGCCGAGGGCGCCGAAACTGGGAAGAAAGGCCTCCCCGATGAGAAAGCCTGTCCCGAGTACCATCAAGGCCAATCCGCTGTAATTTACCGGTAATAATTGAAACGCGTAGAGCGCGAGCATGATGGCGATACCTCCGGCCACTCCGGGTAGGAGGAACCCGGGATTAGCAAGTTCGTAAATCAGGCCGTAAAAACCGAGAAGAAGGAGTAGATAGGCAATCGTGGGATCACTGATGACACCAAGCACCTTGTAGCGCCAGCTCGGCTCAAATGATTCAAACGACACGTTAGCGGTTTCAAGCCAGAGAACCTGACCTTTTATTTTTACCTCCCGGCCGGCAAGCTGCTTCAGCAGATCATCAAGGTTTTCCGCCACAATATTGGTCACATTCAGCTCGAGTGCTTCATGCGCTGTGAGGCTTACCGCCTCCCGGACCGCCTTGACTGCCCAGTCGGCATTGCGCCCATGTTTGTGGGCGAGCGCTCTGATATATGCACTGGCATCGTTGATAACCTTACGTTCAAGTACAGATTTACCGTCAGGCTTATCGCCCTCGTCCGGCTCCTCACGATCTTTCTCAAATGTATTCCTGCCGCCAATCTGTATCGGGGTTGCAGCGCCGAGATTGGTTGCCGGAGCCATCGCGGCTATATGGCTGGCATAGAGTATATACGTACCTGCACTTGCGGCCCGAGCTCCATCCGGCGACACATAGGTTACGATCGGAATGTCTGAATCGAGGATATTTTTAATGATGTCCCGCATCGACGCATCAAGGCCCCCGGGTGTATTCATCTGGATTATAATCAGGTATGCCCCGTGCTCCCCTGCTTTCTTGAAGCCCGTGTCGATATAGTCGACAACTGCCGGGTTGATGGTTCCGTTTATAGTGAGGGTAAAAACCAGATTGCCGTCCTGGGCTGAAAAAGATGGGGATGGAGCAGCGAAAATAAAAAAGATGCAGAGCACCTTCAGCAGGATACTTGACCATCTCAACTTCAGATTTTCAGGCAAACTAAGCATCGCTCCTCCTTGCCGCTCAGATCACGTCTGTCTGGGTCACCCTGTTCGATCGGCACGCATTCCTGTTACCATACTATAATCATGTTCAAATACGGTGTCAGATACTCATTTTCTTCAATGTGGCTGCGTTCACCATTTCCAGACCCGGGATGCAGAGGGCACAACAGCGCGGCAGTCCACATAAATCTCAGCTTCGATATGAAGTCGCTTGTCGCGATCGAAAGAATGACAGTCCCTGGAGAAATCGATCTGCCCGGTAAGCAACAGCCTCAAAAAGTGCTTATGGTCAAGGATATAACAGGCCATTGTTATACCACACACCTTTCTTCGATCAGGAGGAAGCCCCATGACTGAAAACAGAATACTCGTGGCAATAGACGGTTCAGATCATTCGTTTCACATCGTGGACAAAGCCATTGAGTATGCGAAGAAACTCAAAGTGAAGATTATTCTGCTTTACTGTCATAGAAGATTTCCCAGCATTATGGGCCAGCCCTGCAGAGACGAGGAAATATCTGCGATTTTAAGTGAGGCAAATATCTAAAAGTACATATATTATATTTCAACCCTTGGAAAAGTTGAGATGGGGATAACGAACAAAGTCAATCGGACAAGGAGGATGGAAATGTCGGCAATTATTCTGATCAAACGGCCTGTGCCTGAGGACATATCGAATGAATTAATCTCTCTTTTAATCAAACTTCGCAGTGTTACTTTGTCCCAGCCTGGATATATTTCCGGACAAACGCTCTTCCGGTTCGACCAACCGGATGAGTCTCTGGTTATCAGTACCTGGAAGTCTGTCGAAGATTGGGAAAACTGGTTTAACAACCCCAAACGCAGAGAGATTCAATCTGAGATTGATTCATTAATCGGTGATGTGACAACGTATTCAGTGTACACCTGAAAGATCCCGGCACATATGATTCCAGAGCATCTGCTGAAAGCTGATAGCGAGAGAACAACTTGGGTTCGCTGATTTTAAGGCGCTGCCTGATCGACTTAACAGCTCTATTTACCGGTGGTCTTTGTAAATCGTCGCCACATCAGAGCCTTTGGGAGCTGTTTGATTGCTGACCGGGAGCTGCTGTTCCAATAAAAATTTCCACTGCAACGGATTTTCATCCTTTTTTTATCCAGATATGGTAAGGTTCTGCTGCCACCAAGTAGTATGATTCCGGTTATTCATGTGGAGCCGTCATGCCTATATTCAGTTATCTCGCCATGCCCAGAGAAGGTGCCCGGGAGGCATTGTGCACCGATCTCTCCAGCCTTGAGTACTGCCAGATTATTCCAGCTGAAAATAAAGACGTAGTTGTTCTGATAACCGACACACCGGACGAAGACAGAGAACGTTCTCTTCAGGAAAAGCTTAAAAAGCTTGCCTCACTACAATCCTTGAGCCTAGCCTTCGGCTACGATGAACAAAACTGACCAGGGGAGCACAGAATATGAGACTCGACAGAAGACAGTTCATTAAACAGTCCGCAATCAGCAGTGCGCTTGCAACCGCCGGAGCACTTTTCCCGGGAATCAGTTTTGGCGACTGGAGCAGACTGGCTCAAAACAACAGCGTTATTTCCTGGCAGAAGTCCCCCTGCCGTTTCTGCGGTACCGGCTGCGGGGTCCTGGTTGGGGTCAGTGACGGCCGGGCGGTGGCAGTGAAAGGTGACCCGAACTGCAGCGTCAACAAGGGGCTCTGCTGCATGAAGGGCTATCACTCCGTGCAGGCGCTCTATGGTAAAGACCGGCTGACAAAAGCCCTGATTCGCAGAGATGGAGCAATGGTTGAAGTTCCCATTCAAGAGGCGCTCGATCTCGTCGCGCAAAAGCTGCAGGAAACCAGGGATGCATACGGCAAGGACTCGGTAGCCATGTATGGCTCGGGCCAATGGACTATCCCGGACGGCTACGTCGCCTCCAAGCTGTTCAAAGGCTGCCTGGGCACCAACAATGTCGAGGCTAATGCCAGGCTCTGCATGTCCAGTGCGGTGACGGGGTTCATGACCTCATTTGGCCTTGATGAGCCAATGGGCTGCTACGAAGACATTGACCACGCCAATGTCTTCATCACCTGGGGAAACAATATGGCCGAGATGCACCCGGTGCTCTTTTCACGCATGCTCGCCCAGAGAAAACGCCGAACCAATGTGAAGATTATCGATTTTGCCACCCGTTATTCCCGCACCAGCCAGGCGGCTGACAAATCGATTATTTTCAGGCCTCAGACCGATCTGGCCGTGGCCAATGCGATCTGTTACGAGATAATCAAAAATGACTGGGTCAACTGGAACTTTGTCAACGAACATGTCTCATTTCACAAAGGTAAAACCAACATCGGCTATGGAACCGAGGACCACTTCGCCTTCACCGACAAGGCCGAATCAATCGACTTTGAAGATTTTAAAACCTTTCTTGAAGACTATACACCTGAAAAGGTAGAGAAAATCTCCGGGGTGCCGGCCAGAGATATCAAATACATGGCCGCGCTCTACGGGGATCCGTCCGTCAAGGTGACCTCGTTCTGGTGCATGGGAATGAACCAGCATACCAGGGGAACCTGGATCAATAACCTGGTCTACAATATTCACCTTCTCGTCGGCAAGATCTCCATGCCGGGCAACAGCCCCTTTTCGCTGACCGGTCAGCCGAGTGCCTGCGGCACCGTTCGCGAGGTCGGAACACTGACCCACAAACTGCCGCACGGGGTCGTGATGAATGAGCACGACAGGGAAATGGCCGCACAGATATGGGAGGTACCTGTCGAGAACATCGACCCGAAACCGTCTTATCACACGGTTGAGATGTTCCGGGCACTGGACCGGGGCGACATCAAGTTCATCTGGATCCAGGTAACTAACCCGATGGTCACCATGCCCAACCTCAAGAGATACCGGGACGGCGCCCTCAAGGAAGATCGATTTGTGGTGGTATCCGATGTTTACCCAACCCCGACCACGGATATCGCCGATGTCATTCTGCCGGCTGCGATGTGGGTCGAGCAGGAAGGCATGTATGGTAACTCTGAACGACGCACCCAGCATTTCACTCAAATTGTCGATCCTCCCGGTGAGGCCATGTCCGACACCTGGCAGATTATCGAGGTGGCACGCAGGCTCGGTTTTGAAAAACAGTTTTCCTGGGATCAAAGTGACTACATAGAAAAAATATGGGAAGAATATCGCCGCTTCCATGCCGGACCGAAACATGAAATGGCCCCCTACTCGGTACTTGCCGAACGTTCAGGAGTCCAGTGGCCGTTTGTCGACGGCAAGGAAACCCGCTGGCGCTACAACCCCAGGTATGACCCGGCCTGTTCCAACGGCAAGGACTTTGATTTCTATGGCAAGAAGGACAACCGGGCCTGGATCTGGGCACGCCCCTACGAGCCCGCTGCAGAATTTCCCGACAGCGAATACAACTTCTGGCTCAACACCGGCAGGGTTATCGAGCACTGGCATACAGGCTCCATGACACGCAGGGTGCCGGTTCTGCATAATGCGGTACCGTCCTCCTACGTTGAAATACACCCCGAGGATGCAGCCGAATTAGGCGTTGTTAACGGCGAAAAGGTCAAAATTATCTCCCGGCGGGGCGAAATCACCATGCCCGCCCAGATCAACGGCCGGGGGGTGCCGGTCAGGGGCATGGTCTTCGTACCTTTTTTCGATGAAAGCTATCTGATTAACGAAGTGACTCTGGACGCGTTCTGCCCCATCTCCAAGCAGCCGGACTATAAAAAATGTGCAGTCAGACTGGAGAAAGCATGATGAATGGACAACAACGCCACAGTAAAAGTGCAGTCTGCGTTGCTCTGCTCGGTGTTACCGCCCTTTTGCTTGTCTCGGAAAATGTACGGGCAGAGTCCTCTGTTCCCGGTAATTTCGACAATCAGGGCGCAAAGATCTTCGCTGCGCAGCAGGATACCCCCCAAGTCTACCTTGACGCGGATTCGGGTGGTCGCACGCTGACGGATTTTTACAGCTTACGGCAGTATCCCGGATCTCCGCCGCGAATTCCCCATGAAGTGGATACCAGCTTCAGCGGTAACGAGACAAATTGCCTGTCCTGCCACCGCAGAGGTGGGTACAGCTCCGAATTTGACGCTTATGCCCCGGTGACCCCCCATCCGGAGAACACCCTGTGTTACCAGTGCCATGCTTCTGTTCAGTCGGAAACGCTGTTTGTCGAAACCGGGTGGAAATCGATTCAACCTCCCCGGCTCGGCCAGTCGTTTCTGAGCAGCTCTCCTCCTCCGGTGCCCCACAGCCTGCAGTTGCGGGAGAACTGCATTGCCTGTCATACCGGTCCCGGTGCGGTTGCTGAAATCAGAGTTTCTCATGCCGCAAGAGGTGACTGCCGCCAGTGTCATGCAACGGTTGTACAATCGACTCCGATAAGCGAGTTCGAAAGAAAATAACGCTGGGTTGATCATGACGAAAACACTCTTTAGCTGCTTTCTTCTGCTCTGTATTGCCGGGAGTCACCTTCAGGGGGCGGCAAGTGAAAAATCGATTGTCGATGAAATCAAGGCCGCCGAAGACAGATTCGACAACCGTTCCGTGCCGCTCGTCAAACAGGTGGTCGATGAGACGGTCCTGGCCAGGGAAGAGTATCAGGGTGGCTCGTTCCGGGTACTGGCCAGAAAGGCTCAGGTCGAGCGCTATCCATGCAGCAGCTGCCATACAGACAAAGTGGTGACCGCCCGGCAGGGCCTTGAACTGACCCACGGAAACATCTTTCTCGAACATGGCGGCGAAGGCCGGGGACTGAGTTGTATTGACTGCCATCATCCGGAGGAGCGGGACTATCTGGAAGATAAAAAAGGCAGGAAAATCGACTTTGATCACAGCTATCAACTCTGCGGCCAATGTCATTTTCGCCAGAAACGTGACTGGCTGGGCGGCGCTCATGGAAAAAGAGTTGCAAACTGGGCGGGCGAGCGCACGATATATAACTGCACCACCTGTCACGATCCGCATTCTCCGCTGTTTGATAAGCGATTTCCAGCAACCTACTCGGTGGAACTGGACTGATTGAGGGACGTATGAGGTCAACAAAAGACATGAGCGAGGAAGCCCGCATCGCGGCTCTGCTTGAAAAAACGAGCACCCGAAGAACGTTTCTCAAGGGAGTATCCATTGCCGCAGCCGCCGGAAGTGCCGCTTTGACCACGGGCTGCATTCCCTCCGCCGATGCCGCCGGTTCCGAGGAAATGAAACTGCGCTGGCAGGAGTTTTTCAAAAAGAACTACCAAGTGATGACCCAGCAGGAAAAAGATGCAACGGTGGCCCGGCTCGAGAGACTGGCCAAGCTCCGTGACAACATTGATCTGCAGGTGGGCAGCTATCCGCCTCTGGACGGTGTGCTCTACGGCTATGCCTTCAACATCACGCGCTGTGAAGGGTTCATGGAGTGTGTCACTGCCTGCGTCAAGGAGAACAATTTAGATCGGAAAACCAATACCCAGTATATCCGTATATTTGAGATGGAACCGGGTCAGCTTGATCCGAGTACCGGCGATGGCCGTTACTATCATGAGGTTCCGGTGGAAAACAAGTTTTACATGGGCACCCAGTGTTTCCATTGTGAGAAGGCCCCCTGCACGAAAGCCTGTCCAACCAGGGCGACCTGGATGGAGCCTGACGGTATCGTCGTTGTCGATTATGACTGGTGCATCGGCTGCCGTTATTGCCAGGCCGCCTGCCCGTATTACGGCCGGAGGTTCAACTGGGGCAAACCGGAGATTCCGAAAGAGGAAATTACCCGAAGACAGCATTATCTCGGTAACCGGATCAGGCCTCAGGGGAAAATGGAAAAGTGTACCTTCTGTATCCAGCGGACCCGAAAAGGTCGACTGCCGGCCTGTGTGGAGGCCTGCCCGACAGGAGCGCGGGTGTTCGGCAACCTGCTCGATCCCGAAAGCGAGATTCGTTACGTCCTGAAGCACAAGAAAGTCTTCAGGATGAAGGAAGAACTCGGAACAGACCCCAAATTCTGGTACTTCATTGATTGACAGGTGATATTCATGCGCACCCTTGACGAGAGAAATTTAAGAACCTTCCTGACCGACGTCATCCGCTGGAATCTAAAAGGCAGCCTGGGTTTCCAACTGTTTCGGCTCGTCCTGCTCGGCATCATGGGGCTGGGAATCTACGCATACTCCTTTCAGGCACGCTATGGTCTGTCAGTGACCGGGATGAACGACATCGTCAGCTGGGGGTTCTACATCTCCAATTTCACCTTCCTGGTTGGAGTCGCAGCCGCAGCGGTGATGTTGATTCTGCCCGCTTATGTGTTTCATGACCCTGATTTTCACCGGGTCGTCATCATCGGCGAGGGAGTCGCAGTCGGCGCACTGGTCATGTGTCTGACCTTCATCCTGGTCGATCTCGGAGGCCCGCTCCAGGCCTGGCACCTGATCCCCGGCATTGGAATTTTCAACTTTCCTTCATCAATTTTGGCCTGGGATGTGCTGGTACTCAACGGCTACCTGCTGCTCAACGGACTGATCCCTGCATATATCCTCTACAGTCATTACAAGGGGAAGTCTGCTGATGAAAGGAAGTACCGCCCCTTCGTGTTTCTCTCTATTTTCTGGGCATTTTCGATACATATGGTGACCGCCTTTTTATACCAGGGGCTGCCTGCCCGGCCATTCTGGAACAACCCGCTGATGGGGCCGCGCTTTCTGGCCTCGGCCTTTGCTGCAGGACCGGCCTTGATAGCCCTGATTCTTGCAGTTATTCACACATCTACCACCTATAAAATTGATAAAAGCGTGTTCAACAAGCTCAGGCTGATCATCGTTATCTCGGCGATCATCAATCTGCTCATGCTGTTTTCAGAAATCTTCAAGGAATTCTACTTCCCGACCCACCACTCAAGCTCTGCGATCTACCTGTTCTTCGGCATGGACGGTCACAACTCCCTGGTCCCGTGGATCTGGACCTCAGTCTGCGTCAACCTGTTGGCTACCCTGGTGCTGGCTTTTAATCCCGGTAAAAACAATCCCAAAGTCCTGCTGCCCGCCTGTCTGTTTCTGTTCGTGGCCATCTGGATGGAAAAGGGAATCGGCCTCATCGTGCCGGGCCTTATCCCCAGTCCGCTTGGAGAAGTGGTGGACTATTTGCCCACCTGGGTGGAGTTGAGCGTGACGCTTGGCATATTCGCGCTGGGCATCACCATCGTCACCTGGCTGATCCGGGCTGCGCTGATCATCGAGCAGGATTACAGCGGAGCATAGTTATTGCAATTAACTGGCGGGAGCGTGTTGATCTTTATTCCTCTAGAAAAGGAAAACTTCCGTTAAATCGAAGGGCTCCAGGGTTTCTCCCGGTTTTACAATGATGTAACCGTCTGCCCGTACGATTGAGCTCAGCATGTGTGAACCCTGCTGTGCTACTTCAGTTATACGTGCTATTTCATTTGGTTGGTTCTCAACGACTACTCGTATGAAAGTGGTCCTTGATCCGCTATTGCTTATTTTTTCGCTAACCCTGGCCGTTATGGAGTGGTTGAGAGACGCTGTTCCCTGCAACTCGGCCAGTACCGGCCTGACATAGTTGTGAAAGCACATAAAGGCGGAAACCGGGTTTCCGGGAAGTCCGAAAAGAAGTGTATTGTCCCGGCGGCCGACAAAAAGCGGTTTGCCGGGTTTCTGGCGTATCTTCCAGAATAGTTCTGCAAAACCTGCCTCCTTTGCCGCTTCCTTGACATGATCGTGTCTGCCTACCGATACCCCACCGGAACAGAGGATGATGGAATCTTCACCTTTGGTTGTCTCCCGGATTGCTTGAACCGTATCGGTAAAACTGTCGTGAACCCGGATGGATGATCTCAAGACACCCCCTGAATCCCGGATGGCGCTTTCCAGCATGATGGTGTTGGAATCCCTTATCTGGTATGGTTTGATATTTTTTTCCTCAAAATGTGCCAGCTCGGTACCTGTTATCAGGAGTGACACGCTGGGAGGCAGATAAACATTGACACTGCGAATACCCACGGAGGCCAGCAAGGCCAGTTCCCTGGCCTTCAGACACCTGTTTGCTGGAAAGAGGAGTTCTCCTTCAGGGAATTCTTCGCCCTGGTGCCTCACATCCTGCCCGGGAGAGCGAATGGCCAAGATATCGATCGTCGTACCATTTTCCCTGGTATCCTCGATTCGAACTACGCTGTCCGCACCATCGGGAAGTATTGCGCCTGTGCTGATCCTGACCGCCGTGCCCTGGGCGACGTGTCCTGAAAATGGAACACCTGCCTGGCTTTCACCGATGATCTCCAGTTGAGCGGGGTTTTCGTCTGAAGACTGCCGGCAATCCTCCCACCTGACCGCAAAGCCGTCCATCGCTGAGTTTGTATAACGCGGCGAGGCTTCCGGGGCATGGATTTCTTCGCTTAAACGGCATCCGTATGCCTGCCCCAGCGGAACATATCGTTGGCTGGGCCTGGGTATATTGTTGTGCAGTATTGCCAGGGCCTGCGTTACAGAGATCATCTCACCCTCCTGCTGCAGCCGCCGGCTGCTGGTTCTTCCCGCATACTGAAACGCTCAACTGCGCTGAAAATAGAGGACATATGCTTTTTTAAATGATGGTGGAATGTTATAATGACCGGGTGAGCGTGCTGACTTATCTGCATGTCGAGCCCCGGAAAAATTGCTGCTGCACAGTAGGCCGAAGTTTTAACAAAGCCATCAAATTGAATGGATCTTCTTGATTATACCTGATTAAAAACTAAATAACCCTCGTTTATAAAGCCTGGGGATTCAACCATTTCCACTGGACAAATCGAGGCTGTTTTCAATTCTGCTTGTGAATCCAAGATTATTGTTCAAATATCACCACCCATCGCCTGGTATAACGCCGCACTGTCAATGAGGCGTCGTGCCTGGGCCTCTATCAGGCCGATCTTGACCTGCTGCAGCTGCTGCTGGGCGATAAGTACCTCCGTATAACCGGCTGCACCCAGTTCGTAGCGGCGCTGTACGGATTCAAATGATTCCTGTGCGGCATCATCTGCGGCAGCCAGTGCTGCCAGTCTCAGCGCGTTGTTCTCCAGCGCCCTGAGCACATCGGCCACATTGCGCAATGCTCCGAGGACGACGGTCTGGTAATTGGCTGCCGCTGCATCGAATCCAGCTAACGCGGCACGCTTTTCCGCCGGCAGGCCGGGATTGAATAAAGGTTGAGTCAGTTGTCCAACCAGACCCCAGATCGTCGAACTGCCGCTAAATAAAGTTTCAGTAGACAAGGCCAGCAGACCAAGGTCGGCGCTGAGGTTTATTTGTGGATAGAGTTTGGCGATTGCCACACCGTATTCGGCGTTGGCGACGTGCAGCAAAGCCTCGGCGGCCTGAATATCCGGACGGCTGCGTACCAGCTCAGAGGGTATGATGAGTGGCAGATTCGTTGGCAGAGTGAACTCTGCGAGGGTGAAAGCCGGCAAACTTTCCGCGCCCGGAGCCCGACCGGAGAGTACCGCAAGAAGGTGTTCGTTCTGCTGAAGCTGAGTATATAATTGTGGGATGGCAGCGCGAGTCTGTTCCACCGGGGTTTGCAGGGCTTGTACTTCAGCGGCAGCCGCCTGGCCGAGTCGCACCCTCTCTTTCGTCAGTTCCAGCTGTTTCTCCTGGGCTTGGAGGATGGCTTTTGTCGTCTTTATTTGTCCTTCAATACCAGCCTGGGTCACGGCGGTGGTGACAATATCGGCCGCCAGGGTCAATCGGGCGCCTGCCAGCTGGTAGTGCTGATAATCGACGCGAGCCGCCAGTGCTTCCAGGGTGCGGCGATTGCCGCCGGCCAGGTCAAGGGTGTAATTGATCCCCACACCGGCGTTGTAAAGGCTGAATTCCCGGGCATCACCAGTCTGCCCTGATGAACTGGGGCTGAATCGCTGCTGCTGGGCGCCGAGGTTGGCGTCAATCTGGGGGTAGAGGCTTGAGCCGGCTCGTGCAGCGTAAAGCTCCTGCGCCTGGCGCAGAGTTGCCTGTGCGCGCGCCAGCGTGGGGCTGGCCTGCAGTGCGTCCTGCACCAGGGCATCCAGCCTGGCTGAACCAAGTTCACGCCACCAATAGGGGTTGATCGAGTTAACCTCGGTGAAATGCTGTGAGTCTCCCAGAGCTGTGGGGGCACCTGCGGTATTTACCGCCAGTGGCGTTGCGGTGTAGACCGCTGTAACGGGACCGGCCGGGCTGCTGAAATCAGGACCGGGCATGCATCCCGCCGGCAGGCTGAGTGCCGCGCCTAAGATAATAAGATTATACATGTGTGCGTACTTCATCAGTGTCTCTCACGGTCTCTGTAGATTTTCAGGCAAAGTCTCGCCCTTCACCGGCTTCCTCGTAAGTTACCCCATCGCGGATGTTATAGATTCGCTTGAACGTCGGAAGGATTTTTTCATCATGAGTGACAACAATAATTGCGGTTTCAAATTTACGTGCCATGTCATTGAGTAAGCGAATCACTGCCAGCGCCCGCTCGCTATCGAGTGGGGCCGTGGGTTCATCCGCTAGAATAACCGGCGGTCGATTGACCAATCCTCTGGCAATTGCCACCCGCTGCTGCTCTCCCCCGGAAAGTTGTGACGGCATTGCCTTGGCGCGCGCCTCCACATCGAGCGATCTGAGCAGCTCTACTGCCCGCGTGCGTGCTTCATTGTTTTTCACGCCGGCCAGCATCGGCAATAACGCAACATTATCAGTTACATCAAGAAAAGGGATGAGATAAGGGGCCTGAAAGACAAAACCAATCTTATCGCGGCGCAGGGCCCGCAAATCACGCACCTTCCAGCCGTTATCATAAATTGTCTCGTCACCGAGAGTCATCAGTCCGGCTGTTGGCTCGATCACTGCACCCAGGCACTTGAGCAGGGTGCTTTTCCCGGATCCGGAAGGTCCGATCAGGCCGACCACCTCGCCCGGCGCTACCTGCATGTCCACCTCTTTCAAGGCATCAACGGCGGTATCTCCCTTGCCATAGCGCTTTTTCAATGCTTTGATATAAATACCCTTGCCGGCCATAGTTACCCTCCAATGGCCTCGGCCGGATCGACTTTGAGAGCAGCACGGATAGCGATAAGGCTTGCAAGTATGCAGATTACTACCACGGCAACCAGCCCCTTTACGGAATCGAGCGGTTCAAGCAAAACATATTTGGGAAAAATCGGCGCCATCAGCAAGGTGGCAGAGATTTTTCCTATGACAAAGCCGATAACCCCAAGGGCTATAGCCTGTTGCATAATCATGCCGGCAATGGTGCGATTCCTGGTGCCGATCAGTTTAAGTACGGCGATCTCACGTATTTTGCCCAATGTCAGGGTGTAGATGATAAAGGCAACAATGGCCGCACTGACAGTGGAAAGGATAACCAGAAACATTCCGATTTGTTTGGCCGAGGTGGCTATTAACTTACCGATGAGTATTTCCTCCATCTGCTTCCGGGTGTAGACAGTCAGGCGCTTCCAGCGACGGATTGAATCTGCAACATCGTCGGCGTTATAACCTGTCTCAAGCTGCACCAGAACGGCGTTGACGTAAGGATTGATGCTTTGTGAAGCAATGACGGAACTAAGTAGACCAGGGACCTGCGGTCGATTGAAAGCCGGGTTCTCTGCGGTGCGGCGGCGTTGCTGCCGAATGGCATCGTTATCTTTTAAAAATTGGGCCTCCTGGGCATCTTTCAATGGTATGAATATCATTGGATCGCCGCCGGAAGAGACCATCCGGCGGGTCAGGCCAACCACGGTATACTGATTACGTCGAATCCGGAGATTGTCGCCGATCTTGAAGTTAGTGGCAATATCTGCCACTGCTTCATAATGACCACGGGTGATCTGTCGTCCGGCGACGAGATACGGCGGCCAGCCGGGAGTACCGGGCCCACCGTTGGTGATTCCGGTGACCAGTGTGCGTACATCGCGCTCACCCTGGCGTACCTGCATGGTAAGGTAGGTGACGTTAGCAGCCCGGGAGACTCCCGGCATACCACGAACGGCTCGCCAGACATCGTCATAGATGCTTGAAGGCTCTGCATATGGGCCAAGCGTATCTTTTTGTACTACCCAGAGATCCGCCCCGCTGTTATCGAGCAATGCCTTGCCGTCATCTACCATGCCGCGATAGATTCCCGCCATGGACAGCGTCACGCCGATCAGCAGACCTAAGCCCATACCGGTAAAGACGAACTTACCCCAGGCATGCATGATGTCGCGGCCGGCAAGGCTTATCATGGTGCTGCTCCGGGAATATGCTCGACAACGTCGACACTGCTGCGTGGCGTCAATGTCTTTGTACTGTAGACTACAATTTCGTCACCGACGCTGAGTCCCTGCTTGACCTGGACATAACCGTCCAGATCGGCAGTACCCAGATGAACCGGAGTGAAGTGCGGGTGCCCATCCCTGATCCGCCAGACACCCATTTCTTCAGCAATACGCTGGATGGCTGCGTTAGGGATCGCTGGGCCGGCGGGAAGTGTGGGCAGGGTTACGGTTACCTCGGCCAGTTCACCGACGGGTGGCAACGGGTTGGGAATCAGGTCAAACACCACTTTGGCGAGCATCTCTTCAGTCACCGCGTCAGCCAGAGGCTCCACCCGCATTACGCGGCCCGTCAACTTGCCGGTTTGAGTGCGCAAGATAATTTGAGCCGGTAGCCCGGCGGTCAGCCCGCGCGCATGGATTTGATCGAAACGAACATTAATCCAGAGGGTTTCCGGGTCAATCAGCTCCACGACCGCCTGGCCGGCAACGACTGTGGTTCCAGGGTCTGCGTTGCGTGCAGCTATCAGGCCGGCTGCGGGGGCGACAAGAGCCAGGTTACTCATTTGTGCTTGTAATGCTTCACCTTCCACTCGAACACGAGCAACGTCCTCACCTGCAGCTTTAAGGTTCGCCTCGGCAATCAGATATTCCTGTTTTTTGGTGGCAACAATCTCCTCACTTGTAGAACGTGCTGCCAGCAGTTGCTCGTATCGCTGTGTCTGGGCCTTGGCGAAATTCCGTCGTGCCTGGGACTCAACCAACTGTGCTTCGGAACGCCGTATTGCCGCCTCCTGAGCGCTGATTTTTTCATCGAGATCAACCGGGTCCATTTCACCGAGAATCTGCCCGGCCTCGACACTATCGTTGACCTGTACCGTTAATTGTTTGATACGCCCGGCAAACGTCGGGCCTATCTTGTACGTATACCTGGATTCAACCGTGCCGATGCCGAAGAGAGCAGGAGAGATGGTGCGATTCTCCACAGTTGCTACTGTTACCGGTACCGGCGCGAGCGGACCTGAGCGCAGAGCCACATAAACAAAGAGAACAAAAAGGGGCAATAGTATTAAAACCAGAGCCAGGGTGCGCCCCTGGACGGGTAAATATTTCATTGTATACTCCTGATGCCACGGCGGTAGATGGCGAACACCCGGGGTGCATTTTCACGGATGAGATTCACATTGCCGGCCAAAAGCGATTGCATGATCAACCCCTGGAGCGTACCGATGAACAGGATGGCAGCTCCTTCGGTGTCGAGATCGGGATTCAGTTCGTTGTTCGCCTTTCCCTCTTCGAGCAGCCTGTGCAGTTGTTCGCTATATCGCTTGATCAGTTCTTGAGCCAGGTCCTTGGAATTTGTCTTTTCAGCACGCTGGAGTTCACCAAACAGCAGGCGGGGAACACCCGGATGTTTGACGACAAACTCTACATGTGCCATAAACATGGCTTCAAGTGCGGCAAGAGGTGATGTTGCGTCATGCCTGGCCTTGACCAGTCTGGTCAGCAGCTTTTTGGATACAAAGGTTATCACTGCCTGGAGTATCGCCGCTTTGTTGGGGAAATGTCGAAACAGGGCACCCTGGGTCAAACCCATCCGGGCGGCAATGGCAGCTGTCGTGATATCACTGGGGTTCTGTTCAGCTGCCAGCTCAATAACGGCCGCTACCGTTACCGCCCGACGCTTCTCTGCCGAAAGATGCTTAACATTGGTGGCCATATAACCTCCATTAAAGAAAGTAATCAATTACTATCTTTAATGTATGACAATCCATTATTTTGTCAAGAACGTTATTCTGCGGAAATAAGCGTGGAAAAACTGCCTGATAAGGGGAAAAGACAATATGCTTAAACTTGTTGAGGTACATGAAGCGTGAAAAAAGATGCAAAGAGAGGTAACTTTGTTCTCTGCGACTCGCTGTTATTCCTGTTTTACCGTTTTCCAATTGTGCTGGGGCTTGTTTCATGGGCATCGCTACTGATATTATTATTATTGTTCTGGCCGCCTTTTTCTGTGGTTTGATAATGCAGCGGCTCCATCAGCCGCTTATTCTCGGTTATATCCTCGCCGGTGTTATCCTCGGGCCATACACCGGTGGTCTGACTATTACTGAAATTCATGACATTGAACTTCTTGCGGAAATCGGCGTCGCCCTTCTGCTTTTTGCGCTCGGCCTGGAGTTTTCTCTCAAAGATCTTAAGCCGGTAAAGTATGTCGCTCTTATCGGTACACCGCTGCAAATGCTTCTGACCATTGGTTTTGGCTATGCAGTGGGGAGCATGTTTGGCTGGGAATGGAAAACCGCACTCTGGTTCGGATCGCTGATATCCCTCTCCTCAACCATGGTGATTCTGAAAACACTGATGAACCAGGGCTGGCTTGGAACGCTCTCCAGTAAGGTGATGATCGGCATACTGATCATTCAGGATCTAGCGGTGGTACCATTGATGATCGTTTTACCTCAACTGGACGATCCCGCTGCCGGGCTTGGGGGCCTCGGTCTTGCCGCAATTCAGGCAACGGCGTTTCTTGTTGCCATGTTTTTTCTCGGAACCCGGTTGCTGCCTTTTCTGCTCCAGATTATCGCCAGGCTTGGCTCCCGGGAGCTTTTTATTCTGGCCATTACCGCCATTGGTTTAGGTGTCGGTTATGCTACGTACCTGGCAGGCTTGTCCTTTGCCTTTGGTGCTTTCGTTGCCGGGATGGTTCTCAGCGAGTCGGACTATGGTCATCAGGCGCTCAGCGATATTGTTCCCCTTCGCGATCTTTTTGGCCTGTTGTTTTTTTCTTCTGTGGGAATGCTCCTTGATCCCCGGTTCCTGTTCAGCCATTTTGGTCTGATCCTGGGGCTTGTCATTGTTGTGAGTATCGGCAAGGGGTGTATCTTTGCTGCTCTTGCCTGGGCCTTCCGCTATCGCAACGTTATTCCGCTTGCCGTCGGGCTCGGTCTGTTCCAGGTGGGAGAATTTTCCTTTGTGCTGGCGAGGATCGGGGTTGCCAATCAGTCGATCAGCGCCGAATTTTATAATATGTTTCTGACAATGGCCGTTATGACAATGGTGCTGACCCCTTTTATCTCATCTCAGACATCACTACTCTATGGCCTTAAGAAGCGATGGTTCAAGCATGAGCCGCTTGAATCACTCAATTTCCCTGAGCAGATGCTTCGCAGACACGTTGTGATCGCCGGCTGCGGCCGCATCGGCTTTCAGATCGCCAGCGTGCTGCAGCAGCTTGCCATCCCTTTCGTCCTCGTTGAGCTTGACCAGCTGCGTATTGAAAAGGCGAAGGCTGCCGGATATCCGATTGTCTATGGAGACGGCAGTCAGGAGATCGTTCAAGAGGCGCTGTTGATTAGAGATGCTTCTCTTCTGGTTGTAACTATTCCGGGTATCGTCGTTGCCCGTTCCATTATCAGTAATGCGAAGAAAGTAAACAGTGGAATCAGAATTGTCGCCCGCATCTCTGATCCAGGATTTTTTGATGTTTTCAAAGAGATGGGTGTGGTTGATCTTGTTTACCCGGAATTTGAAGCCGGACTGGAAATGATCAGGCAGGTTCTTCTCTACCTGCGAATCCCCGTACCGAAAATTCAACTCCAGACTGAAAACCTTCGTAACCAGCTTGTTTCCAGTGCAACAACGTCCGGAGAAGAATACAGGACGCTTGGTCAGATGAGGGCAGCAGAGCAACAGTTTGATCTGCAATGGGTTGAACTTGAACCGGATAGTCCGCTGATAGATCAGAGTATTGCAGAGGCTCAAATTCGCAAAACGACAGGGATCTCAGTTGTTGGTATTATCAGAGACGGCAGCCTGGAAACCAACCCCGAACCATCTTTTCGTTTTCTCCAGGATGACCTGGTGGCCATTATCGGTTCGGCGGAGGAGCGGCAGAAGTTTCATTGCTTTCTCCACCCATTATCGAAAGATTGCCTTATCCCAGTGACCAGCCGGCTGACTTAATGATGCTGGGCTGCTGTCGAAAGAGATAATAAAAGAAACTATGTCATAAGGCTCATTAGCCGACCGTTTTAATTCGAGATATTCTATAAAATTGTGCATTCATCCGGTTTTCTTCGGTTCATTTTCTGCTTTATCTGCTGCCGGGTCCGAAGAACTATTTCCGTAAGTGCTGAGCCATTTTTCTCTGCAGTCTTAACCGCCTGTTCAATTTTAGCCAGCGCCTGCGGATAACATCCATGCCTGGCAAGAATTTCAGCAAGATTATTACCTGCAGCGATATGGTCAGGGTTGAGCGCGAGCAGATCCTTAAAAACGGAGGCTGCTTCCCGGTAGCTGCCTTGAAGCAGAAGGTTGTTGCCGAGGGCGAACATGGCTGTCTGGCTCTGCGGCCAGGCGGCATGCGCTGCCCGGTATGCAGCCTCAGCAGGTTTGATGCGCCCGCTTGTCTCAAATGCATTGACGGCATTAAGAAAACGGTCGGCATCGGGATTTTGTGGAAGTTCTCCGGGGTGCAGAACGATCATTGCCCAGGAGTCGGCCCGCCTCCAGGTTGCCAGGAAATGATCAGCCTTCATGATCAGTCTCCGGGTGGTGCCGGAGCGCAGGATGATGCTATCTGGCGGAGCCATGCCGATCACGACAGCATAGTGGTAGGCGGGCAGAATGTTGAGCCCGAGATTCTGCAGGACAAGCACAGGCCGTCCGGCCTGCAGTTCGGAAACGATGGCTGATATTTCGCTATCTATTGTATAGGGAATGCGGCCGAAGCGCCTGCCGGCCGAGAGCATTTCCAGCTGCAGGCTGCCCCTGCGGCCGGGGAGATAGATATAGGAGACGAGGGTTTCCGGATCGGTGTCAACTCCGCTTGCTTCAAGCAGCATTGCCAGCGAGGCCGGACCGCACTGGTACTTTGCCTGGGGGTAAAATGGTGTGTCTTCAAGCTCCAGTGTCTGATCAAAGGTCACCTGAAGAACACTGTTCTGCAGGGCGCATCCCGGCAGGCTAAAGGCTGCCAGTAGTAATGCAAAGCAGAACGAGCGGGTTACTGCCACCGTTATAATTTGCTGAAAATATTGGTCACTCCAACCAGTTCAAGAATGATCAGTACCAGAAAAACCGCACCAATCAGGGCGAGTGCATTTGACCCGGCCGGCAGGTCACCGATGTGCTGTTGAAGCAGGCTGAGTTCCTGCTCGGTCAGTGCAGCAACACGGGCACCGGCATCTTCCGGGTCTACCCCGAGTGCGACCATCTGCTTCCGGACATCGTCGCGGGCAAGAAAATCCTGGAGCTCAGCCTGTGATGAATCCGCCTGGCTTTCAAGAATGGTTCGGGTCTCAATAATCGTTGCCTGGGCAACGGGAGTAAGCGAACTGACGAGGCAAAAGATCATGAGAAGCGGAAAAATAATGAGCCTGGTTAACGTTTGATGCATAGCTGCTCCTTTATGTGGACAGGTGATCGGCAATTACTTCCGGTATCATGTGCTGTGCCGGGTAGATGGCCGGTGAGAATGGATAAAATAACTTGTTTTAGCGACGGCGGTCAAGGGCAAAAATAGCGGATTTTTCATCACCGCCTGTATCGCATTGTTCAAGTACAGGATTCTTTCGATCAGTTGCCCTGATGCCGCTGAGCTTCGGCAATGAGCGCGTCATTGCGCCTGATGAGCTCGCTGTTTCTGCCTGCAAGGCTTTTCGATTTCAGGCAGAATTGAATTGCCTGCTGATGGAGATTTTGCTGGTATTTTATCCTGGCCATCGCAAACCAGTAGTCGGCGTTCCGTGGTTCGATACGCAGTGCCCGCTCAAGTTCAAGTTCCGCCTGGTGATAGCGTCCCTCGGAAAGAGACTGCTCGGCCTGTCTGTAGAGCGCGGAGGCAGCCCCGAGTTCCGGAGAATAGACGGCTGGTGCGCTTTTCCGGGGCTGTGGGACGGTTGTTTTTTCCGGGTGAGGAGTAGGCGGGGGCAGCGGTCCCTGGACCGCACAACCATGGAGCAGAAGAGCCGATACCAGCAGTGCCGGGAGAATTCCGAGTGTTATCTTCACTGGAACAGCCTGTTGAGGGAATCAAGAAATGTTCTGGTCATGTTTTTAAGCTCTTCCATACCGGTATCGTGTGCGGGCTGCTGGTCGCCTGCATTGCCGGTATTAAATGAAATAAAAGGCAGCAGGGTGCTCCGGGTGTTGAATGCATGAGTCTCTTTCAGGGTTTTTGTGTCGATCCTTGCCCAGCTGATATTGGCAGGCTCGGCTTGTTCAAGCGGGGCACCGTTGAGGCTCTGCATAAGCCTTCCCCAGACTTTCAGCGCGCCTGATGCGCCGGTGAGGGTTGTCGTTTTATTGTCGTCCCGGCCAAGCCAGACGACGGCAAGCCGGTCCCCGGAGAATCCGGCGAACCAGCTGTCACGAAGATCGTCCGACGTCCCTGTTTTTCCGGCATAGGCCCTGGAGGCCGTGGGAGTGTAGCTGCTCCCGGTCCCTTCTTCCATGACCCGCTGCAGCGCATGGGTGAGCAGGAACATGAGCTCAGGGGAAAAACGCTGCTCAACGTCCAGCCCGCTGCGGGTCAGCAGGCGGCCGTCGCTGCCCAGGACTGCTCGAATCGAACGCAGCGGCTGGAAAAAACCGCCCGAGGCAATCGTCTGGTAAAACTGGGCAACGTCCAGCGGGGACATCTCGACTGCTCCGAGAAGCAGCGAGGGGTATGGCTCAATTATTCCTGGATAGCCGAGTGCATTAAGGGTGGTGATAATCTCCGACAGACCCACTTCCAGTCCCAGCCTGACTGTTGCCAGATTATACGAATTGGCCAGTGCTGTATAGAGGGCGACACGGCCATGGCTGAGGCGATCATAGTTTTCAGGGCGCCACACGTCATTACCGGTGGGCACATCAATTCCAGCATCCAGCAGCGGAGAGGCGAGGGTGTATCCGTTTCCAAGAGCAGCCAGATAGACCACCGGCTTCAGCAGTGAACCCACTGGTCTGCCGGCATCAAGAGCCCTGTTGAACCCGGATTCAAGCCCATTTCTGCCGCCGGCCAGCCCTTGAACTTCGGCATTTTCCCGGCCGGTCACCAGCACGGCGCCCTGGAGGTGTTCCGTAGTGCTCCGTTCTTCAAGTTCGCCGATGGAATGCTGCAGTTCCTGCTCTATCTGCCATTGGACCTGGGGGTCGAGAGTGGTGAGGATTTTCAAACCGCTGCTTTTCAGATCCTCTTCCCGATACTGCGTCTTCAGCTGACGGCGGGCAAGTTCCAGGAACGCCGGGAAACGGTTAAATCCATGCCTTTGAGGAGATACATCCGTCAATGGTTCTCTGGCAGCTGCTACGGTAACCGATTCGTCGATGATATTTGCAGATCTCATGACGGACAGCACTATATCTCGCCTGGCTCTCGAGTTATCGGGATTTCGAACCGGGTCATAGAGTGCCGGTCCTTTCACCATACCGACAAGGGTGGCGATCTGGCCGGCCGAGAGATCCTGCAGGCTGCGACGAAAGTGAAACTGGCTGGCCAGGCCGAAGCCGTGAATGGCCCGTGCGCCGTCCTGCCCAAGGTAGACTTCGTTGATGTAGGCGGTGAGAATCTCTTGCTTGGAATAGCGGTAATCAAGCAAAATTGCCATTACCGCTTCCTGCAGTTTTCGGGACAGTGTCCGCTCTCGGTTGAGAAACAGATTTTTTACCAGTTGCTGGGTAATGGTGCTGCCGCCCTGCACCGTTTTTCCCGCTGCAAGATTGGCAAAAAAAGCCCGCCCGATACCGCTGATCGAGATGCCATGATGAGAGAAAAACCCCTTGTCTTCAACCGCGATTATTGTTTCCTGGAGCAGCGCCGGGATTTGCTGGGGGCTCAGGACGAGCCTGTCCTCGTGGACGAGCGGGTGAAAACTGCCGATCCGTGCCGGGTCAACCCGGAGAAAATCTACAGGGTTGCCGCTGTTGCTGTCGGTGAGTGAGGTGATACGCTCATTTTCTATCGTAACGCTGACGGTGCTCGATTTTTCAAGGCCTGCCGGATAGATAAAGTCCCGTGTGATGATCTGGAATTTCGAGTCAGAGCGGTTGTACCCCCCTGCAGCCTGGACTGTGGGCTCCCGGCGATAACCGGCGAGTTCCAGTTCGTCCTCAAGCAGCTGTGCGGAGAGCTCACGGCCTGGATAAATCTCAAGCGGTCGGGCATAGAGCACTGCCGGCAGGCTCCAGCGTTTGCCGTCGAAGAGCTGTGAGATCTCACGGTCAAGCTGTGCCGCCTGGCGTGCAGCACCGATGGCCAGAAGCAGGCAGATGCACAGGAATGCGCCGGTTAACAGGACGATGATCCTGGTTTTTTTCATATTCCGCACGTTTTGTAGGACGTCAGACGGTGAGGTTTTGTTCCTGCATCCTGTCTTGAACTATGCCGGACGAGTTGATGGGGACTGCTTTGCCGTCATCGAGCTGATTGCGATTTTAAAAACTTTGAGACCGCTCAGCGAAACGGTCTCGAAATTCCACTGCTTGTCCGAGTACTGGGCCATGATCCGTTTGAGTCCGATTATCTTATCTTCATCTTGCGACAACTCCTCAACATCTCCAAAGCCGATTACACTCCTGAACGAAAATGACCAGTCACATGGGGCAGCTTCATCCGGTTTTACCGCAACGTCGGTCTCGAATTCAAAACACACGTGATTGTTTGCAGCGAGCATGTCTATTTTTTTTCCCGTTACTGCAGAGTGAAAATAGATGGTGTTCTCATCGTAACCAAACGATAGGGGGACGATATACGGCATGTTATCCTGAGACATGGCCAGGCGGCACACCTGACATTTTCTGATAATCTCTGAAATTTCCATGTTATCCGCTATTTCTTTGTCCGTTCTTCTCATGCTGTTCTCCCGCTCAGTATCACCGGCTCTTGCTGTCCTCCGGTCTATTTTCAAGAACCTTTTTCAAGGTCTGGGGGTAATCGGTAATCAGGGACGAGACCCCCCATTCAATGTATGTCCGCATCATAACCGGATCATTGACGGTATACAGATTCACCCGGCATCCGTGTTCCATTGCCTTGTAAACCTGGGCCTGGTCAATATACGCTTCATTGGCGTTATAGGTCTGGTAGGTGTATTTTCCCCAGTTGTTTCGCCCTGCACTTCTGCTGCCGATCAGCGCCTGGACTTCAATATCAGGGCGGAGCTGCTGAATCCTTTCAAGATAGGGGTGAAAGAAGGAAGACAGGGCAACCTGGTCCTGATCAATGTGCACCTGGTCGATAACACTAAGTACCGCTTCCGCCAGCGGGAAGTCTTCCTGTGGCTTGCTTATCTTTTTCAGCTCGAGGTTAACCCACCATTGTTTGCTTTTAATAAAAAACAGCACATCTTCAAGCGTTGGAATCTGCTGATTATAGAGCCGTTCAAGCTCTGCAAATGAGATAGTGCCGCTGCTGATCTGGGAGAACGGATCCGAGTCGATGAACCAGGAACCCGCATCAAGCGTTTTGAGTTCTTCCAGTTGAAAGGTTGTCAGTGGTTGAGATGCCCGATCCGGGAACAATTCCGAGGCATTTGTCGTCCTCGCCGGCGTGTTATCGTGGTGAATCACCAGACGGCCGTCGGCTGAAACCTGGACATCCACTTCAACACCGTCGGCTCCAATCTCCCAGGCCTTTTCAAGTGCAGCAAGCGTGTTTTCAGGAGCAAGGCTGCGTGCTCCCCGGTGGCCGATATTTCGAGTTGTCATGTCTTCTGGATTGAGAGCAGGCATACAAATACAGGTCTGTATGCGTTGGGGCAACTGATTCCTTCAGGTTTTATTTTCTGCCGGGGAAGCCTTCAGTCATTCTCATTACCCGGAAATAGTTTTCAAATACCGTTTTTACCACAGTTACGTAATTTGACTGGGCCCTGCTCAGGTTTGAGACTGCATCGAGCAGGTCGATCTGGCGCTGCACGCCTTCCTTGTACTTGAGATCCGTAATCCGCAGGTTCTCTTCGGCGGAGTTGATGTCTTCCCGGGCAACATCGATATTGGCCAGGCTGATCTCGTAGTCGACCAGGATATTCTTAAGTGCTGTTTTCAACTCGTCTTGCAGTTCAGCACGGTCATAGTTTATCGAACGGACATCGGCTTTTGCCCTGGCGATTTCAGCCTCGTCCTGAAATCCGTCAAAGAGGTTGAACGACAGCACCAGTTCGGCACGAAGTTCGTCATCGCTGAGCTCTCCCTGGCCATTAATGAAACTGTCATCATAGTTGCGATACCTGCCGACGAGATCTACCTGCGGATAGTAATCGCCATATTGGGCCTGTACCGAATATTCAGCCGACTCTGCCAGAGACTCAAGGACTTTCAGCTCACTGCGCCGGTCGAGCATCTGCTGCTCCAGCCCATCCTGGTAGTCAATCACCGGCGGTGCCTTGAACTCGGCGAAATCAAGATCCTCGTCTTCTATCTGCATGTTGACAACCCGGCTCAGCTGGTGAAGCGCCTTGGCCTTTTCAGCCTCTTCTTTCTGGACGGCAAGCTTGGCGTTGTCATAATCAACCTTGAATTTAAGAACTGCGTTGCGGTCAATAAGACCAACCTCATAGCGGTTTTGGCTGTCCAGGTAGAGCCGTTCAAGTGTTTTAAAATTATCCCCTGCAACCTTGAGCCTGGCCTGCTGGTTGTAGACAGCCAGATAGTTCAGGGCAACGGCAAGCTGGATATCCTGCTCGATCGACAGGAGCCTGAATGATTCAACATTTCTGATGCTTTCTGCAGAACTGATACTGTATTTATCCTTGAATCCCGAAAAGATATTCCAGCTCAATGCCGAGCTGAAAACAGAGTTTTCCTGCTGCTCCGTTATTGTTGCCTCATCAAGCGCATAGGTGTTGTAAAAGATATCAAAGGACGGGTAATAGCCGCTCCTGGCAATACGGATGTTTTCCGCAGACTTTTCAATTTCTGCCTCATAGCGCTTGACAAGCGGGCGGTTATCAAGCGCTGTCTGCTGCATCTGTTCAAGACTCAGCGCCAGGGCTGCCTGGGGCAGCAAAAGAAGTGCTATCAGGATACTACAGAGCTTCATTGTCTCTACTCCTTTCAAATCCGATTACAAAGACCAGCATGGCCGGAATGACAAACAGGGTAAACAGGGTAGACAGGGCAAGACCGCCAAGCAGGATGGAGCCGAGTCCGCGATACAGCTCGGATCCGGAACCGGTGGAGAGAACCAGCGGTGTCATCGCCAGGATTGACGTGGTAGCGCTCATGAAAATAGGCCTGATTCGTGTTTTTACCGCTTCCGAGACCGCCGGCGCCCCGGTCAGCCCATTGTAGCGCACATTGTTGAGCGACTGGTGAACGATCAGGATTGCATTGTTGACAACGGTACCGATCAGGATGATGAAGCCGAGCATGGCCAGGACATCAAAGCCCTGTGGTGCGACAAACGTTTTAACGGCGAGAAGGCCGATAAAGCCGCCGGCGGCGGCAAGGGGAACACTGAAAAGAATAATGAACGGGTAGAGAAAATTTTCAAATAACGCTGCCATCAGCAGGTAGGTGATCAGCAGGGCGAGAAGCAGATTCCACTGCAGTGCTTTTCCTGTCTGTACAAGTTTGTCGGCATTACCGCCGATGGTTATTTCCACGTTATCGAGTTTTCCACCCTGTTTCATTGCACCGACAATATCGTTTTCAATTATTCCCGTTGCATCCTGCAGGGCGATCGATGCCGGAGGAGTAACCTGCAGCGTAATGTTGCGTTGACGCTCAAGGTGGTTGATCTGAGGCATACCCTCACTGTATACCAGGTCACTGATATCTCCAACTTTAATCAGATCGCCGAAGCGGTTGACGATGGGAGCATTGAGGATATTCTCGGGGTTGTCGAAACGACTGTCGCTGCCTTTTAAAAGAAGATTTATCTGTTTTGTCCCTTCCGGCCGGTATTCATCTATTTTTCTGCCATCCATCAGGATATCGACATAGGTACCGAGATCTCTTTCCGTCAGGCCATTGGCGGCAAGTTTTTCTTTATTGGCGATAACCCTGATTTCTGGATAACTGGTTTCAAGAGAAGGAACCGGTCGAACCTGTGCACCCTGAATGTTCTGGCTGATGGCCCCGAACAGCATCCTGGCGGCGTTGACGATCTCGCTGATATCTTCCCCGGAAATGTTAACCTCCACGGTCCGTCCCTGGCCGAGACCTCTTTCAAAGATACCGGTCTGAAGCGATACGCCGAATATTCCGGGAATTGAGTTAATAATCCGGGTGAAAAGCGGTATTAATTCACTTGCCCGGGTTTCGTGAACCGAGGTGCCGCCGAACAGGGTAATCCGGTCCGCCCCAACATAGAACATCTGTTCTATTTGAGGAAATCCGTCCAGGCCGTCTTCTTCAAAATACGGTTTGGCCTGAGCGTAGATATCATTGCCGATTTCCTTTAATTTCTCAACTGAATAACCGGGGGGAGGCAGCAGAATGTTGAGAATAAGATTCTGATTACCCTGGGGCAGATATTCAGCGCTGGGGCGCAACCAGAAGATGATGCCGATTGAAAGAGAGGTGAACAGCGTGACCGTCACAATTCTGGTAAAAATATTTTTCAAGCAAAAATTTGAAATCCCCATCAGTCCACGGGCGAAAAACGGTCCGATTATAGAGCGCTGCAGTCGATTTGGTCGTCTGACCTTGTTGTCATCTTTACGGTAGAACAGATTCACCATGGTCGGGATGACGGTGATGGAAACCATGAAGCTGATCATGATGGAAAAGGTAATGGCGATGGCAATATCGCGAAACAGCTGACCTGCCTCTTCCTGCATGAAAATGACCGGCAGAAAGACCGCCACAGTGGTTGCCGTAGAGGCAAAAACGGCGCCCCACACTTCCCTGGTACCTTCTCTGGCCGCATCAAATGCCGGTTTGCCCATTTTTCTGTGCCGGTCGATATTTTCCAATACAACAATTGAGTTGTCGACAAGCATGCCGACGGCAAAAGAAATTCCGGCAAGGCTGACGACATTGAGGCTTCTGTTGCTCAGCCACAGAAAAATAAAGGTGCCGATTACTGAAATCGGAATCGCCAGTGCGGTAACCATGGTTGAGCGCACACTACGCAAAAAGATCAGCAGGACAGTCACCGCCAGCAGCCCCCCGATCAGGACATTCTTCTTTACCAGATTTATCGAGGTGTTGATGTATGGCCGTTGATCATGCACCATATCGATGAACAATCCGTTATCCGCGAGTATGGTGCTGTTGAGTCGGGTAACTTCCTCTTCGACCCTGTCTGTCATGGTCAGAACATTGGTGCCGGGTTCCTTGCGGATAGCCACCACAATAATCTGCTCGGTTTTATTCAGGACCGCACCGGTCTCTTTATTGAATCCCCTGTTAACGGTTGCCACATCTTTTAGATAAACGCGCTTGAGGCCATCGTCAAAAACAACCACGTCAAGGAGTTCTTCAGGCGCCTGAAACTGGCCGATAGTCCGTATCCGATAGTTTTTTCTGCCGATACCGAGCACTCCGGCGGAAATTGTTGAATTGGCGCTTGAAATCGCGGCAGACACCTGATTGATGGTGATGTTGTGCTGAGCTAGTTTTTCCATGTCGAGTTCGACATGAAGTTCGTCTTCCGTTCCGCCGAAGATAAAAAGAGAGCCGACTCCTCTGACCCGCTCAAGATGCTGGCGGATGTGATCCTCGAAATAGGTTCGATATTCGTTGATGTGGGTCTTGTTGTCAGGTGTTGTTTTCAGCAGCATCCAGACAACAAGAGAACTGTTCGCTCCTGCCGCTTCAATGGAAGGGCGGTTGACGTTGTCCGGGTAGTTGGAGACTTCGTTCATCTTGTTGGAAACCCGCAACAGTGCATCGTCGAGGTCTGTTCCCAGCTCAAAGGAGAGGATAATCTCACCAAGATTGTTGTAGCTGTTGCTTTCCATCTTGGTCAGGCCCTGGAGACCTTTGAGCACTTCTTCCTGTTTTTCTATGATTTCCTTCTCAATTTCATACGGGGTTGCGCCGTTCCAGACGGTTTGTACGGTAATCTGGGGTGTTTCCACATCAGGTGTGAGCTGCACGGGCAACTTGTTGAGCCCGATGAGCCCGAACGTCACCAGCAGAATAATCCCGACGATAACGGAAACCGGTTTGTTGATGGCATACCTGACGATGTCCATTAGTTTTCTCCTGCCACAACGACCGGCTGGTCAGGCCTGAGACGTTCATTGCCTTCAACGACGAGGTTCATGCCGGGAGCGATATAGGGATTGTCAACACCGACACGGTCGCCGAGGAAGGCGACGATATTGACCGGCAGGATGGCGGCTTTGCCTTCCTTGACCGTATAGACAAAGTCCTCGCCCTGGAATTTGACCAGGGCGGCCCGGCTGAAGATACTCAGCTTCCGGGGTTCACTGGTTGGAATGGAAACGGCTGCAGACATATTCTGGGCGACAAGCGGCATCGGCGGGATAGAGATTTTCAGGAAAACATTTTTTGTTTTCATATCGGCAACGGGATCGATATCGATGATTTTGCCCTGCAGCTCTTTATTGAATGCGGTAATGGTTACCGGCACTTCCTGGCCGAGTTGGATATACTGTAATGTGGTTTCTGCGATGGGCGTTCGGACAAAAAGGTCCTCGCTTGAAGCGATCGATACCAATTGTTTTCCCGGTTGAACCCAGCTTCCCGAGTCCACATCTTTGGTCAAGATAATACCGTCAAAAGGGGCGGGAATAATGGAACGGGTTTTCTGGATCAATAATTTTTGCAGTGTTGATTGAATCGCCTGTTTTTCTTTCTGGGCATCCTCATAGGTAAAGAGGGCGTCGTCGAATTCTTTTTCACTGACTCCCGACTTGTCGAAGAGGCGTTCCAGCCGTGAAAAGTTTTTCCTGGCATTGGCAATGCGCAGTTCTATCTGTTCAATGCGAGCTTTCTGGTACATAATTTCTTTGTCCAGTATTTCCGTGTTCAGCCGAACGAGCGGGTCGCCCTGTTTTACCTTGTCTCCCTGTTTTACTTCCACCTGGTCGACAAGCCCCGCCAGCTCTGTAGAGATCTCACTGATACGGTCATAGTAGAGAAGCCCGATTACGGAGCGTGTCTGGGAGACTTCTTCCTGGACGACGGCTGCGACCCTGACTTGCGACGGTGGCGGACCGTCTGCTGCGTGGGCGTTCAAAGAGCCTGATAAAAAAAGAAAAATGATGCACCAGAGACTGGTGAAAAAAAATGTGCACACCCTCATTGTGTTCTCCCGGTTATTTCCTCAAAATGTTGTCCTGTTGAGCGTTTTGTTAACCCGCATTCATTGTGTTTGAATGAGTAGCTGGAATCGTTGTCGACAGAGATAAAATCGGTCATTGATCAGGAGGCGACTGAAACAATGGCATGGTTATACGGGGTATCGCTGGATTCTCGCGCGGCCAAACCAAAAAGTATTAACATAGTAGACGGAACTGTCAAGATATTGAGTTGATTTGAACAATGCTCAAAGGGAAGAGGATAAAGAGAGTAAATCAGATATCGTCAGCTGTAGTAATGTGGCAGTTTTGCAGATACTGACAGGCTCAGCGGCCATCTTTTTCTTCAGGAGAATGTTGCTGATTCTCATCGTCCAGTATGAGGCGGCCTGCAGCGCCGGCTGACAGGGTATCCAGGGAACCGGCATTGGTCTTTGCTTCTTCAGGTATGTAGACGGTTACGTTTTTGTGGGCAAATTCGATATGATTTTCCGCAAATTTTTCCTGTATTCTGCGGTAAATCTCTCTTTGCATCATGAACTGTTCGCCCGGTTGGGTGGTGAATTTGACCCTGACGATCATTGCCGAATCGTCCATCTGCCTGATGCCCTGAGACTTGAGCTTCCCGGTCAGTTTGGGACCGTAGACTTCATCAACGGAAATGTCCTGATAAATAGCCTTTACCAGTTTTCTGACTTTATCGATGTCCGTATCGTATTTTACCCTCAGGTCCAGTTTGGAGATGATATAGTCCCGCGAATAGTTGGTTACCGTATCGATCTTGCCAAACGGTATGGTCTGCACCATTCCCCGGTGATGTCGCAGCCGAACCGAGCGCAGGGAAATTTGATCAACGGTTCCTTTGGCGGTACCGATGTCGATATAGTCTCCGACCCGGAAGGCGTCGTCGACGAGAAAGAAAATACCGGCAAAGATATCGGTTACCAGGGCCTGGGCTCCAAAACTGATGGCCAGACCGATGATCCCGGCACCAGCGATAAGCGGTCCGATATCGAGTCCGAACGCAGAAAGGACAAACATTGCGGCAAGAATGATCAGCAAACTGGAGGCAAACTTGCGAAACAGGATCAGCAGGGTGCCGGTACGGGAACCACCCTTGCCGCCCTCGTCGGCCTCTCCGTCGGCTTCAGGCATTTCAGCCTTGATCTTATGATCGATCCAGTCGGAAAAAAGCTGCCAGATCATGTATGAAAAAACCACGATGGCAACGACTCCCAGTATGCTGCCGGTGAACATTCTGCCGTAGGGGATATCGAGATCCCACAGTCCCAGCAGCAGAAAGGCCAGCAGTGTCAGTAACAGGAAACGGTAGATGATCTGGACATATTGCAGGTAGGTGACAAAGCTTCGCCGGCCATAATTTTCTGTTCTGCCGCTTTCAAGGCTGGTTTGTCCGGTTTTTCTGATGAGAACAGAGAAGAGCCGCCCGCCCCAGATGTCAAGGGCTCCAAAGAGCGGAATGGTGAGCAGGCCGACGATGACCCTTCCGAACAAGGTCTGGTTGCTGCCGAGTACACGATATTCCCAGATCAGCGTTATACAGAGGATGAGAAGCAGGGCCGGTATGTGCCAGACGTTTGCAAATGCTTTCTGGGCAGGAAGCAGCGGCAGGTCGGGCGACTGCCGGGTGAGCAGGGCGTCAGTTACCCGGCGTCTTGATTTGATGACCATAAAGGCAAGCGCAACGGCAGTACTGACGATGATGATGCCGACAATAGCAAGAAAGGTATTGTCCGGTGCCGAGAGTTTTCTCAGGATTGTCCCTGAGCGCACAAGAAAGATTTCAAGTCCGCAGAGTATTGTTATCCAGGAGAACATGAAACGGGCCACCGGGTCGGAGTAGGGCAGGATCCTCAGCGCTGACCGTTTGGGCGACAGCATTACCGTCGCGATAAAAAACAGGAGCCGTACGTAATAGCCGGCGATAATATAATTTGAACCGATGATATGCGGGGCGTTGTCATGCGGTATCAGGATGATATAAAGAACAAATGATATCGCAATATAGGTCCCGGTGTAGACAATTTCCAACCCAATGGCCATGAGTGTGTGCCAGAGGCGGGCAAACAGGTCATGTTCCGGAAATACATTCAATTTATTATGGTAACGCAGACAGATCCGTCGGGCCGCGTATTCGCCTGAGATGCTGACGATAATGGTAAGCAGGACAAGAAAAAGCAGGAGTGACGGTGATTGTGTCCGGGACACCATGGCCCACTGTTTTTTGATGGTGTCCGGCAGCGCCCTGAAGCCTGCAAGCTGATCATAAAACCTTAGAATATGGGCTTCAACGGAAGATACCGCTTCAAGAAAGGGCTTGTCGATAATATTTGAGGCGGGGGCATTGTGACGGCTGCCGCCCGAGCCTTCAGCAGACGCCTGAGCGTTTCCAGAGGGGGGGAGGATCAGGCTTGAAAAAACAACTATAAAGAGCAATAAAACAAGAGGCTTCATCTTCATTGCGCGAACCGTTTCAAGACTGGATTCTCAAAATCACATCTTTCAGGTCAGGTAATACCACAAAAAAAGGATAGGTTCAGGATTATTCTGCTCTCAGGCTGTCTCTATTTATGGGCAGGAAACCATTCTTCAACGGTGGAGTGGTTTCCTGCCTGATCACCTGTATGGGTCGCGGGGATTATTGTTTCGCCGATTCGGATACCACTTCAACGAGCAGTTCGTAGACCTGCATTGGCTCCATTTCATGTGCTGAGCCGATATCTTTGAACTTGTCTCCCGCCGCCGCCGTTATCCCCCTGGATTCCAGCAGCGCAATAACACGGCTGGTATCAAGACCGTATTCGCTGCAGATGTCGCCGAGCGTTTTTTTGCCGAGCCCTGAATTCGGGGCAATCGGCAGCACTGAAGAAGCGGCCGCACCGTTTGCCGGTTGCGGTGGTGCCGCAAGTTTTGCCGGTTTGATGACCTCGTAAATCTGCTGGGGCGATTTTTTTGCTTTATCGGCGATATCCTGGATCAGTTCTTTTTCATCGGATACGGTGATACCGGCAGCTTCGAGCAGCTCGATACTTTTGGCAAGATCAAGGTTCTCTCGTTTCGTAAACATCTTTAAAGAAGACGACTCGGCATGACCGTAGGGCGGTTCACCGTAGGTCTTTGCCGCACTGTCTTTAAAATGTTCTGATATTTCCATGATCGTGCTCATCGGCGGGACGTCGTAATAGGTTCCGACAATGACAAGGACGGTAAGGACCAGGGCAACATTGAAGGAGCCGGTAAAGACTTTAACCTCGCGCGCCTTGTTTTTCATGTAGGCGACGATGGGTTTCCAGTTGTAGTAGATGTGCAGGAAACCGGCAATAAGGAAGAGCACGCCGACCGTGGTATGCTGTGCCCCCCAGTCACCTTTGGTCAGACCGAGAAACGACCAGGTTGCCCAGTTGGCGACCCTTCCTTCCGGCACTACATACAAGACGACCGAGTTGACGATCAAAACAACCAGGCTCAACAGCAGGGTCATTGACGTGATTTTTCTGATATTCATTGCAAACACCTTATTCATAGTAGGTTGATAATGAGTGGTTTCGGAAAAGTGCTATACCATAAATAAGTATTAAAGAGAATAAGTAAATAGTTGTGTTGTTAATTGCTGTGACCGCTACCAGCCGGGAAAAAGACCATTTAACATCGGCAGATTACAGGGAGACCTCACGCTTCCAGGGAATGAAATCATCCTGGCCCAGGCGAACGGCTTTTGCCTGGTACTGACCGGCCGCAGTCTGTAGACAGAGCTTAAACAACTGCTCACCAAGTCTGCCGATAGTAGCCTCACCGGTAATGATCGGGCCGCAATCGAAATCGATCATCCGCTCGAGTCGCCTGGCAATGGTGGAGTTGCTCGAGATTTTGAGCACCGGGGCAATGGCGTTGCCGGTGGGGGTGCCGAGCCCGGTTGAAAAAAGCACCAGGTTCGCACCGGCTCCAACCAGCGCAGTAGTGGATTCAACATCGCCTCCCGGTGTGCAGAGCAGGCTGAGTCCGGGGCGAGAGACTTGTTCGGGATAGTCGAGCACATCGACAATCGGTGCCGTACCGCCCTTTTTGGCCGCTCCGGCTGATTTCATCGCGTCGGTAATCAAACCGTCACGAATGTTACCGGGTGATGGGTTCATGTCAAAATCGGTCCCGAACATTTGTGCCTGACGACGGTACTCGCTCATCAGGGCCAGGAAACGATCGGCACTTTTCTGCGTGGTGCAGCGGCTTACCAGTTCACTCTCAACCCCGCATAGCTCAGGGAATTCAGCCAGTATGGCACTCGCCCCGGCGGCGACAAAGTGGTCGACGCTGCGGCCTATTACCGGATTTGCCGAGATGCCGGAAAAACCGTCTGAACCGCCACATTCCACACCGACAGTCAACTGGCTCAGAGGTACCAGGCTACGGCTGGTTTTGTCGGCTTCCTGCAGCCCGATCATGGTCTGGCGGATCATCGCCTCGGTCATATCGCCGGGACCGTCCCATGCCTGCCGGTCGAAAAAGAAAAGCGGCTTGTCCAGTTTGGCGGTACGTTTGGCGACTTCTTCCTTGAGCAACGAAATTTCGGCATTCTGGCAGCCGAGGCTGATGACGGTTGCACCAGCAACGTTGGGATGGGTTATGTAGTCGGCGAGCAGACCGCAGAGCAGGCGGGCATCAGCTCGTGTACCACCGCACCCCAGGCTGTGAGTCAGGAATTTGATCCCGTCAATGTTGGCAAAAACCGGTGTCGGTGGTGAGATAGTGTGAGATTGGATACTCATGCTCTCAGCTCCCGCCTCATCACGTTGTATTGTTCTAACCAGCTCCTCGGTGAAGGACTCATACCGGGTGGGGCGGGTTATGCCGAGTACTTTCGGCAGAACATCTTTGACAATGAGAAGCTCCTGATTGGAACAGAATACCAGCGGCACGAAAATCCAGTGATTGGCGGTACCGGCGGTAGCATTGCTGCGTGCATACCCCATGAAACCTTCAGGCAGGTCGGCGGGAGGAGCGGGGGGAGACCAGTGCTGCCTTAGGGTGGTCGTGTCGGGTTCACTTGTCGCATGGCGAAGGTTATCGGTGGTGATCAGTTCTCCCTGCTCGATCGGCAGGACGACCTCTCCGACAGTAATTCCATACATCGTGGCCCGCTCTCCGATAGTAAACGAACGGCCGGCAAACTTATGCTTGGCGGGGATGTTCTGCTGCAGGACAACCTTGATGCCATTAATGGTAAAAGATTCGCCCTTGTCCAGGGGCTGCAGGGCAACGACAAGGTCGTCGTGTTCATCGATTTGAAGTACGGTTTTTTGGGTCATGTTATCCTGCCGGTATTTTGGATGAAGTATACGAGCGGTCGACGGATCGCCCGCTAAAATTCAATGACTGCTTTGATTACCCCGGCCTCCGGTTTAGTCCAGTGGGAGAAGCTGTCAGCAGTTTCTGCCAGGCTGCAGCGATGGCTTATCAGTGATTCAACGCTGACCTCGTTCGAGGCCATGGATTCCATCACCCAGCGAAAATCATCAATGGTCGCATTACGGCTGCTGAGCAGCGTTGTTTCCCTCTTGTGGAATTCAGGATCTGAAAAACTGATATCTGCGTTCACCAGACCCACGAGAACATAACGACCACCATGGGCAAGATAGAGAAATGCGTCCATCATCGAACGGGCATTACCGGTGGCATCAAAAATCAAGGTCGGGTAATCTCCGCCGGTTGCCGTTTCGATAATCTCTCTTACATTTTTCCGGCCCGCCGTGATGGTGCCAGCCAAAGACACCTGGGTTGCGGCGAAGTCGAGCCGCTCCTCGGAGATATCCATGGCCAGGACCGATCCGCCGGCCAGGCGGGCGAACTGCATGACACCAAGGCCGATCGGCCCTGCGCCGATCACCAGCACCTGTTCGCCCGGTTTGATGTGTGCCCTGCGCACCGCATGGGCACCAATGGCGAAACATTCGCTCAAGGCCAGCTGGTCAGCAGACAGACCATCATGTTTGACAAGTTGGCCGGTGGGTACACTGAGATATTCACGCATACCGCCGTCACTGTGCACGCCGAGCACATTCATGTTCACGCAGCAGTTGCTGCGACCATTGCGACAGGCGATACAGGAACCGCAGGCAATGTATGGCACAACGGCAACCTGGTCGCCAGTCTGCAATCCTTCATTGTTGGCCCCTGCCGCTACCACCTCCGCCGCTATCTCATGGCCGAGAATTCGCGGGTAGGAGAAGAATGGCTGACGGCCGGCAAAAGCGTGCAGATCGGTTCCGCACACGCCAAGCCGGGTCATTCGGAGCAGTGCGTTTCCGGGGGAATGATCCGGCTTGTGCCGTTTCTCAAGGCTCAGAGATCCAGGGTTGTTGCAGATGACCGCCTTCATTTGGTGCTCCTGGTTGACGTTTTCATTACCGGTAAATCAGGGTCGGCAACCACATGGAAAAACCGGGAACAAAGGTGATGAGAATGAGCACGAACACCAGCGGGAAGAGAAACGGTAAGGTCGCGCTGGTGCACCGTTCGAAACTGATGCCCGAAACGCGGGAAAGCACGTAGAGTACCATGCCCACGGGCGGTGTGAGCAGTCCGATCATCAGGTTGAGTACCATGATCACCCCGAAATGTACCGGGTCAATACCGATACCTTCGGCGACCGGCAATAGTACCGGAACAAGAATGGTGATCGCGGCAACGGTTTCCATAAAGAAGCCGACGACAAACAGCACGATGTTGAGCAGGATGAGCAGGATAATCGGGTTCTGAGTAATTTCCATGAGCATCGCGGTGAAATGTTCGGTGACGCGGTTGCTTGTCAGAATCCAGGCAAAAATCGAGGCGGCGGCAACGATAAAACAGATAATGGCAGAGGTCTCGATGGTATCCATGCTCACGACCAGAAGCCGTTTCCAGGTCAGGGTTCGATAGACCACAACGCCAAGCAGGAGTGCATAGGCGCAGGCGGAAATCGCCGCTTCGGTTGGCGTGAAGACACCGGTCAGGATGCCCCCGACAATGATTACCGGGGTAAGCAGGGATAAAAAAGCACGTTTAAAGGTTGTGCCCAGAAGCCGTATGTTGAAGCGGGTATCGCGTGGATAGTTTCGTTTTTTGGCGTACCAGGCAACCATCAGCATCAGGGCAACCGCCATGAGCAGGCCGGGGATGAAGCCGGCGGCAAAGAGTTGACCGACCGAGGCGGAGGCCATGACACCGTAGACGACCATCGGCAGACTTGGCGGAATGATTGGCCCAATCGTCGAAGAGGCAGCGGTGACGGCGACGGCAAAGTCATCATCATAGCCCGCATCGCGCATGGCCTTGATCTCGATGGTGCCGAGGCCGCCGGCATCGGCGACGGCGGCTCCGGACATGCCGGCAAAGAGAACGGAGGCGATGATATTCACATGGCCAAGACCTCCGCGCAGCCAACCGATGCAGGCGGTGGCAAAGGCAAATATGCGGTTGGTGATTCCTGCCGAGTTCATCAGGTTGCCGGCGAGAATAAAAAAAGGAATAGCGAGCAGCGGAAAACTGTCAACACCATTTACCATCCGGTGGATAACGACGAAATCGGGGACTGAGCCCGAAATCAGCACCCAGAGCATGGAACTGCCGGCAAGCGCGATGCCGACCGGCACGCCGATGATAAGCAGGGTAAAGAGTACCACAAGCATGATGATTATAAGCGTCATGTATCAAAACTCCGTATAAAAGTTCGGATGTTTATCTGGTTGTCCGGTGGCTGGAATCAATCTCCCGGCTTATTGACAAGATTATAGTCAAGCGAGCTGTATCCCTGCCGCAGATGACGGAAAAAGACCTGAATCGAGCGGAAGGTCATCAGCGCGAATCCTGCAAAAACAATAGCATAGAGATAGCTCATCGGCAGCCTGACCGAGGTCATATACTGGAGATGCATGATCTTCAGTATCTTGAAAGAAATCCATGAACCGTAGGCGAAAAAAACGATGCGGATGATATCGACAACGGTCGACAGGATTCGTCCGGTTAAAGGACTGATAAAACGATAGAAAAATTCCACATGAATGTGGGTGTTCTTGCGGGCCGCAATCGGCGCTCCGGCAAAGGCGACGGCGACGAGCAGGTAGCGCGCGATCTCCTCGGTCCAGGCGATTGAATCATTGAGCACGTAGCGACTGAAAAACTGGGCGAAGACAACCGCCGCGAGAATCCAGAAAATTACAAAAGATACATAGTCTTCGAAGCTGTAGTTGGAAAAATCCACTTCAAACTCTTCAGGCATCTCATTATCCGGCTGCAGCAATCTTTCTTCTGATTTTGCAGTTCCCATGGTCATCTTCGCCCCATTTGCTTAATAGTTCAATTGTCTTGTCGCTACTTGATAGCCTGCAGACGGTCATAAACCTCCTGCGACCAGGTAGCGTCCGGACCGTTATGCAGCTTCATTGTTGCTTCCCTGAATGAGGTGATGTCTACCCTGTTGACGGTAACACCCTGGGACTCAAACCATTCGGCCAGTTTGTTTTCTGACTCGATGATATCCTGGGTCGCGGCGGCAGCATAATTCTGCAGTTCTTCTATGAAGATCGCGCGATCACCATCGGAGAGACGGTTCCAGAGTGGGCCACCGATGATCTGGAGAATGGAGTCGGTGATATGGCCGGTGAGGTTGATATGCTTCTGAACCTCGTAGAATTTTTTGGCCTTGATGGTTGGCAGGGGGTTCTCCTGCGCATCGACGACACCCTGCTGAAGAGCCAGGTAAACCTCGGCAAAAGCAATCGGAGTCGGGTTGGCGCCGCAGGCTTTCGGAAACATCATGTACAGGGGTGCATTGGGAACCCGTATCTTCAGTTTGGCCATGTCCTCGCAGGTGTTCAGCGGCTTGTTGGAGGTGGCGTGACGACGGCCGTAATAGGTTGCGGAAACAATGTGATGCCCGGTGGCCTTGGTGTATCCATCGCTCAGCTCCTTGAACAGATCACTTTTCCAGTAGGCGCGCCAGTGATCCAGATCACGGAACATGTATGGGGCACCGGCGATGGCCAGCGGTCCAAAGGACTGGCCGGCAAACAGGTTCCCGGTGTGAATCATGTCGACCGTGCCGAGTGCCAGGCCCTGGTTGATGTCGGCTTCCTTACCCAGAGCGGATGCAGGAAAGACTTCGACCTCGTAGCGGCCTTCGGTGCGCTGCTTGATTCTCTCGGCAGCTTCAACCATGCGGTAATGATAGGGTTCACTTGTCTCATAGACATGGGCATACTTCAATTTCTCGGCGGCTACGGCCAGGGACCCATTGATAAGCAGTATTCCGGCAGCCAGCGCCAGTGCCAAGGTGGTATTCAGCTTCATGATAATCCTCCTTTGTTTAAATGATCACGATATTATCCGTGCGCTGCCCGAGAGTAAAATTACCCGGCAGTTTGTTGCCCGAATAACCCAATTTTGGAGAATCCCAGTTTCCGTGAAATATTCAGCGCTTTCTCGGCAATAAGACTCCCCAGTTTCTCCATTTTCCCTCCCTGTAGCATCGAGGTACCCGAAGCTATGCTGATCGCCGCAACAGGCTTGTCCGAGGCACCGTAGATTGGTGCCGCCACACAGAATATCCCCTCGGTTACTTCCTGGTTGTCGATTGCATATCCCCGTAGTCTCGTTGCTGTCAGTTCCTCCTGTAAATCCATTAAATTCGTTATTGTTTGCGGGGTGAAGGAGTGCATACGGATGCCTGCAAGTATCTCCCGCACCTTCTCGTCGGGATGGGCCGCAAGTATCGCTTTGCCGAGCCCGGTACAATACATCGGCAGCCGTGCCCCCAGTTCGGCAGAATAACGAACGGCCGCCGAGCCCTCCGCTCTTTCCAGGTACACTACCTCTCCATTATTTTCCACGGCGAGGTAGACCGTCTCACCGGTACTTTCCAGTATCTGATCGAGATAGGGGCGGGCTACTCGATGAAGGTCCCGTTTACCCAGTGCCAGAAGTGTCACCTCAAACAGGCCGAGTCCAAGTTGAATCGTCTTGAACTGCCTGTTTTCGTACTCAAGAATATTCCTATCCATCAACGTCGTGATGATATCGAAGGTGCTTGTCTTGGGAATTTTGAGAGCAGTACTGATCTCGGTGAGCGTCAGCGGCTCACCTCTTTCGGCAAGCAGTTTGATGATATCAATGGTTCTTGTCGTAGACTTATTGATCCGCACCTGTTACCTGTGTTCTATATTAAGAATCTGGTTCACTATTTAGAACAATTGCCGTGGCCTGTCAATGATTTTCCGCTGGATCACCACTGGGGCGCCGGCTACCGTCTGGCTGTCGTGAGGCTTCTTCTACACGCTTTTCCGGCCAGTAATAACAACCACATGCATATCTTTAGGTCCGTGGGCACCATAAACGATGTGTGATTCGATATCCCCTGTCTTGGAGGGTCCGCTGATTAAAACATAGGAAGATGCGGGCGGCTGGTTCTGCAAAAGCGCCTGAAGCTCAGAAAGATCGGCAAGAAGACGCTCGATGGGGAGCAGGGCGATGTGAATTGAAGGAACCAGGGAGGTAGATCGGGCTTTGCCCGGCTCAGTTATCTGCACCACTGTTGCCGACTCGGCGATCCCCCAGTCTGCGACAGTGATGCCGATAAAAGATGCCTCCGTCTTGTCCCGTGCATCCGGGTCTCCCGGGACCACTGAATGTACGGTCATTTCCTCGCCGGCAAGCAGTTCGGCGAGATTCAGTGCCGCGCATTCCCGGCCGGCATGCTGGATAATCTGTTTGTCGGTGCCAAACTCCGGTTCCGCATCCCGGGCGATATCAGCGATGATAGCGGCGGCAGCAGCACTATCGGCTGCACAGTGTACCTGCAGCCTGATCTCTGTCCCACTTTCCTGAAAACGCGCCAGGAGCGCCTGTTGATCTTCCGCGGAACGACTGTTAATTTCAGCAATTGTCCCGGAGACATCAGGTTGGGAGAACACGGCAGGGAACTGGCTGGCGGAGCGTTCCCCCGCGGAGCTTGCGTCAAGAGCGGTACGTATGTCCTTGAGAAATGCTGAGCGCTCAGCCATGTTTCACCTCATCCCGCCTCTGTGCTGATTTTCCCTCTTTTCTCTGCCGCCAGCGCTTGCTGAACGGTCGTCTGGCCAGCGGCGGCAGATCACGATCTCTGGTCCACTCCCCGGCTGGGCCGATACCCCGTGTAATCATACCATTTTCCTTAATGAACGGCTGTTGCAGAATTGAAAGCCCCTTACAGAGCAATCGGTAGATCAGCGCATTGCTCACGGCCAGCCGCCAGAGCTTGAAGGTGAATGCCTCAAAAGGTTTATGCGGCCTGGTCTGCCAGCGTTCATCACCGTAGGCGAGCTTGTATCGCAAGGCCAGCAGCATCCGCGGCAGGTCGTTGTTCACCGGGCAGACATCAAGACAGGCACCGCAGAGGCTTTCGCCCTTGCACAGGTCAGCGTGCCGGTTTACTCCGTAGAGCAGCGGTGTCAGCACTGCTCCCACGGGGCCTGAATATGTGGCGTTATAGGCATGTCCACCGATGCGCCCATAGACCGGACAGACATTGAGGCAGGCTCCGCAGCGCAGACAGGCGAGCACTTCCCTGAATTCGGGGTCGGCAAGGATTTTCGAGCGGCCGTTGTCGATCAGGACCAGGTGGAACTCCTCAGGCCCGTCAATGTCTCCTGACTGTCGGGGACCTCCAGTGAAACTCACATAACCCGAGAGTTTTTGCTGAGTCGCCGCCTTGATCAACAGCTGTAGAGTTTCCAGCTGACCGGCAAGGGTTGCCTCCACGCGCTCGATGCCCATCAGGGCAACATGGATTCTCGGCATCGTGGTGGACATGCGAATGTTGCCTTCGTTGGAGACAAGGCCTATCCGCCCGGTTTCGGCACAGGCGATATTACAGCCGCTGATACCCATGTCGGCAGTGAGCATTTTTGTGCGCAGCGCCTTACGGGCTGCCATGGTCAGGGTTGGAGGATCTTCTGAATAGGGAATACCGAGTTTTTCGGTAAAGAGTCTACCGACCTGCCGGCGGTTCAGGTGTACGCTGGGGGCGACAATGTGGGAAGGTGCTTCTTCCCGCAGCTGGACGATGTATTCTCCCAGATCGGTCTCCAGTACCTCGATACCTTCGCGATGCAGGGCTGCGTCAACACCGATTTCAGCAGAAACCATCGACTTGCCCTTGACGATTGTTTTTACGTCTCCCTGGCGCGCTACTTCGACACAATACTTCACTGCCTCTTCGGCTGTTTTGGCAAAAAATACCCTGCCGCCGTTCTCTTCCACCCTGTCGGCAAGCAGCGCGAGTACGGCGTCAAGATGCTCAAGTATATCCATACGCCGTTGCTTGACACGCTCTCGCTGGCCGGGGTCCGCAGGAGCGGACCACTCTTTAAAAGCTCCACGGCCGAAACGGTTCTGCAGGGTTTTTAAGTTTTTCTGCAGGCTTTTGCTGGCCAGGCCGAGCCGGGCCCCTTGTCGATAATCAGGTGCATCCGGAGCTTTCATCCGACACCTCCGGTAGATGCCAGAATCTCGGCGATGTGTTTGACCTGTACCGCTTCCCTGCGACGTGACAGTCGGCCCTGAATGTTCATCAGGCAACTCATGTCGCAGCCGACGACATAGTCGGCACCGGTTGCCAGGATATTGTCGACCTTCTCATCGGCCATTGCCGCACTGATGTCCGCATAGTTGACGCTGAAGGTACCGCCAAAACCGCAGCATACATCACTGTCTACCATCTCTACCAGTTCAAGCCCGGAGACCTGGGCAAGCAGTTGACGAGGTTGGTCGGCGATGCCGAGACCGCGCAGCAAATGGCAGGAGTCATGGTAGGTAACCCTGGCTGGAAAACGTGCCTGCAGGTCTGTAATCTTCAGGACATCGACCAGGTATTGGCTGAACTCGTAACAATTGGCAGCAACCCGTGCTGCCAGATCCCTGGTTTCCTGGTCTTCACCGGCAAAAAGTTCCGGGTAATGGTGTCGAACCATGTGCACGCATGAACCGGATGGGCAGACGATATGCTCGGCATCTGCAAAAATAGAGATAAAGCGTTGAGCCGCCGCTCTGGCTTCATGGTGATAACCGCTGTTGAAGGCCGGCTGACCGCAGCAGGTTTGACCCTCGGGAAAATCAACCTGCACCCCGGCCCGCTCGAGCACATCTACCATTGCCTCCCCGACTTCGGGATACATGCTTTCAACAAGGCACTGGATGAATAATGATACTCTTTTTTTCATGCTTTCCCGCTAAAAACCGTGATTTTTAAAGACTTGTGCAACTCAGCTTTTGCACTTGTTCCTTGTCGTTTGAGCCTGTGTGAAACGGTATCTTTTCCAGATCCTAGAAGACAACTTTCTCGCCATAGTTTGCAAGAAGCGGCTCCATAAGCATACGCAGACGTGATTTAACCGTATGGGTCTGGTAGGAATCAGCAGGCGAGAGCGGCAGTAACGCCGGCCCCATTTTAATTCCGCGCAGTTCCAGGGCAAGCTTGAAACCTACCGGGAACGGGGCCGCAAACATCGTCCTGATGATTATCAGGACCGAGCGTTGCAGGGCGAGCGCCTTTTCCAGGTCTCCCTGCTGCCATGCCTTGTAGATACCGACCATGATCTCGGGGAAAACGCCGGCTGTAGCGGTCATGCATCCTTCCGCACCCATCAGCAGAGCCGAGAGAAGGGTTTCCTCGCGTCCGGTGAGCATGGCGATGTCCTCCCCGGCAATGGCGATTTTGTCCATGAAGTGCATGAAATCGACCATGCTGCCGCTTGAGTCCTTCATGCCGACCACCATTTCATAGCGGCAGAGGCGTTTGACCATGTCATAATCAAGCGGTGAAGTGAAAAGTGGTATATTGTAGAGAATAATCGGGACGCCGCTGTTCTCGATGATCGTTTCAAAGAAGCGCTCCACCATCGCACCGCCCGGTGTATAGAAGTAGGGCGGTGTTACAACCACGGCTTCACAACCGATGGAGGCGGCGTGTTTTGCCAGTCGAACGGATTCTGACGGCATTGAAGCAACGACACCCGGAGTAACCGGCACGCGTCCGTTCACCTGGTCGACGACAATGTCCATACAGCGGCATTTTTCTTCAAAGCTCATATGGATGCCCTCACCAACCGAACTTACCGGGAAAATACCGTTTAATCCCCGGTCGATGTTGAAATCAAGCAGCCGCCGAAGTTCAGTTTCGTTAACGCGAAAATCATCGTCAAACGGAGTCAACAGTGCCGGGTAAATACCTTGAGGACGAAACATGCTAGCAATCTCCTTGTTTAGAGGGCTCATCATTTATTGAGATAGGGGGCAGGTCAAGTTTATCGAGAAGCTCCCGGGTCGGTCTGCCGTCTGCAGTCCAGCCGCGCACGGTGTAATAGGTCTGAACGAGCTTGCTCACATCAACGGTCTCGCCTTTACACGGGCCATCGGGAAGGGGCTGCGTGCTGAAGCGCTCGGGGAGTGAATCGTGCTCGGGGGTCAGTCCCTCGCGCAGGTTGAAAAGACGTACGAGGTTGTTTATCCGTTCCCCGGCTCGCAGGAGATTTTCAGCGCCGGCAAACGATTCGATGCCGGTGAGTGAGGCAAACAGTGGGGCGATCTGCTCAAGAGACAGGGTAAACGCGGCAAAGAGGCAGAGTCCGCTGCTGTTGACAAGGCAGTAGAAATCCTGCTGGCTTTTGACGATTTCCGGTTTGAACTCATCGGTATGAAGTCCAAGGGGTGAAGAGGTGTTCAGCAGCTCTTCGCCGATAGGCCAGGATCGCAGGTGACAGCCGCCCCGGTCGCTGGTTGCGTAGGCAAGGGCCATTCCCTTGCTCGCCCTCGGATCATAAGCAGGCAGCTCAAGTCCTTTGACATGGGCGCCGAGCCCGCTGGCTCCGGGGATCATCTCTTCGAGCCGTTTTACTCCAAGCGCCCAGGTAGCTCCAGGTCCCTCACCGCTGCCCATCAGGCGCACCGCTCCAAGTATGGCCTCTGAGCTGCCCCAGGTAAGTTCCAGTCCATTGGTTTCCTCGACACCTATCAGGCCGCGGCTATAGCAATCCATCAGGAAGCCGACGACATTGCCGACGGAGACTGCATCGAGGCCATAGGCGTCGCAGAGGTGCTCCGCTTCGATGATTGTCGGGATATCGTTGTTACCGCAATGGCCGCCAAACGACCACACGGTCTCATATTCCGGTCCCTCGGTATAGGCACCCTTGAGCGGCCCTTCTTTGACCCGGGCAATTTTGCTGCAGCGAATGGTGCACGAGAAACAGGCACGATGTCGTTCGAAGTAGTTGCGGACTTCAAACTCGTCCACCGGTTTGACATCGAGCGTTGATCTGCTGAAATTCATGTTTGGGTGGATACCGGTGTGATCCATTAGTGACAGGATTACATTGGTACCGAACTCGGGTTTTGCCGAGCCGGTGTCGGGGGCATTGGAAAGTTCGTTGGTGGCTTCCCGCACCATGCGCGAAAATTCTTTGTACTCGGCGGTTTTCAAATACCCTGAGCCATGCACCACCACTGCTTTCAAATTTTTGGAGCCCATTACCGCACCGGCCCCGCCCCTGCCGAACGAGCGGTACTCGCTGAGCACTCCCGCCAACGGGGAGAGATGCTCTCCGGCTGGGCCTATGCAGGCAATGCGATGCTCATTGGAATAGGTATCTTTGATTTTTCTGTGGGTTTCAATTGTGTCAAGACCCCAGTAGCTTTCAGCGGGAACGATGCTCACGTTTTCGTCTTCAATCAAAATCATCACCGGCGTGTCCGAAGCACCGGTGATGATCAGTGCGTCGTATCCGGCATATTTGAACTCCGGACCAAGGCTGCCGCCGGCATTTGAATCAAGCCAAAAACCGGTTGCCGGGCTCTTGGTACACAGCTCCATACGACCTGAGGCCGGTGCCGACGAACCGGTGAGTGGGCCTGTTGCGAAGACCAGGATGTTTTCTGCCGAGAGCGGATCGCATCCCGCCGGCAGCTGGTGGAACAGGGTGTGAATGCCAAACCCCTTGCCGCCGATATAATTCTCAGCCACTTCTTTTTCAAGTTCCCTGCAGTGAATCCGACCAGAATTCAGGTCTACCTCCAGGATCTTACCCGCATATCCGTTCCAATCCATGGTTCAGCTCCTTGAAATAGCCCCTGTCGGGCAGATGTTTGCGCATGAAAATTTACCACCGCAGGTATCACAGATCAGCGGCATCCGGCTGGCGGGATGTACCCTGACTCCGGAGAAGGGGCAGACAGCGACACATTCGCCGCATTGCGTGCACTTTTTTTCATCCAGTACCACATGGCCATCCCAGGAGAGAGCCTCTTCGGGGCAGGCCGTGATACAGAAATGCTCCCTGCAGGGAACGCAGACGTTGATGGTGCTCATTTCAGGCCATCCATCCTCAATGTGTATCCTGGCCAGCTTGACACTCTGTACCCCCTGGTTGTGCGCAGCCGTACAGGCGAGCATGCAGAGTCTACAGTTTGTGCAGGCACTTCTTTTCAGTTTAAACATGCTTGATCCTACAAAGTTAATATTGTTCTGTCGTTAAACCCTGTCTCAGTGACGTTGGCTGCAGCTGCCTGCAGGCAGTGCTCTACGATCAGTGGTTATTGTTGTGAATGTGTTGTTCCGCACCCGCCATCTATGTTCTATATTGAGAATCTGGTTCACTATTTAGAACAATTGCGCCGGCCTGTCAATGTTTTTCATGCCCTTTTCCAGGTATGCAGTGGCATGAAAAAGTTCTGTGATACACCAATATATATGTTTTAAATCAAGACCTTACGCGTCACAGATCAATCATTTTCTCAGGGCGGTCTTGTCTTGAGGGGAAATGGCCATTATCGCTCAATCATCAAACGTTGCTTCCAGGTGAACCATTTCCCCCTGTCCGGTCACTTTTACTTCATACCCGAGGGAGTGAAAAAGTTTGATCATCCGTTTATTTCCTTTTGATGTGTAGGCGGTAAAACCGAGAATATTGTTGCCCTTCGCAGCTTCCACAAGTTTTTTGATCAGGATAGAGGACAGTCCTCTGCCCTGCCAGCTTTTTTCTACGGAAAAGGCGATTTCGGCCAGACTGGTTTCCGGGTTTGAATAGTATTCTCCAACGGCAAGCACACGCTCAAAACCCGGTTCGCCTTCAACTGCGACAATCGTCAGATCCCTGCTGTAGTCAATGATGAATGTCCGCTCTATCTGTTTTGAGACAAAGCTTGTTTTTTCGTGGAAAAAACGTGAGGTTACATCGGATTTATCCAGCCCGTAATAATGTTCCTGGATTGGCCGCTCATCAGTCAGTTTCACGGGCCGAAAGGTGATTTTTTGGTCATTGATGATTCTGGTTTCTTCAAGATAAAGCGGATAAGTTGCACGCATTTCTTCTTTCAGCGAGCGTTCGGGCCCCAGCAGGCCGAGCTCTTTTGCCTGATCAAAGAGGGTGTCCCTGAAGTCCGGGTGAGCGATGGAGATCATCGCCAGCGCACGTTCCTGGATTGACTTGCCAAAAAGATTCACCGATCCGTATTCAGTGACAACGTACTGCACTTCGCCGCGGGGGATGACCACGGCGCTGTTTTGTAGGACCGGAACGATGCGGCTTTTGAGGTTGTGGCTTCGTGTCGAGGTGAGCATGAGAATTGACTTGCCGCCATCCGACATGGAGGCACCACGGAAGAAGTCAACGATTCCCGTTACCCCGGAAAAGTTGTTATAGGCGAGTGCATCTGCTGCAACCTGACCGGTGAGGTCAATTTCCCTGCCGATATTCATCGCCACCATTTTATGGTTTTTGGAAATAATCCGGGGATCATTGACATACTTTGAAGGGTGAAACTCGACAACGGAGTTGTTGTCGAGCATGTCGTAAAGATCCTGGTCGCCGATCGCGTTGCTGCAGATAATTTTACCGGTGTTAAAACGTTTCTCCCTGTTCGTTACAACACCCATGGCCATGAGCTTCATAATGGTGTTGGTCACATACTGGGTATGGATGCCAAGATCGTTTTTTTCCATCAGTGCCTGGATATTGGCATCGGAGGTGGCCCCGAGCGACATCTGCATGGTCGAACCATCATCCACAAGCCGGGAAACGTAGCGGGCAATGGTCGGTGCGGCGGAAACTTCGGGGTAGGTGCCGATCTCGCGCAGATGTTCATCATGCTCGACAAAATAATCGATATCGTTGACATGGATATTGCTTCGGCCCTGCACGCGCGGCATGTGCCTGTTAACCTGGGCAATGACAAGATCGGCAGCAGAGGCGGCAGCAGAGGTGATATCAACTGAAATGCCGAGGCTCATCCAGCCGAAATCATCGGGCGGGGTCACCTGGATAAGGGCCACCTGGATCGGCAGCAGCCGGGATTTGATGAGCTTGTGAATTTCCGAGAGGTTGATCGGTGTGATAAAGCGCAGGTCACCTTTGAAGCTCTCGGAGTTTGCTGAGCCGAGATAAAATGAGCGGATATTGAGGTTCTGGGAGCGGGAACGATCGGCAATCTGGGACAGCGAGGTTGATTCGGCACTGAACAGCCTGACGATTTCCAGGTCGGTAAAATGCAGACTGGCATCTGCAAGCCCTTTCACCAGGTACTGGGGCTCTCCGCATGAAGAACCGATAAAAATCCGCTGACCCGACTGAATTTTTTTGATTGCCTTTTCAACCGACAGCCTGTTCTGCTGGTAATTGTCTGCCCAGTATCCGGATTTATTCATCCCAAGCCTCCCGCAGCTGAATTGAGCACCCCTGAAAAGAGATCACGCCCCCAATCTATTGGTTCTGCAAATTTTTATCAAGCAAATGCAGTGTGCTCTCGTCAGCAGACGCCGCCCGCCGGCAATAAAATCATTGCCTAAAACGGCATGCACAGGCTAGGATGAACTGCTGGAGGAACGGATCAGGCAGCATGATGACACCACTGGTTATCAGGAACAGGACATAACAATGAAAACAGGTTTCGTATTTGATGAGAAATATCTGCAGCACATTCCCTTTGACGGTCATCCTGAGTGCTCACAGAGGCTGATTGCAATCCTGAAAGGACTGATCGATGACGGCATCATGAAACAACTGCACCTGCTGAAGGCGGAACCGGCCAATCAGCGGTGGATCGAGACGGTGCATCATGTCCGCTATATCCTGAGATTTGAGGAAGCCTGTAGCTGGGGACTGCCGGACTTTGATCACCAGGATAACTCGATCTGCAGAGACACCTATGATACCGCACTGATGGCAGTCGGCGGCGTTCTCAAAGCCATTGACAGTGTCATGGAGAACGAGGTAGACAATGCCTTCTGTGCGGTCAGGCCACCCGGTCACCATGCTGAACTGGACAAGGCAATGGGGTTCTGTTATTTCAACAACGTGGCCATCGGTGCACGCTATCTGCAGCGTCGGTGGGGGGTAGACAGGGTAGGGATCATTGATTTTGATGTCCATCACGGTAACGGTACCCAACATGTTTTTGAGCACGACGACACTGTTTTTTACTACTCCATCCACGAACACCCCTCTTTTGCCTACCCCGGAACCGGCAGGGAATTTGAGACAGGTATCAGGGAAGGTGACGGGTTTACCCTCAACAGCCCGGTGCTTCCCGGCAGCGGTGATACCGTCTACAAGGAAAAACTGATGACGGACCTGGTGCCCGCTTTTGAAAAATTTAAACCTGAGGTCGTTTTGCTTTCTGCAGGCTTTGATGCTCATGTCAGCGATCTGATGTCGGGGACCGAGCTGACGACGGAGGGCTATGATTATGTCAACAGGACGGTCATCGACCTGGCAAACAAGCTTGCGGGTGGCAAGGTTATCTCGGTGCTCGAGGGTGGGTACAATCTTGAAATATTGCCGCTCCTGGTGGCAAACCATATTCGCACACTGATGGGTGACTGAAAAACCGACCGGATATCATGGTCCTGGTTATACCTGTATCATTTTGAACTGATGAGAGAGGGAAGGAGGAAATATGTTTGTAAGTGAAACAATGAACACCAATCTGGTGACGGTAGCCCCTGAAACCACGTTGTCTGAAGCACGGGGGTTGATGAAGGATCACAATTTCCGTCATTTACCGGTTGTTGACAAGGCCGGCAAGCTGGTCGGCATTGTTACCGATCGTGATATGAGAGATGCCTTGCCCTCTTCACTTTTAAGTGAGGACGAGTACGGGCGTACCTTCGACAGGGTAATGGAGCACAGGGTCAGCGAGATCATGACGAAGAATCCGCTGACCATCTCCGTGTACTTCACCATCCAGGATACGCTGATGGTGATGGGGAGTAAAAAAGTCGGAGCGTTGCCGGTCGTTGATGGGGACGGGTACCTGAAAGGGATCATGTCCACCAGGGATCTGCTCAAGGCCTTTGTCAATGTGATGGGTATCGGAGAGCCGGGAACGCTTCTCTGTATCCTGGTCAATGAAACACCCGGACAGCTGAAGAAGATTGTCGATATCGTAACCGAAGAGAATGTGTCGATGGGAAGCGTTCTGGTCGCCAGGTACTGGGATGGGGAAAAACGGGCGATTTTCCCGTATCTTTTAACCAATAATGTGGCGACAATTAAAAAGAAGCTCCTTGAACAGGGATTCGACCTGACCGACCCGATGAAGTGGTACCTCGACCAGCTCCCTAAAAAAAATGGTTGACCTGAAACCGGTTGCGGTTCACTGAAAGAGTGCCGTTACATCTTTTTGTGAGGACACCAGGGGAGAGGAGCTTGAAAGAACAGGAGGGGGTTCTGTTCTGCTGTTACGTTCTGTCCTTTTTGGCCAGCGCGATAAATGGTCGCTCAATATAGGAATAGGTAAACAGTGAGAGCAGGTAGGTGATTGTTCCACTTGCCAGAAAGAGAACGATCCCGGTGGGGTAATAGCTGGTAAAGTACATCGAAATGGCTCTGATGGTGCTGATCACCTGCGGGTGCAGGAGGTAAAAGCTGAATCCCACAATTCCCATTGCTCGCAGCGGCAGAGCATTCATTGACCGTTCGAGCAGGCTTCCTTTTGACATGATCGTCAGAAAGATAAACAGGGCTGCAAGAAAACCAAACCAGCCGGGGTGAGTCGAGGCGTCGAACGGCAACTGTCTGTTGAAAGCAGGGGAAAAGAGCACCAGGACGACAGTTATCAGCACGAGACCGGTCAGGGCCATGATTCGTCGTGCCCCAGGTGTACCGAAGATATCTGAAAACCTCGCGGATGCCGTTATCCGGTTGTGGATAATTGCAAAGAGGATTCCCGAAAAAAATATTCCAACCAGGGGTTTGAGTGAGGCACCATTGCCATATAATCGTATGATATTGCTATCAAGAAACATGTTTGAAACAATGATCAGGATGAGGAAAAGTACAATTGACAGGAACGGTCTGAGCCTGTACAGCAGCGTATTGGCAACCATAACAACGGGAAGGAGCAGGTAGAAAAACATTTCCTGCGTAACCGTCCAATAGTGGCCGTCTGCCTGGAGAAAAAGGTAGTGCCTGATCGCCACATCGACATGACCGCTGAACAGCGTAAAACAGGTAATCATCGTGAAGTACATCGGAATAATACGCTTTCCCCTTCTTAAAAGGTAGGTGCTCATATAGCTGTAGGAGAGCGCTTTGTCGGGATTATTGATAAATGGAGTGGCCAGCAGGAAGCCGCTGAGGCAGAAAAACAGCCAGACCCCGAACACCCCCCCCTTGTCAAGCATCCCCGTATGGACACCAAGTATCATCAGTGCCGCCAGGCCGCGGACACCATCGAGTGAATCAAAATTGATCCCGGCAGAGGACTTTTTGCTGGTGATATCCTTAATTGCATCGAGGTCGCGTACCGACATTTTCGGAGAGAAAATAAAGAACAACCCTGCAAGAATCAGCGGCAGGAAAAAGCTCAGGAAGGTGTTCTGGAGCACGAGATCCTTTTTCAGGGTGATAAACGGGTCAGCTGAGGTTATTTCCGCCAGCACATGATCTGTTTCCAGCGTGTAGGAGTTGATTGCGGAATTTGCTGTGAACTGCTCATGAATCTGCCGGTGGTTGAAGGTGATGTCCCGGCCAAAACGGCTTTTAAGCCTGAAGCTGAAGATTTTTACCTGTCCGGGTCTGCCGCCGATATCGATCCGCAGCTTCCTGGTCACATGGTTGTTGAGCGCTATATTCTCAGCTGAGCGCTTGCCCCCGCTGAACTGGTCTGAACGTTTGCTCTGTTTTTCCCGGAAGCCGACATTGTTGATGCCGCTGGAATAGTATGCGGCGATAATATCATCATGATCAAACTCGGCATCGATTGTCAGGACTGAAAAACTCGAAAGTGCAACATAAGAGATCACTACCTTGAGTAGAAAAAAAAGGCAGATCGAGATAATTCCCCGTATCAGAAGTGTGTCTACATTTTTCATTGGGCTACTGTTGTGGGATGAGGCAGAGCTGTCAACAGGCATATCCCGTACAGTTCTTGTTGATGAAGCACGTGTTTATATACCGTGGTGGATTGAAAGATTCACCTGATTTATGATTATTTATCGAGAAACAGGGTGTCGCCGGCGTTTCAGCCTCTTTAAGGAGCTGGCAGAAGACGGTTCGGTGATTATAGTCGAGATGAAAAGATAAAACAGGCATTGGTGGATTTATTTATGAAAACATTTGTGATGCTTACCCTGGTTCTTCTGGCACTGTCGCTTGGGGCCCAGGCTTTTTCCGAGACCGGATATAAACGTTCTCCCTGGGGTTCCAAAAAATGGGATGGAGCAGGCACTCCTCCGCACTTTTCATCTCAGCCCTCGACCGAACCCCCTCCGGTTGATCCCGGCTGGGGGCTCCGGCCTCCCCAGCACAGGCCTGATCGCTGGGGCAGGGTTTACTATTACGAAAAGGCGCCTGCTGAAACCATCATTATCGAAACGGAAAAAGAATCCGAGGTTTATGTTCCGGCTGTTCCGGCTATACGGCAGGAGTCGCCGGTGCGGTGCGGTGGCAGGACAGCGACCAGAAAAGACCCGGTGAGCGGTGAGCTTATTATCGAATATGTCACCAGTTCCCGAGAGTGTCCCGAATGATACTTTCGCTGATAAATCTGTTCCTGGGGTGCTTTGAGCAGATTTGCTGAGCGCATGCAGATGGTCCCGGATATCCTCTATGAAGACAACCACCTGATAGCTGTCCTGAAGCCGGCTGGTCTGTTGACGCAGGGAGATATCAGTGGTGCCCCGTGTCTTCTTGACAACATCAAGAATTATATCAGGCAGCGTGACCGCAAGCCAGGTAACGTCTATCTCGGCATGGTGCAGCGGCTTGACCGCCCTGTCTCGGGTGTCATCATTTTTGCCAAGACCTCAAAGGCTGCCGGGAGACTGTCCTCCCAGATCAGGAACCGTCAGCTGGGAAAACTGTATGTGGCGGTTACCTGTTCGAAAAATTCGCTTGAATTGATGAAAAACCGGTGGCTTGAGGTAACGGATAACCTCAGTCGGGTCAGGGACAGGACAGTCGTTGTCGGGGATCCGGGTAGATCATCGCAGCACGGAGTTATGCGTTTGAAAACGGTGTATAGCAACGAGTACAGCAGTGTTCATCTGATTGTGCTGGTAACGGGACGCAAGCATCAGATTCGCGCCCAGCTGGCGCACCGTGACCTGCCGGTTTCAGGGGATCGGAAATATGGTTCAAAACAGTCGTATCCGCTGCCGCACGGTATCGGACTCCATGCCTTCTGCTGTCGGTTTGAGCATCCGGTGTCGCATGAAAAGACGATCATTACCGCGCCGCTGCCGGACAGTTTTTCAGCATTTTTTTCTGCTGCTGAAATGGACGCAGTGAAATCATTGCTTACTGATGGAATCAGTGAATTTGATGGCGGTGGCTCAGCCGCGACCCGGATCATTTGAAATGTTCATCAATGCTGAAAACAGCATTTCCCGCAATGCCTGCTCCTCTTCATGGCAGTTACCATCGCCCTGTTGTAATGCTTTGAAGAATTTCCGGCAGAGGTTCAGGTTTGCTGCAGACCACTCGTTCGTAAAACCGGCGAAATCGCTTTTTCCTCCTGCAGTGAGGGATTCGGGATAGTCGCGGCGGCCATGGGCCCAGTTTATCGACTGCTGATAATAGAGCAGTGCCCTGTTGAGCAGGACGAAGAGCAGGGAAATGTTCTCTGCCGGCCCCACCAGAATCCGGGGACCGGCTATTTTGACGCCCATGAAAGAAGCATTACTGGAGAACTGGTTTCTGCCGGCGATTGCGCCGACCGTTCCGGCAAGTGAGCCAAGGGCGGTGAAAAGGCCAAGGCCATGCCCCAGAGCGGCGACATCGATGCCGGCACCGACTGCTGCTCCACTGAGACCTCCAAGGACCAGAAACTGTTTGCGAGTAAGCCCGAGCAGTTGCCAGGACGTTTCGCTGAAAAGATCTGCACGAAGAACGGAGTGTACCGGGAGCTTGTAATCAAATATATTGTGTTTGAACAACGTGCGAATCTGCTGGTGGGCATGGCGTTCCATGTCCGTCACGCGCCTGTTGTACTCCTTGAGGAGAAGCTGCTCTTTTTGTGCAGAATTTTCCTGTGCGGACAAAGTCTTCGTGAGCTGCAGGGACAGGGATTGTTTGAGCAGACGGCTGATAATCTCTGTACAGGTCCTGGTTCGGGATGCCCAGTCAGCTTTGAATGATTCAATGATTTCGTTGAGGAGTCCGTGCCAGTCCTGGTCAATTGCCTTCAGGGATTCGAGCAGCTCAATACGCTCGATATAGGTCGCCCGATGGGCATTAAACTGCCTGTAGGAGTTGAACCGTTTTCTGAACTCGTCCTTCCAGTCATCAAGATATCCGAGATTATCGTCCTTGCAGTTGATCACAGCCATCCGGGGTCTGCCGATCAGGCGCAGGATTTCCATCTCCGCCCGGTCGACTGAGCGAACCGGTCGGGAGCCGTCAACTACATAGATGATTCCAGCTCCCCGGATAACCGGGCTCAGAAGTTCGTGATCGTCGGCTAGTTCTGGGGATGATTCGGTAAACCGCCTGAGTCTGCCCAGGCGCGACTCGCTGTTTCCGGTGAATGTCTTGAGCGCCTCAAGTACCTGCTGCGGAAATTGGAATCCGGGGGTATCGGTGAATTTCAACACCTCCCTGCCATCAATGACAACGGGATAGGTCCTGCATGCTGTTGTTTCGCCGGGAACAGGGCTGATTCGCACGGAATCGTCTTCGGCCAGGGTTGACAGGACAGACGATTTCCCTTCGTTGGGGTGTCCTATTATGGCGATTTCAGGGGCTGTCATCTTCGGAATAGGGGAACATTTTCAGATATGGATCAGACAATGTATCAAGTTTTCGTTTCCAGATGGTGCAATCCTGGGAGGTCGGGCTGGTAAAGCTGTGAGCAGGCGAGGGTTTGCCGATCAGGCCGATGTAGATCGGCGTTGCGGTATGAACCGCTTTGCGAAGACTTCTGATAAACTCCAGAACCTCACCAATCGGTGGCATCCACGATTCAAGCACCAGGAACATCCCGACAGTTTTATCCGGTTTGTTTTGCTCAATGTTCTGCAGAAGAGCCAGATCAGCGGCATGATCCTCCATCATGACCTCACTGCGCTCGACGCTGAAACCGCGCCGCTGAAGAAATGACAGAAAAGGGTTCATATCAGACTGGTGGAAAATATCACAGGCGATCAGCAGGACAAGTGGAAAAGGCGAGGAAAACGCTGCCCCGCTTGCCTGGACTGGTTTTGCAGTACTCTTAGAATGAAAGGTTTCAAGCGGTTTGCTGTTTTCTTTTCCGGTAGCCTGGGTGGAGACCAGTGGGGTGTGCATTCGCCTGATGACGCTCAGTCCATCACTGCTGTCGAGCTTGATTTTCGCAAGGTTTCGGCGCTGGCACCAGGAGGCCAGAACTGCCAGCAGCAGACGAAACAGCAGCCCATAGACGAGGAGGCAGAGGAGCAGAAAAGGCCACCAGGAGACCAGATTTTCGGTCGCCAAATGATAAATACCGTCTTTTAAGATGATCCTGCTGCCTTCTATGGCAGACAGGGAAGGATAGGAGATAGCTTCCGGAAGCAGCCACGACCATGGCAGAGCCAGAATCTGAACCATTTTATGCAGGGCCGTTGAACTGAACTGGAGTGTCGACTGCCAGCCGAATGCCAGGTCGCTTGTCATCACGCGGAACAGGGTCGCTCCAAGCAGTCCGGCGTTGACGCCCACCAGTATGCACTGGCTGAGAGAAAAGAGCGGCCAGTAGAGCAGCAGGCCATATTTTCGGTGTACTGTCCTGGAAAGGTTGAGAATCTGTTGATACGTGTCACGTTTCGCTGTGGAGACAGAGGCGCGGAGCCGCTGCCCGGCTCTGTCGGCAAGGCGGGCTGCAAGGGTTGTGTAGAGCCTGAATGTTATCGGAAAAGACTGTTTCAGCAGGCCGATCCGATTGAACAGCAGCCTGAGCAGCAGCAGCAGCGCCAGGATAAGCTGAGAAAAAATAAAGAGAAAGAGGAAATGAAAGACATTGACGGGTGTTGTGCCAGAGTAGGAAAAAAATGCCAGACCGCCAAGCAGTCCCGCCAGGACACCTGTGATCGGCAGGACAACCATCATCAGGCGGATCATCTCATCAACAAGGGCACCGGGAAGGAGATGTTCTTTCTGCCCGGTTGTCACGTTTCGTTGCTCTTCCAGCCAGGCGTGCAGCAATTTTGAGGTGGTGTCCTGTTCACCGGGATTCTGTTTTTCAAGATCAAGGAATATTGAACGATCTCTGTGATGTAATGTGGAGTCGCCGACCGCATGATCACGATAAAAAAAATGTTCAAGATCGAAAATGTCGGAATAGGTCCAGAATGACTTCATCGAGTTTGCAGAACCCTGATAGAATGCAGATAGGTTTTAGTATACAGCTGGTTGATAACCCTGTCTGTACGCCTCGTGCATACCACCATAGCCTATTGTGAGTTTTATTTGAAAGTGAAATCAGTACGGGAGGGGGAAAATCCCTTGGGGCATGGTGCCTTTGGAAAAAACAACAATAAAAAAACCGGGGATACCCCCGGTTTTTTTATTGTGTCGGTCCGAAAATGCTAGGCCTTGATCTTGCCTTCCATCATGAGATCCGGCGGGCCCAGCCAGGCGCCTTTGAGAAGCAGGTTGAAATAGGCCCACTTGAACATCAGTTTGGCCATGTGGTTCATCTCGGTGTCCTTGAGCAGGTTCAGAGGACCGATTGCCGGGAAGGGGTACTTTCCGGTCAATGGTTCTGTGTCGTAGTTGAAGTCGATGATATAGGCTTTCCCGAAGCCTGATTCTATGAATCAGACAGCATGCCCGTCGGAGCGGGCATGCTGTTCACCCCCGGTTATGTACGCCATGATATTCTCGTGCACGACATCTCCCTGGAAGTGGGCAACCGCTCCCGCTTTTGAGGTCGGCACATCGGTGCCGTCTCCGAGCACCCAGACGTTTTCCCTGTCTGCCGGCTGCAGGGTGTGCTTGTCAACCGGGATATAGCCCATCGGATCGCTGATGCCGGAATCGATCATCACCTGTGCGCCGAAATTGGGCGGGATTGATACGAGCATGTCATATTCAACTTCTGAACCGTCGTAAGCCTGGATCACCTTGCGGGTGTGATCGACCGAGCCCAGCGCGAAGTTCGGGGTGATCTTGATGTTCTTGTCCTCACAGGCGTCGGTGAGGACCTTGGTGGCCACCGGCTTCGTGAAAGCTCCCGAGAGCGGTGTGACAAACTCGAGCTCGACGTCGTCGCGAATTCCCCGCTGGTGGAAGTGCCAGTCTGCCAGAAAGGCGAATTCCAGCGGAGCAACCGGGCACTTGATCGGCATTTCGGCAATGTTTACGACCATCTTGCCGCCCTTGAAACGTTTCAGTGCCTTACCGAGTTCCTGGCAGTCGTTAAAGCGGTAATATCCGTAAATATCATTGCCCCAGCCTTCCTGGAGTCCCTCGATTTCGTCCGGACGGATATCACAGCCTGTCGACATGATCAGAATATCATAGTTAAATTTTCCCTCGGTTGCGGTACTGATTTCCTGTTTATCCCAGTCAACATTGGTGAGTTCCGAGATGACAAAATCTATTCCCGGCTTGATGAACTCCCTGCGGCTTCTCCTGATTTCCTGCGGTTTGTTGATGCCAAAAGGGACGAAGAGGTATCCAGGCTGATAATAGTGGACATTATCCTTGTCGATCAGGGTAATGGACCAGTCATTATCCAGATCCCTCCTCATTTTGTTTGCCATCATGGTCCCGGCACTTCCGGCACCGAGTATGACGAGTTTTTTCATGGTCTTGATTGCCTCCTTTACGGTATGGTTTCGAACGGCGTGTTCGTGTTGTCGATTCTGTCTCTTTTTACATAGATGTGCGTTCCTGCTGGTCGTTGTCATCCTGATATGTCTGAAGAACGGTACCCATCGTCATGAGTATCGCAAAAAGAAAGCCAAGCGCTGTCTGGACCTTGGGATCTCTAATCTGTTTAAGCATTGCGACTGGTCCGACCGGTTCAATCCTGGACATGTCGAAGCTCGAAATTGCCTGACATAGTTCTTCAACCTGTTTGTCGTTGTAGTCGAGCTTTTTGACCTGGGCCCAGGCGGTGCCGGCCAGTTTCACGATACCGCTGCTCTGCTGCAGGCTGTCGAGCCAGACGTTGACGCTGTTCATCACGTCGGAGCCCTGCATGACGGTGGTAAACTCCTTGACCAGTTCCGTCATTGGCTGGGCCATGTTGAGCAGATCGCTGAGTGTATGGATATTGATAAGGACCGTGTGGAGCAGGTCGCCGATTTTCTCAGCCTGAAACTCTCCTTCGTGCAGAGAGTTCATGAAGCGCAGCAATCGCGGGTAGATAAGCTGAACGATCGGGACCAGATCGTCCCGGAGTTCGACACCCGCTTTGAGCATGTCCACCGCTTCTCCGAGATTTTCCAGATTTGTCAGGACTTTTCTCAGCAGTATGGTCAGTTCGTCGATGTGGAATTCGCCCTCGAGTTCGTGCAAAAAGTTTACGGTCGAGGGGTATGCCTGCTGTGCTATGGGAATAAGGTCATTTTTCAGTTCTACGCCAGCCTTGAGTGTGTCCACCATTTCGTTGAGTTCGTCGAGGCTGGTCAGCACATTTTTGGCGAGATAGACCGCCTTTTCATTGGCGTCGTCATCTTCGATATCGGCAAGAAAACCGGCCATGCCGGGTTGAGCCTGTTTGAGAAGCGGTTCCAGGTCTTTTTTCAGCTCCTGCAGGACATCTGATTTCAAAGACCGTACTTCGGCCGAGAGCTGGTCCAGCTTTTCCAGGATTAAGGCTTCGTTCATCGTTTTTCTCTCGTGAGTTTATTGTGGGTGATAACATCCGACCAAAAAAAACCTGTTTGAAGGCCCGTTGCCACCGGCAGGATCAGTACATTCAAACAAGTGAGTCTGCGAGTCGAGACAGGATGTTTCAAACCGGAATGACTACTACAAATGTCGATACTACTTTGTGACGTTTTTGGCTCGTTTGTCAAGGATAAACTACTACGAAGTAGTATTTTTGAGAAACACACGGGTAAAAAAGGCGTCCTGGGTACCTGTTCAGTCTGGTCCTTCGTGTCTTGAGACAGAAGGGATGGATTACAGGGCCAACCTGCGTTATCTTTTGCAGTGATCCGGTCGCACTCTGCGCCGGTACCGGGTGTCATGCTCTTCAGCCGCCGGCTGAAGAGAAATGGGAACTTTTGAGCTTCAGCTGAATGACAGACCATGTGTTCTGCTGAACAGGGAGCTTCGAATATGTATAAGGATGTCCTGAATTTCTGGTTTGAAGAAATTGAGCACGCACAATGGTGGAAAAAAGACGATGAATTTGACCTACTGATCACGGAGCGCTTTGCCGATATCCACTCCCGCGCAGTCCGTTGTGAGCTGTTTGCATGGCGGGAGTCTGCCGGAGGAAGACTGGCCGAGATAATTGTGCTCGATCAGTTTTCCAGAAATATGTTCAGGGGAACACCGTTGGCATTTGCCAATGATCAGATGGCCCTGGTGCTTGCCCAGGAAGCCGTCTCACTCGGGATTGACAAACAGCTTCCAGTGCTGCAGCGAGGGTTTGTTTATCTCCCGTTCATGCACAGTGAGTCACTTATAATTCACGATGTTGCAGAGCGCTTATACCGTCAGCATGGAGTCCAGTCGAGCCTGGAGTGGGAAATCAGGCACAAAACAATCATCGAGAGATTCGGCCGCTATCCCCATAGAAATGAAATCCTCGGCAGGGAATCAACCAGTGATGAGCGTGCCTTTCTTAAAGAGCCGCACTCACGTTTTTAACAGCGGTTTGCCAGTTGTATTGAGACGGCAGCAGTCGGGGGGTGGGCAGGTATGATTATTTCCGGACCTCCTACTGAACAAGGCTGCCGTCCTCGATTTCAATTGTCCGGCCGGCGAGTGCGGCATATTCAGTTTCATGGGTTACCATAATGATCGAGAGTCCTTCCCCGTTGAGTCCGACGAGCAGTTCCATGATTGTTTCACCGGTGGCCTTGTCGAGGCTGCCCGTCGGCTCATCCGCAAAGAGAATTTTTGCTGATTTCACCAGTGCCCGCGCGATTGCAACCCTCTGCTGCTCGCCGCCGGAAAGATTCCCCGGCAACCGTCTGGCCTTGTCGGCGATACCGACCCGGTCAAGACATTCCAGGGCTTTCTTCTCCATCTTCCTGCCCACCGGTTTGAGATTGCTCATAAAGGGCAGCAGCGTGTTTTCCAGAACAGTGAGGTAGGGCAGGAGATGGTGAAACTGGAAGATCACTGCAAAATCGGACCTGCGAAGCTGATCCAGCTGGCTTTCAGGGGCAGTTGTGAGGTTCCGGCCGTGATAGGTGAGTTCACCCCTGTCCGGTCTGACAAGGGTTGAAAGGACATTGAGCAGTGTTGTCTTGCCTGAGCCTGACCTGCCGACAATGGACGTGAAGTCACCGTCCTTAAGGTTCAGAGAAATACCGTTGAGGACAGGGATGTCCTTGTTATCAGATGAAAATGTTTTCTTTATGTTGTGAGCGACGAGCATGTTGCACCTAAAGGGAAACAAGTGCCCGGGAGGGTTCGACAGAGGCTCCTCTCCAGGCGGGATACAGCGTTGACAGAATTGTTATCAGCGGAAAGACTGCTGCACAGATTGCCAGGTGGACGATTGAAAAGATCGGCACAACTCCATCGGTCATGGTCAGCAGATCAAGGGTTTTCAGGCTGGCACCATAGCCGGCCAGATAACCGATACCGCCGGCCAGGGAGCCGATAAAAGCAGCTTCCAGACAGAAGATCATGAAGACCCTGGATTTGCCATAGCCAAGAGAGCGGAGGATGCCGATATCCTTGGTACGCTCATTTACCGAAGAGAGCATTGACAGACCGACCATGGCCGAAGCTGTTACCATAATCACAAGACTGATCATCACGGCCAGTTTCTGCACGAACCTGATCGAGGACATTCTCTGATTGACAACATTCTGCAGGGCGATTACCGAGGTTTTCGGCAGATTGTTCCGGACCTGGGCGACAATGTCTTCGATGGGACATCCGGCACACAGCGCGGCAACCTCGACAAAACTGATTGCCCCCGGCTGGCCGAGCATCTCCTGAAGTTCTCCAAGGCCCATCAGGATTACCGAGTCATCATCACTGCCGGTTTCCAGCAGTGTACCTGAAACCTTGTACTCTCGTGCGAAAAGATCAAGCGTGTCTCCGGCAGCGATTCCAAGTTTCCGGGCAGCCAGGCTTCCCAGCAGAATCTCACCAGAGCGCTGGGGAAACGTTCCGTCGGCAGCAGCCCAGTAACTTTTTAGTGCAAGTTCTTCTTCCCATCTCACTCCGACAAGAGCAACTGCTGCCTCGTTTGTTTTCACCATGGTGACAAGTTTCGGGGCAACAATGCTGATCCGGTCACTGAGTGCAATTGACCTGATGGCAGCGGTTGTTTCAGCCTCCTGAAGATCCTTGGCATCAAGCAGCATGTCGCCCATGTGAAAGCCGCCGTAACTCACGCTGAGCTTCTCGGTTGATGGTTTTACTACGATGTTTGCACCAAAGGCGGTAAGTTTTTGTTCCAGGCTCAGGCCGACAACGAGGGAAACCTGATAAAGCGCAACCACCGACATCACACCAACAGAGAAAACGAGAAGCAGCAACCCTGTTTTGGTCGGTTTTCTCCGCATATTCTTGAGTGGAATAGTAAACAGATTCATTGTTTGCACCTAAAAAAAACGGCTGCCCGGGAGTACGTCTGCAACCGTGATAACGAGATTGTTGCCGATCACGTTCCGTTCCAGCGGAGCGGGATTGCAGCCACCTTTTACCACATTGATCCTGCTGGAATGAAACCGTTGGCCGCAATTGTTGCAGATCATGACTTCCCCATCCTGGCTGTATCCTTTTCGTGAGGAAAAGCAGACATCGCAGGCATCAAAAGCCGCTCGAACAACACCGTCCCGGCTCTTTATGATAAAGAACTTAACGGTATTGCTGCTTGTTTTGTACTGATAGTAATGAGCGTTTCCATCACTGACGTCGGCAAGCGGAATCACAATGTTGCCGCCTGTATCTTTAATTTTTTTATGCGAACTGAACAGACTGAAGGCTGCACTGCTTTCTGTTGTGGGCTGGGCAAGAGAAAAACCCACTGCCAGCAGCATTGTTACGACCGTGACAATACCTCTCATAGCGAACTCCTTGGTTATTGTGAGATTGCTGTTTTTCTAGTTACAACGGGAAAAGAAAGCCGGATTGGGGATCAAATCAGGAAGGCGCAGGTGAGCAGGTAGATTGGTGGTGTGTTTTTGGTATAATTGGTGACCGGAAACGTTTTTTGAAGTGAATGTGAGTAAGCAGATGACGGTGCGAATGCAATGTGGGAGGTTGTTCCCGTGATTTCTGGAGAACCCGATGCGGGCACTGCTCCTTCGGGGATTGCGGAGGTCGGGTCGATACAGGTTGCTTTTTCACAGCAGGGAGGTGATGTGTGATGATTTTCCGGCGAGCTGAGAAAAACTGTCTGGGAAGAATGAGCCTCGATGACAGTACAGCAGGACAATTCCAACATGTTTCCCTGATGCATCCGGCAGCCGGGATCACAGGCGGCCGAAAAGGCGTTAAGCGAGTCCAGTCCGCCAACACCGAGGATCAGCAGCAAAATAACGGCAGCAGACACTGTCCGTTTTATGTGGATCAGGAATTGTTTGACCATGATGTATGTATACTACATTGTGGTAACCATAGTCAAGGCCGCAGTGTGTTCTTCATGAACGTGATTTCTGTTTTGTTTGGAGGAGTCTCAATGACGGGTGATGGATTTTTTATCTGCTGTCTGTGAAGTCTTCAGGCAGGTCCCGGGTTTCACCCCGGAACCTGCGTATGACAGACCTATTGAAATTTCAATTCAAGCGTTTCAAGGTGGTACAGGTGATTGATCTGTGAATTGTCGAAAACCGCCAGGCCAAAAGGATATGTTTTGCTCATGTCGGTAAACTGGACATCCTGGGTCTCGGTGTTTTCCCCTTCCGTTTTCAGGGAACGCATGACTTCCAGAGTCCACATGCCGTTCTCGTGGTGATTCCGGGAGAGAATGTCGGCACGACCGCCCATCATCGGTTGAATATCGATGCCGGGGACAACATCGCCTGGTTTGAAGACATCCACAAACGGTACTTTTTTGCTGGGGATGACATAGTACTTCTCATCACCACTGGGGTTCAGGTTCATGAAGGCCGGAGCGGATTTGTCTTTGTTGTCATTGTTGGTGTAACCACCTTTGCCGGTATCTCCCTTGCGTCCCCAGCCGCTGTTCTGCTTGGGGTCGGTGTTGTTGTCAACATACTGGTCATCAAACATTCCCATCGGCAGCGAGCGAACATATTTAGCATGCCACATGTCAATGGTTTCATCGGGTGATGCCGTGTACTTGCGGCCCGCCGACGAGTCTCCGGGCTCATTAAGGTGACAGGCGATCATGCAGCCTTCCTCGGCAAACCCTTCGGTGCTGATGTTCCAGAACATCGCAAACTTGTCTTCATAATAGGTGTTGTCGTGACCGGTGCTGTCCTTGTTGGCGCTTTTTTTCCAGGACCCGTCTGGCTGTTTGATCCAGGGGAAACGTTCCAGACTCTTGGTTGGGTCCTTGTAGGTAATCAGGAAATAGATATTCTCGCTGTCATACAATGATTTCACGGAAACTTCGGTTTCACGAATCCCTTCGTAGCCATTGTCCGGCTCGTAAGGCAACTCTTCGAGCATCACGGTAACTGGTTGTGCCGCCTCCCAGGCTTTATCGGCCATACCGTCCAGTACAATTGCTGAACCGGCTTTGCTGCTCACCAGCGTATAATCAGCTCCGTAGGCAGGCACGCTGAGCGTGAACACAGCTGCAATCGTCAGAATTCCTGTTTTTTTCATGTGCTCCTCCTGTATGGGGTTGAGGGGTTATCGTACGAGCTATTTGTATGCATACACTTTATGAAGGTTGCCGGTGTGCATCCAGATAAAGATGTTTCACCGAACAGGGCTCCGGTGTGAACTGTACTTCACATGAGTGAGATAAATAATTGAATTTAATCGGATATGTGCTGGGAGAGAAGCGAGAGGCAATCAACCATTTTCTCACCCTGAGGGGTCAGGCAGTATGCTTTTTCCCGATCCTGGGTGACAAGACGATGGCTTTTGAGGTTTTTCAGGTGAAAATTGACTTTGGTATGATCACTGATTTCAAGATGTCGAGTGAGATCCATGAAACGCATTTTTCCTTTACTGGACAGGGTGCTCAGGATGTTTCGCCTGATCTGGTTTGACAGGCAGGCAAGCGCATCATCCATACCGGGGTCATCCATCTGCTGTTCAAATTTCAATACTTCCAGGTTGCGCCTGACCGTGACAAGTAGCTCGTCGCGCCTGAATGGTTTTGTGAGGTAATCGTTTACTCCGAGCTTCATCGCGGCTACCGCATTGTCGACAGTCGAGAAAGCGGTGATCATCACGATTTTCACCGTGGAGCAGCTCTTTTTCAACAGGGGAATGAAAGCCATTCCGCCCATGCCGGGCATCATGTTATCCAGAATGACAAGGTCCGGAGGTTGTTCCTTGAGCAGCTGCAGCGCTGTCTCTGCGGTTTCACAGCCAATAGTTGAAAACCCATTTGCTTCCAGGATTTCAATTATGTTTTCCCGGAGATCGTGATCATCCTCTATGACAAAGATGGTTGTTTTATTCATCTGTTATCACCGGAAGTGTAATTGTGATGACGGTACCGCACGCCTGGCTACTCACCAGGGTGATTTCCCCTCCGTGCTGCTTGATGATATTGTAGCAGATTGACAAGCCGAGGCCCGTTCCCACACCGATCTCCTTGGTGGTGAAAAACGGATCGAAAACCTTTGGAATCAAGTCTTCGTGTATGCCATGACCGGTGTCGCGTATCAGCACCTGAACAGTGGTGCCGTCAATAAAGCTCTCTACCTCAATAATATCATTTTGCTCACAGGCATCAATACTGTTCATCAGCAGGTTGATAAACACTTCTTCAAGTTTCCAGGCAATACCCATTACTTTCGGCTCACCGTTAAGCAGCAACCGAATTACAGGACTGTTGAACTGGCTCTTCAGGAGATTTCTCGAACTCATCAGTACACGGTTGAGCTCTGTCGGAGCGAGTTCGGTCTCCTTCTCGCGGCTAAAGTGCAATAGTTCCTGGGCAATCGACGAGGCTCTCTTCATGTTGCGCTCGATCGAATCAAGCTTCCTGTTGATTTTTTCATCTTCCTCAACCAGGTCCCTGAGCATTTCGAGGTTGAGGGAGACGTTGGTGAGGGGATTATTAATCTCGTGGGCGATGCCGGCCGCAAGTACGCCCATGGATGTTAACTTTTCGGATTGAGCAAAACGCTGCAGTTTTTCATTGACCAGTTTACGCTGTTCGAGACTGAAAACAGAAAGTGCCCTGATGGTGAAGAACACGATGAGAAAAGCGCTTCCTCCCCGGAGAAGTATGATTTTCTGATTAATCACCGGTATAATCACGTGGGAGGGGATAATCCCGGTGAACAGCGCATAGAGGATCATGCAGATTCCTGCCGCGATGAAGTTGCCGGCAACTTTTTTAGAAAAAGAGCGCACTGTTCGAGAATAGGCGATGAGCCCGACTCCCGATAATAAACCGCCCGGAAAGGCAACGAACCGGCGTACGTTGTTATCCTTGCCGCTATCGAAGTCGAAATAGATGGCTCCGATAATCAGTAGCAGTGCCGCTGCACCCGCGAGCAGTTTAATAACACCGGGTGTGGTTTGCAGGGCCTGATCGCCGTTGAACGTGATTATGTTGAGAAAGAGGCCAAAGTAGATCAAAAATAAAAATGAGGCGCTGACCACGACCAGACGGAACTGTGAAAAAGGTACGGTTTTTATCTCTGGGTTCAGTTGTTCGAGAAGTTCCAGCCACTCGTGAAAGCCATGGATAATCCCGAAAACGGCAAGCAGCCAGAGTATTCTGGCGATACCCAGTTCGCTCAGGCGGGTATCCCTGGAAAGAATTGCCACGCCCAGAGTGAAGAAGGCCAGACCGTAGAGCAGGTAGAGCAGGAAATTAAAGACCATTGGCTATTATCCGGTGGTTGCGGGCAGTGTTTCCCGGATGAATGAAGTGAACAGGATTGCAGCGCCATCACTGCCGGGATGAAATTTCCCATCACCTCACAAGGAAACTTATGCATCAAATTCCACATTTACAATGGGGTTGAGTGTCCTCCGACACCACTTATCAAATATACATTTTCCATACCGGGAATAGATTTTTCTGCGTTAAAATGGTAAGCAAAGCTGTGAAAAAGAGATTATCTATCACCTGATCAGCCCCTCAACAGAGAGAAAAGATGCAAAGGTTTCTGGTAATATGTTTCTCGGCAGCCGTTGGAACCATTTTTTATTACTGGTTCTCACGGATGGTGAAGAAGAAGTCCATGCAGGATTATATCCAGTCACATTTGTGGTTGCTTCATCCCAATGCAATCTGCTACTGGCGGGCGGCAATGGCCGTTGGCGGGTTTTTCCTTTATTTTGCTTCTGATTATCAGCCGGTTGCAATATTCATCTTTACCTTTGCCGCGATACTCGATGGCGTTGACGGGGTTGTCGCGAGACAGTGTAATCTCGGTACGAAGTGGGGTGAGTGGCTGGACCCGATGTGCGATAAGCTGACGTATCTTCCGCCGCTCATCGGTTTTGCCTATGCCGGCATACTCTCGGTCAAACTTGCATGGGTACTTGTGGCGGTTGAATTGTTCGGCCAGTTTTTTGCCCGGCACATCCTCAATCTCATCAAGACCTCCGGCGCTGCAAACAACTTCGGCAAAATCAAGGCGATCATCTGCTTTGCGCTGGTTATCTTCTGCGCCCTGCTGGATAAAAACCCTGATGTTATTGACCTCGGCAACGAAATCTTACTGGCCTGCATCATTCTCTCAACGGCCTCGGTAGTTTTCAAGTTTATTCCCAGCAGGCTCTATGCCGACATTCTCTCAACACTTAATTTCGGTTGCGGAATCACCAGCCTGTACCTGACGCACCAGCGCTATTTTGCCTGGGCAATTTCAATCATTATCGTCGGTCAGTTATTCGATCTGTTCGACGGTCGTATGGCAGAAAAGCATGGGGGAACCAGGTACGGCCCCTATCTTGATGATATCGCGGATTTTGTCAGCTTTGGGCTGGCGCCGGCTTATGTGATTGTCCAGTCCGGTGGTCCGCTTGCCTGGCTTTTTGCATTGATTTTTTTCACCGGTGTTGCCTATCGTCTGGTCCGTTTTGTACGGGTGGACAAAAAACGCACCGATCTGCCCGAAGGAATATTCAACGGGCTGCCAAGTCCTGCCGGGGCACTCATCATCCTCGGTGCCGCACTTGTCGTGCGTACGGATTTCCTGTGGTTCTTTGCCCTGCTTTCTGTGGGGTTGATGGTCAGTCGCATACGCTTCGCTCATTTTGGCCGGGTAATCCTCAAAAAGATACCAAAACCGCTGTTCTTTCTGACCTGCTCGGCAATAACGGTGACCATTGCTTTTGTTCTCAAGACCAAAAATGTACAGATGTTCGGGTACCTTATTCTCTGTTCGGTATTACTTTACATGATAGTCGGGAGGGTGTGGGTGGAAAAACATCAGGTGCAGGCCTGAATCATATGATTTTTGTATTTTTTTTAAAGTAAGACAGTTTGTTCTTCACTGACACGGGATGGTAAAAACGATGGTGGAATGGTTTCTGGCACAGTCGCCGGTAATGCAGGCGCTGCTTGGTACCTGCTTTACCTGGTTTATGACGGCACTTGGCGCGGGTGTGGTTTTTTCTTTCAGGAGCATCAACAGGAAAGTGATGGATGGAATGCTCGGCAGTGCCGCAGGCGTTATGATAGCCGCCAGCTTCTGGTCGCTGCTCGCTCCCGCCATTGCAATGGCTGAAGAAGCCGGCGGAACCCCCTGGATTCCTGCCCTTGTCGGATTCTTAAGCGGCGGGGCTTTTCTCTGGGTAGTTGATAAAATCCTGCCGCACCTGCATAGCGGTTTTCCGACAGCTGAAGCTGAGGGTGTGAAGACAAGCTGGCAGCGGTCAGTCCTGCTGGTGCTGGCAATCACGCTGCACAACATCCCGGAAGGTCTGGCGGTTGGGGTCGCTTTTGGTGCTGCTGCCGCCGGACACCCTGCGGCTTCGATTGGTGCGGCAATTGCGCTGGCTATCGGTATTGGAATCCAGAATTTCCCGGAAGGGGCTGCGGTCTCGGTGCCGCTCAGGCGTGAAGGTTTCTCCAGGCGCAAAAGTTTCATGTATGGCCAGTTTTCAGGTATGGTCGAACCGCTTGCCGGTGTTCTTGGAGCTTTCGCGGTCATCTATATGCAGCCGCTTCTGCCGTATGCCCTGTCGTTTGCAGCGGGTGCTATGATTTATGTGGTGGCCGAGGAACTGATTCCCGAATCCCAGGCCGAGAAACATTCCGATGTTGCCACGATAGGCGTTATGATCGGCTTTTCGATCATGATGACCCTTGATGTGGCACTGGGATAGAACAAAAAGCAGGAGTTGCTGACTGATGGTTATTGTACTGATTGGACCAATGGGCTGCGGTAAGACCACGATCGGGTGGATGCTGGCGGAGCAGCTTGACTGGCCGTTTTATGATGGGGATGATTTTCACCCGGAGGCCAACAAGAAAAAAATGGGCCAGGGGATCGCACTTGATGATGCCGACAGGCAGCCGTGGCTTGAGATACTCCATCAGCTGATTGAACAACACCTGGCGGAGGGTAAAAGTATGATTCTTGCCTGTTCGGCGTTGAAGAAGAGATACCGGGATCTTCTCGGCATAGACCAGAGGAAGGTTTTTTCCGTTTTTCTGAAAGGCTCAGAACCATTACTGCAACAGCGCATTGCCTCCCGTTCCCATGAGTACATGTCTCAGGATCTGCTGGCGAGTCAACTGCAAACACTCGAGGAACCGGTGACCGGTATAACGGTAGATATATCAGGTACTCCCGAAGAGGCGGTTGCGCATATTGTGAAGGCACTCATTGACTGATTGCAGTATAATCTGCACATAATTTCAGCAGGGTTTGAAGATGAAGAATGTAGCAAATATCGGTGTTGCCGGGTTGGCCGTCATGGGAGAGAACCTGGTTCTGAACATGGAAAGCAAAGGGTTTACGGTCTCTGTTTATAACAGGACCAGCTCCAAGGTGGATACATTTCTTGCCGGACGGGCAAAAAACAGGTCGATTGCCGGCTTTCACGCGGTGAAAGACTTTGTACACTCACTTGAGCGGCCCCGTAAAGTGATGATGATGCTGAAGGCGGGAGCACCTGTTGATGATTTTATTGAACAGCTGCTCCCCTATCTTGAGCAGGGCGATATTGTTATTGATGGCGGAAATTCCAATTTTCATGATACCGAGCGGCGTGTCGCCTCTCTTGAGGCAAAAGGACTCCTCTTTATCGGTACGGGTGTTTCCGGGGGAGAAGAAGGTGCCCTGAAGGGTCCGTCCATCATGCCTGGAGGCTCTGCTGCCGCCTGGAAAGATCTTGAATCGATTTTCGTCCCTATCTCGGCACAGGTTGCCGACGGCAGTTACTGCTGCAGCTGGATGGGCAACGGCGGGGCCGGTCATTTTGTAAAAATGGTTCATAACGGTATCGAATATGGCGATATGCAGCTGATCTGTGAGTCCTACCACGTGATGAAGGATGTCCTACAGATGTCGGCCGACGAGATGCATCAGGTTTTCGCCCGCTGGAATGAGGGCTATTTGAGCAGCTATCTCATCGAGATTACACGTGATATCCTGGCCTACAAGGACGAGGACGACAGCCCGCTGATCGACAAGATTCTTGATACTGCCGGACAGAAGGGTACTGGAAAATGGACGGTTATTGCCGCGCTTGATTCGGGAGTTCCCCTGTCCCTGATCAGTGAGTCGGTGTTTGCCCGCTGCCTGTCGGCACAGAAAGATCAGCGGCTTGCAGCATCATCGGTGCTCAAGGGGCCGGGCCTCAGTTTCTCGGGTTCCAGGCAGGGCATGTTGAAAGATCTTGAAAAAGCACTCTACCTTGCCAAGATCGTCTCCTATGCGCAGGGATTCAGCCTGATGCAGGAAGCCTCTGCAAAAAACAACTGGAATCTTAATTATGGTGAGATTGCCAGAATCTGGCGTGGCGGCTGTATTATCCGCTCGGTGTTTCTCGATAAAATAACGGAAGCGTACAGGGAAAACCCGGATCTGGCCAATCTGCTCATGGCCCCGTATTTCCAGAAGACTATTGAAACTACCCAGCAGAGCCTGCGCAACACACTGGCTGCCGCTGTCAGGCATGGTATTCCGGTACCATGTCATGCCAGTGCGCTGGGCTACTATGACGGCTACCGCAGCGCCCGGCTTCCCGCAAATCTGCTTCAGGCCCAGAGAGATTATTTTGGCGCTCACACCTATGAGCGGCTGGACAGGGAACGGGGTACGTTTTTTCATACCAACTGGACCGGTGAGGGAGGCGACACGACGTCTTCAACCTATACCAGGTAGGCTGCAGCCGCCGATATCATGTGAATCGTCCCTGGACAAAGGCAGCGCTTTCGGAGGTATCTTCATCATGAAATATACAATCCTGAACAGAAGAGCATTTCTTCAACAGGTCAGCCTGTTTTCTCTCGGGATGACGCTTGGCGTACCCCGGTTTTCACTGCACTCGGCCTTTGCCTCATCACCCCCTTCTTTGCCGCTTGCCCTTGTAAAAGGAAGTAATTACGAACAGATTACCAGGCAGGCGGTCGCTTTGCTTGGCGGCATGAAACACTTTGTCCGTCCCGGCAACAATGTTGTCATCAAACCCAATATCGGCTGGGATCGCTCGGTTGAGCAGGGTGCCAATACGCATCCGCAGGTGGTAAAGGCACTGGCTGAAATGGTACTTGAGGCCGGGGCTTCACGGGTACTGGTGTTCGATTATACCTGCAATGAAATGCGCAGGTGCTACCGCAACAGCGGTATGGAGGAAACACTTGGAAAAATGGGGCGCAGCGTCAGGCTTGAGCATATTGATCAGCGTAAGTTCATCGAGGTCGATATCGAACAGGGGATATCCCTGAGCCGCTGGGATATCTACAAGGATGCGCTGCGTGCCGACTGTTATATCAACGTACCGGTGGCAAAGCACCATGGCCTGAGCAGGCTCACCCTGGGGCTGAAGAACAGTATGGGCGTGATCGGCGGCAACAGGGGACGGCTGCACCATGACATCGGCCAGAAACTTGCCGATCTGGCAACGGTGGTCAAACCTCAGCTGACGGTTGTCGATGCAACGCGCCTGTTGATGAGAAATGGTCCCCAGGGCGGACGTCTTGAGGATGTCAAAAAGGCTGATACTATCATCGCCTCGGCCGACCCGGTGGCGGCAGACGCCTTTGCGACCACGCTGTTCGGTCTTCGCCCTGAAGATATTTCTTCAACCGTTGCCGCCTACAGGATGGGGCTTGGTGAAATGAGACTTGAGAAAATAACTGTCAGGGAGCACACTTTTTGACCACTGCATCACGGACCGAGTCAATCAGAAAATACCGTGCCCTGAGGATTGCCAGGAGGTGCTCTCAGCTCTTCTTTCTGGGATTGTTCTTCTTCCTGTTTATAAAGACGGACTATACAGGTTCTGATCGCATTGAATATGCGGTCAATATTCTGTTCCGGATTGATCCGCTTCTGGCGCTCTCCACGATACTTGCGGCCAAGGTGTTTATCGCCCTGATGGCTCCGGCACTGATTGTTCTGCTGCTTGCCGCGGTTCTCGGCAGGAGCTTCTGCGGCTGGTTCTGCCCGGTAGGTACGATGCTTGACGGTGCCCAGCGTTTGACGGGATCCGGCAAGAAAGAAACCGGGCCGACCATGTTTCCCCGGCTTGCCATTGTGGTTCTTCTTTTTATCATCGTATCGTCAGTTCTGAATGTTCCGCTGGCCGGTTATCTTGATCCGTTTTCAATTCTTGTCCGGGCACTCACCCAGGCGATTTATCCGGCACTCAACAGCCTGGCCGTATCATTTTTTACATTTACCTATGAGTCAGCACCCCCTGCGGTAAACGTGGTGACGGAGCCTGTCTACTCCTTCATGAAGCAGACAATCCTGCCCTTTGAACAGAAATATTACGACCTGGCACTGCTGAGTTTGCTGATGTTTGCGGCGCTGTTTGCAGCGGAGTTTGTCCAGCGAAGGTTTTTCTGCAGAAATATCTGTCCGCTTGGAGCGCTTATCGGCCTGGTTTCCCGGCGCGGTGTCCTGAAGGTGGGCGGTGGAGACACTGCCTGCGGGAAGTGCATCCACTGCCGGCGGATTTGCCGCATGGGAGCCATTGACGAGGAGCGCAACGTCTCTATGGGCAGTTGTATTGTGTGTATGGATTGCCTGGTAGAGTGCCCCCGTCAGGTTATCGGGTTTTCTCCAGGCCCCCTTAAAAGCGGGAACAATGAAATCTCTTTGTCGCGAAGACAGTTTATTACCACGCTTGCTGCAGGAGCAATGATTCCGCCGATTCTCAGCATCCGCAACAATGATCAACAGCAGCGCTCAGCACTGATCAGGCCGCCGGGGGCGCGAGAGGAGGGTGAATTTTTAAACCGCTGTGTCCGCTGTGCGGAATGCATTCAGGTCTGCATCGGCAATGCACTGCAGCCGGCATTTCTGCAATCCGGGATTGAAGGGATTTTTTCTCCCCGGCTCGTGGCACGCAGCGGCTACTGCGAGTTCAATTGTACGCTCTGCGGCCAGGTGTGCCCCACCGGCGCGATCCAGGAGCTGAGTCTGGAAGAAAAACACAGGGCTAAAATCGGCCATGCCTGGTTCGACCAGACGATCTGCCTGCCCTATGCCAAGGGCATCCCCTGTATTGTCTGTGAGGAACATTGCCCGACCCCTGACAAGGCGATAAAGTTCAGGATGGCCGAGGTTTACGATGACCAGGGGCGAAAGGTGCGCGTAAAACAGCCGTATGTGATAGACAGCCTCTGTATCGGCTGCGGTATATGCGAGACGAAGTGTCCAGTTTACGGGCGTGCCGCCGTTTATGTCACCAGTGCCGGAGAAGACCGGGATACAGACAATATCCTGCCGGCTGCCGGTGGGGCCGGCCCATATTAATCGAACAACTGTTGGTAGAAGTCCGCTAGTTTTTTTCGGTAGGCGTCAAGAGAGTATTTCTCCCTGGCCAGTCTTTTCCCGCTCTCCCCCAGTTTCTTGCGGAGCTCAGGGTTGCCTGCAAGCAATAATATGCCTTCTGCAAAGTTGCCGGGATCCGGTTCACAGAGGCAGGCAACGGTTTCGTCGAGCACCTGGGTGTGAGTCGGCAGTTTGGTGGCGAGGATTGGTTTAGCCGACCCGAGGTATGAATAGATTTTCATCGGTGTATTATTGCCCCTGGTCCGCGGTGAAACGAGAATGTCAGCCTGGTTGAGATAGTGAGCGAGCAGGGAGAAATCACGTGTTCCGCAAAAAACGATACGATCATCGAGGTCCATGTCCCTGACAATTCTACGGTAATGGCTGAGGTGATGTTCTGAACCGCCGATAATCGCCAGCTGCGGAGGCGGCTGCTTTTCCTTGATAACAGCAAAGCTTTCGAGCAGCAGGTCAATCCCCTGGTAACGCTCAAGGTTGCCCACGTAGAGCAGCAGCGGCGAATCCAGGTTGTATGCCGACTTCAGGTCTTCCGTACCGGCTTTTTCTTCCTGCAGGTCGATATCTTCCAGGCAGACAATCGGCGTCTGCGGCGCGTAACCGGCGGCCAGCTCAACAAGGTCCCGGCAGACCGCAACAATACCGCAGCTGTGCTGAGCGGCCTGTTTTTCAAACCAGCCCAGGGGGGCGCTGAACAATTTCAGAAACGGAGCCTTGTCCACAAGCTGTTGCGGGAGTGAGGAGTCCATATCATATATGTATGGAATCCGGTATTTTTTCGACAGGCGCAGGGCGATGAAAACAGACTCCTCCACCGCGTGTATCACATCATAGCGATATGCCTGCAGCAGCGTATCGGCGAGATGATACATTTTCAGGTCACAGAGGATCTTTTTCAGGGAAAAACCGGGGGGTATGTTGTTGAGATATGGTGAGCCGCCGGTGCGGAAGATAGTGACTCCCGGGATCGTAATATCCTCGCCTTCATGGAAGACGAGCAGGTCAACCTGGTGCCCGAGACGGCCAAGTTCACCGGCCAGCAGCCGCACTGCAATCGGCGTTCCCCTGTCCTGGTAGAAGGGCTGGGGAGCCAGGAGCAGAATTCTAAGCGTTTTGTGCGGCTGCCGGGTCATTGGTCTATCGGCCTGAAATGGAGATCATGAGGAGCTGTTTTGTTTTTTCCGGCTCTTGACAATAATCGGCGAGCCCAAAAACCGTGTCAGCATCAGGGCCCTGCAGGCCGTCTCCAGAGATTTACTGACAGGCACGCTTTTCAACGAGCGGTGAACAACCATTGGCAGAAAAAATTGCGGGCTGAAACGTGGCGGCAGACAATTGTTGGCCTGCAGCTCTTTTGCTATCTCCGCTCGTCTGAACAGCGTAAACGTCCTGGTATTCTTTTCGTAGTTCTTTTTAACAGAGAAGAGCATGTTGTAGAAAATGTTTGAACTCCTGATATCGGGATAATCGAATATCACCGCCGTGCGCGCCACCCTGCACATCTCTGCCAGCAGCAGCTGCCAGCGGTCAACATGGGGCAGCAGGCGGAAGGCGAGGACGTATTCAAAGGCGTCATTGTCATACGGCAGGGCCAGCATGTCGCAGACATCAAAGCTGAAACTGCCCGGATCCAGTCGCCGGTCGAGAAGGTTCCGGCAGGACTCGTCACTGCCGGTGACGGTTACTCGAAATCCACCGTTGACCAGTGGAACCGCAAGCTGCGCATGCCCCCCTCCCACATCCAGGATTGAAGCACCGGGGCCGGAGGTGATGCAGCTCATGGCAATATCGGTCTGGACAGCTAACAGGTATTTTCCGACAGGCCCGCTGAAGCGGGTCGCGTAATCCTCTGTTGATGAATCGATATCTGCTGTTTCAAGGTACATGGGTTATTACTGAATTTCTGGTTCCAGGGGAAGGTATGCGTTGTATACCGCTTCAATCTCGCTTTTGCAGATATCCTCCGTCCAGCCGAGCTGCTTTGACATGCAGGCTGCAACACTGTTAAGAACCTCAGCCGATGGGCACTGTGCTGAACCCAGGGCGGATCTTCTGAGAACGACATCCGAGAGTTTTACCGCCTGTTCCCGCCTGATAAAATAAATCACTTCGGCCTCCAGCAGTGGCGGGTCAACAGATAGCCAGAGCCCCCTGGTTCCATCCGGAAGCTGGTCGGTGTCGAAAAAGTCAAAAACGTTTCTCCAGTGAGACCCATACAATGACCTGAGATGCTGCCTGACAGTTTCGTAGTCCCGACCAAGGGCACTGATCAGCTTTGTGTGGTCCCGTGGGGGGCCTGTTCTCGACGAAACGCCGTATCTTCCCTCCTGCCGGGGAACAGAGCCCTGCTGTTTCAGGAGGCGCAGCATTTTCCTGGCTATATCCGGTGCTGTCGTATATTTCACACCGCTGATTGAAATAATGCCATGCACGCCGTCGGTCTTTGAATGATCGATAATCCGCGTCGATTTCTCCAGCTGTACGTCGTCTCGTCCCGGCCGTGTATTTGATTCCGGCTGCTGCGGAAGCAGCCCTGCATGAATGAAGGTGATGTCTTCCCACGTGAGGCCTGCACCCGGATGTATCTTGTTGACGTCATCGAGCATTTCAACTATATCATTTTTTTCCACAAGCCGGCCACTCTCCGCTGCAGCTTTGTAGCTGGTACCGATCATCGTGTAATTCCTGCGCCAGGGAACAAAAAAGAACAGGCGCTTGCCGCGTTTGATGAAGGCATCTTTGTCGATGAACTCACCCCGGCCTTCAAGTCCGACAGCGTAATGCTCAAACAACCTCTTTTTTACAACAATATTGATGGCCCTGGCCCACCGGCCTGAAGTAACCCGGGAGAGTTTTGGCGCTGAACCGGTCAGGGAATCAACCCAGGGGCCTGAGGTGTTGACGGTGGTCCGGGCATGGACCTCGAATTCAGCATTTTTCAGGCAGTCGCGAACCGTAATCCCGGTAATTCTGTCGCCAGCCCATGCAAGGCCGACAACCTCTTTGTAGTTACAGATGCAGGCGCCGTATCTGGCTGCCTCGTTGAGATACTCCTGCAGCAGCCGTTCTGTATTAACGGCCATCGCGTCGTACCAGAGAGCCGCGCCGTTTAGGCCGTCTCTGTCGATTCCCGGCAGTTCTTCAAGGCACTGCTGAACCGACAACGCCCCTCCTGCAGGCAGGTGTGCCCGATGGGGAAGTCCCGCGTTCCTGTCAAAGGCGATGAGGTCATAGATAAAAAAGGCCAGGCGCATCATCTCGCGGCCCTTGATTCCATGACCGTAGGTGGGCATCAGGCAGGGCAGCGGCTGGACGAGATGCGGCGCAAACTGCATCATTGCCCGGCGTGAAAGGATCGATTCCCGCATGCGTTTGATGTTCAGGTGCTGCAGATAGCGAATTCCGCCGTGAATAATTTTAAGACTGTTTGCAGATGTCGATCCACCGAAATCCGCCTTTTCAAACAGGGCCACCCGGTAGCCGGCCCGAGCCGCTTCGCAGGCCAGGACGGCGCCGTGAATACCGGCGCCGATGATAGCAATATCAAATGGTTTCTGCAGCTGTGAAAAAATATCTGCCATAGTGATCGTGATCCACTGGTCGGGGAGAACGTGAGAAAGTTTACGGTAATTGCTGTTTGATACCTGATTATCGAGCCATGCGCAAGGCAACTTGTTGTTTTACAAAACCGATCGGCGACTGGAGCGCTCCGTAGCCGGTAATTACTGTTTCCGGTCGTAAGAGAAGTTTTTTCAGGGTTTCTGCTGGTTTTTGGGGGTCGATGGAGCCATGAATAATCGAGCCGAATCTGCCTGCTCTGTTTTCCTCCCCCGGCAGCGGCAGCGGATCGGTGCCGGAAAGTAATCTTGGGCACCTTGTTTTGACTGGACGGTCCAGGCGGGATACCGGCCAGCAGGAGGGACGCGAGCCATTGTCGCCCAAAAACAGATGGGCATTGCTCTGAGCGGCACAAAACGCATCGATAATATGTCCCCGCCTGCCAAGCCATTTACCAACGCCCCAGGGAAGAATCACCAGTCCCTCGGCGGAGAAAATTGAGCGTACCGTATCCGTAAGCGGCTCGCCGTCAGGGAATATGGAGTAACAGCCGATGGCCAGAACTTCGAGCTTTTCTTTGGTTACAAGCTGCTGCCCCGAGATGATAAAGAGTTCTTTTCCCGGATGAGCGCAATGGGTTATCCGTAAAGACAACTGCTCCCCAGTTCTGACAACCGACCAGCTGTTTGGCCGCTCAGGAACGTGGACAGGGATTCCCCCGTCTTTGAGCTGCTCAAAACATCGAGTAGTCGCTGTTTCGGTTAAAAAGAGCATGGCCGTATTTCCGGATCCTTCCGGAGTGTAGCCACCCTGGAAAAAGTTTTGAAAGGCGGAGGAGATAAAAGTATCCAGGTTATAGCGGGGATAAATATGAGCGTGAGCGTCTGTAATGATCATAGAGTGCCGTTCGAATAGCCATCAGGTCGCAACGACTATCCTACGAAAGGCATACGCTGTCAAGTACTTAAAAAGGTTTGCGTAATTCTGTGCATGCGGCGTTATCAGGCTCTTTTAATTGAAAAGGTTGGTGCGCATTGTTTGTATATTGAGCGCCACGGCCTCTTGTGCTGCTGAAATATTTCTGTTTTTAATTGCCTTAGCAATACGTTGATGTTCCTTCAATGTGCCTTTATTCTTTTCTTGAGGATAATGCTTCTTTTCTTCTTTTCTGACCAGTTTAAAAAAAGCAGATAAATCATTTAGCAAACCCATTAAGCGACCGTTTCTGGACATTTGTGCAATCAGAAGATGAAACTTAGAATCAAGTTCATTGCATAAATCGTAGTCTTTTTGTTCAAGCGCTTTTTCAAACTCCATTAATGAATTGCTAATCACCTTAATATCAGCATCTGTCGAACGTTCAATACATTTTTCAACCGCCAATTTTTCCAGAGATATTCTGATATCAATATTGTCCTTTATCTGCTCGGGGTCAGGGTCAATAAGATACAGACCTCGTTGAGACTTTTTGATTATAATTCCATCTGCAACGAGCCGGTTTATTGCCTCTCTAACCGGCGTACGACTTATCGATATCTCTTCAGCAAGAGCATCTTCTCTTATTCGACTGCCAAGTTCATACTCCCCATGCAGAATTTTCTCTCTGATGATCGAGTAAGCTGCTTCATTCAAACTTTTAAATACCATATGTCAGAAGCGTCCTTTTTTTCTTGAGTTAGTGTCAAACAATCTAAGCAAGGATCTTTTTATCGGAAAAAAGACCCATCAATGTTTCGTTCATGCTATTGAGCGATAAAACATAGCATCAATAATAATAGTTAGAAACCTAGAAAACTTGTCTTTGCAAAACCGTAGGGAATTAAATCTGGGAACTCGCCTATAAGTTACGCGAAGAAACTGCTGCTATAGCCTGTATCTCTACAAATGCTCCTTTTGCCAGAGCAGCAACTCCAACCGTAGCTCTGGCTGGGAAACGATCGTTGTAGTATGTGGCATACACTTCATTCATCTTCTCGAAATCCTGCATATCGGTAAGGTAGATCACTACCTGTACGATGGTGTCCATTGATGCCCCTGCTGCTTCAACTACAGCTTGCAGGTTTTCCATAGTTCGGTGAGTCTGCTCAACTATCCCGCCATCAACCAGTAAACCGGTTATAGGATCAAGAGGCAACGCGCCGGACGTAAAAACCATACCATTGGCCACCATAGCTTGACAGAATGGTCCAAAAGCCGATGGCGCACGATCAGTTGAAATTTGTTTCATATAATTACGTTCCTACATCGTACTTGGCAGCCACGTGACGATTTGTGGAAAGATTATGAGCAACATTAAACCAACTGCAACGATTCCTACGAAGGGGAGCATTCCGCGGATGATATCCTTGGTTTCAATCCCGAGTGCAGGATCAGCTGCGCCCTTGAGGAAGAACATTGCATAGGCAAAAGGAGGTGTCAAAAAAGACATCTGCAGATTAACAATGATCATCATGGCAAACCATAACGGATCAAACCCGAGCCTGGGGATGATCGGAGAAAGGATTGGTACGAGTACGAAAATAATCCCAACCCAGTCAATGAACGCTCCCAAGATAAAAGTTACTGCCATGATAGCCGCAAAAACTGCCCATTTCCCACCAGGGAAATCAAGGATAAACGATTCAACTATTTGACCTCCGCCACCGGCGAGAAATACACTGACGAAAGCGGTGGAACAAGCGGCTATAAGTAAAACCATGCAGGTCAGCTTGATCGTACTCTGCGCTACCTCCATGATATCTTTGAAGCGGAACTGGCCGTACAAAGACGTGAGCATTATGGAAACGACCGCACCGACAGCTGCTGCCTCGGTTGGTGCAGCAATTCCGGAGTAGATTGCTCCCAGAACGGAGAGTATAAGAAGAAGGGTGGGAACCAGTGAGGTAACTACCATGCTGATTTTTTGAAAGGTCGTGTAGTTTCCCTGTTCTGCTGAGCTCACAGACGGTGCCATCGATGGCTGCAGGAAAGACCTGACGGCGATATATATCATATACAAAACAGACAGCATCAGCCCTGGCCCGAATGCCGCCATAAACAGCTTTCCAACCGAGATCCAGGCGGCAGGGCCGTAGACTATAAGCATGATACTCGGTGGAATCAGGATACCCAGCGTACCCCCTGCGCATATGCTTCCGGTGGCGAGCCCCTTGTCGTATCCGCGCTGTATCATAACCGGTAAGGCTACCAGGGTAAGCATTGAAATTGAAGCGGCGATTACTCCGATACAGGCAGCCATGATGGTGCCGATCAAAATGGAAACAATTGCAAGCCCACCTCGGAAATTGCCGAAACAGACATACAGACTTTCGTACATTCTCTTGGCAATTCCTGAGCGCTCAAGCATGCCGCCCATGAAAACAAAGAGCGGTACAGCCATAAATCCGGTGTTGGTCAACTGGGCGTAGACTCTTGCATAAACCATATCGAAGACGGAATCTCCGAACAAGAGGAAACCGAAAATCACACCGGCTCCTCCAATAGGAGCAGCCAATGGGTAACCAGTCAACACACCAAAAAACAGGACTAAGAACATCCCTATTGTTACAAACTCTGGGGTCATCATGTCCATATCACACCAGCCCTTCCTTAACGTATTCCGGACTCGCCTCGATGAGCCTGTCTCCTTTTATGATGAAATAGACGTTTTTAGTGAATTCTGAGACCGTCTGAATAAAAAACAGGATGAATCCAATTGCCAGGACCGAACGAAATGGCCAGGAAGGTGGAAGCCAGCTGCTGTCAACCATTTTTTCATTCACTTTCAATGCAAACAGCGTCCACTTTATCCCTGAATGAATCAAAATATACTGGATTGGGAAAAGGAAAATCAGTGTCATGACAACATCAACGATTGCTTTCCACTTCTCCGAAAACATCGTATAAAAAACATCGACCCGAACGTGGCCGCCGATTTTTAGTGTATAGCCCCAGCAAAGTGCGCCAATTGCACCAAAAATCATCTGTGACGTTTCAAGAGCCCAGATTGTCGGTTTATTGAAAACGTATCGTGCAACCACTTCGTAAATGAGAACAAAAATCAAACCAAGGATCAGGTATTTAGCAAATTTTGCAACAACATCGCTCATCCTGTCGATAGTTATGATGATTTTCCTTAGTGCCGATGGAAACATGTTGCCTCTCTCCTGAAAAATGGTGCCGTGACAAAAAAACCTGTCACGGCACCATGCAATAATTACTGGATGTTAAATTGTGTGCTGATACCCTGCCATTTTATCACGGAATCATATATTTCCTTGAAAGCAGGATCGGATGCTGCTTGCTCTGCATAATATGCTTCTGCAGTCTTGTAGAGAAGTGCCTCAATATCCTCAGGTACCGGTAAGATCTTCGTTCCATATTCTTCAAACTTCTTCAGTGCCTCAGCGTCACGTACAATTTCTTCTACATAATACTGATCCGCAACCATAAAACATGCCGTTGTGACGATTGCCTGCAGGTCAGCGGGAAGCTTGTCCCATTCCTTCTGGTTTACAAAAAGCGCCTGAGCATCGGTAGGAGCGCGGGAGGTAGAAAGATACATATAGTCGGTAACTTCTTGAAATCCCATTCCCCAGTTGACTGAAGGAGTAACATACTCAAACCCGTCTATAATTCCTCGTTGTGTCGCCTCGTATACTTCTCCTCCCGGCATGAATACCGGAGCCGCTCCCATCCGTGCAAAGATTTCGTTGAGTGCAGCAGAACCCATCCTCACCTTGAAACCGTTGAGATCTTCAACACTGTTGAGAGGTTTGGTGCTGTGAGCAAAGACCTCTGCGTTATGTGGAGTTAACGGTCCGACATAGTAAGCGCCCAGTTTCGTGTAATTCTTCCGGGCAAGCTCAAGGCCTTCGTATTCAAGCCACATTCTTTGCTGGTTGGCAGTTAAACCACCGACAGTGTTATTATAAAAAATAGCGGCTGGAAAATACCCCAGTGACCAACCTGGTGCTCCATGAATAGCTTCAACTGAACCTGAGAGAACCGAATCAAACTCCTTTCCGGCTGGAATAATAGCTCCCGCATTGTACGGAGTAATCAGCAAGCGGCCTGCGGAGGCCTCTTTAACAAGCTCTGCAAACTTGAGGCTTGCCTCATAGGTTGCATCACCGGCAGGCGCCCAAGATTGGAGCTTCCATTTAATAACCTTTTGTTTATCAGCAGCTTGACCGTCATTGGGTCCTGTAAACAGTGCTACACCCACCAACATAATTAACAAGAACAACCCGATTCTGTTTTTCATTTGCAACCTCCTGTACATTTTATAATTTATAAATTATACACTGCGATCGCATATTCACTAGTTTTTGACAGGATGTCAAGGAAAAACCATGTATGATTATCTGATCAGCTAGGAAGTAATGCCTGTTTGTCATGTTTTTCTGAGCTTAATTACTCAGAAAAAATCAAGAAATTAAAAAAATCAGCTTGATTGTGTAACAATAAAGTGGTGTTGTGGTGAAGTCGGTTCCGTCTTTTTCCACTCTTGTCAAAAAGGGCGGGAGTTCTCGAACAGTTCGTTGAACAGTTTCTACAGCTGTTATCAAAAACTCTAATACTGTTGATAGCTGGATGGTCGCGTGTATGGGGCGTTTTGTATGATTGTTTACAAACCGTTAGCCAAGGTTGAGATACACGCAATTCGGGGAATGATTCCCGTGGCAAGAATGGTCCGGATATCAACCAAAGCGCCTAAAGAATAGGATATGTAGCTCAGGAACCTGAGCCCTTGGTTAAAAGTGGTCGGCTGATTAGTGGTCTAGTTGCCGAACAATCCCTTCAGCAGAGATTTGGCTTTTTCCACTTCCTCGCTTAACTGTTCCTTGCGCTCCGGGGTAATCGTGCCTGTTTTCAGAATTTCATTTATCTCTTCTTTGTCGATACCCTGTTGCTGGATAAGTGCCTTGAGATCGGGCGCAAATGTCGGCTTTTTAAGCGTGCCGCCGACGATGATTGGAACGGTAATGCCGGAGCGGTCCTCCTGGTCTCCCTGACCTTTGATGCTGGCGACCAGTGTCGGGGTTACCCTGAGATCTATTGCTTCGCTGGGCAGATCGACCGTACCATGGCTTTTTGCCCTGATAAAGGGCGACTTCAGGGTGGCGTTTTGTGTTTCGACCAGCCCGCTGGAGACAGTGAATGGAGCGCTCAGTTCGGCAAAGTCTGTCTTCGGGCGTTCACCCTGCTGTTCAAGGGTAAAGCCTGATTTAATCTTTCTGGCCAACTGGGCCAGGTCAATACCGATAAGCGCGCCATCCTGAAACAGGAGTTCACCCGCACCGCTGAGTGTTGTTTTGAGCTGCTCACCCGTCATTCCTGAGCCGCTGAGGTCGATGGCGGCGTTCAACGTCCCTTCAATGACCTTTTTCTGGGTAAAATCCTCTAACATCGGACCGGCCTGAACACCAGCAATGTTCAGTTTGACAGCGCTGGCTGGCGTTGTCTTGCGAAAATCAGCAGAACCGCTTGTCTCGACGGTGCCCTGGTAAAGCGTGCTTTTCAGCGAGACAAGATTGAACAGACCGCCGGCACCGTTAACGATGGCTGTCAGGTCGCTGAGCCTGCCCCCATGAACCGTTATCTTTCCGACACTGAAATCGCCTTTCAAGGTGATTTTCCTGAGTCCTGAAAAATCGGGCCCCGTTGGAGAACCGGCCGTTGCAGCGGGAGCTGTTGCACCGCTGCTTCCACCAGCCGGTGCTGCAGCAGTAGTGGAAGTTTCATTTGTTTTTTCAGCTATGTTCCCAGGCTCTATTGGTGCACTGGTCTTGGCGACTGGTTCCGAATCTTTTTCACTGCCGGCAGGCAGGTAACGATCGATATCAATGGAGTCCATCTGCAGATGAAATTCCAGATCCGGTGGCGAGAAATTGTTTGCGCTCAGCTCGCCGGCCAGACGTGACTCATCGAATGCTACTTCTGCCTGGGACAGGGTGAAACCGCTACTGGTGCCGGAGAGGTTTCCTCGCGCTTCTATCGACTCGAATGGCTGGAGACTTGGCTCATCGGCCGTCAAGGGAAACGGTAGATCGAGCTGCGAAAACAACTCACCCAGATTAAATGGTGTGACCTCGAGGGCAACGTGATAGGAGGGTGCCGAGGCGAGGTCCTTGACCTGGCCGGTAGCCCGGATGCTCAGGGTTTTAAAGAGATCGACTTTAAGGTCGACGGGTATTTCAGCCGCTAAAGGTTTGCTTGTCAGTGGGCCGACCTGTCCCTTTAAGTCAACAGGCTTATCGTCAAGGCGTGCCAGAAGTGTAATGATAATCGGCTTGTCCAGGGAGACATTTTCGAGGGTCAGATTGATATCCGAGAATTTACGGGTTGTTCCGCTGGCCTGGTCTTTGATGGTGATACTGCCATTGCGAAGAGCACATTCTCCGACCAGCAGTGATTCGATCCCTAGCCCCTTTTCACTTGTTTCCCGGGGGGCTGATTCGGTAGCAGGATCTGTCGGCGAGGTTTCGGTCCTGCCTGCCGGTGGCTCTTGTTCTCCTGGTGCAGCAGAACTTTGCCAGTTCCAGGTGCCGCCGTCGTCTCTGCTCAGAAGTATCTCAGGTTTGTCAATAATGAACCGGTGTATTTCTATGTTCTTCTTAAGCAGCGGCAGAACTTTAACACGGACCTGGACGTTTTTGACGGTGAGAAAGGTTTTTTCCTGAAAACCCTCGGGATTGTCAAGTTTCAGGTCTGTAAGGCTGAGACCTGCCCAGGGAAAGACGGACAGGTCTATATCGCCGTTTATCGTCAACGGGTAACCGCTTTGTTCACTGACTATCTGCTCAATTTTAGGTTTGAATTGCTCAACGTTGAGAAGATACGGGGCAATGAGAACTGCAGCACAAAGAAGCAGGGCAATTCCTGCGAGTGTTATGAAAAGATATTTGATGACTTTTCCCATTGTTGTCTCCTTTGTCGGATAGAGGCAGATACTTCAAACGTGCAGCGGTAAGAGAATAAGACTTAGGAAATAATAAGACAACTCTTCTGCCAGGCAATAGCTGGAATAGTGCAATCATGACCATTAGAGAGGAGAGCGGAGAATGTTTAATGAACATGTAATCAGTAATGGGAATTATTATTGACTCGTTACTGCCTGTTCGTTATAGTCCTCGGGGTATTACCAGGAAAAGGTGTTATTGTTAGTTGAAAATTACACGTTAAAAGAGTTTAATACAGCGTGATTTCGCAACGCTATTCATATGACGTCCGGCAGAAAAAAGACGTCGGGGAAGAACGTGTTATGGACTGGATTCCAGGCAGGGTTTTCAGGTTTTATCGTGATGGTTTTCGTTCGATGACTCTTGGGAAAACCTTGTGGAAGATCATCCTGGTAAAACTTTTTATCATGTTTGCTGTTCTCAAGGTATTCTTTTTTCCAGATTTTCTCAGTACCCAATTCGATACAGATAAACAGCGGGCCGACCACGTGATGGAGCAGATTACGCTTCCGGCTCCAAACCAGAATTAAGGGAGGAGTAGAGTATGAATGAAATAGATCTGGGCCTGGTGAACTGGTCTCGGGCGCAGTTTGCCCTGACGGCCATGTATCACTGGATTTTTGTGCCATTGACCTTGGGTCTGTCATTTTTATGTGCCTTTTTTGAATCCATTTATGTGAAGACCGGTAAACAGGAATGGAGGGATCTGACCCGATTCTGGATGACGCTTTTCGGCATCAATTTTGCGATCGGGGTTGCGACCGGCATCATTCTCGAGTTTGAGTTCGGCACAAACTGGTCCAACTATTCGTGGATGGTTGGCGATATCTTCGGAGCGCCGCTGGCAATAGAAGGGATCGTGGCGTTTTTTCTCGAGGCAACCTTCTTTGCGGTAATGTTTTTTGGCTGGGACCGGGTTTCAAAAGGGTTTCACCTGTTTTCAACCTGGATGGTGGCTATCGGGTCCAATCTGTCTGCCCTGTGGATACTGGTCGCCAACGGCTGGATGCAGTTTCCGACCGGTATGGCTTTTAACCCGGAGAGTGTACGTTTCGAGATGCAGAATTTCTGGGAAGTCCTGTTTTCTCCGGTGGCTATTGCTAAATTTACCCATACCACCAGCTCGAGTTTTCTGGTCGGGGCAATGTTTGTGATTGCCATATCGTCTTATTACCTGCTCAAGCGGCGCCACGTGGAGATGGCCAAGAAATCCATTCTTGTCGCCGCTGTTTTCGGATTGTTTTCTTTCGCCTATGTCGGTCTCACCGGTGATGAATCTGCCTACAGTAACGCCTACACCCAGCCAATGAAGCTGGCTGCCTACGAAGGGCTGTATGACGGAGAGCGCAAGGCGGGTATCGTTGCCTTTGGTATTCTGAACCCGGAAAAGAAGGCGGGTGATGATAAGGATGCGTTTCTTTTTGATCTCAAGATCCCCTATCTGCTGTCCTTTCTGGCCAATCGTTCCATAGATTCTTTTGTCCCGGGAGTCAACGACATCGTCTATGGAAACAAAGATGAAGGAATTGTCGGTGTAGACGAGAAGATGGCGCTTGGGAAACTGGCGCTGGCCGATCTTACCGCTTACAAGGATGCCCAGAAAGGTGGCGATACCGCAGCTGCTGACAGTGCGCTGGCCAAGTTTAAAGTAAACCAGGACTATCTTGGTTATGGCTACCTGAACAAGCCCGAGGATGCTGTCCCGCCGGTTCAGACTACCTTCTATGCATTTCATATCATGGTTTTTCTGGCTGTCTTTTTCGGCTTTATCTGTGTTGCCTACCTGGTCTACGGCGTCAAAGACACCATTGAGGAAAAACGCTGGCTGCTGCCGCTCGGGGTTCTCTCTTTTTTCCTGGCGATGATTGCCAGCCAGTCCGGTTGGGTTGTTGCCGAGGTTGGCCGCCAGCCATGGGCGATACAGGATATGCTTCCAGTCGGTGTGGCGACGAGTAATATCGGCACAGGCAACGTGATTACGACGTTCTGGATGTTTGCCGGTCTCTTCACCCTGTTGCTGCTGGCGGAGATAAAAATCATGCTCAGACAGATTAAAAAAGGACCGGAGGGTGAATAATGATTGGAAATCTTGATATCTCAATGCTGCAACAACTCTGGTGGATCATTGTTGCAATTGTCGGCTCCCTGTTCCTTTTTCTCACCTTTGTGCAGGGGGGGCAGACACTGCTCTGGCAGGTGGCTAAAACCGACGTCGAAAAGTCACTGATAATCAACTCCCTGGGGAGAAAATGGGAACTGACCTTTACCACTCTGGTACTGTTTGGAGGGGCACTGTTCGCCGCCTTTCCAAAGTTTTATGCCACCAGCTTCGGCGGGGCTTACTGGGTGTGGATCCTGATCCTGTTTACCTTTATTATCCAGGCGGTAAGTTATGAGTTTCGCAGGAAACCGGGCAATCTCCTCGGCGAGGGTGTCTATGAGCTTTTTCTCTTTATCAACGGCTCCGTGGGCATCCTGCTGATCGGCGCGGCGGTCGGCACGTTTTTCACCGGTTCAAATTTTACCTTGAACCAGTTCAACCAGGTGAGCTGGACGCACCCGCTGATGGGACTCGAGGCGGCTTTTTCGCTGTTTAATCTCTCGTTGGGACTTTTTCTGGTGTTTAACTCCAGAGTGATCGGTTCCATGTATCTGCTTAACAACATCGATTTCTCAATGCAGCCGGATCTTGAACAGCGGCTGAGAAAGGCATGTCTGACCAATCTTGTCTGCGCTCTGCCATTTCTGCTCTATGTCCTGGGCGGCCTGCTGCTGATGAAAGGCTATAGTTTTGATGAAAGCGGTGCCGTTACCCTTATTTCCGGGAAATACCTCCAGAACCTGCTGGCCATGCCGATAGTCCTTGGTCTGCTGCTCGGCGGCCTCGTGCTGGTGGTCTGGGGCGTGATCAGCACCAGCTTTCTCGGCGGATTCAGGGCCATCTGGTTTGGGGGTCTGGGGACAGTGCTCGTCGGCCTTGCGGTATTTTTCACAGCCGGGTTCAACAACACGCCTTTTTACCCGTCAAAAGTGGATTTGCAGTCGAGCCTTACGATTTATAATGCCTCTTCAACTCATTACACACTGACTGCGATGAGCTATGTTGCGCTTGTCATTCCGTTTGTTCTGGCGTATATCATCTATGTCTGGAAACTGATGGATGCCAAGAAAATCGGGCACGAAGACATTAATGACTCAAAGGCCTACTAAAGCAGACGGTCAAGGAGAAGATCACCAATGATTCCATTTTTAATTATATCCTGGATAGTGCTGATATACCTGTCCTACAAGGTGTCAGTCAAAGTTCTTGAAAAGGCCGGTAAACTGTAGAGCCCGCATTCCATTTCATGGACACCCTTTCAAAAAACGGGAAGATCTGTTAAGATCTTCCCGTTTTCTGTCTGGTACTCAGATTCTGGTCTGTGGCTGAATCCTGAATGAATACCGGTTGATGGATTAAAGCAACTCAAGGAGAGTGATATGGGGAAAAATTTGTTTACCAAAGTGTGGGACCAACACAGGGTCACTGCTCTTTCAGAAACCAGGGATCAGTTGTTTATCGGGCTGCATCTGGTGCATGAAGTGACTTCGCCCCAGGCGTTTCAGGCTCTTCGAGAGCGCAATCTGCCCGTCAAGTATCCGAATCTGACGCTGGCTACGGCTGACCATATTGTGCCGACGCAGGATCAGCTGCTCCGCCCATTCAAAGATGATCTGGCAGAACAGATGATGGTTGCTATCGAAGAAAATACCAGGGATTTCGGGATTCAGTTTTTTGGACTGGACTCCGATTCACAGGGAATCGTCCACATTATCGGCCCGGAAAATGGCGCAACCCAGCCGGGACTGACAATTGCCTGTGGTGACTCGCATACCTCCACACACGGGGCTTTTGGGGCGCTCGCCTTTGGTATCGGCACGTCACAGGTTCGGGATGTGCTGGCCACTCAGACACTGGCGTTTGAACGTCTGAAAGTAAGAAAAATTCAGGTGAGTGGAGAGCGCGGCAGCAGGGTGGCTGCCAAAGATATTATTCTCCGTATCATCGCTGAGCTTGGGGTGATGGGCGGTATTGGCTATGCATATGAGTTTGCCGGGCCGGTTATCGAGTCCCTGTCGATGGAAGAGCGCATGACCATCTGTAACATGAGTATTGAAGGCGGAGCCCGTGCCGGGTATGTCAATCCGGACCAGACCACCTTTGACTATCTTGAAGGAAGACCATTTGTTCCCAAAGACCAGGCGTTTGAGAAGGCGAAAGAGTACTGGCGTTCCATTGCTTCTGATCCTGATGCTGAATTTGACGATATATATGAGCTTGATATTACCGGAATGGGGCCGATGGTCACCTGGGGGATAACCCCGGGCCAGTCTGTTGAGATGGGTAAAAATTTACCGCGTCTTGAAGACCTTGAAGAAAAAGACCGGGAGATAACCACAAAAGCTTACGAACATATGGGCTTCAGGGAAGGTCAGCCGCTCGAGGGAGAGAAAATTGATGTTGCCTTCATCGGCTCCTGCACCAATGGACGTCTTTCCGATTTCAGGGCTGCTGCCGATGTTGTCAAAGGCAGAAGGGTCGCCTCACATGTGAAGGCGCTTGCCGTGCCGGGTTCAAGAAAAGTAAAGACGCAGGCCGAGGCCGAAGGGCTTGATACGATATTTAAAGACGCAGGCTTTGAGTGGCGTGAAGCCGGCTGTTCGATGTGTCTGGCCATGAATCCGGACAAGCTGACCGGGCGGCAGTTGTCGGCGAGCTCTTCAAACCGGAATTTCATCGGTCGCCAGGGATCTGCGCACGGCAGGACCCTGTTGATGAGTCCCGCCATGGTTGCTGCTGCTGCAATAGAAGGTGCGGTAACAGATGTCAGAAATCTTTAAGGGGAAAGCCATGACAGATAATCCTGCAGTAATAAGAACGATAAAGGGGCGTGGTGTTCCTGTAAAGGGTAATGATATTGATACGGACCGCATCATACCGGCACGCTATCTCCGCTGTGTGACGTTTGAAGGTCTCGGAGCCGAGGTGTTTAAAGATGAGCGCTACAATGATGATGGTTCTGAAAAAAAACACCCTTTCAACGAGCCGAAATATGCTGGTGCATCAATTCTTGTCGTCAATCGCAACTTCGGCTGCGGCTCAAGCCGGGAGCATGCTCCGCAGGCTCTGATGCGATTCGGTATCAAGGCGATTATCGGCGAGTCATTTGCCGAGATTTTTGCCGGGAACTGCATCAGTATGGGAATTCCGGTGTTTACCGCAGATGAACCGTCTGTTGCAGCGATTCAGGGGCTGGTGGAGGCGCATCCGGACAGCGTATTGACGCTTGATATTGACAGCGAGACATGTTCCGGCCCAGGCGATCAGGTACAGCTCAGTATCAACTCTTCTGCAAAAGCGGCACTGCTGGGGGGAACATGGAATACCCTGGACGAGTTGTTAATGAACGAGGACCAGATAGAAACCGTGTACAGCAGGCTTCCCTATATTTCCGGGTTTTCATGATCGTGGTGGTGGAGCGGAGTGCTGAGATTGTTTTTACACTCATCCTGCCAAAGAGACATTAAAAGATGAACGGGAAGACCGCACTGATCACCGGGGCATCACGCGGCATCGGGCGGGCAGTTGCCATTGAACTTGCCCGGCGCGGTGCCGCTGTTGCGGTAAATTATCTTTCAAGTGAACATGAGGCCGTCGAGTCCTGTGACATCGTTAAAAAAAGTGGTGGAACGGCCCGACCATTCAAAGCTGACATCAGCCGCCCCGGCGAGGTTGAAACCCTGTTTTCACAGGTAATCGATCACTTTGGTGGAATTGACATACTTGTCAACAATGCCGGGATCATGATCAATACCCCGATAGATCAGGTCAGTGAAGAAGAGTTTGATCGTGTTTTTTCCATCAATGTCAAAGGGGTGTTTTTTTGCTGCCGGCAGGCCGCGTTAAAAATGAACCACGGTGGCAGGATTGTCAACATAGGCACCTCCGTTACCCGCGCCATGCTTCCTTTTTATGGCACATATGCCGCAAGCAAGGGAGCGGTTGTACAGCTCACAAGAGTTCTGGCAAAGGAGCTTGGACCCAGAGAAATTACCGTAAATACCGTTTCTCCAGGACCGACTGATACAGAACTTTTCAGGAAGGATAAAGACGAGGCGCAGGTGGCTGCTCTGGCCGGAATGTCAGCCTTTAATCGAATCGCGATTCCCGATGACATCGCCCGTGTGGTGGCGATGGTCTGCAGCGATGACGCCTCCTGGGTGAGCGGGCAGACGATATTTGCCAATGGTGCCTTTAACGGTTGACACCATGACCGGCTCTATCTTTTCCATAAGATTTATACTAGAATGCTGTATCTGACAGTGTTACGGTGAGGAATCAATCCAGAGCCTGAGACACGATTTGCCTTGAGCAGGACAGTTCCGGAGAAATTCATGCAGGTGAGGTTTCTTACGACAACCTGGCGATCATTTATTCTTCGTATTGCGCTTCCTTCCCTCTGTACCATCAGTCTTTGTCTGCTTACCGTTTTCGCTTTTATTCTTCCTGTTTTTGAAAAAAATATGCTGGCCGGAAAACGGCTGATGATCAAAGAGCTGACCAGTTCTGCCTGGTCCATTGTCAATACGTTTCACCAGCAGGAAACATTGTCCGGTCTTTCCTCAGAGGATGCCGGGAATCAGGCCCTGCAGGCAATTAACTCCCTGCGCTACGGAGAAGAGGGAAACGATTATTTCTGGGTAACCGACACAACCCCCCGGATGCTCATGCACCCCTTCCGGAAGGACCTCAACGGCAGGGATCTCAAGGAATATACCGACCCTGCCGGCAAACGTCTTTTTGTCGAATCAGCAAAGATTGCCGAATCAGCCGGCGACGGCTATGTCAGCTACATCTGGGAGGATAAGGCAGATCCCGAAAAAATGGTTCCGAAGCTCTCCTACGTCAGGTATTTTGAACCGTGGGGCTGGGTGATCGGCACAGGCATTTACCTTGAAGACGTGGACAGGGAGATCCGGGATTTGACCGGCAAGCTGCTTGGCGGCTCACTTTTTGTGACGCTGATCATCGCTTTGCTGCTGGCCTTCATTACCCGCGAAAGCCTGAAGATCGAAACAGAACGGCGACGGCAGGAAGAGCGGTTGCAGGAGTCTCACGAGAAATATCGTCAACTTGTTGAGGCTTCAACCGAAGGGCTTCTGGTAATCCAGGACAGTGATATTGTTTATGTCAACCGGCTGTTTCAAGATCTCAGCGGCTACACTGACGGAGATTTAAAAGAACAGAAGATTACAGCGCTGCTGTCTGATCCGCGCGGCAATGATACACCCGGGGAGTTGGTTCGACGACTTCTTGGCTCTACTGAATTCAGGCAGGCCGAGGTGCGCATTGCCAAAAAGGATGGGACGTTTGTCGATGCCTCGATATCGGTCTCGCCAATTGCTCTGGGAAATCGTTCCGGTCATATTATTTGTGTCAGCGACAACGAGCAGCAGAAACAGATAGCAGGGGAGTTGAACAGGAGCCGGGAGCAATACCAGCACCTGATAGAGAATATCAATGTCGGGGTTTTTCGTACGACTGTCGGAAAACAGAGCCGTTTTCTCGAGGCAAATCCGGCCTGTGTTACCATCTTCGGTTTGAAATCCCGGGAAGAACTGTTTGCCCGCCCCAGCTGGGATATGTTCCCTGATACTGCAGAACGTAATACGTTTTTTAGAAAATTTGCCCAGGACGGAAGTATCAAGCACTACCCCCTTCGGCTGCACCATAAGGACGGCAAACGTGTCACGGTTTCAATTTCGGCAGTGCTGGTAAGGGATCACAAGGGAAAACCGATCTATTGTGACGGCCTCATTGAAGACATTTCCGACAGCTTCGAGCATGATAAAGAGCAGAAGAAGCTGATCGGTGATCTGCAGCAGGCGCTGCTGTTTCTCAATGAGCCGATCAAACACTCAGGTTCCCTGCAGCTCAGCTCCTGTTCACTTTCAACCCCGGTTTCCGTGGCGGCAAAGTTGATGAAAGAAGTCGGCAGCGATGTACTTCTGGTTCGCGGTGAGGAATCGGGTTATGTCGGTATTATCACCGATCACGATATCAGGCAACGCGTTGTTGCCGATGCCCTGCCGCTTGATGTTCCTGTTTCCAGGATCATGACCGCACCGCTGGTCTCTGTTCATGAGGATGCGCTGATGTTTGAAGGGCTTCTGGCCATGCTCGAGAATGATATCAGCCATGTCGTGATCAGGGATAACAGCGGCAAAGCGCTTCGCGTTGCCGGGGCAATGCAGTTCCTCAAGAGCCAGAAATACCCACTTGCCACACTCCTGCGGGATATAAACAACGCTAAAACCGTCGAGCAGCTATTCTCCATTCGGGAGCGCCTGCCGCTGATTGTCCAGGCGACCGACAGCGGGCATCCGAATGCCCGCAACCTGACCAGAATCATCTCGGCGGCGGCCGAAGCAGTGACAAGAAAATGCATATTGTTTGCGGTAAACGACCTGGGGGCACCACCCTCAGATTTTGTATTTTTGGCACTTGGCAGTGTCGGCAGGGAGGAACAGACCCTGGTAACCGACCAGGATAATGCTCTTGTTTATGCTGATGTGCCGGCAGAAAGCCAGGAAGCGGCGGAGCGTTACTTCCTGGCCCTCGGCGCCAAGGTCTGCAGCTGGCTCGACAGCGCAGGGTATTCATTCTGCGCGGGTGAGGTCATGGCAATGAATCCCAAATGGTGCCGTCCACTCAGTGCCTGGCAGGATTATTTCAGGCAATGGGTCTCCACCTCTGAACCGGCAGACCTGCTTGAGACCAAGATATTCTTCGATTTTCGGGGTGTTTATGGTGAGCTCGAGCTGGTAAACGAACTTCGCTGGCACCTGCACGAGATGGTGCGGCGCAAGCCGATGTTCCTGTTCCATCTCGTGCACAATTGTCTACAGTTTAAGCCGCCGTTGGGAATGTTCAAGAATATTGTGGTCGAGTCGGCGGGCGAGCACCGGGACATGTTCAGCATCAAGAAAGCGATGACGCCGATCGTCGATCTCGCCCGCATCTATGCGCTGAAGCATGAGATCAGTGAAACCTCCACGTTCTCGAGGCTGACAAAACTCGAAGCAGCTGGTTACCTGTCCCCGAAGGAGTATCGTGAAATGAGCCAGGTATACCGTGTTTTACTCGAACAGCGCTTCAAACATCAACTGCATGCGCTTGACGAAGGGATAGCACCTGACAATCATATTAAACCCGGTGATCTCACCGAGATGGAACAGGTGCTCCTGCGGGAGGCGATGTCACAGACAGCCAGCTTCCAGGCCAAGATGAGTTTTGACTTTACCGGTTCCGCCTGATTGTTTCCGTCCCGCGTGCTAGAGAAGTTTTCCAAACATCAGCCAGAGGAGTTGCAGGCAGATCAGTGCGTAGATGCCTGCCATGATATCGTCCATCATGATGCCGAGGCCGCCATGAAGGTGGGTGTCGAGCCAGGAAACCGGAAACGGTTTGAGGATATCGAAAATCCGGAAGAGTATAAACCCGGTTATCCAGGCCAATGGATGATTCGGTGCCAGGGTAAGGGTGATGAACATGCCGAGGATTTCATCAATAACGATGCAGCCCGGGTCCGGCTGATCGAGAATCTTTTCAGCGGATCCCGCGGCAAAAAATCCGACAACAAACAGCGTCAGTAAGAGGATAAGGTAGTTGTGCAGGCTCAGGTTGCGGCAGAAATACCAGGGCAGCAGCGCAAAGGCAGACCCCCATGTCCCCGGAGCCCGGGGAGCCAGGCCACTGTATATGCCGGTGGCAACAGCGACGATCAGCCGATCCATCACGTCTCCGTCCGTGTCAGGCTCAATACCTCCCGGTAGACCGTGTCGAGCGGCAGCGCCTGCTGTTCTGCTATGAGCCGGCATGATTCGTACTCGGGGTAGACCTTGGGACCGCAAACCGTTTCAACTTTTTTTGCACTTACCTGGCCCCAGCGTGTGTTCACTTCGATTATCTCCCTGGGCAGTGTCAGCCGCTGTTCCGTTCTGTAGCGCAGGCCGATTGCCGATGTTTCTGTAAGGACAATCTCCTTGAGCTTTGCACTCTGCGGCAGACCGGCGATTACCCTCAGGCAGAACCCGGGTCTGCCTTTTTTCATCTGTATCGGTGTCAGGCTGACATCGAGTGCCCCGGCAGCAAAGAGTCGATCACAAAGAAGTGGAAAACCCTCAAAATTCCAGTCATCAAGGTGCGTTTCAATGATTTCGACCTGCTGAGCCTCTTCGACAGTGCGGAGTTGTCCGATAATGATGCGCAGCAGGTTCGGCCGGCCATCGGTTCCCGGCCAGTCTCCGGCACCATAGCCTGTTGCAGTGGGAGTCATCGGAGGAATCTCGCCAAAATGATCAGCCAGGGTTGCCGCCAGGGCGGCCCCGGTGGGGGTGACAAGTTCCCGGTCCGCGTCAATGCCATAGACAGGAATGTTTTTCAACAGGTTGCAGACGGCAGGAGCAGGCAGCGGCAGGTTCCCATGGGCACATTCGACAAAGCCGCGGCCAAGCGGCAACGGGGAACAGTAGACCGTGCCGATACTGAGCAGGCTCAGTCCGGCTATCGTTCCAACGACATCGATAATGGTGTCAAGGGCGCCGACTTCGTGGAAATGAATTTCATCAACATCCTTGCCGTGTACCGTGGCCTCGGCTTCCGCCAGGCACTGAAACACCGCAAGTGATTTGTCGGCAACTGTCCTGTCGAGAGTGCTGTTCCCAATTATCTGGCGTATATCGGAGAGGTTCCTGAAGCGCTGCTGAGACCTTGATTCAATAGCGACCGAGGTGGCCGCGATTGACTGCACTTTTTTTTCAACAATTCTGAAGTCATAGGGATCAAGTGCCAGGCGTGCCAGTTCTCTTTCCAGCAGGTGGTGGGGAAGCCCTGCGTTTATCAGTGCTCCCAGCAGCATGTCCCCGCTGATTCCGGAAAAACAGTCCAGGTATATGGTGTCTGCTGAAACTGTCATCGCGGAGCCCCGGAGCTGAGGCTGCACCCCACTTCAAGCCGGTGGCCGTTGAGATACGATTCAACGCTCATATGTTTTTTTCCCTCCGGTTTAATTTCTCTTATCAGCAGGCAGCCCCGTGATGTTGACACCAGCAACCCTTCACGGTCAGCCCGGAGCAGGGTGCCCGGGGGATGGTTGCTGTCGAGATGGACAACATGCGGCTTGTAGAGCTGCAGTTTCCGGCCGGCACATTGGCAGAAGGCTGTCGGCCAGGGGTCGAGTCCTCGAATCAGCCGGTCGATATCTTCTGCCGGTTTTGACCAGTCTATCAGTCCATCGGCTTTTGCCAGCATTGGCGCCGCGGTGGCCAGTGAATCATCCTGGTGGGTGGGGGTGAGGCAGCCGTTTGTCAGCATGTCGAGCACGTCCATGAGTGCTTCACTGCCGAGCTCGGCAATTTTCGGGAACAGTGAGCCTGCCGTTTCCCCTGGCGCCGGAGTTATTGAGCGCTGCAGCAGCACGGCACCGGTATCCATATCTTCATCCATCTGCATGATGGTAACGCCGACCTCCTCGTCTCCGCTTATGATTGCCCACTGGATGGGAGCTGCACCGCGGTGCCTTGGCAGCAGTGACCCATGCACGTTGATACAGCCGTGGGGAGCAAGCTCGAGAAGTCGGGGCGGCAGGATCCTGCCGTAGGCGGCGACAACGATCAGTCCGGGTTCATAGCTCTTCAGCTCGCTGTAAAATTCGTCGGTTCTGATTTTTGACGGCTGGAGCACCGGTATGTTGCAATGCTCGGCACAAACTTTCACCGGCGGGGCGACGAACTTTTGCCCTCTTCCTTTCGGGCGATCCGGCTGGCAGACGACAGCAACCACCCGGTCGGGCCCTGAAATAAGCGCTCTGAGACTCGGAACAGCAAAGTCGGGGGTCCCCATGAATATGATTCTGAGCGGGGCACGGTTCATCAGCTTTCCTGTTCGGCCAGCATCTTTTTGCGTTTTTTCTTGTACAGGTTGCGTTTCAGTGGGCTGAGGTGATCGATAAAGAGAATACCGTTCAGGTGATCGATTTCATGCTGCAGGACAACGGCAAAACGGTCTTCGGTGGTCAGCTCGTGCTCTGAACCGTCTTCACGCCGGTACCTGACCGTAATTTTCTTGTACCGCTCAACCTTGGCGGTCAGATCGGGTACGCTCAGGCAGCCCTCTTCATCAATCTGGGAATCGGACCGATCGATAATTCTTGGATTGACCAGTGCCATATACTGCTGTTCTTCCCCGGGAACAGTCGTGTCAACGACAATCACCTGCAGGGATTCGGCAACCTGCGGGGCAGCAAGGCCGACTCCGGGAGCATCGTACATGGTCTGGGCCATGTCCTCTATGAGGATTTTCAATTCTTCATCAAATTCTTCAACATCCTGCGCCTTGACCCGGAGGATCGGTTCAGGATATTCCACAATTCTGCGTATGGCCATCGGTTCTACTCTTCATGATGTTAATCTGTTGCCTGTCAGCAAACAATAAAACGTACCATAGCACGCCTTTATTTGCCATCAGTGTTTGTTCGGATAGGCGTGCGGGGTCCTGGTTGCGCAGTCACCAATAAAACGGTACACTGGCCACAGGTATCCGTTAAAATTTCATCGCCTTAGAGCCACAGGTACAATATGAACATCCTTTTTCCAATTGCAAGTTATCTTGTCGGTGCAATACCGTTCGGTCTGCTCGTAGGGCGGCTTGCAGGAGTTGATGTCAGAGCTTCCGGAAGCGGAAATATCGGGGCAACAAATGTGAGTCGGCTGCTGGGGAAAAAGCTCGGGTTTCTTACCCTGCTTCTTGACTGCCTGAAAGGGTTTATTCCCATCTATCTTGCCTCGCAGCTGCTCCAGGATAACCCCGACAAGAATCTCTATATGATGGGGTGCGGGGTAATGGCAGTGGTCGGGCACATGTTTCCAGTCTATCTCGGATTTCGTGGCGGCAAGGGTGTGGCTACGGCCCTTGGGGTCTTTCTTTTTCTCTCCCCGCCGGCAATCGCTGTCAGCCTGGTTGTCTTTGTCGCAACTGTTGCCGCAACCGGTTTTGTTTCCGCCGGGTCTCTGCTGGCCTCCGGTTTGTTTCCTCTCTGGCTCCTGCTCTTTAACCAGCCGCTGGGCATGATCGTCACTGCTGTTATTGTCGGCCTTCTGGTCTGGATAAAGCATCACGAGAATATCCTCAGGCTTATACAGGGTACGGAAAAGAGCTGGAAGAAGAAATGAAATGCGGCTTGATCTCTTTTTTTTCAAGTCTTGTCGACTAACCTGAATCAGGTGGGGTGCAGATGACGGATAAAGATGTAGCTGAAATGCTGAAAATCCAGGCGGTAGAGAGAAAACGACCTGACGACTCGGTCTATCAATCATTGTCTTTCAGGAGTGAACAGGGCATTGCTGAGCAAAGCGGCTACAGTCATAACGGGATTCAGATCATGGCGCTGGAGCTCGGCATCATTCCCGAGCGCTATGCTCGAAACCAGAAAAGTCTCGGGCTCCGGGAACAGCTCCTGTTACTCAGATCGTCGGTGATTGTCGTCGGACTTGGCGGTCTTGGAGGGGGCGTAACCGAAATCCTGGCCCGTATCGGGGTCGGCGAGCTGACACTTGTGGACGGTGATGTTTTTGAAGACAGTAATCTGAACCGTCAGCTGCTTTCCCGGGTAGCGGACCTGGGGAAAAAAAAGGCACTTGTTGCAGAAACCAGGGTTTCAGCGATTAATCCCGGAGTTATTGTCCGGGCATGCCCTGTCTTTCTCGATGCCGAAAACTCCCGGGACTTGATTGACCGCGCCGCTGTGGCGGTTGACTGCCTCGATACAATTCCTGACCGGTTTGTCCTTGAAGCGGCATGTCGGCAGAAAAACATTCCGCTGGTCTCGGCAGCGATAGGGGGTGAATCAGGGCAGGCAACGATTATCTACCCTGAAGACCCCGGCCTGAGCCTTGTTTATGGTCAACCGGGAGCCACTGCCTCCAGAGGCGTTGAAAAATCGCTCGGCACATTGCCGTATACCGCAGCTGCGATGGCAGCTGTTCAATGTGCCGCAGTTGTTTCCTGTATAACAGGGAAGCAGCCGGTGCTGAGAAACAGGCTGTTGTTTGCGGATCTGTCAGACTGCACGCTGGAGCTGTTGAGCTTTTCCTGATTAGTTACCTGCCGGTAGCGTCGAAACTACCAAATTTTTCAGCCTGGCTGCTCAGGTATCGGTGCCGATTGAGTGCAGCAGCAGATCGGCAAATGTCGCATACTCCAGCGCCGATTCGTGCGTAGCCTTGAGGTCGACCGGAGGGGCCATATCATGCTCGAGCGCTTCCTTCCAGCGCGGGGCGCACAGGCACCATTTGTCGCCCGGCTTGAGACCGGCAAAGCCAAAAATCGGCATTGGCGTGCTCAGGTCGTTGCCGACTCCTTTTGAAAATTCAAGAAACTCCTCGGAAACAACAACACAAACTGCATGAACCCCGATATCCCCGTCAACAACCGTGCAGTTACCATCGCGGGTAAAACCGGTGAGTGGGTCAATGCTGCAGACTTCAAGTGGTGATCCGAGTACGTTTTTATGTTCGCTCATGTGTGTACCATTACATATTTTTATCAGCTATTACCTGGTGCCTGATTATCAGGGCAGACACCAGGTGAGATGTCATCCTGTTACTGCTGAGATTACTATAGTTCAGGTTGGGATGTTTTGCCGTAAGTCGTTTTTTATGGAATCATAATACGGTTGGCTCGGTAATCGTTGCTATCTGGGAATTGCCTTTATTGGGTTTGGAAGGACGATAAGAACCACTGTTTGCTGGGAAAAGGGGCTTGATTTTTTTTATACGCCTAACTATAAAAATTAGAATGATTAGCGGCCAGTCATCTGCACCTTAAACGATCATGGAAAATGAAAAGATGGCACCTGACGAAACACTGAAGGAGAGGCGCACCTATCGGGAGAGACGGGTTTGTCAGGATCGCAGGGATACCAGCGAAAGACGCACTGACAACCGTGCAGGTGGCCTGAAACCGCGACGGTCGGTCAGGGCCTGGCTCCGTTCAAAACTCAATGCCCGACTGGGAGTGGACCGGCGCAAGGGCGACAGGCGACGGACTGCGGACAGGAGAAAAGCACCGCGTTCAATCCTCACCAAGGAAGAGATTCATGATCTGCTCTCCCCCTGACAATGGCCGTTTGTCTGGCAGACAGGGTTGGGTTTGAGTGACTCCTTTTGGAATACCCCTGAATCGTTGCATTTCCTGGCATGGAAAACAAATTATGGATTTTGCCAGTGATAATGAGTATCATTGGATATTGTGAATAATATTTGATCAAGGTCTATGCCAGCCACTGCAGCTCACCCGGTATCATCAGGAAAATGTTTCCCAAGGCCAATTTTTCCAACCTGATCTGCTGAGTGTGATTGTGTGTGACCAGGGAGCCCGATAGTTTAGAGTTTTGATGAAAAAGAAGATCGTACCAAAAATATCGGCACTGACATGCAGTCTGATCGCCCTGTGTTTCTTCGGATTTTTTTATTTTTCCGGATGTGTGGTTATACAGGAGCGGGCTTCTGTTGCCGATGTCCGTGACGGCCAGGTTGTAGAGCATGCTGCCGAGCAGTGCGACGAACTAGCCTTTGCCGATGAAAAAGTCCGCGATTATCGAACGCTCGCTGCGGATAATTTCTCCATTCTCAGCTGGAATATCCACAAGGGGGCGAAAGCCGCTTTTCGCCGCGACCTGATCGATTACAGCAGGGATATTGATATCCTGCTGCTACAGGAGGCGGCGCTGAGCGAAGATCTCAGGACCTGGCTGGAAAGCTATTTCAACAAGTGGCTCCTGGCTGTTGCCTATGAAAAGCAGGGAACCAAAGTCGGTATAATGGCCGCAAGCAAAATGTCATCGCTGTCGCACTGCGCTTTTCAGGAGCCGGAGCCCCTGATTGTCATTCCCAAAATGATGCTTGTCACCACCTATCCGCTTTCGGGCAGTGATCAAAAGCTGCTCCTTGTCAATGTCCATATGGTCAACTTTACCGTTACCACCGACGCTGTTCGCAGGCAGCTTGCGGAGGTTAGCGGAATCATAGCAAAACATGATGGCCCTGTCGTTGTTGCCGGAGATTTCAATACCTGGAACAGGGAGCGCGAGTCCCTGGTTAACACGACGATGGAAGACCTCAGGTTGAAACCGGTTACCTTCAGCCCGGATAATCGCAGCATGTTTTTCAACAGGACTGTTGACCAGATATTCTACAGGGGGCTGGAAGTGAACGGTTCATACAGCCACAAAGTTAAGAGTTCCGATCATAACCCGCTGGAAGTTCATTTTAAAGTAATCGACCAGTACGGTGAGTCAGCGTAACAGGCACCTGTTTACGGGAATAATACTGCTGTCAGTGTTATTTCCGGTTATCGTGGTCGGTGAATCTTCGCATCCTGAGCTGGAAGAGGAAATCGATCATCTGCTCCATTTTATTGAACACTCGGGCTGCACATTTATCCGTAACAGCACTTCGTATGATGGGGTGCGGGCACGAGAACATATCCAGAGAAAATACAGTTATATTTTAAAAAGGAAAAAAGAGCTGTCTGCAGAGCAGTTTATCAGGTATGCGGCAAGCCGAAGTTCTCTGTCCGGTAAACCCTACATGGTAAGCTGCAGCTCAAAAACGCGTACCAGTGAAAGCTGGCTGCTGGAAGAGCTTGAACGCTACCGGCAGACAGCAGTCAATCATTCCTCCGGCTCCGGGACGCCATGAGCCGGAAATTTTTGCAATGAGTTCTGTCGGGTCGGTTTGACCGGTGGTCAACCCAGCACGTGTTGCTTGCAGCGAGATAAACGGCACAGGATATGGATCAGCAATCACCGGTACTGTCAATCAAGAATCTCTGTTTTTCATACGATGGCAGAGCCATTCTCGAGGATGTCTTCCTCGATATCTACCATAAAGATTCAGTATGCATCGTCGGCCCAAACGGTGGCGGTAAGAGCACGCTGGTAAAGCTCATCATCGGCCTGCTGTCCCCGGCGCAGGGTGAAATACGGGTGTTTGGGAAGCCACCCCAGGAGAGCCGGCTCAGGGTCGGTTATGTCCCGCAGTACGCCAATTATGATCCTCTTTTTCCTATTTCCGTCCGGGATGTGGTTCGCATGGGCAGGCTCGGCAGCTCCTTTCTCGGTCACTATTCCCGTGAAGACAACAGGGCAGCTCTTGCAGCGCTTGAGGAAATGGGCCTGGCCGGTCATGGTTCACGCCGGTTTTCAGCACTTTCGGGGGGGCAGCGGCAACGGGTTCTTATCGCCCGGGCCCTGGCTTCAGGCGGTGAAATCCTGATCCTGGATGAACCAACGGCAAATATTGATCCCCACACCGAAGAACATCTTTTTGAAATATTAACCGAGTTGAATAAGCGTCTGACCATTATGCTGGTCACCCATGATGTCGGCTTTGCCTCTCATTTTTTCAAGCGGGTGGTCTGCGTTAATCGGCGCGTTGTCATTCATCCCACAAGCGCCCTGACAGGAAAACTGATTTCGGAAATGTACGGTTCAGATCTTCACCTGATCAGACATGATCATCACTGCGCCCTGGAGGGGCATTCCCATGACTGAGTTCATGGCGGCCCTGGCAGACCCGCACCTTCCTTTTCTGCGTTATGCGTTCATGGCAGGCATTCTCGCTTCGATTTCCTTCGGCATTATCGGCACCCTTGTGGTTGTCAGGAGAATTTCATCAATTGCCGGCGCAATTGCCCATTGTGTGCTGGGTGGCATCGGTGCCGGCCTCTATCTCGAACAGGTTGTCGGGATCGGTTGGGCAAGCCCTGTACAGGGCGCAATTGTTGTGGCTCTTGGTGCAGCGGTTGCGCTGACTTTGATAAAACATTTCGGTTCCCAGAGGGAGGATACGGTAATCGGAGCACTCTGGGCGGTCGGCATGGCCGTGGGCCTTCTCTTCATGGCCAGGACTCCCGGTTATACGGATCCGATGAGCTATCTGTTCGGCAATATCCTGCTGCTCTCAAAGTCGGATGTCTACCTGGTGCTGCTGCTGGACCTGCTGGTAGTCAGCGTGGTCGGTCTTTTTTACAATAAACTGCTGGCACTTTGTTTCGACGAGGAGTATGCGTTTCTCAGAGGTGTGCCGACCGGCTGGTACTATTTCGTTCTGCTCTGCCTGACCGCTTTGACCGTTGTCCTGCTGATCAGGGTTGTCGGGGTTGTCATGGTCATCGCCCTGCTGACGCTTCCGGCGGCAATTGCCGGAAACGTCGCTTCGGGCATCAAACAGATGATGTTTCTGGCGGTTCTGATCTGTATGGCGTTTATCACAGTCGGACTTGCTGCCAGTTACCGACTTGATTTACCAAGCGGACCGGTGATAATCGTTCTTTCCGGGATCGTCTACCTGCTTGTCCTCGGAATTCTGCAACTGTTTCCAATCAGGTCGGCGCAATAGATATCAGATGGATTTTTGCGGTCTTTTTATTTGCATGGTTGTTTTCCGGGAAACCGTGCGGCGGCTCGTTTTCAAAAAAGAAAGGCGTTTATCTTTAAGTGACAATGTAGTACCCTTGGACTGATAAGGTCCTGATGATACATGCATAAGGTCAATCTCATCAAACTGCAGGGGGGGCGCGGCGTTGGTTAAATTTACACAAATTCTCAATTCTTTTATCAATGGAATTGCCCGGAGCAAGCTGTCTCTGGTCGGGGCAACAATGACCACGGCTGCCTTTCCTGTCCTGCTGATTGGTGTGCTGCTGGAGTTATTCGGCCTCATTCACAATCAGTATTTCGGTTTTGTTCTCTACATGTTTGTGGCGCCGGCCTTTATACTCGGCCTGGTCCTGATATTTCTGGGGCTTTTTTTCTTCAAGGGAAAAGAGGATGTCGGCCTGTTCACTCACGAATATCTGAGCGATAAGCTTTCGGCACCGGAAAACTTCATAAAAGTGCGGAAACTGATTTTTCTGGCCACCAGCCTCACCTTTATAAATGTCTTTGTCATCATACTCCTGGCCTATACCGGGTATCATTACACGGAATCAAACGCCTTCTGCGGCCAGCTCTGCCACACCGTGATGGAGCCTGAGTATACCACCTACATGAATTCGCCCCACTCCCGGGTAAAGTGTGTCGAGTGTCATATCGGCTCGGGGGCCCAGTGGTTTGTCAAATCAAAATTATCCGGCACCAGGCAGCTGGTCGCGGTGGTGGCAAAGAGCTATTCGACACCGATAGAAACGCCGGTTCATGGACTCCGTCCTGCGCGTGATACCTGCGAAGCGTGCCACCGTCCGGAACTGTTCCATGGAGACAAACTCTACATAAAGGACAAGTTCCTCTCCGACGAAGCCAATACCCATGTCCAGACGGTACTGCTGCTGAAAGTCGGTTCAGGCGGCTACCAGGGGGCTGAGGCCCACGGCATTCACTGGCATGTCTCCGAGAACAATAAAATCACCTATACGCACAGCGACTGGGAGCGCGAGGAGATAGCACAGGTAACGCTTACCAAGCTGAACGGTACCAAAGTGGTTTTCGATGATGGCGGGGTGAGTGACGGAGCGGAGGTTTTTGAGCGGGAAATGGATTGTATTGACTGCCATAACCGTCCGACTCACCGGTACAAGTCAGCAGACGAGGCACTGGATGAAAAACTGATGCTCGGTGCAGTTCCCCGTGAACTCCCGTTTATCAGGAAAATGGGGTACGAGGTTATTACCCGGGACTATGGCAGTCACCAGGAGGCCAAGGACATCATTGCCACGGAGCTGCGTGCCTGGTATCGCCAGGAGTATCCCGAGCTGGTCAATAATAATATGCCGATGCTCGACAAGGCCATAACCGGGGTTCAGGCGGCCTACCTGGAGAACGTCTGGCCGACCATGAAGATCGGCTGGAATACCTACCGGAGCCTGCGCGGGCACCAGGATGATTCCGGCTGTTTCCGTTGCCATGACGACGAGCACGAGACAAGCAGCGGCGAGATAATCTCGATGGATTGTGAGACCTGTCATGTGATCCTTGCCGAGGATGAGAAGGATCCGGAAATACTCCAGGTGCTGAAAGGCTTTTAATTCATGAGTCGATTGCGGGCTAATGCCCTGTTGCTGCTTGCAGCAATTGTCTGGGGAACCACGTTTGTGGTGCAGCAGGTCGGGACCGGTGGCCTGGAGGCGATCACCTTCACCGGTGTGCGCATGCTGGTCGGCACGATTTTTATCCTGCCGGCAGCTCTTGTACAGTTCAGAAAAATTAACGGTAGCAGTCGACCGTTTCAAATTTCCGACTGGGTCGGTATCTTCTTTACCGGAATGTCTCTGTTTTTTGCCGCTGCTCTTCAGCAGCAGGGAATTTTCTTTACCACGGTCACCAATGCCAGCTTCCTGACGGTACTCTATGTCCCCCTCGTGCCGGTTATATCTCTGTTGGTACTGAGGCGGCGCAGCCACTGGTCTGTGTGGCCTGCCGCCGTATGCTCCGTTATCGGTACCTATATAATGACCGGTGTCCAGCAGCTGAACCTGCAGGTCGGGGACCTTTTTGTTATCGGTTCCAGCCTGTTCTGGGCAATCCAGGTTATTCTTGTCGGCAGGTTCGCCGTTCGAACCGGGGCCCCGCTCGTTGTAGCCTGTGGCCAGTTTCTCGTCTGCGGGGTGATTGGAACGATAGCCGGGATGATCATTGAGCAGCCCGTTCTTGCTGATTTTTCAGGAGCACTTTTGGGTATCCTCTATGCGGGGCTTTTTTCCGTCGGAGTCGGCTTTACGCTCCAGGTTGTTGCCCAGCGTCACACCCACGAGGCCGATGCCGCAATAATTCTCAGTTCGGAGACGGTTTTTGCGGCCTGTGCAGGGTTTATTTTTCTCGGTGAACGACTCAGCCTGTCCCAGACATTGGGGGCGTTGTTGATTCTAACCGGAATTCTGGCTGTCCAGCTGTTGCCGAAGCAGTATGGGCAGGCACGGCCTCTGGACCCGGTCAGCAGATAAGGTGAGTTCGTGGTGCTGCTGTAACGTTAAATAACTTGCTTTTTCCCATTTTTTTCTTTAACAAAAAGGGGCACAAATGAACGCGTGCACCCAACGTCCATCTCACTTATCGGCTCAGTATACATGATACATTTCTTTCAGCCTGTTGCCCGGCTAATTATGCCCGGACGACCCGTTCTTTTTCTGTTTGCTGAGTGCTCGTTTTTTTCTTTCGGATTACCAGGAGAATATTATGGCTTTGCACGTTGCTGATCACCCACTGGTCAAGCATAAAATCGGTCTCATGCGGGAAAAGGATATCACCACAAAAGATTTCAGGGACCTGTCATCGGAGCTTGCCAGGCTGCTGACCTATGAGGCGACCAAAGACCTTGAGACATGTCCAAAAACAATCGAGGGATGGGCGGGATCTGTCAATATCGAAGAGATCAAAGGCAAAAAAATAACCATCGTGCCGATCTTGAGAGCAGGGCTGGGGATGATGGATGGTGTCCTCGATATGATCCCGACAGCCAAGGTGAGCGTGGTCGGCTACTATCGCAATGAGGAAACCCTGCAGCCCGTAGAGTACTACGTGAAAACGACAAGTGAAATGGATAAGCGAATCGCCCTCATTCTCGATCCGATGCTTGCCACGGGCGGCACATTGATTGCCACGATCGAGACCTTGAAACGAGCCGGGTGCAGGACAATCAAGGGACTGTTTCTGGTGGCTGCACCGGAGGGTATCAGGCGGGTCAGTGAAGCCCATCCGGATGTCGAGATATATGTTGCCGCCGTCGATGAGCGACTGAACGAGGTGGGCTACATCCTGCCTGGCCTCGGGGACGCCGGAGATAAGATTTTCGGTACAAAATAACAGGTGACGCTCCCGGAAGACGGATGGAGAGAGTCGTTTACGGAGCCAATAGATCACTAATAATTGATACGGAGGAAAAGAACGATATGTCAGAAAGAATTCATAGTACGGACTATCGGTTTCGTTTCAGCGATAGTCTGCTTGGAGCCCAGATGCTGTTTGTGGCCTTCGGGGCACTGGTCCTTGTCCCGATATTAACAGGACTGGATTCAAATGTCGCCTTGTTTACCGCAGGAATCGGCACGCTGGTATTTCAGCTCATAACCAAAGGAAAAGTCCCTGTCTTTCTGGCCTCTTCATTTGCCTTTATCGCTCCAATCTCCTATGGCGTTCAGACCTGGGGAATACCCGGCACCCTGTGCGGCCTTATCGCGGCCGGCCTGCTTTATGTGGTGATAAGCTTCATTATCCGGATCAAGGGGAGCAGTGTCCTGGAACGGTATCTTCCGGCGGTAGTGACCGGGCCCGTTATCATGGTTATCGGCCTGGTGCTGGCCCCGGTTGCCGTGGGCATGGCAAACGGCAGCATCGGCGACGGCAGGATTGTCGGTGGCGAGGCGATGACTATCTCGATGGTGGCACTGGCGACAACCATTGTTGTGTCAATTTTCGGCGGGGGATTGTTGAGCCTGATACCGATTCTCTGCGGTATTGGTGCCGGCTATGTTGTTTCCCTGCTGATGGGGGTGGTGAATTTTCAGCCGGTGATGGATGCGGCCTGGTTCTCTATGCCTAATTTTACTGCGCCGGAGTGGAACCTTGATGCCATTATCTATATCGTGCCGGTGGCGATCGCGCCGGCGATCGAGCATTTCGGGGATGTGCTTGCCGTCGGTTCCATAACCGGAAAGGATTATGTAAAAGATCCCGGTATTGAAAATACCATGCTCGGCGACGGTATTGCCACATCATTGGCCGGGTTCTTCGGAGGCCCCCCCAACACCACCTATTCGGAAGTGAGCGGGGCTGTCGCCTTGACCAAAGCCTTTAATCCGGCAATTATGACCTGGGCCGCGATTGCTGCGGTCCTTCTTTCCTTTGTTGGGAAAATCGGCGCCTTTCTCTCAACCATACCCACCCCGGTCATGGGAGGGGTGATGATTCTACTCTTCGGCATGATCACCGTTGTCGGCATCAATACACTGGTGAAGGCGGGCAAAGATCTGGCCACACCGCGCAACCTGGTAATCATTGCCGTTATCCTGGTATGCGGTATCGGCGGCATGAAATTTACCGCAGGTACCTTTGCCATCGAAAAAATTGGTTTAGCCGGTATCCTCGGCCTGCTGCTCAATCTTGTCCTGCCGCGGGAAAAAACAGAACAAGCGTGATTCTTGGGGGGCTCAACCCTTGAAACATGCCAAAAGGTGATTACATTAGGGTGTCGTTACTCTTTGAAATCTGAATTGTTTTTGAGCTTTGCTGATAAAAGCCTGAAAGATCGATGGAGGGATTCCCGGAATCGGGATGGAAGATGATCAGGTATGACGACACCTGCCTGAGAAACAACAAAAACATCAAGAGAGGAGATGAAAACATGAGACCAGTAACCAAGAAGCTGCTTGCGGCTTGCTGCGGAGCGTCCATGCTGTTGATGGGTGCAGCCAGTGTCCAGGCGAAGACGCTTGTATTTTGCTCTGAAGGAAGCCCCGAAGGGTTTAACCCAGCATTCTATACCGCCGGTACGACCTTTGATGCCTCCTCCAGGGCGGTTTACAATCGCTTGGTTGAGTTTGAGCGCGGCACCACAAAGATCGGTCCCGCTCTTGCTGAAAAATGGGATGTCTCGGCTGACGGCCTTGAATACACGTTCTACTTGAGAAAGGGTGTCAAATTCCAGACAACAAAAGAATTTACGCCGACCCGGGATTTTAATGCCGACGATGTCGTCTTCTCCTTCAAGCGCCAGCTCGACAAGGAGCACCCGTACCATAAAGTTTCCGGTGGAGCGTATGAGTACTTCAACGGCATGTCAATGCCCGATCTGCTCAAAGACATCGTAAAAGTTGATGATTATACCGTAAAATTCATTTTGAATCGACCGGAAGCTCCGATGATTGCCAACCTGGGAATGGATTTTGCCTCGATTTTTTCAGCAGAATATGCCGACAAGATGTCTGCTGCCGGTTCCCCCGAGGTTATTGACCAGATGCCTGTAGGCACCGGTCCGTTTCAACTGGTTGCATACCAGAAAGATGCGGTTATCCGCTACAAGGCCCATCCGGATTACTGGGCCGGAAAGGCCCTCATTGACAACCTGGTCTTTGCCATCACCCCGGATGCCTCTGTCCGCTATCAGAAAGTGAAAGCCGGTGAATGTCATGTGATGCCCTATCCGAACCCTGCTGATCTTGAAGCGATGGCCAAAGACGCTGATATCAACCTGCTCCAGCAGGAAGGTCTGAATGTCGGTTATCTTGCCTACAATACGATGATGGCCCCGTTCGACAACCCCAAGGTCCGCAAGGCGCTCAACAAGGCGATCAATAAAGATGCGATCCTTGACGCGGTGTTCCAGGGTGCTGGAAAAGTTGCCAAAAACCCGATCCCGCCGACAATATGGTCATACAATGATGCCGTTGAAGACGACAGCTACGACCCGGATGCCGCCCAGAAGATGCTTGAGGAAGAAGGCGTCAGCGGTTTGAAGATGAACATCTGGGCAATGCCTGTCCAGCGGCCCTATAACCCCAACGCCCGTCGTATGGCAGAGCTCATCCAGGCTGATTTTGCCAAAGTCGGCGTCGAGGTGGAGATTGTCTCCTATGAGTGGGGTGAGTACCTGAAACGTTCCAAGGAAAAAGATCGTGACGGCGCTGTCCTGCTCGGTTGGACCGGCGATAACGGCGATCCCGACAACTTTCTTGCCGTGCTGCTCGGCTGTGATGCCGTCGGCGGTTCAAACCGTGCCATGTGGTGTTATCAGCCGTTTGAGGACCTGATCCAGAAAGCCAAGATCGTCTCTGATCCGGCAGAGCGCACCTCGCTCTACGAGCAGGCCCAGGTTGTCTTCAAAGAGCAGGCTCCGTGGGCTACCATTGCCCATTCGGTTGTCTTCAAGCCTGTCCGGAAGGAAGTGGTCGACTTTAAGATTGATCCTTTTGGTGGCCATATTTTTTATGGAGTTGACCTGAAGTAGTGTCAGCTGGGATGATGAGAGGCCGGGCCTGCTGCCCGGCCTTTTTTCTGCGCAGTCCGGGAAACCAGTGATTCCCTTCACCTTAATCCCCACGCTATGAGATGTTTACCTTTGTCCTGAAGAAGCTTGGCGTTGTGATCCCGACCTTTCTCGGGGTAACGCTCGTTGCTTTTACCTTTATCCGTATGCTTCCCGGAGATCCGGTGCTGCTGATGGCCGGTGAGCGGGGGATGAGCGAAGAGCGGCATGCCGAGCTGATGGCGGAGTATGGCTTTGACCGGCCGATTCTCGTCCAGTACGGATCGTATCTCAATGATCTGTTTCACGGCGACTTCGGAACCTCGATTATTACCAGGAAGCCGGTATTCGAGGAGTTCATGACCCTCTTTCCGGCAACGGTTGAGCTGTCGGTCTGTGCAATTCTGCTGGCAGTGCTTTTCGGGCTGCCGGCCGGCATGATTGCTGCGGTAAAACGAGGCTCAATCTTCGACCACACGGTGATGACCGGGGCGCTTACCGGCTATTCGATGCCGATTTTCTGGTGGGGGCTGCTGCTGATCATCTTCTTTTCGGGAATTCTCGGCTGGACTCCTGTTTCAGGCAGGATGTCGCTGATGTATTTTTTTGAGCCGGTTACCGGTTTTATGCTCATTGACAGCCTGCTTTCCGGACAGGAAGGTGCCTTTCGCTCAGCCCTGTCGCATTTGATTTTGCCTTCGATCGTACTGGGTACGATTCCACTGGCGGTGATTGCCCGTCAGACCCGTTCGGCAATGCTGGAAGTTCTCAGTGAAGATTATGTCAGGACTGCCCGGGCAAAAGGGCTGTCTCCGGCCCGGGTCATCGGCCTGCACACCCTTCGTAATGCGCTGATTCCTGTTATCACTGTTATCGGGCTGCAGGTCGGTGTGTTATTCGCCGGTGCGATCCTCACCGAAACAATTTTTTCCTGGCCGGGTATCGGCAAGTGGATGGTCGACTCGATTTCCCGGCGTGATTATTCATCGGTTCAGGGAGGTCTGTTGCTCATCGCGATGATTGTCATGATCGTCAATCTCATGGTTGACCTGTTCTATGGCCTGATCAACCCGCGAATCAGACACACGGAGTAGTTCATGTCAGAGCTCACCTACGTAGAAGAACTGGACACACGGCCAACCGGCAGGTGGGCACTGCTCAAGGAATTCTGGGCATATTTCAGTGAGAATCGCGGTGCGGTCATCGGTCTGGTTTTCTTTGTGATCATCGTCATCATTGCCATCTTTGCCGACGCGATTGCGCCGCATCTCCCCAACCAGCAGTACCGGGAGGCATTCCTGAAGCCGCCCTTCTGGCAGGACGGCGGTTCCCTGACATTTCCACTCGGCACTGATGCTGTCGGCCGGGACATGCTTTCCCGTCTCATTCACGGGGCCCGTTATTCGCTTTTTATCGGCTGCGTGGTGGTCTCCGGGGCTCTTGGCATCGGCGTGATTCTCGGCCTTTTTGCGGGTTTTTTCAGGGGCAAGACCGATACCATGATCATGCGCCTGATGGACGTCATCCTTTCCTTTCCCAGCCTGCTGCTGGCTCTTGTCCTTGTGGCTATCCTGGGGCCAAGCCTCATCAACGCAATGATCGCCATTGCCATAATACAGCAGCCGCACTACGTCCGCCTGACGCGGGCTGCCGTCATGGGCGAAATGAGTAAGGATTACGTAACGGCTGCCCGTGTTGTCGGGGTGCGCCGGGTACGCCTGATGTTTGTAACCATACTGCCCAACTGCATGGCTCCGCTGATTGTTCAGGCGGCACTGAGTTTTTCCACCGCCATTCTCGATGCTGCAGCACTCGGCTTTTTGGGCATGGGAGCCCAGCCGCCGACTCCGGAGTGGGGGACAATGCTTGCCGATGCCCGTGAATTTATCTTACGGGCATGGTGGGTGGTGACCTTGCCCGGCCTGGCCATTCTGCTCACGGTTCTGGCCATTAACCTGATGGGCGATGGGCTGCGTGACGCCCTTGACCCGAAGCTGAAACGATCCTGAGCAATGAGGGTATATGGCCTTACTGGAAATTGAAAATCTCTCAGTTGCCTTCCAGACCGCAGGCGGCCTGTTCACTGCCGTTGACAGGGTCTCGATGACGATTAAGCCAAGCGAGGTCATGTCGATCGTCGGCGAGTCGGGGTCGGGTAAGTCGGTGTCGATGCTGGCCGTCATGGGCCTTCTGCCGTGGACGGCAAACGTCACCGCCGACCGGCTCACATTTGACGGCAAAGACCTGCTGAGAATGCCGAAGAAGGAACAGCGAAGTATCATCGGCAAGGAAATGGCAATGATTTTCCAGGAACCGATGACGAGCCTCAATCCCTGCTTCACTGTCGGCTTTCAATTGACCGAGGCATTGAAGACCCACCTGAACATGGATCGCAGAAAACGTCGTGAGCGGGCTGTCGACCTGCTGAACCTGGTAGGAATTCCCGAACCCCGCAAAAGACTCGGCGCTTTTCCCCATCAGCTCTCCGGCGGTATGTCGCAGCGGGTCATGATCGCCATGGCAATTGCCTGTAACCCGAGACTGTTGATAGCCGATGAACCGACTACAGCACTGGACGTGACAATCCAGGCACAGATTCTCGATCTGCTGCTGAAACTGCAGGAAGAAAACAACATGGCACTTGTGCTGATAACTCACGACATGGGTGTTGTCGCCGAAACCGCTGAGCGGGTGATGGTCCAGTACGCCGGACAGCAGGTTGAGCACCAGGATATCAGGGGGCTCTTCTCAACCCCGCATCATCCATATACGGCCGCGCTGCTGGCGGCTTTGCCTGAACGGGCCAGCAGCAAGCTCCTGCCGTCAATCGCCGGAGTCGTCCCCGGCCAGTTTGACAAACCGACCGGCTGCCTGTTTTCGCCGAGGTGTAAATATGCAACTGATCTCTGCCGGACCAAAGAGCCGGGGAACAGTACCGCTGAGTACGGCTATGCACTCTGTCACTATCCGCTTGACAACAGCGGCACCCCCACGAATCACCCGGGATCCGAGGAGGAGCATTGATGAGTGTTGCTGAACCGATCCTGGTGGCCAGGGACTTGAAACGATTCTATGAGGTGTCGCGGGGTACGTTTAAATCCAAATCAATACTCAAGGCCCTCAATGGCGCCACGTTTACCCTGGAAAAAGGAAAAACCCTCGCCGTTGTCGGTGAGTCCGGGTGCGGAAAATCAACGCTTGCCCGGCTGGTGACGATGATCGAGCCGCCGACCTCCGGTGAGCTGATGATCAGGGGTGTTGATATTGTCCGCTCAGACAGGACTACCAGACGCACGCTCAAATCAAAAGTTCAGATCATTTTCCAGGACCCCTATGGCTCGCTGAACCCCCGGCAGAAAATCGGCCATGCTCTTGAGGAACCGTTATTGGTCAACACCTCGATGACAAAAGCCGAACGGGTCAGGGTTGCACGTGAGATGATGGATTTTGTCGGCTTGAGACCCGAGCAGTATGACCGTTATCCGCACATGTTTTCCGGCGGTCAGCGCCAGCGCATCGCGGTTGCCAGGGCACTGATGCTGAACCCCGAGGTCCTCGTTCTCGATGAGCCGGTTTCCGCCCTTGATGTCTCAATCCAGGCCCAGATCCTCAACCTGCTTGCCGAGCTGCAGCAGCGGCTCAACCTTGCGTACCTGTTTATCAGCCATGACTTATCGGTGGTAAAGCATATTGCCGATGAAGTGATGGTCATGTATCTGGGCATACCCATTGAGCATGCCGACCGCGATGTACTGTTTACCCGTCCGCGTCACCCGTACACCAGGGCCCTGCTGTCGGCAACCCCGATCGCCGATCCGCTGAGGAAGAAGCAGCGAATCACCCTCCACGGGGAATTGCCGTCACCGATGGACCCACCCCCGGGGTGCCCGTTTCACCCGCGCTGCTCGGAAGCAACTGAAGAATGCCGCCGGACACCTCCTGAAAGTCGTCTTCTCGAGCAGACAAAAGTGGCCTGTTACAACCCGGTGAATTGAGGCTGGGGTACTCCTGGAATATTGGTCGCCGAATGAAAAGGCTGTTGTTCTGAAGAAGGTGCTGTGTTATAAGGACCTATTCCAGGCCGCGCTTTATTGAGCTGTTCTCGCGTATCCGCAACGCATTTATTTTCAGCAGATCTGCCGGGAAACAGAGTAATACGATTCAGGTGCCGGAACCATTGTTGTCACTGATAATGGTTCCTTCGAATACTGAAGGGCTCCCGGATGAAATAAGAATACAGTTGTTCCAGGTTATTTCAGGGCAGCTCGCTACCAGGGTATCGGCTGCTTGTTTTTTATAGACAATGAAAAAGAAAGGAGAGAATGATGAAAAGACGCGTAATGATGGTTCTCGTGGCTGCAGTATTGTTGGCGGCAGGAAGTGTTTTTGCCGGTGCTCTGGAAGAAATCCAGAAAAGAGGGACGCTCCGGGTTGGTATGGAGCCCGGCTATATGCCGTTTGAGCTGACCAATCAGAAAGGTGAAATTATCGGTTTTGATGTGGACATGGCAAAGCGCATGGCCAAGGCGATGGATGTAGAGCTTGAGCTGGTCTCGACAGCCTGGGACGGAATTATTCCCGCTCTGCTTACCGATAAATTCGATATCATCATGTCCGGGATGACCCTGACCCAGCAGCGCAACATGAGCATTAACTTCGCCCTTCCCTATATCGTCATCGGCCAGACGGTACTGGTGAACAACAAGCACCAGGGTGTTATCAAGTCCTACGCGGACCTCAACAACGAGAAATTCACGGTTGCCTCCAAGCTCGGCACCACCGGTGAGCAGGCTACCAAGCGGATGATTCCCGCGGCCAAATACATCTCCTATGAAACAGAGCAGGAAGGAGTGCTCGAGGTCGTCAACGGCAAGATAGATGCCTTTATTTACGACATGCCGTATAACGCCGCCGCCTGGGTCCAGCGAGGGCAGGGCAAGATTTACCATATCGACACCCCGTTCACCTATGAACCGCTTGCCTGGGCAGTTAAGAAAGGCGATTACGATTTCATCAACTGGCTGAACAATTTCATGAACCAGGTCAGAAACGATGGAACCTATGACAAGATTTACGCAAAATGGTTCGCAGATGATTCCTGGATGAAAGAAATCCAGTAACAACGAGAGGTGTATTCCACGTGAACACCGCAGAAAAGCTGTGGCCCTGGAAACTCCTGCTGGCAGTCATCCTCATCGTGATGGCTGCCGGAGCCTGGGGCTCTGTCTCGCGAATCGATTATGAATGGCGCTGGTACAGGATTCCCCAGTATTTTTTCTACAAGGCCGAAGACCCCCTGAAGATTCCGTTTGACGGAACGGTAGAAAAGATCACCCCGACAAACAGTACCTCATCGGTAATGCTTCTTTCGGAAACCGGCGAGAACGTCGAGATGACTGTCGATACCGAAACCATAAAGGTCTCGGAAGGCGAGGAACTGTTCGAGGGTGATACCGTTGGGTACCATCATGAATGGTCTCCGGGACCGCTGATGACGGGGTTGTGGACAACCATGTGGATTTCCGCCGTGGCAAGTGTTCTGGCACTGGTCATCGGTCTGGTTGCCGGGCTGATGAAAGTTACCGGCAACTATACGGCATCAAGCCTTGCCGCCATTTATGTAGAGATCATCCGTGGAACGCCGCTGCTCGTCCAGATTTTTATTGCCTATTTCTTCATCGGTACGGTATTCAACCTGGACAGGATTGTCGCCGGGATCGGCGCGCTTGCACTTTTTGCCGGTGCCTATGTGGCCGAGATCGTCCGGGCTGGGATTCAGTCTATTCCGCGCGGCCAGATGGAAGCAGCACGCTCGCTCGGCATGAGCATGCCCCAGGCGATGCTGGACATTATCCTGCCCCAGGCTTTCAAGCGGATCCTGCCGCCGCTGTCCGGGCAGTTTATCAGCCTGATAAAGGATTCCTCGCTGGTATCCGTTATTGCCATCACCGACCTGACAAAATCCGGGCGTGAAATCATCACCAGCACCTTTGCACCGTTTGAGATCTGGCTGGTGGTTGCCGCCATGTACCTGGTGGTGACCTCGGTTCTGTCGCAGTTCGTTTTTTACCTGGAGCGGAGGCTTGCCATCAGTGATTAAGGCGGAAAACGTATCCAAGATATTTACCGGCAGAGGGGTGACGGTCCGGGCGGTCGACGGGGTTTCCGCTGCTGTTGAAAAGGCAGAAGTCGTGGTGGTTATCGGTCCTTCCGGTTCGGGCAAGTCCACATTCATACGCTGTGTAAACAGTCTGGAGAAGCTCAGCGGGGGGCATATTTACATCGACGGTGTCGATATTGCCAACAAGAAGACCAACCTCAACAAGATCAGGGCCGAAGTGGGCATGGTCTTCCAGCAGTTCAATCTTTTTCCCCATAAAACGGTCCTGGATAACCTGACGCTGGCCCAGATGCGCGTCCGTAAGCGCAGCAGGAAAGCGGCCGTGGAAAAAGCCCGCATGCTGCTCGACAAGGTCGGTATCGGCGAGAAGGAGAGCGAGTACCCCTCCCGGCTGTCCGGAGGTCAGCAGCAGCGTGTAGCCATAGCCCGGGCGCTGGCAATGGACCCCAAAGTCATGCTCTTTGATGAGCCAACCTCAGCGCTTGATCCGGAAATGGTCGGTGAGGTTCTTGATGTCATGAAACAGCTTGCACGTGAAGGGATGACCATGATGGTCGTCACCCACGAGATGGGGTTTGCCCGCGAAGTTGCCGACAGGGTCCTGTTCATGGACCAGGGGAAGATTGTCGAGGTTGGTACTCCGGAACACTTCTTTAAAAGTCCCCGGGAAGATCGCACCAAATTATTTTTAAAACAGGTATTGTAGCCCTGTAATGGTTCGTTGCCATGTCTGACTGTGGCGTCTTTGCCTGGGTCAGGTGCTGCGACGTTGATAAAACAATAAAATATAAATTTTTGACTGTCAGGTGCAGGAGGAACGTTATGAAATTTGCCGGATTATGTGCTGCGGCACTGCTTGGTGTCGGATTATGTGCTGCAGGAGTTTCTGCAAAAGAGATCAATGTCGGTTTTGTCTATGTCAGCCCCATCGGCGATGGCGGCTGGTCATATGCCCACAACCAGGGACGCCTTGCGATTGAAGAGATGGAAGGGGTCAAGACCTCCTATGTTGAGGCGGTGAATGAGGGCCCGGATTCGGAGCGTGTTATGTTGAATATGGCACGCAAAGGGTTTGATCTTATTTTTGCGACAAGTTTTGGCTATATGGACCCGATGCTGAAGGTCGCCAAGCAGTTTCCGGATACAACATTCATGCATTGCTCCGGTTTCAAGACAGCCGACAACATGGGTAATTATTTCGGCAGGATGTACCAGGCGCGATATCTGTCCGGAATGGTTGCCGGGGCGATGACGAAAAGTAATATACTCGGCTATGTTGCCGCCTTTCCGATTCCCGAGGTGATCAGGGGAATTAACGCCTATACGCTTGGTGCCCAGTCAATCAATCCCGAGGCGACTGTCAGGGTCGTCTGGACCAAGACCTGGTATGACGCGGCTACCGAGAAGGAAGCGGCAAAGTCACTGCTCGATGTCGGTGCCGATGTCATTGCCCAGCACCAGGATTCGCCCGGCCCCCAGGAAGCCGCTGAAGAAAAAGGTGTTTATTCGGTCGGTTATAATTCCGATATGAGTAAGTTTGCGCCGAAGGCACACCTGACGGCACCTGTATTCAACTGGACTCCGATTTACACCAGAGCGGTCAAGCAGGTTCAGGCCGGAGAATGGCAGCCGGAATCCATCTGGGCTGGTCTCAAGGAAGGTGTTGTCGATCTTGCACCGATGGCCGATATGGTTCCACAAGAGATCCAGGATAAGGTGATGGCCAAGAAAGCGGCGATCATTGCCGGGGAACATGTGTTTGTCGGCCCGATCAATGATCAGGCAGGCAATGAAAAAGTTGCAGGTGGCCAGGCAATGACTGATGGCGACATGCTCGGCATGACCTGGTTTGTCCAGGGAGTTGTCGGAACGATTGAATAGTCTGCAGGGACTCAGCCCGGTTCACCGGGCTGGAGTCCACTCTTTTTCGAGGGTCGTGCACTAACATGGTGCCCATTCGAATTGTCAAACGACAGGAGCCCCTTGGCTGGAGCTCCTGTTTTGTTTTACTTGGCGCAATCACCGTGTCGCTGCTGGTGAGCGGAATCTTCCTGATGATCGGCGGAACCTCCCCGGTTGACGGGATCATCACCCTTTTCAGTGGTGCGTTCGGTTCACGCTTCGCCTTCGAGGATGCCCTGTTGAAAGCCACGCCGATATTCCTCTGCTCCCTCGGCGTGGCCATCGCCTTTCGCCTGCAGGTTTGGAATATTGGTGCCGAAGGCCAGTTTGCACTTGGTGCGGTCGGCGCCACCTGGATGGCCCTGTCGTTCCCGGAGGCTCCTGCCTGGCTGGTATTACCGGCGATGATTGTTATGGCTGCGCTGGCCGGCGGCCTGTGGGGACTGATTCCGGCACTGCTGAGGCAGAAGCTGAAGACCAACGAGATCATCGTCACCCTGATGATGAATTATATCGCCATCCTTGTCCTTGATTATCTCGTTTACGGCATCTGGAAGGATCCGGCAAGCTTCGGTTTTCCGATGACCCCCGAATTCTCAGAAGCTGCTGTCGTCGGCAGAATCGGCAGCAGTAATTTCAGCTGGGGGCTCGTTCACTGTTTTGTCCTGGGCACACTGCTCTGGGTGTTTTTACGCTTTACCCGTATCGGTTTCGAGATCAAGGCTGCAGGTGACAGTGTCCGGGCAGCGAGATATGCGGGTATTCCCTATGATCGGCTGGTTATGCTGGTCATGGTGCTCAGTGGCGCACTGGCCGGCTGGGCCGGTTTTCTGGAGGCTTCATCAACGGTGAACAGGCTCCAGCCCAGTATCATGTCCGGTTATGGATATACTGCCATTGTTGTCGCCTGGCTGGCACGCCTGAACCCTCTCTTTATTGCTGTAGCCGCCTTTATGCTGGCCGGCCTCAGGGTCGGGGTGGAATCACTGCAGCTCGACCTGCAGATACCGGCGGCGTTTGGCGGAATTATTGAGGGACTCATTCTGCTGACGGTGCTGGCGGGAGGATTTTTCAGCCACTATCGCTTTACCCGCAGAGGCGAGCATAATGAATAGCGATATTATTATTGCGCTGCTTGCGGCAGCGGTGCAGTCCGGTACCCCGATTCTCTATGCGACCCTGGGTGAAATCTTTACCGAGCGCTCGGGGGTTCTCAACCTTGGCGTTGAGGGGATCATGATAACCGGTGCGCTGAGCGGCTTTCTGGTTGCCAAGCTTACCGGAAACCCACTGTTCGCCTTTTTTATTGCCGGGCTGGCCGGGTCGTGCGCTGCTTCCCTGCATGGGCTTGTTTGTCTTGTTTTTCAAGGCAATCAGGTTGTCTCAGGGCTGGCCCTGACCATTCTCGGGCTCGGTTTTGCCGATTATTTCGGCACCCCGTTTATCGGCATGTCCGCGCCGGGATTCATGACCCTGGAAGTACCTGTCCTGTCGGCTATCCCGGTTGTCGGGGCGATTTTTTTCAAGCAGGATCTGCTCGTTTATTTTACCTACATTATTCCTTTTCTGATGTGGGTGTTCTTCTTTTACAGCCGCTATGGCCTCAGCCTGCGGGCGGCCGGCGAATATCCTGCCGCAGTGACCGCGGCAGGATTGAATGTTGTCGCCTATCGCTGGCTCGGTATACTGGTCGGCGGTTTTTTCATGGGGCTGGGCGGTGCCTACCTGTCGCTTGCCTATACGCACCTGTGGACCAGTAACCTCACTGCAGGACGGGGCTGGATTGCCGTGGCGCTGGTAATTTTTGCCTTCTGGAAACCGGGAAGGGCCGTGTTCGGTGCCTACCTGTTCGGTGGAGTCATGGCACTGCAGCTGCGGCTGCAGGCTTCCGGGACACCGATACCGTCATCGCTCCTGCTGATGCTGCCCTATGTTCTGACGGTCGGCGTGCTGGTCTTTTCTTCATGGTGGCGGGGCAAAACGGATGAACCGGCGGCGCTTGGCGCAAATATTGAGCCTGCAGAGTAATGATAATTTCAAAACAGAGTAATACCAAACCGTAAAGGAATAATTATGGAAGGAAAAGCTGATTATAAAAGAACATATCCGATCTCCTGGGATCAGCTTCACCGGGATTCCAAGGCGCTGGCCTGGAGGCTGCTCGATATGTACTATTTCAAAGGCATCATTGCAATCACCCGGGGAGGTATGGTGCCGGCAGCAGTTATTGCCCGTGAACTCGATATCCATCTGGTCGAGACAATCTGCATTTCCAGCTACGACTGGAAAGATAAAAAAGGGGATGCGGAAATTCTCAAGGGGATCGAGGGGGACGGCGAGGGCTGGCTGCTGATCGACGACCTGGTTGATACCGGGAGAACGGCCAAAATCGTCAAGGAGATGGTGCCGAAGGCCCATTTCGCCACAGTCTATGCCAAACCTGCCGGTCGGCCGCTGGTGGACACCTTCATTACCGAAGTCAGCCAGGATACCTGGATCCTTTTTCCCTGGGATACCGAATCCCAGTTCGTCCAGCCTATTGCAGGCAGGGAACGTTAGGAAACAGCATGTCGTCAGACCCCGTCATCAGGCTTGAAAGGATCAGCAAATCCTTTGGTGCCGTTCATGCCAACCGGGAGATCTCCCTTGAAATACGCAGCGGCAGGGTACTCGCCCTGCTCGGCGAAAACGGAGCCGGTAAATCGACATTGATGTCAATGCTTGCAGGTCAACTGCAGCCGGACTCCGGGGCGATTTATCATGAAGGCAGGAACGTGATTTTCAGCTCGACCGAGCGGGCGATTGAAGCCGGAATCGGCATGGTTTACCAGCATTTCAAGCTGGTGGATGCCATGAGCGTCGCCGAAAATGTTTTTCTCGGCCGCACCGAAGCGGTGTGGCTTAGAAAGAAGCAGATGAACAGGGTTGTTTCCGAGCTGGCCGGATCCTATGGCATGAAACTTGACCCCGAGGCAACCATAGCGGAATTGTCGATGGGTGAAAAGCAGCAGGTTGAGATCCTGAAGCTGCTGTTCAGGAAAAGCACGGTCCTGATTTTTGACGAGCCGACGGCGGTCCTGACTCCCCATGAAGCCAAAAATCTTTTTACGACCATGAAGCAGATGGTTGCCGCCGGCAAGGCCATTGTCTTTATCAGCCATAAGCTTGAAGAGGTCATGTCGATTGCAGACGATATCGCCATCCTGAAAAAAGGGGAAGTGATCGATGTACGGTGTGCAGCAGAGGTCGGTTCGACAGCAGAACTTGCTGAGCTCATGGTCGGTCGGGAAGTGCTGCTGAAAGTTGAGAAGTTCCCGGTGGAGCCGCGGCAGCTGGTGCTCAAAGTTGAGAATCTTCGCAATGATCTTCTCAAAGATGTCAGCCTTGAAGTCCGGCAGGGCGAGATTCTCGGTATCGTCGGTGTTGCCGGAAATGGCCAGAAGCCTCTTGTCGAAATGGTGTGCGGCCTGCAGCAGCCTGCTGAAGGCAGTATTACGATTCTCGGCAGCACTTGGAAAAAATTCTTTTCACGCCGGAAATGGGACAACGCCCTGAGTTATATCCCGGAAGATCGGCAGGGACTGGCAACCTGCCAGGGATTGACCCTGCTCGACAATTTCCTGCTGACCACGCGTGAAGGGTTCTGCAGCGGCCCATGGCTGCCCCAGGAGCAGGCGGCCTCAAAAGCACAGCACCTCATAGAGGAGTTTAATATCAGGCCGCCGGACCTGCAGGCACTTGCCTGGCAACTGTCTGGAGGAAACCTGCAGAAGATGGTACTGTGCCGTGAATTTTACCGCAAGCCCCGTTTGATTGTCGCGGAGCAGCCGACGCAGGGGCTTGATATCGCCGCTGCCGAGGATGTCTGGAATCTGCTGCTCAAGGCCCGTGAACAGGCCGGCATCATGCTGATTACCGGTGATCTTTCCGAGGCTCTGGAGCTCTCAGACAGGATTGCGGTAATGTATGGCGGCAGGATAGTTGACACGTTTACCACCCGCAATACAGAGAAAATTGACAAAATACCGCAGATGATGGCAGGGCTCATATGATAAAAACGCAGACCAGTGGAGTGAACACGTCTTCTCCTGAACCATTTAAAACAATTATGCTGCCTGTTGATACGCTGGAGGCCTTTACCAGGGTTCTGCCGCTGGCCCGGCTGCTGATTGATACCATGCAGGTCAGCGCCGAGCAGACACAGCTCCTGCATGTGATTGCCGGGTCCTTTCTACGTGATCATATGGAGACTATCGATATTGCCTCGGGAGAAGTTCCTTCTGCCGAGGACATGCGACGACTGCGCCGCATCCATGTTGAGCAGGTGGTTACACCGCTGCTCTATCAGGCAAGTGATCTGCTGCAGAGTAATACCGGTGATTATTCATCAGACATGCTGATTCTCGATGGTGATCCGGTAAAAAGAATTGTCGAAGTTTGTCGCGATAAAAACTATTCAACGCTTATCATGAGCAGGCGTAACCGGGCGGAGGACTCAGCCAAGCTTACCGGCAGCGTTGTCGCCGGAGTTCTGCACCGGCATGTTGATGCCACCATCTACCTGGTTGGGGATGAGCCCTTGCCCAAAGAGGTTTCACCGTTTGCCAGGTGTTTGATCGGTATTGATGGCTCTACTGCCAGCAAAAACGCGGTCCGTGAGGCTGGAATGCTGCTCAGTAAAGCGGGACAAGACGTTGAGCGGGTGTTTCTGGTCCATGTCCTTGATCAGTCATGTTATTACGACGAAGATGGTATTACCTGCATGGAGGCCAGCGAATTCGGCCAGAAAGCCCTTGAGAAGGCTGGAAATCTCCTGATCGACATGGGCGTTGATTACCGGAAAATCGCCACGGTGATTCATTTCGGTAAACCCGGCACGATCCTCGCGGAAGAGGTGCTGTCTTCTGATGCCACCCTGATCTTTATCGGCAGGCGAGACCGCTCAAGAACTGCACAGGTTTTTCTCGGCTCAGTCTGCACAGACATGATACAGAACTGCAGGGAACGGACTATCGTCTTGACGAGCTGATATGTTCAATTGTTGCGCACCTGTCTGATCATGGTACAATTCATCCATGGTTGTGCAGGCATGTCGGACTACAGTTTTGTTCCTCTTTGTTTTCTGGAGGTAACATGTCGAAAAAAATGACACTGATAAAACCTTCAACCCGCATCTTTTTCAAGGAGTCGAAGAAGCTGGGCCGCTATGGTCCTGTTGAGTGGTTGCACGGGTATGTTTACGGTCGCTGGATTTACCACTATATCGGCATCGGTACCGGTGAGCACCCGCTTGTAAAATACCTGAATCCGCTTGGTAGAACAGTCATCCGGCTCTTTCAGCGGGTGACCGGACTGGACAACAGCGGCGGCGGAACCGCTTTTGCCGACTCCTACCACGGCAAAGTGCTGACCCTGGAGAGTGCCAGGCAGCTGGTTACGGTAAACGAACCGGTTACCCTGCAAAATCTCGAGAAGGTGGTGCCCTATGCACGGGCCCGTGATATCGTCTTGAACAATCCCGGGCAGATTGCCGTGATGACCTGCCCCTGCAGAGCGGCCAGGGAAAATCCCTGCACACCGCTTGATGTCTGCCTGATCGTCGGGGAGCCGTTTGTCGGTTTTGTCATTGAGCATCACCCGGACAAAGCCCGGCGGATAGGCAGGCAGGAAGCAATTGCCATTCTCGAAGAGGAGAGCAGGCGGGGGCATGTCTCTCATGCCTTCTTCAAGGATGCGATGCTCGACAGGTTCTATGCAATCTGCAACTGCTGCAGCTGCTGCTGCGGGGCCATGCAGGCTCAACGCAACGGTGTGCCGATGCTCGCGCCTTCCGGTTATGTCTGTGTCGCCGACCAGGATGCCTGTGTGTCCTGCGGCACCTGTGCACCGCTGTGTCAGTTCGGGGCATTAGATGTTGATCACAGCGTGGTGATAGACACATCCAGGTGCATGGGCTGTGGCGTTTGCGTGAATGGCTGCCCGGAGCAGGCGCTTTCCCTGGCACGGGATGCGACAAAGGGGGAACCGCTTGAGATATACAAGCTGATGGCTGAGTGCGGCCGGACAGGCGGCATGGACCATGCGTGATTGTTCAGCAATAATTGATTGGAGTATGCAATAGTGAGAAATTTTTTCATATGCCTGATCGCCGTGTCTGTTTTTGCCATTGGCGGGGTAACAGCCGGTTATGGTGCTGACGTGAGTTTTCGCTGGGCAATCCTTGCCGACAGCGGTGACGGCATGCAGCCCCTTGATTTCTACGGCTCTCCACCGATTGTCTTTTCAGGAACCGGCCTGCAGATTTATATCGAGCATCTCGAAAACTGCCATATTTATTTCTATCTGCTTGACTCCCAGGATCAACTGACGCCGCTGTATCCGTCTGAGAAGGGCTATTACAATTATGGGTTTCCACGCGGGCCCATATTCATTCCTCCCGGTGACCAGAGCTTCGCCTTCGTGCCTCCGGCGGGTAACGAGACGTTTCTGCTTATTGCCTCCAAAGATCGGCTGTTTCAGATTGAGAAACTGACTGAAGAATTTCAGAACCACTCCGACAGCATAGGCCAGCAGAAGCTGCTGATCAGAGAGATCGAGGCTCTTATCGGCGACCGGGAGAAAAAATCGCGGGCTTCAGAAGACATCGAAGATGCCATCAGGAAAGTAAGAACCTCGAAAGGGATAGAAACAAAAACCTTTAAAGCTGTTGAAGTGAATATTTCAGCCAGCTATGGGCGTAAAATTGTGATTGATCACCAGTGAAACGCTGAAGGAAAAGAAGGAAACAAGACAGTTCGCTTATGACTGTGGCTTTAACAATATGATAGTGCAACGGTTCCGATGAAATTGCTGACTACACCACGAATGGATCGATGTATCGGCTGTCATTCGTGTTCTCTTGCCTGTGCCCGGCTGATTCACCAGCGGTTATCCTGGTCGGCATCGGGTATTCGTATTCACTCCTCCGGGGGTTTGTCAACGGGTTTTGTAGCTGTTCGCTGCCTTGCCTGTGATCCGCCGCCCTGTGCTGCCGCCTGTCCGACGGGGGCTCTCAGCCCGCGCAAAGGCGGCGGCGTCATCGTCCGTAAGAAACACTGCATACAATGCGGTGACTGTGTGTCGAGTTGCCCTGTTGAGGCGATATACCAGGATGCTGCAGGTGATGTGTATCTCTGCATTCATTGCGGCCGCTGCGTTGAGTTCTGCCCGCACGATTGCCTGGAACTGCAGGATCTGGACGATATCAACGAGGTGCTGCTGTGAGTAATGACTATTTCAGGGTACTGGTCGTTGATCTTGAAAGCGGCAAGAGCACGGTTGAAAAGGTTGATGGCCGTAACCGTGTTGCCGGCGGCAGCGGGCTTGCCGCGCTGCTTTACTCAATGTACGGCCGTCCCGGTCATGATTGGGATGACCCGCTGCAGCCCTTTATCCTGGCGATCGGCCCACTGACCGGTCATTACCCGTTGATGAGTAAAACCGTCTGTTCTTTTATCTCACCCTATCACAACCAGTATACCGAAAGCCATGGCGGAGGACGCTCGGCACTGGCGCTTTTCTTTGCGGGCTATGACGGTCTGGTTATTGTCGGCAGGGCGGCTGAGCTCTGCTGTTTGTCCATAGGCTCAAGACATGTGCAGATCAAAGATACCGGCTTCATGAGAGGCATGAACAGTGAGGGCTCCGGCAAACTTATCAGGCGGATGTTCAAGAAGGCTTCCGGGCATCGCTCCATCATGCGAATCGGTCCGGCCGGGGAGATCGGTTCGGCGATGGCCTGTATAAACGTCGATTCTTACCGTCACTTCGGCAGGCTGGGGGGCGGTGCGGTGATGGGAGTAAAAAACCTCAAAGGCCTGGTCATCAATGGTGACGGCGATCTGCCTCGACCTCCCGGCAAAGCCTATCCCGAGGTGTTTAAAAAGGTTTACAGGCAGGTAACCTCCACCGACATGATGAAGAAGTATTATCACCTCGGTACTGCCGCCAACCTGCAGGGGTTAAACGAGATAAAATCACTGCCCTGGCGCAATCTCCAGCAGACAACAGATCCGTCGGTAAGCGAGATCAGCGGCGAAGTCTTTGCCGAAAAAACGCTGCTGCGCAACGGTGCCTGCTCAGGGTGCCCGGTCGGCTGTATCCACCTCGGTTTTTTTCGTGACCAGTTCAAGAAAGAGGCCCGCTACCTCTATCACCAGGTGCCGTATGATTATGAGCCGATATTTGCGGCAGGATCAATGCTTGGCGTGACGGACTGTTTCGATATATTGCGGATTCTGGAAGATTTTGAACTGGTCTGCATCGATGCGATGTCCGCAGGTGTTGCTCTTGGCTGGGCGACAGAGGCCACACAGCGGGGGCTGATCAGCGAAAAGCAGACACTTGTCAGGCTCAGCTTTGGTGATGCTGCGGCATACCAGGAAGCGGCCAACTATCTGGGCCGAGGGGTCAATGACTTTTACCGGTTGCTCGGTATGGGAACGCTGAAAGCCGCCGCCGAATACGGCGGCGAGGATTTCAGCTGTGTTCTGGGCCAGGAGATGGCAGGGTATGCCACCGGCGAACTTTTCTTTGCTGCCCAGTCACTGGGCTTCAGGCATTCGCATCTCGATACCGGGGCCTATTCGTGGGACCAGAAGCACGCCGACAAGGATGTTGAAGCGGGGGTCGGGTTCCTGATGGAGGATGAACCGGGCAGGGTGTTTCTCACCTCGATGGTTGCCTGCCTTTTTGCCCGCTCCGCATATAATGATGAGCAGCTCGGGGAGTGCCTCGAAGCTGCAGGGTATGAGAACCTGGCGGCAACCATGTCCGGAACGGCGGAATATATCCGGAAACTGCGCTGGAAGGTGCGCGTTGACAGCGGCTTCAACCCGAAGGACATCGTTATCCCGCAGCGGTTTTATAAAGTAGAAACCTGGAAGGGTAAAATCGACGGCGGCTACCTTGATGCGCTTAAATCGGAATATGGTAAGAGAATTCTTGCACTGGTTGAGGGGTTTGAGCCGTAAAGATAAATCGTGCCCTTTTCTTTTTTCCCGCTGTTCTTATCACATCGCCAGCCGTTGCCTCAGAAAATACTTACAAGAAAATAGAGTAGTGGCAGGACAATAATCAGGCACCCTGTCGAAACCAGCCAGCAGCTGTTGGCCAGGTCCAGGTCGAGGTCGTAGATGGAGGCTGCCAGCAGGGCGTTGAAGGCAACCGGCATGGAGCTCAGGATCATTACCACCTTGAACGGCAGGCCGTTGTTAATAAGGTGCAGGCCGAAAAGGTAGGCAAGGGTACAGGCTGATAGCGGAACGATGGTGAACTTGATGAGGCTGATGCCGATACTTTCGCGCAGGTAATGGGCGATGCTAGAAATCCGCATGCCAAGGCCGATCGAGACAATGAGGATAAAGGTTCCGACAGGAACTGAAATGGCGGTAACCGTTTCAAAAAACTGCGGTCGTGGCACCTGGAGAAGATTCAGCGACAGCCCGACAGCAAAGGAAGACATGGCCGCGGCCACGAACGGGTCCGTCAGCACCTCCCGGATCCGGCGGAGCAGTGACTGTTTCCCTTCAGTTGCTCCGCTGTAGAATCTGGCTATTGGAAAACCGATGGTATAATAGCTGATCTCTTCAGACATCTTGTAGATGGTCACCAGGGCGAAACCGACTTCACCCAGAAACAGGTAACAGACAAGGCCACCGATAGAGCCGATATTGGTGAAGGAACCACAGCAGTAGAGGACCCCTTTCTGTCTCGTCTCTGTTTTCAGCAGGTGTGCGAGCCCGAGCCCGAGCAGCCCGCCAAGCATCAGGGCGCAAAACCCGACCACGGGCAGCAGGATTACCCGGATGTCATGGAAAGAAACGGACCAGACGGCAGATAGAAAAGAGATCGGCATGAAAAAAAGCAGGCCGATTTTCTGCAGTATTTTCCTGAGTTCAGCAACGGTTACAGGCAGTGAAAAAGACCCGCCTGCAACCATTTTCTGAACGACATAACCAAGCGCCAGGGCTGAGATGATAAGTGCCAGGGTGAAAAACAGTTTGTCCATGAAACAGCTGCCTCTTTACGGTGTTTCAAATCAGGAGCCAGCGCTCTCATATTTCATCAGTTTGAAGTTCACACTGTCGACCAGGGCCTGCCAGCTGGCCTCGATAATATTGATTGAGACACCGACGGTTGACCACTGGTTGCGGCCATCGGTACTTTCCACCAGGACCCTGACCTTTGCCTCCGTACCACGTTCACCGGAGAGTACGCGAACTTTGTAATCGATCAGCTTCATTTCCTCAAGGCTCGGATAGAATCGTGTCAGCGCTTTTCGCAGGGCCCTGTCCAGCGCATTCACCGGGCCGTCCCCCATCGAGGCGGTGTGGACTTCATTTCCTCCGACATAGAGCCGGATTGTTGCTTCAGTGAGTGGAGCCTGGTCCATCCGATATTTATTGTTCATGACCCGGAAACCATCGATTCTGAAAAAATTCCGCTGTAGTCCGAGCGCTTTTCTCATCAGCAGTTCAAAGCTTGCTTCCGCTGCTTCATATTTGTAGCCAAGGTTCTCTTTTTCTTTGAGTTCACTGATGATCGAGGACAGCAGCGGGTCATCCTGCGTCAGTTGGATGCCCCATTTTTTGGCTTTGTGCAGGATATTTGAGCGGCCAGCCTGGTCCGATATCAATATTCGCCGATTGTTACCGACTTTTTCAGGTTCAACATGCTCGTAGGTGAGCGGGTTATGCTTGACGGCACTTACATGAATGCCGCCCTTGTGGGCAAAGGCCGACTCGCCGACGTACGGCTGGTAGCGATTGTGCGGCAGGTTCGCCAGCTCATTTACCAGCCGGGAGGTGGAGTAGAGCTGCTCGATATGATCCTTTGCCTGGCAGTCAAGGCCCATTTTAAAGACCAGTGCCGGCAGGATGGAAGTGAGGTTTGCGTTGCCACACCGTTCCCCGTAGCCATTGATTGTGCCCTGGACATGATCGATCCCTTGGTCGATTGCGATAAGGGCGTTGGCGACAGCTGATTCGGAATCGTTATGAGAGTGGATGCCGAGTTTTGCTGTTGCTCCCAGATCATCAAGAAACTGACGAACCCGTCCGAGAATGGGACCTATCTCCTGGGGGAGTGTTCCGCCGTTGGTGTCGCAGAGCACGAGCGTGTCCGCTCCACCGCTCAGTGCCTGTTTAAGCGTTGCAAGTGCATAGTCCTCGTTATTTTTGAATCCATCAAAAAAATGTTCTGCGTCATAAATCAGATCATCCGCGTAATTCCTGAGGTAGGCAAGCGTGTCTTCGATAATGGTCAGGTTCTCATCAAGCTCGATATGCAGGGCCTCGACAACATGGATGTCCCAGCTTTTGCCGAAGATAGTGATCGCCGGTGTCTCCGCTTTCACCAATGCCTGGAGGTTGTTGTCTTTTTCGGCACTGTTGCGTATATGCCGTGTGGAACCGAAGGCACTGATTTTTGCGTGTGACAGTGGAATCCTCTTAATCCTGTCAAAGTATTCAACCGACACCGGGTTTGAGCCAGGCCAGCCGCCTTCGATGTAATCGATTCCAAGTTCATCGAGGGCAACGGAGATGCGGATTTTGTCCTCAACCGAGATGTTGAAGTTTTCGGCCTGGGTACCGTCTCGCAGGGTTGTGTCATAGATTTCAATGGCACGTGGCATAACAGATTTGTACCTCCACTTCAGGAAAACAGGGCTATCGGGGCAGGTTATAGAAGAATGTATACTAAGGGATTATCGACAAAAAGCAATCAGTTTAACAGGATCGGGAGCCCTTAAACACCCGGTGTCGCCGATTTTTCGCAGGCTGGAAGAAGAAATCGCTGTTTCCGCCTTGATATAAGCGAATCGGCGTATTACATAGTTCAGATGGCTGAATACCGGTTCTCTGGGCAGCATTCAATGTCGGTCCTGACCGGAGGTTCTGAAATCCATCAATGATTAGACTGGAGGAAAATGTATGAAACGGATGGCACCTGTTGTTATGTGTCTTGCAGCACTGATAATGCTGGCTACACCGGCTTTGGCTGAAAAAAAGGTCCGCTGGAAGCTGGCAATGACTTGGGGTAGTACGCTTACCCCGCTGTCAAATGCAGGTCCGTGGCTGGCTGAAATGGTCAGTGACATGACCGATGGGAATTTTGAGATTCGTTTTGAGGGTGCTGAAAAGCATAAAGCGGGGCTGGGTATTCTTGATATGGTAAAGGGCGGGCAGTATGAAATGGGCCACAGTGCTTCATACTACTGGAAAGGCAAGGATGTCACTACCACCTTTTTCACCACCGCGCCGTTCAGCATGACCGCCTGGGAGCAATATGCCTGGTATTATTATGGTGGTGGGCTGGACCTGATGCAGAAGGTTTACAGCAAATTTGACGTCTACTCTTTTCCCGGCGGCAACACCGGCGTTCAGATGGGCGGCTGGTTCCGCAAGGAGATCACCTCGCTTGAGGACCTCAAAGGTCTGAAAATGCGGATCCCCGGGCTGGCCGGTGAGGTTTTTGCCAAACTCGGCGTTAACGTCACCAATATCGCCCCTGGAGAACTCTATACGGCGCTTGACCGCGGTACCATTGATGCTCTTGAGTGGGTTGGGCCGGGGATGGATATCAAAATGGGGTTTCATAAAATCGCCCCGTTCTATTATGCCGGCTGGCAGGAACCGGCCTCCGAGCTGCAGTTTCTTGTCAATAAAGCCGCTTTTGACAAGCTTCCTCCTGCCTATCAGGTGGTGTTGAAGACGGCAATGCAGGCGATTGCCCTGAAAATGACCGCCGCCAACTTCGAGGCCGATGCCCAGGCTTGGAAACAGATGAAAGAAGAGTTCCCCGACATCAAGGTCATGATCTTTCCCGAGCCGGTCCTGAAGGCAATGAAGAAGGCGAATGACGAGGTCCTTGACGGGTATGCGGCAGAGAACGCTGAATTCAAGGAAGTCTATGAGTCCAGAAAAGCCTATCTTGCCAAGGCACGTGAGTGGACAAAGGTTTCGGAAAAATATTACCTGGAGACATCTGAAGCGGTAGCCGAGTAGTTTGCCGTTATAGTTTTGTCGCTTAACCGCCTGTGCTGAGAAAACAGTTCAGGCGGTTTTTTTTATGGACTTGCATTTTAATCGACTTGGCGTTTAGTTAAGAGCCGTTGCGGATAATCAGCCGCCTGATTGCCGGCAGAGAGAACAATAGAGTGGTGTTGGATGCTGGAGAAGATTGACAAAGCCTTTGGCAGGGTGAATTTCGTTATTGGGAAGGTTCTTTCGATCCTGCTGCTCCTGATGATATTAAATGTTTTCTACGATGTCATCACCAGGTATTTCCTGCATAACAGTTCAGTTGCCATGCAGGAACTGGAGTGGCATCTGTTCGGTATTATATTTCTTTTTGGTATTCCTGTTGCCCTGCTGGACGAAGGGCACGTGCGGGTTGATTTTCTTTATGACCGCTTCGCCCTCAGGACAAAAGCACTGATCAACATCATCGGGACCGTCTTTTTCCTGCTGCCGCTCGCCCTGCTGATTTTTTTCGGTTCGCTTGATTTTGTTATCGATGCCTATGAAATAAAAGAAATTTCTCAAGATCCGGGCGGCCTGCCTTATCGCTGGTTTATCAAAGCGATGATCCCGGCATCGTTTGCGTTGCTGATTGTTTTTTCTTTCGGCTACACGGTAAAAAATATCATTATTTATCGGGGTAGCGAAAGAGAACGCCGGAAAACCGCTCTGCCGGACAGGGAGGCGAAGTCATGACGGGGATTGTGATGTTTTTTGCCGCCCTGATGATGCTTGCTGTCGGCTATCCGGTGGCCTTTACGTTCGGCTCTGTGTCCATCTTTTTCGGTATTCTCGCCGCCGTTTTCGAACTGCTTCCTGATGTTTCGGTTGCGTTTGTCGGCGAAGAATTTTTCAAGATGTTTTCAATGATGCCGTTTCGCATCTATGCCATCGTGAAAAACACGATCCTGATGGCTGTACCGCTCTTCATCTTCATGGGTATTGTGCTGCAGAAGTCCGACCTTGCCGAACGTTTGCTGGAGGCCATGGGGGCACTGTTTGGCAAAATCCGCGGTGGCGTCGCGGTCAGTACCGTGCTGGTTGGAGCACTGCTGGCGGCATCTACCGGGGTGGTCGGGGCCTCCGTCGTTGCGATGGGAGTTATTTCTCTTCCGGTCATGCTGAAATACGGCTATTCCAGGAGATTGTCCACGGGTACGATCTGTGCGGCAGGGACGCTGGGACAGATCATCCCCCCCTCTATCGTGCTGATTATCCTCGGAGATGTCTTCCAGCAGCCGGTCGGCGACCTCTTTCAGGCAGCGGTCTGGCCCGGGCTTATCCTTGTCGTCTGCTACATCCTCTACATCCTTGCAGTTGCGCTGTTTGACAAGGACGCGGCACCACCCATACCCCGTGATGAAGATATCAGCAGGGGGCAGGGTGTCGGCAATGCGCTTATCGCCATAGTACCCCCGCTGACCCTGATTGTCCTGGTCCTGGGCTCTATTTTTGCAGGTATCGCCACTCCGACTGAATCTGCGTCCGTCGGCAGCGTCGGCGCGGTTGTCCTGGCAGCACTTTACCGGAAACTGAGCTGGAAAATCGTCGAGGAGTCCGCCCTGGAAACGGTGAAGATTTCGGCGATGGTTTTTGCGATCCTGATCGGGGCCACCGCTTTTTCGATGGTCTTTGTCTACAGCGGCGCAGACTATCTGGTAGAGGATCTCCTGACAAACCTGCCCGGCCAGAAGTGGACCTTTATCCTGCTCTCGATGCTGGCAATCATGCTGCTCGGCTTTTTTATTGACTTTATAGAGATTTCCTATATCGTGGTGCCGATCCTGCTGCCTATTGTCGACATTATCGGCCTTAATCCGCTCTGGTTTGCAATACTGATTGCGATGAACCTGCAGACATCGTTCCTGACCCCGCCGTTTGGCTTCTCGCTTTTTTATCTGAAGGGGGTTTGCCCTGCCGAGGTGAGGACGATTGATATTTATCGAGGGGTCATCCCTTTCATTATAATTCAGGTTCTGGTCTTGATGTCACTGGTTTTTTTTCCAAATTTCTATGGATTTAATTGACGTTGTGAAGAAAAGGGGGAGGTTGCCGTACTGATCCCCCGATACGAGGAGGAGTATATGTTGAACCAGGCTGATTTTTTTAAAAAACTCGGTGAACTCCAGGATGAAGTCAAATCACTGGATGATAGTGGTGACCCGAAGGTCATTGAAGAGACGGCGGCACGGCTGGAGGGGTTTCATTACGGTCCCCCTGTGTTTATGCCGGTTGCTGATTTTTTACGATGCACGAAAGACCAGCTGCTGCTGGAAATTGATAGAATCGCCAGGTTGCCAGACAGTGAAGTGGAGACTCAGGAATCGCTAAAAGATGAAAACAGCTGGGATCTGAAACTGCGGCATATAGCCGTTATGATTTTTTACTTCAAAGAGCTGGTTCCACTGCGTCGCGGTGTGCCGGAAGCCTGGGATGAGATCGACGAACTATATGTCCACGATTAGATAGTGTTCCCATGCGTGCAAAACGCAGGCGGATGCAGTGGCCATGCCCACGTCTCACGGTAAGAGGTCTACTCGTTGCCCTGCCACCTGAGATTGTTCCAGAGGTTGACGATAAAATCCTGGGCATTTGTCAGTATCGCCTGAGCCTGGGCTGAACCCCGATTGGCAAGTTTGTCTGCACTGAACTCCGACATATCGACAATAAAGAAGAATACGGGGCGTATGGTTCCATCGTCATTGAGCTTGTAGCTTGGCACCATGTTGCCGAAGGCAATCGAGTGCAGCTGGGTTGCCATGGCAATGACCGTTGTCGCCTTCCGGGCATGAACACGCATCAGATCCTGGGCCCGGCAGGAATCCGATACGACGCCCGGCAGCGGGCCGTCATCCCTTATAGAGCCGGCAAGGACATAGGGGATGCCAGTCTTTTCACAGGCGTACATGATTCCTTCGTTCACCTGCTCCAGCGCCAGGTAGTCGGCAATTGAACCGGCCGACCGCACGGCACTGATCACATCCAGATGGTTGTAATGGCCCAGGGGGACGAGATGTTGATTGTAGATATCCTGGCCAAGGCCGGTACCGAAACGTGAGGCTTCAAGATCATGGGTAGCCAAAGCGTTTCCGGCCATCAGTGCGTGGCAGTAGCCGGATTCAATAAGCCCCTGCATGGCTTTTCTGCTGTCTTTGTCAAAGGCAACTGCCGGTCCCAGTACCCAGACAATATGGCCGTGCTCCCGGTCGTGCCGCAGGATATTGTAAAGTTCATCATAAGAGCGGGAAAACGGGGTCTCGCGTGTCCCCCGGGAGCGGAAGGTGAACTTGTCCGTCTGGGATTCAAGCGCGATAAAGCCATCAGGATGAACGAAAATACCTTCCTCGCCGTTTTCCGTACGGCCGATGACAACGAGTTCCCCCTTTTTCAGGCACCGGGGTTCAGTGACCCTGAGGGTGGCCCCTTCGACGACAAGGACTGCATCCATCCTGCTTTCTGGAGCAATTACCCAGCCATGATCTTTGACCTTGACATACTCGGGCAGGTTCGATGTTGCATGAAAAAGATCGGGGGCAATGCCATCTGCAGGTGCTGCTGCGAGTCGCGCATCCGGGCTTTCGGACAGTGGCGGGCAATCAAAGAGAGGTGGCATGTAGGGCATCAGCGGGTTCATGGACGAGCCTCCTGACAAAAAGAAGAGTTGATATCGGTAAAGGATAGACGTTTTTGATGAAAACTCAAGCGCGAACTGTTGTGCTAACCTGATTGATAGAGCATTTTACGTTGAAAATCCGTGGGGGACTGATCTATTTGCAGTGACTATTTTCTCTTGATTTGTGGAGACAGACCGGGTGTGGGTGGAGCATGGCAAAATGCAGATCATCTGATCATTATATCCGGTCAGTTGTGAGACGATAATCTGCTCTTTTTCAGTTCCGGGTTCTCTCTCAGATCAAAACAGCAGGAAGGAGACTGGGTCTTGATTCTCCTCCCTGCAGCACAAGTATTTGCTTGAGAGTGTTGTCAGTTTGTTGAGAAATCGTCAAGATATATCCAGAGGACAGCTCCCAGTTCGACACCTTTATCCTCACCCTGGGGATTCTTGATAGTATACTCTGCTTCATTGAGAGCGGCAAATCCCCACCATCCGGCTTTCGGGCAGGTGTAGGAGAAGATGCCCTGTTCGTCTGCTTTTACAACCTGGGTCACATGGTAATCGCTTGGTGCGCGGTAGGTATTATCCTGGTTATACAATTCAACTTCTATCTCAGCATAGGGCACCGGTTTGTTGTTCATCATCACTTGCCCGACAAAACTGTTGCCGGCATAATTGCCGAACGGTCTGGTGAGCGGAACAATCTCGGTCGGCAGGCCGGCAGGTTCATCCCATCCCTCATCAAAGCCGAAAGCCGCCACAATTGTCTTGGTGTAATGGATAATCGAGACATCTTCCATCGGCTCCCAATATGGTTGTGGCTCCATGAAGAACTGGTAAACACCGGGTCTCTTGACGTCATAAGAGATCGACCAGCCGATATGATCCATTACCGATGTTTCCTGCAGTGAGCCAAGCACGTCCGTTTTGGTGCCGTTGTTGATCACCCCGAATTGCGCCGGTTTGACCAGGTCCATACCCACCAATTCGAATGGGTGAGAAAAAGACAATTGGATCTCGACGGTCTTTTTTTCCTGGGTGATGATATTTTCGGATGGAATGACCATTCCAAAATGGGCAGATGCTGAGTCGGCAGCAATGAAAGATAACCCTGCCACGAACAGGGCAGCAAAACGTTTGTTAATCATGAGTGGCTCCTTATCGATTTTTGAAATATATTACGAAATTAAATATCGTAACACCAGTCTTGAACTATAATTACCAATGGTTGCTTGATACGTCAAGATTAAAATCATACGAATATATAAAAAGTAATATTTATCTTTGCACGGAAATGAACATTGTAAGAGTCTGTGATCTTGGTGAATTCTGCCAAGAACAGAGGTGACCCGGTAGTCCTGTCGTTCAATGTTTCATGAAACAGGAAAAACGTTTCAGGAAGCAACATGTTTTTGCCTGGCGTTACACAGGCGAGACGCCGGAGCTTTCTTTGGAGAAGAGTCGGTAATCTTGTTGACGAGTATCAGTAATTAATATAAACACAAGAGCTTAGAGGGAGCATACTGCGGCAGAATGGGCGTATGTTTTGTTTCCTGGCCTGTTTTTTGCAGCTTTTTTCCTCTGTTCGTCGCCTCGATTCAGCGTGGGAAGCACGCGAGTTTGTGAATGACTCTTGGTCGCGTTATGCTTGATAGTGTGTGCTGGCTGCGTGACCGTGTAATCTTCAACTTGTATTCAACAAGGAGGAAACATGTTACTGAAAAAACTAGCCGTATCTGTTATTTCCGTTGCGTTGGCAGCAGGGTTGGTCGCCGCCCCCACTCCCTCAATGGCGGGGAAGAAAGACGACACCTTAAACGTGGCATTTGAAAAAGAGCTGGAAAGCCTCGACTGGTATTTCAATACGGCCCGTGAAGGGATCGTGGTCTCCAGGCATGTCTATGACCAACTGATTTTCCGTGACCCGGTAACCTCCGAATACAAGCCGCTGCTGGCAACTTCCTGGAAATGGCTCAGTGATACCGAGATGGAACTGGAACTCCGCGAAGGTGTGACATTTCACAACGGGGCCAAATTCAGTGCCGATGACGTGGTTTACGTGTTCAACTACGCCGCCAACCCCGACAACAAGGTCAAATACTGGAGTTTCGTCAACTGGATCAAGGAAGTGCAGAAGGTTGACGACTACAAGATCCGAATCATCATGCACGAACCTTTCCCGGCAGCTCTTGAATACCTGTCCAACGCGCTTCCGGCCTATCCCAAGGATTATTATGCAGAGGTCGGGCCGAAAGGTTTCGGGGTCAAGCCGATTGGAACCGGTCCCTACAAGGTTACCGAGGTTGAACCTGGCAAAAAGATTGTTCTGGAAAAAAATGAAAATTATTTTGACGGCAGCCCCAAGGGCAAACCAACGATAGGAAAAATTGTCTGGCGAACGATGGGGGAGGTCAATACCAAAATGGCTGAGCTGATGACCGGTGGCCTTGACTGGTGCTGGTTTATTCCCGAGGATCAGGCAAAAAAACTGGCCGAGAATCCCGCCATCGAGGTCGTTGGGGCGGAGACCATGCGTGTTGGTTTTCTGTTCATGGACTCGGCCAACCGCAGCAAGGATGCATTTCCGACCAACCCTTTTCTGGACATAAAAGTGCGGAAAGCGGTCAATCTGGCCATCAACCGTGACGAAATTGCAAAATTCCTGGTAGGAGAAGGCTCCCGGCCGGTTTACGCCACCTGCTATCCATCCCAGTTCGGCTGTACGGATCAGGTAACCAAATATGAGTATAACCCGGAGGAAGCCAAGAAACTATTGGCTGAAGCGGGTTATCCCGACGGCTTTACCTTTGACTTTTTCATTTATCGCAACCGGCCCTATGCCGAGGCCATGGTCGGCGACCTGGCCAAAGTGGGGATCAAGGCAAACCTTACCCAGCTCCAGTATTCGGCCATGCGGGAAAAGGCCCAGGCCGGGAAAGTCCAGATGGCGTTCTGGACCTGGGGGTCCAACTCCCTCAACGACGTTTCCGCCTTCATAGGTTACTGGCTGGCGGGTACCACTGACGATATGGCCATGGATCAGGAAGTCATTGACCTGATCAATGGTGCCAAAACCGAGATGGATGTTGAGAGGCGTAAAGGGATGTACAACGAGGCCCTGCAACTTATCGCCGACCGGGCCTTGACCGCACCGCTGTTCACCTATGTGAACAACAATGCTTTTACCAAGGAGCTTGAATTCACACCTTATCCGGATGCGGTTCCCCGATTCTACTTTTCCAAGTGGAAATAATCGGTTCCGCAACCTGGGTAGTCCTTTGCGCGGCTTCCAAGGAGAAGGAGGCCGCGCCTTTTCCCGGGCGATTCCTGCAAGCTAATATTTCTTAAGAGAACTGGTGATTTGCTGCTATGATAATCTACATAGTCAAACGAATGGGACTGGCGCTGGCAGTGGCGGTGGCAGTTTCCATGGTCAGTTTCATGCTTATCAGGATGTCGGGGGATCCGGCTATTGCCCTGGCTGGAGAAAATGCCTCCAGTGAGGAGATTGAGCATGTCCGCGCGCAGTACGGCTTTGATCGGCCACTGGTTGTCCAGTATCTGGATTGGGGTATGAAGGCTGCCAGGGGAGATCTTGGCGAGTCTCCTTATTTTCACCTGCCTGTCAAGCAGATACTGGGAGATCGTATCGGGGTGACCCTGACCCTGGGAGCCTGCGCACTCGTTTTTGCCCTGGTTGTTTCAATACCCATGGGAGTGCTGGCCGCCATCAGGCCGAATACCTGGTGGGACCGCACGGCCCTGGGCATTTCAGTGGTGGGACAGGCCATGCCGTCGTTCTGGTTCGGCCTGATCCTGATCATCATTTTTGCGGTGCACTTCAGGCTCTTGCCGGTTTCGGGATCTGACAGCTGGAAACACTACATACTGCCGACGATAACACTCGGCTATTACGCCACCCCGGCGTTCATGCGGCTGCTTCGTTCCGGAATGATGGAGGTGCTCGCTTCAGACTACATTCGTACTGCCCGGGCAAAAGGGCTGCGCTGGCCCAAGGTTTTGTTCAAACATGCGCTGCGCAACGCGGTTATTCCGGTTGTGTCGCTGGCAGCCGTGCAGTTGGGTTTTATGCTCGGTGGCTCTATTGTTGTGGAGAGTGTTTTTGCTCTGCATGGTATCGGCTATCTGGCCTGGGAGTCGATTGGCCGCTCCGATCTACCCGTGGTGCAGGCGATTGTGCTGCTGCTCTCCATGATCTATGTTTTTTTGACATTTCTATCAGATATACTGAATGCCGCTCTGGATCCTCGTATCAGGATGATGTGATGATATGAATACTGAAGATACGACGAATGGAAAGCTGAGTGACCTTGGCATCAAGGTGGATTATCCCACCCCCAACCAGATCATGTTTCGCTCCATGGCTCGTCACAAAGGGTTCCTGGTCGGCTCTGCAGTACTGGTCATTGTTGTGCTGATGGCAGTTCTGGCTCCGGTTCTGGCGCCGCATGACCCCTATGAGCAGAATTTGTCAATGCGGATGATACCGACGGTCTGGCAGGAAAACGGCAGCTGGGAGCATCCCTTGGGTACCGATAACATGGGCAGGGATTACCTGAGCCGGATTATTTACGGTTCACGAGTCTCCCTGATGATCGGTTTTCTGGTGATGATTATCGCTGCGAGTATCGGTACTACTCTGGGGCTCCTGGCCGGCTATTTCGGCGGTCGGGTGGATATGGTGGTGAGTTTCCTGATCACCGTGCGTCTGGCCCTGCCTGCTGTTCTCGTTGCGGTGGCTGTCGTCGCGCTGATCGGCGGATCAACCAAAGTAGTGATCATGGTGCTCGGTTTTCTGATATGGGACCGTTTTGCCGTGGTGATCAGGGCCTCGACGCAGCAGATCCGCCCCATGGAGTATGTTGCGGCGGCCAAAGCTGCCGGCTGCTCAACCCGCCGGATTCTTATCGGCGAAGTCATGCCCAACCTGATGAATAATCTTATTGTCGTCATGACCCTGGAGGTCGCCCGGGCAATATTGCTTGAGGCGGCACTTTCATTCTTAGGCATGGGCGTGCAGCCCCCTACTCCGTCCTGGGGGTTGATGATCAGTGAAGCCAAGGAATTCATGCTCTTTGACCCACACCTGATAACCATCCCCGGTATCGCCCTGTTCGTTCTGCTGCTCGGCATGAACCTGCTCGGTGACGGCATTCGCGATGTTACCGCTCCGGAGGGCCGGTCATGAAAAAGGTTCTTGAAATTGAAGGGCTTTTTGTTGACCTGCAGCTGCCGGCCGGTACCCTGCAGGCGGTTCAGAATGTTTCATTTTCTGTAAACCAGGGAGAAACGCTCAGCCTGGTAGGGGAGTCGGGATGTGGTAAATCACTGACTGCCCTGGCCGTCATGAATCTGCTTCCTCCAAGCGGCCGTTTCAGAGCTGAAAAGATGGAGTTCATGGGAGAGAGCCTGCTTGGCGTCAATGAAGCGGGGATGGCGAAAGTACGTGGTGACAAGATGGCCATGATTTTCCAGGAACCCATGACATCCCTGAATCCCTGTTATACTATCGGCAACCAATTGGAAGAAGCCTACCTGCAGCACCGCAATGTTCCTGAAAGCGAAGCCAGGGAGCGGGCGATATATTTGCTGGAAAAAGTCGGTATTACCGCTGCAGCCAGCCGCCTCAGCCAGTATCCGCATCAACTGTCCGGCGGCCTTCGTCAGCGGGTGATGATAGCCATGGGCCTGATGTGCGGACCTGCATTGATTATCGCCGACGAACCGACGACCGCTCTCGATGTGACCATACAGGCCCAGATCCTGGCACTTCTGCATGCCCTGCAGAAGGAGTTCAATATGGGCCTGATCCTGATTACCCATGATCTCGGGGTAGTGGCGCGCATGGCCGACCGCGTGGCGGTCATGTACTGCGGCCAGGTAGTGGAAACCGGTTTGGCTGCGGAAATATTCAATAATCCGAAACATCCCTATACCAGGGGGCTCATGGATTGTATCCCGGTTCCGGGCAAGGTCGAGCCGGGGCAGAAGCTGGGCTCAATTCCAGGCATTGTACCTACTCCTATCGGGAACCTGCATGGTTGCCTGTTTCGTAACCGCTGCCGGTATTTCCGGTCCAAGTGCGCAGCCGAAAATATTCCCCTGATTGAGCTGGGACCGGGGAGAGCGGTACGCTGTATCAGTGAGCAGATCAACTCCTAGCACAGCCTGACAGGCGGATATGGAAATACAAACAGTACTGGAAACACGGGACGTTACCAAAACCTATATGGTCGGCGTCGGGGTCATGAAAGCAAAAAAGCCCCTCCGTGCCGTCAGCGGGGTATCCCTTTCGGTGAAGAAAGGCTCGGTGCTGGGCCTGGTCGGTGAATCCGGCTGCGGCAAGAGCACCATGGCCAAGATGATACTTGGCCTGGAAAATGTCAGCAGCGGAGAGATTTTTCTGGGAGGACAGTCACTGTCCAGTTTCAGTCCCAAAGAAATTGCCCGGCGGGTGCAGCCGGTTTTCCAGGACCCCTATGCTTCATTGAATCCCAGAAAAAGTATCGGCAGTATCATCTCCCTTCCTCTCCGGGCACTCAAGGTGGGCTCTGCAAAAGATTTGGACGGGAAAATAGACGAGATCATGGACGTTGTCGGTCTGCCTCCCCGAACGAAGCACAACTACCCTAACCAGCTTTCCGGCGGGCAGCGCCAGCGGGTGGCGGTTGCCCGTGCTCTGATAATGAGGCCGGAGGTGGTGCTTTGCGACGAACCAACGAGTGCACTTGATGTAAGTGTGCAGGCCCAGATTCTTAATTTGTTGATGGACCTGCGCCGGGAACTGGGCTTGACCTATGTGCTGATCAGCCATGATCTGGCCGTGGTGGAGCATCTGGCAACAAAAGTTGCGGTGATGTATCTGGGACGTATCGTTGAGGAAGCACCTACAATTGATTTATTCAAGCAGCCTCGGCATCCCTATACGCAGGCTCTTCTGCAGTCGGTTCTGACGCCGGAACCGCATCTGGGGTTACCGGAAACTCACTTGGGCATTGCCTATCCCAACCCCATTGATCCGCCGTCGGGCTGTACATTTCATCCCCGCTGCCCTTTTGCCGAGGATATCTGTAAAAAAGAAGCCCCGTCACCCACTGGCGAAGGGGGGCATATAGTTGAATGTCATTTTCCACGGAGCTAAAAACTAAACAAGGAATGAAGCAAAAATGTCACGAGAAAACGCTATTAAAAATGCAGAAGAGCTGTTCGATTCCGGAGCTTTTTTTAATCTTCTGGCCAAGAGGGTTGCATACCAGAGTGAAAGTCAGGAAGAAAGTCAGAGTGCTGAATCACAAGCGTACCTGAACAAAGAAATGGTGCCATATCTGGAGGCCTGGGGGTTTGTCTGCCATATCCTGGAGAATCCGGAAATGAAACGTCTGCCGATGCTGGCTGCGGTGCGCCATGAAGGTGACAATCTGCCAACCGTGCTCACCTACGGTCATGGTGATACCGTGCGGGCCATGACGGAGCGCTGGCGGGAAGGATTCACCCCCTGGGAGCTGAAAAAAGATGGTGAACGCTGGTACGGCAGGGGCTCTGCGGACAACAAAGGGCAGCACACTATTAACCTCTGTGCCCTGGAAGCCGTGCTCAAGGCCAAGGGTTCACTGGGGTTTAATACCAAGGTGCTCATCGAGATAGGCGAGGAAATGGGCTCTCCCGGTCTGCATGCGGTTTGTGCCAGGCACAAGGAACTGCTGAGTGCCGATGTACTGATCGGCAGTGACGGGCCCCGCATTGAGCCTGGAAAGCCAACCATTTTTGGAGGCTCCCGTGGGGTGATTAATTTCGATCTGGAGGTTGATCTGCGTGACGGCGGGCATCATTCGGGAAACTGGGGAGGTTTGCTGGCTAACCCCGGGGTCATCCTGGCCAATGCCATTTCCAGCTTGATAGACCAAAATGGAGTCATCCAGGTAGCGGGTCTCAAGCCCAGTGAAATACCGGCGTCGGTTCGTAATGTCCTGGCCGAGCTTGAGGTTACCGGCGAGGGTGGTCCGGCACTTGATCTTGACTGGGGGGAACCCGGTCTTACCCCTGCGGAAAAGGTGTATGGTTACAGCACGCTGGAAGTTCTGGCCTTTACCTGCGGAAATCCTGCCGCTCCGGCCCATGCCATTCCCGACAAGGCAGCGGCGCGTATCCATATGCGCTTCACCCGTGATCTGGACTCTTCCACCTTCCAGCAGATTATTCGCAAACACCTCGATGACAGCGGCTTTGGTAAGGTGAAACTTCACACCGTGGCAGAGGGCTCAATGCAGGCTACCCGGCTGGACCCTGGTAACCCCTGGTCAAAATGGGCGGTCGCGAGCATCACCAGGAGCATGGGCCGGCCTCCGGCGGTACTGCCGAACCTGGGAGGCTCCTTACCAAATGATGCTTTCACGGATATCCTGGGATTACCCACGGTCTGGGTGCCTCATTCTTACGGTGGCTGTTCACAGCATGCTCCCGATGAGCACGTCCTGGAATCTATCATGCGCCAGGGTCTGCAGATCATGGCTGGCCTCTTCTGGGATCTTGGCGAACAGGGACTGCCCGCTGAATAGGATTTACGATATGAATTTTAAGAAACACAGGCTATTTGACTGGCTGAGCGAGGTTCGGCGGGACCTGCACATGAACCCCGAAATCGCCTTTGAAGAAATCCGAACCACCGGCAGGATAAAAGAAATCCTTAGCAGCTGTGGCATCGACCTGGTGGAACTCGAAGCTCCGGTAACAGGAGCGGTAGGTGTGGTGGAGTGCCAGCCGGGAGACAGGGTTCTGGCACTCAGGGCCGATATTGATGGGCTACCGATGGAGGAACTGAACCAGACTCCTTATAAATCGAGGCGTCCGGGTTTTATGCACGCCTGCGGTCATGACGGTCACACTGCCATCATGTTGGGTGTTGCCAGGGAGTTGATGGAAACCGGTCTTAAAAACGAGCTGAAGGGTGCGGTGAAGTTTATTTTCCAGCCGGCCGAGGAAGGCGTTTCAGGGGCCCGGGTCATGATTGAAAATGGAGTTTTACAAACCCCCCGGGTTGATCGTATCGTAGCCGGACATATGTGGCCTGAGCTGAAGGCAGGGCAGGTCGGGATTTACAGGCAGGTGAGCCATGCCTCGACAGATCGTTTTTCATTAACCATCACCGGTAAGGGTGCCCATGGTGCCAAACCTCACCACGGCACTGATCCTATCCTGGCCGGTGCCCATTTCATCACGGCGGTACATTCAATTGTCAGCCGCAACCTGGATCCGGCCCAGGCCGCAGTGGTTACGGTAGGACAGTTCACCTCGGGAACGGCTGCAAACGTGATTCCAGCTTCAGCGTATATGCAGGGAACGGTTCGGGCTTTTACAGAGGATGTGCGTCAGACAATCATGCGCCGTTTAAAAGAGCTGGCGGCCAGCCTGGAGGCAGGTTTCAGTGTCCGGGCAGAGCTGGTCTATACTGACGGGGTACCTGCCTGCGTAAATGACCCGGAGGTCTCTCAGGCACTTTACGATGCTTCTGTCAAGGTTCTTGGCGAAGAAAATGTCTCCTGGCTCGAACCTCAGACCGGCGGGGAAGATTTTGCCTTGTTCGTTCAGCAGTGTCCCGGATCCATCATGCGTCTGGGATGCGCCAATCCCGAGAAAGGCATCGACAATCCTCTGCACTCGCCCTATTTCGATATGGACGAGGAGGTTCTGGCCGTCGGTGTGGAAATATTCAAGCAGGCCATGCGTGATTACTTGATTTAAACAGTCCTGTCATCCATCTCCCTATCAGCCGTCAATCAGCGTCAGAAGATCAGGGCCGAGATAGGTGCGTTCGTTTTCGCCGAGAATTCCCAGGGACAGGCAGATGAGTGTCCAGAAGTGCACGACGCCGTAGTTGCCACCGTAATGATGGCCGATATCCTCCATCTGCGAGTGGCAGTTATGGCAGGGAGTGAGCACATAGGCGGCCCCGGTGGCGGCAATCTGGTCAAATTTACGCTTGCCATAGGTGCGTCGATGCTCGGTCATCCCGGCCTGGAGAAAGCCTCCTCCTCCACCGCAGCAATAGTTTGCACTGCGATTAGGCTGCATATCGATAAAGTTGTCTTCGCCGACCAGACATTTCACCACAAAGCGCATATCCTCGGCAATTGACTCACCATACGCTTTTCTGACAATCATACAGGGATCCTGGACAGTGAATTTGATGTTGTTGGTATTCCATCTGGAATTTACCTGCAGCTTTCCTTCCCTGATCCAAAGGGCATAATAGGTGATCAGGCTTTCCAGCTTGAAATCGGCTTCCATGCCGAAACGGTTTATTGCGTTCCACATGGTGTAATAGCTGTGGCCGCATTCGGTGTTCAGCCATACCGTACAGCCCAGTTCGTTGACGGCATCAACTCGTTTTTTGATGACTTCGTACCAGGCCGCTTCATCGCCTGAAAACATACAGAAGTTCTCCGCGGCCCAGCCTTTGGAGGCGTATGTCCAGTCAGCACCGACCAAATTGAATATCTTCCACAGCGGCACCATCTCGTCCGGTTCGTTCATCGGTTCCCGGGAATTCTGGTTAACGAAGAAGTGGGCCCCCTTTTTGTCCATCGGGGCCTGCAGGTTTTTAAAAGCAGGCTGGGTCTCTCTGACCTCTTCAAGAACATCCTCAACGACAAAAACAAAGTCCTCAGGTGGAAGTCCCATGGCGCTGGTTGAATCGGTGGAACGAATGAGCTGGCAGGAACGGACGATTCCCGTCGGCTTCATCTCCTGGGGCCAGTTGCTGCGGGCCAGAAATACCAGTTGGGAGATATCGATACTCATGGGACAGACATGCTGGCAGCGCTTGCACTGGGTACAACACCAGACCCAGGGCGTGTTGGACAGTTCCTCATCCATGCCGAGCATGGCCATGCGGATGAATTTTCTCGGGTCCATGTTCTCGATTCCCGAGGCGGGACAGCCGGACGAACAGAGGCCGCAGGTCAGGCAGGCCTCAAAACTTGCGCCTTCCGGCAGCAGTTCGAGGGCTTTTTCTTTAAAATTGATCGTAGGTATTTTCTGTTCCGACATGGTTCTTCCTTCTTCCTGTCGCTTATCTGGAGAAAGCGTGTAAAGAGCGTTCGGCAGCTTCCACCGCTTTGTAGGCAGTGGCAATGGCTATACCGGCACCGCTGCGGCCCCGGATCCAATCCTGATGGGCAAGGATGATCCCCGCGGCAAAGAGGCGCTCATTGTACGGTTGGCCGTTTTGATCAAGCGGCCTGAATGATGTATCCGTTTCGATCCCGGCTTTGTGGATCGCATGCCCCTTTCGGTCAGTGTAGGTGTCCTGATACCAGTGGTTCCTGGAAGTCGGCTGGCTGACCGGCAGATCAAGCAGACACTCGGTAATGCCATTGATATGTGCTTCCAGGCCACCACTCAAAAACCGGCCGGTGGCAAGGATGACCGCCTGTGCCTCGATGGTAATGGGGCCGTAATTGTCGCTGAGACGAAGAAGTCCGCCATCGTCATGGAAACTGAGTGATGTAACCTTTTGCTGGGGTATCAGGGTGATACCTTTTTGCGGGAAAACCTGTTCAAACATTTCTCGCAGACGAATTCCCGGAACCGACGGCGGCATGGTCGGGATTTCAAAGAGCTGCAGGCCGGTGAGCTGTTCAAGCTCTTCTCTGACCATGTCCGGTGCGTGCATGCCAAGAACGGCCGGCAGACCGACAACCTTTGCTGTGCCTGCTGCCTGCTGCAGGCGTTTGGCCAGTTGTATCCGGGTTTTAGGTACCTCAATTGCCCGGGCCATTACCTCCGGGTATATTTCACCCTTGTCCATGTCCGGAAAGGTAATTCGTGCGGCACTCAGATCAGGCCATTTGTCCTGGAGATTGGCAACCACCTGCTTGGCGCTGAACCCTTTCAACCCTTTGAAGTCGACGATCACGCACGGGGTTTTGGTGGTAAAGGCTTTTGGACCTGCTGCCATGGTGGCCGGGACGCAAAGCGTTTTTTTAAGGGTGCCGGCAGGAGTAAGAGCGGTAATATTTGTCTCTTCCGGCGCGGTGTAGGCGATGCCGCATTCTCCAAGAAAAGCGGTGAACTGTTCAAAACCTTTTCTGATATCTTCAGTAGAAATTCTGCTGAGTGGGTGGTCCGGATAGGATTTCTGCAATTGCCGCAGACCGTCCCAGGGATTGTCAAGTGCTGCCTGAGAGTCTTCTGCCGCCCCAAGCAGATCGAGGTAGCCGGTAGTATAGGCAACAGCTCCCGTGTTGCCGACCTGGGCACTGCTGATCTTCCGATTGACGGCAAAAATCGATGCAGCAAATCCGGCTATGCCTGAACCGATGATTGCCAGCTCAGTCTCAAAATGGCGGGCTTCTACTTTCATGTACTTCTCCGCGGTCTGCTATGATTCTTTGTTGTTATCAAGATTGTCGAGGCCGAGGAGGCCGCAGTGAAGCGCTTCGGCCAGTTCCATTTGTGCTGCCTGTCTGCCCCAGATGATTGTACGAATACCCTTGAATCTTTCGTTAAAAAAATCGCGCATATGGACGAGACCGGTTTTGTCCTGGTAGTGGCCACGGTCATAAAGATAGGAAGCAATCCGAATACCGCAAAATGATCCCTGGCATGGGCCTTTGCCGGCACGGGATCTGAGGGCAATGGCTTCAAGAGTCATTGTCTCTTCAGCGTCAGGTGCACATCTGACCAGCTCATCTATTGCCGATTGGGGTACCATTTCACATTCGCAGAGAATCATGTCGTCAGCGTTGTCGGCCTGATACCAGATGCGCGGGGCGGCACCCGGTTCGGTCCATCTGCAGGCCTCACCAGTCGGCAGCGGGATGCTGTCGGTGGTGCATACTGCGCTATTGCCGAGACGCAGGGCGACAAGATCACTGGTTTTCTCTGCCATCAGGCGAAAGGTAGTCAGTTTTCCACCGGTTATGGTACAGAAATTCGTCAGCCCCTGGGAAGTATGATCCAGCAGGGCAAAACCACGGGTTGCTTCGCGCCCATCCTCGCTGTCGGTGGATTGCAGAAGAGGGCGTACCCTGGAAAAGGCCCTGATATACCTGGCTGTGGCCAGCGTTGGAATCATGGCTGTGCCTTCAATAATATTGCGATCGATTTCTTCCACTGTCGGTCGAACGGTTTCAATATTGTCGGTTTGCACGGAAGTGGTTCCAAGCACTGATACTGTTCCGCCGGGCACGAGAATGTCGCCATCGGCCGGTGGCCGCAGGCGGTTGATAACATGGGCGGTCATCCGGTCGTGACTGACCAGCAAGGTTCCCTTGGAGTAGAGCAGGCTCACATCGGTACAGCCTGCCAATTCGGCGATATTCATCGCCCATGCTCCACCGGCATTGATATATTGTTTCGCCTCTATCCGCAGAGTGGCTTTGGTATGGTTGTTGCGGCAGACAGCGGCACGAACCCGGTCGCCGTCAATTTCAAAACTGACAATTTCCGTATAGGGACGATAGATACTGTCCGCCAGGATTCGGGCATGTGCCACGTTTTCAAGAGCAAGCCGGAACGGATCGACGGTTGCATCGGGTACGAGATAGGCCTTGAATATCTTTTCCGAAAGCAGCGGTTCCATCCGCCGTGCCTCGGCGGGGAGAATTTCCTTACAATTGATGCCGGCCGCCGAACAGAGATCGGGAAATGTGGCGGCAAACCCGGGATCGTCACCTTCCACGGCAACGAACAGGCCGCCGGTTTCCTCGACGCACTGGGGTGCCAGTCGTTTGAGGAGCTCGTTTTCAATCCTGCATTCAATTGCCGAGTGAAGATCGTTGGAGACATAGCGGCCGCCGGAATGCAGGAGGCCGTGGTTGCCCCCGGAGGCCCCGGCGCATAGGTCACGTTTGTCAATGAGAATGGTGCGCACTCCGCGCAAGGCAAGATCACGCATGATGCCGGCGCCGGTGACGCCGCCGCCGATGATAAGGACATCGGTTTTTATGCCTGATTCAACGCTTGCTGATGGCTGGTTGATAAGAGTTTGAGTCATTGTGCCGCATCCTTGCCATGGAATAGTTATACTGGTCTTTCATTGTACTGCTCTGCAATGGTTTGCAATTTCAACCGCAACATGCACTCCAATGTTATAACCTGTATAACCGATAGTTCAAGTGAAATCTTAAAAAGATTCATGTGAAACATTTTTTAACTTAATATGAAATTAAGCAGTGACAAGGCAGCGCCACCCCCAGCGTTGTTACTGAGCTGCCTTACTGGTGCGATGGGCTTCTGGGAAACCTATTGGTTAATCCCACCAGGAATTGAATAGTGAAAATGCAGTACAGTCTAAAGTGAATACCTATTTCGTCAGGGTTCGTTGGATCGCATCTTTCCAACCGCTATATTTCCTGATACGCACTTCATCGGCAAGAGCAGGAGTAAAACGCGTATCTCGTTTCCAGGAACTGCCGAACTCTTCCGGTGGTGGTAACAGCCCGACATGGAGTCCGGCCAGGTAGGCGGCGCCAAGGGCAGTAGTTTCCAAAATTGTCGGGCGGTCCACCGGAGCATTCAGGATATCTGCGAGAAATTGCATGGTGTAATTCGAGGCGACCATGCCGCCGTCGACGCGGAGAACCGTCTCTCCCATGTTCTGCCAGTCGCCGCGCATGGCCTCGAGCAGGTCGCGGGTCTGGTAACAGACGGATTCCAGGGCTGCCTTGGAGAGCTCGGCAGGGCCTGTGGCCCGGGTGATGCCGAAAATTGCACCGCGGGCCTCTGCATCCCAATGGGGGGCGCCAAGCCCGGTAAAAGCCGGGACCAGGTAGACATCCTGATTGATGTCGGCCTGGCGGGCCAGTTTGCCGGTTTCCGAGGCGGACTCGATCAAGCGCATGGCGTCGCGCATCCATTGCACTGCCGCACCGGCGACAAAAATCGAGCCTTCGAGAGCGTACGTGGTTTTTCCGTTTAAACGGTAGCCAATAGTGGTCAGGAGCCTGTTATTTGAACGGACTGCCTGATCGCCGGTATTGAGAACGATGAAGCAGCCGGTACCGTAAGTGGATTTGATCATGCCCGGCTGAAAGCAGGCCTGGCCGACCAGGGCCGCCTGCTGGTCTCCGGCGATGCCGCAGACCTCGACAGCTGCACCGAAAAGAGCCGGGTCACTCATACCAAACGATGCTGATGAGTCTTTAACTTCCGGCAGGAGGGAGGCGGGGATTTCGAGCAGATCAAGCAGTTCCTGGTCCCAGCAGTTGTCGTGGATATTGAAAAGCATGGTCCGTGAGGCGTTGGTCGCATCAGTGGCATGCACGTTGCCGTCGGTCAGGCGCCAGAGCAGAAAGGTATCAACGGTGCCGAAACGCAAGGAGCCGTTGTTTGCCTTTTCACGTGCGCCGGGAACATTGTCGAGCAGCCATTTGATTTTGGTGCCGGAAAAGTATGAATCGAGCAGCAGGCCGGTCTTGGCGGTAATCAACGGATCATGTCCGGCTTCCCGAAGCCGGGCACAATAGTCCGAGGTCCTTCTGTCCTGCCAGACGATTGCCCTGTGAATTGGTTTGCCGGTATCCTTGTCCCAGATGAGCGTTGTTTCCCGCTGGTTGGTTATACCTATCGCGGCAATATCGGCAGCGCTGAGTCCGGCTTTGTCAAGCGCCTGCCTGCAGGTGGTCACGGTTGAGCTCCAGATGTGTTCGGGGTCATGCTCTACCCATCCGGATTGCGGAAAATATTGTTCAAATTCCTGTTGGGCAACGGCGACTATCTCAAGTTGATCGTTGAAGACAAGGGCTCTACTTGAGGTGGTTCCCTGATCGATTGCGAGTATGTGAGATGCCATTGCAGGACTCCTTGACTGAAAACATGAAGCGTTAGAAACAGTAATACTACAGGCTTAGATATCTTTAAAGCTTGGCATTCCTGCTCTTACTCACAGTGATGTCGGTGGGCAGATGCCTTTCTCGTTGATATAGCTGTCAAGAATATCTGCTTCCCCCGCAGACAGGAACAGGCCCAGCTTCGTGCGTCGCCAGAGCACGTCTTCTGCAGATCTCGCCCATTCGCGGGCAATGAGGTAATCGACTTCAAAGCCATACAGGTCATGACCAAATAATGGACCGAGATCCTTTTCGGTTTTTATCCTGTCGGTCATTTCATAGGTGCAGCTGCCGTAGGTTCTGAAAAGACGTGTCGCCAGTTCTTTTGTCAGAGTCGGGCAGTGGGCCATGAGCCTGTCCACCTCAAGAGCAAAGTCGTTTGGGTGAAAATTTCCGCCGGGCAGTACACTTTTTTCGGTCCACTCCCGGCCCATACCGGGCAGGAATTGGCCAAGCCGTGCCAGCACCGATTCTGCAAGCTTGCGATAGGTGGTTATCTTGCCGCCATAGATGGAGAGCAGGGGCGCTTCGTTCTTTCCGGTATCCAGCTTCAGGACATAATCGCGGGTGGCAGCTTTTGCCTCGTTTGTGCCGTCGTCAAAGAGCGGGCGGATACCGGAAAAGCTGCTGATCACATCCTCTTTGACAATTGTTTGAACAAAATATTCGGATGCTGCTGAGCACAGGTAATCAATTTCTTCAGCGGAGATGCTAACATTATCCGGATTACCCGTGAAATCTCTATCGGTAGTGCCGATCAAGGTAAATCTGGTTTCGTAGGGGATAGCGAAAATAATTCGGCCATCACTATTCTGGAAAATATAGGCCCGTTCGTGGTCAAAAAGTTTATCAACAACAATATGGCTGCCCTGGACCATACGGATATGTTCTTTTGTTGCGCTGTGGGAAATATGATCCTGAAGCTCTTCAAGCCAGGGGCCGGAGGCGTTAACAAGAGCTTTTGAGTGGATTTCGATTTTCTTTCCAGTTGCTTTGTCGAGTACCTGCAACTGCCATGTTTTTCCTGTCCGCGTGGCTGAAAGCAGGGCCGATCGGGTCCTGATCTCGGCACCCTTTGCCGTGGCGTCCATGGCGTTGAGAACGACCAGCCGACTGTCCATCACCCAGCAGTCGGAATACTCAAAGCCGGTATGGAATTTTTTTTTAAGCACCTTCCCGGCAACATCGGTGAGCAGGTTGACACTGGTTGTACCGGGAAGGATTTTCCTGCCGCCGATGTGATCATACAGGAAAAGGCCGAGGCGAATCAGCCATGCGGGTCGAAGCCCTTTGTGGTGTGGAAGAATGAAGCGCAGGGGCCAGATGATGTGGGGCGCTGCGTTGAGGAGAACTTCCCGTTCACGCAAGGATTCACGTACCAGGCGAAATTCGTAATATTCCAGATATCTGAGCCCGCCATGAATCAGCTTTGTGGATGCAGAAGATGTACCGTTGGCAAGGTCCTCCTGCTCACAGAGAAAAACGGAAAGACCCCTGCCGGCAGCGTCGCGGGCAATGCCGCAGCCGTTGATGCCGCCTCCGATAATCGCTACATCATAAACTGGAATCTTCATGCCACAGCGTTTGTTGAAGATTGAGTTTTAAATCAGTTTCAAGTTATGCGACAGAGTCTTTCGAATGCAAGTATGAAAAAGACTAACTGAAGCAAAATGTTAATGCAAGTGAAAAATTTTTGCCTGGACATTTTGCTTAATTGACTGTCCGGCAGTCGTTATAATACGCTGATCAGCCTGTAGCGATGACGATTTCAACACCGTTTGCAATGCAGATATCCTCCAGTTTCCGGGGGAGTCGGTCATTAACAACGATCGTGTTGATCTTGGATATATGACTGATACGAATGGGTGCACTCCTTTCGAATTTCATCGTGTCGGTGACCAGGATGACATGCCTGGCATTTTTAATAATGGCCTGGGCGACACTGACTTCGCGGAAATCATAATCGAGGAGGGAGCCGTCGTCATCTATTGCCGAGACGCCGATGATTGCATAGTCAACCTTGAATTGGTTTATAAAATCAACCGCCGCGACGCCGATAATGCCACCGTCGGAGCGACGAACCTGCCCCCCGGCAATAATCAATTCAATGCCGAAGAAATTTTTCATAATTTCAACAGCATTGATATTGTTGGTGATGACAAGTAATCCGCGATGATCGCGCAGGGCATGGGCGACCTGTTCGGTGGTTGTGCCGATATTGATAAGGATCGAGCTCTTGTCGGGGATCAAAGCCGCAGCCGCCTTGCCTATGGCTTTTTTGGGTCCGGGGGCAAGGAGACGTCTGGCTTCATAGCTGACGTTTTCCATACCTCTGCCGACTATGGCGCCGCCATGTATTCTCTGGAGCAGCTGTTTGGCGCAGAGCTCGTTAAGATCCTTTCGGATGGTCTGGGGAGAAACCTTGAAAGCAACAGAGAGTTTTTCAACATCGACTTCACCGTTTTCTCTTGCCAGGGTGAGGATCTTGTTCTGGCGTCCGGATAGAATTTCCATTTAAATCCCCCTGGAGCATTCTGGTTAATCGGAATGTCGTTGACGAGATCCTATTATTAAATATAGGTTCGGTAAAGTCAAATTGTATTTCATATGAAAGAAAACAAGCAGCTAAAAGGAATTAAATGAATGGCAATAGCAAGCTGAACCGCGCCAATTCCTCATATGTTTGTACCGGATCGTGCTTCGATCAACTCGGCGACGATACTGATGGCGATCTCTTCCGGGGTGGCGGCGCCGATAGCAAGGCCGATCGGGCAGTGTGCGCGCTGCAGCTCAGTCTCGGTGAACCCCATGTCCTGCAGGGAACGATAGATGGCTACACGTTTTTTGCGGCTGCCTATCATGCCGACATAGCCGGCACTTGTTCGCAGTGCCTGTGCCAGAACGTCACGGTCGTGGTGATGACTACGGGTGGCAATGACCACGTAGTCGTCGGGGCCAAGCTGTGTGAGGCAATTGTCAAAGGAGGCCAGCACCCGCACATCACGGGCCTGCGGGTACCGTTCGGTGGTGGCGTATTCGGTGCGGTCATCCATGACCACGATCTCAAAGCCTGCGAAAGCCGCACAGGTAGCGGTGGCAAGAGCGACATGACCGGCTCCCACGAGATAGACGGTACCGGGGTGCACCAGCGGTTCGATATAATAGTGCCGATTGTCAAAATCAATGAGAAACGGAGTCTGTCTGAATTTCTTGAGAACCTCATCCCGTAAACCGGCCGGCAGCCCGCTGTCTTCTTCACCACTGATGCAATGCAGGAGCGGAGGCGAATCGTTTTGAGGCAGAGCTGTCAGCAGCAGCGCCGGCTTGTTGGTACGGTATGCTTCCGAGAGCTTCGTAAACAGGGGAAGGGATTGCGGCCCGACATTGACAAGCAGTACCGAAACAGCCCCTCCGCAGACCATGCCGGCCTGCACAGCAGAAACATCGGTCGGCTTGAAGTCAAGCAGGGCAAACTGTTCGTTGTGTTTAAACATTTTTCCGGTCCTGGCCTGGCAGGTACCTTCCACGGCGCCCCCGCCGATACTGCCGACAAGAGTTCCGTCATGTTTCACCAGCATCCGTGCCCCGGATGTTCTTGGTGCGGAGCCGCTGCTCCGGACGATGGTACCCAGAATGGCGGATTCACCCCGGTGAAGGGATTGCAGGAGATGATCAAGAATGTGTCGCATCATTTCTCCTTTGCTGCGCTGGTTGAGGATCCCTGGAATGCGGAACGGTACATCATCCATGTCCTGACTGACTACCCGCCTGCACTGGATTCAATCGGGAATAACCAGTGATACGTGGTTTTCTTTCATGATTTCGAGTACATGGTGGGGCAGTTCACAGTCGGTGACCAGGTAGGAGAGATCCTGGAGGTGGCCAACCTGGGCCATTGCGCTTTTCTGAAATTTTGAGCTGTCAGTTACGAGTATTACTTCGCGGGCATTCTCTATCATCTTGCTCATAAGCAGCGCTTCTTCATAATGGTAATCAAGAAGAACTCCTTCAGGTGATATGGCGCCGATACCCATCAGCAGGAAGTCAGTCTGGAAATTATCCACAAAACTGATGGCGGCAGGTCCAATGATTCCGCCATTGTGATGGCGGACACGTCCACAGGGCATCAGCAGTTCAATTTCGCTTTTACTGTAGAGGTGAAATGCAGCGTGAATATTATTGGTGATCACACAGAGCGTCGCCAGCCGGGCAAGTTCTTTGGCTACGATTTCCATGGTCGATCCACCGGAAATAAACATTGAGTGACCCGGGCCGATCAGTGAAACCGCCGCTGCAGCCAGACGTTGTTTCTCTTCGAGCATGGAAATCCTGCGCACGTCGTAGCTGATATTCACCAGGCTTGAGGCGGAACCGGCACCACCATGATGGCGGGTAACCAGATTATCCTTGCTCAGCGCCAGAATGTCACGTCGAATGGTCTGGGTTGAAACGTCATACTTTTCTGCCAGAAATTCAATACTCGCATACCCTTTTCTGTTAACTAAACTTGCTATTCCTTCGCGTCGTTCTAGAATTTTAGTCATGGCAGGTGGCCGTTGTCTTTGGTTTGTTTTAAAGTCTCACTGATGATGAACTTTTAAAAGTCTCATAAACGATGGCTGAGTAAAATTGTTCCGTCTTCAGGGGCAGAGTACCTGATGCCATGGATTTCGCAGACGATCCCCGGCCTGAAATTCAAACTGACGAAGCCGTGTTCATGGTTCATCGTGATATCGTTTTCGTGACGCAGTGAGTTCACTGCGGGAAGTCCAAAAACACGAATTTTTTCAATTCGATTTTCTTTATTAATCTCACCGGTGTGCTGCACGGCAGGTCCTTCAGCAATAACAGCGCCTTCCCTGACGAAAACAGGTATGCGGTCCAGCTCCATGTGCAGGCTGAGTACCTGGCCGCCCTCGACTCGATCGCCATTGAAAAAATTGTACCAGACTCCCTCCGGAAGGCAGACGGTGACCCAGCCTCCCGGCTGCAGAACCGGAGCGACAAGGAGATGGTCACCGAGCATATATTGTAATTCAAAGCTCCATGTACGCTGGTCTTCGGGGAAGGCCAGTACCATACTGCGCATCACGGGAAGTCCCGAGATCATTGCTTCACGCACCTGTCGCTGGAGATATGGTATCAACCGGTAACGCAGAGCCAGCCAGTCCCTGGCAATGTGCAGGGCCTGTTTACTGAAGTACCAGGGTTCCCTCGGGCCGATTCCATGTATCCGGCAAAAAGGACCACAGACCCCTGCCTGCAGCCAGCGTACATAGAGCTCATCGTCTGGCGCCTGGCCATAAAAGCCGCCGATATCATGAGCATAAAATGGTGCACCACTCATGCCCCAGCTTTGCCCTCCCAGGAGTGAACCTGCCAGACCTTCCCATGAGGCTTGCGCATCTCCGCCCCACTGGGTGGCAAATCTCTGGGATCCTGCCCAGCCACTGCGTGACCAGACCAGACCGTGGCCATAATGGTCTTCTGAGGCCTGAAAGCATGTCATATTATAAAGGAGTGGAATAGCATTGTGGCAGATAATTCCGGAGTCACCATTTGAGGCGTAGGCATCCTCCGGAACCTGCTCACCGAAATCTACCTTGAATACATCAACCCCCATATGGTGAAGTTTTCGATGCTGATCATACCACCAGCGCGCCGCCTCCCGATTGGTGAAGTCGAAAAGTCCGGAGTCGGGAAGTGGTGTTAAAACATTACCAAATGGCGACAGGTCAAATACATATTTATAGGTGCTGCCTTCCGCATCCTTGAGGAACCAGCCTTTTGCGTCAAACTCATCATACAGGGGATGGTTTACTGAGCAGATCGGATACTCCCAGACGCATAGCTTGAGATCCAGCTCCCGCATGACTGAAATAAATTTTTCCGGTTCAGGATAGCGACTGGGGTCCCACTCAAAATAGAAACGGGTATCGGTGTCGAGCCAGGCACGGCCATCCAGGGTGAACACATCACAGGGAATTTCCTTTTCCCTGATAGTCCGAGCAATTTCTTCAGCTTCTTCAAAGGTCTTGTAATATGCCCTTGAAATCCAGTTCCCGAGGCTCCACAGGGGCACATCACTGGTTCGTCCGGTAATGTCCGTGTAACGTTTAATGAGATCGGCTGGTGACTCGCCTGCTATAAAAAAGAGATCCAGGACCTTATCCTCAACATGTGCTGCGTAGCTCCAGTTTGACCATTGAGGATATCCCGCTCCATGGGTAATCCGTGCAGTGGTGTGGATAAACACCCCGTACCCGGAAGTTCCTTCAGCAGAGGCTGTACCGTTGGGAGTCCAGCAAAATGGTGTGTTTTTATAGCAGACCTCGGCGTTGACCCCCAGTGAATCTTCTGCCCAGCTTGTCAGCTTCTGGCCGCGTTTGTTCAGTGTTGCATATTTTTCGCCAAAGCCGTAAATGGGCGCTCCTGGTTGCAATGCTATCGAGAAAAACCAGCCTTTGTCTGTACGGGCAAAGGGGGGAATGCGAAATCGCCTGACAAAGTGGCCGTCGGCAGATGGTTGGACAACAGTTTGCTTGTCGTTTTTAAAGGTGAAGTTGACCGGACCCGCCTCCGCACCGCTCACCGTTGTCCCCGTGGCCAGACAGACTTCTCCGGTACCGCAGCGAATGACATGGCGGTTATTCTCATGCGAGTAAGAAATTTTCTTGTCACCTGGTGAGCCGACAATGATCGGGTAGGTGTTTACATCTTCATCACCCAGCCTGATCCTGAGAATGTCTTCGTCCCAGAAACTGATTTCAAGCGTACCTTCGCTGGTGGTAAACATAACCCTGTCTTCCAGGATTTCAGATAATTTCAAGCCGGTTATTGCGGGCAGGTGCTGCGGATCCATGATGTTTATGTAGAGAATAGAATAATTGAGCCAACAGCCAGGGCGGGTAACCTGAGAGATTGCCCGCCCTGCGAGGAGCCTGTTTACATGTTCAGCTGGACTTCAGCTTCCAGCTCTTTTTCTGCCTGCTCGATGGCAGCTTTGTATTCCTTGAGAAGCATTTCTCCTTCTGCTCCATACTTGTCGGTGTACCATTGCTGCAGTGGTTCAGCTGCTGCACGGAATGCATCTTTTTCTTCCGCGGTCGGGACATAGATGTCGCCACCCGCTTTTTTGAATTCCTCGTAAGCCTCTATGGAACGGCGTTTCGGGAAGGCAAAGCAGACTTGCCCCAAATGACGGAAGCCATCATTTACAAGTCGCTTCTGTTCCGGGGTGAGAGCCTGGTACGAATCCTCGTTCATGATCCACAGACTTGCCATGTATGCATGCCCGTCCAGCGTCAGATATTTGATATGTTCGTGGAATTTCATGCCGACAATATCGGTGATCCCGTTTTTTGAACCGTCAATAACACCGGTTGCCAGGGAGGTGTAAACTTCCGGCCAGGCAACAGGCGTTGCCGATGCACCGAGGTTCTTGACCAGGGTCTGCTGGAGTGGAGAGTTGATCGTTCTGATGCGCAAGCCTTTCATATCCTCGGGTGATTTGACTTGTTTTTTGGTGTTGGCAATATTTCGCCAGCCCCCGGTATTGGTCATGGTCATAATTCTGGGGCCGCCTTTTTTCAGGACATGCTGGCGAATAACGTTGAGGAATGGGCCGGTCAGGACTTCTTCCGCCACTGCATCGTTATCCATCATGTACGGCAGGTCCATTACCTGCAGCTCAGGAAAGGCAACAGAGATTCCACCGATAGTCATCTGGTGGATCTGGATGATATTGGCCTGGGTGGACTCATAACATTCACCGGCATTACCGCAAAGTTGCGCCCCTGGGTATACTTCAACAACGATTTTGCCGTTGGAGCGGGCCTCTACATAATCCTTAAATACGAGAGCACCGTCGTAATCCTCATCGTTGGTATTGGAAAGGTGCACTACCCTCAGTGTGTGGTCTGCAGCGTATACGGTCGTGATGCCGAATACGAAGAGACAGACTGCACATGCTACCAGTAACTTTTTCATCTGATTCTCCTTTTCTTTGAGTTTAGAAATTCATAAAGATTAACCGCCTACCCCCCGCAGAATCCAGCTTGCAGCTGAGGGCACATCCAGATAACCGAGCCATTTGGGAATGGACAGGGTTAAAATGGGAAAATATGAAATGAGGAAGATCACCAGAAACTCCACCGCCAGAAAGGGGATCATTTCTACGGCTATCTTCTCAAGGGATTCGCGGCTTAAACCGGCAGCCACGAATAAAACCAGCCCCATCGGCGGTGTGGCCAGGCCGACGGTTACGTTGACACACATGACAACAGCGAAATGAAGCGGGTGTATGCCGACCTGGGCCATTGCCGGCCCGAGAATGGGTCCGAGTATGAGGATCGCCGGTCCGGCATCAAGAAACATACCGACGATAAAAAGCAAAATGTTCACCAGGAAAAATACAGCATATGGGTTATCGCTGATTGACAATATCATCCGCGCCATCTTTTCCGGAGTATGATAGAAGCTGACAATCGAAGCAAAGCTTACCGCCGCACCAACCAGCATCAGGATAACTCCGGACGATATCGCTGCAGAGGTAAACACGCGGGGTATATCCTTGAGGTTCATCTGCCGTGTGGCAAGGGCAACAATCAGAGCATAACCGGCTCCAACTGCCGCCGCTTCGGTCGGGGTAAATATGCCTGCAAGGATACCGCCAAGCATGATAACGGGTGTCATCATGGGGATGGCACCATCCCACAACGCCTGGAAGCGTTCACTCCAGGGCATCGGTTCGTTTGCCACCGGGAAATTGCGGACCCGCGCCAGGTAGGCAGTCATTGCCATCAATCCCAGGCCAATAGTTATCCCCGGCACCAGACCGGCTGCGAATAAACCGGCAACAGACACGTTCATAACAAAGGCATACAAGATCATCAGACCGGATGGTGGAATAATCGGTCCGATCACCGAACTGGCGGCGGTGACTGCAGCAGCAAAGCGACGGGTGTAGCCATTTTTTTCCATAGCCGGGATCAACATTGCCCCGAGGGCGGATGTGTCGGCTACCGCTGAACCTGATAATCCGGCAAAAAGCATGGAGGAGGAAATATTGACATGGGCGAGACCTCCTCGCCGGTGACCGAGAAAAGCCTGGGCCAGCTTGACAAGATTCTTCGTTATTCCACCTTGATTCATGATTTCGCCGGCAACAATAAAAAACGGCAGGGCCAGCAGGGGAGGACTGTATACCCCGTTAAACAGCCGTGAGTAGAGGAGTTTTAAAAACATCAGCTTGCCATCGATAACGAAAGCCAGCCCCGGTCCAAACAGCAGCGAAAAGACAACTGCCAGGCCGCCGAACATCATGACCAGAAAAATAATGAAGTACATCATACGGCAGCCTCCTCTGACAGTTCATCAGCTCGTCCATCTTCAGCATTTCGGGCACTATCTGGATTGATAATGCCGGGAAAATCTATGCAGATTCCCTCAACGGCAGCAAGGATAAGCAGTATCCAGGCGGGTGGCATAATCGCGTAGACCCATACCTTGCTGATCTCCAGCGCAGGCAACTCAATCCGGGTGCCACTCTTGCACATCTCTACGGCCTGGTAGAAACAGACAACAGAAATTACGATAACAATGAGATGAAAGAGGCAGCGGATAAGAAACTCAATGCGGTTCCTGCCCAGTTTGTCGCGGAAGAACATCATGCTGATGTTGAGCCCCCTCCGGTAGGCCAGAGGCAGAATGATGAAGGTTATCCAGACCATCATCCAAAGTGATGCTTCTTCGGACCATGACAGAGCGTTATTGAGCACATAACGATAAAACACCTGCACGATGTTCAGCAGGGTTATAGCCAGGAGCATCATCCAGGCCAGGTTCACGGCGATCTTGTCTACCAGGTCGTTAACCTTACCCAGTATGAATTTCACGTTCAGTAGTGCTGTCATACCGTATTCTCCTCAAGCAAGTTTAGCCGGGTCTGTTATCTGGTCAATTCAACAACTCCGAGGTTAAGGTGACCGGCCAGAATACGCAGCGCCGGCCGATGTTCCCCATAGACAATGGCGGTATGGTGTTCGAGTCCGGCCCTCATCAGGTTTTCCAGTACTTCGTTTGCCGGACTGTCAAGCCTGGCAACACCGGAAGTGCCGGAAAAGGCCAGCGGTGCTCGAAGCATCTCTCCTGCGCCGATGATCATCGTGGTTTTATCATGACCTTTGCTCAGTCGAGCCATTGTAAAACGGCCCGGCTTCAATGGGAATTCGTTGAGTAACGGGAGTTTGCGGTTGGAGTGAATGGTGGCTTTTATCGGGACTTCAGGGTCGGCCATCTGTACCGGGGCCTGACCACAATGCCAGAAAACGCAGGTATCGGTCTCTGGATCGATATCAACCAGATCCGTATTGAATGCGGGCTCTCCTGCCAGCCTTTGGAGGATAAGGGAGGTTATGACCCCATGAACGTCAGCTTCACAGCCGCCGGGGATAAAATGCTCATTGAGCAGGGCAATTGCACCACAGGCGGCGGCACCATAGTGGGTGAAAAATTCCGGCCAGCAGCGAACGGCCAGGCCTGCATAGTTCCTCCGGCTTATCAGCCTGCGCATACCCTCGTATGCTTTGAGTGATTTGAGTGTTACTTCTCGATCCATATCCGCAAGGTTGACCATAACCTGGCGGCGATCTTCATAGTGGGGTAGTGCAACCGAATCGTCAAGTTCCTTCACGGTATCGAGGAACCCAATGAGGTCATGTTCCTCAATTTCAATACCAAACAACTCCCTGCATTCGTTATGGCTGAACATGCAGGCATCGAAGCCATCCGGGTGCCGTCCGATGACTCCGATCCGGACATCTCTGAGGCTCTGCCTCACAGCGGCGGCCCGGGCAAAATCATGTATACGTGAAACCACATTTTCGTCCGATGGTTTACCGTGTACAAAATCATATGAGAGATGAACTCGTGACAGCGCGTGTGCGGCGAGATTGATGCCGCATAACGAGTTGAGGCGCAAACGGCCTCCGGTACGGGGTTCAGGAAAAGACCACATGACCAGGGGGGCATCCAGCTGCCGGGCAATCTCCATTGTCATTGCGGCATCAGTGAAGGTTACCTGCAGCAGCAAGACCATGTCAAGGTGCTCGCTCTGTAATGCAGCAAGCGCTTGAGTTATCTGCTCTGCATCGAAAAGCAGTTCCGGTGTGCCGACAAGATCGATATCCAGACCCTTTAATGCCTGCAGGGCTTCAGCTTGGATTTCATGGGCATACGAAACGTCGAAAGTATTACGACCGACTGCGAGAACACCGATACGGGGTTTGATTGTTTTCATCTTACCAGACTCCTGTGCTTCACATTGGCCACCGGGCGGCAACCGAATAATCGAAATATTGTAAGCAAGATGACATATTGTTCATTTAGTGTCAACAATATTTAAAAAAAAACTTAATTTTTTGATGAAAGTGTCGTATATTCAACAAAAATAAATTATTTTTGATCACAAAGAAATATAATTTCTTTCATTACGGCTCATCACGTGAAGGATTGAGAGCAAAAAAGTTCCATATATTTTAAATGCTTAACGAAGAGGTAAAGCCATGAACCCGTGCAATATGAACCAACTCGGTGTTAAACATGAATCAGACTGGGCCGTCGGTCATTTCAATATCCACAACCAGGAATTCATACGATCGGTTGTCAGGGCTGCCGAACAGGAGCAATCGCCGGCAATTCTGGCCGTGGGCATGATGTCAGTTAAATACATGGGACTGGCACCATTGATCAGCTCCTGCCGGATTATCTGCAGGGAGACCGATGTTCCTGTTGCCATTCACCTGGATCATGCCCGTGACCTTGATATTGTCAAAGAGTCGCTGGATCTCGGTATCAATTCGGTGATGTTTGATGGCTCGGCATTGAGCTATGAAGAAAATGTCAAAAAAACAACAGAAGTGGTAAAAATGGCCCACGACTGCGGTGCTACAGCTGAAGGTGAGATTGGTATTGTACCGCATGGCGATGCCGCAGTACATGCTTCGGATATGACCGATCCGGCCAGGGCTGTCGAGTTTGTCGAACGCACCGGCGTTGACTTTCTGGCCGTTTCACTGGGGTCCGTTCACGGCATGAAGAGCGCTGGAAATTCGCTCAACCAGGATCTTCTGAAAACGCTGCACCAGCAGATTGCGGTGCCGCTTGTTCTTCACGGCGCATCTGGCGTTGTCGATGAGCACATAACGGCATCGGTGGCAAATGGAATACGAAAAATCAATGTGAACACTAATCTTAAGGTTGTTCTAAAGGATTTTCTTACCGCTCATCTCCAGGCCAGTCCTGACAGTGATCTGCTGGTCGATCTGGAAACCGGCATTGAGGCCGTTACCGCCTCGGTTGCCAAACGGATGAGACTGTTTGGCTCCAGCGGTAAGGGTTGAAACGGCAGGCACGATATCCAGGATAGCGTGTGCGCCGGGCTGATCGTGTCCAATAACCCTTTGAGCAACTCGTATAATCAGTCAAAAGAGAGCATTGATCAATGGTAATTAAACAAACTCCATTTGGTAGATTCTGGAACAGAGATGTTAGCTGCTATACGCTGGAGAACCCCGGGGGTATCTCGGTCAGCATTCTCGACTACGGCGCCATTATTCAATCGCTGAATGCACCGGGTCGAAATGGTAATGCAGATATCGTTCTTGGTTTCGATACCCTCTGTGATTACCTGGAAGGGCATCCATTTTTTGGTGCCGTTGCAGGGCGTGTCGCCAACCGTATTCCTGACGGACGGTTCTGTATCGACGATAACGAGTATCAACTCACTGTCAACGCTCCTCTTGACAACCATCTTCACGGTGGATTGAGAGGATTTGACAAATATATATGGGATAGCGAGTTATTTACAGATGGCGATATCACAGGGCTTCGGCTTCACAGGATCAGTCCTGATGGGGAGGAAGGTTACCCCGGCACCCTGGACACGACCATTACCTATACGTTGAATTCAGAGAATGTCCTGGGTTTTGAAGTGGCGGCATTTGTGGATAAACCCACCATTGTCAATATTGTACAGCACTCCTATATAAACATGGCAGGGCATGATGCAGGAGATGTCCGGGGCCAGGAACTGAGTATCGCCGCAGACATGGTAACTCCCACGGATGATCGGCTTTGCCCCACCGGTGAGATTATGGATGTTACCGGGACCCCCTTTGATCTTCGTGAACCGACAGTGCTGGGCACTGCCTTCGAAAGGACCGATGGCGTGTTTGATATCAATTATGTTCTGGATGCAACCAAAACAGGATTGAAACCCTGTGCCCGACTTCGGGATCCAGGATCAGGTCGGATTATGACTATTGCTACGACGCTGCCCGGTGTACAATTTTATAACGGACACAAAATTTTTGACCAGAATCAGGTGGGAAAAGGTGGCTACCGATATCCCCGATGGGCCGGAATATGCCTGGAAACACAAGGATTTCCCAATGCGGTCAATCATGCGAATTTCCCGTCCATGGTGGTCCGGCCTGGGGAGCTCTACAGCCATAAAACCACCTATACTGTTTCCTGCGATTGACTGCTGCCAATGTACCAGGATAGATAGCGAGAGATGTTTATCAGCTGCTCTCACCGCCAGGCTTTTTTAAAAACGTGTCAACTGCAGCTCGATCAGGGGTTCCAAGGCTGCCACCAAAGCTCAGACATTTGAGTGCTGCTGTTGCGCCGGCAAAACGCATTGCATCTTCAACGTTCATTTTTTCGACGAGAGCCGCAGCAAATGCACCATGGAATACATCTCCTGCACCACAGGTATCTATGACTTCAACCTTTTCTGCAGGACAGGTGCAGATGACGCCTTTTTCATCCAGCCAGTAACTTCCTTTGTCACCAGCGGTTACCGCGACCCAGGCCCCACTTTTATGGTGAGCACTCTGTAATCCTTTTTCAATGCCGCCTTCATCGCTGTACATCTGTAAGCCTTTTTCGCTGAACACTGCATAATCTGCCAGACCTATCAGGTGGCTGGTGTCGACCGGCGAAATATCTGCGTCGATGAGGCTTGGAACAGTATGTTGTCGAGCACGTTTCAATGCTTCTTCAGCACCCTCTGGCCAGCGAACATCGGTAAGGACAAAATCCGCACCGGCAATGATTTTTTCCGGAAGCCATGAGGGATCAGGGTCAAGGTGTCTGGAAGAAAAGTTGATGATTTGCCGCTCGCCATTCTGATCGACCACAACGGAAGATACTTGTGAGGATCGGCCTTTGATATAGCGTATTCCGCTTACCTCAACTCCGCATCGTGCCATTCTTGCTGCGAGTTCCCGGCCGACATCGTCATCTCCCAGACGTCCGAGAAAAACAGCATCGTGTCCGAGTGCAGCTGCAGCTATACTGGCCGCAGCTGCCGGGCCACCAGGTGCTGCAACATAGTTTTCAGCAAAAATCTTGCCGCCACCAGCCGGTAAATGAGCTACCTTGAACAGGTGGTCAAGGCATGCAAGTCCCACACAAACAATCCTGGCCATCTGGCGTCTCCTCGTCATCCATTGGTCGGCAGAAGTAGAGAGCCTTCTCCTGCTGCTATGGAATCACTGTAAGCAGATTTAGAAATTACAAATCAACAATCAGGACCCTACTTCACCCCGCCTATCGAAATATGTTTTGTTTCCAGGTAGGCATCAATACCTTCACTTCCAAGTTCTCTTCCCCAGCCACTCTGCTTGAATCCGCCAAACGGACAATTGCTGGTGGAAGGAACCGGATCATTTATTCCGACAGTACCCGCTTCCAGTGATTCGGCGACCCGAAGGGCGCGGTTGAGATCAGTTGTATAGGCATATGCCGCCAGTCCGAATTCGGTATCGTTGGCTCTGGCGATGATCTCCTCTTCCTCGTCGAAGATATAGATAGCGGCAACCGGAGCAAATATTTCCTCATGACGACAGCTTGCGTCTTCAGGTATATCCACGAGTAAGGTCGGTGTAATAAAGTTTCCCTGATCACCATATCGGGTGCCTCCGGTCAGGACACGTGCGCCTTTCCGGGTAGCATCTTCAATGAAGCCGAGTGCGGTAGCAAGTGCCTTTTCATCAATCAGCGGCCCAATATCGACTCCTGGCTCCAGGCCGCTGCCCACCTTCAAGGCTTCCAGTTTTTTCACCAGAGTGTCTATGAACCGTTCATAGACAGGACGCTGAACATAGATACGGTTCGAGGCGATACAGGACTGGCCATTGTTGCGAAATTTGGTAATTAACGCCCCTTCAACAGCCAGGTCAAAATCAGCATCTGCGAAGATGATTAAAGGTGCGTTCCCTCCCAGCTCAAGCGATAATTCAGTACATTTTTCTGCTGCCCCAGCAATCAGCTTCTTGCCGACCTCGGTTGAACCGGTGAAGCTGATCTTGCGGCATGTGGGATTGTGGAGCATCTCTTCGGCAATATCGGATGCCTGGCCGACGACAACCTGGAATACGCCTTTGGGCAGACCGGCCGCGTCAATGCAGCGCGCCAGTTCAATCGCCGAAAGCGGGGTTGCACTCGCCGGTTTGAGGACCACCGGACAGCCTGCTGCCAGGGCCGGTGCGACCTTGCGCAAGGCCAGGACCAGGGGAAAATTCCAGGGAGCGATGGCTCCGACCACCCCGACGGGTTGTCTGATTATAATGTGGCGTTTTCCGTCTGCCTGGTTTGGAACAACGCGGCCATAAGCCCTTCGGCTCTCTTCGGCAAACCACCGCAGGTGATCAATCGACATTGCCACCTCGCCTGCAGCCTGGGCCAGAGGTTTGCCGTTTTCCCTGGTGATCAGCTGGGCCATCTTGTCTGCCCGTTTACCGAGTTCAGCAGCGATTGCCAGCAGGTAATCACTGCGTGCCAGGGCAGTCAGTGCTTTCCAGCCTGAAAAAGCGGCTTCGGCATCTTCAAGAGCCTGCCTGACCGCACCCCGTTCAAGCATGGCAACTTCAGCAAACACCAATCCTGTTGCAGGATCACTGACGGCGAGGTGTTTTTCACTGTCCTGCCAGCTGCCGTTAAGTAATAATTCGTAACGATCCATTGTCTCTGTTCCCTCGTAAGAATTTGATCTTACCGTTTAATTATGTCTGTTCTGTTATTCGCATGTTCAACCGCCGCCAATAAGCGGAAGCAGTGAAACCCGATCTCCATCGAAAAGAGAATGGTTGAATGTCGTGCTTGTACCATTGACATAGACTGAACCCACCTCGTATTGCTCGATAGAAAGGAGGTTTAAAAGGGTGTCTATTGTAGCCGGCGTTTCAAGGCCGATGGTCGCCTTGCTCAAGCCATTGAATTGAAGAGGAGTATGTAAGGTTACCGCAATTTCCATCCGTTGTTCTCAGAAATGAAGTCACGTTGTTTCCTGTGTTTTCTGGTATTTAGAAGGCTTCAGCGTGGTGAAAACTTCTTTCATCACCTCCATGTTCGCAACCAGACGAACATGGAGGCTTTTTATTAACACAGGTTCCAAGAACCTAATCTATATCTGATTCACGGATAAGCAAATCTCATTTGCGAAACCTCTCAGATCAGCCACAAGGACAGGGCTGGAACGAAGGCGAGAATCAACACGATGACCAGCATCGTTAAAACAAAATAGACAGCATGCCTGGAAATTGCCAGCACCGACGTCCCGGTGACCCCCGACACAACGAACAGGTTCAGTCCAAGGGGCGGAGTGATAAAACCGATCCCCAGGGCGGTAATCATGAAGATGCAGAAATGAATTTCGTTCATACCAATCTCAAGTGCCAGTGGCAGGAGAAGCGGCGCCAGAATAACGATATTGGGCGTGGTCTCCATGATGCAGCCGGCAACCATCAGGATGGTCAGCATCAGTAAGATAATAAGGTAGGGATTGGCGGTCGCCTCGGTTATCGACTGGACGAAATACTGCGGGACCTGCAGGGAGGCCAGGGTCTGAGCCAGCGGCAGCGACATGGCGATAATCGGTACGATGACCCCGTTGACTTTGGCAGAGGTTTCCAGCATCTCCGGGAAATCTTTCAAGCTCAGTGTTCCCTGGAAAAAGCCGATGATAATGGTGGTCATGACCGCCACCGCGGCAGATTCGGTCGGGGTAAAGATGCCTGAATAGATGCCGCCTAAAATAATAAAGGGAATGAGCAGTGCCCAGCGGGCTGAATAGACAGTCTTTGCCCAATGATTGAAATTAAAACCGATATCAGAAACTTCATATTTTCTGAAACGGTTGATGATGGTGTTGGTAATCATAACCGAGGCGAGAATCATAACCCCCGGAATTGCAGCGGCTTTGAACAGGGTGGAAGCAGAGATACCGAGGACAAGGCCGATGATGATATAGGCGATGGACGGTGGAATCAAAATACCTGTACAGGCCCCGGCGGCAACCATGGCGCAGGCGTAGCCTTTCGGGTAGCCTTTCTCCACCAGTCGGTCGATGGTAATACGGCTGATCGCCGCGGCGTCGGCCGCGTCCGATCCTGAAATACAGGCAAAAAAGCCGCAGCCCAGCACGGTGGAGGTGCCCAACCCAGCCTTTTGCCAGCCCATGGTCGCTTCAGCGACCTCGAGCAGCTTGATGGAGAGCCCGGTTCTGACCAGCACGTCGCCGGTCAGAATAAACAACGGTACGGCAATCAAGGCAAAATGATCGACCCCGTCGAAAAGTGCTTCGCCAAGCAGAGTTGGTGGCAGAACGCCGGTGGTGTAGAGCATCACCAGTGAGCCCAAACCGATGACCGTCCAGATCCGAACGGCCAGCAGAATCAGGATAACCATGCCGATCAGCGGTACAAAGAATTCCCAGCCAAGCGACAATTCCTGCTGTTGCATATACATCTGATACATAATATTCTCAGCCCCCGTTAGTCAAAAAGTTTATTGCCTTCAAAGACTGGTCTGCCGGCCCTGAAATCGCTCCAGTCGCGCTTGATCGACTGCAGCAGCCTGAAAACCATCATCGAGAAGCCCAGCGGAACAGCGGCCAGGAACCAGGCCTGGCTGACCCTCAGTCCATGGGTTACCGAACCGAAATGCAGGGAGGTCAACACCGATTCCATGGACATGTAGATAGCCAGTGCAGCCAGGATCAGGGTGATGATGTCGCCAAAAATGAATACCAATGCTTTCGTCCGTGACGAGAACAAATGCAGAATAAGGTCGATTCGAATGTGGGCCCGCTCCTTGATGGCTGCCGAAGCACCTATATAGGCCACATAGATAAAGGCATAGCGGGCAATTTCCTCGGCCCAGATGGACGAGTAGGAGAACACGCTTCGTCGCACCACCTCAAGGAAGATGGTACTGACGATCATCGCATAGAGCGGCAGCAGCAGATAGCGCTCGCCATTTTCATCGATGAGTTGAAGAACTCTTTTTAATCGCATGGGATCAACCTCAGGTTATGATTTACCGGGGGCGGCCAGAGTTTGACCGCCCCCGTCATCATCAGGCTTTTACATCATGAACATAGTAGCCGTTGAAGGTATTTGCAGCTTCCTGCAGCACGTCGAATTTATCAACCGAGCCAAGCAGTTCCTTCTTGATCTCGTCCCAGGCCGGCAATTGAGCCCCGGCCTTGGCGACCCACTGCTCTTTCTCTTCCGGGGTTGGGGCATAGAACTGCACACCGGCCTTGGTCATTTCAGCCATGGCGTAGTTCCGGGCGGCCGGAACCTTGGCGAGGTTCTGGCGGAAGGTTATATCACTGGCAAACTCAATGCCCTCCTGAACATCTGCCGGCAGGCTGTTGAACCACTTCAGGTTGCAGGAATAGACCTGGGCATCGGGAACTGCGGCGTTGAAGGTGACCCAGGAGAGGATTTCCTTGAAACCGAACACGAAAAGGGCCCCGACTGCAGGATCCAGGGCATCGGCCACGCCCTGCTTGATTGCCGAGGATGTCTCACCCCAGGCAACCGGGGTCGGGTTGGCGCCGAGCAACTGGTAGAACTGCTGGAGGATTTTTGATCCCGGCACGCGGAACTTGATGCCCTGAAGCTGTTCCGGGGTCTTGATCGGCCCGTCAACTCCCTTGCGAATAGCACAGGTACGGGGATCGATGTTGACATACCAGAGGGCCTTGAAGCCCTTGTCCTCGATCTTCGGGTTGATCTCCTGCTTCCAGGCGTCGGAAGTGACCAGGTTGATGAATTGCTGGTTTTCGCCGCACATGTAGGGGATGTTGATGACATCGGCCGCGGGTGCGAACGGTGCAAAGTTGGAAATCGAGTGCTGGGCTGCCTGGATGGTGCCGGCCTGTACTTTCTGGACCAGGGCACTACCGGCGCCGAGCTGGCCGCCCGGGGCGAGTTTGACATAGATCTGACCGTTGGTGGCGTTCTGGACATTTTCCTTGAAATCGAGCTGCACGATCGGATACGATCTCGATGCACCGATGATGTAGGCGGTGGCCACGTTCATCGTGAACTTCGCCTCCTTCTGGCGATCTTTTTCCTCGTTGGCTGTCTGGGCCACGGCCTCAGTGTTCCACAGAAAACCGTTACCGAGCGCAATTACTGCAGCTGTAAAGCCGAATTTGGTGCTGAGCTCCATGAAACGTCTTCGATCTTTGGACTGGACTTCTTGTTTCTGGGTGTTCTCTTCCATGATTGTTCTCCTATTGGGTGTGTGGTTCGTGGTTTGACTTCCAGGCTTCTTCTTGCAGCAGAGCAGCCACAATGAAGGTTGCTGAAGAAAAGAGTAGGACAAGACATTCTGCTATGGGGCCGATCTTAATAAGGTTCAGCTCATAGACGATGTTGACTTTGCCGGCCACTATGTTAAGCAGGTAGACAGCAAACGAGAGGGCCGACAACGTGATGGCAATTTTTGATCCTCTGGTTGAGTAGTTCTTTTCATTACCGTTTTTCATGGGGATATCCACCTTGCCCACGTTTCCGTTTTGGAACGGAAACGTGGCTGATTACGGTTAAATTGCTTTGTAGACGGCATTGCAGTCTTCTTTGCCGAACCCGGCTGCCGAAGCCTTTTTGTAGAGATCGAGCGCCGCTTCCATAGTCTTGAGATCAAGCCCCCAGGCCCGGGCCATCTCGCAGCCGAGTCTGACATCCTTCAAGGCCAGGTCAAGGCCAAAACGGTTATTGAAATCATCAGCTGCAATCCATGGTCCGCGGACATCCATCTGGAAACTCCGGGCACCGGTATCCTGCAGCAGCTCGATCAGCAGCTTCCTGTCAATTCCTGCCTTTTCACCAGCGCGCACACCTTCGGCAAGGACAGCCAGGTTGGCCATACCCACCATGTTGCTGATCAGCTTGACGGCGCAGGATGCTTCAACACCACCCATGTAATAGGCTGGGCTACCGATGATCGGCCAGAGTTCGTTCATTTGCTCGTAGACATCTTTGTCTCCGCCGATGAACATTGGCTCTTCCGCTTTTTCAGCATGCCCGGGAGTTTTACCCAGGGTGCATTGTAGAAACTTGATTCCTTTTGCTGCTGCCGCATCTTCCAGTTCAAGCGATGTCTGGGGATCAATGGTGCTTAATTCCACATGTACAGCACCGCTTTTCATGATTTCAAGCAGCCCTTCCGCTCCAAGCATAACGCCTTTTATGTGCTGGGGCATCGGCAGACTTGTAAACACAACATCGCAATCCGAAAGATCACTGAGGGCAGCTGCGGCTTTACCACTTGTGCCGGCTTCCAGCGTTTTTTTCACGGCATCTTCACTGAGGTCAAAAACCAGGACCTCTTTACCAGCCCTGATAAGATTCCGAGCCAAAGGGCCACCCATCAAGCCAACGCCAACAAAACCAATATTCATTTCAAACCTCCATTCTAGTTTTAAATCACGGTGCCTGCTGAGCTCATTGCCTTGCAGCAGGTATATGAACCAATTCTACTCCTGTAAAACGTTGAGTATTTGATACATTATTCTCGTCAGCGCTCCATCTCAGGGAGCCAGTCCAGTCCGAGTTCGACCAGTTTTCCTCTGGTTGGCTTGCCATCCATATCCCAGCCGCACATTTCATAGTACAGCTCCACCCAGCCACGAAATTCATCAGGCTCAAAACGAGCTCCTTTCAGCGGGCCATCGGGCATTTTCTCAAACCATCTCCTTATAAGCGTGTCGTCGTCAGGGGTAAATCCACAGCGGTTGTTAAAGATACGGGCCATGGTGTTAGCCCGGTCAACCCCGTTGACGATTTCATAAAGACTTGTATCCCACCCTGTTATGGCGTGTACGACTTCAACGAGTTTAGCAAAGGTGAGGGCATGAATCGGCACCGAACAGAAATTACAGAGTCCGAGGAGGTTATTGATCCCCCAGGCCTTCTGGCCGATATAGAAAAATTTCACTTTAGCGGCATCGGTTTTCACCGGATCCGGTGGATCAAGCAGTCCCATCGGGTGTAATTTACTGATACCTTCCCCGACAAAGGCGACATCATGGGGTGTCTCTATATGATCACCACCGGTTACACCGAGAGCGAATCCAAGGCCCATGCCGGTCTTGCCGCGACCATCGTGCAGTCCAAGTTCCTGCCCTTTGATATGAAACGCATAACGCTCCGAGCCACGGCCAATTTTCTCTGCTGCTTTTTTTACTCCGAGGCTGAGCGTTTCACCAAACCCTTCTTTTGCGGCTATCTGCCGTATCAGCTTGATCATTGCATCGACGTCGCCGAAGGTAATGGACATGCCTCCGGTATCCTCTTTGGTGAGGATTCCTTTTTCAAAGCATTCCATTGCAAAAGCGATTACGCAGCCGGTTGAAATTGTATCAAGCCCAAGCAGGTTGCAAAGCTGGTTGGCGTAGGCAATTGCCGGCAGGTTGTCAATCGCCAGCATGGAGCCAAAGGCGGCAATTGTTTCGTATTCCGGGCCACCGAAACGTTTATCAAGCGGGTAGGTTTCATCGTCGGATGCTACCCGGCGCTTGCATGCTACTGTGCACTGATAACAGGTGCCTCGAGAGTGAAAAATGGTGTCGTGATAAATGTCTGCAGCAAGTTTTTCCGCACCTTCAAACTGACCTTCCTTAAAATTGCGTGTGGGGAAAAAACCCGAGGCATTGACACCCTGGACAAGACCGGGCGTTCCAACCTTGTGCAGGCCAACATTGGGAGGGTGTACTTTAATCCGCTCACGATGCCATTTGGCGATCTCTTTTACTTTTTCCGGGTCAGCAAAGCTCATTTTCTTTGTCCCCCGGACAGCAATTGCTTTCAGGTTTTTTGAGCCCATAACCGCACCCATACCGGTGCGTCCGTTATAATGCTCCAGATCTGTCTGCAGGCAGGCGTAGGCAACCAGTTTTTCTCCCGCAGGTCCGATACTGACAACGCGGACCTTGGCATCACCCTCTGCCTCCCGGATTGTCTCAAGTGTTTCCCAGTTGTCAAGACCCCACAGATTCTCAGCGTCCCTGATTTCAACCTGTTCATTCTTGATCCACAGATAGACAGGCCGATCTGCTTTTCCTTTAATGATGATCGCATCATACCCGGCAAACTTCAGTTCCGGTGCCCAGAAACCAGCAGATTCTGTGCGTGCGAAACCACCGGTAAGCGGTGATTTCGCTCCGACGGAATAGCGGTTGAAACCTGCCAGGGGAGCTCCGGTGACCACGCTGCAGGCGAACACCATTACGTTCTCAGGTCCAAGCGGATCTACGTCCGGGGAAACTTCGGTAAGCAGTGTATGCCCGATTATGCCCGTCCCTCCGAAATAGGTGCGATACCATTTTTCATCGGGGGTTTTTACTTCATGAGTTTGCTTCGTCAAATCCACATACAGGATTTTTCCATTATAACCGTTTGCCATTAGCTTCCTCCGTCCATTTGTAGCAAAGTAAGTGTATTCTCATTAATCAAACAATATTCCTGTAGGCAGCGGCACCTGCAGGAGGTGAGCGAAAAGACCATAGAACCCGAGCACAACCGAAACGGCGATGAGCGGATAGATAATCTTTTTTACCGGGGTCCATGTATCATACATCGCAACCAGCATCAGCAGAAGATAGGTGATAATACCGGATATCAGGAATCCCAGCCATGGCATGAGCCCGCAACAGAGGAGCATCACGGCCACCAGGACAATGCGGCGAATGGTGGAGGCGCGCGCATCAGCTCCATTTTTCGCGGCAGCTGGATAGACGAGTTTCTGGACAATCAGCGCAATACTCAACAGAATCATGACAATGGCTATGGCGCGCGGAAAAACGGAAGAATCCGAGTCCATCATGTTGGTGGTATCCCACAAGGCAACCACACCCAGAACAATGAACAAACAGGCCATCACGACACTTGCCATATCTCTTGCCGGGCTAATTTCTTTAGAGCTTGTCATTGGCGATTCTCCGTCCGGAATTTAATCCAGCGTTTTCGGATCAGGGGGTAGAATAACGACAGCAGGATAAACATGATGATCGCCAGGCTGATTGGGCGGCCGAAAAACATCTTCGGCAATTCGCCGGTTGCTGCACCAATGGTCCATGCCTGCACGAATCCCTGCTCTGCGATGCTGCCGAGGATGAGACCAAGAACTATCGGCGACGGACTGAAACCAAAGCGATTAAGAACCCACCCAACAGAGCCGAGCAGAATCATGATGACGACATCAGAGATGCTGTTGCGAATAGCATAGGTTCCGATAATGGTCATAAAGGCCACCGTCGGTACCAGCATGGCCTTCGGTATCGTGATAATGGCCTTATAGGCATAGCGCCCGATGATGAGTCCTACAGGAAGCATCAGCAGCGTGGCCAGAAACAATCCGTAAATGAAGGTATAGACAATCGAACCACCCTCTGCGAACAGGCTGGGGCCGGTTCGTATCCCCTGAATCAGCAGCGCCCCGAGGATGACTGCATCCGGCGGCGTTCCGGGAATTCCGAGCACCAGGGTCGGAATAAAGCCGCCTCCGACGGTGGCATTGTTGGCCGATTCGGTGGCCATGATACCTTCTGGCTCACCATGGCCGAAGTTTTCGCTCCGAGACGAGGAGCGCCGGGCTTCTGAATAGGCGACCAAGCCGGCGATCGAACCGCCAGCACCAGGCAGTATGCCCACCAGCGTGCCGATCACGGAACTGCGCAGCAGGCTGAATTTTGCCCGCCAGGCAATTGCCGATGCTTCGAGGAAACGAAACCCTCGGGGCACATGGGTTACCTTGAGGTGTCTATCCGGAGTTGCCACCAGGTCAATCAATACCGGCACGCAGTAGAGCCCAATCAAGGCCGATACGGTCTCAATGCCACCAATCAGAACCTGATTGCCAAAGGTGAAGCGTATATCGGCACTTATCTCTGCAACACCAACGCAGGCAAGAAGCAGACCAAAACAGGCTCCGATGAGTCCCTTGAGCAGATTACCTTCCGAAAGCGCTGAAATCAGGGTCAGGCCAAAAATGGCGAGCCAGAAATACTCTACCGGGCCAAATGCCAGAGCGACTCTTGCAAGGGGCGGCGCCAGCATCAAGAGAAAGGCAGCTCCGACCAGACCACCGGTGACCGAGGCGATACAGGCCAGGGTGATGGCCAGATCCCCTTTTCCCTGTTTTGCCATTGGAAACCCATCAAAGGTCGTGGCAATTGCCGAAGGAGTTCCCGGCGTATTGAGCAGAATGGCGGAATACGCGCCGCCATAGATGGCTCCGGTGTAGATGGCTCCCATCATGATGAGCGCCGAGGCCGGCTCCATCGAAAAAGTAAGTGGTACCAGGACAGCGACAGCCATCGTTGCTGTAAGACCCGGCAATGACCCGATCACCGTGCCGGCGATTACGCCGATCAACGCCAACAGGAGATTAAGGGGTGTCAGCGCGGCAAATATATAATCGATTCCCGGCATGTGATGTGTGTCCTCGTCTAGGTTAAAAAACGATATAACCAGTTACCCGGTAGATAAACAAATTATAGTAACGGGCGAATTCACCGCCTTATCCATCCCAGCCATCAGGATAAAGAGCGCTGTCCATTCAGCAGCAACGCTCTTCGATGAAACGGTGTGTCAAGCAGTAAAGGGAAAAAAGCGGGAATAGTTCCTTCCCGCCCCTTCTGATTGAGCTTAGTTTAATATCTTCGCTTCCCTTGCAGCCTCGAGGTAAATGACTTTCATCTTCTCTATGAATTCCGGATAGGCCTTGTAGTCGACATCCAGCATTGCCATCCCATCATTTTCCATGCGCGCAATAAATTCCGGATCGGCATTGATCTTGCCGATCATATCTGACAATTTCTGGCGAATATCCTCAGGCGCTGATGAGGGTACAGCGATACCGCGATAAGCACCGGAAACCAGATCGTAACCGAGCTCCTTGAAGGTCGGGATATCCGGGAATTTCGAGTGACGCTTTTCCATTGCTACCGCCAGCATGCGCACATTCTCAGCCTGCTGGGCACCAACTGAGGTGTATCCCCACTCAGCCGATACCTGGTTGCCCATCAGGGCAGTAACTGCGGCACCGGTTCCCTTGAACGGAACATAGGTCGTCTTGATACCTGCCATCTTGTCGAAGCGCAGCTGCGCCAGGTGATTGGCAGAAGCCTTGCCGGAACCGGAAAAGGTGACTTTCCCGGGATTGGCAGCGGCAAATTCAACCAGATCTTTCAGGGTCTGAAAGGGGCTGTCCTTGGCCACGACAATGGCATCAGGTGTGTAGTGGAACATGTAAACACCAACAATGTCATCGGTCTTGTATCCGACATCTTTCTGCTCCGGCTGGATAATGATATGGGGTAAATTTATCCCCATAATGTCATAACCATCGCCCTTCATTTTATTCAACTGGGCCCAGCCGACCGCTCCGCCGCCGCCCGGTTTGTAGGACACTATCAGATCTTCTCCAAACATCTTTTTGAAGAAAGGCTGTTGATGACGAGCGGTAATGTCTGATTCTCCACCGGGGCCGAACGGAATGACATAATTGATGCCCTTGCTGGGATAATCTTCAGCCAGTACGTTTGTAGTCGTGATCGAAAAAATAGATGCCAGTACCAACATGGCGGATACTTTCAGTATTGTTTGCATATATTACCTCCCGTTATGTTTGGTTACAAGAAGTCAGACAACCCGAAGACCTGTTGTGGAGGTCTTCGGGTTACGCCAGCATTTTCTTGCTGTTAAGCACTCTCGTACAGCTTGGTCATGATGAACTCACGATGACCAAGTACTTCAGCGGCAGTCATTCGACCGTTGGCGGTGCGAACCATCATGTCAAGCAGCTTGTCGCCGGCCTGATCAAGATTGATCTCGCGGCGAACAAGGCCGGAGACATCTACATCAAAATGCTCCGACATGGTCCGCAGGGTGCGGGGATTGGAGCAGAGCTTGATGACGGGCAGGATCGGATTACCGATGATGTTACCCTGGCCGGTGGGGAAAAAATGCACGACGAACCCGGAGGCGGCACAGAGCGTAACCTGCTCGGCTGCTGCGGATGAAGAATCCTGGAACCAGAGGCCGGGGCCGGTAGGCTCTACAGCTTTTTCTAGGCAGCCGACGACTGGAGGTTTGGTTCCGATCTTCTGGATGTTGCCAAGCGCTTTTTCTTCGATCGTGGTCAGGCCGCCCTCGATATTTCCTTTGGTTGGCTGAGAGTCGGAGAGATCATTTGTTTTATGATCGTCAACAACTTTGGCATAGCGATCAAAGTAAAACTGGAACTGCTTGGCCACTTCTTCATTGGCGCAGCGCTCAACAACGAGATGCTCGCCACCGGTCAGTTCGGTGGTTTCACCGAAGAGCAGGGTATTGCCTTTTTCATAGAGTTTGTCGTAGGCATTACCAACCGTCGGGTTTGTTGCAATACCCGATGTGGTATCAGACTCACCGCATTTGGTTGAAACCCAGAGTTCACTGATGTCGCATTCAACACGTTGGGCTTCACTGGCTTTCTGCATGAATTCCATGGCCTTCCGGGATGCCGCACAGATGGTGTTGAGATCACCGTTCTTCTCGATGGCAAAGCCGGCGACAGGTTTGCCTGTTTTGGCGATACCCTGGACGATGCGATCAGTCCACAGCGGTTCAATACCGATCACCACGACAGCTGCCACATTCGGGTTGCAGCCGGCACCGATCAGGGTGCGGAAATGCAGGTCAAGATCTTCTCCAAACTGCAGTCGTCCATAGGCATGGGGAATAGCCAGCGTACCCTTGACGTTGTTGGCAACCGCTTCACATGCGGAGTTTGACAGATCATCCAGCGGCAGGATGATCACATGGTTACGAACACCTACTCGACCATTTTCACGACGATATCCAAAAAATGTATTTTCCATCTGTTACCACCTCTTTGTTTTGACGTTGTGAACGTGAAGATGCTCGCCTTTCTTGATTGGAGCGACAACTTTCCCGATATCAGTGTTGTATTTGATGACTGTATCGCCAACCGCAAAATCTTTGAGTGCAACCTTGTGGCCGATTGGAATGTCGTTTAAAATTGTGACTTTGACAGTTTTATCTTCTTTCATGACCCAGCCGTTGATCTCCTGGTCAGCCTTCAGACCTTCGACCACCACTACGCCTACTCCATCCGCAGCTTCGTGTACTAAATAATCAGGTACCATGTATACCTCCTACAAAATTAAATAAATAAAGAATCAAACGAGTAATGCAGTCCCAAAACTGTTTGCTCGCATGCCGGACTCCCGGCATTGGTTCGCCTCTTTGCTGCTTTTTCCTGCAATTTGCTTGTAAAAACCCTGGTTGTTCTGATTACTCATGCTGTTCCAATGAGATAAGAATAGAACAAACCATACTCCTAGTGGTGCTGCTGTTTATAAAAATAGGTGGTGTTGGCATTCGGAACGATACCGATTCTCGGTCTGCCATCAAAATTATTCACCCATTCTTTTATAATTTCAGAAGGATCGGCGGCGCGAAGGTGACACTTCCGGAGAACGCCCGGATCGAGTTCGGAAAATACCGCGACGTCGAACCTGCTCAGCGTTCGGCCGAAGAGATATGCCTTGTGGGCGCCCATCCTGAATTCCTGTTTTCGAAAATCGGCAAGTACCTCTTCAGGGCTGGTAAACTGGGAGACATAGTCAAAGTACACATCATCTCCGACTCCTTGGGGTGAGGCTGCCAGCAACAGGATTTTACCACCCTCCCTGACCGCTTGAGAGGCCAGGTTCAACCCCTTCTGGGCCTGGTAAAGGCAGATGTCTTTCGGGTAGCCGCCGCAACTGGCAACGACAATGTCATAGGAGTCATCAATTTCAACGCCATAGAGCTCCGCACAAATCCGCGCACCTTCCCTGAGTGTGTCCAGCGGTCGGCCAACCAGGACCTTGACAATATCCTTGTTCGGTGCCATCACCAGATTGACCGAGAGATCGATACCAACTATCTCTCCGGCTTCATTTAAGTCCTCGCGGACCGGATTACCGTCAAGAACTCCGACTCTGGCGTTGTCATGAAACATAAGGCTGTGATTATGCTCGATGGTGGCCTCACCGCCGCAGCCGATAATGGCTCCTTTGGAACCACCGGTGAAACCGACGAACTGGTGTGGGTCGATCTGGCCGACAACAATTTTGTAATCAGCGGTTGCAAAGGCATGATTAACAAGCACCCGTGTTCCCCGTTTCGTTGAGCCGTATTCGATCATCCGGCCGTTTATTGCATCGTGGGACAAAACCCGACATCCCTGCGCAATCTTGGGTGGTACGAGCCGTTCAAGTGTTTCCTTGTTGAGCGGTGGATGCAGTCCGGCACCTACCAGAATCGTCACCCGTTCGGGCAACAGGTCGGGAATCTTGGCAAAAAGCCAGTCCAGTAAAAAAGGCAGCACCCTGATGACGGGTAGCGGGCGGGTTTCATCAGGGATGGCAATGGCGACGGTTTCCTGCTGCTTGATTTCCGGCAGCAGGTCGGAATTATTTTCCTCAAGATTGGCAAATGCACTGACGAGAGCCTCTTCAAGGGAGGCAACAGGTTGAACCGAATTTGGTTCCAGGATATCGACATCAGCCGATTCCGGAAGCGAAATACTAATTGTTCCTTCCCCGTATTTTAATTCAAGTGCCATATGTCACCTCTTGGTTTAGAGCATCTCATCAAGCAAGTTGCAGGCCATTTTGATCAATTCGCTTAACATATCGAAATTGGATATTATTATATCGAGAAGGACGTGGGCTGCCGAAAATTCAAGCCCACTATTCGGCACCGTGCCGAATAGTGGGCTTGAATTTTCGGCACCGTGTGTTACTTAGAGTAATGAATACTGTCACGGCTTATTGAATATTGGATGATTTAAATGTACTGGAATACAGAAACCCGTTACCGGCTTTTACTGGAAATCAACAATGCGATTGCTACCCGAAAAAGCCGGGAGAGCCTCTTTAGTTCTCTATCAAAGGAGCTGCATCGACACTTTACATATGATCGTCTCAGCATCATTCTCTATGACTCCCAGAAAAATGTGATCACTTATTTTGCCGCAGCTGACGGTGTTCAGCCCGGCGGTGTTGTCGCTCATAAATCGAGACCGCTTGCCGATGGTGCAATTGCTCGTATTGCAATTAATTCAAGACAGCCGGCTATTTTTGACGACCTTGATAAATATACGGATCTCAGTTCTGTGGGGGAATTGGTAAAGGCAGGACTTCGTTCGACCATGGTTTTTCCGCTTATCGTTCGTGACCGTATTCTGGGAACGATTCATTTCAGTTACCGCAAAAAACCCAAAGCACTTACAGAATTATCCGAAGTGCTGATGGCCACATCCCAGCAGATTGCCATCGCCGTGGATAACATGCTTGCTTACACCTCTTTGAAACACTCGCATCAGCACCTGCAGGGAGAAAAAGAATATCTGATGTCCAGCGAGAGGGACCAACAGGTCGGAGGATTCTTTTTTGCATCCAGCCAGATGCAGCAGGTGATGGAAGTTATTCAGCAGGTAGCAAAGACTGATGAGACTATTCTGGTCACCGGTGAAACCGGTACCGGTAAAGATTATCTGGCCCGGTTGATCCACGAGATGAGTGACCGGCATGGACACCTGTTTGTTAAAACCAATTGTCCCGGGCTCACCCCTTCTCTTTTTGAAAGTGAGCTTTTTGGCCACGCCAAGGGTGCCTTTACCGGTGCTGAGAGTCAACGCATGGGGCGGTTTGAACTGGCAGACCAGGGAACCATCTTCCTTGATGAAATTGGAGAGCTGCCCATTAACCTGCAGGCAAAGCTGTTGCAGGTACTCCAGGAAAGGAAATTCGAGCGGGTTGGTGAGAGTAGCTCCATGCCTGTTGATGCCCGCATTGTTGCTGCAACTAACAAGGACCTCAGGGAAGGGGTGAGAGACGGGTGGTTCAGGCAGGATCTCTTCTATCGCCTGGAAACAGTAACGGTCAATGTTCCTCCGTTACGCGAACGTGCGGAAGATATTCCGCTGCTGATTAAAAATATCAACAAGAATGAAGCAGAGCGAATGAACCGCGAAGCACCGACATACACGCGTGATGTTCTTGAACTCCTCTCACGCTATAAATGGCCTGGTAATGTTCGAGAGCTGAAAAACATGGTCAAGCGGCTTATCATCCTGCACCCGGGTATGTCAATTTATGCAGATGACATAAAGCGAATTTTTCCCCTTGGCATATCCCCATCAGAAACCAGTAATGGCATCAGCACCTTGAACCAGGCAGAACGCACCCACATCATTAAAGCCCTGACGACGACCAAAGGTATGGTGGGGGGTGGAAACGGTGCCGCCAATCTGCTCGGGATTCCCCGTTCCACCCTCCAGTATCGCATGAAAAAGCTGAATATTAACCCGGCTGATTTTCAGACCGGTGGCCGGCTGCAATAAGGTCCCGGCTCTAACTCACCGGGCCAGTGCTCTGATCTCGTTGGCCAGGACAACCGGCAGAAGCAAGCCTTCCACCGCCGCTTTTTTTCTATTTTCAAGCCGGTTAGTTCCGGGAAACCGGGCACCATCGATTTTCTGGTAAACGGCAGCCAGGTCACGCATTCGATCGAAGAAGGCGCCCTTTGACAGTGCCGTGGCGTCAAGGGCGAGGATAACCTGACCGAGGTTCGGTGAAGGTCCCTGTTCCTCATATAGTGAACTCGCCTCAACACCGAGCGCTGCTCCGACCAGGCAACCGGACATGACCTCAATCATCAGGGCCAGCGCAGCGCCCTTGGCTCCGCCTATCGGCAGCATTGAGCCCTGAAGCGCTGTTTCTGGGTCTGTGGTTGGTTCGCCGTCGGGGCCGATCGCCCAGCCTTCCGGGATGGCTTGCCCCTGCTGCCTGGCAGCCAGGATTTTGCCGCGGGCAACGGTCGATACGGCAAAGTCAATTATCAGCGGGTCACCCTCGAGTGGTGCCCCGAAAGCAATCGGGTTGGTGCCAAGAACTTTCTCTTTTGAACCGGTTGGGGCAATTGCTTTTGGAGAGTTGCCATAAACAAAAGAGATCATTTTTTTTCCGGCCAGATCCTCACATGGGTGACCTGCTACCCCGAAATGATGAGAGTGGTGAATTGCAGCGGCGGCTATTCCTACCTTGTTAACCCGATTTTCAAGTTCAGGCAGAGCCAGACGGATAGCAGGATAGGCAAATCCAAACCCTGCATCAACTCGAAAAAGACCGGGTTTTACATCTTCGATGGACGGCTCTGCCCTGCCGTTTATTTTTCCCGTTCGGACCTGGGCTGCATAGGATGATAATCGGGAAAGTCCGTGGCCTTTGTGACCATCAATTTCACCACGTACCAGGGCATCGCTTACAATTGCCGCAGTGGTCTCACGTGTGCCTGCGGCGATCAGAGCCCTGCTGCACAATTTGGTTGCTTCATCGATGGTGATTTTCGTCGTTGCATTCATGTATTGCCCTTTGTTTTGGATTACAGGCAAGAGTACACAACTTTGGATGAGTACTCAGTACGCTGTCTGATACTTCAATTATTGATCGTTTGTCACTGGAATTGTCTGGCGACTAACCGTCTGTTTCTCATTTTCCAGAGCATACTGGGAGGTTCGAGCCGTGGGTTGTTTTGCTCTTGTCGAATTGATTTTAATCCATTATCATCATATGATTCAATAAATATATTAATGGGTTATAGATAATGCCTGTTCAGGTTCTGCTTGTAATTTTAGCGGCGGCGTTTTTACACGCAACATGGAATTTTTTTGTAAAGCGGTCAGAAGATAAATACAGGGGTATGTCAGCGGTTGTTCTTGGGCATGCACCGGCAGCGATGGCGATGATCGTTCTGACGCCATTACCCCATGTGGATTCCTATCCATATATTTTTGCGGGCGCCATGCTGCACATAGGATATCAGATGTTCCTGCTCAATTCCTATCGTTTCGGGAACCTGAGTTCGGTATATCCAATAGCACGGGGTATTGCACCATTTCTCGTTGCCGGCTTCTCAGTTGTGTTTCTCGGAGTAGATTTTGGCATATTTGAGCTGCTCGCCATAACCTGTATCGCTGTCGGCCTGATCAGCCTGGCATTTGGGGGGAAGAAGGGTTCCCGGGGTAACCTGCGTGGGTCGATATTAGCCATTGCTACCGGCAGCTTTATTGCTTCCTATACACTGGTTGACGGACTTGGTGCTCGCGAAGCCGGCAACGCGCTCGGGTTCTACGGTTGGCTGTCAACGATTAATGCTCTCATTTTCAGCGTTATCATGAGATGGGCAAGGCCCGGGCTTGTCAAAACGACCGTTTGCACCGATTGGCGGATGACACTCTCGCTTGGCTCGATTTCATTTCTTGCCTACGCGCTTGCCATCTGGGCATTCACCATGGCGCCGATAGCACTTGTCGCCGCGCTGAGGGAGACAAGTATTGTTTTTGCCTTTTTTCTTGGTGCCTGTTTCTTGAAGGAAAAAATTACCATATTGAAATTCTTGTCAATTCTACTGATTGTCTGCGGTGTTATTATGCTTCGTATTGTTAATACGTAATACATTTCAAACCCAGGTGATTCAAGAGAGTTCAGTATTTCTTTGCCGAGCGGGCCATGGAGTATATCGCCTGCAGAGAAATGAAAATCAGTTAAAAACTGCAGGTACAAGCCGGACTGCCGCCGGATAGGCGAGAAGCGCATACGCTGCGCAGCTCACCGCCATGACTCCGTGATTGACTCTGATTGACATGCTCACTGCTGCAGTGGTAAAAACTATCAGGCTCGCTGCCAGCGGGGCGGCGGGCCAGAGGGGGAGAAGCGCTTGCCGGAAAGAGAAGAGCGGTATAAAAAAGAACAGAACCGAGCAGAATAGCCAGACCAGGTAGCTGCAGGAGCGCGGTGTCAGGCGGACGGTTGGTTCAGACGCCTGAGCGCTGTGCTCGAAAAGCCTGAAACCATGCCAGATGAAACCGCCGCCGGCTGAGGCGACAGCGTTGACGAGAATATCCCGGGTTCCATATGTCCTCAGCGGGTGCAACCCCTGGAGCAGTTCGTCATGAACACCAAGCAGCGAGGTAAAGAAAATACTGTAGACAAGCAGTGAAGCCCCCTGGAGGCGGATGGACATCGTGTAACGGATCAGCAGAGAAAGGATCATGTACTCGATCACGTGAATGCGCTTTATCGGCGCCTCGGGGTCTGGGATGAACAGGGCTGCAAGGCAGATGGCTGTGCCGATCATGATTGGGGCAATGTCGGGCTGCACCCGTCGCACCCTCCTGGCCCTGAGCAACAGCAAAGAGATCGCGATCAGGGCGCTGATGGTTATCAGGATCGGCAGAACCAGAACCGGTGTTGTTCCCCAGGTTTTGACGATATAGCGGACGACCGGGAACATGTTGAGGTAGGCGAGTACCAGCAGTATTGAGCACGAGTAGCCGATGAAAAGATGACGTCTGGTTGCGGACCTGATAGTATTCATAGCCTAACTATTCTATTGAAAAAAAGAATAATATGCTATCGTAGTTTATTATGGCATTTTGTCAAATATGTTGAGGAGGTGAGGGTGGCCATGAAATACAATTTACACGCGTTAGCACTTCTGTGTGCCGCGGTTGCGGCTCTTTTTTTAAGCGGATGCAGCAGCACCTATTACGGGGCAATGGAAAAGGTGGGCATCCATAAACGTGACATCATGGTTGACAGGGTTGCGGACGCCCGTGATTCCCAGGCAGAGGCTCAGGAGCAGTTTCAATCGGCATTGGACCAGTTCAGCAGTGTCGTCACGCTCAAGGAAACGGATCTGAAAAAAGCTTACGAGCACCTGAATAAGGAGTACGAAGCCTGTTCAGATGCGGCAGCCGATGTCTCTGCGCGCATTGAGAAAGTGGAATCGGTCTCGAGCGATCTGTTCAGGGAATGGCAGAGTGAACTGGATCTCTACGAGAACAAGGAGCTTGCCGCGGCAAGCAAGCGGCAGCTCACGGCCACCAGAACACGCTATGATGAAATGATAGAGCACATGTATCGCGCTGAAAAGAGTATGGATCCCGTTCTCACTATTTTTCGGGATAACGTTCTTTTTCTCAAGCATAATTTGAACGCCCAGGCTATCGGCTCGCTTCAGGATGAGTTTTCTAATCTGGAAATGGAAATAGACACCCTGATTGCCCGGATGAGCGCGGCGATTGAGTCGTCCAATGCATTTATTGCGGAAATGGAGAAGTAGCCGTCCGCTGAATTATTTGTGAAAGACTCTCACAGCAGTACCGCTTTTTCCTGTACCTTGTTTGCTTGTTCCTCCATGGCTCCTGGCTTTCTAGACAGCAACAAATGAATCATACCGCCTACCTGACGACCGATATAGCCATAAAAGCCTTGTCAAAACTGCTCAAGGCCCGAACGGTTTTTCACGGCCTGGGGAATATCCCCGATGGGCCGATAATCTTTGTCATCAATCATTTTACCCGCCTCGAAACACTGCTGCTTCCCTATTATCTGTTTCATCTCACCGAAACCCGGGTCTGGTCTCTTGCCGATGACGGCCTGTTCAGTACGGGGGCCTTGAAGGCCTATTTTGACAAGGTCGGGGTGATCTCGACAAAAAATCCGCAAAGAGACCGGCTCATCATAAAGACATTACTGACCGGCCAGGCCCACTGGATCATTTTCCCGGAAGGGCGGATGGTCAAGACCAAAAAACTCGTCAGCAATGGTGAGTACCGTATCGGTGATGACCATTCCACCCGGACACCGCATACCGGCGCCGCTTCTCTGGCATTGCGTGCCGAGATTTTCCGACGTTTTCTGCAGCGGGACGTTGGAGAAGATGAGGGCAGAGCTGTTCTGGCCGACTTTCTTGATATCGGCATTGATGACGATATCGCCGCCGAAAGTGTCAAGATCGTGCCGGTCAACCTCACCTATTACCCGATCCGGGCACATGACAATATTCTTTCAGGCCTTGCTGCACGTTTCGTGAAAACTCCCTCGGAGAGAATGCTTGAAGAGTTGATGACCGAGGGGACCATGCTTCTTGAAGGTGTGGATATCGATATGCAGTTCAGCCGCCCGCTTGATACCGAAGATGAGCTCCAGGCACCGCTTCTTCAAACAGTAATGAACGGTCCCGTCGCAACTGATTTCGCCAATGATGAAAGGATCGGCCATTACCTGAGAAAGGCTGCAGGAGATATGATGCGGACCTATATGGAGCGGATTTATTCGGCGACGACAGTCAATCTGGACCATCTCTTTGCCTCGCTTTTGAGACGGCGGTCTTTCAGGCCTTTTTCCGAGCGCATGTTTGCCCGCTCCGTATATCTTGTCAGTGATTACCTGCATTCCCGGCATAGCCTTGGAAATAACCTGCATTCATCGCTCACCGATGAGCAACTGCACCTGCTTGTTGATGACCGGTTTTCCAAGTGTAAGGACTTTCTCGAACTTGCCGTGTCCACCGGCAGTCTTGTCAAGGATCAGCAGATGCTGAGAAAAGAATCGTCATACTGGCAGTCCCCGGCGCTCTTTCACAAGGCCCGAATCCTGAACCCCACAGAGGTAATGGCCAATGAGATAGAGCCGCTTGCCGGCGTGCAGAAGCAGATACGCCTGAGCTCACGGTTGCCGGATTTCATTGCCGGAATGATCATTGCCCGCCGCCTCTTCACCAAGGACATCAAAGCATATCGTGCAGAGCATGATGAGTGGTCCGAGTCGGCTGAATTTGAGAAAGGGGGTGGCTCCCCTTTTCTGCTTCCTTCCTATGCGAACAGGCTTGGAGTTGTGCTGGTTCACAGCTATCTGTCGGTTCCCCGGGAGATGAGGGCGTGTGCGACGCTGCTCAGGAAACAGGGGGCCTGGGTCTGCGGGGTGCGCCTGCCCGGCCACGGAACCAGCCCCGAGTCTCTTGCCACAAGAAGATGGGAGGATTGGCAGCGTGCGGTTGAGCGGGGCTATGTGATGATGGATTCGCTCTGTCAAAATGTTGCTCTGGTCGGTTTTTCGGCAGGGGGTGCTCTGGTGCTGGAGCTTGCCTCAAGGCTTGAGAACCTTGCCGGCGTGGTTGCCGTCAGCCCTCCTTATGAGCTGCAGAATTACTCGAAACGGTTCATGCCGCCAGTACAGATATGGAACCGCTTGCTGAGCCGCTGGCGGGGAAACTCGACGGATGAGAAATTTGTAGAATTCGAACCGGATGTTAAAGAGTTCAACTATTCAAAAAATCCGGTTACCGGTGTCATTGAAGTGGGAAAGCTGCTTGATGCGTGCAAGGCGAGTCTGCCGAAGCAGCATCACCGCACCCTTATTGTTTCCTCGGATCAGGACCAGGTTGTCGGTGAGCGCTGCGGCCGGGAACTGTTTGCACAGCTTGGTTCTCAAGACAAGGAGCATCTGGTGGTATCGAGCCGACTGCACAATATTATTCATGGCCGGGAAGGGGAGCGGGTCCGGGGGATTATTTCCTCATTTATCCGGGATTGCCTGAAGAGGCCTGGCAGATAAGCTATGAAGAAGAGCCAGGCAGGAGTTGCCGGCGTGCAGGCTCGCAGGCTTTATCTGTAGTGATGTGTGGTTTCTAACAACAAAAAAGAGCTCAACAGCTCGAAAATCGCTGTCAATGATTGTTTTTATGGTATTTTGCTTTACAGTGACAAGGATGAGTAGGTGATCGGCAGACAGCACCTCACTCAACCTTCTCGACTTGTCCCCACATCTTCTCTAAACGGCGGAAGGAGGATACATGTTCGATAAACGCTCAAAGCTGTTTCCGTCCAGGCTCCATTCCTGTTTCCTGAGCCATTGCTCTGTTTCTCCGCTTTATGTCGGCGCTGCATCTGCTGCTGCCGGGTTTCAGCGGAGTATGGTCGAACGCGGTATTTCCGCCCTGCCTGATTTTGGTGATCTTCTGCCGCGATTCAGGCAGGGGTTTGCCTCCCTGATGAAAAGCTCTCCGGAGAATATTTCATTTGTTCATTCAACGGCGGAAGCCCTCTGCCAGATTGCCAACGGCTACCCATTCGAACCGGGTGACCAGATTATCAGCTATGTTCACGAATACCCCAGCAACCATTACCCGTGGCTGATGCAGAAACGACGGGGAGTCGAACTTACCCTGCTGCCTGACAGCCGGCACAGGAACGGTTTTGATACGCTCGGTCGCACCGCCGGCTGGGCGCTGGAAGACCTTGAGCGGCTGTGCTCTGCCCGTACCCGGGTTGTCGCCCTCAGCCATGTTCAGTTTGCCAGCGGTTATGGCGCGGACCTGGCAGAGCTCGGAGCGTTCTGCAAAAAACGCAACATTGATCTGATCGTTGATGCTGCCCAGAGCCTTGGCTGCCTGCCGGTGTATCCGGATGAGTATGGTATTGCTGCCGTGGCTGCCTCCGGGTGGAAATGGCTGCTTGGTCCCAAAGGGGCGGCAATACTCTATACAAGTGAGCAGTTGCGGGATAAATTGACTCCCACCATGGCCGGGCCGGGCATGATGCAGCAGACATTTGATTATCTTGATCACCGCTGGGCGCCATTTCCCGACGGCCGTATGTTTGAATATTCCACCATTCCCTGGGATCATATCGCCGCGCTGACGGTCGTGGTTGAAGATGTGTTCAACCGTTATCCCATTGAACATATCAGGGATGAAGTCTTCCGGCTTCAGGACCTGTTTCTGGACGGCCTCAATCCGGATTTTTTCCGTGTTCAGCAATTTGAGGCGAGAAATCGTTCCGGTATTGTTGTTTTTGTGCCCGTGGGCGACCCCCGGAAGGTGGTGCAGGAACTTGAGAAAAAGGGGGTTGTGCTGACCGAGCGGGCCGGCTGTCTGAGGCTGGCCCCGCATTTCTATCTGGAAGATGATGCTGTCATCAAAGCGGCAGCCATATGCAATGAAATAGGTGAAAAAGAAAACTCGATCTTTGATTGACCGCTGAAGTGAGGTAGGATGTCGATTATATTCACTTTACATTGATTGTTGCTTTGCCGGCAAAATAAGGAGGAGAACCTTATGAAGAGAGGACTTGCTGCCGTTCTGACCTTGGCGTTGCTGGTTTTGCCATGCCTTGCAATGGGTGCGAAAAGTCCGTGGGAGCGGAAGCTGCCGTTTGAGGGAGCGACCATCAGTTATACCCTCAGCGGCATGGAGACGGGTGAGGAAGTGCTTTACATCAGAAAATATGGAGCAGAGACAGCCCAATATCGGACAACCAAGACATCCATGCTCGGTATGACCATTATAAACAGGAGTGTTGAAATCATCACTCCTGACTGGGTTTACAGTTTTGACCTGCAGGAGGGAACAGGAACCAAATCAATCAATCCGCAGAAACTGATGATTGAAGAATACCAGAAGCTCTCAGCAGCGGAGAAGCAGAAGGTTGAGAAAAATGCAGAGGAGATGGGGGCCGGCTTCATGAGCGGCATGCATGGCTCTCTTGAAAAAAATGCAAAAGAGATCCTGGGATATTCATGTGATAAGATCTCGGTGCTGGGAAGTACCGTTTACTCGATTCACAACACTCCGATCGCCCTGCTTACCGAATCCAACATCATGGGTGTTACGGTAAAGAGTGCAGCTACAAAGCTCGACAAGGGAGCTGTTGACGACAAATATTTTCAATACCCGGAAGGCATTGTCCCCCAGCCTGATCCGGATTCTGACCAGATGGCCAGGATGCTGGCCGAGCAGTCGATCGCCATGCTCAAAGATCCGGAGGCGTTCAAAGAGGATAACCAGGGAAGTATCATGAATATGGTTCCCCGGAAAAGTGCTGAAATTCCACCGGAAGAGCAGCAGCAGCTGGAAGAGGCCATGAAGGCGTTAAAAGGGCTTTTTGGTCAATGAGACAATGACAACCAGGAATTGCATTATGTTGAGATTGAGCTTGTTTTCGTTACTTCTGATGTTCTTTTTTATCGGATGTTCCACGGTTCAGGTAAAAACTGATTTCAATCCCGGCACGGATTTTTCCGGGTTGAAAACCTATCGGTGGCTGGGCGCGCAGGACGACCCCGGCAATGACGTAAGGATCAACAGCGAGCTTGTCGTCAAAACGGTGCAGATTGCCGTTGACAATGAGCTAATGGCCAAGGGGTTTGTAAAAGATGACAGCGGCCAGCCCGATTTTGTGGTCACCTGGTTTGGCTCGATCGACAAGAAAATTCGCTCCGAGAGTATGAATCATTTTTACAGGCCGTATGGATATGGGACGCTTTATCGCGATCCTTACTGGAATAGTCAGCCGACAACCATGAATACTGTTGAATACGAGCAGGGCAGCCTGATTATTGACGTTCTTGACCCGGGCAGGCAGACGCTCTTATGGCGGGGCTTCGGGAGCAGCAGGCTCAAGCAGAACCAGTCTACGAGCCAGGTTACGAACAATCTTAATAGTGCAATACGCCGGATTCTCACAGATTTCCCTCCGCACTAATTTGCCTTGTCCCATGTCAGGCACTATAGTCATTTTAAAGGCGACAGGTTTCGGCCGTGTCGCCTTTTTTTCGCCTGACTATCTGTAACCTGCATACTCTTTTTCTAGCAAATGGACTTTTTTTCCATCTTCGTTATTGCTGTCGGACTCTCCATGGATGCCTTTGCCGTTTCCGTTGCCAGCGGTGTGACGATAAAGGCGATGCGCCTGCGCCAGACGATTATTATCGCCTTGTCTTTCGGGCTTTTTCAGGGCGTAATGCCGATTATCGGCTGGATGGCAGGTCACGGTTTCAGGCATTATATTGCGGCCTATGATCACTGGCTGGCTTTTGGTCTGCTGGTGGCTGTCGGGGCAAAGATGATATATGAATCATTCCAGCTTGAAGAGGACGAATGTGATGAATTCTGCATGACCGGTGGGCGGCTGCTTCTGCTCTCAATTGCCACCAGCATCGATGCCCTGGCCGTGGGGCTGAGCTTCTCATTTCTCAACATCACCATCCTCACTCCAGCTCTTATTATCAGCCTGGTGACGTTCGTAATTTCTTACGCGGGAATCATAATCGGCCGCAGAATCGGCCATCTGTTTGAGGGAAAAATTGTAATCGCCGGGGGGGTTGTCCTCATTCTGATCGGTTTGAAAATTCTGCTGGAGCACACGCTCCTGCGAGCTGCCTGAGGGGACCTAAGACCCGGCTAAAAAAACGTTGACACTCGCCTGGCACCGGTATATATTCTCGCGCTACAAGATTTTCAAGAGACATTCTGCATTGTACTTGTATTGTCTCATCGTCTGGGGTACAAAAGACGATATATCTTGTGTAATCCTCGGTAGCTCAGTTGGTAGAGCAGGTGGCTGTTAACCACCCTGTCGGCGGTTCGAGTCCGTCCCGGGGAGCCAGTTTTCAAAATGGCCTCTTTTCTTCGGAAAAGAGGCCGTTTCTTTTTTGTACGAGTTCGAGTAACTTGACTTCTTCATTCTGATTCCACTGCCAATCTGAACATTTTCGCTCGTAAGAAATCCTGATCAATTTTGCCATCGAGTTTATCTTCATACATCGCGCCCAGCCGATGCCGCAGTTTTTCATAGTGAGCTTGCAACATAGCTGAGCGCTCAGTGTGGTATTTCATGGTGTCTCCAATCCCACTGCTGTTAGTCTGCCGAGACCGTATGGATCTGGTGGGGGTTCTCTTCGGTTTCATTTGATTTCCCGACAGATCTCCAGAGCCATTATCTGACATACAGAGTTAACAATGTGGTATATATCTGAAATATAAAGATATATGTCGATTTTTAGTCATCCATTGGGTAATATGTGTAGCCTATGAGGACCATATTCCCTGGTCGTTGAGACTGAGAGCTTTTCATGATGGTAAGCGATTGACTGCTGAGCATATTTACCAATTCAATTCGTTATTTTTGCAGCTAGTGCGAAGACTCAGAAAAGGGAGGGAAAATGAAAAAAATATTGGTTATCATCTCAGTTGTTTTCTGGACGTTCTCCATAACGGCTCCTGCCGGAGCAGCTGGACTTAACATGCAGGAAGGCCTGTGGCAAATCACCTCGACAGTAAGTATGCCCGGTATGAGTATGCCTCCGACCTCTTTTAAGCAGTGTATCACCAAACAGGATCTCGTACCCCGGAACAGTCAGCCAGGCCAGGAGTGCAGTGTGGGCAATGTCAAGCAGGAAGGAGACAGGGTCTCGTGGACATTGCGCTGTGCCACTCCCGGAGGCAGTATGGAAGGAAACGGTGAGATAACATACAAAGGAGATACTTTTTCAGGCGACATGCTGATGAAAATCAGCGGGCAGCAGGGGATGGAGATGAAGACCCATATGGAAGGACGGCGTATTGGTAACTGCCCCTAGCAGCTGAATTTTCTGGGCCTGACCCTGGATAGAGCTATAAAATCCCATAAATTACATGGAGGATAGATAATGCAGTTCTTTTCCTGCCGCAACCTGCTCTGCACCTTATTTATGCTCTGTTCATTGGTTATCCAGCCCTGCGCGAGAGGGGCGGAGTTTTCCGCGTTGCTCTCAATCACGTCATCTCAGGACACCTTGGTTTACCAGCTCACCGTAAAAGACAGGGTTTATCGCCTTGAGAAAACAGCGGGACCTGCTGATATACCCTCTGCACCCACCATCTGCGATCAGGAAAACCAGGTCTGCATCGGCCTGATTCCACCGGAAAAAAAGTATATTGAAGAGAGGGATCCAGTAAAAACCATGATGATGGACCCCGTTGCCGGATGGGCGTATATGCGCAGAGATATGGATGCCGTTGTCGTGGGGCAGGAACCTGTGGCAGGGTATGAATGCCAGGTGATTGAATACAGAAAAAAAGGGGATTCGCGGGTTGCCGGGCGGGTGTGGTTTTCAGAAGAACTCGGTTTTGTCCTCAGGGAGATCAGCTACGGGATAAATTCCAGTCCGGTAATGGAACTCAAAAACATTATTCCCGGCCCTGTTAATCCTTCTTTATTCAAAATTCCCGAGGGATACAGTCAGATTGATTCCGAACCCACGCTATTAAAAAGCAGAAAGGAAAAGCCGGCTGCCTCAAAAGAGACACGAGCCGCTAAAATCCTGATCAAACCGACATCTTCCCAGGCTGTAGGCCTGGAACCTGATCACTATGTCATCATTACCGCACGTGCAGCTGTTACAAGTCAGTCCCCCGCAGCTGCCGAGATAAAAGTTGTTGGCCAGGACAAGGCGATACTGATTTCTGAGCGCATATCCCTGAAAAGCGGTGAACAACAGATCTGGGAACTTACTCCTGACCAGCTTCCGTATGATCTCTATGTAATGGGTAAAAATGGGGAGATAGAGATTGATGTGGAGCAGCGGACTGAGTCTTCCCAAGGAAAACAACAACAGGCAGATGTCACGGCTGGTGCTGCAGTGGCAGGGAGTTCACCGGATTATGCCGGTAATATTGTCCTGATTCTTGATGCCTCGGGATCAATGTGGGGACAGGTTGACGGTAAGGCGAAAATAGAAATCGCCAAGGAGGTGCTCTCTGATCTCATTGAAACACTGCCGGAAAATTCCGTTGCAGGGCTCGTGGCCTATGGGCATCGGCGTAAAGTTGATTGTGATGATGTCGAAGAGATTATCGCTCCCAAACGGTTGGATAAAAATGAGTTGATTACTGCAATAAAAAAGCTCAGCCCGAAAGGTAAAACACCGATCAGCCGCTCGGTCCGCCTGACAGCCGAGCGCATCAGGAATATGGAAGATACGACTACCATAATCCTGGTTTCAGATGGCAGGGAGACTTGTGACCCTGATCCCTGCGGACTGGTTAAGGCCCTCAAGGAATCGGGGATCAGGTTCATCATGCATGTTATCGGCTTTGATGTCACCAGTGAAGAGAAAGCAGAGCTTGAGTGCATGGCCAGGGAAGGCGGCGGAAGCTATTTTACGGCTGACAACGCCCTGGAGTTTTCAACTGCTGCCGCTGAAGTGGTAAAGAAACAGACACCGCCTTATGGCCTGCTGGAGGTAACGGTAACCAAGAATGCTCAACCGTTTTTCACCCAGATCGAACTGACGGCTGAAGAGGATGGTAAAACCTGGGTACCTGCCAGTATTTCAGCAGAAACGGGAATGTCTGAAATCAGATTGGCCCCGGGGCTGTACAGTGCCAGGGTGAAGGATTCCACCGTGAGTGGTGGTTCTGCACCTGAAGTGAGGTGGGATCATATCGAGATTGGCGCAGGGGAGAGGGTGAGGCGCACTGCAGATTTTTCCGATGGCAGTATCCTGCTGACGGCATTGCGAAACGGCACTCCCCAGAAGACTACGGTTCGCTATTATCGGCAGGGAGAGACAAAAAGCTTTCACAGCGAGCAGACCCACGCTAAAACGGGTGTTGTCAAGCGTAAACTGTTGCCGGGGAACTATAGAATAGAGGTGATTGATGGTGAAATTGTTGGCAAGCCGTCAGTCGTTTTTGATCCTCTTGAAATTGCCCTGGGCCAGACAACGGAGAAGACAGCAGAATTTTTTTCCGGGGAGCTGATCATTCACGCGACCTATAACGGTGCGCCGATTGCGGCACCGGTTGAAGTCTTCGATGAGCAGGGCAAAAAAGTTTTCAAGAATTGGACGAACTGGCCTAAAAACGGGACGAGGATTGTTCAACTGCCCCCCGGGGTCTACACGGTTTCCGTGACCTACCAGAAAGAAAAGTCGACAAAAACCTTTGAAGGGGTGCTGATTAATAGCGGAGAAATGCAGACATTGGAGGCTGTTTTTCCCTGAAGCTGTTTCAATATCCTCCTTTGTCATAGGTAATCACCTACTGAATCGGTCGAAAAAATACTGAAGGTGGGAAAATGATGAAACATATCAATATAAGAGGCCATGATTTGCTCATCGGTTTCATTGTTTTTTACTACATATCGCTCTTTTCAGTTCTAGGCTGGGGGGCGGATGGTATAACCGTTCTTGACGGGCAGATTCCCCTTTTCAACGGTGCCAGGGTTTTAAAGCAACAATTGTTTCAGGGATCCGGAAGTTGTGATTTTGAGGTGGTAGCTGCCCCTGAAGACGTGATTCATTTTTATAATCAGGAAATGCAGTCAAAGGGTTGGCCATCGGGGGTACCTCTTGTCCACAAAGGCAAGGGAATGCTGATGATCGAGCGCCGAGGAGATAGATTCGCTGTAACGGCCGAACAGAAAGACAATGCTACCATGGTCCGTGTCGCTCTTTTTTTGCAAAAGCCTTCCAGCAGTAATAAGAGTATTGATTCGCCTTCCAAAAAGAGCAGGCAATCTCAAGCACAGGGAAATGGTTCGAGTGAACTCGCGCAGGCACCTGAGCCATTTTCTCGGGAAGATTCGCCGGAACAGCCACCTTTTCCCGTCAACATGCCGGTGGCAGATCGTCATCTGGAACTGTTTCTGGGTAATGTTCGCAGCAACAACTCCCTTGATGTGGACAAACCGTTAGTGGTCCATTTCACCCAGTCGGTCAACCCCGTTTTTTTCAGCTTTGAGGTGACCTCCGATAAAGGAAAATGGACTCCCAAGTGGTCAGCTGATTTCAGACAGGTGACCCTGGTACCGGATTATGTGCCGGAACCGGATCAGACGATTAACCTGACGGCTCGGGTCACTGGTGGTCCGGGTGTCGAGAAAGCAATCGTCTTCAACAGGTTGCCCCCAGAACGACAGTTGGTCCATGACCTGAAAGCCGGTCGAATTGATATTAACCAGGCTTCCCGTTATCGTCTTTTTTCATTATTCAAACCGTCTCAAGTGCCTGAAATGTATCGCATGACTCATTTCAAGAGCAGTGGAACGCCGCTATTGAAAAAAGTACGGCAAAATTTTGATCAACTCGATGAGGCAACGAGGCAAGAACTGGAACCATATTTCCTGGATCCAAGAAACCCAAGAAGTTATTGGTATGAAATACTGCATCAAAAATCATCACTATCTCAATCATTCTTACCATTTAATTTTATTTCAGAGGCTTGGGCCTCGGAAACCCAGACATTGGTGGAAGAAATATATACAACAGACAATGGTTATAGATTGATTATTGTGGGGATGTCCAGCGAGGCTGAAGTTGTTCGACGTGCTCATGATCTCATCAAGAAAGAAAAAATGTATGAAGAATTTAAGAAATTGTTGAATAAAGATGTCCCGACACCTACCAGGAATATTTATTTTTATATCATCCCTAAATGGGTTGACCCTCCAGACAAGAAGGAAGACAAGGAGGCTCTTGAAGATGAACCGGATACTGACGGTATGTTTACTTTTGGCAAAGATACACTTGAGCCGGTAATCCTTATATCGGCATACAGCTGTAAAGAAGAAAATACACTGGGGGGCACTCTTGCGCATGAACTGTTTCATGCTTTCCAGACAGCTTTTAAGATGAATTCCGCAGCCTGGCTGGAGGAAAGCACCGCTGTCTGGGCAGAGAATTTTATCAACAAGGAATGGAACTCTGAACAGATTCATCTTGAGGACACTTTTGATAGAGAATCTGCCCGCACATGGCCGCTTGATAACGATTCTGATTATGGAGTATATGGTTTTTATATATTTCCCTATTACCTGAGTAATGTAGAGCCAAAGGATGACTCCTTGATTAGAAAGATATGGGAAAAACGGGGGCAGGGTATGTCTGAGATTGGTGCTCTCATTCGTGTTCTTGGTGATGATTTGGGTGATATCTGGAAAGGTTACAGTCTTTCGACACTGGATGTGGAACCGAGGAAAAAACCGATGCCGGATACCGTCGGTAAACGCTTTGGAGGGGCCAACCCGCTTGTCTTTTCCGATAAGCATGGCTGGGAAAATCTGAATGTAACCAACAACAGCGGTGATCAGGTAATGGTGGAACTGAAAGGACTGCAGACGGCATATTTTGATGTTTTTAACGGGACCACAGATTCTGATGTGCCACCTGTAAGAATTAACCTGGAACCTTTTGAAAAATACCGAGATAAATTGAGCGTTCAGGCGGCTGTCCATTACAGTGACGGTCGAAAAGAGTACGAGGACTGGACCGGCAGAAACGAACGCTTATTTTGCCTGGCCAGGGAATCTGACAATTTTGATGAAATATATATCGCCATAGGTAGTTCTGACAGCCAGTTAAATGTGCAGGAGCCACTATCTGTAACATACGAACTTTCATCTCGCTGCCACAGCGGAACCGTAACGCTTACCAGGCAGTTTGAAGAACGGGAGTTATTTGACTCTACGTCTAGGATCGCTGCGACAACCAATGTTCAATCACGTCAGAGGGAGGGTAGTCGGTCAGCAACCCTGCGCCTTGAGCTTGATCTTAATAACCCGATTTTACCTCAGCAGCGCGATGCATTGGATCAGATGGAGGCACGAGTGAAGGATGTCGACCCCGAACAGGTGAAATTGATCCGCCAGTATATGGAAACAATCATGAAGACCCCCCAGTCGCGGCTCAATGAAGAAACAGGACTCAAGGCAATTAGTTACAGGATTAAATCCTGCAGCATTACATCCGCTGGAGGAATGTATCGCTGGCACAGGAATAGTGCGAGAACCGACAAACTTGGAAGGATGCAGGAACAAAGTGAGGGGTCAGGGACGGAGCAGTGGACGGCAGCCGGTCTCTCTGCAAAGACCCTCGAGAATATTGAGCGGGGGCATATCAGGGTACATGTTTTTTATGAGCCGGACGACGGAACGATTAAATGGCTGTGGGTCCCTCAACTGGATATTGACATGATGATCAATGAAAATAGCGAGAGTGAGCTTGTTCGCCGCAGAGGCACTGGCTACGAGAGTATCCCCCGCTCACTCAATGATGAAAAGGAAGCGGAAGAGCAGGTAACCTCGAGAAGGGGAGGCAAAGACCGGCAGGGATTGCCGGCGGACCCGGTATGGAAGGTTACGCGAAGCAGTGGGAAAACAGTTTTCGGTGGCGCCCGCTATGAAACGCCAATAGATCATACATGGGATGAGAATGAGAGCAAGGGCGCCCGCCAGGGAATGATGGTGGAAACCTTTGAATGGTCGCTTAATTTCAATGACATGCCGATGAACATGTAAACTGCGGGCGCAGATCTCTAATCCGGTTCCAATAGCGCTTATATAGAGGTTGTCTCTAACCCGCTCACAACACATGTCTCGGGTCAGGAGTTTAAGGATACCCTTTGCGGCAGCATAGGCTGAGCGGTTTTGACGGCCTTAAAAGGTGATAAGAAATTGCTTTGTTGGCTCTACCTAAATTCGGATCTCACCTGTACATTTCGGACAGATTAACGGATCGACCCCCATACCTTTTTGATACATGCCCGCCATAGCAACGATGGGATGTGTCATGGTACTTTGCTTCAGTAGCCACCCGATATACAAATGCAAAGCTAATGACCAGATAGCTGTGATAATTGCTAAACTATTGTATTATAAAAGCATTCTTTTTTTCTTTAAAAGGTCAATTTTTGTTTGAGTGTACCCTTTGGTTCCTGGCATCCATTTTAGAATTGGCAACCAGCAGACATAACTGGATATAGTTTCAAAAGGTTATCGATATCGTGCCGGCATGAGACTTCGAGAAGTTGAAATGTAAAGCGGATATCCAGCATGCAGATAGGAAAGTAACTTCAAGGTGATGAAAGATGAAAGATGTGAAGGTGAGCAGCTATAGTGCGATGCAGGCCTCGGATGTTGAGGCAGTGTTCGCTGCTATCATGCGGTACTCAAAAGATGGGTTGTTTGTCACCGATCATGAAGGCACCGTGGTGATGGTGAACAGAGCCACAGAAAAAATGGTCGAATTCGATATTTCAGAGATTTTGGGGAAAAATGTCAGAGAGATTGTAAGAGCTGGATTTTATGACAAATCAGTGGCGCTTGAAGTGTTAAGGCTGAAAAAGCCTATCTCAATGATCCAAACGGCGAAAAGCGGCAAACGAATTCTGGCTTCAGGTATACCGATTTTCGGCAATGACGGAGAGGTACGGTTTGCCCTTATAAATGACCGGGATATTTCAAGTCTGGAAAACTTAACCGAGAGTCTTGAAAAAGAATTGCTCGAGCAGGATATGCATTACGAGTTCAGCAATCTCGATGTTGCCGCTACCGAATTAAATGATATGGTGATTAAATCGCCCCAAATGCAAGAGGTCTTGAGAACTGCAGTAAGGGCGGCTAAATTTGATCACACGCTTGTTATAACTGGAAGCTCCGGGGTTGGCAAAAGCATGCTGGCAAGAATGGTGCACAGATTATCTGAAAGGCGCAACGGCAGGTTTGTCGATGTCAACTGTGGGGCAATCTCCGAATCGCTGATTGAATCGGAATTGTTCGGGTATGAAAAAGGAGCCTTTACAGGTTCAGCACCTCAAGGAAAGAAGGGCCTTTTTGAAATAGCGGACGGAGGGACGCTGTTTCTTGATGAGGTTGGCGAAATTCCTCTGCATCTACAGGTAAAGTTGCTGCGTTTTCTGGAAGGAGGTGAGGTGGTTCGAGTTGGTGGTATCAAATCAATCAAACTTAATACCAGGGTTATTGCGGCCACCAACAGAGATCTTGAAGAAATGGTTGAAAGGGGGACGTTTCGAACCGATCTCTATTACCGGCTGAATGTGGTACCTTTGCATATTCCGACTCTTACCAAGAGAAGAGAAGAGATTAAGCCGTTGATCGATTTTTTTTTAGTCAGATACAACAATAAATATGGTACTGCCAAAATAGTCTCCAAGGCAGCGAAAAACGTTCTTGAGAACTATGAGTTTCCCGGTAACATCAGGGAGCTTGAAAACCTGATGAAGCGATTGATCACGATGACTGAAAGTGATGTAATCAATGCTCGACAAGTAGCCTCAAGTTTAAAACTAGACAGGTCGCGTGTACAAAGAGATCGACATGGTAAAAGTAGTCCTCTAAAAGATGTAAAAAACATGGAACTCCAGAAGATCCGTGAAGCTGTCGACAGATACGGGAGCCAATACAAGGCCTCAAAATTTCTAGGGATTTCCCAGTCGACAATTTCACGCAAACTCAAGCAAGCTTGACGCTTGCGTAACTATCTCCTCAACACCTAGGCATGTTTTCATGGGTGTGCCTTTTTCCACCAACGACATATTCCTGACAAACGTGAATAGCCAAAATCAGCGCCAAGCCGGGTGGTGATTTGATGCACCGACCCATTATCGGGTCATTTGTTATGCAATATCGGGTTAAGAACCGGGGATCTTCCCTCATTTGTCTCATCATATGAAATTTCTGATGATGTCCTAAAAATAAAAATGCATCCAATACTTATTCAATAATTAATTGAAAATAATACAAAAAATATCCTTAGTAGCGACCTTGTTAAAGAGTTTTTTCGAATAAAACAATCAGTCTATCAGCTTTTGGCGCAAAGATTGCTGAAAGAGGGTGAATGAGGGCATAAAGCAAGGAGAGGATGGCTCTCCTTCGCGTCTGCTTTCCGAATCACATCTTTTAAGCACGTTGACAGATCTTGCACTCAATAAGGACCGGCAGATCTGTGAGACGCCAGATAGAAAGGAGAATTCACATGAGCACGGTATTGCCATCCCATGCACAGGTTGTAATCATTGGTGGCGGGATTGTCGGCTGCAGCACAGCTTATCATTTGACTAAGGCTGGTTTCAACGATGTTGTTGTGATTGAAAGAAAGGTACTTGGCTCGGGGACAACCTTTGCGGCAGCTGGTTTACTTGCCCAGCTACGGCAGAATAGAGAAATGTCAAACCTGGCAAAATATGCCCTTGAACTCTATTCACGTTTGGAAGAGGAAACCGGCGTTTCGACAGGCTTTGTTAAAACCGGTGCCATAGGCGTCTGCCAGACCGAAGATCGCAGAAGAGAGTGGTTGCGCGGCTCTGCCATGGCCAAAGCTTTTGATATCGAAATGTATGAGATCAGCCTTAAGGAAGCGGAGGAAATGATTCCGCTGCTGAATACGAGTGATCTCAAGACCGCCTTCTATCTGCCCGGTGATGGTCAGGTCGACCCAATTGGTGCTACCCAATCCCTGGCTAAAGGTGCCAAGATGGGTGGGGCCAAAATTATCGAAAACTGCAAGGTAACCGGTATCCACAATAAGAACGGTGTGATCACCGGGGTTTCAACCGACCAGGGCGACATCAACTGCGAATACGTGGTGAACTGTGCAGGTATGTGGGGCCGCGAGATCGGTAAGATGACCGGGGCTTCTCTACCCCTGCACGCGGCCGAGCACCTCCACGCCATTACCGTACCGATCGAAGGACTTAGGAAACACTTCCCTACTGTTCGCGACTTCGACGGCTACACTTACTTCAAGGAAGAATCCGGCGGTATCCTGCTTGGTGGCTTCGAACCGGTTGCGCACCCTTACGGTATGAAAGGTATCCCTGAAAATTGGAAATTCACCGAGCTGGCAGAAGATTGGGATCAGCTTGAGATTTTCATGGAATGCGGTTTTAACCGCTTCCCGGTCCTGGAAGATGTCCAGATCAGGCATCTTCAGGTATCAGCGGAGAGCTTCACTCCCGACAATGCTTTCATGGCCGGCGAGGTTCCCGGCGTGAAAAACCTGTTCGTTGGCTGCGGAATGAACTCCGTCGGTATCGCCAGTTCCGCTGGTGTTGGCCGGGCTCTTGCCCAGTGGGTCGAGAATGGCTCCCCTGATGAGCAGCTTTGGCCTGTCGATGTACGCCGTTACTTTCCCTGGCAGCAGAATTCCAGATATCTGCATGACCGGGTTACGGAGTCCGTCGGAATCCTCTACGAGCACCACTATCCGAACAGGCAGCGCACCACCGCTCGTCCTGTCATCTGTTCCCCCGTCCATGACCGGCTCAAGGCCAACGGCGCATGTTTTTCAATGATAGCCGGCTGGGAGCGCGCAGACTGGTTTGCTCCAGAAGGTATTGAACCGGTTCATGAATATAGCTGGGGGCGAGCCAACTGGTTCGATCACCAGGCGGAGGAACATAAGGCTGTCCGCCACGGCGTCGGTATGTATGATCTTACTTCCATGGGAAAATTTATTGTTCAGGGACGGGACGCTGAGAAGGTGCTTCAATATCTCTGTACCAACGATGTCTCCGGTTCCGTCGGCCAATCCGTTTACACGCCGATGGTCAATGAAAAAGGCGGTTTCGAGCTTGATGTAACCGTCACCAGAATCGCAGAAGACCAGTATTTTATTGTTACCGCCGCAGGTACCACTGTCAGGGACTACGACTATATCAAACGACGCATTCCTGCTGATGCAATCTGTACCATCACCGATGTAACCCATGGCTACGCGATGCTTGCGATTATGGGACCTAAATCGCGGGATCTGCTCGCTACCCTTACCGATACGGATCTCTCAAACGAGGCCTTCCCGTATGGCACTGCCCGGGAGATCGACGTGGCTTATGCCCGCCCTCTGGCTCTCAGGATGTCTTATGTCGGAGAGTTGGGCTGGGAACTTTATATCCCCTCGCATTTCGCCGGACCGGTATTCGACGCCATTATGCAAGAAGGCAAAAAGCACTCCCTGAAGCTGGTAGGGATGCAGGCGGTCAACTCCCTGCGGCTTGAGACCGGCTATCGTCACTGGGAGAGCGATATCACCCCGGATGACAATCCTTACGAGGCCGGGCTGGGTTTCGGTGTCAAACTCAACAAAGGAGAATTCATCGGCCGCGATGCGCTGGTGAAAGCGAAAGATGCGCCACTTACCCGGAAGATCGTAATGTTCACCCTCGATGATAATCCGGAAGTGATGCTCTACGGGAACGAGCCGATTTACCGAAACGGCGAATTTATAGACACCTTAACTTCCGGTGTTTACGGCTTTGAGGTTGGTTGCCCTGTGGGTATGGGATACCTGAAGAACAAAGACGGCCTTACCACCGCTTGGATCAAGAAAGGTACCTACGAATTGATGGTGGAGGGCAAGCTCTATCCTGCAACTCTGCATCCTTGCTCGCCATACGACCCAAAAAACGAGCGTACTAAAATGTAGTTGTTCATTAGTGACAATTACGCAGAAAAGGAGACAGGCAGAATCTGCTCCGTGAGTGGAATTTTCATGGCAGGCTTTACGACGATAAGGAGAAAGTAATGAACATAGTTGTACTGATGAAACAGGTGCCTGATACCGAGTCCGAGCTCGACATCAACGAGGCAGGACGTGGTATCGAGAGTGAAGAAGTAAAAATGGCAATCAACCCTTACGACGAATACGCTATCGAGGAAGCCCTCCTGATAAAGGAAGCTGATGGTGAAAGCACGGTTACTCTTCTTTCCGTAGGTCCTGATTCGGTACCCGAGGCTATCAGGGTTGCTTACGCCATGGGAGTCGATGAGGCTATACACGTTAACGACGAGATTGATGATGAGGTATACGGCGGGGCGGATCCTTACACTACCGCCAGGATCATCGCCGCTTCATTAAAAGATGTGAACTATGATCTGATCCTCTCAGGGCAGCGGGCAGTTGATGGCGACAACTACCAAGTCCCCGCCTTTCTGGCAGAGATGTTATCTCTGCCGCTGGTGACCGGAGTTATCGGTCAAGATGTGGACGGCACCTCTATTACCTGCAAAAAGCTGATTGAGGGCGGGACTGCAACAGTTAAAACGTCTATTCCGGCTATTCTCACCGCCCAGAAAGGGTTGAATGAACCTCGCTACCCCGCCTTTCGTGCGATCATGAAGGCCAAGAAAAAATCTTTTGAAGAACAAGAACTTGATGATATCGGCATTGACGAGGAGACCGTAGGCCCGGACAACGCCCTGGTGAAACTGGTTCATCTTGAGCTTGCCCCCGAACGTTCAGGTGGCCTGGTCATAGAAGGCGGCTCCCCGGCGGAAAAGGCAGCCGCACTAGTGAAGCTGTTGAAGGATGAACGCCAGGTAATCTGATTTTTATCGGAGGAAGTTCCTCCGTCTACCCAGAAGGAGATTTGAGCATGGCACACGGTGTTGTAGTCATAGTTGAATATTTTAACAACGGTTTCAGGAAGATATCAATCGAAGCCCTGTGCGAGGGTAAGCGACTTGCAAATGAGCTTGGTAAAGAGTTGTTAGCGGTCGTCATGGGCAGCGGTATCAGTGATTCCGCTGCGGTACTTGGAAAGTATGGGGCCGACCGGATCGTAGTAGCCGACGATGCACAGTTACAAACGTTTAGCGCAGAGGCGTACTGTAATGTCTTTTGTGATATCGTAAAAGAGTTTGATCCGGCAATCGTACTGCTTGGTGCATCCATGAACGGGCTCGAAATGAGTGGTAGGGTCGCAGCCCGACTCGGTGCCGGACTTGCTAATGAGTGTACCGCATTTTCAATTACGGATGGTCGTCTTGTCGCAACTCGTTTCCTCTACGGCGGTAGGGCAATTGCCAAGGTGGAGATTGTGGGGGATATCCAGATGGCATCCATTCGGCCTAACATGATGGCGATTGAGGAGGTAGCCGGTTCCGGCGAAATTGTGCCATTCGCTGTCAATGTCGGCGACCTGAAAGTCGAACTGGTAGAAGAGAAAGTCCAGCTTTCCACGAAGGTGGAACTTACTGAAGCCGATTACGTTATCTCAGGCGGCCGTGGTTTGAAGGGTTCAGACTTTTCGATACTCGAAGAGCTTGCCACCCTACTGGGTGGAGCTGTCGGTGCCTCCAGAAATGCGGTGGATGCCGGTTGGCGGCCCGTTTCAGATCAGGTCGGCCAAACCGGCAAAGTGGTTTCGCCAAAATTGTACGTGGCCTGTGGTATTTCCGGAGCCATGCAACATATAGCTGGTATCAGTACCTCAGATACCATAGTGGCTATAAATAACGATCCTGATGCTCTAATCTTCAAGGTTGCCGATTACTGCATTATCGATGATCTCTTTGAGGTTATTCCCGAGATCACCAAAGAAATTCGGGCAGTTAAGAACTAAACAGAGAAGCCTGTGTCAGAAGACACTGCCACCATGTGTGAGGTGAAATCTGTCAGGCGTATTATTTCCACGGTAAAGGGTTGCAATCATGTCACCTATTATCTCTCCGGCGGTATACACATTTTTCGGTATTCCCCTGATTGTATTTTCAGTTCTCATCCCAGTAGCAGGGATGGGAGTGTTTGCATATATCATAAAACAGAGAATCGTCCCGATGCGTGCTGCTGCTCGGGATGAAAGGAGTGATGAGCCAGCCCGGCGCTGGAGGAATTTTTTCTCCCTCTGGTTGGCACAGTCGCGTCAGCTCAGGTACAAGACCGCCGGTGTCATCCACCTGGTGATCTTCTTTGGATTTCTGGTTTTGGCGCTTCGTACCTGCTCCCTGGTCTTTGTGGGGATTTTTGAAGATTTTGCGATCCCGGGTTTCTCCGGCCGGTTTGGAACCGTTTACAATATCTTCAAGGATATTGCTGCCACAGCGGTACTTGTGGCCTGTGTAGCTGCAGCCTACAGGCGGATCGTTGTCAAGCCCGAGCGTTACCGGGTACCCGATGGTATGGGAAAAGATCATACCTCGGAGGCTCTGCTTGTTCTGGCGTTTATCGCCATCCTGATGATCTCTGAGGCAGCGTTTGAAGCGGCAATCGTTGCGGCCGGAGGACATGGGTTTCTTTTTCCACTGACACTTGCCTGGCTTTTTTCCAAAATCTTTCTGGATCTCCCTCACTCGCTACTACAGGGGATCCATATCCTGTCTTTTTATATTCATGATATCATTTTTTTTGCCTTTCTCTGTTACCTGCCTCTTGGCAAACATTTCCACGTTATTACTTCGATGTTCAATGTCTGGTTCTGGCGACTAGACAAGGGAAAGATCAAACCGGTCAAGTACGGCGTGACGTCTGAGCAACTCTTCGACCTTGAATCGGTTGGTGTGAAGCAGCTCGAGGATTTCACATGGAAGCATATGCTTGATTTTTACTCCTGTGCCGACTGTGGCAGGTGCTCGGACAACTGCCCTGCAAACGCAGTCGGTAGGCCGCTGTCTCCCCGTTTCCTTACGATAAATGGGCGTGACAGGCTCTTTGCAAGCTATGCTCTGGATGGCTCCATTACCCCCAGTGACGACCTGATGGGCACCACCTACTCCGAAGAGGAGATATGGTCCTGCACTACCTGCGGCGCTTGCGAGGAAGAGTGTCCCATCGGTATTGAGTACATTGATAAAATCGTTGACCTGCGCAGGGGGATGGTTGATGAAGGCATGGTTCCGCAATCTCTGCAAGCTCCGCTTAAAGCCATTGAAAAGCGTGGCAACCCATATGGCAAGATGGAGAAGAAGCGGGCACTCTGGGCAAAAGACGAGAAATTTGCCGAGGAGTGCGATGTTAAAATCATGGAAAAAACGAGCACTGCGGAAATGCTCTACTTCGTTGACTCCATAACTTCTTACGAGGATCGGATGCAGGAGATAGCCCGCGCTACCTCGCGGATTCTTCAAGCCTCGGGCATAGATTTCGGTGTACTGGGGAAAAAAGAAAAAGACAGTGGCAATGATGTGCGCAGGTTTGGTGAGGAAATGCTGTTTCAGGATCTCAAAGATCAGAATAACGAGGCCATTGCCGGATGCGGGGCTAAAAGCATTGTCACCGCCGACCCCCATGCGCTCAATACCATTAAAAACGAGTACGAGGGGACTCTGCCGGTTTCTCATATCAGCGAACTTGCTCTCAGCGAACTCAGGTCCGGTCGAATAAAACTCAAACCCATAGAGGATTCAGAAAAGGTCTACACCTATCACGACCCCTGTTATCTTGGTCGCCATAACTGCATCTATAGTGCTCCCCGTGATCTTATAGATGCAATACCAGGTATTAACCGGGTGGAGATGAAGAGAAATTCAGATCGCTCCTTCTGCTGTGGCGGCGGTGGACTCATGCTCTATTACGAGCCGACTGAAGAGACCCGGATGGGTATCAAGCGTGTGCAGATGGCTAAGGATGTCGGGGCAACAGCCATTGTAACTGCCTGCCCTTTTTGCCTCGTGAATATTCAGGATGCTGTGAAAACCCTTGATCTCGATAGAGAAATAGAAGTCCTCGATATCGCTGAACTGGTGGCAAACCAGCTCGAACCATCTTCATAAAAAAGGAAAAAAGGAGAATGAAACTTTCGTTGCAATTGGGCATGAACCAGTAAGAAAAACAAGGAGGTGCATAACAAATAATGATTAGTGATAAAGCGTGAATGATTAGCGCGGACCTATCGGTGCTGAGAGTGCGTTTTAGTATGGGTGTCCTGGGTGTCAGGCCACCTACTGTCTGAAAACATATTTTTAAGGAGTATGAAATGCAAAAGAAAATGCCACTTCGAAGGATGCTAACCATTTCCCTCATTTTGACTTGTTTCTTTGCAGCTTCGGCTGCTTCTGCGAAAGAGGAGGTCATTAAATATTTCAACCCCGCTCCAGTAATGTCAATGGATGATACCGCAGAACTGATGAACATGAGCGTCTACCTCGGCAACCTTGAATTTTTGATGAAACACAACTCCGCACTCAAGGGAAAATATGAGCTTAAGATAGCAGACAATATCTTTACCTCTGGAGAGGACTGCCTTACTGCAGTGGCCTCAGGTGCTGGACATTTTGCCTACTCAGGTACTGCCTATATGGAGCAATTCGATGATGCCTGGCAGATGATACAGGCACCGGAAATGTTCAAAGATTTCGAACATTTTTTACGTGCTATGGGAACTCCTGAATGGCAGGAGGTGCATAAGAGACTAGAAGAAAAGCAGGGTGTTACCATACTTAAATGGATCGGCCCCATCGGTAATTTCTTTCTCTATACCGATAAAGGACCGATTACCTCAATGGATGATATTGTTGGGCAAAAAATTCGTTATAATAATGGTAAAGGCTTTGCGGCCGGGCTGGAGAAAATGCAGGTAACCGGTGTTGGCATGCCCTTCACCGAGCTGGTTTCCGCCCTGCAGACCAACATGGTGGACGGCGCCCTTAGCGAAGTATATGCTGAGAGCTTATACGATCTTCCTCGCTACACAAAATACATGGTCCCAATCTCATGGGGAATGCTGCCGATGGCAATCGTTGTCAACACAGAATGGTGGAACTCTCTTGAGGGTAGAGAAAAAGAAGTATTTGAGCAGGCCTTCTTTGCTCCCACGACACATAATTATTTTGATGAACTGGAAGAAAAACATATGGCGGCTTGGGATGCAAACCCCGAACTTGAGCTTGTAAAGCTCTCTTCTGAAGAGGAAGCAAGATGGCGTAAGGCTATGGTTGAAACTCGCGAGGAATTTGTCAAGAATTCTGATCAAGATTTAGTGAAAGCAATCGCGCGTACAAGAGACCAATAAGGGCTCAAGAGCAAACCTGAATGAGACGGAGGGGGGAACCTCTATGTTTTCTCCTCCATGTTTTTTTCATATTAAGCGTAAATCCCGGCTCAAAAGGTCGTACTGCCGCAATTGGGATTTACATAACAGCGAAGCGGTGTCTTTCGTCGTGGCTAATGCCTACGGTCGAGCTATGGTCGTTTTTCAGAAAGAGGATTCAACATGGGTGACAAAGAAAAAGCCGAAACGGCTCAACACAGGACCTCGCACCATGCAAATCAGGAACCTCAAGGTATGTCTTTGTCGGAAAAATTTAAGGAGACCTATATAAAATACCTGAGCTATCTGTTCTTTATAGCTGTGTCCATCAACTTCCTGGAAATTATTGTCCGGGTTGTTTTCAATAACTCCGTTGATCTTTTTTTTGATGTACCCACCTGGTGTAACTCCTGGGTGATGATCCTTGCTTCGGGCATTGTATTGCTTGATAACGAACATTTATCTATTGATGCAGTTCGTCACAAATTGAAACACTATCGTTTACTCTCTAAATCATTGGATCTTTTTAATAACCTCCTCACGGTAGGTTTTGGGGTGGTGCTAACTGTGGCCGGCATAATATACGTAAAGCAGCTCCTTACCTTCGGCACGGTAATTGCCCGTAGTACCAACATTCCCAGTTGGCTGGTAGAGGCATGCGTGCCGCTTGGCATGGGATTTTTCAGTATCTGCGCTGTGATAAAATTAATTCGCGATTTAAGAGAATGAAGCTGAACATCTTTAGATGTATGCCACAGTAGCCAAGGAGAAGCGATGACACCTTTTGAAATAACATTCCTCTGTTCTATCCTCGTACTTTTTTTAATCGGAACACCCTTAGTAGTTGCATTCAGTGTTGGCTCCATCGCAATACTCACTTACTCCATGGGGTTGCCTTTGGGGAATATCTCCAAGCTTTTTTTTAACGCAGTCAATTCATACCCAATGTTGGCAATGCCTTTTTTTATTTTTGCCGGAAATATCATTATGCGCTGTGCCGGAATTACCCATTTGAGTACTTTCCTGAGCTGCACTTTCGGCAATATGCGTGGAGGTATGGCCGGGGCTATAATAATTTTCTCTGCTTTTCTTGGTGCCATATCCGGATCCGCCTCCGCCTGTCTCGCCATTATCGGTACTATCTTCGTCCCGATGCTCCTTAAATCTGGATATCCTCGACCTTTCGCTGCAGGAGTAGCGGTGACCTCTGCAGGTCTTGGAGCAGTTATTCCTCCAAGTATCTTTTTTATAGTCTTTGGTTCGTCCAATAGAATACCGATAGGAGAGTTATTTATAGGAGGTATAGGTCCCGGCTTTCTTGCCGCAATCTTAATGGTGATTACCGCTGTAATTATTTCTCGGAAGCGGGGATATAACACAACATATGAAGTGGATTCGAATGAGACATCGAAATCTTTCATAAAGGCTATCCCTGTGGGGGTTATGCCCGTCATTGTCTTAGGAGGTATTTACTCGGGTATTTTTAGTCCGACCCAGGCGGGTGCGGTGGCTGTATTCTATTGTTTGGCGATTGCTACTCTGATCTACCGAGATTTCAGTTTTAATGATTTTAAACAAGCACTTATGGCGACAGTAAAATTAAGTAGTATGATATACTTTCTCGTGGTTGGAGGTGAACTTTTTGGAAAAGTTCTTGGTTACATAGGTTTACCTCAGCTTATCTCGGGAATTGTTATTCAAATGGACTTAGGACCGGTCTCCTTCCTGCTGGCCGTCCAATTACTTCTGATTGTTATGGGTTTCTTCTTCTCTTCATTTCCCATGGTAGTCATTGTTCTGCCCCTTTTCTTACCCTCTGTCTATGAACTCGGCATTGACCCGGTACATTATGGTGCTCTTGCCATCTTCTGTTCCATTATTGGTGAAGCAACACCGCCAATGGGGCCGCAACTCTGGATAGCAGCATCGGTATGCAGAGAGGGGATTGGCAATATTATGCGCGAAAGTTGGGTCTTCTTGGGTGTTCAAGTCTTTACCTTGGTACTCGTCACCTTGTTTCCCCAAATCTGCTTGTTTGCAGTGCAATTTCTCAGATAACGTTTTTCTCAAGAAGATGTCATTATAGTCGCAGACGGCCTTGTGACAAGTGGAACCTTGTCGACTGGTTATGTTCCGACTTTATTGAACATTTGAACTGTTTTCAGGTTCAAACGGATGAACTCTATTTATCCTATTGCCAATCAAATAAATCACATACGTGTTGTGAATTTGAGGACTAATATCCCCTCAACCTTCCATATTCTAGATTTGCATTGCTAATGTAAGGAGCTCGCTGAGCTTCCTGTTAACCTTCGAATTGGAGTTCAGACGGTCCTGTCAAATTGAGCCACTATTTTCACAAATCAAATCCCCGGTAAAAGAACTCCTCAGCGTTCTTCTCCCTCACACTAACAAATAATTATGAAGCCATCTTCATTTGACTTTGCGTAATTGGGATGGTATCAGTCACATTCTTTGATTGCCTTGTAAATTGGTTCCTAAGATTGTCCACTAAGGGGAGCAAAATATTAATAACCCGGTCATTTTTTTTGACCGGGCTATTCTCGTTTCTAGCTTTCTAGCACGCATTAAATAAGATGTAGATTTTCAGGTTGCTACTCGGCTTTGTGTTCCTGATTTAGTAGCTGAATGTTCCATATCATGCTTTTTCAAGAAATTCTTCTGGCATCTTCCCATGTCGATTGATAAAATGGTGCATGATTACGAAATTGTAATCGGCGGTTTTTTGCAAATCGGGTGTAGCCCTTCTATTTTTATTTCTCTATCGTCATGATTAAACCACTTGGCAAGAACTGTACATTCGTAAGAATTATGAACCCGGCTTTACTCATTCTGAGTATGCTCATATCCGTGGTACCACTTACCTGCTATGCTGATCCATACCCGTGTGACATAAATGGCGATCAAAAACTGGGTATTGAGGAAGCGCTGTACATACTTCAGGAATTTTCCGGTGTATTTACGGGTGATAGTGATGAAATCCTTGATTGCGGAGAACCTGATTTTACCATCACCGCTTCAGGAAATCTGAGTGCTGTGGCAAAACGATATATCTTGTGCAGGGTCAATGAAATTCGCTCACAAGTTGCCTTGGGAGCTGTTGCCGATGACGGTACAAACGGGTATTGGCCGGTTGCGACAAATATGAAACGGGTAAAATGGGATTCTGATCTGGCAACGGTTGCCCAGGACTATGCTTCACAATGTGTCTATGGCCACAATGATAATCGTGAGCAAGACTACTGGGTACTGACCGGGATGGCTGACCCTGCGGTTGGAGAAAATATTGCTGCACGGTGGACCGGTGGAGCGCTAAGTTCAGCAGCCGCTATAGCTGCACTGGAAAGTGCATTTTCTGGGTGGAATGGTGAACATAATCTCTGGCATTACGATACGATTAACAACGACTCATGGAATTCCGGTATCGGGCATTTCACCCAACATGTCTGGGCGGATACGCTTGAGGTAGGATGTGGGCAGGCGTGGTGCCCCGGCGGTACCTGGTCGTGTGATCCATCCATCGATTGCTCCGGAATGTCAAGTAGCTGGAATATGGTTTATACCGTCTGTAATTTTTACCATGCCGGCAACTGGTGGGGGGAACACCCATATATGTCGGGTAATGAGGTGTGCACTGAAGATCGTCAGTCCGGTGATAGTTGTGAAAACGGTTTAATTACGCCAGTAGATTACCATTCTGGAATTGATTTTGAGTGCGATATAAACGGTGATGGAAAAAGAGGTCTGGAGGAGCTGCTTGAAACACTCCAGATCATTTCAGGCCATCTTTAACCTTATTAAAAGTAGCCTGGTTTTTGAAGCATGGCGAACACCCTTTCGTCAAGCGATTACTCCTTTCTCAGGATGCACCGTTGCGGTTGCTATTTGAGGGTATGTTTGAACTCCTCATGGGGCAGGGGGCCAGATCAATTTCATCAGCGGTGCTGCAGTCAGGTGTGTGCGGGATATTTCCGGCAGCTAAAAATGTTGCATTTGATTCGTGAGTGTTGTATAAAACCGTCTTCTCATTATTCCAAACGAAAGCACAAATGATTCGGGGCGTAGCGCAGCCTGGTTAGCGCGCCTGCCTTGGGAGCAGGAGGTCGTAGGTTCGAATCCTACCGCCCCGACCATTTATTTCAAGCACTTACAGTTTTCGCGGCAGGTGCTTCTTTTGTTTTTGCAAACTTTTTGCAAACTTCTGCAGGGCGATAGTGACCGAATTTTATTCCTTAGGTCACAGGCCGAATCCTGTCGGGTGTACCAGTAAAGTTAAGCGGTTAGGCCAAATCGGCTTAACCGCTTAATTGTTTTGTGGTGATTTTATCCCATACTCTCCCCATATTCCTCACGCAACAGACATGGTCATTAAGAAGAATAAAAATCTGACAGCAAACACATGTGACATTGATCCGAAGATGCACAGCAATAGTGTGGACTTTCAGATTTGCTGTGAGACGGTTAACATTGCCATTACTAGCCTCTGCGACCGTGATAATGTGCGTCTTCGTAACCTCTCATGGAATCTCTTAACTCTCAAATGCGGTTTTTGTTGTTAGGAATTTGAGAAAGTAAAACTTCTTAGATACAGGAAAAATATATAGTTCAGTCACGCCAATAAATTAGGGAGATTCTTGCTGGCAGTGTCAACTAATCATGGAGCAGCAGAGCCTGCTGTCAAATAATGGGAAACCAGCAGCAATACACTTATTGAATGTTTGGTTCATTGTGCAAGTTCGGTTCATTTTAGTTGATAAAGGGATGAGTTTCAATTACATATCTCTAATCTGAAATAGTTGATCATATTTCGTTCATTTGACATTAACTGCCCACCGTCGATATCTATTACACAGTAGGATGGATAAACTTTGAGGTTAATAAATAGTTTGCGGTTCCTGTCTTCTCATACAGTGCAATTTACTTTTAATTTCAAATTGATTGGAAGCCTACTGATTATATCAATTATATCAACTCTCCTAATAGGCTCTGTTATTGGGGTGTCTATTTGGAAAGATATACCCATTGCCAATCTTACTCGTGATGTTTGTGCTGTCGCTCATATTCCCTATTACACCGGATTCTTTTCACAGCTGGGTGGCCTCCTCTGGTCCGCGACAGCAGCTATCTGTGTTTTTAGTGGTCTGGTCATTTCAAGGCAACCCAGAATACCTGGAATGCGGTTGTTTCTATTTTTGTCCGCAGTTTTTGTAATATTCCTTTGTATGGATGATGTTTTCTTATTGCATGAACGAGTTTTTCCCTCTATGGGTGTTTCTGAACTTATTATTTTTTTAATATATTTTGTACTTATGCTTTTCTACCTTATTTCGTTTTATTCAATAATAGTAAAGACAGAGTATGTTTTATTAATGATAGCGTTAGCTTTCTTTTGTGTTTCAATAATCTGTGACTTATTTCACTTCTGGATACTATACGAAGATGGAGCGAAAATGGTTGGTATTGTATATTTTCTGTTTTACTTTTCCCTGACAGGAGCATCTTCAATTAACAGTTATACCCAGGAGCAAGAATCAGAAAATTAAAGTAACTAATCCTTGTAAAGGGAATTGTAATCAAAGAAAGTAAGGGTTGTTTTTCCTTTTTGGGGGCTACTAAACAGTCGACTCCAAGAGTCTATAATTAAGCAGAAAATCATCACGCTTCAACTTATCTCTACATATTCTTCTCGCTCTTAACTTACCACTGAATTTATATACATCAATTTTAGTATTGAAATTGAAGGTCATTGAGAGTCTCTGACAGGCAATTATAGCAGTCAATCTTAGAAAGATTTCATTGGGCAATGTTCACTACGGGAGCCAACCTTAAAGATTAACTTTTCCTGTACAGGTAGGTTACAGCCGTCCATGCGAAATCACCTTATGGGGTATAATGAATCAAGGCACTTACGCCCTGAATCCCAACCACAGGAGGTGTATTATGAAAGTCTCACAAGCAGTCGATTTCCATCTGCAGTACCACCGGGCCAACTCAAAAAAAAATACGGTAAAGACCAGTGAGTTTGTTCTCTCCAAGTTTGTCACAAGGTTTTGCAAACGTGAACTAGCCAGTATCTCCCAAGAGGAAGTACTGGATTTCCTCGTAAACCTGACGAAAAACAACAAACAGGCGACGAAGAGAAATCGATATTCTGTCCTCTCATCTTTTTACAACTTCAGCATCAACACAGGCCTGCCATCCCTGGCCAACCCCTGTAATAGTGCAGTTATCAAAAAGATCTTCAGACGCCCTCCACCCATTCAATGGCAGATTGTTGATAAGGACACAGTTGATGAGATCATCTTCCGGAACACAGACAAGCGTAACCGGCTTATGCTGGAACTTATGGCTAGGGGAGGCATGAGAGTCGGGGAGGTCCTGAGTTTAACACCAGACGACGTTCAGGAATGTTCATTGTCAATCCAGAACCCCAAAAGTGGGAGAAAAACCGAGACGGTTTATGTTCCGCGAAAAATCCTGGGAAGGTTAAGTCAATATATTCAAGCCATCTGCATCAGCTCAAACGACAGAATCTTTCCCATCTCGTATGTCGCCGCCTGGTCAATGGTAAAGAAGGCTGGGCAGCTTGTCGGTATAGAATTGAAGCCTCACGATCTCAGGCGTCATGCTGCCACATACGCTTCACGGTCAGGAACACCTATAGAGATCGTCAGCAAGGTGATATTACGCCATGCAGATCTCTCCACAACTCAGCGGTACCTTGGTAAGGTCAACGATACTGAAGCTATCAGGTGGATCGAAACACTATATGGTTAGTTTTACCTCAAAGGGCGGGGAACACCCCTCGCCCTTATGGGAAACAGGAAACATATGAACTTGCAGGTTTTCTTAAATGGTTAACCTTGCCATTGCTAGCCTTTGCCACCGTGACATTATGCAGATCGATACCCTCTCATGTACAAGGTCAGGTCAAAAGTATTTGATTCTATTAAAATCGTATTACCAGAAAACCATACTGAATAAGTGTTCCAGCCAAAATTGTAAGGCCCAAGATGGTTATCAGGCCTGATGAAACTACCGGCAGTATTGCTAGCGTCTTCCCCCCGCCAGTTATCTTACGCATTACAGTCGCAGCCCGGACGATAATAACACCCAAGACAATAAGCACCAAAGCCAGCCCTATACTGAAACTCAGAATCAACCAGAGCCCATAAGAGAGCCGCTGGAACTGGATAGCAAGCAAAAGGACTATCAATGCAGACGGGCACGGTACAATACCACCCGAGATTCCCAGCCCAAGAATGGACCATATGCTTGGTGGAGTTCCATCATCATTTTTAATAACATGACTGTGACCATGATGCCCGTGATCATGTCCGCTACCTGTTGAATGATGCTCTGATTGGTGATTATGCCATCCTTTTCCCATATGTTCTACAAGGACCCAGGAAGCATAACGACGCAGAAAAAGTGTTACTCCTATCGCAATAATGATCGCAGCAGAAACAACTGAAAGCCAGAAATTTAACTGTTCACTAGAAATATAGTCTTGCAAACTGAGAATAACCACTCCAAGACCTAAGACGCTCCACGTGTGAGTAATGGCCACAACCACCCCAAGAACAATAGCATTCCAGACAGTGCCTCGCTCTCCTATAAGATACGCTGCCATGATAGTCTTACCATGACCCGGGGACCAGGCGTGTGCCATTCCTAAAAACAGGGTTATCACCATTCCCGTTATGAACATAGAGAAGGTTAATTCCTTGGCTCTAATCATACTGGTGACCTCTTCATACATCCCTTTGATAAATCCTACCTGATCATCTTGTGTTACCTCGGTCTGTGTAAACCCTGTCTCTTGTTGTGGAGGGATTAGGGAACCATTGTCACTGGTGTTATTTAGCTGAGTCTTCACGATCCAGTCAAACGAAGGCTCAACCTGAGTAGTCACCGATTTTACTGGAAGGGGTAAGAGGTTGAAAGTAAATACACCATTATCGCTCTGATAGATTACATTGTTAAACTCATCACGGGAAATGACGTTCTGCCCACTTGTAATATCCGTACCAGGTGTCGAAGTCTGATCTTCAAACCGACCACCAATTATCAGCTTACATTCTCGCTCTCCAAATACCTCTCTGAAATTGTCGCTCCTGAGCACTACATGAATACGCTGATCTACATTTGGCCATACGAATGCTTGTGGTCGAAATTTTAGATGGAGGTTTATAACATTTAAACCACCTTTACCTTTTTGAAGATCAAGGTGACGCTCTATAATCTTTAAATCCACAGGAGCATCATCTACTGTAAAATGTAGTTTCTTGTATAGTTCCGGTATTCGCTGATCCAGATAAGCCTTTACTTCTTCTTCTGTCACGTCACGGCTATAATCAGGATCAATTTTGTTCATCTCCTCAAAAGATGGTATTTCTGCCATTTTAAGAAGATACCAAATATTAGGTTGTTTCCCTCGAGCATCAATTACAAAATACTGATTGATCGTTCTGATGGTCAGGTCATCCAATGGATGTGAAAAAGCCGAATGAACTATAACCAGAGAAAAACAACCAGTGGTCAAAAGTAAGAGGAAAACAATATAGAATAAGCGAGTGGCGGCTTTTGAACCTGTCGTCATAATGGTGATTGAAACATCGATTTATCAAAAAAATAAAGGACATTATTTTCATAATGCCCTTCACCAGCGCCCAAGGGGTACGTCTTTAATTAACGCATATGGAATGCCTCATCCTCATCAACTACGAGCTCAGCACTTTCGTCACCCCACACCTCGTTCATTACCCGCATCCAGTTTCCACCCCATATTTTGGCAATGTCTTCCTCCTTGTATCCTCGCTTAAGCATACCGTCAGTAAGATTGTAGAGCGTGTTTGGCATCTCTATTCCCTCGGGGTAGTAGTACGGCGGAGGGGGGTATGCGCTAGGATCCCACGCTCCTGAAGCAACCAATGCATTATATTGTGCCTCAACTTTTTCTTCTGGCATTGCACCGTGCGTAGACGCATCATAGTCAATACCAAAGGAAACATGCTCCACTCCCATCAGATTCACCATGTAATCAACCATATCAAGCATATCATCCATGGTTGGACGCTTCTTCTTTGAAACAAAGGCTGGATATCCTACAACCCCAGCAAAACCACCGTTATTGGCAATTGCTTTCAAAACCTCATCAGGAACATTTCGTGGGTTATTAATCTGACCAATGGCATTGCCGTGGGATATGATGACAGGTTCAGATGAGGCTCGTACCGCATCAAGAGCACTCTTTTTCGCAGTATGAGACACATCCACGATCATTCTCGCCTGGTTACAGGCTTCAACAAGCTTTATTCCTAAAATACTCAGACCTGCGTCTACTCGCTCAGTGATTCCGTTAGCGTATGGATTACGAGTATTGTATGCAAACTGCATTACACCAACCCCGGCCTGCTTATAATACCAAACTCTGTCGAGGTCGTAAGCGAGGGGAGATGGTCCCTGAAAGTGGTAAAAGATACCAAGCTTGCCTTCACGTTTGGCTGTCAATATATCTTCTACAGTTCTGACAAGCATAAGCTCTGGCCGGGTTTGTATCTGTTCAGCCATCCAACTCATGATCTTTGTTGTTGCTGGGGCCTCAAGGTTGGCCCCTCCGACAGTGATTGAAATTGCAGTTGCTCCACCTTCCAGAAACATTGTAAGGTGCTCTGGATTTTGAGTTAGTGCAAGCATCGGTACGGCGCCATCAATTACGATCATGTTTTTGTGAATCTGCATGAAGTCATTATTACTTGCAGTTACTGCACTAAGTACCCTCGTGGGGTCAAAAGCCAGACCGGCTGCAGTTATGCCGGCAGCTGTCAGAAAATGTCTTCTACTGAGTGGTTGCATATTTTACCTTCCTAATGAATGAATGATTTTAATAATATTTTAACGAATTAATCGAAATTAACTATCTAATCTAACAGTATTTCATATAGGAAAACCAGCCAAAGGTCAACTGCCACGATGTGCGAGGGTGTGCAAGAAGAATATTCAGGTGGTTTGTGAGCTTAGGGCTGGAATGTTGGTTGAGAACCAGAAACATAAACTGAACATTCAATCTAATGAAACTTACCTTGTCGTATTAGGTGGCATTGATCAGAAATGGAGCAATTGCAAACAAGAGATAACCAAAGAGCATTGTAAATTGGGTAACTGAGCGTTGGGCTTGACATTGCCATTTTGTATACGTAACAACCCTGTTTTTTCTTTTTGTTTTAGATACTTGTGTTGTTTTAATATTCCTTCTTTTTTCTTTTAGGTCAAGTTTTTCTACAGTAACGCCGCCCGGTACCGGGCGGCGTTGATCAACACATGACGTTCCAAGATGTCAGGTTGCCTTTCATTTCCATGACCCTGGTCATTGATTGGTAGTAATCCATGCGAGCCCTCTGATTCGACAACCTGGCATACCGCAGTGTCGTTTTGATCCGGCTATGGCCCAACAAGTATTGGATCGTCAGAATGTCGGCACCAGCGTTGAGTAAATCTGTGGCCATCCTATGACGAAGTTGATGGCAGGATACATGCACACCGCTCTTAGCAGAGTAATACTCGGCCCGCTTCTGAATACCTCTGACCGATAAGGGACTACCTTTATAGATCCCTTTTTCCACGAGAAAGATGCGAGGTTCGTCTGTTTCTGGCCGCAGCTGTAAATAGTCCGCTAACGCTTCTGCCGCATCGTCATAAAGATAAACCAAACGGTCTTTAGCGCCTTTACCGCTCCGCACCATGATCTGATTGCGCTGATAATCTACCGCTCCAAGTGTGACGTTGGCTACTTCCTCAACTCGGAGCCCACAGCGCAACATCAACATGAATATCGCCAGATCACGCTGTTTGCTGATTACACTGAAGAACGCTCTCACTTCGCTATCCTGCAGGAATCTCGGAAGCGGTTTCGGCAAACGCAGCGACAAGCCGGAGATTACTGGATTATCTATGTTCTGTTCTTCCTCGTCCTGCAGGTAGCGGTAGAAGCTGCGTATGGCGATCAGATGCCCGTTGATCGTCTGCGGGCTCAGCCTTCTGTCCAGCAGCACATCGATGAAGATTTTGATATCTTCCGGTGTTGCCGACTCAACAGCAACCGGAAGCCATATCAGAAAGTGCTGGAGTCTATTCAGATAATTTCTTTTTGTGTGACTTGAGTAATTTCTTCTCTTCAAATACCTTCTGTAATGCAGTACTGACTCGGTAAGGTTCATCAGATTCTCCTCCCTTCTGGATAACAGCCATGGCCCGATAATAATCTTCTTCTATACGCTTATCTGAGAGTCGTGCATAACGCAGGGTTATCTCGATATTCTGATGACCGAGGATCTGCTGCAGGACCTCGACACGCATGCCGTTGTTGATCATTTCCGTTGCGAAGGTGTGTCTGAGATGGTGAAGGCTGTACCCTTTATCTGATAAACCGGCTCTTTCGAGCGTCTTTTTCATCACATTCCAGGCGGCAACGTAGGTCAGCGGCTTGTCCAATCTGCCGTAGAACAGGTACCGCTTTGTCTTATCACGGGTCCGGAGCCAGTGCTTCAGGGCCTGATCGGCATCACTGCTGTAATAAACTTCTCTTCCTTCATAGTTCTTCGAGCCGACGTAAATCAGGATCTTCTGATCAGGCAGGACGATATCTTCAAGCTTTACTTCCAGCAGTTCTCCTATTCTCATGCCGGTTCGATACAGAAGCATGAGCAAGGCCCGATTTCGGATGTTTGTGACTGCATTGAAGATACGTTCAATATCTTCGTATGGGATTGCTTTGGGAAGGGCGTCTGGCTCCTGTATACGAACTTTACGTTTCATGATTTCAGGATCTATGACTTCGTTTCTTACCAGGTAATTAATAAAGGTGTAGATCGTTTTCAGGTGGCAATTTATCGATGTAGCTTTTAGCCCCCGGTCCTGCTCATATTCTACAAAAGCACTGATATCACGAATCGTCAATGTCAATATTGAACCCCCCTGTTTCTCAAGAAAATATAAAAAGGGCAGGATCGCATCACCGCTATTATCGATAGTCCGTAATGAAAGGTTCTTGATGTATTTTTCTTGCAGGTGCTCTACAGCAAGACTATTACCAGGCAGATTGCTCGTTTTAATACGGCTGGTCCAGCGATCCAGTATGCGCCGTTTATCAGATGGCACAGTGGAGGTTGGTTTTCCCCGGGTGGGGTAAATTAGTGGGCTTGAGTGATATTCCAGATTTGCTACGTCTTTGCGTATACCTGCTGGTTCGGTCATTTAGTCCTCCTTCTTCTTTTATTGAAAAAACAGGATGTTAATGACCGTATTATATCATCTTATTCGGTTTTCACTTTGCTACATTTCCAGGCCGAAGGTCACGAAGCTGCTCAATAGCTCCAACTTGAGGTGCTTCCTGTTTCCCTTCAGAGATGTCTCTGGCTCGGTATGCGCCATCAACCGGCTAGGTGTTATTCTACCTGCACAGGAAAAATATTTAGTGACAGAATTTCTATATTCTTTAGATTGGTGACGCTAAGCTTGCATTTGCTCATGCATCGTTGAAGCCACGTTTGTCTATCTTTCTGATCTTTTCTTATACCTTGAACGGTGGTATATCTTTGTTAGATGGAAACAGACAAGAAAACCCCATACTTCAAATTAACGAAGCTGTATCGCCCCGCCGTTGGCAGAGATTATCTGCACCGCCAGTCCCTTCTCGATAAGTTAAATCAGGGTCTTTATCGTCCTTTTACCCTTGTATCAGCGCCCGCTGGGTACGGAAAAAGCACTTTAATCAGCAGTTGGCTGGATTTAATCGATATTCCAGCAGCTTGGTTATCCTTGGATGATAAAGATAACGATTTCAGAGAATTTCTCTCGGGATTTGTTGCCTCGCTTCAGAGTATCTTTCCCGACATCTGTGGAGAATTCCTGTCGATGGTTTCAACTCCAGGCCCTCTTCCAGATCAATTGATGGTTAATTATTTGACAAACAATATGTGCGTAGTCGAGCGTGAATTCATCCTGGTGCTCGATGATTTTCACCTTGTCACTGATCAATCCGTAAAACAGTTCATCCAGGAATTACTCAGGCACCCACCCCGGAAGATGCACCTCGTTCTGATTGGCCGGAAGGACCCTTTCCTACCTATTTCCTCATTACGTGCCCGGGATCAAATATCGGAGGTGCGTATAACTGATCTGCGTTTCAACAAAAACCAAACAAAAGAATTTCTTGAAATTGTTCTAGATAGTCAGGTTGAGGACCATGTCGCAAATCAACTGGCGGACAGGACCGAGGGATGGATCACCGGAATCAAGTTAGCTGTGATGGCGGCACGCAGACAAGCTGAATCCACTATCGAATCTGCCGCATTGGAGAGTATGCCAGCATACACCAGGGAATATCTACTCACCGAAGTACTCAAAGCCCAGGAGCCGGCTGTCAGAGACTTTCTTCTGGTTACGTCCATAATGGACAGATTTAACAAAAAAATGTGCAATGCTTTATACAGTCCTATCTCCCACAAGCGAGAAAAGATAATTGATGCCAACGACATTATTGAGATATTGAGAAAGGAGGACCTTTTCCTCATTGCACTGGATGATGATTACTACTGGTTTCGCTATCACCATCTATTCAAGGATTTCCTCAGTACCCAGCTCACACAGAAATACAGCTCAAAAGAAATAGCTCTATTTCACATGCGGGCGAGCGAGTGGTTTAGTGCCAACGGTTCTATAGAAGAAGCAATTCAGCATTCCCTCTATGCAGGCAACATAGAAGGCGCCATTGATTTGATAGAAGAGTATCGCTTGGCGATTCTCTCGAGTAACAAGGGCTATATGTTCGAGAAGTGGTTGGCAATACTTCCTGATGATATGGTTGAAAAACGCCCGCACCTCCTGCTGATGAAGGTGTGGGCCCACTACTTTCAGAATAATTTTGTCAGTATTCCGCCGATAATTGCTGCTCTTGAGTCAATTGTCAAAGAAGACAAAACATTTAAACAACTCTCTGGAGAGATCTATCTTTTTAAGGGAGTCTTTTCCTATATGAAAGGAGACGGCCCGAACGCATTTACATTCATGCAACAGGCCATGAAACTGATCCCTGAAAAAGATCACATGATCAGAGGGTTCACAGAAATTTACTTTGGCTTGGCCGGACAAATGCAGGGTGAAGAGGAGCGCGTACTTCCTGTGCTCTCTGACGTTGTCTATCAAAAATCATTGAATTTCGAGCGTAAATACCGCGTGATGATATCCCTCATCTGGATTCATATAATATCTGGAGACCTGTCCAACGCCGCTACCCTGAATACACAAATGGGCGTGGCCAGTCGAGAAAAAAATGAAGTAACGTTCAATTCATGGAGTCTATATAATCAGGGGCTGATTCATTTGCATCGGAATGAACTGCAGAAAGCGATTACCCATCTCAAGCAGGCAACCGAAAATGGTTTATTAATGCTGAGAAGGGCAACCGTAGATTGCCTGGCAGCATTGGCATTGGCATATTGTGCGGCAAAAAATCAGGATGAAGCTGCTGCAACGCTGGATAACCTCTTCCAGTACGTTCATTCTTTAAACGACCCAACGTTGCTGGAAATAGCGGATTCCTGCAGAACACGCCTTTCACTGATAAACGAAAGGGAATCGTTGCAACCAGTAATTCCAATGATCAAGCCAACTTCAACTGTTGGAGTCATGGCGATCTGGTGTGAGATCCCTCGAATCACCCTCTGCCGTGCCCTTATTGCCGAGGGTTCGGAGCAAAATCTGAGTAAGGCGGAAGAATTGCTGGAAAGGTATGCAGAGTTAAACAAGTCCCATCATAACAGCAGTCAGCTTATCACCATTTACTGCCTGCGTGCGGTAGTGTATGGCAAGCAGAAAGAATATGACGAGGCATTTACATGGCTTCGCCAGGCTCTTGCCCTTGCCCGGCCAGGCGGTTTTCTCTTTCCATTTCTGGAAATTGGTAAACCGATGCAGGAACTACTCGGCCGACTTTACCAAACGCGTGACGTCGACAGCTATATTGAAACGGTGTTGACTGCATTTGGTATCGATACTACTCAATTATTGGCTACGACATCCTCCACAACCGCAGAGACATCATCATATGCGGTATCTCAATCCTTGGTTGACCCGCTAACCAACCGGGAGATAGAGGTGCTGGAACTATTGGGCGACAGGCTCCAAACAAAAGAGATCAGCGAACAATTGTTCATTTCTCCGGAAACGGTAAAGGTGCACCTTCGAAACATTTACCAGAAACTTGACGTCAGCAGCAGGCGTCAGGCAGTTCTAAGAGCGATGGAATTAGGCATCCTCGCTAAACGCTAAACGCGGATCCATATCCAACCCGCCGGCAACCTCCTGCCGGCACCTCAAAATACCTAATTTATACCCCCTTTCGGGTGATCAACAAATTGGTCAGGCGGTCTATACTGGCACATCATCAAGATTCTGATTTGCACGTTTTCAATGTTCTTTTGGAGCAGATGCCATGTCAACTTCGCCTGATATCCATGTTCTGAAATTTGAGGGACCTGCGACATATAAAATTGCTGTCCAGGGTCTCGTTGATAAGAGCTTTTCTGAGAGCTTTGCGGGAATGCGCATTACCGCCGGGCTGGATGCGAATAGAGACCCCATAACATATCTGACAGGCCGAGTCCGGGATCAGGCTGAACTTGCCGGGGTGCTGAACAGTCTCTACGAAACACATGTGTCAATTATATCGGTTGAAAATATATCGGAGAGCAACGGGTATGAAAGCGAGGTTTAGAAAGTGGGAAGAGTTGATCACGTCGTGAAGCATGGGCGTTATCAGAAGGTAGAAAAAAAATAGCACTTATGGCAATTTCATCATGAAAAATCACACGAGCGAAAATCAAACCTTTGAGGACACCTGCCGCTTTATCATAAAACTCGGAATCAGTGTGCACGGCTATGGCCCCAATGCAATCCGGCTCGAGTCATACCTGCATCGCCTCACCGAGGCCCTTGGATATCATGGCGTATTCAAGTCGACGCCTCGAGAATTGTACTTCGCCTTTTCAAAAGATGGCGCAGTGATGCAGCACACGCACCTGGCCAGGCTGTCGGGCACCGGTCTTGATCTGGCCAAGCTGTCCGAGGCAGGGAAACTGGTCGACGATGTCGTCGCCGGCCACCTCATCATTGAGCAGGCATTGTCGCGCCTGGATGATATCGAAAGCACACCGCATCCATGGGGCACCGTGGCCACCGGTATCAGCTATGCGTTCGTCGGGGCTGGTTTTGCGGTGCTCTTGTCCGGCGGTTGGTGGGATATTCTCTTTTCAACGCTCTTCAGCCTCGCAGTGTACGGCATTGTTCTCTTAACCGCCCGCTTCGGAGCTCGGGCGAATGAATGGCTGCCGTTGTCCAGTGCTTTTATGGCTGGAGCTCTGGCGACCGTAACGAAGATCTTTCTGCCGGAATTAAGCATTGTTCTCGTGACCCTGGCTGCCATTCTTATCCTCATTCCCGGCTATTCGATCAGTGTCGGGATCATTGAGTTAATAAGCGCCCATGTCTCGTCCGGCATCGAGAACCTGATGAATGGATTGGTCTACCTGGTCAAACAGTTTGCCGGTGCCTGGCTTGGCGTAGGGCTCGTGAAGCTGTGCTACCCGGTCCCGGCAATGGCAGCCGGCTCACCGGTCAGTTCGGGCTTGCTGTGGGTCACGATGCCGCTGATGATAACGGGACTGTGCATCGTCTTTCAAACCGGTCCGAAAGATTTCATCTGGGCATGCCTCAGCTGTCTGATCGCCTATGGTGGTGTCTTGTTCGGCAGTGCCGTGACCGGGGCCAATCTCGGGAACCTGACCGGCACCATTGCCACGGTTGTCTTTGCAAACCTCTGGGCGGCACAGACCGGGCGGCCCACTTCAACAGTGCTGCTGCCCGCTATTGTATTGCTGGTCAGCGGCAGTATCGGCTTCAGGGGGCTTGCGGCCATGGCCTCGGGTCAAATCGGAACTGGAGAACACCAATTTGTACAGATGTTCCTGGTCGCCCTCACCATTGGGGCCGGACTGCTCATTGGCAATACCATTGTCCGCCCGAAGATAACACTGTAGTCGCAACAGGATCGAGGCTATTCAGACCGAACTGGAGGCACAACACGATTATGAAACAGATGTCACACAATCAAGAGCTTTGAAAATAAGCTGGTAAAGAACATGGCTATTTCCGACGAGTGGAATACCGCACTGACGGCTCTATCAGAGTTTAGTCATTCGATAATGGGGAATACGAGGGTCCATGCACTTTTCGTCATCCTCTTGTCTCTTGTGTGCTGGTGGCTTCTGCGTGCAGCCATAAAGAAACGCCTGAGCGATGAAGACACGTGGGACGCCATCGCGGTCAGAACCTACCAGAGGGCGGCTTTTCTTGTTGTTATGGTGCCCGGCGTCCTCATTGCGCTTCATGTGCTGGGGTTCAACATGTCACCTTTGTTCACCACCAGCGGATTATTTGCCGTTGCGCTTGCTTTTGCGATGAAAAACATCTCCGAAAACTATCTTGCCGGGGCAATGATCAGGTTTGAGCGAACGATAAAAGTTGGAGATGTCCTGCAACTTGGCTCCGCCGGAATGATGATGCGCGTCAAGAAGATCGGTTTCCGCGATACCATCGTCAGATCGAAGGATGAAATGGATATCCTGATACCTAATTCCGATCTGGTGCGGGAAAAGGTGGCCAACTTCACCTTCAGGGACGCCACCTGTCGAGTCAAGACGTTTGTCGGGGTGAGTTATTCATCAGACTTAGACAAGGTTCGAGAAGTTCTGGAAACGATATGCAACACCTTTGCAGACCTCTCGGATCAACATGCCCCAGAGGTTTTACTGACCGATTTTGGCACCAGCTCAATAAATTACAGAATAAGCATCTGGATTGAGGATCCCTGGGCAAGGGGCCGGGTCAAATCAGACCTCAACGAAGCGATTTGGGATGCGTTCAAGGACGCAGGCATTGTGATGGCGTTTCCGCAACTGGACGTACATTTCGATGAGACAGCTCCCCTGGTAGGGGAATTGAAAACAAATAAGTAACAAGACCACAACAAGGAGGCAACAAAATGGCAAAAAGCAACGGCTCTACACTGATTAAAAATGTGAGTATTTTTGACGGCACATCTGACACGCTGATCACCGGCAAGGATGTTGTCTTGTCTGGCAACAAAATCAAAAAGATTATCGATGCAGGTAGCTCAGAAGATGGCTACGACGAAGTGATCGACGGCGGAGGTGGCACGCTGATGCCAGGCCTCAGCGACGTACACGCGCATCTGGCGCTCTGCAGGCCTCCGCTGGAGTTGGAGAACTTGCGTACCTGGGATTATATTGGAGCTGTCACGGCATCAGAAGCTGAGCGCTATCTGATGCGCGGGTTCACAACGGTTCGCGACGTGGCCGGACCCGTGTTCGGGGTTAAATCCGCCATTGATGAGGGGCTTGTCAAAGGGCCCAGAATCTTTGCCAGTGGTCCTGGATTGGCTCAGACCGCTGGCCACGGCGACATGCGCAATTGGAATTCCAAATCCACATATTTTACCGGCGAACGCTTCAAAATGGCCGATCTTGGCTTTTTTTATCTGGCCGACGGTATCCCGGAAGTACAAAAGGCCTGCCGTGAGGTCTTGGCCAAGCAGGCGGCGTTCATAAAGCTTTGCACGGGCGGCGGTGTCACCAGTCTGACCGACCCGCTTGACTCGGTACAGTACACCCCGGAAGAGGTGGCCGCCGCAGTAAAGGAGGCCGAACGATATGGCACCTACTGCGCTGCCCATGTGCATACAGATGAGGGGATCAACGTCGGCCTTGATGCTGGTGTGAAAAGTTTTGAACATGCCCTGCTGATCAAGGAAGATACCGTCAAAAGACTGGTGGATGCCGATGCATATGTTTGCCCCCAGTCATTCATTGTCTCGCAGCCTATTGAGGGTAATCCAGTGTTTGCGGACCCCATCCAGAAGGCAAAGATGTTGCGCGCCAAGGAAGGTGCCGCCAACGCTTTTGTCTGGTTCAAAGAATATGGTGCCAAGGTCACCTGGGGTACCGATATGTTTGGCGACCGTTCCGCCTACGACAACACCAACCTCGAGTTCAAGACTCGTGCAGAATACTACTCTAATGCGGATCAGTTGAAACAGGTAACCAGCGCCAACGGCGAGCTCCTGGCGCTCTCAAACCTGAAGCATCCCTATCCCGGAGCCAAGCTCGGCGTTATCGAAGCCGGTGCCTATGCCGACCTGCTCATTGTAGATGGCAACCCGATCGACGATATCATGGTGATGCTCGACTACGAAAACAACTTCAAGCTGATCATGAAAGACGGCGTGGCCTACAAAAACACGCTGTAGCATTGACCTTTTGTAACTACCGCTCCCTGGGGCAGGAAACTGGTGTTGGCCTCAGGGGGCATGGACGTGAGAAACAACCAGCGGGTAAGTGAGCGATGAGAGCCAAAACCTTGAACATGCACCTGTATTACCTGATAGCCGGGGTAATCATCCTGATTCTTGCCGCTGCCCGAGTGGGATTGTCACAGTCTTCACCTGCTCCGGCACCGACGTTTGGCGGAGCATCAAGTGTCGGGGGGACACTCATAAAAGATGCTGCTGTTCATCCGTCAAGTTTGGAATCCTATTTCGACTTCAAGTCCCGAATAGAGGAAAAAGTCGGTCTCGCTTTCGGATTCGATTACAACGTCTTGCTCCAGGCAGCGACAGAAAGCCTGGGGGCCGACAATAGCGCCGGAGGTGTCGTACGGATGTTTGGGAGATGGGGGTTGATCGGCAATGATTCATCGAAAACCGGCATACTGGTCTACAAACTCGAAAATCGCCATACGCTCGGTACGGATATCCCTCCCCAAGGTCTGGCAGGTGAGATTGGCTATGCCGGGTTGACGGCAATACCTTTTTCAGACATTGGCTGGGCCTTGACCAACTTCTTCTGGGAGCAACACCTGTTTGACAATCGGCTGGCATTTGTCGGCGGTGTGGTGGATGTGACCGACTATGTGGATGTCTATGGCCTGGTCAGCCCGTGGACCGGTTTCAGCAATCTGGCCTTTTCAACAAATCCGACCATTCCGGCGCCGGACCAGGGGCTGGGAATAGCCGCCAGTTTTTTCCTGACCGAAAACCTCTATCTGCTTGGTGGAATGGCCGACTTAAACGGAGATCCCACAGACCCCGGCGACAGCTTCGACTCGTTTTTCAACACATCCGAATACTTCAGCCATATCGAGTTTGGCTGGGTATCGTCCTATGAAAACCGTTTTTCAGACAACATACACCTTACCGCCTGGAATGCCGGCGAGCGTGAGCTGGCCGGAACCCCGAGCGGCTGGGGCCTGGCTTTTTCTTTCAGCCGGCTCATCGGTGAAACATGGGAGCCGTATGTTCGCGCCGGATATGCTGATGACGGCGGCGCACTATGGGACCGGATGGTCAGTGTTGGAGTGGGTTACAACACCGGCAGGCACACTGATCAGATCGGTCTCGGGGTCAATTGGGGAAGCCCTTCAGAGGAGACCTACGGTCCCGATGCTGAAGATCAATACACCATCGAACTCTTTTACCGCCTGCAGCTAGGCCGCCTGTTGGCTGTCACCCCCGATGTACAACTGCTTTTTAACCCGGCAGACAACCCGGAAGAGGACGCGATTGCGGTGTTCGGGCTTCGGGCCCGGCTCAGTTTCTAGGTGAAATGCATAGCCTTCGCCGGGTACGGCGATGAATCCTAAAAAATCAAAAAACTAGGCGAGGAGAACATCATGAACATATCTAAAAACCTGCAAACGGATCCTAAACGAACAGCATGTGGTAGCTGGCAACGTGTGATTCTGGCCCTTCTTACCGTGCTCTCGCTGGCAGTTCTGCTGCCGCAGACAGTTATCGCTGCGGAACAAACAGGGAGTGATGAGTGGCAGTTCGGGATCGAAGCCTATTTCTGGGGGGCCTCAATCGGCGGTGAAGCCGCCACGGGAAGCGATGTCGATATTGGTATTGACGACCTGATCGATGATCTTGATCTGGGTTTTATGACTGCACTCGGTGCCCGTAAAGGAAAATGGTCGTTTGTCGTGGATGTCATTTACCTCGATGTAAGTGACAACACAAACGTACAGGTAGAAAACGTCGGGGTGAATACCAACGTTGAATTGCAGGGCTGGGTCGCCACTCCTGTTGCCGGTTACCAGATTGCCAGCAATGAAACGTTTCATGTCGATGTCATCGCCGGTGCCCGGTATCTGGGACTTGATTCAGACGTCACGCTGCGCAATGCAGATCCTGGTGCGACATCATTCAACAGGGATGGTTCAACGTCCGGCGGCATCTGGGATGCGATTATTGGACTGAGTGGAGACATAAATTTTGCACAGAACTGGTACATCCCCCTAAGAATCGATGTGGGAACCGGTGACAGTGAATTTACCTGGCACGTTCATGCAGGGCTTGGCTACCGCTTTAAATACTGTGATGTGGTCCTTTCCTACCGTTATCTGGACTGGGATTTTGATGACAATGATGTCTTTGATGATCTCAATTTCAGCGGCCCTATGGCAGGAGTAAAGTTTTATTTCTAAGCGGATACAGAGCCGGTTAAGGAACGGTCGATCTTTTTTCAATCCACCCAGGGCATGGCACTCAAAGGTGCAATGGTTCAGGTCCAGGTCTGCAATTTCTTTTCCGGAATGGAGCTAGCCAGATGAGAGACTATAAGCCACTTCCCGTTATCATCATTGGTGGTTTTTTAGGTGCCGGCAAGACTACGCTGCTGAACTACATCCTCAGCGAGCATCACGGGATCCGGGCCGGTGTGCTGATCAACGATTTCGGCGCCATCAGCATTGATGCCAAACTGGTGGTTGGCGTTGAAGGCGACACCGTCAGCCTCGCCAATGGATGCGTGTGCTGCTCCATCCGCAATGACTTGATTCCGGCCTGCATGGCACTGGTGCAGCGCGACAATCCGCCGGAGCTGTTGATCGTCGAGACCAGCGGCGTGTCCGAGCCGATGCAGGTGGCTCATACTTTCATGGTGTCGGAGATCGAGGAAACTTTGGCGCTTGACACCATCCTGACGATTGTCGATGCAGAGCAGTTTCCAAGACTTCTCCAGGGGCGCATGGCCCCGCTGGCACGTCTGCAGGTCAGGGAGGCCGACATGGTCGTGTTGAACAAGGTGGACCTGGTCGATACCGGGGATTTGGCAACAACCTGGTCTCTGGTGCATGAAATCGCTCCCGGAGCACGGATGCTCGAAGCTGAGCACGGGAAAGTCTCACTCGGCCTGATTATGGGAAGCGGGCTCCACACTGCGAGCAGCGTTCTACGCCAAGACTCCTCAGCCAATCAGACCATACATCTGCACGACTTCCCGTTTTCCACCTACCACTGGACCAGTGACAAGCCCCTGTCGCTGCCCCGGCTGCGTTCGGCGATCGAAACGCTTCCCGAGACCATTTACCGCCTCAAGGGTATCGCTTATCTCGAAGAATTGCCAACGCACCGGGTTGTCCTGCAGATGGTGGGGCGACGCTATAACATCGGGGACACGGAACCCTGGGGCAGGCAGCCGCCGCGGACTGAGATTGTCATGATCGCCTCGCTCAATGGACTGGACAGAGATGCGCTGCAGCAATCCTTTGATCACTGCATCGGCACCGGAGACGCGTCGCTGTCGCCCATTCTCCGCCTGACCCGCTTTCTCGAAATAAACAAGGGGTAGTGAACATGAAGGCTTCAGTTCTGATCATAATACCGGCACAGAGGAACTAAACTATGGAGACGATGACATACTGGATAGGCATGGCCGGTACCGTCGCCTTTGCCGTCACGGCGGTGCTCGCCCTTGCGCCAAAGGGTATCGACCTCTTCGGCGCGGCTGTGCTTGGCATAATAACTGCTATAGGCGGCGGAACCGTAAGGGACCTGATTCTCGATGTGCCAGTGTTCTGGGGGGCTGACCTCAACTACATCTGGGTTGCCCTGGCCTCGAGCATGGCTGCCTTCAGTGCGCATTCCCTGTTTACCCGAAAAGAGATTTACAGCCTGATGCTCTACATCGATGGCTTTGGCGCTGCGCTGTTTGCTATACAGGCCGTGGATAAAGTCTGGGATCACACGTTCGGGCTGCCGCTCGGCCCGATTATCCTGGGCGTTGTTACAGCCATCGGCGGCGGTCTGATCCGGGATGTGCTGGCAGGCCGTCCAACCCTTCTGCTGTCACGGGAGCTCTATGCAATTCCGGTGCTCTTCGGATCCACGCTCTATGTTGTGCTGCTCTATTTTCTGCCGCACTATCGCTTTGGCTGCGCGGCTGGCTGCTGCATCACCATTTTTGCTATCCGTGCAGCTGCAATCCACTGGCAATTGCATGTTCCGGATTGGCTGACCATGAAAGTTAAGGCGGAATGACGGGCCAGTAATAATTGGACCTTAAAACAAAGATGGAAAGGGAGGATTACAATGAGTGAAAAAACAAATCTGTATGATCTAGCAATTACCGGAGGCCGGGTGATAGACCCGGAATCCGGGCTTGACGCCGTGCGAAATGTGGGGGTCAGAGGCGGTACGATTGTTGCTGTTACCGAGCAGGCAATCCAGGGCAATGAGACCATCGACGCGACCGGTCACGTGGTTGCGCCTGGCTTTATCGACATGCATCACCACAATACAGATGTGCCTTTCGGACAGAAACTGGCCCTTCGTGACGGGGTAACCACGCCCATGGAACTCGAGGCCGGGGTGTACCCGGTAGATGCGTGGTACGCCGGGCTTGAGGGGAAGAGCCAGACAAACTATGGGGCTTCAGTGGGAAGCATTGGGGCTCGCGAACACGTCTTCAACCCGAAGATCAAAACGAAATACGCGGGTGACTGGGTCTACGACCTCATCGGTGCTCCGGTTGAGACCGGCTTTACGATGAAATGGTCGACGCAGGTGCCGACCCCGGAAGAGATCGAACAGATCGAGGGTCTTTTAGAAAAGGGTCTTCAACAAGGCTCTGTCGGGATTGGTCACTGCCCCGGCTACATGGTGGATGGATGCACGCAGGCAGAATCCCTGGTTTGCCAGAAACTGGCCGGCAAGTATGGACAGGCGGTGTATCTGCACGGGAGATACTCCAGCCAGATGCCGCCGGCAAGCGGTCTTCTCGGATTTCTTGAAATGATGGCGCCCCAGGAAGTGTATGGCGGCGGACTGGTCATCCAGCACATGACCGCCCAGTCCCTGGCCGACACGCCGGCTGCGCTCGAGCTTATCGACAATGCCCGGGACAAGGGGATCCAGGTCCTGGCAGAGGTCTATCCATACAACTTTGGGGGCTCGATCGTGGCCGCTGATTATCTCCATCCGGACAACTACCAGAAAAACATGGGACGTGATTATAAAGACATCATCGAAACCGCCACGGTCACACCGTTGACCAAGGAACGCTACGAAGAGCTGGTAAAGACGGCTCCCAGCACATCGATCATGTTCTACAACGCCACGGAGGAAACCGTTTACCAGGCCCTTGCACATCCCAATACGGTGCTCGGCAGCGATGCTTTTCCCTACACCGTGCGCGATAGCGGCGCCACCGCAACGGATTGGGACACCCCGTACGATGCGGTCAACGGTCACCCTCGCGGAGCCGGGGCGCATGCCCGCATGCTTCGCCTGGTGAGGGAAAAGAAGATCGATATCCCGCTGCCCCTCGCGGTTTCGAAGATGACCTACATGATCGCTAAATTCCTTGAAGAAAACGGTGTAACACAAATGTCCCAAAAGGGACGCGTCCGGGAAGGATGCGATGCGGACCTGACTATCTTCGACCCCGAAACTGTCATAGACAACTCAACCATGAAGGACGGTGGGCTGCCATCAACGGGCATTCCCTACGTGGTCGTAAACGGCACGGTGGTGGTGAAAAATTCAGAAGTTTTGAAGGGGGTTTATCCGGGTAGGGCGATTCGTACGTCTTAGGAATAGAAAATGTTGCAGGAGGGCGGCTTGTCCCCCTCCTGCCAGCACTGAACCAGAGGAGAATTAAAATGAAAATCAAGAAACATACCATATGCGCGTTGGCCGGAATGGTGGCAGTCGGGCTGATTACAACTGCGAATCTGTGTCCGGCCGTCACCGCTGTTGACAACCCTATGAAATATCTTCATGACGAGCACATTACAGTGAACGTGGACAACTACGTTCGCGCTGAAACCGCTGCTCAAATTGACCGATTTCTGAAAATGACCGGAGGAGTGAACAAGTGGCACCATAACCGCCAGCCGACTCCACTCGATAAACAGAATGTCATCCGCATGAACCGAGATACCATTTACAGCTTCGCAGTCGTCGATATCAGCAAGGGCGCAACTCTTACGCTCCCCGATCCGGGCAGACGCTACATGTCAGTTATGGTGGTCAACGAGGATGAATACATAAACAACGTATATCACAAGGGTGGTGAATATACATTGACGATGGAGGAGTTTGATACACCGTATGTCATTCTTGTAGGACGAACTCTGGCAAACCCTGGTGACCCTCAAGACATCAAGGTGGCTAACAACCTGCAGGATCAGATGAAGATAGAAGCCGGGTCGGCAACGCCCTATAGCCATCCGGAATATGACAAGGCGAGCTACGAGACCACCTATAAAGCATTACTGGAACTCAGCAAAGGTGTTCCGGACACCAAAAATATGTTTGGTAAAAAGGAAGAAGTTACCGAAACGCGCCACATGTTGGGAGCAGCTTTTGGCTGGGGCGGTCTGCCTGTCTACGAGGCCTATTATCTGACCATGAATGAGCCTCGTGATGCCGGCGAATTCCAGTTGACCGTCAAAGATGTCCCCGTTGATGGTTTCTGGTCGATCAGCATATATAACAAAGAAGGTTATTTCGAGAAGAACAAGTTTGATTCATATAGTATCAACAACTTGACGGCCAAGCCCAATAAAGACGGTTCAATTACCATCAATTTCGGTGAACACGAAGAGGGTAGAGAGAATTTTCTTTATGTCATGGACGGGTGGAACTATGCGGTTCGCCTCTACCAACCGAGAAAGGAAATACTCAATGGAACATGGAGCTTCCCTGAGCCCCAACCATTCAGATAGCAATGAGATAGAGGCCCTTTTTCGGTGTTTAAGAGACAATCAAATAATGATTTCTACTCTGGAGACGATTACAACTGAAAATGATATGGAGATTGCCGGGCAGAACCTTTAATTTACATTTGTTTCAGTAGTTTAAGCTTCCTGTTAGTGTATTTGCAGTGGCCGAGCATTGAGCTTAATATTGCCAAATCGAAGGTAACGAATCTTGTCACTTGCTCCAACTTGAGGTGCTTCCTGTGAGGGTTGATTTTTTAGAATTATGGGCTTTTAACCTTGCAAATCTAAGGTAAATCGTTTTGTCTTTTCCCTTGACAGAAGATGCCTTTCTTTAATTTTTCGGGTTGCAGATTATGTGTATTGGTGTCAGATCGAGTCAGGAATTGTACACTTAAAGATTACCTGTTTGCTTCTTCCAATTTGGAGAGACGCTCTTCTATGTCAGCTATTTCAATTGCTTTGATATGGCGCTCTACTATTCTGGAGATTCGCTCAGCACTATCTGGATCGATTTCGCCGGCAAAGACTGCCTTGCCGAGAACCTCAGTGACCTTTGGTAAATCTGTCAGATTTTTAATCGGGGGTACTTTTAATTTGATTGGTGAGGACTTCTTGGTGGGCAACAACCGATCCAGGCAGAGCTTGAGCATTGCTGTGTCACCACTCAACGCCAAGGAGATACACCGCTGAACTAACTCTTCGCATTGGCCATCAATTAATTGCTCGGCAATTATACTGGCCTTGTGCCGACTACCCTTTGGTCGGCCAGCAGGATTTCCCGATTGACCAGGCTTGAACCTGGGGTCCTTCGATTTCTGTTTTGTCACTGTTTTAGCAGAGTCTTCCATAATTTTTCTTCATTAGTAAGCATGTATATAAATCTATCTTAAGCTGATTATCGTCATAATATTGAACTAATACGAATAGCCGTCTCACGAATCTGCACTGCTCTCTCAGCAGCTTCTTTAGACCCCGCTTTATCTTCCTTTGTAAGCAGATCAAATGACCTGAATAAGCATGCCTCATAATCATCGTATAATTCTTTAGATGACCAGATTAGGTTTTTATCGACAGGATCAGGGTAACCATTTATTCGGCTACGCAATTTTTCGCGTGCAATCTGTTCAAGTTTTTCCAATCTATTTGAAACCGATTTCCGCATTATTCACGACTCATCTTGGATTTTTGTGGAACAGTACCAGAGGACATTTCAACGAGTAACCGTTCCCAATCATCTTCATGTTGCCGAATTAGAAATTCTGACATAGTCAACTGTTTATTTTGAGCAAGGGCTGATAGTATTTTCCAGGCATGGTAGCTGAGTACAATGTGCTTTGGTGATTGGCCATTACTATCACGTTTTCTTTTTCGTGCTGCCAAAATACTATTTTTCAACTTCTTCCATTGGCTCCCGTTTAACCATTGTTCACACCAGCTATTGAGAGCTTTGGCTGACTTGGGAGATTTAAAGAAATCTTCGAGTGCCTCCTCCTTGTCAGCTACTGGCCAACCCTTAACGGTTGACAATTTGTTCTGAACATATCGGTGAGCAGCAATCAAATCATCTTGTTTGATAGTATATTTAAGTCTTCCCATACATTATATATTACACCATCATGTTTATTTGTTAAGAAAAAACATGATGGTGTAATGGTTATTAACAGCAGCTACCCCAATGATCTCTAATGTATGAAGCTTTTGCTATCTTATTAAAGCAGACTCTTATCTTATAGTGATCTTAATAGAAAAGAATAATAGAAGACAGGTGTTGCACCACCCAACAGGTTGCTGCTGCCTGGCACAACACTCTTGGTTAAATCGCTCTGGCGTACATTATTGAAGATATTTTGAATTGACGCTTGTGCGAGCCGTTTCTTTTAACATCGATGAGTCCCTGTTTTTCCATTTTGCGGACTGCATCATTGAGGTTGTTGCGAGTAACGCACCAATTTTTCAGATCTTGCCTATTCAGCTTGAACCACTGCAGTGATTTTCCCCTGCTAATTAACATGCACATTGCCCGGTCAATACCATGGCTGAAAAGCACTCCTGCCATCTCTGCCCGGATTATCGCAAACCAATCACCGACAGAACCACCTCGACTTGGATACGTTCGGTCAGGGAAGACATCGTTACTCATCCCAGGCCTCCGGTACCAGATGCTGACAATTTAATTGATTGAGGACTTCCTGCAACTTTGCAAGACCATCCTGGTCAAGGTAGTGTTTATCGAACAATTCAGCATCAACGCGAACCCTATGTCCATCTGTAATTAACAAGATAGATTCAGTCATGATACGCTTTACATCCTCCACCTGATTTGAATCATCCAGAGAAACAAGCACCGCGTCATGTATTGTCGCATAAATATCATACCCTGCCTCGTATAAGGCGTTCGTCGCCAGAATTAAACAATCTGCCCCAGCCGCTTGGATAGGAAAGTTCTGGGCCGATCTCGGATTATACTCGTTGTAATATCTTCTTACCCAGCCTAACTGAGATACGCTGCTGCAGGATAGACTCGCAGTTGCCTGGGTTGACTGGACAAATTTCCAATAAGCAGCGTAACTTTTTTTATGAAGGGCTATGTACTTTCGAGCAGAAGAAGCTGAGCAGCCAAGTCGTGTAGCCAGAGACTGTTCCCCCATACCGTAAGCAAGTCCCAGGATCAAGCCTTTTGCGATTGCACGAGCTTTGGGGTGAGATTGTTTGGTACCCTCAGGCGGCATTAGTCCAGATCTTCGAGCGAATGCGACATAAACATCACCTTTAAAATAATCCGTCAACATGTTTTCATCTCCAGAGAGCACCCCCTGCAACAAAAACTCCTGTTGAGAATAGTCGGCGTAACACAATAACCTTCCTGGGTCAGCCATCATCAGAGATCGACACCATTTTGCCCAGCCAAATGGACTTGGCTTGAAGGTCGTTGTCCGTCCAGTCGCTTGACTTCTCGGTAAATTTTTAGGCCGCAGTCGTTCATCCGATGGTTCAGCAATTTTTAAAAGCTGTTGAACAGTCGTCTTCCATTTTGCATATTGGAATAATGCTGTAAAGATTTCACCATGACCCTGCATATCTCGAAAAGTTTCAACCCTGGTGTCAAGGTTTCCTTTCTGGGTTCTCAACCAGGCGATGTTGTGCTTAGCAAGATACTTATATAGTGCTAGATAGGGGGCGCGATCGTACCCTGGTATTTCCTGGGTGATTGATGCCAGTAAGGCCCTGGTAATTTCAGGAGCGCGTTGTTTGATAACTTCGAGCAATTCAAAATCGGCGGATATTCCTCGTTCCTCAGCAATACCCATGATCCACGCATATTTGCTCCAGATGATCAACATCAACAGGAAACTAGTATCATCTAGGGGGGTGCCAAATAGTGAATCACGCTCCATTTTTCCAATTTCCCAGAGCGCCTGGCCGGTGCTTGCCGTCGTCTTGACGTCGTTCATGCAGTAGCTGAGAATTTGATCCCGATCGTGATCAGAAAATTCTTCAGAGCGCAGGTCACCCATGACGAGGGATCGCATTTCATTCTTTTCTTCTATCAATGGCTGGCCTGCCATTCTGGCTGCCATCTGCAGATTCTTCGTACGCTTCTTTTCGCCCGTGTCACGAGCGACGTCGTCCATCATTTTGTCATACTTGGTTGCCCCATTCAGTATCCAGAGGTGTAACATCCGTATGTCAAGAACATCAATTTGTCTGTTTTCCCAACCGGCCCCAAAAAAATAACCTGATTCGGCTCCAGCACTATAGACAACTAATAGTGTTTTGGGTGTCAAAAGGATCGGACATTTCTGTTCAGGGGAGTACCATTTACGGATTTCTTTACCGGTAAATATGTTCACAGCGCATAAACATCGAAGTTCCTTAGGTTCACCATCAGGACTCCGATATTCGGTGTCTACAACCCAAACATCGTCGTAGTAATCAGATAATAATTCATAGAAAGTCATAATTTCTCCATCAATCGGAACTCCCCTAAAAACACAGGGTCGTTCCGATTGCTATTAATAATTAATCTGTGTCGTTATTGACTTTCTTACCAGCCAATTCGAGATAAATCGGGTGATCTTCAGAATCGATGATCCGGCCTTCATAGGCTTTTTCCAACAGAGTCATGAAATCCTCCTCAGGCCACTCTGGGTCTGGAGCGAAACTCTGATCTGCTTCAACATAATCATACACACCTGACCGCTTATTCCACTGCCGCATGACCCAGCGATTGAGAGCAGCTTCCACCACATTAAGCGATGACTGCTGATATTCGCTCAAAGGCTCTCCCGGATGTGCAGTCTTCCGTTCGAGGATTCTTAATTCACCATCAGGAAATACGATCAAATGACAGGACACTGCAACAATGCTGTCTGAAAGATGAGCCGCCATTGTCAGTCCTGGTCCGATGATGTACATCCGACTATCCATCTCACGGCCCGATGGTACCATCATGAACAGGTGCTCATGTGTAGGGTGGGCCCGAAAGAAGGTGTTCTTAGGAATCGTTGTCGAAGCTTTGATAACTGATCTTTTCAGATCGAATTTAAGTTTTGGAATATCTCCTGGCTTGATTACTACTGAAGCAAGGATGGACTTGATGTCAGTTTTCCTACTCTCTTTCTTGCTACTCATGGTTCGGGCCCTCCATTTTTAAGATTTCACTGCGTTTCCGCATCCAGTTCACAAGGGGGATGACAGGATATGCTATCTTGCGCCCGTATCTGATCCTAGGAGGACCATCTATCTCTGGATCGCAGTCAATGTTCGCCATGGTTCCAGAAGTGACAAGGCCGCCAGTAAACTCTTCGATTTTTCCGCGACCTACAATTTCTGAAGGCCATTTCTCGGCCATCATATCGAAAATGTCTTTCATCTTACTTCTCCTATGTATCTGAGGTTGATTTACTGGCCAGTAAATGTTCCTCGCACATAACAATGGATCAAAAATGAAAACTGACAGTTTAATTGTTGAATATTTGAGCTGTGTGAAAAAATTACAGAATATCAGGCAGATATTTTGTGGGGTGGGGAGGCTTGCTGGAGTTGACGAGTTGTTACGGTAGATCTGGCAAAATTATTAACTTTTCAATGGAATCTAAAGTGTATTTTTGTCCGAAATAATTATACACGATTCTTCGAAGGATTTTCTTCTTGCCTCGCTGTTTTTCTGACATCCAATTACTAAAAGGAAAATCGACATGCTGTATTGTGAGGTATTTGAAATCTTGTTCTTTGGCCATTTTTTTTAACATATCTAGATCTTCACCCATTGCAGTGTTAAATTTTCCTTTACGGGCATTCAATATTTCACAGTAGATAATGTCGAGATCGATATGCAACGTCTTAATTCTCTGTTGTATATCGATCGGAATTTCGGAACGGCCTGTTTCTGTTCGGTGTCCTGGGCCATATCCCTCACTGTTTTTAAACCCCTGGTCTATTCGTTTTCTGTCTTCAAGCATGTCTGATTTGTTTTTTTCCCATGATTGGATAAAGGTGGCCCGCATATCCGTTGTGTTCAGTTTTGAATCACTTAGATATTCTTCCTGAAACAACTTGTTTTGCATTTTGAAAAACGTTCGCAAAGTCTGGTCAATATCTTCAGGACTTAGTTGGTCAGATTTCCTTGCCCTTAGCCAAAGGTCTTTAAGAATTTCAAAAATGCCAATGAGGAAATGCTCCAGGTAAAAGATAGAGGTGGAGATATGCTCTATCTTGTCTACAAAGTTTGCCTTTGGAAAAGATACGGCAACTGTTGCATGATTATCTTGGGACAGACTTCTGAGTTCGATGTTACATTTGAAGAATTTTGTGATGATACCTTCGTCACCTTTGACCAAATCAAGTATCGTGTGAAGGCAACCGTTTAAATCTGTGCCCTCATTACTATGAACATTATTTATTAGTGTCCATGCGAAGAGCCACTCAGCATCTAAAGAGCGGTTAAGGTCATTTGAGAGGGAGGTATTTTCTTCCCAAACTGGTATTTGAATAAGATTTCTTTTCGACTTATTGCTTATCGTAAGAGCATCTCGTAAAACATAACTATATAAACTGTAACTTCCTAGCAACAGTGTTACCTCGGCTGACCATCCCACGGCAACACGTTCAATACATTTCTTTATCAGCTCATCTGGAGCAATATTAGTCATCTCAATGCCAGGTTGACCTGTTTCCATTAGGAACTGGAACAGACGGCCAATAAAATCAAGACAAGGCCGGCAAATTTCAACAGGGTCGAAATTGGAACGGGGGTTAGAGAGTATGTAAACGAGATTCTTCTCAAGAGCATCAAAATTTGGAAGTTTTGTTTCCATAGCCATCTTATGCGGTATTAATATATGTTTATTGTTGTGGTTTTGATTTGTTCCATACGATTTTCAAAAATTTTGGTTTAAAGTCGCCCCCCTAGGATGTGGTAATAGGGGCTGACTAAGTCGGTTCTGTATGAGCATGATCTCGAAGGCCGCTTACTGCTATCTTTATAGCCTAGCTTGGGTTTAATACCGCGCCCCTAGGGGCGTAAAACAATTTTGATAACCCGTCCACTTGTGGCGGGGTAGATCATATCGAGCTGTTGACCCAACATCGAAAAGTAAGGAGGGAGCAATGAGTAGATCTCATAAGTTATCACATTCGATATGGCATTATCAGTACCATATTGTAAGGGAGGGTTGGTCGAATAATAATGATAGCTTTTTGGCATTTTGAATTTCGTCCTCCTTGGGCAAATTCAAAATGCTGTTTTTAGCTCAATGATTTTGGTCTTTGCCTCGACTCCTAGGATGCGGTCGATTTCCCTAGCGAGTTTTTCCAGTGCGTCAGTTTTTTCTCGGAGGTAATCATATTGGTCGTAAACTCCAACAACGCCGCCCTGGGAATGATTCAGTACTCTCTCTCGGATGTGTTGCTTTATATTCAACCGGCTCATGATTGTCCTGGCTGTTCGACGTAGGTCATGTGCGGTCCAATCTTCGATACCACTAAGTTCCTTGAGTTTTCGGCGGGCATCTTTTGTTGATTTTGCTCTGCCTGTCGTTGCACCTCTGTTTCTATTGTATGTTGAGGGAAATACCCAGCCGGTTCTGCTTTCAGCTTCTGGTTTCCGGGCAACAAGAATTACCACAACCTGGGGTGACAGGGGGACAAGGTTGGTGGAACCGTTTTTAGTATTCTCCTGCGACCATATAGCTTTATCAATATCGATATCCTTCCATTTCATGGAAAGAATTTCTCCTGGCCTTTGTGCAGTCAGGAGACCCAACTTTAATGCGTCCCTAGGGTTGGGCTTTACTTTGTCAAAACAGGGCCACAGGGTGCGTATTTCATCATCAGATAACACTCTCTTGCGAGGTGGTTCAGCGCCGCCCGGTCTATCCAGCCACTGCATGGGGTGAATTTTTATCCAACTCTTGGCAAGTGCCACTTTGAACATCACCAACAGTAGGGTATGAAGCCTGTTGGCCGAGACAGGAGCCTTATCTGCCACCCTATCTAATAGGGCTGAAATGTCTCCTGGGGTAATATCTTCGACTCTCATATGGCCAGTTGCCGGGGAGATGATGGTGTTCCATCGCCGGTGTTCTTCATATGTTGTGGAATCGGCCTTTTTGGGCTTGCGGGACAGCGATTCCTGGTATGCACTCCAAAGATCATTCATTCTTGGGGCTGTTTGCCTGGCCTTTATTACACCCATAGGGTCGATACCTTCATGGACTTTTGTCATGGTGTCGTTCGCTGCCTTCCTTGCATCCTTAAGGGACATGCCGGGATAGTTACCAAGGGAAAACCTTCTCACCTTCCCTTCGTCAGTCTTGTACATGACGAACCATGTTCGTTTGTTTTTGGGACTGATTCGTAAACCAAAAGACCCAGTGCCATGGCTACGGCCATCCTCGAAGTACTCTATAGAACGTGTGCTTGATTTCAGGTTTTTTATTGTTATTGGGGCAAAATTGATTTTGGGCATTATTCCATTCCTTCTGCTTGTGCAAGAAAATTGCAAACTTTTTGCAAACTTTTAATCGATGAAATGACATGATGCAATGTGGTTGTCTGTGACAGATAAATAGCACTATAATGCAAAAAATACAATTAATAATCAATAATATAAAGTTTTATTGTGAAGGAAAATGATACTACGTTATATTTGGTAAAACTATTACCGAACATGACTTGGGAGCAGGAGGTCGTAGGTTCGAATCCTACCGCCCCGACCATTAATTTCAAGCACTTACAGTTTTGGCTGTAGGTGCTTTTTTCGTATAAGTGCGCTATAAGTGCGCACTCTGCAGGTTTCTAAATATTTCAGGAATGTCCAAATACCGGACATGAGATCGATTTCTTATTGCCTCTTGTGCCGCTGAAATCGAAACAAAAGTTCGAGCGGGTCGTTACCAGAATACTCGAGCAGCGGAAAAGCTTCTCTTTGCTGATGTCCTCGAAAGATATCTGAAACAGATGTCTTTTCAGATCGCTTTTGAGCTATTCATAAATGGGTTTTAGGCGCTCGTATTATTTTTTGGACCTCAGGAGTCTTCAAAGCTTTCTTCTTGAAATCTTGGTGTGAGGGATGGGTTTACTTTAAATTCTGCAACTGAATCTCACAATCTATCCTTATTCGTTAGCTACTTTTGGATACTAAATCACCTTCAATATAGCGGTGAATAATACCAGAGATAAGCGTTTGATAGGGCACACCCATTTGAAGTGCTTTTTTCTGGATGCCTTTATAATCATGATCGTACAAACGGATTGTGACACGTTTATCTTTCTTGAAAGTACTTTCTGCGGAAGCCTTTATAGCTTTAATTTCTTTATTAGAAGGTCGAGATAATTTAATTTTGCCATTATCGTAAGCTTCTAATATCTCTTTTTCTTCTTTTTGGTAATTCATGACCGTTCTTCCTTTTCTTTCAAATAATCTTTAGTCGCTTTTTTGCTAGAAATTATTGTTTTGAGAAAAATATATTTTTCTTCAACGATGTGGGGAACGATGTAGATGTAGTTGTCGACAATAACGAAATATAACTTTTGCCCAGGATATTTTTCTTGACTAGGATGATCAGATGTTCCCCAAATATCGCCTTGCCCTAGGTGAAAAATTATTTGTTCAAACGAAATGTTACGGTTCCTTTTCAACCATTCGTTTTTTTCTGGGTTCCATTCATATTTCATGGTCAAAATGTACATTCAATAGATGTACATGTCAAGGGACTGTTTTGATTTTCAGATACAAACTCTAATCAGCATTGACATTAAATTAATAGTGATATATTACATCCAATATGTTAGCGGTGATAGTGGTGATCGTGCCGACACACTGCCTCTGCCCGGCCAGGATAGCGTTGATATAAAAAAGAATCACCAGAGAATGAATTTATGCCCGTACCGTATAAGACAAAGCCGTTTAATCGCTCCTTCATGCGGGAAGAGGTCTATAAAACCCTGTTGACCTGGCTCATGGACGGTGAACTGCGTCCTGGGGAAAAGCTTCTTGACAAGGAGCTTGCCGAGAGCATGGGAGTGAGCAGAACACCGGTGCGCGAAGCGCTGCGGCGGCTGGAGGATAAAGGGTTGGTTGAGTCATCGGCGAATCGCTGGACACGGGTATCGGAAGTATCGATAGATGAGCCTGAAAAAATTTACCCGATTATCTGGACACTTGAAGGGCTGGCTGCCGCCCAGGCAATTGATGTCCTGACAAAAGACGATTTTATACTGATGGAAAAGGCCAATTTAAAACTGGAAAAGGCCTTGAGCAGGGAGGATCCGGTAAAGGCTTCACGTGCCGATATCCAGTTTCATGACGTCTTTATCAAGAAAACGGGTAACCCGCACCTGATATCCATTCTGCGTGATTTGAAGATTGCCTATCGGAGGGTTGAGGTAACATATTTTGAAAAGGATGCGGCTGGTAAATCCTCGCTTGACGAGCATTCTGCGATAGTGGTGGCATTCAGGGCGGGTGAACTGGCTGAAGTCCAGACCATGATCCGGCAGAACTGGCAGAACAGCTTGAAGCGGCTGCAGCAGCTGGCATTCCAGAATAACACGATAACAAGCAGTTGATGGAGTACTTTGATGAGTATCGATTTTGCAAAAGTAGTGGAGAAGTCAGAAGAATATCGCCCACAGATTTCAGCCTTTCTGCGCGATATGATCAGCATCCCCAGTGAAAGTTGCCAAGAGGAGCAGGTCATCGAGCGGATCAGGCAGGAGATGGAGGCAGTCGGTTTTGATCGGGTTGAAATTGACCCGATGGGCAATGTGCTGGGCTATATCGGCTCAGGAAAACACCTCATTGCCATGGATGCCCACATAGACACGGTTGGTGTCGGAAATCTGGAAAACTGGGACCATGATCCTTATACAGGATATGAGAACGACGAGGTGATCTGCGGTCGCGGTGCCAGTGACCAGGAAGGCGGGATGGCAGCCATGGTTTATGCCGGTAAAATCATCAAGGATCTCGGTCTTGATGGCGACTACACGCTCCTTGTAACGGGTACCGTGCAGGAAGAGGACTGTGACGGTCTCTGCTGGCAATATATTATCGAGGAGAGTAAAATCCGTCCGGAGTTTGTGGTTTCAACAGAGCCGACGTCGCTGGGCGTCTATCGGGGGCAGCGGGGCCGGATGGAAATACGGGTCTCGGTGGACGGCATCAGTGCCCATGGCTCAGCACCGGAGCGCGGCGACAATGCTATTTTCAAGATGGCTCCCATTCTGATGGAACTCCAGGAATTGCATCACCGGCTCAAGGATGATGCCTTCCTCGGCAAAGGCTCATTGACGGTTTCTGAGGTGTTTTATACTTCGCCTTCACGTTGTGCTGTTGCTGATGGCTGTTCGGTTTCCGTTGATCGGCGACTGACCTGGGGGGAGACCTGGGAGCAGGCGCTCGAGGAAATCCGTCAGCTCCCTTCTGTGAAAAAGGCGGGGGCAGCGGTATCGATGTATCATTATGACCGTCCCTCATATACCGGACTGGTCTACCCGACTGACTGTTATTTCCCCGCCTGGGTTCTGGATGAGGAGCATCCGGCCTGCAGGACACTGGTGGATTCTTTCTCTTCACTTTTTAATGAAAAACCGGTTGTTGATAAATGGACGTTCTCCACCAATGGAGTCTCCATCATGGGTCGATACAATATCCCCTGTATCGGCTTTGGTCCCGGCCACGAAGACCAGGCTCACGCTCCCAACGAGTTGACCTGGAAGGATGAACTCGTAAAAGCGTGCGCCATGTATGCAGTGATTCCGTCGCTCTATGTTGAGAAATATGTCGTATAACAACCTGCTCAAAAGGTAGAAGAGGCAGCAGATTGGAGAAAGAACCTTGATCACTTTTAACTACCGCTGCACCATCTGCAGTGCCACCTATGACATTAAACCCGAATATACGGTCTGTCCCCGGTGCTCTGTGGATCAGCAGGCGGATCAGCCGCTCCACGGGGTTCTTGAGGTAGAGCTCAATGGTACCGGCCCGGAGCCGTTTATCACTTCTGACCTGCTGCCCGTTGAACCTGAATATTTTCCACCGATCCCGGTAGGAAATACTCCCCTGTGGGAACCGCGTATTATTCGTACGCAGAGCGGCTTTAAGAATTTATATATCAAAGATGACGGTTCAAACCCGACATCATCTTTCAAAGACAGGGCCTCATACCTTGTTTCTGCGGCTGCGAGAAAATTCAATATCGAGGATATTACTCTGGCTTCGACCGGCAATGCCGGCTCCTCCATGGCTGGAGTTGGCGCTGCCGCGGGACAACGGATTACCCTGTTCCTGCCAAAGTCAGCTCCTTCTGCCAAGCTTGTCCAGGCTCTGCAGTACGGTGCCCGCGTATTTCGGGTGAACGGGAACTATGACAAGGCCTACGATCTCTCTTTAGCCTTTTCTCGTGAGAGAGGCGGTATCAATCGGAATACAGCCTACAACCCGTTGACTATCGAGGGAAAGAAGACCGTTTCCCTGGAGTTGTTCCAGCAGCTGGGGAGGGCGCCGGATGTTGTCTTTGTTTCGGTCGGCGACGGCTGTATTCTCGCAGGCGTTTACAAGGGATTCAAGGATCTTATGCAATTGGGTTATATCCCGACAGTTCCAAAAATTATTGGAGTTCAGGCACAGACATCAAGTGCTTTGACACGGGCATTTCAAACAGGTATTTTTGAGAATCTTCCCACTTCAACGGTTGCCGATTCCATTTGCGTAGATGTTCCCCGCAATGGGGTTCATGCCCTCTCCATGCTTAAAACCTTTAACGGACAAATGATGACGGTTACTGATTCGCAGATACTCGAGGCTCAGTCATTTCTCTCCAGCACCGCAGGCCTGTTTACCGAACCTGCCGGAGCAGCCGCGTTTGCAGGGTTTCAAAAGGCAAAGGTGGAGCTTGATCCTGATTCACGAGTTGTCGTTCTGACGACCGGAAACGGTCTCAAAGATACTGCTTCTGCAGCACTTGGTATCGATGTGCCGGAGCATTTTATCGATACCGTAGATGAAATTTTATAGAAAGGATTACCCCGTGATAGATTTAACCATTCACCAGGAAGCACTTCAGAAAAATATCGATTATTGCCGGGAAAAGGGGATTACGCTGCCAACCTTTGCGATGATGAAGGCCCCGGAAACAGTACCCGGCAAGATCAAGGATCAGCTTAAAAACATCGGACTCTGGGACCTGCACTCTGCCAATCTTTATCGTATCAGTTGGAACAACGAGCCCAAAGATTCCGGAGGCCTCTTCGGCGGGGTTAACCATATCGTTCTTCCTCCGGAGCTTACCGGATGTCGGGCAACAATCATCATGCTTACCGGTCGCTGGTTTCCAACAGGTGCCCATAAGGTCGGGGCCACCTTTGGTTGCCTTGCCCCTGCACTGGTTACCGGCCAGTTTGATCCACGCCGGACCAAGGCTGTCTGGCCATCCACCGGAAACTACTGCAGGGGGGGGGCGTATATCTCAGCCCTGCTGGCATGCAATGCTATTGCCATTCTACCGGAAGAGATGTCACGGGAACGGTTTGAGTGGTTGCAATCCATTGCCGGTGAAGTTATCGCCACCGCTGGCTGTGAATCCAACGTCAAGGAAATTTTTGATAAGTGCTGGGAACTCAGGAAAAGCGGTGAAGACCTGAGAATTTTTAACCAGTTTGACGAGATGGGGAATCCGCTCTGGCACTATACGGTCACCGGTCACGCTGTTGAAACGCTGCTGGAGTCATATCTCTCTGGAGGCAGGCAGCTTGCCGGTTATGTCTCATCTTCAGGCTCCGGCGGAACGCTCGGTGCAGGCTACTACCTGAAACGCAGATTTCCCCGGTCAAAACTGGTTGTTGCCGAGGCACTGCAGTGCCCGACACTTTTGAACAACGGCTTTGGAGCACACCGGATTGAAGGAATCGGGGACAAACATGTACCATGGGTGCATGACTGCAAGGAAACCGATTTCGTTGTGGCGGTGGATGATGAGGTCCCGATGCGGTTACTGCGGCTGTTTAATGAGGCAGTCGGAGGGCAGGCACTTGAAGATGTCGGAGTTGACAGGGATCTGGTCAAGCAACTTGATCTGCTGGGTATTTCTGGAATCGGTAATATGGTGGCTGCCATAAAGTTTGCAAAATACTCTGAAATGACGGAAAAAGATATTGTCGTTTCTATCGCAACAGATTCCATGCAGCTCTATGGGTCGAGGCTGGGCGAACTTGAACTGGAGCGGGGAGTGTATGATGCTTCTCAGGCCCAGAGAGACCTCGAGCTGATCAATTCGATCGGCATGGATCATACCAAAGAGCTGAGCTATTACGAGAAGAAGGCAATTCACCATCTCAAGTATTATACCTGGATCGAGCAGCAGGGGCGTGCGGTTGAAGAGCTCAACGACCAGTGGTACGACCATGATAACTACTGGTATTCAATGTTTGACCAGGTTGACGAGATCGATCAGCTGATTACTGACTTTAATGACCAGGTCGGACTGATCTAGGCAGCGAGTGTTTTCACTGATTGGAATAATATGGCTTACCGATGTCGGAAATCATATTAAAAAGGTATCTGACTACCTCATTAAAATTCGTTTTAAAAGGATGGAAGATTTAAGATGGAAAACCTACAGATCGAAAAACTGATAACAAATCTTGCTGCCTGCACGAGTGCCGGCATCTACCAGAATGATTTTCTGCTTACCTGGGATCACGATGATGATCAGATCGCTGCGATTTTTCAGACTGCGGAAATACTGAGAGCCATGCGGAGAGCCAATATCTCAAGCAGGTCATTTGACAGCGGGCTTGCCGTGTCCCTGTTTCGCGATAATTCCACCCGGACCCGCTTCAGTTTCTCAAGTGCAGCAAACCTGCTGGGACTCTCTGTTCAGGATCTGGATGAGGGCAAATCGCAGTTGGCCCATGGTGAAACGGTACGGGAAACAGCCAACATGGTGTCCTTTATGGCTGATGTCATCGGCATTCGTGATGACATGTACATCGGTAAGGGAAACAGCTATATGCGTGAGGTGGCGGAGTCCGTCCAGCAGGGCTATGAGACCGGCATTCTCGAACAGCGACCGACACTTGTCAACCTTCAGTGTGACATTGACCATCCGACCCAGTCCATGGCCGATGCACTTCATCTGATTCAAGAATTTGGCGGTCTTGAAAAACTCAAAGGAAAGAAGATCGCCATGTCGTGGGCTTATTCACCTTCCTATGGCAAACCACTTTCTGTTCCCCAGGGAATTATCGGCTTGATGACCCGCTTTGGTATGAACGTTGTTCTCAGCCACCCGGAGGGGTATGATCTGATGCCCGAAGTTGAGGAAGTTGCCAGGATAAACGCTGAAAAGAGTGGCGGCTCATTTCGTAGAACGGATTCAATGCATGAAGCCTTCGAAGATGCCGATATTGTGTATCCCAAGAGCTGGGCTCCGTTCAAGGCAATGGAGGAGCGGACAGAGCTTTACTCCCGGAATGACATGGCTGGAATTACCTCGCTTGAGCAGGAGCTGCTGTCACAGAATGCACGTCACAAGGACTGGGAATGCACTGAAGAACTGATGGCACTGACCAGTAACAAAGAAGCACTGTACATGCACTGTCTGCCTGCCGATATCACCGGCGTCAGCTGTGAGCGGGGTGAAGTGGAGGCGTCTGTCTTTGATCGGTATCGCGACCTCCTATACAGGGAAGCAAGCTATAAACCATATATCATTGCGGCGATCATCTTTCTATCGAAGTTTTCAAATCCCTCTGGGCAGTTGAGCAGGCTTTTAAATGATAATCACAGCCGTATTTTTTAGAAAGCGAAACCAACTAATACCTCACTGAATCAGGTTATTAACCATTGCAAAACCACAATAATCATGTTCTGATTCCAATCCTTTCTTACTAGAGGGAGGATAAAAACATCTCATGCAGATAAAGACATTCCATGCAGACAATTTCAAGTAAAGCAATCAATGCCAGCAGGCGTCTTAACTGGTTTGTCGAAAGAGTTTGCGTCGCATTACTGGTGTTGCTTGTGCTGGATGTCTGGCTCGGAGTGCTTGCGCGTTATGTTCTGCCATTTCCGGCTACTTTCACTGAAGAACTGGCACGCTACCTGATGATCTGGATGGCGCTGTTAGCTGTTTCAAGCGGCATCAGTCATCGCGAGCATATTGGTGTTCTGGTGCTGTTTGAGCGCTTTCCGCCGTCGCTGCGCAGATGGCTTGCGGTCCTATTTGATCTGATCGCGCTGGGTTTTTTTGCAATTATTTGTTATTACGGACTTGGCATGGTAGAGCGGGGATTCAGTCGTTACACCATGATTGAGGGGATTCCCAAGGCGTACCCGTTCATGGGTGTTCCGCTTGCAGGCGCACTGGCTTGCATACAATTGGCCCTTGTCGCAATTCATGATTTTTTTACTGTCGGTGATGCTATCGGCGCAGACCGGATGGAGGATTAATCACATGTGGCTCGTAGCCATTATCTTCTTTGGATTACTTATACTCGGAATGCCGGTTGGTTTTGTGCTTGGCGTCGCCGGCATGGTCGGTATCTTCGATATGGGGGGGGGGCGTTTTCTGGCAATGGCGCCGGATCGAATGTTTGCCGGACTGGACCTGTTTCCTTTTCTTGCTATGCCGTTTTTCATTCTTGCCGGTGAAATTATGAATCGTTCCGGCATCACGACCCACCTGGTTGAATTTGCCGATTCACTGGTTGGCTGGTTGCGTGGCGGCATGGCACATTCCAACATGGTCGCATCGGTTATGTTTGCCGGCATAACCGGAGCAGCAACTGCTGATGCTGCAGCTTTTGGCAACACGCTGGTACCGGCAATGGTTAAACAGGGGTACACGAAACCATTTGCTTGTGCGGTGACAGCTGCAGGCTCTATCATTGGACCGACCATCCCACCATCGACGCTCATGGTTATTTATGGGTCTATCATGGGGGTTTCGATTGCAGGGTTGTTTGCAGCGGGAATTGTGCCCGGATTATTGATCTGTTTTATCTGCATGGCTGTAATCGCGGCGTTGGGCAGGAGGCTGAATCTCCCCAAGGCAGATAAAAAACCGAGCTTGATGAGTATTTTTATCGCCTTCAAAAAGAGTTTCCTCGCCCTGGTATTACCGATATTTATTCTGGGTTCTATATTATTTGGGATTGCAACCCCCACTGAAGCGGCATCGATTGCGGTTTTTTATGCACTGGTGGTTGGTGGTCTTGTTTACCGTGGAATCACCATGAAGGATATCTATGAAATGCTGGTTCGTACCACCCGCATTACCGGGGTAATCTTCCTGATTATCGCCTCTGCTTCGATAATTGGCTGGTGGATGACCTTTAACCAGATTCCTCAGCTGATAGCAGCAGGTTTCCTGGCGTTATCTGATAATCCCAAGGTCATTATTGCGATGATTATCGGGCTATTGCTCTTCATTGGTCTTTTCATGGATATTAACGCCACGCTTATCATCCTGGCACCGGTGCTGGCGCCGTTGACCATGAAGATAGGAATGGACCCCGTGCATGCCGGCATCATGATTATTCTGGCGCTGAATATTTCATTGATGACGCCACCCGTTGGCGCCTGCCTGTTTGTACTGGCGTCAGTAACCAAAACCAAAGTAGAAGCCATTACGAAATCCCTGTGGCCTTTTTTACTTGCAGAAACCATTATTCTATTTATGGTTGCCTATTGGGCAGACATGACGTTGGCTATTCCTCGACTTCTCGGGTTGTAGAGGTCGCTGGAATATCTTTTATAACAACCACCATGTGGAGGACTATTAATTATGAAATATCACAACAAAATTGGTCGTTTAGCACTAGCAGTTATCGCCGCCGGCATGCTGTCGGTTAATGCCTTTGCCGCTGATGTAACGATACGCGTTGCTCATCTTAACCCGGAAGGACCATTTGAAAGCCACTCTGGTGCGATGACGACGATATTCAAGTCTCTCGTGGAAAGTGCGAGTGGTGGAGCGATCGAGGTCAAACTGTTCCCCAACGGACAACTCGGAAAAGACAATGAAGTAATCCAGCAGGTTCGTGACGGTATCGTCGAGTCAGTGATTTCATCGGCCGGTGGCATCGCCCAGCATTATCCTCTGGTCGGCGTATTCGATATTCCCTTTGCGTTTCCCAATATTGCCGTTGCCAATCGGGTTATTGATCAACGCAGTGAATTCGGCAAAAAGTTTTCTTCTGATCTTGAGGAAAAGACTGGCTTGAAAGTGCTGGGCCTGATCGATTCAGGCGGTTTTTTTGCCTTCTCGAACTCCAAGCGTCCGATCACCAGTGTTGCGGATATGGAAGGGCTCAGAATTCGTACGATGACCCTGCCGACACACCAGGCAATGGTAAGTTCTCTGGGTGGTAAACCGACACCGTTACCCTGGGCCGAGGTGTATACAGCACTGCAAACGGGTGTCGCTGATGGTCAGATGAACCCTATTCCGATCATTGCCTTCGCAAAATTTGATGAGGTCCAGAAATACCTGTCCATTACCAACCATGTCATAACGCCTTACATCTGGACGATGAACAAGGATTTTTATAACGGTCTGTCGGCCGAACACCGTGCTATTATTGACTGGGCCTCTGAGGTTGCGACCGAGGCTGGACGAGGTGTTTCACGGGTCATAGAGGCATCGGAAAATGGCTTGCCGGCACTTTCCAAGAAAATGGAGGTCAATGTCGTACCTCCTGCGCAATTGAAAGAATTTGCAGCTGCAGCCCAGCCAGCCGTGCGTAAGCTTATCGATGAGAAACTCGGAAGTGAAGGGACTGCGATGCTCGATTCAATGCTGAGTGCTATAGAAGCAGCTCAATAAAGCACAATCCTGGTAGCCCAATCCTATTAGCAGGCCTGCACAATTTCTGGTGCAGGCCTGTTTCCTTTCCTCATCAGAAAGAGCCAGGCGCTGGACGCCTCCACCCGGTGTTGCCCCGATGCGGGCCATTGCCTCCAGGGATTCCCGGAGCCGTTTTCCCTTCACCCGTAAATGCTTTAAGTCCATGAGACATTCCTTTTCCTGTTCTTGTTTCAATCCTTACCGGGAGCAAGACCATCTGTTATGACGTAATCGCCCCTGCTGACAATATCCTGCCAGGTTTCAATTTTGTCAGTTGGCGACACGTCAACCATACTGATGCATTCAACCGGACAGACAAGGGAGCAGAGGTTGCAGCCAGTGCTGGGTATGGGGTGCCGTGGCGGCGCTGGTGATAAAGCTTTCAAAGTAGCGTGCAGTCCTCAGAATCTACCGCACACTCAGACGGTTTTTGTGTCCCAATAGGAGAAACAAGCTGTCTCAGCAGACAGAGTGGTCAGGCAAATTATTCCCTGTTTTGTCTGTGGCAATGCTGAACAATCACATGTGATGCAATTGACTGCTCCAGTCTTTTTGGGGAGCTCGACGGCTTGTCTTTCTGGAAAGAACTTTTCTATTTTCACAATAAAAATGATGCCGGACACGGAAGAAAATAAAATTTAAAAATGTCCAGGTGAACTCGTTGATTTACTAATCGGAGGTGCAGATGAATTCATCAACATATCATGTTCTTGTATGACGCTCTTTTTAACTTTTCCAGGTTTCACTCAGGATTTTTGCAGAAGATAATGGCAGCTGCCGATAATTCCAGAACTGTATCGTTCTCCGAATGCTTCGACAAAGCCGTCCACCGGGTCTATAGTATTTTTATTTTATATCATGACCGATACAATCCCTGATATTCCAGACGATCGAAAGCTGCAGCTTGCCGGAGCCGCTAATTTTCGTGATCTCGGCGGTAATCTGACAATTGATTCCCGCCTGGTAAAGAGAGGACTGGTTTTTCGTTCAGACCACCTTTCCCGTTTATCACCAGGTGATCATGGCATTCTGCAGCGTATGCAGTTGAAGATAGTCTGTGATCTCAGGAGTGTCCAGGAACAGCAGAAGGCACCGGACCTGCTGCCGGATGACGCTTCCATCCGCCTGCTGTCTCTGCCGGTCCAGGACAAAATATTTGACCCGGCCACGGCCATGGAACGCCTGAAGGCTGGAGACGATACCTGGCTTTCAATGGATTTTTTAGTCGGGCTCTATCGTCGATATCTTGATGATTTCGGACCAACATGGGGCAGAGTCCTGAGTTTTGCCGCCGCTGATGATAACCTGCCGCTGGTGTTTCATTGTACCGGAGGCAAGGATCGCACCGGCATTTGTGCGGCTCTGCTGCTGAAGACCCTTGGCGTGCAGGAGGAGCATATCCTCTCGGATCACCTGCTTTCAGATGTCTGCAACGCCGAGCGTTTAGAGCCGCTCTTTGCCAGGTTTGCAGCACTTGGCATCGATGCCCAAAGGGCAGGCTACTATCTTCAGGCGCCAGTCGAGCCGCTTATCGCACTTTTTGATCATCTAAAAAAAGTCTACGGCACAGCTGAAGACTACCTGATCAAAAAGGGAGGGCTGGAGCGGGCCACCCTGTCCGCTATTCGAGCGCGTCTGCTGCAATGAAGAACCAGCTAACGTTTATGACCATTGATTCTGAAAATTTCTCTTCTTTGAGCGGGAACCGGCAGGACACCTTCCTGCAGCTGCGAAGACAATCCTGGTGGCCTGCTGTTGTCCTGTTCCTGGCCTGGCTGTCGGGTACTGCCCTCTGCCGGCCTCTCTTCAAGGACAATCCAGCTGCCATTGCCTTTCTTTCGGTCGGATTCCTTGTTGCCTGCCACCTGCAGAGAACATTACGTCATCATCTGGCCGACAACCACCGGCCTGGAGAAGCGGGGCTGCTCTTTCCCACGCTGGGAGCGGCAAACTGGATCACCGTGTTGCGCGCCGGCGCCGTCGTTGCCTTGGCAGGATTTTTGCCGCTGACCATCTACGGCTTCCAGGGGCTGCCGGAATCCCTGGTCTGGGCGCCGGGACTTGTCTACCTGGGAATTTCCGCAGCAGACCTGCTTGATGGTATTGTCGCTAGAAAGCTGCAGAGAACAACTGAACTGGGTAAAAAACTGGATATCGAAACAGATGCCGCAGGACTCATGACAGCCTCTCTGCTCGCTGTTTCGCTTGACCGGCTACCGGTTGTCTACCTGCTTGCGGGATTTGCCTACTATGTATTTATCCTTGGCATCCGGGTGCGCCAAAAGCTGAATAAGCCGGTGGCCGGCCTGCAACAGAGGCCTTATGCGCGAATCATAGCAGGTTTCCAGATGTGTTTGATCGGGTTAGCGCTCCTGCCGATCTTTAACCCGGTTTTCAGCAGGATCGCCGGTCTCATTATCATGACACCGCTGCTGTTCGGATTTTTCAGGGATTGGCTGGTGGTGTCATGCCGGCTGAGAACGGATGGAGGCCGGCAGTCAGTCATGGACCAGTGGGCAGGGTCCACAGTGATGAAAGCCCTGCCGCTGCTTCTGCGCATTGCTCTGCTTGCGGGTGGATGTGCACTGTTTGTCGCCGATTCTGTTCATGAACCGCTGCGGGCCTGGCAGCTTACGTGCATCTTCTGCTGTCTGCTTGCTGGTATTGGTTTCATGGGCCGTAGCGCGAGCCTGCTCCTGGTCGTATTACTTGCAGGTAGTCATTCGCCATTTGGTATGTCTTCCCTGTCATTGACGATTTTCGGCGCTGCCGTCACCCTGATGCTGACAGGAAGTGGAAGCCTGTCAATCTGGACTCCGGAGGAAAAATTTCTCTACCGGGGGGATCAAAATGGACCAGAAACGGATCGTGATATCCCATGAACATGGTTGTCAGGTCAAGCATCCTCTTTGTCTATGCCTACCGGGCAGCCGCCAACGCCGTCAGCTATCTCACTCGCGGCCCGCATTTCGGAGGAGAACCTTTATCGGTCTATCTCCTGCACCATCAGCAGGGAGTTTCTGTCTCAACAGCTGCCGCCTCGGTTGCCCTGGACCGTCTGCTCGAACTTCTGGCAAGTTTTGTCGTTCTAACTCTCTGCCTGCTGGTCTCGGGGTTTTGGAATCAGCTCTGCCGTGGGTTACCGCATCCCTTGACTTGGGAAGTTCACCGGGGGGCAGCCTCGTGCTTATTATTCGCCTGCGAGACATACTCTTCAGTCTTTTCGGCCTGGGACTGACCATGAAGTATTTGACATTTAAGGGAAAAGTCAGTATTGTCGATGACATGCCGGCTCTTTGAGCATGTTGCGCCTTTATCATACTGCCTCATACCGGCTTGTCATAACGGTCGAAGTTTTAGACACGGAAGTCTGTGCCAGGGGAAATATTTGTGCTGTTTGAGGCTCCATCTGTATACCTGCCACCATTGCAATTTCCTATAGAGGACCTGCAATGAGTGAAGATACGTTTCGAGGGACCATGCGCTGCCGTTTTTTGAATTCCCGCCCTGACATCTGCAGCACACTCGGTTTTCAACAGGAAGAATGGTTCCAGAGACTGCCGCTGCTCGCCGAAGAATTTCTGGAGCGCCATCATCGGCCACTGGTGACCATTTCGTATGCTCAGAGTGTCGATGGCAGCATTGCCTCCCGGAATCGGCAGCAGCTATTGCTGAGCAGCGATGAGTCAATGGTTCTGACCCACCGTATTCGGGCCGCCTCCGATGCCGTTGTCATTGGCATCAACACGCTGCTTGCCGATGACCCACAGCTGACGGTTCGTCTTGTCGAGGGGCAAAGCCCCCAACCCATTGTCCTTGACAGCAACCTGCGTTTCCCGTCAAAGGCCCTGATTCTTGAACGGAATGATCATAAATGCTGGCTGGCCTGCACCGATACAAGCGTTCCGTTAAGAGTTGACGAAGCCGTGAAGCAGGGGGCGGAAGTCATTTGCTGCCGTCGGGATCACAGAGGCAGGGTAGATCTTCGTAATCTGCTCAGTATCCTCGGTGAAAGAGGGATAAGGAGCATCATGGTGGAAGGCGGCAGCCAGGTCATCAGCAGTTTCATCGAGACACGTCTGGTGGACAAACTGATTATAACGATCACCCCTTGCCTGGTGGGGGGACTCCCGGTACTGGATCGGCCCCTGGCCAATAAAGGCCGCATGCTCCGGCTCAACCATATTTCCTATCAATCCTGCGGTCCGGATTTAATCCTCTGGGCCCGGCCGCAATGGCCGGAATCATGAAACAGCACTGTCTGGAATTTACAGAACCGGGCAAGGTTCGCATCATCGTCAGGCCCGAACCGCAGCCGTCCGCTGATCAGGTGCTGGTGCAGACAACATGTTCAGCCATAAGTCCCGGGACCGAGATGCTCGTTTACCGGGGCCTGTGGCCGGCCAATGTCCCGACGGACAGTGCCATCTCAACGCTCAAGGGAACATTTTCATATCCCCTGTTCTACGGCTATTGTGCAGTCGGCCGGGTGGTCGACCGCGGGGCAGCTGTGCCTGAAGACTGGCTCGGCCGACGGATTTTTGCCTTTCACCCTCACCAGGATCTCTTTTGCATCTCCCCCGCTGAGCTTCATCTTGTTCCTGATGATCTGGATGATGAAACCGCTCTCTTTCTTCCCGGTATGGAGACGGCGGTCAATCTCCTGCTGGATGGTTCTCCACTGATCGGCGAGAAGGTCATTGTTGTCGGTCAGGGCATTATCGGCCTGCTCACCGCAGCTCTTCTCTGTCGCTTTCCGCTGGCGGCCATTTCTACCGTGGACGCTTACCCGTCGCGCCGTGAGGCATCAATGAACCTCGGCAATGTTAGCTGCTTTGATCCGGCAGACCCTGAAATTATTAAGGCCTTAGGCGGTGTCCCCGGCCAGGGTGGCGAGGCGGACCTGGTCTATGAACTATCGGGCAACCCGGCAGGCTTATCCCTGGCGCTTTCGCTCGTGCGCTACAGCGGAAGGGTGGTTATCGGTTCCTGGTACGGTACCAGGAAGGCTGATCTGGATCTCGGCTCTTTTTTTCACCGTGGCCGTGTATCTTTTTCCAGTTCCCAGGTCAGCAGTTTGGCACCGGAACTAACCGGCCGATGGCAGAAGGGCAGACGGATCCATCTTGCCTGGGAGATGTTGCGCCAGCTGCGGCCTTCTTCTTTCATTACACATCGGTTTCCGCTCAGCGATGCCCCCCTGGCCTATTCCCTGATCGACGAGCATCCGGAAGAGACTATTCTGGTAATCCTCGATCATCAAAACATTGATAACAGTTAAACAGATGCAAGAGCAACGCATGTACAGCCTTGGAGTAAGCCGCAGGTTCAGTGCCCGCCATTTTCTGGTCGGCGGGGCTTGGGGAGACGAGAATGTCGAGCATTCTCATGGCTACCGGATGGAACTCATCCTCGAGGCAACTGAGTTGGATCCTCATGGCTTTCTGGTAGACATTGTCGAGGTGGAGCAGCACATGGACGAGGTTGCCGCTGATCTGCAGGACAGCGCCTTAAACAGCCTGGATTATTTCCAGGATATCAACCCCAGCATCGAACAGCTGGCCACGTTCATTCACGGTGTGTTCAGAAAGCGGCTTGAACATCTTTCCCTGGCGGCACTTACCATTACCATATGGGAGGATGAAATCGCCTGGACATCCTACCGTGCAGCCTGCTGATGCGTATCGGCCTGATCATTTACGGGGACCTGGGCATCATGACCGGGGGATACCTCTATGATCGGATAATGGTGGATGGACTCCGGGAGCGCGGCCATCTGGTTGAAGTGATCAGTTTACCGTCGGGCTCATATCTTCGCAAGCTTCTCACAGGGCTCTCACCGGGGATCTGCCGTCGACTGCTGGCTGGAAAATTTGATGTTCTGATCGAAGATGAACTCTGTCATCCATCGCTATTTCTGATCAACAGACGTCTACGGCGACAGGGTGGGCCACTGCTGGTAGGCCTCGTTCATCATGCCCTCTGCGGCGAACCCCGTCATCATTGGCAAAACATGCTTCTGGGTGTGGCTGAACGATTGTTTCTGGCTTCGGTGGATGGCCTGATCCTAAACTCCCGCTCCACCGAGCGTACCGTCACCTCGCTGATCGGCCGCCAGCAGCCCCGGATAATTGCCTATCCATCGGGCGATCGTTTTGGTGCGCCTCTTTCTCAGGAAGCCATCAACAGGCGAACACAACAGTCCGGGTCACTGGAACTGCTGTTCCTGGGTAATGTTGTGCCGCGGAAGGGTCTGCTGCCATTGATCAGGGCACTGTCCCTGGTTGATCGGCAGATGTGGAACCTCAATGTCGTCGGTGGTCTCGAATTCGATGCTGCGCATGTAACACGGGCACAACAACTCACCAGAGAGCTTGGTCTTTCAGGCTCTGTCCGCTTCCTGGGATCATTCCGGGATAGCACGCTGACAGAGATAATGAGCAGCTGCGATGTGTTCTGCATGCCATATGCCTATGAAGGATTCGGAATTGCCATTCTGGAGGGTATGGCCTTCGGCCTTCCGGCCATCGGATGTCAAAACGGTGCGGCACCGGAAACCATCAGGCACGGGATAAACGGCTTTCTGCTCTCCCCAGATGATCATGCCGGTCTGGCTCCCCTGCTTGTCAAGCTTCACGGGGACCGAGAGGAATTGCAGAAGCTCTCCCTCGCTGCCCGCAAGACCTTTCTCGGTCATCCAGGATGGAAAGAAAGCACTGGGGACATAGAGACGTTCCTGCGGCAGATGATTGCTGCGCCGGATCAGGAAAATCCTGCCACTGCGCTCAGGGGTGCCGGAGATTCAGGGCGGGGGATGTTTTGATGCATGGCGATGATGCGGTAAGATACCACTCTGAGCAGCTCGTCCGGGAGAAGTCGACAAACAGCTTTGATCCCGTATACCTTGCCGCCAAGAAAAGTATTGATGATCAGGCTCTCAATCAGCACGTCTGGCAGACCCTTTGCATTACCCTGCCGCATTCCACAGGAAAAGAGCCTGCCGCTGTTCTCGAGATAGGCGCAGGTATCGGCACCATGTTCGAACGGATTATTGACCGGGGGCTGCTGAGAGGATCTGCCACTTATGTGGCCAGCGACAGTGATCCAGATCAACTGGCAGCCGCCGGAAAGTATCTTTCACAGTGGTCAAAAAAACGACGTCATATCCTCTCATGGACGGGAAAACGTCAGGCTCGACTTGACAGCGCAGAGGCCGAGGTATCTTTGATGCTTGAAGCAGCCCGGGCCGAAGAGCTTGCTGAAAGACCTGATTTATCTGCTGCATTTCATCTGCTTATCGCCCATGCCGTCCTCGATCTGTTTGACTTCCATGATATGCTGCTGGGACTTTTTTCCCTGCTCAAGGATAATGGACTGGCATACCTGACCTGCAATTTTGACGGGGAGACCATTTTTCTGCCTGAATGCGATGATGATGCGGAGATTATCAGCCGTTATCATGCGTCCATGGAAAAACGCCTGCACGGAGCCAGCTGGACAGGCAGGAGGTTATTATCCTTCCTGCAGCGTCCCGGAATCGAGCTTCTGGCCGCCGGAAGTTCGGACTGGATCATTCACCCGAAGAATCTTACTTATTCAGTCGACGAAACGCTTTTCCTTCACGCCATCATCGAAACAGTTGAAGCAGAGCTCAACAAAGAAAAAGCTCCGTTCAAGGGACTGGCCGACTGGGCCAGCCGGCGGCGCCAGCAGGTAAAAACCGGTGAACTGTCTTTTCTTGCCCGCCACCTTGATCTTCTGGTCCGGGTTAAGCCGTCCATGCTGCCCTGAAGTGACTTCAAATCTACAAGGGTCGAGATTACCTGCCCCTCTCAATATCATCTGCGATTATCTTGATGCTTTTTTTCCCGGGCAATCTGGCTCCTCAGCACACCGGGCTTCTGTGACAGCTCGGCCGGGATCGATAATCTCAGCTCTGTTGGTGGCGGCCAGAAGAATGAGCCGGTTTTCGATTTTTTAAAATTCCAAAGACCTTCAATGGACAAGTCTGTTGAAAATCAGCGAAAAAAGGGGTAAGAAAACGCCTTTGTACCCTGAATCTGTTTCAGAACATGTTGGATCAGCAGAGGTTCCTTGAAAAGACGGTTTCAAGAGGATAGGTTGCTTGGCGTTACTGGCTGCCGGAGAGGATTTTCTGGAAAAGGATGACCCCTCTTACAAAGCGATTTCTTATCAACTACTTCCGGTCACCTGAATTAAAATGCCTTCGATATTCGTTTCATTCGTAGCTCTTTACGTGTCGGTCTTCCTGCTCATGGCAGGAATTGGTTTGCTCGGAACATATCTGCCACTCCGACTTGCGGTTGATGGTGTATCAACTCTGTTGGTCGGGTTTATAACATCTGCCTATTTTCTGGGTATGTGTTTCGGGGCTTTATATTGCTGCAGGCTGATAAGAGGTGTTGGGCATATTCGGGCTTTTGCCGCCTTTGCGGCTATAACAACGTCACTTGTTTTACTGCACGGTTTGTTCATGTCTCCTGTACTTTGGGGGTTGTTTAGGTTTTTTGCGGGTTTGTCGACAATCGGACTTTATACGGTGATAGAGAGTTGGTTAAATGAGTGTACAGTCCCTACATCTCGGGGCAAGGTCATGTCTGTTTACATGTTGGTGAGCTATTTTGGCATGGTAGGTGGTCAGACTCTCTTGAACATTGGCTCTATTCAGGAACCAAGAATGTTTTTCATCATCAGCTTACTATTGATGCTCTGTATCGTGCCGGTCGTCGTAACACGTTCAATCCACCCCGAATTGCCTGATTTTGGCCAGTTCAATATCATGAAACTGATTCGCAAGGCTCCGGTTGGGATGCTCGGTTGTTTCCTTGCCGGTCTTCAAAACGGAGCATTTTATTCAATTGTTCCAGTTTTTTGCCATCAAATTGGTCTTCCAGTAACAAGTGTGACCACAGTGATGATTGTTACTATTTTAGGAGGGTTGGTTTTACAGTGGCCGGTTGGGGCAATGTCTGATCGGATTGATCGAACCTATATGCTTTCGCTCATAAGTCTGGCAGTCTCACTGATTAGCGTGTTGATTTTTTTTACCACTGACTACTCTTTTGTCTTGTTTCTGATTTTGATGGTCCTCTTTGGCGGGCTAATTTTTACAATATATCCGGTATCTGTTGCCAGGGCTCATGACCTTTTCGGTCGTGCTGATGTTGTTCCTGCCAGTTCCATTCTTCTCCTCTGCTATTGTATTGGTGCAACCGCAGGGCCAATCATGGCCACATTTACAATGATAACAATGAAAACAGCTTATGGTTTTTTTGCCTATAGCTCTGTTGTTTCGTTTGTCTCAGCGATAATTATATTTTACCTGCGTAAAAGAGAATTTATCACAATTATCTCAGCAGAGGACAGCAGTGCTTTCGTTCCAATGAAAAGTACATCTCGTGCGGCTGTTTTAATTGATCCACGTATGACAACGAACGACGATCCGGACTCTGCCAACTGAAAACACCTAATCTACTCCGCAGGCGACGTTTGTGAGATTGCCCTGACGATCGATCTCTGACGGAGAGGAATTTATGGAAAAGGCAGTACCCTCATATAAAGCGATGTCTTATCATCTATCACCGATTTGGTCAAAGTGCTGAGCAAGGGTTTTTCGCGAGTGGGAATCGGAACTCAATACAAGTGGAATCTCTCTACCTAACGCCTCATGAAGTATCCATTTGTCCGGATATTGTCTCCCGGCTGGCTGACTGAATCCACCAGTGTTAATTTCAACGATCATGTTGTGCTCGCTAATGATGTCAAGAGTTTCATAAACGAGTTTCTTGTACCAGGCTGAAGACTCATCCCAGTATTCACCCCTTGCGTTGTGTTTTGCAACCACATCCATATGTCCGACAATATCAAACAAACCGGTTGACACTGCCTCCTGTAAGCTATGATAATATCGCTCGCACAATAGTCTGGGACTATTGTCAAATAGCTTCAACAAGTCGCAGAATTCGTTGCGGTTGCCATTGACAAGCTGAAGCACGGGACCTTTCTGTAAATGATGAATAGAAACGATAAGGTAATCCCACTTCATTTTTGTAAAAGTAGAAATCCAACTGCGCAATTCCGGGATAAATTCTATTTCCAGTCCCATATTGATTTGCAATCGACCGCTGTATTTTTGTTTGGCATCACTGATCACACGCCGGTATTTCTGAAGTTGATCAACGGCGATAGCATAGCGGGTGGCAAAAGGCAGAGGCATATGATCGGTAATGGTGATCTGCGAAAGCCCTCTTTCAAGGGCGGAACGTGCCATATCGTCAACGCTAGAGCTTCCGTCGGAAAAAATGGTGTGCATATGAAAGTCGCACGTCGTATCTATCTTCATCTTGCTCCTTTATTCAAAGTAATTTCTATCTATAAACGCTACAGCACCATAACAGAAAATTCACTGACATAGTTATTAAGGGGACACCTTATTTAATTGTTGACCAATTCCGGATACGCGAGTAGCTTGATCAGTATGGCACGCTTAGCAAGGGTAATAGCACCCGGATTTCCTCATCATGTTATTCAGCGAGGCAATCGCCGTATGGATACCTTTTTTTCTGAGCGAGATTACAAGGAATATCTATACCTTATGGCGGATTGGTGCAATCGTTGTGAAGTGCAGATTTGGGCATATTGTCTGATGCCGAACCATGTCCATCTTATCAGTGTAACTCATTCCGAAGAAGGGCTGCGCCGGGCGATAGGAGAAGCGCATCGCCGATACACCCGTCACATTAATTCCAGTAACGGCTGGACCGGGCATCTCTGGCAGGGTAGATTTGCTTCCTATCCAATGGATGAACGCTACCTTTTAGCAACAGTCCGCTACATTCTCCTGAATCCGGTGAGAGCAGGAATCGTTAAGAAACCTGTGAATTATCGGTGGAGTAGCTGTAAGGCCCATCTCGAGGACAAGGACGACATTCTGGTCAAGGTCAGACCGCTTGCAGAAATTATTCCCAACTGGTCGGAATTGCTGGATGATAAAGAATCCGAGCGGGACTACGATGCCATCCGCAGTCACGAAAAGACGGGAAGGCCTCTGGGCAGCGAACTGTTTATCGAAAAGCTGGAAAAGATGACCGAAAGATCCTTGAAAAAGCAGAAGCCGGGACCGAAGAAACAGTAATTAAGTAAGGTGTCTCCATAATTAGTGTTTTTGAGGAAAGCGCGATGACATGTATCGTGTCATCCCACCCGACTGAAGTAAACGATTAAATATGAAAAACGTATTCCTACTCATAGGCAAGCGGACGCTCGCCAGTCTGGTGACTGTCGCGATCATTTCTCTGATTATTTTTATCGGCGTTGAGCTGCTCCCTGGCGATGTCGCGGAAACTGTTCTGGGTCAATCGGCCACCGCCGAAACAGTTCAGGCTTTTCGAGAGGAACTCAAGCTCGATCTGCCACCACATGTTCGTTACGCAGTATGGTTCAAGGATTTTTTTCAGGGGGACTTTGGTAATTCGCTCGCCAACGGTAGACCAGTATCAGGACTGATTGGCTGGCGATTGGCCAACACTCTGTTCCTGGCACTTACCACAGCGTTGATTGCTGTTCCACTCGCTGTGATCCTTGGGATGATGGCGGCGTTCTACCGGAACACTTTCTTTGACAAGGCAATTTCCATTATCACCCTGTCGTTCATCTCTTTTCCCGAGTTTTTTATTGCCTATATTCTGATTGTTGTTTTTTCGGTTCACTTCAACATATTTCCCAGTATGGCTGCAATCAATTCGAGCATGAGTCTTGGTGCCAAAATAAACGCCATACTTTTGCCCGCGCTGACCCTGACCTGCGTTGTCACCGCCCATATGATGCGGCAGACCAGGGCAGCAATTATCAATGTTCTCTCCAGCGCCTATATCGAGATGGCCGAATTGAAAGGCATCAGACGACTGCGTATTATTATTCTTCACGCCTTCCCCAATTCTCTTTCACCTGTAATAAACGTCATCGCTCTCAACCTTGCCTATCTCGTAGTAGGCGTTGTGATAGTCGAGGTTGTTTTTGTCTATCCCGGGCTTGGTCAGCTTCTGGTGGACTCTGTGGCAAAAAGAGATATACCCGTAGTCCAGGCATCGGGGTTGATCTTTGCCACGGCCTATATCTTTCTCAACCTGCTGGCGGATGTTCTGTCAATGCTGGTCAATCCGCGGCTGAGACAATCGTAACTTGAGGCAAGGAGCTTGTTCTGTGCTTGAATTATTTAAAAAATCTCCCTTAAGTGCCCGCATTGGCCTCTGCATAGTACTGCTCAATATCCTCGTCGCTGTTTTTGCACCACTTATAGCCCCCTACGGCGAGACCAGTGTCGTCGGCAATGTCTGGGAAAGCTTTTCCTCTCAATTCTATCTGGGTACCGACCACCTCGGCAGAGACCTCTTTACCCGCATGGTCTTCGGCGCACGGAACACCATAGCCCTGGCATTTCTGATAACCGCCATATCATTTCTGCTCGGTACGACTCTCGGCTTTGTGGCGGCAACCAAAGGTGGCTGGATAGATCAGATTTTCAGCCGCATAATCGATATTCTCATGGCTTTTCCCACCCTGATTTTTGCCCTGATGATTCTCTCTGTGCTGGGCTCGTCTGTGACGGTTCTGATCTTTACCATTGCCCTGCTTGATTCAACCAGGGTTTACAGGCTGTCCAGAGCCGTGGCCATGGATATTGAGGTGATGGAATTCGTCGAGGCGGCGCGTCTGCGTGGTGAAGGGCTGTGGTGGATCATGCGTTATGAGATTCTCCCCAACGCGATGCCTCCGCTTGTTGCCGAATTCGGACTTCGCTTCTGTTTTGTCTTTCTTTTTATCGCCTCTTTAAGCTTCCTTGGGCTGGGACTGCAGCCTCCACTGGCCGACTGGGGCGGAATGGTCAGGGAAAATGCCGGCGCAATCACCTTCGGCATCTATATTCCCCTGTTTCCAGCAGCTGCTATCGCAGTGTTAACCGTAGGAGTAAACCTGATTGTCGACTGGTTTCTCCATCTTTCCAGCGGACTGCATGAATAATGTGAGGTTGACAAATGGAAAAGAATAATTTGCTTGAAATACGAAATCTCTATATCGAAGGTTACTACGAGAACCAGTGGAACACCATCGTTGACGACATCAGTCTCAATTTAAAAAGAGGAGAGGTCTTGGGACTGATTGGAGAATCGGGTGCCGGCAAGTCCACAATCGGACTTGCCTCCATGGGATACACTCGGCAGGGTTGCAGGCTCGCCTCCGGATCAATTATTCTTGACGGAGATGAATTAATGGGTGCCGACGAGCAGACTCTGCGGGCTGTCCGCGGAATAAAAATCGCTTATGTGGCCCAGAGCGCGGCGGCGTCCTTCAATCCGTTTCACAAGATTGTCAAACAATATGCAGAGGCGCCGATGAGGCATGGTCTCATGGGCTATGACGAGGCGGAGCAGGAAGCGGTTGAAATTTATCGCCGCCTATTTCTGCCCAATCCGGAGGAGATAGGATACAGGTACCCCCACGAACTTTCCGGCGGGCAGCTGCAAAGAGCTATGGTGGCCATGGCCATGTCGTGTAAGCCGGATATCATCGTCTTTGATGAACCAACCACCGCACTTGATGTGACAACCCAGATCGAAGTGCTGGCGGCGGTCAAGGAAATCACCAAGAAAATGAACAAGGCCGCGCTCTACATCACCCATGACCTTGCAGTAGTGGCCCAGGTTGCTCACCGCATAATGGTGCTGCGCAACGGCAAACTTGTCGAGGAAGGTGAAACCAGGAAAATGATCAAACATCCCAAAGAACAGTATACCAAGGATCTGCTAACGGTACGCACCCTTCGAGAGGACAAGGATCTGTCCGACAGGATGGACGTTATCCTTGAAATAAATGATGTGGATGCAACCTATACGGGAGATGATAAGGTTCTCGAGGATATAAATCTGACCGTCCGCAAGGGAAGGACCGTGGCGCTTGTAGGAGAGTCCGGCAGCGGCAAAAGTACGCTTGCAAAAGTGATAACCGGATTATTGCCGCCAACTCGAGGTACCATTTCTTTTCTGGGCGAGGAACTGCCGCTGGAACTCAAGGACAGGGACAAGGAATCCCTGAGAAAATTGCAGATGATCTACCAGATGCCCGATACCGCTTTGAACCCGAGACAGACGGTTCGGACAGTCATTGGTCGCCCACTCACATTTTATTTTGGTATCAAGGGACAAGAGGCGGAAAAAAGGATACGGGAGCTGCTTACCAAAATAGAGCTTGAGCCGGACAGCTACATTGACCGGCTGACAACCGAACTCTCAGGCGGTGAAAAGCAGAGAATCTGCATCGCCAGGGCGCTTGCCGCTGACCCCTATCTGATAATTTGCGACGAGGTAACCTCAGCCCTTGATCAGCTGGTGGCCGAGGGGATTCTTACCCTGCTTCAGGATTTGCAGAACGAAATGAATATCTCCTATCTGTTTATTACCCATGATTTGGCCACTGTTAAGGCAATTTCGGACAAAATCGTCATCATGCTCGAGGGTAAAATCGTAGAGCAAGGAGAGAAAAAGAAAATACTGCAACCGCCGCACCATGAATACACAGATAAACTTCTAGCTTCGGTTCCAGAGATGGATACGGAATGGCTGGATACGCTTCTGGCTGAACGTGCGTCAACATTTATTGAAAAAGATGGCTAAGAACGATGCCTGGATTGTGCTCATCCCTATCAGGTGTGTGATCAATAATAACTACTCAAGGAGGCAACAATGTCAGACCTGTCCATTTTATTAAGGCTGTTCGAGCAGAACAAAATATCCAGAAGGCAGTTTGTCAGTCAGGCGGCAGCGCTGGGACTGACCGCAGCGATTTCACCTGCGCTTTTGTCGGGTGTCGCCAAAGCGGCGGGACCGGTAAAGGGAGGTCGGCTGATCATGGGGTGCACCGGCGGATCAACCACCGATTCCATGGATCCTGCAACGCTTACTTCCAATATGAACCAGAACCTCAACTGGCAGATCAGGAACAACCTGGTCGAAATCGATCATAACCTCCAGCCTGTTCCGGAACTGGCGGAGTCGTGGGATGCCTCTCCGGATGCCAAGGTGTGGACATTCAAGCTGCATAAAGGCATCGAGTTCCATAACAGCAAGACAATGACAGCTGAGGATGTCATATATTCCATAAATCATCACCGGGGAGAGAAATCAAAATCCGGAGCGAAGGCCCTTCTGACAAATATCAAAGACATCAAATCCAACGACCCGTATGAAGTTATATTTGAACTGGCCGGCGGTAGCGCCGACTTCCCGTTTATCATGGGTGACTATCATCTGCCTATCTGCCCGGCGGGAACAACGGGGCAGCAATGGGAAGATGGTGTTGGTAGCGGTCCATATATTCTTGAAAACTGGGAACCCGGCGTCAGGGCTTTTGCGAAGCGCAATCCAAATTACTGGAAGGAAGGCCGAGGTCATTTTGACGAGATCGAGACACTTTCCATCGTTGACACCAATGCCAGGACCAATGCCTTGAAAACCGGACAAATCAATTATATGGACCGGGTGGAGCTGAAGACCGTTCATCTCATGAAGAGGATGCCGGGTATAAATGTTACCGCTACAACCGGCACAGCCCATTATACCATGCCCATGCTGACGGATGTAAAACCCTATAATGACAACAACGTGCGCATGGCGTTAAAACTTGCTGTTGACAGAGCAGAATTGCTGAAACAGATTCTGCGCGGCTATGGCGAGCTTGGCAATGATCACCCTATCGCCCCCGTAAACAGGTACTTTGCCAAAGACCTGGAGCAGAGAGGTTATGACCCGGATAAGGCAAAATTCTATATGGAAAAAGCCGGAATGCTGGATCATACCTTTAATCTGCATGCCGCCGATGCTGCTTTTTCCGGCGCAGTCGATGCCGCGATTATGGTTAAGGAACAGGCGAAGAAGGCAGGAATTACCATAAATGTCGTACGCGAACCGGATGACGGCTACTGGAGCAATGTCTGGATGAAAAAGGAATGGTGCATGTGTTACTGGGGCGGGCGGCCAACCGAAGACATGATGTTCACAGTCGCCTACGCTGCAGGAGCTCCCTGGAACGACACCAACTGGGAGAACAAACGTTTTAACGAGTTACTGGTGGCAGCGCGAGCAGAACTCGATACTGACAAACGTGCCAAAATGTATGCCGAAATGCAGGAGATATGTAGAGATGACAGTGGCACTATCCTGCCTATGTATAATCAGATGGTAGAAGCCAGCTCGGCCAAATTGGCGCATGGTCCGATTTCCGGCCACATGGCAATGGACGGCATGAGAATTGCCGAACGGTGGTGGATGACATAATTAATCACCACTGTATTTATCACAACAGACATAAGGCTGGAATTCCCGGCCTTATGTCTGTCTGCAAGGATCGTTCTTGCCCCTCCTCGACGATCTTCCACAATCGACAATATCGCAGAGTATCATGACCAGGCATTAACGGTTTCAACCTCCTTTTTTGCAAACCTTACCGTGGTTTACAGGTATCTGGATGTATCGAATTACATATAAAAAAAGCAGGAAAAGATGGAGCAGAATATGAAAAATGTTATTTACGATTATATCATTATTGGCGGTGGCTCAGCTGGGAGTGTCATGGCAAATCGGTTGAGCACCAATCCCAGGCACAAGGTGCTGGTGCTCGAGGCCGGCAAGCCGGATTACATCTGGGATTTCCGCATCCACATGCCGGCCGCGCTTACCTATCTGCTCACCGACAAGACCTACAACTGGCTCTATGAATCGGTACCCGAGCCGCAGATGCACAACCGCCGCATCGCCCAGCCCCGCGGTAAAGTGCTGGGAGGGTCAAGTAGCATAAACGGTATGATTTATATCCGCGGCAACGCACTTGATTACGAGAAATGGGCCGCTAATGAGGGGATGGAAAAGTGGGACTACGCGCACTGCCTCCCCTATTTCCAGAAAGCGGAAACCCGTCTCCAGGGATCAGATGAATATCATGGCTCAAACGGTCCGCTCTGCCTTGAAACAGCAGAGTGTGACAACCCTTTGTTCGGTGCGTTTTTCAAGGCAGCAGAGCAGGCAGGCCACCCGCTTACTCAAGATGTTAACGGCTATCAGCAGGAAGGATTTGGAAAGTTTGACCAGAATATCTATAGAGCGAGGCGTCATAATGCTGCCCGGGCCTATGTTCATCCGATTAAGAACCGCAAGAACCTTGAGGTGAAGTGTCATGCCATGGTTAAACGCATTCTTTTTGAAGGGAAAAAAGCGGTAGGGGTTGAATATGGTAAAGGCAGCGCGACACATAACGTCTATGGTGGAGAAATCATCTCCTGCGGCGGCGCTATCAACTCCCCTTCGCTTCTTCAGCTTTCAGGTCTTGGCAACGGCAGGGAACTCAGCAGCATCGGGGTCAAGGTCGTTCACGACCTGCCGGGTGTGGGCGAGAATCTTCAGGATCATCTGGAGTTGTATGTCCAATACGCTTGTAAGCAGCCGGTCAGTATGTATCCGGCACTGAAATGGTATAACCAGCCGAAAATAGGCTATGACTGGCTTTTCCACCGTAAAGGGGCAGCAGCTACCAATCATTTTGAGGCGGGTGGATTTATCCGTGGTAATGACAGGGTTCAGTACCCGAATCTGCAGTTTCATTTTCTGCCTATTGCCATTCGCTATGACGGCTCGGCACCAGCGCAGGGCCACGGTTTTCAACTCCATGTCGGGCCGATGAATACAGATGTTCGCGGTCACGTCAAAATAACGTCGGCTGATTCTGTAAAATATCCTGAAATCTTTTTCAATTATCTCTCTACTGAACAGGAACGCAGGGAATGGCTGGAAGCAATCAAATGTTCGCGTTATATAATTGGGCAGCCGGCCTTTGATGAATTGCGCGGTACGGAGCTGGCACCTGGACCCGAGGTGCAGAGCGATGAAGAAATTCTGGACTTTGTCGCCCGTGAAGGCGAAAGCGCCTATCACCCATCATGTACCTGTAAGATGGGCTATGATGATATGGCTGTGGTCGATTCAGAGTTGAGAGTGCATGGGGTCGAAAATCTGCGTGTTGTTGACGCCTCGGTCTTCCCCTCCATTACCAATGGCAATATCTATGCCCCGGTGATGATGGTGGCGGAGAAAGCAGCCGATCTCATCCTGGGCAACAGCCCTGAACCCCCCTCTGCTGCAGGTTTTTATAAATACGCCCGGACGGCGGAGAAGGTATGAAGCTGACTGTCAACACCATGCATATCGGCAAACAATGGCTGCCGGCTGTCCCACTCGAATATAGCGAGTCAATGGAGACTATATCCTGAATCTGTTTCAGAGCACCTTGAATCACCAGAGGTTTCTTGAATGGACGGTTAACGAAGCAGAGGCTGAGCGGTGTTGATGGCCGCCGGCGAGAAATTTCTTGAAAAGGCAGGATATTCCTACAAAGCGATGCCTTATCGTTTCGGTTGCGGCTTAGCTTTTCTTCGTGGTAATCGCTTGAAACGTTGAGATTTGCCGCTTCACCTTTTTGCTTTTACATTCCGGACAGGAGATTTTTTTAGTCTCACGCTCTGAAATAGTAATGACGATGGAAAAATGATGATCACACTTTTGACATGCATATTCGTATATTGGCATTGTCAACCTCCTCCACAGGTTTTCAGATCAACCTCTTGCAGTCCAGCATATTTATACTTCAATATACAATAACCACTATGCCTATCGCGTAAATAGGCCGGCGAATAATCGAAATGAATGGGCGACAGGCCTTGTCCCTGATTTTCTGTTCGCTGGTTACTCAGCCAGACAGGGCCTGGAATTGGTTCGGGTCACCCTACGGAAGGTGGGCATAGGCTGGCGGTGGAAGCGGAACAAATTCTCTGCTGCCCGGTGTCTTCCACATAAGCTTCAGTGCAGCGGTTCCCTTTCGCTGGAAGTATTCGATCGCAACCTGATACCAACCCGGGGTAGTAATGGAGACATGTGCGACATTGGAAAGACGGTCCGAATGCTGTTCCGGATCACTAATCGCCAGTTTATCTGAGATGTGCAGGATGATGCCATCATTAGACAGTGCCTGCATCTCATAATGGCCTGCTTCCAGAAAATTGATATAGCCTTTCATTCGTATGCCGACACCCCGATTTGTGCCGCTGTCAAAGATGTTCTGGTCACCAAACTGATGATTCAATTGTAAAATCGGCTTTCCCGGGAAGGAAGGGTATACAGAGCGGTCACTTTTTGGAAGGTTCTGCAGGTCGCGTTCAAAAAATTCCAGGTAATACCAGCTGGTGAGTCCCGGCTGCAGGTCGCCTTCAGCCAAATTCGCGGGACGTATTCCAGTTATCTCGATGGGCTGTAAACCATCGGGATTGCCTCCTTCAGCTCCGGCTACAGGTGCGGTAAAGAGCAGTAAGGATGCTAGAGAAGTGATAACGATTTGGCGGATGGTGCAGATCATTTTCATGGAAACCTCGCTGTCGGCACATGATTGCATCGGATGATTTTAAACCACACATAGTGTTATTATATGGCCGTTTTTCACTCCTGCAATCGCCAATCTGCAGGTGGAGGATATTTCCATGTTTCCGCTGAGGACAACGGTGCTTTATCATCGTAACAGGCATGCTTCAGCAAAATAGAGTAGTGCTGGTCCTGTTGCAAAAGAGTGGACACTCAATTACATGAGTCCGTTTGCGTACTTCAGTGCGGTTACATAACTTGTTTGAATTGTTTCTTTTTCGATCTGCAGTTCTTCAATATTGTCAAAGACGACGGTGCTTTGGGTGCGCTCGAAGGCAATGGCAGTTTTCAAGAATTTTGCATAAAGACCCGAGCCCTCCGATAGCGCTTCTTTTACTTCTTTGCTGAGCGGCAATTTCTCCATTACCTTTTTCATGGTCGACTTGAGCATTGTGTCTAGAGCGGAGAACAGACCAAGCATGAATAATTCATTTGAATTGCTGTGATAAGGGCTGGCCTCGCCAAGCAATTCGCAGAATTTAGCACGTACGAGAACGAGTCTTATCAATTCAAGCGGTTGATCCGAGGCAATTTCAGAGATCACTACCAGCAATAAAAATCTGCGGAGCTCTTTTTCGCCCAAATAGGCGATTGCATGCTTTACTGATTCTATTTTCTGCAGCCGGTAAAAATATGCAGAGTTCAGGAAGCGCAGGAGCTTATAGCTGATGGATATGTCGTTGACGATGATATCGTGAAGTTTTTTAAAGGTGGTCTTCTTTGAGGACAATTCAGAAAGGAGGCGCACCAGATTGGTCTTGGCGGCAGACATCTCGGTGATCTCTATTCTTTCAGGCCTGCTGAAAAAATACCCCTGAAAGTAGGAAAAACCCAATCTGTGCGCTTTTTCAAATTCATCGCGCGTTTCAACTTTTTCGGCCAGGAGCTTGATGTTATAGTGGGACAGGCGTTTGAGTGTCTTGAGTATTGTATCGAGTGGTGTCAGCCGGACATCAATCTTCACAATATGGGCAAGCTCCAGAAGCGGGTGGAGTTTTTTGTCAAAGACGAAATCATCGAGTGCAATCCGGTAACCGGCCTTATTGAGTTGTCTGCAGGTCGCTAAAACGTTCTCGGTCGGCGTTACATCTTCGAGAATTTCGACAACGATTTGCGAGCTGGGAAAAGAGGCTGGAATATTTTTTTCAAGTAACTCCTGAGTGAAATTGATAAAGCAAGGCCGGTTACTGGATATTTCGGTAACATCTGCAGTGAGAAAGGTACTTGAAAGAACACTTGACGTGGCCCTGTCACCACTTACTCGGGAAAGCGTGTAATCGTGCGCCCCGACATACAGTAATTCGTACCCGAAGAGTTTTTTGTGAACATTGAGAATGGGTTGTCGGGCGATGTATTGTTCCATTATTATAGGCTACAGGTTAAAGAGTAGAAGAAGTCGGGAATGAAGCATGGCTGAAAGCAACACTGGTTACATTTTGAGTTCTTCACTCAGGAATGATTTCGTAACTTTTTGCAGAAATAGATGCGAAGTTTCGTTTGGCTGGTTTGCTCGATGATGGTGAACTTTGCCGCTATACCTTCCTTTGTAGGTCTTACAGCCAGGGCTCGCACCTCGATATGATCCTGCTCTTCTTCAAGTGCGATTGAGAGCAAAAAAGTTTCCGACACTGATATAGGGGTGGTCAACGATTCCAGAGCGCAGCCGCTCGTGGAAATATTGGATAAGTATGCGGTTCCTTCGTCATAAGCGGTCTTGTATTGCACGGGCATTCGAAATCCGTTGAAACGAAAGGCAGACCGCTTCTTCATTGTTGAAACCTCATTGTCAAGAAGATGTGATGAGTGACCATCGGGGTGTTGTTTTGACTTTATTCTATTATATGCCGCTCAGTATAGTCAAGGAAAGCGACAGTTTGTGTTAGCGACAGGTCTTATGTCCGGTTTTGCAGGAGATATTGTGTAGCGTTTTGGTGAGGCGGATCGGGAGGCCTGCCACAAAGAAATGGACACGCAGTTACGCCACTGTTATTAAAATGACAGAAGAGATTCTTATACGGCGAGGACATCATGCTTTCGACCTGGGTCTTTGGCTTCGGCGATATGAGCTCTTGCTGCGTGGCTGCGTGTCAGTTTCTGTAGAAAGTAATATGGTACTTCCGGACGCAGGTCACAGGTCGTTGGCCAAGGTTGAAAAATGATTGTGGTTTCAGAGTTAGCGTTATTCAGATGATTGTGCTACAACTACCGGCCGGCAACACTATGCTTGATAGCTGGAAAGCCAGCAGGAGACTTATTAGAAAAAGATTATCCTGCAGATGGAAAAATTCATTCACAGGTACTACTTTTTATGCGCAAGAATGTTTTGAGCCGCGGCTCCGTTTCCGTGATTATCTGCTTCTCCTTCAGCCATGCAGTATTTCATTTTCTGGGACAGGGTTTTTCGGTCCTGATCCCGAGTATTCAGCAGACATTTAATATAACCCCCATTGAAATAGGGGCGCTGATTACTGTCAGGGAGATAACTGCCGGCTTTATTTCCCTGCCCGGTGGACTTCTTTCAGATTACCTGAAAAAACATCGTTCTCTGATATTGACCTTTTGTCTCGCTCTTTATGGGATCGGCTGGCTGATCATCGGCTTGTCGCCACTGTTCAGCCTGCTGTTTCTCGGCATGTGTGTCATCGCCTCCGCAACGTCTGTATGGCACCTTCCTGCAATGACGGAACTGGGTTCCAGGTTCCCGGGTGAAAAGGGCATGGTTTTCGCCATTTTCGGTGCCGGCGGCAGCATCGGCGATATACTCGGACCGGTTGTCACGGGGCTGTTGCTGGCCTATCTGTCCTGGCAGAACATCGTTACGGGATACGTGATTTTACCATTCATCATGGCACTCTGGACCTATCTGATGTTTCAAAATGTCAGGAAACAGGATGCATCTGACTCCGGTGAAATACCAAAACATGAACCGGTGAGTTTTCGTGCCCAGTTGAAATTGACTGCCGAAGTCATCAGGGACACGGATATTTTCAAAATCAATATCGTCTCAGGGCTGAGGGGAATGTGCTTTGCGGTACTTGTTACATTTTTGCCGCTGTATATGCATGACAGTGGTTTCAGTGGTCGTTCTATCGGCTTTCATTTCGGGCTGCTCTGGGCAATCGGCCTTGTCGTCAGCCCTTATGCCGGACACCTTTCCGATCGTTTCGGCCGGAAAATAGTTTTGGTGCCGACACTGCTTTTTTCCGGTGTTCTTGTTGCCATGCTCGCCCTCTGGGGTGAAGGGTGGCGTTTTACCGCTTTGATCGCACTCCTTGGTTTGAGCATACGAAGCGACTATTCGCTGATTTCAGCAACGATTATCGACATTGTAAAACAACGGGCCGAGAGCACCATGCTCGGGATACTTTCTTTCAGCCGCTTTTTGATGGGGGCGATTGCGCCGCTTATTGCAGGGGTGTTGTATCAGTATGTTGGAATGTGGGCGACACTCTTGTTTGTAAGCGTGCTTTTTCTGATCGGAGCAGCTGTTTTTGCAAGCGTTGATCTGCGTAAAAACACTGCCGACAATGAATAAGTGACGAAGAAGAGAAACGGAACTCCCCATGCCTTTCAGCGGTAGAACGGCTAACGGCTTGTTTTTTCCCTGAACAACGAATGCAGGGCCCGGATATGTTCCGGGCCGATACCGCAGCATCCACCGATGATTCTGGCTCCCTGCAGGTACCATTGTTCTGCAAAATCAGCATACCCCGAAGGGTCGAGATTTTGACGGATTTCATGGATGGTGAGATTGGCCTGCGCGTCATCATGCTGCGCCGGAAATGCATTGGCGTAGACACCGATCGGTATGGTGACCCCAAGGCGGCTAAATTCGGTCTTTACTGCATCAACTGCAGCAGACATAACCTCGGGTTGGCTGCAGTTAAACAGGATTGCTGCTGATCCGTATTCTGCAGTAAAGCGGGCCGCCTGAGTCACCGGCTCGCCGGAGCGTATTCGGGGGACGTCCCCCGGTTTCTCCTCTTCATCCTGTAGCGTGAACGAGAGCCAGACCGGTCGCTTGTCTTCGGCCAGGGCGTCAACAACAGCCCGTGCCTCGGCCATTGAGCTCACGGTCTCACCAAGCCAGAAATCGACATGAGGAGCAAGTGCGGCGATCAGCACCTGCAGAAGCTCTGGTGCCTTGTCCGGGAGAAACAGATCCGGTCTGTACGAGCCGAAAAGGGGGGGCAGCGAGCCGGCAACCCGGCACCCGAAGCGCCTGGCGACATCACGTGCCAGCCTGCCTGATCGTGCTGCCAGGGACGCACCATCGGCGTTAAAACGTTCGCTTCCCAGGTGGTAGGGTACGATGGCGTAGCTGTTGGTCGTCAGGATATCACTGCCGGCGGCAGCAAATTGTTCGTGCGCCTGCCGCACGAAATGCGGTGTCTCCATCAGGGCAAGAGCAGACCATTCAGGCTGCCGAAATGGTGCACCCATTTGCAAAAGTTGTCGTCCCATGCCGCCATCAAGCAAGGTGACGGTGGTGCCAGAGGTGTTATCGCTCATATCAGTGTGTCCTTATGTCATGAAAGCCGGCTAGTCAAAAGACGTCCTGAAAGTAGAGATTACACCGGATTTCAGAGGATTTAAACAATTCTCATGAGCAGGATGATTCCTGTCGTGGTAAAACACAGATAAAGGCGGCGGCTATCGACTGATGTCGGCAGCAGCGTCGCCGCAAAAGTTGTGAAAATCATGTCAAAAGCTGAACGAGGATACAGCCCATGAGAAAGCCGCGTTACTACCTATTGATGATGTTTGTCTATCTTGCCATTGTCGCCCTGGTCTGCGCCCTTCTGTATAAACCGCTCAGGGGAGCGTTCATGGCCAACTGGGGGTTTAATCTGGTAATTATCGGAGCCCTGGTCATAGGCATCCTCCTCAATATACGGCGGGTCGTCGTTCTCGAGCCGGAAATCAACTGGATGAAGATTTTCCGTACCGGCACCTCCGGATTGTCCGTTGCCGAAAGCCCTGAACTGCTGAAACCGCTTGCCAAACACCTGGAGGGATTGCATCGCGATCGATTCAGCCTCTCGGCCCTGTCGCTGCGGACCGTTCTCGAGGGTATTCGTGGCCGCCTGGATGAATCGCGGGAAATTTCTCGTTATATCATAGGTTTGCTGGTTTTTTTGGGGCTCCTGGGTACCTTCTGGGGGCTGCTCGGAACGATCAGTGCAGTCAGCGGTGTCATTGACGGTATCGATGTCGGGACCAAGGATTTTGACAAAATGTTCACGACACTCAAGGCCGGGTTGCAGCAACCACTCCAGGGAATGGGTACTGCCTTCAGCTCCTCACTTTTCGGTCTGGGCGGATCACTGGTGCTGGGATTTTTAGACATACAGGCCAACCATGCGCAAAACCGATTTTTCAATGAACTCGAAGAGTGGCTCTCGGGCGTGACCCAACTGGTGGAACAGACATCGGGAGGCGGCGTGGGACCGGTCGAAGGGTACATGGCTCCGGCAGTTGCTCCAGTCCAGCTTGATCTGCTTATCAGGGAGATGCAGCGCAGCAACGACAACATGCAGGAACTGCTGCGTTCAAAAGAATCTCCGGCAGACAGCGAATCTGAACAATCCAGGGGGTAAGATGATATGGCTTTGAGTTCCCGCCAGTCGCACCGATCGGAGTCGATCTGGCCTGGCTATGTTGATGTCCTTTCAGCGCTTTTAATGGTTGTCATCTTCGTGTTGCTGATATTCACCCTGTCCCAGTTTGTGCTGAGCCATATTCTTACCAGCCAGAGTAACGAACTGGAGGACCTGCATCTGCGCATAGACGAGATATCAAAACTGCTGGGTATTGAACGGGGTATTAATCAACAGATGTCAACCGAAATTGCCGCCCTTTCTTCCCAGGTTGCCAGTCTGACAGGAGAGAAAAGCAGGCTGGCGGGCGAGATTGAATACTTGCAGGAGCGGCGGGTTGAGGACCGAGAGAAAATGGAGGCAGATCTGCGCACTATTGCCAGTCTCCAGCAGGATATTCAAGCCCTGCGTACGTTACGCCAAGAGCTTGAGAGTAGAATCAGCCAGGCGGCTGCGGCACTTGACAGCGAACGGCTTCTCACTGCCACGCTTCGAGACCGCAGCAAGGTATTGGAGGCCAGGTTGGCCGCAGAAGAGGAAAAAACGCTGCTGGCCCAGAGTGACATTGAACAGCGCGATATCAGGATTCAGGCCCTGTCGGCCCTGGTGGGCGAGCAGCAGGAGGCGCTCGACAATCAGCGCAGCCTTACTGCAGATGCCCGGGCAGAGGTGGCACTGCTGAACAGTAAAATCAACCAGTTGCGGGAGCAGCTCGCGGAAATAGCTGGGGCCCTGAAGCAGTCCGAGCTCACCCGTGCTGCCCAGGAAGAACAGATAGAAGACCTCGGCAGCAGGCTCAATATTGAACTGGCCCGGCGGGTAACCGCCCTGGAAAAATATCGTTCAGAGTTTTTTGGCCGGCTGCGCACCATCCTGGCCGACAATCCCTTGATACGAATAGAAGGCGACCGATTTCTGTTGCAGTCGGAACTGCTCTTTTCCTCCGGCATGGCGGAACTGAGCGAACAGGGCAAGGGCGAGTTGCAGGATCTTGCTGTGGCACTCAAAGAGATCCTGCCTGCTATTCCCGATGATCTGCAGTGGATTCTCCGCGTGGACGGCCATACCGACCGCGTACCGATCAGTACGGCGAGATTTTCTTCCAACTGGGAGCTGTCTTCGGCCCGGGCTCTTTCTGTTGTGCGCTATCTTGCCGGCCAGGGGATACCGGAAGGGAATATGGCCGCTGCCGGTTTTGGTAAATTTCATCCGATTGATCCTGCCGATACCCCGGAGGCCTACCGCAAGAATCGGCGTATCGAGATCAAGCTCACTTCACGCTGAGAAAAAACAATAGTTAGGTATACTGTCCCCGGAATTATTGTGCGCTATCTTGCCGGCCAGGGGATACCGGAGGGGAATATGGCCGCTGCCGGTTTTGGTAAATTTCATCCGATTGATCCTGCCGATACCCCGGAGGCCTACCGCAAGAATCGGCGTATCGAAATCAAGCTCACTTCACGCTGAGAAAAAATAATAGTTAGGTATACTGTCCCCGGAATTAATACCCTGGTTATGAAGGGGTGATCATTTTAAAAATCATGTAGAAGTTGATCGTGCCGGTGACGAGACCGAAAAAACCCCAGAATGCGGTCTTTTTCCCGTGTTTGGTCTTCAGTTCCACGAGACCGAGGAAGAATGCGGCAAGGCCCGGCAGCAGCGAGGTTATCGAAACGAGGGTGACGAGAATAATGAACCAGAAAGAATTAAACAGGCCTGAGAAGGAATCAAGGTAAATACCGAGGGCTTCCGGGTCAAAATCAAATCCTGACTTCAGGGCGAAACCGATCAGCACAGCGGCATAGGCCGCACATATCAGGCAACCGGCAAACCTGCTGAGCGCAGCTGTCAGCCTGCTTTCAAAAGTACCTTTTCCCGGCTGACAGAGTAACCTTTCCAACATCTTGTTTGACCCCTTAATCTGTTAGAAAACAGGATAAGGACCATTAATTGTTTTGGCAATATCAATCACAGACCAATTTCGTGGAAACGCTGTTTATCTTTGCAGTTCCATGTGACTGTGATATGGTGTGACACAGCCGCACGCACCTGCGTATACAGTCCTGAATCGGTAATTTCGAACCGCAGGAGGATTACTGACCAGACGCCGTTCATGTTCATGTACCATACAGGAGAGATCATGCGATTTCTTAGTTTTACTATAGCACTTATGCTGCTTTTGTTGACCAGCTGTGCAAAGCCTCTGCCGCAAACGCCTGCATACACATTCGAGCCGCCTGAGCGCCGGCTTGATTATCTCCTTGATGTTGAACCAATCCTGGTCAAGAGATGTGTTGTCTGTCATTCCTGCTACAATTCGCCATGTCAGCTCAAGCTGAGTTCATGGGACGGGCTGGAGCGGGGTGCCAGCAAGGAACAGGTCTACAACGCCGGACGTCTGAAGACCATGGACCCGAGCCGTCTGCTTGTCGATGCGCATTCAGCGGCTGAATGGCGCAAGAAGGGTTTCTTCGGCGTCAACCAGGAGGAGGGACAGGCCTATACGGACTCAATATTGTTCATGCTCCTTGACCACAAGCGGCTCTCGCCGGCGGTGAGTGGCGACTATTATTCAGAAGCAAGTGATCTCACCTGCGCAGAAACACCAGGTGAATTGACGGATTTTCTGAAGAAACACCCAAACCGGGGTATGCCGTTTGGTTTCCCGCCCCTCAAACAAGAGGAATTCAACACGGTAGCCGGCTGGCTCAGCCAGGGCGCTCATGGCCCGTCCGCCGAGCAGCAGGCGGCATTGGAGGCGATTCCGGGTGAAGACCGGCAGATGATTGACACATGGGAAACCTTTCTCAACACGATGGACCCGAAATATCAGGTGACGGCACGTTATCTTTACGAGCATCTGTTCCTTGCCCATATTACCTTTGAAACCGGAAGCAATGAGTTTTATGAGCTTGTCCGCTCAAGAACCGCTCCCGGTGAAGAGATTGATATCATTGCGACCATCCGCCCCTATGATGACCCCGGTAGCAGCCGGTTCTATTATCGGTTCAGAAAAATATATTCAACCATCGTCTACAAAACCCATATGGTCTTTTCGATGGGTCCGGCTGATTACGAGCGCGCGCGGGAACTGTTCATCACGCCTGACTGGCCCATGGCTCCTTATTTGCCGAGTTATGATCCAGAAGCAAGCGCAAACCCGTTCATTACCTTTGAGCAGATTCCGCCGCGCTCGCGATACCAGTGGCTGCTCGATAATGCCCATTATATCATCATGACCTTTATCAGGGGACCTGTCTGTAAAGGCCAGGTTGCCCTGGATGTCATCAACGATCATTTCTGGCTGATGTTCGTTGACCCGGACCATGACCTGGCAGTGAAATACCCCGGATTTTTAAAGCTGCACCATGAAAACCTCAGAATGCCGGGGGAAAACGGCAGTGACTACAAGCTGTACGAAGCGCTGCTTGAAAACAGACATTACAAATGGGCCATCGATTACTACAAGGCCCGCCAGCAGTTTTACAGTGCCCACTATCCTGATGGGCTGAGTGTGCAGACAATCTGGAAGGGACGACTGCCGGATGATGATCCGTTGCTGACGGTCTTCCGTCATTTCGACAGTGCCTCGGTACAGCGAGGCACCCTTGGGAATCTTCCCAAGACCGCGTGGGTTGTCGATTACCCGTTGCTGGAGCGCATCTACTATTCCCTTGTTGCCGGTTTTGACATCTATGGTACTGCCGGGCATCAGCTTGCCACCCGCCTCTATATGGATGCCCTGCGCATCGAAGGCGAGAGCTATTTCCTCGACTACATGCCGGCAAAGATCAGGCCGGAAGTGATGGCGTCATGGTATGTCGGTGTAGACATGGAAGATCTTCATTATTCCCCTGCGGCAATACCTGCAGGAACGGCATTTGTAACGGCTGACCCCAAACGGGAGCTCTTGGAAACAGTGGTAAGAAATCATATTGTTGTATCGGGTATCGGTTTTGACATCAACTACCTGCCGGCAGGGGCGCCGTATCCTGAGTTGCCGACGACGTATAACAGTCTTGAGGATATCATTACCGGATTTATCGCAGTTTCCGCACCGGGGGTTTCATTTTTCCGCCACGTGAACGATCATAATGCCAATGTCGCCTGGGTCCGGATAACAAATATCCCGGACAGGGAGGACGAGGTCGTCTCAGTCGTGGTGGACCGCTGGCATGAAAATGTTAAATTTTTATTCAGGGAAGGATTTTATCTTGATCCGAGCAGGGATAAAGCTGATTTTATTAAAGGCTTCGTCGGCTCATATCCGAATTATTTCTTTGTTGTCGAGGCCTCCGACCTGCCCGATTTTTTCAATATCCTCAACGATTATGACGGCAGCGAAGCATTCGTTCAGCGGCTTGAAAAGTACGGTATTAACAGGGCTGAGGATACATTCTGGGACACGTATGACTGGTTTCAGACAGCATTTAACAAAGACCAGCAGGAAGATACCGGTATTGTTGACCTGAACAGATACTTTTATCGTGCTGTTGAGATGTAAAGAGTTTCTAAAATAGTATTTAACCTGCCTGAAAACAGAACCCGTTCATCATGACATTTGCAAGGCTCCTGGAAGCAAACAACCTGATACTCACCGAGTGTGCTATCTCCGAGCGGCTGCGGCGCCAGCCCGATATAGAGCTTCACCCGATTCTTTTCAACACGCCGCTGATCTATGACCGGCTTGGCAGGGAGCGGCTTGAGCACATTTATCTCAGCTACCGGGATGTTGCAGAAGAGGCGAAGCTTCCTATTCTCCTCTGCGCACCTACCTGGCGTGTTGATCGTGAGCGCATCGGCCTGGCCGGGGCACCGGCGTCCATCAACCGGGATGCGGTTGATTTCATGAAGACATTTAAAACCGATCACGAACGTGACAACTCGGTAATTATCGCTGGTGCGTTGATCGCCCCGAAGAATGATTGTTACTCCCCGGATCTTGCCCTGGAAAGACCCCGGTCTGCTGATTTTCATGGCTGGCAGATCGAGGAGCTGGCCGAGGCGGGTGCCGAGGTGATAATCGCCCAGACAATTCCTGCTGTTTCCGAGTCATTGGGTATGGCGGACAGGCTGTCCGCCTGCGGTGTACCCTATATTATCAGCTTCGTTATTAACCGCTTCGGCAGTGTTCTTGACGGCACTCCGCTGCTGGAGGCAATTGACCGGGTGGACCAGGAGGCTGCCGTCCCCCCTGCCGGGTACATGGTGAATTGTGTCTATCCGACATTTTTGTCTCTGGAAGAACAATCACCCGCCCGGGTGCGGCGACTTGTCGGCATCCAGGCCAATGCCTCTTCCAAGGATCACGATCAGCTTGACGGTACAGAGACGTTGCAGCAGGATCCGCTTGAGGACTGGGGAAAGAATATGCTGGCGCTGCATAATGCGCATGGAGTCAAAATTCTGGGAGGGTGCTGCGGCACTGATCACAGGTATCTGCGCTATATCGTCGAAAACCTTTAAATACCAGCGGTGCAAGGCAATCTCCTGGTCTTTTTCAGTTAACTGCAACCGTTCCCGTCTGATTGGGCGGCAGGTTCTTGCCTCCAAAAAAAATCGAGCCCCGATTGCCTGAAACAACCGGGGCTCGATAAAAGAATTTCTTTCGGGTTTAGTTTTTACCAGCTGTCACCGAGTACCTGGCTTAAGTCCAGGCAGTTGGACGCTTTATCTGCTGCGTTCTTTCCATCATTTAGGACAGCATCACTGTAACATGCATATTCTTTGCCATCTTCGCCTTTAACCCACTCAATTCTCTGGTATTCTCGTGATATGATTTCTCCTCTCATGGCGTGCTCCTATAGCTGTAATCCCGGTATACCGGAATCTATTTGTTGTATTCAGGTACTCATTTTTGTTTTTGTGGTCCCGCTTCCGACATTTTTTCTTGTTCGTTGTCGTCTGAAATAACGATAAGTACGGACAGGCCATAATCAACTATAGTAAAGCAATAGACTATTAATAGTAATAACTACCATAAAATGCCGTTTCTTGGCTGATAATTCCAGGGGTTCATTGTCTGGAGATATCTGGCTGAAACCTTGTGAATAGAGGTTCAGCTGCAATCCAGAGCTGCTCTTTTTATTTGTTTTTCTTGTTATTTGCTTGACGGAGTCAAGGCAAATTTGTTTAGTGGGGTTAGAGCGATGTTCGAATTTTAATCAAGAGGAGGGGTCTATGAAGATGAAACGTTATGTGCGGATGGCAACCGGCGCGGCTCTTGTTATTTTCCTCAGCTCTCAGGTCCAGGCAAGCGGCAGCGGCAGTATGGGGGGCAGTGAAGACATGCTGCAGGAGCTGAAACGCATGATCGAGCAGCAACAGGCGCAACTGGACAGACAGGCGGCTGAAATCTCGGCATTAAAAGAGCAGCTTACTGGAAACAGCGAGGCAATCGGCACCAAGGCCGATAAAGCTGATGTTGCCGATAATGACAAAATGGTGATCTCCAGTAAAGCAAATGTCAATGTCGGTCTCTACGGGCATGTAAATCGGGCGCTGCTGTATGTCAATAACGGCGACTCGTCGAAGTGGTATTCGGTTGACAACTCAAATTCTCAGACCAGGCTGGGCCTGAATGCTCTTGTTGACACCGGCAGCGACTGGAAAATAGGAGGGCGAATCGAGTACGGCATCTATTCCAACTCATCTTCTGCTGTAAATAATCTCAATACCAACGCGGGATCGGGATTTTCGCTTCGCTGGGCCGAAGTTCATGTGGCACATGACACCTTCGGCAAGATTTCTCTTGGCAAAGGCGATACAGCTTCAAACAATAGCGCCGAGGTTGATCTTTCCGGCACATCGGTTGCCAGTTATGCCGGTATCTCCGATATGGCTGGCGGCTCCCTGTGGTACGAGGGTGACGGCGGCATTCTCACCGGCACCACGATCAGCCAGGTTTTCAGTGATTTTGACGGCTTGAGCAGGCAGGACCGGATCCGCTACGACACGCCCTCTTTCGGTGGTTTCTCACTGGCAGGTTCTGCCAGTTCCGGAGATGCATTTGACGGGGCACTTCTCTATAACCGCAAATTCGGTGAGACCAAAGTTGCAGCGGCGCTGGCAGCGGCAAACCCCGGTGATATCGTAGCAAATGCAGATAGCATCCTCTCCGGTTCCATTTCCGTTTTATTTCCGATGGGATTCAATGCCACATTTTCTTCAGGCTATCTTGACTTTGAAGACGGCAATCGTGATAACGCGACCAACTGGTGGACGAAGCTCGGTTACCAGACACGGCTTCTGGAGAGCGGGATTACATCATTTTCCATCGATTATGGTGAAACGGCTGATCGACGGCAGGAGGATGAGACGGCAAAGACATGGGCAGTTGCCGCAGTGCACAATATGATGGATTGGGGAACCGAGTTCTATCTCGCCTATCGTGGCCACTCTCTTGACAGCAGCAGTCTCGATGTTGATGACATCCATACATTCTGGAGCGGTGCACGCGTAAAATTTTAATGAAGATGCTGCAGGTGATGATACAGGCCGGCGTGCTGATTGCCGGCCTGACACTTTCTGGATGCGGGGGAGAGACCTATACCTATGTGCCCGACCACGAGCTCAAGCCGGGCCCGGGACTGGTTACCGGTGAGGAGGGTGAGCTGACTATTTTCCGCGCAACCGGCCGGGATTTCCAGCAGGAACAGAAAAAAGAATAAAACTAGCCCCTCATCCTCCTGCCGTTTTTTGTTCCGGACATGCTATTTCTCTTTGAGATCAGCCAGGATTCGTTCGCACTGATCAATATTCGATACCCGGTTATCATATGCCTTCTTGGCAAGAAAGGACAGGCCGCCGGTGGCGATAAAGGCGGTGTACTCGGCATATTTCTTCCCTGCATCCATGAGGTCGAAGCCGAAAGACGGCTCAGCCAGCGTTCCGCCGACATGGACCAGTGAAGCGAGATCGATATTTGTCATGGAGCTTAGTATCTGTCTGGCTTTTGGGGCTATGGCAAAGTCGATTTCCTCGGTTTTAAGGTTGATTGTTCCGCCCCCGATCCAGGTGACCTCGGTTGTCTGGGCGGCTATCTTGTTTTCGAACTCCATCATGCCGTCGGTAAAGTCAAATCGGGCGATTGCACACTCGAGCGTTGTCTGCTCACTGTCAAGCGGGTTGAGCTGCTTTAACAGGCCGGCACCGTATTGACTGAGCATCGTCCGCTTCAACTCGCCGTCATTGAGTTTGGCGATAAAGCGTCCGTCAAGGCTTGCCATCAGGGTGGCGATTGACTCGCCTTCGCCCTCCAGTTCAGTGTCGAGGTTAAATTTGCCGCCAAACCTGGGTGAGACAAAGTCATTGAAATCAAGAAACAGATCAAGTTTTGCCGGGCTGCTGCGGGCATCCAGTGTGAACCGACCGTCTGCTGTTGCATTGTCGTTTCCCACCAGGGTAAACGGGTCGACGGCAAGCAGCCCCCGATCAAGGGAGACAGCGGTATTTCCAGTGATGCTGAAATTCTCTCGAATCACAAGGTCCGCTACTTCGAGTTTGAGATCGAGGTCATATTCCTGCAGCGGCCCAATCTTCAGAGGTGTGCTTGAAAACAGTTTTTTGCCGCCTGCAGTTTGTTCTTGTCCTTGTGTTTCCTCAGCTGAAGCAGCTTCCTCAACAGGTCCATCTGTCTCTTCTTCTGCTGCTGTATCAAAGGTGTAGAACGGCGTGATATCGATACCCTGTATCGATATCTCTCCTGTCAGGTTTTTCCTTTGTGCTTTATCACCAGAAGCTGCCGTGTAGGTCAGATCGGATCGCAGCTGACCGTCCCCAAACAGCACAAGAAAATCTTCCAGCCGGTATTCACCCGGGGTAGCTGCCAGCCTGGTGCTGACCTTGACCGGTCTGTCTTCCGGTAACTCACTGTCCATGAAATGTTCGAGTAAAGCGAGCGATTCGGCATCAACACTCAGTTTTGCCAGCAGAGTCTGCGGTGCTCGTATGTGGGGAATGGTGGCATCGACGACAGTCGTGGTTCCTTCGCCTTCAAGTGTGCCGTTGAAAATCAGCGGGCTGTTCAAATTTTCCGATGAAAGACGTGCATCAAGACTCCATGGGCCGGTCTCCGGTAGTGCTGATTGAGTGACAGGGGCGAGTTTCTGCAGGGAACTGATTGTTGCCCTGGCCGTTGCTTTGATATCAGACAGAGCGGCTATGTCTGCTATACTTCCCTCGATATGTGCCTCTGCCCCCTCTCCCATCAGAGCGGCGCTGAATGACCTGAGCTGCAGCGCTTCTTCCAGCGACTGCATGGTGGCACTGACCTCCAAACTTCCAAGCTCCGGTATCTCCAGGCCGACTGCATGAGCGGCAAGGCCTGAGAGTGACCGGGTACTTGCTGCAAGCGCTACATCAATACCTGCGGTACCTGTTTTCCCGGGTTGTTCGGCAAGATCTGCAAGAGCGAGCAGATCCTGTACCGTCGCATCTACCTGGGCCTGCAGGTGTTCACCGTTCAGTGTGAGGCTGAATGATTCAAGTGCCGGGGCCTGCTGTGCTGAGCCTACCTGCCCGGATAGCTGGAGCGTCCCGAGTTCAGGAACGTCGATCCCGGATAGTTCGCTTACCAGCCGGGATAACGACGCAATATCGGCATTAAAGCTCATATCGATGCCGGTTTCAGTTATTTTCTCCGACGCTTCTCTCAGCTGTGCAAGGGCAAGCACATCTTTGATCGAGCCCTCGATCTGTACCTGGACGTCAGTGCCGTCGAGCTGCAGGTCAAGGGCGTCAAGAGCATATGTCTCGTCAACAGAACGTATACTGCTGTTCACCCGCAGTGGGCCAAGGTCCGGAATTTCCATGCCGGCGAACTTTGACAGGGCGGCGGTACTTGTTGCGTCTGCCGCAACAGTTGCGAGAATCCCTGAGAGGTCAAAGATGTTTTCAATCGTGGCCTTTATGGTCATGCCCAGACCGTCATCCTGGGCCACGATCTCCAGTCTGTTGACCCCGAGTTTTTCAAGGTTGCCGGAGGTTTCAGCTTCAAGAGAGAGGGAGGCAGGCAGTGCCGTCGCAAGGTCCAGGCCGAGTTTTTCAACAATTTTTTCGGTCTGTATTGAATCAGCCTTCAGCCTGGCATCGATGTCCTCGATTCGAAGCCTGTTCAACTCTTCGAGGCTAATGGTTCCGGTTGCTGCTGAAAGCTGAGCAGACAGAGCTGGATCGTTGAGGTTGATCAGCAGGGACTCCAGTTTTGTATTGTTTTCTGGTGAGCGTATCGTGGCAGTGATATCAACAGGGCCGAACCCGGGAAGTTCCTGCCCGATATAGCCGCCGATGGTATCAAGGTTATCTATGGCAGCCGTCAGCTCGGCATCTGCACCCTGCAGCTTCATGACGTTAGCCATTTTCCCTGACAGCTTGACATCCACCCCTTGATCCTGCATGAGCAGATCAAAACCGGTAAGCGCCAGTGTCTCGAGGTCTCCCTGGAATACAGCCCTTAAAAGCAGTGAATCCGGCAGTGAATTGAGCGGCAGGTCTCCAAATTTGCGGCCGAGAGCAGTACCCTGGTCTGTGTTGACATCTGCCTCCAGGCTGATACCGCTCATCGTGGATACATCCCCGATGGTACCGGTGACGGAAATGGTGAGCTGAGGATCTTTGATGTTCAGGTTGATATTTTCGACAGATGAGTGTCCATCTGCGGTGCGTGCAGTCAGCCCCACATCAAGCCCTGCCAGCTCAGGCAGCTCCATGCCTGCAAAGGGAGTAAACGTCGATACATTCGGGGCTGTCAGGAAAAGATTGAGGCCGGCAGTCGGCCGGGGAATCAGCGGACCTGCCGTCCCCTCAAGGCGCAGGTCCGCCTCGTTCAGCTTTCCGGTGACAAGAACAGGTGTCTGCCGGTTTGCATGCCAGTCGTCGATGTTCCCCAGGGTCCCCTCCAAGATCAGGGGTGCACCCTGGTAAACTGCATTGACAACGAGCGGCAGTTCTTTTGTCTCATTGACGAAGAGTCTGAAGATATCGATATGAGCTTCAAGCGCTTGTTCAGCGTCCTGAGCGTTGAAGGCAAACTGGAAATCCCTGATCCTGAAGTTGCGAATATAGGGTTTTAGCGGCAGGATGAACTGCTTATCTGCGTTTTGAGGTGCGGATGCTGCTTCAGTTTCCGGTAGCTTTTTGCCGGAAGGTGTAAACAGCCAGTTTCCCTCTCCTTGTGTATTTTTCTCTAATAAAATATCGGTCCCGTCGCATTCTACCGTCAGGTCGAGAACGCCCCTCAGTAATGACAGCGGGTAGATCTGGACAAAGAGCCGTTCACTGCTGACCATCTGCTCCCTGCTTCCCCAGTCGGCATTGGAGACGTGCAGGTTTTCCGCCAATAGATTTATTTTTGTCCCGAAATCAAGGCTGAACGGGCCATCAATCACGAACTGACGCCCGGTTGCTGATTCAGCCGCTGCGGTCAGCCAGGCTTTATACTGAGCATCGCTGATCAGCTTCAGGACGATGACAGTGAGTATGATCAGTCCGCTGAAACCAAGCAGCAGGTAGCCGAAAATTCTAAGCAATTTTTTCATTTCGTCACCGTTGAAATTCTCATGTGCATTGTCGGCCCCTGAAACTATCAAGGCCAGGTTCCCTCAACCGCTTTGCAATCAGCCTGGAGTAAATGATTCCGGTATCAAGAGGTAATGCTGCCTGGCAAAAAAATAAGAAGAAAATCCGTTTGAAGCTACTATTTTCGATTGTAATCATTTCCTGACGGGTCTACAAGCATGTTCCTGCGGTTGCCGTGCCGGCGGTGTCAGCTCCGCATCATGGATGTGTCCGGCAAATGTCAGGTAAGAGTCGGCCTGTTGACGTTTTTGAGATAATCTTGTATCGATGCGGGTTGGTTTCCGGAGTCAGGGCGTGGTGCATAAACCTCAAAATATAAAAACAAACAGGAAAGAGTCATGAAACCGCTGAAACTGGTAATTGTCGGTGCCGTTGCCGGTGGCGCGACAGCCGCAGCACGGGCGCGCCGCCTGGATGAACGGGCCGAGATCGTATTGTTTGAACGGGGTGATTATATCTCTTTTGCCAATTGTGGTCTGCCATACTATGTCGGGGAAACGATCAGGGACAGGGATCAGCTGCTGGTTACAACTCCGCAGGCACTGACAAAAAGATACCGGATCGAGGTCAGGACGGCAACAGAAGTGCTGGCCATTGACCGTGCGGGCAAACGGCTTCAGGTGAAAAATCTCAAAGACGGCAGTAGCTACCAGGAGCACTATGACAAGTTGATTCTCTCACCGGGAGCAGAACCGCTCAGGCCTGCAGTTGCACGGACTGATCTGGAAGGTATTTTTTCTTTGCGCAACATTCCCGACACCGATCGGATTAAAGCCTTTGTCGATCGTGAGCAGCCCCGCAGCGCTGTTGTTGTCGGTGGTGGTTATATCGGTCTGGAAATGGTCGAAAATCTGGTGAAACGTGGAATACAGGTCGCCGTGATAGAAATGGCCGGACAGGTGATGGCCCCGCTTGATCCTGAAATGGCAGCGCTTGCCCATTCGCACCTGGTCGAAAACGGTGTTCAACTCAAACTGAATACCGGGGTCAGTGGATTTTCCAGGACCGGCGGGCAGATAATCGTTCAAACCTCGGATGGCAACGAACTGGCCTGTGATATGGTTCTGCTGGCAGTCGGCGTGCGACCTGAAAGCGCTCTGGCCGTTACTGCCGGTCTGGATGTTGGTGAGCGGGGCGGCATACTGACAGATGCGGCCATGAGAACATCCGACCCATCTATTTTTGCGGTTGGAGATGCGGTGGAAGTAAAAGACTTCGTCAGTGGTCATCCGGTCATGATACCCCTTGCCGGGCCGGCAAACAAGCAGGGGCGCATCGCTGCCGACAATGCGCTGGGAAGAGCATCTTGTTATCGGGGAACGCAGGGGACGTCCATCGTCAAACTTTTTAACCTCAGTGTCGCGACCACCGGACTCAACGAGAAAACCGTGCAGCACGCAGAAATTCCGTATCTCACATCCTATACCGACGGACAGTCACATTCCTCTTACTATCCCGGATCTGAGCTGATGATGCTCAAATTGCTCTATTCTCCTGCAGACGGGACGCTCCTTGGTGCCCAGATTGTCGGCGGGAAAGGTGTTGATAAACGCATCGACGTGCTGGCGACTGCGATTCGCGGCAGGATGACGGTTTTTGATCTCGAGGAACTCGAACTGGCCTATGCTCCGCCATTCTCATCGGCAAAGGACCCAGTCAATGTCGCCGGATTTCATGCCGTCAATATCCTCAAAGGGGATGTACGTTGCGTGCACTGGCACGAGTTACATGATTTTACTCCCGAGACAACAGTTCTTGTCGATGTTCGCGAAGCTGACGAACTTGAAAAAGATGGTGAAATCCCTGGGGCATTTAATATTCCGATAGATGAACTCCGGGAACGGATCACAAGCCTTGATCGCAGGAGGACCTATATACTGATTTGCCTGGCAGGGCTGAGGAGCTATGTGGCCTGTCGAATTTTTGCTGCAAACGGTCTGGACTGTTATTCCTTGAGCGGCGGGTATGGCCTCTGGAAGCATGTCATGAAAAATGATGCTGTATCAGCGTGAAAATGTATTCAGAATGCTTAGTAGTAACGAAGGTTGAGGTAACGGTCTGCACAAATTTAGAGTGGAGGAATTATGCTGGAGATAAAAAAAGAGCAAACGGTGGTTGGCTTTGTCGGTCTTGGTGTCATGGGAAAAAGTATGGCCGCGCACCTGATGGCGGGCGGCTACAGGGTGAATGTCTATAACAGGACCAGATCCAAGGCAGATGAGCTGCTGGCAGAGGGTGCGGTATGGCAACAGAGCCCCGGCGAACTGGCAGCGGTATCGGATGTGATCATAACCATGATCGGCACACCCGATGATGTCAGGGCCGTGTACCTGAGTGCTGACGGCATTCTGGCTCATGCAAAGCCGGGGAGTATTGTCATCGACATGACCACGTCAAGTCCTCAACTGGCGGCACAGATCTATCAGGAAGCTGAACGTGCCGGCATCCACGCGCTTGATGCGCCGGTCTCCGGCGGAGACGTCGGTGCTAAAAACGGGACGCTTTCAATCATGGTTGGCGGTGACAGCCAGACATTCGAGGCAGCCATGCCACTGTTTGAGCTGATGGGCAAGAACATTGTTTTCCAGGGTAAGGCCGGCAGCGGACAGCATTGCAAAATGGCCAACCAGATTGCCGTTGCCTCAACGATCATGGGCGTCTGCGAGGCACTCCAGTACTCGAAGAAAGCAGGTCTTTCCGCTGAAACGGTCCTGGCCAGCATTGAAGCCGGGGCGGCGGGAAGTTGGACCCTGTCGAATCTTGGCCCGCGCATGATCAAAGGTGATTTTGGTCCCGGCTTTTACGTTCGGCACTTCATCAAGGACATGAATATAGCGCTTGAGTCGTGTGAAAATATCGGCCTTGACGCCAGGGGACTGTCGCTCGCCAAGGGGCTCTATGAGAAGCTGGCAGAGGCAGGTGGCGAAGAAGAGGGGACCCACGCACTCTACAAACAGTACGAGTAGCCTGGCTTATTGGTCGCGGCTGAAGGGTCTGCCGAGACCCGCTGGTGCTGCAGATGTGTGCCGCCTGGACGATGTGGTGACAATCACCAGTACGCCGATGGTCAGCAGGTAGGGCATCATTTTCAGGATATAGGACGGGATGATGTCAATTGAGGCGGCCTGAAAAAAGAACTGCAGGGCGGTCAGGCCTCCGAAGAGCAGCGCTCCGAAAAAAGCACGCAACGGGTTCCAGGTACAGAAAATTACCATGGCGATGGCAATCCATCCCTGGCCCCCGGTCATTGTTTCCTTCCAGCCGGGTGTGTAGCTAAGCGAGAGATAGGTTCCGGCGAGCCCGGCAAAGAGTCCCCCGCTGAAGATACAGAGGGTTCGGGTCAGAGATACGTTTACGCCTGCGGCATCCGCTGAAGCCGCATCTTCCCCGACGGCGCGCACTACGAGCCCGGCCCTGGTCCTGAAGAGCACGTACCAGGCCAGTGGAACAAGGATATAAGCGGCATAGGCAAAGGGGCTCTGGAAAAAGAAAATGTCGCCGAGCACCGGGATGTCGGAGAGGTAGGGCACCTGCACGGGCCTGATTCGAATACCTGCTGCGCCGATCAGCGGTCTGCCCATAAAGTTTGCCAGCCCGGTTCCAAGAATTGTCAGGGCCAGGCCGCAGAGAACCTGATTGGAGCGCAGCTTGACGGTGAAAAAAGCATGGACGAGGGAGAGCAGTCCACCGGCCAGCATTCCGGCGGTTATGGCAACCAGGGCGTTCTGGGTGGCAAAGCCTGCTGCAAATCCGGCCAGCGCACCGACAAGCATCATTCCCTCCACTCCCAGATTGAGTACGCCGCCCCGTTCCGTAATTATTTCGCCGATCGTGGCCAGCAGGACTGCCACGGAAGACTTGATGGCGATCTGGGAAATGAAGGTGATATCGTCGATCATGATGTGGTCCCGGAATGAGATGAAGCAGTGGGGATTTCTTTTTTTCGACCGGGAAAGACGATTCGGTACCTGATGAGAGCCTGCCCGCCGAACAGGCCGAATAAAAGGGCGGCCTCCAGGATAAGGCTGATGGTTGAGGGCAGCCCGAAGACGGTTTGCAGCTGTTCACCGCCGACAAAGAGCGCACCGAGCAGCAGTGCGGTAAATGGTACGGCCAGCGGGTTCAGCTGAGCCAGCCAGGCGACGATGATACCGTCGTAGCCGTAGCCGACGGCAAGTCCGGTCTGCAGCCGGTAATGAATGCCACAGACTTCAGCCATACCGGCCATGCCGGCAAGGGCCCCGGAGAGGGCCATGACGAGCAGGGTATGCCTGCTGACGCTGAAGCCTGCATAGCGCGCCGCCCGGGCTTCGCTGCCGATAACCTGTACGCGGTATCCCCAGCTCGATTTCTTCATGACAATGAAGAGCAGCAGGGCGCAGGCGAGTGCCAGTGGGAAACCGAGGTGCATGCGGGTTCCGAGAAAACGTATCAGGTGTGCGGCTTCAGGGATCTGGGCGGTGCCTGGAAATCCGAAACCGGCCGGATCGCGCCAGGGACCGTAGAAGAGATGCTCCATGTATATGATGGCCACATAGTTGAGCAGCAGGGTTGTCAGGATCTCATTGACATTGAAGCGTGCCTTGAGCAGGCCGGGGATGAGTGCCCACATCATGCCGCCGCAGGCCGAAGCCATTATGATCATCGGTATCAGCACCGAGGCAGGGGCCGACGGCAGCAGGTAGAGCGCTGTTCCTGCTGCAAAAATCCCTCCCCAGACGAGCTGGCCTTCCGCTCCGATATTCCAGAGCATCATCGACGCGGCAACGGCAACGGCAAGGCCGGTAAAGATCAGTGGCGTTGTCTTGACCAGCACTTCTGAAAACGAGTGAAAAGATCCGAAAACTCCGTTGAACATCGCCTGGTACGCTGAGAAGGGATTGACGCCAAGAACAATGAAAATTGCGGAGCCAAGGCCAAGCGCTGCGGCAAAGGCGATCAGCGCCGCTATCAGGTGGTGATAGCGTGGAAGCACTGCCCGTTTTTCAATGCGGATCATGAGCTCACCCCGGCCATGAGCAGGCCGACACGACCGACCGCATCTGCGTCGTGGGCATCAATTATCTCAAGAATCCGGCCATTGAAGATAACGCCGATACGATCTGAGAGGGACAGTACTTCCTTCAGGTCACCGGTTACCAGCAGCACGGCAGCTTCTTTCCGGCACTCGAGCAGCGCCTTCCAGATGTCTTCAGTTGCTGAAATATCGAGCCCCTGGGTCGGCTGTTCGGCGATAAAGAGCCGTGGGTTTCTCGACAGCTCCCGGGCTAAAATCACTTTTTGCAGATTCCCGCCCGAGAGCGAATCTGCAGTGTCGTCAGGCGACTCCGCTTTGATATTAAATGTTTTTATAGCTGCCGCGCAGTCGTTGAGCATCTGCTTTCTGTCAAGAAACATCCCGCCAATACCGTTCTGGTATGCTGACAACCTGGTCAGGCCGGAATTTTCACCGATTGACATGGTACCGACAGAGCCGGTATGGTAGCGGTCCTCCGGCACGTAGGCGATAGTATCTTTACTGGAGTTAAGCCACTGCCGCGGGGTATATGTCCTGCCGCAAAAAGAAAGTTGTCCTGAATGAGCCGGGCCGAGACCGGTAATCGCTTCGACCAGTGCGCTCTGGCCGTTTCCGGCGACGCCGATGATGGAAAATATCTCACCCCGCCGCACCTCAAAGCTTATATCGTCGAATGAAACGCTGCCGAGAGAACCGTTGCCGCTGAGGTTCTCCAGCAATAAGACGGTGTCACCCGGTTCAACAGGTTCTTTGACCACCTGCAGGACCACATCCCTGCCGACCATCAGCTGGGCAAGCCGGCGTCTTGACAACGATTCCCTGTCCGCCCGGGTGGAGACTATAAGCCTGCCTTTGCGCATTACCGAGATGTCATCTGCGAGCTTCAGTACTTCTTCGAGCTTATGAGTGATGAAGACAATGCCCTTGCCGGCGTTGCGCAGCGTGTCGATGACAGAAAAAAAGGCAGCCACTTCAGGTGGTGTGAGTACCGCCGTCGGTTCATCAAAAATTAATACCTGTGCATCCAGGAGCAGAAGCTTGATGATTTCCACCCGCTGGCGCTCCCCCATCGAGAGCTCGAAAATATATTTGTGCGGGTCAATATCCAGGCCATACTGTTGTGCCGTCTCCTGAATCGTCAGTGCCACGTTTTTCCGGTCGATGCGCCTGTGGGCTGAGAGCAGAAGGTTTTCGGCAACAGTCATGGACTCGATCAGCATGAAGCGCTGGTAGACCATGCCGATTCCATGCCCGAGAGCTGAAGCCGGAGACGAGAAGCTGACACTGGTGCCGTTGATGGTGATGGTGCCGCTGTCTGCACGGTAACGGCCGGCAAGAATTGACATCAGTGTCGATTTTCCGGCCCCGTTTTCGCCAAGTAGTGCATGCACCCGTCCCCGGTGGATATCAAAATCGATATCTAGATTGGCACTGACCGTGCCGAACTGTTTGGAGATGCCCCGCAGTGAAACAAGCGCTTCCGTCATGGCCTGGATGATCGCGCTACCTTCTGGGGAACGGGTAATTCAGCAAGGGCATGAACCGGGGCGGGCAGAAGATTCCCCCCGTTTCCTTCCATGGCGGCACAGAAGATGCCGTGGAGATCAGGGGCTCCGCGACCGGCTTTTGCCGAGGCTGTTTCGAGGATTTCATACAGCCCCATTATGGTGCCTCCGGTGCTGACCACATCATCGATAATAATAAAACCGTTTTTGGCCGAGGTCAGGAGCTGCATGTCCCGCTCGTAGACGGCTAAAAATTTCCCGCCGCTGGTGATGGACTCGGCTCCGACCTGGATAACCGGTCTTCGTTCCACTTCCATGTGGGGTTTGATACGGTTATAGGCCACAGCGACCGCGTCAATTCCCAGCACAGATGATACAACCTGGGTTAACTGCAGTGCTTTTTCGACAGCGGTGAGTATCACAACAGATGAAGGGTCAGCAACAGTGGCGCGGATTTTTTCGGCGAGCAGCAGCCCGAGGTCGCGATTGAGACGGGTCTGACCGACAAGATTGAATGAGGCAATGCGAATCTGGGTGTCCTGCGTCGGGACCATTACATAGGGCAGTTCTACATCGTAGCCGAGCCCGTCTACGCGCAGCAGGTATTTATCCCCTGATTCGCTGCTGTTGAGTACGTCCATTGGTATCTCCTTATCTCACCTGTCCCCAAAAGCAGGATACGCTGTTGCAGTGACAGCGTGTCCTGCTTTATCGCAGCGGATCTGAAAGAAGTAGATAAAAGACTATTGCGGAAGCTTTCCGGAAACTCCTTTAACCAGTACCCGCATGGTCAGCAGGTCGCTGTCCGAGGCCTGTTCGCCGGCTTTCCATAATTCGTTCCCGGCCTGGTCATAGAGTGGACCGGCAAATATCCTGTCTTCCCCCTTTGCCAGCAGGGTCTGTTCGGCAAGAACCTTTTTCTTGATATCGGCCGGAACATCCGTGCCAAAGGATGAGAGGATGATACCGTTATCCTCCATTCCCCCCCAATAGGGTGTATTATTCCAGGTTCCGTCAATAACCTGCTGTACGGCCTTGACATACCACTGTCCCCAGTTCCAGGTCGTTGAAACCAGCGCGCAGTCGGCGCCGTATTTTGCAACATCCTCTCCATAACCGATGGTGGCAACACCCGCTGAACATGCGGCAACCGCAGAATCGGGCGTGTCGGCCATCTGGCGGATGAGGTCATGCTTCCTGGCAATCAGGGTCTCGGCCAGGGTTGTCTCATTTGTGGCATCACGCCAGGCTTTTAGCCAGACAACGGTATTCAGCTTGTCTTCATCGTAGGCTATGCCTGCCTCATCAAGCCCTTTTTTAAGGCCGATGGTGAAGGCGTTGATGCCTCGAATCGGCTCGGGGATCGGCTGGGTTGCAACGGTCCCGACTTTTTTAAAGCCCATCAGGCCGGCCATGTATCCGGCCAGGTATTCTCCCTGGTACATACGCTCAAAATAGTTACGTACATTCTCGGAAGATTTGAAACCGGAACAGTGTTCAAACTTGATGTCCGGATAATCTTTGGCGACAGCGAGCAGCGGATCCATGTGCTCAAACGTGGTACCGAAGATGATATCATAGCCTTTCTGGGCGTAATCACGTAAGACACGTTCTGTATCAGCGGCGAGGACTTTTTCAGTGTATGATACCTCGATCTTGTCACCCATTGCTTCCTGCAGGTGCTTGATGCCGTTATAGTGGGAGGTGGTCCAGCCCTGGTCATCAATAGTCCAGAGCAGTGCGAAGGCAACTTTGAGCTTTTTCGATTCAGCCAGGGCCTGGCCGGTGGGCAGTATGGTTATTACCAGGAAAAATGCGGCGGCAAGGGCCGGAAGGGATTTTTTGAACATGCTGGTCCTCATTATAGGTGGTTGATGAAACAAGAAACCGGAGATAGATAAAGTGGAAGCATCTGTCTCCACGTGTGGTTACCGACAGTAAAATACAGGATACGGGTAAAAAAGCAAAATTCCATTGAGCATAGAAACAAAAATATATGGATCTTGCGGTTCCCAAACGGTGGAAATGAGGTGCTGATGAGGCTATAATGATAAAAACATCGGGCACTGAAAACAGGAAACCGGAGGTGCATAATGTCGGAAATCAGCTGTATAAACTGTATCTGGTTTGAGTTAATCGAGAATGAATATGGAGAATGCAGAGAGAGTCCGCCCCGTGTTGTTGAAAAACTTGTTGGTGGAAGCAGCTATGCCAGCCTGTTTCAGGCCACCAAAAACCCGATTGTCTCGCAAAATCATCGTTGCAGCAAATTCTGCCAGGCCGAGTCTTCAGACGCTGTATGAAAAATAGCGGCTGTCAGTTGATAATGGCCATCCCTTGCCTTGACTCGCATCTGGGTGGTGATTAGATATTTAGCAAACACTCTCCCTTTAATGCAGTGTTTATACCCGCTACCGGTTTTTCTCTTCCCTCCTTCCTGGTAGCGGGTTTTTTGCTCGTGGCGATCCCGGTATCTTATTTTCTTTGGTTAATCTGCAGGTCCTCTGGTATGTATGTGATGGACCGGTAGATTTGAAAAAGAACAGGAGCAGGCAGGGCTGCTATGAAAAACAGTGAGGGAGTAACCCCGGTTGAGCTGGGGCGTGTCGGCGATCGGCCAATGTGGATTTTAAGTCTGTCGATTGTAATCCGGGCGATTCACCAGGTCGGTGCCGCAGTCTTTCTGGCATCCTTTCTGCTCGATGACGGATTGGCTGCGCCTCCTGTGTATCTTCTTGTAACCGTTGTCAGCGGCTGCCTGCTTTTTGCTACGGAAGGGATGCGGCATCGGCAGATTTACCGTGAAGTTGCCGGCATGAGTACCTTTATCAAGGTTATCCTGCTTGGTGGCGCGTTTCATGGATTTTTACCGGAAACGATTACTGTTCTCAGCGCCTTCATCATCGCCTCGCTTGGCGCTCATGCCCCGAAAATCATCCGTCATCGACTGTTGTTCTAGAAGATGCTTTTTCGTCTGTTTTTATACAGCTATGCCAAAATTGTTCCGGATTCTTGTGGAGAGCTCTGCGGTTAATAACAGCACTTTTTTCGCTTGAGCGACATCTAATGAGCCGGTACCGCAGGAAGGTGCGATAAGTGTCTGCCGAAGGATGGCCTCTTTGCAAAGGCCCATGTTCACGAGTGTGTTCAGCTGGTGTTCCCACCTGTCAAAGAGGCTGTCCAGAGATTCATTTTCCAGTGCCGGCGGGTCACCGGTCGGCACAATACCCCAGACGAGGATTCCTCCGCGTTTGATGAAATTGACCAGCGGCTGGTCGTATAAAATAAAATTATCAAAGTAGGAGTAGCCGTCGAAACTGATTAGATCAGCAGCTGAGTCCAGCACAGGAGCCCAGTCTCCGTTCGCGCAGATATGTACACCGGCAAGGCCGCCGGCATCCTGTATCTCGGCGATTACCTCAGCAACGCTTCCGGTGACCATTTCCCTGGTGACACTGGTATAGGCTGTGGAACCGAAACCGACAATCCCCGGCTCGTCTATCAGGATAATGGGAGGATAGTCTTGAGTGTGTGGTTTCAGGTGCTCGACCTGCCAGCGGGCTTTCATGGCCGTGAGCTTGGTGACAATATCTCTGAGATTATCGTCGTAGAAGATCGACTTTCCATGCAGGTCTTTAACCCCGATTCCCGTGGTCATCGGTCCGGTTACCTGCCCTTTGACGCTGAAAGGCCTGGCCCGATCCCGTTTCAGTGTCTGCAGGAGCGTAAAAAAACCCTGCGCGGTTTCTGTGTTGAGGGCAAACCGTGAGCCGGCAGCTATTGGTTTATCGTCATGTTCCTGCAGGTAATCCTGGTAAAACAGAGCCATTTCCCGGGTGAACCCCTCGTCAGCGTTGTCTATCCAGAAGCGTTCGCCATCTTCAACGAGTCCCGGCAGTCCGTCGATAAATTGACGGATCATACCTTCCTTTGGTAATCTGGGAAGCTGCGGCCACAGGGGGATATCCGGTGTATGTTCCAAAATGAGCCTGACAGCTTCTTCGTGGTCTTCAAGTGGCAGGCTGCCGATCAGAACCGGCAGGCAGGAAAGGCTCGGCATGAAATACTCCTGTAGCTATTTCTCCTGTCCCGGGATTGACAGGTTCAAGAAAAACAATGAGAAAACACTGGTCCCGGTATAATAGAAAGGAAGGTTATTGAAAGTCAAGCAGCAACAGAAAGCGGAAGCAGAGCAGAGGTATCGTCGAGCAATGAAAAACAAACAGGATTCAGTAACTGCAGGTATACCCGCGCCGATATCCACTGAGATTGAGGTGCTGCTGAGCGGCCTGTTGAAAGACGGGCTGACGGCCACTGAAGATTCCCTGTTCTTTATGGAATCAACCTATGGGGTAACAGCTGCTGAGCTGGAAACAACAATAAATGATCATTCTTTTGAAGACAGGCATGTTCTACTGAACCTGTTTTTCTCGCCGACACGGAGCATGCGCGAACAACTGGAACCATTGCTTCAGACGAAGCCTCTCGGTGAAGAACATATCAGTCACATTGCCGGCAGAATCGCAGGTGGGATCAGTGAAGTTCGCATGCATGTGCCCGACTGCCGCAGTTTTTGCTGTGCAGTTGATGACCAGGCGATCAATCATTTTGTTGATAAATGCTATATGGACAGGCAGCTTGACCCGATCATCGCCCCGGCACTCCAGGAGCAGTTGTCCCCTGCAGCTGCAACCCGTGTCAAGGTTTTACTGCGTTGCCGCAATCTCATCTTTTCAGAGCAGGCCCGCCGGTTCATGATGATCTGTATCGCTCGTGCAGCCGACCGGGTGGAACTGTTCGAGTCTGTGGTTGAGCTGCTGCTGGACATGGTGAGCCAGGCACCCGCGCGGCTGGGCATCGTCGAATACCTTTTTGAACAGCGGGAATTTCAGAAAAAACGCTTAAATGACATTGAGGAGTTTGCCCAGAGGAATAAACGTTACGGACTTGAATACCTGCTGATGCAGAATTACCCGATACCCCATGAGTCTGAAGAAAATGTGACTGCCTTGCTGCACCGGTTCAACCGTATTATTGATGAGCTGCTTGATCTGCAGAATCCGAAAGAGCATTATATCGACAGGCGGGACCTGGGGGCGTTTGCTGTCGGCGATGATCTGGGAAGGCTGTTCAGATCTCTGTCCTGACCCTGATAACAGGCGCTTCAGGAATACTTATCATGCTGAATCATCGTGATAATTGTCTTGCATTCAGGCAGGCTTCGTGCTAATAAAATACACAGGTACTACATTTGGGAACTGTCTTGTGCAGTATGCTCGTACTTATCTGACGGGGAGGTGTGTTATGGCTACGAAGACTTACAATGTCGAAGTGAAAGGTAAAAGATACCTGGTAACAGAGCAGCATCAGCTGGCGAACGGTGATCGCTGGGATCATGACATCCGTGACTGGATTGCCGCAAAGCTTGATATCACCATGCATGAAGAGCATCTGTCGGTTATCGATTTTATCAGGAAGACCTACGCCCGCCGCAGCCAGCATCCGATGGTACGGGTTATTGCCGCCGAGCTTGCCAGGCAGTATGGGCCTGAAAAGGGGAGCTTGAGATATTTTTACAGCCTCTTTCCAAAAGGCGTTCACCAGGCCGTTGCCATTGCCGGGGTTCCGCTGAAAGGGCTCTGTTTTTAGAAAAGACAGACCTCTTTGAGTAAAAAATAAGCAGGGCAGCAGCCTGGTGTTCCAGGCTGCTGCCCTGCTCTTTTTACACGTCACACTTGTTCGCAGTACTTATTTCGACGAGACCATATTTTTTATTTCATCGACGATTTCCGGATTGGCAAGGGTCATCACGTTACCGACATCCCCTTTGTTTGAAATTGCCCCCAGGACCCTTCTCATAATCTTGCCTGAGCGGGTTTTCGGCATATCCGGTACCAGCCAGACATTTTTACACTTGGCAATCTTGCCGATCTGGAAAACGATGGCATCGGCAATCTTCTTCTGGATTTCCGGTGTCGGCTCAATGCCCGGCTTCAGGGAAACATAGAGTTCCGGCTCCTTGCCCTTTATCTCATGGTTGACAGGTACCACTGCAGCTTCTGCAACTTCAGGTACCGTCAGGGCGGCAGACTCGATTTCCTTTGTGCCGAGACGATGGCCGGAGACGTTGATGACATCATCGATTCTGCCGAGGATCCGGTAGTAGCCGTCCGGTGCTTCCACAGCAGCATCACCGGTGAGGTATGGCCAGTCCCGCCAGTCCTTGCTGCTCGGGTTTTTATTATACATGCTGAAATAGGTCTTCACAAAGCGGTCCCGGTCTCCCCAGATGGTCATGAAGCAGCCCGGCCAGGGATTCTGGATGCAGATATTCCCTGCTTTACCCGCACCGGAGGGAATAACTTTTCCATCTTCATCATAAATAATCGGGTGTATGCCCGGCACTCCCGGCCCTGCGCTTCCCGGTTTCATCGGTTTGATTGCCGGGGTGGTGGAACAGAGGAACCCTCCTGTTTCCGTCTGCCAGTAGGTATCGACAATTGTCGCCTCACCCCTGCCGACAACACTTTCGTACCAGCGCCAGACTTCCGGTTCGATCGGTTCACCGACCGTTGTCATGTGTTTGAATTTATAGTTATACTTGGCTGGTTCGTCCGGGCCGATCTTTCTCAGTGCCCTGATTGCGGTCGGTGCGGTGTGGAAGATGTTGACATCGAGTTCCTGGGCGATCCGCCATGAACGGCCTGCGTCGGGATAGGTCGGCACGCCTTCGTAGATGACGGTTGATGCACAGAGCGCCAGCGGGCCGTAGACAATAAACGAGTGTCCGGTAATCCAGCCGATATCGGCCATGCACCAGTAGACATCCTCCGGGTGGATATCCTGTATGTATTTGGACATTGCCGTCACATACGACAGGTAACCGCCGGTACTGTGCTGACATCCCTTGGGCTTGCCGGTGGTACCGCTGGTGTACATGAGAAAGAGCGGATCTTCGGAGAGCATCTGTTCGGGCTCCACCCGTGCTCCGTAATATTTCTTTAACTCATTGTTGACGACGATATCCCGCCCCGTGACCAGCGGGGCTTCACAGGAAATCTTTCCGGGGTAGCGTTGCCAGACGAGCAGTTTATCCACCTTCTGCCCTGCGTCTTCAGCCAGCTGACAGGCTTCATCGTCAACGGCTTTGTGGTTGAGGAGCTTGCCGGCACGGTAATAGGCATCCATGGTGATCAATACCCTGCTGTTGGAGTCGACAACGCGGTCGGCACAGGCACTTGAGGAGAATCCACCGAAAACGACCGAGTGAATGACACCGATACGGGCGCAGGCGAGCATGGTGATCGGCAGTTCTGCAGACATCGGCATATGGATGGTTACCCGGTCACCCCTTTTCAGGCCTGCTGAATCTTTCAGCAGTTGAGCAAACTCGTTGACGCGGACATAGAGCTCCTGGTAGGTGATGTGCTGGACACGTTCTTCTTCCAGCTCCGGAACAAAGTGAATGGCGGTTTTGTTCTTGTTCTTCGCAAGATGCCGATCTATGCAGTTATAGCTGGCATTGAGTTTTCCACCCCGAAACCATTTCCAGCACGGCGCATCGCTGGTATCCAGAACCTCGTCCCAGTATTTGTACCAGGTCAGCAACTCAGCAAATTCTGTGTAGTAGTCAGGAAAATTATCGAGGCTGAATCTCTCAAAGATAGATTCGTCGGTAAGATTTGCCTGCCCGACAAATGTCGGCGATGGGTGAAAATATGCCTCTTCTTTCCAGTGTACAGCGATCTCCGCTTCAGACGTTTCAACAATGTTTTTGTCTTCACTCATAAGTTATGCTCCTTGTCAGTAGCTGGTTGTTAACTGAGCCGTGCCCCGTATAACAGCAGCTCAGCGTTTGCGCCTCTCCTCCCGGTACGAAATTTTATGGTAAGTGGCCGCTCAGGCATAATGCGGCGGGGTGAACATGTCACAAACTGCAAATGGTGGTTGTTATTGATTTGCCTAACATAAACGCACTGGTAATGCAATTAATCTTATTTGATATTTAAACAAAATTGATGATTGTGTCGAGTTGTAATTTGCCATCCTCTATTAACATTCTGAAATAGTTGTTTATTGTGGGTAATAACAGAGGGATTCGGCAGTGTATGGATGATTCTACCAGACCATGCGAGTCATGGTTTATTTTTGGCTTTTGCGCCGATGATCGTTAATCTTCTGGTGAGAGGAGTTTAATCTCAAGAGGATCTTCAGGAGGTATGCTGATGGGAAACAGGGTGCACTATATTCTGGCCGGCTGGCTGATTGACGGCAGTGGCGGCCCGATTCAGAAAAAAGCGCTGTTGCACATTGTCGATGGCCGGATAGAAGAGGTGAGCTGCTACAACCAAAACGACTGCCCGGCAGATTCCCTGGTAACCGATTTCTCTCATTGTTGCCTGCTGCCGCCGTTGATCGACAGCCATGCCCATCTCTGCATGTCGGGAACAGTGGATCGAACGCGTCGCCAGGAACAGCTGGTTGCCGGGTATGAATCAATCCAGCCCGTTATTGCCGAGCATCTCCGTCATCATCTGTCCCATGGAGTGCTTGTCGTCAGGGACGGGGGAGACCGCCTTGGTTCCGTGCTCAGGTACCATCGTGAGCTCTTGACCGGCGATAGCCTGCCGGTGATGGTCAAATCACCGGGAAAAGCATGGTACAGGACAGGGCGCTATGGAGGGCTGATCGGCAGGGGTATCGACGATTCGCAGCGGCTTGACCGGGTGATTACTGAAGACACGACAGCTGTTGATCATATCAAGGTAATCAATTCGGGCGTGAACAGCCTGAAGCAATTCGGCTCTCAGACGCCTCCCCAGTTTTCACAGCAGGAACTTGCCGGTACAGTGGATTGTGCCGAAACAAAGGGACTTACGGTAATGGTTCACGCCAACGGCATTCTGCCTGTACAGATGGCTCTTGAGGCCGGCTGCCATTCCATTGACCATGGGTTTTTCATGGGTGATGAAAACCTTGAAAGGCTGGCGGACAAGCAGGCCTGCTGGGTCCCGACAATCTTTACGATGAAAGCGTTTCTGCAGAGTGCCGAACTCGGGGGCAGTGATGTTGACCCCGCCGTCGTAAGCAGAACATGTGATCACCAGCTCCAGCAGCTCGCCTACGCCCGAACCTGCGGAGTCCGCGTGGCCATAGGAACCGACGCCGGCAGCATTGGTGTGCTGCATGGAGAATCGCTGGCGGAAGAGCTGAAACTATTCGTGCAGGCAGGTTATTCTCTGTCTGAGGCCATCAGCTGCGCCACGCACCAGGGTGCAAAGCTGCTTGGCGTTGACCGGGAGTTCGGCCTGCTTGCAAAAGGCAGACCCGCAAACTTTCTGGCTGTGCGGGGAACACCGGCACAGCTGTTGAGGAAATTACGTTTTCTCGAGGCTGTGTACCTGAACGGGAAGCCATGTGAGCAGTATCGCATTCTGCTGAGAAAGGCCAGGGTCCACCGGCCCTAGAGCGATGCCTGGCGGCTGCGGTTGTTCTTTCTTGAATATTGATGCAGGGTGGTGTAGAAAAATCGGGGTAGCAGGCTCTCGATCAATCAGTGGTTGAAGGCATCATTAATAACAGGGTTTATTGTGGCAAGGAGCAGGCAATGGGAACGGTGAAGCTGGCAGACAGAGTGGAAAAACTTGGTGTTGAAACGGCATTTCTTGTCGCCGGTCAGGCGGCTGCCTATGCAGCAGCAGGCAACCGTGTGTACCCGTTCCACCTGGGGGACCTGAACATGAAAACCCCCGACAATGTTATCGAAGCGGCGTATCAGGCACTTCAAGACGGCAGGACCGGTTATACGGCCAATGCCGGGATACCGCAGCTCAGGGAAGCCCTGGCGGAAGACTTCAACCGCACCCGGGGAACTGATTATTCACTTGAGAACGTTGCCGTCCAGCCTGGCGGCAAGCCGGTTATTTCGAAATTTCTGCTCACTGTGATGAATCCCGGTGATGAAGTGCTCTATCCAAATCCGGGGTTTCCCATCTACGAATCACAGATCGAGTTTCACGGCGGTATCGGCGTTCCCTACGGAACAGTCCCCGGTGACGGCAATTTCACCTTTGATATCGAAGGCCTTGAAGCGTCGATTACTTCAAAGACCAGGGTGATCATCATTAATGACCTGCACAACCCGACCAGCGCCGAGTGCAGTCCCGACGACCGGCGCCGGTTAGCCGAACTTGCAGTAAAGCACGACCTTGCAGTTCTGCTTGATGAAGCGTATTTCGATGTTCGCTACGACGGTGTATCGACATCCTTGATCTCCGAGCCGGGAATGGTTGAGCGAAGTGTCATTCTCTATACATTCTCGAAACGTTTTGCGATGACCGGCTGGCGACTGGGTGCGGCGCTTGGACCTCGCGAGATTATCGATGTGATCGTCAAGCTCAATATCAATGACGAATCCTGCACTAACCATTTCGTGCAGTATGCCGCGCTTGAAGCCCTGGCCGGTGACCAGTCGGATGTCCGCCGTATATTGGAGGTGCTGAAGAAAAGGCGGGACCTCTGTGTCGATATGCTCAACGACATTGACGGCGTCTTCTGCTATCGCCCTGGCGCCACATTCTATCTCTACCCCGACGTTACTGAAGCGTTTGTCAATAAAGGGTTTTCCGACTATAAAGCCTTTCTCACCGGCGTACTCGAAAATACCGGCGTGTCCATGTGCGCACGGGCTCATTTCGGCACCCCCCTGCCCGGCGAAACCAAACAGTACGTGCGGCTTGCCTACTCCGGCATTGACCGGAAATCCATCGAGGAAGGGCTTGCTCTGTTGAAAAAATATCTGGAAAGCTGAGCAAGTCTATCCCGAGAATGTAAACTGGATTGAAAGCAGTACCGCGTTCAATTTCCGGCAGCAAAACGGTTTCTTTTACGTTACAAATATGTAATATTTTGTCAGTTTTGCCAACAAATATGTAGTTTTTTCACCTCTTTCTTCTGGATTGTAATCGTTTCCTTCAGGATATTTATTGCAATATCATATCCTTGTTTGTTTTTGATTGGTCTGGCATGCGGCTTGCGATGCTTCAAGACAGAGGACGTGCTGGGCCGCTGGTCTGCTCATTGTCATAAACAGAAGCGTTACAAGGAGGAAAAACGTGAAACCAAGTACCAAGATGAAACCAAGAACCTACTGGGGCGGCGCACTGTTTCTTGCCGTCCTGGCCGTGGCCGTTCCGGCTCTGGCCGAAGAGTCAAGTGTCGCCGATACGGTGATCCACCTTGCCTATTCCATCGATACCTTCTATTTCCTGATGTCCGGAGCACTGGTCATGTGGATGGCGGCAGGCTTCTCAATGCTCGAGGCAGGGCTGGTGCGAAGCAAGAATACCGTGGAGATACTCACCAAGAATGTGGTTCTCTACTCGATCGCCTGCATCATGTATATGGTCGTCGGCTACAACCTGATGTACGGCGGCGGACCAAACGGTGTGATCCCCGGGCTGAGCTTCTTTCTCTCACCCGATAACGCGGTTGATGATGTCCTGAAGAGCGGTGGAGACATCTACTACTCCGGCCTTTCCGACTTCTTTTTCCAGGTGGTGTTCGTGGCAACCGCCATGTCAATCGTTTCAGGCGCCGTTGCCGAACGCATGAAGCTCTGGGCGTTTCTGCTCTTTGCCATTGTCATGACCGGATTTATCTACCCGGTGCAGGGCTACTGGAAATGGGGCGGAGGCTTTCTTGACGCTCTCGGCTTTCTCGATTTCGCCGGTTCAGGGGTTGTCCATCTCTGCGGCGCCTCGGCGGCCTTAGCCGGCGTGCTGTTGCTTGGTGCCCGCAAGGGTAAATACGCAAACGGTCGAATCAACGCAATACCCGGTGCCAACTTGCCGATGGCCACCCTCGGCACCTTTATTCTCTGGCTCGGCTGGTTCGGTTTCAACGGCGGCTCCGAGTTGAAAATCAGTACCATAGAAGAGGCCAATGCGGTATCGATGATCTTTGTCAACACCAACACCGCTGCCGCAGGCGGTCTTATTGCGGCCCTGCTGTTCTCCCGTGCCTGGTTCGGCAAGGCGGATTTGACCATGGCCCTGAACGGCGCGCTGGCCGGGCTTGTGGCCATCACCGCTGAACCGCTGACCCCGAGCCCGCTGCTGGCCACCATCGTCGGGGCAATCGGCGGCTTGATTGTTGTCGCGGCAATCGTCTATATTGACAAGGCCAAGATCGATGATCCGGTCGGTGCCATTTCGGTGCACGGTGTGGTCGGCATCTGGGGCCTGATAGCCGTTGCCTTTACCAACCCGGACGGCTCCCTTTTCGCCCAGCTGATCGGTATTGTGGTGATATTTGGCTGGGTGTTCGGAACCAGCTTTGTCACCTGGCTGATCATCAAGGCGATCATGGGTATCCGGGTCAGCGAAGAGGAAGAGCTCGAGGGCTGTGACATAGCCGAGTGCGGTCTTGACGCCTACCCCGAATTTACCAAAGACTGATAAGAGGAGGACAGGATGAAGAAAGTAGAAGTGATCATCAAGCCGTTCAAGCTTGAAGACGTGAAGGAAGCATTGACGGAGCTCGGCATCACCGGTATGACGATCTCCGAGGTGAAGGGGTATGGCCGCCAGAAAGGTCATACCGAGGTGTACCGGGGCGCGGAATACCGGGTTGAGTTCAACCCGAAGACCAAGATTGAGCTGGTCATTGACAGCGACCTTGTTGAAAAAGTGATTGAGGCGGTGAGACGGGCCGCCAATACCGGCAAGATCGGCGACGGCAAGATCTTCGTGCTGCCGGTTGAAAACGTGATGAGAATCAGGACCGGAGAACAGGGGCCTGACGCCATCTAATCAAGCAGTTCTGTCGTACCCTCCTCTAAACCCTCACCGGAGCATTGGTGAGGGTTTTTCTTCAGTGGTGCTGGACATAATAATCGTATTTTTCCAGGTAGATTTCAGACAATGTCAGAAAAGCGGTGACGATGAGCGGTCCGTAGATGATCCCGAGGACGCCGTAGACGCTCAGGCCGCCGATAATTGAAAGAAACACCAGCAGCGTATGCATCTTGACCTGGTTTCCGACCAGTTTCGGCTTGAGCAGGTATTCCACGGAAAAAGACAGGAACAGGTAAAAAACGAACATAAAAATACCAGCCGAGATGCGCTCGTTAAAAGCAAGGATAAGTGCTGCCGGCATCATCACCAGGCCGATACCGAAAATCGGTAAAAATGCCAGAATCCCCATGATAAAACCCCAGAGAATCGGGGAATTCAATCCCAGTACCGAGAAAATTGCTCCGCCGAGAACGCCCTGGAGTATTCCGCAGATCCCGTTTCCCTTGAGAATTGCATTGGCAATTTCCTCAAACTTGTCAATAAGCAGACGGTCCTGGTCGTCCGGCAGCGGCGACATCTTGATAACAAAATTAATCAGCCGCGGCTGGTCGATGAGCAGGAAAAAAATCACCAGGATCATCATCATAAAGAGGAAAAAGAATTGGGCGATATTCGCCGCCCAGGCGCTTGCCTGGTTGTAGAGCATCAGCCCGCCCATTTTGACCAGGTAGGAGATTGATTCTGATATCTGTGCCGGCTGGAAGTCAAAACCGACTTCGCGTAAATATTCCTGGATGTGTGCGACAAACGGGCTTTCCTGGATAAATACCTGCAGCTTGAGCCATATTCTGCTGTCGCGTCCCCAGTGGTAGACGGTGAGCGCTTCATTGGAGAGGGCAAGGATAAAAAATACCAGCGGAATAAAAACGAGGGCAATAATCAGCAGGCAGGCCAGAACCGAAGATATGCCGTTAGGAATTTTCTTGTTGAAAAACAGGTATATTGGCCTGAAAAGACTGGCAAGAATGAATGACAGGACGAGGATTGACCAGAACGGGTAGAGGATTTTGCCGAGGAAAAAAAGAGAAATAAAGAAAACGATCAGGAAATAGCGTACCCTCATCGGGTTTGGTTCATGTGCAGGGGAGAGGTCTGCCGGAGAATGTTGCCCGCTCATTGGTTTGTTGGTCCTGGTGCTTTGTCAGTGTTTGGAAATATGATTGCAATTAGTTATACTGCTGAGTTATTCTGGAGTGCTGTAAAAATACAATGAATTTAAAATACTGGCTGAGTATATAACGAACCAGTCAGTATGAAAAGCAAAATAAGTCAGCTGTGGAGATTAGACCATGTGGGAAGAGACTGATATCACCCTTGAGAAGGCAGGCGAATTGAAAGAAAAACCACCGCTTGAAAATCTGGGGTTTGGCCGGTATTTCACCGACCACATGTTCCAGATGGAGTGGAACCGTGAGCAGGGCTGGTCAAAGGCCAGAATCTGCGCGTACCAGGATTTTAAAATGGACCCCGCCTCGACGGTACTCCATTACGGACAGGCCGTTTTTGAAGGGCTCAAAGCCTACAGGGGAAAGGATCAGCAGATTTTTCTGTTCAGGCCGAAAGATAATCTTGAACGGATGAACACCGGCGCCATTCGCATGAGCATGCCCCGGATACCTGTTAACCAGGTACTCAAGGCCTTGAAAGCCCTTGTCTATCTCGACAGGGAGTGGATACCCGATGGTCAGGGGGCGTCACTGTACCTGCGGCCGACGATGATCGGCGTAGATCCCTACCTGGGGCTGAAACCGTCCGATACCTACCTGTTTTATATTATCATGAGCCCGGTTGGCGCCTACTATGCAGAAGGCTTTAACCCGACGAAGATCTTTGTCAATAAAGAATATGTTCGGTCCGTGAAAGGCGGTGTCGGTTATGTGAAAACCGCCGGCAACTATGCTGCCTCGATGCTCGCCACCGAACAGGCCAAGAAGGCCGGTTATATCCAGGTTCTCTGGCTTGATGCCTGTGAGCGTAAATACATCGAGGAAGTCGGGACCAGCAATATCTTTTTCCTGCTCGGTGAAACCCTGGTTACTCCGCCGCTGGGCGGATCTATCCTTGGCGGCATTACCAGGGACTCGGTGATCAAACTGGCCAGAGGCTATGGAGTTGATGTCGAGGAGCGGCCGGTTACGATTGACGAGGTAATTGCCGCATCCTTGGACGGCAGCCTGAAGGAGTCATTTGCAACAGGAACGGCAGCGGTAATATCACCTGTTGGAGAGCTTTGCTATGATGATACCGTATACTCCATTAACAACGGTAAAACCGGCCAGTTAGCGGTGAAGCTCTTTGAGGAACTGCAGGCGATTCAATACGGGCACCGGCAAGATGCCCACAGCTGGAGGCTCAAGGTTGCCTGAAAAAGAAGTACCTGATGTGTTCTAGTCAACATCTGTAAGATATTCATATTTATAAAAAAAGGGGTGGGGTTAAAAAAATTTAACTCACCCCTTGATTTTTATATAAGCACCCCTATATTTTGGTCTGTCTGAAATCAGCCCGGTTGTCGGGCTCAGGTTGAGCAGGACTCGGAAAACTAAAAAACGGCTGTCCTGTATTTTATTATCACATTGTATTTATGTAGGTGAGGAGGAAGCAATGAAAATTCGTCCATTGAATGATCGTATTCTCGTTCAGAGGCTTGAAGAGGAAGAAAAAACAGCTGGCGGCATCATCATCCCCGATAGCGCCAAAGAAAAACCGGCAGAAGGTAAAATCGTCGCGGTTGGTCCCGGCAAACTGAATGATTCGGGTGAGCGTGTTGCGCTGCAGGTAAAAGCAGGCGATACAGTTCTTTTTTCCAAGTATGGCGGAACCGACGTGAAGATTGATGGTGAGAATTATCTGATCATGCGTGAAGATGATGTTCTTGGAGTTATCGAGGGCTAACGGTTGCTTACCCATTGTTTCAACCCGAACTAAACAGTTTTAAAAGATAAAGGAGAAAATCCAATGGCTGGAAAAGATATTAAATATGGTGTGAAAGGCCGTGAGGCGATTCTTGCCGGTGTAAACAAGCTTGCAGATGCAGTTAAAGTGACCCTCGGCCCGAAAGGACGTAATGTCCTGATCGAAAAATCTTTTGGCGCACCGACCATCACCAAGGATGGTGTTACCGTTGCCAAAGAGATCGAAGTAAAGGACAAGATTGAGAACATGGGTGCCCAGATGGTCAAGGAAGTCGCTTCCAAGACTTCTGACGTAGCCGGTGACGGTACCACCACCGCAACCGTTCTTGCCCAGGCAATCTACATGGAAGGTGCAAAGCTGGTTGCCGCCGGAGCCAACCCGATGGAACTCAAGCGCGGGATTGACAAGTCTGTAGACGTTGTCGTCAAACAACTCAAGGAAATTTCCACCCCGACAAAAGAGCAGAAAGAGATTGCCCAGGTCGGTACCATCTCTGCAAACAGCGACGAGACCATCGGTAAAATCATTGCCGAGGCAATGGACAAGGTCGGCAAGGAAGGCGTTATCACCGTCGAGGAAGCAAAGTCAATGGACACTACCCTCGATGTCGTTGAGGGTATGCAGTTTGACCGCGGTTATCTCTCTCCTTATTTCGTCACCGATCCGGACCGCATGGAAATCAGCATGGACGACCCGTACCTGCTTCTCGTTGAGAAGAAGGTCTCCAGCATGAAGGACCTGCTGCCGGTTCTCGAGTCTGTTGCCAAAATGGGTAAAGGACTTTTCATCATTGCCGAAGATGTTGATGGTGAGGCCCTGGCAACACTGGTTGTCAACAAGCTTCGTGGAACTCTCAACGTTGCAGCCGTAAAGGCTCCCGGCTTTGGTGACCGCAGGAAGGCAATGCTTGAAGATATCGCAACCCTTACCGGTGGCCAGGTGATTACCGAGGATCTCGGAATCAAGCTCGAAAACGTTACCGTCAACGATCTCGGTACTGCCAAGCGTATCGTCGTCGACAAGGATAACACTACAATTGTAGATGGCGCCGGCGACAAAGATAAGCTCGCTGCCCGTGTCAAGCAGATCCGCAACCAGATCGAAGACACAACCTCCGATTACGATCGTGAAAAGCTCCAGGAACGTCTTGCCAAGCTGATCGGCGGTGTTGCTGTTATCAATGTCGGTGCAGCCACCGAGATTGAGATGAAAGAGAAGAAAGCTCGTGTTGAAGATGCACTGAATGCAACCCGTGCAGCGGTTGAAGAAGGTGTCGTCCCCGGTGGTGGTGTGGCGTATCTCCGTTGTCTTGACGCACTTGCAGCGCTTAAGCTCGAAGGTGAGCAGTCGCTTGGCAAGAACATCCTGCTCAGGGCCCTCGAAGAGCCGATCCGTCAGATCGCCAATAACGCCGGCCGTGAAGGTTCCGTTATTGTTGAGAAGGTCAAGACCCTCAAGGGTGCTCATGGCTTCAACGCTGCAACCGAAGAATATGAAGACCTGATTGCAGCCGGTGTCATCGATCCCGCAAAAGTAACCCGTACCGCACTCCAGAATGCAGCGTCCGTAGCAAGTATGCTGTTGACCACCGAGTGTGTTATCGCAGACATGCCTGAGGATAAAGACTCCGGCATGGGCGGTGGCGGAATGCCTGGCGGCATGGGCGGCATGGGCGGCATGGGTGGAATGGGCGGCATGATGTAATCCAGCCGTGAAATCCACCGGCTCCGGCCGATGATTAAAAGAGGAGTCTTCCACGATGGGGACTCCTCTTTTTGCTTTCCTGGTGATCCCGAAACCCTTTACCCAGTGCCGGTTTTCAGACAATTTTCTGTTGACACCAATAATCGAATGATGTATTTATTGTGACCTTTATTATCATGGCGATGTAGCTCAGATGGTTAGAGCATACGGCTCATATCCGTAGTGTCCGGGGTTCAATTCCCTGCATCGCCACCAGGACGCTAGAAGCCTCGTGATCTCCATTGGTTACGGGGCTTTTCTTTTTGATGGGTGCCATAGGGGTGCCACTTTGGTCTAAAATATTAATGGCAGATTTATCCCGATCAGGCATCAAATGACCATAGATATCGACCGTCATTTGGATACTGCTGTGACCCATCATTTTGCTCACATATGGGATAGGAACATTAGCAGCGAGCAGGATACTCGCAAAGCTATGGCGTGTAATATGAAACTTGCTATGAAATAGTCCTGCTTTGGATAACATCCTTTTCCAGATATTTCTTACACTATTTTGGCTCAAGTAATGGTCGTTTTTGTCATGGAAGATAATTTCAACCGGCTGAGACAATCCTTTCCTAATTGCCTCCATTTTGCGCAGATGTCTGAGTTTTTTTAATTCCTGTATCAACTGCTCGCTCATGTCTACTTGACGGCTTTTCCCTGTTTTAGTATCGGTGAGAACACTGTTGCGCCAGGACTTCTCAACAAGGATAAAGCCTCTCTGCCAATCGATGTTTTCCCATTTAAGTGCTAGTATTTCGCCAAGTCTCATGCCGGTACGGAATGCCAGAAAAACCAAGTGGTAGTAGTCTGGGCGATACTGCTTTGTGGTGGAAATTATTAGTTCGGCTTCTTCTGAGGTCAAAACTCCTACAGGTTTGCGTTCAGACTTTTTGGCAACTCCAATGTTCTTCATCGCCTCTCGAGCGGGATTAGCCCCAACAGGCAATATCCCATCGTCAATAGCAAACTCACATGTACCGCTAATGCAGTTCTTGGCCGTTTCAATTGATGCCCTGCTGAGCCTCTTTTTTACAAGAGAACGAAGAAGGTTTTTTACCGCTGGCCTCGACAATTGGTCTATTGGTATTTGTCCAATTACAGGGTTTACATAAATGCGAAGGGATGATTTGTAACGGTTATAGGTTGTATTCCTGCATCGGGTTTTAATGTCTAGCTCTAACCACTGCTCGGATAACTCTTTATAGGAAGGTGCCGTTTCTAGTTTTTCATCGAAAATACCAAGATCGTTTGCCGCCAAGCGACCACGGATAATGTCAGCGATCTTTTCAGCCGTGACCTTGCTGTGTCCAACTTGCTTGGATCTTCGTTTATTACCGTGGCGAATGAATATCCAATAAGGCCCACCTGGCTTCTTTTGTCTGACTGATACACCCATATTGACACCTATTTTTATTGCGTTCAATATTTTTTGCCTAAAAGCTTGACAGGTTCTTTAAGTTTCATTATAAGTAGAAAATAAAACATTACAACTGATTTATGACTTTCTACGACAAATACCAAAAAGAGCTAGACAAACTTGACAGCAAGGATGTGCTGTTTACTAAAAGTCAGGCTGCCAAGTTAATCGATTTGACACCAAGATCCGTTCATTTTTACACAGATGAAGGGCTGGTTATTCCTGAGATTAATCCGAAAGGAAAGGGAACAAACCGAAAGTATTCTCGTCTCAATTTGTATGAACTTCTTTTAATCAAAGAACTAGCCAGAAACAATGTCTCAATAAAAGATATTCGTACTGTAATGAATAGGCTTCGTGGTGGGAAAAAACTTCTTGGGAGAGGAAAAGAAGTAATGATCCTCTATGACAATAAGTCTGACGAAGGATCCATGATGGTTACTTCTGCTGACGAGTATAACTATGTTAAGGTTGGAATGGCTGAAAGATCGAGCGCTTTGGTAATTGATTTATCAAGTTTAAGAATTAAAGCTGCCAGGCTGGTTTAATATTTTTTTGGCACTTTATAATCATTAATACGTATTAAAAGGTTAAGAAAATGAACATTGAATTACTAACAGAAATCAAGAGAAAAGGTTTGAGCCAAAGAACTTTTGCTCAAATAGTTGGAGACCATGAGACTTTGGTTTCGCGAGTAATTAACGGTCACTGGAACCTGGATCCTGCAAGAAAAGCAAAGTACGCAAAGGTATTAGGCTGCAAGGTGCAAGAACTTTTTGAAAACAATGATTCTAAAAGAGTAAGCCCATGATTCCAGACTGGTTCAAGGTAAAGACAGCTGCTTCCTATATAGACGTAAGTGACAAAACAGTAAGGCGCATGCTGAAAAAGGGCTTGCCGTTTGTCCGCTTGCCAGGAGGGAGTATTCGTATCCACAGACCTGATCTAGATGAGTTTATGACGCAGTTTCGAGCTCATGAAAGCAGGGTCGAGGAAGTGGTAAGCGAGATTCTCGGATCGCTTGATCTCTGACATGCGAATTTTTGAGATTTTCGAGAGGCATTTCTCAGCCAAAAGAATCAACGGTGAGCGGCAATGAGTAGGTCGGTAAGCGCCAATACACAATACACAAAAGACCAGATCATCAAATTAACGGAGAACCTAAAAAACTACTGGCCACTCACATTGAGACAGATTTACTACCAGCTTGTTGCTGCTGGATATATTGAAAATGAAGAGAAGGCGTACAAAAAGTTATCAAGCATTACTACTAAGATGCGAAACCAAGGTGAGCTTTCCTGGGCAGTCATGGAAGACAGAACAAGGCAAGCCGTCCAGAAGATCAAATGGGCTGCCAAAGAAGAGTTCATACGCCAGCAACTAAACCAGTTCTTACGTGGTTATAGCAGGTGCCTTGTCCAGCAGCAGGAAAATTATGTGGAATTATGGACAGAGAAAGACGCACTCTCTCGAATCTTTGAAGACGTTGGAGTCCCTTATTGTGTAGTTGTCGTTGTCTGCAAGGGGCACCCTTCTACAACTCTTATCAAAGAATATGCGGATCGAGCTGCTGAAGCGGTTCTCAGGGGTCAGAAACCGGTCATTGTTTATGGTGGCGACCTTGATCCAAGTGGCTGGCAGATTCCCCGGTCAATAAGAAATAGGCTCGCTAACGATCAAGACATCTTTATTCAACTTGACCGCTTTGCCCTCAACCCAAACCAGATACTTAAATACAATTTGCCTAACAATCCGAATGCAATGAAGTGGACTGATAGCAATGCTAAAGCCTTTGCAAAAATTTATGGTGAAACAGCAGTTGAACTGGACGCTCTTAATCCAAAAGACCTTGAAAACGAAATCAGGTCGGCACTTGAACGACACTTAGACATGAGCAGCATAAATTTTGAGAGAATGATTGATAACCGTGAGCGTGAAGAACTCCGTGTTTTAAGAGAGCAAGTGATTCAATCAATTGAGAAACAAGGAATATCTCTTTAATGGGACTAGTCCTAAAACACATGGAAAGTCTACATGGTTGATACTAAGAAACGTTTTGCAGATGTGGCCATGAACCTTTGCACAATGGGTTACCTGCCTCTGCCGGTCAAGCCAGGTACTAAAAAACCGGCAATGCCGGAATGGAACGATATTGAAATATCCAAGGAGCCTGTCGAGGAATGGACCACCAATGGATATAAAGAACACTCGGTAGGCTGTCGGCTCAACAATGAGGTTATAGCTGTAGACGTTGATATTTACCACCCTGCTGTTGCCGAAAAGATGCGATCATGGATGGAGAAAAATCTTTGCGATGGTCACAAGATAATGTATCGAGTGGGGCAGCAGCCCAAGTTCCTAGTGCTTTTTCAATCAAAGGACATCAAGAGAAAAATTGCATCAGCAAAGTACATTCATGATGAACACAAGAATCAGCACCATGGTGTAGAGATTCTCACAGATGGCCAACAATGCCTTTTGTATGGTCAACACGAATCAACCGGGACTGAATACACATGGTTTAACGATACCCCAGAAAACACGCCCACATGGATATTACCAGAGCTTACGACAGACGATGTTCAGTGGCTATTCGATCATTTTGAAGAATTGGCAGAGGAGAATGGCTGGCAAACAAAAGGTGGGGTAGAGCAAAAACAATTAGATGACTCTTTTGCTGATATAAAGACCCCATCTGCTACCTATGATGATTTAAAGAAAGCAGTTTTTAGCCTACCACAAAGATTCTGTGATGTTCGAGGAGAATGGGTCAGAATAGGTGCAATTATTCATTTTGAAACAAGCGGCTCAGAGCAAGGCTATCGTCTCTTTGATACTTGGTCACAACTCAGCCCTTTTTACAAAGATCAAAAAGACACTAGAGCCCGATGGAACTCTTTTTCACTTGATAAGACAGGTAAAAATTGTGCCACCTATGCGACTTTATTAAAAATAATTAACGACGAAAATCTTCCCCAAATTGTGGAAAACATCAACCTTTTTAAAAGGAAATTTTCGTTCCGTCATGTCAGTGAATTAGTCAAAGGGGTTAAGCCAACAGAATGGTTAATTGAGGGAGTTTTAGAAGCAAATGCGCTTGGAGTGCTTAACGGCGACCCCGGCAGCTACAAGTCTTTCCTGGGGGTCGATTGGGGTGCATCTATCGCCACAGGAACGCAGTGGAATGGACACACTGTTTCACAGGGGCCTGTTTTTATACTGATCGGTGAAGGACATGCCGGTTATGGAAAAAGGATAGTTGCCTGGAGCAAGAATACCGGAATATATGTCTCCGATGCACCTATCTATATAAGCACTGCACCAGTTCAAATGCTTGATAGTAAATCAGCCCAAATCGCCGGTGATGCGATTAACGAGCTAAGAGAGCACCACGGTACCCCGGCACTTGTTCTTTTTGACACCTTGGCACGAAATTTCGGTCCTGGTGATGAAAACAGCACCGCTGACATGACCAAATTTATTGCTACTCTCGACTCTATTATCGGAAACGACACAACAAGACTCCTGATCCATCATACAGGGCATGACAATAAAAAACGAGGAAGAGGTAGCAGCGCTTTAAAAGGTGCTGCGGATGCTGAGTATTTGATTACCAGAAACGATGAAACTGCAACGCTAAGGTGTTTGAAGATGAAGGATGCTGAGGAGTTCTCTCCGGTGTCCTTTATGCCAAAAGTTGTAACAATTGGTGGCACCTTTGAGGACCCAATAACAAGCCTTTACCTGGAGAAGCTAGATGAACCGGTCCGAGTATCTGTAACTCTGTCTCCACAGATGAGACAAGCACTGTCGCTGTTGGATCTGATAACCCGAAAAAGCGGTATTAGTTGCCTCTCTGAATGGATGAACATTTGCAGGGATGAAGAGGTCTATACCAAGGCTGCTTTTTACAATGCAGCTAAGACCATGGAGAATAAAAAAATAATTGCAATAACAGGTGATTACGTAAAGCGGTATTAGCGGTATTAGCGCGGTCTTACCCCGGTATTAATACCACTGGTGCTGGCGGCAGTCTTAGTCTTACCCCCCTATAGGGGTAAGACTCTAAGACCGCACCCGGGAAAAAGGCCAACGACTATGACTGCAAACGACATGGGGAAAGTAAAATGAAAACAAAAACAACTTCGCAAAAAGAACAAGTGATAGAGATTTATCTGACAACAAGAAGTTCAAACAGGGTGCTTCAATGCTTGGTAGAGGTGGAGCAAATCCTGGTGAATGAAACAGATATATCAAGAGAAACCTGGTTACATCTTTTTGAAGCGAAAAGCAATCTCATTGATGCTGTTCAAGAGTGTGGGCGAAAAGAAAAGATACTTTCTCAGTTTGAGCAAGTTGGGTTCTTAGACTCCTCCAAAGGCTAACATTAATGAACTTTGTATGAATCGACCCAGGTCTATGGAGAGTATTGTCCCTTAACCAAAACGATTCATCTAATAATCAAGTATGCGGGAGATATTGAATTGAAGAGATCAACGGTGACTCGTATTGATAAATTGGAGAAAGAATCAATTGTGAATGGTTTGGAGATAATTATTACGAGAAGAATCGTTGATTCAGATGAGAATGGCAAGCTGTACACCATTGAGGAGTATGTCGTGCAGCCAGAGCAAATCCGTCCAGCAGCATTTTCTAAAGATGAGGGCATGAATGAAAAAAAATCCTGCTAAAACAGAAAAACAACAGAGCAAGGACACGCGTTTCAAGAGAGGTCAGAGTGGTAACCCTGCTGGCCGGCCACAAGGATCTCGCCACAAAACAACCCTGGCAGTACAAGCACTGCTTGATGGCGAAGCTGAGATGTTGACCCGTAAATGTATTGAAAAGGCCCTTGAAGGGGATCTGACAGCGTTAAGGCTATGTCTTGACCGTATCATCCCGGTGGTTAAAGAGCGGCCTATAATGCTTGATATTCCAGACACCGATACTGCAGAGGGTATCGATCAGGCTAATGAGGTTGTTCTCGGCGCTGTCTCCAATGGTAAACTGACACCTACCGAAGGGGCTGCTCTCTCCAATATCTTGAAAGAGCGGAGAGTAACTCTTGAAACCATTGAGATTGATCAGCGGTTGACCGTGTTAGAGGAAAAAGCCAAGAAAAATGGAAGGTAGTCCACTGTGTAAAAAACCTTTTGGTTTCTCAGTCAGTTTTTATCAATTGTCGAAGCCATGCACGCCTGGCAAAATATCAGTATATGCTACAAAGTATTACTTGCACGTGATGTCTGATAGGCGTATTGTGTTATTAAGGTCGCAATCTCTGACCTTCTCCGGTGTCACTTCCCGGCTCTTAATGTCAGAGGGAGTGGCCTTCTAAGTTTGATGATTTTTTAGTGACGATACCAACCATCCAATGAATTAATCTTTTATCAAGGCTGCGACCTCGGATTTTTACCGGCGAACTAAGGCCGGAGCTAATTTCCGTAACTGCAGCCTTTTATTTTGTAGTATTGGCTTGTAGACAACTCGTCTGACACCAGCTGAAATCCGGAGATACAGGAAGAAGGTGAATTTGTAGGTTTTCTTAAATGGTTAACCTTGCCAAGGCTAACCTCGGGAATCAAACTTTCGAAAATATCCGCATCTTCTCTCGCTCTTTGTTTCTATCCCAAAATACCATGATGTTTCGATGCTCATGGATTATCTCAAGTCTCAGATTCATGATTTATTGTTAGGATTTGATGAAAGTGTGTTTTGTGGATACAGGAAGCACCATAGCCACGCATCGTTGTGAACTAGTTATTACTGGCAGGAAAAATCTTTCATTTTTTGAAGAACGGATAATATTATGGTAACTCGCACCTTGCCAATCAAATACAATTTCTGTACAAACACATGTTAGAGGTGGATATCTTGTTAATTTGATATTCAGTCAACTATTCGTAATATATTGCAGAAAATTCCCTGTTCTGTCAGTGTTACATTGCCATTTTTTGTTCCTCCCTAGAGATATATGGAAGCCGGAGAACAACTTGATCGGTTCAGAAAGGCGAACGCTTGGAAAGACCGGGTTCAAATGCAAGCAAAGAAAAAATGCCCTGATTGAAAGACGCAGCTTTAGAACCAACATCCTGGCCTTGGTTTTTCTTGACGATGATGCCGGTAAGCATTTTGGCCAAGGATTGCTCCGACGCGGAAAAAGCGCAGGCCATATCAAAACCGATCCTCGAAGGTCGCTGATCGCAGATTCAGATGAAAGAAGGCTAACTGATAAGAGAACCCCAAATCCATTCACCAAGAAAAAGGAATAACTATGAAAACAAGCATCATTTTGAAAATTGCCACCTTTGCGGTGGTTGTAATGGGGATTACGTGGCCCGCGATGGCACAAGACCTGCAGAAGCCAAAATACGCTGCTGATGTACCGGCATTCCTACTTACCCCGGATAACGTAGAGACCGAATTCCTCGGAACCCTAGATTTTTTCGATGGTATGCCCAGTGAATCCACAGTCAAAAAAACCTATGATTTTCTCGACCTGTCACGAGGCGTAGATGCGTTTCTCAATGGAATGCCGGCAGCCTCCATATATGCTTTTCTGGAGGGTCTCAAACAAGCGGGCCTTGAACCAGGCGACCTGGGGATTACCGAAAGCCTGCTGGATGCCCGCGGCCTGTTATTGACTGCCCAGTCGACTACGCCGTATGCTTTAGCAGAGGTTGACTTAAAAAATGGTCCGGTTGTGGTAGAAATCCCCGGACCTGTTCTGGGCACCGTTGACGATGCATTTTTCCGCTTTGTCATTGACATTGGCCTGACCGGACCCGACCAGGGCAAGGGCGGTAAATATCTCTTTATAGGGCCAGACTACGAAGGGGATATCCCCGAAGGCTACTTTGTCGCAAAATCCAAAACCTACCGTCACTGGCTGCTCATGCGAGTCTTTGTGAAAGACGGCGACATAGAGGCCTCAACAAAAGAACTCAAAAACGGTTTTCGCTGCTATCTTCTCGCCCAGGCAGATAAGCCGCCGAAGCAAAAAGTCTACGACCTTTCCGGCAAAAAATTCAATACCATTCATGCCAACGATGCAAACTTTTATGAAGAGCTGAACGCAGTGATTCAATATGAGCCTGCGGATGCATTTGATACCGAACTTGTTGGGATCTTCGCCTCTATCGGTATTAAAAAAGGAGAACCGTTTGCACCGGATGCACGTATGCAGAAAATTCTGAAAGATGCCGCAGCTATCGGCAACGCTACGGCACGATCAATAACTTTTAGTCCGCGCAGTAAGGCTGCCTATTTCTATCCCGACCGCCAGTGGTATTCCTCCTTTGCCGGTGGCAGCCACGAATTCATGAACAACGGTGAGCTGGTTCTCGATGATCGTATTATGTTTCACTATGCGGCTACCGGTATTACACCTGCAATGGCCGCACCAAAAGTAGGAACAGGATCGGTCTATGCAGCCACTGCAAAGGATTCTAAAGGTCAGTACCTCGATGGCGGCAAAACATACAAGGTGACGTTGCCCACGCCGATTCCAATCAACAACTTCTGGTCATACATGGTGTATTCAGGCCAACACCGCTCAATGCTGGAGACCGACCAGAAATCAGCCGGTCTCGACAGCACTATGCCATCGGTCAAACCCAATCAGGACGGTTCGTATACCGTCTGGTTCGGTCCAAAAGCACCAGACGGTCACGAGGGGAATTGGGTTCAAACCATCCCAGGAAAAAGCTACCTGACCATACTTCGTCTCTATGGCCCTCTGGAGCCGTGGTTCGACAAAACCTGGAAACCGGGTGATTTTGAGCTTGTTGACTAAATGCCAAAACAAAACTGAAAAGGAACAACCATGAAAACCATCATTACATCAAGCATCTTTATACTTGTGACAGCTATGGCTTTTTCGAGCGTCCATGGCCAAGACGTCGCCCAACCGGTCATCGTCAATGTCGAAAACTTTGTCAGAGCCGAAACGTCCGCGCAGTTCGACAGAATCCTTCAAATGACGGAAGGCATTAACCAGTTTGTTCATTTGCGCGGACCCACACCGCTGGATAAACAGAACGTCATCCGGATGAACCGTGACACGCTCTACAGTGCGGCCATCGTCGACATCAGCAAAGGGGCAACTCTCACCGTACCCGATGCGGGCGAGCGATACATGTCCATCATGGTCGTCAACGAGGACCACTACATCAACAAGGTGATCCATGACCCGGGAAAACACCAACTGAGCGTCAAGGAATATGGAACGCCATTTGTTAACCTGTCCGTTCGCACTTTGGTCAACGCATCAGATCCTGACGATATCGCAAAGGCAAACGTTTTGCAGGATCAATTGAAAATTGAGGCTGAGTCTGCAAAACCTTACACCCACCCAACCTATGACGAGGTCAGCTACAAACTCACCTACGAAGCCTTGCTTGTGCTGGGAAAAGGAATGCCAGACGCCAGCGCCACCTTTGGTAAGAAAGAGGATGTCGACTCGATTCGCCACCTTCTCGGGACAGCATGGGGCTGGGGTGGATTACCGGAAGAGGAGGCCTACTACCTCAATGTGGAACCAAACCTCCCGGTCGGAGCCTACCAACTCACTGTCAAGGATGTCCCTGTGGACGCCTTTTGGTCGATTAGCATGTATAACAAAGACGGCTATTTCGAAGCCAATGAAGAGGAGGCCTACAGCGTGAACAACCTGACAGGTTCACCCAATGAAGACGGTTCATTCACGATCCATTTCGGAGGAGACCCCGAGAGTCTGAATTACCTCCCGATAACTGAAGGCTGGAACTACACGGTGCGCTTTTACCAGCCGCGCAAGGAGATCCTCGACGGTATCTGGTCCTTCCCAGAGGTGAAACAGGTGGGGGCGAAGTAACTCTATAGGCCTAACGAGCCGTGGACTGGGCGCCCTGATGGGCGCCACCTTCGACGTTACATTGCCACATCGAAGTTCTAAATATCCAACAAGAACCTCTGCTTAACCTCCTTCCTGTGTAGGTAGACCTAACTACCAGTCTGGAATGATTCAAAAATGGAGCAACTGCATAGTTAAGGTAACCAAAGAGCACCCCAAGGTACCTTATGGAAGTCGGCAATGAGCCGAGCCTTAAATACGAATCTCCATTAACTGCACTATACGTTTGATATTGCCAAATCGAAGGTAATGGATCTTGTGACTTGCCATAAGTTGAGGTGTTCCTGTTTATCATTTGATAGAGGTCGGATGCTTTTGAGATCGAATATCCGAGATGTACAGACATTATGTCTGTGCTTCTTGCCGAGGTAGGTTACAAGAATTGATTAAACCCCAATCGTATAATTTGTCAGATTGGATCTCCATTTCTACATATTAGTAGAATAAATGACTCTACAACTCACCGGAGCATCTTGCTTGCTTTCGCATGGTATGGTGTCCACTGCTGTTTTGGAGAATAGCCTGAATCAATCCTCCAGCTTTTCCATTTCCAGACTATGGCTAATGGCAATACAGCCGATGACGCTCTGGGCCGCCGGGCACAATTCGATATAGTTGTTGAAGGCCTCCTCGGCTTCCTCCCGTTGCCGATCCGGCAATTTTAGAATATACCTGACATCGATTTTGGTTATCTTCAGAATTTCACCAACCTCCTCTATATCACCAGTAATTTTTGCCATAAAACGATCTTGAAAGGTTCTAATCTTATTTTTGGCCATCACCGAGGCCAATGTACCCATCATTCAGCCCCCAACAGCGCCGACAATATGGTCGAGGGTGGCAGCATGCTCCTCCTCCGGTGTCACATTGTAGAATTCCTTGATTCCGCCATGGACGCCATAATATACCGGTTCGGCGAAACCTTCTATTTCAGCCTTTCGGGTGGATCCTTTTTCCCGGGTGATGGTAATGCGTGACTGGTGGACAATTTTTGACATGATTACATCCTCATATTGATATTGTTCATCTTCTTGGCCTTACAAACTCTTCTGGAAATAAGTTTTCAACTCCTTTCTTAATGCGCTTCAACTCTACACCCATTTATCATTTTAATTATCAAATAATGAAAAAATAAGGTCATATTGTTGTGAAAGCTTTAGGGACCGTCCTGCTATAACTAGGAAGATAATCATCACTAGGTAAAAACCATTTCCTTGCGCCTCCGATTGTTTTACTGTAGAACCTTGTCAGGGTAATTGCGTATTCACAAACCTAACTGCTTAGAAAAAAGGAGAAGCTGATGAGTATTGGATTACTCGTCTTTGTTGCATTAGCTGCAATCGCTTTCGCCTTCTACCTTGGCAGAAGGACCAAATCAAAAACTGCAAATCTAAACTCTGAGGTTGACAACAAAATAACTGATAAAGATGCCTGGGAAGGTACTTTTTACGATGGGGAAGATCCTAAAAAAGTCTCAGCTTATCTTCAAATTGATTATGTAGATGGAGAAGGAAAAGAAACCAGTCGCTCTATAAGGGTAAGACAGTTTGATGATAGATTGTATGGCGGGATGATTTTAGCTCATTGCGAGATGCGAGATTCATCTCGGACTTTTCGCTATGACCGTGTAAAGAGCTGCGTTGACCTGGAGACCGGCGAAGTAGTCCATGATTTAAGTAAGTACCTAAACGATATTTATAATAAATCACCCGAGAAAACACTGGACATTCTTTATGATGATTTCATCGATGTATTAAAAGTAGTTCTTTTTGTTGCCAAAGCTGATGGCCAATACCGAAAAGAAGAAAAAGAAGTTGTCAGTAAATACCTTTGCTCACTTACTAAAGATGATAGATTAACCATTGACATGCTCGATGATGTTTTTCAAAGAATGGAATTTCCTACTTTGCATGCGTTCAAATTGGCCATGGGTCGAATTATAAAGACTGAAACAGTCGATCTGTATGTACTTAAATCATGCTGTAAAGCTATCGTCGCTACTCAGAAAACTGTTAGTGCGTCTGAGCAAGAAGCACTTGATTATTTAGAGAAAAAAATTGTTTAGAATATTTCGAGGGAGTTGTGAACTTTAAATTTAAATATATATTTCTGGTTAACCAAAAATCATGACATTTGTAAGCTAATTCCTTTGATATAGAAGAGTTACATCGTGATACATATTAAATATTTGGTAGTCTTTTCCTTCATTATAACATTGTTTACCTACTCCAGTGAGTCGCTTGCTGAGCCGTTTACTTTACATTCTGATGGCACCCAACTACCAGTTATTATTGATTTTCCTAGAACACCAGCTACAAATAAAATCCCTCACCCAACTTTACCAGGGGCATATATTCATTTTTTCACTGTTGAAAATGAGAGTACCTCAATCGGCTACACCGCCACACTAATTAATTTCCCTAAAGAGCTTGGGACGATTCCTGACGAAACTGCAGTAATGATGATAAATGAGGCACTTGATAGCCAAATTAATACTGTTGATGAAGCGCTCGGAATAAAAGGAGTTATTCATAAAAATGACCTGAGTCCTTTTGAAGGTTATTTCTCTAAATACCTTGAAATAATTCGCCCAACCGACCCGCAACTGTTTGGAATCTATCGCGCTACATTTGCAGCTCGATGGCTAATTATAGTGTTTAGCCATGGATTAGACACGACAGATAATCGGCGTAAAATGTCATCATTTGTCGATAGTTTATCATTGAACGTGAAGTAGGTATTACATGATCAAATTCACGATTAATCTTTGTACATTAATAATACTTCTTATGCTGACCAGCATTTCTTTCGGTGGAATTTTGGATGGCTACGATGATCTTGAGGGCATGTTGATAGTTCATGCAGGGGAAGTTGAAAAGCTAGACTGCCCGATTGCTGGGAATTATGATTGTATGACCTGGCCACTGAATCTCTATAAATTTGAGTCTAAAGCAGTTTGCTTCAAGATGGACTCGATTTTTGGATGCACAGGGCTTTTTTGCAGAGGCTTTATTGCTATCGGTAATGATAAAACCCCTTATTTCGTTCAGCTAAATAATACAGGGACTGGAGTAACCAAATCTCTGGTTACTTTGTATAAATGCCCTAACATCTATTAGCTAGGTGGTCAGGAAATATCAATATATTAGTAACTGGTATGCCACGCTTCTTATAATTGGCAGTGCGACCATAACCGCTATGATGGACAAAATAGTTTTTAGTACCTTATGCCAGCTAGTCGGCAGAATCTTATAACAAATAACCCCCACCAACAAAGTGCCGCCTACAATTAGTAAACCTGTAAATGAAGCAAGAGATTCAACACTCATCTGTTATCCTCATATAATCGCATAATGCTAAACACTATATTGGTGCACCTGAAAACTGACTTTGAGAGTAACAACCTACGAAAAATAAATTTGCTATCATTCCACTGAGAGTTGCACCATCATCGTTCACTCCGGATTATTAACCTGGCGAAGACCTGTGGTGCAAGGGGTAAGGAATTGCTTTGGAAGGCCGCGCCGCAACCAAATGCTCCAAATAAGCAGCCCTAACGCTTAAACGGGCGACGATAAATCCCCGCCACTCTCGGGCCAAAGCAATTCTCAGACATCTGGACAAATAGTAGCATCGTCTAGCCTGGTCGGCAACTCCTGAAGAAAAAAACCAGCAATTCGCTGAACCTAACAGCTTCAATTTGTGCCTGACATCTTAATAAAAAAACCTTGTCAGGCATTGGGTGTAAGTGGTAAGAGGGGCTTATCCCAGGCTCTTTTTATAAAAATCTTCCCATGATAATGAATGGAGGTGGAACATGTCTCGACCGTCATTCTTGCTTTATTCGCTGGCCATTGTCTTCGTTCTTCTCTTGGGAACAAACACGTTCATCAGGGTTTCTGATATCAACCATAGACAGGAATCCGGTATTGTGATGGACTTTATATTCTCACACTCCCTATGGGCGAGCCTAACGGTCTTTGCCGGAGCAGTGTTCTTGGTTTACGCATGTTTCTTGTTATGGGGGATTTTCAGAGCCTTTTCGATCCCTGGTATTATGCCCTTCTGGAAACTTGTCAAAAACTATCCTGACGAAGCATTTCAGTGGTTTCTTGTTCAGGAAGAATGGGAAGTGCTACCATATGAGTTTGGTAAAAATTATAAGGAACAATTTCCATGCAAAGAGTGGGAAGGTCCTTTTCACCTTTGGGTTCCGAGCATAGGAAGACGTGTTTGCTTGTTCGGAAAAGTTGGCCGATACGAAAGTTCTCGCGAGATGTTTATTCAACTCATTACACGTATAGAAAAGATATGAGCTGTCTCTTTAAAGAGTTTAGTTTCCTTTTTAGGAATCCAATTGTAGTCAAAGAAGTCAGCTACTCAACTTAAAAAATGTATGAAGATGGTCAACCATGGACATACATGCCGATAGGGTGCCATTACGTGGACAAATGGAACAATACCTGAAATTCTAGGCTAATAATATCAGTTACTTACGTCTTCCTGCGGATTCCCTGCATCGCCACCAGAGACTCCAAAGCCTTGTAATCCTTTTGGGTTACGAGGCTTTTCTTTTTTTAAGGTTGCGGATGAGTTGTGGATTGCCTTGTCATCAAGTGGATTTAGTAGTGGCTTGTTCCTGTTGGGCATGAGATACCCGTAGATGTCCATTGTTATTTGGATTGAATGCTGTCCTATCATCCCCTTTATGTGAATCAAAGGATGATTCTCCGCCATTAGGAGAGAAGCGAATGTATGCCTAGCAAAGTGGAACTTTCGATACTCTAATCCAGAGTTTGCCAACAGTTTTTCCAAACATTTCTCACACTATTCTACGAAGTCTAGGTACCTTTTGTGTGAAAAAATATAGGTATAACCTCATTCTTGTTCGATTTATTTACTTCCTTTTTTCTTTGATCTTTGAGTTCTTGTAACTCAGAAATTCATTGATCCGATAAGTCTACTTTTCTACTCTTTCCGTTCTTAGTTCCTATCAATCCGTTTCGCCATGAGCTATCAATCAAAATATAATTTTCGAGCCATCAGGGAGTCGAGTTTTAATAGAGTCACGGTGGATACCACGGTACAGCCCAAAGCAATTCGTTTTCCAGCGTACAGTTGCTTCTTGAATCGCTGCCGGGAACGGTTGGTTCGTTTGGCTTAAAAGCTTGATATTCCTTTACACCAGAGCTATGCATCCCTTGGTCCACGGAAGCTGAAGAAAACATATTCCTATTCACATGCCCGTCAGTTCAAAACAGCTAGAAAAGTAACGAAGACATTGAAGACCTGTCCTTGAAAGAAAAACTAGCCTACACTTTTCTAAGTACGTGATTACAATGAAATCACTACCATTATAATTCATATGGAAAATTGATCATACTGAGGTGCAATATGACCCACATCTTCAAATTTCTTGCTGTAGTTGTTCTTATGATAACTGTTACAGCCTGTGGGGAGATGCAGTACGAAAACGAGCCTTTCTCAAAATCTGGTCAATTTAAGAAAAAGTACAAACACCAACCCGCAACCAAAACTGACCTACCAGAAAAGAAACATAATATTTACGTCAGCTTTAATATTGATACAGAGAGTATTGTAGACAAACGTATCTCTGGTTTTCGTCTTTACAAAGAAGGTAAACTAATCTGTGAAACCAGAGATCCCAAGAGCACTAGCATAGATTGCGATTTTTCAACCCAGGGTGGCTCCTTTCTCTTTACAATGACAACCTATTTTGAAGATGGATCAGAAAGCATGCATTCAAAGCCATTCGCCTTTACAGTTCCTGATTAATTAGTCGGTCTTGAAAAACACTTATGTGTTTGGATTTGTTAGATAATATGTTGTATTCATATCACCATAAATTGCAGAAATACTGCAATAAACCCCACATTTTCTGGTGATTTGAATGCGACCTGCGAGTAAGAAAACTGACAACCGAATAGAGATGTTCCGAGAGCGACTGGATAATATCTTAAATCGCCATCATGAACTGTGTAAACTCTCAGCTCTTATCGATTGGGAAGCCTTTGAGCGGGAATTTGGTATGCTCTATGCCGACAAGAAGGGTCGACCGGGTATCCCGATTCGTTTGTTGGTAGGACTCAGTTATCTGGGACATGCCTTTGGCTTGTCCCAGATCAGGCAGTTGTCGATGGGTGGGTTGAAACTCCTTACTGGCGTGTGCCACGAACACTGGTACCTTCACCGGTGGAGCTGTGTTAATGATGGGAGTGTGGCCTCCCTGTGGTGCAGGTCACAATATCAGAATCATCCTCAGGAAGCTGAGGGAGGTTTTGTTGTTTTTTGTCCTTCATTTTTTGTTTGGCAGATTATGGCAGGACAGGAGTAGATGGTCACATCGGCACGAAGTGACCTGCTAATCTGAAATATGGCGTTTTTCAAGATCGACTAATTATAGGTTTGCATAACCATATTGGACCATCACAAAAAATAGACAGAGCCACTTCTGACTCTGTTTAGATCTCTCTTTATGCCATATCATGTGAAACGAGATATTTGTCTTCAATCACTACTTATACTGTAACTATTTAACGTATACCAACCATCAACATAGGTACCTTTTTCATCAGATACTTTTTCAACGCAACCAAAATGTTCACCACTGGACAAGAATCCAGTAATTTGTGTTGGTTGGTCAATAACTATTTCAAGAGTACTACCAGTATTTTTTTTAATTGCATTTATACAATCTTCAAGGTTCTTGTAATTAGCAGTATTTGAATTGTCATAAATATCTTTAATGGCTTGGGATGAAAAATGTTGTCCCACGTAGGAACTATTATTTTCTACGTACATATATTTAGACTTGTCACCTCCTCCCCAAATATTACCCATTAACAATATTATAGAGATAAAAGATAACAGGAATGTAAATAATACGACTCTCAATTTGAATCTCCCATATATCTTAACTAAAACAACATGATGATTAATACAATCAACAAATGCGTACAGGGAGAAGAGGAAAAGCGTGATTCTCAACGCTCAATATGATCTAAATTGATCTTCAGTGTTTTAAGAAGACAGCCTTCCATCATTTTTCGCCCTTAACATATTAACGTTAAGCATTATTAAATAATATTAAATAGAAGATTAACTCTTTCGGAGGTTTTGATCATGAGAAGAGGTTTTATCTCCATTTTCACAGTTCAAACGATTTTTGTTATTTTAGCTATTAAGTTTTTCTGTGGTAACCTCAGTGCTAGCGATGATACCAATCTTCATTTTATTGCCGGTCACGAAATTGCAAAAGAAAGTGTATTGAGATCCATACCAATTGAATATATCGACAAGGCAAGGACAACGCTTCATATAGCATACCAGCATACCTCACATGGTACGCATGTTACACGTGGTTTGGCAGGACTAAATGACTATAAAGATGGAGACAGCCAACTATTCGGTTTTTCATATGTAGATGAAGAGTTTGGGAAAGGTGAGGTGGCGCCTCTTCCCGGCAAATTGGATTTACGAGATCATGCTTTGGTAAAATATGCTCCTGATGGGATCAACCCGAGGGAGGCATGGGATTTGAGCCGCAATGAGACCGCTTTTATTCAAACTACCCGAAACTACTTAGATAACCCCAAGAATTCCGAAATCAATGTTATTATGTGGTCATGGTGCAACATTAAAGGACATAGTGTTGCCGAAAATTACCTACCCGGCATGGCGCTGTTGATAAGAGAATATGGTAAAGGTGGAACAAAGATTGGACTCGGTGATGGACAGCGGGAAAATCCTGTGACCTTCATTTTTATGACAGGACACCCTAACCAGGACGACAATGTGGGCAGTGGAAAACCAAAAGATCAAGCCGATTTAATTATCAACTACTGTATCACTAACAAACAATTTTGCTTAGATTACTATGGCATTGATTCGCATGACATGGATGGTAATTACTGGGAGGATGCAGGTGACAATGGTAATTCAAAAGAATATGGAGGAAATTTTTTCCTTGACTGGCAAAATACTCATGAACTTGGAGAGCATTGGTTTGAGAATAAAATAAAACCTGGTGGAGAGATTGTGTTCGGAGCGCACAATGATCAACACATTACTGCTAATCGTAAAGCCTATGCAATGTGGTGGCTACTTGCCAGAATTGCAGGTTGGGATGGAAACTATATGAATGAGATATGATAACTCCTCTTGCTTTTAAATTTTACTTCTAGAGCCAGGACCAAATCAGTTCGATCCATGACAAGTTTACACTGCCAATAAAAACCTTCTTGAAATCACAGAGGAACTGAGCTTGAGACTATTCCTATCTCTTTCACAAGGGTGCAGGGAATGATTTGCTCTGGTTTTTCTTGCTTTGACAATTTTTGTTTGATTAGCTGATTATATATTAACTTTGAAACAGATTTTGGTTCCTTGAGTGGGAATCGAATAGGATTTGCAATTCGGAGGTAGGATGGAGTCAGCTTTCATGTCTTTGGTCATCCCCGGACATGCATGCCGATAGGGTCCCATTTGATGGACAAATGAAACGATATGGGGAAATATGGCCTATTGATATGTAGTAGTTGTCTCATACTCTGATCCTGCTGCTGTCGAAGTGCTCGGTTTTGACCTGTTATAGCGCTAGGTGTTGAATGAATGTGCATGATCCACTGCAGTTAACATAATTCGACTGCCAAGACTGAAACCTGAAACCGTGATAGGCCGGCAGGAGTTTATAAACGCCCCTTTAGGTAGGTATTCTGCCTCACCAGCAGTCAAACCCAATCAACCAACCTGCCTTTATCCATGAAATGTTTTAGAAATTTCGATCAGGGTTTCGTCCAGACGCTGAATGATGATATCCATGGTTTGATAGGAAATGATGCCCGGAGGTTCAATTCTATTTACCTTAGCATTGTTCAGGGTACCACCGGTCATAATGCCGCGTTTAAAAAGTCCCCTCGATACAGCCCAGCCTATTTCAGGGGTCTGGTATTCAAGCCCGATCAAAAACCCTTTTCCCCTAACATCGGTGAGAACTGAATGCTTATCTTTGAGTTTTTTCAACCCGTCCATCATATACGTACCCTTCTCCTTTATTTGTCCAGGCAAATCCGTTTTGATGGTATAATGTATCGCAGCGATTGCGGCTGCACAGGCAAGGGGGTTGCCGCCAAAGGTGGGAGAACCCAGAATCCAGGGGTTCTCCCTTAATTCATCCGTCCAGAGATGGGGCCTGGCTATAATACCGGTGATCGGCATCACCCCTCCTCCAAAGGCTTTGCCAAAGGCCAATATGTCTGGAACCACGTCATAGTCTTCACAAGCCCACATGGTGCCTGTCCGCCCCATTCCGGTCTGAATTTCATCAAAGATAAGGACAACACCATATTCATCACAGATGGTTCTCAGCTCTTTCAGATACCCTTCGGGTGGTAAAATTATTCCTGCCTCCCCCTGGATGGGTTCCACAATCATGCCGGCTACGCTTTCACCGACAGCAATGAGATTTTTTATCGCGGTTTCCGCTGCTTTGGCGTTGCCAAACTCAACATGCTGGACGCCCTGGATGATAGGCAGATAGGGTTTTCTATACGTGCCTTTTCCCGTAGCAGATACGGCTCCGAATGATTTTCCGTGAAAGCCATTGACGGTTGAAATGTAATAGTGTTTTCCGGAAGCCAGCCGGGCAAGCTTGAGTGCCATTTCAACGGCTTCGGCACCGCCATTGCAGAAAAACGCGTACTGCAGGTCTCCGGGGGTGCACATGGACACGAGCTTAGCCAGGTAACCTCTCAAAGGATCGACTAATTCCTGGCTGTGGAGGGCATATCTGTTCAATTGAGCCTGCACCGCCTTGACTATTTCAGGATTTCTGTGCCCGGCCGTATAAACACCGAACCCTCCGAGACAATCGATAAACTCATTTCCATGCGTGTCTGAAAATGTCTCCAGGGAATCAGCCCACTCAACAAACGTTGCATCGGTGGAGACTGATTTCCGGTATTTCAACCATCCTGGATTGACATGATTGTTAAAGTTGTCAATTGAATCGGTGATGATCCGATCTTTGTCAATTTCTGTCAGTTCACCTTTTAGAATGTAATCCAATACTTGGGAAGATTGTTTGAGAACTGAATCTCTGTGCTCCTTCATAAAGATCACCACGATAGTTTTATTATGATTATAGATAGATACTAAACAAAACTGCTTTTGCAGAAATTACGCTTTCAATACCGTGGAAGATAGGAGATCAGCAATAAAATGTCAATAAAATGTTTGACATTTTCGTCGTATAGTGGAAGTTTTGATTAAATATATCGCGCTTATGAAAGATTTAAAAGTAAAATAGGAAATAAAATGATGAATATTTTGAAAAAAAACAATCATGAATTGAAGATCGATGCCGTTGATTCCGAAATTATCCTACTTCTTCAAAGTGACGGGAGGATACCAAACAAAGCCATAGCCAAAGCGCTTGGTATTGCAGAGTCGACCGTCCGAACCAGACTTAAGCGCCTTATCGACAATAAAATTGTTAAAATTATCGCCCTCAGCAACCCCTTTGATTTGGGATTTCAGATTGCCGGCAACTTCAAAATCACTATTGATCCGAAAAAAAAGGATGCCATTATAGAGGAGTTAGTTGCAATTGATGAGCTCTGGTATGTAGTGCTGACTACCGGAGGAACTGATGTTGATGCCGACTTCATAGTGCCGACTTTTCAAGACCTTGAACCGCTGCTTTTCAGTAAAATAAATAAAATTGATGGGGTGAGAAACGTTGAAACCAATCTGATCATGAAATATGGCAAGCATGATTTCAATTGGGGAACAGCCTTAACCTGGCCCAGGCGCTGAATGCCTGTCCCTTGCAATAAGTCCATTTGCAGGTGGAATTACAATTCCCGTTGTTTCGCTGCAGCTGAAGGGATTTAGAATGACTCCGGGAAAAAACTCGAAAGATATGCGAGGCACACGCTTTCCGCTTCCTCATGTCCGAGTTGCCCGGGGGCAATGAGGTATTGCAGGAGACAACCATCAATAATTGCTGTCAGGCCTACCGCGATAGCCTTAATGCTCAAGCCTCTGGTCCCGGCGTTCTGCTCTCCGAGGCTGTGAAGCAGGTCTTTGATTGCAGTTTCATATTCACGGTCCATTTTAGCGAAATGATTGAAATAGGTCTTTCGGTGAGGGGCCAGACCCCATAGTGAATACAGAACCGATAGCTTTTTCGGGGTGGCCAGAGGTTTGTTGAGAAGCCTGTTAATCATGATTTTCAGCTTTTCTTCAGGAGACGTGTCAGGAATCTTGAGCGCCGTTTTCCAGGTAGTGGTGAATTCGTTCTGGACGACGCCGAACGTATCCAGTATCAGCTGCTCTTTGGTCTTGAAATGAAAATTATAAATCCCTCTGGAGAGATTGCAGCGGTCGGCAACTTTTGCGATGGTAATTCCTTCGAGCCCTTCCTCGTAAATAATATCAACGGTCGTCTGTATCAGCTTTTTCCGAGTTAACGCCTTCTGCTTGGCCCTCGTGAGATTCTGGGTAACCGCTCCCATTATCAATTCCTCTCGTTGAGATGAGTTTAAGTGACTAGTGCTCATGATTATAAACTTGATTTACTAATTGATCAAATGTACAATCAATAAAGTTTCGTTGAACGATTGATCAACGAAATTGGCTGCCGCTTTAAAGTTCTGGTGTGAAATTCAGAGGAGAGCCATGATTACCGATAAAAAAACACCTTTCCGGGTTATCTCAGATGAAGCCTTGATACGATTGAGAAAACGAGAGGATAATCTGTTTGCAGAACGGACTCTCCAATCAAAAAAACAATTTGCCAAGGCGCAGGATATGCTTTTCAACGGCGTCCCTATGCCCTGGATGGGAGACTGGGGAACATCACACCCGATATTTGTGGAGCAAGCTGCCGGGAATCAACTGGTAGACATTGACGGTAACGAGTACGTCGATTTCTGCTTAGGGGATACGGGGGCCATGTTCGGACACTCTCCACCGGCTACTGCAGACATCGTATCCCGCCAGGCACGTCGCGGAATCACCACTATGATGCCGACGACAGATGCTCTGGAGATTGGCAGGGAGCTTGGAAAACGCTTTGGTTTACCTCTCTGGCAGGTGGCGATGACGGCAACCGAGGCAAACAGATACTCAATCCGAATCTGCAGGGTATTGACGGGGCGGGCAAAGGTTCTTTCCATGAACGAGAGTTACCACGGCAGCCTTGATGAAACACTGGCACACATTGGTCCTGATGGTCGCCTCGAGCTGCGCTCAGAGTACGATATGAACCCTGGAGTTCCCAAGGACGCATTGAGCCGTGTGGTTGAATTTAACGATCTGGTGGCTCTTGAGAACGAGCTTAAGCACAAGGATTGTGCATGCGTTTTAGCCGAGCCGGTTATGACGAACTGTGGAATGGTCCTGCCTGACGAAGGATATCATGAAAAACTGCGCGATCTCTGCACACGTTACGGCACCTATCTTATCATTGATGAAACGCACACTTTTTCTAATGGATATGGCGGCTATACAGCCGCCTATGGTCTGCAACCTGATTTCATTACCCTCGGGAAGTCGATCGCAGGAGGCATACCGGTTGCCGTGTATGGCTTTACTGGGGAGGTCGGTGAGCGCATCAACAAGACATTTGGTCGCAAGGGAGTTTCAGACCCAATGGGTATCGGTGGCACGCTTTCTGCCAACTCTTTTGCCATCGCCGCAATGCGTGAGACCTTGCAGAAGGTGGCAACGAAAGAGGCCTTTGACATTATGTTCGCGGGGCAGGAAAGGCTGGCCGATGGCCTGGACAGCATCCTGCAGCAATATTCCATGCCCTGGAGCTTGACCCGCAGCGGAGCACGCTGCGAACTGCAGTTTATGCCAACCTTGCCCAGGAATGGTACGGAAGCCAAGGACCACTTTGACTGGGAGCTCATGTACTACACCCACGTCTATTTAATAAACCGGGGGCTGCTTATCACCCCGTTTCACAACATGATGCTGGTTCCGCCTGTGGCACGTAGCGAAGACATCGACAGGCTCATAAAAGGATGGAAAGACTGTATAGCTGAAATTGCTCAACGCGCGGGTTAGAAACCATTCGATAAATGCTGATCGGGAACCATTCATGGTTCACCTGAGATTTGATTGATTCATGAGCAATAAATATTACCAGATTCAGAATTCCAAGGCATTCAGGATAAACTCATAGCCGATCTGGCAGATAGTGGGCTTGAGGAATCGGCAGCCTCCGCCTTCAGCTTCGAATCCCTGATGGAGGGTGTTTTGGGCTCAAAGGTTAACCTGCCAGATCAGAGAACGGAGATTACAACACGCCCATAGCCGTGTTGATTCGTTATCGAATCAAAGCGGTTGAGGGGCTCAGTAAAAATAAGGTGTTAGGCGTAAGTGGTTGAGGAAAGAAAAAATATCTTGTGATATTAAAGTTTTAATGACGTTATGTCCGCACATCGTTCTTCTGAAGTTTTTCTCTCTAGAATGGTCTGGATTTTGCTGTGTATCGTCACGGTATTTTTTCTGCTGCTCAAGAAGAGAATCTGCCGATAAAACGGTGGGTTCTAATCAGTAAACTGCAAATTTAGAGAGGAGAGCGAACATGAGCGACATCGGTAATCCAAGTTTAGACATTCATGAAATAAGCGATGCAGAGCGCAGAAAGACGATTATTGAGTATTGTACTCTTGCGGTTATCTTTTGTTTAGTGACGGTTCTCGTACCGGCAGAGGTTGAAAATTTCGGAGCAATCTCAGCGATACCTTCAATTTTTCTTCTGGGGTTCATTTTTTATACAAAAAGAATTCTTGAAGGATTGACCCTTGCGTGTATTCTTGCCTTTCTCATGGGCTTTAAAACTGAGTTTTTCAGCCCAATGAGTGATACTATCGTCGAAGTCCTGACCGACGGCGACACCCAGTGGCTTTTCATTGTTTGCGGATTAATGGGCAGCATTATTGCCCTCATCGAAAGTAGCGGCGGTGCTGCAGCCTTCGGACAATGGGTATCGCAACGGGCCAAAACCAGAAAATCAACGCTCTTGTGGACATGGCTGTTAGGTGTTTTGATTTTTATCGATGACTACCTGAATTGCCTGACTGTTGGTTCCTGTATGGCTCCTATCACAGATAAGCACAAAGTATCGCGCGAGAAACTGGCCTATATTGTTGACTCAACAGCAGCACCTGTTTGTGTCTTGATCCCGATCTCCACGTGGGCGGTATACATTGCCAGTCTTCTTGAACAGTCCGGAGCAGCGGCGGAAGGTGAAGGGATCAAATATTTTATTCAGACCATTCCCTATAATATTTACGGATGGGTTGCCGCATTGCTGGTTCCGCTGGTAATCATGGGTATTGTTCCTGTTTTCGGGCCGATGAAAAAAGCAGAGCGCCGCGCCACTGAAGAAGGTATTCTTGCTCCTCCTGGATCTGATAAAATCGATATACGCGGCGGCCAGCAGTTAAAACAGGTAATAAATCCAAAAATTGTCAACTTCTTTCTTCCCATTCTGTTTCTGATCGTTTCTACCATATATTTCGATATCGACATGCAGCTTGGTGTTTTGGCGACGGTTGCTTTTACCTTCCTGTTATATATACCTCAAGGTTTGATGGGCCCTGAGGAGTTCTTCGATACCTGTGTCGTTGGTATCAAACATATGCTGTTTCCTCTGCTGCTGGTTGTGCTCGCATTTACGTTCGCAAACGTAAATGAACAGATTGGCTTCCTGACCTGGGTAATTGAAACCGCCAAAGTTTACATGACTCCGGAGATGTTGCCGTTGATCGTATTTCTGGTGCTTGGTGTTACTGAATTTATTATGGGGCTGAGCTGGGGAATGTATGCCATTGCAATTCCAATCGTGATTCCCCTGGCTATAGCGGTTGGAGCCAATCCGGTTGTGGCGGTAGGGGCTGTATGTTCAGCCGGAGTATGGGGCAGTCACATCTGTTTTTATTCGGACGCCACTATTTTAAGCTCTGCAGCGTCTGGATGTGATAATTACCGACACGCTATAACCCAGATGCCATTTGGCTTCCTCGGCGCCATTATATCGGCATTAGCCTTTTTCTTTATTGGCCAGATGGGCTTCTAGTGGTTGTTCTATAACATTTTAAAAAAGAAAAGCCGGGAGTAGCAGTACTTCCGGCTTTTCTTTTGCACATCCAGCTGTTTTAAACCCATATCACCTGTTGTAGAAATCTATTGCGCCGATTTCCTGGGTTGCCCTTTAAGAAATGGCAGGAAAATAAAAGCGGATCTGATATGGCGTACATAGACTGTTTCCTGAACAGTCAAACGGTCCTTTTTATCCGCTGGCTATTAACGGCATAAATTTCACCTCAGCTCCGTCGGGAATGATGTCAAATGATTTGGCGATCCTGTTATTTATCGAGACAAGGCCGATCCTTTTTTTAGGAATACCGGTGATATCGGCAAGTTTTTCTACCGTCGCGCCATGATCAAGTATAATGGCAATGCCGGTTGATTGGTAGGGACCCTGATAATAATTCGGCAGGGTCCCGTAAAGTTTGAGGCAGATTTTCACGTCTCACTTCTTCAGTAGTCAAAGGTTGAGTCCATTTCCTCGTCGGTTACCTTGACCACCACGTTATAAGGGGGCAGGGGCTCATTGTAAAAAAGTGCAGGTAAGCGGTCGTCTTTACTGGTAAATCCTGCCCTCCTGTTGAAGTCTATTTCGGTTCTGATGACGTGTATGCCAAGCTCTGTCCAGTCATCGGCAGTGTACTGGCGGCCGAGTTTGGCGCCCATCATTTTGTAAACGTTAGCTATTCCGTCTTCGGTTGCGAGTCCGGACTGAGCAAAATCACAGATACCAACGCTGTCAACCGCTGCCATATGGATCTGGGTGTCGCGGGAAATTTTAACTTGCCCTTCAGCTTTATGGCCGTCAATGGTTCCACCAAATGCTTCCAGATTATGGTTGACGACCCAGCCTGCGGTATGGTCCGCTCCCATCGGGGATGTGGCATATGTGACTGCCATCCCCTGCAGTGGACGAGGATCGTAGGCAGCCATCCCCTGGCCTTTTACGGTGGGAACACGGTCATGGTTAAAATGTTTGCCGACGGCATCAGGTCCGTTGCCTATCAATTTCCCCATTTCGGTACCTGAGGCAGCTTCTTCGACCAGCCGTATGGCGGTCGCGCTGTCACCAAATTCTGCGTAACCGGCATCGATAGCCACAGCCAAGGCATTACCGGTGTTGATCGTGTCGAGACCGATGTCATCACAGAGAAAATCCAGTGTGGCAATGGCATCGAGGTCATCGTTACCGATCATCCCGCCCATCGCCCAGATCGTTTCATATTCAAGTGATGAGGTGACGTACTTTCCCGATTCGGAGACAAATTCATTGGAGCAATTGATAATGCATTGTGAACATCCTTTATGGGTGGTTTTCCCGCCGCGTTCTTTGATAACTCTGGCTATGGTCTCACCGTTTATCTTTTCGACACCCTCAAATTGCCCCAGTCGTGCATTATTGGTCGGAAAGGCGCCTGCAGCGTTAATCGGTTCAACGAGAACTGCTGTACCGAATTCGGGAAGTAATTCACCACTGAATTCATCGGCAAGAACGTCCTTTGCGTAGGCGCTGGCTGCGGCCTTGAATGTTTCCTGATCAGAGATTTCAACCGGAACTTTTCCTTTTGTACTAACGATCAACGCTTTGAGTCCTTTCGCTCCCATGACGGCACCTAACCCTCCTCTTCCAGCTGCCCGGCATGGCCGGCCATCAAGATCGGTGGATTGGATGGAGGCGGACAGCAGCTGAGCTTCGCCGGCCGGACCAATGCAGGTTACCGATACACTTTCTCCGTATTGTTCGTGTATTTTCTCTACACAGGAGTATGTACGAAGCCCTTTCAAATCGTCTGCGTTTTCCAGCGATGCGCTGCCTTCCTTGTCGATATTGAGGAGAAGGCAGCTGCCTTCCGGGACGGCCCCTTCAACGACAATGGCACCGATGCCGAGACGAACCAGCGAGAAGGCAACTGTTCCGCCGACATTACTTTCCTTGATACCGCCGGTAAGAGGACTCTTGGCTCCAACAGAAAGGCGGCTCGTGTTGACAAGCGTTGTACCTGAAAAATAACCCGGAGCGAAAACCAGCACATTTTCATTGCCCAGAGCATCAGTGGTTGGCGGAACTTCATTATTTACCAGTGTCGAGGTCAGGGCCCTGCCGCCAAGTCCTTTATACATTTCGGGGTAATCCTGCCAATGAATTGTTTGCTCGGTAAGGTTAACTCTTAAGAATTTCATATGCCCTCCATGTTTGTAAGAAAAATTATCAGCGTATTGCTGTAATTTTTGGTCTATGCCAGACTTGCGAATGTGTCTTCAAGCCTGCTGAGCATCTGGTCTATCAATTCGTAACTGATAGTCAGAGCAGGTTCGATCCTGATCACTTGAGCATTCGTGAGGGTTCCTGCTGTCAAGACTTTGCGGCTGAACAGTCCTGACGCAACCTTATAGCCGATTTCGTCGTCGGGGAATTCCATGCCAAGGAGCAGGCCCTTTCCGCGGATACCTGTGAGAATCTGTGGGTATTTCTTCTGCAGGGCTGTTACTTTTTCAACGATGTATTCACCTTTTTCCTTTGCCTGTCCCGCCAGATCTTCTTCGAGAAGCACGGTGATCTGGGCCAGCGCTGCGGCGCAGGCTACCGGATTCCCGCCTGTGGTGGTTGTATGCATGAACGGATTGGGCTCCATGCAGGACCAGATCTTGGCGGTAGAAAAGAATCCTGACATGGCGATAACGCCGCCGCCAAGCGCTTTTCCAAAACACATGATGTCAGGCGTAACCCCCCAGTGATCCACACCAAAAATCTTGCCGGTGCGGCCGAAGCCAGTCTGAACTTCATCGGCGATAAGCAGCACTTCGTATGTATCGCATAATTCCCGCAATCTTGGCCAGTAGTCATCCGGCGGTACAATGGCTCCGGCTTCACCCTGGATTGGTTCCACAACAACCCCGGCAATACCATCACCAACTTCCATTGCCGATTTCAGTACCATTTCGACCGCATCAGCATCTCCATACGGTACCTGACGGACACCGCTCAAGAGTGGCATTACCGGCTCTCGGTAAACGGCTTTTCCGATCAGGGACAAGGCTCCTAATGATTTACCATGAAATCCCTTCAATGTTGAGATGAAACCGCTTTTTCCGGTATAAAGCTTTGCAAGTTTCATGGCACCGTCAACAGCTTCGGTCCCGCTGTTTGCAAAAAAGCCGTACTGAATATCTCCAGGAGTCAATTTTGCAATAACTTTAGCCAGGTGAGCACGAAGCGGGTCGAGCATTTCCTGGCTGTACTGGGGAGATCTGTCAAGCTGGGCTTTAGCTGCTGCAACAATCTTAGGGTGTCTGATTCCCGGGGAGTAAAGGCCGAAACCACCGAGCATATCGATATATTCACGACCCATTACGTCTCTGAGAATCGAGCCTTCACCCTGCCAGTCCGTGAGGGCGAAATCATCAGTTTCGGTAACCGATTTTCGATATTCCAGGAAGCCTTTATTTATGTGGTCGGCAAAGTTCACATAGGTTGATTCGGCAACCCATTGACGATCAGCATTGGTCAGATCTGCGTCTGGAGTCTTGATAAGTCCAACCATTTTATTTGCCTGGTTGAGTGCCTCTTCAATGTTTCTCGTGTATGGAGCGTTCGTTTCCTGGGTCATTGCCTGTTCTCCCGGTTTTTTGGGCCATCTCGCAAGTCACTGGATTTCTCCGGGGAAATGAACAAGAAAAGCCTGATTTGCTAGATTCTGGGTTGTCTGTTATATATAAATAATTAATTGAACAATCAGTTAATAGTGGTAAATAACTTTACGCCCACAAATAAATGGTCTGTTGTGGCTACTCCCTGGGCAATTTGTACTTTACCAGTGTGTAAACAGATTGTTTTGCTGTTTCAGCAAATGTTTCAAAAGGATCACCGTGCCCTAGAAAATGTGCATGGAACTCCAGTCCTTCCATCAATGTTACAATATAATCAGCAATTTTTATGGGATCCTTGATCTGGATGATGCCGTTTGCATGAAACTCAACAAGTGCCTCACAGATATGATCTCTGAGCCATCTGAACATTTCCCTGAATATTGAGGCGATGTTGTCGTCCCGAAAGCTCTGATAGTAGAAGCCGAAATGAACGCCGGGATCGACGGTGCGTGACCATTCATAGCTGAAGAGCATATCGATCAGTGCTTCAAATCGTTTATCAAGATCTTCTATATGATCAAATTTCAGTAAATGACGGGATTTGAATTTTGAGACCATCAGCCCGATAAGCGACTGCTTGAGATTATCTTTGCTTTTAAAATAGTGAAGGATCAGGCTCGGGTGAATATCGAGATGATTGGCAATCTTGCTGATAGAAGCTCCCTCCAGGCCTTCGTCGATTAATACGTGATAATAACCTTCGAGAATCTCGGGTTTTCTCAGTTCAGCATTCTGATTTTTTCTTCGCTGCATAATATCTCGGTTTGTTAGGGGGTGCCTACTATGGTTAAAAGTAAAATGGCCGATTAAAACTGTCAACAGTTATTCACCGACCGTTCAATAATTGCTGTGACTGCGGGACCACACCCTTCCCCGATATATCCTCGCGCTCACTTTTGGTTTCAGCGCAGTATTGATGAGCATGCAGTCGTTAAAAATGAATTGCTGTTTTCAGCACCTATTTGATTTGCCATGAAAATAGATTTCTTTTGATTGATCTTATTTTCTTGAATTGTTTGTTGGTAGTCTTCAGTGAGTACTCATTTTTTCGAGAGTAACCCTAGGGCATCGACTTGATCAATTAATGGATCAAGATCAATTGAAAGAGATCGCGATTTTCAGATTGAAAGGTTGTGTGTAAAAATTTGTAATTACATGCTAATATTGATATTTTTGGTTTGATGATGCCATGCGTCGGCAATGTCTGAACACAGATATCTTGGTGGATCAGTAAATAGTTTCTTTACGACAGTACTATATCAAGTTACAGCTTTATCATTTGCACCGGCAGGGGTACTCATTAACCGGATGAACCCAGTTTTTTCGTCCATGCCGGACTTGGCCGCCGCCAAGTCCAATGACAGACCTTGCTGCAAGTACTTTTTCAATTTCTTCACCTGGTTGTCTGTGATCATTCAAATTCTCCTTTATGGGATTTGAATGATCTATTCCTTGTTCAACCGGGAATTCTAATTGTCGTTACCAGGGGATTATAATTGACGTTGGACAGTAGAAGTTAGTTGCTCTTGCAAGTATCTGCTCTTGTAGATCTTTTGACAGATCAAGTGTGCGTTGTGTATACAATGTCCTCGTTATGTTACCATTGAAGTCGCAAATCTGCCGCCAAGGCTGTAGCGGGAGCCGGGATAGATCAGTTTGCTGATGGTGGCAACGTCTCCCTTGACCCATGTTTTACGGCTCAGGGCAAGACATGGCTCAGATTCACTGATGTCAAGCAAGTCGCGGATCCAGGCCTCAGGGATCATCGCCTCTACCACATGTTCTGCGCTGTATTCAGGTGCTATTTTAAGAAGATAGTCAGCGGGTGGGGTGGATTCAAAATCCTGCATCAGATATTCTGGTGCTATCGATGGATTGACAAACCTGTCGGCAAGCTGAATCGGGATGTTGCTGTCGTAATGGATGATAATCGAATGATACACTGAGCTGTATGGTTTCAACCCCATTTCGACAGCCAGGTGGGGAGACGCCTTCTCGTCGCTGAGCAGATGGACTCTACAGGAGTATTCGCCGCCTCTCTTCTTTATGTCTTCTGCAATGGAACTTATCTCCAGGAAGGTTGACCTTGGTTTATGGGCTGCCACGAACGTGCCTTGCCCCTGTCTGCGCGTCAATTTTCCCTCAACAGTCAATTCACGTACAGCCCGATTGACCGTCATTCTCGATGTCGCAAAGAATTCTTCAAGCTCAGCCTCAGAAGGGATTCTGGCTCCCACCTGCCATTCTCCACGGTCAATATTCTTTACAATGTATTCCTTGATTCTGCGGTAGATGGGCTGTTGTTTCTCAGGTTTCATTTGCATGGTTTTCCTCCCCGGCCTGCGTCAAACTCGGCAGCAGGTCTGCGCCGATCAAGTCATTGAAACGACCTGATCCGATCAGCTCGGTGGCCTGGTGAATATCGGGTGCAAAAAAGCGGTCCCTGTCATAGAAGGGAACTTTTTCCCGCAACATGGATTTGGCTTTTTCAAGCGGTTCGGAGGTTTTCAAAGGAGCCCTGAAATCAAGTCCCTGGCAGACCGCGAGCAGTTCAATACCCACTATCCCGGCAGTATTTTCGGCCATGTCTGCAAGTCTTCTTGCGGCAAAGGTTGCCATGGAGACATGGTCCTCCTGGTTCGCAGAGGTGGGGAGGCTGTCCACCGATGCCGGGTGGGCAAGCGATTTATTTTCGCTGGCAAGAGCGGCAGCCGTTACCTGGGCGATCATGAATCCTGAGTTAAGCCCGCCCTTTTCAACCAGAAATGGCGGCAGCTTGCTCATGTGGGAGTCGATCAACAGGGCCATGCGCCTTTCAGCAAGGGCCCCGATTTCTGCAAGTGCCAGAGCCAGGTTGTCGGCCGCCATGGCCACCGGTTCGGCATGAAAGTTCCCGCCTGAAATGATGTCTGACTGCTCGGAGAAAACCAGGGGGTTATCTGAAACGCTGTTGGACTCAACTACCAGAGTTTCAGCAGCATTGCGTATTTGCATCAGGCAGGCCCCCATTACCTGTGGCTGGCAGCGCAGCGAATAGGGGTCTTGAACGGCTTCGCAGTCTTCATGCGATTTTTCGATTTCACTGTGTCTGAGCAGCGCTCGGTACACTTTTGCCACATCAATCTGGGCTTTATGTCCTCGAACTTCATGAATAATTTTTTCAAATGGGCGGCGGCTGGCAAGAGCTGCCTCCACACAGAGGCTACCAGTCACCAGGGCGGCTGCAAAGAGGTCCTCGGCCAGAAACAGTCCCTGTAGAGCCAAGCTGCACGAAGCCTGGGTTCCATTGAGCAGGGCGAGCCCCTCTTTGGGCTGGAGAACGACGGGCTCGAGTCCGGCAAATTTCAGCCCTTCTCGTCCTGACAGTTGCCTGCCCCGGTGGGTGACTTCGCCTTCTCCAAGCAGAACCGTACTCATGTGCGCAAGCGGGGCAAGGTCTCCGGACGCCCCAACGGAACCTTTTTCGGGTATGCAGGGATAAACCTCTGCATTGACCAGTGTAATCAGCGCATCAATTACTTCCTGGCGGATCCCGGAATAACCCCTGGCCAGACTGTTGATTTTCAGTACCATCATCAGTCTCACGGTAGACTCTTTCATCAGCCTGCCTATTCCGGCGGCATGGGAGAGGACAATGGAGTGCTGCAGGTCTTCTAATTCATCGTTGGGAATAACAGTGTTGGCAAGCAGTCCGAAGCCGGTATTGACCCCGTAGATGATGCGCCCCTGATCGATGATCTCCCTGACGGTGTCGGAAGATCTCCTGATCAGTTCAGCACTTTCACTGCTGAGGGCAATCTTCAGGGGTCCGTTCTGGATGGCGCGCAGCTGTGAAAGTGTCAGCTGGCCCGGATGTATTGTCAGTGTTTCTTTTTCACTCATGGCTTTCCTGATGTTTAGTTTGTGAATGAGTACGAGCTCACCAGTACCACAACTTATCTTAATTGTATATATAAATAAATGGAGAGGCAAGCGATTTATGTTTGTCTTTCTTGAGAAATCGCATTCATCTGCTTTCTGGAGATTCCGACGATAATATTATTTATATTAAAAACAATATTATATAATCATTACAGCTGTTTTTTTTGCGAATTGCTAAATCAAATTAAGGTAATTTTAAGATCCTTTTTACGGGCAGGATTACCTCGAAAAATAAAATAATCAGGGGCTAAAATAATATTTGTATATACATTGCATCTGTGCTATTCTCTTAACTGCAATGCCAACTTGATAGAAGTGCCCGGAATCGGTTTTGGGCTGTACTGTTTACCTTGGGAGGACAAGGTGTTTAACAACAAAGACGCAGAAGCTTCGATGAGAATCAGACTCGACAAGACGCTGCCGGAGAGAACGCAATTCAAAGAAGGGATTCGCAGAGCACCGGACAGAGGATTCAGACTGAGCGAAGCACAGACGGTAGTTGCCCTGCAGAACGCGCTTCGCTATATCCCTGAAGAACACCACGGGGCACTGATTCCGGAATTTCTTGAAGAGCTGAAAAGCAGAGGAAGAATTTACGGATACAGGTTCAGGCCCAAAAAAGAGATAAAAGCAAAGCCGATTGATCAATACAAGGGGAAATGCCTCGAGGGCAGGGCCTTCCAGCTGATGATGGACAATAATCTCGATTTTGATGTGGCCCTCTATCCTTACGAGCTTGTCACCTATGGCGAGACGGGAAGCGTCTGCCAGAACTGGATGCAGTACAATCTTATTCAGAGATACCTTGAAGAACTGACTGAGGATCAGACGCTGGCGGTGCAGTCGGGGCACCCTCTCGGATTGTTTAAATCAAGCCCCAACAGCCCGCGCGTCATCATCACCAATGGTTTGATGGTGGGGCTTTACGACAATCCGACTGACTGGGAGACGGCCACCCAGATGGGAGCTTCCTCTTATGGACAGATGACCGCCGGAGGCTGGATGTATATTGGGCCGCAGGGAATCGTGCACGGCACATACAATACCCTGCTCAACGCCGGTAGAAAGATGTGCGGTGTCCCTGTTGACGGCGATCTAACCGGGCTCCTTTTTGTTTCTTCTGGGCTGGGCGGAATGAGCGGTGCACAACCCAAGGCTGCCAAAATCTCCGGTGCCGTCTCAATCACTGCCGAGGTCGATTATTCCCGGATCAAGACGCGGTACGAACAGGGCTGGGTGGACCTGGTCTCCTGCGACCTCGATGAGGTTGCAGCACTCGCTGAGAAAGCGGTGGCAGAAAAGAGCAATACCTCAATCGCCTATCATGGTAATGTCGTTGATCTGCTGGAGTTTCTTGCTGACAGGGAAATAAGGGTAGACCTGCTTTCCGACCAGACCTCCTGCCATGTCGCCTATGACGGCGGCTACTGCCCGCAGGGAATCACTTTTGAGGAACGCACACGCCTCCTGGCTGAAGACCGGCAAGCCTTCATGGAAATGGTGAACCGCAGTCTGAGAAAGCACATCGACGCGGTAAAGATGCTCGTTGACCAGGGCACATTTTTTTTCGACTACGGGAATGCTTTTCTGAAGGCGGTTTTTGACGCCGGTGTGACAGAGGTTTCACGAAACGGTATCGATGAAAAAGACGGCTTTATCTACCCGTCCTACTTCGAAGACATCATGGGCCCCATCTTTGATTACGGGTACGGCCCGTTTCGCTGGGTTTGCCTGAGCGGCAGCCCGGGTGACCTGGATAAAACCGACCAGGCGGCGATGGCATGCATTGACCCGGGCCGTCGCAGTGAAGATCGGGACAACTATATCTGGATCAGAGATGCAAAAAAGAATAGTATGGTCGTCGGCAGCCAGGCCAGAATACTTTATTCGGATGCAAACGGAAGAGTCTCCATTGCGCTGAAATTCAATGAAATGGTGAGAGATAAAGAGATCGGCCCGGTCATGTTGGGCAGGGATCATCATGATCCGGGCGGAACTGACTCACCGTTTCGTGAGACTGCGAATATCAAAGACGGCAGCAACGTCTGCGCCGACATGGCCACTCACTGCTTTACAGGCAACGCGGCTCGGGGTATGTCTTTAGTTGCCTTACATAACGGTGGAGGAACAGGCATCGGCAAGGCCATTAATGGAGGTTTCGGCCTGGTACTTGACGGCAGCGATCGTGTTGATGCAATCATCCGTTCAGCAATGAACTGGGATGTCATGGGCGGTGTGGCTCGCAGAAACTGGGCCAGAAATGAAAACGCGATGGAGGTCGCCGCTGAATATAACAGGCACAATGAAAACGATGACCAGATCACTATCCCCTATCTTGTTAAAAACGATCTGGTACAAAAAACGGTTGGCGAATTATTCTCTCGTGTAAATAAGGTTAAAAAGTAAAGGCTTGGTGAGATAATCATGTCAGCGCAGCTGTTTGTAAACGCCACTATTTTCACCCCCGTTGATGAAGGTGTGCCCTCGGCAGGAAAAAAGCAGGGGGAACTGGCTCATTTTGACAAGGGTGCAATCCTGGTAAAAGACGGGCTGATCGCTAAAATCGGCAAAGAAGATGCAGTGCTGCCGGGTCTCACGCCCGATGAAATGGAAGGCGCCTACGACTGCGCCGGAAAGTGTCTGGTGCCCGGATTTGTCGATCCCCACACGCACAACTGTTTTGCAGCCCTGCGGGAAAATGAGTTCCAGTTGAGAATTTCCGGCACTCCCTATCTCGAAATTCTGCGCCGCGGGGGCGGAATCCTCTCTTCCGTCAAAGCGCTAGCAGCAACTGATGTGCAGACCTTGAGCGCCAATACGGAAAGACAGATAGGCCGCGCCCTGAGGTTTGGAACCACGACGATGGAAATCAAGAGCGGCTACGGCCTCGACACGCAGAACGAGCTGAAGATGCTGGAAGCAATTCAGACGGCCGCCGGGCGGACTCCTGTTGATATCGTCGCAACCTTCCTTGGCGCCCATGCCGTTCCTGAAGAGTTCAAGAATCGATCAGACGACTTTATTTCCCTGATCATCGAGGAAATGCTCCCGGCTGTGAAAGAACAGGGCATAGCAGAACAGTGCGATATCTTCTGCGAGCAGGGGGTTTTTTCGATAGACCAGGGCCGAAAGCTTCTCTCTGCCGCCCTTACGGCCGGGCTGAAAATAAAGATCCATGCAGATGAGGTTCATGATCTGGGCGGGGCAGGGCTGGCTGCTGAACTGAAAGCTCTTTCTGCTGACCATCTTCTGGCGGCCGGTGATGACAATCTCGCTGCCATGGCCGCCGCCGGAGTTGTCGCCACGCTTCTTCCGGCCACGGCTTACAGTTTGAGAAAGCCCTATGCCAGGGCCAGGACAATGATCGAAAAAGATCTGCCGGTGGCGTTGGCAACCGACTGCAACCCGGGCTCGAGCTATACCGAGTCGATGCCTTTTGCAGTGGGGCTCGGTGTTATGAACATGCTTATGACCCCGGAAGAAGCCCTGACGGCAGCAACGCTTAACAGCGCCTATGCAATAGACATGGCCGACAGGGTCGGCAGCCTCGAAACCGGTAAACAGGCTGATTTCGTTATTCTTGACGGCCAGTCGCCTGCCATCCTCGCCTATCATGCCGGTGTCTCTCCGGTTGAGGCGGTGTTCAAAAAAGGCAAACGAATCGATATCGAAAACTGAAATCCGCGTGGTTGAGCGGACAGAAAACTGGTAGAACATGAAGAAGATCGTTGAATGCGTACCGAACTTTTCCGAAGGCAGAAACCAGGAAACCATCGATGCCATCGCCAAGGCCATCAGCGCTATTGAAGGGTGCCGCCTCGTCGATGTGGACCCCGGCTATTCCACTAACCGGACGGTCTATACCTTCGTGGGCGATCCGGAACGTGTCGTGGAGGCAGCCCTGGCAGCGGCAGCAGTCGCCAGATCACGCATCGATATGCGCAGCCACTCCGGCGAGCATCCTCGATTCGGGGCCATGGACGTATGCCCGTTCGTGCCAGTTTCAGGAATTACCATGGCAGAATGTGCTGAACTGGCCCGGGAGTTTGCCGGGAGGGCCTCAGAAGAACTGAACATCCCTTTCTATCTGTATGAGGAAGCGGCCGAGCAGGACTACAGAAGGAAACTGCCGGATCTTCGAAAAGGGGAGTATGAAGGACTTGCCGAGCGGCTCAAGGACGCAAGGTGGAAACCGGATTTTGGTCCGGACGAGTTTGTCCCGGAGTGGGGAATTACCGCAACCGGCGCCAGGAATTTTCTGATCGCCTATAACGTCAACCTGCTGGCGACCCCAAACCAGGCCCACCGCATTGCCCTCAATATCAGAGAGGCGGGCAGGAGTGAAGAGGAACCCGGAAGGCTGCAGGAAGTCAAAGGCATGGGCTGGTTCGTCGATGAGTACAATACGGCCCAGGTGACGGTCAACCTCAATGACTACCGGATAACCCCCATCCACACTCTTTTTGAAGAGGTTAAAAAAGACGCCCAGGAGCTTAATCTGCCGGTGGTGGGCTCGGAAATCGTCGGAGTGGTTCCGCTCGAATCTTTGCTCATGGCTGCCGATTACTATATCGAGAAGGAGAACCTCTTCGTTTACGAGGAAGATCAAAAAATCAGACTGGCTATTGACCGGCTCGGACTCAATTCGATATCTGCGTTCATACCCGAAGAGCGAATCATCGAATATATCATCCGGGAAAAGCCGGATGAACCGCTGGCGGACTCGACGGTGCGTAACTTTGTCGAAGAGGTTGCCTCCAGGTCTTCGGCCCCGGGCGGCGGCTCCGTCTCGGCGCTGCTGGCGGCACTGGGAGTCGGACTCGCCAGCATGGTGGCAAAGCTGACCCACGGGGTGCGTAAATTTGAATCGGTTCAGGCGGAAATGGAGAACGTCATACCAGCGCTGCATCACACCGTCGGTGAACTCATCCCGATGATCGATGCGGACACCTCCGCCTTCAATGAATTTATGGAAGGTCTGAAGATGCCGAGAAACACTGAGGAGGAACGAGCCGTGCGGCAGGAAAAGATGCAGTCGGGATTGAAGACGGCCATCAACGTGCCTCTTACCACGATGCGTATTGGGGACTCGGTATGGACCCAGCTGCTGGAAGTGGCCCGGCACGGAAACCCTGCCTCGAAGTCCGATACCCAGGTGGGAGCACGGTCGCTTGAAGCCGGCATCTGGGGTGCCTATCAAAATGTATTGATAAATATGTTGGACATAGAAGATGACGATTTTCGTAAAGAAGTGCTCAGTGAGGCCTCAGCGATTATGAGCCGGGCTGAGAATAACTGCAGGAAGGTGTTGGAGGTATTAGAAGAGAATTGATTCCGTACGGAATTTTTTTTTCAGCACCAGCGGGCGGACTGAAAAGAGCCGTCATTACCAGAGGAAAAACGAGAACAGGAGGAACACATGGATAGACGAGATTTCTTGAAAACTGCGGGAGCGACGGCACTGACCACAGCGGCGATTGGTACGTCCTTTGCCGCTCCGGCAATTGCCCAGGGAAAGACCCAATGGAAAATGGTCACCGCCTGGCCGAAAAACCTGCCGGGTCCCGGGGTTGCCGCCCAGATGCTGGCTGACCGGATCACCGCCCTTTCCGGCGGGCGCCTCGAGGTGAAGCTCTATGCTGCGGGTGAGCTGGTTCCTGGAACAGGCGTCTTCGATGCCGTTTCAGAAGGAACTGCGGATCTGTTTCATGCCGTTCCCGCTTACTGGGGATCCAAGTCCAAGGGGTTCCTGCTTTTCGGTTCCCAGCCGTTCGGTCTCAGGGCCGATGAGCAGGTGGGCTGGATGATGTACGGCGGCGGACAGGCCCTCTACGATGAGATGTATGCCCGCTTTGGTCTTAAACCCTTTCTCTGCGGTAACTCAGGCCCGCAGTGGGCAGGCTGGTTCCGCGAGGAAATCACGTCGGCGGAAGATTTCAAGGGACTGCGTTTCCGTACCACCGGTCTCGCTTCTGAGATGTGCTCAAAACTGGGAATGGCGGTGCAGGCCATGGGCGGCCGTGATCTGTTCCAGGCCCTGCAGTCCGGAGCACTCGATGCCGGCGAATTCATCGGCCCGTGGACCGACTCAGCCCTGGGTTTCTATCAGGTGGCCAAATACTACTACTGGCCTGGTGTTGGCGAACCTTCCTCGGCGGAAGAGTGCGTGGTCAACATGAAATCCTACGAAAAGCTGCCGAAGGATCTGCAGCAGGCAGTGGCGTATGCCTGTGAAAGCCTCTACAATCCTGTCTGGACGGAATACACCACCAAACACGCGCTGGCTCTAGAGAAGATGGTTGCCGAGCAGGGCGTGCAGGTGAGAAAGCTTCCCGACGACGTCATCATTGCCATGGGCAACGCGGCGGGTGAAGTGATAGACAACCTGCGAAACGATTCAGATGAGCTGGTACGGCGTATTACGGAGAGCTATTTGACCTATCGTGCTTCCATTTCGGATTACATGGTATATGCCGACGGCGGCCAGATGAATGCGAGGGTCATGGATTATAAGTACTAGATAAACTTAGCCTGGCAGACAGGTGGACCGCCCTTCCGGGGTGGTCTGCCTGGTTTGCCTCTGCGGTTGAAAATGGATAGAATCATAGCTCGTCTGGAGATGGTCAACCTCGTTGTGGGAAACACGGTGAGATGGTTCGCGCTGCTCATGCTGTTGCTCCAGTTTGTCATCGTCATCTTGAGATACGTGTTCGGCATCAGCTACATTTTTTTAAGCGAAGGGGTCCTCTATCTGCATGCCTCCCTGTTTATGCTGGGAGCGGGTTATACGCTGCTGGTTGACAAGCATGTACGGGTCGATATTTTTTATGCAAGAAGATCGAAACGGGGTCGGGCGCTGACAGACATCTTCGGTCATATATTCTTTCTGATCCCCTCCATGCTGATTCTCGTCTACTATTCATGGCCCTCGGTGAAATATTCCTGGGCAATTCTTGAGGGACCGATTTCCGTCGGCGGTATTCCCGCCTCCTTCCTGCTCAAGACCCTTATCCCGGTGTTTGCCGTGCTCCTGATCATCCAGTGTGTCGCCAATCTGGCAAAAGATGTTCTGATCTATAGAGCATCAAACGCCCCCTTACATTGACGTTGATCATGACCAATTTACCTCTGGACATCCTGCTCGTCGTAGCCTTGATAAGCGGCATACTGCTTGGCTATCCGGTTTCCTTTACGCTGGCCGGAACGGCGACGATCTTTGCTTTTCTGGGCCTGGTTACCGGCTCCTTCGACATGAGCCTTCTCGGGGCCCTCGGCCAGCGGGCTTTCGGTCTGCTGACCAACCACGTCTTGATCGCTATCCCACTTTTCGTGCTGATGGGGGTGATACTTGAAAAAAGCAAGATTGCAGAAGAGCTGCTGGAAACCATGGGCAGGCTCTTCGGCAGGGTCAGGGGGGGGCTGGGCATCTCGGTTATCCTGGTGGGCGCCCTGCTCGCCGCGTCGACGGGGATCGTCGGAGCGACGGTGGTGGCGATGGGTCTGATTGCCCTGCCCACCATGCTGAGAAACAATTATGATCCGAAGCTCGCCTGCGGAATCGTCTGCACGTCGGGGACGCTTGGTCAGATCATTCCGCCGTCGACGCTGCTGATAATACTCACCGATGTGATGTCCAACGCTTACCAGCAGGCGCAATACACCAAGGGGCAGTTCACCATCGAAACCATTTCCGTCGGGCAGATGTTCGCGGCTGCACTCGTCCCCGGGCTGGTGCTGGTATCTGTCTATCTCGTCTACCTGATAATCAGATCATGGATTTCACCTGAGGTCGCTCCTGCCTTGGCAGGAGATGAGTTCAGCCGACCGACCATCGGCGAGGTGGCCCGGGCTGTGGTGCCGCCGATCGTGCTCATCATTGCGGTGCTCGGTTCAATTCTGGCAGGCATTGCCACGCCGAGCGAAGCCGCCTCCGTCGGCGCCATCGGCGCGGTCCTGATGGCCGGCGCCCGTTTAGGGGGATCTGCCCGGCTGATGATCATGGGCGCCGTTGCCCTGATTGTGCTGGCCATAGTTGCCGGAATAGCGCCGGTTCGTCTGCAGCGCTCGGATGCCGGCCTCAATGAATGGCTGATCGGGGTGGTGTGCATGGTTCTCGCTCTTTACGGCTGCTACGCGATTTTCAGGGCACTGCGCCAGACGCTGAAGGAAAAGCTGCTCGGAGATATTCTCACCTCGACGATGGTCGTGACCTCAATGATTTTTGCCACCATACTGACTGCCAGCATGTTCTCTCTGGTGTTCATCGGTCTTGGCGGCGAGGAGCGGATCGAATGGGTGATCACCGCCATGCCCGGGGGGGCGACCGGGGCCCTGCTGTTCTCCATGGCATTGATCTTTCTGCTCGGATTTTTCCTCGATTTCGTGGAAATAAGCGTCATCCTCCTTCCCCTGGTGTGTCCGACGCTGATTCTGATGGGCCATGACCCGGTATGGCTGTCCATCCTGATCGCCGTCAATCTGCAGACCTCGTTTCTGACGCCCCCGTTCGGTTTCTCCCTCTTCTATCTGCGCGGAGCGGCTCCGCCGGAGGTGAGCACCGGGCAGATCTACCGGGGGGTTGCTCCATTCATTGTTCTCCAGGTGGTAGGTATGGCTATTCTCTGGTTTATCCCCGGCTTTGCCACCTACTTGCCCAGCATAGTCTTCTAGCCCGAGGTCGCCTGATGAGAGAAAACAGCCTGATTATCGAAAATGTTGTAAAAAAACAGATACTGGCTTTGCCCCGATACCAGCCAGGCCTGCCCGAGGAGCTTGTCCGGCAGCGCTACAAAGTCGATACGATTGCCCGGCTGGCCAGCAACGAAAATCCTTTCGGAACCAGTCCCCTGGCGTTGAACGCTGTCGGCAATGCTTTCTCCCAGCTCTGGAAATACAGCGACCCGGATTCTGCCGGGCTCAAAACAGCGCTGAGCAGATCAACCGGAGCCCCTGCTGAAAACATTGTGGTCGGTAACGGGTCTGAAGATCTCATTGCGCTGATCTGCCGAGCATGCCTGCGAGAGGGTGACAGGGTTGTCACCGTGCATCCGTCCTTTCTGCTCCACGAGATTTACCCTTTGGAGCAGGGTGCAGATGTCATCGCCGTGCCGATGCAGGAAGATTTCTCATTTGATCTGGACGGCATCATCGAGGAATTGCGCAGAGGCTGCAGGATGCTGATTTTCAGCAACCCTTCAAACCCTGTGGGCACCCTGCTTGAGCGCGGCGGATTTGAGCGGCTCTGCCGGGAAGTCGCTCCGGAAACCATACTTGTAATTGACGAAGCCTATTATGAGTATGTCCGGGAACTCGATATATTTCCGGACAGCCGCTCCATCATGGAACAATTCCCTAATCCCCATGTTGTTCTGAGATCCTTTTCAAAAGCCTACGGCTTGGCTGGAGCACGGGTTGGATACGGTCTGTTTTCTCACGCCTCATTCGCTGATCAGATCAATAAACTGAGGACCCCGTTCAATGTGAACCTGGTCGCTCAGGTTACAGCGGAGGCGGCATTGAGTGATCGTGAACACATCGAAAGAACCGTGCGCTTCAACGAGCTGGAGCGGGAACGGGTTGCGGCAGAGCTGCACAATAAAGGGCTGAGAGTTGCCCGGTCCTGCGCAAATTTTCTCTTCGTGGACAGTGGAGGAAACAGTCTTGAAGCAGCAGAAAAGCTTCTTGCTCACGGAGTTATCGTCAAGCCCTGGACGGCCAGAGGATATGAGACATTTCTGCGCATCACCATCGGCACGAGTGAGGACAATGACACGTTGCTCAGCCTCCTTGCAGGCTGAGTTCGTCCCTCGATTGTGGTGCGGATATTTTTCACGTGGATGATTCCAGAATTTACGGTCATATTAGTGCCGTTTGAGAATATAGTTTGAGACCCCATGCCAGACGATTCAATTGACAAGCTTGCTTTAGAAATTTCCGCATTCATCCCCGCTGACAGAGTATTTTCCGATGAACCGAGGAGAAGGGCGTTCTCCACTGATGCCAGTATGTTCTTTCGCATGGCTCGGGTCGTTGTTGATGTCATCAGCGAGCAAGAAGTGGTCGACCTGATAGAATATGCATCTGCCGGGAACATAGGGCTCACCTTTCGCGGCAGCGGCACCAGTCTGAACGGCCAGTGCGGGGGTGCCGGGATCCTCGTCCGTATGAAAGGTCCTGTCTGGCAGAACATGCACATTCACCATGAAGGGACCGAAATCACCAGCTGGTCCGGTGTCATCGGTACCCGGTTGAATGAGGCCCTGCTGCCTTATCGGAGAAAGATAGGTCCCGATCCTTCATCGCTTTCCTCAGCCTGTTTTGGCGGCATCATGGCCAACAACGCAGCCGGCGGATGCTGCACCGTCGAGCAGAATGTCTATGCCAGCTTGAAGACGATGCGCTTCATCCTGCATGATGGGACGATCGTCGATTCGTCCGACGCGGCAAATATCGACCGTTTTCGCCTCAGTCATCAGAAAATTCTCGCTGAACTTGCTGCTCTGAGGCAGGAGGTGTTGGCTGACAGTGATCTCGCAGCGAGGATTCGGCGCAAGTACCGCATCAAGAATACCTGCGGGTATTCCGTCAATGCCTTGGTCGATTTCAGTGACCCGGTTGACATTCTCACCCATCTGCTCATCGGCTCGGAAGGAACCCTTGGATTTATAGCCAATGCCACCATTGCAACCGTCCCTGTTGCCAGCCTGCGTGCCACCGCACTGATCATTTTTCCGGATCTGGGAAACGGCATCAAGGCGGTGAAACGCTGGAGCGATTCCGCTGCGGCCGATGCTGCCGAGCTCTTTGATTGGGCTACTCTGGAGGCGCTCATCACCCTGCCGACAACCCCGCATACGGTAAAGCAGCTCGAGGGCGATGGTTGTGCAGTCCTGCTTGAGACCCAGGCAAATGACGAAACGACGCTGGGCGAGCGTATCTCACTGCTTGTTGAGGCCGTTAAGGATATAGAAACTCTAGGCGAGCCGCAGTTCTTCACTGACCCCGAGATGTGTGAATCGCTCTGGGCCTTCCGCCGCTCCCTTTTTCCCGCAGTTTCCAGCGCCAGGGAGGCACACGAGTTAGTCTTGGTCGAGGACGTTTGTTTTCCTCTGGATAAAATTGAAGAAGGGTGTCGAAAGTTCGAAGATCTCTTCAAACGCTACGGTTACAGCGGTGGTCTGCACGGACATGTCTTTCACGGCAACTTTCATTTTGCCCTGCCGATGGACCTCTGCTCTGAAGATAAAAAGAAAAATATTCACGGATTCATAGATGAAATGGTCGGCATCGTCGTCAGTCTCGACGGTTCTCTCAAGGCGGAGCACGGTACCGGTTATGCGGTGGCACCATTTGTCGAACGGGAGTGGGGCGACACGGTCTATACAATCATGAAGCGGGTTAAACGTCTTCTTGATCCGCACAACATCTTCAATCCCGGAGTCCTCTTAAATGACGATCCGGAGTGCCATATCAAACAAGTGAAGACCCCGGTCGCTTGTCATCCGTTGCTCGACAATTGTGTTGAATGCGGCTTTTGCGACCCTGTCTGTCCATCAAGAGATATCGGCCTGACTCCTCGGCAGCGCGTATCTTTGCTGCGCCATATCGCCTGGATGGAGCAGCAGGGTGAAGATAGTCTCGATACCTGGCGCAAAACCTATGATGCACTGGGAACAGAGTTGTGTGCCACTGACGGTATCTGTACCACGAGATGCCCGCTGTCCGTCGATATTGCCGGTTTTACCAGAAGCCGTCGCAGCAGCCGGGCAAGTAGATTGAGCCACTCCGCGGCGGCGACAATCGGCAGCCATTTCGAACTGGCGACCAGAGGGACATCGCTGTTACTGAACGGCATAGCCCTGGCTCAGCGTATTCTCGGTGATGCTCTGATGTACAGAGGCTCCAGGGCGGCGCGAAGACTGAGCCGTTCCAGGCTGCCAAGCTGGAACGAACAGATGCCCCGAGGGGGAAAACCTGCACCCAGGCTACCTGAGTTACCAGAGCCCGGTAAGAAAGAGCACGGTTCTGTTGTTTACATCCCTTCCTGTGCGATCAGAACCATGGGGGACAGCGTTCATGATCCGGCCGAGCCGCTTGCCGACGTAACCGTCCGGCTGCTTGAGAAGGCCGGTTTAGCGGTCCTTATCCCGAAAGATGTCGCCAAACTATGCTGCGGCAAAGCGTTTGAGACCAAGGGATTGCTGGAAGAAGCAGAGGCCAAGGCGGCTGAGATGGAAAAAGCCTTGCTTAAATCAAGCAGAAACGGCGAGATTCCGATTCTCTGTGAAACCAGCCCGTGTCTGGCCCGGATGAGAAAGGTAATGGATGATCGCCTGCAGCTTTATGAGCCCATTGAGTTCACCATGAAATACCTTCTTGACAGACTGAAGTTAAACCGCCGGTATGGCAGAATAGCGATCCATCCCACCTGTTCCACCAGGCTTCTCGACCTTGAGGAGAATCTGCTCTACCTGGCGGAGCAATGCGCCGATCAGGTTGTCTGGCCAAGAAATATTCAATGCTGTGGCTTCTCAGGTGACAAGGGATTCAGTCACCCAGAACTCAACCGCTCGGCCCTCGAATCCCTGGCCGAGAAGATCAAGGAATGCGAGGCAGGATTCAGCACCTCCCGGACCTGTGAAATCGGTCTCTCCCTGCACGGAAAAATCCCCTACAAGAACATTTTCTATATGCTCGACAGGTGTGCGGATACCGTGAAATAACTGGAAACTACTTCACGACCAATGCACTATTTTTCTACAGCAATAATCCAGACGAGTACCTTAACGGAGATTTGAAAACACGGATTCGTTCAGGGGTGGTTGCCCGTAATACAGATGATTTAAAGAAGAAAACGCGGTCGTTCATGAGGACATTGCAGAAAAGACCACAGCATGCCAGAAATTATTCCATGTATCCTTTGGTTCACTATGCAGCCCGATCTTGAAATTTATTGACTGGGCACCATAGCTTTCGACTTTACGACCACTTTCTGCAATTTCAGACGGGCTCAGCATATGGGCTTGAATGAGACTATAACGTGCTTTAATTCCCATTTTACGGATGCTGGATAAGGTTTTGGCTGAATTCTCGACACTACCTGCATGCGTGCCGACACGAAGAAATGCCAGTTTAGATTCACTTGCCAATTGATATTGACAATCCCCAAAGAGTTCGGGGCGGTAAAACATCCCAATTTCGCCTCGACCGAGATACGGAGTAGCGGCAGCAAGATATTTTTCGTCAGTGATATTTCCAGCTTTTGAACCAATACCTGAGGCACGACCAAACTCAATCACCTCTACTCCTGCATCCAGTAATCCGCCTATGATATGTGCCGCCATTTCAGGTTTGAATCCCCCTGAAATAGCGTGATTACCATCTCTCAGGGTACAGTCAAGTATTTCCAAATTCACACCTCCCATTCTGATGTACCAAGAATGTCGTTTATTAGAATTGATTCATCAATATTGCCTCCACTGAGAACCGCGCAAATCGGCTTCTCAAAGAATGGGACTTTATTCTCGATGATTGCCGCAGCAACAACTGCACCGGATGGTTCTACAACTATTTTTCCAAGACGATGAAACCGCCTAACCGCTTCGCAGATTGCTTGCTCACGAACAGTCAGTATGTCATCAATGGTGCGTTGAACAATTTCGAAAGGGAGCTCACCCGGCCGATTCCACCTCAGTCCATCCGCGATTGTTTCTGGCGTGTCGGGAAGCTCTACGATGACACCTTGTTCTAAAGACATTTTCATACAACAGCCAATCTCCGGTTCAACCCCCAAGACCTTAATGCCTGGTCTCAATTCCTTTATTGCCGAGGCAATTCCAGCAATCAACCCACCGCCTCCAACAGGGACGAGCACACATCCGACTTCCGGCAGGAAGTCAAGTATTTCCAAGCCGATACTTCCCTGGCCTGCTATGATGTGTGGGTCATCATGAGAATGGATGAACATCAAATTTTTAGTTTCGGCCAATTCATATGCATATTCTCGCCGTTCAATCGAGCTGTGCCCATGAAAAATTACCTGGGCACCCAATTGGTAAAGTCCTTCAATTTTGCTGGGAACGCAAGATTCGGGCACGATTACCGTTACAGAAACGCCGAGACGATTTCCCATATAAGCAACGCCGAGGCCGTGATTGCCGGATGAGGCCGTCACCACTCCACAATTCGCCAGGGTCTGTACATCCTCATCCTGTCCCTTGTAACTTCCGGCAGGAATCGTCGTTCTTGAAAACTCACTGTATTTTCCTGAAATAGCATCGATTTCTTCAGGTGATAGAGACAATAATTTGAAGCGGCCATCGCCGATTACGTCAACAAGCCACGCTGCACCAATACCAGTACCATCGATCATTGCATCTACCCGGCCGGTTTTGAGGCGTGAGGACGCCTGCTGCCGATTTCCGCTATGCATTGGCTCAATCGCGTCAAGTGGTACACCAACCGCTTCCAGCATCTTTTGGGTAGCGACTTCGATGCCGTCGCCTGGTGCGATCATTTCGATATTTAAACTATTGTTGTGGGTTTTTCTATAAAGTCATGTTGAGGAGAGTATCATGTGAAAAATGGAGATTTATTTACACAAGTATGCTTTTATGTAAGGCGATTCACGTATCTTTGTTCGTTACCGGTTATATATCTCACAGATATTGTTACAGGAGCGGAAGAGTATGGAAGGTGTTAAATCCCGAATTGGCGCAATGGCTGTCGGTCGTAACACTTTCAACGTTTGCTGTACTGGAGAAATACGTGTTCCAGGATGGCAGCCACTGCGTAACGAATTTCCACTCAAGCCGGGGCATTTCACAATGGCCCGATTTTCCAAAGTCCACGATACGGCGATCATGGTGCAGGGCACCGGTGAAATGCTGCGGGCACCACGTGCTTTTTCACCCATCTCCGGTGCTACCAGACTGGACAGCCTGATTGATGAGGTTCTTGACATCCTGAGAAGAACAGGTCTTGAAGCTCAATCTGGCATCATTTACAGCGAACACCAGCCGGCTTTAAGGAAATTAGCAGATCTTCTGAATACAGAATCGCTATGTAACCGCTGTCATTGGGGGTGTGATAACTAATGGCCGAAGTTGTTCTTCACAATATCGAGAAAAAATTTGGCGACAATGTTGTCATCAACAATCTTAATCTTGAGATATCAGATAAAGAATTTGTCGTACTGGTAGGCCCTTCCGGCTGTGGCAAAAGCACCATCTTAAGAATAATAGCAGGGCTTGAGGACGCTACTTCAGGGGATATTTCAATCGGTGGCATACTGGTCAACGAACGAGCCCCCAAGGATCGAAACATTGCCATGGTCTTTCAAGACTATGCGCTTTATCCGCACTTATCAATTTTCAAAAATATTTCTTTTGGCTTGGAAATACAGAAAATGAGCAAGTCCGAGCTAAAAGAGAGGGTCCTTCATGCCGCGGAGATTCTCGGAATCAGTGATCTTTTGGATCGCAAGCCCAAGCAATTGTCCGGTGGGCAAAGACAGCGAGTGGCAATGGGACGGGCAATTGTCCGCCGGCCAAGCGTTTTTCTTTTCGATGAGCCGCTTTCAAACCTGGATGCCAAACTTCGTACGCAGATGCGTACCGAAATAAAAAAGCTCCACAAGCAGTTGACCACAACCATTGTCTATGTGACCCATGATCAGGTGGAAGCCATGACGCTGGCAGATCGTATTGTTGTCCTGAAAGACGGCAATATTGAGCAAATCGGTAGACCTGAGGAAGTCTATAACAGCCCTAAATCAATATTTGTCGCGGGTTTTATCGGTGCTCCGACAATGAATTTCATTCCCTGCAGACTTAGCGGACAAAATGGCAAAGTCATGTTGCAGATCAGTGACGGAAATAATACGATTCTTTCCATCCCGGAAGAAAAGGCTGAACATTATCTCAATAGCCTGGATCGGGATGTGATAATGGGCATTCGTCCTGAATATTTCTCACTGGCCGAACCAAGCCAAACTACACGTCCTAACCAGCTATCATTACAGGTTAATGTGATCGAACCACTTGGTTCGACAACGCTCTTCTTTTTCGATTTGGCATCATCAGAGCTGGTTGTCAGCCTGGACCCAATTACAGGAATTAAGCCAGGGGACAACCTTAACCTGAAAGCAGATATGTCCAAAATTCACCTGTTTGATCCGGAAACAGGAAATGTATTATAATCAGGCCTGGCCATGAATCCATTACTCGTTGCTAAAGATGACCTGGGAAAACGTTCTCAGATCAAGCTGGAAATCCTGCCGGATGACTCGGCAGTTATTCATCGGTTTGCAGATGATATTATCAGCGAGTATCAGGCCGCCAAGTCGGCGGGGCGTGGAAAAGTTGTTTTTATCCTGCCGGTTGGGCCTGTCGGCCAATACGATCTCGTTGCCCACATCTGCAATGAGAGGCGGATAAATCTTAGCGATCTGGTTATCATCAATATGGATGAATATGTAACTCCGGATGGCTCCGAATTCATCCCCTCAAGCGATCCGTTGAGTTTTCACCGCCACATGGAAGACCATTTCTACAGAAAACTTGATCCAGGACTCTGTCCGCCGCCGGCTCAAAGAGTTTTTCCTTCACCGGCCAATGTCCAGGCGGTACCCCAATTGATTGAGGATCTGGGTGGGTGCGATGTTTGTTTCGGAGGCATCGGCATCACCGGTCACGTTGCCTTTAACGATCCTCCTGAGCCGGATGAAAAAATGTCGCTTGAGAGTTTTGCCGCTTTATCAACTCGAGTGGTGCGCTTATCACGCGAGACATTGCTGATCAACTCGGTGACAACCTGCCGGGGAAATATTGACCGAATTCCTAAACTTGCGGTAACGGTTGGAATGAAAGAGATACTTGAAAGCTTTAAAGTGCGGATCTACATGAATCGTTTCTGGCAGTCGGCGATCGTGAGAAAGATACTTCACGGACCGGTTACTCCGAATGTCCCGGCATCACTGCTCCAGAATCATCCGGATGTTCTCTTTACTATTACAGACTATGTAGCTGAGAGGCCCGAGCCGCAATTGGGTTGATGACGTTGATTAATATATCAGTGGAGACTGTTCTAACAAATAATCTTATTCTCGGGAGAAACTTATTTTGAAATTCGGACTTATCGGGTACGGGCTCTGGGGAGTCCACCACGCAAACGCTATAGAAAAAGCACCGGGGGCTGAATTGTGCGGAATTTCGTGCAGCAGCCGGGAGACCTTTGAAAAGGCCAGGGCTGATTATCCCGAAACTCCTGTGTACCTGGGATATGAAAACCTGCTTTCTCAGAAAGATATCGATGCAGTTGACATCGTTGTGCCGAACCACCTGCATACCGAAATCGGCATGGCAGCTTTGAATGCGGGCAAAGATGTACTGCTTGAGAAACCGATGGCCCTCAACCTGGAAGACTGCGACAAATTAATCGAGGCCGCGAGGAGAAATGACCGGGTATTGACGATCGGGCACGAATTCCGCATTTCGACCCAGTGGGGCAGACTCAAAACAATTATCGATGAAAGACAAATTGGCGAGCCTCTTTATGCACTCGTCACGCTTTTTCGTCACCCCTATCGCCCGGGCTCACAGGGGTGGCGATTTAATGCAGACAAAGTCGGGTCGTGGACACTGGAAGAGCCGGTTCATTTTTTCGATTCACTGATGTGGTATTTTGAAGATTACGGGGATCCCACCCATATCTATGCCAGAGGAAGTTCAAAAGCCAGGGTCCATGGTATGTATGATAACTTTTCAGCTTTCATTAAATGGCCAGGACAACTCTATGGGATAGTAACTCAAACGCTAGGAGGTTTCGAGCATCATCAAGTTATGGAAATAGTAGGAACAAAAGGATCAATACGAACCTGGTGGAGTGGGACGATGGACCGAACCCGGGAACCGCATTTTGAATTGAAAGTACAAACCGAAGGTCAAGAGAAATGTGAAATACTGTCACTTCCACCATCTGGCGAATTATTTGAATTGGAGGAAGAGTTGTGTCGGGTGGTTGATGCTTTTAAGGCACGCAAACCAATTGTATCGGCTGAAGAAGCCCGAAAAAGGGTTCTAATTTGTTTAGAAGCAGAAAGATCGCTGAAAGTAGACCAAGAAGTTGAGCTGCACTTTTAACAATCCGCTTACTGGTCTCCTGTGATTGTTACGGTGCCGTTGGCAGAAAATCAAACAAGGAGGTAGCCACTATGAATCGGTATGGAAAACTGTTGGGCCTGGTTTTAACTTGTTCCGCAATTATGCTGTTCATGACCGCAACTGCAGGGATGGCCGAAGAGAAAAAGCTTACGGTCCTAACCTGGAATATTCCTTATTTTGAAGAAGGGTTTAATCAGTGGGTCACCGCCTTCAATAAAATTCACCCGGACATCACGATTGAAAGGCTTGATAAGAAAGGAAGCGAATGGAGCACGTTTTATCAAACCCAGGTGGTCGCGGGGACTGCCCCGGATATCATTGATGTCCAAGGTGGTTTATGGCTTGAATACGCCTCAAAAGGCGGTTTGCTTGACATAACCGACTACCTCGAACGAGACAAAGATTACACTGAACGGATCTATCCGGAAATTCTCAAGTCATGGGTGTTTGAAGGTAGAAATTATGGCGTCCCCATGTATATCAGCAAGACTCTTTTGTTCTACAATAAATTGATGTTCAAAGAGGCTGGGTTGAGTGCTCCCCCGACCACGTTTGATGAGTTGCTGTCATTTGCTGCAAAGATGTCCGGCGGTGAAAAAACAGGTTTCATGACCCTTAATTTCGACTGGTTATACTGGCCGCTCTTTGCCGTTAACGGGGTGGAACTTCTGACGCCGGATTTAAAGAAAGCCGCTTTTAATACACCGGAAGCTATCGCTCTGGTAGAAACCCTGGCAAAAGCCACTGCCTCGGGTGCCATTAATAAAATCAGCTGGACCGGCAGATGGGTTGAACCGAATGGAACCTTTGCAAGTGGCACTGTAGGAATGTTGCAGGCTCATGCCCCCGCCTTTCTGTGGTTTAAAAGTAAAGGAGATTGGGTAAATGAGGAAACAGTAGGAGCAACACATATGCCCGGTGGCTTTTCCACACCAAACTCCCATTCCATGCTGATTTCAAAGAGTGTCAAGTATCCCGATGCCGCCTGGGATTTTGTTAAGATCGCCACCAGCGGTGCAGGGGCAAAAGCGCTTGGAACTGGTACCAATAACCTGACTGGTGACAAGCTTGTTAATGAGGAACTGTTTGCATATTTTGAGAAGGAAATTCCAGTTGTGATACCGGTCCTTAAAACCCAGCTTGAGCACCTGGATAAGCTTTGTGGGAACTGGCCGGCAGCCAAGGATGCCGAGATTAAAAATGCCTTCTACCCGGAACTGCAGAGTGCACTGCTTGGTCAAAAATCGGCTGAAGATGCCTTGGCCGACGCAGAAAAGAAGGTTAACCGGGTGTTACAAAAGCGCTAGTAAAGAACCAGCCTCTGCCTCTTTTAAGTGGAAGCCTGGATTTATCCGGGCTTCCACTTAGCCGAAATACTATGCTGTTATTTAAAAGAAAAAAAACCAGAGAAACGCTTCTGATTGCATTCTTTCTGGCTCCATCACTGATTATTTTTGTCCTTTACAGAATAATCCCTCTGGTATGGAACGGCGTGCTTTCATTTGAATTCTGGTCACCATACAAACCGGCGGAGTTCGCCGGTTTGTACCATTACCAGGAAATGCTGTTTTACGATGATGTTTTTTGGGAGGTTCTGCTTAATACCATTCTTTTCATGCTCAGCGCCCCGCTGGGTATCGTCCTTGCCTTAGCAATAGCCCTGCTTGTCAACGCTCCAATAAAAGGGCGCAATATTTACCGCACCATTGTCTTTATGTCGTATCCGGTAATGACTGTTGCAGTCGGCATTATCTGGCAATGGCTCTATAATGAAAAAGTCGGGCTTATCAATTACATCCTGATAAGCCTGGGCATTATAGAAGAAGGCATCCCTTTTCTGGAGAGTTTCAACCTGGCCCTGCCTTGTGTCATTGTCGCCTCAATCTGGCAAGTAGTTGGGTTTTACATGATTGTTCTGTTGACAGGACTCCAGAATATTCCCCCGAGTTTGTATGAATCTGCTGCAATTGACGGGGCAAATAGCTGGCAGCGTTTCAAGCGCATTACCCTGCCATTGATTCGTCCGTCAATTTTTATCTGTATTGTTATCGGCATAATTAATTCTTTTACCAATTTCGATCTGGTCTTTGTCATGACCCAGGGTGGTCCCGGACATGCAACCGATCTTTTGATTACCTATATTTATGAGGCAGCTTTCACATTGTCAAAATTCGATTACGCAGCTGCACTGACTGTCGTTAACTTCGTATTTTTCCTCGGGCTGGCACTGCTGGCGAATAAATTGTCAGGCGGTGAAGCCGGTGCAGTCGAGACTGGAGATTGAAAATTATGAATCGTTCTCCCCATTGGCCCTTCCATGTAACCTTGAGTATTATTTGTGCGCTGATGCTGGTTCCCTTTATCTGGGTTTTGAAAACCAGTCTCACCGGAGAGAATATCTTTACGTACCCTCCTTCTGTTCTGCCTCAAGATCCTCACCTTTTCTATTACGTGGACGTATGGTATTCAATTCCGTTTTTTCGCTACCTGGTTAACAGTTTTTTTGTATCGATTATCGTCGTGGCGGCAAACATCATTTTTAATGCCATGGCCGGCTATGCATTGACCCGTGAATTCATCGGCAAACGGGCAATTATCATGCTGTTCTTGAGCTGTATGATGATTCCTTTCCAGGTGACTATTATTCCTGCCTATCTGATCACCAAAGAATTGGGATTACTCAACACCTATCTTGGTATGGCGCTTCCGATAATGTCAACGATCGTCTGCATCTTTGTATTCAAAGCCAGCTTCGACGCAGTGCCTAAATCTCTTATCGATGCTGCCCGTATTGATGGGCTTCCAGACTGGAAGATCATATTTAAAGTGATGGTTCCCCTGTCTCAATCAGCGATTGCCACAAATATTATTCTGGCCTTCATCTGGTCATGGAACAATTTTTTATGGCCCCTGGTCATCATTAGAGACCAGCACATGCAAACACTGCCGCTGGGATTGTCACGATTCCTTACCGTTGTAGAAGATACAACCGGAGCAATGTATGCCTTCTGTATTATGGTGCTGATACCTGGCCTCGTTATCTTTTTACTTGCTCAGAGGCAATTTATAGCCGGTTTGACCTCCGGGGCCGCCAAAGGATGAGGCCGTGATATGCTGAGAAGTGTGTTTGTAAATCGATATACAATAACATTTGGTCTTACCTTGGTTATCGCACTCCTTTGGAACCTTTTTGTTAGTTTCAATGATAGCGGTATTTTAAGTGGTCGGGTGGTTGATCAGAATAATCAGCCCATTGGCAACGCCCGGGTGATCCTCAGCGAAAAAACACTGTTGGTCACTGCATCCAGAGACGAAGTCATTACCGATGCAGACGGCTATTTCAGATTCGAGGGCCATAAGCTTTATCACCTCTATTTAGAGGTAAGCAAGGACGACCTGGCTTCAGCATCTTCGCAGGAGGTCCGCTTATACTTCAAGGGACAGAACAAGATACTAAAAAAACCTCTTGTATTGGAGCCTCAGAGTTGAATAAAAATGATCGCCCACTTATTCTTTTCGACCCGTATCCACGCTCTAAAGAGCTGGTTTTTAGCAAATCCCTTTGGCAGAGGCTGCAAAAACTGGGCAGGATTATCACATCCGATGAAAGCCCTATGCCTGCGGAACAAGTTGAGCACTACTTGCCGGAAGTAAAAGCGGTTATTGGTCAAACCTCCCTGGACAGGGAACGACTGAACAAAGCAGCAAACCTGAGGGCTATTCTCAATATCGAAGGAAATTTTTTACCCAATATTGATTATGAAACCTGCTTCCGCAATAACATCCATGTCCTTGCTGCTGCACCGGCTTTTGCAAAACCTGTTGCTGAGTGTGCGTTAGCTTTCGCTTTGGATTTAGCAAGAGGGGTAACCGAAGCCGACAGGAATTTTCGCTGCGGCACCGAACAATATGGACTCCTGGGCAATAAAGACACGTTCACCCTGGTTGGCGCAGATATTGGCCTGATTGGTTTCGGTAATCTCGGGCAGGCACTCCTGCCTTTTTTGAGTCCCTTTCAGGCAACAGTGAGAGTCTATGATCCATGGCTACCTGATGGCTTTATACGTGAATTCGGTTGTACACCTTGTTCGCTCGAAGAATTGCTGGCCAAAAGCCGGATAATTTTCATTTTGGCCGCTGTCACTGAAGGTAACAGAGGTTTTCTTGGCAGGCGTGAACTGGATTTGGTTAAACCCGGGTCCATTATATTACTCATGAGCCGGGCGGAAGTAGTTGACTGGCATGCTTTCATAGAAGGCGCTGCAAAGGGAAAGTACAAAGCTGCAACAGATGTTTTTCCAGTCGAGCCGGTACCGAAAGACGATGCGATTCGTAAAGAGAAAAATATACTCTTGTCATCCCACCGCACTGCGGCTTTGCGAGAATCATTTTATCGAATCGGTGAAATGGCTGTTGACGACCTGGAACTTGTTTTCAACAATCTACCACCTGTCAGGATGCAGCAAGCCCGTGCAGAAACGGTACAGCATTATAGAAGCAAACCGGGCAGGACTTATAAGAACGATGAGTTATAAGCATGAGTAGTCGTTATGACCTGTTGGCCGATCTCGGCTTTCAACCTGATGATCGGATCGTAATAATACATGCTGATGATGTTGGCATGTGTAATGGGGCAAATGTTGCTTTTAAAGAATTGTCTCTTCTCGGCTCGGTTACATCAGGGGCGGTTATGGTGCCGTGTCCCTGGTTTTTGAACGTTTTGGAATTGGCGGAGCAAAACCCTGATCTGGATATCGGGGTTCACCTGACGTTGACCAGCGAATGGAAATCATACCGGTGGGGACCAATCTCAACTACCGAGAAAAGTTCTGGTCTTATAGACGATCAGGGGTATTTCTGGCACCGGACCCCTCTGCTGGCAGAGCACGTTGTTCCAGAAGCAGCAGAAATTGAAATGCGGGCACAAATTGAAAAGGCGCTGGGTCTCGGATTGGATATTACGCATCTCGATGCCCATATGGGAGCGGCTTTTATACCGCAATTATTCCATATATATTTACAATTAGGTAAGGAATACCAGTTACCTGTATTGCTTCCTCGAATGATATCTGATTACACTTCAGTACTTGAGCTGGGAAAGCCCCCTTTGAGCATGTATCACAAAGCTATCAAGGAGATGGAAAACAATGGCTGGCCAATTATCGATTTTTTTCGCATGACCCCTGGAGTACCGAGCCAAGAGGCGCGCTCAGCTTATTATGAAATGATAGGATCGTTACCCAAGGGGTTGACTTTCATGGCGCTTCATCCGACCTGTCCAGGAGAAATTGAATCGATTATTCCTCCAAAAGCCCATTATCGAACAGACGAATACCGCTTATTGAGAGAACAGGAATTTCTTGATTTTATGACAGATGAGGGGATTACCACTATTGGGTTTAGAGCTCTTCGAGACTGGCTTCGTAACAATATCTTTAAATATCTTGATCAACATCCAGCTAATAGTAACAATGAAACAAATTGAAGGCAGAGCCCGCAATACCCTTCCGGTATATTCTGCTTCTCCATTCGTTTTCTGTCTGTGAGCCAGAGCGTGCAATAACACTGTAATTTGCAGCAACAAGCAAAAGAGAAAACCTGATGGCCGGCAGCAGGTAGTGTACTGAATGTGCCTTGGCCGTCCAAAGATAGGTATTTTCATGAGGGTAACATAATGGATGATCAACTTGAGCGCGTCTGCGGAAACTGCAACAATTTCTTTCCCGACACTTTTGAGCTGACGGAAAATGGTATTTGCCTTGCCGATGAAGCATTTGCGCCCTTCCTCGATGACTTGCTTGACCGTGGCGATTTCAGAAGGTGTCGGAAGCTCATCGAGGTGAAAAAATTTCATCACCAGCAAGAAGTCTGTTCTTTATTTGATGAGGTAGAATGTGTCGAATTGCCTCCAGGTGGTGTCTTGGAGGCTCTGGTTGAAAATCTGCTGGATCACGGGCCGGAAGATGAACTTCCTCTGGAGTCTGGCTATTCCTTTCAAGATAATTCATTTGCCTGGCTCATGGAGCACGACGAACGGCTGCAAAGTCTTCGGCGGAAGTATTCAGCGAGTTCCGCGGAAGAACGGCGTATGGCCGCGGATTATGAATACCATGCTGCCTCGGCCGATCAGTTCTATCATGAACTCATCGGTGAACCCCTGCAGTCACGAGCCATACCCGGCGAAGCTGTTGCTCTAGCCATCGACCCAGGCTATGCACCAGCCATCCTTACCATCGGAACCTATGAATATATTCTTGGTCGAACAGAGGACGCACTAATCCTGCTGCTGGACTTGGTGAAGTTGCCGCGGGATAGTGAAGATTTAGTTATCATAATTGACAAGGCGGCGAGCTTTCTGATCGAAAGGCATGACACCGGGATGGCACTGAAGCTGTATTCTGCAGCCTGTGATACATTTCCCGATGAACAGGTATTTCAGGATGGCATTGCATATTGTATGCAGAGGAAAAAAGAAGAAGAATGAGGCGGCTATCCTCTGCCGTATTCCCAGCTGGTGGAAGAAGACAGCCGCCGTTACCATGCAGGTCAGCATCGGCGAAAAGCCTCCGTCCACGGTCGGCATGGATGTCCTTAAGGAGTTGACCAATGGCTTTACCGAAGAAGCGGAGCTTCTGGAAGAGGCACAATACGATAACAACGGTGATTTGCTGAAAATTGAAATTCCCTGGCTGTTGCCGGCAAATGCAGCGCATGCAGGCATGGAAAATACGGTGCACGGTCATTTGATCATAGCCGGATTAAAAATGACCTGCGAAGTCAACTCCGCCGAGCGGGCCGAACGTCTGCGTGCAATTATTGAAGAACGTCTGCCTGAAGGTGAGGCAACATATAAAACAACGGTTATCAAATCGGCAGATTCCATGATGCGCAATGCTCCGCCCTCAAACGGTCCTGCCCCGGGGGATGAGGAGCTCATGAACCTGCCCGAGGTCAGGGCTCACATTGAACAGATGATGCGCAAGCATTGGGAGGCCTGGCCGGATATGGAATTACCGGCCTTACAGGGCAGGACTCCGCGGCAGGCAGTGAAGGACGAGTTTGGCCGCCGACAGGTAAGCGCCCTGTTGGAAGACGCTGAGAAGAGCTGCCGGGAAGGCGACGGTACCTTGGGCAGCAGGGAAAACCTGGAATGGGTCCGGCGTGCGCTGGGTCTTGAAAAGCTGTGACCCTGCTGAGCAGAAGAGATTATTATTTTATGTTCAGGGGAATGTGTCAGACTGCTCACACGTATGTATTATCCGGTAAGCACCCGGTTTTGCCGGATAACGATATAAATTTCAGAATGAACCATTGACATGTGTAAGTTGTTAGGTTAGAGTATCAGGCTGTTTTGCGAAACAGATGTTCAATTTTCTACTAATCGAACATCTGTTTCAATTCTCTTCTTGTGGTAGTTCCACTATCGGATTTATGCCCTTCAGCTGTTTCGACTGAGCCAATCGGCACCTAAGACAAGATATACAGCACTGTTTTTGCCACCTCGATTCGCACAACTCCGTGTTGAATTATCGTTAGGCAGAGTGCTCTTACTATTTTACCAAAACCATACAACAAAAGATACTCCGGGCCGGCGGAGAAATGACACCGGCCTGCAGAGTAGAACCATTCATTTGAAAGACCTCCACTCGAGCTGTCAGGCTTTCTCAAGCAAAAAAGCAAAAATAAATACATAATGGCATCATCAAATTTCGAAAAAGAAAAACAAACGTTTCTCGATTACGTCAATGACAATATCGAGCTGTTGCGCAACGCCGAATCATCCTTTTCAACGCTCATACAATCACTGTTGGCAACCTCTCCGGAACTTTCAGTATCAACAGTTACCTCACGCCTGAAGGGTCGTAAAGAAAGCATTAAAAAGTTTTCACGAAAATATCAGTCAGGACTTGAGAAAGAGAAAAAAGCCTATGAGATAAAAGATTATATCACGGACCTGATAGGTGTCCGGATCATCTGTCTGTATGAAAAAAACATCCAGGAGGTTGGTGATATCCTCCGGAACAACCTCTGCTTAATAGATTCTACGGACAAATCCCAGCTCATTGAGCAGGCGGAAAACACCTTTGGTTACAAGGGGTTGCATCTCGATATGAAGCTTGATGAGACAAGGGAGACAATGCCTGAATACAGCAGATATAAAGACATTGTGTTTGAGGTTCAGATACGGACCATTATACAGGACGCCTGGTCCGTTCTCGATCACAAGATAAAATATAAAAAATCTATCCCCCATGGCTTGAAAAGACGGATCAACAGCCTGGCTGCACTCTTTGAAACAGCGGATCGTGAATTTTACAGTATCCAGGAAGAAACTGAAAAACTCGAGCAGAAAACCAAAGAGAAATCAAAGAGTACGGACACCGAAAGTGAAGTTTTGAATGTCTTTCATTTCGCTAAAATATCTGAGACCTATTTCCCGGGAATCCGCCTGGCTTCGCACAAGGTCGATGCACTGGTCGATGAAATAGTGAACATGAAACAGATAACCAATGGCTTTTTTGAAAAGATGGTCCGGGATAGTATTGATACCATCAGGGCCTACCAGGAACTCCTTGATGGCAAACATACACTGACCATGTATACGGTTATCCGACATATCTTGTACTTCTGTGACAAGTTAGCATTTGCGCACATATTATATGACAGCCAAAGAAATTCTTTCGATAGCTGGCTTGATACACATAACCAGACCAGCTGAGCCGGTTTATTACTGCACACCTCAGGCATCAACGAAATTTATTAACCCGATTCTTTAACGGCAGAGCCCTAGCGCCTCTGGGCACTATTTGCCGCACCACAATACGAAATCCGTGGTGGACTCCAGAAAATCAGTTCCGGTTCGGCCACTCTTCTCAGGCCGCTCATATGGTTTGATGCGATCGACCCACGGGACCCACTGCAATTGACTCTGACACCCCGACCCCGGAGCATTTGTTTTCAAAAGCTGCCTTGCGGCGATGATTGACAAGCATCTGCTCACCCGTACAGATACTGCCAAGAACCTCACGTCAAAGCACTGATAAATGCGTTGCAATCCCTGTCTTTTTGCGGTTTTATACATGCTGCCCAGGCGCAGGCATTGTACATGTGCTGTAAAAACGTAGAACGTTATCAACACGATAGGTTCAGTGATCTATGAATAACCCCGTAATTGTAAGTACTGCTCCGTTTGACGGCTATGACCTCGCCGTTGCCATAGAAGAAATTGCTTTGACTGGCGCTGACGGCATTGAGATCGCCTTTATCGAAGGCTATACCGACCCATTTACCGAAGATGATTTCACCAGGGGCTATGCTGAGGAAATCAGCGCTCATCTGCTAAAACACAATCTCCCCTGTCTCTCGTTTTCGGCACACATGGACCTGACGAAAGAAAATGGGCTGGAAATATTCAAACGGCGGATGACCTTTGCCCGCCGGCTGGGGGCTGAAACCATTATTACCAATGCGGCCCCTCTGACAAAGAAAGAAGAGTTCCTGTCCACTATTAAAGCGCTGGGAGCGTTTGCAAAAGATATCGGTATTAAAATCGGGCTGGAAAACCCTGGTGACGGCAAAACCAATGTGATTGATACGGCACAAGAGGCAGCTTCGGTGATCGATGAGATAGCCCTGGAGACAGTCGGCCTCAATTATGACTTCGGTAACCTGATCTCGCATTGTTTTGAAACGGTTCAACCGGAGGACGACTATCGTTGTGCACTGTCGCAGACCATTCACTATCATGTGAAAGATGTTGTCCGACAGGGCGACGGGTGGGGGTTTTCGACCATTGGTGAGGGTATGATCGACTACCGCAGGATCCTTGATGAAATTGGCCGCGACCCGAGGACGTTACCGGTGTCGCTGGAAATTCCGCTCAGGGTGACACGGGCGGCAGACGCAAGCCCCATCCGGGCTGGGGCACCGGTTGATTTACATCTTATTCGTCGGACCCTGACGGAATCAATGAAATTCGTCCGCCAGATACTGGCCGTCTGAGCGGATATTTTTACATGTCAAATTTTAAGGAGGGTGTGTATGCAGCGGATTATCAATGACCCGAATCTCGTCGTGGAAGACATGTTGAGCGGGTTTATAAAGTGTCATCGTGATCTGGTTTCTCCGACCCAAAATCCACGGGTTCTCAAGTACCGGCAGGCGCCGATTGCAGGCAAGGTCGGGATTGTAACCGGCGGCGGCTCAGGGCACAAACCTGCCTTTATCGGCTATATCGGCAAGAACATGGTGGATGCTGTTGCTGCCGGAGAGATTTTTTCTTCCCCCTCGGCAAAGGCCTTCTACGATGCCTTCAAGGCAGCTGATGCCGGTAACGGTGTTGCCTGTCTGTACGGTAATTACGCCGGCGACAACATGAATGTCAAAATGGCTATGGAGCTTGCCGAGGATGATGGTATAGCAGTGAAAACAGTGGTTGCCAACGACGATGTCCCGTCCGCGCCGAAAAGCGAGCCTGAGAAGCGGCGTGGTGTTGCTGGTGAAATATTTATGTGGAAGGCAGGCGGTGCCCGGGCGGCCCTGGGGGGTACGCTTGATGAGGTGATAGCCTCGGCGCAGAAAGCCATCGATAATACGCGCAGCATCGGCATCGGGCTGACGCCCTGCACCATTCCTGCCAATGGGCACCCCAACTTCACCATTGAGCCCGGTACAATGGAAGTCGGTATCGGTCATCACGGTGAGCCGGGTATCGAGGTAACGGACATCCAGACGGCAGATGAGATGGCCGCCAGAATGGTCGAGGCCATTTTACCGGATCTGCCGTTTGCGGCAGGAGATGACGTTGCTGTGCTTGTCTCAGGGCTTGGCGCCACCCCGGTGATGGAGCAGTACATCCTCTACAATAAAGTAGAGGAACTCCTGGCGGAGCAGAATATCTCGGTGTACAGGTCGTATGTCGGTAATTATTTTACCTCCCTTGAGATGATGGGTGTGACCTTGACGGTCATGAAACTCGATGCCGAACTCAAAGAATTAATGGACATGGAAGCAGATTCCATAGGTCTTAAACAGTTTAAGGAGTAATCTAGGATGGGATCTTTCAGCAATCAACACGGTGCGGCGATCGTCACTGCAGTTATCAAGGTTGTCCAGGAAAATGCGAAGTATCTCAGTGAGATAGATGGCGCCATTGGAGACGGTGATCACGGCATCAATATGAACAAGGCCGTGACCCAGGCAGAAGCTCGTCTGGCCGGTCAGAGTGTAGATATGACCACTGCTCTGAAAACCCTGAGCGACATCATGATGGATGATATCGGTGGCTCAATGGGGCCACTGTACGGGACCTTTTTTCGGCAGATGTTCAGGGTCAGCCGGGACAAGGCTGAAATTGACGCTGAACTCTTTAATCAGATGCTCAATCGGGCGCTGGCGTCCATCAAGGACATCGGCAGTGCCAAAGTCGGCGACAAAACCATGCTGGATACACTGGAGCCTGCAGTACTGGCCTTTGAGGCAAAACAAAAAGCAGGAGAGAGTTTCGCCTCGGCCCTTGCAGCTATGAAAGCTGCTGCGGAACAGGGAAGAGACTCCACGGTGGACATGGTTGCAAAGGTGGGCAGGTCGAGCAGGCTTGGTGAGAGGTCCCGGGGGGTGCTGGATGCCGGGGCTGCATCGTGCTGCCTCATCCTCTGCGCAATGGCGGATTCGATTACTGAGCTGCTCGAGTGAGATAAATCTCAGTTGTCCTATCCGCGTTCCTTCAGTGCATAACTGAACGATTCCTTGACGAAGTAGAGATATGGCCGACATGCCATCTGCAGATGGTACCCCAGGGTCTGAATCTTTGCGGGGAAGAAGGATGTCGGATTTTTCACTGCCGGAGCAAGGGCGGTGTTAAACGAGACCTGGCGGGCGGCCTTGCAGAATGCTGTCAGGTCATTTTCTACGATATCAAAGTGTGCCGCCAGTATTGAAGGCATGGAGCAGGCAGGGATCTCATGTTTGAGCCAGTCTCCCGGCAGGGAGAACATGAAACGCATTCCCGGCCGCTGCACACGATTGCCCATGAAGACCCGGGCAGGTACCTGATGGCCTGGAATTGCCGGCCTGGAAAAATCGATAACAGAGGATGAGGTGTCAAGAAACTCGGCGATTCCGCAGTTCAGAAAATCTTCACCGGTCGGCAGCAGGTTGATGACAAAATCGATGTGCTCAAGCTGCTGACGATCCGACTCGCTGAGCTGCAGGGTAACGCCTCCTCTTCGTTTGAACTTCACGTCGAGAATAGAGACGTTGTAGCCCTGGCTGCTGAAGTGCTGGTTAAGAATATCTCCAAGTTCGCCGCCACCGAGAATGGCGATGGAGAGTTGCCAGGGCTGCTTTTTCTCCTGGGTGGCAAGATGAGACAGGGCATTCTCAATGGAGAACACATTACCCATGGTGCTGGCGAAAAAAGGCGGCTCCATGGCGATGCCGTGCCTTCTTTCCAGGATCGGGCCGAGCTGCCCGGCAAAACCAACAGTTCTGGCACCGGATAATTTCTGAATCCACTTCATGCGGGAAACGATCTTTTCGGCAATATGGCGATTCTGCTTTCTGGCAAGCTCATGGGGGGGATTTGAGATGAACAGGTAAATGCCGACAGGCTTCCAGCCATCCAGGATAAGACCACCCGGTGTCGGCCGGCCTGACATGAACCTGATAAATGGCTGATAGTCGGGACAGAGTTTTGAGTATTCTTCCTTGTCGTGCGGATAGATTACAAAAACAGTTTTAAAGACACCGGTGCGACCCACAAGCCAGATGATGCCCCAGACGGGGAGACGAAGAAAAACGGCATAAAAGACAAATAAAATTCGACGGATGCTGTCAAACATGGTGGTACCTCAATGCGTGGCTTTTCTGTTGTCAATTCCTGTTGTTTCCGGTCACTGTTTTTTTGATGACGAAAAGAAACGGTTTTTCAAAAAGGAAATGGGTTTCTCTCTAGGTTCCAGGGTCTGCAAAGAAAGCGCCAGATTCACCGTTCTTTTTATTATAATCGGCGCGGGTGGGAAAGACCTTTATACTGTTGAAAAAAGAAGTATTCCCAGACAACGGTTTAGCAAAAAACTCTACTGAATAAAACAAAAATCTGGAAAAAAGTGTAAATAAAGGTGACACTATGAAGAAATAGTAAACGTTGTTACCGGTTTTTTGTTTTTCCGGCCGGCCGGCCGGTATCGTGGCACGTTTATATTTATTGACAAAAGAATGAGCATGAACATCTTACTCTCTGTTACAGTAATTTTTTGGAAATCATCATTGATGAACTCGTAAAAAGTCAAATTTCTGGATGCCGACGTAGTTTTGTTGAGCTATTAACAATCACCTGCAGCAACCTGGAGGAACTGAGATGAAGAAGGTTCTGGTAGCCTACTCAAGCCGGACGAAAAAAACCGAAGCAATGGCAAATTATATCGCTGAAGGGCTGCGGATGACTGCCGCTCAGGTAGACGTCAAAAATATCGCAGAGCTTGAAAATGAAAAGGCAATCAGTGGATACGATGCCTATGTGTTCGGTTGTCCCACCTACCACAAGGACATGACGGGAGGGATGAAACAGTTTCTTTTCAAAGCCCAGCAGGCGAATCTTACCGGCAAAATGGGAGGCGCTTTCGGCTCTCACACGCACAGTGGTGAAAGCGCCCCGATGATTTACGAGACGATGCTGCATGTCTTCAAGATGGATATGACCGACCTTGGTCCCTTGAACCTCACAGAAGCAGTTGTTGCCAGTGAAGAAGGGTTGCGCGCCTGCCAGTCTTACGGAAAAGCGATCGGTGAAAAGCTGGGGTAAGATCCCTATTGGCCTCCCCTGGTGCCTGATGTCTGTTTTCAGTGTGCCGGGGTCTCGGGTTTTTCACCTGTCTTTTTTACGTCCCTCCCTCGGAGTCGATTGCATTCCGATACGACTCCCCTTGCCTGTTTAAAGACTTGAAATAGCGGTCGATACTGTTTCAGTAGGTGTACTGCTGAGAAAACAGTTTCTAAATTCGTTCAGTTTTTTGGTATGCTGAGATATACTATCAGCTGAAGGGTTGTTTGCAGCGCTGAAACAGTCAGGCATCAGATGTTTTTTGGGTAGACAGGTCATAATGGCGAACGAGAGAAGAAGATCGACGCGGCGAAGGGCCGCTGAACAGTTCAGGTATTTCCAGCAATCATTTCTGGACAAGACCTTCGCCTGGTTTGAGCAAAACATCCTGGCTACCGAACAGGCTCATACTGATTCGACAATCAGACGACGGATTATCGTCCTGGGTGTCATTACTTTTTTCGGTTCAATCACGCTCGTCCTTTTCGGAAGTCTCGCTTTTCGTCAGAATGCCTTGGTCCTCGGCTGGATTGACTTCTTTTTTGCTGCCGCCTTTGCCCTGAATCTCTATTCCGCGAGGGTAAAGAAGAATTATCAGCTGAATATCCTGGTCGGCATTATCCTTGCCATGCTGCTCTACGCCTTGATTTATCTCAATGGCGGCGTCAATCAGAGTGCCTATGTCTGGTATTATACCTTTCCCTTCATGGCATCGTTTCTTCTTGGTTCAAGACAGGGCAGTGTGGCAATGCTGATCATGACCATCCCGGTTATTGCCTTGATGGCGACTGACCTGGACTATCCATTTCTTGCCCGCTATGACCTGCAGTTTGAAATCCGTTTTCTCTGTTCCTACCTGCTTGTCGGAATCTTTTCATATTTTTTTGAAAAAGCCGATGAAAATAATCGTCATGAGATCCTTTCTATCAACAAGAATCTTGAAGACAGGGTGCAGAGCCGGACCGCAGAGCTGACCCTGCTCAACAAGCAGCTGCTCAAGGAGGTCGAGCAGCACAAGCATGCGCGAGTACAGCTCGAGGAGAGTGAACGCAAGTTTCGCACGCTTATCGATCTGGCGGCCGTCGGTATCCTGCTTGGCTCCAGCGACGGGAACATCATCGAGGCCAACAGGAGCATGTGTGAAATTGTCGGTATGCCCAGGGAAGACCTGATCGGCCTGCACATCAGCAAGCTTCACTTCACGGATGAGAGCGTTGAACAGTCGCCGCTTCGCTTCGACCTCCTGAAAGCCGGGAAAAAAGTTGTCAGCGAACGAAAAATTACCCGTCCTGACACCACTGAGGTGGCGATCGAGATGCAGACAATCATGATGCCGGATGGCACCTATCAGTCGATCTTTAATGATATTACCGAGCGACTCCACGTGGAACTGGAACTGCGCGAGAGCGAGGAGCGTTTCAGGACATTGCACAATGCCTCGTTCGGCGGTATCGCCATACATGACATGGGCGTGATTCTTGACTGCAACCAGGGGTTGTCCGATTTAACCGGTTATTCACGGAAAGAGCTCATCGGCATGGACGGTCTGAAGCTCATTACCCCTCGCTGGCAGGATGTCGTTCGGGAACATATTCGTAACGAAAGCACTCATGCATATGAAGTTGAGGCACTTTGCAAGGATGGTACCATAATTCCCATCTCCATACATGGCTCGATGATCCCCCATAAAGGGCGTACCGCCAGGGTGACGGAATTTCGTGATATTACTGAACAGAGGAGATCGGCTGAAGAGAAACTCAAACTCGAGGAGCAGCTGTTCCAGGCCCAGAAAATGGAAACCATCGGCCAGCTCGCCGGTGGTATCGCTCATGATTTCAACAATATGTTGGGCGTTATCATCGGGCATTCCGAGATGGCCATGATGAAGATCGATGACAAGGCCCCGCTTTTCAACGACTTGAAGAAAATCAGAAAGGCTGCCGACCGGTCAGCGGAAATAACCAGGCAGCTGTTGGCTTTTGCCCGCAAACAGACGGTTGAACCGACAATACTTGATCTCAATGAAACGGTGGAGGGCATGCTGCAGATGATGCACCGACTGATCGGTGAGGACATCAAGCTTATCTGGCTTCCGGGGGACAGTCTCTGGAAGGTGAAAATGGATGCCTCCCAGATCGATCAGATTCTGGTTAATCTCTGTGTCAATGCCCGTGATGCAATATCGGGGGTTGGTGAGCTGATTGTAAAACTGGACAATTGTGTGCCGGGGGAGAACAGCCATATTGATACGGGGTCTGTGCCATCAAGGGAATATGTACGACTGTCGGTGAGCGATAACGGCTGCGGCATGGATGAAGAGACGATGAACCATGCGTTTGAACCGTTTTTCACGACGAAAGGAGTCGGTGTCGGTACCGGTCTCGGGTTGGCGACTGTTTATGGCGCGGTGAAGCAGAATAACGGTACAATTAATGTCCTGAGCAGCCCCGGGCAGGGAACCACTATTGAGATTTATATCCCACGGTATTGCGGTGGCGAACAGGAACACCCTGAGGACGCGTTCGTTAAACTGGACGTGCGCGGCTCCGAAACAATCCTGGTTGTCGAGGATGAGCAGACGATACTTGACCTGGTGCAGGAGATGCTGGAACATCTCGGCTATCATGTCCTGAGTAGCATCTCTCCTCTTCAGGCTATTGAGATTGCCCAGTCGTGTGACAGGGACATCCACCTGTTTCTGCTCGATGTGATCATGCCGGAAATCAACGGACGTGACCTGGCTGAACAGCTCCTGAGCATCAAGCCGGAAGCCCGATGCCTCTACATGTCCGGCTATACCTCCGACATCATCGCCAGCCAGGGGCTGCTTGATGAAGGCATCGAACTCATCCAGAAACCCTTCTCTCAGCAGGATCTTGCCGTAAAGATACGGCAATCGCTTGATATCAGAAGTGAATCATCTATCGTTTTCTAGCGGTAACTCTGTTATAAAATAGTCTGAAAACGTACACTTCAGCGATTGAAAATTATATGAACGACACCGTTAATGAATGATTTCTTAAAGAAAATATCAGCGCTGGGTTCGGTTAGAAATGTCATTTTTTTATCCAGACGTGGTGACGCCCTTTTCTCCTCAAATCCTGACCCCGAAATCGATCAACGATCCGAGGCAACCTCCTGGCACCAGATTATAGAGGAGCTCGATTATCCGCCGGAGGCAGATATTGTCTTTGCAAATGGCAGGTATTACCTGAAAAGAACGGAATTAGGCACTCTTGTCATCGGCATGCGCGATGGCAGCGATCGCAGCAAAATCAAGTTTGCCGGCAAACAGATCTTCGACAAGCTGGCCGATAAAAATCTGCGCAAGAAAGTTCTGCTGAACATGCTCAGTTCAGCTGATGATGAGATTAAACCCTGCATTATCAAAGAGCTTGTTGATTTTGCCGATCCGGAGGTTGCCAGAGCCCTTCTGGCACTGCTTGAAAAAGAGGCCGGTTTCAGCCAGAATGCAAGAAAAAAACTGCTTCTCTTCATCTGCCGGACACTTGGTTATTGTGCGTTCCCCGATGCCATAAACTCCTTACAGGACCTGCTGGCAGCCCATGAGCAGGGAGGCGCCGAAACGCTTAGTTTTGAAATCCGTGAGGCGGTCACTGTGTCCATTGAGCAGCTCAAGCAGTGTGTACCTGCCCGACCTGGCACTTCCGGGGCTGTTTCGAAAGAGGCGCCATCCCCACCACCGGTGCGCACTGAGAGCATCGACAGCTCCGCTCAGGCAGGAAAGGTAAAAGAGACCATTCCCCGGGCACGGGAACTCAACAAGCTGCTGGAAAGCGGCAAAACGGCTGAAGCACTCACGCTCGCCATGGAACTGATTGAAAAGAGCGCGAAAAACAAACAATTTGCGCTTGCGGAAGAGCTGCGTGACCTGCTTATTCAAGTTGATTCCATGGCCTTGAAGCAGATTGTGCGTGCTGCCGAAATTATTGAGGAAGAGAAGCAGGCGAGCATCAGCAGCGACCACCTGGAGGTCTGGAAAAACCTGGTGGAAGTACTGGCACCCGAGGAATTTTCCGCCTTGTATCATGCCATGGTACTGAAAAAATATGGTAACGGTGAACTTGTTGCAGAACAGGGGGCCAGTCTCGCCACGCTGTTTTTCATAAACAGCGGCCGGGTGCAGCTCCTGGCTGCCAAGGGTAGTGTTGAATTGAAGCTCGGCGACAGGCAGGCAGGGGAGATCATCGGGGCGGAAACGTTTTTTGATGCCTCCGTCTGGACCGTCAATGCAAAAAGCCTCGGCGCTGAACTGTTCCTGCTGTCTCGTAGCAGCCTCGATTCACTGCATGACGCCCATCCAACACTTGAGGCAAAGCTTGCCCGCTTCTGTTCAACCTTTCAGACGAGCAGCGCAGCCCTGAAGACGCCCCGCGGGGACAGGCGACAGCACCAGAGAAGGAAACTGTCAGGCAGGCTCTCTTTCTCCGTTCTCGACGCGAGCGGTAACGAAACGGATAGTGAAGCAAAGGGAGATTTTATCGATATCTCACAGGGTGGTGTTGCCTTCAGTATTCATGCTTCAAGGAAAAGAAATGCGCTCGGTTTTTTCGGCAGACGGTTGCGGGTTGATTTCTACACCGGCATGTCGACCGGCCTATTGAGCCGTAATGCTATTGTCCGAGCCGTGCGCGACATGGACCTGATCAGCAATGACTACTCTGTGCATATCAGGTTTGATGAACCGCTCAGCAGCAGGGAGCTGCACCAGGTTATCGATGCTGCAGAAAAGGGAGAGGAACGAGCGCAGTAAACCTCTGTTACTGCTCGTTCTGCAGGAGCACCAGTATCCTGTCAACGCTCAATCCGGACCCTCCGGCAAGGACGGTCGGCGTTTCACCGGGAACAATGATATGGTTTTTGCCATATCTGTTCTGTACATGGACCGCTTTCAGGCTGCCAAAAGCGCTCTGTTCTCCAAGATGATCAAGTTTTTTCATCACGGCAGCTGCCTTTTCATCGTAGTAAACAGCCTCAATGCCATCCAGCTCGGATAGCTTCTGTTGCAGGATCTGCCGTGAATCGCCGCTGTCTTCTTCGTTTTTTGCTGTCGGCCCTGCCAGGCTGTCAGCTGGTGGCTGGAAATCGTCATCTGCATGAATCCCGGCGATGAGATCCGAGCCTCTGGACCCGCCCTCCGTTTCGCCTGCGCTTGCCCCTTCGCGTTCATCCTTTGCCGCGAGGGCTCCCATGATGAGTCCCTGAAGATCACTGTTAACCCTGTTTTCTCCGAGCTTACACTCATTTTTAAAAAAAACGGTAACTTCATCCCAGGCAAAGGCCTTGTAGGCCGCGTCAATGCCTCTGAGCCTGCCGACTCTGGCATCGAAGAGTATGCCATCTTTCAGGTAGAGGATCGCACCTTCGACGGAATGATTGTCGAGCATGCGGATCGTACAGGTTTTCCCCTCCATTTCCATGAGCTGCATGAATGTTGCCGGAGATATGGTGTGCATGATCCCCCCGTTCGCTTCATCCTGCAGAACTTCAAGGATTTTGGGCGCCAGCCTGCCGGCCTGGAAGGGCTTCTTGAAATAGCCGACAACACCGTCTGCAGCAATGAGGTGTTCAAGCTGGTCGTTGCTCAATTCGGAAATAATAATGGCAGGTATGTCGGGATAATTCTCACTGACATGGGCCAGGAGACTCGCCCCGTCCATCCTCGGCATCATCAGATCAGTACAGATAAGTGATACTGAAACTTTTTCCAGTTTTTTAACGGCATCAAAACCGTCATCTGCAAAAACCAGCTCGAATTGCCCACCATGGGCTTCAAACTGTTTTCCTACGGCACGCTGTAAGATCTGATCATCATCTACAAAAAGAACTTTGCGGATCATAGTGTTCTGATACCCATACGAAAAAAATGAGGGTTAACGTTTTGACTGGTGGTGCCATCAAGCCGCTAACCCTCATACTGTGATGATCATTGTCTGATCAACGCTGAACGGTTTCGCCTATCTCCAGATCCATTCAGTTTTCAGATCAAGTGTCTTTTCATCTTCAAAAAAGGCCACTTCACTGCCGTCGAACTCGCCGAAAGGCACATACCAGAGGGTAATGTTGACAATGAGTTCATCTTTGAGCAGTTCACGCCTTGTTTCACCATCTTTTTCCTTATCTTCAAAGGGATAGGTGATTTCAAACGTTTCATGCATCAGTTTTCCGGGAGGAAGGCTTGTTTCTCTCAGCAGGCCGCTCTTTTCGTACGGCCCCCTGCCCATCTCCTTGCCTTTACCCATTCTGCCGGGGTACGGCATGTAAATTCTCTGATCGTTGTATACTACTTCGTCGTCTGTTGTTTTCGCGGTCACTTCCAGGACCAGCCGGTTTGGAGTCGGTCAGCCGTCCGGGATAGCATGTCCCGCCTTGTTGAACATCGAAACATTGATGATACCGATGGGAACAACCCCGTCTTCCTTGTTTTTGCGCCAGAAGATGGAGCGTCCTTCTACTTTTACATCGATGGCTGCCTCGATCATCTCATCACTGCGATATGACTGCATGTCATGACCGAGTTCGGATTTCTCCATGTGGCATTCCTGGCAGGATTCGCTGCCGCCGTGAGCGACGTAGGAGAAAAGATAGCTGCCGTATATCGTTGCACATTGCGATGGATGATCGAGCTCGAAATTCGGGCCGACTCCATGGCATTGTCCGCAGAAGATGGATTCGCTCAAGACATCGGATGTGGCCATCTTGACGATTTCTTCATCTTCGTGGTCGCCGTCCAGACTTCCATAAACGGTATCGGGTTGCGGGTAACCATCGGCCCACTTGTGGACGATAGCCATTTTGTTGTGGCAGACCATGCAGCCGATGTTGAGGCTCTGGATGGTTTCCTGAAGTTCATCGACTTTGTCGTAATCTTCGTCTCGATAAGCCTGTTGCCATCCTTTGATTGTGGCAACAAGTTCCCGGGCCACATCATCAGTTGCTTCATCGAGCTGCGGCAGGTGACACTTTGCACACATCATCAGGGAATCAACGGTGATGTCCTCATCGGTTTTCACACCGGAATAGGGAAAGAGTTTCAACCCTTTCTCGATCGCGGTGATGATCGTCGGCGCGGTACGCGGTGTCCCCAGAACAGAGCGGGCATGCAGGGAGTTGGACCACTCGTCATGGATATCCTCATGACAGTCCATACACCTGCTGGAATCATAACGTTCCGCAAGCTCGGCAATGGTGGTTGCCTTTGGTAACGGTTCCGGTTTGGCTCCGCCGGCACTGTATGCGTTTATAGCAACAAGTGCGGCAAAAGAGCAGCAAACCAGGGCAGCAATAACATGTTTTTTCATAGCACCTCCCAGTTTTTACGTGTTTTACGGTTTAGCCAATCTTTGCTATATATAGGTTTTTTGCCTGCAGTCAGGCGCTTGCTCCTGAGATATCTGTTTTGCTGGAAGTTTACACATGTGGCGCTATGAGAGGGAGACAGAGCCGCTGAAACGCTGAAAATCATCGCCAGCTGGGCGAGGATATAAAAGAAAATATCGAGGTTGTTCATCGGCAGTATACGTGCAGATTATGTTGATGATTTGCTTCTATACTAAGAGAATACTTACATTTGTTACTAACGCACTGGAGTCTTAAAGTCAATTTGTAAATAGGGCTTCGCGCTGCCGAGCGATGTCTGTATGAGACTATATTCCGGTCGGGTAACGGCTTGTGAAGGTGTACTAAAAAAAGCAGGAGAAGATCGCTGTCGCTGCCGAGCGTCTCCTGCTGAAGGCTCTAGCGTGCCTGGGGCGGCAGCTCCTGCAGGGCGATGAATTATTCGGCGTGCTCAAATCCCATTTCAAAACCGATATCGAGCGCCATCTGGTTTCCAGCCATGAAAGCGGGCGGGAATTTTTCGGCCAGTGTCTTCTCGATGGAGCTTTTTTTGACAATGCCGCACATGCCGATCAGTGCGCCGAGGACACAGATATTCAGAACAACCGGGTTGCCGATCTCATCCATCACGGTCTGGTGGAGCGGCAGCTCTACCTGCCTGGCATCGACCCGTTGCGTGGTCTTGACAAATTTTGAATCGACAATGAGCAGTCCCCCCGGGCGGATCAGGTTGGAAAACTTGTTGTAGGCTTCCTGGGTCATGCAGATCAGGATTCCCGGCTGGAAGACCTTCGGGAGGTTGATCGGGCCGTCTGAAATGATAACATCCGCCCGCGTTGCACCGCCCCGGGCGGCCGCGCCGTAGGACTGGGACTGGACCGCTTCGAGATTCTCATGCATTACCGCCGTTTCGGCAAGAATGATTGCCGCGCTGACAAGCCCCTGGCCACCTGAGCCGGAGAAGATTATTCGATATCGTGTCATGTTTATCACTCACTGATGATGAACTGGGATTGAAGCTGTTACCTGCCGGTTGCAATTTCAACGATCCTTTCGTAGGCCTGGCAATATTCCGGCAGCTCTTTGTCGACAAAGATTCCCCGCTCGATCAGCTCCGGGTTCTCCTTCTTTTTGTCCGAGCCGATCGGTACGGTTCCATCCTTGAAAGACTGGAGCATGTCAACGGCAGATCCCTTCTTGTTCTTCCTGCCGAAATAGGTCGGGCACTGGGTCAATATTTCCACCATGGAAAAGCCGTTATGCTGTATCGCCTTTTTTAAAAAGTCCTGGAGCTGCTTGACATGATAGACGGTTGTCCTGGCAACGAAGGTTGCCCCGGCGGCGGTGGCCAGCTCCACGGTGTCGAAGTCACGGTCGATATTGGTATATGGTGCGGTGGTTGCCTTGATGCCGATTCCCGAAAGCGGCGAATACTGGCCGCCGGTCATGCCGTAGGTCCGGTTGTTCATGACCATGGCGGTGATGTTGATATTGCGTCTGGCAGCATGGATGAAATGATTGCCGCCGATGGCCAGCGCATCGCCGTCACCCATCGGCACGATAACGTTGAGTTCCGGTTTGCCCATTTTCACACCGGTGGCAAAGGCCAGAGCCCGGCCGTGGAGGGTGTGCAGGCTGTGGAAATCGACGTAGCCGGAAATCCGGGAAGAACAGCCGATTCCAGAGACCATGACCATTTCCTTCTTTTTGATCTGCAGCTCATCAACAGCCCTGATCAGGGCATTTAAGACGATGCCGTGACCGCAGCCGGCACACCATATATGCGGGAAAAACCGTTCTCTGAGATAGTGTTTGACATCCATTACTTAAACTCCCCGTCCTTGAAGAACTCGCAGGACTTTCTTGATATCCTTGTCGGTGATCATCTGGCAGTCGACCCGGTTGATCAGGCTGACTTTCTTGGGTTTTCCGACGGCCAGTTTTACCATCTGGGTCAGTTGGCCGACGTTCATCTCGACAACTCCGACCAGGTTTACCCCCCTGGTGCTCTCCCGGACGAGCTGGGCCGGGAATGGCCAGATGGTGTTGAGCTCCAGCAGGCCGATGCGCTGGCCCCTGTTCCTGAGCTGCTCAACCGCGCTCAGCGCGGATCGTGCCGCAGATCCGTAAGAGATCAGTACGGTTCGTGCATCTTCAAGGTAGTAGGAACGGTGGAAGGTGATCTTGTGGGCATTGTTTTCGATTTTGTCGATCAAATGCTTGAGCAGTTCCTGCACCACCTCCGGCTTGTCGGTCGGGAACCCCCACATGTCGTGGTAGAGGCCGGTGACGTTGTAGCGGTGGGCTCCACCGAAATCACTCATCGGCAGACGACCGTCCTCGCGAGGCAGGTACGGGTGGTAGTTGACCCCCTCTTTCACACTTGTTCTCAACCGCTGCACCAGCGGGATCGACCCTTCTTTGGGGATAACCAGCTTTTCACGCATGTGGCCGACCGTCTCGTCAAAGAGCAGGATGACCGGCGTACGGTAGGTCTCGGCAATATTGAAGGCTTCAACGGTCATCCTGAAGACATCCTGGTGATTTGAGGCGGTCAGGGCGACGATTGAGTGATCGCCATGGGTGCCCCAGCGGGCCTGGTTAACATCGCCCTGGCTGACATGGGTGGGGTTGCCGGTTGACGGTCCGCCGCGCTGGACGTTGACGACCACGCAGGGGATCTCGGTCATGACCGCGTACCCAAGCGCTTCCTGCATCAGTGAGAACCCCGGTCCGGAGGTGGCAGTCATCACTTTGTTGCCGGTGAGCGAGGCTCCGATGATCGCACACATGGAAGAGATCTCGTCTTCCATCTGGATGAATTTCTTGCCGGCAGCCGGCAGCTTTACCGCCAGGGTTTCGGCAATTTCCGTAGAAGGTGTTATCGGGTATCCTGCATAGAAGTCGAGGCCCGCGTACATGGCGCCAAGTGCACATGCTTCGTTACCCTGAACAAACGCTATATTTTTTCCCATGTTAGTCGTCCTTGGCTTCTGGTTCGCCCTTAGCTGATGATTCCTCGATTACTACTTCAATGGCCAGATCCGGGCAGATCTGCTCGCACAACTGGCAGACGATACAGTCCTGGATTCGCACGGCCACAGCTTTTTCTTCCTGGTCGAGTTCAAGGACATTCTTCGGGCACATCGCCACACAGATCCCACATCCCTTGCACCAGTCCCGGTTGATAATATGTTCCTTCAGTTTCTTCTTCGCCATGTCTTCCTTACTGTTGAATGGATATTCATTAGGTCATAACCCCTTTTTCAGGGTACTTAACACACTCACTCACATTTGACAAGGTGGATATCTTTTCAAGCAATATCAGCCTGTTCAGCAGGGTCATTCTTCCCGGTGGCACTAAATTCGCACCATTTTTCATCAATTGGCCATCTTGCGGTAGCAACGGCTGATGGAGATATGCCAAGAACGTTGCAGCGTTTCTGCAACTTCGGCTTGGCACCTGCTGCTTTGCAGACATGAAGCGTTCAATTGTGGTGGCAGCATTCGCTGGAGGGGTACGGTTGGGTCTGGAAGTTTCGCAATGCGCATTTACTGTTGGCCGTTGCTGGTGTATTCCAAGGCAGTAATTTTTGTCAACAGATCCGGTAGATCACCGGTGATTGTTTGCCAGATGATATCTATATCGACACCGAAGTATTCATGAATAAGCAGGTTTCTGATGCCCCGCATCTGGGCCCAGGGAATATCGGCGTACCGGCTTTGAATATCTTCCGGGATATGGTGTGCTGCTTCACCGATGATTTCTATATTCCTGATTACAGCGTCGATGGTTTTTCTATCATTTACCCACTGGTCGTAAGTGATCCCATCTATGTAGGAGGCTATTGTCTGGAGCGCATCAATGATGTCATCGATGCGCAGGCCCCAATCTCTAGCTGACATGGACAGCCTCTTTGAGAATTCTGTCGCGCAGCTGGCTCTTCAGGGCTTTGCGGGTGACAAGATCAACCGGATGCCCTGTGATTTCCTCAAGGTATTTCTGTAATTCAATAAAGCGAAACATGCCTGGAACTTTGTAGTATTCAACGAGAATATCGATATCACTGGCATGAGTTGCCATGTTGCGGGCAACAGAGCCGAACATCGCTAAAGATTTTACATCGAATTTCTCTGTCAGCTCTGGTTTATGTTCCTGCAGTATCTGCAGAATCCGGTCTCTATCGAGTGCCATGACTACTCCTTTGGGCTATCTTGGGCTGAGAAGATTTTGTTTTCTAAGACTGCTTCAAAAATCCGGATTCTTTAGCTAAGACGCTGCCTTTACGGTCATCATCGTATCCCTTTCAGGTCGATTTCACAAGATTTCCTTCCTGACATTCCCGATCCCACCGGTTCCAACGGTCCCATGATTTGCTTCTTTTTCCTCTCTCTTATATAATAAACTGTTTTTTGCAAAAAATCTTGTTGCCTGCGTAGTAAAACAATCTAATCCACGGTGAAATGAGCAACAGCCTGATAAGCTTAATGAATCGATCTGTTTTGAGCTTGACACGTTTGCTCCTGCTCTCTTGTTGCCTGTGCGGTTTCCTCTTCCCTCATCCGTCTTGTGCCGAAGAACCTGATAAAATCCAATATATTTCCGAGCAGAACAACAGCCTCCATGGGCAGCTTGTACCCGATCCGTCTCCCGGTACTGTTCCTGTTGCTGATAATCCGCTGATCGGCTTTCTGGTCGACGGCCGGTCCCGGCAGTTTTCCCTCTCTTCCGCTGCTGACGGCAGTGCCTCTTTTTCCGCTACAATTTCAGGACTTACCGAGGGAAGACATGCGGCCCTGCTGAAATCCGACAACCTCGACGGCACCATCAAGGACAGTGCGCAGCTCCTGTTTATTTACGATATCACCCCGCCGACCCTTGAACTCGTCTTTCCGGGGGCAACGGAGATAGCTGAGCATATGCTGTCTTTTCTCGTCGAGTTTTCGGATGAAGGCTCCGGTATTGCTTCACAGCTTGTCGATATTGATGTTACCGTCACCATAAATGGCATTCCTGCCGCCATAGACGCCGTGGAACAGAACGATAAACGTTTTCTGCTGATCGATTATGACGGCAGGACTAGGGGCGCGGGAGCAGTGGAATACCGGTTGTTCGTATCCCTGAAGGATCGGGCAGGAAACGAGGCAACGCTTGAGCAAAATTTTACAACCGAGGAACCCTACGAAGAGAAGACAACGGAGGAGCAGACCTGCACGACACCGGGTAACGCCGAGTTCACTTTTGACACCACGACCAGGATGGATCTGAGTTTCCCGCTGACCAGCCGCCTCTCTCCGCTGCTTTTCTCGCGAGAAAAGATGGCTGATATCGTTGAAATCAGCATAAAGACCGACGAAGAACTTGATCCCGGTATCCTTGATGCAGTCACCATAACAGCCGATAATCCGCACCTTGACCTGAAACGCCTGCCAGCCTCTGGCGGCCAGGTAGTGCGTTATGAAGTGAGGCAGCAGGATGTCGTCAGTTCGCTGGATGGTCTGTCGTATCTCACGGTTGATTACCCGCGGCTGCTGTCGGTTGAGTACGAGTGGGAATGTTCGGCCGACGGGCGGCGGATGGAACCATCCCTGGGGGATGTCACTGTTTCGGCAGAGCACGATTCGTTCCGGGTGCCTGTTGGTTTATACTGGCGAAACAGCCGCAGCTCTGAAACCGCAAGCGTCCAGGACCCGGACGGCTCGTTTTTTCTTGAATACCGCACCTGGACTGAACCGAACTCCCGACTGCTCAATACTGCAGCTTCGTATCTGTCTTTTCAGAACAGTGCCTACTTCTTCGATCAGCAGGAGGGCACATTTATTTCCCGGGCTCCTGTTGAGAAAGAAGGCGTCTATGCCTTCCAGGTTACCCTGGCCAGTAATTCCGGAACCTGGGCTGCAACCGGCAGGCCGGTGGGGCAGGAAGAGCATGAAATGCTGTTTGATCTCGGTGGCCCGGTGATTGAGCGATTTGAATACAACCGGGAAAGCGGCCACCTCGAAGCTGATTTCTCAGACCTGGGAACGCCGCTGGAAGATCTGCACATAACCCTTGGCATTGACGGCTTTGGTCGCAGAGATTTTGAAATTGAGCAGAACGAGGACGGAACGGGCAGGCTGATTTCGCCGTTTACGCTGCCGCCATCGGTTACAACAGCGCATCTGTCCATAACCGACCGTGCCCAGAACACGGTGGAAAAGAGTTGTCAGATTTTCGGGATTCCGCCTGAAAAACCGGCAGACGATACATTTTCGGTGAGCGATTATTCCCTGAAAGAAAAAGAGCCGGACCGTGATGATGACAGCAGTCGGGGAAGGGATACCGTCTTGTCTTCGCTTTCTGGCGGACTTTCGGTGGTTCGCACCTGCCCCGTCGAGAAAATAATTGCAGTGAGCGACTACGTGATTACCGACAAGGTAAACCTGACATCCCGCAAGACAACGAAATATTACCCCTATCGCTCATACCGGGCTTCCGGTGGCCGCGGTGGCAATCTTCTCCATTATACGACGACAGAGCTGCAAACGGTGATGATTGAGGTTTTCAACCCGGCAAGCGGCGAGAAAGAATTGGTATCGGCCAGCTCAATAGCCGGTAAGGATAAACGCTACGAGGTGTATTCTTTTGAATATTGTCGAAACGTCATAGAAGATGTTCTCGCACCAGAAATTCGTTCAATCGTGTTCAATCCTGCAGACAACAGCCTGTCGGCAACGATCAGCGATCATGGCAGGCCGGCTTCGCTGGTTAATACCGGTTTGTCTGTCGGTGTCGGGGTGCCACCGGATTACGGGCTTCCTGTTGCTGTCGAGCATGACTATACAGCTGAGCAGGAGCCGCTTATTTCCGTATCACCTTCCTTGTCCGCCCCGGGCATGCCCGGGTATTCGGTAAAACAGCGGATTATCAGCAGTCTCGAGGTGTCTGCTCTTGATGATGATTTCAGGAACAGTTCCTCCGCTCGTTCACGCAGCAGCAATGGTCTTACGTCATCATCTCTTGCTGAATTTCTCTCAGCAGCAGATGCCTTCATCGCCCACACGGAAAAAGAGGCGGATAGTGCACCACCGGCCTTTACCGACGGACACGGCCTCAGCGGGACCATGAGTGCAATCATACCGGTACCGCCGCTTGTTATCGGTGAACAATACGATCTTACCCTTTCAGCACGGGATCCTGCCGGTAATGTCTCCTCTGAAACGCTGATGCTGACAATCCCCCGTTCACCTCCCACCGTAACGCTGGAGTTGCTCAATACAGATGGTGTTTCCTCGCTTGCAGGAAACGGCGGCGGACGGAGCGCCACGCATCTGCGGGCAGCGGCTGTTGACGAGTCCGGCCTTGATCTTGCCCGGACCCATCTTGACCTCGATGCTGTCAGGTTAGCACCGCTCAGCAGTCTGGGAAGCGGGGGGCTAGGGAATCCTCCGCGTAACCCGTACGCACAATCCTTCAATGATATCCTGACAGGCGACAGCCGAAAACATCGGTTTAACGAATACGTCGCCCATTACAGTGCACTGCTTGAAGAGGGTGGCCATTCAGCACGGTTTACCGCGACCGATATCCTTGGACTGTCAGCCGAGCAGCAGCTTGATTTCACCATAGCGTACCTGCCAAGAATCACAAACTTTGCTGCAAAACCAAAGGTTATCCAGGATATCGGCGGACCGGCGTTTACGGCGATGATTTTTGATTACGGGGCAGATCTCGAGCCGGACGGTATCAGTTTTTTTATCGACGGCACTGAAGTGGAGAAAAGCAGGCTCTATTATGATCCAGCCAGCGGGTATTTTGCTGTCAGCGGGCCGTTCATTTACGAGAATGGCTACCATTCGGCGCAGATTGTTGCACGAGACAATAATGATCACCAGGTATCTGAGACGCTTCGTTTCACCGTCGCTGGAGGTATCAGCGGTATTGACGGTAGCGCCGATCTGCGCCTTGAAACCATAACGATCTGGGAACTTGAACAGACGAATAATGATGGGCAGGCAAATCCGGGCGAGCTTGTCAGGCTGTTCCCGGCGCTCTTTAACAGCGGCCCGGTCCCGCTGGAGAACTGCACTGCCGAGCTGTCGGCAGAAGACAGCCGTATCGTCGTGCAGACCAATGAAATCAGGGCAGGTCCGCTCGAGGCGTCAGTTCCGACAACATTACTGAGAGGCTTTGATGTCCAGATTGGCGACGACATTCTCGATGCCACGATCAGTGATCCGTATGAAACCCATTTTCGCCTTGATGTCAGCTGCGATGATGACAGCTGGGAACTGGATTTCAGCCTTCCGGTCTATCGCCCATCACTTCCCGTTGATATAGATTCTCAGGTGAGCATAGAGCTGGCGCCGGCAGCGAGAACCACCAGTGAGGCGGACATTACCTTGCGGGGAACAGTTGTCAGCAGCAGCTCCTTTGTCGATAGCCTGACAATGCGCGTAAACGGCATCTTTGTCGATGACATTTATCTCGACAGGGCAACCGGGGCCTTTGAGGCCCTCGTTCCGCTTGAACCGGGTTCCAATATCATCGACATCGAAGCCTCTGATCGCAGCGGTGCAACAGGGTATAGGACAATCTTTGTCAATTGCCGGAGCAGTCTGTCGGTCACTATTGATTCGCTTCCATCCTCCACGGCAGAAGCGCTGCTCGAGGTTTCGGGCAGCGTTGAAAGTTCGGCCTCGCTTGTCGACCGGGTGGTGCTCACGTTAAACGGCCTGGAGCAGCCGCTTACCTGGCAGGCTCGACAGAACCGCTTTGAGGCTCGTATTACTCTTGAGCCGGGACGTAACACGATTGCTGTTGAGGCCTGGGACGAGGCCGGCGGCCAGGGCAGGGCGGTAGAATATGTATGGTTTGAATCCGTGGTTTCAATTGTCCCTCCGTCGATCACTATTACCTCACCCGGGCCGGGGACCAGCACCAACTGCGGTCCGGTTATTCTCAATGGAAATTTTGATCCGGGAAGTTCCTCTGTCGACCAGATAACCGCGACGACGGCTCCGGCATCATTTGGATGTCAGCCTGTCATAATCAGCGGATCGACTTTTTCTGTGGAATGCGGCGTCGACGCGTTCCCGGGTGATGGCTTTTACAGCGTGGAGCTGCGCACAAGTGATGGTGATACTGCAACCGACACGGTATTGGTTGAAATGCTCGGGTGCAACTGATGGTGAAACAAACACCACACGTGTGTTCTGTGTTTATCATTGCTGGATTCCTGCTTGCTGTCTGCTCGGCTACCGAGCTTTACGGTGCTGCCGCGCTGCGCACGTTTACAGGCGATGCCGGGGTGTATGATCCGTCGAGTGGTCCGCTGACGATCAGGTACCAGTTGATGCAGGATGCCAGTCAGGTAGAGGTCAGGATTATCGATTTTCGCGGGCAGGTGGCCAACCGTTTTGATTATGTGGACCTGCGGGCCGGGGATCAGGAAATATCCTGGGATGGCACGGACAACAATGGGGATCGGGTGATCGACGGCCGCTACCAGCTCGTGATTGAGGCACGCCTTGAGAGCGGTCTCCAGGATATGGCAACGATTGATACCATGGTGGCCACGCTCGAGGAGCAGCCGGGCGGGCAGCTGCCGGAACCGCTGCCTCCGGAAACCTACCCTCATGAAATCTATGGTTCGGCATCTGTGTTTTATCGTTACAATCACGAGCAGCAGGATTCGAGTGACGGCGAACTTCGCTTGAGAACAGGGGTTGACTATCGTGATGATCAGCTCAGGACCCGAGGGGTTTTCCAGGTCATTCGGGATTTTGACGGCTCTGCTGCACGCTTTAACGGCAGTCAGGCGATGGCAGAAAAGCACTGGGAGAGTGGAAAGATACGAGGAGTGTTTCGGGATAATCTCGGCAGTTTCCAGGATCCGCTACAGCTTTTTTCCGACTTTAGAACCGAACGCAACAAACTTGGAGCTGCGTTTGATCAGTCTTACCAGAAAGCACGGCTGGTCGGCCTGCTCTTTACGTCCGAGGGAGAGGTGGACAGCCGGGAACGCGGCGGGGCCGCCCGGCTGACTTATGGCGATGAGCGATCATGGCTGCTCGGTACATCTTTTACTTACCGCGATGCTGCAGATACCTCCGCTACCGCCGAGCGCCTGTCCTCCCAGGCGCTGGCCACGGATCTGCGCTACATGCTCAGCGATTCACTCTTTCTGGCAGCTGAGCTGGTGACAACCGAGGATGATTTGGTGGGAACAGATTACGGCGGGCTGCTGAAGGCGGAATATGATATGGGCTCACTCAGGTTTTCTGCAGGGTATATCGATCTTGGCGAGCATTTCAGCGCAGAATTTGCTGATCCCCTTCGCCAGGTATACAGCGATGCCAGGGGTCTTGATGCAAACATCGACTATTTCAGGCAGCGGCCGCTCTGGTATTTCAGCTCCCTGTCGGCAACGCTGCGCTTTTTCAACCTGACCCGCCCGAGCAACGACGGTGATCTCAAGGAAATCGACGGTTCACTGCGCTTCGGGATCGGGACTGCCGATTCATTCTTCATGAGTGTTTTTCACCGCGAGGACGAGTTCGGCAGTAACTCGAACTATATGGCTAATGTCTCGCATAAATGGAACGGGGCATGGTCGAACCTGGTGCAGGCGAATGTTTCAACAACAGACGATAGCGATACGCTGCGCCTGACATTCAACACCAATTACACCACCAGGCAGTACGACAGCAGGCTGTCGCTCGAGTGGACGAGGCGAACCCTGGACTATTCACGATTCTCACCCTACAACCAGGGCTATATCCGCTTTGATCTCGACACTGATTTCTACCATTTGCAGCTGCAGGGTAAATACAGCTACGACAGTGACCGCTCCGGTTTTAACGCCTTTGCCAGGATCGATTATAAACCTCTGTTCCTGCATCGCTATCAAACGCTTGTGTATTGCTCACTTGGCAACCGTGCCGCACTTGAAACAGAGGAGCAGATCGAGATTGGACTCGAGGTACAGTTCTGATGATATCTTATCTTAAAATGACCCGATTACTGGTTCTGCTGCTTTGTGCGATGATTCTTTCGAGCTGTATGCAGCTGCGCACGGAATTTTATCGCAACGAAACCGAATATCTCTATGAGGCAGGGTGCGCCCACTACAAGCAGGGAGATTATGATGCGGCCCGGGAGGCCCTTGAGGAACTGATCACCCTTGACCCCGATTATGGACCAGCCTATGCGGTGCTCGGTACCCTGGCGATGATCGATGAGCAGTATGAGGCCGCCTATAAGCGCTTTCAACAGACCATTGAACATGACCCGGAACTGGAAAAAGACATCCAGTCGTTCCTGGCGTTGAGTATTGTGCACAGGGAGCGCACACCGCTTGTTGAAGCAGGTGTTGAGCTGGCCAAGCTCTACCCGTTGCTGATGGCCGGCAGGCTTGACGAGATTGATGCACTGTTAACAGCTGATATTCCCCTTGAACTGCTTGCTAAAGACAGTGTGACGGTAACGCCGGGGCAGCTGCAGGACATGCGGGGTCAGGCTGCAGAGATTGCTGGAAACCCTGGACTTTCGGTGAGTCTCCGGCTTTTTCTTGCCTATCTGTTGTTTCAGGGAGAAGGGGATGAGCAGCTTGTCGAGGACCTGCTTACCGGGACGATCCAAGACGCAGATGGGGTGCAAAAGCAGGAAGCCTTCATCTTGATGGGCCGTCTGCAGGAAAAGAGAGGAAACAATGCGGCGGCAGTAGAAAATTACCTCGCAGCCGTTCGGGCAGGAGGTGCATATGAGGAGGTGGCCCACTATCTGGCCCGGATCTATCAGGTTGACATTGACTCAATTCTTGCGTCCCAGAATGGGACGCATCAGTCGGACACGGATTCTGGAATGAGTAGCCCTGTTATCTTGGCAGCACCGGGGAACAGCTCTGCAGAACGGACCATTAAACGACAGAAAGATGAACGTGAATTTATTTTTCCCAGGCCCCAGGCTGTCCTGATTTTTTCACCACAATGATATGAAAACTATAATCAAAGCGCTTCTGGTTCCTGGTGTTTTACTCTGCGGATGTATCGCCGTACCCTGCATGGCAGACCTTGATTTTGGTGAGGTAAACGCTGATGCGGAGCAGGTAAAGGAAATTATTCTGCTGGATAAGGACTCAAGCCCGATCCCCTTTGGCGGCTCTGCAGAATTCGAGGCGGTAACCTTTCCCGAGGGTCTCCCGGTAAGCTGGTCGATACAACCTGCTGATAATTCCGGGGCAACGGTAACTGCTGTTGAAAATGGATCATTCATTACCCTGACGCCGAAACTTGAAAGTGATGAGGGCTATATTGAAATCGAGGCATGGGTTCACGAAGGGCAGAAGAAGTCGGCGAAGATTTATGTGGGCTGCCAGGTTTGTAGTACAGGCGATTGCAGTTTTGCCGGCAGCGGTTATGTGACACTCGGCTCAATCAATATCAGGATCAGTCTCGGTAAAACCGGGGGAGGAATGAGTGCCGGGGATCTTTTCATCAAAGCCGACAAACCGGATGCCGATGTCTTCACCCCCAAAGGGCTTGAACTATCCTCCCTGAGCGATGAAGTTATCACCCTTTACCAGGATGGTGTCATCAGGCAGATAATTACACCACAATCGTTTGTTATTGTCGAGCCAAGCACTGCTGCTGCGTATGAAATCCTGTTTTATGACACAGAGGACCAGGGAGATCTGGTAGACGGCTTTTATACGCTGAAACCATACGCGGAACCTCTTTCAGCCTGGCGTATCGAAAACCCTGACAGCGCCAATCAGACATTTGAAAACGTCCATGTGACAGAGTTTCGTCTCGGTTCGGAAAGAACCTATCAGTATAGCTACGAAGAAGATAACAATATCTGGCGCCTTGTTTCGGGCAACGGTCTGAAGGAGGAAAGCAGGCACACTTCTATCAATGCAGATGGGAACCGCGTAGAACGCACACTCATCAGCGGCAGAGACGGCAGCGTTGTATCGGCAGTTGAGAAGATTTTTCACACCTTTGACTGGGGAGAGGAACTGGTTGAGCAGATCAGCGACCCCGAGGGTGATCGTCTAACCACGAAATATACGTATTTAGAAGACGGGCCGGGGGCTGGAAAACTGGCGCTCCGGATAGAACCGGATGGCAGCTGGACCCGCTATGAGTACGACAACGAGGGAAGAATCGTCAGGACCGTCACCCCGTTTCTCGATGCAGCCCCAGACGCGGGCGATGCTGCAGCAAAAGTGGTGATCAACAGCTATGAACCGCTTCCGGGCGATGCAGGAGATGAGGCGGACAGGCGGAGACCGCGAATTGTCACGACGTTGATAAACAACACCGTGACGGTGAGAAGCTTTCATTTCTATGGATATGACGGTGAAAAAAATCGGCTTGAAATTGTCGAGCAGTGCACAACCCAGGATTGTGCCTTCGGGGACGGGACCGGGTTGCGGACGGTCACAGCCTATTATCCCAAAAGCAGCGGACCTGAATCAAGGAAGATCAGGTCTCAGCTGACCCCTGACGGGCGGCTGACACGGTATGAGTATGAAGCCGGAAATTTCACGCCATCTCCTGATCCTGAAAAGGGAGTTTTTTCTGCCGGTGACGGTCGGGCGATTCGTGTGTCAAAACTGTTTGGAACAGAGTCATTTCCTGATGGAATAACCTATCAGACGAAAAAAGAGACCACGATTACCGACGGTTTCGGTAATGAGGTACTGCAGGAGACATACATTAAAACCGAGTCCGGCTTTGATCGGCTCAACTGGAGCTACAACAGCTATAACGACCAGGGGCGACTCATTGAAACCCTCTATTCAAACAATACCCGGAAGCAGAGCCGCTGGAACTGCTGCGGGAAACAGAGCAGTACCGATATCTACGGTATCACAACCAGTTATCGCTACGATGAAATGAAGCGAATGATCGCCTCCAGCAATGAAGCAACCGGGCTGGTCACCGAATTCAGCCATGATGCAGCAGGTCGCCTGCTGAAAACTATTGAGAAAAATGGTGGTCTGACGCGGGTCCGCGCAAGCAGGTTTGATTTGTCCGGGCGTGTTGTGGAAAGGGTCGATCCGGCGGGCTTGAAAACCACTATTGACTACGACCGGCTTAAAACAACAATTGTCTATCCAGGCGGTGCGCAAAAAATCACCGAAATGTACCTGGACGGCAGGGTGAAAGGTGTCAGGGGATCAGGCGTGATTGCCCGATTTTATTCGTATGGGGTGAACCCGGACGGCAGCCGCTGGACGAAGGAATCGATTACCCGGGAAGATTCACCGCGCTTTACAATAACCACAAGAAATATGCTCGGCAGGATTATACGTGTCGAGAGGCCCGGTTATGAGGTTCCCCAGATCACCAGCTATTATTACAACAGGCTCGGACAGCTGGCGAAAATCACCAATAATGATCAGCCGACGACCATTATTGACTATGATGACTACGGGAATAAGCTGAGAACCGGATTCGACCTCGATAACAATGATGTGCTTGACCTGGCGTCAATGGACCGTATCCAGCAGAGCCGAACGGTGTATCGAAAAAGTGACGCCGGCTGGTGGAAAGAGGAGTCACGTTTACTGTATACTGAAGATAACAGCAGTGTCCCTGTTGTCGTGTCGACCAAAGGAACCAGGCTCTCAGGCTGGACGGACGGCATGATATCCGAACAAACATGGACAGATATCAATGGCAATGAAACCAGGGCAGCTGATTTTCTCGATCGTTACAATAGAACACTGACAAGGCGCATCTGGTATCCGGATTCCGAAACAGTTGCTGAGCAGGTGTACAAAAACCTGCAGCGTGTCGCAGCGCAGGGCAAAACAGGTCATGTATCGCGTTTTGAATATGATGGCCTTGGTCGGCAGATTTCCGTCATGGATCCCAGGACCGGCATGACCGCCGTTCATTACAATGAAAAACACCAGGTTGATTATTCAACTGATGCTGCCGGAAATCATACTGAGTATGTCTATGACCCGATCAACGGCAGGAGAACGGCTGTCATTAACCCGCTGGGTAAAAAATCTCTGTACCGGTTTAATGACAGAAACCAGCTCACTCATTCCTGGGGCGATGTTCCCTATCCGGTTGAATACCGTTACAACGAATACAATGAACTGATCACGATGGCTACCTTCCGCGATGAAGGGGACTGGAACCTTGAAGATTGGCCGGAAAACAGAGAAGGTGATGTGACCTCGTGGATTTATCAGGAGAGCACCGGACTGCTGCTCGGCAAGCGCGATGCAGCCGGAAACGGAAGCGGCTATTCCTACAATAGGACTAACCGGCTGAAAACCCGGACGGACGCCAGGGGCATCGAAACAACATATCGCTACACGCCGATGGGGGAACTGGTCACCACAGATTACTCGGACGAGACACCGGATCTGCTTTTCGACTATGACCGAACCGGAAGAACCAGATCCATCAGCGACGCTGTCGGCACGCGCTCCTTCACCTATGAGCAGTCGTTCCTGCCCGGCCTGGAAACAATTGATGGCCCTGTCCCGGCGCAGATTGCAAGGAAATACGACAAGTTCGCAAGACCCCAGGAGGTTGCCTACAACCAGAGCTACCACCTGTTTTACAGGTATGGCAAAACCGGCCGCTTCTCACAACTGGACTGGCAGGTGACTGGTGAAACGGGGACAACACGCTATGATTATCTGGAACATGCCGATCTGCCGGCTGGGCATCACTCAGATGATATCTCGGTCAATTATCGCTATGAACCGAACAGAAACCTGAAAACACGCATCACCAACAGCAGCCAGGGCCAGCAGATATCCAGGTATGAATACCAGTATGACCCGCTGGGTCGCCGCACATCAGAAAAACAGAGCGGGCACGCGTTTACCTCACCGTCATTTGCTCTTTTCGACTATAATGAACGTAACGAGATAAAAAGTAGCACCACCTTTACCGGTGATGCCTTCACTGATCAGACGAACCCGATAGTCGATCAGACACGATTCTACCAATACGATACGATCGGCAATCAGGTACAGGCATTAAAGGGCACACAGCGATTGTCATATACAACAAACGATCTCAACCAGTACCTCAGAATCGACAATCACACCCCTGTCGAGATGGCATATGACAGAGCCGGAAATATGACACAATGGAAAAACGGCGAATCAGACATAATCTACAGCTACAATGCCGAGAACAGGCTGGCGACTGCCGAACCCCGATACCCGAAAGAAGATGACACCCGGATCACCTACACCTATGACTACACGGGCAGACAGGTAGAAAAGAAAACCTACCGCTTCAATAAAGGCACCTGGAACCCCGCATCACACAGTTATTTCGTCTACGACGGCTGGAACCTGATCGCAGAAATCGATCTGAACTCAAACAACGAAACAAACTATATCTGGGGCCTGGATATCGGCGGCAGCATACACGGCGAAGCCGGCGGCGTAGGCGGCCTGTTAGCCCGCATCGACAGCAACCAGCAGGTCACAAAATACACCTATGACAACCGAGGAAATATCTCTCAGCTGCTAACCCAGGACGGCACCATCCTCGCCACCTACGAATACGACCCCTACGGAAACCTCCTCTCAAACCCAAAACCAAACCAGGACCCAAACCCCTTCAGATTCAGCACCAAATACCACGATAAAGACCTCAACCTCTACAACTACGGCTACCGCCACTACTCCCCCCAAATAGCCCGCTGGTTGACCAGAGACCCGCTAGGAGAACCAGGAGGCAAAAACCTCTACACCTTCGCCAAAAACTCCATAAACAACATAGACTCAAATGGCCTCTACGGTTACGATATTCATTATGTAGCTGTGTTTGCTACACTCAGAGCTGCTGGAAAATCGGCTCAGGATGCGTGGGAAATTGCGTATTATTCGTCATATCCTGATATGGATAAACGATATGATGCATTTTTAAATGCTGCCGGAGCAGTCACCGGCTCTGAAAATGCGATAAAATATCAGGGATATCTTCATTCACTAAATGGAAAGGATATTGATGAAATCAATATCCTTAGAAAATGCGCATCATGCCTCATTAAAGCCGATGAAAAGTCATTGAACCTGAGCATGACCGATCACCAGGTTGATGGAGTTCTTCTACATCTTCTTGGAGATACATACAGCCATCTAGAGATGATTTATGTGTGGGAAAATGGAGAAAGAGTCGATTACCTGACAAGAGATGAAGCTTACTCAAAAGGTTATGGGCATGCACTCGATTATAAGTTTCCAGATAGATTTCCTTATCGGCCTGAACTGGCAAATAAATTTTTGAATAGTGTGTACAGCACATTTGGTGGAAATTCATTGTTAGAGATGTCTTTTATAAATGATATGATTAGCACACTTGAGTATCCAAAGTATTTTTTTTCTGAGTCAATATATGATACAGTTTCTCGAATTTTGATTTCTGACGATGATTTAGAGCAATTAGGCACTGATCAGAGAGAATTTGATCCAGGTGACCATAATGTACATGATATTGATTCAACCAAAGCACTTGGCGTAGAAACAATCTCACCTGAGAATATGGGAGAACTACTTGATGTTCTTATTCGTTGCTCAGAGGGATCTATATGATAATATGTAGGATAATATTTTCAATATCATTATACGTATCTTTAACTATTTTATGCACTAGCTGCGCATTACCTCATCAGATAAAAGAATATAAATCATATCAAATACATGATATAAAAGTTAGCAAAAGAGGTTTGAATGTATTTTTAGAGAAAAAACTATCGAGTCCTGAAATATCAGTACCAAAAGCAATTTTTGGAAAAGTACCAACAAGAGCAAGATACAGAATTATTTCTTATGCATTGTTGATTTTCAATGAAAAAAAAATAAATACTAATAATAAATATATTAATTTTGATAAAAAAATAAATATAGTTACAAAAAAAGAAATTAGAGGAATGAATAGAATTTCAATAATTAATGATCATAGCGTACTTTCTTGGAGTGATTTTATTAATGATATTAAAAATACATCTATAATTTTTATAAAAAATGATAAAAGAAATTTAAAGATTACTGAAAATGATAATGAAATATATTTTAGCAAGAGTTTTAACAACCAAAAAATAATGTATTTATTGAATGATAAAATGTTTATCTATGATTTGGAGAGCTATAGCAAAGTGGAGTTTAATAATGGTCTTACCAATAATAATTATTACGATTTATTCAAAAATACCAACTATATGACCAACGATGGTAAATGGTTCTTCGATCGTGTCGGAGAGGATTTGTCCATAATGTCATATATATATGAAATAGTGGACAAAGAGAATAATATTGTTTTTGGTAGATTTCCAACTAAGTCTAGAAACTTTCAAGATTTTAAAGGTAGTTTACAGGATGGCAGATTACTTACTTACGATTTCCGTTACGGTTTAGAAATTATTGATCTTAAAGGAAATTCTCTTTACTCTTTACAAGATGACTCCTTTAAATATATTAGAAACGCTGTTTTTCACAATGACAAAGTCTACGCCGTAGGCATCACAACAGAGTCTAGTGAATTCGGCAAAAAAGACTACATAGAAATAATCCAATGGGATTACAAAAACGACTCCGTTATCAAAAAGTACTATCCCTGTGATAGCCCGGAACTCGAAATGTAAAAAATGCAAACAACCGGGGTCAGGCCCCGGTTGTTTGCATTTCCCGATCAATTGAATCCATGGCGAGACCCTTACGAATACAATACCCTGGCGCTCTCTACCACATCACTGCCCGGGGAAACCGTAAAGAAGAAATTTTTCTCGGTAGTCCTGATCTGTATCAATTTTTGCAGATATTAGAAAAAGTCGTCAAAAAATACAGCTGGGTTTGTCACGCCTATTGCTTGATGAAGAACCACTACCATCTTCTTGTTGAGACTCCCATTGGAAATCTGTCCCAGGGCATGAGCCAATTAAACGGAACCTACACCCAGTATTTTAATCGCTCGCATGACAATGTCGGACATCTGTTTCAGGGCAGGTTCAAATCCATCGTTGTAGAGAAGGAATCATATCTTCTGGAATTGTGCCGCTACGTTGTCTGCAATCCGGTAAGGGCAGGCTTGTGCAGCAAACCAAAAGATTGGAAGTGGAGCAGCTATAACGCAACCGCATATGGCAAGAATGTACCTGATTTCCTTGAGGTGGACTGGTTATTGAAACAATTTTCCGATGATGTGGCTTCCGCCCGAAACCAATATATGGAGTTTGTCGAAGCCGGTCTTGCTATGAATAAATCACCGTTGGATAAAACAGTGAATCAGGTTGCTTGCGGAAGTGAGACTTTTGTCAATAATATACAAAGGACTCTATCTTTTGATCGAGAAACCGATGATTTACCAGGCGGGAAACTACCGTTCGGCCGACCATCTCTGGGAGTGTTAGTTTCTGCAAAAGGCCAATCAGGCAAGCATCAGAGAAATGAGGAAGTGTGCCGTGCCTACTTTGAGTATGGTTATAATCTCAAGGAAATAGCCGCGCATCTCGGAGTTCATTATGCGACTGTAAGCCGAATCGTTGCCAAAAAGAGAGAAATGTTGCACAATGGTGCCTGACCCCATTTTTTTGCATTTCAACACATTTACGCTTTCAAGCTTCCTATGTTTACTTTGCAGGTAGATGCTATACGTCGTTTGGCGGCTACCCCTCTTGTCTATAGACGGGGGGAATTGCTTTTCAGGAGTGGTCTTTATCGGTGCCTTGAAGAGGAGCGGGAGCAAGGGCTGCATGTCTATGAGGTTGAGGGGAGTTATGGGACGTATGAGGTTGAGATCCGCTTCAACGGTTTTATTTCAACCAGTTGCAATTGTCCTTATCCTGAAGATGGGTGCAAACACGTTGTGGCGATACTTTTTAAGCTATTTGATGAGCAACAGGGTGCAACTCATGAAAAAGCGCCGGTCGATGTTGTCCCCAATGTGTATCTCAGCCCTGATGAGATCAAACGCCAGGCTCTTGAGGATAGGGCCAAGAGGGCAGGGACTGAGGAGTTTTCCGTTCAACAGGGAGATATGTTCAAAGGAGATCACCTGGTAACAAGCAGCAGCGGACATCAGTACCAGGTTACACTTCATGACCCACGGGGTGCAAATGGACATTGCTCTTGTCCTGATTTTCTAACCAACCGACTTTTGACCTGTAAGCATCTTATTTTTCTGAGCAGTTATCTCGGCGAGCAGAAAGGCTTTGCAGAGCATTTAGACAAAGAGCGGTTCCCGTATGTTGATATTTTCTGGGATATCATTGCTGCCAAACCTCGGTTGTTCCATGAGCGGACAGTTGATGAATTGGGCGGTGAGTTGTCTGCCTTGTTACAGGAACTCTTTGATTCGGACAATTGTTTTGCTGCTGAAGACCTTCTTGAGTTTATTGCCCACTTGGACCGACTTGAGGCACATAAACAGGTGCAGATTCAAGAATCAGTGATGCAGAAGTTATCGGAAGCGGCGCTTGAGGAGGAACTTGTCTATGCCGCCTCTGTAAACGGGACACCTGATTTTTCCAAAGTTCTCGCGGCACGATTATATCCTTATCAAGAAGAGGGAATTGCCTTTGGCCTTTACAAGAAGGCGGTACTGATTGGAGACGAGATGGGCCTTGGCAAAACCCTGCAGGCGATAGGGTTAAGTGTCCTGAAAAAAGAAATTTTCGGTTTTCGCAAAGTGCTCGTCGTTACCATGAGCTCCCTCAAAAAGCAGTGGCAAAGGGAAATCGAGCAATTCAGCAGCGAAACGAGCTGTATCATCAACGGCTCGGCAATGCAGAGAAAAGCCCTCTACCGGGAAGATGACAGTCTCTTTAAGATCACCAACTATGAAGCATTGCTGCGTGATGTAACGATTATATCAAGCTTTAAACCGGATATTATCATTCTCGATGAGGCTCAGCGGATTAAGAATTTTGAAACTAAGACGGCAATTGCGGTGAAACGCCTGCCACGGCAGCACGCAATTATATTGACCGGCACACCGCTTGAAAATAAACTGGAGGATGTCTATTCCCTGGTTCAGTTTCTGGATCCTGGAGTTTTGACGCCTCTCTGGCAGTTTGCCGCCGATCATTTTCTTTTAGACCGAAACAAAAAAGGTGAAATTCTCGGCTATACCAATCTGGATCGCCTGCACGAGAAACTCAAACCTCTGGTGATACGCAGGCGCAAGGAAGAGGTGCTTTCCGAACTACCTGAACTCATAGTGAATAACTATTTTGTCAATTTGCGGCGTGAACAGATGGATATCCATGCAGGATATTCACAAACGCTGCTGCCATTGCTGAACAAAAAGTTTTTGACACCGATGGATGTCAGGCGAATCCAGTCGCTGTTATTAAAAATGCGTCAGGTATGTAACTCCACCTATCTGATTGACAGAGAGACAAATATATCACCAAAACTTGCTGAACTGGCCATAATTCTTGAGGAGCTGATTCTGCGCAGTGGCCGCAAGGTTGTAATCTTCAGTGAATGGACGACGATGACGATGCTCATCGGCAAACATCTTTCATCTGTTGCCATTCCATTCGTTGAATTGACCGGCAAAGTAGCCGTAAACAAACGCCAGGCGCTGATCGATGAATTCAGCAGTAACCCGGACTGTAAGGTGTTCTTGTCTTCCGATGCCGGTGGAACCGGTCTGAACCTGCAGGCTGCAGACTGTGTCATCAATTTTGAGCTGCCCTGGAACCCGGCAAAGGTGAATCAGCGTATTGGCCGAGTCAATCGAATTGGACAAAAAAGTACGTGTATAAATGTCATAAACCTGGTGGCCAAAGACAGTATCGAAGAGCGGATCATGGCCGGGATCAAACTCAAGGAAGACCTCTTTCAGGGGGTTTTTGACGGCGGAGCTGATGAAGTATTGCTTTCCCGGCAGAAGAGACAGGAGCTTGTCGATCAACTGCGTGGGATGATCAATGAGGATAAAACAGGTTTTGAGGTGGAGACTTTCTATGACAATGAGTTGGCAGAGGACACCCCGCACTTTCTGAACCCAGAAGTTTTGCGTGAGGAAACCGACTTTGTCGGAGAGGAACATAGCGTTAATACGCAACCGATAGCAAATGAAGAACATGAACGTGTCAATGGAGAAAGCGATCAGGAAGGCGTTCATGCAGCAAACCACCAAATTGAAGATGTCCTTAACCAGGGCATTGGTTTTCTCAGTGGAGTGATGGAGATGGCCACCGGAGAGAAACTCGCCTGTGCAGATGGAAGTGAAAAGATGGTTACGGTCGACAAAACAACAGGAGAGGTTACCCTCAAATTCCGGTTGCCCGGATTAATGCAAAAATAGGGGCCTGACCCCGGGTGTTTGCATTTCAGGTCTTGTTGCCGTTCTGTTTTCTGAAGGGATGGGCTGGGTAGGTGCCGAGGATGGCGACGCTTTTGGCGAAGAAGTCGAGTTCCTCAAAGGCCAGTTGGAGAGGGCGGGTTTCTATATGGCCTTCCACGTCTGCGTAGAATCTGGCGACGTTGAAATGTTTGTCGACATAGCTCTCCAGTTTCACCATCTGTACGTTATTGGTGGCAAACCCGCCGAGCGCCTTGTAGAGGGCTGCCGGGATATTTCTTACCTCGAAGACGAAACTGGTGAGGAACCTATGCTCCGTATTGTTATCCGGGACCCACTTGTCCCTTGAAAGCACCAGAAAACGGGTGGTGTTGTGGTCGCTGTCCTGAACATCCTTCTGCAGAATTTCCAGGTCATATATTTCCGCTGCAAGCTCTGAGGCAATTGCCGCCTGGGTTTTGTCATTGCCTTTTTTGATATCGGCTGCTGCTCGCGCTGTGTCCCCGCAGACATGGGTGTTGAGCTTATGTTTGCTGATAAATTCCCGGCACTGCGGGATGGCGTGCACATGGCTGAAAACATCCGTCAATTCGTCGATTTTTGCACCCCGCAGGCCCAGCAGACAGTGAGGGATTGGCTGGAAATGTTCCCCGATAATGTGCAGGCCGCTGTTGGGCATCAGAAAGTGCACATCCGCAACGCGCCCGGCAAGTGTATTGTCCACCGGGATCATGGCAAGATCCGCTCTTTTCTCCTTGACCGCCCGGAAAGCTTCATCAAAGGAGACACAGGGGACGGACTCAAGATCCGGGTAGGCAGCTCTGCAGGCCAGATCTGAATAGGCGCCGAGCATACCCTGGAAGGCGATCGATTTATAGTTCATGACGATTCTGAAAGATTGAGATTATAAAAAATGCAAAAAAACGGGGCCTGACCCCATTTTTTTTGCATTATCTGCGGAGGATGGTGCTGTCATTTTCTTGTAAAGCCTGGCTGACTCTTTCTATTGATTTGTTCAGGTTCTGCAGCATCTGTTCGGCATAGGGGTTGTAGTTGTGCAGATCGATGAACAGCTGCCTGCTGTCGTTGCAGGTTTGTTCTATGATTTTCAGGAGCTGCTTGTAGCCGTGTGTGTCGATAGTGCCTGGTTCCAGCTGCAGGTCGCCGAGGACTCTGCCGATGTAGTGGGTGATTCCCTGGGAGCAGGCGGTTTTTCTGTCGTGTTCTTCCGGGGTCATCTTTATGACCTGCAGGGGGCGTGATGAGAAGTAGGCCGCCCAGCTGTCAAAAAGTTCCGGGCCGGCGCTGATATCGCACATCACCATTGGCAGCTCTCGCTCTGTCCGATCGTATGAGTCGGGGCCGAACATCGGGTGGGTGGCGATGATTCTACTTCCTGTCGGCAGCAGTTCCTGCATCCACCTGGCGGGGAGCATTTTTACCGAGCAGGTATCAAAAAATACGGTGTCCTGCCTGCAGTGGGGTCGGGCTTCTTTCAACACGTCCTGCAGCGCACTGATGGCAACGCAGTAGAAGATGGCGTCGCAGTCGTAGATTTCCTCTTTATCACAGATCGTGATTCCCGGGTTCACCTCCTGGTCCTGCAGGCCGCGCCGTGAGAATACCTTGACCTGAAAATCGAGGCTCAGAATATCTGCCCAGAATTTACCGAACCGGCCGTACCCGTAGATCGATACCGTTTTTCCTGCGTTCATATGTTTCTGCCAGGTAGAATAGAAAAGCAGTGAATCAGACTGCTGCTGCAGAATCTGCCAGTTTCTTTCGCGCAATGAACTGACTTATTAAGACCGGAACCACTAAAATGCAACCGATGAGCCCGCTTTTCACTCCCGGGGCAACAAAGAAAAGCGAAGCGATAAACGTGGCCACCCGGGCAGTCATCCCCATATGCGCAATAAAGTAGCCGGTAAATGAGATGCCGATAAAGACGATGCCGATTGCACAGCCGCCGACGGTTGTAATAAACGCCTGCCAGGTAAACCCTTCGGTTACGATCAGCATTGCCGGAGAATAGACGAAAACAAAGGGCACGAGGGCCTTGGCGGCGGCCAGCCGGAAGGCGGTGTTGCCGGTCTGAAACGGGTTGGCACCGGCAATACCGGCACCTGCGTAGGCGGCCAGGGCGACAGGGGGGGTGATATCTGCCAGCACTCCATAATAGAAGACAAAAAAGTGCGCAACGATGGGTGCCACACCCAGCAGGCCCAGAGCCGGTGCAGCGATCGACACCAGAACGATATAGGTGGCGGTGGTCGGAATCCCGGCGCCGAGGAATATGCAGGCAATGGCGGTGAAAAGAAGGGTAAAGAAAAGCGTTATCCCCGATAGGTCAAAGAGGCTGAACGGCACCAGCGGCAGAATCACTTCAGCAAGCGTTTGTGAGGCGCTGGTTACCATGAACGATATCTTGAAACCCATTCCAGTGAGGCTGACCACGCCGACGATGATGCCGACCGTGGCGGCGGCGGCGCCGACTGCCAGCGCGTACTTGGCGCCCAGCCTGAAGGAATCGTATAAATCAAAGAGCGTGAGCCGGTTGCGGGGGCTGAGGAAGCCGACGACAATGCAGGCTGATATGCCCCAGAACGCTGCCATATAGGGTGTTCGTCCCGAGATAATGACGTAAATGAGCAGGATCAGCGGCACAAGGGTTGGCCAGCCATCCCGGATTACCTTGACGAATTTTGGCATTTCATCAGGTCGCAGCCCCCGCAGGCCAAGCCGTTTTGCTTCCAGGTGAACCATGGTGAAGATGCCGAGATAGTGCATCAGCGCAGGCACGGTCGCTGCAAGCAGGATCGTCCGGTAGGGCAGCTCGAGGAATTCGATCATGATGAATGCTGCCGCCCCCATGATCGGCGGGGTGATCTGTCCGCCGGTGCTCGAGGTGGCCTCCACCGCGGCAGCAAAATGGGGCTTGTAGCCGACGCGTTTCATGGCCGGGATGGTCAGTGAGCCGGTGGTGACCGTGTTAGCGATCGAGGACCCGGAAATCATACCAAAGAGCGCCGATGAAAACACCGAGACCTTGGCCGGTCCCCCGGCGTACCGTCCGGCAAGGCATGAGGCCAGGTCGATGAAGAGCTGTCCGGCGCCAACCCGGTTGGCCAGAACACCGAAAAGCACAAAATGAAAAACGTAGGTGGCAACAACGCCGACAGCGATCCCGTAAATTCCCTGACTGGTTAAGTAGAGATGGTTGACCAGCCCTTTCCAGCTGGCGCCGGGGTGAACGAGGACGCCCGGGGCGTGTTGGCCCAGCAGCGCATAGATCATGAAACCGATGGCGATCAGCGGCAGGGCGATACCCATTGACCGCCTGGTCGCCTCAAGGGTCAAAACAATCATCAAACTACCGAATACCACATCGATAGGGAGCGGGTCCCCGACCCGGAAGGCCAGGTCGTCGAAGACGAAGGGCACATAAAAGCAGGTGACCGCGGCAAGGGCGGCGAGCAGCCAGTCGTGAATAGGGATGAGGCCGAATGCCGGAGCCCACTGTTTTTTCGTTTTTTTCCGGAACCCGAAAACAAGGAATATCAAACCCAGAACAAAGGCCAGGTGGAGGCCCCGATGCGTTGACTCCCGGAGCAGGCCGAAACCGGCAGTGTAGTAATGGAAACCCGAGAGGGTGGCGAGGAGCAGCCCGACAATCCAGGTGGCCGGCGCCTTCATCGGCCGCATCTGCAATTCCGGATCGTATTCTTCTTCTAATTTTTGCGATTGTTCCTGATCAAGCTGCAACGGTAACCTCTTAAACAAGCGATAAAAGTTACCGGCTTATTGCTTACAATAAGCCGGTATCAGAGAGCCGAGAGATAGAGGTACAATCTTTCGGTGGGTGTTGTGATCAGGGTCAAACTACTTGAGCAGACCTGCTTCCCGATAATATCGTTCTGCACCAGGATGCAGCGGGATACCGACACCGTCAAGGGCGGTTTCAGCAGTGATGGACTTGCCTTTGGCATGCCCCTTGTCCAGGAGCTGTCTGGATTTTTCGTTCCAGAGTGCCTTGGTGATTCCGTATACGAGCTCTTCATCCACCTGTGCCGAAACAACCCACTGGGCGCCAACGGAGATGGATTCGGTCTCGCCGATTCCTTCATAGGTATCGGCCGGAATCAGGTCTTTGGCAAAGAAACCGTATTTCTCGATGACCGCATCGGCTTCCGGGCCGTTGATCGGTACCAGCTCGGCGCCGACACTTGAAGCCAGCTCGATAACTGAGCCGATTGGAAATCCGGCAACGATGAAAAAGGCATCGAGCTGGTTGTCCTTGATCTTGTCGATTGATGGGTTGGGCTTGATAAAGTCTGCCTCAATGTCATCCTCGCTTAAGCCGTAGGCCTCGAGAATGATCCGAGCATCAACCAGCGTTCCGGAACCCGGCTCGTCAAGGGACACACGCTTGCCCTTGAGATCGCGGACCGATTTAATACCGGCGCCTTTTCTGGCCACCAGGTGGATGGTCTCGGGGTAGAGGCTGGCCAGTGCCCTGAGATCCTCAACAGCGCCTTTTCCCTCATAGATCCCGGTTCCGGTGTAGGCCCAGTAGGCAACATCTGATTGCGAGAAGCCGGACTCGAGCACCCCTGATTTAATGGCATTGATGTTGGCAACAGAACCGTTCGCCGATTGCGCAATGGCAACCAGCCCAGGAACGCCGCAGCTGCCGCCCTGATCACATGGTCGCGATCCGGGAGGGTTGGAAATACAGTGCGCCAGCAGGCCGCCAATCGGATAGTAGGTGCCGCCGGTACCACCGGTGCCGATCCTGAAAAAGGTCATTTTATCAGCAGCTCCTGCTGCTGCAGCTCCCATTACCATTCCCAGAACCAGGAACAATGCGATTAATTTGCTTTTTCTCATAATTCTCTCCTTTTTGATTGGTTGACGGATGAAGCTCCCAAGACACGATGCAATGAATTCAATAAAAGAGTGGCAGCTTTGGAAAAAACAGCAATGTACTTACAAAAATGGCGATACGATTACCCCAACATCATTTGTTTTGAATGTAATACTCTTGCAAAGTAGCATCAAACTTACCCGAACCCGCTATATCCTTCAACAAATATCAGGTGCTGCTCCAGGCAACTGATGTTTTGCTTTTATGCACAAACCTCATCATCAAAGATGATACAAACTGCTATTTCCCCCATCGACACGCAGCCGAGCATTTCAGAGCACCCCTTTTTCTTGGTTCTGCTTTTGGACACGCAAAAGAAGAATGCCCACTGCAGGCAAATCAACTCATCAAGAATTCAAAAGGCCCCAAATTTACAAAATGTTGCATTTTGGGGCCTGACCCCGTTTTTTTTGCGTTACAGTTCCAGCCGCTTTGCCCGTTCTTTAAATAACGCCCTGTAACGGTTTTTCATGTTTGGACTGCAAAGACCCTTTTCAATGAACTTCAATGCAGCAGGACTGTTGCTTGAGAAACGTGCAAAGGTATTGGCAATTTGTTTCTCGTTGAGCATGAGTGTTTGTGCAAGACAGACAAAGTCCCTTTTCGTCAATTTTCTTTTTTTGCCATTTATTGTTAAAGCACTTTCCTCCTGATCTTTGGGAATAAGCAATTTTGTCGGCAACAGATCATAGGCGGGCGATAGATTGACCTCTTCTCCTAGGCGGTACAGAAGTGAAAAATTCTTTAAGTGCATATCCGCATTACCGGTCAAAAAACAAAATAAAGAGACTTCGAACAAACGGATGGCATCAAACAGTGAATTGGTGCAATAGCGAAGAACAACTTTACCAACTTTTTCTAAAGAGCCCCGATACTTTTGCTCCGTCAGTCTGTCGCTGAGCTGGCACATATCCTCCATATGTACTTTTTTCTTACCGTCGCGATCCATTCGTCTGGTAATGAATGCCTTCCGGCCGTCAGCCAACGGGATCAAACCGCATTTAGCCGTTGCTATTTGAAAGCATGCTGCCATCTGCATTGTCAGATGTTCCAGTTCTACCATTTCCGGGTATTGAGTAACCGGTGGCTTGAGGATATACCCCCCATCCAGACCAACCAATGTAAATCTGGATAACCGCGATCCCCGAGCACGCTCGAAATGTAATGATAATTTTGGCTGTACACCGGGGACGGTAGTATTTTGTCTGATTATTTGCGTTGCGAGTTCATTAAGTTGCTTCCAACTGTAAGGCAAAGAGGGTACCGTCGCCGAGCCGAACAGCTTTTTGCAACAGGCGGGGTGATAATCCTGGTCTGAGCTTTCCAGTGGAAAAAGACAGATGAGGCATGCTGATTTATTCATCATCTTGGCTCATTGGAACAACGGAAACTGCGCCGATGCAGTCACGACAGCAGGCCAACAGCAGCCCCATGCGATCGCGTGGATCAAGCTTCCAGGTTTGCTCTGCAATATCAAGCAGCCACCCTTCAGGAATTAAACCATCAAAAAAGGGGAACAATCGTTTGTCTTCAAACGGAGCCGGCTGAAGCGGCAGTGAGAGGCTGATCGCTACTGCCTCATCGTGCATCAAATATTCTTGATCGTAGGAGAAACTGTAACCGGATTCCAGCTCTTCGAGTATACCCGCCAGGTGTTCCTGTAAATATATCTTTGCTCTACGCATCATTTAAATCCATACGAAAGGGCACAGGTTCCATCCTACACCCAAACAGTGCCAGCAGTTGATTTACCTTGTCCAATTGGACGGACTTTTTGCCTTGCTCGATATCACGAATAAATCTCAGGCCAACCCCGGCACGATCAGCCAGCTCTTTTTGAGTTAATCCCAGCGTACGGCGACGTTCTTTAATAAATTCAATCAATGGATCTGCCATAATATCCCCCAGCGGGTATAATAAATATACTATTTAATATAATATACCCGATCGGGTATTGCAAGAGACTAAGCTAAAATCAATATACCCGATCGGGTATAGGTGTCGTGTGAGATGGGAGAATTGTCAATTGGTTGCATTTACCTGCTGGAAGGATCATCCAAGATGATGCACTCCAATCATTTCCCCCCATCGACACGCAGCCGAGCATCGCAGTCATTGTCGAAATAAGCGTTTGAACTGTCTGAGCGTCAGCGAGTTTTTAAACGCTCGACAATGACGAGAAGCGCAGGGTACCCGCAGGGTCAAGTGGCGCGGGTGTCCTTTTCTTGGTTCTGCTTTTGGACAAGCAAAAGAAGAATGCCCGCCGCAGGCGAATCCTGGTTGACCGAGATTATCTCTTTTTCAGGTAAGATTTAAGGTCGCGATAATAGTTTTCATGTGGACCAAACATCACGAGCTCAAGATCATCACCTGAAAAACGATAAGAAAGCAGGTAAAGCACACCTTGAACCTTGAATTTGTGAACAAAGATACCTCTCAGATCACCTTTTTTTTCGACACCTGTTTGGGGGGAAGAAATTATTTCCTTGATGGCTGCGTCTAAGTCTTCTTTTTGTTTGCTTTTTAGCTTTTTAACTTTTTTGGCAAAAGAACTCGATTGAAATATCTTCATAGAAATTTCAACCGAAAGTATATTCTTCTTTTTCGCCAAGATTTAATTCTTCGATCCCGATTAAGATTTCCTTGATCATGTCATATGTGAGATCAGGGTTTTCTTCCGCACATTTACCTATTTGAGCCCAATGCTCTATTTGACCAGTCAAGGATCTATGCTCAATTTTGCTGAATTTGCGGGCATCATTCAATAACGAGTCTGATATTCTTACTGCTGTTGGCATGTTGCTACCTCCCGTTGAGTTATCGTGTAGCATTATAAAACGTATTGTAGCAATATGCAATTTGTCGATTTGCGTGAAGAAGCAATTGATAGACAGTACAAGAAGACTATCAAAAAAAATGTTGCATAGTGGGGCCTGACCCCATTTTTTTGCATTTTCTTCCAGAAGAATCATCGAAAGATGACACAAACTAATTTTTTCCCCATCGACACGCAGCCGAGCATCGCAGAGCCCCCTTTTCTTGATTCTACTTTGGGACAAGCAAAAGAAGAATGCCCGCCGCAGGCGAATAAACAAACTTAGGCGGTCCTTTGTGGGGTGTCTGGTTCGGCGGCAGGTTTTTTTGAAGATGAAACCCAATTGAGTTCTAGTTTTTTATGAGCATGAGCACAATCTTGAAGATAGAGATTTATTAAATTCTGATATGGAATCCCATTCTCCTCTGCTAGATGTTTAAAGTACTCAATTACATCAACGCCAAGACGCAGAGTAACTTGCTTCTTTAAGTGTTTCACATAAGGGTTCTTGATTGATTTTGAGAAATCGTATTCTTTTTTCATGGAAGGAAACTCTCGTATTGTTTGTGTTCTTTTTGGGTTGCTTTCCTGGCTGAAATTATTCTGATTTTTTGATTATTGTTGTCTCGACAACAATGTACAACAACCAGTACCCGCATTGCAGTGCTAAGACCAAGCAAAATGAAACGGTCTTCATCGACAGAATGAGTAGAATCAAAGATCATCCTGGCATTAGTATCAAAAAACACAGTTTGCGCTTCTTCAAATGTTACTTTGTGTTTTAGGAAATTTGTTTGAGATTTCTTTTCATCCCACTCGAATGATATCGCTTCCATAATTAAAATATAATTATATAATATTTTAATTGCACTATTTCATTTTTCTAAGCCCAACAATAAATATAAAGCACAAAGAGGGTTTGCCCAAGAAATGCAACATTCTGGGGCCTGACCCCACTTTTTTGCATTTTTTTGCTAAGAAGCATCAGTGGAGATGATGGATATTGATGTTTATAATCCCATCGTCACGCAGCCGAGCATCGCAGTAATTGTCGAAATAAGCGTTTGAACTGTCTGAGCGTCAGCGAGTTTTTAAACGCTCGACAATTACGAGAAGCGCAGGGTACCCGAAGGGTCAAGTGGCGCGGGTGTCCTTTTCTTGGTTCTGCTTTTGGACAAGCAAAAGAAGAATGCTCGCCGCAGGCGATGATCAATAGATATATTTTACAAAGAGGACTTACCAAAGAAATGCAACATTCTGGTGCCTGACCCCGGTTTTTTGCATGATGGCCCGCTAGCGCGGACTATCGCCCTCACCTATAAAATGCATATTGACAAAGTGTATCCCCGTGGCTACAGTCATCATCATGATTGAAATCCGAAAAACTGAAACATTTACCAAATGGCTTGATAGACTGAACGATATCCGTGCTCGTGCACGAATTTTGGTACGGATTGAACGATTAGCACAAGGTAATCCTGGGGATGTTAAACCCGTTGGAGAAGGCGTTTCAGAATTGCGGATTGATTACGGACCAGGCTACCGAGTTTATTATAAAAAGCGGGGCCAGTCCATTGTGATTTTACTGGCTGGTGGCGACAAGCGCACCCAGTCCAGGAATATTAATACTGCCTTACGCCTTGCAAGGAATCTATAGGAGGGTTGCATCATGGCTAAAACAATTACAACTCGCTTCGATGTCGCAGAGCATCTGCGTACACCTGAGGAAATGGCCGCTTATCTTGAGGCCTGTTTTGAAGAAGCAGATGGGGATGCAGCATTTATCGCTAAAGCCCTTGGCGATATCGCTCGTGCCAAAGGCATGTCACAAGTGGCTCGTGATGCCGGGCTTTCACGCGAAAGCCTATATAAGGCACTTTCCGGTGAGCGCAGTCCCACATTCGAAACGATTCTCAAGGTAATGGGGGCTCTCGGCTTAAAATTACATACGGAAGCAGTTTGATTAAATGGTTAAAAAGTCCATCCGGCTACCCAGATTGCCCTCTCCGGACAGCTTTATGCCGAGAGGGGTGAGTAGTTACGTTCTGCTTTTGGACAAGCAAAATGTTGCATTTTGGGGCCTGACCCCATTTTTTTGCGTTTTTCCTGAGAAGGATCATCAAAAGATGATACAAACTAATTTTTCCCCCATCGACACGCAGCCGAGCATCGCAGTAATTGTCGAAATAAGCGTTTGAACTGTTTGAGCGAAGCGAGTTTTTAAACTCTCGACAATTACGAGAAGCGCAGGGTACCCGGAGGGTCAAGTGGCGCGGGTGTCCTTTTCTTGGTTCTGCTTTTGGACAAGCAAAAGAAGAATGCCCGCTGCAGGCGAATAACAATTTATATGCAAGAGAAGACAACTCACTTAATAAACATTTTGGGGCCTGACCCCAATTATTTGCATTTTTTTAGCGGAGGTCTTTGGCGGAGATGTCGTAGCGCTTCATCTTTTCGTACAGGGCGGCTTTGCACACTTCCAGTTCTTTGGCGGCCTGGGAGACATTGCCGCGGTGGGCTTTGAGGCGCTGGGTGATTGCTTCTTTTTCTACTTCCGCGACGATGCTTTTGAGGGGGGTGCCGTTTAGGCGTTGTACTACTGATGAGACGTCTGCTTGGTTTTCGGCGGCGATGGGGGTGTCGAAGGTGATGTCTTGCTCGGTGATTACGTTTGATCTGCTCATCAGTACGGCGCGCTGGATGATATTCTGCAGCTCCCTGATGTTGCCGGGGTAGTCGTGGTTGATGAGTTTTTCCATGATCGGTTTGGGGATATGGTTCACGTCTTTCATGAAGGCTTTGCGGTATTTTTTCACGAAATGGGTAACCAGTTCTACGATGTCTTCCTTGCGTTCGCGCAATGGGGGAATTGACAGGTTGATGATGTTGAGACGGTAGTAGAGGTCAAGGCGGAATGTTCCCTCCTGCACTGCGGCTGTGAGATCGATGTTTGTTGCAGCCAGGATTCGTACATCCACTTTTATCGGGGTATTGCCACCGACCCGGATCACGTCGCCTGATTGCAGTACCCGCAGCAGTGAGGACTGCATTCGCGGGCTGATGTCGCCGATTTCATCGAGAAATATTGTCCCGCCGTCGACAACCTCGAACTTTCCTTTACGCTGGGCGTTGGCTCCGGTAAAAGCACCTTTTTCGTAGCCGAAAAGATCACTCTCCAGGAGCTGGTCGTTGATTGTGTTGCAATTGATTTTCAGAAAGGGCTTGTCTTTTCTGTCGCTGGCTTCACAGATCAGGTTGGCAGCGAGTTCCTTGCCGGTTCCTGATTCTCCGGTAATGAGGATGGTCGCATCGGATTTTGCGATACGAAAAATCATGTCGTGCAGTTCAGTCATTGCCCGGCTTGAGCCGACAATCATTCCACCTGCCGGCCGCAATTCCAGATGCTGCTTTACCTCGTTGAGCTGTTTGCTGAGCAGTTTGCGAACCTGCTCGCTTTCCTTCAGCTCCTCAACTTTATAGGCGAGCACTGATTCGATGCTTTTATTGTACTGGGCCAGCTCTTCCTTGTGTTTGTTATGTTCGGTTACATCTCGTAAAATCAGCCAGTAGAGGTCATCGCCCTTGTAGCCGGTAAACGGTGCAACGCTATATTCAAGATCTGATCCCTGGACGATGCCTTTGGCAATATAGGTTTCACTCGGCGTTTCCAGGTACTTTTCAACCAGGCTGATGAGTTGGTTGGAAAGTTCACTGTTTTCCTGCTGAGCTTTTTTTGTTTTTGCGCACAGGTCGCCAAAAAAACCGATAGCGCTCGGATTCATAAACTCAATTGACTGACCGCTTTGGACCAGCAGAACCATTTCCGGCATGGCATCGAGCAATGCTCGCTGGTTTCTGGCAAGCCGTTTGATCTCGTGTGAACTATCAGTTGTCATCATTAACTTTATAAGTGAAATCCCTGATCGAAAGGTTGAAATGCAAAACATATTCAACTGGAAATCTATCCTAGCATAAAGAGGGGCTGTTGTGAATATGCTCCGCGTTTTTTTCTATTTTATTGGAAAAAATAGAGATATACAATTTGTTTTTATTGTAAGAGCTTTATTTTATAATTAAAATTCAATTAATTAGTATGATTCAATGTTCATTTGTTTGGTCCACGGGTATTTTACCATGTATGTCTGAAAAAATAGAAAATATCTGGAAATAGTGCTAACTTCTGTGTGTCCAAACTAAAAAAAATCTCAGTAAAAATGATACCGAACTTGTAATAACGATTAGATTACCCTATTCTTCTAGGATAATAGAGAAAAAGCGCAATCATGCTGAAGGTTGCCAGCTGTGGGCTATCTGAAAGGTTATTAGATTGTTGTACTCTTTTGAGTATTTTGGTTTAAGTGTCAATTTTAATATGTTGTGTGCATAGTCCAATCATAAGATTTTAGAAAATGTTCGAAGTGTATTACAGGAATAAATAGATGGAAACAAACCAGGCCGAACAGGTCAAGCGATACGTGGATATTGTTTTTCGCAGAAAAGCACTCATCCTGACCTGTATTCTTTTGGGCATCGCTGCAGGGCTGGCATTTTATCTGAGTCAACCCAAAATATACAGCAGTTCATCACTTCTCAGTTACCAACAACAGCAGATAAATCCTACGAGAATGTCTCCTGACGACGAGTTGCGCGTCCGGGAAATCGTCAGCACTCTTACGCAGATTGTTACCAGCAGAACAAGCCTTGAACAAATTATTCGCGAGAATGATTTGTATGCAGAACTGAGACAGCGGATGCCGATGGAAGATGTGGTCGGTATGATGAGAAATCGTATTGTTATCACACCTCAAAGGCAAGGCGATACCTTCCAGGTGGAATTTTCGGGATCCGATCCTGCCCAGGTGGCCCGGACTACAAATGCGCTTGCCTCAAAGTTTATTGAAGAGAACCTCAAAGAGCGTGAGAAACGGGCCTCGGAGACATCCGCCTACACCGAAGACGAGCTGCAGATGGCAAAAGAGATGCTTGACCGCAAGGAAGCAATACTGCGTGACTATAAGTTAGAAAACTACAATGAAATGCCGGATCAGCAGGCAACCAATACGAGCCGTTTGATTGCCTTGCAGCAGATGTATCAGGACCAACAGGAATCCATACAGGATCTTGAGCGTACGCGAGTGCTCGTTCAGGACCAGATTGCCTCGCGCAGATCTATTCTCGCAGAAAATGAGAGCCTCCGTATTGTGCTCGCCCAGGGCAACAGACCTGAGCCGACGCAGGTTGTGGAAAGTGATCAGGATCGGCTCCAGCGATTGAGTGCTGAACTACAACAATTGAAACAGAAGTATACCGATAAGCATCCAGCGGTAAAACAGCTCAACCGAAGAATTACACAGCTCGAACAGTCTCTGGCCCAGAAAGGGGCATCCGATTCTTCCGGTGACGGCAGTGAGGAGCCCGGACCGGTCCAGAGGCATGACGAAGACCTGCTCGACCTCCAGCTGCAGCTCAAGGATATCGCCTTGAGCATAAAGGCGATGACCGAGGAAAAAGAGGAACTGCAAAAAACGATAAACAAGTACGAGAAGTGGGTGGCTGCTGCTCCGATTCGAGAGGCCGAATGGTCGGCCCTGAACAGAGAACATGGTGAGTTGAGACGCCACTATGATTTTCTCGTCTCCCAGAATCTACAGGCGGATTCAGCCCTGAATCTCGAGCGGAAGCAGAGGGGCAGCCAGTTTCGGATCGAAGATTCCGCCCAGGTGCCGGTTAAACCGATCAAACCCGATTTTTTGATGATCATGGCCCTGGCCCTGGCAGCCGGCTGCGGTGTAGGCGGAGCCTTGTCATTTGGCCTTGACCTGCTGGATACGTCATTCAGGAGCCCGGCGAGTATTGAAAGTGCCCTTGGCGTCGAAGTGATCTGTTCGGTTCCCTATTTTCCGCTGAAAAAAGAAATTATCCAGAAGCGGTTTTTACAATTACTGGGGTGGCTGCTCTTTATTGCGGGCTGCCTGGCGATTGCTGCAGCATTCGTCTATTTTTACCAACAAGGGCAGATTATTTTATAATGACAATGTTGAGACACGATGTATCGTAAGTTCTACGGTCTGGAAAAAAAACCTTTCGATCTGACGCCTGACGGGAATATCATCTATCTCAGTGAAGCGCACCGGGAAGGGATTGCAACGCTGCGTTATGGCGTGATTGCCGACAAGGGTTTTCTGATGCTCACCGGCGGGGTCGGCACGGGTAAAACGACGATTATCAACACCCTGCTGCCGATGCTCAGAGACAAGGTGCGCGTCTGTCTGCTGAACAATCCGAAACTCAACAAGCACGAATTCTTTCATTACCTGGCAAAAAAACTCAGGATCCGGTTCTCAGGTAACAAAAGTGCTTTTATCCTGGAATTTTCCAAGCTGCTGGAGCAGTGTGAGAAGCGGGGAGAAAAGATACTGTTGATCATTGATGAGGCCCAGGTTTTTCCTGTTGAGCTGATGGAAGAAGTGCGGCTTCTCTCCAATCACGCTGGTGAGCGAAACGTACTCAGTATTTTTTTAATCGGCCAGCCGGAGCTCCAGGAGACGCTGGCAAACCCGCGCCTTTTACCGTTGCGCCAGCGAATCGGCCTTCATTATCATCTACCGGAACTCACCAGAAAAGATACTGCACAATACATATCGTATCGCCTCAACATGGCGGGCGCCGCCAACGCGGCACTGTTCACCAGTGATGCAATCGATATGATTCACCGGGCAAGCAGGGGGACACCGAGGCTGGTCAATGTGATCTGTGATCATGCCCTGATAAGTGGTTTTAATCTGGAACTGAACCAGATCGATAGAGAAGTGGTACTGAAATGCATTGAAGAAATCAGACTGCCGCGGGAGAGCAAGCTGACGCTTCCCGATGTGGCCACCTCTGCCGGCAAGGTGGCTATTGAAAAAAAAGCCATACGAACGAGAAAACAGCGAAGGGGATCAGCTGTTGCCGTTCTGGTCATAGGGTGCCTGGCAGTTCTCGCCGGTGTCCTCTACTACTGTATCGACAGGGGCTGGATTGATCTTGGCCTCCAATGATGACTTACCATAATAATAATTAGACATTTTAATTGATAGAGCATGGGCAAACTAGCAGACGCACTGGATAAGGCAGGCTATGGTGAAGAGGACTTACAACGTGTTGAGGAAGAAACTCAACCGCATCAGAAGGAACAGGAGCCATTTGCCCTTCGGCAGAAAGAAAAGCCGCCTCCAGTAGCCGAATATCCTGACGAAATAGAGATTGAAATCCCGGAAATCCCTGAACCGGAATTACAGATGGAGTCGCCATCGCCTGCAAAAACCCCGGAAGCTCAGAGTACAAACGACAATTCTCGTTTAAAACCTGCGTTAGTCAGGTCAAAATCAACGCAGTCGACTGGTGCCTGGGACGAGCGGTTGTTCAAAGCAGTCAACAAGGATACCCACATTCCTGAAATATTTAAGTTGCTGCGAACCCGCATCCTGCATCCAAAAAATGGAAAGTCTGCCCCAAGAACTATTCTGGTTGTGGCCATTGCGCCACAAGAGGGCAAAAGTTTTATAGCGGCAAACCTCGGTATAACCCTGGCGCAGGGGGTCGATCAGCATTCCCTGCTGGTTGACTGCGATCTTCGCCGTCCAAGGCTGGCAGGATTATTTGGCATTAAAGCTCAGCGGGGGCTTGTTGACTATTTGAAAGAGGATGCTGATATACCCGAATTGCTGGTCCAGACATCACTTAATAAATTAACGGTACTGCCCAGTGGCAAGCCGCCGGTGAACCCGGCAGAACTAATCGGTTCTACTCGCATGCAGAATCTGATTGAAGCCTTGTCAATGCAATATGAGGACAGAATTCTGATCTTCGACAGCCCGCCGGTTACGATTGCATCAGAAACAACGGTTTTGGCTGGTCAGGTTGACGGCGTGCTGCTGGTGATTCGCCAGGGCGGGAGCAGCAAGCCGCAAGTTAAGAAATTTATCGATACAGTGGGGAGTGATAAAATTCTGGGAGTGGTTTTTAATGCTCAGACAAGCAATATCCTCGAACGATCACTCTTAAAAGGTTACGGATATTATGGGCAGGACGAATATAATTAATCGGCCTCTCTGTTAATTTCTTTTCACTTCATTGATGAGACATCTGTCTCAATGAATGAATAATATCTTCAAGTCCAATTGTAGAATTGCCCGCTATATCACCATAGCCTTCAAGATCAGGTGGCTGCTGTCCCGTGAGCGCCTGCAGACCTTTTATGGTAATCTGTTCATCGGTTACAGAAAACTGGAATGGAGCAGACTGTGGGCTCTCGGAATCGTCGTTAAAAAGAACGGCTAAGGTAAAATCATACGTTCCCGGGCCGGCAATCATGCAGGACATCACCTGAGGTTGAATAACACCAACCTGACAGACATCAACTCCTTCCCTGTACAATTTGTAGCCAGATACTTCTTTTCCACTAACTGAACCGGTGTCAAAAGAAAATTCTACCGCTATTTCGAATACCTGCATGACAGCATGTGCTTTCCCAGGTAGCAAAACGGCAAACATAAAAGCGAAACAGATATAAATGGCGAGTGTGTTTGATAATTTTTTCATACATTGACCCTAGCAAAGTGTATGCCAGATATCACAGATTGTTTCGTTTCAGTTAATTATATGCAAATACGGGATAAGCAGTCAAGATGAATTGAGCGGCAGTGGGAATTTGTAAATAACTTTGAAAAAGAAATGAGAAAGAGTGAAAATGTGAATGGACAATAAGACTGAAGAAAACGTGATAATTGATTGTTATGCTCAGACAAATTATTTTCAAGTATTCTGTAAACGTTCAGGGCGTAACCTTTGTTTCCACTTTGTTCAGCCCCGTCTATTGTCTCCTTTTGCCGAACAACCTTTTGGCTCGGCAGATCTGATTTAAGGAGACATTAGATCAGATTTAATACGGGGATACTCAATATTGTCGGTATGTCTGTCGCAGATCGGCTACGTCTGTCGCATTATAATGGAGCCTTGTTGCATATGGGTGTTATCAATCAAGTGAAGGATATGTTCTCTTTCCTTTACTTTGAAAACCTTTCTGTTGCTGAAGAGAAACAACTGTTTGCTGCTGTCAACGTGGGTGACGTTTTTAACAGCGGAACAACGCGTCGCGGCTAACTTGGCTCCTATACTCAATCTAGCCTGATGGTGCGGGAATGGTACAATGAATTTGCAGAAAGAATGTTATACTATCGAAAAATATGCTATATTTTATCCGTAACGATAAAAATAGTGCCTGATATGGTTGGTATTTCTGACCAGAATACCTGTTGCAGAAAAATTCGGTGTTTGCAGGAACAGGCGAACATTAGCTGCAAACCAAGCGGCCAGGCATCTGTGTAAGCACTGGTTTTCAAAAGATGGAATGAGCCTCAATTCCACAGGAGAAAGGTATGAAGTATTTGGTATTATTGTTTTTTCTTGTTACAGTTTTGCCATTCTCATTATGCGGAACATGTTTTTCTGCGCAGTCTACCATTGATGTACCAATTTCTCCTGATGAAAAGCAGGCAGTTCGAGTAGAGGTTTTGGGAGAGGCTTCACTGACGGCAGGCAAAGAAGAGGAGTACGTTATCGGCCATGGGGATATACTTGGCGTCAGCATCTATGGCGAGGGTGATATGGCGGTATCCTCGCTGGCAGGGACAACGAGGGCCGGCACGGGTACGGCTGGTGAGACTGGTGCCAGGCCTGTTGAGGACGGGATAGCAGTGATGCTGGATGGCAGAATCTCGCTCCAGCATATTGGAGATGTCGAGGTAGTCGGTATGACACTTACGCAGTTGGCTGACTATCTCAAACAACTCTACGCATCAATCTATGAAGATCCGATCGTCACGACAACACTTGTACAGAGTAACAGCAGGCGCTATACAGTAATGGGGAATGTGACGACACCGGGTATTTTCTATATCGACTACCCGCTATCGATTGTTCAGACCATTGCCAGAAGTGGCGGATTCAATGAGTGGGCAAACAGAGAAATAACCGTAGTCAGGGAAAACCTGAAATCTGGTGATGAAAAAATATTCAAGGGCAACTCATTGCGGTTCGATTATGAGGATTTCATATCTGGAAAAGAGTTGAATCGCAACATTTCGATTAGGTCTGGAGATACGATTATCGTTCATTAAATTGAGGAAATAATACTATGATTCGAAAGGGTGTCATAACGCTATCAGTAACCGTGGTTTTATGTGTTTCTCATCTGGCCAGCGATTCTTATGGGCGAAACAATATTTTAACCACCGGTCTTGGCGCCTCTCTTGATATTGATGAGAGGAACTATGAAACAGTGGTTGATAACCCTGCGACAGAGGTCGATGAGAGTCTCGTAGATCTTGCCGAGGACGATTATCAGCGGATATTTATAACCCCGATGATACAGTTGCAAAGCACTACTGCTCGTGACAATATCCTGATTCGTTTTGCGCCGGATTTAACGTATGATCTCATCGATTACGATACTGATTGGAATGCGAATGCCAGGATTGCAGCCGACCGGTTTGTCAACAGGCAGTGGCAGATTGGAGCAAGCAATCTCTTTCTACGCAGTGACTACTATGACAGCAGTGCCGTAACTGCTGCAGAAGATGGAGCAGACCCTCCCCTTGTTGATACCGGACTTACCTCTGATATTGGCAGAACTCGTTACTCGAGAAACGATCTGAATTTGTTTTCGGAATATCTGTACCGTGAGGCAAGCCTGGCCCGTGTTGATTTAAATTATTCGATATTGCGATATGATGATCTCAGGCTAGGGCTTGAGGATAATGATCGTTATGAAATAATTCTGTATAACGAGCACAGGTTTGATGCAAGATGGAATACGGATATGGATTTACGATTTATCAGGGGGGAATTTGACACAGCAGTACCTGAAGCTGGAGAAGCGATAATCGGCGCAGTCGTTCCAGGTCCGGGTATTCCACCGACTTTTGCGGATCTGTCAAATGATCTGAAGGAATATCGATTTTTATTGACTGTTGAAAATACTTCCAACCTGCAAAACCCATTGTCGCTGTCCTACTATTATATAGGGACCAAATATGATGAAGATTTAAGAAATGACAGCGATATTCATCAAATGCGCTTTAGCTGGAGAAGAGATTATAATCCTCGCACCTACACAGTTCTGGGTGTCGGACCCTCATACGAGAAGACCGAAAACAGGGATGGTGTCTGGGCCGGTAACGGAATTGCTGAGTTTCACACCCTCAGGCAACGGAGCTCCTATCATTTCGTTCTGGAAAAAATGTATGATGTTGAAAACTTTGACGGCACCAATCAACAGGGGACAGTTGATTTCTGGGATGCCAGTTTTAATATGAGTTATGATATCTCAATGAACTTGTCGATGACAGGAAGGCTCTCCTACCGCTATGAAGACCGGGAAGACCCGGTTGCCGGGGTTGCAGCAGCGATTGCCTCAGATGACCCTCTGTCAGCCATAGAAAATGGGGGCATCGAAGAACTCGAAGAATATCATCGGGATTACTATATTGCCGGAATCGGTTTCAGCTATACATTCTGGCAGTTTTACACCGCAAATATAGAATACACATATACGAGACAGGATTCTGACAGGCTTGTAAGGGATGCATATACCGACAATCGACTTTTGCTGACATTATCCTGGGAAAAAGATCTTTTCCGATGGTAATTTGCGCTGGCTTTCACGCTCGCCTGGCATCAATGAAGATCTGCATGTAGGTTTTTCAGGAAGAGCACATTGATAACAAATTATCTGACGATTGATGTAGAAGATTACTTCCAGGTTTCAGCATTTGAAAACGTTATCTCTCCAGACACATGGGATCGTTTTGAGTGCGGAGTTGAACAGAATACTGATCGTATTCTAAAGCTGCTTTCTGCTCGTAAAACACGAGCAACTTTTTTCATCACGGGGTGGATAGCAGAAAGATATCCTGATCTTGTCACCAGGATTCACGAGCAGGGGCACGAAATTGGCTGCCACAGTTATTGGCACAGAAAGGTATATGACCTGTCCCCAGATCAGTTCAGGGATGACACAAAGAAAGCAAAGGAGATTCTCGAGGATATTATCTTCTATCCCGTTTCAGGGTATCGGGCACCGAGTTATTCAGTAACCAGCAAATCTCTCTGGGCCCTGGATATCCTCTCTGAACTGGGTTTCAAATACGACTCGAGTATTTTTCCTGTCCATCATGATATTTATGGGATTCCCGGAAGCCCCCGATACGAGTACTTTCTTGAAGAGCAGGGGCTATGGGAGTACCCGATCACCACGTTTCAGCTACTCTCATTTCGGTTGCCGGTTGCCGGCGGCGGTTATTTCAGGATTTTTCCATACTGGTTTACCAGGTATGCATTTCGGTCAATAAATAAAAAAGAGAAATGCCCGTTTATTTTCTACATACATCCCTGGGAACTCAATCCCGATCAGCCCCGTATTCAAAATGCTGGGTGGAAATCCCGTTTCAGGCACTATCATAATTTGAACAAGACCGAATTGCGCTTAACACAGTTGTTGAGTGATTTTCAATTTGGTCCGATCAACGGCCGCTGATTATTGTGAAATGGAAACCGATAGCCTCTTAGATATCATGCTCTCCGGACCCTTAAAGAGACACACCATGAGTTTTACAGATGATAGTTAAGCGGCTAATCAATGCAGTAAAGAGAAGATTAAGACATCTCACAGTGCTTGTGAATGCAAGAAAGCACAGTCTGAGAACCATAGAAAAACGACGCGGAAACAACATCCTTGTACTCTGTTATGGGAATATTTACCGCAGCCCACTGCTGGCTTATCTCCTTAAAAAAAATGATTCTTTGAACTTGCTTAGAATTAAGTCCTCGGGGTTCCACAACAACGTTGGCCGACCTTGTGAGGATAGTTATGTATCACTTCTTGCAGGCAGAGGGTACGATTTATCCGGGCATCGCTCATCTCTTGTTTCAGGAAAGGATCTGAATTGGGCAGATGTCATCGTGATCATGGACAGAAAAAACTGGGATATGTTGAGTGAGCTTGATAGAAAGGCTCTGCAGAAAACCATATGGGTCGGAGGATTGACCCAACAAGGATCAGTAGAAATTGAAGATCCTTATGGTAGAGGGCAGAAAGATACAATGGCTATTATTGCTCAACTCGAGCAGTGCAGCCACCTTATCTCTCGTGCATTGAAGTCTCTGAATGCTCCGAAGTTATCGTAATCTAGAACATTGTGGAACGAAATAACCCTCATAGAACTATTTTCATTGCGCTGGCAGGGTGTTGTCTCTGTGCGGTTTTTATATTTGTATACTGGAATGTATTTCTGAGCCTCATCAATGCTTGGCTCAATGTTCCAGCGTACTCTCATGGATTTCTCGTACCAATAGTAAGTCTTTATATCATATGGGTTTATCGCAATAGATTATCACTGAGTGATATCAAGCCGAACCTTTTTATCGGTACAGCTGTCTTGTTGGTTTCCGGTTCATTACTGGTACTCGGTGAGGCAAGCATGATAAATGTTGTCCAGCAAGTCTCAATGCTTGTGGCAATCTGCGGTATAGTAATACTTTTGCTGGGCTCCCGCTTCATGAGAGTCTGGGCAGTTCCTCTATTATATCTGGTGCTGATGCTGCCTGTATTAGACGGATTGTTCAGAAAAGTTCAACTGCCGTTTCAACTTCTATCGGCGAAGATGGCCGTCGCTATTCTCCAAGTTTTTGATATTCCTGTACTGCTCAGTGGAAAATATATAGAATTACCGACGTTGACACTCGAAGTAGCCCGAGCATGCAGCGGTATCCAATACATGGTTTCGATCGTTGCTCTTGTTATTCCCCTCATGTTTATATTTCTGAAAGGCTCCGGGTCCCGTATTCTCCTGATGTTTTTTGCTTTTCTGATCGGTGTCTCTGTCAATTGGCTGAGAATTGTTCTCATAGCTTTGTGGGTCTACAATGGAGGCGAAGGACTGCATGGCCCGGGACATATTCTCCAAGGGTTGTTTGTGTCGGTTTTTGGTTTTTTCACCCTTTTTATGATTGCCTGGATCATTGCTAAAATTTCTGGGAACCAGCAGGATTCTATCGAAGAAAAGAGATCAAAAATAATCCAGGGCGGATTAGATAAAAAAGTAGAGAAAAGAATGTGGCTGGCCTGGGGAATGGCTATTTCAATTTTGGTTGGGGCGTCACAAATAGTCAATCCATCGTCGATAGCGCCAGTAAAACTCAAGCAAGAAGAATATTCTCTCATCCCTGAAAAAATAGGAACCTGGCAAAGCATAAGAGAGGGGACTGGTGAAACTATTTTTAATCTTGATCCAGATCTCTATCTTGAAAGAACTTATTTGAACAGGGATAATGAAAACGTCAACGTATACATCGGATACTTTGAACGCCAGGAACAGGGGCGCGAGGTGGTTCATTCCAATTTACAATCCTTATATGATAACAGTCAAAAAATTCGCATCACTCTTGACAGCAAACAATCAATTGACGTCAACAAAGCAATTTTAAAAAAGGAAAATAAAAGATACCTGGTAATTTACTGGTACAATATTAACGGCAGACTTACCGAGAGCAACGTTGCCGCCAAAATAATCAGTGTTATCGATTCACTTGTTTTCAGACGGGCAAATGCAGCTCTTATTGGATTTTCAGTCCCCCTTGAATCAGGAGTCGATGAAAACAAAGCTTATGTTATAATGGTTGATTTAATAGAATCATTATTTCCATTTATAGAGAGTACTTTTTCATCATAAATGCAAAGCTTGCCTACTATTAATTTCAGAAACAGTCAATGAATCAAGTATATGATATTAAATCTAAGAATCTGTCATCGCTCCGGCGGAACACAATTTTATTCGGTCACCAATCCATAGGGCTAAATATAATTGACGCTCTTCATGACAAAGTAAAAAAGCATGATGAGCCTCTGCTCCATATTTCAGAGATTTCTGATGCAGCCTCTGTCAAAGACCCCGGTTTCTACCATTTCAGGGTTGGCAAAAACTGCGATCCGGAATCCAAGAATAAAGGATTTGCAACCTTTATCGACAACTGTGATCAGGGCAACATTGATATTGCCTTTTATAAACTGTGTTATGTGGATATTGATGAGCATTCTGATATCAATACTACATTCGCCTCTCACCGCGCGAATCTGGATAGATTAAAGAAGAAACACCCGAAGACCAAATTCGTACACGTCACGGTTCCGTTGGTAGTTGTTCAGTCAGGACCCCGCGCCTGGATTAAGAAACTTATTGGCAGAAAGATAGGCGGGTATGATGACAATATTCAAAGGAACGCCTACAATAAACTGATGAGAAACGCATACACAGGTTTAGAGCCACTATTTGATCTTGCCCAATACGAATCAACGAGACCCGATGGTAGTTCTATGCAATTTGCGATGAGGGGTGAGAATTACTTCTCCCTTGTGCCTGAATATGCCAGCGACGGTCGTCATCTGAATAAACAGGGAAGTGCCTACATCGCTCTGAAACTATTAGACTTCCTGGCTGATATTATCGATTAAAAATGCAATGGAAAAATATAATCGCAGAAGGTTTATGGGCAAAACGGCAGTCTTTCTTGCCGGAACTCAAATAAGCCCTTCATTCACAGCAAATGCTGGAAAAGACCACACAGGACCTCTTGTTCTCAGGGTTTCCTCTACGGACGCGAGCAGAAATTGGGATTACGCGCAAAGCGCTCCATGGGATCATACTGTTGAGCCAAAAACAATTGAAGAGTTCAAAAGCAATAAGTTTCGGAAGGATCGGTATTTTGACGCAATCAATGAGGATATTCTCCTTGGGATGATTTCCAGAGGAGTCATGGAACTGGCAGAAGAGAAATCAACTCGCGCTGCCTGGAAGAAAATTCTCCCCAATTACCAGAAAAAACATAAAATTACCGTAAAAGTTAATTTAAATAATGCAAGCTATAACGATAAGATAACAACAAATCGAATGGATCAGTCAGCACCGGCAATCAATGCTCTGCTGGCAAGCTTGTTCACCTCACTAAACGTTCCGGAAGAGAATATTACCGTTGCAGATCCCAGTCGCTGGATACATCCAGAGATAATTAAAGAGAGGTGCCGTTACAAGAAGATCAATTGGGTGGATTCTCAGTCAGAAAATCTTTGGGACATACGTGAGTCTGTAGAATTTTCTCACGATCAGCCAATACGCCCGAAAAATAAGCCGCATTTACCGGAAACAGGCACATTCCATATTGCAAGAGCATATACAGAGGCAGATCACATCATTAATTTTTTCTTGTTCAAAAACCATGGGTGCGGCGTAACCGGGGCCATGAAAAATCACTTTGGCGCCATACCTCCCCCGTTCCCCAAATATCTCCACGATGGCTTGGGGAGCAAAAGTTATATTGCTGATCTCTGTAATACCAGAAGCATTAAGCAGAAAGTACGTATTAATATTTGTGAAGCTGTTTTTGGTAACTGGCACAATAATGTCTGGAGCCCCAGACCCTGGAAAACCTTTCCGGGAGGCACCCCCAACTCTCTTTTCTTCAGTACCGATCCTGTTGCCATCGACTCCGTCCTGCTTCAACATATTACAGATGAAATTGCTGTTCGGGGAAAGGATGTTGAAGAGTGGGTTCGCCAGGCAGTGAAAGATCATCAATTCTTACATTATGCTATGCAATACCACAAGTTGGGAGTACATGAGCATAAGCCATTTAATTCTATTGAATATCGGAATATCAATCTAGCATAATTAAATGGTTGTCTTGTGATAATACATTATTGTTCAGAAATAGACGCAATTGAGTGGGATGATTTTTTAATTAACCAGGAAAACTCATCATTTTACCACTTGTTCTCGTGGAAGCAGATAAACGAGAAATGTTTTGGGCACAAGTGCTATTATCTTGCCGCTAAAAATAACGGCAATATCTCTGGAGTACTCCCGCTTGTCTATATAAATAGTTTTTTATTCGGTAAAATTCTTTGTTCCATGCCATTCGTTAATTACGGTGGCTTGTGTGCCCTGAATGCGGAGGCAGAAGAGCACCTATTAAGTGAGGCAGAGAATATTGTACGAAAAGCAGGTGCTGATTACCTTGAGCTCCGGAGTTCACAGAGGATTGGAACAAACCTGCCGACGTCAGAGCATAAAGTAAGCATGACGCTTGATTTGAGCCCTGACGTAGAAGATATCTGGAAAAGCTTTAAAAGCAAACAGCGAACCGAGATCAGACGTGCATGTAAAAATGAACTAGAAGTTATATCTGGCGGCAAAGAATTGCTCGATATGTTTTATGCCACCATTATCAACAGTTGGAGAAGTCTCGGAGTACCCATTTATCAGAAGTGCTATTTTGAAAGCATCCTGGATGCTTTTCCGTATATGACAAAAGTCTTTGTCGTTATGCATCAAGGCAAACCAATAGCGTCAGCGTTTAACGGTTATTACAATGGCATCGTTGAAGGTATGTGGCTAGGCATCATTCCACAATTTAAAAGGTTGCAACCGAACACTGTATTGTATTGGGAGATGATCAAGCATGCCTGCGAGAACAATATGGAAACATTTCATTTTGGCAGGTCAAGTGTTGACTCTGGTGGGGAGTTCTTCAAAAAGAAATGGAATGCACAGCAGAAGCAACTCTTCTGGCAGTATCAGCTTGGAAAAGTGAAAACCATACCACAGCTCAATGTTCAAAACCCAAAGTACAGTATTGCTATGAATATCTGGAAAAAATTACCCCTCACACTTACTACTTTCATTGGCCCTCATCTGGCCAAAAGTATACCATAAGAGCTATAATCTATATTTAGAACAATATGCGCCATCTTTCTCCTGCTGGAACCCCAATCCGTTTAAAAGATCTGCTTTTCTGGAGTAAAACGGTTTTATCACCAAAGAGGGCGGAGGAGCTGTTCAGCCGCTCATTAAGAAAACATTTAGGCATGAAGCACTCCTCTCTGTTTTCTACAGGCAGAGCTGCAATGGTTGTTCTGTTAAAAACCTTAAAAGACGAGGCCGATTCTGATAGAGACGTTGTCATTATCCCGTCTTATACATGCTATTCGGTTCCGGCGTCAATCATCAAGGCTGGTTTAAGAGTACGAGTATGTGATATTACACCTAAGACGCTTGATTATAACTATGAACAACTCGAAAACATAGATTTCTCAGATGTACTCTGCATTGTTTCTTCCAATTTGTATGGGTTGCCAAACAGGATGAAACAATTGTCAGAAATTGCAGTAAGGAATAGAGTTTATCTGGTTGATGATGCCGCTCAATCTCTGGGAGCGTCCGTTGATGGACAATTGTCAGGCACATTTGGTGACGCGGGATTATTAAGCCTCGACAAGGGAAAAGTAATAACTTCGATGAATGGGGGCATTATTGTTACAAACCACCCGAAACTCTCAATCCGTCTCAAAAAAAGTATTCAAAATCTTCAAAATCCTTCTATGCTCTGGTCAATGAAGGAAGTATTGAAATTGTGTGCCTATTCATTTTTTCTTGATCCTCGTCGATATTGGTTGCCTGCAAAGTTGCCTTTTCTTAATCTCGGTGGGACAATATATACAACAGAATATCCGATTGAGAAATATAACGGCTTGTTGAGTGGAATCGCTCTCAGACTCTTCAGTCGTATTGAGGAAGACAAAGAAATCAGGATTGAAAATGCAAACTACTATAGAAGAAAGTTAATAGATTATCCACATGTTGACTTCATAGAGGAGCAGAAAGAATCATCGCCAATCTATCTGAGATTTCCATTGCTTGCAAAGAACATCGAAATAAAGAATCGAATACTCAAAGAACTTGATTCTCTGGGATTAGGGGCATCGGGCTCTTACCCAAACGCGGTACCGGATATAGCACAACTATCGTCTATATTTGCTGATGATAGGTCTCAATTTCCGGGTGGACGTGCAGTGGCAGCAAGGATCATTACCTTGCCGACACATCCCTACGTCACTAATCAAGATATGGATAATATAGTTAGAACTATAGAAGGTATTTAGAAATTAAGGCTAAATTGGAATGTAAATTGCCGGCAGAAACAAACGCTGTCACCAGGCGAAAAGTCGTGGCCGATCAAATCCTCACACTGCTTAGCAATCCTCTGGTAAATAAACAGGATCAAATAAAAATTACTCAAGTTTCGGACTTGTTTTAACTGGCTGTAATACTGTTTTTATTCTGAATTACCCTTTGACCTATTTGTAGCAGCTCAAGAGCACTGTCCATGATAGCATCAACGAGAGCGAGTATTGCATCTTCAGTCACCACGCCTGCTGAACGGATTTTCTTCATGGCCAGGCTAAGTATCCGCTGCAAGGCCTCGATCAGGCTCAGATCCCGCATCTCCTCGCTACAGGCGAAGAATAGACTGCCAAGGGTTCGGGGATCATCATGACAGCGTTGCTCAAACGACAGAAAGATGTAGCGGCTCATGGTAATAGTGATGTGGGCAATCATGCCGTCATAATCCCGCAGTTGGGTTTCCCTTTCCAGTTTCAGGTAGTGTTTCAACATCTTGAAGAACACCTCGATATCCCATCTCTTGCCGTAAATGCGCACTATTTCCTCATCGGCAAGCCCGGTATCGGTAGAGACGATCGCCAGCCACTGTCGCTTCTTATTACGGTTGCGGACAAACACGATCTTCACCAGCTGGCCCGCGTTGGTCTCCACCACGATACTGCTGAGGATCTTGGCCTTGCCGGGTCTCTTTCGCAGGTGACGGTAGATGCTGCCCAGTCGCATCAGCTTGCCGTTAAAGCGATACAGAATGGTTGGCAGATCCTTGGCCATGCAAATAACCGGCAGATGCTTCCCCAGGGCGACCAGGATCGCCGGGAAGCAGAACCAGCTGTCCATCAGGATATAGTCACCTCTGATCCCGAAGTTGCAGGCTCTTTTGACCATCGTCTCCAGGTGCTGAGTGCTTTTGATCATCGCCTCACGGCGCCGCTGGTAGCCGCAGCTGCGCTTATCGACTTGCTTGGTGATCCCCTGTATCCGCTTGTCCCGCGAAGCAGACGAGCAGAGAACAAAGTCCAGCGGCAGAAAGCTATTGCCGTCAGACCAGCCAAGCGTAAGCAGCTTAAGCCCCTTAAGGCTACAACCACGGTTGTGGTCATGAATCCAGGCCAGCAGCTCAACCACCTTGGACCGGGAGCGATCATACGTGGAGTCGTCAATGATCAGCACCTGCTCTCGTTCTTCACTCGTCAAAACCGTGAAGAACCGAATCACAATGGCCACCAGCCGCAACATGAAGGTGCGCCAGTTGTGATTGGGATTCCTGAGAAAGTCATAGGCCGCATCTTTCTTGAATCCCAGCTCTGGATTGCGGACAATCCCTTGGGAAAAAGTCATTCCCGTAAACGGCAGCGAGAAAATGGCCGAGAATACGGTGAGCGGGGTTGCGCCCCGCAGTTTCCTGATTCCGTTGCGGTGCAGCAGGGTTCCCACCTTGAAGCTCTTCATAAAGGAAGAAATCCGATTCTGTACCTGTATTGCTTCTTGTTGATTTCGATAATGTTTGGTATTGTCCATTTAAGCCTTTCCTCTTTGATATTATTGAGTTTTTGTCAATTCCCAATATATCAGAAAGTGAAAGGCTTTTCACGTTAAATAAGTTGTTATTTTAAATAGTTGCCATGATTTTTATACTATTTCCTGTCAACCCAGAAACTTGAGAAAATTATTTCCCTGGTGTTATGAGTAGAGATCCATGAGAGTTCAAGTAATCAGAGATATAAATCATTTGCCTATCAAAGGGAAAGAATGGAATGAGCTGGTATCACAAAGCCAGACAAACACTCCGTTTCAGACTTTTGAATGGTTCAAAAGCTGGTGGAAAATTTTTGGCAAACAACATCAAATGTTTCTCCTTTTGTTTTATGAAGGCGAAAATTTGACCGCCTTAGCTCCCTTGATGATTAAAAATAACAAGCAAAAAAAAAATCTTACTTTTATCAGTGATGTAAATGCTGATTACTGCGATTTCATCGTTGGCAAGGGCGACAAAGAGTCTTTGCTGAAATTTATCCTGGAATACCTGCTGCAAAATAAAAATCAATGGGACTCTATATTCTTACGAAATATACCCGAATGTTCCGATACTACCTCATTGTTGAAATCATTTTGCTTTAAGAACAATTTGTTATTCGTTGAAGAAGCTGTACACTGCCCGGTGCTTATAACCAGAAACTTGAAGGATACAGAAATAATAGGCTCTTCGAGAACACTCAGAAGGCACTTGAATTATTTCGATAAAAACGGGGGACTGGATTTTAAAATTTTTGACTCATTGGATGAAGCAGAAGCATCTCTGGACCTCTTTTTCGAGCAACATATCCGGCGATGGGATTTTGTCAACAAATCAAGTCTATTCTGCGACAACAGGTACAAGGAGTTTTATCGTGAGTTATTGCAGGAAGCCTGGCAAAGCGGCTGGCTGTTCTTCTCTTGCCTGCAGTTTAACGAGCACCCCATAGCGTTTCATTACGGAATGGATCATAATTCCAGAGTCATCTGGTACAAACCATCCTTTAATATTGATTTTCGCACGAGATCTCCAGGGAGGATACTGCTCAAGTATTTGATAGAGTATTGTGTAGAAAACAATAAAATTGAGTTTGATTTCACCCTTGGCGATGAAACCTTCAAGAGGGAGTATACCAATACTGTGCGAAACAATTACAATATACAGATATTTAAAAACAAAACGGATTATTTTTTCGAAATATTTAAGAAAAAGTCCATTGGAATGGCTAAAAAAATATTGCATACCACTGCTGTCCGGTTATAATCATATGAAATCAAACAATAATTTTTGATGATTCTCTGTTTTATGTTTCATCAATGGAGGTTCGAGTACTTTCCATAAGTTCTGCCGTTTAAACAGGTTTAACTGCAATAATCGTTGTATCTGTGTAATGGTTTTTCCAAGTTTTGCTAAAAATTTCATATAGCAGAGGAGAAGCATAGTAATCAGGGCAATCCATATTTGTGTCATTACGGCGTTTTTACTGGTCCCAAGGAAGGTCTTGATTTTTAGGTTCTGCTTGAGCCACTTGAAAAACAGCTCCACCTCCCAGCGGCTTTTATAGATATCGGCAATGGTTTTGGCAGCCAGGTGAAAGTTGTTAGTAAGGAATACATACTGTTTTCCGGTTTCCGGGTCTTTGTAACCTATTCGCCGCAGAGGAATGGGGCATTGGTTAGCTTTTGTACCAGTAAGGATAATGGTTTGATCGGAGGTGAGGCCTTTTGATTTGAGGACCGGTCGTCGTTCTATGACCTTGTATTTGATGTTGCTTTTAAGGCGGGTAACCAGAAAACACTTCCTCTGATTGAGTTTGTAGAGCCAGGCAAAATCGATATACGCCCGGTCCGCAGCGACAATGGAGCCGGCTGGCAGGGCGAGTGTTCTGGCAAAGGCGAGATCTGAGGTCTTTGCATCAGTGATACGTGCAAATCTCGGAATATAGCCGTCATGATCCAATAAGGTGTGAAGTTTCACCCCGCCTTTTGTGGAGCGGAATTTGGCCCAGGGAAAAACTGAGAGGCAGAGATCAATGGTAGAAGCGTCCAGAGAGTAGAGCTTGTTTTTGAACCTGAACTTTTTTTTACCGGGAGCGATGGTTGAACACCGTTGGTAGGTCTTTTCGAAGAACGCCTGGTAGAACTCTGCAGGTCGGTTATTGTTCGCGTCAGCCAGGGTTGATTTTTTGACGTGGTGTATGCCAAGGTGATAAAGCCTCCCGACTTGTGTTTGCAAAGTGTCACATATGTCGCGAAGGCTTACTCTGCCGGTAATTTGGGCAAACAGCATGGTAGTAAACTGGCCCCACTGGCTCAATGAGCGGTATTTCCGCTGGGGTCGGTAAACTCCCTCATGGAGGGATTGGAAATCATGTCTATCGATAAGTTTGAGCAATTGTGCGTATACCGTGTTACTATGAGCCATGGCCTGAATCTCCTTTTGTATTGGGTTGTTAGCGGTAACAACAATATACACAAAAGAAGCTCTTCAGGCCTTATCTTATTTTCTTAACCGGACAGCAGTGATTGCATACACAAAAAATTCAAACCGATGATAAAAAGAGTTAATAAGCTGCTGAACATTTAACTTACATGCTGCAATTTGGTTAAACAATGAAAGTTAGTGTCGTTATTCCTACATATAACAGAAAGCATTTTATCTGTTTCGCTGTGGATTCAGTTCTTGAGCAGACCTTTTCCGATTATGAAATTATTGTAGTCGATGATGGCTCGACCGATGGAACGGCAGAATTATTGAGTTCAAAATATGGAAACAAAGTTATCTGTTTACAGCAGGAAAACCGTGGCTTTGGAGCGGCCAGGAACCATGGTGTTAATGCTGCCACAGGAGATTACATTGCTTTTTTAGATTCAGACGATCTCTGGCACAAGGACAAGCTGGAATTGCAAGTGACAATCATGGAAAGATTGCCAAAGCTGGCCTTTTTGTTCTCTGAGTTTTCAATACTAAAAGATTCTGGAGAAAAAAAACACTCGGGTTTTCGCTCGTGGCTTCATGGCCAATTATTCATTGAGAACATTTTTAACAACAAAATATCTTTTTCCGAACTCCTTCAGAATAAAAACGAAAGGGGCCAGGATTTTGATATTCACATTGGTAACATATATTATCAATTATTACATACTGTTCTCGTGCTGCCAAGTTGTGCCATTGTTCGCAAAAAATTTATCACCCCGGAAATAAGACATACAGAGGGAGAACGCCTTTGTGCAGATTGGGACTTTTTCGCCCTTCTTTCTCGTTCTCACGACTGTGGTTTTATGGATATTGAAACAGCAATAAATAGAGGGCACAAAGATGAGGTACGGTTGCAAACAAGTATGAGTCAAAAAGAAAGAGCAGAGTACCGTCTGGCCTCCATTGATCGAATTTGGAAATCCGATCAAAAATTTCTTCAAAAATTCTCGCAAGAGGTGAGTGAGGTAGAGGGGGCTCTCCTCTTAACGCTTGCAAAACAAAATATTCTTTTATCAGACATAAAGCAGGCACGTAAGGCTTTGGAAAAATGGGAACAACTTAAGCTGTCAAAGAGAAAAAATCTAATTTTATATTTTCTTAAATGTTTGACTTTTTGCCCAAGCCTTGCCACTTCTTTGATCAACGTGAGGAATAGAAAAGACCGTATCTTTTCCAAATAATATTTAAATACAGGCGCAAGTAAATACGCTTTTTATAGATGATCAGTCAAATACTACATAAGATAGGTGCCTTAGGTCTGATCGGTTCAATAAAACTAGCGCAGAAAAACTTGGCCCAATGGCTTATAAAAATCCATCCTGAGGTAAGGCGGAGACAAAAAAAGGAGAAGGCGTTCGATATTGAGAATTCTGTCGATACTAGTAGCAATGTAATAGTTGATGACCTTGATGTAGAAAAAGAAATTTCTAAACATTGCGTCCACTATGAACCCACAAGGGTATGGCTCTTTGAAGAGATCTTTGCCAATATTTCTGTAGATTATAAAGAATATACTATGATTGATGTTGGATCTGGCAAGGGAAGAGTCTTAATACTGGCATCAAAGTTTCCTTTTAAACAAATCATAGGAGTTGAAATTTCAAAAATCCTCCATAAGATAGCAATAAAAAATATAGAAATTCATTCAAATAAATCGAAAATATCTAAAAAAATTATATTAATATGTAAGAATATAGATCAATATGATATTCCAAATGATAATGTTTTACTATTCTTATATAATCCATTTGATGCATTTTTTATGAAAAATATTTTAAATAATTTAAAAAAACACCACGAAACAACAGGGAAAAAAATTATTTTAATTTATGTAAATCCAGTTCATAGTGAAACTATCGAAATATATAATTTTTTAAAACAAGTTAAATGTAACCAAAGGTACATTATATACAGTAACAAATAGTAATATTTTATTTATGACTTTAACATAATATCATTAATGATAGAAGTTTTAAGCAATAAAGAAAAAATTAGCACCCTGCGCTTTGAGTGGAATAAATTGGCAAATGAGCATAAGACACCTCTCTTAAGCTTCGAATGGTTTTTTTCATGCATGGAGGCTTTTTATTCTGAAAAAAATATACGTGTTGTGATTCTCAGGTCAGACAACTGTGTTAAGGCAATTGCCCCTCTGGTGATAGTTAAACGGAAATCAATCAAATGGCTGGAATTAATTGGTGTTTCTCTTCTCTATGAACCTTGTGGCCTCTTATACGACAACAATGATTCATTAAACAAACTTCTTGTAGGAGTAATTGATCTAAAATTACCAGTTTTGCTGCAGAGAATAGACACTTTCTCGCCAATTATAGAGGAATTTCGAACTGTAGCCACTTTAAAGGGATTGTTTACTGAGAAAGAAACAGCAAATTCCAGTTATATTTCTGTAAATTCATCTTGGAAAAGCTACTTCTCATCATTATCCTCACAAAGAAAATATGATTTACGCAGAAAAAGAAGAAGGGCCGAAAAACATGGAAAAGTGCATGTGAAAATTTTTGCTCCAAATTTGGCGGAACTCATCAGACACCTTGACAATGCCTTCCTGGTCGAGGCCGCCGGATGGAAGGGGCGCAAGGGCTCCGCAATGATTAAAAACAGGAAGCTTGAAAAATTCTTTCGCCTTTTTTTGGAATCAGCATGTAAAAAAAATATTCTCTGTCTCTGCTTTTATTATATTGCAGAAAAACCAGTCGGAATGCTTATTGGCCTCAATGATGCAGACTGTTTCTGGGTTCTTAAACTGGGGTATGATGAGCACTGGGCCAATTGTTCCCCCGGCATCCAAATTACAAACGAAACGATTCGTTATGCTTTTGAGTCAAATCTTAAGTCTTATGAGTTCCTTGGATCTCAGGAACAATGGCAGTCAGTCTGGCCTATAAAAACTCATTCTTTTTCCGCCCTTGTCTTTTTCCCTTATTCAGCAAGAGGAATTCAAGCTTTTATTCTTGAATCGTTTAGAGTTTTTCATAAAAAATTTCAGGAGTTGTTAGCGATGAATCCCTGAAGTGCACATGCATTAGAATTCAATAAGATATTGGTATTACAAAGAGATTAACGGTGATATGCAAAAGGACCAGAGTATAAAGAAATTATTTTCAATGATAATAGGAGGACTATTTTTTTTATTGGTGCTGCTAGCATTGTTGGTTTTACCTGACATGCAAGTTGATTCGATAAATGATATTTTGCTACACTTCCCCGGACTGGACAAACTTGTTCATTTTTTTGAGCATTTTTTTCTTGTCTTAGGCATGTACTTTGTAATGACCAAAATAGGGAAAGAGTATTCTCATAGCATTAGGTTAGCTGCAGCCTTCTCATGTTCAATATTTTTTTCCATTATCGATGAAACACATCAAACCTACATTGCAGGTAGGTCTTTTGAGCTAGCTGACCTGGCATCCAACACGTTTGGAAGCATTGCAGGAATTACTGTAATATCCTATCACAGATTAAAACCAGCGATATGGATTCTATCTATACTCTCTCTATTATTATCTATTACATACATAACGTATGAGTCGTTCACGAAAGAGAAACATTTTAAGATTGGTATGAGGTTAGAGAAAGAATCAAAATTCAGGCAAGCCAGGAAGCAATACGTCCTCGCGCTGGAAGCCGGAAATAAAAACGCAGCTCTCTATAATTCAATCGCTTGGCTAGACCTGGAGTTCCTGGACGGAGATCCAAGCAAAGCTCTTAAATTTGCCCAGAAGGCAGTATCCCTGAGAAATGACAACCCTAATTACCTTGATACCTTGGGCCGAGCTCTCCTTGATAATGGAAGAGTGCAAGATGCTTTAATCATACTCGTCAAGGCATATGAGATGAACCCGGATATCTATAGTATTAATCTGCATCTGGGAAGTGCGTACTATTCTTTAGGGGAGCTTGACAACGCCATGTTGCATTTTAAACAACAGGTCCAGATCAATCCGGATGACCGTTTTGGACTGAAGGCAAAAGTAGCCTTGGGAAAGATTGAAAACACCTCTGAATATGAACTTAAAAAATAAAACTAAGTACGGCATAAAGTTTATCTTGGCCGGAATACTTTATTACTCCGGCGTTTTGTTCCTCATCAAGTCAGTAAAACTTAAAAACAGCGCCGTTGTTTTGATGTACCACAGAGTTCTGACAGAACAGGAAAAGCAAAGCTCTTTTTCCCATCCCGGTATTATTGTTTGCAAAGATACCTTTGCCAAGCAGATGGCCTATCTGAAAAAAATGTTTCATGTGATTTCTGAAGAAGAATTCATCTCACATATTACCCAAGGGACTCCGTTTAAGAATAATTCCTGTCTTATCACGTTTGATGACGGCTGGATGGATAATTACACTCATGCATATCCAATTTTGTCAAAACTGAACCTGCCGGCAACTATCTTCCTTACAACAGACTATATCGGAACAGGAAAAAAGTTCTGGCAGGAAAAGCTTGCAGCCAGGCTATTCAGTATATATCTGCAGGAAGATGATCAAGCTCGATCTGTTTTGAGTCGATATGAATTGGAAGAGATTATTGACATCCCTCCCTCTGAAGCCAAGAGGACAATCAGAAAATTTATTACGCAAATGAAAGAGAGATCCTCACCTGACATCCGTGAAATCATGGCTTACTTTCTCAACGAAAATGGCGATGCTTCGGCAATCCCCAATGATATGGATGTTTTCTTTAACTGGGAGCAGGCCAGAGAAATGGCACAAAATGGTATGTCATTTGGATCCCATTCTGTACATCATCATATCTTGACCCAAATACCTCTCGATGATGTAGATAGAGAGATTGCAGCATCACGAAAATACATCGCCGATTGCATCGGCATATCTCCGAAGAGCTTTTGTTATCCTAATGGCAATTATTCCGAAGAGATAGCCCAGTTGGTTGCGAAAAACGAATATCTTGCCGCATTCTCCACCACTACTGGTAGTATTAGCAATGTCAGTAATCACTATGCATTGCCAAGGATCAACATTCACAATGAAGTAACAGACACAATACCACTTTTTATGGCAAGAGTTTTGGGCTTATTTTAAATCGCCTGATACGGAAGTGAATATATGAAGATACTGGTAACCGACGGCAATAACAGGGCTGCACTCGCCATAACAAGATCTTTAGGAAGAAAAGGCCATATGATCGTAGTTGGTGAAGACAAGCATCCTTGCCTTGCTTCATCTTCAAAATACTGTCATGACCGCATCACTTATCCCAACCCCACTGAAGAACCTGATAGATTTATTGAAAAATTGACCGGTGAGATTCGCAGCAAGGAAATTGACGTTGTTTTGCCCGTATCAGATGTGACGACAATACCTATATGTGAAAACAAACAAATCCTGGAACAATACTGTAAAGTCCCTTTTGCCGAACCGGATGCTGTCAAACTAGCAGCTGACAAGGGCAAGCTCTTCCACCTGGCAAAACAACTGGACGTACCGGTGCCTGAATCATACTGGCTGGAAGATTATATACCGAATTTTAGCCTGCCTCCCAACCTTATTTATCCGGTTGTAATCAAACCTTCCAGATCACGAATACGAACAGACCAAGGCTGGTTATCCACTGCTGTTAAATATGCTGAAAACAGTAACGAACTGGAGAAGATAATCAAAGGTGAGCACCCACTTGCTTATCCGCTGATAATCCAAGAGCGGATTATTGGCCCTGGAGTCGGCATTTTTGTCTGTTACGATCACGGTAAACCAATTGCTTTTTTCAGCCATCGCAGAATTCGCGAAAAACCTCCTTCCGGCGGAGTGAGTGTCCTTCGGGAGAGTATTTCTGTATCTCCCGAGGCGAAAGAATTCTCCATGCGTCTTCTAAATCACTTAAACTGGCATGGTGTGGCCATGGTCGAATTCAAGGTCGATCTCCGCGACAACCTACCTAAATTAATGGAAATCAATGGAAGGTTCTGGGGTTCTCTGCAGCTGGCTATTGATGCTGGGGTCGATTTCCCGGCGCTTCTGATCAACACCACTACCAATAAGAATGCTGAGCCTGTTTTAGAATATAAAATCGGGACAAAAACCCGGTGGTTGCTTGGGGATATTGACAGTTTGCTGATGATCCTGTTTAAAAATAAAACAGGTTTAAAACTACCTCCCAATCATAGAGGCAAGAAACGATATTTATTGGAATTTTTCAAGTTTTGGGAAAAGAAGATGTATTACGAGGTGCTTTCTAAAGGCGATTTAAGGCCTTGGTTGTATGAACTTTCCCAATGGCTGAGGCGGAAGTGAGGATCAGGTTTCCAGGAAACAGATTATCCGACAACATTCACGATCTGGTCGATACCCCTGCATGGTATTTTCTTTAAAATCATTCAACGAATCTTAATGAATATGATGGGGGCCAGCGAACCTGGTTAATTTCCCATTATAGATTTTACGTTACCGACAATTGTGGGGCAAAATATAACTGGCTTAACAACCGCCCTGAAGCGGTTGATTACTAACGATAAATTTCTAAAAATGCACATTACCTGAGTACCATTAAACATCTTTCATCTATTTGTTTCCGTAAGTTGAAATTTTTGAGCTTCTCTGATTCAATACTATTGAAACTTAACGAAATAGGTAAAAAATAATATTATGACGATATTGGTCTCTCTATACTGGGTATCTTTAGCGTGCATTTTTTATGCGTATTTGGGATATCCAATTGCTCTGTACCTTCTTGTCAAAATATTTCCTGCAAACAAAAAAACAAAACCGCGATCAACTCCCTATGAACCGAGCCTATCTGTCATCCTGCCCGCATATAACGAAGGAAAAATTTTGGACAAAAAAATTACGAATACAATCCAGTTAGACTATCCAAAAGAAAAAATTGAGATCATTATTGTATCAGACGGTTCAACTGACAATACCAGGGAAATTGCTGAAAAATATAGAGGACAAATTCAGTTTTATGAACTGCCGGAACGAAGCGGCAAAGCTGCCGCCCTTAATCTTGGCATTCAAAATGCTCAAAATGAAATAATCGTTTTTTCGGATGCATCTATCATGCTTGCGCCGGATGCAATAAAAAATATAGCTGAGAAATTCAATGACCCTGCAATTGGGTGTGTTTCCGGAGAAGATCATATTGAAGGTAGAAGCAGTGAAGGACTTTATGGCAGATTCGAGCTTTATCTTCGGAATCTGGAATCAAACTTGCATTCGATTGTAGGGGCAAGCGGATCATTCTATGCCCAGCGAAAAGAATTGTGCTTCAACTTTATGGAAGGTTTGGCACCGGATTTTCTGTCAGTGTTAAACACTGTGGAAAAAGGATACCGTGCAGTTACGGAGCCGCAGGCACAAGGTACAATGAAAAGTTTGAAAAGTGTATATGATGAGAAAGGGCGTAAAGTGCGAACTTTAATACGTGGCATCACCACCCTCGAACACAAAAAACACCTTATGAATCCTTTTAGATTCGGTATGTTTTCTTTTGAGTTAATCTCTCATAAGCTGATGCGCTGGATGGGCCCCTTTTTTTTGATCTCTCTCTTTCTAGTAAACATTTTTCTATTGGAGCATCCATTTTACCTTTCAACGTTCTTCCTCCAGGTACTCTACTATTCTCTTGCCCTAGCTACTCTAAAAGGGCTTTTTAATTTACAGAATAATGCTCTAGGCCAGATTTCGTTATTTTTCGTCATGGTTAATTATGCGATTCTCGTTGCCTGGTATAAATATGCCAGCGGTGTTCGTCAGGAGATCTGGATTCCAACTAAAAGATAATTGAAACAGAAACTGTTATGTTAGAAACTCCATTTTTCTTTCCAAACAAGGCTTATAAATTGTTTGGCGTCCTTCATGAACCGTTGCAAAACAATAGAAACTTCGGGTTTGTATTTATCCATCCCTTCGCGGAGGAAAAGCTCTGGGCACACCGAATACTGGTAAACTTTGCCAGATTTCTTGCAAGAGATGGATTCACTATCCTCAGGTTTGATTTTATGGGGCATGGTGATAGCGAAGGAGAATTTCAGGACTCTTCGGTCGAAACTCGCTTATCTGATATAGAGGCTGCATTGCTAACGCTGAAGACCAGAGCGACACGAGTTGAGAAGTATGGATTACTTGGATTGCGCTTTGGTGCGACTATGGCTGCTCTTGCAGCGGATAAACTGAACGATATTGATACTTTGATTCTTTGGGAACCGGTTATTGAAGGCGATAAGTATATGCAGCAAATATTGCGTAGTAATTTAGCTACCCAAAATGCTGTTTACAAAGAAATAAGACATACTCGGGAACAGCTGATTGAAATTTTAAAAGAAGGTAAAACAATCAATTTTGATGGGTATCAACTAGCCTTCCCATTTTATAAACAAATCTCGGAGATCAATCTACTATCTGATTCACGCACCTTCCAAGGCAGAACATTAATCATTCAGATAGAGAAAAATCCCAAAAAACCAAGCCAAAAACATACAACCTTAAAGGAAAATTATAACAAGGCCGATCAATGCATGGCTACGGCAGAGCCTTTCTGGAAAGAGACAAAGTATTTCTGTTCCCAGGCAAATGATCTCTACAACAACACCTATGACTGGCTGCTAAATCATGGAAATTAGCCCAACTCCTGTTTCATTCCCGAATTCGAATGGGCATAGACTTTTTGGCATTTTTCACCAACCAAGTGCTGAAAGATTCAGAAAAGAGTGTATCATAATTCTCTCGCCTGGTATCAAAAGTCGTGTTGCCCCTCACCGCCTATATGTGAAAATGGCTAGATCCTTTGTCGATTTAGGATTTCCTGTACTACGTTTTGATTTTTATGGTCTAGGAGATAGCGAAGGTGAGTTAGAAGAAAAATATGCTGCAGATTTTTATGGTTCTGTTCAAGTTGGTAGATACGTAAACGATACTATCTGTGCAATGGACTGGCTAGAACAAGAACATAAAATGTCAAAATTTATTTTATCAGGTTTATGTGGAGGAGCGATTACTGGTCTACTAACTGCCGCACAAGACAATCGTGTGTCAGGATTGCATAGTCTTTCTATTCCCGTAATTCTGGATAGTTCAGATATCATCTATGATGAATTCCTAACACCCGCTGAACTGAGAAGAAGAAGATCCTCTTATATTGGGAAATTGTTATCTATGAGTGCTTGGAAATCTTGGGTTCGCTTTTTCACTTTTCAAAGCGATTACCGGCTTATTTTCCGATCTCTTCTTCAATCATCTCCACCCAAAAAAGAAAAAGACGGTGAATTAGGCAGGAAAATGAAAAAAAATGATATTAAAAACCCATTATTTCCAACTGCTTTTGAAAAGACAGTTTCTTCAGGAAAAGAAATCCTTTTTATTTTTGCTGAAGCAGACAGATTGTACTGGCAATTTAAAGAAAATTTTATCAAAAAAAATAATGTCTCAGTTTATAATCAAGATAATTTCAATGTGTATGTTGTAAAACATGCTAATCATATTTTTTCATTTAAAAAATGGAATAATGAGGTAATTGACAAATCTTTAGAATGGTTAGAGAACAAATACTAATATAATTACATATGTCGATTTTAAATATGAATTTAAAAAATTAAAATAATCAATATTAAAAGAATATTCAGTGTAAATATAAAATACTTTTAATAATATTTTTGATAAAATAAATGAACATAAGAACATTACAGAAAATACTGTTTTTTTTAATGACCAATCCAAATGTTATATCTGGTAAAAAAAAATATATCTTTATTATTAGCCATATGAGGAGTTATACAAGTCTCATGAGCCATATACTCGGCAGCAATAAAGATATCTCTGGATATGCTGAAATGCATCAGTCATACAAGTGGTCTTTTGAGCTGATATATCTAGATTATATTGTATTTAAAACAAACAATAACATTTTGGATGGCACCTATGTGTTAGACAAAATACTTCACAATTACTGTATCATCACAGATAGAATATTGAACAAACATAATGTAAAAAATATTTTTATATTACGTAAACCCCAGGAAACACTTAAAAGCATTATTAACTTGGGTAAGAACGTGATAGACAGAGAATGGTTTCGTGATCCCGTAACAGTTTCTGATTATTATCAAAATCGTTTAAAGGAAATAGCGATTTATGGGGAAAAAGTGGGAAAGAAAGCAATTTACTTTGATGCGGAGAGAATAATTTCCGAAACTGATGAAATTTTGCAGGGATTATCTTCAAAATTAAAGCTTGAACAGCCTTTAAAGAAAGAATATGCCATTTTTAAATATACAGGCGCACTTGAGCTTGGAGATCCAACAGACAATATTAAACAAGGGAAGATTTTACCACATAATAATAAGTATGATGAAATCAAGTTGACTCAAGAGATTATAGATAATTGCGAGGAAGCTTACTTAAAGTGCCGAAATAAATTAATGCAATGCTGTGATTGTATATAAGTATCAGTAGTGTCTGCCTCATAGTAAAAGCTGAGAAGAAACAATTAATTGTTTGACTAGTGGTTTTAGGATATAGGTCAAAAAAGATATACCGGAGACTATCATGGGAGGAAAGCTCGTTATAATCGGTGGGTGTGGTAGCAGCGGGACAACGCTATTGACTCATTTGATGAGCAAAAGCAAATATATTTGCTCAGGCCCGGAATTTAACTGTTTCAACCATCCTGAAATTTATAATATTTCGTCTTTAAAGCAAAATGTTAAAAATATGTATGATGGAAAATGTTTACCACATGGATATGTTGATGTAGGCGTATTCATGACATTTAGGGATGAATACGGAATAAATTTAAATATTGTCGAAGAATGGTTGGAGAAGAGCAACGACTCAAAATCTTTTATAAACTATATTACACAACATATGACGACCAAGAACAAGGCGCCTGTTTTTATCGAAAAATCACCCACAAATGTCTATTGTTTTAATACGATAGCAAGAAATTACCCTGAGTATCATTTAGTACATGTTATCAGAGATGGGCGCGATGTTGTTTCATCCTTAATGAGAAGAGGTTTTAACCTTTTTGGTGCTGGGAGTCGTTGGCTTTATGACACTATTTCTGGGTTGCAAGCTCGAGGTACAAAAAACTATATTGAATTACGATACGAAGATTTAGTCTCTAGCCCTCATGAAATGTTATCCTCTCTTTTTGAGCAACTTGATATTCCCTTTGACCCTCAGAATGTGTTTTCAAATTCGTCAGAATCATCAGGCCAATATATTGAGAACTGGAAAAATCGTAAAGAACCGCAACTATGGCAGCAAACCCCTTCTGACCCAATCTCTTCAGCATCAGTTGGCAGATTTAAAAAAGACCTTAGCTTGCGGGATATCGACACTTTGTATCGAATAAAACTAAGCAGAAAAACTGCTTCAAAATTTACAAATTCTATTTATAGTTTTAGAGGCTTACTTGAACTTCTAGAGTACGAAATTGAAAAAAATAAACTGGATTTAAATTTTCAACCATATAGCAAGTTAAAGGAAATCGGCCTTCAATCTGATGACTATTTTAGACGTTTCAAAAGATATCATTCAAGATATTTCTTAAAATTTCCTCCAGTTTTAACATTTATCGATTGATCAGTAATTCATGAAGGCTTTTTTGTCTTATTGAATATCTAATTCATAACTGCATACTCCATTTCGATAGCTTATCTTTTACGGCTGACAAGAAAAATTGGTTGTGATACTAAGACATTAATCTATGCTTAAAATTTCAACTAAAATTAAAAAGACATTAAATTTTTTAAACCGGATCGATGGAACCCTGAAAAACAGAGTTTTCCGAGCGGGATTCTGGGTGTTCTTCTCAAGTTCTCTACTAATTTTACTATCACTAGCTCGCAACATAATTTTAGCAAGACTCCTATTTCCAGAAATATTCGGACTGATGGGTATCTGCCTTATGGTTCTCAGAGGGGTTGAGCTTTTTACTGAAACCGGCTTTGCTGCAGCGCTCATTCATCGGCAGGAAAATTATGAGGAGGCTAAGGAGACCGCGTTTACCCTGATTGTTATAAGAGGTTTTTTTCTTACATTATTACTGTTTGCATTTTCTCCCTTCATCGCTTCCTATTATGGAAAAATTGAATTAAGTGCCCTTATAAAAGTTCTTGCCCTAACAATAGTTTTCAAAAGTTTTGGAAACATTAATATAATTACAAACCAAAAAAACCTTGATTTCAAAAAAATAACGTTATTTCAGCAGTTTATTTCGGTTTTAGACTTCTCGATAACAATAACTTTAGCATTTTTTCTTAAAAATATCTGGGCTTTAGTAATTGGTCAGGTCATCACGTCAATACTTGGTGCAGCTCTCTCGTATTTTTTTATTCCAGGAAGGCTTAAATTTTATTTTGATAAGAATATCGCCAAAAGTTTATTTGGTTATGGAAAATATGTTACCGGTATTACAATTGTCCTCTTTACTGCTTCTGAAATTGATAATGCATTCATTGGTAAAATATTAGGCATGGATATGCTTGGCTACTATGTAATTGCCTACTCGCTTGCAAATCTGCCAGCTACACATATTTCCAAGATAGCATCAAGGATCATGTTTCCAGCTTATAGTTCGATCCAGAATAATTTGCCAGTTCTTCAGGAGGCATATTTTAATGTTTTTAAACTATTGAGCAAAATAACCATACCATCAGCTATGGGACTGGCGGTTCTCGCTCCCGAAATAATTTCAATTGTTTATGGTCAAAAATGGATGCCGGCAGTAACTAGTTTGCAAATTCTGTGTATCTTCGGATGCTGTCGATCGGTACTAGCCACAAATGGGTATCTGTTTAATGCTATTGGAAAACCCTATATAACATTCTATATCGGATCAGTAAGATTGATTCTAATTATGCTGTTGATATATCCCCTAACAAAAACTTATGGTTTGGTGGGGGCATCTTTATCTGTCACACTACCTATTTTAGTGCAACTTGTTCTAAGCTCAATAATTATGTCAAGAGTGTTAAGATTCAAGTTAATAATGACTATAAAAACACTAGTTATAACTCTAATGCAATCACTTGTTATGGGATCATTAGTTTTAGTAATTAAAAAAAGTTTTGCAGATATTGACGGATTTCACCTTGTATTTATTATTGTTGTTGGAATAATCATTTATATGATAATGAATTTATTTTATATTAAATCGATTATCAATAAAATATGAATAAAAATTAATTATTTAATGTTTAAAAATGAGTATTAAAAATATATTATATGTAGAGTCGAATATTGATGGGACCATTGGAGGATCATATTTCAGTTTATTATTTTTAATTAAAAATATCGATCATAATAAATATAAACCAATTATTTTATTTTATAAAAATAACGAACTAATTGATGTTTTTAAAAAAACTGGATGTATAGTAATTATTTTTAATAAACATAAACCATTAAATATTGTATGTTTGATTGAAAAATACTTTTATAATAAAAGATATTATTTAATAAAATATTTTGTTAAATATTGTGCAATATTGGTGCAAAAAATTATAAATTTTATTATTTCTTTTATTGTCCCTGCGTTTAGTTGTTGGAAAATTATCCATCGAGAAAAAATTGATCTCATTCACTTGAATAATACTGTTCTACGTCCACATGAATGGATTTTGGCATCATTGTTTTTCAAAACACAGGTGGTAGCTCATGAAAGGGGGATTAACAATAAGTTTCCTCGCCATAGTCGTTTTTTTATGCAACATTTGAAAGCAATATTTTGTATATCGAATGCGGTAAAAAATAACTTAATAAATAATGGATTTCCGGTAAGTAAATTACATTTAATTTATAATGGAATTGATCCAAATGAATTTATAGTTACTAGGACAAAGAGTGCTGTATTACAAGAATTAAGTATTGACGAAGATTGTCAACTTGTAGGAGTTGTTGGGAATATTAAAAAATGGAAGGGGCAGGAAGTTGCAATTCGTGCAATGGAAATTGTAGTAAATAAATTTCCAAAAGCAAAATGCCTATTCGTAGGTGGCTATTCTCCCGACAGTCATAAATATTATCACCATGTCATTGAATTAGTTAAGTCGAGTGGGCTAGAAAAAAACATAGTTTTTGCGGGTCACAGGAAGGATGTGCCAAACTTTGTAAATATTTTAGAAGTAGTAATTCATACCTCTATACTTCCCGAGCCATTTGGTCGAGTTATTTTGGAGGGTATGTGTCTAAGCAAACCAGTGATTACGCCTAAAATAGGAGCTGGTCCTGAAATTGTACAAAATGAAAAAACAGGGTTAGTCGTTAGACCTGAAGAACCTAAAGAATTAGCTGAAGCAATTATTTATATGCTTGAGAATCCACTTCTTGCAGAAAGTATGGGGATGGCAGGACGTGTAAGGCTCGAACGATATTTTCATATTAAACAAAATATTCTTAAGACACTAGAGATTTACAATTCATTGTTAGAGAATTGACAAACTAGGATTATTGATTGGACTTTTTAAGCTACGAAAATTATAATATAAAATACTGAATTAACAATATTAACCGTGAAAAAAATTCCAGAAAAGGCATGGAATGCTTTGCAATATATTACGTAATATCAGATGAATAGTATTATTTACAATAATTTCTAAGATAAAGTTCAATAGGTACTAGGATTTTTGTTAATGTCTTCTGTAAAACCAAATCTTCTCATTGTTGCTTCATATCTTTGGATCGGAGGAGCTGAAACAATTATTAGTATTCTATGCAAAACAATTAATAGAAATAGATTTAATGTAGCTGTCTGCTGTTTGCTTGATTTGGGAGAGGTTGGTCTCTCGTTGAGAGAAGAGGGTTATGATGTTTTTAGCTTACCACTAAAAGGTTATAAAAAGACGAAATATTTCACTTTTAAACAGTTGAATCGTATCATAAAAGAACGAAATATCGATATAGTACATTCGCACACTACTCAATCATTGATTGATACCTCAATTTGCAGATTGATTAACCCAAAGATTAGAGTTGTACACACCTTTCATTATGGTAACTATCCATTTTATACAAAGAAGTACTTATTTTTAGAAAAGTTTTTTTCTAAAATTCCTGATAGATTAGTTTCCGTGGGCGAAGGTCAGAAGAAGAAGATTCGCGATACATTTAGAATGAAGGAAAATAATCTTGTGGTAATCAATAATGGTGTTAAAAGAGTGACGAGACTGTCTCCCGCTAATTCAGCGACTTGCCGTTTCTCTGAGTATTTATTGTCAGGTAAAATTGTCATTGGTTCTGTGAGCACGTTAATTGAACAGAAAGGGATTACATTCTTAATTGACGTAATGCATTTTTTGATAAATAGAAATATCCCCGTTATTTGCTTGATTGCCGGTAATGGTCCAATGGAACTTGAGCTTCGTCAAAAGGTAAATTCTCTTGGATTGCAAAAAGATGTGATTTTTTTAGGTTGGGTTAAAAATGCTGTTGAAGATATAATGCCTTATATCAGTATTTTTGTTCAAACCTCCTTATGGGAAGCAATGTCAGTTGTTGTTTTGGAGGCTATGATGGCTAGTAAGCCTGTGGTAGTAACAAGAGTGGGGGAGAATGGTCATATCATTAATGATGGCTATAATGGCTGCATAGTAGAGCCGCGGGATACAAAAGGAATGGCAATGGCTATAGAAAAACTCGCTCTTGATAGTTTGTTAAGGGAGAGGCTTGGATACAATGCCAGAAAAAGTGTCGAAAAAAAATATGATCTCGATGTTATGGTCGACAGTTACGAAAAATTATATGAGGAGATATTGGCTCGCCCTTCTTGCTTTTCAAAAGTTGATATGTAATGGAAATAACCTCGGATTTTACGCGAGTTGTTGATATGTTAGACTTACTGTCAAATCAATTGGAGAACGGTGGTGTCCTGTTGATATGCGCTACGTTTTGGTCTTTGAAGTGTCAATCCAATTTTTTTCAACAGACGTCCAACCGATACTTCACTCAATCGAACACCAAACCCACGCCTAATATATTCTCGAACCATTCCACGTGTCCAAAGGGTAAACTCAAGCTTCAATTGCCTTGGGGCCTTACCGACAACAACCCGATAGACTTTTTGAAGATCATTACCGGTAAGCTTTGCAGGACGGCTTCTTGCCTTTCGTCGGTAAAGAGCTTCTATACCACCTTCTCTCTATTTTGCAAGCCACTTTTAAATGCGAGGCCTGGTAATACCCCAAAGTGTTCCCTGGCATTAGGATCAGTTGCTAAGTTATGGACTGTTTAATATGTTCGAAATGTTAAGGAATTGTTGAATTAGTAAATCATATATTGATAGAGGACTATTGATTGTATGTTGTATATTGGCCTACTGATATCTATATTCTTTGATTATGTTCGACCTGGATCCTATCTCCCCATAATTAATACCTTAAAATTATATTCTTTAATTCCTTTACTCATATTAGTCTTTTGTTTTTTTTATGATAAGGGAAATGAAAACAGAAAAATAATATCAGATACAAATTCTAAATTAATTATATTTTTTTTAATACTTCTTTTATTATCTATATTTATTTCAGACGTAACATTGTATAGTTATACAGTTTTTACTAATGTTCTTGGATATATATTTTGGTATTACATAATAACTAGACTTGCTACAAATTTAGAAAAAATTAAAGGAATTTTTTTTATTCTAGTTATTTCTAATGTCATAGCTATTTTGCTCAATCCAGATGTAGTTTTAAACCCAGAAACAAGAACATATATTCAAGGAAATCCGTTTCTTGGTGATGGAAATGACTTTGCTTTGTCAGCTACGATAGTGATACCATTATGCTTGTTTCTTGTAATTGATTCTGACAATTTAGTAAAAAAAATCTTATATATTTCATTTTTAGTAATTCTAATTTTATCTGTTATTGGTACTCAATCAAGAGGAGCATCAATAGCAATGGCCTCGGTATTCCTTTATTTATGGTGGGAAGGTAGGCGAAAATTTGCTGGCTTATTGATTATCATAGTAGCAGTTGTTCTTGTGTATAGTTATGCTCCTCCAGTCTATTTTGAGAGACTAAATAGTGTTGTGAATTATCAAGAAGAAGGGTCAGCTCAAGGGCGAATAATTGCATGGAAAACAGCTGTTAGAATGGCAATTAAGCACCCATTTACAGGTGTAGGTTCAGGTCATTTTGCTGTCAAACTTGGTACAGAATATAGACCTCCTGAGTTTGGGGGAAGGAATTTGCCTTGGTCCACGGCACATTCAATTTATTTTCTATTGTTAGGAGAATTGGGGTTTCCTGGTCTTATTTTCATATGCTTGTTACTCATAAAGAATTTCTTTAGAAATAAATATTTTATAAAAAAATTTAGTAATATGTCCGATCCAGAAATAATAAAACTTAGAACATTATTTATGATGTTAAATGCTAGTCTTATCAGTTTTTCTATTGGTGGCGCGTTCTTGTCAATTGCTTATTATCCTCATTTATATGTATTATCAGCCTTATATACTGCTTCAGTTATATATGTAAACAACCCTGACACGGTCGTAAGCAATTAGTTAATCTCCCCCAGTATCTCCTAGCTGAGCCCAATAACTAAAAGAATGTCGTAACTACCAGATAATGAGCAGGTAGATTTGGGAAAAAGGGGTAACACTTCCTTAGTCTTTCGTTTTCGGATTGTGGGCACAAAATTCATCAATGGCCTCAAATTTTCCTAATGATTTCAACACACCTATCAATTGATTTGCACGTAGATGGCGAAAAACTGTAGGCACACGTTTGTGTTATTATTTGTTTACATATATTAGATTATAGTTTATTTTTGTAGGCATCATGTACTTACGGACAACACAAAGAAAGAACAAAGACGGTTCGGTAACAAAATACTACCAGCTGGCCCACAACGAACGGCATCCGGTTACCCATAAGTCCACCGCAAAGATCATCCATAGTTTTGGCAGGGCTGACCAGCTTGATCGTGAGCAACTGGTTCGCTTGTGTCGCTCCATCGCCAGAGTCTGTGGAGTGGAGGTCATTGATCCGCTTGACGAAAATGACCGACAAAAGAGTGGCCTTCCCCGCGATCTAACTATTCTACGTACCATGGAACTTGGGTAACCGCTTAGCAACCCCCATCTTTTCAAGATATCCCTGATATGTTCCAGTATGCCGACATAAAAATGGAGGCATTCAATGGAACAAACTATTTCAAAATCCCAGGACCAAAAATTAGAATTCTGGAAGCACCACATTGAGCAATGTCAGCAAAGCGGTTTGAGCCAACGCCACTATTGTCAGGCCAACAACCTTGCTTTGTCGACCCTCGCTTACTGGAAGCGAAAAATTAGCAAAGAACCTGAAGTTCCAATCCAATTTTACCCGCTGGTCCTGCCCGATGATTCGGGGACATCTCCTCATGCAGGATTGCCCCTGTGTGTGAAGGAGAAACGATTCGGCATCGAGATAGCCGAGAATTTTTCTTCCTCCACCCTGCAAAAGCTCATCACCACTCTTGAACAATTGTGATGTCAGCTCAGTCAGGTACCAGAGTCTACATCGCCCTTGGGGCAACGGACATGCGCAAATCTATTAATGGATTGTCTCTGCTGGTCGAAGAACAGTTCGACCTGGACCTGTTCTCCGGGAGCATGTTCGCCTTCTGCAATCGGAGACGTGATATCGTCAAAATACTCTACTGGTCAGATAACGGATTCTGTATTTGGATGAAGCGCTTGGAAGCAGATGTCTTCCGCTGGCCCGAATCTGAGGAGGAGGTAATGGAGGTCAATCACACGGCACTGGGCTGGCTTCTCAGCGGTCTTGATCTGGGCCAGGCGCACCGACGTTTACGCTACAGGACAGCAGCCTGAATAATCGGTATAAATATCTGATTTTACATGGATAAAGCTTGCATTTTCGCTACCGTCATGGTAGCTTTTACTCATGTTTTCAGACACTTCCCCATTACCAGACGATCCTGTCGAGCTGAAGAAAATCATTGCTCAAGTGAGCGCTGAAAAGGAGTCACTACGGGAACAATGCGAGTCCCAGCGTGAACAGTATGAGCAAGAGATCGAACTGCTTCATGAACAGGTTCGTCAGCTTTTCGATAAACTGTTTGGGCGTAAAAGCGAGAAGCTGTTTGGCGGCAGTCCCCAACTCCTGCTCTTTGATATGCCGGAGCCGGATCTAGAAACAGAGCCGGAAGAGCAGGTCGAAGTTGTTGCCTACCGCAAGAGCAAACCTGGAAGAAAACCGCTGCCCCAGACTCTACCCAGGGTAGAGGTTGTTCACGATATTGCTGAGCAAGAAAAGCAGTGCCAATGCGGAGCAGAGCTCAGCAGGATAGGTGAAGAGGTATCGGAGAAGCTCGATATCATCCCCGCCATTATCCGTGTTATTAAACATATCCGTCCCCAATACAGCTGCAAGAGCTGTGAGGGGATAGAGGATGATGGGCCGACCGTCAAGATCGCACCGGTTCCGCCCCAGATTATTCCTAAAGGGATTGCCAGCGGTGGGTTGCTCGCCCATGTGTTGACTGCCAAGTTTGAAGATGCACTGCCGTTTTATCGTCAGGAAAAACAGTTTACCCGCTTGGGGGTCGAACTCAATCGCGCCACTATGTGCAACTGGGCCATGAAGGCGGCCGAGGCATGCCAGCCGCTTCTCACCTTGCTGCAGCAGGATATTTTATCCGGCCCCCTGATTAATGTTGACGAAACGACGGTTCAGGTGTTGGCTGAACCTGGTCGTTCACCGACCACAAAATCCTATATGTGGATCTTCCGGGGAGGAGACCCACACAAGCCATCATTGATCTACCAGTATCATCCTACTCGTAGTGGAGATGTTGCATCTGGGTTCCTGCGAGAATACCAGGGAATCGTGCAGACAGATGGATACGTGGGGTATGACTTTCTCGATACCGTGACGGGAATCGAACACCTGGGATGCTGGGCTCATGTTCGCCGCAAGTTCATGGATGCGCAGAAAGCCCGGGGAAAGAACATTAAAAAGAGCGGCAGTGTTGATGTTGCCCTTAGTTTTATCAGAAAGTTGTACCTTCTTGAGAAGAAGGGTAAGGCCAGGAATCTTTCGCCAAGAGAACTTGTTGAGTTACGCAAAGATGAAGCTGGACCGATCCTTGAAAAGTTCCGTGTCTGGCTTGAAAAAAAGTCACTTCAGGTTGTGCCGAAAAGTCTTCTTGGCAAGGCGGTTTCTTATACCCTTTCCCAATGGGAGCGGCTGGTCAAATATGTTGATAATGGCGTTGTGACACCTGATAACAATCTGGCTGAAAACAGCATCCGGCCCTTTGTTGTTGGCAGAAATTATGCGCAGTTCATTATTATGCGGAGTTGCCTATCAACAAATCTAATTGCACCCTGATTCTTCTAGAGAACCAGAGAACTTTCCCTTTATTCTAACTCTGCATAAAACTTGAGTACACCCTTTAATTTTACAAAAGGAGAGTACTCATGTCAGATCACATCTTAAAACCTCACCATGGCAACGTATTCCTTAATGTCAAAGGATATGAAACCACCATTAGCGATTTTTCAAATTACCTCAAAGTGCGCGGTTATCGGGAAGGAACACGAAACAACTACCGTTCAGCCCTATCGCACTTTCTACGTTGGCTCAGTGCAAAATCGTCTCAGAGGGAAGCAATTAACAACGAGATGGTCGTTGTTTTTCTCAACCAGCACTTACCAGCGTGCCGTTGTCTACCACCAGTATACAGAGAATACAAAACCATACGAGCAGCTCTGAACAACCTGCTGATCTCACGTGGCAAACCTCCATTGATGCCGGTTGCCGCCAAAATTCCTCCAGCAATTAAGAACATCCTATGCGAGTTTGACGGTTTTCAGCGGGATGTGTGCGGTCTGGCCGAGTCGACGCGAGTTTATCGACAACGTTTTGTTCGTACCTTTCTCGTATGGTTGTTTGGAACCTCAGCGGTCGACTCAACAAAGATATCCCCTGAAGCTCTATCTAATTTCATCACAGATCAAACAGGCGGTTTGAAGCCATCAAGCATTGGTGTGTGTTTGACATCATTACGCAGTTTTTTACGATTTCTCCAGTTCAAAGGAGAGTCTAATGTTGCTTTGCTCGCGGGGATACCAAGACCACCTAATTGGTCGTTAGCCTCACTTCCTCCTTGTCTCGGTGAGGATGAGATGAGCACGTTTTTGGCAGCCTTCGATCTTAAAACACCTATCGGTAAGCGTGACTACAGCATGGCTCGTTGTTTGATAGATTTAGGATTGCGTTGCCACGAAGTAGCTGCCCTGCAGCTCGACGATATTAACTGGCGCCAGAGAGTCGTAGAACTCCATCATAGTAAAAGTCGGAATGAGGAGCAACTGCCCCTTCCCAATACAACCGGTCGCGCATTTGTCGATTATCTGCGTAATGGCCGTCCAGCGACAACGAGTCGTTCGATATTCGTTTTTCATCGAGCCCCTTTTGGTCATGGTGTGGCAAATACCACCGTGCGTGGTGCTATCCGTCGGGCATTTTCTCGGGCAGGTTTGCCTTGGACGGGGACCCATATCCTTCGGCACACTATGGCAACGAGAATGATACAGAGTGGCGTTACACTCAAAGAAATTGCCGATATTTTGCGACACCGGGACATGGTTACAACGCAAATCTATACCAAGATAAATCTGCCGGAACTAAAACAAGTGGCCGTGCCGTGGCCGGGGAGGCAATGATGGGCAAGTGGTCAAACATGAAAGAGCGGGTCGAGTCATATTTGCAGGCGCGTCGTCGTGTCGGTTATATCCTATACATCGAAGGTGCTCAGTTACTGCGCTTTGCGCGGTATGCCGATCAACAAGGCCATCCTCAACATATCACTATCGATCTTGCATTAGCGTGGGCGAACGACTCCCCTAAAAGCCGTCAAAACGGCCGAGCCCGTCGTTTGGAAGTGGTAAGGTCGCTGGCTAAATACTGCGCAATCTTTGAGCCACAAACAGAAATTCCACCCGCTCACCTTCTCGGTGCCGCACATCAGCGCCGAACTCCGCATATTTATAGCGACCAGGAAATTGATCTGTTGCTGGATAGGACCAAAGAACTCCAGCCTAAACAGGGCCTACGGCCAAAGGCGATGCATTGCCTGTTAGGTCTGCTCGCTTCAACAGGATTAAGGGTTTCTGAGGCGTTGCGGCTGGACCGCAATGACGTAGATCTCCACCAACAGATTCTTACGGTGCGAATGACTAAATTCCGTAAATCCCGATATGTCCCGATACACCAAACAGTCTGTGAGGCTTTGACTCGATATGCAGCTTTGAGAGATCGGCAGCTGCCTGTTGTTCAGTCCTCATCTTTTTTTTTACTTGATAACGGCTCTACTCTCCAATATCGGCAGGCGCTTTACGCTTTCCAATCTATCCGTACACAACTCGGCTGGAAGAGGTGTCCCAATGGGCGCTATCCCCGACTCTATGATCTTCGCCATACCTTTGCCTGTAGGCGTTTGCTCGCCTGGTATGAGCAAGAGGTGGACGTGAACCAGATGATACCAGTGCTATCGACCTATTTAGGGCATGCAAAGGTAACTGATACCTACTGGTATCTGACGGGAATCCCGGCTCTTATGAAAATCGTAGCTGCTCGTTTTGAGGATAAATCACAACTGAATTTAATGCGAGGTGAACCATGGAAGACCTAGTGATGACAACCGATTTAGCACGATTGCTTGAAACCTTTTTCTGTCAACGTTTGATCCAACAACGTAATGCCAGTCGTCAGACCATTTACAGCTACCGAGATACATGGAAGTTACTTCTGCGTTTCAGTGAACAGTATATCGGCAAGAGCGCTGCTGAGTTGAAACTTTCTGATATTACCGCCACCTTGGTTCTTGCCTTTCTCGAAAATCTTGAATTACATAGGCACAACTGTATCCGCAGTCGAAACGCTCGATTGGCTGCCATCCGCAGCTTTATGCAGTATGCCGCCTTGCAGGATCCTCTGGCATTACCCTGCATCCAACAGGTTTTAGCTATTCCAATGAAACGTTTTGATCGTAAAATGGTCAGATATCTCACTCCAAAAGAGATGCAAGCTATTATTAACGCCCCTGACATCACCACTTGGAATGGTCAGCGAGATCATGTTCTTTTCGCCACACTCTATAACACGGGAGCTCGTGTTTCTGAAATTATTGCAATTCGTCGAGGAGATTTTGACGACAATCGCAGTCAATCGGTCTATTTGCATGGCAAGGGCAGGAAAGAGCGTGTGGTCCCTCTGTGGAAAAACACCGTCAGGTTGCTTAAAAAATGGGTTACGCAAATCGAACCGGACCCACAACATCCACTCTTTCCCAACCGTTATGGACAATCACTGAGTCGTTCTGGGGTGGAGTCACGACTACGTTTGGCTTTGCACAAAGCTATCATCAACTGCCCATCGTTAAAAGGCAAGAACGTATCTCCCCATGTCATCAGGCACACAACAGCTATGCATTTATTGCAAGCAGGAGTGGATCTTAGCGTTATTGCCTTATGGCTTGGGCATGAAAATATTACGACAACACATCGGTATATCGAAGCTGATTTAGGGATGAAGGAAAAAGCCCTTTCAAAACTTCAATCCCCGACGTTACAATCTGCTCGCTACAAGCCCTCAAATGAAGTACTTTCCTTTCTGGAGGGTCTATAATTATGCTGATATAGTTGCTCCTTTATAGCGCTGTAACTACGTCTCAACTAGCTGTTTTCAAATTATATTGCTACTGTGCACTACAGCGAATAGGTGTTTAACTCCGCATAATAATGAACTGCGCATAATTTCTGTTATGCTGAGCTTAGCATAACAGAAAAAACTGGCTCTTTGCCGGAACTCCTGAAGGATCTTCAGCCAGTGCTGCTCTTTATTCTTTGATCGAAACTGCCAAGAGTTGTAACCTGGATGTCTACGCCTATCTCCGATATCTCTTCGAAAATCTTCCAATGGCAAAAACTGAGGACGACCACCGGAGCCTATTGCCACATCACCTCACGGCTGAGCAGTTGGTTCTGCCCAGAAACTTCAGTGTGGTTTAATCTCTCTTAGGGTAAATTCCCCGCGGCTTGCCGCGTAGCTTTTAAGGTGCTATTTTGGCTGGATGAGTATTTATATCCATAAGAGCCATAATGTTTCAGTGTTGTTGTATCATATAGTCTGTCCAGCCAAATACCGAAAAGTGGTTTTGTCAGACGAAGTTGACCAAGTATTGAAAGACATTTGTGTTGATATCTCTAAACGTTACGAAATGCATTTTGTGGAAATAGGAACAGACAAGGACCATGTCCACTTTTTGGTCCAATCGGTTCCTACGTATAGTCCCACAAAAATTGTACGTACCATAAAAAGCATAACAGCACGTGAAATATTTCGTCGAGTTCCATCAGTCAAAAAGGATCTGTGGGGCGGAGAATTTTGGACTGATGGATACTACATAAATACAGTAAGCAAACGCGGCAATGAAGATGTTGTCCGCCAATATGTAAAGAAACAAGGAGATAGTGGGGACTATAAACAGCTTCATTATGTACAACTCAAGTTGTTTTAACCCCCCAGATACCCCGTGGCTTGCCGCGGGGAGCCTTCATTAAGCGGATACTTCTATTCAGTGCAAGAAGCAAGGCGTGTCATCAATACCTGGCTCGAGGAATATAATATAGAACGCCCCCATGGAGCCCTCGCTGGAGATACTCCAGCGAGGGCTCCGTGAGGTCTCTCAACATTGTATTCGGTAAGCCAGCTATTAATGACCCGCCTGGCCTCCTGTACTGAATAAAACAGCCACCGATCCAAACAACCATCTCGAAAGACCGCATTAAAACTCTCATTATGTCCGTTTTGCCAAGGGCTGCCAGGATCTATGTATCTTGTTTTTACCCCGGCTTTTTCAAGCCACTCTTGTATATTATTCGCTATAAATTCTGGACCGTTATCACTTTTTATACAGACAGGAGGGCCCCATTGGTCAAAAAGCTCGCTCAATACACGTTTGACATGACCGGAGGTGATCGAACGGCTTGTATAAATCGCCAAACCATACCGAGTGTATTCATCGATAACTGTCAAACAGCGGATTCGACGGCCGCAAGCTGTCTGATCAGATACCAGGTCATAACTCCAAACATGATTTGGATATTTCGCCTTGCTCAGCTTTGTTGTACTTTTTCCAAGTAATCGTTTTTTCTTCTGTTTCTTAATTACCTGCAACCCTTCCTGCTTGCGGATCAAACGGACTCTTTCTCTGCCAACTTTCCAATCGGCTTCTTTCAGTTTGTCGTGAATCTTCCGGTAACCAAATCGTGGATAATGGACTGATAACCGGTGAATTTCTTCTGCAAGTTCTTGATTACGGTTTGCTTTTGGTTTGTTCCGTTTCGTTGCTCGGTTCAGGCTGATGATCCTGCATGAACGTCTTTCACTGACCTTAAACGTTGACCGAAGGTAATCAGATACGATTCGTTGGCTGGCAAGGCCTACCACTTTTTTGAGACCACATCCTTGAGCATTCGGTTATCGAGGGTGAGCTCTGCAACCAACTTTTTCAGCTCTGAATTTTCTTTCTCCAATCCCTTCAATCTTTTTGCATCAGATACTTCCATACCACCAAACTTATTGCGCCAACGGTAGTAGGTCTGCTCGATTATATTGTGCTGCCGGCATGCCTCACGAACATTGCCTAAGGCTTCTCCTTCTTTGAGTATTCGTATGATCTGCTCTTCAGAAAATCGTTTCCTTTTCATTGTTCTTCTCCAGTTGATTTGATCGTAAGTCTAACATATCAACTGGTATAAAATCGAACAGGCTTTCCACTCACACTTTGTACAAAACCATATTTTATTGATCTCTTGAGAAGCCTGATGGGGTTGGGATTGTTGAAGATTGAGATGGGCCTCTTCCTATTTGTTCGTTACCTGTAATATACGCTCCCACTGGGCCAAACGTAGAAGATGCGGTTAGCGCAGGAGAACCAGGTCGTAAGGTATAATCATCGCTTGACTCATCAGTAAAGTCTGGGTCTGTCCCAAAGGTAGAGTTAACGTCTTGAGAATAAGTTGACTGCCATGTTCCAAGTGCCACGTAGCCAAAAGAGGAATAGCCATAATAAAAGTTGTAGTCATTATCAACCCTGGAGGTTGTTATCGGTACGCCTGATTCGCACTCTTGGGCTTGGGCTAGGGAACTACCGTAAACAATATTATCTATAAACGTACTACTGGTAATAGAGGCGCATAGCGGCTTGTAATAAACGGTCCTTGCTGAATTATTTATAAAGGTATTATTGTATACTTCCATTTGGTAGGGTGTGGAACTATCAGCATCCCCAAAAAAGTTAATACCATTTGTATTGTCTCTGACAATATTCTGATATACATCTCCGTTACTCGATGCGCCATGTAAAGCAATTCCATCTCCGCTATTATCGTATATCTCGTTCAAGTATATATCAACCGGACCATTCGCACCGCTGCCTTTAATATACATTCCGGTATGATTGTCGTGTATCTCGTTGTGTCTGATAGTAGCTTGCGTAAGAACGTAGACAGTTATTCCTGTGTCATTACGTCCACTAGCTCCAGTGAACCCACTTATATCATTGTTCTCTATAATGGTTCCGGTGTTTGACTGAGAAAAAATTGCAGTGTGATTGTCATCTGATGGATAGGTAGTATATTCACCAATCAGAACACAGTTAGATATTGTCGTGTAGTTCCCCCATATGTTAGCAACGCCGCCGCCACGACGATAATTAATATCTGCTTGCCTTATAGTGAAGCCGTCCCATTTGACGTATGACGTACCTATAGCGCTTCCGATAATAGCTTCACCCCCACCCTCTGAAGCAGTAGAGGTAAGAGTTACAACTCCACCGTCTGTCGTGAAGGTAATATAGTTACCAGAAGATCCGCTATTTACAGGGCTGTATAGAGGGTCTGTTCTGTCGTCTGTGTACTGAGTAGTATTATATGTTCCAGTAGCCACCGTAACCGTATCACCAGCAACCGCAGCTTGACTTGCGTTTGACGATGACCTTGAAGCATTACCCCATGCTGCCCTACCAATCGTCCGCCAGGGAGTATTTTGAGAGTTGCTTTCATAACTAACACTATCATTACCTGTTGAACCGTCAACATATAGATTTTTAGATACAGCAACACCAGATAAAAACGCAAAAGGTAAAATCGAAAAACAAAAAATGATACCAAATTTACTTAAAAACTGAATTGGTTGTCCTAGTCTTTTTTTAAATAAAATTGCAGATAAATATATATTATTTTTAATTATCAAATATGGCATTGTGAAACTCCCTTTATTGTTCAAATATTATAACATCTAAAAAAAAATCGTTACAGCAGCTACATATTTTTCCTTATGAAATTATATAGTTAAGCGTTCATTGTCACATGTGTCCCAATTTTCACTATATCGGGATATCATGGTCTAACTGTAATATTATGAATTACTGGAGCTATCCCTGGTGAAACTGTCACTACTGTTGAATAGTTGCTTTCGTCTGATTCATTAAAAGCTGTGAGTACAAAATGATATGTTTGATCGGGAGAGAGCTCTGTTAGAGTACACGAAGTAATATTATCTAATATGATTGGAGAGTCTCCTTCGTAGATACCGAGGCCATTGTAGGGAGGTCCACTATCTATTCCAGTCTTATAGTATATCTTATAGCCTGTTAATGGTTCTGGGTTTGCGTTCCATGTAAATGAGACGTCCTTGGCGTATACATGAGTGGGCAGTAAAAAGAGAGCAATAATTAGGAGCAGTAGCGTCCTGTGCTTTATTAAACAGTCATAAATGATTTTCATGATTTTACTCCTTTTCTTGTTAAGTCAGGATTAGATGGTTACAAAATGCATAAATTATTTGTCAATTAATGAATATTATCATTTGGTTAGGGCAGTGGTGAATTAGTTTTCTGGCCATAAATAAAGATACAAATTTTGAGATTTAGATGCTCATTTCCTGCTAATCAGTCATCTTCTTTTAATACCCCCACATTTTCAAACTTCTCTAGGAGGTTGATCTTGTGTCATGTAGAAAATGTAAATGGTATTCGTGTTTGAAAAATGACCTCTTTGTAGAAAAAACGGATAAATTCATGGATACTGGTCTATTAATTTGAAAGAAATTCGGGGCTAATTGATGAGTGCAAACTTACAACTCATCACGATTTTTAACCATGTCAACTTATGTTTTACAAGTGCAACTCTTCAGCCAATCTATCCATTCTTCTGGCTTGAAACTATAACAATTTTTATTAATTTTGAACATCGACCCATTTAATGAAAATATAATTGAATACCTTGCTCTAACCTAACAACGATTTGACCAGCTACCAAACACTTCAAGAGATGTCCAATTCACAACCATCCAGCAAGCAGAATAATGTATTGCAATATCTGTGCCTTTTCACAGTGCCTAATTGTTCTTAAATGTTAGAACTCAAGTTTCTGACTTGGCATAATTTGCTGTAATAGCGTTATTGTTTACGAACAACCTTTGACCTGTTTTCAACATATCTACTGCAATGTTCATGATTGAATCAATTAGAGCAATCACTGCATTTTCAGGCGCAATACCTGCAGAGCGGATTTTCTCCAGAGCAACGCTGAGTATTCGCTGCAATGCCTCCACAAGGCTCAGATCCTTCATCTCATTGCTGCAGGCAAAGAACAGAGAGCCGAGTGTCCGGGGATCATCATGACAACGTTGCTCAACCGAAAGAAAGATATAACGACTCATGACGATAGTGATATGGGCAATCATACCGTCATAATCACGCAGTTGGGTTTCTCTTTCCAGGTTGAGGTAATGCTTCATCATCTTGAAAAACACCTCGATATCCCACCTCTTTCCGTAAATCCGCACGATTTCCTTATCTGCTACCGTGGGGGCCGTGCAGAAAAGAGCCAACCACTGACGCTTCTTGTTGCGGTTGCGGACAAACACGATTTTAAGCTGTTGCCCTTTTCTGGTCTTAACAACCACACTGGTCAGGATGTTGGCTTTACCGGGTCGTTTTCGCAACAGGCCATACAACCTACCCAGGCTTACCCATTGTCCTTTGTAGCGATACAACAGTGTGGGCAAATCCTTGGCCATACAAATCACCGGCACATGTTTTCCAAGTGCTGCCAGGATAGCCGGGAAACAGAACCAGCTGTCCATCAAAATATAGTCAGCGCGGATTCCGAAGTTGAGAGCTCGTTTGACCATTGTCTCCAGATGGTGCGTGGATTTAGTCAGGGCTTCAATCCTTCTTTTGTATCCGCAGCTTCGCTTGTCAAGTTCCTTGGTGATGCCCTGCAACCGCTTCTCCAGTCTTGCCGACGAACAGAGAACAAAATCCAGCGGCAGGAAGCTTTTTCCATTCGACCAGCCAAGACTGAGCAACTTGAACCCTTTCAGATTGCGTCCACTGTTGTGATCATAAATCCAGGCCAGCAGCTCAACCATTTTGGAGCGGGACCGATCATACGTGGAGTCATCAAGGATCAACACCTTCTCTCGCTCTTCGCTTGTCAGTACATCAAAGAAGCGAACAGCGATAGCCACCAGGGCCAACATAAACTTACGCCAGTTGTGCCGGGGATTCTTGAGAAAGTCGTACGCCGCATCTTTCTTGAACCCCAGGTTGTGATTCCTTACAATTCCCCTGGAAAAGTTAACGCCTTCGAATGGCAACGAGAAGATCGTGGTAAACAACGTAAGCGGGGAAACGCCCCGCAGTTTTCTGATTCCATTACCATGCAACAGGGTCCCAACCTTGAAATTTCTCATAAAGGAGGAGATTCTGTTTTGGAGCTGTATTGCTTCTTGTTGATCCAGGTATTGTTTGGTATAGTCCATGTGAGCCTTTCCTCTTTGATATTGTTGGATATTTCGCAAATACCACTATATCAGAAAGCGAAAGGCTTTTCACGTTAATATGTAATTATTTTAATAGGTTGATGCCTTTTTTGTTGTTTTGTTATCAACCCCGAAACTTGAGTTAGAATATATATCTTTTCTGAGTTCTAGTTTACACTGCTGGAGTACAACGCTAATGGAAGCGTCGTTGTCACTATCGGTTGACAATTTCAACAAACAATTTTAATGCCTATGAATATGTTTGGTTTTCTTTTGTTGCAACCATGAAATATGTTTTATTAACTAATCCAATGCTATTGTGTAAACTAAAGTGTCAGCAATCAGATTGTCGCATCTTAGTAACAATTTAATTAGAAACTATGGGCCGCTCACAGCGTTTCGTCTTCAAATCGGGCCATTGATACTGGAAACTCTCCATGCTGAAATGAAACTCACGCGGATGTAGACCATGAGAAAGTTGATTTATAGATAGACAAATACTCAAGATTCTGAGTGACTATGGGAATGGTCTGAAAATCGTTGAGTTTTTTTCAGCAAAGAATTGGTGAGTAGACCAAACTCACTTAAAATCTAAGTTTCTCGTCATGAAGGTAGGGGAAGTGAGATCGCTGATGACCTATCCGGCACTTTCATACACATAAAACAAAAAGCAATGTTGGGCATGACCCGTCAAGTCTTATAAAGGAGACACCACAGATTGTATTGCTACTGCTCAACATTCACGACGCTGTCTATTTGCAAGCCGTTTACTGCACTTGGTGGCAAAAGTTCCGGTTCAAGCGGAGGCTGCGGCTGACCTTCGGCAAAACTAAATATATCACTATGCCCAGCATCGTTATACGCTGCTATAGAAAAGCTGCGAGGAACTCCACCCATGTCCAGTGTCACAGCTATACTGGTCGCCTCGGTCGCGATATGTTCAACAAGAACAGCTCCGTCGACAAAGAGAGTCAAGCCGTCAGCAGTTTCATCGGTGTAGAGGTCCCAAGAAATAACTATTTGCTGAACTAATCCTGTTAGTGGTTCTTGTGGCTCAACCGGAGGAGTCATAGCTCCAAATGCTGGAAGATCACTTGCAGCTGTTGCGACCACAAAATCATCCATGTAAACCCACTTGTCATATAACTCGTTATTGTTGGCTCCAGGCCACGTTGTCGGCATTCTAAATACTCTATGGCCACCAGGACTCGGTATAGTCCATGAAAAACCAGGGGTTACACCATCTATCCATTCGGTTACTTTTATCCCGTCTATCCATGCCTCATAAGCATTGCCCGTTGACGTGTGGGTAGTGTCAAAATGAAGTATTACAAGCTGCCACATATTTGCTCTCAACCGGGTACCTACGTAATGCTGCCCCAGTTTGGTTTCATTACCCCTAGTGTAACCGTTGTAAACTGAACCAACTCTGTTGTCTCGCTCAATCAAGTATGCTCCGCCTGCTGGAGCATTTACGCTATTAGGGGGATACGAGTTATAACCTAAAAAAAACAGCCACTTCTGAGAGCGACATGGGTAGTCAAAAGCACAAGGGTAAATGAATTTATCTCTGCTAGCCCATTCGCTCATTTCATTGCCGTAACGGTTGACATAAATCCAGAACTGAAACCAAACATCCCCCGGTATTGCTGGTCCTGTAAGATAAAAATCCGTTTGATTGCCAGTGGTTCCAGGAAGTCCTGCCATCTTCAGAATTCGGTTCCCTTGAGTTGGAAAGCTACCAGAAAAGCCGGGGATTGAGGTGACTGTTGTCAACCAGCCCCGCCCTCCATCATTACTATTGTTTGTCTCCGTGGTATTCTCTGCCTTTACGTAAGTCCACGGGCCTGTAGTGACAAAAGATCTTGCATTATCAGCGTTATACTCAAAATCATCATACAGCAACACAGCCCCAAAGGCTGGTGATGCGACCAGTAGAACAAATAGAGTGATAAGAAGTTTTTTCATACAGACCCAATTGAATTGTAGTTCCTTTTACTGAGACATCAGATATTGATGGGATTTCTTCTGATGCTTTCTATTGTTTTGCTTCAGATGGAAATAGAAAAATCATCAGTTCAGGTTAACGAGTAGATTTTCTTCTTTCGTCCTTTCAATGCATCGCAATTTTTGTCGTCTTGCCTTTCTCGATTCTCGGGCCACTTCCAGCTTTTTGTCCCGATCCTCAAATATCTGTTTATCCCTTCCTTCAAGCTTGGCCAGTGGTGCAACGTAACCGATCGCACTATTAAGCCGAACGTTGTTGTAATGCTGGATATAGTGGCCGACCACGGTGCGTGCATCTTCCAATGATAGAAGAACACCAGGTCGGATACATTCACTCTTTATGGTATGATGCCACCGTTCTATCTTCCCATTGCTCTGCGGATAATACGGTGAAGTACGTACATGCTTCATCCCCACTACCCTGATAAACTCTTTAAAATCTTTGGCGATAAACTGTGGTCCATTGTCCGAAATAATCTGGGGAGTTGCACCTGGGTGCTGCTCACGAGCTCTTTAAATGACGACCTCTACGTCCGCCTCTGTCATTGATTCCCGGATCTCCCAGTGAACAATATATCTGCTGCAGCCATCAAGGATGGAACGCAGATAATAAAATGTCGCGCAGATATTAAGATACGATATATCAATATGCCAGTGTTCATGAGGCTTCAACGGCTGGACAAACCCACTTCCTTTCTGCGTCACTTTTGGCGACCATCTCTGCAGCAAACCAGCTTTTTTCAAAACCCGATAGACTGAACTCGGTGATACCGCAGCGACATCATTATCCAGCATCATGAAGGTGAGTCGTCGGTATCCTTCATGAGGATTCGCCTTTTGAAACTCGATAATGCGCTGCTGTTCCCATTTCTCAAGCCAGAAATCACGAGGGATGAGGCCATTATGTTCGTTGACCCTTCCATAACGTTTCTGCCAACTGGCATACTTGCTGGCAGATAGCCCCAGCCAGCGGCGAAGTTGATACGCGGGAAGCTCTGTTTGCTTTACCCAATAGGAGATGAAGTCAACAATCGTATCTCGTATATCGTGGGGCACCCATACTCTTTTCAAAGCTCCCCAAGATTTTTTTTTAGCTTGATGTGTTCTTCCATCAGTTCCGAGAGCACTTCATTCTTGGTTTGAAGCTTCTTCTCCAAATTCTCGATCCGCTTCGTCTTCTGGTCTTTGGCTCCCTTTTTCACTCTATCAAAGGCTGCAGCACCGTTTTCAAAGAACTCTTTTTGCCATCGATAAAATACCGTTGGTTGTAAATTTTATTGATCATAGAGATCAGATACCGGTACCTGGTCAACCAGATGACGCTTTAGAATGGCAACTTTTTCCTCTGGTCGATAATTGTAACGATTCTTTTTCATAGAAATCCCCTTTGGCTGAGTATGTTAACTCAGACATCAGAAATTTCCAGTTCCCGCTGAACCTATACATCTATGTAGGCAGGTTCTCCGCCGACTCTGTTATAAAAAAGTCATCAAAGTAGAGTCAAGAGTAGTAGTATTTAATGTTTTTCGTCTTGACAAAGTCGTAAGAAATTTTAGTTTGAAATGACCTCCGACTTAAGAAAACCAGATCCAATCAGACATATATCTGTAAAACCTTATACAAAGAAATAATAATCTTCAATCCGAAGATGTAAAGGAACTGATCCTGCTATAAAAGAGTGGACACTTAGTCTCGGGTTTTCGGTTTGTAGGCACGAAATTGATCAATGGCGCCAAATTTTTCCAATGATTTCAACAAACCTAACCGATAAATTCTTGCCGGAAGCCGAAAACATGTAGGCACACGAATTAGGTTTTAACTGTTGACATATATGGGTATGGATTGTAGTGTGAAGGCAATCATGTACCTGCGAAAAACAAAACGAAAGAATAAGGACGGCTCCGTTGTCCAGTACTACCAGTTGGCTCACAATGAGCGCCACCCGGTAACCGGAAAATCGACCGCCCAGATCATCCACAGCTTCGGCAGGGCTGACAGGCTTGATCGGGAGTCATTGGTCAGGCTCTGTCGTTCAATTGCCAGGGTCTGCGGCATGAAGTTATTGATCCCCTAGCTGATGATGACAGCAAAGGGGGCCTGCCTCGCAATGTTACGATCCGGCGAACATTAGAGTTCGGGACAGTGCAGGTGATTGAGGAATTGTGGGAGCAATATGGGATCGGCAAGACCATTCGGAATGCATTAGGAAAGAGGCGGGTTGCCTATGATAAGGCTCTGCTGTCCATGGTCGCCAACCGTCTCTGTACTCCAGAGTCAAAACTTGGCGTGTGGGACCGGTGGCTGGAAACCGTCTATCTTCCTGAATGCAGAAATTTCAAGCTCCGCCAGATGTATGAGGCCATGGACTTACTCCATGAACATTCCCAAGGGATAGAGGAGCAGGTGTTTTACAAGGTGGCTAACCTTTTCAACCTGTCAGTGGATATCATTTTTTACGACACCACCACCGCCTCTTTTGCAGTTGACTATGAAGACGAAGAAGATGGTCTGCGTCACTATGGCCACGCCAAAGAGGGAATGTGGGCACCACAGGTGGTAGTTGCCCTGGCGGTAACCAGGGAGGGTATTCCTGTTCGAAGTTGGGTATTCCCGGGAAACACTGCCGATGTCAGTACTGTTGAGACCATCAAAAAAGACTTGAGAGGCTGGAACTTGGGAAGAGCGTTGTTTGTCGCAGATTCTGGGATGAACTCGGAAAACAACCGCACTGAACTTGCCAAGGCCTGCGGCACGTATCTGTTGGCAAGCAGGATGGCCAGCGCCAAAGAGATCAAGGAGTCTGTGCTGACCCAACCAGGTCGTTACCGGGAGTTATCAGACAGGAGTTTCCCCAAAATCATGGGGTTGACGAGAAATACCCGGTCATATTAAGGGCTTAAGCTCACCTCTCGCGTAGGCCCCTCCAGTTCGCTCTAGTTTACCCTTTTTTTTTATTATTTTTTCATATTGTTATGCATTTTGTGCTTGATTTTGTGAGCCCCTACTGTTACATTAGCAACATGGCTCACATACACAAGAAAATGAAAAAGGGAAGACCCTATTACTATGTCCGGGAAACCGCTCGGGTCAATGGTAAACCAAAGGTCGTCAACCAGGTATACCTTGGAAGCCCTGAGCGCATCATGGAGATGGCTGCAGGCAAAGGCGGCGAGATCAACAAGCTGCAAGCCCAGGAATACGGCTCTTTATTGATCAGTGACTTGATCGAAACAAAAATAGGGTTTGCATCTATTGTTGACGATGTCGTCGGCAGAAAAGACAACCAGGACGGTCCTAGTGTCGGAGATTATTTTTTCTATGCAATCCTTAACAGAATGATTGACGCCAGGTCTAAGCGGGCGTTGCCAGAGTGGTACAAATCCACTGCAATCCAGCATGTTCGGCCAACTCGTTTAGAAGCACTTTCCTCCAGACACTATTGGCGTGCATGGGAGAAGGTAAGCGAAGACCATATCAAGGAAATAGCTGAGCGGTTTTTCGCAAGACTTGTTGAACTGGAGAATGTGTCATCTGACTGCTTCCTTTTTGACACAACCAATTACTATACCTATATGGCCAGCACAACGGCGTCTGAGCTTGCCAAGAGGGGTAAGAACAAAGAAGGAAAGAACTGGCTACGTCAGGTTGGTCTGGCTTTGCTGGTGTCAAGCGATGAGCAGCTGCCCCTTTATTACCATGAGTACGAAGGAAACCGACATGACTCCAAGTTGTTCCTGGAGCTACTCGGTGATGTCGTCACGGCAATGCAGAAAAGAGTCGGCCCCCAATCCAGCTTGACCATTGCCTTTGACAAGGGGATGAACTCACTCGACAATATGACTATCCTGGATGATTACGATGATATTCATTTTATTACCAGCTACTCGACTGCCTATGCTGAAGATCTGGTCAAAATAAAAACAGATCGGTTTGTTGCCGTTGATACCGAGAAAAACAGGAAGCTGGCAGAAAAAGGTAGAGAAGTTGATCAGCTACTGGCATGGCGAACAACAGGAGAATACTGGGGAGCTGAACGGAGCGTTGTGGTGACCTATAATCCTCTTACTGCGACCAAGCAGCGATACAACTTCGAGAAAAAACTGCTGAAACTTCAGCACGCTCTATTTGAAATGCAGAGCAATGTCCAGGCGAACAGTTCTCATTGGCGTGACAAAAAGCAAGTTATGAAGCGCTACGAGGAGCAGTGCGGCAAACTGTATATTCCCAGAGATCTTTATACTGTTGAGCTCTACAAGAAAGACGGAAAACTCAGGATGAACTTTCGCAAGAATCATTACCGGCTTAAAATCTATATCGCACGGTTTGGTAAAAACATTCTGATTACAGATCGACATGATTGGTCAACCGATGAAATCGTCAAGCTCAGTCTTGACAGGTACAAGGTTGAGAAGGCCTTCAGGCAAACCAAGGACGATGACCTGGTTAGCCTGATGCCGCTATGCCATTGGACAGACAGCAAAATACGTTGCCATATCCTCTGCTGTGTTGTGGCTCTTGCCTACTTACGGTTGATTGAAAGAAAGTTGAGAAACTCCCGTGTCGAGATATCGGCAAAGACTGCAATGGAGACAATGCATACGCTTCACTCCTGCCTCGTTTATAATCCCCTCAAGAGAAATCCCCAACGACTCATCGAAGACCCAACTAAACTACAAGCGCAGATCCTCAAGGCCTTCGGGCTAAAAATCAGTAGTGGGGTCCTACAGGACCGTTAACCGCTATTGTGCTGATATAATAAATTATTTACTGAAAACATGTGGGCAGTTGGGGAAACTCCTGTCAGACAACCTTCATGTTAAAGAAGTATACCTGGAAAACGGCAAGCGCTATATTCTTTGTTTCAACCCAAAAGAGGCGGCACGCCAGGCTCAGCATCGGCAGGAGATTGTCGCTATGCTGGAAGAAGAGTTGCAGAAGCATACAGACAAGAATGCCACCAAGAAGTGGGCCATCAGTCTGCTGGCCTCACGCAGATATAAGAAGTACCTTGTCATAACTGACAAACAGACGATTCGTATTGACCGCAAGGCTGTCAGAGAGGCAGCAAAGCATGACGGCAAATGGGTGCTGGAGACCAATGATGATACGATCAGTGTGGAAGATGCGGCTCACGGTTATCGCGGTTTGATGGTTATTGAACGTTGCTTTCGCTCACTGAAGCGGACCCAGATCAGGATGATGCCGATGTATCACTGGCTGCCTCAGCGCATTGAAGCTCACGTCAAAATATGTGTCCTGGCTTTACTGATTGAACGAATGGCTGAAATAAAATGTGGGCAGCCCTGGTCGAGAATCAGATCAGTTCTGATTAAAATACAGGCGACAGAATTTGAGACTCCAGGACATGTTTTTTTTCAATTAAATGAGCTGCCGAAAGGTGCGAAAACCATACTGGAGAAACTTGCAATCTCCCGCCCTAAAAGGGTTATGGGGATAAAACATACCCCAAAAAAGGTTGCAATATTGTAGGCACACGCGAAAAAACGGCACCCTCGCTAAGCCGCGCTATTACCTGCATTGCGCCGGGGTGTCATTTTTAAACCGAAAACCCGAGTTAGTTAGGCCAATATTAAAGATCTAGCACCCAACTGACTTTCTTGCCGGCAATCACCTCATTCAGGGTTGCCAAAGCATGATGAGCGCCCGTTTGGGGACATCCACCGAATTAGCAAGAAAAAAATCCTGCTCATAAATGGCTGAAAGCACCTGGACTGTACTTCGCTGAAGGGACCGATCGGAAACAGTCGGAACCCCCTGTGGTCGTTTCTCCTGTTTACCAAACTTTGGAATGTAAACCCGACGTATTGGTGGCGAGTGATAGTTTTGGTGATGGAAGGATTGGAGCATCGGCCCAACCCCTATTTCGAATTCTTCTTTTGCTGCACTTACTGTCTGCCCGTCACACTCTGGTGCTATCGCTTAAGAATCAGATAAAGGCTTTCCCTGTCAGATCCTTGCTGATGCGATGGGCTAACGATGTAAAGCAAAGCCTTGGTTCATAACACAAGCTTTCGCTGCTATTCATTCAAGTTGCATAGAGGGTCCTTGTTATTATATTGCTTTTGGCATATTTACTACAGCGCTTGGAGCTCTCTATGTCTTTATTTATCTGATATTCAACAGTTATTTGTGGGGTATCGACGAATTTGCAACTTGTTTTAGAGGAAAATTGTCTTGACAGCAGTGTCCCCTTTGTAGAGAATTATATTGAGATATTTTACCACAGCAAGCAGATCTATTTTTAATTGATTGACATGAGCCCAAGGAAGTTTCAAAGAAACAGCTTTTACAAAAGGCTGTTTGAAAAAGCTCCCACATGTAAATTCAGAGAGCTTAGGTCTGGCTAGATTTTTTCCGAATAAGTAATTACACAATAATTCGATACTAAATGCTCACATTGTAAATGGCTAAAAGTATACTAATTATTATCCATTTTGGTTCTAATGTTGGTTATGCCGTTTCAACATTGGAGCATGTCTTTTATGAGATGGCCGAAGAGCTCACTGGCACAATGAAGAACGTCCATTTCGCCTATAAGAACCTTGATAAAGGTCCCCCGAGATCACTGCCTGGTGAATTCAAGAATATCATTGCATTTGATACTGCAACCACGAATAGAACAGAAATGCATAGTATATCTTGTTATTTGAAAGAAAACGATATTGATACAGTTTTTGGATTTGACCTGCCAGTATATAGACCTTGTTACAGGACGCTTAGACGAGCTGGTGTAACCTCGATTATTTCTTATTGGGGTGCACCAATGAGTAGTATTAATAAGGGCATTAAACTATTGCTGAAGAGGTTGGATGTCGCTCGATATAGGAATGGTCCTGATCACTACATATTTGAATCAGAAGGCATGCGTTCTACAGCTACACATGGCCGAGGGGTGCCAACTAATAAGACCAGTGTTGCTTACCTTGGAGTTGATATTGACCTTTATAAACCGGCTGAGTCTAGATATGTGTATGATACTTTCAATATCTCCCCAGTACGAAAAGTTGTGTTTTACAGTGGGCATATGCAAGAACGGAAAGGTGTCCATGTTATTGTCGCCGCAGCAGCGGATATCATAAACAATCAGTCTCGTAAAGATTTGCACTTTCTGTTTACTGGAAATAGGCCTGGAGAAAGTAACAGGTTTGATTCATTATATAAAGGAACGCCAGCCGAAGAGATGATCACTTTTGGTGGTTATCGGGATGATCTCTCTAGAATTGAGCCTGGTTGTTTCGTTGGTGTAATTGCATCAACTGGATGGGATTCTTTTACAATGTCTGCTCTGGAAATGCAAGCATGTGGCCTGCCATTAATAGTCTCACACTTGCAGGGGCTTCAAGAAACAGTTGTTGAAGGGAAAACAGGTTTCTTGATACCTCCTGGAGATCCACATGCATTGGCGCATCGGCTTCAGTACCTGGCGGACAATCCCGAATTACATCAACAGATGGCCCAGGCAGTTAGGGCTCGAATAGAAAAAAAATTTACTTTAGAAGCACAAAGGTCAAGGCTAGTAAGTATAATGAAGAAATTTGTCCTTTAAGAAGCTTCAATCCTACTATAACGGATAAATATTGATGAGAAATAAAAATATTTCTAACGATGGAAAATTGAAAGTTGGCATCATTGGTTGTGGGAAAATGGGCAAACACCACATGCGAGCCGTTGTCCTGCAGGAGAATGCAGAAATAGTTGCCGTTGCTGATCCATTTGTTGAGCAACGTGAATTAGTTGGATTGGTCTCTAGTAATACCAAGATATACTCATCTGCCGAAGAACTCCTCCTCGAAGCCTCCCTAGATGTTGTACATATTGTCACACCACCTGAAACCCATTCAAAACTTGCCCAATTAGCACTTGAAAACGGTGTTCATATATATGTCGAGAAGCCCTTTACCTTCAATAGATCTGAGGCAGAAGCTATTTATTCCTTGGCAGAAGCAGAGGGTCTCAGGGTCTGCGCTGGACATCAAGTGCTTTTCGAAAACCCGGCGATCTTAGCTCAAAAATGTTTGGATGAAATCGGTAAACTTATTCATGTTGAAAGCTATTTTTCATTTCGGACAGTTAGGAGAAATATAACGCCTGTGGAACAACTTATAGATATACTTCCACACCCTGTATGTCTCCTACTCAGTTTTCTAGAGTATTCATCCGAATCGTCTATAGAGTTCGATACGATTGCTGTAAGTCCTGAAGGCGAAGTAAGGGCCATGGTTAAATCTGGTACAATTTATGGCTCCCTCAATGTTAGCCTTCAGGGAAGACCTATTGAGTCCTATGTTCGACTTATTGGCACAAACGGCTCTCTTTTTGCCGATTTTGTGCGTGGAACAGTTATAAAATTACCAGGTCCTGGTGCTTCTGCAGTTTCAGTTGTTTTTAATACCTATAGCCAAGCTTTCCAGTGTTTTTGGAAATCAACGAAATTTTTTGCAGGGATGGCGTTCAAAAAGCACAAAAGCTACCCCGGGTTAGCGGAGATAATTAAAGTGTATTACTCTAGTATTTCAGATAATTCCTCCTTCCCTGTACCTTCTACCTCCACGATATCAACAGTATCGCTTTGTGAAGCGATCTATGACAGGCTGAAGCAATCAGAATTGGAATTTGAAGAAAATATGAAGTGTGAGCTTGCAATAAAAGCTAAAAAACTCTTACCTTTGAGCTCTGACTCTGAAGTTGTTTTGGTTACTGGTGGCACTGGTTTTCTGGGAGGAAAAGCGGCTCAAGAACTGCGTAAGGTGGGCTATCGTGTACGCATTCTTGCTCGAAATATTCCACCTTTTTCAAAACAACTTCCAGGAGTAGAATATGCTTTTGCTGATTTGGGAGACTCTGTACCTGAAGTTGTTTTTACAGGTGTTACCACAATCGTCCATTGTGCTGCGGAGACGTCAGGGGGCGAAAAAGAACATGAGAGAAACACTATTCAAGCAACCAAGAATTTACTTAATGCTGCAGCAAATACAGGCGTTAAGCATTTCGTTAACATTAGCAGCATTGCAGTAATAAAGACCAGCAAGGAAGTTGGTGGTCCGCTGGACGAAACGACCCCACTTGATATTGATAATAAATCACGAGGGCCATATGTGTGGGGTAAAGCTAAGGCAGAGAGACTAGCTGATGAACTTGGGACTAAATTAGGTATTAGGGTTAAGACTATTCGTCTTGGCCCATTAGTTGATTTTAATTCTTTTACTGCACCGGGGCGGCTAGGCAAAGAAGTTGGTCTTTTATTTGTAGCGGTGGGAAGTAAGAAAAGCACGCTTAGTGTCTGCGATGTTCATACTGCTGCCAAAGTAATCAGGCACTATGTTGCTGATTTTCAGGAGGTCCCACGGATTTTAAATCTGGTTGAAGCTACACCACCGACTCGAGAAAAATTAGTTTGTTTATTAAAAAAGAACAGAAAAGAGCTAAAATGCATATGGTTGCCAATGTTCATTTTAAATTTAGCATCACCATTTTTAAAACTTTTACAGCGTATTCTTTTATCTGGGAGAAAACCTATTGATATTGTCGCCGTTTTTTCAACAGAACCCTATAATACAAACTTGGCAACAGGTGTAATAAGTAAAGCTAAGCAGGGAATATAATATATTATTTCATGAAGATCTTATTTCTTTCTCAGATAGTTCCTTATCCTCCACATGGTGGAGTTTTACAACGTGGCTACAATATCATTAAAGAGATAAATAAATATTTTGACATTCATCTTCTAGCTTTTGTACATCCTGATGTTCTCACTTCTAAGTCTTTAATTGAGGAAAGTCGTAGAGAATTATCTGAATTTTGTGATGATATTGAATATTTTGAATTGTGGCCCAAAAAAACCAAGTTCCATAAATATTTAGCTATCCTATTCGGTCTTTTCACTAGGGAGCCCTTTAGCGTACTTGCCCATCGATCAATGTCTTTTCAGAAAAGAATTTCTGAGATTCTGTCAACGGGAAAAATTGACATGGTCCATTGTGATACCATTGGGCTTGCCCAGTGGTATCATAATGGTATATCCTGTCCAGCTATTTTGACACATCATAACATCGAATCTCAACTCATTCATCGTCGTGCGCAGGTGGAAAAAAATCCTTTAAGCAAATTCTATTTGAATGTTCAGAAAAAAAGACTCGAGCGGTATGAAGTTATTCAAAGTACAAGGTTTTCATGTAATATCATGATGTCTGAGCTTGACTCGATAGCTCTTAAAAAAAAGGCTCCAACAGCCAATACATATATAATCCCAAATGGAGTTGACCCGGAATATTACCATCCTCGTCCAGGATTTGAAACAGAAGCGTTGATATACACGGGCTCGATGAACATGTATGCTAATAAAGATGCTGTACTCTATTTTTTGCAGGAAATTTGGCCACTGTTGAAGAGTAAAAAACCTGAATGCATATTTTACGTCATTGGCGAAAACCCTCCTAAAGAGCTAACAGAATTATCCCAAAAAGATTCTTCTGTTATCACTACTGGATTTGTTGAAGATGTTCGGCCTTATGTTGCAAAGGCATCGGTGTATATTGTCCCTTTACGCATTGGGGGGGGAACTCGATTAAAAGTCGTCGATGCTATGGCGCAAGGCAAGGCGATCGTGTCAACAACTATCGGATGTGAAGGCATTCCCGTGAACCCTGGGGGAGACATTATTATTGCTGATAGTCCTTCATTATTTGCTGACGAAGTTGTAAATTTGCTTAACGATGAAAACAGGCGTAAAGAATTAGGCACAGCAGCCAGAAACATGGTGAAAGTAAAATACTCGTGGGAAGTGATAGGAAAAGAGATAGAAATGCTCTATGAAAAATTAATCTTGGATAAATGCAAAGAAATTGACCGCAATGGATAACATGTCAAGAACACTATACAATGTATGTCCTGCATTTATACAAAACACAATAGTATCTGGATATAGTATTTTTCTCGATAGAGAACGATATGGCGGCAAATATAAGCACTGTCGAGATCTTCTCACAAAAACTCAATGGTATTCTGAAGGGGACTTAATAGCCTATCAAGAAAATAAGTTACAAAAAATTGTTAAACATGCTTATGAGACTGTACCGTATTACAAGAAAATATTTCAACAGCGAAAACTTGTTCCAAAAGATATAAAAACACACATTGATTTACATAAGATTCCTGTTTTAACGAAGAAAGACATTAAAGCTAATTTCAACGAGTTAATATCGCGTTCTTTCAGACCTGCTCATCTGAAAAAAGGGCATACTAGCGGTACAACCGGCTCTCCTTTGGAGATCTGTTATGATCCTGCGGTTATTTACATTACTTATGCAGCCCTTGACCGGCAATATCAATGGGCCAATGTTTCTTTACGACGATTTGGAGATAAAATTGCCGTTGTAAGGGGTAACGTAATTGTTCCTCTCACACGAAAAAAACCTCCATTTTGGCGTTATAATTATTGGCATAACCAACTGCTTCTATCTTCATTTCATTTGTCTCCAGGGAATCTGCCCTTTTATTTTAAAGAGTTAGAGCGATTTAATCCTAAAGTGATTGATGGGTATCCTTCCACTCTTTATATTCTAGCAAAATATTTAAAAAATATTGGAAAAAAATTTCCGTTGCAGGCTGTGGTCTCATCATCAGAAACTTTGTTTGATTTTCAGAGGGAAGTTATCGAAGATAGTTTCCAGTGTAAAATGTTTGACTACTATGCTTTGGCCGAACGAGTTGTTTTTGCAACTGAATGTGAAATCCATGATGGGCATCATTTATGTTCTGAGTATGGAATTACAGAAATTTTAGATGAAAACAATAACTCTGTCTCAACCGGGAAATTGGGTAAGATGGTTGGAACCAGCCTTCATAATTTTGGCATGCCTCTCATTCGCTATGTCACCGATGACATGACTGCAATAAAAACACAGAAATGTACGTGTGGACGAGCTTTGCCACTTATGGAAGCTGTTGCAACAAAGGCAGAAGATACCATCACGTTGCGGGACGGTAGATTGATTTCTTCTTCTACTTTAACCCACCCTTTCAAGCCAATGGATTCAGTTGATGGGTCTCAAATTATTCAGGAGGATTATGACCATATCCTCATTAAATTGATGATTAACGAGAAATATGAGGAAAAAGATGCTAAACATCTCATAAAAGAATTTCAAGCAAGGCTTGGCTCAGATGTAAGAATTGATATTGAGTTTATAAGTGATTTACCTAAGACTACATCTGGGAAGTTTAGGTGGGTCATCTCAAAAGTCAAAATGAGTATATAGTTTATCACTGCTGTCCAAAATAGGACAGCAGTGATTTGACCTATTGAAAAACAGACCAATCTGAAGAAAATATTTGTATCCCTTGATCCCCAATTCTCCTTGTTCAGCAAATACGACGAAAACAGTATGCTTTATGGCAACATGCTGTCGCGGAAAAATCTGATTCCAATGAGATTAGGACAGTTGCACATGTTAAGCGTCGAGAAGTGTGCGTCCACGGATTAGTATAAATAGTGAGGAAAAATGAACGTCAAAGTTGAGAGGTGTGTCGAATATAGAAGGACAATAGTAGAAGAGGCCATATTCTCATGGGAAAAGACCTTTTCCGATATCATCAAACCAGGGGATATTGTAGTTCTTAAACCAAATTGGATTGCTGAATCCCACAGATACAAAGAGGGCGAGTGGTTGCAGGTAGTGACACATCCAACCATAATTGACACAGTTTTACGTTTGGTGCTGAAAAAGCTTCGTGGTAAAGGTAAAGTTACTATCACAGACGGCCCTATGACAGCTGCAAGTTGGGAAAAGTTAATGAAATTGATGAAGCCTTCTCGGTGGGTTGATATGGGCAAAGAGTCCAATATTGATGTTAAGGTATTAGATCTTCGTGATCATGAATGGTCTGTCAAGGATGACTTGATTGTTGAACGTAGAAAATTGCTTGGAGACCCTCTTGGATCTGTAGTTTGCGATCTTGGTTCACATAGTGAATTTGTCGGAAAAGAACCTGGGAAATATGGATTTTTTGGTTCCGATTACGATAATTTTGAAACAAATGATGCTCACAAAAATGGAAAACATTTTTATAAAGTGTCAAGGACGGTTCTTGAGGCTGATGTTTTTATAAATTTACCCAAGCTAAAGACACACAAAAAGGCAGGTCTCACGTGTTCGTTAAAAAACTTGGTAGGCATTAATACCTATAAAAACTGGTTACCGCACCATACTGGGGGAACTCCTTCCGAAGGTGGAGATCAGTTTCCTGAAAAAAATTTGAGATCTATTACCGAAGGTGGATTAACTAGAGGGTTGTACTCTTATTTATCGAAGAAACCTCATTTGGCAAAATTTTTTATTAGTTTAAAGAGGATTGGCAAGGTTATTTTTGGTGATACGAGAACAACAATTCGAAGTGGAAGTTGGTATGGAAACGATACCCTTTGGAGGATGGTTCTTGATTTGAACAAGATATTATTCTACGCCAATACTGATGGTATTTTAGCTAGGGACGCTTTTGAAAGTAGAAAAAGATATATAAGTCTTGTCGATGCTGTGATCTCGGGTGAGGGGAATGGCCCAGATGCACCCAACAGGAAAGATACTGGTTTGATTATTCTTGGCACAGATCCCGTTTCAGTTGATTGTGTTTGCGCGAAATTAATGGGATTTGATTGGGAAAAGATACCCATTCTTAGACATGCATTTGTAGTAAAAAGTTATCCATTCTTCAAAAATAAATATGACAGTATTCGTGTTGAGTCATCGATCGAAAAATATAACAAATCTCTCAGTGAGATTCGTGACCAAGATACCTTTTTCTTTCAGCCATCTGTTGGTTGGATCGGCAACATTGAATCAGGTATCAGTGAAAATGATCTATTGGCATCACGGTAGGAATCTTTTTATTGCATCCTGATCAGATACAAGAGTGCGCCCTTTAAAACGCTACTTGTGTTTCCGGTAATAGGGAAGCTTACAATGAGGATCAGTAGGCATGCCGTGTTCATTGTAATCTCCGGCTGTTCAACGACAATTATTAACCTACTAATATTACCTAATATAATTCGAGACGTGGCTGATGAGTTTGTTTTTGAAACAGAATTTCCTTTTATGATTAGCTCGGGTTTTCGGTTTGTAGGCACGAAATTGATCAATGGCGCCAAATTTTTCCAATGATTTCAACAAAACTAACCGATAAATTCTTGCCGGAAGCCGAAAACATGTAGGCACACGAATTAGGTTTTAACCTTTGACATATATGGGTATAGGTTGTAGTGTGAAGGCAATCATGTACCTGCGAAAAACAAAACGAAAGAATAAGGACGGCTCCGTTGTCCAGTACTACCAGTTGGCTCACAATGAGCGCCACCCGGTAACCGGAAAATCGACCGCCCAGATCATCCACAGCTTCGGCAGGGCTGACAGGCTTGATCGGGAGTCATTGGTCAGGCTCTGTCGTTCAATTGCCAGGGTCTGCGGCATGGAAGTTATTGATCCCCTGGCTGATGATGACAGCAAAGGGGGCCTGCCTCGCAATGTTACGATCCGGCGAACATTAGAGTTCGGGACAGTGCAGGTGATTGAGGAATTGTGGGAGCGATATGGGATCGGCAAGACCATTCGGAATGCATTAGGAAAGAAGCGGGTTGCCTATGATAAGGCTCTGCTGTCCATGGTCGCCAACCGTCTCTGTACTCCAGAGTCAAAACTTGGCGTGTGGGACCGGTGGCTGGAAACCGTCTATCTTCCTGAATGCAGAAATTTCAAGCTCCGCCAGATGTATGAGGCCATGGACTTACTCCATGAACATTCCCAAGAGATAGAGGAGCAGGTGTTTTACAAGGTGGCTAACCTTTTCAACCTGTCAGTGGATATCATTTTTTACGACACCACCACCGCCTCTTTTGCAGTTGACTATGAAGACGAAGAAGATGGTCTGCGTCACTATGGCCACGCCAAAGAGGGAATGTGGGCACCACAGGTGGTAGTTGCCCTGGCGGTAACCAGGGAGGGTATTCCTGTTCGAAGTTGGGTATTCCCGGGAAACACTGCCGATGTCAGTACTGTTGAGACCATCAAGAAAGACTTGAGAGGCTGGAACTTGGGAAGAGCCTTGTTTGTCGCAGATTCTGGAATGAACTCGGAAAACAACCGCACGGAACTTGCCAAGGCCTGCGGCACGTATCTGTTGGCAAGCAGGATGGCCAGCGCCAAAGAGATCAAGGAGTCTGTGCTGACCCAACCAGGTCGTTATCGGGAGTTATCAGATAACCTTCATGTTAAAGAAGTATACCTGGAAAACGGTAAGCGCTATATTCTTTGTTTCAACCCAAAAGAGGCGGCACGCCAGGCTCAGCATCGGCAGGAGATTGTCGCTATGCTGGAAGAAGAGTTGCAGAAGCATACAGACAAGAGTGCCACCAAGAAGTGGGCCATCAGTCTGCTGGCCTCACGCAGATATAAGAAGTACCTTGTCATAACTGACAAACAGACGATTCGTATTGACCGCAAGGCTGTCAGAGAGGCAGCAAAGCATGACGGCAAATGGGTGCTGGAGACCAATGATGATACGATCAGTGTGGAAGATGCGGCTCACGGTTATCGCGGTTTGATGGTTATTGAACGTTGCTTTCGCTCACTGAAGCGGACCCAGATCAGGATGATGCCGATGTATCACTGGCTGCCTCAGCGCATTGAAGCTCACGTCAAAATATGTGTCCTGGCTTTACTGATTGAACGAATGGCTGAAATAAAATGTGGGCAGCCCTGGTCGAGAATCAGATCAGTTCTGAGTAAAATACAGGCGACAGAATTTGAGACTCCAGGACATGTTTTTTTTCAATTAAATGAGCTGCCGAAAGGTGCGAAAACCATACTGGAGAAACTTGCAATCTCCCGCCCTAAAAGGGTTATGGGGATAAAACATACCCCAAAAAAGGTTGCAATATTGTAGGCACACGCGAAAAAACGGCACCCTCGCTAAGCCGCGCTATTACCTGCATTGCGCCGGGGTGTCATTTTTAAACCGAAAACCCGAGATTAGCAATACCGGCGGAGGAGTGGAAGCGATTCATCATGGTCCAGAAGAGTTCTTCATATAATTCTGCCGGGTGATGTGTGTTTGCATAGGAGAAAGTCGATTTATTGGTGGTTTTGCCGATGCCCAGATGTTTGAGTTTCCCCTGGCAGCATACGAGACCGCCACAGATCTCTCGGAGAGAATTGGCGCGAGCTATATGGTCGAAGAACATGGCAATCAGTTGTGTCCAGCAGATGAATCCTTTCACTTTGCGTTCTGCCTAGTGTTTTGCGACCAAATGCGCAAATTTTGGTACGAGGAAAGTGATGAAGTTGTTGACTAAAAAAGCTTGCTATCTATAGCATGGTTTTGCCCTCTGTGGAAATTGTAATGTGTTTTTTTCTCGCACAAAAAAGTATACACTGCAATTTACCCGGAGAGCATTCAGTTTAAGTCCTATTTAGGAAAAGAGTTAATGAATATCATGAGATCTACTCCAATTAAAATTTTAGACATAAGGGACTCTCCCTGGGTCGATGGCCCGGGTCGGACTATTTTGCAATGTGCCTCAATGGTGAACCAAGAACGGTACCGAATTTTTATAGGTTTTTTTACTGGAGAGTTTGATGGCGATAATGAGTACATGATTTCTGCAAAAGCTCTTGGATTACAAGTAGTCCCTTTCATTGAAAGAAGGGCAATTGATTTTAATGTAATCAGGCAAATTCTAAAAGTCGTTCAAGAAAAATCCATTCAAATTATTCATACCCATGAATTTCGATCTAACCTTCTGGGACTAATTTGTGCCAAGCTGGCAGGTATACCTTTAGTTTCAACCTGTCATGGTTGGATTGCCAATACTTGGAAGAGAAGATTGTTTACAAGAATAGATCAATCGCTGCTGCGCTATTTTAGTAGAGTTATTGCTGTTTCAGAATTTATGAGCACGCAACTACAGGGATTTGGTTTAAAGCCTTACCAGATTAGAATCATTCGTAATGCTTTAGTGATAGAACATTATCAACCAGGGGTAATGGATCTTTCATTCCGAGAGAGTTTAGGTCTTGATAGGGATACCATTTTAATCGGAAATATTGGTCGATTGAGCCCCGAAAAAGGGCAAGCTTTTCTCTTAGAAGCAGCCGAAGCGATTATTGCCGCTCATAATAATGTGTTCTTTGTTTTTATTGGTATTGGTCCTGAGAGAGCAACTCTACAAGAGCTGTGTGAGGATTTGGAAATCGAGAAAAATGTTATATTTGCAGGATTTCAAAAAGATATGTTGAAGGTGTATCGTAGTTTGGATTTGGTCGTGCAAAGCTCCTACACCGAGGGAATGCCAAACGTCATTCTCGAGTCTCTTTTAATGGAAGTACCCGTGCTCGCTACTAGAGTGGGTGGGACAGCCGAAGTCATAGAACCTTCATCTGCAGGAACATTGATTCAGCCGAACAGTTTAGGACAACTTATTCAAGGGATTGAAAATTTTATTCAAAATCCAACCGATCAAAAAGTTATGGCTCAGCGAGGGCGTCGTTACGTTGCCGAGAATTTTAATCATAAGAATCGCGTTTCGCTACTTATGGACTTGTACGATAATATTCTGTTGTCAAAATAATTCTTTGGCTTGACTTACCAAGATGAACTGAACCGCTCCGCGGAAAAAAACACCTCGCCTACCGTTAGTAAATTTAGCCTTTCCTATCCGATACATGCCTCACAAGTAATGCTACCACCCACACCTTTCTGGTAGATAAGAATGAGTAGCACCATTCCTATTCATCTCAACAGGGAGGCAGATCATGGCTAATCCAATCAAACAGAAATTCATCGAACACATGGAACTTTACAAGCTCAGTAAAGAGACACAGAAGGGGTGCATCGGTGGTGTCAGATGCCTGGCCAATCACTACAAGATGTCCCCGGAGCATCTTACCAATGATCAGGTTCGAGACTATTTCCGTTACCTGCTGCTGAAGAAGAAATTGGCTCATTCGTCATGCCGGGCGTATCTCTCCGGCATCACCTACTTTTATCGGCATATCTGCGGCCGGGAAGTCGACGACCGGTTCGGGATGCCACCGCGACCGATGGGCAAGAAACTGCCGGCAGTATTGTCCATGGAAGAAGTTAGCCGGCACCTTAATTGTATCGACAACCTCAAGCACCGGGTTCTGCTCAAGACCATCTACAGTGCCGGACTCAGGGTCGGGGAAGCGATTCGTCTCAAGCCTGAGCATATCGAAAGCGACCCGTCACGAATGGTGATCAGGGTTCAACAGGGTAAGGGAGCACAAAGACCGCTATACAGTTTTATCCCACAACCTGCTGCATGAACTGAGAGTCTATTGGGTTGAGTATACTCCCAAGTACTGGCTGTTTCCCGGGCAGAAGACAGGAACCCATATCAGAAGCGCCTCAGTATCGCAAATCCTGTACGCTGCTAAAAAAAAATTGGCTTAACCAAAGAGTGCAGCCTCCAGACGCTGCGTCACTGCTTCGCCACCCACCTCCTTTATAAAGGATACGATCTCTATACCATCAGCCAACTCCTTGGCCACAACTCCATAGAAACGACAACGATCTATCTGCATCTGGTTCCAGCCCGGTACGTCGAGCTCAAAAGTCCGCTCGATTTGATGGGTGAGCAGAAGGAGGGATGAGATGAAAGAACAGAGAAGATCACCGGAGATAGCCGATATCTTCAGACGATATGGCCAGCACTATCGGCATAAGAACATGGTAAACGCCCAGCAGTACAAGGTAATGAAACGCATCGAGCTCTGCCGCACCGCTGCACTTGGTGGACATATCGAAGCGTGTGATACCTGCGGGCACACCCGTAATGCTTACAACTCCTGCCGGGACAGACACTGTCCCAAATGCCAGACGCTGGTCAAGGAGAAATGGCTCAATAACAGGAAGGCAGAGCTGCTACCGTGCCCCTATTTTCACACAGTCTTCACGCTGCCGCACGAACTCAATCCCCTGATTATGGTGAATAAACGCGTTATGCTGGCCTTGCTGTTTACAGCCGTCAAGGAAACCTTACAGGTCTTTGCTCGTGATCCGCAGTGGCGCATTGAAGGCCAACTTGGCTTCATCTCCGTGCTCCACACATGGAATCAGAAACTCTTGGATCACGTTCACCTGCACTGCATCATCCCGGCAGGAGCACTCTCATTTGACCGTAAAAAGTGGATTGCTGCCAGAAAAAAATACCTCTTCAGGGTCCAGTCGCTGGCAAAGGAGTTTCGCAAACGATATCTGACTAAACTGGAAAAGCTTTATCATAAGAACAGCTTGTCTTTTTATGGGAGGGCCGCCCAATATGGTGATGATAAGCAGTTTCTACAGCTCATAGAACAGTTACGGGACACGCAGTGGATCACCTATGCCAAGCAGCCCTTTGGCGGACCGGAGCAGGTGCTCGAATATCTTGGCCGCTATACGCACAGGGTAGCTCTCACCAACAACCGAGTCCTGGCTGTCAGTGATGACGGCGTACAGGTCAGTTATCGTGACCGCAGTGATGATAATAAAGAAAAAGTACTCGCTGTCAGTGCTGAAGAGTTTATCCGTCGCTTTCTCCTGCACGTGCTGCCGCGGGGCTTTACCAAGATCCGCTACTTCGGCTTTTTGGCGCATGCCAATAAAAACACCTGTATCCCCCTGATCCGCGCCTTGATCGATTCAACGACAGCACTCGCCCAGAAGCTGGTGGAAAGCGTCCAGGAGATGATGTTGCGCTTGACTGGTGTGGATATAGGCTGCTGCCCAAAATGCGGTCAAGGGACAATGGTGGTTGGCGAACCAATAACAAGAGTAGCCTTTGATACGTCCTGACGATATCTGATCCACTGGATTGAATGATGTAAGATGGCTCCGGTCGTGGATGCAACAGGACAGGTCTGTCTTGAAACAGTGGTTAAATCGATCAAACAGCAGCCGTTATCATAGAAAGACAACTTTTGTGATCGGTTCTGAACTTTTAAAGGTCAGCGTGATATGAAAATGTCAAAATATGTCCTTCTTCGAACAAATCTCAGAGCTCACACCACAGCTGAAAAACCTCGTTTAATCCCCATAGAAAACAGCTTTCGATCGTAACCCACCCCGCAGTTCAGTTCTTCCCGGTTTATCAATAATTGCAATATGTTCTGGAATAGGCTGGTAGGTCTGCTGGAGCACAACTATTGATAAACCTATTCGATGAGCCTAAAAAGAGAAAGGCAGAGCCATTTTTGAACTCTGCCTTCCTTAATTCCATCCCCAATACCAGGGAAGTTACTTCTTTTTCTTTCTTATCCTTGCTCCAACAAGACCAACCAATCCCGTACCAAGCAATAGCATTGTTGCTGGCTCAGGAACTGGTGCAGTTCCCCCTACCTCTATGTTGTCAAGTAACATACCACCGGATTCGTAAGCATCAGCTAGTAGTCCATCGTTTCGCAGTCCTGTAAAAACTACAGAAGTTACATTTAGAAATGGATCTGGGAGAGAAAAGTGCTGGAAATCCAAAATACTGCCTGATCCGTCATATATGTAATCAAGTTCTAATTGCAAACTTAATGATTGGCCATCAAGATAGTATCCAGTAATATCAATAAATTGAGCATTAGGATGATCATACCAGGTAGATTCGTCATGAGTCCCAAATTCTGCTGCATTAAGAGAATATAAGTCGAAAATGTCTCCATCAACTCGACTCATCTGAATAAATCTTTCAGCTCCCACAGCTCCCGTCGAGGTAGCTTCATAGCCTATAACAGTTGTTCCATTGGAGTTGATATGAGAGGCGATGTCATCCGTAATCCCCCCGGGAGTATGAATATGAGGTCCTGTAAAAAGGAATCCTCCATATTCTAAAGATGCAGAACCATTAGGTTCAACATAAGCAGGCGTTCCAGTAATATCATTGAAGTCTATAATTGTAGCGTTGGCACCCGATGCAACTAGAGCAATAAATACCGTAATTGCACAACTTACAATTGACCTAGGAGCTCTAATTTTCATACTTTTGCATCTCCTGTTGAGTGTTTTTAGCCATCTTCATTAGATGTGATGATAACAAGTTTATTCCGGTCTGAAATTCATTTATGAGCTGCTACCAAATTTAGTAAAATCAAGTGATAAAGTTATTACAGCTTGACTTATGCAAGAAAAATACCAGTGTAGCCTGCCCTGCTATTTATTGTGATAATTAATACGATTGCAGTATGTTAACCAGAATAAGCCAGAGCGACGGCCTTTCCGATTGCACCAATTATTCCATATGTCTAAAAAATAAATTCTGTAATTATGGATTTACCAGGGGCTTTCCACAGGCAGCTTAATATCATATGCCTCATCAGGAGTTTTCTTGTTTATTCGTGAATGCGGCCTGCTGGACCGGTTATAACAATCAAGGTACTGCATGATTGATAATCTGGCTTCTGATTCAAAAGGCACTCACAAATGAGAGAAGGTGCAGCAATATGAGCCGTAAAGGAGATTGCTGGGATATTTAGTTGGAAGTGGACTCACTTTTTAAACCACTTATCTGATCATCTAAGTTGTGCTGCATAGTTCCGGTTGATGCTCATTAAGCCATCTTCCCATGGGAAGATGGCTGTGCAGGGTTTAATCTGCTAATGCAACTCCTTTCAAAGCTCCCCACGATTTTTTTTAGCTTCAGGTGTTCTTCCATCAGCCCCTAAAGCACTTCATTCTTGGTTTGAAGTTTTTTCTCCAGATACTTGATTTTCTTCGTCTTCTGGTCTTTGGCTCCAGTTCTGGCTTTATCGAAGACTACCGCACCGTTTTCAAAGAACTCATTTTGCCAGTGGTAAAACACCGTTTGCTGTAAGTTGTACTGATCACAAATATCAGATACTGGTACCTAGTCAACCAGATGCCGCTTGAGAATGGTCACCTTCTCATCGGAGCGGTAATTGTATCGCTTCTTTTTCATAGAAATCCCCTTTGGCTGTGTATGTTAACTCAGACATCAGAAATTTCCAATCAACCAGAGCCTTATCGCTGAGGTGATACCGCTCGAAGAACTGCGTGGAAAAACGTCTCTGACGATTATGGGGAACTGGAATCTGCAGTTTTTCCACCCGGGTGATCAACGTTCGGGGTTGAAATATCCGTTTCGATAGCCAATACGCTCCGAGGTACGCTCATTAATCTGGATTCCTAAAGCATAGTCCATCTCGGTTTCAAGCGTTTCTTGGATGACCTCTCTTAAGATACCCTTGAAAAAAGACCCGATTCTGGTGCAAAAAGTTTTATTCTTCCGTCAAGCTTACGATAGATTTCGATTAAGACCATGACTTACTCCTTTTGAGTTGTGACTATTGAATAAAAAACACATGCCATGATCTTTTTTGCTGAACTTTCCGTGCACTACCAAGTTTCCGGAGAAAATCCAGCTTTATCCTTCCCTCTTTGCTGATTCTTTAGAAAGGAGTAACACCTGCCCTCCTCGGTTCAGTCACGAAGGATGCATTGGGAGCAAGAAGTCTGGTCAGTTCCCTTGTATAATTACTACATACATAGCACCAGATTCTGTTGTTTCTCCTATTGCCCTGTTTCCGCCAAGGATTATGTCACCAGCAGGATATTCACGCTGCCAAACCTCAAATGCTTGCCCCCTAATAATAAACTGATCACCATTAAGAGAGAAGTTATCACTCAACCAGGCAGGAGCACTAACTTGGGTGCTGTGACAAACATAAACGACAACCGGCTGGCTTACCTGGAAGGTCAGAAATTCTTCAGCATAGACCCGTCTGTCATTCTGGGCTGTTCGAATAAACGGAAGACCGATATATTGTTCCGGAGCAGCGGTGAACCACATATAAATATCATCTATATAAGTGTACGTAGTATCCGGCAGTAATTGAACAGTCCCAAGTTCATAATCTGACGGACCAATAATTGAGATTTCAGGTTCGCCACTTTCCTCAACAGTAATTGCAAATTCCTGGGTAGCAGAGCCTAGAGGATCACCATTATCTTGAGCAACTATCGTTACATCGTGAGGCCCGCCAAGCTGGGCCATAGTTGGCGTCCATGTGATTAATCCACTTACTGGATCAATCTGCATCCCAATGGGTGAAAGGCTCAGTGAAAAGGTGATTGTATCCGAAGGATCGGGATCAGTGGCTTCAACGTCGTAACTGTATAGTACACCTTCAGATGCGGTAGTAGTCGGCGTTGAGGTTATCTCCGGTGGCAAGTTGGGCTGTGGCCCAGCGACCGAAATGGTAAAACCTTGAGTATAAAAGAGTCCATGATCATCCTCAGCTCTGACACTTACATCTTGAGGTACTCCCACATCAGCTGCCGATGGTGTCCATGTGGTTAATCCACTCACTGGATCAATCTGCATCCCAATGGGTGACGTATCCAGTGAAAAGGTGATTGTATCTGAAGCATTTGGATCAGTGGCCTCAACATCATAGCTGTAAAGTCTATCTTGACTCGCTTCTGTAATCGCTGTTGAGGTTATCGATGGAGCAAGATTATCTTCTATAGTTATATAATCTATTTCCGTTAAGGAATCAGTTCCTCCTGGCCCAGAAACATCTAAGGTTACAGAATAAGTTCCTGGTAGGCTATCGTAGGTGTGTGCTGGATTTTGCAGAGTGCTTGTCTCTCCATCACCAAAATCCCACAGCCAACTGATGATATCTCCACTTGACTGGTCTGTAAATAAAACATCAAATGGAGCAACCCCTGCCCTGGGTGCAGCCATAAAGGATGCCTGGGGAGCAAGCGGACCGGCTAGTTCTGCAATGATAACCGAATACATAGCGCCAGGCCCTGACGTCTCTCCAACAGCTCTGTTGCCACCAAGAACGATCTCACCGGCAGGGTATTCCCGCTGCCAAACCTCAAATGCTTGCCCCCTAATAGTAACCTGATCACCATTAAGAGAGAAGTTATCACTCAACCAGGCAGGAGTACTAACTTGGGTGCTGTGACAAACATAAACGACAACCGGCTGGCTTACCTGGAAGGTCAGAAATTCTTCAGCATAGACCCGTCTGTCATTCTGGGCTGTTCGAATAAACGGAAGACCGATATATTGTTCCGGAGCAGCGGTGAACCACATATAAATATCATCTATATAGGTGTACGTAGTATCCGGCGGTAATTGAACAGTCCCAAGTTCATAATCAGACGGACCAATAATCGAGATTTCAGGTTCGCCACTTTCCTCAACAGTAATTGCAAATTCCTGGGTATCAGAACCTTGAGGATCACCATTATCTTGAACAACTATCGTTACATCGTGAGGTCCGCCAAGCTGAGCCATAGTTGGCGTCCATGTGATTAATCCACTTACTAAATCAATCTGCATCCCAATGGGTGAAAGGCTCAGTGAAAAGGTGATTGTATCCGAAGGATCGGGATCAGTGGCTTCAACGTCGTAACTGTATAGCACACCTTCAGTTGCGGCAGTAGTCGGTGTTGAGGTTATCTCCGGTGGCAAGTTGGGCTGTGGCCCAGCGACCGTAATGGTAAAATCTTGATTATCAAAGAGTCCATGATCATCCTCAGCTCTGACAATTACATCTTGAGGCACTCCCACATCAGCAGCAACAGGCGTCCAAGTGATTAATCCACTCACTGGATCAATCTGCATCCCAATGGGTGACGTATCCAGTGAAAAGGTGATTGTATCCGAAGCATTTGGATCAGTGGCCTCAACATCATAGCTGTAAAGTCTATCTTGACTCGCTTCTGTAATCGCTGTTGAGGTTATCGATGGAGCAAGATTATCTTCTATAGTTATATAATCTATTTCCGTTAAGGAATCAGTTCCTCCTGGGCCAGAAACATCTAAGGTTACAGAATAAGTTCCTGGTAGGCTATCGTAGGTGTGTGTTGGATTTTGCAGAGTGCTTGTCTCTCCATCACCAAAATCCCACAGCCAACTGATGATATCTCCGCTTGACTGGTCTGTAAATACAACATCAAATGGAGCAACCCCTGCCCTTGGTTCAGCCATAAAGGATACCTGGGGAGCAAGCGGACCGGCTAGTTCTGCAATGATAACCGAATACATAGCGCCAGGCCCTGACGTCTCTCCAACAGCTCTGTTGCCACCAAGAACGATCTCACCGGCAGGGTATTCCCGCTGCCAAACCTCAAATGCTTGCCCCCTAATAGTAACCTGATCACCATTAAGAGAGAAGTTATCACTCAACCAGACAGGAGCACTAATTTGAGTGCTGTGACAAACATAAACGACAACCGGCTGGTCTACCTGGAAGCTCAGAAATTCTTCAGCATAGACCCGTCTGTCATTCTGGGCTGTTCGAATAAACGGAAGACCGATATATTGTTCCGGAGCAGCGGTGAACCACATATAAATATCATCTATATAAGTGTACGTAGTATCCGGCAGTAATTGAACAGTCCCAAGTTCATAATCTGACGGACCAATAATTGAGATTTCAGGTTCGCCACTTTCCTCAACAGTAATTGCAAATTCCTGGGTAGCAGAGCCTAGAGGATCACCATTATCTTGAGCAACTATCGTTACATCGTGAGGCCCGCCAAGCTGGGCCATAGTTGGCGTCCATGTGATTAATCCACTTACTGGATCAATCTGCATCCCAATGGGTGAAAGGCTCAGTGAAAAGGTGATTGTATCCGAAGGATCGGGATCAGTGGCTTCAACGTCGTAACTGTATAGTACACCTTCAGATGCGGTAGTAGTCGGCGTTGAGGTTATCTCCGGTGGCAAGTTGGGCTGTGGCCCAGCGACCGAAATGGTAAAATCCTGAGTATCAAAGAGTCCATGGTCATCCTCAGCTCTGATAACTACATCTTGAGGTACTCCCACATCAGTTGCCGATGGTGTCCATGTGGTTAATCCACTCACTGGATCAATCTGCATCCCAATGGGTGACGTATCCAGTGAAAAGGTGATTGTATCCGAAGAATTTGGTTCCGTGGCTTCAACGTCGTAATTGTATAGCACACCTTCAGTTGCAGTAGTAATTGGCGTTGAGGTTACCTCAGGTGGCAAGTTGGGCTGTGGCCCAGAGACAATAATGGTAAATTCTTGAGTATCAAAGAGTCCATTATCATCCTCAGCTCTAACACTTACATCTTGTGGCACTCCCGCATCAACCGCAGCAGGCGTCCATGTGATTAATCCACTCACTGGATCAATTTGCATATCAGTAGGTGAAGTATCCAGTGAAAAGGTGGTTGTATCCAAAGAATTTGGATCAGTGGCTTCAACGTCGTAATTGTATAGCGCACCTTCAGTTGCGGTAGTAATCGGCGTTGAAATTATCTCAGGTGGTTGGTTGGGTACTTCAAAATTATCAGCTATGGCAATGGCATAGGCTACATTTACACCCTCTTGCTGTAAGGATTCTATTGTCCAGGTATCATGATGAGGAGTGGGTTCAAAGCCGAAAGTTGGTAAACCAAGTTCTACTGTCGCATATCCTCTGGCAGTGCAAGAATCCTCCACACAAATCGGATCAACAGCTTCTTGTGCATCAAAATTTGTCCAAGTGGATAAAGTGTCAAAAAAGGTGTTTCCTGGAGGTGAATAGACAAAATTATACCAGCGATCATCACTCATTTGACTGTGCCAGTCAATAAACATCTCTATGCCATTGGCTGCATTTATCGACTCCAGGTGTTGTCTGACGATATTGATTTCGACACTCTCTGTATTAAGCGGATGCCAATCTCTATTTGGATCTCTGAGCAAAGAAGTTGCCCTGGAATTTCCTTCAAAAACGCCATCCGGATTAACCATCGGCACAATATACCAGACAAAATCATCCCTCATTATCTGCGCATCCGGATCGTCAGAAATCAGAAAATCAATCATCCCTTCAAGCATATGAGAGCTTGCAACTTCACCCGAATGTTGCCTGCCTATAATGTAAATATCAGTTTTATCTCCGGCTGGTATAGCCGTGTTTGTAATCGTCAGTAAATCAATATCTCTTCCCTGTTCACTTTGACCCAAGACTGTTTCAGCAGCCCATTCACTGCTGCTGACGTAGTCCACATAATCATGCATATAGCCATAGGAAAATGGAAAGAAGGTTGCAATCTGCACATCATCACAAGGGAAGGTTTCGGTAAATGTATAGGTGCCAGTGCCAGCGGCATAGCTATAATTGGTCAGTCTATTCCAGTTCAGACCATCGCACGTGTAAACCATTTGCGATTCCTTGGGGATGCCGGAACCATCCAGTCCTGTCAGAAACGGAACATCATCACCATTCGTTATGTTGATCGTTATTTCTTGATCCTGTACCCCTGATACGACAAAATTTGTCCAGTATGTGTAATAAGGATTGGCGCTGGGGTTTGTGAATTCCTCTGTTCTGAGAGTTAAGTCTATCTCATTACCATCGATTGAGTAAGAGCCAATACTTCCACTATCGAAATCTGCGTTTATCTCTGTTGCAGTTGCCCCTACCTCTATGTTGTCAAGTAACATACCACCGGATTCGTAACCATCAACTAGCAGTCCATCGTTTCGCAGTCCGGTAAAGACTATGGAAGTTACATTTAGAAATGGCTCTGGAAGAGTAAAGTGTTGGAAATCCACAACACTGCCTGATCCGTCATATATGTAATCAAGTTCTAATTGAAAACTTAACGATTGGCCATCAAGATAGTATCCAGTAACATCAATAAATTGAGCATTAGGATGATCATAGTCGGTAGTTTCGTCATGGTTCCCAAATTCTGCTGCATCAAGAGAATATAAGTCGAAAGTGTCCCCATCAACTCGGCTCATCTGAATAAATCTTTCAGCTCCCACAGCTCCCGTCGAGGTAGCTTCATAGCCTATGACAGTTGTTCCATTGGAGTTGATATGAGATGCGATGTCATCCGTAATCCCCCCGGGAGTATGAATATGAGGTCCTGTGAAAAGGAATCCTCCATATTCTAGAGATGCAGAACCATTAGGTTCAACATAAGCAGGCGTTCCAGTAATATCATTGAAGTCTACAAACGCTGCGTTGGCGGCCGATGCAACTAGAGCAATAAATACCGAAATTGCACAACTTACAATCGACCTCAAAAATTTAGCCTTCATACAATTACATCTCCTGTTGAGCATTTTAAGTTTTACTCGTTAGATGCGATGATATTAAGTTTTCTTTCGACCTGAAATTCTTTTATAAGCTACTGTCAAATTTAGCGAAATCACGTGATAAAGTTACCACACTTCTTTAAAATGCAAAAAGAATACCAGCGTAACCTAGCTTGCTGGTAATTATAATAATTAATGTAATTACAATGTTTTATTCAGAATAAGCCAGAACGGCGGCCTCTCCAGCCGCACCAATTATTCCATTTTTTTAAAATAAATTCTGTAATTATGGTTTTATCACTGAAACCAAATGGCAAAAACCGCGGTGTGGTATTAGGGGGATAGTCGAATTAATCATAATAACTGAGCCTCTTGCAAAAGTCCGTTCACGATTTATCGAGACCAGATCATTCGCATTCAGTACCCTGTTAATTTCATAAGTTGATCTGCAAACAAAGCGACAACGCCAAACATCAGGTGCATGGTCACTTTTGCATGACCACGGACCACATCACATGCCGCCCTCCAAAATCCTCTTTTAACCGCCCGTTGAATCGCTCACAAGAACCACGCTCATTGTACCGTTTTGCCTCATGAGGACTCATCGGTACAACTTCAGCTTTGCGAGGGTTACGGTCAATTATTGCAACATGACCCAATGCTTTGCTCTGCTCCCAAATCTGTTTTGCATCGTACGCGGCATCCATCAGATCATAACAGTAATTCACTTTCTTACTGGTCATTTTCATCAACGGTATTGCCACCTGACTGTCATGAACAGAAGCAGATGTAATGACGACACTTAAAGGAAGCATGGTGTCGTTTATATCTGCATGCAGTTTATAGCCATTCCAGCTTTCTTTGAACCCTTTGGCGTTCTTTTTTACACCACGATCACAAACTGTTGGGAGCTCAGAAACAGCCTGCTCAGCTTTTTGCCGGAGTTGTCTATCCAGACGTTTTTCCTCTTTCGGCGGCCGTTGTTCCCCTTTGGCTGGTCGACCTCTTTTTCGTGGAACTTTGATGACTGCTTTTTGCTTTCTTACAGCTTTTTCTCTACCAGCAATCGCCGTTGAATCTCTACTCACATGGCCAATGAGTTCATAGTGCAAATACTCCTGAACCATACTGTCATGTACTACTTGCCCCAGGCTTTGTGCAGCAAACTCTGCGAAAGCGCGAGAAAACGTCGATTCCGATGGAATCTTTTGCTGACTGGAAAACCCACAAATTAATCGCAAGTTCGGTCGTGCCTGCAACTCGTGAATCAGATTCCGCGTGTGGGGATAACGGAACAGTGCTTTTGTCACATAACAGCGAGCTATTGCCCTGCGTTCTACAGCAGGCCTGCCAGTATACTGCTTGTTCTTTTGAATATGTTTCTCAATTTCAATGAGTTCAAGCACTTTTACCAAATGCTTTTCCTGCTCAGTCAATGGAGTGATAGAACAATCTTCCAAACAGGGGAATAAAGTTCGTTGTAGTCTTCCCATTAACCATGGTATCTTTTCTTTGAGCTTCATAGCGCCTCTTTTGGTTATTCTTTTTGTTGGCAAACAAACAATAACACAAAAGACTATGAAGCTCAATTATTTCAACATGTTGAGCATTTTTTATGTTTATTTTTCACATCTGAACAATTTCTCTTCTTCGAGTTTTGCAAGAGGCTCAACTACCTGTGGAATGGCACTGGTGAATCTAAAAATGGTCTATTATAAGATGATTTCAGCAACCTTTATTTTTACGAGTTCATCCCTCTTAGTTTAACCTCCATACTATCGATTCCCGTTATCAGAACCACCAGACCATCGAGAATCCATTTCCAGGAACCGGTAAATACCGAGCTGGCATCCCTTCTGATGCAATCCATCTGGTCACAGAATATACTGGACCCAGGAAATGAGACAATATGTTAAGGTGTGCTCCAGACAAAGGAGCAATCATGAAAAGGAAAAAATACAGCGACGAATTTAAGGCCCGAGTGGCCCTGGATGCACTAAAAGGTCATAAGACGATCAATGAATTAGCTTCTGAATACGGACTGCATCCCAATCAGATTGGCCAATGGAAAAAGAAGCTCATCGAAGGTTCTGCAGATGTTTTCAGCAAGAAGAAAGACCGTGAAGCAGAGTCTCATGAACAAGAAAAAGATAAATTATATCAGCAGATTGGCAAACTTCAGGTTGAAGTGGACTGGCTAAAAAAAACAGCGGGCTTCAGGAAATGAGCATTGCCAAGAAAAAAGCCAGCATTATCGAGAGTCATCCAGAATTGAGTATCCATCGTCAATGCGAATTACTCTGTCTGTCTCGATCCACGTACTATCGCAGTGGGAGCGGATCACGCAAAGAAAAGGACACAAATATTCTCCTGATGAATCTTATTGAAGATGAGTATACGCGTCACCCGTTTTATGGTACACGAAAAATGCGGGATTATCTTCGACGTCAAGGTCACAAAATAAATCGCAAAAGAGTTCAAAGGCTTATGCGAATTATGGGGATCCAATCTGTCGCTCCCAAGCCTGGTACAAGTATTCCCCCGTATCGGGCATAAAATTTATCCATACCTGTTGCGGGGCCTGGATGTCAACCGTCCGGATCAGGTGTGGTGCTCGGATTTGACCTACCTTCGTCTACCCGGCGGCTTTGTGTACCTCACAGCTATAATGGATTGGCATAGTCGCTATGTTATTTCCTGGGAGCTCTCGGTAACCATGGGTGATGATTTTTGTGTAAGTGCCTTGCAAAGAGCACTACGTACTCATGGGACTCCTGAGATATTCAACACTGATCAAGGGTCACAGTATACGGGTGAGTCCTTCACCGGCGTACTTAAAGAAAATGGCATCAGAATAAGCATGGATGGCAAGGGCCGGGTGATGGACAATATTTTCATTGAAAGGCTCTGGCGGTCGTTGAAATACGAAGAGATATACCTGAAGGAATATTCAACAGTTACAGAGCTCAGAGAGGAGCTTAAGAAATACTTTGAGTTCTACAATTTTGAGCGCCTCCACCAGGCGCTCGGCTCGAGAACGCCTGCAGAGGTTTATTTTGGAGAGGAAGGTTACCAGCATGCGGCTTAAGAATGGCAATGTGGCGGTAAAGACCCGCTGCTGTCTCTCCCTTCTCCGACGAGCAATTTTAAGGCCCATTCTCGAAGGGAGAGACAGCAGCTCCCCTCTGGGAGATTACGTGTGCTTCAGAGGAGCATAAACACAAATGAGTACACCTTAAAAAAGGAAAACCTTGTCCTTGACAATGGGTCCACTTAGGAAGGCTCATCAACTAACATCTATTATTCCACCCGTTCCTCTTCTTCCACCTGGATTGTTAACAATCTTACCCTCACGGACGGCTCGATTTCGTTTAATCCCCACCCAGGTGATCAGCGTTCGGGGTTGAAATATCCGCTTCGATAGCCAATACGCTCCGAGTTACACCCATTATTTCGGGCTCCTAAAGCATACCTCTCTTAAAAGACCCGATTCTGGTGCAAAAAGTTTTATTCTTCCGTCAAGCTTATGATAGACTTAGATTAGGACCATGGCTTACTCCTTTTGAGATGTGACTATTGAATAACAAACACATGCCATGATCTTTTTCTTTTTTGCTGAACTTTCCTTACACCACCAAGCCTCCGGAGAAAATCCAGCTTTATCCCTCCCTCCTTGCCGGTTCTTTAGAAAGGAGCAACACCTGCCCTCCTCAGTTCAGCCATGAAGGATGCCTGGGGAGCAAAAAGTCTGGTCAGTTCCCTTGTATAATCACTACATACATAGCACCAGATCCTGTTGTCTCTCCTATTGCCCTGTTTCCGCCAAGGATTATCTCGCCCGCAGGGTATTCCCGCTGCCAGACATTAAATGTCAGCCCATCAATAGTAATCTGATCACCATTGAGAGAGAAGTTATCACTCAACCAGGCAGGAGGGTTAATCTGAGTGCTGTGACAAACATAAACGACAACCGGTTGGTCTACCTGGAAGCTCAGAAATTCTTCAGCATAGACCCGTTTGTCATTCTGGTCTGTTCGAATAAATGGCAGACCGATATACTGTTCCGGAGCAGCGGTGAACCACATATAAATATCATCTATATAAGTGTACGTAGTATCCGGCAGTAATTGAACAGTCCCAAGTTCATAATCTGAAGGACCAATAATTGAGATTTCAATTTCGCCACTTTCCTCAACAGTAATTGCAAATTCCTGGGTAGCAGAGCCTAGAGGATCACCATTATCTTGAGCAACTATCGTTACATCGTGAGGCCCGCCAAGCTGGGCCATAGTTGGCGTCCATGTGATTAATCCACTTACTGGATCAATCTGCATCCCAATGGGTGAAAGGCTCAGTGAAAAGGTGATTGTATCCGAAGGATCGGGATCAGTGGCTTCAACGTCGTAACTGTATAGTACACCTTCAGATGCGGTAGTAGTCGGCGTTGAGGTTATCTCCGGTGGCAAGTTGGGCTGTGGCCCAGCGACCGAAATGGTAAAATCCTGAGTATCAAAGAGTCCATGGTCATCCTCAGCTCTGATAACTACATCTTGAGGTACTCCCACATCAGTTGCCGATGGTGTCCATGTGGTTAATCCACTCACTGGATCAATCTGCATCCCAATGGGTGACGTATCCAGTGAAAAGGTGATTGTATCTGAAGCATTTGGATCAGTGGCTTCAACATCATAGCGGTAAAGTCTATCTTGAATCGCTTCTGTAATCGCTGTTGAAGTTATCGATGGAGCAAGGTTCTCTTCTATTGTTATATAATTTATTTCCGTTAAGGAATCAGTTCCTCCTGGGCCAGAGACATCTAGGGTTACAGAATAAGTTCCTGGTAGGCTATCGTAGGTGTGTGCTGGATTTTGCAGAGTGCTTGTCTCTCCATCACCAAAATCCCACAGCCAACTGATGATATCTCCACTTGACTGGTCTGTAAATAAAACATCAAATGGAGCAACCCCTGCCCTGGGTGCAGCCATAAAGGACGCCTGGGGAGCAAGTGGACCGGCTAGTTCTGCAATGATAACCGTATACATAGCACCAGATCCTGAGGTCTCTCCAACAGCTCTGTTGCCACCAAGAACTATCTCGCCGGCAGGATATTCACGCTGCCAAACCTCAAATGCTTGCCCCCCAATAGTAACCTGATCACCATTAAGAGAGAAGTTATCACTCAACCAGGCAGGAGCACTGATTTGGGTGCTGTGACAAACATACACGACAACCGGCTGGTCTACCTGGAAGCTCAGAAATTCTTCAGCATAGACCCGTTTGTCATTCTGGGCTGTTTTAATGAACGGCAGACCGATATACTGTTCCGGAGCAGTGGTGAACCACATATAAATATCATCTATATAGGTGTACGTGGTATCCGGTGGTAACTGAACAGTCCCAAGTTCGTAATCTGACGGACCTATGAGGGATATTTCAATTTCGCCACTTTCCTCAACAGTAATAGCAAATTCCTGGGTATCGAAACCTTGAGGATCACCATTATCTTGAACAACTATCGTTACATCGTGAGGCCCGCCAATCTGGGCCATAGTTGGCGTCCATGTGATTAATCCACTTACTGGATCAATCTGCATCCCAATGGGTGAAAGGCTCAGTGAAAAGGTGATTGTATCCGAAGGATCGGGATCAGTGGCTTCAACGTCGTAACTGTATAGCACACCTTCAGTTGCGGTAGTCGTCGGTGTTGAGGTTATCTCCGGTGGCAAGTTGGGCTGTGGCCCAGCGACCGAAATGGTGAAATTTTGAGTATCAAAGAGTCCATGACCATCCTCAGCTCTGACTATTACATCTTGAGGTGTTCCTACATCAGCTGCCGATGGTGTCCATGTGGTTAATCCACTCACTGGATCGATCTGCATCCCAATAGGTGAGGTATCCAGTGAAAAAGTGATTGTATCCGAAGCATTTGGATCAGTGGCTTCAACATCATAGCTGTAAAGTCTATCTTGAATCGCTTCTGTAATCGCTGTTGAAGTTATCGATGGAGCAAGATTATCTTCTATAGTTATATAATCTATCTCCGTTAAGGAATCAGTTCCACCTGGGCCAGAAACATCTAAGGTTACAGAATAAGTTCCTGGTAGGCTATCGTAGGTGTGTGTTGGATTTTGCAGAGTACTTGTCTGTCCATCACCAAAATCCCACAGCCAACTGATGATATCTCCACTTGACTGGTCTGTAAAGACAACATCAAATGGAGCCACCCCTGTCCCGGGTGCAGCCATAAAGGATGCCTGGGGAGCAAGCGGGCCGGCAAGTTCTGCAATGATAACCGAATACATAGCACCAGATCCTGAGGTCTCTCCAACAGCTCTGTTGCCACCAAGAACTATCTCGCCGGCAGGATATTCACGCTGCCAAACCTCAAATGCTTGCCCCCCAATGGTAATCTGATCACCATTGAGAGAGAAGTTATCACTCAACCAGGCAGGAGCGCTTATCTGGGTACTGTGACAAACATACACGACAACCGGCTGGTTCACCTGGAAGCTGAGAAATTCTTCAGCATAGACCCGTTTGTCATTCTGGGCTGTTTTAATGAACGGCAGACCGATATACTGTTCAGGAACATTGGTGAACCACATATAAATATCATCTATATAGGTGTACGTGGTATCCGGCGGTAATTGAACAGTCCCAAGTTCATAATCAGACGGGCTGATAATGTTGATCTCAGGAGGAGGACCTTCGGTAAATCCATAGTAATCAAAGAAACCGAGTACAATGCCTTCACCCCAATCCAGCCAATCGGAAAGGGTACCAGGATCATGTCGGTGCTCTATCAGAATAGATGGATGAACTCCAAGTCTTGTCCGTACTTGTTCGGCAGAATAAGGGGATGTATTTCGTGCAGCTTCCTCTGGCCAGTGGTCAGCAATACTGTCCATCAAACTGACCAAACTGGTATCAAGGAGGCCGTCATGGAGAAAGAAATTTCCTGGTGACTGGATATCTGTATGCATATCGAGGAAATTATCAGGTTGCCAAGCTTCTATATCCTGATAGATCATCATTGTTTCCGGCTGCATCGATGCGACATCAAATCCCCACTCCCTGTTAAGATCATGCTGAGTTACACCCCTGAAAGGAGTGTATCTGGAAACACCATTGATGACTCCGTCAGGATTAGCCACCGGAATAATTTTAAAAATGCAGTTGGCTCTCATAGCAACCGCTCTGGGATCTGATTCATTTAACAAGAAACGAATCATACCTTCTGCAACAAAACTTGAAAGTGTTTCACCGCTATGTTGCTGGGCGATAATATAGATCTTTCGCTTTGGACCATCCGGATAGCTTGGATCCGTGATTGTTGCAATGGTCATTTCATTTCCATCAGGTGTTAGCCCCAAACTTCCAACATTCAGATAAGGGCTACTCGAGAAAGATGCGAGCAATTCAGCAGCCATTGTCACCGTGTAGGGTGGAATAGGAGCAAGCCAGACCCTGTCTTGCGTGGGGGTGAAGGTGATGGTAAAGGTCCTCGCCGCCTCGTTATAGTCTACACCAGACAGAGGAACTCGTTCCCAGTTTTGATTATCATAACTGAATACTGGTTCATGCGTTGTCCATCGGCCTTCTGAAAAGTCTTCGGGAGCCAGGTTCTGCAGTTCTAATGTAATCGTTTTATCCTGCACATTATCCATGCTGTAATAGAACCACCAGTGTTTGTCCGGGTAGCTCGCCATTGAATACTCTACTTCTGCGGTGTAGAGTCTATAGCCGCTGGCATCACCTCCTTGATAAGTAACGTTTGTCAGGTTTCCCATCTCGAAACTACTATCGAAGCCAATATCGTCATAATTGATACTTGTACATTCGCTAACCGAATCGACATAAAAATCTCCTTGAGCTGCAGTTCCAGTTGAGAAGCTGATGTGTGTCACAGAAGGTGAAGTGAAAAGTTCAAATTTGGGGATATCTGCCATTTCCAGCACATCATTGACGTAGACATCATAGGTTCCTGCGGAGACATTAACTTCGACTTTAACCGTATACCAGGTGTCATAGCTCAATCCAGTGGCTACTTGAATCCAGGTATTAGTGGTGTTCCAGGAATTAGAATTTAAATCCCTTGCTCTAAGCTCCAGGTCATCAACCTCATCGCTATTGGTAAGATCTGGATCATAAAATGCCATATAGACAAAACGTTCAGCACTCGTGGAATTGGGTCCACTGGTACCGCCACTATCATCCCCGATGTATATCATGCCGCTGCGGTCACGATCTTCGTCATCGAATATTGTATCGATATACATATCAAAAGAGATACAGAAGGTATCGCTTATGGGAGAGGGAAAATCCTGGGTAAGATAGGCGTAGCCATCTCCAGCAGGATCAGAATGTTTCAGGGCGGCGACGTTACTGCCGAAAGTGGTGGTGTCAAGCGTGAGTTTACCAGGCGCATCACCTCTACTTTCGTACCAGTCCTGACCAGCGGTATTGGCCAGTAAATCAGCACTGTCAATACTGTCTTCAAAACCTGAATCTACAAGGAGCGAGCCACCAGATGCTTCAAACTGTTCCGCAATGGCATAGGCTACATTGACCCCTTCTTGCTGTAAGGATTCTATTGTCCAGGTATCAAGATGTGGCGTAGGTTCAAAGCCAAACATTGATAAACCAAGCTCCAGGGTTGCATATCCTCTGGCAGAGCAAGCATCCGTTCCACAGCTCGTACCCAGAGCCTCTTGTGAGTCAAAATCGGTCCAATATGATAAAGTGTCAAAAAAGGTGTTTCCTGGAGGTGAATAGACAAAATTATACCAGCGATCATCACTCATCTGACTGTGCCAGTCAATAAACATCTCGATACCATTGGCTGCATGTGTTGAAGCTAAGTGTTGCCTGACGATATCGATTTCAACACTCTCTGTATTAAGCGGATGCCAATCTCTATTTGGATCTCTGAGCAGAGAAGTTGCTCTGGAATTTCCCTCATAGACGCCATCCGGGTTAACCATCGGCACAATATGCCAGATAAAATTATCCCTCATTATCTGCGCAAAAGGATCGCCTGAAATCAGGAAGTCAATCATCCCTTCAAGCATATGGGAACTTGCGATCTCACCCGAATGTTGCCTGCCGATAATGTAGATATCAGTTTTATCTCCGGCTGGTATGGCTGTGTTTGAAATCGTCAGCAGATCGATATCTCTTCCCTGTTCACTTTGACCAAGGACCGTTTCGGTAGCCCATTGACTGGTACTAACGAAGTCCACATAATCATGCATATACCCATAGGAAAATGGAAAGAACGTTGCAATCTGTGCACTATCACAAGGGAAGGTTTGGGTAAAGGTATAGGTTCCAGTACCAGCGGCATAGCTATAATCGGTCAGCCTCTCCCAGTCCAGACCATCGCACGTGTAAACCATTTGCGATTCCTGGGGCATGCCGGAACCATCCAGTCCTGTCAGAAAGGGAACATCATCACCATTCGTTATGTTGAAGGTTATTTCTTGATCCTGCACCCCTGATACGACAAAATTTGTCCAGTATGTGTAATAAGGGTTTGCACTGGGGTTTACAAATTCCTCTGTTCTTAACGTTAAGTCTATCTCATTACCATTGATAGAGTAGGAGCCAATACTTCCACTATCGAAATCTGCATTTATCTGGATACTTCCAGAGCTAGCACATTCCTCAACATTGTCGACAAAGAAATCTCCTTGAGCTGCAGTTCCAGTTGAGAAGCTGATGTGTGTCACAGAAGGTGAAGTGAAAAGTTCAAATTTGGGGATATCTGCCATTTCCAGCACATCATTGACGTAGACATCATAGGTTCCTGCGGAGACATTAACTTCGACTTTAACCGTATACCAGGTGTCATAGCTCAATCCAGTGGCTACTTGAATCCAGGTATTAGTGGTGTTCCAGGAATTAGAATTTAAATCCCTTGCTCTAAGCTCCAGGTCATCAACCTCATCGCTATTGGTAAGATCTGGATCATAAAATGCCATATAGACAAAACGTTCAGCACTCGTGGAATTAGGCCCACTCGTACCGCCACTATCATCCCCTATGTATATCATGCCAGAACGGTCACGATCAGCATCATCTGCTATACTGTCTATGTACATGTCAAAAAAGACACAGAAGGTATCGCTTATGGGAGAGGGAAAATCCTGGGTAAGATAGGCGTAGCCATCTCCAGCAGGATCAGAATGTTTCAGGGCGGCGACGTTACTGCCGAAAGTGGTGGTGTCAAGTGTGAGTTTACCAGGCGCATCACCTCTACTTTCGTACCAGTCCTGACCAGCGGTATTGGCCAGTAAATCAGTACTGTCAATACTGTCTTCAAAACCTGAATCTACAAGGAGCGAGCCACCAGATGCTTCAAACTGTTCCGCAATGGCATAGGCTACATTGACACCTTCTTGCTGTAAGGATTCTATTGTCCAGGTATCAAGATGTGGAGTGGGTTCAAAGACGAACATTGATAATCCAAGCTCCAGGGTTGCATATCCTCTGGCTGTACACGCATCCACTCCACAGCTCGTGCCTAGAGCTTCTTGTGAGTCAAAATCGGTCCAATATGATAAAGTGTCAAAAAAGGTGTTTCCTGGAGGTGAATAGACAAAATTATACCAGCGATCATCACTCATCTGACTGTGCCAGTCAATAAACATCTCGATACCATTGGCTGCATGTGTTGAAGCTAAGTGTTGCCTGACGATATCGATTTCAACACTCTCTGTATTAAGCGGATGCCAATCTCTATTTGGATCTCTGAGCAGAGAAGTTGCTCTGGAATTTCCCTCATAGACGCCATCCGGGTTAACCATCGGCACAATATGCCAGATAAAATTATCCCTCATTATCTGCGCAAAAGGATCGCCTGAAATCAGGAAGTCAATCATCCCTTCAAGCATATGGGAACTTGCGATCTCACCCGAATGTTGCCTGCTGATAATGTAGATGTCAGTTTTATCTCCGGCTGGTATGGCTGTGTTTGAAATCGTCAGCAGATCAATATCTCTTCCCTGTTCACTTTGACCAAGGACCGTTTCGGTAGCCCATTGACTGGTACTAACGAAGTCCACATAATCATGCATATACCCATAGGAAAATGGAAAGAACGTTGCAATCTGTGCACTATCACAAGGGAAGGTTTGGGTAAAGGTATAGGTTCCAGTACCGGCGGCATAGCTATAATCGGTCAGCCTCTCCCAGTCCAGACCATCGCACGTGTAAACCATTTGCGATTCCTGGGACATGCCGGAACCATCCAGTCCTGTCAGAAAGGGAACATCATCACCATTCGTTATGTTGAAGGTTATTTCTTGATCCTGCACCCCTGATACGACAAAATTTGTCCAGTATGTGTAATAAGGGTTTGCACTGGGGTTTACAAATTCTTCCGTTCTGAGAGTCAGGTCTATCTCATTGCCGTTGATAGAGTAGGAGCCAATACTTCCACTATCGAAATCTGCGTTTATCTGGATACTTCCAGGTTCGATGGGGGTGACTGGTTCCAAAACGTTATCAACATAAAAGTCGCCCCTGCCATCGCTATCAGCAACGAAACTTATATGCGTCACAGAACTGGCTGTATAACCACTGAATTTGGGAATATTCATTCCCACCAGCTCATTGTTCACATAAACATCATAGGTACCACCTGTTACATCGAGAACGAGTTTGATTGTGTACCAGGTATCATAGCTCAAACCTGTCGTCACGGTTGTCCATTCAGCAGTAGTTGCATAGGCTTGACTAGATAATGTTCTTGCTCTAATTTCTAAATCATTACCTGTTTCTCCTGGGGAGCTGTCATAGAAGGCCATAAAGACTGATCTTTCATTACTCGTGCCGGTCGGTGGGTTTGACGATGAGACAGTGTCATCACCAATATATATCAGTCCAGATCGGTCGTAACCACCGCTGTCTTCAATTCTATCAATGAAAATATCAAAGGAAACTGCAAATACATCAGTTTGCTCAGAACTGAACTCTTGCGTGAGGTAGGCATTACTTGAAAAACCATAATTCAGTAGCGCAGCCTTCGCTGAAGCATTTGTGTCATTTCCAGTACCATCAGATATATAGCCCGACTGGAGGGTGAGACGCTCTGGGTCATCAGCTCGGCTTTCATACCAGTCCTGTCCGACACTATCTAATCTCAGGTCCGGACTGTCGAAACTGTCGTCAAAAAAGTTATCAACAAGCAAGGTGCCACCAAAGTATTCCTCAATATTTTCCACCACAGGGGCGCTGTTTTGAGAGAGTGTAACTAATTCGCCATTATCTATTACTATCCAACTATCCTGCGAGGCAGAAGGGTACTGGGAAGCTACCGCTGAATAAGGATCTGTGACGGAAGAGGACTCGTTCAGATAAAACAAAGTATGTGTGCTATTCCCTTCGCGATAAGCCCAGAGTGTGGTTCCGTCTGTCAGTAAAAAGTTTAGCTGTTCGGTACTGGGCGAAGTAGATGGTCCGATTTGTTCACGTAGCTTAAGGATTACATAGCCTAGGGCAGGCTTTACTTCCCATCTGAAGTCCTTGAGAGTCTGCAATATAAATATTTGATAAAGGTCGGTGTCGATCCACTCAGACTGATTACTGCCATATTGAATTGGGTAGGTATCGAAGGATTCGGCTCGTATCAAGCCAAGGAGAACGTTCTTGTCAATTGAGCCATTGTGACTCATGAGCCAGTATTTACCGCCTATCGCTCCTCTTTCATCCAATCTTTCAAATGGATGAGGATTACCAGTGTCCGGTGTAATACCTGAAGAGGTATTGCGAACATGTGAAATTACTATTCTTGGAATTACACTTGCAGCTTCGGTTACCGCTAAATTAAAATTAGGATCGTTGATTGCTGCTGGGAAGCCTCTATTGACTGTTGGGCCAGGGTCCATATCAAAATAATATCCAACGCTCCAACCATCAGGATTTGCTGGGCTCAGGTTTTCTAATGAGTTAGGGAAATCTACAAGATGGTTTTGCAAGATTGTGCTTGGCACATTATCTGATATGGCACCGTACATCCGGCAGGCGGAGGCAGTTCCACAAAGAAAAAAGATTAAGGCGAAAACAAGCCCGAAAATCGAAACATTTCTCAACGCGGTTTTTTTCTTCATGTCCCCTCCTGTTGCTGACTCTATCAATTATGATCTAAAAAAATTGCCTATAAAATAAAAAAAACTTCCGTCCTGTCCGATTAGGATACAACGATAGTTTACGGTTTAGAGTCGAAAATGAGATACGGTATTTCAAACGCTCGCTCCTCAATGAATCATTGAAGATAATGACGCAATACAATTAGGTCTTGATAATCTCGAGAAATACTCAAAAAGTTAATAATTATGAAGAAAGTTAAATTTATAGGGAACAATTGTCTTCAACAATCTGATCGGTTTTAACTGGATCAAATTGGATATGAAAAGCCTGGTAGAAATATTTGAGGGGAAGCACCGCCTATCATCGTTATCAGAGCTGCAAAGTGAAAAAAATAACCCTGTACACCTGCTCCCTCTACAGGGCAAATTGTTGCAAAAAACAATCCACCCAAAACTCATATATGAAATTTCAAGAAACATCCTGTAATTACTGATGATTATATTTCAGTTTGATTTGAGATTGGATGGGAAACCAATTTATATTTCGTATTTCTGTAAATAAATTCCAGAAATGTGGATTATGCTGTTGATATAAAATACAAGAGCCGCAATGTGGGAATACTGGGTGAGGACCTACAGCAGTGGCCATAGTTGCCATCTGTTGGTTAAGTCTGACAAAAGTACAGGGTTAGGATAACTATTGACTCAACTTTCCGTGTTGATTTAACATACTGAATATACATTGGTATTAACTGAAAGTCGCCTGCTCGTATTAATAAACTCAAGTGCTGCACCCATGATTGCATCAATCATAGCGACAACGACACTTTCGGCAAACTCTCCTGATGAACGAACTTTATCAAGGACAAGTGCCAATAGTCTCTGGAGCGATTCCACCAAGGACAGATCCTTGATTTCCTCGCTACAGGCAAAGAATAAACCACCAATTGTTCTCTGGTCATCATGACATCGTTGCTCAAATGCCAGGAAGATGTAGCGCACCATTGCTATGGTGATATGACCTATGATTCCGTCATAGTCTCGCAGTTGAGCCTCTTTCTCAAGGTTAAGATGATGTTTCATCATCTTAAAAAACACTTCGATATCCCATCTCTTTCCGTAAATGCGAACTATCTCCTTGGCCTCCACGTCAGTCTTCGTGGACAGGATGGCCAGCCAGTCTCTTTTGTGGCGATGTCGGACAAAAACAATTTTTACCTTCTGTTTGTGCTTGGTTTCGACAACAACACTGGCAAGTATCTTCGCCTTACCTGGTCGTTTCCTGACCAGACTGTACAATCTCCCCAAGCTCACCCATCGCCCCTGATAGCGATAGAAAACTTTCGGCATATTTTTGATCATGCAGATAACCGGCAGATGCTGGCCAAGCTTGGCACATATCGCAGGCCAACCGAACCAGCTGTCCATGAGAATGTAATCAGCTTCGATTCCACGCGACAAAGCCCTCTTAATCATATGTTCAAGATGTTCGGTGGATTTGCTTATCGCTTCCACACGTCTCTTATACCCGCATGTCCTTTTGTCCAAAGCCTTTTTGATACCCTGTATGCGTTTTTCTGCTCGTGCAGAGGAACAGAGCACAAAATCAAACGGCAGAAAACTGGCCCCATCAGACCAGCCCAGAGTGAGCATCTTGAAGCCTTTCAGGCTGGTCCCACTGTTGTGGTCAAAAACCCAGGAAAGAAGCTCAACAGCTTTGGAGCGGGAGCGGTCATAGGTACTATCATCAAAGATCAAAACGTTTTCTCTTTGTTCACTGGTAAGAAGGTAGAAAAAGTTAGCTACCTTGGTTGCCAGAGTGAACAGGAACGTGCGCCAGTTGTAGCGCGGGTTTTTCAGCAACTCATATGCTGCAGTTTTCTTGAACGGCAAGCCGGGCTTTGTAACAATTCCTCGGTAAAAGTTGTTACCCTCAAAGGGCAGCATAAAAATAACAGAGAAAATCGCCAGTGGCGAAACGCCCCTGATCTTCCGCACCCCGCTTTTATTCAGCAAAGTACCGATTTGAAAATCGCTGATAAACGAGGAAATTCTTCCTTGCAGTTGTTTTGCCTGTTGTTGCTCCTGGTGTTGTTTGGTACTATCCATTTGAGTCCTTCCTTTATGATATTATTGATGTTTTTCCCAAAACCAATATATCATGAAGTGAAGGGCTTTTTCAATATAAATAATGAATTATTTCAGCTATATATGTTGTTTTATTGTGTTCAAGTTAACAACTCGGAAAGTTGAGCTATTGATTTTATAATGACACAGGAGAAGGTTTGGTGTGAAAAGTGATGATGTTTTTAACGCAACGAGGTTGAGGTAAACTTTTTTGATGCTATAATTATCTTTAATTTCAATAGTTTTTGTGATACTCCTTTAATAATAACGGGGTGAGGCAAGATTTTGTAAAATGATTGACTCAACTTTCCGTGTTGATTTAACATACTGAATATACAGTGGTATTAACTGAAAGTCGCCTGCTCGTATTAATAAACTCAAGTGCTGCACCCATGATTGCATCAATCATAGCGACAACGACACTTTCGGCAAACTCTCCTGATGAACGAACTTTATCAAGGACAAGTGCCAATAGTCTCTGGAGCGATTCCACCAAGGACAGATCCTTGATTTCCTCGCTACAGGCAAAGAATAAACCACCAATTGTTCTCTGGTCATCATGACATCGTTGCTCAAATGCCAGGAAGATGTAGCGCACCATTGCTATGGTGATATGACCTATGATTCCGTCATAGTCTCGCAGTTGAGCCTCTTTCTCAAGGTTAAGATGATGTTTCATCATCTTAAAAAACACTTCGATATCCCATCTCTTTCCGTAAATGCGAACTATCTCCTTGGCCTCCACGTCAGTCTTCGTGGACAGGATGGCCAGCCAGTCTCTTTTGTGGCGATGTCGGACAAAAACAATTTTTACCTTCTGTTTGTGCTTGGTTTCGACAACAACACTGGCAAGTATCTTCGCCTTACCTGGTCGTTTCCTGACCAGACTGTACAATCTCCCCAAGCTCACCCATCGCCCCTGATAGCGATAGAAAACTTTCGGCATATTTTTGATCATGCAGATAACCGGCAGATGCTGGCCAAGCTTGGCACATATCGCAGGCCAACCGAACCAGCTGTCCATGAGAATGTAATCAGCTTCGATTCCACGCGACAAAGCCCTCTTAATCATATGTTCAAGATGTTCGGTGGATTTGCTTATCGCTTCCACACGTCTCTTATACCCGCATGTCCTTTTGTCCAAAGCCTTTTTGATACCCTGTATGCGTTTTTCTGCTCGTGCAGAGGAACAGAGCACAAAATCAAGCGGCAGAAAACTGGCCCCATCAGACCAGCCCAGAGTGAGCATCTTGAAGCCTTTCAGGCTGGTCCCACTGTTGTGGTCAAAAACCCAGGAAAGAAGCTCAACAGCTTTGGAGCGGGAGCGGTCATAGGTACTATCATCAAAGATCAAAACGTTTTCTCTTTGTTCACTGGTAAGAAGGTAGAAAAAGTTAGCTACCTTGGTTGCCAGAGTGAACAGGAACGTGCGCCAGTTGTAGCGCGGGTTTTTCAGCAACTCATATGCTGCAGTTTTCTTGAACGGCAAGCCGGGCTTTGTAACAATTCCTCGGTAAAAGTTGTTACCCTCAAAGGGCAGCATAAAAATAACAGAGAAAATCGCCAGTGGCGAAACGCCCCTGATCTTCCGCACCCCGCTTTTATTCAGCAAAGTACCGATTTGAAAATCGCTGATAAACGAGGAAATTCTTCCTTGCAGTTGTTTTGCCTGTTGTTGCTCCTGGTGTTGTTTGGTACTATCCATTTGAGTCCTTCCTTTATGATATTATTGATGTTTTTCCCAAAACCAATATATCATGAAGTGAAGGGCTTTTTCAATATAAATAATGAATTATTTCAGCTATATATGTTGTTTTATTGTGTTCAAGTTAACAACTCGGAAAGTTGAGTGATTTATATGACAATAATGAATATAAAAACCTCTTTTTTTTCTGATATAATGAGTTTTGAGGACTCATTAAACAACACCAGTAACTAAGGGTTAGCAAATTCGATTCACGTTGAAAAACACTAAGGGGAAATACCATTGCAGTGCATGGTTAATCAGATCAGCAAGTGTTTTATAAACAACGGTGGCTCAATTGGCTAACGCTCGATTGGCAGTATTTTTATACCTAAATCGAGGAGGTGAAGGGTCCGGGCTTTCTTGAGTCGTTGTGGCGTATTCTGTTACTTGCTGTTGAGAAAATATAGGATGTAGGATCATTTACTGAACATTTATTACTATGAATCATAGATATAGTCATAGGGTAGCTATTCAAATGTTTGATTTTGGTGATGAACGTTTTACAAATTAGCTCGGTATAACAAAAATATATATCATATCTGGAAATTCAGGAGATATTATCTGTTACAGATATAATTTTAAATGGGAATGGGTTGTTACAAGTGTTGAACCGATACTTTTCAATTAGAAATAACATCTTCCTGTGTGGAGAAAGTTTGTTAATTGTCTCCTCACTATTCTTAGTAAATTGGCTTTTCAAAGGTACTCCTATATGGCTTCTGGAGCTTCCAGAGTATGTTCGACAAGCTCTGGTCGTAACGATAGTTTTCCAAACCTCTTTGTATTTTTTTGATCTCTATGAACTTCGCAATGACCTCTCGCTGCCGGAGACTGCGACAAAAATAACGCAGGCATTCGGCGTGGGTTGTATCGTTCTGGGGGCGTTGTATTTTTTCGTGCCGGAGGTACTGATACCCACCAAAATATTCTGGACAAGCTACTTCCTTATGTATTGTCTGATACTTGTCTGGAGAGCTTGCTATTACTATATACTCAAACAGAAGTTGTTCGTACAATCTGTAGTAATGGTGGGTTCTGGTCAGTTGGCTGCAGATATTACACGCGAGATAGAAGGCCGATATGACTCACCATATAAGATCATTGCCTTCGTCGGTGAAAAAGAACCTTTAGGTTATGATGGAAAAGAGCAGCTTTTTAAAAGTCTATCTGAGATAACCACTATAACAAATGAGGATCAGATTGATCAAATTGTCGTAGCGCTTGATGACAGAAGGGGAACGATGCCAATTGAGACACTTCTGAAGTATAAACTCAAGGGTGTAAACATTCTCCAGGGTATTAATTTCTATGAACGGTTGACCGGAAAAATACTTGTTGAAAACGTGAACCCATCGTGGATTATTTTTTCAGAGGGTTTCTCGGCTACAAAATTTCAGTCATTTGCGAAGAGAAGCTTTGATATATTTGTATCCTCTATACTGCTTATTCTGGTGTTTCCGGTGATGCTCATCACAGCGATGATAATAAAACTGGAGAGCCCTGGTTCAGTTTTTTATTGTCAGAAGAGAGTTGGGAAGGGGCGGAGAAATTTCCAAGTATACAAGTTCCGATCAATGATCCAGGATGCCGAAGAGAATGGTGCTGTTTGGGCTCAAGTAAACGATAGCCGAGTAACGAGGTTTGGTAACTTTATTCGCAGGACACGAATAGATGAACTTCCACAATTGATTAATGTTTTAAAGGGCGAGATGAGTCTCGTGGGTCCCAGGCCCGAACGGCCAATGTTTGTTGAAAAATTAAATACGATTATACCATTTTATGACATAAGACATGATATTCGTCCCGGGGTCACCGGCTGGGCTCAGGTATGCTATCCATATGGAGCGTCTGAGGAGGATGCTCTTCGCAAGCTTGAGCATGATCTCTATTACATGAAAAATATATCCTTTTCTCTAGATGTTTTAATTGCTTTAAAAACGATAAAAACAGTTCTCTTTGCTAAAGGTGGCAGATGATAACTGTTAAACCGGCTGGTATTGGGATCATAGGAAAAAATTTATAAGATGTGCGGAATAGCAGGTTTCTTTCAAATTACAGATAACAAGTGTAATACCCGTCGAACGTTAGAGCACATGATCTATCCTCTCTCCCACAGAGGGCCAGACGGGTTTGGTTTTTTCAGGGATGATGTCGCTGGTCTGGCACATGCACGGCTGTCCATCATCGATCTTGAGGGAGGGTGGCAGCCCATAACCAACGAAGATCATACGCTCTGGATTATTTTCAACGGTGAAATTTTTAATTATCCTGAGTTGCGCGCGGCCTTAATCAAAAAAGGACATGTCTTCACGACTCAGTCAGATACCGAGGTGATCATACACCTTTATGAGGAGAAGGGGGCAGACTGTTTGGCTGAGCTGAACGGCCAATTTGCAATTGCAATCTACGACTCTAAAAAACAGGCTCTTTTTCTGGCACGCGATCGCATGGGAATTCGCCCCCTGTATTATCTTGTCGATAATGGGACCTTTTATTTTGGATCGGAAATAAAGGCGCTGTTCAGTGGTGATCAGGCAATACCACGAGAGCTCTCTACGGCTACGCTTTCCGATATATTTACCTTCTGGTGTCCTACTGATCAGAGGACAATATTTAAGAATGTGTATCAAGTGCTGCCGGGACATTACCTGGAAGTAAGTAAATCATCTGGTGTCAAGGATCCAGTAAGGTACTGGTCTCTGCCGTTTAATCCGGATGCTTGCGGAAAGCGCTCAGAACGGGATTATGGTGATGAACTCAGGGCTTTGTTGATTGATTCCGTCAGGCTGAGACTGAGAGCAGATGTTCCTGTCGGTGCTTACCTGAGCGGGGGGCTGGATTCTTCTGCAATTACTTCTCTCGTGAGACATTATACGGATAATTCTCTAAAAACGTTCTCGGTTGCCTTTGAAGACAAAGTCTATGATGAGTCAGTTGAGCAAAATGAGATGGTTCATTACCTCAATACTGATCATCATTCTGTTCAGTGCTCTTATGCTCGGATCGCTGAAGTATTTCCAGAAGTTATCTGGCATACCGAGGTGCCGATATTACGGACGGCACCGACACCGCTTTATCTGCTGTCTGAACTGGTCCGTCAGAACCAGTATAAGGTTGTTCTTACCGGTGAAGGAGCTGACGAGATATTTGGAGGATATGATATCTTCAAGGAGGCAAAAATCAGGGCCTTTATTAATTCACAACCTGACTCGAAACTCCGTCCCTATCTGCTTAAGCGCCTCTATCCCTATCTGGCCCTTTCACCGACAAAGTCAGCCCAGTACGCGAAGAAATTTTTTGCCACTGATGCTACTATTGATGATCTGTATTATGCCCATCGGCCGAGGTGGAAAACGACCTCAGGGACACATGCTTTTTTTTCAGAACGGATGGCTGATGAATCTGCTGGCCATTTAAGAGGGTTGCGCTTTCTGCAGGATGATCTCGGTGGATTGGATTATTTTAATCGTGCCCAATACGTTGAGTGCAAGCTATTGCTGGCAAACTATCTGCTTTCATCGCAGGGAGACAGAGTGGCAATGGCCCACTCTGTTGAGGGGCGCTTTCCTTTCCTTGATCATCGGGTTGTTGAATTTGCAGGCAGGTTGCCGGTCAACTATAAAATGAAGGTATTGAATGAAAAGTATATTTTAAAACAAGCGGTAAAAGATATATTACCCGAACGTGTTGTTAGCAGAAAAAAACAGCCATATATGGCTCCAGATATTTTAAGTTTTTTTGGGGCGAGTGAACCAGCCTATATCGAACATTATCTCTCTGATACACTGCTGGAGGAAGCCGGTTTTTTTAATCCAGGAGCAATTTCGAAGTTATTGAAAAAATGTCGAAAAGGGGGGAGGCAGGGATTCAAGGAAAATATGGCATTTGTGGGTATTTTGTCCACTCAGATTTTATATGATAAGATGGTGAAGAACTTCAGGGTTTCTACACCAGATCGTTTACGTAATATAAAGGTTGTTTCATAATTGATGGCGTCGTAAAAACCCTCCATATGCGTCGTTGCTACAAAAATTCTATCATCACGACGTACTGGAGTACGCCGAAATAATAGAATTTTTTAGGCGCCTAGCCTATGAAGCTTTTTACTTAGCCATCGTTTATTGGACTTTTTACGAGTTCATCATAATTTAAAAAGCAAACAATTCAAATCAATTGACAGTTAAAGGAAACCATACATGAATGACACAGTATTGAAAATACGTGAATTTATAATCGAAAATTTTCTTTTTGATGCAAGCGACGATGCATTGCAGAACGACACATCATTTTTAGAGCAGGGTATCATTGATTCTACAGGAGTGCTCGAATTGGTCGACTGGCTTGAAGAGGAATTTGAGATAAATGTCGAAGATGAGGAATTAATCCCCGAAAATTTAGACAGTGTAAATATCCTGTCAGCATATATACTCAGGAAAACCGGAGAATGAAGGCAGGTAATCTTGTTCATTCATTTCTTGAGCAATCAGCAGAACGGTTTCCTGATAAGGTTGCAATAATAACTCAGAATGAGAGGATATCATATAAGGCATTACACAGTCGCACCAGGAAGATTTGTCAATACCTAATCGACCTTAAATTAAAGAATGGAGATCGGGTTGCCATCCTGACTGATCAGGTTTGTGAGTATGTTGCCGCTTATTTCGGCATTCTTGAAGCTGGCGGTATTGCTGTTGGTCTCAACACTCAGACATCAGAGAAGGCGTTGGCAGCACTTTTGTCAGACAGTGAATGTGCCGTAGTTTTCACCAGTTCTAGATTCCAAAAGTATTATTCACTTATCAAGTCCCAGAATTCTGTTCGCCGTGTTGAGACAGACATTCGTTCGATCTGGGAGATGAGCGGAGAAGTCCCGTCTACTGAACCAGTGCATAAGGTCAGTCTGGAGGATATCGCTCAAATCATTTACACATCTGGTACTACCGGCAAGCCCAAAGGAGTAATGCTCAGGCACTCTAATCTGGTGGCAAATACAGAATCGATTGTAGAGGACCTCGGCCTTGTTGATACCGATCGGGTAATGATGGTCTTACCCTTTTTCTATTCATATGGTAATTCAATTCTATTATCTCATATAGCGGTTGGCGGTTCTCTGGTCGTAAATCAGAATTTTACCTATCCGAACGTCATTCTAGATCAGATGGTGAAGGAAGGTGTCACCGGTTTTTCTGGGGTGCCATCGACATATGCGCTATTGGTGAATCGATCAGCTGTGAAAAATTATGTGTTTCCCAACCTGCGATATCTTACTCAGGCCGGCGCAGCTATGACTCCAACATTGGCAAAAGAGTTATCTGAGATATTTCCGTCTGTCAGGATCTTTATCATGTATGGTCAGACCGAAGCAGCTCCACGCTTGAGCAGCCTGAACCCTGACAAGCTTTACGAGAAAACCGGCTCGATTGGCAAGGCAATTCCGGGGGTTATACTTGAAGTGTGTCGACCGGACGGCACTCCTGCAGCTGTCGGAGAGGTAGGAGAAATTGTCGCCTCTGGAAAAAATATTATGGCAGGTTATTGGCGCAACCCTGAAGAGACGAAACGGGTTTTGAAGAACGGGAAGTTGTGGACAGGCGACCTGGCACGGGTTGACAAAGATGGCTACCTCTTTATCGAAGGGAGAAAAAGTGCTTTAATTAAATCAGGATCGCACCGGATTGCTCCAAAAGAGATTGAAAATGTCATCTCAGAGATTTCTTGTATTCACGAGGTTGCTGTTGTTGGACAGCAAGACAAGATTCTGGGTGAAAAAATAGTTGCATATGTGGTTGTAAAACCGGATCATACTGCTGTTGGCAAAGAGATAATCAGGCATTGTCGCTTGCATCTTCCATCCTACAAGGTGCCTCACAAAATAATTATGATAGATGAGTTGCCAAAAACGACTACAGGCAAGATACAAACGGCTTTGTTAAAGAATAGCTGATGGCTCTGAAGATGATGATTTCCAGACTTTTAAAACTCTATACGTACGAAGGAAAATCGAGGGAAACTGGGGGTAACAAACAAGTTCTTCTCATCATACTACTGATGGCAGCCTTTATGATGACTGGCTGGCCGCTGATTGCTGCAGGTGATGATACAAAACAGACATCACTCGATATTTCGATAGATAAGGAAACAGCTATGTCAGAAAAGAAACCGATCGTTCTGTTGGGAGCATCGTATGCCAAGGGGGTGAAGAGCAAAACGTTGAAGGGACATCAATTGATCAACAAGGGGGTTGGTGGAGATCAATCGTCAGGAATGCTGGCCCGTTTTGACAGTGACGTTCTCGCTCTGGCTCCGGCAAAAGTGATTATTTGGGGATTTATTAACGATATTTTCCGCTCCGAAAAAGATCAGCTGAATGAAACGCTGGAGAGGATTAAGGCCAATTTTGTTGAAATGATCTCGCTCGCGCAGGCAAATGGCATCGAGCCAATAGTAGCAACTGAGATTACGATGGGGCCTCGACCCGGTTTCAAGGAGCTGGTTGGCACGTGGCTGGGGAAGGTACGGGGGAAAACCAGTTATCAGGAGTTTATTAATGGCCATGTCATGCAGATCAACCGGTGGTTGAAAGAGTACGCAGGGGAACACGGACTTCAGGTCCTGGATATTCAAGCATTGCTGGCTGAAGGCGGCGTTATGCGGAATAAAAAATATGTCCAGGAAGACGGCAGCCATGTGTCGGAGCAAGGGTATGCATCGATTGCGGACTATTTCGAAGATACGCTCAAATAGGCAGAGTCGGTTAGAATTCATGAATTTGATCAGAGAAGTATGAAGCATTTGTCCCCAAATAAAAGACAGGCAGGGGGTGAATACCCGGCAGGTAGGAATGTTGAGAATGAGGCCAAACAACCCTTGTCACCAAAGCCCCAGAGACTGTTGGGGGAGGGCCTGCGTAATTCGGCAAATGCTTACCCGGACAAGGTTGCCGTACGTTTGGGACAGACGTCTTATACATATCGAGAGCTTCTGGATTCGGCTCTGAAAGTAGCCTCGGCTCTTCAGGATCGAGGGCTGAATCGTGGCGACAGGGTTGTAATTTTCATGGATAATTCCTGGCCATGTATTGTTTCCATATATGGTGTTCTGTTAGCTGGCGGCGTATTCATAGTCGTTAATCCTAATGAAAAATCCAGTAAACTGAAATTTATAATTGAAAACAGTGGAACACGATTCTTGTTCACAGACGGACGTCTTTCTCAAATTTTTATTCCTGTTCTTCAAGAAACCCCTCTTCTTGAGCAGGTTATTATATCGAATAACGCAGATATCATACAGAGCAATGAAACCGATTGTCTTGGTTTTGATGAGCTCCTTGCCCTGGAGATGCATAAGATTCCTTCAACACATGTTATCTCCAGCGATTTGGCAGCATTGATTTATACCTCAGGTACTGAGGGGAAGTTAAAGGGAGTAATGCAGACCCATCAGGCTATGCTCTTTTCTGTTCTCAGTTTGATAGAATATTTGCGGTTATCATTTACCGATGTGATACTGCTGGTTCTTCCCATATCTTTTGACTATGGTTTGTACCAGTTATTAATGGCCGTCAACCTGGGCGCAACCGTGGTAGTTGAAAATTCTTTTACCTATCCGAGTTCTATTTATAAGAAAATTAAAGAAGAGCACGTTACTGTATTTCCTGGTGTACCATCAATCTTTGCTGCCATGCTTGCTACAAACCGTAGAAATAAGCTCTATTTCCCTGGTGTCACCAGGGTGACAAGTACGGCTGCCCATTTACCAGTGTCTTTTATTCCTGATCTGAAAAAAATGTTTCCCAATGCTCTCATATATAAAATGTACGGTCAAACTGAGTGCAAAAGAATCTCCTTCCTCGATCCGGAATATCTAGAACTGAAACCTGCCTCCGTTGGTAAGGCTATTCCGGGAACGGAAGTTTTCATTCTTTCTAAAGAAGGCCAGCCTGTTGGTTGCGGTGAGTCGGGGATACTTTATGTACGAGGCCCGCATGTGATGCTGGGATACTGGGATGATCCGGGTTTGACAGCGGAAGTTCTAAAAGATGGTCTATTCTATGGTGATAGAGTACTTTGCACTCATGATAGTTTTCACATGGATGATGACGGTTTTTTGTATTTTGAGGGACGTTCTGATGATATGCTTAATATAGGGGGCTTTAAAATAAGTATTATAGAGGTAGAGAGTGCCCTCTATTCCATTCCGGGAGTGGTTGAGGCAGCTGTTGTTGGCAGCAATGATCCTATCCTTGGCCAAGCTATCAGGGCATACCTTGTGGTTGAAGATGGAATTGACTTGACGGAAAATCAAATTAAAAGAAACTGTCTGGAAAGCTTGGGGAAAATGATGGTGCCTAAGACAATCGTTTTTCTTGATAAAATGCCAAAAACCCATAATGGTAAGATTGATAAAAAATTGTTGATTAGTATGGTTTAACTATACGATGTCATAAAAAACAAATTCCTCTGAATAATGGCGTGGCAGGGTTTTGATAGACATTTTTCAGCGTGAATTATTCAACATCCGTCAGCAGATTTAAAAAAAAAGTTATTTGGAGCTTGAAGAAGCAGAATGAGCCCTCGTTGCAAACAATGTTTCGATATAATTATATGCGTATTTATATAATCCTCGCTTTATGTTTCTGTCTATTGGTGTCGTGTTCTTCTCCTGATGAAAAGAAGGAACGGCATTATCTCAAGGCTATGGAGTACGTCAAGCAGGATAAAGCAAGAGCTGCAATCCTGGAACTGCGGAATGCAATTCAAATAGATGCTGCCTACGCGAATGCACGTTATCAGCTCGGGCTGCTCTACCTTGATGAAGGAAATCCCCAGAATGCCTTCAGGGAATTGTTGAGGGCGGCGGACCTCGATCACACCAATCTTGACGCCAACTTAAAAGCTGCAGAGTATTATTTGATCACCCGCCAGAAGGACGAGTGTCGAAAAGTGGTGGAACGCATCCTGCAGAATGATCCGGGGTATGTCGATGGTCTTGCGCTTCTTGCCAATCTCGAACTGATTGAAGGTAACTTTGATGCAGCGATGACTGCCATCGACAAAATCGGCAGTGCAGCCGAATCCTCTGACCGTCTGCTCAATATCAAGGGGCGGATCTATGCCGCCCAGCAGAAATGGGCTGATGCGGAATCAACATTCAGGAAAGCAATAGATATAAACAGTGAGAATTTAAATAATTACCAGCTGCTTCTGGCCATGGTTCAAAGCAGGAACGAGGTTGATAAAGCAAAAACACTTCTCGACCAGATGGTTGAAAAATTCCCGAGAAATCCGCAGGTCTATTTGCTCCAGGCAAACTTTTACCGATCACAAAATGATAGTGAGCAGGCGGAAGCAGCGCTCCTCAAAACAATAGAAGTTGAGCCCGATACGGCGCAATTTCGTCTGATTCTTGCCGATTTCTATATACAGACAAATGCCACTGACAAGGCAGAATCCCTGTTACTCCAGGCGACAGCAGAAATACCGGAAAACAACGATATAATGGCAATGCTTGCCAGGATTTATTTTGAGCAGAAAAAGTATGCGGAATCGCAGGATTTAGTTGATACAATCATAGAAGCGGAACCGGATCATAAGGAAGCGAAACTGCTGCTTGTACGCTTCATGATGAAGGACGGGGAAAATCTTCAAGCAAAACCGCTGCTTTTAAAAATGAATAAGGATTACCCGCAATGGGCGGAACCGTATTTCTATTTCGGATTGGTTCATCTTAACCTTGGAGAGGTTGAACTCGCGCAGCAGTCAGTGGCAAAGGCGATACAATTAAACAACTATAACGACAGATACCACACGTTGATGGCGCAAATCCTTCAGATACAGGGTGAGTACGAGGGAGCCCAAAAAGAAGCTTCTGTTGCCTTACAGCTGAATCCGAAAAATTTTAGAGCAGCTCTTATTCTAAGTCGCGCCCTTATCGGATCAAAGAAATTTGCTGACGCCGTTGCGTTTCTTACTGAAATGGAAAAACAAGTGCCTGAGAACATAGAGATCAAGGGTTCTCTGGCTCTTGCCTACCTTGGGATAAAAGACCGCGAAAACGCTGAGAAAACGCTTGATAGGCTGCTTGAAATGGAACCGGGGAATAACAAGGCGATATCACTCCTGCTGGCGCTGAAGTTTCAAAATGATCTTCCCGGAGCTGAAAAATTTGTAGAAGAGCGGATCAGCCTCTTTCCCGATAATGGAGGGTTATACCTGCTGCTCGGAGATATTCTGGTGAAAGGGCAAAAGCATGATAACGCCCTGCTGGCATATGAAAATGCGCAGAGACTTAATCCGGAAGATATGCAGCCATATCTGAAAACAGGGCGTCTGCTCGTTGCCATGGGAAGAAAAGATGAGGCCATGGCGCAATACCGGTCAATGGTTGAAAAACAGCCTGATTCCATTGTCGGACGTATGGGAATTGCCACCTTGCTGGAGGCAGAGGGAAAAAATGCTGAAGCGATGGAGCAATATAGAAAAGTGCTCGCGATAAAGAGTGATTTTGCCCCGGCAGCGAACAATCTGGCCTGGCAGATTGCCTCATCTGCCGATGGGGATCTTGGAGAAGCGTTGAAACTGGCAATGATGGCCAAGCAGGCTTTTCCTGAAGAACCCCACATTGCTGATACTCTCGGCTGGGTGCACTATAAGCGGAAATCATACAGCCTGGCTATCCCTCAATTTGAAATAGCTTTGAACAACAGACCGAATGATCCCATAATTTCTTATCATCTCGCTCAGGCACTGGCTGCCAACGGAAATAAGGACAGGGCTGTTGAACTGCTTGAAACTATTCTCAGGGATAATGAAACATTTGCAGAAAAGGCTGCAGCAGCAGAGTTGCTGAGAGTGCTGAAGCAAGGGCAAGGATAAGCTGACAATAGTTTTGTTTATCCTTGCTGTCTGGCTGGATTGATAATTTTTACGATTTAATCTCCGGCACATCTGCAAGTAGTTGCGCCGATAAATGAAGGTATCGGGTGGTTGTACGTTTTGTCTCGATATCTTTATAAACTCTTTGTACCTGTTTCTCAGAAAGCCCAATTTCATCAGTAACGTCTGCAGCCGCTATGTTGTGGTTTTTAGCATACAGGCAGATATCCATCTTGTCATGGGGAAGGCTGAAGTAGAATTCATCTTGTCCCTGCGCCAGTGAATAGGTGTCGGTGGTCGGGGGACGTTTGCAGATTTCAGCCGGCACGCCGAGATACCCGGCGAGCTGATACACCTGGGTCTTGTAGAGATGAGCAATCGGTTTGATATCGGCTGCTCCATCTCCAAGTTTCACAAAAAACCCCTGGTCGTATTCCAGGCGGTTCGGGGTGCCTGCGACGGCAAAATTGAGCCGGTCTGCATGATAGTATTCAAACATTTTTCGGATGCGCTGTTTGAAATTTGTCGCAGCGACGATTTCAAGGTAGGCTTTCAGCGGCAGCCGTTTTTTTATGGTCTCACCCGAAGGGTTTTGGGCGACGATTGAATAGACGGTAAAACCGGGGTTGTCCGCCACGTTCGGCATGACAATTTTTGATTTCCAGCCGGATCCATATCCCGCAACGACTTCGCTGACTGCTCTGTCATAGCGCTTATAAAAGTCTACGGCTTCAAGTGTCTCCGAGATATCTTCATGTATTCTGTCAACATCAAACTCATCAGCCAGAAGACCACTTAAATAAAGCGTTTCTTCTGCAGAATGACGCTCCGGCATCTGCAGGGCAAGCACTCGTTTTTTACCGAGGGCTTTTATTGAAAGGGCCAGGGTAACGCTGCTGTCTATCCCCCCTGAAATGCCGACTACAATCCCCCTCCGTTTCAGATCTCTGAGGGTTTCTACGAGCTTTTCAGTTATTCCGGCAACTTCTTTTTCAGGGTCAAGTGTCAACGCCTGTTTAATCGATTGAGCAGGGGACATGTCATTTTCCTCGGCAGTTGATAGAACTAATTTAAAAAGATGAATTTTGATCGTTAATCCACCAAGTATATCAGTAGCAGAAGGTCATTTCAACCAGAGTTAAACCAGAGTTAAATATGTTTTATGCTCCTCCGCTGCATGCAAATAGAAGAGAGGATAGAAATGCAAAAAAAAGGGGTCAGGCACCATTTGTTGCATTTTTTGTTCTTCTTTTGCTTGTCCAAAAGCAGAACCAAGAAAAGGACACCCGCGCCACTTGACCCTTCGGGTACCCTGCGCTTCTCGTAATTGTCGAGATAAGCGTTTGAAAACTCGCTTCGCTCAAACAGTTCAAACGCTTATCTCGACAATTGCTGCGATGCTCGGCTGCGTGTCGATGGGAACAAAGCCAGGAAGTGCAATCACCAGCTGTTACATCAAATAACAGCCGGTGATTGCTGATGGGGTTAGTTTGAGGGGAATCCGAAGACGATGTAGCCGGTGGTTTCGGTTGTATGCCTGACCTCCGAATCTTTTGACTGTTCTTCTTCGATATTTATCTGGATTGAGGTGCCGGTGATGTTTTGCGCACGTACGATTGAAGAATCTCCTCCATCGCAACTCTGCATGTCGGCAAGGAAAAGAGGGGGCTCGGTAAACTGTTTCTGGAACTCGAGATCGTACCATTTATGGGTAATGCTGTCGGGTGTTGCTGCGCTTTCATAGTAGAGATCGCTGGCGAGCATGCCGCTTCCCTGCTGCCAGGCGATGTAGGAGACGGTTTCCAAATCGTGGAAATTTTTTGTCTTTTCCTGTTCCTGCAGTTTGTATTGAAATTGGGTTGAATCAACTTTTCTTACTCTGCCGGTTACCGCATTTTTCATATCTTCGCTGACAATCTGCGTCAAGATGACCGGTGTTGAGCCCTGGGGCTGCTGGAGTGCGAAGGTCTGGTACGAACTTGCACCGGTAAAGGTCCCTGCTTCGATCATTGTTCCGTCGGGCAGAGTATAGGTGCCCTGTTCCATCGCGAAGAAGCTGATGACTTCAGGATTATGCGTGCCGTCAAGATAATCCCACTCCTGGATGCGGACTTCGAAGCCATCCTGTGTTAGATTCCTGACCCGAACGGTGACCGGGTCTGAACCATTTATCGTCGGTGGCCCGCAGACTACGGCAGGATTTGTGAATTGCTGGGTGAATTTTACCTGCAGCCATTCATGGTCTATCTCAAGTTCCCCAAGTTCATAGAGGAAGAGTGATTCGTCTTCAGCAAGAACGGTTATGACCGTTGCTGCCGATCCGGTCTCGCCGCCGTTATCAGTGACCTGGAGGGTTACCGTGTAGTCATCGGCTTCGGTATAGCTGTGTTCTGCGGAAATACCGGTGGCGGTAGCGCCGTCGCCAAACGACCATAGGTACTCTGCAATGCTGCCATCGGGGTCGCTTGATCCGTCTGCACTGAATGTAACTGTAAGAGGTGCGTTCCCCTGGAGTTCAGACAATGTCAGGACGGCTGTCGGTGGTTCATTTACCGGAGGTGGCGGAGCATTGATAACGATAGGCGTGGCTGCCTGTGAGGAAAGACCGGTTTCATCGGTTACACTGAGCGTAGCCTGATATGTTCCGGGTTCGGTATAGGTGTGTGAAACCTGGATACCCTCAGATTTTCTGCCGTCGCCGAAATCCCATGAATATGAGAGAGTCTGGCTATCTGGATCCGAGGAATTGCTTCCGTCAAACTGCACTGCCAGAGGTGCTTCTCCCATTGCGGTTGAGGATGAGATAACAGCAACAGGAGGAGCGGGCGGTGGTGCATTGATAACGATGGACATAGCTGCCTGTGAGGAAAGGCCGGTCTCATCGGTTACACTGAGCGTAGCCTGGTGTGTTCCTGGTTCGGTATACGTGTGTGAAACCTGGATACCCTCAGATTTTCTGCCGTCGCCGAAATCCCATGAATATGAGAGGGTCTGGCTATCTGGATCTGAGGAATTGCTTCCATCAAACTGCACTGCCAGAGGTGCTTCTCCCATTGCGGTTGAGGATGAGATAACAGCAACAGGAGGAGCCGGTGGTGGTTCAGGAACTGCAGGTGCCGTGGCGGTTATGGTCAAACTGCTCTGACTGCTTTCACCTTCAGTGTTGTGTATCGTTAATGTTGCCGTGTAGGTCCCCGGTGACTGATAGGTATGTTCAGCAGTCGGACCGCTTGCTGTTCCGCCGTCTCCGAAGTTCCAGGAGTATCCGGTAATGATACCGGTTGAGCCGCTGCTGTTGAATGTTGTGGTGAAAGGGGTTTCGCCCTGCTGGCTGCTTGCTGTCATCTGGGCGACAAGCGGAATTACTCGGGTATCTTCATTTATGGTAAACGGGAAAGGGGTTGACTGGGGGCTCTCGGTCTGGTCGCTGTAACGTGCTGACATCGTGAAGTTGTAGGTTCCCGGGTCACTTGTAATCACGCAGGTCATTGACTGCAGATCGTATGAACTAGAATCGCAGGCCGGATTGCCCTGCTGGTAGAGGCGGTAGCCGACAACCTGTTTGCTGGGATCAGCTGTGCTATCAAAGGTGAAATCGACCTGGATATCGTATTGCCCTGCTTGAGCGGCAGGTAACCCCGAGCCCCAGATGAGATAAAAGATGAAAAAAGAGAGAATTCCGGAAGAGAATTTTCGGGAAGATGTAATCATATCGCCGCCTTGTTGTAATGAGAATGTAGACCTGTATCCTCCCACTTAAGCAAGCCGTATGCCATTTGGAAATACGTCATTATATCGATACGTTGCGAGTTTTTTCTGTGCTACAAAATGGTATCGGAGGGTGAAAAGACAGAGAAGGGAGGAAACGTGGTTGTCGATATTGGGAGGATTTACTGTCTCGATTATGTAAAGAAGCAGTTTTTATTAATTTAACTTATTGATATTATATTCTATTTTTCTATTTTATAGAGCCAGTATGGAGTCGGTAACTGAGTTGTCAAAATATCGGGATACCAGGAGCAGAACAAGAAACGAAGAAGATAATTAATTATTACTATTCAATATGTTATGATGAGTAAGGGATATTTTTTTGATCAAGAGAGGGCAGAATGGATCAATGTGTCGCTGGGGTTTACAATTTGTTTGAAGGAAAAAAGTGTATTACGGAAAGCTGACAGTACGGCTTGCCCTGCTGCTGATTTTTCCCTGGCTGTTCCTCGGGGGACCGGGATATGTGGCCAGCCGATCGTTAAAGGAGGCCTGGGATCTCGGGCATGTTTTGCTTTTTTTCCTGCTTTCCATAGAAGCGGAGATGGTTTTGAGAACCAGGACAGCAAAGACCTGCACGAGAGCGTTTGTAATAATTGCTTTTGTGCTTTCGGCTGCTGTTCTCATTGAGATAATCCAGAGTCTATTACCCGACCGGATCGTTAGTTTTGTGGATGTTGTCAACAGTATGGCAGGAGCTGCCGTTGCCCTTCTCTGGCTTTATAGTTTAAGGATGTCTGGATTTAAAAAAAGAGTGTCGCTCATTGTGGTATTCTTGATTCTGATTATGGTTGCTGTCCCATTGTTTCGTGCCTGCCTTGACGAATATCGGGCCAGGCGGGATTTTCCGCTTCTTGCTGACTTTGAATTATCGCTTGAGCTGGCACGTTGGGAGAAAACCGAACAGGTAACAAGAGTAAAAGACCCTGTCGCCAGTGGTGACTGGTCGTTACAGGTGATTTTTGGTATTGAGAAATATTCTGGTATTGCTCTGCACTATTTTCCGGGAAATTGGCAGGGCATGAACGAACTCCGTTTTCAGGCTTTTAACCCAGATGAGCCGGTAATGCTGCACTACCGGGTTCATGATAATGAGCATCGTGGAGACCAGAAGCTTTATGAGAATCGCTACAATGGCAGACAGCTGCTTGCAGCAGGATGGAATCAGATTGTCATTGCTGTTGCCGATATTGAATCAGGCCCACATGATCGGAAAATGAATCTTTCAGATATAGAAGGATTTGGCTTTTTCCTGGTAGACAACCTACAAGAGCGGATTCTGTATATCGACCGGGTAGAACTGACTGAGAAAAAAGGAAGGAATTAAAAGGGGGATTCACCATACTGCGGTCATGGTTCTCGGCAGTCGAGTCAGTCGTTTCTCGTAGTCTTGGCAATGTCGTGGGCAAAATGGTTTGCCTCCTGTAAAAACTTACCATTTTTATAAATGGCTCCTTTCTCGTCAACTCCACGTACCACGAAAGAATCGCCGTATGGTATATCGATTGCGTCAAAAAATGATTTTGCGATCAGTATTGAAGAATCAAACAATTTTTTCCCGCTTGTCGCAGCAGTCGAAAGGAAATAGCCATACCTTTTGTCATTTTGCCTGACGCGCTCCTTTAGGAGATATTTGCGGGACCAGCGTGCCTGGAAACGATCGATAAACGTCTTGATCTGGGCGGTCGGCCCATAAAAATAGATCGGGCTGGTGAGCAGGATGATATCTGCTTCATCTATTTTCTCGTACAGGTCGATCATGTCGTCCTCTATAACACACATGCCCGTCTTCTCACAGCCTCCGCAGCCAGTGCAGGGGGCTATGTCATATTTTGTGAGACGAAGAATATCGGCATGCATTGGTATTTCCTGGCCCAGCGTTTCCGCAATGGTCCGGGCAAGGGTTTCGCTATTGCCGTTTTTCCGGGGACTGCCTAAAACGATGAGAACGTTCATGGAGCGTTCCTCCCTTTTATTTACGAGCATCTGCTGCTGATGTACCATGAATTGCCATTGTATACTATTTTTTGTTTGGTTCGCTTTTGTCGTTTGAATTATCGCAAGAAGGTGTTTACCTTGAGAACATCCCTGAAAGATTATATAATTTGGCAGTGACTGCAGGTGAATCCGGTCACAGATTTTACAGTGGTCGCCGGATCGCAGACAATTGCCGCAAATCACTTCATTAATACAACAACGAGAGGATCTATGATTATTAAAAAAGCAGTTTTCCCAATAGCAGGACTCGGAACCCGGTTTCTCCCGGCAACAAAAGCGATGCCCAAGGAAATGCTCCCGGTAGTCGATAAGCCGATTATCCAATACGCCGTTGAAGAGGCCCTGGCAGCGGGTATTGAGCAGATTATTTTCGTGACAGGCTCCGGGAAAGGGGCGCTTGAAGACCATTTCGACACCAACCTGAGACTGGAGAAAATCCTCGAGGGTCAGGGGAAGGACGATCTGCTCCAGGCAGTAAAAACCATCGTCCCCAGCTCGAGCAATATTGTCTATACCCGGCAGAGTGAGCCGCTCGGACTCGGGCACGCGATCTGGTGCGCCCGCGATATCGTCGGCGATGAGCCGTTTGCGGTGCTGCTGGCGGATGATCTGATCCAGAGCGAAGTCCCGGTCTTGCACCAGATGGTCAAAGAGTTTGACCGTCTCCGCGCTTCAATGATGGCAATCGTCGAGGTGCCGAAGGAAGAGACCTATCGCTATGGAATTATCGAGGCGGAAAAAGGCATCCACGGTACTGTCCAGGTAAAGTCTATGGTCGAGAAACCCGATCCCAAGGATGCTCCCTCCAACCTGGCTGTAATCGGCCGCTACATCCTGACACCAAGAATTTTTGATTACCTGGGGAAAAAGAAAAAAGGAGCAGGCGGAGAGATCCAGCTCACCGACGCCATGTCAGCACTGCTCGCAGACCAGCCGATCTTCGGCTATAAATTAAAAGGCAAGCGCTTTGACTGCGGTGACAAGGCAGGATTTCAGTTGGCAAACATAGCCTTCGCCCTGGAGCGCCCGGACCTAAGAGACCAACTGCTCCCCGAACTAAAAAAATTAATAGGCTAAATGCAAAAAAATGGGGTCAGGCACCCGAATGCGACATTTTATCTAGGCTTGTAGGCTGATTTTTATTGCTCATTGGTTTTATTTGTTCTTCTTTTGCGTGCCCAAAAGCAGAACCAAGAAAAGGGCACCCGCGCCACTTGACCCTTCGGGTACCCTGCGCTTCTCGTCATTGTCGAGCGTTTGAAAACTCGCTTCGCTCAGACAGTTCAAACGCTTTATTCGACAATGACTGCGATGCTCGGCTGCGTGTCGATGGGGGAAAGATTAGTGTGTATCATCTTTCGATGATGATTGTTGAGGGGAAACGCAAAAAAATGGGGTCAGGCCCCTTTTTTTTGCGTTTTAAGGAGTTGGGGAAAACTTACAAAATGTTGCTGGCCAGTTCTGCGAGTTCTGAGCGTTCTCCTTTTTGCAGGTCAATGTGGGCGTAGATTTTCTGGCCCTGCATTTTGTCTATCAGGGTTGAGAGGCCGTTTGAGTTGATGCCCAGGTAGGGATGGTCTATCTGGTTGATGTCGCCGGTGAAGACGACTTTTGTGCCTTCTCCTGCTCTGGTGATGATGGTTTTCACTTCATGAGGAGTGAGGTTCTGGGCCTCGTCGACGATCATGTACATCTTTACCAGGCTGCGGCCGCGTATGTAGGCCAGTGGTTCGATGATCAGCTTTTCGTCTTCGAGCAGTTTTTTGAGGCGTTGGAACATCTCGCTTTTTTCTGGAAACTGGGCGCGGATGACGGCGAGGTTGTCGTACAGCGGTTGCATGTAGGGTTTGATTTTTGACTGGACATCTCCGGGTAGAAAACCGATGTCTTTGTTCGACAGGGGAACTATCGGCCGGGTGAGCAGGATCTGGCGATATTGTGAGCGGGTTTCAAGGGCTGCAGCCAGGGCGAGCAGGGTTTTGCCGGTGCCAGCCTTGCCGGAGATGGTTACCAGCTTCACATCTTTGTTGAGCAGGGCGTGTACCGCAAATGACTGTTCCGCATTTCTCGGGGTAATACCGTAGACGCTTTCTTTTTTCACTCGTCTGATGACGAAGTTGTTTTCTATCTCTCCCTGGATGTAGGTTGCCAATGCCGATTTCTTGCCGTTTTTGAGCACCAGATATTCGTTTGGGTGCAACGGGATCTGCGGTGTATAGCAGTCGTGCGGGAGCGTGCCTGTATGGTTGTAAAGGGATTCGATCATCTCTGAGGAAAAGTTTTCTTCATAGCGGCAACCGGAGTAGAGATGATGCGGGTCGCGCACGTGATCGGTGGTGTAATCCTCGGCCATCAGTTTGATCGACCTGGCCTTCATGCGCAGGTTCACATCCTTGCTGACCAGTACAACGCTGTGATTTTTCAACTCCTCGGAGAGGTAGTAGGCGATGTTGAGAATCCGGTGGTCCTCTTTTTCGACATTGGGAAACACCTTTTTTAGCTCGGGATGCATGCCCTGTTCCAGGCGGACTGCGACTTTGCCTTTGCCTTCCCCAATCCGCATGCCGCCGTTGAACAGTTTGTCGCTGCACAGTTTGTCTAGTTCCCTGACAAACTGGCGGGCATGGTAATTGATAATCTGGCTGCCTTTCTTGAAACTGTCGAGCTCTTCAAGCACGGTGATCGGGATGATGATGTCGTGTTCGTCGAAGTGATAGAGGCAGGAGCTGTCGTGCAGGATTACGTTGGTGTCGAGGATAAAGACCTTGTGGTTCATGGAGGCGCCGGTCTAAGGGTGGAGTTGAGAATTGACTGAGGGACGTTGTTATTCTTCCAGTATAAACTGGTCAAGGGGCGTTTGGCCATATCTTCCGGCAGGGGAAATGGGAGTATGGGCAGTATTTTGTTAAGAATTGATTAGAAGGCGTATTATGATTGATTACGTTTTCGGTATTGGGTAATCTTGTATCTCTTCCGTTCTATCCCGCAATGATATCTCCTGGTTTAGCTATACAGCCTAACTCTTATCTGTTGTTTTTGTTAAAATGCAAAAAAATGGGGTCAGGCCCCAAATGTTGCATTTTTTAGGAACTATCTGATAACTCATCTTTATACGTTGTTTTGTTTGCCTGCAGCAGGCGTTCTTCTTTTGCTTGTCCAAAAGCAGAACCAAGAAAAGGACACCCGCGCCACTTGACCATTCGGGTACCCTGCGCTTCTCGTAATTGTCGAGCGTTTGAAAACTCGCTTCGCTCAGACAGTTCAAACGCTTATTTCGACAATGACTGCGATGCTCGGCTGCGTGTCGATGGGGGGAAAAGATTAGAATGCATCATCTTTCGATGATGTTTCCTGAGGGGAAACGCAAAAAAATGGGGTCAGGCGCCACATTGCAGAAGTCAATCACCATGTCATTGACATTCGTAACCTTTGAGGTTACATTTTGTTTGTTATGATAAAATCTTTCAAGCATAAGGGATTGGAAAAATTCTTCTACACTGGAAGTAAAAGAGGGATACTGCCAGAGCATTCCAGCAGGCTTGCAAGAATCCTAGATCGGTTGAATGCATCAAGCGATATTAAGGATATGAATTTCCCCGGTTCAAACGTGCACCAGCTCAAAGGAGACAGGGATGGTCAATATTCAGTCAGGGTTTCTGGAAACTGGAGAGTGTTTTTCGATTTTATCGATGGTGATGCTTATGTCGTCGATTATGGGGATTATCATTGATGGAGGCAATCATGCGCGCTATTAAAAGGCAGCCAACGCACCCAGGCAAAATAATAAAGGAAGACTACTTGTTGCCACTTTCGATAACAATTGTTGAGATGGCCGAAAATCTAGGTATTTCCAGAAAGACCTTGTCGAAAATCATTAATGGGAGAGGGGCTATCACTCCAGATATGGCGTTGAGGTTATCTCGGGCTTTTGATACGACCCCCGATCTCTGGCTCAATCTGCAGAAGAATTATGATCTGTGGCAGGCAGAATATTCCTCAGACGGCTGGCGATCGGTTCAGCCATTGTCTTCTGAGTTGCTTCATTCACAATAAAGGAATAATGCAAAAAAATGGGGTCAGGCCCAGAATTTTGCATTTTGCTTAGGAACCATTTGATAGCTCATCTTTATACGTTGTTTTGTTTGCTTGCAGAAGGCGTTCTTCTTTTGCTTGTCCAAAAGCAGAACCAAGAAAAGGACACCCGCGCCACTTGACCCTTCGGGTACCCTGCGCTTCTCGTCATTGTCGAGCGTTTAAAAACTCGCTTCGCTCAGACAGTTCAAACGCTTATTTCGACAATGACTGCGATGCTCGGCTGCGTGTCGATGGGGGGAAAAGATTAGAATGCATCATCTTTCTTTTGATGATGTTTTAGTGCACAAAAAATGTAAAAACCCGTGGTCAGTTTTTGAATACGACATTTTCTTTGGACTTGAAAAAGAATAATTAGTATTGGCGAATCTGTTTTTCTTTTATAGATGGAAATGGCTTTGAAGTAAAGATTGTAGATTATCATTAGGAGGTAACAGAGATGGCATATAAAATTCCAATAGAACATCCTGGAATCATAATAAAAGAAGAGTTTGTTGAAGCGCTTGGCTTAACTCCATACGCTGTTGCAAAAGAAACAGGTATCTCGCAGACTGCGCTCGGTGAAATATTGAAGGGGAAACGGGGTGTTTCAGCAGTAAATGCCTTACGGTTAGCGAAGTTTTTTGGAGTATCTGAGAATTTTTTTAGTAATATCCAGACCAGGTATGATTTGGATTGTGCTAAAGAAAAAGCGGGGAAAAAGCTATTGGACATTACTCCATTCACACAAAAAATTGGGATAAGGTCCTAAGAGAATGCAAAAAAAATGGGGTCAGGCACCGGGACACTACATTTTTGTTTTTATTTTAAGATGGAATTTTATAGTTGGTTTTAGATGTTCTTCTTTTGCTTGTCCAAAAGGAGAACCAAGAAAAGGACACCCGCGCCACTTGACCCTTCGGGTACCCTGCGCTTCTCGTAATTGTCGAGCGTTTGAAAACTTGCTTCCGCTCAGACAGTTCAAACGCTTATTTCGACGATGACTGCGATGCTCGGCTGTGTGTCGATGGGGGAAAAAGATTAGAATGCATCATCTTTCGATGATGGTGCTTGGGGAAATGCAAAAATGTGGGGTCAGGCACCGAAATGCAACATTTCGTTTACTCCTTGCTTCCCATATCCGGTCAGTTGAGAATCGATCCTTCCATATATCGTTTTCTCTTTTTTTCTTTCAGTTTGAGGGTATCAACAATTACCAGGCCGTCTACGCAGTCGTTGAAGTCCGGGTCTATGTTGAAATCCAGGAAGGTTACGCCATTGCTTCCCGCCTCGCAGAGCTCAGTGTACTGCTTGTACAGGGTTGGTACGGCGGTGCCGAGATTGCTGAGTTGTGATTTGAGTTTCTTGAAATCTGTCCGGTAGTCGTCTCCACTGAAGGCAGCCTCCAGCGTGGTCAGCGGCTCAGAGAACCTGAACGGGTTTCTGGAACAGCCCATGGATCTGGGATCGCTGAAATAGAGTTTGTAGAAATAGATGAGCAGCTCCTTGGCCAACTGCGGCATCATGTTGGATATGGAGACCGGGCCGAACAGGTAGCGGTATTGAGTGTTTTTTACCAGAAAGGCGCCGATGCCGTACCACAGGTAATCAAGGCTTCTCTTGCCCCAGTATTTCTGTTGAACAAAGCTTCGACCCAATTCCAGGCCGTTTTTCAAAAAATAGCATTTTTTCGGGTCAAAGTTGAAAAGGCTGCCCGAATAGAGACCGCTGCTGCCTTTCTGATCAAGTATTTTCTCGGCATCGACAAACCGATAGGCACCGGCAATTTCCATCGCCGCTTCATCCCAGAGCAGCAGGTGCTGGTAGTAGTCATCAAAGTGATCGATATCACGATGTTTTCCTGTGCCCTCACCAACGGCCCTGAAAGTGATTTCCCGTAATCTGCCAATCTCCCTGAGGAGCGGCTGGGACACCAGTGTTTCGAAAAGATAAATTATTTTACCGTCAGGGGTGGTGCCGAGCCGCTCGCCTTGCCTTATTGCGGCTTTAATGTCCATCCTCTGTTCCGGGCGGGCGATTGCAGCTTCGCTTTCAAAAAGTGGCGGTCTGGCGGTACCCAGGCGGTACAGGTGTTTATGGAAAAGTTTGATCTTCTCTTTTCTATGGATGGTGATGCTGTTGTAGCTCCTGAATGGGATAATGCGGCCCACTGTCATTTTTACCTGTTTTTCACGTTGATGAAACATCTGGCCGACGAGCATGACTGTTGAAAGCGGCTTGGCCAGCAGTGAGGCGAGATAAAAGAGAGCCGAGTTACGGCCCTCGATCCGAATCGGCAGGATCGGGGCTTTGGCGCGTTCTGCAAGCTTCAGAAATCCCTGCTGCCAGGGGCCGTCTTTTATGCCTCTGAGTCCGAGTCGCGATACTTCCCCGGATGGAAAAAGGATGACGGCTGCATCCTGGTCAAGAGCAGTACTTATTCCCCTGATCTGGTGTTTTCGGGAAGTGCCCGTCATGTTTCTGATCGGCAGCAGCAGCGGCTTAAGCGGTTCAAGATTCATCAGCAGATCATTGGCGACAATTTTCACATCGGCACGTATGTCGTAAATCAGTTTAAGAAGCGCCAGGCCGTCAAGTGAGCCGATCGGGTGATTGGCGACAATTACAACCTTGCCTGACTCGGGGATATTTTCAATTTCATCTCCGGCGACCAAAAAAGAGAACTTGAAATAGTCCAGGACCTGCTCAATAAACGAGATACCCCGCAGGTGCGGGTATTGTTCGGCAAAATCAATAAAGACCTGCTCGTGCAGCAGATGCCTGAGGATTGGTTTTACAATAGGGGCAAACAGTCGGTTGCTATTGAGTTCCGGATAGTTGTCGGCAATGACCTGATCGACCGTGAACATGGGATCTCCCTTCTAATGCCCATTTGTTGAGTAATTTCTTTGTCAACAGCTTTGGTTAGGAATGAAAGGAATGAATATATAGACTATTTTATTCATTAATTCTGTGCTTGTCCAAAAGGAGGGAAGAAAGGTGATGGTTCTTGAGGGGAAATGCAAAAAAATGGGGTCAGGCCCCGGTTTTTGCATTTTTGGAGTTTTGGATGAATTCTGGTAATTGGTTTTGTATGTTCTTCTTTTGCTTGCCCAGAAGCAGAACCAAGAAAAGGGCACCCGCGCCACTTGACCCTTCGGGTACCCTGCGCTTCTTGTCATTGTCGAGCGTTTAAAAACTCGCTTTGCTCAAACAGTTCAAACGCTTTATTCGACAATGACTGCGATGCTCGGCTGCGTGTCGATGGGAGGGAAAGATTGGAGTGCATCATCTTTTGATGATGGTTCTTGATGGGAGAATGCAAAAAAGTGGGGCCTGACCCCTTTTTTTTGCGTTTTTTGGGTATGTATTTCAGAAGCTGATTTGGGGTGGAAAAATTGTGGTTTTTGTCAATCATCTCGAATATGGTAGAGCTTCTTGTTTGATACGGTTCGGATAACGGTTTGGATTAATTTAACAGCAGAAGTTTCTGGAGGTATATATGACATTTCCGATAGATCTCAGTGGCTACACGTCACTCGAATTTTCTTCTTCCCAGAACGGGTTGAGCGATAAGCAGCGGGAAACCCTGAAAAAAAATATCGGTCTTGTCCGTGACAGCCTGATTTTTTTTACCGCGCTTGCCAATGTCAAAGGGCTTGGCGGGCATACCGGCGGGGCCTATGATATTGTCCCCGAGGTCCTGATCATGGACGGCTTCATGAAAGGGGATGAACGCTTCTTTCCGGTCTACTTTGATGAAGCCGGCCATCGGGTTGCCATCCAGTATATGATGGCGGCGCTCAATGGTCACAAGTCCATGGAGGATCTGCTGCACTATCGTGAATTCGGCAAGGGGCTTTACGGCCACCCGGAGCGTGATGAAAAGGCAGGGGTGTTTTTCAGCTCCGGCCGCCTGGGGCACCTGTGGAGTTATGTGAATGGTGTCGCAGAGGCTGATCGCAGCAAGATTGTCGTACTGTTCGGCAGCGACGGCTCCCAGCAGGAGGGTGATGATGCGGAAGCGGCTCGCTATGCCGTTGCCCGGGGGCTCAATGTAAAACTTGTTATCGACGACAACGATGTGACAATCGCCGGTCATCCCAGTCATTACCTGCCGGGATATGATGTGGGTAAAACCCTGGCCGGTCACGGCCTGTCGGTTGCAGACGTTGATGGTGAAGACCTCGATGCACTGTTTGCCGCGATCCTGGCAGCCGTCAAAACTCAAGGTCCTACCGCGGTGATCAACAAGCGCAAGATGGCCCCGGACGTTCCCGGTATTGAAGGGCTGCCGAAAGGGCATGACGTGATTCCGGTCCCGTTTGCAATCGAATACCTCGAGGCCAAAGGGTATGGCGAGGCGGTACGGGTCTTGAACGAAACCCAGTGGCCGAAGAACAAGACCGAGTACCTCGGTTCCACGGAAGAAACCGGCAAATGCCGCGATGACTTCGGCAAGATCGTCTGTGAAATCCTCGACGGAATCGAGAATCCTGCATCTCAAGTCATTGTTGTTGACTCCGATCTTGAAGGTTCCTGCGGTCTTCACCATATCAAGAAGAAGCATCCCGAGGTTTATGTGAGCGGCGGCATCATGGAGCGCAACAATTTCTCGGTTGCCGCAGGTTTTGGGTCCGAGCCGGGGCGACAGGGGATTTTCGGGACATTTGCCGCCTTTCTTGAGATGGTCGTCTCCGAGATTACCATGGCACGTCTAAACAACGCCAATGTGCTTGCCCATTTCTCACATTCAGGCGTTGATGACATGGCAGACAATACCTGCCACTTCGGCATTAACAATTTCTTTGCCGACAGCGGGCTTGAAGAAAACGACATAACCCGGCTCTACTTTCCAGCAGATGCCGGACAGCTGCGGGCAATGCTGCCGGCAGTGTTCAATGACCCGGGGCTGCGCTTCATCTTTTCCACCCGGTCGGCAACGCCGTTTATCAAGAAAAGCGACGGCTCACTGTTCTATGGTGATGACTACACGTTCGCTCCCGGCAAAGATGAGCTTATTCGTACAGGAGATGCCGGCTATATTGTCTCCTATGGTGAAATGCTTTATCGCTGTCTCGATGTTGTGGAGCGCATGCGAGAAGAGGGCATCAATATCGGTTTGATCAACAAACCGACTCTCAACGTGATTGACCATGAGATGCTCGCGGTCGCCGGAAACAGCCCATTTGTGCTGGTGGTCGAGAGCCAGAACAGCAAATCAGGACTTGGCGTAAGGTTTGGTACCTGGCTGCTTGAAAACGGTTTCGCACCCAAATATGCCCACCTCGGAACCAGTAGGGAAGGGTGGGGAGGCCTTGGCGAACAGGTTGTCCACCAGGGGTGTGATCCTGCGGGAATCAGGTCAAAGCTTTCTGAATTACTCTGAGAAACAGATTCTCCGGGAGATATTGCCGGCCGCCGCCTGACGAGTGTGTTTCTCAGGCGGCGCTGTCTTTTCACAGCCCGATGTGAGGAGCCTCCGGGGTAAGCTCCTGAAGCGTTGCAATGAGTTCTCCCACGTTCATGTTCATTTTCAGTTCCTGCTCAAGTCTGGTTAATACCGGAAGGGCTTTCCCGCTGATTTTTGTAGCCCGGTCAGTGTATCCCAGCTCCAGATTGATATAGACTCCGGCTGCCCGGATCAATGCCTGGAGCAGCAGTTTTCTGTCTCCCTGCGCTTTCATCCATGGCGGTTCAAGAATCTCGTGCACTTCAAAGAACAGGCCAAGGTCCCAGAGTATGACGGCAATTGCCAGATGATCATCAGCTGTTGCCGGTACCTTTTCCAGGGCGCTTTCATATCTCTGCAGGCGGCTGGTGATGTAGTGCTGATGGTCTTCCGGGATGTTGCCTGCAAGAAAGTGATCGGCAACGGCGAGCACTGGTTCAAGAGACCTCATGTTAATTGCCTCAGCAAGCGACACCGACAGTTTGTTGCGGATATCGCGGCTCAGCCTGTCGGTGAACGGGTTAAAATCTTGAGTCATTGCATCATGTCGCAGCGGTTGAGGGTGGAAAAAATGATAGCTGTAAGCTGATGGGTTTCATAGTATCATACGAGCGGAAATTATCAGGATTGAGCCAGAACTCCCATATTTTCTGGTACAGACAAGGAAAATGATGAATGCATGCTGAGGATACAGCATCCCGTTACCGCTGGCTGATCGTTACTGCCGGGATCTGCGGGTTATTTGCAAGCCTTGGAATCGGCCGTTTTGCGCTCGGCATGCTGCTGCCCGCGATGGGTCAGGCCCTCGATCTTTCCTATGCGGAGATGGGCGGGATCGGTACCGTTAATTTCTGTGGGTATTTGCTCGCCGTTCTCTTTTGCGGTAAACTCTCCAGACATTTCAGCCCCAGGCTGCTGATTTCCTCGGCGCTCCTGCTGGTTGGCCTGTCAATGATCAGTATTGGTCTTGTTGAGCAGTTCTCTCTCATTACCTTGTTCTATTTCCTGACCGGTGTCGGCAGTGCACTCTCCAACGTGCCGATCATGGCACTGATTTCCATCTGGTTTCCTCCGACATCAAGGGGCCGGGCGACAGGGCTGGTCGTTATCGGCAATGGTCTCGGGATTATCACATCGGGCTACCTCGTGCCGAAATTGAACAGTGGAGGATACGGCTGGCAGGTGAGCTGGATCGCGCTCGGCAGCCTTGTCTGCTGTTTGGCGGCAGTCTGCTTGCTGCTGATCAGAAACAAGCCATCAGAGCTGAAAGCCGCTCCGCTGAGCAGGGCATCAGCGTTGTCGAAAGAGTCGGTCATTGCACCCCACGGACTGTCTGAAAAACGGTTTGAACCCATTTTTGCCCACTGTGCGGCAATTTATTTTCTATTCGGTTTTACCTATGTGATTTATGCAACGTTTTTTGTTACATCCCTGGTACAGGAGCGAGGGTTTACAGAGCAGCAAGCGGGTCATCTCTGGTCGTGGGTGGGGTTTTTGAGCCTTGTGTCGGGACCGCTGTTTGGCTTTTTATCTGATCGTTTTGGCAGAAAAGCCGGATTGGTCACGGTGTTTTCCATTCAGGCTGCTGCTTATACCATGGCTCTTTCTGCCCTGCCCCAACAGTTTCTCTATGCCTCGATTTTCTGTTATGGGATTGTCGCCTGGAGCGTGCCGACAATAATGGCTGCACTGGTCGGGGATACTGCAGGGCCCCAGAGGGCTGCGGCCGTCTTTGGCTTTGTTACGTTTGTTTTTGGTATTGGGCAGGTGGCAGGGCCGTTTTGTGCCGGGGTCCTGGCGGAAATGACAGGTGGATTTGCCTTGAGCTTTTTGCTGGCAACGCTTCTCGCAGTGTCAGCAGCAGCGCTTTCATTTATGCTTCCAGGACCGGAGCGGAGCGAGAAGCGTTTATAATTCTTCCTCTTCCGACAGAGGAGCCTCGTCTTCTTCTATGTCGTCGACAAACTCCTCATCCTCATCCTCATTCTCATCGGTGTCGTCATCGTCATCCGCTTCATCCGCTTCAGCCTCTTCAGCCTCGCGCCGCGCCGCATCCTCCTGCTCCTTCTTCATACGGACAGCTTTCGGAATCTTTGAGTCGGGAAGAATAACTTCGGTGATTTTTACAATTTCATCCTTGATATCCGGGTCTTCTTTACACACGGGGCAACCGGCAACATGTTGCTTTATGAACTGAACCATGCGGGCGGGAGCCATGGTCTCGTTCCTGACACTCGTATACCATGACTTGGCAAGGCCTATCAGTCTCTCGCACTGCATATAATGATCGCGTACCTTTTAAGTGTTTGAATTTACAGTTAAAAAAATAAAACAAGGTTATTAAACAGCCTATTATAATAATAAGTTGCTTTCCAGGTCAATAATTATTAGATTTTGATGCGAATAATTCCTCAGAAAGGAAGTGGATAGGGCACTGGTGGCTCTCCCGGACTTCAAATCCGGTGTAGCGGGTTAATAGCTCGCTGGGTGGGTTCGATTCCCATGCACTTCCGCCAAAGTTACCCATCACCCGCTGCATATTGTTCTGCATCTCTGAAATCATACCTTGCATTTTGGGTCTATAATTCCTAATATACAAGGTATGATTCAACGGTTAATCACACGTATCCTCTTGCAAGGTATTGCACAATCTCCTGTGGTGGTTCTTCTTGGTGCTCGCCAGGTAGGCAAAACTACATTGGCGAAGACGATTGCAGCCGATCTGGAATCAATCTATCTCGATTTGGAAGCACCAGCCGATTTATTGAAATTGACTGATCCGGAAAGTTATCTCCGTGAACATTGCGGTAAGCTTGTCATTCTGGATGAGATCCAGCGCACTCCCGATCTGTTTATGGTCCTGCGCGGCTTAATCGATGAAAACCGTCAACAAGGCAGAAAATCTGGACAATTCCTGTTGCTTGGCTCAGCATCCATGGACTTGATGCGTCAGTCCTCGGAAAGTCTGGCCGGGCGTATACGATACATTGAAATGGGTGGAATCAATGCATTGGAAATCGACCTGCAAAGACAAACTATCAACCAAAACTGGTTTCGTGGCGGTTTTCCTGAAAGTTGCACGGCAACAGACGATGACAATGCCATGGATTGGCTTGAAGACCTGATTCGTACGTACCTCGAGCGTGATATCCCGCAACTGGGTTTTCGTATACCGGCACCCAGATTACGACGATTATGGACCATGTTGGCACATTTACAGGGAGAACCTGTCAATTACTCAAAACTTGCCGGCAATCTGGAAGTAGATAACAAAACGGTTCGCCATTACATAGATATCCTGACTGATCTCCTGCTTTTAAGACGGCTGGAGCCATGGCATGCCAACGTCAAAAAAAGGCTCGTTAAATCCCCCCGCTACTATGTCCGAGATACCGGTATTCTGCATCGTTTACTCGGGATCGACAATTTTGAGGCACTGTTGTCAAACCCGGTGCTGGGAAAAAGCTGGGAAGGTTTTGTCATAGAAAATCTCCATGCCGTGCTTCCTCGTCGAGCGGAGACCTTTTTTTACCGCACTGCTGCAGGTGCCGAAATCGATTTGGTAATCAGGCTGCCCGACTCACAAATCTGGGCTGTAGAGATAAAACATGGTAGTGCACCGAAGCTGAGCAAACATTTCAACCAAACCTGTGATGATATAGGTGCAACCAAAAAATATGTTGTATACGGTGGTAATGATGAATTTCCCATCGGAGAAAGCACCCGTATGATATCTCTTCAAAGGCTGATGGAAAGATTACAAAGCTGATTATTTATGTAGGTAACTTCACAGGTTGACACAGTCCAGTCGAAAAGAGAAGCGAGGGGGTAAAGATGAGACAAATTAAAGAATCTGACTGGAAATATCTTCGAAGTATCCAAGACAAAATATTAAATCGTCATTGCGATGCTATTCTTGAAGTTATAGAGCTGATAATTCAAAACAGAAAAGGCGCAGAGCATACATCATACATACAAATCTATCGTCTTTTAAAAGATAAAGATAAAGAAATAGCAGTCACCTATAATGATCTAAGGCGCAGCAATGCGTTGGAAAAAATCTGTCACATGAGGAAACACCTGGCAATGACAGATAGTGAATTTTCAAAGTTCTCTGAAGAAACAAAAGATATCGTAAATCATATTCTCGATCTGTAGAAGTAACGGTTAATTTCACTGACAAAAATATCTAGCGGAAGCCGCAAAGAACAGGGTTTTTGCTGAACTAACTTTGCAGGAAAGTGAAAAATCGTTGACCATTTTTTTAATGAAATCAATGTTATGAAGTATAAATATAAAAACGATGGGGTCTTTATGGGGTTTAGTGATGATGACCATATTGATATTTGCCAAAACATTGAGCTTGGCTTAAAAATTCAATATGAAAAGAACCAAGAATTAACTGATTCCCAGTGTATATTTGCTCTTGAAAATGCCAAAATTGCTATAAAAAGGGAATTTGGCTACGCGAAAAATGAAAGAGTAACAAACATGGAAGAAGCACAAGGCATAATCCAATGGTGTGTTGCTATCGGAAAAGAAAGAATAGATAATGATAACATTGACTTGAAAGAATATGTCAAAAGAATTGAAAAAATAAAAAAATCAGTAAATAGACACTCAAAATATGGGACAAGGGGTTATTACGAGTTTGTAAAGAAATATGTTTAAATTTTATATCGGGAGTATTCATTATATCTCTCCGATTGATTCCGGCCGATTACTGGCCACCGGAAGGGGAATAACATCATCTTTATCGTGCTTATATGTTTCGCAAGTTTTCTTACGAGAGCTGAATGCATGCAGTCTACGTCTCCATTTCTTTCCTTTTGCTGGTAGGCGTTATCCGGATGCTCTGATAACCCGAAATTCAAAGCGGTGTTGTCAGGTAAGTTTATCCAGTACTCCACGCAGGTTTTGTACCTGAACTCCATTCTCAATTGGATACGAATCGTTCACCGGAGCAACGATATACGTTTCGTTGATTTGCAGATCCTGCAGGGCGATCCAAAAGCCCTTTTCTGGTTTCGGGCTTGTTGCGACTTTGAATTCTACTGCAATCTTTCGTCCTCCCTTTTCCATAATCAGGTCCAGTTCAACCCCGGACGAAGTTCTGTAAAAATAGTGGTGCCAATCCGGTGTCATTGAAATGATGGTTTCTAGGGCGAATCCTTCCCATGATGCACCATGTACGGTATGACCGAGTAGATCATTCTGGCTACTGATATCAAGTAGTGCATGAAGAAGACCACTATCTCTTATGTAGATTTTTGGTGATTTAATTAACCGTTTCTTCAAATTTGAGGAGTACGGTTCCAGCACTCGCAACAAAAAGGTTTCGGACAGAATATCTATATAGGATTTGATCGTGTGGTGGCTTACTCCCAAAGATGCACCAAGTTTGCTGGCATTCAATGTCTGCCCGTGGCTATGAGCGCACATTCTCCATAATCTTTCAATAGATCGTGCGGGGATGGAAAAGCCTAACTGGGGAATATCTCGCTCCAGGAAGGTGCGGATAAAATCCTTGCGCCACACGTAGCTTTCCTCATCATCGGTCCCAAGAAAGCTCCGTGGAAAGCCTCCTTTTAACCACAGTGATCTCAGCTGTTTGTCTGCGATTTCCGGCAATAAAAACGGGGTTAACTCAAGATAGCTGATTCTTCCCGCTAACGATTCGCTACTCTGTTGGAGCAAATCCCGGGATGCCGAGCCAAGTAGCAGTAACTGGCCGTTTCTGTTTTCTTGATCAAGAATAGAGCGCAGAACCGGGAAGAGGTCCGGAGTTCGTTGAATTTCATCCAGGCAGATAAGTTTATTTTTATTGATCGAAAAAAAGGCCTCGGGGTCGCGCAGTTTGTTATAGTCTGAAGTCTTTTCAAGGTCCAGATACAAGGTATCGCCAAGTTGTGATAAAATGTGCTTGGCCAATGTGGATTTACCACACTGCCGCGGACCAAGGATTGCTACAACAGGCCTGTGCCGAAGTCTCTTGTAAACTGTATCAGATAAAGCTCGGGGAATGTAAGTTTGCATATTGGAACATTACATTCCAATTTGCAAACTTACAACTGCTTTTTTCAACATTCTGCAGAGGAATAATAGGGGCCCAAATTGTTTTGGACCCCTAATGTAGGCCTCTAATTCTAATTCTGTATGAAAAATGGGGTTATCCCATTTTCCACGCCGACAGGTATAGACCGTGAGCACTCGCTGTTAATGAGGTCTTATCTTTTCTTGATTATTTCTTTGTGATATCATGTTTTGATTGCACGTGCTATCGTTAGTTGCTATCGTTAACCATGAATAAAAAACAAATAAAAACACTCAAGGCCATATTTACTGATCCTGTTAGCGGTACTATTGATTGGAAGAGAATAGAATCGCTTCTAATCGCTGTTGGTTGTCAGGTTATAGAGGGTAGCAAAGGTGTTACGTTTGAAAAAGATGGTATTAAAGAGTATTTCTATCGGCCACACCCTGCGAAAGAGGCTTTAAGATACCGTGTAAAGGCTGCAAGAGCATTCTTAATAAAATTGGGGGTTAAACCATGAGATACAAAGGTTATTGTGCACATATAGAATTTGACGAGGAAGACGGTATATTTGTCGGTAAAGTAATCGGTACAAAAGACGGTATCAATTTTCACGGTCAATCTGTAGAGGAGCTTGAAACAGCCTTTCATGAATCCATAGACGACTACCTCACTGCCTGCAAACAACTCGGACAAAAGCCGAACAAGTCATATTCTGGGAACCTTATGATTCGTATTCCGGCTGAAGTTCATGCCGCTGTTGCTGCCACTGCTGAGGCAAAAGGAAAAAGCATCAGCAAGTGGGCTGAAAGCGTATTCAGGGAAGCGTGTATTTAAATTGCATCCCTTATAGACCCTTGATCCTTGCAGAATCAAGCCGGCCAGCACTGGCTGCCGCCGTCTACCCGTAAAACTTGTCCGCTTATGAAGCTTGCCGCATCGGAGGCCAAGAATTCGACAGCGGCTGCGATCTCAACCGGCCAGCCGTAGCGGTCCAGGGTTCCTGAGTGGACCTTGCGGGCATCATCGGTCTTTCTTGAGGCCAGAAACCTTTCGGTGATCGTATCTCCAGGGGCAATCACATTTACCGGAATGTCGTACGGTCTGAGTTGGACCGCAAGGCAGCGACTGTACTCGTGAACCGCAGCTTTAGCGGAGGCGTAGATTGTCGAGCCGGGAATTCCGGTAAGGGCTGCGATACTGCCGATGTTGATAATCCTGCCGTTTTTGCGCTTCATCATTTCCGGCACGACGGCTTTGCAGCAGAGCACGCAGGTTAGAAAGTTCCGGTCCATGACACTCTCTATATCCTCAAGAGAGATGGAGAGGGCGTCGTTGCCTTCCGGCTTTCCCGCCAGGCCGGTCTGGACGCCTTTGGAGCCGATATCGCCACCGGCACAGTTGACCAGGATATCGATGTGACCACGTTTCTGGTGAATCTCTGAAACGATAGCCTGGACGATTTTATAGTCTGTAAGATCACCGGTAACAGCAAGGCAGGGAGTACCGTATTTTTTTTCGATTGCCTCGGCATTGGCCGCCAGACTCTCTCCTTCTTGAAAGACTTTCGGCGAATCGGGCCTGCTGCCATGAATAACCACTTGTGCGCCTTTGGCGGCAAAATGTTCGGCGATGGCCTTGCCGATTCCCCGGGACGAGCCGGTAATCCAGGCGATTTTATTGTTCAGCGTTTTCGTATCAGTGGAATTCATGTCTTATCTCCTTGATAGTTAGGGGGCGCAGGCTTGTTAGTAGCAGCATATAGTACCACGAGCAGTTTTGCTGTACCAATCATAAAATTGAGAAAAAGATTTGCTATTTGAGTAGTATGAAGGAGCAGACAAAGACCAGGGCAGGGTGAATACGTATCGATTACTATTGACAGTGGATTTTAATCAAGGTGAAGGACAGATGACAAAACATAAACAGAAAAGTGCTCCGAATCGACAGTTCTGGGTCCAGTTTGACGCATTGCAGATGGGGTCCGGCTGGGACGAAGAGGATGTGAAAAAGCCCCAGATACTGCTGGAGGATGCGCATGGAGATAGCCATCCCGGCAGCATTCACCTGGACAAGTTGATGGAACAGGCGAAATACGGCGTTTTCGAATGCGGCGGCTATCCCGCGCAGTTCCACACGACTGATATATGTGACGGCTGTGGTCAGGGGCATGACGGCATGAACTATATTCTCGCCTCCCGGGAGGCGATCTGCGACATGATCGAGGTTCACGGCAGCGTCAACCCCTGGGATGGTATGGTACTGTCAGCGTCCTGTGACAAGTCGGTACCCGCTCACCTGAAGGCCGCCGCGCGGCTTGATATTCCGGCAATCTTCATTCCCGGCGGCACAATGAGGTCGGGCCCGAATATGACAACCTCGCTGATTGCAGGCGATATTTCCCTGCGCCAGAAACGAGCGGGTGAAATTACCGCCTGCGAGGTCAGGGATTACAAGCTGACGGGATGTCCCTCCGCAGGGGCATGCGCGTTTCTCGGCACAGCCAGCACCATGCAGTGCATGGCTGAAGCCCTTGGAATGGCACTCCCGGGCACCGCCCTGATGCCTGCTACGATGAGAGATATCCTGCAAAGCGCCCGCCAAGCGGGACGGCATATCCTAGAGCTTGTGGAAAAGGACATCAAGCCAAGCGACATAATGACCATGGAGGCGTTTGAGAATGCAATAATCATCCACAGCGCCATCGGCGGTTCGACAAACGCCCTGCTGCACCTTCCATCGATTGCCAGAGAACTCGGACTGGTACTTGCGCCTGAACTCTTTGACGAAATCAATCACAAGGTTCCTCACCTCGCCAACCTGATTCCCAGCGGCAGCTACCTCACCGAAATCTTCTGGTTCGCCGGCGGCATACCGATGGTCCAGCAGGAACTGAGGGAGATGCTGCACCTTGAGGTGATGACTGTTACCGGCAAGACGCTGGGTGAAAATCTGGAAGAACTGCAGCGGGATAATTTTTTTGAACGCAACCTTGGCTACCTTAATAACTACGGGATATCAAGGGAGCAGGTGATCTCCCCGATCAGCAGGGCTGATGGTTTTGGTTCGGTGGCGATCCTGAAAGGCAACCTCGCTCCTGACGGGGCGGTCATCAAGTACTCGGCCTGCATTGCCGAAATGCGGGCTCACGAGGGTCTCGCCAGGGTGTTCAACAGCGAAGAGGCCGCCTACCAGGCTGTCATTGATGGAAGTATCAACCCGGGCGATATCATCGTCATCCGCTACGAGGGGCCCCGGGGGTCCGGAATGCCGGAAATGTATATAACGATGGAAGCGCTCGTCTGCGACAAACGCTTGAACGGCCATGTGGCATTGATTACCGACGGCAGGTTCTCCGGCGGCACAAAAGGTGCGGCGATCGGCCATGTTTCTCCTGAAGCGGCTGCAGGCGGACCCATTGCCTTTGTCGAGGAGGGCGACATCATCGCCTACAGCGCATCCGGAAGAACCATTGACCTGGTAGGCATCAAAGGGGAAAAGCGTGACGCTGCAGAAATTCTCGAGCTTCTGGCGGTACGGGCCAGAAGCGGCACCATTGCCCGGCCGACCAGGAAAGGAATATTGGGGCGCTATACGAAACTCGCCCTTTCGGCGATGCAGGGAGCCGGCTATTAGAAGAAAAAGTTGTGAAGGGCGAGGGTTGTTCAGGGTGTCGTTCGCATGTATCCTTTTCTACGTTCCCAGCGTTTGCGGCGCTCCCCCTTGGCCCTGCGCTCCTTCCCGCCGCTGCTGAAGTAGGCGGGTGAATCGTTCACGCGCCGCTCTTTTCCTGAGCGCCGTTCCGGTTGCACGCCGCTGAGATCTTCAGAAGCAAAAGTCCTATTTGCTGATTCCGTTGTCATTGTTCCTCCTGTTGCTGAGGCTGACAGGATTACCTGGTGTTGTGAAGAGGTTACAGAATATTATATCACAAACCATTTATCACGGAATGGGAAAAGCGGTTTTTTAAGAAAAGTCCGGTTTCACCTTGCTTGAGAGGTTTGCCGGTCGTGCCGGATATCTGCTCTTCAGTGCTTCCTTAGAAGCGGATATCCCATTTCTTCACGCTGGGCGACATAGTGTTCGGCGACTTTTCTGGCAATATTCCTGATGCGGCCGATATATCTGGTTCGCTCGGCAACACTGATTGCTTTGCGGGCATCAAGCAGGTTAAAGGTGTGTGAGCATTTGAGGCAATAATCGTAGGCGGGCAGGATCAGATTTTTTTCCACCAGCTTGAGCGCCTCCGCTTCATAGGTGTTGAAAAAGTCGATCATCTTTTCCACGTTTGCTTCTTCAAAGTTAAAACTGGAAAATTCAACCTCGGCCTGGTGAAAGATTTCGCCGTAGGTCACCTCGTCGTTCCATTTAATATCGTAGACGGAGTTTACTCCCTGCAGGTACATGGCGATGCGTTCAAGGCCATAGGTTATTTCCGCGGTCACCGGATGCAGATCGATCGAGCCGGCCTGCTGGAAATAGGTAAACTGGGTGATCTCCATGCCATCAAGCCAGACTTCCCAGCCCAGTCCCCAGGCGCCAAGGGTTGGGGATTCCCAGTCGTCTTCGACGAACCTGATGTCATGTTCGAGCAGGTCGAGACCGAACCGCTTGAGGCTTTCGAGGTACAGTTCCTGAACGTCGGGCGGAGAGGGCTTGATGACAACCTGGTACTGGTAGTAGTGCTGCAGCCGGTTCGGGTTGTCTCCATAGCGGCCGTCGGTCGGCCTGCGGGACGGTTGCGGGTATGCGGATTTCCATGGCTCGGGGCCGAGTGCCTTTAACAGGGTGGCAGGGTGAAAAGTGCCTGCTCCGACTTCCATGTCGTACGGCTGCTGCAGGACGCACCCCTGTTCTGCCCAGTATGTGTTCAGCTCTCGGATGATATCTTGAAAATTCATTGATGTCCTCTTTTAGTACAATCCGGCGGTAAAACCTCTTTTAATTCCCGATCCTGAGAAAACAATAGTGACAACGAAGCGGATGAAGCATTTTAAAGACGCCATCATAATTGCTATCTTGACTTTTGTCTAGCCGATCAGCATTATATTTCGCTGGCACTGTACTATCTGCATCAAAAGAGCGTTATCCATTATTTACAGGACTCATGGAACCACAGACATTGCGCATCCGCGGGGCGCGGATGCATAACCTCAAGAATATCGACGTTGATCTGCCGAGAAATGCGCTGGTGGTTTTTACCGGCCTGTCCGGGTCGGGGAAATCGACGCTTGCCTTCGACACCCTTTACGCCGAAGGACAGCGTCGCTATGTTGAGTCGCTGTCGACCTATGCCCGCCAGTTTCTCGGCCAGATGAACAAACCCGACGTCGATTCGCTCGAGGGGCTGTCTCCGGCAGTGTCAATTGAGCAGAAAACAACCAGCAAGAATCCGCGCTCAACCGTCGGCACCGTCACCGAGATCTACGATCACCTGCGGCTGCTCTTTGCCCGCTGCGGCAGGCCCTACTGCCCTGAATGCGGAGAAGAGATACGCTCTCAGTCCGTTGAGGACATGGTTAACACGCTGCTGGCAAAGCCCGAGGGGACCAGGGTTATCCTGCTTGCCCCGATGGTTGCCGAGCGCAAGGGTCGCCATGAACAGCTTATCGCCCGGATCCGCAAGGAAGGGTTTGTCAGGGCGCGTGTTGACGGCGACATCATGCACACCGATGACATTGCCGATCTTGATAAAAACAAAAAACATTCCATCGAAATCGTTGTTGACCGGCTGGTACTGAACTCGACTGTGCGCCGGAGGCTCGCCGATTCCGTGGCCACCTCGGTGAAGGTTACTGAAGGTTTTCTGCTGGCGCTCTTCCCGGATGAGAATAAAGAGCAGCTGTTCAGTGAGCTTGCCGCCTGTCACACCTGCGGCATCTCGATGCCGCCGCTCACCACCCAGCTTTTTTCTTTCAACAACCCGCAGGGTGCCTGCACTGAATGCGGCGGCCTGGGAGTAAAACAGTTTTTCGATGAGGGGCTGATTGTCCCGGATCGCAGCCTCTCCATCACAAACGGTGCGATAGCCCCCTGGGGATGGAGAAACGAGTCAACCTACACCGGCCAGATGCTTGGTGCGGTCGCCAAACATTACGGATTCTCCCTGAAAACACCCTTTGGAAAACTGTCCGTCAAACACCAGAAGATCATCCTGCACGGATCCGGCAGCGATGAGATAAACTTTTACTATCGCAAAGGACGGCGGGAAATGAGCGCGGTGAAGCGCTACGAGGGTGTTATCCCGCAGCTCGATCGCCGATTCCATGAAACGCAGTCGCAGATGATCCGGGACGAGCTGAGCCGCTACATGAACGAGCAGGTCTGTCCGGTCTGTCATGGCGCCCGGCTGCAGCCGCAGCCGCTGGCGGTACGAATCGGCTCACACAATATTTTTGAACTCACCGGGATGTCGATAGATTTACTGCTTGACAGTCTGCCGCTGCTGCCCTTCAACGACCGTGAGCGGACCATCGGTGAGCCGGTTCTCAAAGAAATTGTCGACAGGCTGTCTTTCTTGAGCGATGTCGGTCTCGGTTACCTGACCCTGGGCCGGACATCGGGCACGCTTTCCGGTGGCGAGGCCCAGCGTATCAGGCTGGCGTCGCAGATCGGCTCGCGTCTGGCCGGCGTGCTCTATATCCTCGATGAACCAAGTATCGGCTTGCACCAGCGCGATAACCAGAAATTGATCAACACCCTGACGGAGCTGCGTGATCTCGGCAACACGGTCATTGTGGTCGAACATGACACGGACACCATACTTGCAGCCGACCATATCCTCGATATGGGACCCGGTGCCGGGATTCATGGCGGTGATGTGGTGTACAGCGGCGATATCAAGGGACTTCTCGGCTGTGATGAGTCCGTCACCGGAGCCTATCTCGCCGACCGGGAGCGTATTGAAATACCTGAAAAGCGCAGAAAAGTCGCCAGGCGTTCGGCAAAAGCACTGAAAATAAGCGGAGCTGTAGCCAATAACCTGAAAAAGGTGCAGGTTGATTTTCCACTCGGGGTAATGACTGCGGTGACCGGTGTCTCCGGCTCCGGCAAGAGCAGCCTGGTCATGGAAACGCTGTTCAAGCTGGCAAAAACAGGAAAAGCGGGAAAGCTGAGGGTTGCCGAACAGTCCGGAGTGAAACTGAGCGGCCTTGAGCGAATAGACAAGATTATCGATATTGACCAGAGCCCCATCGGCAGGACACCGCGCTCCAATCCGGCGACCTATGCAGGCGTGTTCACGCCGGTGCGGGAGCTTTTTTCAAAACTTCCCGAATCGCGGGCCCGCGGCTACAAACCGGGGCGATTCAGTTTCAATGTCAAGGGCGGTCGTTGTGAAGCCTGTGATGGCGAGGGTGTCCTGCGTATCGCCATGCATTTTCTCCCGGATGTCTATGTGGTATGCGAGAGCTGCCAGGGCAAACGCTATAACCAGGAAACGCTCGATATCCGCTACCGGGACAAGACAATTCACGATGTTCTGTCGATGACTGTTGCCGAGGCGCTGGATTTTTTTGCCAATATCCCGGCAATAAAAAACCGTCTGCAGACTTTGTATGATGTCGGGCTCTCCTATATCCAGCTGGGGCAGTCGTCGGTAACCCTGTCAGGCGGTGAAGCGCAGCGGGTCAAACTTGCCAAGGAACTCTCCGGGCGAAGCCTGGGCAGCACGCTCTACATTCTCGATGAGCCGACGACCGGCCTGCACCCTGCCGATATCAAACATCTGCTCGCTGTGCTGGAACGCCTCGTTGACCAGGGTAATTCCGTCGTTGTAATTGAGCATAACCTGGATGTGATCAAGACCGCCGACTGGATTATTGATATCGGCCCTGAAGGTGGGGAGAAAGGCGGGGAGGTTGTGGCCACGGGAACCCCTGAAGAGATCACTGAAACCCGCAGTTCCTATACCGGTCTTTTTTTAAAGCAGATTCTTGAAAATTAGATACACGGCTGACGCTGCGACGCCGGTGCTGCCGGGGGCCGGTTGGCATGCACCGATCGTCTAAATAACTTGCGCCCTGGGAACATATACAGTTTAATGCCGACCAATCACGGCTAAACGGATTACAGAAATTTAAAGAGGATGAATCATGGCTGAAGAAAAGAGTGATGATGGAACGACCGCGAAACCGGAATTTCGCATGCAGAAGATGTTTATCAAGGATTTCTCATTTGAGAATCCCAACGCCCCGCAGGTTTTCATAACCCCGCAGAAGACCGAACCCAATGTTGAGCTCAACCTGAAACTCAATAACAAGAAGCTGGACGAGAATCACTGGGAGGTAACACTGGAAATTTCCGCCAAGGTGACCAGCAAGGAAGATGAACCGAAGGTGATGTTCATCATGGAAATCGAGCATGGGGCGGTGTTCATGCTCAAGAATATCCCCGAGGAACACCTGGCGATGGTTCTTGCTGTGGACTGCCCGACGCTGCTGTTCCCGTTCACCAGGCAGCTGGTCAGCCAGACATCGGTCGACGGCGGCTTCATGCCGTTTCAGATGGAGCCGATCAACTTTATGGCATTGTTTCAGAATGCCAAGAAAGAAAAGGAACAGGGAAAATCAAATTGAGATTGAGTATTCTGTAGCAAGCTGTGCTGGAAACAAAAAGGCCGTTCATCCCGGAGAAAGGGAGAACGGCCTTTTCCATTTGGCAGTGTTGTGCGTTCGTTAATCCAGACCGTAGGTAACGAAATTGTCTATCAGGCTGGTGACACTCTTGTCGATGGCACTATTAAACAGCGTGTCATACTGTGCATCGGCAAAGACCGATTCAGGTGATACGGCGACCTTGATGCGGTTGGTCCAGACAACGTTACCGGTTGCAGCTTCCTGGATCCAGACACGCATCTGGACAACGGCCTGGTCGATCCGTCCGCTGTTGTTTGCCATTTTACCAAGCCCTGCACCGGCTGCTCCCCAGAATATCGCGTTGGAGGTGGCGCTGCTTGCACCGAACAGGGTCGAGTCGTCAAACGGCCAGACCGTGTCGTAGCCGACAAGGGCACCGACTGCGGCGCCGGAGGCCATCTGGTTCCACTCGTCATACTGGTCGGAGCCGGCAAATCCATAGGCAATCCGGCTGGTCCCGCCGATGACGAACGGCAGGATACCTTTTTTCCAGGGTTCCCAGGAGGGATCCTGGCGCGTCTTGTATTCGAGGATTCGGCCCCTGACCACATAGTCTGCATTAAACCGCCTGCCGATTTTGCGTACCGTTTTTTCAGTCAGGCCGTGGGTTCCAGGACTCGTCAGTACCTTGTTGTTGCGGGCCATCTGCTGTTCCTGGAGGTATCCCTGAAGAATACCCTTCATTTTATTAGACCATTCATTGTTCAGCTCATCGCTGATGCTCGTCGAGGTGTTTTCCTCATAGGCGACAAGACTGATCAGCTCCTGCTCAATCAGGTACCTGAACACATCTTCCTGGATCGGCTGGTTGAATCCGTTTACTGCCAGACGATCCGTCAGTGATTCGCTGATCTGCAGATTGCGCCGATGGGCGGACGCCAGTGAGTCTGCGTATGAATAATCAGCAAACGGTAGAATCACGATGCGCTTCCCGTAACCGGGAGCGTTCGGCCCGGCCCCTTCAGGAACGTTCAGTGTTTCAACAACGGTGTGACCGCAACCGGCCATGATCAACGCTAAAATTCCGATGATCAGATATTTCAGCCTGTTCATAATAATCTCCCTGCCAAATGTAGTGATGAATGAGTACGACAAATGTAACGATTATGTCATTATTAAATAATCCGCGGCTTCAGCAGAATGATCAGCTCACGTTTTTCTTTTACTTTTTCCTCGTATCCGAAGAGGTAGCGGACCAGCGGTATGGAGCCGAGAATCGGTGCGAATTCGCCCTGGGTGTCCTCTACCTCACTGATCAGGCCACCGATGACAAGCATTTCACCGTCTTTTACCCGGACCGTGGTGCTCATCTCCCGGACATTGACGATCGGCAGGCCGACTTCACCGCCATCGCCGAACTGCCGGTACTCGATCGGTTCCTCGAGTTCGGATGTCACCGGAACAAGGTTCATGACGATCTCCTTGTCGTCAAGTATTGTTGCGGTAAGCGCCAGGCCGACACCGGAGAGAATTCGAGCTGTTTCGACGGTATAGGTCCTTAAAGACGTTGCCCCCGAAGAGTCTATATCGGTCTCGACAGACTCGATGTAGGTGACGTTACGGCCAACCGTTAACAGCGAGGGCTGGCCATTCATCACGGAAATTTTCGGATTGGAGAGGATCTTGGTGTCGCCCTGTTCATTCAGGGCGTTGAGAAAGACCTCGAAACCGAGGGCGTCCATGGTTATTTTGGAGACAAAACGGGTCGGGTCATAGATATTGCCGTGGCTTGTGCCGTTGTTATATGAGCCTTCATTGGAGAAGACATACGGCCAGACCTGTCCCTGGGTGTAATTTCCGTCAGGGTCATTCTCACCGGCACCAAAAGTAACCAGCCCGGTGAGGCTCTTGTTTTTTAACACCGACGTCCAGTTAATGCCGAGGTAGGAGTTGTCAGTCAGCTGTACCTCGATAATCTTTGCCTCAATGGCAATCTGCTTGTACAGCTCATTGGTCAGGCTGTCGAAATAGCGCTGCAGTTCATCTAAAAGGGGTCTCGGGGCGGTGACGGTGACAATGCCCACCGGCTTGTCAATCAGGTAATTAACCCCTCCGCTTGAAAGTCGGCGTGTTGCCTGCTGGGGGGTGTCTGCTGGAACCGCAGGTTCTTCGGCGGTCTCGGCAGCCGGCGCTTCAGGGGTAACAATCTCGGTGTTCCAGAGAGCGATGATCGTATCCATGTTTCCCTGGATATTCTCCCAGATATCGAACTCGTTCTCGTCACTCTTGAGTTCAATGGTACCGTCGATATTGCTGGAGGCATCGTTGCTGCCAAGCACATTGCCGCCGGTTCCGGTCTTGTAGTTTGATTTCACAAACGGCATGGCAATACGGAATTGTCTGACTTCCTTGTACTTGACGACGATGGTATTGCCCTGCATCTCATGGAAATAGTCGACCTGGCGGAGCAGGTTGTCTATGGCTCCGTAGAAATCATCACTGGCGCTGATATCAACATCGACAAGGACATTCTGGTCGACGTCGCTCGCCCAGGAGACATTCATCTTCTTCAGGGCGGCGAGGCGTTTGAGAATATCCCATAGCGGCTGGGGTCCCCGGGTCGACTTGATAGTGGCGCCGACCTTGAGAATTGAATCCTCACTTCCCGAGAACAGCTCATCCTGGTCGTCGGAATCAACCATGTAGGCTGGATTCTGGTACATGACGGGAAGTGTTGCCGGGGCTTTTTTGAAGTCCGGCATCGGGGCTGCAGCCTGTTGTTCAGGAGGAGCGATCGGCTCCTCGGTAACAGCCTGCTGCTGTTTTACGCAGGATGTTAGAAATACCAGGAACAGCAGGAGTGCAAAATAGCGTGAAAAACAGTTGATTGACTTCATGTTTCAGAACCTCTTCGGCAAAGATGATAGCTGATGTGTGAGCATTTAATTTGCCATTAGAACTATGGTTATCATTATTCAGCAGACACTCGATCCTGAACATACTGTCTGAGATCTGGCCGCATTTGGAAACCGGATGTTAAGAGCGCACGGTACTGGGCTGTCGCCTTGTCTTTTTCGCCGATGCTGTCATATATGCGAGCCTTGCTTACCATGATATGCAAGGTGTCGCCGTAATTGGAACTGTAGGTGTCGAGCAGCTTCAGGGCCACGTCCTTCTGGTTGTTGTTTTCACTGAAGGCGGCAAAGCTGACCAGCGCCTCTTTCATCGGCGGCATGTCGCTGACGCTCTGGCTGAAATACTCGGTGGCCTCGGCGATTTTATCCATGTTGGCAGCGGCAATGGCACAGTAGAGCGCCGCTTTGGTGTCCGCAGGGTCATTCTGGAGTGTTTTCTGGGCATAATGAAATGCTTTGGCGTTGAGGTTCAGCCGACCCAGGTAGAGGTTTGCAATCCTGTTTGATATCCTGGTGTTTTCGGGCCACAGGGTATAGGCTTTTTCGTAGAGGTCAACGGCCTCCTCGTAGTCATCCTTCTTCTCCAGGCGGGAACCCTTGAGCAGCAATTCTTTGGCCTGCATGATCTCGGCCGGCTGGTTTGTCGACTGTTCGATGATCAGTGCCTCTTCCTGGACAACTTCGACATCAGCCTCGAAAGAGAGATTGTCGACAGCTCGCTGGGGCCAGAGGAATTCCTTGTCCTTCGGGTAGATGACGATGGTGTTGTAGCGCTCCTCTTTTTTGAGATCGGCGAGGTTCAGTATGATGTCGAGGGCAAAATCCCAGGGTACATCGGTCAGGGCGAGGGTGATTGAACCGTTGACCGCTTCATCGACAATAATATTGAGGTCGGTGATCTGGCGGAACAGCCTGAATACGTTGTGGAGGTCAATCTTGTAGAAATCAACGCTGATCCGCTCGTTGTTGTATCCGGAGAATGAAAAGCTGTCCTTGAGCTTCTGCATCTCATCGGCCTTTTTCTGCTCTTCGGGATTCAGCATGCTCACTTTCTGGGCGGGCTCGGCAAATACCGATTCGGCGACTTTATCGGTGGCCGGAGAGGCTGGGGTGCCGGCCGCTTCCGGCTGGGCGTTGAGAGATATCTGCAGGTTGTTACCTGCCTGTTTGACGTCGTAGACAATGTTTTCGGCAACGGCGAATTCAAAGCGCCCGACCGCCGGCTGCCGGTCGCTGAGCTCGGCAATTTTCAGCGTCGCGAATTTGTTGGCGGGCAGGATCTTGTCAAGTTCAACAGCTTCGCTGAACTCAACCCCGGCAACGTCGACGATGACACGGAACGGGTCGAACCGCTCAGTGACCGTGTAGACCGGCACATCTTCGCCTGAGATCGTCATCACAAAACCGTCTGATTGAATATCAGTATTTATAGCCTTAACCATATAGGTGCCGCCCGGGGCGGCAAGCACCGGGGACGCCATGATAGTCAAGGTGAGACAGACGATGGAGAATATGGTCAAGAATGTAGTGGTGAGCCGGGTATACATTGTTTATTCTTCTCCCTCTTTCTTTAAAACCATGGCAATTTTGTTAATTAATGTTTTTCCGCCACGGGTAAGTGCTTGTTCTTCTATGATGATTCTGTTCTCTACGATATCGGCGACAACGCCGCGTCTGCCGATCTTGGTGCCTTCTTCTATCACATATCCCTTGCCGGTGAAGTCCTGGACCATCGCATATTTATTGCTTCCGGCGACCATCAGCGCAACGAGGGTCAACTGGCCCGGCTCAAAGAGCTGCATGCCGGTCAGTACCTGGTCCCTGTCGACTATCTCATCCGGGTTTTCATTGGAGCTTGCGCGTTCTGTAATAAATGGCAGGAACGGGTCGGGACGCCCTTCAATCTGATACTCGAAGGTGTCTGCACTTTTTTTGATTTCAATCGGCACCGGGTTGACAACCTGGTCCTGCTGGGGTGTCTGCTGGGCCACAGCTGCCGAGAGTGCTCCACAGAGGAAAAAGAACGAAGCTGCGTAGAAGCAGCGTCTCAACCTATTATGCCTTGGTGTTGTATACATATGGTTTGTCTCGGAATAAATGGTTTACTTTTTCTTTTTCGTATCGTCGGTCGGCAGCGGTTTATTGGTAAACCGATAGGTCATCAGCTGACAATTAGAGCTGAGCAGCATTTCCCCCTGTACCTTTTGCGGCGATGTCATATTGGTATTTGTCACAGAGACGATTCGATCCAGTTTGCTCACCTGATCGAAGAAAAATCCCATCGAGTGATAGGGGCCGCGGATATCTATATCCACCGGGATCTCGTCATAAAAATCTTTTGGGGTAACGGGCCGTGGTACAAAGGTGAGGAAATCAAGACCGGCGTTGCGGCCCAGTGCTGATATGTCCTTGAGCAGTTTCGGTATCTCCTGGTCTTTGGGCAGCATTTTCGCCGCTTCCTGAAATTCTTCCTCGATCTGGGCAACCTGGGCCAGCAGTTTTGGCTTGTCCCGCTCTTTCTGTTTCAGGTCAATGATTTCCTGCTGCAGCTTGTCGCGGTTTTTCTCCAGCACGGCGATTTTATCGCTGTTGGGCTGGTAAAACAGGAAAAAGAACAGCGCGACAGGGGCAAGGACCAGGAGCAGCAGCAGAGCAACCTTGACCCGTGATCCCATCGGGATGTATTTTTCATCGATAAAAGCTGCAAATTTTGAGTTACTCTTTTTCATGAGTCGACACTATTCAGGAGATGATGACGGCGAATCTGTTTCGGTTTCTTCCTGCGTCCCTTCAGGCTGCGGTATGGCTACGCTGCATGACAGACCAAACTCTTTCAAATCCGTGCCTGCTACCTGCTTCAACGACGAATTGTTGAGGCTCACCGACTGGATATAGGGAGACAGTTCAAGTTCATCCATGAACTGGGCTACGGTCTGGTTATCGAGGGCATAACCGGTAAGTTTGAGGCTGCCGCCCCGCTGGTTGAGCGTTGTCAGCCACATTCTGTTGTTATCGACGATATCTGAAACCTCATCAAGAACACGTACCGTCAATGAAGAATCAGATTTCAACTTGTTGATGATCTCTATCTTGTTGTTCAGATCCAGCCGCTTCTTTTCAAGGTCCGCAAGTTCCTGGACAACCTTGTCGAATGATTTCTTTTCCTTGGTCTTGGCGGCGATATCGTCGTTGAGCGTGGAAATCCTGCCCGCCTGGAGCATGCCGACCAGCCCGAGAAGGACAAGGACACTGATGAAGATAACGATGCCGGCAGCGATCTGGTTACGTGCTTTTGCACGTTTTTTGAGTTGCCTTATCGGAAGCAGGTTTATTTTAAGCATAGGGCACCTGGTCTCAGGGATTTCCTATAGTGCCGAGGGCCTGATGGCAATGCCCGAGGCAATGGCCATCTCCGGTCCGACAATTTCTAGGTAATCGCGATCTATTTTCTTATCGTTAGACGTCATGTTGGCAAATGGGTTGAACAATTCGACAGCAAGTCCTGTCTCATTTGCCAGGAAATCAGTCAGTCCGGCAACTTTGGAGCCACCACCGCTGAGCACGAGTTTATTCAGGGGCTCATCAGGGTAATTGGAGTGGTAGAGGTCGATTGCCTTTTTGATCTCGAGAACCCATTGCGTGCAGACGGTTGAGAAGATACCTTCAATCTCCTCTTTTTTATTCCCGGCCGGTTCATGACCGAGCTTGAGGGCCTCTGCTTCGTCGAATTCGAGATCAAATCGATTCTGGATGTGCTCGGTCAACTGCCGGCTTCCCACAACGATATCACGGGCCACCACCGACATTCCCGAGGAGATGATATTGATATTCATCTTGGAGGCGCCGATGTCGACCAGGGCAACATTCTCTGATTTCGGGGTATTGTATTCGTAGGTGTTTTCCAGGGCAAACCCGTCGACATCGACAATGGTTGCTTCAAGACCGATGTTCTCGAGCATTTCCAGGTAGTCGTCAACGATATCTTTCTTGGCGGCCACAAGCATGACATCGGTGCGTTCATTCTCGTCGGTATTTGTTTTCAAATCCTGGAAATCGAGATAGACGTCTTCGATGTCAAACGGTATGTACTGCTCGGCCTCTGCCATGATATGCTCTTCGAGGGTGGAGTCGTCCATCACTGCGAGGTTTACTTTCTTGACGATTACCGAGTAGCCGGAAATTGAAAAGCCGACTTTCTTGCTTTTAATTTTCAGGTTCTTGAACAAATCGGCAATGGCTTCGCCGACAACTTCGGGGTCGTTCAGGGTTCCGTCGTCAACTGCACCTTCCGGGAGCAGGGCGCTGCCGATACTGATAACTGAATAGGCCTTATCTGTACGCTTGAGCTGGCACACCTTGACAGCATGAGAACCGATGTCTACTCCGACAACCAATTGCTCTGAAGATAAAAACGGCAGTTTCATTGTAACGACCAGTGTTTGAGTATCAATTTTTGTACAATGAGCGAAAAGAGTTCAGTAAGTAATAGACTTTCCATGTTAAATTACATTTAGGACATAAAATAAAATAATTGTCAAGGAAAACGCGAAAAAAGTACAAAAACTTTTCTTACATTTAACAGGTATTTATTCGTCCCAATAACCATTTCGAAACTGGATTACTACATTATGTTGATTATGTAAGTCGTGTCTCGTCAGTATCTGGTATGATCCTGTAAATCACCGATGGAAAAGCAAAACATTCACTCCGGATTGACGATACCTGATCTCTCTTGTAATATCCACCGTTTTCAAGTAGCTTGGCCGAAATGAATGGATTGGGCGAAAACGTGAGACGGGAATTTGTGAGGATGTACAGGTGAACAAGGAAGAAAAAAAGAAATCTGTTTTCAGGGAATATGCCGAGGCGATTATCATCGCCGTCCTGCTCGCCCTTTTCATCAGGACGTTTGTCATCCAGGCATTCAAGATTCCCTCCGGTTCAATGCTGCCGACGCTGCAGATTGGTGATCATCTCCTGGTCAACAAGTTTATCTACGGCATAAAGGTGCCGTTCACCGGCCAGCTGCTGATCCCGATAAAAGATCCACAGCATGGCGACGTTGTGGTCTTTCGTTTTCCCGAGGACCGCAAGATCGATTACATCAAGCGGGTTATCGGCGTTCCCGGCGACAAGATCGAGATAAGGGACAAATCGCTGGTGATCAATGGTAAGAAGATAGAAGATGCCCACGCCCATTTTTCTTCGGTGGCAAGTGTGCCGGCAGGCATAAGCCCGAAGGACAATTTCGGCCCCATTACCGTCCCCGAAGGCAAGCTCTTTGTCATGGGCGACAACCGGGACAACAGTTATGACAGCCGTTTCTGGGGATATGTCGAAAACAAAGATGTGCTCGGCAAGGCGCTGATTATCTACTGGTCATGGGATATCCAGAAACCGCTCTTCTCAATTGACCGCTTCTCCTCCATACGCTGGGGACGTCTGGCCGATATCATTCATTGATCACTGAAAAAGGTAGCCGTTTGCCGTTGGATGTGGGCAGCGGCTGCCATCCTTATTGTCTATAAAGTACCGATATCCGGCACGGTAAAGGGCAATGGGCGGACGACCTCGATTGAGCGAGGCGTCACATCTGCCTGGTAGACAAGAATCCTGACACCGCTTTGCTGAGCCTCGACAAGCGTCCGGGTGTACTGCGGATCAATGGCTGCAGCCGGTTCAAAACGCTCGGCATCACCTCTCTGGACCAGGTAAAATATCACTGCCGTGTGTCCCTGCTCAGCCAGGCGGATCAGCTCCCTGAGATGTTTGGTGCCCCGGGTTGTGACGGCGTCGGGGAATTGCGCACAGTTGTCCTGCACCAGTGTACTGCTCTTTATCTCTATGTATATTTTCTGATCCGCCGAGATCAGCAACAGGTCCAGGCGGTTGCCCTCGGAGGTCTTGACTTCCTGCTGCAGCGTGTCAAATGTCCGATACTCGCTGATGATGCCACCGCTGAAGGCCTCACTGACAATCTGGTTGGTGCGCATGGTGTTAACGCCGACCCAGGTGTTGCTGACCTTAATCATTTCAAGCGTATGCGGGTATTTTCGTTTCGGGTTATCAGAGGTGGAATAACAGATGCTGCTTCCAGGATCCGAACAGGAGCGCATTGAGCCGGAATTGGGGCAGTGGATTGTCATTTCACTGCCGTCGGGACAACGGACATCAGCCAGGAATCTTTTATAGCGGCGGATCAATGTCGCCTTCTTCAGCGTTGAAGCAAATTGCATGAATATGGGCTGGAATTTTACAATAAGTGTGCTATTAATAATGCTGGAAACACTGACATGCCGGGCGTGTTCTCTGCCGCCAGGCGGCGTGCAGGTTCAATAAATGATGACGAATACACGTGACGACTTTTCTCTGATGAACATGATGAACAGCCGCCAGACATTGCAACCTACTCAAAAAGGGGGGACATTACCATGAAATTAGGTATTAACGGTCTCGGACGTATTGGCAAGCTTTCTCTGTGGAGTCATGTGTCGCGAAAATATTTCTCGGAGATCGTTGTAAATATCGGCCGTAATGTCGGCAACAGCCTCGAAGACCTGGTTGCCTCCATTGAGCGGGATTCAACGTACGGCAGGCTTGGCTCTTATCTCCATGGGCACCGCGGCGGTCGTGTTATTGAAGAACTGAACGAAGCGCACGGCACAATGGTGATCGATGGCCTGCCGGTAAAAATTCTGCGGGAATCCCGGAACCCGAAAGACATTGCCTGGCGCGAAAATGGAGTTAACCTGGTGGTTGATACTACCGGAGCATTCAATGACCCGACAACTGATCCCGGGACTCCCGGCGGCGGGCTGCGGGGGCACCTGGAGGCGGGGGCGGTGAAGGTCATGCTCTCGGCACCGTTCAAGATCAAGTCAAAAGGGCTCGATATGCCGGGAGATGCCGTGACAACGGTCATGGGCATAAACGATGACGACTATATCCCGTCACGCCACCATATAATCTCTGCTGCCTCGTGTACGACCACCTGTCTGTCATACATGATCAAGCCGTTGCTGGAGACTGTCGGGGCGGAAAATCTGCTCAGCGCCTCGATGGTGACTGTTCATGCCGCGACCGGCAGCCAACAGGTGCTCGATCGTCTGCCCGGCGCCGGTGCCGCTGACCTGAGAAAGAATCGGTCAATCTTGAATAACATTATCCTGACCACGACCGGGGCTGCCAAGGCGCTGGGGCTTGTCATCCCGGAGATGAAAAATATCGGTTTCATCGCCGAGTCGGTTCGAATCCCGACGTCGACCGGATCACTGATCGTTCTCGTTATCAACATCCAGGATGAACCGGGGAGCCCGACCAGGCGGGAATTCATCAACTCGATTTACCGGGAGTATGCACAGGGCAATGAGTATCTGGTGTTTACCGAGAAGCAGAATGTCTCTTCGGATATTATCGGCCTGCCCAAAGCTGCCGCCGTGATCGAGGGAAGTGAAACACACACGAGAACTGCCTCCATCCGGGTCAACCTGTCCAGAACTGGGGGATCAGCGATAAGCGGCGGAGAACTGCTCGAAGTGCCGGTCACCCAGGCGGTTATCTACGGCTGGTATGATAACGAGCTTGGCAGTTATACCAACATGCTCGGCGATCTCACGGAAAAAGTTGCAGACAGCATGGTCTGAAGATATTTCAACCAGATGCATGGTTGCTGCCGATCTCCCTGCGGTCGCCGCCATTGAAAAGGGGGCATTTTCGCCCTGGTCGCAGGCATCAATCGGAGAAGAATTGCAGCGCGATGACGCTGTCGCGCTGGTTATCTGCCGTGGGTTTGTCGTCGTTGGCTGGGGTTGTTGCCGGCATAATAATTTTGCAGCGGAGCTCTTGAAGATCTCGGTTTCATCCTCACTGCGGCGCCGGGGACTCGGCTCGATGCTCCTTGAGACCTTTTTTGATATCTGCCGGCAGCGCACTGTCGGCGAGATGTTTCTTGAGGTGAGATCTTTAAATCATGCAGCCCGCAGTTTTTATCTGTGTCACGGCTTTACAGAAGTCGGCAGGCGAATTAGCTATTATAGACAGCCGCCGGATGATGCACTGGTACTTAAAAAAATCATGAATCGCCACAGGAAAGGACAAGAAAATGAATAGTATTCGTGACATTGACCTGAAAAACAAACGCGTATTGATCAGGGTTGACTTTAACGTGCCGATGGACGACAAACGCAATATCACTGATGATATTCGCATGAAAATGGCCCTGCCAACCCTTGAATATATAAGAGATCAGGGTGGAAAATCGGTTATCTGCTCTCATTTCGGCAGACCCGGCGGTAAACGGGATGAGTCGTTCAGCATGGCTCCGCTGGCCGCCCATCTCGGTTCACTGATGGAGACCGAGGTGCAGTTTGTGCCGGATTGTATCGGCGCTGATGTCGAGTCGCGGGTTGCCGGCCTCAAGCCTGGAGATATGCTCCTTCTCGAGAATCTGAGATTTTATCCAGAAGAGACGAAAAACGATCGCGGGTTTTCAGCAGAGCTTGCCCGGCTTGGCGATGTCTATATCAATGATGCCTTTGCCGTTTCTCATCGTGCCCATGCCTCGGTATGCGGGGTTGCTGAACATATGCAGGAAAAAGGCGCCGGGCTGCTGCTGCAGAAAGAGATCGATTATTTTTCCCGGGCCATGGATGATCCGGTCAGGCCGCTTGCCGCCTTGATCGGCGGGGCAAAGGTTTCATCGAAACTTGGTGCCCTGCAAAATATGCTTGAGCGTGTCGACAAAATGATTATCGGTGGGGCGATGGCCAACACATTTCTGAAAAGCCAGGGGGTTGACATGGGCGGCTCTCTCGTCGAAGAGGACCTGCTCGATGCGGCGCGCTCACTTGTAGACGAAGCCGAGGACAAAGGGGTAAAAGTCTACATGCCCTTTGATTTTGTGGTTGCTGAGAGTTTCTCAGCCGATGCCGTCACGAAGTGCGTAACCTTCCGCGATATCCCGCACAACTGGCTGGCACTGGATATCGGCCCGGGAACGACCACGTACTTCCAGGAAGCCTTGGCCGACGCCAGGACCATCATCTGGAACGGACCGATGGGAGCCTTTGAGATGGACCCTTTTGCCCGCGGAACCATGGCGTTGTGTCATGCGGTTGCCTCCTCCCATGCCCTGTCGATCACCGGCGGCGGAGATTCAAACGCAGCAGTCAAGAAGGCCGGAGAAAGTGGGAATATCAGTTATATGTCAACCGGTGGCGGGGCTTTCCTGGAGCTGATGGAAGGCAAAAAACTGCCCGGCGTTGAAGCGCTGCAATAATAATCAACAGTGGAGAACAGCATGAAGAGGAAAGCCCTGATCGCCGGAAACTGGAAAATGCACACCACCCTGGTAGACGGCTGTGCACTTGCCGCCGGCGTCGCCAAATCCTACTCAGCCCGGGAGGATCGCGAAGTATTGATTGCGCCGCCTTTTACGATCATCAGTGAAGTATCTCATGTCGTCGGCGATTCCGGGATTATCGTTGCCGGCCAGAACGTCTGCTGGGAGACAGCAGGTGCCTTTACCGGGGAGGTTTCCCCGACCATGCTCCGGGATGCCGGGGCAACGGCTGTAATCATCGGCCATTCCGAGCGCCGCCAGATTTTTGGTGAAGATGATGAGCTGATCAATAAGCGGGTACGGGGAGCGCTGAAGTTTAAATTGCAGGTGATTCTCTGTGTCGGCGAGACACTTGAAGAACGGGAGGGAGGTACGACGTTTTCCGTTCTCGAGCGGCAGATTCGCAGCGGCCTTGAGCAGGTTAGCGCCAGGCAGATGGAAAAGGTGGTTATTGCCTACGAGCCGGTCTGGGCAATCGGAACCGGCAAGATTGCTTCAAACGAGCAGGCCCAGGAGACCCATGCGTTTATCAGGGGACTGATAGCGCGTCTTTTTGAAAAAGGTGTTGCCGATGATTTGAGAATATTGTATGGTGGCTCGGTCAAACCTGTCAACATCGATGAACTCATGGCTCAAGCCGATATCGATGGAGCGCTGGTTGGCGGAGCCGCCCTTGATGTTGAGTCATTCGGGCGGATTATTAATTTTAAGTAGAAAAAACAAGATGCAAACCTTACTGATTATCGTCCACGTCATGGTGTGCCTGTTCCTGATAGGCATCGTGCTTCTTCAGCACGGAAAAGGAGCTGATATCGGCGCCACCTTCGGTGGCTCAAGTCAGTCTCTTTTCGGTACTGAGGGACCGCTGCCGCTGTTGAACAAGATCACCACATTAGCGGCGGTAGTCTTTATGGTTACCTCTATATCTCTTGCGTATATCTCGGCAAAGAGCGGTTCGGGATCGGTGATGAGCTCCCTGACCAGCGAGCAGCCGGCAGCAGAACAACCCGCACAGAAAGAGGCGGAGCTGGTTGTGCCGGCGGAGCAGGAAACAGTAAAACCGGCAGACCAGGCCCCTCAGCCGGCGCAGGAGGAGAAACCGGCCCAATAAAACAGATATAGTGCCGAAGTGGTGGAACTGGTAGACACGCTATCTTGAGGGGGTAGTGGCCCACGGTCGTGCGAGTTCGAGTCTCGCCTTCGGCACCATTAAACATTCCGTTCTAGTCTTAGAACGTCTATATAGCCCGCAGCTCAAAAGAGTTTGCGGGCTTTTTGCTTCCATAAGTATCCAATCCTTTCCGTTGACATCCGGTATAAAAAGCGGGTATAAAATCGGGTACAGAAAAACAGAGGCGAATACCCGCTACGGTTTGTACCCACTTTTCGCTGGAGGTCTCGCAATGTCTAAACTCTCAGCTGTTCAAGTTCGCAACGCTAAACCCCAAAGTAAACCATATAAGCTGACAGATGGACATGGTATGTACTTGCATATTGCCAGATCTGGCAAGAGAACCTGGCGATATAGGTTTAAAATAGCGGGTATGGAATCAACCTGCGTTCTGGGAGAATACCCGCTTATGACCTTAGAGCAGGCCAGGGCTGCAAGGATCGAAGCAAGAGAACTGGTCAAGCAGGGTATCAATCCTGCACAAGAACGAAAAGCAGAGAAACAGATATCAATCAAGCAATATGAAGCAAAGAAGAAGCTGTTAGAAAACACCTTTGAATTTATTGCCCTTGAGTGGATAGGACAGCAACGTGAACGGTGGAGCAAGCCTCATGCCGATGCCGTCCTGGCAACCTTGAAGGCTGATGCCTTTTCGTTAATTGGTGACAGGCCGATTGATTCTATAACTCCACCCATGATCCTTAATGTTGTAAAGAAAATCGAAAAACGAGGAGCATTAGAAATTGCGCACAAAGTGCTACAGCGTATTACTGCTATTTTTCGTTATGCAGTTCAGACCGGTAAAGCAACATATAATCCCGCTGCCGATATGAAAGGAGTTTTAAAATCAAGGAAGGTTCAGCATATGACCGCTTTGAGCCGGGAGGATCTCCCGGAGTTTCTGAGAACACTGTCGAGTGGTGATATCCATACCACCACAAAACTTGCCCTGCAATTTACAATCCTGACTGCTGCGAGAAGCATAGAGGTGCGCGGTGCTACCTGGAACGAGATTAATATTGAGGAAAGGCTATGGAAAATCCCGGCAGAACGCATGAAAATGGATACCCCCCATACGGTCCCTCTGTCAACGCAGGCGCTGGCAGTCTTGGAAAGGGTCGGTCGGTTGTTTGGAAAAGAAGAATTTATTTTCCCGGGTATTAGGCAGGGTAGCAGGCGACTTTCAGAGAACACAATGTTATATGCATTGTATCGTCTTGGTTATCATTCAAAGGCAACTGTGCATGGTTTCAGGGCAACATTCAGTACCATTGCTAATGAGTCCGGTTTTGATGGTGATGTGATAGAGAAAGCCCTGGCCCATGAGCAGCGGAATAGGGTGCGAGCAGCCTACCACCGTAGTGAATATATTGAACAGCGTAGAGAGCTTATGCAGTGGTGGGCTGATTATCTAGTGAAATTGGAAAATTGTAGGTGATTTTATACCCTCAAAGCTTGAATCAGCCAAGGCGCAGCAGCCAATTTCGAAATATCTGGAACCGGGAGAAATTTTTCGACTCCTTATTATTTGTAGAAATATAGGCACTTTATGGCCAAAGATGATAATTGATTTCTAGCAAAGCAGATAATGGTGAGTTTTTTTTGGGTCATCCGGAAGGTTATGTTGCTAAATACTAAAAAAACCTTGGCAAGGGTAATTATCTAAGTGATGAGCAGTTTGTATCACTTCAAAGAGATACAGAAACTCGGTTTAGTGCTTTTATACACATCAGCCCACCCTGCTAATGGCAATCAAATATACCTTACATTAGGCAAAAACCATGGTCTGTTTCCTGTTTTCCATCTCATGTTTCTAAAAAAATGGAAAATATCAATCTTTGAAAAAAATGTCCTTTGCTAGATCATTTTTTCTCAGCAAACAAATTTTTTTCAAAATCAGAAAGATGATCAATCATTGCCTGTGCTGCTTTCTCCGGCTCGGAGGATTTGATAAAATTAAAGATCTTTTTGTGGTTTTTAAAATCCTTCTGACGAATAAGTGCAGTTTGTCTGTTGTGGATGTATAATTGATCTCTGGTCTCCTTAAGCAAACCATATAGCTTTTCCATGATATTAGCGATCACAAGGTTTCCAGATATTTCAATGATCGCCAGATGAAATTTCATTTCATATTCTGAATACGCAGCGTCATTGTCAAGGTTCGCTTCCATGGCCGAGAGAATATTTTGTAAAACCGCGAGATCTTCCTTCTTGCATCGTGCTGTTGCAAGCGCTGCGACTGACCCTTCGAGACATCTTCTTGTTTCATAAATGTCTAGTAAGGTTCCCTTTGACAAAATAAACAAGAGGCTGAATGGCTCGATAGGCCATTTGCCAGCCTGAGACGTTAGATACGTACCACTACCGGGACGGTTTTCAATGATACCTAGAAGGCTCAATGCTTTTAAAGCCTCACGTAGTGAGGGGCGGCTAACATTCAGTTTGCGAGATAATTCCCGCTCATTTGGTAATTTGCCTCCAGGAACAATTTTTCCCGATTCAATAAGAATTCGCAGTTGGCTAATAATTTCTTCTGAGACAGATCTTTTCTGAATCGGCTGGATATCTATCTCACTTTCCTTCTTGTCGTTCATAAACTTTTTCTTATCATTCAAAGTAGTTCGAAGAAAATAGGATAAGAGTGAATCAGTTAAGAATACTGATACAACAAAAATGTACGGTCTTTAAAATGCCCAAAAAAGTAAACTTTCTCTTTGTGATCAATACTTTCTTTGACTAAAAATAACGTGACAAGGAATCTAATCATCATAATAAAAGGTCACATCTCATCGCCACATATAATCATATCGTCCGGTATTCATGAATTAATTTAATACCAGTTATCCGCACAACCTTCTTTCTTTTCCTTGTTCGAATGGAATTTTATTATTTTTGTTGACAACCAAAATCCAATACATTAATGGTTAATTGGTCAGGCCAAATTACCACTTGAATACATTCTATAAAATGAAGGTGCTGTCAAGTTTTGTTTCTCTAAAAGAATCATGATTTCGAAGGTTCATTTGGAATAATTCAGTTTTAAAGAGATAGTTCAATCATGATGTTATGAAAAATTTTCTCTAAATTTAGTAGAGGAAAAGCCTGTGAAGGCTTTGAATAATTAACAAAAGCATTCAACCTTGGAGGAAATTGCTATGTTAAAAAGAAAAACAATTTTTGCTGTTGCGTTAACATGCCTGATTACAATGATGTCCTTGAGTCCCGTTCTAGCAGAATATCCTAACAAACCAGTCAAGATGATTGTGGCATTTGGTGCTGGTGGCAGCACGGATACGATGGCTCGAATCTTTTCAAAATATATGGGAGAGCGACTCGGCCAACGTTTTATTGTTGAGAATAAAGAGGGGGCAGGTGGCGAAATAGGCTGGGTAACCCTGGCCAACTCCAAACCTGATGGCTATACAATTGGCCTCATTAATTCCCCCGTGATAGAGGTGTACCCAATCACACGTGCTGATACGGTTGGATACAAGCTTGATCAGATCAAACCGCTTGTGAATGTTGTCACTGATCCAGGTTTGCTTGCCGTAGCAGCAGACAGTCCATATAAAACACTTGGTGAGTTCATAGCTGCAGCTAAAGCTAATCCGGATTCAATCACTGTCTCGATTGAAGGTGCCGGTGGCGATGATCATCTTGCGGCATTGAATTTTCAGTCCAAAGCGGGCATTAAACTCAAATTTGTCTCTTTCAATGGCAATGCAGAAGCAACAACAGCGTTGTTGGGTGGCCACATTGAAGCTTTTGAAGGTAATATGTCTGAGGCTGCCGCCCAGATTTCTGAGGGTACTGTCCGAGCATTGGCTGTTTGGTCAGACTCCCGTATGGAGGCTATCCCAGATGTACCGACCGGTGTTGAGCAGGGTATAAATGTAATCAGTGCAGCTTCTCGGGGTATTGCAGTACCGGCCGGGGTTTCAGAAGATGTATATGCTAAGCTTCTTGCTACTGCAAAGGACGTTATTGAGGACGAAAATTTCAAAGCAGAGTTGGCAAAGCTTAACATGCCAGTGGTGCCAATTTATGGCGATGATTTTGTTTCCTTCATCAACGCAAGTCATGATACGCTGAAGCAAATGTGGGCAGTAGACCCTTGGATTAAAAATTAATAGAGATCTGGGAGATAACGGGAGTATGAGAAGGGTTCTTCGTGACAGGCTGATAGCGCTAGTATTGATATTATGCAGCATCATTTTAATGTACATCGCATCCGGCTTTAAAGGAGACTCAGATGTCTTCCCGATAGCGATGGCCGTTCTCGTTATTGTATCATGTGTGCCGCTTCTTCTAGTCTCTAACAGCAGATTTGAAACTGAAGAAGAAAAGCCGGAACAAATTATTTGGTCACGGCTTGTAATTTGGCTGATCCTTACCTGCGTGTTTTTTTTTACTATCGAACCGTTAGGTTTGTTTATCTCCCTACCAATTTTCATACTTGCAAATTTGTTACTGCTCGCTCGGTTGAATATTGTGACCGCAATCACGATAACAGCCGGACTCACGCTTCTGGTTTTTATTGTTTTTGAGTTGATGCTAGAAGTCCCAACTCCAATGGGACTTCTGGAATCAATTCTCCGTACAAGTTGAGAGGTTTTTGATGGACGCCGTTTTCATGGGTCTGTTGAATGTGTTTACACCCGAATCATTGCTAGTTTGTTTGCTAGGAACTATTGGAGGGATGGTTGTTGGTGCACTCCCTGGTCTGTCATCCACCATGGGTGTGGCTCTGGTAATACCTATCACATTTTCAATGTCACCGGAAAGCTCACTTATTCTTCTCGGTGCTGTTTATGTTAGCTCAGTATATGGAGGATCAGTTACGGCAATTCTGTTACGTACACCAGGAACAGATGCGTCGATAGCTACTTCCCTTGATGGGTATCCATTAGCCGTCGCTGGGCGAGGTTCAGAAGCTATTGGTATGGCAACCATAGCATCCTTGTTTGGAGGATTGTTTAGTGTGTTGGTTCTGGTCACACTTGCACCACCCCTTTCATCAGTGGCGCTGGCATTTGGACCTCAAGAGTACACAATTCTAATTATTTTTGGGATGGTTACTATTGTCGGTGTGGTTTCTGATAGTCCAGCCAAAGGGTTTGTAGCTGCAGCGCTGGGATTGTTATTGTCTACTGTGGGCCTTGATAATTTCACTGCTATGCAGCGTTTTACTGTTGGTCGCAATGAGTTGTTTGATGGCGTCCCACTGTTGCCTGCACTGATAGGTCTTTTCTCGATATCTCAGGCGATTAACTTGTGTGTCCCCAAAAAGGGAGGAGTATTAACTGATAGCGGTATCCTGGAAATACATGGCCGCCGAATACCTCTGCTACCGGATATTAAACGTTGCCTCAAAACAATGCTGCGCTCCTCTGTTATTGGATCTGTAATTGGCATTCTGCCGGGAGCGGGAACCAGTATTGCAGCCTTCATTTCTTACAATGAGGCACGGCGAGGCTCCAAAACACCGCAAAATTTTGGAAAGGGAGAACTCGAGGGTGTAGCAGCGTCAGAAGCTGCAAACAATGCAGTCACTGGTGGCACACTTATACCTACCTTGACTCTGGGTATTCCTGGAAATGCAGTGACCGCTGTATTTATTGGTGGATTAACAATTCATGGAATGATTCCTGGGCCAAAACTTTTTACAGAGTATGCCGAAACAACCTACACATTGATCTTTTCACTATTTGTGGCCAATATTCTCTTTGCCGTGATCGGCCTTATAGCAGGAAAATATCTTGTTCACATCACGCGTGTGCCCGGGTCTGTATTGAGCCCAATTGTAATGACATTCAGTGTCATCGGTAGCTATGCTCTACGAAATAATATGTTTGATGTTGGTTTGGCAATTGTTTTTGGTATCGTTGGGTATTTCATGGAACGGTGGCGCTATCCTGCAGCGCCTCTAGTAATTGCTTTGATTCTTGGGCCGATGTTAGAGGTAAATTTCCGACGATCAATGCAAATTTCTGGTTGGGACTTGTCGACATTTTTTACTCGCCCCCTCGCTTTGATGTTATGGGTCTTAGTTATTGCAGCCCTTATATATCCTCTTTGGCAAAGCCTAAAGGCTAAGAGGATATCTAGACAAAAGGCTGAGTAGTGGCCAACTAGTTAGGCTATTTTATTTGCTTTGTCGGTAAAGTTCGCAATAGTGCTCGAGGAAATTGAATCCGCTGAGTCATCAATCACTTCAGTAAAAAGTAGTGTGACCGGTGTCTCCAATCCTGCTGGGAAAGAGTATTGTGTGAGGTCGTCAAGCCAAATACTTAGACACATTGAATGAATTGATAAGCATCGTTGTGTTGGTGACCGGGCATGAACTTCAGCATTTAGAAATCTATAATCTTTTAGAGAGATGGAAATGAATGATATACTTGGAGAATTATTTCCAGATAACCTGATATGCCAAATTAAGGATAGATTTTACAATATTGATTATGATCCAGTCATAAAGAGGAAGAGAATCTTTTTTGATAATGCTGGTGGCTCATTAAGACTGAAAGCGGCAAATGATGCATTTAAGCAAATAGATGAGTTACCAGATTGTCCTGAACATTCGAATTTCACTTCGGTATGGTTAAACGAAATTCAGAATAAAGCCTATGACAACTTAAGAATATTGTTTAATGCCTCATCAGGGAGCTTTGTTACAGCATTAACAGCTTCAACAGTTATGTATGAAATCGTGAGAGCAATAATCGAAAATGTACCTGGTGATAATGTGGTCACCACAGCTCTTGAACATCCTTCAGCCTATGATTCTGTTGTTACTTATGCCCAACGAGAAGGTAAAAGCATTAGAATTGCAAAAACTAATACAGAAACAGGTGGAGTAGATATTGATGAGATAGTTAGTTTAATTGACAAAAAAACCTGTCTTTTAAATGTAATATATGCATCAAATATTTCTGGAGCTATTTTAGATATAAAATCAATAGTCCAAGAAGCTAGAAAAGTTAATCCTAATTTATATATAGTTTGTGATGCTGTTCAACATGCACCGCACGGTATCCTTGATGTTGATATGCTTAACTTAGATGGTGCAAATGTTGCTCCTTATAAGTTTGGTTGTCCAAGAGGAATAGGGGTTGGGTATGTATCAGATAGGTTGTCAAAATTGCCACATGATAAATTGTTGGCAAACGATGAAAAAAAATGGGAACTTGGAAGCCCTGCGTCCGGTCACTTTGGGGCAATAAACGAGTATGTAGACTATATTTGTTGGATTGGGCAGCAATTCATTGAATCTGAAATTCCTAGAATTACTTTCACTGAAGGGCTAAACAGGATAAAACAGCATGAAAGAGCATTGATGCATTTTGCTCTAGAAGGCACTGGAGAGCTCCAAGGGCTGCGTCACATCGAGGGTGTGACCGTTTATTTGGACTTCCCCGATCTTTCCAAAAGAGATTTCATCTTGGCATTGGGTATTGATGGGATAAATCCTAGCAAGCTGGTTAAAGAATTTGAAAAGTATGGCGTCATTACTTTTGAGCGCATGTCCTCAAGTCCCTATTCATCCAGAATGATAAAGTCCCTAAAAATTGATAGTTGTGTGAGAGTCTCACCTTACCATTGTCATGGTATAGAAGACATTTCAGATTTTCTAGAAATAACAAATCTCATAGCAAAGAATAAGAGCTAACAAACGGCAGGAAACTGGTCATGAAGTTCTATTTTACCGAACCTCATGGCCAACCCAAATGATCCGACCAATTATCGAAAAATTTTCTCCAGCCTCGTAGTCAGGAAAGTTATCCCTATCCTGAGAACGAATGATTAATTTTCCACCTTGCCGGGCAAGCCTTCTTACTTTAACGGTACCTTCTTCACATATTGCATAGGCTTTGCCGTCTATAATGCTTCCCAGGTCATTTTCTGATAAATCAGCCAGCACTATATCTCCGCCGCTGATGAATGGGGCCATCGAATCATCATAAACTTCGAACAGGGCGAGGCTGCCTGAGCCCTTGCGCATGATCCAGTCTTTGCGAAAAGCATAATTTGCCTCTGTCAAATCACTGTCCGTGAGTTTTTCATGACAGCCAGAAAGGCGGGAGTTGTATTTTGGTAGCAGGGTAAACCCGGGTGCAGGGTCGTTTGTGCCAATAGCGATCGCATCAAGCTCATCCTCAAAATCGACTTCCTTGATCACCTGGTAGATGTTGGGGCCGCCTTTTGTTTTCATTTGTTCCGAGAGCTCAACCACTTTTCTGCCCAGATCGAAGACCCCATCGTATTTCACGCCGAGATAATTGGTGATTTTTCTCCTGGTCGTCTCATCCCCCTCGCGCCTGCCTTTGACATAATCGTTGAGGCTTCCAGGTGACATGCCAAGCTTTTCGGCAAGAATTTTCTGTTTGCCGTCATAGCGGTTTGCAAGCACACAACTGATGCCGGCGCTAAATAAATTTCTTATCCCAATCGGGTTTTTTCTCATGATTTCAACCTCCTTTAACCGCATAATACGCAATTAGCGTATTATTGCAAGAAGATAATTCGTTTTTTCTTTCGCAAAGTTGCCGTCAATAGATAATAATAGAGGCATGAAAAGGATAAGTTAAAAAAGTTTGCAGGTTATTTATATGAAAATCAATATCTTATTTTCTACATTAAGAAAAAAACAACGGAAGTTCGGGAAGAAAAACGCAATTCATCTATCTATGCTAAATTCCGTTATTTTTAAAGTTTTTGATGTTTTTTAACACCAAAATGCATACATAAAAAATTAATTATGCATATTGCGCGTAAAATGGTGAACGAGATGAATGAACACATGCTGCGCAGGATCATCAGGGATGAACTCGCCGCTCTTGTCGTACCCCAGCTGCTTACCCCTGAAGAGGCCTCGGAAGTCCTCAAAGTGCGTGTGGTCACCATGGCGAACTGGCGTACCCAGGGATGCGGGCCCACATACATCAGGGCTGAAGGGAAGGTGCTGTATGCGCTTGCAGATCTTCATCTGTACCTGTCGGAAAGGAAGACCAATACATGAAAGGCTCAATTATAACAGGATGTTGTGTTGTTTGCATGATTTAAAAACGTTTCGTGTGCTCTCAAGATGGGCGGTAGATAACTAATACCAAATACCTCAGAGGCATCTGGCAGGCAAGCTGGGCCATCCAGAAATTTCATCAAAAACGCTTTTCTACAGGTGTATGTATCCCAATATGAAATTGTATTTCAGACTACAAGAGCTTGCAGCCAGGTGGCAGATAACAGAAGAAGAGATTCTTCACATGGCGGCAAAGGGGCGGATACGGTTCTCAACATGGTGGAGAGGGAAATCCGCTCTGGTAAACAGCGGAACGATCGAGGAATGGCGTTTCATCAACGAGTTCATTGCTATTGACAGCAGAAAATTTGCCATTGCCGTTTTGGAAAATTTATACACTTCTTCACATGCAGGCGAAATGAGACTCCATGAAGGGTACCTGCGGGATGGCCGGAAGATACTGTTGCACTCCGAGCGCTCCTATGAAGGCTATGCCCAGATGACAGACGATCTTATTGTCGAGGACGGGGTTCTGGTTGAGGGAGCTGCCGAAATCAATCCGCCGTTGATATGTCTGGGCGACATCATCGTGCTTCCGGAAGAGGTGAAACGGATAGAGACCGCGAAGGCCGAGGGCAAAAATCGGGGCCGGGATAAAACGACCTCGCTAAAAACCGAAAGAACAGACATCCATATCATCGGCGGGTTGCTCGACCTGGTAAAAGGTGAATACACGTGTGAGCTTCCCTTCAAGACCAATCAGGGAATAATCGATGTACTTGTAGAAAAGCTTGATGGATTTTCGGGGATCTCAAAGCGAACACTTGAAGAGCGCTTTGCCAAGGCCAAAAAAGCTTTGTCAGAATACTACTAGCAATCAAACCCCATACTCCTTCTTTACTTGAAACAACCGCAGTTGCGGACGATACACCGTAGCTGCGGTGTTTTATTATTGTATCACTTCTATAGTCCTCCCAGAACCAGCACGGAACCCCTTGAACGTATATGGAGGAACGATGAACATGACAGCTTTACTCCGGCTTCCGCAAGTTGAACGATCTTGCGGGCTCAAAAAATCAGCAATCTATGCAAAAATAAAAGAAGGTACATTTCCACGGCCTGTAAAGCTCGGAGCACGGTCTGTCGCCTGGCGAAGCAATGAGGTCGATGAATGGATTCAGGCACGACCAAAAACTCAGTGAATCGGGGATGGAAACGATGCTCAATACCCAGCTCCACCCCATCCAGCAAAGTGCCGCTGATCTGCTTAACGAAGGTTTTTCCGTTTTGCCTGTCCATGGGTACGATCATAGAGACAAACCGAAAGCACCCGCAGTCCCTTCCTGGAAACAGTATCAGACAGACCGAATGGACCGTAACAAGGTGGCCGGCCTTTTCCGAAACGGCTGCAGTCTTGCGGTCATCGGCGGTCATGTGTCAGGCAACCTGGAGTGTTTGGACTTTGACAACCCTGCGCTGTTCAAGCCATTTATGACGATCCTGGAAGAAATCAATGCCGGGCTCGCCGCACAACTGGTTCAACGGGCAACGCCGTCAGGCGGGTACCATCTCATCTATCGCTGTGAGGCTCAGATTGATACAAACATGAAACTTGCGGAGTCAAAGGATGGCCACACCTGGATTGAAACCAGGGGCGAAGGGGGCTATTTCCTGACCACACCATCACCTGGCTACACCGCACTGAACCATGACCTGAAGGACACTCCAGTCATTAGCGGGCAAGATCGGGACCTGCTGCTGAACCTTGCCCGTTCATTGAGCGCACGGCCCAGCAATACCACCACATACAATGCCGCCCGCATCAGCGAAGGCACAAGGCCTGGCGATGCCTTCAACCGGCAGCATGCGACTGATATTGCGGACATGCTGGAAAGCAATGGCTGGAGTAACAGTGAGCGAATAAGCGCGGGCGGCCAGCACTGGACACGACCCGGAAAAGACAGAGGCACCAGTGCTACCCTGAAAAACGGCTGCCTCTATGTCTTCAGCACAAATACTGATATTCCTCCAGGCCCGCATGATGCCTTTGGCATTTACGCTTATTTAATGCACGGCGGCGACTTTACTGCAGCAGGCAAGGACCTTGCCGCCAAAGGGTACGGGGAGAACTCCGCCGCTGCTGATTTATCCAATGTGCAGCAGGAAGAAGATACATGGCCAGATCCTCTGCCTGTCGGAGCAGAACTGCCCACTGTTGAGCTGATAACCAGGGAAATGATCCCGGAACCATTCCGGGACTGGGTACTAGATGCTGCTGACCGCATGCAGATACCCGTTGATTTCATCATCGCGCCGCTGCTCGTGGTCTGTGGGTCAACTGTCGGAACTTCGTGCCGGATCAGGCCGAAGCAGAAAGATGACTGGAGTGTGGTGCCGAATCTGTGGGGCGGCATTGTCGGGCCTCCCTCCATGCTGAAAACCCCGGCCCTGACTGAAGCGGTGAACAAGACGCTTGGCAGGCTGGAAGTGGCAGCCAGAGACGAATATGCAGAAGCGGTCAATGAATATGAAGCGGATGCGCTGCTGCGTGCTGCCAGGGAGAAAGCGATAAAGGCTGACATAGAGAAAACGGCCCGGGACCAGAGGCAAGGCAGAATGACCGGTAAAAGCCTGGATGAGCTGGCAGAGGAATACAAGAAACTGAAAGCGTATGAAGTACCGACAGAACGACGCTACAAGACCAACGACAGCAGTATTGAAAAGATCGTCGAACTGCTTGAGCAGAACCCGCGGGGCCTTCTCTATTTCCGTGACGAGCTTGTTGGGTTGTTCAAACGTACAGAGCGGGCCGGCAACGAACAGGATCGCGCCTTTCTGCTCGAATCGTGGAACGGTGACGGCAGCCATACTGATGACCGTATAGGGCGCGGAACCGTTCGGACCGACAATCTGTGCATATCACTGCTCGGGGGCATACAGCCGGACAAGATAGCCGGCTACCTGCACGGGGCGATCAGTGATTCAGACAATGATGGTTTTGTCCAGCGCCTGCAGCTGATGGTATACCCTGATCCTCTCAGCGATTGGTGCTACCAGGACAAGGCACCGGATATTGACGCAAGGAACAAGGGCTATGGTGTTATAGAGCGCCTCGCTTCAATGGACGTTGCGGGGGTGGATCTTTTTGAAAAACCCTATCTGCGCTTCTCTGCTGAGGGGCAGGAGGTCTTCAAACAGTGGCTCAGCTGGCTTGAAACCAGGAAACTGACCAACCGTGACGAACATCCGGTCATACTGGAGCATCTGGCCAAGTATCGTTCGCTGATGCCGTCCCTTGCCTTGATATTTCATCTGATCGAAGCTGCAGGTGCCGCAGTAAACGCACAGCCCGGCCCGGTCAGCAAGAATGCCGCCTTAATGGCCGCCGCCTGGTGCCAGTATCTTGAGAGTCATGCCCGGCGAATCTACAGTCTTGCGCTCGATATCGGCCAGGCCGGGGCAGCGCGTCTTTCCGAGAAGATACAAACAGGAAAGCTGGGAATGGGATTCACCCGCCCGGAAGTCGTGAGGAGGAAGTGGGGCATGCTGACCAGAAAAAATCAGGTTCAGGAGGCTATTGACTACCTGGTTGAAATGAACTGGCTGCGCGAAAAGCTATCCGTGCCGGCAGATAATCAGGGAGGAAGGCCGGCAGCGATTTCGTACCTGGTGAACCCGAAAATATTTTCAGAAGGCACAGAGTGTAACGCACCTAAACCACTTAAACCAGTTTAGGGGGTTTAAGTGCGTCTGACTTTACGCAATTGAGAACTTTTTATGGACTGGATAGCGAGACTGAATTTTGAATTTGAAGTGAAAAGGCAGGGGAAAAATATTTCCAGACGCACAGAGTGTAACGCACCTAAACCACTCAAACCTGTTTAGGAGGTTTAAGTGCGTCTGACTTTAACCATTTGAGAACTTTTTATGGACTGGGTGGCGAGACTGAATTTTGAATTTGAAGTGAAAAGGCAGGGGAAAAATATTTCCAGACGCACAGAGTGTAACGCACCTAAACCACTCAAACCTGTTTAGGAGGTTTAAGTGCGTCTGACTTTAACCATTTGAGAACTTTTTATGGACTGGGTGGCGAGACTGGATGCTGAGTTTGAAGCGAATATGCCGAGGGAAAATAGTTCCGGACGCACAGAGTATGACGCACCTAAACCACTTAAACCAGTTTATGGGGTTTAAGTGCGTCTGACTTTACGCAATTGAGAACTTTTTATGGACTGGATGGCGAGCCTGAATTCTGAGTATGAGACGAATGTGCAGAGGAAAAATATTTCCAGACGCACAGAGTGTAACGCACCTAAACCACTCAAACCTGTTTAGGAGGTTTAAGTGCGTCTGACTTTAACCATTTGAGAACTTTTTATGGACTGGGTGGCGAGCCTGAATTCTGAGTATGAGACGAATGTGCAGAGGAAAAATATTTCCAGACGCACAGAGTATGACGCACCTAAACCACCTAAACTGTCCAGTTCAGAACACGATGTCCCGGAGGAAACGGGCACCTTTTCTGCCGAGCAGCAGGATAACGCTGCAGCCACTCAGTACATAAAGCCATTCATCACCAATGGCGAATTGCGGATACCGCTGGACTGCCATCCTACATATAAATGGTGGAACGGCGGTCAGACGATTTATGAGACCCTGGCTGAATTTGAAGCACCACGGAGGGTATGGCTGAGTCATCTTGACCATACTCTGAAATTAGTATGCGGCGAATCTTACAAGGCCACATTCATGGCCAAAGGAGAAGACAAATGAGCAACACGAAACGGCGTTTTGAAAGGGCACAGAAAAAGCAGCAGCGAGCAGCCAGGATGACCATCGAGCAAATGATAGAGGCGGGTTATCTCGTTCCACCAAATGGAGATTTGCAGCAGGGGAAAACGTATGTTACTCAGGTTACCCATGACCATGGCTGCCCGTTGCCTGATGGTGGCGGTGCATGCACATGCCGGGAGGTTCAGGTTGAATGTTTGGAGTATCTTGCTGAGGGGAAGGTTGACGCCTGAGCATTATCTGCTGATCATACGCACTGTTATCTGTTGAATATCAGGCAGCTTTTAATAATCCTCAACCCTGACGGCATAAAATATGAGATGTCTGGCACGAACGGCGAAAGGTGAGCAATGCAGGAATACAGCAGAAATCGGCAGCGCTTTGTGCCGGACACATAGCAGGCAGAAATCATTTGTCTTTGACCAGGAGCGCAATGACGAGGCGCGAAGGCGCTGGAAGGAGTGGCTCCGATGTGGTGCAGATGAGCCGATGCCCGATATCTGTCAGGAGCTGGTTTGTGGCGCAAGAACCAGGGCAGGGAAACCATGTCGGAGAGCTGATATATACGACAACGGCAGGTGCAAATTTCATGGTGGATTGTCAACAGGGCCGAAGACCGCACACGGCAAAAAACGCAGCAGTATGAATTTGCCGTGGAGGAGGAAGCCGATCTCATGGGAAGGTTAGGTAGAAGAGATTGGCAGGCAGTTGTTGGCAAACCCCGTGTGTGCATGTTTCTTTCCTGATGATTTCGAGAAAAAATGGTGTGATATGGGTGGATATGGTTCCGGGCGAAGAATTGATTCCAAGAAAACGACTGACAGCCAATGCAAGATTGATGTCCGAGTGATGAAAAAGGAAGGGGCTCTTGTGCCTGGGGCTTCGGGTACTATGTCGTGGTGCCGTCGTGATAAAGAAACCGGATCCATTGGTTACCGCGTTGAGGATAGACGGCTTATACTCACCTATCAAAGAAGACAAAAAGACGGGGAGTGGCAGAGTATCGAGCAGGTCATCCCGCTAACCTGGACGTACCCGAATTATGGGGGCAAGAGAACCTGGTTTCTGTGCCCCCACTGCTGTCGCCGGGTTGCGATACTCTATGGCGGCAACTATTTTTTTTGTAGATGTTGCCACAATCTCAGCTACTCGACTCAGCAGGAAAGCAGAGAAGATCGTCTCATGAGGAGGGCAAGAACTATTCGCTGCCGCCTGGGAGGGGGTACAAATCTTCTTGAGCCTTTTCCATTTAAACCAAAAAGCATGCACTGGAAAACGTATGAGGAGCTGCGGCGAGAAGCAGAAATTGCACACCGGAAGTCACTTGTTTTGGCCAGTCAGCGCTGGAGATTTTTCAGGTAGATTTACAGGAACTAGGTCAACTTGAATTTTTTGTTAAATCGTTAGGGTTGCCAAAAGATTTCTTTTCAGTTTGAAATCGTTGTTGACTCAAGAGAGAAAATGCTGACAACGCCCCCCCCCTCTCACATTATTGCAGGGATTTGATATCAAAGAAAATTACTCCCTAAAGATAAAATCCCGGCCAAGAGAGCCAGGATTTTGTCAGTGCAATCACCTAATCTTTTATTATTGCAATACAGTCCTTTAAATAAGCCTCAACTAGTTTAAAATTTAATATTTGGAACGTTATTTAAACGCAGTTCTTGGCAACTTGCGCCAAGAACACGTGCATCAATGACGCACCGGCCAAGGCTGTGATTCCGGCAGTATCCTGCGCAGGCATCACTTCTACTAAATCCATCCCTATCAAATTCATGTTCAAGCAACAACCGGCCATGAGTTGCAGTGCCTGATGAGTCGTGAATCCTCCAATTTCGGGCGTACCAGTTCCCGGTGCATAGGCGGCATCTAAGAAATCTACGTCAAAACTCACATAAACCGGCTGTCCATTGATACGGTTACGGACCCGTTTAATAGTTTCACGAAGTCCCAGATCGTGGAGTTGTGGACCGGTAATAATCTCAAGTCCTTTATTCTTTGGATAACTCAAGGCGTCCTTGCTGTAAAGCGGTCCACGAATACCCACTTGAATAGAGTGCTCTGGCTTTATGAGCCCTTCTTCTATCGCCCAGTAAAAAGGAGTCCCGTGGTTATAATCCCGGCCGAAATAATCGGAAATTGTATCGCTGTGAGCGTCGAAATGTAGCAAGGCCACCGGTTTTCCGTGTACTTTTGTCAGACCACGTAAAAGCGGCAGGGTGATGGAGTGATCGCCTCCCATACCTAAAGGAATGACTCCGGCTTCACAAATCTTAACCATGCCAGCTTCAATTTTCTCAAAACTGTCTTCCATATATCCTGGAACAGTATCTATGTCGCCGTAATCAAGAATCGAGATATTCTCAACGATATTTATATCAGTTAGAGGGCAATAAGGTTTAAGAATTGAAGATGCATCACGAATAGCGGCGGGGCCAAACCGTGCACCCGGGCGAAATGATGTGCCAGTATCAAAAGGCACACCGAATACGGCCACATCAGCCTTATCAAGCCCTGTTCCATGAGGCAATCGCATGTAGGTTCTAACTCCATTAAAACGTGGAGATTTTAAGGAATCTACTGGCTTATAGGCAATATTTTTTTTTGTCATGGGTTCTCCTCTATTGTAACAATTCCCTGATCATTGGCTGGGCATCAAGGAATTGGGTATGATTGGTTAAAAATTCTTTCATTTGTGGAAATTGTATAAGCCAATCTTCAGCAAGCAACATCTTCGGAAAGTCTGGATTGTTGATTAGAAAATCGGAAAAAGATGGATTTGAAAACAGAATCTCTGTTACCTTTGTGTTGCTAAGAATATTGGCCATGTTTCCAGCGTCAAAAAGCATGACTGGATTTTCAATAAGTACTTGGTATAAGCTCGGATAGTTTAACAAGACGTCTAACCTGCTAAATAAGAGGTCGGGATACATGATCATTTGAAAATAATCAAAAAGTAAGCTTGGCAACCACAAAGCGATTATAGGAAAAACAATCAGAATCACAAGAGCTACAGCTTGTATGCCAAGAAACGGTACAATCGACCTGTAAATATCGGAGAGAGTGATTTCCTTAGGCGCGACGGCTTTCATATAAAACAAGTTAAGCCCATACGGTGGAGTAATATACGCCATCTGCATGTTCATTACATAAAGAACTGCAAACCACACCGGATCAAACCCAAGAACCTTGATAATGGGTACGTATATCGGCATACAAAGAAACAAAATGGCAATATCATCGAGAAACATACCCAAAAGAAAAAAACTAAGCTGCATCATCACAATGACAACCCAAGGGCTGACATCCATACTAGTGATGGCCTCCCTAATCATGGTCGATGCGCCAAGGCCGCTATAAACTCCACTAAAAACGATAGCACCGAGGATTATATAAGCATTGAAGCCGGACAAGCTAAGGGTACGCATAATGCTTTCCCTTAAGTTTTTTATGGTTAGGTTGCGACGAATAGCAGCACTGACCAAAGCACCTGCTGCTCCAAGTGCCGCAGCTTCTGTTGGCGAAGTTATACCCGTAAAAATACAACTCAGTACACTGAAAATAATGATTGCCGGTAAAATCAAATACCTCAGAGCCAAGATCTTTTCCTTAAAAGAGCCTCGCTGGTCTTTAGGCAAGGCCGGAGCCAGTTCGGGATTATGATAAGCTCTTATTGCAATATAAATCATGTACATTGTGGCTAGCATCACTCCTGGCACTAGGCCAGCAGCAAAGAGTCGCCCCACAGATTCCTGAGCTACAAAAGCGTACATGATCATCATGATACTGGGGGGTATCAAAAAACCAAGCGCTCCGCCCGCTTGGACAATACCGGTTGCCATACGTTTATCATAATTGCGGGCCAGCATTGCCGGTACTGCGATAATACCCATAGACAAAGTGGCAGCACTGCTCACCCCTATCATGGCCGCCATGATAGCACAGATTAGAACTGTTCCCATGCCAAGGCCGCCTCGTAGCCCTCCTGCCCACATATAAACTGCATCAAAAAGGTCTTTGGCGATACCTGAATTATGCAGAATGAATCCCATAAAAATAAACAATGGTATACAAATCAGAGTCTTACCTGACTCAAGGGAAAAATCTTTAAATTGAAACAAAAGCATATGTATTAAATTCGGATCGAAAACCCAAGCTGTGATAATAGCTACACTGGCCAATGAGAAAGCAATTGGCAAGCCGGTGCTCATTAATAGTAACATGCTGGAAAACATAAAAATGGTTACACCGGCAGTGCTGCTGGGGTTGAGCATGTCGGAAAAATATAGAGTCGTGATGAGGACGATATATAATACAGAGAAAATACCTAATATTTTAAGGGATTTGTTGCTGTGCTTGTCAACCATTACAATTCCTCCTGAAAAATGGCAAACCACAGGTTTCTGACAAACCCAGCAGTACCCTGCAATAACAGGAGAATGATTCCCCCAACTAGACTGGCTCTCCAGTGATAAAGTGGTTGGGACAATGTTGAATTTGATGTCTCACGAAAGGAGATAGCATTTATTGCATCAGTAGTTACGAGATAGAGTAAAGTGGAAATAAACAACATAAAAAAAACAAAAGTAAATGAATCCATTATTGCTTTTGTTCGAGGGGGCCATTTACTGTATAAAAGATCCATGCTGACATGTTCACCCCGTAGCATGGTATAAGCACCGCCCCAAATCATGTAAAAACCGAATGCCATTTTACTGACTTCAAAAACCCAGGTCGTTGGACTGTTGAAAAAGTGCCTGACAACAGCTTCATAAAGCATGATGGTACCAAATATTAACATCACTAAAGCCAAAACATTGGCAATTATCAGGTTGAGCTTTGAGATGACGTTGTAATACCCTTTCAACCATTTTCTTGTTCTCTCCATAGCTCTGCTCTCCCCCTAAAATATTAGGGGCGAAGAGATAAGTCTCTTCACCCCTATTCTAGCTATCTTTGAGGTCTACACATTATAAACGACCGGCATCTCTGGCCGCTTTTTTAATTATTTCCACTGCCTCTTTATTGGCTGGTGATTTACTTGCCTCTTCATCCCAGACTGTCATGGCTGCTTGAGTCAACTGCTTCATATCATCTTCAGAAAAAGAGGTTGAAGTATTCTTGAACAATTCTTGAATGGTGACTTCATCCTGTGCGGTAATCCAGTTATAATATCCACTGCGAAATTCATCTGCTGCCTTTTGGACAATTTCTTGTAAGTCTTTAGGCATAGAGTCCCACAGTTCTTTGTTCATAACCAATGTGTCGACAATCGGATCTAATACCGGGGTCGTATTGAAAAAGCGAGCCCCCTCATAATACTTAGTCTCTTTGTATTCATAGGCAGATCCATAAAGAACACCATCAATTTGTCCAGTGGTAAGAGCCAGATAAATGTCCTCCGGTGGCATAGATACAGTTTTAATATCAAGTTTGTTCAACGTCTTTGCACTGGCTCCCACAGCTCGGATTTTCATCTTTCGCATATCTTCAAGACTTTTGATCGGCCGTTTAGCCAAAAAATGGTAAGGCGCTGCCCAAACCGGTCCAAGATATTTTATTCCTTGTTTACCGTATTCATTAGCAATAATTTTTTCCAAGCCGTAATCAGTGAAAATCGCCTGAGCTTCCTTAACAGAAGTCCACGCCAATGGCATGCCAGATTCAATAGACCCGATGGGAGCTTCTGTAAAGTGGTGCCCCATCCCTCTTCCCATGCCAATTGTACCAGTTTTAATTGCGCTAAAAATCTGGCTCGATGGTACCAATTCCCCACCCGAGTAGGGAACGATTTTAATACGGCCACCGCTATCTTTGGAAACCTTTTCGGCAAACTGATTTTCCGCATCCATCATGCTCGAAGGATAGTAGCTTTGTAATTTAATGGTATACTCCTCTGCGGAAAGAGCGAATAACGGCGTTCCAACCATAAAAAGAGCCACTACACACATTAAAAATTTAACTCGTTTCATTTCTGCCTCCTGGTTTTGTTTGGGTTTTAGGTTGTTTGTCACAAATAATAGGCGATTTGAATATATTTTTTATTAAATTCAAATCCCCAGTGCACTTGCTTATGGTAGGACACCGCTTTTTCCAGATTGCCCTCCCGTAGTGCATCAAGAACAAATTGGTGCTCCAAGCAGGAGTCCAGGTACCATTGTCGAGGAAAGCTTTTCTTCGGAATGTCCCAGAGTCTATTTTTTATGGGATTTAAGATACGCTCGGCAAATTTATTAGGAGCCATTTGAACAAACATCTGATGGAAACGATAATGAAGTGGGTCATATCCACTCAGGTTGTCATTTTCGACAAAAATCCTCATCTGCTCATTCCAGGATTGCATCTGTTCTAAAATGTCAGATGTATAATGAGAGAAACCCTTTGTGATTAAAGTTGCTTCAATGGATCCTATTATCTCGTAAAGATAATGGATATCATCCTCTTCAAGTTTGTTAACAACGACTTTGCTGCGAGGGTGAATGGAAACAATTCCTTCGGCCTCAAGACGAATCAAAGCATTGCTAAGTGGAGTGCGGCTGATGCCAAGGTCAGCGCATATCTCTTTTTGATCAATGACAGCTCCTGGAAACAGGTGTCCAAGTTCGAATTTTTGAAGAAGATATCCGTAAACTTTATCCCTAAGAGATTTAGGGCCGGACTGTTCGGTGGATGGCAGTTCAAACTCTACGATGGGTGCCATGTTATTTTTCATTTGTTTGACCCTTCAAATAAAACATATTGGCATGGTATAAATTAGAGATGATGCTTAACTGAAACATAAACTGAAATTTCAGTCAACACAAATGTTGAAATTTCACAACTCTTTTAGCCGACGTTATATGGGGGAAGGTCAATATCCTTGGTGCTCTATCTGCCCTGACTACTAAAAAAACAATCAGATAATTCTGATCTCTTCCCATATGATATTGCATACAGCTAATTCATTCTCAAGCAGGCTCAAAGTTATTCACTGGCAATAATAGAACAGAAGCTATATCCGACAGCTTGATCTATAGCCTAAGAACGTAACCCAAAAAATGATCTTGCATTAAATATTGCCAAGGCGAATGTAGACCAAATTGAAATCTTTCCCGGGTTTATATTCTTCCTGTACAGGTAGGTTACAGCCGTCCATGCGAAATCACCTTATGGGGTATAATGAATCAAGGCACTTACGCCCCGAATCCCAACCACAGGAGGTGTATTATGAAAGTCTCACAAGCAGTCGATTTCCATCTGCAGTACCACCGGGCCAACTCAAAAAAAAAATACGGTAAAGACCAGTGAGTTTGTTCTCTCCAAGTTTGTCACAAGGTTTTGCAAACGTGAACTAGCCAGTATCTCCCAAGAGGAAGTAATGGATTTCCTCGTAAACCTGACGAAAAACAACAAACAGGCGACGAAGAGAAATCGATATTCTGTCCTCTCATCTTTTTACAACTTCAGCATCAACACAGGCCTGCCATCCCTGGCCAACCCCTGTAATAGCGCAGTTATCAAAAAGATCTTCAGACGCCCTCCACCCATTCAATGGTAGATTGTTGATAAGGACACAGTTGATGAGATCATCTTCCGGACCACAGACAAGCGTAACCGGCTTATGCTGGAACTTATGGCTAGGGGAGGCATGAGAGTCGGGGAGGTCTTGAAACTAACACCAGACGATGTCCAGGACTCCTCATTGTCAATCCAGAACCCCAAAAGTGGGAGAAAAACCGAGACGGTTTATGTTCCACGAAAAATCCTGGGAAGGTTAAGTCAATATATTCAAGCCATCTGCATCAGCTCAAACGACAGAATCTTTCCCATCTCGTATGTTGCCGCCTGGTCAATGGTAAAGAAGGCTGGGCAGCTTGTCGGTATAGAATTGAAGCCTCACGATCTCAGGCGTCATGCTGCCACATACGCTTCACGGTCAGGAACACCCATAGAGATCGTCAGCAAGGTGATATTACGCTATGCAGATCTCTCCACAACTCAGCGGTACCTTGGTAAGGTCAACGATACTGAAGCTATCAGGTGGATCGAAACACTATATGGTTAGTTTTACCTCAAAGGGCGGGGAACACCCCTCGCCCTTATGGGAAACAGGATACATCATAACCTGACTAATATCTGAATTTATTTATTGTTGCCTGAGGTAAGGTAAACAATGTAATGTGAATGACATAAAGTTTCTAGATAGCTTATGAGTTGCTCATGATATCAAACAGAATTGCAGCTATGTCGTTGATTTAACGTTGTGGCGATTTTCAAAATTCCGGAGTTATCGAGAAACCGGATAATAACTTGTTCGACGAAAACCGGAGATCATGAAAATGACTAAATATTTTTTGCTTTTTGTTGCACTTTGCTGCACAGCAAACACATGGGGGCAAGATGCGCCCAAGTTCGACCGCTCAGTAAAATTCGCTGATAACTTCGAGGCTGTCATCCCCCGTCCTGATCAAGACAAGGCTGCTCACAAGAAACTCTCGGCACTGAAGGAAAAAGAAGGTAAACGACCTAATATTCTTTGGCTCGTCGTTGATGACATGGGGTTTGGTGATCCCGGGGCGTATTCAGGGGGTGCACTTGCGGGTGCCTCAACGCCAAACATTGATAGGCTCGCAGCGAAGGGGCTAAAGCTGACTTCAACCTACTCGCAGCAGACATGTACTCCTACCAGGTCGGCGATTCTTACTGGTCGCTTGCCTGTGCGTACTGGGCTCATAAGACCAATTCTTGCGGGCGACAAGCTCACAGTAAACCCCTGGGCAGATGAAGTGAGCTTACCGAAGCTTCTCAGCGATGCGGGCTATTACACATTACTCACTGGTAAGTGGCATGTCGGCGAGTCGGAGGGCATGAGGCCTCACGACATTGGCTTCGACGAATATTATGGATACTACCCGGCCCAAAAGGAAATATCCCAACGGGTTGATACCCGGCGCTTTCCCGGTCTGGTTCTAAATCCGGAACGTTTAGCCGCTTTTGAAGCAGTCGGTCCCAGCGACGCACTTATCCACGGTTTCAAAAACGGCAAAACTAAGGAGCTGAACCGGATCGAATCGATTGAAGATATGAGTAAAGCAGATCAGGTTTTAACAGACTTCACCGTTGAGCGCATTAAACAGCTTGCCTCACAAGAAAAACCCTTCTTTATCGAACACGCATTCATGAAAGTACACGCCGATAACTTTCCTCATCCGGATTATGCCGGCAAAAGCGAGGCAAAGTATCCGTACAAAGATAGTGTTCGTGAAGTAGATGCCCATGTTGGAAAGATCCTTCAGGCACTGCGTGAGGTAGGCGCACAGGAAAACACATTTGTATTTTTCACCTCTGATAATGGTCCGCAAATGGACGCTTGGCCAGATGCAGGGTATACGCCATTTCGTGGCGCTAAAGGTACCACCTGGGAGGGTGGCGTCCGCGTTCCTGGTATCGCTTACTGGCCAGGAATGATTGCACCCGGTCGCACCAGCGACGACCTGTTCGATCTGATGGATTTATTCGGCATCGCGCTCAAGCTCGCCGAGGTTCCCAACGATAAGCTGCCAACGGAAAAATATTTTGATTTCATTGACCAGACTTCGTTTTTACTCACGGATAACGGACAGTCAAAGCGAGAAGCGGTTTACTTCTGGTGGGGAAAGGAGCTCATGGCCGTTCGAATGAAAGAGTACAAAGGCCATGTAAAAGTTGTTCTGGCGGAAGCACCACACATGCATATAGATCTTGCCACGGTGCAGGATGTCGGCCTCGCACCCTGGTTTTTTAATCTCTATCTTGATCCCAAAGAAGAGATGACTGTCGGTCATCGTCGAGACCCATGGATGGCAACTGTACTTGGAAAACTTAAGGCGCACGGTGCTACCCTCAAAAAATATCCACCCAAAGACGTCGGCCTCTAAAACACTCGTTTAACCAACGAGTTTGCCCACTGATGTCAGAACCGTCGAACACAAGCTTCCAGCGGACGGCTAATATTGCCGCCGCTGATGCCGGGCGTTCGACACCGATAATTGAGCTATGAAATCTACATTATTATCTCTTGTTGTTATTTTCCTCGCACTTGGCACGGCGTTAAGAGCCGAGGAAGGTGGCTCCGGTCACTACCTGCCTGGCTCCATGTCCTCATTCGTCGACGGTGTTCCGACCGATGAAACCTTCATCGTCCGCTACAATTTCGTTACGTGGGACGCTTCGGTAGACGCCAACCGCAACCTTCCGATCGCCGGGCTCCTTACTGCGGGCGCCGACATCACCACCTACGCCAATGGCCTGACGCTGCTGTGGCGGCCGCCCTTCGGCGAACTCAACGACAGCTGGTCCTATGCCATGAGCATGACCGTTCCCTACGTCAACCTCGAGATCGAAGCTGACGTGACCGACGGAGGAACGACCGTCCGCCGATCTGACAGCATCTCGGGCATCGGGGACATCGTTCTGATGCCGGTGATGCTCAACCAGAACCTGAGCCCGGATTTCAATATCAACTACCGACTCGGTATCTACGCCCCGACCGGCAAATACGAGCCCGGTCGCCTGGCCAACACGGGTAAGAATTTCTGGACCATCGAGCCGCAGGTCGGATTCATGTATTTCGGCCAGAAGAACGGCATCCAGGCCTCGGCCTTCCTGGGGGCCGACTTCAACTTTGAGAACCCCGACACCAATTATCACAGCGGCACCCAGCTTCATGTCGACGGAACGCTTGCTCAGCACTTCCCGCTGTGGGGCAGCCTTGCTGGAATCGGTGTCAATGGCTACTGGTATGAACAGGTCGAGGGCGACAGCGGATCCGGCGCGAACCTCGGCGACTTCAAGGCCCGCACCGCCGGCCTCGGCCCGGTCCTCTCGTATGCCACCAAAGCCGGCGGCATCGATCTCATCGGCGAACTCAAATGGGTCCATGAATTTGAGACCCAGAAACGCCCCGAAGGTGATTATATCTGGTTCAAGCTATTGGCGAAATTCTGATCGAGGCCTAGAATATTTCCATCAGGAACATAAAATAGAGAGAAAGCGACTATGAAACCTATCCACTCACTACTCATTCTCACCCTCCTCGCACTGACCACCGCGGCCGTTGCGGAAACTACAAACAACGGCTCGGTCCTCCCCTTTCCACCGACCCCGATGAGCGACAGCGTGGCCAAGCCACGCCTGCAGGATTCGAAAATGCAATGGCCGCAGGAACCCTCCCGCCTGCCCGCTGACGCACCCAATATCCTGATCGTGCTGATCGATGACGTCGGCTTCGGAGTCGCCGACACCTTCGGCGGGGAGGTGCACACCCCAGCACTGAGTAAGCTCGCCTACGAGGGCTTGAGCTACAACTCTTTTCACACCACCGCGATCTGCTCGCCGACCCGTGCCTCGCTACTCACCGGGCGCAACCACACCCGCGTCGGTTCCGGAACGATCGCCGAGCGTGCGGTCGCCTTCGACGGCTACACCGGCATCATCCCCAAATCGGCCGCCACCGTCGCCGAGGTGCTCAAGCAATACGGCTACCACACCTCGGCCTTCGGCAAATGGCACAACACGCCCGCCACTGAGACCACGGCGATCGGCCCCAAGGACCGCTGGCCGAACGGCTACGGATTTGAATACTTCTACGGCTTCCTCGCCGGTGAAACCTCGCAGTGGGAACCCCGGTTGGTCGAAAACTACGACACCGTCGAGCCGCCCCACGACGAACGTTATCACCTCACCGAGGACATGGTGGACAAGGCGCTCACCTGGCTCGATCAGCACCAGTCCTTCGCCCCCGACAAGCCATTCCTGATGTACTGGGCGCCCGGCGCGGCCCACGGGCCGCACCACATCTGGTCGGAGTGGGCCGACAAATATAAAGGCAAGTTTGACGACGGCTGGGAGGCCTACCGGGAGCGGGTCCACCAGCGCCAGCTCGAGATGGGCGTTATCCCGCCCGGCACCGAGCTGACCCCCCGCGACGAGACGATGGCGGCCTGGGACGACATCCCCGAGAACCAGCGCGCCTTCCAGCGCCGCGGGATGGAAATCTTCGCCGGTTTCGTCGAGCACACCGACGTCCAGGTCGGCCGCCTGGTCGAGGGGCTCGACCAGCGCGGGCTGCGCGAGAACACACTCATCTTCTACATCTTCGGCGACAACGGATCGAGCGCCGAGGGCCAGGAGGGATCGATCAGCGAGTTGCTTGCACAGAATAACATTCCCAACACCGTCGAACAACAGCTCGCCGCTTTGGACAAAATTGGCGGGCTCGAAGCACTGGGCTCGCCGAAGACCGACAATATGTATCACTCCGGCTGGGCCTGGGCGGGCAGCACGCCGTTCAAGGCCACCAAGCTCGTTGCCTCCCACTTCGGGGGCACGCGCAACCCGATGGTCGTTTCCTGGCCCAAGGGAATCCAGCCGGACAAAAAGATGCGTTCGCAGTTCCACCATGTGGTGGACATCGCCCCGACCATCTACGAGATCCTCGGCATCGACCTGCCGGAGATCGTCAACGGCCACGACCAGATCAAGATCGACGGGGCCAGCCTGGCCTACACCTTTAGCGACGCCGACGCCGGATCGACCAACGCTATCCAGTATTTTGACAACAACGGCAGCCGCGCGATCTACAAGGACGGCTGGGTCGCCTGCACCTTTGGTCCCCTGCTACCGTGGAACACCGCGGCCTCGGCTCCGCGTATCGCCCAGTGGGACTCCGCAACCGATGAGTGGGAGCTCTACAATGTGGCCGAGGACTTCTCCCAGGCCCGCAACCTTGCTGCCGAGCACCCCGACAAGCTTGAGGAACTGAAGAAGGAGTTCCTTGACCTCGCTAAGGAGAATCAAGGCTTCCCGATCGGTGCCGGCAACTGGCTGCGTATGCATCCGGAGGACCGCGTGAAGACACCATATTCCCAATGGACCTTCAACGCCAACACCCGCCGAATGCCCGAGTTCACCGCTCCCGGCGTCGGACGCGAAAGCACGATCGTCGAAATCGAGCTTGAGGTGCCGGAGAAGGCCAACGGCGTGCTCTACGCCCTGGGCGGCTCGGGAGGCGGGGTGACGCTCTACCTTGAGGACGGACATCTCGTCTATCTCTACAACATGATGATCATCGAACAGTACGAGACGCGCAGTCGCGAGCCGCTCAGCGCCGGCAAGCACAAGATCGTTGTGGACACCGACATCGCGGGTCCCGGCCGGGAAGGCACGGTCACCCTATTCGTGAATGACCGGGAGGTCGGAAAGACCAAGCTCAAACGCACCGTGCCCGCCGCCTTCTCCGCCAGTGAAACCTTCGACGTCGGTGCCGACCTTGGATCGACCGTCTCACTCGACTACATGGACCGCCGGCCCTTCGAATTGGAAGGAGAAATAAACAAGTTCCACGTGAGGCTTGTTCGCTGATTGTAACCAATCCCTGCCGGCCAAGGCCTAAGCTGATACAGCGGACAGAAAACCAAGTTGTCGAACAAGACGCTGGACCGACGCGCTACCGCACGTCGGTCCAGCATAGGCGTTAACATTGCCAAATCGAAGGTAATGAGTCTGTTCATTTGCCATAATTTGAGGTGTTTCCTATCTCTCCGGCTTCCTGATAGCAAATTCTCAAATCCCTATCAATCGGTAGGCTCACAGGAATAGTCTCAAACTCAGTCCATCTAGGATTTCGAGAAGGTTGGTATTGGTATTATCAATTTATCATCAAGCGATATTCGTTTAAAGTAACCAAACTCCCAGGTTCCTCACAAATAATTCCGCAAAACCGGAAAGTCTATTCGTTTTACTAGACTTTTCTGAACTTATCATTTTTTACTCTTGTAATTGACCGGGTCGAATACTATGTGATTATAATCTGTTAGGCATTTATTCCCAAAATAGCAAATTCGGTCCAACATTTGCATATTTGATTGAATAAGATCATTTATATCAGATTAGAGCTTAAGTGAAAAATGAAAAGAGGGAGGTTTAATCCATGAAAAAAATTACAATCCTATTGATTTTTTTAAGCTTGTTCATCTCTTCACATGCATTTGGTCTCCCCTTAACGGGAACATGGTACCTTGAAGATGGCCTTGTAGGTGTTCTTGACCCGGAAAACAATGGAGGAGAAATTGGTGATGAAATGACCGGTCGTGACACTGATATTAACTCAGAACCCTGGAATGAGTATTACTGGAGGTTTGATGGATTAACAAGAACTGAAGATATTTTTGGTGCTTTAATTGATAATGGTGATGGGACGGCTTCACGAAACATTGAAGTGATTAGAGAAGATGGAACGTTTATATTACATGGAGATAATCTGTGGGGGCAACCAACAGGAACTACGTATGAAGTTTCAATTGATAGCCATTTTACAGGTGTAAATAATTATGCTTGGAATGGCACTGGATGGGAGTGGGTAAATACTTCAGGTTCAAACCATTTTTGGGGAAATTTCGTTAATGCCCCTTACCTATTTGAATTAACAGATAATGTTCTCCTGGACTACTATGGATACAATGATATAGTTCGTCATAATGTATTTCGTGGAACAATGACTAATGTCGTAATGTCAGTAGCACCAGTTCCAGAACCAGCTACTATGCTGCTATTCGGAACTGGCTTGGTCGGTCTAGTAGGTTCTAGGTTTAGAAGAAAGAAGAAATAAAATCTTTATGAGAGAAATCTCAGGCGGGGTCAGAAATGGCTCTGCCTTTTTTATTTCAATTTGAATTTCAATTGAATAGAGATCATTTGGCAATGTCAACCATTCAAGAAAATGTTCAAGTTAACACTGTTCCTGTTTCTAAGAAGTTTTACTTTTTCAAATTCCTAACAAAAAACACAGCATTTAAGAGTTAAGAGATTCCATGAGAGGTTACAAAGACGCGCGATATCATGGTGCCAGAGGATAGTCTTGGCAATGTTAACCATTTAAGAAAACCTGCAAATTAGGGCTATTCCTGCGTATACGTAACAAAAGCTGTTTTTTCTTTTTATATTAAATTGTTACATATACCTCTTTATGGCAATTTTCTGCATCTAAGTCAAGCTTTTTTATGGGTGAAGCGCCGCCAGGGATTAATCCCTGGCGGCGCTGGTCAGTGCGGTTTTTTTGTTAGGATATTTCTCTCTGTTTTCTCCATTATAGCATCCATCGCCTTGTAATAATCTCGCTGTGCCTTCAGATTGGATAACCTGCTGTAACGCTGGGTGGTTTCAATCCTGTTATGGCCAAGCAGATCCTGGATGGTTACAAGGTCTGCATCTGCATTTAGAAGTTGGGTCGCCATGGTATGGCGGAGCCGGTGACAGGAAACTGCTATGCCACTTTTCTTCGAGTAATACTCTATCCGTTTCTGGATTCCACGTACTGATATGGGTGCTCCCTTGTAACGACCTTTCTCCACAAGAAAGACCTGTTGGACCTTTGTACTGGGACGCTCTCTGAGATAGACTGCCAGAGCTTCTGCCGCATCATTACTGATGTAGACAACTCGATCTTTGGCCCCCTTACCACTCTTGATCATGATCTGGTTGTGTTGATAATCTATGGCTCCCAGTGTTAACTGAGCCACCTCCTCAACACGCAAGCCACACCGCAGCATCAGCATGAAAAGTGCTTTATCTCTTGCTTTCTTAATGACCTTGAGAAGCTCTTCCACATCGCTATCTCGTAGGTGCTGCGGGAGTGGTTTGGGAAGGCGGAGGGCCAATCTTTTTACAGCTGGGTTTGGCAGTGATAGTTTCTCCTCGTTTTCGAGAAAGTCATAATAACTGCGTATGGCGATAATATGGGCGTTGATTGTTTGAGCAGACAAGCTTTTTTCAAGCAGAACATCAACATAATCCTTTACATCTTGAGCGGTTACTGACTCCATAGGCACAGCTGCCCATATGGCGAACTGTCGTAACCTGTGCAGGTAATTTTTAACCGTGTGAGGAGCCAAGTTTCTTCTCTTTAAATACTGCCTGTAACGTAGAATTGACTCGGTGAGATTCATGATATCCTCCCTCTTCAATGATTTTCATGGCCTTAAAGTACTCGGTTTCTCTGGTTATATTCGACATCCGAGCGTACCGCCTGGTAATCTCAATTGAGCGATGTCCTAATAATTGCTGTAATACTTCCAACCGTAAACCCGCATTCAGCATATCGGTTGCAAAGGTATGGCGGAGGCAGTGGAGGCTGTACCCTTTATTATCCAACCCGGCTGCCCTCAAAGATTTACGCATGATCGTCCAGGCAGATACATAGCCAAGCGTTGCCCTGTTCCGACTATAGAAGAGAAAGCGTTTCTCCTTCTTCCTTATTTGTAACCATTTTCTCAACGCCTGATCGGCATCATCACTGAAGTAGACCACTCTGCCCTGGTAGTTTTTTTCTCCCAGATAAATCAATATCTTCCGCTCTGGAAGAATTACATCCGTCATTTTTACCTTGAGCAATTCACCAATTCGCAGGCCGGTTCGCAGCAGCAAGAGTATCAAGGCCTTGTCTCTTATGGTATTGATTGCTGTCAGCAGCTTTTCTATATCTTCCTGCACGATAGCCTTGGGAAGAATCTCCGGCGGTTTGATCCTGATCTTTTTCAACAAAATATCTGCCGGCAGGATTGCCTCTTCAACCAAATAACCAACAAAGGTATAGAGCGCTCTGAGCTTCGTCCTGATCGTCCCTGTCTTCGCACCACGGTCCTGCTCGTGTCCAACATATACCTCGATATCCTTTCGAGATAACGTGGTAATTTGCTTCTTCCTGTCTTTCAAAAAACAAAGAAAGTCTAAGGCCACAGCTCCGGATTGCTTAATTGTTGTGGCTGCCAGATTATGGCGGTATTTCTTCTGCAGATACTCAATTGCATAATGAGCACCAGGGAGCTCGCTGTCATGCAGTCGTTTTGAGAAACGATCAAGTGCACGCCGTTTTTCGTTGGGTTGGTAAAAAGGGAGTAAGCCGGCATGAGGGAGAAAAAATAAATCCGGAGGAGAGGATAAATCTATTCGAGATTGGGATTGTTGATGAACACAATATGCGACTGACCAGAGCTCGTGATGCTCTGGAAACGTCCCATTAGTGGTGTAGTAATCTTTACTTTTAGACAATAATTCAGTCATCGCTGCCTCCTTTTCCTTTTGTAGAAAAAACAGGGACTTGATGATGAATTATATCATAAAATCCATTTTGGTTTTGTTACGTATACTTCCTATTCAGGTATAATTTTTGTTTGTTCTCAAAACAAGAGATGTCTTATGGCAGGATGAACTCTTCTGATTTCATCAAATAATTAATTATATTTCTTTAAAATACGGTAGGATATAAATAAGCTAAAATGGTCCAACAAAAAGCGGGTACAAAAGAGGGTATTTTAATTTATCGCTATTTTTGCAATATCGATATTGTTTTGAAATTAATAGATATAATTCGATTTATTCGTCTCTCGCCTTCGCGCCGTTTGACATAAAAGCACTGTGATCTTGATTGGTTACGGTGCTTTCGTTTTTTCTGGGTGCCGTAGGCGTGCCGATATTGCCCAGAATATTCATTGCTGATTTGTCCTGATCAGGCAGTAAATGAACGTAAATATCTACCGTCATCTGTCTGTTGCCATATCCCATCATATCCTTCACGTATGAGATAGTGAAGAGAAAATAAAGCACTTTTCTCAAAGAACAAAATAGGCGCAAAAAGAAGAAAACGGTGATAATTGATTGAGGTAAAACGAAAACTCAAATTGTCGGAGAATCAACGGCGGTAAGTGTCGCCATTGATTCTCTATCGAAGGCTAGATAAAACGTAGGATATCATCCACCTCTTTCCGAGATGTCGGTTTAGCATGATCGCCTTCTTCATAACCGTAAACAATAAGGGCCGCCACGGTCTCCTCCTCAGGTAGATTTACTATTTCCGCTATTGAATCAACATCGATCACACCGAAAATACAGGTTCCGACACCTTTCGCATGAGCCGCCAGGCAAAACGTCTGGCAGGCAATGCCGGCATCGAAAATCTCCCATAGGGGAGCTTTTGAATCATCAAAATCAGGCATCTTTTCCGGGTCCAACGTACCACTTTTCCCTTTTACAAAACTCAGTACAGCCACACCTTTGGCATTCTTCAGGGTGTTCATGTTGTACACAAAGCCTTTCACACCATCATTAGCCAATTTGGCAATGGTTGCTTCATCGTCAACAAGAGTGTATCTGGCAATTTGATAGTTTGCCCATGAAGGTGCCCATCGACTAATCTCAATGATCTCCCTCATCGTTTCTCGATCTACCTTTTCATTTTTAAACTTCCTTACACTTCGTCGCTCTTTTATCATTTCAGTAACATCCATTTTTCACCTCTTGCTTTTCGTGTTTCCCAGGCAGGATGAATTGTCTTACCTAAGTATCGATTACTAATTTTCTGATTCTGCTGAGCCTGTGTTATCGTCTCTACAAGTCTTGCTATAGCTGATCGAGTTGACAGGTGAAGTTTGGTAATAGCTTGACATGGTTAGGTAAAAGCCGAAAATTTAATATATTTTTCCGGATTCAAAATCTTTTTCGGGTCGAAAGCTGTCCTGATGCCCTTTTGAAGGGCGATGGAAACGTTGCCGATATCGATCTTTACCAGTACTGCATGGCATCCTTGAACAGGCCGGCCAGTTCCTCCGGACCTGCAGGCCTCGGAGACAGTTTGGTTACCCGGTGTTGAGGCAGCGTGCCCTCGACGAGCTTCGGAATATCCGATTCGGAAAAACCAACGGCTTTCAGGCCATTGGGAATATTAAATCGTTTGAAATATCCGATCATGGTATCGGCAAGGAATTCACCCGCATCAGCATCTTTAACGCCATCAGTATCCGCTCCCAATGCCGCTGCAGCCTCGAGATGACGTTTCGGGTTTGACGGCCCGGTAAATCGAAAAACGGCAGGAGCGTTGATAACCACCGAAATTCCGTGCGGAATGATCGGATGATCAGAAATGTAGTCCGGAGCTATATATTCCCGGACCATGCCCGATACCGGATAGGACATGCCGTGAGGCAGCGTCACCCCGGCATTGCCGAAGCCGACGCCGGCAAAAGCAGCCGCCAGCGCCATCCAGCCGCGGGCTTCTTCATTGGTCGGGTCATCAATGACGGTGGCGAAGTTGTCCGCCATGATCTCCATCGCCTTGATCGCCCACATATCGCTGATTGGGTTGGATCCCTGATACGCGGGACGGTTGATAGGCCGCTCCGGATACGGCCGGTTGGTATATTCGATTGCGGTATAAGATTCCACCGCGTGGGTCAATATGTCGAATGCGGTCGATGCAGTAATCATCTGAGGCATCGAGACGGTATTGAGCGGGTCGACGATGCCGAGTGTCGGTTTCAACACCCTCGATGCGATACCGGTTTTTGCATGCATTTCTTCAAGATCGAAAATAGCCACACCCGTTGTTTCGCTTCCGGTTCCTGCCGTTGTCGGAATTGCGAAAAGAGGCTTTAACGGTCCCGGGATAGGTTTTCCTTTTCCGATAGGTGCATTGACGTAGAGCAGAAAGTCATCAGTCGGGTAGGTCGAGTACAGATTGGCGGCTTTTGCGGTATCGATGACCGATCCCCCGCCAAAGGCGACAAACGAATCAACCTTATTGGTTATCGCGAAGTTTATCGCATCTTTAAACGATGTGTCCGTCGGCTCGACCCGTGTTTGGTCGTAAACGACATATTCGACTCCTTCCTTGTCTAGCGAATCGATAACAATTTTGGTCATCGGTAATTTAGCTATATTAGAATCTGTAACGAACATCACTTTTTTCAAGCCGAGATCTTTCAGATCCATACCGATCTCAGCCGTTACCCCTTTACCGAACCTGATGTTGGACGCAGCCATTTCAAAGCCAATCTCTCTTTTCATCGATCTCTCCATTACGGTGTTAGGTTAATAAGATTGATCCATATGCCATGTAAAATCGCTTCTTACTCATGCAAGTTGTTGTAATAACGTCAATGACATCGGCTAACGATAACAGAGAGAGACCGGTCGGTCCCTTCCCTTTAAAGACATATCTATCCAAATAAAACGATACTGTCAACAAGTATCATGATATTAACTTTTTCTGGGGAAACGACATTTTTATCTAGTTACAGGCATATACAATGAGATATATACCGCCCTCGCTCATCTGTCATGAGCTCAGGAGACTGCCAGTTCCTTGGCCCAGCGCTATATAGCATTTTACGTGCATAATCCAGTTGAGCATGATAAGTCAATTGCCTGAAAGCATGAAAGAATAGGTATCATCCTTGAGACCACAAAAATATATTTGGAATTAAAAAATAACCGTTGTATAGTAATAACCGCTAAGACCGACCGGTCCGTCTTGTCGTCTTATCAGGAGGGACAGGTGACGCTAAAGGAAAAACTCATCCATGAAGCACTCAGGCAATTCTCTAAAAAAGGCTACCATGCAACGTCAACAGTCGATATCATCGACGCTGTCGGTACCTCAAAAGGCGGGCTCTACAATCATTTCAGGAATAAAGACGAGCTCTTTTATCAAGCCCTTGAGCATGCCCGGCAAATATGGCGCGAACGTAATCTGCAGGGCCTTGACGAAATTTCCAGACCGATCGACAAAGTAATTAAAATACTTGAAAATTACCGCGACAATTACCTGGCTGACAGTGAGAATTTTCCGGGAGGGTGCATTTTCGTGAACTTTGCCGTCGAGTTCAGCGATCAACGTCCGGAACTGGCCCATTCGGTGAACGACGGATTTATTAATCTCAAGCGAATGCTGAATCGGCTGTTGAAAGAAGAGCTGGCTGGAGGCACGCTCCAAAATGTTGCTGACACGGAAGAAATAGTAGAATTGATTTTCACCGGACTACTCGGCGCCTGCGTTATTTACACCTTGGATAAATCTAAATCGCAGCTTGACAAAAGCATCAGCACACTCATCAACTATTTGAATATGATCAGGAAATAATGGATTTGGTTTTGTTATTCCCATATCCAAATTCCTTCGAGATCAGACACAAGAGAAAAATAACAATCCCGTAACAGGCGGCGGCCGTAAAAAAAGCCTTGTCATACCCATAGGCCATAACCAGGACAACAGTTAACGCGGAACCGAAGACGGAGCTTGCGCCATTTATTGCCAGCATCCAGGGGATAATCCCATCCATTCTGAAAAACTTGATCAAGCGGATAGCCATAGGGAAAGGAAATCCCATGACGAATCCCAAAGGAAAAACGAGAATAACCGAAACCACAGTCCTGAATACAATCGACCCTGTACAAATGGTGCGGAAGATGACAGGCAGACTTACCTGGTAGAGCAAGATGAGGCAGACAAGTGCAGCGCAGATGACGATCAGATTCATCCGTAAGCCTTGCAAGCCAAAGCGGCTGCTTGTCAGGCTGCCGATTCCCGCGCCCACCAGCATGGTGAAAATCATTGTTGACATCGAATAGATGGGATTTCCCAGAACAAGCATGAACTTTTGGATCATAGCAACTTCCAGAATCATAAAGCCTGTGCCGATCATTGCAAAATAGGTACTGAAAACAAAATACCTGCTCATTTCAGATCGACCTGAAAAGCTGTTTTTATTTATTTTCCAGATAAGATACGAAAATGGTAAAATCAGAAAAACTGCAATGATACCGATAGAGAAATAAAAAACATTCATCAGTGAGGCGGGCAGGGTATTCTCAAGTTTATAGAAAAACGGGCTCTGATCGGTCACCGGGCTTAAATCGTAGCCCCTTTTCTCCCCTTCGCCAATGAGATCATCTGCCGTCGCCCGTCCGTCCTCAATGTCCAGAAGCATTCCGTTAAGAAATGGAAAACCGGTTTGTGGAAAATACGAGGATCCGGGAATAAACCAGGGCTGGTTGAACGCCGCCTTGAGAGTTCCCTGCGAATTGTCCTTGTTGATCTTCTGTTTGCCGACGACCAGTACCGGGTAGTCCTTCGAGCCAAGGACATACAAGTGTTTCATGGCCTCGGCGTTGGACAGTTTTTTTTCGCGGAAGGATGACAATGTTATGGTAAGCAGGCGCAAAACCTCCAGATCATTGTGGGTTATGAGAACCAGATAGCCATCATCTCTCAGGTGGTCCAGGTATTCGCCGATCGCCTCGGTGGTATACAGGTAGTTTTCTGTCAGGGCGAAGCTGCCAAGGCCTTGACTGGTGTTGGTGACCGGTAGACTGAATAGGATTAAATCATATTTCTGCGTGTCCGCCCGTAAAAATGACCTGCCTTCTCCTGTCTGAAGATCTACGCCGGGCTGATTGAAAATATTGCCGTTAAAACTCGCATATTTCTTAACGATGTTCACGATTTCCGGGTTGACTTCAACAACGGTAATGTGCTGGAACCCAGCCATCCTGGCAAGGAGAATATCTCTTCCGCCACCGGGACCGATAATCAGGGCGTCTTCCTTGGCATGGTCTTCGATTTGCGCAAGCGGAAAATAGCCGGGAAACTCACGTTGCAAGCTGACGACTTCCGGGTTGGGTTCGGCAAAAGATCCATTGAACCGGTACATCGGCATTCCTGCTGTTCCATCCACATAGATGTCCATGAGTTCGGGATATTCGGAAAATTTGATCAAATCGACACGGCCCTGGGCGCTGTTCCTGGATTCCACTATTGTTCCGTTGAAGGTATTCAGCGCATCATAGATTTCTTTCCGCGGATTTTGCCCCGAAGAAATTTCCGGCACATTCAAAAGCTGAACTCCGGCGATAAGAGCGCAACCGGCGAGGACCCCAAAGCCGAGTAAATGATTACGCTTTGCTTCTTGCGCGAGGTGTTTGAAACCCCAGATAGACAAAAGTGCCAGCGGCAGTGCGCAAACCGCGAACAGGGCATTTCCCAGATCGAGTCTGTTCAGAAGGTATATAATCCCGATGCAACCAAATGCTGCACCTGTAAGATCGGCTCCATAGAGTTGCCCGCACATTTCCGGGAATGAATAAAAAAGTTTTGCAGTGAAAAATCCTCCGGCAATAAATGGAAAAATAAAAATTCCGGAAAAAACAAAAATGTTTAATTGTATCGTATGTGCGTTGTAAGCGTGGATTGCAAAAATGTAGGTAGAGGATACGAAAAAATAAAAGAGAAATGCTCCGAAAAGTAACACGGTTATGCAGCAATACTTCTTTAAATAATTATTTGTCAGATACCCGATGAAGCCACCCAGACTTATTCCAAAAAGAGCAATGGAAACAACGATAAAAACATAATGGTAGCTAAAGGCCACAGATAAAAAACGTTGCATCAGTAGCTGAAGCGAAATGATAGTGGAGGAGATTAGAAAAATACTGACAAATAAAAAGAAAGTATTTTTTGGTTTTTGTACGCCATTTACGAACATAACTCTCGACACGATAAATGTCATATATCCCGCATGGCTGGACCAGATGTCTCAGTCACAACGAACAATGAAACCTGGAGCTGTGGAAATACCGTTACTTGAACTGAGCTTTATGCAAAAATTGGTTCAAAAAACGGCGACCTGGTTACAACCGAAAAAAAAGCAGCAATACGTTTTTTCAAGAGTAGTCCCTTTAAAGCACGCCCTTGATAGGTGGTGCTTTAAAGGGGCAGATTTTGTCTTCAGGCAGACTAGCCGACCAGGTTGGCCATAAAAGTGACGGTAGACGGAAAAAGGATGCAAAGCAGCAGGCCGATCATCTGGAGGAAAACGAACGGTATAATTCCCCGATAGATTTGGCCCAGATTTATGACCTTCGGATCGACGCTCCCCTTGAGATAAAACAGGGAATAGCCCACCGGCGGCGTCAAAAAGGACATCTGCAGGTTTATCGCCAGGATGACGACGAACCAGGTGGGATCGAAGCCGATTTCGTTGGCGATCGGCAGAAAGATCGGAAACGAAATGAAGATGATGCCGATCCAGTCGATCAGGAAGCCCAGAATGAAGATGATGAACATCATCATCGCGAAAATCCCCCACTTGCCGAATCCCTCCATGCTCAGTATGATCTCGGTCACGACGTCACCTCCGCCCAGCCCCAGGAAGACGCCGGTAAAGATCGAGGCGCCGATGATGGTCGCCATGACCATGGCGTTGGTGACCAGAGCCTGTTTCAAGCTGATAAACAGGGTTTTCCAGGAGAACTTACCGTACACGATCATCAGCATAAAGGCAATGAATGCGCCAACCCCGGATGCTTCCGTAGGTGTAGCCACACCCAACCAGATTGTTCCCAATACACCCAGAATGAGCAAGATCGGCGGAATGAAGTTGATCAACAGCATGCGTATCAGCTGCATCTTGTTGACTTCACCTTTCTGCTTGTCAGTTAGCGCAGGGGCTCTCTCAGGATGAAGCAGAGCGAGAATAAGTACATACATGAAATAGAGTGTGCCAAGCAGTACGCCGGGAATAAAGGCGCCGGCAAAAAGCCGGCCCACCGACTGGCCGGATTGGTCGGCCATGAGAATGAGCATGATGCTGGGTGGGATGAGAATTCCCAGCGTACCGCCTGAAATAACGACACCGGCTGCCAGTTGTTTGTCATATTTGTATTTCATCATGACCGGGATCGACATCAGAGACATGCTGACTACGCTGGCGCCGACAACCCCTGTAGTAGCGGCAAAAACGACGCTGAGAATGGTTACGGTCAGGGCAACGCCCCCGCGGAGTTTTCCGAACAGGTGCATCATCGCGGTGAACAACCCCTCTGCTATTCCTGACTTTTCCAGGAACACTGCCATCAGGACAAACAGCGGTATCGCGATCAGAATCTGGTTATTAAGAGTGGAGTAAGTCCGGGAGACCATCATGAACAGAGCACCGGGGCCCCAGCCCACGAAGCCGACCATGGCCCCGACCCCGCCGAGCACGAAGGCCAGGGGATGACCAACGAGCAGGCCCAGCAGCATCAGGGAAAACATGAGAAATACAGCAAATTGAGGAGACAGTTCGATCATAGTTCTTCCCCCTTAATGGCGATGACGATATTACGAATCAACTGGACGATTCCTATGAGGAGTAAAAGTGCCGCCCCCAGGGGGATCAAGGCTTTGATCGGGTAGATAACCGGGTTCCAGGCGGTCGGGGCTGCTTCTCTAATAGCCCAGGATTCGGCGGCGTAACGGCCACCGAAATAGATAAAAATAAGGCAGTACAATAAATAGAAGGGGAAGAACGTGATGATATCGATAATTGCTTTTCCTCTGCGGGAGAGACGGTCATAGAGAAAATCGATATTTACATGGCCGTAATGAAGCTGGGTGTATGCCAGAGAAAGTACAGTAATTGCAGCCAAGAGAAAACCTGACAGTTCAAACGTCCAGATCGTCGGGCTGCCCAGAAATCGTCTGGTGATAACCTCGAAGACAGCCAGACCCATTAAAGCCATGAGAAGCCAGCAGACAATACTGCCCGTCCATTCTATTAATTTCTCACAATATATCAGTATTTTTTTTAAACCTGTCATGACGAGACCTTCGCAAAGGTTTTATTTTACTGGATTATGCAAAAAAGATTGCCGTGAGTTGCAATTTAATAATCGTTGTAAATACCTCGGAAGTAAAAGGTGCTTACACAAATCTCAAAATTTACGGCGTAAAATCAGTCTGCTGACGCCGGTCGAAAAAGGAGATTAGCACAACAATTTACTTAATTACAGCTTATATTCAACTGCCGGACGCCACGGCGTCCGGCAGTTGAATCGCTGTCTTGCACTGTTGTATTATTTTGGGGACACCGGGTTGTTGATGTACTTTGTTCCTGGTGTCCAGAATTTTTGCGCCGTCATTCTCTCCCGCACGTCTGCGAGCATGTTGTCTGCAGACTCACGAACGCCATGTTTCTCGGCGATGGCTGTCAGTTTGTCATATGCTTCATCCAGCCCGGAAGGAGTCCGGCTATAGGTGAAGGGCGACTGAATTTCGCGCCAGAGCTTCATGTTTTTCAAGAAAGCGGCCTGGGAGTAGGCAATCTTTGCGAAATCCGGGTTCTTTTCGGCGTCTTCGATCATATATTTCCAGGAGTCCTGTTGGAGTTGTTCCAGAACTTTGTCATCAAGGCGACTGATCTCGGTACCGGCTTCGATGAACTTGTTGGTGAAGGCGCCTGAGCCATATTCAAAGTAGGTCCAGCTCCACATCATGGTCGCCATGGCGGCTTCCTTGAATTTGAACTTGGTCTCATCAGACAGGGCATCAAAAGCCTTCTTGTTGATCAGAACACCCCAGATCGGACCCGGCTGGTGCCAACCTGGCAGGACCCAGTACTTGGTAATTTCCTGGAAGCCCATGACCCAGTCGACCTCAGGCACCGAGAACTCACCGGCATCAATAGTGCCGCGCTGCAGCGCCAGATAGACCTCTCCGCCCGGCATAAAGATAGCGGAGCCGCCGACGTCGTTCAGCATGTTGGCCTGAACGCGACCGCATTGACGCATCTTGACACCTTTGTAGTCCTCAAGGGATTTAATCGGCTTGTTGGAGCGCTGCCCGCTCTCGGGGCTGGTGAGGCCGTGAGGGAAAAAGACAATGCCGTACTTGCCGTACAGTTCCTGGGACAGTTCGAAACCGCCGCCCTGCCAGTACCAGATCATGTAATCAGCCGGGGCGAAGCCCATGGGAACAGATGTCAATAGACTGAAGGCGGTGTTTTTACCATCCCAGTAACTCGGCCAGTCGGTTGCCATTTCGACAATACCGTTGGCGACGGCGTCAAAGACTTCACCCGTTTGGACCAGGCTGCCGCCGTCATAATACTTGAGATCGAGATCATCGCCGGCGAGGGTGTCAATCAGGTCGCCGAAGTATTTGTCCGGCTTGTTCAGCAGAATCGAAGCCGGCCAGACGGATTGATACTTCCAGGTTTTAGCCATTACGGCGGTGCTGCCCGCAACCAGGAAAAACAGTGCGCACAAGATGCTTGTACAAACTAACGTGCGATTCTTCATAATTACTCCTCCCGATTTAAAAATGGTTAATATTCTCCGGCTTTCGGTTTTCCAAAAACCGGACCGCAAAATTGCCCCATCCCGTTTCGTACTCATTTTCGTCGGTCGGGGAGTAAGACGTTTGTACCTCGGATAGTGAACTGCATGAGCTGCCGAGCCACAGAAAGTCCAGCATGCTTTATTATTCTTTACCTGATTGATCATATACACGCCGTGCCGTGATATTTCCGCTTAATGAAGGAGTTGGCAGAGTCGATCACGTTGCCCCTTCTTGACAAAGCAGCCCGTCGCAACAGTAGAGACCGATCGGTCTCTCTAACCAAGTATTACCTTAGGTCATGAGTTATGTCAATACATATGCGAGCCGTCTTGCTGAGGCAACAGATAACCGTGCGTATCAATTGCTCATCACCTTTCTTACCGAAGCGACTTTGAATCTCACGCCAATTCATCAAGCACGCACCCTTATGAAATATCAATGTATTGAAAAGATAGAGCACGATGGTAATGCTTTCGGTTGAAAAAATTTAATTGCCGGCGATAGATATCGGTGTATAATAGCGCAGACCGATCGGTCTGCGCTATTATACGTTAGGTCAGTTGCAACAGCTACGTGTAAACTAAAAGTACATTGTCGAAAAACATAGGATGGGTTCTGCTATGGATACTACAAAGTGTGCGGTTATAACAGGTGGGGCCAGCGGCATAGGATTATCAATCGCCAAAGCATTCGTCGAAGCAGGTCACCACGTCGTTATTGCTGACATCAATGAAGCAGACGGTATAAGCGCTGCCGAACGAATTGGCTGTCTGTTCTTAAAAGTCGACCTGGAAGACCGTGCGTCATGCTTATCTTTGATCGATACGACAGTTGATCAATTTGGAAAAGTCGACATCCTCATTAACAACGGAGGTTTTCAGCATGTCTCACCGCTGGAAGACTTTCCCGAGGAAAAATGGGATCAGATGATTCGGGTAATGCTCACTGCACCTTTTTTATTAACAAGGTATGCATGGCCCCATATGAAAAAACAGGCATGGGGACGTATTGTTAATATTGCGTCAATACACGGGCTCATCGCTTCACCCAATAAAATAGGATACATCTCCGCCAAACACGGATTACTTGGATTGACTAAAACAGCTGCGCTGGAGGGTGGAGCTCACGGTATTACTGTTAATGCCCTTTGTCCCGCCTATGTCAGAACGCCATTAGTTGAAAACCAAATTGCCGCCCAGGCTCAAGCCCACAATATCAGGAAAGAACAAGTGGTCGAAGAAATCATGCTCAAGCCGGCAGCAATTAAAAGAATCATAGAGCCAACTGAAATAGCAAATCTTGTAATGCTACTCTGTTCAGATAATGGAGCCTCAATAACAGGCGCCTGTTGGACTATCGATTGCGGTTGGACCGCACAATAACAAGCAAACCTGACAATAAAGATCCACGTTGGTTCTCATGCTATGATTAAAACATTTTTCTTTCTAAAACGGCATGAGCGACAGCCTCACCCAATACATAATGTTGATCCACATCAAGATGAATACCATCAACAGTGCTGGCTCCTGTGACACCGTTTGTATCAAGAAACATTGTAGAATACTCGAGCGCTACTTTCTCCAGTTCGATTGACAGACCGTGACAACGTTTTTCTGCTCCTTCAAACTTGTCTGCGATCACACCTTTTGGCTCTATAATTTTAGGGGGAGCAACAATCATTATTTCCGGAATTGGCATTCCCGGTTCTATTGGCGATTGCCTGATAATGTGAACTAATTTTGCGGTACCTTGGGCTGACATCCATGCATTGTTATCATGTGTGCATTGAAAATCATTTGTGCCGAGCATCAGGATGACTAATGTGAGTGGGGAGCATATCTCAATTAACTCGGAAAGCCCCTCTGAGCCATCACGGCCATTTTTGAAAGGATCTGACCAGACAGTTCTGCGTCCATTGAGGCAGTTTTCAATGACTCTGATTTTCTTCCCTTCATCCTTGAGAACATTTTCAAATACCCCTGGCCATCGTTTATCAAAAGGTAGTCGATTCCTTGTGTTCGGAACTATTCCCCAGGTAAGGCTGTCTGCATAGACAAGAATGTGGTCCACGGCTTCGCTCCTATTGTATCTCAATATTTTCCATTAAAGTCTTATCATCTCCACCTATTTGAACAACCCCAGATACTCTTCGTAACCTTCCTTCTCCAGTTCGGCGAGCGGAATGAAGCGCAGCGCTCCTGAATTCAGGCAATAGCGCAACCCGGTTGGAGGTGGCCCATCTTCATGTACGTGCCCCAAGTGTGCGTCGGAGAGTTTGGTTCGGACCTCTCGAAAAACGTTGAAATAATATCTCTGTTCAACTCCCAGGACGATGTGGTCAGGTTCAAGGGGGCGGGTGAAGCTTGGCCAGCCGGTATCGGAGTCGTACTTATCGATCGAGCTGAAGAGCGGTACCCCGGAGATGACATCCACGTAAATACCGGGTGCATAATTGTTCCAATAGGCATTGTCGTAGGCTGGTTCGGTTCCGTCCTCACGGGTTATCTGGTATTGCAGTGCGGTCAGCCGCTGCCGGAGAACACTATCACTTGGTACGGTGAAGCGCTGTTCATTTGCCGACCCTGCTGGCATTGTCTGCTGTACACCGGTTTTATCCGATCCCAGTGACTGGTATGCTCCCAGCAGTACCAAGTGCAGTGTAAGTAGTGAAAAGATCAGGTTTTTCATGATATCCTACATTCGTGATGTCTCTGACGACATTCTTATTGGTTAAAGTCTATTTCGAAGTATCTTTTAATTTATTGTTAAGCGTGTCTCATTTTCATTGACATATTCCGGTAACTGAAAGGAGATGATAAATGCACGTGCCTTTCTATTGCTTAAGAGGTCTTGCATCCATCAATTATTTCCGTATGAGGGTTCCGAAATAGTTGGTTACGAAGAGATAAGTGCCGGTGAGGCCTATTATCTAATAATGATACCGTAGCTGTGCGATTTCAAGCTTGTCGTTTTTCAGGCGATAGACCATCCTGTGCTCGGAATCTATACGCCTCGACCACCAGCCGGCAAGGGCATGTTTCAAAGGCTCTGGTTTGCCTATACCTTTGAATGGATTACGTGATGTTTGCTCTATGAGATTGTTGACTCTTATCAGAATCTTTTTGTCGGTACTTTGCCAATGCAGGTAGTCTTCCCACGCTTGAGACGAGAAGACCAGTTTCATTTGATAAGCTGTCTCTCGACACCATCACCGTTATTCAACTCGGAAATTGCCTCTAAAATCCTCAGCGCGTTTTTCGGAGATCGGAGCAGATGAGCGGTTTCGGTAAGGCTGTTGTACTCGTCCAAAGACAGCATGACGACGGATCTCTTATTTTTCCTCGTGATGATGATCGGCGATTGATCATCGCACACCGAGTCCATCGTTGATGCCATGTTCTGTCTTGCCGCACTATATGTTATCGCTTCCATAACAAACCTCCTATTGTACAAAATAATGTACAACAAAAAGGATAAGTAGTCAATAGCTGGGAGTTGCGATGCTGGGGGTTGCGATGCTGGGAGTTGCGATGCTGGGAGTTGCGATTATAGATACGATACAGTAGTAAAACAAACGAATAAAAAAAGGCAGCTTAATTGGAAGAAACTCAAGATCAGAGAGCCTCTAATTTATAACGTTTTCGCCGGTCATTAATTGCAAGCCGCTTATTATATCAGCTAAATCTATGTGGTGGTTGTAATTTATATCACCACGTTTACGGGCATACGGTGAAAGATCAGGTACGTAGCCCAGTGAAAGAGTCGTGAGTGCGTGAAGTATTTCTGCCAGACCAATCTTTTCATCTGCGTTTACATCAATGGTAATGTAATGTGGGACACTGATATTGTCACTTCTGTAACAATCGATAAATGATGGATCATTTCCAAAACTTTGAAATGATATGCCCCCCGTGTGGGTAAGCCAATGGGGTGTATGATTATTCCAGAGACCGGAGTTTTCTATGTTCATTGTGCCGGTGTTGTTGTTGCTGACAAAAAAGATTGAGCCACCATACTGGTTTGCCTGGTTATCGTGGATTGCCGTTCCGCAGATATCGAGGTGGAATGTATTGCCATCATTGTAGATGGCAGCACCGCTTCCGCCACCTGGCGTTCCAGGCTGTGCCGGGTTGCCGCCATTGCCAATGGCCATATTGTGACTGAACAGGCTGTTGATGATGGTAAACGAGACGCCGATGCTGGACAGAGCTCCTCCGTTTGAACAGATATTGCCGTCTCCGCCAGCACCCCCGAATGTGCTGTCTACCACGTATACGGGTTGACCTTCGTACTGACTGAAGACGCGAACTGCTCCACCGCCAACATCCGGCCCCGTCCCATCGCAGGTGTTTCGCAGAAAGTGGGAGTTCAGTATCTTTAGACGTCCTCCACGGACCCAGACAGCACCACCGCCATCTGGCTGCAGTCCTTCGCTGTTGCCGTCAGTGAAAGTCATATTCTGTATGGTCAATCGTGGATGATCCTGGTTCTGGCAATGTGGCGTTGTCCAGTGCTGGGCTTGATCGCACGTGTTCATATAGAGGATTCTCTTTGTTCCACCACCGCTGAGTGTAATCATATTGCCGCCATCTATGACAATTTCCGGCCCGGTATCATTAAAAATCTTTGCGGTCTCTGTAAGGGTTATTGTTACAGGGGCTGGACCACAGTTAAATGTGATTACACCTCCTTGCGCCACAGCCTGGATGAAAGCTGCTGAGGTGCAGCTTTCCGGATTACCATTGCCGATAACCTGGTCAGGGCTTGAGACATCTTCACGTTCAGCTTCTTCTGGTATGTTGCACGCTGCTCCATGTACGGAGATAGCTGCAACCAGTGAAAATACGTTGAAAAGAGTGAAGATAAAAGAGGAGCGTAACGAGCACATAGATTGTCTCATATTGGTTTTATCGTTTATCAGCTATGAGCACATAGTATCAGTAATTTATTGTAAAGTAGGGATTGTGCCATGCCCTGCTCCAACACTTTATTATTGTCTCATAAAAAATCTGATCTTGCCAAAAGTTGTTTCATTGGTGGCCGTTGAGCCTGTGGTTTAGCTTAAAGCAGTAAACGTAAATTGCTTCCTATTAACCTAACCAATGATTTAGGCACGCTGTGTTCAACGGCTAGGCTCTGCCACTTTGAAACATGTTCTGTAATTTCATCTATTATCCGATCAATTTTCCGCTTGCTGAATAACGGACTCAATTTTTCAAACGTATAAAAATCTTGTCTTGTGAAGTCGTCTCGCTTCCCATTGAGCTTCATCCAGTGACTATTTACCCAACGGCTTCCTGGCTTGTAGCTGTAGGCCAGGTCGTAAGCGGGTGCTAATTTCCATTGGTTTTGATCATCGAGCATGAAGGCAAAGTTCTTGGAATGGTCGTCATGATTACGTGCCACAACATTAAAAACCATGCGTCTGAATATCTCCATTGCCTCGTCGGCGCCTAGTTTGAGCTCTCTTGCAGTTGCAAGCAATTCGGCATAAGAGTAAGTGCCCGGCTGCTTGTAACTGACATGTGCCAGACCATTTAATGTCTGTACATGCCGCTTGGTGTTTTTGTTACGATCAAACCGCTCGGTAATAAAATGTCGCCTTTTGCCTTCATCGAGTAAACGGCACGGCATCATTTCTATTTCACAGGCCCGTGCCAGAAGGTAATACACATACTCCATTGCTCCATATCCTAATGGATCGCCGAAGGTTTCTCTGTCTTTGTTGCGTTCACTGACACCGTCAAATTTCATTATGAAATGAGTAAACCCGTCAGGAACATCTGTTTGCCCTGATCGCACTTGTGTAAAATCACTGTTAAACGCGACTACTGCTTTTGGCCTGGCACCACCCGCACTGACTCCTACAGATAATAATGCCAGCATTGCTTCTTTATCCTCTTGTCCCTGGGTGCCAAGAGCTGTTTTGAATTGTTCTCGCTTGTCCAGAATTTCCTGAGCAATAGAGATCAAAGATTGAATTTCAATGTGCTGTGAGGCGTTCAGGTTTTTCTTGCGAGCAGCCGGGTGATAGGTTAAAGCGCCCACACCACGTGTACCCAGGTATTTCAGGCGTTGTACTGGCGTAATGTCAGCGGGCGATTTGCCCTGGTCGGCGATCCAGGCATTCAATACAGCATTGCCGAAATCATCGGGCAACGAGTCGGCTGGCATTCCTGGTAAGCCATTGAAAGCTGCAGGGTCAGCTTCCGGGAATGAATATATCTTTCGGGACAAGGGCATTTTGAGGGGAGACAGCTCGATACCTGTTTCAATAAAACGAGGCTCAAACTCAAATGAGCCTATACCGGTTTCAGTGTCAAAACCGATCGCACCAGCATCCTGCTCTTTATATTTTACACTGGCAACGTCCATTACCATGAAGGTTTAGCCTCTTTTCTCAGCGTCTTTCTTTTCTTCGATCTTGATGCTCGCTGTCGTTGCTGTCCTTTGAGTTTTGCCAGCTGTATCGGAGATATTTCTTGTACAGGCAGGAACATATTAAGTTGCTCCACCATGTCAATTGCTGCCAATATGGCGACAAGGTTCTCTAATTGAACCTTTCCTTTTTCAGCGTTGAGAATGGTCCTCCTGCTGAGACCGGATCGCGATGCTACTTCAGACTGAGTCAGGTCGGCCCTGAGTCTGGCTTGCTTCAGTCTGTTACCTAACTCTTCCGCTATAGCGAATGAAGACATGTCTCTAAGTTTCATAATGTATATTTTAGATCACATTAATTAGTTTTTATGCTTATAAGGTGCGCTTATAAGCACATTAGAAAATTAATACTTTGCTGTCAAGTATTTTTAAAGTGCATTAATGATAACATTGGCATTAAAAACAAAGGTAATGTCTGGAATTATGTACTTTATAATCATGTTTTTGGTTTGGGTGCCAGGGATTATTTTTTCCAGGAAAATGTTGGTATGATCCTTCTGGACTAAATTTTCACATGCGAAAGGAAATTTATTTATTACTGGTTGTAGTAATTTTGTCTCTTTTTTATTAAATTTCAAAATCTCAATGATTATAATCCACGGGTATCGCCCTGGAAAGCATCTCCCGGTCGATCAACTGCTTCTTTTTATTACTATCGCCTACCGTTTCACATGACATCATTACCAGAATAGGGGGTTCGAGATGGAATCATTAAAAGTCAAAGATATTATGGTACCAACCAGTGAATACAACACCATTTCAAAGGATGCTTCATTATACGAAGCAATAAAGGTTTTAGGGAATGCGCAGGCCGAGTTCAACCAGACAAAGAACAAACATCGAGCCATCCTCGTTCTTGATAGTGAGGACCGGGTTGTTGGGAAACTGAGCCAGATTGATGTCCTTCGCGGTCTTGAACCGGGATATCGGAATGTAAAACCCCCTACTGAAATAAAACATTGGGCCCTGAGCAAAGAGACCATCACGAACATGATGAAAGACTTGCAGCTCTGGCAAATGCCCCTTAAAGATATCTGTAAAAAATCCGGTAGTATCTATGTGCGTGACATCATGTATACACCTGCCGAAGGTGAATATGTCAGCCAACAGGCCTCTCTTGATGAAGCGATCCATCAACTTGTCATGGGCCATCATCAATCGCTGCTGGTTGTTGAAGACAACAATGTGACGGGAATACTGCGATTGACAGACGTCTTCAGCTCACTCATTGAAATCGTCAATCAGTGTGAGATCTAGTTCGATTTACGTTTTTAAATATGAAAAAATAGGTGGTTTTGTGAAGGGCAGCCTCTCAATGCCGGCAAAATAACGGAGATTGGTGGACTGGATCGTAAAGAAGTCGACAAGGCAATGACGAAACTGAAAAAAGAAGGAAAAATTGTTTCTCCCAAGCGCTGTTGTTGGGAAGCGGCGTAGGAAAATTTTTCACTGTCCTGCGATTATTCTTGCTACACTCATAACATCAGGTGCGAGCTCCTTGATAACACGCTCGGAGGTCCAATCTTTCATCGTTACAATAATGTGAACTGCTGCCAGAATATCGAATTGAGAGTTTACCACTGGTGCTGCCACAGCAATTTCCCCAAGTAAGGCTTCTTGCACAACTATAGAATACCCATCATTTCTTACTTTCACGATTGATTCGAAAAGTTTATCTGGATCAGTTGTTGTGTAAGGGGTTCTTTTGTTTAAATGAGATTTTTCTATTATTCTTTTAATTTCTTCATCGGGCAGGGTTGAGAGCATTGCTCTGCCACCTGACAATAAACATAGTGGCAAGCGCCTGCCAATTATGCTGGCGTTAAGTGTATGACGTTGGCTTGGCGTACGAAAGACATATACGAGGTCAATTCCGTCCTTGAAACTCAGATGTGCTGTTTCATTGTGCCTGTTTCTTAAATCGATTAAATGAGGAACAGCTATCTCTATTAGTGGACTTGAATGTAAAAATGAATATGCTAAATCAAGTGCTTTAGGGGTCAGGCGATATTGTTTGGTTTTGGGGTTCTTGTAGAGAAAGCCCAAAGTTGTCCATGTATAAACATATCTCTGTACGGCACTTTTGCTAAAGCCCGTACTCTCAACTATATCAGAAAACCTGAGGTATTGATTTGCGCCATAGAACGCATCAAATACCTTCATTCCTTTTTTTAAGGACGTTACTAACTGCGGGTCTTTTTTATTTTTCATGCCTTCTCTAATTATATTTTATCCAGCCAAAAGAGCATTCCTATAGCCCTTGATATCATGGTTTATTAATTCTGATTATTATAAAAAGCACAAATCTTTCTATCAAGGAAAGGGTTTTTCATCTTGAAAAACCTGTAAAACGGATAGAGCAATATTTATCTTGACAGTCGATGGAGAGTATGCGAAGAGTAAGGTTCATCATAACATACAAAATATCGCATAGCGGTACAATTGTCAATTCGATTCAATGAGCACGATTCAGTTACCAGTTGTAGATTTGAAAATCATAGAGTTTGATAGGTGATGCCTTGATAGTTTAACAAAAGCAATTCGCTCAGCAAACGGAGAATGGCTTTTGGGTGCATATTGTAAAGGTAAATGCAATCTTTTATATGGAGATCTAAAGATTGAACATGACCAGAGATGTCCACCGTAGAGTTTTTGTTAATGGTCCTGTGATCACTATGGATGAAGCTTTCTCTGTGAAAGAGGCTCTTGCTATTGAAGGAACTCATATCAGGGGAGTAGGTGACAAAGAAGAAATTCTATTTCTATTTGGTAAAGATTCGAAAATCATTGATTTGCAAGGTAGAACACTGCTTCCTGGTTTTATTGATACCCATAGTCATTTTCTAAGAGCAGGCTTGTATGATAGCTTTGTTGTTAATCTCAGTAGCCCACCAGTTGGTAAAGTTCTATGCATGAAAGAGCTTGTCGAAATATTGAAAAAAACTTCACAGGATACACCTGAAGGAAAGTGGATTATTGGTTATTTGTATGACGATACACTTCTGGCTGAAAAGCGTCATCCCTTGGCTAGTGACCTGGACAAGGCCAGCAAACGTCACCCGATTTTTATAAGACACGTTTCTGGGCACATGGCAGCCCTCAACTCTAGAGCTCTTGAGAAAGCCTCTATCACCAGGGATACTTTTAGCCCTCTAGGCGGCCTTATTTGTAAAGATAGCGAGGGCAAACCCACGGGTGTACTTCAGGGAGAACCGGCGTTGTTTATTGCCGAGGACAAGCTTCCTGAATGGACAAAGCACCAATGGCTATATGGAGCTCAAAATGCCTCAGATATGTATTCAGCGAAGGGGGTGACAACGGCTCAGGAGGGTGATTCTTATCCAGGTGATCTTGATTTACTTTTAGAGGCTAATTTACAAGAATTGCTGAAGCCGAGGATTCAACTATTTCCTAATTGGAGATTCCCTGATGAGCTAAAAAAATACCCTAGTTCAGCGAAAGGATCACCTCTAACCGGTGATCTGATGCTAAGTCTCGGTGCAGTGAAAATGTATCAGGATGGATCTATCCAAGGCTATACCGGATACTTAAGTAAGCCATACCATACATATTTGCCTGGCACTGAAAAAGGTTCATTAGGTAAACCTCGGAACGAGCCGGATCAGCTAAATCTGATGATTGATCAGGCACATCAGCAGGGCTGGCAAATAGCTGTTCACGCTAATGGTGATCAGGCGATTGAGGAAGTGATTAATGCCTTTGAGATGGCGCAAAACAATTTCCCCAGAAAAGATACTCGACATATTATCATTCATTGTCAAACAGTTCGTGAAGATCAAATGGACCGGATGAAAAGATTGAACATGATACCTTCCTTTTTTACTGCACATGTCTATTACTGGGGTGATAGACATAGGGAAATATTTCTAGGCCCAGAGCGAGCTGAGCGCATAGACCCATGCAAAAGTGCTGTAGATCGCCAGATGCCGTTTACATGTCATAATGATACCTCTATTACTCCAATTGATCCTTTACTGTCAGTATGGACTGCTGTCAATCGCTTGACCTATGGCGGGTATTGTCTTGGTGAGAAGTTCAGGGTATCTGTAAAGGAGGCTTTGCGTAGCGTAACATCGTATGCTGCATTTCAATTCGGTGAAGAGCATATCAAAGGGTCACTTGAAGTCGGGAAGCTTGCCGATCTGGTGATACTTGAAGAGAATCCTTTGGAGATAGCGACCGAAGACATCAAAGATATTGCTATTAGTGAAACTATTCGCGGAGGAGAACGAATCTATTAAACTGATTTTGGGGACATATTATCTATTGCGATCGGCGCAATGATTTATCCTGCACCACAGCTTAAAACAAATCGTTGTGGTGCATAACAAAATGGAGGTAAGATTATGCTAATGAAGAAGCTGTGGCATGTAACTATCTGTTCGACAATTATGTTGTTTTTGCTCGGGGCTCCATTGTCTTTTGCCGAGCCTCAAAAGGGAGGCACATTAACGGTCCTGCACAACAGCCATATCCCACATCTCAACAATGCCATTCGATCAGGAACAACCACCGGTTATCCCGCCACTAAAATTTTTGCAAGCCCGGTGCGGCTTGGAAAAGACTATGAATTTAAACCATACCTTGCAAAAAGCTGGGAATTTTCTGAAGATAAACTCTCTTTAACGTTGCATCTTGTTGATGCCAAATTCCATGATGGAAAACCTATAACATCTAAAGATGTGGCTTTTTCTATTATGACGATCAAAGACAAGCATCCATTTAAAACCATGTTCGCACTGGTAGAAAAGGTTGATACACCTGATGAAAAAACAGCAATTATTCGTTTATCTGACAGGCATCCAGCCCTGCTTATGGCTTTGACCCCTCCCTTATGCCCGATTCTTCCTGAGCATGTATATGGCCAGGGGGATATCCGAAATAATCCCGCCAACACAAATCCGGTTGGATCAGGCCCTTTTAAGGTGGCAAAATTTAAATCTGACGAATATCTGATTTTAGAGCGTAATGAAGATTTCTTTATACCCGGTCGTCCCTATCTCGATAAATTGATTTTCCGTATAATAACAGATTCATCAAACAGAACGCTTGCCATGGAAAATCAGGAAGCGGATATGTACCCGGAAATCAGTACTGTGCAAAACATCTTACGGTTGAGAAAAAAAGATCATCTCAGTGATACACCGGAAGGGTATTCACTTATTGGCCCTATCGCCTGGCTGGAGTTCAATGTTAAAAAAGAACCTTTTGATAAGAAGGAGGTTCGTCAAGCTATTGCTTTTGCACTTGATAGAGATTTTGTAATTAATGTTTTATTTAAGGGAATGGCAGCTAAGGCTACAGGCCCTATCGCACCGGGTACCCCATTTTACTCTGATGAAGTGAGCATGTATGATGTTGATCTGGAAAAAGCAAATAAAATGCTGGACGAAGCAGGATATCCAAAAAATTCAGATGGTGTTCGTTTTGAAATGACTATTGATGCGGAGAACCATCCAGAATTGCTTCAACAATATGCTAAAGCTCAGCTTAAAAATGTTGGGATTAAGGTTATCGAGAGGGCGTCACCTGATTTTGCAACCTGGGCAGACCGCACAAGCAACGGTAATCATGATGCCACCATTAATGTGGTCTACAACTGGGGGGATCCTGTAATTGGTGTCCACCGGACATACATTACTAGTAATATCAGACCCGGAGCTCCCTATTCAAACACTTCACAATACTCGAATCCGGAAATAGATTCCCTTCTGGCAGATGCTGCATCGGAAATGAATACGGAAAAACGAAAAGCAATGTACAAACGATTTCAACAGATAATTGTTGATGACGCTCCATTGATTTACTTCAATGTTACACCTTACCATCTGATTTATAATAACAAAGTTGGGAACCCTGTAACGACTCCATGGGGGTTCTTTCAGCCGGGTGACGAACTTTATATTAATCAGTAATTTTCCTTCCGCTTTTGGGACCTTGCTATTCTTGGCTACTCTGGCAAGGTCCCTTAATCATTGATTCAATTTAAGTTTACACTTAGGTGTAACTATGAAAATCTTGTCCTTTTTCCTGAGACGTTCATTCTACAGTATCTGCCTTTTGGTGGTTGTCGTTATTCTGAACTTTTTTCTTCTGCAGCTTGCTCCTGGCAGTATCGTGGATACAATCGCCGGTGAAATGGGCGGTATCAGTGAAGAAATGAAAAATGAACTTGAGCAGGAATATGGTTTGAACGAGCCAATTCCTGTTCAGCTTGGGAACTATCTGAAAAAAGCTGCTCAGGGAGACTTGGGATACTCCTTTTACATGAAGAAGGATGTTACCGAAGCACTCTGGGAACGATTTCCCGCAACAGCCCTGCTTTTTGTTTTGTCTGTTGTTTTATCTGTCGTGTTCGGGACTTTTCTTGGCAACCTGGCTTCAATTAAGCCAGATGGATTATTCAGTGCTGCGGTCACTACATTCTCGCTGGCAGCTCATTCAGCTCCAGCCTTTTGGCTTGGTATTATTTTACTGCTTTGTTTTGGCATCTGGATTCCGATTTTTCCAGTATCAGGTATGATTTCTATGCATTTGACTGCTGAAGGCGGCACTTTTTGGGAGTATACCAAGGATATTACCATGCATTTGATCCTGCCTCTAACTACTCTCAGTTTGATATATCTTGCTCATTTTAGTCGATTGGCACGGGCCAGCATGCTGGAAGTTCTGAAAACCGATTATATTCGCACGGCGCGTGCTAAAGGCATGCCTGAGTATGTTGTTGTTTTTAAACATGCGTTACGGAATGCTTTACTTCCTGTTATTACGGCGACTGGTGTCCGATTAGGTCAGGTATTTTCAGGAGCTGTGATTGTCGAGGCTGTTTTTGGGTGGCCAGGCCTTGGCCAATTGGCCTTTCAATCGGTGCTGCGACGCGATTATCCTGTAGTACTTGGAATCCTCATTTTTGCTACCATGATTGTCATAATAGCTAATATTCTGACAGATTTTGTCTATAAACTAGTAGATCCCCGCATCAAGACTTCATAATCAGTTCAAAAATAGAAACGGATTTGGATAATTTATGACTGAGCCAAGAATAAGTAATAACAGAATACCTGAAAAGACCATGGAAATGGTTACGGCTGAACATCCGTTGCGGGAAATGTGGAGGACATACAAAAGGAATAAATCTGCTATACTTGGTCTTTGGCTTTTTTCTCTTGTTGTTTTTGTTACCTTCATTGCTCCATATTTATATCAGGTCGACCCTTTTGCCATGGCGGGAATGCCCTCAATTCCACCTGGGCAGGACGGGTTTTTTCTGGGAACTGATTACCTCGGCAGAGATGTGTTGGCTGATATCATTCACGGTGGCAAAACAACTCTGGCTGTCGGAGCCGCGGCAGCTCTTACCACTATGGTCCTTGGCACCGTAATAGGCTCCTTGTCGGGGTATTATGGGGGAAGAGTGGATAATCTGTTAATGAGGGTAACTGAATTTTTTCAAGTCATGCCAGCTCTTCTTTTTGCGATGGTCATTGTGGCCCTTTTTTCAGCATCTTTGTACACCATTGCTTTAGCAATAGGTTTGGCAAGTTGGCCGGGAGTCGCACGGCTCGTAAGAGGTGAGTTTTTAAGAATCAAAAATGAAGAATTTGTCCTGGCAGCTCGCTCCATTGGGACAGGGGTCCAATATTTGATTTGGCGGGTCATCTTGCCGAATGCATTACCCACATTACTTGTTTCTGTGACATTGAATATTGGTTCAGCCATATTATTTGAAGCAGGATTGAGCTATCTGGGACTCGGAGATCCAGAAAAAATGAGTTGGGGGTTAATGATCAGCAATAATCGAGAATATATTTTTGACTGCTGGTGGGCCATTGCCTTGCCCGGCTTTGCTATTTTTATCACGGTTCTGGCAGTCAGCCTTATCGGTGACGGGCTGACTGACGCATTTAACCCCAAACTTCGTGAAATGTAAGTGCGAAAATGAATGAGATGACTCCTTCAGGTAATTCACATCCAGGTGATGTATTGCTGGAAGTTAAAGATCTTTGCGTGGAGTTTCATGTACAAAAGGGCATAGCCAAGGTACTAAAAAATCTCGATTTTAAAGTGTGTAAGAATGAGACGCTTGGAATTGTCGGGGAGTCCGGTTGCGGTAAAAGTATGACCGCCTTGGCAATACTCGGAATGGTTCCGGTTCCACCTGGCAAAATTTCTTCCGGTTCGATCACCTACAAAGGCCGAGATTTGCTCAAGGCTGGTAAAAAAGAGATGAGAAAAATCAGGGGAAACAATATTACGATGATTTTTCAAGAACCTATGACGTCTCTGAACCCTGTTTATCCTGTTGGGGAACAAATTGCCGAAACTCTTCGATTCCATGAAAATATGGGACGGAAAAAAGCTCACGAAACAGCTGTTGAGATGTTGGATACGGTTGCTATTCCGTCGCCTGACAAAGTGGCGAGACAATACCCATACCAGTTATCCGGTGGAATGCGCCAGAGAGTCTCTATTGCAATGGCTCTTGCTTGCTCACCGGATCTGCTAATAGCAGATGAGCCAACCACAGCATTGGATGTGACGGTACAAGCCCAAATTCTAGAACTGCTTAGAAACATACAGAAAGAGAAGAAGACAGCAATAATTTTTATTACTCACGATATGGGAGTAATCGCCAATATGGCGAATCGTGTTATTGTTATGTATGCCGGTTATAAAGTGGAGCAGGGGGACGTTCGGGATATTATGGACAATCCTTTACATCCTTACACCAAAGGTCTGATGGCATGTGTGCCTCATCTTGATCCAAACCTTGAGGGAGAACCACCTATGCTCAAAGATATCCCCGGCATTGTTCCTTCTCCCATTTCCCATGGTGGCCGCTGTGCTTTTGCCCCGAGGTGCTCCTTTGCCATGGAACGTTGTCACAAAGAGGAGCCAATATTTGATTCTTTGACTGAACATCACGGAGCCGCCTGCTGGCTCTTGAGTCAGGGGACTTAAACGTGACCAAGCACAATCAACAGGTTCAGGAAAACACAATGCAGGAACGCACGTATTCCAAAGAAGCTCTGATAAGTGCCGCGGGCCTTACAATCCATTTTCCATTGCGGCGCGAACATCTGTTTGCAAAACAGCGGTATGTGCATGCCGTTGACAATATCGACCTTGAAGTTCCCAAAGGGTCTGCTTTTGGAATTGTAGGGGAATCCGGATCTGGTAAAACCACGGCGGCGCTGGGTTTAGTACGCCTGAATCCAATTACTGATGGTAAAATTATTTTTAAAGGAAAAGATATCACTCACACAGAGGGTGAAGAGTTGAGAAGGATCAGAAAACATATGCAAGTGGTTTTTCAGGATCCATACTCATCGCTAAATCCTCGGCTTAGAGCTGGGGAAATTGTAAGGGAACCATTGGAGCGAATGAAGCTTTTCTCCCCAAAAGAGTACCGTGAAAGAGTAGAAAGTTTATTTGATTGTGTGGGATTGAGGCGCGAACAGATGGCACTCTTCCCTCATCAATTTTCAGGAGGGCAAAGGCAAAGAATCGGTGTGGCCAGGGCTCTTGCAAGTGAACCTGATCTACTTATCTTAGATGAACCAGTGTCAGCGCTCGATGTGGCAATCCAGGCACAGTTGCTTAATTTATTTCGAGAATTGAAAGATAAACTTTCTTTGACTTATGTCTTTATTTCTCATGATCTTGGAGTAGTACAGTACTTGTGCAATCATATTGCTGTTATGTATCTTGGAGTACTTATGGAAACAGCACCAAGATCTCTTCTTTTTAAGTCGCCGTTACACCCATACACAAAAGCTTTACTATCCTCAGTGCCTACGGTAAAAGGCACGATGAAACCAGTACAGAAAAATATTAGAGGCTATCATCAGCCTACTGCCATCGATCCTGCTCCGGGGTGTCGATTCGCTTCGAGATGTCCTGAAGTAATGTCCATCTGTAGAGAAATGATACCGCCTCTAAAAGAAGTTGAGCCTGACCATAAGGTAGCATGTCATCTTAATTTTGAATTTTAGTACAATCTCAAAATAGTAATATTCATCGGCATCATGTTGGGGCCCATAGATAAAGGTGGGTTTTTCGCTCCTGGTTGGGGAAGAACGAAATAACGGAAGTTGCTTCTTCTTTGTCTTGCTCTCGGTTGTCTTTTGGCTGATTTTCGACTGCGAGTTGTTGTTGTCGAAAACTGTCGTTGTGAAATAGGGGATGTGCATCAAGGTGGAGAAAGAGAAGACGCATTTTCGGTGGAATGCACGTGATTATGCCGGTCACTCCGGTGCCCAGCAGCAATGGGCCCGGGAGCTTATTGCCAAGCTTTGTCTGACTGGCGCTGAATCACTGCTCGATGTCGGCTGCGGAGATGGAAAAGTAAGTGCCGAGATAGCAGACTGCCTGCAGAACGGCCGTCTGGTCGGCATTGACAGCTCTGAGGAAATGATCCAGCTGGCCAGGCAGACTTTTCCCGGGGAGCACTACCCCAACCTCTTGTTTTATACAATGGATGCGCAGAAACTGGTTTTTGAGCAGGAGTTTGATATCGTCTTCTCCAATGCCGCCCTTCACTGGATACGTGATCATCGCCCGGTAATCAAAGGGATACACCGATCCCTGAAACCCGGAGGAAGAGCCCTTGTCCAGATGGGAGGGCGGGGTAATGCCGCTGTGGTCATCGAGGCTGTTGACAGTGTTATCGAGAAAGGCGAATGGAAACAATATTTTGAATCGTTTTCCTTTCCTTATGGTTTCTATTCCCCCGAGGAATACGGTCCCTGGCTGCTGGAAGCCGGTTTTGCGGTGAAGAACCTGGAGCTCAAACCGAAAAACATGATCCATGCAGGTGTGGAAAAATTTAAAGGCTGGTTCCGTACAACATGGCTGCCCTATATCCAGTCAGTGCCTGCCGGGCAGCAGGAAACATTCATCGAGGCTGTCACCGGAAAATACCTTCAAATCAATCCTCCTGACCGTGATGGTAATGTGAACACGGTGATGCAGCGTCTTGAATTCCTGGTGACGAAAGCATAGAAAAATATTGATTTATCCGACAAGCGGAAGACGCGCCAGTATGCGGCCTGGATCAACAGGTTGCTCCGTGTCTATTTCAATTGAAAATGACCGTTCATCCGGGGTGAGTGGTTCCTGCATGTTCAGCTGCTGTTCAAGAACCTCGACAGTTGCATCGGATATGTCCCTGCCGCGGCGGGCACGCTGGTCGACCCGTGTCTTCAACGTTTCTTCGGAAGCGGTGTAGGACAGGATGATAAAAGGAATATCGAGATCTTTTGACACAATGCTGAAAAGTTCTCTTTGCCCACGTTTCAGATTGGCTGCATCAATGATAACGGAAAACCCGGCGGAGAGCAGGCCGCGTGCCAGTTCTGCAAGGTGGTTGTAGGTTTTGGCACTCATCTCGGGAGTATAGATTCCTTTTTCAAATTCAGAGGATGTGCCGGGACCTCGGCTGTCAGTGAAGAAACGCTTGCGTTCAATGTCAGAGCTGATAATGATGGCAGGGATTTTGTCGGCGAGTACCCGGGCTCCTGAAGATTTTCCGGTTCCCGACATGCCGTGACTGACAAGCAGCAGCGGAGTGCGTGGGCGGGTATAGGCTTCGGCCAGCTCGAGATAGCGGCTGAAATCGGTGAGTGTTTGGACCTGCTCCTCTGAGCCGGGCTGCTCCTGGAGTACGAGCAGAATGTCGACCTTGGCCCGCACGAGGGCGCGGTAGACCTTGTAGAAGTGCAGGAGTTGAAGTCCTTCAAAGTCACCGGTTATCGCCATGTAGCTGTTGAGAAAGTGTATGGCCTGGGTTTTCTTGCTGCGCACTTCCAGGTCCATGATCAGAAAGGCGATCTCGCTGATTACGTCGATAGAGCGCAGCCCCTCGTTGAATTCGATACAATCAAATATCAGGATATCATCATTCCACAGGGCTATATTGCGCAAATGCATGTCGCCATGGCACTCCCGGACAAAGCCGCGGGCTTTGCGTCCATCAATCCAGGCTGCCAGGGTGTCGAGCTGTTTTCTGCTCCATTGCTCCAGCCCGGCAAGCTGCATCAATTGCGTTTCGTCCTGGAGGGCGCTGCGGATATGCTCAAAATTTTCCAGCACCGTCTTTCGAACATGGCCTGCGCTACCCCATGCGCTGTTTTCAGGGGCAGGGGATGCCTGGAGGTGAAAATGCGCTACTTTTTCGGCCAGCTGGTCCATAATTATATTGGAGAGGCCATTTTCTTCAGGAAAGCAGTCAAGTTGAGCAGATTGAGGGAACTGGACCATTTTTACCGCATATTCGATCGCAGGACCGGAACCGTTGAGTTCAATATGCGTTTTCGAGCCGCTGATCTTCACCAGGTCCAGATATAAGTGTGGTGCCAGCCGGCGGTTCAGGCGCAATTCCTCGAGGCAGTTGTGGCGGCGTTTTTCAAGACTTGAGAAATCAAGAAAACCGAAGTCGAGTGGTTTTTTGATCTTGTAGGCGAATTCTCCGGTGAGAATCACCCAGGAGATGTGGGTTTCGATCACCTCAAACCGTTGAACCGGGTGATCATAGAGTTCCGGGTTCTGCAGTGAGTCGATCAGCCACTGCTGTTCTGGCGAAGAAACAGTCACCGGGATTTACCTGTGTATGGAAAAGACATGGTTTACCTGCATATATGATGCAATATAATCATTTTCTATCTCGGATGTTTGTCGGGACGGAAAAATATGGAGGTAAATAATACTATCTTTTTTGCACGGTACTTGGTGCCGGAACCTCTCTAGAGAAGTGAGGGTTTACGTTTGCGTGATCTGCTGGTGATCTTGCCGATGATGATGCCAAGGAGTAGCACGCCTCCCCCGGCCAGAAACCAGTTGATTCTTTCATCGCTTTTCAGTCGTTCATTCTCCCTGGTAAGGACCGCCAGTGTCTCTTTGATCGAGTTGTTCTCGTCTGTGACACTTGCCAGCTGATCTTTTATCTCGACCACATTGGCAGTATCTTTTTTCAGTTTTTCAAATGCGGCGGCGAGCGTGGTGTTTTGCGCCTCTGCTGATCTCAGTTTTTCTTCTGTAGCCGTGAGGGACTGGCTGAGTTCTTCAGTTTTTTCAGTATGCTGCTGTTCCTGGATACGCAGTTTGCTCTCGCTCTGCTCCTGCTGCAGCTTTAACGCCTGGTTTTCACTGGTCAATGCGGCAACAGCTTCAGTAAGCGGCGGCTGATCGCTGAGAAACCTGGTGAGAATCCACCCCTGCTTCTCGTTGTCCAGGCGAACCAGGCTGTATGCTTCACCGCGCTCAAGTACTTCCACCCGTGTGCCATCGCTAATCAGGGCAACAATCTTATAGTCTGTTCCCTGTCCGCGGCGGACAGGGATTTCCGAGCTGGGAATAACATATTGACTTTCGGCCCTGGGAACAGAGGGAAGAAAGACTGCCGTTCCAAACTGAAAAAAGAGGGCGATCATCACTGTCGACACGAATGACTTTAAACCCTTACCGTGTGCGGTGAGTGATTCCTTTTGACGATGTATCATGAGAAAAAGACCCGGGGTTGATGAATGCGGTTGCGAGGTTTTATAAACGGCAGACCTCATGATTTTGTGTTTTGCACGTGCGCTATCAAGGCTAATCTACCTCTAAAAAGACATTCGGACAAGATTGTTGAGCAATTGTTTTTTCATTCCGGGATGTAAGATAGTGATTTTGTCTGCTCAAATCATGATTTTTTTTGGTTGTGAGGTTGTGTCTAGCGTACCACAATTACCCGGTTTGGACATGAGCGATGATCCGGGAATGGTGTAATATCCAGTGGCTTCATCATTTTTGACAACAATAGTGCGTGGCAGCAAAGAGATGTAGTGGTAACTGATTGAAAAAAACATGGTTCCCGGAGTGGATTTAACGATGTACAATGTTATTGTTATCCGACGAAAGAGGTAGGGGCACCCTGTTCAGCCTGACTGGAATCCGGGGGCTTCGGGAGATGGAAACGTCTGAAAAAATCTGAGGAGAAAGAAGAGATGCAGTGGCTGGTTGTGCTCGATTCGGTTGAGGGGCTGAATCCAAAAACCGACACATCCCTTAACGTGATCAACCAGGGCCGTAAAAATGATGTGAGGGTTGATACAGCAACGATTGACAAATTGTTTTTTGAAAAGCAGGCCTCTGTTATCGCCAAGGACTTCTCGGGTAGTGAACAGGTGCGCAACCTGTGTGAGTATGACCTGATCCTGATGCGCAAGGAGCCACCCTATGACATGGCTTTCCATTATGCCACGCAACTGCTCTCACTCTCCGGGACCCTGGTGGTCAACGAGCCATCGGCACTGCGGGATTTCAATGAAAAACTGATTACCCTGCCGTTTTTCAACTATATGCCTGCCACACTGGTGAGCTCAAATGTTGCTCAGATCAGCGAATTTTTCAGGCAACATGACGGCGGCATCATCAAGGCTCTGGACAGCTTTCAGGGTAAATCTGTGCAGCGGCTGCGTGCAGCCGACCGGGAGCTGATAGAACAGTTTACCGCCAGCGGGTCACGGCCGGTCATGGCCCAGGAGTTTCTTGACTCGGTGTATGAGGGGGACAAGCGTGTGCTGATGCTGGGGGAGACATTTATCGGGGCATCCCTTCGCCGGCCCAAAGAAGGGTATCACGCAAACTTTGCCATGAGCGATGCGCTGGCTACTACGCTGACCGCCAGGGAACAGCAGGTTGTTGCTGAACTCGGTCCCTGGCTTGTGGCCCGTGGGATTCATTTTGCAGGACTTGATTTCATCGGTGAAACACTGACGGAAATTAACATTACCTGCCCGACCGGCATCATGCAGGTCTCTGAGCTCGAGGGACGGAACCTGGCTCAGGAGATGGTTGACTATTTTACCGCTCTGTGCAGTGCAGAGGCTTGAAAGGCAAGGCATGAAGGCTCTTGAAATAGACAATCTTTACAAGCGATACAGTGGCGGCGTACAGGCACTTGACGGCATTTCTCTCAGTGTCGGTGAAGGAGATTTCTTCGGCCTGCTCGGCCCCAATGGCGCAGGAAAGACAACGACGATCGGCATTATTACCTCCCTGGTAACTAAAACCGCCGGTTCGTTAAAATCTTCGGTATCGATATTGATGTCGATTTTTCCGCGGCCAAACGGCTGATCGGAGTCGTGCCGCAGGAGTACAATTTTTCAATTTTCGAAAAAGTCCAGGACATCGTCTGCCAGCAGGCGGGTTATTACGGAATCCCCAGGCAGCAGGCGCTGCAGAGCAGTGAGAAATACCTGCGGAAACTCGGCCTCTGGGATAAAAAAAATGTGGCGGCCCGGGAGCTCTCCGGGGGCATGAAACGGCGCTTGATGATCGCCCGCGGCCTTGTGCATGAACCTCGCCTGCTGGTCCTTGATGAACCGACGGCAGGAGTGGACGTGGAGCTGCGCAGGGGCATGTGGGAGTTCCTGGAAGAGCTCAACTCGTCGGGGAGAACCATTATTTTGACCACTCATTACCTGGAAGAAGCAGAACGGCTCTGTGACCGGATCGGTATTATCGCCGCAGGGAGACTGGTTGAAAACACCGGCAAGCGTGAGTTGTTGAAAAAACTTGATAAAGAGACCTTCGTGCTCGATACCAGAGACGTCGTGTCAGAATTGCTCCCCCTTGAGCGATTTGAGTTTTCTATTGTCGATGACACGACCATTGAGGTGACCTTTGGAAAAGACGAGTCGCTCAATCATCTCTTTGAGCATCTTGATAGCCAGAATATCATTATCGAAAGCATGAGAAACAAGAGCAACCGGTTGGAGGAGTTGTTCCTGGGGCTGGTGGAATGATGAGTCGAAACCTTGTGTCTCTGATCAGCATTACCAGGAAGGAGTCGACCCGGATCTTTCGCATCTGGGTTCAGACACTGGTCCCACCTGTCATTACGATGACCTTGTATTTTATCATTTTCGGGCAACTGATCGGTTCGCAGCTGCGGGATGTCGGCGGCTATGACTACATGGCTTTCATTGCCCCGGGCCTGATCATGATGTCGATCATCACCAACTCCTACACCAATACGGTATCGAGTTTTTTCAGTGCAAAATTCCAGCGAAATGTCGAGGAATTGCTGGTAAGCCCGACGCCTGATTACGTCATTGTCCTCGGCTATGTCTCCGGGGGGATGGTTCGCGGCCTCTGTGTCGGCCTGCTGGTATCCGTTGTCAGCCTGTTTTTTACCGGAATAACGTTGTTCAATATCGGTTATGTGATAGTCTTCGGTGTCCTGACAAGTTTTGTTTTTTCACTTGCCGGGATGATCAACGGAATTTTTGCGAAAAAGTTTGACGATATCTCAATTATTCCGACGTTTGTTATCACGCCGCTCACCTATTTTGGCGGTGTGTTTTACTCACTGGCGCTGCTGCCTGATTTCTGGCAGTCATTGTCCCGGATAAATCCGATTGTCTACATGATCGATGGTTTTCGCTACGGCTTCCTCGGCATTTCAGATATTCCGGTTGCTGTCGGGCTTGGCATGCTGGTTCTTTTTTCGGTAATTCTGTTTTGCGTCAACCTCTACCTGCTGAAAAAAGGTATCGGTATTCGAAGCTGAGTAAAGTCCACATGCAACCTCAACGATCAAACAGGTGTCACAGGTGATTGAACTCTATTTATGGGACAGTTGTCCGTTCTGCAGGAAGGTGAGCATGGCCGTCGTCGAGCTCGGGCTTGTGGAGTCGGAGGACTTCCAGGTTATCCCCGCCGGTCCCGGAACGCCGGGGCGTTTAATAGTAAAGGAGCGGGGGGGGAGCCAGATGGTACCGTTTCTCATTGACGGTGAAACCGCCATGTACGAGAGTGATGATATAATTGCCTATCTCAAGTCCTGGAGCAGGGAAAAAAAAAGGGATTCATAACATCGACATGTCATTACCCGGCACTGTCTGCTCAGGCATGACAAGCTTGTTGCCGCGGGTAGCTGCTCATCTTGCCAGGGGGGTCTTTTTTCTGCAGGAAACTGCGCAGGCGCGGGTTTTTTCTGGCCTTGCAGGCACAGTGCATGACAATGATGTGAAACATCTCGATCAGTTCTTTTTCTGTGACGCTGATAAAACGATCGGTTAAATGTTTTTCAATCATACTGGTAAAAAAGTGCAGCACCTTGCCGCAGTCGCTGCCCCAGAATCCCTTGTCTGCCGTTATTTTACAGCTGTTTTTTAGAATCTCTTCGATTTCAAGCTGGATGTCAGGGGGCAGGCAGCACCTGGCCTCATCAATGGCAGCATCCAGGTCAGCACATGACCGTGTCTTGAGCTGATAGGTGACCAGTTCGGCAAAATTCTTTCTGCACATGGCCGCTGCCAGCTGACGAATTGAAATTGAGGCCATTCTTCCCCCGCAAACACGTTTAACCGTAAAAAAACGGTATCCTGCATAGAAAATTATGCAAATAGTATTCCTGACAGGGGATATATTAATAGTATATAATTACAAATAGTTATAGTTTTTCTGTGGCGCCGGGGTGCGGGCTTTTTCTGAAAATCCGGAACAATAATTCTATTTTCCTGGAATTTTGCTATAAAGTAAGAATCCGTTTTTCATTTTCCGTTGTGCCGATAAGGATCAGTTCATCCGATTCTGTTATTTCGACCTCTGGTACCGGGCTGATTAGCATTTGATCGCCTCGTTTGATGGCGATAATCGAACACCCTGTTTTTTCACGTATGGTGCTGTGCATGATCGTTTTACCACCGAACTGTGCCCCGGCGGTAATTGATAGTACTGACAACCCTTCGCTGAACAGGGAGATTCCGTCCGGCTGGAGGATCTGGTAGATCGTTCCGGCCCCGAGTGATGCATAGGACATGACCAGGTCTGCGCCTGCCATGTGCAGCTTTGATACATTGCGCTCAAGAATGGAGCGGCTGATAATCTGGATATCGGGTCGCAGTTGGCGGCAATAGAAGGTGAGATAAATATTCATTTCATCGCTGTGGGTCGTGACAATCACCGATTTGGCCGTTTCGATTCCTGCAGCTTTGAGGGTAGAGATATCTGCTGCGTCTCCGACGATGAAATTGCCTGCTTCTGCACCTTCTGTTCTGATAGTGCGCTTTTCAACGATACGGTACTGAACGCCGTGTTGTGCCAGTGTTTCGGCTGCGGCATGGCCGACACGGCCGCCGCCGAGAATGACGACCTGTACTTCGTTTTCCTTCTGGTCCCGTTGAACCATGTATCTCTTGTCAAAAGATGCCAGTTGCGCGGCTGAGCCGGCAAGCATCAGGATGGATTTCTGGGTGAAAAGGGTGTGCGGAGAAGAGGCGATAAATTTTCCCTCTTCCATGATGCCGATGACGGTGACCCCGGTTTCTTGCCGGATGTTTGCCTCGGTCAATGATTTGCCGACCAGTTCGGTGTCCAGAGCGGACATTTCAGAAATCAGAATATCGTTGAATCTGCCGATGATGTTGGTGGTCATCCCCACTCCGAGTGTTCTGCGGCTCAGTGATTCTCCGAGCATCTTCATGAACTGAAACACCTGGATATTCCCGGAAAATTCAAGAATATCGATGGAGTGTTCATGGTCGGCATTGGTGATGATCGGTACATCACGATTAACCTCGCGAATGGTAAAGGAAAGATTGGTATTTGTCAGGTCGTCGTTGGTGATCACGGCCATTGCCGCGTTTTCAATCCTGAGCTTCCGGTAGGTTGACGGCCGGTCAGGCTCCCCGACGACAATCTGGAAACCCTGGTCGATCAGCTCGTTTGCAAGTCTCAGGTCGGCGGTGACGATGACGTAGGGGATGCCCTGTTTTACGAGGCGTTCGATGAGCCTGGTGGTGATCGGGTCAAAACTGGTTATGATCACATGACCCTTGAGATCTTCGGGCAGTTCGCGGGGTGTGCGCGCCTTTTCCTGGGCTTCCAGCCAGGGGGCATAAAAGAACTGGATAAAGGTGAAGGGCAGCAGGATGAGCAGGAAGAGGACCCCGGAGAGCAGAACGACCATGGTGAACAGCAGCCCGAGGTCGGTATGGAAAGTGATATCTCCGAAACCAAGGGTAGACATCACGGTCATGGTCCAGTAAAACCCGGTAATCCAGCTGAAATAGCGACCCTCGTAGGTCATCAGCACATGAAACAGTACCGAGTAGAGGCAGATGATCAGTGCCAGGAAAACAATAAACTTCCAGAGCATGCTGAAGTTTCGCCTGGTGGTTTTGTTCTGGAGAAAATAGATCAGTTGCGAGGGGAAGGTTTTCATAGCGATGAAGATGCTGGTTGATTTTAAGACATGTGAGGGCGCCTGGTTGATCAACTATGATCAGTTTTAACGTAATTGCTTGATTTTAATACATTTTGTTTTTCAGGATGAAAGAACTATACCATAATGACTGAAAATTTCGAACTCTGTCTTGAGTATTGGTGGCCATTGTGTTCTTTTTCACTTTGACACCAGTAAAAACACGTTATCTCAAGAGAGCTTTCAGTTGTTTACCTCAAGGGTGGCTACGATGAAACTCAGAGTGCAGAGTTCCAAAATGTGCTGTTTGATGGCTGTGCTGCTACTCCTGGTCTCAATTCTTTCATGTTCGGCTCCCGATCCTTATAGAATCGGTTTCCTGGGGAGTTTGACCGGACCACTGGGCGATACCGGTGTTGCCGCGAGAAACGGGGTGATCCTGGCAATCGAACAGGCAAACCGTGCTGGAAATCTTTCCGGGCGCAGGGTTGAGCTGTTGATAGAGGATGACGGCGGCACTTCCGAGCGTGTGCTGGAAAGCATGGACTATTTTGCCGCCCAGGGTGTTGTTGGTGTTGTTGGGCCGATACGTGCTGAAATGGCGCGGATTGCCGGACCCCGGGCTGAAAAGGAGGAAATCGTGTTGATCAGTCCTGCTGCAAACAGTGCCGATTTCCCGGAATGGAAAGACTATTTTTACAGGGTTTCCCCGTCAGACAAAGAGGAGGTGCAGCAGCTCGCTGAGCTGGCCTTCAAGAAACGGGGATATCGTTCTATTTCGATACTCTATGATCTGAGCAATCGCGAGTTTACCGACAACCGGGTGCGCTATTTTACTGACGCTATGGAAGCTTTCGGCGGCTCAATTGTCCAGCTGACAGCGTATACAACCAGGGACGATACCGATTTCGGTCTGCTCGCCGGGCAGGCGGGAAAGAACAATCCCGATGCTGTCTTCATTCTTGCTGATACCTTTGACCTGGCGCGCATCTGTCGTCAGCTAAAAAAGCAGGGGCATGAGATTGGGCTACTGGCAAGCGGCTGGTCCGTGACCCCTGAGCTGATTCGTCAGGCCGGGGCGGCGGTCGAGGGGTTGGAGTTCTACCAGTCCTATGACTTTGACAGTACAACTGCCTTGTACCAGGATTTCTTGAACGACTATGCGGACCGTTTTCACCAGGAGCCGGAGGTTGCTGCCCTGTATGCATATGAATCAGCACAAATTGTGCTGGCGGCGCTGGAAAAGGCAAAAAAGAAAAAAAACCTCGGTGAGGTTATCCGTGAAATCACAGTTTTTAAGGGTTTACAGGACACCATTGTCTTTGACGGACAGGGGGTAGCAGAGCGACCACTGTACCACAAGAAGATCAGCAATGGGGCGATCGTCACCGTCGGCCGGGAGTAGAACGGTGACTGCCGGTTTTTCTCAGCAAATACAGGGAGTAGAGCGCAATTACTGCCATCATCAGCAGCGCGTACCAGGGAAACCAGTCTATAGTCGCCCGGAAAGCCTCATTTTCGACGAGTTCAGCCGGCAGGCCCGGCTCAGCTTCGCGAGCGGCGCTGCGCTGAAACTGCACCAGCAGCGCAAAGAGAATACCAATGATGCCATAGGCCAGATTGAAGGCCATCCCCTTGAAACTCAAGACGGTGGCCCGCTGTTTCGATGAGGCCGCACGGTTTAAATAATGGCTGGTGAAAAAGGCGGTGAGCTGCAGGCCGATTACCACCAGGGCCATGGGGATGATACCGAAGTAGGGAATAAAGCCGGTAAGTCCCCAGAGGGCCGAGACGGTGATAAGCCCCAGCCAGAGACAGTTCTGCTGCGGGCTGAAGGTATCGACCATGTATTCCGCCACTCTGGGTATCAGCAGACCGAGCAGGGAGAGCAGGGCCATGATCAGGCCGAAACTTGCTTCCGGCAGTTGTATCAGGCGAAAATACTGGCTGGTCAGGGTAATAATCATGCGTAGGACGTGGTCGTACATCATCCCGAAAAGAATGATCACCAAGGCAAAGGGGGTTTTCATGATCCACAAACCTGCCTGCCAGGTGAGACGGCCTGCCTCCCGGACTGCTGCCAGTGAGATTCGTTGTCCATCCTTTTCCCGTTCTTCCCCGGTTTCCCTAAGGTTAAGCGTTGTCCAGAGAGAAAGAAATGCCAAGACCAGGGTGAGGTAGACGGGAAAGCGCATGCTCACCTGCTGGGAGATGGTTGTTGTCACACCTGAAAATGCCAGGAGTCTGTTGACCATTTCCGGGTCGTAAAGCATGGCTCCGACAGTCATGGAGATGATTCCGGCCAGCGCCTTGAGGCGCATCTGCAGGCTCAGGACCTTTGGCCAGTGCTCAGGGTTTCCGGATTCTACCAGAGAATCGTAGGCGATCGCTTCGTCTGCTCCGCTTGCCATGGCTTCTGCCAGGCCGCTCAGTACGCGATTGAGGAGAAAGGCCCAGAATACCACGGTGATCGAACTGATCGGCACAAAGGCAATGACACTGATTTCGACGACCATCAGCAGCGAGGTGAGAACCAGCAGTTGTTTTCGGCCGAGCAGGTCGGCGAGGGCCCCGGAAGGAACTTCGCTGCAGACGATGGTAATTGCCCAGACCGTGTTCAGCAGGGCAAATTGTTCTATGGTCAACCCGTAATCGAGAAAGAGAATGGTGAAAACCGGGTAGTAGAAACGGGAATTAAAAAAAATCCTGAAGGCAATAAAGAGACGGATATTCCTGATCGTAAATGGGGAGGTCTCTTTCATGGGCATCCTTGTCGGCAGTAAAGTTTCATTGTCACGTCTGCAGGCTCATTCTGTTTTCCAGCCATTGCACCCATAATGACAGGGCCAGACAGAGCACCAGATACATACCGGTGATGGTAATCCATACCTCTATCGTTACCTGGGTCGAGGACATGACCTGCATCCCCTGGAAGGTGAGTTCCTGGATTGATATTATCGAGACGATCGAAGAATATTTTATGGTGTTGATAAATTCATTTGCCAGCGGCGGCAGCATCAGGCGCAGGGCCTGCGGCAGGATAACCAGGCGGAGCTGCTGCAGCCGGTTGAGACCGAGTGCCCGGGATGCTTCCCACTGGCCGACATCGATGGCATCTATACCGGCCCTGACAATTTCAGTGATGTAGGCGCCCTGGAAAATGCCGATGGTGAGTGCTCCGGAGAGAAAGGCTATAAACAGGTCCGGCGGCGCAGCAACAATCCCCAGCCAGTATCTGCCGTTTTCCGAGAGCCCCCGGACAAAGGCTTCAGCACCGATGGCCGGCAGGACCTGGTCGCTGACGAAAAAATAGAAAAGAAAGACGAGTACAAGCGGCGGGGTATTGCGTATCAGTTCAACATAGGTCCGGGCACAGAGTCTGAAAAACAGCCGTCTGGAGGTTCTGGCAAGTCCCATGAGCAGACCGAGCAGTGCCGCCGGCACCATCCCCCAGAGGGAGAGTCTGATTGTTGTGAAGAGCCCTTCAAGCAGCACATTTGCCACCCATCTCCCGCGTTCACTGTCAAAACGGATCAGATAGGTAGGAATAATCGACCAGTTCCAGTTGTAATTGAGTGAAAAGGTGAGTCGGTAGAGAACGAAGAGCAGGGCGGCCGCCATGGCGATGACCAGGAGCAAGTCGAGCAGGGTGAAGCGGAGGCGTGATCTGTTCATGCGGAGATGAAAAAGAGGCGCTGCCCGGTATTCTCCGCGGCAGCGCTATGGTGAAATTGACGATCTCTGTCTGATGTCCGGTGGTTATTCGACCTGATCGGCCCAATCCCGGGTCTCGAACCAGTAATCGTGACGTTCCTTGAGCCACCCTTCAAGCCATACTCCGGTAATCCATGAGTTGAAAAACGCCAGTGAGTCCGGGTCTCCCTTGCGCAGAGCAAAGCCGATCGGCTCCTTGGTGAATGTACCCCTGAGCGGCTGAAACAGGGTATCGCTGTATTGCAGGGCTTCAAATGCCGGCCGTGGAGCAGAACCGACGACTGCATGGACATTGCCGTTTCTGAGCTCCTGGTAGGTCTGGGTTTCGTTTTCAAACATGCGCAGCGTCGCCTCCGGCAGGTACTTCTTGGCGGCAATGACGGCAGATGTCCCGAGCTTGACAGCGATCTGGACATCAGGTTTGTTGAAATCTTCAAGGGATGAGAAGCCTTCAGCTTTTCCTTTATGGGCAACGATCGACATTCCCGAAAAATCATAGGGTTGCGTGAAATTGACCTTCAAGGCGCGCTTGGGAAGAATTCCCATACCGCCGATGATCACGTCGAATTTTCCGGTCAGCAGCGCGGGAATGATTCCTGACCAGGCGGTCGGGACGAATTCAACTTTTACGCCCATGTCCTCGGCAAGCCGTGTTGCCACATCTATTTCAAAGCCGATGAATGTGCCGGTCTTGTCTTTCATTGCCCACGGCTGGAAGGTGTCCATGCCGACACGGAGTACCCCGCTCCTGACGATTTTTTCAACGGTGCTCTCCTGCACCAGCTGCTGCTGCAGTGTTGCCGCCGCCACTGGTTTGCCCGGTAGTGCGACCGCCAGCATAAAGATGAAAAAAACACTTAAAAGTCTGATGCTTGTAGCCATAATGCTCTCCATGAAAGTACATGTTTATCGGTGAAATCGATGCGTGACAAGACTGGAGGCTTGTCAGGAAATCTTCAGCCGTTTTTCTAAGAAAGTGACGAAAAAAGACAGTGTAACGGTAATCATGAGATAGAGAATGGCAACCGTAAACCATATCTCAAAGGTCAGAAAGGTCTCGGAGATCAAGGCCTGTGCCTGCATGGTCAGATCATAGATGGCAATGGTCGAGACCAGCGCCGAGTCCTTGATCAGGGATATGGCCTGGCTGGTAAGCGGGGGCAGAATCGTGCGGATTGCCTGGGGGAGAATGATAAGCCGGTAGATATAGCTTTTTTTCATGCCAAGGCTTGCTGCCGCTTCGATCTGGCCCTGGTCCACCGAGAGAACGCCCGATCTGAAAATTTCCGAGGCGTAGGCACCCTCAAAAAGGCTCAAGGCAAGCACCGCAGAGGGAAAACGTTCCAGGCCGAGGACTGGTCCTATTACAAAATAGATAAAGAAGAGCTGAATCAAGAGTGGCGTGTTCCTGCTCAATTCCAGGTAAATTCTGGCAACAAAGCGGGCCACCGGTGAGTTCGATAACCTGAAGAGTGCGGTGACAAGACCAATAATAAAGGCAAAAACCAGGCTCAGTGCCGAAATCTTTATGGTTACCCCGAGGCCAAGGAGCAGTGGGCCGGGCTGGATGCCATCAGCTGCCCATTTGAGTATCAGCGGCGGGATCTGATACCAGGACCAGTGATAACCCAGATTTTCAATGGAGTGCGACGAAAGCCAGCCCAGAAACAAGAGCAGGCCGATAAACTGGACGATATCAAACAGCGGCGAACGCAAAAAATCTGAAATTCGACCTGCTGCATGAGGAGGTGAGTCAGCCGGCATGAAATAGTTCTTTAATTGCTGCGTTTTCCCGCATGCAGTTCCCTGACCATTTCGGTAATCGTGCGGAAATCAATTTTTCCACTGCCCATTTTCGGTAACTCCTCGAAGCGGATAAACTGCTTTGGCAGGGCAATTTTGGGGAGCTGTTCCGCCATCTGCTTCAGGATTGTTTTCTCATTGATCTTTTCAGTGACAACGGCAACAATTCGGGCACCTTTTGTCGAGTCCGGGATCTCGACCACGCAGCAATGGGCGTCTTCAGGAAGCAGACCGTCAAGCACCGATTCGATTTTCACAAGCGAGACCATCTCCCCGCCGATTTTAACGAATCGCTTGATTCTCCCCACGTGCCAGAGATAGCCGTCCTCATCGATATTGCCCATGTCTCCGGTATCGTACCAGCCGTTGCGGATGTGCAGCGAGGTCTGTTCAAAATCATCGAAGTAGCCTTTCATGACGTTGTCACCCTTCACCAGTATCCTGCCGTCCTCACCCGGTCCGCACTCTTCGCCTGTTTCATAGTTTTCAATGCGTACCTGGACATCGGGTATCGGCTTTCCGACACTGCCGGGTCGATTGTCTTCGGGTGAATTGGCGGATATGACAGGTGAGCATTCGGTGGCGCCATAGCCTTCATACAATGTCTGTTCATGCTTTTCCTGGTAGGCTTCACGCAGGGAGTCCGGACACTTGTCGGCACCGACCAGGGCAATGCGCAGCGATTCAAAATCGCCTTTTTCTGATTTTTTCAGGTACCCCCAGAAAAAACTCGGTGTACCCACCATCAGTGTTGCCTTGTGATCCCTGACGATTTCACATATTTTCCTGTATTCCAGCGGGTTGGCATAGGTCAGGATGGAGTCGCCATGGTAGAGCGGAATCCACAGGTTGACGGTGAGCCCGAATACGTGAAAGTAGGGAAGTGAGGAGAGAAAGGTATCGGTGCCTTTGAAGTTGAAACGCTTACTGGCCGACAGGACATTGGCATTGATGTTTCCGTGGGTCAGCTGCACCGCTTTCGGATCTTTTTCGCTGCCGCTCGTAAAGAGGATAACGGCAGTGTCATCGTCACTGCCCCCCCGTACCAGCTTCTTGATAGCAGCTGCCGGAAGTTTGGACAGCAGCGCCGCCTTCACTTTCTGAAGCCCGTTCAACTGCTCCATGATATCTTCTATATAAATCATCCCCTCGACGAAAGGACAGTCGATTTTCTCCAGCAGTGCCCGGGAGGTGATGATGGTGCGGAAATCGCACTTGCGCTGCGCGAACGCGGCATTTTGATCGGCGCCGGTCGAATAATTAATCATAACCGGCGTGCGGCCGCTCATCAGCAGGGCTATTTTTGTCAGAATACAACCTGCCGATGTAGGCAGCATGACACCGATAAAGCCGCGATCATATTTCCTGAAGACACCGGAGAGCAGCAACGAGGCAAGCAGTGCACGGCTGTAGGAAACTTCTTTGTTCGTCGTAAAATCATGAATTGCCAGTTTGTCGCCGACTCGTTTGGCGACATCAATGAAGTGATGATGCAACAGCATGATAATCCTCCAGTTTGAGTGTCAGCTGACAACCCGGAGCCTGTCCGGACCACAGTGTATACGCTGTGCTGAGTTCAGTACCATGTTTGCCCTGATTTGGCAAGAAACTGCAGCACACAGGATGTCCTTGTCGGCTGCCTGTCGACAGGACAAAGGGGTGACCGGTTTACGCTAGTCTTTCTTCTTTTTTGATTGTCCCGAGAGATGCACCGGAGCATCGTCGGCCATTTTGTCTTCTATCAGTTTGTAGGCGATGTAATATTTAAAAATATTGCTGACATACTGTACCGTTTCCCGGCCTATCTGCTGCGCTGCAGTTATCTCGACGTTGTTGAACCATTTATTCGGGTCAAGGCCCATTTCTTCCGCGTCGCGCCTGAGTTTTGAAACCTTGGCGGGACCCGCATTGTATGAGGCAAAGGCAAACAGCGTCCTGTTGATCTGGTCAATTCCCTCCTCGGCAAAATATCTGTCCGTCATAAAGCGCAGGTATTTGGTTCCTGCGTGGATATTGGCATCGAGTTCCTGGATATTGGGGATTCCGATATTCTTGTCTTTGGCCGTCGAAGGCAGTACCTGCATGACCCCAACTGCACCCCTGTTGCTCCTGGTGTTTTGATCAAGCTGCGATTCCTGGTAGCCGAGCGCCGCAAGCATCAGGTAGTCGAAATCATATTCCGAACCATATTTCTTGAAATAGCCGGCCATGATTTTGAAACGCTGGAGGTGGTCATTGTAAACCGAGTCGGTGATATATGCTGTTGTCTTGAGGTATCTATTCAACAGGATGTTTCCCATCAGCGTGCCGCTTTTGTGGCCTTCGGCAAATTCGTTGATCACCGCTTTCAGTTTCGGGTTATTTTTTCTGACGGCCCAGCCGATGGTGCCCTCTGTTCGCACGCGGATATTCGGGTACAGCCGTATTTTGTCGAGGATTTGTTCCCAGAACCTGGCTTTGTGACTGTCGATCACCATGTAATCGATAAGGCCCGCATTGAGCATTTCCAGCAGGTCCTCATCTTCAAGGTTGTCGTCTGCAGAGATGATCTCAACCTGTTTTTTCCCTGCTGCCTCAAGTGTATTGTTCAGCCGCCGGAGGCTTTCATAATAACTGCTTGATTCCCTGGCATGAACGGTTTTACCGGAGAGATCAAACAGCGATTTCAACGCGGGGGCCTTGCCTGCTGAGACCACAATCTCGTCGACCCCTGTTGCAAACGGATCTGAAAAGTCAACGTCCTTGAGCCGTTCAGGGGTTATCGTCAGATTGCCGACGGCGATATCCCCCTTCCCGTCTTTTAGATAGGGGATCAGGTTTTCTCTGGCTGTGGGGATGACAAGTGTATGAATTTTCAGGGTCCCGGTCTTGTTTTTCTCGTTGATGAATTTCTCGAACTGCAGAACCAGCTCGTAGCTGATCCCTCGGGGTTTTGCACCGTCAAAAAAGAAAAAGGTCCTGCTGTGCGGCATCAGCACCCTGATCAGTCGACGGTCCTTTACCAGCGTATCGTAGTCGCCGGTAAAGGTGGCTTCCAGGCGGTTGATGCTCAACTCGGTCAGCGTCTCTTGGGCCTCTTCTGCGGTGGCGTCATGAGAGATTGTCAAGAAAGAGAGAAGCGCTGCAAGAATAGTGAGAAATATCTGTTGTGTCTGCATGATTTCAGGTTGTAAAGAGGTTATCGGACATATGGTTGATAGCGGGTAGAGGCGACAATCGGCTGATCACTGGAGCAGCTCTTTTGAAATTTCTTTTTTAACCTGTATGCCGAGCTCCGGGAAGCAGCTTGCCTGTGAGACCAGATTGCCGCGGCCTCTGCTCAGCTTGATCATGGCCCGGTCATAACTGTCCCTGGTGGTATCGAGCTGCGTGCCCAGCTTGTCCATGTCTTCGAGGAATCCGCGCAGCTTGTCGTAGAGAAGACTTGCCCTGTCGGCAATCTCGACGGCATTGCGGCTCTGCCGCTCAAGCTGCCAGATATGCTCGATGATTCGCAGAGTGGCAAGCAGGGTTGTCGGGGTGACAATAATGATCTTGTGTGAATACATTTCGGGAATCAGCGATTCCTCGGCCTGTGCGGCAGCCATAAAGGCAGCGTCAATCGGTACGAACATCAGCACAAAATCAAGCGACTGCAGTCCTTTAAGCGAGCTGTAGTCCTTAATGCTCAGGCTCTTGATATGGTTTTTCAGGGCCATCAGGTGTTCTTTCATGGCCTCTGTGGCCCGCTCCGGTTTTTCAGCAGAGACAAAGCGCGACCAGGCGGAGAGTGAAACCTTGGAGTCGACGACAATATCCTTGCCATCCGGCAGGTGAATAATGACGTCGGGCTTGTACAGGTGATTTTCACCGTCGCGCAACCCCTTCTGGGCGTCGTATTCATACCCCTTGCGCAGCCCTGACTGTTCAAGGAGTTTCTCCAGTACGAGTTCTCCCCAGGCTCCCTGGGTTTGGCGGTTACCGGCGATTGCCCGGGTGAGGTTGCGGGCTTCTTCGTTGATCTGCTGGTTGAGGGTCCGCAGATGGAGTATCTCCTGCTTCAGTGATGTGCGTTCTTTGGTCTCCTCCACGAAGATGGTATCCACACGCTCCCTGAATGAATCGATCTGTTCCTTGAATGGTCGCAGCAGGCTATCCAGCTTCTCACTGTTCTGGAATGAAAATGTCCGGCTTTTCTCGTCAAAGATCTTGTGGGCTAGATCTCTGAACTGCAGTTTGAGCTCGGTGGAGGTTGTCTCCAGCAGGGCTTGCTTTTCCAGCCGATACTGCTGCTCCAAACTCAGTCGTTCCTCAAGGAGCGAGTGGGCGAGGAGCAGCGCCTGGTATTTGCGTTTACGCCCGGCTGCCAGGATCCCGAGAAACACGGCTGTAACTCCGAAGATAACTGCCAGAGCCACGGGCAGCAGGTATCCTGTGGGAAGTGTTTTCAACTGGTCAAGGAGTTCTGCCATCATGGTGTTTTGTTTATGACACGTACTTTTATCAACAAATCCGGGTAAAACAGGTGATTGACATGATGGAGGGCACTGTAGCAGGAATAACCTCGAAATAAAAGTACGACACGCTCATGGAGTGCAAAAAAACGCATCCCTGTCTGCGGAACCATTTCTCCTCGTAACAGCATGACAGGTGTAAAAAAGAGATGAAGGTTGGCCCAGGGGATGGTGGTGTATTTTTTCTAGCCGGGAGGCCAGTTCATCACTCTGCCGCCGAGGATGTGCATGTGGATGTGAAAAACTGTCTGCCCGGCACCGGCACCATTGTTGAATACAACCCTGAACGCCTCGCCGATATCGTTATCTGCTGCAAGCTGTGCACCGATCCGCATTAGTTTGCCGATCAGTTTTTCGTCTGCTTCTGTAACATCAGACGGGCCGACCAGATGCTTTTTGGGAATGACCAGGAAGTGTTTCGGGGCCTGGGGAGAAATGTCCCAGAATGCCAAAAGATCATCGTCTTCATACAGCTTTTCAGACGGTATTTCACCCGAAACAATTTTACAGAACAGACAATTGCTCATGAATCACCTCTTGCAGTGCTGCCAGGAATGTGTTGTGTACCGGTCTAATGGCTATAACTGAAACTCAGCTTGTCTTCTTTCAGGTCAATGGTGGCGATACCGCCTCTGATCAGTTTGCCGAACAGTATTTCCTCCGACAGGGTGTCGCCGATTTCCTTCATGATCAGCCGTCGCAGCGGGCGGGCACCGTAGTCCGGGTCATAGCCTTTTCTGGCGAGCCATTCCCGGGCAGCGCTTTGCAGGCGGATACCGACTTTCTTTTCTAAAAGCTGTATCTCCAGCTCAATGATCAGTTTGTCGACAACGGATTTCATCGAGTTGATATCGAGTGATTCAAAGGTGATGGTGCCGTCGAGCCGGTTCCTGAATTCAGGGGAAAACAGTTTGTCCACAGCCCTGGCGCTCTTGCCCTTTTTATCACCGACGAAGCCGATGGTGTTGGCCGCCATTTCACGAGCTCCGGCATTGGTTGTCATGATGATGATGACATTGCGAAAATCGGCTTTGCGGCCCGAGTTGTCGGTCAGCGTTGAATGATCCATCACCTGCAGCAGGATTGAATAGATATCCATGTGCGCCTTTTCTATCTCATCGAGCAGCAGAACCGAATAGGGATGTTTGCGGATGGCCTCGGTCAGCAGCCCGCCCTGGTCGAACCCGACATAGCCGGGAGGTGCTCCGATGAGTCTGGCGACGGCGTGCTTTTCCATGTACTCACTCATGTCAAATCGCTCGAAGTGCACGGCAAGGGCTTTGGCCAGCTGCCGGGCAACTTCTGTTTTGCCGACACCCGTGGGGCCTGCAAACAGGAAACTGCCGGTGGGTGAATCGGGGTTCCCCAGTCCCGCGCAGGATCGCTTGACGGCCTGGACGACAGCCTCGATTGCACTGTCCTGACCAAAGATAACACTCTGCAGCTGTTCTTTGAGTTTTTTCAGCGAATCCCGCTCGGAGGCTTTTCGCGTGCGTGCGGGAATCCGGGCGATCCGTGAGACGATTTTTTCGATATCGGAAACCTTAACCGTCATGTTTTTTCTGCCTTCGAGCCTGAACAGGGAGCCCACTTCATCCATCACATCGATTGCTTTGTCCGGCAGGAAACGCTCGTTGATATAGCGGTCGGCAAGTTCGGCGGTGGCCCGGACGGCAGTTTTGGAATAGCGGATTTGATGATGCTCTTCGTAGCGTGTCTGCAGCCCCTTGAGAATATGGAAGGTATCTTCGACGCTCGGCTCCTCGATATCGATTTTCTGAAATCTCCTGGAAAGTGCCCGGTCCTTTTCTATCTGGTTCTTGTATTCCTCGTATGTGGTGGAGCCGATGCAGCGCAGGATGCCGGATTGCAGTGCCGGTTTGAGCAGGTTGGAGGCATCCATTGAACCGCCGCTGGTTGCTCCTGCCCCGACGAGTGTGTGCATTTCATCGATAAAGAGAATCGCATTGTCTTTTTTCTCAATTGCGGCAACAACGTTTTTGAGTCGTTTCTCGAAATCGCCGCGGTATTTGGTGCCGGCAACCAGCGTACCCATGTCGAGCAGGTAAATTTCCACGTCCTGCAGCAGTTCCGGAATAATGCTCTTTTTGCCCTCATCGCGTGCCAGGCGGTCTTCATGAATACGCAGGGCCAGTCCCTCCGCCATCGCCGTTTTGCCGACCCCCGGTTCGCCGACCAGCAGCGGGTTGTTTTTCTTCCGGCGGCAGAGTACCTGCATCATGCGGTTGATTTCATCATTCCTGCCGATCAGCGGATCAATCCTGCCCTCGGCAGCGAGCTTTGCATAGTTGACGGTAAAGTCGGCAAGCGCCTTGTCGTCCTTTTCTTTCTGCGGGCCTGCTTCCTGGTTATCCGTGCCGTGAGGCATTTTGGGAAGCGGTGCCTGCTGCAATCCTTCCGGCAGCTCGTGGGAAACAAAATGCACCACCGCCATCCGGCCGACGCCGATCGAGCTGAGAAAATAGACCGCATGGGACTCTGCTTCGGAGAATATAGCGACCAGTACGTCTCCTGAATCCACCTCTTTTTTACCGCAGCTCTGGACGTGGGCAACCGCCCGTTGCAGGACACGGTTAAAGGCAATTGTCTGGGTCGGGTCACCACCTGTGGCGCTCGATATGGTCGGGATCTCAGCGGCAAAAAAGGCCTCAAGTTTATGCTTCAGGGTCTCGACAGACCCGCCGCATTCGCTGATAATGTAGGCGGTCAGTTCATCATGAAGGAGCCCGTAGAGCATGTGCTCAACGGTGACAAATTCATGGTTGTAGGTCTTCGCTTCCCTGATTGCCTTTATCAGTGCGGCCTCTAGTGTTTTACTCAGCATGTATATCACTCATATGATTGTGTTACTCTTTTTCCATCGTGCAGCGCAACGGGAATCCATTTTTCTTGGCAAGTTCATGAACAACGGCAATCTTGGTCTCGCAGATTTCACGGGTAAAGACCCCTGCGATACCGACGCCTTCGTTATGCACATTCAGCATGATCGTGGTTGCCTCATGTCCGGATTTCTGAAAAATGTTCACCAGTATCGAAACAACAAACTCCATCGTCGTGTAATCATCATTGTGGAGCAGAACCTTGAATAACGGAGGTTCTCGCGTTTCTATCACTTCTTCTGTTAAAACCGATCCCTGCAGATCACCTTTTTTTTCTGCCATTCCTGTTATAATATTTTGTGCTTACGTGGTTAATCTTCAGGACCTGCAATGCTATATTGACTAAATTATAATCCTGATCACCTGGTTTTCAATCATTCAATGTCCTAATTTGGGCTTTGCTTCTGCTTTTGTCCACTGTCCAGCAGTGTGATAAGCGACAGCAATAATGTTTCCAGGACAATAGCAGGCGGTATTGGAGAACCTTTTAAACGATACTCCGCATCGAGAACGAGGGACAGTGCTTTTTTCAAAACCGCGATCGAAAATTCAGAAGCTTTGCTGAAGCTCATGAAAAGCGCATAGGGGTGCCCTCCGAGAAGATCTCCCCATACTCCCTGTTCCTTGAGCGCCGGCAGGTAGTGGTTCTGGAAACTGCCCGCATTCATGTTTCTTGTCCAGGGTGGCTCCGGGCTCAGCATGAGGGAGCGGAAGATGAGCAGTTTCCTGAAGTAATTGCGGATCGAGGCAAGTACAGCGAGGCTGTGGAGGCCGTCTTCTTTGAGGTTGCTGAAGATGGACAGGCTTGCCGCCCGGTCTTTGTTGCCGAGCGCCTCGGTCAGTTGAAAAATTGCGTCTTCCCTGGTTCGAGCAACCATCAGTTCGATATCGGCGCGCGAAATTTTCTTTCGCTCATCACTGAACAGGGCAAGTTTTTCAACTTCCATGACCACGGCCACGGGATGAAAACCGACACGCTCAAAAAGAAGCTCGAGCGCTCGAGGTTCGATGGTCTTGTTGAATTGCGCCAGGGTCGCGGCGACCATTTCCTGAACCACGTCTTTCTGCCGGTTGACGGCCTGGCGGGAGGAGCCGGAAGCAACGGAGCAATCAATGATTTCACCGTACTGTTTTATAGCCGTGTAGAGCTTTTTGCGCTTGTCGATGTTTTCGGTGGTGAGCAGTAACACGTTATGAGCCGGAAAGCCGTTTTCAATCGCCGATAAAAAACGATCAGCGGCTGTGCCGGAGGAGGATAGCGGCTGCATGGCATTGTCGGCAACCAGGGTGTCGGCCCAGGTAATGGTGGTGCCGGGATATTCGAAACCGAACAGTTTCTGCCACTGATCCCCTGAGATATCCGAAAAAACAGTTGCTCCCCCCGCTGTGATTCCTGCCGCATTGAGAAGGTTGAAGAGGTGGCGAACAGCACGTTTGGAATTGCCCTGCTGATGTGCCTGGAGCGCTTTTTCCCAGATCTGGGAGCCGATATTCTTGCTGAGAAAAAGGTTCGAGTCATTGACGCGATACACCTGAACACCCGGAAGCAGGCTGAAACTGAGTACGCGGGAAAGAATTTTGTTATTCTCTTCAGTGCTCCCGTCAATACTGTGGACAGCGCCACCGCCCGCTCCCATGAGCGCCTGCTCGATCAGCTCGGCTGTCTGCCGGCAGAGGTAGCGTTCGCCAAAGCAGAGATAGAGCTGTCGGCGCCGCCCTTCCTCGATGTCCTTTAACAGCTTGTTTATTTCAGTTCGCTTGTGAATCGGCATCAGTTCGTGTTCCGTGTGTCCATCATTTTGTGCAGAATTGCCGGCAGCGATCCGGGCTGCAGGTAATCTGCCCCGCGGCCTTCTGCAAAAATAGAGGCTGCCCGGCGGTTGATCTCTTTCCAGCCGACGTTGTCGGGGGTTGTTGCTATGATTTCAAAAAGCTTCCGGTTGTAGGGATCATTGACCACGGCCTTGCCGGTGCCGATGGTGGCCAGGATGTCGATGGAATTGTTGAACAGTCTGTTCAGCTGGGTGTAAATTCTCAGGCCGCCGCAGGAGCCGATGCTGAGGAAACGGTTAACCGCTGAAATCGAGTCGCTCGACACGGCCCCTGTTTCGATGATCTTCTTCATCGGTTCGATGAGCTGTTCACCTCTCCAGTAGCTGTGTCCACGCTGGGCAAACATTTCCATTCTCGCCTCAAGGAACAGTCTGAGCAATTGCTGCTGGCTGGTATCGTTCTGGTATACGGCAACAGCATGGGATAATTCAATGTCATTGACCACCTTGTACCATTCGACAATTACCGGTGCCCTGGTCGAGAGGGCGAAGAGCTCGCTGATGACAGCACCCGGGTTTTGCCCTGCCCCCTCGATCAGCCTCCTGGCCTTGAGCTGGTGAGGGTCATCGTCGGGCAGCAGGGTGAGCAGGCGTGAGAGCCTGGGGGTATACCCATTCATGATCAGGTTGCGGCTGTTTGAGCGGTAGGAGACATTGCCGTCATCGTCGTGCTGGAAAATCGACAGGCTGGCGAGCCTGCGGTCCGCTTTCCATCTGGAGAAATCGGTGGTAACAAAGGGTGATAAGTCAATTTCGCCATAACGGTCGATGACATCTGTGATGTTCTCGAGGTCACCTGTGGAGAGCAGATCCGGGTGTTCGAGCCGGTAGTATTGCAGGATAACCCGGAGCTGAAGGGCAAAGGTGGAATCCGGCTGCTGGATGGTTGAGATGATCTTTTCGATCAGGTAGGTGCGTACGTCCGGTTCAATTTTCTCGAGCAGGGTGCTGAATGTGGCGGAAAATAGAATCAGGCTCTGTTCATCGCGAAATGCGGAGCTGGCGACCAGATCCAGAATGTTGCGCTGCTCATCCGGATCGGTCGGGAAAAATGTAGTCAGTTTGCCTTTCTGCGCGCAGCTGACGATAAAATCGGAAATATAGCCGTTTTCAGGGTCTGTCTGCATGAAAAAAAACAGCAGGTTACCACCATACATCCGTTCGATCCGCTCGAACAGGACCGGTACCAGGATATCACGAAACGATGAGTCATAGAGTTCACTGCCGTGAGAGAGCAGGATGTAAATCGTTGCGGTGGTGAGATCACGTGCCGTTGATCGTCGGGCCTGGGCGGTGGCATCCTTGAGGATGGAGACCGCCTCGTAACGTTGCCGGGTGCTCAACGCCGTGTGCAGCGCTGCTTCGTAGCGCTGTCGAGCTGAAGGGTGCAGTTTTTCAAAAATTTCTAGAATTTGTTCATCACTGCCGGCGGCCAGCGTGCCGGTGCCGATCTCAGAGCCATAATCGTCTGTGACGCTGTGCAGATTGTTGAGTTTCCAGATCAGGTAATCCGAACCGACTGAATATGCGGAAAGAAGCAGAGACTTCTGCTTGTCTGAAAGTTCAAAAAACTGCCGGTCCCGATCGTCCGGCTGCCGGGTAAAATAATCCTGCAGCCAGGAGCTGCCGACCTCGGGGGTGACCTGCTCCAGGGAGAACAGTGCTGCGACAGTGTTCGCATCGGTTTCGGACAAGTGCTGCAGCAACCCGAGCAGTTCGGGTATCTGTTGCGGTTCTTTGTTGAACAGTGTGGATAATTTTTCCGCCGCCAGGAGCTGCCGACCGTTCATCCCGCTTATGATTCTCAGCCCGCGGACAATATCAGAGCCACTGACAGCCTCTGTCTTGAGCAGGGCCCTGGCAGCCCAGCAGCCGCTGTCATCAAGTGTGTTAAGGGTGTCGAGAACGAAAATAAAGGCTTCGGGGTCAAGTCCTGGAAGTCGCTTCATTTCGGCCGCGGCCCGGCCGGCGGTGAAGCTCAGTTCTGCCGTTTTTTCCAGAACGCTCCAGCCCTGGGAAAATGTTGCCGTTTCAATTTCAAAAAACGTTTCCAGGATTTCAACCTGAGCAAAACCCAGCGGGTGGAAAACCAGTTTCTGCAGTGCCCTGACAGCCTCATCAGCAGTGATTGTCGGCAGCAGGCAGAAGGCCCTGAACGCTCTCATCCTGGTATAGGAGAGTGCCCGGATGATATCTTTATAATAATCATACTGTTCCTCTTCAAGGCATGGTACCTGGCGGAAGCAGGCCAGCGTCATTGCCACAGGCGTATTTGTCAGGCTGGCGGTAACCGGGTGTGCAGAGAGGAACAGGGCAGTGCTGAGGAGCGTGATGATGAGCAGCCGGGATATGTTCACGAGCAGATTAGATGGTTTTTCTGGTTAACAGGCGGAGTGCTTGCTTCTGTGGGTTTAGCGTGAGCAGATAGTAACGTTTTCCATTGATTTTCTCTATGATTATGTTTTTCCTGTCCACGCAAGAGCAGCAGAAGACATGATAAAACGGGTGGTTGAGACGGGCGCGGGCCGTCAGCGCAGGCTTTCGTTGAAGCCCTGCAGTATTTTGTTTCCCGGACAGAGTTCTTTCTCGCCGAGGGTGTTAAGCGGTGTTTCCGTGGTTTCCAGGATTTCGTGGGTATCCCTGCTGTCCGGATCAAGATAGAGGATGCCGGTGAGAATCTGCTGGTCTTCCTTGGTTTTTTCCAGTTCGGCGATCGCTTCACGTCTGCTGGTTATAATTTCCTTATCTTCCCGCTTGTAGAGGTTGATGATTGAGCCGTCGTGCAGCGACACCGGAGTTGCGGTTCCGTGCGGATACTCGGCGGTGATTTCCTGCATCAGCGGGATAAAGTCAAAAGACCTGGTGGCCTCCATGTGATCACGGACCCAGCTGTAACTTTTTGTCGAGGTGGGTACGTTGTTAAAGGTCACGCACGGTGAGATCACGTCGACAAAGGCCAGCCCCTTGTGGGCGATGGCAGCCTTGAGCATCGGTACCAGTTGTTTCTTGTCCCCGGAGAAGCCGCGGGCGACAAAACCTGCCCCGAGCTGGATTGCTATTTCACAGAGGTCGATTGATTCCAGCGAAACCGGTGCCCCCTTTTTACTCTTGGAGCCTTTGTCTGCGGTAGCCGAGTCCTGACCTTTGGTAAGGCCGTAGCAGCCGTTGTTCATCACCACGTAGATCATGTTGAGGTTGCGCCTGACCACGTGAGTAAACTGGCCCATGCCTATAGAGGCGGTGTCGCCGTCGCCGGAGACCCCGAGGTAGACGAGCTCCCGGTTGGCCATGTTGGCACCGGTTGCCACCGACGGCATGCGTCCGTGTACGGAATTAAAGCCGTGTGAGCGGCCGAGAAAATATGCCGGCGTCTTCGAGGAGCAGCCGATACCGGAGAGCTTGGCGACACGGTGCGGTTCAATGGCCATTTCAAAGAAGGCGGTGACAATTGCGCTGCTGATCGAATCATGACCGCAGCCGGCGCACAGGGTGGAAATCGCACCCTCGTAATCTTTGCGGGTATAGCCGAGCTTGTTCTTCCGGGCTTCCGGGTGCCTGAATCCGGGTTTTTTGTAACTCATGCGCTGCCCTCCCCCTAAACGACATTCATCTTCAGCTTTGTCTGACCGCGAGCAAGCAGTGTCGTGTGAATCTGGTTTATGATCGTTGTCGCGGTAATCGGCAGCCCGTTGAAATGGGTAACCGATACCAGTTTTCCCGGGGAAACCTGACATTCCCCGGCGAGCAGTATCTTCATCTGGGAATCGCGGTTCTGTTCAATTGCGAAGACGATCTCATGGTGATCGATGAACTCGAACACTTCTTTCTGGAACGGGAATGAACGGATCCTGAGACTGTTGATTACCAGCCCGTTTTCTTCGAGTCGCTCGAGCGCTTCGTGGGCGGCATAGGTTGATGAACCGAAAAACAGGGCCCCGAGCGGTGCCTTTTCATCCTTGATAATTATTTCCGGAGCCGGCACCAGGTGGCGGGCCGTCTCCCATTTACCCAGGAGCCGTTTCATGCCGCGCTCATAGGCTGCGCTTTCTTCGGTGTAGGCGGCAAATTCGTTATGGGAGGTGCCGCGGGTCACGTAGGCTCCTTTCTCCGGATGGGTGCCGGGCAGGGTGCGGTAACAGATACCGTCTTTGTCAATATCCAGGTAGCGGCCCCAGCTGTCGCTGAGCCTGTCGAGTTCGGCAGCGCTCAGGACCTTGCCCCGGTCGTAGACGCGATTGTCGTCCCAGTCAAATGGCTGGCAGAGGTGATCGTTCATGCCGATATCAAGATCACTGAGCACGATTACCGGCGTCTGCAGGCGGTCGGCAAGATCAAAGGCATCTGCGGTCATCTGGAAGCACTCGTAGGGGTCACTTGGTATCAGCAGCACGTTCCTGGTATCACCATGGGAGAGATAGGCGCAGGACAGCAGATCTGACTGCTGCGTCCTGGTCGGCATGCCGGTGCTTGGCCCGCTGCGCTGAACATCGATGAGCACTACCGGGATTTCGGCAAAATAAGCAAGTCCGAGAAACTCATTCATCAGTGACACGCCCGGACCTGAGGTGGCCGTGAACGAGCGGGCCCCGTTCCAGCCGCCGCCGATGGCAATACCGATTGCCGCCAACTCATCTTCAGACTGGATTACCGCATAGTTCTTTTTGCCTGTCTCGGGGTCGACCCGGTAACGGGCGGCAAATCGTTCAAAGGCTTCCACCACGGAGGTAGATGGGGTTATCGGGTACCAGCCGGCTACTGTGGCACCGGCATAGAGCGCACCCAGAGCGGCGGCGCTGTTCCCATCGATAAGGATACGCTTGCCAACCGCGTCGGAGGGACGGATTGACAGGCCGCAGGCGTCATGGTGATGTTTTTCTGCATAGCCAAAGCCGAGCTCCAGTGCTTTGATGTTCGGTTCTGCAAGCTTTGGTTTTTTACTGAACTGTTTCTGAATTGACTCGACAACCGGCTCCAGGCCAATGTCGAGCAGGAAGGCAAGGCCCCCGATGTAGATGATGTTTTTCAGCAGCTGTCTGAGCCGCGGATCATCGAACTCGTCGTTGCAGAGCTGGGTCATGGGGATGCCGATGACGGTGATATCATCCCGTTGATAGTCTTCGGGCAGCGGCCTGGTTGAATCATGGATAAAATAGCCGCCTGCTGCCAACATCTGGTAGTCCTGCTTCATGGTCTGGCCATTAACGGCGACGATGAAATCGACCCCGCCCCGCCTTCCCAGATAACCTTTTTCGCTTATTCTCACCTCGTACCAGGTCGGCAATCCCTGGATGTTGGACGGGAAAATATTCTTCGGGCTTACCGGCACGCCAAGGCGGTAGACGACCTTGGCAAAGAGATTGTTGGCACTGGCCGAGCCGGAACCGTTGACGTTGGCAAAGCGCACGACGAAATCGTTTACGCGTTCAATTCTCATCATTTGTCTCCAGCCACCGCAGATTTGTAGAGAAATTTCAGCATGTCCCATGCCGCGGTCGGACAGCGTTCCGCGCACATGCCGCAATGCAGGCAAACGTTCTCGTCCTTGGCCATGATCCTGCCCGACGGCAGCTCCTCGGAGATATAGAGTGCCTGGGTTTTATTGCGCGCGGGAACCAGCAGTTGTTCCCTGAGCTCATCTTCGTCAGCGTTTTCGATAAAGGTAATGCAGCTGGTCGGGCAGACATCGACACAGGCATCGCACTCGATGCAGAGGGCGGCATCGAAAACCGTCTGCACATCACAGTTGAGACAGCGCTTTGCCTCGGTTTTACCGGTTTTCACGGCAAAACCGAGCTCTACTTCTATGAGGCGGTCTTTCAAAGATTTTGCCTTGTCAACAGTTGGCACGATCTGCCGCTCATCTTCGGTAATATCTGCATCATAAATCCAGTCATGAAAGCCCAGTTTCTGACCGGCAAGGCTGACATCAGGCTGCGGACGGCGGTGGAGGTCCTCGCCCCGGCAGAAAAGGTCGATGGAAATGGCCGCCTCGTGGCCGTGGGCCACGGCGATAATAATATTACCGGGACCAAATGCGGCATCACCGCCGAAAAAAACTGAGGGGAGTGAGGACTGCAGTGTCACCGGGTCAAGTTCCGGCAGCCCCCGGTCGGTGAAGATGATGCCGCTGTCATCTTCGATCCACGGAAAGGCGTTCTGCTGGCCGATTGCCAGAAGTACTTCATCGCAGGCAAAAAAGACCGGCTCTTCACCGGTGGGCACGAGTTTTCTCCCGCCCTTGTCATCATAGTGCGGAGTCACTTTCTCAAAGCGCATCCCTTTCAACCTGCCGTTCTCGTGGACAAATTCGACCGGAACATGGTTGTCGATGATCGGGATGTCTTCCTTGATAGCATCTTCAATCTCCCAATCGGATGCCTTCATTTCCGCCTGCGGACTTCTGACAATGACTGAAACACGCTCCCCGCCGAGCCTTCGGGCAGTCCTGCAGCAGTCCATGGCCGTGTTGCCGCCGCCCAGGACGAGTACCCGTTTCCCGGTCTTCTCCACGTGACCGAACACGACACCGGCAAGCCAGTCAATGCCGATGTGGATAGACGCATCGGCTTCCTTTCTTCCGGGCAGATCCGGCAGATCGCGGCCCCGGGGGGCGCCGCAGCCGATAAAAACCGCATCGTAGGATTTGTCGAGGATTTCCTTGAGGCTGGAAATATAGGTGTTGAGGTGGGCTGTAATTCCCATATCCAGGATATAGTCCACTTCCTGGTTGAGTATTTCTTCAGGCAGACGAAACGAGGGAACCTGGCTTCTCATGAAGCCGCCCGCCTGGCGCTGGTCGTCGTAGAGGTCGAGCTCATAGCCGAGGCGGGCCAGATCACGTGCCACGGTTAAAGAGGCCGGGCCACCGCCGATGAGGGCTACCCGTTTCCCGTTTTTCTCACTGGGAGCTTTGGAGAGCAGCGGCAGGACATCTTCTCTGTTGTCTGCTGCCACCCGTTTGAGCCTGCAGATGGCAACCGGCTCATCTTCAACCCTGTCACGCCTGCAGGCTGGCTCACAGGGACGGTCGCAGACCCTTCCCAGAATCCCGGGAAAGACATTTGATTCCCAGTTTATCATGTAGGCTTTGGTGAACTCTTTATGCAGGATCATCCGTATGTACTCGGGAACCGGGGTGTGTGCCGGGCAGGCATACTGGCAGTCGATCACTTTATGAAAATAGTCCGGGTTCTTGATGTCGGTGGGTTTCAATGGCATTCTCTATTCGGGTAGTTGGCTGTTTGGTCGTGACACCTGACAAATAGATAGAATAGATAATTTCATGCGGCTGAGCAAGTGAAAAGCTACATGAGAGTAATACCTGTTCCTGACGGCTTAACCGTAATGCCTGCACCTTGAAAAGCAAGGTTTTTTGTCAGCCGCAGATGAAGCAGAAAAATCAATAAATACGGATGATTGCAAGGTCATTCAAGAATCCGGGACCTGGCAGTTATCTCAAGGGCCCGGATTCAGAGGTTATTCAGGCACCACCCTGACGGCCCCTTTGTCTGCCGACGAGGCAAGGTGACCATAGGCTTTCAGCGCCTTGGAAACCGCACGCGGTCGCGGAGGCGGGGTAAATGCCGCTTTGCCCCTGGCTTCCTCTTTTTTTCTTCTTTGTGCAAGTTCGTCATCAGTGACGGCGACATTAATTGTTCTATCCGGGATATTGATATCGATCCGGTCACCTTCCTCGATGAGCGCGATTGCTCCACCGGCAGCGGCTTCAGGAGAAATATGTCCGATTGAAAGACCTGATGTGCCGCCTGAAAAGCGGCCATCGGTTATCAGGGCACATTCTTTACCGAGGTGGATTGATTTGATGTAGGAGGTCGGGTAGAGCATTTCCTGCATGCCGGGTCCGCCCTTCGGTCCTTCATAGCGGATGACGACGACATCACCTGCGCTGATTTTTCCGCCCAGTATCATCTCGCAGGCATCTTCCTGAGAAGAACAGACCCTGGCGGTACCTGAGAAAACGAGGATTGACTCATCAACTCCGGCTGTTTTGACGATGCAGCCGTCGGCCGCTATGTTACCGTAAAGAACCGACAATCCGCCGTCTTTGCTGTAGCAGTGCGCCAGGTCGCGGATGCAGCCGCTGCTGCGATCCAGGTCAAGCGCTTCATAGGTGGCGGACTGGGAGCCCATGGTGAGGTTTCTGCCCGATGCCCCGGGGGCGCTAGAGTACAGCGCCAGCGCTGCAGCGGATGGCGAACCGCCGGCAATGTCGTATTCTTTCAGGGTTTTTGCAAGGTTCGGACTTTCCAGCCGGTTCACCGAGGTGTCGAGCAACCCGGCACGATCAAGTTCTGCCATGATGCCCAGGATGCCGCCCGCGCGGTTGACATCCTCAACATGGTAAGAGGAAGATGGCGACACCTTGCAGAGATTCGGTATTTTTCTTGACAACGCATCGATGTCCTTCATGGTGAAATCGACCTCTGCTTCGTGGGCTATGGCAAGCAGGTGCAATACAGTGTTGGTTGAACCCCCCATGGCGATATCGAGGGCCATGGCGTTCATGAATGCTGCCTTGGTCCCGACAGAGCGGGGCAGAACCGAGTCATCACCTTTTGTGTAATAGGTCTCGGCCATTTCAACGATACGCCGTGCTGCTTCTTCAAACAGTTTCGTCCGGTTCGCATGAGTTGCCACCACGGTACCGTTGCCCGGAAGCGCCAGGCCGAGCGCTTCGTTCAGGCAGTTCATCGAATTGGCCGTGAACATTCCTGAACAGCAGCCGCAGGTCGGACAGGCACAGCGTTCGACCCGGTCGATGAGTTCGTCGTCGAGACTCTGGTCGGCAGCCATGATCATTGCATCAATGAGGTCATAGCGCTTATCCCCGTCAATTCCCGCCTCCATTGGGCCACCGGAGACGAAAATAGCCGGAATGTTGAGCCGCATTGCAGCCATCAGCATACCGGGGGTTATCTTGTCGCAATTTGATATACAGATGATTGCATCAACCGTATGGGCATTGCACATGTACTCAATGGAGTCGGCAATAAGATCTCGGGAGGGCAGCGAGTAGAGCATGCCGTCATGACCCATGGCAATCCCGTCGTCAATGGCGATGGTGTCGAATTCGGCTGCAAAGCAGCCCTGGCCGGCGATGATTTTTTTCATGTGCTGGCCGATCTCGTGCAGGTGGACGTGCCCGGGTACAAACTGGGTAAACGAGTTGACGATACCGATAACCGGTCTGCCGATCTGTTCGTCGGTCATGCCGTTTGCCCGCCAGAGGCTTCGGGCCCCTGCCATGCGCCGTCCCTGGGTTGTCGTGTTACTGCGGAGTGAAATTGCCATGAGTCATCACCTTTTATTGAAATGAATATTGATGGCGTCGCAAAAAGTTCGACCTACTTCGTTGTGGCGGGTACGACCACTGCTTTACGTACCATATGTACGTCTCCGCTTGGCCGACACCACCACGCCTCGTACATCAAACGTTTGTGCTTAGCCATCCAATGGTTGCTTTCGACTTTTTACGGATTCATCATTATCGAATTAAAAAAAATTGTACTTTGTATTTCTTTTATAGCAATATAAAATGAAAATAATCGTTATTGCACAATTTTTTAGGAGATCATCATGAAAAAGACGGAAATTGACTACTGGATAACCGTCATGCTGGAATCCAATCCCAATGTTTCCGACCTCAACATTACCGTCGGCAAGACCCTGCAGGTGGAGTCCTCAGGAGTCCTCGTGCCGGTCGAGGTGGAGCCCCCGATCAGGCACCTGACGCCGTTTCAGTCAGAGACCTTTGCCCTCAATCTCATCGGTAACAACAAACGGCTGCTCAACGATCTCGTTACCAACGGTTCCTGCGACCTGTCATATGCACTCGGCTCCCTGGCTCGTTTCAGGGTAAACATTTTTACCCAGAAAGGCTACCTGACGACCGTGCTCCGTAAGCTTGAAACAAAGGTACCGAGTATTGAGGGGATGAATTTTCCGCGGGCCTTCGGGATGATGGCCAGGGAACTGAACGGCCTCGTTCTTTTTACCGGCGCCACCGGTACCGGTAAGACAACATCGCTTGCAGCACTGCTCAACAGGATCAACCAGGAGCGTTCCGTTCATATCGTTACCCTGGAAGACCCCATTGAATATGTCCACAGTCACCATAAGGCGACGTTTAACCAGCGTGAACTGGGGAACGATTTCAGCTCATTTGCAACCGGCATGAGGGCAGCCCTGCGCCAGGCTCCGAAGGTAATTCTGGTCGGTGAGATGCGGGATCGTGAAACCATGGAGATCGGTCTTACAGCAGCAGAGACCGGGCACCTGGTCCTGTCGACCCTGCATACCATCGACGCCGGGCAGACCATGAACCGTGTTCTCGGCATGTTTGAGCAGGAGGAGCAACCCCAGATCAGGCATCGGCTGGTCGACACCATCAGGTGGGTTGTCAGTCAGCGACTGCTGCCCAGAATCGGCGGGGGCAGGGTGGCGGCCATGGAAATCCTGCGGACCAGTCTGCGGGTAAAAGACCTGATCATGAACGGGGAGACGGAGGAGAAAACCTATTACAATGTTGTCAAGGCGGGGTCGTCCCTTGAGATGAGGACATTTGATCAGCATATCCTGGAACTCTTCTCTGACGGGCTGATTACCGAAGAGACGGCGGTTACCTACTGCTCACACCGTAACGAGGTAAATCGCGGGCTTGACAGGATCAAAGCGGCACGGGGTGAAGCGACGACATCGCTTACCGGGCTTGCCATGGAAGAAGAAGAGGCGGATCAGCTCGGCTACTGAACCCCGGGCAGTCGCTCCGCCTCCAGCGAAACGGAACAACGGTAAACGTAGTATCAACGGTTAACTGGAACTGACGTGACAATGATGAACATAACCTGTGACGCATGTGGAAAAGTCCATAAGGCAAATGCAAAGATTGAAGCAAACATCAGAAAGCTTTCTCCTGGGCAGAAAGTACGGCTGAAGTGCAGTCAGTGCGGCGAGCAGATAGCCCTGGGGCGGGAGATCTTGGCGGGGACTGGAACCGCTCAGGTGAAGCCGCCGGAACCGCCCGATACAAGCTGGCTTGCCGACGGTGACTATGAAGAGGAGTCGGTCGTTTCAGATATCCCGCAGGCCATGGTTCTGGTTCAGGACGAAAAAATACAAGAGCAGGTCGTCGGCGCCTTGACCGGTCTTGGGTATCGGGCTGAAACGGTTGACAACCTCGTCGATGCTATTGAGAAAATGCAGTTTTTTGACTATTCATCCATTGTCATGCAGGCTTCGTTTGACGGCAAGGATCTGGAAGAGAACAGTTTCCATGAACTGCTGAGCTCGATGAGCATGTCACGACGGCGCTATATCTTTTATGTCCTGCTTGGACCCCAGTTCAATACATTTTATAATCTGCAGGCACTTGCACATTCGGCCAACCTTGTGGTAAACGAGAAAGACACAGACCACTTCGGTGTTATACTGCGCAAAGCCATCCCCGAATATGAAGAGCTGTTCGGCCCCTTTATGGAAGAACTCAAGGTCCAGGGTCGATAAAAAGGACGCTTCATTTTTTTGCTCTGCTCAGGCTCGAGGTGTACCGTAGATGAACAACAGACGGTAAAGAGCCGGGCGGGCGGAGCCGCATGCCTATTTTCTTTTCCAGAGCAGTAATCTTGTTTTTTCTTCAGATAGAGCACGAACACTTTTATCAGGACACCAGTTCAGATGACATATCGAATAAAACGGCTGGCGGGAAGCGCTGTCAGCCATTTTAACAGGCTGACCCGTTCGGGAAAAGCGGTCTGTCGACGCATGCTTCCTTTTTCACGAAAAAAAGAAGTGACGGCTGTACGTGATGACGAACGTCTTCAGCAGGAGCAGGGAGCGCCTTTGGTGGCTGAACCGATCGAGAACGTTGAACGGTCTCCGGGGACAGGAGAGCACTCAGGGGAAAAGCCGGTAGAGAAGAAGAAAAAAAAGGGCTGGAGTCTGGCCGATTTTCAAGTCGTGCCGGTGCCGGGGTGCAGCAGGTTTCATGATTTTGAAATTGACCTGCGTGTGATGCGGGGGGTTGCCTCCCAGAAATTCCAATACTGTACACCAATCCAGGAAAAAGCGCTGCCGGTCGTCCTTAACTCGCAGGACCTTGTTGCCCGGGCCCAGACAGGTACCGGGAAGACGGCAGTCTTTCTGGTCGGGCTTTACTGCAGATTGCTCAACGATCAGAACACCTGGCCACCAAAAGGACACCCCCGGGCACTGATTATTGCCCCCACCAGAGAACTGGTGATCCAGATTGCCAAAGATGGAAAAAAACTGGGCTCTTTTACCCCCCTCAACATCTGTGCCGTCTATGGTGGCGCGGAATACCGGAAGCAGCAGGAGATGGTCAGCGGACAGCGCTGCGATATTATCGTGGCAACACCGGGACGCCTGCTGGATTTTATCCGCAAGCGGATCATTTTTTTTGACAGCTGCACAACCCTGGTAATCGATGAGGCTGACCGTATGCTTGACATGGGCTTCATTCCTGATGTCAGAAGGATCCTGGGTCATCTGCCGCCCAGGGAACAGCGGCAGACCCTGCTTTTTTCGGCAACAATTACCGATGATGTCAGGCGGCTTGCTTCGCAGTGGTGCAGAGCTCCGGTTTCGATTGAAGCAGGCGAGGAGACGATAGATGTTGAACGGATTGACCAGCGGGTCTACCTGACAACAGAAAAAGAGAAATTCATTCTGCTTTACAACCTGGCGACGAAAACCGACGGCGGGCGTATTCTTGTCTTTGCCAACATGAAAAGCGAAGCGGCCGATCTGGTTGCCAGGCTCCAGGCCCATGGGGTGAGCTGTCAACTGCTTACCGGCGACGTTCAACAATACAAGCGGACGAAGCGGTTGGAGTCCTTTCGTTCCGGGAAAAACCTGCTGCTGGTGGCGACTGATGTCGCCGGCAGGGGGATTCACATCGATGACATCAAATATGTGGTGAACTATACGCTGCCGTATGAGCCGGAGGATTATGTTCACCGGATCGGTAGGACAGGCAGGGCAGGTGCGGACGGCATTGCCATCAGTTTTGCCTGTGAAACCGGCTCATTCTACCTGCCGGCGATCGAAGAGTTTATCAATCGTAAACTGGAATGTGTCATCCCTGAAGATGATTTGCTGGTCGAGCCTCCGGAGCCGGCGCCGATCGCTGCCAGGGGCGGAAAGAGAAAATATTCCGGCCGGAGGCGAAATCCATCGAGGAAGAGACGGTAATGAACATGACAGAGTTTACAACCATTCGCATTCGCAACAAGCGTGCTTATAGTCTGCCTCTCTCACAACAAACCATTACGTTCCGGGTGATTTTTTGATATGAAAGCAGAACGGGCGGCCCTGCCGTTTTATTGCGCCATACTTATCGGCTGTGTCATGTCGGCCATCATATTTACCGGTTGCTCTGCCGAGGAAGACCGGCAGCCCCCGGTTTCGCCGCCGCCGGCTGGTGTTACCGACGCAGAAGCGCTTCCGGTTCAAAGCCTTTTCAGGTCGGTCTCCGGAGCTGAGGCCCAGGAGCTGATGGCTCGCAGAAAAGACCTGCTGGTGATTGATGTCAGGACGCCTCAGGAGCGGCGGCAGGTACGGCTTTCCGACTCGCTGTTTATTCCAATCGGCGAGGTGATGAGGGGGCGGCTGGCGGCGCCCCGGGAGCAGCCGGTTCTTGTTGTCTGTGCTGTCGGCGGTAGAAGCTATGTGGTTGGCAGAGCGCTGCTTGCCATGGGGTATCATGAAGTGTACAATCTCGATGGCGGCATAGAAGCTTGGAGACGGGCACGGCTGCCGGTTGAAACCGGTCCGGAAAGCTGAAAAGCAGAGAGATTTCAGCTCAGCCGGAAAGAGACCAAAAAGCGCTGTTTAATGTTCCGGATGAGCGTGGAAGGCGGCGAGAAAAATTGAGTTCTACCGCAATAAATGCTTGAGCAGCCATGGTTTTCGTGGTATAAAACGGGTTTCTAGTTGTCAGGGTTGCTTTCTGCTGAAGAAATGCGGCCCTTCTTATTTTTTTGGGGCCTGCCCACACGGCAGGTAAAGATCAATGTTAAACTGTGCAGGTCGTTCTGCACGATGAGTAAATCCATGACAGAAGAACGTAATCAATTAAACCAGGAAGAAAGCGATCAAGAGATGAGTTTTGCCGATCTCTTTGAGATGGAAGAAAACAACAGGGTTGTTGAGGTTGGTAATGTCGCCGGCGGCACGATTATCGGCGTTGAAGATGATTATTACCTCGTCGATGTCGGGGACAAGGCCGAGAGCTATATCCCCAAATCCGAATTCCGGCTGGACGGTATTGAAGGCATCCAGGTCGGTGACACTGTTGAAGTGTTCGTTGAACGTCGTAAAGATGAAGGTGGACTTCTTCTGTCACGTGAAAAGGCTATTGCTATCAAGGTCTGGGAAGATATTGCCAAGATCCAGGAAGCAGACGGCACTATTCAGGGTAAAATAGAGAGCCGGGTCAAGGGCGGTATGTCCGTTGATATCGGTGTTCCCGCGTTTCTGCCCTACTCGCAGATCGACCTGCGGCCGGTCAAGGACCTTGACGGTCTTATCGGCGAGTCGTACGATTTCAAGATTCTCAAATTCAACCGCAAGCGTAACAATGTTGTAATTTCCCGCCGGGCGATCCTCGAAGAAGAGCGTCAGAAACTGCGTGAAGAGATGCGTTCGCGCCTTGAAGAGGGTCAGGTTATCAGCGGGGCAATCACCAATATCACCGATTACGGCCTGTTCATCGACATGGGTGGAATGGACGGCCTCTGCCATATAACCGATCTCAGCTGGGGGCGTGTCTCACACCCCGCAAAACTGTACAAGGTCGGCCAGGAACTCGAGGTGAAAGTCCTCAAATATGACAAGGACAACGACCGCGTTTCCCTCGGTATCAAGCAGCTCAGGGAGGATCCCTGGGCGACGGTCACGGATCGCTACCCGGTCGGTGAAAAAGCGGTCGGCAAGGTTGTTTCCATTACCGATTACGGTGTTTTCGTTGAGCTTGAAGAGGGTGTTGAGGGGTTGATCCACGTTTCCGAGATGACCTGGTCGAAAAAACCACGGCATCCTTCCAAGATGGTCGCAGTCGGCGATCAGATCGAGGTTATGGTTCTCAACATAGAGCCGGAAACCAAACGAATTTCCCTGGGCATGAAACAGCTTCAGGAAAATCCCTGGGATCTTGTTACCGAGAGTTATCCGGTTGGCTCCATTATCGAAGGAAAAATTAAGAATATCACAGACTTCGGTGTCTTTATCGGTATCGAAGACGGTATCGACGGTTTGATTCATGTCTCTGATTTGTCCTGGACCGAGCGTATCAAGCATCCGTCTGAAAAATATGCCAAAGGCGAGATGATTCAGGCGGTTGTCCTCAAAATAGACAAGGAAAACGAGCGTTTCTCTCTTGGCGTCAAGCAACTGACCCCCGACCCGTGGCAGGCCGCCTATAACAACTATCCATCCGGAACCGTTGTTGAAGGGGAGATTACCAATGTTACCGACTTTGGTGTTTTCGTGAAGCTCGAGGAGGGAATTGAAGGTCTGGTTCATGTCTCTGAAATCAGCAAAGACAAGGTCAAGACTCCGGTGGGTATGTACCAGGTCGGTGATGTACTCAAGGCAATCGTCATCAATGTTTCCGCAAAAGACAGAAAGATCGGCCTGTCCGTGAAAACACTTGAGGATGAAGGTGAAGCCGAGGCGGTGGAGAAAATCAAGAAGGCCGAGGCTGAGGTTGCAGAAGCGGCTCCGTCCACCTTCGGCGATCTGCTCAAGGCGGCTGCCGAGGGAGGCACACCGACTGAGGAGTAGTAATACTCTGACAATGTCACAGAAGAAAAAGGTTGTTTTGGCGATACCTTCGGCAAAACAACCTTTTTTTATATCGTATGATGAAGCGATGCAACTGAGGTTTGGTAATCTATGAGTATGTTAAAAAAAGAACTGGTCGACCAGATCAGTGATGACCTGGAGATCCAGAAGCAGGACGTGGCGGTAGCGGTCGATATCATATTGGATTCAATGGTGGATGCAATTGCCGACGGCCGCCGGGTTGAGCTCCGCGGTTTCGGCAGTTTTTCAACGAGGAGCCGCAAGGCCCGGCAGACCAAGAATCCACGGACCGGTGTCGTGATGGATATCGGTGAGCGAAAGACGATCCATTTCACGATGAGTAAATCTCTGAAGGACGCCTTGATTAAAGAAAGGGGCTGATATCCCCTTTCCCTTCCCTGAGTATGACGGGGACGTCACCGGTAAGGTCAATAAGCGAAGATGGGTCGGAGAGTACCGGGCCGCCATCTATTATCAGGTCGATCCGATTGCCGATAAGCATCTCTATTTTGAAGGCTTCCTGCGGGCCCTGGGTATCGTCACTGACAGGAATACTGGTATTGATGATCGGTGTGGCGAGTTCTTCAAGCAGCAACCGGCAGATTTCATTTTCCGGTACCCGGATACCAACAGTTTTCTGGCGGGTCGTCATGACTTTTGGAACAAGCTTTGTTCCGGGAAGAACGAAGGTGTAGGGGCCGGGCAGATTCTTTTTCAACAGTCTATAGGCAGTATTTGAAACATGGGCGTAGATGCTGATATTCTTCAGATCCGGGCACATGAAAGAAAACGGCTTGTCCCGCGGCCTTCTTTTCAGCTGAACGATCTGCTTGATAGCCTTTGGATTGAAAATGTCACAGCCGATACCGTACCCTGTTTCCGTCGGATAACAGATAACCGCACCGTGCCTGATTTTATCGGTGACCTGTTTTATCAGCCGTATCTGTGGGTTTTCCGGGTTGATGGTAACGATCATTTTGCTGCCTGGGCTGTGGGGACTGAGTCTGGTTGCCGCTCTATCCCTCAGACGTGTATAGCCGGTAATTTAGCTGAGATTTTTGCGTTGGATGTTTTAAACTGTATGACTGAATTGTATTTCACATTTGATTGACCGGCACCTGAAATCCGGTTTGTGTTGATCCGAAAAGGAGTTACCTATGATACCAGATAATATTGAAATAGCATTAACTTTTGATGACCTCCTTTTGGTTCCTTCGGCATCCGAGGTTCTCCCCAATGAAGTCTCCCTGAAGACCAGGCTGACCGACAGGATACGTTTGAACTGCCCCCTCATCAGTGCCGCCATGGACACGGTTACCGAGTCGGCCACCGCCATCACCATGGCCCGCGAGGGCGGAATCGGCATAATCCACAAAAACATGGACATCGAGCAGCAGGCGCTCGAGGTCGAGCGGGTGAAGAAGTCTGAGTCCGGGATGATCATCGACCCGATTGTTGTCGGCCAGTATCAGTCTGTCGGTGAAGTGCAGGATATCATGAGCCATTATAAGATTTCCGGCCTGCCGGTTCTGCATGAAGGAAAACTTGTCGGGATCGTTACCAACCGTGATTTGAGATTTGTCTCCGACAACAACCTCAGGGTTGCCGACGTGATGACCAGTAAAAACCTGGTAACCGCCAAGGTGGGAATTGATCTGGAGCACTCCAAGGCATTGCTGCATGAACATCGCATCGAGAAATTACTGGTTGTCGATGACGACGGCAACCTGAAGGGGCTGATTACCATCAAGGACCTTGAAAAGATCAAAAAGTATCCACATGCGGCAAAAGACGAATTCGGGCGCCTGATCGTCGGAGCGGCAATCGGTGTCTGCCCGGACCTCGAGTCACATGTGGAAACACTAATCAAGGCAGGCGTTGACGTTGTTGTCCTTGATTCGGCTCATGGTCACAGTGCCGGCGTGATTCAAAGTGTGAAGGCTGTCAGGAGCACCTTCCCGGACCTGCAGATTCTTGCCGGCAACATTGCCACGGCCCAGGCAGCCGAAGACTTGATCAAGGCGGGGGCAAATGGCGTCAAAGTCGGTGTCGGACCCGGTTCCATCTGTACCACACGGATTGTCGCAGGTGTCGGTGTCCCGCAGATTACCGCCCTGCGGGAATGTGTGAAGGTGGCCGATAAATATGATATTCCGGTAATCTCTGATGGCGGCATCAAACATTCCGGCGACCTGGCAAAGGCGATCGGTGCCGGTGCCTCAACAATCATGATCGGCAGCTTGTTTGCCGGTACCGACGAGACTCCCGGCGAAACGTTTCTTTACCAGGGCCGGACCTATAAAGGCTATCGCGGCATGGGCTCGCTGGGGGCGATGAGCAAGGGTTCATCCGATCGTTATTTTCAAGCCAACGTCAGTGCCGCCTCGAAACTCGTGCCCGAAGGCATCGAGGGCAAGGTACCGTATCGGGGACCGCTGGTCAGCGTGATTTATCAGCTGCTTGGCGGCCTTCGTTCAGGAATGGGCTACGTGGGAGCGGGGTCCATTGCCGAGCTGCAGAAAAAGGCGCAGTTCGTGCGGATCTCCTCGGCCGGCCTGCGCGAGTCCCATGTCCATGATGTCATTATCACCAAGGAAGCACCAAACTACAGGATGGCCTGAGATGCGCCGCAAAACGGCCTGCCGCTTGTAAACAATCAGCAAAGGATCGCAGTTCATGAACACACACACACAGATGGTTCTTATCCTTGATTTCGGTTCCCAGACAACCCAGCTGATCGCCAGACGGATCAGGGAGCAGAACGTCTATTGTGAGATACATCCGTATTCGATTCCTCTTGAGAAGATACAAGAGATGAAACCGGCAGGTATTGTCCTGTCTGGAGGTCCGTGTTCGGTATATGACGAGGGTGCGCCGCATTCCGATCCGGCGCTTCTTGACCTGGATATCCCGGTGCTGGGAATTTGCTATGGCGCTCAGTTGATGATTCTCCAGCACGGGGGAACAGTGGAAAAGGCAGAGCACCGGGAATTCGGCAAGGCTGAACTGCATGTGCGCTTCACCGAAGGGCTGTTTGCCGGGCTGGAGATAGGAGAGGATGTGCATCATCACCAGGTCTGGATGAGCCACGGTGACCGTGTGGAGATCGTCCCTGACGGGTTTGAGGCCACAGCCGTCAGCGATCATTCACCATTTGCCGCCCTGAGGCACCGTGAAAAGCCGCTCGTGGCGGTACAGTTTCATCCTGAAGTGGCGCACACGCTGATCGGCACCGATGTGCTTCGTAATTTCATCTTCGGCCTCTGCGGCTGCCGGCCCGACTGGACCATGCACTCGTTCATAGAAACAACCGTAGCGGCGATCAGGGAACTGGTCGGGAAACAGAAGGTGATCTGTGCGCTCTCCGGCGGCGTTGATTCCTCGGTAACCGCAGCGCTGGTGCATCGGGCGATCGGCACCCAGCTCACCTGTATTTATGTAAATAACGGCCTGATGCGAACCGGTGAGTCCGGATCGATTCTGCGCTTCTTCAAGGAGAAGAGCAAGCTCAACGTTATCGACGTCGATGCTACCAGGTTTTTCCTCTCCGAGCTCGACGGCGTCATCGACCCGGAAATCAAGCGCAAGAAAATCGGTCTCGGTTTCATAAAGATATTCGAGGATGAAGCAAAAAAAATCGGAGATGTCAGGTATCTTGCCCAGGGAACACTCTATCCCGACGTGATCGAATCGGTGTCGTTTCGAGGCGAGGCGCCGATTAAGTCCCACCACAATGTCGGTGGGCTGCCCGAAGTCATGAAGCTCGACCTGATCGAGCCGCTGCGCGAGTTGTTCAAGGATGAGGTGCGCGAGCTCGGACTTGAACTCGGCTTGCCGGAAGAGGCGATTTATCGGCAGCCGTTTCCCGGTCCCGGCCTGGGAATCAGGATCATGGGGGCGATCAGTGAAGAGCGCCTCGATATTCTGAGGCAGGCGGATGTCATTGTCCTGGATGAAATGAAAAAGCATGGCTGGTACCGCAGGGTCTGGCAGTCATTTGCAGTACTGCTGCCCATCCAGACGGTCGGTGTGATGGGGGACGGCAGGACCTATGAAAACGTCATTGCCATCCGCTGTGTGGACTCGCGGGATGCGATGACCGCCGACTGGTCGAAAGTCCCCTACGAGATTCTCGGCGGTATTTCTACCCGGATCATTAATGAAGTCCGCGGAGTTAACCGCGTGGTGTACGATATATCATCAAAACCGCCGGCGACCATCGAGTGGGAATAATCAGGCGGAGGCATGTGCATGCTGAAGACGGGAATATATGTCGATGCTGAAAATATCAGACTCAGTGGTGGGTATGGGATGCGCTATGATATCCTGGTTGAGCTTGCCAGTGCCGGGAATTCGGAACTGCTCAGGGCCAACTCCTATCTCGCCGAGGATCGTGCCCGAACACGAGAAGATGCCGATTATCGGCAGAAACTGTACCGCTACCATGATATCCTGAGGCAATGCGGCTTCAAGGTCATAAAGAAGTATGTAAAGCATTTCGTCGATGACGAGGGAATCCTGACAACCAAGGCCAATGCCGATATGGATCTGGCCATCGATGCGCTGCTCCAGGCCCGGAACCTTGACAGGGTCATCCTGATGACCGGTGACGGAGATTTTATCCGCCTGGTCCTGGCCCTGCAGAACATGGGCTGCAGGGTTGAGGTTATCGGTTTTAACAATGTCAGCCATGAACTCAGGGAAGCGGCGGACAGTTACCTCTCGGGATTTCTGATTCCCGGGCTGCTGCCGATTCAATCCGGTGATGAAAGCCGTGTTCGCGGCATTCCTCTGAACTACAACCCGGAACGGGGCTTCGGGTTCATGCGCTATTACGACCTGTCACGGGATGGGTTGAGCCCTGAGACGGTGTTTTTTCACTGCTCGAAATCGAATATCTCAAACGACAATGTATTTCTTGATGCAACACATATCTTTGAGTTTTCCATCGTCAGAAACAGTGACAATAACCGTACCGAAGCTGCTGACATCATCATGCTTGATGATTAACTGTAAGGTGCCTGAAACAATGCCTGAATTCTATCAAGGAGAAATGAGATGATTACATTTGATGTAGAAATGCTGACGGGGCTGGCGGTTGCCTGGGGTGTGAAAATCATTGCTGCAGTGCTGGTCTTTTTTATCGGGAAATGGATTGCTCTGCGGATTGCAAACCTGGTTGTCAAAATCATGGAGCGGCAGGAGATTGATGTCACCCTGACCAGGTTTTTGAAAAATATAATCTACTATGCACTGCTGGCAGCTGTCATCGTTGCTGCCGCCGGCCAGCTCGGCATCAACACTGCGTCGTTCTTGACCATCATCGGTGCAGCCGGTCTTGCCATCGGCCTTGCCCTGAAGGATTCCCTGGCAAACTTTGCCTCAGGGGTCATGCTCATCCTTTTCAGGCCGTTCAAGGTGGGCGATTTTGTCGAGGTAGCGGGCGTATCCGGCTCTGTTCAGGAGATAACGATTTTCAATACCATACTGCACACACCCGATAACCAGCTGATGATCATTCCAAACAGTAAAATTTACAGTGATACAATTACTAATGTCAATGCCAACCCGACCAGACGGGTCGATCTGGTAATCGGTATTTCCTATGATGATGACATCAAGGCTGCGCATCAGCTGCTCACGGACATCGTGGCAGAAGACGAGCGCGTGCTCGCTGAACCGCAGACAACGATTGCAGTGTCCGAGCTTGCTGATTCTTCAGTTAATTTTGTTGTCAGGCCATGGGTGAAAACAGCAGACTACTGGGCTGTCTATTTTCATTTACTGGAGACGATCAAGCTGCGCTTTGATGAGGCTGGGATTTCAATTCCGTATCCTCAGCAGGATGTCCACCTCCACCAGCCGACTGGAGATCAGTAACAGCGTGACAGCGAAGCAGGCACAACAATTTCTGGCGGTAGATCTCGGTGGCACGAAAACCGATGTGGCTGTTTACCTGAGCGGTGACGAATCACTGACTCCCGTCGATAAGAAACGTTATCTCAGCGCCCAGGCGGCTGGGATCGAGGAGATTATCAGCGATTTTCTCGAAAGCCGGGGACTTCGTTGTGAAACGATCTGCCTCGCTGTTGCGGGGGTGGTTCAGGGAGATAGCGCACAGGTTACCAACCTGCCCTGGAAGATCAGCAAAGAAGGGCTGGCTGGACTTGGTTTTAAAACAGTCAGTATAATAAATGACATGACTGCTGTGGCTTCCTGCCTTCCCCTGCTCGGTGAAAAAGATCTCTTCTGCCTCCAGAAGGGCCGTGGACTCAGGGGGCCGGTGAGCGCTGTCCTTGCCCCTGGTACCGGCCTCGGAGAAGGGTTCCTGATCCGTTCGGATGATTATTGTTTTCCCCGGGGAACAGAGGGCGGGCATGCGGATTTTGCTCCGGTTGACGGGGAGCAGCGGGAGCTGCTGGAATGGCTGGCCGCAGGCCCTGCCAAGACGGTGAGCTATGAAAGCGTCTGTGCCGGCCCTGCCATATCCACCCTTTACGATTTTTATCGTGGTCGGGGAGAGGTGCCGAACCATGAGCTGTACAGCCGTTTGTCAGAGCTCGAAGACAGAACGCCCGCCATTGTCGAGGCGGCAGCGGCAGGCAGCTGCCCGGTGTGCGTGAAGAGTCTGAATCTGTTCTTCAGGATTCTCGGCCGCGAGGGGGCAAACCTGGTACTGAAGCTCTATGCCACAGGAGGGCTGTTTCTCGGTGGTGGTATCCTGCCGAGGTTAGTCGATTCAGTATCCTTTGTCCCCATTCTGAAAGCGTTTCATTTCCCGGGCCCGATGGCAGCGTTGCTGGCGGCAACGCCGATTCACATCATCCTGAGACAGGATGCTGCACTGCTTGGCGCGGCCGGTCTCGGCAAGCGACTGTTTTCTTGAGCAGCCGTCTGCACCTGATGTACAAGACGCTTTGATACCGAAATGCAAACGGCAGTGGATGATCATATTCGAAAGATACTTTCCCACTTTCTTCCCGGAACTTCCCTGCTCAGTGTGCGTCCGCTCGGGGAAGGCAATATCAACGACACCTACCTGCTGCAATTGTCCGGCCGTACCCCGGTTGTCCTGCAGCGTATAAACGGCACGGTTTTTCTGCAGCCGGAACAGGTCGCCGATAATGTCCGGCTGGTTACCGATTATATCCGAAAGCAGCAGGGGGAGCGTGATGCAAAAAAGACGCTTCAGCTCATTCCTGCATGTGATGGGAAAAGCTGCTGCCTGGATGACGATGGCAGCGTCTGGCGGATGGTGGATTATGTCACCGGTACAGAGTGCTTCTCAGCTGTTGCCTCAAGCAGCCAGGCATATGAGGGAGGGGGAATGCTCGGCTGGTTTCACCAGCGCCTGGAACATCTGGACCCCGGCCTTGTTTCTGAAGTGCTCCCCGGTTTTCATGACCTTCCCGCCTATTGCAAGCACTACCTGCAGGCACGATCCAGCCATCAGCGCAGACCAACTTCTGATTTGCGCTATTGCTGCCGGCAGGCCGACAAGCGACTTGCTGAACGATTCCGCCTGCAGTCTGCCTTAGACAACGGGGAAACGTTCAGGCGGGTCATTCATGGTGATCCCAAAATTGATAATGTCCTTTTTGCCGTAGATTCCGGGCGGGCAGTTGCGCTCATTGATCTTGACACCGTTTCCCCGGGGATTCCGGCCTGCGATATCGGTGACTGTCTCAGGTCATACTGCAATGTGCTGGGGGAAGACCCGTCGCGCCCCGGTGATGTGGTCTTCGATACCGATATCTGCAAGTCGATGCTCGATGGTTATCGGGCATCGGGTGTATCATTTCCAGCAGGCGAGCGGCATCTGGTATACGAAGGGGTGAAATTGCTCACCTATGAACTGGGGTTGAGGTTTTTGACCGACTATCTGAATAATAATCGCTATTTCAAGGTCGATGAAGATGACAAGAATCTGCGTCGCGCCGTTGTCCAGTTTATCCTCTTGAATTCTATCGAGCAACAGCAGGAAACAATCAAAGAAATAGCGATTGGGGGGTGATAGAGAGGTTATTGTTCAACCAGGTAATGTTTGATGGTCTCTTTTACCTGCGAGTCCAGCTCGGAAAACTCAATGCCCATCCGTATCTCCTGGCTGTTTGTCTTCAGGTTCCGGATGACTCCGCGGATTCTCTGCTGGTCGGTGAGTCCGGGCAGGATGCATCTGAGCTCTATAGCCTGCTTGATTTTGACATCGGGCAGGGATTCGTTCCTTCTCGCCTTCAACTGGCACAAGGTACCGGTACTGTTGATGTCCAGGACAGTTCCCGAATAACTTTGCCTGCCATCGAGGTCGAGCGTGCAGGGAATATAGATCGAGGTGCGCTTTTCCTTCCTCATCTCGTGATAGTAAATAATGTCCGGGTACTCAAAGAACAAGAGCTGCAGCGGGGTTTCAACAGTCTTGATCAGCTTGCTCTTGAACATGCAGAGCTTGCCCGTATAGGTAAATTTGATGAGGGCGATATCACCCAGCGCCATCTTGTCCCTGGTAATCAGGAAATGACCCGGGGTCGTTGTAATTACGCACTTGTCCGGTACCAGGCCGACAAGGGCGCTGTCAAGATTTGAGTCGCTGCTCTCAAACTCCATCCTCAGGCGAAGGCCGATTTCAAGGGCAAGGCGGTGACCCGCAGTCGAGATCTGCTTGAGATTATGATCGGGCTTTGCCAGTGCCTGCTGCTGTCTGCGTTGTTCTTCTTTTTCATCCTTGAGGCGCAGCCCTTCCATAATCAGTGAGATCAGGGGCTTGGTGATCTTGTCGTCCTTGCAGCCGTTGAAAAAGCGGATTTCTATATGCACGCCTTCCCAGGAGATCATTTCATAGACAGCTTCTTCGCCTGACAAGGAGCCGGTCTCGGCGGCGACAAGCGTGCCCTCGCGCAGAAACAGAGAACCGGTTATCGAACCACAGGAGACACACAGTGTACATGACTCTCCATCATTTTCGAGCATCTGGAGAAATGATGATACCGGTATTCCCTTGACGACTCCCGTCGAGGAGCGTTCGGCGAGATCATCAACGTGTTCAAGGAGTTTCCCGGCGGCAACGGGGTGCTCAAGGACAACGTGTGCCCCGGGCAGCATGATGTTGCCACTGCTGCCATCCTGCTGCTTTCTGATGGCGATCAGTGGAATAAAGGGAAAGGTGTTGCTCAGCTCATTGATCAGCGCACCTTCGGCGGTATCGGGAAAGACGGTGCTGCAGATAATCAGGTCTACTCTGTCGGCTGCAAGGATTGTCCTCGCCTGCACCGGGGTCCCGGCCGAGAGAATCGTGTACCTGACGCGGCCTGAAGAGCAGGCAGCTGTTGTCGTTTCGAGAACGTCGTCAGTATTTTCTATAATGAGGATGGTTTTCATTGTCTTCCCAATAATGGTTATCAGGCTGTCTGCTCATATTATGCAGGAAATGAGAATGGAAATCAAAAAAAAATTAATAATTCCAGCACCTGTTAAGTATTGCACTCATGGATTTGATGACATATGCTGAAAATTTGTGGAACTGCGGGCCGGTATGCAGGGTCAGCCCGGTACCGGATTAATGAACGCCTGCTGAACAAAAACTACTCGACAAAACGATAATGAATACCTCTCCATATACCCTGCATTCCCGCTCGAGTGAGTGCCGGGCACGCCGCGGCGAAGTGGCCACCGGCCATGGTGTTTTCCAGACGCCTGTTTTCATGCCGGTCGGAACGCAGGCCACGGTAAAGGCCGTAACTGTTGAGAACCTCAAAGATATCGGTGCCGGAATCATACTGGGGAACACCTACCACCTGTTCGTCAGACCGGGGCATCGATTAATAGAGGCGCTCGGCGGGCTGCATACCTTTATGAACTGGGATGGCTCAATCCTCACCGACAGCGGGGGGTTCCAGATTTTCAGTTTAAAAGAGCTGGCAAAGATCAGCGAAGAGGGTGCTGCTTTCCGGTCGCATCTTGACGGTTCACGACTGTTTCTGAGTCCTGAAGACTCAATAGAAGTCCAGCAGGCTCTTGGCTCCGATATCATGATGTGTCTTGACACCTGCATCCCGTATCCGGCATCAAGAGAGGAAACGCTTAAGGCGACCGCTCTGACCGGCCGTTGGGCCGTGCGCTGCAGGTCTGCCCACGACAGCCCCACGCAGCTGCTTTTCGGTATCGTTCAGGGAGGCATGTTTGCTGACTTGAGAAAAGCCTCTGCCGAGACCATGATCGATATCGGTTTCGACGGCTATGCAATCGGCGGCTTGAGCGTCGGTGAACCAAAGGAGCAGATGCACGAGATGACCGAGGCAACGGTTGAACACCTGCCTGATGACCATGCAGTCTACCTGATGGGTGTAGGCACCCCGGAAGACCTGGTCGAAGGGGTCTGGCGTGGAGTCGATATGTTCGATTGTGTCATGCCCACCAGAAATGCACGAAACGGTACGCTGTTTACCTCCACCGGTAAACTCGTGATAAAAAACGCCAGGTATCGTGATGATAGTAATCCTGTTGACAGTAATTGTAGCTGCTATACCTGCCGGAATTATTCCAGGGCCTACCTGAGACATCTCTTCGTCTGCAGGGAAATTCTTGCCTACCAGCTGAATACGATTCACAATCTTCACTACTATGTCTCTTTGATGGCCGATATCAGGGAAGCAATTGAAAATGACCGGTTCAGGGGGTTCAGGGACGATTTTTATGGCAGGCTGGAGAGCAAATGATTAATGTGCTGCAAATTTATCGGAAAGCGGTGTGTGATAATGGACACACTGCAGTACTCATTATTCAGGAGGTTACAACATGACTCGACTCGTCTGTCTGGCCGCTGCAGGGACGATACTCATGGCCACGGCTTCAACGGCTGTGGCTGCAGATGCTTCAGGAGCTGCCGGGGGATTTGCTTCATTCATCCCGCTGATACTCATTTTTGTGGTTTTTTATTTTTTGCTGATCAGGCCGCAGCAGAAGCAGGCAAAAAAGCACCAGAGCTATCTCAGTGAGCTGAAAAAGGGAAACAAGGTAATTACCAAGGGAGGGATATTCGGGGAAATTACCGGATTGACCGATAATGTTCTTACCCTTGAAATTGCCGAAAATATCCGGATCAAGGTCACCCGTGATGCGGTAGCTGGCCCACAGGTGAAAGAGGATGGTGCAAAAGAGGATACCAAAAAAGTCAAGGGCGGCTGAGGTATCAAGGGCTGTTGATCTTCTACGGTCGTAGATGCAATAAAAAAAGGCGGAAGGGTCTGAACTCTTTCGCCTTTTTTTATTTGCGGACGGATCATGATCCTAGAGACCGAGCCAGCGGCCTGCGGCGACAATCACAATACCGACCAGCATTGAAATGAACACATTGCCGGTTTTCAGGCTGCACAGGCCGGTCAGCGCAGTTGCCAGCCAGCCGACCGGGCCGGCGCTTATTGCTGCCGGCACGATCAGCGACAGGAGGATCGTTCCGGGCAGTGCATCCATGAATTTCTTGAACCTGCCTGTTTTGGGAAGCCTTCCTGCCAGGAGCAGGCCCGAGAGTCTCAGCGAGTAAGTGACCAGTGCGGCGGAGAAAATCGTCACCCATGCCGCCTGCTCTGCTGTCAGATCAATCATTTTTCGGCCCCAGAGCCTGTGAGGGTTGAAAGGCCGCGGCAAGAGCACCCCCGATTCCCCCACAGACGATATACCATTTGCCCGGCAGCAGTGTTTCAGCCGCAACTGCAGCACCTGCCGCGACCAGCCAGGGGAGCAGGTCCTGTCTTCCTTTCCAGAAACTGAAGACCAGGGCGGTAAAAACTGCGACAAAGGAGAAATCAAGGCCGAACTGCTCGGGTTTGCTGATAACTGCGCCAAGGCGATGGCCGAGGATCGTTCCGCTGCACCATGCCGCCTGGACACAGAGTCCGCCTCCGAGCAGGAACCAGATCGAGGTTGTCGCCTGATGAAAGCGGGCCATGGTAATCGCCCAGTTCTCATCGGCAACCAGGTGGATAAAGAGTAGTTTCTGATAGAGTTTCCTGCCTTCAAAAAGCGGGTTCAATGAAGCCCCTATCAGCAGGTAGCGCATGTTGATTATCAGTACCGCCATGGTGATTTCAACGATCGGCAACGGCGGAAACCACATATCGACCATGACGAACTGAGCGGAGCCGGCAAAGACGCTCAGGTTCATGACCAGTAGCTGAAACCAGGTCAAGCCTTTCTGGGCGGCGAGCAGCCCCAGCACGCTGCCATAAGCGCCGACGCTTGCGGCCACGACCAGGTTGGCGGTGAAGCCGATTTTCAAATGGTGAAGATGTTCAGGTAGCATCCGGGGGTGCTCGCTATAAATGGCTGGCCGTTTGTGGGCTGAAACAGGTATACAGTATTGGCTGACCACCATACACGTTTTGCATATGTTCATAAATAGAAAAGATATCATCAGCTTCATTGTGCAGAGGCATGGAGAATGCCGGTAGCCGTCACATTATTGTTCCCCGGATAAAGCGGGTTGACCAACAGCTATTTGTTACACCAGAGGCCGACAGGAGGCCGGGATGCTGAAGCGAGACAACGACAGAGACAGGCGGAGCAGGGTTATACAGGAAGGGATCCGGGGTGCCGGTCCGGTCGTTTACTGGATGAGCCGGGACCAGCGGATGAAAGACAACTGGGCACTGTTGTGGGCCCAGCAGGAGGCACTGATTCGGGAAAAAGGGCTGCAGGTTGTCTATTGCTGGGATTCGCTTCATTACTGCAACACCCTCCGGCAGGCATTGTTCGTCCTGGACGGACTGGCTGAGCTTCAGTCCCGACTTTTTCAGTATAACATTGGCTTTTTCGTGCTCGAAGGCGAGCCCGTTGAAACATTGTCTTCTCATCTGGCTGATCATGATTGCCATCTGCTTGCTACTGATTTTTCTCCGCTTCGGGAAAAGCAAGATCTCCTGGCGCGTCTTTTGGAAAAACTTGTGCTCCCGGTGTACGAGATCGACAGCCACAATATCATCCCGGCATGGGTGGTGTCGCCCAAAAAGGAATATGCTGCCTATACGATACGTCCCAAAATAAACAGGCTGCTGCCCGAGTACCTCACCGATTTTCCTGAACTGCTATCTCACCCATATGCACAAGCCTCGACAGGCAGTCCGCTTGACGTTTCCAGGCTTTCAGCCCAGGCGGAAAATCACCGGGTTGCTGAACCATTCGGCTTGAAACCGGGCGAGACTGCAGCACGCAGGGCAATGGTTGACGGTGTCGAACGACTGGGTGATTATGCTGAAAAGCGGAATGATCCGACCAAAAATGGCCAGTCCGGCATGTCTCCTTACCTGCATTTTGGCCAGCTGGCTCCCCAGCGCCTGGCCTGGGAAGTCTCTCACTCCGGTCTTCCCCGGGAATCCCGGGAGTGTTTCCTGGAGGAGTTGATCGTGCGCAGGGAGCTTGCCGACAATTTCTGTCTCTATGAGCCGGCCTATGACCGTTTTGAAGGATTTCCGGCGTGGGCCCGAAAAAGCCTTGATGAACATCGGGGCGATACCAGGGAATACCTCTATTCGCTTCAACAATTTGAGCAGGCGCAAACACATGAGCAGCTCTGGAACGGCTGCCAGCTGGATTTAGTGAGGACCGGCAAACTTCATGGATACCTGAGGATGTACTGGGCAAAGAAAATCCTTGAGTGGAGCCCCAGTCCTGAAGCGGCCCTTGAGTATGCGATAACACTAAACGACACCTATTCCATTGACGGCAGCGACCCCAACGGCTATGCCGGTATCGCCTGGGCTATCGGCGGCGTCCATGACCGTGCCTGGCGCCGGCGCCCGGTTTTCGGCAAGATCAGATACATGAACGAAAACGGTTGTCGACGCAAATTCGACGTCAATTATTATCTTGGTAAGCTGACTGCTTTTAAACGCTGAAAGTTTTTCTTGTTTGAGCAGTTATTCCGCCGTTCCCATTTGTTTCGTCCTCTCCTTTTTGATAAGCTTATCTGGTAGCCGTGTAACTTTCGGCAGAGGGCTCTGCCGGGCCCGGAAATATGGAATATTCAGCACAGGTAGATGGCAGATTGTTATGGTTAAAATGCGTTTGAAGTATACCAGGTATTCCGACCTGAAAGTCTTTTTTCTGGTTTCAGTACTGATCGGAGCAACGCTTTGTATTGTTCAGTATTCAGGGATATTCACCCCGTTTGACATGCTTTTCTTCAAACTGAACGCACTTTCGGGAGCTTCGCCGATACCGGCCGGTGTGACCGTTTTTATCATCCTCTTTTTTACGCTTTTCCCGGGTATCATCATTCTCGAAGAAGGTACAGTTAAAGGGATTATCTATACCGTTGTCGCCTGGTTTTTCTATGCGATTCTGATCCATTCATATTCCGTGGCATTTAATCTGTCCGTACCTATCTCGGCCCCGCTTGTCGGCACGATCATCGGGTTGATACGTGCTCTTGGCTGGGGTTCGAGTGTCCTTGAGGAAGAGAAGAATGACATCAAGGAGACGTTTGGCCATTTTGTCGAACCGAGTATTGCCACGATGGCCATCGACAACCCCCGCATGCTCAAGGAAGACGGGGTGCGCAAGGTCATAACGGTCATGTTTGCCGACATGCGCGGTTTTACCAGACTGTGCGAAGTGACCGAAGCCGAACAGCTGATAACCATCATGCGTGAATGTTTCGGAAGATTGATTCCGATCGCCAGGAGAAACGGCGGCATCATCGATAAATTAATCGGAGACTCCCTGATGGTTGTCTGGGGAAACCCGGTTCCACAGAAAAACCACGCCGAAAGAGCGGTAGATGCGGCACTGGAGATGCAGGCGATGATGCGAAACCTGCACCGCAAGTGGCTGAATACACTGGGAGTAGACATCGGCCTGGGGATTGGCATAAATACCGGCGAGGTGGTCGTCGGCACGATCGGTTCAGAAGAGTTCTGCGATTATACCGTCCTTGGTTCAGGCGTCAATCTTGCCGCCCGCATAGAAAGAAGCTGTCCTGGAGGTGAGATAAGCATTTCCAGCAACACCAGAGCATTGCTCAGTGATCATTACCACTGTGAGCGGCTGGGTCGCTTTGAGTACAAGAATATAGAGGAAAAAATCGAGGTTTTCCGAGTGGTTCAACCATAAATAGTGTATCTATGGCAGGAAAACATATATCGCACTGATGCTGAATATCCAGATGCAGCCAAGTGCCAGCGTCGCTTTTGCCTCAGACAGTCCCTGACCGCTTACCAGGCTCTGCCTGATGAGTTTAAATGACCAGATAAAGACGACAATAAGCGGCACCAGAAGCGTCAGTTTCACTGATTCCGAAGTTCTGAAGCGCAGTGTATAGTTAAGCAGCGGCGCCAGAACCCAGAAGGGCACGGCGCTCATCCCGATCAGGTCAATGATCAGGCCAAATCCACCCGGCCCGCCAAATGCCCTGGCTGCAGCCCAGTATACCAGGCAGAAACCAGCGAGTACCCCAATAATGGTCGTTATCCCGTAAAGCGAGAAGAGCAGTGGGACAATAAGACCATAGGTCCCGCTCATCGGCAGGGCGCCCGGGTCTGTGGCGAGCACGCCGATGAGATTGGACATTCCAAAGGCGATACCGGTTACAACAATATTGATTATCGTATATTTCCTGGCCCGGCCGTCAATGGCCAGCTGGAATATCCGGGGCTGCCCTGAGAGCATGGATGGCAGGAGTTCTCTATAGCTCATGGATGCAAATAAATAATGGGAAAACCCCGTTCCGCACCTGTTGTGGGCGTGGAACGGGGCAATAGCCTGAAATGATTACCTGATTACCATCCGCCCGGTAATGCCGCCCAGATACAGATACAGAGACTGACGGCGGCAATAATGATGCCGGCGCTTTTGCTGTTGTAGCGTTCTTCGCTATAATCGGACCAGCCATGGATACTGTCAACCAGCTCCTTGTCCTTCTGGTGCGGTATTTTTGCCATCAGGCTCGGCATGCTGTCAGTGATCATCGAGACGGTCGTGTGCAGGAAGAAACAGAGCGGCACACAGAACAGCGATCCCGACATGCCGACACTGGACGGCAGGCCGCTTGAGATGACGAAATTTGGGAATATATACGGTGATATGGCGATATAGGTCAGGCCAGCGCCAAGGATCGCGACTGTTGCGCCATAGCGGTTCGCCGGTTTCCACCAGACACCGAGAATTACCAGTGGAGCAACCGTCACCCCGGCAAGTCCGAATGCCCAGAGAATACTGACGACAAGAAAGGTCGGGGGATTGAGGGCGATGAGAATACTTGCCAGACCGCCACCCGAAATGGCCAGATAGCCGATAATCTTCATGGTTCTGTCCGAGAGGTCGGGCTTGATGGTGGCGATGATATCCTGGGCAATCATTGCGCCGATTGCCATCAGGTTGGCACTGATGGTGGAAAGACCTGCGGCAATTGCGCCGGCGATAACAAAGGCCAGAACCCAGGCCGGATTGTAAACACTGTTGAGGATCAGGGTGATCTTGTCATAATCCGTCGGAGCGATACCGGTGGAAGATGTTGCCTGGAAGAAGACACCGGAGAAGCCCATGGTGTAGGTGGAGCAGAAAACAATACCGCAGAAGAAGGTAAACCATACCATTGCTCCCCGCGCGGATTTGAGGTTTGAGGCGGTATAGACCCTCATGCCCAGGTGGGGCAGGCCCATCGCACCCAGGGTGAAGCAGGGAATCAGAGCGGCATACCATTTCAGGCCGTATTTCATGTCAAAAAAATCAGGTACCGCCTCAAGCATGGCGGGAACCATGTCGCTGTAGAACAGGGGGGGGAAATACCAGCCGGTACCACCCATCGCCTTCATGATTGCTCCCAGTGGGATGACAAAGGCAACACCCATCAAAACCATCTGAAAAGCTGCATTATAGCTGGTCCCGTACATCCCGCCGATGGTCACATAACCGACAATCAGGGCACCGCCGCAGATCAGGGCGATCGTGTAATTGATACCGAAAAGCATCTCGAACACCTTGGCAACACCGATCATCTGCCCGAGGGCGTACATGACCATGATCAGGATCATGAAGACGACCGTTATATACGAGGTCTTGAGCCCATAGCGTTCGCGGACAAAGTGCGCCGGGGTAAATGCCCCCATGCGGCGCAGCGGTGTGCCGTACCAGAGGGTGATCAGTGGAATGGAAAGTGAAAACTGTATCCACATGTAGACAAACGGCACCTTGAGCTTGAGAATGAGTGCTGTAACACCCATGAATGTTGCCAGGCTCATGTAGCTTGAGGCCATGCCGAGGCCGTTGGTGACGGCTCCGATGGACCTGCCTGCCGTCCAGTAATCCGTGGAGGATTTGGCCATCTTCTGAGAGTACCAGCCGATCAGGTAAAAAATGATAAACGAGGCACCGACAAATATGATACCGAGAGTGGGGCTTTCAAGTGCCCATTGCTGTTGTTCCATGGTCTGTAATCCCCCTGTTAAACGTTTTCGTCTGAAGCGGCGAGTTCTTCGATCTCGTCATCGAGGTCATTTGTCAGCTTGGCCTGAACAGCGACGATAACCATGAGGCCGAGCCAGCCCATTACAACAGGAATGATATACTGGGACGGAAAACCGAAAATCATATGCCCCTGCAACCCGGGAAAGGCAACGAATACCAAACCAAGATGACCGGACATGAGTAAAAGGACGCTGAAAATCAGCGTGTACCTGATTTCTTTCTTGTACGCACTATTCATTCTCTCCTCCTTATAAAGATTACTTCGGTTTTCCCGTCTGTCTGTCAGCGGCTGAACGGGGTGTGCTGAGCGCAGCCCGCCGACTGCAAAGGGTTCTGTGAAACAGAATTGATAACGACCGGCTGATCAGGCTCGCCAAAAAAAACAGAGATGCTGTCCGAGCCATGCCGATTCAACAGTGTGTGGGGTACCTCCTTTTGCTGATTTTTCAATTACCTGGTTGAAACAATCGTACGTGCCACAGGGGGCCGTCCGGAAACGAGTCCCGGATTAACAGAAAAGCTGTTATGACAAATTGACGGTGCAAGATTGAGCGCTCGATCGTTTTGTGCCGCCGGTCACTCTACCTATGCTGCAACCTCGTACTGACATCTATACCAACTGTCTCTTGTCAAAAAGAAAGAGTGTATTGTTCGTTTTCCTGACGTTCCGTTCTGCCTGGTAATGAAAAATCATGAGCGCTTTAGCCTGATAGAGGGTAAAAAGAAAAGGTGGCTGAGCGAGCGCTCGGTCTGGATGTTCGCTGATATTAAATTCATTGAATGGCTTTTGTCAACGTTTTTTATGGGTAGAATTGCTGAGCCGCCGAGAAGCTGATTATGCAAAGCCTGAGGCAACCAGGCATCACCCGAAGGTCTGGTAAAGGTTTTTGAAATCGGCGGCCGCAGCCGCCGGTAACGCACCTGAGAATTTGGAGAGCAGATGGGTAAGAAAGGAAGAGTCATCCTCAATACCGGAGATGGAAAAGGTAAAACAACAGCGGCTCTGGGGATGGTGTTCAGGGCACTCGGGCATGACCACCGGGTATGTGTGATCCAGTTCCTGAAGGGACAGGGGAGCTACGGTGAACGACTGATGGCTGAAAAAATCGATAATCTCGACTGGTATATCTGCGGGAAAGGGTTTGTCTTCAACAAAGAAGATATTGAAGCGGACAGGGTGGTCGCCCGTCAGGGATTTGAGCTCGCCAAACGGATCATTACAGAGGATCGGTACGATCTCGTCGTTCTTGACGAGATTACTTATCTGCCGTTATACGATTTTCTGCCGGTTGCTGAAATCGTGGCCATGCTCGCCGCCAGGCCCGAGCGGTTGAACGTGGTTCTCACCGGCAGGAGCGCAGCAGGAGAACTTGTCGAAATAGCCGATACGGTATCGGAAATTCACGCGGTAAAGCATGCCTATGAAGCCGGCATCAAGGCCCAGAGAGGTGTTGAATATTAACCGCCGCCAGGCGTATTCTGGAAAAATCGGGGTGCTCTGTGATACATCTGTTGAGAGGAATTCATGAAAAATAACGGAAGTCTTTCAGGAATACGGGTACTGGATCTGTCCAGGCTTCTGCCGGGGCCTTACTGCTCGATGGTTCTTGCCGACCACGGAGCCGATGTCATTGCCGTCGAGGACCGGCGATTTGAAGAGGATGATCTGTTCTTTACTTCCATCAACAGGAACAAGCGTCATATCTGTTTGAACCTGAAAAGTGATGAAGGCAGAAAGATCTTCTACAGGCTGGCAGAAAAAAGTGATGTGATGCTGGAAGGTTTCAGGCCGGGCGTGGTGAAACGGCTTGGTGTTGATTACGACAGCATGAAGAACATAAATCCAGCGATCATTTACTGTTCAATCAGCGGTTATGGGCAGGACGGCCCATTGCGGGATCGGGTCGGCCACGATGTCAATTATATGGCAACGGCGGGGCTGCTGGGATTGATCGGCCCGGAAAACGGGCCGCCGTCCATTCCCGGAGTTCAGTTTGCGGATATTGCCGGCGGCAGTATGAATGCTCTTGTCGGCATACTGCTGGCGCTTTATGCAAGAACGGTCAGCGGCAAAGGCCAGTATATTGATATCTCCATGACCGACGGCTTGCTTGGTTATCTCAGCCTGCCGCACTTTTTTGCCCGGAAGTCGGGAAAACCACCCTGCCGTGGAAATGATCTTCTTTCTCACCGCTATGGCTGTTACAATACCTACGAAACGGCAGATGGCCGATTTGTCGCCATCGGGGCAGTGGAAAATCGTTTCTGGGCTGAGCTCTGCAGACTACTGGCAATGGATGAATATGCTGACCGACAGTATGACGAAGACTGCAGGCTGGAAATCATTGCACGCTTGAGGGATTGTTTCAGCAGAAAAACCCGGGACGAGTGGAACGGGATTCTCGCCGGCCGGGATGTATGTTACAGTGAAGTAAAAGACTATCACGAGGTGCTTGACAGTCGGCTATTTCGTGAGCGGGGGCTTGTCGTTGACAGACGAGAAGATAACGGAAGCGTTGTGTCGGAGCTGGGTATTGCTGTCAAATTGAGTGAAACGCCGGGTTCCCTGCGCACGTCTGCTTCTGATTTTGGTGCAGATACCGAGGCTGTGCTGAAGGAACTTGGCTATTCGCTTGAGCAGATCGAAGCGTTTGCCGCAGGGGCTGTTATCTAGTTCCGAGGGTTCGCCGGCAGTTTGTGTATCGCTTACTGCCGGCGGCTAACTGGAGATACCTGGGAGTTATTCATGGGTGAGGACTACACGACATTTTTCAGGGTTTTTTCACAGGTAAGCAAAGCCATTCACAGCGGTGAAAACACGACGGAAATACTTGAAAACATCGTCCGGAACATAAAGGAGATACTTGGTGCCAAGGGCTGTGTCTACTGGATTGTAGATCATGCGGGAGAAAAGATCGAAACGATGATTTCCCACGGTTTCCCGTACCGGAACCTGACAAATGTGGATTACCGGACCCTTCATACAATATTTGATCCGGCTGCCGGCCCGCTGGTGTTTATCGAGGATGCCAGGACAGATCCGAGAATCCCTGAGCTTGACACGATCGGCAAGAAGAGTGTCGGCTCCATCGCCGGCATGTTTTTTGAGATCGTCGGTCCCTTCACCGGTATTCTGGCGGTGTATTTCTACAACCGCCGGCAGCTCAGCGCAAGTGAGATGGAAATAATCACAGCACTCGGTGAACAGGGGGCTATTGCCCTTCACAAGGCCCGCACCTATGACGAGAAGATGCTGCAGAACCTGCGGCAGATGGTCGAGGGGCTGACGCTTGCCCTCGAGGCCAAAGACGAGAGCACCCACGGGCATTCGGTAAAGGTTGCCCAGTATGCAAAACTGATCGCCGAGGAACTGTGCCTGCCGGTCGCAGAGGTTGAAAGGATCTACCATGGCGGGCTGCTTCACGATATCGGTAAAATCGGCATGAATGACGATATTCTCGAACGACTGGGAATTCTGTCGCGCAGCGAGATGGATATTGTCAGGCAGCACCCGGTCATCGGTGCCAGAATAGCGCAGCCGCTGAGTTTCCTCGACGATGTCGTCCCCCTCATACTGCACCACCATGAACGCTATGACGGTAGCGGTTACCCTGATGGCCTGAAGGGTGAGGAGATACCGGTGGGGGCTAGGATTCTGACGGTGTGCGATGCCTTTGAAACGATGCTTGCCGGCAGAAAGCATTTTAACCGGATGTCCCTTGAGGATGCGGTGGTCAATCTGCAGCAGGGAGCTGGACACCAGTTTGATCCGAAGATACTGAAAGCTCTTTTTACCGCGCTGCTGAAAAAACCTCAATTGATCGAATCATTTGAAAATGGCTCAACGATCACCTGCCTGAAAAATTACCGCCAGAAACTTGACGGCCGCTCGCGGCAACCGACGCAGTTTTTCATGTAGGCACAGCGTTGAAAAAAGTCTGAGAAACAGGGTGGCATGAAAAAGAGCTTTCCCCCACTATTTCTGTATACGTACCATGCTTGAAGAGACACGCAGACAGCAGTGGCTGAAATTTATTCTCAGCATTATCTTCCCGACGCTGCTGGCGATCGTGATTGCCATCGGATCCATTTACCTGGTTATCATTCCCGCCTTTGAAAAGAGCTTTCTCGAAAGTAAGCGCGAAATGATCCGCGAGCTCACCAAGGTTGCCTGGGGAATCATGGAGTTTTATGAAAAACAGGAACGCAGCGGAGTTGTCAGCAGGCAGCAGGCACAGGTCAAAGCCATTGCCGAGATTGAGCACCTGCGTTACGGAGATGAGTTCAGAGACTATTTCTGGATCAGTGACATGTCTCCGAAGCTGGTCATGCACCCCTATTCCAAGGAATTGATCGGGACTGATCTGAGCAGCTACGAGGACAGCACCGGCAAGCGTCTTTTCATGGAAATAATTGAAACGGTCTCTGCTGAAGAGAGCGGGTTTATCGATTATGTCTGGAGCAAAAAGTATGAGACCAGCCAGGAGGTACCGAAACTCTCCTACGTGAAAAAATTTGAACCATGGGGGTGGGTTGTCGGCACGGGCGTGTATCTCGATGATGTCCGGCAGAAGACGGAAGAAATCACCAGGCGATTGACACGGATGATCTATGCGACGGTGATTGTCTTTATCCTGCTGCTGCTCTACGTTACGCATCACAGCCTGGTCATCGAACGCAAGAGGCAGCAGGCTGAAGGCAAACTGGAGCTGTCGAGGAAGAAATACAAGACCCTGGTTGAGTCGGCTGTTGATCCGATCATGATGATACACAACGGCAGTTGTATTTACGCCAACAAGAGCATGGAGCATCTTGTCGGCTATACGGCTGCAGAACTGGAGGCGATGCCGCTGATTGATCTTTTTCCTCGGCGAAACATTGATGACGGGGAAGGGGCACGCGCCGACGGTGTACAGGTCTTCATGGATGCGCTGCACGGATATGTGGTGCTCGGCTCTCACGAAACGTCACTGCTCAGGAAAAACGGGGATGAGATCGATATCCTGATGACCATGTCGCGGAAGAATCTCGGCAGCCAGAAGGTTGTCGTGATGACCGCCAGGGACCGGAGCGGCACGAAGGAGATCGAGGAAGCCCTGGACGAGAGCAGGGAGAAGTATCGGCAGTTGACCAACCGTCTCCATATCGGCGTATTCAGGACCAATGCCGAAGGCAGTTTCAAATTCCTGGAGGCCAATCGCGTTGTGCTTGAACTGCTCGGTCTCGATGATGAGGCAGCGTTGGCCGAGCTTTCCCTGCTTGATGTGGTGAGCCAGGATCCTAAAGACAGAAAGCTGACGGACCTGCTCAAAGATCAGGAATTTGTCAAGGAGCAGCTGTTTACCCTCAAGGGCCGGGACGGCGAATCCCGGATGGTGTCGATCTCGATGGTGGTGACCAGAAACAGCAGGGGAAAACCACTTTATTGTGACGGGTTGATAGAGGACATCAGTAAACAGCAGAAAAGCGCCCGGGAACGCGAGGACCTCATCGTCGAGCTGCAGACCTCGATCCTGTTTCTCAACCAGCCGGTCAGAAACGCCCTGACCGATTTTGTTTCATGCAGCGTTGAAGATTCGATTCAGACAGCGGCACGGCTCATGACCGATGCCCATAAGAGTGCAATCCTGGTACATGATGGAGACGATGAAATGATTGGCATCGTCACCGACGTCGTCCTGCGGGAGCGGGTGGTGGTCGGCAACCTCCCCGTCGATGTTCCGGTGCGTGAGGTGATGAGCAGTCCGCTGATCCATGTTGAGGACAGTGCGCTGATTTTTGAGGCAGTCCTGCTGCTCCAGGAAAAAGGCATCAAGCACCTTGCGGTCAAGGACGGCAGCGGAGCGGTTATCAGCGTGATCAGCAACGAGGAACTGCTTGATGTCCATCGCTACTCTGCAGCATTCCTCATCGAGGAGATCCGGGAAGCGGCATCTGTTGAGGAAATAGCAGCAAGCCATGAACGTCTGCCAAGAATCGTCAAGGCACTCATTGACAGCGGTGCCCATGCGGAAAATATAACCCGTATCATCACAAATATCTCGGATACCATCCTGGGGCGGCTGATCGATTTTGCCATTGAGCAGATTGGTGAGCCACCTGTCCGTTTTATCTTTATCAGCCTCGGCAGTGAAGGGCGAGGTGAACAGACACTGGTGACGGACCAGGACAACGCCGTTATTTACGAGGATGTCGAAGAAGATAGAAGCCAGTCCGTTCATGCCTATTTTCTCCAATTTGGCGAGACCGTCTGTACCTGGCTCGATGATGTCGGCTATGCGTTCTGCAATGGCAAGGTGATGGCCATGAATCCCAAGTGGTGTCAGCCGATCTCCCAGTGGAAGAAGTATTTCAGCGGCTGGATTACGGAATCGAGTCCTGAGGATCTGATGGAGGTGAGTATTTTTTTTGATTTTCGCGGTCTCTACGGAGATCATCGTTTCGTTGATGAGCTGCGAGAGCATATCGCCGGCAGGGCTGAAAACAAGGCAGCCTTTCTCTATAACCTGGTCCAGAATACACTGTCGTTCAAGGTACCGATAGATTTCTTCGGCAAAATTGCGGTTGAATCCGGCGGCGACCATCCGGATACCTTCAACATCAAGCATGTGATGGCCCAGATTATCGGTTTTGCAAGAATTTATGCAATTAATTATTCGATAGAACCCACCAACACCCTGAAGAGGATTGATATCCTGCTGGAAAAAAAGGTCTTAAATAAAGCGACCCATGAAGAGATCACGGAGGCCTACAACTATCTGATGCAGCTGCGTTTCAGGCATCAGGTGAGCATGATCGACCGTGGAGAGCCGCCCGATAACCATGTGAACATCAATGAACTGACGCACATGGAAAAAGAGCTGTTCGAAAAGATATTCGGCCAGGTGAGTCGGCTGCGCAAACGTTTGAGCCTGGTCGGTCACAATGAGATCTATTTCTAGAAGATGAGCCGGAGTATGATGCAGAAACGATCAGACAATCTTTAATTTTCAACAAAGGAGCCCTTATGAATGTTCATGATGCCCTGGCTGCACGTAAATCCGTGCGTGCATTTCTCGACAGACCTGTCAGCAGCGACACTGTTACCGCAATACTTGACAGCGCCAGGAAAGCCCCATCAGGAGTCAATACCCAGCCCTGGCAGGTTGCCGTGGTAACCGGCACAAAGAAACAGGAGCTGCAGGATATGATCGAAGCGGCGTTCAGAAGTGGTGAAAAGCCGCAGATGGATTATCAGTATTATCCGCAGAAATGGGCGGAGCCCTACAAGACCAGGCGTTTCCAGTGTGGCCTGCAGCTCTATGAAACACTGGGGATCAAGCGTGAGGAAAAAGAGCGGCGGCTCGAGCAGTGGGTGGCAAACTACCGTGCCTTTGATGCCCCGGTCATGCTTTATTTCTTCATGGATCCGGGTATGGAAACAGGGTCGTTCATGGATTACGGCATGTTTCTCCAGTCGGTGATGCTTGCAGCCGTGGAAGAGGGCCTTGGTACCTGCCCGCAGGCCGCTCTCGGCGAGTACCCGGCACTTGTCAAAAATAGTCTCGGCTATCCCGGAGATTCGGTTCTCATCTGCGGTATGGCGCTTGGTTACGAAGATTGTGAGGCCACGGTGAACAGCTATCGAACGCCCCGTGAGCCGGTTGAGTCGTTTACCAGGTTTTTTGAATAGCCGGAACACTGGAATAATCATAATTAATGGTTACCAGTAGCCATAACCGAATGATGTGACAGACAAGTTTCGAGCAGGGGTGTGGTTATGGCAAAGGTGCTGACGGGCGATTTCAGGGGTAAACAGCAAAAGAACAGACAACAGGCTTCAGCTGATGAGCAGGTACCGGGATATCGGCTGAAACTTGCCGTGGCGTTTTCAGATCCGCTCATCTGGCGCAGCATCCAGGTGCCCGGGACGATGACCCTGGCCGGGCTGCATGAGGTGATCCAGGCCTGCATGGGCTGGGATGACAGTGATACTCACCAGTTCCTGGTCGGCAAGATATTCTACCAGTCGGGTTTTGGTATCAGAGATACCCAAAAAGACAGTACCTACGCTGAGCAGCATTTCCAGCTTCATCAGCTGGAAGAGGGGATGCGGTTTCTTTTCACCTATCTCTATGACGGCGGTGAGGGATGGGAGCTTCAGATCAGTCTGGAGGAGGTCATCGTGGCCGGGCTGGAAGGCGACGTTGCTGTTCTTGTCGGCGGCGAGCGTGCCTGCCCGCCGGTGGAAGTGGGGGATATCCATCGCTATCAAGCACTGCTGGTTGACGCTGAAGCCGCCGCTGACGGCAGAAATGTCAGCCTCGATCTGCCGTCGGCAGGTGACTTTGATCCCGGCAGATTTGAGCCGAAAGCAATAAATGACTTACTTGCGGATTTACAAGAGACGCAGGTGAGCTGATAAGAAAAAGGAGCGCAGGAAGTATGGCAACAGAGATCGATGTGAGTTTTCCCGAAAACCTTCGTGTTGAGGCGCTTGTCCGTGGTTTTGTTCTCTCCACTGACCAGCCTGAAAAATCAGGCGGAGACAACAGCGGCCCGTCGCCGTTTGAACTCTTTACCGCATCTATTGCAACGTGTACCGGGTATTTTGCGCTCAAGTTCTGCCGGGCCAGGAACATAGATACGACCGGCATGAGCCTGAAAATGCATTACGAATGGGACACGGAAGAAAAGCGTTATCCCAGGATGAGTATTGAATTGAAAGTACCGGAAGGATTTCCCGCCAAATACCGAAAAGCGATTATCAAGGCAATGGACCAGTGTGTGGTTAAAAAGCATGTTCTTGAGCCCCCTGAGTTTGAGATGTCGGTTGTTTAGGGAGCCCAGCCTGTAGTAATCGCGGCTTTTTCTGTCTTTCACAGTATCTACAGGGCCTCGGCGGTGCCTGAGGCGTTTCATTTTCAGCCGATGTTTATGGTGACGTGTTGATAATCATAGGATAACCGGTATGTTTCGTTCTTTTTTTAAAAGCAGGAAGTGGGCCCTGTGGGCCTATGGTGGCGGCTTGACGCTGCTGTTGTCGCTCGTTGTACAGGTGGAGTTGACGGTAAAGATCAACGAGTGGTACGGAGGATTCTACAATATTCTGCAAAAGGCAACCGAGTATGAAGTTTCCGTACTCTGGGCGGAAATGGTAAAATTTGCCTCTATTGCCTTTCCCTATGTGCTTATCGCCACGGCAACCGCTTATTTTACCAGGCTCTATGCGTTCAGGTGGCGGGAGGCGATGACCTTTTCGTACGTAGCCAGGTGGCAGCATGTGGAGGAGGAGGTTGAGGGGGCGAGCCAGCGTATCCAGGAGGATATCTACCGGTTTGCCCGTATTGTTGAAAGTCTTGGCCTGCAGGTGGTCAGGGCATTGCTGACACTGGTCGCCTTTCTACCGATCCTCTGGAGCCTGAGTTCGGGAGTCGATTTGCCCTATATCAAGGATATCCCCGGCAGTCTGGTCTGGGTCGCACTGCTCGTTTCCCTCGGCGGCCTGCTCATCTCCTGGTTTGTCGGGATAAAATTGCCGGGCCTGGAGTACAACAACCAGAAAGTGGAGGCAGCATTTCGAAAAGAGCTTGTCTACGCCGAGGACGATAAAGTCAATTATGGAAAAACAGAGTCAATCGTCGAACTATTTACCGGCCTGAGAATCAACTATCACCGGCTCTTCATGCATTACGGCTATTTTGACATATGGGTCAATTCGTTCGAACAGCTGATGATTATCGTACCTTACCTGATCATGGGGCCGGGGCTTTTCACCGGGCTGATCACCCTTGGCGTGCTTGTCCAGGTTTCAAATGCTTTCAGCAAGGTACGGGAGTCGTTCTCCATTTTTATTTCCAACTGGACAACGATTACCGAGCTTCGCTCAATTCACAAGCGCCTCAGGGAGTTTGAACAAAACATCAACTATTGAACCACGCCGGATTCATGGCTTGAGCGCATCGCGTATTGCCTCGGCGATGTTGCACCAGGCCCGGGGTGAGTCGCGCAGGGGTCTTGATATCTCCAGTTGAACGCCTTTGCCGCTGCGCCCCCGGTTGCAGATATTGGCAGGATGTCTGCCCCAGTATGGAGATTGTCTGGCGCAGGCAATTGCGACAATGCCTGCATTGTTGAGCGCCAGAGCGATAGTATCTCTTAACTCATCGTCGCGTCCTCCGACAAAAACCACGGCTTTTTTCAAGGTACAGCCGTGAACGCTGATAACAGTGTTTGACGACCGGACAAGTGCCAGGGCCTGCTCGTCATCATAGTGATGACTGGTTATGTGCAGCAGATGGTTGTCCTGCTGTTTTAAGCCGTTGAAACAGAACAGGTTGTAGGTGTCACCAGCGATCAGTGCGGCGATTTCCGAGGTGTGCGGCTCAATGTTGCCACCGTGCGGGGCAATGATGGTGATGTCTGAACCTCGGTCTTTGTGCTCGACAGCGTATTGCGTCTCAACTGCCTTGAGCTGTCTGAAGCTGCTGTATGTGTCCATGTATCCGCTTTCTGACGTTAAAGCAATGAGGCGCACTGACATGCCTCAGCGTATGAAAGACTGCCGTGCTTGACAAGCGCTTTAAACTATATGGCAAAGTCGCCTATAAAGCCATTGCTTCATGCCGTAATTGCTGCTACTAGTTAGCTGAAAAACGCTGACTTCAAGGCTGTTGGTTCTGTCCGCACGATCAACTTCAACAGGCTGCCGCCTGAAAGGTGAGCAGAGCATTCGGAGGTGACTATGAAACTGAAATATTTTTCTCATTCTTCTTTCCAGATTACAACCGACAGCGGTTTTACCCTGCTGATTGATCCGTTTCTTGATGATAATCCGACGTCTCCGGTAAAATCCGCCGATGTTGTCGCGGATTATATTATTCTGACCCATGCACACGGTGACCACCTCGGTGACGGTTTCAAGATAGCAGAGAGGACGGATCCGCTGTTTATCTGTGTAAACGAATTGGCGAACTATTGTATTTCCAAAGGGTTCAGGGCTCACAACATGCACATCGGGGGAGCCCGGCGGTTTGATTTCGGCAGGATCAAGTTCACCATTGCCCACCATGGGTCAATGACACCTGACGGCACCTATGGCGGCGAGCCTGCCGGTGTTGTCCTCAGCATTGACGGCAAAACCCTCTATCACACCGGTGATACCGGCCTGTTTTACGACATGAAGCTTATCGGGGAAATGGATACGCTGGACTACATGCTCCTGCCGATCGGCGACAATTTCACCATGGGGATCACTGATGCGCTCAAGGCCGTTGAGCTGGCAGACCCGGTTGTTGCCATACCGATGCACTACAATACGTTTCCGGTGATCGAGGCGGACCCGCAGGCCTTCAAGGCAAAGGTTGAGCTGACCGGCAAGAAAGCGATCGTCATGGAATATGGTGAAGAAATCGAGCTGGGGTGACGGAGAGCACTTCACCGGTGCCCGCTGTTGAGCCGTTTGCATACTACCGGAAGGCAGGCAGGTGCGCCGGGGAAGAGGCCTCGTTGAGCGATAAGGACATGGGACCGGACCTACATGATGACAGCAGGGCCGTATCATTGGATGCTCAGCTGCTGATCGAGCTTGCCCGTATGAAGATGCCGTTTGGCAAATATACGGGACGGCGGCTGATCGACCTGCCGGAACCGTATGTGGTCTGGTTTTCTCAGAGCGGCTTTCCCCGCGGCAGACTCGGTGAAATGCTGAGGATCGTCTATGAAATCAAGGTGAACGGACTTGAGTATCTATTTGATCCGCTACGCTGAGAAATCTACTCTTCAAAGCGGTGAAGCTGGCTCCTGGGGATAAGCAGTAATTTCCCGGCAAGCTGCATGTCGGCTGCTTCCTGCCTCAGGCACGCCTTTCTCACCTCGTTAATACAGGCGGCGGCATGGGTTTCACCCCAGAACCAGTCGGCCAGAATCCCGGCATCAGTTGATTGCCCCGGCTGTGCAGCAACAGCGGTAAAATAAAATGCTTTCAGGTCTTCTGAGGCGCGACGGAGCAGATCGGCAAGCTGCCGGTCTCCGATTTGCTTCGTGTCTGAGCTTCCGCTGACAAAATCTGCAAAAAGTTTCCTGATTTCGCTGACGGAAAGCCCGCTGATAAACGGGGTTGCCCGTGTTGACTGCGCAGGCGCCTGGTCATGCCAGGTCTGCATGGCAGCGATTTCCTGCTCCAGCCCGGCAAGTATCATTTCAACAGCTGATCCCGGTTTACCTCTGATCTGAAAATTTACCGGGCAGGCCGGAGCAGTGGCTGTATCAGCATCTTCATCGGCATCAACGGGATAATCTATCAGCACCGGGCCGGCCGGATATTCAAGCAGGGACAGCGTCTCTCTGAGCACCGCTTTCTGGAATTGCCGGTCACCCGGGTTTCCGAGCGGGCGGCCAAGGGGAAAGGTAACCCAGAGCGCCCGGGGAGGTTTTATGATACGTGTGTGTTCTTTTATCAGGCTGATCTGGGTCGTTGCGATACCTTCTGCCTCAATGTAATGTGCAAGCCCGCCTACAGCGCGCGTGCAGTTCGGTCAGACCGGTACGAGAAGCACGGCGTTAACATGGTCTTTCTTCATGATTGAGGCAAGAGCGCGTGCCTCCTGTTCCATCTGGGTCGGGTCGGTGGCTCCCATGAAAGAATAATGATAGGCGGCGACAGACCCTATTTCCCCGGCCTCGGCCATTTCGATCAAGCGATCCACGGGAAAGACCGTGTTGAGGTCGAGCTGAAAGCCGGTCCGGTCGAAATTGGTGGAGATATGGCTCATGACCAAATCATTTGCCTTACAATCTCCAGGTATCAGACGATAACCCGACTCTCCGACCCCAAACGGGCGATCCGACTTCCTGTGCAGACCTGCAGTTGAGATGATCGCGATCCGGCTGTTTGCAACCGTTATTGCTGTGACGAAGGGGGACGTATCATAGGTCGGGCAGGGCAGGCTGAGCAGGTGTCGGCGCTCTTGCTCCCCGTATTGTTCAAGTCTGACCATGGCTCTTTCTCGTTATATGGTTGATCAAGGCTGGTGATTGTAGGCCTTGACGACATCTTTGAGCTCACCTGCTCCAGCTCTGGTAATCATCACATGTTCCTTCTGTATTGCCCACCGACCTCGTACAGTGCATTGGTGATCTGACCGAGGCTGCAGTGTTTCACCGTTTCCATCAGCTGCTCAAAAATATTGTCATCGTTCAGCGCCGCCTGTTTCAATGCCTCCAGAGCCCGGGGGGCCTGTTTTTCATGTACAGACTGGAATTCGGCCAGCCGCCGCAATTGCTCGTTCTTGTCGTCATCGGAGGCGCGGGCCAGCTCGAGAGAGGCATTTTCCTCGTCAAAATTTGCCTTCGGGTTGCGGAAGGTGTTGACACCGATGATCGGGTGTTCGCCCGAGTGTTTCAGCCGCTCGTAATACATCGATTCTTCCTGGATTTTGCTGCGCTGGTAGCCGGTCTCCATGGCTCCGAGGACGCCGCCGCGATCGGTGATGCGATCGAATTCGGAGAGTACCGCCTCCTCGACGAGGTCGGTCAGTTCTTCGACAATGAAACTGCCCTGGTTCATATTCTCGTTTTTTGCCAACCCCCATTCCCTGTTGATGATCAGCTGAATGGCCAGTGCCCGCCGTACCGATTCCGAACTTGGCGTGGTAATCGCTTCGTCATAGGCGTTGGTGTGCAGGCTGTTGCAGTTGTCATAAATGGCACAGAGTGCCTGCAGGGTCGTGCGGATGTCGTTGAACTGGATCTCCTGGCTGTGCAGCGACCTGCCGGATGTCTGGATATGGTATTTCAGCCGCTGAGAACCCGAGGAGGCTCCGTATCGCTCACGCATCGCAATCGACCAGATGCGTCGGGCAACCCGGCCGATTACCGTGAATTCCGGATCCATGCCGTTGGAGAAGAAGAACGACAGGTTGGGAGCGATCTCATCGATATCCATTCCTCTTGCCAGATAATATTCGACGTAGGTGAAGCCGTTGGAGAGGGTGAGCGCCAGCTGGGTAAGCGGATTTGCTCCGGCTTCGGCGATATGGTAGCCGGAGACACTGACGGAATAAAAATTTCCGACGTTGTTCCTGATGAAAAACTCCTGGATATCCCCCATCATTTTCAGGGCAAACTCGATTGAAAAAATGCAGGTATTCTGCCCCTGGTCTTCTTTGAGGATGTCGGCCTGCACCGTGCCCCTGACGGTGGAGAGAACGAGCTTTCTTATTTCTGCCGCCTCGCTGTCATTCGGGGTCCGGCCCTTGTCGGCTGTATATTTCTCTATCTGCTGATCGATGGCGCAGTTCATGAACATTGCCAGGATGATCGGCGCCGGACCGTTGATGGTCATCGATACCGAGGTGGTCGGCGAGCAGAGATCAAAGCCGCTGTAGAGCACCTTTACATCGTCTAGCGTACAGATGCTCACTCCCGATGTGCCGATCTTGCCATAGATATCCGGCCGTTCTGCAGGGTCCCAGCCATACAGGGTGACGGAATCAAAGGCGGTGGAAAGGCGTTTTGCCGCGTAATTTTCAGAAAGCAGCTTGAAACGCCGGTTGGTCTGTGCCGGTCCGCCTTCTCCTGCAAACATCCTGGTGGGATCCTCTTCGGTGCGCTTGAGCGGAAAGACTCCGCCGGTATAGGGGAAATAACCGGGAAGGTTCTCTTTACGCCGCCACCTGTAGATTTCTGCCGGGTCAGTGAACCCGGGCAGCGAGATTTTCGGTATCCTGGTGTGCGATAGCGACATCGTGTGAAGCGGTACGCGGATCTCTTTTCCCCGAATCTCATAGACCAGTTCGTCCCGGGAATATGCCTGACTGATCTTTTCCCAGGTCGCAATCAACTCTTCGCTTTCCTTGTCAACACCATGCGCCAGCGATTCCTTTTCCCGATTGAGCGGCTCGAGCAGGGTGTCGTTATCAGCGGTTGCCGTCTGTGACAGCAGCTTGATCGTTTCCGACAGGTGCCAGACTTTTCTAAGTGCACCGGCCTGCTGGGCGGTTTTTGAGTGATAGAGCCGCACGGTCTCGGAGATCTCGGAGAGGTATCTGGTACGGTCGGTTGGAATAACAATGGCTTTTGAGGATGAGACTTTCAGCTCAGGGCGAGTCAACGTCGAGCTGAGGCTGCTTCCCGGCAGTGTGTTGAGCTGGTCGAGAATGGTGTGGTAGAGCGCGGTAACGCCATCGTCATTGAACTTGGAGGCGATGGTGCCGAAAACTGATAATTGTTCGGGCGGGGTGTCCCAGCTTTTTCTGTTGCGCTGCACCTGCTTGCGGATGTCCCTGATGGCATCATCACTTCCTTTTTTCTCAAACTTGTTGACGACAATGATATCGGCGTAATCGAGCATATCAATTTTTTCAAGCTGGGAGGGCGCTCCGTAGTCACTGGTCATCACATAGATCGAGATGTCGGCAAGATCGGTAATCCGCGAGTCGCCCTGGCCGATTCCCGCAGTCTCGGCGATGATCAGGTCAAATCCGGCTGCCTTTGCAGTCTGGATGGTCTCGGCAAGGGCCTCCGATACTTCATTGGCTGAATCGCGGGTGGCCAGGCTGCGCATGTACACTGTCGGAAAATTCGAGATCGAGTTCATGCGGATACGGTCGCCGAGCAGTGCGCCGCCGGTTTTCCGTCGTGACGGGTCACAGCAGATAACAGCTATGGCCATGTCTTTGTTGTCGTGCAGAAAACGGACGATAATCTCGTCGGTTAACGATGATTTCCCGGCACCACCTGTCCCGGTGATACCGATTACCGGCGGGTTGTTCTGCTCGGCTCTCTGTTTTATTGCCGAGATGAGCTCAGCAAGCCGTTGCCGGTCGACCGCTTTGGCGTGCTGGACGGCAGTGATGTAGCCGGCAAGCTCTTTTGTGTTGGTCCTGCTCAGGTTTTCAGCCTGGAGCTGGTGAAAGTCAAGAGGTGAAAAATCCATGCACTCGATCATGTGATTGGCCATACCCTGAAGGCCCATGGTGGTGCCATCCTCGGGAGAATAGATTTTAGTAACCCCATAGGCTTCCAGCTCTTTGATTTCGTCGGCGACGATAACGCCGCCGCCGCCGCCGAATACCTTGATGTGGGAAGCGTCATGTTCTCTGAGCAGATCGATCATGTAAATGAATGCTTCCATATGCCCACCCTGGTAGCTTGACATGGCGATCCCCTGGGCATCTTCTTCAATTGCCGTTTTCACGAGTTCCTGTACTGACCTGTTATGCGCCAGGTGGATGACCTCCACGCCACTGTCCTGGAGTATTCTGCGCATGATGTTGGTTGAGGCATCGTGACCGTCAAAAAGAGAGGTCGCGGTGATGATTCTGATATTGTTCTGCGGCTTGTAGGCGGCAATGGGTGCATTCATGATCATGTTCCTCGTTCGGCCAGGATTGTCAGAAGGGTGGTTTGGGTAATCGTTTTTTTCTCTGTACCAGCAGACCGAAAGACCCGGGAGAAAACGTCTGCCCGCTCATTTGGCTGTTCCGTTTCCCGCGGCAGGGGTGACGGATAGGGATGCGGTACGTGATATCAGCTCGATTTCTCAACCAGGGATTTCATGATGAACGTGGTCTGCTGTTCAATATACTGATCAACGCTGAAATTTTTCGCAAAATACCATCGCCTGAATGTCCAGGTGTGGCCAAGGACCGATATATTGTGGCCCATCAGGTTGATGGTGGCCTCGTCCAGTTCCGGAAGTGCGCCTCTGTCTTTGAGCTCATTGATGGCTTTGATAAAAATATCGGTAATTCTTATTTCGGCTTCCAGGACTTTCTTCTGCCATTTGGGCGGCAGAAAATGTGTGGCCTGGTACATGAGCAGCACATGGTCGCTCATCCTGTCGCAGACGAGAAAGTACTCGCGGATTACTTCTGCAAGGGCATCGGGTCCCTCAAGGGATTTGGCAAGGGCTTGTTTGACACCGAATTCCACCTCTGCATGAATCGCCATGCAGACCAGGTAGAGAATGTCATCTTTTGTCGAGATGTATTCATACATTGAACCGATGGACAAGCCGGTGGCCTTGGCAAGAACCCGTGTCGTCGTCTTGTGGTAGCCATGTTCGATAAACAGCTTCACCGCGGCGTCGACAATCTGCCGCCTGCGCTCAATTACCAGCTCTTTATTTTTTATCTGGGTTGCTACTTCTCTGGTATCCGTGGTGGTCATTGATTCTGCTCTGTTGTCTGAAGTTTGATGAATTGACTCAACAGGCAAAACAGCACTGAGTAGACGAGCCAAGAACAGGTGGAAGAAAAAAAATAGTAAACGACCACATAATTGCCATCAGAGTTAACAGACATTGTTTAATGTCTGCAGTGTCTCTCCCATGAACACTTCGGTGCCGTAACGGGGGGTCACGGGAGATGATACTGCTAGAGGGCCTTTATCTTTTCCGTCAGGGCAGGTACGAATAGTTTGAGATCTGCCACAACAAGGACATCTGCCACTTCACCGATCGGGGCATCCTTGTCTGTGTTGACGGCAATCACGAAGTCTGATTTCTTCATGCCGGCCAGGTGCTGGATTGCCCCTGAAATACCACAGGCGATATAGAGTTTCGGGGAAACGTTCTGCCCGGTTGTCCCGACCTGACGGTTGTGTTCCGCCCATTCCGCGTCAACTACAGGTCGGCTGGCGCCGTACTCGCCCCCAAGTGCCTGGGCCAGGGACGCGATCATCGCGATGTTGTCGGCCTGGCCGATTCCCCGTCCGCCACTGACTATGACATCGGCTTTACTCAGATCGACACCCCCCTGCTCAGCTTCCTCATAGCCACCGAAGGAAAAGCCGCTTTCACTCTCAGTGGTCACTGTCTCAACGCTGGGGCTGCCTGTCGGTTCCTCGGCGGTGCCGAAGGCCCCGGCCTGCAGGGTGATGACGGTAATCTCTGTTTTTGACTGGACCTGCCTGCGCAGTTTGCTGTTGCAGACCGGTACGACCGGAATCCCGTCCACCACGTCGACAACCTCTGATATCTGCGCCGCCTTGAGGGCATAGGCGATGCGGGGGGCCAGATCCCAGCCGTAAGACGAGTGGCTGAAGACAACCATGTCGGGCTTGACGGTCTTAATTACTGAGAGCAGCAGCTGCTTGTGGGTATCCGGATTGTATTCACCATGGATAGCGGCATCGGCCAGATAGAGCGTTCTTGCAAACGGGGGCAGCGTGCCGGCCTCTCCGACGAGAAACATACTGCTTTCGGCCCCGATTTTCTCGGCAAAGCCGATAAGCTCGCTGTTAGCTCCCGGCAGGCTGCCGTTACGAAATTCTGCAACGAGTAATGCTTTCATGATTTCACCTTGTCTGCTGTCAGGCGAGAACGCCGGTTTTTTCTTTTAAAATCCGGATCACTTGATCCGCAAGCTCTGCAACATCTCCTTCGAGTACCAGACCGCCGCCCGCTTTTTCGGGGAAATACATTTTTTCAGTCTGCTGTCTGCCCTCTGTCTTGAGCAGTTCACCCGAAGGGATTGACAGCAGTTCTTTTTTCTTGGCTTTCATGATGTTCGGCAGAGTCGGGTATCGCGGGGTGTTGAGACCGAGCTGGCAGGTAAACAGGGCCGGTGCCGTGACACTCACCAATGCCTTTACCCCACCCTCGAGTTCGCGTTTGACGTTGACCACACCATCATTGTAGCTGAACTCAACGATTGTACTGACAGACGGAATACAGAGCATTTCCGCGACCAGGATGCCGACCTGGGCACTGCCGCGATCCTGGGACTGCATTCCGGTGAAGATCAGGTTAAAGCCCTTGTCTGCAGCAAATTCAGCAATAATTGCGGCAATCTCGTAGGGCTCGCGAGACGACAGATTATCTTCGAGTATGTGCACACCCCTGTCGCAGCCCATGGCCAGGGCCTTTTTCATGGTCTCTTTTACTTTTTCAGGACCGATACAGAGCACCGTCAGATCGGCATCACCAACTTGTTCCTTGACTCGCACGGCCTGTTCGACGCCATATTCATCATATTCGTTCATGCGCCAGGCAAGATCGGCATGATCGTACCAGGTGCCTGCCGCATCGATCTTGAACTTTGATTCCATATCCGGAACCTGCTTGATACAGACAAGAATTTTCATCATCTACCTCACATTATGCACTACGTTCTCAGCAGCGGTCAGCGGGTCAGACTGCTGCCGATAACCAGCCGCTGTATTTCACTTGTCCCTTCATAAATTTCAGTGATTTTGGCGTCACGCATCATGCGTTCCACAGGAAAATCACGGGTATATCCATAACCACCCAGGATCTGCACGGCCTGGGTGGTTACTTTCATTGCCGTCTCGCTGGCCATCAGTTTGGCCATGGCCGAGCTCTGCGAGTAGGAGAGTCCTGCACTCGCCTTGTAGGCCGCCATATACACCAGTAACCTGGATGCTTCAATCTGGGTCGCCATGTCGGCGAGCTGAAACTGAACACCCTGGAAGTTGGCAATCGGCGTGTTGAACTGCGTGCGCTCTTTTGCATAGGCAACAGCCTCGTCGAGTGCGCCCTGGGCAATGCCGAGCGCCTGGGAGGCAATACCGATCCTGCCTCCATCCAGTGTTTTCATGGCAACCTTGAAGCCGCTTCCTTCCTCACCGAGCAGGTTTGCCGCAGGCACCCGGCAATCCTCAAATACCAGTTCCAGGGTCGGTGAGGAGCGAATTCCAAGCTTCTGCTCTTTCTTGCCGAAGGAAAAACCCGGGGTTCCCTTCTCGATAATAAAGGCGCTGATGCCGTGGTGCTTTTCAGCGTTCCTGTCCGTCCGGGCAAAGACTACGTAGGTTTCAGCATCACCGCCATTTGTTATGAAAATCTTGGTGCCGTTTATCAGCCAATCATTGCCATCTTTTACCGCGGTCGTCTTCGTACCCCCGGCATCAGACCCTGCCGCCGGTTCGGTCAGTCCGAAGGCTCCCAGTTTTTCTCCCGTGGCTAAGGGGACGAGAAACTCTTTTTTCTGTTCCTCGCTGCCGAACAGATAGATCGGGTTTGCACCCAGAGACAGGTGTGCCGAGAGGGTTACCCCCGTCGACGCACAGACCCGGGACAGTTCCTCAACGGCGATCGCATAACTGATGTAGTCGGCATCGGCTCCGCCATAGGCTTCCGGAAATATTATACCGGTAAGGCCCAGTTCGGCCAGTCTGTCAAACATCAAAGCACGATCGAACCGTTCCTCCTCATCCCGCTCACGGGCGGATGGGGCAATTTCGGTTTCAGCAAAATCTCGAACCATTTCACGGATGAGGCTCTGTTCTTCGCTTAATTCAAAATTCATCAGGCTGCTCCGGGAGAACGTCTTTGTCTGGTGTCCTGTCAGAGAGCTGCCGATGGCGTGGCGATGACCCCATCGGCAGGTTCTCGGTTATTTTTTTGAGCTCAGCTCTGGAAAATCCCAGTAAAAATATTCTTCACTCTGAACACTTTTATCTTCCTTCATTCGGGCAATTTCCTGTTCCCTGAGCTCGACACGTCTGATTTTTCCGCTCAGCGTTTTTGGTACCTCCGGTACAAACTCAATAATACGAGGAATTTTAAACTTTGCCAGGATATTTATCGTGTGCCGGAAGAGATCAAGCGCCAGTTCCCTGGACGGGGTTTGTCCCTGTTTCAGGATGACAAAGGCCTTGACGAGCTGGTGGCGTTTTTCGTCGGGGACTCCGACAACGGCGGTTTCGGCAACTGAAACATGTTCCATCAGTGCACTTTCCACTTCAAAGGGGCCGATGCGGAAATCAGACGACTTGATCACATCATCGCTCCTGCCGACAAACCACCAGTAGCCGTCTTCATCAATTGAGGCCCGGTCACCGGTATAGTAATAGTTGTTGATGAAGACCCCTGCCATTTTCTCAGGGTTGCCGATATACTCGGTAAACAGGCCGATTGAGCGCCAGCGGTCGAGCCTGACGACGATGTGCCCCGGCTCATTGGGCTGCGTGAGTTCTTTGCCGTCGTCATCTACGAGGGCGACATCATACATGAAGGAGGGATGCCCGAAGGAACCGCTGCGCATTTTACCCTGCATCCATGGCGCATTACCGATCATTGCCGTAGATTCCGTCTGGCCGTAGAAATCCCTGATCTCTGTACCGGTCAGTTTCTTCCATTGGGAGATTACTTCCGGGTTGAGGGGTTCGCCGGCACCGATTGACTGCCTGAGTCCGGAAAAATCAAGCCGGCTGGTGTCCTGGTTGATAAACATCCTCCAGGCCGTCGGCGGCGCGCAGAATACCGATATCTTGTTGCTGACAATTGTTTCCAGGTATTTCATGCCGTCCAGGACGGTAAAATTAAATCCGGAGGCGGTTGCCCCGACATTGAGCGGTGCAAAAAACGAGCTCCAGGCCCACTTGGCCCAGCCCGGGGCACCGAGATTATGGTGAATGTCATCAGTGCGGACGCCGGCCATAACGGAGGTGGAGAGGTGACCGAGCGGATATGACACGGCGGTGTGGCCAACCCGTTTCGGCAGCCCGGTGGTGCCTGAGGTGAAGAAACAGAACAGCATGTCCATTGCTTTTGTCCTGGCGCCGTCGGCCTCGGGTGATTCATCGGCGAGTTCGGAATAACTGATCCAGCCCGGTTTTGCTCCCCTGACCAGCTTTATTTTGGGTTGCCTGCCTGTTTTTGTCAGTGCTTCGTCGATGATATCGGTGTAGGTCTCGTCGGCGATGATACAGTTTGGCGGGTAGGTGTCAAACCTGAATTCCATTTCCCGAAGGGTCATGGTCGTGGCCGTCGGCACAGCCACGAGACCACCTTTGATACAGGCATAGCTGGCAAACCAGGTCTCCGGTATGATGGGTACCATCATGTACATATTGTCGCCCTTCTCAGCACCGGCGCTGCGGAGTTTGTTAAGACAGCGGTTGCCGTTGGCAGCGAATTCCTTGTATGTATAGGTTTTTTTGCCGTCACCGGCCAGATCAACCCAGATAAGAGCGGTTTTATCTCCACGCTCTTTGACATGCAGTCCATCAAATATTTCTTCCGCCCAGTTGAAGTATTCCGGCATTTCCATGAAGTTGAGCTTTTCAAAAAACGTTCTGGCTACCCCTTCCTTTTCGTCGTTGTCGTCCATCATGTTCAGGTCCATAACTTCCCTATACAGATTTTCCATACCCATAATGACTCCTCACTGTGCAGATGATTAGTTGGTTTTTAAGCCGGTAGACGATCTGGAGAATAGTGAACACGAGCACAACCGAGCGCTCGGTCGGTTTCTTCTGGCAACTAGATAATAAATAGTGATATTTGTCAAAGGAAATTTTTATTTATTCATGAGATGAAATGTAAAAAATACCCTACTATGGTAACTTGAGATAAATAAGACATTTAGTACACGTCCCTGTAAACAAATGATATTTGTCAGGAAAAACGTGCCAGAGCACTGATTTTCGACCAGGCTCAACGCTTTTGCAGGAGTGTTGCCGACCGTCAGTGTGCTGAAAAAAGATTGACAAAAAGCCAGTGGTCGGTAAACATCAGGTTAATGCGACCGAGCGCTTGGTCGGGTTTTGTGTATGTCGTTTTGAAAGGTTTCAGAAACAGCCGGCAGCCCTGTATCGCAGGTGAGAACACAAACAGCTAACAGCGAGGAAAGTGATGAAAAAGGCAGTAATTGTCAGTGCGGTGAGAACCCCGGTCGGTAGTTTTGGCGGTTCACTTTCAAAAACCGGAGCAACTGATCTTGGCGCCCATGTTATACGGGAGGCAGTTCGTCGCGCAGCTCTCAACAGTGATTCAATCGATGAGTGTATCATGGGGATGGTGCTGCCCTGCGGGTATGGACAGAACCCCGGGAAACAGGCAGCCATCAAGGCAGATCTGCCCCAGGAGGTTGAGGCCATCACTGTCAACAAGGTCTGCGGCTCCTCCCTGAAAGCCGTTATGCTGGCTGCCCAGGCAATTCAGTGCAGTGATGCCGAGGTCATTGTCGCCGGCGGCATGGAGAACATGAGCATGGCTCCGTATTATATGGAGAAGGCTCGCTGGGGACATCGCATGGGGCCGGGAACCATCCAGGACCACATGCTCCATGACGGCCTCTGGGACGTGGTCAACGATTTTCCGATGGGCATGTCCAATGAACATATATGTGAGCGCTGGGAAGTCACCCGTGAACAGCAGGACCGTTTTGCCGAGGAATCCTACAGGCGCTCAGTCGCCTCGGTTTCTTCAGGCGTTTTCAAGGAGCAGATCGCACCGCTGTCGATCCCCCAGAGAAAAGGGGCCGCAAAACTATTTGATACCGATGAATGTGTTGTTCCTACCCCGTATGAGAAGCTTGCAGTCATGGGGACGGCATTCAAAAAGGACGGCGTCGGCACCGCCGGGAATTCTTCGATCATCAGCGATGGAGCGGCTGCTGTCGTGGTCATGAGCGAGGACAGGGCAAAGCAGCTGGGCTGCACGGTGATGGCCGAAATCGGTGCCCAGGCATCTCATGGCATTGATCTGAAATATTGTCTGATGGCCCCGATTCATGCAATTCCCAAGGTCTTGAAAAAAGAGGGAGCAACGCTTGACGATATCGAGCTCTTCGAAATAAACGAGGCGTTCAGCGGAACCTCGGTAGCTATCAACAAGGTCCTTGGGCTTGACCCTGCAAAAGTGAACGTCAATGGCGGCAGTGTGTCCATCGGGCACCCGATTGGGGCAAGCGGTGCCCGCATCCTGACAACACTGCTCTACGAGATGCAGCGCCGTGATGTGAAAAAGGGATGTGCCTGCCTTTGCCTGGGCGGCGGTGAGGCGGTTGCCCTTGTTCTTAACCGCTAGATACAACAAAGAATCAGGGTGGGAGACGATATGGAAATCAGAACGTTTGGTGTTATCGGGGCAGGACAGATGGGCAGCGGTATCGCCCAGGTTGCCGCGGCAAGCGGTCTTGATGTTATCATGAATGACATCAACGAAGAGTGTACTGCACGGGGAAAGGTCGGTATTGAAAAAAACCTGGCCCGGATGGTCGACAAAAACAAGATAACGGCGAGCGAGAGCGAGGCTATTCTCTCCAGGATCAAGACCTCTACCACGCTTTCCGATATGGCTTCTGCTGATTTTGTCGTTGAAGCGGCCGTTGAAATGGAAGACCTGAAGTTTGCGATTTTCCGCGAGCTCGACAGTGTCTGTCCCGAGCAGGCGATTCTTGCCACGAACACCTCTTCCATCCCCATCGGCAGGATTGCCGCCCAGACGAAACGGCCGGGGCAGGTGATCGGTATGCATTTCATGAATCCAGTGCCGGTAATGAAGCTCGTTGAGGTGATCCGGGGGCTTGCTACATCCCAGCAGACCTTTGAGTTCACCTGGCAATTGTGTGAGAAATTCGGCAAAACCGCCGCAGAAGCCAACGATTACCCCGGGTTTATCGCCAACAGGATCCTGCTGCCGATGATCAATGAAGCAATTTTTTGCCTGTACGAGGGTGTGGGAAAAGCAGAGGACATCGATACGGTCATGAAGCTTGGCATGAATCATCCGCTGGGGCCGCTTGCCCTGGCGGATCTGATTGGCCTTGATACCTGCCTGGCGATCATGGAGACCCTCCATGACGGGTTCAAGGACTCCAAATACCGGCCCTGTCCGCTGCTCAGGAAATATGTGGAAGCAGGGTGGCTTGGCAGGAAGAGCGGCAAAGGTTTTTACAGCTATTAGACTGGCCGGCGGTAAATTAGTGACGTGAAGTCGTTCAACTGACAAGGGTAGGAAGGGGTGATCATGGCTGGGTATGATGTGTCAACGCCGGCAGCTGAGGTGTGCAAGCGGATAGAAAAATTTCAGACTGTCCTCCGGGACCAGGAAATCGATGCCGGCCTTGTCGTCCAGAAAACCGATCTCTTCTATTTTTCGGGAACCTCACAACAGGGCTGGCTCTATATTCCGGCGGAAGGCAAACCCCTGCTGATGATCTTCAAGGAATTCAGCCGCGCCCGGGCTGAATCACCACTTGAAGAGATCTGTTCGCTGGCCAGTGCGAAAAAAATCCCCGAGGTTCTTGCTCAAAGAGGCTATGGAGTCCCGAAGCACCTCGGCATGGAGCTCGATGTCCTGCCGGTAAACCTCTATTTTCAATACCAGAAGATTTTCCCTGGTGCCCGGATCACTGATGTGTCAATCGATATCAGGCTGATACGTGCCGTGAAATCAGCGTATGAGCTCGAGATCATCAAACAGGCAGCAGTCTATTCCGACATGGTTGCCGCCAAAGTTGTGGATTTTCTTGAAGTGGGCAAGAGCGAGGTTGCGCTTGCCGGAGAACTTGAAGGCTACGCCCGAAGCCTGGGCCATCAGGGTATCGTGCGGATGCGCATGTGGGGCAGCGAGCTTTTTTACGGCCACCTGCTCTCGGGCCCTGCTGCCGCGATTCCGAGTTATCTTGCTTCGCCGACGGGCGGCACCGGCGTCAGTCCGCTGATTTCTCAGGGTGCCGGGTTCAAAACAATTGAACGAAACGAAACGATTCTCTTTGATTATGTTTTCGCCTGGCAGGGTTATATATCTGATCACACAAGGATTTTCTGTATCGGCCGCCTCCCCGACGAGCTGCTGAGAGCACATGATGTGATGCTTGACATCCAGGAACGGACAAAATCGCTTGCGGTGCCCGGGGCTGTGAGTGGTGAGATCTATGAACAGATGCTCTGCTGGGCACGGGAGCGGGGCCTAGCCGAAAGCTTCATGGGCGCCGGTGAGCGGAAGGTACGCTTTACCGGGCACGGAGTCGGGCTTGAGCTTGACGAATTTCCGTTCCTGGCAAAAGGGCAGAAAATGGTGCTTGAGAACGGCATGGTAATAGCCCTTGAACCAAAAGCGATTTTGCCTGGTGTCGGTGTGGTCGGCATAGAAAACACCCATGTTGTCACCGGACAGGGGCTCGAGACCCTGGCAAAGATGCCTGATGCAATCAGCTTTGTCTGATCGCTACCCAGGTTAAACGGAGGCGGATGATGATCGAAAAGGCAAGGACAGCACGGGAACTCAATCATGAAGATACGGCAAGATTTGTTGTGGACCTGTTTCACCGAACCATCATCCATCACGCTCTGTGGTTTGCCGAGGTGAAGCACCAGCTGGGCATGGAAAAGGCGCTTGAGATTCTCCAGGACGCCTCGAGAAAAAGCTTTGACATCCAGATGAAGCACCTCGGTGGCATCTTCGGCTTCGAAATGCAGGACGGTATTCCCTCGTCACTTTTGGAAATGGGTGAGGATGAATTAAAAACGCTCAAGGAGCGGGTTGCCAAAAACTGGCTGGTAAACGACGGCGTCTGGTTTCAGACGATAGAATTTTCCGAGGGCATGAACGATGCCAAACGCTGCAATGACTCGTGCTGGGCACATTTCTCGCCGTTTGAGGCTCACTCCATAAAAACGTTGCTGGGTCTGCCGGAACATGGCGGGCTTGAAAGCTTGAAACGGGCACTCGGCTTTCGGGTATACGAAAGTATCAATATCCAGTCGATACAGGAAGAAACACAAAACAGTTTTGTCTTTCAGATGAACCAGTGCCGTGTCCAGGAGGCCCGGAAGCGAAAAGGACTCGATGATTACCCCTGTAAATCAGCGGGACTTGTTGAATACACGTACTTTGCCAGGGCTATCGACAGCCGTATAAAAACCTCATGTATCGGCTGCCCGCCGGACAGTCATCCAGCCGACTGGTATTGCGCCTGGAAGTTCAGTATTGAAGCGTGAACGATATACCGTAACCATGTGGAGAAACAATCATGCAATATACCAACATCCTCTGTGAAAGAGAACAAGCAACGGCGATCATTACCGTAAACCGGCCATCGGCGCTCAATGCCCTGAACAGGCAGACGCTTGAAGAGATTATTTCCTGTTTCAGCGAACTCGCCGAGGACCGGACGGTGATGGCGGTAATCATTACGGGCAGCGGGGAAAAAGCCTTCATCGCCGGTGCCGACATTTCCTACATGCACGAGTTTGATGCACTTGAAGCCCGTGAATTTGGAAGGCTCGGTCAGAGGGCGATGGCAACGATTGAAACGTTTGAACGTCCCGTTATTGCTGCGGTAAACGGTTTTGCCCTGGGCGGGGGCTGCGAGCTTTGTCTTGCCTGTGATATCAGGATCGCCAGTGAAAACGCCAGGTTTGGACAGCCTGAAGTCAATCTGGGTGTTACTCCCGGTTTTGGCGGCTCCCAGCGCCTGCCTCGTCTGGTGGGTAAGGGACCGGCCTCTGAACTTATCTTCACAGGAGATATTATCGATGCCGGGGAAGCATGCCGGATCGGTCTGGTAAACCGGGTCGTGCCGCTTGCTGACCTGTTGTCTGAATGTCGCAGGATCTCCGAGAAGATTGCCCGGAAGGGTCCCGTCGCGGTGAAACTCTGCAAGGAGCTGGTCAACAGCGGCCTGGAGATGGACCTGGCCCGGGCCTGCATGTATGAAGCCGACCTGTTTGCAATGTGTTTTGCAAGTGCTGATCAGAAAGAAGGCATGAAGGCGTTTCTCGAAAAACGGCAGCCGGAATTTAAAGGACAATGACTCCAGTGATAAAGGGACATTATGAATTTTGACCTGAGTGAAGAGCAGAAGCTGATCCAGGATACTGCCCGTGATTTTGCCGCAGCAGAACTTGAGCCCGTTGCTGCAGATCTTGATAATGATGGGGACAGGGAGATATTCCATGAAAACCTGAGAAAACTGGCTGAACTCGGTTTTATGGGGCTGAATGTCAGGGATGAATACGGCGGCGCGGAAGCAGGAGTTGTCGCGTTCAGCCTCGCGATAACCGAGCTTGCGCGGGCCTGCGCATCGACCGCAGTTACCGTGTCGGTCAACAACATGGTGAGTGAGATTATCCAGGCGCTTGGCAGTGAAGAGCAGAAGAATACCTATATTCCGAAGATATGCAGTGGAGAATACCGTGCCGGGGCCTTTGCCCTCACCGAGCCGGGAGCGGGATCAGACCCGGCGGCGATGACCACCAGCGCCGTTTTTGATGGGGATTCATGGGTATTGAACGGTTCGAAGATTTTTATTTCAAGTGCTTCCTTTGCCGGAGTTTTTGTCGTCTGGGCGGTGACAGACCCGCAGGCCCCGAAAGGCAAAGGTATCAGCATGTTTCTCGTTGAGCCTGATGCCCAGGGGTTGAGCATCGGTAAACCGGAAAAGAAAATGGGGCAGCACGCCTCGCCGACCAACGAACTGCTCTTCCAGGATTGCCGGGTACCGGCAGCGGCGCTGATGGGAGAGCTCAATGACGGTTTCCGGGTGGCGGTCACCGAGCTTGCCGGCGGCAGGATCGGCATCGGCTCTCTGGGGCTGGGACTCGGTTTGGCTGCAATGGATTGTGCGACACGATATGCACTGGAACGCTCCCAGTTCGGTAAACCGATTTCTCAGTTTCAGGCCATCCAGTGGAAAATAGCCGATCGCTATACCGAGCTTGAAGCGGCGCGGCTGCTGCTTCTCAGCGCAGCCTTCAAGAAAGAACAGGGACGCCGGTTTGCCAAAGAGGCCTCGATGGCAAAAGTGTTTGCCACCGAGGCGGCAAACAGTGCCTGCTACGACGCGCTGCAGATACTTGGCGGATACGGTTACACTCGTGACTATCCAGTTGAGAGGTATGCACGTGACGCCCGGATCGTGACCATCTATGAGGGAACGAGCGAGATCCAGCGACTGATAATCTCCCGCTCGATTCTCCAGGAATTTTCCTGATATCATCATTGCTGGTGTCGGCAGCAGCAGCTTCTGATCTCAGGCATGTCTCTGCCGACTCTTTAACCTCTTATTTTTTCCAACTCCTGATCTCAGGTAATACGGGGGTGTCGGCTGCATTGGGTATTTTGCAGTGCCCCAAGTCGGTTTTTTATGATATCTTAGCCGGAATACGTCCGGTATCCGGGCGATATCAGAAAAAGAGTTCTATTTCAAAGGGTTAAAAGGAGCATTTTATGCCGACGTCTCAATATTGGGCAGACAGTTATCTGGAAAAAAAGGCAAGCGCCGACACCGCACTTGCCAGGGTGCGATCGGGGCAGCGGGTTTTTATCGGTTCCGGTTGCGGCGAGCCGCAGCACCTGGTCCAGGCTCTGACCGAACGAGCCAACCGCTTCAGCGGCCTGGAAATCGTTCGTCTGCTCGGCCGGGAAACAGCGTCACTGACGGCAATTGCCGACCGCACTGAAGACACCAGCCTCAATATCCGCTCAATCTACCTCGGTTCGGCAAAATCGCCGTCTATTGCCAGGCAGAAACGCTTCATCACACCGATGAACATGTCCGATGTGCCCGGACTGTTTCTGACCAGGAAAATGCCGCTTAATGTCGCCCTGATACAGGTCTCACCGCCTGATGATTTCGGCTGGATGAGTCTTGGCATCTCTGTTGATGTAACCATGGCGGCGGCCCGCTCGGCAGATCTTGTCATCGCCCAGGTGAATCCGAGGATGCCGCGGGTCATGGGGCAGAGTTTTCTGCACGTCAATTATGTGCACCTGTTTGTCGAGCACGAGGAGGAACTGCTCTATGTACCGCCGACGCAGAGCCTCTCCGAGGTCCCGTCGCAGATAGGCAGCCATATTACCCACCTGATCGAGGACGGCTCAACGCTCCAGATCGGCCTGGATGCAGCCTCTCAGGCAACGGTGAAAGGGCTCTCCGACAAGAATGACCTGGGAATTCATTCACAGTTCCTCACCGATGATATCATGCATCTCTATGCCAGAGGTAATGTCACGAATCGCAGGAAAGGCTACAATGACGGCAAGATGGTAGCCTCGATGGCCGTCGGCAGCCAGAATCTCTACGAATTTCTCAACGACAACCCGGCAATCGATTTTCATTCTTCTGATTATGTCAATGACCCGTTTGTCATTTCCCGACATAACCGCATGGTCTCCCTCAATGTCGCGCACACCATGGACCTCACGGGGCAGGTGTCCGCCGAGGCCTCTGCTGCGACCAGGTTTGCCGGGGTCTCGGGAATTCCTGATTTTGTTCGCGGCTCCAACCGTTCGCCGGGCGGAAAGTCTATCCTGATGCTGCGTTCAACAAGGGAGGACTCCGCTGGTAAAGTGGTCTCGAGTATCGTGCCGAGCCTCGAGGATACGGTTGTTGTTGTTCCCAGGGGGGATGTTCACTACGTGGTCTCCGAGTACGGGGCGGTCAATCTTTTCGGCAAAAGCCTTCAGGAACGAGTTATGGCCATGATAACTATCGCCCATCCTGATTTCCGTGAAGAACTCTTCGCCGATGCCAAAAAACAGGGACTGATTGGTTCCGAGCGTACTCTTGGCGAAGCGGTCAAGGCCGTCTACCCGGTGCAGCTTGAAGAAAATATCGAGATTGACGGCCAGCAGGTGACCATACGGCCGGCAAAGCCGGTTGATGACCGGCGTATTCAGGAGCATTATTACAGCCTGCCGAAAGAAGATGTGGTCTCCCGCTTTTTCGGCCAGAAAACTATTTTTGCCCGAAAGGATGTGGAGATCCGCTCTCAGGGTGACTATGTGAACAGCCTGACCCTTGTGGCCGTGGTTGGTGAATTCGGTTTCGGCCGTATTGTCGGCGTTGCCGAGAGCATGCGGCTGAAGTCATCAAATATGGCCGAGGTGGCTTTCTCAATAAGCCCTGATTTTCAGGGAAAGGGGCTTGGCAGGTTGTTTCTCAGAAAACTTGCCGATGCAACCCGGGAGAGTGGAATTGCCGGCTTGATGGCCTATACCTTCCCGACAAATCAGGCAATGATTAATCTTTTCAGGACCTTGCCGTACAGGGTAGAAAAACGGCTGGAAGAGGGCGAACTAATCCTCAACTGCAGATTTGATGAACTAGCCTGAGGCCGGCCAGTGCCTGAATTATCCCGGTAGTACCGGGTACAGCCTTTTTAATCCTGCTTATACTTGAATGATACCTTGATTCGCGCCCGGTAGGAGACGATATTTCCCTGGTCAATCTGCATGTCAAGTTTCTCTACCTCGGCAATGCGCATGTCCTTCAGGGATTTTGCAGCGGTTTCCACCGCGTTTTTTGCGGCATCTTCCCAGGATTTCTGGCTTTTTCCAACCAGCTCAATAATTTTGTAAACACTTTTTGCCATGTCGTCCTCCACGTGAATTTCCAGGATCGGATGGGACCGGTCCGGATTCGGGCCGGCGAGGTATGTTAGACACTACAATATGTCAGGAAAAGCATGCTGTCAATTGCCGCCCTGCCATTGTCATCATGTCACCGGAAAAAGATCTGCTATTCAGGGCATATATCTGAGCTTTTCGTAGGCCGCCGCCAGATCCTGCTGCATTTTTTCTTTCATCCAGTCTAGATGAAGTTCGAAATCACAATGGTCGCAGCCGTAAATCGTCTTTTCGCAGGTAAGCTGTTCGCCCCGATATTCAACACGTACCTGTCTGGTTTTAAGCTTCATTGTTCCATGGGCATAATTCCGGTGACATTCTCTCAAGATTTCGCTCCCGTTCACTGATCCTTTATTTCCCGCCAGATCAATTTCTCTTTCTGGCTTTGGACTTGGCTCTTTTTTTGGATTTTTTCCTCTTGGCAACCGGGGCGGCCGCCAGCCTGCTTTCAGCCATGGAGATCAGTATCTCATGGACACTCCTTGGATCGTCCTCCTTGTCTGGCTGGCGCTGTTTGTAGGTGCCGTCAGCGTGCATTTCCCAGACACTGCGTTTGTTTTGAAGCTGCACGTCGATAATTTCACGCAAGCGTTTCTGCAAAGCCTCCTCCTCGACCGGAGTCACCACTTCGACCCGGGACTCAAGGTTGCGCTTCATGAGGTCGGCCGAACCAATAAAATATTCTTCTTTGCCACCGTTCTTGAAGTAAAAAATCCGTGTATGTTCGAGAAATCTACCGACCACTGAAATAACCGAAATATTGTCAGAAAGCCCTTCGATACCGGGGCGCAGACGACAACTGTCGCGGATGATCAGGTCCACGTGGATACCAGCCTGGGAAGCGAAATAGAGCGCTCTGGTGATATCTTTGTCTTCCAGGGCATTGCTCTTGAACTGGATCAGTCCCGGATTTTCGGTCGAGTGAATGCGTATCTCCCGGTCGATTTTTTCCAGCAGCGCCTGTTTCAGCATGTTGGGGGATGGCAATATTTTCTGGTACTTGCGGGCCGGTGCATAGCCGGTGGTGAGATAGTTGAATAGTTTAGTCAGATCCTCGCAGATCACCGGGTCATTGGTGAGGATGCCTATATCGCTGTACTGGCGTGCGGTTCCTGCATGGTAATTTCCGGTGCCGATGTGGGCGTAGCGCTGCAGGCCACTGTAGTCACGCCTGACCACAAAAATAACCTTGCTGTGGGTTTTCAGGCCGACCACCCCGAAGGTGACGTGGATGCCGAATTCCTCGAGCGTCTCGGCCCACTTGATATTCGCAGACTCGTCAAACCTGGCCATCAGTTCAACAACCACGGCAACCTGCTTGCCGTTCTGGGCGGCGTTGATCAGGTACTGGATGATGCGCGAGTCCGCCCCTGTCCGGTACAGGGTCATCTTGATGACCAGCACCTTGGGGTCAACACTTGCCTCCTTGAGGAAGCGTTCCACCGACGAATCAAATGATTCATAGGGGTGCTGCAGCAGGATGGACTTCTGCTGCCTGATGATATGGAAAATATTTGTCTCGTCTGTTAAAAGCTGCGGATGGTCGCAGGGATGGTGAACAGGGAAGCGAAGGTCGGGCCGGTCGATCCTGGCAATCTCCATCAGGTCGGACTTGCCGAGTATGCCCGGCGCCTCGAAGACGTCTTCTTTTTCATTGATGCCGAGTTCTGCAGCCAGCATGCCGCGGTGGTGCGGGTTGAAATCTCTGCTGATCTGCAGCCGTACGATGTCGGCAAATTTCCGGTCACGCAGTGCCGACTCGATCATCACGAGCAGGTCGTTTGCCTGTTCCTCCATCCGGTCGGTAACCGCATTTCTCGTTACCCTGAAATACTCACAGCTGTGAATATGCAATCCGGGAAACAGCTCAGAGAGGTTATTGGCGACCAGTTCCTCAAAGGTCAGGTAGAGGTGCCGTTTACCGACCTTTATAAACCTGGGAACGCCGACTCCGTGCGGAATCTTGACCCTGTTGAGAAAGACGGTGCCGTTCTGACTTTCGCTTGTGGCGACGAGCAGATTGAGAGAGAGGTTTGAAATAAATGGAAACGGATGGGCCGGGTCGATACCCTGTGGGGTCAACAGCGGGTAGATCTCTTTGTTGAAATAGAGGTCCATTTCTTTTTTCTGGGCGGCGCTGAGTTCTTCATAGCTGCAGAAAGAAATCCCTTCACCGGCGAGCCGTTCTCTGAGGTCGGTCAAGATAACCCGCTGTCCCTGCAGCATCTCCTGGGCAATCACATAGCTGGCATCGATCTGTTCCTGGGGGAGCATTCCGTCAACGGTTTTTTTCCTGACCCCTGCGCCGACCTGCTGCTTGAGGCCGCCGATCCGTTTCATGAAAAACTCATCGAGATTTGAGCCGACAACGGCAATATAGAAAACACGTTCGAGCAACGGTACACGCTCGTCACCTGCTTCTGCAAGAACCCGCTTGTTAAAGGCCAGCCAGGTCAGCTCCCGGTTCAGGTACCATTCCGAACTGTCAAGGTCAAACTGTTGGGGCTGATCCACCTGTTTCTTTCGTACCATGATGTCTCCGGAATAAAGGTTTTTCACTATTCTTCAAATGTAAGCGAAACAGGAACTATTATCAAGACGAGAAGCTGCCGGGAGATCCATCCCCGGTTTTCCGCATATCTCCCGTGGGGAGGAGAAACTACAGAAATCCAGTCAATATTTGCTCGCATAACCGTTCATCATTAGAGTATTGTCTCAGAAACAACAGCTTCCTCAATGCAGATTGGCCATGAAAGACTACTATCAGATACTTGGTGTCGAAGAGGGCGCCGGAGAAGAGACCATTCGTTCCCGTTATCGGCGCCTGGCTATGGAATATCATCCGGACAGGAACCCCGATGATTCTCAGGCCGAAGAAAAATTCAAGGAAATTGCGGAAGCCTACGGCGTGTTGACGGATCCGCTTAAACGAAAGGAATACGATACCTGGAGAAGAGTCGGTGGCCCACGCAGCCAGAACGGCACTGGCGGGTTTCAATACAGCCAGGAGGAGATCCTCAAGGACCTCTTCAATGACCCGAGATTCCAGCAGCTTTTTCAGGGGGTGCTCAGAGAATTTCAACGATCAGGGTTCAGGGCGAGCCCGAACTTTGTCAGGAAAAGTTTTTTTGGCGGCAAGGGGGGGATGTTATTCGGCGGGCTCTTTTTCCTCGGTTCACTCGCTGGACCTCACCTGCTGCGCTCTGCGTCGAAATCACTGCCGAAACAGGAATCGCTGCTGAAAAGCGTGGTACACTCGGTCGGCAATCTTCTTGGCAACAGGCATCGTTCGGAACCTGATGCAGAACCGACACCTCAGCCGCCGGCTGACAGTGATATCACCTATATCACTCCCGTTACCGAAGATGAGCTGGAAACTGGCAAGGCCGTCCAGGTTGCAACGACCGGTCCGGACGGTCAGGAGCTGCTGAAAATCAAAATTCCTCCAGGAAGCAGGGCCGGGCGAAGACTGAGGATTCGCGGAAAAGGCCGGCAGAGTGAGCAGGGCCGCGGTGATCTCTACCTGGTCCTTGAACTCAAAAAAAGCTGAGAACCAGTAGAGATGCCTGTCACTGAACATGTTTCCAGGTGCTGAGACCCCAGAGAAGTGACAACAGCGCCAGTAGTGTTGCACCAGCCGATACCCAGGAAACAGCGACGATTCCTCCGATCTGCCAGAAAAATCCGCCGGCGAGCACACCGATCATGCGGCCAATACCGGCTGTTGCGTAAAATCCGGCCATCATGGTCGCTCTGCGCTGGGGCATCAGTTCCGTGCACAGTGAAAAACTGGTTACCATGGTAAACTCAAAGGTGATAAAGATGAAGAAGATGCCCGCCATGGCAAGCGGTAAGGTCGTGCCGATGAGTGGCAGCAGGAGGTATGCCGCTGAAGTAAAGACCAGTCCGCCTGCTACGGCCTTTTTGAGTCCCAGTCTGTCGGCAAATAGTGCCGTCATTGATTCTCCAAGCAGCTCGGCACTGCCGATGGCAATCGTACTGAAGCCAAGTGTCATGATGCTTGCCAGAAAATCACGCTCGAACCAGGCACCGTAGACGACAAAGAGATTGTCGTTTGCCAGAGAGATCCAGAACCCATAGGCAAGCATACCCGCAGCCGGACGGCTGGCAAGCAGTTCGACAAGGTTTGAAAATATGGATGATTTTGTTTTTTTGCCGGTGTTGTCCGGTCTGTCGGCGGGAATGACCCGGGCAATACCCAACCAGCCGACGGCACCGAGCAGTGCCAGGAAGTAGAATGAAAAGCGGAATCCTGCCTGGTCGATAATGAGGGCAAAGGCCGGAATTCCGATCAGGGTGCTGCCGGCCCAGGACATTTCCAGAAAACCGATGACCCGTCCGCGCTTTGCATAGGGAACCGTATGCCCGATGAAGGCCTGAATTGCCGGGTCAAATACCGTTTTGCCGAAACTTGCAATAATCAGCCCGAAAAACAGCGGCCAGTAGTCGGGCAGCAGACCGCAGAGAAGCATGCCTGCTGCCAGCATGACAAGACCTGCCTGCATCATTAACCGGCACCCCAAGCGGTCCGCCAGGGGGCCGCTGAACAACCCCAGTAGAGAGATCGCCTGGCTTGAGGCGATAATCGAGGTGATCGCCGAGAGCGGTACACCAAGATCCCGGCTGAGCGCCGGGGCAAACGGATAGATAAACCTGCGCCCGGTGTTGAGCAGCAGTTTGAGCAGGGCTGCCGTGATAACCTGTGCGACAAGGCGGTTTGATTTTGGAGTGGTCATAAAGACGCTGTAGCAGCAGGATGGCGTCGCAAAAAGTCCGATTTACTTCGTTGTGGTGGGTACGACCACTGCTCGACGTACCATATGTACGCCTCCGCTTGGCCGACACCACCACGCCTCGTACATCAAACTTTTGTGCTTAGCCATCCAATGGTTGCTTTCGACCTTTTAAGGATTCATCATATTCTGGAATTAAAGCATACGTCTGGAAAAGCGTGGTTTTTCGGCAGTGGCTAAACGTCTGGTCAGATAAAAATTTTACCGGGATTCATCAGGTTTTTTGGATCGAGCAATTGTTTTATCTGCTTCATCACGTCATAACTTGCGCCGTGTTCAAGTGCCATGAATTTGCGTTTACCGATGCCGATGCCGTGCTCTCCGGTACAGGTCCCGTCAAGGGCAATGGCCTGTTTGACAATACGCTCGTTGATTGTTTCGAGCTTCGACCATTCGTTACGGTCTTGGGGGTTTCCGACGAGTACGACGTGGAGGTTGCCGTCTCCTGCATGGCCGAACACATAGCCGGGCACCCCTTGCTCAGATACCGCCTGCTTTGAGAAGAGGACCATTTCCGGGTATTTCGAGATCGGGATAGCCGCGTCGACGATGAGAGTCTCTTTTCCGGGGTGGGCGCGATGGATGGTTTCCCAGGCATCATGGCGGGCTTCCCAGAGTTTCTTCCGTTGGGCGCTTTCCATTCCGTGTTGGAACTCTATGGCGCCGCAGTCTTCACAAAGCTCTTTTACCAGTTCCGCCGTCTCACCAAGAGCTGCATCGCTGATGCCGTGAAACTCGCAAAAAAGTGAGGGCTTTTCTCTCAGCCCCAGGCCGTTTTCCCGGTTCATCAGTTGTATGAGCTCCTCTGTCAGCAGTTCTAGCGCCGCCGGCTCAAGGCCCGAGGCAATGATCAGGGCGACTGCTTCCGATGCCGATTCGAGATCATTGAAAACAACAGTTGCCGCGAGATAGGAGGAGGGGACACCCGAGAGCCGCAGGGTGGCCTGTGTAACGATGCCGAGTGTTCCCTCAGAGCCGACGAAGAGGCGGGTAAGGTCGTAACCGGATGAAGATTTATGGGCCCGGCTGCCGGTGCGGATTATTGTACCCCCGGGAAGTACGATGGTCATCATCATCACGTAATCCCTGGTGGCCCCGTATTTAACGGTCCTGACGCCGGAGGCGTTGTTGGCGATCATGCCGCCGATGGTGGCATCGGCACCGGGGTCAACAGGAAAGAACAGGCCGCCGGGTGCCAGTTTCCTGTTCAGTTCTTTGCGGAACACACCGGGCTGGACATCGACCTGGAGATCATCTTCGCGAATGTCGAGAATGTTATTCATACGGGTCATGTTGACCACGATTCCGCCTGCTGCGGGGACCGGATTACCCTCGGTGCTTGTCCCGGCTCCCCAGGGTGTAACCGGTATATCGTTGAGATCAGACCACTTGAGAATTTCAGCGACTTCTGCTGTGCTGACAGGCCATAGAATTGCGCAGGGAAGTACTCCGGTGTGAGGTGAAATATCGTGGATGTGGAGTTCAAGGCTCGAGATGCCGGTGGTAAAACGGTCTTTTCCGACAATTTCCATGAGCTGTTGTTGCTGCTCGACAGTCAGCATGTACATGACATATTCCTCTCTTTGCTGAGGTTGTAAAACGTTGATCATCAAGCCGTCTTGTGTTATCAGGTTATTGATGATATACGTAACCGTTATTTTTCTCATCCTTTTTCAGCATCCTTGTCTGATCCTGAGGGTTGAGTAGTTGAAACCGCTTTCAACCCGGCCTGCTTAATACAGGCGTTTACTCTGCTCCATGTTGAGATTATTTATGCTGCCTACCAGTATCCGGCGTAACCTGCAGCTGCTCGCTATTGTCGCCGTTACCGCCCTGCTCTGTTACCAGGTGGGGGCGAAGGCGTTTCATCACTCGTTTCTGACGACCGACGAGGGCAGTTATGTCTTCCAGGCGAACAATTTTCTGGATGGGTTGATTGCCCGGGATGCCCCGCCTTTCGGACGGACACTGCAGCATCAGATGATTATCCAGGATGTTGATGTGGGATGGCTGTCGCGCTATCCTCCACTGCACAGCCTGTGGCTGGTCCCGGGTGTCGCCATCGGCAATGCCTATTTGGTTCCCGCCTTTACAGCCGGTCTCAGTCTGCTGTTCATCATATTCACGGTCAGACGGCTCGGGGTTGGGGCAGCACCGGTTGTCGTCCTGCTGCTCTGTTCACCGTATTTCATCTTCATGCACGGCACACTGCTCAGTCATGCCTCGGGCCTGGCCTGCACCGCACTCATGTTGTGGGCGTATGTCAGCTGGCTGGTAAAACGCTGGCTCTACTGGCTGGTGGTCGCCGGAGCTGCCTGGGGGCTGTTGTTTATGGGACGGCCCTTCAGCGCATTTCTGCTGGCAATCCCTTTTGGCGTGACTTCACTTCTGATCCTCAACCGTGAGCGAACTCAGGAAACCCTGAAGGCGACCGCTGTTTTTGTGTTGAGCTCGTTTTCCGGGGTGGTCGGCCTGTTTGCCTATAATTATTTTGCCGTCGGCGATCCGTTCACCATGACCTACCTGTATTATGATTCAACCGAGGGGCTGGGTTTTGGGATGCGTCATACCCTGGGGGAGCCTACCCACCACACACTGGAACGGGGCCTTGCGGTGCTGTGGGACAACGTGAAGGCCTTTGATCTCTGGCTGCTGGGGATACGGGGGTCTCTGATCGTGCTGCTGGTTTTTGTCATAGCAGGTTGGAGAAAAACCATTACGCCACTTCTGCTCGTCGGTATACTTATATTACCGGTGGGATATCTGTTCTTCTGGTACGAGGGTATCCAGATCGCCGGACCGGTCTACTATTTTGAATCGCTGCCGTTCATAATAGTCGGCGCGACACTGGGGATTGCGGTGCTGGCGGGCAGGCTGTCTTTGGATGCGAAGCGGAAAAAGCTGCTGGCAGTCGCACTGGTGTCCGTACTGCTGATTGCTGCGGCAAAGCACAGTTATGAGGCGGTGAAAGATCTCAGTCCGGTTTACGAGCAGCGTCGTGAGCTGAGCCGGGCTCTTGAGAATGCACCGCCGAAATCAATTGTCTTCCTGCCTTTTTGGCCTCAGCAGCTGCATTTCATGCTCAACGCAAACGGCCTGGAGAGCGACCCCCTGGTGGTCAAGCGCCATCCTGACGAATGGCTGGGTCTGACCAGGATGTTTCCGGACCGTACGCCGTATCGTCTGGTCCGGGGGAAACATCCACACCTGGTCAAGCTGGATATTTCAAAGAATTTTATTGTCGAATTGCCGGCAGACAGCTTCAGGCACGACACCGGTGTTCTCTACAGCGAAGGTGATGTTGAGGAAATCATCGCAACGGCCGGCGAAAATGCGCCGGGTATTCTCGGCTACGGTACGCTGAGCTGGCTGTATCCAGGGCTTTTTAACATTATCTACCAGGGGACGATCGATGGTGTGGAAAAGCCTGCAGATGCCGGGGTTGTCATTGATCTGGTGGAGTATGGATCAGGTATCATCATTGCCCAGAACAAAATCAGTCGTGCAGCGCCCATGTCTGGGGCAAGGTTTTGTATCGCCGTCGATGAAGCGGTGCTGGTTGAGCCGCGGATCTATTTTACCGGTCTTGCCGATGTCCGATTTGCCGGGCTTCGTATCGAAGAAGCCCAGGGCACCTGCGAATAAACAGCCCGATCTTCCCGAAAATCAGGTGATTCTACCGGCCTGCCGCTTCCTGATTCCGCTTGAAAAATTCTCCCGGTTACTGCAGATTGTTGGAGATGACCGCCGCGAAACATTGTATATAAAGCTGAGGCCAACAGGCCCGGCAGGCATGCTCTGCCGCTGTGTATTACTCCTTGTTTAATGAAACTCAGGTTATAATGAAGAAGACATCCTCAACCACCCTGCTGAGAATCGTTGTCATCCTCACGCTGGCGCTGGCCATGGCAGCAGTTATTTTTTTCAGAATGAGCAGCGGTCAGAAAGACCAGAAAAACGTTGCCCGCAGGCAGCCTGTTGTCGGCGTCAGGGTCGCACCGGTCGAGCGCCGCGACCTTGTTGAAATTCGGATTTTCAGCGGTACCCTGGAGGCGGAAAAACAATATGATGCCGCTGTCAAGGTAGGCGGACGGATAAAGGAGATCGCCGTCAGCCTTGGCGAGTGCCTGAAAAAAGGCGACCTGATCGCCCGGCTGGACAGCGAAGAATATGAACAGCAGTTTGCCCAGGTGCAGGCAGAGCTCGATGTTGCCCAGGCATCTCTTGCCAAGGCAAAAAGCATGCTGGAAGCGGCTGAGCGTAATTATCAGCGGGCGGCAAAACTCAGGGAACAGAAAGTCTCTTCCGTAGCCGAACTGGAGGCCGCTGAAACGGAACGGCTGACGCAGCTGGCCGGCGTCAACCTGGCGCAGGCCCAGATAAATCAGCGCCAGGCTGCCCTGCGGGCTGCCGAAGTCCGCCTGTCCTACACCACCCTGCGGGCAGACTGGCAGGGTAACGATGTCTGCCGTTATGTGGCCGACCGTTATGTCGACGAGGGCGACACGATTGCTGCAAATGCGCCGGTAGTCACCCTGGTTGATTTGTCGCTGCTCAGGGCCGTCATCAATGTTGCCGAGCGGGAATATGCATTCCTCAAGATCGGGCAGCAGGCCGATATCAGTGTCGATTCCCTCGCCGGTAGAACATTTCCTGGAACAGTTGTGCGGATGGCTCCGGTTTTTGATGAAGCAAGCAGGCAGGCGCGGGTGGAAATTTCAGTTCCCAACCCGGACAGTATCCTGAAAGGCGGCATGTTCGCGCGTGTTCACATAGAGCTTGCCCGTGCCGAACAGGCACTGGCCGTGCCGTCAGCGGCACTAATCCAGAGGCAGGGTGTCAATGGTGTTTTTGTCGTGGAAGCAGAGTCGGCACGTTTTGCTGACATCGAAACCGGTATAAAAGACGGTGACTGGACTCAGCTTACCGGACTGACGGAGGGACAGCAGGTCGTAACGCTTGGCCATCACCTGTTAAGCGACGGGGTTCGTGTCGCTCCCTCCGACGGGAATGACGAGATACCCCGACGAGCTCAGAAATGAGGAGACCGCGCTCATGAACATCAGCGCCTTTACCACCTCGCGGCCGGTCTTCACTATCATGGTGACACTGATCGTTATCCTGATCGGTGCTGTTTCCCTGAGTCGGCTACCGATTGATCTGCTTCCTGAGATATCCTATCCGGTTCTGAGTATCAATACTTCCTATGGCAACGCCGCCCCTGAAGAGGTGGAAAAGCTCGTGACCGAGGTGATCGAGAGCGCGGTTTCGGTTATTCAGGGTATAAAGGAAGTTACTTCTGAGTCGACTGAGGGCAACAGCCGTGTGCGCGTGTCGTTCACCTGGGGGACCAATCTGGATGCGGCTTCCAACGATGTTCGTGACCGTCTCGACAGGGTAATCAATGCCTTACCGGACGAAGCGGATCGGCCCCAAATCCGTAAATTTGATCCCAACAGTGCCCCGATTCTGTTTTACGGTGCGGCATCTGATCTTGACCCTATAGAACTGCGTCGCCTGATTGATGATCAGATCAGTTATCGGATCGAGCAGGTTCCCGGTGTGGCGGCGCTTGATGTCTGGGGAGGGCTGGAGCGAGAAATCAGGATCGAAATCGATGCCGACCGGCTGCGCGGCCTGCAGCTGTCGCTTGACACGGTTCGTTCTGCAATCCGCGATGCCAATATCAGCCTGCCTGCCGGTACCATTGAGTCGGGAAACACCGAGATACGGCTGCGCACTCCCGGTGAACTGACCAGTATCGGTCAATTGCTCGATCTTGTCGTAGACAGGCGCAGCGATGCGCCCGTCTACCTGAAACAGGTGGCGTCCGTTGTCGATACCCATGCCGAGATTACCCGTATCGTCCGCATAAACGGTAAGCCCGGTGTGCGTATCGCCATACGCAAACAGTCGGGGACCAATACGGTGGAGGTGGCAAAGCAGGCAAAAGAAGTAATTGACCAGATCAATAGGGATTTCCCCCAGATCAACCTCATTTCCATAATCGACACCTCGGAATATATCGAACGCTCGCTGGCAAATGTCGGCCGGACCATGGTTTTCGGCGGTCTGCTCGCGGTTTTTGTGCTGCTGGCATTTCTGCTCAACATTCGCGCCACGCTGGTGGTAATGACCGCTATTCCTGTTGCGGTTATCAGTACCTTTGCGATGATGTATTTCGGCAACCTGACGCTCAACCTGATGACCCTGGGAGGATTGGCGCTCGGGCTGGGCATGATGGTCGACAACTCAATCGTGGTGCTGGAAAACATCCTGCGCCGCTTCCAGAGTTACCGTGAGACCCCGAAGGATGCGGCTGTCCGGGGGGCCAGTGAGGTGACCGGGGCAATTGTTGCCAGTACCTGCACAACGCTTGTTATTTTCGTGCCGATGCTGTTTGCCCAGGAGATTTCCGGTCTGCTCTTCAGGCAGCTTATTTACGTGGTCGCTTTTGCGCTGCTCTGTTCATTGATCGTCGCCCTGACCCTGGTGCCGATGCTGACCCGGCTGTTTCTCGGATTTCGCAAGGAACAGACAGCGGGTGGGCCGCTGAAGCGTGTCGTTGCGGGGGCTTCCAAGGTGCATCAGAAGCTCTACGAGGGGTATGGAAGACTCCTGGAGGTCTGTCTGCAGAACCCGTTTACCATCGTTGGTATGGTGGTTGTTCTCTTCGGATTGACGCTGGCCCTGGTACCGATGATCGGCACGGAATTCATGCCGGCATCCGATGAAGGTGAAGTCCGGGTTAGTGTCGATATGGCGGGCGGTACGCGGCTTGAGGTGTTGGACGAGGCAATGGTGAAGGTCGAGAAAATCGTCGAGGCTTCGGTTCCGGAAATGCGCGCTTCAATCGTCGACATGGGCTCGTTTGGGGGCCGTGGAGATGCTGCCGGCGGTGACATCCGTATTTCGCTGGTACCTGTCCTGGAGCGCGATCGTTCAAGTGCCGGAGTTGCAGCAGACCTGCGCCGGGAGATCGGTGTGGTGCCCGGTGCCGAGGTGCGTGTCCGTGCCGGGCAGGGCCTCTTCCTGCTGTCCCGCTTGCTCGGCGGGGGCGAAGACAACCTGGAAATTGAGATTCACGGGTACGATCTGGAAATCCTTGACCGGCTGGCAAAAACGCTTGAGACACAGATCAAGGATATACCCGGCATTACTGATACCCGACGTGGTCGACGGGAGGGCGTGCCGCAGCGATTGCTTGAAATTGATCGTGACCGGGCAGCAGACCTGGGCTTGAGTGTCGCCCAGATCGCCCGGACCCTGGAAACTGCACTGTCGGGAACCAATGCCGGTCAATTCCGGGACGGCAGCGGAGAGGAAGTCGATATCATCGTCAAGTTGAAGGACGCCGAACTATTAAGTGTTGAAGAACTGCTTGCCCAGACGATAACGAACAGGGACGGTCGGGCCGTCTCGCTGCGCAACCTGATGACGCCGCGGCAGAGTATCGGCCCGGTGGAAATCGAGCGAAAAAACCAGCAGCGCATGGTGGCCGTGCGCGCCAATGTTAGCAATCGTCCACTGGGTGAGATCGCAGCCGACGTACAGGCCGAAATTGTCAATATTCCCAGGCCCCGGGGATACGAGATAGTCCTGTCCGGTGATATCGAGGAACAGGCAAAATCGTTCAGGGAAATGCTTATCGGTATGATCCTTGCCGTTGTTCTTGTCTACATGGTGCTGGCTTCACTGTACGAATCCCTGCTCTCACCGGTTATTGTCATGCTGTCTGTGCCGCTGCCTTTTGTCGGTGTTGTCCTGGTATTACTGCTGACCGGTACGACCTTCAATGTGCAGAGTTTTATCGGCTGTATCATGCTTGTTGGAATTGTTGTCAACAACGCCATCCTGATCGTTGATCGAGCCGGCACCCTTTTCCGGGATGAAGGGCAGCCGCTGCTGGCAGCTGTTCGTGCGGCGGGAAAAGATCGCCTGCGTCCTGTCTTGATGACCTCGCTGACGACGATTTTGTCCCTGCTGCCGCTGGCAATCGGGATCGGTGAGGGCAGCGAGATGCAGGCTCCACTGGCGCGCACCGTTTTAGGCGGGCTGCTGAGCGCTACCCTGATCACGCTTATTTTTATCCCGGTTTTGTATGTACTGTTTAACCGGCGAAAGGAACGTCTGCGTGATAACAATTCTGCCGAGCCGAGACCATGAGAAGCGCTGCCGGTTTTTTTTATATGATCATCATCCTTATTCTCTGCGGGTGTCTGCCCACGATTGCGGATCAGATTGAAATCCGGCCGGTTGACCTTGCTGCACCGCGCCCCCCGCTCGTGGAGCCGACACTCGGAGCCGGCGGGACTTCTGCGGCTGCCTCCCGGGCAACCGATCTGAGCGGTTATGCATACAGTCTGCAGGATCAGGCGGAATCAGGACTGTTTGCAGCCGAGGGCCTGTTGAATTTAACCATGGAGCAGGCTGTTTTCTCGGCTCTTCAACGGAATCGGGCTTTGGCTGTCGAACAGTTTACGCCGTTGATTGCCGGAACTTTTGTCGATACCGAACAGGCAGTTTTTGATCTGCTACTGTTTGCCGAGGGAAGCTTTGAAAGCTATCGCGATCGTTCCCTGGACGATATCAGCGCCCGTTTCTTTTCCATTGACGGCAGCCGAAGCCTTGTCAGAACCGGTGTCCGGAAGCGCTTTCAGACCGGCACCGATGTGTCGTTAGACCTGGCGCTCAGAGGAAGCGACAATGATGCTTCCGAGTATTCGGATGAAATGCGGGCCGGGCTGAACCTCACCCAGGCCCTGCTTCGTGACGCAGGCGTTGCCGTTAACCTGGTCGGAGTACGACAGGCTGAGACAGCAGCACTGGCTTCTTCCTACAGTCTCCGGGGATTTGCCGAAAGTCTGGTGGCGGCAGTGGAGCAAGCCTACTGGGAGTATGGTCTGGCGGTGAGGCAGGAAGAAATATTCCAGGAGTCTTTCCAGCTCGCCCAGCGGCAGCGCGAGGATGTCCGTACCCGTATTTCGGTCGGCCAGATTGCGGAAACCGAAGAAACGGTCGTCGATGCTGAGCTGGCATTGCGTGAACAGCAGCTGATTGATGCCCGCAGTGTCCGGGAGCGCAGGCGACTCAACCTGCTGCGCCTGATGAATCCACCGTCTGCTGAAGGCTGGCAGCGACAGATTACCATCAGTGAAAATACGGTTGTACCGGAGGTCAGCCTGGGAAGCGTCATGGATCATGAGGCCCTGGCCATGCGGCTGCGTCCGGACCTGAACGAGGCCCGCCTGCAGGCCAGGAGCGGAGAACTCGAAACTGTGCAGACAAAAAACGGCCTTTTGCCCCGGCTGGACCTGTTTATCAATATCGGCAAGACCGGATATTCTCAAAGTTTCAGTAACAGTTTTACTGATCTCGATGGCCCCGGTTACGATTTTACCGCCGGCCTTGATTTTGAATTTCCGGTATACAACCGAGCTGCGGAGGCACGGGATCGCCGGGCACGTGCCGGCTATCAGCAGGCCCTGCAGAGTCTTGAAAATCTCAAGCAGCTCATCTCGCTCGATGTGCGCACTGCGCTGCTCGAGGTGGAGCGCAGCCTGCAGCAGATCGTTGCCGGCGGTTCACGCCGCATCCTGCAGGAAGAGGTCGTACGGGCCGAAACGGTTCGTTTCAGTGTCGGCACGGCAACAGCACTTGATGTGGCCCGGGTTCAACGGGATCTTCTTGAAAGTCGGATCAACGAGGTTGAGGCAATCGTCAACTATCGCCTGGCCCTGACCGATCTTTATCTGCTCGACGGGACACTGCTCCTGCGCCGGGGTATAGCGGGGCCGGGGGCGGAAGAGGTTGTACTGTCATCTTCTGCTGCGGCCAGGTAAAACTGGTACACTATTTTATTGCAATGACCTACAGGATGTGCTCAGTTTAAGCATGTCGTTAAAGGCTGAAACACATGGGGCTGAGTGCTGCGAACATGTCCGGCATCAATTCAGGCCCGATGTCTATGGATTGGTCCGGCTGCTCCGGTAGTTAAAAGGTGGTCGACAGGAAGTGAAAAAACGGGGTGAGGGTATGTTTTTGAGAAATGCTGCAGGCTGCGCCGGGATAACTCTCGGAGTGTTACTGTTAACAGCAGGTCCGGTCCTGGCAGCAGAGGCCGGCAGCCAGGTAAATGGGCAGCCGTTTACCATGCAGATCGGTCTGGTGTTTGCGGTGCTGGTGCTGGTTATTACCCTGTTTATCATGGAATGGGTGCGGGTGGATATCGTCGGTATTATCATGATGGTGCTTTTGCCGATACTCGGCCTGGTGACCCCACAGGAAGCGATCAGTGGTTTATCAAGTAACGCGGTAGTGGCTATTATTGCGGTAATCATTATCGGCGCCGGCCTTGATAAAACGGGCTGCATGAACGTGCTGGCGCGCAGGATCATCCGGGTTGCAGGGAAATCGGAAAACCGCATCATGGTAATGATTTCAGCAACGGTGGCCATGATCTCGAGTTTTATGCAGAATATCGGTGCTGCGGCCTTGTTCATGCCGGCCGTGATCCGCATCGGCCGCCAGACTGGGATTCCGGTTTCCAAAATTCTCATGCCGATGGGCTATTGTGCGATTATCGGCGGTACGATCACCCTTGTTGGTGCAAGTCCGACAATCCTTCTCAATGATTTGATTGATCAGGCAAATAAACTCAATACTCTTGGCGTCAGGGTCGAGCCTCTCGGTCTCTTTACCCAGACACCGATTGGACTGGCCCTGGTAGCCGCTGCGATCAGCTATTTTGTCATTTTCGGGCGGTTCATCATGCCTGGAAGCAAAGAGGACAATGACGACAACCGGCTGATGCCATCGACTCTTGCCGATACCTACCAGGAAGTAGCCGACGTTTATGAGCTTGAGGTACCGGCAGACTTCGGTTCGTTTACCCTGGAGGAACTGCACGTCCGGGATCGCTATCATGTCTCGATTGCCGGGGTCTACATGCCTGACAAGAAACTGAAAAACTATGCACCGACACGCTATGAAATGATCCAGTCCGGAGAAACACTCGCAATGGTGGGTAATGAGCCGCATGTTATCCAGTGTGCAAAGGATCTCGGGCTCATTTTCAAGGGCGAGTTGAACGTTTTTGCTGAAGATTTTTCACCGAACAATGCCGGACTCCTTGAAGGTATCGTAACGCCGCGATCTGATCTTGCCGGTCATACAATGCGCGAAAAACGGTTTCGCAAGACAAACGGGATCGTGCCGGTTGTACTCTGCCGGGACGGAATCTGTCAGTTTGACCAGATCACCCAGGAGACCATCAAACCCGGTGACGCTCTGCTGATGTTTGGCCGCTGGGAAAAATTCCGCGAGTTACAGAAAAAAAACAGTTTTACCTTTACCACCGAAATCAAGGGTGAGGAAATCAGGGAAGAACGTGCCACCATGGCACTTGCCTGGCTGGTTATAACCGTTGGTATGATTCTCTGGCTCGAACCACTGACAACGGCACTGGGATTTCCGGTGAAATTATCGCTTTCGGTGTGCTTATTGACCGGTGCTCTGGGCATGATTTTGACCAGAGTATTGACCATTGATGAAGCCTACCGGTCAATTGACTGGATGACGGTTTTTCTTCTTGCCGGTCTGATTCCGCTGGGGCTTGCCTTCCAGAAGACCGGAGCAGCTGAATGGGTGGCCGGTGCCATCATGGGTGCTGTTGGGGATGTCCCCGATATCGTTTTTCTTTTTATAATGGGAGTCCTGACTTCATTTTTTACGCTGGTGGTCTCCAATGTGGGAGCAACGATCCTGCTCGTTCCGCTGGGCATGGCAATGGCGGTTCAGGTAGGCTGTGATCCGAGACTGGTTGCAATGGTTGTGGCCCTGGCAGCTTCGAATACCTTTGTACTGCCGACGCACCAGGTCAATGCCCTGATCATGCGTCCGGGCGGTTATCAGACGATTGATTACGTCAGGGCCGGTACTGGCATGACAATCATGTTTCTTGCCGTACTCATTACCATGCTCCTGCTGTTCTACTGATCTCTACATTCTCAACGATGCAGACGGGTTTTCTTTTGATCTTGCAAATTGAAAATTCCGCGTTAATAGTGTCGTGTAATAGCAGATGACTGCGGAGAATGAAAGCGAAGTGCAGGCGTATAATGAACGGCGTGCCCGTGGCAATAACACGGACAGATTACCTCACCTGTAAAAATCATCAGAGTCGGTGAAATCAACATTTTCATCCGGCAGGTGATCTCCTTCCATAACCATTACTTCACGCTATTTTTGTTATTGCCGGATACAATTAACGCTTTGATGTTAGGGGAAATCGATCATGGCTATCATTACAATTTCCAGAGGGTCTTACAGCCGGGGAAAAGAAGTTGCCGAGAAACTCGCCCAGAAGCTCAACTACGAGTGTATTTCGCGGGAGATCATACTCGAAGCCTGTGCAGAATTTAATATTCCCGAGATAAAGCTGGTTCGGGCGCTGCATGATGCCCCGACCATTCTCGAGCGTTTTCAGCATGGGAAAGACAGGTATTTAAGCTATTATCGTTATGCGCTGCTGAAGCATGTCCAGAAAGACAATATCGTCTATCATGGCCTGGCTGGACACTATATCCTTCATGATATCAGTCATGTGTTTAAAGTCAGGATAATCTCCGATATGAACCATCGTGTCAAGGAGGAGATGAAACGGACCGGCATTTCCGAAAAAGAGGCCCGCTCCCTTCTGAAAAATGATGATGAGGAGCGTCGCAAGTGGGGTATTCAGGTGTATGGAACAGATACCTGGGACAGCAGGTTGTATGATATGGTCCTGCATATCAACAGCCTGACAATAGATGATGCGGTGCAGGTACTCTCTGAGATGGCCCGGAAACCGCAATTCAAGGCTTCGGAGCAATCCCAGAACGCCCTTGAAAAAGCCTTGAGAAAAGCGAAAATCCATTCGCTCCTGGTCGGTTATTCCGCAAATGTCAAGGTGACTCTTAATGAAGGACAGGCTGTTATCAGTAATATCAGGGAGGACCAGAAGGAGAGAATCGAAAAACTCGTGCTGGCTGTTGATGGTATCACCGATATCTCATTTCAGGAGCCGTATGCCCAAAAAACCTCTCACATCAACCCGTTTCACAATATCTGAGCAGCCTGCCCCGGAAAGTCCACCTACGCTACAAAAGGTCGGATAATTGCAGAATCAGCTGCTCCGGATGCATCAAAAGGAGCACATCGGCAGGCCCTGATTAGGTATCCTGTTCCCATAATTATGGTACGCTGCTATTCCTCAAATTACCCCGAATTCATAAAACCGTGTGGGTATATTCTGTATCCATTCTGTATACAACACTCTCCTGTTGTCTTTGGAGGCTTTGCGTCTCATACTATCGCCTATAAGGGACTCTCAAGGTGTAATGAGTAGGAGAACAGAAAAAGAGGTGGTGCAGGTGCTATGTTTTTGTAAAAAGTCGATTGTGTCGGAGCGATTTTGTGTTGCTGAAAACCAGACAGCTTGATCCTCCGTCAGCTGACAAGAGATGGAAATTCGTGCAGGCAGTCATGCGCCGAAACGGCTACCACCGCAGCGCCCTGATTGAAACCCTGCATGTCGTCCAGGGGGCCTTCGGTTACCTGGATCCGGACGCCCTGAAATATGTGTCGCTGTCCCTTGGCGTGCCTTTGAGCAGGACATATGGTGTCTCCACCTTTTACCATCTGTTCAGGCTGAAACCTGGGGGACGGCACAGTTGCGTGGTCTGCCAGGGGACTGCCTGCTATATAAAGGGCAGTGCGGAGATCCTGCAGAGCATCAGGGATGTGTATGGAATCGTGCCGGGTGAGACCACAGCGGATGGCCAGTTGTCGTTACTGACAGCACGCTGTCTTGGGACTTGCAGCCTGGCTCCGGTTACGGTTGTCGACAACACTGTGTCCGGCAACCAGGATCCCCAAAAGACCCTTGAAATGCTCGGGAGGATGGCGGACAGCGATGTATGATCAGCTGGAGAATATTCCAATAGCGGAGCAGGCTGAAGACGAGAAATTCGCACATACCTTTCATGTCTGTGTAGCCGCGAGCTGCCTGTCGTTGCAGAGTGACAAGGTACTGGGTGCGCTCAGGGAGCATGCTGCCGGTGAAGAAACCGGTCACCACTGCCGGGTGAAAGGCGTCGGCTGCATGGGCTTGTGCTCACAGGGTCCAATGGTTTCCGTTTCCCACAGGAATGAACCTGGAAACTTTGCTGTCTATGGAAAAGTTTCGCCGGAGCATGCGCCTGCCCTGGTGGAAGCCGCCCGTGAGCGTGAGGTTGTATCGGAGCTGCTGTGTGACACCGGTATGCCGTTCTTCCGGCGACAGAAGAAAATCGTCCTGGCAAACTGTGGTGTCATAAACCCTGAACGTATTGAAGAATATATCGTGGCAGGCGGTTATCAGGCACTGCTCACCGTCCTGACTGAAATGACTCCGGGTGAGGTCATTGATGAGGTCGTACGCAGCGGCCTGCGCGGGCGTGGCGGCGGCGGATACCCCACCGGTCTGAAATGGAAGTCTGTTGCCAAAGCAGAGGCGAAAAGAAGAAAGTATATCTTGTGCAATGGTGATGAGGGTGATCCCGGTGCATTCATGGACCGCAGTGTTCTCGAAAGTGATCCGCATCGTGTTATCGAAGGGATGATAATTGCCGGATATGCGGTCGGGGCCCGTGAAGGCTATCTTTATGTTCGTGGTGAATATCCTCTTGCGGTTGACCGTCTGCATAAAGCGATTCACCAGGCACGGCGCCTGGGAATCCTGGGAGATAAAGTCTGCGGCACCAGGTTTTCTTTTAACGTCGATATCCGCATAGGTGCAGGTGCCTTTGTCTGCGGAGAGGAGACTGCACTGATCGCATCGGTTGAGGGGCTCCGTGCCACCCCTCGTTCACGACCACCGTATCCTGCCGAGTTCGGCCTCTGGAATGAACCGACGTTGATTAATAATGTCGAAACATTTGCCAACATTGCTCCCATTATTCAAAACGGCGGCAGCTGGTATGCCGCCATCGGTACAAAAGAAAGCACGGGTACAAAGGTCTTTGCTCTTGCCGGTTCGGTTCACAATACCGGTCTTATTGAAGTGCCGATGGGCATTTCCTTTCAGGAGATAGTCTCTGATATCGGCGGTGGCATCCTTGATGGCCGTCAGGCTAAGGCGGTACAGACGGGAGGGCCATCCGGTGGATGCATTCCAGCGGAATATTTCGAAACGGAGATAGATTATGAATCGCTGAAGGTACTCGGGTCTATCATGGGTTCAGGTGGCATGATTGTCATGGACGATACGGCCAATATGGTTGATGTTGCTCGTTATTTCATGGATTTCTGCAAAACGGAATCGTGCGGAAAATGTGTCCCGTGCCGTGTCGGTACGGTGCACATGAGTAATCTGCTTGAAAAGATATGCCGTGGTCAGGGTACCGATCAGGATTTCTGGGCACTTGAAGAGTTATGCCGGGTTGTGCGTGAAACAAGTTTGTGCGGCCTGGGGCAGACGTCGCCGAATCCAGTCCTGAGCACCTTACGTCATTATCGGCATGAATACCTGGAACTGCTGCGCAATGATGACCAACAGCAGTGTACAGACGAAATGGAGCCGGCCTCATGAGACACTCACGGATTCTCACGATCAAAATTAATGATCAGGCGATCAGTGCCCACGAGGATGAAACCATTCTGGAGCTGGCCCGGCAGAACGGCATTGTCATTCCTTCTCTGTGTTACCTTGATGGCCTGAGTGCCTGGGGCGGCTGTCGTTTATGTATGGTGGAAATAAAAGGGTCTGACAAGCTCTTCTCTGCATGTACCACATATCCTCTCGAAGGCATGGAGATTGTGGCGGACTCTGAACGCTTGAAAAAACATCGTCGGGATGTCCTGGGTTTCATGTTTTCCGAGAGGAATCATGTCTGCTCGGTGTGTGTCTCAAATGGCGGGTGCGAGCTTCAGGATCTGGCGGCTGCACTCGGTATGAGTCATGTTGAACACCCATACCTCAATCCCGTGCTCTCCGTTGACGCCAGCCATAAACTTTTTTGCCTCGATCATAATCGCTGCATACTCTGTACCCGCTGCGTTCGGGTGTGCGATGAAATTGAAGGCGCGCACACCTGGGATATCATGGGCCGCGGAAATACGGCACGTATTGTTGCCGACCTGAACCAGCCCTGGGGAGAGGCCGGCAGTTGTACCAGCTGCGGAAAATGTGTGCAGGTATGCCCGACAGGTGCACTGTTTGAAAAGGGTAAATCGGTGGCGGAGATGAGAAAAAACAGGGAATTTCTACCGTACCTGCAATTGATGCGCGGCACCGGCCACGCTGATGAGGACGGCGATACACCATGACCGGCACGAAACGATTAGCGACTGTATTACTTGACGGCTGTTTCGGTTGTCATATGTCTTTGCTGGATATTGACGAGGGCTTGCTCGATCTTGCCGAGTTGGCTGATCTCGTGTACAGCCCGCTGGTTGACATGAAATTTTTCCCCGAAATGGTGGATGTGGCGTTGGTTGAAGGTGCGGTCGGCAGCGAAGAGGATTATACAAAAATCAGACGGGTACGGATGAATACCGAAGTACTGGTATCGTTAGGCGACTGTGCGGTGACTGCAAATGTTCCCGGAATGCGCAACCTGTTCACACTGCAGTCCCTGTATCAGCGATCTTACCTGGAGAATGCCGATTTTCAGCAGCAGATCCCGGACAATAATATACCGAAGCTGCGCCGGCTGGTGGTTCCCGTGCATCAGGTGGTGGATGTTGATCTGTTTGTCCCCGGCTGTCCGCCGTCGGCCGAAACGATTTTTCATGTGGTAACGGAACTTTTGCACGAGCGGATACCGGATCTTACTGGAATGACTCGATTTGGTGCATAAAGGTGGCCATTTTGGCAAAGACAATTACTATTGACCCCGTAACCAGAATCGAGGGACATGGAAAAATTTCAATTCAGCTTGATGAAAACGGCCGGGTTGTTGATGCCCGTTTCCACGTAACCCAGTTCAGGGGGTTTGAAACGTTCGCTGAAGGACGGCCGTTTTTCGAGATGCCCGCGCTGACAGCGAGGATCTGCGGTATCTGTCCGGTGTCCCATATGATGGCCTCGGCGAAAGCAGGTGATGCGCTGCTGGCTGTAGAGATCCCGGAAACGGCTGCCGATCTGCGACGGATTATGAACCTGGCGCAGATTATCCAATCGCATGCGCTCAGTTTTTTTTATCTTTCTTCCCCTGATTTTGTGATGGGCTTTGATGCCGATCCCACCCGGCGCAGTATCTTTGGAGTGATAGAGAAATTCCCTGGACTGGCAAAAGATGGTATTGCGCTCAGGAAGTCGAGCCAATCGATCATTGCCTTGCTGGGCGGCAAGCGGATTCATCCGGCCTGGGCGGTTCCCGGCGGGGTTACCGCCCCCCTGGCGGGGGACCATCATGCAGCCATCATGGCCGAAATTGTTCCCATGCGATTGGCTATCCTGCGGACACTGGAGTGGTACACCAGCGTCCTTGAATCATTTCTTACCGAAATACAGAGCTTTGCCAATTTTTCCAGCCTCTTCATGGGGCTGGTCGATGAGCAGGGGAAACTGTCCCTGTATGACGGAAAACTACGCGTTGTCGATGGCACAGGCACTATTGTTTCAGACCGCCTGGACCCTCAAAACTATGCTGATTATATCGCTGAGGCCGTCGAACCGGATTCATACCTGAAATCGCCCTATTATCGGCCGATGGGATATCCCGATGGCGTTTATCGGGTGGGGCCGCTGGCCCGCATGAACATCATTTCCCAGTGCGGTACTCCCGAAGCGGATCGGCAGTGGTCACGATTCCGTTCACTGGCGGATGGTGCCGTGATCAGTTCGTATCATTATCACTATGCCCGGCTGATTGAAATTCTGTACTGTATCGAGCGTATTGAACAGATACTGCAAAAGCCGGATATCCTGAACCGCCAGGTCCGCGCTCATGCAGCTCCGAACAGGCTGGAGGGTGTTGGCGTTTCAGAGGCTCCGCGCGGTACCCTGATCCATCACTACAAAATTGACGAGGATGGCCTCATCCGCTGGGTAAACCTGATCATCGCCACGGGGCATAATAACCTGGCCATCAACAGGGGGATCCTGCAGGTCGCACAGCAGTTTATCCGCAGTTCAAAAATTGAAGAGGGAATGCTGAACCGGGTCCAAGCCGTACTTCGGGCCTTCGACCCGTGCCTGAGCTGTGCAAGCCATGCCCTCGGCCGCTCTGCACTGCTGGTTTTACTGCTCGCTCCGGACGGCAGCCTGCTGGACAAAAGAGTAGGATAATTTAATTCCGGAGACTAATTCAGTGGACAGGATACGTATCCCTGAAATTTTCAAGATAACATACTCAGCTCACGCCTATTTCCGGCTGGGCATTTGTAAAGAGAGCGATTGAATGCAGACTATTATTTCCAATGATGGTTATTATGAGGGGACTGAACTCCGGGAAAAATGGTTTTTGACGGGAAGTCGTTTTGACAATCATCCTGAGCTGTGCTTGTCTCTTCTGTGCTGTCAGAGGAGCTGACAACGCTGGTTTCTGGTTTCCCATCAGGGATAAAAGGTTGAACGTATGGTCAAAAAGAGTGCTTTAATATTGCTTTTCACCACATTATTGTGCAGACTGTCTGTGATCTCCTCCGGCCGAACACCTCGAAAATATAGGTGTTTCTTTCCTGCGATTCTCGGCTTTTTCCTGATTTCTTCATGTGCACCGCTGCCGGAATACGCCCGGCCCCAATTTTACAACTCCCCAAGCACATGGACCGATGATGATAATACCGGTTTCGGGTATCGGGAACTTGTCATTGAAGACTTTCAGGCCGAAGAACTCCCGCCGGATTTCATTCAATACCAGGCATCCATCAATGCCCGCTCCTGTCTCACCATCCGTCCATCGAGTAGCACAAACGCCCGGATCAGTGAGGTGTCTTATTATGGTAATCCGCTCGTTGTCGGCAACTTTACCCATATTTCTTTCGAGGCGCTTTTCATTCCTTCGTGTTCCTGGTGGAATGACACTGTTTCCCGGGAGAAAATTGATTATGTCCTGCAGCATGAGCAGGTTCACTTTATGATTGCCGAGCTAAGTGCACGTAGAGCAACGAGCGAACTGGAAAGCCGGATGGTTGGATATACCGCAGTGGGGGGAACGCGCACCGAGGTTGCCGAAGAGCTGAACAGGGTCTTGCAGGATTCCGTTCATGAACTCCTGGAAATTGAGCTTGAGGTCCACACAGATTTTGACGAAGATACTTCGATGTTCTTCGATCAGGATCGGCAGAATTTCTGGTATGAAAAGCTGGCCCGGGAGCTGAAAAGCGGCCTGGCAATACGCTGAACTTTTTGAGGGTTCAGCCGCTCCGGAGCTTTTTTGAGCGGCTGAACGTGCGCGGGATTGTACCGCTATTTTGCCATGCCCATGGTCATTTCGATATAGTCCACCGACTGTGCGGGCAGATTCAATCCCTGGGCGAGCTGTTGCATATAGCGTTTTTCAGCCTCGGTATCCACATCAATTGCCAGAAGAGAGGCTGCATAGAGCTGTGCTGAAAGTTCAGCGTTGCCTGTGGCGGAATTGATGACGCCCTGAAGGTCGAGCGGACGTGACGCTTCTGCCTCAAAAAACTCCTTTTCTTCCTGGCTGAGCCCGTCATCATCCAGTTTCCCCAGGATTTTCTGGACCTCAGCCTTGTCAATCCGACCATCTGCCTTAGCCGCATTGATCATTGCTTTGACAATGGCCGCAGCATCATTTTCAAGCTCCTGCTTGTGCAGGGGTGTCTCGGTGTCCATGAGTGCCCGGGGTGTTTGCGGTTTCTGGCCGGCATTTTTGAGTGCGGAGAAGGCAAGGGCGCCAAGCATGGCAAGCGAGCCGCCGCCGATTGCACCTTTTGCGGAACTTTTTCCACCACCAAGCAGGGAACCGGCAAGAGCACCAAGCCCGCCGAGTGCGGCTTTGTTATTTGTCAGTGACCCCATAACGGATCCGAGCATATCCCCCAGCCCGCTTCCTGCTCGACCCTGAGCAGTTCCGGAGCCACCCATCATTTGACTCAGGTTACCCAGGACATCATCCAGCGACCCGGATGATGCGCTCTTTCCACCGAGGGTATTGTTGAGGCGTTCTTGTCGTGTCTGGGACATTCCTCCCTGCATCAGAGATCCCAGTATGTCGGTAAAGTTTGGCATGATTCAGTCCTCATTGTATTTTGTATAGTAAAAAAAAAGAGAGAAAATGATATGTGCATTGGTGATTCTGACAAGCAGAAGCAGCTGTTTATCATGTAACGATGAAACATGCAGGTGTCAAGACAGGGGACTGCTTTGGCGCCATACCTCCCGGTTAGAGGGAGGTTGCTGAAATTCACGGTACGACCGGTAAAAATGGCAGATTCGGGCAGACTATTATCGCGGCGGTCTTCCCCCGGTTGTCTTGCTGAGTGATTTGAGCTAAAAAATAATGATTTTCCGTGAAAATGCTTATTCATATACCATTGGATTATTGTTGAGCGAGGCGCATGATGTCGGGGTGAAAATACGATGCGTCGCGGGAAAAGAAGCTGAACTATTTAATTCGGAGGCAGGACGTTGCCGCATTATGATCTGTTTGTGATTGGAGGTGGCTCAGGTGGTGTTGCCTGTGCCAGAACATCGGCAGCACTGGGTGCCAGGGTTGGTCTTGCAGAGGTTGACCGACTTGGCGGCACATGTGTTAATCGCGGCTGTGTACCGAAAAAGCTCCTGATGTATGCATCCCTTGTGGCCGAAGACCTATGCAATGCCGAAAGCCTCGGTTGGTCCTGCAGGGGGGCGGGCTTTGAGTGGGCTGACCTGCGCGATGGGGTACAGGCAGAGCTTCGCCGCCTTAATGGCATTTATGACGGGCTCCTTGAAAAATTCAACGTACGCGTCTATCAGGGGGCGGCTCGTTTCATCGACCCTGGAACCGTTCAGGTTGGAGGCGAGGCAATTACCGCCGAGCGGTTTGTGATTGCCACCGGCGGCAGACCGTTCGTACCAGATTTTAAAGGTCGGGAACATGTGATTGTCTCGGATGATGCCTTTTTACTCGACCGGCTACCCGGAAAACTGGCGATTATCGGCAGCGGCTATATTGCTCTGGAGTTTGCCGGCATCTTCCACGGGCTCGGCGCAGACGTTACCCTCATGGCACGTTCCGCTCGACTGCTGCGGGGCTTTGATGCCGATCTTGCCGAGCACCTGCGGGCCGAAATGGTTAAAAAGGGAATTGAGGTCCAGTGCGGAATTCATGTCGAGAGAATTGAGAAAACCACGGAAGGGCTGCGTGTTATCTGTCAGGAATGTGATGGAAAGATTTTTGATAACGTTCTTTTTGCCACCGGACGCAGGCCAAATTCAGCAGGACTGGGGCTTGATGAGATTGGTGTCTCGCTCAATGTTTCAGGTGCAGTTACCGTTGATGAGCGAATGCAGACGTCAGTAAAAAATATTTATGCCATGGGCGATGTAACCGACAGAATGAATCTCACGCCGGTTGCAATTAATGAAGGCCGCATCTTTGCCGCCAATCATTTTGGTGGAGAAAATCGCCTGATGGATTACTCAAATATTCCTACGACAATCTTCAGCCAGCCGCCGCTTGGCACAGTTGGCCTGAGCGAAGCCCAAGCCCGCGAACAATATCAGCAGGTGGTCATATTCAAATCGGTTTTCAAGCCGATGAAATATGCCCTTGGCAGAATTGATGAACACACCCTGATGAAACTTGTGGTAGACGGTTCCACTGACCGGGTTCTCGGAGCCCATATGGTTGGTCCTGATGCCGGAGAAATTTTACAGGGGTTTGCTGTGGCCCTGAAAGCCGGTGCGACCAAGACGGACTTTGACCGCACTGTAGGCATTCATCCCAGCAGTGCTGAAGAATTTGTCACCATGCGGGAACCGTTTGTCCAATAGTGCCAAGCGGTATTTCAGGTATATATTGATGAAAGCAGTGCAGTAACAGTATGTGAAGGCCACTTTTTGGAGGGTATGAATAATGCGGGAACTAAGGAAATCAAAGGAAACGCTGTTTTTCGAATACTCGTTTCTCTAAAATCCGGAATTGTTCCCATTGCAGATAGAGAATCAGCCATGTTCGACGTACTTGTTATTTCCGAATGCACGTTCGGTAAAAACCTGATAGCCAGTGCTTATCTCAAAGATCTTGGGAGCGATTATTTTAAGGTTGAGTGTGCCGGCTTTGATACGGGTCCACTATATCCGATGGTTCCGATAGTGATGAAACTTGACGGCTATGATCTTGGGAGATGCGATGACTCCCGTTCAGTTCCGGAACTGCTCGAGATGGGGCAGACCTGTGATATCATGATCACTGTCTGCTCGAAGCGTCTGGATGCAAAATGCCCTGATTTCCCCGGCCAATTGCTGCGTTTAAACTGGCGTCACTCCGACCCGGATAAGATTGCTGAAAGCAGAATTGACAGGATCCAACAATTGCGGACCATGAGAGACAACATCAAGGCAGATGTCATCAATTTCATTCACGATTATGAAAAAGGGGCACTACCCGCCTTGAAGTAACACGTCTGTTTATCCCTGGAAATCATGGAGGTATTTGCTTAGCAACAGCACAGGTACCGGCCCGGATTGCCTCGCCGTCAACATGGATATTTTGGCAGAGGGTGCTGTGCGGAAGCGTTTCGCCGGCAGCAGGCAGAGCTGTTCAAATATACGGGCAATTATTCAGGAACATGCTAAAATTGGTTCAGGCGCGTTCAAACGGCAGTTTCCCGATACCCGGTAAGGAGATGATTTATGGCATTTGAAACGGTTCTCACTGAAATAACTGAAACACATGTCGGAATAATTACCCTCAATCGACCTGAGCAGTTAAACACGTTTACCAGTCAGATGGCCGGGGAACTGCATGCTGCGCTTCTTGATATGGAGGCAGACAGCAATGTCCGGGTAATACTCCTGCGCAGTTCAGGGCGGGCATTCTGTGCAGGAATCGATGTCAACGAGCTATCCGGGAAATCGGCTGTACAATACAGGGAGTGGATAGAGTGGATGGAAAATCCGCTGGTTACCATAGCTTCCATGAAAAAACCGGTTATTGCCCAGGTGCAGGGCGTAGTAACGGCTAATGGTATGGGTCTGGCGGCGGCAGCAGACCTGGTTATCGCCTCAGACCGGGTAAAAATGGGACTGACGGCAATCAATGTCGGTCTCAACTGTGTCGGGCCGATACTGCCGGTTGCCCGGTGTGTCGGACGGAAAAAGGCACTCGAGTTACTTCTTTATGGCAATCTTCTCAAGGCTCAGGAGGCACTTGACCTGGGTCTTGTTAATCGGGTTGTTGAGCATGATGAACTTGAGCAGGCTGCTCTGAGCTGGGCGGAGGATCTGGCACAAAGAAGTCCGCTTGCCGTACAGATTGCCAAAAGTGCGTTCTATCAGTCAGAGGACATGGACTACCAGAAGCAGTTTCAGCACATGAATGAGGCGTTTGCCCGATTGTGCACAACTGATGATGCAAAGGAGGGGGTCAGCGCCTTTCTGGAAAAAAGAAATCCCCAGTGGAAATTGCGCTAGAACCAGCAAGGATTTTCTTTACTCACCAGCAGCAGTATCAACGCTGACTATTACCTTCTGCGACAGTATGAATCCTCAGCAATACGCTGGCGCCTCTCAGTGCTATCGTTTCCGGATACCTCAGCTTTTAACTGGTGCTCCGCGACCGCCTCTGCCGCCGCCTTTTCCACCACCGCCCCGGCCTTTACCGCCGCCGGTTCCGTCCCTTCGGCCTTTACCGCCGCCCCGGCCCAATCCTCTGCCGCCGCTGTTTCTATCCCTGTCGTCCGGTGACTGATTTACATTGTCCCGGGTACCTGCTTTGTCCCTGTCTGCTTCCGGACGCTTATCGTCTTCCTGCTGCATATCTGTACCTCGCAAAGATGAATCGTTCTACCTGTGTGTGTTCCCCTAATAAGACGATTGGAACTGTAATACCTGTCTATATTATGGGTATATGTTCTTATTGTGCAACCTCTTTTGTATAACATGTCTGTAAAAGAGCGATTATAAGGAGGCTGCTGGGGGAGGTGTGCAGTATCTTCTCAACTGTGCTCTTGACAGCTCAATGAAAAACGACATAATACGATCTTGGGTTTTTATGTCCGCATGACTGAAGGACAAACATTCAGCCGGTGGGAGATTGCATGGACCGGATTATCGCAATTTATGGGAGTCCCCGACGTAACGGCAACAGCGCGGCACTCCTGAAGCAGGCTGTCGCCGGGGCTCGCCGGGAAGGAGCCCATGTGGAAGAAGTGTTTCTTCGGGACTTCAAGATATCACCATGTCTGGAGATCTATAACTGTATCAAAACAGGTGAATGTGCTATCCGTGATGATTTCCCTGAAATTCTGGCCAAACTTGAAGCCAGCTCTGGCATCATGCTCGCCTCACCGATTTTTTTCTATACGGTAAGTGCCCATACCAAAATATTTATGGACAGGTGCCAGTCGCTCTGGGTCCGGAAGTATTGGATTGATAAACAGGTTTTTGGAAAAACACCGGAAAGCCGCAAGGGGCTCTTTATCTCGGTTGGGGCAACTGAAGGGAAAAAACTATTCGATGGAGCCATTCTCACCGTTAAGTATTTCTTTGATGTGCTTGATGCCGGACTCTGGAGAACTGTTCTCTGCCGGGGAGTAGACCGCAGGGGCGAAATTGAAAAAAGAGATGACTACCTTGCAGAGGCCTTCGAGGCCGGCAGGGATCTCGCCCGTGTCCTGCAGGAAACAAGCGATAGTCAATAAACGACAGATTTCAGGAAGACAACGCCTGTAGCTATGGTAGGCAGCGTGGCCAGCCGGTCCGGCGGTATCAGTCCATCAGAACATCCCGTGCCGCATTGATCTTGGCAGTCAGGAAGGCCGAACCTCCCCCGTCGGGATGCACCCCTTTGATAAGCCGTCTCCAGGCCTCGTGGATCTGCTGCTGCGAGGCACCAGGCTCGAGGCCCAGTATCTGGTAGGCCTGCTCTTTGCTCATCTGTTCGAAGCCTGGCGTGCTGCGCTGCTCGCTGAAGGAGTCGCTATCAGCATGTTCACGCCAGTCCGGATGGTAGCGGTCCAGGTACGATTCAAGCAGGGCGCAGCTGTCCTCGTCTGAGCACATGTCCCGGTAAAGCGTCACTATCTCTTCCAAACTAAGTGAGGAGAGAAGAACCCCTTCCCTGTTCCCTGTCAGGATTCTACCATCCATCTCTCCGGTGTCGTGATCGAGTTCCATCTCCAGGTGTTTTGAACGGACCTTTGACGTTCTTCCGGCACGGCTTGCAGCCGGCCGCGCTGCTCGGCTGCGCCGCCACCATGACAGTCCGATAACGATCATCGGCACGCCGATTGCCCCCCGTCGGAAAACAGTTAGCAAGCCTCCTGTCACGATAAGGAACAGCGGCCCGGTGTTTACGAGGATAGCGGCACTTTTCCGGGGCGGATTAACGAGGATCAGCCAGAACACGATGAACAGCGTCAGGAAAAGAATTATGATATAAAAGGTCATTTAAAATCTCAGCCGGGAAGGTGTCATTTCTTCATTTGTTCAAGGAGCAATCGGGCCTTGTTGCTGCTGCTGTGTGAAAGGGCTTTCAATCCCCCTCGTGCATAAATGGCAACCGCGCCGAGAAGTTCGGAAAGCTCACGTGCAGAATCAGGACCCAGCTTAAAATAGGCGCCGCCCGTGAGCCTGGCCATTTCCCGAAAGCCGTTTTCTGCCGTTACGTCAAGGCCTTCCTGGAAGAAAAAGCAGCGTACCCCTTTCAAGCCCAGTTCACCAGCCTTCTGGCAGAGAAGATCAATGCTTTCTTCAAGTGCATCACCAATGAAAACCAGGGCCGAAACGCTTGCTTTAGCTGTTTCACGTGAGACGTGGTCAAGAATCTTGGCAATCTGAGTATATCCGCCCCGACACTCGATACCGAGCATCAGGTCACGCAGGGCGTTGGCATTGATCACCCATTTTGAGGCACGACACTCACCCAGACCTCGGAAATATACCAGTTGAACCGACAGCCCACCGGCTCTTCCCACGGCATCGAACATCGAAGACTGGATCGTCATGGCCCTGTTCCAGGTCGGCTGCCGGCTCATGGTTGCGTCCAGAGAAAAAACGAGCCTGCCGCCCCGGGACTGGCCTGCCTCTCCAGCAGCCTTGATAAACGAGGCTATCTCGCTTGAGGATGATTTTTTTTGAAGGGTCTTATTCAGGTCTTCAGTGGCTGTGATCTCTTTGTCTTTCATATCCTCTTCCAGGTGACATCCACGGTTTATAACTCAAACCAATACCTTAACAGAAAATATTGTCGATTCGCCTCCATTTCAACCGGATAATGCAAAGCATGAAAAATTATGTGTGTCAGGACCTGAAACAGCGTCACTGCATTCCGCTTATCCATTCTGGGTCTCCGCCCGTGATCTCGCACGATTCGGTCAACTGTATTTGCAGGCGGGAAGGTGGCAGAATCAGCAGGTAATACCTGCAGACTGGGTATATGCCAGTACTTTTCCTTACTAAAAAGCCTACAGTGACATAGGGTGTGGCCTCACGTGGTGGATACATTTCAGTGGAGCATATTATGCTCACGGCAACATGGGTCAATTTGTCATTATTATCCCGGAGCTCAAGATTGTCATTGTAAATCGGGTGTTTACGGGCACACCGTCAATGAGGTGTACCTATCCCGCTTTAAAACATTTTTTCCCCTGCTGTGTCTTCAAGACTGCTTATAGTAATGGACATGGAAAATAAAACTCATGGAATGTACAGGGCACTGGTTACGATCATCTGTCCTGCTGTCGGGTTCAGGCACCGAGCGCTCTACCGTGCTCTTGTCGTTTTTCTTGCTGCAGCCGGTTTTGGCTGCTCGCCACTGACCCTGGTTAATGGTATCGCCCCTGATCATGGGTTTGAGGTCGAACAGGGTATCAGTTATGGGCCGCAGCAGCGTCAGAAGCTTGATATTTATTATCCCGAAGCAAAACAGCTCCAGGCGCCGGTAATTGTGTTTTTTTACGGTGGAAGCTGGCGGCGGGGGGACCGGGAAAATTATTATTTTGTCGGCCAGGCCCTGAGTTCTCTGGGGTATCTCACGGTTATTCCCGATTATCGGGTTTACCCTGAGGTGCAGTTTCCTGCATTTGTTGAGGATGGCGCCGCGGCTGTAGCCTGGATCAAGCAGAATATTGGCCAATCAGAAAACGGTATCATACTGATGGGTCATTCTGCAGGGGCTCATCTGGCAGCCCTGCTGGCGCTCGACGGTCGCTACCTGTCTGAAAAGGGTGTCACGGAGAACAGTGTCCGGGGAATGGTCGGGCTGGCCGGACCATACGGGTTTGAGCCGGAAAAATTTCAACGCTTCAAACCCATTTTTGAAACGGCAGAGCCTGCTGAAATTTCCAAACCCCTCAGTTATGCCCGTGGTGACGCACCGCCGCTGTTACTGCTTCATGGCAGCGATGACCGGGTTGTCCTTCCCCTTCATTCCCAGTTATTGCAGGAACGTATGGAGGCTGCAAATGGTCGAGTAACCCGGCTTGAAATTGAAGGGATCGGTCATGTTTCAATCGTACTGGCCCTGTCTGAGCCTTTTGCCCATCTTGCACCGCAACTGCTTCCCCGTGTCGACACCTTTATACAGGGACAAATTTGAGGTCGGCATAAAAACATGAATGATGTAGCACACTCCCTGTTACACACAGAAATGTCCCACACATACTATGACAAATATCAATAATGGCCCAAAACATCACCACGCTCCCAGGCTGGTTTTGCTCAGTCTTTTTTTCGTCTGCTCAGCATATTTCTATCCTACAGGGGGATCTGCTGCAGAAGATCAAGCCGACCTCTGGCAGGCAGTTCGTTCAGAGAATGCTCTTGTGCTGATGCGTCATGCAATTGCTCCCGGCACCGGTGATCCGGAAACATTTACCATTGGCAAATGTCAGACACAGAGAAATCTCTCCGAGGATGGCCGCCGTCAGGCACGGGCTATCGGTAATCGTTTTCGGGCAAATGGCATTCATCAGGCAAAAGTTTTTTCAAGCCAATGGTGCCGCTGTCTGGAAACAGCAGAGCTTCTTGGTCTCGGGTCGGTCGAAGAGCTGAAGGTGCTTAATTCCTTTTTTCAGAATTATGAGCGCCGCGACACTCAGACAGCGGGGTTGAAAGACTGGATTGCCGGACAAAACTTTGATGAACCAACAGTACTGGTGACTCACCAGGTAAATATCACAGGCCTGACGCAAATATACCCTGGATCCGGGGAAATGATCGTTGTAAAGCGATCTGAATCTGGAGCGTTAGTAGTTCTTGGTAGAATCGAAACGGATTAGGAGTGCAACAATGCAAAGCAGATTTCTCATTGCTTTTTATCATTCCTTTACGTTAAACAATAACTGGTAATTACCATTGAATTATTAGATGGTTGTATGACTACTTTGTTGTGCTTCGCAGAAATAATCGAGATAAACAGTCTATTGCAAAGCGGAGGATATAATGAAGCGAATGGCTCAGCTTGTTACAATACTCGTTGCCTGCCTGACCGGCTTAAATCTCTACGGCGCGGACCTTAATCTCAGTGCGGAAACAGAGGATTGCCTGAGTTGTCACAATGAATTGCACCCGGGGCTGGTTTCATCCTGGCTGCAGAGTCGTCACAGCAGAATTTCCCCTGCCGAGGGCTTGACGAAAGAGGCACTGCAGCGCCGTGTCTCTTCCACAGACATTCCTGATGATCTTCAAAAGACTGCAGTTGGCTGTTACGAGTGTCATGGGTTGCGTACCGATCAGCATCGGGATGCCTTTGAGCACAATGGCTACCAGATCAATGTGGTTGTCAGCCCGGCTGACTGTGCAACCTGCCATCGAGTCGAGGCCGAGCAATACGCAAAGAATATCATGTCCCATGCTTATGGCAACCTTGTCGATAATGCCCTTTATCAGGATTTCACTGGAGTTGTAAATAATCACTATACCTATCATGATAAAGGGTTGCAGATAGACGAGGGGGACATGCAGACTGAATATGAGTCCTGCCTTTACTGTCATGGCACCAAAGTCGAGGTAAAGGGACTCATGACTCGCGATACGGATTTTGGTGAACTTGAGTTTCCGGATTTGGAAGGATGGCCCAACCAGGGTGTCGGCCGTATTAACCCTGACGGCAGCAAAGGAGCCTGCAGTTCCTGTCATACACGGCATGCATTTTCAATCGAAATGGCCCGTAAACCATATACCTGCTCCGAGTGCCACAAGGGCCCTGATGTTCCAGCTTATAAAGTGTATGAAGTCAGCAAACACGGAAATATCTTCAACTCGAAAAAGAATGAATTTGAGTTCAGCTCGGTTCCCTGGGTGGTCGGTGCCGATTTTACTGCGCCGACGTGTGCCGCCTGCCATGCCAGCCTGCTTGTTGCCCCTGATGAAACGGTTATTGCCGAACGAACGCATCAATACAATGATCGTCTCAGCTGGCGTCTTTTCGGCGTGCCGTATGCTCACCCTCACCCGCTGGATGCAGACCTGAAAAATGTCATAAATTCCGAGGGACTTCCATTGGCGGTAGAACTCAACGGTGAACCGGTTGCCCGTTTTTTACTCAGTGAAGAACAGCAGGCAGAGCATAATAACCGGATGAAAACGATATGCCTGTCATGTCACAGTACCCAGTGGGTGAACAAACACTTTGAGCGACTTGACAACACGATACAGCGAACCAATGAAATGACCTATCAGGCAACCAGGATTCTCCAGGATGTCTGGGCCGGGGGTTTTGAGCGCGGCTTTCCTCAAGGTGAGAACATTTTTGATGAAAAGGCGGAGCGGATGTGGACAACAATCTGGCTTTTCTATGCAAATTCCACCAGGTTCGCATCAGCAATGGCCGGCGGCGGGGATTACGGTGTCTTTGCCAATGGACGATACCAGACAACAGAACAGCTCAACCTCCTACTGGACCAGCTTAAGCTATATCATGCGCTGGAATCAGGAAAATAGATTTCTATGGGGTTTTACAAACAGGATGAGAAGCGCGACCCTCAATCTCTTCGGCAAGCGATTGAAAATATGCAACTGACTCTGTTTACTCACCGCGTTTTAAGATGAAAATACAGTTCAGGCTCCTTCACCGGAAGCTCTGATCGACGGTGCCGTTTCAAATCGCCTCACTTGCTGCATCAAGCAATTCCGTGATAGCAGGGTGATCACCGGCGGATTTGCTCTGGAAATAGTATGTAACCCTGTTGTCGGGAGTGATCATAACAGCGCCGCCCAACTGCAGGGGACTTCCTTTCATCGCCCCGGGTGTATGACCTCCCATCAGGGCGGAAAACCCGGCAGTAAATGATTTCAAGCCGATAAGATCTGTGACATTGTCCTTGAAATGCGACTGTTGAAACGAGTCCCTGTCCGGATCCGTCAGCAGGATGCCTTCGTATTTTGTTGCTTTTCTGAATTGCTTGAGATCTACAGCCTGTCCGCACCCGATAACCGCGAGCGTGATGCCTTTATTCTCAAATTTATCCAGTACAGAGCCTAACTCAGCGACCTGCTGACGGCAGATCAGTCATCCAAAATGACGTACGAAAACGAGCAGGGCGGGATTCTTTGTCCACAGGCTTGAGAGCAGAACCGGCTGCCCTGATTCGTCATACACCACAAGGGCGCCAAACGCGTCAATGTTGATATCTGTTTTTGTCTTCATCATAAACGTTGCCTCATGATAGCGTTTTTCGGCAGTACGTCAGCACTTGTGAGTGCGTGAGGCTGCCAGCCTGGGTCATATCTTCACTAAACGATGTTACTCAAAAACGAAAAGGCAAGATTATTGAAGTAATATCTGTCAAATATCCAGAGACCTTCAACATTACACATGTAAATCATAACCGTATTTCAGGCAGGTTCTTGATTTTTCGTAGCCGGTTGTAAGATAATGGGAGGGTACGGTGTGTGATAACGAAAATTAGTGAATCCGTTAGAGTGGGGGCGCAGCTGATGAGATACATATTTCCAACAGTCATTGCTGTAATCATCTGGACAGCCGCCCACTGCGCTGCGGTTGAGTACCAGGTAGGACCGGGAAAACAATATGGTGCTATCGGCCAGGTGCCCTGGGAGACCCTGGAGCCCGGAGATTCAGTATTCATTACCTGGAGGCCTGATCCATACCGTGAAAAATGGGTTATCAACAGAAAAGGCAGCGAGCAGCAGCCGATAACGGTGAGCGGGGTTGCCGGACCACAGGGACAACTTCCGGTGATTGATGGAGTTAATGCGACAACCCGCCAGGCGTTGAATTACTGGAATGAGGAGCGCGGCCTGATAAAAATCGGTGGATCGAGTATCCCGGTCCAGGATGTGAGCGAAGGGAATTATGCATCACACATTATCATTGAAAATCTCGATATCCGATCTGCCCGTCCGCCCCACACTTTTACCAATGATTCCGGGTCCCAGAGCAACTATGCCTCAAATGCGGCTGCTGTTTTTGTCGAGCTCGGCACCAATATAACCATACGGAACTGCATTATTCACGATTCCGGAAATGGTCTCTTCGTCAGTGCCAATGGCGGGAATACCAGAGAGATCATGATCGAGGGAAATCATATCTATGATAACGGTATCGATGGCAGCATTTATCACCACAATACCTATACCGCGGCTATCGGTATCACCTACCAGTACAATCTTATGTCAGGGCTGAGAGCGGGGGCTCTCGGCAATAACCTCAAGGATCGCTCGGCCGGGCTGGTCGTTCGTTACAACTGGATAGAAAACGGCAATCGGCAGCTCGACCTGGTTGACGCGGAGGATACGGATGTTATCGTCAACAACCCGGCGTATCGCACGACCCATGTCTATGGGAACATCCTCAAAGAGGCTGATGGAGAAGGTAACAGCCAGCTTGTTCATTACGGCGGTGACAGCGGTAATCTTTCAATCTATCGGAAAGGCACCCTCTATTTTTTCAACAATACGATCATTTCAACTCGAAGCGGCAATACGACGCTGATGCGTCTTTCCAGCAACGACGAATATGCCGAAGTATTCAATAATATCCTCTATGCGACGGCTGCCGGCAGCAGGTTCGCACTGCTTTCAAGTGAAGGAGAGCTGAAACTTCGCAATAACTGGCTCAAGGACGGCTGGACAATTTCGCACAGTTTTTTCAATGGGTTACTTGATGACGACAACAGCGCAATCCTCGGTTCCACACCCGGCTTCAGTGACGAGGGGGCTGGAGATTATCACCTTGGAGAAGATTCGCCTGCTCTTGATGCGGGTATCGCAATCTCTGCTGAATTATCGGCAGATCATCCGCTCAACCGACAATACCGCTATCATCGCCAGATCGAAGAACGGGCTTCTGCGGGAGAGATTGATCTCGGAGCTTTTGAGTTGATCTCAGGCATCAAGGGAGATATCGACGGCAGCGGCCTGGTCACATTGGAGGATGTTATAATCGGTTTGCAGATTCTCACAGACGGTGCACCCTCAAACATAGCTGTCACCGGTGATGCAAACGGTGACAACAAATTAGGATTGGCTGATGTTCTTTATGGGCTGGAGGCCATGGCTGACTGAGCTATTATTTCGAACAGCTGTATCTCCTGGGAAGCGTCAGGAAGGGTCTTTATAGCGATGTCATATCACCTTCATAACCGTTCTATAATGAGCGCTGTTCCCTGTCCCCCGCCTATACAGGCTGTCGCGCAACCAAGTGACCCGCCTTTTTCAGCAAGTATTCTGGCAATTGTTCCCGCCAGCCGGATACCTGTTGCTCCCAGGGGGTGGCCGAGAGCAATAGAGCCCCCGTGGATATTCACTTTCTCAGGGTCTATACCAAGCTCTTTGATCGTATTGAGCACAACGACACTAAAGGCTTCATTGATTTCCCAGTAATCAATATCACCTGCCTGTAAACCGGCTTTCTCAAGAGCCATTCTGGTTGCGGGAATCGGGCCAATTCCCATGAGTGTGGGGTCGACCCCGGAAAAGCCGATAGAGCGGATTGTCGCCAGGGGCGTAATGTTTTTGTAAGCTGCTGTTTTTTCAGACATGAGCAGCATCGTTCCTGCACCTGCGCTTAGTGGAGATGAATTGCCGGCTGTTATTGAGCCGCCTTCTTTGAATACCGGCTTGAGGTTTCCTGTTGATTCAATATCGGTGTCTGGGCGAATTGCCTGATCTCTGTTTACCGTAAGTACCTCGCCATTGTCTTGTTTTACAGGTATAGGCAGGATCTCTCCTGAGAAAAAGCCGGACTCAGCAGCTTGAGCCGCCAAGCGGTGCGAGCGAACGGTCCAGAGGTCCATCTCTTTTCTGGTAATGCCGCTCTGCTCGGCTAGTTTCTCGGCGGTAAGGCCCATGTTCATTATGGTCGTCATATCCCAATGAGCGTATTCCGGAGCTTTGTAAAGTGCCTTGTTGATCGACATCGTGCCATTTTCAAAAAGAGACGGTCCCATTGGGACTCGGGTCATATGCTCCATTCCGCAGGCAAGGACAATATCTGCAAAACCAGAGGCTATCTCCATGAAAGCAATCTGTATAGCCGCCATTCCGGCACCACATTGTTGATCGACAAAGCGAGCGGGGACAGAAGGATCGAGATTAGCAAGCATACCAATTGTTCTGCCGCCAAAGGTCCATTGCTCAGATACCCCAAGAGCTGAACCGATAATCAGATCGTCAATTTCAGCTGAGTTTATATTCCCTTGTTGAAGCAGCGCCATAATCAGCTGTGCCAGAATATCATCTCCTCTCAGTGGGGCAAGCCAATCACGTTCAGGCATATTAGGTCTTGAGCGGGATTGAGCTGAGCGAAGATAATTGGTTATCACCACGTTATTCATTTTTTATAATCCTTGTGAGAAGTGACTGGTTCTATTCTGCCAGCAAACACCAGCGGGCCAGAAACAGTGCATACGTTCTTGCTACATGCATAATGCTGTCAATATCGACTCGTTCGTCAATACCATGGATGTTTTCGGCAACAGGGCCAAAGCAGGTCGGCTGGTTATTGCCGTAATGATAAAAGGCACGTAAGTCTGTGGTACACGTTGCAATGTATGTTCCTGCCTTTTTCCCGGTGAGGCTTTTGTGGCAGCTGTCCAGAACGGTAAAGGCCGGCAGATTCCTGTCAACATTATGACCGTCTGATCGAAACCCGTAATATTCCACCTGAGGGGGGTTCGCCTTCAGCCAGGGATCTTTTTTTGCTGCTGTCCGTATTGCGTCATCTATTCTTTGAGCGATTTCGACATATGTCATTTCTGGAAAATAAGATAACCTGGCGTGGAAGGCCGCTTCAGCCGGCACTGTCGATGGCCAGTTACCGCCTTGGATAATACCGATATTGAGATTGATTGGATGTGTGTGATCTTTGTATTGTTCAGGGATAGATGCGTTCAGTTCTGTTTCCAGCTCATGTAAGGCACTGATCAGGAGATAGCATTTTTCAATGGCATTGACGCCGCTCAATGCCTGCAGTACATGGGTGGAAATCCCTTTAAGGCAGACTTTAAACCAGAGTACCCCGACCTGGCTTGCGAGTATGGTGGGCCCGAACGGTTCAGGGATGAGTACCGCCTCGGCATCATAACCTGCTGCCATGCAGGCGGTGGCACCGTTTCCACTACATTCCTCCTCAACAACTCCTTCGATGGTTAAAGGAGCCCGGAGGCTGAATCCGGCTTTTGAAATTGCATGAGCAGCATACGTCATTGCTGCAACACCGGATTTCATGTCTCCGGAACCCCGGCCATAGAGCCATCCGTCATGACGGTATGGCTGGTAAGGATCGTGACTCCAATAATCGTGATTACCTGCGTCAACGACATCAAGGTGACCGTTGAAAATAGCTGATTTGCCGCCTTTTTGTGCAGGCGGCAGTGTTGCAACCACGTTTTGTTTTCCCTGAAGTGACCAGGGCACTGGAGCAAATCCTGGATGTGCTTCCAGCTCTTTGTTATCAAGCTCAAGCCGGGTTGTCTGAAAACCGAGTTCCTGCAGCTTATGGTCCATAACATCTATTGCGCCACCCTCGTTGCCGAGAGTCGATGGCTCTGCAACCAGCTCTGAAGTAAAATTGAGGATATCGTCTGTCAGCCCATTGACCGTATCGAGGACTTTCTGCTCTTTGTTGTTCATTCAGATTACTCCTGAACTTGTTACTTTATGGCTAGAATGTGGTGAGGTTTTCTGAGACGCGGAAGCTGCCTTCAGTATGTCTTGCTACTGTCTCAAGATCACTTTCTTCTGCAATTTCTTCAAGTATCATTTCTTTGGGAGTGATGCGAAATACTGATAGTTCTGTAATAATCAAGTCTACACACTTACTGGCGGTGAGCGGGAGGCGGCACTCTTTCAATATTTTCGCTTTCCCCTGTTTTGTCGTGTGGGTTGTTGTAATTATGAGGCGTCTGGCTTTTTGGGCAAGTTCCATTGCTCCACCGATACCGGGAGCAAATTTTCCCGGTATGATCCAGTTGGCCAGATCCCCCTTTTCTGATACTTCCAGTGTCCCAAGAAAGGTAATGTCAAGTCGACCCCCTCTAACCAGGGCAAAACTGAGTGCTGAATCGCAATAGGAAGCGCCGGGAATGGTGTCTATGTATGTGCCTCCTGCGTCAATGAGGTTGCGGTCGGCATGCTGCCGGTCAACACTTCCGCCGACACCAATCACACCATTTTCCGAATGGATGGAAAGCGGCATATTCGGGGGCAGGTGAGAGGGAATCAAGGTTGGAATACCGATGCCAAGATTAATTATTTGGCCCGGTGCTATCTCTTGAGCGGCCCTTTTGGAAATTTTTATTTTTGGATCAATGGACATGATGCTCAAGTACCCCATATTCTGGTGGTAAATCTCCGATCTCAACGACATGATCTACAAACGCTCCTGGTGTGTGGATCTGGTCAGCTGGGATTTGACCGGTTTCGACAATTATCTCGGCTTCAGCGATAACACAGTTAGCGGCTGTTGCCATGAGTGGGTTGAAATTTCGCGCAGTTTTTGCGTAAACCAGATTGCCGGCCCGGTCAGCCATGGCGGCATGAATGAGGGCAAAATCGGCTCGTAGCGCAGATTCAAGCAACCCTTCTTTACCATTACAGCGGACCACCTGCTTATTGTCCCGTAAAATGGTGTCGATGCCGATATCTGTGACTATTGCCAGGAGGCCGGCACCTCCGGCGCGTATTTTTTCTGCAAGAATTCCCTGTGGGAAAAACTGCACTTCCAATGCACCTTCGTTCATCAGCGCGATTACGGTGCTGTTGAGCCCGAGATGTGAGGTGATCAGTCTTTTAACCTGACCGTTTTCAATAAGTCGGGATACGCCAAGTCCTGCTTCATTAGCCTCATTTTTTATAAGGGTTAATGCTTTGCAGTCTTTTTTGATTATCTCCTCTATCAGAAGAAACGGTGTTCCGGGAACACCAAATCCCCCAACCATGATCACCTGGTCATGGTTCAAAAACTTAACGGCTTCGGTCGCTGAACAGGTCTTGTCTATCATTTCAGAATCTCTGCCAGGAATTGTCGTGTGCGGGGCTCTTTCGGGTTGGTGAACATATCTTTTGGTGAAGCGTCCTCGACAACGATTCCATCCGCCATAAAGATTACGCGATCCCCTACTTTTTCGGCAAAGCCCATTTCATGAGTTACAACAAGCATGGTCATCCCTTCTTTTGCCAGGTTTTCCATGACCCGGAGTACATCTCCGACAAGCTCTGGATCGAGTGCGGAAGTGACCTCATCAAACAGCATCACCTTGGGCTCCATGGCCAGGGCACGCGCAATGGCAACTCGCTGCTGCTGACCGCCCGACAGCATGCTCGGGTATGCATTCTGCTTTTCCTGCAGGCCAACCTTCTCGAGCAGGGCGACTGCTTTGTTCTGAGCGTCCTCCTTGTTCTGTTTTAAAACATGAAGGGGCGCTTCCATGACATTTTCTAAAACAGTCATGTGGGGAAAGAGGTTGAACTGCTGAAAAACCATGCCGACTTTGCATCGGAGTCTATTCAGGTGACGTTGAAAAGCAGCTTTGCTTTTCGTTTCATCATTAATTAACTCATCCTCCAGATAGATTTCTCCACCACTGGGGTTTTCCAGGTGATTAACGCATCTCAACAGGGTTGATTTTCCCGAACCGCTTGGGCCGATAATTACCAGAACTTCGCTTGGTAAAACGTTCAGGCTCACATCTTTCAGGACGGAAAGATCGCCAAAATCTTTTTTTAAATTGGTGATCGTCAGAATAGGTTTTGTATGTTTGTTTTTTTCCTTCATGAGGCGCGGACCTCCTTTCTGGTATATTTCTCTAAAACTCCGAGAAGCAGGCTGGCTGAGGAGGTCAATACTGCGTAAAGTACTGCGGCCATGAGATACATCTCAAAGGGCTTGTATGTCGAACCAATGAGTCGTTGCGCTGTAAGCGTCAATTCTACAAGCGTAATGGTTGAGACAAGAGAGGTGTCTTTAATCAGTATGACAAAATTGTTGCCCAGCGGCGGGATAATAATACGAAGCGCCTGGGGGAGAATAATCCTTCGCATGCACAGACCGCTGCTCATCCCGAGTGAACGGGCAGCTTCCGTCTGACCCCAGGGAACAGAGATGATTCCGCCGCGGATTGTCTCTGCGTTGTATGCTCCGACATTCAGCGACAGCCCTAATACTCCGGACAGGAAGGGTCCCAGGTCAATGCCCATCTGCGGGAAACCAAAATAGATAATGAATAATTGTACGAGCAGGGGCGTTGAGCGGATCAACCAGATATAAAAGACGGCCGGCCAGCGGAGAATTGGATTGTCGGAAAGTTTACATAAGGCGGCTCCTAAACCGAAGATTAAACCCAGAATAAGCGATAGTATCGATATCTTGAGAGTAAGTACGGCGCCTTGGACAAGAAAAGGAAAATAGTGTACGATAATATTCCAATCGAGCATAGCAAGTATCCTGTGAATTGCTCTCAGCGTGTGTTACCGCTTGTAACCTCACCTGCACATACAAAAAGGGGCTAAACCGGCATTTTCAGCAATGAGGCCAATCGCTGAAAATACCGGTTTTCGCTGAAACATTTATTGTTTACCCCGAGATGTGAAGTGTCGAGATAGAAAACGCTGTTTTAGCGCACGTCTATGCCAAGCCATTTCATCGAAATGTCATGGTAGGTTCCATCACTCTTCAGGTCTGCAAGCGCGCTATTGAGAGCTTTTTTAAGATTTTCATTACCCTGTCTGAGGGCGATACCCATTTTTTCTTCATAAAGAAGATCTCCGGCAAGGGCAATTGGTATTCCTTTATCTTTAATAGCGAGGGCACCAACTATTTTATCGGTTACAAATCCATCAATGCGTCCGTTACCTATCTCAAGGATCATATCCGGGACACCTTTATAGGTTCGTATTTCCACCCCGGCTATGTTTTCTCTAACCCATGTTTCGTATGTGGTGCCAAGTGTTACGCCAAGTTTTTTTCCTTTGAACTCTTCTACTGATTTGATGTCGGATCCTTTTTTTACAAAAAGCTGGGCACCGGAGCGATAGTAAGGATCTGAAAAGTCTATAGACTTCAGCCGTTCTTCGGTGATCGCCATGCTGCCGCAGATGAGCTCGTATTTATTTGCCAGAAGACCGGCGATAATACCATCCCAGGCGGTAGTCATCGGCACCCCTGTAATACCGATTTTTTTCGCGATTTCTTCGCCGATCTCAACATCGAATCCGGTAAGCTCATTTTTGTCGTTTACAAAATTGAATGGAGGGTATTGACCGGACATCGCCATCGTTATTTTTCCTTTGTCCTTGACCTTGGCAAGGTCATCTGCAAAAGCACCTGGTATAAGCGTTAGGGTAAATGCTACGCTGAGAAATAATGCTGTTAGTTTCTTCATTGTTTTCCTCCTGTGTTTTTATTGTTTTCGGCACAAGAAAACGGGATTGTTATGCCGGTGTCTCCTGAAGGTTATGCTATCGATCCGTTTTTTTTCAGCACCTGTGTAATCTCCTCCAATGATTCATCAAGAATAGTAAGAAGGTCGAATACTTGAGTTTTTGAAATAATAATCGGTGGTGCAATCAGGACATGGTCACCTTTCAAACCATTGATGGACCGACGGGGGTAGATGATCAGCCCTTTTGAAAAGGCAATTTCAGTCAACATACTGCCTGCCGTAAGCTCAGGGCCGAAAGGTGTGCGGTTCGGTTTATTTTGGACCAGTTCGATTGCTGTCAACAGCCCTTGCCCCCGGACCTCGCCGATGATTTCATATTTATCTGCAAGGTTACGTAAGCCGCTTTTGAGATGGCACCCCATAGTTTCAGCATTGGCGGAAAGTTGGTTGTTAATGATTTCGTCGAAGACGGCGAGGCCAACTGCACAGGCCATCGGGTTGCCGGCATAGGTGTATCCATGTGGGAATCCGCCCGCAGATAAAACGGAATCGACGATTTTTCCCGAAGTCACGACTGCCCCAAGAGGATAATAGCCGGAGGCCATTCCTTTCGAGAGGGCCATGATGTCAGGGACGACCTGCCAGTGTTCGTACGCAAAAAGTTTTCCTGTTCGGCCAAAACCGGTCATGACCTCGTCAAAAATGAGCAGGACATCATGACGGTCACAAATATCCCGAATTACCGAGAAATAGTCATCAGGTGGTACGAGTGCTCCGGTACTTGCACCGCCAATGGGTTCAGCAATGAACCCAGCTACATTGTCAGCGCCTTGTTCAATAATTTCTTGTTCAAGTGCGTGAGCGCAGGCAAGGTCACAGGACGGATATGTCTTGCCATAATGACAACGGTAGCAATATGGAGCAGGAATTTTGGGACTTGCTTTAAGAAGGGGGCGATAGGGAATTTCAAGGGGTGCATAGCTTGTTAAGGCTAGAGCTCCGAGAGTAGACCCATGGTAGGACGGAGACCTGCTGATGAAGATGTGCTTGCCTTCCTGCTTTCTTGCGCGATAGTAACTGCGACAGAGCTTAATTGCCGATTCAACTGCTTCTGAGCCACCGGAGACATAAAATACTCGCTCTAACCGGGGGGACGTATGCTCGACAAGTCTTTGGGCCAGTCTTACAGCCGGTGCATTCTCGAATTGTGTTCTGTAAGTAAAAAAGGTGGATTCAGCCTGTTGTTTGATCGCAGCAATTACCGATTGGTTGGCGTGACCGATATTGCAGATGATGGCCCCGGAACTGCCGTCTAGGTACTTTTTCCCTGACTCGTCCCAGATATATATGCCCTTTGCATGGGAAACAATCGGTATATGCGCGTTAGTTTGGTAGAAAAGAGGGTTGGACTCAGTGTGCTTCATTCTTTGGTTCCTAGATTGTCATGTTGAAGCATTTGCTAGTGCGTTTTTCAGTCGTTTTGGTCGGATCAATTAAGAATTAATCAAAGTTTCTGTAATCAACTGGAATTATAGAAGATATTTTGTTTGCCAGATCGATTATTATTGGCGCAAATTGTTCTTTGATCTCTTCAACTCCCCGCTGGATAGTCGAAAAATCGAAAGAAACGGCTCCGATTCCCCTGTTTTTATGCGGATCAACAATCGGTGCGGCAATTGCTATGAGACCTGGCAGGTATTCTTCGCAGTTAAGTGCGAAGTTTTGCTCTTTGGTTTGTTTCAACTCCTCGAGTAATGCTTTCCGGTTCACAACAGTGTGCGCAGTCCTGGAAGTCAGCTGGAGCTTTTTAATTCTATTTTTCAGTTCATCCAGCGGTAATGTCGAAAGATATGCTTTGCCCAGCGCGGTATTGTGTAAACAGTTCCTGGTAAAATCAGGGAGGTTAAATGTCATCATGTCCGACGCCTGTCGATTGTATATTCGCATCATATCGTCATCGACCGATAGGGCAACATCGATGGTGATGTTGAAACGGCTGTGTATTTCATCGACAAGCACTTTGATTATTTTGCGGTGGTCTGTCGCATGCATCAGGTTGTTACAAAAGGCAAGACAATAGATCGATGGCGTGATCTGTTTTGTAATTCCATCTTTTTCGAGAAAACCCATATCCACAAGCGTCGAGATATAACGATATGTGGAGGTCATATTCAGCCCGAGCTTGTGGGCAATTTCCGTCTGGGTAAGAGCAGGTTGTTCGCGGTTGAAAAGGCTGAGAACCCGTAAACCTTTTTCCAGTGATTTGGAAAAATATGAATTAGACATGTTTACATTGATTTTTTTACTATAATAGTAAGATAATTGCTATTATAGTATACTAGATAGAGACTGGGAAGTTGTCAAGAACAATGTTACATAGCCATATGATCCGTGGTCTCTACGGGAGGTTTTATGTAATAAAAAATCATGCCGGCATGTCATCATTATTTGCAAATAATTACAAATACTTAAGAGCATACCCGCACGCATTCCAGAGACTTTTGCAATATTCTTTCTGACAATCACTTTTTCCAAATCGGTGGCATAATTATAGAATTTTGTGTAGTATATCAGAAAAGAATAAAATCATTCCGCAGCTTGTTTCTTCTTCTTGGCGCTGTGAAAGAGTGTTTCTTGTCGTTATTTTTCCTGCTTTTCTCTGATATTGAGTTGTGAATGAAGCTTCGTACCAGCTGTAAATTGCTGTTTGATATATCTGTCCCCACACCGTTTGTGCTGATGCTGCGCCCGCGCAGCGGTGCGCAGCAATGGGTTGCACGCGATGAACTGACCATCGTCCCGGATATACTCGTATCTGAATTTACCGACAGTTATGGGAATCTCTGTCAGCGACTCGTTGCCCCGCCGGGTTCGCTTTCAATTTATAGCGAGGCAACAGTGCATACCACAGGCAATATGGATCGAGAGCCGGGAGCGCCATTTGTCGAAGTACAGCATGTGCCCGACGAGGTACTCCAGTATCTTTTACCCAGCCGCTATTGTGAAATCGAAGATTTTGGGCAGCTGGCAAGTGACATTACGGCAGAACAACGTCCCGGATATGATCAGGTATCAGCGATTGAGCAATGGATACGCTCAACTATTCATTATGATTATAACAAAAGCGACTCTACCGTTTCAGCTCGTGAAGTTTATTCGCGAAAAAGCGGGGTCTGTCGTGATCTTGCTCATCTCGGCATTACCCTTTGCCGCAGCCTTGCCATTCCCGCGAGAATGGTGGTGGGCTATCTTCATGAACTCGAACCCATGGACATGCATGCCTGGTTTGAAGCTTTTGTGGCAGACCGCTGGTACACCTTTGATGCAACCCAGCCTTACTTGAGAGATGGCTATGTTGTTCTCGGTATAGGTCGTGATGCTGCCGACGTGGCAGTATATAACCAGTTTGGCCCACCCATTTTTCCGATAAGCCAGGATGTTCTCGTTGAACGTATTGATGAAAAAACTGCGTAAATTGAAATCTACAAAAAATCGGGCCAACCATCTGGAAATCGCCCACGCCGGCACAATGTTCTTCACTATTTAAGAAAATGATCACCGAGGAAGACGATGGAAACCTTCAAAACATATGATCCGGAAGATTATTACGATGAACTGATCGATGGTGACGGCAAGCCCCGTCCTGGAGCCCGGCTACTCATCGACAAGATTGATTCGCTTCCCGAGGGAGATCTGGCACTGCGGCAAAAAGAAGCTGAAGCGCTGCTCCTGAAGATGGGCATAACCTTTAATGTCTATGGCCGGGATGAGGGAACGGAAAAGATATTCCCTTTTGACCTCATCCCCAGAATCGTCTCCAGCAGCGACTGGCAGCAGATTGAATCCGGCCTCAAGCAGCGTATCCATGCGCTCAACCTGTTCCTGCAGGATATCTATAATGATAAAAAAATCCTCAAAGACAAGGTTGTTCCCGAGGACCTCATCCTCTCCAGCAAAACGTATCGGAAAGAATGCGAAGGCTTTACTCCGCCCCGCGGTATCTGGTGCCATGTTACCGGTACGGACCTGGTACGCGGTCGCGACGGCACCTTTTATGTACTGGAGGATAATCTGCGCTGTCCATCAGGCGTTTCCTATGTTCTTGAGAACCGCCAGGTGCTCAAACGAACATTTCCCCAGGTTTTCCAGGCCTCAAACGTCAGAGCGGTGGATGAATATCCAGGTAAATTACTCGAACTCCTGGAGTTCCTGGCTCCCGACCATGTCCAGTCGCCGACCATTGGTGTATTGACCCCTGGAATCTACAACAGTGCCTACTTCGAGCACTCGTTTCTCTCCCAGCAGATGGGGGTGGAACTGGTTGAAGGCCGTGACCTTATCGTCTCGGACGGGTTTGTCCATATGCTGACCACCAAAGGACTGCAGCGGGTTGATGTACTCTACCGGCGAATAGATGATGATTTTATTGACCCGGCGGTCTTTCGTCCTGATTCTCTGCTTGGTGTTAAAGGGCTGATCGAGGTTTACAAGGCAGGCCGCATTGCCATGGCCAATGCTCCCGGAACAGGAATAGCAGACGACAAGGTCATCTACGCCTACGTCCCTGAAATTATCAAGTACTACACCGGCGAAGAGCCTATCCTGCCCAATGTGCCGACCTATATCTGCAGAAACGACAAAGACCGCAGTTATGTCCTTGATCATCTCGATGAACTGGTGGTCAAAGCCGCCAACGAATCAGGTGGCTACGGCATGCTCATCGGACCTCACGCCACAGATGAGGAGCGCGCTGATTTTGCTGAAAAAATCAAGGCTGAACCACGCAACTACATGGCTCAGCCCACCATCTCCCTCTCCCGGGTGCCGACCATTGTCGGCGATCGGATTGAAGGCCGCCATGTGGATCTTCGCCCCTATATCCTTTATGGTGAAGATATCTATGTGCAGCCGGGCGGTCTTACCCGTGTGGCGTTGACCAAAGGTTCACTGGTGGTCAACTCCTCCCAGGGTGGCGGCAGCAAGGATACCTGGGTAGTGTAGACGAAAAAAAATGGAGGATGTGCAATGCTTAGCCGAGTGGCCAACTCGATATACTGGATGTGCCGATACATAGAACGGGCCGAAAACGTGGCCCGCTTCATCAGCGTCAATCTCAATTTGTTGCTCGATATGCCGACGGAAGAAGGGAAACACTGGAAACCACTGGTGATGACCACAGGCGACCATGAGCTCTTCGAAAAAAAGGATCCGCAGTACTCTCAGGAGGCGGTTATCCGTTTCCTCACCTTTGATCGGGAATATCACAATTCCATTGTCAGGTGCCTGGCAGCAGCGCGGGAAAACGGACGCTCCATCCGCGAGATTATTTCCTCGGAAATGTGGGAACATCTCAACAATTTTTACCTGGAACTGTCAACCAAACAAAGTTTGAGAATGGCGCTTGAAGACCCCCACCGGTTCTTCAAGATAATTCAGATGCGCAGTCATCTATTCACCGGCTTGATGGACTGCACCATGAGTCACGGTGAGGCCTGGAATTTTGCCCGCATCGGCATGATGATGGAACGTGCTGATAAAACCTCACGGATTCTTGACGTCAAATACTTCATGCTGCTGCCCCAGGCAAGTCTTGTAAATGCACCGATCGATCATATCCAGTGGATGGCAGTGCTGAAATCGGCAAGTGCCTTTGAGATGTTTCGCAAGGAACATCACAATATCACTCCGCACAAGGTGGCCGATTTTCTCATTTTCGACAGCCAGTTCCCCCGCTCGATCAGGCATTGTATCAACAAGGCCAAAGAATATCTGCACCGTATTACCGGTACACCCTCGGGCGCCTCCATAAATCTTGCGGAAAAGAGGCTGGGTCGCATCCAGGCTGATCTGGAATATACAGACATCCGTGAAGTCATCGAGGTGGGTCTGCACGAATATCTTGATACAATGCAGATCAGGATCAATGAGGTCGGTGCAGCAATCGGTCAAACGTTTTTCAATATTACACCGATCTGTATTGATTCAAAAAATGAGCAGTAGAAGGGGGCTGCAATGGCCCCTTCAAGACAATTTTTATAACAGCTGCAGGAAGAGCAGCACCGGAACTTTTACATAAAGGTACATTCGTGGGAATTCATATCTCGCTTCACCATACGACCTCGTATATTTACGATCGGCGCATAAATCTTGCCCCTCATATCGTCAGGCTTCGCCCGGCACCCCATTGCCGTACGCCGATTTTGAGTTACTCCATGAAGGTGATACCGGAAACGCATTTTCTCAACTGGCAGCAGGATCCCTTCAACAACTATCTCGGGCGCCTGGTCTTTCCAGAAAAGACAAGCAAGTTTCAGGTGGAGATCGATCTGGTTGCCGACATGATCATCATCAACCCGTTCGATTTCTTCCTCGAACCGGATGCCGAGACCTTTCCGTTCACCTATGACTCTGATCTGAAGGTTGATCTTGCCCCGTATCTCGCCAGGAACAAGACCGGCAAAATGCTCAGTGAATTTATGGCGGAGATCGATACCAGTCCAAAGCAGACTATCGACTTTCTCGTTGCCCTGAATTCTCAGCTGAGCAACGCGGTGAAGTATCTCATCCGCATGGAACCAAACGTACAAAGCTGCGAACAGACACTGAGCCTTGGTAGTGGTTCGTGCCGGGATTCCGCCTGGCTGCTGGTCAATATCCTCAGGCACCTGGGGCTCGCTGCTCGTTTCGTCTCCGGCTATCTGGTGCAGCTGAAGCAGGATGTCAAATCCCTTGATGGTCCTTCCGGCGCCGAGGAAGATTTTACCGACCTGCACGCCTGGACCGAAGTATACATTCCCGGTGCCGGCTGGGTCGGCATGGATCCGACCTCCGGTCTCTTTGCCGGTGAGGGGCATATCCCGCTGGCCTGTTCTCCGGAACCGCAGAGTGCAGCACCCATTACCGGTGCTCTGGATGAATGCGAGGTTGATTTCAGTCACACCATGTCGGTTAAACGTATTTTTGAAGCGCCGCGTTCCACCAGGCCGTATCCTGAAGAGATCTGGACGTCCATCGTCGAGCTGGGCGAACGTGTTGACCGGGAACTTGAACATCATGACGTGCGCTTGAGCATGGGAGGTGAACCCACTTTCGTCTCTATAGACAACATGGATGGCGCCCAGTGGAATACTGAGGCGCTTGGGGAAGAAAAACAGCAGCTGGCTGAGACACTCATAAAACGTCTCAAGGAGCAATGGGCTCCCGGAGGGTTGCTGCACTACGGCCAGGGCAAGTGGTATCCCGGAGAATCTCTGCCCCGCTGGGCGCTCGGCTGCTACTGGCGCAAAGACGGCATACCGATATGGGGGGAAAAAGCCCTGCTGGCCGATGTTGCCAAAGATTACGGTTTCGGTATCTTCGAGGCCCGGATTTTCATTGAGACGCTGGCGAAAAACTTAGGGGTGGAAGAGCGTTTTATCAGGGAAAGCTACGAAGATATCTTCCATTATCTCCACCAGGAGCAACAACTTCCTGTAAATGTCGATCCCGGCGATCCAAAACTTGATGACCCCGAAAAAAGAGCGCGGATGATGCACGCCTTCAAAAAGGGGCTCGGCGCTGTCGTCGGCTATGTTCTGCCGCTTCAGCACGGCTCCTGGAAGAGCGGGCCCTGGCCTTTCAGGGGTGAGCATATGTTTTTGTTACCGGGAGATTCTCCTGCCGGGCTGAGGTTGCCGCTGGACTCACTTCCCTGGGTTGCCCCAGAGGACATCCCGGTGCAGTTCAGCCTTGATCCCATGGCCGATCGGGGTCCACTTCCCGACCTTTACCAGGGGTTGCAGACACTGCCGGGAAAACCTGAAGAATATTTCAGCGACAGTGTGGTCAGTCAGCCGTCTCCTTACCAGGAACCTAAACCGGTCAAAGGGGAATCTGCCGCCTGGCTTGTGCGCACAGCCCTGTGTGTGCAGCCCCGGGAAGGAAGGATTTATGTGTTCATGCCGCCCATTACCTCTTTCGAGGGATATCTCGATCTGGCAGCAGCAATTGAAAAGACAGCAAAAGCGACCAATACTCCCGTTGTCATTGAAGGCTATACACCGCCTGCAGACCCGAGGCTGGAGAGCCTTAAAGTTACCCCGGACCCGGGTGTGATCGAGGTGAATATCCAGCCGCTGCACAGCTGGCAGCAGATGGTGGGTCACACCACCAGGCTGTATGAAATTGCCAGGGAGTGTCGGCTCGGTACCGAAAAATTCATGGTGGATGGGCGTCATACCGGTACCGGGGGCGGCAACCATATCGTCGTCGGCGGTGCAACACCTGCCGACAGTCCCTTCCTGCGCCGGCCCGATCTGCTGCGCAGCTTCATTACCTTCTGGAATAATCACCCATCACTTTCATTCCTGTTTTCAGGACTTTTTATCGGACCAACAAGCCAGCAGCCTCGTATTGATGAAGCCCGTCATGACAGCCTCTATGAATTGGAAATCGCCTTTGCCGAGCAGGATCGCCACACAGCGTCCGGCAATCCCTGCCCACCATGGCTGGTTGACAGGCTGTACCGTCATTTGCTGGTTGATGTCAGCGGCAACACCCATCGGGCCGAGTTCTGTATTGACAAGCTCTATTCTCCGGACACCTCTTCAGGCCGGCTGGGGCTTCTGGAATTCCGTGCCTTCGAAATGCCGCCTCATGCCCGCATGAGTCTGGCACAGCAGCTTCTGCTGCGTATCTTTATCGCCTGGTTCTGGAAAACTCCCTACCGCCAGGAACTGGTGCGCTGGGGAACCCGTCTCCATGATCGTTTCATGCTGCCGCAACTGGTTCGGGATGATTTCGAGGATGTTCTGGATATCCTGGTTCAGGCCGGCTATCCCGTTTCCATGGACTATTTTCACCCCCATTTCGAGTTTCGCTTTCCGACCTATGGCAACGTCCTCTATCAGGGTATGGAGGTGGAGCTGCGCCAGGCCCTGGAACCGTGGCATGTTCTCGGCGAAGAACCTGGAGGCGGGGGCACCGCCAGGTATGTCGACTCTTCAGTTGAACGTTTGCAGGTCAAGGTTTCCGGCATGAACTCAGAGCGCTACATTGCGGTGTGCAACGGCAGACGCGTCCCACTTCAGCCAACGAGAACGGCAGGGGTCTTTGTCGCCGGAGTACGCTACCGGGCCTGGCAGCCACCTGCCTGCCTTCATCCCACCATCGGCATTCATGCTCCTTTGACCGTTGATCTGTATGACACCTGGTCACGGCGTGCTGTCGGTGGTTGCGTCTATCATGTGGGACACCCCGGCGGACGCAATTACGATATCTTCCCGGTTAATTCCTACGAAGCAGAAGGCCGCCGCAACGCCAGGTTTTATTCCGGAGGTCATACTCCAGGCACGAGTCTGAAAATTCCTGAGGAAGAAAGAAACCACCATTTTCCGTATACGCTTGATTTGCGCAGGTGAAATGCTTAGAAAGCTTTCTGTTGCACAACACCGATATCTTTTTTGTTGAGAGGTTCCACCTGCATGGCTGAATCAGAGATTTCCCCAGAGACCAGCGTCACTAGTGACGGAAATTCTCTGTTCGGCAACGCCGCTTTTTCTGCTGCGTCCTATCACGAAGCATTTTCAGCGCCGGGGCAGCCCCGTGAACACTGGCAGCACCTGATAACCATGCTGGAAGAACGAGGTGCGGCAGGACTGAGAAAGGATAATGAGCGTGCCAGGCACATGCGCCAGGACGATGGTGCCACCATAAATCCTTTCGATGACCCTGCCCGGCGCAGTAGTGCCTGGGATCTTGATCCGGTGCCCATAATCATCAGTGCTTCGGAATGGGGCACATTGGAAAACGGTATCGTTCAGCGAGTACAGCTGCTGGAGAAAATACTCGCCGATATCTATGGTGCGCAGCAGCTTTTAAGAGACGGCCAACTGCCGGTCGACCTGGTGTTTGCCAATCCCAACTATCTGTATTCCTGCCATAACATACGGCCCTCCGGCAATTGTTATCTGCCCATCTATTCTGCAGATCTTTACCGGGCCGCCGATGGACGTTTTCGGGTGCTTCGTGATTCTGCAGCGTATCCGGCCGGACTGGGGTACGCCCTTGAAAACAGAATCGTCACCTCCAGGATATTCTCCGAACTGTATCATCGAGTCCAGACACATCGACTGGCACCGTTTTTCAGAGCATTTCATAATGCCCTTATCCAGCGGGCGTCATTGGGTCAGGAAGATCCAGATATTGTCCTGCTCTCTCCCGGCCCGGAGAGTCATGTGTATTTTGAACATGCGCTTCTTTCCCGGTATCTCGGCTATACGCTGGTTGAATCGCAGGATCTCACGGTTCGAAACGGTAAAGTATATCTCAAAAAACTTGCCGGCCTTGAACCGGTCGAAGCCATATTCCGATATTTATCCGATCTCAACAGCGATCCCTTTGCTCTGAGGCGAGAGACAGCAAACGGCGTTGCCGGCCTTATCCAGGTCTGCCGTGAAAACAACATTGAGATGATCAACCCCATTGGCAGTGGTTTTGTTGATACCCCCGCACTCTCCACTATTCTGCCCTCGCTTTGCAAAACATTACTTGGTCAGGATCTGCTCATTGAAAATCACCCTGCCTGGTGGTGCGGCAATGACGAGGGGTACCAGTATGTGCTGAACAATCTCGGCCAGCTGACACTCTCGCAGGCCCTGCAATCCGTTATTGTTGCTGAGCCTTCTGAGAACCTTTCAGCCCGTATCTCCTCGGCACCTTCCCAATACCTGGGATCGGCACCTTTGCTCCCTTCCGTCGCTCCCGGCTGGAACAATCATGGAATGAGCAGTTCTTACAGCGTACTGCGACTTTTTGTCTGCGCCACCGAAAAAGGCTATGAGGTAATGCCGGGCGCTCTGGCCATTTCCGCAAGTGATGTCGGATCACTTGCAGTCAATGCTCCTGAACTGCAGCGCAGCAAGGATGTCTGGGTGCTGTCCGACGGACCGGTTGAGCCCTTCAGCCTGATGGAAGGGTTCCATTCAGTTGATGAGTTCAAACGCAGCAGCGATCTGCCCAGCAGGGTGGCTGATAATCTCCTCTGGCTGGGGAGATATCTTGAACGGACTGAAGGACTGGTGAGGCTCCTGCGCTTGATATTTCAGAAAATTTCAGGAGAGGACCGCCCGCAGCATATCCCGGAGCTCGGCTTCCTGCTGAAACTTCTCAGATTAAAAAATATTATTCCAACGCCCGCCAAGGACGCTCCGGAAATTCCCCTGTTCCTCGAACTGTCCAATCACCTGAACAGTGCGCTGTACAAGCGGGATGGTGCGGAGAGCCTGGGTTCTCTTCTTGGCAACGTGCAACGTGCCGCACGCAGGGTACGTGATAGACTTTCTCTTGATTCTTCAAGAATTATTAATCATCTTGAATACCTGACCGATGCAGGCTCTGCCGACCCTCTGGAATTTCTCGACGAGATACTTTTTGCCCTCAGCGCATTCTCCGGTCTGGCATCGGAAAGCATGACCCGTAGTCTGGGTTGGCGCTTTATGGATATCGGCCGTCGGGTTGAGCGGGCAATGCAGCAGACAAATGTCATCAGCACAGCGCTGCCCCTGATCTCCAGCAAACCAAGAAATACGCTGGAAACCCTGCTCGAGATCTCCGACAGCACCATGACCTACAGAGCCAGATACCGTTCCGCCTTTCAACTGGCTCCGGTTCTCGACCTGCTCCTCGCTGATGAAAGCAATCCCAAATCACTGGCCTTTCAGCTCAGCAGGATTGCCGGTCATATAGAGTATTTGCCACGCCGGCGTGAGCGGCGCTTCGCTTATCAGGAAGAGAGAATCGCCCTGAAAATGCTCACGGGAATTCGTCTTCTTGAACTCAAGGAAATCCACACCCGGGAGACAAGCAACAGGAATGAGGAGCTGGCTGAATTTCTACGTTCCATGGCGCAGGACCTCAAAGAGTTCTCCCAGCAGATCACCGGCCATTACCTGACCAGAGTGCCGACAACACCCCATTTTGCCATGATCACAGATGACCGGAAAGAATGAAATACGCCATCACCCATACAACCGGTTACAAGTATTCGGAACCAGCCTCTCTTTCACAGAACGAACTCTTTCTCTATCCTCGGGAAACCGCACAGCAGCAGGTATTGCAAAGTAGCCTGTCAATTTTGCCGGAACCGCAGTATCGGCATCGCCGCATTGATTTTTTCGGCAATACCGTCGATGTCTTTATGGTGCAGCATCCCCACGATGAGCTTGTGGTAAAGGCAAGCAGCGTTGTGCAGACCTCCGTCCAGGCAACACCCGAGCGATCTGCCACCGCACCGTGGGAAGAGGTGGCAAATCGACTGGCGTCGCATGGTCAGCCGGCAGACTTTAACGCCTTTCCTTTTCTTTTTGCCAGCCCGCTGATAAGCGTCGATCCCCAGACCCTGTCCTATGCCGGAGTTTCTTTCACCCCGGGAAGGCCGGTGCTGGCTGCTGCTCTTGATTTGATGCAGCGAATTTATAACGAGTTTTCTTACGATAAAACCGCCAGCACCATAGATACGACGGTTGAGCAGATTCTTCAAAACCGAAAAGGCGTGTGCCAGGATTTTGCCCACCTGACGATCAGCTGCCTGCGTTCTTTAGGTCTGGCAGCACGTTATGTCAGCGGCTATCTGGAAACAATACCAACGCCGGGGAAACCGAAGCTGATCGGTTCGGATGCATCTCACGCCTGGGTCTCCATTTTTATTCCGGATTTCGGCTGGGTTGATTTTGATCCGACAAATAACCTGGTGGTTGGGGAAAGCCACATTACCCTGGCCTGGGGGCGTGATTACGGAGATGTCGCCCCGGTCAAGGGGGTTGTCATGGGGGGCGGCACCCACCGTCTCACTGTCAATGTTGATGTGGCTGCACAACCCGCTTGATCACCAGAAACAACAAAGACAGTGTGTATATCCCTGCATCCTTGAAAAACAGGTTTCTGCAGCTTGTTGAGTTTTCTTTAACCCCTTTCAAGGTACTTCCTGATATTCAGAGAAAGGAAGCCTCTGCATCTGATTTTTTCTATTAATTCGATACACTCCTGCATAATGGCTGCCATAATAGTCGTTACAGCAAATAGTGATTATTATTGTGGTCAAACCCTGTTATTGACAGGGCAGTTACTGACAGATCAGTTGAAAAAGTATCGTAAATAAGATATGATAGTTAGTTTTGCGATGTCTATACACTGCAAATCAACTTGAAATCTGATTGATAAATTATTTCTTATTCACCAGAAATTAACGGAGGACAACTATCATGGCCCAAAAATCAGTAAAAGTAAGTCTGCTTCAACCTAAAAAAGGCTCTGAAGAAGCCTACTTTGCAGAACGCGATCAAAAACTGCTCAGAGAATGCAGAGAAAAGGCCGTTAAAGAAGCAAACGCAAAATATTCCGAGGAGCATAAATATCATTGCTTTCGTTGTGGCACACAGAGCCTGGTCGAGATCGATGAAGGAAATGTAAAAGTAGATATTTGCGTAAATGAAAACTGCGGCGCTCTTCACCTGGATCCAGGTGAACTTAAAGAACTTTTAAAGAATCAGGAATCTCTTCCATCTGTAAGAGATGCTTTTTTGTCTATTTTTAAGAGATAGAGAGTCGCAAAAAAGCCATATAGGAGCAGTTTTCTCTCTTGAATCTTTGATAGTTCCAGGCAGAGTTGGTAACAACTCTGCCTTTTTGCATTTTTGTAGTTTGGACGTTGGATTCAGTTTTCAAAAATGTTGACGGGGTTAAGTGCTTCCCCAAACAATAAGAAGGGTCAACAAATCAACGCGTTTGACGCGATAGGTCGGGCGCAACTGAACTCAAGTTACCGAGCCGGAGATTATCCCCTACGATGATGGTTGGCCTGAATATGATGAAGCGGCAATAGAATTTTAGAATATTAAAAAGCTGGCAGGGGATACGTTTGTATAAAAACAGCAAAAACAGGAAAGCAGACGCCTGTTTTTGCCATCTCAACCAGCAGCGGCGAATTCGTAGAGTTCTACTGGGCTGATTGTCTTCATTGTGGCCATGTCTCAATCAATATTCCAGCATTATTTGCGGGTCTCTATATAGTGGGCTGCTGCCAGAGCTGCCGTACAGCCGTCTGCTGCGGCAAGAACTATCTGGTTGGCGTATTTCTGGCGCAAGTCACCTATTGCGAAAATACCAGGAATCGCAGTTTCGCACTTTTCGTCGGTGATGACATACCCTGTGGTATTCATCTTAATTCCCGCCGGGACAATCTGGCTGTTCGGCGAAAAACCGACAAAGATAAAAACACCTTCGGTTTCGAGATCCAAGTAATCACCAGAGAGCGTATCCTCGAGAGAAATTCCCTGTACACCACTTTGATCAGAATTTATCGTTGTTACCACTTTATTGAATAATATCTCTATATTCGGGTCAGAAAACACCCATTGCCGAAGGATGCGGCTGCCCCTGAATTCGTCGCGACGATGGATAAGGTACACTTTTCTGGCAATCTTGGCGAGATACAGGGCATCTTCCAGGGCGGTGTCTCCACCGCCGATGACCGCAACGGTTTTTTCCCTGAAAAAAAAGCCGTCGCATGTGGCACAATACGATACTCCTTTACCAAAATTCTCCTCTTCACCGGGTACCTGGAGTTTGCGTGCGGTGCCTCCTGCCGCGAGAATGAGTGCATGTGCTTTTAAAACGGTACCGTCAAACAGTTTCACTGAGTGGTAATCGATTCCTGGCATGGTTTTTTCGGCTTCTTTCTCTATGATTTCAAGATCATAAGATGTTGCATGCTGCAGAAATTTATCGCAAAGTTCGAAACCACCAATATCAATAAAACCTGGATAGTTCTCTACAGCTTTGGTGATCGCCACCTGGCCGCCCATGATGCCTTTTTCCACCAACACGGTCTTTAAAGCGGCGCGTTTGGCGTATATTCCTGCCGAAAGGCCTGCTGGGCCACCTCCTAAAATGATCAGATCATAATGTCCATTATCAGACATACCTGTTACTCCTTGAAAAATCCTTCAGTGTTCATTGACTTCCTGTTTTACCGGCTGCATGACTTCTTTACCCTTCATGAATCTGGAATCAAACAAAAACGGTACAAGTTTCACGTACCATGCGGCTGACTGAATCTGGATAACATAGGCCAGTGCAATAAGCAGAGCAATTGTTGAGCCCTGCTCTTTAAATGCAGTCATGGCGATGGCAAGGGCTATTGAAAGATCACGCATTACCACGCCGAATACCATGGCGACGGCATCCGCCCGTTGAAAAAACATTCTGCCGACCAGAGTCAACAATACGTAGGACAATAAATAGAAAATTACCAGCGGTATCAGAATCGTGATAATATCTCCCGGGTTCGCAAGGATATTTCTTGCTTTCAGGGACATGGCAACAAAGGCAATCATGGTGACACCAAGGGCGGAAATAGGTGGAAATTTTGGTTTATACACTTCCATCCAGGTCTTTTTGCCATGCTTTTTGACCAGATAATTCTGGGTTAGAACACCGGCAATCAGGGGGACAAAGACAAAAATACAGATCTGCCTGAACATGTGCAGCATATCCACGTCGACGGTAGCCCCCATGAATACCTTGGTGTATACCGGTGCAGCCATGGCACCGATGACCAGTCCAAAGACAAGCATCTTTGTGGCAGCTTCCTTGTTTCCCTTGGCAAAACCGGTCCAGGAGATAGTCATCCCAGAGGCCGGAAGGACACCGATCAAGAAAAGTCCAACAGCCCAGAGGCCATATTTTTCCATGTCGCCTGACAGAAAAATCTTGCCGATGGAAAAAACAATAATTGGGACGATAATAAAGTTTATGAACTGAGTCGTCAGCTGCAGTTTCAGGTCATGCCCCTTGAATACTGATTTGATGTTGAGGGTAACCATCATCGGGTAGACCATGACGAAGGTGATAGGAATAATCAATTGCTTCAGCGACTTGGCATCGAACAGGTATCCGCCGCCAAGAAGGCCGCAGATCATTGAAATGGGGATCACATAAACAAGATTTTTTTGTATGAATTTTAATGTGTTAAACATTTATTTCTCCTCATGTGTGAGACTGGAGCTTTTTGCCGTACGACATTGATGACACGTTAGTTCTGATGGTGCTGATTTCGCCTCTTCGATCATGCTGCATATTTTCTCAAAGGTCTGTGCCAGGGATTCAGGAAAGTGAGGGTCATCCGGCACCATGGCCGAAATCTGCTCGGGACTGTAGCGCATATAACGTATCTGTGTTTTGGCATTTTTAGAAAAGACATGTATGAATTTGGGCATAAGGATAGACCGTTCCGGGTTTGCCGTAAGACTTTTATCCGCTTTGGTGGGCTTGCATACCTGTACCATATGCAGATCAAATTCACCTGGAACCTCTCCGCCGTGCCGGTGAAAGGTCTCTCTCATATTCATGGTTTCGTGATTGTTAATGACAAATCTGTTCGCCTTGACAACGAGTGAAAAATCAGCAACAAACTGGTGTACGCATTTATCACTTTCGGCGATGTACAAATTTTCATTTTTGTTCATAATGCTCCTCCGTTTTTAACTGGTTTGAATGTCACGAAAATGATGATAGATTGGAGATTTTATCTGATAATTTATTTACTTATGCAGCATTGCATGCTGCCTTTCTGTTCTTCTTTGTAAGGAACCAGATAATGCAGGAAGAACGGAATTTGCAGTAGAGCTTCGGGTCTCTGCAGGCTAAACACTCCTCGCAGAGATAGAGGTTATGTTTTAAACAAAGGTAGCCGGTGTCACGATCCGGATGATTGATGCATTTTCCCATGGTGGACTATCCTCTCATGACCTGAATCTTTCTTCTTGAATGAGTGCTTTTTATTTCTTCATTAAAGGGCGTCATTGCTTGAGCAGGGAGAAAGTCAGTCAGGGCATTTAAAAGATTCTTCAAGGATTGCAGCCCCACAATTCGGTGAATTTCCCTGCCGCGAGAGAACACCAGAATCGTCGGTATACTCTGAATGGCCAGTTCCGAAGCTATCTCTGGATATTTTTCTATATCAACCTGAGCAATGGGCCTCCAGCCGGTATAATACTCTGCAATTTTCATGAGTATCGAATATTGAGTCCGGCAGGGAACAGACCAGGGAGTGCCGCAGTATACAATCTGGTATTCTGTGTTAACGGTTCGCCCTAATGTTGCTATCGATGTAATCTCACGAGGTTTCATTGGCATTATCTCCTGTTTAGCGCTATTAACTTTACAATATTTATGCCAACTGCTGTTTTTCTTATAACTATATGTTTTTTAAATATATAATAATTAATTGACGGAGAGGGTTGTTGTTACTATTTATAAGGGTAACGTTTGGTAACGTTACAACTGCCTGTTGAACCTGACCGACGAGGACTCGTTTTTTTATGACACCTAAAACGCACGAAATCTGGAATCATCAGTTCATCAGCCGCATCATTGATTCCATGGCTGACGGTGTTTTCACCATGGATGCCAACGGCATTATTTCGTCATGGAATCAATCAATGGAGAGGATCAGCGGTTACACTGCTGATGAGGCTCTGGGAAAGACCTGTGCTATCCTTCGTTGCAGCCGCTGTTTTGGAAAAAGCTGTCCTGCAGATATCAAGAAATGTAAAATTTTCAAACAGAACTACTCTGAAGCCAAGGAGTGCCAGTTACAGCATAAAAAGGGCCATGACGTTTCTGTCATCAAGAATGCCAGTTTCGTCAAGGATGAAAAAGGACGCCTGCTTGGCGTGGTGGAAACCGTCACTGATCTTACTGAGCTCAACCAGGCACGCAAGAGAGCGGAAGAGGTTGCCTTGCGGCTGGGTGAGGTCCACCGGCTGGACAATATTATCGGTAAGAGCCGGGCAATGCGCGAGGTTTTCTCGGCGATCAGGGCGGCAGCGGCAAGTGATGCGACCATTCTTATTCAGGGCGAGAGCGGAACCGGAAAAGAGCTTGTTGCCGGCGCCATTCATTACAACAGTGAACGAAAAAATAAATTGCTGGTCACTGTTAATTGCAGTGCTCTGTCCGAAACCTTGCTGGAGAGTGAGTTGTTCGGGCATGTAAAAGGCGCGTATACGGGAGCTGTCCGTGACCGGATCGGGAGATTTGAAGAGGCCAACGAGGGTACGATCTTTCTTGATGAGATAGGAGAATTGAGTTCATTCATCCAGGTCAAACTCCTGCGTGTTCTCCAGGAACGCGAGATCGAACGTGTCGGTGAATCGATAAAGCGTAAAATCAATATTCGCATAGTCACCGCTACTCACCAGGATCTTTACGCCAAGGTAAGTCAGGGGGCTTTTCGGGAAGATCTTTATTACCGCCTCAAAGTCTTTCCAATCAACATTCCTCCACTTCGCGACCGCAAGGAAGATATTCCTCTTCTGGTAAGCTATTTCATTAAATCCATGTCTAAAAAGACTGACAAGCAGATAATGGACACTTCACGACAGGTCATGCGTGCGTTTATGGACTACGATTGGCCAGGAAATGTAAGGGAGCTTGAAAATGCTATTGAGCATTCCTTTGTTCTCTGCACTAACGACAGGATACAGATAGAAGATCTACCCGTTGAAATCCGCAGCAGCATCAAGGCCTCCGGCATAAAATCGGGGTCACGGAACAGTGTTTCGGCAAAACGGGAAAAAGTAACCAGAGAGGCACTGCTCTTACTGTTGGAGGATTGTGCCTGGAATAAGGCCGAGGTCGCACGCAGGCTCGGTCTTAGTCACACTTCAATATGGAAGTATATGAAAAAATGGAATATACCGCTCAGTCGCGATGAACAGTAAACAGGCAGTACACATGGTCTGAGCAGGTTTCTTATACTTTTTATCAGCACGTTTTGTCACTGCTGATATGCTGTCGCTGTCACCAGCTGCCGGGAGGACCGGGTTTTTCAAACCTTGATGAGCGTGAAGGTTTCCCTAGGCTGCCAGCTTCAAAACCTGATCGGCCAGCAGCTTCTTGAAACGTTCAAGTGTTACCGGGTAGGGTGTCAGTGTAATTCCCATCCAATCCACATAATCAAGAAAATCTTCCGGGCACTCCTCCATGAAGGAATCCATGAAGCCAATTCCATCAAGGACGACAGCGCCGCCGCTGTGTCGCGGAAAATTTTCATTGGCCAGGGCTTTATCCCAGCCCTTGAAGACGTTATGGCGGAATTTAACCCAACCGGGTGTCATCCACCATACCGGTTCTCCTCCTGCTATTTCCTGGGCTATACTCTTTCTCTGCTCTGTGTCTGCAAGCATGTCCATACAGTGCGTTGCCTCAATACGGGCGATACCGGGGCCAATCTCGTCAATTATGGTCTGTATCCGGCGAGTTGGGTCTTCAACGTTTACATAACAGTATTTACCACCATAGACAACGATCAGTGAATCAGTATCTTCCCGAGCCTTTTTGATCTGGTGCGTCAATTGTTGCTCTAGCTCTGGTACATATTGGTGCAGCCCTGGAGCTGTGTAATAAATGTGCTTTGCATCGAGAAAACCTTCATCCTGGAGATACTGCAGCTCGAGGCTCATGGTACCGCAGGCAATAATTGCAATGTCGGCAAATGAGATGTTTTTCATGGTCAAATCCTCTCTTCAGTCAATCGTGTCGGGTTTTGTGGTGCAGTGGCTCAGAAGCTGTTTACGACGTTATGTAAAATTTCCCCTAAGCGGATGATATCTCCATCATTTGGATGACCGACTGCTTGCGGAGCATCTTTTATCCATGGGGGGGGCTGATCCATGCCTTGGGCTTTGGCAAGTACTCCTGGGCTGACCTCTCCCTGACAGTTGAAAGTCCCAATTACCCTGCATCGAGCAGCAAGTTCTGCAGCTTTTTTCATACCATTCCTGGCATGTTCTGAGTCAACCGCGGCACCATGGGTTGCAAAAATAAAAAGAGGTGTATGCTGGGCTTTTAATCCCTGGAGCAGCTCCGTGGCTTTGGGGTCCGCTTTTCCAGCCTGGAACCAGAAGCCAAGGCAAATGAGATCAAAACCTTCCGTACCTGGCTTTTCTTCTACCGATTTACAGATTTTTTCTCCCGGTAAAAACGATTCAACCGCGTCAGCGAGCTTCTTTGTATTTCCTGATTTGCTCGAATAAATAATAAGTGATTTCATTTTCCTCTACCTCTATTTGTTTGTTTTCAATACATGGCCAAAGGACGGATAATTTTTTCCCCGGAGAGCATTTTGCCAAGAGTTTTTTCTATGGAATCCTTACTGGTCGTGCCGACAATGCGTTCAATTATTTCTCCCTGCTGAATAAAAAGAAGCGTCGGTACAGATCTTACCCCATACTGCTGGGCAATTTCAGGGCTGTTGTCGATATTGCATTTTCCAATAGTCACTCTACCCTGGTATTCTTCTGCCAGTTCTTCAAGAAGGGGGCCTATTGCCTTGCAGGGGCCGCACCATGGTGCCCAGAAGTCAACCAGTGCCGGTTTTGGATTATTCATTAATATGGTTTCGCTGTTCACTTGGTTAATTTTTAGACTGTGCTGGGACATATGCAACTCCTCTTTTGGGATGTAGTCAGATTGCAGGTATACTCATCACACACTTTCCAAAATTCATGCCAGCTGTCCGATTTTGTCTAAAACTAAAAAAAATAAGCAATATCAAATAGTTAAATGGTTCCGTGTTTTCAGGTTAACGGAATGCTCAGGTTATATCAGAAGCAGGTAACAGATGGTAACGTTACCTGCTTCCTGGGCATTATCAATCTGACGAAAAAGTCTTCGGCCGCCTGTTTTCCAGGAGCGGGAGTGTTGAGAAATCTAAATGGATTATCCGCAGGGCCACATTAGAGCTGCAGGATCAAGATCATACGTTAGATCTACAAGAAAATGGCGATAAAGAAGATTCTAACCCATCTGAATATCTTTTTGGAGAAGAAGAACCAGCGTGCACCGCCGAAGGACGCACCCGAATTTACCGAGCTGGAGATTATCCCCTAGGATGATGGTTGGCCTGAATATGATCAAGCGGCTATAGAATTCTAGAAAATTAAAAAGCTGGCAGTGGATACGTTTGTATAAAAAAAGCGCAACATTTCTGGGTAGCAGAAATGTTGCGCTCAAAATAAACGCGGATTTTAAAGGTTAATGCTTTTTCATACCGTTGCTACTCTAGGACAAGGTTGTTTCCGTTCATCTATGCAAGATCGAAACGATCAGCGTTCATAACCTTGGCCCATGCTGCAACAAAGTCCTGCACAAACTTTTCCTCGTTGTCATTTTGTGCATAGACCTCAGCATAAGCTCTGAGAATAGAGTTGGAACCAAATACAAGGTCCACTCTCGTTGCCGTCCACTTAACAGTATCCGTCTGACGATCACAGATTTCATAAAGGTTCTCGCCTGCCGGTTTCCATGTATAGTTCATGTCAGTCAGATTAACGAAAAAATCGTTCGTCAAGGCACCTTCACGATCTGTAAATACGCCGTGCTTTGTTCCGCCATAATTGGTGCCAAGCACGCGCATACCACCGACCAGTACCGTCATCTCAGGGGCAGTCAACCTCATCAGTTGCGTGCGGTCGAGCATGAGCTCTTCTCCACTAACCACATAGTTTCCTTTCAGATAATTGCGATAGCCGTCGTGGAGTGGCTCCAAGACTTCGAAAGCTTCTATGTCGGTCATCTCATCCGTTGCATCTCCGCGCCCAGGCGAGAAGGGTACGCTAACATCAAAGCCAGCCTTCTTTGCGGCCTTCTCGACACCGAGGTTACCTGCCAGAACGATTACATCCGCGACACTTGCTCCACTCTCAGCCGCAATGGGTTCAAGAACACCCAGCACTTTGGCCAGACGCTCGGGTTCGTTGCCTTCCCAGTCTTTGTGCGGGGCAAGCCTGATACGTGCCCCGTTGGCACCACCGCGATAATCCGAACCGCGGAAAGTCCGGGCGCTATCCCAGGCAGTAGAGATCATTTCGCTGATAGCCAAACCACTGGCAGCGATTTTTTCCTTCACCGCCTGTACATCGTATTCGCTGTTTCCAGCCGGAACCGGATCCTGCCAGATAAGGTCTTCCTGCGGCGCATCGGGACCGATATATCGTTCTTTGGGCCCCATATCGCGGTGGGTAAGCTTGAACCATGCGCGAGCAAAGACTTCAGAGAAGTATTCAGGGTCTTTGTAGAAACGTTCAGCTATCTTACGATACTCAGGATCCATTTTCATGGCCATGTCGGCATCGGTCATCATCGGGTTGTAGCGAGTGGTCATATCTTCAACATCAACCGGCTTATCCTCTTCCTTGATGTTAACAGGCTCCCACTGCCAGGCGCCAGCGGGACTTTTCTTTAACTCCCACTCATGGTTGAGCAGCAGTTCAAAATAGCCGTTGTCCCACTTGGTTGGATTGGTCGTCCAGGCGCCTTCGAGACCGCTTGACACAGTGTCACGGCCAATGCCGCGTTTGGTCTTGTTGTTCCAGCCCAGACCCTGCTCTTCAAGACCGGCTGCTTCAGGTTCGGGACCAAGTAAAGAGGCATCGCCGTTGCCGTGGCATTTACCCACGGTGTGGCCACCGGCCGTAAGTGCCACGGTTTCCTCGTCGTTCATTGCCATTCGTGCAAAGGTTACGCGCACATCATGGGCTGTCTTAAGTGGATCCGGATTACCGTCTACACCTTCTGGATTAACGTAAATCAACCCCATCATTACTGCGGCCAGCGGGTTTTCCAAATCACGTTCACCAGAGTAACGGCTGCCTTCACTGCCGCTGGGGGCAAGCCATTCCTTCTCTGCTCCCCAGTAAGTGTCTTTTTCCGGATGCCAGATATCTTCACGTCCAAATGCGAAACCAAAGGTCTTCAGCCCCATTGATTCATAGGCAATCGTGCCTGCATAAGCAATCAAATCCGCCCAGCTGAGTTTATTGCCGTACTTTTTCTTGATTGGCCAGAGCAGGCGACGCGCTTTATCCAGGTTTACATTGTCAGGCCATGAATTGAGTGGCGCAAAGCGCTGGTTACCGGTACCGGCTCCACCCCGACCATCAGCGATACGGTAGGAACCAGCCGCATGCCAGGTCATGCGAATCATAAGGCCACCATAATGCCCCCAGTCTGCAGGCCACCATGGCTGGCTGTCAGTCATCAGCGCATGCAGATCTTTTTTAAGCGCGGCCACGTCGAGTTTTTTGACCTCTTCACGGTAGTTGAAGCCCGCCTCCATCGGATTGGTCTTTGTATCATGTTGATGGAGAATATCGAGGTTCAGAGATTTGGGCCACCACTCCATGTTCGACATGCTGCTTTCTGTTGCACCACCGTGCATTACTGGACATTTCTTTTCTTCGCTCATAAAGATACCTCCTATTGGTATGAAGTTTTTTGGGAGTTTTAGGGTGATTTTTTCGCAACGCAATATCGGCAGACGCCACGCACCTCGATATGAGTTGTTTCTATCTTCCCCAGTGAGTTAAAAACTGAATAAGGCAGTGTGAAATTATCAAGTTCAGTACTGTAGAAGTCACGAGTAAAACCGCACTGTCCACAGACAAAATGGTGGTGGCTGCTGAGATTGGCATCGAAACGGGCACGTTCGCGATTCGACCTGAGTGTTGTAATCAGTCCCAGATCGTTCAACAGCCACAGTGTCCGGTAGACGGTGTCTAATGACACCGTTGGTAGGCGTTCTCTGACCCGCTGGAATAGCTGCTCGGCATCAGGATGATCTCCGGTGCAGGCAACTTCTCGGTATATCTGTATACGCTGGTGTGTCAACTTGACCCCTTTCTTCCGACAGATTGCCTCGAAGTGTGCCATTCGCTTTTCTACTTCGGTTTTTTCGATTTCCATAGCCAGTTGCAGTTAAGATTGAATTACTAGATAATAACTAATCATCAAAAAAAGGTGGTCAACAGCTGATTTTAAATATTTTGTAATAATCAACAGGAAAAATTGACATTACTAACGAGAACAGAATGATAGTGAATGAGGTGACAGATGCACACGAGAACGCACTGTCGTCGCTCAAAAATCCTGGAGGAATTTATGGCAGAAAATCAGAAAGCAGATATGGTCAAAACAGGTTAGATGGTTATGGGGCTGCCGAATATAAAAAATGATGTCACAACCGCTGCAGGATCAGTTTCACTCTATTACCCGAACCCTGGATATTCTTATAGTAATTACAGAACAGGCTTATCAAAGGTTGTGTTCCGGCAAGCATCCCAGCCTCCACCAGCAGTGAGTTTCCCTTTTAGGGTGCATTGTTTTAGTGGTAAAGTTACAGATGATGAAGAGGAGGATTAATAAAGGAAAACTTTTCTGAGATAGGGACGATGGAACATAACAATCTTCTGGCAACTTCCTTTGACTGCAGGTGTGGTAAACAGCACACCGTCCCAACCAGGCACCTGGTTTATCGGGAGGGTGCCTATAATGATATGGCCGAAATACTTCTGGCCATGGTACCGGGCCGCCGATGGTTAATTCTTGCTGACAAGAGAACCTATGAGGCTGCCGGAAAAGCCGTGGAATCAGCTTTGCAATCAACAGGGGCTCAGCTCTGTCGTTATATCATTCCTGATTATAACGGAGAGTCTCCGAGTGCTGATGACACAACAGTGGAAAAAATCAGGGAACAGACCCTCCGCGCCGATCTGTACATCGCAGTGGGCAGTGGTGTGGTAAATGACCTGGTTAAGTGGTTTGCATATCTGGAAAAAAGACCCTATGTCACAGTCCCGACCGCTGCATCCATGAATGGTTATGCTTCTGCAAATGTAGCGGCATCGATTAACGGCTTGAAGGTACTTTTTCATGCCGATGCCTGCCTGGCCGCTTTTGTTGATCCGACGGTGCTAATGAACGCTCCTGCAGAGTTGACCGGTTCAGGGCTTGGCGATGTGCTGGCTAAGTCTGTGAGCTCTGCAGACTGGAAACTCAATCATTTCCTGTTTGGAGATTATTACTGTCAATTTGCTGTTGATCTGCTTAAAGATCTGGAGCCAATCTACCTGGAAAATCCGTCAGGGGTAAAAAACAGAGAGCCCTTTGCATTTCAAGCACTTTTTCAAGCGCTCTTTTATTCAAGTATTGCCATGACAATTACTGGCACTTCATCGCCTGCCTCGGGAGGGGAACACCTGATTTCTCATACACTGGACATGATAGCGGCAAGAGATGGCAGAAAACATGATTACCATGGACGTCAGGTTGGAGTGAGTTCAATTCTGATGGCGGCGCTCTATGAACGGGTCATCTCAATAGACAGGCCTCTGTTTGTGAATTTTCCGGCGAAAATTGACGAAACATTCTGGGGAGCGCTCAGTCCTGTGGTTGAAAAAGAATATCAGAGCAAACTATTCAGAATGAGGAGTGCCGCTGCATTTCTATCGATCCCTGATAACTGGCGTGATCTGCAAACCCTTATTCGCCCGACGCTGGTCGCCGCCGCCACCTTGAAAAACTGTTTATCTCAGGCTGGAGCGGCGCACAGGGTTCAAGATCTGCTGGATAACGGCAGGTCAATGCAAAGAAAGAAATTTGTGGAGACAGTCGAGCACGCCAATCAGATGAGGCAGAGATTCACCATCTTGGATTTGGCGATCATGTTGGGTATCATCCCAGACGAGCTGGATAGTCTGGTCGATACCTGGGTATCGGAATGAAATATATTGTGCTATTTCTCGAATTTTTAGGGAAAAATCCCTCTGTTTTCTGACCTGTTTTCACAACCGAGGGTGTTGTAAAAATAGAAAATATTGTTGTTTGTCCGGGTTTTGTGTTAAAACTTTTCCATTGTAAGGGTGGAGCTGGCGATCTCTCGTTTCCGCTACATGAGATCAAAATGAGGGCTTGCCTGCTCGTGCAAGGATGCGGGATAGGTTACCAACTCAACTACAGGAGAGGTAAAATCATGATGAAAAAAATTCTGGTACTTTTTGCTGCATTGACCTTTGTAGCAACTCTGGCAAATGCTGATGAATGTAAAAATCGGGGAACGCTGGATGAGATGTATTGCGATGAGAACATGGACCTGGTTGCAGATTCTCCCAAAGATCCCAATGACTGGAAGGATCCAAACACCCTTGTTTTCACCTATACTCCTGTAGAAGATCCAGCTGTCTACAAGGATGCTTTTTCTGACTTTCAGAAGTATCTGGAAACTGCAACCGGTAAAAAAGTCATATATTATACGGTTCAATCCAATGCGGCAGAGGTGGAGGCAATGCGCTCGGGTCGTCTCCATATAGCCGGATTTTCAACTGGCCCAACCGGTTTTGCCGTCAACCTGGCAGGCTATGTGCCCATAGCCGTGAAAGGCTATGAAGACGGTTTTCAGGGATACAATTTGATCGTTATTACTAAAAAGGATAGTGGGATTAAAAGCCTGGAAGACCTGAAAGGCAAAAGAGTTGCCCATACGTCTGCCTCTTCGAACTCCGGAAACCTTGCCCCCAGGGCAATTTTCCCTCAACATGGACTGGTGCCCGACACGGATTATACCGTCGTCTATTCAGGAAAACATGACCAGTCCATTCTCGGCGTTGCCCATGGAGATTATGACGCTGCTCCCGTTGCATCCGATGTTTATAAGCGCATGGCAGGTGCCGGCAGGATCAATCCTGATGATTTCAATACTGTCTTCACCAGCCCTAAATTCCCCACCTCTTCGTTTGGTTACGCGCACAATCTGAATCCAGAGCTGGTAAAAAAGATTGTTGATGCCTTCTATTCCTATAGATTTACGCCTGAAATGCAAAAAACATTTGGCGGTGCCGACCGTTTTTACCCGGTAACATATCAACAGGACTGGAAAGTCATTCGTGATATCGCGGCTTCTACCGGCACTTCCTACAACCAGGACGGGCTCAAGAAAATGGCGGAAAAAGAAGCTGCTAAAGCGGCCAAAAAGTAATAAAAATCTCTTCTCAGGCACCATACAGTGTTTTGGGTGTGGTGCCTCTTTCAATTTCGCTACATCGGACTGTCGGTACAAAAATCATGGCCAGTGAGAAAACAGCCGGGTCTGGACCACTACCCGAGAGGTCTCTTTGCATAGAAAGGTTGAGGAAAGAGTACGTCACGGGAAATCCTGTGCTCAAAGACATCAGTTTTGAGGTTCGCGGCAGATCGAGTGTTGCTGTCATCGGACCGTCAGGCACAGGGAAGAGTACGCTTATCCGCTGCGTAAACAAGCTGATTCCTCCGACCGGTGGAAAAGTCTTTATCAGCGGAGAAGATATTACCTCGCTCAGTGGTCGTGAGTTACGGGCGGCTCGGCGCAAGATTGGTATGGTTTTTCAAGAATTTAACCTGGTTGAGAGACTATCTGTCATGGAAAATGTTCTCTGTGGCAGGCTTGGCTATGTTCCTGTCTGGCGGGCCTGGCTGAGAAAATACCCCGATGAGGATATCCAGCGCGCCTTTTCTGTGCTCGAGTCAATGGGATTACTGGAATTTACCCATCAGAGGGCTGACAGCTTGTCCGGCGGCCAGCGCCAACGGGTCGGTATCGCCAGGGCCATCATGCAAGAACCCCATGTCCTGCTCGCCGATGAGCCAACCTCTTCCCTCGATCCAAAGACCAGCGTTGAGATCATGGAGCTGCTGGTCGAGCTTTCGGCCGTTCATGAGATCCCTCTCTTGATTAATATTCATGATGTTGAGCTGGCCAAAAGATTTACCGACAGGGTCATAGGACTGTCAAAGGGTGGAATCGTCTACGACGGCCCACCGGCTGAACTCTCCAATGAACACCTCAAAGAGATATATGGTGGAGAGGAGTGGCTGCAATGAGCAGTGGGGAAAGCGTGGAGTACGGCGCACCCTTTAAAGTTAACTGGTGGGGCAGGTTGGGCTGGGTTGTCGCCGTACTGTATTCAATATACGCTGCTGACTATCTCGATGTATCCTTGTCCCGTTTCGTCTCAGGCATAAGCAACGGCGCTGCGTTTTTAAGCGAGATGGTTCCCATGGATTTCTCCAGATGGAAACTGCTCATTGAAAACCTGCTGGAGACCGTTAAAATTGCCATCATCGCCTCTGCATTCGGAATTTTCTTTTCACTGCCCATAGGCCTGCTTGCTGCGCGTAATCTGATGCCCGCCTGGATCACCTGGCCATCAAGGACATTTATTGCCCTGTGCCGTTCTTTTCATCCGGTTATTTTTGCCATCCTTTTTGTCAAGGCGGTCGGGTTTGGCCCTCTTGCCGGAATTCTGACCCTGATCTTTGCGTCCATTGGGTTTATCGGAAAACTCTTCGCCGAAGCCATAGAGGAGATATCATTGAAACCTCTTGAGGCCCTGCGGGCCAGCGGAGCACCTTTTCTCAGCATCATAATCTATGCTGTCCTGCCCCAGGTCCTGAACCGTTTTATCGGGTTTTCATCATATCAGCTGGATGCAAACCTGCGTAATTCGACCATGGTGGGTATCGTTGGCGCCGGTGGAATTGGCGGTACATTGTTTGCTGCTTTTCAGCGTTTCGACTACGACTTTCTGGCGGCAATACTCGTCTCAATTATTGGTCTGGTCATGGTGAGTGAGTTTATCTCGGTTCGGATAAAGAAGGTGTTTCAATGAGTGGTGATCTCCCCAGGAAGTGGCAGAGATTCACCTCTGCTGAGAGGCTGGCACGGTTTACTGTTTTTCTGGGATTTGCAGTGGCTTTGACCCTCTCTCTGCGGACTGTTCAGGTTATCCCTGAGTTTCTCTATGACGCACCTACCCAGGTTGTCGATCTGCTGACCCGGATGTGGCCAATGGAGCTGGGTTATTATCCAGAAGGAATCCATTCAGCCCTGGTGGAGACGCTGCACATAGCCACCCTCGGCACGCTGCTGGCAGTTGTGATGGCGGTGCCGGTTGGCATAATGGGTGCGAATAATATCGTCAAAATCCCCTTGCTCAACTGGCTGTCAAAACTCATCCTGGTCTCTTCCAGGTCGGTTAATTCCCTGGTGTGGGCCCTTCTGTTTGTTGCTATTTTTGGACCAGGAGCATTGGCAGGGACAGTATGCATAGGATTTCGCTCGGTCGGTTTTGTCGGAAAATTGTTTGCCGAGGCACTGGAGGAAACCGATCGTGGGCCAGTTGAAGCCCTTAAAGCTGCCGGTGCACCCTGGCCATCAATATACCTCAAAGGCTATTGGCCCCAGGTAGCACCAGCGTTCTGGGGTATTTTTCTGTTCAGGTGGGACATAAACGTCAGAGAATCTGCTGTAATTGGCCTCGTGGGGGCCGGGGGCATAGGGATGGTCCTCGATACCGCGTTGAATCTTTTTCACTGGGACCGGGTCTCAGTGGTATTGCTCAGTATTTTCACTGTTGTGATCGTTGCTGAACTGCTGGTGACCAACATAAGAAAACGAATCATTTAACAACCACTCCTGAATGGGGTGGAATATAAAGTGACCTATACAGGAAACAGGAACTGAGATGAGCAGACGAAGTCTGTGCACCGTCTAGAGCTGGCAGATGATATCTTCTTTTTTTCATACATAATCGGATCGATGTATGGTTTTGCAATATTCTCAATCTGGCGAAAGCTGAGTGATTGACAAGAGAATATCATCGAGTTGACACGCTATTGGAACTCCTACCCATTTTGGCAACATGTGCGGTCAGATGAGCTGGTTTCTCGACGCAACCGGTCAGCTCTGGGCCAAGAATCAACCATTCTCAGTTTTTATACCACTCTGCGGCACCAAGGGGGAACGGCAACCCACGGAAAACGATCTGGCCGGTGCCCGCTTCCAGAGTTCGTAGAATAGTTACATCCCGGGTATGAGAGGCTTGTCTCTCGGTTATTCCGTGGACAGTATACCAAATTATTACCGGTATTTTTGTGTGGAGTTCGAGATAAATATACCGCCACCAGATCTGCCGGTTGCTGATCAGTCTCCAAGAGCAATGACGTTGGCTTTGACGAGTCCAGCGATTGCCGTTTCATCCCATCCGAGTTCTTTCAGTATTTCAGCCGATTGCGCACCGAGTGGTTGAGGCGGTATTCGAACCTCAGCCGCTTGCCCGTCATAGCGGACAGGATGATTCACCAGGGTCATCGGGGTGCCTTTAGCGCTGGTGGTTGAAATGAAATTTTGATTGTGCTGAACCTGGGAATCGCTGATGACTGTGTCATAGTCGTTAACCGGGGCACACCAGACCTTCAGCGAAACAAGTGTTTTCATAACCTGCCGGCAGTCGAGCGTGCTGAGTTTTTCAGATATCAACCTGGCGACTTCTTCTCGGCGGTCAAACAGGTCAGCGGAGATGTATGCCTTTAAGGCCGGCAGCTCAAGACCATCGGCCAGTACACCCAGATCACAGTGGGAGATTGCCAGGTGTCCGTTTTTGGCTGCATATATTCCATAGGGTGCAGCGTTGTACCAGCCACCGATCTGTTCAGGGGAAAGCAGGGATTCCCGGTAATTTCCGTTAAAATAACTGACAAATGATTCCATCTGCAGGTCGATGGCTGCCGACATCAGGTCCACATCGACATAGCATCCCCTGCCTGAACGCTGCCGACGGATCAGCCCACCCAGAATGCCGAGCGCATACAAGGCGGCGCCATGGTGGTCTGCGATGGAAACACCGACTGCTCTGGGTCCACCTGAGCGTGTTCCGCTTATCATTGCCAGACCCGAGAGAGCCTGGATAAGAAGATCCTGGCCCGGGCGGTCGGCGCCCGGCCCGGAGGCGCCGAATCCGGTCGCAGCTGCATAAATCAGGCTGGGGTTGAGGCGTGCCAGAGTGTCATAGCCAAGTCCCAGTCGTTCCATTACCCCGGGTCGGAAATTTTCTGTGACAACGTCGGCCTTTTCAATAAGCGTCCGGGCGATTTCAACACCAGTTTCGTGCTTCAGGTTTAAGGCGATGTTGCGTTTGTTGCGTCCGGCCAGATGAAACGATGATCCGTCACCGTCAATATAACTTTTTGCCCCGCCGAAACGACGCTGAAAGCCGCCTTCCAGGGGCTCGACGCAGATGACATCAGCCCCCATATCGGCAAGTATCTGGATACCCAGCGGGCCCATCAGGAAATGGTTGAAGCTGACAACCTGTATACCGTTCAGAAGATCAAGCATGACACCTCCGCCAGGTGATCGAGTAATCCAGGTGAGGTGTACGTGCTTTCACGGCTGGCCGGGCAATCGCTATTGATCGAAAAGCGGCTGCATCCCATGTTCTTTTACCATCTCTGCCATTTCCGCAGCTGCTGGTGAAGCCTGAAAATCAGCAACGGCCTCCAGGTAGTGAGGCAGCACATCCTTGTCGCCGCTTGTTACCAGAAAGCCGTCAGCGTTTTGGGCTATCACCCAGTGAATCGATTTTCTCAAGGCATCTTTATCAGTAAGAGGCTCATACCAGGTCGAGTGGGTTCGAGGTTTGTCACCCCAGAGGCCGCGTGCCGCTGCCTTTATTAATTGAACCGCAATCTGATTTTCCCGGCAGTAAGACATCAGTTGAACGTAATCTTTCCTATAGCGTGAGATCTGCATCAGTGGATAATTGCAGGGGAGAAGGACAGAATTAAAGCCAAATCTCTGAAGACTTTGCATGTGCATCTTGGGGGTTAGAATTCCATGCCCGGTAATACCGATAAATCTCGCCAGACCTTCATTCCGGGCTTCCAGTAAAAAATCAATTGCTCCTCCCGGCCGCATAACGACTTCACGATACACGACATCTGTAAAATTGTGTATCTGCAGCAGGTCTACCCGGTCAGTCTGCAGTCGATCGAGAGACCGGTAAAACTGCTCACGCGCGTCCTGACTGGTTCGTTTGTCCGTTTTTGTTGCCAGGAAGAATTTGTCCCGGTGTCGTTTCATCCAGCTGCCGACACGAATTTCGGCATCTCCGTAGGCAGGTGCGGTGTCGATGTGGTTAATACCATAGCCGAGAAGTGTTTCCAGGACACGGTCGGCAACATCCTGGCTGACATCTCGAACAGCAAACGAACCAAAGATTGCCCGACTACTCAAATGTCCCGTTTGACCAAAAGACTGCTTAGCTATCTGATTCATGAGAAATATCTCGTCCCGTTACCAGGTTAATCAAGACCTGCATCCTGCGTTATCGCACCGGAATACACGTTTTTGCAAAACTATAGCCCAAAATCCGACTATTTTCTTTTTAAATATTGAAATGGCGGCATTACTGAATAGTTTAAGGTATGAGGCACATCGAAAAAACAGGAGATCTGGGATGGCTGCATATAGAAATATAGACTCTTTACTCCTCAACACAAACAAAGGGATTGCCGGAGTCAGTAGCTCGAAGCTTCCTGCCCCAGGCGATGGTGTGACAGTGTCTGTCGCAGGTCGGGGGTTGTTAAATATTATCGTTCATCACATTGATCCGGTGAACCTCAATTGCAGGGGGGAGGCATTGGAACGTGTAGCAGACGGTCTGAGTCAGGAGATCGTTGCTCGGGGTGAGCATGTCACCTTTGATTATACGAAGATCGCCGGAATTCATCGGCGTTAATTTCTGGTGATTCTGTTTTCGAAACATAAAAAATTGTGCGTTCATCCACCCGCTGAGCGGATCTCAGGCTATCCTCCTTTTGAGTCCTCCATTATTACATACTCCGCCCACTCGCTGAGTTCAACGGCATCCGCCGCCTTTTTTAAACAGTCAGCAAGTCCATCCAGCCTGTCATGTTTGAATCTGCAGATCAGTTGACTTCTCAGGCTCACCGTATACGTATCTGGACCGTGAGCATCTTCATCTGTTTTATCTATTGTAATCATCAGCATCACCGTATCAGCGGAAACAGGAGTATCGTTTTTTTCCAATAAGGTAATCATTGTTCCGCCTGGTTGAAAAGAATGGTTTGTTCGGTTGCCAGGTATTGAGTAGTTGAGCGACCAGGATTTTGCAGGCAACCGGACACTACTGAATCACCTGAAAAGCCCTGATTTACTTGAAACAGTACACTTGTTTTTTAAGCGCGAAATATCCCGTGAACAAGGTGCATATCTTGCAGACTCCGCAAGAGTGACTACTTTCAGAATAAGGCCGGTAAGCTGTTATGGCCGGTTCTGTTGTAAGAAGAAATAAATATGAAAGGTGACGTGTGAAAGGAGATTACGGAACGTTGACGTGGGTTAACAGTGACGTAGGCAAAGAGTATGTGTGCACCGTTGACAGCGAGAATCTTGATGAGAAAAAATATGAAAATCTCACAGACAGCGAGCGCAAGACATGTGCCGATGTCAATCAGATTGTCGGTACTGAACGATGGTAAGCAACCCGATCCTGATTATAGGATGTTGAAACTCAATGAAGGATTGTAAAAATCAGGAGGTAAATCATGAGTGATGATAAAAAAACGCTTTGTGCGTATGTGGAAGAAGAATTGCAGGTGAAGGACCCCAAGGCATATATCAAGCTGATTAAACCTGCAACCCACTATTGTGAAGGATGCGGCAGGAGCGCAGCAAAAGCCGAGAATGTTTGTAAGCCAAAGGAGCTTTGAACAACGAACAGCCTCCCACCGTTTCTCTCTGAGCCAGGCAGGTCCGGTGGGAGGTGCTCAAACCGTTGACTGCTTCAGGGTCGCGACGCAGAAATTTGAACCCATCAATAGATGCTCTGAGCAGGAAATCGTCCGCAGGCAGGCTTGTGTTCGGCTGGAAGTCAATGCTACGCCGGTTCCATTGCGATTCTAATTCTTTATTCCAGAATTATTAAGCTGCAGGCAGGTGGAAAAGAGAAAGGCGCACCCTGAAATCAGCACTAATCATCTCGGCGTCGACGGAAGATCATCATTTTGAAAGCATTTTGAGTAAAATTTCTTATCCTTACAAAGGATGGCACCTTCAGGACTTGTATCATAGTTGATAATTGGTCATAATTCAGGTTTTATACGGTTGGTCGAGAGGCCTGTAAACACGCGGGGCAGCCAGTGATACGGAGTATACTTGATAATGACCTGTACAAATTCACCATGCAGCAGGCAGTACACTCCCTCTATCCCCGTGCGGAAGTCAAGTACGAATTTATCAATCGTGGAGAGACCAGGTTTCCTGATGATTTTCATATTCACCTGCAGGATCAGGTTGAGAAAATGGCAGACCTGGAACTGCAGAGTGATGAACTGGACTATCTCAGGCAGACCTGTTACTTTCTTACCCCTGTCTATCTTGATTTTCTGACCCACTACAGATACTCGCCGGAGAATGTTGTGATAGAGCAGTCCGCTGGGGACCTGAACCTGACGGTCTCCGGCCCCTGGTACACGACGATACTCTGGGAAGTCCCCCTGCTGGCCATTATCAGTGAGCTTTACTTTTCACTGCTCGGCCAGAAAACGCTGTCCAGGCCAGAGGCCAGGCTACTCAACATCCAAAAATGTGAGCAGCTCAGGAATGGGGGAGTTGCTTTTGCCGAGTTCGGCACCAGGAGACGCTTTTCGGCGGAAAACCAGGCGCTCGTTATCAAGGATCTTCTTTCTGTCGAAAAAAATACACTGATAGGTACCAGCAATGTCCATTGGGCAAAACAGTTCGGTATAAAATCCATTGGAACTCACGCCCACGAGTGGTTCATGTTTCATGCGGCGGAACATGGCTACAAGCGTGCCAACAAGGCAGCGATCGACGCCTGGTCCTCGGTTTTTCAGGGTCATCTGGGAATTGCTTTGACAGACACCTTCACGACTGATCTGTTTTTACGCAATTTTGACGCGATAGAGGCTCGTCTTTTCGACGGTGTTCGACAAGACTCCGGAGATCCTTTCATTTTTGTCGACAAACTTGTGGACCATTACCGGAAGCTGCGAATCAATCCACTGACCAAAACCATTGTCTTCTCGGATGAACTGGATGCAGGCAAGGCGATATCAATCAAGAAATACTGCCAGGGGAAAATCAATGCTTCTTTTGGAATCGGCACTGATTTATCCAATGACCTCGGGCCGGAACCATTGAACATGGTGATAAAACTCTCGCAAGGCAGGAGCAGTGAAGCCACGCAGTGGTTTCCGATGATCAAGCTGTCTGATGCCGAGGGTAAGCATACCGGCGAAGCAGCTGAAATCGCACTCTGTCTTCGCATAATAAATGGAGCTCTGTCATGAAAGCGCTGATCATCGTCGACATGCAAAACGATTTCTGTCTGGGTGGCGCACTGGCCGTAAAGCATGGCGACACAATCGTGGAGGGAATCAACAAGATCGCCACGAGATTCAAGGTGGTGGTGACCACCCAGGACTGGCACCCGCGGAATCATGGTTCCTTTGCCTCCAACCATAGTGGTGCAGAACCATTCGATGCGGTAACTCTATCCGGGCGAGATCAGGTCCTGTGGCCGGATCATTGTGTCCAGAATACTCACGGGGCTGATTTTCACCCGGATCTGAAGGTGGAAGCTCAAAATTTTGTCAAAGGCAGCCGCCCTGAAGCCGACTCCTACTCCGGTTTCTTCGATGATGACGGAAACGGCACCGGGCTGCATGAATACCTGACGACCCGGCATGTTGAAGAGGTGTACGTATGTGGCCTGGCAACGGATTATTGTGTTAAATTCACCGCCCTTGATGCCTTGAAACTGGGATATACAACCATTGTCCTGGAAGATCTCTGCAAAGGGGTCGACATTGAGCCGGCGGATACCAGAAAGGCACTTGAAGAGCTGCGGACCGCCGGCGTAATCATAAAACAGTCATCTACCATTGAGATCTGAGCAAGTGGGTAAGCTTCTTTCCTACTGTATAGCTGGTCAATACGGAGGTCTGCCTAATTGAATTGATTCGGAAAAAGTCGCATTAAAGGAAAAACTGCAGGAACCGCCTGCCGAAATATCGTTTACATATTCTCTTGTTAACCCTGCTGTTGAACTGCCATTTGCTTTGGTTGAAAAAGTTTGACGAAATGATGCATGGAGATAGGCATGATCGCTGAACGAGGTAAAATAGTATTGTATCAATCAAAGAACGGAGATTCTGCGATTGATGTTGATATTTCACGTTAGGTTCATCAGGTACATTTAGTCTAAATCTACCGTCGCCATGTTCCTTATACAATTCAGTAGATTTTCTGTTATAGACAGTTTTGCCGTTGACGATAGTTGAATGAATAAAACGCACGTTCCCCACCCTTGAACACGGTAGAGCTATAATTTAGTGTCACCATAAATCAATTAGTTAAACAGATCGCCTTCCACCCCTCAACGTTTGTCCCGGCCCAAACCGTCCCGTCAGGCTTATTGCACTTTTACCCCCTCTGTTTTTTGGCATTGGCTTACGATTGGTGTTGCATCTTTTCAATAACGTATGTAGTTTTTATGTGAAACATAGTATTACCGATGTCAAGAAAGGAGGTGCAATATGGAGAAGCAACAACGTGAACTGATCCTTGAGACAATAGAAACATTGCTGGAGTTGCAGATAAGGAGTGTGCGTAAGCTGCTTAACAAGGAAGAGATGACGACAAACGTGGTGCAGCGACGTGGAAGGAAACGTAAGTCTCTTGTCGATCAGAGTGTTGATTTACTTACAGATGAACAACGCTCTGTGCATGTAGACGAGCTGGTTGAACTTCTTATGGACCGCTATGGTCGTGTAACCGACCGGGATTCTCTTTCAAGCGCCTTGGCCAAAAAGGCAAAACAGGGGCTATTGGTGCGGCGTGTATCTCCTGCAACATTTGAACTTCTCAAGTAGAATCGTGCAGGGAGGAAGCTATGGCGGAAAAAAGACGAAAAAGCTGTGACCGGTGTGGGGAACGTACGTCCTCAGTAGGTATCTGAGGGTCGATCAGATCTTGAGAGATCTCAGGAGGTGTCTCCTCTGAGCGAGTTTCCTCTGCTGTCATCGGCACAGCGAGTGAAAGGCCCCATATCAGCAAAAAAAAGAGAGTTTTCAGGAAGGACATATCAATCTCTGTTCATCAAGTATTCCGCAACAGCCTGATAGGCAGGCAGGGAGGTTGGATCAATGAAGCTATTTTGTGCACGGGGAAACGAAGCGAGTCGCACCAGAACCATATCTGCAGTCGGATCGACGTAAATCGTCTGCCCATGAACACCGCGAGCCGCAAAGGCACCATGTTCATTGTGGAAAACCCACCACTGACTTGTATAGCTGGCATTGCCTATGCTCGGGAAGCCATCACCAAATTTCGTTCGGTCGCCGCCGGCGCGGATTTTCTGCGCGACCTTTGCGGGGAACAGGCGCTCTCCGTTGATCTCACCCTCGTTCAGCATCAATTGTCCAAGGCGCCCAAGATCGCGCAGGCCCGCCGTTATACCACCGCCTGCGAAGGGCACGCCCTTGCCGTCGACCGTCTGATAGGCGTCCTGCTCCGTGCCCATCCGGCTCCAGAGCCGCTCTGAGGTCAGATCGGTGATTGCCTTGCCCGTAACGTAGGAAATGATCCAACCGAGCATGTCGGAGTTGATCGTTTTGTAATGGAACTCATCACCGTGCCTGCCATCAGGTTGCACCTGCTGGAGATACTCCCAGTATCCGTTGGGACCTTCGTAATCCGTTGGTTTCGGCAGGGGGCTCGCAGCGGCGGAATAAAGCCATATGTCAGCGTTTGGGTCGGAATAATCCTCCGAATACTGGACACCTGTCGTCATATCCATCACTTCGCGGACGGTCGCGGTAGCGAAAGCGCTGTCGCCGATCTCTGGAATGACGTCGCGCACCAGAAGCATGTCATCAAGAACGCCTTCGGCAACAAGGATCTCGCCAAGAAGACCGGTGATCGATTTCGTCATTGACATGATCGCATGTTTACCATCCTCTTCTAGACAGCCGAAATATCGTTCATAAACCACCCGGCCTTCGTGCATGATCAGTATCCCGTCTGTGTAGTTGGCATAAAGCGACTCCTTCCACGTCATCTCTTCTTCGCCGCTCATCGGCATGAAGGTTAGAGCGTCTATCTCCTGACGCATTTCGGCAAACTCAAGGGGTGATAGGTAGTTAAGCGGAACCAGTGCACCAAGCCCTCTGCTGATCTCTTCAGTGGGCAGAAATTCACGCAGATGGCAAACCGACCAGCGGAGCTTTGGGAAACTGAAATAGTTGGAGTCCGGCTGAGTGATTAGCTTGTCGGGAGGCGGCGGGAAGCCTTGCATCCAGCCCATCATACCTGGGTCAGAGTTCTGGGCTGACAGTATATCTGATTGAGCCTGCGCTCCTGCAGGCGCCGTTAATATCAATACAGCGATTGCAATTATTTTTAGCTTTCCACCAAGTGCCAAAACTGAACTCTCCAATGCACTATAATATGATACGTCATTGTTTTATAAGCCATGGTTAACTATTTCCAAAAATTCAAACTGGCTGCAACAAATTCTAGCAAAATGATCCTCATTTTTCTGCTTTCTTCTCTCCCCACTCATTCAATTTGAATACCCGCAATACACATGAGTGAACTGAAAATAAAACTCTGGGATATGCTGCTTTATGGCGAAGATAAATTCCACTGGGGAAAATAGTCCAAAGCGTTTGCAACCTTCTGAAAATAATCAAGTAATCATTCCAAAATATTGGTCTTGGCAATCCTAGAGCCTGGGCCAGTCACTGAACCTAATATGTTTCCTGTAATTCATGGCTTCACGCCAGTTGTGGTGAGTCCTCTTTTCCTGCCTATCAAATTCTGACTTGCACATGAATAAGGTAATGGATTAGAAATTTATGAAACTAGAGAGCTTCGATATGGCTATAGTAATCGCAAAACTCAGCGGCGCGGCTTTCCCGCGTCGGCTGAAGTGCCTTGTTGGGCACCGATTGTCATTAGCGCATCACGAAATTGGAGTGCTTTGTCTGTGTTGAATCGGAACTCAATCACACCCTCCCACTCTTCTCTAAAGTCTGATGACTCGAACGAGAGACACAACTTTTGTTCTTCTGGGGTATCAACATATAGGTTTGCTATCTTGTGGTCTTCAACAGAGATGTTGATCTGACGCTTCCCGTATGTGTAGCAGACAACTCGCACCTTTGTTACTGCAAGGCAACCAGAAAATCCCTCAGTACGGTGATGATATCGCTTGTTCGGGCCATTAACGATTTTTGTTACGAACCAGCCTCCAATGCCTTCGTCAAAAACAACAATTCCTTCTTGCTCAAGCACTGGACGCAATTTTTTGGGAACAGAACCAAACCCGAATAGCCGATATAAGATTGTCTTCTTCATTATGTTTCCCTTTGCCGCCCAACGACCAAATTCACTTGACCAAACACCACTTAGAAACCCCCGCCATAAGCCAAGCCAATGGTGTTGGGTCAAGTGCAATGTTTTGTTAGCGGATTGAGCCATGATGTTTGTTTACCAATCGTAGTCGCCACTCAATACTTGCCCGATTCGGTGTTTTCCGTCACTGAGAGAAAAAGTCATATCGGGCTGTACTATTCCAACATCTGATCCGCTTTCATAAAGCTGCATAGCAAATTCTGCAACTTGCTCGGCTGTGTGCAATTTGAATTTGCTTAAGTCAATATCAAGGAGGTTGCCATTCGAATCATCCATTGCATTTGAAAAGAAATCCGTAGCCATAGGACCCGGAGCAAGTAATTGTGCCTTCATCGGTAGTTTTTGGCTTTTCAACTCTTGCGTAATTCCTTCTGTAAGAGCTGTTACAAAATATTTGGTTGCTGAATAAAGGATTGATTGCTCAAAAAGTGCATATCCTGCACCTGATGCAACGTTCATCAATCGGGCGGGACGTTCTCGGTTAATTTTACTGAACTCTAACTATAGCATAGCTACAGCTCTGACGTTTAAATCAATAGAGGCTTGTGTTGTTTCCCGTGAGATTTCCCAACTATACCCTGATTGCCCTTATACCCTACATGTTTGTCTTTAATCCCGGTTTGCTTCTTAACATCAATAATTTACGCCTTGGTCATACTAGTCTCATTATCATAACGGCGATTCTTGGTGTTGTTTATCTGGCGGCGTGTATCCAAAAATACCTTTATATTGAGTTAAAATTTTATGAAAGAATTTCACTTCTTCTTTCCGCTTTTTTATTAATTTCAACGATATACTTATATAGCGGCTTGGGTGCTTTATTGTTAGGTGTTGTCCTTGTATTGCAAGTTATCAGATCAAGAGGAGGTGATCGAAATCTGAACAAGGGGTAACTAAATACCCACAGAACAGGGAAGCCAGTATCCGCTGACGACAGTCGATTTCAAATCGACTCCTCTTGAACCCACGTCTTTAGGCGAAGAAAAGTTTTGGCAAGATAGTCAAAGACTATGAGCCATTTTTAAATAACCAATTTGCAAAGCAAACAAAATGAACTTCAATCGGCTTTAGCCGAGCAACGAACCCATCAACTTCTAGTCGATGGTCGTTCAGTTTTTAGATAATATCAAAATTTGAGAACCAAATGTGTCAGATTGGGTCCCGATTTCTGCAGATCATTTCTATATCAGGGGCTGAGTACGATTAAGATTACGTTAACTGCTATAGCTGTCTGTGCAAAAAAGTAGGATAAATATCGCTCTAGGCAGCCAGAATGTGGGCCTAACTTATCTCCTGGGGATAAATGACAACGGGGACTTAAAGAGAGTGTGCCTTTAAGTCCCCGTTTTAACTTGGTAGCGGGGGAGGGATTTGAACCCCCGACCTTCGGGTTATGAGCCCGACGAGCTACCAAACTGCTCCACCCCGCGTTGCGAATGTGCACTATACTAACAAATGGTGATCTGTCAATCTAATTTCGGATGCTCGGGCTAAATTTCGGTGCTGCTGAAAAGGTTCCGGAGCTTGGCCATGATGTCTTCCGGCAGCCGGGTGAGCTTGCCTTGCCTGGTGACGGCCGCGTGTATGGTATACCCCTTGACGATCAGGGTTGGTTTTGAGCGCTTTGCATCATTTCTGGTGATTCTGTAGTTGAAGCGGCAAGTAAACTTTCTCAGTTCTGCAATCGATGTCTCGATGTCGAGCAGGTCATCGTAGAATGCTGGTGATTTATAGCGGGCAAAACATTCGGTAACCGGCAGCACCAGGCCAAGTTCCTCTATTTCCCGGTAAGAACAGACCCATTCGCGCATCATTTCTGTGCGCCCTTTTTCAAAATAGCGAAGGAAGTTGGCGTTATAGACGACACCGCCCGCGTCGGTATCCCCGTAGATAACCCGGTGTGTCAACCTGTAGACGGGGCTGTTAGTAAGGGGATATTCAGTCATGCTCGAATTGCTGCAGCAGTGTGTTGATAAGTGTATATCCCTCAATCTTCTCTATGTCATCATCGTCTGAATCAAGAGCTGTCTCATCAAAAGATCGCCCTGAGCCGGGTGTTGTTTCCCGTGAATCGTAGAGGATAACGGGGACCGGCTGAGACGTATGGGTCTGCAGAGCCAGCGGGGTAAAATGGTCCATGGTGATAACGGCCCTGAACTGTTCTTGTCTTTCGCGAAGCGCGGCGGTGATCGGAGCAACGATTCTACTGTCAAAATCTTCGATTGCCTGGATCTTGTGGTCCAGGCGTCCCTGGTGGCCGGCTTCGTCGGGCGCCTCGAGGTGGACAAAGACAAAGTCCTGCGTTTCAAGAGCCGCAAGGGCCGCCAGTGCTTTACCTTCATAGTTGGTATCGATATAGCCGGTTGCCCCCTCAACGTTGGCAATGTGAAGACCTGCGCAGACACCGAGTCCCTTGAGCAGGTCGACTGCTGAAATCATTGTGCCGCTGATAGTAAAGCGCTCGGCCAGTGTCGGCATGGAAGGCATCTTGCCGCTTCCCCATGGCCAGATGCCTGTCGCAGATCTTCTGCCGTCCTTCACGTGGCTTTGGTTAAGCGGATGATCAGCCAGTACGGCTCTGGCTTCCAGGACAAGCTCTCTCCACCCGGGTGTGTCAAGATACGCCTGGAAATGGGGACTGACATCTTTACCGATATAGTCATGAGGCGGTACCGTTGTCAGGTCGGGCAGCGGGTCTTTAACAACCAGCAGGTGGCGGTAGCTGATACCCGCATGAAACGTGAATGTCTCGTTTCCACAGTGCTGCTGCAGGTCGGCAATCAACCGGGCGGCTTCGGCGGTACTGATGTGACCCGCCGAGAAATCGACCATGGTTGTTGTTTTGTTATCGTGATAATCGAGTGTTACCAGGTTGCAGCGAAACGCTGTTTCATCAGGGGCGAGGGAAATCCCCATGCTCGCTGCTTCAAGCGGCGCCCTTCCGGTGTAGTAGCATTTCGGAGAATAGCCGAGCAGCGACATGTTGGCTACATCGCTTCCCGGAGCAAACCCTTCCGGGACGGTCGCTGCAGAGAGCAGCTTGCCGTTTCTGCAGAGCTCGTCCATTGCCGGAGTCTGAGCCGCCTGCAGCGGTGTCCTGCCGCCAAGCTCGGGGATGGGATGATCTCCCATGCCGTCGCCGATAAGGATCAGATATTTCATTGAGTCACTTCACTATACGTGCGTCAACCGTCTTCCATCAGCACACGAATCCTGACAGTCGGCTCCGTGCAGTAATCAAGGGCGTCGATCTCGGCTACTGCTTTTTCTACCGATGCCTCGGAGGAGCGGTGAACCCTGAGTACGACATGGACGGGCTCGCCGATACGATGCCCTTTCTGGATGACTGACCTGATTGAAATGTTGTGTTTGCCGAGAATCCCCGATATTGCGGAGAGTACACCTGGTTGGTCAAGGACGGTAACCCGGAAGTAATAGGGGCAGGTGAGCTCGTTCATCGGGGTGATGACCGGCGGGGTAAAGTGCTCGGGCAGGTAGGAAAGTGCCGGCACCCGGTTGACTGAACCGGCAATGATATTTCTGCTGATATCGACCACATCTGCAGCAACCGCGCTGCCGGTGGGCATTTTCCCGGCGCCGTGACCGTAAAAAAGTACATCGTCGACCCCGTCGCCGTTGAACTGGATAGCGTTGAAGGTGCCGTTGATGTTGGCAAAGAGATTTGTTTCCGGAACCATTGTCGGGTGCACCCGTGCCTCGACGCTGTCGCCGTGATTTCTACTGATAGCCAGCAACTTGATTCGATAACCGAATTCCCTGGCAAAATCGATATCCATTGGCTTGATGGTGCTGATGCCTTCAACGGAAATATGGTCGAGATGAATATGCTGCCCATAGGCAATGCTCATCAGGATTGCCAGTTTATGGGCGGTGTCGATCCCTTCCACATCGTAGGTCGGGTCGGCTTCGGCAAACCCTTTCTGCTGGGCGTCCTTGAGTACCTCAGCAAAGGGTGTACCATGCTCGGTCATTGCGGTGAGGATGTAATTTGCGGTACCGTTCATGATGCCCTTGATGGAGTTGATACGATTGGCCACGAGGCCTTCCTTGAGACCCTTGATTACGGGAATACCGCCACCGACGCTGGCCTCGAAGCCGACTTCGACATTGTTGGCGACGGCCGCTTCAAAGATTTCTCTGCCGTGTATCGAAAGCAGTGCCTTGTTTGCGGTGATAACATGCTTTCCCCTGTTGATCGCTTCGAGCATGAACGTTTTGGCCGGTTCGATTCCACCGATAAGTTCGACAACGATTTTGATCTCCGGATCGTTGAATATGTCAGTGGCATCTTTGCTTAACCGTATATCGGAGAACTCCTCGGGAAGCGTGTCTAGATTGATATCGGCAACACGGCTGAGTATTATCCGGGCACCGACTTTTTGGATCAGCCGCTCCTGCTGGTTCATCAATGTCTGGGCCAGGCCGCTGCCGACCGTGCCGAACCCGATCATGCCTATAGCTATCTGTTTCATGTCTTCTGCAGGTGTTGAGATTGAAATGAGAGCGGCAGGAGAGGTCGTCCCGCCGGATTGTGTAATCCGGCAAACGTACTCATTTTCCGGTTGAAAGTCAAAATATTACCAGGATATTTTACTGGCTCCGGATCTGTAATTAGGCTATAGTTACGCCTTGCTCGTGGCCCGTCGCAGATACCGGTGACGATGCCGTGCGTTTCCAGGGGTGCCGCACATGTCGCACCCCTTTCAAATTTATTATCCATGTATTTGGCATGATGACCGAAACACAACAAAAAGGAGAGAAGTCATGGGAATGAACATTCTGGCGTTTGGACCAAACGGGAGCGGAAAAGGTACTCAGGGAGCAATTGTGAAGGAAAAGTACAATATCCCGCACATTGAATCCGGTGCTATTTTCAGGGAACACATCGGCGGTGGTACCGAACTCGGTAAGAAAGCCAAGGAATATATCGACAGAGGTGACCTGGTTCCTGATGATATCACCATTCCGATGATGATAGAGCGCCTGAAGAAAGATGACTGCAAGGATGGCTGGCTGCTTGACGGCTTTCCACGCTCCAAAGACCAGGCAATAACCCTGGCAAACAATCTCAAGGACGCAGGTATTGAACTCGATTACGTGATCGAGATTGTCCTTGACCGCGAGATTGCCAAAGAACGCATCATGGGGCGCAGGCTCTGTGTCAACGATAACAACCATCCCAACCATATTGCCTTTGAGGCGATCAAACCGGTGGAAAAAGACGGAAAACTGGTGTGTCGTGTCTGCGGGGGCGAGCTCAAAACCCGTGCCGACGATCAGGATGTCGATGCCATCGATAAGCGCCACAACATCTACTATGATGAAACAACCGGTACCATGGCTGCGGTCAATTACTTCAAGACAGCGGGCGGCCCGAAGGTGATATCCGTTGACGGCTCAAAATCCATCAATGAAGTGACCGAAGCCATTATGGCTGAGTTATAAGAGCTGTTGCCAACATACCTATCTGCAGCACAAGCAGTTTCAGAAAAGGGGAGAATCATCCGCTGATGGTTCTCCCCTTTTCTGTCAGTTGACAATGAGGTGTCAGGGTGGCGCTCACCACGGGCAGCGCTGTCGGCAATTGCTTAAAACGGTTGTGGAGATGCTCCTGCCTGCCGAAATAGTGTTATCTTGCATACGGCCCCAACTAATTGATTTCCTATGATATAGCGAGGCTCAGCCGGCTGCCTTACTGCATGCCCGCTTGCTGAATTGATTGAAAACTGGTAATACGTCGTTTGAGAAGTACCTCACACTTAAACTGTTGAATGGGGAGTGGCCAGTCCGGATTATCCGGGGCGGCCTTTTTTACTTATGGAAGAGCAGAACATTACAAAGAAAATCGGCAAGGTCTATCTCGTCGGGGCAGGGCCGGGTGATCCCGGTCTGATTACGGTGCGGGGACAATATCTGCTGGAGCGTGCCGAGGTTGTCGTCTATGACTACCTGGCAAGCAGAAGACTGCTCAGGTTCATTCCCAAAGACGCCCAGCTTGTTTATGCCGGAAAACGAGGTGGGGTAAAACATGTTCACACCCAGGATGAAATAAACCAGATGCTGGTTGATTTTGCCCTCGAGGGTAAAACAGTTATTCGCTTGAAAGGCGGAGATCCCTTTATTTTTGGGCGCGGCGGTGAAGAGCTGGAAACCCTGGCAGCCGCCGGTATTCCCTTCGAGGTTGTTCCCGGAGTAACATCTGCAACAGCGGCAGCAACGTATGCCGGTATCCCGATAACCCATCGTGACTATACAGCAACCGTGGCTTTTCTCACCGGACACGAAGACCCGACCAAGACAGATTCTAATATAGACTGGTCGAAAATTGCCACCGGTATCGGCACGATTGTTGTCTACATGGGTATCAAGAACCTGCCGGTCATCGTCGGCAACCTGATCGGCAACGGCAGGTCCCCTGACACCCCTGTTGCGGTGGTTCGCTGGGCGTCGACGCCGGAGCAGCGCTCAGTTGTCGGAACGCTGGCGACGATTGCCGATATTGTGAAACAGGAAGACATTAAACCCCCGGCTCTGATTGTTATCGGAGAGGTTGTCCGGCTCAGGGGAACCCTTGACTGGTTCGAAAAACGACCGCTGTTCGGGAAACGGATCATCGTTACCAGAACGCGTGAACAGGCGAGTGAACTCGTGGCCAGGCTGGAAGAAGCTGGTGCCAGCTGTTACGAGTGTTCAACAATCAATATTGAGCCAGTCGACTCCTACGATATACTCGATGATGAACTGGAACGAATCAATGAATACCACTGGATCCTTTTTACGTCCCTGAACGGTGTCATTTATTTTTTCAAACGGCTCTTCGCCAAGGGGATGGATGCCCGGGACCTGAAGGGTCCGGACATTGCCGTGGTTGGTAAAAGTACCGCAGACCTGCTGCTTTCATATGGCATTAACGCCGATCTCATCCCGCCGACATTTACCGGTGAGGGGCTTGCTGAAAGCCTTCTTGACCAGGGTGTAGGGGGACGAAATATCCTGTTTCCACGGGCCAAAGCGGGCAGGGAAATCCTTCCCGAGATGCTGCGGGGAGGCGGCGCGCAGGTGATGGTTGCGCCGGTCTACCAAAATGTCCCACCGCAAGGCAGAAAAGATGAGTTGCGGGCTGAGCTCGAGAGCGGCAATGTGTCCATGGTCACCTTCACCTCGTCATCAACCGTGAGAAATTTTCTGACCATGGTTGATGCCCAGGACCAGGACGACCTGCTCAGGCTGATGGCAGGTGTGAAAATTGCCACGATCGGGCCGATTACCTCAAAAACCGTGACCGACAGTGGCCTGCATGTCGACATTCAGCCCCAGAAGTATACGATTGAGGCAATGGTTGAGGAAATAACAGATTATTTTCAGCGTTCACAAGAGATGCGCTATGACCGTTTGTCGGGCGGTTAGAAATTTTACCGGGGAAGGTTTTTCCCCAGTCCTGCTGGATTTCAGGGAAAACGGCGCGAAATCCGGGAGCTCCACCTCGATACTGGCCCAGGATCACGAGGAGTATCAGGAAAAGGGTGAGGGAGTATTGCGCTGCAGGCAGTGTGATGCGGCGATAACCAAAGTGGAAGACCGAATCAGCAGGGCGGAAAAACACCTGCACACATTTTTTAACCCGGCAGGAATCGTCTATGAAATCGGCTGTTTTCGCCGGGCACCGGGCTGTCATGTAGAGGGGGCGCGAAGCAGCGAGTTTTCATGGTTTGCCGGTTACAGCTGGCGGATTTCGTTCTGCTCCTCCTGCTCACGACATCTTGGCTGGTTCTTCTCAGCCGCCGATGACACCTTTTTTGGCCTTGTCGTCGACCGCCTGACAATGTCCTGATTCTTAATTGTCCCTGATAAGGTTGATCAGTTCTGCTGAGCTGAGTCGCCCGCTCATGTCTGTTCCTTCCAGCAGACTGTCTGCCAGATCCCTTTTTTCCTGGTGCAGGGTGACGATTTTCTCTTCGATGGTATTCTTGCACACCAGTCGGTAGATAGTCACCGGTCGGGTCTGGCCGATACGGTGAGCCCTGTCTGAGGCCTGGTCTTCAACCGCCGGATTCCACCAGGGGTCCATATGGATTACGTAATCGGCAGCGGTCAGGTTCAGGCCGAGCCCACCGGCCTTCAGGCTGATCAGGAACAGATCTCCCTCGCCCGCCTGAAAGGCTTCCACACGTTCCTTACGCTGCCGGCTGCTGGTGCCGCCGTCAAGGTACTGGTAGGTGATGTTCTGTCTGTCAAGATATTCCCTGATGATGTCGAGATGCCCGATGAATTGACTGAAGACCAGGGCCTTGTGACGGCTGGCAATGAGTTCTTCGATGACGGAAGAGAAAATTTCCAGTTTTGAGCTGGCAATTCTCGTGTCCCTGGAGATTAATCGGGGGTTACAGCAGGCCTGCCTCAGTTTCATGATTTCCGTCAGTATCTGCAGATGCCTGCCTTTGGAGTTATTACCCGCACGCTCCAGTATCTCCAGGGCATTTTGACGCAGCGCCTCGTAAAAGTGCATTTCTTCGGCGCTCATGGTTACCTCAAGTGTTACTTCAGTGCGTGGCGGAAGTTCTTCCAGGACCTGGGATTTTATTCTCCGCAGGATGAACGGGCGGATCAGTTTCTTGAGTTTCAATCGGGCATCGCGGTTATTGTAGCGCTCAATCGGGATCGCGTAACGTTCATTAAACTGGTGATTGGTTCCAAGCAGACCGGAATTGATGAAATTAAAGAGGTTCCACAGTTCGCCGAGATGATTTTCGATCGGGGTACCTGTTGTGATCAGCTTGAAAGCGCCGTTGAGTGCCATAGCCGCCTGAGATCTCTTGGTTGCGGCATTCTTGATTGCCTGTGCCTCATCAAGGATGATGGTCTGCCAGGTGATCTTGGCAAGATTGTCTACTTCCTGCTGGAGCAGGGTGTATGTTGTGATCAGCAGATCGAATTTCCCGAGTCCTGCAATGGTTTCGGCCCGATCCTTGGCGGTGAGTTGTTTGATATTGAGTGTCGGGGTGAATCTGCTCACCTCGGAAAGCCAGTTGGTGGAAACAGATGTCGGGGCCACGACGAGGGATGGTCCCTTGGTTGCCCGCTGCAGTATTATCGCCAGGGATTGAATTGTTTTGCCGAGCCCCATATCGTCTGCCAGGCACCCCCCGACACCCCAGTGGGCGAGGCGGGAGAGCCAATTGTAACCTTCAAGCTGGTAATCGCGTAATTCCGCCTGCAGGGTTGACGGCAGCTCCGGTTTGAAGACCCGGGATTCCTTGATCTTGTCAAGCTGGTGCTTCCAGCCTCTGTCTACTTTTGTCTGGGCTTCTCCTACCAGTTTCTCAAGCGGCAGGGCGGCGAGAGGATGGATGAGGACCTCGTTCTCCTTTTCAGCGGGCTGATCACTGGAAAAGCTGTTCAACTCCTCCAGACGTTTTCTGAACTCCTGGGTGAGCGCGATGAACTGGCCTTCACCTATCTGGATAAAGCGCCCGCTGCTGTTGTCGATTCGGGTGAGGAGATCCTTGAGATCGATCACCCGTTCCTGGTCAAGCACGAGCTCGCCGCTGATTCCAAACCAGTTCTGCCGGTTGGTCCGGATTTTCAGGTTGAGGTTCTTGAATGTCGGCTTGTGTGTAACCGTTAACTTCTCTCCTTCCGGCCATTCGATAATGACCCGGTCACTGATTTCCTGAAGCTCCATGAGGGCCTGAAGGCAGTCATCGGGATCATAAAGATGCCATTCACGGTCGTTTTCCTGTTCCATGTCGATGGCCAGATCAAGGATCGGGCACATCTCCTCGATGTCCTGCGCTTTTCGTTCCTCTTCTGCAAGGTTTCGCCGGGTCTGGAGCCGTTTCCCTCCCACTTCTGCCATCATGTTTTCGACGCCCTGTCCGGGCTTGAGGTAGTGGTTGCCCTCTTTGAACGGTTTGACGAACATTTCCAGTCGGAAGCCGGAACCATAGGGGAGCATGTGCATATAGATGGTTGAGTCGGCTTCGACCAGGGAGATATCCTGGCTGGTGGTGATGGACGCATCTGCTGCGATTGCAGAGTGCACAGTCATGAAAGAGGAGATGTTGCCGATCGCAGTAAGTACCTGTTCGCTTGCTTCGATGGGAACGCTGAGTCCGTCCTGTCCGGTGATCTGAGCAATTCTCCGGTGATTTTCGTTGATTCTGACGACCTTAAAGCGTGTCGGTGTCTCCTGTTGAAGGGTTACATTGTTAGCGGTTATCGGCAGTGAGAAACGGACAGTAAGCAGAGCGTCACGTTCCTCGACGAGCAGTTCCGGTTCCCCGGATACAAATTCTACCGGTATTGACGGTGATTGAGCGAGGAACAGAAACGGGTGGCCGACAAGGGACGGCAGGAGTTTTTCCAGGTCAAAGGAGTAATGGGGCTGACTGTCTCCGGAATCTTCTTTGCTGATGGCCTTGCAGATTTTTCTATCCTGCAGGGTGAGAAAGGCAAGTTTTGAGGAGCCGTGCAGGCGGGCAAGCGATATCGGCCGGCCCTTGCTCCACTGCCCATCCGCCGAACGTTTCTGCTCGCGCGGATGGGCGGAAATGGTTCCGTTTTCATAGGCGATCAGCCAGCCCAGACGACTGTCCGGCTCAGGGCCTTCACGACCGGCGCTGGAAGATATGTTGATCAGCGCCTGCAGGCTTCGCTTCCATGGTTCTTCGGGCTCAAGGATGTCTAGAAACGGTGCAAGCCCTGACGATGAAGACAGTTCTCTCAGGTAATCCTGATACTCGCCTGGGTCCGGAGTGATGCGGGCAAGCAGTTCAGCCAGGTGGAATGAACAGAAGAGGTAATTGTTCAGGCGTGCTTCGTTGAAGCACCCCTTGACGAGCGGCTCGATTTCCGGATCCAGTGAGGCATTGAGCCAGTATTGCACGAGGCTTCCAAAGAGAACCGCCAGGCTGTGTGGAGGTTGTTTCGCCAGGAGCTCGATACCAAGGTCACTGCTGTATTGCTGGGGTTGACTGTCAACCAGTGAAGCCAGGTATCCGTATGCTTCACTCTCTTCACTGTCTTCAAACTGGCTCAGCGCAATGCTTATCTGGTGAGCTACCTTGTAAAGCGTTGAACGGTCCCGGTCTCTTATTTCGGCAAGGATATGGAAGAGTCCGTGAATGCCGAAAAATGCGATCTCCTCAGAACCTGATAATTCCTGCAACTGGGCCAGGTCATGGTGAAACAGTTCAAGGGCATGACTGAAATCGCCTTTGAGAAAGGCGATGGTTCCTTCTGCGCCGGTGCCGGTGAAGCTGTCGCTCCTGCGGTGCAAAATCGCTTCTGCAGCGCCGATGCTGCCCTGCAGAATATAGTGGTCAAGGAGCAAACGCTGAAACGGCAGCCTTTCATCATCACTCAGGTTCGCGAACTCCTTGTCATCCTCGAGGTAATCGATGATCTCAGGAAAATTGACAAGCTGGGCCTGACCGTAACGCAGGATATGGTTGAGCAGAAAAAACTGAAACGAGGCGGGAAGTGTTCGAAACCAGCCGGGATCAAAGGGCGATGTTACAACCTGAACGGCAGGAGGCAACGGCGTGATTATCTCGTTGCACTGGGAGTCCAGAAACTGCAGGGCACTGTCAATCATCTCAAAATTCTGGGAGTAGATACCGATGCGCATTTCTCTCATTGCCCGCCAGCAGCGGGTAGTCCATTTGCCATAATAGTAGGAGACGGGCGCCTCATTTCGAACCGCTTCTGCAAAGCGTTTAAATGTCCCGTCACCAATCGCTTCCCTGCTCAGAAATTCGACGATATCAGGATCGCACTGGCGCGCACTGGTTATAAAACCTGCTGCTTGAAATTTTTCGATATAGTGATTGATGCTTGCCGCTGTTGGCCGGTTTCCCCTGGGACTTGTTACTTCCAGCTTGCGGAGACAGCTGACGATCAGTGTCGTGTGGGCAGGTTCATAGACGACGGAAAGGAGCTGGAGAACCGTCTGTTCAAAGGAGTTCAGTTTGCGGTAACGCTCGATATAGTGATCTGTGTCTGACATGAGGATTTGAAATATAATTGTTCCGTTTTTTGCCCGGGGTCAGACAAGGGGTGAAATTAGCAAGGCCGAAGAGACACTATATCATTGTCCAGGCCTGATATAAATGAAAAAGTTGGCCTTCTGACTGATATGGATCATGAGACCCGGCAGGAATTAATGACGGGACGGTGATTGCTGCCGGCGGTTCCGGAAGGGTCGCCGGCAGAACAAGAACGGTTAATTCTGGAGACTTTTATGAACGAAAATATCCGCTGATTCCTGCTGGTTTTTCAGCCAGCCATCGACGATCTGCTGTTGCTTAAACTGCAGTAGCATCTCCGCGTAGCCGCTACGGTCATCTTCACTGATTGACTCTTCAGGCGGCGTGCGCTCCATGAATTTGTAGACATAATAGTCATTGTCTACTACTGCAGGCTCTTCCGGCAGCGGCATGGCTGCCGAGAGCCTGAATACCGACTGGATAAGCGATTGCGGGAATGATGTCTCCTGGCTCGCTCCGGATTTTGTCAGCAGACCCGAAAGTTTGACTTCCTGCCCGGCGGTCAGTGCACGCTCTTCAAAGGAAACGTTTTCTTTATTGATATCGCTGAGAAATGTTTCAGCTGCTTCCCGGGCTGCCTCTTCTGCTTTTGCAGTTTTATAATCTTCGCGTACTTTTTCTATAATCGTCGATAGCTCCGGTACTTCCGGTACTTTGATGGCCGAGGCGGAGATGATGGCATATCCCGCATCTGTCTCGACAATCGAACTCAGCTCGTTTTCTTTGAGCTGAAAAGCGCGTTCGAGAAACCGGGGGTCTGCGCTCATGCCTTCCGGCGGATCAGTGCGACTGAAAAAATCTGTTTCAACGATTTTTGCATCCGGATTTGCCGACAGGTACGCCGCCAGACTTCCGGCACCGATAATATTTTCGTAGGCATCATTGACAACCTGAAAAGCAAGCGGTCTGGCCTGTTCCATTTTCAAGGCGGTAACAATTTCCTCCCGAACTTCTTCCAGAGATCGAACCTTTGCCTCCTGTATTTCTTCGAGAAGGATGATATGATATCCGAAATCTGTTTTAACAACACCGCTGATCTCGTCTGTCTGCAGTGCAAATACCGCGTCCTCAAAGGGCTGTATCATCTGTCCCCGGCTGAAAAGTCCGAGATCGCCGCCATTTGGGCCTGAGGGGCCTTCGGAATATTGTCTGGCAAGAGAGCTGAAATCTTCACCGTCCTGTGCACGTTTGAGAATTTCCTCTGCTTTTGATTGCTTGGCTTCATGCACATCAGTTGAATCTTCAGGGGTTGCTGTAAAGAGGATGTGTCTGGCTTTTCGTTTTTCAGGGATCTGGTACTGGGGCAGGTGCTGGTCGTAATAGTCCTGTACGGCCGCAGCCTCTATCGTGATGCGGTCTGCGATATCATTGAAGCTGAAAGGCAGGTAGGTAAGCTGAACCTGGGGCTCGGTGAGATACCTGTCACCGGCATCCTGGTACCAGGCTGCCAGGTCCTGATCATTGACCTCTACCTCTTCAAGAAATGTTTCCGGCGAAAAGACAACATATGAAACTGATACGGTTTCTTTCTCGAGATTATAGAGCTCTTCGATTTCAAAGTCTGTCGGAGGCTGAGCAAAGCTCGAGAGGCTGTCAATCGATTTCTGGCTTAACAGGTCAAAGCGCATGGACTGTTCAAATTTTGTGGGGGACAGCCTGTTGGAGGCCAGAATTGTTTTGTAGCGCTCGATGCTGAACTGCCCGTTTTCCTGGAACTGGACCATGGTTTCAATTTCTTTTTGTATTTCATGACCGCTGATCATCAGGCCCATTTCTCTGCCGCCCTGTCTCAGCAGAGCCTGCTGGGTGAGCTGGCTTATGACCTGCTGTCTGATATTAAGACCCTCGGCCAGCCCTTTGGGGATAGTTCCACCGAACTGCTGGGCGATCCGGGAATAGGCCTGATCGTAGGCCTGCTGAAATTGCTGGAACGAGATCTCTTCATCATTGACGACAATTGCAGCTTCCTGCTTGTTCATCATGTTTGTGCCGACACCCCAGAAAATGAAGACGAGGGCGATTACTACAACGATGGCCTGGATTACGAGTGACTGAGCTTTGTCTCTTAAAATTTGGAGCATGACGACGATAGGGTTGAGGGTTAGCTGTTCCGAGGTGAAACGCATGTGCGGTCCAGTCGGACATTGATTAATCGCAGAATCATAATTTATTACTGGTAAGGGATGGATTTACCCCGGATATTTTCTTCCTGCAAGCAAAATCGCAGGCTCTGCAGCCGGTTGGGAAAATAGCGGTGCCGTGATGCCGGAAAGCACAGCATAAAATTACTTTATCCCGGCAGAAAAATAACGATAAAGCCTGCGCGCTGTTTTGGCTGATTGGAGATAATTTCTTTAATTACAGAACGATAAGTGTAACCCATCAGGCCGGGATAAATGATTACTCATTCACTTGACAATTCGTTTTCCCTATAGTAATAAGGCGTAGTTAGTTTATAGATTGTGTATATATACATTACGATCAGTAATGATACGAGTCAGAAAATAAATATACCAAGGAGGTATGAAATGCCCACAGTAGAACACAAAGGAGATAGTTTCCAGGTAGATGAGGATGGATTCCTGTTGAAAGGAATGGAAGAGTGGAATGATAACTGGGTTGATTATGTAAAAGGATCAGAAGGCATTTCCGATCTGACCGACGAACACCAGAAAGTTATCGATGCGCTGCAGGAGTATTACAAGAAAAACGGAATTGCTCCCATGGTGCGTATTCTTTCCAAGACCACTGGTTTCCCGCTGAAAAGAATTTACGAGCTTTTCCCCTCCGGACCTGGAAAGGGAGCCTGTAAAATGGCTGGCCTGCCGAAACCTACCGGTTGTGTATAGTTACTATCTGATAGTTTCGATAGCAAAAAAGGGGATTGTCCAGCACGGACAATCCCCTTTTTTTATAGAGACGCCTCTCGTTTCGTATTTTCAAAGCCCCTGACGTTCACTTGCTCCGCTGCACAGGGACTCCTGTATTCTGCTGATTGCACGCTGGTAGCTTGAACTGTCTATTGCCGCACCACGCAATCCTCCCCGGAGATTTATCTCGGTAAGATATGTTGTGCCGTCATCTGCCACCATCAAGTCGATATGGGCGTAGGGAAAGGCTCCCTGCTGCATTATTCTTCTGCACAACTCCAGTTGCCGCCCGGAAAGCTCAGCAGAAGCGGATGAACCGCCGCAATGGAGATTATGCCTGAAGCTGCCGGAGCTGATGCGTTCGTAAACCTCACTATAGTCACCGATGATTATTACCCGGAGATCCCGGTAGTCCGGGATAAACGGCTGGACAACAAACGGGAAGCTATGAAGATTGATTGCCGCCTGGGTGTAGATATCTTCAATGCTGTTAAAGAGGAAAACCCCGAGCCCGCCGTTTTTGCCTTCCTGTTTCAGCACAACTTTGCCGATAGCGCTGTTTCCATAGTGGCTGACCACCCGGAGCAGGTCATGAGTTGTGTAAATAACAGTTGTGCCGGGGATCATTGCCCAGGAAAAAAGGCGTGTCTGAAAAGCTTTGGACCTGCTGCAGAGCTGGGATGTGAATGAGGGAACAGCTTTTATTCCCCGTTCCGAGAGGGTGAGGAGCAGATGTTCTTCTCCAGGTTTCAGGCGGATTCGGCAGCAGATGATATCGCCGGTTTCAAGTGAGTCAAAATTGCTGAAAAGAGTTTGATTATCTTTGATAACGACAGGCCTGCGCTTCAAAAGATCATCTCCCTGAAGCGTTTATGAAACGGGGTGAGGTCTTCTTCACATGCTCCGCAGAACAGCAGAACATCGCCGTTTATCTGGGAGACATCGCTCTCATGGGTGAAACTGCCATCGCGGTTCTGCTTGTAGAATGAAGTCTGCAGGACATCATTGGCGAGTTCGAAGAAATCCTCATCGTTCCCGCAGGCCGGGCATACGAGTCGGTTGGTGATTGCTGAAGAAGGGGTGGAGACCATGGTGAAGATGTCAGTTCATCACGTGTCGTTTTTCTTCGGCACTGATGTCTGGCTGTCGGCACCCTTGGGATCTGCAGGTCTGTTGGTGCCGGCGGCGGCTTTCACCTCACCATCCAGTGTTGCTCCCGGTTCAACGGTGAGGCTGCCGGCTTCGAGCTTGCCGATTATTGAACAGCCCTTGTTTGCGGTGACCAGCTTGGCCATGATGTTGCCTTCCAGGTAGCCGTGGCAGATAAATGACGAAACCTTGACGTCCCCGATGATTTTTCCCGACTCACTGAGAACCAGGTGTTCTCCGGTGATGTTGCCGTTAATGGTGCCGTCAATTCGTGTCTTCCCTTTAAAACTGATCTCTCCGCTCACGGACATGGACTTGTCGATGATGGAAGAAATGGTTTCATTCTCTGCCTTTTGCATTTCTTTATCAAATCCGTTTTTTTTGCTGAACATGATTGTCTACTTCTTGTTTTGATTTGTCTTTATCGTATGAGATATGTCAGCAACTTTCATAAATTTTTCCGGGTCGATCGGCTTGTTGTTCAAACGGATCTCATAGTGCAGGTGAGGCCCGGTAGAGCGCCCGGTACTGCCGACCTGGCCGATGACCTGTCCCTGTTTGACATGATCACCTTTTTTTACCAGATAGCTCTGCATGTGTGCATAGGCGGTGATATAGCCGTTACCGTGATCAATTTCAACATAGTTGCCGTAACCGCCGTTTTTCATGGCCTTGATCACCTTCCCGCCGGCGGTGGCAAGGATATGGTCGCCTCGTGCGCCCTTGATATCGACCCCTTCATGAATCGCTTTCTTGTTGTTGACCGGGTCCACCCGCTTACCGAAGCGTGAAGAGATTCTGCCGTTCACCGGTTTGCCGAGCGGCATGGTGCGGATGGTTTTCAGGTAATTGTCCACCTGCTGCAAAAGGTTGTCATATGATTTTTCGTTGTCAGGGATAAACGGACCACCGCTGTTTTCCTGCTTCTTTGTCGCAGGTGCTTTCTTGATGGTAACACCGATGGTGTCCATTACCGTCTCGATCAGTCTGGAACGTTGATTGAGGTCATTGACGGCGGTGTTCATCAGGCGGACATTTTCAAGCTGGAGACTTGTCGTTTCAAGGTCGAACGTTGTTTTCTGTTCAGCAAGCTGTGTTTCGTAGTCCTGCTGCTGTGAGGCAATCAGGTTGCCGTGTTTCTTCTTCAGGGCAGCCAGGGTATCCTGGTGCTGTTTCTTCAGGGCGGCCAGAGTCTCCTTGTGCTGTTTCTTCAGCTCGGCAATCTGTTCGGCATAGTCGCAATTGCTCTTTTCGCTCAGCTCAAGCCGTGCGTTGAGCTTGCCGACTTTGGCGCTCAGCCGTTTGCTGTTAAAGTATGATCCGGCGGTGAAGTAACAAGCCACGCAGATCGCCAGAATGGTGACAGCCGAGGCCGTGAGCGACAAAGCAAGTTTACGCTTTGAAAGTTGCAGGGCAAATGACCGCCCGCTCTCACCGGTTACGATAATATGGAATCGGTTGCTCATGGGAGATATCCAAAACTGTTGTTTAAAATCGTTCGCCTCAGTAAGATATGCAGTCTGTAGAACTAGGAGCCTGAAGTTGTTCTGAAATTCTTGTATTGCTTATACTCGTACACTATAAAAGTTTCAACCCAAAAAGGGGGGCGTCGGACACGACGCTTTTCACCTTAACCACTTGATTTGTCGATTATGTCGTATCTCTTTTCATGTCAGGGACTTGCCAAAGCATTTGGCGCTCAGACCCTTTTTACCGATATCAGCCTGGTGATCAATTCCGGTGACAGGGTCGGCCTGATCGGCCCGAATGGATCAGGTAAGTCAACCCTGCTAAAAATAATCTGTGACCGTGAACAGGAGGACAGCGGCACAATCATGAGGCGCCGGCAGTGCACTATCAGTTACCTTGCCCAGGAGGACGTTTTTGATGAGAGCTCGAGCCCGGTAGACAACCTGCTCAGTGCTCTTGAAGCACTTCCTTTTGAACAGGCGGAAAAAATAAACAGGGTCCAGGCGATACTGAGCAGGGCTGAATTTGAAGACCAGACCATACCTGTCGGCCAGTTGTCCGGAGGATGGCGAAAACGATTGGCCGTCTGCCGGGCGCTTGTGGTTGAACCGGATCTTCTGGTCATGGACGAACCTACCAACCACCTGGATATCGAGGGAATTATCTGGCTGGAAAAAATACTTGCCGGAAATTTCAAGGCTTCACCGTCTGCCTACATTCTTGTCAGCCATGACCGTCGTTTCCTGGAGAACAGCGTTAACAGGGTGGTCGAGTTATCTGGGATATATCCTTCCGGGTCACTCCAGGTTGCAGGGGCCTACTCCACATTTCTTGAGGAGCGGCATCGCTTCCTGGCGCTACAGAATGAACAGGAAGATCGTCTGGCAAATAAGGTCAGGCGGGAAACGGAGTGGCTGCAGCGCGGGCCGAAGGCACGGGCGACCAAAGCCCGTTACCGGATCGATGAAGCCGGTCGGCTGCAGGATGAACTTGGCAGGGTCAAAAAAAGAAATCGTTCCGAGTCCAGGGTGTCCATTGATTTTGCAGGAACGGGACGAAAGACCAAAAAACTGCTGGAGGCAAAGCAGGTGAGCAAAAGCGTTGCCGGCAGGGTGCTCTTTCAAGACCTCGATATCATCCTGTCACCAGGGAGCAGGATTGGTCTTCTGGGGCGCAATGGCTGCGGAAAATCGACGTTGATCAGTATTCTTGCCTCAGCCGGTGGCTCTTTGCACAAGCCGGACAGTGGCACGCTCACCACCGCAGAAGGAGTATCGATCGTCAGTTTTACCCAGGATCGAGCCGCTGTTGACAAGTCACTGACCTTGAGAAGAGCACTTGCACCCGACGGCGATGCCATTTCCTACCAGGATCGCTCGGTTCATGTCGTATCCTGGGCGAAGCGCTTTCTTTTCAGGCCGGACCAGCTGGAAACACCTGTTGCCCAGCTTTCCGGCGGGGAGCAGGCCAGGATCCTTATCGCCTCCCTGATGCGCCGGCCGGCCGATATCCTGCTGCTGGATGAGCCGACCAATGATCTTGATATCGGCTCACTCGATGTGCTCGAGGAGAGTCTTCTTGAATTCAGCGGGGCGCTCGTGCTGGTAACCCACGACCGTTATCTTCTTGACAGGGTCTGCGACCGGATCATCGGTTTTACAGGAGAAGGTGCGGTACATTACTATGCCGATTATGAGCAGTGGCTGCGGGATATGGCCCCTGATCCCCCATCCAAAACGAAAATGGATACCCGCAAAGCCAACGGACGGCCGGCTAAACCGAAAAGCACCGGCGGCCGTCTGTCCTATATGGACCAGCGCGACTATGATACGATAGAAGCACGAATCCAGGAAGCTGAAGAAAAAAAAGAGCTACTTGAAAATCTCATCAACGATCCAGCAGTTGCCGCCGATCCGGAGAAACTCCAGCAGAACTGGGCGGCCTTTGAGGAGTGCCGCAACCATGTTGAACAGCTTTATCAGCGCTGGGACGAGCTTGAACAGAAAAAGGAGCAGGAGCGCTAATAGGTGCTCCATAACAGAAGGGCTTCCCTGGTGCGTCTGGGGCCGAAGCAGAAGCGCTTTTTCTCAGCCTGGGCGAGCCAGTTTCGCTTGATTTGCAGGTTGGGCGCCCGGCCGTCTCCGGAATCCAGAATCTTTACGTTGCCCTGCATGCCGCGGATAGAGACGCGGCGGTAGGAGTCAAAGCAATAGACCCAGTCCTCATCGCCTTCCATAATCATGAGGTAGTGCTCTTCCCTGGGAGTCAGGAATATATTGCACAGGGCTACCCCGCCAGTGTCAAGACAGGCCTGAATTCCGCCCGCGGCCTCCAGGTTGACTTTTTCCCTGCCGAGAAACTGGGTTCTGACTGAAAAGCGCTTCATCTTGTATGAACTCAGCCAGTTTCCCACCAGCCGGACTGCGTATTTACTGGTACCCCCGATGCCGATTCGCGAATTTCTCCCCACCGTATCCAGGCAGTACAGATAGATATGCTGAATGACCATTGGGGGGATGTCTTCCCGTGGAAACAGATAGCTGACTGCATTGATCAGCGCGGTGGGAACACAGTCGTATTCCGACACCTGGTAATGAAGGGGAACGTACATGATGCTCCTGTTGAACAGTAGTTTTGCGGGCCTCTATAAATCACCGATTTCATGTCTTGTAACGGTCAGTATCATGTGGGCTGGTATTGTCTGTTTATATGTTTTACGGTGTTTGGGGTAGTCGTAAGGTTGTGTTTTTTTAATTTTCTCACCACTGTAGAATGATCAACCTGTAATTTATCTGCAATTTCTCGTGTTGTTCGGCTTCGTTGCATTACCTGCAGTAAAATTTCTTTTTCAATGCCCAGCATTACATGCTTCAGGTTAATTGCTTTATTTCCCTCCAGCGATACCGATTTCCGGCTCTGTGGTTTCATCGGTATGCCATTCAAAAAGTATTCGTCCAGATGATCCGATTCAGAGAGAACAACTCCTTTCTTGATAATATTCTTCAGTTCTCTGACGTTTCCCGGAAAATGATATCCCTGCAGTTTTTCAAGGGCCGCCGGGCTTATTTTTTTTTGGGTTTTGAACTGCGTATTATAAGCAGCAAGATAATAGTTTACCAGATCGAAGATATCTTCAGGCCTTTCACGAAGAGGCGGAACATTGATGGTAAACGTATTAATTCTGTAAAATAGATCTTTTCTGAATTGTTTTTTCCGCATCTGTGATTCAAGGTTACGATTTGTCGCGGCAATAATAGTGCAGTCAACTTTTCTCGATTTCACTCCTCCGATCCGCATTACCTCATTATCATCGAAATATTTTAACAGCTTACTTTGTAATGACATCGGAAGCTCACCAATTTCGTCCAGGAACAGGGTCCCTTGGTGTGAGAGTTCGATTAGTCCAACTTTACCGTTTTCCTGGGCACCGGTAAACGCTCCTCTTTCGTATCCAAACAATTCAGCCTCCAGTAAGCTTTCAGGCACTGCAGCACAGTTTATCTGGATAAAGGATTGTTCTTTTCTTCCACTGCACTTATGGATGAACTTGGCCAGCAGCCCTTTACCGGTTCCACTTTCCCCAAGCAGAAGAATATTGGAAACTTCCATCTGGGCGAGCTTTAATGCTACTTTCAGTACTGACTGAAATGTTTCGCTTTCCCCAATGACATTTTTCTTATTAACTTCAAGCAAGTTGATTTCTTTCAAGGTTTCCTTCAGTTTGTCTGATTCCTGAAGGCTGGCTTCCAACTGCATCTTCATATTATTGAGCAGGGTCAGGTCTCTTGCATTGACTACCACCAGGGAAATAGCACCGCGCTCATTGAAAACAGGTGTTGCCGTAACAAGGACTTTTTTTTGGATTCTCTTGATTTCCTGGACAATAGTAATTTGCCGTTTCTTCTCCAGCACCATGACAACAGAAGATTCGTCATACATCCCCTCTTTTACAAGGTCGTAAACACTTCTACCGACTACTTCTTCTTTTCTAATTTGATTGAGTTTTTGAGATGCTTGATTGATATTTAAAACAATCCCATCTCCGTCGCACACCCATATGCCATCGGAGACAGACTCAAAAATGGCCTTTAACTCTCGATTTTGCAGTTGATAGAATTCAAATTTTTTAGCAATTTTTTCAAAGACTGCAGTCTCCTGGAAACTAGCGACAATTCCGATAATACATTTATTTTTTATGATAATTGTGGTGTTTAAAACAATACTGGTATTTTCGTCGGTTACGAGATAACCGCGGATATTTTTGTTGGTAAGAAGGCTTTCCTCGATAATTTTGCCGATTATAGGTAATGAGGTAAAAATTGATGAACCTATCAGATCATTCTTCCGTTTGCCCAATATCTTGAGTGCGTTTCTGTTGGCCTTCATGATAGAGCCATTACTTGTACTAACTATTACACCATTGGCAGTTGCATTGAATAACTGATCATGGCTTATCTGCTCAGTACTGATTTTATATTTCATGGTTTTTTCCCTTCCAGGTTTAGGCAGCACTGATTGCATGAGAGGATGGTTATTGTCAGAAAGACTATAGGCCGCCATTATGCAGAGTTCTGCTGTTGTCTCAGCAGGCAGCTTCCGGCTTTCTCAATGTAATCCTCGCAGTAAGTCAACTATGCAGTTTATTTCAGCTTGTGCATAAATGCACCAGCGGCTCCTGTTTGGTGCATTTATGCATCGATTGTTTTTCTTATATATATTAGATTCTTAAAAAGTTGCAAAGGATAATTTTGGTGCGAAATAGCACCTAAGTGTGATTTGAAGACTCTCGTGTTCAGCTCTAACTACCTGTAATTGATTTCAATATCAAACAGTTATTGGCCTGGCATATATATAGCAATGGTTAATCCTGATATCGTTGTTAGTCGAGTTAAACTACAGCAAGGTGAATAACTATGAATGTTCAACGTGTAGCGGTTGTCGGCGCTGGAAATGGTGGAATTACAGCGGCTGCTGATCTTAAAAACAGAGGAAAAGAGGTCAGCCTCTTTGAATTACCAAAGTTTAGTAAAAATATAGATGATCTGAAAAAGGCAGGCACAATTACTGTCATCGAAGACTCCGGGCAATTTACTGCAACACCTGACCTCCTCACAACCGATATTGGTGAGGCAATTAAAGGTGCCCAGGTAATTCTTGTCACCATACCTTCTTTTGCTACAGAGGAATTTTCCAGACAACTGGCCCCTGTTGTAAGTGAAGATCAGTTGATATTATTTCATTGTGCCGCCAGTATGTGCTCTTGTCGATTCTTGAATGTCGCAGAGGAGTTGGGAATCAAAACAAAGTTCAGGCTTGGTGAATTGAATACCCTCGCATACGGTACCCGCGCTTTTCCGGAGAAAGGACTTGTTGAATTGTCGCTGAGGGTTAAACAACTCTTTTTTGCGGCGATTCCAGCTTCTGAAACCATGTCTTTGCTGGCTGCTGCCCGCCAGGTTTATGATTGCATCGAACCTGCTCAGAATGTCTGGAACGTCCTTTTGTCTAACGGAAACCCTGAGGCACACTGCGCGTGTATCCTTAATGCCGGCAGGATAGAATATTCCAAAGGTGAGTTCTGGTATTACAAAGAAGGGATTACCCCTCACACGATTAATATCATGCGTGCGGTCGACCAGGAAAGAATCGCACTGGGAAAAGCTCTGGGGTTTGGGTTGGAGGATGGTCGGAAGGCCCGCGTCAAGAGAGGCTATATTGCTGACGCGCCGGAAACGCCATATGAACAGCTTTTTAATACAAGTCCGGTTTTTTCAAAAATTAAAGGGCCGCTCTCAGTTGACAGTCGTTATCTTGTTGAGGATATCTCTAATGGGTTGACAATGTTCTCCTCCCTCGGGAAGGCACTGGGGGTGCCGACACCGGTCTCTGATGCGATTGTAACGCTTGGTGGTGTCTTGCTCCAGAATGATTTTTACAATTCAGGGCTGAACCTGGAGAAACTGGGGCTTGGCAATTTAGGAGCCGTGGAACTGAATGAATCGGTGAATTAACAGTGAGTCATTGCAATATACCATGGGGAAAACAGAAGTGTTCCAGGAGCAAAGAACGGGCACGGCTTGATAAGCCTTTCGGGACAGTTTCTTCTTGTATGGTGGAGTTCTTGTTGGTGACTTTTGGCTAAATCTAAATTTAACAGGAGGCGAGTATGAAGAAAAGTATTGTTTTCATCTGTATTACCCTTGTTGCCCTTTCTTCCGCGTCGATGGCGATGGCAGCGAAGTACACATGTAAAATTGCGTTGATTCACTCTGAAGATCTTTATAAGGATTCAGGCTATCCTACTGCCATCGTTTTCAAAAACATTGTGGAAGCTCAAACGGGTGGGGACATTGAGGTCAAAATTTACCCGAACAGCCAACTGGGTAAAGAAACAGAAGCAATGGAAGGTTTGCAGATCGGCACTATTCAGATAGCCAGCCCATCAGTTGGAGCAGCCAGCAAATTTGTGTCCGAAATGTATTCGCTGAATTTTCCATTTATGTTCAATAACCATCTGGAAGCCTGGCAGTTTTATGACAGTGAATTTTTCAGAGAAGCGATGAAGCCGGCCAGGGAAAAAGGGTTCCGTTATCTTGGGCAAACAGATGACGGTGGCGGGTTCGTTTGCCTGACCAATAGCAAGCATCCGGTAAAAAAACCCTCTGATTTGAGTGACATTAAAATGCGGGATCTTGAGCATCCGGGAAGAATTGCCTTCTGGAAAGGACTTGGCGTGTCAGCAACCCCAATTCCGTGGGAAGAGTTGTATATTTCTCTGCAGACAGGCGTTGTCGATGGTCAATCAAACGGTTTTGGCATTATTTCCTGGGCGAAGCTGTGGGAAGTTCAAAAGTATGCTACATTGCTGAAACATTATTACGGCAGCTTGACCTGGTTTGTCAGTGAAAAATGGTTTCAGAAGCTTCCGCCAGAGTATCAGACAGTTATCGTTCAGGCGATGGATGAGGCAAAATGGGCCGGGCGAGGCGTTGTTTCCATCAAAAATATCACGGGAGCCGAGGAGGCAGAGAAAAACGGTATGGAAGTGTATTACCCAACCGCCGATGAGATTGACGCTTTCAGGTCTCTTGGTCAGCCCGCATATGTCAAGTGGGTAAAAGAGGAAACAAAAAGTGATCTCGTAGACAAAGCCCTGGCTGAAATAGATAAGATCAGGGCTCAAAACAAAAATATTGACTAGGTTCGATTGAATTCAGGCCGCCTTCACAAGAGATGAAGGCGGCCTTTTTGTTCTGATTACAGATCTTCAAGGGAAATAATATGGAGAAAATAGCCAGGCGCGCTCGTTTTATTTCAGACAAACTTGAAATCGGCCTGAACTGGGCTGTCATTCTCTGTACAGCCGCCATGCTGATTGTAGTGCTTCTTGGTATCATATCCCGTGCAGGATTCAATGCTGCTTTTCATTGGTCGGAAGAACTGGGGCGTTACACAATGATCTACGCAGGATGCCTTGGGATCGGTCTGGCGTTGAAGAGAGGGCTGCATGTGGGTATTGCGCTCATGGTCAACAGGCTTCCCAGAAATGTTGCGGTATTCTGTGATTTGATAGGGAGAGTTCTGGTGACCATATTTCTGGTGGTCATGACTATTCAGGGTATCTATCTTTGCGAGATCATGGCCATGCGAACATCGCCATCCATGGGATTCAATATGGTATGGGTTTTCATTATCACACCGATCACCTCGATTTTGCAGCTTATCTTTCTCGCACTGATGACGATTGAGGATCTGGCGGGAGGAATGTGGGGTAAAAGCTTGGTTGTTCGCCCTCATAATATTGATTTTGATTAAATCCGGATAAGTCATTTCAGGAGGATAATACATGGGACCTATTCTGCTTGCGTCTTTCCTGTTCCTCGTGGCCCTTGGCGTGCCGATAGGCTATACCCTTGGCATTGTGTCGGTCGGAGCGGTATGGATCGCCTGGGAACCTGAATATCTTCTCGTTCTCGCAAGGAAAATGGTGTCAGGTGTTGATTCCTATACCATAATGGCCATGCCATTGTTTATGCTTGCGGGAAGCATCATGAACAAGGCGAAGATAACGGATGCTCTGGTAGATTTTTCTCATGCGCTCGTCGGTCATATCCGTGGCGGTCTCGCACAGGTCAATATTGTTGCCTCGATAATGTTTGCCGGCCTTACTGGTGTTGCCATGGCTGATGTGGCAGCTCTGGGCAGTATCTTGATTCCGGCGATGGAAAAGGACGGTTACGGAAAACCGTTTGCGGCTGCAATCACTGCGGCGTCTTCGGTAATCGGCCCGATTATCCCGCCGAGTCTGGTCATGTTGATTTATGCCCATGTCATGGGCGTGTCTGTTGCTGCTCTTTTTCTTGCCGGTATTATTCCGGGTCTGATGATGGGCTTGATGCTCATGGTAACAACTGCAATTATCTCGAAGAAAAGAAATTACCCGAAGCGCGGCAGTCGCCCAACATTAAAGCGGGTTACCATGTCATTGTTCAAAAGTATGCCCGCTCTGGGGTGTCCCATTATTATTCTGGGCGGTATCATCTTTGGCATATGTACACCGACTGAAGCTGCAGCCCTTGCAGTTTTATATTCTTTCCTGCTTGGCTTTTTCCTGTATGGCACACTCAAGATAAAAGACCTGCCGGGTATATTCCTGTCCAGTATGGTCCATACTTCAGTTGTTTTCCTCATTATCGGTACAGCTTCACAGCTCGGTTTATTGATTACCGATGTGAGTTTGCCGCAGGAAATTTCTGAAGGAATGTTAGGTATTACACAGAATAAGGTTGTGATGCTGATAATCATCAATCTCTTTCTTCTGCTGATGGGTATGATACTGGAGATCATACCAAATGTTGTGTTGTTGAGCCCGATTCTGGCTCCACTCGCCATAGCGCTTGGTGTTGACCCTATACATTTTGCCCTGATTTTACTCGTAAACCTGAATATCGGTATGAACACCCCACCAATGGGCGGATTACTTTTCATTACCAGCAGTATGGCCGGAGAAAAGTTTGATGCGGTGATGAAAGAGATATGGCCGTTTATCGCGACTCAAATAGTGACATTGCTGTTTATTACCTATATTCCTGAAACAACATTGTGGATTCCACGTTTGTTCGGATTTCTGTAAAACAGCTCTTTTGCTTCGGGGCAGTGCGCTGTGCTAACGACTTCCTGTCAGCGCCAGGAAGTCTTCCTCGGAGAGGATGATTTTTCCTGCTTCACGGGCTTTTTTCAGCTTTGAACCGGCTTTTTCGCCGGCAACCACGTGAGTGACTTTTTTGCTGATAGTGGTGGCGATCTGCGCACCCTGCTCTTTCACCAGTTTTTTTGCTTCATCCCTGGACAACTCCGATAAACCACCGGTGAAAACGATAACGGCTCCCGACAGTGGCCGGGTCTCAGCGGAGCGCTTCAGTGCCCTGGGCCTGACTCCCAGTGCTGTCAACCTGTCGAGCATGGAGGAAATTGTTTCTGAGTGAAAGTAGTGCAGCAAACTCTGGGCTGCCTGATCTCCGATACCGTCAATGTTGAGCAGATCTTCCCTGTCTGCGGCTCTTAACTGCTCAAGTGTGCTGAAGTGGTTTTCGAGCAGGGAGGCGGTAATTTCACCGACGTAGCGAATGCCGAGTGCTGCCAGAAACCGGGAGAGGGGCGGGGTTTTCGCGAGTTCCATCGCAGCAATGGTATTGTCGGCGGATTTCTCCCCCCAGCCATCAAGTTCGACCAGGCGGTCACGTTTCAGGGTATAGAGGTCGGGTATGTCGTGGACCAGGCCATGTTCAAAAAGCTGTTCGACGTATCTCTTCCCGAGTCCTTCGATGTCAAGGCCTGCCTTTGAAGTGAAGTGGCTGAGGGCCCGCAGTTTTTGAGCCGGACAGGTGGGGTTGACGCAGCGGGTAACTGCTTCACCGTCAGGTTTTTCAAGCAGAGAGCAGCAGGCGGGGCAATGGGAAGGCATGGTGATCGGTGTTTCATCACCGCTTCTCAGCGATGTGAGCGGTTTGACAATCTCAGGGATCACATCGCCGGCACGCTGGACGAGCACTGTGTCGCCGATTCTCAGGTCTTTCCGCTCGATTTCATCCCTGTTGTGCAGGGTTGCCCTGGAAACGGTTGCCCCGTCGAGCATTACCGGTGCAAGTATCGCCACCGGTGTGATTGCCCCGGTTCTGCCGACCTGGAACTCGACACTGTTCAACTTTGTTGTTGACTGGGTTGCCGCAAATTTGCAGGCAATGGCCCAGCGGGGTGCCCGCGACTTCGAACCCAGCCGGTTCTGCAGTGCACAGTCGTTGATCTTGACGACCATCCCGTCTATCTCGTAGGGAAGACGGTGACGCAGACCGGCAAGTCGGTCCAGGTTTTTTATAACATCTTCCATGGTATCACAAAAAGCATTGTACCGGCATACCGGCAGACCTGATTCTTTGAGATATTCCAGGAGCTGGATTTGGGTTCTGCAGTCCACGATGCCGGGGTCCGGGACTCCGTAGGCAAAAAAACGCAAGGGGCGGGCGGCGGTGATGGCCGGGTCGAGCTGGCGCAGGGAGCCGGCGGCAGCATTTCGCGGGTTGGCAAAAAGCGGCAACCCCTTGGAGGACTGTTTGTCGTTGAGCAGGCTGAACCCTTCTTTTTCCATGTATACCTCGCCCCGTACCTCTAACAGGGCTGGCTGCCGGCCCAGCAGTTTCAGTGGAATGGCTGCAACAGTCCTGAGCTGCGCGGTGATCTCTTCGCCGGTTGTGCCGTCCCCCCTGGTAGAACCCTGGATCAGTCTGCCATTTTCGTAGACAAGCTCTACGGCAAGTCCATCGAGCTTTGGTTCCGCCGAATAGCCCGAGGAAACCGGCCCGTTTAGAAATCGCTGGACCCGCTCGGCAAACAGGTGGAGGTCTTCCCCTGAAAAAGCGTTCTCAAGGCTGAGCATCGGCACCCGGTGAACAACCTGGGTGAACTTTTCAAGTGGTGCTCCCCCGACACGCCTGCTCGGTGAATCGGCCGACACAAGGTGCGGATAGGCATCTTCCAGGGCAAGGAGCTCATGGAAAAGCCTGTCATATTCACCATCCGAGATGGTTGGGTCGTCAAGGACGTAATATCGATAGGAATGTTCATTGAGGAGCTTGTGCAGCTCCTCAATTCTCTGGGCGGCGTTCACCGTGTTTCAACTGTTGCTCAGTAATTTCCCGGCTTTGGCAACATTGTCGCGGTCGACTTCATCGATGAAGAGGAGAACTGCTTCCGGAGGTTTTCCTGTTTCGCGCGAGATAACTTCGGTGACTCCTTTACTGATGTTTTCTTTCTGCTCTTTTGATAAAGAGCCGGCAACCCGAATATTTACATACGGCATGGTGTTCTCCTTGTGCAGGTTTTGTTTATCTTGGGCCGGAGACGGCGGTGCTGCTGGTAAGGTGTACCTCGTTCAGGGTTTATGCTTGATCCCGTCGATTGTTCCGGCTATGCTAAAAAAGTGAAGTATAGCAGATTGATAGAGAAATTCATTATGTATAAACTAGTATGGAGCATAATTTGACATGCATATTCTGGTAACGGGCGGTGCGGGATATATCGGCAGTCATACCTGTCTTGAGCTGCTGGAAAAGGGACATGAGATTACCGTTGTCGACAATCTGTGCAACTCGACACCTGAATCCCTGAAGCGCGTTGAGTCCCTGACAGGTAAAAAGATCGAACTGGCAATCGTTGATCTTCGCGACAGAGACCGGCTAAGAGATGTATTCCAGCATGTCCGCAAACCCATCGATGCGGTCATCCATTTCGCCGGCCTGAAGGCGGTCGGCGAGTCGGTGGAAAAACCGCTGCTCTACTACCAGAACAATATCGCCGGAACCCTCTGCCTGTGTGAAGTGATGATGGAGTTTTCAGTGAAAAACCTGATATTCAGTTCTTCGGCTACGGTTTACGGCGATCCCGAGACGGTGCCGATCACTGAAGATTTTCCGCTTTCCTGTACAAATCCCTATGGTCGTACAAAATTGATGATTGAAGAGATCCTGCGTGATCTCTGTACGGCTGACCCTCATTATAATGTCGTCCTGCTGCGCTATTTCAACCCTGTGGGGGCTCATCCCAGCGGCGAGATCGGCGAGGATCCCTCCGGCATACCGAACAACCTGACGCCATACATAACCCAGGTGGCTATCGGTAAACTTGAGACGCTCTCTATTTACGGCGCTGATTACCCGACCCATGACGGCACCGGTATCCGGGATTATATTCATGTGGTTGATCTGGCCCGGGGACATGTGAAGGCTTTGGAAAAATTTGCCGATAACTCCGGTGTGCTGACCTACAACCTGGGGACCGGGCAGGGGTACTCAGTGCGGGAAATGGTCAGTGCTTTTGAAAAAGCCAGCGGCAGAACGATCGCCTGCCGTGTTGTCGAACGAAGGCCGGGCGATATTGCCGCCTGCTATGCAGACCCCTCAAAGGCAGCTGAAGAGCTCGGCTGGAGAGCTGAATTCGGGCTTGAGGCGATGTGCCGTGATGGCTGGAACTGGCAGAAAAAAAATCCCGACGGTTATTGACCTCCTGCTGTTTTGTTATCCTGAGTCCGTTTTCTTTCCTCAACTGCAATCCGGCTGCAGTACCTCTGTAATCCCCTGAGTTCGTGCCATGAGGCACCCAGACAGGCTTTAACGGTTTTGAACAGTTTGCACAACGCTCCGGCTTTTTCCTGGCAATCTTGCCCGGGTGTTACCTGCAGTTAATAATTAATTGTTGATTTGAGCAAACCCTGATGGTATTTTGTTCAAACTTTGCACGCGTAAGCAACTTTTGCACAACAGGACCATTTATGCATTCGACTGTTATTTTTGGGTGTGGTAATCTTATCATGGGCGATGATGGTTTCGGCCCGACAGTTGTTGAAGAGCTGAACAGGAGGTATCATCTTCCTGAGTCGGCGACCGCCATTGATGCGATGACGGGGATCAGAGAATATCTTTTTGATTACCTGCTCAGTGAGGAGGGGCGCCCTGAACAGATAATTATTCTTGATGCCGTTGATTTTCCGGAACGTATAGCAGGCGATGTCTTCCTGATCGATTCTTCAGCAATCCCCGCCAAAAAAATTCACGATTTTTCCCTTCATCAGTTTCCAACGGTGAACCTGCTCCACGAACTTGAAGAACATACCGGTATTGAGGTGACGATCATAGCCGCGCAGGTCGAGTACATCCCGGCAGAAATTGAGCCGGGGCTTTCAGAACCAATGACTGCAGCCGTTTCAGAAGCATGCGAGATGATTATGCAGATTTTATCAGAAAACAGTACGAAGAGGTGAGCTTGGATGATGTATGAATTTAGAGTCAGCGAAATGGCTGAGGAATTCGGTGTCCACAGGAACACGATAAGAAACTGGATCAATGCCGGTACCCTTCCAGCCAAGGAAGGCCCGGGAAGAAAGTATCTTATGAAGTTTGAGGATTACCGGGCGCTTTGTGAAAAATTCGGCCGTGAACCGCTTATCAAACCCTCCAGCTATGTTGATCTTGGCAAGGTCCAGAAATATGAGTCTTCCAGGGATTTGCCGGAACCGCTCAATCTTGGCTACAAGGAAAAGACAATATACGCCGATGCCAACTGGGCAGATACCTGCCTGACCTGCGGCACCTGTGCCAGTGCCTGCCCGATTGCCGGGGTTGACGGGCTGGATCCCCGCAAGATTATCAGGATGGCGGTCCTCGGTATGGAGGACGAATTGAAGACCAGCAACTGGCCATGGAAGTGTACGATGTGTGCCAAGTGCGAGAACGCCTGCCCCGCGGGTGTTCAGATCATGGCACTGATGAGAAGGCTCAGGGGACTCAGGGACAGGGACCTGGTTCCCGGACCGATCCACAAGGGCGTGGTGACCTGTCTTGAGCGGGGCAACAATCTCGGTATTCCCAAAGATGATTTTATCTATCTCTGTGAGGAACTCGGCGAGGAACTAGTCGAAGAGGGGCTGGACGGATTTGTGACACCGATAGACAAGGTCGGTGCCCGCGTCATGGTCACGGTAAACTCGAAGGAACCCTTTGCCGAGCCCGATGATATGAAATACTGGTGGCGGATTTTTCATGCTGCCGGTGAATCGTGGACGATACCTTCAGAGAACTGGGAAGGAGTCAACTGGGGCCTTTTTTCCGGTGACGACGAGGCAATGAAAACCATTGTCGGGAGACTGGTGGACAACATGAGGAGGCTGAAATGTGAAATACTCCTCCTGCCCGAATGAGGCCATGCCTATTTTGCAACCCGGTCCGGGTTGAACAGATGGTTTCCCGAAGCATTGAAGGAATTTAGAATCATGTCGGTATTTGACCTGCTGATGGAGTACATCAACGAGGCCAGGATCACACTCGACACCAGCAGGCACCCGATGCGCTCCACTTACCATGACCCCTGCAATTATGGTCGAAAGTCCATGAAAGCCTTCGGCGTCGGCTACTATGAGGAAGGGCGGATCATCACCAGTACGGTAGCACCCGATTTCAAGGATATGGAGCCCAACCGCGAGAGCAACTACTGCTGCGGCGCCGGTGGAGGGGCGTGGGCAATGCCCTTTGGTCCCGAGCGGGTCTTCTACGGCCGTATAAAGGCCCGGCAGGTACAGGAGACCGGTGCGGAGCTGGTTATCACCCCCTGTCATAACTGCAGGGACCAGCTGATGAAATCGCTTAATCAGGAGTATGATCTCGGTATCGAGGTCAAGTACCTGTGGGAACTCGTTGCCGATTGCCTCGTCTCTCCCGGCCGGGAAGAAGAGAAAGCGGGTGAAGTGAGCGAGGCTCACTAGCCTCCTGGTGCAGAAATACAGCAAACGTTTACATGCCAATTACAGATAACAAGGAGGTACCCTTCATGCTGGATACCAAAAAAGTGGGATCGGTAATGATTGTCGGTGGTGGAATCACCGGAATGCAGACCGCTCTGGATCTTGCCGATTCCGGATATTATGTCTATCTGGTGGAAAAGTCCGGCGCCATCGGCGGGGCCATGGCGCAACTGGACAAGACATTTCCGACCAATGACTGCTCGATGTGAATAATCGCGCCAAAACTGGTTGAGTGCGGTCGGCACTTGAATATAAGGTTGATGACCCTGAGCGAGGTAACTAAAATCTCAGGAGATGCCGGAGACTTTCAGGTAATAGTAAAAGAAAATCCACGCTACGTGGATATGGAAAAATGCATTGCCTGCGGCGAGTGTGCGGCCAAATGCCCCAAGAAAGTCGACAGCGAGTATGATGCTGCAACCGGAAAACGCAAGGCGATTTATGTAAAATATGCCCAGGCGGTTCCGTTGAAGTACCAGATTGACGCGGATAACTGTATTCGCTTCAAAAAAGCCGGGGCCTGCGGCTTCTGTGAGAAGGTCTGTCCGGCTGATGCCATCAATTTTGATGATACCGAGACGTTTCACGAGATCAACGTCGGGGCTGTGGTTCTTGCCCCGGGATTTGAACCATTTGATCCCGGCAAAGCCCGGGTCTGGGGGTTCGGCCGCTATCCCAACGTTGTCACAGCCATGCAGTTTGAGCGTTTTCTGTCAGCGTCGGGTCCGACCGAGGGGCACCTGGTGCGGCCCTCCGACGGCAAGGAAATTACCAAGGTTGCCTTCCTGCAGTGCGTCGGCTCCCGTGATGAGAATAAATGCGGGAATGGTTATTGTTCTTCCGTCTGCTGTATGTATGCCATCAAGGAGGCGGTGATGGCCAAGGACCATGTCCCGGGGCTGAGAACGTCTATTTTCATGATGGATATGCGCACCCATGGAAAGGACTTTGATCGCTACTATCGGCGGGCCCAGGAAGACTCGGGTGTACGTTTTGTACGTTGCCGTGTCCACGGGGTTGAACCGGAAAACGACAGTGGCGATCTGCGCCTTCATTATATCAACGAGGAAGGTCGGCAGGTCGAGGAATATTTTGACATGGTTGTGCTTTCTGTCGGTTTGCAGATCCCTGAGCATGTCAAGCAGTTAAGCCGGATCGCCGGTATCAAGCTGACCAATGACAGTTTTGCGGCAACCTCCGACTTTACTCCCGTGTCAACCTCGAAACCGGGTATCTTTACCTGTGGCGCCTTTTCCGGACCCAAGGATATCCCGCAGGCGGTTGTGGAAGGGTCCGCTGCTGCTGCTGCTGTTGCCGACAGCCTTGCTCCCTCGCGCGGCTCACTGACCGAAGAAAAAACATTTCCAGAAGAGCGTGATGTTGCCGCAGAAGAGCCGAAAACCGGGGTTTTCGTCTGCCATTGCGGCTCCAATATCGCCGGTGTTGTCGATGTTGAGGCGGTCGCGGATTATTCGGAAAGCCTGCCCGGTGTAACCCATGTTGAACGTAATCTCTTCAGCTGTTCGCAGGATACCCAGGACCAGATGATGCAGACTATACGGGAAAAAGGGCTGAACCGGGTGGTGGTTGCCGCCTGCACACCCCGTACCCACGAGCCGTTGTTCCGGGAAACCCTGAAGGCTGCAGGCCTGAATGAATACCTGGTGGAGATGGCAAATATCCGCAATCAGAACTCCTGGGTACATTCGGCAGATCCCGGCAGGGCGACGCAAAAAGCCAGGGATCTGGTACGGATGGCGGTTGCCAAGGTTGTAAGACAGGTTTCGCTGCAGCCCATTTCGGTGCCGATAAACCAGAAAGCGCTGGTTATCGGCGGCGGTGTCGCGGGAATGACTGCAGCGCTCAATATGGCTGAACAGGGGTTTGAAGTGCACCTTGTGGAGAAAAGCGAAATCCTCGGGGGCAATGCCCTGTACCTTTCCTACACCTGGTCCGGCGAGCCAATCCAGGACAAGACGAGAAAGCTTGTGGCAACGGTTAAACAAAACGAGAACATTATCATCCACATGGGTTTTGAGGTAATCGAGGCACAGGGATTTGTCGGCAATTTTACCACCAAAATCTCCACGAAGGATGGGCTTACCAAGACCATTGAGCATGGAGTCGGTGTCGTGGCCACCGGTGCCCAGGCCCTGCGCCCGAAGGAGTATGGCTACGGGTTCATTCCCAATGTGGTCACCGCGCTTGAATTTGACCGCCTGTACGAACTCAAGGAGCAGCATGTGGCAAAAGCCAAATCGTTTGTCTTCGTCCAGTGTGTCGGATCCCGCGAAGGTGACCGGATGTATTGTTCAAAAGTGTGCTGCACGCATGCGGTTCAGTCGGCAATTGAGCTCAAGCAGGAAGATCAGTCGCGTATGGTCTACATTCTGTACCGTGACATGAGGACGTATGGTCAGCGTGAGGCACTTTACAAGAAGGCCCGTGAACTCGGGGTGATCTTCATTAATTACGAACTGCATGGCAAACCTGCCGTCACGGTGGACAACAAGCAGGTACATGTAGAGGTCTGGGACCATGTGCTGCACCGGCCGATCAGCATCAAGGCCGACATGGTTGTGCTGGCCTCGGCAATTGTTGCCAACCCTGATGGTGCAAAACTCAACAGGCTCTACAAGGTACCGGTTGACGGGGACGGTTTTTTCCAGGAGGCGCATGCCAAGCTGAAACCGGTTGATTTTGCCACTGACGGCATGTTTGTTGCCGGGCTTGCCCATTACCCCAAACCGGTCGAGGAATCTGTGGCGCAGGCTCTGGCCGCCTCCGCACGAGCTGCAACGTTGCTTTCCAAGGCAGAGGTGAGCCTTGATGCGGTAAAAGCCGAGCCGGATCTTGATTATTGTGACGGCTGTGCACTTTGTCTTGATGTCTGTCCGTACAATGCCATCAGCCTGGTAGAGCGGGCGCCGACGGAAGAGGGCGGCGTCGTTACCAAATATATTGCGATCAACAAGGCCCAGTGCAAAGGCTGCGGCCTCTGTCAGGGGACGTGCCCGAAGCGCGGTGTCGCGGTACAGGGTTTTACCATGGATCAGATCAGCAGCCAGATTGCGGCAGCCCTTGCCGTCTGAGGGGTTGGTTTCAATGAAAGAGTTAATCGGAAGAAAGGAGTAAATTGATGAGTTATGAACCAAAGATCATTGCATTCTGCTGCAACTGGTGCTCATATGCGGCGGCTGATCTTGCCGGCACTGCGCGAATGCAATATCCACCAAACGTGAGGATTATCCGTGTGATGTGTTCAGGAATGGTCCACCCCGAATTTATCGTCAATGCTTTGGGCCAGGGCGCCGACGGCGTCATGGTGCTCGGCTGACACCTCGGTGAATGTCATTACCTGGATGGTAATTATAAAGCGATGACCCGCTCCAACATGATTGTCGAGCTTCTCGAGGATTTCGGCTATGACAGTGAACGATTCGGTCTGACCTGGGTATCCTCGGCTGAACCTGATAAATTCGTCACGGCGGTTACCGAAATGACGGAGAGAGTAAAAAAACTTGGACCCATCAACGACGAAGCTCAGGTTGCATAAAGGAGGATGATATGGGTGTAACAACTGCTTTAGAATGGCTGAGCTCCTGTTCCGGTTGTGAGATTGCTATTCTCAATATCGGCGAGGAACTGGTGCCGATCATAACTGAACATCTTGATATCGTGCATGCCCCGGTGATCATGGATCATAAATATTATGGCCAGTGCGGCGACGAAGGGACCCACCTTGAAATTCCCGAAGCTGTCGTCGGCATAGTAACCGGAGGTGTTTCCAATGAGGAGCATCTTGAAGTGCTCCAGGAAATGAGAAAAAAATGCAAAGTCCTCATAGCCCTCGGCTCCTGCGCCACCCAGGGCGGTATTCCTGCGCTGATGAACGGACAGGACAGTGGTTTGAGTTTTGATGAAATTTACCGGACGCCCTCGACCGATCCCGGTGCAGTAAGACCGGATGACGGTGTTCCTGCTCTGCTTGAGCGTACCTATGCGCTTGATGAGAAGGTGAAAATTGATCTGCAGCTGCCCGGCTGTCCGCCGAATCCGGAGCATATCGCCGAGGTGATCATGTCGCTGCTGGAAGACCGGGCGCCGATTCTGCCCACCAAGAGCGTCTGCGATACCTGCCCGACAAAACGGGAAGGGAAGGGAACGGTGAGCACGGTCAAACGCTTTGTCGAGAATGCTGAATTTGATCCGGACAAGCCGATCAGCGAGATGCGCTGCCTGCTGGAGCAGGGTTTTTTGTGCATGGGGCCGGTGACTGCCGCCGGGTGTGCTAAACGCGGGGCGCCAAGCTGTATCGAGGCGCGCGTTCCCTGCCGGGGCTGTTTCGGTTCGGTCCGGCCGAGAGGCAACCAGCTGCTTGATATGATGAATGCGCTTGCCAGTAACGGCATTGATTTTACCTCTGTTGTCGACCGTCGCTCAATTCAGCGGTTCAGCGGGGCTCATGGTAATCTGCGGCCGAAGAAACAGGCAGCGAAGGAGGATATATAACGATGGGTAAAGTTCTCAATATTCAACCGGTGTCCCGTATCGAGGGGCACGCCAGGATTTCCGTGCACCTCAACGATGATGGAAATGTCGAAGATGCATTCATGAGCCTGATGTCGCTTCGCGGGTTCGAAAAATTCATCGAGGGACGTCCCGCCGAGGAAGTCCCGCGCATCGTCAACCGGATTTGCGGGATCTGCCCGTGGATGCACCACACCGCCTCGAACAAGGCGGTTGACAGATGCTTTGGGGTAACGCCGACGCCTGCCGGACACAAACTCAGGGAACTGTTGCAGGTGATGGCGCACATTAATGACAAGATCCTGCATTTCTTTTTCCTGGCGGCTCCTGATTTTGTCCTCGGGCCGGATGCTGATTATTCGGTGCGAAACGTGATGGGGGTGGTCAAGGCGGCACCGGAGCTGGCAACGCGGGTTGTCAAAATGCGCCAGCTCGGTCAGATGATGATTGATCGATTTGCCGGCAAGGCGATTCACCCGATCGCCGCAGTTGTCGGAGGGTTTTCCAAGCCGCTTTCGGAGCAGGAACGGCAGGCGATGTTGCGCGATACCCAGACCTTGCTTGATTTCAGCCTCTTTTCTCTTGATTTTGCCAAGAACAATGTGTTCAGCAAATATTTAGATGTTATCGGTGAACTCGGTGTTATCACTACCGGTTTTCTCGGGACAGTGGATCGGGCGGACGGTTCATTCAGGCTCTATGACGGTAAACAACGGCTGATGAAGGCCGATGGTACATATGTCGACTTCGAGGGCGAGGATTATCTCGACTACCTTGGCGAACACGTGGAGCCCTGGAGCTACGGCAAGATGCCCTATGCAAAGTCATGGAATGAGGGGTTCTCATTGGATCTCGATGCGCCGAAAGGGATCTACCGTGCCAATACCCTGGCCCGGATCAATGTCTGCGAGCAGATGTCCACCCCGAAAGCCCAGGAAGCGCTCGAGGAGTTCAGGGCCGCCTTCGGCCGACCGGCCCAGGCAACACTTCTCTACCATTATGCCCGTCTCATTGAGCTGGTGTACGCCTGTGAGAGAACCATCGAATTGCTCAGCTCGGACACCATTACCGATACGGATGTCAGGGCCAAGGCGGAACCGAAGGCCGGACGCGGTGTCGGCATCGTCGAGGCCCCGCGCGGAACCCTGATACATGATTATGTCACCGATGCCGACGGTTGTATCACTGATGCCAACCTGATCGTCGGCACCACCCACAATATCGGGCCGATGAACATGAGTGTGAAACAGGCGGCCACCTCTCTGATCAAAGAGGGCAAATACGATCAGGGAATTCTGAACAGGGTGGAGATGGCCGTCAGGGCCTATGACCCCTGAATGTCCTGTGCTACACACCGCCTGGATGGCGGTATTCCCCTGGCATTAGACATAGTGGATTCAAAGGGAGCGCTGATTGAAACCATCAAGAACTGACATCAACATGCCTGCACAGCGTTTCCGCCGGGCAGGTCGACTACCGGCATGGCGGTCGTGCTTGACTGCAGCCTCTTTTTCAGTTATCACAAATGAAGCGGAGTCGCTCTGCTGCTGCATGACGGTGACTGGTAGGCTGCGTCAGTGCTGATATATCAGGACACGGAGATTTGACATGGCAGAAAAGGTAAAACGAAGTGGTCGGTCTCAGGTACGTGCGGAAAATCCGAGCGGTGCCTGCGGCAATATTGACCACATGACAATTGATGAACTGAAGGCTCGCGCGGTCGGTGAAAATTTTGACGGCAGCTGTCCTGCCTGTGGCATGTTTCATCTGACCAGAGCAGATATAGAGAAGATTGTTTCAGAAAAGATAAGTGAAACTGAGCATTATGCTGAGATGAAACGGGAGGCGGAGCAGGCCTGATTTCTCAGTGGCAATGTCTCCTTGATTGTTTCCATGACGGTACCATCCGCATGGTGATAAGAGGGTGTGTGTATGATAAGCCGGGAAGAGCACGGTAAAAACTCTGTTCCTGCTCTGCTGATTGAGGAGCTGCAGTCGCTGGTAGAGAGTCCCGTCCGCGTGATGGTCGTCTGTGGAACTCAGACCAGGGCGATGCTCAAGTACGGCCTTGACGATCTGCTGCCTGAAAACCTCGAGATCGTCTCCGGGCCCGGCTGTTCCGTGTGCGTGATGCCGGCCGGACACATTGACGCATTTATCAAAATCGGCCTTCAGCCGGATGTCATTACAGCCACCTGCGAAGATCTTCTGCGTGTGCCCGGCAGAAGAGGTTCTCTTGAGTCAATAAAAAATAGAGGTGCCCGAGTCGAGGTGGTGGATGCGCCGATGGAGGCGCTCGATCTTGCCAGGAAATTTCCGGACAAGATTGTGGTCTTTACTGCTGTCGGTTTCGAGGGTGCAGCCCCTGACGTGGCGGAATCAATACTTGAGGCTGCACGCGAAGGAATTGATAATTTCTGTGTTATTCCCTCTATCCGGCTCCTGCCGCCATCCCTTGACAGCCTGCTGAAAGACCCGGAACTAAATATCAGAGGACTGCTTTGCTCGGCGCACGTGGAATCAATAACCGATGCCGAAGCCTATGCCGACCTTGCCAGGAAATACCATCTTGCCTGTGCCGTCGCGGGTTTTGATATCAGCGGAATTCTCAGGGGACTCATCTCCATCGTCAAACAGATCAACAGCGGAGAGTATCAAAAAGATAATCCCTTTGCCGGGATTACCTCGAAAGAAGAGCATGAAGTAACCCGGAAGATGCTCTCTGAAGTATTTTTTGCTGTCGATACCGACTGGAGAGGCCTCGGCAGCATCAAAGGCAGCGGCTTTGTCATCAGGGATGAGCTGTCGATCTACGATGCCGTGAAACGCTTCAACATCCGTTTCAGCGGCCGGGAAGAGGAGATTCAATGTATCTGCTCTAATCTAATTTCAGGAAGAGGTACCCCAAACGACTGTCCGTCTTTTGGGATTTCCTGTACCTCGCGCCATCCGGTCGGACCATGTATGGTCGCCCAGGAAGGAATCTGTGCATCATACTTCCGCTATACCTTTGGCAGTGTATAGGGATCTATTTTTACCGAGCAACGGTCGAACCTGGTTTTCTGGAATCAGGAGTGCTCTGCTCAGGTCCCCGCTTTCTGCAAACCGTTTTCAGGCAGTGGTTCGTGACGCATCACAAATTCTGTCCAGGTCCAGGGGCTGTTCTCTATCTGGGCTCCGATGGTCTTGCTCACTCCGTCTGCTTCCTCCCATACAGGTCGGGCAAGCAGTTTGAAGTGAGTGCCCGGTCCGTCAAGGATGATCGAGTACATCTCGGCAGACGTGTCCAGACGTTTTGGAATGTTGGAAATAGATATGCCAAAGCGCGAAATATCGTTGACTGTTCCGTTATAAAACCCTCTTCCGTCTGATATATCCGCTTCGATACGGGGAATTGCAATACGGGGATGTTTTCTTTGATTCATAGCACCACCTTGTGTTCGTTCACCGTTTTGCTTGTAAATACAAAATCTTGGGATGGTAACTGTGGCCGGCCACAGTTATTATACCTATTGATAGAGAATAAATAGAGGCATGCCCAATGTCAACGGTTAAGAAAAGAAAGCTCTGATGGACACCCTCCTGCAGCTTACTCCTGGTGCTGTTAACGCTGGTATGGGAAGAATAAATAACTCACCGCGATAAACAGGCAGATAACAGCGAGAACATCCAGCGTATTTCCCAGACCACACGGGTTTCTTGAACGGTACGGTGTCGCCGGCGTATCGGTGGCAGAGCGCTTGTCAGCAGCAGGTCCTTTCTCCACCGGGTGGTTGAGATATTCGCCAAGGCCAAGGAACAGGCAGCAAAAACCGATCGCTCTGAGCCCTTTAGCCTGAAAAATGTCTCCTGCAATTGGCGTGAAGCTGGTTGCAACAGCAAGACCACCCACTAAAAGAAGGAGCATGAAAAAAGACAGTCGCAGGGAGAATCCTTGATTCTTCATACTTTACTATGTATCACGGTGATCGTGTGATCGCAAGCCCGCCGCGTTTATCAGCGTCTCAGAAGTACGTTTTCAGAAATACTCAATAAATAGAAATTGCTGATATGCAGGTCTTTATTTATCGGAATATACGATTTGACAAATAATAATTAATTATGGATAGTGCTGCTGTTATTATCGTTTCATTACCAGAGGATAGTGTCTCTTGTTCGATGTAAAAAACATACCCGGCTGGTTGTCATTGCTTTCACGAATGGTGCTGGCAGCCGTGTTTTTTATTGGCGGCGCACCGAAGCTGCTGGATCCGGGTGCGTTTGCAGCGGTCATCTCGGCCTATGGCCTGCTTCCCGATCCACTGGTTTTTCCCGCTGCGGTTATCCTGCCGCTTGTTGAAATAATGACTGCAATCGGGCTGCTGTTCAACTACCGGTGGGCAATGATCATAACGATTCTGCTGTTGTTTGTTTTTATTGGTGTGCTCACCTACGGAATATCACTGGGGCTGCACATCGATTGCGGCTGCTTTGGTCCTGAAGATCCCGAGCGTGGGGCCCTGTCAAGCCTTGATGAAGCCCGGTTTCGAGATGTGCTGTTTTTGATTCTGGCAGGTTATATCTGGTGGTTTTCATATGTAAACAAGAAAAAAACAAGGAGATCGTGATGTTGAGTATGAAAAGGATTGCAGGTGCAGTACTGTGTTTATTTCTGGCCTTGCCTGTTTCAAACAGTTTCGCTTTCGGCTTCGGTACGGACAAGTTCGAGCAGGAACTGGAAAAAGAGGCTGGTGCCATAAAGCTTGCCAGGGAAACCGTCCAGGGCGGGTACCGGCTGGTATCTACTGAAGAGCTGAAAGGGCTGATCGACAGAAAAGAAGATATGCTGATCATCGACACAATGCCCTACGAGGACAGCTACAAAAAGAATCATGTTCCGGGCGCCGAGCAGTTTTTATTTCCAATCCCGGATATGGAGAACTGGGACACGGCGGAGACGGACGGAAAAAGCAAGGATGATTATGTGGCGCTGCTGGGTCCCGACAAAAACAGGACCATTGTTGTCTACTGCGGTTTTGTGAAATGCACCCGAAGCCACAATGGTGCCGTGTGGGCGGCAAAGCTGGGGTATAAAAATGTTTACCGATACCCCGGTGGTATATTTGCCTGGAAAGGGGCTGAATATCCGCTTGGGACCATTGAATAATGAGGCGTGAAGCAGCAGCTTAATCCTGTTTTGCCGGCCGGCTGCTGTTGAGGAATGATTTTAAGTCCTCAATCTCCTCTAGAATACCGAAAACGGTCAGAACGTCACCGGGGGCCAACTGGTGATTGCCCCGTGGTATGATTACCTTGCCTTCCCGTTTGATGGAAACCAGGTTTACCTGCTGTGGCAGCGGCAGATTCTTGACTTTTACATGGCAGCAGGCGTCGTCTTCGTTGATTGCGAATTCAACAAAACCGGCCCCTGGAGATGAGCGCAGTGTCGTCTGCTGCTCTTCCAGCAGACCTCTTTGCTTGCGGACGACGCCTACATCATAGGCCCTGAGAATGTCGGAGCGGCTGATCATGCCGACAAGCCTCATTGAACCATCCCGGGTAATAACAGGGAGCCTGGCAAGGTCTCTCGGGGACATCTTCTGTATGGCAACCCAGATTGGTTCATCGGGAAAAACAGCAATCGGCCCTTCGATGGCAAGATCTTCGACCTTCATCTCGCGGGGGTTGAAATTATCTTCAGACTGTGCCCGGTGCACATCCTGCAAAGTGATGATACCCCAGAGTTTTTTCCCTTCGGTGATGACCGGAAAGCCAAGCAGGTTGGTTTCCTGAAAAAGAGCCATGAGCTCCGACACAGACTGGTTCTTGTTGATGCTTACAAGCCTGGTTCTCATCACTTCCTGAACTTTAACTCCCTGCATGATATCCATATCCCGGCCGCCTTCAAAACGGATTCCTCGTTTTGCCAGTTTCAGGGTGTAGATCGATTCAGGGTGCAGCCACTGGGCAAAGTAGGTGGCGGTTATACCCGCAACCATCAGGGGGAGAATCATCAGGTAGTCGTTACTCATTTCAAAAACGATCAGCATTGCTGTCAGCGGTGCCCGCGCCGTCGCCCCAAAAAGTGCCGCCATGCCGACAAGGGCATAGGCACCGGGTTCCCCCGAGATCTCAGGGAAATAGTTCTTGAAAACGATGCCAAGCGTTCCGCCGAGCATTGCCCCGATGAACAGGGATGGGGCAAAGACACCACCTGAGTTCCCGGAGCCGAGAGTAAAGGAGGTTGCCAGTGGTTTTAAAAAGACCAGAAGGAGCAGAATCCATAATGAAGAGCCTCCCTGGAGGACTTCTTCGATATAGTGGAATCCGGAGCCGTACATGAACGGCATCAGGATGCCGTCGGCAACGGGTAACTGCATGAAGAGCATACCCGAGATCCCAAGCAGTGCCGCACCGACTGCCGGCTTGTAGAGCTGGGGAAACTCCCATTCATCGAAGACATTTTCAGCCATGTTGAGCATCCTGATGAACATGATGCCGACCAGCGCTGCGAGAAGGCCGAGTATCAGGTAGAAAAGCAAGGATGTTGGTGAAACAAGGGAATGGATAGGAACTGAAAATGCCGGCTGAGTGCCGAGAAAAATCCGGCTGACGATTGATGATGAGACAGCGGCGATGACGACGTTGCCAAACGAGCGGACCTGCAGGTTACACATCAGCACTTCTATGGCAAAGACAACCCCTGCGATCGGCGCGTTGAATGTCGCGGCAATGCCTGCGGCCGCGCCGCAGGCGACGAGATTTCTAATGCGCTCATCGGATAGTCTCAGTATCTGGCCGAGGCTTGAGCCAAGGGCGGAGCCAACCTGGACAATGGGGCCTTCACGGCCGGCGGATCCACCCGTGCCGATGCACAGGGCGGATGCCGCAATCTTTGCCGCGGCAACCCGGGCCCTGATACGGCCACCCCTGATGATCAGAGCCTGCATGACTTCGGGGACACCATGCCCTTTCGCCTCCTGGGCAAAAAGGATCAGCGGTCCGACGAGCAGCCCGCCGATAACCGGGACGATAAAATACACAAAAACGCCCAGGGAGGGAAGCAGCTCCGGCAGCCAGGAATATCCCAGGTGCTGAATAGCAGCGATCAGCTTTATGAAGACTACTGCCGCAAGACCGGTACCGGCCCCGATGGCAACGGAGAGGATGAGGAGCAGTAAGCCGACGGGTGGGGAAAACTTGTCGACATATCTGCTGAGAGTAGTCTGTTTTGGCGTCATGGGTTGTGTCTGTTGTGAGACAATGTCGTGCGCAACGGATACTGAAATTAATAAAAGTATACTTCAAAACCTCGTATTATATACGGGCTTTGGCAATAGCGCCATGAGAATCTGCTCCTGCCGGCTCAGGGCTGGCTTGTCAGCTCAGGGTTTCAGGTCCTGCTCAGCGCTTTTCGTGCTTCCTGGCGGAGAATCATGTCAAGAATAACCAGTGCCGCCATTGATTCTACGATGGGCACCGCCCTGGGAACGACGCAGGGGTCATGTCGACCTTTGGCCTGCAGTGTTACCTGGTCGCCGTTGTAGTCGACAGTTTTCTGCTCAAGAGATATGGTAGCCGGTGGTTTGAACGCGACCCGGAAAAATATCGGTTCGCCGTTGGCGATACCACCCTGGATACCGCCGGAGTTATTCGTGGTTGTGCCGAGCCGTGTGTCTTTGCGGATAAACGGATCATTGTGCTCGGAGCCCTTCAGCCGTGTTCCTGAAAACCCCGAGCCGATTTCAAACCCTTTGGTTGCGGGTATTGCCATCATTGCCTGGGCAAGTTTGGCTTCGAGCTTTTCGTATACCGGTTCGCCGATTCCTGCCGGGACATTTCTGATCACACAGGAGACGACTCCGCCTGTGGAGTCACCCGCTTCCTTGAGTGAGAGAATCAGCTCACGCATCTGCTCGGAAACTTTGGTGTCGGGGCAGCGCAGGTCTGTCTTGTCGACCTGGGTACGGGTAATCGTTGCAATATCGGGCCGTCCGGCTTCAAATACTCCGACTCCGCTGACCCAGCCGACAATCTCCACGCCGAACTGTTCCCGGAGGATCTTGTCGGCAACAGCACCCGAGGCAACGGTGCCGATCGTTTCGCGGGCACTAGACCTTCCCCCGCCTGAAGCAGCCTTGATACCGTATTTGGCCATATAGGTGAAATCGGCATGTGATGGACGGGGAATGGTATTCATATCACCATAATCGCCGGGCCGCTGATCGAGATTGTTGACGGTGAGTGCAATCGGGCTGCCGAGGGTAATCCCGTTTTCAGTTCCTGAGAGGATGGTGACACTATCTTTTTCAGCCCGGTCGGTGGTCAGTTCTGACTGGCCGGGTCTTCGGCGGCTGAGCTGGGTCTGGATATCGGCCTCTGTCAGGTGTATCCCGGGAGGGCAACCGTCGATGACAACCCCGACTGCCCTGCAATGTGATTCCCCAAACGTCGCTATCCGAAACAGTGTTCCAAAAGTACTTGACATAAATGCCCCCTGATGCCTGGCAAAAGCTGCTGTGTTGGTGTGTCTTCTACTTATCAGCGCTATACCCTAAGCATCGTTGGGTATTAGAAAAGGCAGGAAGGTAAAAAACCGCCAGGAATATAGCGGCCGGGTAGAAAGTATCCACAGCAGAGAACTGATGAGTAAAAATTACCCGGATATCAGTCATTTCTGTCACCAGACACGCTGTCTGTAATGACCTTGGGTATTCTAATAGCCTAATTTAAAAGCACTTAAAATGTTTTACGTGAATTGGTGTCGCCAGGCACATTAATTGAAATACTGACGTTTATAACAAATTACCTATTATTCAATGTCTGAGGGGGTGGGGTATGAATATGAGAAAAATTACGTCAATGACCATGGTATGGTCGCTGATTATCCTGATTATCAATTCTCTGGTTCTCTATGTGGTGCCTGAGGGAAGAGTCTCACACTGGGCGGACTGGCGTTTTCTGGGTCTTACCAAGTCAGACTGGTCAGCGCAACACACAACCGTCGGTTTTCTGTTCCTCTTTGCCGGTCTGCTGCATATTTATAACAACTGGAAGCCGATACGTGCCTATATGAAAAACAAAGCCAGGCAGTTCAGGTTATTTACCGGTGCCAGCACTGTCGGTTTCATTCTGACTGCAATTTTTGTTTTCGGCACCTATCTTAACGTACCGCCGTTGAGCACAATTATTGAACTCTCAGAACACTTCAAGGACTCGGCGTCCCTTGACTATGGAGAGCCACCATACGGTCAGGCCCAGTCATCATCATTAAAGATGTTTACCGCCAAGTTGAATCTGGATCTTGCAGAAAGCATGAAACTCATCGAGGACGCCGGTATTGGAGTAGCAGATGAAAAAGAGACGATCAGGGACATTGCCGATCGGGCAGGCACTTCTCCCCAGCAGATATACGAAATCATTAAACCTGCGACGGGGCAGCCAGCGTCTGAAAATGGCCAGACCCACAGCTCATCGACTCTATTGACGAACGCACCATCAGGTGTGGGTAGAAAAACCATCAGTCAGGTATGCGCTGAAATCGGACAGGATTGTGAGATGATTATAAGAGGGCTCAAGGAGAAAGGCGTTGATGCAAAAGCAGATAAGAAACTGAAAGATATCGGCACGGAAAACGATACCGGTCCCATGCAGATTTATGAGATGATTGTTGAGGTTTCAGTAAAATAAAGGAACAAATGGCAGCTTGAGTTTGCCGGAATCAGGCTGCCTCATTTGATCAGGATGCGAGCTCGATCATCACGTTCTATCTGCCCGTCAACGATCACTGTTTAATAATTTTTCCGACTTCTTGATGGACTCATCCGTCACCAGCTGAACATCTTGTATCAGGAGCAACTGCTGTTTGCGATACCGGTTGTCTTCGGCAATGTCCTGACTGACGGCAAGTGTCTGGTACTGGTGCATCCAGTCAAACATTTTCTTATTGGCCAGCTGCAGCTTGGCCACAGCCTCATCCCGTGCCTGCTTTGTTGCCGGATCGGCAACCGGGATTGCCTGCAGAGTTATTTCAAGTTCATACATATAGCCGATTTTATCCATAGCCTCATCGTGCACTGATATGATTTCTTCACGCAGACGGTTGTTTTCATTACTCTGCTCGTCCATACAGGCAGAGATGATAAAAAGCAGCAGCAGAAGAACCGGGGCAAGGTAACAGCCGTATCTCATGGTGTTCAGGTGGAGCATGACGAGAGCCAGGTGTCAAGTATCTGCTCGCTTACAGGAGCTCCTCCGGTTGCCCAGCGTTGCTGGAGATAATCAATAAGGAGCAGCATCTGGGCCGTGTTGATAGTTTTGATCGGCGGCATGAAGCTGCTTTTTCTGCGCTCCGTTGTTTTTATCGCTGTTTTGCTCCCCTGGATAATCAGGCAGGGCAGCTCGGCAATCCGGGTGGAGAGGTAGAGGCTTTTATCCAGTGAAGGATAGAGTTTTCGCAACCCCTGACCGGACATGGCGTGGCATTGTGAACAATTGTTACGGTAGATATCTTCCCCTGGATGCTCCTGGCTGCATCCGCACGCCGTGGAGATTAAAACCATGAAAAGAAAGCTCCTCAGGTATGGGGACAAGAAGACAGCTTTAACCTTCATTCAGAAGCCTCTTGATATCGACGATAAGCTGATCAACCGATTCCTTTTCCGTACCACGATAGTACCCCCTGATTCTGCCTGACTGGTCGACCAGACAGAAGGACCCTGAGTGGATGAAACCGCCCGGTGCCTTCTTGTCTTCCATTGCGGCAAGCATATAGCGTTTGGCAGTGTCGTATATTTCATGCTTGGGTCCGGTGACCATGTGCCAGCGGGTTGATGAAATCTCCAGTCGTTTGGCATAGTCGTGCAGAACTTCAACAGTGTCGTGCTCCGGGTCGATGGTATGAGACAGCAGCAGGATGTTGTCTTGAGCTGTAAAAGATTCGTAGATCCTCAACATCTGGGATTTCATCACCGGGCAGATTGTCGGGCAGCTGGTGAAGAAGAAATCCGCCACATATACCGTCCCCGCAAAGTGTGCTTGAGAAACAGGGGCACCGTCCTGGTTGGTAAAGGTATAGGGGACGTCGATGGTCCCAATTACCGGCAGCGGTTCTTTTTGATCAAAGCTGCATCCTGTCGGCAGGGTTAACAGAATCAGCAGGAATAATAAGGTGCTTCGGGGTGGGGTAATAGGTTTCCGACTATCGTTATTCGTTAAAACCATAGTTCTCTGTTCCTTCAAGCGAAACTGTCTTGAGCTCATCGGTTATTTTGTTTACACTCTATTGGAGTTACCTGATTTTAGACGAGTTTACAATAGTTTCCCGGACTGTGCCGTGTAATCCGGATGTTTGGTAAATCAAAGGAGAGCCAGAGCAATGAAAAAAGTAGCACTTGTGACCTACAATCCCGAAATGATGTGTTTTACCCATGTCCTGCTGTACGCGATAGATTTCATGGAAAAGGGGTACGACGTAAAAGTTGTGATAGAGGGGGGTGCGGTCAAGCTGATGTCGGCCTTTATTGAACCCGATGCCCCGTTTGGCAACCTTTTTGCAAAGGTCAGGGATGCGGGACTGATCGATTGCGTCTGCAAGGCCTGTTCAGCCAAGCTTGGCAGCATGGAAGATGCGCTGAAGCTGGGATTGAATGTGTCTGGAAACATGATGGGACACCCATCACTGGAAAACTATATCGACAGGGGATACCAGGTTATCACCTTCTGATCTCAAGCAGCGCGCGTCTTTTCCAGCCAGCCGGGTTTCCACGTTATCCGGCAGTTGTTTTTCCGGGATGGTGGATAATACCTGCTCAATCAATAGCTCACTGGCGATAATAGAGGTGTGGACTGCCCATTGTCTGCAGGGCTTTGTGCAGGTTTTTTCTGAATTCCCGTCGATCCCAGATGCCCTGGATGTGCCCGCGCCTGAGCGCATTTCGTGCCGAGTGATAGTCGGGGGGGATGTCAATTCCCGTTGTCTCGCGTATGACCCGGGGACCGGCAAAACCGATTCGGGACGAGCGAATGGCAAACTGGTAAGGCGAGCAGCCGAGAAAAGAGGCGACCGGTCCGGCATAGGAGTTGTTGTCGTAAACGACGATATATAGACCTCCGGAGTCGATATATTCCCGGACTGCCATTGTACATTTGGGCATCTGCACCACACCGAGCGTGCCTTCCTGGATTCTGATGCCACCTGTCGAATGAATGTAGGCAAGCAGCGGCCGCTTCTGGCGCTGGGCGAGCTTGCAGGCCTGTACAAATTTCTCTCCTTCGGTGGAGCCGACGGTACCATTCCTGAAATCGGAATAGAGGATCGCCGTTACGATCTTTATACCATCAATCTGGGCCGAAAAGGTCATGTTGCTGCTTTTACGTCTGGTCTTATCCTTTGCCGCCTGCAGACGTTCGGAAAAACCCGTGTAGCCCAGCGGATTCTGGGATTCAAGGTGGGTGTTGAAAAAACGGATGGACCCCGGATCAAAAACATTTTCCAGATACCACTGATACTCAAGCGGGAAGTGATGTCCGCAGGTTTCACAGACACCGGCAAATTCGCCATAGAGATCGGGAATCCAGAGATCCCTGCAGCCATGTTTATCGGCATTGGGACAGCTGACGGTACGGTCGCTGTTGGCCAGTGGACTGGTGTAGGTATCCGTCAATTCCAGGGGGTCCTGGCGTTGACCGGTGCTCTGGCCGTTACCGTTATAGGTAATCAGCTTCGCTTCCTTTTTCTCAGGACGCGGGGCTGTCAGAAATTTAATGGCACCACTGAAGGGCTTGCTGAGCCGCTTCAGCATTACCGAGCCTTCCCCGGAAACGTCATCGAGAACCTTGCGGACCTGGCGCTTATGGTTCTTGAAGATATCATAGCGAAGGGTGTAGTAGAAGTGTTCACTGTAAATTCGTGCCTGCTGCATGACGGACCTGCGCGCTTCCGGTTGACCGATATAGCCGTGAGTTGCCATGTTCAGGTATTTCTCGGAGCGCAGCCGCAGCAGCCTGACCGCCTCTTCCCTGCTCAAGTCCCAGGAAACAGCAACAGCGAATTCCTGATCTTCCTTTTTCGATCTTTTCTGGCCGATTTCAAGTGAGCGAATCGACGGGAAACTCCTGGAAGAGAGGACCACGCGATCAGTTGCGCTGATCATTTCCCGGCGTATCTGTCCGAAGAAGCTGAAATCATCTCTTCGTGCGCCGAGCGGGGGTTCGTGGATGATCTTGTCAATCGTGCCGTGATTGAGGTTGTCAAGCGCGGTAAGCCTCAGCCTGTCGGCGCAGAGCTCAACCAGTTCCCGGGGAACCTTGTTGCCTTCCGCAACCCTGCCTTCGATTGCCGCCGCTCCTTCCGGGGATATTACTGAATAATAGCCGTGGCTGCACATCATCCGGTAATCGCTGAGTCCGATGGCTTCGGCTCCGCCGGACCCGCCTTCAGAGATCAATGAAACCGTCGGTACCCGCAGCTTGGTCATGGCATAGATATTTCGGGCTATCTGCTGGGCGGCCCCGGGATATTCTTCAACGGGATATGAGCCGGGGGTAAAAACGTAGAAGTGAATCGGTATACCTTCGGTTTCGGCAACTTTCATGTACCTGAGGGCTTTCTCGTTGCCTTCCGGCTTGCAGGAACCGCCATTGCGGAACTCTTCACCATGGCCCGATTCCTGGCCGATGACCATCACCGAGGCTGTGTACGTTTTTTTCTTTGCTTTCCTGGTGATTGTCGCCTTGGCACAGACCATTGCCGGGTCGATGTTGGCATCTTCCTCGCCGCCGAGTTCGGTATAATCGTCGTAAACGTTCTCGAGAATATCCTTGAGGCTGAAGCGCTGCAGAGATCGTACGATCCTGACTTTCTCCATCGGTGTCAACTGCTCTTCAGCCCGTTCCTCGAGAAAACTGATCGAATCATGAAGCTTGCGGATTTCCCGGGCGATCTCTTCTTCCGAATAATCGTAGATGGTCAGCTTCAGTTGCTCACAGTTTGCCTTGAAACCATCAAGATTCCCCCAGTTGGAAAAATCCTTTATCTGGATCAGGTAATCGATCCGCTCCTCAATTTTCTGGAGCTGTTTAAGTTGCTCATTCATAACGATACAGTAAGTGTCCCGGGTCAGAATGCCAGCAGGCGACCCAGGTTGTTTTTCAGGTAGACCAGGTTGGTTGTGATCGGGGCACCGCTTGCATTTTTACCACTGATCGTGATCTCGTCAAGAAAACGGGCGGCACGCTCTCTGGCCTCGTCCATGCTGTCGGCCCACACCAGAGCCAGGGCAAGGTTGGGGTCGAAATCACTGGGTATGGTGTATGGACGGTCACAGGGAACATGCGTGTAGACTGCCGACCAGTCATATTCGGGAAACGAGAAATCGGTGATTGTTCCGATCCACGGTAAAAAGCCTCTTCTGGTATCTTCGGCAACAATGCGCAGCTCTATTGCCGCACCCTTGAAGGCAATGTCTTTTTGCCGGTAGCCAAGCCGTTCGCCCAGTGCCAGCCTGATCTGTTCACGTATCAGATTTGGATGTTTGTTGTCAAGGTAGCTGATTCGTGCAGATATATCGTTTTCAACCTGAATACGGGTATTTACCTCAAGAAGGTAGGGCTGGCCGCTGCGCGAGACGATCCACTCCCAGGTACCGACATTGTCATAGTTGACGTGTTCTGCAAGCTTCAATGAATAATTGACAATCTGTTCCAGGACCGATTCTTCATCAAAGTCGTAGTCGAAACATGAATGGTGAAATCCCGGTGCTGCTTCAACCCGTTTCTGTCTGCCGGTAGACTGTATGGTGCAGTTCCTGGAGCTGAAATGAACCCGCTCGTTGTAGGTGGAGCAGACCAGTTGCACCTCAAGGTGGTTGTAATCCCGCAAACATTGCTCAATCAGAACCCCACCATCGCCGAACTGCCGTTTTGCGTAATTCTGGAGCTGGCGGTAAACCCTGCGGAAATGTTCTATTTCTGTGACCTCTTCGATTCCCATTCCGCCTCCTCCGGCCGCCGCCTTGACAAGAATGGAGGGGTTTTCGATGTTGCTGTTGAGCTGGTCCTGCAGTAGGGTTGCGGCAATTTCTTCCGCTTCCATTTCGTTGTAGATCGGAGCGTCTGTCCCGGGAATCGTCGGGATGCCAAGTTGATTGGCCACCCGCTTGGTGTTGATTTTGTCGCCGAGATCTTTGATGACCTGCCAGCTTGGGCCAATAAAAGTGAGGCTGTGGTCTCTGGCTGTTGCCCGGCGTGCAAACCTGAAATCTTCTGAGAAGAAACCGTACCCGGGGTGAATGGCCGTACACGACGTATGGTCGGCAACGGCAAAAATATCATTTGGTTCGGTATAACTGGTTATCCGCCAGGCATTCTGATCGCTTCCTTCTGTGCGGTTGCGCTTGACATGTTCTGAATCCTTGTCTGCATCAGTATACACGACAACATAATCAAGGCCCAGATCGCTGCAGGCGTTCATGATACGTATGGCGATTTCACCTCGATTGGCGATCAGTACCTTTCCTTCCACACTAATCCTCTTACGATATGCTTATTATAATGAGCATGGGCACTGCATGGAGTGTCCGATCAGCTCGAAAATCTCTTTTCAGAGTAACCTTCCTAATATAGTAAGGAGCATGAATAAATCAAAGGGAAATCATCCCTTCAGCAACCGGATACGGGTATTTTGTAATCGTTTGTCTTCGAATTACGTGCCTTTCTCCTTGACTTTCAGTGCAATTATCCCTAGAAATTCTTCATTGGGAACAGGGCGATCTTTTGCTGTTGATTGCTCCTTCTTCGGGTCCCGCCCTTTTATATTGGATAAAAACACAGACACATATGAGCAGTGACAATGATGATGTGCCCCCGTCGACCAACGGAGGGCAGCCTTCGATCCTCAGACGGATCAGAGATTTCTTCCCTTTTGGCAGGCCCCCTGAAACTACGGAAGCCCTGGAGCATGAAATTCAGGAGCTGCTCGAAGAAGGTGAAGAGCAGGGACTGATTACCAGCCTCGAAGAGCGGATGATCAATTCCATATTTGATTTCCGTGACACCATGGCGGCTGAGATAATGACCCCGGCGGCGGAAATAATCAGCTCGGAAGTATCCACGCCGATTCCGGATATTATAGAAACTGCCATTGATGAGGGGTTTACCCGCCTGCCGATTTTCAGGGACAATTCAGACAGGATCATCGGTATTCTCCATACCAAGGATTTGTTGCGGATCTGTGCGCGTGGCAACGAATATGACGGTAATCTGGAATCATACCTCAACAGTGCCGATTTTGTTCCAGAGGCTAAACCGATAGGGGAACTGCTCAGACAGTTCCAGAAAAACAAGACGCACATGGCAATCGTCATCGATGAGTTCGGTGCTGTTCGGGGCTTGATCACCCTGGAGGATATCCTTGAAGAAATTGTCGGTGAGATTGATGATGAATATGATGTCGAAGATGATGATTTTGAAAAAATCGATGATTGTACGTCGCTGGTGCGCGCCAAGGTCGACATAGAAGATGTCGAGGAGCGGCTCAGGATCAAACTGCCGGAGGGTCCGTATGAATCAATCGGAGGCTTGATTATTCATTCTCTTGGCCGTCTTGCCCGCGAAGGTGATTCGATCATGATCGGCGATATCAAATTGATTGTTCATCTTGCCGGAAGAAGACGCATCAAGAAAGTCAAAGTTGTTTGCCCGAAGACTCAGGAATCCGGCTGATGACGATTGTCCGGGACGTCCGCTGGTTCAAGGGAGTTGTTATTTTTCCACTCGCCGCCTGGTGTGCTCTGCCCGGCAACTTCGCCTTCTGGCCATTGCTGTTCATCTGCCTGCTGCCGCTGTTCTTGTGGCTTTCGGAAGCCGGGGACGGAAAAGCGGCCTTTCTGCGCGGATGGCTGGCAGGAGTTGTTTTGTACAGCCTGCAGCTGTATTGGATTGTCTCGGTACTCACCACCTTTGGGGGGCTGCCGTTTATTGTCTCGGTACTCGCCCTGTTGCTGCTCGTTTGCTACATGAGCGTGTACCTGGGGCTGTTTTCCTTCTGTTTCAGCCGTTTCAAGGATACCATGCCGGTACCTCTGAGCCTGGTTGGTGTTCCTGCCGCCTGGGTGGGGCTTGACTGGCTGAGGTCCTGGTTCCTCGGCGGCTTTCCCTGGATGGATTTCGGCTATGGCCTGTGGTCAGTGCCGGAAGCGCTGCAGACAGCAGACCTGTTCGGGCATCATGTCCTGACGTTCATGATTGTCCTGGTAAATCTTGTCATCTATATCTCTGTGGGTCGTCGTTTCAGCGGACTTCAAAAAATCATTTCAGCAGGAGTTCTCGTGATCCTGTTGAGCGGCGGATTGCTGTATTCCCGCAGCCGCTGGACAGAGGTGGCACAGCGGGTTGACAATGCAGCAGCGGCCCAAATCGGCATTGTCCAGGGCAACATTGAGCAGGTGAAGAAATGGTCTCCGGAGGAGCGGCTGAAAACGGTCGAGTCATATCTTGAGCTCAGCGGTTCACTGGTGGCCGGGGAAAAAAAGCCTGACCTGCTTGTCTGGCCGGAAACAGCGCTTCCTTTCTACCCGCGGGGAAATGAATTGCTCAGGCCGATCAGCAGTTTTCTGAGACAGTCAGCAGTTACCCTGCTCACCGGGGCCCCATGGTATGAAGTCGTTGACTGGGAAAAACGGTTGTTTTCTTATTACAACGGGGCGTTCATGTTTTCAGGCTTGGGGGTGCCGGGTGATTCCTATTTCAAATCGCACCTGGTACCCTATGGTGAGTATGTACCGCTGAAAAAATACATGCCGTTTCTGGCACCGCTTGTAGAGGCCGCCGGCGACTTTACTCCCGGTATCGTCGGCACACCGCTTGCGGCCGGACCGGTCAGGGCCGGGGTATTGATCTGTTACGAGTCGATTTTTGCAGATATTGGCCGCCGCTGGGTGGAAAATGGGGCCAACCTGCTTGTCAATTTGACCAATGACGCCTGGTATGGTAAATCAAGTGCCCCGTATCAGAGCTGGGCGATGACGGTGCTCCGCGCTGTCGAGACCCGGCGCAGCCTGGTCAGGTCGGCCAATACCGGTATCTCGGGGATAATTGATCCGCTTGGGCGTGTCCAGAGCCGCTCAGAGCTTTTTGTCACCTGGGCCGAGACCGTAAGCGTCCCGCTGATGGCGGGGAAAACCCATTATGTGAGCAGGGGGTTCCTGTTTGCACCGGTCTGTGCAGCAGTTGGTTTTTTGCTCTGTATTGGTGCTCACGTTATGGATCAACGGCGAAAAAAATGGTATAGAGACGCATGGTTTAGATGAAGGCCATCGTTTAAAAATGATGGCGTCGTAAAAAGTCAAATTTTGTGATGGCTAAGTAAAAAGCTTCATATGCGAGGCGTAAAATTTTTCTATTATTTCGGCGTACTCAGGTACGTCGTGATGATAGAAAAATTGAAACAACGAAGCAGATGAAGAGTTTTTACGACGCCATCAAAGAAGAGTGATATTATGGCACAGGAAACAGGATCAGCAGTATCGTTTCAGAAACTTAACGATATGAAACGCCGCATGCAGGCTTTGAAGGAGCATCTTTGACTTAGCCCGCAAAAAAGATCAGCTCGAACAGCTCGAACGCCAGACCCTTGCCCCGGATTTCTGGGAAGATGCTGAGCGTGCCCAGAAGACCCAGAAGCAGCTCGGGCAGATTCAGGAAATTATCAACAGCTGGGAAGGCACCTGGTCGGCAATCGAAGAGGCTGAGCTGCTGCTTGAAATGGCGGTAGAGGAAAAGGATCATGATGCCGAGCAGGAAGTGGCCGAGAACCTTCAGGCAATTGAAAAAGATATCGGGATAACCGAGCTCGAGTGCATGTTCGGCGGCGAACATGATTCCTCCAACGCAATCATCTCAATTCATGCCGGAGCCGGCGGGACCGAAGCCCAGGACTGGGTTGACATCCTCCTGAGGATGTATCTTCGCTGGGCTGAAAACAAAGGGATAAAGACAAATATCCTCGACTACCTTCCTGGTGATGAGGCGGGGGTAAAATCCGTATCGATCTTTTTCAAAGGCAAGCATGCCTACGGGTATCTGCGTTCGGAACTGGGTATTCACCGGCTGGTGAGAATTTCTCCGTTTGACGCCAGCGGCCGGAGGCACACCTCTTTTGCTTCGGTAATGGTCATGCCTGAGCTCGACGACACCGTGAACGTCGATATCGCCGAGAAGGACCTGCGGATCGATACCTATCGGGCAAGTGGTGCGGGAGGGCAGCATGTTAACAAGACCGATTCCGCCATCCGCATCACCCACCTGCCGACAGGTATCGTCGTGCAGTGCCAGAACGAGCGGTCGCAGCATCGCAACAAGGACATGGCAATGAAGATGCTGACGGCGCAACTCTACGAGCGTGAAGAGCAGCGCAAGATGGAGGAACAGCAGGGACTCGGCGGCGAGAAAAAAGAGATCGGCTGGGGGAGCCAGATACGTTCCTATGTCCTGCAGCCATACCAGATGATCAAGGACCACCGGACCGAATACGAGATGGGCAACGTTAATGCGGTTTTAGACGGCAACCTTGACTCGTTTATCAAGGCCTATCTGCTCTGGGCAAAATAGCGCCGGAGTGAAGTGCCGGAATTGCCGTCAGCGACAGTCTGCAATTTTGTTCTTGTCCTGCAGTGCCGAGCTGCAGCTGCAGCACATGGTATCACCGCTCTTAGCGCACATGCCGGTGAGCGGGTGGCGGGTTCGGGCGGCGCGCTTTCGGCAGACGTTGATGACGAGCGCCGCCCCGATAAAAAGGGGTATTGTCGCGAGAAGGGTGGTCAGTAATTCCAGCACGGTGGTTACCCTCCGAAATCGTCGAAATGGATATTCTCCTCTTCGACGCCAAGGTTGTCTAGCATTTCAAGTACTGATTGCAGCATCATCGGCGGACCGCAGATATAGTAGTGCAGGTCTTCCTGTGCCGGGTGGTCTTTCAGGTAGTTGTCGTAAAGTACCTGGTGAATGAAACCGGTGTCCCCCTGCCAGTTGTCCTCAGGAAGCGGTTCCGAGAGGGCAAGGTGGAAGGTGAAGTTATCATGGGTTTCTGCCATTTTTTCGAATTCTTCCTGATAGAAGACCTCCTTCATCGAGCGGCCGCCATACCAGAATGAAACCTTACGATCAGTTTTGATTCGCTTGAAAAGATCGAATATGTGGCTGCGCATCGGCGCCATTCCGGCCCCGCCGCCGATAAAGACCAGCTCTTCGTTCCCCTCTTCCAGATAAAATTCCCCGAACGGACCGGATATGGTGACTTCATCTCCGGCTTTGAGGTTAAAAATATAGCTTGATACCTGGCCGGGCGGTGTGGCCGGCTGGCCAGGAGGAGGGCTTGCTATCCGCACGTTCAGTTTAATGATTCCCGATTCTTCCGGGTAATTGGCCATGGAGTAGGCACGCGTAACCGGGGTGTGGACATGCGATTTGTACTGGAACATCTTGAATTTTGTCCAGTCGGCGAGAAAGCGTTCATCGATTTCAAAATTCTTGTATTCAAGAACATGTGGTGGCACCTCGATCTGTATATAGCCACCTGCCTTGAAATCAACATGATCCCCCTCAGGAACCTTGAGGACCAGTTCCTTGATGAAGGTGGCGACATTTTCATTTGATTCAACGATGCAATTCCATTTTCTGGTCTCGAGCATCTCCGGCGGTACGACGATCTTCAGGTCTCGCTTTACCGGAACCTGGCAGGCAAGCCGAAATCCCTGCCGGGCCTCCTTCCTTGATATAGCTGATTCTTCAGTGGGCAGGAGTGAACCGCCGCCTTCGCTGACGATGCAGCGGCATTGGGCACAGCTTCCCCCGCCGCCGCAGGCGGAGGAGAGAAATATCCCCTGATCGGCCAGTGAGGTGAGCAGTTTGCCGCCCGGCTCGGTCACCAGTTCTTTTGAGTCGTTGACCACAATGGAAATATCGCCGCTGGGCAGAAGCGTTCGCTTGGCGGCAACGATCAGTGAAACAAGAATGAACTGGATAATGAGAAAAATGGTGACTCCCACGATAATTTCATTCATCCGTTCAGCTCCGAATCGATTGCAATGATAATGATTTGATCAACATGGTTTTAATCACAGGTTCATTCCTGCCAGTGACATGAAGGCCATGGCCATCAGTCCGGCAGTAATAAAGGTGAGCCCCAGTCCCTTGAGCGCACCGGGTGGGTCTGAGTATTCACATTTTTCACGTATCCCGGCAAGGGCGACGACTGCCAGGAAGAATCCGGCTCCGGCACCGACGCCGTAGGCGGCGCTTTCAAGAAAGGTATAATCCCGTTCAACCATGAACAGGGTACCGCCAAGGATTGCACAGTTTACCGTCAGCAGCGGCAGGAAAATCCCGAGCGTATTGTAGAGAGCGGGGACGAAACGATCGAGGACCATTTCAAGAATCTGTACAACTGCTGCAATCGTCGCGATATAGATCAACAGTCCGAGAAATGTCAGGTCCAGGCCTTCCAGTCCGAGCCAGCCGAGGGCACCTTTTTCAAGCAGCATGGTGAGGATGACGTTGTTGATCGGTATCGTGATGGCGGTGAGAACGAGGACCGCGAGGCCAAGTCCTATGGCGGCCTTTACCTGTTTGGAAATAGCCAGGAAGGTGCACATGCCGAGAAAGAAGCTCAGCGGCAGATTCTCAATAAAGATCGCCCGGAAGATGATATCGAGATAATGCATCAGTTTTTCTCCTGCTGTTCCGGGTCAACAGCCCGCAGCACCCAGATAATCAGGGCTATGAGAAAGAAGGCGCTTGCCGGCAGGACCAGCATGCCGTTCGGGATATACCAGCCGCCGTTGGTGACAAGTTTGAGAATCTCAAAACCAAACAGTGACCCTGAACCGAGCAGTTCCCGGAAAAAGGCGACCGTCATCAGGATAAACCCGTAGCCGAGGCCGTTGCCGATTCCATCCATGAAGCTTGCAATCGGCGGGTTGGACATCGCGAATCCCTCGGCCCGCCCCATGACGATACAGTTCGTAATGATCAGCCCGACAAAGATGGAGAGCTGCTTGGAAAGCTCGAAAAAGAAGGCCTTGAGAACCTGGTCAACAATGATGACGAGGGTGGCGATGACCATGATCTGCAGACCGATCCTGACGGTATTGGGTATCTGGTAGCGGACGATGCTGATGGTCAGACTGGAAAATGCGGTGACCACCGTTACACAGATCGACATCACGAAGGCGGTGGACATCTGTCCGGTTACCGCCAGCGCAGAACAGATGCCGAGCACGAGCAGGGCAATCGGGTTTCTCCTGAATACGGAGCGAACCAGCAATTCTTTATTTGTTTCAGCCATTGAATCCCCCTTGCTCCCTGATTCTTTTGAAGTATGGCTTGAAGCCATTTTCCCCGAACCAGAAGTGGATCAGGTTTTCAACCCCTTTTGAGGTCAGCGTGGCACCGGACAAGCCGTCGACCTGGTAGGCTGAGTCCTCGGGGGTGCCCTGACTGCCGCTCTTGACAAGATCAAGTGCCACGTCTCCGCCCGGTCCATACAGTTTTTTCTGTTGCCAGCCCGCTTGCCAGCGAGGATTTGCCACTTCCCCGCCCAGACCGGCGGTTTCACCGTGTTCGTAAAAGGATATTCCGGTGATTGTGTTGAGATCATCGGCGACGGCAACGTAGGCGTACATGGTAGACCAGAGCCCTTTGCCCCTGACCGGTACAACGACCTGGGAGATCGTGCCGTTCTCACGCACCAGGTAGACGCGTGAATAGTTTTCCAGCCGACGGACACCTGCCGGGTCATCGGTTCGTTCGAGCAATCTCCCGGACTCATCGGAGAGTGCCGCCTCTAGCTGGTCGTAGTTTTCCGGGTCGACTTTTTCATCAGGGACATACTCGCCGCTCTGGAGATCAACAATTTTCGATTCCACGGCACTGAACTGTTCAGCTATCGACTCAGTTGAATTGTAGATTCCTGCAGCCCTGAGAATATTTTTTTTCTGGTCGAGCTGTCTGTTGGCGTCCTGCAGCGGCCTGAGGCCGACGGCTGCAAAGGCCACCAGCAAGGAGCAGCCAAAGGCGAGGACCAGAACCGAGTAGAACGGTTTGAGCGGGTGTTCGTCAGCCATGTCTGAGCATCCTCCTTTTGACGTTTGCTCTAATGACGAAGTAGTCGAAAAGTGGAGCAAAAACGTTGCCCATCAGTATGGCAAGCATAACCCCTTCAGGATAGGCGGGATTGGCAATCCTGATCAGAATTGTCAGAAAACCGATCAGGATACCGTAGAACCACTGTCCGGTAGGTGTCTGTGCCGCCGACACCGGATCCGTGGCCATGAAAACAAGGCCAAAGGCAAAACCGCCAAGCACCAGGTGCCAGTGAACGGGTACCGAGTAGAGCGGGTTGGACGCATCAGCCAGCAGTTGAAAAGCGAAAACGGTTATTACCGCACCGATCAGCATCGACAGCATGATCCGCCATGAGCCGATTCCGGTGACCAGCAGCAATGCGGCTCCCAACAGACAGGCAAGCACCGAGGTTTCTCCCATTGAGCCGGGTATCGTGCCGATAAATGCCTGGAACCAGGTTATGTCAAGGGCATCCAGCGGATTGCCGGCCGGTGCTGCGGCAAGTGCTCCCAGGGGCGTCGCACTGCTGACACCGTCGACTGCCGTCCAGATTTTATCGCCGGTCATCTGGGCGGGATAGGCAAAATAGATGAATGCCCGGCAGGCGAGTGCCGGGTTAATGAAATTCCTGCCGACTCCCCCGAACACTTCCTTGGCAAAAACCACGCCAAAACTCGTGCCGATTGCAACCTGCCAGAGCGGGATTGTCGGGGGCAGGGTCAACGGCAGAAGAAGGCTTGTGACCAGAAAGGCTTCTGAAAATTCGTGGCCGCGGATGAGGTTGAAGATCAGTTCCCAGACGGAACCAACCAAAACGACAACGATGTATATGGGCAGAAAGTAGAGTCCCCCATGGATGATGTTGGAAACAAGAGAACCCGGGTCTACCCCGACGGCTGTCATCACTGCACCACGCCAGCCGTCGGGCAGTGTCCCGGCGGCTGCAAGTGCAATGTTGGCCTGGTAGCCGGTATTCCAGAGGGCCATCAGGGTACAGGGAATCAGGGCGATGATGACGGTGATCATGATCCGCTTCAAGTCAATTGCATCCCTGATGTGCGGCGCCTGCTGTGTTGATTTGGTGGTCGAGAACAGGAATGAATCCGTCGCTTCATAGAGCGGATAGTACTGTTCAAAGCGGCCACCTCTATCAAACAATGGTTTGAGGTCAAGAAACAGTTTGTTGAGAAATTTCATAGTCTGTTTGCTGTAAGGTTACCCTTCATTTTCGATTGTTGTCAGCGTCCGGCGCAGCATCGGTCCGAAGTTGTTTTTCCCGGGGCACACGTAAGAACAGAGAGCCAGATCCTCCTCGATAAACTCAAGGCAGCCGAGCTCTTTGGCTTTTTCGCTGTTGCCGGATGCCAGGCTCTTTAACAGATAGGTGGGGACGGTATCGACCGGCATCACTTTTTCGTATGTTCCCAGGGGGAAAATTGCCCGGTCCCCTCCCCAGACGGCTGTATCAAGGGGCAGTGCATCCGGCCGGGTAAATGCCGAGAGAAATGCCCTGGTTATTGAAAAGCGTTCATTTCCCGGTCGCAGCCAGCCGAAGAACTGTCTCCCGGTTCCTTCGGGCAGACAGCTTACCTGCTGGTGATAGCGGCCGAGGAACCCGTGAAAACCCGAAGCCTGCCTGCCGTCAAGAGGTGAACCAGAGAGCAGCCGCACGTTGTCTCCGTCGGTCTCACCCCGGCAGAGCTCACTGATAGAGGCCCCCAGTCGAGTCCTGACATGGCGCGGCTGGGCAGCAGCGGGACCGGCCAGGGAAATGATCCGCTCGCTGTAGAGCTGTCCGGTCCTGAGAAGCGCCCCGTAACTGATCACGTCCTGCGCCCCGATATGCCAGACACGCTTTTTTTCATGGACAGGATCGATAAAGTGAATATGGGTTGACGGCAGGCCGGCCGGGTGAGGTCCTGAGAATTCGATCTGCTCGATACCGTCGACAGGTCCCGTTATGGCTTTCTGGTTATTCGCCTGACACAGATAAACAGGGGTATTGATGCATTTTTTCAGGAGTTTGAGTCCTGCCAGGAAATCATCTTTGCCCAGTTCGATAATTCCTTCCATATCCGGTGCCAGCGGTGCGGTGTCCAGTGCCGTGACGAAAAGAGACGACGGCCGGCTGTCAATAGCCGGAATCTTGCCGTACGGCCTGGTCCGAAGCGCACACCAGAGCCCGGATTTGACGAGAAGTGAACGAAGATCCTCAGCAGAAAACGCGTCGATGCCACGTTCCGGCGCACAAAAAGAAAGCGGCTCGCCATCTTCAAGGCGAATGACCAGCGATTCAAATTTCCGTTTTGCCCCCCGGTTCAGTGCCGTGATTTCGCCACCGGCAGGGGCGGTGAAAATGACCCCTTCATTCTTCTTGTCGGTGAAGAGCGGCTGGCCGCACTGCACGCGATCGCCAACCTGAACGAGCATCGTCGGTTTCATGCCGGGATAATCATCACCGATGAGTGCCACGTGACTGAGTGGTTTGCTGCTGGTTACAGTATGCACCGGGCGCCCGCTGATCGGGATATCCAGTCCTTTTTGAATAGTGATATGCGTCATTTCAGCTGAAAAAACCTGTTGTCTTGAATTTGTTGAGTTCTTTATCAAAAAAATAACCTTCACAGTCGGGTATGGTTTCCACCAGTTCCACAGCAGCACGAGGGCCGAGCACCATTGTCGCAGTGGCAAGACCATCAGCCTGGGCGACAGTCGGAGCGATTATCGAGCTGCTGGCGGTTTCAACGGGTGAAAACCCGGTGAACGGGCTGATGATGTGATGGGTTTTTTTGTCATCGGTAAAATATTGCAGGTAATCCCCGGAGGTGGCGATAGCCCGGTTACTCAGCCTTATCGTCTCCATCTTCTTCAAGTCATCACTTCGCGGATTCCTGATTCCTATTCTCCAGGGAGTCCCATCCTGGCGGGTGCCGATAGTCATCAGATCTCCACCTGCTTCAATGTATGCATTTGCAAAGCCGTTTTCCTGAAGGACATCGATGCCGCGGTCGACGATATAACCCTTGGCTATACCGTCAAGCGTTACCATGGTGCCCGGGCGTGTAAATCTGATGGTATTGTTCTGCTCAATGACGATGTGGTTGTAATCGACCAGTTGCAGGAGTTCGTCTATCTCTGCTTGCGGTGGGAGTATTCCTGTTTCTTTAACCTGCCTGTAGCGGCCGAGCAGCGGCAGCACCGTTGGATCGAAGGCACCGTCGGTCATTTTGCTGAGTTGGCTCGACATCAAAAATACCTCAACGAGTTCCCGGGGCGGGTTCTCAAGTACGCCGTCACGGTTCAACCGGGATAGAGGGCTTTCAGGCACGTAGGTGCTCATCATGTCTGAGAGTTCTTTCATTCGCGCGATACAGCCGTCAATTGCATTTCTGGCAGCTTTTTCGTCCTCAGAGCAGACACGTATGTTGACAATAGTACCCATCAGCAGCTGGGTATGCTTTATAGTCTGTACCTCGGACCCGGGCATGAATCCATAATAGTAGGCGATTCCGAGTCCACCTGCAAGTCCGCCGATCAACAGGAGTTTTCTTCTGCTCAGGGCCTGCCTTTTTACAAAGCTGTCAGGATGTGGTTTCACAATCAGAAAGAACTGTCTGAATTAAATTGATGACCCAGGCTTTACATTACTCTTATCTACTCTTATTCGTTGAATAATCCGGTTGCTTACAATGAACTCAGGGAACTATAACCACAAAGTGCGGACGGGGCAAAATAAAGATTGCCTTTTCTCAGGTCTGCAGGCCCGGCTCCCATATCACCGGTTGATGACGGGAAATGCGCAAAGTACTTGTTGACGTCGACAGGAACGTATAAAGAAGTAGGGAGCATACCATTACAACAGCAACGAATCAGCCTGAACGGATTGATTACATCTAAAATTGTGGGAGACGAGGTGAGAGATGGAAGAGCGCAGTCACTACGAGAAACTTGGGTTGCTGTACCTTGGCAGGGAACTGGATATTGCCGGTGAGCAGTCCTCGGCTGTACCGTTATTGTACAAGAGCAAAAACCTGACAACCCACGGGGTTATTATCGGAATGACCGGCAGCGGTAAGACCGGCCTTGGTATCGGTGTCATTGAGGAGGCGATCATGGATGATATCCCCTCAATTATCATCGACCCCAAAGGGGATATGGCGAATCTTCTGCTCACCTTTCCCGATTTAAAACCTGAGGATTTCGCTCCGTGGGTTGATGCTCGTGAAGCTTCCAGAAAGAATCTGACGGTTGAACAGCTTGCCCGCGAAACGGCCGAAACCTGGCGAAACGGCCTGCTCTCCTGGGGACAGGGGGGGGATCGATTACGGACATTGTCCGAGAAAGCCCGAGCAACGGTGTATACACCCGGGAGTGGCAGCGGGGTCGGGGTTTCAATTCTCTCGGGTTTCAATGCTCCTGGTGCAGATGTTATTGCAGATCATGACACGTTTAATGCTCTTGTCGGTTCAGCGGCAACGAGTCTTCTTTCACTTGTCGATATTGACGATGACCCGCTTACCAGCAGAGAGCATATCCTGGTGTCGTCACTGCTTATCCATTACTGGAGGAAAGGGGAGGATCTAACCCTTGAGTCACTGATCGGTGCGATTGTCAATCCGCCCTTTGAGAAGGTTGGTGTCTTTGGCCTGTCCCAGTTCTTCCCCCAGCCCGAACGCATGAAGTTTGCGATGCTGCTCAACAATGTCATCGCCAGTCCGTCCTTTGCTGCCTGGATGACCGGGGAACCGCTCGATATCCAGCGCATGCTCTACGGAGATGATGGCAGGCCGAGGACATCAATTTTTTCCATCGCCCATCTCAGCGAGACCGAGCGCATGTTTTTTGTGACGTTGCTGTTGAACGCCTTTATTGGCTGGATGCGGCGTCAGCAGGGTACGTCATCGTTGAAAGCGCTCCTCTATATGGATGAGATTTTTGGTTATTTTCCGCCAAGCGCGAATCCGCCGTCAAAAAAACCGATGCTGCTGCTGCTCAAGCAGGCACGCGCTTTCGGTGTCGGCGTTGTGTTGTCGACCCAGAATCCGGTTGACCTGGATTATAAAGGTCTTTCAAATATCGGAACCTGGTTTGTCGGGCGGCTGCAGACGAGCCAGGACCAGAACCGCGTTCTTGACGGCATCGTTGGCGCCAGTGACGGGGTGCTGGACAGGACGACAGTGAAACAGCTGCTCTCCGACATGAAAGGACGCCAGTTCCTGCTCACCTCTGCGCATCTTGATGAGCCGCTCATGTTTGAAACGCGCTGGGTAATGTCGTACCTGAAAGGACCGATCAGTCTTCAGGAAATCGGCACACTGATGGCTGGACGTCAGGTTCCGGTGACTGCTGCACCGGCACTCGGGCAAGCAGAGAAGCCAGGGGCTGCTGATGGGGTGAGTGAACACCCTGTTATTCTCAATGAAGGTGTGGAGCAGCGCTATTTCATGCCCCCGATGCTTGCCGACGAAATGGTTTTTGAACCCTGGCTGGCAGGCTCTGCAACAGTCAGGTTTTATAACAGCAGCCGCAATATCGACGAACTCCGGCATTACCGGCTGAAACTCTATCTTGATCGTTTTTTCAGCAGTGGCGACTGGAAAGAGGCCGAACCGCTGGAGTTCGATATTGATGAGTGTCCAACTTCCGCTCCCGAACGCAGTTCCTTTTATGAATTGCCGGAGATGTTTTCTTCATTTAAGACCCTGGCTTCACTTGAAAAGGAATTTTCAGATTTTCTTTACCAGAGTGAACGTCTTGAGCTCATCAGGGCTCCGGATCTCAAGATCGAGTCCGGACCAGGGGAATCTGAAGCCGATTTCCTGGTCCGTGTTGCCGATCACCAGCGTGAGGAAAAAGAAACTGCTGCTGAAAAACTGCTCGAAACGTTCAATAAAAAAAGACAGCAGCTCGAGAGAAAACTTGATAGCGCCCTGCTTAAAATAGAAAAAGAAAAAGGTGATGTCACTGCCAAAACGACCGATACCATGCTGTCTATCGGTACGGCGGTGCTGGGAGCCTTTTTCGGGAGGAAAGCGCTGTCCTCTACGACGATTACCAGAACGGCAAGCGGTTTTCGTAAAGCGGGGCAGGTGGCGAAGGAAAAAGGTGATGTGCAGCGCGCCGAGGCGGCAGTTGCTGAAATACAGGAGCAGATTCAGCGCCTGAACAATGATCAGGCAGCGGAGCTTCAGGAACTGGTGGCCCGATATGATCCCGCACTGGTGAAAACCGAAGTGTTTGCCATCAAGCCCCGGAGAAGCGATATCTTTGACCTGCATCTCTGCCTGCTGTGGGAAATGGTACCTCCTCGCCGTTAATTGCTCCGGGCTGGTTGTGGCAGACTCACTGCCCTGACCGCGTTACGGAATTTAAATACTAAAAGAGTGTATTCTTTGGTATACAGGCAATTGCGATCTTTATAATAATGATATTTAATGTTATAAATAGCTGATGACTGTTCGTGGGAAGATATTTGCAATAAAGCGGTTTTCTCTTCATGACGGACCGAACCTCAGAACCACGGTGTTTTTCAAGGGTTGTCCGTTGCACTGCCGCTGGTGTCACAATCCTGAGGGGATTTCCAGACAATTGCAGACCGTCTCCTCAGTGGACAGGTGTATCGGTTGCGGCGAATGTATCGTTCACTGTCCGCAGCAGGCGCTGTCCATGGGTAGCACGGGGATTGAACGCGATGTAAACAGGTGTGACAACTGCGGAGAATGCGTACAGCGATGTCCAGCCCTGGTGCACGAGCAGACAGGCCGGCAGGTTACGGTTGATGAGGTGATCAGTGAGATCAGTAAAGACCTGCCCTTTTATGATCAGTCCGGCGGCGGGGTTACCTTCTCCGGGGGCGAGCCGTTTGACCAGCCGGAGTTTCTGATGGCCCTGCTTGCGGCCTGCGGGGAGCTGTCGATTCACCGGACTGTAGATACCTCGGCATATGTGTCAGGTGAACGTCTGCGTGCCGCGCTGGCGGTCACCGATCTGATGCTTTGTGACATAAAACACATGGACAGCAGTGTGCACAAGGAATATACCGGTGTCGGTAACGAGCGCATTCTTGAAAATATACGGTTGCTTGCCGGTTCCGGCTGTGATCTGAGGATTCGGCTGCCCCTTATCCCGGGGGTCAACGATTCTTTAAGTAATATTGCGGCAACAATCAGGTTCATTAAAAGTCTGGATGTGGTCCGTTGTGTTGATGTACTCCCCTACCACCGGGCAGCAGAAGCGAAATACAGAAAACTGAAGAGTGTTTACCCGGGTAATGATATTGCCGAGCCGACTGACAGCTCACTTGAGCAGGTAGTGACACTTATTGAGCGGCAGGGGCTGGAGGCGGTTGTCGGAGGATGATATGAACAGCAGAATTGAACGGTTGAGAGAACAGAGTTTTTCAACAAAACCGGGTCTGTCCATTGAGCGGGCACTGCTTGAAACCGAGTTTTACAAGCAGCATTACGGGAAGTATTCCATTCCTGTTCTCAGGGCATTGTTTTTTAAATATCTCTGTGAACGGAAGGCGATCTATATTGGTGATGATGAGCTGATTGTCGGTGAGCGTGGACCTGCTCCCCGGGTTGTTCCGACGTTTCCCGAGTTGACCTGTCACTCCGCCGAAGACCTGAGGATTTTGAACAGCCGTTCGATGGCCAGTTACCGGGTGGCTGAAGAAGATATCATGAAATACGAGGAAATTGTTATCCCCTACTGGCAGGGGCGTTCAATGCGGGAACGGATTTTCGAACAGGTCCCTCAGGAATGGCAGGCGGCTTACACATCGGGACTTTTTACCGAATTCATGGAACAGCGGGCACCCGGGCATACCGCCCTTGACGGAGCCATATACAGCTGCGGGATGAATGATTACAAAAAGCAGATCAAAACGCGTATCGATCGGCTTGATTATCACAATGATCCGCAGGCGGCAGATCGTTTCGAGCAGTTGACGGCCATGTCGATCAGCTGTGATGCGGTGATCATTTTCGCCGGGCGGCATGCCCGGCTGGCCGCGGAAATGGCTGAGATGATCGAGGATGAAACCCGCTCCGCAGAACTGTTGAACATTGCTGAAGTGTGCAACAGGGTTCCAGCTGAAGCCCCTCGAACGTTTCACGAAGCCCTGCAGATGTACTGGTTTGTGCACCTGGGCACCATTACCGAGCTCAATGGCTGGGATGCAATGACGCCGGGTCATCTCGATCAGCACCTGAAACGGTTTTATGATCAGGGAATCGCCGCCGGCAATCTGAGCAGGGAGTCGGCCAAGGAACTGCTTGGCTGTCTGTTTATTAAAGTGAATAATCACCCGGCACCCCCTAAAGTCGGGGTTACTGCAAAAGAGTCAGGTACATACAACGACTTTACCCAGATAAATCTCGGCGGTGTCGACAAAAGCGGCCATGATGCCACCAGCGAGGTGTCCTATATCGCCCTGGAAGTTGCTGATGAACTCCATCTCCTGCAACCTCAGCCAAGTGTGCATATCAGCAACAAGACTCCCGACCGTTTCCTGAAAGCAGCCCTGTCCGTTATCAGAAAAGGGTACGGTTATCCGTCGGTATTCAACTCCGATGCTGTGACCATGGAACAGATCAGGGTCGGCAAATCCGTGGAAGACGCACGCGAGGGTGGAACCAGCGGCTGCATCGAGACCGGTGCGTTCGGTAAAGAGGCCTACATCCTGACGGGCTACCTGAATGTGCCGAAAATCCTTGAGGTCACGCTCAACAACGGAGTCGATCCGCTGACGGGTACCAGGGTCGGCCTGACAACCGGCGACCCCCGATCATTTGCAACGTTTGACCAGTTGTATGAGGCCTTTACCCGGCAGTTGAATTACGTGGTTGATCTGAAAGTGAAGGTGAACAACTATATCGAGCGTATGTATGCCAAGTACTCACCGGCACCGTTTCTGTCGGTGGTAATCAGGGACTGCATTGAAAATGGGCGTGACTATTACGACGGTGGCCCTCGATACAACACGAACTATATCCAGTGTTGCGGTATCGGCACGATTACAGACAGTCTTTCGGCAATCAACACCCATGTGTATGAAGAGCACAGTGTCAGCTGGGAGCAGTTACTGGCAGCACTTGCCGGCAACTTCCAGGGGCATGAGCCGCTGCGGCTCGCGCTCTGGAACAAAACCCCGTTTTTCGGCAACGATGACGATCGGGCCGATATGCTGATGAAGCGGGTCTATGAAAGCCTCTTTGCGGCGATAGACGGACGGCGCAACACCAAAGGCAGCGTCTATCATCTCAACATGCTTTCCACAACCTGCCATGTCTATTTCGGTAAAATGCTTGGCGCAACGCCAAACGGCCGTCATGCTCACCTGCCGCAATCAGATGGTACCTCGCCGTCTCACGGGGCGGACCGCAACGGCCCGACCGCAGTGGTTAAATCCCTGAGCAAGATGGACCAGATCAAATCGGGTGGAACCCTGCTTAACCAGAGATTTCTCCCCAGTGTGCTGGCAACGCAGAAAGATCTCGACAAGCTTGGCAATCTGGTCAGGACTTATTTCAACCTGGGCGGGCATCATATCCAGTTCAACATCGTGGACACAAAAACGTTGCGCAAGGCGCAGGATGCGCCGGACGATTACCGCAACCTGCTTGTCCGGGTAGCCGGTTACAGCGATTATTTTGTAGATCTCGACAAGGAGCACCAGGAAGAGATTATCAGCAGAACCCAGCAGCAGTTCAGTTGACAGGTAACCCGATGCACACAAGCAGCTCTACAGGTTAAACTCGCGGACAGCTGTTTCAATGGGAATAGCCAGCCCGGCTCCTTCCAGCTGATACGCCGTTTTAATATTGATACCCCGAACGTAGCCATCCTCGTCTATCAGGGGGCCGCCGCTGTTATTGGGGTTGAGGGGCCTGTCGGTCTGGATGAAAAATTCATCCGTTGTTGCGCCACGGTAATAGCCGGTAAAGGTCGCATTTATGGAGGTATTCCTCGGACCGATGATAGATATCTGTACGCCCTCGATTAAAGTGCTGCCGGGCGGGGGCAGGACGACTCCCGGGCTATTCGTTCCGGCGACCGTAAGCAGTGCGAGATCGTAAGTCTGGCTGAGATTTGTGTTGCTGATCTGCATTTTCTGCCCGTCGGGCATGGTTATATGCATCTGGTTGTTCTCGAGGCCTTTTTCGATTTCCAGGACCCTGTCCTCCAGGCGCTGCTGCTCGGCGCGTGATTTTTCATATTGCTCTTCGCCGTCTTGTATGATTGCCCCGAGTTCTTCCTTTTTGCTGCCGTCCGCCATCTCCGCATATTGCTGTTTCATGTTCTGCAGTCTCTCATACTCCCGGGCAACCCAATTTCGATAAGTCTCAAACGAGGTGCGGGCTTCTGCCAGGCCATCTTTTTTCTGTTCGACAATATGTTTGTTGGTAAGGAGCAGGTTGCTGTCGACAAAGAAACCGGTGCCGCTCCCCCAGGGCGTGCTGATTGCAACTGTTGCCTGCTTGGCACGACCGACGTTTTCGGAATCCTGCGGGGCGCCGGCTTTCTGAGCAGTTGCCGTATTATTCGCTTGCGAATTGTTCGGTGAAATAGCATTTGCGGGCTCGGAGGCAGGTGTTCTGACGTTGAAGTAATAAAACGCCCCTCCGCCGATAACTGCTATAAAGAGCAGCGATACGCTTGCGTTTATGACCCTCTGGAGCCTGCCTTTTTTTGCCGCCTTGGCCAGCTCTTCGGCCCGTTTCTGATTTTCTGCCTTGAAATAGCGTTCAAACAGGAGGCCGCAGTGTTTGCACTCGATCTTGTTGGTAATTTTACGGGAGCACTTTGGGCACCGTTTCAATACTCTAGCCATAAGTTGTGAGTCGATCCTGTTATGGTTGATCTGGTTTTCGTCCCTGAAACATACTGATCCTAGAATCTTAGCTTAAATTAAACAATAAGTGAAGCTCAATGAAAAGGGATTCGTTACAGGCGGAAAAAGGGAGTGGAAACGAGCTTTTGAGCTTGAGCGATTTATTCTTCCCGGACTCCTTTCCAGGAATCCGGGAATTTTTTTCGGTTACCCCCGTTTCTGCGTGGGCAGCATACTATCTGCAGGCGATGTCAGGCTGCCTGTCTGCGTCTCTGCGGTGAGCAGGTTCGGGGGTGATTTTTCGGGGGTGAGACATGTCCTGACAATGATCTGGTAGGTGTCCCAGTCTCTGGTTGTCAGTGCACATTGTTTTGCCTGGGTGATCTCTTTTTCAATCATTGCAACCTCCTGTTATGTAACTGAGAGGCTCAAGACATAAAAATGCCCCGAAGCCAGTATCCTGACCTGGGGGCCCTGTCACCACAGATTCAGATAAACAATCCCTGTTCCGCGAGGATGTTCAACGATTACGCTCAAGGCAGGTCTTCTGACTCCCGGATCATTCTTCCTGCTGCGCCTTCCCGACTTCTGTCAGTGGCATCTGCAGCGGTTGTCCCCGGTTACAGCGGCGGGCCCGTTCCTGATTTACACAGGATTCCCTATTATGTCCTGATGACACCTTGATGCTGAAAAAGTAGCTGATAGCCTGAAGACTGTCAACAACAATCGCAGGGATAAACGGCGCAACGAATGTGTCAGAGAGATAATCTGTGCTGCAGCGTTGATTTGTGACTGCAGCAGGCCGGATTATTATGTAGTATGACCCCTGATAAAAGTGGAAATCCGCTTTCTTGGAACTTTTTAAAACCGAGGTAACAATGAATAAAAGTGTGATCATTGCTGTGGCACCAACCGGCGGCTGGGGCGCAGGCCGGAATAATCCGCTGACACCAGAGGACATTGCCTCGGAGGTCATAGCCTCCAGCAATGCAGGAGCGGCTGTTGTTCATCTTCACAGTCGGGATCGGGCCGGCCGGCTGACTGCCGATATGAGTTTTTTCAATGAAACCATTGAGCTGATAAAACAGCAGTCTGATATTATCCTGGAAGCGTCCACCGGCGGGCTGTCCGAGCTGGATGCAGCGCAGCGGGCATGTCCTGTTGGCAGTCGCTATGCCGAGATGGGCTCGCTCAATATCGGCTCGCTTAATTTTGGAGATTTTGTCTACCGCAACAGTTTGCCTGACGTTTGCTTCTGGATAGAGGAGATGGCACGCCGGGGAGTTAAGCCATCGCTTGAAATATTTGATACTGGTCACCTGGAGACGGCCCTTCACCTGATCGATGAAGGCCTCGTTGAAAAACCGTGTAACTTCAGTTTCATTTTCAATGTACAATGGGGGATGAAATACGATAAAGAACTGCTGTCGTATCTCATTTCCAGGCTTCCAGCCGAAAGCTGCTGGGGTACTATTTTTATCGGCAGCAGTGACTTTAAACCACACCTTGAAGCAATTGGGATGGGGGCAGCAAGTGTGCGGGTCGGCTTCGAGGATTCTCTTGCGTATAACGGCAGGACGGCCGTATCCAATGGTGAGCTCGTCCTGGCATTGCGTGACGAGCTGGAGCACAATGGTTACATAGTGTCCGACCCGCAAGAGACCCGGCTCCGACTGTTGCACCGCTGAGTGTAGAAAAAAGCCGGTACTGGAGATTTATCTTTGGCAATGATTGTCTTTTGTTCTCAAGAGATTACTTGTATAGAGGCAGAATCAGTTTCTCAAAGCACTTCTGAGGTTTATACATATCATGAAAGCAATCGCTTATCAAAAGTCGCTGCCAATCGAGCATCCAGACTCTCTGCGGGATATCAGGCTTGAAGAACCGGCGTTGTCGGGGCGTGATCTTCTTGTTGAAATAAAAGCCGTCTCGGTGAACCCGGTCGATGCTAAAATGCGCATGCGGGCCGAGCCGCCACCTGGTGAATGGCTTGTTCTGGGCTGGGATGCCGCGGGTATTGTCCGTGATGTCGGTCCGGAAGCCAGCTTGTTTAAGCCCGGGGACAGGGTCTGGTATGCAGGGGCCATTAATCGCCAGGGAACCAACAGCGAGCTCCACCTGGTTGATGAACGTATTGTCGGCCGCATGCCTGAGTCACTTGATTTTGCCCAGGCTGCAGCCCTGCCGCTGACGAGCATCACTGCCTGGGAAGTACTTTTTGATCGCCTGGAAATCAGGCAGGACCGGGAAACCACCGGTGACAGCCTGCTCATCATTGGCGCTTCAGGCGGCGTTGGTTCTATCATGGTCCAGTTGGCCCGGCAACTGACCGGGCTTTCGGTTATCGCCACCGCTTCGCGGCCCCAAACACGGGAATGGCTTAAGAAACTTGGGGCCCATGACATAATCGATCATAGCCAGCCAATCAGTGAAGAACTGAAAAAAGCTGGAATTGCCGAAGCGAGATATATTGTCGGGCTGAACAAAACAGACCTTCATTTCGAACAGATCGTCGAAGCAATTGCTCCCCAGGGGAAATTTGCCCTCATCGATGACCCGGAACCGATTGACGTGCGCCTGCTCAAACGCAAGAGCGTTTCACTTCACTGGGAACTTATGTTTACCCGATCCCTGTTTACCACGCCTGACATGATCAAGCAGCACAACCTGCTCGACACGGTTGCAACCCTTGTTGATTCGGGAACGCTTTATACGACGGTCAACCAGCATTTCGGTACGATTTGTGCCGATAATCTGAAACGCGCCCATGCTCTGCTGGAGAGTGGCAAGGCGTGCGGTAAGATCGTCCTTGAGGGGTTTTAAGGCCGACAGCATCTCCGCCCGTCCGATCTTTTCCCCGGTCAGCAGTTAATCTCGTCTGATCCGAAATGTCGTCATGGCAATGCCGGTGAATATCAGGCCGATTCCCTGCAGGTGGTAGGACTGTATGGTTTCCCCGAGAAAAATAACCGCCAGTATCGTGCTGAAAACGGGCATCAGGTGGATAAACGGACCCGCCCGATTGGCGCCGATGGTTCGAACGGCGCGGTTCCAGAAAATAAAGGCGAGAACTGAGGCAAAAAGAGCAACGTAAAGAATCGTTGAGGCAGACGCTGCATTGATCGTAAATCCACCCACGGAAGCGAGTTCAAACAGATAGAACGGGGTCAGGATGATCAGGCCGCTGATAACGATTCCGGACTGATAGGCAAGCGGGTGCAGCCCCTTCGGGTAATTGCGGAGATTTGATGAGTAAAGCGCCCAGATAGCAGCGGCTGCAAAAACGAGAAGGTCTCCCGGGTTGAAGCTCAGGCTCTGCAGATAGGCGATTTCCCCATGAGCAACAATCAGAACAACGCCGCACAAAGATACAAGCACACCGATATACTGCCGTGGCGTCATGACTTCCCGGTACAGTATCCAGGAGTAGACGACAATCAGCACCGGTATGCAGGAGTTGATCAGGACTGCATTGATCGCGGTGGTTGACTGTATGGCCAGGTAAATAAGGGTGTTAAATCCGGCGACGCCCAGTAATCCCTGAATGACGATGTAGCGGAGATGCCGGCGCACAAGGTTGTGCTGGCGATAGAGGTGCCTGAGAGCGAACAGGCTGAGAATGGCAAAGGCGATAACCCAGCGCCAGAATGAAAGAGACAGTGGTGGAATTTCGGCATGCATGCCCCTGCTGACGACAAAATTACCGGACCAGAAGAGTGTGGTGAGGACAAGGAGAATATACGACATAGGGAGCGTCAACGGGTAACGGATTTGGTTTGAGAAACGGTTTGATGTCATTCAGCCCGTTCACTGTAGAGCGGAAAAACACGGCGCAACAGTATTCTTTATAGTGGATACCTCTATTAAAAAACAAGTTATTATTGAAGGTTGAGATATCGAGGATCTTTTCGGCCGGTTTTTATTGTGCATTTGCGATTAAGTGCTGAACTCATTCTCCGAATGGTGTAAAGAGCTTGTAATCAGGAACTAAAATTGTAGTATAGGAGCCATACATCGGAAGAGAAATGAACGAAGAACCTGCTCGACACGCCAACAAATCATTCCAGAAAGGGAGAGTGTTTCTCCTTTCACTGTGCCATTTTATCCACGACATCTATTCAAGTTTTCTCGCCCCGCTGCTGCCGTTTATTGTCGAAAAGTTTTCATTGAACCTGACCCAGGCAGGTCTGCTAACAACGGTTACGCAGATCCCGGCCCTGCTTAATCCGTTGATCGGAAAACTGGCAGACCGGATCAGTGTCAGGTGGTTCATTATTCTCGCCCCGGCGATGACGGCGATTCCCATGTCGCTGCTTGCCGTTGCGCCGAATTATATCGTGCTTCTTGTGCTCCTCTTTGTCGCAGGAATCAGTGTGTCGCTGTTTCATGTTCCTGCACCGGTGATGGTGTACCGGGTTTCAGGGGGCAAGACCGGCCGGGGTATGAGCGTCTATATGACCGGTGGCGAGCTGGCACGGACGCTGGGCCCGCTTGCTATTATCGGATCGGTATCACTGCTTGGCTTCGACGGTTATTATCCGGTGATGCTCGTCGGTATCCTTGCATCGCTGCTCATGTACTATAAATTCAAAGATATACCGATCACCTCATCGTCGCCGGAAAAAACCTCTATTCGCAGAACTGCACGTGAGCTCAAGAGTCTGCTGCTTCCTCTTTCTGCAATCGTGATTGTGCGCGGTTTCATGCACGCTTCACTGACTGCCTTTCTGCCCCTGTATATCATGCAGGAAACCGCAGATGTCTGGCTGGCCGGTATCTCCCTGTCTCTGTTTGAAGCGGCGGGGGTTCTGGGGATCCTGGCCGTGGGGACGCTCAGCGACCGTTTCGGTAGACGGAACATGCTGCTTTTTTCTCTTGTCATCGCCCCTGTTTCCCTGCTGACGTTTATAATCGGTGCTGAATGGCTGCGCTTCCCGGCTCTTGTCGTGACAGGATTCACGCTGCTCTCTACCACTCCGGTAATGCTGGCAATGATTCAGGAGACATCTGCAGACGGTTCGTCCTCGGCAAACGGAATTTTCATGATGATCAGTTTTCTGGCCCGCTCTGCCGTTGTTGTCGTGGTCGGGTTTACAGCTGACCACATCGGACTTGAAAAAACGTATATCCTCAGTGCCGTGCTGGGGCTGCTCGGCATTCCAGTTATATTCATGCTACCCCGGAAAAAGACTGCTGCGGTGTAAAACCGTTATTTTGATTGATACAGGAGGATGACATGGCAAAGAAAGTGATCATAATCGGCGCTGTCGCGCTGGGGCCTAAAGTTGCCTGCAGGCTCAGACGCCTGGACCCGGATGTTGACATCCTGCTGATTGATCGCGACGACCTTATTTCCTATGGTGGGTGCGGAATCCCCTATTATGTCGGCGGAGACATCAATGACCTGGAAGATCTCTACAGTACAACGTCGCATGCCGTCAGGGACGTTGCCTTTTTTCGGGACTGCAAGGGAGTGAAGGTGATGACCAGGGTCGAGGCGACTGAGATCGACCGTCGGGCTCAAACCCTTACAATCAGGCACCTGGCCACGGATGCGGTTGAAACGCTTGGTTATGATAAGCTGGTCCTGGCAACCGGGGCCAAGGCATTTCGCCCGCCATTTTCGGGTGCCGACCTGGAGCGGGTCTTCACAATCTCGGACCTTCACGATGCGGAACAGCTCAAATCGCTGATGACAACAGGAAAGGTGGGCAAAGCTGTTGTTATCGGCGGGGGAGCGATCGGCCTGGAGATAACAGAAGCGCTTACCGATCTCTGGGGTATTGAAACAACGCTGATTGAAATGGAAGATCAGGTACTGCCCACCCTGCTTGGAAAGTGTATTGCCCGGGCTGTAGCCACAGAGCTGCGGGCCCAGGGGGTAAATCTGCTGCTTTCTGAGCGCGTGATGGAGATTGTCCAGGGTGATGGCTCACCTGAACTTGCGGTTAAGACATCGCACGACACGATTGCAGCAGATATCGTCGTCATTGCCGCCGGCGTCAGGCCGAACAGCGAGTTGGCGAAAGCCTCGGGGATCGCTGTCGGGCAGTCGGGTGGAATTCTCGTTGACCGACGGCTTCGTACCAACGATCCGAATATTTATGCGGGGGGTGACTGCATTGAAACAAGAAATCTGGTGAGCGGGGAAAACATGATGATGGCGCTCGGTTCCCTGGCCAACAGGCAGGGACGCATTATCGCCACAAATATCAGCGGCGGGAGCAGTCATTTCCAGGGCACTGTCGGGACGTTCTGCGTCAAGGTCTTCGACCAGGGGGTCAGCAAAGCCGGGCTCACCTTCCGCCAGGCAAAAGAGACAGGGTTCGACCCGGTCTATGCGGTTGTCTCCCAGGCTGATCATGCCCATTTCTACCCCAGTTCGGAAATGATTTATCTGTCGCTTCTTGCTGACCGCAAGAGCAGGCGCATATTGGGTGTGGAGGCAATCGGCAGGCACGGTGATGCGGTGAAAGCCCGGGTTGACACCATTGCCGTGCTGCTCAAACATGGCCTTGATGTTGATGAGGTCTGCTGTTTGGAAACCGCCTATGCGCCGCCCTTTGCCTCGGCAATGGACGTGATCAACAACGCCGGAAATGCGCTGGACAATATATTGTCGGGTTCGAACCGGACCATTGATGCTGCTGATTTCCTCGATGCCTTTTTTCACAAGGAAATAACGGTGCTCGACATCAGGGGACAGCGGGAAGCCGGACCTTTTGTCGACAGGTATGGCTCGCGCTGGCTGAACATTCCGCAGCCTGAATTGAGAACGCGGGTCGATGAAATCCCCGCCGACAAGCCGTTTTACCTGTTCTGCGATACCGGTGCCCGCTCCTATGAGGCCCAGGTCTTTTTATCAGCAAGGGGGATCATCAATACCCGCCAGGTCCAGGGCGGGTTTGCGATGGTTCGCATGACCGACCCGACGTTCGGCCAGGAGGCTTAGATGGAGGCTATAGGCGTCATCAGGAGTCCCTTTGAAGTGCTCGCGAACATGCCGGTCCAGCCTAGAGGTGCGGCGAATATAAAAGGTGAGGTCATCGTTGATCCAGCATATCAGGAGGGGCTTGCCGATCTCGACGGGTTCAGTCATATCTATATTCTGTATCATTTTCACCAGGCCCGGCGGACCGAGTTAAAAGTGATACCCTTTATGGATGATACGCTGCGGGGGGTGTTTTCCACCCGATCGCCCTTGAGGCCCAACCATATTGGCCTCTCACTTGTCGAGCTGCTCGAGGTCAGGGAAAACAGGCTGGTTGTTTGTGGGATAGATGTCCTCGACAACACGCCGCTGCTTGATATCAAACCCTATATTGCTGTGTTCGACAGAGTTGCTGAAAGCAGGTCGGGATGGCTCAGCGCCGATGAGCATGAGGTGGCAAAAAAACGCTCCGATTCCCGGTTTTCCTGATGTTTCAAAAGGCAATCATGTCCGTGAATGTTGACAGGGAAAGAGCAAAGGAGTACCTATAGATTAAAGTGGGTATATACCCATTAGATGGGTGTGAAAAATTCACGCAGCTGCCATCTATAACCAATAAAAAAGGATCAGCGATGAACCAGAATCTGCAGGAAATTGATCAATTTATTTCGCTGTGGCCGGATTCCTCCAAAACGTGTCGAGACCTGTTTGTCCGGCTCAAAGACCATCTCCTTGCCTGTGAGGATGTCACTGTTGAGTTCGTGGCCCGCCCGGGTGTTACCTATTCGCTCAGGGCCGTGCATGCACAACAGCATGATCGACCTCTTTTTACCATGGTTGACGTGATTGAGGATGAACCGCGCTGGCTGTCAGTCTGCTTTTACGGGGAAATGGTGCGTGATCCGGAAGAGCAGGGAGATTTTGTCCCGGGCGGCCTGCTCGGTGAAGACGGGATATGTTTTGATGTTGAAAGCGAGGACGAACAGCGTTTTGCCTACGTGCTCGGCCGCATAGATGAGGCATACCGAGTGGCGGCCGCTTCATGAGCGGATATCGTGAAAAGTCGGAGGATGCATGACACTGTTACATTTTGTCGTTCTGTTCCTTATACTGCTGTTTTTTGTGGGCGGCTGGGTTTTCCTGAGCTATCTGCTCAGCTCGGAGATGGATGACCCTGACGGTTATGCACGGATTACAGGAAATTGCGGTGATACCATGGAGCTCAGTTTCAAGGTTGCAGACGGCACGGTTACAGAAACACATCACTGGACAAACGGCTGTTCCGTCAGCGCCCAGTGTGTTGAGGCGGCCGCCCGCCTGGCTGCGAATAAAAAAACCTCGGAGATCAAGTCGATCAACATGATTCATATCATGGACCAGGTCGGCCGGCTGCCCGACACCCATGTTCACTGTGCGCAGCTGGCGGAAACAACCCTGCAGAAAGCCCTTGAGGATTACCAGCGCAAAGTGACGGAGCAGGCAGACGGTAGCAGAGCCGGAAAACTGCCGGCTCTGCACTGAGCGGAAGGAGGCGGATACATGGAACCGATAGAACTCACCATTCTTGTTGACAACAACTGTAGTGACGGGCTTGTCGCCGAGCACGGATACTCGCTCTGGTTTCAAAGAGGCGAGCGGATTATTTTGTTTGATACCGGAGATCATAGAGCACTGGTGAAAAACGCCCGGTCTCTGGGTAAGGATCTTGCAAAGGTAACCGATCTGGTGCTCAGCCACGGCCACTACGATCATAGCGGCGGTGTAGATGCGGTAGTCAATGCTGCTGCCGGGCTGCACGTCTACCTGCACCCGGCGGCGGTGGCAAAGCCCCGTTACTCCCACAAGGACGGGGGAGTTGGTAGTGCAGAGATTCCCTCTCACTCGCTGCGTTCACTCCAGATGGTACCGGAAAACAGGCGTCACCAGATAGCCGAGCCGTTTGAGATGGAAGAAGGATTGGGGCTGACCGGATACATTGCCAGGAGGAACAGTTACGAAGATACCGGTGGTGTTTTTTCTTTTGACCGGCAGGGGCTTCAAGTCGACCCAATCGAGGATGACATCGCCCTCTGGGCACGTTCTCCACGGGGACTGGTCATCTGCGTTGGCTGCAGCCACGCGGGTATTGTCAACACCCTGGAAACGGTTATGGACTTGAGCGGTGAGACGACCATTCAGACGATCATCGGCGGACTGCACCTGAAAAATGCGACGGATGGGCGTCTCCAGCAGACGGTCTCGGCGTTGAACAGGATGGATATAAACCGGTTGATCTGCTGTCACTGTACCGGTGACGGGGCCGTTGAGTATCTTCAAAAAGAGCTGCGCTGCCCAGTGGAAAAAGGCTTTGCCGGGCTGTCGCTGACAATCTGAATAGCTGCAGTCCTCTGCTCCAGAGCGCCGGCATCTGTTCTGGATTACAGGAAAGAGAACCTCTTTCAAGTAATAATCAGGTTGTGCAGTTCGTCCCTGTCTTCTTTCGTATATGGGTAAAAATCCTTCAGGATTGCGCCGATTTCGGTTATCGCCTCGCAGATTGCTTCACCCTGGCGCTTGTTCCTGATTCCGCTGGTGACGGTGTCGACGATTTCCTGCCACCGTCCCTCGTCGATTTTCTCGTTTATTCCCGAGTCGGCCAGAATCCAGACGCGATGTTCAAAAACCGATATATAGAGCAAAATACCATTTTTGGCACTGGTCCGATAGAGGCCCTCGTTGAAAAACGCCCGGACGGCACCGGCTTTTACCTCTTCTTCCGCCCGTGAAGGCAGGAGAAACCTTCGTTTCAGCCAGCTGATGTTTTGCACCAAGGGATACGTGATACAGTAGAGGAGTATGAAGCAGGCCAGAAAGAGCCACATGCTGTCCGGTCCGATCCAGAAGGTGGTCCCCAGCAGGTGGGCAGCCAGCAGCGCTGTCGGGAGCGAGAGAAAGGTAGCCCCGCCGACCACCGCCAGCGGATAACTGTGGCTCTCCGAGACAATCATCGGAACAATCTCCCCTGAGGTCTGTTTTTCCGCCTCCTGCACACAGCGGGTGATTTTCTCCTGCTCAGCCGGTGTCAGAAACGATTGCGCACGCGTTGTCATAACGAATTACCATCCTCCGGAGGCACCGCCTCCTCCAAAGCCGCCGCCACCGCCGCTGAAACCACCAAAGCCACCGGAGGATCGACCATAGCCGCCGCTTGGCCCGATGTATGGTCCACCGATTCCAGGGCCGCCCCTGCCGGTGCCGGAGGAAGACGTCAATATGCTTGCTATCAGCCCGCCGATCATGCCGATAGGGATGAGCGCCATGAGCGCAAGCCCTGTCAGACTGAAAAAGACAAAGCCCATAATCGGTGAAACGGTGCCGCCGACAATGGCTGCAAACACCTTGTTGGCTTTAAACATTGAACCGAAAAAGAATGAAAGAAAGACGACGGAGGTGATCAGTCCGGCGGTATCGTTGCCCTCTCCGGAATAACGGTTGTTCAGAGTCGAGGCCTGATACTCTCCCCTGACAGCAGAAACCATGGCACCGACACCGTTGATGACACCCAGGTCAAAATTGCCGTTGCGGAACTGGGGGGTGATGACGTTTCTGATAATCTGTCCGGCCGTCAGGTCGGTTAATGTCCCCTCAAGCCCGTACCCGACTTCGATTCTCAGTTTTCGATCATCTCTGGCGATAAGCAGGAGTGCGCCGTTATCAAAGTCTTTCTGCCCGATCCGGTTCTGCTCCGCAATGCTCAGTGCAATGCTTTCAATATCAGATCCCTGCAGCGACGGGATGGTAACGACAACAATCTGGGTGGAGTCGCTGGTCTCAAGAGCTGACAGTACCGATTCAAGTTGACTCACTGTTGCCGGGGACAGTATCCGGGCATAATCGTTAACCCGGTTTTTCAGCAAGGGAATATCAAGCGCCTGGGCCGCTGTGGTATGGAACAGGGCCGCGAGCATACATGCAATCAGTAGCGGATAGCGGCTTTTTGCGAAGAATACGGGCATGATCTGCTTACTGATTAAAGTTGACCTCGGGAACTGCCTGCGCACCCTCGTCTGCCTTGTAGTATTCCTTGCGGTCCAGCTTGAGGATAAAATTATTGGTCAGATTTGTCGGAAACTGCCTGATTGCCCCGTTAAAATCTTCAACCGTTGCATTGTAGCGCTGTCTGGCGACATTAATTCTGTTTTCTGTTCCTTCGAGCTGGTTCTGGAGGTCAAGAAAATTCTGGTTGGCTTTCAGGTCGGGGTAGCGTTCTACAACCACCATCAACCTGGATAGTGCCGAGGTGAGTCCACCCTGGGCTGATGCCAGTTGCTGCATGGCTGCAGCATCGCCGAGATCTGTGGGTGAAACCTGCACTGATGTAGCCTTGGCACGAGCATTGACCACTGCTTCAAGGGTTTCTTTCTCGTGTGCGGCGTAGCCTTTGACCGTTGCTACGAGATTTGGAATGAGATCGGCACGTCTCTGCAGGGTTGATTCAACATCGGCCCAGGCTTTAAAGACAGTCTCTTCCTTCTGCTGCAGCGTGTTATATCCGCAGCTGCTCAGCAGCAGACTGGACAAAAGTATCAACATCAGGCGATTCAGTGTTTTCATGGTTCCTCCTCGGATCACACGTGTTGTTGTCTTGGTAAATGCACCTGATAACCGCAAACGGTTATTGATTCGGTTGGCTCAGAGGTACTGCCCTCATGTCTGATCGGTGACGATATAGTCTTTGAGCTTTTCCACAAGCGCTTCCGGCAGCTCTTCACCGTAGAGAAATGCTCTGGCCTCTTCTCCGGTAAGCTGCTGTTTTATTTCCACGGGAAGAGAGCGAAGTACTTCCATTCTTTCAGGGATAATTTTTTCTTTATCCAGTTCACTTTTCTTGTCCATGCTGTCCTCGTAATAGCAGTGAATGGCTGATCCAGCCAGATCTCGGCGCAGTTCAACGCCAGAATGTTTCCAGGGGCCCACCTGTTCCAAAAACAGGGTCCGCAGTCGGAAGGGCCACACCGGCAATAATCCGGTCCACATCGGGCCGTTCTCCGACTGTTCCATATTTCATGTCCCATACCTGGCCTTGCGGATAGGCTCCGACGACACGAAAATCGGCAGACTGGCCGACATTACAGTGACTCACCCCGGCAGGAATGATGATGACATCCCCGGTTTCAGCCTTTACAACAGGGCCTCCGGGACCACCGAAGCAGGCTTCAACCCAGCCGCTGTAGATACCAAGCGCTTCGTGGGCGGTTGAGTGATAGTGGTGAACATTGTAAAGCCCGTTTCGCCAGGCGGCGGGCCATGAGTGAGCGGAGAATAATTGTTCAAAGCGCTCAGCTGATACCCTGTTGTCTTCGAAGACCCGACCGACAATCAGCAGCGGCAGTTTCCCGTTGTTAGGGTAATGGCCGTTTTCCACCAGCAGGTAAGTCGATATATTTTCAGGGCTTTGGTTCTTCACCGGCTGCTTATCGTTTCCAGTAATAGCGAGCCTCCTTGCCAAGCTCATATTCGATTTCAAGCAATCTGTTGTATTTGGCCACCCGGTCACTGCGTGAAGCTGAACCTGTTTTTATCTGGCCGCCGTCCATTGCCACGGCAAAATCGGCGATGAAGGTGTCTTCAGTTTCCCCGGAACGATGGGAGATGATATAGGACCAGCCGGCATCACGGCAGAGGCGTATGGCCTCTATCGTTTCGGTAACCGTGCCGATCTGGTTCAGTTTGATCAGGACAGAGTTTGCCGTCTTCCAGTCGATACCGCGTTCAATGTATCGTGTGTTGGTTACAAAAATATCATCACCGACGATCTGGAGCTTGTCGCCGACCAGGCCGGTCAACTGGCAGAAGCCGTCCCAGTCAGCTTCGGCAAGGGGATCTTCCCAGGAGACGATCGGGTATTCATTAAGCCATCTTTGAGCCAGATCAATCATCTCTTTGCTGCCCATGGAGCCGCCGCCGGACCATTTAAGCTCATATTGGGACTTCAGGTCGCTAGAAAACGAACTTGCCGCACTGTCCAGCGCCAGAGAAATTTCAGTCCCCGGCTGGTAACCGGCCTTGCGGATCGCCTCGATAATAACATCCATGGCTTCTTCATTGCTGCCCAGATTCGGGGCAAATCCGCCTTCGTCACCGACACCTGTTGAGAGATTTCGATCCTTGAGGATTTTTTTAAGCGCATGAAAGGTTTCGGCAACGGCACGCAGCCCGTCACTGAACTGCTCAAAACCGAGCGGAACCGCCATGAATTCCTGGAAATCCACACTGTTGTCGGCATGTTCGCCGCCATTGAGGATATTCATCATCGGCACCGGCAGTCTGCTGGCGCCGCTGCCGCCAAGATAGCGGTACAACGGGATACCGATGGATTGAGCGGCAGCCCGCGCTGCTGCCATGGAGACACCAAGGATGGCGTTGGCACCAAGATTGGCTTTATTTTCGGTACCGTCGAGATCGATCATCATGCGATCAATGGCGATCTGGTTGTCGGCTTTGATGCCGATAAGTTCGGGGGCGATGATATTGCGTACATTGTCGACGGCAGTCCTGACACCTTTGCCGTTGTACCGGGTGGTATTATTATCCCTCAGCTCGATGGCTTCATTTTCACCGGTACTCGCACCTGAGGGTACCGATGCGGTTCCGGTTGTACCATCGTCGAGATCGACGAACACCCTGACCGTCGGGTTTCCCCTGGAATCAAGGATTTCGAGCGCTCTTACTGCAGATATTCGGGATGTCATGTTCTTTCCTCCTGGACGCTTAAAGAGATTAATACAACAGGTGGTCCGTATGGAATTGAAATAGATTCCATGTTTTTACAATACTGCAAAGATATACATAGCGGACCAGAGGTCAAGCACTGATTGAGATCTGCCGGAATCAGCCTCCCGGGCAAGAGTTGCAGCGTGCGGTTTTATTCGGTTCGAAGGGCGGAAGCGCCTGTTTCAGGAGTTGGTTTCAGTCGGGGGCATATCGGCCTGGAACACATGACCAAGCAGAAACGAAAGTGTTTCAAGATCCGGCATGGTGCAGGGAGCAGCCTTGAACCGATAGAGAAGCAGCCCTGCCGCCTCGGCCGCAATCGGTGAAAAATAAATTTCGGTGAGCCCGTCGTGTTCTTTGAGCCAGACGGTGAAGCCTTCCAGAGCACCTCTTGCCAGCCAGATCTCTTCGAGTTCGGCCCGGATTATATCGGCAAACCCGAATTCAACCTGCTCCGGCGTAAGACAGATACGGTACCAGGATCTATCAGTTCCGGAAGATGTCATCAGGGATCAGGTTCTCCTTTTCAGCGCTGGCATTTCGGGCAATAAAAGGAGGCCCGGCCCCCAAGCCTGATCGCCTTTATTGTGGACGTGCACCGGGGGCACTGCTCACCGGTCCTGCCGTAAACGCAGAAGCGTATCTGGAAATACCCCTTTTCTCCGCCAGCCCCGATGAAATCACTGATGGAGGAGCCGCCGCAGGAGATCGCCCCGTTCAGCACCTCTTTGATTTTCTCGACCAAAAGCGCCCATCGTTTCAGACCAATTTTTCCGGCCTGTCTGCCGGGGCGGATGCCTGCGGCAAACAGGCTCTCGTTGGCGTAGATATTGCCAATCCCGGCAACAACAGTGGTATTCATGATGAAATTCTTGACCGAAACCGTCCGTCCCGTCGCCTTCCGGTACAGATAGGCGGCGCTGAATTCCGGGTCAAAGGGTTCCGGGCCGGTTGTGCTGAAAAAGGTGTCCTCAAGATCTGTCAGCTGTTCAGGCATGATAAGCGCTACTGAGCCGAACCTCCGGACATCGTTGAATCTCAGTTCCAGCCCGTTGTCGAGTTGCCAGGCAAGATGGTCGTGGGCCATAGCCGGGTGAGATGTTTCAAAGAGCCCGAGTTTTCCGGTCATGCCGAGATGGATGATCAGCAGAATGTGGTTGTCCATCTCGATAATGAGATACTTGGCCCTTCGCTTCAGGGCGACAATCCGGGCCCCGGGAAGCAGAGAGCGCATCTCACGGTACGGCACCTCGGTGCGCAGTTTCTTGCCGTCATGGCGAACTGCGGTAATCATCCTGCCGGGCAGGTGCGGCTCAAGTCCTTTCCTGACAACTTCAACTTCAGGCAGTTCCGGCATGTCACGGCTCTTTTGCGGCAGTGCAGACTGCCAGTGCATAGGAATCGTCATGGTGGGCGACGACTGATATCGGCTCGGCACCGGCAAGGGTGATGCCTTCCAGCTCGGACTGAAATTGAAGGAGATGGAAGCCGTGATACTCCCGTACCCGGTTCAGCTTCAGTTCCCGGAAGCCGACAATCCTGGTGCCGCTCAGACATTTGCGGATTGCCTCTTTGGCAACCCAGAGCAACCCCAGCTGCACGAGTTCTTCAACAGGCAACTGATCAAGGGTGGCAAATTCCTCATCTGCACAGAAACGATGCTTGACCCTGAAAAGCGTGTCGTTGAGCTGCTGGATGTCGATGCCGCAGCGCCCGTGTCCAGCAAGGCCGACCGCCATGTCCTGTGAATGGGATATGGAGATGTCTATATCGGTTGTGCTTTTCGCAGGCCCTGTCAGGTCAAGGGAGGGACGTCCCGATTGACTGGAAATAATCGAGAAATCGCGTGGTGTTAACGCTTCGCCGCTGCCATTGTGACCGAGCAATTCCAGCGTGGCGAGCTTGGCGCAGATACGTCCCGATAACCATTCGTATTTTCGTTTGGCAAAGGTATAGTGAATAAGCTGGGCCTGCTCTTCCTCACTGAGCCACAGGTGAGCGAGTTCATGTTCCTCACCGTTGAGGGCCTGTGGAATCGTGATCAGGGAGACGCCAAGCTGCTCTTGCGGGGCCCGTGCTGAAAGCAGTTCCTTCAAGCCGGCGGGAAGCAGTGGATGAGTCGGGATGTCTAGTGGTAATGATAACATTGATATATTTAGAAACTTATTGCAATTTCAAGCTGTCCTGCTAATGAGAGGGTATGGTTTACGGCCAGCAGACAAAGTATAGCTATTTTTTATGTTCCGCAAGAGGACAATATGGAAAGTGTGCAGTTGAGTGGGTATGACTTTGTAGTTCTTGGTGTTTTTTTATTGTTCATAGTCCGTGGTCTGTGGCTTGGTCTGCTTAAACAGATTGTGCCGCTGCTGGCGCTGTATCTCGGATATTTTGCCGCAAGTCGCTACCATGGCGACCTGCTCCCGTTTCTAGCCAGCTATTCCGACAACGGCAAGGTCGTTTTTATCGGGGCCTATGTCATTCTTTTTGTTGTTACCTACGTGGTTGCAGCCTTGCTCGGCAAGGTTGTCGCCAGGGTGATCCAGGTAACAATCACACCCTGGTTTGACCGGGTGCTGGGCTCTGCACTCGGCTTTGCAAAGGCCCTGATCCTTGTTGTCATCGGCCACATGATCATCGGGGCGGTGGTTGCTCCTGAAAATACAATGCTGTTGTCCTGTGTAACCTGCCCGATACTCAATGAGTGCGCGGATGTTACCAGGGATGCGATCAGGGACGAGGATATCAGGGAGGCGCTTCGTCAACAGAAACCGGCCATTGCCATCGACAGTATGAAAGAACTGCTGGCCCGGAAAAACGGTGCTGATTCCGTCAGGGCGAAAGTGGATGAGCCCACCGAGCAGAAGCAGCAGCGTCCGCCGGACAATCAATGAGTGAAGCAGACCCCCTGCTTAGCTGCTGCAGCTATCGACCGCATGCCATGAAAAAACATGTTCAGCGGAGCCGTCTCCCGCAATCCTACAGTAAAAGAACGTATCGGGGGGCGGCAGAGAAATCCGGTCTTTGCTCCACCTATGTAAAGATCAGGGAAACAGATCTGCATATTCTTTCTGAGGTCGATGTCTCGATGAAGGCACGGGAGCTTGCTTCGAGGTTTCGCCTGCAGGTTGAGCGTTATATCGATTCGTTCCCTGAATTTGCAATATCACTTGTACCGTTGCCGGACGACATGCTTGCCCCACCGATTATTCGGGCCATGCTGGCTGCAGGCTCCATGGCAGCGGTGGGTCCGATGGCGGCGGTGGCCGGTGCTGTTGCCGAATTCGTCTGCAAAGGGTTGATTGACGAGGGCTATAACGAGGTTATTGTAGAAAATGGTGGTGATATCTATCTTCAGCGAAGCACTGACTGCATCATTGCTGTTTTTGCCGGGGAGTCGCCGCTGAGCAACAGAATCGGTCTGAAACTTGCTGCAGATGAAATGCCTGTCGGGGTGTGTACGTCATCCGGCACGATCGGACATTCGTTGAGTTTTGGCTGTGCAGATTCAGTAACGGTTCTTGCAGACTCTGCGGTTGTCGCAGATGCCGCAGCAACCAGGATCGGTAATGATGTCGGCAGTTATAAAAATCCCCGGGATGGCGTACAGCGGGCCCTTGATGCGGCTGCTGAATTAGCCGGCATCCGGGGAATTCTGGTAATCTGCGCAGAGCTGATGGGAGTCTGCGGCAGGGTGGAGCTTGTTCCACTAGATTGAGGGAGGCTATGGAAGCGGTGGAAAAAACGGACGGCCATCAGGAAAGAAGAAAAATTGCCCGCAGGCATCTTGTTTTTTATCTTCGAGTATTTGATGGCATGAGCAGTCGAGTTCTTGGCCACCTCGTTGACATATCAACGAGGGGAGCGATGCTTGTCTGCGATGGTCCGATAGAGCTGAACCAGGAGTTTCGCCTGAGAATGAGGCTGCCAAAAGAGATCGGGGGGCGATCCGAGCTTGTTATCGATGCCCGGAGCATGTGGTGCAGGCCTGATACCAACCCGGATTTTTTTGTTGCCGGTTTTCAGCTTAATGCGCTGGAAGAAACTTACGAAGAAAATATCAAACGGCTGATTGTCGACTTCAGTATTGAAGATACCGCTGCAGCCCAGAACAGGCCGAATCCGGCCTGCAGCCTCAGCAGCGTTGCCCGGGTCTAGAAACCGGGCAATGAGATCAGCTGTTGTTGATCAGGGTTTGCGCCTCGGCGATGAGCCTGTCCCGGAACTGGTCGACAAATCGGTCAACATCCTCCTGCCAGGAAGTAAAAACCGAACTGCCGTCTTTTTCCAGCACGCTGTTTTCAAGAATTGAATTTGCCGGGCGATGCGCAGGCGTCGGGTAGTCCTCAGTGCTGCAGGGGATGAATGAATGTGGAACTGCCATGCGCTCCAGGAAGTAAGATGCCGCCTGATACCATGAGGAGTAGCCTCTGGATGTGGTGTGGATCACCCCGCGAAGCGGACGTTCCAGCAGCGTCTGGATCTGGCGGGCAAGTGTGTGCGACCAGGTCAGGGAGCCGTACTGGTCATCGACGATCTGAAACGGGTGCTGCGGTTGTGACAGGGCAAGCCGGAGCATGGTTTTCAGGAAGTTGGGGCCATGTGCCGAGTAGAGCCATGCAGTTCGCAGGATAACCGAATCTTCGCTGTATCTCGCAGTCGCCAGTTCTCCGGCAAGTTTACTCCTGCCGTATTCCGAGAGTGGGTTTACCGGATCACCTTCGAGGTATGGGCTCGGTACCTCCCGATTACCGTCGAATACATAATCGGTCGAGATGTGAACAACCCTGCACCTGCCTTGGCCTGCAATAGCTGCGACATGGCCTGGCCCGTCGCCGTTGATTTTCCAGGCGAGTTCTTTTTCCGTCTCACATTTGTCCACGGCGGTGTAGGCGGCGCAGTTGATAACGCAGTCGGGAGTAGTCTGCTCAAAGGCTTGTTCAACGCTGCTGCGTTCTCCGATATCAATATCGGGAAAATCCATGCCGCTTACCTCATGGTCGTTTCCCAGGACTGTCATGCAGTCGCTGCCCAGCTGCCCGCCGCTGCCGATAACAAGTATTTTCATGACAGATTGTTCTCGTGAGGTAGCTTATCTCGAATGATATCCATAATGTACTGACCGTACTGGTTTTTGAGTGTATCCCTGGCCAGGGCGGCAAGTTCGTCAATGGAGATGTAGCCGAGCTGGTAGGCGATTTCCTCGATACAGGCAACCTTGAGTCCCTGCCGTTCCTGTACCGCCTGGATATAGCTTGAGGCCTGCTGCAGTGATTCGTGGGTCCCGGTATCGAGCCAGCAGAACCCCCTGCCGAGCGGCTGCACTTTGAGGCTGCCCCTGCGCAGGTATTCAAGATTTATATCGGTGATTTCTAGTTCCCCCCGATTCGACGGCTTCACCTGTTCAGCGATTGCACAGACATCGCTGTCGTAGAAATAGAGTCCGGGGACGGCATATTTTGATTTCGGCACCTCCGGCTTTTCCTCGATACCGAGCACGTTGAAGTGCTCATCAAATTCAACCACACCGTAGCGCTTGGGGTCGCGGACGAGGTAGCCGAAAATAAGACCACCTGAAACCAGTTGTGAACTCTCCCTGACAATACCGGTAAACCCGGGCCCGAAAAAGATATTATCTCCGAGGATGAGGCAAACGGAATCGCCGTCTATAAATGATTTGCCGATGATGAAGGCCTGGGCGAGGCCGTCCGGCTTTGGCTGTACTTCATAAGTGATCGACAGTCCTAAATGTGAGCCGTCACCGAAGAGTTCCTGGAATGAGGGCAGATCGTGAGGGGTGGAGATGATCAGGATGTCCCTGATACCGGCAAGCATCAGTACCGAGAGCGGATAGTAGATCATCGGTTTGTCGTATACCGGGATGAGCTGTTTGCTCAAGACCCTGGTCAACGGATACAGCCTGGTTCCTGATCCTCCGGCGAGTATTATTCCTTTCATAAATCCCTGAAATTTTCAGTATATCTTTACATTATCAGCCTCTTGCAGGTACACTGGAACGTAGCTGCACCCAAGAGAATATAACAGCCTCCGGGAACCTTGGGTATTCATTTATCGCCCTGAGGGCAAGAAATAGTGTTACCTGGAAATATCATGATACAGACAAGACCTGCCTGCTTCAAGGCATATGACATCCGGGGACGGGTGCCTGATGAACTCAATGGTGAGCTGGCGCAACAGATCGGCAGGGCCTATGGGGCTATCTACAGGCCACGAAAAGTCGTGCTGGGCCACGATATCCGGCTTTCAAGCCCGGAACTTACCGCAGCGGTAGCCCGGGGGCTCAATGAAATGGGCGTTGATGTCCTGCATCTCGGCCTCTGCGGGACCGAGGAGGTCTACCATGCTGCCTTCAGCCTGGTTGATCACGGGGTTGACGGTGGTATTATGATAACCGCCAGCCACAATCCCGCTGATTATAACGGCATGAAGTTTGTAACCAAGGGGGCGCGGCCGGTCACCGGTGAAAACGGTCTTTTCCGGATGGCCGACATGATTGCCTCAGGCACGGTTCCAGGTCCTGACTCAAGAAGGGGAGGACAGCAGCGTGTAACGGATAAATCTGACTATATTGATCATCTTCTCGGCTACGTCGATACTGCACGCCTGACGCCTCTGAAACTGGTGGCAAACAGTGGCAACGGCTGTGCCGGTGGTACCCTCGACCTGCTTGCCGAGCGCTTGCCGTTTGAGTTCGTACGCATGAATCATGAGCCGGACGGAACCTTCCCAAACGGTGTCCCCAACCCCCTGTTGCCCGAAAATCGGGATGAGACCGGGGAACAGGTTGTGAGCTCAGGAGCGGATCTGGGAATTGCCTGGGACGGTGATTTTGACCGTTGTTTTTTCTGGGATGAGTTCGGCAGCTTCATTGATGGTTATTACATCGTCGGGCTGCTGGCCCTGGAAATGCTCCGCCACGAAAAAGGCGGCAAGATCCTCCACGATCCCCGGCTGATCTGGAATACCCGGGAGCTGGTCATCGCTGCGGGTGGGCAACCGCTGATAACCAGGACAGGCCATGCGCTCATCAAGGAGCGGATGTGGCAGGAAAACAGTATCTATGGGGGCGAGATGTCCGCTCATCACTATTTCCGGGACTTTGGCTGTTGTGATTCCGGCATGATCCCCTGGTTATTGATCTGCTCGATTATCTGCAGGTCAGGTTTACCCCTTTCAGCTCTTGTCGGCAAACGTATGGAGTGCTTCCCGGTATCCGGAGAGATCAACTCGGTTGTTGCTGATCCGGATGCTGCGATAGCTCGGGTGGAGCGCCATTTTCCGGGTGGCGACAAGGATGAAATCGACGGGCTGAGCCTTGCCTTTGAGCGGTTTCGCTTTAATATTAGAAAATCAAACACGGAACCGTTGCTCAGGCTCAATGTCGAGAGCCGGGGAGACAGAAAACTGTTGGAAGAGATAACCGGCGAACTCCTTGAACTGATTCGCCGATAATCGTCACCAGGGTCTTTTTCACAGGACCTGGCGGTGCACCAGGAGAAATACATGCAGACAATTCAACCGGTCATTCTGGCAGGCGGTACCGGCTCACGGTTATGGCCGCTGTCCCGGGAGATGTATCCCAAGCAGCTGCTGTCACTGACCGAGCAGACCTCGCTCCTGCAGACAACCGTCAAGAGGGTCAATGCGGTTCCCGGGATGCTGCCTCCCGTTATTGTCGTCGGGGAGGAACACCGCTTCATTACCAGGTCGCAGATTGATGAGCTTGATATCGCCGGCGACTACACTATCCTTCTCGAGCCGGTTGGCCGAAATACCGCTCCGGCCATCGCGGGTGCCGTGCACTATATTGCTCACACGCAGGAAAATGAAAACCAGGTAATCCTGGTTCTGCCGGCCGATCACCTGGTACGCGATGCCGAGGCCTTTGAGAATGCCCTGCAGGAGGGAGCCCGGCGCGCTGCGGAAGGGGCGGTTGTGACCTTCGGCATCGAGCCCCAGCGGCCGGAAACCGGGTACGGCTATATCGAGCGGGGCGCTGATGGACGCGTGAAGTCATTCAAGGAAAAACCACCATTTACCATCGCCCAGAGGTATCTTGCCGAGGGCAATTATTTCTGGAACAGCGGTATGTTTGCCTTTACCGCCAGGACGTTTGCCGAAGAGATGAATGTACATGCACCGGGTATACTGGAATGCATGCAGGAGGCTGTCGGTAAAGGCCGCCGCGATGATCGATTCTTCAGGTTTTCTCTGGATGAAATGGAGCGCTGTTCCGAGGTTTCAATCGACTATGCACTGATGGAGAAAACGGCCCGGGCGGTCGTCGTGACTGCCGATCTCGGCTGGAGCGACATTGGTTCGTGGCAGGCACTTTACGAGGTACTGGAAAAAGACGCAGACGGCAATGTCTGCCAGGGCGATGTGCTGCTTGAAGACACCAAAAATTCTCTGATCCGTTCCGAGGATATGCTGGTTGCGGCAGTTGGTCTCAGCGACATGCTGGTGGTCGAAACCTCTGATGCCGTGCTGGTTGCGCCACTTGCGCGTTCTCAGGACGTCAAGGCCATTGTCAGCAAACTGAAAAAAGGAAAACGTGATGAGTTCCGTTTTCACCAGACGGTGTATCGTCCCTGGGGCAATTATACGGTATTATCGGTTGAGCCCCGATACCAGATCAAACGGATCACCGTTGATCCGTCCCAGGTGCTCTCCCTGCAGATGCACCATCACCGGCACGAGCACTGGGTCGTGGTAAAGGGAACAGCAAAGGTGACAAACGGAGATCAGGTTATACTGCTGCATGAGGATCAGTCAACCTATATCCCGGCGGGCAACCGGCACCGTCTGGAAAATCCCGGCGTGATCCCGCTGGAACTCATTGAGGTGCAGATCGGCAGCTATCTGGGAGAGGATGACATTGTCCGTTTCGAGGACATTTACGGCCGGGACTTGTAAAACAGCCTGGACTTATGTCTTAGCATGCAGTGGGAGTAACAGCTTAGCCTGCAGCGGAGTCTGTATCACCTTTCAGCTCATGAAAGGCATCAATGTAGCGTCGCAGAATCCTGCGTCCTTCTGTTGACATCTTGACAAATTCCAGCCCGGAAATAAACCGGTCTCCTGACTGCTCCGTATAGGTAATCCGCGCCTGGAGATCGATGAGGTCTTCTTCAACTCCTACTGTTATTTCAAGGCTTTCTGCAGAGGACAAAGAGTAAACCGTTTCCAGTTTCAGCCCGTTTATGCTGACATCCAATGTTCTTCCCATTGAGTAGCGGCCGACTTTTCCGTCGCTGTGGGTGACGATATAGTCGAGTAAGTGAAGAGAATCCCATCTGATAAACTTGCGCTTCTCACCGTGCGGCATACATTTCTCCTTGCAATTTAACCAGCCGGAACAGCAGGTGCGTGTTCCGGGAACATTGAGTGAATAGCTGAATGTTCCGCCTGTACTATTCCCCGTTCGGTGATCAGGGAGGTGACGAGGCGGGCGGGCGTCACATCGAAACCATAGTTGACAGCCTGAGTACCCGGGGCAGCCAGGTTCACTGTTTCCAGCGAATTATTTTTTGTGGCACCCGTAATCGTGGTAATTTCCTCTCCAGATCTTCTTTCTATAGGAATATCATTCCCTTTGTCAAGAGTCCAGTCAAAAGTTGAAGACGGCAGTGCCACATAAAAGGGTATCTGATTGTCGCGGGCGGCGAGCGCCTTGAGGTAGGTCCCAATCTTGTTGGCCACATCGCCGGTATAGGTCGTTCGGTCGGAGCCGACAATGACCAGGTCCACCTCGCCTTTCTGCATCAGGTACCCTCCCGCATTGTCGGTAATCAGCGTGTTGGCAATGTTTTCCTGCTGGAGTTCCCAGGCGGTCAGCCGGGAACCCTGATTCCAGGGGCGCGTTTCATCAACCCAGACATGGATGTCGATTCCTGCATCCCGTGCAGCATAGATCGGTGCTGTGGCGCTGCCGATATCGACAAAAGCCAGCCAGCCGGCGTTGCAGTGGGTAAGAATGTTAACCCGTTTCTTCTCTTTCTTTATCCAGGCATCATGGATGAGCTTTACCCCATGACTGCCGATCTGTTTGCAGGATTCCACGTTTTCATCGGCGATCCGGCATGCTTCTGAAAATACTTTGCGGCGAACTGTCTGCAGGGAGTCAGCAGGGTCAATGAGGGCGGTTATGCGATCAACGGCCCAGGCCAGGTCCCGGGCCGTAGGCCTGGCGGACTTCAGGTAGTTTCCGGCATCGATGATTGCCTGGATGTAGTGAGACGAAGGCGCCTGGAGGGCGGCCAGATGCATGCCGAATCCGGCTGCGGCACCAATCAGGCCGGCACCGCGGACAACCATGTCCCTGATGGCATCGTGGGCGTCCTCGACCCGAGTCAGGGACTTTGTCGTAAAGCGATACGGGAGTTTGCGCTGGTCGATAACCTCGATTGTCGATGGGTCATCCACTGATGGCCATATTGTCCTGTAATGTTCGCCATTTACTTTCATCGATTTTTTTCCTTACGGATTGCTCTTGCAAAAAGTGCGGTTATAAAAATGCAGAACAAGTAAAAGCACGTCCTGCCTTAAAGGTCAATACCCCAGGAACCATGTGGCAGTCAATCGAAGAGAAAAGATATTGATTTTTGTTTCATTCATGTTACTATCCTGAACAAAATATACAAATATATAACATAAATGTAATTTAGTCCGTGGGGGCCGGTCGCTCCCGGGGCTGACAGGTTGCAAAGGAGAAGAAGATGAACAAAGCCGACACCGCTTTTATACTTGTCTCTGCCGGTCTTGTGTTGTTGATGACTCCCGGGCTGGCATTATTTTACGCCGGTATGGTCAGGGGCAAAAATGTTTTGGGTACTATCATGCAGAGCCTGTTCATGATATCACTGATCTCTATAGAGTGGGTCTATGTCGGTTACTCGATGTCGTTCGGGCCTTCCGTTGGCGGATTTATCGGAGATTTGTCGTGGTTCGCCCTGAACGGTGTTAGCTCTGCGCCAAGTGATGTCTATGCAACAACGATTCCGCAGACGGTTTTCATGGTGTATCAGTGTATGTTTGCCATCATTACTCCGGCCTTGATTACTGGAGCCTTTGCCGAGCGGGTTAGATTCGGGCCGTTCATCGTCTTTTCGGTCCTCTGGGCAATCCTTGTCTATAATCCCGTCTGTCACTGGATCTGGGGAAACGGAGGTTGGCTGGGATCAATTGGTGTGCTTGATTTTGCCGGCGGTCTGGTTGTGCATGCAACCTGCGGCATGGCGGCGCTTGCCGGGGTGTTGGTGATCGGGCCGAGAAGGGGCTACGGTAGGACGAATTTCATGCCGCACAGTCTGCCGCTGACGGTACTCGGTACCGGTCTGCTGTGGTTCGGCTGGTTTGGTTTTAATGGGGGGTCCGCGCTGGCCGCCGATGAAATTGCCGCAACCGCGTTTGTCGCCACGCATCTGGCCGGTATGGCCGGGATGGCGATGTGGGTGACTATGGAATGGCTGAGCCAGGGCAAGCCGACGATACTTGGAGCCGCTTCCGGAGCCATCGCCGGTCTGGCAACCATTACCCCGACGGCAGGATTTGTCGGACCGAATTCAGCTATCATAATCGGGCTGCTCGGAGGGATGCTCTGTTATAGTGCCGTGAACCTGAAAAGTCGCCTGAAACTCGATGATTCGCTTGATGTTGTCGGCATTCACGGTGTCGGAGGCCTGCTTGGAACGCTGTGCCTTGGTGTCTTTGCCAGTACCGCAATAAATCCAGGTGGTGTCGACGGGCTTCTGGCCGGCAATCCGGGCCAGCTGTTTGTACAGCTGAAAGGTGCCCTTATTGTAAGTGTCTATGCTTTTGTTGTAAGTTGGATTATCTTTAAAGTTATTGATGTAATAACAGGGTTGAGGCTTCCCGAAGAAGATGAGGTTGCCGGCATGGATTCAACCCAGCACTCCGAGACTGCTTACAATAATTAGCTGAGTTCCTGTCGTGATGCCGCAGCGGTGGATACGTCAGGACGATATGGAAAGAGGATAGCAATGAAAAAGATAGAGGCGATTATAAAACCCTTCAAGCTTGATGACGTCAAGGCCGGGCTGAATGAGCTTGGCATCAAAGGCATGACCATTTCCGAAGTGAAAGGCTATGGCCGCCAGAAGGGGCATACCGAAATTTACCGGGGAGCGGAATATGTCGTAGATTTCATTCCCAAGGTGAAAATCGAGATTGTTGTCCCTGCCGATCGGGTCGACCAGGTAGTTGAAAAGATAAGGGAATCGGCAAGCACGGGAAAGATCGGTGATGGGAAGATCTTTGTAACTCCTGTCGAGCGTATTGTCCGGGTCAGGACCGGTGAAGAAAATGGTGATGCGATCTGATTACCATGAATGCCCGGCTCAAAACACAGAAACTGGCGCTTGATGACCTGTGGTCCCGCGGTTTAAGCGGGACGCAGCTTCTCAAGGACCACAGCCTGCTTGCCGACAGTTTTATCAGGGACTGTTTTGGGAAGATTGAACGACCCGACCTGCAAACCCAGGTTGCGGTTGTTGCGCTTGGCGGTTATGGCCGTCAGGAGCTCTTTCCCTTCTCGGATATCGATCTGATGATTCTTTTTCGTCCCGGCTTCCGCAAGCAGGTGAGCACTGTTGTCGACGGCCTTCTTTACCCGCTCTGGGATACCGGTTATGAAGTGGGCCACGGGGTCCGCACGGTAAAGGAATCCATGGCCCAGGCGGCGGAGGACTTCGTCTTTCAGGTGGCAATGCTGGATGCCCGTCTCATTGTCGGCTCTGATGCCCTGTTCAAGGAACTGCTTGATACGTACCGGAAGCGATTTATTGATGGGAAAAGAGATCGTTTCATCCAAAACATGAATCGTTATAACGAAGAGCGAAGGGAGCGGTTCGGCAGTCACGGTTACCTCCTTGAGCCGAACATCAAGGAGAGCAAAGGAGGGCTGCGCGACCTGCAGTCAATGGTCTGGTCAGCCAAGGTGGTTTTCAGTATAGACAGTATTCCGGGAATCGTCGATGCCGGCTTTCTGCTTGAAAGTGAGGGACAGCGGTTTGAGCAGGCGCACAACATGCTTGTGAAGATACGAAATCGGCTGCATTATATCAGTGGCAGGAAAAACGATCAGCTTTACTTCGAGCAGCAGGAGGAGATGGCTGCCGCTTTTGGTTACAAGGATGGCGAGGAAACCCTCAGTGTCGAGCATTTCATGCGTGATGTCTATGGGCATCTGCGTTCAATTGCCGTTATCGCCGATCTGTTCTTTGATCATGTCAAGGAAGTGCTCGGCCTTGGTGACCCGGGTCTTCAGCTTACCGATCGGGAAATCGAGAACTGCATCGAGCTGCGGCACAACAGGATCCATCTTGTTGCCCGCAATGATGAGCTCAGGGCCAAGCCTCATCTGCTGATGCGTGTGTTTCTGGCTGCATCGCGCTACGGGGTTCAGGTTCACCATCGCTCAAAAATGGCAATTACCGAACATCTTGATTTAATTACTCCGAAGATCTGTTCGTCCCCCCGTATGGCCAAGCCGTTTTTTGCAATTCTATCCTCACCGAATACTATTTTGCCGGTGTTGGAAAGCATGCTGGAAACCGGTCTGCTCGGTGTCTATATCCCCGAGTTTGCAAGAATCGATACGCTCGCCCAGCATGATGTCTATCACATCTATACAGTTGACCGCCACTCTCTGCAGGCGGTTGCAGAGCTCCACAGGGTTGTCGGGGACGAGCCGGATATTGCCGCATCCGTCAAAAGGTTGAAACCGTTTTATCTGGCTGCGCTGTTGCATGACATCGGCAAGAATTCAGGGTTCGATCACTCTGAGTATGGAGCTGATCTTGTACAGCTGATCGGGGAACGGCTTTGTCTTGACGACGCCGAGATCGAGGATTTAAGCTTTCTTGTCAGGTATCATCTGTTCATCCCCGAAAATGCCCTGCGAAGAGATCTCAACGATACGGTTTTTATTAAGCGGTGTGCCGAGACGATCGGCAATTCGCAGCGGCTGGCAATGCTTTACCTGCTTTCTGTCGCTGACTCGAGGGCGACAGGGCCTTCGGCGTGGAGTGACTGGAAGGCAACCCTGATGCGGGATATGTACCTGAAGGTGGACGCCTTTCTGGCCCATATTGATGATAGTTCAGGTGTGCCGGATATTAACGATCGACAGTTCGAAGAAGGAGCCGCCTGGCTGCGCGATCAGGTTGCGAAGCTGATGCGTGGGGAGAGTGGATTGAGGATGAGGGTTGCCGATCTGTCGGCAGATTACCTCAACAGTTTTACCCCTGAAACCGTTGCCGGGCATCTGAGGCTGCACCGGGACTACTACCGGGTTATCAGACAGAAGTCTCTGACCGTTGCCCAAAAAGGTGCTGGGCATTGGTCGATCCTGGTGATGTCTCGCGATAACCCCGGGCTGCTTGCCAAGATTTGCGGGGTGATGGCTCTCAATAATCTCACCGTGGTCAATGCTCAGATCTTTACCTGGCCTGATGACACTGTTGTCGATGTGATCGATGTCCGCCCGTCTGACGGGCTGCCGTTTGAGGAGCGGGACTGGCAGAAGCTCAATGAAGACCTCGATAAAGCGGTGAGTCATCGCCTGGGCTTGAGTTACCGGCTCTATGAAAAGCTCAAGAACAGCTACAGCTACAAACGGGAGTTGACCGGGAGCCAGGAGCACCGTGTGGTTCTTGACAATGATGGCTCTGATGACTTTACCATCATCGAAGTGCATGCCACAGACCTGCCGGGCCAACTCTACAGGATCACTCAGGCGCTTGCTGATTTTGGCATAAATATCCATAAGGCGTTTATTGCAACAGAGATCGGTCAGTTGATCGATGTTTTTTATGTGCTTGACAGAAATGGCGAGCGAATAACGGCCGAGGAGTATCGACAGGAAGTAATTCATGGCCTGCTGCACGCAATCGGAGAAGAGGAGGCAGGTGTAAAATAACAATTATGTAATAAAATTCTATTTTATTATTTTTTTGTTGCAGTTTTTGTAACGTATTGGTAAACGATTAATGGCTGATTGAAATCAGATCAGAAAATTACAGATCAACTCATTCTAAGGAGATGTGAAATGACCAGAGACGAAATAATGAAAGTTATCGAGAAGGAAAATATTCATTTTTTCCGACTCCAGTTTGTCGATATTTTCGGTTTCATGAAAAATGTTGCAATCCCGCGCAGCCAGATAGAAAAGGCGCTGGACGGCAAGATGATGTTTGATGGTTCCTCGATTGACGGATTTGTCCGGATTAATGAATCGGATATGTATCTTATCCCGGATTACGATACGTTCGTCGTGCTTCCCTGGAGAAATAAAGAGGGCGTTGCTGCTGCCAGAATCATCTGCGATATTTACATGTCTGACGGAGAGACACCGTTTGTCGGCTGCCCCCGAGTAAACCTCAAGCGTGTCCTGGCAGAAGCAAAAGAGATGGGCTATACGATGAACGTCGGTACCGAGGCTGAATTTTTTCTCTTTGAGCTTGACGAAAATGGTCTGCCGACAACCGAGACCAGTGACGTCGCCGGGTATTTTTCCCTTGACCCCGAGGACAAGGCAAATGACTGCCGTCGCGAGATTATAGAAACTCTGGAGAAGATGGGTTTTGAGATCGAGGCGTCCCACCACGAGGTAGCCGAAGGTCAGCACGAGATCAACTTCAAATATGCCGATGCGCTTACCTGTGCGGACAACACCACCACCTTCAAGTGGGTCGTCAAGTCGATTGCTTCTAAGTACGGCCTTTATGCGACCTTCATGCCGAAACCGATTTTCGGTATCAACGGCTCCGGAATGCACACCAACCAGTCGCTGTTCAACCTGGATGGAACCAATGCGTTTTTTGATGAGTCGGACAAGCTGCAGCTTTCCCAGGTTGCCTATAAATATATTGCCGGCATCCTGAAGAACGCCCCGAGCTTTGTGGCAGTTACCAATCCGCTGGTCAACTCCTACAAGCGTCTGGTACCCGGTTATGAAGCACCAGTCTACGCTGCCTGGTCGGCATCGAACCGCTCTGCGCTTGTCCGCATTCCTGCTGCCCGCGGTATGTCCACCAGGACCGAAGTGCGCTGTCCGGACCCGAGCACCAATCCTTACCTGGCCCTGGCTATGATGCTTAACAGCGGGCTTGACGGCATCAAGAACGACCTCCCCGTTCCGCCTTCAGTCGACAAGGACATTTTCGAAATGAACGCGGAGCAGATGGCTGCAGAAAACGTCACTGTACTGCCGGGCAGTCTGGCAGAGGCGCTCGAGAAATTCAAGGACAATCCATTGTCCAAAGAAACGCTTGGAGAGCATATCTTTGCAAAATATGTCGAAGCCAAGACAGCAGAGTGGGACTCCTACCGCTGTGCTGTAACCGGGTGGGAGCTGGATAATTATCTCGCTATATACTAGGTACCTCAGCCATACTCCTGGCAAAAAAGGGCCCGCATGTCATCCGGCATGTCGGGCCCTTTTTTATTTTTCTTCTCTTGCAACTTGCCATAGAATGGGCGACGAGGTAAAAAGAGCCCATGCAGGAGGATTGAACAACAGCTATGGATGACACGATCAGGAGCAGAAAAACAGACAAACTTTCCGCTGCACTGCCCGGGATAATGAAGGATAAGGGCTGGGAGTGCAAGCTGGATCAGCATCGCGTTTTTGTCGACTGGAAGCACCTTGTTGATGAAACCATGGCTGCCTATTGCCGGCCGTTGAAGGTTGTCAAGGATGTGCTCTGGCTCGAGGTGGACAACTCTTCGTGGATGCAGCAGTTCCAGTATCAGAAATTTTTTCTGCTTGAGACGCTTAATAATTATCTGAAAATATCGCGTTTTTCAGATATCCGTTTTGTTGTTGAAGAAAAGAAGAAAGAAGCGCCTGCAAAAAAGGAGCAATCCATTCGCTTTGTTCCGCCGTCACCCGAAAAGGTGGAGCGATTCAAGGCGCAGATCAGTTTCATCGAGGATGAGCCGACCAGGGACTCGCTGCTGCGCCTCTGGTATCTCTCGCAGGCGTGTAGAAAGGTTCAGGACTGATTGACAGCATGCGCCGATCAACACATTCCCGACAAACCCAAACAATTGACAGTATCAGTTTTACGGACATAACATGATCTACAGCAATATCCTGGAATCCATCGGCAATACCCCCCTGATTACCATCAACCGGCTCAATCCCAACAGCTCGGTTACGATTCTGGGCAAACTCGAGTCGCGCAATCCCGGTGGCTCGGTGAAAGAGCGCATTTCTTTGTCGATGATAGAAGCCGGCGAGGCCTCAGGTGAGCTGACCAGTGAGAAAATTGTGCTGGAGGCAACCAGCGGCAATACCGGAATCGGCCTGGCCATGGTTTGTGCTGCCAAGGGGTATCGCTGTACGTTGGTCATGCCCGAATCCGCTTCCATTGAGCGTAGAAAAATCATGCAGGCCTACGGCGCTGAAATTCTGCTGACCCCGGCTGCCCGGGCAACAGACGGTGCAATCGAAAAATCATATGCGCTTGCCCGTGAATATCCGGACCGCTATTTCCTGACGGATCAGTTCAACAACGAGGCCAACTGGGGAGCCCACTACAACCGGACAGCTCCGGAGATCTGGGAACAGACGGAAGGCCGTATAACCCACCTGGTTGCCACCCTCGGGACATCGGGGACGGTCATGGGGTTGTGCACCTGGTTCAGGGAGTTTCATCCCCACGTAAAAGTTATTGCCGTTGAGCCTCATCTCGGCCACAAGATCCAGGGGCTCAAGAACATGAAGGAGTCCTATAAACCGGGAATATTTGATAAAACCGCACCGCATGCAATTGTTAACGTCGATGATCACGATGCGTTCAGCATGGCACGGAAGCTGGCCCGGCACGAAGGTATGCTGGTCGGTATGAGCAGCGGCGCGGCAATGTGTGCAGCAATTGACTATGCCGGAAATCTTGATGACGGTTTCATTGTTGTCCTGCTGCCTGACGGTGGTGAGCGCTACCTGAGCACGCCGCTGTTTACACCCACTGATACAGCAGTTAAGCAGAAGAAATCGCAGTTGCGTATCTTCAATACCATGAGCAAGAAAAAAGAGCTGTTCACCCCCCGCAAAGCAGGGGAGGTCACCTTTTATTCCTGCGGGCCGACCGCCTATGAACCGGCAAACCTCTCCCTGTGCAGGCGTTTTGTCGTCTCTGACCTGATTGTGCGCTACCTTGAGAGCAAAGGGTTGAACGTGGCTTCCTACATGAATTTTACCGACCTGGACGACAATACAATAGACGGTGCGGGCAAAGCCGGATTACCGCTTCAGGAGTTTACCGAAAACTATATCAACAGCTTTATCTCCGATATCGATACGCTGGGAGTCAGGAGGGCAAGCGGCTACCCGAAGGCATCTGAAAACGTTCAGGATATGATCGAAATCAGCCACAAGCTGATGCACAAGGGATTTGCCTATGAAAAGCACGGATCGATCTACTTTGATATCTCGAAGTTTCCAAAATACGGGAGGCTGTCTGGTATTGATCTCTCCAAAATTCAACTCGGAAAAACGGTTGATCTAGATAATTATGAAAAAGACAATCCCAGGGATTTCACGTTGCTCAAACGTTCCACCCTTGCAGAGCTGAAAAAGGGAATATTTTACGAGACCGAGTGGGGAAATGTCCGCCCGGGCTGGCATATCGAGTGCTCGGCAATGGCAACCGGCCATCTCGGTGAAACCCTTGATATCCATACATCCAGCCGGGACCTGATGTTTCCTCATCATGAAAACGAGATAGCCATCGCCGAGGCGCTGACCGGGAAATCACTGGCGCGTTACTGGATGCACTCTGAGTTGCTCCTCGTTGACGGCAAGAAGATGTCAAGCGAGAACGACAATGTCGTCACCCTTAAGGATCTTCTTGCCCAGGGATTTACCGGTCGCGAGGTACGCTTTCTGCTGCTGACCGTGCACTACCGAAAGCCGATCAACTTTTCCATCAGGCGACTGCGCAATGTGCGCACCGCACTCAAACGGCTCGATGAGTTTACCTGCAAGCTGCTCTGCCTGCCCCCGGGAAGGCCGCACCCGGAAGTAACGGCTTATGTTTCGGCAATGGAAGAGCAGTTCTTCAAGGCAATGGACGACGACTTGAATGTGTCTCAGGCAATGGCCGCCATCTACAACTTCATCAAGAAGACGAACCCGATCCTGCAAATCAACCACCTGGATCTGGACCAGAAGGGATATATTCTCGAAAAGCTGGAAAAGCTCAACCAGGTGTTAAAGATTTTCAAGCTCAAGGGATGCCCGCTTGAGCCGGAAGTTGATGCACTTATTCAGCTGCGTGAAAAAGCCCGGGTGGAAAAAGACTGGGAAACAGCAGACAGCGCAAGAAACGAGCTTGCCGAGCGAGGCATCTCCGTTATAGACACGGCCAACGGCCCTGTCTGGCAGCGGGTGGCGGATACTGTCGAGGATTAGTCTGACGGGAGAATCCGGTTGCTTTTTGCGGATCATTTTGTAATATACGGCGTCTTCATTTCCGGGCAGTTGCATTCTAACCGGAAATGATGCATATTCACCCCATCTTCAAAAAAAGCGCCCGTAGCTCAGCTGGATAGAGCAACGGACTTCTAATCCGTAGGTCGCACGTTCGAATCGTGCCGGGCGTACCAGTAAAATCAAGATATTAGCCGGTATATTCAACCTGTTAATCTCTTTTCTTTTTGCATTTGTTCCATTTTTCAATTGCTTTCTTTTGCTATTGTCTTGTATATATTGACATTGAAGAGGAACAAAAAATGGAACAAAAAATAGGGACAATGCGCTACGGAGGGAAGATCCATGGCACGTATCCAGGCACGCAAGGGGAAGAGAAAAACAACATATACCGCAACAATACGGATAAAAGGTAATCCAGCCTTAGCCCGAACCTTTGATACAAAAGGTGAGGCCAAGAAATGGGCTGCTGAAATCGAAACAAAAGTTCGAGCAGGTCGCTACCAGAATACACGAACAGCGGAAAAGCTTCTCTTTGCTGATGTCCTTATGAGATATCTGGAGCAGATCTCAACCACCAAGCGCCCAAACTCCGAGCGGAGGGACCGGGATTCGGCCAAGGCGATTTTAGCTGAATTTGGAACGGATATCCTTTTCACTAGCGTGACTACCCAACGAATAGCCGCCTACCGTGACAGCCGTATTAAAAAAGTTTCTCCTTCAACAATACAAAAAGAATTTGCTCTGCTGTCTCATTTGTTCAATATAGCACGACGAGAGTGGGGACTACCTGTTGACAATCCAGTAAAAGATGTCAGCCGTCCAAAGATCTCTAATAGTCGTACCCGCTTTCTCTCCAATGAAGAAGCTCATACATTATTGGAGAGCGCTAAAGATAGCCGAAACAAAAAGTTGTATCCCTATTTATTACTCATGATGCACACGGGGATGCGTCCAAGCGAAGCAGCTGGCTTGCAATGGGGAGATGTAGATCTAGATGCTCGCCTCGTCAAACTCCACATTACCAAAACAGATATGCGCTATGTACCCCTGACCGAGAAGTCTGGTGATGTGCTCTGTTCAATCTATCCGGAAGATGCTGAGAAAGACACGTATGTATTTCTGCCACCAGAAAGTTTAGCGTCCACGCGTGTTCGCAATATCCCGAGCCTTCACTTTAAGCGGGCATTTGAAACAGTGAGGTCAAAGGCTGGGCTTGATGATGTTCGTTTGCACGATCTACGCCATACAGCAGCCAGTCATTTACTCATGGCAGGTGTGGATATCCGAACGCTGGCAGAGATCCTGGGGCATAAGACCATGCAAATGGTCCACCGCTACACGCACCTTCTCAACGATCACAAGCTAAAAGCTGTTGATCGGATCAATTCTCTGGGTATAGATTAGTACACCAATCAAAATGGTGTACTAGAAATTACCCGGCTTATTGTGACGGGATACTTGTAGAAATCAAAATCCTATCTGACAGATTCTGTTTTTGAGCCTTGACCAGTTCTGATATCTTGAAGTTCGGTAAAGCTTTCTATGTCTACTTTGAAAGTAGAATAAGTTCAGAGAAGCCATTCAAAATGGAGCAGTTCTTAATAGTCCCTGAGAGCTGTTCTTTCTTGATATAGCGATTCGAACATACAGGAATAGTCCCAACACTGAGAGTTTGCCCACAAGGTGTAAAGGTACTGTAGGCATATCAAGTTATTCCGCTATAAGAGTTGTCTCACTTGCCATTGGCAATCTTAAAATTACGTTTAAGTTCCAGTAAAAATCAAAAGACTCTGCTTAACGTTTTTAACAATTTTTAATTGACACCAAACACATTACCACATAAATATACATTTATGTGTTTGTGATGGTTTCCTGAGTCACTTCATCACCAGGGGTACAGAGTAAACTATAGACTAACTTTCAAAATACACACTTCTAAATGAACAAAATGCCTACCTACGTACATACCGAAAGGAGTTTGCCTAGCACTGCATTTCTGGCAAAGGCATTATCAGATGCAAATCGGTTACGCATATTATTGCTAGTCAGCAATGGCAAAAGATCGGTTTCTTCCATAGTCGAGGAACTAGGGTTGTCACAGCCGCTGGTATCACATCATCTGAAAGAATTGAAACGTTCACTTCTGGTAACGGTGGAACGAGAAGGACCGTTTGTTTATTACGAATTATCAGATTTCAGAATTTTAACTGTTTTGAGAACCTTACACGAAGTAGCAACTGATCTGTTGTCTGAGAGAAAAGGGTTCTAAACTGAATGAGGCAGAACGCTTATGACTGAACTTTTTGAAATTGTCGCCAACATGGAGCCAGACGAAGCTCTTGTGGAGATAACGACCATATTTGGAAATCTACTGAAGGACCTTGACGAGAAAACTCGAGAACGTTCATTGCTCAATTTATTAGGTAAGTATGAAGGGGATAAAGTGTCCAGTATGGCTCATTTGTGAATAGCCGAATGTATGGGCGAAGGTGTCGACCCAACGCAGATGTGCCAAAGCTTAATGGACAAAGTCGCTCAATCCAAGCAACTTATGGCGATTACCGATCCAGAGCTCTTGATATTGTTCGAGGACTGGCTCGGTGAACTAGAATCGGAGGTGCGAGAACTTGTTCGGTTGCATGGTCCCATGAGTGAACAAACTCTAGCCCAAAAACTTGGGCTCTCTCATAGAGGGGCAAAATTCTTGCTTTCTAAACTCGAACGGGAAGCCCAGCAATAACATTAACTCAAAGACTGGTTGCCATTGCTGGAGGAAATATGAAAAAATTTTCCATGATCTTAGCTGCGGTTATTGTCCTGATAACAGCGGGATTCGTCTGGTACAAACAACTCCCCGTTGTGCAAAAAGAAGCTTCTTGGGATGATGTTATTGCAGAATCAACAGCAGGTGGTTATCGCATTATATCAACAGACGAACTTGCGAATATATACCACAGGGCACCTGAGAGTTTGCTGCTTGTAGACACACGCCAAGAGTGGGAATATCGGACCGGTCACATGAAGGGAGCCCTCAACTTTCCAATGGAACCAACGTGGTGGTCTCGCTGGCGTGAGGCCGATGAACTTGAGAAACTACTTGGCCCAGAAAAAGAAAAATTGCTGGTTTTTTACTGAGCAGGGCTGACGTGAGTCAGAAGTGACTCTGCGGCCCGTGTGGCCGTTTCACTTGGCTACAAAAATGTATACCGTGACCCTTACGGTTTTCCCAAGTGGCAGGAAGAGGGACAACCAGTTAACAGCTCCCCCGCAGGTCTGACATCGACCCTCGAAGCAACTTCCTCAGCACCATCATCAGGACAGTCCTTGCAAGGCTGGGCAATGTTATGGACATTCCTCGGCATTTTTGCAGGTGGCCTCGCTTTAAACCTGACCCCATGTGTTTATCCAATGATCCCCATCACCGTTTCATTTTTCGGTGGTCGTACAGCCCAGGAGAAACCAAACCAGATGAAGCTGGTAGCCCATGGGTTGTGCTATCTCATGGGGCTCGCTTTAACTAATTCCACGCTCGGCGTTGTTGCTGCACTCACAGGTGGCTTGATGGGAGCTATACTGCAGAGTCCCATCGTTTTAACATTAATAGCCTCTTTCCTCCTTGTCTTTGCCACCAGCTTGTTTGGTTTCTGGGAAATTCGTCTGCCCGGCTCCCTGAATCAGATGGCCGGAAAATCATATGCCGGATTTTTTGGTAGTTTCTTCATGGGGCTTACATTAGGGGTCGTTGCAGCTCCGTGTATCGGGCCATTTGTGCTCGGCCTGCTTACATGGGTAGCAAGCATGGGTGATCCATGGCTCGGTTTTCTTATCTTTTTTGTGTTGAGTCTCGGTTTGGGCCTCCCTCTTTTTATCTTGGCTATTTTTTCAGGCCAACTGCAACATCTGCCACGAGCAGGTGGTTGGATGGTTTGGGTCAGGAAATTGATGGGGTGGGTATTGGTCGGAATGGCTGTGTATTTCGTCAGACCGATTCTTCCAGAGATTTTCAAAGTGATGCTACCTATCGCTGTTGCACTGATAGCAGGGATACACTTGGGTTGGGTTGAAAAAAGCCAGGCAACCTCCAAGCTTTTTCCGTGGCTGAAAACGGTTGTTGGTATTGCTTGTTTAGTAGCAGCGACCGTCTGGATAACAACATGGAGCATTAAAGGGCCGGGCGTTACATGGCAAAATTATTCTAAGCAGCTTCTTCAGGATGCTACAGCCAACAAGAAGCCGGTAATTATTGATTTCTATGCTGATTGGTGTGCACCGTGTCGGGAATTTGAAGAAATTGTATTTCATCATCCTGATGTCGTAAAGCAAGGGGATGAAAATTTCGTAATGATCAAAGTGGATGTGACTCAAGGCGGAAATCCGTTACATGAAGAACTATTGAAGCAGTACAAGGTCAAGGGCGTACCAACCATTGTTTTCCTGGATTCGCAGGGGGAAGAGCGTGCAGATTTACGTTTGGTTGACTTCTTGCCACCCAATAAATTCCTCAATTACATGAGCAGTGTAGTTCACGAACAACCATAGCATCAGCCTTAGGAGAGTCGATCAATTTTCATTTTCTGATCATTTTTCAAGGAGATTACTATGCTCAAGGTCCACTTTTTTCTCAATGAGCCAAATGGCAAACCCTGAAAACATTTTAAACAACTGATGTCCAGTCTGGGCACAAAATATAACGTTGAAATAGAAGTTACTTCAAAACCTAAAGCCGAATATGAAACAGATGAGTACTTCGCACTTGACTTACCTGTGGCACCAGCTGTGATGGTAGGTGAAGAGATACTTGTGGAAGGAGCTGATGTGTCCGACCGTGATGTGGAATCGTGTATCTGTCGTCAGCTGGGTTTGCCCGAACCTGAAGTATATAAAAAAGGAATGTTGGACCGTCTTTTGAGAAAGTGAACCTGGACCGAAATAATCAAGGGGAGGGCTAAGGTGTTAGGGTATCGTTGTGCATAGCAAAGATAATCGAGGAGGATCCGAAGGAAAATGGAAACCCAGCTTAACAAAGAAGAGCTAATAAAAATCGAAGAAGGAATCCGTGACAAGTTTTCAAAAGTTGCTGTTAGTCCTGAGGGACTTTTTCAATACCCAACCGGAAAAAAAGGTCTCGAACAGTTAGAATATGAAGAAGACCTGATCAAAAAACTCCCAAATGAAGTGATTAGTTCATATTGTGGAGTTGGCAACCCTTTTTCATTGGGCGAGATTCATCAAGGTGAAATGGTCCTCGATGTTGGTTGCGGAGCTGGTGTTGACTCAATTATTGCGGGATTTATGGTAGGCCCAAATGGTTCAGTTGATGGAATAGATATCGTTCCGGAGATAATAGCCAGAGCCGAAAAAAACCTATGCTTAACAAAGCTGAACAACGTCATTTTTCATACCACAACAGGCGGAAAACTTCCCTTTAATGATAGTACCTTTGATGTAATTATTTCAAATGGGGTTATCAATTTAATTCCAGACAAAGAAACCATTTTAAAAGAAATTTTCAGGGTTCTTAAGCCGGAAGGTCGTGTAATGCTGGCAGACCAAGTAGCTATTGGAAGCATAAAGACAGACATGAAGGCACGTCTCGCAAATTGGTTCCAATGAGAAGGAGGCACAATACCGGGAAGGGACTTCCTGGACTTACTGAAAAAAGTTGGTCTTCAGCATGTCGAGCTTGTTGGTGAGACTGGTTTCAATAGCACCCAAAAAACGAAAGGTGTTCTAGTGAGGGCTATGAAGCCAGCACAATCTTGAACAAATTTACAGCCATCAATTATTGAAAATAAACTAGTACAAAAAACTGTAGTGCCAGACCAGAGAACACCCCAAACCTTGGAGGCTGTAGTTGAAAAAGCATATTCCCTAGGGTGTGAAGAGGCTAAAATTATCGACACTAAAACGGTTGTTGTAGAGAAATGGGTCCGCTGGAAATGCCTTTACGGTTGCCCTATGTATAACAAAGATGGCTGTCACCCCCCATACGCTCCAGGTGCAGATGAAACAAAAGAGGTCCTGAGCGAGTACACTAAAGCGATCTTGCTAAAAGGGCCCAAAGGTAAAGAGCTGACTGATATCGCAGTAAATCTTGAGGGTGAAGCATATAAAATCTGTTTTTATAAGGCATTTGCGCTCACGGCTCTTCCTTCAGGGGGAGAAGTTGAATCGGCACCTGGTGCAACCTGACCCTCGGGTGAAGACGAAGGCCCGTGTGACCTCAAAACACCGGAAGTTGCAAAAAACCATGTAAGGCCAATGATGGAAGCCTGTGGTATTGACGTGTTCAAGACCGTAAGAAATAACGGCTTTGAGATTGATACCCAAAAAGGAACCTATGGTAGGTGGAATTATTTTGCTCTACTATTAATCGAGTAAAGGTCTCACTATCAGTACGGTTTTACGAAAGATAATCCTTTATATTACAAATAATTATGAAATGCTTCGATCCAAAAATAATTAGAACAATCTCTATTGATTCAAAAGATTACTTGCTTAACGACAAGTTCTATTTGAAAGATTTTTTCGACTGGGATTGGAATATTAGGGATTGGCTTGCATCACAAGAGAAATTGGAGCTTGGAGAGGAACACCATTATGTCATAAACTTTTTACGAGATTATTTCACTAAAACAAAGGTGCATCCAGTAGTTCGCACCATTACATTTGAACTAAAAAAACAATTTGGAACCGATAAAGGTACAGTGAAATATTTTCATTTCCTTTATCCTGGAGGTATCCATCAGGCTTTTCTTGTTTCCGGCCTCCCCATGCTAAATAGTTGCTGTTAATTTATTGGCCTGTGTGCCTTTCAAGATGGTTAATCGACCTGGAGAGCTGTATCGAGTCATCATTGATGAGTTATTGATGGTGTGCAATTTTTACGGAAAAGAGATCCATTGGCAGTAATAATTAGCTCTCCGGAGGTAGCTTAACTTTATTCCATGAACATGTCTCGCTTTTCTCAATAAAGGATAGCTATAAATGTTCCTGTTCACCCATACCTGGGTCGAGGTAGATTTCAGGCTCAGGATGCTTGTTCTTATTGGCCACGAAGTTGTCAAGCATGATGTGATGTTTGACATCATGACAATCAACACCTAAGTTCTGCACTATAATTTATGAGTATCTGTAAGATACAATCAAATCCTGTTAGTGATAACCGTAGGTTGGTCTCGATTCCTACAGCTAATTCACAGCATCTGCAAGTTTGCTACCAGCCTTGAATTTAACAATCTTTTTGGCTGGAATCTGGATGGTCTTTCCCGTCTGAGGGTTGCGGCCTTCTCGTGCTGCCCGTTTGGTGACTGAGAACGTTCCAAATCCAATCAAAGTCACCTTGTCTCCTTTTGCAACGGCTTTTGTTATTGTGCCAAGTATGCTGCTACATACTTGCTCTGCTGCCGCTTTCGTTATGTCACATTCTTTTGCTATTTTTTCAACGAGATCGCCTTTGTTCATAATATCCCCTTTTTGTTGTTTTCAACGGAACAAACGTAAAAACAGTATCTTGGTTCAAATAGCAGAGTACCTTCAGTCTTGCAAGGTTATTCTTGGTTTTCATTATCTTCCATCTTCATGAATGCATCAATTTCACGGGGGGTATAGTAGCGAAAGCGGATTCTCTTACTCAACCGTGCCGTATAGTCTGAGAAAGCCATGACGATCTCTCGTCCTTCAGTCATCAGCTCCTCCCCGTCCTCATGAGAAATACCATCCATCTCTCCGAGCCTGGCCTTGAAGTGTGCATACGCCATGTCAAATTGTCGGAGAATATCGAACATGGTTGAACCAAGTGGAGAATTGACTTTCAAGACCCGGGAACCTCGTTCCTTGGCCATATTGATTTTTTTCTCCTGGATTTCCTGCCAGGATGGTTTTACCTCACTCTTTTCGGCCATGTGTCCCTCCTACGGTTTTAAGCTGAAATGATTTTCTTATTCTTTTTAACTCGATATCTGTGCCATATATCCAGAAAATAGACCGAACCGTATGGAAAAATTGCCGCCACAAGCATAAGGACGGACGTTTTGGTAGCCACGGGCAGCAGGTGCGGTTTCACCGCAAAGAACCCGGAATAGATGTTCTGGGCTTTAGTCCCGAACTGCTGGGCAAGTTTCCAGATATTCTCCGGTGTACTGATCCGGTAGAGTATGAGATACACAACGTACAAAAGAAAGGCTTTGAGCAGCAGGGACAATGCCCTTCCCACGAGCAGAGAATTGATTGCCTTCCTGGTGATGTTGCCGACATAATAACGGCTGATATAGCAGCACATTGCTGTATTGACGAGTAGTACGAGGTAGGGGATGCTGCCGAAAATGAAGTGGCTGAACATATCGAGCTGTTTGAAGACAAAAGGGAACAGATAAAAATGAAATACCGGAAAGAGCAACACCAGGGCGAACCCTTCATGGAACCCACTCTTCAAACCTATCTTGAAAAAATCAAGAGTCCGCTCAAGGGTTAGGAATTCAGCCGGTATGTTCTGGCCCTTGCTCTCAATGACATAAAATTGTTGTACTTCGGAAATGGCATTAAGGAGATTCTTTGGCCGGTAGATCCTGCCACCATCCGTAGTGATAATCTGGGCATTGGTATCATTTTGCCCTCTATTCTCCCCATCTCTTGCCATCAGCTATCGTCTTCCAGGTTGTTGTCGTCGAGATAGGGGCTGACTTTGACGATATCACGCAGCATCTGTGGCTTGGTCTGTTCCATCTCGGCAATGGAGCCAAACGGTTCAGCATGAAACGGTGTGTAGTAGCCTTTGATGGTTTTACCGATTTTCCGGGTTACGGTGAAGTATCCTCCGAAAAAGGTGTCCTTGATCAAACCTCGATCAATAACATCATGCTCGGTACGGAGCTGGTGCACAATGGTGAATAATACGCTTCGCATGGATTCATCCCTGTGTGCCATGGTGGCGATGTCCATGCAACCTGCCTGTTCTGCCATCCGACGCGCTACCTCTTCGAGTACCTTGGCCTGAAAATAGACATGCCCATCAGACATCGAAAATGCCAGAAACCTGCGGCCAAACATCTTGTTGATATAGGGGTTCAATTCATCCAGGAATCGGGAACCATCGAACCACCCAGAAATATCGACTAATTGCGGTGCGGCTGTTGGCTTTTTCAGGGTACTGTCATCTTCGTTATAGATGTCTGCCTGGGCCTGCCATGCGGCATCTTTTTTGGTGTTCTGATTACTGGTTCCTGGTGAAGGGGACACGTTGGCCTGAGCATCCTCACTATCATGTTGCCGGGCGACACGATCCAGTTCCTTTTGACGTGCCTTCTGGTCCGCTTTCTTCAGTGTTTTTCCGAGCAATCCCCTGGGCATTTTATGATGGAGTTTTATCGCCTGGAGAATTTCTTCTTTCTTCGGTAGAGTTTCGAATGCGGGAATTCCACCAAGTGGACGTCCCGCAGCCAGGGGATGTTCTCCCAGCGAATAGAGATAACCCCGCATGGATTCGAGCTTACCCAGATCGTGGGCCAGGGCGGCTATCATGGTATCTGGGATGACATGCCAGGCTTTGCTCTCAGAGAGGAGCGAAACAACCTCTTCCGCGACGTTAAGAGAATGATCAAGTAGGCTCGTTTTGGCAAGAATCTGGTAAGTGTTTTCATCCCATCCTCCCTCTACATCTCCATGAACATCAACCACTGAAGGACACTGACCGTGCTGATCGAGTAGTATCAGGAGCTCAGTACAGACAGCTTTCTGCTGCGGAAACTTTTTAAACCAGACATGTTCTATGTTTTTTTTCATAAACGCTGTTGCCCGGGGATTTCGAAGGTTGATTGTCTGGTTGTCATCAGAAAGAGTTTGTTCATCACGCCATAACGGAGACAGCTCTGAAATATGGATTTCTCCGGCACCTTCCTGGGTCCACAGTTGAGACAGATCACGTAAATGAATAACCTCCTGAACGACGGGTTCCTTTTTTCTGCCAAGGACCAATACAGCAAGAATGGTAACAATGAGTACAAGGGCTAACAGCAGGAAGCCACCATTCCAGCCAATGACTTCAAGTCCTGTGGCGACACTCTGTATTATCTCCGTCATCTCTGACGGTTTGCTGTTGTCACTGTCGTTCCAGCCAGATCCGGAAATGTAACTTTGAGTTTACTGTCAGTAACGGTTGCCGTCTTTCCTTTGTAGGTGCCGGAATAGGTGTTCAGAAATAGTTCCCGAGTGGCCATGTTCAGGACTTCGGTATGCTTGATCCTGACTTCTTCGGTTTCTCGGATCGATAGCCCACCACCGACTGAAATAATCGGTGAGAATCGTTTTTCTTCTCCAAGATGTCGAGAAACATAGCTAGCGGTCTTGGCATCCGGTACCCGCATAAAAAGTTTGGTATTGCAGTTATCGAGGATGGTGTTGGCGCGGTCTTCTCCAATTTCCGCATAGAGTTGGCTGATTGACTGGCAATAACCGTGGATATAGACACCTGCTCCACCTGCTTTGGCAAAGAGATCCTCGATTCCATTGTAGAGCACTGACTGTGCTTCATCGATATGGAGCACAAGGGGAGGGGTGACGCTCTTGCCACTGGAATAGACCCGCCCGACGAAGGCCTGGATCATGGAGATGATCACCTTGCCGGCAGTATAGGCCGCTCGTTTGGTTAAGAGTGATCCGAGCTGCACGACCAGAATGATGCCTTTGCCCTGTTCCAGTCGTTTGATGAAACGGTTTTCATCGGCTTTGCCGATAATCTGGCCGACGTTGCCGGAGGTTAATTCGGTCAGGGCTACGCGGAGTGAGCTTGCAACCTTGGAATAGTAGTCCGCCGGAGTGGAAAGTATCTTTTGCATATCCCTGGAGAGCTGTTCTGCTTCAGGTGTGTTGATGTAATCAAGTTGTTCTTTGAGCCGCTCCAGGTCCTGGTGGCTGATATGATTTTTGATGTCGTTGAGATTAAACGAGGGAACTGTGCCATTGACTTCGGCCAGCATGATCAGTGCCTGGACGACCACCAGGCTCACTTCGTAGGCTACTCCGAAAAAATAAGGTTCCCGACCAACGGCAACGCCTGCGGTGATATGGGCGACCAGTTCTTCCGGCATGTAATATGAGGAAAGTGGATCAAGAATGGCGCTGTATTGTGGAAAGATAGGGGTAATCAGCATCAGGTCATGGAGACGTCCGGTAGCATCTGCCAACCCGGTAATCTTTGAAAAGAGATCGATATCCCCTTTAGGATCAATTGCGACCACTGAATAGCCCTTGCTGATGTCTTGTTCGATGATATGTTCCATCAACCTTGTTTTTCCTACCCGGGTGGTACCGAAGCACCAGAAATGTCCTTTGCGGAAATGATCAGGAAAACCCATATCTACAATTGTCTCCGGACAATCAAGGTGTATTCCTGTCCCGATATGTGTCCACTGTTCCTGTTGGTCTTTGCGCTTTCTGGTCATTAAACACTCTTCAGGAACCTGACCTCCATTGTTTCGCTAAGTTCGTTTGTTACGGCAATGATAGCTGATTTTGGCAGCTTCTTTGAGGTAAGGACGAAACTCTTGTGTCCCACAAACCGCTTTGTGCAGCAAATTGTGATGTCCTCTGCAGCTAAGCCAAGTTGTTTTCTGAGCAGCGCTTCGACAAGGCTTTTGGAAACCCGGTCGACGATAACCTTCAATCGCGGGGTACCATTGAGCAGAACCGGATCAACTCGACGGATATGAAACGCTCGGTTCTTGCCAACAGAAAAGTAAGGAGCATTTTGATCGTGGAGGCCGACACGGTTAAGGGGGCAGATCGCAGTTACCGTTTTTCCTGGGATAATTTCTATCTCAACATGATAGTTTCTGTCGTCATCAATGGCGGTGATTTCACCCCAGCGTATTTGTTTCTCATAGCATTTGTATTGTTTGGTTTGCTTGAGTACCGCCGCCTGAAACAGGCTGTATTCCAGGTGCCTTTTAAGTGAGTTCTCGCCTCGTATTGTTGTTAGATCGATTGATTTTTGCAGAATGACGCCATCTCTTTTGTTGTAGGCGACAGCTTCCAGCTGAAGATCGTGGCCAAAAATGACCATTACTTCACATCGGTACCACCGCGAGAGTATGGTAGATAAAACCTTTTCTATCTCTGCAATGACTTCATTTGTCGTTAAACCGTATTTTTGTGTGAAGAGAGGTATGATTTCCTGCATGGGTAGTTCCCCATCCTTTTGATTTGAACATCAGTCAATGTATGGTTATTCTACAAACTCTTTTCGGGAAGGATGACTGATAGCGGGCATGAAACACCGCTTTGTATCTCTTTTCTGTTGATCCAATTACCCATCACGGCTTACTGTCATTAATCTGGTGAGGTAACCTCCATGGAAACGCGAAGAAATGACCCGTGCCCCTGCGGTAGTGGCAAGAAATACAAAAGATGCTGCATGATTAAGCAGGGAGAAAACCCTTTTCAGGAATTACGAGAGGATCTTCACAATCTGATCGATGGCAGGAGTTTTGATTCAGTGGAAGAACTGCAATCGTTGGTTGACCAGCACTACCATAAAAAAAACAGTGCTCCTGTTGACGAATTTCATGGTTTGTCTCCCGAGCAGATGCACCGCCTTCTCTATATGCCGTTTGAATCCCCGGAGCTGGTGACTTTTCCGCCTGTTCTCCAGGTGGAACCGAAAAGTAAAGCCGCCTTGCTTCTCAGCATGTTGGTGGAAGAGATCGGTGAAGAAGGCATCAAGTTGACAGCAGGAGGCAACCTGGGACAGAAATTCTGCCAGGAGACAAGTAAGAGTTATTACAAGCAGTATCCAGAATCAATGATGTTACGCCTTTCGGTACGTACCGAAGCCAATTTTGAACCTCTGCACACAATCCGTCTAACTGCTCAGCTTGCCGGCCTGGTGAGGAAATATAAAGGCCATCTTGTTTTGACGAAAAAGTGCGTAAAAGCGCTCGAACGTGATAGGGTACGGGAGCTTTATCCACTCCTGATGCATTCCTATATCCAAAAATTCAACTGGGGATATCGTGATGGGTACGGTGAATTCGGCCTTATCCAGCAATCGTTTCTCTTCACGTTGTATCTGCTTCATAAATATGGAACGAGGTGGAGACCGGCCACTTTTTACAGTGATAACTTTCTACGGGCATTTCCCATGATTCTGCAGGAAATTGAGCCCAGACGGTACGAATCATCGGATGATACGCTTCAACAAGTCTATATCTTGCGAGTTTTGCACAGATTTGCCGGCTTTTTTGGCCTGGTAGATATCGAGCCGGTTTCTGAAGATTCAATGAAGCGGGAGTATCGGGTCCGTGCCACTGCCTTACTCAATGAAGTGGTGGAATGGAAGTTGTGATTCGTTCATTGTTCAGATTGATAGGATATTCATGGACTTTTTAAGTCATTAATTTTGCAGTAGCAATGTCTAGTCGGGCACCAGGTGATAGAGATGTTTCCACAGGCAATTGAAATAGATTTCATCAAATATCTGGCCTGACCAGATGAGGGTGCACAGGAAGAACTGAACCGCTCCGCGTTGCTCCCCGGGAAAAACCTTGTCTTCCGGTGTTAAACCCAACCTCTTCCTATCTAGTACATACCTCATAATTATTTCTGGCATTCCATCTTTCTGGGAGATAGGAATGAGCAGCATCATTCCTATTCATCTCAACAGGGAGGTAGATCATGCCTGATCCAATCAAAAAAAATCATCGAACACATGGAACTTTACAGTCTCAGTAAAGAAACCCAGAAGGGGTACATCAACAGTGTCCGCTGCCTGGCTAATCACTACAAGATGTTCCCGGAACATCTGAGCAATGATCAGGTTCGGGACAAATTCCGGCACCTGCTGCTGGAGAAAAAACTGGCTCACTCATCGTGCAGAGCGTATCTCTGTGCATCACCTACTTTTATCGGCATATCTGCGGCCGGGAAGTCTGTCAAAAAGAAATGGACAAAATCTCACTTTAATTGGCTGGCATAATTTACAATGAAACATCATGCCCAGCAGGTTGCTTTTCAAGAGTACATGGATGCTGTCAACGAATGTACCGAAAGGATGGCCAAGCTTGACGAACAGATATTAAAAGCAGCTGATGAATGGCGATGGGCTCCTATCGTAAAAGCGCTTCATGCTTTACTGGGAGTATCTATTCTTACCGCAGTGAATATGGTGGCAGAGATAGGGGATTTTACCGGTTCCAAAACCCAAAGGAGTTGATGGCGTACCTCGGCCTTGTTCCCACAGAACACTCGAGTGGTGATCGGATCAGAACGGGTGGCATTACCAAGACAGGTAATTCTCATGCCCGTAGAATATGTGTGGAAAGTGCTTGGTCATACCGCTATCAGGCCAGAATCACACAATTACAACTCAAACGTCATGAAGGTCTTCCAAGAGATATTTTGCAGATAGCCTGGAAGGCTCAATTACGGTTATGCACTTGATATAGAAGGCTCAGGGCACGAGGAAAAGTAACCCAGGTAGTTGTTGTAGCTATTGCAGGTGAACTGGTAGCCTTTATGTGGGACATTGCCCTTCGCATCCCTGCTGTTGCATAAAAACATCAAGCAAAGAAGGAGGTATGTAAAGCAATTACTATATCGTCTTCATGATAGTGGCAGAGGCGCAGTCTCGGTATGGAGAATCTTCGTCGTTCCTGGTGGATGCACCTTTAAACTTCAGATTACAGAGAGAGGCAGCTTCACGACGAAGCTTTGTCTGGCGGTAGCCAACCCGCGAATATCAGTCCGCTCAACCGTCGTAAAAAGACTCCGCCTCTACTTATGTAATGAACGTTAAAAAGCCTGCTGAAAAACAGGAAATGGGGTGGTTTGTTCTACTTGGCACTGTCAGAGATATCAGGAAGTATAAATTCAATAATTTGCTAAACCGGTTATGATTGCCAATGGACATCCTGAAACAGTGTTAAACGAATGTTATCGACGATATGCCAACTAAGGTTTCAGAATAAGTTCATTACACAGCACTGAGATTGATTAAAATGGAAATTTTTCGTGATTCCCAATTACAATGCTATACAACCTAAGTTGATATACAAGCTTTTTTACCATGCCTCAAGATTGCCTGGATTGACTTTGTGAAAACCATTTTTCCGGCTGTTATGACAAAGAATAAGAAACTGCTCGTCGTGGGCGGTACAGGAAGAGATGTGGGGAAAACCGAATTTGTCTGTCAATTGATAGCGAGGATATCCACCATCTACCCTATTTATGCTCTTAAAGTATCAGCTGTTTATCTGGATGAAGAACTGTTCCACGGTAGTCATACATCTGGGAAAAACAAACGGCATCTTTTTGAGGAATCAAACGTATCTAGTTCGAAAGACACCTCCAGGATGTTGAGGGCCGGTGCTAAAAAGGCGTTTTATCTAAGAAGTGACGATGAAGGTATACTGGAAGGATATCATTTGTTTCAAAAACAAATACCAAAAGGGTCAATAATGATTTGTGAGTCCAATAGCCTTGGGCAGGCTATTGAACCAGCCCTCTCAATAGTCATAAAATCATCAAATATTCCAATTAAACCAAGATCATTCGTATTGCTAAAAAGCGCTGATCTAATCGTAGTTTCGGATGGCGTATCCGGCTTTCCAGGGCTTGATGCAATCGAATATTTGGAAGGGTTCGGATGGAGTGTAAAGAAAAGGCCCAAGCTTCAATGAAGGTATGAAGCTACAGAGATATTACGGTCGTCTAGTTTTTACTGGTTTAAATGTTTTGTTCGTAATGTCTGTTCGATATCCCGTGTGACCACGGTCACAGGATTTGCCGGTTCACGCTCTCGGATACGGGGTTTCGACAGGCGGGTCTATTCTGCTCATGGAACCTCATCCATTGTTCTTGAGGATATCCTGTCATCAGTCCTGTTGGGCACTGCCAAGATTTCTCTGAACGTCAGCCGCGTATGACAGACAGCCTGTTGATGTTATTATCCGTGCAGATGTGCACCAGGCGAATAGAGCATTTAGAGCTCTTCACCATGTGGTATTTAAATGTAATTTAAGGGATGGGCTTGAGAAAGTTACTATCTCAGGCAAACAGTACTAATTTTCTGCCCAGCATCAGAATCGCCACGATCAGGACCGAACCAAGAATTCTTCGCATGGTGCGGACCTGAAAACGCCCTGCTCCCATCAGAGTTCCAGCCATTCCGCCCAACATGGCCGCTAACACGAGTGGCATGTAGGGGACAATGTCGATTTCGTTGAACTGTATCCGTGCAAGCAATCCAGAAACAGAGTTAACCCAGATAAAGAACGCGCCGCAGGCGGCTGCTTCCTTGGCAGTTCCAAGCCCCAAGATGATAATGAGAGGCACCAGATAGACACCGCCGCCAATACCAGTTATACCAGCCACCAGCCCAAGCACGGCCCCGCAGCCTAGGGCAAGCAGAAATTGCCCGCGGGGCTTCAGCTGCAGCGCTTTTTGGGAGCTCGGAAAGTAAATTCGCGCGGCGGCAATGGACAGAGAGACCATCAGTAGAACATGGAATACCGTTTTCGGCAGTTGCAGCGTACCTCCGAGATAAGCCATCGGGATCGATACAATAATAAACGGAGCAATGAGTCTCAATCGTGCATGACCGTGCAGCAGAAACACGATGCTGCCAAATGTTGTTACCAGAATATTCAGAGTCAACGACACCATCGGTATAGTCACCGTACTAGCTCCGAATATGGCCAGTAAAGCGGTATATGAAGAGCCTCCTCCAAGCCCGACAGAAGCGTAGAAGAAGGCTACGGTTGCAAAAATAAACGCAAGTAGAGTAATTGGTATCAGCAGATCAGCCATATAAATTTCTCGGTTTTCCTGCATCCATCAAATTCACCTTTGAATTAAAACGCTAATAAACCGTCCGCTCCACCGCGGCAATCTGTCGGGCGGGGGTGGCGATGACTTCTTGATTGCAACTAATTAATCAAATTAAAAATCTCATCTCCCTTACAGATCATGCCACCTTCAATAACCTTTGCAAATACTCCTTCCTTCGGCATGATACAGTCGCCGGTGGCTTTTTTTATTGCACAGCCACTATTATGGCATTCTTTACCAATCTGAGTGATTTCGAGAATAACCGTACTTCCTGCCTGGAGCCTACTTCCAATGCCAAGTCTGGATAAATCAATACCACGGGTAATGATATTTTCTGCGAATGCTCCATTTTTTAGGGAAGGAAAAATATCTTTCACCTGATCAATACTTTCACTTGCCAATAAAGATACCTGGCGGTGCCAGTCACCTGCATGGGCATCACCTTTAATTCCCCAGGCCGTTTTCAGTTCAATACCTTTTTGCTCACGTTTGACGACACCTTTTTTATAACTGGTACAAACAGCTTCGATTGTTGCCATACTGATCCTCTTTAAAATAGAAATACCTCAATTAGACTGCTTGGTTCCAGCACCTGACCCGGCTCAAGAATGATGTACCCGTCAGCATGAACGATGGAACTGAGCATGTGCGACCCCTGTTTTTCAATTTCCCGGATGATTGCAATCTCGTTTGGATTATTTTGTATCGAGACCCTGACGAAATTAGTTCTATTACCGTTATTAACGATTCTTTCGCCAACTTGAGCAGTAACAGAATGGTTTAAAGATGTTGTCCCCTGGAGTTCTGCCAGGACGGGTCTGACATAATTGGTGAAACACATGAATGCTGAAACGGGATTGCCCGGCAATCCAAAGAGCAGGGTATTGTCCAGACGACAGACAAACAACGGCTTGCCCGGTTTCTGGCGAATTTTCCAGAACAGTTCTGTGAACCCTACAGCTTTTGCTGCATCTTTAACATGATCATGCCTGCCAACGGATACTCCTCCGGAGCAGAGAATTACACTGTCGCCCCTCTTTACAGCCTGTCTTACCGCTTCAACAGTATCGTCCAGACTGTCTTCGACACTTATGGAGTGCTTTATCACGGCCCCTGCGTCGTTGACAGCACTTGCGAGCATGATGGCGTTTGAATCCCTGATCTGGTGCGGTTTTATGTCCTTATCGTCATACCGAGCCAGTTCGGTTCCAGTAATTAGCAAAGAAACCTGCGGCGGTATATAGACCTCGACCGTGTCTAAACCGACTGATGCCAGCAGCGACAGCTCACGCGCTCCCAAGCGGGTGCCTTTTCGAAACAGAAGTGCCCCCCTCTCAAATTCCTCACCTTTATATCTCACATCCTGTCCGAGAGTACGAACCAACAGGATTTCGACAATCGTTCTATGCTCTTTGGTATCTTCAACCCTGACGACACTGTCGGCACCATCCGGCAGCATCGCGCCGGTACTGATTCTCACAGCAGATCCGGAATTCAACGTATCTTGAAAAGGTATGCCAGCCTGGCTCTCGCCTATTATTGTCAAACATACAGGTTGCTGTTTCGTTGCTTCAGCGCAATCCTCCCAGCGCACGGCAAATCCGTCCATGGCGGAATTCGTGTAACGCGGAGAAGATTCAGGTGAGAGGATATCTTGGCTCAGATAACAATTGTATGCCTGATCAAGAGAAACCAGTTCCCGTCTGGGTTCTGGAATATTTTCATGCAAGATCCGAAGTGCTTCCTGCACCGATATCATCTCATCCTCCGATGGTGGCCATAGACGGTTCATGTTTCCGTCTGCTTGCCGCTTCAGTATCATGTCCGTTCAGGTGGCGACTGATAAGACTATGCCTGACTGCATTGACAATAGTAGTATCCGATGCAGCGGACCTTAGCAGGGCTCGAAGATCCAGCACACCGTCATCATAGAGACAAGCCTTCAATTTACCTTGCGGGGTGATGCGTACCTTGTTGCAGCTTGAACAAAACTTCCGTGATCGCCCCTCGATGATGCCGATCTTTCCCACCAAACCAGTGCTCGTGAAAAGGCGTGCAGTAGAGGCAGTGTCTGGTGGGCATTCCTGTATACCGTCGAACAAACGTTCAAGCCTTTCTTTCAGCCTGTTCCCCGGCCTAGATATGGTTTTCCCGGCACCACCAAAAGCCATCTCCTCAATGTACCTGAGGCTAATTGGGTAACAGCGGGCAAGGTATCCCAGGTCGATGATCTCTGCATCGCTGCTTCTGTCAGTAACGACACTGTTAATCTTGAGTGGAATATTGAGCGCTAATGCCCCATGAAGCGTGGCAAGTACTCGATCAATATAATCCCGCCGGGTGATATCTCTAAAGCGCTGCCGATCGAGAGAGTCGAGACTCAAGTTGATTCCGGAAACACCAAATTTTTTCAAATCTTCAAGATGCTGCGCAGTACTAACGCCATTGGTGGTGACAAAGATCTGCTCGACACATCCGAGGTTTTTGAGTCGATGAATAAACTCCAAGCACCCCGCTCTGACAAAAGGTTCGCCCCCTGTAATTCGCAGTTTTTTGACTCCTAACCTTGCAAAAAGACGGACCAATCGTTCCAGTTCTTCATAGGATAGCAATTCATCATGCGGAATGAAGGGAACCCCACGCTCCGGCATACAATAGCAACACCGCAGGTTGCAGCGATCAGTTATCGCCAAACGGAGATAGGTAATTTTTCTACCATGGTTATCGATTAGGGGAGGGATTACTAGGCAAGGCTGGTGTGAAGTCCTATCGTCCTTAGGCTGTGGGTGTTGCATGTGATCTCCTTTCCAAATTCGGGAGGCAAAGTCGTTTCCAACGTTACCCTATCGGCCTCAAACCATGCCCTATTAGGGCTCAGGTTTTTCGGCTCGGAGCGATATGTTAATTAAAGTGATATATCTTTGTCTTCAGTTTGTTTCTTGGTTTCATTTAAGTTGTTGTTTTCACTAAGCCCTTTTTTAAAAGATGAAATTCCTTTTCCAAGGCCCGCTCCAATCTCGGGAAGTTTCTTCCCTCCAAAAAACAAGATGGCAAGCGCCACAATAACAATCAGCTCAGGTGTGCCCAATCCAAACATGATAACCTCATGTGTAATTTAACTTAATAGATCGTAATTTTAACCGGTTACTCCTGCCCGAGATCCAACTTCCTAAGTGTGTATCACCTACTGAGAGCTTTCTATTACACCGCGTAAAACTAACGCGGCTCCTTTGAAAAAGTCTTCATTTGTGTTATCGATAATTTGACCTGCAAATGTTGGCGCCCACTGCGCTAGATGATTCCCCAAGAACTCATTCATAATTTCATATTTCTGACTTGCTTCTTGGCGATCTCCTTTTTCATAAAGAATCATTGTTTCCTGAGCCACATAAGCTAAAAATTCCAGCTCTGTGCTAATATGATCATCAGGTACACTATGGAGATATTTTGCCGCCATGCCGACCTCCAAATATTTCTTTCTTATATCTATAGTCTCTTCCGTCATTAGACGTTTGGATTCTGATAGATAAAATGACGCGAAAGGAACAGCAATTGGACTGGCTGGGCCAAGAAACAGGCGAGTAAATTCAATAGCGAGGTCCTCTAGGTATGCATCTGATCTGTCTTCATTGCGACGTATTGTTTGATTCATCAAGTTGAGACCGCGATCAATATCGTTTTCTTCCTCTACAAGAGGTACCTGAAGAAAATCAAGCAATAATTCTTTTGTTGGTTCTTTCCAGAAGACAAACCGTAATAATTCCAAGATCTGCTTTTCTGCTCTCACTTCTTCGAGTATCAATGATTCCATCTTGCACCGTTTAAATTAATAGGTTCTCAATTCGCCCTGAAATAGATATGGACATGGTTGCAGGGCGAATTGAAATTAGTTAAGAATGCGTAATCAAGCTTTCTTAACGCTAACTATAATGTCAGCATAAGCCGGGAAACCCATGATGGGGCTCAAGGCATCCGGGTCCACAAGATCGTTATGGCTCGGTGTGTATTTTCTTGATTCGTATGCTGGCCCCATTCCTTTGCAAAACCGGTTGCCAGTTGCAAAACCCATTTTTACGACACCTGGTCGCATTCCTCCAGAGGCAAAAATCTTGCCTTTTGTGGTATACCCTAGTGGAGTTTTCAATTCCACCAGATCCCCATTCTTAACTCCAACCTTTACAGCGTCATCGTTGTTCATCCATATTGTGCCAACGGAATAGCTGTTTTTTTCGAATGTTTTAGATACCGGCTTCATTGCCTCTATACTTTCTGGCGCAGGTTCTGGAATTTCTGCTGTGAACTCATCATTCATTGGCTGCCAAATTCCTTCAGTTTTAACTTCACCTAGCCAAGGCACCATTTGAGTACCACTCATTGCATGATGAACACGTCCACAAATGAGTTGGAAAGGATAATCCTTCGCATACTTCTTATATTCTGGATTAGTATGCGGGTTCCATTTTGTTTCAAACCAGTAGAAGGTTTTGGGAAACTTTTCAAATCCAATCTCATTGAGACCGAAGGGTACATCATTGCCAGCATCTTCAATGAGTTGGTTATAGCCTGCATAGCGTCCCTTGCGCTTGCCATCTTCTTCAAAATCCCAGACAAATTCAATCATTTTGGTTGAAGTATTTGGGAAGGCTTTATTTGGTTCTTCTGCATTGTGCTTTTTAAACCTGTACCAACTCATAGGCCAAATTGCCACCCCATGGTTTTTTCGAAGCCAGGCAACGGTCAATGGCTCACCGATAACCTTCTTCTTCTCATGATCGATTTTAACTCGACCAGCCTCAAGAGAGTCAGGTGTACCAACGAGTGTATAACCTTCCGGATATTTTGGATATGGTAACGGAGATCCGACATGTGGTCGACCCGGAGATACAGACAGCATATCGTCGACAAAATCTTCCTCTTTTTTGTATTTCTCCCAGAATTCTTTCGGATCAATGTCCTTGTCTCCCAGCGCATAAAGTTTCTTTGCCACCAGCATCATGATGTCAAACGGCTTTTTACACTCATGAAGCGGTTTAATAACCTCGTCTCGGTTGTATACAACCTGGTGTGAGGGGTATATATCACTCAAACTCATGCGCTCAGTGTAACCAGCTTCTGGAAGTATCAGATCCGCGTACAATGCACTTTCGAGATTGAGTGTGTCAATAAATACGTTCAATTCAACTTTGTAATCACCATTAGCATCTTTGGCTGTTAGTGCCTCTTTCCAACGCTGGGGGTTACTGCCAGTGACAACAGAATTACCTGTCCTGAGAATATGCCCCTTAATTGGATAACGATGTCCACGAAACGGTCCGTACTTCAGTTCTACTCCGTGTTCAAAGGCATGAGGAAAATCTGCTACCGCATCATCCCACGCAGCAGGATAACGACTGCCGTAGTTATCCATGTGGAGTTTGCCAATTTCTGCTTCGACGATTTCGCCGTTTATAGTACGTTTGACTTTACGCTTCTTGAAATCTGAACCATTTGCGGATCCACCTTTGTTGCACTTCACGAGTTCGGTATCAATAGCGCCTCCTGGTGCATCAAAATTACCGGTTATTACATTGAGAACAGTCCCAATTATAGAGCAGCAATAACCATTGTAATGATGACCGGGTGATTGCATACCCCAGACCAGCGCTGCAGGTTTGGTTATTCCAAAATCATGGGCTAAATCTTCAATCTGCTTTTGGGTAAGTCCAGTACGCTCAGCAGCCCATTCAGACGAGAAATAATCCAGATTGTTGATTGGATCTTTCTTGGACCACCAGGTCTTGAACTCATCCATGAATTCGTCCCAGCCAACGACAAACTGCTTCATATTCCAATCGATATAGCTACGCCCAGACTGTTTTGGATCATCGTTTTCCAAGATATAGCGCAGCATTGCAGCGAAAAGATCACCGTCGGTGCCGGCTCGAGGTGCAAGCCAAAGGTCTGCACGAGAAGCGGTATTGCTGAGAGATGGATCAATGACAACAACCTTGCAACCATTTTCAACCTGAGAGCCTACAGTGCCGCGATTCTCGTAATAAATACGGGTAGCTACAAAGGGATTCCAGCCATTATAAATGATGAGTTTTGACTTATACTCGTAATCTTTTTTGAGAGAACCGTCTGGTTGGCGAACCAACTTTGGGGTCATAACATCAGGTTCAACACGCTTACCACCGAATATAAGTTTGGGTCCGTGACGCCTCGGAGTATCACAGATTGCGCCATGTTCGCAGCAATGTGGAGTTCCATAGGCAAAAAAGAGGCGGTAATAGTTACTACGATCGGTTACATCGCCACAATCCATTATTACCGATTCAGCACCGTATTTTTTCTTTATCTCTGTCAGCTTAGTGGCAAATAACTCAATGGCTTCATCCCAGGGTATACGTTTAAATTTTCCTTCACCACGCTCACCAACTCGTTTCATCGGGTATTTTAATCGATACGGTGAATAAACGAGTTGCTGGGCTGAAGCTCCCTTAGCACAGCAGGTACCGTCATTCATCGGCACTTCTTCATTGCCGTAGATCTTTTTAATAACACCGTCTTGAGTCCACATTTCCAATCCACATTCAGCCGGACAGAAAGCATCAGCAGTGTAAGTTATCTGATACTCCCCCATAGACGTCTTCATTGTCTGAGCCTCGGCCACTGAGAGTTTTCGCAGGGATAAAAAACCAGAGCTTTCTAGTGCCACTGCCCCCGCAAAAACAGAAGCATATTTGAGAAAATTTCTTCTTGTAACATGCATTATCTCACCTCCTCTTGGCTGTTAATCTCACCGTCGGCAACAACAAATACTTCACTGTCCGGCGCAATAAAAGGCGAAGCAGGTTCTGTACCTAAGTCGGGGTCCCAAGTGGTCGTCTTGTTCGCTTTTATTAGTTTACTGATTTGTGATTCCGGATCGTTTATATCTCCAAAGTATCGTGCTTTTCCAGCACAATTTCTAACGCATGCGGGCTCTTCGATACCCGCGTCAAGCCTATGGAGACAATAGTCGCATTTGTCAGCTACTCGAAGGTCTGAAGCTTTTTTACCACTCACGCTTGAAACCTTTTCAGCAAATGGTTTTGGGTCATTGGTCACCTGGATATAGGGATGGAGGAAGCGAGCTCCATACGGACAATCACCAACGCAATTGCCACAGCCAATACACTTATTCTTATCTACCACTACTGTACCATCCTCACGCTTGAATGTTGCACCTTCAACTGGACAGGATTCTATACAAGGTGGCGCATCACATTGATTACACATTTTAGGTAGAAAAAATCTCTTGGCGTTAGGAAATTCTCCAGTATCAGCTATACTTACCTTTGTTCTGAAGTATCCCATAGGTACCGAGTTTTCCATCTTGCAGCTCACCTGGCAGGAAGTGCAGCCCACGCACTTTCTCAAGTCAACTAACAAGGCATATTTTTTCGCCATATTCTCTTCCTCCATGTTGGATTTGGTCTTAGATGTAAGCAACGAAACCTGGTCAGATCGTGTTAAACATCCGCTTCTGCTCGTGGACTGTATTAGTGTCTGTTCTCAATCTTTGGATATATTCAGCAGTAAACTCTGCTTTTCGTTTCATTAACGCAAAGTTTACCATTCAAGATATATGCCAAGCTAATTCCTCCATAAATCAAGCAAATATCGCGATCTGGGTGTATAATAATTGAACATTTGTTCAATTTTTGAACAGCTGTAATACTGTTAGGCGGACAAATGAGCCTATTCGGCAAGGTATGATTATTGCAATTTATGAGAAGAAAGATTTAACGCCAATTCTCACAATAAAGCATTGAGAGCTGCCCTACTTATGACAAAAAATAAATGGAGCAATGAATACACTCTTGAGTTAATCGCAATTTGTAGACCTAGCATGATTTGGCGTTTGTGCATTATCATGTTGGTAATGTTCACTCTACAAGCATGTGACAGTAGTACAACCCCCAAAGAAGTGAGTATCAAAAAACGAATCAAGGCCGAAAAAGAAGACGAAGAGAGCAATCAGAACCAGGTTGTGTTGAAATTTGGTTTTGATTTGAGATTGGACCCAAAGGATGATTTCAAAATTTATATGCCATTTCTTAAATATCTGTCGGAGGCTACTGGCAAAAAGTTTTCTATTGTTTTCACAGCAGATTATGAAGAAACCATAAAAAACCTTGGTACTGGTGTTACCCAGTTCGCCTTTCTTGGTCCGTTAAACTGCATTAGAGCCAAAGAAATTTACGGAACAGGTTGCCTTGCCATGGGGAAAAATAATCTAGGACGACAAGAATATCAGGCAGCTATTGTAACTCGCTCAAGTTCTTCGCTTTCGAGCTTGGCCGATCTTAGAGGAAAGTCAATGGCTTTTGGTAGCCGTTTTTCTACTCAAGGTCATTTGATTGCCCGCTTCATGTTGGAACAGGCGGGAATTAACCTTAAAGATCTGTCTACTTACGAATTCACCGGATCTCACGATAATTCAATGCGAGCCGTTCTTAATGGTAACTTCGACGCAGGAGCAGTCCAGGATGTCTTAGCTAGAAAAATGTCTGCTTCTGGAAAGGTTAAGATATTATCTATGTCAAAACCATTTCCCACAAGTCTAGTTTGTTTCAATAGTAAAGTTGATCCCCTAATAGTTGAACTGGTACGAAAGGCACTCATTAATTTTGACCCATTGAACAAGCACGCAGAAATGCTCGTCGATTGGAATAAAACTGAAATGCCTGCTGGATTTGCACCTTACGACCCATACCGCCTAGATGAAGTTAGAATGTTGGCTCAACAATATGGCTTGTTACAATGAAAGTCTGGATTAAAGTTGCACTTCTCAACTCCACAATTCTTATTCTTCTTGCAACACTGATTGCCACAGCCATGCGAAGTGTTGTGATTAATGCTGTGCAAAACCACAGTCTTAAAATGGTGGAGCTGGTTGCCTTGACAAGTGCAGACCGTATTGCGAACAGTTTGTTGCTAGGCGATCATTACAGAACTGAGCAAGCACTGCAGAACGTTATCACACTTGCACCAGGTATTGAGTATATTTTTGTTGTTGGTTTAGGCGGAGAAATCTTCGCCGATACTTTTGAAAATGGCAGTCCGCCTGACCTTCTGACCTGGAATCCGCTTCAGGGTAAGCAGCGATCCATGCAGTTGCTTAATACCGAAGTGGGTTATATCAATGATATCGGAGTGGAAATTTTTGGTGGAACGGACGCGCAATTACATATCGGTGTTCAGGGTACTAGTATAAAGCAAAGTCTAGAAAAAATACGCAATATCGTTGTGATTCTCACTGTTATCGTCGCAATGGTGGGTACAGTCATGTCCTTTATACTTAGTCGATTACTCACCCAACCGCTTGCTGAACTGACACAGTTTGCACGGTCACTTTCTCAAGGGGAGTTTGGGAAAACAATACTACCAACATCTAAGGATGAAATTGGTAAATTGACAGAAAATTTTAACACTTTATCTCTTGAGTTGAAAATCAATAAGGAAAAACTTGAAGAGTCATATCGGCAGATGTGCATTACAGATAAAATTAGTGCCATGTCAAGACTCTCTGCCGGATTGGCTCACGAGCTTCGTAATCCCATTACTGCAATTAAAGTCTTGTTTAACACGGTGAAGAAAACTTCTGATCTTACAGAAAAAGACATGGACATAGTCTTATCAGAGATATCTTACATGGACGATGTACTTGGGAGATTTCTCAACTCGACTCGTAGCGATGATCTGTCTGTCAGCCAAGAAGATCTAAATGAAATTATAGCAGAAACATTAGCTCTGATCCGCCTTCAACTCGAAAAGAAGAAAATTAAAGTTGGCTTCAGGTCCAGGTCTCTTCCCAGTGTTTTTGTGAGCCGATCAATGTTGGGGCAAGCACTCCTTAATTTATTTATTAATGCGATGGAAGCTATGCCAAGTGGAGGAAATCTTGATATCCAGACTTCTTCTGACAGCAAAAGCCTTACTTTGACAATTTTTGACAACGGGGTAGGAATCCCGGAAGAAATTCAAGATAGAATCTTTGAGCCATTTTTTACAACAAAGCCAGAGGGGACAGGGTTTGGTCTTTTTATTGTTGAAAGCATCATTTCTTCACACCATGGTAAATTGACTTTTATTAGTGATGATAGTGGTACAGTTTTTATCATCACGCTTCCCTTGAAAAAAGGCCATGTATGATAATGTCAGATTACAAGGTAGACATTCTTATTGTTGATGATCAGAAATCAATTTGCTACTCAATAGAGAGATTTCTCAAGGCAGAAGGATATTCGACTATAAGCGCACAGGACGTTGAGAATGGTATGGAATTTCTCGAGAAGCATGAGCCTGGCGTCGTAGTAATGGATATTAGAATGCCAGGAAAGACTGGGCTTGAGGCTCTAGCGCTCATTAAAAAACGGCACCCCCACGTGCAGGTCATCATGATGACTGCCTACTCGACTACAGAGCAGGCGATTGAGGCCATCAAACTAGGTGCATATGATTATTTGATCAAACCGTTTGAGAATGATGAACTACTGGGTTTGATACAAAATGCCCTGAAGACCAGAGTGTTGATGGAGGGAGTGGTTACTTGCAATGGCTTGGATGATCAATACTCGACCGAAAAAATTATTGGGAAAAGTTCCAAAATGCTCTCAATTTTCAAACAAATTGGAAAGGTAGCACCTTCGGATGCACCTGTGCTCATAATGGGAGAAAGCGGAACAGGCAAGGAACTTATTGCCAGGGCCATCTATAATCACAGCAAACGAGCAGATAAGCGCTTTCTGGCAGTAAATTGTGCGGCTATTCCGGAGAATCTTTTGGAAAGCGAACTTTTCGGTTATGAACGGGGTGCATTCACTGGTGCGAATTTCAGAAAAATTGGCAAGTTTGAACAATGTCACGGTGGTACAGTTTTCCTAGACGAAATAGGAGAAATGCCGTTCCCAACCCAGTCGAAAATATTACGTGTACTGCAAGATGGTACTTTTCAGCGTTTGGGCGGGAATGAGATGGTCAATACCGATTTTCGTCTTATTTCTGCAACCAATAAAAAGCTAGATCAACTTGTTGAGGAGAAAAAATTCAGACAGGATCTTTTTTACCGAATTGATACGGTTACAATCCGAGTTCCACCGCTTCGAGAGCGCACTGAAGACATCACAGAGTTAGCCACACACTTCGTCCGACGTTACAGGAGAATGTTGAATAAAAATATAAAGGGTATTACCAAGAAAACGCTCGACGCTTTTGAACAGTACTATTGGCCAGGCAATGTCCGTGAGCTGGAAAGTCTCATCCATAAATCTGTTATCCTTTGTATTAGAGAATATCTCTGCATTGATTGCTGTGTAGACCTGAATCTTGAACAAAAGACGACAATCAACCTCAGTGTTGATGATGCCATGGATGTGTTAATCTCTTCCATCTTTGAAAAAGGCGCACAGGCTGATTTTCAACGGCTCATGTTAAAATTTGAAAAAGCTGTGATCAAAAGGACCTTGAAAGAAACCGGTGGAAACCAGGTTAAGGCAGCAAATGCGTTAGGAATTTCGCGTAATACATTACGAAAAAAAAGCACAAATTGACTGTCTAACTTCTAAAAGAAATCATTTAACATCATCGATTATTTTAGCTCAAATCGGTGTATACCTTGTATCTCGATATACCTATGTGCACGCCACAAAACTATGAAAATATTGTCTTTAGCTGCGAGGCCAGTACATGATAATGCACACACCAATAAGGGCAAGAACTTCGCCGATAATATCGAAACGGTCTGGGGCAATTTTATCAACTCTCACCCCAAGATAATAGACAAAACAATAAACACACCTCCATATGCCGCATAAACTCGACCAAAATTAGCTGGTTGCAGTGTTGGGATAACACCATAGAGAACCACTACCAATGCTCCCAATAAAGCATACATAAAAGGTTTCCCTTCTCTAAGCCAGAGCCAGACCAGATAGCCTCCTCCGATTTCAAAAAGACCAGCTAAGACAAAACAGCTGACGGACTTCGTGATTTCTATTGTACCAATTTTTTCTTGTTCCTTAAAAATTATAACTATTTTAATTATTTGCGTTTACACTGGCAGATCTGAAGGAGTTTAGGTCGCGCTTGAGTGTGTTTAAGGCGCATCTTTTTTTTGTTTGAATAATCGAATCGATCAAACTCCTGAAATCTTGGTATCACACCCGTCAGATGCTCGACTATATTGTGTACACTGCATATTCCAGACGATCCCGGCCACCCAATCCATTTGATCCCGGCCGGTGATTTCAGAGTATATCGGCCATTATTCTGGTGAGTAGCGACGCATAGAATCAAATGGTAGAAAAACCCTTTTTACGATGAATTACTCAAGGAGGGTTTCATGCCAGGCAAGAGGTTATCTATTCGAAAGATACGAGAGGTATTACGCCTCAAATATGAATTAAACCGCAGCAACAGTGAGATTGGTATGAGCTGTGGAGTAGGCAGCAGCACCGTCAGCGATTAAATCCAGCGGGTAAGAAATGCAGGACTTGCATGGCCTCTTCCTGAAGAGTTTACCGACAATGTCCTGGAACAATTGGATATCCTGCTTAAAGCTAAAACTTTGAATTTGAAGTCAACATATTTCCCCTAATTTCTGTCTTCACCGAGTATCATGGTTTGAAAACCATCAAAATAATCCATATGTTCTTCTGATGAAGGCTGTGCAAGCCGCTTAGAATATTATCTCTTGATTTTTTTCTAACTGGGTGTCACTATATAAGCAATATTCCACTTGTTTTACACAAGTAATCCCTCTCTGCAGGGAAATAGCTGGACGCTCTTGTTTACTGGCATTCGCATAAACGATGCATTTCAACTGATAGTCCTTGGAGCACCCGAAAAGCCTTCTCTATCTGTAAAAGACAGTTTCATCGCACAAGCGGACTTCTTTCTTTACAGTAAGCAAAGGCGCGCATCTAACTACAGATTTCTGTCTAGAAACACTGCTTTTTTTTATACCCCAATCCTATGTCCGGTAACTGAATCTCACGACGATTCTCGTGCGTGATTTTCTTTATAGTTGCCCGGCATGTCGTTTGTAAATCACCACAACCCTATCAACGGGAGAGTACACATACTCCCGACAGGGGACATGTTGTCTCTCTCCCACATCACCGGAGGAAACAACAATGTCTGAAAGCAAAAATCTCACAAAACAGGTTGAAGAGATCAATGCAGAACTTCGCGGTTTTGGCCGAGTGGCTGTGCAGGAGATCAAGATGATGAAGGATGGCAAGATTATTGGCCAGGTTCGCTATGGCTATAAACCCCAGTATGTTTTTGATGCCGTAAACAAAATTCTGTTGCCGGAAAACTGGCGATACGAGGTTGTCAGCAAAGAAATTTTTGATAACCAGGTGGTTGTCGAAGTCCGACTCTTTATCCGTGTGAATGATAATGAGTGGATCTGTAAAGGATCGCAGACGGGGCAGATGCAAATCGTCAAGGGTAATGTCGGTGACTCCTATAAAGGGGCAATCACGGATGCTATCCAGAAATGTCTGTCTCTGCTCTCCATTGGAACCGATGCGTACAGAGGATTGCTTCGTGACGTTTATCTCGCTGGTAATCGTCCAGCCGAAGCATCACCTAGGCAACAAACAGAGCAACCGACCGAATCACCCACGAAATCGACGGACGATCAGCCTCAAAACAATGCCGATTTACCAAAGATTGCAGGAATCGATTATCAGCAGAAGGGTGGCATTGTTATAGCTGTCGGTAGCTCGTTTGATAAAAAAGAACTGCTTAAATCTGCAGGTTTCAAATGGGATAAGTCGGATAAAAACTGGTTCAAAGAGATACTGATGCATTAACGCCAAACCCATCACATTTTTTTCATCTTAGCCAACGAGGGAGGACATTGTTTCCCCTCGCGGGGTCCGTGTGTCCTCCCTGTTCACACTCAGGAGGAACAGGCACATGGACATCCAGACAACCTTACTAACAAGCCTGCGCACGCTGGCAAAACAACACACCGAAGAAACGCTTGGAGATCGTCGAGATTATCTCGGAGCATCGGATATCGGATATTGCCCAAGAAAAGTGATCCTGGAGAAAATCAACCCAACCGAGCATGATTTGGCAACGCTTCTTCGTTTTCAACGGGGCCATATGGCTGAAGATATCATTGCCATGGCTTTTACTGCCGCCGGTTACACGAATTTTGAACGGCAGGTAGAGGTCATCGTGGATTCCGAGATCCCACTCAAAGCGCATATCGACTTTGTCTTCACCTCAGAAATTCATAAGATTAAATCCGTTCTGGAGGCAAAGAGCACGAGTGCTATCCCTGACGATCCCTATGGATCCTGGGAGTCGCAGCTCTATCTCCAGATGGGCGCACTGTCCGAAAAATTTCCTGACTATACAATCAGGGGTGCGTTTATCGCACTCGATCTTGCAACTGGTGAGGTTGAATTTTTCAACGGTTACTCACCCCAGAAAACAATCTTTGATGGACTACAAAGAAGAGCTGAAAAACTCTGGTCTGACTATCAGGCGATGCTCAGCAACAATGAGATTGAACTTGATACGGATGCAGGCCCACTCTGTGGATTTTGTAACCATTTGACCAGCTGCCCGAGATTTGAGGCTGAAGAGGTCCCAGACCTGGCAGCACATGTCGATGAATTACAGGAACTGCAGATAACCGAGAAGAAGCTCAAAGAAAAAATTGGACCCTGCAAAAGCAAGCTCTTTGCCATTGTAGATAAGATAGGATCGATCAGATCAGCAGGGTGCGTTCTCAGGAAGGCAACCAGAACGAGAAAACATCTTGTTGTCGACCGACTTGACCAGTTTTTGAAAGATCATGGGAGTTCCGTTGATCAATTTCAGGAAGACCGGTCATTCTCCTTTCTGGAGATCAAAAAAAGCCAAAGCTAACGCAGCATAAATCAGCCAACAGAAACCCATCCCGGGGAAAGCATGTTCCCATGGTGGGAACCTCCATTTCCTCGGAACTTGTTCATTCACATTTTCAATAAAGGAGAACACCATGAACAAAGCAATGATCATCGGAAACGTCGGCAATAACCCTGAACTCCACCACACCAAGAACAGTGCTGTACCGGTGACGACCCTATCGATTGCGACAACCGAGCGCTGGAAAGATGCCGATGGCAACAAGCAGGAACAAACAGATTGGCATCGTGTCGTTGTCTGGGGAGGACTTGCCGAAGTCTGTGGCGAACATCTCCGCAAAGGCGACAAGGTCTATATTGAGGGAAAACTTCGTACCCGAAAATGGGAAGATCAAGACGGTACCATCCGCTCCACCACCGAAATTATCGCCAGAGAGATGGAGATGCTCGGCGGGAAGCAGGATGGTGGCAGTACCCCAGCTAAGAGTGATGGATCTGAACCACCGCTGCCGGACGATGTTCCTTTTTAACTGATTATACCAGCAACCATCCACCTGACCAGGGGGAATCCATTCCCTGGCATGGGGTATTGGTTTCTCCTGGCGAGAAACAAAGGAGAATACCAATGCTCTTCGTAAAAGATCAGGATGGTGACTATCGTCCTGCACCGAAAAAACTGGTTCTCACTGAAGCGAATAAACTGATAGGTTACCAGCTGCGGCGCGGTGCATCAATTCTCTCTGCAGAAACTGCCAAAGCGGTTATCGGCTGTAAGCTCCGAGCACGACAGCATGAAGTCTTCGCCTGCCTGTTTTTGGATTCCCAGCATCGGGTACTCGCGTTCAAAGAAATATTTTCCGGCACAATCAACCATACAACAGTTCATCCCAGAGAGGTTGTCAAAGAGGCACTGCAGCTCAATGCCGAGGCGATTATCCTGGCACACAACCACCCCTCTGGAAGTAACAAACCAAGCACGCAGGATATAGCACTTACCAGAATTCTGGCAGATATTTTGAAGATCATCGATGTGCGGATTCTTGATCACCTGATCGTCGGTGATGAGGTTACCGCGTTCTCTGATCTGGGACTTTTGCCGGAAAATTAACTCTCCATCCCATATCAAGGGGCAGACATGTCCCTTCAGGGGAGTCTTGCTCCTTGATAACTAACACGACAATCAAGGAGACAAGACAATGACCACACCGACATCTTTAACCAACGACCAGATCATATCTGTTGCACCGGCTGCCGGATCTCTCGCGCCGATCCATGGCGTATCATCGAGGTATTCGTTTGTGCCGACCTTAACTGCTGTTGACCTGCTGCGTGACGCAGGATGGTTTCCGATCCATGCAGAGCAAAGCGCCGTGCGCAACAGCAATCGGGAAGGGTACCAGCGGCACCTGATCCGTTTTGCCAGGAATGGCTTATCTTTTGCTGGTGAACGGGTTGACCTGGTACTCTCTAATTCCCACGACTGTGGCTGTGCCTTCAAGTTGATAGCTTCGGTCTGGCGGCAGGTCTGCGGTAACGGATTGATGGTTTCCTCTGAGTTTGCCAACTTTAGCCATAAGCATATCGGCTTCAGTCCGGATGCCTTTGTTCGTTCTGCTGGTGAAATTGCCTCAGCCGCCGGTGCTATTGCCGAGCGGGTCAATGAGATGAAACTGATCGAAATGACACCAGATGAACGGGGTGTCTTCGCCCAAGCCGCTCACAGCTTGATCTATGATGAGCCGGAGCTGGCTCCCGTGCAACCAGATCAGCTCCTTCATGAACGGCGCTATGATGACAAAGGTACTGATCTGTGGACCACATTTAATGTAGTTCAGGAAAATGTCATGCGTGGCGGCCTTAAAGGTATCACCAGCGGCGGCAATGGTCGGCCGAGGAGAATAACCACTCGTCCGGTCAAAGCACTTGATCGTAACATCAAGTTGAACCAGGCACTCTGGTTCTTAACGGAGAAAATGGCTGAGCTGAAGCAGACCGAGAGGGAATTTTCACCTGCACAAGTTTGAACTATCATCTAACGTAGCCGTCTCCTTCGGGGGACGGCTTTTTGATTTGTTGTATTTTTTTCTATATATGATATCATATTATACAGTATGAAATTATATGAAACAGTATAATATTAAATAATATGGGATGATCATATGGGAATTGTTTTAATTGGCGGAGAGAAAGGTGGTACAGGCAAAACAACCTTGGCCACAAATTTAGCAGCCATGCTCGCGTTACAGGGAAAAGACGTACTGCTTATGGACACTGACCGCCAGGGGACGGCATCTTTCTGGGCAACGGTTCGGGAAGAGGCGGAGGTAGAAGCACGCATCGCCTGTGTACAGAAGTTTGGTAAGGGTGTTGCCTCACAGGTGCAAGATCTGTCCGAGCGATATGATGAAATAATCATTGATGCAGGGGGACGTGATTCTGTGGAGTTACGTTACTCTCTCGGAGTTTGTGACAAGGCGTATATTCCGGTTCAGCCGTTTCAGTTTGATATCTGGACAATCAGGCAGATGGACGAGTTGGTCTCGATGGCCCAGGGCCTTAATGCAAATCTGCAGGCGTTTATTGTTTTAAACAGAGTGTCGACAAATCCAGTTGTTCGTGAAGATCAGGAGACGAGGGACTTTTTTTCTGATGAAAAGTTTCAACATCTATCTCTTGTTAGCCCAATACTCCACGAGCGAATTGCATTCCGAAAATCAGCACGGGATGGCTTGTCAGTTCTCGAGTGGAACCAGGATAAAAAGGCAGTGGCAGAAATGAATCTATTCTTTCAGGAGGTATATGGTGGCTGAAAAAAAGAAAACCCCGCTTCGCTCCACGCCGTCGATTAAAAAAGCAACTGATCTCGACACCTTCGCAGCAGGTGCCGGCAGTCGTATGTTGAATCAGGAAAAAACCTACCCCTGGGAGGAGCCGCATATCCGTGAGGATGTAAAAAAGAATATTCCGCTCAGACTGCCGGAACCCCTCTACCTGAAGTTGAAATTCATTGCAGAACATACTCCGTACAGCATGAACTCCTTTATCCTGGAGCGATTGACTGAGATGATTGAGGAAGAGGTTGCAGAGCTGATCGGCTGAAACGCAAGTACGAATACACAAAGTAACAAAGAAACCAATAAGATAAGAAACAGCGTGTAGCAAAAAACTGAAGAAACGGTCGCTTGTAGATACTCATCATGTTTGCTATGATTTTCACAGGGCTTGCGAATTACGTTATTGTTGATGATTGGGAATTATTGACCCTGGAGTAAACGCGCAATGTTTAATCTGTTTAAAGGCTGGCTCGGAGAAAAACAGACGCAGTTTGGCATGTGGGCGAAGCTCGATGGTGGCGACTATAGAAGATTTCACGACATACTATTTCCGACCTTTAATGGGACCACTCAGATTGATCATATGCTGATCTCGAGGTACGGCATTTTTGTAATCGAAACAAAAAATATCAATGGATGGATTTTTGGCAATGAAAGAGCAAAACAGTGGACACAGTCCTTGTACGGGAAAAAATACAAATTTCAGAATCCAATTCATCAAAACTATCGGCATACAAAGGCTATAGCCCAGTTCCTGGATATAGATCATGACCAGGTTCACTCCGTAATCTTTTTCATCGGAGATGATGTGAGTCTGAAAACAGAGCTGCCATCAAATGTGATGACGAGTGGACTTTCCCGTTACATTAAAAGTTTTGAGAGAAGGGTGTTCTCTGAGACTGACATTACAGATTTTGTCTGCAAAATAGAAAGACTGAAGGAGAGAAATGTCTCCGGTCGTGAACATATCTCGAATCTGAAAAATCGCTATTCGAGTAGCACTACATGTCCCAAATGCGGCAAATCCCTGATCAAAAGAACAGCCAGAAAAGGAGATCATGCAGGTAACCAGTTCTTGGGGTGTTCAGGCTTTCCAGGCTGCAGGTACACAAAAGGAATATAACAATACAGACATCATTTTGCAGGGATGAAACACACCACAAGCTACCATAAATTTGGATGAAAACAGCAGATGATTTAGCGTGAACATGTAGGGGAAATATGTTGACCTTGGTTGTTGGAGATTTTGTTGAAAATATGGTTCAGAAACCTTATCAGGAATAGTGTTAAATCGTTATTTTCTCTGAACTCTTTACCTTTCCTCAATACATCAGCATGCAAGTAATTTTACCCCTTTGATTTATTCTTTTATTTGAATAGACGCTACTTACCATTTCCTCGCTTCCAGCCTTAGTATCAAAGATATCATTCCTGGCATTTTTGCATATCATACAAGATATTGTGGTGTTATGCTTGACACTACACAATTCATGCTTATTATCCATCCCAACATTAACTGCAATATTTTTCTGATAATTCTATGTGATTCAGGGAGGTTATTTATGGCAAAGCGGAAAGTCTACCATGTGGTACCTAATCCAGATGGAGGGTGGGATGTCAAAAAGGAAGGTGCAAAACGCGCATCAGCACATCTTGATAAAAAAACAGATGCGGTGAGTCGAGGAAAGGAGATTGCCAAGTCAGGTGGTCACGGTCAGATCAAGATCCATAAACAAGATGGTGCGTTTCAGACTGAGCATACTTACGGTGGTGATCCGTATCCCCCGAAAGGTTGACCGATCTTCATGACTGAAAAATTCAAAATTCTGGCAATTGATGGTGGCGGTTTTCGAGGGGTATACTCCGCACATATCCTCAAACGCATTGAAGAAGAATATGAGATTGACTGGAAAAATGATTTCAATCTTATTGCCGGAACCAGCACAGGTTCAATCATTGCTGCCGGTTTAGCTTGTGGTTTATCAGCAAGTGAAATTTTTTCATTCTATGAAGAACATGTCGATGACATTTTCAAAAAAAGACGGTTACGGCGGACGGGGCTTTTTGCCAGCAAATATGACAAACAAAATCTTAAACAAATTTTAGATTCTGTTTTCGAGGATACCAGGCTCAAAGATGTAAACGTACCACTAATTATTCCGTCAACAGACATCGGCAACGGCTGCGTTCATGTGTTCAAATCAGCTTATGATGAAGATTTTGTCAGAGATCCAGAGGTAAGAGTTGCTGATGCGGTACTGGCTTCTTGTTCAGCACCAACTTATTTTGACCCTCACCTTGTGGATGGCAAATATTTACTTTCTGACGGGGGATTATGGGCAAACAACCCTGCCTTGGTTGCAATGATTGATGCCAAAACAAGATTAGGTGTTGATTTCAATAACTTGAAAATATTGTCAGTCGGAACAGGGGTAGGCAAGCAGTATTACCCTCAACAAAATAATGGAACTGATTCTATGTTAGGTTGGGGGTTTGCCACCAAATGGGGCAGAAACAAATTTATCGACATGATATTGAACCTGCAGGCAGAGACTACAGCCAATATGCTGGGTCTACTCCTTCAGGAAGATCAAATTAAAAGGATAAATTTCAAAGCTGACGGGAAATTATCTTTAGACGATCCCGGTAAGTTCGGTGATTGGGTTTCTCAAGCTGATCACGATTTCACACATGAATCAAAGAAAATATCTGAGTTCTTAGGGCTGTAAAACAGAGGTGACTATGGAAAGTTATTCACACGAGCAAATTGAAAAAATCTTAATTGGTATTTCTGAATCACTCGACATTTCACCGACGAAATACAAACAAGCGGTCGAACGATATAATACCATAGGGGAATGGCTTGAAAATGGCCATTACCCAGGAGTTGTGGAAACTCCATACATCTACCCACAGGGATCTTTTCGATTAGGTACAGTTGTACGGCCTATCAAAGATGGGATGGAAGCCGATTATGACATTGATCTAGTTTCTCAACTTGCACTGGCTAAAGAAAATACCTCACCCAGTGAAATCAAACATCTTATAGGTGACCGGCTTAAAGAAAATGGCAAGTATCAACAGATGTTGAATGATGAAGGGAAAAGGTGTTGGACAATTGAGTACGCTGAGCAGGACAGCATTGGGTTTCATGTCGATGTTTTACCCTCGATTCCTAAACCTTATGGTCATCTTCATGCTATAGACATTACCGACAAGGATAAAGAATCTGGTAATTACAACTGGGACCCAAGTAACCCAAAAGGTTATGCGGAATGGTTTGATGAGATCAAAAGGCCAGCGTATGAAGCCGTTCAATTAAGTCAGCGAAAAATCCTTCAGGAAAATTACTCTGATATTTATGCCAGGGTTGAAGATGTACCTGACGCAGTTATCAAGACACCCTTGCAACGTGCAATTCAGATATTCAAACGTCACAGGGATTTTCGTTTCAGCGGAAAATCGAATCTGAAAGACAAGCCAATTTCCATGATTATCAATACGTTATCCGCATTGGCTTACTCGAATGAATCAGACCTTTATTCAACAATTTTTAATATTGTTCGCAAGGTTAAAGGGTATACAGAGTCAGGCTTAATCCAAAAAGTAAACGGGAGATGGTACATTCCAAACCCTGTTGATCCTGTAGAAAATTTTGCCGACAGGTGGCATGAGAATAATGACCGTAAAGCGAAAGCATTTTTCCAATGGATAGACTGGGTTGAGCAGGACCTTGCATACGCTCTTGATCAACAAGATCCTAAAATGATGCAGGCTGTTCTTTCCGAGGCTTTTGGGGAAAGAGCTGTCAATGAATCATTCAGTAAATTGAGTTTATTAGCGGCAACAGTCACACCCGCAATCATTTCACGTCCCCATGTCGATATAAGTGAGCCGTCCAAGCCTTGGGGGTGTAATGGATGAAGATGTAATCAAGGATCATTACCAGGAGTTAAGCCAGAAGTATACCGGACTGAATCTTAAGCAGGAAAAGGGGAATTATTTTGTTGAGGGATTGCTATCTTTTTCAGCAGGAAACGGCGATAATTACATAGAGGATGATTTTGAAATCTCGATTGTAATCCCTGACAATTACCCTGAAACACCACCCCATGTTATAGAAACCAAGGGACGGATTCCGTCAGATTTCCATACGCACTCATCAGGTAATACTCTTTGTCTTGCGACCTCTTTTGAGACAAAAAGGAAATTTTTTCGTCACAAAAACCTGATTGGGTTTGTTGAGACGCTTCTTGTTCCTTACTTCTACGCCTATTCGTTTTATGAAAAAAAAGGAGAGATGCCTTTTGGTGAATTATCCCATGGAGCAAAGGGAATCTATGAGTACTACCAAGACTTGTTCGGTGTGGATGACGCTAACAAACTTTTTCTGTTCTTTAAAATACTGGTTGATAAATCCTATAAGGGGCATCATCCCTGCCCTTGTGGTTCTGGAAAAATCCTAAGAAAATGTCATGGTTCTATCCTCCGTGAGATAATCGAGGTTCACGGATACGACCCATTCATGTATGACTACCATCTTATGGTCACCCACCTTCTGAAAGACAAAGAGTTCCGCTTTTCCAGAAAGGCAATGCCAAAATATATTCTTAAAAAAGGTAAAAACAAAAAAAACATAAAAAAGAGATAATTTTGTTATCCAGGGCAGTATAAGTTGAAGACCATCACCCGCATTCACACCTGTCGACTCTCATCACCAACCGATTGCATGGTGAAGTGCCACTCGTTCTCATCTATCTGACCATCATTGAAGACGAAGTTCAGATGAGCCTCTACTGAAGGCACAATAGTTTCAAGGATCTTAGAAAAATCTTTATTATTCTTATTGAAAACAATAAGAGCAGTCTTGTAATCCCGCCTAGTAAGGTAACCCAAAAGCTGATCAATTAGGTAATGGCATCGGCTACGTTCATGTTTCCCTCCTTCCAGGTTTAATAATGCCCTGAAAGCACATTTATGCATGAAATTTTCTAGCTCTGGTAGTCAACATATCTATGTAGTTTGACCAGGCCAGAAGTTCAGATATCTCCTGATATGGTTAATAGTTACGTTACTATATCATGGCTTTGGCTCCGGAAGTAAACGCCCTCTGAGTGAGTGGCCAAAAATTGAATTTATCGATGATCGGGATTGTTGTCAGTTCAAAGCCACATTAAATGGAAAACAAACCGACGAGGGAGTTTCACCGACAGTGTCGGGAAAATTTTGGAAACTATCAGACAAAACTGCACTCTCACTATTCCGGAACTATCAATTTAATCGGGCTGACAGAACGATCCATCGAACGGAATATCCAACATTTGTAGAAAGAAAATAAACTGAAATGTGTTGGCTCTGCAAAAGTAGGGCATTTGCAGGTTTCTTGACATCTCTACTGAAAATGGTAACGATCAGAGAAAAGGCACATGATTTTAGACGATTTACTCGGCTTACACGGAGGATATCATGGCTATCGGAACGATCAGTATAATTATAGGAGTGGTTCTCCTGGTACTTCTAAAATTGTTTTTCAAGAATGAGGACGTTTCAGTCAAGAATAAAGGGCTTCATGGAGTTGACCACGACCAGTTGTTCAATGAAGATCTTGAGTATGATCCGAGTTGGGCCACTCTTTCTTCGAACACCCATCATTCTGAAGACGACTGATACTGCTTTCTGTTCGCTGCTGATTCTGAATACAACTGGAAATTACTTTTTCTCAAATACACTTCCTTTCCAAAAACCCTTATCGGTTCCGGCAGGTGTAGAACTGGCATCGCCATGAATGACCTTGCCGGAAGGTAGCACGATTCCTCCATCTTGTTTCTGTGGCTCAACCAGATTGCCTTCATAATAAAAAGACTGGTTCCTGTAGAAATCGTGAGTTGGTCTCGGGGGTGTACCTTTTTTTAATCCAGCCATGTCTTTCATCAGGTCTCCTGCAGTGGTATGAATCCCGCCGTGACCAGATTCCTCAATACGATTTCTGTTGCGAATGTCGTGAGCTGGATCAGTGACAGAAGCTGCATTGGGACTGTCCATTGGAATGTCTGATTGTGGCTTTGTGAGAGTGTCATCATTGATACCATAGGTTTTCGAACCGGCAACGCTTGAAGCCATGCCAACATCGTGTTTAAAACCTTGGTCTTGGACGCGATCTCTTGTGCCGGCAATGGTACTGTTCACTGTATCAGCAGTACTCCCCCAACCATAGCCATTACCACTGACAAAGCCGGTAACAATGGTTTTCATATTGTCTACGCCCTGACTTCCCTGCTGGGTCAGAAAATGATTGAAGTCGCTTATAGTTCGCCGAATGCTTTCAGGTGACTCACCTCCATAGCGTTCCGTGGCGTAATTTCTGACAAGAGCTGTGGTAAGATCTGCCCCGTACGATTCAGTGGAGCTCCTCATTTCTCTGGCATCATTCAGGAACGAATAAGCTTCAGTTGCTCCTATCTGTTTTGCCAGTTTTGTCATATAGTCGAGGCTTTTAGAATCCCGTAATGTTTGTTGGAGAGACTCTGAGCGTACTTGTGCCGCAGTATTTTCAAAAGCCTTGGCAGTATCTTCTGACACATTGAAACTGACCTTTTCATTGTTCTGACCAACCACTGTAAGCTGGCCGCCAGCGCTAAAGATTTTTTTGAAACCAGCACCGACAGTACCGGAAAATTGAGTTCTGATATTTTCCTCCATTGTATTTACAAAACTCGACTTATCGCTGATAGCGCGTCTCCAGTTCTCACGAGTCGCATTATCAAGCCGAGTCGTGAAAGCACTGGCCTCACTGCTGGAAAGGCTTGCTCTTCTCGCCGTATCCATAGCCAGTTGCCAGTTCTGACTCCTGCCAAGGCTGTTTGAAGCAGCAACAATCTGTTGTTGTTGGGCCATGGCACCAACGGTGACAGGATTCAAGCCATTGACTTCTGCGTAAGTAGCCAAATGATTACCAGAACTGTCGACAGCGTAGACGGCACGGCCCTCGGCCAAGGAGTCAACGGCTACACCTGTGTCGGCTGCACCGGTGATCGTGACGGTGGTAGAGCCGTCTGGGTTTACTGTTTCTGATTTTGCCCTGGTGGCACTTCCATCTGGAGCTGTCGATACCTCAACAGGGCCTGTACCCGTTCCCACACTTACCCGTGCAGAAGCCATCATGGTGGCCATTTCACCATCTGATGTACCCTGAGGTATCTGTCCGGACTCCTGCAGGGAGTTTTTTGTGTTCATGGCGGCGCTATATCCACCAACTGAACGATGCGTACTCCAGGCCTGTGCCGCCGCCATGTTGGAAAACCGATGCTCAGGCATACCGGCAAGTAGTCCGGCGGCACGCACCTGTTGGTTCATGGCTGCAGATGTTCCCTCCGGGGTGAGCAGTTGCCCGGCCTGTGCTCCGGCTGACTGGACGATTCTGCTGAGGTTGCCGGCAAGCATGGCCAGAGCATGGCCGCCGAAGCGGATAAGCATCATGGAGAAAAAACTTGCGAGCATGATCCCCGCCGAGCGAATAACTCCAAACATCGCCAGCAACTTGATGGAGATGGTCGGAAAGGCAGCCATGGCATAGACACCAAGGCTTGATTGGCGCATATCTTCAAAGGCATAGGAGGCATAATCCATGGCCGCTCCATGGATCACGGCATCGGTTATTCCCCAGGTAGTGAGAAACACAAAGAATCCGAACATAACCGACACCGCCTTGCCGACAACCGGGGTACATAAGAAGAGGACCAGAAAGGGAATAACGCCAATGGCAATAGCGGTCATGACCGCACGGATGATTGGAATCCACTCGTTCATGGTGAGGCCTATCCCCAGGCCGGCTGAGGTGATCTTGCGGTTGCTCTCCATGAGCATGGATGTCTCGTAATCGTCCTGGAAATAAAAGTTGTAAAGTATTTCGGCGATCTGGCGCTGCTGGATGATCCTTTCCGGGGTGGTTGCGCTGCCGGTGGTAAAATTCAGGGTACTGGTGAGTAGTGTTCTACAGGTGTTCAGTTCCACAGTATTAGCTGGGTCAAAATAGGCTTTGCTGCATACCTTCTTGATGGCTTCATCATAGTTGGTTGGGTTTGCATAGATGGGCTGCAGGTTATTCCAGGCAGCAGTGCAGGTGACATTGGTCCCTTCCGGGTGGACTGCATCATAATAGACGGTATAGACTGCCGGGTTGACCGCAGCACTTAAGTCAACCAGGAAGTCGGAGGTGTTATTGCGTAGATCGTCAAGAGAGAGTGTTGTGCCGGGGCGCAAGAGCTCAAAGGTCACACAATCCTTGACGTAGCGGATCATGCTTGTCCGGGCGTAGTTGTTCTTGGGAGCCGATCCTTTGACCGATTCCAGTGCCTTGAAACCGATGCCGCCGGCTGTTGAGGCATACTGGGCATCAGGAGCTGCGGCAGTATCGATGATATCAACCATACCCCGTTCGATCTTGTTAAGAAATCCTGCGGTAAACACCACCGCATCAGGTACCTGACCGATTGCCTGAAACCTGTTTAATACCGGATCGTAGACGGTGATCGTTCCTTTTGGGACAAACAGGGCGAGATAGAGGACAGCACCGAACACTACCGGCACCGCCCACACCAGGGGGATCACCCGCGCACCGGTTGCCGCTCGTGCCAGCCAGGCGCTTACCCCGGCAATAAGGCCAAGTACCATGATGACAAAGAGCAACCCCTGATAACCTGAATCGCTGAAGATAAGGGCAATCTTGGTGAACGCCTGGGTAATCGGATTGAAGCCGCCGTAGGTATAATATTCCATATCCAGGGCGAAAACCGGTCCTGCCGAAAGCAGAAACAGGCAGACCAATGCTGCCACAATGACTGGGAGATAATCTCTTTTCATATCTTGATTACATCTGCAGCCGTGCCGCGACATCTTTACCATAGCGCCGGGTAATCTCTGCGGTTATCTGTTGCTCAACCTTCTGCATGTGCTCGAGGTACACCATGATCGTTGACATCTCTTGTGCCGAGGCGACATAACTGGCGCGGGCAGCATCCTGAAGCCGCCTGATTCGTGTGTGCATCAGAGCTATATTCTGGTCGGCATGTTCGGCAAAAATGACCGCTGCACAATTCTCCGATGGTTGCCCTGCGGCAGCCCCTGCCTGTTTCTCCAGCATCTCCCGTGCCTTCCAGGCGATGGTCTCGGCCCGGACATAGAGATCAGACAACATCTGCAGGGCGTAGGCATGTGCGGTGATATCGGCAAGACCGGCTACGGTTGCCTCCTTCATTCCCGAGCCAACGGCAGTTTTAAGGATGGGAAGCGCAGAAAGGGGGCTTGCTGCCAGAAACGTCTCTTCAGCCCCGCTGAGCACACCTTTGTTTTCGATTTTATCAGCAATAGAGGAGAGGGTGTTCTGGACATACTGCCTCAAATCTCGGTTGCTATCGGTAATTTGAGAGCAGGTGCCACCTGCATGTTTGGCATACACCTCACCACTGGTAAATGCCTTTATATCATCGGGGTTATTCTCCGAGCATGGTGGTTCATAGGATATCTTGTAGGTGTTGGCAGGGCCTTCAAGATTGACGTCACCAACCAGGCCGCGGATAAGGCTCGTGTAATCAGCGGGCAGACCGATTCTGCTGCCGACATTGTCGAGCAGAGAGCCACCTGAGAGAAAGGTCGAGGTGATCTCACTGTTACAGCCACTGGTAACCCGTGAGACATCTGCTGGTTGTGGGACATTGTTATTGGCTCTATCCTCACTGGTAATGATATCCCACATCTCGGATACGCCCTGGCTCAGTTTGTTCTCCTTGATGGAGGTGCCCAGTTTTTCTTTCATTACTTCACTGGAATGAAAACCGTTTTCATCCATAACCACCCCCACCAGCTCTTTTGCCGCCGCGCATTCATCAAGCTGCATGGAGTTGAGATTATCACTGATGGCCTCAAGGTTCTTGATTGTATTGGAACATTGCTCGCAGAGTGTTTTCAGGCCAAGATCAAAGGCTACCGCAGCCGCACCGGAAAGAATTCCCTGGAGTTTATCAACGAGGTAATCGGTGTTCATGAAGGAAAACCCTCCCATGAACACATCGATCCCCCCACACCCGCTTTTTATTCGCGGCGTCTCAATTGTTACCGGGTAGGAGACGCTGCTCGGCCACCTGGCGTTGAAACTTCCGCCGGAATAATATCCTCGCTGTTGCCCGGAGAGATAATTGGGTGCGGTGGTGGTTCGTTGATCCAGCCAGTCGTCAACCCATGCAGATGTGGCAATACCCGGATGCAGCAGAAGCGGGATTGTCAGAGCGGCAGTAAGAAGCCTTAGTCGGCGCTTTTCCATGGCTGTTTCCCCTTATCTAAGATTGATGTCGGATCAAAGGCTGAGCCCTTCTGAAAATCGTACATCAGAAAAGTCTCTTCCCCCGTATTGCCTTGCAGCAGACGGATAGCCCGGTAGAGTTTTCTCTCCAGCTCGGTCATGGCAATCACACCATTTGCGACGCTCAAGTAACTATCCGTTCCCTTTTTAATAAGAAGCAGGGTCGGGGTAATGGTGATGTTGAAGCGAGCACCACTGGCTTTATTCCTGCTGATATCAACGGTCTTGACCTGCCAGCCATATTTATCGATGAAATAGCCCAGAATCCCCGCCTGTTTTTCACAAAAGCCGCATCCGGGACTGACGAAAAAAAGCAGGGCATGATCAGCACCGGCGCGATTGATTGTCTGGAATATTTCATCATTTTGCCTGCTGACTCGTGCGGTGACGCCAGGTCCTGCCGTTGGATAGACATGATTCACATTAAAGAGTTCACCATATTTCTGGGTGACATACATGGTGGCATTGGTGTAGGCGAGAGCTTTACGCCTGGCGATATCCTGCATGGTCAAATATTCCAGGATGTTTGGCTCGGTTGGCGCTTGGACAGCTTTTTTCTGCAGGACATTGAGCAGATTCTGAAAATCATCCGGATGCATAGTCCACAGATCATCGATAGTGTAGCTGTCAAGCGATGGCGGTGGATGTGATTCACCGATCGTCTGCTCGGCTGGCAGATCTTTTTCCTGCTCGGGTGGAGGATCTTCATACCAGAACCAGCCATGTTTGCTCTCCTGGTAAAAGGTGGTTTCTTCGGCTGCTGCCCTGAACGCACTCAAGAAACCAAGGGCAAGCAGCAACACGATCCACCGTAGGTGTTTACCAGAGGGGCAGTGCCGTATGGATAATCTTGTCTGCATGGATAAATCCAAAATATTTAGAGTCAAAGCTCCGCGGATGCGCGCCTACCATAAAGTAGTTGTTATCCGGTACCTCACCGCTAAAGCTGAATTGCGGCAAGTCTCTGCCTCTGCTGTCCTGTTCTAGCGCTTCTCCGATAACCGTCTGTCCGCATAAAAAATGGTTGCTATCATCTCTTTTCAATGTTTGACCCGGGCTGCAACCGACCTTCTTGATATAGCGTTGGTCATGTCGGTGAAGTCCCGGGTGGACAAAGGTAGTATCATCATGGTTGAAAACCAGATAATCACCGTTTTTGATTCTTTTTATATTTGGCGTGGTCATGAAAAACACCCTGTGCTCAAGAGAGGCGCTGGTGGAAACAATGATCCGTGTCGGGAGCCACAGGCCCACTAAAAGGGCGGCAAGAAATACGATGGCAATGGACGTTTCCCGCCGTGTGAGCTTTCGGAATACCCGGTTATTATCATTCGTTGGTAAAATTGATTGTCTCTGCATTTCTGAGCACGACGTCTTGTAAAAGGATGACATGATGCGGGTTGTCTGCAGCCCGGTCCAATAGTTGTTCAATCATATCGAGGCGTGTCTGCCATTCTGTTTCATTTATTTCCCCGGCCACAAGTAACGCCTTTTGAGTTCTGAGATATCCTTGCAAGTCAAAGGTTGAAATCTTCAGGGCCAGATAGCGGTCATAGCCAATGAGCGTTGCTGCGGTGATGGCTAGAGCAATGATCACGGTCTCCAGATAGCTTGGTCCCACATGCGCTTTTTTCCTGTGCTTTGTCGCTTTTGTCATGAGCCTCGAATTTTTTGTATCAGGTGAGCCAATGATTCACTGTGTACCTCACGGTTGATTCGCTCCAGCAGATAGTCGAGCCCGGCATCACCTTTGATCAGGTAGGCCGTTTTGTCATTGATATAGATAACAGCGGGTACCTGGGTAATACCGTATGTGGTGAAGAGTGCCGGTTGCAGATGTATTCCCAGCTCATAATGTTCGCATGGTTTGGTTGTGTTTTGACAGGCAGGGTCCTTTTGTAAAATCCGGCTGAAATACTCGGCGCCAGCTTTTATGTCAGTCAGGCCGTTTACCCAGCCGCGCGTTACCGGAACAAGGTTGGAATCACCGGCTCGTGCAACCGCTCTGAGGTATGCCTGCACGGTTGGATCAGGCAGTGAGCTTGAGAAAAAGAGATAGACCCTTTCAGTATCGGCAAAGGAGCTGGTCTGCTCTGCGTGCTGCTTCACCGTGCTGTGTTTCGTTTTCCAGGGCTTGATGTGATCTGCAAAAACGTCTTGTTCCAGGCGTTGTTCTTCTCTTCGAACGTTTTCCTGAAACTCCGGTGAAAAGAATATCTGGGAAGTCTCCTCAGCCGCCTGTAACCCTTCCTCGGCATATCTATTGATGGGCAGCGTTATCTTTTTTGCTTCGTTTTCTGCCTTTTCCATGACGGAAGTAATATCCTGTGCCCAAGATGGCACATAGATCGCTGCAACGACCAGGCTGGAACATATTGCACACGTTATTGGCAGCAGGTGCAGCATCGTTGTTTTCTGTAGACGACCCATAAGAATTCATCAGTGGAGCCTTTTGCTCCGAAAAAGGGAGGATTGAGACCGGTTCCATAAAATAGAGCAGATTTACCCACCGGATATGCCGGTGAGCGATCATCCGGTCTGACGACATGCATCTTGTAATGGCTCTTGATCCATACCGGTGTGTAGTTACACCCACAGAGGTTATTGGCAGGATCACAGATCATCATGATTCTGTTCAGTTTGTAGATGAGCCGTGAGGCGGCCGTATTGTTGGCTTGAACGATGTTGTCATTATCCACATGTCCGGTCATTGGATAAGCGGAACCACCGCTGCCGATGCACCAGGGCATCATATCAATGGGGTAGCCAACATTGACTGCGGCAGCATCTGCCATACAGGCCATCTGCATGACCTGGTTGGCATAAAGGCTTGCTTCCGGGTGGATGATGGCGGAGAGTTCATCGCTTTGCCAGAGTTGATCGAATTCACTCCACCAGAGGCCATAGTCGTTTCGACCGCAGATCCCGTACATCAGCGGTAGCAGGTAGCCATGTGCCTGGGCGAAGGTTGATTCATTGGCAATATCCACTGAATCCGAGCTTTTATTTTTCCCTCCGAGCGCATCGAGGAGTGAGGGACCAATACTTTCGCCTAAAAAGGGGGAGTAGTTGGCGACGGAAACGGTGTCCTCGAGAAGAAAGGGCTCCCAGTAGCTGATGATGATCCCCATTTCAAAAAAAATGGGAGGAGGGCGAGGACAGATACATATCCCTTCAACTCGAAAATCAATCTCATCCCAGTGGATATCTGTGATGGGGTTAAAGGGGATGCCGGATTTTGCTGCCACGACTGGAGTGTATAGCAAGATCAGAGAAACGAATAACAGGCAAAGAGCTTTATTGGTTTTCATCACGTTTCTCCACAACTTCTCGAACAAGCTTGATCTCATGGACCCGTACATTCCTGTCTTCCTGCACGACCACAGACGGGACGGCTGCCAGCTGCAGCCGCTCGGCGATATCGGTGGTAAGATAGAAAACTGAGCGTTTCAGTTGCCGGCTCAGTTCGTAAGCGGAGCCGTCTGAGAGCAGGAGCCGGGCCTGATCGTTTTGGGCATAGTCTGTGTTCCGAAACCATGCGATATGGAGGGGATCAGTGCCGTCAATCACCACCAGACCGCCGGGGAAGCGAAGATAATCCAAAGGATTGAAGATAAAGCCACGTGGATAGATGATGGTGCCTTCCCCATCAACCACATCCTGCGTAACGGTGTAGTCCATGTTGACGAGAAAGCTCCGCTCAGCTGTTGCATGGGGCAGGGTGTGAAGGTTTGCCGGTTGATACGTTTTCAGTTGGTCCTGGAGCTGGACGGTGTCTCTGGCAGTATGTTGCCTGATCGCTTCGTTTTTCAGCTCTGTCACAAGGTCGGGTTCCACTACTGGGTAGGTGGCTCCTACAGTACCAAGATCTTTTACCGCCGTTGCTGCCATTACCGCCTGACCAACGAAAAGACTGCTGACTGAAATAAGCAGTAGCGTGATGAAAGGTTTACAGCTCGCCATTTTTTCTCAGTTCGACCATTTCCAGTATCGCTTCGTGATGTGTTTTTCCTGCTTGAACCATCTGCTGGATACGAGCTATTTCTGACGCCTTGGATGTATAGATAAAATAGGCGTAGTCGTTGACGACCAGGCGGGCCACCCCGACCCCGAACGGTGTATCAAAAAAGAGTTCGGAGTATTTGGGAGGATTGGATTTGACGCTTTTTAAAAGCCTCAGGGTAAAGTCGTCATAATCAATCAGTCCTTTCTTTTGTGCCTGGTCAAAATCAGTTGATTCCAGGTAAATCTTGAACGCTGAATTACTGTTGATGACGTTGCCGACTTCACCGAAGTTTTCCAGATCGAGCAGGGATTGGGTGATGACCATAAAGCTGCCGTTGTATTTGCGGGCCCGGCGGTAGCCTTCATTGATGACCGGGGCGATCATCGCTCCTTTATCGAGAAACTGCCAGGCCTCGTCAAAGATGATCAGTCGTGGCCGGGAGCGATCGGATAGATAGAGATCTTGGGTAACACCATTGATGATCAAAAGCGTCACGACCCGGTACAGGTCCGGCTGAACTTTGAGGTTTTCCAGCTCCAGAACGACAAATTCATCCTGGCGGATGTCAAAGGTGCTTGGTCCGACAAAGAACTTGCCGTGGAACCCGTGGCTGGTGAATTCACGGATATTAAAGGCCATTTTCCTGGCAACTTCGATGAGCGTACTGTTATCGGCCATTTCATCCAGATCTGATTCGGGTGCATTGGGGAACTTCATCAGAAATTCATAGACGGTATCTGCATCAGCGTCCTGCCCCTTTTGTTTCCAGGCCCAGCGTACGGCATTACGGATCAGGTTCATCTCGGTGTCGTTGCATTTTTCCCTGTCCGAGTTGGAGTAGGCCATTTGAGCAAAGACCGCAGCCACGCTTTTCAGCTCTTCATCAGGCTCCTTTATATGGGTAAAGGGATTGAGACAGATAGTGATCGCGGGTTGAAAATCGAGGTATCTGGCACCCAGCATGTTGGCAATTTTTTTATAGGATCCACCAATGTCGATGATTCGCACCAGTGCACCGCACGAATAGTAGTTAAACGCTATGAAATTGACCTGGAATGATTTGCCTGAACCGGAGGTTGCGCAGCAGAAGACATTTTGGTTGGTCGCGTGGGCATCAAAGAAATCAAGGGAGACCAGCTGTCCTTTTCGGCCGGTGAAAATCAGCTTTGGCTCACCTCCGGTACCGGCAAAATCACCCTGGACCGGCAATAGCGGGGTGACTGATGGCACCGGGGCAGTAAAATCGCGCTCCAGGTTTTCGATATTTCTTCCTGTGGTGTAGAGGCCAAAGGGAAGAGCGGAAAGAAAGAGGATTTTGAGGATCATGTTATCCTGCTGCATGACATAGCCGTTATTTTCCCACAAACGTCGTACCCGGGTGCAGGAATCCCTGGCCTGTTCGAGGTTATCACTCCATACCCAGAATATGGGTAGTACTTTGACAAACGTTTCTCCACGTTCCAAATCATCGGTTGCCAGAAGATATTCCTCCTGTTTGCGCCTGAGGGTGGGGGAGAGAGAACCAACGGCCTGCTGGTTGAGGATCAGATTACATTTGGCATGGAGTTTCATCTCAAGGCCTGCTTCAAAAACGATATTAAAACCGTAGAGAAAACCGGTCTTGATCTGGTCGGCATCGGATATCACACCCCAAATTCCGCCAAAGAGCGAATTGGTCTGCAAGGGATCTATGCTCACGGGGATCACCTTGGGCGTGGTGCAGCAAAAATAATGAACACCGATCTGCAGGTGATCTGAGTCTTCCCGGATCAGTGTATCGCTGTTGATGATCTGTTTGCGCAAAGGAATGGTTGGATTGTAGGCCTGAATAGTGTGCTCCGGATAGTTTTCCGGATAGCTGTTGAAGAGTCTGCGGCTCCATTCTAATAAGGTTTCCGGATTCATATGGCGAGGGGAGAGCAGTGCTGCCTTCAGGGTTTCATGTATCTGCCGTTTAATATCAAGCAGCGGTGCTGTTTTCTTATTCTCGGAATCACCAGAGACCTTTAACTCCTGGTTGTCGCCAGGCATCTTGACTGCGACAAACAGCCTGAAATTGCGAACAGGGATATTGGCGCAGGCCTTCAAACCCTTCTTGCCTTCTTTTAAAAAAGATACCACTGCATCACTGTTTGAGCTGACAATCGTCTCGGTTCTGGTTCTGTTCTTCTGGTATCGTTCAAGAATCGGCTCAATATGGGAATCGGCATGAAAGAGCAGCTGAATAACACTGTCTTTTGGTAAACCGGCACGGAACAACCCTTCCAGTGCGGTTATGGTTTTAGGTCCTGCGTAGATTACCGGCGAACACTCCCACAACAACCCAAGGCTTCCGTCCTGGTTCAGGTATATCTCCAGTTCCCTGTCGTAGGCCAGGTAATTGAGATAGGAGGAAAAGGGCGAGCGGTTCGTCATTGTATCCAGATCGCGCTGTTTTAGATAATCCCTTGGGCCAAGGATAATCCGCTGCAAGAGTCCGGTGCGCATGGGTTATTGCTCCGCAAGATCGGTGAGCACCCACTGGGAGTCCTCGATCTTGAGATATACATAGCGACTCATGAACAATTCTTCGTCTTCTCCCTTATAGGGCAGCAGCAGGACACGGAGGATTTTAGGCGACTGCAGGAGCGGCTTTGTCTCTTTCTGGAGCAGTTCTGCAACGGCCCTGTATCGATTATCCTGTAGTTTCTGCTGAGCAATCCCTGCAGCGTCTTGGGGTGTTTCTGACTCTGCTTCAGGATACCGGGCCTTTTGGTAGGCCGTGGGTGTGTCGATACACTCTCCTGTATCATCCTTTGCCCGACAATTGAAATCTTCATTATAGGGGTTGAGTACAGGGCCGCAGCCTGCGAGGAGTAATAGAACGAGAAGAAAACTATGGGCTGCAATCTCGCTAAATTCTTTCACTGGTCACTTCCACAAGTTAAATTATTTTCCCAAAAGGAATCTACTAAGATCGTCTGTTGTTCTAGTATCTATTTTCTCTGGGGATGACCTGAAAAGCGGGAGGGAACGAAGCGAGCAAGTGATTGGTGGGTCAGAAAAACAAGATTGGATTGAAACGAAAAAGTTGCTCCATGCGAGTTCATGATCGGGGAAAATATATAATAATAAATATCTAAGCGAACAAATATCGTCCTTTGGCGTGTTGTCTTACCATATAGCAGATAGCAACACATTCTCATCAGCAGTTCAGGATTAGTCGATCTTGAAAAACACCATATTTCAGATTAGCAGGTCAATTCATGCCAATGTGACAATTTACTCCTGTCCTGCCATAATCTGCCAAACAGAAAATGAAGGACAAAAAACAACAAAACCTCCCTCAACTTCCTGAGGATGATCCTGATATTGTGACCTGCACCACATAAGAGGGCATTTATCCTATCACCCAGGCGACCTTTCAACCAATTCCGGCCGAGCCTGCCATCTGCTTTCATGTGACCAATCACCGGCTCAACCGCACTTCGGCGTTTCAGCTCTTTTCTGATCGTCGGGGTAAAATTGCGCCTCTGGCCTGAGATGAAGACAGCAGTATCAGTGACTCCATGACCACGATACCCCCGGTCAATTTGGCTATCGGGCAGGTGAAAGATGTGAAGCCAGGGGCTGAAATTGATATATGGAATTGATGTAATTAAGAAAAAGACAAGCAAGCGTTGTCGAGTCACGATTAATGAGGAAGCCGCACCCGCTATACAGAGATTGATTGTCGAATACGGCAGTAGATACAAAGACGAAGATAAACTATTTCAAAGTCAGCGTGGCCCACTCACCGTGAAGAGAGTTATACAGCTTGTAAAAAAGTGGTGTGGTGATATTAACCTGAAAGGCAATTTGGGTTCACACACAATGAGAAAAACTTGGGGTGTTCACCAGCGGGCCAGGATAGGGACGTCAATTCCTAGCTTATGGTGATGTTCAACCACACTAGTCAGAAACAGACCCTTGATTATCTCCCTCTGTGCCAATGTAAGTGAGACACCTACCCATTGAAAAATTAGTGTAGGGCGGGTAGAGGTAATCACTATGAAAACGATATCATTAAAACCATCATCACCAAGAACCATTTCAGCAGAGGCTGGAAAGGAAGGAGCTCGTAGAGCGACTGGAGTTCCAGCCTCTGCTGGCTCCCCAGTTCCTGTGGATCCGGAAGTGACAGAGAAGAAACCGAGGAGGCGATTTACCACCGCCTATAAACTCCGTATCTTGCAGGAATACGATGGCTGTACACTTCCCGGTGAAATCGGCTCACTGTTACGCCGGGAAGGATTGTATCATTCCAATATCGCTACCTGGCTGAGACAGCGCGAGAAAGGCATCCTAGATGGCCTCACTCCCAGAAAAAGGGGCCGTAAAAGCAAAGAAGCAAATCCCCTTGCCAAAGAAGTTGCCCGACTGGAACGCGAGAACCAACGGCTTGAACATAAATTGCACCAAGCTGAGACGATTATAGAAGTTCAAAAAAAAATCTCAGAGATCCTCGGCATACCTCAAAACAACAAGGGAGAGAAGAGCTGATGGCAACCGCGGTATCTCTTGGTAACGCTGTTGGGGTTAAGCCGGCATGTGGTGCTCTCAATATTGCAAGGGCCACGTTTTACCGTCGTAAACAGTCTCGCCAGAATACACCCGCATGCGCTGCGCGGCCTCTTCCTCCCCTGGCACTGACGGCTGAGGAAACAGAGGCTATCCTTGCTGTGGCACATCAAGAACGATTCTGGGATTCTTCTCCATATCAGATCTATGCGACGCTGCTGGATGAAGGGACCTATCTTGGTTCAATACGAACGATGTACCGAATCCTTGGACGCCAGGGTGAAGTAAAAGAGCGCAGACGGCAGGTCTCTCGACCGAATTACAAGAAGCCTGAATTACTTGCTACTACGGCCAATCAGGTCTGGTCCTGGGATATCACCAAGTTGAAAGGCCCGGTGTCCTGGACCTATTACTATCTTTATGTGATTCTCGATATTTACAGCCGATACATCGTTGGATATATGATAGCCCATAGAGAATCTGCAGCCTTGGCAAAACGCCTGATTCAGGAGTCATATGAAAAGCAGCATATCACAGAGGGACAGCTGTGTGTTCATGCAGACCGCGGCAGCAGCATGAAATCGAAGGCAGTCGCGAACCTTCTGGTTGACCTGGGTGTCACCAAAACTCACAGCAGGCCACATGTCAGCAATGACAATCCGTATTCGGAATCACAGTTTAAAACATTAAAATACTCACCTGGGTTTCCGAACCGGTTTGGTTCTATTCAGGATGCCAGGCTGTTTTGCCGTTCTTTCTTCAGCTGGTATAACACAGAGCACAAACATTCCGGAATCGGCTATGTGACTCCTGAGCAGGTTCATTATGGCCGGGCACAAACTGTTGTAGAGCAACGAGCCAAAGTACTGGAAGCTGCATTCAAAGAGCATACAAAACGATTTAAAGGCAAAATGCCTAAACCATTCCCGCTGCCTGAAGCAGCGTGGATTAATAAACCAGAAAATGACAAAGCGGTTCTACTTTAATTTATTGTTAAGCGTGTCTCATTTTCATTGACATATTCCGCTGTGTATTCAGCCGGAGGAGATTAAAAGCACGTATGAATGTCGTGCTGAATTTGAAGGTTTGCGCATGTCATTCGGAGGGTAGACTCACTATTTTTTTGCAACCATTGGGAACCACGACGGTTTTCATTGAACCTCAAACCAAAACGGGTCATTCTGTTATTTATGAGTTATTTTTAGATATAATAAAGTTTGTTGACCAAAAACACTTTCCAAGCGAGACGACATGATATAAGATGAGAATATATGACAAATAGGTGGTCTGGTTTCCCATTAAAGAGAATTCATGAGTTACACGATGAATGTTGAAGGTCAGGTGTGTTTGTGAAAAAAGACGCAGAACAGGGATCGTAAGAGCTCTTGCCAAGGATTTTTGTGAATCTGTCACTAAAGTTTTAAATGCGAATTTAAATGTTTTTAAAGGTCGAGCCGGATCAAGAGTTGATAGGTAGTCCAAGAATATATAACGAAATTGATATCACGAATTCTAATGATGTTGGAAAATATGATGAAAATCAACGATCAAAACAAAGAACTAGGTGTATTTTCTAGTAACGCTGGAATTATTTGCTAAGTTTTAGATCAAGCTGAAGAGTACAGGAAGACAAAATATTGTACGACAAGCGGATGGTGATGAATTAAATTGCTATGACATGAAGTCAACGTATCGTCAAAACTAGAATTTTATTGCGTAGCTCGGGCCTACAGCCCCGTCACTTGCGGCGGGGTTGCTCATTTAACGATTTTTTTTCGACTATAGGAGTTGCTTATGATAAAAAGTGGCAAATACATGTTAGGGATAGATATTGGTTCAAGCAACTTGAAATGTTTATTGGTCAAAGATGATGGCGCTGTTATTGAAAGTGTTTCAAAAGAATTGAAAACTATATATCAATTTCCCGGCTGGTCTGAACAGGACCCAGAGCAATGGTATTCAGCTCTTTGTGAATGCGGTAAGTCGCTCTTTTTAAAGACTGGAATTAGTTCGATCGAATCTGTAAGTATAACGGCAGCTACGCATACTGCTGTGCTGCTAGACAAAAATGATCGTCCACTGCGACCAGCAATAATGTGGACTGATCAGCGTAGTATTGAAGAAACAAAAATTCTCAATCAAAATTATGAGTCGGAAATATTAGATATTGCCTATCAAAAAGCAAATCCTACATGGACTCTTCCTCAATTCTACTGGTTGATTCGCAACGAACCCGAGGTTGTTGCTCGGACGAAAAGAGTTATGTTTGCGAAAGACTATCTTCGTTTTCGGATTTCTGGAACTTGGGAAACCGATTGGATTGACGCTTTGGGATCAATGATGATGGATGCTAGGACGAAAAGTTGGTCAGAAAAACTTTGTGGATTCATAGGTTGGCCAATTGATACTTTGCCTCCTATTTGCTCTCCAACTATTATCGTTGGTTCCGTGACAGAGAAAGCCGCGCAAGATACAGGTATACCCTTCGGTACACCTGTTGCAGTAGGAACTTCAGACACTGCGGCTGAAGATTATGGAGTTGGAGCTATCGAGCCAGGGGATGGAGTTATAAAGCTTGCGACTGCAGGTAATACCAATATTATGACCAGTGAACCATACGTTGACCCTCTCTTGTTTAACTATTTCCACGTAATTCCAGGAATGTGGTACACTGTTGCCGCAACGAGTTCATGCGCTGCTATTCACAAATGGTTAAGAGATGAATTTTTCCAAGAAGAATCATTAAAAGTTGAAAAAAGTGGCGGCACTGTTTTTGAGTATATGGATAAGATCGCTAAATCAGTTCCTGCCGGATCGGAGGGTTTAATATTTCATCCATATTTGATGGGGGAAAGAACGCCTCATTGGGATCCTTTACTGAAAGGTGATTATCTCGGAATATCAATAAGACACAAGAGAGAACATTTTATCAAAGCTCTTTATGAAGGTATCTCTTTCTCTCTTCTTGATTGTTATATTTCCTTAGAGAAGAGAGGATTGAAAATGGAACAAGCAAGATTGATTGGTGGAGGGGCAAAGAGTGAACTCTGGCGACAGACTTTAAGTGATGTTTTAGGGAAAGAGGCATTGATTCCAGAGGTGGACGATGCTTCTTTTGGGGCAGCTTTAATTGGCGGAGTTGGGTGTGGGGTTTTCAGTGATGCACGTGATGCAATTAGAAAATGTGCAAGGATTAAATCAACAATAAAACCAAATGAGAAGAATCATGAAAGGTACCAGAAACTCTTCGAAATATTCTCTAAATCACAAAAGCTCTTAGTTGAGATTAATCATGAATTACATGACTTCATGCAGTAAATGACAAGATCGAAATATACCCCAAACAAATTGAATAGAAATTATTTTAGGGTCATAGCTAGAATATAACATACTTTTTGAGATAGTGTTCTAGTTACGACTTTTATTTAAAACAGTATCAAATTAATTCGTCCGAATTTTAAGATTTAACCTCCCGCTTTTAGGCGGGTAGCTTTAAGCTAGTACCATGTAACAATTATAACTTCGGATAAAGTCGTTTCAGCTTTATTCGTGCATCATGTGTCGAGAATTGCCAGTCGATGGTTCTCGACGCATTATTTCGGTGACGCTGCCAGGTCGCGACTTCGGCCTGCATGGTTGACATATCACCAATTCGGCGGTCGAGACATTGACCTTTTAAACAGGAGTTTATCCGAAAAGCCGTGCTAATTTGAAAAATATAATGCAATAACAATATCTTGATTTCATATTTTCTGTAAGACCCCACCGACGATTTTCCAACCAAAGGCCCTGAGTATGTCAGCCTGAGTGTCGTCAGGCTCCTCAAGTATTCTGACAGCTTTTCTCTTGCCCGGCAACCAGGTAAGGCATGAGTGAAGATGGTGCATCTGCCGCATAGCTGATTTGGCGGTAATAGTCAGTCCGGCACGCCGTAACCTGATTTCAATAATACGCAGTAGAGCAAGTGCTGCGACACAGGTAAAAATGTGGCACCTGATCTTACTGTCTGTCCAGTGACGAATCGACATCATCGCCACCAGATCATCATCTTTTGATTGGCGAAAGCCATCCTCAACCGTCCAGCGATCAAGGCTGGCCGTGTAACAATCTCGTCCGTTGACCAGTCCCTGATATCGGTGATAATGACATTTTTGCCGAAGCGGTCAATTGTCGTTTTGTTTTTCGAAGGTACATGATTGCCTTCAAAGAACAATCGATAATCAGCCATGTTAATACTTAAAAACTCAACTTTCCGACTTGTTAACTTGAACACAAAAAAATTACATATATTATTGAAATAATACAATATTTAAGCTGAAAAGCCCTTCACTTCATGATATATTGGTTTTGGGAAAAACATCAATAATATCATAAAGGAAGGACTCAAATGGATATTACCAAACAACACCAGGTGCAACAACAGGCAAAACAACTGCAAGGAAGAATTTCCTCGTTTATCAGCGATTTTCACATCGGTACTTTGCTGAATAAAAGCGGGGTGCGGAAGATCAGGGGCGTTTCGCCACTGACGATTTTCTCTGTTATTTTTATGCTGCCCTTTGAGGGTAACAACTTTTACCGAGGAATTGTTACCAATGCCAGCTTGCCGTTCAGTAAAACTGCAGCGTATGAGTTGCTGAAAAACCCGCGCTATAACTGGCGCACGTTCCTGTTGACTTTGGCAACCAAGGTAGCCAACTTTTTCTATCTTCTTACCAGTGAACAAAGAGAAAAAGTTTTGATCTTTGATGATAGTACCTATGACCGCTCCCGCTCCAAAGCTGTTGAACTTCTTTCCTGGGTTTTTGACCACAACAGTGGGACCAGCCTGAAAGGCTTCAAGATGCTCACTCTGGGCTGGTCTGATGGGGCCAGTTTTCTGCCGCTTGATTTTGTGCTCTGTTCCTCTGCACGAGCAGAAAAACGCATACAGGGTATCAAAAAGGCTTTGGACAAAAGGACATGCGGATACAAGAGACGTGTGGAAGCGATAAGCAAATTCACCGAACATCTTGAAAGTATGATTAAGAGGGCTTTGTCGCGTGGAATCGAAGCTGATTACATTCTCATGGACAGCTGGTTCGGTTGGCCTGCGATATGTGCCAAGCTTGGCCAGCATCTGCCGGTTATCTGCATGATCAAAAATATGCCGAAAGTTTTCTATCGCTATCAGGGGCGATGGGTGAGCTTGGGGAGATTGTACAGTCTGGTAAGAAAACGACCAGGTAAGGCGAAGATACTTGCCAGTGTTGTTGTCGAAACCAAGCACAAACAGAAGGTAAAAATTGTTTTTGTCCGACATCGCCACAAAAGAGACTGGCTGGCCATCCTGTCCACGAAGACTGACGTGGAGGGCAAGGAGATAGTTCGCATTTACGGAAAGAGATGGGATATCGAAGTGTTTTTTAAGATGATGAAACATCATCTTAACCTTGAGAAAGAAGCTCAACTGCGAGACTATGACGGAATCATAGGCCATATCACTATAGCCATGGTGCGCTACATCTTCCTGGCATTTGAGCAACGGTGTCATGATGACCAGAGAACAATTGGTGGCTTATTCTTTGGCTGTAGCGAGGAAATCAAGGATCTGTCCTTGGTGGAATCGCTCCAGAGACTATTGGCACTTGTCCTTGATAAAGTTCGTTCATCAGGAGAGTTTGCCGAAAGTGTCGTTGTCGCTATGATTGATGCAATCATGGGTGCAGCACTTGAGTTTATTAATACGAGCAGGCGACTTTCAGTTAATACCACTGTATATTCAGTATGTTAAATCAACACGGAAAGTTGAGTTAAAAACAAATTCGTGTGCCTACATGTTTTCGGCTTCCGTAAATAATTTGTCGGTTAGGTTCTTTGAAATCATAGGCAAAATTTGGCACCATTGATTAATTTCGTGCTTACAATGCAAACCGAAAACTCGAGTTTAATCCCCATAGAAAAAAGCTTTCGATCGTAACCACCCCGTAGTTCAGTTCTTCAGGGTTTATCAATAATTGCAGTATGTTCTGATTTAAGCTGGAAGGCTTGCTGGAACACAACTATTGATAAACCTATTCGATGAAACGGAAGTAAAGTTGTGCGTAGCCTTAAGTGATATCCGATTAATATAGAACGGAAAAGTAGATCATGAAATATAATAATATCAATAATTTGGGGCTACATCGGCAAGAACCTTTTGCATGGAGAGCTATCAGGGGAAATACAAAATACGATTTTTAAGAAGTTTGACCTATTGTTAAAAGAACAGTTTAGGTCCTTTTTTCTCGAAAATGGTTGTTAAATCTTTAGGTAGCTGTTTTTCTGTGATTATTGTGTCTGCCTGCTTGATTTCTGCGATATGAAATGTGGCCAGCTTGTAGAATTTTGAAGTATCAACAAGTACTATTTTTGGTGGGCTGAGAATGAATAATTTCGTAAATATTTCATGAATAAAAGGGAGTTTCGTCATAAATCCTTTATCAGAGGATACCGCTCCAACTGATAGAAAAATCTGATGAACGTTTATGTTGTTAAAAGCATTTATAACCCAGCTCCCACCTAATGCTTCGAGTTCATGATTAGCTTCCCCGCCGGTAAGAATGACCTTAACGCCATTTGCACCGGCAAGAATTTCTGGTGCTATTATTGAATTAGTTAATATTACGAGGTTTTTGAAATTTTTCTTTTTAATTTCCTTGGCTAAATGGACGCAAGTGGTTGAATGATCAATGAATATACAAGAGTCATCTTCGATCAAGTTGATTGCTTTTTCGGCAATTTTCGATTTTTCTTTGTTATTGCGATCTAGGCGAAGCTTAAAGTGTGAAAATAAATCAAGTTTTTTCTTGAGAATTGCGCCTCCTCTTACTTTTTCAACAACTCCTTCTGTTTCTAATTTATCCAAGTCTCTATGGAGTGTTGACAAAGATACACCTAACAGGGGGGCAGCTTCGCTCACTTTGACTTTCCCTTTTTCTCTTAGAAGTTCAACAACTTTGTTTAATCTTTCAAAAGGATACATTTATCAAGCCATGACAAAAAGTGATTTTAGATGAGACAATATGACATAATCTGCTTGACCAGGTTAAGTCGCCATGCTAACGTGCTGCTAACATTATCATGCAATTTGTTCCTATTACAAGGAAAAGATAATTATTTATAAGGTGTAAAATGTCTACTTTTCTTCTGAATCAAATAAAAACAGAACTAATTGATGCCGTTGGCTGGGATAATGTGAGCACCCGTGAACCAGATCTTCTAGCTTATAGTCTCGATTATTATGCAGCACCTCAAATTTGGCTTGATCGTGGTTTACCGCTTCAAAAACCTGACTTTATAGTTCATCCTGAAACTGTAAACCAAGTCTCATCTTTACTAAAAATTGCCTCAAGGCATAGGTTCCCTGTCATTCCGTACAGTGGCGGTACCGGAAGTCAAGGCGGAATTACACCTTTATACGGTGGCATTATTATCGATATGAAGAAGATGGATCGCATCGTAAAGATTGACGAAGATTCCTACGTTGTTACATCGCAACCAGGAATTAACGGTTATCGCCTTGAAAAGGAATTAAATAAAAATGGATACACATTAGGTCACTATCCTGCCTCTGTTTATGGTGCGACACTCGGCGGGTACATTGCAGCGAGAGGGACGGGGACGCTTTCTACCAAGTATGGAAAAGCTGAAGATATGGTCATAAGTTTGGAGGTGGTTACTCCACAGGGTGAAACAATAAGAACACTTCCGGTTCCAAACCATGCATGTGGCTCCAGTTTGTTACAGCTTTATGTAGGGTCCGAAGGAACGCTTGGCATTATCACAGAAATTTCTATGCGTATAGAGCCATTGCCACAGGTAAGAAAATTCAACGCATATTTATTCAAAGATATTAAAGATGGCCTTGAGGCTGGTAGGCGGATGATGACAGAAAAACGCCTGCGGCCGAACACTATCCGTCTTTACGACGAAAACTCAAGTGATCGTATCGTAAAGAAGGTGCTAGGACTCGATTTAAACGGTTGTTACATGGTTGTTGGTTCAGAAGGTCAAGAAGAGTTTGTTGCTTTAGAGATGAAGCTCATTAATCAGGTGTGTACTGAATTAGATGGTAAGGAACTGGGTCCTGAATCGGGTGAACACTGGTGGAATCATCGTTATGACTTTTATTTTCCACCGTTCAACCTTATGCTACCGGAGCTAACTGGTACTGTTGAAACAACGGCCACATACGACAAAATTCATAACATTTATCTCATGAAAAAAGAAGCAATTGAAGGTGGCTTCAAGGATTGGGGCGCGAGATATATAGCCCATTTTAGTCATTGGTTTCCATGGGGGGTTATGACATACGACCGTTTCATTATCCCAACGCCACCCGACGATCCAGTCGAAGCTCTTCAGTTACATAATTCCATTTGGGCGAAAGCTGCTAGGACCTCTCTTGAACATGGTGGAATCTTAAATGATCATCACGGAATCGGTTTTAAGCTCGGCTGGCTAATGCCTGAGCAATACGGAAAAGCATGGCCAACCATGCAGGCTATAAAGGACGCTATAGATCCAATGGGAATAATGAATCCTGGAAAATTTGGTTTCATACGAAGGTTCTAGCATCTGCAATCCAATCATATTTGATAGAGGAACAAAATGTTTCTTAATGACGAAGAACGAAGTGAAACTATATGGGCTTGTCGTTTTTGCATGATGTGTCAGGTTGCGGATAGGGTTGGAGAGGTTGTTATGAATGAGTCTTATACCCCACGCGGAAGAGGTGCTATTATTTGTGCGCTTGAGAAAGGTCTTCTTAAATGGGATGAGGAGATTGCTGACATCATGTTTACCACTTTAAATGATGGCAGACTGCAGAAGTGGTGTGTAGGCAACTATGATCATGAGGAGTTAATAATTGATACAAGAGAAAAGCTATTTCAAAAAGGATTATTGCCTGAAAGAATTCGCCAACTATTTTTAGAGGAAAAACGTAAGACATTTAATCATGAACCATTAATAAGTATGATTAAAAAATCAGGAATTACTATTAATAAATCGTCTGAAATCTTAATTTATATAGGATATAACCCTACTTTAGAAAACTATAATACTATAGCTAAATTTGCAAATATTTTAAATTTTGCAAATATCCAATTCAAAATTCTTTTTGAAGAACCGATCAGTGGACACGATTATTATCAGGGCGGCGATTTCGAAAGTGCATCTATAGCCTCCAAAAAAATTGCAGAGACGATACAGAATGAAAACGTGTCAAAAGTTATAGTTTTAGAAGCTGATTGTTACAGAATGTTTACCACACGAACTAAAAGATTTGGTGGCAACATCGCTGGAATATCTTTCGAGCATTTTATCGTAACTCTTAACAATCTTTTGGAAAAGAAACTTATCCGAGTAACAAAACCATATGATGGGTTGACAGTTACCTATCAAGATCCATGCATGTTAGCCCGTTATTGCGGTTTAACGGTCGATCCTAGAAAAATACTGACTACAATTGGAACAAAATTGATTGAAATGGATCCGTCCGGAAAAACTGCATTTTGTTGTGGTTCCGGGGGCCTTTTGCCAATTCATCAGCCAGATATTGCAATAGAAATAGCCAGGAAGCGGTGTCGTGAGGCTTTTGAGACTAGAGCGGAATACTTGGTTACTGCTTGTTTCGGTTGTCATAAGATGTTGTCGGTTGGATTGGAGAAGGAAAACAACCCAGATTCTCCCAAAATATCTCATATAATTGATCTGGTAGCCGAATCTATTGAACTGAAAAAAACAGTTTGATGGGGGGGGACCGGTTTAGTTTACTTTTGATATTGTGAAAATTGAATGATTATGGAGATTTTTTAATGATTAGAGGATTTGGTTCACCTAGCAGATATTTCCAGGGGGCAGGTCTAATAGATCAAACTGGTCATTTTGTAAAACATCTAGGGAAAAGGTTTTTTATCATAGCTGATAAAGTTGTGTTTGGAATAGTTGGTGAAAGGCTGAAGAATGCTCTTGAGACTCAAAATTTAGAGCTCTTTTCAGAGACCTTTAACGGTGAGTGTTGTGAGAAAGAAATTTTGCGGCTTAGTGCAAAAGCTACGGAAGGATCTGCTGATGTCGTTATTGGGGTTGGTGGCGGGAAGGCAGCTGATACAGCTAAAATGATCAATATTACAAAAGGGTTACCTGCTGTGATCATTCCAACTGTTGCGTCCACCGATGCACCGACTAGTCAATTAGCTGTCGTTTACGATGATAACCACGTTAAGGTCGGTGTCTTCTCTATGAAACGAGGTCCTGATTCTGTTCTGGTGGACACAGAAATTATATCCAAATCACCAATTAGGTCATTTCGTGCTGGAATTGGCGATGCTCTTTCGACGAGTTTTGAAGCTGAAGCGTGTTTCGCATCGCAATCAAAAAATATTTTTGGAGTGAGCCCAACTAGGGCTGCTCTCTCTTTGGCTCGGCTGAGTTTTGATATTTTAAAGGATCACGCTACTATGGCACTACAGGCAATTCAAAAGCAGGTAGTAAGTGATGATCTTGAGACTGTCGTTGAGGCAACAATACTTTTGAGTGGACTCGGTTTTGAAAGTGGTGGCTTAGCAGCTGCGCACTCTGTTCACGGAGGATTTACTGCCATACCGGATATGCAGCAATCATTGCACGGGGAGTTGGTTGCTTTTGGTGTTTTGGCACAGTGTGTGTTGGAAAAAAAAGATGATGCGTTTATGGATGAGTTGTTGGGCTTTTATGGTGCAGTAGGATTGCCAATGACATTGGCCGAACTTGGTTTAAAAAACAATATTACGGAATCTTTGAATTCAGCAGTTAAGAGGATCTGTGTTCCGGGATCCTATATTTATAATATGCCTGTGTCCATTGATGAGGAAAAGGTTATCAACTCGATAACAATCGCAGATAAGTTAGGGGCCTCTTTTAAGGAAAAAAATCTTTAAATAACTGGATTCATGGAGTATTTGACCTGGTGAAATAGCTCTAGTCGAGTAAATTGTGAAGGAGAGGAGCATGTCGCAACCCAATATTGAACAGCCATTCAAATTAGCTCGTGGAAATTTGTGTATGCCTGTTGTGTGCATCACCTCCTATTTTGAGGGAGTGCAAAACGTCATGACCGCCTGCTGGTGCAGTCCTGGTTCATTTAACCCACCAATTATCACATCGTTCATTGGTTTAACAAGATTTTCTCATGATCTAGTAATGAAAGGCCGTGAGTTTGTTCTTAACATTATGGCCTCCGATCAGGTAGACGTTGCAATTTATTGCGGAAATAATACAGGAAGCGATGGAGACAAATTCGCAGAGCTCAATCTCAAAACAATCAAAGGTCAGGTTGTCTCTCCACCTTTGATTGAGGGATGTGCTGCTCATATTGAATGCAAGGTGATTTCGTATCACCAAGTGGGAGATCATACCCTTTTTTTAGGTGAAACGGTGGCATATGATGAGGACAGTAACAAGCAACCGCTGATCCGCTTTCGTGGTGAGTATTTTTCAGTGTCCGAGGAGTCTCTAGGGACAGATGAACATCCTTCAAAGGTGTAAAGGAGAATAACAATGAAACAGGTAAAATTGATTAATATTGATGAGGTTCAGGAAAAATCGCCGCCCGATGGGGGAGGGGCTTGGCGTCGTCTCGTTTCTAATGATGAGACGGAAACAGGTCTAATTTTTGGTTATGGGGTTGTTCAACCCGGGGATGCTCGGGGGTGGCATAAACACCCTCCCGGTGAAGATGAAACTCTTTTTGTAGTTGAAGGTGAGGCATTGGTGGAATGGAAAGAAAACGGAAAAGTTTTCAGTGAAGTTGCTAAAGCCGGTAGCGCTTTTTACACGCCAGGTGACATGGACAACAACCTAACGAACCGCGGGACAATACCATTGAAAGCTGTTTTCGCAATCGTTAAGGCAAAAACATGTGCATGAACTCAGTAGGTAAGGGAGATCGCATAATGCTCTTTTTTCAAAAGCCGCTTGAGACAAGGAGAGAATCACTTGTCACAGCGGTACCGGGGTTCACGAGCCTACCTATGGCACGAGCTGGCAGCCAGTTGTTAAGGATTTACTTAAACTCGTAGAAGAATCTGTTTGAATTCTAGCGACTGGCGAAAACACCGTATGCTTCAGTTTGGTAGATATGCTCAAGAGCGTCGGGTGCCAAAAAAGGGGAAAGGTAAACCAGAAACGTTTGATTTTCTCGGTTTTACACACTATTGCAGCCGCGCAAAAAGTAATGGATGGTTTAAAGTTGAGCGGAAACAATAATCAAACGGATACGGACACAATTGCAGGTAATTAAGACCGAATTGCGTTGCCGATTGCATCGGCCTATCTGATGAAACTGGCCGTTGGATAAATCAGGTGATCAGGGGCCACTTAGCGTATTATGCGGACTCCGGAAATTGTTCAAGCATTACCGCATTTGTATACCGTGTCAAATGGTTATGGCTCCGCGCACTTTGTTGTCGTACCAGTGCCGAAGAATGAATTGGGCTATGTTTAGAAAAATAACAGACCGATATATACCCCGCATACGAATTATGTATCCACAACCTTTGCACCGGTTTGACGCCAAACACACAAGAGAGGAGCCCAGTAGTTAGGAGCTCACCCTGGGATCTGTGCGGGGGTGTCAGGTAACTGGCATTCCTACCGCGACCTTTGATTTTGTGCGGGTTACAAAGAAAGCTGGTATCTGGTTGAAAGCATACAATCTAGCATGGCCATTTTGTCTGTTATTGTATGTTAATGCAATATGTTAAGTTAGCTGTAAAAAATGTTAACCGCACACTGATTTCATAGTTGCAATAGTCGATAGCTATTTAAATTACATGCATTTGAAATGGAAAGAAAAGTCTGTTTGAACGTTTTTAGACATCATTATTTTGACAGGTTAAATATTAAACCTGCGTTATGTAATCGTTTTTGTGTATAATTATAAATATTGACATGTTTAACGTTTTTCTATATTATTCGGTTAATAATTATCTTGATGAATTTATTCTCTTGCGTTTAGCGGATATGGCTGGCGAATTTGAGATTGAGGGTGTTAATCAGTATTGACATCAGAAATCTAAAATGATTTCGGTGCAATAGTATAGGTTTTTCGCCTAACCTTTAGGGTTAGAGGGCAACGTATGATTAAGTCGGATGTTCCAGGCATTTGTTGAAAGTGCTGGCTATGGCTTCTCAAGACCACTATGTCACTGCGATTAGTATATGCTGATCATGTTCATGTTAGCTATGAGTTTTAAATGCTGAATAATTAACTTTAACTGTGGAGGAAAACAATGTCTTTACCTTCTGGTTATCTTGGTGTCACCAAAACTCACTGTAGGCTACATGTCAGCAATGACAATCCGTATTCGGAGTCACAGTTTAAAACATTGAAATACTCGCCTGGGTTTTCGAACCGGTTTGGATCTGTTCAGGATGCCAGGCTGTTTTGTCGTTCTTTCTTCAGCTGGTATAAATTGTGGAGCACAAACATTCCGGAATCGGGTATGGCTCCTGGATGGGTTCATTATGACTAGGCACAAATTGTTGCACAAAGTTATGAAATCTGCACTTAAAGAGTATACGAAAAGATTTGAAGACAAGATGCATAAACCATTCCCGCTGCCCGAAGCAACGTGGATTAATAAACCGGAAAATGACAAAACGGTTCTGCTTCAATTTGTTGTTAAATGTGTCTCATTTTCATTGACAGATTCCGATTGGTTTAACAATATATTACACACATAATTTTTTTTAAAATATCAATGCGTTTTCGTGCCGGTTAAGACCGGTGTTTAGGTCACTAATTAATCTTAATAAAAGGAGATGCTTTATGAAAAAGAGCAGATTAAAGATTTTGTTGGTGGTTTGGGTGTTTTTCGGTTTTGGATCTAGTGCGTGGTCTGCAACCCCTGAGTGGACATGGCGAATGCAAGTTATTCATAGTACAGCACATTCAAATTTCGCTCAAACTCAAGAAACAGCGCAGGATATCGCAGTCGCCACGAATGGAAGACTTGAGATCAAGGTCAGCCCCAATGGAACGTATGCCTCTAGTTTGGAAGCATTTCAAACTTGTGGTGATGGCGTTTTTGAAATGCATACCAGTTGGCCCGTCTACGCCAAAGGGATCGAATACGCTTTTCTACCATTGTCCAATATGAGTATGGGGCTCGATGCCCAAGACAAATATATTTGGATGTATGAATATGGTGGATGGGAATTGATGCAAAAAGCTTTTGATAAGATGAATCTTAAGCTACTTGCTATTGAAATCTGGAGTCCTGACGTTTTGATGTCAAACAAACCCTTCAAAAATATTGCCGAAATGAAGGGAACAAAGATGAGAACCTCTGATCCGCGTCTCTTGGCAAAGAATGATATCGCAGGAATCACGCTGCCACTGGAGGAGGTGTTTTCTGGTTTGCAAACAGGAACTGTTGATACCGCAGAGTTCGGTGATGTGAGGTATAATCAGGGGCTTGGAATAACTGACATTGTGAAATACGGGATCTATCCAGATTTCTGGAACGTTCACTTTGTCACCACTACTGTTGTAAACAAAGATGCATGGAACGAGCTACCCCCTGATGTACAAAAAATCGTACAACTAGCGTTCCAGGCACGTGAATACCAGCATTGGACAAAAAACAACTACTTGAGCGCCGTTGCAATGAAAGATTTGTCTGAATCAGGAAAGATTGAATTCATGAGGATGGACAAGGACTCGTTCGTGGGATTAAGAAAACAAATGTATGAAATTGAGCAAGAAGATATCAAGAAACATGGTGGACTCACTGCCGAAACCTATAAATCGCTCTATGAGTTCATGAAAATCTGGTATCCCTACAAAGATTTGAGTGCTTGGTGGGGTACTGGTATGACCCCGGAAGAACAACTTGGGTTTAAGCCCTGAGATCATTGATAAACTGGACAAACTAAGATCTATGCGGTGAGGCCGAGGTATCCAATAGTCTCTATAGGCCTCACCGTTTCAATCTCGAGGGAGAATGAAAAAGGATGATTAGGATCATATCAAAAATGCTCTTGGGGATGGACAAGATAAGTGAAGGTGTTGGGAAAATATTCAGTTTGCTTATCCTTGTAATCATTGTATTGGAAGCAGGAGAATCAGTTCTCCGTTATTTCTTTGGAAGGCCAACAGATTGGAGTTGGGAGCTTGCATCCATGCTTTTCGGAGCCTTCTTTATGATGGGAGGTGCATGGGTGCTTAAAGATAACAACCATGTTCGTACTGACGTGTTCTATAATTTACTCTCCCGCAAGTGGAAAGCTTATTTTGATCTTTTCTTTTTTACGACAATTTTCTTTACGTTTACAATTGTGATGATTTGGAAAATGGGAATAAACACTATCTATTCTATAAGTATTAGGGAGGCAACATTTAGCATGTGGGCGCCTCCAGTTTATCCTCTGAAAGTAACTTTTTTTATCGCTTATATTCTTCTTTTTCTGCAGGGACTAGCCAAATGGATACGCGACTTGGTTTATGTCACTAAAGGGGTGGAAATATGACACCTCTAGAGGGGCTCTTAATAGTTGGCTTTTTCTTTCTTATTATACTTTTGAGTGGTCACCCCCTTGCTTTTACCTTGGGTGGGTTAGCCGTGCTTTCTGCTGCAACAATCTGGGGGAATCCTGCGGCTCTAAACCTATTCACAAGGACCACATTCAGCGTTGGGACAAATATCGTGTACACCTCTGTTCCTCTGTTCATCTTCATGGGAGCAATGCTGGAACGGTCAGGTGCCGCCGAAGATCTTTTCGATTCAATGTACATTATATTTGGAACTTTGAGAGGTGGTATCGCGATCACCACAGTAGTTATTTGTACGTTGTTAGCGGCTGCGAGCGGGATTATTGGAGCTTCTATAACACTGATGACGATGTTGGCTTTACCAGCCATGATGAAATGCAACTACGACACAAAGCTGGCCACCGGGACAATAATGGCTGCTGGATGTTTAGGCGTTCTAATTCCACCGAGCATTATACTCGTTATTTATGGAGCACAAGCTCAACTTTCAATCGGAAAACTTTTTGCTGGCGGCATGGGTGCCGGCCTTCTCCTATCGTCTCTCTACATGATTTACATTGTTTTTACCATTATTTGGCGACCGGAAAGTGCTCCAGCAATTGATCCCGCAGAAGCAGCGAAATACAGCCACATACAGAAGTGGACAATGTTCTTCAAATCCGTTTTACCAACATCGATTCTAATATTATTGGTACTCGGATCGATTCTTTTTGGCATAGCAACACCGACAGAGGCGGCAGCCTTGGGAAGTGTAGGAGCCACAGTGGTGGCTTTGTACAATAAAAAGCTTAATTGGGAAGTTATTTATACCTGTTGTCAACTGACGATGAAAACAACTGCTATGATAATGTTTATTATATTGGGTGCTTCCATGTTCACGTCAGTCTTCTTAGGTCTTGGTGGTGACGACATGATAAAATCTTTAGTCGCTGACATGCAAGTAAGTCGTTGGGTAGTAATATTTGTGATTTTTATTATTCTCTTTTTTATGGGAATGTTCATCGATGCTTTCGGTCTGTTGCTTATAGGTATTCCAATTTTTACACCTATTGTAGGCGCGTTAGGATTTGATGCACTCTGGTTTGGGATTATGTTTGCGGTGATGATTCAGGTTTCCAATCTGTCACCTCCGTTTGCTTATGCGGCTTTTTATGTGAAGGGTGTTGCATCTCAGCAGAATATTACGATTCCAATCAGCGAACTTTATCGTGGCGCAATTCCCTTCATAGTTATACAAATTATTAGTATAATTATTTTGTGCATATTCCCACAAATCATTCTGTGGCTTCCCGGAATTATTTTTTCTAATTGACAAGAACCTTATGCTGCGCTTGCTTTTTTTATAAGTCTAATATGATACTAATGAAATTATTCAGGAGCTATTTAGAATATTGACGAAAAACGTTTTTAACCAATTGTTATAATTGTTTCAACTTGAGGTCAGGGTTTGAATTGTTGAAACAATTATGACACTCTTTCAAGCAGAGGAGGAAATCACGGACCCTACGGTTCTCACCATTATATCTGTGTAATACACTTTTTGATTCTTGGTTACACGGAGCTCTAATCTGGTTTTCTTCTTTTGCGAAGCAAGCAGAAGCAACAAGCTTCGGATTGGATCCACTTGACGTAATCAAAAAGATGGGAGACGTTAGTGCTCTGAAGGATACGAGAATTTTTGTATTTAGTGCACCTTTGAATCGGTTTTGCAACAGGACGCCACCGCTTTTAAAGATGACCTCTGAGGAGGAGATTATGAAGAAATTGAAACGATTGGACAGATGGGAGAAACTCGATGAAGTTTCTGATCGGATCAAAGAGTTGCGTGAACGATTTATAAAAAAAACACCAGAGATTTCTGTTGATCGAGCCCAAATATATACTAAATCGTATTCATCCAGTTTTGGCATGCCATGTATTATACGAAGGGCTCTAGCTCTCCGTGATGTTCTTGAGGGCACAAGGATATATATCGAAGAAGGAGAATTGATTGTCGGAGGCTTAGCCGAACAACCTAGAGCTGTTCCTCTTTTTCCTGAATATGATGTAGATTTTCTTCTTGATGAGCTTGATTCTTTTGAAAAGCGTATAGCAGACCGATTTGTTCTGAGTGAAACAAACAAAAATATTCTTCGCGAAATACTACCGCTATGGCATGGGCAGACAATTAAGGACAATGCACTTAGAAGTTTTCCTGACGATGCTCGCGATTCGGCGCTAGATCTTATTAACGTCCTAACTGCATTCAAATCTGGAATCGGTCACATGATTGTGGACTATCCTTTCGGAATCGGGAACGGACTTGAAAACACTATTAAGGAGATTAAGGAGACTAAAACAAATCTGGACATAGACGATTCTAATTTTGCCTCAAAGAGCGATTTTTGCGATGCAGCGGTTATCTGTCTCGAGGCTACTATCGCTTTTGCGCTGCGTTTTTCAAACCTTGCGCGATCAATGGCAAATATCACAAAAAACACTACACGCAAGAAGGAGCTTCTTTCTATTGCGCATATCTGTGAAAAAGTTCCTGCAAAACCAGCTGAGAGTTTTTGGGAGGCATGCCAATCTCTTTGGTTTATTCAGTTAGTATTACAAATCGAATCAAATGGTCACAGTGTCTCTCTTGGTCGGTTCGATCAATACATGTATCCATACTATTTGAAGTGTTTGGACGACAATAATCAGGGTAAAGACTTTGCTAAAGAGCTGATTCATTGTTTATGGATTAAACTGAGCGAAATCAATAAAGTGCGGGATAAGATCTCTTCGGTGGCTTTTGGTGGATACCCCATGTTTCAGCATCTTACACTCGGAGGGCAAGACAGGAATGGCGTTTATGTAGCCAATGAGTTATCTGAAATATGTCTTGATGCTACTGCGCAGGTAGGGCTTCCCCAACCCTCCACTTCTATCCGATGGTACTATGGGTGCCCTGAAAAGTTTCTCAACCATGCTGTCGAAATTGCAGCATATGGCAGTGGTATGCCAGCCTTTTTTAACGACGAAGTCCTTATTCCCAATATGTTACAGGCAGGTTATTCAATTGAGGATGCGAGAGATTATGCTATCGTCGGTTGTACCGAGCCTACCGTTCCAGGTATTTCCGAACCTTGGTTAACCGGAGGATTCATCAGTTTACCAAAAATCCTTGAACTGACTATTTTCGATGGTTACGATCCTGTAAAGGAAAAACAAAATCATTTATGCACAGGAGACGTCGCATCTTTTAAATCATTCGATGAGTTTCAGGATGCGTTTTTTAAACAACTTCGTTTCTATTTGAGACAAAGTGTGATTTGTAACAATGTCCTTGATGAATTGCATGGGCTTTTGGCTCCAACCCCATTTGAGGCAGTATTTATTCAAGATTGTATTCCTAATTGTAGAACCTCGTTAAATGGTGGTGCCCGTTATAACTCGACTACAATTAATGCTGTGGGCATTGCCAATGCAGCTGATTCTCTTGCTGTTATAAAAAAGCTAATTTACGAAGAAAGAAGATTCCGTTGGGAAGAAATTCGTGATGCATTGAAATCAAATTTTGAAAAAGCTGAGCAAACACGTCAGATTTTATTAAAAAATGCTCCTAAATATGGGAATGACGAGCCATATGTCGATGATTTAGGTAACGATATTCTGAATTTTTTATATCAAGAAATAGATCAATATCGAAACGCACGAGGTGGCCGGTATTTTATTGCACTTTATAGTATCGCATGCCATGTACTGCTCGCAGATCGTGTCGGGGCATTACCGGATGGGCGGAAAAAAGGCATGGTACTCTCAGACGGAGGAGTGTCATGTGCTCAAGGAAGAGACAAAAATGGTCTCACCGCGCTTTTAAACTCTGTGGTTAAACTAGATCCTTACAAAGCTATCGGCAGTACGTTGCTGAACGTAAAACTTCATCCGAGAGTGGTTGACAATCCTCTCCATATTTCAAAGGTGGCTGCACTTATTAAAACTTTTTTCCTGAACAAGGGACAACATATTCAATTTAATATTATTGACGAAACCACGCTGCGTGATGCTCAGCGGCATCCGGAAGAATATCCCTATCTTATGGTTCGGGTTGCAGGGTTCAGTGTGCTGTTTAACTCAATAGATCCGTTGCTTCAGGAAGACATTATTCAGAGAACCGCTCATGATGGGTAAGTCGTGCAACCTTTAACAACTGCAAATATTTTCAACATACAAAGATTCTGTCTACACGACGGCCCTGGAATACGAACAATCATTTTTTTCAAGGGATGTCCACTGCGCTGTAAATGGTGTAGCAATCCAGAATCACAATCCTTCCTACCAGAATTACTTTATCATTCGCGTCTCTGCATCCACTGTGGAATTTGCGAAAAGGTATGTCCTTCTCAAGCAATTACCCTTAACGATAAAGGAGTAAGGATTGATCAATCTAAGTGTCAGCGGCATGGAACATGTGTAGAAGAATGTCCGTCTGGTGCTTTAACAATAGCAGGAGAATCTTTATCGATAAATTCGATCATAAAGATTGTGGTGCTGGACAGACACTATTACGAAAATTCTGGTGGAGGTGTCACGTTGTCAGGTGGTGAGCCATTTGCACAACCCGAAGCTGCAATAGAATTGCTGCGCGCCTGCAAATTAGAAGGATTTCACACGGCAGTCGAAACTTGCGGCCATTTTGATTCGGGTATTGTGAGAAAATTAGATGGATTAGTAGATCTCTTTCTTTTGATGTTAAGGAAATCGATCCAACAACTCATCAGGCCGGTACTGGAATGAACAATTCTCTAATCCTTGACAATCTAATCCAATTATCAAGGATCGCTCCAGAAGTTGTTGTTAGAGTTCCTTTGATTCCAACATTCAATATGCAAGAATCCTTTTACCAAAACCTTGCTTTGCTGATAAAAAAACTGGGTATTTCACGAGTAGAGATTGTTCCATACCACCGATTGGGACTCGCTAAATATGAAGCGCTTGGGAGAAGCAATGTTCTTATTTCATTAAATCCTCTAAATAAAAAGTCTTGCCATACCATTATCAATCTCATTCGTGACCGAACAGGTGCTGATGTGACTATAAGTCACTGATTTGGAGATATGTGCCATAGTTGGAAATGGAATATTTTAGTGCCCCCATCGGGGATGGTTGGAACCCCTCGCCTTTAGGCGAAGAGAAGTTTAGGTGAAATAGTCAAAGACTATGAACCGTGTTAAACAAGCAATTTGCGAAGCAAACTATATGAACTTCAGTCGACTTTAGCCGATCAACGCAACCATCGACTTTTGTTCGATGGTTGTTCAGTGTACCGAATCATCGGTACATAACACCGTTTTTCTTATTAAGGCGTTTGTCTGGTCGTTGATAAAGGCAATATATACAATACATTTGTGTTTGTTATTGGCATACTCATATAGACATACCAATTTTTACTAATTACCACAAATTTGATGGTCCATGCGAAATCAGTAAGAGGGATTTTTTAGCAAACAAACCTGAAGAACATGTAGAAGAGGAGCGTGTATGAACAAGGCAAAAGCACGAGTCGCAATTGTTGGCCCTGGTAATATTGGGACTGATCTAATGTATAAGGTCTTAAAGAAGAGTAAGATTCTTGAAATGGCACTAATGTGTGGAATCTATGAAGATTCTCCGGGTCTAAAAAGGGCAAAAGAGCTTGGTATCGATATTTCCTCCAATGGTATCGATGACCTCTTGGGTAGATCAGATATTGATATTGTTTTTGATGCGACAACAGCAAACGCTCATTTCAAACACGCCCCACTCTTAGAGGATGCTGGTTTTTTTTCAATAGACCTAACACCGGCCGCAGTTGGGCCCTATTGTGTTCCAGTTGTTAATTTGACTGAGAATATTGATGTTCCCAATGTAAATCTCATTACATGTGGTGGACAAGCAACAATACCTATCATAAAAGCTATTTCGCGTGTAACTGAAGTAGATTATGCTGAAATAGTAGCCGTTATATCTAGTAAAAGTGCAGGACTAGGGACTAGACAAAGCATTGACGAATTTACAGAAACGACTGCCTTGGGAATTGTAGAAGTAGGTAATGCTAAGAAGGGGAAAGCCATTATTCTACTCAATCCAGCAGACCCTCCAATGACGATGAGTAATACGATTTATCTGAGAGTCAAAGAATTTAATGAAACAGAAATTTTAAACTCGGTAGATCGAATGGTAAAAGATGTTCAAGCATATGTTCCCGGATACCGTCTTAAAATGCCACCAACTTATGACGGAGAACGCATTATTGTGATCGTAGAGGTGGAAGGAAGCGGTGATTATCTGCCAAAATATAGTGGCAATCTCGATATAGAAACGAGTGCCGCAATTGCAATAGCCGAGAAAAAGGCGGCACATATTATCGTAGAAGATAACACAGGAGTTTAAAATGCGCAGAAAAATAAATATCTTAGATGTATCTCTTAGGGATGGAATGCACCCTCTCAAACATCAGCTTCCAGCAAATGAAATGGCTAAAGTTGCTGCTCAGATAGATAAGATAGGAGTGAATGTAATTGAGTTTGGTCACGGCAATGGGCTTGCAGGATCTTCTTTTCAATATGGTTTCGGAGCTTCAACAGATGAAGAGTATATCAAAGCTGTAACTGCGGTAGTTCACAATACAAAGCTTGGGGTAATTATTCTTCCGGGTATTGGAACTCGTCATGAGTTGGCTGTTGCAAGGGAGCACGGGGTGAGCGTAGCCCGATTGTGCACCCAGATAACTGAATGTGATATTGCTGAGCAGCATATAAGAATGGCAAATAACATGGGATTTGAAGCTTGGGCCGTTCTTCCATGTGCGTCAGCTTTGAGTGTTGAAGAAACCGTTAAATATGCTCAAATGTCAGAATCATATGGCGCCAAAGTCGTTTACTTACTTGATGGTGGGGGATACCTACTTCCAGAAATGGTGTATGAACGCATTCAAGCAATGTCAAGAACTCTTGGAGTAGAAACAGGGTTTCATGGTCATAACAATCTGCAACTTGCTGTTGCTAATTCAAAGGCTGCTATAGAAGCTGGTGCCAGTCATATTGATTGCTGCCTGAGAGGGATGGGTGCTGGAGCAGGAAATTGTCCGACGGAGATTTTTGCCGCCGTTTGTGATCGGATGGGACTTGATACCGGTGTAGATCTATATTCTGCTATGGATGTAGCTGAGCAAGTTATTAGACCGCTGTTACCTAAACCCATTGAGTTTGATAAAGATAGCCTGATGCTTGGTTATGCAGGAGTTTACTCTAGTTTTCTACTCTTTGCCAAAAGGGCTGCAGAGCGATATGGGGTTGACGCTCGGGATGTTATCAAAGAAATGGGAAAGCGAGTTTGTACTGAAGGTCAGGAAAACCTCTGTATTGAATGTGCTTATGATCTTGCTATGCAAAAAAAAAAGGTTCATCCGGGAAATGAGTACATGAGCTGAAAAAAGGAATTGAAAAAGCATATGGCGCGAGACAGGTTGTTTGGTGTCAACGTAAGCACCATTCTCAAAAGAGGATCATATCATGTCCATATCACGACTACACCATACATTTAACATCGTCGGCCCTGAAAAACAAATAAGATATTGATATTTATATGTAAAAATAGTAAATTATATCACTATAAATTGCAGGATATTGTACTTTTACCCCTCAATTTCTGGTGATTTCCATGCGTCCAAAATCAAGTAACGAAAGCCCCCAGGGTGACCTGTTCAGAAACAGACTGGAGCACATGCTCGACAGAAAACATGAACTTTACCGGCTCGCCAATCTAATTGACTGGAAAGTGTTCGATGAACAGTTCGGTCCGTTGTATTCAGAAGGCAACGGAAGGCCGGGGATTCCCATTCGTTTAATGGTCGGAGTCACCTATTTGAGCCATGTCTACAGCCTTTCAGACGAGGAGGTTCTCAAGCGCTGGATTGAAAATCCTTATTTCCAGTATTTCTGTGGCGAAAGTCATTTTCAGCACAAAGTGCCGATGAACCCGTCATCTTTGACCTATTGGCGTAAACGGATTGGCGAACAAGGGGCTGAGCTGATCCTGCAGGCAACCATTGAGGCAGGAATAAAAAGTGGCTCAGTGCGAGAGTCAAGCCTTGAGAGAGTATCGGTAGACACCACCGTTGTTGCTTCCCACATTAAAAGAACAATAATCGTCTGATTATTTTGACAGTATTATCTGATTATTTTGACATGGTGCTTTCTGGTAAGTCAATATCGACCAGCCGTCAAAGCAGAAAAGCCCCCTCATCAATCAGAAGGGAACATCCTCCTCATCCTCAGATTCAACCAGATAACCATCTTGTTCCTCGGCAACAACCAGCCGGCAATGGTCTTTGACAAGGTTCTGGAGTTTGCCGGTGAGTTCAAGCAATTCAGCAAGAAAGGCAATGGTATATTCAGCTTTCATTTGTCTCTCCGTATGATCTCAAACAACTCAGACAGGAGTTTATGAAACCAATCTGGAAAGCCTGTTCGATTTTATACCAGTTGATATGTTAGACTTACGATCAAATCAACTGGAGAAAAATAATGAAGAAGAAACGGTTTTCAGAAGAACAGATCATACGGATACTGAAAGAAGGAGAAGCCCTGGGCAATGTCCGTGAGGCATGTCGGCAGCACAACATAACCGAGCAGACCCATTATCGATGGCGTAATAAATTTGGTGGCATGGAAGTATCAGATGCCAAGCGTCTGAAAGGACTGGAGAAAGAAAATTCAGAACTGAAAAAGCTGGTTGCTGAACTCACGCTTGATAACCGCATGCTCAAGGATGTGGTTTCAAAAAAGTGGTAAGCCTTGCCAGCCAAAGAATCGTGTCTGATTACCTTCAAACAACGTTTCAGGCCAGTGAAAGACGTTCATGTCGACACATCAGCCTGAATCGAGGAACGAAAAGGAATAGACCCAAGGCGAATCGTGACCTGGAACTCAGAGAAGAAATTCACCGGTTATCAATTCAATATCCGCGATTTGGTTACCGGAAGATTTACGACAAGCTGAAAGACTCTGGCTGGAGAGTTGGCCGGGAAAGAGTTCGTTTGATCCGTAAGCAGGAAGGTTTACAGGTAATTAAGAAACAAAAGAAAAAGCGATTACTTGGAAAAAGCACAACAGAGCTGAGCAAGGCACAATATCCTAATCACGTTTGGAGCTATGACCTGGTTTCTGATCAGACAGCCTGCGGCCGTCGCATTCGGTGTTTGACGGTGATCGATGAATACACCCGATACGGTCTGTCAATCTACACAAGTCGTTCGATTACCTCCGGTCATGTTAAACGTGTATTGAGAGAACTCTTTGAGCAATGGGGTCCACCCGTCTGTATTAAAAGTGATAACGGACCAGAATTTATAGCGAAAAACATTCAAGACTGGCTAGGTAAAGCCGGTGTGAAAACGAGATACATAGATCCTGGCAGCCCATGGCAGAACGGGCATAATGAGAGTTTTAATGCGGTCTTTCGAGATGGTTGTTTGGATCGTTGGCTTTTCTACTCTGTGCAGGAAGCCAGGCGTGTTATCAATGGCTGGCTCGACGAATACAATGTTGAGCGCCCTCACGGAGCCCTCGCTGGAGTAACTCCAGCGAGATATGTGAAGCAATTAGAAGAAAAAAGAAGAAAAGCTGCGTGAGAAAGAGAAAAACCCTAACTTTCAAACTGGTATAGAAACTATGGGCCGCTCAAATCCTCTTTTTCCAGGATAAACCCTGTAAATCCGATTAGTTACCGATAGCGTTCTTGCAAGACCCTTCGAAGCAGTCCACAACCTACCACAAATTTCTGTAAAAAATCAACATATTGGCTATTTTTTGCTTGCTATTGCGAGACCCTACTGTTACCATGCTTGCATGGCACACATACACAAGAAAATGAAGAAAGGCAGACCCTATTACTATGTACGTGAGACAGGTAGGGTTAAGGGCAAAACAAAGGTACTCAGCCAAGTTTATCTCGGCTCGCCCGAGAAAATTCTCCAGCTGGTTGCCGATGCAAAGACCGCATCAATGCCCAAAAAGATCTAATCGCAAGAATTTGGTGCTCTATGGCTGGCAAACCTGATTGAAAGCAAAATTGGAATTGCTGAACTTATTGATGATATTATCCCGCAGTCCCCCCACAAGGATACGCCTTCTGTGGGTGAATATTTTCTTTACGCAATTTATAACCGCATGATCAACTGTCCAACGTCAATTATAATTCCCTGCTAACGACAATTAGAATTCCCGGTTGAACACGTAATAGATTATTCAAATCCGACAAAGGAGGATTTGGATGATCACAGACAACCAGGTGAAGAAATTGAGGGCGTATTTACAGCAGGGCAAGCCATTGGACTTGGCGGCAGCCAAGTCCGGTATGGACGAAAAAACAGGCAGGAAGTATCGTGATCTTGGACGTTTGCCAAGCGAGATCAAGGCGGAACAGAATCGTGATTGGCGCACCAGAGCAGATCCGTTTGTTGACGTGTGGCAAGAAATCGAATGGCATCTGGAACTCAATCCCGGTCTGGAAGCAAAGACGCTGTTTCATTATCTACAGAGAAACCATCCGGGCCGCTTCAGTGACGGCCAGTTACGGACGTTTCAACGCAAAGTGAAAATCTGGCGAGCAACCGAAGGTCCGGTCAAAGAGATTTACTTCCCCCAGGTACACAAGCCTGGGATATTGAGTCAATCCGACTTCACCTGTATGAACGATCTGGGGATTACCATAGCAGGTCATTCTTTCAATCATCTCATCTATCATTTTGTCCTGACCTATTCGAACTGGGAGACAGGTACGATCTGTTTTTCAGAGAGCTATGAGAGTTTGAGTGAAGGCCTGCAGAATGCATTATGGGCCCTGGGGGGAGTTCCGCAATACCACCAGACGGACCGCCTCTCTGCAGCGGTGAACAAACCTGACAACCCTGAGAAATTTACGGCGATGTATCAGGGGCTGTTACGTCATTATTCTCTTGGGGGTCGACGGATCAACCCATCAAGAGCACACGAAAATGGCGATATAGAACAGCGTCACCATCGGTTCAAAAGGGCCTTGAAACAAGCTTTGATGCTGCGGGGCAGCAGCGATTTTGAATCACGGGAGACATACCGGCGCTACCTGCATAAACTGTTTGACCAGCTCAACAGCGGCCGAACGGAAAGGTTCCAGGAAGAGCAGTCCTTATTGCGTCGGCTGCCGCCACGACGCCTGGACTCCTGTACGCGGTTATCTGTCAAAGTGGGGCCAAGTAGCACGATTCGGGTCAAGCACAAAATATATTCCGTACACAGCCGCCTGGTGGGAGAAACGGTCACCATACGGCTTTATGCCGAGAAACTGGAGTTGTGGTACGGCCAGCGGCATCTTGAGGATATTGACCGCTTGCGTGGAGCCGATAAACATCGGATCCAGTATCGACATATTATTGACTGGTTGATCCGGAAACCGGGGGCTTTTGCCAACTATCGCTACCGCAGCGATTTATTCCCGACAAGCCGTTTCCGTATGGCTTATGACGCCTTGTGTGAACGACAGAGCCCCAAAGCCGCCGGCAAAGAATACCTGAAGATCCTGCAGCTTGCCGCCCGGGAAAACGAGACTGCCATAGACGATGCGTTACGCTTGCTGATCGACCGGGACCAGAGGATAACTGTCTGCACAGTTGAACAACAGCTTCAGTCACGTCAGCAGATAGCTCCCGCGACACAGGTGACGATCCCTACCGTTGCCCTGCGCAGCTATGATCAACTGCTCCGCAGTATTCAGGAGGCGATGGTATGACAACTCTTTCTGCTCTGCACAAGGAACTGGAACATTCTCTGAAGCAGCTCTATCTTTCGAGTGTGAAAAAGTGCTACCGGGAAGAGGCTGACCTGGCTCGCCGGGAGTCATCGAGTTACGAAGAATATCTCAGGGAACTGGTGAGCCGTGAATGCGAAGAAAGACATCAGCGGCGGATTGCCAGATATCTGCGAGAGTCAAAGCTGCCGCTGGAGAAAAGTCTCGATTCCTTTGACCAGTCGCGATTACCAGCTAAGGTAAAGGCGCTCGTTAAAGTCTTGCTGGAGGGATCATTCCTGCAGCGCTGTGAAAATGTTCTGGCATTCGGCAACCCCGGCAGCGGCAAAACTCATCTGCTTTGCGCTCTTGCCCAGGAGCTGATTCATCAGCAAAAACGAATCCTTTTTACTCCCTGCAGTCTGCTGGTACAAAAGATACTCGTAGCCAAAAGAGATCTGGAGCTGCCGAAAATCCTGAAGAAGCTGGCATCCTATGACGCCCTGCTGATAGATGATATCGGTTATGTCCAGCAAAGCAGAGAAGAAATGGAAGTGTTGTTCACGTTGCTTGCTGATCGTTATGAGAGGGGATCAGTGATGATTACCAGCAATCTGCCGTTCTCACAGTGGGAAAAAATCTTCAAGGACCCGATGACAACGGCGGCAGCCATCGACCGTTTGGTACATCACAGTGTTATCCTTGTCATGAGACGCTGTAAAATAGATCTTAGTGGACACGTAGTTTTACGATTTTGACCAGACGGTCGATCGGCGGTTATAAAGACCTGTAAAGAAGATTGAAAATCTTTACAGGAGGGAGCCCGAGATGCCGTGTCGACTTTCTAAGGAGGAAATTGTGGCACTCCGTGTACTTGGCGAGAAAAAGATGAAGAAGACCAAGATTGCTGCCATGCTGGGAGTAAGCGAAGGAACGGTGCGTTACCACCTGAAACGGCAGGCAATCGATGCAACAGACGGTCGAGCAGACAAGCCCCAGAAGGCAGAAGCGTTCTCTGAGGTGATCACCCACTGGTTTGAGCTGCGGAGGGAAAACGAGCGGCCTGTTAACATTCTCGAGCTCCACGAACACCTGGTGACGGAGCACGGTTATGAAGGGTCCTACAAATCCGTTCTGCGCTATGTGCGTCGGAAATTCCCCCATCCCCGAACCAGGACCTACCGGCGAGTTGAGACTCCAGCTGGCGCACAGAGCCAGACGGATTGGGCAGAATTTCCCAGGGTGAATCTCGGTTTTGATTACCAACCGTTGAGTGCCTTTATCATGTGTCTGAGCCACAGCCGCATGCCGGCGGTTATATGGCGTGAATCAAAAAACCAACTGAGCTGGCTGGAGAGTCATAACGAGGCATTCAAACGGTTGGAGGGAGTGGCAGCGGTCAATCGTATTGACAACGTGAAGACCGCAATTGCGCATGGTGCAGGCGCCTGGGGCCGGATCAACCGGGTCTATCGCAGCTATGCCGTTTCTGTCGGTTTCCATGTCGACGCATGTCAACCGTCTGCACCCAATGCCAAAGGGAAAGTTGAATCGAAGGTGCACCTCTCCCGCCTCCGGGTCAATCCAGGTCGACAGCAGTTTGACGGCATAGAACACCTTCAGGATTGGACTGATCGCCGGCTGATTCTCTGGTCGGAAAAGGCAATCTGCCCGGCGACCGGCAAATCGGTGCGGGCAAGCTGGGAGGCGGAACAGGCGCACCTGAGAAAAGTCGATGGTTATCCGCAACCTTTTGATGTGGTGGTATCACGGCCGGTAGGCAAGGACTGCCTGGTGAACTTTGAGGGGCGCAGCTACAGTGTGCCGTTCCAGTATGTGGGCCGTCTGGTGGAAATCCGGGGTTGCTCCCGAACCGTGCAGATATGGGCTGACGGCAGGTTGCAGCGTGAATATCCTCGCCGCAGCAATGAACGTATTCTCCTTGATCAGAGCTGTTTCGAGGGAGAGGCCACAGACCGTGTGCTGCCGCCATTGCCATTGGGACGCATGGGAAGAAAGCTGCAGGAGATTATCGCCATGCCGGTCGAGCAGCGTCCGCTTGATTTGTATGGTGCGCTGATGGAGGTGGCCCGATGAGTAAACAGACAATCGCACGGGTTGACCTTGACACCACACGCACCCGGCTTGAAGGGCTTGGCTTGTGCCATGGCGCCGAACAGCTTGAACAAATGCTGAACCATGCGGTGAAAAATAATCAGGCACCACATGTTTTTCTGGACCATCTGCTGAAGGTAGAGCAGGATCGCCGTGAAGAGCGGCGCATCGGGACGTCTCTGCGTCTTTCCGGTTTGCCGCCGGGTATGACGCTTGGCAACTTTGATTTCGTTTTTCAACCGGGGATCGAGAAAAATCGTATCGAAACGTTGGCCACCTGCGCCTGGATCAGGGCGCACGAGACCATACTGTTTCAGGGGCCTCCAGGGATAGGCAAGACGCACCTGGCTGTTGGCCTGGGGATAAAAGCCGTTGAGAATGGTTTTTCCGTTGCTTTTTACCGGCTCGATGATTTGTTGCACAGCCTGAAGCAGGATGCGGAGATTCCGCCGCGCAGACTCAAGGGGAAGAAGTATCTCAAGGTGGCGCTTCTGATCATTGATGAGGTTGGCTTTCAGACGCTTACCCGACTGGAAGCAGCGCTTTTCTTTCGTTTGGTGAGTTATAGATACCAGCGTGGCAGCATCATAATCACGACCAATAAGTCAGTGCGTGACTGGGCTGAGGTAATCGCCGGTGATGAGGTGATGACCACCGCACTGCTTGACCGGCTGCTGCATCGCTGTCATGTGTTCAATATCAAGGGCCGTTCGTACCGGCTCCGTGATTTGGAGAGAAGTTTGAAACAATAGCAACCCGCCCGGCCTTCCGGTCGCCCTACGGGCTCCCTCCTGGCCGGGCATAACATAAGGACAGGAATCGTAAAACTTGGTGTCCACTAACTTCGTAAAAGTTGATGTCCCTTGACAATCCTTGAACTGAATTTAGACAGCTATCGTTTGGCAGCTGCAAAAGAAAAAATAATCGAGTGAAAATGTGTGTAAAACTAACAGAATAAGACGGGAATTTTAATTGACGCTGGACCGGAATTATAATTGTCGTTGATCAATCAACTCCTGTTCCAAGCGAGCAATGCCTGGCTGGTACAAAGGAACAGCTATTCAGCATATCCGTCCGGTAGACATAAACGCTTTGACCTCGCAACTGTTTTGGGAGAACTGGAACCACGTCAGTGCGGAACAACTGAGGCGTATTGCCGCTGAATTCCTCCGCCGAATTTCATTGGTCGAGCCAACATCTTCTGATTGTTTCATGTTCGACACCACGAACTACTACACATTCATGGCAAGTGACACGGCTTCGGATCTTGCCCAAAGAGGCAAAAACAAAGAGGGGCGCAACTGGCTGCGGCAAATCGGTGTTGCCCTTGCTGTCAGCCGAGATAAGCGGATTCCACTGTTTTACAGGGAGTACGCAGGTAATCGACATGACTCAAAGCTATTTCAGCAAATTATTACTGAACTTTTTGAGAGCCTGAAAGGACATGCGGGAAAACATGCCCGGATTACGATGGTCTTCGACAAGGGGATGAATTCTGAAGATAATATTGCCGATATCGATGCGCGGGAAGATATCAATTTTATCACCACGTATTCAACATACTATGCCGAGGATCTTATCCATGTTGATTTGGCACAATTTCACCAGGTGGATAACCGAAAAAATCGTAATTTGCACAGAAAAGGAAGAGATGATGATAGATTAATGGCATGGAGGACAACAGGTGAATATTGGGGGCGGGAGCGGACAGTAATTGTGACCTACAACCCATTAACCGCGACTAAGCAACGGTATAATTTCGAGAAAAAGATGCTTCGCCTCCAGGAGATTGTTCAGGAATACAAGACCAAAGTGAGTAAGCGGATGCCGCAATGGCGTAATAAAAGTAAAATAAAAGCCCGCTATGAGGAGGCATGCGCCCAATTGCATATACCTTCTGATCTTTACAATTTTGAGCTTTTTGAGCATAAAGGCGGACTGCGTTTAAACTGCAAGAAAAATTACTATCGGATTGGCCGCTATATCGATAGGTTTGGTAAAAATATTATTATCACGGATAATACTGACTGGAAAACCGACGAAATCGTTAATGCCAGTTTGGAGAGGTGGACGGTGGAAGATGGATTTCGTCAATCAAAAGATAATGATCTCGTATCTATGATGCCCGTCCGCCACTGGACAGACAGCAAAATAAGCTGCCATATCTTTACCTGTATAGCTGCTCTTGCTCTTCTGCGACTCGTGGAACTTAAATTGCGCCAGGCCGGATTGCAATTGACTGCTAAGACAGCAATGAAACAAATGCATAGGTTGCATTCCTGCCTCGTTTGGCTTCCGGGCAGAAAAAGCCCGGAGCGGATGTTAGAAGATCCGGATAGTATTCAAGAACAGATTTTAAAAGCATTTGGATGGAAAATAGAGAGCGGGGTCTTGCAAAAATTACATGGCTAAATAACCATTATCGCGACGTTTTTACGCTCCAATCATGGCCATATCCATAAACTCCTGTTTAAGTATATAAATGACTGCCGATCGTAAGACCCTACTGTTACCATGCTCGCATGACACACATACACAAGAAAATAACAAAAGGCAGACCCTATTACTATGTGCGTGAGACAGGTAGGGTTAAGGGCAAAACAAAGGTACTCAGCCAAGCATACCTCGGCTCGCCCGAGAAAATTCTCCAGTTGCTTACCAATTCCCTATAATCATACAGCTATTTTCTTCACCACATCCTATCAGCAACCTTTTTCATCTTTCGATTTCCATAAGAAAACGATTCTTTGATTCAGTAAGATGTGCAAGCAAGTTTGCTTGAGCTAGCTGAGGATCTCTGTTTTTTATGCTTAGAAAGATCTTTTCATGCTCACTAATTCTACTATTCCGGATCTCTTCTTTAGAAAAGATAATCTTTTTCATCGATCGCCATAAGGGCTGTTTTAAAGCATCAAGGAGCTGTTTCATGGTGTTACTAATTACTTGATTATGAGTACAATTTGCAATTTTCATATGAAATTCATAATCTGCTACAGAGTAACCAATTATAGCATTATCCATAATAGATTCAGTAATTCTAGACAAAAGTACTTCAAGCTCCTTGATGTCCTTCTCGACAGCAACATGGCATGATAAGGCAACTACGCCTGGTTCAAACGCTATACGAGCATCAATGATGATAAATGGATTATCGTTAGATGCAAATATTTTGCTTATAGACTCGTCGACGTTTGATATATTATCTAGATTTAGGCTTGCAATATAATTGCCTTGCCCATGTTTTACATCAATAACGCCAACAATCTGCAATGCTGCTATGGCCTCTCTTAACGTGTTTCGGCTGAGTCCCATTTCCGTTGCTATGACTCTTTCGGATGGTAGTTTATCTCCAGGCAGATATTTTTCATTTTCTATTGCAGAAAGGAGCATTTCCGCTGCCAACTGACTTTTATTTTTTGAATCTATTTTGTTAAATCCCATTTTACTATCCTGTACTTTTTCTTACAAACCTGAATAAGCGGTAAACCCTCCATCAACAGGTAACATTGTACCCGTAATATAACTTGAAGCATCTGAAACATACCACAATAAAGCCCCAACAATATCTTCACTATTGCCAAGTCTCCCCATTGGGGTCATATTTACAATTTCTCGACCTCGCCAGGCCAAAGAACCATCCTCATTTGTCATAATACCAAGGTTATGAGGCCCAGGGAAAAAACCTGGCGCAATGCAATTAACTCTAATCTTTGGATTAAAATCTTTTGCAACGTGGCAAGCAAGCCATTGAGTGAAATTAGTTACCCCTGCTTTGGCTGCTGCATAACTTGCTCTCCCCCTCAATGGCCGATATGCATTCATAGAGCTTATATTCACAATAGATCCACCATCATCGTTAGGGATCATTTTTTTTACATAATAATAGCAGGGCCAGATACACCCAGCGAACAAATTTAAAGTTACATTTTCTCGCATCACCATTGGTTCAAGATCAAAAAATGTTGTATCTCCATCACTAATGGAACCATTCAAATGCCCACCCACACAATTCACTACTATATCGATACTGCCAAAATCTTCTATTACAGTATCGGCGTGATCGGCTACTTCGTTTAATTCCAAATAGTTAACTCTGTAGCCTTTTAATAGATTACTAGAATTACTCTTCTCTTTAATCATTTTATCAATCGGAGACCTATTACTATTATAACAGAGCGCTGCGTTTGCTCCAGAATCAATAATAGCTTCAGCAAATGCTCCACCAATTGCTCCAGAAGATCCGTTAATTATTGCATTTTTACCTGTCAAATCAAAATTATATTTTTTCATATATTTGATTTTTTAAGATTATTTGAAATATAATTTATTTATCATTTTTTAAAATAAAAACGTTATTAATATTTTACTTCAATTAAATTGAAAATATTATAATATAATGATAATATTGTTATATATTTACAAACAAATGTATGCTACAAATTATTTATTAATTAGAAGATATCAATGTTTTTATTGTGTCCAATTTTGACTCAATCATTGATTTTATATAAAAATCAATTTCTTCAAATTTAATAAAATTAGAAATTAATTTTTTAAAAATATATTTTTCTTTTTCAATAATATTAATTGCATCAATAAAATCTTCTTTTACATATGTAAAAGAAGAATATAATAATTGTTCCTTTATGCGAGCTATGTCAATATCTATAATTCCCGGCTTATTAAATTGACCTATTAGTCCGATAATTCCACGGCATCGCGTTATTCCAAAGCTTATATTTATCGTATCGATGTTAGAAGTTGATATCAGCGAGACGTCAATTTCAGGTATATCTAGCATATTTATAAATTTAATTGCTTGATCATTCCCGTTCGATGTATTTATCGCAAAATCAGCCCCTTGTGTTTTCGCGAACTCTAAATTAAAGCTTTTAATATCGCATGCAACTATCTTGTTAGCTCCCAATATCCTACACAAAGTCAAAAGTACGCTTCCTATACTTCCCATCCCAAATATTATTACATTCTGGCCTTTTTCAAAATTGACTTGTTTAAGAGCGTGAATAGCAACAGCTACAGGCTCAACTAATGCTCCCAGTTCTAAAGGCAGCGTAACAGGTAATTCAACAACATTTGATATTGGTGCCTTTATGTATTCAGCAAACCCTCCAGGCCACTCATTTGTTCCTAAAAGTTTCTTGCGCTTACACAAGTTAGTCCAGCCATTCATGCAATTACTACAATTCATGCAGCTTTCTTCTGGCAACACGGTAACTTTACTACCAACCTTGATTAATCCATCGTTGCCATCTATTTTTTCTACGATCCCACTAACCTCATGACCTGTGATTAACGGAGGAGGCCGACGCACGTGGCACCCCTCAAAAGCATGAAGATCAGAACCACAAATTCCACAATAACAGACTTTGATCAAAGCTTCATTGTGTTCAATTATTGGCTTTTCTGAATATATAACACTTCCATTGTAAGGACTGTTTATTAAATAGGATTTCATATATTATATGTATTTGAAGACATATATCATGTTAAATTAATATACCACCGGGTATAGATGTTTTTATCCAAAATGAAAAAATAATGTAAACAAAAAATAAAAATATAAATGATGACAAACAAGTAAAAATAAATGTTTTAATTTTTAAATATTTTGGTGAAAGTATAGAAGAAACAAATATAATACAAAAAAAACTACTTGAGTAGAATCCCAATATATCAATAATTGATATATATATTATAGAAGATATAATTATATATAAAGTCAACCTTGAAGGTACAATTCCATCAGTTTTACCGGTATTAACTTTGGCATTTCTTTTTAATATAGCAAATACCAGGATTAATAAGCTAAAAACAACAGTAGACGATGATATAAGAAGAGGAAAAGCCTTCGAAGGATAACTTAGCTTTATACTTTCATAAAGAAGAATGCCACCAAAAGCCAAGCCAAATATTCCAGCAAAAAGATCTTTATTCATGGAAAGGTTCATAAGACCTTTTTTTCCCTATTCAGGATCATTTTTTTTTGTTTTCTCTTGCTTAATAAAACTGGTAAACAAAGAGAAGTGACTGTTAACAATATGAAAAAAACGCATAGCGGGCGTGTTATAAATACTTCCAAAAATGAGTTCTTTGCCTGCATAAAGGTAAGACTAATATTGAAAGCATCTTCGGTTAGTGGCCCTAGTACAAGCCCCAGTGACAATGGCCCGGCTCCCACACCAGCTCTCCCCAGGAAGAAGGACAATACACCACATCCCAGCATGACATAAACATCTACCATACTGCTCCTAAGAGTATAAGAACCGATAACAGCCATGATCAATACCATGGGAATGAGAAGACGGGTAGGTACTCTCAACAAGTTGGCAGAAAGGCGTAGCATGCCATAACCTATAAAAAGCATAAGAATATTCACTAGCAAAAGTGACATTATGAATGTGTAGGCTATATCTCCGGATTCTAATAGCATTTTAGAACCTGGCAGGATACCGTGTACCAAAAGACCACTCATAACAACCGCAGCTGTTGGACAGCCAGGAATGCCTAATCCCATCATTGGAACTAAAGAGGCACCTATGACAGCATTATTAGCTGATTCAGAAGCCACGATCCCATCTGACACTCCGGAGCCAAATCGTTTCGGATCTTTGTCCCAGCGTCTTGCTTCGCCATAAGCTACTAGTGAAGCGACTGGACCACCAGCCCCAGGTAACATTCCGATGAAAGTTCCGATTATTGAAGATCGTAAAAGATTTGCCTTGCTTTTACTAAAAAGTTCTCTAAAGACATTCCGGATCAGATTGGGGGTTGATTTGTATTCAGCAATTACAACACTTTTTTGTTCTGTTAATTCGAGTACCTGAGCGAATGCAAAAATTCCTATCAAGCCAGGAACAAGCTGTATTCCCTCGATCAACATTTCAGTACCAAAAGTGAAACGAGGAATACCTATTATGGGGTCAAGCCCTATCGTTCCCAGAAGTAAACCAATCGAGGCGCCTAAAAGTCCTTTAATGGCATTTCCAGGCGACAACGCAGCAATTGTGCTTAGGCCGAAAACACAGAGCCAAAAAAATTCTGGTTTGCCGAATTTAACTGATAAAGCTGCTAATGGAGCAAAAGCAAAGAGTAAGACTAAAACTCCAACAATCCCCCCGACAACTGACGAAACCAAGCCAATGAAAAGGGCTCTTTCACTTTGGCCCTTTCTGGTCATCGGGTATCCATCAAAAGCAGTGGCAATTGATGAGGGGGTTCCAGGAATATTGAGTAAAATTGATGCATTGGACCCTCCATAAATGGCACCGCACCAAATTGCGCCAAGTAGTATTAGACCTGTGGAGGGTTCCATACTGAAAGTCATAGGCACTAAAAGTGCGCAAGCCATTGTGGAAGATAGTCCTGGCAATGCACCTACGACGATTCCTAGAGTAAGACCAAAGGCACATAAGAGGAGCGCATATGGTGATAGAACATTCCATAAACCGTTTATAGCCAGTGGAATGATTGAAATTTCAGGCATATTCTCCCTTTTTCAAAAAGGATCAAAAAGGATAAGTGTACTCTTAAGCATTAAAATAAATTTGTGCCTACATCAATTTTTGGTGTAGGCACAATGATTCTGTATTGGTTACTTTTTTTGCTCCGCGACAGTTGTTTTGTAAATATCCAGAATTACTTCTTTCTCCTCCTCCAAGTAGGAACGCACATCTTCACCGTTTATCCACTTCATACCGTAGCGCATCTTTTTCACTTGCTCTTGAAAATCCGGATTGTGCCAAATCTTCTTAAAGCCTTCTCTTAATACCTTTAATCTTTCAGGTGGCACTCCTTTAGGAGCCATAAATACCCGCTCTACAGATGTCACCACATCCACTCCCAATTCTTGAAAAGTTGGAACGTCTGGTAAAAATGACACTCGTTCTGTCGAAGTAACCCCCAATACATTAAGATTATGTATTTCACCATAAACTGGCCCTATATTGGTCATGGCCGCATCTACCTGGTTGCCGAGAAGTGCTGCATTCATATCACCACCACCCTGATAGGTGATTACAGTAAAACCAAGATTTTCTTTGTTGTTAATACGGTGATAGGCGAGCCATGTTTCACTTAATGGTGAGGGAATACCCAGTGTCATCTCGCCCGGTTTTTCTTTCGTGGCTTTTTTAAGGTCAGCATAGGTTTTATTTGGGCTCGCCTTTGGAGTAACCATGAGTTGTGGCTCACTTGCAATTAAAGCAATATAGTCGAAATCATCTAAAGTATAACGCCCTGATCCACTGGCCGGTTGCAAGTACATATGGGGCAGACTCCCCATTCCGATGGTATATCCGTCATTTGACTCTTTCTTTAAAGCGGTAGTACCTACGGCACTGCCTGCACCTGGCTTATAATTAACGATGAAGTTGTGACCAAATGCATCTTCAGCATAAACATCAAAAGCTCGTGTTAACATGTCCGTTCCACCGCCAGGTCCGAATGGCAAAATCACTGTTATCCCTTTTTCGGGAAAAGCTGCCTGAGTACCGGTAGAAAAAGTTAAAAAGATTCCAGTGCACAACAAAATGATGATTGAACCTAAATAAGCTACTCTATGGTGTTTCATGTCTTTACCTCCATTTTCAGTTTATGAATCCGTATTATGCCACTAAGGCAGGTTTTCAAACTGTCTGCCCCCATGTTCAGGTAGTTCTTTTGCCCTCCTACAGTTACTGTTCTACTCTGTCTCGTAAAGCAGCTGTTTGAGATCCTCGATGGTAGTGGTTCGAGGGTTAGGACCGGTATTGCCTGCTGCTATTTCAGCAACTTTGCCAACATCTACTTTGTCCAGGCCAGCAGAACTTAGTTTGTTAGGAATTCCCAATTGCTCAAGAAGCACGAAAAGTTCTTCCACAAGTTTTTCACGCACTGAAGAATCGGAGCAGTTCGACACATCTAATCCTAACAATCCCGCAAATTTTCGGTATTTAAGGGGATTGGCAATAAAATTAAACCGCACCACATAAGGAAACATAATTGAACACCCCAAACCATGTGCCAAATCGTACTCACCGCCCAAGGCCCTAGCCAAGGCATGAGCATTTCCAGTACCAGTATTGCCGATTACTGTTCCAGCTAACATACTGCCTATGAGCATGCTTTCGGCTGCTGACTTATTCGCACGATTCGCAACGAAAGGTCGGATATTGGGGCAGAGAAACTTCAGAGCTTCAATGGCTAGAGCATCAGAAACAGGGTTAGACTTTTTCGACAAATACGCCTCTGCAGCATGGATTATCGCATCCATGCTGCTTTCTGCTGCTATACCTCTTGGCAATGTAGAGAGTAAGTTTGGATCAAGAAAGCTGAGAGCTGGAATCAAGTACGGCGAACGAAACGACATTTTATAATGATTTTTCGAATCTGTGATGGCAGCGTTTGAGGTAACTTCACTACCTGTTCCTGCCGTAGTTGGAACTGCAATAATAGGCAATGCCGGTTTTTTTATTGCAGCTGGGTCATTGTATTGCCTTAGCGGGCCACCGTTTGTGGCTAACAACGCGGCAGCTTTAGCAGCGTCTATAGCGCTACCGCCACCAAAACCAAGTACGGCGTCTATTGGCTTATCCTTAACGCTTTCCCAGGCCTTCTCAATAGTTGCATCGCGGGGGTTAGGCTCAACTGTGTCTATTATTTCACACTTAACATCATTGATTTTTAAAGATCCTATAGCTTGGTCAGCTATGCCTGTCCGCTTTAGACCAGGGTCAACAACAAATAGCACATTGGAAAAGTTATTTTTCTTTAGTTCTTCCCCCAAGTCATTGGTTATTCCGTGGCCAAATCTAACATTTATCGCTGTTCGAAAAGAAAACATGAATAAATTTGCTCCTGTATAAATCTTTGAAAGATTATAATCAATTTAGAACATTGCCCGCTCTTTAAGGTGCATGATGATGGTTCGGGACTCAGTCAGTTCTTCTAAAGCATAATGAGGCCCTTCTTTGCCGATCCCACTATCTTTAAGACCACCGTTCGGCATATGATCTATACGCCAGCGACTTGCGGAATTGATATGCATTATTCCAGATTTAACACGACGTGCTATCTGCATCGCCATATCCAAATTTTCAGTGAACAGACCAGCCGCCAGTCCATAATTAGTATCATTTGCACTATCGATGGCATCTTCAACTTCTGTAAATGGCATAAAGGCTATTGCTGGTCCAAACAACTCTTCCTGGTATATTCGCATGGATTCCTTTACATCGGCGACTACAGCGGGTTGTACAAAATTATTCTTCCTTTCCCCTCCGCACAAGACCCTTGCTCCCTGACGGCCTGCTTCTAATATAGTTTCAGAGACTCTTTTTGCGTCATTTTCACGTATCAACGGTCCCATGTTTGTAGTTTCCAGTAGCGGATCATCCAGAACGAAATCTTTTATTTCCACACTTATCTTGGCTACTACTTCCTCATATATATCCTGGTGAATAAAGGCTCTCTGAGTGGAAACGCAAGCCTGACCTGCCATGCCGTAACCAGCAGGAACTAAAGCCTTAACTATGCGGTCAACATCTACGTCATTCATTACTATTACAGGACAGTTACCACCCAATTCCATGGTTACCTTCTTCATACCAGCCAGTTGACAGATTTTCTGCCCTACGTCGTAACTTCCTGTAAATGTAATTTTTCGAATTCGTTTATCCGGGCAAAGTACAGCTCCTAATTTACTGCCGCCCCCGCTTAGGTACTGGATAGCCTCTTCAGGAAGGCCTGCTTCAAGAAATATCTCCACCAGCTGTGCAGTGGCTAAAGGAGTATCAGTTGCTGCTTTGAGAATAACTGAGTTCCCACCAGCAAAAGCAGCCCCAATCTTATGACAGGCGAGATTTACCGGCACATTGAACGGAGCAATAGCGAGTACTACACCACAAGGTACCCTGTAGGTAAAACCAAACTTGTTTTCTATACCAGGCACATTGTTCGCTGATAAGGGAAGAGTCTCTCCGTGAATTGACTTTGCTGCATCTGCTGCGATTGACAGAGTCATTGCAGCCCGATCAATCTCACCTCGTGCCTCCTTAATGGTTTTCCCGTTCTCACGAGTGATTAAATTGGCTATTTTCTCTTTGTTGGACAACAGAAGCTGACCCGCCTTTGCAATAATTTCACTTCGGCGCCAATAAGGAATGTTTTCCATTACCTCAGCACCTCGTTCAGCACTGACGATGGCATCCTCCACATCTTGTTCATTAGCTATGGGTGCAGAATCAACAACTGAATTATCATACGGATTCAAAACCTCATTTACAACATCAGAGGTTCGCCATTTTCCAGCAACATACATTTCCATATGTTTCTCCTACGCAACGTAATATTATATGATTTCAGATTATTACAAGATCAATAAACACTATAACGTTCCAGTATTTCTTCATTAATTTCTATGCCGATACCAGGTTTAGTTGGATCTGGCGCATGTAAAAAACCATTTTCGAATCTGTCGTAAGGCTCAAGCAATAGATCATGTCTCAATGGATTATGATCGTCTTTGGACCAATCAGATCGCATTACTTCAAATGTAAGAAGATTTGGTAGAGCAGTTGCAATATGAAGAGAAACAGCCAAACAAACTGCGGAACAACTGCCAGTATGAGGTGCGTAGGGAATGTGCATAGCCTGGCTCATCGCCGCAATCTTGGAAATTTCAGTTAAACCTCCGGCCCGACATGGGTTAGGTTGCACGATATCTACACAACCCTCGATAAACATGTTGGCAAAGTCATATCGTGTAAATGAGCTTTCGCCCCAAGCTATAGCAATTCCCAAGTTATCGGTCAGATATTTGTAACCACGAATGTTATCAGGACTTATAGGCTCTTCAAACCAGTAAATTCCACTGGCCTCAAGCCCCTTCCCAACACGGTAGGCAAGCTTATAGTCTTCATGATATCCACAGTTTGCATCAACTGTTAAAACAATGTCATCACCTACTTCATTGCGGATATCTTCCACCAGCTTCAAGTCTTCAATGTACTTTTCAGGATTTTTTCCCAACTTGATTTTCATGGATTTAAAGCCCATATCCAAGAAACTTCGTGCTGTTTCCAAAACGATGCTTTTTTCCCTCATTCGCAGACTCGAAGCATAAGACGGGATCATATCGCGCTGACGTCCCCCCAGAAACATATAGAGAGGCTGACCGTAAATTTTTGCACGCATATCCCACAGAGCGATGTCAATGCCACTTATCGCCTCAATAAAGAACCCACGATTATGTCCCCGATTCATCATGGTCGCATACATCACTTCCCATGTTGCCTCGGGTTGTAAAGGATTTGTGCCAATTACTATAGGCTCAATCTCATCAATAATTTTTTTGAGAGCAGCCGGGGCTAGCCTTGTCATACACTCGCCGATGCCAACTACTCCGTCGTCTGAAGTGACTCGAACGATAGTTGCTCTATACCCCCCAAATACAATACCTTGTATCTTTTCTGCGTGTGGGATACTGACAGGTGCACTGACCGGGTTTTTTAGAGGTACATAAAGAGGAAAAACTTCTAATTTTGTGACTTTCATTTGAAACTCCTTGTTTATCAAAATAACTTTATAATTTCCCAAAGATTAAATACACAAAGATCATCAGGACTTTTCTTTCAAATTGGCACTATTATAATAGTTATCAGTATATGTATTCGCCCCATGTGTTCAGTGGTAGGACCACAATACTTTGCCACGTTCTGGATGTCAATAAATTAAATCTGTTTTTTTGATCCAATTAAAATTGTCTTCCTGCCATAACAGATTCAAAGTGGCATTTTTACGCGACTGCAACTCTTTATGGACTTCACGGAGATCAGGAAACAACCGGGAGCTATTGCATGGTGCCTCGAAGGAGGAAAAAGAAACTGTTCCAGAGCATTGTCACTGAGCCCTTCCGGGATGTGGCCAGGAGAGTCCTTCATTTTTCGCCCGTTGGATATAATCGCCAACCGTGCTGCTACCAATTCCACAGCTCAACCCAATCTCACGGTTGCTGCGGTTTAATTCGTATTTGAGACGTAATACCTCTCGTATTTTTCACATAAATAACCTCTTGTCAGGCATGAAACCCTCCTTGATAAAATCGTTATAAAAAGGGTTTTTCTACCATTAGGTTTTATGCACCACTACTCTCCAGATTTATAGCCAGGCTCGAATTGAATCCATGGCAGGTATCATCTGGAATATGCCGATCAGCCTTTTAAGGAAAGAGGTCGAGTAGTGCTCTGCAACTTCGATACAGAGCCGGTCATTGTCAAGTTCTAGATCAGCCCGGTTTCAAGCTGATTATTGAGAGTATCCGGCACGATCAGAAGATAAATTTGATTATTTTTATCTGGTTTTTTTCTTGTTCTTCTTTTCCAGTAACCAGATGTTAACAGGGCAAGATTGATGAGCTGGCTCATTGGGCTTTGCTGGCATTGGTCAATATGATTTTGCCAGAAATCTGATTTTTGGTGGTGAAATTGCTGATAATTGTTGTCCATTGCATACCTCCAGTTTTCAGGTTGGCATTATGGAACATATCATGATGATGTTGAAGAGATGGGGTTCGCTAAAAGTTTACGTGTAATTTACCATGTTACTGCCTAACCGTCAAAGGAGGAGCTCTGCAATTGATTATTTTTTCCCATTTTTACCTGTGTCGCAGCACTTGCTCTACTGCGTATTATTGAAATCAGGTTACGGCGTGCCGGACTGACTATTACCGCCAAATCAGCTATGCGGCAGATGCACCATCTTCACTCATGCCTTACCTGGTTGCCGGGCAAGAGAAAAGCTGTCAGAATACTTGAGGAGCCTGACGACACTCAGGCTGACATACTCAGGGCCTTTGGTTGGAAAATCGTCGGTGGGGTCTTACAGAAAATATGAAATCAAGATATTGTTATTGCATTATATTTTTCAAATTAGCACGGCTTTTCGGATAAACTCCTGTTTGAATCTGTAAGCTATTGTTTGCATCGCTTTGATCTTATTGTTCGGCCCCTCCAGGAGACCAGTGGAAAATGAATCGAAATCAAATTAGGCCAAAATACCATCAAACAGGGGTTTATCCGATGGAATCAAAATATAACAAAATATGCAAACATATCAAGGTGATAGTGAGCAAAACGCCGTGAGGCCCTACTTTGATAAAATCACTTGACGTCATCGTGGAAATTATAGTAATGAAAAAATCCTACATACGTAACTACCTGAAATTACGTGATGCCAAGTTTGGTCCCACAGTTTTTCGAGCCTATCATACTGTAATTACATAGTTTTGCTGTTTTTTTGGATAAACTCCTGTCAAAGTGTATCTTTAATGTTTTGAAAAAATATTTAATCAAAGCGATATAGGCCTATGGTATGCTTTTCAATGTAATTCCAATCATAGGTTACTCCTAATCCCGGCCCTGTAGGAACAGAAACGTATCCATCACTATCAACAGTTTCTAATTGGTCGGAGTAGCCGCACGTGTGCACTGGTGGAACAGGATTGCGAATTTTCGGTCCAACAAGACCCAATTCGTAAAAGTTGGTGTTTCGGATTGCAGACATACAGTGACGATGGGCTGGTCCTGATGCATGAATCTCGACGTCGAGACCAAAAGACTCAGATAAGTTAGCGATTTTCATAGTCCCGGTGATCCCAAGGTCAAGATCAGGATCGGCACGAACAAAATCAGTGGCATCGTTGACAATCCAATCAGCTTTCGCTTCCACGCCACGTACGTGCTCACCAATCAACAACGGAGTCTTAATCATTTGTCGTAGCTTTCGATGGAGGTGTTGTGAAGTACCACCATCACGCATTGGATCCTCATACCAAAAATAGCCGGCGTCATCACAAGCACGACCCACATAAAGAGCGTCAGCAAATGTGCGCAGTTCGCAAGCTGGATCAATCATCAGGGTCATTCGATCTCCGACTTTCGCGGCAACGTGAACAAGGTTCTCTGCTTCTTTGCGAGCATCACCATCATTCCATCCATGGATTTTGAACGCCTTGTATCCTAGTTCATAGCATTGTTCAGCAAACTCAGCAAAGGCATTGGGTGAATCTAAACCGCCAGCGTGGTCGGCATGATTAGTACTGGCATAAGCAGGAAGATTTGTCCGGAAACCTCCCAGAAGTTTGCTTATAGAGGCATTCATCGCTTTACCGGCCATATCCCATAGGCAAATGTCGATCGGCCCAACACCAAGAAATCCGTGTTGGCGCAACGCCCTCTTCATGTCATCATATATCAACTCGCGTTGGAACGGATCGCGGCCAATGAGCATAGGGGCTAGTGTCAATACCTGTGCCAATATCGCTTTTTTTCCAGCGTGAACAGGACAATATTCACCGACCAGTCCATCGTCAGTAAATATTTGCAACCCAAAGCTGCCGATGGTTAATTTTGCTCCCGGGGTATAAACACGATCGCCTCCTAAATCATTCACATCAAAAGTGTATTCATGAATTTTAACTTCAACAATCTTGCTCATATGGTCCTCCATAGAAAGTACTCTGCAATCTAATCATGCGCTTTCACGTTTTATTATCATATAGCCGACGTCAACAATTGGTTCCCGGATACATTCGTTGTTAAATCGAGACATAAGCAACTCTGCTGCGCGTTTACCAATTTCTTTTCTTGGAATGTGGACTGTTGTAATGGCAGGGTGGGTAAGGGCTGTAAGTTCCGAACCGCCAAACCCTGCGATGGCAATTTTACTTGGAACTGTCAGGCCACGTCGTTGACATTCTAACAGACCACCGACAGCCATCAGATCGGAGACGAAGAAAACTGAATCTGTTTCGGGATGTTTATTCAAGAGACAGGACATAGCTTCGGAACCTCTTTGACTGGTTGTAGGCCCCGGAACAAGCCAAACTACTGGCTCAGCAACACTTGCTCCAGCGGCAACAGCTAAAAATCCTTCAACGCGAGCTGAAGACCTGCTATCAGATGGGGCATCGTGACCTACTATGGCAGGACGCTTACAGCCACGGTCTATGAGGTACTGCGTCATAGATATCGCGGCTTGACGATTAGAAAAACCTACAGCCATGTCAAGCGGATTTTCGGGTAGTTCCCACGTCTCGACGACAGGTATATTAGCCATATCTATTATTTGTTTAACTTCTGGTAAATGGTTTGCGCCGGTTAACACCATGCCATCAGCACGTCGACCAACGAAAGCTCTTATAAGATCAACCTCAACTTTCGGCGAATAACCGGTACTACCTAGAAGCACCTCATAACCTGCAGGCCGCATGTAGTCAGTGACTCCCTGGATTATGTCTGAATGAACAGGGTTTGCTATCGTCGGGACTAAGAGAGCGATGAGGCGGCTTTGTAATGAAGCAAGGCTACCCGCCATTAAGTCAGGTATATATCCAGTTTCTCTAACAACAGCATCGATTTTCCTCCTTGTTTTTTTCGAAACTTTTTCTGGTTGCCGAAATGAACGGGATACGGTTGTTGGGCCAACCCCAGCCATACGTGCAATGTCTTCGATACGCAGTCTTTTGCTTCTTCGTTGGTGCAATGGTTTCATCCTAGTATTGACAGTCCTAAAATGATTAGTTATTCTGATGGTAGCGTTGCCATTGGGTGGTGTCACAATGCATATAGACATTCTTACAGATAGTTATACTAATAAATGGTAGCGCTACCACAACATTATATCAACAAAAAAAGCCATAGGGGCTCAAAAAGGTTACTGTCCGTTTCGGCAGACTGTAATCAAATAGATGTCTTTTACCAGGGAGGTCACATTATGAAAAGTTGTTATAGAATTTCAGGATTTCTAGCTGTTATTGTGCTGGTAATTGCTGTCGCCGGATTTACTAGCTTGGCTGCCGCAGTCTATCCTGATAAACCAATTAAAATCATTATTCCATATGGCCCCGGCGGATCTAGCGATATCACAGCACGTACGATTGTTAATCGGATAAATGAACTTCAGCTTCTGCCTCATCCACTTGTTGTTGTTAATGTAGAAGGTGGTGCTGGAGCCATAGGCTTCCAAAGAGTAAAGGATGCCGAACCTGATGGGTATGAGATTTTGGTAAACCATATCGGACTTCTCGTCGGTGGTGCGATTGGCCGAGTCCCATTCGGACCGGAAGCATTTGATGCATATGCCCAAACAGGAAGTGTCAAACTTGTTTTTGTTGTGAAAAAGGACGGCAAATACGGTAGCTTTGATGATGTAATCGCAGCTGCAAAAGCACAGCCAGGGCAAATTCCAACAGCATCATCCATTGGTGGTTCTGTTCACTTGGCAGGGCTTCTGCTTAGCAAATCCGCGGGAATTAAATTTCGAATCGTTCACGTCGGTGGTGGTTCCAATCGAATAAAATCTGTTTTGGGAGATCATACCGACCACACTTTCTTTTCTACGGCCGAGTACAATAGTTATAAAGATTCTGGTGTAACAGCTTTAATGATGATTGGCCCAGAGCGCCATCCAAGTTTTCCTGACATTCCCTCTTCCAAAGAACTTGGGTTTGATGTCGATTTTGGAATCGATTACTGGTGGTTTGCGCCAAAGGGTACACCAAAGGACCGCCTTGCAAAGCTGACTGAAGTTTGGGAAGCAGCCATGCAAGATGAAAAACTTCAAACAGCATTAAAAGAAAAAGGGATTTCGCCCAATTTTCTTGATGCTAAGGCAGCAGAAGAGCGAATCAATGCGACTTATTCCGAAGTTAAACAATTTGCCGAAGATCTGAAAAAGAAATAATTTTGTATTCACAATTAAGGGGCCTATATTCAGAGTCTTTCTATCGTTCAGCAATCATCCAAGCCAGGCAATGTCTGAAAAATTGATACCCCTATGGGAAATTGGCGTCGGCATTGTGACTATAGTTGTATGTATTTTATTTTACTGGGACAGTCTTAGCCTCCCTGATCCTGTATTTGATCCTCTTGGATCGGTAATGGTACCAAGAGCAACTTGTGTTATTCTCGGTCTTTTCGCTAGTGCAATCATTTTCAAGGGCATCTGGAAAATTAACCGGAAAGCAGACAACGGCTCCACTAAAGAGAAGCCTATTAACTACATTCTGAGACCAGGGCTAGTTGTCGGTGTCTTGGGCCTAACAGCAACCTATGTTTTAGTGTTGTCGACAAGGGTAGTAAGATTTAGTGAACTAACGTTTGTGTTTGTTATTTTGAGCGGTATGTGGATGGGACGTTTTAAAATGAAAGCCATCCCTGTGCTTTTGATTCTCGCGTTCATCATGGGTTATGGCGGTCAATATGTCTTTAAACAGGTTTTTTTCATAGACCTTCCTTAATTACTAAAAATAGCTCACATGATTCACGGCCTAATTGATGGTATTGTTTACCTCTTCCTGCCATGGCCTCTATTTTTCATGGTATTGGGGACGTTTCTTGGTATTTCGGTGGGCGCAATTCCAGGACTTACCGGCTCAATGCTAATAGCCTTAATTCTGCCATTGACTTTCTATATGGTAGATCTACATGCCATTGTTCTTCTTGTCAGTATCTATACAGGAGCTGTGAGTGGAGGCCTAATATCTGCTACACTTTTGCGTATGCCGGGTACACCTGCTGCAGTAATGACGACATTTGATGGTTATCCAATGGCTCGAAGCGGGCATCCTGGGAGAGCTCTTGGCTTGGGAATTACCGCATCGTTTATCGGAGGATTAATAGGATGGTTTTTCCTTTATACCTTATCACCACCCTTGGCTAAGCTGGCTGTTAAGTTTGGGCCGTTCGAATATTTTACAATGGTTCTTATGGCGCTGGTTCTTATTGCTGCCGCTAGCCAAGGATCAATGATGAAAGGCCTTTTTTCTGGAGTATTGGGCATGCTCGTGTCCATGCCTGGTTTGGATCAATCGGCTGGACAGAATCGTCTTACATTCGGTTTTGTAGAGTTGACTGGTGGTTTTCACCTATTACCTGTTCTCATCGGGGTTTTTGCTGTTGGTCAGATATTATCAGACTTATTAACCATTGAGCAAAAAACAGAGCGAGTATCTCTTAACTTTAAAGGAATGTTTTTGTCTTTGAGAGAATGGAAACAACAAGCGATCAATTTGTTTAGATCCTCACTGGTAGGAACGTGGATTGGTATATTGCCAGGAATCGGTGCGAATATTGGATCAATTGTAGCGTACACCACAGCTAAGACATTTTCAAAAAAACCTGAACGTTTTGGCCATGGTTCTGAAGAAGGTATCGTCGCGGCGGAGTCTGCCAATAATGCTAGTATAGGAGGGTCGTTGGTTCCGTTGATAACTATGGGCATTCCAGGCAGCGTCATTGATGCGTTACTAATTGGTGCGTTGATTATACACAATATTCAACCGGGGCCTATGCTGTTCGTAACTAATTCGAAAATGGTTTATGTGATGATCGCCGTTTGCTTGGTCAGCAATATCATAATGTTCATTATGATGATAAGCGCTATTAAGCCAATTTCTATGTTGATGTATCTGCCCAAAAAATATGTTTTGCCGGTTATCTTAGTTTTCTGTGTTGCAGGTGTTTTTGCTTTCAATAATCGTTTCTTTGATGTTTGGATTATGATAGCGTTTGGTCTTATCGGCTTTGTGTTAGACCGTTCTAAGATTCCGCTAGGACCCTTTTGCATTGGATTAATCTTGGCCCCTATTGCTGAAACGCAATTGAGACAGGGCTTGATGCTATCTGGGGACAGCTTTTTACCAATTATTACCCGACCAGCTTCGGCAGCTTTTTTACTTGTTTCTATTGGTTTTTTGATTTGGCCACTTTACAAAGAATGGAAAGCAGGCAGTAAGTGATCTACGTTTATTATCTTCCAATTATCTAATTGTATTAACTCATCAGAGGTGACTATCGTTTTCATTAGAGAACGTTCCGGGGCAACTACCACTGAAAGCATGCGTTGTTATTTTGCCTACGCTCGGGTTTTCGGTTTAAAAATGACACCCCGGCGCAATGCAGGTAATAGCGCGGCTTAGCGAGGGCACCGTTTTTTCGCGTGTGCCTACACTATTGCAACCTTTTTTGGGGTATGTTTTATCCCCATAACTCTTTTAGGGCGGGAGATTGCAAGCTTCTCCAGTATGGTTTTGGCCCCTTTCGGCAGCTCATTTAATTGAAAAAAAACATGTCCTGGAGTCTCAAATTCTGTCGCCTGTATTTTACTCAGAACTGATCTGATTCTCGACCAGGGCTGCCCACATTTTATCTCAGCCATTCTCTCAATCAATAAAGCCAGGACACATATTTTGACGTGAGCTTCAATGCGGTGAGGCAGCCAGTGATACATCGGCATCATCCTAATCTGGGTCCGCTTCAGGGAACGAAAACAACGTTCAATAACCATCAAACCGCGATAACCGTGAGCCGCATCTTCCACACTGATCGTATCGTCATTGGTCTCCAGCACCCATTTACCGTCATGTTTTGCTGCCTCTCTGACAGCCTTACGGTCAATACGAATCGTCTGTTTGTTGGTTATCACAAGGTACTTCTTATATCTGCGTGAGGCCAGCAGACTGATGGCCCACTTCTTCGTGGCTCTCTTGTCGGTATGCTTCTGCAACTCTTCTTCCAGCATGGCGACAATATCCTGTCGATGCTGAGCCTGGCGTGCCGCCTCTTTTGGATTGAAACAAAGAATATAGCGCTTGCCGTTTTCCAGGTATACTTCTTTAACATGAAGGTTGTCTGATAACTCCCGGTAACGACCTGGTTGCGTCAGTACAGACTCCTTGATCTCCTTGACGCTGGCCATCCTGCTTGCCAACAGATAGGTACCGCAAGCCTTGGCAAGTTCCGTGCGGTTGTTTTCCGAGTTCATCCCAGAATCTGCGACAAACAACGCTCTTCCCAAGTTCCAGCCTCTCAAGTCTTTTTTGATCGTCTCAACAGTACTGACATCAGCAGTGTTACCCGGGAATACCCAACTTCGAACAGGAATACCCTCCCTGGTTACCGCCAGGGCAACTACTACCTGCGGTGCCCACATTCCTTCTTTGGCGTGGCCATAGTGGCGCAGACCATCCTCTTCGTCTTCATAATCAACGGCGAAAGAAGCGGTGGTGGTGTCATAAAAGATAATATCCACCGACAGATTGAAAAGGTTAGCCACCTTGTAAAACACCTGCTCTTCTATCTCTTGGGAATACTCATGGAGTAAGTCCATGGCATCATACATCTGGCGGAGCTTGAAATTCCTGCATTCAGGCAGATAAACGGTTTCCAGCCACCTGTCCCACACGCCAAGTTTCGACTCTGGAGTACAGAGACGGTTGGCGACCATGGACAGCAGAGCCTTATCATAGGCAACCCGCTTCTTTCCTAATGCATTCCGGATCGTCTTGCCGATTCCATATCGCTCCCACAGTTCTTCAATCACCTGCACTGTCCCGAACTCTAATGTTCGACGGATCGTAACATTGCGAGGCAGGCCCCCTTTGCTGTCATCATCAGCCAGGGGATCAATAACTTCCATGCCGCATACCCTGGCAATTGATCGACAGAGCCTGACCAATGACTCCCGATCAAGACTGTCAGCCCTGCCGAAGCTGTGGATGATCTGGGCAGTGGATTTTCCGGTTACCGGATGGCGTTCATTGTGGGCCAGCTGGTAGTACTGGACAACGGAGCCGTCCTTATTCTTTCGTTTTGTTTTTCGAAGGTACATGATTGCCTTCAAAGTACAATCGATAATCATTCATGTCAATACTTAAAAACAAATTCGTGTGCCTACGTGTTTTCGGCTTCCGGCAAGAATTTATCGGTTAGGTTAGTTGAAATCATTGGCAAAATTTGGCACCATTGATCAATTTCGTGCCTACAAACCGAAAACCCGAGCTACGGTGTCACTCAGAGATACCCAATATCCAAAGCCAAGAGACTCCGACTATTGAGGCAAGAGCTTATATTGCAGATGTTATTAAAAAAATACTTGATCAGCAAGCCAGGTATCTGGCACTAAAACTTTAATAAGAGTAGTGGTGTTTGGAAGGTAGCGAGCTAATCTATACATTTGTTTGTAGCTGTAGGAATTATTATCCATCGCAGTTTTGATACAAACTTAATTTTCCAGAGAGCCGGTTTTCTATTCTTGATTAAAGGCCTCACCTGTCGTTTCCCTGATTTCTAACTCCCTGCCTTCAGAAATAACGACAGTGATCTTCTTTGCCGCTCCCACTTCAATGACAGGAGTTGCCTGCTTGGCAAGACTCAGGTAGAAATCATGCAGACTTGCCGCCCCATCTGATAAACCACCACCGAGCGAATATTTAGCAACTTGACCAGAATCAATGGTCGTCGTCGTACCCAAAGCAGAGGTTGACTGGGTAGTTGCCGATGATTTAAGCATATCACCCATACCACCAAAAAATCCGGCTACAATCGTTCTGGCAGTGGCTGCTCCCATCCGTGAGACGACCCGACCGGACAGCCCAACTTTGCTGTCGGAGTCGGTAACAAAACCTTTCACCTGTGTATCAATAATGGCTTTTCCCTCGTTACTAAGACATGAGAGTGATACCAGGCGCACATCTGCCCGTTCTTTATCCAGTCTTCCCACTGCTTCGGCAATGACAAAACATCCTGCAAGGTTGGCCTTGATATCATTTGGAAGAACCGCAGGAGTCTGAATTCTGAGAAGGAGTGGTTCGGGATTGTTGGTTCCTTTGCCTGAGGTAGAAGCATCGAAACCAGTCAATAGCTGTGCCTCCATAAAGGAAGGGGGGAGATAGACGGTCCTTGCTTTTTTTTTACCATTTTCAGAATCTAAATCTGCTGAACTAATTGCCGCATTTGACAAGACGCTGATCTCGCCGATCATCTTTGGCTCAGCTGGTGGGCGTGGCGGCAGGTTTGCCGGTATCGACCTAGCATCAGGGGGCAACGGCCATGGCTGCTCTTTAGGTGGTGACTGTGAAAGCGTCGTTTGTTGAGCCACCTGGTCGGCAGTGGGGATTTCCGGGAGCGTTTTGGGGGTGATAGTTCTTTCTGGTTTCTTCTGCTCCCGCACCAATGTGTTTACCGTTTCCTGAAGAGATTTGAGCTGTCGCCTCTGTTCCCGGAGCATGGTTTTCTGAATCAGGTCCGGTTCCAGCTGTATTTCACGGGTTTTCTTTTGCCCGAAAAAACCTTTGGAGCTATCTGGGCTGGATGAGTTATACCCTGTAGCAACCAGAATGATAAAAATGAGTCCGATTCCAGCCCAGATAACAATTTTCTTCTGTTTGGGACTCAGATCATTGAATTTATCGGTAAGATTCATTTCACCCGCTCCTTTTGATCCACGACGAATACCACAGTGGACTGGTCGGGTTTTAAGGTGTGATTTTCCACGGCGACGGCAAGGATCGATTGGCTAATGAGTGAAGAAAAGAAACGTTGTTCATTCACCTCAATTTCGTTATTGGCAAGCGATTGGACCAGATACTTTTTTAACCGCAGTCCAACGCCGTCCACATCAACAACCTGCAGTAATTGGACTTCCAGTTCTGATGAAAGAGATACCTTCCTGGTTGCCTCACTGATCCGGTAACTTGTTGGGTAGGTGCCGTGGTAGGCTTCCCTGATAAGCAGCAGTGCCTGTTTCTCCAAGGGCATGTTTTGGTAGTGATCCAAGTTTTTCTTGAAAGAATCACCAGCAGGAGATGCTAGGCGGAGTGTCACAGAAGGGATGTCCGCTGGAGTAACGAGCAGGGTGTAGACTGCATTATTGCAGACAACAAATAATTCACTCTGGGTATCTGCATAAATGTATTCATTCCCAGAATCTTCGATCTTAAACTTTATAAAGCCGTTATTACCGGAAAAATGACCTGTCATTGCCTTTTCCTGGGAGAAAATCAAATCGTTCATTGGTCCGGGACAGACAATCCGGTTGATATCCTTGTTGGAAAGCGTAACGGATGTGGGGATCTCTGCCTGGATCACAGTATTTGCCGGGCAGTTGCCGGCCACTGTCATAATCAACACAGCGGTTGCGAGAAAAAGTTTAGCCACGTTCTTGCTCCTGCTTATGTGTCATTTTTTCCTTGAACGATATGACATAAAACCTGCCGTCTTGCAGGCGATAGTCGATGAGATAGGTCTTGCTCCTGTTTTCAAGCAGGGTGTCCCCGGCATACTGTTTGAAGTTTCCGAAAATCTCTATGAAATCCTCGCTGACCCCTATCTTTTCCAGATAGAACACTGAACTGACCTGGGATTCTTCAACCCTGCCGGCCAGAGAATACCAGGATTGAGATGCCTGTGGGTAGGCTTCCGGAGCAAAATAGGCGAGCAGTTCCTCGAATTGAGGACGTGCCGTCGGCGGCGAGTAGGTGGCTGCAAGATTGACAATTCTCCTGCTGATATCTTTGATGTAGAGATCAGTGGGTTTGCCCTGGATAAACTCCACCGTTCCGGTCATTGTGGGTGGGATTAAGACGACACGTTGATATTTTACCGATCGATATACCATGAATGAATTGAAGATCACGGCAGCGGCCAGGATGGTGATGGTGAATTTCAGCAGCCTGTTCTGGGCAAAAAGGTTACTTGTTTTCTGCAGGAAAATGTTGGTGTTCATTCATGAAACTCCCGTTGAAAATAGTCGGGATAGTTTTTCATTTGCATAAAACCAAACATGTAGAGGAGGTGTTTAAGAAACCCTCTGGGTTTTGATCTCTTGGTCCGGGTATAGAAATATTGCGTGATCAGAAACACGAGCCACATGATTTTACCGTAGAGCAGGGCCAGGGTGAGGGTGAACACACCAAGGATCAATTCATCGGTCTCGAACCAGAGTACCTGGATTGGCCTTGAGAGGTACTGGGGAAATCTGTGGGTGAAATTGTTTTCGCTCATCTGTTTATTTCTCCAGGAAAACAATGGTTCTTACATGATCATTGCCCCTATTGTCTGTACCACGGCATCAGCCTTCAGCAGAAAAGCGCCGCCGAGAACAACTCCTGCCGCTGGTAAAATCATTTGGCGAATGGCCAGTATTGCCGAAAAAACCATGCAGGCAACACCGGCAACAAAGCCGATGGGGCCTAGCAGGATCTGGTTTACCCCGATATCGTAAAGGTCAAAGGCAAAGGAACCTGCCGCTGGTACGGTCATGGCGATTGCATTGCTCGAGATCAGACAAAGCGTTGTAACCAAGACCAATGCTTTAAGATGTCTTCCGTGTTTTGCTCTATGTGCCTGCAGCAGGACTCTATTGTTCATGCCTTTGCCTCCTCATCAGAGTTTTTCGAATCGATTCAACACTTCTTTTTTCTCTCTGCTTTCTTTTTTCCGACAGTGTGACCACTTCGCTGTTTTTCTCGTTGTTTCGTTTACAAGGAGGGGGTGTTCACCATCAAAGGTAAGTGCCAATAAATGTAGTTTCTTTCTTATTTGTTTGTGCTACGTAAGAGCGGTTTCAGTTTGTTTCTCAGCCCGTTTTTTCTTTCGATGTTTTGCTACCTGAACCTGGTTGCGGATTTTATAGAGGCGGTTTATGTGTTGTCTGGTGAGTACAAAACAGAAGGTGGTCTGGATTTCTTCGATAAGTGTCTGCATCTCAAGTTTTTGACCAGAGGCGAGATTGAAGTATCTGCTGGAAGCATATCGTTCCCATTTGCTTGGCAGATCTGCGGTTCTGAGAAAACTGAGCCGAGCCTTCAGTGACAGACGGCTCAACTGTGCTCGTATAATTTCTCTTTTTCCCCAGATCTGTTCGAGAAACTGCAGACAGATGTGATCCCTTGGGCAGAGAGGATCTTCGATGATACCCTCACGGTGCAGATAACGAAGCATTCGTTTTGGTATTGAGGTTCTGTTTGCATAATCAGCAAGAGGAATCATCGGGCTGCTCCTTGAATCCTCTGAATGCTGTCTTGTACCAGACGGCAGGCATGTCGACGGCTGACATTGAACGCTTTGGCAATATCAGGGGTGCTTGCAGGAGTGGACTGCTGTAAAAGCCAACGGCAGACTTCACGTTGTCGCTTGCTGACTGCCATCAACGCTTGTTCAATTTCCACTGTTTCCGGCTCATTTCTTTCAGCCTCATCTTCTGAGCAGAAAAGAAAGGAATCATCCAGGCAATGAACTGTGGGGATACCTGAAGCTAACTTGATACAGCTCGTTTTAAAAATGACCCTGAAAAACGGTATGAATCGTTCTGGGGAATCTTTTTTCCTGGAGGTGATCAATGCCTTTACTGAGGCAATCGCTGCTTCCTGGTAGAGATCCTCATAGTCACCAACCATAAATTTGATATAGGGTGAGGCGATCTGCCGAACGAGTCTTCTGTTTGACGAGACCCATTGTAGTGCTGTGGACCACGTTTCTTGTCTGGATCGTTGTTGCTCCGTGAGTGATGAACCGCTCATTTTTTTCCTTAAAAGATTAAAATAAGATTAGAAATGATTAGGTGTTTTCGGCTACTCTCTTCAAACGCCCTGTTGGCGGGATTTTCCGCTGTTTTTGAAAATTCAATTTGCGACCGCTATGCCCCCTTGGTGCGACCGCTATGCCCCCCTTGTTGCGACCGCTATGCCCCCCGTTACGACTGCTATGCCCCCCCATTACGACCGCTATGCCCACCCGTTGCGACCGCTATGCCCCCCGGCTGCGACCGCTATGCCCCCCCCTCTGGCCATTAGCCATTGGGCATGTTCTATCCCGTTTTTCTATATGAACTTTGTCCTGGGGGTCTATTTTCCAGGAGTCGATCAGTTCAGCTTTGCTCAATTCCTCCAGTGCCCGACGGAGCTTTCCCCGAAAATCTGATAATCTGCCGATATGTGAATCGCATAACTGCTTCAGCGTTTCGACCTTGATCGGGTAGGGTGCCCGATGGCTGGCATAGAATCCATGCAGCCATTTGGCAAGATCAGTCTTCAATGTGAGACGCTGGTGCCATTGCAGCTGGGTCCAGCCTGCGTTAAACAGTGTTGCCAGCTTTGGATTTATTTTCAGGAAATAGCCCTGGCTGGAGGTGTTGTAGATAAATTCATCAATCAATGACCCTGCGTAGGTGTATGAGTTGCTCCCGTAGGTATCTCTGATCGCTACAGTGATCTCAACCGCTGATCCGGTGAGCCTTCTGAAGGAATCTTTCAGCCATTCACGACCTGACTTGCCGCTCCTGCGGCCAACCCCATGCAGAAAACCCTTCCCGGTGAACTGTACATATCCTCCTGTTGTTTGTTGTCTGGAGACCAGATGCAGGGCATGGATAAGCACATCAAAATCAGCCTGGTCCAGACGCCAGCCGGTATAGCGGACGTTAAGCCCCTTTACCGCAGCAATGAGTTCGCCTTTGACAGCCTTCCGGCGGCCTCGCTGGATGACGCCAAAAAGAGCGGAGCGCAGACAGATAGTGGGAATACCGCGTGTTTGTGCAGGCCAGAGAGGCAGGGGGGAGTAATCAGATCGTGAGGTAATCGTTTTCTGAAGCTCGGGTGACAACCATTTCAATCCTTTGGCTGAATGATCATCTTCAAATTCCACTGCGACTTACCAAAGGTGAATATCTGTTGATTTCCTCTTCCGGCCTGGTTGCTTTGGTGTTTTGTCTTCTCGTACCGATTTGTTCAAAAAGTGATCAAGATCGGATCTTCGAAACAGGAGTTTTCCTTTTTGTTGACCTGATGGTCGTGAGAATGGAATTGATCGCTGTTCAACAGCGAGTCGTCTAAAATGATCGGGAGAAAAACCGACATATTCAGCCGCCTCTTTTAAGGTCATGATACCGATGCCGGAAGGAGCATCTTTTGTCAGCAACCTCAGAATTTTATTTTGAGTTTCCTCGATTGCCGCAAGCCTGCTATCTATGTCCATAATCAGCTCGACCTCGATAGACGAAATCTTCAACTGCTTTTCTGATCTCTTCGGAGGATCCCCAGACCCAGGTTACCCGGCTGATCGCGGTTACTTCTTCAAGCCTGACGGCGACGGGTGGAGGGCAGGGGCGTCTACCCCGAATAATGTGACTCAGAAAATCAGGTCCAATTTGGGCTAGCCGGGCAATCTCTTTCTGGGTAGTTCTCTTCTTGTTAGGCTTCATGGTCTATTATTTATTAATAATAGACTGACAGTCAACAAAAAAGTGAATCAAATTTGACCAAGCATGTTTTTTTCTTTCACAAATTGAGCACGTGGTCTATAGTAGACGTATGGATCAATTAATTTCAAAACAATTTCGGGCAGCGCTTACCTATTTGTTGGCTCAAGAAGGTCGAGGAGCACAAACACGCCTTGCCAGACAGCAGAGCATTGATCGTGGGTATCTCAATGCCATTGTCAAAGGGAGAAAATCCGGTTCTGAAAAGATACGCTCAAAAATAGCTGACCACTTTGATATGGCTTATGAGGATATGTTCATCCTGGGGCGGCGTGTGTTGGAGAAAACCGAGGGGTCAATTGAAAATTATGAAGATCAAACGTTCGAGGATTTGACTACAGTAGGACCAGTCCCCCAGGATACCCAGGGAGACAATGCCTTATATTTCAAGGCCTCGATGAAAGAAGAAGATGGTTTATCCAGTATCCAAACCAGGATATTGAAAACAATAAAACTCCTTGAATCTGAAACAATCTATGGTGATCTTCTTGCTGGGCTGATTGATGCTTTTCATGATTCACTCAACACGAAAAGAGAAAACCAGGCGCTACAAAAACAAATAATAGAACTTGAGTCTCGAGTAAAAAAGCTTGAGGACAATTCAGGTTGCGAGAAAGAAAGCTTGAAAAAGTCTGCGTAAAGTTGTCCGTGCGGCAGTGGGAGCGAAGTGAAGATGGGAAAATCATCAAACCTTTTAAAAAATTTTGAGATTGTTATTTTGAATGAAACTGGAACAAAAATGGAATAAATGTCAAGTGATCTTCACTTTAGTTCTTTTATTATAGTGACTTATTGTGATATGTGGCTGGACTTCTAATCCGTAGGTCACAGGTTCGAATCCTGTCGGGCGTACCAATAATAACAGTCACTTCGCTTGATTAGCTTGGTGGCTGTTATTCGTTGATCAGTAGTATGTCAGTAAAATATTAGAACAACATTGCCACAAATACAATGACAAAAATGTATTCCAGGTCTGTTAGATTGACATAGAATCGCGAATGAGATCCCACCTGTCTTTATACGTGTCTAGTTCAATTAAATTCTTTTTAATGATCTTTCCCCAATCATTATTAGGGTCTCTAACTTTTTCAACATATGAGACTGGCATTACGTAGAAATCTGGGTCTTTTATTCCTTTATCTCCATTCTTCTTTTGTTTAGAATAGCCTCGATTTAAAGCTACAAGAACCACAAAATCACAATTTAAATTCTTGATTATAAAACCATCCCAATTTGTTTGATATCTGCTCTTAACTTGCACCCTTGCCGACGAATTGTTCTCTGCGTTCACTGCAATCAAGTCATATCCTGGAAAGTTCACATATGCTTTGAATGCTGTTATCCGATTCAATAACAGATGTCCGAGAACCAAAAATTCTGCTCCTTCTGCTTCTAATTTTGTATCCCTTCTTTTGCCCACCATAATTTTGACCTTACAAACCTATAAAGTGATCTTCCAGAGCATATATTGCTAATATCCCATTTTATCAGGTATCACACCACGCACACCGCCTCTTGGTGATTTGGTATCACCATCTCTTCTGGGAATTAGGTGTATATGGCAGTGAAAAATAGTCTGACCTGCTGATTCACTGCAGTTCATGCCGATATTGAAACCTGTTACTGTGTGATCCTTTTCAGATATTCGTTTTCTTAATATTTCTAGCAATCGATCGGTGTCACGTTTCTCGATTTCAGTTAGTGAGAAATAATCAGCAACGTGTCGTTTTGGAATAATCAGGGTGTGATGTTCGCTGACTGGGAAGTCATCCTTCATAGCAACTACAGAACCGTATTCCTCGTATACCCTTTCCTTAATATTGTGATGGCAGAATATGCAATCAGGTTCTGCGTCAACCACATCATCCCTGAAGTCAGTATCGTCTTTGTTCCCTTTTGAGCGGTTACATTTGGAGCAAAGGACCTGAAGATTCTCATAAACGTTTTTACCACCTTTTGACCTCGGCTTTATATGGTCAACATCGAGTGGTCTTTCTTTTTTCGTAGTTCCGCAAAGTGAGCATCTACCATCAGATTCCTTGAGAACCCTGTAACGTAAACTGTCAGGAATGGGATCAGAATCCAGTAACCTGTAATCCCATATACCGAGTCCTTTTTTTACAATAAATTCCCGCAGGGCTTTTTCGCAGAGCATCTTGATTTCAGACTTTTGCTCAAAGGTTAGCTTTTTGAAATTTAAGCTAACCAGGTTGCCCTCACGGTTAATTATGTCATGCTTTGATAAGACTCGTAACGGCATCTCCTTGAGTCGTTTTTCATAATACATGACTTGGCTTTCATCTTTGGACAGTACGGCTTCAGCGAGCTGACGTACAGTCGCTGAACCATCGGAATCAACAAGTTCACCCACCAGTAACGGCAGGTAGATATGTTGCATTCGTTTGGGCATGTAGTCTTGAACGAACTCAAGTAGCTGGTCGTATGTCATGGTGAGATTATTATTGAAAATTTACCGTCATTGCTGACGTGCTGACGTGCTGACGGTAAATTCATGACGCTATGTCGGTACCGTCGATAAATTTATTAATAATTGTTTAGTAAAACTCAGGAAGAGTTTGTCAGTTCACTCTGGATATCTTGAACTAATCCAATTCATGTGCTTTGCTCCTACCGCTGCAATAAGGGCATCCTGTTTCATTCCCAAACCTGTTATATACGGTAGCCTCCCACTCATGACCTAGTTCACATTGCCACCACACTACTTTGTTACTCGATGCTTTTAACTTATTAAGATCAATATTAATATTCTTTGTTTTGTGTAACTGCTTGTATAGTTTTGGGTTTCTGTCAACTAGAAGGTTTTCATTGCCTTTGCATACCGGACACTTGACAATACTCCTTCTTGTGATATCAGCAATTCTTGCTTCCCATGTATGACCTTTTTGACATATCCAATGTACTTTTTTCCCTGATTTAGACCGAACATTCTCTGGTTTTAATGGCTTGTTTTTTTTAAAGTCCCAAAATGAAGCGATTTCAGGGTATTCAATTTCAAGGTTTTCTGTTCCAGTTCCTGATTTACCAAAACATTCAGGACATTTAAGTCCGGCTGAAGTCCGATCAGCTATTCTGCTTCTCCAAGAATGACCACTTGGACATATCCACCATGCATTCCTTCCAGAGGCAGGGTACATCATCTCTGGCCTAAGGGGGTAATTTTTATGGTAATCCCATTGAGCAGCGATTTCTGGAAATTTGACTAATAAGCTATCATTCTCCAATGGCCTAAGCGTGTCAGAAATTATTTTTCTGTACAGCTTTTGATTAATCAACTTCTTGTTTATTACGTAATCTTCAGTGGCTTTGTTTTTTAAATGGGGACGAATCCTGATTATCTTTTTAATTACATTAGTGTCCGGTTAACATTTTTTGCAACCAACTTAACATACTGTATTAATACACAATAACTGACAAAATGGCCATAACCGACTTGAAATATTATCCCTTTCTAGGGAGAATCTACGGCAAAACCCTGGGGAGGGGTACACATGTTTGCCGGACGATTAATTTTCAAACAAGTTATGGACCTCATGCCGTTGTCAACGTTTCGCCGTTGCGTTGCCAAGTATCAAGGCAATTACAGAGTAAAAACATTCTCTTGCCTCGACCAATTTCTATGCATGGCTTTTGCCCAAATCACCTCCAGAGAGAGCCTGCGAGACATCGAGGTATGTCTTCGATCTCAAAACAAGAAGCTCTATCATATGGGCATCCGCGGCAAAGTCTCCCGATCAACACTTGCCGACGCAAACGAAAACCGCGATTGGCGAATTTACGCCGAACTGGCTCAGAGTCTTATCGCAACTGCTCGCGACCTTTACAGGGAAGACTCTTTCATCGAAGATCTGGACGAAACCGTATACGCCTTGGACTCAACCACAATAGACCTCTGTCTTTCCGTTTTCCCCTGGGCAACTTTTCGCAAAAGAAAAGCTGCTATCAAACTTCATACATTACTGGATCTCAAGGGGAACATCCCCACGTTCATTCACATTTCAGACGGCAAACTGCACGATGTCAACGCCCTCGATCTTTTGCCCTTGGAAGTCGGGGCCTATTATGTGATGGATCGAGGTTATCTGGACTTCGAAAGATTGCATGCCTTCAATCAGATACCAGCTTTCTTTGTAACCCGCACAAAATCAAATACCAGATACAAACGACGTTACTCCGCTCCGGTCGACAAAAGCACGGGCTTAATGTGCGACCAGAAAATTATGCTAACCGGATTCTATACCAGAAAAGATTATCCGGATCTGCTTCGTCGTGTGAAATACCACGACGTGAAAACAAACAAAACACTGGTTTTCCTTACAAACAATTTTTCTTTGCCAGCATTAACGATAACTCAGCTGTATCACAGTCGCTGGCAGGTGGAACTATTTTTCAAATGGATCAAGCAACACCTCAGAATAAAAAACTTTTTGGGAACATCGGAAAATGCGGTGAAGTCCCAAATTTGGATTGCAGTATCAGTTTATGTCCTTGTAGCAATCATGAAAAAGCGTTTCAACCTCCAGGAAAGTCTTTACACAATTTTACAGATTTTAAGCGTATCAGTTTTCGAAAAGATTCCAATTTATCAGTTAGTTACAGAGCGAGATTACAAAAGCAATGATACTGTGGTTTGTAACCAGCTAAAATTATTCGATTATTAACCGGACACTAATGTTTTAATTACTTTAATTACAGAAGAAAGGTTACTATTGCTAGGTTTAAACTCAACATCGTTGTCCGTAATTAATTCAAGACCTTGTTGTCTCAATCTAATCAGCGTAATCCCCTCAGCAGCTAAAGCTGTATTCTTTTTTTTGTCTGTCTCAAGTTTATTTTTATGCCAATAATCACCGTCAATCTCGATACCCAGAGAGGCACTTTCTAAGTAAACGTCAATTTCGAATTTATGAATTTTGTGACGCCATTCAACATCATCAAACAATGCTGATAGTTCAGCATATATTGCTATTTCTAGTTTGGACGACTGACTACCAGTGCAGGAGGGACAATTAGCACCAGCAGTTCTTGATGCAATTGTTGCTGGCCAACTATGGCCTCGAAGGCATTTCCACCAGACCTTTTGGCCAGATCGAGGCCTGAACTGTTCTGGAGTTTTACCGATATTCTTATCGTAATCCCACTGCTTAGCTAGTTCAGGCTTTAATGCTGATAAAGAATTATCGGTTGTGACTCTACGGCCACTACAATAAGGACAATTAACCTGCTTTTTACTGAATCTTGAATTAACAGTCGTTTGCCACTCATGTCCTTTTTTGCATAGCCACCAGACCAAAATTCCAGAACTTTTGGTTATTTTGTCAGGAGTTAACGTCCCATTTTTAGATGGATGCCATTGCGCTGCTATTTTTGGTGCAACCACAGAAAGAGAATTTTCAGGTGAGACTCTTTTGCCACTGCAATAAGGGCATCCCCTGCCCGATGACCTTTTAGATATGGCAGCATCATACTCATGACCTTTAGAGCATTTCCACCATACTACTCTGTCGGAACCAGATCCTACATTATCTGGTGTCAAGGGTAAGTTTTTTTTCGATAGCCATTCCTTTACTAATCCGGGGCATTTCTTGGCCAAACTAATTTTAAATTTACTGTTTTTCATAAAATAAAAACCAATCGCAATCTTGCGTTTGGCTTGTTGTCAAATTATTGCCGTCATTACTGACATAGCGACGGTGAACATGACAGCATGTCGGCACCGTCAGTAAAAACCACATAACACATAAATATAGCGGCCTGTACAGTTCATGTTATAGACCTGTTCCTAACAACTATACCCTAGACAAACAGTATTATCTACGGTAACTCTATATAAATGGTTGTAATGTTGAGAATAATTCTCACATAGTGGCAATTTAAATGATATCTGAATATTGCCTTTTTGATTGGGATGATATTATTACCCTTGGTGTAGAAAATGAATGAGGAGGAAAAATGACAATCTGTGGAATTGAATTGTCAGCATCCGAGGCAAGACTCGTACTACTTGAAGGTAAGAAAGACGCTTTTATCCTAGTCGACACTAAAACACGAAAAATTACGCTTAATGATGAAGCGGACCAAAACGAGGTAAAAGCTTTTCGTGACTCAATCTTTGCTTTCTTTAGAGAAAAACAGGTTTCTATAATTGCAATAAAAAAGAGAGGTAAAAAAGGTGCATTTTCTGGTGGATCTGTGGGTTTCAAAATTGAAGGGATAATACAATTATATGACGAATGCCCCGTGATTCTTGTGTCTCCGCAAACCATATCAGCAACAAAGAAACGATATGAATACACAATTCCTAAAGAGATAATGAAATACCAACAGATAGCGTTTGAAACCGCTTTCACTAAACTATCATGACAAAAACAAAATCACCGCTCAAAGATAAGCCACTCCGTTACGCAGCCCAATCACTAGATGAAGCTCTGGATGATTTGTTGATGGACAAGGTGATGATTTTCTACCTGGCAGGTTGTATGTGCCTAGTTGCTGCTGTTTATGAATGGTGGCGATACTACAAACCGATAGAACAACCACCAATAGCGAGTACCGTGGTTCTGGTGGGAATGGCTATGTTCTGTGTGGTTAAAATCTTTATCCACATAAGGAAAATGAAGAACTATAAACAGGGTAGAGATGGTGAAAGAGCTGTCGGGCAATACCTTGAAACCTTCAGAGAGATGGGGTGTCATGTATTTCACGATATTCTTGGTGACAAATTCAACGTTGACCATGTGGTGATATCTGATAAGGGCATTTACGTTATTGAAACCAAGACCTACAGCAAACCGGAGAGAGGTGAAACCGTAATCGACTTTGACGGTAGACGGGTACTCATAAACGGTAGAGAATCTAAAGCAGATATAGTTACTCAAGCGAAAGCTGCTTCATCTTACGTTAAAAAGATAATCAATGACTCAACTGGGAAGAATTACAAAGTGTTTCCAGTTGTTCTATTTCCTGGGTGGTTTGTTGATGGTGTCGGCAACAAAAAAGGTGAGATGTGGGTACTTGAGCCCAGAGTGTTTAAGTCATTTTTAGCTAATGAGAAAGAAAAGTTGTCACCTGAAGACGTTTCATTGGCGTCTTATCATTTGTCGAGGCATATAAGAGCGTTATGATAACAGCTAGGACAGTGTCTGACGATAGGTGTCACTGGTAATTTACTAACGTATAGAATATGATTTTTTTCTACAAAACGCGAACACCTAAGTAGTTAGATAATTTTTTTTAAGGTGTTATATGAGAGGGAAGCAAGAAAAATTTGCAACGGCTGTTAATGTCAAGGGCATTAATAGGCCTGTAAAAGTTGCCTATCTAGTTCCATTTAATAACTCCATCAGGACAAATGCAATATTAGATGCTGTGTTTGATGAGTCTTATTCTCGGTGGGGTGGTGTATCGACACTAATCATCCCTGTAGTATATTATGATTTTTTATTTGAACAATTTGAAAAATGGATTGAAGTGTTTGACCCCGATTACATAATATCATTTGTCCATATTACGCAGAAATTTATAAATAAAATCAAATTATTAACAAATCCAATTTACATAAAAAAAGAGACTGTTACTAAGGACAATGCTTTTAGAAGGAACGGTTATAGATTCAATCTCAGAAATGCTGATAGTTATGTCTCATCTGTGTCAACGGTATCAAGCCCATATGCAATAAGAAGGAGATTTGGACGAAAAAGTATAAATGTCCTTCCAGTTATTTTGACACATTTCCCAAAAGAGAAAAAAGATTTTTTCGTGAGTAATAATTTTGGGACTAGCTTGAAGTACAACTCTGTCACCTATCCTATAGATGGTTTATTTGATACTTTGTGCTTCACTGATGGGGCTCCCATTCCCCATCATTCAACTGGAAGCAAGGAGGCTGAAAGTGTTATCGATGTGATGAGGTCGATTACAGAAGATTATGTTATACCAATTTCAAGACTTTCGGCGATTGAAGGGAGGTCTGATTACAAAGTTAAGAACAGAAAAATTTCTGAATATTTCAATATCTTTGTCGGTGATACAGCGTTTGATCGAATAAACTTTTGGAATTCACGGCATTTCTCCGTAAATTATTTCAATAATGCTCAGTCGCTAATAGTTAATAAATCTTTATGTGATAATGATGATTTCCTGCAGTGTCTGGGGAAGTATTTAAATGAATTCAATAGTTCAGGCGAAGGTGGTCAAGCACAAGTACGTTTATGGAGTCAAAAACTGTGTCCCGATGAATTGTCTAATATTGGGGTTCGTTTGACAAGCCATACATATAATGCAGTTGGAGTTCATCCATATTCAAATAGTTTTATTCTTCCAGATGATTCTGAATTTGAATTCTATGGCGCTAGAAACGAGATTGTCTCCTATAAATTGTTTGAAAAAGAAAATGAGTTAGTCGCTATAGATCCTTACCATTTTAAATTTGTTCCTCCTCGGTTCAAGGGGCTCCTTTCTGGAGTTTGGTTTTATGACTTTGATGTTGAAAGGCATGAAAACCTATCAATTTATTCTAATGTAGTAGATAAATGGTGCCCCGCGTGGAGACCTGGTGTCAATAAGGTCTTTTCTAATAATACTGGTCGAGTAACAAGGAATAACAAACTAGCTATAATACCTACCACTGGCGACAATATAGTTATAGGAGATAGTTCCAGAACCGATTATAAACTGAATATAAACCTACCTGATGATTATAGCTATTTTGACTCGCTTGTTTGTCAAAGTGATCCACTCTATCAAGATGATCTTAGGGGACCATTTTCTAGGAAAAAGTATAAATACATCAATACATCTGATAAAGGCCAGAATCTGCGTGGTGTTATATCAATGTTCGAGTCATTAAGTTCTTGTTACGACTGCCTGTGTAACAGCTTTTGGCAAAATTTAATATGCAGTGAGATTTCATATTTTGACCTTAATAAACTTAGGGGCTTGTTACCTAGGAGCAGAGATAAAAAAGAATCGTTAAGAATACAGTACAGATTTGATACTATTTCAAAAATTAATAGGTATTTACAATGTAGTTTACTTGATTCTATTGAGAATCTAATTGCAAAAAAAATTATTTTACAATTCTTTAATTGGAAGTGTGGCTATTGTGGAAATCAGAATTATGTCAATGTTGATTCCTTAGGATCTGTCAATAAATGCAATATATGTAGCAAAGAAGATGATCTCCCAATCGATTTCGATTGGACATTTAAAGTGAATGATTTCGTAAAGACATCTCTACATGAAAATAACGGAATGAGTGTTCTTTGGGCGTTAGGATACATGCAGAATTGTTATCATTATTCGATAAGAGATGTTACCTCTGAAAGAAAATACAGTTTTTATTACATGCCAGAAGTAGACCTATTTACTTCTTTGGATAATAAAAAAAATGATCATGAGATCGATCTGTTGTGTATGGTAAAAGGAAAATTTCATGCCATAGAGGTCAAGAAAAATGCTTTTGGGTTCGCATGTAAAGAACGGGAAATTCATAAGTATATTCAGATTGTTAGGTGTATAAGTCCTGATGTTGCTTTACTAATGTTTGAAGATTACCATGATGACGAATCAATGCATAGCGAAGTGAAAAATCAATTGGCGGTGGCTATGTCAAAGGTTAGGGAAAACATTAGTTCTGATATTGAGGTTAAATCAATTGTAAGGAGTGAGGTACGTCGTGATACCGACCCTCATGACCTTCTGGGATGGTTTGGGAAAAGGCTTCATCAGATGTGGATGGAATAGTTCTTGAAAATACCAATGTCTAATAACGTTAAATTTAGTGCAAAATACAGATAGGTTTTTGTTAAATGGAACGTAATGTAAGCCATGGTTTTTATGGATCAATAATTAATTTTTGCGAGAAGGTTATTCCCGTTTACGCAGTATATGAATATGACGATGCTGACATAACCACAATTAATGTCGATCTAATATTGCTAGATGCAAAAGAAAAGCATCAAAAACTTCACAAATTAATTAGAGATCAGTTTGGTAGTCGAATGATTATACAAGATGAGCGAGGAGTTCATTTTGTAATTGAACAGATGAAGAATTTGAAACAGGGGGAAGGTAAGGTTAATATCGATGTTGGTTCAATGACTTATGGAATGGAAGAGTGTGTGATTGAAGACCCCGAATCGGTTTCGATAATTGCCAAAATTTCACCTAGTGGAATAGTTTCTACTGAAATTTCTAGAATCTCACATTCTGATGGAAATGTTGAAGTTGATCGACTAACGGATCACACCATAGAATGGAATTCAGATATAGGGATTTTTGACGTTCGAAAGTCATATGAGCATTTTACTGGACAAGAGAAAGAAAGAAAAATATACATTTCTGTTGAATACTCTAAGTTGTATCTTGATCTACCAACTGAGACAGGAAAATTTGACATAAATGCTGTTAGGGAGATAATTCCCGAATATTTTGAACATATCTGCACAATTTTAAGCTTTTGTTTTCGACAACCTGTCTGGCTATATGAAATTAAGTACATGATATCACAGGGCCATGATAAGCCCATCATGACTCCTAATAAGAGGACAACATTTCATAAAAATTTATCATTACTTCCCCATGAGCCATTGATTGATAGTAGAAATTTATGTAGAGGCGGTTTTCATGACCTTATGGAAAAATATTGGAAAACGCCAATTAGAGATGGAATTAAAAATAGTATTCAGTTCCTGGCATCATCTCATAACCGAACTCTAGAAGAATCATATTTTTTAGCTTTTTCAGCACTAGATTCAATTACTGAGATTGTAATTTCACAAATAGGATTTGACACATCGATACCAAAGACAGATTGGAAAAAAATTGAGAAATCTCTGAGAAATAGTTTGAACAGCGTTAATTCAGTAAATTATATATACGTCAATAGAATAAAAAACAAGTTACCAGAGCTTCGTAGAATGTCATTTGCTGATAAATTACTAATTGTTGTTGATCATTTAAAAATTGATGTGATTGATTTATGGACTAAAGATGGATTGTCAGAAGGGGTAATGAAATCCTCTCAAATTCGAAATAATTTGTTTCATATGTCGAATGTTCAATCCTACTCTGCGTTATTTGATAGTATGATCAGAATAAGGCACTTAACTGAAAGAATCATACTTAGGTGTCTTGATTGGCCCAAAGATAAACTATGGATGTTGCATGATCTATCCCTTGTTAATGTCAATAACAATGAAAAGACAGACTAGGGATAAATTGAATTAAATCCAAATCAATTGGGAAGCAAATGTTGTTTGCTTAATTTTATCGTCATTGCCGACGTAGCGACGGTAATTGTCACCAAGTCAGCACCGTCAGCAAATTTACAATATTAAAATACTACGCCTTAATATTATGCCGCATCAGCCAGCCATGAAGGTTTGAAACTGATGTACCGTAACGCTTGGCAATAAACGTCTTAGTAGATCCATTTTTCAGAAGAGCCTCAATTTCAACACGGTGTTGATCCAGTTTACTTTTACCTGGTCCCTTCGGCCTACCCAATACAACACCTGCTGCTTTTCTGGCCCGTAAACCTTCCTTGGTACGTTGAGAAATCAGGTCCCGCTCGATCTCAGATATCATAGCAAACATAGTGAGTACAATCTTACTTTCCATTGTACCGTTCAGTGACCAACCACCTTTGACGGCATGAACTGCAATTTCTTTTTCTTTTGCCTCTTTCATGATTTCCAATATCTGCAGGGTTGACCTGCCCAGCCGTGATAGCTCAGAAACAATTACAGCATCGCCTTTGCCAAGAGTACTGAACACTTCACCGAATTTACGTTTACGCCAATCTTTTACGCCTGAAACCTTTTCTTCTACCCAATCGACGTTGCCGAGCTTTTTGTCATTGGCGAGCGCCAGTATTTCAGCTTTGTTTTTATCAAGATCCTGTTCTGCTGTTGATACTCTCAAATAGCCGATAGTCCTTCCCATAATGACCTCCTTACGCTTGTTTTCAGTGAAAAGGTATAAAATTCACTTTTAGCGTAAAAAGACCTATCGGAAATGTCAAACATATTCATCGAAAAAACCGATGTATAGAAATGATCCTTTTTCTTTAAGCGATTTATGAGGAAGTTTTGAACCTCCGCATTGTGATCTAACAGATAAAGATTGTAGGCTAATGAGTTGTATGCGATGATAGCCCCAGTACTTGGAATATTAAAAATCTCACCTGGCCTCTTCATATATTTTCTCTGGAGCATGCAACAAATGCTGTACCATTTCATTATTGGGTGTCGATGACTCTGGGGTTTTGCAATTTCTTTGTTCCCCCACCCACTCCCGAGCTTTCTTTTTATGTAATTTTCTAAAAAGTCCTGAAACGTTTTGGTCTTATCACTTGGGGAGTAGTACAGTCGATCTCCTACTGCAACAAACCTATGGTCACTAAATTCTGTAGAGATAATTGGTTTTCCATGCCCCTGAATACTTTTTCGCAGGGTTTCTTTGGCTTAGATTTGCCTAGTCAATGACTCAGGGACTTGGAAAAAGTTATTTTGACTTGGGGATAGGAGGTCTTCATTTATCGTAGTGTAATTGGCATGACATTTCTTGTATTTCTTACCACTACCACAGGGACATGGAGCGTTTCTACCAACTTTCATTCAGGTATGCCTTTTCATCATTGGCCTTGTGAAATCACGGAAGGAAGGTGTGAAACTTACTTCTCACTTTCACGTGCTTTTGATAACGCAGAAGCGAGTAAACCAGCAGGTACAGCAACTATCCCTAGACCTACTGCTAGCACACAAAATGTGAAGGCTTTTCCACCAACAGTAATCGGGTAAACATCTCCATATCCTACTGTCGTTAGAGTTGCAACAGACCACCAGAGAGAATGGAACACTGATGCAAATGCTTCCGGTTGAGCTTCATTTTCGAAATAATAGATTCCCACTGCTGACAGATATAGAAGAATTAATGCTGTAACACCGAATAGGATTATTTCTTCACGGGCTAATATAAATGCACGATGATAACGCTGTATGGCGGCACTGTATCGAGCGAGTTTCAAAAGTCTAAATAGGCGCAGAAGACGAAATGCTCTGATAGATCGGAGATCAAGTCCCGTCGAAATGTAAAATGGAAGAACGGCGATTAAGTCAATAAATCCAAAAAACGAAAACGCATATTTAAAGCGAGGTCGACTACCGAGTATTCGAACCAAATATTCAACTGTGAAAATTGCCACTGAGAAGATTTCAAACCAACGCAAAAGTGAGCGTACTTTGTTAGGAAGGTTGGGGAGTGTTTCAATACCAAATGATATTAGGCTTAATATGATGAGTAATTGTACCAAGTATTCAAGCCGACCCAAGAATACAAAGCCTTTCTCATTTCTTTTGATCATTACTTCATGTCCTCAATCGCATCGAAAAGATCAAATTCGTGGATAACTTGAATGGGTAAACCTTTTTCTTTTCTAAATCGCATTACTGCTTCTACTTTTCGACCATAGCAAGAAAAAGCCCAGCACGGATTTCCTTTAGCCCCCACAACTAAGTAATCAAGGGTTTGTTTTTCCCTTTTAAGAACAGTAGCACCAAGACCTTTTAGGGTGTGAGCAACATCCTCCTTGAATCCATTTTCAAACGTACCAGAGAGACAGAACGACTTTTCTTGAAATACAATAACAGGGTCAGCCGAGCATATCCCTGAAAGGATCATCTCTTTGCCTACTGGTGACGCCATTAACACGCTGTTATCCTTTGTCAGAAATTGATCACAAAACCCTAGTAATAAATCATGTTCTTTTTCGTCAATTATCCCATCGCTCATGATATCGAGAATCAATGCATCAATTTCGTCAAAAGGCCATATTGTTCTCAAGTGTTCAAAGTCCTCCAACCACGACCTTAAATTAATCAACTCCACCTCTGTTATTTTCCCGTCCGCAGCGATACCTGCTAATACACCTTGTAATCTCTGCATGTCGGAAGTGACCTGATCGAAATATCTGTTTGGGCTAATGTACTGATGACACAACCACAAAAGGTCTTCTTTCTCTATCTCATCAATAACACCATCAATAGCCGCTTTTTTAATCGCAGGAATTAATTCATTAAAAGGGCTTTTCTTTTTGACAGCCTCATGAGCAGAACACCAACCGAGTAGAGCTTCTATTTCTTGCGAATTGATTTTGTTATCAATGGAAATTCCTTTCATAATCCCTTCAAGAGTGTGAAGGTCACGATCGAGGGACTGTGGGCCAGTCACTGCTGAATATGACTATAGTGTTGTCGGCTATGCCGAGGGTATCAAGTTTCTTGAGTAGTTCGCCAACGATGTGGTCCAGTTCCATCATTCCGTCCGGATAGAGGCCAAGTCCTGTCTTGTTTGCGTATTTCTCGTTCAGACGCGTCCAGTTGTGCATACGCGTAGTGTTGTGCCAGAGTAGAAATGGTTTGCCGTTCTTGACCGTGCGATCAATAAAATCAAGTGAGCGCTCCAGCAATTCTTCCTCAACCGTTTCCATGCGTTTCTTGGTGAGAGGACCGGTGTCCTTACAGACCTGCTTGCCCATTCTTCCAAAACGTGGATCTGTTGTCGGGTCGTCCTTATTGCTCGCCTTGCAATCGAGAACGCTGCGCACGCCAAACTTCGCGGCAAATTCAGGGTTCTTTGGATAGTCCGGATCCTCCGGTTCTTCCTCCGCATTTAAGTGATAGAGATTGCCGTAGAACTCGTCGAACCCGTGAACCGTCGGCAGGAACTCATTCCTGTCGCCGAGGTGGTTCTTGCCGATCTGCGCCGTGGCATAGCCGTGAGGCTTGAGCAACTCTGCGATGGTTGGGTCTTCTTTAAAGAGACCCTGCCTTGCGCCAGGCAGGCCGACCTTGAGCAAGCCCGTGCGGAGAGGACTCTGGCCCGTGATGAACGCCGAGCGTCCCGCGGTGCAGGACTGTTGCGCATAGGCATCGGTGAATAAGGCGCCCTCCTTCGCTATTCGATCGATATTGGGCGTTCTATATCCCATCATGCCTTGATTGTAGGCACTGAGATTCGAATAGCCGATATCATCGCCCCAGATAACCAAAATGTTTGGTTTGTTCGACTGAGCTTGTGCGGTGAGCGATGACAACAGGACAGCGCACACCCAGAATAGTAGTAATCCTGATCGTTTCATTGAAATTCTCCTCTTGGTTGTTAATTGAAGCCAGCTAACGTTCCAGTTTAGCGGTGGGGCGAAGCGCCGTCCGCTGAAACCGGTAATTGTCTCCTATTAGTTGCGCACAGTATTGAGGGGAGGAAAAACGATGGTTCCTTTTGGTTGGTATACGCGCATGATGGCGTAGACAGGCTTTTTCATCGTCGGAATTGCATTTTCACCCTTCCCCTCGGGATTCATTCTAACCGTGTAGGTTCCGTCCGAATTGGCGATAGCTGTATACGATGTCATTGAGTACCGTCCCTCCACACAAGTCAAATTGTTCCGGAAAATTGTAAAAAGATTCCGGAATAGCGAACGTTCATAGCTAATACCACAATGAAGTATATAAATACCCATTAAAATCATTAAACATTTCCTATTTACATGAAGGAGCAATTATTGCAGGTAAAAAGGGGTAAAGGAAAATATGAGGAGGGATAGGAGGAGAGTAGACGCATTTTTTTGTACAGAGCCATTGGCTTTAGTTCAATTAGCTCATTAAGGTCTCTATTATTTCGAGAAAAAGACAGGTGATCTTGCAACAATAAAGTGAAGCCCCAGTTAAGCCAATTTCATTTTGTAGAGGGTCGGAAGATCAAGCAGATATCAAGGGATTTGAACATATCTCGCAATACTGTTCGTAAAGTTATCCGTAGCAAAGAGACCGAACACTGTTATTAGCGAGAGAGCCAAAATACCCAAAGCTCGGTGACCATACAGACCGACTCGAAGAACTTCTGGAAGAAAATTTAAAACGACCGAAGCGTCGCCGAGTGACCGCCAGAAGACTGTGGGAGATCCTGCAAGCTGAGGGCTATCCTGGAGCCTACGACAGTGTTTAACGATATGTGAAGAAATGGCGTGAAGCAAGAGGTCGCGAACCTGATCAGTGTTATATCCCGTTACGTTTTGCTCCCGGAGAAGTATACCAGTTAGACTGGAGCCATGAAAAAGCTGTACTTGCCGGCATTCCTCAAACGACAAGCATTACCCTGACACATCATTACAACAAGGACAAAAAAGCCCCATTACAAGCGAACCCCCATTTCCTGTAAATAACATTAAGGAATAAGGAATATTAATTGACATTCCTTGCTAAGGAGTGTAGTAAGAATTTATGAGCAATCGTTTGCGCAAAAATGTCTCCATAAAGGATGTTGCCCAAAAAGCAGGCGTTAATCCGTCTACTGTTTCCAGGATATTGTCTAATAGCCTGAATATGCGTGCAAAAAAAGAAACAATCGCGCGTGTGAAACGCATTGCTTCTGAGTTGAATTACCACCCAAACTCTTCTGCCAGAAGTTTGAGGACTAGGAAAACGTTTTCTCTAAATATGTATGTTCCTACAATCTCTAGTCCTGTCTTTCCTGAAATTATTAGTGGCGCTGAGGATGCATGCAGGCAAAAAGGGTACTCACTCTTTGTCAGTCATCTTGATGAGCGTTCCGTAAAAGAGCGCCGTTATCTAGACTCACTTAATAACGGACAGGTAGATGGCCTTTTAATGGCGACAACACTTGTTGAAGATTCTGTAATAGATGATTTGATTGAGCAAGAGAGTAATTTTATTCTTATAAACCGGCGTACTGATTCCAATGCAAAATATCTTGCCGTCGATGATGTTATGGGAGCGCGTGTGGCGGTTGATCATCTCGTGGAGTTAGGGCACAAACATATTGGATGCTTAAGCGGTCCCCTGATGATAGAGACTTCTCTTAGGCGTTTCCAAGGATATCGTCAGGAGCTTGATCATCACGATTTGGATTATGATGCCAGTTTAGTCGAGGAAACAAATTGGTTTTCTTATAAGAGCGGTCAGGCGAGCATGGCCCGACTGCTTGCCCGAAGCAACAATATAACAGCCGTATTTGTCACAAATTTAATGACATGTGTTGGAGCAATCTCCGCAATTCATCAAGCAGGACTCAGAATTCCAGATGATATTTCCATTGTGGGATATCATGATGCGCCATTGGCAGAGGTTCTAATTCCTCCCCTAACAGTAGTAAAAATGCCTTTATATGAAATGGGATATCAAGGCGCAAATGTTTTGATCAAAATGCTTTTAGGAGAGAGTGTAGAGGAGAAGCAATTACTGCCACCACAAGGCATTGTGGAGAGAAGTTCAACTGCAATGATCAAATGAATTAAGATATCAATAATAGGACATTATGTAACACAAGCAATCGATAAAATTGAAAGATATAAGCCTTTTGAAACATATAGAACAAGGATGTTTGAATAGTAAAACATCTTAATATTAACCATGATTAAAGGAGGAGCAAATGAAGGCAAAGTCAATCATTTCTATCGTTTTTTGTATGGTGCTTGTGTGTTCGTTTACTATGCCAGATGTGGTAAACGCTAAGCGTGTTTTGAAATATGGCCATAATGCCAAAGCTGATCAGCCAACTGGAAAAGCCGCTGAAAAATTTGCGGAGCTTGTTAAAGAAAAAACTAACGGTGAAATCGAAATCCAGATTTTCCCATCAAATCAGTTGGGGAAAAATAGGCAGATGGTTGAGAATACCAAAATGGGGGCGCAGGATTTTTCCACCCTGGGTTTGGCTGGACTCGGCTATATTGACTCTAACTACCTAATGATGCAAGTACCATATGTTTTTCGCTCTCAAGAACATATTCATAAAGTCCTCAGAGGTTCTATCGGAGCAGAACTCAAAAAAGGAATATTTGAAAAAGAGGGTATCGTGCTGCTAGCTCAGGATTGGGATCGGATGGTTAGACATGTCGGCGGTAGCAAAGCGATTAAGAACCTTGAGGATCTGAAAGGATATAAAGTGAGGGCTGGGGTATTACCTCCAATAGCTGGATTCAAAGCCCTTGGCGCTAGTCCCGTTAAAATACCGCTCAATGAAATGTACGTTGCCCTTCAGCAAGGCGTAGCTGATGGTGCTGAGTTACCAATCGATTATTTTTATGATTATTCAATTTTTGAAGTAGCAAAATACTTGAACCTTACCTATCACACCTATGGTACTCAATTTCTCGCAACTAATAAGCGTTTGTGGGAATCACTTTCCCCTGAGCATCAAAAAGCATTGCAAGAAGCTGCTGATGAGGCAGGGGTTTTTAACAATGAGTTGGTTAAGGATCTGGAGGCTGGCTATCTTAAAAAGCTTGGAGATTCTGGAATGGAGCTTGTTAAGACAGATGTTGCTCAACTTCAATCTGCACTAAAAAACAATATTGATTCAATTGCTGAAAATTGGCCTGGTACTGAAGAAATATATAATAAAATTCAGGCTGTTAAGTGAATTTTGCTAAAGCCCGGTTGCTCTCAATTCAACCGGGCTTATTAAACTAGAAATATCCAGGATGGTTGCCATGGAAAGGTTGTTTAATCTAACGTCAACTATTGTTCGATGGATCTGTTTAGCACTACTGCTTGGCCTGACGGTCATCGTATTTGCAAAAGTTCTGTTCAGATATCTTTTTAATTCTCCACTGATATGGTCGGATGAAGTTATTATGCTGGCACTTCTGGCGCTTACTTATTTCGGTGCTGCCTTGGCAGCAGAATCAAGATCACATATAAGTGTTGAAATAGCTGAAAATATTCTTAAGCGTTGGAGCACCCAGGCTCTCAAAATATACCATCTAATATCCGATATATTCATAATCGCCATATTGTTCATTGTTATATATTTCGGTGTGAATATAAGCATTTACAGCAAAAGTCAGCAAACTGATATCCTCTTGTTCAGTTACTTCTGGGTTTATATTGTGATGCCTGTTGGGATTGTGTTTATGATTCTTTTGATTACCAGGCGAATATATGAGGATTGGTTTAAAACAAGTGAAGTTAACAACAATACAGGTAGAGCATGAGAGGCTTCTGACATGATAACGTATTTAATAGCCGGTTTATTTGGAATAATGCTCATTGGTTTACCTGTTGCTTTTGCGATGCTAATTATCGGCGGTGGGTATTTGATATGGCAAGACATACCTTTGATGCTCATTCCTCAGTTTATGACAGAAGGGGCGATGATTTATGTATTAATTGCCATTCCATTATATTTGTTTGCTGGCGCCATCATGAACGAGGCGGGAATGAGCCATAGGATCATACGTCTCTGTAATGCTGTTGTTGGACATTGGCGTGGTGGCTTGGCCTTAGTAAATGTATTGTCATCCATGCTTTTTGCAGGCATGTCTGGTGAGGCTGTTGCTGATACCGCTGGAGTTGGTTCTGTAATGATCCCTGCTATGGAACAAGATGGATATGATACAGAATTTTCTGCTGCAGTTACCGTAAGTTCCGCTGTGATCGGGCCTATCATTCCACCCTCAGTTCCAATGATTCTTTGCGCCGCTTTAGCATCAACCAGTGTCGGGAGAATGTTTATAGGCGGAATGATTCCCGGAATACTTTTTGGTGTGTTCTTGATGGTTGTTGTTTACATCATTTCCTATAAAAGAAGTTATCCAACTCATCAAAAGGCGACTCGTAAAGAACTGTGGGTTGCATTTAAAGACTCAATATTGGGACTATTTACAATTGTCATAATATTAGGCGGTATTTTCACTGGTATTTTTACACCAATTGAAGCTGCTGGTGTTGCTGTTGTTTATTCTTTTTTACTGGGTTGGCTCGTGTATAGAGCTATATCATTGCGGCGTTTACCCGAAATTGCCTTAGAAGTTACAAAAACTACTGGGGTGATAATGTTCATAATAGCATTGGCCAAATTCTACAGTTTTATTCTAACGAGAGAACAAATTCCTCAGCACGTTATTCAATTTCTTATGGGCCTGAGTAATGATCCAACAGTTATCATGGTCATTATTACACTCGGATTATTCATAATTGGCTGTTTTCTCAGTACAACGCCTGCTTTAATGTTAGTCGTGCCGGTATTGTTACCATTGGTTAGTGAAGCAGGTTACGATTTAGTCCATTTTTTTGTGGTTGTTACTCTGGCTTTGCTTCTTGGTACTTTGACCCCTCCAGTCGGTATTAATCTATACCTAGTCTCCACCATTTCAGGCGTGCCGGCAGTTAGATTGCTTAGAGAGTTGATACCATTTTATCTTGTCTTGATATTTGTAATATTATTAACACTTTTTGTGCCTTGGATTGTGTTGGCTCCCGGTGCATTCATTTATGGATAAACGTTTTTGATTGGAGAATAGAGAAATGAACTCACGTGAACGAGTATTGGCAGTACTCAATGGAAATCTGCCGGACAGGTTACCCTGGATTGAGAATTTTGTTTCAAATGAAGTGATGGCAGGATTGTTAGGTCATGATGATTTCGATATCAAATGTACCTACTCTCAAAAGATAGATGTTCCTGGCATGATCAGAGTGTCGCCTGATCTGCGCAATGTTATTCCTATAGACAATATCAGTTATGATCTAGCTCCACCCAGATATGCTAAGACAGAAAAACTTGGTGGTCATGACAACATTACGGAAGGATTACTCAAGACCAAAAATGATCTGAAATTACTTGATAATCTACCAGACCCTGATGATGAAAATCTATATCGCCCTGCCGAGGAGTTTTTAAAACATCACAAAAATGATTCGGCTGCAATTATTACGGTTAGGAGTGGCCCGAGCAATACGTATCTATCTATGGGGATTGATCATTTCTGTATGTCTATCATGACTGACCCTGATCTAGTAATGGAAATAATGTGGCGTTTCAGTAATTGGACAAAGCGTGTTGTAGAAAATGTTCAAGAACTGCTCTTCGATCTTTTTTTCATACCTGATGATATTGGTTTTGGGGCAGCTCCCATGATATCACCGAAACACTTTAGAGAATTTTGTGTTCCAGTGATGAAAAATGTCTTTGATGAAATCAAGTTACCGATCATCTATCACAGTGACGGCAATATTATGCCAATAATGGAAGACATTATTTCTTTGGGGGTTGCCGGCATCGCGAACATGGAACCGGGTCCAATGGATATAATTGAAGTAAAAAGAAAATACGGTGACCGGGTAACAATTGTGGGAAACATAGATTTACACTACACACTTACTGATGGGTCAGCCGAAGAAACAAAAATTGAAGTAAAGGAAAAGATACAAGCCCTGGCTCCTGGAGGACATTACATTTTGGCTAGTGCCAATTCACTTCCAAATTATGTGAAGCCGGCAAATGTCAAGGCAATGGGGGAAGCATTACTTGAATACGGAGATTATAAAATAGCTGGTTTTGGAAAACCTTCCTACGATATTGATCAGCAACGAAAAGGTACTGGAGAGTCTTCTGCTGGGTTATCAACAGATATTGATGTTGGCGATTTGGGAGGGGGCCCTCTGGAAAAAATTTATAGAGCTATCGCAACTCAAGAGCGGGGGGTAATTGAAGTCTTGGTGCAGAACGCTTTAGATTCCGGCATTACTCCAGATAAAATCATTAATGATTCAATGATTTCTGCAATGGATGATGTTGGTACGAGGTTTTCCTCAAGTGAGATATTTGTTCCAGAAATGCTTGTCTCTGCTATCATCATGAAAGAAGGGGTAAGCATGCTTCAACCATTTATACAGGGCGAAGCGAGCAAACCACGTGGAACGGTAATGATAGCTACAGTCAAAGGTGATTTGCACGATATTGGTAAGAATATCGTCTCCTTAATGCTTGAGGGTGGGGGGTTTGAAGTAATTGATTTGGGTATAAATATTAACGAACAGACGATTTTGGAAAAGGTTCAAGAGATGGAGCCTGATATTCTGGCCTTGTCAGCATTACTAACCACAACAATGTCGGAGATGAAAGTTGTTATTCAAACTATCAGTGAAGCAGGTTTGAGAGATAAACTGCCTATAATAGTGGGTGGCGCACCAGTTAACCAAAAGTATGCTGACCAAATTGGTGCAGACGGCTACTCGGAAGATGCAGCTGGTGCAGTAAAATTAACCCGCGAACTTCTTAACGTAACTTAATCCCGGAATGCATAATGATCATCATTGGAGAACTCATTAACGCCAGCCGCAAGGTGATCAGAATAGCGATTGAATCTGGCGATGCAGGTTTTATACAAGAGGTTGCCACTAATCAAGCTGATGCTGGTGCAGACTTTATGGTTCTTCCGGTTTAAGCGTACTTTTTGCTCTGATGCCCTGAATTGTTGAAGTTCAACAGAGTAAATTTAAAATTTCACCCAACATTTTAAGATCGACAAATTTTTAAATTACGATTTCTTCCCCCTCCCTTTTTAAAAGGGAGGGAAGGGGAAAATAGAAGATCTTTTGAGTGATAAAATTTTATAACAAAGAGCTTTTTACTTCTTTACTTCGCTCACAAGCCCTTGACACTATGCGTTAACGAGAAGTACGCTTCATCCGGACGAACTTAAAAAACAATATTCCTTTCAACATGTGAGCACCTGACGTTACCCCTTCTTTTTCCCCCAATTGTTGGCTGAATGCGCTTCATTTTTCTTAAGGTCAAAGTGTCTTGCTGAGCGAAAACTAAAGGGATACACAGGAACTAAGGTTTATCTCAGTATTCACAGTACTACTGTTGCTGATCTTTTCTGCACCGCTTTTTCATCACCCATTCATAGGCTTATTTTTCTGGCACAACCAGACAGTAAGGGTGGAGAATCTGTTTTGCATACTTACCGTATTTTTCCCGGGCTTCCAGGCAGATCTGCGGAATGAAAGGACAATTGAATTGCGAATCGACTTCCCCTATTCGTAATGACACTTTTTCTTCGATCAAAGGGTCGGCATAGCTGTTACAGTTATTCCCTTCGTCCCACACACCGTCTAGGTACACAGACAGATCGAATTTCTTTTTGTGCTCCCAGGCCTTCACAATTTTCATATGCTTGAACGAAGCAAAAACTTGAATATCGCAGGTCACATATGGACTATCAAGCAGGTTGGCCCAAAAACCAAGCAATGGGTCGTTGTTTTTCCCGAGTACGTTCTTCCAGAATCGCAAACCATTAAAATTTGCCACAAGATCGGCAAAGGAAAAAATTCCTGTTGTGGTATATCCATATTTCCCACCCTCCTGCTCCTTTCCCCACTGGAGGCCCTGTTCAATATTATTACCTTCCTCTCGGATAAGTTCAAAATATTGCCAGCCTTCTGCAAAGAAATGGCCAAGTTTATCGAGTCCGACGAGATGGCCACTGACTCTTACCACATCGCTCAATTCCTTAATATTCAGAGAAAACCCTTCAATATAATTGATATCACGATAGATCGAGTCATTCAGTGACAAAGAATAACTTCGGTCAGCGAGCAACTCTCGAAGCTGTTTGTCCAGACTGTAGCCCTTTAAGCCCCAAGAAGCGGTAAATGACAGGAAAATTGCCTTTCTCAGTTCCGTGTAGAGGATTTCTTCATCACAGAATTCTTCCGCCGTCAAATCCTCGATATCATCTCTTCTGCCATTGGCTTTTGCTATTCCCTCCATTATTCGCTGGTTGAATATTGCGTTGATGGCCTGAAGGCTGTCATTTAGGTGAATCCTGCGCGGGGTGACACTGTCAATTTCTGCTGCATTGCTTGACTGAAGAGTGAAAAAGGCAGTTGCAAGAAAAACAGCAATTATTTTGATGATACTAAATGACATAATTAGGCAACAAGCTATGAACAAATAGGTTTAGGTCTTTTGATTTTATTCTAAATAGCAAATACACAAACCGTCAGGTGGCAGGTAGATATCATACATTCAGGATAAAGCATAGTCTAACCGCGGTTAATATTGCCACTTCCAAAATCTGATTTTCTCAACATTTCTTGATTTGACATCTTTTTGTTTTTAATATATCACATAGTAGCATGTGTAAAATCAACAGTTTCTCAAGGAGGAATATATGACACTGACTCGGGCAGGCCTGACTCAGCAGGTTTATAAACAACACAATTTATTAACACAAAAACAGGCTGCTGAAGCAGTAGAAGCTTTTCTTCGTATTTCGAAGGATTCTCTTATTGGTGGTTCCGACTTATTAGTAAGTGGCTTTGGAAAATTTAATGTTAAAGACAAAAGGCCACGAAAAGGACGCAACCCTCAGACTGGTGAAAAGCTTATCCTTAAGGCCAGAAGAGTTGTAACCTTTAAGCCTTCAGGCATTTTGAGGAATAAAGTAAACAGTTAGTAAAGTAGCAAAACCACTATAACTCACATACTGAGTATTCTCTTAATATTAAACCAATATTTGTTGGCGTACCGCCTAAGTTAAGGTTAATCACAACTGCCGGCAGGTGGAGTTGTTTTTCAAGTAGATCAAACAACACCTCAGAATAAAGAACTTTTTTGGGACATAGGAAAACGCGGTGAAGTCTCAGATCTGGATTGCCGTCTCAGTTATAGAACGAGATTACAAAAGCAACGATACTGTTGTTTTAACCATCTAAAATTATTCGGTTATTGTCCGGACACTAGTGATTGATCATAATAAAATTTGATTACGACCAATCTTCAGCCATGTAAAAATATTTTTTTGGGGGTAAGTGTTCGTATCATGCGTTGTGGTGGCAATGGAAAATCACACTCAATTGCTAGAGGTTCATGATTGAAATCGTCATTCACATTACGTAATCTCAAGGATTTGCCGTAAGTGAGTTGGTCATGCATGAAGTCTATGGGCCAGTTGTTTATTGATCAAGGATATTTGTAACGGTAAGAAACAAATCCGAGTCTCGAAGTACGCCGACAAGAACATCTTTTTGGTAAACCGGCATGACCGTTACTTTGAGGCGATGCATGGTTTTGAGACCCTGAACGAGAAAATCATCTGCCTGGAGCCCTTTACCACGGACCTTTAACATCATATCCCCAACTCGCTTTTCTCCATGGAGCAGTACGCGCTCGGCAAGGTTGGCAGTAATCTCCTGTCTATCTGCTGTCTTTCCTTCAGACAAAGCTACCGAGATTTCAAGAGACGATAACTTTTCACTGATACTGCTGCTCATTTCCGGGATCAATGTCTTCAGGATGGACTGGGTGTCTAAAATACCAACCAGATTGAAATCGTTGTCGAGTACAAGGCAGGTTCGGTGACCGGCCTCGGTACATTTCCCGGTTTCAGCATCGCAATAGAGTTTCCGGAGCTTGAGCACTGCCTCTTTAAGAGGACTGTCCTCGTTCGTGGTAGCATATTCGGAGATGGGGACCATGATTTCACGAAGTCTTTTGTTTAGAGGCATAGCATTTCCTTTCTTCCGGGTAAATGACCTTTAAGAGAAAAACGTTTCAAACGTTCAAAACTGAGCGAAGACCATGACGTTCGTAGATCTTCATGACTTCATCTGAGGCGAAATATTCCAATAATCTGCTTCCCCAGATGCCTCCGTCACCAATAAGCCCTGCTGATGTCGTTCCCACAATATTTCCTGGCAATGGGGCGGGATCTTCAGCACTGCCGCCCAGTGGAACAATGTCGAAATAATCGGGGAATATTCGCGTGTAGCGAAGCGCAAGGTGGTAAAAGACAGGAGCAACATCAGCAGAACCATCGGCAACAGCCTGTGGAGCTTCACGGTGATGAATATACTCACCAAATAGTACCTTTCCTTGCGATATCTTTTTTTTCAAAAAATCGGAGTTCTCCCCCTGGTCTGGTAACAGTGCTTTCAACGTATCATAGTAGGCTGTATAACTGGCTTTCTCCCTTTCAGGGTGAGAGATAAACAATTTGATGTCCTGGTCCATGATATCCGCTGGAACAGTAACATTTTTCGGATTGTTCTTCTTTACCAGGAGAACATTGCCTCGATTCTGCACAAAAGGGCTATGCGTTGACATGAATCCGCTTTCAATAAGCCCATCGAGTATTTCGGGTGGGCTTATAAAAATATCCGGTAGCAAGTTGATTAGCAGGTTACCGAGTTGCAAGCCTCCCGTCTTGAGCATGTTGACAATCGGGCCCGGCGGTGTCGTTGCATAGAAAATATGTGATAAATCATCATAATTGTTTGAAAAAGAGTGAAGGCATTCCTGAAGTGCCATGTGGTGATTGCCATCGGAGAACACGACAAGTTGCGCTTTGACCGGATCGCCGTGGAAGTCAAGACAGAGGTTTGAGCCGGGATGACACCAACGGAAAAAGTCGCTGCTGTTGCCGGCATTTTCCTCAGGCCAGGTGAGATAAGAACTCATCATGTTATCTCTCTTATCATGTATAAGGCAGCTATTTGTTTTTCCTCATGGCTGTGATTCCGGTCCTTACGATGACGAAACCGGTAATGATCAGCAGGACAATTGCCACGGGACGGGTAAATATCATATAGGGGTTCTGCTCAGAAGATATGATTAACTGCTGAAGCGACGTCTCCCAGATCGGAGCGAGAATAAAACCGATGATAAAACAGATGTGAGAGAATTTGAACTTTCTCATAAAATAGGCCAGAAAGGCGAAAAAGAGCATCAGGCCAACGTCGAAAATCGAATATTCCGCCAGGTATGATCCCATCAGACAGGTAAAGGTGATTATCGGGTAGAGAATCACTGCCGGTGTCTGTACCAGTTTGCAAAAGGTTTTCAAGCCGACACGGCCGACACCGAGTAGAAAGAGATTGGCGATAATGAGACTGCCATAGATAGAATAGATAAACTGAGCGTTTTCCTCGAACATCAGTGGTCCGGGGATCATGCCGTGAATCACGAACGCGCCGATTAACATCGCAGCAGCAACATTTCCGGGGATTCCCAGAGTAAACAGCGGTATTAAACTGGCACCAACGACGGCACTGTTGGCAGCTTCCGAGGCGGCAATACCTTCGAGTTTGCCCGTGCCGAATTCATCCGGATTCTTGGATCTTTTTTTGGCCTGGTCGTAGGCGAAAAAGGAAGCAACGGGTGCACCGAGACCGGGCAGGGCCCCAACGACGGTACCGGAAACTGCTGAGCGAATGATCGTTCGAAAACTATTGCAATACTCCCGCCACGATATAAAACGATCCTCTTTTTTGTCAGAGAAGGTGATGGTGCAGTCAACATCGCCATGCCTGAGCCGTCGTTCCAACTGAGCAATAATCTCCGAAAAGGCAAGCATGCCGATTCCGATGGGAATAAGTGAAATACCCCGCTCGAGCTGGTAAACATCGAAGGTCAGCCGCGGTAGCGCTGAAACCGGTTCCATACCCACAGTGCCGATAAGTATGCCGAAGACAGCTGCCATCAGACCGCGGATAAGCGATGTCGTCCCCAGCCCGGCGATAATAGTCATTGCCAGGCAGATCAGGGAAAAGATTTCAGGAGGCCCCATATAAAGCGCTACCGCTGCCAGCGGCGCTGCTACCAGGATGAGGACCAGGGTTGAAAACGCATCGCCGGAAACAGAGCTGTAAAGGGCCATGCGCAGGGCCTTTTCGCCCTTCCCCTGCTGTGACAGCGGGTAGCCGTCCCAGGTTGTCGCTGCAGCCTCCGGAGTGCCCGGTGTATTGAGCAGAACACCCGATATGGCACCGCCGAAAAATGCCCCTTTGTTCAATCCGACCAGAAAGCCGATGGCCGCCATCGGCGACATGTAATATGAAAGTGGAATACAGAGTGCAATGGCCATCGGCCCATTAACGCCCGGTATGGCGCCGGCCATCATGCCTGCAGTTACCCCGACAAAAACAAACAGTAAATTGGAGAACTGAAGAGAATCAATGAATCCCGCAATGATTACTTCAAACATGAAGTTTCACCTTTTGTTCTATTGCTTTAAGGCATCGGGACACCGAGACCGAAGCGAATGGCGGCATAAACGGTGCCGACTGGAATGATTGCCACCAGGGTCAGGGGGACAGGTTTTCTCTGTCCGCACAGCCACTGCATAATAAACATGAAGAGAATCCCCGGTACAATGAACCCCAGGTCGTACGGCAGAAATCCCAACTTTTTCATAGTCGGCATCAGCAAAAAACTTGGGATCATAAAAAACAGGAGATGACCCAGGTGAATCCGGTCGACTGAACCTCTGTCGTGATGCTGTTCCTTACGATCCCGCCTGGCTCGATAGGAGGCGGCGAGGTTGGACGAAAGAACCAATAGCGAAAGAATGAGAATTGTTGAGACCGTTAAATTGGGAACCAGCGACCCGGGAACACCATAGCCGGGATAGGCAGGCGTATAATTCGGGATAACCCAGATAAGAAATATAACACAGGAAATGACGATTCCACTGAACAGTAGGTTATCTCTCTGCAGTTCAGTCATGATGATCTCCTATGAGTTTTGCGTTGTAAAGATTTGAATTCGGATTGCTGAAAACTGTTTCGTGAAAATCACCTGCGTCTTTCAGGCTGACTAAAAAACGCAGGTTCGGTAAGCACGTATTCAACTGTAGCATTTTGAGTCCGGGTATTGTGCTTGTAAACTACTTCTTTTTCATTGTTTCTGCTTGAGCACCAAAGCGCTTATAGGCTTTCTCCATATATGTTTCGGCGTATTCACGCCCGTAGGTAACCGGACCCATTTTAAGCTTTACCGCTACAAATTCACGGAAATCTTTATCATCAGCCAGTTTTGCGAGCGCTTCTTCCAGGCGGGTCATTGTGGCTTCCGGAAGTCCATCCGGTGCAATTAAAGCGATAAACATTTCAACAGACTCATCCCAGCCCTGCTCCTGCAGTGTCGGAACATCTGGAAAGTCCTTGAGTTGCGGTGGGGCCACCAGCCGTGTCGGGGTCGTTGCGGCAAGCAGGGTTAATTTCTCCGGTACATAGCCAAAGAGGATTGCGCCTAAATGGCCCAGGTCGGCATGTCCACCCATAACTGCTGAGATAATCGAGGGGCCGCCCTGACTCGGCATGAAAGAAAGCTTAACACCTTCCTGAGCAGCAATGCGCGTCATAACATCACGGTCATCCGATCCCTGAAACATGTACGTAAGGCCTGTGCCTTCCTTTTTTGCCCAGGCAAATGCATCGCCGAGCGTTTTCCACGGCCGATCAGGACGACAGACGATACCGCTCTGGTTCAGGCCTAATTTGGAAATGAAGGTGAAATCATCGAAGGCGTAATTTGTTTTGACATAATGGGGCGAATAGGTATAGGCAGCCGTAGCGCCGATGCCCAGGGTGTATCCATCTGGTTTTGCTCTTGAGAGTTCGGCAGCCATGACACTGCCGTGAGATCCGCCGGGGTTGTTGGAAACCAGAACGGGTTGGCCGAGTTCATTTTTGAGCTCTTCTGCCACCTTTCTAGCCAGCAGGTCGATCTGGGCGCCCGGTTTTACCATGGTGAGCATTTTGATAGGGCGACTCGGATAGTCCGCTGCAAATACAGGTACAACGATAAAGAAACTTGCGATAACAGCAGCTATGAGCATGGACATCGATGTCGTGCGCATGATTTTCCTCCTCTTGATGGGTGTGGTTATTTAGATAAATACAGTTACTTAAGCTCTGTGAAAAAAAGATCACAAGAGCCATCAACAATACATACGCCTCTATCTCTAGCAATTTTGTCCAGACAAGACTATCGCCTGCACGATAGTTTACGATTGTAGCAGAATCTTTCTTAGGAGCACGTGCGGGAGTGAGGAGGGTATCTCATCTCCTGCTGGAGTGACTTTTCAGTGATTACAGATAATCTGGGAGATTTTAAACGGTTCCTGGTAGATGATTTCCATTACCTTTGCTGGGTTCATGATGGTAAGATTTCGTTTTTCAAGCTTAATCAGCTCAGATTCGTTGAGCTGTTTGAAGATAGTGCTGATAGTCTGCTGGCATGATCCGGTCATCGAGGCTATTTGCGACTGGGATAAATTAAGGGGGACCGTTATCGGCTGCTCCGGATCGGATTCTTCAAATTTGTGATGAATCAGGTAGAGCATCAGTTTTAATACCCTGGTGTGAACATCACATATCATCAGATTTTCCATCTGTTCACCGAGGTAACGCAGGCGCCTGCCAAGCACGCTCATCACTTTTCGGGATAGCGGGTAATGATCTTCAAGGAGGTTCTCAAAATCCATCTTGCCGACGGTATACAACTCAAGGCTGGTGATGGCCTGGGCGTTGCACTTACGCGGTTTTGAATCGATGATTTCAGCCAGCCCAAACAATTCACCGGCATTCCTGATAAATATGATCGGCTCCTTACCCAGTTCGGTAAAATGGAATATTCGTATTGCCCCTTTCTGCAGGTAGTAACAGTGATTGCTGGGGTCACCCTCATGAAAGATGAATTCATTCTTCTTAAGAATGGTTCGCTTGGCAACGGCAAAAAATGCTGATTTTGTCGTCTCTGAAACATCTGAAAAAAAACCTTGTTCACTCAGGTGCCACGTATTTTTCATTGTGTACCGAATTACCTATATTAAGTGTAAGTGCAGGAAGTGAGCAAACATCGTCCTTGAAAATGTTCATGTTACCTACCACAAACTCAGCAACGTGCGTAGTCTTAAAGTTTATAATAAACATTGATCTGTTTTTTTCCCCTTTCCCGTCGCTACTGGCATTGTCTGCCTGCCATATGTTAAGGAGTTCTCCCTCCTGGTTTATCCCTGAAAAATATTATGATTTCATATGTTTAACTTAAATCGGGTTTTTCTGTACACAAAGAGCGATATTTTCGTTTGCTCTATCGCCCAGCCGATAGTTTTGAAAGCGAGCCCATGGCAGAATGGAGACCACAGGATACTCAGCACTATTTTGCTTCCCTAATAATTCATCAAAGGAGATTCCTATGGCGACACAATTACCTGAAAGCCTGGAAAACATCGTAACTGAAATAATCGAAACCGATCTTCTGATAATCGGTGGCGGCAATGCCGGATGCTTTTCAGCAATTGAGGCTAAGAAGCTCAATCCCGATGTGAAGGTAACGATCATGGAGAAGGCTCACATCAGTCGCAGCGGTGCCTGCTCTGCTGGAATGGATGCAATCAACACCTATATTCCGGAAGGCAAAACTCCTGAAGATCTTGTTCGCTGGTGCCGTGACCAGGTCGGTGGTGGTCCGCTCAGAGAGGATTTGGCCCTGAGCAACGCCAGGGAGCTCAATGAGGCGGTTGACGATCTCGAACGCTGGGGACTTCCCATTGTCAGGGACGAGGACGATCAGATCCAGTATCGTGGCGGCTGGGATATTTCTATTTATGGTGAGGCGCTCAAGCCCATTATGGCTGAAAAGGCCATGGAATACGGTGCAGATGTATACAATCGAATTGTTGCTACCAGCCTCCTGATGGATGGTAATCAGTGTGTTGGGGCGATGGGGTTTGGTGTGCGCGACGGTAAATTCTATATCTTCAAGGCCAAGGCTACGATCGTCGCAACCGGCGGTGCCTGCGGCCTCTACAAATCATATACTTCAGACTCCAGTGACTCTCATCACCAGACCTGGATGTGTCCCTTCAACGTGGGAACCGGGTATGCCATGGGCATACGTCAAGGGGCTGAGTTTACATCCATGGAACAGCGCTGGGTTGCAACCCGCTCCAAAGATTTCTGCGGTCCCATAGATACAATCTCTGTCGGCTACAAATCAAATATCATCAACGCCAAAGGCGAACGCATACTTGAAGAGCGCTATGCCCACCTGGGCGGTGACAAAGCTCCACGCTACATTCGTGCAAACGCACCCATGGAGGAGTGGCTGGAAGGAAGGGGCCCGACTTATGCCGACACAACCCATCTCGATGCCAGGGAAGTCAAGGATCTGAAGGTTGACTATCTCAACGAGCGGCCGTCTTTTGTGCTTTACCTGGCCAGCCGGGGGCAGGATATTACCAAGGAACCGATCGAGATTTATGGCTCCGATCCATATATCGTCGGAGGCCATACCGGCAGCGGCTACTGGGTGGATATGGAACGGATGACGACCGTTCCCGGGCTCTTTGCGGCCGGGGAAACTGCCGGCGGCAATCCAAACAAGTTCGTTGGAGGGTGTGCAGCCGAAGGAAAACTGGCAACGAGAGGCGCAATGAAATATATCGAAGCGCTGACGCTGCCCGAACTCGACAGCGAACAGGTTGAGCAGGAGAAAAAACGTGTCTTTTCAGCCCTGTTCAAGGGGAAAGATTTTGACGGTGTTTCAGCCCGTGAAATGGAAGAGCGCATGCAGCGTCTCATGGATGAGTATGCCGGCGGCACATCCCAGTTCTACCGCACCAATGAAGAGCGTCTTGACTATGCGCTCAAGCATCTGAAAATATTGAAAAAGCAGATCGAGTTTCTGTATGCCGGAGACCTTCACGATCTGATGCTCGTGCATGAGGTTGTCGACCGCCTCGATGTGGCCGAGGTCGTTTGCCATCACCTGAAGTCGAGGAAAGAAACCCGCTGGCAGGGCTGGCAGACGCGCAGTGACTATCCGGAAACAGATCCTGAGTTCAACTGTTTCGTCGAGAGTCGTCTCAATAAGGAAAGCGGTGAGATCGAAACATTTACACGGCCGTACGAACAGATAGTTCCCGGCGATAGCAATTAAGTTAAACCTCGAAGGAGGAACATAATATGGCTCCAAAAGTAGATTTCAGCAAATGCGATGGCTGTAAAGCCCAGGATGAACCGCTGTGTGAGCAGGTTTGCCCGGGAAATCTGATGACCCTCGGTGAAAACGGTAAAGCTTATTGCCGGGAGACCAGCGACTGCTGGGACTGCATGTCCTGTACGAAAATCTGTCCGGTCGGCGCAATTGAAACCAGGATGCCGTTCCAGCTTGGATATCACGGTGCCAAGCTGATTCCAATGATGGGAACAAATACCATTACCTGGACCTGTATCGACATAAACGGCAAGATAGAACGATTTCGCTGCAAAACGAGAACCGATTGATCCATGGAAAAGAAAATCCCCAAAACAGGTTTGTACCTCTGCGACCCCGGAGGAGAAATCGGCGCGGTAATCGACCTCCAGATCCTTGCTGACAAGTCCGCAAAAATCAAAGGAGTCGAACACAGTGAGGTCGCCGCCGATCCCTTCTCAGAGGATTTTTTAACCAGTGTCAGAGAAAAGATTGAAGCCGATACAATTGATCGCATCGTCTGGGCGGGGCGCTTTACTTCCAGGCAGCAGGAGAGTCTCAAGAAAACGCTGGCGGGTATCAACCTGAATCCATACCTGCATGAATGGTGCGATATCGGGCTGTACGGTATTGGCCGGAATGGCGATGGGGCGAAGGTTCAGCAGCAAAAAGCCCTCAGCCTGATTAAGATGGCGGCTGCTCGAGCCAGACTTCTCCAGCCGCTTGAACCACATGAAATTCCCGCCATTGATGTTGCTGTCGTTGTCGGTGCGGGAATTGCCGGACTCCATGTGGCCGCCTCTTTTCTCGAGCGCGGTAAACCGGTTCACCTCGTCGAGCAGCAGAGCGGTGTCGGTGGTAAGGTCGCTTTGCTTTCAAGGTTCTATCCCCTGCAGTGCGATCCGCACTGCGGACTTGAGTATGTTCTGAAATCCCTGCGTAATTCCGATAAACTGACCCTTCATACCTTGTCGAAGCCGACGGGAATTGAAGGCGCTGCCGGTAATTTTTCGGTAACGGTGCAGAGCGAGCCGCGCTACGTGGATGAGAGCCGCTGCAACGGCTGCGGCCGATGTGCAGAGGTGTGTCCCGTAGATCTGCCGGTTTTTACCGACAGTGTCCAGGATGAACCGCCGTTTCAGCAGGAAAAAGGTATCGGTTCAATCATAAGAGAAACCCGCAAAGCGATCCACCCTTCTCTTCCCTATGCCTTTCCGGAGAGCTATGTGGTAGACCGCCAGGTCTGTCCCGAGGGGTGCAGCGCATGCAGGGATATCTGTCCCACTAAAGCAATCGACCTGGATCAGGTTTCGAGCGAACAGAGCTTGAGGGCTGGTGCGGTTGTCGCGACAACCGGCTGGGACCCTTATCCGCTATCCAAGATGAGCACTTATTTCGGTTACGGCGTTTACCCCAATGTTATCGGCAACCTGGAGATGGAGCAGGTGCTGAGCCGTATGTCGCGCGGCCTGGGCAACCCGACTGCACCGCCGGTCAAAAATCTGAAGACGGTGGGTTTTGTTCAGTGTGTCGGCAGCCGAAATAAACTCCATCTGAGTTATTGCTCCAGTGTCTGCTGCTCCGCTACGATCAAGCAGATTCAGCAGCTCAAAAGCATTCAGCCTGATGTAACCTGTATCGTCTTCTACCAGGATATGCGCTGCAACGGTTTTGAAGAGGATATGTACCAGGCGCTCAAGGAGGAAGATGATATCCTGTTCGTGCGCGGCTTCCCGAAAATAACCGGTTCTGAGTCCGACGGCAGTCAACTCACCGCCATTGCTGAGGATACGTTCTCGGGTAAGCCGGTCAAACAGGATCTCGACCTGCTGGTACTTGCCGGCGGGATGCAACTCTCGCAAGCAGGCCAGGACTTTGCAGAGGTATCCGGATTACCGCTCAATGAAAGCAACTTTCTTACCGGTCATTACCAATGTTACCCGGAGGAGAGTCAGCGCAGCGGAATAGTGAGCGGCGGCTGTGCCCGTGGGCCGATGAATGTTTCACAGTCAATCGATTCCGCCCACCGGGCAGCATTCAAGGCGCTGAACTTTCTAGACGGATCGATTTTGATCAAGCCAACTTTTCCGCTGGTTGACAAAACCAAGTGTGACGAATGCAAACGGTGTGTGGAAGAGTGCCCGTTCGGTGTTTATCACTATGACGAGAAAGGTTTTCCCGAACCGGACCTCGGCAAGTGCCGCCAGTGTGGTAACTGCATGGGCACCTGCCCGGTCGCTGCCATATCGCTGAACAATTTCACGATCAAGCAGCTGGCTGCCCAGATCGAAGTGCTGGAAAATTCTTTTCTCGACTATGAAGAGCCGCTCATTCTTGCGTTTTTATGCGAAAATGACGCCTATCCTGCGGCCCGGGCCGCCGTGGATTCAGGCCTTAACCCGCCGCTTAACGCCATCTATGTGAAAGTGCCCTGTGCCGGCGCGGTAAACAACGCAGTGGTTGCTGATGCCTTGGCCCTGGGAATCGACGGCGTATTGATTGCCGGTTGCAAAGATGGCCAGTGTCATTATGTCAACGGAAATCAACTGGTGCTCAAGCGCAGCGGTGACCTTCGCGAAAAATTGACGACGATGATGATCGAGCCTGAGCGGGTACGTTCCGAGAGTATTGAAATTCAGGAAGGTGCTCGTTTTGTCCAGATTCTTGAAGATTATATCGAGGATCTGAAACAACTGGGTCCCAATCCTTTTAAGGTTTAAGCAGCAGGGTAGGATCGCTTTATGAAAGAATCAAGCTCCAGCGTATCTGAAAACCCGGTTATAACCGGGAAGGAAACTGCTTCCTGTGTCCAGTGCGGATACTGTTCAGCATACTGCGAGGTCGCTTTTCTTGCAACTGATACCCCTCGCAAAGTGCTGCGTTTCCTGCAGCGAGAGGATCCACAAAGGGCGGCGACCAGCCCGTTTCTGATGCTCTGCAAACAATGTCAGACCTGCAGCCTCACCTGTCCACAGGGTATTGATGTTGCCGGCATCATGCGGCGCCTGGTCCGCGATCGTTTTCTTACGTATTGATGTTATGAATGAACTACAGGATCAGTTAATTGCCAGAGCTAAAGCGCTTCTGGAAGAAAAGCGGGTCGATGCTATCCTCGGCTTCAGCCGGGGAACGTTGCCGATGGCCCACAGGCCGTTCTGGGCCAGGAGCTCTGAAGAAGCCGAACAGCTCTGCTGGGATGAGTTCTGTCTTGCCAACCTCGCAAATTTCGTGCCTCTCAACGGCGAGAAAAACATCGCAGTTATTGTCAAAGGGTGCGACTGGCGCAGTCTGGTGGTACATCACCAGGAAGGTCGTCTCGATTTGTCCAGCCAGGTTTATGTTCTGGGTATCGATTGTGACGGGATGCTGGACCCGGAGAAAATAAGAAGAGCTGCAGGCGGACCTGAGCGGGTTCTCGAGGTGAGCTGCGCCGTTGAGCAGATACAGATCACCACACCCGATGGTGAAGTCACCATCGATCGTGTTCATGCGTATCGGCAGTCCTGCCTGGAATGTATCCAGCGTGCACCGTTAGCGGCTGATGAACTGCTTGAAAACCCGAAGCCGCATACATTTCCGGACAGCAGCGACAGCTCAGGTATGGAGTCCAGCGACGCGGGTAGCAGAGAAGAAGTGCTCAAGAACCAGTTCAAGGATTGCCTGATGTGCTTTGCCTGCCGGGATATCTGCCCACTCTGCTACTGTACTCAGTGTTTCGTCGATGTGGAAAAGTCTCATTGGCTCTCAACACAGGCATCCATTGACCGGGTTCTCGATTTTCATTTCTTCAGAGCCCATCACATCGCCGGCCGCTGCACGGAGTGCGGCGCTTGTGAAACCGCCTGCCCGATGAATATTTCCGTTCGTCAGCTGGTGACCAGGCTGAATCAAGATATTAAAGAAAAGTCACATTATGTACCCGGTCTCGAACTGGATGCCGAAGCTCCGGATGGATTATTTCGCCCATCGTATCACGAGCATTCCAGGAGGCAAAGATGAGCAGCTTTATCGTTAAAAAGGAGCGTTTGTCTTCCTATCTGAAGCGGCTTGCTGATAAATTTGAAGTGCACGTTCCCGTCAGTAAGGAAGGAATGAGCCTGTTTGCTCCCTACCAGGAAAATCTTGAGCTGGATTTTGGCTCGCATCCACGTCTTTCCGCCAAATCCTTTTTTCTGCCGCAGCGTGAGGTGATGCTTCAATACGGTACCACCGGTGAGAAACTTCAGCAGGAGCAGGCAGCCGCTCATTTTCAGCAGCTGCTTTTCGGTGTCAAGCCGTGCGATGCCCGGGCAATTGAAATCAATGCGCGTCTGCTGGCGGATAACTGCAGCCAGACTACTGCCCAGGATGTTTATTTCAAAACCCGTTTGAATACTACGATCATGGTAGGCTACGGCTGTGATCAACCGGGCGCTGCTTGCTTCTGCTCGTCAACGGGCGGGGGGGCTTTTAACACCACCGGGCTGGATGCGCTTATCACTGATCTCGGCGACGAGCTGCTGGTCAGGCTTTTTGAGGATCGACCAAATTCTCAGAAACTTGTTGATCGTGACCTGATGGAAGAGGCCACCGGTGAGGTTCTGGCTGCAGCTGCAGCTATCGCGGAAAATGCAGAAAAGAAAATGTCTGGTATGCCGGAACTGGTGAAGCCTGAATCTGGAGATAGCGAGCTGTTCCAACTTGAACTGTGGGAGGAGACCGCACAGCGCTGCATTAATTGCGGGATCTGCACCTATCTCTGCCCGACCTGCACCTGCTTCGATATTATCGATGAAGGCTCCGGAGAATGCACCACTCAATCCCGGTGCTGGGATTCCTGCATGTTCGGTCTCTTTACACTGCACGCCTCGGGCCATAACCCTCGCCCCGGGCGAAAAGAGCGGTTACGTCAGCGCTTTATGCACAAACTGAGCTACTTCCCCGATCGCTATGACGGCATTGTCGGCTGTGTTGGCTGTGGTCGCTGTGTAATGTATTGCCCGGTAAATATAGATATCCGTGAAATCTCCAGGCTGATGGCAGAGGTTGGAGGATAATCGTGCACAATCCATATACAAAATATCCTGTTGTCCTTCATGCTGTTACAAATGAGACGGCGGATAAAAACATGAAATCCTTTGAACTTCATTTCGAGCATGAAGACGAGGCCGACCGATTCTTTCAGGAACGAGTATTCATACCAGGTCAGTTTGCCATGCTGTGGCTTCCGGGCGTAGGTGAAATTCCGCTTGGGATCGCATCATCTCCGACGGAGAGAAACAAGCTGCTCTTTACCGTCAACCGCATCGGAAAGGTGACCCGTAAGCTGCACGAACTACCCTGCGGGTCCGTGCTGGGAATAAGAGGGCCACTGGGCAATGGGTTTCCGTGGCAGGATCTGCAGTATAAAAATATCGCCCTTATCGGTGGAGGATATGCGTTTACAACGTTGCGCTCAGCACTCGTGTATATGCTTCATCCGGGTCACCGGAAAAATTTTGGTGACATTCATCTGTTCTATGGTGCTCGAAACCCGGGCATGCTGCTTTATAAAAATGAGCTCGAAGCATGGGTGGAACACGACAGCGTGGACGCCCACATCTCGGTTGATACCGTCGGCAGCAGCAGCTGGAAACATCATGTCGGGCTTATTCCTTCGATAGTAACCCAGGAGCTGCCGGAAGCCGATGATACTGTCTGCGCTCTGGTCTGTGGGCCGCCTCTGATGATAAAGTTCACCTTGTTGGCGCTCAGGGAGAAAGGCTACAGTCCGGCCCAGGTATTTGTGTCACTTGAAAACAGGATGAAGTGCGGAATCGGTCATTGCGGCCGCTGCACCATCGGCAAGGTGTGCGTCTGCAGCGACGGTCCTGTTTTCTCGATGGCTGAACTGGACGGTATGCTGCAGGACTATTGATTCAAGATCGGTCTCGTACCTCACTGAACCTTGAATACCATTGACCAGCCCAGCTCCTGACAGGTTCTCCCGGCTCTTTTCTACGATGCGGCTGCAGACAGCTCCCTGCCGATCAACTTGATGTGCTCCATCTCTTCCTTGATGATCTGCTCAAGATGGCTTTTACCACGGGCTTCCGGTACCAGTTCTTTCATACCCAGGTAAAATACAATGGCGTCTTTTTCAGCCAGCAGCGCTTCTTTGAGGATATCTCTCATTGAAGTCGTATCGATGTCTTTTTTAAAGAAAACCCGGGTATCAACCAGAGCCTTCAGGTATTGAACGGTTTCACCTTCAGGGTCGAAAACGCTGTTTTGCTTGTCTTGGTCGGTTAAGGATGTTCGCATCTCCATAAACGTTTTTTCGTGCTCGACTTCCATGTCGGCAAGGCGCAGCAACAGTTCCTTGTTCTTACCATCTGCTATGCTTTCGGCAGCGTCGCGATAAAAATGTGCACCATTACGCTCCATCTGCTCAGCCATTTCAAAAATTTCATCTGCATTAAAATCAAAAGCCATCGGGTCACATCCTTTCTAGGTATTTAAGAAGTTGTTGGATACACATATTTCTGATTATCAGGAATACATTATAGCTCAATTTTCCAGTGCGCCAGTCCAACAATCCGGCTGGTTCTGTAAGTTGAAGGAAACGTACCATAAAATTCGTTGGTTGAATACGCAGAAAACCGGGCGAGTGTATCTGAAAACAGTGCAGTCGAAGTGTACAGGCCTTGCTTTTGTCAAGTCTCCTGCATATTCGGATCAGAGATAATTACGAAGATTACCCGATGTCCTGAAACCTGTTTACGTATGGTTGTGGGATTGAGTTTCGATTTCTATAAATCACCTTCGTATGTTTGATGCAGCAATCTTAAAATGTTGAGGTGCGACAAAGGGGTAGTTCTTCTCGTCAGTGGATATTTTACGTTAACAGATTGAGATCTTTTTGAAGTTGCATTACAGCCAGCTCTTTTGCTTTAGCCTCAACATCAACTGTAGCATCAAGATTTAGCCACTCCTCCGGAAAATCTTTAATATCAATATAATCGGAATGGGGTTGGGGCTTTGATGAGTCATAACCATTTAGAGGTGTAGAGATGTGGAAAAATGGTTCTCGACCATAATTATTCCATGATCTTAAGCATTCGTTAGTGGCTTTTTGAATCGACAGCCCGTCAGGTAAGCATCGATGGTGGTGTACATCATACACAATAGGAATTCCCATATCATCACAAACAGGTATCAGATCGGCGGGGCAGTATGACCTGTCGTCATTTTCAAGTGTCAGTCGACTCTGAACTCTTGGGGATAATGATGCAAAATGGTCCCGCAACCTTATAAGAGCTTGATTCTTATTACCATATACCCCACCTCCATGGATGTTTATGACATCCGCTCCAATGAGTTCTGCCAGCGTCCCCTGGTACTCTAACTCTTTTATGGTATTTTTCACGACGTCTGAATGCGGGGATGAAAGGACATTGAATTGATCAGGGTGGAGGCTCAATCGTATATCAGACTTGTGCCTGTAAGTACGAATAGTGTCACACTGTGAAATGATTGTCTCGTAATCCGGCAGTTCATAGAGATGATAACCAACATCAGGATGGGTGAGCCTTGGGAAAAGTGGGGAGAGTACACGGAAAGCTCCCAGGTTATGCACTGTAACCCACTCCAGAGCTTTTTCTAAGCTCAGCAGGTTCTCAAGACAAATAGAGGAGAGCTTTTGTAGCTGCTCTCTTCTGGGTATCTTTTTCAGTGCCGCTGCAGTTGTCTGGCGAAAGCGTATAGGCTCATTACGAAAAATGCAGCATAATCCCAACCTAATCATCTATGTTCTCCATGCGTTACATATTCAGCACGCAGTTGCACTCCCCCTCTGAGATGTCTATTCGCCTCCAGGGCTCATTTCAGTTAGGTTGTGCATTACAAATTGAAATAATACGACATTGGGAATGAACGTCTAACAATATTTCTTGTATCTCAGATAATCTTCCCAGAGAATCGTCTTTTCCAAGTCTACCTGTTGTTCTTAAATCGCGACAAGTTGTCAGGGTTTTGGGCTTATCGGAAGGTCGTAGCGTGCAACAAGCGCAATATTCGACAGCTCAGGAATGGGAACAATGAAGTAGTACGATGAAGGTGGTTGGTCCCAGTGTGCGTGGGAGACCGAATGGTAATCGTATGAAACACTGGTGACCGACATTTAAAACTGAAGATATCAGATGCGATAAATAAGCTGAGTTTCGGTTGATCTCGAAAGCTTGGCACAGCGGTTGCGAATGGAACAGTGCAGAAAGAAATGAACCAATAAAATAAATTGGTGAGGCGATTATGAACATCGACAGCTATTCAGAGAAACGGGAGTTGGATTTGATTCGTAGTTGGGATAGTGGCTGGGAATATCTGTTCGAATATATCAAAGGCCGATGAAGACATTGTAAGCGATTAAGGTTAAGAAATCTTGCTGTTTTCATTTAGCTTTATCTGCACTAAAATGAAAAAAATTATGATGTCCTCGATCTTCCTGATTGTGATTTTCTTTTTGTTTTTCAGATCAAGCACTATACAGAGTGTCCCCCCATAGTCATTGGTTATCACCTCAAAATCCATACGCAGTATGTCATTATAATTGATAGCTGTTTCTTTAAATATGTAATGAAATGTGAGGCTGTGGTTGTCTACTGTCAGCGAGAAAGGGTGACGTTGGAAAAATATTCCCAGAGGAATACATAGAGCCAAAAACGTGAAAAATAACACCATGCTCACCATAAGACTGATAATGAGCGACAGCAGTAGCAGACAAACGACAATCCTTAACTGAAACAAATACTTTAAATCCAATGTGAATTTCTGAGGACAAAAGCTGTCTTTTCGGATTTCAGAAAGTCTTAAACAGATCGTTTTCAATAAAGCGGGAAAGTCCCTGGTTAAATAATTGATCGGAACTTCCTGTGTATTATATAAGAAAATTACAACTCGTTTACCTGGAAGATCCTCAATATATTGAATATCCTTCCAAACGAGGCCAAAGCTTTCGTCACTGTCAGGTCGATAAATCAATCCGTTTTCATTGATATCATAGTACGTATTGCGATTCTGAAAAGATTCACAATGGAACGTTGTGGATTCACTCATATCATATTCCGGCTCACTCATAATTGATGGTGTCATGCTTTGACAAGACTCGTAATGACATCTTGTCAAGATCATATGTACCTTCTCTAAAAAAATTCACTGGATAAAACAACAATATGGTTTTTAAAATAATATATTATCACTAGTTTCTGCTTAAATATCAAATTATTTTAGATAGTTAAATGTTCTCGTGTATTTTCTTTTTTACTCTCTCTTGGGGTAAATTCCCCGTGGCTTGCCGCGGGGTTACTGCTTTACTGGGTGTAGGCGCTCCTCATCCTTCACTGTTTTTTTGTCAAACAAGAACGGCACAAGTTTTACATACCAGGCGGCGGACTGAATCTGGATAACATAGGCCAGTGCAATAAACAGAGCAATTGTCGATCCCTGTTCTTTAAAAGCAGTCATAACAATGGCAAGTGCTATTGAAAGATCACGCATTACCACACCGAACACCATGGCCACGGCATCCGCATGCTGGAAAAATATCCTGCCGACAAGTGTCAGCAACACGTAGGATAGTAGGTAGAAAATTATCAGAGGAATCAGTATCGTGATGATATCTCCCGGGTTTGCCAGGTAGTTCTGGGTAAGGATACCGGCAATCAGCGGTACAAAGACAAATATACAGATCTGCCTGAACATATGTGCAGCATATCCACGTCGACGGTCGCGCCCATGAAAACCTTCGTATATATCGGTGCTGCCATGGCGCCGATGATCAGTCCGAAGACAAGCATCTTTGTGGCAGCCTTCTTGTTACCTCTGGCAAAACCGGTCCAGGAGATTGTTGCTTCCGAGACGTTTTGTTGTGCATACGCTACTTTTTAGCAAAATGACCTGATGGCGGCAGCGTCCTCTTTCGAGTAGAAAAACGAATCGATTCGGTCGGGCAGACGTCTCTGCACACATAGCATGAAAAACAATCGGGTATTGTCTTTTTATCCCGGTGCAGGATTGCACCCATTACAGTTGACGGGCATGCTGTTTCACATTTGCCGCAGGCAATACAGGTTTCATAGTCAACGCTTACTTTATTAAGGCTAATTTTTTCAATAAGCCAGCCGGCCAGCCCAAATGGACAAAACAAATGACACCATGGCCGATACACAAACAGGCTGAGCACAAGCAGGCCGGTAACGAAGACGATGCCGACAATTCCCAGATGCATCGGTTTGTAGAATTTGAAGGGATCGAACGGTTCAATAATGTCTGATCCCCAGGCAAACGCCGCCATTGTAAAAAGAACCAGGAAGGTAATACGTATACCGTTCGTAAAAATAAAAGGCAGCTTGAGCTGTTTTCCGATTACAGCATGGTATTTGTCGTTCTGGTTGAGACGGAAAATCAAATCCTGGAGTACTCCAACCTGACAGCCCCATGCGCAGATGTATTTGTTTGCCAGGAAGACGAGTAGCAGAAAAATCGTCAGCGCTATCATGCGGGGAGGAAATATTGCTCCCGATGTGGCAAAGAGATGAATTGCATCTTTAACCGTTCCCATCGGGCTCGGGTCGGCGCCAAGAACAACGCCAAAGACCAGGATTGAGAACAAGAGCGCGAGCTTCCGCTTGGAGGGGCTTACTTTTTGTTTCCTGAACAGGAAGAAGATTCCTGCAAGCGCTGTAAACCATGCAGCAAATTTGATTACAATCTTTTTCCAGTTTTTCGTTTCATGTTCAGCAACCAATGCGAGTTTTTTGTTCACAAGGGCTTTGATTTGAGCGTCACTGCCAAATTCAGATAGGTTTTTTTGCAGATCGGATTTTTGCTGGAGAGTGAAAATTTCCTTGAGTGCATGATTCGGCAACTCGTTGATTTTCCCAAAATCCTGCAGGGTCATTTCCTCGCTGATTGTCAGCTGTTTGGGTTTGGGTATTGTCTCAGGTTTTCCACCCCAGATCGTTACCGAAATAATCGAAAGGACAATAGTCGCAGCAACGAGGACTGCGAACATGGAAATAGTGCTGACAGGCGAAGATTTTAACATATCGGTTCCTTTATTCGTTATGTAAGTCAAATGAAGATTTTTGAAGGGATAATAACGCTAACACGTCAAGTGTGAAAGGAAATAATTAAATATCAAATAATTAAATAATTAAACTGCCGTGTGTGATCGTACATCTGCATGATGCTGGTCGTTAGAGCTGTAATTGACACCGGAGCCTGTCGGCCATATATTTTTCAGTGGTGGAGATCGCCGTAAACAATAGATAAAGATCATGGAAATAGCGACTGCCAATACAATAATAAATATCCCTGCGGTATTGCAGCAGAGACAGGTAGCGCCCTTGCGGGCTGCGGCCGGTGCAAGTGAGGATGCCCTTGATTCGGCGCTTGCTATTGCTTCAGTTGGAGAGAGTGCGGCAACAGGCGAGGCTACGGGTGTTAATGAACTGTCAGCGGGTGTCGGTGAGTTACTCTCAGCTCTTGCACAAAGACTGCAGGAGCGTTCCGAGACCACGCTCAATGTGTCTGTGTCGATCAATGTCATAAAGGCAAATATTGGCAGCATGCTCTCGGGAATACTGTCAAATACCAACGCTGATATCTTCGATGGCCTTCTTGCAGGAAACCTCACCGGATCCCAGCTTCAGGACGTTGATCCCAGCGTCCGGGCGAGGCTTTTTTCCGCCCTGGCGACGGCAGGGCTTGATAACGGTGACCTGTTTACCAGTACCGGCGCACTTGACAGTGGCGGCGGGTCAGGTATCATCGGAGCGCTGAGTTCGGGGTCGGCAGACGGCAGAGATCTACTTCTCAACCTGCTTGTCAATGAACTCAACACACCCGAGGATGATGCCATTGCACTTATCAGTGTTTTTCAGGAAAACAGATTTGAAATCGTTGCTTAGTGAGTTTTTACATCTTTGCGCTATAGCGTAGCAGACTTCCTCTGCTGCTTCAGACAGACCCTGCCATAATCATCAGTTGTTGTTCCGACAAAAAGCTTTTATCGGGAAACCTTTCTGGATAGCTTGTTTAGTCCTGTTCGGATAAGATAAGCTGCTGCGATGATGGCGCCTACAATGATAAAAAGCCAGCCAATCGGGATCAGCGCAAACGGCTCCTGTACAAATCCATTCTGGTCAACGGATGAACCAATAAGTTGGAAGGTAACCAGACACCCTATGCCGATCAGCAAGAGCAGCAGGGCTACTCTGAGTAACGAAAATCGTATTGACATATTTTTTGCTTATGAAGCTTATTTTGTTAGGCATTTTCATTGGTGAGATGACCGCCTCTCAAGGCACTTTCTCACAGTGCAACTCCTCTGCACCATAGCCCCAGGTTAGCAGTGCGGAGCCGTGATGTTCCCAAAACATTTCGTTTCGGCCCCGATACTTGCTTCCGCTCCCGCTGGGCTGCAGATGCATCAGCGAGACGCTGTCACCACGCTCGGCAATCAATGTTGGGGGGTCAGTCTGAAAGAACGTGACAAGGATTTTACCGTCGGGGTTATCGTCGCAAATATAGCTGACCGGGCCAATAAAGGGAACCAGTCGATACCTGGCCTGTAATTCTACGATTCGGTGCAGGTAATTATCCCGGACACATTCCTGCTTGTCAGCGCTTTTCCAGCAGTCGTTACGTCCTTTGATCCAACCCCGCTGCTCTGCCTTCAGTACAGGAGGGTGCTCATTCGTCGCTCTTTTTGATGCGTCGGCGTAAACGGTGGCGAGATTGCGGTCAAGAGCCGACAATTCCTCGTCCTCGCAAATCATCGCTTCGAGGCTGCCGGTCTCGACCTTGTTACAGTCAAATGAAGGGCCTGCCTTGTCTGCTTTTGGATCGAGTTCGAAGGGTACCGGGGATGGTGCACGACTGGATTGAACAATCTGATCGATATAGCGACACCAGGATTCACTATTCCGGTCCGGAATATCCGGTGAATTATGAATACCCAGTTTGAACTCGACAGTCGACTTCCATTCGTCTGACCCGAGATCAGGACCGTGCCCTCTGTCGTCGCCTGTTCGTACATTTCTCTCTATGAACTGCTCCCATGGCTGGGAACAGAGCGCACTCATCTCCGGGAGAGATTTGTTAACGCCGGACGCCTCGGTAAAAGTAGCCGCCAGCAGGATGAGAAAAACTGTTGACCATTTAATCATGAAAGCTCCTTCAGTAAAAAGACTATGCTGCAGTGGATGTTGCCTGAGGCCGATCTTCACCCATCGGGGGCTTTTTGTCTATTATTTGTTGCCGGCTTTTGCTCGATTTTCCATGAAATCCGGAATTGAAGGAGGAAACACGAAAAATAATGCTTACATTAGGTGACCACACGAACGGGCACTATCATCTTTGATAAAAAATATGAAGAATGATCAAACTGGAATCACCTAACCGGTGTTAACTCAGATGCTCGGCGTTTAAAAGGAAAATTAAATGGAACAATTTCAATCCTGTGCTGCGCGTTTGCGAGGGGCCAGCCAACTATTGAAACCATCATGAAGCATACTGTTTCAGCAGTTGGCAGATTGCTAAATATCGTTATTGGGCTTCTCTTGGCCCTTGCGATACTGGCAGCCGGTTGCGCACCGTTAAAGCCTTTAAATCTGCCCGAAGAGAACAGCCTTCCACCCGCCCAGACAATGTACTGGGATGAACTGGGCGCTATCCGCTCCGACAACTGGCTTCATCTGCTTAACGATGGAAACGAGGCAATTGACTGGCGGCTGCGTCTGATTGATAGCGCTTCCACAGCACTCGATCTTCAGACCTTTCTATGGAACAACGATCAGACAGGACTGGTTATACTGCGTCATCTTTATGAAGCTGCCGATCGCGGAGTGCGCGTGCGAATACTGCTGGATGACACCTTTACTGCAACACATGACAAAGATATTCTCAATATCGATATACATCCCAATATCGAACTGCGGGTTTACAACCCCTATGCCCACCGTGTCAGTAGTATCGTTGTCCGTGAGCTGTTAAATATCGGAGATTTCAACCGGGTCGATCATCGGATGCATAATAAAGCCATGATCGTCGACAATCGGGCCGCGATCATCGGAGGCCGTAATCTGGCTGATGAATATTTCGGTCATCATGGAGAAATGAACTTTCGTGATTTTGAAGTTCTAACCGCAGGCCCGGCCATACCCGAGATCAGCCGTCAGTTTGATGAGTACTGGAACAACAACTGGTCGTATCCTTTCAGCATGCTTGAATCTGTTGAGTTTGAAAAAGAAGGATCTGAGTTTGAAACCTGGTTGATGAATAACGTTAAACCGAGACTGGAAGAGTCTCCGACGACAAGGCAGCACGCCTGGATTCAAGCTACACGTACAGGGATATCCGCAGAGTTTCTGGTGATTGCAGATAAACCGGCTGCTGACAATCCGGTCGCAGGTGAAAACTTGCCTGTTCAATTGGCGGAGGAACTTCTTCTCAGGGCGGAATCAGCCCGGCATGAGCTGATTCTGGTGTCAGCCTACCTGATACCGACACCTGAGCTCGAGCGGGTCATCGAACAGGCCGAAGACCGGGGTGTGCGGGTGCGGATATTGACTAACTCTCTACGTTCGAACAACCATACGGCGGCACACAGCGCCTATCGGCACTATGTCCGGCGCCTGGTCGGCCACGGGGCTGAAGTTCATGAGGTCCGCACCTTTGCCCGTGACCGGGCACTATACATGGAGCAGCCGGTTGATCGGAAGCATCTCGGTCTGCACGCCAAGATACTTATCATCGATGATGACCAGACTTTTATAGGCAGTGCCAATTTCGATCCCCGTTCTTTAAGAATCAACACTGAAATGGGCCTGCTTGTCAGGAGTGTTGATTTTAACTACCTGGTACGCCAGGCACTGAGTGTCGATCTGCTGCAGGATAATGCCTGGTATCTGCAATTGAATGATAACGGTAAGCTGATCTGGAACGGCGGCGATACGGTTTTGTTTGACCAGCCTGCCGAATCTGAACTGCAGCGGCTGGAAGACTGGTTTCTGAGTATTCTGCCGATTGAGGGGGAAATGTGAGCTTGTCACTCAAGTTCTTTCCTGAATTCTCTTTTTTATAATGATGTGTTGCCAGCAACTTTTCCATTTGGCAGAGATTTCCATGTAACAGGGAGCGGAACCTGCTTGTCGGATGAAGTCCTGCCCGACGTCGTGTGAGTCTGCTTTGATCTATGTGGATTAATGAGCGGCTGTAATCACTGTGGTTGGTGCCTGCCCTCGTCAACCCATTGCATTGCAGCCGAGCAGATTTTGGTTCCGTCTGCCTCCATATTTTTGGTGAACAGCCATTGAACTGGAACGGTCACAATGCTGATGGCCTGGCGAAAAACCGTAGCGAAGACACCGGCGGTAGTGACACCAATATCCGGTTTAATGATTGACCCGGAAACGCTGATCGGAGTTGCCAGACTGAAAAATTGAGCGGACTTGGGTGTAGGTTTCAGGTGGAAATCAATCTCGTTGGTTTTAAAGTTGACCATGCCTTTTCCCTGAACCCTCATTTTACTCGTATCAAGAGCAAAGACATCAGGCTGCAGGATACCCTCTTCCAGGATGAAGTCACCTGCCAGGCAGTTGACAACGGACTCATTTCCCTGCAGCAAGGCCGGCAGGGCTGCGGTAATAATGTTGACTGCCCAAAGGTCGAGTGTTTTTGCTTTGTATTCTTTCGGTATAATTCCGACTCTCATTCGACCATTTACATTTTCTGCCAGCTGATTTGGGGCTTCTGCCCGGGATTTCAGGTCAAGAATCAGATTCATTTCACCTTTCAGAGAACTTTCCGGTTGCTTTCTTCTGGCCAGAATGCCGTAATCGAACTGTTTGACTGTCATCTGCAGTTCTGCGCTGATATTGTCCTGCTCCGGTTGCAGCATCCCCGCCATATTGATCGTCCCACCTGGAATATCCAGTCGCAGACTGTCCATGATATAGTGCCCGTTATCAAGACGGACATTGAGCTGTCCACTGCCCAGATTGTCCTGGCCTGACAACACCTCCTCGACCTGAATATCAAGTGTCCCGTTAATTGCCTGTACAAGTTCTGCGTCAAGAATATTGTAGAGCCTGTTATTCTCTTGATCTTTTACCGGCTCCTTTTGCTCAATGTTTTCTGAATCCTGTTTTTCACCCATCCACGGGGACCACCCTTCAAATTGAAAATCATTGAGTTGAATAGACTGGGCATTGAGTCTGGTCTGCAGAAAGGGCTTCTGGCCGGGTTTGCCGGCTTCGTTAACGGGTGCAGACAGAATCAGTTCTCCGTGTAGTTTTGAATCACCAACCTGAACTGCCATGTCATAGAGGCCAAAATGGTAGTCTTTCTTCGAGGCCAGGGATCCTCCAATCTGATAGGGACCGAGCGGCGGCATGTTGACGCCGAGCAATTCGTTCAGGCTGTCCATACGTCTGCCGGAAAGCATAGTGCTTAAACGAAAGGATTCCTCCATGTCCTTTTTCCGGTTGACCTGTCCGTCGATTTCCACCCCGGTATCGGCCAACTTGGCCTGCAGGGCAATAACCACAGGCTTTTCGCTTCCTCTTGCGAAAACACCATCGGCGGTCATTTGGAGAGCAAGAGGAAGGTCGTTAATATCTCCATTCACAGACATCATGGCCGGCTGTCCCGGAGAAGCAACATAATCAACATGTGAAAGGTTCAGTACAAGGGGTGCTTGCAGTTCTCTGGGCAGCACTGTTCTGCCGTTTCTCAGCTCGGCAAGGTAATCGGCCTGAAGAAACATTTCCTGTACCGTTGTTCCTGTAAAACTCAGGTCAAAGCCAACGTGTTCAGCACTGATGTCCGGAACGTGGCTGATATTAAAATCTCTGAGAAGTTCCGAGAGGTTGAAATCATCTGTTACCAGCTCCAGGTGCGCCATGGGAACCGTTGTTGTGGTATCGACGGAGGCACTGCCGGTGAACAGGCTGTCTCCGATTCGAGCCTGGAAAGGTGAGTGTTTGAGTTTTCCTTTCTCTGCATCTATGACAAGCTTAATATCGGCAACGCTCATCAATTCCGTGATCAGCTCATCCAGCTCAATTTCCAGATGAACATCGGTAGTCAGAAATTTTTTAATGGGCAGGATATCCAGGGCGAGCAGGTCCTTGAGAAGTGCTGTTTTCTGCTCAAATGCAGTCTGCGCTGAAGGTACATGTTCTTTACCTGGTTGCGGAGGTGTCTGCGACCCGGATTCCGATGCCTCTATATCTCTTTGACGCAGAATGTGGGCAAGGTCCAAACGCTCACTATGAACGACCCCTGAAACGAGGGGGGTGCCATTTTCTTCGGATAATAACTTAATCCAGCCGTTTAAATTGAGATCTCCCAGCGTGATGTTCTCCACATCAATCTTTAATCCCTCATCGTTTAAGGTGCCCGCAGCTGTAGTTGCAAAACTGAAATCTCTTCCCAGGAAATGCTCAACAGGTTCCAGCAGCCCACACAACTTTTCACCGTCCATCTTCAGGGAAAAGCTTCTTTCCCCATTGGCTTCCCTGGTAATTCCACCATCAAACAGCAACTCGGTATCACAGACTCTGAGATCGAGATGCAGCGCAGAGCCGGTAAAACGCGAAGATTCGTCAGGTTTTGCCAGCAGTGTGCTCAGGTTCATCGGGCTGCCAAGCAGTTCTCCGGCAGCAGAGAAGGAAAAAGATTGCTGGTGTGATCTCTGAAGAGAGAATGCTTCGGTTGCAACAATCACGCTTGAATCTTTTTCTATCGTAGTCGGGCCGAGGAAGAGCTTAAAATCAACCGTGTTGATCAATTCGTCCAAAGCTTCCCCGGCACTCTTGCCCCTGAAGGATACTGTGCCAAGCTGTCCCTGAAGTGTGTGCTCATGTGAGACAACTTCAAACAAATGATCGAGATTGGCACCGGGACTGGATATATCCATCGATATTTCAGGGGTGTGGCTACTGGTTGCAATTTCAAGCTGTCCGTTCAGCGGCAGGTCCATAATCGCCATTGAGACAGGTACGATCAAATCACCATCTACCAGAGAGAGAATACCTTTCAGGTTATCGATCCGGAGTTCTCCCAGATCTATACTGTCGGCATGGATTTGCAGGTCCAGATCTGCGAGCTGCAAGATTTCCCAGGGCAGCCCTTCTGAAATCGCGCTTTCAGATTCATCCTTGCCCGGTTTTTCAGCGTTGCCTGGCTGAAATACCTTCATTATTTCAGGGGTAAGCCTTGCAGTTGCTAGGTTGCCAGATAGTTTCGGGCGATTACCGGAAAGATCGACAAGAAATTCACCCTCCAGGTTATTGTCTAAAGCGTTCAATTGTGTTGCTGCGAATTGAAGCATCCCGGGCTGAAAGGTGATCCTTGTTGCAAGAGAAAAATCACCGATATCAGGTAGTGAAAGTTCAAAGACATTTCCAAAGGTGTCCAGCCTCTTACCATCAACTGCCAGAGCCATATATGCAGCCATTCCCTTGCTGGCCGGATCAAGCGAACCGCTCAGGTCAAAAGAGAGCTCAGCCAGGTGTAAACGGCCCTCAGTGAGCAGCCACCTTTCATCTTTGCTGAGCAGTTCGTGTAACGTTCCACCGGTTATGTCGACTGTGAAGGGTTTGTTTCCCAGTTTGCCTGAAAACATAAACTGCAGCGGACTTTCAGGTTGGCCCTGCCCGTAAGCCTCGGCAATCTCCAGGATGTATTGTTTTTTGCTCAACTCATCAATATAGCTCACCCGCAGCTCAAGCAGCCTGAGTCGATCCAGACTGCTCAGTTCGTGTTTCGTTGCTTTTTTGGGGGGGGCGCTGCCCTGCAAGTCAAACTGGAAGTTATTTGTATGATTGGCCCTGGTGATAAATCGCAGGTCGACCCCTGAAAACTCGAGATCCTTGATGTGCACCTTTCCCTGCAGCAGTTCTGCGAGGCTGAGTTGAGCATTGCTTTCTTCAACCTTGAGCAGGTAGCCGTAGTCATCAGCCCAGTCGTGGGGATTTCCTATGGTAACTCCGCCAAGTTCAAGACGTGGCTGCAATGAGGGGGTGAGCCGGACAGGGCCCTGAATGGTTACATTTCTGCCCAGCATCTCGGCAGCAAGCGACTCCAGTCGAGAGTCAAGAAAGTCGAGAGGGATCGTAAGGCCTGAGAGCAGCAGGATAGCAATAATAACGGGTATTGCGGCAATGGCCGCCAGCCATTTTGACAGTTTTAAAACCATTCGATTGATTTGTGGGTGTTTTCGTGGATTACCTTCGACTAATACTATTTTTTGTCAGACGTCCAATCATGTAGATGAGAAAATAGAGCAGAAGTCCATTCAGGATGCCGCCGGCCAGCATGAGAAGTCCATTAATCAGAGCTGCATCTCCCTGTCCAACTCCCGACATGTCGATTATTGTCGGCCACGGCCAGGTCAGCAGTACCAGAAAAATACCGGCCATCGGCGTACTTTTCAGGGTGATCAGCATGATAAAAAACGACAGAACGACGAGCAGCAGGTAAACAGCTGAAATGATCAATGCGGTTTTGGATTTTTTCATTTTCTGATATGTGCGTTCCAATAAGTTAATGTCGCCTTCATGAAAGGTATAAGCGACCGCTCATACAGTTTCAACCGCTCCTCATGACTCTAACGGAAGTCCCATAACGCTGTGGTTTAAACTGGAACAGAAGCTGGCCGTTCCTACGGTTAGGCTTTGACTATAATCATTAATTATTTCCTGTTGGGAATAAAGATTCAGGTTGAATTTTTGCTTTATCAGCATTGGCGCCGACTATTGTCTATATCGATTCCCCATTTTATTTCCTGCTATGTACTGCTGCAAGACTTGATTTTTCGTAAGAGAGATTGAGATCACGGAAAGTGATTGCCAACAGGTTAGTTAGAGGGTCTAACTTTTTCTTGCTATTTCACCATTCATTGCAATTATTGAATTTGTGGAGAGCTCCTGCCGACTGTTTTCCGCTGGACAACACAGTACGGGTATGCTTGGCGTGAATATATGAGAGCTAATCAGCAGGTTCAATATGGACTTTCCGCTTCAAAGATTGATTATTCCCTCACCGGATAAATAGTGAGCGGGGCAGGATAATGAACCATTAAACTGAAAAGGAAGTTTACAATGAAGCACAGCCTGAAAAACTATCTTCTTATTTTAATCATGGCTTTATTTACAGCGAGTATCGTTGGATGTGAGCAGGAAGGGCCGATGGAGAAAGCAGGAAAGGAAATTGATCAGGCCGCCAAGGATGTTGGCAAGGCAACAGAAGATGCAATGAAGGATGCCGGTAAGGCAGTTGAAGATGCGCAGGAAAAGGTAGAGCAGGCCATACAGGATCAAAAGCAGGACAAGGGCTGAGCCTCCTCAGCCACTGTTGTGTAAAGGTGCATTCAGTCTGACTTGATTATTCAGTCACATCGGTTTTGACTCACAGAAAGGAGAAGCTCTTGATGATGAGATTTGGAGACGCAGTAAAAACCTGTATGTTAAAAAAGTTCGTGGAATTTAAAGGACGTGCTCAACGCTCGGAGTACTGGTGGTTTCTGCTGTTTACCTGGGGCGTTGCCATCATCCTGTCAATTCTTGATGGGATCATTTTTAACAGTGAAACCGGTTATGGCATCCTCAGTAAACTATGGGGTCTGGTTCTTATTTTACCATACATAGGCGTCGGGGTTCGACGTCTGCATGACCTGGATAAATCCGGCTGGTGGCTTCTGATTTCATTTATTCCTGTGATCGGATTCATTGTCCTGATATTCTGGTTTGCCAGGAAAGGATCAGATGGTGAGAATCGATTCGGTTCGGACCCTCTTGCTTAATCCACTCATTGTTTTTTTCCACTAATCTGTTTCGAAGGTTTTACCTGAAACTTCCATCTATTTATATACGCAGTGATAGCGTTGAGTTATGAAGAATAGTAACAGCCCTTTATGTTTTTTATTAATCGTCAGCCTGGTTTTTTGTTTAATGAGTCTTGCGAGCGGGGTATCGGCAGCGGCCGATCAGCCTTCAGGGACACCTGGTAATGCCACAGCCTCTGAAAACGGAGCCACATCCGACCAGAAAGCTCTTCTTGAGCAGATAGATCAATACAATTCTCAACGGGAAACAATGCGCCATGAAATTGATGGTCTCACTGGTGATGAACAAAATGCCCAGGCGCTGCAGATTCTGGAGACGGAAAAGCGTTTGCGAAAAAACCTGGGAGAATTGATCCTTACGCTGCAGGACTCGGAAAATGATGAAAATAACAACTCTGAGATAATAGAAAAAATAAAGAATTTGTTAACCAATGAATCAGCTGCTATCAGAAATGAAATAACCTATGTGCAGAAACACATCAGCGATTTGAAAAAAGATCGGGAAGCGCTGGAGCCGTTGGAACGTGTCGCCCGGCAACAAGAGATAATCAAAAAATATCAGGTTTTTGACAGGCTTCTCAAAGAGCTTCTGGAAAATGCGCGTCAAATGCAGGCAGTCGGTCTTGCATCGACCGGCGATTTCGCCTTGCTTGACAAACTACTGGAAGAGCGCTCAATAAAAGTTTCCAGTGAACTCAAGCTGATGATCAGCAGACTGTCTGATATTAAAAAACAGCACTCGAAAGCATCCGGCAGCGATCAGGAAAAACTCAATACCGAAATACTGGCTATCGAAGAAGAGAAAAATGGGGCATCGGACAGTTTGGCGAAATTGATAGATCTCATGCATGCTCGAAAAATGGATACCACTGAATACAGTGAACTTTTAATCAAGTCCACCGGTCAGGTTTCAACTGAAATACTGGATTCAGATGTCGTGTTTTCACTTGCCGGCCACGGGATTGAGTTTCTGCAGGAATGGGTTCGCGAGAATGGCATACGGTTGCTGGTGAAATTTCTGTTTGTGATCTTTTTGTTGTTCGCCTTCAGGTTCTTTGCTGGGCTGGTAAAGCGGGTGGTCAGGAGATCGATCGGTGGTGAATCGTCAAATGTCTCTCAATTGATGAGCAATTTTATTGTCTCGATCAGCGGTAAACTGGTCATGCTGATTGGTCTGCTTGTCGCCCTGTCACAGCTTGGGGTACAGATTGCACCACTTCTTGCCGGTCTTGGAATTGCCGGGTTTATTGTGGGTTTTGCTCTGCAGGACGTCTTGTCTAATTTTGCTTCCGGTGTGATGATCCTTATCTATCGGCCTTTTGACGTCGGCGATACAATTGAGGTTCCAGAAGTCAGCGGCAAGGTACAGCATATGAATCTGGTTTCCACATTAGTCCTTACCTATGATAACCAGAAGCTGGTAGTGCCGAATAATAAAATATGGGGAAACATCATCCGTAATGTCCATTCAGAGGCTATTCGCAGGGTCGATTTAACCTTTGGAATCGGTTATCAGGACGATATAGACCATGCCGAACGAGTGCTGCGCGACATATTGGAAAGTCATGAACTGGTGCTTGAAAATCCTGCATACACAATCAAACTGCATGCACTGAATGAATCATCCGTAGACTTCATTGTACGCCCTTGGACCAGGACAGAGAATTATTGGGATGTTCACTGGGATGTAACCCGGGCAGTTAAAAAGCGCTTTGATGCAGAGGGCATTTCCATACCTTTTCCACAACGGGATGTGCATGTTCAAAGTGTGTCCGCTACCCCTGCTGTGGACTGTTGTACATCAGGGGCAGGTTGATTTTCTGCATTTTCTCCTTCTCTTGCTTCGGGGTTTGAGGAAATTTTGTGTTTCTGGTCAAATATATGAGCTCATATGTGCCATGAATCTGTTAATTTTCTTCAACCTTGAGTTCCCAGTATCCCCAGCGAAAAATGGCTGAATGTCCTTCATCTTTGAATTTTGCCCGTTCCTCTTCAATGTACCATGTCTTGCCGCCATCGGCGCTGGCGAACTTGAATTCCCCATGGGGTTTCATCGTCATTATGTAGACGATCGCTTGCCCATTGATTATTTCCTTGATAGTACATCTTCCGTTATACATCTCCTGTCCCTTATCAACATTCCTCAGATTGCAGTAACCCTGCGTTTTACCCTTGATTGGACTGCCTATCGCACTATTAAGCTGGCCTGCCAGGATTCCAACAACGATACACATTCCAACCAGTGCCGATTTCATAGATGTTTTCATTTTCATTTCCCCGTTTTAAATGTTTTTCGCCGGAACGTTCTGAAACGATTGTTCAGGCAGGCTCACGATGTTTTTTACTACTGACTATTTTCAAGTGGCTAAAATAAATCATGAAACAGATAGGTTTTTACTGGATCTGTTCATTGGATAATTACAACTAATTATTAAATAGCAAGAAATAGTGAGCGGTTTTATACGTCTACAGAAATTTATATCAGAAGCGATTTTTGATATCGTAATTATGAATTTAAAAATGTCGTTGTAAATAGTCAGTTTAACAAGCCAGTGGGTTAACAAGGATATTGCTTGTCCATGAGACATACAAAAAAAGACAACCTGTTTTCGACCCCGACAATGTGAAATGAGTGATTATAATCAGAAAGCTGTATTTAAATAGAATTGTGCAACGGTCTTCACCGACCAGAGTCTGTCATTGTTACATGAGGTGTAATATGATTTGTAGAATAATACTGGTATCGATACTGTTCAATCTAGCTGCAGGAGCAGTGTCTGCAGACGGGGACATTCGTGTTGAGCGGGTTCAGTTCAAGCAGGGAGAGAGTGCTGCGGTGATCGAAGGTACCATAACTGGTGGTGCCACTGTCGATTATGTGCTTGGAGCCCTCCAGGGGCAAGACATGAATGTCAGTATGACAACAGATAACACTGCCAACTACTTCAACGTGCTGCCTCCGGGGTCAGAGGATGTTGCTATTTTTATCGGCTCGACAAGTGGTGATAACTGGACTGGAACGCTTGAGGCCGGCGGCGATTATAAGGTTCGGGTTTACCTGATGCGCAGTGCAGCCCGCCGTAACGAATCAGCCAGGTACACGATTACCCTTGGCATCACTGGCAGCGGTGTCGCTTCGGCTACTCCGGAAGGCGCGGAAAGTAGCGATGCGCGGGTTGAGGGTACACCGTACCACGCCACCGGGCAGGTACCGTGCTCGATGGGTGACGCCCCCTCAGCCTCAGAGCAGTGTGCCTTCGGGGTTATACGCAAAGGACCAGGCAGTGCTGAGGTGCATGTGACACCACCGGGTGGCTTTGAGAGGGTGCTGATCTTCATTGACGACAAAGTAAGCGCTACAGAAGGAAGCAGCGTAAAGAGCAGTAAGAGCGGCGACATGTGGTCGCTAGAAGTGAACGATTACGAGCACTACCAGATTCCTGAGGCGGTGATTTCCGGTGGCTGATGCTACGCGGCTTATCAAAACCTGTCGATAATATAAAATAGACTACTACGTAGAGCTTCAAGACCTCTTACGCTCGAAGTGAAGCATGCTCTTCGGTCTTCGCCCGGTCGGATGAAAAATACTGTTCCCAATGGTGTGCAGAATAAAACCGTGATCTCTGGAGTTAAGGAAGGGGCTTCTTCCGGGCAAAGCCATCAGCAACTTCCCGCTGAGGTAGATGGTATGCGCCTGGAGAACAACACGAAACGAAACGGTGGGGATTATACAAAATTCATTGTCGGCAACGTCGAAGAGTGTGCCAGGGCCTGTTCCAGAGATAACAATTGTCGTTCATTTAATTTCGGCAAGGAACATCGGGATTGCTGGTTGAAGCGCGGTGTCCCCAAAGGTTTTCACAACAATACGGTTATTTCCGGAGTCAAACAACGGTGATTTCTTTTGCAAAAGGTCTCGTTGGCACATCAATCGTGCATCACTGACGTAGAGGAATATTACAGATTGAAGAACTAATGGGCAGTGGTATGGGTATCGTGGTTGGATTATTGATCCTCGCGATGTTCAGGGCCTCGTCGGCTGGCTGGCAAGCCTTTTGATCAAGGGTGCCGGCGGAGCTGAATCGTGAAGCTGTCTGCCCTGCTTGTTGGTTTGGTGCTGGTATCCCTTGCTGCGGGTTTTTCGCCCGGTTTGTTTGAATGCAAGGCCCAACCTGTCGCACGATTCCGCTCAGGACGCGTAATACAACAACCGGACCCCCTGGCCATTTTACCGGGACGAATCTGGCAACTCGTTGGAATCGTTTCCATGAACGATCGTGTCGATGTACCTGACAATCGCTCCCTGTACACGGTGGAGTTCAAAACCGACGGCTCGGTAAAGATTGGTGCCGACTGCAATTGTGGCACAGGTTCATGGACATCGACCGCACCCGGGCAGCTGCAGTTCGGGCAGATTGAACTCAACCTTGAACGGTGGCGGTGGCACCTGCAGGATCTGGGGGAGACTTACGTTCTGGTCAACATTGCCGGGTTTGACCTCAAGGCTGTGCAAGCTGGTCGCTACGTGTTGGAGATGCCGGTTATTGTCGGTAAGCTGCATCATGAGAGCCCGATTTTCAGCAACATGATACGTTATGTTGAATTCAACCCGTTCTGGAACCTTACACCCCATATCGCCAGATCGGAAACCCTTCCGCATCTGCGCCAGAATCCGAGTTATCTTGCTGAAAAACACATTAGGCTCTTTTCAAGCTGGGGACAGGATGCGGTTGAACTCGATCCGCACCAGATCACCTGGAACAAGGTAACTCCCCGGGCCATGAACCATGATAAACGGCTCAGGAAGGCTCTTGCCGAATAACTCTGGGCAATGATCTTGTGAGAAAACAGCTACATTGCCATGAAAAATAGAGGCCCTTCATTGACAAATTTAAATTGCACTATATGTGTGTCAGAACCGACCTGCGGGAGTGGCTAAATGTGACACCCCCCGGATGATTCAATCCCGACGTGTTTTTCATTTGAAGTTAGACTACAACAAGAACAAGTCCTTCATTCCAAAAAAAATCGAGGTATATCCATGAAACAAAACCTGATGAAACATACAAAGCGCCAGTTGATCACTTTTCTCTGTCTGGTTGGCACCATTTTCCTGTCGGGAACATTCAGCCAGGCAGCCAGCCAGGACGATGTAAAAAAAGAGATGAAGGAAGCATCGTCGGCAATTGCTGATTATAGCGTTGACCAGAAGGACAAGGCGGTTGCCGAGGCAAAGGAACTGATGAACAAACTTGACCAAAACATCAATGATGCAGAAACGTCAATGAAGGAAAATTGGCATAGTCTCGAAGAATCTTCCAAACAGAATTACGAACTGTCAAAAACAGAATTCAAGAAACAGCGAGAAGAGTTGGCCGGGTGGTTGGATAAAATGCAAAACAGCTCTGCCGACGCATGGGAAGAAACAAAAAAGGGTTTTGCTGATGCGCATGATTCCCTGAGTTCATCATGGAAAAAGGCAACTGAAAAAATGACCCAAGACTGACCGGTCGCAATAATCAGGCAGTGGGTATGTCCTGTCTCGTTTCCTGTGTGGAAATTCAGACCATCCATCTCGATATACCCGCTGTGACATTTGTTTCACATACACTTGAAAAGGTTGAAAGTGTTGCTTTTTGAAAAGAAAACCCTCTGCTCTGGAACCCTTCGCGCTCATGATACATGTTCAGTATTTTTCCGGATATGGTGAATCTCTGATCGGCTACAACCAATATACCAACACCATCGGTCTGGGACCCTCGCTCACTGACTGGTTATAAAGTCACAGCCTGTTTCATAAGATTTCGTTTTAGCAGTGTATTGATGATATACTGTACTATCTGGAGGTGTATGACTGTTTTTGTGATAAACAGGGTGGGTTTTCGATAGAAAAAGATCTGGGCGGAGTGATATGGGACGTGACGAGCGTGGGTTGTCCAAGGCGGACGTGAGTTTGTTGAAATCGCGGTGGAATGAAAGGATTCCTGCAGGAGAGGGCACTGCCCTGACCGAGATGATTCGGCGGTTGAAAGGGGAATGCAGAAAGGATGCCCGGAACCGACCTCTAAAGCTCGACTTGCGGGGGATTTCGCTGCTTCACGAAGACTTGTCCGATCTCGATCTGTCTGGATATGATTTCTCCCATGCCAATCTCAATTCTTCCAACTTGAAGGGAACAAATTTCAGTTATGCAACATTGCGCGGGGCAAGCCTTGAGCAGAGTGTTTTGGATGAGTGTGAATTTATCGGTTCGGACCTGGCCCATGCCAGCTTGAATGAGTGCAGTGCAAAAAGGTGCGGCTTTGGTGGAGCGGACCTCAGCTATACGAGTATGATCAATGCCAACCTGAGTGGTGCAACCCTGAGCCGTTCGAAACTGGTCGGTGCGGATTTGCGGGCCTCAAATTTTGAAAAAGCCCGACTTTCTGAAGCGGATCTCTCTGCAGCAATCTTTACGCGTGCAAAAATGGTGGAAAGTGATTTAAAAGAGAGCAATGTTGATGGCACGGACTTTGAGAAGGCAGATATGCAACGCTGCCGCCTGACGGGAATAAAAAATTTTAAACGGGCACACTGGATCGGTGCAGATATCAGGGGGCTTGATCTGAGGGGAGCCTACCTTGTCAGGCGCTATATTGCAGATGAGAATTATCTGTTTGAGTTTCAATCAATTTCCCCGTTTCACCGGGCTATTTATCTGGCCTGGTTGATAACCTCCGACTGCGGAAGAAGCCTGCTTCGCTGGTTTGCGTTCCTGCTCATTGCCACTCTCATTTTTGCGGCCATTTATTCGTTCGTGGAGATAGATTTCGGTGATTATCAGACCCCTTTTTCACCCATTTATTTCAGCTTTGTCACATTGACGACACTGGGCTACGGTGATGCGCTCCCGGCATCCCTGACGGCACAGATATTCGTGACGCTGCAGGCCATTACCGGCTATATGGGACTGGGGGGATTATTGAGTATTCTGGGAAACAAGATGGCCAGGCGGGCGGAGTAAATCAATTAAAGGTGATGAATGTTCTCATTTTTTAAAAACAGGGTCGATCCCAAAGCACAACTCAAAAAAACATTGCAGGGTTATGAGCTGCCGTCATTTCCTACGGTGATCATGGAAATCCTGCAGAAGATCAGAAGCCCGGAATCATCTGCTGCCGATATCGCCAAGTCACTTTCTCTTGATCCGGCACTTTCGGTACGCCTCTTGAGTATTGCCAACTCGGCTGCTTTTTCGCCGGTAAAAAAAATCGAAAACCTGACCCAGGCAATCGCCCTTGTCGGTTTCTCTCAACTGGAATCCCTGGTTCTCGGTGCCGGCGTTGCCAAGGGGATGCCGAAACAGGTATGCCGGTGGTATGATCCGCAAGCGTTCTGGCTGGCTTCAGCAAAACGGGCAATGCTGGCCCATGATCTTGCGCGGGACATGTGTCCGGCAAAGGAGTCCGAGTGTTTTACTGCAGCGTTTCTGCAGGACATGGCGCTGCCGTTTCTGGCTTGCCACAGAACTGATGTTTATGACCCGATCCTGAAACAATGGCATCTTGAAGGTGGTGATCTCGCCGCGCTGGAGCATGATGTTGCCGACTGGGACCATGCGGAAGTGGCCACCTGGATCTGCAGTGAGTGGGGGCTCCCGGAAAACATAGCTCTGGCTATCAAAACCCATCACCAACCATCTGCCGATATCGACTATGAACCCCTGGGACCGGTACGGCTGGTCTCTTTTTTCCGAGAAAGTGAGTCACACGACGGGGTGAATGAAATAATTGAAGAAGCCCGGGCTGTTTATAATATTTCCGGGGAAGAAATGCAGTCCATTATCGATTCCAGCTTTGAAAAAGCAGAGGACCTCGCTCAGATGATCGCCTGTGCCTGATTTACGGGTTGTACCACCCCCATGTCCCGTTGGCTGCTGATGAGCGTATCGTGCAGAGTGAAGGTCTCTGCTGAGCCGGACACAATCAACCCGGAGCTGATCCGGCTTTATTATTGTACTGATCAAGCCAGGCCTGCACGTACTTTCTGGTATGTTTGTGCGGCGCCACATTTTTTGGTGCTTTCAGCTCTCCTATTGAATACCAGCGCTTGCCGGTTACTTCAAGGGTGCAGCGTTCAGGGTAAAAAACTTTGTAAATGTATGAATTTTTAAAGATAATCTTTTCTCTGTAGCTTGCCACACAATTACCCATCACCTCCCCTTCACGTTCCAGTTCAGGGACGGTGGTAATTGGTGAAATAAACTGATTCCCGGGGACTGGTGGCTTTTGGAATCCTTCGAGTCGGGCCTTTCGTCGAATCTCTTCTTTTGCTTTTTTCAGTTCTTTTTTTCTACGCTTCTTTTCTAATTTGATTATCTGTTTTCTTGCCATGATCACTGCATTAATGGCGTCGACAGCATCCTGTTCTCTGCTGAACGTGGCTGTCTGCTCACTAAATCTGCTGTTGAACCTCGTGTTCCAGGTATCGGTTATCAGCGTAAGCTCTTCAAGCGATTTGCAATTGCGCAGATTGTGCAGCACATCCGGGAGCCCGGCTCTTGTACCAAGCTGTATACAGGTTTCATACATGGTTCTGGCCTGCATCAGATTATATTTTGAGCCGTTCGGATTGCCGATCTCCTGCTGAATGCAGGGCATTGACTGAATATCCGGTGAATCCAGGATAATATCGAGCCACGGCAGCACAATCTGTCTGAGATGTCTCACGTTGTTTCTCAAATCCGTGTCGCGGAGCAGCCTGTGCAGGAGACGCAACTCGTTTCTGCAGTAGTTAAGAGGTCTTACCTTTATTATCAGCTTTAATGTCGAGTTTGTACTCTCAGGGTGAATGGCCCTGATTATTTCAACACGTTTACCGCTTGTCAGGCTGACTGCCTGGTTGAGAGAAATCTGCCTGGTCAGTGTGGCGCAGGCCAGTATCCAGATGAGCACAGGTGCCTCACGGGCAAGTTCCAGTGCGGCGTTTTCACCTCTGTTGAGTATCTGCAGCATCTGCAGCTGTCCATAATGAACTGGTGCTACGAGGTCGCGGATGATGTCGGGAATGTCTGCGCTGAACAATTGTAATGATTCATTAAACCGGGGTCTGAGCGTTGAACGTTCAGGTGCCAGAATGGGCATATCGAACCGGGTGATACCGGTATGCGGCCCCGCTTTTTCATATATTTTCAGACCTTTTTTCCACGAGTCGATATAGAGCCTGCATCCGCTCATCTCATAGGTTTCAATACACAATGCCTCTTTGCTTGAGTCAAAGGCAATTTCCTTGATTGTTTGGTTATCCATATGCATGGGAGGTTCTCTTCATAAAGGTATAGTCGGGAAACCAATGAATCACTGTCCCGTTAACGGCCAGAATATCGGGATCACCACCATCAGGATGGCAAAAATGAACAGGGTCAGCGGCACCCCGACCTTGACATAATCGATAAACCTGTACCCGCCGGGTCCCATCACCAGAACATTGGCTGGATGGGAGATGGGCGAGGTGAAACTTGACGAGGCGGCCATGGCTATGCCCATCATCAGAGGATAGGGCGAGATCCCAAGCCCGGCAGATGTTTTCAGGGCAATAGGAACCATCAGAACCACCAGGGCTGCCGTGGGGATGATACTGGTGGCGATAAAGGTGATCAGGAGCAATCCGAAAAGAATTCCATAGGGGCCGAACGGTCCGAGCAGGGCGATAACCTGTTCTGCAACAAGTGAGGCTGCCCCGGTTTTATCCAGTGCCACTCCCAGGGGCAACATACCGGCAATCAGAAAAACAGCCTTCCACTCGATGTAGCGGTAGGCTTCATCCATGGTCAGACACTTGCTCAGTACCATGAGCGCCGCTCCGATCACCACCGCAATATAGATCGGTACGAGGCCGAAGATGACCGGTGTCAGTACGGCAGCCATGATGACCAGCGCTGTTTTAGCCTTTTCTTCCCTGGCAACCTCCTGCATGTTTTCCGTCAGCACCACAAAATCAGGCTCGCGCCCGAGTACGGCAAGTTTTTTCCAGGTTCCATAAAGGAGCAAAGCGTCGCCAAGTTGCAGCTGCAGATCTCGCAGCCCGGTGCGGACAACGCGGCCTTTTCTCAAAACCGCCAGGACCGTCAGGCCGAATTTTTCCCGGAAACTGATTTCCTCCAGGGTCTGGCCGGAGAGGAACGAATGGGGAGAGAGTATCACTTCAACCAGGCCGACTTTATCGTTTTCAAGCATTGCAGGATCTACGTGTTCCTGGTCATTATTTTCAAAAACACCTTTCAACCCCTGCATGAGAAGAACAGCGGCGAGATCCGACATACCGGAGACCACAATCCTGTCACCGGGTTCAAAACGGAGATCAGAGGCCGGTACAAGTGCCGTGCCCTCTTTTCTGACAATTGTCAGGATCTGGACATCAAGAGCATCCCCAAGGCGGCTCTCGGAAACCGTCAGACCGAGTAGATGTGAATGTTCCGGTACACTCAACAAACGCAACTTTTTACCCGGTGTATAGCTTTCTTCAGTAGTTTCTCTCCCGAGGATCACTGGTACCGGCATACCCGTCTCTGCTGTGAGCTGATCAATGTTTGCCGGAGGGCCATGTAAGATCAGCACATCATTGTGTTGTAATCTCAAAGATTTAACGTTGAATTCGATCTGTTTGTCCAAGCGCAGCACAGCCAGGACATTGAGCCCGAAATTGTTGCGAAAACCAAGTTCCGCGATGCTTTTGTCAAGCCACGGACTGTCTGCCGCCAGTTGAACTTTCGCCACTTCCATACCGAAACTCTGCAGCCCCTGTAGATCAGAATCTGAGCTCTCTGTCAGCAGCTGCCCCCAGCTGTTCATTTCCTGGATGCGATCAAGGCGACCTTCTACAACCAGCTCGTCGCCGGCAAGGATTTTCTCTGATGATTCAGGGGCGAGAATAGTGTGGATTCCACGGCTTATGGCCACCACATTCAGACCAAGGCGAGAGCCCAGGCTGCTTGATAAGAGCGTCTGGCCGACAAGGGCGGACTGCGCCGGAATCCGGATTCTGAAAAGCCGCTCATCGATGCGGTACTGTTTCAGGATATGTTTTTCATTTCTCTGTCCTGAGCTCAACTGCGCCGAATCGGGCAGCAGTCGGAGACAGACGAAGGTGACAAAAAGAATCCCGGTAATCATGACAACAATGCCTACCGGAGTAAAATCGAAAAGACCGAACGGGGTGAGTCCGTTGGTGCGAAGGGCTTCACTTACCAGGATGTTGGGAGGTGTTCCAATCATGGTCGTGAGTCCGCCCAGAAGTGAACCAAAGGCCAGCGGCATTAAAATCCGGGACGGAGAGTGCCCGGTCTTACGTGTTATATCCATAACGACCGGCAGCATCAGGGCGGCGACCGCAACATTGTTCATGAAGGCGGAAAGGCCCCCGGCAATCACCATGATAATAATCACCAGCCGGGCCTCGCCCGTACCTACCATCTTGAGCATGTGTCTGCCGAGAATATTGGCTATACCGGTTCGGGTAAGGCCGCCACTCAGTATGAATACCGCCCAGATCGTCACGACTGCCGGGTTACTGAAGCCGGCAAGGGCCTCAGTCGGGCTGACCAACCCGGTGACAGCCAGTACGCCAAGAACAAGCAGCGCAAGCACCTCAAGCGGCATTATTTCAGTGACAAGAACACCTATCACCAACAGGAGTATAGCAAACACAAGCAGTATTTCAGGTGTCATGGATTTTTGTCCTTTCCCAGGCTTTTTACAGCAAAAAAAGTGTATCGAAGCGTTGGGATGTTCGTTAAAAAACAAAGTAATATCAATAATTAATGAGATATCCTGACTATACCAGACAATGGCTTGATCAACAAGGAGCAAAATAGCTTCGTAAGCCGATTTTTCGCTTTCGGCGAAATGTAAAGACCGGAGCGCTGTTTGGTGGTAATTTATGCGGAAGACGTCTTGGATCTTTCCACATTGATGAAATTTTAGACACGACAGGGAGCTGAAATTGACCTCGGTATTTTACGCAGAGCAGATCAGGGAAATCGTAGATACATTAGATATTTCTGAACAGATAGAGCAGGGGTTTGTCGCTTATTCGGAAAATCATGTTGTTGTACCCCCCGTTGGTGAACTGGTGTTTGAAGAGCCGCCGGGAGATACCCATATCAAGTATGGCTATATCAGGGATGACGACTATTTTGTTATCAAGATAGCCTCCGGGTTCTACGAAAACCATAGACTGAATTTGCCCTCGAGTTCAGGATTGATGCTCCTGTTGTCCCAGAAAACGGGAATGTTGGTAAGCATTCTCATCGATGACGGGTATCTTACCAATGTCAGAACCGCCATTGCCGGACAAGTCGTGGCCAAGTATCTGGCCCCAAAAGAGGTCACGGGCATTGGCGTGTTCGGTGCCGGGATACAGGCTCGGTTGCAGGTGGAATACCTGAAACCGGTAACTGGGTGCAGGAAGGTCGTCGTCTGGGGGAGGGAGAATAGCGACCTTGATTCGTATCGATCTGATATGGAAGCAAAGGGGTATACGGTAGAAACTACCAGAGATGCCGGGACGGTGACCAGCCAGTGCAATGTACTGATAACAGCAACCCCCAGCCGAACCCCCCTGATCCTGGCTGATCAGCTGTTGCCGGGAACCCATATCACCGCACTGGGAGCCGATACTCCGGGGAAACAGGAACTGGACAGTGAAATACTCAAAAGAGCTGATATCATTGTTGCAGACAGTATTGAGCAGTGCCTCACCCGGGGTGAAATTCATAAAGCCATCACGGCAGGCAGCATTGATCCTGGCAGGGTAATTGAACTGGGTACTGTCATTTCCAAACCCGGGATGGGCCGCACATCCGGGAGTCAATTGACGGTAGCTGACCTGACTGGTGTCGCAGTCCAGGATATTCAGATCGCCAAAGCAGTCTACCTTGGAATTCAGGATGCTGCCGGCAGCACATAACTATGTACGGAGGCAGGGCTCAACCATGTTGCGTTATGTAAGTACCAGGGGGGAAATCCCGCCTGCTGATTTTGAAACTGCTGTTTTGAGAGGATTTGCTGAAGATGGCGGTCTGTTTGTTCCCGAGGAGATTCCCCGGGTTTCTACGGAACAGCTGAAAAAATGGTCTACCCTGTCTTTCAACGACCTGGCCTTTGAAATCCTGTCTTTGTACATAGACAGAGCCATCATTCCCGCAGATGATTTGCAGACGCTTATCCGAAAAAGCACGGAGACATTCAGCCACCCAGATATTATTCCTGTAGTCCCGCTCGGTACAGATTCACATCATTATGTGATGGAATTGTTCCATGGACCAACGCTGTCTTTTAAAGATGTCGCCATGGGGTTTTTGATCAACACCATGGACTATCTATTGACTCGCAGAGGGGAATCGGCATCGCTGTTGATTGCCACAACCGGCGATACCGGGCCTGCAGCCGCCTACGCTTCATGCGGCAAAAAAACCATTGACTGCTGGGTATTGTATCCTCGAGAATTTATATCCGAGGAGCAGGAACGCCAGATGACCACCCTCGGTGTGCCCAATATCCATGCTGTTGCGGTAGAGAATTGCCCGGATGGCGGGGATGATCTGGATGTTGTTATTGCCCGGATGTTTCAGGACAGGAAACTGGTCGAAGAGTTGCGGTTATCCAGTGTCAATTCAATTAACTGGTGCCGTGTCATGTTTCAGGCTGTTCACTATTTTTATGGTTATTTCCGGGTAGCCGGGAAAAGAGGGGAGAAGATTGTTTTTTCCGTTCCAACAGGAGCCTTCGGCAACCTGTTTGCCGGCTATCTTGCCCGGGAAATGGGACTGCCCGTTTCGGCCTTTATCTGCGCCAACAACAGTAATGCGGCAGTCCATCGGGTTTTGAAAACCAAACGGTTCTCCAGGAAACGGTTGCAGCAGACACCTTCCAGCGCAATTGATATCGCCCTTCCCTATAACTACTGGCGGTTTCTCTATTTCGTTTCAGGCCGGGACGGCAAGGCCGTCAGGAGGTGGATGACGCAATACCAGGACCAGGGGTATGTTGAATTTGACGAAACCATGATGGATGGTATCAAGCAAGGTTTTCTGGCTGCGGCAGTGTCTGACGAGGATACCTTATCGACTATAGCTGAAACATACCGGATGACAGACGGCTACCTCCTTGATCCCCATGGGGCGGTTGCTGTGGCTGCAGCCACCATGCTGGTGCCGGAACTGGATCCTGAGTGCAAACGAATCAGCCTGCTTACCGCGCATCCTGCAAAATTTCCGGATATTACACGCCGGGCTCTCGGGCGTGACGATGAGCTTCCCGCATCAGGGCGGCACGAATCCATAGAACAGGTAAAAGATCAGCTTCAGCATGTAATGCTCTGCGACTGTTCAAAATTACAGGTGGCCCTGACACATGGAATGTATCAGGTTCGCGGGAATAACAAGTAAGAGCTGTGAGATACAGCATCTCGGAATTTGGTGAAATTCCACAAGGACAAAGCAGATAACTCCAACGGTTTTTGCTTCAAATTCCAGTCGACGTCATTATAATTGATAGAATGCTTTTTCTGGAGTTATCCTGTGGCCAATAAATATCCGGGAATATTTCGATGGAACAGGCTGAACTGAACAAAGCACTTCGTCGCTACACCCTGCCTGATACGAAACGTTCACTTGCACAGACGGCCATAGCCCTTGGCATGTATCTGGCCTCAGTCACACTGATGATCATCCTGCTGCTCAACCAGGTACCTGCTGGAATCGTTGTGTTGATCTCGTTGCTCACTTCTGTGATTGTCGTTAAACTTTTTATTATTTTTCATGACTGCTGTCATATCTCCTACCTGAAATCACGCAGGGCCTGTTTCTGGCTTGGACATTTCCTTGGTATTCTGACGTTTACAGCGTATTCAGACTGGCAGCGAACACACGCGATACATCACCGGTTTATGGCAAATCTGGAGCGAAGGGGGGTCGGGGATGTCTGGCTCATGACGCTGGACGAGTATCGTCAGGCCGGCAGGCTGAAACAGTTGCAATATCGACTCTACAGGCATCCGCTGGTCATTTTGTTCATTTCCGCTCCGTTTCTCTTCGTAATTTTGAACAGATTCCCTTCCTGGGGCTTTCGTCGAAAAGAGATGCAGAGCGTTCTCCTTACCAATATCATGATTGCCCTGATGATCGTCCTTGTGTCACTGGCCGTCGGCTGGAAAGGCTATCTCCTCATTTTCCTGCCAATGATGCTGGGGGCAAGCATACAAGGTGTCTGGCTCTTTTATGTTCAGCACCAGTTTCGTCGTGTCTACTGGGCTCACAATGAAGAGTGGAACCACTATCGTGCCGCGATGGAGGGCTCTTCATTTTATATGATGCCGGCCATCCTGCGCTGGGTCAGCGGTAACATCGGTTACCATCATATTCATCACCTTGCACCACGCATTCCAAACTACAGGTTGAAAGAATGTTTCGACGAGGTTCCGGCACTGCGAGAGATCGATCCGGTTCCCTGTCTGAGCGGGTTGTGGAATATCTCATTGAGCCTGTGGGATGAGCAGAGTGGCCGCCTGGTCAGTTTCAGGGAAGCTCAGGCTATCATCAATAAATAAGGGCCATGAACGACTGCAGGGGAGGTCTTTATTTGACGTAACTGCTGCCGATAGCCGAGAACGGGAGGTTCAGATCAAGTTCCGGTACCTGTTTGGCAACCCAGGCAACAAAGGTATTGCTGTTTGGCCCGGGAAACGCGGAATATGTTCTCTTCCAGGGATAATCCCGGGCTGCCTGTTCAATATGGTCGATGAGGCTGTCGGCCTCAGCACCGATGTGCTGTTGTAAAATCTTTGGTTTCTCGCCATACCAGTAGCGATCCGGAATATCCCGGGCAACTCTCATAACGGGGTTATTTTGACGGGCGCGCCAGCCGACAACATCATAGACCGTATAAAAATCTTCACCCGTCCGCTTGGTTGCAATCCAGGTATGAATGGCGAACCAACCCCGCCAACCCCAGGCATCCGCACCGTAAACGAGTACGACCGCATCCTTGGTCGTCAATGGATCAGGCGCGCTGCCAGAAGATTCCCGACTCGCTGTTCGCCAGTCTTTATTGGAGGAGCACGCCCCCATCAATACACTTATCATGATTATACCTGCAAGTACCTGAAGAGCTCTCATAAATGTAAAACCTGGATTAATGATTTGTGAAAATGATAATTCATTGTCTCAGGCTACAATAACTACGATCTGTAAATCTTCAAAAGGTGCTGTATCGTCCGCTGGACATGCAGGACTATTCTTCTGGAAACGGCAGATCCGGCAACGGGATGAATTCTTTCTCGTCACCGGGAACAATTTCGAATGTATTGTTCTTCCAGTCCTCTGCAGCACTTTTTATCCGATCCACGGAAGATGAAACAAAGTTCCACCAGATATAGCGGGGCCCGTCCATTGCGGCACCGCCAATCAATAAAAGGTGTACCTCCTCAGATGCTTTAAGAGTAATCTCAGCACCGGGTCGTAGCACTATCATCCGCCGGCTGTCATATAGTATACCGTCGACCTCCATTTTCCCGGTCACCAGATAGAGTGCCCGCTCTTCGATCATGCCGGGAACCGTAAATCGAGCTCCCTCTTTCATGAATAACTCCAGGTAGAGCGTTTCCCAGTCTGTCCTGACGGGTGCGTTATGACCCTGAAATGCTCCCATGATAACTCGTCCTGACAGTTCTCCACTTTCAAATGTCGGGATTTCAGCTGCGTCGAAATGGCTGAAGTCGGGATCACTGTATTCCAGTGTCTCTGGTTGTGCCAGCCAGCTTTGAATTCCAAAAAGCCTGGATGGATTCCGGCGAACATCAGGCCCTGTGCGCTCCGAATGAACGATGCCTCTGCCGGCACTCATGAGATTTACAGCACCCGGCAGGATACGCATGTCATTGCCCAGTGAATCTTTGTGATCCAGGCTGCCGTCAAAAAGATAGGTAACGGTCGAAAGGCCGATGTGAGGATGAGGTCGTACATCGACCCCGGATCCTCCGGCAAATTCTCCGGGACCCATCTGATCCCAGAAAATAAAGGGCCCAACCATGCGTCTTTTTGAAAAAGGCAGGGCACGGTGGACCTCAAATCCGCCGATATCAACGGTCCGTGGTATGATGATCATTTCCATCTCAATTAAACAGTACCGGCACTCTTCCGGCAATGCCTCCGGTTACTTGAAAGATCCTGAATTCCTGATGTGCAGATAATGTCGGTCAGCGCTTTTATCAAGGTGCTTCTGCCGACACTATCATAAAGTGACTGGATAGTGCAGTAGCAAATTCTATATTCCTGTTACTGGTTTGATATCATGATCCATATTGTGCAAATGCCACATTCTTTGCTATACTCTTGTTTCTTGGCAGGACACGCTAGCAATTAATTGTTTATGCGCATGATCAGCGTCTTCGGAAAGGAGATATTTCCACTATGGATAATACGTTCAAATTCAACTTTGTCTATGCTGTCATTGCCATGTTTGGCATCCTCTTCTTCCATGAACTATGGAACCAGCAGAAGACAGTTGCGGTGGTTCCTTACAGCGAACTGGAAAAGCAGCTCGAACAGGGTAAGGTGTCGTCTCTGACAATCAGGGAACAGCAGATTTTCGGGGAGCTGGCTGTTCCGGATGAGAAAGGCAAAACGGTTATTGTGGCTAACCGTGTTGATCCGAACCTTGCTGAATCCCTGTCAAAATATAATGTGCCCTATACCCAGGCGCATGAATCGAAATTTTTATCCACACTGCTCTCCTGGGTTGTCCCTGTCCTGTTGTTTTTCGGTATCTGGTTTTTCGTTTTTCGTAAATTTATCGAAAAGCAGGGGATGGGAGGTGGGTTTCAGGCGATTGGTAAATCAAAGGCCAAGGTTTACATGGAAAAAGAAACCGGGATTACCTTTGATGACGTCGCCGGAGTAGATGAATGCAAAGATGAATTGATCGAGATTGTTGAATTTTTAAAGTCACCGGAAGAGTACTCAAAACTGGGAGCACGCATGCCCAAGGGTGTACTTCTGGTCGGTCCGCCGGGAACAGGGAAAACCCTTTTAGCCAGGGCGGTCGCAGGTGAAGCCGGAGTACCGTTTTTCTCGATCAGCGGTTCCGAGTTCGTGGAGATGTTTGTCGGCGTTGGTGCTGCGCGAGTTCGAGACCTGTTCGAGCAGGCTGGTAAGTCGGCACCGGCAATTATTTTCGTTGATGAGCTTGATGCGCTGGGGCGAGCCCGCGGTAGCGGGCAGTTTGGCGGCAACGATGAGCGGGAGCAGACATTGAACCAGCTGCTCGTAGAAATGGATGGTTTTGACCAGGGCGGAGGGCTCATTCTTCTGGCGGCAACCAACAGACCTGAGATCCTCGATCCTGCCCTGCTTCGGGCAGGTCGGTTTGACCGTCAGATCCTCGTCGATCGTCCCGATAAACTTGGCCGGGTGGCGATCCTGAAGGTCCATTTAAAAAAGATTACCCGTGATGATGACCTTGAGGTAGACAAGATTGCCGAGCTGACGACCGGATTTTCCGGAGCCGATCTCGCCAATCTTGTCAATGAGGCGGCGCTTCTGGCTACCCGCAGAAAAGCAGAGGTGGTTAAGATGGAGGACTTCGTCCAGGCGATCGAACGTATTATTGCCGGACTTGAAAAGCGTAATAGACTCCTGAATCCCAGGGAACGTGAGATTGTTGCCTATCATGAGATGGGCCATGCAATTATTGCCCTGGCCCTGCCCGGCAGTGATCCGGTTCAGAAGGTCTCCATTATTCCCCGGGGGATCGGTGCTCTCGGGTACACGCTGCAGCGGCCGACTGAAGATCGTTTTCTGATGACGGAAGAAGAGCTTGAAAGAAAGATCGCTGTGCTGCTTGGCGGTCGGGTTGCAGAAAAAGTGTTTTTTGATCATTTTTCCACTGGTGCTGCCGATGACCTGTCACGCATTACCGATATTGCCCGCAGCATGGTAACACGATATGGAATGGATGAAAGTATTGGCCATATCGTCCACGAAGACAACAGGCAAACGCTCCTTGGGCAAAACTTCGTCGGGCCCGCCGGTCGAAGTTCAATGAGTGATAAAACAGCGGAGCATATTGATTCGGCAATAAAGTCGATAGTCGATGATATTTACGCTAAATCGTATGATATCCTTATAAGAAATAAGGATTTGATTGATCATTGCGCCCGGCAGTTGCTGAAACAGGAAACGCTGACTGAGCAGCAATTGCTTGAAATGACCAAGGATATGTACAGAGTTGAGGCTTCGTAACGGCTTTCATACATTGCCGTCGAGGCTTTCGTGGGTAATGGTGATCATTCTTGAATTAACTGAAGCCGTTATTATCGTCTGCAGAGATTCGCTTAACAATATCGGTGGTAAGAAATATGCCGCTGTCAAACAAATACGGTTTTCATGAAATCATCAACAAAAAGAAATTCTCTTCTCTGTCCCAATTGCAGAAGACTCGTCAGCAGGTCAGCTCCTGAGTGTCCCGCATGTGGTTTAAAAAATCCCGGATCGATCTGGAAAGACAACATATTTACAAGGAGCAGTGGTGGAGAGCATGGTATCCTTAAGCTGATCCTGGCAGCAAATATTACGATGTTTATTCTGTCGATAGCCATTGACCTGGGTTCTACGGCATTCTCCAGCAGTCCGTTCACCTTTCTTTCGCCGAGCTCGAACAGTCTGCTTGTGCTCGGTTCAACGGGTACGATACCACTGTTCCAGTTGAATCGCTGGTGGTCGCTTATCTCGGCAAGCTATCTCCATGGCAGCCTGCTGCATATCCTCTTCAACATGATTGCGCTGCATCAGCTCGGCCCCCTGATCATCAGGGAGTATGGCACACCCAGGATGATTGTCATCTATACCCTGAGCGGAATCGGCGGGTTTTTTATTTCAGCGCTGTTCGGGGTACGCTTTACCATCGGAGCATCAGCTGCGGTATGCGGGCTGATCGGTGCCGCGCTCTATTACGGCAAAAGCCGTGGAGGCACTTACGGTAACGCGCTGTACAGCCAGGTTGGCAGCTGGGCTGTTGGAATCTTTGTTTTCGGCTTCATGGTCCCCGGTATCAATAACTGGGGACATGCCGGAGGTATGTTTATCGGAGCACTTGCCGGTTTCCTTCTCGGCTACAAAGAACGCTCACGCCTGAATATCGGCCACAGGTTTCTGAGCACAACCTGCATCATCTGTACTGCTCTGGCACTGATCTTGTCTCTTGTAAATGGTACTTTTTTCGCCCTCTCGTGAGAGGCGCCGGCAATCCGGAGAATTGATGGAAATGATCTTAAGGTGATGTGCATGAACCATCAGGATATCAGTTGAGAACAGATATGGACAGACACGAACAGGGAATGATCGAGGAAATCGGTGCGTTGCTTGACAGCCAGAGGTTCGCTGCACTGGCAACGCAAAGAGATGGACATCCGTATACAAGCCTGATGGCCTTTGCCTATACAGAAGATTTAAAAGAATTTGTGGTCGTTACCGGAAAGGCAACCCGCAAATATCAGAATCTGATTGAGGAAAACAGGGTCTCCCTGCTCATTGATAACCGCTCAAACAACGAAAATGACTTTGACGCTGCCATAGCCCTTACCGTGCTGGGAACAGCAGGAATTGTCGATGACGCTGAACGATCTTCCTACCAGCGTCTGTATCTGGCTCGACACCCGTATCTCGAGCAGTTTCTGACTGCTCCTTCTACTGTGCTCGTTAAAATAATGGTGAACCGCTATCTGTTGGTGTCACGTTTCCAGAACGTGATGGAGTACCGAGTTCGAGAAGGATATGATTCCTTCGGTTCAGCGCCCAAAAGTGATCTCCGGTAGCGGTTTTTCGTTTAAAAACAATTGGCTCTCCAATCCCGCAAGCGATGGCTGTGTTACCCCAGATGAATCAAAGCGTGACAGAATAATAGTATTTTCAACGAATGGATAGTGATTACTATCATTAATCTATCATTTTATATCCATTGCAAAGATGCCGCACGGTATTACTGTGTAACTCATACAAGTTCAGCCGGCAAATCCAACCGATATTCTGGAGGATGGGAAAACCGGACGACCTGAAGCAGGGCAGGCTGAAACGTGTATAAGGCAATCGGCAATAACTACGATTACAATTCAATAAAAGGAGATAACCATGAAAGGTGAAATAATAGCTGATGAATTTAACAAAATGGTATGGGTCAGCGACAAGAATGGTAGAGAGTATGCTTGTTATATTAATGACCTCAAGAGTATAAAGAAAAAAGAGGACCTCAGCGAAGATGAGCAGAACAGCTGTATGGACCTCAGTGAAGTGCTGGGTGACAGCTGGTAAGGTCCGCCGAGGTGAATGGTAATCCCGCTGTTGAATAGCTTTTAAGCAGCGGGATCGTTTTGCTTCTAAGTTTTATTTACTTCAAAGTGTGTCTGATAGACAACTCTTGTCTTTCACATGCAAGAAGTTCCGGCCACTGAATGACCTCCCTTCCCGGTGTTTTTCTCTTCAGACAGCAGGAATTGGACCTGCAGATAACATCGTTATATGCAGCGGGAAAAAGAAATGCATGACATCATAGAAGATCGCCGAAAAGACCCTCTTGGGGCCATGATGCTGGACTATCTGGATGGCAGGCAGGATGCCTGTGTCGAGGTTGAGTCCTCGACACTCGAGATGTCCTGCATGAGCGGCGAGACCATGTTCAGGGAATATGCCGGGATGGATGAAATAGAGCGCACGGCCCTGCAGCTGTGTCACGGCAGTGTGCTCGATGCAGGCGCAGGTGCGGGTAGTCACAGTCTGCATCTGCAGGGTATGAACATGGCGGTCGATGCCCTGGATATTTCCCCAGGCTGCATCAAGGTAATGGCACGGCGGAAGGTAAAAAACGTCTTCCACCAAAACCTCTTCTCGCCGACAACAAAAAAGTATATTACCGTGCTGATGCTGATGAACGGCCTGGGAATATGCGGCACTCTGGATGGCTGCAATCTCTTCCTGCAGCATGTTGGTGCGCTTCTGGAGGAGGGCGGTCAGGTGCTTGCAGATTCGACTGATCTTGCTCTGCTCCAGGATGGTTCGGGAGGCAGGACTTTTTCTTCTGATAATTATTACGGTGAAACCCAGTTTATCATGAAATACCGTAATATTATATCCGACCCTTTTAACTGGCTCTATATAGATTTTAATACTCTCCAGTCTCTCGTTACGTTTAACGGCCTTTGCTGTGAGCAAATCGTGTCCGGTGAAAACGGTCGATACCTTGCCCGTATTTCTCTATTATCTGCATAGTTTGCCACCCCTTTTTATTCAGCGGTTTCGGCATCGTCAAGAACCTCCTTATCTGCGGTACAAGTAAATCTTTTTCGGTTGACTTTTTTTTTCAGCGCCGTTAACCTCGTGTTCCACTATGGGTAACAAAACAAGTACAAAGGAAAAAATATTCGCGCTGCTCAAAGAATGTGATGATGTTCTCTCGGGTGAGCGCATCAGTGCTGTGCTCGGAATCAGCAGGGTTTCAGTCTGGAAGCATATCAAGCGCATGGTTGCTGGTGGTCTCCCCATTGCTTCGTCATCACGGGGGTATCGACTGGTTTCGGATCCGGACAGCCTTAATCCGCTTGAGTTTGGTGATCGCGCAGGGCGGATCCATTTTTTCCGGGAAACTGTGTCGACAATGGATGAAGCCACAACCCTGGCACGTGCTGGCTGCCCTGATTTTACCGTTGCTGTTGCCGACCGGCAGTCCGCCGGACGGGGGCGAATGGAGCGTGTCTGGGTCTCTGAAAGCGGAGGTCTTTACTTTACCGTTGTCGTGCGGCCGGATATTCCGGTCGTTGAAGCGAGCCTTGTCAACCTGGCGGCAGCTGTTGAAATGGCGGAACTGCTGAGAACCGCTTACAAGGTGCCGGCTGTCTTGAAATGGCCTAATGATATTCTGGTAAATGGACTGAAGATCTGCGGGATTCTCTCCAGGATGGAAACCGAAGGAGAGCGGATTGCCTACCTGAGCATCGGTGTCGGGCTGAATGTCAATAATGACGCCCCGGAGCAGGAGCTGCCGGCCGTCTCTGTAAAGGTTGTTGCCGGTCATGATGTCCCCCGCAGAGAGATCCTTACAGATTTCCTTGATCGTTTTGAGAAGCGGCTCGGGCAATTTGATGCTCAATCGGTAATAGCTGACTGGAAGAAAAACAACATGACCATCGGCAACCAAGTAATCGTGAAAACCTTCAAGGATAAAGTTCAGGGCAGGGCAACAGACATAGATCCCGGTGGTGGGCTGATTTTACAGCTGGAGGATGGAAGCCTCCAGACAATTGTTCACGGAGACTGTTTTCAAAAGCACTAACAAGAGAGATTTATGGATGCCTCGACACGACAGCTGAAACTGATGATTTACTCGGCACTTATGGCAACGCTTACAGCAGTGGGTGCTTACATTGCAATCCCGGTCGGGCCGGTACCGATTGTTCTGCAGAATCTTTTTATCATGCTGGCAGGACTGCTCCTGGGCGGACGCTGGGCACTCATCAGCATCGGGGTCTACCTGCTTGCAGGCTTTGTCGGACTGCCCGTTTTTGCCGGGGGAACAGGTGGCCTCGGCAAGCTTCTGGGACCGACGGGAGGGTACCTGCTGGGGTTTGCAGCAGCAGCCTACTGGATTGGGACAATCAGTGAAAAGGGCAACAGAAGCGTGGTTGTCGATATCATCGCCATGGTTTCAGGGACGCTTATTATTTATGTCTTTGGTGTCTCGTGGCTCAAGGTCGTCACCGGCATGAGTTTTTCAAAGGCGATAGCGGTCGGTATGCTGCCGTTTCTGGTCGGTGACGCGCTGAAAATCGCCGTTGCCGTGCCAATCGCCAAGGCGCTGAGGCCTGTGATAACCGAGAGTATCGGCGTGCTGCAGCCGATCAAATAATCTCGTGTCGATTATCAGCACAAACGGCCTCTGCTACCGTTTTTCAGATGGCACCAGAGCCCTTGACAACGTGTCCTTACGTTTTTCCGAAGGTGAATTTACCGTTATAGCGGGTGCCAACGGATCAGGGAAGACGACTCTGCTCCGTCATTTCAATGGGCTTCTGCTGCCTGAATCCGGATCAGTTTCAGTCTGTGGTGTGCCTGTCAAGGATGACCCCTCGGCTGCCCGCCGGCAGGTGGGAATGGTTTTCCAGGATGCCGACAGTCAGATCATCGGTGATACAGTATATGATGATGTGGCGTTCGGCCCCGAGAATCTGCGGCTGGGCCATGAGCAGATCAGACAGCGGGTTGTCTCTTCCCTTGCAGATGTCAACCTGGTCGGCCGCGAGGATAAAAGCCCCCACAATCTCTCCGGCGGCGAAAAACGCAGACTGGCGATCGCCGGCGTTCTGGCTATGACCCCCCGGGTGCTGGTTATGGACGAACCGTTTTCCAATCTCGATTACCCTGCCACCTGCACAATTCTCGAGCACCTGCTCACGCTCCATCAACGAGGCCATACCATTATCGTTACAACCCATGACCTGGAGAAGATAATTTCCTGTGCCGGGCGGTTGATTGTCATGGATAATGGGCGAATTGTCAGGGACGGGAAACCGGAGGCAGTAATTGAGGGTATAGAGCGCTACGGTATCCGCCCACCTTGCTCGATACGATATGGCCAGGGAATCAAGCCATGGGCGAACTGACAACCCTCGGTTTTCAACCCGGCACTTCAGCGCTTCACCGGCTGGATCCCCGCACCAAGCAACTGCTCGTGATGGTGCTCGGGGTGACATGTCTTGGTGCGGACAGCCTCTTTCTTGCAGCTGCGTCGTTGGTGCTTTTCCAGCTGTTTCACCTCGCCGGTCTGAGATTTTTTCAGTTTATTAAGAATATCCGCTACTTTCTGGTGTTTCTCTGCTGCATTTTCGTTGTCCGGATACTGGCGTTCGGGGATAATTATTATCCTGTCATTGCGGTCGACAGCGTAAAAGAGGCGGCATTGGTCTGCTGGCGTTTACTTCTGGTTGTGCTGATGGGTGTATTGCTCATAGTAACCACACGAACCGCTGATATTCGTGCAGCACTTATCTGGTTTTTGCGGCCCATTCCCTTTATCAATGAGCGCCTGGCTGCGACGATGGTGGGCCTGGTCGTTCGCCTCCTGCCGCTTGTCCTCCATCAGGCAAAAGAAACCGGGGAGGCAATGCGGGCGCGTGGAGTGGAAAAACGAAGAAACCCGCTGGTGCGGCTGACACAGTTTTCAATCACACTGTTCCGCCGGGTCTTTGCACGGGCTGATGACCTGGCCGACAGTATGCAGGCGCGATGTTATAACGAACATCGGACCCTTCCTCTACTCGCCTTTGCAAAAGGTGATTGTGTCGCCGCAGGGATCACCATCCTGCTGCTTTCAGTAGTGCTCATTCCCTGAGATCGTTCCCTCGTGACGGCCGTGGAGTGCTGAACATTTCTACCGGCGGCAATCAGCAGGCTTCAGAAGATACTGCTAACATATTCAATGAGTTTTTTTAATGCTGCACGGACCGGATCGTAAATTTTTCTTGTAATATTTGAAAAAGAGTTTATCTTCCTGACAACACGTGGTGAATCCACTTATTCGATCATGCACAGTCCACTCACACCTGTCTTGTAAATTCTCTTCATTTCAGTTGCTAAAAAGAGATTCTTGCTGATCATAACTGCAGGAGTATTTACATGAAGCTCTTTATCGGCAACTTGCCTTACGATATATCGGAGCCGGAACTGCTGGGTCTGTTCTCAGAGTTCGGTGAAGTTGTCAATACAAATCTGGTAAAGGATCGTTATACCGGTCAGTCGAGAGGTTTTGCCTTTGTCGAGATGTCCACCCGATCCGGCGGTCAGCAGGCAATGGAGTATCTCAACAAGAGATCTTACAAAAGCAAAGAGCTTGTCTGCAATGAAGCAACGCCCAAGAAGAAAGGAAAGTTTCGCAGATAATTGCCGGTCTTGAAAATTTCAGCAGCTATTCTTCTCAGATCACGCGTTTTATGAACACTGGCCTATTATCCTTCTCAAGAACGCGATGCCTCAGTAATTACTATTATATCTATTTAATGATATCAACAATCAGCAGCACTTCAGCTGCGACATTGAACGCAGCCGGAATGTTTCCGGCATCGGCAAGACGTTCATTTATAAATCAACAGGAGATTCAATGAGTTTTAAGGTTTTCAGTTTCAACGATCACATAGCCAATGGCCTGAAGCGCATGGACTATGTGTCGGCAACACCGATTCAACAACAGGCAATCCAGCCGATACTTGACGGCAGGGACCTGCTGGGCCTGGCCCAGACGGGAACGGGGAAAACGGCGGCTTTTGCGCTTCCCATTCTCCAGAACCTCAGTTCAGTAAAAAATGGAAGTACAAAAGCCCTGATCATTTCCCCGACACGGGAACTTGCACAACAGACGTATACCTACATAGAGGAATTTTCCCGGCAGCTGGGTCTTCGCTGTTCTGTCATTTACGGCGGGGTAAGCCGTGAGGCCCAGATACGGGAGTTGAGGAAGGGAGCAGATATCGTGGTAGCCTGTCCCGGCCGTTTGCTGGATCTGGCAAACGAAGGAGCCGTCAGGTTGTCCAAAGTAGCGGTACTGGTTCTCGATGAGGCCGACCAGATGTTTGACCAGGGATTTTTGCCCGACATCAGGCGAATTATCAGTAAACTACCGACAACCAGGCAAAACCTGGTTTTCTCGGCCACCATGCCCAGGGAAGTCCGCACACTTTTAGGTGAACTGCTGGTTGATCCGGTTACGGTTGAAGTTGATCACACCAAGCCGCTGGCCGGCATTACCCACACATTCTTTCGGACAGCAGCCAATAAAAAGAGTATGCTGCTGCAGTCAATCCTCAAGGAGAACAAGGTCGGCACGGCAATTGTCTTCACGAGGACAAAGCACAAGGCAAAAAATCTGGCCAGGCAATTGAGCAACAAGGGTTTCAAGGCAACCTCGCTGCAGGGCAATTTGTCTCAACAACAGCGGCACCAGGCGCTAAACGGCTTCAAGGCCGGAACCTATGATATCCTGGTGGCGACAGATATTGCCGCCCGGGGGATTGACGTGGTCGGTGTTTCCCATGTGATCAATTACGATATGCCGGGAACCTCTGAAGACTATATTCACCGCAGCGGCCGTACCGGAAGGGCAAATCGTTCCGGTGAAGCATATACGTTCGCAACGACTGATGATCAGAAGATGATCAGAAGTCTGGAACGGATACTGAATAAAGAGCTTGTTTACAGGGATTCCTACCCTGTACAGGAGATAACGGCGGACAGCGCCACCGACAGTACACGTACTGTCAGGAATAAAAAGGTAGCCGATACCGGAAAAAACCACCGGAAAGTGAGGGGAAAGCGATCCTCTCAGCGAAACCGCGCGGTTTCTTTCGATTTCGGTATATAGAAATCTGGGTCCTGGTGAGTTGTTTTACCAGAACAATCAGGTTTCAAGTCGAAATATCTAAAGATATCTCGACACTCAACTAAATGGTTCCACAGAGAACCAAGCATAAAGGAGTATTACAAGATGGCTGAAGGTACAGTAAAGTGGTTCAACGACGCAAAAGGTTTTGGTTTTATTGAGCAGGATGGTGGTAAGGATGTCTTTGTTCACCATTCCGCAATCCAGTCCGAGGGGTTCAAATCCCTTTCTGAGGGTGCACGTGTAACGTTCGATGTTGTCGACGGCCCCAAGGGACCTGCTGCAGCAAACGTTGTCCAGCAGTAAAACGCCGGGTTAGACCATTGCAGGAGTTCCGGGTTGCCGGGGCTCCTGCAATAAGTATGGAGCATTCATAAGGAGAGATTCTTGGCAAAAACAAATTATTCATTTGCAAAGCGCCAGAAAGAACTGGCAAAAAAGAAAAAGAAAGAAGAAAAGAGGCAGAACAAGCTCGACAAGCGCAAGAATGCCGATGAGAATACTGATGAGGAAAACATCGATATTCCGGTATCTGAAGACTGAGTACGTTTTCCTCTTTTATTTGAACCAAAATACCAGGTAAAATATCCTCCGAGGTAAGATAGAGCTTCGAATTGTCTGTCGGATACTTTGCTTTTCCTTTACCTCGCGCAGTTTTTATATTATCATCCGCGCCCAGACTTGGCCACTTTCCGTCTGTTGCAGGTGAGCAACATTCCTGAGAAATCACGGGGAATTGTCCGGCAGCAGCATGTTTTTCAGCAACGATTCCAATTTCCGGTACGCCCGTGGTTTTCAGCTCAATTACATTCCTTTTTGCTTTTTTACCACTAACACTCTTTTTCTACTTTATTGTCGGAAAAGCACTCAGAAATATCATCCTGCTCTCGGCGAGCCTTCTTTTTTATGCCTGGGGAGAGGGTGGCTATGTCCTGCTGATGCTGGGGTCGATCGCAGTTAATTATGTGATCGGGTCTTATCTGGGCAGGGTAAAAGATCAGAAACTCAGAAAACGGGCGGTTATTTCCGGGATCTGCTTCAACCTGCTGCTGCTCGGTGTATTCAAATATACCAACTGGTTTGTGGACATCGCTGCCGGAATTCTTCCCAACCATGAAAGCAGTGACCTGCTTGCCGACCCGATACATCTGCCGATCGGTATCTCGTTTTTTACCTTCCAGGCACTGTCGTATATCATAGACGTTTACCGGCATGATACCCGGGCCCAGAAAAACCCATTTTCTCTTGGCCTCTATATCGCCTCGTTTCCGCAGCTCATTGCCGGCCCCATTGTCCGCTACAACCAGGTCGCCCGGCAGATCGTCGAGCGGCGGCATAGTGTTGCCCTTTTTGTAAGCGGTGTTGAACGTTTTGTCTTCGGGCTGAGCAAGAAGGTGTTGATTGCAAACCAGATGGGAATGATGGCTGACCTGATTTTTGCCCAGGACTACACCCAGCTTTCTCCGGGAATCGCCTGGCTCGGCATCGTTTGCTACACGCTGCAGATTTATTTTGATTTCTCCGGCTATTCCGATATGGCGATCGGGCTTGGCAGGATGTTTGGCTTTCAGTTCAGCGAGAATTTCAATTACCCCTATGTTGCCCGCTCGATCCAGGATTTCTGGCAACGATGGCATATCTCCCTGTCGACCTGGTTCAGAGATTACCTCTATATTCCACTTGGCGGCAACAGGAACTCAAACCTGAAAACCTATCGAAATCTGTTCATTGTTTTTCTTCTCTGCGGTCTTTGGCATGGGGCAAGCTGGAATTTTGTTGTCTGGGGACTCATCCACGGCACATTTCTGGCACTTGAGAGAAAGGTGCTGAAAGATTTCCTCACGACTGTGCCCCTTTTTCTTCGCCATTGCTACACGCTGTTTATCGTTGTTAACGCCTGGGTGTTTTTCAGGATTGAAGACATGTCCGATGCGTTTGATTATATGCAGGCCCTGTATTTCTTCAATGACTACAGTGAGTCGTTCAACCTGCAGCTCTATAGAGGTTTCAACAGCCTTTTTGTACTCTCACTCGGCCTTGGGCTGCTTTTAAGTTTCCCGGTATTTCAGCGTATCAGAACGGGTGGGACAGCGTTGAGGAACTGCTGGAAATACGGGGCTGCGACAGTTGAGCTCAGCAGGACATGTGTGCTGGTCTGTCTATTGTACGCCAGCGTTTCCTTCCTGGCGGTAAACTCCTATAATCCATTTATTTATTTCAGGTTTTAAATGATTTGAGATGAAACAGATTTCAATCAACACCCTGCTGCTCTCAGTGATATTTGTGCTGTCTATATCCCTGCCGATGAGCATTTCCTTTTTTTCAGAGAATGCATCGGTTTCCCAGACAGAGAAACGGGCACTGGCGCAGTTTCCTGAGATCAGGTTATCCCCGGCCCTGCTGCGGGAATTCCCCGCGGCGTTTGACAGCTATATTGAAGATCATTTCGGTTTTCGAGACAGGATTGTCAGAACACACAATTATCTGTTGGTGTCGCTGTTCGGCGTTTCGCCCTCAGCTTTTGTCATTGTTGGTTCGAATGACTGGTATTTTTTAAACGCAGACGGCTCGATAACTGACTACCTCGGCTCCATGAAAATTGGTTCCAGGAGACTGGAGAATATCTATTACCTGCTCCAGGATCGAAAATTTTGGTTGAACTCGATTGGTTCACAGTATCTTTTTCTTCCTGTGCCCAACAAGGAAATGATCTATGACGAATACCTGCCGGCTCAGATCCGTCAGCACAAAGGGGAGAGTAATTATGAAAGAGTACTCGGTTATCTTGAGGAAAAACAGCATTTTCAGGGCTATATCGATCTCAAGCAGGTGATGCTCAAGGCAAAAGATAAAGGCCTGCTTTACCTGCGCACTGACAGCCATTGGAACCATGATGGAACCTTTCTTGCCTATCGGGAAATCATCGCTAAAATGCGTTCCCGGTATCCAGATATGGTTCCGCTTGAAAAGAGCCCTGAAAGAAAAATGGTATATAATTTTTCAGGCGATTTGTCCATCTTGATGAACCTGCGGGGGCTGATCACGGAAGATGCCCCTGATGTGGCGGTTGACATCACTTGTGAGACCCGGCAGTTGAAGCGAATGGAAGCAATTCGAACCATCCCGAAATACCGGGATCTTGAGACTCACCGGCTGCCTGTTGAGGGGGGCTGCGAGACACGGAAGTACACAGCGGTAGTGCTGCATGACTCGTTCGGACGATTCCTGGAGCCCTATCTTTCCCAGCAGTTTGCGCGGGTCGTCTATATTAATTTCCTCAATTTTGAGGATGCCAAAGAAATTATTGAGCGGGAACGTCCCGATATCGTCATCGACCAGCGGGTAGCCAGGAATCTGCTGAAGGCCGTGCGGCCCGACAATGAGCTCCAGCAGTTGGTGCTTGCCGAGCGTTTTGACGGGCTGGCCGAAACGACTTTTCAGCTGAGTGGCGGGCAGTTGCTTGCATCTGTTGCCGTGTCGGCAGGTAGTGTCGCCGGCGGCTCAGAAAATGGGGTTGAGCTGGAGCTTGACAGTGAAGAATCATTTGCCACCGTCAGCCTCAATACGGCGGATGATGCTCCGGACCCGGGAGTTGTCGGAATTGTGCTGGGTAGCAGCCGGAAAGGCAATATCATTTTCTGCTACCGGGGCGATTCAGCAGATGGTCACGAGCCGCCGCAATGCACCGGACGGAAACTGGACCAGGGGCAGAACAAACTCTTTTTCCGGGTGTTGAAACAGTTCAAGAACGGCACGCTTGAGATCCGTCCGGCGTTGCCCGGCCGCTATCGACTCGATTCAATCGCTGTCAGGACTGAGACACTCTGATCAATACATCTTCCGCCTGCCCAGGTCTGCTCCTATCACGTTAAAGCTATTCTCAACGATGAAGAGTGCCTTCTGGTCGATGTTGAAAACCCTGTTTTCAAGCCGTTTCAGCTGGAGATTGTTGGTAATCGTCATCACCATCTGTTTTTTCTTACCGGAATACGCACCTTTGGCATCGAGCAGGGTCGCTCCGATGTGAAGATCCCTGGTTATCATATCGGTGATTTCCCTGTAGTTGTCACTGAGGATATAGACGATTTTTCGCTGGTTGAAAAGTGACAGGACCTGCTCGAGTGAGATTGTTGAGATGAAGGTAAGGATGATCGAGGCGATAACGAGATCGGGCTTATACTGGCTCAACACAACCAGAAACAAGATTGTGTTGTAAATCATAAAGAATTTCCCCACCCCGAAATTGAATTTCTGGTTGAGAATGATGGCGATAATATCCAGTCCTCCCCCTGAACCGCGTGATCTCAGTACGATGCCGCTGCCGATCCCGCAGATAACGCCTCCTGCAACTGCCGCGTAGAGTTGGTTTTCAATGGGAAAGTTCAGCTGCAGTATCTCCGTGAACATGGTAAGCGTAGCGACACCGTAAACGCTATAGTAGAAGAAGCGTCTGCTCAGGTAAATCCAGCCGACAATGAGAAGGGGGATGTTAAGGAGGAAAAACCATTGTCCAGGGGAAAGCAAATTGGTTTTGTAGTAGAGAAACAGGCAGGTTCCGTAAAGACCACCAATGATAAATTTCTGGTGAACCAGTATTGCCTGCACGCCGATTGCGAAGACAAAGGTCCCCAGGGTAATCAGCAGAATATCCAGACCAATGGTGGTTAACGGGTTTTGTTTTTTCATGGTATTATCGTCTCTTGCAATTGTTGCACGGTTATTTATGAGCCACACACTATACTGCAAGTTCCCAGGGATGCTCTAATAAAACGTCTGGATAATGAACTTTATACACTTATTGTCAACGAGTTCGCCAGCACGAAATAGGTAAAGAAACGAGTGAAATGATAAAGGGTTACACGCTGATACTGACCGCTGCCTCCTGCTGGGGGTTGATCGGTATTTTTTCATCTGTTGCCTTCAGCCAGGGAGTTGCACCGATGGAGGTGGCATTCTGGCGTGCGGTGCTTACCTGGTTCTTTTTTGCAGTCCAGGTCGGAATCAGCAAAGAGATGCATCTTGCCAAAAAAGATATCCCGCTGCTGACTGTCTTCGGTTTTCTCGGTATTTCAGTGTTTTATGTCTCTTATCTGGTTGCGGTCAAGGAGGGGGGTGCCGCTTTTGCCTCTGTTCTTCTCTACACTGCGCCCGCCTGGGTGGTCGGCTGTTCATTCTTCATCTTTGGCGAGAAGCTCACGGTTTTTAAAGTTACGGCTGTCGTTATGGTGATAGCAGGCGTCCTGTTGATCTCGGGGACGGGAGGAAACCTGAGTTCTTCATCCAGGCTGGGGGGGATGGCTATTTTTTCAGGGCTCCTTGCCGGCTTCTGCTATTCTCTCTACTATACGATAGGGAAATATTTCACTTCCAGATACAGCCCGGCCAACCTCTTTTTCTACGTTCTGCCGGTCGGTGCCCTCGGTATCCTGCCGTTTGTCGACTTCACGCACAAAACGATGGAAGCCTGGCTCTGCCTGCTGGCGGTTTCCTTTGTTTCGACGTTTATAGCGAACTACTGTTATTACCAGGGATTAAAATACCTTGAGGCCGGCCGGGCAGCCATCGTGGCTACCATTGAACCGGTGGTTGCGGCAATCTGCGCCTTTCTTATCCTCGGGGAGTATTTTACCCCTCTGGGATATGCCGGAGCTGTCCTGATTATTTCAGCGGTTCTTCTAACTATCTACCGCTCCTGAACTTTTTTTGTTTGAATCCGAACAGCGTGGAGCTGATCAGAGAATATCCGTCAGCTGCAGGCCGAGACCGATTCGATTGACATAGTGATTGTAATCGATGAGGCTCTCGCCGTAGCCGGAAAAATACTGGAGATAGCCTTTCAAAAACGGGTATCCGAAAAGCGGGAAGCTCCAGCCAAGCTCTACGGCACCGCGTGAGAAGCCGGATTCCAGGTTGTTGCGACTCATCAGGCTGAAGGTGTGCTCTTTGTATTTGTAGGCCATCCAGAGTTCCCCATGGCCGTAATAGTCAGAGATATCAGGGTTGTCATCCTCTTCGGCTTCCTCCTGGATGCGGACCCAGGGCCTGAGCATGAAAACGAGGTTGCCCCGCTCAAAGGCAATGGCCCCATAAATCCTGTTCCAGCTCCGCGACAGCGCCCCCCCCTGTCCATTTGACATGTGATTGACGCCAATTCCGCTGACGTTGTTGTGAAAACCGAAAATCTCCCAGTCCGATCTGACCTGAAGCCACATTTCCGGTTCGTGGTTTGTCTCCCGAAACGGGGACGAGGCATCGGAATTGTAAAGCTGCCAGAATGACCTGACGCTGTAGGCGGCAAAAAGATCAATCGGCTTGTTGAACAAATCGACGGCAAGCGGCGTCTTGATGCTGAGTTGAAACTGGAATTCCGTGTTGTCAGCTCCCTGTTCATCCGAACGAAACGCTTCCTGGTACGAGGCAGCGCTCCATTGTTGAAAATTATGTGCAGCGGGGAGAATATAGTTGTTGCGGTGAGACATCAGTGTGAACGGCTTGAGCAGGTTGGTGTCATCGATATTGAGCCGCTCTTCAACAAGTTTTTCAGTATCTTCTACCTGCACCTGGGAATCATTAGTTGCCGGCTGGTTGCAGATGGTTCGCGCCTTCCCGAACGTCATGTCGTCAGGCGCTGTTTGGATGAGATTTTCAATGCACGTCTGGCGGCTTTGAAAAGGAGCTGTTTCCCTGCTGTCTGAAAAAGCAGTGCCGGGTAAGAAGAGGATTGTGCCGACAAGCAGCGGCAGTATCCGCTTACTCAACAGAGTATCCGGGTCAATACCGTTCTGCACGGATGTTTCTCTATTTACAATCATTGCCATTCTTCCTGATTGTCTTTAAAATGAGTGTTTATTGTATCAAATCAATGGATAACAGGATTTGCTGTGATAAAGCAAGTGGCAATACAATTTTTAAAAGATGTTGTTATAGTAGGATTGATGCCCTTGGGACAATGGAGCCCGCCTGCCATCGTACTATGAAATGAGGAGATCGATAATATGCCTGAATCACAGGAACCGTTGTGGGACAGAACTCTGCGGAGAATACGAGAAATTTGGCCACTGGGTGACCTGGAACTCAAGGATATGGTCGGGCCGTCTTTTCCGGAGAGTGATTTCGGCAAGGTCCGGGCAAAAATAAACGCCTGTCTTGACAGTCTGGGCGGCGAAGTGTCGGCGCGGGCGCGGGCTGCAGAACTCGGTGAAGCCTACTCTGTTCTTAATGCCGAGGGTCGAAAGCGATTCCTGGAACTTCTGGCCAGGGAATATGATGTCGACGATGAGGCGGTGGAAACCGCGATCACAAATTATCGTGAAGCGCTTGAGACAGATGAAAAGCAGCGGGCCAGATCTACACTGCGCGACCTTCTCGAACCACCGCGTTCGCGGTTGATGCGCCAGTTCAACGGCCTGCGGGAAGGGGTCAAGTTCCTGGTCGACCTGCGGGCGGAACTGATCCAGTGGGCCCGGGACAGCCGTGAACTCAGGGCGCTTGACAACGATGTCTATCGCTTGTTGGAGTCCTGGTTCGATGTCGGGTTTCTGGATCTGCAGCGTATTACCTGGAAGACGCCGGCGGATCTGCTTGAAAAACTAGTCAAATATGAAGCGGTACACAAAATACGGTCGTGGCAGGACTTGAAAAACAGGCTGGAGGATGACCGGGCCTGCTATGCCTTTTTTCACCCGCGAATGCCCGATGAACCGCTTATTTTTGTCGAGGTGGCCCTTGTTAACGGCATCTCGACGAATGTACATGAACTCCTTGACGAAAAAGCCCCGTCCGGTAATCCAAAGGAGGCTGATACCGCAATTTTCTACTCGATTTCAAACTGCCAGAAAGGGCTTGCCGGCGTCAGCTTCGGAAATTTTCTGATAAAGCGGGTTGTCGCCGACCTCAAGGTGAGCCTGCCGAATCTGAAGACCTTTTCGACGCTATCGCCGATCCCCGGGTTCTGCGGCTGGGTGAAAACACTCCAGGAGGAGGACGATCTGTTTCACGGTGAGGAGGAGGCGATAACCCTGCTGCAGACCGATGGTTTTACTGCTGAAATGTTTCGAGAAGCACTTGTTCCGGAAACGGCTGACAATAAAGAAGAACGGGAACAGAGCGTGCGGATGAAGCAGAGTCTGCTCCGTCTCTGTGCCCGATACCTGCTTGAAGAAAAAAAAGGTGTTCAGGTGTTTGACCGGGTGGCGCATTTTCACCTGACGAATGGAGCACAGATTAAACAGGTTAACTGGGGTGCGGATTTAACAGACAACGGGATCATGCAGTCTGCAGGCATGATGGTCAATTATCTCTACGATCTTCCCAATATTGAAAAAAATCATGAAAACTATTCGGGCCAGGGAGAGATTGCGGCGATGGCCCCGGTGAAGAAATTGCTGAAATAAGAAGTCAATCCCGGGTTCTGCTGTTTGCTTCTTCAGCAGCTATTGTTTTTATCGGCGATGATGACTATTGCATAGAAGAGAAAACAAGGATTCTGCAGCTGTCCCCGGCAGTCATCCGTTATTCTCAATCGCCCGAAATCATCAAATACAGAGACAATCACCATGTAAAGGAGAGAACGATGAGCCAGCTAAAAAAGACCGTCATCATCGCAACATTTCTGATAGCAGGTTGTACCTTGCTCGTTCAACAGGCATTTGCCCATTGCCAGATTCCCTGCGGAATTTATGATGACCATGCCAGGGTAGCAGCGATGCTTGAAGATGCTGCAACGGTTGAAAAATCCGTTAATTTGATCAATGAGCTGGCCGGTAAAACCGATGCCCAGTCCCAGAATCAGCTGGTCAGATGGGTGATGAATAAAGAAAGTCATGCCCAGAAGATCATCTCGACCATCAGTGACTATTTCCTTACCCAGAGGGTGAAAGCCGACCAGGAAGACTATGGCGAGCGCCTGAAGAAACATCATGCTGTCATTGTCGCGGCAATGAAGGCAAAGCAGAACAGTGACCTGGCGTCCGTTGCCGCATTGAAAGAGAGCATCGAGGCCCTGATACCCTATTATCCCGGGCACTAGTGGCAGGCCGGGATACAGAGCAATGACAGTGGTAACACCATGACAGGTGAGACGTTTGCAAAACCCGATTTCATCGGTATCGGGCCGCCCAAGACTGGCACTACCTGGATCTATCATAACCTCTTAACTCACCCGCAGGTTGAGATGCCGCCGGACAAGGAGATCAGGTATTTCTGGGAGCGGCATTTTCTGGGAAAACTCAACCTTCGTGAACGGCTGACCAGTGAGCACTGGCATGTCAGGGGGAGGCGGGTATTTCATAAAAACAGGTTTCGCAGGCATCTTTCTAACAGTGCCGCACTGAAACTCAATATCCGCGAACTGCTCTGGGATCTGAAATATCTTGGTGGAAACCGCACAGACAAGTGGTATGCCTCTCTCTTCCGGCAGGGGGTGGTCAGTGGCGATATTACGGCCAAATACTGCGAATTGCCGGAAGAAGAGATAGCAGAGATCAGCCGCTCTTTCCCGGCTCTGAAAATCCTCATTACCCTCCGCGATCCTGTGGAGCGTGAGTGGTCACGGGCAAAAATGAACTTAAGTAAAAAACCGGGCCGCCCGTTGCCAGACGTTACCCAACAGGAGTTTATCGATCAGTTTAATGATCCGCCGCAGAAAGGTGCCAATAATTATAGCGCCTTGATTGATCAGTGGAGCAGGTATTTTGACAGGGATCAGATCCTCGTTCTGTTTTATGACGAACTTCAGGAAAACCCCTTTGGCTACTTCGCCAAACTCTGTGATTTTCTGGATATAGAAACGCCCGGCCCCGACGCCAGGGAGCAGCTGGAGAAATATGTGTTCAAGGGTGTCTCGGGGGCTGTCCCTGCAGAATTCAGGAAGGTTCTCTTCAACATGCATGAAGAACATATTACAAGGTTGTCTGATTATCTTCCCACAGTTGATTATCCCCGTAACTGGCTGAGAAAATATCAGGCAGAAAAAGCACCTGTCTTCTGAAAGGAGGCGGGGTCTTCCGATCTGTGCGAGGTACTCGCTTCATGAGCCAGGAATATTCGTTTACTCTGACGATCCCGCTTGCCGATTGCTCCGCAGCCGAATCAATCCTTGACGAGGCACGGAAACGATTTCCCCACATGCGTATCAGCAGGAAGACCGATCGGAAAGCGTGTGCCAGGTATTATCTGAGCTTTCCATTTACCGGCGGTCGTCCCGATCTCGCCTTTGAGGAGTGGTTCCGGCAGACGGCACAGGCAGACTGGGACCTGTTCGGGCCGACGTACGGGCGATGGGGGCTTGCCTGAGACGGGTTACAGCGGAGCTGACAGCAGCCTGGATGATGTCATTATTATCTAGAGCATGCAGGTGCTCATGACCTGCTTCAGGTCGGTAAGACCGTCGAAGATCAGATGAATCCCCTCCTGCAGCAGTACGGTCATGCCGTCATCGATGGCTGCAAGTTTGATTTCCTCGGCAGGTTCCCGGCGGATGATCTGGTCCTTGATATGCCGGTTGGCGACAAGCAGTTCAAAAAGGCCTTTTCTCCCCTTGTAACCGCTGCCGTTGCATTCATCACAGCCATTTGACCTGAAGAGTGTCAGGTCCTTTGAATAGTGAATATTTAATTGTTCAAAAAACAGCGCTCCGTAGTGATGCACCAGGTGATCGTATTCCTGCTTGGTCGGGTTATACGGCTCTTTGCACTCATTGCACAGAGTTCTGACCAGGCGCTGGGCGAGCACTCCGAGCAGGGCATCGGAGAAATTAAATGGATCCATGCCCATGTCAATCAGCCTGATTATTGTTTCAGCAGCTGAGTTGGTATGCAGCGTACTGAAAACAAGATGGCCGGTCAGGGAGGCTTCAATGCCCATCTTGGCGGTTTCCTGGTCACGCATCTCGCCGATCATGATGACGTCCGGGTCGGCACGCAGGAAAGCCCGCATCGCTGCGGCAAAGGTGTAGCCGATGTACGGTTTCACCTGGACCTGGCGAAGCCGATACTGGGTTATTTCAACCGGGTCTTCGGCGGTCCATATTTTTTTCTCCGGGGTATTGATGTAGCGCAGAACCGAATGAAGCGTCGTCGTCTTTCCTGAGCCGGTCGGACCGACGACAAGGAAGATACCGTATGGTTTGGAAATGACGGGAACCAGCCGCTCCAGAATTCGTTCGGGAGCGATCTGGATTAACGGAAGCGGCTTGCTGTCGGCCAGAATTCGCAGGACCACGTCTTCGTTGCCGTCGGCAGTCGGCAACGTTGCCACACGCAGTTCAACGTTGTTTGCCTGGGTCGTGGTAAACTTGAGTTTCCCGTCCTGGGGTTTTCTCCGCTCGGAAATGTCAAGATCCGCCAGCACTTTTATACGGGCAATGACGGATTTGACGTTGTTTTTGGGAATATTGATGATGTTTGAACAGGTTCCGTCGATCCGGTAGCGGACCTCGGCATCCTTGACGTTCCCGTACGGTTCTATGTGGATATCGGAAGCACCGGCAAAGTAGGCTTCCTCGATCATCTTGTTGACAAGCTGTACTGCAGGCGTGTCGTCTACTTCGACCTCGAGCGGCTCTTCCTCCTGCTGGGCGTAGATCGAATTACTGTATTGCTCTTCGTCTGCAGCCTCATCTCTTTGATAGATATCCTCACTGATCTCTTCCTCCGGGGGGGAAACGGAATCGAGCAGCTCTTTTATGTCATCTCCAAAGGCGAGCAGCACACTGATTTTCGAGGCGTGATAGAGTTTTTTTACCTCGAGAATCCCACTTTGATTGGCAGGGTTTTTGGCCGCGACGATCAATTCATTTTTCGTTTTTTGCAGCGGTACGATAAAATTTTTGCGCAGGATCTCAAAATCTGCGTTTTCAAGCAGAGCCCGGGCTGAATACTGCTCAGCCTTCAGGTCGACAAAGCGAGTCTTGTAGACCGAGGAGAGAGCGTCGCCAAGCTCGGCTTTGGCGACCAGGAAATTTTCCATCAGGATGGTTTCAACTTCTTTCTCCTGCTGGGTGGCGATGACCATTGCCCGTTCCATTTCCTGGGCTGAAATGATTTCCCGATTGACCAGTTCCTCATAGCGCATCGGCACTTTTTTGCCGCTCTTGTAATGATTGAACAGGGCAATGGCAAGCGTGTCGGCCAGTTCCTTAATGCGTGTTTCATCGACGGAATCAAATTGTGCACCCTGCTTCTTGTTGATCAGTTCAATGACTCCCATCAGGTTTGTCTTGTGAACGATTGGGGTTGCGAGTATCTGGGTCGAGCGGGTACCTCCTTTTTTATCCCATGAGGAATCAAAGCTCAGGGTCGGATCGATGTCCTGGAGCTCCTTCTGGTCATAGACATTGGAAATATTGAGGGTCTGTTTTGTTTCGGCAACAAAGCCGGTGATCGAAGACCGGTTGATATCCATCCTGATCTTGCGAAGTGAATCGCTCGGCAGCAGTACCCATGACACGAGTTTGTTTTTTTTCGCATCGATCAGGAAGATGGTCGCCATCTCAACATTGTAGATATTGAGAATTTTGTTGCGGAGCCCGACCATGATGGCGTTGGGGGACGATGCGGAATGAATTTCATTGACCAGTTTCTTGAAACGTTCGTCAAAAACCTGCTGGGAGGCGATGGAAGCGGTAGGATTTTGTGTCATGGCATTAGACGTACCGGTTAATTGTTAGCAGTTACAGGGGTCATCCGGAGCACCTAGAAAAAGCAGTGCATTAGAATAAGGTACCAGGTAGCCCGGATAACAGTATTCAGTATATCACAATCAAACCGACAGTAAAAATACGATCGTAATTAATTCAATAGCTTAACAGGAGATGGTTGGCGCAGGGGAAAAAACTATTAAGAAAAACAGTTTGATGTACGATCTGTGGGGGAAATCCGAAGATGATGTCGAAGAGGCGTTGTCGCCTCTTCGACATCAGTAAAAGCAGGCTGGCAATGTTCAGGCGACTTTTTCGAACACTTTGGCCAGAGCACCGCAGATCGGGCAGGTGTCGGGTGCCGAACCGAGTTCAATATACCCGCAGATCGGGCAGAGATAGAATTCACCGATGTCAAGATCGGTGCCGGACTGCACCGCTTCCAGGGCTTTGCTGTAGATCTGGGCGTGAACCTTTTCGGCGCCAAGGGCGAAACGGAACATGGTCTTGGCCCGATGTCCCTCTTCGGTTGCCAGCTCGCTCATGGGCGGGTACATTTCGGTGTATTCATAGGTTTCGCCTTCTATTGCACCTTTGAGGTTTTCAGCTGTCGTGGCGATTGCATCCAGTGCTTTGAGGTGTCCTTCCGCATGGATACGCTCGGCTTCTGCGGTGGTCTTGAAGAGTTTGGCGATATTTACAAACCCCTCTCTTTCCGCCTTCTTGGCAAAGGCACTGTATTTCTGGTAGGCTTGGCTTTCGCCGGCAAAGGCGTCTTTTAAATTTTCTGTTGTCGAGGCCATGATTTCTCCTTTGAAGCAGTAAAAGTGGAAATAAAAAAACACGTTGAAAAACCGTTCAGCAACTGAACATACCTGAAATAACCGAATATGTAAAAAGAGAAATCAATGGGCAGGTCCCCGATAAGCCTTCAAAGTTCTGAGGTGTGAGGGGTTTGGCGGGAAGCGTTTGGAGCTTTTGCGGCGTCAGGTATCAGATCATGCTGGCAATAAGGTCTGTACGGATGCTATAAAGGATGCATGGTGCTGTCTTTTACAAGGAGTAATATCTGATGAATCGCTGGAGTCTTCCCTATTCTTCCCGGAGGCCGATTGTCATGGCTTCCAATATAGTTTCTACTTCTCAGCCGCTTGCCTCGCAGGCAGGTCTGCAGATGCTGATGGCCGGCGGCAATGCCGTTGATGCCGTGCTGGCGGCGGCAATTACCCTGACGGTCGTGGAGCCGACCGGTAACGGCATCGGCAGTGATGCGTTTGCACAGGTCTGGGACACAAAAGAGCTGCACGGAATTAATGGTTCCGGGTGTTCTCCGGCGTCCTGGTCGCTGGAGCGTTTTACCCATCTTGACGAAATGCCGAAGCATGGCTGGGACTCTGTAACGGTTCCAGGTGCTGTATCGGTCTGGGCGGACCTGTCCCGGCGTTTTGGCAGGCTACCCTTTGAACAGCTGTTCGAACCTGCTGTCGGCTATGCTCGTGGCGGTTTTCAGGTATCGCCGATAATTGCCGAAAAATGGCAGCGGGCAGCGGAAATTCTCAGGGGCTACGAGGAGTTTTCCCGGGTCTTTCTGCCGGGAGGTACGGCACCGGCTGCCGGTTCAACCTTCTTTTTCCCGGAGGCGGCTTCAACCCTTGAAGAGATTGCCCGGACATCCGGGGAGTCATTGTACCGCGGCGACCTGGCAGCTCTGATTGCCGGGGCCTCAAAAGAGCAGGGCGGCAGCCTGAGCTCTGCTGATCTTGCCGCTCACCGGTCAGAGTGGACCAGGCCGGTCCAGCAGCGATATCGCGATGTTGATGTTCTTGAACTTCCTCCGAATGGACAGGGAATCGCAGTCCTGATAGCGCTTGGCATTCTCGATCAATTCGAGCTGAAACAGTATCCGCCGGACTCGGCGGACTCAGTACATCTGCAGGTGGAGGCGATGAAACTGGCCTTTTCAGATGTTTTCTGTCACCTGGCAGACAGTGAAGCGATGAAGATTGATTACCGGGAAATGCTTGACCCCCACTACCTGCGACGAAGAGCTGAAGCAATTGACATGAGCCGGCCCGGGCAGCCGGTGACCGGTATCCCGGAAGGTTCTGGAACGGTTTACCTGGCCGCCGCAGACGGTGACGGCATGATGGTTTCTTTCATCCAGTCCAACTTTCACGGATTCGGCTCGGGTATTGTTGTGCCCGGAACCGGGATCAGCCTTAACAACCGGGGCTATGGCTTCAAAACTGAGGCTGCTCACCCCAATTGTGTTGCCGGCGGTAAAAAACCGTTTCATACTATTATTCCGGGTTTTGTGATGAAAGGTGCTGAACCACTACTGGCCTTTGGGGTCATGGGCGGTCATATGCAGGCACAGGGGCACGTGCAGATGGTGACCCGAATCTTTGATTACGGGCAGAATCCGCAGGCTGCCTCCGATGCTCCCCGCTGGCAGGTGCTGCAGGACTCGCGGCTGGCGCTGGAAAATTGTTTTCCGAAAACGGTCATGTCCGAACTCAGGGAGCGTGGGCACCAGGTAGTGGCGGAGGATGCTGAGTTCTTCGGCGGAGCCCAGTTGATATTCAGATCCGGCAATCACTACAGTGCCGGATCCGACCACAGAAAAGACGGTCAAGCAGTTGGCTATTGAAGTCATCGGTCGGCATCAAACTGGAAAGGATATCGATGTGGGTGATACTCCTCTCTTTGCACGTGTAATCGCAGAACAGCACCCCCTTATCGATGTGAGGGCCCCTGTGGAGTTTCTCTCAGGTTCGCTGCCCGGTGCAGTCAACCTGCCGATCATGGGTGACGAAGAGCGCCGTCAGGTTGGGGTTTGCTACAAAGAGGCGGGAAAAGAGGAGGCGATCGTCCTTGGCAGAACCCTGGTATCCGGGGAAAAGCGCGACAAAAGAGTTGCCGGCTGGGTCGATTTGATTTCGGCAGATCCGCAGACGATGATCTATTGCGCCCGTGGCGGTCTGCGCTCGCACATTGCCCGGGAGTGGATTAAAACACACTCCGGCAGACAGGTCGAACTCGTGGAGGGTGGATACAAAGCGTTCAGAAGATACCTGCTTGACCACCTCAACCCCGGCTGGATGAAAAGTTCGGCAATCGTCATCGGCGGCCGCACGGGAGTTGGAAAAACAATTTTGATCAACAGGCTGAAAAACAGTGTCGATCTTGAAGCACTTGCCAATCACCGCGGCTCATCGTTCGGCAACCATCTTTCCGGTCAGCCCTGCGATGCGGATTTTGAAAACCGCCTCGCTGCAGCCCTGATCCGTCACGATTGTGGAAATTTTCGTCACCTTATCGTCGAGGATGAAGGGCGGCATATCGGCAGGCGGTTTTTACCCGTTGAACTTGTCCGCTTTTTTGCAACCGGCGAATTGATTGTTGTCGAGGCGCCGCTTGAAGAACGGGTCGAGATAACCTATGACGAATACGTTGTCGCTGAGCAGATTCTTTACCTAAAGGCGTTCAGTACTATCGATGGCCTGCGCAGGTGGTGTTCAGCGATGGAATCAGGCATTGACCGTATCGCCAATAAGCTCGGTCCGTCCCGACACCGTCGGGTCAAAGAGATGTTCTCCGGGGCCTGTGCCCGGCAGGAGCAAACCGGCGATGCCTCGACGCACAAAGACTGGATTGAACAGTTGCTGAGAATCTACTATGACCCGATGTATGATTTTCAGTTGAAGAAAGACACGCGCAGGGTCATTTTCAGGGGGAGCCTGGCGGAAGTTGAGCAGTATCTGAAGTTCAGGGATTCATGACAATGAAGAGGTGCCGGGTGGCAGCGTTGAGAGTGAATATGAGAACAGTGGCGTTTGTAACGGTGATCCTGCTTTTCAACTCCTGCTCAAGCACTGATGAACCATCATTTATCGATGATCGGGCCGGTATCCTGAGCTCTCAGCAGAAAGACTATCTCCGTGACTATAACGAGGTGTTGCTCAACGATCTGGACATACATTTCAAACTGGTCATTCTAGCTGAGCGCTCTGAAGACATAAATGAAACAGCAGCGGTACTGTTCGGAAATCTCGGGTCGAGGACAAGCGGGGCCAAAGGTTTGCTCTTTCTTATCGATCCGCAGGGGCAACAGGCCAGGGTCGAAGTCGGCTATGATCTTGAGTCTGTTTTTCCGGATAGTTTCGTTGGTTATATCGAGCAAAAACAGATGACTCCCTTTTTTGAGTCTGGAAAAGTCGGAATTGGTGTCTCCGCGGCCACGGAACTCTTTGTCTCGCGGATACAGTCTGCTCTTTCGGGGCTTGAGTTTGATCCGGATGTTGAGATCGGTGATCAGCGTTATTATTCCGGCGGTGGCGGCGCACGGGTAACTGTTGCGATCGGCTCGGGCACAGGCAGTAACCCGGCCCGGGCAGTGGGAACCTTTGTCGCAGGCGACAGCCCTGAAGAAACGCTGCGCGAATATATGCGTGTATTGCGGACGCACACGAAAGATCCGCAGCTTGGTCTATACACTCCTGAGACACGAGATTTTTTTGAAAAATGGCTGGTTACCGACGGTCAGCAGGACAATGAACTGAGATTGCTGGAACAGAGCAAGCCTGAAAAGGTCGTTGTCTCAGGAGATTACGCCGTGATTCGTTATTCGGCAGAGCAGCGGACTCACGCACCCTATTTTTTTAAAAAAGGTGCAGATGGCTGGATGCTTGATTTTTTGACCATGAGCCGGGTGATACAGATGAATCATAAAAATAACTTTCACTTTAAAACATTTGATCATCCATACCGGTTTGCCTTTTCTGACTGGCAGTTTGACAAAAACGGTTTTCCGGTGATTTCCCGCTAATTACCTGAGGGTATGTCCTTCCAGAACAGACGGCCTGTTTCGCTCAGGCGAAACAGGCCGTCTGTTCATTGGCGATGTTCTTTTTGTCTACCAGCCAAGCGTCAGGTAGTCGTGCATTGAATCGGCCGCCTGCCTGCCTGCCCCCATGGCCAGGATTACCGTGGCTGCACCGGTGACAATGTCGCCGCCGGCCCAGACTCCTTTTTTGGTTGTCTTGCCGGTTTTTTCATCGGTCAGGACATAGCCCCAGCGGTTCAGTTTCATGTCCGGTGTTTCACTGGTGAGCAGCGGGTTGGCTCCCGAGCCGACTGCAACAATGCAGAGATCGCAATCCAAATGGAATTCCGAGCCTGCTATCGCAACAGGGCGTCGTCTGCCGGAGTCATCCGGTTCACCAAGTTCCATCCGCAAGCATTCCATGCCGGTCAGCCGTCCCTTCTCGTTGCCGATATAGCGCGTCGGATTGGTGAGCAGGAACATTTCTATCCCTTCTTCCTCGGCATGATGGATTTCTGCTTTCCTGGCAGGCATTTCTTCCCGTGATCTCCTGTAGACGATCCTGACATTGTCGGCACCGAGGCGCATTGCGGTCCGGGCTGAGTCCATCGCGACATTTCCGGCTCCGAGGACGACAACATTTTTACCGATGGGAATCGGTGTGTCGACTTCCGGGAATTTATAGGCTTTCATCAGGTTGGCGCGGGTGAGGTATTCGTTTGCAGAGAGAATGCCGACAAGGTTTTCCCCCGGCAGGTTCATGAACCGCGGCAGGCCTGCCCCGACGCCGACATAAATCGCATCGTATCCCTCGTCGAAGAGTTCATCAAGAGACACGGTACGGCCGACTACGGCGTTGCATTCCACTTTGACTCCAAGCCGTTCCAGAAAATTGACCTCCTGGGCAACAATGTCCTTGGGTAAACGAAATTCGGGGATTCCATAGACCAGCACGCCTCCGGGCTTATGAAAGGCTTCCAGTATGGTTACCTCATGTCCCTTGATAATGAGGTCTCCGGCAACGGTGAGACCGGAAGGACCCGATCCGACGACGGCAACTTTTTTCCCGGTCGAGGGCTGTTTCGGGGGCAGTTCCCCGGTTCCGTACTGCCGCTCATAATCGGCACAGAAGCGTTCGAGGTTGCCAATTGCTACAGGTTCACCTTTTCTGCCGACAATACACTTGCCTTCACACTGGATTTCCTGGGGGCAGACTCGTCCGCAGACGGCAGGAAGTGCATTCTTACTCCATAAATTGCGAATTGCCCCGGTGGTGTCTCCCTGGGCGAGCAGGTCGATAAAACCGGGGATATCGACACCGACCGGACAGCCCTCGACACAGCCGGGTTTCTTGCACTGCAGGCAGCGTGCAGCTTCCTCCTGGGCCATTTTCGGGGTATAGCCGGTAGGTACTTCAAGAAAATTACGGGCTCGTACCTGAGGCTCCTGCTCGGGCATTGGTACCCGTGGGTTTTTGGTCTTTTTGGTCACCTGCTCAGCCATTACTCCCTCCGTTGATCGTGCCGTTGTGGCTTTGTTGCTTCGCTGAAATTATCTGGCATCACGAATGGTGCAGAATTCATCGTGGCATTTTTTCTCATCTTCCTGGTATGCCTGAAGCCTGAGCATCAGTTCGTCGTAGTCGACCTGATGACCGTCAAACTCCGGCCCGTCCACACAGGCAAATTTTGTTTCACCGCCGACACTGACCCTGCAGCCTCCACACATGCCGGTACCGTCGACCATGATCGGGTTGAGGCTGACCAGCGTCGGGACATCGTAGCTTCTGGTAATGGCACTGACGGCTTTCATCATCGGCACCGGCCCGATGGCGACGACCTGTTTGATATCTTCTTTTTCCAGAATATCTTTCATAACGTCGGTTACAAACCCATGATGGCCGTACGAGCCGTCATCAGTGCAGAGTCTCAGGTCATGAGACGCTTCTCTCATCTGTTCTTCCAGGATCAGCAGGTCTTTCGTCCGGGCGCCGATAATGCAGGTTACATCATTGCCGATGTCCTTCATTGCCCTGGTTATCGGGTGGAGGACGGCGACTCCTGTCCCGCCGCCGATGCAGATTACCTTGCCGATTTTTTCCAGGTGCGTGGCTTTGCCCAGCGGGCCGATCACATCCTGGAAACCGTCGCCTTCCTGTAGGCTCTTGAAGAGTGCTGTTGATTTCCCGACAACCATGTAGATAATCGTGATGGTCCCCTTGTCCTTGTCGGTAGAGGCCATGGTGAGAGGGATTCGCTCTCCGTCTTCACCGGCTTTGAGGATGACGAACTGACCTGGTTGGGCTTTTCCGGCAATCAGCGGAGCCTCAATTTCATTGAGAATTACCGTGCCCCCTGCCATTTCTTCGCGTTTGACTATTGTAAACATTTCCACCTCCGGGCTTGAAAACTTTTGATTTTACTGCGATGGTACCTTGTTTTGGTACACTTTTCAATCTTGTCGTCCGTTCTGGTGAGCAGAACTATTTAACCGATATTTCACAGGAATTTATGCTGCAGGCTCGTGGATTGATGTGTGGGAAATAATTTTTACCAGAAGGGCTCGTCAATGACTATTCCCGGCTGCTCATCAGTGCATCGACTCCCGCCTGGGCAACAATTTCATCTTGGTCAGGGCTTCCTGAACTGCAGCCGATACCGCCAACTGGATGTCCATCAACAAAGATCGGCAGGCCGCCTGCAAATATCATGAATCGACCCTGGATACTTGAATTAATTCCAAAAGCAGGTGCTCCCGGACCGCTTACATTGCCGTAGGCACGGGTCGACTTCCGCGAGGCGCCGGCGGTAAAAGCTTTATCTATGGCAATGGTTATACTGGTAATCCTGGCGTTGTCCATACGCTGGAATAGCAGGAGATTACCTCCGTCATCGACGATTGCGATATCCATGTCGATATCAATTTCCGATGCTCTCTGTTCTGCGGCTTCCATCATTAATTTTGCATCTTCCAGGGTCAGTTTCGGGACCTGCTTCATGTATTTTCCTCCAGCAATTGTCTAAATAAAAATGTCGGTAGCTACGAATACCAATAGATGGTTTGTCCGTAATTATGTGATGTGCACCTTTTTGTCAACCCTGGGATGTGAGGTTCGGAGAATTATGCCGGTAGAAAACATTGTGAAGATCGGGAAAAGAGGTTGCTGCAGTGACCTGCCGGCTTGGAAATAAGAGGTTTGCAGGGATTACGGGTGGGAGACCCACTTTTTTTTGTCCCCTTCAGACACCGTAAAGCCGGTAAAGGGTGTCGTTGCATCCCGGTGAATGGACTCGAGCAGCGCTTCAGGATCGTGCTTGAAGTCGCTTTCGATCGACCTGTCGAACTCGAGCAGTTTTTCATCATAGGTGGAAATCAGGTTCTGATGGCTCCAGCGCGTCAGGTAATAGTTTATCATCTCCGGCAGTCGTGTAAAAACTGTCTCATCAGGCATTGGATCTACAAAACTCGATTCTTCAAGGCGCTTGCCAGAGAGTGTCTGGGTCTGGTAGAACGATCTCAAAAACATCAGCTCGGGCGGCAGCGTTGCCTTCAAACCAATCTTCGTCAGCAGCCGCAGAATGATCTTGACACTCTTCTTACCGGTTTGAGCAACCGTATAGGGTATATAAATTTTCTTCGGGCTTCTGAGATTGAGCTGGGATTTTATCGTCAGGATCAGCCTGGACAGCTCAACCGGCTCCCTGTCAACAAAATGGTAGGTATTGCCGCCGAACTCTTCCCTGTTGTCAAGCATGTGGTGGACCAGGTAGGGCAGTTTCCGCGAGTTGGAATATGAATGAATGATGCCTTTTCTGGTAAACAGAAACGGCATGGACTGGTCAATGACGGAAAACAGAAGACGTTGAAACCCCTGGATCTTGTGATCATGATTCCCATAGGCAATCGACAGCCTGATACAGCTGAAATCAAGGCCTTCATTTTCAGCCATATACTGGAGCGTCTTTTCCGCCATCAGTTTTGATTTAGCGTAATTACTCAGATGCGGGGACATCTCCACCTGGTCATCTTCGTCGAGGTCGATGCCTGCCGGAAGCGTGGCCGCCGAGCTGAAGTGGATATAGGGAATGTTCAGTGCGGCTGCTGCCCGGGCGATGTTAACGGCACCGATATAGTTGACTTCAAATGTCAGCTGGGAACCGGCGTCAATATTGGTAATGGCTGTGTTGATGATGAAATCGGGCTTGAGCGACAGCAGGTAATCACGTATATCCTGACAGTTTCTGAGTGAAACTTTCTTGCTGCTTGGCGCTCTCATGTCGACGATGCCCGGTTTCTTGGACTTGAAATAGTTGACCATTGTACCGCCGATCAGGCCGGATCCTCCAAACAACACACCTATCCGGATGGGGCTCGAGTTGCATTCTGCCGTGTTGTGCATTCTCACCTCTTCTTATAAAAAAAATGCTGTCTCTGAGCTGATAATAACAGTTAGGGTGAGGCGGTCAATGATTAAATTCGTTCCCGCCTGATGGACGTTTTGTCCGTGGGAGGTAGCTTCGAGAGGGGATCAGTCAAGGAATAAATTTCGCTCCACGACTTCCTCGATGACGATATCCGGTTTGAACAACACTGAAATTTCCTCGATGTTACGCTGGTCGTAGGGTTTCCAGAGATAAACACCCTGTGCAACGTTTTCAGAGAAAAACGGTTCAAGACCAACAAAAAAAGAATCCCTGAATACTATCGCTTTAAGGTCTGCCTGAGAACATTGTACGCCAAACGATAACCTGCGTGCCTCTGCTGACATATTTGTCAGAGGAAGCTCAAGCAGGAATTTTTCTGAGCAACTATCAAATGGTGCGAGTTTCCTGAACGACTCTTCAAATGGTTCAAAATCGAGCAGCATTCTGGTCAGGTCTCCGCAACGGCTCTCTTTGCCAGTTGTGCACTGTCTGGTCTGCAGAGCGGTGAACGGAAACGCTTTTCTTATCGATAGAGCTGGAAACAGCCTCTCGAGCTTTTCAGCTATCGCCAGGAAGGCGATAAAGGCACCGGGTGAGGTCCAGTGAGTATCACTTTTATAATAGAGCGGTTCGCTCTTGTGCTTCTTCAATAAGGTAGCAAGATCAAGCAGTTCGTTATTCCTCATTTCCCTGGCTGCAGCGATGAACTGCTGCAGTTTGCTTCTGCCCTGAACTTTTTGCCATGAATCCATCACAAACTCCGGATAGACGCTCTGCTTGTCCGGAGAAACGACAAGCAGGTATTTGATGCCGCGTTCTTCAAGCCATTGTTTTTTTGCCTGATAATCCGCCAGGCGACGTGTCATTTGGTCTTCTGGAAGCTTCAGCCTGCCGGCAAAATCACGCAGCATTTCCGCCTGTCCGAAAAAAAACCAGTTGTCGATACCCTGGTGCGCACTGTTTTCATCACCCGTTGTGCCGAATCGTTTCCTTACTTCCCGCTGGTATCGATAAATGAGAAAATCGCGGAAACCGAAGTGATCGTCAAGATATGTCTCGATGTCTGAAAAGTAGGTGTCGAGCTGAGAAAATGATTCAGGGAGCGGGGGAAGAGAGCTCAGAGAGCGTTTCTCTGAAAAAGAGAACACCATCCTCTCCGAACTCAGCATTTTGATTGCCGGTGCACTCACGAGTAGCGCAAACAGCAGGATAAGAAATGTGCAGTAAATGGCCCGGATCCGTTTTTCGCGCATTTTGCTAGAACCTGAAATAGATGAACGGATTATAGACTCCAGCTGCAAGACTGATTACCGCGAAGTAGCTGAGGGCTGCAAAAAAGATCAGCTGTGTGAGGTGAACGGATGTGTTCAGGGCGAGGCTGATCGTGCCGCCCCAGCGCTGCAGCAGTCTTTGTTTCAGTCTGAGCAGGTATGGATAGACCGGAAGTGTCAGCACTATCGCCATGAAAAGTTCAAAACGGGCCTTTGCGTCCAGGTAGAGTGAAAGCGACGATGGGTCAAATCCGTTTTGGTTTTGACCAAGCATCACACTGATATATGAGAGTGCCTGGGGTAATGTATCGCTCCTGAATAGTACCCAGCCGAATAACACAATAATAAACGTCAGGCTGATACGGACCGGTGACCACAGGCGAGTGGTGATGACGGCAAGGCGGGTTCGTCCGAGGATGAGGAAGAAGCCGTGATAGAGCCCCCAGACAATAAACGTCCAGCTTGCCCCGTGCCAGAAACCGCAGAGGACAAAAACGACAAGAAGGTTGAGGTAGGTACGGACGGGTCCACGCCTGCTGCCGCCAAGCGGGATATACAGATAATCCCGAAACCAGCTTGACAGGGATATATGCCATCTCTGCCAGAATTCCCGGATAGATTTCGAAATGTAGGGATAGTTAAAGTTTTCCGGAAAATGAAACCCGAACATGCGGCCGATGCCGATTGCCATATCGGAGTAGCCTGAAAAATCGAAATATATCTGCAGGGTATAGCTCAGCGCTCCGAGCCAGGCGAGCCCCATGGTGAGTTCGTTCTCCGGCATGATGAATATTTTATCGGCAATTGCTGCAAGCGGGTTGGCCAGCAGGATTTTCTTGCCCAGCCCGAAGAGAAAACGCTGAATCCCCTCTGCCAGGCCGTTCATTGTTACCGAGCGGTTTTTGATTTCATCGGCGATCTGGTTATAGCGGACGATTGGGCCGGCAATCAACTGCGGAAACAGAGAAATATAGAGACCGAGATTGATAATACTGCGTTGCGGGAAAACTTTTTTTCGATAAACATCGATAATGTAGGACAGTGCCTGAAAGGTGAAGAAGGAAATACCGATCGGCAGCCGCACCGGTGTAAGATCGATGCTCGGAAGATTCCAGAATGAAAACAGCAGGTTCAGGTTTTCGGTCAGAAAATTTGCATACTTGAAATAACCGAGAAGCAGAAGGTTAAGTGCAATACAGAGTATCAGGAAAATCCGGCGGGTGGTTATCGGCCTGTCACCGGCAACGAGCAGGCCGCCGCAGTAGTTGATAATGATCGAAGCTGCCATGAGCAATACATATACTCCTTCTCCCCAGCTGTAGAAAAAAAGACTGGCGGTTAGAAGCAACAGGTTCCGAGAGCCTTTTCCCGCTGCCAGGTAGAGCAGCAGAACGGTCGGCAGGAAAAAGAACAGGAAGGTAATTGAGGAAAAAACCATGCAGGTATCTCACGTGTATTGACAGGAAGAACTGTTGCGTGTTGTCTGGCAAGGCAATATATTGGTAACGGATTGCTAGTTCAAGCCAATAATTGATTTTGGGCCGCCAGGCCTGACCGTTTCGAGCGATTCGGCGGACTTTTATCGCCTGTTGCAACGGAAGGAGGCGCCTGCAAACCGAACAAAGGAGTGTTTCTGATGGTTACCTATCTCTACTGGCTGCTCATCTTTATCTTATGCGGCATCGTTATCTATGGTGTCGGCATGAAGGCGAAAAACTGGAAGTATGCCGTTTCCATAGCCCTGACGATCCTGCTGGTTGGCTGGACCGCTTATTATTTCCGTTTTCAGCAGGTTTTTGTCAAGCGCTACGGAGGGGTTATGACCATCCAGGTGCCTGCCGGGCAGCATCATCTCGGAGCCACCTGGAAGGATGACAATCTCTGGATAGAAAATTTCGACCCAAAAACAAACACCTGTATTTTCAGTGAATATTCAAAAGGAAACCTGCTGCAGGGACGAGTTACCATAAAAGACTGCAACCCATTTCTGCCACGTTTGTAAGGGCGCCTTCAGGGCCTGCAGAAGGCAAGATTTCTCATTATTTCAGGTAGTATCCACACCACTGCTTTAGCAGGAGTAATTGGTTGATTCCTGCTGTGCAGAATGGTGGAGATGGACTACTCGGCTTCGGCATCCTCTAGCTGCTATTTTACGTAAAAGATCGATTTTTTCTGGTTCCAGAAAAGCACCAGGCCTACCTTTGCTTTCGTTTCAGTACTTTGAAGCTACCAGTAAATAGCTTTACTCATCATGTTATCAGTATTTTTCTAGTGTACGTGAAGGAAAAAATTGTTTATCTTATAGTTTGATAGGTATTCTGAAGCATTTTTGGTTGACTTAAACGTAAGGGTAAAGTATATGGTTTTCTGAAGTGTCAGTGATTTTTGAGAAGGTGAGGGTGTTTGACCCAAGATAATCTTCTTCCAGCAGGAGCTAACATGGACTTTCTGTCATATCAGTCAATTCCGGCAATACTCAAGGATAATGCAGGCAGGATTGGTAAGCGGACCGCAGTCAGTTTCAAGAAGCACGGAACCTTCCTTTCCCTCACCTATGAAGAGTTTTATGAACGGGTACTGATGCTTGCCCGGGGCTTGTGCAAAGTAGGGATGCAGCCGGGTGACCGGGTTGCCATTTTTTCTGAAAATCGTCTCGGCTGGGCAATTTCTGATTTCGGCATTCAGAGCGCCTTGGGGCTTACCGTGCCGATATATGCGACAAATACCGGTAAACAGGCGGCGTATATCATCAATCACTGTGAGGCAAAAATTGTTTTTGTCTCAACGAAGACCCAATACGAGAAACTGCTTTCCGTCCGTGAGCAGATACCCGGGGTCGAGTTGGTCATATCCTACGAGCGCTTCATGGGGGACCGCTCATTTCCAGTCTATACGCAATACCAGCTCTCTGAGGTTTCCACGCCGCTCAGCGAAGAGGAGCAGAGCCAGATAGAACAACAGATCGAGCGGATCACCCACGAGGATATCATCACGGTCATTTACACATCAGGCACCACGGGTGTCCCGAAAGGGGTGCTGCTGACCCAGTACAACATCATGTGCAATGCCCAGTACGGCCTGAAGAAACTCGGGGCCCTGGCAAAGGATGAAACGTTCCTCAGTTTTCTGCCGTTGAGTCATGTGCTGGAGAGGACAGGCGGCTACTACGCGACACTTTTGAGCGGGCATCATATCGCTTTTGCTGAAGATGTAAAAACGGTCATGGAAAACATGGTTGAAATACGACCGACCTTCATGGTCAGTGTACCGCGTCTCTTTGAAAAAATCTATTCGCGGATTCATGAGAATGTCCACCAGATGAGCCCCCTGCGCAAGAGCCTGTTTCACCGGGCGGTTAAAATCGGCAGGGAATACGTCAACAAACGCTATATAAGCAAAGAACCGGTGGGGCTGCTCGGCTTGAAATACCGGTTTTTTGATCGTCTGGTATTCAGGAAAGTCCGGGATCGTTTCGGTGGGAAACTCAAAGGGTTTATCTGTGGCGGGGCGCCGCTTGACAAGACGATCAACGAATTCATGTGGACCATAGGCATACCCGTTTATAACGGTTACGGCCTGACCGAAACGAGTCCTGCCCTCACCTTGAGCAGTATCGATGAGGTGCGCTTTGACTCGGTCGGCAAAGCCCTTGAGCACACGGAGCTGAAAGTTGCAGCGGACGGAGAGCTGCTCGCCAGGGGGCCGCAGGTGATGAAAGGATACTACAAAAACGATGCGGCCACCGAGAAGAGTTTTACGGACGGCTGGTTTAAAACCGGCGATATTGCTGAAATTGATGCGGAAGGGTTCGTCTATATCATTGATCGGAAAAAGGAGCTGATCGTAACGGCCGCAGGAAAGAACATAGCTCCCCAGCCCATTGAAAATGAACTCAAGCTCGATAAATATATATCCCAGGCTATCGTTTTTGGAGATCGGAAACCGTATCTGGTGGCACTGCTGAACCCGAATATCGAACGGCTGATCGACTTGAGCAGGGAGGAACATCTTGATTATCTCGATACCGATGAACTGGTCAAGAGCAGCCGGATCAAGGAGCTTTTTGAGGGCAGGATCGAGGAGATCAACAGGAATCTGCCGCCGTACAGCACCATAAAATATTTTGCGCTGGTTGCCCGCGAGTTTTCAATCGAAGGAGGAGAACTTACACCGACGTTGAAGTTGAAAAGAAAAGAAATACATACCAAATACCGGCAGATCATCGAAGAGTTGTACAATACGAACACCAATGGTTTCGTTCTTCAGCCTAAAACCATACATGGAGAAGAAAAATGAGGCAGATAAATCGGGTAGCGGTACTCGGCGCCGGGGTCATGGGTGCAACCATTGCCGCTCATCTGGCAAATGGCGGCCTGGACGTTCTCTTGCTCGACATTGTTCCCCGAGAACTCAGTGACCGGGAACAGGCGGAAGGGTTGACACTTTCGGACCGGAAGGTTCGTGATCGTATTGCCCGAGAGGGGCTGCAGGGGCTGATGAAGATGAAACCGGCGCCCTTCTACCTGAAAAGCTACGCTGACAATATCGAAATCGGAAATCTCGAAGATGACCTGGCACGACTGGCCGACTGTGACTGGATTATTGAAGTTGTCGTTGAGCACATGGCGATCAAACGAGAACTACTGGAGAAAATTACCCCGCATCTCTCCCCGAAAGCGATCCTGAGCTCCAATACCAGCGGCCTTTCGGTAAATGAGATGGCCGAGGCGCTGCCGGTCGAGATACGTAAAAATTTCCTGGCTACCCACTTCTTCAACCCTCCCCGCTATATGCGCCTGATGGAGATTGTTCCCTGTACTCAGACTGATCCTGCGATTGTGGCGGGGATGGCTGAGTTTTTAAGCAGAAGGCTCGGCAAGGGAATTGTCTACGCCAAGGATACCGCAAATTTTATCGGTAACCGTATCGGAGTGTTTGCCATCTATAAAGCTATCGAGCACATGCAGGAGATGGGAATGAGCGTTGAGGAGGTCGATTCGATCTCCGGCCCGGCAACGGCCCGACCGAAAAGTGCTGCCTTCAGAACCGCCGACCTGGTGGGCATCGACACCCTTGCTCACGTGGGTACCAACTCATACGATTCGCTTCCCGAGGACGAACAGCGGGATGTTTTCAAACTACCCGCTTTCATGGCGAAGATGATCGATCAAAAGATGCTCGGCAACAAGAGCGGACAGGGATTCTATAAAAAGAAGACGGTCGACGGCAAGCGCCGGATTTTTTATTACGATTATCAGAGCGGTGAATACAAGCCGCTTGAAAAACCCAAATTTCTCTCTGTCCAGTCGGTCAAGCAGGTTGACGATCCCGGGCAGCGTCTGAAAATGCTGATCAACGGCAGCGACAAGGCTGCCGAGTATGCCTGGAAGAGTCTCCGCGACACGCTGCTCTATGCGTTTAATCGAATTCCTGAAATCGCCGAAGACATCGTCAACATAGACAATGCCATGAAATGGGGATTTAACTGGGAGATCGGCCCGTTTGAGATGTTCGATGCGATCGGGGTCAAAGCCTTTGTCAAGCGGGCTGAAAGTGATGGGCTGACGGTCCCTGAGCGCCTGAAAACTATTGATTCGTTTTACCGCTTCAGTGATGACGCCGGGAAACAATATTGTGAAATACTCAGCGGTGAATACCGCCAGGTTCCCGTCAAGCGCGGACAGATCCGGATAGAAATACTGAAAAAGAGCGGCAGGGTGGTCGAGCAGAACAGCAATAGTTCCATCATCGATCTGGGTGATGGTGTGTTCTGTTTTGAGTTTCATTCAAAAATGAACGCCATCAGCGGTGACATCCTGGCCATGACTCACAAGGCCATCAGGCGGGCCGAGGAGGAGGGCATTGGTCTTGTCGTCGGCAATCGCGGTGCCAATTTCTCCGTCGGCGCTAACCTGATGTTGCTTGCCGTAGCGCTTGCCGAGGGAGCTTTTGACGATATAAATATGGTCTTGAGAAGTTTTCAGAAAGCGACCATGGCGCTCAAGTATGCCAGGATTCCGGTCGTCGCTGCACCCTTTAACATGACTCTGGGCGGCGGCTGCGAGTTCTGCCTGCATTCGGATAGTATCAATGCCTACGCCGAAACTTATATGGGACTGGTGGAGATCGGTGTCGGCCTGCTGCCGGCAGGCGGCGGGACCAAGGAGATGTGTCTGCGTGCAGTTGATCTGGCGCAGCAGTACGAAACCGATGTTCAGCCTTTTATTTTTAAGCATTTCAAGCAGATCGCGATGGCCACGGTATCCATGGGAGCAGCTGAGTTGCCCGGATTGGGATACATGCGTTCGGGGGACAGTGCCAGCATGGATATCGATATGCTTATTTCAGATGCCAAGCAGAAGGTTCAGGCACTTGCCGTCAATTACCGCCCGCAGCGGCCGCGAACAGGTATTCCGGCACCGGGTCGGGATGTGGCGGCCAGTATTAAAAGCCAGCTCTGGAATATGAAGATGGGTGATTATATCACCGACTACGAAGCTGAAATGGGCGGCGTCATCGCCGATGTTATCTGCGGCGGCGATGTCAATCCGGGGACACCGGTGTCGGAGGAATACCTCCTTGCCCTGGAACGCACCAACTTTTTAAAACTGTGCGGCAACAAGAAGACGGCCCAGCGGATCCAGCACATGCGGAAAACAGGCAAACCGCTGCGCAATTGATCAGACGACAAGAGACGATTACAAGAGGGGATAAACAATATGAAAACAGCCTACATCCTGTCCAGCTATCGAACTCCGGGCTGCCGCGCAAACAAGGGAAAATTCAAGGATATGCGCCCTGACGATCTGGCCGCACTGGCCATCAGGGGTATCGTGGAGCGCTCCGGAATCGACATGAATACCGTTGACGATGTCTATCTTGGCTGCTCGTTTCCCGAGGCAGAGCAGGGCATGAATATCGGTCGTGTTGCCGCGATGAAAGCGGGAATGCCGGTTGAGGTCCCCGGCCAGACCATCAATCGCTTCTGCTCTTCAGGCCTGCAGAGCATTGCCTCGGCTGCCGAACGGGTGATGCTCGGTTTTGCCGACTGTATTGTTGCCGGCGGAGTGGAATCCATGTCCTCGGTGCCGCTTGGCGGCCTGAAATACAGCGCCAATCCCGGCCTGGCGGCAGACTGGCCGGAAGCCTACTGTTCAATGGGGATTACTGCCGAGCTTGTTGCTCAGAAATACGGCATTGACCGGGAGGCCATGGACCGCTTTGCAGCCGGAAGCAATGCCAAGGCGGCAAAAGCCATTGACTCGGGCACGTTTGCCGACGAAATCATTGCCGTCGAGATTGAGACGGATACATTGATTGATGGAAAGATCAGGAAAACGAAAGAACTCGTTGCCGTTGACGACGGTGTCAGACCGGGAACAACGGTCGAGACCCTGGCTGCCCTGAAGCCTGCCTTCAAGCTCGGGGGATCAGTTACCGCCGGAAACTCCTCCCAGATGACCGACGGGGCTGCCGTATCGCTGGTAGTTTCCGAGGATTATCTGAAAACAATCGGCGCTGAGCCGGCGGCACGTTTCCTGTCGTTTGCCGTCAAGGGTGTTCCTCCCGAATTCATGGGAATCGGGCCAATTGCAGCAATTCCCGCTGCCTTGAAGATGGCGGGGCTGAGTCAGCAGGAGCTGCAGCTGATAGAGCTCAATGAGGCGTTTGCAGCCCAGGCGCTTGCTGTTATCAAGGCGTTAAACCTGGACCCGGATATCATCAATGTCAATGGCGGCGCCATTGCTCTGGGACATCCGCTCGGCTGTACCGGCGCTAAGCTGACAGCGACGCTGCTGCATGAAATGGGCCGCAGAAAAGTGCGCTACGGCATGGTTTCGATGTGTATCGGCGGAGGCATGGGCGCTGCAGGAATTTTTGAAAAATTATAAGATGATCATAAGCGTGCGAGGAAAGAACAAATGGCTGATACAATTATGAAAGGCGGCGAATACCTGATCGCGGACTGTGTCTGTGAGGATATTTTTACCCCGGAAGATTTCAGTGACGAGCAGCGGCAGTTTGGCGAGACCACTGAACAATTTGTCGAAAAAGAAATTATTCCTCACCTGGAAGAAATTGAAAACCAGAATTTTGATCTGGTTGTCGAAGGCATGCGCAAATGTGGTGAACTTGGCCTGCTGATGATGGATGCTCCAGAAGAATACGGCGGGCTCGAGCTTGACAAGGCGTCCTCGATGCTGGTAGCCGAGAAAATTTCAGTGAGCGGATCCTTTTCCGTTGCCTATGCTGCTCATTCAGGTATCGGCACATTGCCGCTGATTTATTACGGTACCGACCAGCAGAAGGAAAAATACCTGGAGAAGATAATCTCCGGTGAGTGGTGTGCCGCCTATTGCCTGACTGAGCCCGGATCCGGCAGCGACGCACTCGGTGCCCAGGCGTCCGCATTATTATCTGAAGATGGCAGCCATTATATCCTGAACGGCACAAAACAGTTTATCACCAACGGCGGGTTTGCAGAGTTGTTTACCGTCTTTGCTAAAATCGACAAAGAACATTTTACCGCATTTCTTGTGGAGAAGGATTTTGAGGGTCTCGTTGTCGGGCCGGAGGAGAAAAAGCTCGGTATAAAAGGTTCTTCCACCACCCAGATCATCCTGGACAATTGCAAGGTGCCGGTGGAAAACCTGCTCGGCGAGGTGGGCAAAGGTCATAAGATAGCCTTTAACGTTCTCAATGTGGGTAGATTCAAGCTTGGAGCAGGGGTGACCGGGGCCGCGAAAATGGCACTGGTTACCGGTATCAAGTATGCAAACGAGCGGAAACAGTTTAAACGCAAAATTAGCAGCTTTGGCGCTATTGCTGAGAAAATTGCCGACCTGACCGCTGATCTTTTCGCTTCTGAATCTCTGGTCTACCGGTTGGCAGGCCTGCTTGACAACAAGCTTGCCACCATAGAGAAGGGAATAGAGAATTATTATGTTGAATACCAGAAAGGAATTGAAGAGTATGCTCCTGAATGCGGAATATCGAAGGTATTCTGCAGCGAGGTCCTGGCGAGAACCGTTGATGAAGTAGTCCAGATCCACGGAGGCTACGGATATGTCAGTGAATATCCGGCGGAACGCTATTATCGTGATGAGCGGATCAACCGGATCTTTGAGGGTACAAACGAAATCAATCGTTTGCTGATTCCCGGTATGATCCTGAGGAAGGCGATGAAAGGTGAACTGCCGCTTCAGGCTGAAGCGATGAAAGCCTTTGAGTCCCTGATGACCCCGAGCTTCGAAGAGCTGGATGAGTCAATACTGTTTGCGGCGGAAAAAGCGCTGGTCAAGAACTTGAAAACGCTCTTCCTGATACTCTCAGGCGTCGGCGTCCAGAAATTTATGGACAAGATAGCCGATGAGCAGGAAATCCTGATGGCGGCGGCTGATATTGCCATCCAGATTTTTGCCCTCGAGAGCGCGGTGCTGCGGGCTGAAAAACATTTCGGCGGGGCAAGTGAAACAAGGCAGGAACTGCTCCGGGCAGCGGTCAAGGTGTTTGCCTTCAGTGCCACCGAAATAGCAGGTTCGGCAGCGAAGAAAGGGGCTTTCTACATAGAAGAAGGAGATACCCTGACGATGATCCTCTCTGGAATCCGGCGATTTGCAAAATATGATGCAACCGGACTGCTGGCCGCCAAACGGCTGCTTGCAGGGGCAGCCTGTGAAGAAGAAAAATATATTTTCTGATAATGAGTAGGCGTTGTCCCGGAGTTTTTACGCAGGTACCGGGCCAAAAGGGCAGCTCAAATGGCTTGGTTGATCCCCGGTGTGACATGCTACCGACGCAACATACCGTAGATACACCCTATATGGTCGGTCCGGTACATTGTTACACTATCGATTTGGATGGTGAGCTGACACTCTTTGATACCGGCCCGCCGACCGGGGCGGGAGAACAGTTTCTCCGGCGGCACATTGATCTCGGACGTCTCAGGCATGTGATCGTCACCCATTGTCATCTCGATCATTACGGTCTGTCTTCCTGGCTCGATAAACACAGTGAGGCATCGATATACTTCCCCTCTCGGGACATCCAGAAGGTTTTACGCCATGATGAGAGGCTGGAGAAAATGTATGGCCTGCTCGGTGCCCTGGGGTTCAGTGGTACCTACCTGGACAGGCTGCGTGAATCGTTCTACCGGGACGTCATGTTCCCGCCGTTTCCTCAAACGTATCTGAGTGCCGAAGAAGATATCCCGGAACGGCTTGGAATCGAGGTGCTCAGCTGTCCCGGTCATTCCCAGAGTGATCTGGTCTACACCAATGGGAACTGGGCTGTCACCGGTGACATTCTGCTCCGTGGTATCTATCAGTCCCCACTGCTCGATATTGACCTTGGCAGCGGGCAGCGGTTCAATAATTATCAGGCCTACTGCGATACCCTTGTTACACTTATGCGAATACGGGGAAAGAAAATTCTGCCCGGTCATCGACACAGGGTTGAGAGCGTTGATGCGACGATACTGTTCTATATCAAGAAGACGCTCTACCGTATCGCGCAGCTCAAACCGTACATCGGGGACTATACCGTTGCCCAGATCATCAAGCGTGTCTTTGGAGACGAGCTGAAGGATCCTTTTCATGTCTACCTGAAGGCTTCTGAGATAGTGTTCATGAAGGATCTGCTGGAAACTCCGGAAACGCTGAAAAATGCGCTTAAGCAGATCGCTCTGTTTGATGAGGTTGCGGCTGATTTTGAGCGAGCCGCCGCCTGAGGCTGAGATGGTTTTCGGATATCTTTTTTCTGCAGTTTACTAATGAGGGAGCGTACCCGTGACTGGTATTGAGCTGCTGCCGGCACTTATCGCCCGTGCTGGAACATCACCATTCTGGCTCTGGGTCTTGAACCGGGTGCTGAGTTGGACGATACCGTTCAACCGCCCCCACGGTTTCAAACTTCTTGAGATCGGTGAGCATGTCATCAGGACAACGGCCTCCTGCAGGCGTAGCAACCAAAACCATGTCAGAGGCATACACGCCTGTGCAATCGCCACGGTGGCGGAGTTCTCCGCCGGCTTTCTGTTACTGACAAAGCTTGATCCAAAGCGCTATCGGTTGATTATGTCACGGATAGAAGTCGAATACCTGTATCAGGCAAAAGAGCGGATTTTTTCAGAAAGTTCTCTGGCACCCGAGGTGTTGGCTGAAGCCGTATACAAACCGCTTCAGGAAAAGGGTGCTGTTGCTATTACCCTCAAGAGTGATGTTAAGGATTTCTCGGGAAATGAGATAGCCGTTGCCTCTACCTGCTGGCAGATTAAACGCTGGGACCAGGTTCGAACGAAACTTTGAAATTAATGCGGGCAGCAGAGAAGATTGCCCCTGACAAAACAATCGGGTGAGGGTAAGGAGATGCAATGATGCTGCTGAATCCCAAAGCATATTCTATAGACTACCAGGATCCATCTTTTCGGGATCTTGTTGAAAAAACCATCGCCTTTTTTGAACGCAAGGGGCTGAAACAGATAAAAAAAGACGATCAGTCCATGGTCTGGTATGACGATTTCCTGACATTTGTAAAACAGGAGAAGGTCTTCGCCATTCTTTTGACGCCCGGCAGCTATGGCGATGGAGATAAGCGTTGGGACATGAGACGCCTCTGTCTGTACAACGAGATACTGGGGTTTTACGGACTGTGTTACTGGTATGCCTGGCAGGTGACCATCCTCGGGCTGGGACCAATCTGGATGGGAACAAATGAAGAACTGAAACATCAGGCAGCCCGCCTGCTTGATGAGGGTGGCCTGTTTGCTTTCGGTCTCTCGGAAAAAGCCCATGGTGCTGATCTCTATTCAACCGAGATGACACTCTTAGCTGAAGGTGACGGCAGGTACCGTGCAAACGGCTCAAAATATTATATCGGCAACGGTAACTGTGCTGCCCGTATTTCAACATTTGCCAAGATGGCAGACAGTGGTGAGTATGTTTTTTTCAGTGTTGATCCATCCCGTTCCCAGTATGAATGCGTCAAAAAAATAGATACCTCCGGGGTTCGCCAGGCATATGTCGCTGAATATGCCTTGTATGATTATCCGGTCACCGAGGCAGACATTATTTCTCGTGGCAAGCATGCCTGGAATTCTTCACTGAATACCATCAATATCGGTAAGTTTGAACTTGGCTGCGCCTCAATCGGAATCTGCTCACATGCGTTTCACGAGGCCTTGAACCATGCCTGCTCCAGGAACCTCTACGACCGATTTGTTACAGATTTTCCTCATGTCCGCAGGATTTTCTGTGAGGCCTATGCACGGCTGGCCGCCATGAAACTGTTTACCTGGCGCACTGTCGATTATCTGCGGGCGGCAGCCGATGATGATCGCCGATATCTGCTCTTTAACCCCGTTGTTAAAATGAAGGTAACCGGACAGGGCGAAAAGGTGGTCAGCATGCTGCACGAGGTGATAGCAGCCAAAGGGTATGAGCAGGACACCTATTTTGAAATGGCTATCCGTGATATAGGCATGCTCCCGAAACTCGAAGGTACCGAGCATGTCAATATGGCACTGATTATTAAATTCATACGCAATTACTTTTTCGACCCTGTCGACTACCCGGAGATAACTCGGAGCACCGAAATTTCTGATGACACCTATCTCTTCAAACAGAAGACTGGAGGGCTTGCCCAGATCACCTTTCCAGACTATGAGCGAGCCTATGAGTCTCTTTCTTCGGCTAATGTTGCCATCTTCAAACAACAGGTTGAACTCTTTAAAGCAATCCTGATGCAGGCCCCGCCAAGCCGCGAGCAGAAGGAAAATGTCGATTATATGCTTGCCGCAGGTGAACTTTTTACTTTGATTGTCTATGCCCAGTTAATCCTGGAAAACAGCAGAATACATGATATCGACGCTGACCTTCTCGAACAGATATTTTCTTTTCTGGTACAAGATTTTTCCGCCGCTGCGCTGCACATGATTTTACATTACCGGAACAGTGAAGAGCAGGAGAACTTTTTTAAAGCAATGCTTAAAAAGCCGGTAATAGAAGAAAAACGCAGCAATCGGCTCTGGGCGCAGCAGGTGTTTGTATGCAAGGATCAGTATCGCATGAATGACTAAAAGACAGACAGCCGGGTGAAAAACGATTATGGGACATCATTCCAACACCAGGGATACTATCGTACCACTTATTGACCGGTTGAACAGGTACCCGATCGGTCTTCCCGACAGTAATCAGCTTAGACAGATTCTGGAGATTCTCTTTTCAGAAGATGAAGCTTTTGTGGCCTCACGTTTTCCACTCCGGGAGGCCTCGTTGTCAGAATTAATCCGGGCCACCGGATTTGAAAAGCATGCTCTTGTCGAGGTCCTTGAAAAAATGGCTGACAAGGGACTGGTCATGGACCTGCCCTATAACGGAAAGATTTATTACCTGCTGTTGCCCGGTCTCATTGGTTTTTTCGAGTTTACGTTCATGAAACAGCGTCAGGATCTTCCCATTGAGGAATTGGCTCAGCTGATGCATGAATACCTCTTCGAGGATCCTGAAAACCTGATGGGAAAGGAAATGTTTGCCAGCAAAACACCGCTGACTCGCAGCCTTCCCTATGAGGAGCACATTCCTGTTCATTCGCTAGTCACGACCTATGAAAGTGCCCGGCAGATCGTTCGTGAAGCCGGCTACGGCGCTATCGGAATGTGTTATTGCCGACACAAAAAAGAGCACTTGAACCAATCCTGTGACAAAAATGCACCGACGCAGGAAATCTGCATATCTCTTGGCAATGCTGCGCGCTTCATGGTCCGGCGTGGTTTTGCCCAGGAGCGAAGAGTCGAGGAACTGCTGCTGGTTCTCGATAGAGCTCGAGAACTCAACCTGACCCACATAACAGACAATATCCGCTATAAACCATCATTCATCTGCAACTGCTGCTCCTGTTGCTGTGAACTCCTTGGTGGTGTCATGCGTGGTTTTCCACTCGGTGTGGCCAAAGCCGGCTATACACTTGAGATTGCAGAGCAAACCTGCCTTGGCTGCGGATTGTGCAGCAAGGCTTGTAATGTCGAGGCACTGGTCATGTCAGAACATGAAGGCAGCAGCTCGAAGAAAATTGCCAGGGTTTCCGAGGAAAAATGTTTAGGCTGCGGTGCCTGTATTTCTGTCTGCAAAACCGGTTCGTTATCACTGACCCCGAGAGTGCGGCCTGAACCTCCGGCAAGAAAACGTGATTTATTTATGAGGATTCTCAAGGAGAAAAAGCGACTAACCCCCTTTGTTGTCGAGGGGGTCAAGAAAAAGGCGATGCGTGTTGTGGGACTTCGGCGCTAGCGTTTAGCCAAAGAGTTGTTGTATGGCAAAATAGAGCAGGGGGAAAAAAATTCCCGGCAATAAATTTCCGATCCGGATTGAGGTGATTTTCAGCAGGTTGAAACCGATAGCAAGAATCAGCAGCCCGCCGACTGAGGTCATCTGACTGATCGTTTCCGGCACCAGGTAGGCTTTAAGGAACACTGCGGTCATGGTGATCAGTCCCTGATAGATAAAAACCGCAAGACTTGAAAAGAGAACGCCGAGCCCCAGTGTCGAGGCAAAAATGATCGACGTTACCCCATCCAGCACTGATTTTGCCAGCAGTGTCTGGTGATTGCCGGTAAGACCGCTCTCAAGTGAACCGACAATGGCCATTGAGCCGACGCAGAAGACCAGGCTGGCAGTGACAAAGCCGCGGGCAAAGGAACTCCGGCTGCTTGATTTTCGGGCCACTCTTTGTTCCAGGAAACGTCCCAGTTTTTCCAGTCTCTCCTCTATTTTCAGGAACTCCCCTGCCACCGCCCCGAGAATCACCGAGAAAATGACGATTATCACGCTGTTTGAGCTGAGCGCACTCTTCAGGCCGATCAGGATAACGGAAAGTCCAACCCCGCTCATAACGATATTCTTGTAATGTTCGGGAAGTCCCCTGTTCAGCAGGAGCCCGAGAAGACTCCCTGCTATAATTGCCAGCGCATTTATGATTGTTCCAAACATGGTATCAGGTGCCTGTGGTTTCAACTCCTGAGACTGGAGTTGTGATCGTTGTACCGGAGCAGAACTTCTATACGATCATGCGCTGTTTGCAAAGCTCTATCTGGATGAATCGCATTATTGGGCATGCACGGCACCAGTAACTTCATTGCCGGTGTCTTGTGTGATGAGTATGACCGTCAGGCCGAACGCTCGTTGGTGAGGAAGTCGGTTATCCGTACACGGTAGCTGACAATATCTCCACGCAGGGATGACAGGCTGGCCATTTTCTGGTCGACCAGGGAGATATGGCGGTCGAGTATTTCAATGAGTTTCGGGGCGATCGTGTGAAAATCCTGTTCGTTAATATCAAAAATGTCCGACAGCTCATGGATCTCCCTGAGTGAAATGCCGAGGCCCTTCAATTTCAGGATAAATTTAAGCCGCAGAATATCATCTTTGTTGTATGAGCGAGTCCCACCGTCGACCCGGTCCGTTTTACCCATCAGGCCGATTTCTTCATAGTAGCGAATGGTCCGGGTAGTAATGCCGAGTTGTTTTGCCAGTATTCCAATCTGGACGGGATGATTCTGTTTTTGTGTCATTTCTTTCCTGATGTATTCAGAGAAGCCTTCAGTAGAATATACCCTGTCCGTTGCGTTGCGACAGAAAGACGCGGACACTGCATTCCGTGAGTAGTTTACCTTTACGTAATATTCCCAGGAAACATATCATGGCTGAATAATACCTGTCAATTAAATTATTTCCAGATGGAATAGTAGAATAGGAGATGATCGGGAAGGTCCCTGCCGGATTGATTATTCCTTGACCTTTACGTAAACACATTTTATAAAGAGCGCATATTGTGTGCTTATCCGCGCTGCGGTATCATGGTGTGCTGTTGATACATTGATTTTTGATCACAATGGACGAGGAGAACAGGATGGAATTCACTCGCGAGATTTACTGGAATGTTGGCCACGGAGCCCTGACCCTGGTGCCGATGTATCTCCTGGTTGTTGCGGCGCTGACTGTTCTGGTCAGGGGTTTTCTTAAAAGAGTTGAAGTCTATAAGCAGGGGCAGCCGCTGAACAGAACCGATAACCTGGCGGCACGGGTGGGTGAGCTGGTGAAGAATGTCCTTTTGCAGAAAAAAGTTGTCCGGGTTGCCTGGCCCGGTCTTTTTCACGGACTCTTTTTCTGGGGATTTTTCCTGCTTTTCATCGGCACGACGCTCATTGTTATCCAGGCAGATTTTACCGATCTGCTGTTTGATTATGTCTTTCTGAAAGGGACCTTTTATAAACTCTTTTCGATCACCCTCGACGGTGCCGGTCTTGTTGCTCTTCTGATGCTCGGAACGCTTTTCTTCAGGCGCTATTTACTCAGGCCCGAGGGACTTGAGACAAAACGAGACGATGCGCTCATGCACGGCCTGCTCTTCGTGATCCTGGTGACCGGTTTTATTATCGAAGGAGCCCGCATGGCGGTTACCGAACGTGGCTCTGATCTTGCCGTCTGGTCTCCAGTCGGTCTGCTGGTTGCAAACATGCTGGCGGGAATCGGTGAAGATGGGCTGCGCCTCTTGCACAGGTTTACCTGGTGGTTTCACCTGCTGCTGGTAATGGGTTTTATCGTACTTATTCCCTCGACAAAATTCCGCCATATCTTCACCACCAGTGCAAATTATCTGTTTTCTGACCGGGGCCCGAAGGGCAAGCTGGTGAGCCTTGATCTTGAAAATGAGGATGCTGAAAAATTCGGGGTGAGTGAGCTTGGGGATATGAGCTGGAAGGATATCTTCGATGCTGATGCCTGTACCCTGTGCATGCGCTGCCAGGATCGTTGTCCTGCCTGGAATACCGACAAGCCGTTATCCCCGATGAAAGTGGTCAACCAGATCGGTGACTGTGCTTTTAATAATCCTGGAGCGGATCTGATCAGCACAATAGGTAGGGATGTACTCTGGTCATGTACGACCTGCCGGGCGTGTCAGGAAATATGTCCGGCGGCAATCGAACATGTCGGCAAGATCATCGACATGCGGCGCAGCCTGGTGTTGATGGAAGGGGAATTTCCCGGAGAAGAGGTGATGACGGCGATGGAGCAGACGGAAGTCAACGGCAACCCGCTGGGAATGGGTTATGCATCCCGCGGTGACTGGACCGACGGGCTCGACGTTGAGCATCTCTCTGAGAACAGTGATGTCGATATCCTCTATTTTGTCGGCTGCTATGCCTCATTTGACAAGAGAAATATCAATGTCGCCAGGAGTTTCATCAAGCTCTGCCGGGCTGCAGGCATCAGGGTCGGCATTCTCGGCAAGAAGGAAAAATGCTGCGGTGAGCCGATGAGGAAAATGGGGAATGAATATCTCTACCAGACCCTGGCCATGGAAAATATCGAGCTGATAAATGGTTCAGGGGTAAAAAAAGTCGTTACAACCTGTCCGCATTGTTTCAACACCCTGGAAAAAGATTATCGCGATCTGGGGCTTGATGTCCAGGTGGAGTCGTATACCGTTTTCCTGGACGAGCTGATTGCTTCAGGTACGCTGAAGATAGACGGCAAGCCGCTCTCCTGCACGTATCATGACTCCTGTTATCTCGGCCGCCACAACGATATATACGATGCTCCCCGCGAGCTTGTCCGACGTGCCGGTGGCAGCCTGGTTGAAATGCAGCTGAACAGGGATGAATCGTTCTGCTGCAGTGCCGGAGGTGGCCGGATATTGGCAGAAGAAAAGATCGGTGAACGGATGAACATCAGGCGGGTGATGATGGCAGCAGATACCGGCACGGATGTGCTTGTCTCCAATTGTCCGTTCTGTCTGACCATGTTTGAAGACGGCACCAAGGGCGCAGATATTGAGGACTCGCTGAAACCACTCGATATTGCCGAGGTTCTTGCCGAACGACTGGCCTGACATGAACGAGCCTGTAACAGGAGCGCTGGATATGATAGAGGCTATATTTGCTTCACTTCCCGGGCTTTTTCTCCCCGGGAGTGTGGAAACGCCCCGCAGTTACTATTTTTCGCTGGAAGATGTCAAAAAGACGGTAACGCTGAGCCCTGAGCACTGCCTGGTGGAAAATGGCAGGACTATTGAACAGGCCGATTGTGTCTGCAAGACCGGCAAGGAGTTTTTCGCTGCAATCTGGAATGACGGCTATCGTCCCGGGATAGCCGATTTTCTCTCCGGGAAAATCAAATCGAATGACCCCGGCGCCCTGCAGCACTTCCTGACAAGTTTCGGGAAGTAGCTGTCGAGGTAAATCATCAATTCTGCTTTGCCTGGGTGGCTGACGAGGTGTTATGGACTGCTTGACTGAAATAAAAATACGCGGATATCATGCTGATTTCTACGCTCATGTGAACAACGCCCGGTTTCTGGAGTTCCTTGAAGAGGACCGCTGGGCGCATCTTGAAGCATTGCTTGATCTGGATGTTGTTTCCCGGCAGGGGCTTGTTTTTCTGGTGGTAAATATCAATATCAATTATCGCAAGGCGGTAATGGTCGGGGCGATACTCCAGGGGTATACCTCCCTTGAGCGGCTTGGCAGGAAAAGTGGTGTCCTCAGCCAGAAGCTCGTTTTCAAGGATTCCGGGGACGTTGCTGTTGATGCGCTGGTAACATTTGTGCTGGCAGACAAAAGCGGCAGGGCAGTGCCTCTCCAGGAAGAACTGTTCTCCGGGCTGATGAGTTCCCGGAATCAGCCTATGACGGAGCAGGGGCGCTGAGACCTGAAGTGCTGCACGCTCTAGAGACCGCGCATATATTCAGGTTTCAGCTGGATGGCGCCACCCAGGGCCTGGTCGATAAGGGCGATGGTCCGCTCTTTATCCCGCGGCAGCCGTGCTTTGAGAGGCAGGTAATTTGAAGCATGATTTGCATGAAACAGGCCGTTTGACAACTCGGTATTGACCAGCATGACTTTGAGCTCCTCGAGCATCTCCTTTGCATCGGGCAGGTGCCAGGTTCCTTCCTGCCAATCACGATACAGCACAGTGTTCGGGGTGAGCATGAGGCTGAGCGCTCCGACATATTCGGGATCAATGGCGCTCAGCACACGCCCGGTTTCACTGCCGTGGATGGCGGATCTTTTTCTCCCGGCTATGCCGAGCAGTACGGTAATTGAGAGCTTGATGCCGGCAGACCTGATTTTTCTCCCCATCTCGATCATGCGGCCGGAGTCGGCGCCCTTGTTAATGTCCGCCAGGGTGATATCATCACCTGACTCAAGTCCCATGTAGGCGAGTTGCAGGCCGAGCCCCTTCAATTCTTCCAGTTCGGTGAGGCTTTTTCTGCTGATGCTCTTGGTGTTGGCATAGACACTGACACGCCGTACCCAGGGGAGTTTTTCCCTGATTTCAGTAAGGATGCGGACAAGCCGCGGCTGGGGCACGATCAGCGCATCGCCGTCACAGAGAAAGAGCTTGTTCTGGTTCTTGCAGTGAGTGGCCGCAAATTCTATATCGGCACCAATGATGTCATCGCTCTTGATCGAAAACCTGCTGCCTTTATACATTTCGCAGAACGTGCATTTGTTGTGTGAACAGCCGGTTGTCACCTGCAGCAGGATGCTGTTTGCCTCGCTGGGAGGGCGGAAAATAGTTCCCTGGTAATGCATTGTCTCACGTAGGTTGAAATGATTGATTTGCTGTTGGTTCTGGGCTAATAATAGAGATTAAACAATGGAAGGCAAGGACCTTGTTTTATGGTGATAGTGATTTTCGAGCCATTGTAATCACTATCGGCGTGAAATCTTTTTTTACCTGGAGCTCAACTCAGAAAGAGACTATGGAAAAAACAACATTGTTTCCCAACCTGTTTCGGCCACTCGATCTCGGCTTTACTACATTGAAAAATCGTATCCTGATGGGATCGATGCATACCGGTCTTGAAGAGGAAAAAGACGGTTTTTCACGGATGGCCTGCTACTATGCAAAACGTGCCGAGGGTGGCGTCGGGCTGATCGTTACCGGAGGGGTTGCACCGAACAGGGCCGGCTGGATTGCCCCGTTTTCCATTCGGCTGGCGAACAGCTCCCAACTCGCCGGCCACCGGTTGGTGACCGATGCCGTTCATGACAAGGGCGGCGTCATCTGTATGCAGATCCTTCACGCTGGCCGCTACGGCTATCATCCGCTCTGTGTCGCCCCGTCGAAAATCAAGGCACCGATCAATCGCTTTCGCCCCCGGGAATTGTCCGCCCGGGGGATCAAGGCAACCATACATGATTTCATCAGCTGTGCCGATCTGGCCCGCCAGGCCGGCTATGACGGGGTTGAGATCATGGGCTCTGAAGGATATCTGATCAACCAGTTCATCGCCCAAAAAACCAATCGACGCACGGATGAGTGGGGTGGACCATTTGAAAACCGGGTCCGTCTGCCCCTCAAGATCGTCCAGGGAATCCGGGAAAAGCTCGGAAACGACTTTATTATTATTTTCCGTCTTTCAATGCTTGATCTTGTCCCGGGCGGCAGTTCATGGGATGAGGTTGTCGAGCTCGCCCGGCAGGTGGAGCGTCATGGCGCGACCATTATCAATACCGGGATTGGCTGGCATGAAGCACGGATTCCGACGATAGCCACAATGGTGCCGCGCGCCGGTTTTGCCTGGGTTACCAGGCGGTTGATGGGCGCGGTTTCGGTTCCACTGGTGGCCACGAACCGGATCAACATGCCGGATGTCGCGGAGCGTGTGCTTGCCGATGGCTGTGGTGACATGGTCAGTATGGCACGGCCGTTTCTTGCCGATCCCTTCTGGGTTGCAAAGGCCCAGGGTGGACGTGCTGATGAGATTAATACCTGTATCGGCTGTAATCAGGCGTGCCTGGACAACATATTCTCCAGGAAGACAGCGTCCTGTCTGGTTAATCCCCGGGCCTGCAGGGAGACACTACAGCCGCTGAAAAAAGCGACTGACGTCAAACGGATCGCTGTGGTGGGTGCAGGTCCTGCGGGCCTGGCCTGTGCAACAACGGCTGCTGCACGAGGTCACCGGGTGACCCTGTTTGAAGCGCTGCCCGAAATCGGCGGACAGTTTCGCCTCGCCCGGTTGATTCCCGGTAAACAGGAGTTTCTGGAAACCCTGCGCTATTATTCGCGCAGTCTGGAACTACTCGGCGTAGAACTCAGGGTCAACTGTCGCGCCTCGCATGGCGACCTTGAGGATTTTGACGAAGTTGTGCTGGCTTCCGGTGTGCGTCCACGCCTTATCAGCATCCCCGGAGCACGCAACAGTAAGGTTGTCTACTATGATGAAGCCCTTCTCGGTAAAAAAGAAATCGGCAGCAGGGTGGCGATTGTCGGAGCTGGAGGGATCGGCTTTGATTTGGCTGCTTTTCTGCTTGAGGGATCTTCTCCGGGCAGCGAGGTGGAGCGTTTTTTCGCGGAGTGGGGGGTTGATCAAACGTACACCCAGCCGGGAGGCTTGATCAAGGCTGCTCCACCGCGGCCGGCGCGGGAGCTCTTCCTGTTGCAGAGAAAGAAAACCAGGCCGGGGGCGGGGCTTGGGAAGACGACAGGCTGGATTCATCGCTCGGTGCTGAAAAGAAACGGCGTAAAAATGTTCAACGGTGTTGAATACCTCGGCATAACCGACGAGGGCATCGGCATCAGACAAGACGGCATGACCCGGCTGCTTGCTGTTGATACTATTGTCGTCTGCGCCGGTCAGGAGTCGGCGCGGGAGCTGCTGGAGCCGCCTGATGAAAGAAGTGCAGGGTATCACGTTATCGGGGGCGCCCAGAGGGCTGGGGAACTTGACGCCGAGCGTGCCATCGCCGAAGGGGTAGCTGTCGCCGATTCACTGTAAACACCTCATCGAATATATTTATCATAAGCACAAAAATTAATGTTTCTCTCCTGGTCAATTAATTACACCAAAAGAAGTGCGTAGAATTTTTAGCTTGGCATCCCTGGGTTCCTGGTCTGTCCAGCGGGTACCGGCTACCCTCAAGATTTCTTTTTTAAAAAAATTAGTTATTGGGTAGAGTAGACAGGATTGTGAAAAGAGGGCACGCAGTGCGTAATCTTTGTCTTGGGAGCCCGGGTGAGTAAATGCACGGTAACATTTCTTCCTCACAACAGAACCGTTGAGGTTTCTGCAGGGGACAGCCTTATCCGGACAGCCCTGCAGGCCGGGGTTCACATCAATGCTTCATGCGGCGGAGAAGGCGTCTGCGGAAAATGCAGGGTCCTTGTTGAAAGCGGCTCCCTTACAGACGGCCTGTCGGATCGGCTCAGTGACGAGGACGTAAAAAAGAATTATCGCCTGGCCTGCCTGTCCCGTGTCAACGAAGACGTTACCATCCGTATTCCCGTTGAATCATCAATTGATCGAAGCGTCTTTGATAAACAGTTTGTTCCCCGGCGTACTGCATCCATCAAGCAGATGGATTTCGGCAGCCTCAAAGAGCAGGGACTTTTCATCCCGCCGGTTGAGAAAATCTATCTCGAGCTGATTCCGCCGGATGCCCAGAATCACATGCCTGACGTTACCAGGCTTATTGAACATCTCAAACTCAAAGCGGATGAACATAAACTGGAATTGACCCTGCCGGTAATAAGGAGTCTTCCGGCGGTTTTCAGGGAAGATGATTTCAAGGTTACCGTAACGCTTGTCAGACCTGTCAGAAGCGGCGGCAAGACACTGATCACCAAGATTCAGGCTGGTGATACTACTGCTGAAAATTACGCTATCGCGCTTGATATAGGTACCACGACCATTTACGGACAGCTGATAGACCTTGGCAGCGGCGAGTGTCTTGGTGAGGCCGGTGATTTCAACGGCCAGATCAGCTATGGTGAAGATGTCATCAGCAGAATTGTCTATGCCGAGAAACCGGAGGGCCTGGAGACCCTGCAGAAAATCGTTGTTGCCACCATCAACAAGGTGCTGGGCAAAATCATAAAAAGTGGCGGGGTCGACCGGGAGAATATCTCGACCATTACCATGGCCGGCAACACCACCATGACCCAACTGCTTCTGGCCATTGACCCCCGGCATCTGCGCAGGGCTCCCTATGTGCCGGCATCAACGCTTTATCCTCCCTTCAGGGCTGCAACCATCGGCCTTGATCTTGCTGAACATGCCATTGCCCTGCTTTACCCGGCAATTTCCAGTTATGTCGGCGGAGATATCGTTGCCGGTATCATGGGTACCGGCATGTACCGGGAAGAGGAGCTGACCCTGTTTCTTGATATCGGTACCAATGCCGAGATCGTTGTCGGCAACAAGGACTGGCTTGCCTGCACCGCCTGTTCGGCAGGACCTGCCTTTGAAGGCGGCGGTATCGAGTTCGGCATGAGGGCGGCAAAAGGTGCCATTGAAGATTTTTCCATAGACCCTCTCACCTTTGAACCGATGCTGTTGACTATCGGTGATGTCCGGCCCCGGGGGATCTGCGGCTCGGGTCTTATTACCATGACGGCAGTGATGTTTGAGATGGGCGTTATCAACAACCGGGGCAAGTTCAACCGTGATCTCGGAACAGAGCGGATCAGAGAGAGTAACGGTGTCTGGGAGTACGTTCTGGCCTGGCAGAAAGACAGCCAAATTGACCGGGACGTGGTTCTCACTGAAACAGATATCGACAATCTTATCCGGGCCAAAGGTGCCGTATACAGCGGCTGCATGACGTTGCTCGAGGAAGTGGGACTGAGCATGGACATGATCGAGCGAATTATCCTGGCCGGAGGGTTCGGCAGCTATATCGATCTTGAGAAGGCGATGACCATTGGTCTGCTTCCGGAAATTGATCCCGAGCGGGTTATATTTATCGGGAACGGTTCACTGATGGGAGCCCGCATGAGCTCGCTTACAAACAGGATCAGGAAGGATGTTTTCGAGGTTACCAGAAAGATGACCAATTTCGAACTGTCGGAGACACCTTCCTATATGGACTATTATATCGCTGCGATGTTCCTTCCCCATACTGAAATTGAAAAATTTCCGCGGGTACGGGAGAGAATTGAAGGCTGGAAATCGGTTGTTGCATCACGGAAATGAATGATTTGGTTTGAAATCTGAACCACGATACGTTAATAAAGATAAGTGCTCCACTATTCTATTATTTTGTGTCTCTAATTTTTGGTTTGTATGGAAGATGGGAGGGTGGTGTTGTGCGTTTGGACAGTAGCTTTTTTGTTATTGTTCAATAGACAGCGTTGAATTCTCCGGAGATTAAATTTTCAATTGCGAGGAGGCTAAAGTGGGATTTGAAATAAGCAGGGAATCCTATACCGGCAGCATCAAGGAAATTTCCATTGGTAAGGAGGATTCTGCCATTACCATTGGTGGCGAGACATGTTATCCATTCTACACGTTTGAAGGAGACATGCCCAACAAGCCCATTATTGCAATGGAAATATGGGACATCGTGCCGGAAGACTGGCCGGAGGCCGCGCTTGAACCTTTCAAGGATGTTGTTTCTGATCCTGCCGCCTGGGCGAAAAAATGCGTTGAGGAATACGGTGCAGACGCGATTGTTCTGCAGCTCAAAAGCATAGATCCCAATGACAAGGATGCAAGCCCTCAGGCAGCGGCGGAAACAGTTAAAAAAGTTGCCGCTGCCATCGATGTACCCTTCATTGTCTGGGGGTGTGCAACCCCGGACAAGGATGAAGACGTCTTCAAGGCTGTCTGCGAGGCCTGCCAGAATGAAAATATCCTGCTCGGTCCCGTCGAGGAAAAGAACTTCAAGGGTATTGCCGCCGCTGCGATGGGGTACGGCCACTCCCTGATTGCCTCTTCCCCGATTGATGTCAACCTGGCAAAGCAGGTCAACATCCTTCTCGAAAACTTCGGTATGCCGATGGACCGGGTCGTTGTTGACCCGACGACGGGTGGGTTGGGCTACGGAATGGAATACTCTTATTCGGTTATGGAACGTCTGACCATGGCTGCATTGAGTCAGGGAGACGACAAACTGCAGTATCCCATTATCAATAATCTCGGCAATGAAGTTTGGAAATGCAAGGAAGCCAAGCAGCCGGTGGCAGAGGCTCCAGCGCTTGGAGACCCTGAAAAACGGGCGATCCTGATGGAAGCCGTCGGTGCGGTCACCTATCTGCTCAGCGGCTCGAATGTACTTATCATGCGTCATCCTGAAGCTATTCGCCTGGCGAAAGACTTCATAACAGCGCTTGGCGAGGGAGGCTCTGTTGCTGAGACTGCACCAATTTCCAAGAAACTTGCAGATGTCTCAATCGATTTTGCCTCACTGGCTCCACCACCTGACCTGACGATAGCGGAGGAGAAAAAGGCGGCCGCTCCTGCCAAGAAAGCTGCTCCCGAGGTCAAGAAGGCAGCACCGGCCAAGGCTGCTGCCGAAAAGCCTGTGGCGGAAACAAAACCAGCTGCAAAGAAAGAAGAACCGGCAGCTCCAGCGTTAGATCCGGAGGCAGAGGCCAAGGCAAAAGCTGAAGCTGAGGCAAAAGCCAAGGCCGATGCGGAGGCGCAAGCCAAGGCTGATGCGGAAGCAAAAGCAGCTGCAGAGCAGAAGGCAAAAGCGGATGCCGAGGCAAAAGCCAAAGCGGATGCCGAAGCAAAAGCCAGCGCCGAGAAGGAGGCAGCTGCTGAGGCATTGGCAGCACGGCAAGCAGAAGAGAGAGAACTGCGGGCAAAACGGGCCAAAGAACGGGCCCTGCTGGCGGCGAGCAGACCGGTTGACAGTGACGGTGACGTTAAGATTACCGCTGCTGCCGTTCAGAAGAGTGACCAGGAGAAAATACTTGAGATGCTGGATAGATTCCACAAGAGAAAATAGTGCTACCACGTTCTTGTTCACTATATCAGCAGATATTTTAGAAACCATAGATGGAGGAAGTTACAATGGCAGAACAAAAACAAAGTCCCGCAAAAAGTCCTAAGCTGGCGGACCCGAGAGAGGCCTCAATCGAGGTATCAACCCAGGAGATGATCGCCAGGGCCCAGCAGTTGAATATTGATACCGTTTTTGACCGGGCGGTCACCATGAAGCCGTGTGCGATCGGCCTGCAGGGTATCTGTTGTAAGAACTGTGCAATGGGTCCGTGCCGGTTGCCGCTGCCCAAGGGCGGTATTGACGGCGAGGATACCCGTAAGGGACTCTGCGGAGCAACGGCAAATACAATCTGTGCCCGGAACTTTGTACGGATGATCGCAGCAGGTGCAGCCGCCCATTCTGATCACGGCCGCGGTGTGGCTGAGACATTTCTTTCCGTGGCTCGTAAAGAGACTCAGGATTACACCATCAAGGATCCGGCGAAACTGATCCAGATCGCGCCTTATTTTGATGTTCCCACAACTGTTGAGGTCGATGGGAAGACGCTGGATCGCGATCTTGACGAGATTGCCCTGGGCGTTGCCGAGGCCGCCTATGCTGAGTGGGGGAAGCCTGAAGGAAATATCAATTATCTGAAAAGGGCCCCTCAGGCCCTGCAGGACAAATGGCTGAAAGAAGGTGTTATGCCCCGCAACGTCGATCGCGAGATTGTCGAGATCATGCACCGGACCCATATGGGCGTCGACCAGGATTACAAAAACCTGATGAAGCAGGGTGTTCGCGCCTCTCTTGCCGATGGCTGGGGAGGATCCATGATCGGCACCGATCTACAGGATGTCATGTTCGGCAGCCCGACCCCGTTGCAGGCTGAAGCAAATCTGGGCGTCTTGAAAGAGGATCATGTCAATATCATCGTCCATGGTCATGAACCGCTGCTCTCCGAGATGATCGTTGCTGCGACCCAGTCCCAGGAGCTGATAGCCTATGCCAAAGAAAAAGGGGCGAAGGGCATTCAACTCAGCGGTATCTGCTGTACCGCCAACGAGATCCTGCAGCGCCATGGAATTCCACCGGCGGGCACATTTCTCCAGCAGGAACTGGCAATCATTACCGGTGCCTGCGATGCAATGGTTGTTGATGTCCAATGTATTTTCCAGAACCTGGCCAATGTCGCCAAATGCTTCCATACAAAGCTGATAACCACTCACCCGATTGCCAAGATGGAGCAGGACAACGTCATCCACATCGAGTTTGATGAGCATCATGCCATGGAAGACGCTATTCGCATCGTCAAGATGGCAATCGAGAATTACGAGAACCGGGGAGCGGATGTGATGATTCCCCGTCACAAGACCACTCAGATTGCCGGATTTGGTGTTGAATCCATCAAGTATCATCTCGGTGGCTCCTTCCGTGGCGACTACTACACGCTCAATGATAATATCATCAATGGCCGGATCCGCGGAATAGCCGGCGTGGTTGGCTGTAATAATGCCAGGACCAAACATAACGAGGAACATATCGTTCTTATTAAAGAGCTGATCAAAAACGATGTCATCGTCCTGACTACGGGGTGTAGCGCAATTGCTGCCGGTATTCACGGGCTTCTGACACCTGGCGCTGCTGCGGTTCATTGCGGACCTGGTCTTGCTGAAGTGTGCGAGACCGTGGGTATTCCGCCGGTACTACACTTAGGCTCCTGCGTCGACAACAGCAGGATTCTCCTGGCTGCAACAGAGGTAGTAAACGCCGGTGGCCTCGGTAATGACATCGCTGATCTCCCGGCAGCCGGAAGTGCTCCGGAGTGGATGAGTGAAAAGGCGATATCCATTGGGCAGTATTTCGTCGCTTCAGGTGTTTACACGGTATTCGGATATCATATGCCGCTGGAAGGAGCTCCGGTATTCAAAGATTATCTCTACACCCAGATGGAGAAGATCTACGGCGGCAAGTGGGACTGTGAGCCGGATCCGATCAAGCATGCGCACAAGATGATTGCCCACATAGACAAAAAACGCAAAGAGCTCGGGATCGACAAGGCTCGTGAACGTGTCCTGATGGATATGGCGGACAGGCAGGCCCTTGGAATGGAGTAACAATCCGACCGTAATTCAACGATGTTATAAAATAATCCTCAAAGAAGGAGGAAAGCATGTCAAGATTAGTAGCATTTGCAGCGATACAGGGCGGATACAAGGTTGTCTCACAGGTTGAAGGTGAACTTGAAAAAGCGCTCAAGACCTATGATGCTTCGACCAAGGTCGGGTTTGGAAATACCGCGTACTTTCTGCCGGTAATTTATTCGCTGACCGGAATGAAGGTGGAGACCCTGGAAGACCTGAAGAAACCGATGGAATTCGCCCGGGGGCTGCTGCCCCCGCATGTCAAGGGCAGCAATCATCTGCCCTATCTCGGTCCATTGCTCGATGCAGGTATGGCCGGTATTTTCGCATACGAGGTCAAGGAGGCCATCCGTATACTGAACGAGCCTGATTTTTACACGTTCACCGAAGACCCCGATATTGACGCCGGCAAGATCTGGGTCGGACCCGCCGACGACACGATTCTCAGGAAACGTGGCGTCGAGTTTGTTGACGGCTCAGCACCTGGTTTTGCAGCCGTTGTCGGCGCTGCGCCTGATGCGGCGACCGCCAAATTAATTATCGAAGACTACCAGAAGAAGAGTCTTTATATTTTCTGTGCGGCCAATCACAACGGTAAAACAGCGATTGAGCAGTGTCTTGAAGCTGGCATGCAGATCGGCTGGAATACCCGTATCGTTCCCTTTGGTCCGGATATTTCCTCTGCAGTGTTTGCGCTTGGTTTTGCCAATCGCGCAGCCATGGCATTTGGCGGTGTTCATCCCGGTGATTATCGCCGGATGCTGATGTATAACAAGAACCGTATTTTTGCCTTCGTCAATGCACTTGGCGATGTCGGCACCGAGTGGGCTGTTGCTGCGGCTGGCTGTGTCAACTGGGGATTTCCGACACTTGCGGATACCGATATCCCGGAGATTCTGCCGACCGGTATCTGTACCTATGAGCACGTGGTTGCCAATGTCCCCCATGATGAAATCTGTCAGAAGTCTGTCGAGGTCAGGGGACTCAAGATCAATGTCACGGAAATCGATATCCCCTGTGCCTTCGGCCCTGCTTTCGAGGGAGAGCGGGTCAGGGGCGCTGATCTTTACTGCCAGATGGGCGGCGGTAAAACTCAGTGTACCGAACTGGTGAAAATGGCCGAGATGAACGAGATCGAAGATGGAAAGGTTGAAGTTGTCGGGCCTGACGTCGGCGATATCAAAGAGGGTGAAACCCTGCCGCTTGGTATTTATGTGCAGATTGCCGGACGCGAGTTCCAGACGGATTTCGAACCGATCATGGAGCGCCAGATACATCACCTGATCAACTATATCCAGGGCATCATGCATATCGGACAGCGTGATATCTCCTGGATACGTGTCGGCAAGGGGGCGATTGACAAGGGCTTTACCCTGAAGGACATCGGCGTTGTATTGCATGCCAAGTTCCACCAGGATTTCCAGAAGATCGTCGACAAGGTTCAGGTAACGCTCTACTCCAAAAAAGATGATGTCGATAAACTGACAACACGGGCTCGTGCCGAATACAAGACGCGTGACGAGCGTGTCGACACGATGACTGACGAGGATGTCGATCTTTTCTATTCCTGCACCCTGTGCCAGTCATTTGCTCCAAGCCACGTTTGCAGCGTCAGTCCCGAGCGCACCGGGCTGTGCGGGGCGTATAACTGGATGGACTGCAAGGCATCTTTTGAGATTAACCCGACAGGGCCGAACCAGCCGATCAAGAAAGGCAAGGTGATTGATCCGGTACTCGGCCGTTTTGAAGGTGTCGATGAATTTGTCAAAAACGCCTCCAAAGGTGCCGTTGAGACATACAATTTTTATTCCATGGTCAATGCACCGATGACGACCTGTGGCTGCTGTGAGTGTATTGCCGCGATGTTGCCGTCCTGCAACGGCGTGATGACGGTTGGCCGTGATTACGCAGGTGACACGCCCTGCGGCATGAAATTCACCACACTGGCCGGTGTCATGGGTGGCGGGGCATCATCACCCGGATTTGTCGGTCACTCCAAGTTCAACATCACTCAGAAGAAATTCATCCTCGGTGACGGCGGACTGCTGAGAATGGTCTGGATGCCGAAGATACTCAAAGACGAAATCTATGACCGTCTTAATGCCAGAGGCAAGGAAATGGGCGTTGACAATTTCGCCGACATGATTGCCGATGAGACCATCGGCCTCACTGAAGACGAAATACTCCCGTTCCTCCAGGAAAAAGGACACCCGGCGCTTGAAATGGAATCGTTGATCGCCTAAAGACATCGGACTCAGGCCGGCCACCTCATTGTCGGTGGCCGGCCCCGCTTTCCTGATATAAATAAACGATAAGGAGATAAAACCCATGGCATTAACAGGAATGCAGATTTTCAAACTCCTGCCGAAGACGAACTGCAAGGAGTGCGGAGTCCCGACATGTCTTGCCTTCGCGATGAACCTGGCGTCCGGCAAGGCAGAGCTGGATTCATGCCCGTATGTTTCTGATGAAGCCCGAGCGCAACTGGAAGAAGCTGCCGCTCCCCCGATTCGCCAGATAGCCATCGGCAAAGGGGTTCGTGCGGCAAAGATTGGTGGAGAGACAGTATTGTATCGCCACGAAAAAACGTTTTACAACCCGACCCTTTTTGCCGGCCTGATCAGCTCGGATATCGGTACGGCGGATGCAGAGGTGAAGCTGAAAGGCTGGAATGCTATTCAATATGAGCGTGTCGGCCTGAACCTGCGGCCCGAACTTGTTGCGGTTAAAGATGCAAACGGTGATAAGGACAGTTTCGCAGCACTTGCCAAGCTCGTTGCCGAGACATCTGAGTTTAATGTTATCCTGATGAGTGATGATGCTGCCGTGATGGCTGCAGGCATCGCTGCCTGTGCTTTTAAAAATCCAGTTATCTATGCGGCAACAGAGGCAAATGTCGATGAATTCGGCAAGCTGGCACTCGATAACGGCTTGCCGCTTGCAGTAAAAGCCGATTCCATTGACGGTCTGGTCGCACTGACCGACAAGCTGACCGGAATGGGATTGAAAGACCTTATCCTGGATCCCGGTTCCCGCGAGTTGAAACAGGCGCTTGAGGACCAGGTGGCACTTCGCCGGGCAGCACTCAAAGCCGGTAATCGCTCACTGGGCTACCCGACCATCAGTTTCCCCTGTGAAATGGCCTCAAATACCGACATGGAAGCGCTGGTTGCCGGTATGTATGTTTCCAAATACGGCGGCATCGTTGTGCTTTCCGACCTGACGGCGGAAGCGCTGTTCCCGTTGCTGCTTGAGCGACTGAATATCTTTACTGATCCGCAGAGACCGATGACGGTAACCGAGGGAATCTTTGAAATCGGTACCCCGGATGAGAATTCTCCGGTAATGGTAACAACCAACTTTGCCCTTACCTATTTTATTGTTTCAGGCGAGATTGAAGCGAGCAAGGTTTCTTCCTGGCTGCTGATCAAGGACTCCGAAGGACTGTCGGTGCTGACTGCCTGGGCTGCCGGTAAGTTCAGCGGTGACGATGTCGGTCTGTTTGTGAAAAAATGCGGCATCATGGATAAGGTTAAACATACGGAACTGATTATTCCTGGATATGCCGCATCCATTGCCGGCGACATCGAGGAAGAGCTTCCCGGATGGACTATTACCGTCGGGCCGCGCGAGTCAGCTCACCTAGCCGGCTTCCTGAAAGCCAGGAAATAACATCGTCCCCCGGTCTGCCGGCCTGATCGCCGAAAGAATCGGGGACTGTCACCTATTGAAAACAGATAAAGGAGAGTACTATGATTCTTTTCGGTGAAAGCCTGAACGTCATCTCGAAAGTGATCGGAGGTGCGTACAAGGCGCGCGATGCAAAGCCGATTCAGGAAGAGGCCCTGGAGCAGAAAAAGCTGGGCATGGACTATATCGACATCAATCTCGGGCCGGCCAAAAAAGACGGCCACGAACTGATGCCGTGGGTCTGCCAGGTGGTCCAGGAAGTGGTGCCGGATATACCGTTGCTCCTGGACACATCAAATATTGCGGCAATCGAGGAAGGCTTGAAAGTGCTTAAACCGTGCAGCAAGCCGCATATCGTCAACTCGATCATGGCCCGTGCCGAGCGCTATGAAGTAATGCTGCCGATGGCTGCAAAGTATGAAGCGGACATTGTTGCACTGCTCTGGGGTCCCGACGGTTTGCCTCGCGATGAGAATGAACGGGCGGCCCTTGCCGTGGAACTGCTTTATGCGGCAAATGAAGCCGGCATTCCCAACGAGAAAATCTGGGTGGACGGTATTGTCACCCCGGTCAATATCCAGCAGGCACAGTTGGTCAGCCTGCTTAATTTCCAGATGATGCTTGAAGACATCGCCCCTGGTGTGATGAGTACCTGCGGGCTGTCCAATATTTCAAACGGACCACCGGTGGAACTCAGGCCGATCCTGAACACCACTTACATGGTAATGCTTGAGCGTTATGGCATGAAGGCGGTTATTTCCGATCCGCTTGATACGAACCTGACCGCGGTTGCCAAGGGCAAACGTCCGGAAGTTGTCGAGGCTGTTCATCAGGCCATGGACGGCACGGCCGATATTGCTTCACTGGACAAGGAAATTGCCGATTACGTGAAAACCGTGCGGGTTATCATGGGAGAGACCCTGTTCTCAGATTCATACCTCGAGCTCTGATAAGTACTTTTTTTTCCCCGGGAAAAAGCCCCATTCTGAAAAGAATGGGGCTTTTTTCGTGATGGTGATTACCATGTGCTGAACTAATGAGTTCAGATTTTAAAAAACAGGAGCAGTGATTGAAATGGCTGAAAAAAAACAGGCAGAGGGCTGGGTCTATGCGGTCGTCTGCACACAGGACAATGACCACCACTTTCTGGGCCTTCACAATGATGAGGAAAACATAGATTTTATCCCTGTTTTTGAGAGCAGGGAGGCGGCAAATGACTGTTTTCTGCAGTTGCCGCGGGAGAAAGGAAAGACCTATGAGGTCCAGGCCGTTCATATTGAGGAACTCTATGAGGACGCCGAGAAACATGGATTTTCAGTTGCCCTCTTTGACGGAGAAGGCACGGTTGTAAAGAAATAAGCAGGTAAGCATTGATTGAGGGAGGCGTGATATGAGTCTTAAACTCGCAATTGGCGGCAAGGGGGGCGTCGGCAAAACGACGATTACCGCATTACTGGCACGTTGTCTTGCATCAGATAAAAACAACAAGGTAATCGCCATTGATGCCGATCCGGTGGCCAATCTTGCAGCAGGGCTCGGCATCGATGAGAGTGAACCCATTACTCCTATTGCCGAACTGCGTGAACTGATTGCCGAACGGACCGGGGCCGAGCCGGGAACCATGGGCGGTTTTTTTACGCTTAACCCGAAAGTTGACGACATCCCCGAACGATTTTCAAAAGAGCGCGACGGTGTCAGGCTGCTTGTCATGGGCACGGTCCAGAGCGGCGGATCCGGATGCATCTGTCCGGAAAGCACCATTTTAAAAGCTTTGATGAATCATCTTGTGCTGTTCCGGGAAGACATTGTGGTGATGGATATGGAGGCCGGTGTCGAGCATCTCGGCAGGGCAACGTCGGCCTCCGTTGACGCCCTTGTCATTGTCGTAAATCCCGGTGCCAGGTCACGCCTTGCTGCGCAGAAAATCAGAAAACTCGGCACCGATATCGGCATTAAACGCATCGTGGTGCTGGCTAACCGGGTAAAAGATCAGCAGGATGAGGAACTGATCAGGTCCACAATGTTCGATTTTGAGATTATCGGTTTTATCCCCGAAGATGACGAGATTATTTCAGCTGATCGTCGGGGAACAAGGCCTTACGACAGTATTGAAGACATACCGCAGCAGATCAAAGCGGCAGCGGAGCGTTTGGAATCCTCTCGCAACTGACCAGCAGCTGCCGTTCTTTGTTTTTCTCAGACTGTAAGGTGCCGACTCAACTGGAACTATCTTCCATGATTGCAGCAAATGAACCCCTGGTCAGGTGAACCAGGTCCAGCGGGTTCATTTCAATTTCAAGTCCTCTTCTGCCTGCACTGATATACATCGTCTTGAATAGTTTGGCGGAGCTGTCGATAATAGTTCGCAACTGCTTTTTCTGGCCCAGCGGACTTATTCCACCCAGTACATAACCGGTTGTTTTCTCAACAAGCGTCTTTTCAGCCATAGCGCATTTTTTGGACGTGCATGCCCTGGCGAGCAGTTTGAGGTTGAGCATGGAGGTAACCGGGACGATGGCAACAACAAGCTCACCGGTGTCGAGGCTTGCGACCAGGGTTTTGAATACCCGTTCAGGGGGCAGGTCCAGCTTCTGCGCTGCTTCAAGCCCGTAGGAATGAGCGCTCTGGTCATGATGATAGCGGTGAAGCGTGTAGGCGATCTTCTTTTTCTTGAGAATATTGACGGCAGGAGTCATAACAATGATCACTGGTTGAAATTAGTGTACATGAGTCTGCTGATGGTCACGAATATTACCGTCAGAAAAAAAGGTCTGATAAAGCGGATCCCCTTCGTTATTGCCATGTTCGAGCCGATCCGTGCTCCGATCAGCTGACCGGCGGCCATTACCAGGCCGATTGTCCAGATGACGTTACCGCCAACGATGAACCAGCTGAGGGCAACGATATTGCTGGTAAAGTTCATTATTTTTGTGTATGCCGTTGCTTTTGTCATATTACATCCGCGCAGCGACATCAGCGCAACCGTCCAGAATGATCCTGTTCCCGGCCCAAAGAACCCGTCGTAGAAACCCAAGGAGGTACCGAATACCATATAGAAAGGCTTCCTATCCATCATGGCTCTGCTGTCTGTCCTGCCGAGATTTTTCGAAAACAGGGTGAAGATGAAGACCGCCAGCAGCATAAAGGGAATAACGGGTTTGAGAAAAGCGGGGTCAAGCAACTGAATCAGGCAGGAGCCGGCTGTGGCCCCGACAAGTGTAAAGAGGATCCCGGGCAGAGATTTTTGCAGAGACGCCTGCTTTTTGTCAAGATAATTCCAGGCCGCCGACAGGGTCCCGAAACTTCCCTGCAGTTTCAGGGTTCCCAGGGCGAGTTGGGGCGGCAACCCAATGAAGAGAAGCGCCGGCAGGGCGACCAGTCCTCCCCCTCCGGCAACAGAGTCGACAAGCCCTGCCAACAGCCCGGCAAGAAATAACAATACGACAATTTCACCACTGAGTGCGACGAGCTCCACAATTTTTTTTCCTCTTGGGTATAGGCGATTGAGGTGAAGGTGGAGACTAGCAATAGTTAGATACTATTGCAAGAATTATGGATCGAGCCCGGAGCAGACTGGTAATGAGCTGAAAAGCACCTGCCATGATGATGTTTTCTTGCATTTTTCATGGAAATTATCGACGAGGAGAGTGACATTCAGCCGTTAAGGATTATTTTTCTCAGTTAGTTCAGGATTATTGACTCATTTACCGGTACTCTTTTCACCTCAGGCTTTTACCATGTCTAAACTCAACGCCAAATCCCTACCTGTTCTTATCGGCAGTCTTCCTCTGGACAGCCATTTACGGGCGGTCGAACAGATATTTGAATATACCCCCCAGATTCCTTTGTGGCCGCAGCTTCCAGTTAACAGGAACGAGGGGATGCTGCTGCAGTTCCTGCCGGGTCTGCCGGGAGTTGTGAACAGGGAGGGCAAGGTCTTTGTCGACACGGATAGCGTTGATTTCGAGACTGAACTGCTGGCTTTCTATGAAGACTACCTGACGGTGATGGAGGGTGCTGTTGATATCGACCAGTCACGCTTCAGTATGGGCGCAGAGGAGGGGGGTGGAGTTTTTACGTTTCTTCGTTTTGCGGAGGAATTCAGGGATCACCTGACGGCCCTCAAGGGTCAGGTCACCGGGCCGGTTACCTTCAGTACCAGCCTTGTCGACCAGGCGGGACGGGCGGTGTTTTATAATGATCAGCTGCGTGATGCCTGTGTAAAGCACCTGGCGCTCAAGGCCAGGTGGCAGGCGCGGCAGATGGCAAAAATCAAACAGAATCCACTGATTTTCTTTGATGAACCCGGTCTGGCAGGTCTTGGTTCCTCGGCCTTTATAACAATCACCCCGGAAGATATAACCGCATGTCTGTCGGAAGTTTTTGAGGCGGTCCATTCTGAAGGTGGACTTGTCGGTGTGCACGTCTGTGCGAATACGGAATGGTCTGTTATTTTTGACTCCGGTACCGATATCGTCAGTTTTGATGCATACTCGTATTTTGATAAGTTCATCCTCTATCCTGACCATATCAGGTCTTTCTTTGAGCGTGGTGGCATCTGTGCCTCAGGGATTGTTCCGACAACCCCCGAATATATCGAGATGGAGGATGTCGAATCGCTGGCTCAAAAATGGTTTGAGCAGTCGGCTCAGCTCGAAAAAATAGGTGTTCCGGCGAGAACGGTATACGAACAGACCCTGATATCTCCGAGTTGTGGTACCGGTACCATTTCCGAGGCTGATGCACTCAGGGTGCTAGAATTGACCCGTGATGTCTCAGCCCGCATTCGCTCCCAGTATCTGTAGACAAAAGACACTATCTGATGATATCCATTACCTGCAACGATAGTACCATAGACGATTGCGTTGCCGTGCTGCTTGTTCCTGAAATTGCGGTACAGGAACCCGGGTATATCACGGCATTGTCCAGCAGTGGAGCGGTAGCCTCCAAGCATGAGTTTCAGGCCCTGGCCCAGACGGCCTATTACCAGTACCAGGATGATGAAATCGGGATTACCCTGTTGGAGGGTCCATGCCGTATCTCCGCTGGCGATAACGATGAAGCGTTTGAGCGGGGACTGCTGATCTACCGGAGCAGCAGTGGAACGATACACATTGCCGCACATCGTGACACTGTCGACAGCAAAAAATTGCTCGAGGCGGCAAATCGCTATTGTACTCGCTGGGTGCGGCTCGATATCTAGCAATGAGCACCTATTATTCATGAAATCAATCCAATCGGTGGCCGGAGTGCAGAAGGACAGTGGTCGTCAGCATGTTACCGTTTTCCAGCAGCGGGGGAGCGGTGAGAGAAAAATAGCCGGAGTCCGGCTGTACGGCAGCGACATCATTGAACTGGAGGTGATTTCAATTGATGCCGATCTTCCCCCGGTTATCGATGACAGCTCGGAATTTCTGCCTGCTGATCTCGATACGGATCTTGTTCTTGATTTTCTGACACACAGTGATCTTTCCCAGGACCTTGCCGATTTCTGTGCTGAAAAATCCATCCCGGTGATCGCTTCAGGGAAAAAAACCGACAGCAGGTGGGTGGTGAAACCGCCTACCTGATGCGGGCTTCCGAGGCAGGCTGCTCTCGGTAAATATGGTGAGCGTTTCGGTTCTCCGGAGTTCGAGGTACGGATAAAAGACGGCAAAATCGCCTCTATTCTGGTTAAACGCGGTGCTCCCTGTGGGGCAACCTGGGAAGCGGCAGAGCGGATGGTCGGCCTGCCGGTCAGTGACGGACCGAGACGGATCGGCCTGGATACCCAGTTTTTCTGTATTGCCGATCCCGCAGGGTGGGATCCCATATATGGCCGCAGCCCGGTACATTTTGCCGGCAAGGTACACGACAAGGCGCTGGCGCGTGCCATTGAGCAGGCGCTTAAGAGCCGCTGATACCACTACCTCATAGGTTTCGGGATCGTCAGGATGGATCATCAGAAGGATCTTTACTTCAAACGAAATGTCCTGGGTGTGTCGCTGGTTGAGTTTTTCTGGGGGCTTGGCTTTCCCATCGTGCTGGAGTCCACCTTTCTCCAGCTTTACCTGAAACATCTCGGTGCCTCGAGTTTTGCCGTCGGCATTGTGCCGTCACTGCTGATGACCGGGATTGCCTGCTTTCCGCTTTTCTCCAGCTACTTTTCACGACGCGTGCGCATGAAGATGCCGCTTGTGCTGTTGCTGCACCTTGTTTCAGCACTGTCCATACTGCTGTTTGGCCTGCTGCTTCTGTCAGTGAAGCAACCGGCCGGCGTCTTGCCGCTGTTCTTTGTCTGCTACTCTGTTTTTTCAATATGTATGGGGTTGACGATCCCGGTCTGGCTCAATTATGTGGTGCGCATTTTCTCGGAATCAAAAACCGTGCCGGGGCTTGGCTACATGATGCTGGCCCAGAATATCGGTAAGGTGATTGCAAGTTTTTTTATCATGAATGTTGTCGAAAAATATTCATTTTCAAGCGACTCAACACCATGGGTCTTTATCGTTACCGGCCTGGTTTTCGCCATCGGTGCTCTCTGTTTTATCATAACCAGAGAAGTGGCCGATGAAGGTGACGGAATCAGGGACAGAACCTCTTTTTTTTCTCATACCGGCGATTGTTTTACAGAGATAATTGCCAATCGCAGGTTCCTTGTCTTCCTGGCAGCATCTGATCTGGAATTTATCGTCATTATTACCTCTCTTTCCTTTTACGCAAACTATGCCACCCATTATTTCCATGTTCCTGTCGCTATCGCGGCAGGTCTGTTTGTTGCCTGCATTTATGCAGGTTCAATTACGGTCAATATCTTTCTTGGAGCACTGAACTACCTCAGTTTAAAGCAGAAGTTCGTCCTCTCGAAAATGATAACCGTCCTGCTGCTCGGGCTGCTGGTTTTTTTTCCCGGGGACGTTGTTTTTTTTCTGGTCAGTTTTATGCTCGGTTTTGGCCGGGCTACGCGCAACATGGTCTATCCGCCATCAGTCAAAAAATTTGCCGGCAGAAGTGATGCTACCAGCTATTTTGCCCTGGCTCCAATTCTCACCCTGCCGGTTACAGCCGGATACCCGCTGTTCTTCGGGAACATGCTTGACAGACTGGCCAGCCTCGGGCAGCAGTCATATCAGATTCTGTTTGGTTTTTCAGCCCTGATTGCCCTGGTGGCGCTCGGTCTGGCGCTGGCAACTGATTACCGTCAGATAATTCCTGCATCGCGTTGAGGACGTCGGCGGCAGGCAGAGAGAACCTTACAGGGTAAGTAGATTACCGCTGTCTTCACGCAGCGGTACAGCTCCCGCAACTTTTGCGATGATCCTTCCGGGCCGGGCAAAGCGGTCGACATTTCTGCTGAACAGGAGTCCTTCGGTGCGACTTTTTACCTCATGGGTTCTGTTACCCTCGTGTTCGGCCAGTGGATTATAGATAATGGCGACGGTTTCACCCTTTGTTACATGCGTGCCGACGTCTTTGAGATAACTGATTATCCCCGGCAGATCCGCCTTGATATAGTCAACACCGGTGAGCGGTGTCGCCTGGCCGGCAAGAGGCGGCATCTCTGCTGGAGTGCCCTCCAGGCAGCCTCGATTCTGGAGAAACGAATAGAGGTGTTTTGCATCCTGATTCGCAGGTTTTAGATCCGTATCGGAAATCCCCCGCAGCTCAACGGTCACTGCAAAACACGCAGGAGGTATCGGCTGGTCCGGAAACCGTTGTGCAAGCTCCCACCAGATTTTGCTGTTTGCTTCGTCAAAAGGGTCTCCTCCCGAGTCTGCGGCAAGCAGGATGGCCTCGGCACCCATATAGGCAGCAAGATCTGATCCGTCAGGCCAGTGTGCGGTACCCATGTAGAGATGCATCGAGGCCTGCAGGTCGCAGTGCAGGTCAAGAACGATGTCGGCATCATGGGAGAGGTTGAGCAGTTGATGTTTGAGATGCCCTGCTTCATCTTCGGGGGTGATGTCGGAGATAACTTCGGACATGCAATCTCTGATCAGCTCGATGTTTTTTTGTGAAACAGGTCCGAGTTTCCCGGCAATCTTTTCAGCGACCCGGCTGCTGAGAGCGAGGTGTTTCCTGTTGAAGTTGACGGAGTTTGAAAAGTCAAAACGGCCGTTGAGCCATTCGTCCCGCCACTGGGACAGCCCAATAGGGTTTGCTGCCGGAACGACGATGATTTCACCGTTAATGACTCCCCGGCTGTCGGCTTCGTCGAGCAGTTCCATCAGATGGTGCAGCACGATGTAGCCGGGCGCTTCGTCTGCGTGCAGACCGGCCTGAATGTATACTTTTGGCCTGTTTCCCCGAACCCCGTAGCGGATGATTTTCAGGGATCGGCTGGTTCCGGGGCTGGCTGAGGGAAGCGGCCAGGTTTCAATGATTTTCATGACGGAGCCTCGATGGTGGGGGACGATATTGATTGCGGCTGCAGGTGGGCAAACCACCTGACTTCCAGTCTTTTAATCAAAAAAACAATAAAAAACGTAAGACCCAGATAGAGCACTGCAGCCGTCAGGAAGGCTTCATAGGGGCTGTAGTAGCGTGAATTTATAATCCGCGCCGCACCGGTAATGTCAATAATAGTGATAACAGAGGCAAGCGAACTCCCGTGAAGCATGAAAATAATTTCGTTGCTGTATGCCGGCAAGGCGCGGCGAAAGGCGCTGGGCAGGATGATCCTGCGAAACATCAGCATCTTCGACATTCCTGCGGCTATGGCTGCTTCAATTTCACCGTGGGGAGTTGCCTTGATCGCCCCGCGAATGATTTCCGTCGTGTAGGCACCGGTATTGAGTGTGAAGGTGAACAGGGCGCAGAAATAGGCTTCTTTGAATACAGGCCAGAGGAAGCTCTCACGCAGCAGTTCGAACTGACCGAAGCCATAATAGACCAGAAACATCTGGACAAGCAGTGGTGTCCCCCGGAAAAAATAGATAAATGCCCTGATAGGTGCCTGCACCAGCATGTTCCCTGAGTTACGGAGCACCGCCAGTGGAACGGCGATCAGCAGGCCGATGACGAGCGAAATGGAGACGAGAATCACGGTGTTTTTCAAGCCTTCAAGGTACGTCGGGATGTTTTCCAGAATGATTGATAAATCCACCGTTTAGACCTCCCGTACCCCGACGCTGTATCTTTTTTCGAGATACTTGAGCAGGTAGATGGAGACAGAGGTGATAAGCAGGTAATTGATCGCCACCACGAGGTAGAATGTGAACGGTTTTCTCGTTGCTCCTGCTGCAAGCCCGGCTTTACGGACCATATCATCGAGTCCGATAATCGACACCAGTGCCGTGGTCTTGATAAGTACCAGCCAGTTGTTGCCGAATCCAGGCAGGGCATGGCGTACCATCTGGGGCAACGTGATGCGCCGGAACACAAGAAGAGGGCTCATCCCGTAAGCGCTCCCGGCTTCAATCTGACCTTTGTGAACGGCGAGAATAGCGCCGCGGAAGGTCTCCGTCATATACGCTCCGAAAATAAAACCGATAGTCGAGACTCCGGCAATGAACGGATTGATGTCGATATACTGATCATAACCGAACAGCGGTCCGATCTGGTTGATAAAAACCTGGCCGCCGAAAAAGACAAGCAGCATCAGCACAAGGTCCGGAATTCCCCTGATAACCGTGGTGTATAGCTGGGCGACAAGCTGCAGCAGGCGGGAGCTGGAGAGCTTGGAAAGGGCACCGAGGATGCCGAGAAACATGGCTATTATCAGCGAGGCCAGGGATACCTCCAGCGAGAGGATTGTTCCCTGAAGGATACTGGGTCCGTAGCCGTGCAGGTTGAGCATAGTGTGAGGTTTTAAAAAATTACCCCTGCCCGTGATTTTCAAACACAGGCAGGGGGGTGGACTATGGTCAAAAAAACCTATTCACCATAGACGTTGAAATCGAAGTACTTGTCCTGGATGGCTTTGTAGGTCCCGTCACTCCTGATTTTTTCAATAGCCATATTGAATTTTTCCACCAGATCGGTATCTTCCTTACGGATGGCGATACCGGCACCATCGCCGAACCATTTGGGATCGCTCAGGTCCGGACCGATGAATTCATAGTCGGCACCTTCCGGCTTTTTCAGAAAACCGTCAGACAGCGCCACGCTGTCGGCAAGCAGCATATCGACCCGTCCTGCAGTGAGGTCGAGATAGGCTTCATCCTGGGTGCCGTAGCGTTTTATCTCTACATCGCTGCCGTAGTTGTCGGTGAGATAGCGGTCATGAATCGTTGCCCGCTGAACGCCGACTTGCTTACCCTTGATGGCTTCTTTGGAAAACGTCGGCATGGAACCTTTTTTACCGATGAATTTTGCAGGTGTCTGGTAATATTTATTTGAAAAAGCCACCTTTTTCTTGCGCTCCTCGGTAATGGACATGGAGGCGATAATCGCATCATATTTTTTGGCAAGCAGAGCAGGAATAATCCCATCCCAGTCCTGGGCGACAAGGGTGACCTCTGCCCCCATTGCCGCTCCAAGTGCCTTGGCTATATCAATATCAAAGCCGGCAAGCTCACCGCTCGGCTCGACATAGCTGAATGGGGGATAGGCACCCTCAACACCGATTCGTACCTTCTGCCAGTCGCCGGCCACTGCCGAGCCTGCTGCCATTACCAGGGTGATCAGCGTAATGTAACGCACAAATGTTTTCATCTGACTTCCTCCTCATTGATTAATAGTAACGTTTTAGATACATCCAATAAACTGACTAGACCATTGCCTGAATAAAGCTCTGGAAGCGGGCCGTCTCCGGGGCATCAAATACCCGTGCCGGTGGACCGTCTTCCATTATCTGTCCCTGGTCCAGGAAAACAACCCGGGATGACACTTCTCGTGCAAAACCCATCTCGTGGGTGACGACGATCATCGTTCGTCCCTCCTCGGCGAGATTCCGCATGACCTGGAGAACTTCCCCGACAAGTTCGGGATCAAGCGCCGACGTCGGTTCGTCAAACAGCAGGACCTCGGGCTCAACCGCCAGTGCCCGGGCAATTGCCGCCCGCTGCTGCTGTCCCCCGGAAAGGTGCGACGGGTAAACATCGCGCTTGTCGCCGATTCCAACTTTTTCAAGGTACTCGATGGCTTTCTCTATGGCCCGGGCTTTTGGGATTTTGAGAACATGAACCGGTGCTTCAATGACATTTTCCAGAATGGTCATGTGCGACCATAAGTTGAAGGACTGGAATACCATTGCCAGTTTTGTCCTGATCCGTTCTACCTGGCGTCTGTCTGCCGGCTGATAGGTACCGTGCCGGTTTTTTTTCAGCAGCACTTCTTCGCCGGAGACTTTCAGCGTTCCGCTGTCTGGAATTTCGAGCAGATTGATACAGCGCAGCAGCGTGGATTTTCCTGACCCGCTCGGCCCGAGAATAGATATGACATCGCCCTGGTAGGCTGTAAATGATATACCTCGCAGAACTTCATTGCTACCGAAATATTTATGAATATTTTCTATTGATATCGAGGCTGTCCGTTTATCCATAAAGACCCTTTGGGTATACGTATCGGCAGGCGAAGCAGGTGAACATAATTACAATGTGCATCCCAGATACTTATCAATAACCTTTAAAAAGTCAAATCAAAAGGATACAGGCGGCCATGTGATGACAGCCAGGGTGACTGCTGCGGTCCCAAAATGGTATCGGCCACGGTCTCTGAACTATTGCCTAATTGCGAATAATCATTATCAGTTAAGAATGAGTATCACCTCAGTCAAGGCAGGACATTCCACGTTTTTACCATCAGTGAAGGAGAGATAATATGAGTGAAAAGGCCACGTTAACGGTCAGCGGCAAGAGCTATGATCTTGATGTGTTTACCGGCAGTGAGAATGAGAGATGTATCGACATTCAGAAACTGCGTTCGCAGACCGGTTTTATTACCATGGATCCCGGGTATGGGAATACCGGTTCCTGTTATTCCTCGATCACCTATGTGGATGGAGCAAACGGTATTTTGAGATACCGCGGCTATCCGATAGAGGAAGTTGCCGAAATGGCTACGTTTGTTGAAGTTGCCTATCTTATCCTCTATGGCGAGTTGCCTGACGCCGGGCAGCTTGAATCCTTTCGAGCTGCCCTTGCAGAACATGCCCCACTGCATACGAATCTGGAGCACCACTTCTCCGGGTTCCCGAAATCTTCTCCGCCGATGGCGATTCTTTCCGCTATGCTGAATTTGATCTCCTGTTTTCATCCCGAGGTTCTCGATGTCCATTCGGCAGGTCCGGATTTTGACCGCACTGCTGCACTGCTTCTTTCAAAAGTACGGACCATCAGTGCATTCTCGTACCGGATGGCTACGGGCAAACCGTTCAACCATCCCAACCCGAACCTCAGCTACTGCTCGAATTTCCTGCATATGATGTTTTCCGATCCGTACCGGGAATATGCCGCCAGTCCTGTCATTGAGCGGGCGCTTAATCTCTTCCTGGTCCTTCATGCCGATCATGAGCAGAACTGTTCCACTTCAACCGTGCGGGTGGTCGGGAGTTCCCGGGCCAACCTCTTCAGTTCAGTCGCGGCAGGTGTCTGCGCGCTGTGGGGTCCGCTGCACGGGGGGGCTAATGCCGGAGTGATCAAGATGCTCGATGATATCCACACCTCGGGGCGGCCGCTTGACCATTATCTCGATAAGGCAAAGGACAAAGACGGCAATTACAAGCTGATGGGTTTTGGTCACCGGGTCTATAAAAACTTTGATCCCCGCTCGATTATTTTGAAAAAACGAGTGTATGAAGTCCTTGATGAACTGAAGCGTAACGACCCACTGCTGGAGATAGCCCTTGAACTTGAGGAGAAAACACTCAAAGATGATTATTTTGTCAGCCGCAACCTCTACCCCAATGTTGATTTTTACAGCGGTCTGTTGCTGCGTGCCATCGGTATTCCGTTGAACATGTATACGGTGATGTTTGCAATCGGCAGGATGCCCGGATGGATTTCCAACTGGCGGGAGCTGCTTGAGCACAAGCAGCGTATTTCCCGACCCCGGCAGATATACACCGGCGAAAACAGCCGCCCTTTTGTTCCCATTGAAAAACGCTGAACAGTGCGCTAAAGCTATGTAGGCAAGAGTACAGTGTGCATTTATAATTGCTGATGGAAACAGGGGACTGATGATGGGGGATTTTCAGAATGTAATGCAGGTTTTTGCCCTGCTGGACAAGTCAAATTGCCGTAGATGTGGAGAAAAGACATGCCTTGCCTTTGCCGCCGGTGTTTTCAGGGGTGACAAGGAGCTCTCGGCTTGTCCGCTGCTGAGTGAGGCGGTCATCTCCGAGTATTCAAATGGTGAGGGAAAGCAGAGCACAAAAGATGAGGCAGCGGCCCAACTCGACGCGCTGCTGCAAAAGGTGCAGTCACTTGACTTTGCTGAGGCAGCTGCGCGCACCGGCGGAACTGTCGGCAATGACCGGCTGAGCATAAAGATCCTGGGAAAAGATTTCAGTATCAGCCGGCAGGGCGAGTTTTTTTCCACTATTCATGTGAACCACTGGGTAACAATTCCGCTGTTGAGTTATGTTGTCAATTGCCAGGGTGACAGGGTGAGCGGAGAGTGGGTTTCTCTTCGTGAGCTGGACGGCGGCATGGAGCGCTATCCGTTGTTCAGGAAACGGTGTGAGGAAGGAATGAAGCGGATCGCCGATGTCTATACCGATTTATTTGACGACATGGTTCGGCTGTTTCAGGGACACCAGGTCGAGAGCAGGTTTGATGCTGATATCTCGGTCGTGCTGCCGGTATTTCCCCGTGTACCGCTGCTGATCTGCTACTGGGCCGCCGGCGAGGGTATGGGGTCAAGTCTGAATATCTTTTTTGATCGATCTGTCGATCATAACCTCGGAGTCGGGCCGGCTTTCTCTCTGGGCTCGGGCCTTACCCAGATGTTTGAGAAACTGGCGATCCAGCATGGTTTTTCAGTTCAATAGTGATGGCACTGCCGCAACCATCTTTCAGTCGATCCGTTTACCGAGGTGGAACCAGGAACTGGTTCTCACCAGTTCTTTTTCAACAGCTCAAAATACCCCTGCGGCTTGACGCAGGCGGGGCACTTGTCCGGGGCTTGAAGGCCGTGGTGTAAAAATCCACAGCCCCGACATTTCCAGATCATTTCCTCCTCTTTTCTAAAGACCGTGTCCCGGTCGATATTTTCCGCAAGTTCGCGAAACAGCTGTTCATGATGTTTCTCCGATACGCTGATTGCATCGAAGGTGTCGGCCGCCCGTCTGAATCCTTCTTCATGGGCTGTTTCGGCAAACGTTTTATACATCACACTATGCACATAGAGCTCGAGTTTCGCCGAGGAGAGCAGATTGGAGCGGGTGTCTTCAATGACACCTGCCGGAAAGTTCCAGCTGATTTCAAGTTCTCCGCCGTTAAAAAATTTAAAGAACCTGAGTGCGTGCTCATACTCCTGTTCAGCCGTTTCATCAAAAAGTCCGGCGATCTGGTGATAACCGTCATCTTCGGCACGTCGTGCGAAGAAATTATAGCGTGTGCGCGCCTGTGCTTCAGCTGAATAGGAGATGAGCAGGTTTTTGGCGGTCTTACTCTGCCTGAACGGTATCATGCGTCTGTCCTATTCATCGATGATGATAGCGTCGGCTCCGCATTCTCGTGCGGCCTGCCTGACAACATCTTTCAAGTGATCCGGTATCTCGTCGACTTTGACAATCGAGAGGAGTTGATCTTCGTCATATTCAAAGATTTCAGGACAAAGTTTGTTGCAGTTTCTGTCTCCCATGCACTGGTCTGTGATTGTCACTTTCATGAAATGATCTCCTTGTTTGGTGGTAGGTGATAACAACATCCATCGACACGATTGTAAAGTGCGTATATAGTCTTAAATGGCAATGGTCCATCAGTCAAATATTATTAGCATAAAATATCAGTAAAATAGCAGCGACAGGTCGGGATTTGAGATGTTTGTTCAATCAACAATCGCCATTTTCCGTTAATGTGGTATATAGTCGCGGTGCGGATGCCCCGGCGCGAGTTATTGATGGAAGGCAGCCGTGTTGAAACCGCAGCAGAACAGCCTGCAATTTGAGTAATCATTTACGTACAGAGGAATAGATGAAAGTCGGCATAATCGGGTTACCGCAAACCGGGAAAAAAACACTGTTTCAGATTCTTACCGGCAGTCGGCTGCGTGAGCAGTCCGGCAGTCCAAAACCGATTCCGGGAACGGCGGAAATTATTGATTCACGCTTCGACCGGCTTGTGGAAATGTACGTCCCTAAAAAGGAAACCCGGGCCCGTATCGATCTGGTGCTGCTCCCCAAGATCGAACAGGAGGCTATTGCCAGAGGCGATATTTTCCGGGATATCATCGATGTCGATGCCATCTGTCATGTGGTGCGGGCATTCAACGATGATGCCGTTTATCACGCTTCAGGTTCGGTTGACCCGATCCGGGATGTGAGAATGGTTAATTCCGAGCTGCTGATGCATGATCAGATTTTTGTTGAAAAACGAATCGAGCGCCTGGAAATCAGCCTCAAGAAGATCAAAGACGAGAAACAGGCAAAAGAACATGAACTGATGTGCAGAATTCTCGAGCACCTGGAACAGGAGAAACCGTTGCGGCTCATGGATTTTGATGAGGATGAGGAACTGCTGATCAGGAGTTATCCCTTTATAACGCGCAAGGAGATGGTCCTGGTTTTCAATGTCTCAGAAGATTCGGTCGGGGACAGCAGCCTGCTTGAACAAATTGCAGAAGACTGCAAAACCGAGAAACTCGAGGCGATGGTTGTTTCCGCCCAGGTTGAATCTGAAATTGCCCTGCTTGACAGCGACGAGGAAAAACGTGAATTTCTCGATGAGCTGGGTGTTGAAGAGCCGGCCCTTGGTGCACTTACCAGGCTCTGTCTGAAAGCTCTGGGACGGATTTCGTTTTTCACGGTCGGCAAGGATGAGGTCCACCAGTGGCTGGTTCGGATTGGTTCCTCTGCACCGGTTGCAGCAGGAGTGATCCACTCCGACCTGCAGAAGGGATTTATCCGGGCGGAAGTGATGAAATATGATGAACTTTTAGCCCATGGCAGTGAGGCGGAATTAAAAAAGGTCGGCAAGATGTATGTGCAGGGAAAGGAGTATGTCGTCGTTGATGGTGATATACTCAACATCCGCTTCAGCGTCTAGTTCTGAGTCAAACAGCGAGAAAGCTGCACCGAAATCCTGAGGCTTTTGCTTTCGAGTGCAGTTTTTTCTGATCCTGATTCCCAAAGCTTCCCGTTTCCATTCTTATTTTCTATCTCATTATTGTGCAGTGATTATTTCATTTCCGGTGAACGTTTTCCCATTGACAATACCACTACGTGGGGGTAATGTATATACTGGTAATAAGAATTATTCTTGACTGCGCGTCCAGTGCAGACATTGGCGACATGTGTGAGATCATGTCGGCTGTATTTTAAGCACGAAAAGGAACGCCTTTTCATTAATACCTTCCAGACGGAGGAGTCATGGCAAAGCCGAACCAGTTAATTCGACCTGAAGATATCACCATCTGCGAGTCAACCCAGCAGATGATTCACAAAGCCCGGAAAGATGGGGTGAAACTTCTTTTTGACCGGGCGGAAGAGGTGAAGCCGTGTCCGATCGGGGCAGATTCAGCCTGCTGCAAACATTGCTCCATGGGGCCATGTCGAATGAATCCCAATGACCCCTATAAACGGGTGGGCGTCTGCGGGGCCACGATCGATACGATTTCGGCGAGGAATTTCGGGAGAATGGTAGCTGCCGGAACAGCCGCTCATACAGACCATGGGATGGCCATGCTTGATCTCTTCCGGGGTGTCATCGAGGGCACTGTGCAGGATTTTGAAATCAAGGACACCATGAAGTTGAACGAGGTAGCTGAATCTCTTGAGATCAAGACGGAGGGCCGCTCCGTGAAGGAAATCGCTCGAGATGTCTATAAAGAGCTTGAACTGACCTATACCCAGGTTGATGGTGAAATTCCACTGGTTAAAAGGGTGCCGAAGAAAACACTTGAGACCTGGCGCAAAGAAGGTGTTGTCCCCCGCGGAGCCATGCGGGAGATCATGGAGATGATGCACCGAACCGCGATAGGGGTGGACCAGGACTATGAAAACATCACCAAGCAGATATCGCGAACGGCGCTCGCTGATGGCTGGGGTGGTTCGATGGTTTCCACCGACATCTCGGATATTCTGTTCGGTACTCCGTCACCGGTTGAGGTGCAGGTCGATATGGGAGTCCTTAAAGAGGACCATGTCAATATAATCGTGCACGGGCACGAGCCGATTCTGCTTGAGGCGATGCTGGTCTCGGCCGATGCCCCTTCTATCAAAAAGATGGCCAGTGATGCCGGGGCCAAGGGTATCAACCTGGTGGGTATGTGCTGTTCCGGGCTTGATGTGCTGTCCCGCCACGGTGTCCCCCACGCCGGTAACTTCTCGTCAACCGAAGCAGCGCTTGTAACCGGTGCCGTTGATGCGATGACTGTTGACATTCAGTGTATCAAACAGGACCTGCAAAAGGTGGCACGCTGTTACGATACTGAGTTCATCACCACTAATTACCGGGCAAAAATCGAGGGTGCACAGCATATCGAACTCGATGAACATGACCCGATGAAGTGCACCGATGAAATTATCATCAAGGCAGTCGGACGTTACAAAAACCGCAGTATGCCTGTCGAGATTCCCCGCAAGGTAACAAGGGGTGTGCACGGTTTTTCCCACGAGTATATAAAATACATGCTGGGTGGTTCTTTCCGGGGCGGTTATACGCCACTCAACGACAATATCATCAATGGTCGAATCCGGGGAGTGGCAGGTGTTGTCGGCTGCACCAACCCCCGCTCAAAGCAGGATTTCTCACACGTTGAGCTGGTTAAAGAACTGATTGAAAATGATGTGCTGGTGGTTCAGACCGGCTGTTCCCAGATGGCGCTTGCCAAGGCCGGTCTTACAACTCCAGGTGCAGCGTCGCTTGCCGGTCGCGGACTGGCAGAGGTCTGCGAAACCGTCGGTATCCCGCCGGTACTTGGTCTGGGCTCCTGTGTCGACAACAGCAGGATATTGATGGCGGTCTCGGAGATGGTAAATACCGGAGGACTCGGTGAGGCAATCGCCGACCTGCCCGTTGCCGGCTGTGCGCCGGAATGGATGAGTGAAAAGGCAATAGCGATCGGCCAGTATTTTGTCGCTTCGGGAGTCTTTACCGTTTTCGGGCACACCTTTCCGATAACCAAAGAAACGAGCTTTGAGAAACATCTGTTTGCTGATCTCGAGGGCAAGGGCTTCGGCAAATGGGGCTTTGCCGACAGTCCCCGCGAGATGGCCCGCCTGATGATCGAACATATCGACAAGAAACGCCAGGCACTGGGCATCGACAAGGCCCGGGAACGGGTTCTGCTCGATATGGCTGACCGCCGGGCTCTTGAAGCAACTGCCTGATCGATCGTCCCACGTCCATAGCTGTGCGATAATGGCCTTTTCTGTTGCAGAAAAGGCCATTATCGTATCAACTGAATGTCTTTGTTGTTGATAAAAGAAAATTCCATGGAAATCTTCAAGGGTATTTACAGCTGGGATGGTAAAAAGCATAATGGGCGGGACCCCATTGCCTGGTTCCCGGGTGCTTACAACTTGAGGATTTTTAGCCTGGCCGCAGACGGCGGCACGGTTACCCATCTCAAGCCGTATCTGTGTATTTTTTCTGAAACGGGCCAGGGGCATTCCATTTCCGCCAAACCGGCTAATTTTGCCAGGCGCGTGAGTTCCGATTTCTCTCTTGAAATTGAGCGGGTTCTCTGGGTAGAGGAAATCCAGGGAAAAGAGGATTGCTTTGAGATTGTGGTTTTCAGCAGGAGCGGGACGCTGGCGGATGAACCGTTCTACAGTGCGGCAAGACGACTCCCGACAGCGGGTGAACAAAGACTCATTGAACGTAAACTCTCAGGGCTCTGACCCTGATCCATTATGGCCTTTTCTCGGCTACGCGCATGGATATGATACCTGAATATCTTGAGACCAGGCTCAAAGAGCTTGAGAAAGCCATTGAGGAAACAAGAAAAAGACTGCCGGCTCATTCGGTGAAACCACCGGTGATGATGGAACTGCTCAGGCTGGAAGATGAACGGGATGAACTGCTGAAGAAACGTGAATACCTGAGGGACAGCCGGGAAAATCGATCAGGGGGCTGAAAATCAGTCGGCAAGGGGGGTGAGGAAGTGAACATGAAGATAGGGCTGGCACAGATGAATTCGCAGGGCAGCAGGGAGGAGAATCTGTTGTCGGCAGAAACCCTGATACGGACACTGGCAGGCTCAGGTGCTGAATTGGTGATGCTTCCGGAGCATTTCAGTTTCATCGGCCCCGACAGTGAGAAGCGTAACCAGGCGGAACCGATCGATAACTCTGCAAGCCTTGAGATGATCAGGACCTGTGCCGTTGAGCTCAGGATTTACATTCATCTGGGAAGTTTTCTGGAAAAAGAGGGTGACCGCGTTTTCAATACGGCTGTGGTCGTTGGCCCTTCGGGTGAGGTGATTGCCCGGTATCGGAAGATACATTTGTTTGATGTCGAGATTCCCGGCGGCAGAAAATATCTCGAGTCAGACACCATATCAGCCGGCCGGGAAACGGTGTTGTTTTCCGCCGGTAATTTTGTTTTCGGGCTGGCCACCTGCTATGATCTGAGGTTCCCTGAGCTGTTCAGGAGTCTTGTTGCCCGGGGCGCAAACATCCTGCTACTGCCGGCTGCCTTTACCGAGGAGACCGGCAGGGACCACTGGGAGCTTCTGTTGCGGGCCCGAGCGGTGGAAAATCAATGCTGGGTGGCCGCAGCCGGGCAATGGGGAACGGCTCCCCCGAATCATGCAAGCTACGGTCGAAGCATGGTCATTAATCCCTGGGGCGTCGTCGTTGCCCAGGCAGGCGATGGTGTTTCCACCGTTACCGCCGATCTGGATCTGGATATGCTGCACACGGTCAGGACAGCCTTTCCGGCACTGGCCCATGTTCGCAGAGATCTCTTTTAGATCTCCTGCCGCGGTGCGGCTCATTTTTTTTTCGGTACGCCGTTTTCATCCCATTCTTTCAAGCGGTAGTAATCCCTGACCATGTCACGGACCGGGACGACCTGGTTTTTCGAAGCGCCTTCCATCAGCGGTTCGTGGGTGAAACGGTGGGGAAGGGTGTCGTCTGCCGAGGTCACCCCGAAATCGATGTTCATCAGCCGATCGTTCGTGATTGTCGCCCGCAGGGACTTGTTGACCGCATCCTCAGTAAATTTCAACCCGGTTCCCGCCTGGAGAAGTTCGGCAGCCAGTTCAAAATCAAGTACGTCCATGCTCAGCCCGACATTCTTGCACATGGTCAGGCAGTCTGTCAGCAGGGCCTGGCGTTCGGTAAACTCAACCAGTTGGGCCTTGCCGTTATCGGCGAGGCGATCTGCAGCATCCCTCGTGCCGAAGCGTTTCTCGGCTTCCTCAAAGCGGTTGGTCAGTTCAAAGAACGGTTCTGCCCGCAGATGATCAGCACCCCGGGAGGCAATTGCATAGGTGAGTCCGAAGGCTTTGATACCGCGCGGGTCACCGCAGATAACATCAAGCCCCTTGACATGGAGTGCGTATTTCTCCGAGCCTCTGCCCATCGTTTCGGCAAGATGCCGCGTGCCTTTGCCGAATTCCACACCGATGCCCCGCTGGTTGACAATGAGATCAAGGACCCGGCCAACGGTTTCAATATTGCCCCAGGTGAAGTCAAGACCGTCGAAATCATCACGTGTGAAAATTCCTTTTTCCACACATTCCATCGCCCAGCCGATGGTCTCGCCGGTGCTCAGAGAGTCCAGCCCCATGCGGTTCAGGTAGTGATTCATTTTCAGGGCAAACTCGAGATTGTCATTGCCGATGCGCGAGGAGAAGCTGCACAGCGTTTCATATTCAGGACCTTCACTCTCAACTTCGGGGGTAACATAATAGCGCGAGCAGTTGATGTTGCAGTTGTAACAGCCCTTGTTTTTTACTTTGTAGCCGGCAGCAAGCGTCTGGCCGCTGATTTTGTCAACATACGGCGCCATCCCTTTCTGGAAATGATTGACAGGCAGGATACCGAGGTTGTTCAGGGCTTTCATCAGCAGTGTCGAGCCCATGTCGTGGCGGTCTTTGAACTCGGGATGAGCCATGATCCTCTTGTCGACCACCGTGCAGAGTTTCATGAATTTCAGCGGGTCTGCCGTGGACACCATTCCGGTTCCCTTGACCACAACAGCCTTGAGGTTTTTCGTGCCGAACAGACAACCCATGCCGGTCCTGCCGCACACCCGGGAATTATTGCAGGCCACGATGGAGTATCTGACAAGATTCTCTCCAGCCGGGCCGATGGCGGCAATCTGCAGGTTGTTGTCGTTGAGCTCTGTTCTAATTGCTGCAGTGGTCTGGAAAATGTCTTTGCCGGCGAGGTGCCCGGCGTCCCTGATCTCAACCCGGTCGTCGCAGATAAAGACATAGCAGAGTTTTTCCGACCTGCCGGTGAAAACCAGCTGATCGTAACCGGCATATTTGATTTCAGCCCCGAAAAATCCGCCCGCTGCGGAGTCGCCGAGAATTCCTGTCAGTGGAGATTTACCGGAAATGGTCATGTAGGCGGATGTCGAAAACAGTGATCCGGTAACAGGTCCGACCCCGATGAGCAGCATGTTTTCCTCCGAGAGCGGGTCAATATCCCGATCAAGCTCGTCGAAAAGTCGTCTGGAGTTCAGCCCTCTGCCCCCGATTACCTCGAGCAGGTAGTCCGGGTCCGGCTTTTCACGCCTGATTTGGCCAGACGAGAGGTCGACCCTGAGAATATGTCCACCGTAACCATGTAGCATCATGCACTCCTGTCCTTGAACCAGCTTTTGCGAAGAATGTCTGCTTCCTGCAGAGCCCGTTCATGTCTTTTTTCAGCAGGAGTCAATCCCGCGGTTTTTTTCTTCACCGATGAAAGCGACACCTGCCGGCTGACGAGCGGTTCGTAGCGTATTGCCTCCATCTCGCAGGCGCTTACGCAGCGCGGTTCTCCTCCGCAGAGATCACAGACATGGGGAATATCGTTGTAGATTTCAATCGCTCCAACCGGACAGAGCTTTTCACAGACACCGCAGAGGTCGCACAGTGTCGGCGACACTTCAATCGAGCCCCGGGCGGTGATCGAGATCGCCTTTTGAGGGCAGCGGGTACAGTAGTGCTCTTTGCACTGATGGCAGACCACTGGAAAATCAAGACCGATCAGCTCTATCTTTTCGACCTTGATTCGCGCCCCGTGATAACCAGTTTTTCCTGAATGATAGAAGGAACAGTGCGTCTCACATCTCCTGCATCCTGAACATTTACCAGCATCGATTATCAGCATCAGTCCGTTATCCTTTCTATTCTGTAGTGCACTCTGCCCTTCGGGTCGGGACAGACAAACACCTGACCCGACTCCCTGGCCGTCCAGTCGCCCTTTACACCGCTTTCCCGCTGCATAACCGGGAAAATAGGCATCATTGACTGCAGCGCCCACATGCACACATGCTTGCCGGCGGGAATGGTTATCTTGCCGCCCTCGACAAAGAAATGATCACCGACCAGCATCGGCTGGTTGCAATAGCCGTCAATTCGTTCAACGCTCACCTTTAATGTATACATGGCTGTACCTTACAATTCTCCTCCAAGATAGGCTTTCTGCATACCACGATGGTTTAACAGATTTTCTGCACTGTTATCCAGTACAATCTCGCCGGTCTGCAGCACATAGCCGCGATCCGCAATGGAGAGTGCCATTGCGGCATTCTGCTCAACCATGAGGACCGTCGTCCCCTGCCTGTTTATTGACTCAATCACCTCAAACTGCTGGTCGACAAGCGCTGGAGAAAGCCCCATGGACGGCTCGTCCATCAGCAGGATTTCCGGTCGGGATACCAGTGCCCGGGCCATGGCGAGCATCTGCTGCTCCCCTCCGGACAATACCATGCCTGGTTGAAAAATTCTTTCTTTGAGGCGTGGGAAGAGTTCAAACATGGATTCGATATCTTCTTTCACGCTGACCTTGTCTGTACGGTGCATTGCTCCGATCTCAAGGTTTTCAAGAACACTCATCTTCGGAAAGATCCGGCGGTTTTCAGGGACGATTGAGATCCCCTGCCTGATGATATAATTTGTCGGTTTTCTGCTGATATCCTCACCATTAAGCACCACCGAGCCCCGCTGGGGCCGGACAATGCCGAGGATAGTCTTCAGTGTTGTTGATTTGCCCGAGGCGTTACCGCCGAGCAGGCAGACAAGTTCACCCCGCCTGACAGCTATGTTAATGTCATAGAGGACCTGGATCTTCCCGTAAGACACACACACGTCTCTGAGCTCAAGAATCGGACGGTTTTCCACGTTTTCCCTTTTTACCAAGATATGCTTCAATGACATCGGGGTCAGCTGCGACCTCATCGTATGACCCTTCAGCGATTTTTATCCCGTGATCCATGACGATGACCCGGTCTGAAACCGCTTTCACCAGACTCAATTTATGCTCGATGACGATAATGGTATACCCGTACTGATCTCTCAGCCGTTTAATAAATTCTGTTATTTCAGCTGTCTCATGGGGGTTCATTCCTGCAGATGGTTCGTCGAGCAGCAGGATTTCCGGATCAGAGCCCATTGCCCGGGCAATCTCCACCCGTCTCCTGTTGGCATAGGAGAGCTGGGAGACATTCTGACGGAAACGGTAGCCGGTCAGCCGTTTGCCGAACATGGCAAGGATTTCTTTCGCCCTGACATCGGTGTGCGCTTCTTCCCGTCGGTGGGTTTCGAGGTTGAAAATGATCGAGAAGAACGAGGCGGAGGTCCTGCAGAACCTGCTCGCCCTGATATTCTCAATGACCGACATTTCATTGAAAAGCCGTATATTCTGAAATGTCCGGGCGATTCCGGCTCCGGTTACCTGGTATGGCTTATACGAGGAAATATCTTTGCCTCGATAGCTGATTGTCCCGCTACTCGGCTGATAAATTCCGGAAATGACGTTAAACAGGGTGCTCTTGCCGGCACCGTTGGGGCCGATCACACTGAGTATTTCGTGCTTGTGCAGGCTCAGGTCCAGGTTGTCCAGTGCGGTTATACCGCCGAATTGCATGCCCAACCTGTCCAGTACCAGTATCTCTTCATCCTGCCGGAAGTACCCGGCGGTTACAGCCGGTGTCTCGTTGCTGGAATAATAGAGATCGGTTGAAGCCCTGAGTCTGCCGGTTTCATCTTTGTCGGGCCGCCGAATAACCCGGGTTAACACAGGAACTGCGGAGAACAGTCCCTGCGGTCTCAGTGCCATGATAGCTACCAGGGTGGCGCCATAGATCATCATCCGCAGCCCGCCGTACTCTCTCAAGACCTCCGGAAGGATGCTGAGGACAACTGCCCCGGCAATCACCCCGTACATGTTCCCCAACCCGCCGATTATCACCATGCAGTAGACGACGACCAGTTGCTGAAAATCGAAATTGTTCGGAAAAACCGAGTCCTGAAAGGAGGCGAAGACAGCACCGGCAAAGCCGGCAATCATTGCCCCGGTTGCAAAAGAATAGAGCTTCAGCCTGGAGCTGTTGATACCGGTACAGTTGGCTGCCAGCTCGTCTTCCCTGATTGCGTTCCAGCCCCTGCCGATCCGGGAATCCTTGAGCTTGAAAGAAACAATGAAGACGAGCAGCGCACAGCTCCAGATCAGTGCTGAATAGTGCTGTGGGGTTATAATGTTCAGGCTGAAAATTTTGACTGCATCAAACACATAAATACCGTTGACGCCACCGGTTATATTGACCGGCGCATCCAGATTCAGCAGCAGCAGTTTGAAAATCTGGGCAAATGCCAGGGTGACGATTGCCAGATAATCACCCCTTAGCCGGATACTGGTGAGCCCAAGGAGAAAGCCGGCGAACATCGTGATCAGGGCACAGAGCGGCACGGCAAGCAGAAAGGGAAAATGGATGCCGAAATGATCCGAGCAGAGGAAGGCAAACGAATACCCGCCGATTCCGAAAAAGGCGATATAGGAAAGATCGAGCAGCCCGGTAAAACCGGCAACGATGTTCAGCCCCAGCGCCAGCATGACATAGATGCCGGTTATCGCATAGACCGACTGCCAGTAGTCGTTTGGCAATATGCTCGGAATGATTGTCAGGGATAGCGCGAAAATCAGGATAAAAACACTATTGGGGCGGGAGACGATGGAGGGGTTAAACCTTTTCACGTATTTTTTCCCCCCACAGTCCCTGGGGTCTGAAAATCAATATGGCAATGAGGATCACAAAGGCGACGACATCCTTGTAGGCTGACGGGAAAAAGGTCACGGCCAGCGCCTCGCTGAGACCAAGCAGGATTCCCCCGGCCATGGCACCGGGAATGGAGCCGATGCCACCGAGAACTGCAGCGGTGAAACCTTTCAGCCCGGCCTGGAGACCGACATAATAGTCAACCTGGGTAAAGAGCAGGCTGACCAGCAGGCCTGCCGCACCGCCAAGCGCCGAGCCGATGACAAAGACGGTGACAATTACCTTGTTGGTATCGATGCCCATGAAGGCTGCAGCCTCAATATCCTGGGCTGTGGCACGGATTGACCTGCCGATGGCTGTCTTTTTAATGGTCAAGGTCAGCAGCAGCATCAACAGAAAACAGATGAGAATAACGATTATCCTCATGAAAGAAACAACAACACCGCCGATCTCAAAGCTTCTCAAGCCTTCGGGTATCAGGTGTGAAACATGGAAAACCTTCACCTTGGCGCCCTGGAAATAGAGGACAAAATTCTGGATAAAGATAGAAACGCCAAGCGAGCTGAGCAGCAGGTTCATCCGCGGGGCGGTGCGCAGCGGGCGATAGGCGATCCGTTCAATGACCACGCCGAGAAGGGCAGCTCCGCCCATGGCAATGACGAGCATCAGTGAAATCAGGAGCGCTCCATGCATGACCGGTACGTGGTTTACCGTGAAGAGCTGCAAGACCCACCAGCCGATGAATCCGCCGACCATGTAGAGTTCACCGTGGGCGAAATTGAGCATGGAAAGAACACCGTAGACCATGGTGTAGCCGATCGCAATCAGGGCGTAGACGCCGCCTATGGTGAGGCCGTTGATTGCCTGCTGGGAAAGCTGAGCGAAGAGATCTTCCATACACATACATGACCGGAACAGGTGCTGTGACACAACACCTGTTCCGGCCGGTTCCTTATCGTCTTAAAGCGATGTTATTGACCGGTCAGCACGGTAACCTGCTCAAAATCAGTACCGTTAACCTTGAAGAAATAGGTGGCGCCGCCACGCAGGTCGCCTTTCTCGTCAAAACTGATCGGGAAACCGAGAATGCCTTTGTAGTCCTTGATTGCGGCAAGGTTGGAGATGACTTCCGTCCGTGATATGTCACCATCTTCGGCAGCCATATCAATGGCGCTGAGAAGAATGTTCATTGCTTCATAAGCCGGCGGCCCGAAGCCGCTCAGGGAACCATACTGTGCTTCAAAATTTTTCACATAGTCTTCGGCCTCCTTGATGGCGAAGATATCCGGGCTGAAATGATACACATAGGCACCCTGGGCAGCACCCTCGGAAGCCTCGATGAAATCCTTTTTGTCCCGGCCGCCTTCACTGCCCATGAAAATGGCCTCAATACCAAGTTCTTTTGCCTGCTTGACGCCGATTGCCTGGTCCGGGGCCGCGGTTGCGATGAAAAAGAGCACATCGGGGTTATAGGCCTTTACCTTGGTGAGAACCGCGGAAAAATCCTTGGAACCGGCGACGATGGTCTCGTTCATGATCTCGGTAACACCAAGCTTTTCAAGCCCCTTGATTGTCTGCTGGGCCATATTTTCGCAATAGGCGACTTTCTCATTTAAAATTGCAACCTTTTCCGCCTTGAGATTGTTCTTGATGAACAGAGCGCTGTTCCAGCCATGGGCATCGTTTCTGGCATTTACCCTGAAAAAATGTTTGTAGCCGCCTTCGGTCAGCTCCGGTTTTGATGCCGCCGTGGTAATACAGGCAAGATCATTCTGCCCGTATATTTTCATTGACGCCTGGGCGATGTGGCTGACCGGGGGGCCGATAACGCCGTACATGAGCTCATCGGAGGTAAACTTCCGGGCGACTTTGATACCCTGGGCCGGATCGAGCGCGTCATCCCCCATGATGTGTTCGATTTTGATGCCCTGAATGCCGCCTCTGGCGTTCCATTCATCGACAGCAAGCTGAGAGGAGTTAAAGATCTCCATACAGGGTGCAGCTGCATCGCCGGTAAATGATCCGGCATTGCCGACATGAATACCCTTCGATACATCGTTTGCCTGTACCGTCAGAGCATATGACAGCAGGATACCTGTTGACAACAAGACAGCAAATTTTTTCATGACGCCTCCCTGGATTTGTGATGCGATAGCGGCTGCTGATCCCCTGCAGGAATGTGTGTCTGCAGGCACGTATAGTAACGGAGGACTATCATAGCCTTATATACGCACTGTTTTCAACTACTATCTACTGTGTGACGGAGACGCGATGTGGGACAGGCCCGGCAGGTGTAGTCCGGCAATGAGGGTGCAGAGAGTGGCACAATCTGCCGACTATGTATATTGTTGGTACAGAGCACTCCGATGGTTGCTCAGACAACCTGAAAAGAAGCTGTCTAATCTCTGTATGCCGGCTATGGAAAAATCTCCTGATAAAATGCAGTATGTCCAAGATGTTCAATATAATTGTGATATCTCCGATGCCCGAGATCATGGCATATATTCCATGTGTTCAATGATTCTTAAATTGAGGAATCTCTACAAGTGGGAACAGCGGATCGAGCCCTGGTCCGAACCGGAACCTGCCGATCTTCTCGACTGGGTTGATCAGAAGGAGCAGTACTGGCTGGGACTCTCGGAAAGGTCCTTTCGCCCGTTGACGATTCTCGGCAAACAGATCCTGCCGCACGATCTCGGACCTGTAAACCAGGCCTTGCACCAAAGCAATCTTCTCTATGGCGCAGGCCACGGAAGATCGATGAAAGCCGTGTTTTTCCTTGCCGACATCCTTGAAACACGAACCGTGGAGGGCTGCACCGTCCATATCCTGGGCACTGAGCGGGCGAAAGAGATGGCCAGCCCGGTTGCTCTTGTTCAGGATGGTGTCGTGGTGATAAAAAAGGAATCATTGCGTTATTTCTTCTGGGATCAGCTCCAGGAGATGCGCTCATCGCGTAAATCCTCAATCCATTATTTCCTGAACCATTACGGGCTGCTCAAAGACGGCACTCTTGATCACGATCTCTTCCGCTCAGATCTTGATTTCATCGTTGACCAGGAGCTGGACCTTTTTGTTTATCACGAGATCGGGGAAACGCTGGAGACAACGTTTGGCAATGAAAATCTCCAGAAAATTATCAACAGGTTCCCCGGCTCAGTTATTGAATTTGTCTGCCGGGCCGTCAAAGACTGTCTTGCCGATACACACCCTCGAGGACTGCTCGCCTCAATCGTCAGGGACCGGAAGAGTTCAAGCCTGGGGCTTTATCTGGGATTCCTGGACGGGATACGGGAAACAATATTTCCCGAGATTAAGGCCGCCTGGCGCTGTTTCGAGCAGGGCGGTGATTGGGGCTCTATTGAGCAGGCGCGCTCAACGGGGCGGGAAACGTTTCTCTCTCTCGCCCGGGACATCATGGAGATTGGTGAAAGAATCGGGGATGTTCCGGATGACCGGATCATGCAGGAATTCAGCAACCGGATTATAAAACCGCTGGGCCTCCAGGCAGGATAGAAACGAAAAAGGAACGTACCGCGTTCTCACCCCGGACCATTCAACACCCCGGCAGCCCTGCCCGTTTCCGGGTATCCCCTCATTTGTTATCGGTAAAGGTGCTGTACGAGATCAAAAAAATCGTATATACATCAATGTTTGGTTATCGGCCTGATTGATTAGGCTGAGGTGAGATAGATCCAGCAAACTGTTCAAGGTGATCAATGGCACAAAAAACACTCAAGATACAGGAGTCGATATCCGGCGAGAAGCAATCCAAACTGAAACGATATCAGGAGCTGGTGATCGGCTCCGACAGGTTTTCCGACCTGATCCTCTATGAACTGGTGACCACACTTTTTTCCTGGGTACCGGGAGCCATCGGGCTTTTTATCCGCAGCAAGCTGTACCCGTTGCTCCTCGCCGAGACAGGAGCTGGTACGGTATTTGGTACAAATGTTGTGCTCAGGCATGCAAAGAAAATCCGGATCGGCAAAAATGTGGTTATTGACGACAATGTCATGCTCGATGCAAAAGGTCACGACAATGAGGGGATAACACTCAAGGACGAGGTTTTTATAGGGCGCAACACAATTCTGAGCTGCAAGGGTGGTGATATTGTCCTGGAGGAGCGTGCCAACTTCGGCTTCAACTGTTATGTGTATTCTTCGGACCGGGTGACAATCGGCAGGGACACCTTGGTTGCCGCCTACTGCTATATTGTCGGCGGCGGTAATTATCACCTGGAAAACAAGGAAATTCCGATCAATCAACAGGTTGACTTTGACGGTAAGGGTGGGATTACACTGAAAGAAAATATCTGGCTTGGCTCCCATTGTGTCATCCTTGATGGTGTGACAATCGGAGCTGGTTCCGTTGTTGCTGCCGGATCTCTGGTAAACAGGGATGTGGAGGAGATGGTTATTGTTGCCGGTACTCCGGCCACAGTCTTGAGGAAACGATAGAGAAGCCAATACTGCATGGTGCAGCCCGCTTGAACAATCAGCTTTGCTTCTTGTCAATAACCGTAAACAGAGCTGAATGGTCCAGGTTTGCGCCGCCGGAAGCAATAAGCCGGTCATAGAGATCCCTGCTCAATGCTGTGGCCGGCATGTCAAGACCCAGCTGGGCCGCCAGCTCGATTGCCTGGTGCATATCCTTGCGCTGGATAGTGCTTTTGGCCCCGGGCTCAAATGACTCATGCACCATTCGCTGCCCATGAACCTCGAGGATGCGGGAATCGGCAAAGCCTCCCTTCAGGGCTTCGCAGACCTTGCCGGGATCGACACCGGCGGCCTTTGCCAGTGCCAGGGCCTCCGCCACGGCGCCGATATTGAGGCCTACGATCACCTGGTTGGCAGCTTTGGCGACCTGTCCGGCACCAACCGGGCCCACATGGGTGATGCGTTTCCCCAGGACTTCAAGGACAGGCAGGGCCATTGCGAACGCCTGTTCAGAGCCGCCGGCCATGATGGTCAGGTTGCCTGCTTCGGCACCGATCGTTCCTCCCGATACCGGGGCATCGACATAAAAACAACTTTTTCTCTCGGCCTGTTCGGCAAAAGACCTGGTTGCCGGCAGCAGGGTTGTGCCCATGTCGATGACCAGTGCTCCCGGCCGTATAGCCGTATATACACCATGCGGGCCGGTCAATACGGATTCCACAGCCTTCGTATCGGCAACGATTATGATGATAATGTCTGCCTGTCGGGCTACATCGGCTGGTGTTTCGACGCTGAGCGCTCCTTTCTGCTGCATTTCGAGCCGGGGGGCTTCGGAGCGGTTGGTGACAACCATTCGGGCCCCGGCGTTCATTACATTGGTGCACATGGGTCGGCCCATGAGACCGAGGCCGATAAAACCAATTGTCCTTCCGGAAAGATCACTCATCTGGGTATCCTCTCAGCTCACCTGCTGTTTGCCTGTTGATTTTTTACTGCCGTCACTTTTATCCGTTAGCACATACCGGGCGGATCGGCAATGGATTTTACTCAAGAAAACCGGTCATCGGAAGTGGCCGTAAATGTCGGGCACCACAGGTAAACAATCAGCCCAGCTGTCACCAGCATCTAGAGCAGATGCCCGAAAACCTGTCCAGCATATTCCCTGCCGGCAGTGGTCAGGTAGTCATTCTCCAAGCAGGCACTGAGGCTGTTTGTATCAGGTTGACTGTGTTTGTGTTTTTCCTCAAGTATTGCCGTTCGCTCCGCATCACTGAGAATCATGCTTTCAGCAATCCCCTGTGCATCATCACTGTTATGGATGTTTATCAGCGTACAGACCTCGGCCAGAACCTGTGGATTTGCACCAAGGTCTGTGAGAATGCCTGTAGCAATTTCGATGCTTTCCTGCTTGACGAGCTCAATCTCAGGGTTTTGGTATTTCTGCTGTGCCTGGCTCAGGCCGATATCCTTGAGGTAGGCGGCACAGAGAATTGTCCCCATATTTGTCCCTTGTTTGCTGCCGATTTTCTCGGCATGATGGGCTATGCGCGACACACGGCTGATTTTTTTAAAATCAGTTTTGTAATACCGTTTCATGGCGACGGCCACCTTGTCCTTCAGCAGGTTATCCTGGGAACCGATGAATTCCTCGGGAAGTGTTCCGAGGCACTGCTCCGCATACTTGCAATAGGCAGCGCAGCCGAAATCCATTTTGGGATTTACAAAACGATGACCGCACTGATTGCATTTACGGGTGGTGTCGTCTTTATAAAATTCAACGGGTTGTTCACATTCGGGGCAGTTGACCTCAAAAATCGCATCACTGTCCCAATACTGCATGTCCTGGCCTGGGCATTTCATTTTTTTCTCCTGTGGGGATGATCATCTCATTTCCGTTGAACTGATACATTCTCTGCGTAGCATAAACGCTTGTCTGAAACTATACATCAGGAGGTGAGCATCTGCTTTGACCTAGGTCAAAAAAAATAAGCAGTTGCATTTATTGCCGGTACAGAGTCCGGACAGCAGCGGCGAGGGTGCATCCGCCTTTTGCTGTTACCGGAGATCAGGGAGATTTTGAGAAATATAAATTTTGGAATTTAGACGATTGACAAGAGGCACCCTGTGGCAGTAATATAAGCAAAATTTAAGGGTTGGTTCAGATTATTTGAACAACTCGGGGTGCCGGCTGGATCGGCCACCCACCATAAACGGCTTGTTTTTCAGGAGGCACGAACCGGCAGCTGATATCCGGCTCGGAGAGCCTGCTGACAAGCCGAACTTTCTATCTCGCTTTGTTTGATGATGACAACGTCAGGATACAATGCCTGACGTTTGAAATAGTGCACGATCAGTACACGGTTTCTACCGTGAAAAGAACCCTGATTATGACGTTTCGGTAACACTGCGCAGCCTCGGTTTTTCGCTCAATCGTCCGTGTAAGAAGCTTCCGCGTATTGAGAAGACAGCTATGTCGTATCCAGCGCTTGGAATTGCAGGCATTGCCATGTCGGGGCGGTGCCCGGAGCAGGTTTTATTCCGGGCACTTTTAGCAGATGCTCGCGATTGTGCACAATCTGATCAACCTCTGCTTATTGAAATCACGCGTTTGTAAATTCTACGATAGGAGGTTCAATGGAAGCAACCAAGAACAGCCATTCTTCCCGCCAGACCACCCTGATTGCCGAGATAGACCCCCCAAAAGGCACGAACCTTGAACCATTCATGAAATCGGCCCTGAGCCTCAGGGGCAGGGTTGAATCGGTTCGGGTCACCGACGGCGAACATGCCATCATGCGCATGTCACCGCTGGCACCATGCCTGGCATTGAAGGAGAAAGGAATTGAGCCGAGCATGATCATCAATGGCCGGGACCGGAACCGTATCTCTTTTCAGGCAGATCTTCTCTGTGCATCAGCCCTGGGTGTCAGGCAGATCGTTATCAAGGAAGGGCACGACCCACGGGAAGGGGATCAGCCTGTCGCCCGCTCAAGCGGTGACCTGGACCTGGAAACGATGCTCAAGTGTGCTTCAGCATTGAATGCAGGCAAGGATCTGGCTGGAGAATCCCTGGAAGGTGCCACGAATTTCACCATTGGAGTTTATATTGAACTTTCAGATGACATCAACCTCAATCGGGAACGTGCGGAGTATTTCAAACAGCTTGAAAAATACGGTGTCGGTTCAGTGACCCTGGGTCCAACGTATGACCTGAATATCATAGAGCAGTTTGTCCCGTTTGCGGAGCAGACCGGAATCAAGCTTTTTTCATCACTGATGTTCCTGAAATCGGTCACCATGGTTCGTTACCTGAACAACCTGGCCGGCGTGCCGTCCATCCCCCAGGAATTCCTGAAAAAAATGATGGAGGCGCCGGATAAGAAGAATGCCGGAGTCCAGGTCGGCGCCGAATTTCTCAAGGAGCTTGCCCAGCTTGGTGACGGGGTTGTCCTGCTGGCTCTTGGCTGGAGTGAAAAGTTACCGGAAATCCTTGATCTTCTCGAACGGTAATTGATCGTGCAGAAAAGTGATGACGAAAAATCTCCCCTGAGGAAGAGCCTGCCGGAGGTAACCAGAGAGCTTGGTTCGCATCTCTACCTTTACCAGATTCTTGACGAAACACCGAACGGGGTAATGGTTGTCAGCCTCAAACACCAGGTTCTCTATGCCAATCCGGCTGCAAACGGCCTGCTCGGTGTTGTCTACCGAAACCTCTCAGACACCGATTTCGAAGTCCTGCTGGGCCCTGAAAACCAGTGGTTTTTTTACCTGATCGGTCAGTTCTTTGACAACCTGGCAGAGATACAGAAATCGAGGATCAGGCAGGTGATCCAGATTAAAACCGGTGAAAATGAGACAAAAATCCTGGATGCGGTGCTCACCTATCCGCCATCACATCCCGATTATTATCTCATTTATCTGATCGACATCACGGACCGAAAGAGGCTCGAGACTCAGTTGAGACGGCGCAATGCGTTCTTCAATGATCTTATCAACTCTTCCGTCGATGGTATTATCGCCGCCGATATGAGCGGCAAGGTGATACTTTTCAACGACGCAGCCGTTAACCTGCTCGGCTACAGTGAACAGCAAAGCCTTGAAAATCTTCATGTCACCGGCCTTTACAAAGATGGGCTGGCCTATGAAATCATCAGCAGGATGCGCAGCGATGATTTTGGCGGAAAAGGAAAGCTGCTCCATCACGAGATCAACGTCCGGCATAAGGATGGACATGATATTCCGGTACAGTTCTCCGGCGGTATTATCTATGACAAGGACAAGGAAATTGCCACCTTCGGCATTTTTACCGATCTCAGGGCAATGCTGAAAATTGAAAAAGATCTCGAACAGACTCACAATATGCTGATGCAGTCGGAGAAGATGGCGGGGCTTGGCAGGCTCGCAGCCGGAGTAGCGCATGAGATCAATAACCCGATGTCGGGAATCATGCTGTACGCCAACCTGGTCATGGAGGAAATCGGCGATAACCATCAGGCCAGAGAGGATTTAGAGACGATTGTTCACGAGGCCGAGCGTTGCAAGGTGATCGTTGCAGACCTGCTCGAGTTTTCACACCAGACAAGCTACGAGATGGAGCCCGTTGACCTCAACGAGGTTCTTCAAAAGACAATGGGTATCCTGAAGAATCAGCCGCTCTACCATAATATCGAGCTGGAACTTGACCTCGAAACTGCTCTTCCACCCATTCTTGGCAATACGATCAGGTTGAACCAGGTGATCATGAATCTCCTGGTCAATGCCGCCCAGGCAATGGAGGGTAACGGCACAATACGAATTGTCAGCAGGTCCAGGGCCAACAACGGCTTAAACGAAATTCTGATACATGATTCAGGTCCTGGAATCGAAGAGGAGTTGCTGGAAAAGATATTTGAGCCTTTTTTTACCACCAAGACAACAGGAGAAGGAACGGGGTTGGGACTGTCCGTATCATATGCGATTGTCAGGGAACACAAAGGCACGATACGGGCCGCCTCATCAGCGACTGAAGGGACAACGTTTACGCTGAGATTCCCGGTTGTTGTGGACACCTTAAAGGGAGAAAGCCATGACTGATAAGAGCATCTCACCAGGGCAGGGAAGCACCAAGCTTCTTGCCAAGCTTAAGAGCATGAATGTCGATGTCCAGGCCTGCTTTCAATGCGGGCGCTGTTCTTCGGGGTGTCCCGTTACCGAATTCTTTGATCTGACGACCATGGAGGTAGTCAGGCTCGCAGCATACGGCATGGAGGATCAGCTGCTCACCAGCAGCACAATCTGGCTGTGCGCCGCCTGTGAGACCTGTGCAAGCCGCTGCCCGAACGATATCGACATTGCCGTACTCATGGATGTGCTCCGGGAGCTGGCGCTGAGAAAGGGAATCACGCCCGCTGAACCGCGGGTACCGGTCTTTCACCAGTCTTTTCTCGATTCAATTCACCACTGGGGCCGTGCCTATGAGGTGGGGCTGATCGCCGGCTATAAACTCCGTTCAGGTGATGTCACCGGTGATATGAAACTGGGAGTAAAGATGTTCACCCGGGGAAAACTTGGTCTTTTACCCCATCCCATCAAAGGTAAAACCGAGATCAAAAAGATTTTCTCGGGAACGGGAAAGGAGTATGAACGATGAGATTATCCTACTATCCAGGCTGCTCATTGCATGGTACAGCCCGTGATTATGACCTGTCGGTAAAAGCGCTTTGCAGCAGTCTCGGTATCGAGCTGATTGAAATACCGGACTGGAACTGCTGCGGGGCATCTTCGGCCCATATGACCAGGCACGAGATTGGTGTCCGCCTGCCCATGCGCAATCTGCTGATCGCCGCCGAACTTGGCAATGACCTCCTGGTTCCCTGCGCCGCCTGTTTTCAGCGGCTCAAGGCTGCCGACAAGGCTATCCGCCAGGACCCGCACTACTGGGATCTGGAAGGCTATGACCCAGACTTCAAAATACTTCATATCAGCCCGTTTATGGCGCAGGAAGCCATTCTTGAAAAGATAGGTGAGCAGTGCAGGCAGCGGTTGGAGGGCATGAAGATTGCCTGCTATTACGGTTGTCTCTCCCTCAGGAATCCCAAAATTACCGACGTTAAGAATTTTGAGCAGCCCCGTTCACTTGAAAAAATCGTCAGTGCCGTCGGGGCTTCAGCCGTCTCCTGGTCGCATCGGACCGAATGCTGCTCGGGAAGTCTGACCATGGCACGCCCTGATATTGCCCGTGCGCTTGTCGGAGATATTATCCTGGCAGCAGAGCGGGCCGGTGCGGAGGCACTGGTCACCGATTGTCCCATGTGTCAGGCGAATGTCGAGAGCAGGCAGCTCGATCACGGCGGCCCGGTTCACCTCCCGGTATTCTTTGCAACAGAACTGGTGCAGGCGGCCATCAGCGGAGAATATCCGGCAAAACAGCAGCGCCTGCACCTGGTTTCAGCTGATGTGTTGAGGCGGGCAGTGTCTTTTTCCGAGCATAGGGAGGCAACGTCATGACAGAAAACCCCCGGATGGAAACAGTAAAAAAACCGACCGGTGCGGTCATGGTTGTCGGCGGCGGCATCAGCGGCATGCAGTCGGCGCTGGATCTGGCAAATTCAGGGTTCAAGGTGTATCTGGTCGAGCGCTCACCGGCTATCGGCGGCAAGATGGCACAACTGGATAAGACGTTTCCCACCAACGACTGCTCCATGTGTATCGTTTCCCCGAAACTGGTCGAAGTCGGCAGGCATAGAAATATCGAGCTCTTCACCCATAGTGAACTGACAGGTGTTGAAGGAGAGGAAGGGGCTTTCAGGGCGAAAATTATCCAGCATTCCCGATATGTTGACGTAGATACATGCACCGGTTGCGGACTCTGTGAAATTGCCTGTCCGGTGACCTGCCTGTCATGGTTTCCCAAGCAGCCGGCGCCCGGCGAAAAAAAGAAAAAGCTGAAGGCGAAAGACAAGATTACCATCAAGGGTCCCGGTCTTCCGGAGCCGTCTTCTCTTGCCTCCTGGACATTTTGTGTTGATGAGGAAAAGTGTTCAAAATGTGGTCTTTGCCACCGGGCCTGTTTGCATGATGCGATAGCCTGGAAGAAGAAAGAGATAGCGGTAATTGATCAGGATACATGTACCGGCTGCGGAGCCTGCTTCGTTGCCTGCCCTGAGCAGTTTGCCGCAATTTCAGTGAGCAATGCGCCGGATCTTGAGCAAAGTATCGGTGCTGCCGTTGCCGCACGTTCAGTGGCGATCATAAAAGCACGGGGAGGGCGAGAGAAGGACAATTGTATCCGTTGCGGTCTCTGCGCGATGATGTGCAGCAAGGTCATGCAGATCGGTGCTCTGAAAATGACAGCCGACGGCATCGAAGCCGGCCGGGACATCTGCCAGGTTTGCGGGGCCTGTGTTTCAGTCTGTCCGGTAAACTTTCTGCAGATTTCCGAGCTCACCGATAAAAAGGTGCGCCCGCTCTATAATGAATTCAACGAGGGGCTTGATACCAGGAAACCGGTCAATATTCTCTACCCGCAGGCTGTCCCGAGGGTGCCGGTAATCAGTGAAGAGAGCTGTGTGCACCTGAATACCGGAGCCTGCGGTACCTGCAGAACAATCTGCGGAGTCGGGGCAATCAATTATGAGCATACTGAAAAAGAAAAAGAGGTAGACGTAGGGTCCATTATTTTTTCTCCAGGGATTGAGGTCTTCGATGCCGGTCTGCGCGGTGAGTTCGGCTACGGTGTTCACAAGAACGTTGTTACTAGTATTGAATTCGAGCGGCTCCTTTCCGCCTCCGGACCAACATCGGGTACGGTCCTGCGTCCCGGCGACAACAAACATCCAAAAAAAATTGCCTGGATTCAGTGTGTCGGGTCCCGGGATGCTTCCTGTAACCGTGATTACTGCTCCTCGGTCTGCTGCATGTATGCAACCAAGGAGGCTTTTATCGCCAGAGAGCACGACGCTTCCATAGAACCAACAATTTTCTATATCGACATGCGTTCTTTCGGCAAAAATTTTGATTCATATATCACCCGGGCAAAGGAGAACAAGGTCCGTTATGTGCGGGCGATGGTCAGTCGAATATTTGAAGACCCGCAGACAGGGGATCTTGAACTGCGTTATGTGGACGATTCAGGAAAGAGGAAAACGGAAGTTTTCGAAATGGTCGTGCTGTCGGTGGGTATCCAGGTGCCGGAAAGCACAAAACGGCTGGCTCAAGCCCTTGCTGTCGACATGGACGATTTTGGTTTTGCCCTGACCGACGGATTTACGCCGCTTAAGACGTCACGGCCGGGGATCTTTGTGAGCGGCGCTTTTAACGGACCAAAAGATATACCTGAGACGGTAAGTGAGGCTTCAGGTGCGGCACAGGCAGCTGCCGTCAGCCTGGCAGCTGCCCGTGGTTCGCTGCTGACGGAAGAACTGCTGCCGCAGGAACATATTGAGGAGCCGGGTGAAGAGCTGAGAATCGGGGTGTTTGTCTGTCATTGCGGCTCAAACATTGCCTCCGTCGTTAATGTGGCTGATGTTGAGGAATACGCCAAAACACTTCCCAACGTCGTCTACACCGAGCGGCCGCTCTACACCTGTTCCCAGGATTCCCAGGAGAACATGAAGGAGATCATTAAAGAGCAGCGGTTGAACCGTGTCGTGGTGGCAGCCTGCTCGCCAAGTACTCATGAGCCGCTGTTCATGTCGACACTGCGCCAGGCAGGCATAAACAAGTACTTTTTTGATATGGCCAATATCCGCGATCATTGCAGCTGGGTACATCCGCTGGAGCCGGAGAAGGCGACGGAAAAGTCCAGACGCCTGATGCGCATGGCTGTTGCCAATGCCGCCCAGGCTGAACCGTTGACAGAGCTTGAATTCGACGTCGATCAGACGCTGCTGGTGATCGGTGGCGGGGTAGCCGGCATGACGGCCGCGCTGGAAGCAGCCGGACAGGGCTTTGGCGTCTACCTGGTAGAGCAGCAGCAGGAACTCGGCGGGCAGGTTCGAAACCTGAAGCGCAGCTGGGATGGGCAGGAGTTCGCGCCCTTTCTTGTTTCCCTGAAAGAGCGGCTCATGAATAACCCGCTGATACGGGTTTTGACCGGTTCCATGGTGGTGGACCAGGGCGGCTTTGTGGGTTCTTTCGAGACCGATGTGATGACCCCCACGGGTGGAACCCGCAGGATAAAGCATGGAGCCACACTGGTGGCAACAGGCACAAAAGAATTCCGGCCTGACCTGTACGGTCTCAACGAGCGCGAGGAGGTGCTGAGCCAGACCGACCTGGAGGCGAAAATCGTCATTGATCCTGCCATTGCCTCATCGTGGAGCAGTGTTGTCATGCTGCAGTGTGCGGGCTCCCGGTGCGAGGAATATCTCAATTATTGTTCACGGATCTGCTGCAATCAAGCGATCAAGAATGCACGTCTTCTCAAGGAACTCAACCCGGCCATCCGCATTGATGTCCTTTACCGGGACATGCGCTGTTATGGGCGTTCTGAACAGGACTATCGCCTTGCCAGACAGCAGGGTGTCAACTTTATCCGTTTTGACCCGGATACCTCAGCCCCTGAGGTACGGGTTGATGATGCGCTGCTGGATATTACCGTCTTTGATCCCTCAATCCGCCGGCCGGTGAGCCTGCAGCCGGACATTCTCGTTCTGTCCACCGGAATTGTTCCCCATGACACCGAGGAGCTCGCCTCCATGCTGCGTGTTCCGCGCAATGACAACGGTTTCTTCATCGAAGCTCACGCAAAGTTGAGACCGGTCGATCTGCCCAGCGAAGGGCTGTTCATGGCAGGAACGGCTCACGGGCCGAAAAACGTCAGTGAAACGATTGCCCAGGCCCAGGCGGCTGTCGCCCGGGCGGCGACCATCCTGTCGAAAAACAAACTGAAGCTGTCCGGCGTCTATTCCATTGTCGAGCCTGAAAACTGTGCAGTCTGCCTGACCTGTGTCCGGGCCTGCCCGTATCATGTACCGGTTATAAACGAGCAGCACACCGCCTACATCAATCCCGCGCTCTGTCAGGGGTGCGGGATATGTGTTGCCGAGTGCCCGGCCAAAACGATAACGCTCGGCAGGTTTGAGGACAAGAACATCACGGCCAAGCTGAAGGCCTATTCTGAACTGGATTATGTATAAGCAAAAGGAGGAAGCTGATGGAGGATTTCGCCCCCCGTGTCATTGTTTTTGCCTGCCGCCACTGAGCCTACACCGCCGCGGACCTGGCAGGTTCGGAACGACGCTCATACCCTCCCGAGACCAGTATCGTCATGCTGCCGTGTACCGGGAGAATTGATGAGTCCCTGTTGCTGAAGGCCTTTGAAAACGGTGCTGACGGGGTGATGGTCATTGGTTGCCTTGAAGGGGATTGTCATTACGTCAACGGCAATATCCGCGCCCGCGCCCGTGTGCAGCGGGTCTATACAATCCTGGGGCAGATCAATATCGGTCCCGACCGGGTTCGTATGTATAATCTCAGCGCCGGCGAGGGAGCTAAATTTGCGGCTTTTGCCAATGAATTTGTTGAAAAGATAGAAGAACTCGGACCGAGCCCGGTAAATGTCAGTCGAGCGGCTGCGCACCAGAAGTCTTCACAGGAGGTTGAACAATGATTACCGGAACGCCCAAACCCATTGAAGAGATCATGGCAATGGTTGAACCTTATGACAACATCATCGTGGCCGGCTGTTTCGGTTGTGTGACTGTCTGCCGAGTTGGAGGAGACAAGGAGGTACAGGTTCTTGCTTCCACCCTGCGGCTGGCTCGCGAGGCGCAGGGTAAAAAGATCGAGATAAGAGAGGTCTGTCTTGAGCGCCAGTGTGATCCCGAATACCTTGAAGTGATGCGCCCCTATGTTGAAGACCATCAGGCGGTGCTGTCAATTGCCTGTGGAGCAGGGATCCAGTTTCTGGCTGAAAAATTCACCATTACTCCGGTTTTGCCCGGAATAAACACCGGTTTTCTTGGCGTAACCGAACGGCAGGGTGAGTGGGCCGAGCGCTGTCAGGGCTGTGGTGACTGTGTCCTGCACCTGACCGGCGGAATCTGCCCGGTGACGAGATGCGCCAAATCGATTTTCCACGGGCCTTGCGGCGGTTCGGTTTCCGGAAAGTGCGAAGTTTCAAAAGATGTGGCCTGCGGCTGGCAGCTGATTATCGACCGCCTCAAAGCGCTTGACCAGATGGAGAATTACGGCAAACTCAAACCGTATAAAGGCTGGGACAGCTCGCGTGACGGCGGCCCGCGCCGCATTATCAGGGAGGATATGATATAATGAAATCAGGAAGCAATCTCGAAAGGGTGCTCGCTGCCGGTCATTTCTCAGTAACTGCTGAATGCGGACCCCCACGGGGTGCAGACCCCAACGTTGTCCTGGAAAAAGCCGCCTTTGTCAAAGGCAATGTCGATGCCTGTAATGTCACTGATAACCAGACCTCGGTTGTGCGCATGAGCTCTCTTGCCGGCTGTGTGCTGGTAAAACAATCAGGTGTGGAACCGCTGATCCAGATGGTTGTCCGTGACAGAAACCGCATTGCCCTGCAGTCGGACCTGCTCGGGGCAGCAGCGCTTGGTATCAGGAATCTTCTCTGCCTCTCGGGCGATCACCAGAAATTTGGAGATGATCCACAGGCAAAAAATGTTTTCGACATTGATTCCATGCAACTCATCCACCTGGCAAAAACCATGCGCGATGATGGTGTCTTTCCCTCGGGGGACAAACTTGAAGGGGCCCCGAAATTTTATATCGGCTGTGCGGTCAACCCCTTTGCCGATCCCTATGAAATAAGGGTCGCACGCTTGAAGTTGAAAATGGAGGCGGGAGCTGATTTTGTCCAGACCCAGTGCATTTACAATATGGAAACATTTAACCGATACATGGAAGATGCCAGGAAGCAGGGGCTGCATGAACAAATAAAGATCCTGGCCGGTGTGACCCCGCTGAAATCTGCTGGAATGGCAAAATTCATGAACCGGATGGTCGCCGGAATCGACATTCCGGAAGCGGTCATCAAGAGAATCGCTGATGAACCGAAAGAGAAACAGGCCGCCAAGGGGATTGAGATCTGTATTGAACAGATCAACGAATTAAAAGAGATGGAAGGTATTGCCGGAGTGCATGTGATGGCCATAGAGTGGGAAGAAAAACTTGCTGAGATAATCGGTGGTGCAGGGCTCCTGCCCCGACCGGATGTTGAACAGTAACAGATGGAAACGCTGCATCACTATTAATGGAGGAGAATGATGACGGACAAAAAGCAGATTCTTTTGGTTGATGATGATCCGGATTTTGTCGAAGCGGTCAGAGTGATCGTTGAGAGCGGCGGCTATGATGTGCGGGTCGCCTATGATGGCCAGGAGGGATTGGAGGCTGTTGCTGAGCAAAGGCCCGACCTGATTGTCCTTGATGTGATGATGCCGGTGATGAACGGTCATGAAGCCTGTGCAAAACTCAAGGCGGATGAAGCAACCAGGGAAATACCGATCATCCTGCTTACCGCTGTTGCCGACCGGGTAACGACCAGCACCTATACTCACCGGGACATGCTCGAGAGCGAGGCTGAAGATTATATGCCCAAACCGGTGGAACCGGGAGAACTCCTTGAGCGTATAAAAAGCTGGCTGCAGTAGGGTCCTGTACCTGCAGTACTGTTTGGAGAACTGCGGTTCCTGCTCCGCGGGACCGCAGTTGTTGTCTTACTGATAAGGAACGGACGAAATGGATACAGTGCGCTTACTCATAGTCGACGATGAAAAAGTGATTCGTGAAGGTGTTTCCCGGGCTCTTGCCGACAGGGGGCTGACGGTTGAAAAGGCCGAGAGCGGGGAACGCGGTATTGAAATGATCAGGCAGAGCACGTTTGATATTGTCCTGCTTGACCTGATGATGCCCGGCATAGACGGCTTCGGGGTGCTTGAGTGGATAAAGGAGCATGAACCGCACATCCAGGTCATCGTCATTACCGGGTTTGCCACGGTTTCAAAGGCGGTCACCGCAATGAAACAGGGAGCCTTTGATTTTGTCGGCAAACCGTTTACCCCTGACTATATCCGTATCGTTGTTGAGCGGGCAGTCGACAAGATCCGCCTGAAAGCGGAAACCGAAAAACTGCGGGAAGAGCGCAGTTTAAGCCTGGACACTATCCAGCAGGAGCAAAGCCGGCTGAAGACGGTATTCGGCTGTATGGTTGAAGCGGTATTGATAACCGATCCTGAAGGTGTGGTGGTCCTGCATAATCCGGCTGCAATCAAACTCCTGGAAATCCAGACAGACCCGGTGATCGGCAAGCATCTTTCAGATTCAATCAATGATCCTGCGGCAGTGCAGATGATCGAGGAGGCCATGAGCAGGGGGGTGGTTGTGGCCCGGGAATTTACGCCGGGCTCCATATCCCGTCGCTACCTGAGGGCTCACTGTTCACCTGTGGTTTCCTCAACCGGCGTTGTCCTTGGTTCGGTAACCACCTTCGAAGATGTCTCCACCAGCAAGGAAATCGACCGGATGAAGTCGGATTTTGTGGCGATGGTGGCTCACGAGTTGAAATCGCCGCTGGCCTCAATTGAGCAGATGATCTATGCCCTTCAGGTTGACTGCAAGTATGAAGCGCTTCATTCGTGCAATAAACTTCACAGCAGAATGACGGTCAGGACCAAGGATCTGCTGCGTCTTATCGATAATCTGCTGAACCTTTCCAAGCTTGAAAGCGGCACTGTTGTCTTTAATCTTGAGGTAACCAGCGGCCATGACATTGTCAGGGATATCGTGGAGGTTGCCGCACCGCAGGCGGAGGCCAGAAATATCGAGATCCGGTATATGCCCTGCGGGGAGGACTGGTGGTTTAATGTGGATTATGACCATATCCGTACCGCCCTGATGAATATCATTTCCAATGCGATCAAATATACACCCGACGGTGGTTCGGTAACGCTTACCACATCTTTGTCCGGGGGGTTTGTCAACCTTGTCTTCAAGGATTCGGGGATCGGTATCAGCCGGGAAGACCTTCCTCACATCTTTGATCGTTTTTTCCGTGTAAAAGGCAAGGCAACGCGGCATATCACCGGGTCGGGCCTTGGTCTTTCCCTGGTAAAAGAAGTGGTCGAGGCTCATCAGGGGTACATAGACGTTCAGTCTGTTCCCGATCAGGGGACAACATTCACCATGAGCTTCCCCATCGTTGAACCCGCTCTGGCGCACTAGCATATCTGGATCAAAAAAAGCACTGTCAACCTCAGGTTACTGGATGTGTGCGGCTGAGTGGTGATCAGGTACCCTGAGGTATATCGTAAAGGTCTTTGAACTGCCAAATCGCCAGACACCTCCAATCAAAAAGCGCTTGTTTCATATTTTTTTTTCGGCTAGGCTCCTGGAGCAGTTATGGCTGAGTCAAAGCGGATGCTTTTATTCATGGACCGGGGCTTGTTCTGTTTTTATAACTGATTGTTATCATAGCGTATATGGGAAAGTGTATGGAAAGTCTGAACCTGAGGGTTGAAAAAATCGGCGGGACATCGATGTCCCGTTTTCCGGAGATCATTGACAATATCATTCTGCGCCGGAAAAATGATATCTGGGGCCGGGTCTATGTCGTTTCCGCCTACGCAGGAGTTACCAACGAACTGCTTGAACATAAGAAAACAGGGCAGCCGGGTATCTACAAACTTTTTGAAGAGCAGGAAAATTACCCCAAGAAAATGCTCCTGCTCCGAGACCGGCTCTTTGAGTTGAACGAAAGTTTTGTCGGAACCGGTTTACAGCTTCAAGAGGCGAATAATTTTATTGAGAACCGAATTGACCTGGCCATCAATATCCTGCGCAGTATGGATAATGTCCTGGCATCCGGTTATGTCACCCGTAAGGAGCTACTGCTTGCAGCCCGTGAGCTTCTGGCCTCGCTTGGCGAGATGCACAGTGCCTTTAATTCCGCCAATATCCTGCAGAACCGAGGCTATGATGCTACCTTTGTCGATCTCAGCGGCTGGGAAGACGGCCGGCAGCTCACCATCGACAGGCGCATAAAGGACAGTTTCGATGAGGTAGATCCGTTTACGACCATCTGCTTTGCCACTGGCTATACAAAAGGAACGGAAGGCATCATGCGGGAGTTTGACCGTGGCTATTCAGAGGTTACCTTTTCGAAAATTGCTGTCCTGCTGCGGGCCAGTGAGGCGATTATCCACAAGGAGTATCATCTCTGTTCCGGTGACCCGCTGGTTGTCGGCGAGGAGAATGCTCACCCGGTCTGCAACACAAACTACGATGTTGCGGATCAGCTTGCCGATGTCGGCATGGAGGCGATTCACCCCAAAGCCTCAAAACCGCTCGAGATCAGCATGATTCCAATCCGGGTGAAAAACGCCTTTGACCCGGACCATCCCGGGACACTGATCACCAATGATTTCATTGCACCGACATCAAAGGTTGAGATCGTTACCGGTTCAAGCTGCGTTACCTGTCTTGAAGTTCATGACACCAGGATGGTCGGGGAAGTCGGGTTTGACATGCGCATCATGGACATATTCAGAAAGCATCATGTTTCATACATCAGCAAAGTTACCAATGCCAACACGATCGACCTGATTGTCGCCGAGCGTGACTGTACACCCCGCCTGATTGCGGAGCTGACGGATGTGTTCGAGCTGATTTCAGCCAGGCCTGTGGCCATTGTCTGCGCCATCGGCTCCAATATCGCCCAGCCGGGAATTATGGCCCGGGCCGCCCAGGCACTAGCTGCAGAAAAGATAAATATACTGGCTGTCTCACAGACAACCCGCCAGACAAATATGCAGTTTATCTTGGAGCGCACTGAATTTGCCCAGGCCCAGCGGGCACTTCATGCGGCATTGTGCATGTAGCAGCCTGTCTCGGGAAAGATTTTCCGTTCCAGTGATACGGGCGGTCATCCTCCGGCCGTTTTTTCAGCAGACGCTTAAGTCTCGGGTGGTACCTCTTTCAGCTGCTGCTCCTCGGCAATGAGGGCGGCAGCTGCTCCTGCCTGTGCGGCTTTCTGCGTTGCTTCCCTGGAGGATGAATCGTCTTTGGGGTGCTCAGGAAAATCAACAATGACCTTGCGGTGTGCATAGTAGATGCCCTTGGCGTTGAGCGCTTCGGTGATGCGCCTGAATGCTTCGCGCTTGATGACAAACTGCTTACCCGGTTTTGCCGTGAATTTAACCCTGATAACCATGACCGAGTTGGTTATCTCGTTGACACCCTGAGATTTGAGCGGCAGGATAAAGTCATCCCCGAGTGTTTCATCGGCAAGCATTGCAATGCCGACCTTCTTGATTATTTTTCTCACCTGGTCGATATCGGTATCATACGGAAACTCCAGGGGGAATTTGATAACGATACCGCCGCGCATGTAGTTGGTGATCGCTCCGAGGTCGCTGTGGGGCACAACCTGCAGCATGCCCAGGTGATGCCTGAGCATCACATTCCTGAGGGTGATCGCCTCGACCGTGCCACGGATCTTGCCGGCCTGAATGTACTCACCAACCCGGAAGGCGTCATCGAGCAGGAAGAAAAAACCGGAGAGAACATCAGAGACGAGTTTCTGGGCACCGAAGCCGATGGCCAGACCGATCACCCCGGCACCCGCCAGGAGCGGGCCGATATCTACGCCAAGGGAAGACACGACGATAAGGATGACCATGACCACGAGAACAGTGCCGATAACCTTGCGGAGCATCGGCAGCAGCGTCTGAATACGTCCCCTGGGGGCGGCACCGCCGAACTCGTTGTCTTCATCCTCTTCCTCTGTCTTCACTTCGGGCGCAGCTTCTTCAAGTTTTCTTTCAATGTATGCACTGGCAGCCCGCCAGCAGGTCAAAGCCAGGGCAATGATAACGATTGCCTGAAAGAGTGCACCCATCGCCGCTGTTGCAAAGGGAATATCATACCCCCACAGGGACAGAATCCAGGTGGCCAGAACAGCCAGCAGGATGATTCTAAAAACCGAGAATGTTTTTGTGGTTATCAGTTTCTGCTGCCTGATATGTTCTTCTCTGCGTTCCAGCTCATCGGTCGGGCTGGTCGGGTCATCTTCGCTGATCCTGCCGAGATCCAGTGATTCAATGACCGCGGTGATTACCAGTTTTCCTCCATGGCTCAGCGCAAAATAGATTGGCACTATGAGCATGCTGACAATGAACTGGCCTTTCCCCTGCGCTGTTCCTGAGAGTGTCTGACCAATCCAGATGAACCAGACGACAGCCAGATAAAACAGTGCCAGGGTATGCCAGTATGAGGCCAGCTGGCGCTTCAGCCATCCGCCATCCTCCTTGTCTACTTTGGTAAGCAGGGTCGATGTGACGGGTTTTTTCAGGTAGAGGATCAGGTAGCAGTACAGCGCAATGACGATGGTGCCCAGGACAATCACAACCCAGGTTACGGATTGCGGCCGGGCACCAAGTTCTCGAAAGAGATTGACGATCAGAAGTCCAGATGCCAGTATGGCGATTGAATATTTGAAGGCATTGTAGAGCGGTTTAACCAGTGGCTGATCAATGTCAAAGGGGCGCGCTGCATTGCTGTCCGGTGAGAAAATAATGCGGCTGATGATGGAAGACACCGTAAATATGAGTATCACACCCAATGTCAGCTGGAAGAGCATCCGCCCCTTGATTCCAATATCTCCGGCCATAAGCAGAAAGGTGATTGTTGCAGTGATTGCCAGTACGATCATTGCGGCAAGGGCTGGCAGGTTGCGAACCAGCCCGATCCACAACAGGGAAAACGCTTCTGATTGCGGCGGTGAAAGTTCTTTCAGCGTGTCGAGTTTTGACTTCATCACCCGTTTAACGATGAACACGAAGATATAGCCGATGGTGACAGCGACCAGAATGCGCAGCACCAGTCCCGGGAAGCCCGCGTTTTTTTCTCCACCGGCCTCCTGCAGGCTTCGCAGGATATCTCCGGGTACCCTGGGTGCATAGGCTATCGCACTGGATTTCTCGTGATCCGTCTCTTTTCCGGAATCAAGCAGATGGAGCCATTGCGTCAGAAATGGCAGCAGTTGCTTTCCCGGTTGCGTTTGAGCCGAAAAACCACCATCCCCTGGTGAGCGTGTTCCAGATGCACTGTTGTTTGCCGAAGTCGGTTGAGCTGCCGGCTCAGAAGAGATTGTCTGTTCGGCGGGCAGTGTTTTTCCAGCTGGATCGGTTGCCGCGAGGGAATCTGCTGCCGGGAAAAATGATGACATGAGAAAGAATAGGAACAGAAATGAGATGATTCTTTGCATGTGTCTCTCCAGAAGGTTTCGCATCGTTGATCAATGAAGGGGTGGGACGATAATGCGGTGTAGTATAATCACTTGTTCGTGTTAGGTAAAGAGTGATCGTGCAGAGAGGTCGGCTGCCCATACGTGCGAAAGTTCTGATCAACCATGACAAAACCAGCTTCTTCTGATATGTTCGCCGAAAGCAGCTTGCAGATGGGGCGGCCGTATTGTCATGTGCCGACTGTTTCGTCAGGGCGTGAAATCAAGCTTTACAAAGGAGATCTGTGATACACAAAAAACGTGATACATATTTTGATGCCTTCAAGGGGATGATGATCCTGTCGGTCATAAATATCCATACAGTCTACTGGTCCCTGAAACCCTACACTCCTGATGTGGCCCGGGAACTCGCCTATTTTGTCGACATCCCGATATTCTTTTTCATATCGGGCTATTTTGCCAGTCATTCAACGATGCCGGTGAGCGCACGACAGGCCTTTGGCCAGCTTTTTCGGCTTTACCTGAACTATCTCGTGATAACGCTAATTGTGGCAGGCAGTGTACTGCTCTGGGTCTATTTTTTCAGGGATCGTGTCCCGGAAGGCCTTGCAACAAGCCTGTTGAGCATCTTGACCCTGCAGCTTTCAGGAGAACTCTGGGGTTATTTCAAGGGATACTACGGTAATCTCTGGTACCTGCACACCTACTTTCCGATGCTGCTCCTGGTCCCACTGCTTCTTGGCTGGCCGTTATTCCCCCGATTCAGATATCCGCTGCTTCTGCTGCTGCTCGTCTTATATTACCTGATGACCTACCACTACCCGGGGCATGTGTTTTTACTGCGTTCCTGGGGCGATATCTTTTTTTACTGCTTCTTTTTTGTCCTTGGTACGGTCTACCGCACAAAGGAAAAAAGTATTCGAGTATCCCCTGTGCTTTTATCATTTGCGCTAAACTGTCTCATTGCCTGGATTATTTTCAACATGGATGGAGGGGAACTGCGGCTGTCGCGATATAAATTCCCGCCATCCCTGCAGTGGCTTGTGTACAGCCTCCTGCTCGTACATCTGTTTGTCCTTGCACGGCCATACTGGGACAGAGGCATTCGACCGCTGATCAGCGCGTTTGCACCGGGCCTGGAATGGATCGGCAGAAACTCATTTACCGTATATCTGATCCAGGGGTTTGTCTGCTCGATGCCATTTCTGTTTGCAGCCGGTCTGGCAGAGATTGTTTCGTCCACGCTTCTTCTCTATGCAGCCGTTTTTGTTTTCAACGTGGCTGTATCAATAATCCTGTCAATGATCTTTACGTCATCTAAAAAGCAGTTGAAACAGCGGTACGCAGTGTCTGGAGAAAATCGGTCGGCGGAGCGCTGAGAAAGACAGGGCTTTCTGGAAAACCTGCCTGCCCGCGTGTGCCGGCATATCAAATTCTGGTAATCGTTCTCAAAAAAACTTGGAAGATTGGTTGATAAAGCATATTGCTGGTAGTATACTGAGAAGGTTAATGAAAATGGTTTCGAATCCTGACAACAGAGACGAGCTTCCCGCCCCATGTAGTCCTTCGGTTACGAATCCGTTTGCGGACTTGAAAGCGCAGTCCTGACTTCCGAAGATCCCAGATCAAAGCTAATGGTGAAAAAGAGATGAAGAAACGTACGTTGTACACTTGCCGTGGCCTGACATTATTTTGTGCAGCTGCACTGGTCATGGTTGCCGCAGGTGCCTCTTTTGCGACGACAGTGCCGGAACAGCCGGAAATTGACGTGGTATGGTCGCAGTCGGATGGTATCCGCCCTGAAATTTTTTATACATCTCGCACAGAGGGGAGCTGGTCTGAACCGCTTATGGTAACCGATGACTACTACGACAACATGCATCCGGTTATTGATCAGGACAGCCGTGGAACCCGCTGGCTTTTTTTTACCGCCTATGACAACCAGAGAACTGAGATCAGGTATACGACAGGTTCAGCGGGAGTATGGGAGAAAAGCAAGCCGCTGTCCTCAGAGATGAAAGCCAATAGTGGTCCGTCGGTGATCATAGATGGAAGCGATGCTGTCTGGGTTGTCTGGTCGGCAGGCGACGGCGGCCCTGACGACATCTATTTTGCCGTCAATAAAGACGGTGCATGGTCAGGGCCGCAGCTGCTTCACGAGGCAAATGACACACCCGACACGCTGCCCGTTATCTCACTCAATGACCGGCAGCAGCCGGCAGTATCCTGGCAACAGCTTCAGGAATCAGAATATGTCGTACTCACCAGTGCATATGACGGCTCCCAGTGGTCAGAGCCCGTTGTCGTTCCGGCGGTGGATGAGCAAGAAAACGAGAACTCGGGAGCAGACATGATTGTGCTCCCCGATTTTATAAATCATGGCGGCATGATTTTTATTCGAGCCTACCAAGACGAGATAAAGAAGTGAGACGCTGCGTCCATCGATATACGAGGATTATTTCCATGTTTAAGACGATTCTTTTCGGCCCGGTTCTGGCCATGCTCCTTACGGCATCGCCTGCTTTTGCATTTCCAGATATCGATTATACCGATAGCGGCGGTACAGGCTCAGCCCAGCAGGCAGCTACTCCCCCAGTCCAGGAACGGCCTCTTCGGATTGTCGCCTTCGGTGATTCAATTACGCGGGGATATGGTTCAGTACCCTATTCTTTCTTCTTGAAGCAGCGCTTTACTGCTGCAGGTTGCAATGTGCAGATAATCAACGAGGGAAGAGATGCCGAGCTGACCGTTACCAGCGTGGGACGGATTGATGGGGTGCTGGCCCGCTACAGCCCGGATTATATCCTGATAATGCTGGGGGCAAATGATGCCCGCAGCGGTGTGGGTGCCGGCTCAGTTGCCGCAAACCTCGGAGCGATGATGACAAAATCCGTTGCCGCCGGTGCCATACCGATTGTCGCCTCAATTACCCCGAACACCGAAAGCGGACGCGAAAACAGGGCTATCCCCGGCAGCTATAATCCTGCTATCGCCAATGCTGCGGCCCAGCGGGGAGTGACCTACGTTGATGTCTACAGTGATCTTGAAGGACCCAGGTGGGGCTTTTACAACTTTGACGGGCTGCACCTGACACGGGCTGGACAGAATCTTGTTGCCGGCAAATTTTTCGAGGTGCTTCCCTGCGGCGGCGGGGGTGGCTCCAGTGATGGCGGCGGGGGTGGTTGTTTCATCGCTACGGCTGCCTACGGCTCGCTTCTTGAACCTCATGTAGCGCTGCTCCAGCAGTTCAGGGACGCCTATCTGCTCACCAATACACCCGGCAAAACGTTTGTCTCTCTGTACTACAGGTACTCACCCCCGATTGCCGACTATATAGCTGAACACGAGCTGCTCAAGCGTGTGGTAAGGGTACTGCTGCTGCCGCTGGTCGGTCTGTCATACCTGCTGGTGAACGGGATGTGGTATTTCATTCCGCTTGTCCTGGCGCTCGGCCTGCTGACTGTCGGCAGTGTGCGGCGTCTGAGAGGCTGCCGCACTGCCTGAAAGCCTCAAATATGATCATCAGTTACAACTGAAACCGGCCCGCCTGACGGGCCGGTTGATCATCTCTGAGCTCAGCCGATTGTTTGCGCATAGACGCGTAGAAAATTGCCTCCCAATACGGCGATGATCTCTTCCTCGCTGAATCCTCTTGCGATCAGAGCAGCAGTAAATTCATATAGATGTGAGTGATCTTTGATGATGTCATAACACGGCAGAGATTCTTTCATCTGCAGATAGTTTGTAAAGCTGTTGCAGATATCAAAACCGATACCGACATGGCTGATTCCGGCAACTGCTGCTATGTGTTCTACATGTGCGGCCATATCGGCGGCGGTAGCCGGCCTTTTTTCTTTGCTGGTAAACGCATTAACTGAATTCATGCCGATAACCCCACCGTTTCTGCCGACGGCTTTAATCTGCTCATCCGTCAGGTTCCTCATGCTGTCGGCAAGGGACCTGCAGTTTGAATGTGAAGCAATAACCGGTTTGCTCGCTGTGTTCATGACATCCCAGAAACCTTCGTCATTGAGATGACTGACGTCGATAAAGATACCAAGACGTTGTGCTTCCTCGATCAGCCGGATACCAAACGGAGTCAAACCTCCTTTTCTTCCTTCCCTGGTACTCTCAAAAAAGGCCCCGTCTCCGGCGTAGTTACGGCGGCTCCACACCAGCCCAAGCCCTCTGACGCCGAGCTCATAAAAGATTCGCAATAAATGTATATCGTTCTGAAGCGGGTCTGCCCCCTCGAGTGAGAGAAAAATTGCTGTTTCTCCACCATCTTTTGCCTGAAATGCTTCTCTGGTTGAGCGGCAGATTTTGAAGGCACCCGGTGTCTCCTCAATCTCCTGATGCAGGCAGCTGATCTGGTCAAGTGCTCTTCTCAACCCCATTTCCGGGAGGAAGAGGTCATGAATGAAAATGGCCGAGACAATCAGGTCAAACCCGCCGGCTCTGAATGTTTCCAGATAGCTGCGTTCAATTACTTTTTTTTCACCCCGTTCGCGTCGGTTGGCAACATCGTAGGTGAGATCAAAATGGGCATCAACGGTAAACGCCTTGTGGTGGATGGCAGCTATCTGCTCGCGAAGCTCTGTGCTCATGGTTTTCCTTGTCAGGATTTTAGAGTGTAAAGAGAAAAAATCTCAGGACATCGAAATAATCATCGGCTGCAAAAGAGATCTGCTGTGGAGCTGTGAGCCGGGCACCGGGATAAAATCCGGCTTTACAGGCGTCCGGATTTCTCGTGTAGGTGATTGCGACTTCAAAACTGGACGGGAGATCCGACAGGCATGTGCTGATATCGCCGGCCAGTGCCCTGCAGACTCCTGCGGAGATTTTTTCAACAGCTGTCTGCGGGTGGATATTGGTGGTGGATGCCCCTGCGCCTGATTTGACGGCAACGGTAGTAATGGGCGGCACCAGTCCGGCAGCATGGTCGCAGAGCTGCTGATCCCCGGAGACAAAGACTACTGGTACCTTTTCATACAATGCGGTGTACCAGTTGATAAGAAATTCAGAGGCCGGGTAGCCGTTAATCGTCAGGTGGGACACTCCGGTGCTCATCGTATGTGAAAGTGGATTTCCGTTGCCGCCCGCATAGGAATGATAGCCGATCATTATCGCTGCATCAAAAGAGCCGTCAAGCTCCTGCATCATCATATAGGGGTGGTTGCTCCATCCCCTGACAAGTCTGCTGTTGTGCGGAAGATCCCGGGCAATAATATTTCTGGCTGAATCGTGCGCATCCCTGATGACGATTTCGCTTGCCCCTGCCTTGAAAGCCCCAGTGCAGGCGGCAACGACTTCAGCCGTCATCTGCCGCTGATATTCCGGATATTCATCTTTTCCACAGGTCACTTCGTCCCAGTGGGTTGTGCCGCAGATGCCTTCCAGGTCGACGCTCAGATAAATTTTCATCCGTGCTCCATTGTTTTTTTAATCAAGGAGTCGGGCAATGCCCAACCCCGGCTCATCCGGCAGGAGAACATCAGCGTCGTGATAATCGATGCCTCCCACTGCAGGGTTGGAGCTGCAGAAGAGAGGGGCATCCAGGTCGTATCCGGAGATAACCGTCTTGGCCGCTGCAAGATGGGCGGCCGCAGTGACGCTCACATGACTTTCCATCATCGAGCCGATCATGCACGGAATACCAGCACTCTCGGCAATTGCTGCTATTTTCAGGCCATTATAGATACCCCCGCATTTCATCAGCTTGATGTTGATCCCGTCAACACCATTGTCTCGGATGAGATGTAAGGCATCTGCGGGGGAAAAAACAGATTCGTCCGCGTAAACCGGGAAGCAGGAGCCGGCACAGACAATTTTCAAGCCTTCAATATCTGCCGCCCTGACCGGCTGCTCAATCAGTTCGACTGGGAGCTGTCTTCGACTGAGCTCAGCTGAAATCAGGAGTGCCTCTTTGGCGGTCCATGCCTGGTTGGCGTCAACCCGTATTCTGATGTGGCTGCCGACAGCCTTGGAAATTGCTGATAGCCGTTCAATATCCAGCAGCGGATCAGAACCGACCTTGATTTTGAGTATGGAAAATCCTTCGGCGACTCTCTGCTGGCTCTCCTGCACCATGTTTTCAGGACTGTCAAGACTGATTGTCATATCCGTCTCAATCCTTTTCGACAGTCCGCCAAGCAGCCTGTAGAGCGGGGTCTGAAAGAATTTGGCCAGCAGGTCGTATATGGCCATATCGACAGCGGCCTTGGCGGACATGTTGCCGACAATGCAGTTGTTCAAACGCTGCAGGGCTGCTTCGTGGTTCCTGATGTCCATTCCGGTTATCGCTGCTGCAATGACGGTGATGGCTCCAAGGATGGATGAGACCGTTTCACCGGTAATCACCGTTGTCGGTGCAGCGCCGCCGAAGCCACTCTGTTCACTGTCGGTGGTGATGGTGACCAGTATGTTTTCAATTTCTCTGACGCACCTGAGAGAGGTTTTGAATTCTGTCAGCAGGGGTATGGTAACGATCCTGGTTCGTATCTCTGTTATTTTCATAGGTGTTATCTTTCTGTCAATAAAACAGGTCGATAAGGGAGTAATTTTGGTACCGCGGCTTTAACAACCATTTCTCGTGATCTCAGAAGTCTTGAAACAGATCAATAGCCGCGCGGTCATAGCCTTTGCTGGCAACGAGAAGCTGGCGGGTGTAGTGATGACTGAAATCGCTTTCCTGGAGCTGCTTTCTGCTTATAATTTCAACGGTTTCCCCGCGGTTCATGACTGATATGGTGTCGCACATATGGGAAACCACCGCAAGATCGTGGCTGACCAGGACATAGGTCAGATTTCGTTTCTGCCTGATATCGGCGAGCAGGTTAAGGACTTCGGCCTGAATGGATACATCGAGGGCCGAGGTCGGCTCATCAAGCAGGATGATTTCCGGTTCAAGTATCAGGGCCCGGGCAATGGCAACGCGCTGCCGCTGGCCTCCTGACAACTGGTGTGGATAGCGGTAACGAAACTGCGGGCCCAGTCCGACCTCCTCCAGCACCTGTTGGACACGGCGATTGCCATCTCCAAGTTTATGAATTGCCACCGGTTCCTTGAGTGTCCGATCGATCGTGTGTCTCGGGTGCAGTGATCCGTATGGATCCTGGAATACCATCTGCACATTCCGGCAAAAAGACAACGTTCTCTTCCGCGAAAGCGGCTGGCCGTCAATTTCGATTGTTCCCTGCCAGTTGTCGAGGAGACCGGAAATACAGTTGAGAACGGTGGATTTACCGGACCCGGATTCTCCGACAAGACCAAAACGTTCACCCCGGTTAACCGAGAAACTGACATTTTTTACGGCATGGTTGCGTGCTGAGCCGTGGCCGAAGATGACATTGAGGTCTTTTACCCGGAGCATTGTCAGTTACCGATAGAGATTGTGGGAGTGGCCGGGTGAAGCCAGGATTCTTCCCGTACCAGGGTCGGCAGTTTTTCCTGGGTGCCGGCTATTTTGGGCAGGCAGTTCAGCAGCCCTCTGGTGTAGGGGTGTCCTGACATGTGCAGCCTGTCGGCGTCGACGATTTCCATGATGCGACCACCATACATGATAATGATGCGGTCACAGAAGGACGCTACCAGCTCAAGATCGTGGGAAATGAAGATCAGACCCATTCCGCGCCTGGTAACCAGATCGTCGAGTATTGCCAGTATCTGGAGCTGAACGGTTACGTCAAGTGCAGAGGTCGGCTCATCGGCGATAAGCAGGCTGGGTTCGGGAATCAGCATCATGGCGATCATGATGCGCTGGCCCATTCCTCCGGACACTTCGTGCGGATAGAGCTTGTAAACCTGTTGCGGGTTTCTGATGCGCACCGCCTCGAGCATGGCGATGGCGCGCTGCTTTGCTTCACGTTTTGATACCTTGCGGTGAATGGCGTAGGCTTCTATGATCTGCTCTCCGACGGTGCGCACTGGGTTAAGCGAGTATTTCGGGTCCTGCATGACCATGGAAATTTCCATTCCTCTGATCCGGCGCATTTCTTTTTCACTAAATGACAGCAGGTTTTTATCCTTGTAGGAGATGGTGTCTGCCTGGATGCGGGCATAGGGTGGCAGCAGGCGTAAAATGGCTCTGCCGGTTACCGATTTTCCCGAACCTGATTCACCGACGATGCCGATTTTCTCTTTGCCCAGGGAAAAACTGATATTGTTGACTGCCTGGACATCTCCTTTCAGCGATGGAAAGACAACCGAGAGATTATGTACCGTCAGCAGGGTTTCCGGGTCGTTCATCAGCTGTCACTCTTTGGATCAAGGACTTCTCGCAATCCGTCTCCGAGAAGGTTGAAGGCCAGGCTGACAATAAAAATTGCAGTTCCCGGCATTGTTATCAGCCACCAGTGGTCGAGAATATAAGCGCGGCCGCTTGACGTCATTGCACCCCATTCAGGAGAAGGTGGCTGAGCCCCGAGACCGAGGAATCCAAGGCCTGCAGCTGTCAGTATGATTCCCGCCATATCCAGGGTGACACGGACAATGAGAGAAGAGATGCACAGCGGCATGATATGGCCGCTGATAATCCTGATGGGCCCGGCACCCTGCAGTCTGATTGCTTTTATAAAGTCTGAATTGCGGATGGTAATTGTTTCGGCCCGGGCGATTCTGGCATACGGCGGCCAGGAGGTGATTGATATGGCAATGATGGCATTTTCTATTCCGGGCCCGAGTGCTGCTACAAAGGCAAGGGCCAGAATAAGCTTGGGGAAGGCCAGGAATATATCGGTAATCCTCATCAGGACGGTGTCGATAAATCCGCCGAAATAACCTGAGACGGTACCGATGAGTATACCGACCGGGGCGGCGATAATGGCGACAAGGCCGATCACGTAAAGCGTCAGCCTTGAGCCCCAGACGATCCGGCTGAAAATATCCCTTCCCACTTCGTCTGTGCCGAAAAAATGATGGACAGAAAGTGGCTGCAGCCGATTTGTCAGATTGGTTTCGATTGGATCAAACGGTGCGATCTGAGGGGCGAAAACGGCTACCACGACGAGGCCGGTTATAATCAGCAGTCCCAGTACCGCCAGGCGGTTTCTGCCAAATTCCAGGAACCCGAGATATGCTCTGCCGAGTGATGCCTGGAATGCAGAAGCCGGCGTGTCGGTGAGCAGCCACTGCTTTCTTGTCTGATTTCCGGAATAGTTATCGTGCATGGGTGTGAAATGCTCTCCAGATTGTCAGCGGGCCCGCGGGTCCATGACCTTGTAGAGAAAATCCGAGAACAGATTAACTCCGAGAAAAATTGAGCCCACAACAATAGTGCTCCCGAGAACTGAATTCATGTCGGCATTGAGCAGTGAGTTCGTCAGGTAGAGCCCGAGGCCCGGCCAGGCGAATACCGTCTCCGTCAGAACGGATCCTTCAAGCAGGGTGCCAAAACTCAGTGCGATGACCGTTATCAGTGGAATTGCACAATTGCCGAGGGCATGGCGCCATATCACTTTCCATTCGGCAGCACCCTTGACCCGGGCGGTTAAAACGTATTCCTGGCGCAGCTGTTCAATCATGAAAGAGCGAGTCATCCGTGACAGATACGCCATGCTGTAATAGCCGAGCAGTGAAGCGGGAAGGATGATGTGCGAGAGCGCATTCTTGAATATGTCCCACTCTCCGGCAATGATGCAGTCGATCAGCATTACGCCGGTAACCGGGTCGACAATGTCTTCGTAAAAGACATCGACCCGCCCGGGACCGGGCAGCAGGTCCAGCCGGGCGTAAAAGACCATGAGAGCCATCAGCCCGAGCCAGAATATCGGCAGGGAGTAACCAAGCAGTCCGATAACACGGGTGATGTGGTCCAGCAGGCTACCGCGTTTTACCGCCGAGAAGACACCGAGCGGAATGCCGACCAGAACACCGATGACGGTAGCGGTTACGGCAAGCTCAAGTGTTGCCGGAAACACCCTGATGATGTCATCGAGCACCGGCCGTGCCGTCAACACCGAGGTTCCCAGATCGCCTTTTAAAACATTGCCGATATAAATGAGAAACTGTTGCCAGAGCGGCAGGTGCAGGCCCATTGCAATCCGGGCGCGCTCGTAAACCTCCGGCGAAGCCTTGTCTCCGACCACCGAGAGCACCGGGTCTATGGGAACAACCCGGCCGATAAGAAAGGTGATCAGCAGCAGGCCGAAAAATGTTATTGCCACCATTGCCAGCAGCCGCATGGTCTGTTTTGCAGCTTTTGCAAGGCGTCTTTTTGTGAGCAGCCGGGTCATTTCTTCCTGGAACAGTACGGTTTTTTGTGCGGGCACGACAATGCCAGCCTCCCCGTTTCAAGTGCAGGGGAGGCAGATGCATCGGCTGCTATTTGGTTGTATACTGATAGAAGTTGCTGTCAAAGCTGGGTCCGAGAACAAAACCGTCAACATTCGACCGTTTGCCGAGTATTTCAATATCCTGGAACATGATCACAAACGGTGAAACCTGCTGGTGTTCACGCTGCAGTTCAAGATACATTTCAGCCCGTTTGGCGGCATCCTTTTCGAGGACAGCGGCATCGGCTTTTTTGGTCATTTCCGGGATATCCCAGGCATTCCGCCAGGCCAGCGGTTTTGACTTTGCATCGTCACTATTGTCGGGATTACGGGCGAAGGTGTCGGCATTGGTGTGGGGGTCCATATAGTCCGGTCCCCAGCGGCCGATATAGATATCGTGGTTTCGTGCCCGGTATTTGGTGAGTGTCTGTTTGCCTTCACCCGGAATAATCTCAAGTTTAATCCCGGCCTGTGCCAGGGTCGCCTGGATGGCAAGTGCCATGGATGTCGTCGGCTCAGAGTTCCTGGTGTCCATGGTTACTGAAAAACCATTTTCAAGACCGGCTTCTTTCAGCAACGCTTTAGCCTTGTCGACATCAAGGGTAAATGGTGTCTCTTCCAGGGCGCCGAGAAAACCTTTGGGAAGAAATGCCTGGTGGATAGTTGCCTTGCCGTTGAGTATGGTCTGCTCCATACCCTGGTAATCAATCAGGTATTTGAAGGCCTGACGTACTTCAGGTTTCTGCAGGTATTGGTTTTTCTGGTTGAGTCCGAGATACCACACCGCTCCTTTCGCCTTTTTGCGGATTTTGACGTCCTGATTATCGGCAAGTCCTTTGATGTCATCAGGAGCCAGGTTTCTGGCAATGTCGACATCTCCTTTTTCAAGGAGAAGCCGCTGAGTAGCCGATTCTGTTATATGGCGAATAATGACACGTTTCTGTTTTGCTTTATCTCCCCAGTAATTCTGGTTGGCATCGAGAATAAGTGTCTCTGACGGTTTCCATGTTTTCAGCATATAGGGGCCGGATCCCGCGTAGGCGGTCTTGAGCCAGCCATACCCCATGTCCCCGTCTTTCTCGTGGGCGGTAACCTCTTTCATGTCAACGACAGATCCAGCCGTCGAGGTAAGGCAGTAGAGAAAAAAGGTCGGTGCATACGGCTTGTCGATAACCAGCTTGACAGTGGCATCATCTACCTTGACGATCGTCTGTTCGACATTGTCGGGGGTAAAACCAAACTGGGTGAGAATAAAGGCCGGAGACTTGTCGAGCAGGATAACACGTCTGAGCGAGTAGACCACATCGTCTGCGCTCAGCTTGTTACCGGAGGCAAAGGTGATTCCCTGTCTGATCTTGAAGACATAGGTCATGCCATCTTCAGAAATGCTCCAGCTCTCGGCAATACCGCCATAGATGTCACTGACATTGTCGACATCGTAATTAATCAGCCGATCATAGGTGTTCGCTGCATACTCGGCCCCGGAGAACTCGAATATTTCAGCGGGGTCAAGGGTTATGATGTCATCGATCTTCGACGCCATCACCAGCGTGTCTTGAGGTGTCCCGGCCTGGGCCGTTCCACCCAGAAACATGCACATGCATGCGAGCAGCAACAGTTTTTTCATAATGGCTCTCCTCTTTTAGTGGTTGATAGATGGTTCACGATCCTAAAGTGTTGCAGAGATGATTTCCTGCACGTTCGGCAGTAACCGTTTCTCGCTGGGAATAGTATCAGCGCGGAGACTGATCCCGTTCCGGAACAGAAGTGGTTCCTTGGATGTTAACAGGATTATTAATGTATTTACTGGTAAAGTCAACTGGTTTGCCTGAACTGGCCTATTGTGGCGCACAGTGTTGAGTTACCTGAGCCTCGTGGGCATTGAAAGGATGAATAATGGTGATTGTAATCAACGCTGCGTACGGTATTATCATTTCTCAGACATTGTTTACGACGGTTGCTGCAGTATTCATTTTCAGCCTGGCCTGGGTCTTCCTGATAGTTTCGGGTCATTCTTTAAACAAACACACCTGCGAGGCATGAGGTTTATGGAATACGAGATTGATGATATGCTGTTTCTGGCCCTTGAAGCGTTTGAGCCAACGGAGGTCTGCAGCAGGGTCCAGTGTCGATACGATCAGGAAAAACAGTGTTATTATGTTCATTACTGGGGCGATGACTATCTCGTTGACTGCCGGAACAGAAAGATTACCTGTCGTGTTCCGCAGGCCGGTCGGCCGCTTGGCTACCTTGCTGTTTTCCTCATAAACTATCTGATGCAGGTAAAAAGCATCTCTTTGACGGGCGAATGGATTTCGGAAAAAGATCTTCCCGGCGGTGTTACCTTTTTTCGCGGGCCCCATGAGGTGCCGACGTCATTGATTTTTTCCCGGTTCGGCAATGACCTCGAAGCATTTTCCAGGGTCTGCACACAACTCAAGGGGACCCCGGTCGGCATGGCCGATGCCGGGTTTGTCTTTAATCCGGTTCCCCATATTTCCCTGGCTCTGCTCTACTGGCTTGGAGACGAGGATTTTCCCGCCGAGGCAAAACTGCTTTTCGATAAATCCACCGTCGGGAATATGGCCCTTGATACGGTATATGCTCTTGCCGTTGATGCCTGTTACCGGGTCTCGGCGAGCCGGTATTGACCGGTGTCAAATACAGCATTAGTGTCAATGGATAATCGTATAATGAAAATCAGCTGCTGCGACTGGTTTCAATCTTCCCAATCACCGGTCAGGATGATGAGAGGCCTGATAAAGATCTCAACTGAATGTGCTCGATAAGGAGAGTATGATGACGCTGACAGAGAAGCTCAACGAAATTCGTGAAGGAGCGAAGCAGAGAGTACCGTTGCAAATGAGAGAAGTGATGCAGCAGGCGACCCGATCACTTGCTGAATCCGGTATCATGGCAAGAGCCTTAAAAGTGGGGGATACCCTGCCTCCCTTTGAACTGCCGTCCGACAACAATCAAATGGTCAGCTCCGCAGTGTTGTTGAAAGAGGGCAACGTGGTTCTCTGTTTCTACCGCGGTGTCTGGTGACCGTATTGCAATGCGGAGCTGGAAGCTCTGCAGGGCGCGGAACGTGAAGTCCGGTCTCTGGGAGCCCGTCTTGTGGCGATATGTCCCCAGCGTCCCGAGTTCCTGAAGAAGATGCGGGAAAAACACAACATCGAATTTTATATCTTACGGGACAGCGGCAATGTCTATGCCGAGAAACTGGGGTTGCGCTTTACACTGCCTGAAGCGCTGAGAGACGTCTACCTGAAGCTCTCAATTGATCTCCCCCGTCTCAATGGTGACCCGTCTTGGACCCTGGCGATGCCGGCGCGGTATGTTATTAAAAAAGATGGTGTCGTTGCTGCTGCTGATTTTGACCCGGACTACACGTCCCGTCCGGAGCCGCTCAAGACACTTGCCGACCTGGAGAAAATAGCCTGAAAGAGCCTCGGCTATTTTCGCGGCCAGATGCTGTCCGTCTCCTCATCAGTGGCATGGCAGAAGACGGGCCACTCGAATTTTTTTCCGGAAATCGGGCAGCGCAATGTTACGGTGTTTTCCGTGATGGCTGCAACCTCCCAGTCACCGGCTCTTTTCGAGCCTTCTATACGGATCTTCTGACCAGCCCTGAACGGGTATGGTTTAAAGACTGTTACATCATGTCCCATTGTCGCCTCTCTAGAGGGTTTCCGTCAGGCCGGACAGGTGGCCGTCAGCAGTTTATCTACGGCGATAACCGACGGGGAGGAATCCGGGAGTTCGAGCAGTGAACGTTTTTCCATGTCGAAATCGAGTAGTGCCGGATCGTCGGGGATAATGGCGACAATCGGCAGGCCGATTTCCTGCACCTCTTCCAGGAAGGCATCATTCAATGTTTCCGGTGCCCGGGTAACGATAATGCCAAGGTCCTCAACTTTGAGTTTGAGACCGCCCATCATCTGATGAATCCTCTTCAGTGCCCTGAGGCCACGCAGTGAATAGTCGGTAATGAGATAGAGCATGTCAACTCGGCCGCTGGTCCGGCGACTGAGGTGCTCCATGCCCGCTTCGTTGTCGACGACCATGTATTTATAACTGGCCATCAACCGGTCGGTGAAATTGTTGAGGATGTTGTTGACCATGCAGTAACATCCCTGGCCTTCCTGGCGGCCCATTACCAGCAGGTCGAACGCAGGTTTTTCTATCAACGCCTGCTCCACGAGTGTTTCCAGGTAGTTTGCCTTGTCCATGCCGGACGGCACCCCCTGGGGATCTCTCATGAAATTTTCCCGGATATCGCCGACGGTGGTGGGTACGTCCAGTCCCAGCGTCTCGCCGAGATTGCTGTTCGGATCGGCATCGACCGCCAGGATCGGTGTCTGATCGTTGCGGGAGAGATGGCGGATAACAAGAGCGGCAACCGTTGTTTTACCGACTCCTCCTTTACCTGCAAAAGCGATTACTTTACTCATACGGTTCTTTCGATATTGGGGTTATATGTTATGGCTTCGAGCATCGAAGACAACCATAAGCATGTATGCGATAAAGAAAAGAAGCAGACCGCCGGAAATCATACAAGGTGGTCTGCTTCGCTGCTGCCGGGGGTCTCTTGAGCGCTTTTAAGACTTGGCTGCGGCAGCTTTTTTGCGTTTTTTCTTTTTTTCCTCGACCGGCGGGCCAAGTAGTGACCTGAGGGCACTGAGATGTTCGCCGGCGATTGTTGAATTCCGGTCAATGCCGAGCAGTTTCTCGTCTATTCCCAGGACCAGGCCGAGAACCTGAGGGTAGAGCAGAACCGGTAGCAGCGGTGAATCGGCGCTGCGCATTGTCTGCTGAGCGGTGTCGAACTGCAGGTGGCAGTAGGAGCATATCGGGGTGATATAGTCGGCTCCGGCACGCAGTGCACCAGCAACTTTTTCGTTGAGCAGCGATCCGGCGAGTTCATCGTTCAAACCAGCCAGTGCAGCTCCGCAGCATTCAAGTTTTCCCTGCCAGTCAAGGCTCACCGCACCGGTTGCATTGACAAGTGCGTCCGTTATCTGCGGAACAAAAGAATCGTCGAAACCGGTTATCTCACGAGGTCTCAGCACATGGCAGCCATGAATGACCGAAAGGTTGAGATCGGTGTAGCGGTGGACCAGCTGCTTTTTGATTGCTTCGATCCCGATATCCTCGTGGAGGACGCTGAGAAAGTGTTTTACATTTGCATCTCCCTCGTAGTGCAGATCTTCTTCGGCGAGCAGTGCATTTATTTCATCCTTGAGTCCCGGATCTCTGTAAAGCACACTTTTGGCCTTCTGCAGACTGGCAAAGCAGCAATTGCAGATAACCATGATGTCGAGCCCTTTTTTTTCAGCAATCGCCATGTTCCTCACGGAGGGAAGTACGTATGCCTTCTCATCTACATTTCGTACCGGGTAACCACAGCAGGTAAATTCAGGTACTTCAACCAGTTCGACAGCAAATTTCTCCAGGACAGCCTGGGCTGAAAGCGCATATTGCTCTATTCGGATAGGGATATTGCATCCCTGGAAAAAGGCCAGTTTCATGCGTTACCTCCCGTCTCCATCGTGCGTATGGCACCGTTTTTCAGACTGTAGAAGATGTCTGTAAGCTCTACACCATTGGGACAATGCTCCTGGCAGAGGTAACAGGTGGAACAGCTCCAGATCATCCTGGAACCGGTGGCGATTTCCTTGTTGCCGATCCCCAGGCTGAAAATGATCTGGTGCGGCAGCATGTCGAGCGCTTCCTGGGGTCTGTCGTAAAGCCTCACGACGGGGCAGATGTTGGTGCAGCGCTGGCAGGAATAGCAGCTCTGATAGCTGTTGTTTCCGACGTCAGCCGGCCTGGCCAGTGTCAGGGTGGTCATGTCGGAGAGTTTTTTGAACGATTCCTTGAAGAGTTGTTCAACCTTCTTGAGGGCCTTTTTGTGGTCATCGATAAAATTTTGCGCAAGGGCCAGAGGAAATGAAAAATGGCTCAGTATTGCGGGTTCGGGAGACCCCGTTGCAAGGAGGTGATAGCGTGATGTCGTGAACAGTTCTCTGAGGTTGATGCCTGACGGACAGACGGTCGAACAGCGGTCACAGCTGGTGCAGATGTAGAGACCTTTCTGAAGGTGCTGCAGGGTTTCTTGAGCAACGCTGGTTCCGCCGGCGATCTTCTTGAGGAGCTGCACTTTTTCGGATGGCAGGATAAAATCATTCTGGAACGATTCGTAGAATGTCAGCGAAGAACAGAGTTCACTGCAGGAGCCGCAGTGGGTGCAGGCAGAGAGACCGATCATCTGCCTGTTCAGGGCACTGGCCCCGCTTTGTGCCGGTTCTTTGAAGCCCAGGACACCGTTCATGAGCAGGGAAATCGGCACCGCAACGACATGAAACATCTTGCTGAACGGGAGCCAGGCGAGAAAGGCGGCACAGATGAGCAGGTGCAGGTACAGAAAGAATGAAGATCCTGCGGATATCAGCGGTCCGATTACCGCAGCAAGAGAATAGCTCACAAAGGCGCCGCTTGTCGGGGCGTGACATTCAGCGCAGCTGTAGGAGCTGATTTCACGACCCTGTTCGACCAGATCACTGTTATAAGGCCTGGCCACCCGGCCGGAAACAAGACCATGCTCGGCAGCCCAGTAGGTTTCAAGTGCCAGCGTTTCTTCTTCATCGGCAACGTCGCCATATTCCTCGACCATGCGCGCAAACTCTGACGGGGAAGATATTTTTGAGCTTTCAAGAAGGATTCCTGAGATGATGATTGCTCCGACAAAAAAAAGTGCTGCCCAATCGCCGCTGAGGCTTTTTACCCGCCGGGGTTTGTCGCGTAAGCGTCGATACGCAGCGATACAGATACCGACAAGCACCATCAGTGCGAAAAGATTGCGCAGGGAAAGGTATGGCTGCAGGGTTGAATAATAGCCGCTGAAAAAGAATTCGCTGACGCCGCTCCCCAGCCCGTGCATGAAGAGTAGGAGAATGAAACCGGAAAAGATGAGCGTGTGGGCAACCCAACGCATGATATTTTTTGAGAGGAGCCGTTTCTGGAACAGGACGTCGGTAAAAAATGTTGTGACGACCTGGAAAATTTTGCCGCTCAGCAGGGTGGTGATCAGCCCTTTGCCGGCTGCCGTGAAACGTTCGAAGGGTGGTGGTGCCTCCCCAGGATGACGAATCCCCTTGCCGAACCACTCATATATCCGTAGAAAAAGGCCAACCAGAAAGATAATGAAAGCTATTCCAAAAAGTATTTTCATAACCAATAGCACCTGTTCTCGTGTTCGTCTCGGAGGCCTGCTTTTATGGGCCGGAAAGCCCCTGGCATGCGCTGACGGAATTCTCACGACTGTACAAGTGGAGCCGGGAAAAGTCAATTATCTTGGTTCGGTTTCACCGGTCCAACGCCTGAGCCGTGTCTCCAGATCACCGGGAACAGACAGTTTTTTCCTTTGATCTATTCTTGTTATATATTGTTTTTACGCTTGAAAAAAAGTCATCAGCGCTTGCGAAGCGAATTGCTGAGTGTTTGTTCCTCGCTGATGATTTTATCTAAAATTTCATCGTGATCCTGCAATGGGAGCCGGTCAACAATCTGCATCTCAAATGCCAGCGCGATCCTTTTGGCCGCCGGGATCTGCGCCAGCAGCCGGTCATAATAACCGCCGCCGTAACCGAATCTGCCACAGCGTCTGTCAAAGACCGATCCCGGCAGAATAATCACATCAATATCTCCGGGGGTGAGGCGGTGATCCCTGATACATTCATCCCGGGGTTCCGGGATGCCGCAATAGCCGGGAACAAGATCGCTATCAGGGTTGGTGATAGCAACGATTTCCAGTCGTTTTTCCTTTACCCTGGTAACCGGTACGGCCACCTGCCTACCGGACTGGAGAAGTTCAGCAATGATTTTTGCGGTGCGTACTTCACTCCTGAAACTGACATAGGTAAAGACGGTGTGTGCGTGCTCAATCTCGATTTGCTCAAGGAGCCTGTGTTGTATCCTTTCACTCTTCTCTTCAATCTGCCGGGGGCTGAGCCGGTCTCGTCTTGAAAGGATTTCTTCTCGCAGCTGCCGGGGAATATTCATAAGCGGTATCCTTTATAATCGTTGAATGGTGTAGAGAAACAACGGCACCCTGCTCTGCGCTTTCAGCTTATAGAAGCTGAAGAGCTGAGCACGGGAAGGTGAGCCGAACGATAATGGTGAGAGGTACACACAGCCTTTGCTTTTTCGCCGCGGGATCCGGTCACGGACGAGCGCCAGCAGTGCCCGGTAGTGGTTCTGGCTGAGACTGTCATCGGTAACAAAATTAACGGTGATTTCAATGGTGGAATAGCGCTCGTTGATATCCTGTACAAGCCTGAATGCTTCATCTATTTCCCTGGCAGTGAGCGGTTTGCCGAGTTGCTCAAGGGTTTGCTGGTCCGCAGACTCAAGCCCGATGTTGATATAGATATCCGAGCCCACGGATGCCAGCTCATCAAAGACTGAAATCGGCGTGTTCAGCAGGGAGAAGACAGAGCCGAAAAGAAAGATATTTGACCCGGGGCACCACGATTTATTCAGATAGAGTTTGTCAATGGCTTCATGGATTGCAAATAACAGTGTCCGGCGGTCACTGCACAGGCCGTCATGCTCGCCGAGAAAGACGCTGTTGAAGTTGATGAGATCAGCCCCGTAGAGTTTCTGCAGGTGGGTGATCTGCCCGCTGATCTGTGAGGTACTTCTTGTGGAGAATGGTTTGCTGTTTTTTACTTTACAGAATTCACATTTATACAGACAACCTTCAGAAAGTGACAGCGGGATGACATTGTAATCCACATGCCTGGTGTCCGGAGGCAGAACAGTTATCTTCCCCCCACAGCAGTTTTGCAGTTCCCCGGCTTTTCCGGCCAGGTATTCGGGCGTTCCGGCAAGGACTGAGTTAAGAAACTCAGATACCTGGCTGCCGGGCTGAGCAAACGACTTCTGCAGCGTTTTCAGCCTGTCATGCCACCTGCCGGCTGCCGACTGGATATATGGGGTATTAAACGGTTTTCCACCAAGGGCGTTGTTGGTCAGATACGGCAGATTGGGAAGATAGTATTCACCGGTTGTTTCAAAAACACCTGAGTATCCACCGGTAGAGTAGTAAATCCAGTCATTTCCAGCTGTCCTCTTGAGCCATTCATGGGGATGGGGCCATTCGGCGGTTGTGCCGATGACTCTGATGATTTCACTGTTGAGGTTAAAATGATAGACAAAGCTGCCGGTTGCTATCTCGCTGTATATACCGGTTCGGACAGGATAACTGGCTTTTGTATATTTTTTATCCCCATGTTTGAAAAGCGTTACGCTGCAGTTGTCAAACTGGAAATGCTGTTCCGTGTATTGGCGGGCCATCGCGGCTTATTCAGGGTCGACTGGTTGATGAAGCTTTATATGTGACAGTAGCGGTATTTCATACCGTAAAACAGCCTCTGTTGCACTCAATAAAACATGCGGACTCTTCCGGCGCGACAGCAATTCCATCCGTGGTGCGGCTGCCAATGCATTCGTTGATCAGGAATTTGGTGGTTTTCAAGAGATAAACTCTTGTACTTCTGAAGCACCTGCTGTATCTTTTGGTTCGGGCCTAACGTAAAATAGATCAAGCATGGTATTTTTCGTCACTTCTTGTGCAGTTTTTTTGCATCTACGTTGCCGATAAAGATTGCTGCAGATCATTTTTCAGCGGTAGATGCACAGCACCCTCTGCCATTTACCCCCAAAAAACGTTTTTGCGAGGACCGGTATCCGGCTTCCCCAGCGTTTTTGGTGTTGAGGCTTTTTAGATGGTACTATAATTTGGTTCAGCAGGTTCATTGTTGAACCGGGTCTGCGGCTTGCACGCAACCCGTGCTTATCGCCTGAAAATGTTTCAGGCTATTGAAAAAAGGGGCTCGACCGGGCCTCATCTTACAGACAGGAGTATCCGAAATGGCAGAAGGAACAGTAAAGTGGTTTAATGATGCAAAAGGGTTTGGCTTTATCGAGCAGGACGAGGGCAAAGACGTCTTTGTACATCATTCCGCTATCCAGGCAGACGGGTTCAAATCTCTTTCAGAAGGCGAGCGTGTCAGCTTTGATGTGGTAGACGGTCAGAAAGGGCCGGCGGCTCAGAATGTTGTAAAACTCTAGTGTTTCGGCAGGCAGCAGCATTTCGTTGCTGCCTGCCTTTGCTTGCTGTTTCCCGGACTCCCTGTTTCTTTTTCAGCAGCTGCCTGGCGAATTTCTCCTTCACCCCCTGGTTTCATACTGACAGGCCAAACAATCTCTTCCCTTTTCGTGCCGTGGCCGGTGTATCTCTGACGTTTTTAACGGCTTCGACTTGACTAAGCAGCTTTTTCACAGGTTATAAAAAGTGTGCATGTAATACATTAATAATACTCGTTGTTTTACTGATCATTGAAACACTGCCAGGACAACCGGAAAAAAAGAGATTGTCATCGTGTGTAATTTCCATGATAATGGGACGCGTTATTATGTATGCAGAATGTAGGATTGACTACTCGAATTAACCTGATCGGGACCCAGGCTTGTTACCGGTAATCTCTGAGTAGCCGGCTGTACAGGTGGACAGGGACTGATCCGAAGGAGGTTGTTTTGACAAGAAGTACTCCCGGACAGGAAAAAGCAGGCTCGGTACTTGTTGTTGGCTCCGGTATCGGAGGGATGCAGGCTGCCCTTGATCTCGCCAACAGTGGTCTCCTTGTTCACATGATCAGTGATGAACCGTCCATCGGCGGGACGATGGCCCGACTGGACAAAACATTCCCGACGGGCGACTGTGCCATGTGTATGATTTCACCACGCATGGTGGAAAGCAGTCGGCACCCCAATATCAGAATGCATACCATGGCCCGTGTCCTCTCCGTTGACGGGGAAGAGGGACGTTTCTCCGTGAAGGTGGAAGAAAAGGCCCGCTATGTCGATCCTGAACGGTGTACCGGCTGTGGTGCCTGTGAGGAAAAATGTCCGAGCCGTGTTCCGGATCTTTTCAACCAGGGGCTGGATAACAGAAGAGCAATCTTTGCACTTTTCCCCCAGGCAGTTCCCAATACCCGTGCCATCGATGCTGCCCATTGTCTCTACCTGACCAAGAATGTCTGTCGAAAATGTGAAAAAGTCTGTGATGCAGACGCAATAAATTTCAAGGATACCGACAAGCACTACGAGCTCACTGTCGGTTCGGTGATCCTCACCCCGGGACTGAAAACCTATGATCCGGCAATTCGCCGGGAATATGGGTACGGCACCTATAAAAATGTGGTCACCGCACTTCAGTTCGAACGGCTGCTTTCTGCTTCCGGACCCTGCGGCGGGACTGTTCAGCGGCCAACCGACGATGCTCACCCGAAGCGGCTTGCCTGGATTCAGTGTGTTGGTTCCCGCAACGAACATAATGGTAACGCCTGGTGTTCATCAGTGTGCTGCATGTACGCGGCAAAACAATCAATTATTGCCAAGGAGCATGATTCAGAGGTTGAGGCGACCATTTTTTACATGGAGCTGCGGGCATTTGGAAAAGACTTTGACAAGTATGCCGACAAGGCCAAAAATGACAGCGGTGTGATCTATCGACGGGCCATGGTCTCCGAGATCATCGAGGATCCCGAAACGAAGAATCTGATCATTCACTATATTGACGAAGAGGGGCGCCGGATCAATGAAGAGTTTGATATGGCGATTCTTTCCATGGGCTTTGAACCGCGCGAAGATTCCGGGGAATTTGCCGATATCTTCGGCATAGAAACAGATGAATACGGTTTTGCCAGAACGTCAAAGCTCGCACCGGTTGAAACCAGCCGTCCAGGTATCTATGTGGCCGGCATTTATGCCGGGCCGAAAGACATCCCAGAAACGGTGATCCAGGGCAGCGGTGCATCTGCCCGGGCGATGGCGCTTCTCGGTGAAAGCCGGGGACAGGAAATCGTGGAAGTGGTGCTGCCGCCGGAGCGTGATGTCGCCGGTGAGGACCCGAAAGTGGGGGTTATTGTCTGTCATTGCGGCATTAATATTGCCGGAACCGTTGATGTAAAGAAAGTTGCAGAGGCAGCCGCCGGGGAGGCCGGAGTTGCCCATGCGGAGACGATCATCTATGCCTGTGCCCCGGACGGCCAGCAGAAAATCCGGGACCTGGTGACGGAGAAGGGGCTGAACCGGGTGGTAATTGCCTCCTGTACGCCCCGGACTCATTCTCCGCTGTTCCAGGATACCATACGGGAAGTGGGACTTAATAAATTCCTTTTTGAGCTTGCCGATATTCGCGAACAGTGCTCCTGGGTCCACAAGAGCGACAAGGAGGCGGCAACTCAAAAAGCAATTGAGATTACCAACATGACCGTGGCGAAAACCAGACTTCTGGATCCAGTGAGCCAGAATTCGGTTGGCGTGGATCACAATGCTCTTGTTGTCGGTGGCGGCATCTCCGGAATGATCGTTGCGCGATCACTTTCTGAGCAGGGGTATGGTGTTCACCTGGTGGAACGGGAAGCGGTTCTGGGCGGTCTGTTGAGGCGGGTTCGGCGAAACCTCGAAGGAGATGATGTCCAGCAATATCTGCAGCAGGTCATCGAGCAGGTCGAGCACGACCCCCGGATAACCGTCCACACAGAGACAACGGTCGAGAAGACGGATGGTTTTGTCGGTAATTTCAAGACGGATCTTGCCAATGGAACGCAGGTGGAGCATGGTGCGATAGTTGTGACCACTGGCGGTATCGAATATGAACCGACAGAATATGGCTACGGTTCTGCAGAATCGATTATAACCCAGCGACAGCTCGAGGATCAGCTTGCCCAGCGCAGCCCGTCATCAGGTGAGACCTATGTGATGATTCAATGTGTCGGCTCTCGGGAGGAACCGAACAACTACTGTTCACGGATCTGCTGTCAGGATGCGCTGAAAAACAGCATTGCCATAAAGGAGAGTTCTCCGGAAACCCAGGTTGCTGTTCTTTATCGAGATATCCGGGCCTATGGCCTCAAAGAGGATTATTACCGGAAAGCCCGTGAGCTTGGTGTCCTTTTCTTTTTATTCACCACCGATGAGAAACCCCAGGTAACGCCGAATGATAAGGGCTGTCGGGTAACGCTTCCCGGGAAAATCCTGGGAAAGGAAATCGCCATTGACGCGGACTATGTCGTTTTATCGACAGGGTTCAGGCCGCAGCCGGATTCCTCAGAGTTTGCTAAAAAATACAAGCTGACATGCAATATTGACGATTATTTCATGGAGGCCCATGTGAAACTCAGGCCGGTTGATTTTCCCAGTGAAGGGTTCTTCCTGGCGGGACTGGGACATGCGCCCAAGAATCTTGAGGAAACCATCAGCCAGTCACTTGCGGCTGCAGGGCGTGCAGGAGCGCTGCTTTCACATAATAGCCTGACTGTCTCAGGAGTCATTTCCAAGCATAACCGGGATATCTGCATGTCCTGTCTGGCCTGTTTCAGGGCCTGCCCATTTGATTCACCCTTTATCGATGAGGATGGCAGAGTGAGCCACAACGAGGTCAAATGCACCGGTTGCGGAATCTGTGCGGGGGTTTGCCCGGCCAAGGCATTTCAGGTTAATTATTTCAGAGATGATCAGATCAAGGCAATGATCGATTCTGTAACAGAGCTCAATTAATTGATGACAGCCCGGGAGGACGTTGAATGGTACCTGATGAAGAGGTAAAGAAGGAGCGGGTAAGCCCGGAGGTAAGGGCCAAAGAAGTGCCTGCCGACTGGAAAGCAAATATCATTGCCTTTGCCTGTCACTACTGCGCCTTTGCTGCGGCAGATCTGGCGGGCGTGATGAGGTTGACCTACCCAACCAATGTCAAGGTGATCAGGTTGCCCTGCACCGGTAAGCTTGACCAGGTGTATATAATGCGTGCCTTTGAACGGGGAATAGATGGCGTCTTTGTGGCAGGCTGACTGCAGGGACAATGCCATTTCCTGGAGGGAAATACCAACGCTACAAAACGGGTTCAGCGGGTCAAAAAGCTGTTGACAACGGTCGGTGTGGATCCGGAACGGGTCGAGTTCTATAACCTCTCCGCTGCCCAGGGGCCGAGATGGGCCGAGATCTGTACGGAATTTACCGAGAGAATCACTGAGCTTGGGCCGTCGCCTGTCTGGCTGGCACTGAAGAAAAAACGTGCCGGTCAGCCCAATACGCAGCCTGCGTAGCAGGCGTGCTGCGTAGCAGGCGTGGTTCACTTCAAACACGAGTTATTGGAGAAGGAGTCAAAGAATCATGATAGTTGGTGAACAGAAACCCTTTGATGAGATCTGGGAGATGGTCAGGAAGCATAAACAGGTGACCGTTTTCGGTTGCAATACCTGTGTGGCTGTCTGCCACCAGGGTGGTAACAAGGAGGCCGGCATCCTGGCTTCACAGTTGAAAATAAGGGCCAGCCAGGACGATGTCGATATCGAGATTGTCGACAGCGGCATAGAGCGCCAGTGTGAGCATGAGTTTTTTGAAAAAACCGAGGAGCTCATACAGGGATCAGAAGCAGTACTGAGTCTGGCCTGTGGAATAGGTGTTCAGTTCATGGCCTCAAAGTATGAAAAGACGCCGGTCTATCCGGCACTCAATACCACCTTTCTGGGCGATGTTATCGCCAGCGGACATTTTACTGAGAAATGTCAGGCATGCGGTGACTGCGTACTTGGCATTACCGGCGGTGTCTGCCCGGTCAGTCGCTGCTGCAAGCGCCTGTTCAACGGGCCGTGCGGTGGATCGTCGAACGGGAAATGTGAAATATCGAAAGATCTTGACTGCGCCTGGCAGTTGGTCGTCGATCGCCTGGAGGCCCTTGGTAAAATGGGGGATTATGAGAAAGTCATGCCGTTGAAAGACTGGTCCAAGGACAGGTCCGGCGGACCCCGGTCATTCAAACTGGAGGATTTCTAATGGCGGTCACGACAATCACCAAGAGCAATCTCGAGAAGGTATTGAAAAGTGGCTACCAGGCGGTAACCAGCGAATGCGGCCCCCCCCGGTCAAGTGATCCTGCCCACATCATCGAAAAAGGAAATCTGATCAGAAATCATGTGGATTCGGTCAATATCACCGATAATCAGACCTCGGTTACCAGGTTGTGCAGCCTGGCGGCTTGTATACACCTGAAGCAGCAGGGGATCGACCCGGTGCTCCAGATGGTGGTACGAGATCGTAACAGGATAGCCCTGCAAAGTGATATTCTCGGGGCTGCATCGTTTGGAATTCACAATATTCTCTGTTTGTCCGGTGATCACCAGAGTTTCGGCGATAATCCCCAGGCCCAGAATGTCTTCGATCTCGACTCCATGCAGCTCGTTCAGACTGTCAGGCATATGAGGGATGAGGGCAAATTTATCAGTGGTGATGAAATCAAGGTACCCCCGAGCATGTTTGTGGGAGCGGCGGCAAATCCTTTTGGTGACCCGTTCAAGATCAGGGTTCCCCGCCTTGCCAAAAAAGTGGCGAGCGGTGCAGAGTTTATTCAGACCCAGTGTATTTACAATATCGACAAGTTTGAAAAATGGATGGAAGGGGTCCGGGAGCGTGGTCTGCACGAGAAGGTGTACATCATGGCCGGAATAACCCCGATGCGCTCAGTCGGTATGGCCCGCTACCTGTCCAAGAATGTCCCCGGAATGGACGTTCCCGAGGAGCTGATTGAACGTCTCAAGGGTGTTGAAAAGAACAAACAGTCCGAGGAAGGCATAACCATAGCCGTTGAGACCATCCAGCGCCTCAAGGAAGTTGAAGGAGTTGCCGGATTCCACATCATGGCAATAGAGTGGGAAGAAAAAGTTCCAGAGATGGTCGAACGTTCAGGGCTTTTTCCAAGACCCCAGATTGATTGATAAAAAGATAATAGACTTTTAACAGCAAAAGGTCAGGCGCTGCAACTCAGCCTGACCTTTTGCTGTTATTCTCCGAGAAATCAGCCCCAACGGGTACGTGTCCGCGTACTTGACAACAATGATCCTGTGATACATCTTTTGCTGGTAGCGTCATGAATCATGAACGGAAGGAAACGGTTCATGCTCGGTATGATCAGTTGAGAAGCAATATAAGACCACTATATACAGGAAGGAGGCTTAAATGGCCACGTACGAATGTGACAAATGTGGAATGGCAGTAAATGCAACCTGCGCAAAATGTGATGCCCCACTTGTGGATGATTCTCTGAAACTTGATGACGGCAGAGAAGTACAGGTATCAAAGTGCCCGAACGGCCACGGTAAAATCAAATCCCCTCTTTGCTGCGGTCAGGATATGACCTGCAAGATCTAAAAATAAGCAAATCAAAGATTTTTTTTAAACTGCCATAACGTAAATATCTCCACAGGAGTTATCTCTCCAGGTGGGGATGTTTACATGGCTGGTTCAGGCTGCTTTTTTCTCAATATTCACCGCACAGACTTTAAGCTCCGGAATTTTGCAGATCGGATCATGCGCAGGGTTGGTGAGGATATTTGCACAGCTCTCGATAAAATGAAACGGCATGAACACGGACCCGGGATCAACTCGTCTGGTGATCAGCACTTTTGTCTCGAGTGACCCGCGGCGGGAAGAAACCGTTACGGTTTCGCCGTGCTTTACATTGAGCTTTCCTGCATCTTCACTACTGATCTCAATAAACCCCTCTTCTATTTCAGAATCCAGGGTTGGTGAGTTCCGGGTCATCGTTCCGGTGTGGTAATGGGCAAACACCCGGCCTGTCGAGAACCAGAACGGAAAAGCCTCGTCAACCGTTTCAGCAGGGGGGATAAAGCCGATTCCATGAAAGAGCCCTTTACCCCGGGCAATTTTCCCTTTGTGCAGAAATGGTGTGCCGGGATGCTCTTCGGTGGGGCAGGGCCACTGGAGACCGTCCCCTTCGAGGCGGGTATAGGTAAGACCGCTGTAGGAGGGGGTGAGCGCGGCCATTTCCCGGAAAATTTCTTCCGGGCCGCTGTAATTCATCCGGTAGCCTACCAGCGTTGAAATATCCTGGATAATCTTCCAGTCCTGGCGTGCCTCGCCCATTGGTGTAACTGCCTGACGAACCCTGCTGACCCGCCGTTCGGTATTGGAGAAGGTACCGTCTTTTTCGGCAAAGGATACGCCCGGCAGGACCACGTCGGCCATTTCCGCAGTAGCGGTGAGGAAAATATCCTGGACGATCAGAAGTTCCGCTTTTTCAAATGCCTTTTTCACGTGATTGACATCGGGATCGCTGACTACCGGGTTTTCACCCATGATGTAGAGGGCTTTGAGTTCACCGTTTTCAAGCCCTTCGAGCATGCCGGGTATGGTGAGACCGATCGTCTGAGAGATTGATTCGACGCCCCAGGCCCTGGCAAACTTCTCAGAGGCAGCGGGACTGGTGACCGGCTGATAAGCGGTAAAAACGTTGGGCAGACCGCCCATGTCACAGGCACCCTGGACATTATTCTGGCCGCGCAGCGGGTTTACCCCGGTAGACAGTCTGCCGAGGTTTCCGGTGAGCATAGCCAGGTTGGCAAGAGATTTGACATTGTCGACACCGGTCGTGTGCTGGGTAATGCCCATGCAGTAGATGATAGAACTTTTCTCAGCTGTGGCGTAAATCTCGGCGATGCGGCGGATTGTCTCTGCCGGTATACCGCAGATATCCTCGGCCTGTTCCGGAGTGAAATGTTCGATGACCTTCCGGCAGGCATCGAAGTTTTCGGTCTGCTGGTCAATAAAGTCCTGATCCTGCCAGCCGTTTTCAAGGATCACGTTCATCATCGCGTTTAACAGCGCAACGTCGGTGCCCATTTTCTGGTTGACATGGATATCGGCAATTTTGGAAATGTGTATTTTGCGAGGGTCGGCAACGATGATTTTGGCCCCGTTTTTCTTGGCACGAAAAATTCTCGTGGCGATCAGCGGGTGGGCAACTGTGGTGTTGGAGCCAATAATGAAAATACAGTCTGCCTGCTCGAATTCTTCAATGGAATTGGTCATTGCGCCGCTTCCCAGTGCCGTGGCAAGACCTGCCACCGTGGAGGAGTGTCAGAGTCGGGCGCAATGGTCGACGTTATTGGTGTTGATCGCCGCCCTGGCAAACTTCTGAAGCAGATAATTCTCCTCGTTGGTCACTTTGGCAGAGGTCAGAAAGCCGATGGCATCCGGGCCGTCTTGCGCCTTGATGTCTTTGAGCCGCTGTGCGGTGTAAGCGAGCGCCTCATCCCAGGAAACTTCTGTAAGGTGTCCGTCTTTCCTGATCATCGGCTGCTTCAGCCGTTTATCGTTACGGATGAATTCGTGTACATTCCAGCCTTTGATACAGAGTTTGCCTTCATTGACAGGGCTTGTTTTACAGGGAATGGTGCCGATTGGATCGCCATCGAGCACTTCCAGGAAAAAATTGCAGCCGCAGCCGCAATATGTGCATGTTGTGAGTACCGTCCTGTAATCCATAGTTGCTCCCATCCTATTTATTACCTTTCACAGGCTCTAAGCTGTTCAATGGCGATCGCTGTCCACGACGCATGCCGGTTGTAAAGTCAAAATTGCTGCTGAGAATAGTGTTTACCTTTTTATAAAGTGTCCGCAGCGGGATGCCTGACGGGCACGCCTCTTCGCAGAGGCCGCAGTCGATGCACCTGCCGACCATATGCATGGCGCGGGTGTGATGAAAAACCGGGATTTCCGGCGGCAGCTCGCCTTTTTTTATCAGGTCGTCGCATTTGAGGCTGCATTCGTTACAGAAACACATGGGGCAGATATTGCTGCAGCCGTAACACTTGATGCATTTCACGAATTCAGACATCCAGTAGTCAAACCTGTCGGTCAGCACCAGGTTGTCGATCGTGTCCACCGTCTCCGACAGTCGCGGCTCGGCCTGTTCTCCCGCTGTGATGTCATCCGGGTATGGTCTGCTGCATTCGCAGGCATCAGCCAGTTCCTGGGGACAGGCAATACCGACGGGAATAACTTTATTCGGCGTCAGCTGATTCCAGGTATAAAGGGTTTTCAGGGCCCGATCGTCACAGCCGCGGACCAGGATGCCGAAGGTTTCTTCCGGGTATGCCCTGTAGAGATTTATCAGGTATTTACTCAGCGGGTATCTGGCGTCACCGGGATGCGCACCGTCCCCAAGGACCATGATATCAAGGTCCTCACCCTGCTGAAAAAGGTGCGGTGCAACGTGTCCGTGTTTTTCAGCCAGCCCGAGGAACCCTTTTATCTCGCCTGAATCCAGGAGTTCTCTCACTTTATCCTTTATCGAGTCAATCATAGAAATATCCTGCAAATTAAAAGCGGCTCTTTGTTATGCCAGTTCTTTTCTGTAGTCCTGTCTGAGCGGAGATGGTCCCAGATCGCGCAACTCCCTGATGAAGGTAGCAAATTCGTGGACCAGCTCAGGAGCCTCGGCGGATGAAACCCAGCTCGCTTTCAGCCGTGCATCGTCGATACCGCTGAATTTGAGCATCTCTTTTAAAACTATTACCCGTTTCTCGCTTGAATAATTACCATACAGGTAATTGCATTCGCCGAGGTGTCAGCCACCGACAAACACGCCGTCGGCCCCTCTTTGAAAGGCGAGAAGAATGTGGTGCGGCGATACACTCCCACTGCACATTACCCGGACAGTCCTTACATTCGCCGGGTACTGCAAACGACTGACCCCAGCCAGGTCAGCAGCGGCGTATGCTCACCAGGTGCATAAAAAACAGACGATTTTGGGTTCAAATGTGTCGTTAGTCATGTGGTTTCCTTGTGTAATGGTTTTGTATGGTGTTGATGTTACCTGCTTATACCGGCAATGGTGCTGAAAATCATTTAAATCGCCCGGATCTGGGCGAGCAGTTGTTCGGGTTTATAGCCTTTCAGTATCGCACTGTGTGACGGGCAGGTCGAGGCGCAGTTGCCACATCCTTTACAGAGGATCTCTTTGACTTCACATACCCGTTTTTCATTGTTAAAGACAATGGCTTCATAGGGGCATACGGTAAGGCATCCCATGCAGCCGACACATGTTTCGTCGTCGATTTCAGCGACGATGGCACTCTTTACCAACTTGTCCTTGAATAAAATTGCGGCGACGCGCGAGGCCACGCCGATTCCTTGTGTCCGGGCCTCAGCGGAGGTTGACGGGTAGCGGGCGCTGCCGCAGATGAAGATGCCGTCGGCCGAGAAATCCAAGGGGCGAAGTTTTGCATGAGCCTCCAGGAAAAAGCCGTTCTTGTCGGTGGGTACCCTCATCAGGCCGGCAATACTAGATACGTCATCCCTGGCAACAAGCGGGGTGGAGAGCACTGTCAGATCACAGGGCAGTTCCTTTGTCGTACCGAGTACCGTCTGGTGAAAAGTGACCTTGCCGTCGCCGACTTCAAGGATCTTTTCAGGGTCATAGACATCAAAGCTGATCCCCATTCCTCTGGCGTCCCAGAGCATCTTTTCTTTTTCATCGCCGTACATCTGCATGTCACGATAGAGGATGTGAATATCGGCAAGCGGGTAGGCGCGCTTGATGAGCATCGCATTTTTGACTGCCGTTACACAGCAGATCCGGGAACAGTATTCCCGTTTGCTGTTTCGTGCACCAGCGCACTGGATCATCACGATGCGGGTTGCCCTGAAGGTTTTTTCTTTCAGCTGCCGTTCAAGCTCCATCTGGGTGATCACTGATGTGCCGTTATATCCCAGAAGTCCTTCTTCAATCAGAGGTACCGCACCTGAAGCTACGACGATGCAGCCCACCATCTCCTCAATGGTCTCTTTGTCTGATTCGACGGTGATGTTGAAGTTGCCGATGTAGCCGTTGATATTGGTCACACGGGACCCGGTGAGCACGGTTATGCCGTCGGTACTGCTTACCTTGGCGCTCAGCCTGGCAATACGTTCGGCTGCCGACTCGCCGTTGTCGAGGACATTGAGGTCATTGAGAAGACCGCCGAGTCGCTGCTCCTTTTCAACCAGGATAACTTCAAGGCCCATTGCCCGAAGGGCTTCAGCAGCCGATAGTCCGGCAATACCGCCGCCGATGACCAGTATCTTTCGGACAAGCGATGACTCGATGGGGTCCTGCGCTTCCAGGGTGGCGCTCTTGGCAACACCCATTCGCACAAGGTCCTTTGCCTTGGCTGTGGCAATGTCGTGCTGGCCCATGTGGACCCATGAACACTGGTCCCTGATATTGACCATCTCAAACAGATAGGGGTTCATTCCGGCCTGCTCGCAGGAACTTGAAAATAGCGGTTGATGGGTCCTCGGAGAGCAGGAGGCGACCACAACCCTGTTCAGCTTGTGTTTTTTTATGGCCTCCTGTATCTCAACGATGCCTGATTCCGAGCAGGTGTAGAGGTTCTCCTTTGAATAGACAACGCCCGGCAGACCTGAGGCATAGTCAGTTACCGACTTGCAGTCAAGATGCCCGGCAATGTTCGAGCCACAGTCGCAGATGAATACTCCAACCCGAAGGTCATCAGGTTTATCCGTGCTCTTTTTTTTCATGTCTTAAATACCCTCTTACGATACCGTGAGTAATTTCTCATGGGTAACTGTCTGTACCGCCCGGGAGGCGGCGCTGCTTGCCTGGGCAACAGATTCCGGTATGTCCATCGGACTGTGAGCGCAACCGCAGACAAAAATTCCCTCCCTGGTCGTGTCAACCGGGTTCTCCGGGCTGGTCTTGAAAAAACCGAATTCGTTCAGCTCGATACCGAGAATGTCGGCCAGATCGGCAATGCCGTCAGCTGGAGCGCAGGCCGTTGCCAGGATTACCAGATCAAAGGTCTCCCGGCGAACAACCTGGGCCTGGGTGTCTTCATAGACGAGCACGGGATTGTTGCCGGGACCATTGACAATTTCAGCGACCCTGCTGCGTCGATAGGAAATATTTGATTTATTGCTTCCCCTGACTTTGTACTCATCAAATCCTTTGCCGACTGCGCGGATATCCATGCCGAAGATGACAGACGTCGTGTCGTTGTCGTGTTCATGAGCGATGACCGCCTCTTTTATTGAATGCATACAGCAGAAGCCGGAGCAGAAGGGATAAAACCGTAAATCCCGCGAGCCGACACACTGGATAAAGGCAAGTTTTTTGGCGTTGGCAAAGAGCGCTGCTTTCTCTTTGAGTTCTTCAAGCTTCTCTTTCAGGAGCAGGTAATCAGCGTATTTTGCCATCCACTGCTGCAGCTCCGGGTCGTCTCCGCTTTCTGCTTTCTGGAAACGTTTGTAAACGTCTGCGGAAACCTCCCCGTGTTTTTCCTCAAGCCTTTCAAGAGCTCGTGAGCCGCGGCCCTCGAGTTTCTCAAGTACGGCAATCTCTTGTCTCACACTAATGTCGGAGGGCCTCTCAAGATGACCGTGAGTGGGGCCGCTGGCACTGAGAAAACGTTCAAACTCCATTGCTGAGACGACGTTGGGCAGGTCCCTGTAGCGGTACTCGGGAATCCGGCTCGGGTCAAATACGGTGTAGCCGCTGGCGGTGATGATTGAACCGATATCGAGTTCGACGATACGGTCTTTCTGCTCAAAGTCTATGGCCCCGGCTTCACATTGCCTCTGGCAAAGCCCGCACTTCTTACCCTGCAGGACCCGGCAGTGATCGGCATCAATGACATGGGTGGAAGGAATGCCCTGGGCGAACCAGCTGTAAACGGCTTTTCTGGTACTGTGCTTTTCATTGTAGAGATCAAGGACATCAGTCGGGCATTTTTCAGTACAGGCACCACAGCCGGTACATTTTGCCTCGTCAACGTAACGGGCTTTTTTCCTCACCCGGACCTTGAAACAGCCGGCACTGCCTTCGACCTTCTCGACTTCGCTATAGGCCATCAACTCGATATTGGGATGTCGACCGACATCCAGCATTTTCGGCGAGAGGATTCAGATGGCGCAGTCATTGGTCGGAAATGTCTTGTCAAGCTGAGCCATTTTGCCGCCGATACTCGGCAGCCGCTCAACCAGGTATACCTTGAACCCCATTTCCGCCAGATCGAGTGATGACTGTATTCCTGCAATTCCACCACCGATAACAAGCATGTCCTTATTCACGATCAATCTCCTGTTGAAGCAGTTGAGACAATCACCCTCAGACAGCCTCTTTTATTTTCAGAGGGCCCAGTGATTTGATTTCCTGCGTAAATTCAGCTGCAACCTCGGCAAACCGTGTCCCTTCGGCTGACGATATCCATTCAAGACGAACCCGGCCCGGTTCAATCCCCAGCAGTTCCGCGAGATCACGCGCTGTTGCGAACATTTTTTCTGCTCTCACATTACCATCCAGGTAATGGCAGTCACCGATGTGTCAGCCGGCGACAAGGACGCCGTCGGCGCCGTTTTCAAACCCCTTGAGAATAAAATTCGGGTTTATCCGTCCGGAGCACATAACCCTGATAATGCGCAGATTCGGAGGGTACTGGTACCTGCTGACACCCGCCAGGTCTGCGGCTGAATAGGCGCACCAGTTACAGGCAAAGGCAATAATTTTTGGTTTGAATTCTGCCGACATTTTTTCTTCCTTGACTATGGTTTAATGGTGCCAAATCACTCAAAAGCAGTTTCCACCATGGTGAGAACCTCTTCATCACCGTAGTGCCGAACGGAAGCGGCTCCGGTGGGGCAGGCAACGGCACACATGCCGCAGCCCTTGCAGAGCGCTTCCTGTACTACTGCAAGCTTGATTCCTTCGTTGGTCGCTTCAACGGCTATTGCATTAAACGGACAGACACTCTCGCATTCTCCGCATCCCCGGCACATGAAATGTTCAACCGTCGAGACAACGCCCTCCACGGTAATGCTTTCCTTGGAAAGTGTCACGCTTGCCCGGGAGGCGGCAGCAGCAGCCTGGGCAATGCTTTCTTCAATAGGTTTCGGGTAGTGCGCCATACCCGCCAGGAAAACACCGGCCGTAGCAAACTCAACCGGTCTCAGTTTGGCATGTGCTTCATTAAAGAAATTGTCATTGCTGCAGGAGAGCTTGAACATCTGGGCCAGCGGTTCATTGTCCCGGGGGACAATAGCGGCAGCGAGGATCAGCAGGTCGAGGCTGATATCGAGATCTGCTTCGAGAACATGATCCCGCACCGTTACCCGCAGCGTGTCGTCCTCTTGTCTTACCGCCGGTTTTCTCGCCTGGCTGTAGCGAATGAAGATGACCCCTCTCTCCCGGGCTTCCTTGTAAAGGGTTTCCCGCAGGCCGTAGGTGCGGATATCCCTGTAGAGTATGTACACATCTGTTTCGGGGTTGCGTTTCTTGAAGGCGATTGCCGCCTTAATCGAATGTGTGCAGCAGACTTTCGAACAATAGGGTCGGTCTTTTTCCCGTGAACCGACACATTGAATGAAACCGACGGCGGTCGCAGAAGATATTCGCTCATCTCCGGCTGTAATGGCCCTGTCAAGCTCAAGATGAGTAAGGACCCTGTTGCTGTTGCCGTAGAGATATTCCTGTGGCGCATGCTCTTTTGCTCCAGTGGCAATGATAACCGCGCCATGCTCAAGTTCCCTGTCTGAATCGCCTGAAGAGATGGTTGTTGTAAAGTTGCCGATGAAACCGCTGGAATTTTTTATTTCCGAGCTGCAGTAGATATCGACCAGTTCATGCGTTTGCAATCTGTTGACCATGGCGGCAAGGTTTTCAGGGACCGGGGTTCCCTGCCAGGTGGCCAGCAGATGGCGGCCATTGCCGCCGAGCTCCGCTTCTCTTTCTACCAGGTGAACCCGGTATCCCTGGTCGGCCAGCCCGAGCGCTGCGGTCATTCCGGCAATTCCCCCGCCGATCACAAGGGCACTGTCGGTGACAGCAATTGATGGCTGGTTCAGCGATGTTATCAACCGTGTTCTGGCCACCGCCATGCGCACGAGGTCCTTGGATTTGGCCGTTGCCGCTTCTTTGTCGTTGGAATGGACCCATGAGCACTGGTTGCGAATGTTTGCCATTTCAAACAGGTATTTGTTAAGGCCGGCATCCTTGAGGGTTTCCTGAAAGAGTTCCTCGTGGGTTCTCGGCGTGCAGGCGGCAACCACAACCCTGTTGAGCCCTTCCCGTTTGATGACCTGGGTTATCTTGTCCTGGCTGTCCTGGCTGCAGGTAAAGAGGTTTTCCTCAACGTAGCAGACTCCCGGCAGCCCGCGCGCCATATCGGCGACCGCCGGCACATCGACAAAGCCACCGATATTGGTGCCGCAGTTGCAGACAAAGACACCGATTCTCGGCTCTTCTGCTGATATCTCTTTTTCCTGCGGGTAGGTTTTTGTCTGGGTGAGTGCTCCACGGGATTGTGCCAGGCCGGTTTCAGCCCAGCAGGCAGCGGCACTTGCCTCCATGACGGAGTAGGGGATGTCTTTGGGCTCCTGAAAAGCTCCACAGACGTAAATCCCCTCCCTGGAGGTTTTGACCGGCGAAAAGGTGTCTGTCTTGACAAATCTGTCTGAGTTCAGCTCGATACCGAGTTTTTCAGCAAGTTCCACAAGCTCCACGGGGGTTTCCATGCCGACGGAGAGCACGACCATGTCAAAGGTCTCGTCAACCGGTTTGCCGGATTCGTCGACATAGCGCAGGTTCAGCGATCCGGTTTCACGGTCTTCGACAACTGAATGGATACGGGTGCGGACAAAACGAACACCCTGTTGATTTTTGGCACGCTCGTAATAACTCTCAAACTCCTTGCCGTAGGTTCTCATATCCATGAAAAATATGGCAGTGTCAAGCTCTGATCCGGCGTGTTCTTTGGCAATAACCGCCTCTTTTACCGCATACATGCAGCAGACGGATGAACAGTACTGATTACCGCACTTGTTGATGTCCCTGGAGCCGACACACTGGAGCCAGGCTATTTTTTTCGGTTTTTTGCCGTCGGAGGGTCTGACCAGATGTCCTTGGAACGGCCCCGTGGCGCTGAGTATCCGCTCCATTTCCAGCGAGGTGATAACGTTTGGAGAGATTCCGTACTGATAGGTATCGAGTCCGGAAGGGTCAAATGTGGTAAATCCGGGAGCGACGATAACAGAGCCCACCGCGAGCCTGAGCGTTTCTTCCTTCTGGGTGAAATCAATGGCATCAGCCGGGCAGATTTTCTGGCAGAAACCGCATTTTCCATTCTTTACCAGGTAGATACAGTTCTCTGCGTCTATCGCATATTTCAGGGGTACCGCCTGCGGGTAGTCGACATAAATGGCTTTACGTTTGGAAAGTCCCGCTTCAAAGGTGTTTGTTACTTTTTTTGGACATTTCTCAGCGCATTCGCCGCAGGCGATGCATTTGTCCATATCCACATAACGAGGGCTCTGCAGGAGTTCCACCTCAAAGTTCCCGGCGGTGCCGCCAATGGATTGTACCTCACACAGTGTTTTAAGCTCAATATTCAGATGCCGGCCGACCTCGACCAGTTTGGGTGAGATAACTCACATCGCACAGTCATTGGTTGGAAAGGTCTTGTCCAGCTGGGCCATGACGCCGCCGATCGAAGCTGATTTTTCAACCAGGTAGACGTAAAACCCCGAGTCCGCCAGGTCGAGTGCTGCCTGCATGCCGGCGATACCACTGCCGATAACCATGACCGAGCCCTGCACTGTTTGAGGATTTTCTGATTTCATTCAGTTTTCTCCAATACGTGAACAATAGTCGTTAGACATTTATAAGCCGCTGTGGCGTTCATGTCTGCACTCTTTCTACACTATCTTACAGCTTCTCCGCCAGGTAGCTGTACAAATCTTTCACTTCAATATCGATATCCGTATTCGACTTGGCACAGGTCAGGTGAATCTGACACTTCGGGCAGGCGGTCAGCAGGGTTGCGGCACCGACCTGCTGCGCTTCCATTAACCGCTTTGTCTGCATGGTCTTGGAGCACGATGAACACTCCATCCAGGCGGTTGTCCCGCAGCAGACCGCGTTTTCCCGGTTGTTTTCCATTTCCTGGAAACCGCTGTCAGCCACAAGATTGATCAAGGTTCTTGGTTCTTCATACATCCCGGTTCTTCTGCCGAGTCGGCAGGGGTCGTGAAAGGTTACCACCGTATCCGTGTCTTTGTTGAAACTGATGTCTGAATCCTCGAGTCTTTTTATCAGAAATTCGGTAATATGGACAATCTCAAAGGGCAGATCTCCGACAACCTCCGGGTAATTTTCCCTGAAGTTCGAGTATCCTTCCGGGCAACCGAAAATGACGGTCTTTGCCCCTGATTTTGTGATCGTCTCAACGTTTTTCCTGGCCAGCTTCTCAAAGAGTTCCCGGTTGCCGCTCCAGAAGGCGTCGTGGCCGCAGCACCGTTCATCATTGCTGACGACCGGTTCTATCCCGATTTTGTTGAGGATTGTGAGGATTGCTTTGGCGCCGTCTATCATGTTGAGATCGAGATAGTGGAAGACGGCATTGTGAAACGGCGCGCAGCCGACAAAATAAAAAAACTCCCCTGTTTCACGTGTTTTTCCGGCTTCTTTTGCCCAACCGTTGCGCTTTTGCAGCAGTGACCCGGACTGTATGGCGGTGATTGTCTGGAAAACACCGTGATGACTGTTGCTGGGCAGGTTGGAGGTTTTCAGCGCTTTTTCCCGATAGCTGCGGATAAATTCCGGAAAGTCTATGCCCACCGGACAGCGGTCGCTGCACCGTGAACAGCTCAGGCAGGCCCAGAGGTCATTTGACTGCAGGATATCGCCATCCGGTTCAACCAGGGTCCGTTTTATCATCTGCCGTGGCGAGAAACCGGGCCGCTCATGGCTTATCGGACAGCTGCCGGTGCAGACGCCGCACTCCATGCAATAGTCTATCTGCTGTTTTGTGAGTTGCATAGTCAAACCTAATTGAGTTTAAGTGTCACAGATCCGTTCAGTATAAAGCGGTCTCCGGGTGAAAAACGTTTACATCTTTCAGGTCATCACCGAGATACGTTCGCTCGTTGGGTCCCAGAATACCGAGGGAGAGGGCAAGAATTGTCCAGAAGTGAACAACCTGGTAGTTGCCGCCGTAATGGTGTGACAATTCATGAATCTGGGCATGGCAGTTATGGCAGCCGGCTATGCAGTATTGAGCACCGCTTGTTTTGATCTGTTCGTCCTTCAGCCTGCCATATTCGAGACGCTGATCCTTGAAGCCTGACTGGAGAAAGCCTCCGCCCCCACCGCAGCAGTAATTGTTGGATTTGTTCGGGTACATCTCGGCAATATTTTCCTCACCAACAGCCTGGGCTATGGCAAAGCGGAAATCATCGGCGATCTTGTCGCCGTAGCTTTTGCGGACAATCTGGCAGGGGTCCTGAACGGTGAATTTTATCTTCAAATCCCTGTTCCACTCGGAACTTGGTTTGAGTTTTCCTTCTCTGATCCACTGGGCATAAAACTCGTATATATTCTTGGTTTCAAACTGGTGCTTGATATTGAATTTCTGCAGTCCGGCCCGGACCGCAAAGGTGATGTGTCCTCACTCGGTGTTGAGGTAGGTCTTGCACCCCAACTCCGTTGCCATTTCCGCCTTCTTGCGGACCAGGTATTCCCAGTTTTTGGCATCGGCAAGAAAAAGGCAGTAGTTTTCTGCAGCCCATGCCCTGCTGCCGTACGTCCAGTCAACGCCTGCGAGGTGCAGGATTTTCCAGAGCGGAACCATCTCGTCGGGCTCCATCATCGGTTCACGTGAATTCTGATTGATAAAAAATTCAGCGCCAACCTTGTCAATGGGGGCCTGCATGTCGGCAAATTCGGGCTGGGCTTCCCGGTACTCCTCGAGAACGTCATTGACAACAAACTTGAAATCTTCAACCGGTGTTCCCATCGCACTGCAGGAATCACTCGCCACGGCCACATCGCAGGAGTTACGGATGCCTTTCGGTCGCTCATCTCGAGGCCTGGCACCACGTACGTTGAAGATGAGCTGGGGGATATCTATCTTCATCGGGCAGACATAGACACAGCGCTGACACATGGTACACATCCACGGCCAGTCGGATTTTAATATCTGATCGTCCATGCCGAGTACCAGCATGCGCAGAAATTTTCTCGGGTCCATGCCCTCAAGGCCTGTTGCCGGACAGCCCGAGGAACAGAGTCCACAGGTGAGGCAGAGGCTGAGGTTTCCCTCGGGAAGCAGAGCCTTGACATCGTCGAGAAGTGATTTTCGGGATTTTTTTTCAAGCTTTATTGCACCATCAGCCATGATCATTTTTCCTTGGGAAAAAATTTTACTATTAATACGCCCGTCAGTGATCAGAAAACATAGGAATACATCTTTCGGTTAGGCTGGCGTTTCTTCTGGTATCGCCTGCGAAGTTGGAAAGAATAGCTGCTGCTCTGATGTTTCTGCTTCCGCAATCTATCCCATATATCTGTCTTTGGCAAGATTTTATAACCAGGGAAATAAACCGCTTAATTGAGTTATAATATTGTTTTGTATTAATAAAAATGATGATGATGGGGATTGTTGTGGTCGATTATTCGCAGGCATGTATTCGTCTTGGCGGGCAGGTGAAAAGTGAAAGAATACCAGTGTGTTGATGGCACATTGTGGCACTTTGTCAGGCCCCTTTTCTTCACTCGACGCTGCACAGAAGATTTCCTGTAACATGCCGCCGGATGAGAAACAGACAGCACAGCCGGTTGGTGGAAAAACCTGTGCAGCAGTGTTACCTTCCGGCGATTTTCAACCGCCCCAGGGCATTTCCGTATATTCCTGAAAGACCTTGTCGTGGAGTTCCTTGAAAAACGCCTCATGGCCACGCTCCCATCGCGCCAGTTTGGTAAAGGCCTGGTGAGCCGTGCCGGTGGATTTTGCCGCCGCCATTTCATAAAACTCAGAGAGATCGTGCTCGATCAGGTAGGCTGTCCGCAGAACGGCGACGTCGGGTATCATGGACTCAATCAGGGTCTGGTCCAGCAGTTCCTCCTTGGCGCGATGCTCGAACCAGTCATCTTCCTCAAGAGCGGCGTTGCTTGCCGACCCGTCTTCATCGGGTTGCTCCATCAGGGTTTTAATGAACTGAATATGTTTCAGCTCCTCATCGGCCAGCTTCTGAAAGACTTCGGAAGCAGCAGCGTGGGATGCCTTGTCGGCGTTATTCTTGAAAAATGCATAACCTTCTTTCTCTCTCTGAAGGGCGTACTGATAAATCTTGTGAACGTTCATGCGTTATCTCCTCCGGCATTCGCTTGTGAAGGTGTGAAAGACCACACTCAGGCCTGATTGTTGTCAGCCTCGGTCATTAATCTAGCTTATTTACCAATCTGAATCCATGAATAATTGCAGCGCTGCTCCCGGTGAAACTTCTTGAAACCGCTCCGGTGCCCTACAAGTGCGGGGGGATGTACCGGGAACATGGCTCATTGCAGCACATTCCTGGAAGAGAAAACTGTTGTCTGGAATACACGCATGAATTAGATTTAACAGTGTCGGGTCGAAAGATTGGGTGGCTCAGCCGCAGGCCTGTTCACTTTTTCATAAGAGCGCCGGTTGTAGGCAGAGCCTGCGTTTTGAAGAAATCATGGAGACGAGAGGATTAATCATGTGTCAGATGAGTGTCGTCGTAGAAAAAGACGGAGTAGAGGAAATGCTTCTTGAAGATGTAACAACACTTCAGGTTGGCAAGGAGACGCTCAAAGTCTCAACACTTTTTGAAGGTACACGTGAGCTGCGGGACATGGCAATCAGGTCAATAGATTTCATGGCCGGAAAAGTATTTCTGCAGAAAAAAAATACATGATTAGAATTGCTGGAAAATATAAGGTTCAAATTCTGCTCTGTAAAAGGAATGGCAATGGATAATCTTGAAAAACTGCGTATTTTGCTCCAGCACTGGATTGATCACAACGGCGGGCATGTTGCTGAATTTTCGAAGTGGCAGGGCGTCATGAACACAGAGAGGCAGGATGCTGTTGCGGCCTTTCTGGGTGAGGCCATCAAGCAGATGGACAGTGTCAGCGAAACATTGGCTGAGGCATTAAAAGCGTGTGGTGGTCCGGTAGATCCAGGCGAGGGGCACGAGCACCATCACCATCACCACCACCATGATTAAGAGGGGCAGACAGCCTCTTTTTGGGGTTGAGAGCACTGGTCGATGCCCCGGTGCGGCTTGACGTATTTTTCTTCCAACAAGAAAAGGAGTAACCAGATGAAAATCTCAGTAGACGGGAACGTATTGGAAGTGACGCCTGAAAACGTGCAGGAAACCGCTTCTCTTGATCTGTTGTGGAAAGTTGTTATCGACTGTAACGGAAATAACAAAAAGTTAGTGCCGATCGGTCAGTTTGTTCCCGGTCACGACAGCCTCGCACGCTTTCATATCGAAGGTCTGGAGGGCGGGGTTACCATTTATTCATCTGAGAAGAAAGCAGTTGAGGACGCAACGTATTTCTGTGATATCTGCAATAAGTATATGAATGTTAAAGCAGGTGACCCGGTTCCTTTCTGCTGTGGGCGCGAGATGGAGACGGTAGACTGATTCCACTGCACGGCAGCGGGTGGTGGTCGCCTCCCGTTGCCGTACGGGCTGATAGTTTACTCAACGCTGCATTTTCGGGGGTCAAGCAGTGCACCGCAGTCAGGGCACTTGATCTTTTTATCTATTTCGTCCGAGAAGATTTCCATTTCCTTTCCACAGTCAGGGCACTTGATTTTAACTGCGCTCAATGCTTTATTACTCTCGAATCCGGGACAATGTTGGTCGCTCATAGCTGTTCTCCTTGTAATGTTTGTTGAGGCAGGGCGGTGTCCTCTCTGTCAATCGCATCTCCTTTTTTAAGTGTAAGAAAAAAAATAACACATGACGATCGGAATGTGCAGTAGATTTCCGGGTCATTACACTGCAGACATTCGCTGCAGAGATAATAATTGTGTTTCAGGCAGTTGTGCCAGGTTTCTCTGGACGGATGGTTTTTACAGATTCCCATTGTTCTTTAGATGGTGTTAATCGTTGCCGAATCAGGATATATAGTTACTATTATAGGCACCATCATCAGGATTGACACCCAAAAACAGGCTGTAATTGTATTAAAAAGAGCGATCTGCTGGGCACGGCAGGTCCCGGGCAGCAGAAAGGAGCGATAAAAATGTCAGTCATCTGTATTTCACGGGGCAGTTATTTCAGAGGACGAGAGGTTGCTGAAAAAGTTGCGGAAAAGCTTGGTTACACCTGTATCTCAAGAGACCTGCTGCTTGCTGCAAGTGATGAGTTTGATATCCCGGAATTGAAGTTGATGAGAAATATTCAGCATGCCACCCAGATCCTGGAACGCTACTCGTTTGGCAGACAGCGCTACATCAATTTTATTTCCGCCTCTATTCTGCGGCACTTGAAGAAAGATAACCATGTGTATCACGGTATTGCCGGCCAGTTTTTTTTCTATGACATCAAGCATCTGCTGAAAGTAAGAATCGTGGCTGATCTTGATGAACGGGTACGTGCCGAGGCGGATCGTGAAAATATTTCTCTTGATCAGGCGCGAGCACAGCTGAAACATGATGACGAGGAACGGCAGAAATGGGCAATGGTCCTGTATGGCATCGACATCGTGGATCCTTCGCTTTACGACATGGTCATAAATCTGAGCTCAATGGGCGTTGACGAGGCGGTGAACCTGATCGTCCAGGCCTCAGGACAACAGTGTTTCCAGCCCACCCAGGAGACACAGAAAAAAATCGAGAATCTGGCGCTGGCCGCTGAAGTCAGGGCGGCACTTTTTGATTTTCCGACGGCAGGTGTCAGTATCAGCGACGGCAAAGCACTGGTGAGTGTCAAGACGCCAGAGGAACAGTCGGCGGCAATTATCAGTCGAATAGAAGATGCGCTGAAAAATATTGAGACATTGCAGGAGCTGAAGATCAGGGTCGACCCCTACTTTTAAAAATGATCAGGCCGCTGCCAGGACCATCCGCTGGCAGAAAGCGTTTTTAGTGTTCAGAATGCCCGGTCCTGCTCCGGGCATTCTGAATCAGCAGCGCCCACTTTCTGTAGGGGTTATATACTTTTCTGTGCTGAACGCAGGGTGTTTTTCATCAGCATACAGATTGTCATCGGTCCGACACCTCCCGGCACAGGGGTAATCTTACCGGCGATTTCCCTGGCTTTTTCAAAGTCAACATCACCTTTGAGGATAGCTTTTCCGGTTTTTTCATTCTTGCCGACACGGTTGACACCGACATCGATCACCGTTGAACCCGGCTTGATCCACTCCGGTTTTACCAGGTCTGGAACTCCTGCTGCAACGATCAGTATGTCGGCACGTTTGCAATGGGCTGCGAGATCCTTGGTGCGGGTATGAACGATTGTCACGGTACTGTTGGCCCCGACCCCTTTCTGCGCCATCATCATTGCTATCGGCTTACCGACAATGTTTGATCTTCCCACGACGACCACCTCGGCACCAGACGTTTCCGTGCCGGAGCGTACGATCAGCTCCTGGATACCGGCCGGGGTACAGGGCAAAAAGCGCACAGCTTCGCCGCCGATCATGAGTCGACCCACGTTTACCGGATGAAAGGCATCGACGTCCTTGTCAGGGTCTATTGCATTGAGAACTTTTTTGTCATCGATATGCTTTGGTAATGGTAACTGCACAAGAATACCGTGAATCTCCGGATCCTTGTTGTACTTGTCGATCAGGGCCAGCAGATCTGCTTCGGGGATATCGGCGGGCTGGTTGTCCTGAACTTCTTTGAAGCCGAGCTTCAGCGCCGTTTTGACTTTCAAAGTAACATAGCTGATGGAGGCCGGGCTTTCTCCGACCAGAATTGTTACAAGACCTGGAACCTGTCCTGTCTTTTCCTTCATTTCAGCAACTTCTCGTGCAATTTCATCCAGAATGGTCTTGCTGATCTCGGTTCCACTGATAAGTTCCGCTGTCATATAATGCTTCCTCCTTCAAAAATGGTTGTTGTGCGTATGTCCCGGCAGCATCCGGCTGGAAACACGGTGATGGATTCCCGACGGGCCGGCAGCTGTTGCATGCCCACCTCAGTTATTCTCATAACATCGTTCATCTGTCAACAATAGAGTAGAAATTTCGCTATTATACCATGACTCTTGAACCGTTATGCTTCAGGGGAAACTGGAGGGACGAGACAGGCGGAAGCCCAGGTACTGACACGGGCATATCCTTTTCTGCGCTCGAAATTAATGCGACGCTCCTTGGCCACACGTCTTTCAATGCCGCCACTGTCAAAATAGTAAAGCGAGTATCGCTCCCGCCTGTCCTCACCTCCTCGTCGGTCAAGATAAGGGTCCCGCATTCTGAGATGGGTTGCCGTTTCGTTAGTCCGGTTGTTTTCTGTCATCAAATCCTCCGAAAGACGCGGCTTCATGATACCTCAGCCCTCTGTTGACAAGCGTTTCTGCACAATATAAGGGGATCAGTCAGGGACATCTGCTACACAATTCCTGACATAATAACATATCAAATGTTCAAGCGCTCGTTTCAGCTGAATGATTTTTACTCTTATCTGGAAAAATGAGCATTCCCGTTCCATGCAGTGAACCGCCATGGTTGATTGCGGCTTTGCTGAATAAACCGGATACACTGTTTTCAAGGATTTCTTTTACAGAGCAATTATCGATGGTGTATAATCAGTTTTCAGGGTGTGGAATCTGTCCGGGTTGCCGTGAGGCGCAATTGTTGCTGTCCGGCACAGTCGAACAGGTGGTATAATGATGGTTTTCCTTTTAACAGATTAGAAATTCATGGACACTCTTAAGATGATACCGGGTGCACACACGGTCAGTAAATATCTTGGTTCCGACAGCGACAGATTGAAGAAAATCATCGGCATGGTTGCCTATAATGTCACGGCAGCAGCAAAGCAGGCCGCCCAGGCCTTGATCAGGGACCGTGAGCGGGTTTCAGATGTCGCCGACCACCTGGACGGTGAGTTTATCCGCGAACTTGAAATGGATCAGGTCGCCGAGATTGAAGAAATTGCCAGGATTAACAGCGAGCTCGAACACTATTTCAACAACACCATCATGAAGCTGGCCTTCAAGAATTTCAATATCTCCTTGCTGAAGCAGCAGCGGGAGCTTGAAAAAAAAGAGGCCGAACTGAGAGAGCGCGAACAGGGTATTGAGAAAATCGTCAAGAAGCGCATCTCGGAACTCAGGGAGCAGATAACCCGTGACAGCACTACCGCCAGGGGGTTTTTTGAAAGTGCCGTGAGCAAAGCCGAGAAAGTGTTTGACCAGAATAAAATTACCCGGTTTGCCTATTCAACGATCGCCATATTCCAGGAGGAGTTTTTTGATCTTCAGGGCACGCATGATGTCGAGCATGTTACCAAGCTTTACCAGAAAGCCATCGAACCGTATCAGATTACCAAGATGGTCATGGACAAGGATGGTAAGTTGAAGAAAATGGTAACGAATCAGTTCACAGAGGAGTGCAGTCAGGATCTTTTCCTGTTTTTTTACAAATACTTCAACGAGCTGCTGGAAATATACCACAACAACGGCGAGCTGCCACCGGTGGCCGATGAGCTTGCCCGGATTTTTCAGAAAAAGAAAAAAGATATCTCTGAAATCATTTCTGAAATGCAGCGCAAGGACAAGTCTTCCTGACCTGGATCATGCAGTTCCTACTGCCGCCCATAGCGATTGTATGACACCCGGTCAAACAGCAGTGTCGACAGGTCGTGACCCGGTTTCTGTTCTTCGGGATAACCGATTGCGATGATGGCCTCTACGCTCATTTTCTTTTCAAGCCCAAGCTCTTTTTTGATATATTCTTCCGCTGTCCCGCCGGCTCCGTGATCCCTGAGGCGTATCTGTATCCAGCAGCTGCCGAGACCCAGGTCGGTGGCGGCAAGGTGCAGGATCAGTGCGGCAATTGAAGCATCCTCCACCCAGACATCAGATATTTCAGGGTCCGCACAAACGACAATGGCCAGCGGTGCGCTTTTCAGAAAACCTGAACCATGGGCTTTTGAATCGGAGAGTCTTGCGATTGTCTCCCCGTCGTCGACAACAACGAAATGCCACGGGTTCAAGCCCCGTGACGAGGGTGAACGCAGCATGGCCTCGACAAGAGTGTCAATGCTCTCTTTTTTTACCGGTGTTTGCTTGAATCTGCGGATTGACCTTCTCCGGCGCAACAGCTCTATCATTTCAGTCCTCCATTAATAGTTGTAAAAAATCTGGCGGTTACGGCAGAAATGGTTTTCCTGTCAGCTTGTTTGCCGTACCCGGTGCTCATGTTTCTGCTCCTGTTCAGTCGTCATCGCTGCCGTTTTCAGAAGAGAGCCCGCACCATTTGTTATAGACGAAGAATGACAGGCCGATGACCAATGCACCGATAAGCAATGAAGGTATCGGGCCAATAAAGTCAGGGAGGAAGAACACGAGCATTAACAGAAATATGAGAATGACCAGCATTGATCGTGAGTAAAAAAAGTTTCTCATGGCTCATCCTTTTGTGACCGACAGGTTTTTGCACTAGTAATAAGGTCATTGATTGAGTTTGTCGAGCGCTATGATTCCTTCAATTGCCGGAAGTTATGTCGCAGATGTTTGCCAGATGTCACTTTAATCTTGACTTTCTGCCTGAAAAATCGTTGATTATTGCATTTCCACAAAATGAATGAGTATTCACTTTTTGTTATGGTGAAAGGTTGCATGCTCTGCGTTCTTGAGCCATTGAGTAATCTTTTGTTTTAAATGATAAGAGGAGACTGAAGTATGGGACAAACTACCAGGCAGCGCCCCTCGGCCGAAGAAGCATTACAGACCCTTCTCGAGGGAAACAGACGATTTGTTTCGGGAAACCTGCTGCATCCCAATCACTGTGAGGAGAGCAGGCAGGGAGTGGCTTCCGGGCAGGACCCTATTGCCGTCGTCCTGGCCTGTGCCGACTCGAGGGTACCGCCGGTCGATATCTTTGACCAGGGAATCGGTGATATCTTTGTTGTCCGTGTCGCCGGAAATATCATCGGGGACCACACCCTTGGAAGTATCGAGTATGCCGCTTTACACCTGCACACCCCGCTTATTATCGTTCTCGGTCACTCCTGCTGCGGAGCCATCGGTGCGGTAGCAAGTGATGTGAAGCTTGATGGTCACATGTCAACATTTGTGCCCCCCATCCAGGCGGCGATAAAGATCGTCAAAAATGACGAGGGGGATCTGGTGAACAATACCGCCAGGGAACTCGCCAGGCAGATGGCCCTGAAGATCGCCGATTCGGAGCCGATTATTGCCGATCTGGTTCAGCATGGCAAGACCAGAGTTGTTCCGGCATATTACGACCTGCACACGGGTAAAGTATCAATCCTGCCGTCGGCAAAAGATAAACAGATTTAACAAAGGTATTGGCAATGATTTACAAGGTACTACCATTTCTTGAATGGTTTAAAGAGTATGGTTTCGGGAAATTCAGAATTGACCTGCTGGCTGGGATTACCGTAGCCCTCGTTCTTATTCCCCAGTCGATGGCCTATGCTCAACTCGCCGGACTGCCGGCTTATTACGGTCTGTATGCAGCCTTTCTGCCGCCCATGGTGGCTGCACTTTTCGGGTCCAGCCGCCAACTGGCAACGGGGCCGGTAGCTGTTGTTTCGCTGATGTCGGCTGCCTCGCTGCAGCCGCTGGCAACTGCCGGGTCGGCCGAGTTTATTGCCTATTCAATCGTCTTGGCCCTGGTCGTCGGTATCTTCCAGTTTTCCCTGGGTGTGCTGCGGCTCGGCCTTGTCGTCAATTTTCTTTCCCATCCTGTTGTCAACGGCTTTACCAATGCCGCAGCGATTATCATTGCCTCCTCACAGTTTTCGAAATTCTTCGGTGTCTATGTCGATAACGCTGAGCACCATTACGAAACACTGATCAGGGTAGCACAGGCGGCTTTTAACTACACCCACGTCCCCACGCTTTTTTATGGTGTCGGGGCGGTGGTGATAATGGTCACCCTGAGAAAAATCAATCCCCGCATTCCCAATGTCTTGATCGCCGTTGCCATCACCACGCTTCTTTCCTATTTCACGGGTTTTAACAAGGACGAGTATGTTGATGTGTCAGCCGTCAAGGTGCCGGGGGTTCAGGAAAAACTGGCGGCATTCAATCACTCGGTCGAAGAGATTGACAGGATCGGAACCGAGCGTGCAGGACTCGGGTCGCTGGTTGACGAGGAAATCGCCCGCAGCAAGGAAACGCATGCCGGCAGTTCTATTGAGTTGATCACGCTGCAGAGCCGGGTGGATGTGCTGACGCTGCAACTCAATGAGGCAAAGCAGCACTCAAGTGATCTCCGGACAGCGATTCGCTCCATGAAGTTTGCTGCGGTTGAAGAGGCAGGCGAGCTCGTTTTCTATAAAAAGGGTGATGTCCCTGCAGGAGCGGAAACTCAAGGCAGTACCTGGCGCCTGTCGATTGGTAATGGCGTTCTCGAACCGGACAGGCTGAAAATAACCGGCGGCGGGGCAATCGTCGGCAAGATTCCGGAAGGACTGCCGACGCTGCGGATGCCTGAACTGACTATGAAGACATTCTTGAAACTGCTGCCGACCGCAATTATCATCTCGCTGCTCGGGTTTATGGAAGCCATTGCCATCGCCAAGGCGATGGCTGCCCAGACCGGCCAGAAGCTTGACCCGAATCAGGAGTTGATCGGCCAGGGGTTGGCAAACATCTTCGGCTCAATCGGTTCAAGCTATGCCGTTTCCGGTTCTTTTTCCCGTTCAGCTGTCAACCTGCAGGCGGGTGCTGTCTCCGGTGTCTCATCTGTTGTCACATCGATTATGGTCGTCATAACGCTGCTCTTTTTTACTCCGTTGCTGTATCACCTGCCCCAGGCGGTTCTTGCTGCCGTCATCATGATGGCAGTTATCGGTCTGGTCAATATCCACGGCTTTGTGCATGCCTGGAAAGCCCAATGGTATGACGGTGCAATATCGATATTCAGTTTTCTGGTGACGCTCTATTTTGCACCCCATCTCGACAAGGGAATCATGGTCGGTGTGTTTCTGTCGATGACGATTTTCCTCTACAAATCCATGAGACCGGTTGTTGCCAGCCTCTCGATGAATGAAGAAAAGGTTCTGAAAAGCTCTGAATATTACCGTTTGAAGGGCTGCAGGCACGTTTCAATTGTACGCTTTGACGGTGCCCTGTTTTTTGCCAACGCCAGCTACCTGGACGAGCAGGTTCTTAAATTCCGTACCAACAAACCTGACCTGCGCTACATTATCCTTGATGCCAGAGGCATTAACGATATGGATGCTTCCGGAGAGGAAGCGCTTGCCATGCTTGTCAAACGGGTGCGCAGTGCCGGGTTGGGGTTTGCCATGTGCGGAATAAAAGGGCAGGTAATCAGCGTTATGGAGCGGACCGGACTCTGGGACGAGGTCGGTTCGGAGCACATTTTTGCAGACAGTCGCGCCGCTACAGCGGCGATTATTGATATTATTCATAACGACACGGATTTGCCGGAAGGAGGATGCAATGACTGCCCGCTTACCAAGTATCTGCCGATTGACCCGGTCCAGGCTTAAATGGTGCTGTTTTGGGTAATTGCAGAAAAGCATTTACAAAACAGATAATAGTTGTTAAATTCTATACGTTTTTCTAGTTTAATTGTTTGTTACAGGTTTTTTTTTGATTAAACAGTTTAATTTCTGATGTTTACCGGCCTTTCTCCGCTCCCGGAGGCAGCGTCGGTCAGCGTCACGGTAGTTAAGTAAGGAGCTGCAGGACTCTGCAGCTCCTTACTTTTTTTTATTTTTCCCTGGTGCGTCAGCGCAGTCGGGGACCGGTTCAGACCCGGTTTGCAGCTAATGGTAGAGGATAGAAGCCATGAACAAAGATTTAGCAAAAGTACGTAATATCGGTATCAGTGCCCACATTGATTCCGGAAAAACGACCCTGACAGAACGTATTCTGTTTTATACCAACAGGATCCATGCCATTCATGAAGTGCGCGGCAAGGACGGAGTCGGGGCGAAAATGGATTCGATGGAACTGGAGAAGGAGCGCGGCATTACCATCCAGTCGGCCGCGACCTACTGCTCATGGAAGGATATCAATATAAATATCATTGATACCCCTGGTCATGTGGACTTCACCATTGAGGTTGAGCGGGCGCTGCGGGTGCTTGACGGGGCAGTCCTCATTCTCTGTTCGGTCGGTGGTGTGCAGTCGCAGTCAATTACCGTCAATCGGCAGATGACGCGCTATCGCGTGCCACGTATCGCTTTTATCAACAAATGTGACCGAACCGGCGCCAATCCCGGCAGGGTCACCGCACAGTTGCGGGATAAGCTGGAACTCAACGCCCACATGATGCAGCTGCCTATCGGGTTGGAAAGCGATCTCAAGGGTATTGTTGATCTGGTGACAATGCAGGCCGTCTACTTTGATGGTGAAAACGGGGAGATCCTCCGCTATGAGGAAATTCCCGAGACCATGCGTGCGGATGCTGCGAGGCACCGCGAGCAGTTGCTTGAGGAGGTTTCCATGTTCTCCGAGGAACTGATGGAAGCGGTGCTTGAAGGCGGGGATATTGACACCGATCTGATCTACAGCGCGGTTCGCAAGGGAACTCTGGCCTTGGAGTTTACCCCGGTATTTATCGGTTCAGCATACAAGAACAAGGGAATACAGACACTGCTGAATGCTGTTTCGGCATATCTTCCCTGCCCGACCGACGTAGTCAACAATGCGCTTGATCTGGAGAAAAACGAAGAGGAATTTCCGGTATCAAACAGCCCTGAAGACCCGCTGATCATGCTCGCTTTCAAACTTGAAGACGGACGTTACGGTCAGCTGACCTATGTGCGCACATACCAGGGTGTCCTGAAAAAGGGTGATACCGTTTTTAACAGCAGAACCGGTAAAAAAGTGAAAATAGGCCGCCTGGTGCGCATGCACTCGGACGAGATGGAAGAGATCGATTCCTGCGGGCCCGGAGATATCGTCGCCCTGTTCGGTATTGATTGTGCCTCCGGGGATACCTTTACGGCGGGTAACATGTCTGTGTCGATGAGTTCAATGCACATCCCGGAACCGGTCATATCGCTTGCGGTACTGCCCGTTGACAACAAGGCCCAGACCAACATGTCCAAGGCCCTGAACCGATTCACCAAAGAAGATCCGACATTCAGGACCTATGTTGATCACGAGACCGGTGAAACCATTATTTCCGGTATGGGCGAGCTTCACCTTGATGTCTATATTGAACGCATGAAGCGTGAATACAGTGCCACTGTTCAGGTCGGCGCTCCGCAGGTGGCCTACCGCGAAACAATCACCAACCGGGCTGATTTTAACTACATTCACAAAAAGCAGACCGGCGGGTCAGGACAGTTCGGCCGGGTGGCCGGGTACCTTGAGCCGCTTGAAGAGGGAGAGTACGAATTTGTCGATAGTATTGTCGGAGGAGTTATTCCTCGCGAGTTCATTGCCTCCTGCGACAAAGGTTTTCAGAAAAGCCTTGTCAAAGGGTCTCTCTGCGGTGCCGCGATCACCGGTGTCCGCTGTGTCATCAATGACGGAGCCGCTCACTCGGTGGATTCATCCGATGTGGCCTTCCAGCTTGCTGCAATCGGCGCCTTCAAGGAAGGATACCTGAAAGCCAGGCCGGTCATCATGGAACCGATCATGAAAGTTGCGGTTGAAGGCCCGTCTGAATTCCAGGGGGCGGTCATGGGCAGTTTGAACCAGAGGCGCGGCATGATTATCGGTACGGTGGAAGAGGGTAACTATACCGTTGTCGAAGCGGAGGTCCCGCTCTCTGAAATGTTCGGTTACTCGACCACTCTGCGCTCACTTACCCAGGGTAAAGCTGAATTTACCATGGAGTTCGCAACGTTCAGACAGGTGCCGAAGAGCGTCAGTGATGAGCTCATAAAGAAATACCAGGATGAAAAGAAAAACGACTGATTTCATGTCAGGCGAAGATATAGAGAGGAAATAATTCTTACAGAGCAATTATTTCCGGCTGCACAGGCAGCACTAAAATTTGAGAATAAGAGGTTAACTGCCATGGAAAAAGAAGATCTGATTGCAAGCAATCCCCTGCGGGTACTGGGGCTTGACAGAAAGGCAGAGGAGGGGAAACAGAGCCTGGGACTGGTTATGGCCAGAGCCGGACTTGGCAAAACTGCAATCCTTGTCCAGATAGCAATTGACTCAATGATGCGCGGCAACAAGGTGATACATGTCGCAATCGGAGAATCCATTGAAAAAACCCGTGATCGTTACGACGATATACTGTCACTCATTGTCAAGGGCCTCTCCGGTGAAGATCTGGCCGAGGTCGGCAAGAATCGGATGATCATGACTTTCAAGGAAAACGTGTTCAGTCGTGCCGTGCTTGAAGAGCGGCTGAAGGATTTGATCCAGCAGGATATTTTCAAGCCGAACTGTCTGGTTGTCGATGGCTATGATTTCGACGGCAATGGCCGTCTGGCAATGGAGGAGCTCAAGCAGTTGATGGCGGCTCTCGGTATTTCCGTAATCTGGTTCTCAGCTGTCAGGCATCGCAACGATGACAGGGTCAGTGCCGGCGGCGTGCCGGCTCCCTGTCATGCCATCGATGACCTTTTTGATGTCGTTCTGCTGATCAAACCGGAAGATGAGCTGATGAAGCTGGACATCCTCAAGTGTGCCTTTACCGAAGTTGAGCCGGGCACGACCCTGATGCTGGATCCATCTTCAATGCTGATTAAAAAATCTTGATAATGAGCAGATAGACACGGCCCGCTTGTAGCGAGGAATGTGAATATGAAGCGGGCTGACCCATTACGGGAGCCCGCTTTTTTTTTTAGGGAGTTTTTATGAGATTTCGTCCCTGCATTGATCTCCATGACGGCATGGTGAAACAGATTGTCGGTTCAACGCTGGTCGATAAAGACCCCGTCCATCTGAAAACGAATTTCATCGCCGACCGTTCAGCGTCCTGGTTTGCCGAGCTCTACCGCCGGGACAACCTGACCGGTGGGCACATAATCATGCTTGGTCCGGGCAATGAAAATGCGGCAATGGCCGCACTGAAGGCCTGGCCGGGAGGCATGCAGGTCGGGGGCGGTATTACCGTGGAAAATGCCGCCCTGTGGCTGGAACGCGGTGCGTCGCATGTGATTGTTACCTCCTGGGTGTTCCGGGACGGCAGGATAGACGAGCGACGCCTGGCACGTTTAGCGGCCGAAACAGGCAGCAAAAGGCTGGTGCTTGATCTCAGCTGCCGTCGCCGGGGAGATGAGTACTTCATTGTCACCGACCGCTGGCAGAATTTTACCAAAGAAAAAATTTGTGAATCCACCCTGACAGGACTTGCCGGTTATTGCGATGAATTCCTGGTGCACGGAGCTGATGTGGAAGGCAGGTGTGCGGGCGTGGAAAAAGAACTTGTCGAACTGCTGGGCCGACTGGTGAGGATACCGACAACCTATGCCGGTGGAATCAGCACCATTGGTGATCTTGACTGTATCAGAACTCTCGGGAAGGGGCGGCTGGATGCAACAATTGGCAGCGCTCTTGATATTTTCGGTGGCACACTGATCAGCTACAGGGATGCGGTTGCCTACCACCGCCGCCACGGAGTATCCGATGAATAGAGATGGCCAGTGCTTGTCTGAAGAAAAAAGCGGCAACCTCACTGAACTGAAAATTTTCGTTCCCGATGAACTGGCCAGAGCCTGGCAGCGGTGCTCCTGGCTGCTGGTTAATGAGAATGACAGAGAACGTACTGATATCATGGAGGAAATGGTCAAGGATTTCCTGAGCAAACATGGCTGTTAAGCTGTCGTGTGAGGCACTGTTAAGCAGGTAACAAACTCGCTCATCAAATTCAGTTATTCTTGACATCATTATATTAGAGATGGTAGAAAATGTTTTCTGTGTGGGGTAGGGAATATAATAAGCGTTTCCTTTTTTTGATTAAATACTTGAAATTATAGTACAATAAATAACTGGAGGCTGGATGCTGCACACGCTTGCCTTATCGATACTGCTCTCAGTTTTCTGGCTGATAAATTCGGGTCACTATACACCGCTGCTGCTTTTTTTCATGGTGGTGTCGGTTCTTTTTGTTTCCATCCTCTGCAAGCGCATGGATGTCATCGACGGTGAATCTCAACCCCTGGCACTCACCTTCACCTTTCCGGGCTATCTGGTGTGGCTGGTCAAGGAGGTTGTCGTTGCAAATATTGCTGTTGCCGCCTGTGTCTGGAAAGGCAACGAGACGATCAATCCTCGTGTTATAAAAATTACCGCCGACCAGAAAACGGACCTTGGCAAGGTTATCTATGCCAATTCGATAACGCTTACCCCGGGAACCGTGAGTATTGACCTTGACGGCAGTGAGATCACGGTCCATGCCCTGACCGATGAATCGGCAGCGGACCTGATGACCGGGGAGATGAATCAACGGGTCTGCAGGGTGGAAGGCTGATGTTTGCGCTCACCGCGATAACGCTGCTGACGGTCATGTCCTTTGCGCTTGCCAGGGCATTCATGGGGCCGACATTGTATGACCGGATCCTGGCGGTAAACAATATCGGGACCAAGACGGTACTGCTGCTTGCCGTCATCGATTTTATTGCCGGTCGACCGGATTTTCTCGATATCGCCATTGTCTACGCGCTGATAAATTTCATCAGTATCATCGGGGTGCTGAGGTTTTTTGAATATTCCGGCAACAAAGCCGCTGGAGAAGAAAACTGATGGATATACTACTGGATATTATCAGCTGGTTTTTCCTGGTAATGGGCAGTTTCTTCTGCCTTACCGGAGGTGTCGGGCTGCTCCGCTTTCCCGATTTCTTTACGCGGGTCCATTCTGCAAGCCTTACCGACACCCTGGGGGCCGGTCTGATTCTGGTAGGATTAATGCTCCAGGCAGAATGGGGAATTGTAACGGCTAAACTGATCATGATCCTGATCTTTTCACTTCTTGCAGGGACGACAGCCAGCCATGCGATGGCCAAGGCAGCGCTGAATAGCGGGCTTGAACCATATGAAAATGACAAGAAAGAATCATCCTCAGGAGAAAAAACATAGAAACCCTCATTGACATAGTTCTTCTTGGTTTCCTGGCGATAACGGCGGTTGCTGTGCTGAGGATGCGGGATCTGCTTGCCGTGGTCATGCTCTCCGGTATTTACAGCCTGCTTTCCGCCAGCCTGTTTCTTGACCTTGATGCGGTAGACGTTGCCTTTACCGAGGCGGCAGTCGGCGCCGGTATCTCGACGCTGTTGATGCTGGCATCCCTGAAACTTGTCGGCAGGTTCGAAAATAAATCGCGCTACAAGCCGGGGCTGGCCCTGGGTGTTGTACTGGTGACCGGTGCTCTTCTGATCTACGGTACGCTGGATATGCCGTATTTCGGCATGGCCGATGCGCCGGCACACCTTCACGTAGCCCCCCGTTACATCAACGACTCGATGGCAGAGATCGGTATCCCCAATATCGTCACGTCGGTGCTGGCCAGCTACCGCGGCTATGACACGCTGGGAGAGACACTCGTCGTTTTTACCGCAGGTATCGGAGTGATGTCGCTCCTGTTGGTTTCGAGACAGACAAAAGAGGAGTCCTACAAGAAAGTGCCTGCGGATATGCAGCAGCAGATTATTCTGCGTGTTGTCGCAAAAATGATGCTGCCGCTCATTCTGCTGTTTGCCCTTTATGTACAGTTTCATGGTGATTATGGACCCGGAGGAGGATTCCAGGCGGGTGTCATCTTTGCTGCGGGAATTATTTTGTACACGATGCTCTTCGGTCTTGGAAATTCCCAGCGGCTGTTTAAAAGAAAGACCATGGAACTGGTGACAGCCGCCGGTGTGCTCCTTTATGCAGGGGTTGGTGTTGTCTGCATGCTCCTTGGCGGTAATTTTCTCGATTATAATGTCCTGAGGCATGATCCGGTACATGGACAGCACCTCGGCATACTACTGGTTGAGCTTGGTGTCGGCATTACCGTTGCCTCGGTGATGATCGTAATCTTCTTTAAATTTACCTGGCGAACGGTAAAACATAAGTACAAAGAATGAATATTCTCGGTCTTTACAACTACTGGATCGTTGTCCTGTTGATGATGATCGGATTCTATATCGTTATTGCTCACGAAAACCTGATCAAAAAACTGATTGGTCTCGGTATCTTCCAGACGTCGGTGTTTTTTTTCTACATCAGTATAGGAAAAATTGCGGGCGGCACTGCGCCGATTCTTGATGAGAAGTGGCACCTCTATTCAAATCCGCTGCCCCATGTCCTGATTCTGACCGCTATCGTGGTCGGTATAGCCACGACCGCGCTTGGTTTATCGCTTGTTGTCAGGATTCAGGAGGCCTATGGTTCAATCGAAGAGAGTGATATCCAGGCCCAGGATTCCCTTGACCAGCTTGAATGCTCACTTGAGGCATATGGCATCCGGCAGTTCGAGAATCTATACGATCAGGACCTGAACGAGTGATTTCCCATTTTCCGATACTGCAGGTGATTATACCCCTGCTGGCTGCCCCGCTCTGCCTATTTCTGAGAATTCCGCGGCTGGTCGGGTTGTTTGCAATTCTGGCAAGCCTGGCGGCATTTCTTGTCAGCTGCATGCTGCTGAGCCAGGTGATAGCCACCGGTCCAATCGAGTACTGGCTCGGCGGCTGGGAACCTCCCTGGGGGATCGAGTACCGGATAGACCTGCTCAACGGCTATCTCCTGCTGCTGGTATCCCTGATGAGCACGATCGTACTGATTGCCGCCCAGACAAGTATTGAAAAGGAGTTGCCGGAAAACCGTCACGTTTTCTTTTATGTCGCTTACCTCCTCTGTCTCACCGGCCTTCTCGGTATCCTGGCAACAGCCGACACCTTCAATCTCTTTGTCTTTCTGGAGATTTCGGCGCTTTCTTCTTACACGTTGATCGCCCTGGGAACGGACCGCAGGGCTCTGACCGCCTCCTATCAATACCTGATCATGGGCACCATCGGTGCAACCTTTATCATTATCGGTGTCGGCATGATGTATATGATGACCGGTACCCTCAACATGTACGACCTGGCTGAGAGGCTGCCCGCTGTCAGCAATTCGAGGACGGTCCTCTGTGCTTTTGGCTTTTTTATCGTCGGCGTCTGCCTGAAACTTGCCCTGTTTCCGCTTCACCTCTGGCTGCCCAATGCCTATGCCTGGGCCCCGTCGGTGGCTACTGCCTTTCTGGCGGCAACGTCCACGAAAGTCGCGGTTTATGTACTGATCCGCTATGTGTTCACCGTATTCGGTGTGAGCTTTGTCGGTGTGTCGTTGCCGCTTGGACGTATATTTCTGGTTCTCGGCCTTGCCGGAATTTTTGCAGCGTCCGTTGCCGCCATCTATCAGCTCAATATTAAGCGGCTGTTTGCCTATTCGAGTGTGGCTCAGATCGGCTACATGATTCTGGGGCTGGCAATAGGGACAAAGCTCGGTCTTACCGCAACACTGCTGCACCTGTTCAACCATGCCCTGATGAAGGCCGCGATTTTTCTGGCAATCGGTGCGGTGGTCTATCGTATCGGCAGCTCCCAGCTCTATCACTTTGCCGGTCTTGGCCGCAGAATGCCGTTGACTATGGCGGCGATCGTTGCCGGTGGATTGAGTCTGATCGGTGTGCCGTTGACGGTTGGTTTTGTCAGCAAGTGGTACCTGGTTGCGGCACTGCTCGAAAGAGGCTGGTGGCCGGTAGCCTTCCTGGTCCTGATCAGCTCACTGCTGGCGGTGATCTACGTGTGGCGGATTATCGAATGGATCTATTTTACCCCCCCCCGGATTATCATGGATAATATCGAAGAGGCCCCGCTGACCCAGTTGATACCGATCTGGCTTCTCGTACTGGCAAATATCTATTTCGGCATTGACACCGATCTCACCCTCGGGGTGAGCAATCTGGCGGCGCAAAGCCTGTTTGGTCTATAGATAAGGTGATAGTGTGACTCAGTGGTCTCCGGAATTGATGTTGATTTTGACAATGCTCGTACCGCTCGGTGCGGTTTTTGCCATTATTGGTGCCAGGCATTATCCAAACGTACGCGAAGGTTCGACCATTGCAGCCAGCCTGGTGCTCATCTATCTTGTCTCCAGTCTCTATAAACTGACCGGCAGCGGTGTGAGCATTGCGGCGGTCGGGCCCGAACTCTTCGGCGGTCTGGCCATTGCTTTTAGAATCGAGCCGCTGGGTATGCTTTTCTCCCTGGTTGCAGCTTATCTGTGGCTCGTCACCAGCATTTATTCCATCGGCTACATGCGGGGACATGGAGAAACAAACCAGACCAGATTCTATGCCTGCTTTGCCATCGCCATATCATCCGTCATGGGTATCGCCTATGCGGCCGATCTCTTCACCTTGTTTATTTTCTATGAGATCCTAACCCTGTCCACGTATCCGCTTGTCACGCACTCGGGAACGATCAAGGCTAAAAGAGGCGGCCGCGTCTACCTGGGCGTTTTACTGACGACCTCGATCCTGTTTCTGCTGATGGCTCTGATCGGTACCTGGCATGTTACCGGAACGCTCGATTTCCGGGCCGGCGGCATTTTTGATCAGTATTCGGCTGCTGCCGCCGTTGTGCTGCTGCCGCTGTTTATTTTCGGGGTCGGCAAGGCCGCTATCATGCCTTTTCACCGCTGGCTGCCCTCGGCGATGGTGGCACCGACTCCGGTCAGTGCGCTTCTCCATGCCGTGGCGGTTGTCAAGGCAGGGGTTTTTTCGGTCTTGAAAATCTGTGTCTACATCTTTGGTATCGACCTCCTGGCAACACTGCCGACTACCGATATGCTTCTCTACCTGGCCGGTGCAACCGTTGTTCTTGCCTCGCTGGTGGCAATGCGGCAGGATAACCTGAAAGCCAGACTGGCTTACTCCACGGTGAGCCAGCTGGGTTATATTACCATCGGAGCACTGCTTGCCACCGGAGCAGGGGCGCTCGGCGCAGCAATGCATATCGCCATGCACGCCTTTGGTAAGATCACGCTGTTTTTCTGTGCCGGGGCCATCATGGTCGCCTCGCACAAGACGGAAGTCTCGCAGATGCGTGGACTCGGGTACCGCATGCCGATAACCATGACGGCATTTCTTGTTGGCAGCCTCAGCATCATCGGTCTGCCTCCTACCGGAGGGACCTGGAGCAAATGGTACCTGATGATCGGTGCCATCGAGACGGATAAATGGATTTTGATGATGATCCTGATGCTCAGCTCCCTTCTCAATATCGCCTACCTGTTACCGATTCCGGTCAGGGCATTCTGGGTTGATCATGAAAGCGATGATCATGGCTCCGTTACAATAAAGGAGGCTCCGCTGCCGGCACTGCTTGCTCTTTCGGTGACTGCAGTCGGCTGTATTGTTCTGTTTTTCTATACTCAGCCGTTGTATGAACTTGCCGTAACTTTTCTGAAGACAGCGGGGATACCTTATGGCGGATAAAAAGAATTATTTCTTCGATAAACCACGGAATGTTGCAATAGTGCTGTACTCGCTCTATTTCAGCTGTGCGCTCCTGCTCCTGCTGGATTTTATTATACATCGCCACACGCTCCATCCCTGGGAGGGGCTCCTCGGTTTTTATGCCGTCTACGGTTTTGTCGGTTGCGTCGCGTTAGTGCTCGTCTCCACGTGGATGCGATCCGTCCTGATGCGTGAGGAAGAGTATTATCATCGGAACGAATCGGTGGATGAGGTCGAAGATCACCAGGGAGGCAATAATGTGGGCCACTGAGATCCCTGCTTTTCTTCCCTTTTTTATTGGCGGGATAATCGCCCTGTTCACCAGAGGAACATTTCGCGGAGCTCTGATGCTGGCGACGATCATAGCCAGCGGAATTCACCTCTGGCTGCTAGGAGATGGTATTCACCTCAGCCTTCACTTCTTCGAATATGAATTGATCCCGTACCGGGTTGATAAACTCAGCCTGATGTTTGGTTATGTGTTTCATATTGCAGCTCTGATGGGAATGATCTACTCCCTTCATGTGCGTGATACCATGCAACAGGTTGCCGCAATGCTCTATGCCGGCAGTGCACTGGGTGCGGTCTTTGCCGGAGACCTGCTTACCCTCTTCGTTTTCTGGGAACTTCTCGCCCTCACTTCAGTGTTTCTCGTCTGGGCCAGCCGAACCGAGCGGTCCTATCAGGCCGGAATGCGCTATCTGATCATCCAGGTTCTCTCCGGGGTAGTTCTTCTTGCCGGGGTTATTTACCATGTAAACAGCACCGGATCACTGGCTTTTGACTTTATCGGTCTTGAAGAAGGGGTTGGTGGCTGGATGATTTTTCTTGCTTTCGGGTTGAAGGCCTGTTTCCCGCTGCTGCATAACTGGGCAACAGAAGCGTATCCCGAATCCACCCCGACAGGGGCGGTCTTTCTCAGCGCATTTACCACAAAAACGGCTATCTACACCCTCGCCCGTGGATATCCCGGTACCGAGATCCTCATCGTCATCGGCGCAATCATGGCCATCTTCCCTATATTTTATGCTGTTATCGAAAACGACCTGCGGAGGGTATTGACGTATAGCCTGATCAACCAGCTTGGATTCATGGTCTGCGGGATTGGCATCGGTACAACTCTGGCTGTCAATGGTGCGGTATCCCATGCCTTCGCACATATCATCTATAAAAGTCTGTTGTTTATGTCGATGGGAGCGGTACTCCATATGACCGGCCGGATGAACGGCTCCGAACTTGGCGGTCTCTATAAAAGTATGCCGAAAACGGCTATCCTCTGTATCATTGGTGCCGCATCGATCTCGGCCTTTCCCTTATTCAGCGGTTTTGTCAGTAAATCGATGGTGATGTCGGCAGCTCTGTATGAGGGGCATCACTATGTCTGGTTGATGTTGCTGTTTGCCTCGGCGGGGGTTTTTCACCATGCCGGGATTAAAATACCCTATTTTGCGTTTTTTGCTCACGACACGGGCATCCGGACTACGGAACCGCCGCGCAACATGCTGGTAGCCATGTCCATTGCCGCCATTCTTTGTCTGGTCATCGGCATCCGCCCGAACTGGTTATACAATCTTCTCCCTTTCGACACCGGCTATCAGCCTTATGACACCAGCCACGTTCTTGCCCAACTGCAGCTGCTGCTTTTTTCGGCTTTAGCGTTTGTCTGGTTAAATCTTCGCGGTTTATACCCTCCGGAGCTGCGCTCCGTGAATCTCGACGTCGAATGGATCTACCGGCGCTTTTTACCCGGTCTGCTTCGTTCGATTATGAAGTGGCTGTGGCGGACAGATGCGACGGCTCGCGCTGTCTTCATGAGTCGGCTCAACGGCCTGTTTTCATATCTGGCCAAGCTCTACTACCCCGGCGGCAAACTCTACCGCCTGCGCCCCACCGGCAATATGGTGATGTGGGTTGCGGCGCTGCTTGCCGCTTACCTGTGGCTGCTCTTGAGTTTTGCGCATTAGCTCTAGGTTTCGACAGCGGCGTGGCTCCTGTCTTGCCGCTGTCTGCTAAAGGCAATTGGCTGAGTGCGGAACCTGTTGCCGGAAAGCTTTCTTTCCGTCCCTGTTATAGCGACGGCTGTGGAGAGTGTTTAGTTACATTTGTCAATAGTACATGGTGCAGAGGTAGAAAAGGATTTATTTTACAAAGACGCCTTTCCAGCTGTCGGCTATCATACCGGTGACATGCCGAGCTTGAACCATGGGTACACCTGGATCCTGTCACAGAGCTTGAGCTGGATGAAAAGGCATTCCATGATAGCTGATGGTGTAACCGGCCTATATCACATGAGATTAATAGAAATCTCCTGTCTGCTTCCGGCTTCCCACAAATTGGCAAAGGCAAGAATGGTGTCTGCCTGGCTGATAACTCCGTAGCGGCAGCGGCAGGATATGCAAAACCGTATCATTCAACGAAAGAAGATGGTTGCAGCCTGTAGACGCCATTTACTGTGTGGTGCCTTTTACCTGGGTTAAACCTTCTTGAATTTTTTATCGAAATCACCCACAGTTGCTTTATAGAATTTGAGCACCTTGATTAACCAAAGTGCTCGGACAAGTCAACCTGTGAGAAACATCATGAAACAAGATGCCGTCGGCAGTCAAAATGCCGGAAATCCTGAGCGGAAATACCAGTTTCTGCCATTCTTGTTATGGTGGCCCGTAATCTCCAGGCGTACAGTCCGGGCAGATCTGGTTGCCGGACTCACGGGGGCAATCGTTGCACTTCCACAGGGGGTCGCTTTTGCTACAATTGCCGGAATGCCCGCAGAATTTGGTTTATACACGGGAATGATCCCGGCAATCATAGCAGCCTTGTTCGGTTCATCCTGGCTTCTAGTTTCCGGGCCAACGACCGCAGCTTCAATTGTCCTGTATTCATCTCTAAGTCTGCATGCCCCTCCCGGCAGTTCCGAATATGTTCAATTGGCGCTCACCTTGACACTAATGGTCGGTCTGATTCAACTCAGTCTTGGGTTGGTTCGCTTCGGCTCACTGGTCAATTTCATATCCCATTCGGTTGTTGTTGGTTTCACCGCCGGCGCGGCCCTGCTGATTATTGCCAGCCAGTTAAAACATTTTTTTGGATTGAGCTATCCAAGAGCGGTTCATTTTCAAGACTCGATTTACAATTTCAGCGTTCATATCAAAGAGATCAACCCATACACTGCCGGAGTCGGTCTAGTCACGATAATTGCTGGTATCATTGTCAAACAATATCGTCCGAAATGGCCTTACATGATAGTTTCCATGCTGGTCGGCAGTCTTGCAGCGGTAGTCATTACCTTTACCGTGGGAAGAGAAACGGCAGCAATTGCAACAGTGGGTGCATTGCCGGCAACACTGCCGCCGCTATCCCTGCCGCAACCAACCCTGAGCAATATCAAGCTTCTGGCACCGACAGCTCTGGCAATGACGCTTTTTGCCCTGACAGAGGCAATCTCCATAGCCAGATCCCTGGCGGACAAGACCGGCCAAACCCTGGATGGAAATCAGGAATTTATCGGACAAGGACTGTCCAACATCATTGGGCCTTTTTTCAGCAGTTATGTGGCCACTGGCTCATTTAACAGGAGTGGTATGAACTATGACTCCGGGGCTCGGACACCACTGGCGGCAATCTTTGCGGGAGGACTACTTATACCTGTGGTGCTTTTCCTCGCCCCGCTTGCTGCCTATCTGCCGAACGCGGCGATGGCGGCAATTCTCTTTCTTGTAGCCTGGAAACTGATTGACCCGCATCATATCCTGAAAATAATAAAAACCAGTGGGGCAGAATCAATTATCCTCGGATCTACTTTCGCTGCCACTTTATTTCTTGAACTGCAGTTTGCCATCCTGCTCGGCATCATGCTGTCACTTGCAATTTATCTGAATCGTACATCGCACCCAAAAACACTGGTACGGGTACCTGACCCACGCCAGGAGTCCCGGGCGTTTGTAACCGATCCGCTGCTACCGGAGTGTCCGCAACTCAAGATAGTGCGTATTGACGGCTCGCTCTATTTCGGTGCTGTTTCCCATGTGCGGGCGAGTTTGCAGAATCTGCTGCGTGAGCATCCTGAACAGCGCCATTTACTGCTGGTGGGGAGCGGCATAAATTTCATTGATATGGCAGGTGCGGAATTTTTGGTACAACTCGCCCGGGAGAAGAAGAGAGCGGGCGGTACCCTCTATTTCTATGATATGAAAGAAGGAATCTGCAGCCATTTCAAATTCCTGGAATATCTTCTCGAAATTGGCACCGATAATGTGTTTCTGTCCAAGAAAGAATCTCTTGCTGAGATTTTCAAACGCCTTGACCGGTCGATCTGTGAACAATGCACTGTAAGAATATTTCTTGAATGTACAGAATTGCCTGTTGTAGGCCAGGCGAAAACGTTGAGTCCGGAAAAATTACTGTAAGACCACCAAATGACGGAAATCCAACCGTATCCGTTACGATGTCAGGATAATGTTTGAACATTGAGCAGGATCAAATCCCATCTTCTTCATCAGTTTTGGGGTAGAGCTGCAGGCAAATCCGGCAATGATCAGCGTTAACATCATTCCGAGGGTGATAATAATTCACAACCAAGTATTCCCGTGCCATATCCAGGCAATGAGGGCTGTTACCAGATCAATCGCAACACCCTTAAAAGGCACCGAGCTTCGTTTCCTTATAGAATCTTCATTACCCTGTTTACATCCTGGGCGACGAGATGTTCCATTAACGTCATTATCTGCTGAATTATTCTGTATATCACTCTCTGATGTCGTATATTATTTTCTTCGTTAACCTTCATACCGATCTTCCCTGGAAGATCATTCAAGCACGAGCGATATTTCCACATCCGGCCATCGTATCAACCGGTTGAAATGAAGGTGGGGCAATGATTTTACAGAGAATCCGGCTGTCACTGCTGATGGAGTTCAAATAGATCGGAGTAGTTGAGACGCTGAGCTCTTGATTGTCCTGGCGATTCGGAAGCGCAAAAACCTGCAATTCTGAGGGAAGCACTCGAATACTTTTAATTTTTAAGCCATTTGGCAATTGCCCGATAAGCTGAGGAGTAGTGGGGACGGTTTTTTGTATATGTCAATTAACCTGACATCCTTGGGGCGTTCGATATTCTCTGCCGAAACGGGAACAGTTTGTGTTCTTTCACTCATCTGAGATAAATCAACGTGAGCTTTGGGGGCTGATACGGCAAAATCGTTCATCGCAAATTTTGGCCCGGCTAAATGGACTACAAGTTCGTAAACCTTGTTGTCCACAAGCACCAGGTCCTGGCCTGGAGAGGTATATTCGATAGGAATAGTCATGGTTCTTTCAAATATTTGTTTCTGCCCCAGTATCAAAGTAGACCAGAAAACAGTAGCGATTAGGAGGCTGGCGATAAACTGCAGGACAGTCCTCGGCTTTATGCGGGCAAATTGATCATAGGAGGCACTACCCGGCTGTGAAAAATGATTTTCTATTGCTGCAACAATTTCTTCAGGGGAACTCAGCCGGGTCATTTTTTCATTTTCAAAAGAAGACACCGAACCACGTTCTTCAGAGACAAGAAGAACCAGAGCGTCAGTATTTTCTACCATACCCATCGCTGCATGGTGCCGGGTGCCATATTCTTCAGAAATTCGTGAACTTTCGGACATGGGGAGGCGTACACCAAGATGAGTCAGAATATTGTCGGCGATGACAACAGCGCCATCATGGCCTGGAGAGTTGGGATCAAATATACTCATTAATAGTGGAAAACTGGGAACCGCCTTGAGGATATAGCCTCCTGAAATTCTGTCATTAATATGTTCTTTACCAGAGAAAACGATGATCGCTCCACGTTTTTGTGCAGCCAGCGACCAGAGGCTTTCAGCTACAATCCTGCTGGTATCGGTACTGTTGAAGTTCTTATTTGTAACTGCAAGCGAAACAACCTTCTCAAATATTTTTCTTATTTCCGGTTGAATTTTCAACAATAATCTGAAGTTATAACTATTAGATGCGTGAAGGTTTTTCGTCTATAGAGTATACCTCGACGTGGAACTTCTTCGTTTCTCCGTATAATGAAAGCATTGTTGGATAGTTGCAGAATCAATATAATCAAAATGCTCAAGAAAAAAGAACTCAGTTTTGCGAGTTGATGGCAGAACTTCAACCAGGGTTATTTTCACGAGGGTATTCTCCGAACTCGTTTGACTGGTTGCCGATTCCGGCGGCGGCAAAAACCCTTCCGCACTGCTTGACCTGACTTGAATAGTTCGATACAATAAGCGAGTGAATACGATAAGTATTTGATCTCCATAGATTGTTTATACATCTCAGGGAATTCGTCCATGTATATTGATCAGGATGCTCAGCGGCAACAGATAGAAAAATTTATTCGACGCATTCCCAGTCTGTCAACGACGGTTGGCAAGGTCCTTGAGGTCTGCAGCAGGGTTGATGCCTCGCCCAATGAGTTGAACAAGGTTATTGCGCTTGATCCTGTCCTGACCGGGCAGGTACTCAAACTGATTAATTCCGCCTACTATTCCCTGGTAAACAAGGTCACTTCACTGACCCGGGCAATAACCATGCTCGGCCTGAACACGGTCAAGAACATGGCACTGTCCACGGCAATCATCAGGACGGTATCGAGCACGAAGAAATCCAAGATCCTGCCGACGAGAAAATTCTGGGCACACTCGATCAGTGTCGGGGTGAGTGCCAAGCTACTCGCCAAGGTAAAGGATATCCCCGTCATGGAACGGGAAGAATATTTTATTTCAGGACTGCTTCATGATCTTGGCAAAGTCCCGTTCGGGGACGAATATATTCATGTGCTCAGCAAGGTGAAACGGGAACAGATTCCGCTGATAGATGCGGAGCGCGAGCTGCTGGGGATAGACCACCAGGAAGTCGGACTGATGATCGCTGAAAAATGGAGGCTCAACAGGGCCATATCAGGTTGTATCGGCAACCACCATAACATTGACCAGCTTGACAGTGAGTACCAGCGGCAGACGGCTTTTGTCGCCTTGGGCAATATTTATTCCAACATCTATGATATCGGTTTTGCCGGTGACAGCTATCCCCCGGAGGAAGAAATCACCAGGCTTCTTGACCTGACCGAAATCAGCTGGGGTGAATTTGCCGATATCAGAGACGAGATCGATAATGAAATCCAGAAAGCACAGATTTTTCTCCAGATATAGCTCTGCACCACATTCTCAGGGAGATACGTTTGATGAAAGTTAAGTTCTGGGGCGTCAGGGGAACAGTCCCCTGCCCCGGCCCGGGTACGGCAAAATACGGGGGAAACAGTGCCTGCATAGAGCTGCGAACCGGAGATACCGACAGGGTTATTATTATCGATGCCGGATCAGGCATACGTGATCTTGGCAATAATCTGGTCCGGAACCACATGCATAACGGACCGCTCGATATCATGCTGTTTCTGACCCACACCCACTGGGATCATATCATGGGATTCCCGTTCTTCACACCGATATATATCCCGGAAACCAGGATGAAAGTCTATGGTCCGGTCACCTTTGAAGATGACCCGCTGGAAAGCGTGGTCGGCGGGCAGATGAAATACCGCTATTTTCCGGTGAACGTTGGTGAACTGGCTTCTGATATTGACTACATACGCCTGAAGGAGGACCCGGCCATTGATCTTGGTGATGGCCTGGTTCTGAAGACCAAGATACTCAATCACTCTATCACGGTGCTCGGCTATCGCTTTGAATACAGAGGAAAAGTGTTATGTACCTGTTATGATTGTGAACCGTATCGGAACCTGTTCGTGACCGATCCGCAGCATCCGGAATATGACGAGGCAATGGCGGAGGAAGGGCGATTGGTTGCCGATGAACAGAATGTGATGCTCGAGGAGTTTTTCAGTGGTGCCGATCTACTCATTCATGACAGTCAGTATACTGAACGTGAATATGAGTGCAAGGTCGGCTGGGGGCACTCTCCAATCGAATATGCTGTTGCTTCAGCAACTCGGGCTGGTGTTAAAAAACTTGCATTGTTTCACCACGACCCCGACCGCAGTGATGAGCAGCTTGATGCACTGGCCGAGCTCTACTGCCAGCCGGGGACATTTGCTGATACGGAAATATTTTTTGCCCGTGAAAATATGGTGATCGACCTCGAAGAACCAGGCACGGATCAATAACGGTACTGTCTCATCGCCGAGACGATTTCGCGGTCGGGCTGGAAGAGAAGCTCTGGCGGGTCGGGATACGTCAGCGTGAACTCCTGGCTGAACGGCGTGTCGATGATATGGCGGTTATACGCCTCCACCATGAGTCGTTCAAGGTTGACGGTATCTTCCACGTTATAGGCAAGAAGGGTTTCAAGGGCTGCTTCATTGCCATAGCGTTCATATTCCTGCCAGAGAGCGACGGCGAATGAGCCATCCATGCCGTCAAGAGCACCCCGATTGATCCCCATCTGCTTTTCACAGCCTTTCAGTCCCCCCCGGAAGCCGAGCCTGGCAAGAACATAGCGCAGGTCGATCTGTGCGTGTCCGAGTCTGGTCCTGAAGAAGCGTTCGATGAACGGTATATCAAAGGACATACCGTTATAGGTTACAAGTACCTTGAAGTGCTCAATATCGCTGACAAAATCGTCCAGATTCCGGCCATTGACATAGGTTGCGACGGTGTCGCCGTCATAGAGTGCGATTGTCGTAATCTCTGCTTCATCACCCAGGCCGGTGGTCTCGATATCAAGATAGGCAGTCGACGTGCGAAAATGCGGGAAAAGACGCCAGGCGTCGGCAGTTTTCAGGAGCCTGCTGAAAAAGAGCGCATCGGAATCGAGCGCCCTGAGGGAATTCTGGAGGACATGAGCAACGTCGTGTCGGCTGACCCTGGCTATTCTGTCAGGGACCTGCAGCAGGTGCTGCCAGGAGGTAATCCCCTGTTTCCAGAGATTTCGCTCGGTTACATGGCCGACACCGGGAATATGACAGAACGTGGCGGTCAGCATTCCGCCCGGCATTTCAGCAGAGGAGAGTAACCGTTATTCATAACCCGATATTTTCCTGCGGAGTTTTTTTTGTTTTCCCTGGCGATTTTTTTTATCAAGACGTTTCTGTCGTGACGAGCTGCTTGGCCGTGTCTGTTTGCGGGGTTTGGAGCGCTTCAGTGTCCGTCTGATCAGGGTTGCAAGGCGCTGCAGCGCGTCCTCACGGTTTTTTTCAAGGCTCCGGTATTGCTGGGCCTTAATGATGACACAGCCGTCATTGGTTATTCGCTGGTCGGCTGCGCTCAGCAGTTTTTCTTTGCAGTGATCGGGCAGAGAAGAAGCCTTGATGTCAAAGCGTAGATGTACCGCTGTCGATACCTTGTTGACATTCTGGCCGCCTGGACCTGAAGCCCGGATCTGGGTGAGTTCAACCTCGCCCGGTGGCAGTACAAGTGTATCTGATATGCGGATCATGAGCGTCTGGGATTGAGGTGGTGAGAGACCGGCTGGGGTCCATTTGGCAGCGTGAGTCGGTTATTCATGAATGCCGTAATAAATCTGGCCAAGCGTCGGGTTCAGGGTGACTTTCTGGCCGTTGCGCAGATGGTCTCTGGCACCGGAAACATCACAGATCACCGGAATGGAAAGTTCTCTTCCCACCATTGCCGCATCGGATGTCAGGCCGGGGGCTTCCGCGATTATGCCGACCGCGCTGCTGATAAACGGCAGCATGGACGGGTCACATGTGCCGACAACGATAATCGGGTCTTCCGGGAGTTCCTGCCAGTCCTTATCGCTGTTAATGATTCGTACCGTGCCGGAAACTGTTTTTCTACCGATTCCCTGGCCGGTAAAACAGACATCGGCAACTGTATGGACTTTGAGCATATTGGTTGTTCCACTGGTCTGCAGGGGCAGGCCGGCGGTAATGACCACGAGATCGCCGTTTTTCAGCAGCTTTGCCTGAATGGCCGAACGCACAACGTTGTTCAGCTGCTCATCCATGTTTGCGGCAGGAGCGCACTCAAGGGGAATTACACCACGGACGAGCTGCAGCTTTCTGAGGCTGGCCCGGGAAGAGCTGATAGCGATAATCGGCGTCTTCGGGCGGTACCTGGCGACGCGCAGGGCGGTGGATCCGGAGGTTGTCGCGGTAATGATGGCATCTGCGGAAAGATCAGCGGCGGTTGCACAAGAGGCGTAGGAGATTGCATCGGTGATAACCGGTCTGCGGTGGCGCAGCCCTTCAGCAAGGATTGCCTCGTAATCAAGGGCCGCCTCGCTGATTCTGGCGCTGCGTGCGAGGAAGCGGACCGCCTCAAGCGGATACCTGCCGACTGCTGTCTCGCCGGACAGCATAACCGCGTCAGTTCCGTCGAATATGGCGTTTGTGACATCCGAGGCTTCCGCCCGCGTCGGCGTGGGAATCAGGATCATCGATTCGAGCATCTGGGTGGCGGTAATTACCGGCTTGCCGACCCTGTTGGCTTCTTTTATGAGTTTTTTCTGGATGACCGGAACTTCCTCAGCAGGCATTTCCACGCCGAGATCACCACGGGCAACCATCAGGCCGTCTGCTGCTTCAAGGATTTCGGCGAGATTCGTGACCCCCTGCCTGTTTTCAATCTTGGCGATGATAGCCTGATTTCCTCCGGCTTTCTCTATTACCTTGCGTACTTCCCAGACATCGTCTGCGCACCTGACAAAGGATGCGGCAATAAAATCCACACCCTGCTGCACTCCGAAAATGATATCAGCTTCATCCTTGTCGGTGATGGATGGCAGGTTGACATCAACATCCGGGAGGCTGACACGTTTTCGGGAGTTCAGCAGGCCGCCGACAATAACCCGGGCTGAAACGTCGAGATTGCTGCAGCCAAGAACACGCAGGCGCATCTTCCCGTCATCAAGCAGGATGAAGTCACCTGGCTTTACGTCCCGGGACAATCTGTCATAGTTGGTGGGGATTGTTTCCCCAGTCGCCCCCTGATTGCTGAATATGACGGTTTCACCAGATTTAAGCAGTATTCCGTCACCAAGCTCTCCGACTCTGATTTCAGGGCCACGGGTGTCCAGAAGGATTGCAGTTCCCTTGCCGGAATGATCGCGTGAGCGTTTTACCCGGTCAATAAGTATGGAGTGACTTTCGTGATCGCCATGAGAGAGGTTGATGCGGGCAACATCCATACCCGCCTCGACGAGTGACAGGATAGCTTCTTCTTCAAAACTGCTGGGGCCGAGTGTGGCGATTATTTTTGTCTTGTTCGTTTCAAACATTGTGGAAAAATCATGAAGGGAAAAATTACCTGATAAAGAGAACAGTTTATATGATATCCAGAGTACCAGACAGCGTAAAAAATAAAAGACTAAACAGCGTTGTCCCATAAAATGCCAGGAAAATTTCTCGAATGCATTTGTTTTCTGTTAGCGTTTTGTTTCCGGACGGCCTGTGATGCTAAAAAGACGTACAGCACAGCACAATTGACATGATTTGGTTGTCAGGCGCGACTTTCCCTTTTCGTCACTGAATTGTCGTGGATCTGTTGCCGATTCGTCTGAAGTGATTACCATACTTTCCAGTGGCAGTGATAAACAATACAGTAACAAGGAGTTATGTTATGGCAGTCAAGCAGGGGGATACGGTTCAAGTTCACTATACGGGAAGTTTAACAGATGGAGAGGTCTTTGATTCTTCACAGGGACATGACCCACTGTCTTTTACCGTCGGCAGTGGTCAGGTCATTCCCGGTTTCAGTGATGCCGTTGTCGGCATGGAGGTCGGGGACAAAAAGGATGTGCAGATTCCGGTGGAGCGTGCCTATGGGGAGAGAGACGAAGAAATGGTTATCGTCGCCCCGGTAGAGCAGATACCACCCGGTCTTGATCCTGAGATAGGTCAGCTGCTTGAAGTTGGCGGCACCGGGGGCGAGATCCTCAGGGTACGTGTTGTGGATCTCGACGATAAAAATATTACTTTGGATGCTAATCCGCCACTGGCGGGGCAGGATCTGAACTTTTCAATTGAGCTGGTCGGTGTTGCCTGAACGATCAATGGCACCTGGATGCTGATCTCAGCTATTGTTCTGCATCCCCGGGCAGAAAAACGGGGCGTGGTTTGACGTGAAGAATGCAGGGTCACGTTTGATTATCGTGGTGATCCGAGGGTTTTTCCGGAAGTGGTTGTGGAGAAACAACCTGACGGATTTTCGATCCCAGCCGGACGGGTGATCGAAATTGCAATAGAGCGACAAGTCCCCGTCGGAGAACCTGTCTGGTAAGGCAGAGGCTTCGGGACTGCAGATCGGCATATTGAATAGTGCCAGGTTCAGAAAGGTAATTGAGCTGTGATGCGCGGCAACAAATTCCAAGGTGGAATACGCCTCTGTCTCCGTTTCGCAGGGAGTGCCGAAGAGCAGATAGATGTACGTGGCAATGCCGGCTCTTTCCAGGTTTGCAAGAATTGTTTCAACCCGGTCAAGGTGAATGCCCTTGTTCAGGCGGTCAAGAACCTTCTGGGAGCCCGACTCAAGGCCAAGTTTGAGCATCACGCAGCCCGATTTTCTCAGGGCGTAACAGAAGTCAGTGTTTTCAAGATCATGTTCAAACCTGCTGAAGCCATACCACGGAAGGTTCGGCGGGTATTTGCTGAGGCTGCGCATCAAAGCCGGGCTCATGGCGTTATCGAGAAAATGAAGCAGTACCGGCTTGTGCCGGGATATCAATGTTGTGATATCGTCATGAACCTGTTCCCGGCTGATCTGCGAGTAGCAGCTGTTTTCAGCATGGTCGGGACAGAACGTACATTTTTTCCAGTAACATCCATCGGATGCCGCATAGGGCAGGATGGGCCCGGGGGCAAGATAGCCGGCAAAGTCGAAATCCGAATAGTCCGGGGTGCCTGGCAGCGGGTCCGGGGCAGTACCCATCAGTTCCAGCAGCGGTTTTTCACCCGGACCTTTTACAAGATGGTCGATATAGGACGAGAAGCGGTTTTTCCATGCCGGGCTGCTCATCCATGAGGTGATCACGCCTCCGCCGGCAACTGTCTTGAGGGCCGGAGCCTGCTTCCTGATATAGCCAAGGATGGCAAATCCGCTGATTACTTGACTCAGGTATGAAAATGAAATGCCGATGAAGTCGAATGAGTGTCTTTCCAGAAGATCCTCAAGGCGTCGGCTGAAGATCGGGAAGAAGGGGCTTTCGTGGTATTTTTCAGCAGCATCTAGCAGATCGGAACTCTTCAGCGGCGAGCGGTTTTGGGCGCTGAAATTTGCCAGCGACAATTCAAGATCAGCAGCCCGACCGATTGTTGAAACGGTCCTGTTCAGATCCTTGACCGCCCGCAGATACCGATCCGGCTGCTGATAGATAGACATGGAGCGGAGTTCCTGCAGATGGCGGAAACGATTATTGTAGGCCCGCTTGCTCCAGGTGTCATCTCCGGCACAGCTGAAGGTAAACAGATCCAGCATGCATTCAAGGTTCAGATCACAGGTAATACAGAAGATTTCTTTTTCCCGCAGACTCCCTGCAAGCCTGGCAATGCCTGCAGGCGGTTCAGAGAGCTTTGCCGTTGGCGGGTTGATAAGCAGAATCGACATGGAATCAGAACCTCGAGCGGTTTGGAATTGAGCAACGCTGACCGGAAAAACCATATGGAACATATTATAACGAATCAGGCAAGCTGCAGGTAAAGAGGTGAAGGTTTAAAAGCGTACCACAATCCGCCTGGCCTGATTGACTTGTTTGAGTCCGTACGCATACTATAACGGTCTGTTTTTAACCATTGCAGCCTGCCTGTCAGTAGTTAAAAATAGATGATTGTGTTGGTTGAAGGCTGCAGGAAACCGGTTTTCAGGAATTCAGGAGCATCAGTAGAATGGATATCAGTCATTTTCGCAGAGATTACATACAGGGCGGCCTGAGCAGATCAGCGCTGAGCGAGGACCCGGTTGAGCAGTTCGCGATCTGGTTTGAGCAGGCGCAAAAAACGAACATTGCCGATCCTACGGCAATGGTTCTTGCCACCGTTGGAAAAGACGGACAACCCAGCCAGCGTTCGGTCCTGTTGAAATATTTTGACCAAAGCGGGTTTGTATTCTTCACCAACTACGGGAGCAGAAAAGCCCGTGAAATAAAGGAAAACTGCAAGGTCAGCCTGCTGTTTGTCTGGCTTGATCTCGAGAGGCAGATTATCATCAAAGGCCAGGCATCGAAAATATCAGCAGCTGAGTCTGCCAAGTATTTCCTCAGCCGACCCAGGGACAGCCAGGTAGCAGCCTGGGTATCGAGCCAGAGCAATCCGCTTTCATCGCGGCAGGCGCTGATGCAGACGTTTGGCGAGATGAAGAAAAAGTTCAGAGACGGGCAGATTCCAATCCCCACATTCTGGGGCGGCTTTCGTGTTGTCCCCTCTGAAATTGAGTTCTGGCAGGGGCGGGCTAGCCGGCTTCATGACAGGATGCTCTATCGCAGAAATGATGATCAGGGCTGGCATCTGGAGCGCTTGATGCCGTAGTCTGCACGTCGTCCGATCAGCCTTTGATGACTGCCAGAGGCTGTAATATTTCAAGGACATCCACCAGGTCTTCCTGGAGCCTGATTACAGTTTCAATATCCTTGTAGGCACCGGCTGCCTCCTCGAGGTCCTGCCGGCGCCTGAGGGCGTGCAGTATCCCGCGTGCCTCGAGCATTTTTTTCTCTTTTTCAAGGTTGAGTTGTTTGCGTGCCTGCCGTCTGCCCAGCGTTCTGCCGGCGCCATGCGAGCAGGAGCAGAAGCTTTCCGGGTTACCTTTTCCCGAGACAATGTAGCTGGCAGCGCCCTGAGAGCCGGGAATAATGCCGATGTCATCAGGGCCGGCACGGATTGCCCCCTTACGGTGAACTATTACCGTGGTACCGAAATGATGCTCGGCAGCGGCGTAATTGTGAGCGACATCGATCGGCTCGGCAAAGGAAATGTCAGCACCGACACCATCAAGCAGTGACTCCTGAATCCGCGCAACCATCAGTTGCCGGTTGCACCCGGCAAAACGGACACAATAATTCATCTCGGCAAGATAGCGCTGTCCTTCTGTGCTGTCGAGCGGCAGACCGTCGAGCTGCCATGATGGCGGTATCGGCCGGGAACGCTTCCTGTTCAGGGCTGTGGCAATCTGATTGTAATGGTGTGCGACTTTATAGCCGAGGTTTCTGCTGCCCGAATGAACCATGAACCATATCCGTTGATCTCCCGCCTGCTGAAATTCGATGAAATGATTTCCCCCACCAAGCGTCCCTGCCTGGGTTCGTGCATTGTCATACTCCTGTTCGACAACAATGAGGCGCTCATGTTTTCCTGTTTTGACCGGGGGCATCAGTTTTTCGGCTACCGGTCGGGCAAGGTGCTTGAAGCCGAGTGGAACGGTGGCGCGAATTGTTTTCATAACCTCCTTGAGAGTGGCTCTGTCGATGGCTGAAAGCGAGGTCTTTACCGCACACACACCGCAGCCGATATCGACCCCGACCCCGTTCGGAATAACCACTCCGTTTGTGGCCAGGATACCGCCGATGGGCATGCCGTAACCGAAATGGGCATCGGGCATTATGGCGACATGATGAAAGGCGGATGGCAGGTTGGCCAGGTTGCGGGCCTGCTGAAGGGCACCTTCATCCATGTCGTCGAGCCAGAGCTTGATCGGTATGGGTTCCGTTGTCAGTGTTTTTCTCATCTTAAAAGGGCGCTTTGGCGGTAAAGGTGGTTGGCCTGCTGGTCTCGGGGTGAATGAATGAGAGCAGGCAACTGTGAAGCAGCATTCTGTCCCCATCTTTTCCTGAGCCGTACAGGTAGTCTCCGACGATAGGCGAATCAAGCCCCAGTGGGTGGGAGGCATGCAGTCTGAGTTGATGGGTCCTGCCGGTCAGCGGTGTGAATTCGATCCGGGTAGTGGATGATTCGACGGCGATGGTCTTCCACAGGGTTATTCCACGTTTTCCATTAACAGGGTCATATACCTGGTGAGGCCGGTTGTCCGGATCGAGGCGGAATGTAAGTTCTATTGTTCCTGATGATTCCTGCAATTTCCCCTCGACAACACCAATATAGTGTTTGAGAACCAGTCGGTATTGAAACTGTCTGACCAGGTGGCGATGGGCCTGTTCGGTTCTGGCAAGGAGCATCAGGCCGGAAGTCATCATGTCGAGACGGTGCACTGCCGGCTGGGTTGGGAGATCAGGATAGCGTTTTTTTGCCCGGGAGACGACGCAGTCCTGCTTGCCCGGTCCTCTTCCGGGAACCGACAACAGGCCGCTCTGCTTGTTGATGACCAGCAGCGATCGATCCTCATGGATGATGTCCAGCTCAGTCGGCAAACGCGTCCTCCCGCTGTTTGCTGCCGCACAGTAAAAAACCGAGCAGCGGTTGACATTTATCGCTGCATGGCGCATAGAAGCTGCCATGTTTTCTGGTGCCTGAACGATTGCTTCTGCCGAAATAAAACTCTGCCAGCGACACCGGCTGCAGGGCGGATACAGCGGCCAGATGGAGCAGCTTCGGGGCACAGCAGTCACCGGTCCCGGTCGGTTTCCTTCCCTGCAGGATAGATGCCTCGTGCAGCGTCACCCGCTCACCGGCAAAATTCTGCAGCTGGTAGAGGTCATGGATGTCAGCCATCAACTGCCGGGAAAGCAGGCGACGCCTGCCGGCGGCTGAGATGTGGCGACAGGAGTCTGCCGGTAAACCCCGGAGTTTCTCTCCCAGTGCTTTTATCTGCTTTTCAACCGGATCATTGATCTGCCTGAATGTCTGCAGATCAAAAAGTGGCGGGGCCCAGCCGTCGACGAGCCATTTTCCGTTGAACTGTCCGGAAAATGCATACAGCCATGATCGTGAGCCATGTCGGTCAAGACACTCGAGAACGCCGAACATCTTTCCCCGCTGGTTTCCGAAAAGCGGAGCTGTGGAGAGGCACTTATCTTTGCTGGAGCAGGTAAAGACCCCGATAGACTGCTTTGCTTCAAGCAGCTCGAACAGCTCCATACCTTTCTGCCTGGCAGGTTCCGAAGAAAGTCTGTGAACTGTCCGGCAACGGCTGCAGTATCCCGAGCAGCTGAGGTCCTGATTTTTTGTCGTCATGCTCTGATTTACGTCGTTAAGTGGAACTATTCAGAGTATTCTCGTTGCCATGAGATACTGCACATCAAGGTTAAATATTATTTTAAAATTAAATACGATTTCAGTTTATGCAAACGACACCGTTTTCTTCGTTACATCCCGACGCAATTCTTTCCTGTGTTGAACAGGCAACCGGACGCCGTTTCCAGAATATCTGCAGGCCACACGCCAGTTATATCAACCGGGTATATGAAGTACAGGATCAGGACGGCGAGTTTCTCATTGTAAAATTTTTTCGTCCCGGCAGATGGAGTAAACAGGCCCTACTTGATGAACTGCAGTTCGTCAATGACTGTGCAAAAATCGAGATCCCGGTTATCGCGCCACTGGCGCTGGCCGATGGCAGTTTTCTGGGAACCTTCGGGTCCATTCATTTTGCGCTGTATCCACGCTGCGGCGGCAGGTCGGTTGATGAATATATCGATGAGCAGTGGCTGGAACTGGGCAGGCTGCTTGCCCGGGTGCACAATGTCGGTGCTGCTCGCAGTGCCTTGGGAAGAAACAGGCTGCATCCCGAAGAGACAAGCCGCTCCCAGGTTATATTTATCCTCGAGCATGAGCTGATTCCCGTGGCACTGGTCTCTTCTTTTGAAACGGTTGCGGGTGACATCATAGATGAGATCTCAGCTCTTTTTGAAGGAGTGGAGGAGATCAGGATTCATGGCGACTGCCATGGGGGAAACCTGATCTACCGTCCGGGTGAATCATTTTTCCTGATCGACTTTGACGACATGCTTGTCGGTCCCCCCGTTCAGGACCTGTGGATGCTGCTACCGTCAATGGTGGCAGATTGCCGGGTCGAACTTGCGCTGCTGCTTGAAGGGTATGAAATGTTTCGACCATTTGACCGGCAGACGCTGAAATTGATCGAACCGCTTCGGGCCATGAGGTTTATCCACTATATCAGCTGGTGTGGGAGGCAGTTTGTTGAAGACGGTCAAACCAGAATTGACGAGCAGTTTGGTTCCTATAATTACTGGCAGAAGGAGATAGCCGACCTGGAAGACCAGTTACGCATAATTCGCAAAAACATTTACTGATGTCGATCTGGTCATTACGACAGATCTCGGATCAGGAGAAAAACCGGGCAAGGCGTTCTCTGTAACCAAGGTTATGCCTGTTGAAAACCCTTGATATCTCGTTGAAGTTAATGTCGAATTCCGCACTCATTCTGGCCAGCTCGGTGTAATCCCGCTCCATTGTCACCTTCAGGTCCGACTCTTTTGCCGCCAAGCAGACAATATTGCCGCGATCCGGTACCGGCATGATATAGCATGAATTATAATGACGCTCCAGATCAGAGTGCACCTGGTTCACCCTGGCTGTGTCGCCGCTCCACAAATTCAGGCTGACAATGCCGTTTTCCTGCAGGTGATTGCCGCACTGGCTGAAAAAATCGGCACAATAAATTGACGGGGCCATTCCTCCCTGATCAAAGGCATCAATCAGGATAAGGTCGTAGTCTTGATTCTTCCGGTCTGCAAAAAATTCCTGCCCATCGCAGCAATGAAGTCTGACGGTATCTGAATTCGGAAGGTTGAAATACCCCCTGGCCAGTTTAAGAATGCGTGCTGAAAAATCTACCCCGTCAATGATGCAGTCTGGATAATGGTGATGGATAAAACGGATGAGTGAGCCGGCCCCGACCCCGACAATCAGCGCCCGCCGAAGGGGCCTGACAAAGAGCAGCGTGGTCATCATATAACGGGTGTAGGAGAGCACAAGTCGCTGAGGGGTGGAAATCGACATGGCCGACTGCAGCACGTTACCACCGAAGTAGAGGCAACGGTTGTCACCATCTTCAATGATTTCTATCCGGCACTTGTTCCAGCAGTCCCGGTACACAGTTTTCTCAGGCAGTTGATTCATCATTATGGATAAAATTATTTGAAAACAGATACGAGTGGATTACAATTATTTCCGCCAAAATGATAGTGATCAGTCATTTTTTTTGTCGTAACTGCTGGAAGTACTTGACTCAGCTGGGATTGTTTTGGCATACTATCTTGTGATATAAGGTGTTTTAAACTGGTGACCATCAAGAGAGGGGGAATCTCAATTGGCTGCAGACACGTATTCTGATTGTATCCTGCTTATGGAAGATGAAGAACTGGTCAGTTCGGTCGCGATGCAGATGCTTGAATTTATTGGCTATAATACGGTTCTTGCTGTTGACGGCGGGCAGGCTATTGATCTTTACAAGAAGCGCCATTCCTCAGGGACACCGTTTACCGGAGTTATCATGGATCTCACTATTCCAAATGGAATGGGAGGTGAGCAGACAGTCCAGGAGCTGCTGAAAATTGACTCGTCTGCGAAGGTAATCGTTTCCAGCGGCTACTCGGATGATCCCGCCATGGTAAAATATGATGATTTCGGTTTCTGCGCAGCGATTGCCAAACCTTTCAATATCCAGGCCCTGACGGAGGTACTGCAGGTTCTAAAACCGGAATAAGCCACTTCCCCTTTTCCTGTGAGCGGCAGCCACAGTTCCCTTCATCTTTTCTCCCTTCATCGCGTCTGGCCGTTTTCAGCCATGACCAGATCTTTTCTGACGGGTGTTTACAGGCACTTGAAAATCTCTTTTTTGCCCATCTTGTTCTTGCATAAAAAGTCATTCATCCATTAAGGTTGTCTCAATCAATGGCATGTCGGGATGGTTGTACGTTTATACCTTAACCTATAGTGGCGATGGCTCTGAAAAAGATCATTTCAGGTGGACAAACGGGCGCAGATCAGGGTGCGCTAGATGGGGCACGGCAGTGTTGTTTTCCCTACGGGGGCGCGATTCCTGCGGGAAGGCGAACTGAGGCCGGTGCCCTGCCTGAAAAATACGCAATGACCGAGCTTGCCTCTGACTCCTACCCGCTGAGAACCGGGCAAAATGTGATCGATGGCGATGGAACGCTGATCCTCTCGAATGGAGCGCTCAGCGGAGGGTCACTGTTAACCTGCAGAATAGCGGGGGAGCGGGGAAAACCCTGTCTGCACGTCAATTTTGAAAAAGATGATTTTTCTTCAGCTGTTGAAAAAGTGCGCAGATGGGTAACGGCAAATCACGTAGAAGTTCTCAATGTGGCTGGTCCCCGGGCGAGCTCCGACCCACGTATTTACAGCTTGTCACGTCGTTTGGTTGTTGACCTTCTTTCTGCCGACGGACACGGCCATGATCGATAACCCGTTGCCGGTTATTGACAGGGAACGTTGTATTTCCTGTGGACTCTGTATCGATATCTGTCCCGATAAGGCATTGGCAGCAGGATCAGACAAAATTGCCGAGGTGGTCGCGAGCTCCTGCATGGGCTGTGGGCACTGTCAGGCGATCTGCCCTGTGGAAGCGGTTTCGATGCCGGGACTGACGGCGGATCTCGGTCTTACCGCCATACCCGGGACTGCCGACAAGGCATCTTGCAACCATGTGGAGGTTGGCTCGCTGCTGCACCTGATGCGTGCCCGCAGATCATGCCGGGCCTTCAAACCTGATCCTGTGAAGCTTTCACTTCTTAGCGACCTGGCTCGTGTCGGGACCACCGCACCGTCGGGGACAAATTCCCAGGGGTGGCAGTTTGCGCTGTTGCCGCAGCGAACTGACGTCATTGCCCTCGGTGAAGTGACGGCCGATTTTTATCGCCGCTTGAACAGAAAGGCCGCAAACCCTTTGTATCGGATTATTTCCAGATTTTTTTACGGTGACAGGCTTGGGCACTACTATCGCCGCCATTTCAGGTCCGTCGAAAACGGGCTTGACGACTGGTATGAAAACGGGGTCGACAGGCTTTTTCACGGTGCCCCTGCAGCCATCGTCGTTGCTGCAGACAGGTTGTCATCGAGCTGTCCGCAGGAAGATGCGCTACTGGCAACGCAGAACATTTTACTGGCTGCCGAGGCCATGGGAGTTTCCACCTGCCTGATCGGCTTCGTGGTGGAAGCGGTCAGAAATGACAGGCGGATAGCGGCATTGCTTCGCTTTGCCGAGACGGAATCGATCTACAGTGTTATCGGCTGTGGCTACCCCGTACACTCGTTTAAACGATATGCCGGAAGAAAATCAATAACTCCTCGGATTGTCAGGTTGACCGGAATGGGATCGAATCATCAGGTAAAACAGGAACCCGGAGAAATGAAACAGCAGAACAAGAAAACACGCCTTGTCTTATACTCTTTTGGCTTCAAACATGGGGTTCCCGTTGATGCCAACATGGTCTGGGATGTTCGATTTCTACCCAATCCATACTGGCAGGAGGATCTGCGACCGATGAGCGGCCGTGAACAGCAGGTTTCCGATTACGTGATCAAAAGTGATCAGGGGACAAAATTCCTTGATCTGTTGAAACCGCTTCTTGCTTTTCTGCTGGACCGGGAGATCAACCTGGAACAGAAAAATCTGCGCTTTGCCGTCGGCTGTACAGGCGGCAGACACAGATCGGTAGCCGTTGTCGAGGCGTTACGTGCGTTTCTGGTGAATGAGGATCTTGACCTTGAGGTGTTTCATCGGGATATCGATCGTGATGACAATGGTTCGACTCTTTCCTGAACATCCAACCTGCCTGTAGGGTAGAAATTACCCGATTTTTTCTTCGGGTGCGTAAAAATTACTCTGGATTGCTGACCAGTGATCATCCTGTTTCCCGGTATCTTGAAAGTAATTCAAGTAAATACATATACATATAATTTTGACAGCTGTCTGGCACACCCCCTGCAAACATTCTCTCAAAGGGAACAATTAAAACGGCGCAGCCGTACAACTCAAAGGAGAATGACAATGAAAAAGAAACTGGTAGTTGCAGCAGTAATCGCAGGCCTGGGAGTGGCTGGAATAAGTCAGGCATCTGGCGGCTGGGGAAACCGGGGTGCCAACTATTATAACTGCCCGATGATTCAAAACGGCCAGGTAAGCCGGATCGACCCCGCACTCCAGGAAAAACGCGACAAGTTCTTTGCCGACAGCCTGGAACTTCGCAAGCAGGTAGCGATGAAACAGGCAGAGAAGCAGGCGCTGCTGAGAAGTGATAACCCTGATCCTCAGCTTGCCAGCAGGATTTCCGGAGAGCTTTTCGATCTGAGGACAACGCTGCGACAGAAAGCAGAAGAAGCAGGCATTCCGGCAGCCTTCGGGCCGATTGCCGGCAGAGGCGGGTTTGCTCCCGGGATGACCGCTCGCGGCAATGGCCCCGGCATGGATAATCAGGGGTATGGACCAGGTATGGGCAGGCCCGGCAAAGGTGGCAGAAGCATGGGGTACATGGGTAACCCCGGCTACGGTCAGGGTCGCTTCTGATAATTGAGAAGTTTGTTCTTCCTCCCCCTCAAGCCTGTCCGGTTGTGTATCACCGGGCGGGCTTTTCTGTATATCCTCCCTGTTGTGTCGCTTGCTGCCACGGTTGTTCCTGCCGGATTGCGGTTCTGAAAAAAAGTATCTTTTTTGACAGAGAAAATGCTTACTGTCTGAAAGGTATACCGAAATCTGGAAAACATAAAACCGAGGTGCCGCATGAATGTCATTATTGTTCCCTGTCTGCATGACAATTACTCCTATATCATTGTAAATGAGCAGACCCATGAGGCTGCCGTCGTCGATCCTTCCGAGGCCTGGCCGGTATTACGTGAACTGGAGAAACGCCAGCTGCACCTGACGGCGGTGTTATGCACCCATCACCATGCCGATCATATTGGCGGCCTCGATGACCTCATCGAGGAGACGGGAACTCTCAGAGTCCTTGGCTTTGCCGGGGACCGCTCACGTATTCCGCTGCTCAACGAACTGCTTGGTGACGGTGATGATTTCAGTGTCTGCGGCCTTTCAGGGATTGTGCTGCATACACCGGGGCACACGACCGGAGGTATCGTCTATCACATCGAAAACCACCTGTTTACCGGAGATACCCTGTTTTGCGGGGGATGCGGGCGGCTTTTTGAGGGGACTGCCGCACAGATGCTTGCCTCACTTGAAAAAATCATGCTCTGTGACCCTGATACCCTGGTCTATTGCGGGCATGAATATACGCTGGTTAATCTCTCATTTGCGAAGCAGGTCGAACCCCATAACGAGGAGATCGTACAGCGACTTGCCAAGGTGGAGTCGCTGCGTTCCGGGGGGCTGCCGTCGGTGCCGTCAACAATGGCTGAGGAACGGAAAACCAACCCGTTTCTTCGCTGCCGCGAACCCGATTTCATACGAGAGGTTGAAGCAAACCATACCGTTGAGGCAAGCCGGCCGGAAACGTTATTCGGCTTCATACGTGGCTTGCGGAATAATTTTTCCTGAGAACTGGCGGCTGCGCTTTGGTGGCAGGAAGAATCAGGTTGACCTGAACACCATTATAAGCTAGAAATCGAGCTCACAGGCGTGCGGCAGCGTCAATCTGCTGCAATCGACTGTTTCTATTACCGTATCTCAGCAACGAAGGAGAAACCATGAAGAGATCAGTACTTGTGTTCGCAGCTGCCCTGTTGTTTTCGGTCCAGTCTGTCATGGCTGCAGCGCCCGTCATTTCAGTTAACCAGTTTGTTGAGCATCCCGCACTTGATGCAGTACTCAAAGGTCTTCAGGATTATCTGAAGGATAATGGTGTGGAGGCCGAGTTCAAGGTCCACAATGCCCAGGCGAATATGGGAACAGCAACCCAGATCGGACAGCAGATGATCGGGGAGAAAGCCGATCTGCTTGTTGCCATTGCCACCCCCTCGGCCCAGGCAACGGCACAGGCGCTCAGCAAGGCCCCTGCAGACTTGAAACGCCCGCTTCTTTTCACTGCAGTCACCGATCCTGTTGCCGCCGGCCTTGTCACGGCTCTTGACGAGCCGTCTGCCTACATCACCGGGGTTTCAGATCTGCTGCCGCTCGATAAGCACCTGGAAATGGTGATGACCTACAAACCTGATATCAAGCGGCTCGGTATTCTCTATAACGCCGGAGAGGCGAATTCAAAAGCAACGGTTGCCGGAATAAAGGCATTGAGCACAACAATGGGATTTTCCATTGTCGAGGCAACAGCTGCCAAGACGGCAGATGTCTATTCCGCCGCCAAAAGCCTTGTGGGCAGGTGCGATGCAGTGTTCATTCCAACCGACAATACCATTGTTTCGGCACTTGAATCGGTGCTGAAAATCGGTACCCAGAACAAGTTGCCGATTTTCGCAGCCGATGTTGATTCGGTTGAGCGGGGTGCGGTTGCCGCCATGGGATTTGATTACTACAAACATGGCTACCAGACAGGTGCGATGGCCAAAAAAATCCTTGAAGGAGTGAGTCCCGCAGCGCTTCCTGTTGAGTCCCAGGACGTGCTGCAACTGCAGATAAACCTGAAATCTGCAACAGCGATGGGTGCCGAGCCGCCGAAAAGCCTGGTTGACCGGGCGACAAAACTCTATCAATAGCCGTATCTGGGGGGTAAACGGATATCATGACCTGGTATGCAGCGCTGGGAGCGCTGGAGCAGGGGCTTGTCTACGGAATCATGGTGATCGGCGTTTACCTGACTTTTCGTATTCTTGATTTTCCCGACCTGACGGTTGACGGCAGTCTTCCCCTTGGCGCGGCATTATCGGCCGTGGCAATAACCGGCGGAATAAACCCATACCTCGCTTTGGTCTTTGCGCTGATGGGTGGTTTTGCGGCCGGGGTGGTGACGGCGATCCTCAACACGAAATTTAAGATCCTCCACCTGCTTGCCTCAATCCTGACCATGATCGCTCTGTATTCGATCAATATCAGGATAATGGGCGGTCCCAACATCGCTCTGCTTGGCTCCAGAACTATCTTTGACCCACTCATAGCCCTCGGTGTCCCGGCCCACTATGCCGGGCTGATGATTTTTGCACTCTTTGCGCTCGTCGTGATGGGAGCCGTCATCTGGTTTTTGAAAACCGAACTCGGACAGGCGTTGCTGGCAACGGGGGATAATCCCCAGATGATAACCAGCCTTGGGGTCAACACCCATTTTATCATCATTATCGGTGTCGGGCTGTCAAACGGACTGGTTGCCCTGAGCGGTGCTCTTATCGCCCAGAACCAGGGGGCTGCCGATGTCGGGATGGGAATTGGTACCATCATTGCTGGTCTTGCCTCGGTTATCGTCGGCGAGACTATATTCGGCAAAGCAACAATTCCCCGGGCAATTACTGCAGCGCTGCTCGGTTCGATCGTCTATCGGCTGGCAATTGCGCTGGCCCTCGGCCTGGAGTTTGGTGATTTCACTTTTAACCCCAGCGACCTGAATCTCATCACTGCAATCCTTGTCATTGCAGCATTGATTGCCCCGCACCTGAAAAAGAGAATTGTGGAACGATGATATCGCTTGCCCACTGCACGAAATATTTTCATAAAGGCAGCGTCAACGAGGTGAAAGCTCTCAGCGATATCGATGTGACCATCAATGATGGAGATTTTACAACAGTCATCGGTTCCAACGGAGCCGGCAAGTCGACACTGCTGAATGCGGTGGCCGGCAGTTTTTTTCTTGACTCTGGCAGTATTTCAATTGCAGGAGATGACGTCAGCCGCTGGCCTGAATACAAACGGGCAAAGCTGATTGCCCGGGTCTTCCAGGATCCGCTGCTTGGCACCTGTCCGTCCGCCACTATTGAGCAGAACCTTGCACTTGCCTTGAAACGCGGGAAAAAAAGAGGGTTTGGCCCCGGAGTCAGGGCACGGGACCGGCACCATTTCAGGCAGGAGCTGGCCAAGATCGGTCTTGGTCTTGAAGACCGCCTGCAGGATCGAGTCGGCCTGCTCTCCGGAGGACAGCGCCAGGCGCTCACCATGCTGATGGCCACGCTGGTCCGCCCGGAAGTCCTGCTGCTCGATGAACATATTGCCGCCCTGGACCCGAAGACCGCAGCCCAGATTCTTTCACTGACAAGAGATATTATTGCCTCACAAAAGCTCACCGCCCTGATGATCACCCACAACATGCGCCATGCTCTCGATCTTGGCAATCGCCTGATCATGCTCCATCAGGGCAGAATCATTCTCGATGTTCAGGGTGAGGAAAAAGAAAATCTTTCGGTGGAAGATCTCCTTGAGCGGTTTTACCTGGTTCAGGGGGAAGAACTGGCCAATGATTCCATGTTGCTTTCCTGAACCCGGTTGCTCAAGTGTCAAGCAGGGTCGGCCAGTCCAGCTGATAAAAATAGTGATGGAGCAGGTGGTCGTCCTCAACCAGGTGTATCTGCAGCTGAGAAAACGTTGCCTTAGCAGCAGGGATTACCGCTTCTGGAGGAGTTACGGTATCCTCTTTGCCGATGACCAGCAGTGATTCGGTTGTAACTTTTGAATCCGGAATTCGGTACTCCCCAAAATTCAGGGCTGGAGCAAGCATGATCAGGCGTTTGACTTTCTCGGATTGCTCCCTGCAGAGACAGGCACCCATCAGGCCGCCGAAACTGGAACCGACAATAATCAGCTCATTTAACCCGGCAATTACCGTTGTGAGCTGTGACATTCTCTCAGAGAGGTCCCCCTCAAAATCCGGTCGCAGCATCGTCGGGAAGTGTTTGGCGAAATAGCTGCCCTTTGTCCCCCGTCCTGAAGAATCGAGACCGTGCAGGAAGATAGTATTCATCAGTAGCTCCTTTGTTCCGGAATTATACCAGACAGCACTGGAACAGGGTACCGGATAGTGAACGTGCAGGTTTTTCCAGGGTTGAAGCGGTATAAAAAAAGGGGAGGCGCCCGGTTAAGCGCCTCCCCTTGCCTGCAGGAATTCGGAAATCTTCCTGGTGCTTCAGTTGATGGTTATCTGCCGTGCTTTCAGCTCTTCGGGCCTCTCAACCAGCAGCCTCAGCACGCCGTCTTTGTGAGTCGCCGTGATCCGCTCTTCACTGAGCTCGAAGGGGAGTTTGAAACTTCTCTGAAAAGAACCGGACATACGCTCACGCCTGTAGCTCTTTTCGTCTGTAACCGCTTCATCATTGGTCCGTTCACCTGTGATCGTCAGCAGGTTGCCCTTGACGTCGATCTTGATATCTTCTTTGCTGAAGCCGGGCAGTTCAGCTTCAACATGAAGCTTCTCATCTTTTTCGTAAATATCGACAGGAGGTCGATATTCACCGGCAGTGGTGTCGCCTGCAAACCTTGAAAAGGGTGTGAAGAACTCGTCAAAGAGGCTGAGGTTACGGCCGGATGGTTGTACTGCTCTCTGGGGACGACAGGTTGTCAGATACATTTTTTTTCTCCTTGTAGTTAATTTTGTCTGTACGTTTGTGATAGAGATGGTAATAATGATTATGACTGTGTCAATAAAATAATATTACTATTTGTAAAATAAGTTAAAGGTAATTTTTCGTGCCCGTATGGAGGGAGATTTGGTGAGCAACAGCAAGAAAAATCTCGATTTTATGGTGGTCTCCGGCTCCTATTCTGCCGATCTCAAGGGACGACAGTCGGTCAGGACGACGTTTAAGCTGTCTCCACGCTGTATTGATGCGCTCAGCCTCCTTGCCGCCCAGCTGGGTATCAAGCAAAAGTCACTTTTTGACCACCTGATCGATGATACCCAGACATTGAAGGCCATTGCCCGGGATTTTGATTCGCCGGAGACACGCACGGACCGGGTAGCGAAGACCTATGTCATTTCCCGGCGGACCCTTGAGAGTCTTGAAAAAGTGGCCCGTCACTACCAGACTCCGCGTGATATCCTGGTCGAGTTTTCCATCGAGCGGATCATGCCGCTTATCCAGCAGGAGAGGAAGAAGCATGAAAATCGCAAGAAACTGATGAAACGCCTTGACGAGTTGCTGGAACGTGGTCGTTCCCTGCTCCAGGAGGCCGATGCAACGCTTGACCGTGATGATCCTGCTCTAGAAAATATTTTTCGTATCGTGCAGGCCATCAGTCAGGGATGTACGGACATTGACAGGATCGTCGATAAAGGGCGGAAACTTGAAGATTTCTAGCTATGTTGATTTCTCGCGGGACATGCATTTTTAGAAGCGTTCCTGTACTGTGAGCGTATTCACTGTGTTCCTGTTCTTATCGATTTGTGACGGGTTTCCAGGCTGCCGCTATTATGAAAGAGGTGAGGTGTTTTGTGAAGGTTGTCTCTAAAAATGACCAGCGTTATCTCGAGGAAGCCGCCGGGGTACTGTTAGATGCCAAATTTCCTGTGGCGTTGACCGGGGCGGGTCTTTCGGTCGGCAGCGGTATTCCCGATTTCAGGAGTCCGGGAGGACTATGGTCAGTGTATCCTCCAGATGAATATGCAACCCTTGAGGTCTTTTATCGTAACCCTGAAAAAGCCTGGGAACTGTATCGGGCCCTGGGGAACACCCTTGAGAATAAAAAAGCCAATCGCGCTCACCAGGCACTCGCTGAGCTTGAGCGCGGCGGTGTCGTGCGGGGCATTGTCACCCAGAATATTGATGGCCTGCACCAGCAGGCAGGCAGCGAGACAGTTTATGAGATCCATGGTGACCACCAGAACCTGCAATGCCTTGAATGCCGCCATTTTGTTCCGGTTGAAGATGATCACTATCGAAGTGCTGCAGTCCCACGGTGTCCCCACTGCCGGTATCCGCTGAAGCCCAATGTGGTGCTGTTCGGGGAAGCCGTCAGGGATTATGACAGGATTGAGCTGTTTCTCTCCCGTTGCAACCTGCTGCTGGTTGCCGGCACCTCGGCCCAGGTGTATCCCGCGGCCGAAATTCCCCTTCGGATCCGCCAGCGGGGCGGTCTTGTTTTTGAGTTCAACAGAGAGGCGGCGTTAGGAGTTGACCGCTATTCGGGAATAAGCACGATCACCGACTATTTCTTTCATGGTGATGTTCTCGACACATTACCGATGCTGGTGACGGCAACAGGCAGCAGACATGAGTAATAAACAGATCAGGGTTGTGCTCAAGGTTTTTCTGCCGTTCGCCGCCGGCTATTTTCTTTCCTATGTCTTCCGGGTGGTCAATGCCGTTATTTCAACGGATCTGGTGAGCGACATAGCGATTGGGCCTTCCGAGCTGGGCCTTCTTACTGCCACCTACTTTATTGCCTTTGCCTCATTCCAATTGCCGCTGGGCATACTCCTGGATCGTTTCGGGCCGCGTAAAACCGAGTCGATTCTTCTGTTGTTTGCAGCAGCCGGTGCCTTTGTTTTCGCGCAGGCACACAGCCTTACTGGTTTGATAATCGGCAGGGCGTTTATCGGATTTGGCGTCTCTTCGTGTCTGATGGCTGCTTTCAAGGCATATACTCTCTGGTTTCCCCGCGAGAGATTGCCGATGATCAACGGTTTCCAGATGGCAAGCGGCGGGCTTGGCGCCCTTGCCGCGACATCTCCCGTCGAATTCATGCTCGGAGTGACTGACTGGCGGACAATTTTTCTGGTGCTTGCTGCCTTGACACTGGTCGTTGCTGTTGTTGTATGGTACATCGTTCCGGAGAAAAAGAGGGTGACAGGAGGTGAATCGCTCGGCGGACAGCTCAGGGGTATCAGTGAGGTGTTTACCAGTATGCAGTTCTGGCGCGTGGCTCCGCTCACCACCATGTCGCAGGCGGCATTTCTCTCGATCCAGGGACTCTGGTCGGGGCCATGGCTCAGAGATGTTGCCGGGTTTGATCGCTCGGCTACCGCTTCCGTTTTATTCATGGTGGCCGTCGCCATGATCTGCGGTTTCATCTCCCTTGGTTCAATCGCCCAGCGCCTCGACAGAACGGGTGTTTCGGTGCAGGCCACCGCCGTTATCGGCATGAGTGCGTTCCTGCTGACCCAGGTAGTGCTGGTTTTCGGCCCTCCCGAGTGGGCAGGGTTTGTCTGGCTGCTGTTCGGATTTTTTGGGACGGCCGGAATACTTGCCTATGCAGCCCTTACCCAGTCCTTTCAGGTTCACCTGTCAGGACGGGTAACGACGGGGATTAATCTGCTGGTCTTTGTCACCGCCTTTGCCGCCCAGTGGGTGATCGGCGCCGTTATTGAGCTCTGGCCGATTTCCCCTGACGGCAGTTATTCTGCCCCCGGGTATAAGGCAGGATTTTCTCTGATGCTTTTTGCCCAGGCTGGGGCGGTTTTCTGGTATATTTATGCAGGTCGTTTTGTAAAAAAAGCCGATGCCGGCGACTGACAATACGCGTATATTTCTTTGCTGCGAGGGTGTATGGTGACTCAAAAATTCAGCGGTGCCGGAAGTTATGTTCTCGATGATGAACTGGCTAAAATTGTAAATATTTCAATAGTGCTCGAAATGCCCCTGCTGCTCAAGGGTGAGCCGGGAACCGGCAAGACGATGCTTGCCCATGCGATTGCCGAATCGCTGCACATGCCGCTGGTCGTCCTGAATGTCAAGTCGAGCATGAAGCTCGTTGATGCACTCTATCAATATGATACGCTCACCAGGCTTAATGACAGCAGGTTCGGCGACTCACAGCGTGATGTCAGCGCCATTTCCGATTACATACGAATGGGCAGGATCGGCCAGGCCTTCACGTCTGAGAAGCGCTCGGTACTGCTTATCGACGAAATAGACAAGGCTGAAACGGATTTTCAGGACGACATGCTTGATGTGCTCGATCAGATGCGCTTTGATATAATCGAGACCGACGAGAGTGTGACTGCACGACAGAGGCCGGTGATCATTATCACCTCAAACGCCAAGAAGGACCTCTCCGATCCGTTTCTCGGCAGGTGCAATTTTCACCATATCGCTTTTCCCGATCCCAAGATGATGCGCAGGATCATAGATGCACATTTTCCAGATATCAATAACAGACTGGCCCAGACCGCGATCGATACATTTTACGAGTTGCGGGGGCTTGAAGATATCGAGAAAAAGCCCGCCACAAGAGAACTGATTAACTGGATACGAGCCCTGCAGGCGGACCCCGATTTTCGTGATGGAGGCCAGCTGAACAAAGAGATTCCATTTCTTGGCGTACTTTTCAAGAAGAGCAGTGATTACCGGAAATCGTCCCAGACCCTGATGCGCAAACGTTTCTTTTAAGGTGTGGTAGACAGCGTGTTCGTCTCGTTTTTCTATAAACTCAAAGAAGTCGGGGTTCCGGTGAGCCCCACGTCTTTCTTGACCTTTCACAGGGCAATGCACAGTGGCCTTGTTTCCTCTGTTCATGATTTCTATATTGTTGCACGCACCATCCTGATAAAAAGCGAGAAACATTTTGATCTCTATGACCAGGTATTTGATCATGTTTTTGCAGGTACCGAGATCATGCTGGACAGCAGCGAGGAATGTGACTTCTGGGCGCATTCGATGCTTGATGAATGGCTGAAAAATCCGAAACAGCTGGCCGCCTCCCTGGGGGTTGACGTTTCTGAGCTCAGTGAATTGTCGCCGCCGGAACTGCTCGACTATTTCAAGAAACGACTGCAGGAGCAGAAAGGCCGTCATGACGGCGGGTCGAAATGGATCGGTACCGGGGGGACATCACCAGTGGGACATTCCGGCTATCATCCCGGGGGTATGCGTGTCGGCGGCCAGTCCCGCTACAGGACAGCGGCACAGGTTGCGGCGCAGAGACGCTACCGCGACTACTCAGGTGTTGGTCCGCTGGCGGCTGGTTCAATCGGCGAGGCATTGAGAAAACTCAAGAATCTGGTTCCCCGGGGAGCACGGGACCGTCTGGATGTTGATGCCACGATCCACCGAACGCTGAGAAACGGCGGCGAAATCGAGCCGGTATTCGGGTGCAGTGTTGTCGATCGCTTAAAGATCATTCTGGCAATAGATAACGGCGGCTGGTCCATGGAGCCGTATGTCGAGGTCGTCCAGGCATTATTCAGCTACTCCCGGTCACAATTCAAGGATCTGAAAACCTATTTTTTCCATAACACCATTTACGACCTGCTCTGGGAAGACCCGGGTCGGAGAAAGAAGCCGAAACGAATTGACGAGTTTGTCAGAAATGATCCTGAAACAAGGCTGATTATTATCGGTGATGCGAGCATGGCACCGTATGAACTGATGGTTCCGGACGGCTCCATCCATGCCTTTGAAAAAAGCGGCAGACCGAGTATTGAACGACTGAAATTTCTGCATGCCACATTTCGTCATAGTGTCTGGCTCAATCCCGTGGCAATACACGACTGGAATTACAGCCGTACCATTCAGGTGATTGGGTCCATTTTCCCGATGTATGAGCTGTCGCTGGAAGGGTTGGAGTCAGCGATTACATATTTAATGCAAAAACAGGTGTGACCATGGTAGAACAGGGCTGAGCGGTGAGAATGTCACAGTCGGAAAAAACGTATACCCTGACAAGATTATTCAGGAGACTTCATGAAAGTTGCCATAGATAAAATAATTGTAGAAGAGTCTTTACGGATTCGCAAGGATATCGGTAATCTCGATGTGCTGCAGTCGTCAATTGAGAAAGTCGGGTTGATCAACCCGGTAATGATCGATGAGAACAACAAGCTGCTCGCCGGCTATCGCCGTCTGAGTGCCTGCAAGAACCTGGGATGGAAAGACATTGAGGCAAACGTGGTACAGCTCAACGGTGACCTGATCAAAATGCTTGACGTTGAGATCGCCGAGAATTTTTTCCGCAAAGATTTTACCCCGGAAGAAATTCTGGCCACAGAGCAGCGTCGTCGGGAAATTCTCGAACAGCAGCGCAAGAAAGGTTTTTTTGAAAAGTTCTGGGCATGGGTGAAGCGACTCTTTCTGCCCACACCGCAATAAGCTGTCTCCTGCAGAAAAAAGGAGCAGCCCCTCGCAGTTTTTTCTCTCTGCTAAATCACGCTGTTTAAATATCACCAAACAAGGAACACGAAATGGCTATTGCTCAACGGATGGAAGCTATCCCGTTCTCCGGTATCCGTAAAGTTTTTGAGGAAATTATCCGCCGGGAAAAAGACGGTGATCGCATCATTCACCTGGAAATCGGCCGTCCGGATTTTGAGACCCCCGGACACATTAAGGAAAAAGCCAAATGGGCACTGGATGAAGGTCTTGTCCACTATACCTCAAATGCCGGTCTGCCTGAATTCCGCACGGCGATTGCCGAAAAACTGCAGGTCGATAACGGCCTGAACTATCGTGCAGCCGATGAGATCATTGTCACCAACGGCGCCAATGAGGCGGTCTTCATTGCCATGATGGCGCTGCTGAATCCCAGAGACGAAGTCCTGGTTCCCTCCCCCTGCTGGACGCACTATTACCAGTGTGCCCGGTTAAGCGGGGCACTGCCGGTAGCGGTGCCGCTGAGAAAGGAAAACAACTACCTTCCCATGGTTGCAGATCTCGAGCAGCATGTATCGCCCCGTTGCCGGATGCTGGTTATCAATACACCGCACAATCCCACCGGGGCGGTATATGAGCGCGCCTGTCTCGAAGAACTGGCGGATTTTGCCCAGAGGCACGACCTGCTTGTTCTCTCGGACGAGATCTATGAGAAACTTATCTACGGCGATGCAGAACATCTGAGTTTTGCCACGATAGCCGGCATGTTCGAGCGGACGGTGACGGTGAACGGACTGTCCAAGATATATGCCATGACCGGTTGGAGACTTGGCTATACTGCCGCACCCCGGGTGATTACCGAGGCGATGCTGCGTGTTCACCAGTACACATCCGTCTGTGCGACGACGTTTGCCCAGTATGGAGGTGTTGCAGCGCTCAATGGTCCCCAGGAATGCGTGGAAAAGATGGTAGGGGAGTTTGGCCGCAGACGCATCATGGTTTGTGAACGGCTGAAATCAATGAAGGGTGTCAGGTTGGTGGTTCCCCATGGGGCGTTTTATACAATGCCGGACATCTCGGAGCTGGAGATTGATCCACAGGAATTTGCCCTGTACCTGCTCGATGAAGCAAAGATTGCAGTCGTGCCGGGAGCGGCGTTCGGTGATCATGCCGAAGCGACCATCCGGATATCCTATGCCAATTCTTACGAAAACCTGGAAGAAGCGATGGACCGGATGGGGCTGGCCATAGAAAAACTATAGCACCTCTACATAAGAGCGTTTTCCCGGGGTGAAGGCGGTTTGTTCTCTGAGGTTAGAATAATCCCCAGAACCTGTAGAAACGCAGGAGTTCGGCGCGCAGTCTGAGCGGGTCTGCCGCAGAAAAAGACAATGGCGTACCGGGTAATGCCTGAACCAGCTTGAACAGGTCAAGCCGTGAGACAACACCCATCATCGGATATCCACCGGTGGCCTGACGTTCTTTGAGCAAAACGACAGGTGTGCCGTCGTTGGTGATCTGGACCACTCCCAAGGCAACGGGTTTGCTCAATATATCACCGGCATTCCACATGGCGGGTGGCCCGTCAAGGCGGATTCCGGTGCGGTCCATTTTCGTGCTGATGCGATAGGTACTGGAGAAAAATGTATTCCGTGAGCTTCGGGGAAAGCTGTCATGATCATAGCCCGTCACGATCCGCAGCTTCAGGGGGCCTTGGAATTGGGGGATCTGTCCAGGCGGTGTCGCCAGGGTCGGGCACAGCGGCCTGTCGAGAACTGTTGACAGCTTGTCGCCTGCGGCAAGTTTTCTGCCGTGATAGCCGCCGAGCTTCTCCCTCTCCACCGTGGAAGCGCTGTTGAAACACAAATCGATGTTGAAGCCGCCTTTTACTGCCAGGTAACTGTAAATCCCGCTGTCGGTCACGTTGTTCAGCTCAAGGGTTTTGCCGGGCATCAGAACAAAACTCTGCCAGGGTTGTAATGGAGACCTGTTAAGCGTTGCAGCCATGTCAGCCCCGGTCAGGGCCAGTGTTACCGGGCTGTCGCTGGTGATGCTGAAAAAGCCGCTGATGATCTCGATTACCGGCGTCGATATCGTGTTGCCGAGCAGATAGTTGGCCCGGAAAAAAGCGTGTTCATCGGCAACGCCGCTCTGGGCAAGGCCCAGGTGCTGGGTCCGCTGGCGCCCCATGTCCTGGATGGAGGCGGAAAAATCCGCCCTGGTAACGGTTATTGTTGCCATCGCTGCTTCAGCTTGTAGAACGCTTCTTTATCCACCGGGGTGAAACGCACCTGGTCTCCGGCCTTAAGCAGGGTGGGGTTTTCCTGGTCGTCCGGGGTGAAAAGTGGAATCGGGCAGCGGCCGATAATGTGCCAGCCGCCCGGCATCGACAGCGGGTAGACGCAGGTCATGAAATCTGCAACCGCAACACTGCCGACGGGAATTCTCGTTCTCGGGGATTGCCGCCTCGGCTGTCTCAACGGCTCGGGGAGATCTCCCATGTATGCATAGCCTGCGCAAAAACCCATCGCATATACCCGGTACGTTCTGGACGTATGCAGGGCAACGGCTTCATCAACCGACAGGCCGGCTTTGCCGGCTATTTCAACAAGATCGTCGGCAAATTCCGGGTCATAGCAGGTCGGAATTTCAATCAGCCGCGGTTCACCAAGGTCGCTGTCGTGATTCTTTATTTTTTCAAGGCAGCCGGCAATGATTGATTGCGGTTCAGTCGGGCCGGTGAACGCCTGTGGAGACAAGGTTACCAGCAAGTCTGCAAAAACGGGGACAACCTCGACCCAGTTTTCACCGAAAGCGTCCCTGATCAGCTGGGCGGCAATGCCCAGTTCCGTCGGTTCCGGCAGGTTGGTTTTATCTCCGGGAAAGCGGATCAGGTAGCTGAACTCGGAGCAGATTTCAATGTTCACGGGCATCCAGCAGCTCTCTTAGTTCGGCTATCACGGCAATGGACGATTCGGAATCGCCGTGGACACACAGCGCATCAACCGGGAATTCAAGCCTGGTTCCATCGGCCGCCGCTATATAGTTTTCCCTGCAGAGAATCTCTGTCTGTTTTAATATGTTCTGCCGGTCGTGTATGGCTCCCGGTAGACTGCGTTTGCGAAGTGTCCCGTCCGCTTCGTAAGCCCGGTCGGCAAACGCCTCCCAGAGCAGGGTGATGCCGCTGTCTTTTGCCAGCTGCTCGTGGTGTTGCCAGCGTGGTGTTGCCTGGATCATCAGCGGAATTGTCCGGTCGTAATCGGCAACTGCCTGAAAAATGGTGACGAGCATGGTGTCGTTTTCCATCATGGTGTTGTAGAGGGTGCCATGCGGCTTGATATAGCCCAGCGGGATATCACAAGCCCGGCAAAAGGCGGACAGGGCTCCGGTCTGGTAGAGGACCATGGTCCGGATTTCAGCATCCGTGTAATCGATGACCCGGCGGCCGAATCCCTGCAGGTCCGGATATCCGGGATGAGCGCCGACGATGACCCCGTACTTTTTTGCCAGCAGGACAGTTGTTTCCATCACTATCGGGTCACCGCCATGGGCTCCGCAGGCGATGTTGGCCATGTGCACGTGCGGCATGACCGCATCGTCCCTACCGATAGTGTAGGGCCCGAAACTCTCACCCATATCGCAATTCAGTTTCATCGTCACTCTCTCCCTCAGAAACGTTGTTTAGAATGCCATCTTGCCGGGCAGCCAGGTTGCCAGTTCGGGAAAGATGGTCAGGATTACCAGGGCAAGCACCATGACAATAAAAAAGGGTATGGCGGCCCGGGCAATATAGAAAATGTCCTTGCCGGTCAGTGACTGGAGTACAAAAAGATTAAAACCGACAGGCGGCGTGATCTGTGCCATTTCCACCACCAGGACAAGAAAAATACCGAACCACAGCAGGTCGATGCCGACAGCCTCCACCATGGGGATGATGATACTGGTGGTCAGCACGACAACGGAGATGCCGTCGAGGAAAAGACCCATGATCACGAAAAAAGCGGTCAGGGCGGCAAGCAGCATATAGGGTGACAGTTCCATGGTGGCAATCCACGAGGCGAGCATTCTCGGCAGGCCGGTAAAGCCCATGGCTACAGTCAGTACGGCAGCGCCGGCGAGTATGAAGGCAATCATGCAGCTGGTGAGGACCGCACCTTCAAGTGCTCCAAAAAAGGTTTCCCTGTTCATCGAGCCTGTCAGCCAGGAAAAAACCAGGGCAAGCACGACGCCGACCGCAGCCGCGTCAGTGGGGGAGGCAATACCGCTGTAAATTGAGCCGAGGATCCCGAGGATAAGCAGCAGGACCGGGATAATTCTTCGTGATCGATAAATCTTTTCTTTAAACGTGTACTGTTCATCGTCAACCGGCAGTTTCTTCCTGCCGAGCAGGGCCCAGAGGATGATAAACAGCATGAACAGGGTTACCAGCATGAAACCGGGCAGGATTCCGGCAACAAAAAGCCTGGATATCGACTGTTCCGTGGATACGCCGTAGACAATAAGGATAATCGACGGTGGAATCAGAAATCCAAGGGTTGCCGATCCCGCAAGTGTTCCCAGTACCATATTTTCGGGGTACTTCCTGCGCGTAAGCTCCGGTATGGTCATCTTGCCGATGGTCGCCGCTGTTGCCGCGGAAGATCCTGAAACTGCAGCAAACAGGGCACAGCCGAAGACATTGATGTGCAGCAGCCCGCCCGGCAGTCTCCTCAGCCAGGGCGCCAGTCCGGTGAACATGTCTTCTGCAAGTTTGGTGCGATAGAGAATTTCCCCCATCCAGACAAACAGCGGCAGGGCGGCAAGGGACCACTCATGGCTCGAGGCCCAGAGCGTCGTGGCCATGACTTCCCCGACCGGCGCATTACTGAACAATGCCAGGGCCAGCATACCGAGGCTGAGCAGGGAAAAACTGACCCAGATTCCCGTTCCCAGGAGCAGGAAAAGTACCAGGAGCAGAATAATTGAAATAACGAGAGGATCCATGTTATCACTCACTCCCCGGTCGAGGAGGACCCTGTCATGTAGGGCGGGTTTTCTTTTCTTACCAGCTGCAGGAAGGTGTCGACAACTGCCAGCCACAGGGAAAAGAGGCCGGCAACCATGACCAGCTGGGGAATCCAGATGGGTACGGCGATCAGCCCTGATGAAACATCGCCATATTCATGTGATTCAAGACAGAGCAGGAATGCATAATAGGTTCCCATACTGAGCACGAAGATAACGACCAGGCAGGATATCAGTTCGGCAATTTTGCGTTTTGTGCCTTCCCCCAGGCGCTGAAGCAGTAACTGTACCCGGATATGTGCCCCGACCCGGAACGTGTAGGCGCCGGCAAAAAATGTCGTGGCCACCAGGAAGTAACCGGTGAAATCCCCATAGGAGGGGAGCTGCCAGCCTAGTGATTCGCCTATAATATAGCTTGAGGTTTTATTGACCAGATTGAAAAAGACCTGGATACTGACAGTCAGGCAGATGAGACAGAGACATGCCGCAGCACAGTTGAAGCAGAGGCGGTAATAACGATCTAAGAATTTTCTCATCAGCAGTCCTTTTTTCAGGTGTGCGGGACAATTGCGTCGAGGTGTTTCCTGCGGGGTGGTGTGTTTATCCGTACCGGCATGACCAGAGGTACCCTGTTGGGTGTCCGTTCATACCGGTACGAAGAGGTCCAGGTTTTATTTACCGACCATTGTGTTGTAGGATTCAATGACCGCTTTGCCGTCTGCATCGGCCTTTTCGAGCCAGTCGGCCAGCATCTCCTCACCAGCTTTCTTCATGCCGTCAAGCAGGTCGTCAATGCCTTCCGAATGGACGGTCATCCCTTCCTGCTTGAGGATGGCGACCTTGGCATCGGTTTCTTCCATACTCATTTTGGTCCCCCGCTCTTCTGCGCGGGCTGCGGCATCAAGGATTGCCTGCTGGGTTTTTTCATCCAGCTTGCGCCAGGCTTTTTTGTTGACGACAACGACATTTTTCGGTAGCCATGCCTTGACATCATAGTAGTGGTTGACGTAGTCCCAGCTTTTGGTGTTGGCGCCGGTTGACGGAGAGGTCATCATCGACTCGACCCTGCCGGTTGCAAAGGCCTGGGGAATATCAGGGACTTCGATCTGGGTCGGCACCATTCCCAGTTTCTGGGCGAGCTGGTGCTGCATCGGGTTGTTGGCCCTGAACTTGAGGCCTTTCAGGTCCTCAATGGAATTAATCGGGTTCTTGCTGTAAAAGCACTGTGGGGGCCAGGGAACGACATAAAGCGGGAGAAGGCCCTGCTCGTCGAGCAGTTTGGTGACCGCGTCTTTCTGTGCCTTCCAGAGTATACCTGCTTCCTCGTAGCTGGTGGCCAGGAACGGCAGGGAGTCCATGTCGAATATCGGATTGTCGTTTCCGAGCAGGGGAAGGAAAAACTCACCGATAGGTACCTGTCCGCTGCGGACTGCATTTTTTATATCCGGATGCTTGAACAGGGAGCCTGCAGAGTGTACCTGGATATCGATGGCACCATCGGTGGCGGTTTTGATATCTTCGACAAACTCATAGATGTTGACGGTGTGAAATGTTTTATCGGGATACGGCGTCGGCATGTCCCATTTCTCGGCAACGGCACCGCCGGCTGAAAAGAGCAGAATAATAAAAGAAAACAGTATTTTTTTAAGCATTTTGTCCTCCTTGTCTTATGAATACTACCAGAATGGTGCAACAGCTCACGGCAAGCTGCAAGAACATAAAAATACAGGAATTCCCCGTTCCTGTCAATTAATAGTTCCGGGGACAGTATACTTAATTATGCGGCTGATGGTCATCTGCCTGACCTGCTGATTGCTGAAACGCCAGGCGCGTGTCTTCGCTGTTATTACCAGGTCGCCTAGGAAAACGGGCTTCACAGGTCGTTTTTTCTGGATATATTTGTGTGTTGACGAGATGTTGGTCATGTGCATATAATCTGAGCTGCATGGCGCGGACTTTCCAGCTGTTTTTTTGTTATCATCAGTGGTGATTATGGGGGAGGATCATGAAGAAGGGAGACTACCGGGAGCAGGCGCTGAAGATTTTTCCCTGGGTATGTGCAAGCTGCGGGCGGGACTTTAGCGGTAAAAAGCTTCGGGAGCTGACGGTTCATCACAAGGACCACAATCACAGGAATAATCCACCTGATGGTTCCAACTGGGAGCTGCTATGCCTCTACTGCCATGACAACGAGCATTCCCGGTTACTTGATGCCGAGTGGCTGCCGACACAAAATTCAGATTCTGATAAAGGCGCGCCAATAACCCACTCCCCGTTTGCCGACCTGAAGAAGCTGTTGGGTACGCCCGATAGTGACTAGAAAAGCACTGAAAACGAGGGAAGGATTCTATATGTTCGAGTTTCTCAGTTCCTCTCATGTTTTTACAGCTCGTAAAACAAAGAAGCCTGTAATACAGCGTTTTTACGGTGCAACAACTTCTATTTCCACCCGTCTGTTCAGGCGTCGCCCCTGCTCTGTTGTGTTTTCCGCCACAGGCGACCGGCTGCCGAGGCCGTGAACATCCATCCGGTCGGCCTGGACACCCAGCCCGAGAAGGTAACTCTTAACCATATTGGCTCGAATGAGCGAGAGCTGATTATTGTATTCCACGGACCCGGCCGAGTCGGTATAACCGGAAATCTTTAATGAAACATCCGTTCGGTTTTTAACACTGAGGCCCAGTTGGATGAGTTGATCGAGGTTTGACGCGGAAAGATCATTTGAGTTTCTCTCAAACCTGATGACAACCGGACCTTCGTGCAGGTTAAGGGTATCTTCTTTATTGCTGCCGGTTCCTTGTCCAGGCTGCCTCAGCTGCCCCTGTACCGGGGCTTCTTTTTCCAGAAGTCCCGGAAGAGAAGAGGTCTGGCTCTCAATGGTGGAGATCATAATTGACGAGCTGCGTTCGTCATCCTGTCCCGTTTCACTGCGTCTGGTGATAGGTACAGGCTCTCTTTGTTCTGTATCCGCTCCTGAGCCAATGGTGCCGGAAGCGGGCTCAGCCACTTGCGGATTGCCGGCAGCTTGCAACGCTGTTGTTCCGGCTGCCTGATCTTCTGAGGGTGGGGGTGGAGTCGTAAAGGTGTTCTGCCGGGCAGGCGCCTGGGTGCTGGTATCTGCTGATTCCGCTGCACCTCCGACAGTGTTGACCGGTTCATGTATGACCGTCTCCGGATCCTTTGCCGGGCCTGAGGTTGTCGGCGCTGATTCTACGCTCTGAGGTTTCTGCAGCGTAGTGTTTGAAGACGAGGCGGGCGACAGGTACCCCATAACATTTTGATAGGCTGAAACAAGCGTGCCTGACACATCCCTGGAATTACTCATGAGCAGCGCAAGAACGGATGACAGCAGCAGTACCAATAAGAGCAGCAGGAAGGTTTGCAGCCAGCGGGGGCGAAAACGTTTGCTCGTTTCTGCCCCTGCCGGTGACTGGGCTTTTTCCGTGTCAGGATCCGGTGAACGTTTATAGTGCGGTATCGCAATATCCCTGACACAGTCCTCGACGATTTTTTCATCAATTGTCACGTTCCCCTCAGTATAGCCGGTCAACAGACAGTGGTCACTGATCACATTGATGCGACGGGGAATTCCCTGGGAATGACGGAATATGGCTTTCATCGCCGAAACAGTGAATATCGGCTGTGCTGCACCTGCAACTCTCAGGCGATGTTGAATATAGAGAGCGGTTTCTTCCTCTGAAAGCTGATCGATCTGGTAGTTCAGTGTGATACGCTGGGTTACCGCCCGGTTTTCAGGCCGGTGAAGTATTTCGTTGAATTCATTCTGCCCCACGAAAAAGATATTGAGGAGGTGGTTCCCGTCCCTGTTAATATTTGACAGCAGCCTGATTTCCTCGAGCAGATTCTGGGTGAGAAGCTGTGCTTCATCGATGATGAGAAGTGCTTTTTTCTTCTGTTTATAGACACTCTCCAGAAACCAGCCGAAATGGATCAGAAAAGAGCCCTTTGACTCAAAATTATTGTCGATGTGAAAAGCCTGACCGACATAGTTCAGAAAATCGATCAGTTCCAGGCGCGGGTCCGGGACAGAGGCATAGTAGACATCCTTGCCCAGGCTCTTGAGCAGGGTGTTGATCAAGGTCGTTTTTCCGGTACCGACATCACCGGTCAGCAACATAAGTCCCTTGTTGTCTATGACACTGTATCTGAGAGTGGCCAGTGCTTCCTTATGTTTTTCACCAAGCCAGATAAAGGACGGGTCGGATGATATCTGAAAAGGTTTCTGCTTGAGTTGATAAAATTCGGTGTACATAGAGGCCGGCAGACAGATGGTTAATAAGACAGTACGATTTAAAATCAGTTTACGGGGCCTGAAGCGTCAGCGTTTTTCCCGGTTTTCGCTGAAACAGACATCTCAACTGGATTATACGTTCATCCGACTAGGATAATCAAGTGATGGTCGTCAATAGTTACACAAGACGTTTTCACAGTAAAAGCCGCATCCTCCTGCCGGCGGCACAGTTCGTGGCAATTGTCGGCTGTTAATCTACAGGATCACCAGGTACACATGCATTTTTCCGTTCGATTACCAGCATACTGCTCCATTTCCCGCTGCGGTAGCGAAAGGAAGAGACAAGAAACAGGGATATGATAAAAAACAGGACACAGCTCCAGGAAAAATAGATACCCCGGTCGAGAATTTCGATACCGATGAACAGGGGCAGAAGAAAACAGAAAACTGCCGCCAAGCCGACGCTCCACATGATAAATCGCGTATCCCCGGCCCCTCTCAGCACCCCTGAGAAAATCATGTAGAGTGCGTCAAAGAAGAGGTAACAGGCAATGATCCGCATCAGGTTGGTGGCGATTGTAATTACCGGTTCGTAAAGTGCGGCATCGCCATTGTCGGGAATGAACATGGCCAGGGTGATGTGCGGTGCGAAAATAAATAACAGGTCAACCACCAGGATGTAGGCGAGCAGCAGGCGAATGGCACTCCAGGTTTCGTGGCGGGCGCGCTCGGGTTGTGCTGAACCCAGAGACCTGCCGACCATGACACTGATGCCCTGGGATACGCCCATGGACGGCATAAAGGCGATTGCATTGATGGACAGCACGATATTGGTTGCGGCAAGTTCTGCGGTACCAATTCTTCCGACGAGCAGGATGAAAATGGTGAAGGCAAGAATATCAAGGCTGAACTGCATTGATCCGGGAATACCGAACCTGAGCAGTCGCAGGAAAAGGGGTGTCTCAAAACGAAAGCTGCTGAACAATTTGAAACGGGTATCGTGGATCTTCCTGAAGACGAGAAACACCAGAATGACCATGCTGAATGCGGTCGAGATAACCGTGGCAATAGCGGCCCCCCTGATCCCCATCTCGGGAACGATACCGATGCCGTAGATCAGTGCATAATCAAGCGGTATGTTTATCAGCATGCCGATAATGCTGACCGTCATGATCGGCCTGGTGATACCCCGGCCGCTGAAAAATGCCCCCAGGGTCTGCACGGCTACATGAAAAACCGCCCCCTGGCAGAGGATGGCAAAATATATTTCTTCGAGTCTTCTTACTTCAGGGCTATGCCCGACCAGCCTGAACAGCGGCACGGTAAGAAAATGTGCCACAATCAACAGCAGAATAGCGGAAATCAGGCAGAAGTAAATTCCCTGCCAGACAACGGAGCCGATCCTGTCGTACTGTCCTGAACCGTAGTACTGGGCAATAAAGACGCCGCAATAGCCGCCGATACCACCGAGAAAAGCCATGAACAGGTAGGCCGAAATACCTGCCGGTGTTGCCGCTGATATTGCTTCTATACTGTAGTTCGACAGGAATACCCGGTCGGTGAATTCCATGACTGTTGTGGCAGACATGCCGATCACCAGCGGCAGGCATACCGAGAGGACTTCCCGGTAGAGGTGTTTTTTATGTCGGACTCCGCTAAAAGGCATCAGGCATCCCATGGCAACAGGTGAACGGCTACGGACTACTGTCTAAACAGCGGGAGATATGAATACAACATCGACCCAGGTAAGTCACGAGTTTACCGCACCGGCCACCATTGTGTCGACTGCTGAATATCTGCTGTTTTATTGGTGATTGTGCGAATATTGCGGTAAACTCCGGAAAATCATACTATTTTGCAGGTCCAGGTACAACGGTTGCCGCCTGGGTAGCAAAGCTCGGCGACTATGTTTCTTGAGGCTCAACGCATGACTGATATGGATACGGAAACAGCCAGGAAGTTCTTTGCGCATGATCACTATGCGGCACTCACCGGTGTTGAAATTGTCGAAGCCGCAAAGGGATATTGCAGAACCAGCCTGAAAGTGGAGAAAATGCATTTAAATGCAGCAGGTGTGGTGCAGGGGGGTGCGATCTTCACCCTCGCCGACCTTGCCTTTGCTGTAGCTTCCAACAGCCATGGTCAGCTGGCCCTGGCCATAAATGTCAATATCTCCTATCTCAGCTCGGTATCTTCGGGTATGCTCTATGCGACAGCGACAGAAGTGAGCGAACCGAACAGGCTTGGAGCCTATGATGTTCTGGTAACCGATGAGAGGCAACGGGTTATTGCCCGCTTTAACGGGATGGTCTACCGGAAGAAGGAACCGCTCGAGGTCGGGGGAAGGCGGATTGGCAACGATTAATGAGGGTCGGTAGTGGTAATGCTGAACCGTTTTTTCACTTGCCCGTTGATGGTTGTGTTTGCTGCTGCATTCCTTTACGGCGTGGCGAGCAGGGCGGATGACTCAACACACATGGCTGAACAGACTCACGATGGCATTGTGTTCCAGGAGGAGATCGAATCCCAGGAAGCACTGGCTGTTGTGAAGGACAACCCGGTGAACCGGTTGAGTGACTTCGTTTCCGACGGCTGCAGCGGCGGGTTGTCCGTCGGATGGCAATATGTTTCCGAAAATATACGAACATTTCATGAAAAGCACGGGTCTCGGCCCCCCTGGCAGTCCTGTTGTGTTGCCCATGACAGGGTCTATCACTCGGCCGGTGGACGGGGCATGTCTGCCCGGCAAAGCTATGAACTGCGCCTGAGTGCAGACCGGACGCTCAAGGACTGTGTTGCTGACACCGCAGACAGTCGCTCTGCAGTGCTGAGCAGTGAATATGGTAGTTCAGGTGAAGAGGTTAAACAGCTTTATGAGCTGGTTTCCACCCTGATGTACCGGGCGGTGAGGATTGGCGGGGTTCCCTGTACGGGTCTGTCCTGGCGCTGGGGATACGGCTGGCCGGAATGCCGGCAGGATGATTAGCAGCTGTCCCGAGTCACGGTTATACATGTGATTGATGTGTCCTTAGAGACGGCATATCCTGATGACTTCCAGTCGTCATCCGGAGCAGCGTGCCGGCAACTATTTTCGATGATGTTCTCGAGCGCTTCCTGTATAGTTGAGCTACCTGTAAGAGGATCGGTAAAGCAATCAGGGCTTTCCAGCCACCACTATTCTTTTGATAGAGACGAACAGGAACCATGACAACAAGCGGACCGAGAGAATTTAACACACCCCATCGAAAACTGCCCCTGGAAATACCGGAAGGTGTCGCTCCCACCGAGTTTTTCAACAGCCCCTGTAATCTCAGACACTTGGCCAGGGACAACGGTCTGCTGAGAAATCCGCTGGGATTTCTGCTCTATCGCAAGGCAATCGGCCATTCCAATTTGTTTGACACCTCGATTATCTACGATACCTCGCAGAAAGTCCTGGACCCGATGGGGCGTCCTGTTCGCCGTGATCAGCTTTCAAAGGAAGAAAACCTCGTCTTCAGCAGGATGACGAAGATGACGCTGCACTACATGCTGGAAAAATATCCAGACCCCGAAGAGCATCTGGTTTTCTGCGGGGAAGCAAGCCTTGATGCAACCTGGCCGCTGAACAAACCCGGCGTTCCCAGTATCCGGATGATCCACAATCATTTCATGGTATTTGAAAACAGGCAGCTTGCTGCCTCGCCATACGCCGATGAAGACAACCCGAACCTTACGGACAGCGGTAACAACGGTCTTTTCCTGCAGTATCTGAGTGAGGTATACCTGCGGTTTTTCGAGGTGCTTGAGCTGGAAACACTTCGCCCGCTGACGTCTGATTCAGGAAAATTGAAAATTACCGGCTACCCCCAGGGGTTGCCCAGCTGGGAGGTGATCGGCGGAGCTTCGGCGCTGGACAGCGGCAGGTTCTGGAAGGATTATGACCTGATCCTGAAAGGGTTTCTTGATTTTTACCGTGCGTTCTTTGCGCTCGTTTCAACGGAGGATACCAGGATACCCGGCGATGCCCTGTTCCCGGACCAGATAGAGGATATCCTCCTCTACAGTGACTATTTTCATGAGGCGGCACGAATCGTTCGTCTACAGGTCATGGAAGACCCGGCATTTGCCAATGAAATTCGCTGGAAACCTGCCTACAAGCAGCTGATTTACCGCGATGACGACGGGCGGTTGATCGTCACGATCAGCCAGAATTCAGTGGGTAATGCTATTACCGAACTGCTTGGTATTGTCGTTAAAAGAGTAGCTGATGAAGAGGCATACGCGAAAGCTGAACCTCATTTGATCAGGCAGCTGTTCGAGTTGAGGACCAGGCTGATTCGTGCCAATCTCGGTACCCCGATAACGACCGGCAAGTGGTAAGAAAGCATGCAGGATTTTCGGCGTCGCTTAACTATTACCTGGAGTACATATGGATTACCGTGCGGCTGACAATAGATATGAGCAGATGATTTACCGGCGCTGCGGCTCAAGCGGCCTGAAGTTACCGGCGCTCTCACTTGGCCTCTGGTTCAATTTCGGCGGCAGGGATTCGCTGGAAAATGGTCGTGCAATTCTCAGGAGATCTTTTGATCTGGGAATTACCCATTTCGATCTTGCCAATAATTACGGCCCTCCGCCAGGGTCGGCGGAAGAAACATTTGGAGCTGTTTTTAAAAAGGATCTTGCGTCTTATCGTGATGAACTGATTATTTCCAATAAGGCCGGATATTTCATGTGGCCCGGCCCGTATGGCGAATGGGGTTCCCGGAAATATCTTGTGGCCAGCTGCGACCAGAGCCTGAAGCGTACCGGTCTCGACTATTTCGATATCTTTTACAGCCACCGTCCGGACCCGGATACGCCCCTGGAGGAAACCATGGGAGCGCTTGATTATATTGTCCGCAGCGGTCGGGCGCTCTATGCCGGCATTTCCAGCTACTCTTCCCAGCAGACCCAGGACGCGGCGGAAATACTCAGAGCGCTCGGCACTCCCTGCCTTATTCACCAGCCGCGCTATAACATGTTTGATCGCTGGATAGAGGGTTCGCTGTTGAAGACCCTGAAAGAGTGCGGGATCGGCTGCATCTGTTTTTCACCGCTTGACCAGGGGATATTAACCGATAAATACATCAAGGAGATTCCGCTGGGGTCGCGGGCAGGGAAATTAAATAACAAGCTCCCCTGGGGCGGGAAGGTGACTTCGGAGCGTGTCGGCAAGGTATTGAAGCTCAATGAAATGGCGCGGAAGCGGCAGCAGACGCTCGCCCAGATGGCAATTGCCTGGGTACTGCGCCATCCGGAAATGAACTCGGCCCTGATCGGCGTAAGCCGGGTCAGCCAGGTGGAGGATTCTGTGGGTGCATTGAAAAATCTCAACTTTTCAGAAGAAGAACTCGGAGCTATCGAGATGATCCTGGCTCAATGAACAGATGGGTTTCCAGGTCTCAGGAGAAATAACATGATGGTGTCATCTTCCAGAAATCATTGGCGATTTTTTCAGATTTTCGCTCCGGCCTTCTTTCTTTGTATCCTGTCGCCAGCTTTTTCAGGATCACAGGAGTTGTTTTTGGACTCCGAGGAATGTGCTCTCTGCCATACTTCAACACCCGGCGCCCTTGTTGACAGTGCCGGCAATGATCTTTCCATCTTCCATGACTGGGGATCAACGATGATGGCCAATTCCTTCAGGGACCCTGTCTTTCGGGCAAAACTTGCCTCCGAGCAGGCTCGAAATCCCCAGCTTTCTGCAGTGATCGAGGACAAATGTTTGACCTGTCACACACCGATGGCACGGATCCAGCATATCCACAATGGCGGTGACGGTTATAGCCTTGAGCAGGCAAAACAAAACGACATGGCCGCCGATGGTGTCAGCTGTACGCTCTGTCATCAGATCCGCCCAGACGGTCTGGGCTTGCAGCCGAGTTTTTCCGGTCACTATGGTATTGACGGCCGCCGGGAGATTTATGGTCCCTATCGTGATGTCTTTGAAAACCCGATGCTTCAACATGTCAATTACCGTCCTGTCTATGGTGACCATGTTCATGATTCGGCACTCTGCGGCACCTGCCATACCCTGTTCACCCCGTATGTGGATAACAGCGGGAAGGTGGCTGGGGAATTTGCGGAGCAGACCCCGTATCTGGAGTGGCTCAACAGCAGTTATGCTTCCGGTGAAAATAGCAGATCGTGCCAGGACTGCCATATGCCTCGTGTCGATGAGCCGATCAAGATCACCAACCGTCCGCCGTGGCTGAAGAACAGGCAGTCACCGTTCTGGAAACATCACTTCACCGGGGGCAACGTATTTGTGCTTGAGATGATGCAGGCACATCCTGAAGCGGTCGGTCTCAGAGCCTCCGCTGACGATTTCCAGCTTACCATTCAGAGAACAAAACGGCGATTGAGCGAGGAGGCGGCAACAGTCTCGGTCGCCTCAGAACTGCTGGATTTGCAGCATCTTCGGGTAAGCGTAACAGTAACGAATAAAACGGGACACAAGTTTCCTTCCGGGTTCCCTGTCAGGCGTGCCTGGCTTCAGCTGCAGGTACGGGATAACTCCGGTGCGGTTATTTTTGATTCGGGCAGCTGGGATGGAAATGGTGAAATTATCGGCCTGGATGAGGGGTTTGAGCCCCATTACGATGTGATCAGCTCGGCAGACCAGGTCCAGATTTACCAGGCGGTGATGGGGGATGTCGATAACAACCCGACCTATACCCTGTTGCGGGCTGCAGGGTATGTAAAGGATAATCGTCTGGTTCCTGCCGGCTATCTTGAAAATGGCCCTATGGCCGTGCATACAAGGATTACCGGCAGGGCGCGGTCCGATGATAATTTCAACAAAGAGGCAGGAAAGGAAGGCTCGGGAAGCGATACGCTGGTCTATGAAGTCCGCGTCGACAAGGCAGGGTTTCCGCTTGAGATCAACACCAGGTTTCTCTACCAGACGGTGCCTCCGCAATTTATCAGCGATATGCTGCAAGACAAGACGGCTGCTGGCGAACGTCTTGCCCTGATGTACAGCAGCATGAACAAAGACCCTGTGGTTATTGCTTCTGTCTCCGGAATAGTCGAGTAGCAGGTGCTGAACACTGCCCGTTATACCGTTTCCGGTGTTAGTGACGTGATCGTCCGCAGCTCTTAGAGGACATCATCTCTTATTTTTTCCCAGACCGCCGCAACGCCTTCGGTAAACCCTTCTGCATACTGGTCGGGGCTGAAGGTTGTTCCGTGTTTTTCCGCCATCTCCGCTGCCGACTGATCAATCATTTTCCAGAGTTCCGGATCGAGCTTTTGCACCGACTCACGGAAGGTCTCATAGGTGAGGGCAAAGGTTTTCCTGACCATGTGCAGATCGCTCATGGCGACAAATGGTTCGTATTCAATGCGCTCTTTCGAGATGAACAGCTCGGCATCTTTTTTCCCAAGCTCTAAGGACGGAGTATTTTCTTTCATGTGATTTCCCGATACGAGGTGATGTGGAGATTGTTGGATTATCGCCTGAGGTTACCGAGAGTTGCTGAAAATGTAAACCAGTTAATGCTTACCGGGATAACCGTCTTCTACCTGGTGAGCAATCGGTAGACCTCCGTCAGCCGTGCCGGCAGCAGTTCAACGTTTGGTACAAATGTGTAGTTTCCCCGACCGAAGAGATGTTCGAGGTAATCGTGAGCCTCTTTGTCAATGGTGATACAATAAGGCTGGATGCCTTCCCCTCTGGCTTCTGCCAGGGCCTTTCTGGTATCCTCGATGGCATATTCGTGTTTGTAGTCGTCGTAGTCTTCCGGTTTGCCATCAGAGAGAATGATCAGGAGTCTTGTCCTGGTGTCGATGTTTCTGAAATAATTGATCATGTGGCGGATCGGTGGGCCCATCCGGGTGTATTCCTTGGGGCCGATAGCTGCCAGACGGCTCTTTACCTGATCGTCATAGCGCTCTTTGAGCTCTTTGATTGAATAAATCTCCGAGCGCATTCTACGCATTCCTGAAAAACCATAAATGCCATAGTCATCGCCGACCATCTCAATGGCTTCGCAAAGCAGCAGAAGGGCCTCTTTTATGGACGTACCGATCCACCCTTCGGTTGAGTTTGACATGTCGACCAGGAAGAGGGTGGTGATACTTCTCTGGTCCCTGATCAGTTGAATAAAGAGGTTCTCCGAGGGAGGCAGTCCTGCGCACTGGTCGCCAAGAGAATCAATGAGGGCATCAAGGTCTATGTCGTCACCCGAGCGTCTTCGCCTTGCAAACCGTTCCTGGGTATGCATCAGCTCGAACTGGCGTTTGATTTTCTTCAACTGGCCGCGATATTTCTTAAGGGTAAGCGGAACAAAATCAGACTGGACCCCCAGCAGTTTTCGTTCCCTGAGGCTGCACCAGTCTTTCCGGTAGCCCTGCCGCCTGTAGTCCCATTCGTCATAGTGAGCGCACTGGTCATCGATCAGGCAGCCGCTTTCCTGCTCTCCTTCTCCACTGTTTCTTCCGCCCCCGGAAATTCCGAATGCAGCGGAGACATAGCTTCTGGGCAGAGAACCAAGGTCATTTTGAATAGCACGGATCAGGTCCCGGATAGTGTCGGGCAGCTGGATGGACGTGTTGTCGATAACCAGCTGCTGCGAGTGCTCATCGCTGCTGTTCTTGTCCGTGCTGCCGTTCAGCTGGATTCGGGCACTGTCCACAGATTCTGAGTTATCGGCTGCCGCCGATGTTTCATCAGGGCTGGTCTTACACCCTGAAAGCAGATCGCCCAGAGATGTTTCAAAGCGTTTTCTGGTATCCGCAACCCGGTTTTCAAATACCTGTTTTGCTTCACCAAGGTTGAAAGCATCCATGAACGGCAGGAAACAGAGCGGCTCATAATCTCCGTCTGTCTGCTCGATCAGCCGGTAGAATGTAGCAACAGCACCGGGAGTTTCCTCGGCGGTCGCCGGAAACAGGCCAATGCCCGGGGCTGGCGCCTGGGCCAGCAGCGCAGAGGCGAGACAACGCTCCAATAAAATGTTTTTTTCGCCGTTTTTTTCAGGTCTTGTCCGCAAAAGCTCGGCAATAAGCGGGGTCGTCCTCCGCAGCAGTCCCGGGTATTGCTGTTTCAGGAACATGGTTGTTCTGCCGAGTTCTACGAGCTGATAAATGTCCAGGGCCAGTCGTTGATCTGCATAGGTCTCGAGGAAAATCCTGCCATCAGGCTGTTGCTGCCCATTATTGCCGGAGTGATCCTGTTGCTGATAAAAAAGGTACCGCCCCAGAGTCCCCAGGGAGATAAATCCGCATTGCAGAGTAATCAGCAGTTTATAAAAGAGTAGATTCAGGTTGCTGTCGGAAAACAGGGCCATCTTTTCCGGCAGGTAAATGGTTTCAGTATCTGTGTAGATTTGCTCTGCCTGCTGCAGTCTCAGCTCGAAACCCGAAATACCTTTTGCAAACGCGGTCAGGCGGGGCAGCTGGTCAGCGAGCATGGCACCGGTTTCTTTGAATTCTGCCGAGACCGAATTCGGATCCGCCTGCTCCATGAAGGCGCGGGCACTGACCAGTCCACCCGTTTCATAGTGGAAAAGGACCTGCCTCAGCCATTCGGCCAGATCCTGGCTGGTAAAGTCTCCGGCATGGCGCACACCTTCTTCTAGGACCGAGTGGCACAGGCTCTGGCTGACCGGCCAGACGGCAGGGACTGCCTGGAGCAGGGTGAACTGCTGCGCTTCTTCAAGCTTTTCAATGTTGCGCAAAACGTCTTCATATTCCCATTCATTGGGATGGGCCGGAAAAACCTGCTCGCTGAAATAATCTTTTATTTCATGATAGTGCATTCTTTTTGTATTAATGCTGTCGAGAGTTGTATGAAAAACATATCAAAAGAGTGCTTCGGTCATATCTTTTATGGCAGCGATCAGTTGCGGGTCATCTGTCAGGCTTTCTATGATGCCTGCTCTGCAGGCGTTCTCTATGGCTATGCCTGAGCGGTGCAGCAGTGCTGCCTGAATCAGCAGGCGGGTCGATGCTCCTTCGGCAAGGCCGGAGTCTTTCAGCTCGCGTGTCATCAGGGCCAGTTTCACCAGTTTTGCGGCGAGTTCCGAATCGACGCCGCCTTCCTTCTGGACAATTTGTTCCTCCAGCGCCGTCTGCGGGTAGTCGAAGGCAAGAGAAACAAAACGCTGCCTGGTCGATGCTTTCAGGTCCTTGACAACGCTCTGGTAACCGGGGTTATAGGATACCCCGAGCATGAATGTCGGGGGAGCTGTCAATATCTCGCCGAGCTTTTCAATAGGCAGCTGGCGACGGTCGTCTCCCAGTGGGTGAATAACCACAGTTGTGTCTTTCCTGGCCTCGACGATCTCATCAAGGTAGCAGATAGCGCCATGACGAACGGCGAGGGTGAGCGGTCCGTCGACCCACACCGCCTCGTTTTTCTTGACAAGATAGCGGCCTATCAGGTCCGAAGTTGACAGGTCGTCATGGCAGGACACCGTGATCAGCGGGCGCTCCAGTTTCCAGGCAAGATACTGCATAAACCTGGTTTTCCCGCAGCCGGTCGGGCCCTTCAGCAGGATCGGCAGTTGATTGCCGTACGCCGCCAGGGCAACTTCGACCTCATTTGCCTGGGGAAGGTAAAACGGCTCCTCAGTGATCCTGTGTTCTTCGATACGCTGCTGATATAGTTTTTCCACATGTACCTGCTTGTTAATAGAGAAAGAGGCCGGTAACCAAAAGCCCCTCGGTTGCCTCTAGACTATAGGTCAACAGCAATGAGATTCAAGTGATAATCATTATCAATAAAAGGATTTTATTATCATGCTGGCAGGTGTGAGTGGTACCCGAAAAAAATGGGGCGTTTTATCCATCATAGATAAAACGCCCACAATTTCTGAGAGTATCTGGAAAAACAGTGCGCCTTAAGCCCTTTCAGGAGTTAAATTTCCGCTCCCATTCATATTCCCGTCCGGTGACCGTGTCTTCCATCCGGCGAATTCGTCTGTCAAGGTCATGGAATTTCTTTTTCAGTCGCTGGGCGGCGTTCCTGGGTGAATGAACGTAGCTGTCGTAAAACTCACGTTCATCATCGTCGTTGACCGAGTGTACCGGTTCCGGTTTCATCAGCAGGGCGGCCACCAGGTAGATGCCGATGACCGGCCAGAATCCGCTGAGCAGAAAGATGATGACCATGCCGATTCTGATCCAGAAGACTGAAAAGTCAAAATAATTGGCAACTCCCTTGCAGACGCCAAGGATAATCCCATCCCTGGCCCTGTATATTCCCCTCGTGTTGTTTACAGATCGCTTCATTTTCTATCTCCGTTTTTGCGTCGACCGTCCATGATAATGGTCTCCAGGGCCTCAATTCGTTTTTCCATGTGTTCAAGTCCCTGGTATAGTTCCTGAATTATTGTAGCCTCCTGCCTGTTTGCAGCGCGTGAGCTGCCGGAAAGGCCGGAATGCCTCATTTTGATAATCACCAGCACGGTTCCGCACAGCAGTCCGGCCAGGGTGACTATCGACCCAAAAACAATGGCTACAATAACGACTGTATTCATGGCGACTCACTTTCTCTGATTTTCTGGTATCAATCTTCAGAATTTCTGGTGTCACCGTAGGCAGCAGCCTTCATTTTGGCAAGTTCTTTTTCGATCTCATCATCTGTGGCCAGATCGCTGAATTCCTCATCAACGGTTTTTGGCTTGCCGAAATTAACCATGTCGGCCTCTGCCTCCATCCGTTCGATACGGCTTTCCAGGTGCTCGAAGCGTGCCATGGTATCGGTGCTGTCCAGGCGGCGAATATCGCTCTGGGCGCGTTGCTTATTCCTGGCCTTCTTGTGTCGTTCGGCAAGCGAGCGTTTTTTCTCCTTTGCACCAGCCAGCTTGTTCTCGAGCTCCCGGATGTCATCCTGGTACTGCTCGATCAGTGACGTGTGGTCGAGTATCTCAGCACTCAGCGATTCGGCAAGTTCAGAAAAACGCCGTTTTTCAACGAGTGCTTCCCGTGCCAGGCCGTCCTTGCCTTTGCTGACCGCAAGCTCGGCCCGCTGTGCCCAAAGATTCCTGCGCTCGAGCAACTCATCGAACGTGCGCTGGAGTTTCTTGCGACCGGCGATGACACCGGCGCATGACGACTTGATCTCGATAAGTGTATCTTCCATTTCCCGGATCATCAGTTTGATCATCTTGTCGGGATCTTCCGCACTGTCGAGCATTGAATTGATATTGGAACTGACGATATCTCTGAAACGTGTAAATATTCCCATGGTAATCCTCCTGGTGTTCTGGTTGTTTGCTCTCTTTAAAGCAGAAAGTGTGCCAGGAGTTGAAAATATAGCTAACACATTAACATTAGATGTCTTTTATGATTGACGGGTGAAGTCAATGTGGTTATTTTAACCAATAAATAGTATTATGAACCAATAAGTATGGTAATATTTACCAAATTGAGCTGCTATGCGTAATCTCTCTTCGTCGTACCAGGCTGAAGCGCTTGGCCATTCCGAGCTTTTTCTGGATTTCCAGGAACGGTTGTCACGGGTAGCACCGGTCGATCGTCCCGTTTTGCTGATGGGTGAGCGGGGGACCGGCAAGGAGCTTGCCGCCCAGCGGCTGCACTTTCTCTCCAGGCGCTGGGATGGCCCGTTTGTGACGTTGAACTGCAGTACACTTTCCCCGAACCTGATCGAATCGGAGCTGTTCGGGCACGAGCGCGGCGCTTTTACCGGAGCTGAGAAGAGTCGGGTTGGACGTTTCGAGGCAGCTCACGGCGGCACCCTGTTCCTTGATGAGATCGGTACCATTCCGCTGGAGGCCCAGGGTAAAATCCTGCGTGTTGTCGAATACGGTTCCTTTGAGCGGGTCGGAAACTCGCAACCGATTGAGGTCGATGTGAGGATTGTCTGTGCGACCAATGCTGATCTTGTTGCCATGGCGGAATCCGGCAAATTTAAGCATGATCTGCTCGACCGGTTGTCTTTCGAAGTGCTCTTCCTGCCGCCGCTGCGCCTGAGGTATGGCGACATCCTGTTGCTCGCCCACCACTTTGCGGCACGGATGGCTTATGAAATCGGGATATCAGAAGAAATTTCGTTTACCAGAGAGGCGGTCGCCGCCCTTGAGGCACACTGCTGGAACGGCAATATCAGGGAGCTGAAAAATGTGGTTGAGCGGGCTGTCTACAAAGCAGAGTCGGGGCGGATTGAAACAATTGAGTTTGATCCGTTCATTGTTCCATACCAGCCGGGGCAGGTGATTAAATCCAGCCGTGAAGAGCAGGAGGTTCCTGCCGAAAAAAAAGGTGCGCCGTTGTCATTCAAGGATGCCGTCAGCAGCTTTGAACGGCGGCAGCTTAGTCAGGCTCTGTCCCGCACCCGCCATAACCAGAAAAAAGCTGCCGCACTGCTGGGTCTTTCCTATGACCAGTTCCGGGGGCTCTATCGCAAATATCGTGATGAACTGGTGAGCGCCTAGGCGAGCAGCAGCAGGCCGAAGATAATGCCGGCGAGCGAATTGGCGTAATGGAGCTGGGACTGCGACAGGCGGATAACAAGGATGACACCAACGGTGGTGAGCATGATACCGATCCAGGAGGAAAACCGCAGGTATTCACTGAACAGCATGCTCGCCAGCAGGGCGGCGATAACCGGGGCGATGGATTCCAGCATCAAGCCTTTTTGTGGACCGATCCTTCTCAGGCAGGCAAAATACGAGGTATCACCGATGCCGATACCGATCATGCCGCTGGCAACCAGCAGTGCACATTTGTCTGTGGACATTGACAACAGGGAGTCCAGGTGTATCTCCTGGGCTCCCAGGAGTGAGCCGGTCAGCAGGATAGCGGTCATGAAGCAGCAGGCCAGCACACCTTTGATCAGGTTGAGGTTGATCGCCTTGATGTGGATGCCGATATCAGCAAAATAAATGCTGGCTGCGGCCCACAAAAATGCCGCCCCCAGCGCGGCCAGCTCTCCCGTCATGACTGACTAATCGTTTCTGACATCTGCTTTCAAGGTCTTGCAGGCATAGGTGATTCGCAGGCAGGTGGATATCCAGCAGATCACGGCAAGCAGCCAGGCGAGTGCGGCAAAAGAGCCGGGGAACAGACAGAACAGTGCAAAAAACAGCGTTGTCTCGGTACCTTCTGCGATTCCGCCAAGATAATAAAACCCCTTGTTCGGCAGTCTGAGGTTTGTCAGCTTCCGCCGTTCTGCAAGAATAGCATAGGCGAGAAAACTCGATCCGGTGCCGACGAATGAGAAGATCAGTGCCGCTGCAGCCAGGCTGTTTTTTCCCGGGTCGGCAAGTGCGAAACCGAAAACAACCGCCGAGTAAAAAATAAAGTCGAGGCTGATGTCAAGATAGGCGCCGCTGTCTGTCACTCCCTTGATCCTGGCCAGGGCGCCGTCCACCCCGTCGGCAAAACGGTTCAGAATAATCAGCAGCAGCCCGGCATAAAAGTACTGCAAGGCAATGGCAGCGGCGCCCCCGATGCCCGCCATGAACCCGAGGATGCTGACCTGATCGGCAGTCATGCGTGGAGCCAGCGTTGTGGCTGTTTTTTCCAGCAGCGGCTTTGCAAGTTTCAGGGCGAAATGGTCAAGCATGATATGATCCGCTGCTGAGTTCAAGGATATTATCGTCTGCCGCATCATCGATGTCGTGTGTGACGAGCAGGGCAGGAACAGCAAGACGTTTAATCTGTTGAAAAACGAATGCACGCATGCTTTCTTTCAGCTGTCTGTCGAGTTTCGAAAATGGTTCGTCGAGCAGAATTGCCTGCGGCTCGGCAAGCAGTGTCCTGAGCAGGCTCACCCGGGCCTTCTGGCCTCCGGAGAGCGTGGCGATATCCCGTTTTTCAAAGCCCTCAAGGCCTGCCATGAAGAGAGCGGAAGCCACTCTTTGCCGTCTCTGCTCCGGCTTCAGACGCGGCGGCAGCCCGAAAGCCATGTTTTCGAAAACATTGAGATGGGGAAAGAGCAGGTCATCCTGGAATAATATGCCGATTCTCCGCTGTTCCATTGCTATGTCATTGATCACCCTGCCACCGAGCGTGATTGTTCCACTCAGGGAAAATCCCGGATCAAGATTGCCGCAAACGGCTGTCAGCAGTGTTGATTTACCGCAGCCTGAGGGGCCCATGAGCGTGATAATCCGGCCGGGTGCAACGTGCAGGCTGACCGGGTCAAAAAGTTTTGAGCCGTTACGGTATATCTCTACTGCATCAAGGACAAGCGACATGGTCTCATCTGCTAATTTTTCATTAACTGCCTGTTTCTGAACAGCAGGGCCGGAAGCCCGATGGCAAGCGCATAAACCAGAAACGGCAGCAGAAACTGGCAGAGCGCATAGACGGCAATGACGCGGCGGTCGGAGCCTCCGGCCAGGCTGACTGTTTCGGTGGTGATTGTCGAAAACCTTCCTGCCCCAACGTATAGGGTCGGCAGGTATTGTGCAATACTTACTGCAAAACCGACGGCAAGTGAAAAAAGAATCGGTTTTGCCAGCATTACCAGTTTTACCCTGAAGAAGCTGCGCAGGGGTGAGCCGCTGAGAATTGCCGCAACCTGGGCATATCGCTGGTCGTATGTCCGGTAAGTTGCAGCGAGCGTCAGGAAGATATAGGGCAGCACAAAGACAAGATGGATCCAGACGAGGCTGAACCAGCTGCCCTCGAGATGCAGGCGCACGAGAATCGTCTGGATACCGAACAGGAAACCGATCTGCGGGATGAGCAGCGGCAGGTAGATAACCCAGATGGACCCGCGCGACAAGGCGTCTATTCTTGATTGTGGCAGAGAGCGTTCATTTTCGAGGCAGCCAAGAACGAGAACGAGGGCGATGCAGGCGCTGAGAACACCGACGAGTGCAGCAGTGGCAAGCGGTCCGGCGACAAGAGGCAGGCTTTTTGTCCAGTAGAAAAGAGACAGGCTTTGAGGATAGGCATCGGGGAAGCGCCAGCTGCCGGTGAATGACCAGATGACAAGCAGAACAAATGATAAAACGCTAGCTGCCATGGTGGTGATTGCCGCCAGCCGTGCGCCCTGGTTCATCCGGCCCAGCGGGCTCCGGCGCCGGCCGTTTGTCAACAGGGGCCTGCTCAGCATAACGACGATCCGTTCAGCAAGCAGAAAGATGGTGATAAACACGGTGATCAGCAGGAACAGCAGGGTGGCGCCGGCACCACCGACAAGCCGCATGGAAATATCCGGGTCGTTGAACCAGCGATCGATGAGGACGGCAAACGGCGGAGGTAGTGACGGCCCGATGATCAGGGCGAGATCAACAACCGACAGCGAGTAGGCAAGCACGGTCAGGACCGGCAGCCTCAGCATCGGGTAGAGCTGGGGAATAATCAGCCGGGTCCAGACCTTGAACTCCTGGAAACCAAGGCTTCGCCCGACCCAGAGCGTTCGCCGGACGTCCAGCTGGTTAAGCGCAGCTATTGTCAGCAGCAGCAGGAATGGTACTTCCTTGAAAATCATGGTGATCGTCAGGCTGATGGCAAGAGGATCTCCGGTGATCGACCAGTCAGGGGGGTGGGCAAAACCGCTGAGCCACGGAGAAACAAGGCGTATGAGCCAGCCACTGGGGGCAACCAGAAAGCTCAGCCCGAGAGCGAACGCCGCATGCGGGATAGCAAGCAGCGGGGCAAGGGCCCGCTCGATATATGACCAGGATGCGGTTTTGTACAGGTGGGTCGTTATCCACAGCGAAATGAATACTGAGAGTAGCGTTGCCGACAGTCCGGAGACAAGTGTTGCGCTGAGTGCCCCGGGCAGGCTCGGGTGGTCAAGCAGGTCCCGCCACGGCTGCAGCGTGAAGCTCTTGGCACCGATCGTCGGCAGGTAGCCGAGGGCGGGAAGCCAGGTGCCGGCAAGTCCGAGCAGCACAGGCACCAGAAACGCGGCAAGCGTCAGGTACGGGAAAAACTGGAGCGGGCTTCTGCTCTGTCCGGCCATCAGTGAGATCAGCGGCTGTATCTTGTCAGCCAGGACTTCTCCAGGGCCTCAACCCAGGACGGATGCGGTTCGAGCAGGACAGCTCCCAGCTCTTCAGCACTCAGTGTCGCGATCCCCCGGGGGGTTGCGGTAAACAGCGCTTTATCCTCAGGGCTCAGCTTATCCATGGCCAGGACTGTCGGGTCACCCCAGACTGCAGGGTCTGATTTGCGGGCTTGCGCCTCGGGGGAGAGGAGAAAGTTGGCAAAGACCAGTGCACCTTCTTTTGCTGACGCATTAAAGGGGATAGCCAAAAAGTGTGAGTTGCCGATGGTGCCGGAGTCATGGACATAGGTCCTGATACTGTCAGGCAATTCGCCGGTTGCAATTCCGTTGCTGGCCTCTGCCGGGTTAAAGCTGATGGCGATGAAAATTTCCCCGTCGGCAAGAAGGCGCTTGAGTTCAGAGCCGTTGGCTGGAAAGGCTGTTCCCCTACGCCACATGTAAGGGTGCAGCTGGTCAAGAAAATTCCACAGCGGTGCCGTTACCGCCTCGAAATCAGCCTCGGAGACCGGTTTGAAAAGCGGATCTTTTTCTGCACCGAGTTCCAGCAGTGCCTGTTTGAGAAATGTCGTACCGTGAAAGTTTGGCGGCAGCGGGTAGGCGACTCTTCCGGGATGCTCTTTTGCGAACATGAGCAATTCCATCATGTTTCGGGGGTGGGTATCCATCAACGCCTGGTCATAGAGGAAAACGAGCTGCGCCATCCCCCAGGGAACTTCCATATTGTCCACGGGAACGGTAAAATCATAGAGGGTTGACTTTTTGTTTTCGGTATCCACCAGGGCGATGTTCGGCAATAGCTGGCTGTACGGTGGCTGAAGCAGGTTGTTCTGCTTCATCGTGTTGAAATTTTCCCCGTTAATCCACATCAGGTCAACTGATCCGCCCTGGTCTCTGCCGGCGCTTTTCTCAGCCACTATTCGACTGACAACTTCACCGATATCACTCACCTTGACATGCCTGACATGCAGCTGGTAGCGCTCTTCGACCTGGTCGGCGGCCCAGCGGATGTAGTCATTGATCGGGTCGGAGCCTCCCCAGCCGTTGAAATAGACGGTCTGTCCACCGGCTTTTCTGGTGATCTCCTCCCAGTCGGGAGTCTGCCCATGTGAGGTGGAGAAAAAAAGAGTGCAGACAATAAGGACAGGGATAAAAACGGTTGATCTGAGCATTGATTATCTCCTGGTTTTAAAGCCCGGGGCACAATTTCCGGACAGGATGAAAACTAGTAACACGTTACAACATTTGCTGCAATGTGCCAGAAAGATACTGTTACAGCGGTTTGACATGACAGGATGATATGCCTATTGTCCTGGGGTACAGGGAGATGATCGTCTATCCCATGCATTCGTTGTCGCCTCGCTGCTGAGCAAGGCCATATTACAAACATCACAGGGGAGTGGATACGTCATGCGTTGGAAAGATGGGCGCAGGAGCTCAAACGTCGATGACAGGCGGCAGGTGCGTCTGTCCGGGAAAGCCAAGGGTGGTGGCATCACCATCATCATACTGGCGCTGGTCGGCATGTATTTCGGTATCGATCCGGCCATTATTCTTCAGCAGGGCGCCAATCTATCCGGACCCGCGGTAGAACAGACCGAGTATGTTCCAACTGCTGAGGAAAACGAGCTTGCAGACTTTGTCTCGGTAGTGCTTGCCGATACCGAAGATACCTGGAATGCGGTTTTTGCAGGAGACGGTCGCTCCTATGAGCAGCCGAAACTGGTGCTCTTTTCCGGTGGTGTTGAATCTGCCTGCGGCTTTGCGCAGGCCGCCATGGGACCTTTTTACTGCCCGGCGGACAGGCAGGTGTATATCGACCTTGATTTTTACCAGGACCTGCGGAGTAAAATGGGGGCCCCGGGCGATTTTGCCCAGGCCTACGTGATCGCCCATGAAGTCGGCCATCACGTGCAGAACCTGATGGGAATCAGCGACCAGGTGCACGAGATGCGCTCCCGCCTTTCCCAGGAAGACTACAACCAGCTTTCAGTGCGCCTTGAACTCCAGGCCGACTGCCTGTCAGGTGTCTGGGCCAACCGGGCAGACCGCGCCCGCCAGATTCTCGAGGACGGAGACATTGAAGAAGCGCTCAATGCGGCCAGTATGATCGGTGATGACCGCCTGCAGAAGCAGGCCCGGGGTTATGTCACCCCCGATTCCTTCACGCATGGAAGCTCGGAACAGCGGGTCCGCTGGTTTAAAAATGGCCTGGCTTCAGGAAATATCGGTGACTGCGATACCTTCGGGGCACAGTCGCTCTAACCCGGATCAGCCATTTTCCTTGAGATGCAGAACCGTGCTGGATTTCAGCGCGGCGAGGACAAAGGACGTCTTTATGGTCTGAACACCGGGAATAACGGTCAGTTTGTTGTTTACAAATTCCGTGTAGGTGTTCATATCCTTGATCGCCACTTTGAGCAGAAAATCCACGTCACCGGTGAGTTGTAAACATTCAAGCACTTCTTCGAGCTCAACAAGCCGTTCCTTGACCATCTGCAGAGACGATATCTGGTGCAGGCTCAGCTTGACAATAATGATCGCCAGCAGGTTGAATCCCGCTTTCTGGGAATCGAGCAGTGCAACGTATCTGGCGATAACCCCCGATGCCTCGAGCCGCCTGACCCGCTCCAGCATTGCCGGGGGGGATATGCCGATTTCCCTGGCCAGCTTGGTGTTGGTTATCCGCCCGTCCTGCTGAAGGATGTTGAGAATTTTTATATCGGTCTTGTCCAATGACATTTGAATGCACCCTGAACGTACGAATTGTTTCCTAATTTTATTCATCCAAACGGAACTATTACCTAATTATATTAAATATTCAACAGGTAATGTTGTTCAGGGGTGTTGATTGTTCATTGTAGCTTCAGAATGATCAAGAGCTTATCAATATGTCCTCCCAAAACCATGACTCTATTTGTTTCTCTTATTAAACGAACGAAAAGCGACTCAAAATTGATCGGATTACCCTGCGGTCAGCCATGAATTGAACGAGTGAGCAGCCGGCTGACTGTCTTGAGTCATGGGGAGGGGCATCAGCCGGACTGCGGTGCATTGAAATAGTTCGGTTCGTTTCCCGGTTTCCATTTTATGTTGCACCCCATGCTCGGTTTCTGTTCGGAAGCGACCGGCTTTCGAGCAAGCAGCGCCTCAACTGCAGCGGTGAGGTCCTCACCGGTGACCGGGTCGTTTTTCCCCGGACGGGCGTTGTCAAACTGCCCCCTGTAGATGAGTTTCCTGTCCTGGTCGAAAAGGAAAAAGTCCGGTGTACAGGCGGCCTGGTAGCGTTTTGCCACCTCCTGCTGTTCGTCGACAAGGTACGGAAATGTAAACCTGAAGCTTGCGGCAAGTGTTGTCATTTTCTCCGGACTGTCATCGGGGTAAGCCGAGTAGTCGTTGCTGTTGATTGCCACAACGGAGATGCCTTTTTCCTGGTAGTCGCGGATTTTTTCTGTTAAGCGTGAAGCGATGTGGAGAACATAGGGGCAGTGGTTGCAGATGAAAACAATGAGCAGCCCCCTGTCTACAGACTGATCTGCCAGTGAATAGGGTTTGCCGTCAGCACTGCTGAGGGTGAAGTCGGGAGCGGGTGTGCCGAGTTCAAGCATCGTGGATCGTGTCTCTACCATTGGTGTGCCTCCATGTTTTTTGAATAGTATATCCTTACGATAATTCCAGAGGGGTCGAATGCAAGTGTGCACTCCACAGACCCTGTTCACGGAGAAAATTGCAGGGAAATGAACGCAGAGAATGGTGGCCAATGAAAAATGACCTGTGTAGAGATCTTACCTGCAAGCTTCTGAGCAGGCTGTTCATCGTGACCCTGGTGTGTATGGTTGTTTCCACCCCGGTTTGTGCAGAAGAGAAAACGGTACCCGGAACAGAGTCCCGGGAGCCGTGCTCATTGTCACCGATCAGTGTTCCAAAATTTCCTGATTCAATTCCGGGGTATACGGAACTGGATCCTGATACCGGGCTGCATGTTACCGGTACATACCAGGTCATTGACCTGGAAACTTATGTTCTCGAGATAGCCGGCAGGGTTGAGCAGCCCCGCGCCTTGAATTATGACGAGCTGCGCTGCCTGCCGAGAACAGAATCCCGAGCACCGCTCATCTGTCCCGGATTTTTTGAGGATATTGCCACCTGGTCCGGAGTATCCCTGAAACATGTGCTGGAGCAGGCCGGTGTCCGTGAGGGGGCAACCCATATCAGGATGGTGAGCGCTGATGGCTATGCTGCACTTGTAGAGATCAAGGAGGCGCTTTCAGGGAGCAGTTTTCTTGCCTATGAATGGGAAGATGAACCGCTGCCGATTCTCCATGGTTTTCCGGTTAGAGCTGTATTCCCCGGTTTAAACGGCAACAAATGGGTGAAATGGCTTGTCAGGATTGAGGTGCAGTAATCCAGGCCTGGCAAGTCCTGACGTCAGCGTGGTTATTCATCTCTGATTGCTGCGGGCAGCCTGATTATATATCTGTCTTGTTCACCTGCAAGTGTTGCCCCGATCTCCTGGGCCAGTGCAGCTTCATCATCTGATGCGTTACCAAGCGCAGGCAACGGTTGCCCGGTCACCGAAAAGCTGATGACGATATCCGCATTATCCCGGGCAGCCTCAAGCTCAAGCGTACTCTGGTTGGCAATGACATCGTAAATACGGCGCAGGGCCAGGTATATCAGCGACTCAAAGGTAAACACATGGGTATGTATGGTCAGATCCGGCGGGCAGGTGGCAGATACAGCAGCTTTTTTCATCGCAGCCTGGCGGTCGGTGAGGGCGATGAGAAGACGCAGGGTTGTTTCCAGGTTGACGGTGGCGAACGGAATATCAGCACTGTGAGCAAAGGTGTTGAGGTTTTTCATGATCACGTTTGATCTGACAACCTGCTTCATGATAATTGACGTGGCTGACAGGAGATGCCCGGGGGGGATACCGGAGTCATCGTCGGTCATTGTGGCAAGATCTTCCAGCAGTCCCGCGTTCTCGTTGATGATTGACAGGGTGTTCTTGATCTCATGAGTAATTGCTGCAGAAGCCTTGGCAAATACCTGCAGGCAGATTTCCTGTGTGTGGGTGCTGGTTGTCATGATATGTGTTTCCTGTTTTGAGGAACTGGTGGTGATTGAGGTAAAACACCTCTTGCCCTGTGTCTCTTGTCCGTGCCGGGGTGTTGCCCGGTTACAGATCAGCCGGCCTGCTTTTCTTTATACGCACCTTCGATTTTTTCGATGAGCCGGTTCAGGTCAACCGGCTTCATGACATAGTCGTAGGCGCCCAGTTTCATGCCTTCCTGTCCTGCTTCAAACGAGCCATGACCGGTGAGAATAATCACTTTGATATCCGCGAAGTCATCTTTTAACCGGGCCAGCACCTCAAGGCCGTCAATGTCAGGCATCTTGAGATCCAGGAGCAGCACGTCCGGCGGACTCTTTTCGATGGCGCTGAGTGCCGCTCCGCCGGACTCAGCCATGGTGGTATTGAATTTTCTCAGCTGCAGTCGAGTGGCAAGTGTGGAGGCAAATTCAATTTCATCATCAGCGATGAGTACTTTGATGTTCTCTCTGTTAACGGTGGTCATAGCTTTTTACTTTTGAGTGGAATTGTTATGGTAAAGGCGGTTCCCTGACCGACATGCGAACGTACGGTTATCTCTCCTCCGAGTTTCTTGATCAGCCCATAGGTTATGGATAATCCAAGCCCGGTGCCTTTTCCGGTTTCCTTGGTTGTGAAGAACGGTTCGAAAATATGCGGCAGGATGTTTTCTGCGATTCCAGGGCCGTTATCCTGGATAACAATGCGCACATCCCCTGCCACCATATGCGTCATGATCGTTATTTCCCCGTTTTTGCCAATTGCGTCGATGGCGTTATTGATAATGTTCAGGAAGATCTGCTGCAGCTGCATTTGATCGCTGGTTACGGGGGTTAATTGTTCATCGAGCTGCAGATTGATGGTAATCCTGCTGTAGGTCATGGAGTTTTCTAGAAACATCAGGACCTCCTTGATGATATCATTGACCTGCAGCATTTCCGGATGTACGTCGGTTCGCCGTGCAAAGCCGAGGAGGCGGTGGGTGATGGCCTTGCACCGGTCAATACTCTGGTTGATGACCTTCAGGCTGTTCTGGATCGTCTCCTTGTGTTCAAAGTCGGAGGCGGACATGAGCAGCAGATCTTCTATCAGGCCCGTTTTCTGATTAATAATTGCCAGCGGGTTGTTGATTTCATGCCCAACTCCTGCCGCCAGCCGACCGATGGAGGCAAGTTTGTCCGTATGCTCCGCCTCCCTCAGCATGGAGAGCTGTGTCTCCTCCGCCTTGCGGATGAGCACGGTGAGGGCGCTTGCCAGTATGTAGACAACGACAAAGCCTATGGATATACAGACAAATACCGTCAGCAGGAGTTTTTTACTGAATTTCTGCCAGTGCTCATGGTGGAAATACTGCTGTTTTACGAGAACCAGGGACCAGGGAGAATTTTTTACATTCTCCATTACCTGGAAAACTCTCTTGTAATCGCTGGTAACGACATTGCTGACTCCTGCCGTGAAACTGGAGTCGATCCGGGTCAGCAGCGGCCCGTAATATTTAGAAACTGTCTGCAGGGTGCTTTCGCCATCCACCAGGAAAAGATCGTCCGAGGCGTTTGTTTTTATGGTATCTATGAAATTCTGCAGGGTAGATGCATCGATTGTTGCCCGCAGTATCCACATTTTGCCACTCAGCGGGTCAAGATTCCTGACGGCTATTGAGAAATGGGGTACTTGCCGGTATCCTGTGTACACTCCACTGATATAGAGTCCTTTGTCTGAAAGTTCCGCAAACCAGTCTTCCCCGGAATAGTCTGTTCCGGTGAGCTCATAGGGGCCCCAGTAATTCTGTTGAATGCCAAGATGGTCAATGACACCGAGGTCTGCAAAAAACGGATACTGACGCTTGAGCCTGACAAAGAGCTCTCCGAGATTGTTGCCGACCAGCAACTCGCCGTATCGATCATTACGTGCTGTAAACTGTACCACAGAGGTGAGGTTGTTGATGAGGGCTTCAATTGATTTCACCTTACCGTCAATCTGCCAGTGCAGTTGATCGATTTCCTCCTTCTGGAGAAGATCCCTGTAGTAGTAATAGCCAAGTCCGGCGACGCTTATTACCGATCCTACGATAATGGCCGTTATCAAAAGGATGAGAATCAGCCGGAACTGGGTGTAGTTTCTCCTGTGCAGGCCAAGATCGATGGAACTTTTCAGGGCCTTGGGAAGAAACCTGTCTACAAAGGTTGTTGTTTCCATCACAGGGATAACTCCTTCCCGTGTTCAAGAATAATTTCTCCCTGTGTCAAAACCCCCTTCAGGGCCTTGTCCATAGCGGTTTTCCAGTCTCCAATCACTGCATCAAAGATTTTTACCTTTTTCCAGGCAAGAAAGTTATAGTGTAGATCCTCTATTCCTCCACAGACGATATCCGTGATATGTTCCTTGACGATCATCTGGCATAACTCCTCCTCTGAAGCCTGCTCCATGATGATCGTTCTGGGTTCTCCGATCAGCTCAGTATCCTCGTACCGGATGATGAGAATTTCGGTTGCGAGATCGAACCGGGGTGCCACAAAATCACCCTGAACAGGTATCAGTAATTTTCGCATAAGGGTCTCCGGCTATTTCAGCAGGGCATATTCTTTCATTTTTCTCCACAGCTTCATGCGTCCCCAGCCAAGACTTGCAGATGTTTCCGTCCTGTTTCCGCCATGTTCTTTCAAGGCGTCAATGATCATCCGGCGCTCGATGTCGGGCCAACTGTCCCCACCGTCCGGAGGAGCGGGAATTGTCTGCCGGTCAGTTGTGCTTTCAGCAGCTGAGGTCGGTTCAGGCATTTTCTCGACAGTCAATTCTTCATCTTCCTTTGCATGGTTTTCAAACAGATAGGAGGGCAAATCGTCCTTGTTGATTTTTTTTCTTCTGCACATATTGACGGCGTATTCAACGATATTGCTCAACTCCCTGATATTACCAGGATAATGATAGCTCAGCAGGGTCTGCATAGTGACCGGAGTAAAACCGACAATTGTCTTTTTGAGTGCCCTGGTATATTTCTCCAGGAAATGATCGAGCAGATAGCGGACATCATCTTCTCGCTCACGCAGCGGTGGAACATGGATATGCAGAACGTTGAGACGATAGTAGAGGTCCTCGCGGAATTTGTTGTTTTTTACCTGTTCTCTCAATGGCCGATGGGTTGCCACGATAATCTTGACATCGACGCTGACACTCTGTTCTCCGCCCACCGGCCTGAATTTTCTGTCATCCAGTACCGATAGCAGCTTTACCTGTAAGGAGAGCGGCATATCCCCGATTTCCGTAAGAAAGAGAGTGCCTTTGTCGGCCATTTTGAACATTCCCAGCTTGTTTCTGGAGGCCCCTGTAAAAGCACCTTTGACATGTCCAAACAGTTCCGATTCAAGAAGATCAAGCGGCAGGGCACCGCAGTTAATCTTGATGAACGGGTAGCGGGCACGCGGGGATTGCTGGTGAATGACCTCGGCGATTTTGTCCTTTCCGGTGCCGGTTTCACCCGTTATCAGCACAGAGGCATCCGAATAGGCCATCAGCGGAATCATATCGAATACTTTCTGCATCTTTGGACTGTGGCCAATGAGTTCAACGGAATCAAATTCCCGTACACCTATTCTTGTCCGTTTTTCGTGTGTTGAGATATCCTCGATAATGACCAGCAGCCCGCATGTGCTTCCATCACCCTCATTCAGGACTGAAATGGTGCACTGCACAGGGATTTTCCGGCGATAACAATTCAAAATATCGCCTTTGACGGAAACCATTTCACCCGACTGCAGCACCTGAAGATAGAGCTGTCCCCTGGTGTTGCCGATATTGCTGCGAACGACGAGCTCGCCGTGAAGGCCCAGAACCCGTTCCCTCGCGTAGCCGGTCATGGCTTCCAGCAGACGGTTCATGGTTGTGATCCTGAACTCCGTATCCAGAATCATCGTTGGATATGGAATTCCCTCAATCAGCAAACGTATGTCAGGTTGAAAAGATGGTTTCATTTTCGTCGAGATGTTTTTTCCGGGAGTTGTTTTGTTACAATTGTTCCACCCTCCAGTAAAACTATCCGAGAGAATAATTCAATTATTATTAATTTCTCATATGGCATCTGCTGGAGGTCGCCCGGCGGTGACCTCCTTCTTGTGATTCACCTCTGTATACTCGTTCCGGTCATCAGGTCTTTCCTAGTTTACGACCGGTATTCTGGTCGCCATTCCCATCAGGGGCCAGATCACTGAAACAGCAAGCCAGGTTACTAGCATGAGTATGATACTTGCAGGAATTCCGTACAGCAAAAATTCACCTACAGTAAACTGCCCGGAGTTGTAGGCGATAGCATTCGGTGCGGCACCGACGAGGAACAGAAACGGCATACCCGCTGTAACCAGGGAGGAAAAGAGTATTACTTCCCCCGTTACCCCAAGATACGGGGCGATGACCAGTGCCACCGGCAGGGAGATGGCAATCGCCGCGACATTCATGATCAGGTTGGTCATGATCATCACGAAAAAAGCCATTCCGAGTATGAATACGATGCCGGGCGCGTCTTTGAACAACTGCAGCCAGTTGACGGCAAGCCATTTGGCGGCGCCTGTCTCCCAGAGACAGAAGCCGATGGACATGGCCCCTGCGAAGAGAAGAATGATATTCCAGGGGATCTGCTCAAGATCGTCCAGGTTGAGGATGTTAAGGACGAAGAACGCGATTGTGGAGCACAGCATGATGGCAGTTTTGTCGAGGCCGGCCATTGCTGGGATAAAGCTTTTCAGGGCAATGACCAGGATTGTCGCCAGGACGATGACAACCGTTGCAATTTCCTGACGGCTCCACGAACCCAGCTCGCTGTACATGTACTTTGAGCGTTGCTGAAGACCTTCGATACGATCTTTTTCCGGACGGAAGAAGATCATGAAAAACAGCCAGAGCAGGAACACCATCAGCCAGCCGATGGGAAACATATACATGGAAAGCTCAAAAAAGCTGATGTCTACATTCATGATATCTTTATAGAAACCCAGGGCGACTGCTCCGCGTGCGGCACCGAGAAGGGTAACGATACTGCCGGCACCGGCCACGTATGCCATGCCGATAAACAGCCCCTTGCCGAATCTGGTGGTATCACCGTTATCCGAGTAAAAGGCATGGATGGTTATCAGCAATGGAAACATGGTGGCAGCAACGGCAGTGTGGGCCATAAAGTGCGTCAGAGCTGCTGTCAGCAGAAAACAGCCCAGGTAGATCATGCTGGTCTTCTCCCCGACGATGGAGATCATTTTATAGGCCAGTCGTTTGGTCAGGCCGGTTTTGGTGAACACCATACCGATGACGATAGAGCCGAATATGAAGAGGACAGAGGGGTCCATGAAATCCTTGAAGGCTACACTGGGGCTGCGTATCAGAAACAGTGCCTGGGCCGCCCCGATGGCGATACTGGTAATGCCGATCGGCACTACCTCAAATACCCACCATGTTGCTGCCAGCGCAAAAATCGCCAGAGCACCCTTGGCTTCCTTGCTGAGAACAAACCGTTCGCCGGCCGGATCAATCGCATCAGGCCACGGCGGACACCAGTAAATAAAGGCGAATAAGCCAAGGCCAAGAAAGATAAAAAAGATACGTTTCCAGTCCAATTCCAGTAGTGTTTCCCGCAGGCCGGCTCCGTTGGAAGGCAGAGTTCTGCTGAGGGCTTTTTCCCGTTCGTGTGACATTATCTTCACCAAAAAATATGCGAATTTCAGCTATGGGCAGCGGATCCCGGGCACGCGTGTTTTTTGTGGCGGGCAGCGCCTGGTTAGAATGGGACTCTGCTCAAGGAGGTTTTCCCGTCAGGTCGCCACTTCCTGCTGCTTCATGCTGACCGGCTTTACCAGGCTTTTCGCTTTAAAATATCTGTGATTTCTTCTTTCGACTGTTTCTGCAGGATGAGAATTCGTTTGTTTTTTGCCTCGTCGATTTTGTGCAGGAGTTCGTTGAGGTCAACCGGTTTTTCAAGAAAATCCTCAGCTCCGAGTTTCATTGCCTCGATGCTTGATTTGATTGTTCCTTTCCCGCTCAATATTATTATCTCAGCATCCGGGTGATTCTCTTTGATGACTTTCAGTGTCTCCAGTCCATCCATGCCGGGCATGGCAAGATCAAGGACAATCGCGTCAAACTGCTTCTCGTCGACGAGCTCTACGGCTTTTTCGCCGCCATGCGCCCCGGTCACTTTTAAGCCACGCATTTCCAGGCGTTTGGAGAGCGTTTCGACAAAATCCTCTTCATCGTCCACCAGCAGGACTTTTGCGTTCATGTATTTTTCCATGTCAGGATATCTCCTCTTGATCACGAGATTGATGCGGGTTGTTTACTGCTTGTCGCGAGCATGCGCTTTGTCGTTGGCAGCCTTGATGGTTGCCGATAACTCTTCGATGTCTACCGGTTTGTTCAGGTAGGCAAACGCACCAAGCTCCATGCAATCGTGCATATCCTGGCTTGAGCCATGACCGGTGAGAATAATGACCTCGACTTCCGGTGCCATCTCCTTGGTTTGTCGGAGAACTTCAACACCGTAGAGCCCGGGCATCTTGAGATCGAGAACCATCACGTCAGGCCTGTCTTCGGCGATAACTTCAAGGGCGTCCTCTCCGTTGTAAACTCCATAGGTACCGACATCTCGGCTGATGAGTCGTTGTGAAACGGTCTGGACGAATTCTTTTTCGTCATCGACAAACAAAACCTTTGAGGGGAGTTCGAACTTCTGGCTGCGGTAAATGGAGTTATTGGTCCTGGCCGCCTGAACCAGTTCTACGTTCTTTACGCCACTGACCTGTTTTGCTATCTCACTCAGCTTGGCTTTCAGGCTGCCGTGATTGAAAATACTCGCCCGGGTGGTCAGGGTGATGTCTCCACCGTCTGCCTGGACATTCACGTTGTGCCCGTCCAGCAGAAGGACACGTTCAACTTCAGTCTCGAGAAGCATGTTCTGGACGGCGCGCTGGGATTCCGTGGTCTGCAGGACTGCGGTTTTATGATAGCATCTCATTATTTCTTCAATCAGTTCATCTTGCGAATAATTCTCAAAAGGGAGCACAAGATCATAGAGTGTGCGGTCATAGGCTTCTTTATGGAAAAGAAAATCAGTCCACCCATAAGCGGCAACATCATCATTTCTGATTGTCTTTTTTGCCTCGTTTTCAGATAACCCGTCTTCCATGGCACGGGCAATTCTGGATTGTTTCGTATCCACAATTAATACCCGCAGGACATGGGTAACCCGGGAAGGTATAAGAGAGCTCAACATGCCGTGGAAAAGATAGGGCTCAGGCGCATTGAGTCTGCCGGCGACCACTGACTTGAACATGTTTGTGGTTTTTTCTTTATCAAGCGTGAACTGGTTGAACACAGACAGGCTGCCATGCATGCCTTTTCTGAGCCGGCCTGGTTCGTCATGAAATCGTTCAGCTGCCTCGGTAAACAGATCGGTGTCTGTATAAACACTCAGTTTAAGCTCATTCTGCAATGCTTCGATAACCTTGCTGACAGGGGTGTATGAACATGGAAAGATAGCTATTGATGACATGGCTCGTCCTCTTTGTTGAGTTTGGTTTCCGATCAATACAATCGATAACACGGTTGTATTTTAACTTTGCATGATCGGTGCCAGATTTGGCATGTATTTAGACTAATATATTTCAACATGTTAGGTTGTTTTTTTTAATATTAGCACGTGTATCTTAATGTAACAATGTATCATAAAATAACAATATGTATCTTGTTTTTTTCTGCGGTGTGGCCGTGATCAAGTCGTTTTTCGCAATATCCCAGGGCTTCAATGGTCATCAAAGCCCTGGGGTATTGCCCGCGGTCGGCGAGGTTCTGACGGCTGGATCTAGTTTAGCGACGGTACCCTGATTGCCATTCCCATCAATGGCCAGATCACGGTGACAGCCAACCAGGTTACGACCATGAGCATGATGCTTGCTGGAATACCGAACATCAGAAACTCACCTGCCGTAAACTGTCTGGAGTTGTAGGCGATGGCATTCGGCGCAGCGCCAACGAGCAGCAGAAACGGCATGCCCGCAGTAACCAGTGCCGAGAAGAGGATGACTTCACCCGTTACCCCGAGATAGGGGGCTATGACCAGCGCCACCGGCAGGGAAATGGCAATGGCGGCAACGTTCATGATGAAGTTGGTCATGACCATGACGAAAAATGCCATTCCGAGTATGAAGACGATACCGGGCGCGTCCTTGAACATCTGCAGCCAGTTTACGGCAAGCCATTTTGCTGCGCCGGTTTCCCAGAGACAGAAACCGATGGACATGGCTCCGGCAAAAAGCAGGATAATGTTCCAGGGGATCTGCTCAAGATCCTCCAGATCAAGGATGTTAAGGACAAAAAATGCGATTGTGGAGCAGAGCATGATGGCTGTCTTGTCAAGTCCGGCCATTGCCGGGATAAAATTTTTCAAGGCAATGACCAGGATCGTTGTCAGAACGATTACAACCGTAGCGATCTCATGACGGCTCCAGGCACCAAGATCGCTGTACATCCGTTTTGTCCGTTCCTTGAGCCCCTCGATGCGCTGTTTTTCCGGTCGACAGAAAATCATGAAAAATGCCCAGAGCAGCAGGACCATCAGCCAGCCGATCGGGAACATGTACATGGTCAGCTGAAAGAAGCTGATATCGACGTTCATAATATCTTTGTAGAACCCTAAAGCAACGGCTCCACGCGCGGCACCGAGAAGGGTGATGATGCTGCCGGCGCCGGCGACGTAGGCCATGCCGATAAACAGTCCTTTTCCGAACCTGGTGGGCGTGTCATTGTCCGAGTAAAAGGTGTGGATGGTCATCAGCAGTGGAAACATGGTCGCGGCAACGGCGGTGTGGGCCATGAAATGCGTCAGGGCGGCAGTCAGTACAAAACAGCCAAGATAGATCATACCGGTCTTCTCTCCGACGATGGAGAGCATCTTGTAGGCCAGACGCTTGGTCAGGCCGGTTTTGGTGAACACCATGCCGATTACGACCGAGCCGAAGATGAACAGGACAGAGGGGTCCATAAAGTCCTTGAAGGCCACGCTGGGGCTGCGTATCAGAAAAAGTGCCTGAGCTGCTCCAATGGCTATGCTGGTGATACCGATTGGTATCACCTCGAACACCCACCAGACTGCGGCCAGGGCAAAAACTGCCAGGGCGCCCTTGGCTTCCTTGCTGAGGACAAAATGTTCCCCCATCGGATCGATGGCATCAGGCCACGGCGGGCACCAGAAGATCAGTGCGAACAGGCTCAGGCCCAGGCAGACAAAGAAAATGCGTTTCCAGTTTAACTCCAGTGCCGCCTTCAGTAAGCCGTTTCCGGTGACCGCCAGGCCGCTGTCGAGGGCTGTTTCTTGTAGTTGTGACATTGTCTTCACCTAGATAATTGTGAAAAATCGGTTTCGGCTCGATTTTCGGGCGCGTGCGTATCTTCTTGTATTGTTTGGTTGTCTTGAGCGTTTGTATCACCAGGCTTTTCGTCTGAGAATATCTTGTATTTCTTCTTTTGCCTGTTTCTGCAGGATGAGAATCCGTTTGTCCCTGGCCTCGTCGATTTTGTCGAGAAGTTCTTTGAGATCAACCGGTTTTTCAAGAAAATCCTCAGCCCCGAGTTTCATGGCTTCAGTGCTTTTTTTTATGGTACCCTGTCCGCTCAATATTATTATCTCTGCCTCGGGGTGGTTTTCCTTGATGGTTTTCAACGTCTCCAGACCGTCCATGCCCGGCATGACAAGATCAAGAACGATTGCATCAAACTGCTGTTCATCGGCGAGTCGGACAGCGTCCTCACCACGATTGGCACCAGTCACTTTTAATCCCCGTACCTGCAGGCGCTTTGAGAGGGTCTCGACAAAATCCACTTCATCGTCGACCAGCAGGACTTTCGCACTCATCTGTTTTTCCATGTCAATGGCTCCTTGTTCCTAGAGGATTCAAAAATTGATGGCGTCGTAAAAATCCTGCATATGCGTCGTTGCTGGAAAAATTCTATCATCACGACGTACTGGAGTACGCCGAAATAATAGAATTTTTTGGGTGCCTAGCCTATGAAGCTTTTTGCTTAGCCATCGTTTATTGGACTTTTTACGAGTTTGTCAAAAATTATTAGCAATGTATTTGCCCTGAGAATTGCATAATCAGTGCCAGAGTTGATGTTCGATAATATATTTTAAATTTAATATGTTACTGGCTTGATGAGTTTTTCAGACGTTATGTATCAACGTGTATTTGTGTATCAACAGGTATCTTTTCGTATCTTTTGCAGCCGGAATAGTCCCGGTGTGCACGGCTTGAGAAATTGATAGGGCATCTCTGCATTTTTTAAAAAGGCAGGCAGATAGCGAGTGATGTCGGGCGTCTTGCCCGGGGCTGAAGCGTTGTCAGCTGCCGCTGATTTTGTGGTATTCCTCATCAGAAACAATGCGCAGCGGCATGACATCGCTTTCTCCCTTTATTACCAGTGAGGGGTCAACCCGCACACAGACTCCTGAATATGACCCCTGCACGGAAAATGTACAGACCTGAATATTCATTTGTTCTACCTGAGAGAGCGGGCAGAAGCGCTGATAAATCCGCTTATGAGTACCGAAACGGCCGTCGGTCTTCCTCAGAATCAGCTCGTCGGTATCAATAATGGCGATGTTCTCTCCGCTTCTACCGACAATGGGCTTTTTCACGTATCCGCTGCTGCGAAGATTTTTGGTCAGCTCGAATTGCGAATCCAACAGGTATGGATGGTCAGGGAAGAGTTCCCACATCACCGGCAGGATTGCCTTATTGCTTGGAATAGCTGTCCACAGAGGTTCAAAGACCTGTATCTCCGGGTGCAGCAGTATATCTGCAAGTCCTGGAGCATTCCGCTCAAGCGGTCCTGTGGTTTCCTTTCTTATCTGCTCAAAGACGGTCTCCCATGCCCAGGTTTTCCAGACATGTTTAATCGGTATGCCATCGGGGTCGATGATCTGCCCGTTGCTGCAGCGGATACCGGCAACACCATTGAGCACTTTGACAGCCAGGCCCCCGTCCTCCATTGCAGATTTCATGAAAAGGGCATGGTAGGTCTCCTCGACATCTACGTCCTGCATGATGTGGAGAATGCCATTGATTTTCTGTGCTTTCCAGGCTCGTGCCAGGTTTTGTAAAATATCACTACCGGGATCTCGGCCGATCCTGCATCTGAAATGTCCGGCCCAGTCTGACTGCAGCTGCCCTGCTTCAAAATAGCAGGAGGCCGAATCGGCATTATATTCATAGGCTTTAAGGCCCATTTCGGAAATGCTGAAATCAAAACGGCCGGTAATCATCGAACTGTTACGCTGATTCCATGATGCTTTTATATCGGGCCAGATGGTTACCGGTATATTGAACTTCCGGAGCAGACGATCATCCTGCAGCACGTGGTCGGTTGCCCGCATGAAAAGATGATGCAGCTCGTTTGTGGCACGCTTGAGCTGGGCACATGCGGTTTCCGACAGGCAGACGTATTTGCAGGTATTTACCGAGTCGCTCACCATGACGTGGCCGTACGTTGAGACGTAAGCCTTTCCGGCAGGGCGGGTTGTGTCAACCCAGGGAGAGCCGCCCTGGCCGGTATCCTCCAGTGAGGCGATCAGCGGACTGAACAGCGCGGTATCAGGTTCGGCAACCGGTTCGGCAAAGGTGTCGTCAGCGCTCTGAATAACCCAACCCAGGATGGAGGCACCCTCAAAGCACGGTTCAATGCAGTACCCGCCATCCGCAGCGATGCTTGCCTGCAACTGCCTGGAGAAGGTCCTCTCTTCAGGCCATAGTGTATTTTCAACATTCTGTTCGACAAAACGGATGTAGTTGTCATGGACCTCGGTAACCACCGCAACATGTCCGGTAATGCCAAACTCACCTTCGGCGTCCCAGATTAACAGCGACCCTGCTTCAGGTCGTCGACGTGAGCCGTTTTTAAATGAATAAAGAGGAAGTGGGCGGTCGTCGCTGACTCTTCTGATTGTGCGGAGGCGGAAAATATCGTAGGCCATGGGCACATCGTCAAAGACAAGCTGCCTGTTGACATAAAACCAGCGTCTGGCAAGTTCGACACACTGCCATTTATAACCCATGAAAATGCCATCGACATAAGATCGATAGGCGCGGCGATCCGGATAATCGCTTTTCTCTGCCGAGTCATAGTCACTGGAGTAAACAGCTACGTTGCCGGGGGCGACTCCCAGGACAGTGCCGAATTTTTCAACTCGTGATCGGGGTGATTTCATCTCTTTTCTATTGTTGTGGATTTCAGTTTTTTACCGTGCAACAACAGGCCGCTCAGGCAGGAAGGGCAGCGGTGAAGAACAGCACACACAGTAAGTCGGGCCATGACCCGGGGCAAGGGGCCCGTTGGTCCTTTATTCCCGAATCAGGTGGTTTGACGAGCTCTGATCTCTTTGCTGAAAAGCACAAAAGATTGCGTTACTGGATTGTCTGCCTGTAAGGCTTATAGTAGAAGATAAAGAGCAGCAGGCAGCATAAAATTATATTGAGTGAGGCGGATATGAAACTCATTTTCGTGTACAACGCAGACAGCGGCCTGGTTAACACGGTAAAAGATATCGGACAGAAACTGTTTAACCCCGACAACTATGGATGCCTTCTCTGCAGCCTGACGCATGGAACGTTTCGGGAAGATCCTGAATGGAAAGCCTTTCGCCGCAACAGCAGTATAGAAATGCAGTTTCTTCACCGCGATGAGTTTGAGCGGCGCTACGATATGCAGATGGAGTATCCGCTCATCCTCAGGGACGACGGTGACGGTCTCAAGGTGGCTTTTGACAAGGAGCAGCTCGCAGCACTTGGCTCACTTGCTGATCTTATCCAGACAGTAAAAAACCTTGAAAAACAGCCGGAATAGAGATTTCTTAAAACACATCTCTGCGCTGCTGTTTACTTGTATGCTGCAAGAGCCTCGGCAATTTCCTTGCAGAGATGTGCCAGTGCACGGCTCTGGGCGGCGACGAACGCTTCGTAACTGCCGTCTGCAACAGCCTCTTTTATTTCTGAACGATGGACAACCGTCTGGCTGTCGCTGTCTTCCTCAATAATCATCCAGGTCGCGGTCAGTTCCGCCGTTTTGCCCAGTTGTCCGCTGAAATGTTGAACATCGACCGTGATACGGATATCAGGTTTGAAATACCGCTCCCACGGCCGGCTCATCACCTGATCGGTATCAAGCAGTACGGCGAGATTCTGGGTCATGACCCGGGTAAAGTCCCGCTGCAAGGAACCGGCCCAGCGCTGGAATTCATTGATGATCACCTGGTTTCTTCCGGTCTTTGTAACGATGGCCGGGCGGTCAAGCTGATCAGGGAAAGTGACCGGGCCGATGCCGATGGCGATCTTACCGGGCTTCTTTGTTGATTGGCCGGAGACATCCCCGGACTCAAGAGGGCTGAGGGTGTAGAAACGAGCATTGGGTGAGGTACCGGTACAGCCGGTGAGCATGATGATGCTGAGCAGTATCAGGAAACGGTACAATGGTTTGTGCATAATCATAATTGCCCCTCACTCTTTTTCCCCTGAATCAAGGCTTCGGGGTGTCTTGACAGCATATCGGTAAGATCGGTTATTGCCCGGGCGGCCTCAGACAAAGCACTCAGGGAGTTTCGCAGATCATTGTAAAGCAGCGAGTCCGGGCTGACCCAGTTATCCAGATCCCTGACCAGTGTGTCGACCTCCGTCAAGGTGGCATTGAACTGTGGGATCGTACCGGTGTTTATCATTTCGATGGTCGTGTCGAGCTCTGTGATAATACGGTTGAGTGCGGCGACTGCCTTGCGGAGCTCGGGGTCGCTCACCAGCGTGTCGATTCCAGTCATGGTTTTTTTCAGATCCGCAGACAGCTCATCCAGCGGCAGTTCACTTAAATTTTTCATGAATTTGCCGAGATCGTTCATCAGTGTCTGGGAGGCTGCCGGTATACTCGGCAGCACAGGCAGGCCGTTATAGTATTTGCTTTGCATAGCCGGGCTGCTGTCGTAATACCCCAGGTCAATAAAGAGTTGACCGGACAGGAGGTTGCCGGTCTTCAGCTGCGCCCTGAGGCCGTCTTTGATAAAGTGGTCAAGACGTTCCTGCGGGTTCCTGTCGGTCAACTCAGACGGTATGGAGATATTGTGCCGGATAATACTGATCCGCACCATTGTTGAAAATTCCTGGTTGTCGAAATCGGATATCAGCTGTATGTCGGTGACGGTGCCGAGTTGGAAGCCCCTGAACTCAACCGGTGCACCTGTTGACAAACCGCGCACCGAGTCGGAGAATTCGATGTAATAGTCGTTGAGTGAGTCGGACTGATCCTTTTCGGCTTCATCCCGGTTTTCATAGAGCCTGAAGACCGCGTTCGCTTCGGCTGCCGGTGCAGGTTCTTCGCTGATGGAGCTGAAGGCTATTCCACCGATCATCAGGGATACCATCGACTGGGTGTCGACACGCAGTCCGCTGGCTGTCAGCTGGAGATCAAGTCCGCTTGAGAGCCAGAAGCGGGTATTCTCGCGGACAAACTGGTCATAGGGGGCATCTATGAAAACGGTGATGCCAATATCGTTACCGTCATCGTTTAATTGAAAATCGACAACCTGGCCGACCCTGACCTGCCGAAAATAAATCGGTGATCCGGGATTCAGGGAACCGAGTCGCGGCGCATTCAGTGTAAACCGCTTCCCCTTCATCTCGCTGGTAATGATGGGGGCCTTTTCCAGCCCCACAAAAGAATCGGCGGGTTTTCCCTCACTGCTCGGTTCAACACCGATATAGGCTCCTCCGAGCAGGGTGCCAAGCCCCGTGACTTCACTTGCGGTAATTTTTGCCCGGACGATCCAGAAGCTCGTCTTCTCGGTAAGGTACGGAATTGCTCCTTTTGCCATTCGAATTTTAAGACTGACCCGGGAGAGATCGTCGATTATGTTGATAGCTTCTACAACCCCAACGTCGACACTCTTGAATTTCACCTTGGTCTTGCCCGCTTCCAGCCCTTCTGCCGACTGAAAGCTCACCGTAATAACGGGGCCTTTCTCCCTTATCGACTTGTATGCCAGCCAGGCACCGATGATAACTGCTGCCAGCGGCACGATCCAGACAATTGAGAGTGACCGGGGTTTCTTTATCAGCGGAGAGGCGGCAATGGTCGTGTTGACTGATTTTTCGCTATTTTCCGTCATTGCAATCCTCTATGGTATCCCAGATGAGTCGGGTGTCGAAGGTTTCAGCGGCGAACATGGTAATGATGACGACAGCTGCAAAATAGACCGCCCCGGAGCCTGCCGAGACGTTTGCCAGCTGACCGAAATGAACAAGGGCGACAAGGATGGTCACGACAAAGATATCAAGCATTGACCAGCGTCCGACTGCTTCAGTGACCCGGTAGAGACGCGTCCGGTCAACCGGCCGCCAGCGCCAGTGAAACTGCACGGAAATCAGCAGCAATATCAGGATCAGCAATTTCAGGAGCGGCACGAAAACACTGGCAATAAAGATAATGAGTGCAACAGGCCAGCTGCCGCTGTGCATAAAATAGATAACCCCGCTGAGGATGGTATCTGACTGAACGGTGCCAAGTGATGCCGTGTGGGTTACGGGAAAGAGATTTGCCGGGATGTAGAAAATAACCGCGGCTATCACCAGGGCCCAGGTACGGGCAATGCTTTTCGGCTTGCGGCTCTGCAGCCTTGTTCCGCAGCGTGGACAGGCTGACGGGGTTACCACGTGCTGACAGAGAAGGTGACAGGAGCGGCAGGAAATCATTCCCATGTTTCTGGCGGTTGATAATTGAGCACTCATGGATAATCGATTTTCTCCCAGATGATGTGCTCATCCAGCGTCGAAACAATGGTCGAGAGCACAAAAATGAGCACTGCGAACGCAAAAAGTGAGAGGCCGGGAATCAGCGAGGCCATTTTTATCAGCTTGAAACCTGACACCAGAATGCCCAGCATGAAAATCTCCATCATTCCCCAGGGTTTGAGAACAAGGTAGAGCCGCAATGCCGGGGCCAGGAGTTTCGGTACCCGGTTCAATTGCAGGGGGATAAGGATATAGAGCAGGCAGCAGAGATTGATCAGCGGTATAACCACCACGGTGATCAGTACCAGTGTGGCGATTAACCACATGTTCTGCCGGTAGAGTTCATAGATACCGGTTGCCAGTGTTGTTTCCCGAACCTGTGCCTGGATCTCGAAACCGATGAAGGGAAAGGTGTTGGCGATAATAAAAAGTACGATTCCTGCGATGGTAAGGGCAAGCGTGCGGTTCAGGCTGTCCGCTGCAGGGCGGTAGAGCAGTGCTTCACAGCGCAGACAGCGGGCAGCGCTGCCTGCAGGTATCTCGGGCAACCGGTGAACGAGGTCACACTCGTGGCAGGCAATGAAATGGTCGTTTGTCATCCTGGTTTGTTGCGGTTCTTAAAGGGTCGGTGATTTTTTCTTCTTTCTACAATAGAGCGGATGCTGAAGCAAGTATTACCCCGTCGTGCCGTCGACTCCGGGACGTTGATTTCAGGCATTGAGCAGCTGCAGGCGCTCAGTCCAGTTGTGTCCAGCGACAGACCTTTCGTTCGAGCCGGTCGAGGATCAGGTAGAGACCAAACCCCAGAAGCGCCATGGCGAAGATGCCTGAATAAAGGGCAGTGTAATCGGCACGGCCCCAGGAATCCATAATAATGTAACCAAGCCCTCTCGTTGTGGCAAAGGATTCAACGAAAAACAGGATTGCCACAGCCGTACCGATGGATATCCGCATGGCTGTCAGTATCTTCGGCAGGCAGGCCGGCAAAATCACGTGAACATATACCTGCAGGCGTGAGGCGCCAAGCGTCTGCATGGAATAATAGTAATTCTGGTGGATGTTTCTGGCCGCATCCCGCGTGGTCACGAGAATCTGAAAAAAAACGATCAGGGCGATCAAGAATATCTTGGAGAAATTGCCGATTCCAAAAAGGATGATAATCAACGGCAGCAGAACCACATGGGGGATCGGATAGAGCAGGTAAATAAACGGTGAAAGTCGCCTGCGCAGAGGCTCCTCGGCACCGATGACAAGGCCCAGCGGTACTGCGGTAATAAGGGCCAGGAAGATGCCCAGCAAAGCACGAAGGCAGCTGACCAGCAGATCATCGAGGAGGCTGCCGTCTGCTGTTTTGGCGACGACGTCAGCGAGGACGACCCATGGTTCCGGCAGGGCCATGGAGTTGAGCAGCAGAGACAGTGCTTCCCAGAGACCGAGAAGAACAAGTGCGGCGATAATTATATCACGCTTCCTGCCCATCATATTCCTCTTTCAGCAGGAAGCGCAGTTCTTTGCACCGCTGGAAAAAAATATCCTGGCGGCGATGTTCTCTGGAACCCGCTTCGGGATTGTTGACAATTTTCAGTATTCGGCCGGGGGACCTGCTCAGTACGATAATTTTATGTCCGAGAAACACCGCCTCTTCGATGGAGTGGGTAACGAGAACAATTGTTATTTTTCTTGACTGCTGGATACCGAGGATGAGATTCTGCAGCCGTTCCCGGGTCAGTGCGTCAAGTGATGACAGTGGTTCATCCATGAAAAGGATCTCAGGTTCGACCGCCAGCGCCCGGGCCAGGGCGACACGCTGCTGCATACCTCCGGAAAGCTGAACGGGATAGTGGTCGCCGAAACCGGACAGGCCCATTTCCCTGATAAGCTCTGCAGTCCGTTTTTCAACAATTTCTTTTCGAACCTTTTTCAGCAGAAGACCAAGGCCGATGTTCTGGGAGACGGTCTTCCAGGGAAACAGGCCGAAATTCTGCAGAATTGTTCCTGTTTCCGGGGCACCGCTGATGGAAATTGTTCCTGAATCAGGTTCTCGCAGCCCTGCCAGCAGAAAAAGCAGTGATGTCTTTCCAGATCCTGACGGGCCGATTATTGCACACGTACTGTTCGCCTCAACCTGGAAGGAGATGTCAGCCAGTACCTGGTGTACTGAATGATCATTTTTAAAAGAGAGATTTGCCGACCTGACGTCTATCATGCTTCAGTTTGCGGCGGCCATGAAATCATCTGCCACCATTGACTCGTAGGCGACGCTGCTGACAAGATCCTTTGTTGTCAGCCACTGGATAACCGGCGTATACAGAGTTCTGCTGTACGGGGCCGGAAGCGGGTAGTTCGGTATGGCGTATTGTTCTGCAAGAAACGGGGGGATGCGGCCCTTTTCAACAAACAGGTTGCGGTATTTTTCCGGATCGCTGTTGATTGCCTCCACCGAGCGACGGTATGCCTTGAAAAAGCGGCTGACCTCCGATTTTCTGTCCTTCAGAACCGTGCTTTTAAAAACGATGACGGTCTGCGAGAGGCTCTCGTTGCTTGAAGCATCGGTTATTACGATATTTGCACCTTTCCCGGCGGCTATCGAGGCAAGCGGTTCGGGAAGCGTCGCTGCCTGGACCGATCCGGAGAGGAGCATCTGCATGCGGATCGGCATTTTTTTGACTTCAATCTTTTGTATTTCCTCGGGCCTGAACCCCAGGTCTGCCAGGAGTCGATCAGTCACGTATTCGATAATGGTTGCACTGGATACTGCTATTTCCACGTTTTTTAATGATTCCGGTGTGGTGATGGAGGATCCGGGTGCCGAAAGAATCGCAAAGACACCCTCGGCAGGCGTTTTTCCAAGACAGAGCGAGGTGATTTTGATTTCTCCTCTGCCCTTGTCATACAGAAGAGCACCGACCGGGTCGGTAATGGCGCCGTCGATTGCCCCGGCAGTCAGCGCCGCGTCCCGTTCAAGTGCGCTTAAAAAAGGCACAAGCTCCACATCGAGATTCTCGTCGGTGTAGTAGCCCTCATTTTCAGCAAGGTAGAGGGGAACGGCATCTTCGATAAGCAGCACCCCCAGCTTGAGTGGCTCAGCTGCCCACAGGGGAGCGGCAAGGGTGAGCAGAAGCAGGGATATAAATAGTCTTTTCATGATTGTTTCCTGGTATTTCACTGGTTTCGTCTTTTTTTGTGTCAACCGTCACGCTGATTCATAGCAGGCAAGAATCTCACCGAAATAAAGGGTGTGATAGTCTTTTTTGGGGTAGAGCTTGTCACAATCAGAGTCCAGCAGGGACGGGTCCATTGGAGATTTATAGATGATCCTGCACTCGTAATGGACTCCGGGAATATCGATGACCGGTGAGGCCACGTGGGTAGATTCTCTTCTGCCCAGCCTGCATTCTCTGAATTTGTCAAAATCCCTGCCGGATTTTGTCCCGCAAAACAGCAGTGCTTCCTTCGCGGAGTTGTCTGCCGGAATGGTAACGGTGAAATTATCACTTTTTTCCATCAGGGAAAATGTATGTCTTGAATCTCTGACAGCAACCATCAGTACCTCTTTTTTCCAGATGAAGCCAATCGTGGCCCAGCCGATTGTCATGGTGTTGACCCGGCTTCCGGCCTGAACAGTGAGGAAGGCCCCTTTGGTGATTTTCTTCATTGTTTCTTCAGCGTCCTGCAGGTAGCTACGTTCTTTCATGATATACCTCACGATTGGATTGAAATGTGCGCCCGCCTTGTTTATGGAAGCAGAAGCTACAAAAATTGAAATTTCTCTGCAATACAGTAATATCTTTTGCTGCAGCTCAGGCAATAAAAAAATCGGGCGATCTCAGATCTTGTGACTATATTTTCCCTCTGATAAATGGAGCGGGAAATTAGATTACAATAGCCGTCAACGAAAAGAATGGGATGAAGGAGCTATCATGAGCAAGGCAATCAGAATTTACCAAACGGGCGGACCCGAAGTTCTCAAGTGGGAAGATCATGATCCGGGTGAGCCGCAACCCGGTGAGGTGCGGATCATCCAGGAAGCAGTCGGCCTGAATTATATCGATGTCTACCATCGCAGCGGGCTTTATCCGGTTCCGTCTTTTCCATTCATTCCGGGGCTTGAGGGTGCAGGGACGGTTGATATGGTCGGTGACGGGGTCGTCGAATTTGTCCCGGGAGACCGGGTCGCCTATGCCGCTGTTCCACTCGGAGCGTATTCCGAGGTGCGCTGTATTCCGGCTCACCGGCTGGTCAAGCTGCCTGATGAGATATCAACCAAACATGCTGCGGCACTAATGCTCCAGGGTATGACGGCACGATATCTGCTCAAGGGATGCTATGACGTACAGCCCGGTACCACCCTGCTGGTACATGCGGCTTCCGGCGGTGTTGGCTCGATCATGTGCCAGTGGGCAAAAGAAATCGGTGCGGTGACGATCGGCACCGTCGGCAGTCTCGACAAGGCCGATATCGCCAAGGCAAACGGCTGCACCCATACCATCCTCTACCGGGAGGAAGATTTTGAAGAAGAAGTCAAGAAACTCACCCGGGGGAGCGGAGTCGATGTGGTCTATGACTCAGTTGGTAAAAACACCTTCATGAAATCTCTCAACTGTCTGCGGCCGATGGGTACAATGGTAAGTTTCGGCCAGTCCTCGGGACCGGTCGAGCCCTTTGACCTGAGCCTGCTGGCGGCTAAGGGCTCGCTGTTTCTTACCAGACCCAGCCTGATGAGCTATACGGCAGAACGTGATGCGCTGCTGGTGCATGCCCGTGATCTGTTTGAGATGATTATTTCCGCTGCAATAAAGATAAATATTTTCAAGGAGTACGAACTCAAGGACGCGGAGCAGGCACACCGTGATCTTGAGGGCAGGGTTACCAGCGGCAGTTCGGTGCTGCTGATATAGCCGGTTGGTTTTTCACAGAGCGCGCTCCGTCTGCCCGTTTATCAGGCAAAGCCCCTTGTTGTTACCACAAAATAATTGAAAGTTTTATGGTTTCACCGTACATATGCACTCAGCAGAGAACAATTATCTATTCAATGGGAGAGCTGGCTGATATGAAATCGATTCGCTTTATTTCAACGGTTGTTGTTGTGGTAGCTTTAACTGTTTTTACATCCCTGGTGAGCGCGCAGGATGACCCCCTTGCCAAATGGAAGCCGGATTTTGACCCGGCTGGTGCAACGTATACCTACCTGCTTTCCTGCGTCGGTCACCCGGCAATAGAAGGGGTTACCGTCGGCTACCGGATCCGTGACAGGGTCTGGAAGGAATCAGGCGGCAAAGTCTTTGTTGATTTCCGGCCGCTCAGCCAGCTTGGCGGCGAGAAAGATGTGATCAATAAACTGAAATTCGGAGCTATTCACGGGATGCTCAGCTCCTCTGTCGCCGCTGCCAATATCGCCCCGTTGCTGGGGGTGGTGAATTTACCGTTTCTGATTGATGATTTTGACAAGCTTGATCGATTCAGGGATACTCCAGAGCTTTGGGAGCCGTTCCAGAACGCTGCACTGTCAAGTGGCCTCCGGGTTGTCGATTTTACCGGGTACGGCAGTTACGGGTGGGCGACGACGACACCGGTCAAGACACTGGAAGATGCGAAAACGGTTAATTTCCGTATTGCCGAGGCGCCGGTAAACATAGATGCCTACAAAGCCTGGAAACTGAAGTTCTCCGTACTGCCATGGCCGGATGTCCCGCAGGCATTGCAGACCGGAGTGATTGACGGTCTGGACCATACACCGATTGTCTGCAACATTTCCCGAAAGTTTACCGTTGCCAGGTACTACACCGAGCTCAATTATGCCCAGGGTCTCTACATCCACATCATGAATGAGAAGTGGCTGAAAACACTGCCTGAAGAGCTGCAGCAGACCCTTTTAACTGTAATACGGGAAGAAAGTGCGGCGGCCAGGAAACTCACCTATCAACAGCAGGTAGCCCAGATTGCTGCAGCGAAAGCTGATGGCGTGACTTTTCTGAGCTTGAACGAAGACGACAAAAAGACCATGGTCTCGGCTTCTGAGCCGCTGTTTCAGAGCTGGGGGAAAAAAATTGGCCCGGACTACCTGGAAAGCGTCCGCAACGCCTTTCCCCAGAAATAGGGTCCGTTGTCGCAATTGTGCAGTGGTGCAGCATTCCGGTTGAGCTCTACACATTTCTGCCGGGTCACTTGATAACCAAGGAGAGCCTCAGGTCATGACGTCCGTCCAGCGGTCTGCACTGATCGTTTCGGTAATCAGCTCGTTTATCACGCCGTTCATGATCTCCTCGGTGAACGTGGCGCTGCCGGCAATCCAGAAGGCCTTTCTGGAGCAGGGCATCAATGCGGTGCTGCTCAGCTGGATTGCCACGACCTATCTGCTGGCCGCCGGTGTGTCACTGGTGCCCATGGGACGGCTTGCCGACATCACGGGAAGAAAGAAAATACTTGGCCTGGGATTTGCGCTGTTCTCTTTGAGTTCTCTCTGCTCTGTTTTCTCACCAAATGTCTACTGGCTCCTTGTTTTCAGGGGGCTCCAGGGATTTGGGGGAGGAATGATTTTCGGTACCGGAATGGCGATTCTGACATCCGTTTTTCCACCCCAGAACCGAGGACGTGTGATCGGCCTGGCTGTTTCGGCGGTCTATATCGGTCTGTCGACAGGTCCGTTCGCCGGTGGTCTGCTGACCCATTATTTTGGCTGGAGATCGCTCTTCCTGGTTGTTTTTTTCTTCAGCCTGCTGCCGCTGCTGGTGCTGGTTGTTTTCCTGAAAGGGGAGTGGGCGGATGCAGCGGGAGAGCATTATGATCTCACGGGGGCAGTAATCTACGTTCCCTCACTCGTCGGCATCATTTACGGGTTCTCGATATTGCCGCAGGTGACAGGTATCACCCTGCTCAGTGGCGGTATCATCGGTCTGGCGGCATTTATCGTCAGGCAGAAAAACCTCGAGGAACCGCTGCTTCAGGTTGATCTCTATATCAAAAACCGCGCGTTTGGCCTCTCCAACGCGGCTGCTCTGATTCACTACAGCGCAACATTCGGGCTGATGTTTCTGCTGAGCCTGTATCTTCAATACATTCACGGGCTGGACAGCAGGATGGCAGGAATTGTGCTCATCGCGCAACCGTTGATGATGGCGTTGTTCTCACCGTTTGCCGGTAAGATATCCGACAGGATCGAGCCCCGTATTATTTCCTCGATCGGTATGGGGATAACCGCAGCCGGACTTTTGAGCCTCTCTTTTATCGGTACCCGGACAAGCCTTGCCGTGATAGTTATCGTGCTGCTGCTGCTCGGCTTCGGTTTTGCCCTGTTTTCTTCTCCGAACATGAATGCGATCATGAGCTCTGTCGAGCGGAAATACCTCGGCATTGCTTCCGGTTCAGCCGGTACGATGCGGGTATTGGGGCAGATGTTTTCAATGGGAATCGCCACCCTGATGCTGTCTGTTTTTATCGGTGGACAGGCGATAACCGAGGAGCTGTTTCCCCAGCTTTTGCTGAGTATCCGCTGGAGCTTTGCTATCTTCACTGTTCTCTGCGTGCTCGGGATTTTTGCCTCACTTTGTCGCGGGACGATTCACCATAGTACTGATGTTCCCGAAGCAAAACGATAAAAAGGTTTGCCGGCGAGCTGAGACTGTAGTATAACGTCTGGTTTTCAAGTGGTCAGCCTGCGCGCTGTGTCAACAGTCCGGCTTCCCGCATCATGTGGTTGTTCGGGTTCCCTCACCCCGGTCAATAAAAAGGATTTTTCATGCGCTCCATCATTGTCGGGCAATCAGGGTGGGCACTGCCCGTGCTCGTCTCTTTCCACATTCTTATAATCGGGGCGAGCAACTATCTGGTTCAGATTCCGTTACAGGTATTCGGTGTCTATACCACCTGGGGAACGTTCAGCTTCCCGCTGGTCTACCTGGCAACGGACCTGACTGTACGGGTATTCGGAGCAGCCAGGGCCCGGCAAATCATTTTTGGATCAATGATACCGGCGCTGCTGCTTTCCTACGCAATCTCAATCCTGTTCTTTGAAGGAAGATTCCAGGGGGTTGGCGGTTTCACGACGCTGAATATGTTTGTCTTTCGTATCGCCGTCGCCAGTTTTACCGCCTACGTTGTCGGCCAGCTTCTCGATGTCAGGGTCTTTTCGTACCTCAGGTCAAGCCGGCACTGGTGGCTTGCCCCTTCGGTGTCAACCGTTGTCGGTAACCTTGTCGACACCGTCCTTTTTTATACCATTGCCTTTTACTTGAGCAGCGATCCATTCATGGCGGTACACTGGCCGGAGATCGGCCTTGTAGACTACCTGTTCAAACTGCTTGTCAGTATCGTTTTGTTTCTGCCGGTTTATGGGATTGTTTTGAAAACACTCACTGAGACACTGCTTTGCCGCGAGGGATCTGATTTGCGTGCCTGAGCTTAGAAAATCATGCCCCGGGCACTCACCGGCCATAGCGACTCCACAAATCCGTTTCTCACCCCCACGTACCAGTCGTGCAGGTTCACCGTCGGGTCGCAGTGGCCGGGAACAAGGTACACTTTATCACCGGGAGACAGCGAATCATCGCTGTCCAGTAATACCCCGTGTTCATCTGAAGCATTCCGGTAGGAAACTGAAGGCCTGTCCCGCAGCATCGGCAAACCGGAGTCGATACTGTGGGCTTTGAGTCCGGCATCGCAGACCGCCATACCGGAGGACGATTTGCTCATAATACCGGTGAGAATAAAAAGGCTGTTTGCATAGCTTTCCAGAAGGCTTCCATGTTCGCCATGGACTGATCCGTAGTCGGCATCCATGAATATATACGAGCCGCATTGCAGTTCGGTATAGATACCGCTTGCCGCTTCAAAACGATAACTGCCGGTTCCCGCTCCGCTGACAATCGGACAGGTGAATCCGGATTTTTCAAGCAGCCGCAGCGTTTGGGTAACTTTGTCAAGAGACTGACTGAGCGCATCTTTTCGCTGTGCAAATTCGCGAATGTGCTGGGCCTTGCCGTAATAGACCTGGAGCCCCTGAAAATTCAGCTGCGGACTGTCATGAATGGCTTGAGCCAGCTCGAGCACCATATTTCCCGGTTGTACTCCGCAGCGTCCCCCGCCGATATCGACCTCAAGAAAAACATTGAGAATCGTACCGGACTGTCGGGCTGCCTGAGCCAGATTAACAATATTAACGAGATTGTCGACACAGACGCTGACTCGGGCCCGCTCTGCAAGACTGACAAGCCGTGATATCTTTTTGGGGCCGACGATCTCGTTGGTAACGAATACGTCTGAAATACCTCCGTTCACAAACACTTCTGCCTCACTGACCTTCTGGCAACAGATGCCGACCGCCCCATGATCGATCTGTTGTTTCGCAATGTCGACTGATTTATGAGTCTTGGCGTGAGGCCTGAGAAAGATGTTTTTCTGCTTGCAGAAGTCTGCCATGGTCCTGATATTTTTTTCAAACGTATCCAGCTCGACAACCAGGGCTGGGGTATCAATATCTGAAACCGGCATGCCAGGGTGAGCCGGTATATTAGGGTTGATCATAGTGGTATCCTTTTGTTTCGACGAGTGTGGACATGGGTAGGTTCCGGTGACAGTATACTTATTTGTGATCTTGTTTGCTGATAACTCCTGAACCGGTAGAGGCATGCTTTTCTGATGGTAATGAAATACTCAATCAGGTCATGCTGAATCCAACGCAATTCTCCAGTCAAAATTAAATGGGCCCCTGTGGTTTTTTGACGGGCTGAGGCCAAGAGCCTGATCGGCTTCCCGCAGTCTGCGATGAGGGCCTGTCATCACATTGCTTCTTCTCAAGTTTACTGCCATCAGGAAAGGTGAAACCCAACAGCAGTCACATCAAGTGTTGGTATGGATTTCAGATTAATACGAGAAAACAGATCCATATTCGCCCCCTGCCAATAAATTATCAGATTTTTGTTCATCCCGCATCAGTTGGGTTCATTCTTCATTACAAACCTGCAATAATTGTGGAAAAGACAAAACGCAATGATTACCTTTGACGCGTCATTAACAAATACAGGAGGTTACGGTAATGCGAATTCTTCTCTATCTAGCTACAAACCTGGCAATTCTGGTGCTGTTGGGTATTGTCATGAGCCTGCTCGGCCTGGATTCGGCATCGACGTCGGGCCTGCTGGTCATGGCCGCCCTGTTCGGTATGGGCGGCTCGTTTATCTCCCTTGCCCTGTCGAAATGGATTGCCAAAAAATCCACGCGGGCCCGGGTTATCGACCAGCCCGGCAACCAGACTGAAGCCTGGCTGCTGAGTACCGTGCACCGTCAGGCCGAGATGGCCGGCATCGGCATGCCCGAGGTGGCAATATACGAGGCGCCGGACATGAATGCCTTTGCAACCGGTATGAAGCGAGACGATGCGCTGGTGGCGGTGAGCTCAGGTCTGCTCCAGAAGATGAGTAAAGACGAGGTGGAGGGGGTTCTCGCTCACGAGATCAGTCATGTCGCCAACGGCGATATGGTTACCCTGACGCTGATCCAGGGGGTGTTGAATACCTTTGTGATTTTCCTCTCCCGCATGGTTGCCGGGGGAATTAATAACACGCTGAGTCAGAACAGGGAAGGAGGCGGGCTTGGATTTTTCGGCTATATCGCCGTTACCATCTTTCTTGAGATGGTTCTCGGACTGTTTGCTTCTCTGATCGTCATGTGGTTCTCCAGAAAACGTGAATTTCGGGCAGACAGCGGTGCAGCTCATCTTGCCGGAAAACAGAAGATGATCGGCGCCCTGCAGCGTCTGAAGGCTCACTATGAACCCTCGCAGCTGCCGGACCAGATATCTGCTTTCGGCATCAAGGGCAAGCAGGGAGGGCTGGCCTCGCTGTTCAGGAGCCATCCCCCCCTGGAAGAGCGGATCGCCGCACTGCAGAACAGTTGACAGGATACATGAAGGCAGGGAGTGATTATTTTCAGTTCCTGTCTGGCATTCCTCGCTGATTTCTATAGGGAGGGTTCGTCTTTCTCAACAGCGGGAACCGGTATCTCGGAATTCTGCCGCTCCCGGGTTTGCTGATAATCGGTTGCCGGTTTACCGTTGGCGGTAATCAGTCCACTGCGGCGAGCTCGTTTCTGCCATTGTTTGCGTGCTTGCTCCTGCATGTCGGCAATGGTGTCCATCTCGTCGACGATTTCCAGCCCCAGCAGTGTCTCGATGAAGTCCTCCATGGTGACGATCCCTTCAGTACCGCCATATGCATCGACCACGAGTGCGATATGAATCGATTCGTTCATCATTTTTTCAAACATGGTGTGCAGTGTCTCGTCTCCAGCCATGACGACGATGGGGCGACGGATTTCGCCGAGCAGTTTCTGCTGATCTTCTGTTGTGGCCTGCAGGATATCACTTTTCAGGACGAACCCTTTGATATCGTCAAAACTTTCTCCATAAACCGGTATCCTGGAAAATTGAAAGAAACCGTTGGCGGCAATCGTCTCTGCTATGCTCTGATTGTCGGGCAGGGCAAGCATTACCGTACGCGGGGTCATGATGTCCCGTATCCTGATGTCACGCAGATAAAAAAGGTTCTGGAGTACACGGGACTCATAGCGGTGGAAAACTCCCTCCCGGGTGCCGAGTTCTGCAAGTGCAACGAATTCTTCACGATGCACCTGCTTTTTGGGGCGGTTCCTGGTCATGAGTCTGGTCAGCAGTTCCGCCATCTTTACCAGCGGCCACATCGACAGGGTGGTAACGGCAAGCAGCTTAACCACCAGTGGTGTCAGGTTGCGCCAGTATGCAGCCCCAAGTGTTTTGGGAATGATTTCAGAGACGACCAGGATCAGGAAGGTGAGAACAGCGGAAATCACACCGATGTAGGCACTGCCGAAGACAGCGGCGGCCTGTGCGCCGGCACCGGCGGCACCAACGGTATGGGCAATGGTGTTGAGGCTGAGAATTGCAGCGAGCGGCTGGTCGATGTTCTGTTTGAAATGTTTCAGTTTTGCCCCGAATTCAGGATGCTCCTGCTCCTGTTGGGCAACAAAAGAAAGAGAAATGGAGAGCAGTACCGCTTCCATAATTGAGCACAGAAATGACACACCAAGTGCCAGACAGACATAAAAGATCAGTAATCCCATGGTATTTCCTTCCGGATCGCCTGTGGTCGGGGAACTATGTTACGCCTCGGTCGACCGGTCACAGCCATCGCTTCTTTTTAAAGAGCACCAGTACGGCAAGCACGATTGCAGCAAGAATGAGGACAAAGACGGTAAAGGCGGATTTGCTTCCTGAACCCGGAATCCCCCCGACATTGATTCCGAACAGCCCGGTCAGAAAACCGAGCGGCAGGAATATCGTGGTTATTACGGATAACACATACATCCTGCTGTTGAGCTGTTCAGACAGATTGCTGACCAGTTCTTCATGAATAACTGTTGCCTGTTCTCGAGTTGAATCAAGGTTTTCGATGTATCTCAACAGGTGATCGGTCACTTCTCTGGAATGCATTCTGTCCGTATCCTTGAACCATGATAATTTTTCTTCATAGAGCCGGTACATGGCCTCTCTTTGAGGAGCGAGGTATCTTCTCAGGACAATCGCCTCCCTTCGGATTTCCGAGAGCTGACGACGGACCGCGGGGTCACCGGTGTCCAGAATCCGCTCTTCCAGATCGGCAAGTATTTCCTCAAGATTTTCTATGGTCGGTCCCATTCTGCTTATCAGCTGCCGGGCAAGATCTACAATAAATGCAGATGAGTCACATGGGCCATCTCCACGTTCCAGTGAACCGGTTATATCGTCAATGGACAGCAGCCTTCTTCTGATCGTTGTGATTATCATTGCTTCGTTCGCCCATATCCTGACGCCGATCATATCTTCAGGATCAGCCTGCGGATTGAGGTTGACGCCTCGCAGGGCCAGCAGAAGAGCGTTATTGATTGTCGCCACTCTGGGACGGGTGTCTTCGGTCAGCAGGAACTCTTTAGAGACACTATCCATGTGGCGCTCATTGCGAATCCACTGTTTTGCCCGGGAGGAGGTATAGTCAAAATGAAGCCAGAGAAGTCCGTCTTGCGGGTCCCAGCTGTTTGCCTCGTTTTCCATCAGTTTTTTTGCGCCGCCGGTGCCGTCCAGCAGGTATGCGCTGAGTAGGCCTGATTTTGTCATGGTATCCGGTATCCTCCGATAGCAGCAGTCTGAGAACGCTATTTTAATACGAAATTCTTTACGGTTCCGGCAGCAGGCCGGCAGGCAGTATCACCATCAGAAAAAGCATGATTGAAAAGGCCGGAATCAATTATGCTCTTAAATCTTTAATCATTTTCAGGCTCTTAAATAGATTAAAAAAATCACCAGATAGCAACTTTAAAATGTAATGGTTTCCGCCGTATTTATGCATAAACTGTTATAATGCTGCAATGACAGCTACGGACATATACTCTCTGTAAACTATAAACGGGAACCTTCAGACAATGAATGATTCAGTAACGCCATGGGAAACACTGGCTGAGTTGATAGCCGCTGGAACAAAATCAAAGATTATAGATTTTCTTGACTCCCTGGAAGTATCAGAGAGTGCGCGGGCGATTTCGCGTCTTTCGGAAAAAGAGCAGCAGATTCTCTTTACCATCCTGGACCCGGAGGACGCAGCTGATCTCATCGAAGGGTTTACCGACGCTCAGGCTGCAGATATCGTCGAGAACATGCCGTTTGAGCAGGCGGCGGCAATCATGGATGAGCTGCCCAGTGATCAGCTGGTGGATGTGCTCGGTGAGATGGATAACAGTACAAGCACGTCGATCCTTGGCAGTATGGAAAAACAGGGCGCTGCTGAGGCCAGGATACTGCTGAATTATGCGCCGGATTGTGCCGGTGGGTTAATGGCCTCGGAATTCCTGGTATTTCGGGCGGAAGATACCATCCAGGTTGTGCTCAATGATCTGCAGGAAAACCAGGAGTTGTATTACAACTATAATGTCCAGTATTTTTATGTGGTTGATTCAGGCAGCAGACTGGTCGGCGTCATGCGTATGCACGATCTGCTCTTTCCTTCCCGGCAGACACGGCTTGGAGATATCATGATTGCGCAGCCGCTGTCGGTTCCGGACAGCGCTTCTCTTCATGAATTGAAGAATTTCTTCGAGGAACACAAGCTCTTCGGGGTGCCGGTTGTCGACGACCGTCAGCGGCTGGTCGGGGTTGTCCTGCCCCGGGCCGTCGAGGAGGAGTATAACAAGCAGAAAACAAAAGCATTCCTGCGTCTGAGCGGTATTATCGGCGGCGAGGAATTCAGGACGATGCCGCTGCTCGCCCGCTCAGGTCGCCGGCTTTCTTGGCTGAGCATGAATATCGTTTTGAATATCCTCGCGGCAAGTGTTATCGCCCTCTACCAGGATACACTGGCGGCTGCCATCACGCTGGCTGTCTTCCTGCCCATGGTCAGTGATATGAGCGGCTGCTCCGGTAACCAGGCCGTTGCCGTTTCAATGCGGGAGCTGTCTCTTGGGCTGGTGAAACCGGCTGAGATCCTCTGGGTTGTGCTGAAGGAAGCACGGGTCGGCATGATCAATGGCGTGGTTCTCGGCTTATTGCTCGGTATGGTCGCTTTTTTATGGCAGAAAAACATCTGGCTGGGAATTGTCGTGGGCGGTGCGCTGGCCGCAAACACCCTTGTCTCGGTAACCCTGGGGGGCGCTTTGCCGCTCGTGCTGAAACGTTTTAAAATGGATCCCGCCCTGGTTTCCAGCCCGCTGCTGACAACGGTAACCGATATGTGCGGCTTTTTCTTCGTGCTCAGCTTTGCCGCAGCCGTGTTGCCGAAACTATGATGGCAGTGGGCTGGTCGGTCAACATGACGATACCGGAAAATCGCTGAGCAAAAGAGCGCTCTTTGCCGGTAACGGGCAGAGAGCGCTCTTTGCTCAATAACGGAAAAGTTTGTCCTCAGCTGCTGCGTATGGTGCCTGCCAGATTGCGGTCTCCAAGCGCCCTCTGTAGACTTGCCGCCACATCGAATTTGGTTTTCTCGATATCCGGTGCCTGCGCTGCTTTCTGATAAATTGTCCGGCTCCAGTCGGAAGACTTAAATGTTCTCATGACCCGTTCCCCCAGAAAGGCGAGATCCTTGGCCCCGGAGAGGTTCTGTTCGGCTATCTTATGCAGGCTTTCCAGCGTCTGCTTGCCGGCGCCCTGTTGTTCGGCGATAGAGAACAGGTGGTCGAATTTGTACCTGTCGGTGCATTGTCTGGCTACCTTTTCATAGAGCGTTCCTGCCCACTTCTCATCTCCGAGGCTCACATGTATCTTCCCTGCCAGGGTCAGAAAACAGGAACGTTCCGTACATGCGCTCTGTGCCTTCTCAAAGAGCGACTTGGTCCAGCTGTTGTCGTTAAGAACCTCATGTACTGTTGTTGCAAGTTTAATATAATCAGCGCTGTTTTCGCAGGCCTCCTCCATCTTTTTGAGATATGCCCGCACCTTGGTCTCATCCTGGAGGTTTTTCTGCGCAGCTGCAGCAACAGTTCTTTTCTGTACGAACTCGTCTGTTGATTCAAATTTTTCGGAGTATATGCGTTCCGCCCACTCTTTGTCCTTGAGATCGCCGGCAATCAGACCGGCAATCGTCATGTAGTCGTCAAAGTAAACGGCCTGCTTTTCGGCGTTGGCAAAAATTTTCCGCACATATGGGGTATCTGAAGTGGCTTCCATCACCTCGTGACCAAGATTCCAAAGCGTGGCCGCACTTTCGGCTTCCTGCTCGCGCTTGATGTATTGGTCGTAAAGGGCTGGATTTTCGGCGCGCTTTTCTTTCTGGATGGTGATATCATCTTTCCATTTCTGATCAGTTGCGTATTTCAGAACTGCATCGGCCATGGCCTGGAATTCGGAGTTGGTCTTGACCGCATTTTCCGCCTGGTGCAATACCTTGACGGCACCGTCGCTATCACCGACCTCATCAGCGAGTTTGCCGGCAATAGTTACCAGCTTGGGGGTATCCGGGTCGGTCCCGGCCGCTTTTAAATACACCTGGCCAGCATATTCTTTATCGCCGGTATCTTTGAGAACAGCAGCGGCAAGCCCCGTTATCTGTTCATAGCTGGTGAATTTTTCGCCGGCTTGCCGGTATATTCCCAGGGCCAGTTCCTTGTCCTGAAGTGTTTCCGTAACCATCCCGGCAAGCTTGACCAGGTCGTCTCCGCTGTCGAGCATCTCTTTGGCTTTGTTAAAGAGTTTGAGACCATATTCTTTGTCGTCAAGAGCAGCTACCGCCTCTTTGGCGAGACTGCCCATTTCAAGACCGGAGGTGATCTGTTGTTCTGCAGACTGGTATAATGTGCTGCCCAGGTCACTGTCCGGGAACAACTCTCCGGCACTTGCTGCAAGTGCTGCAAAGTCAGCTCCGCTTTTGCACGATCCCGCCGCCTGGGTTAACACCTCCCTGGCCTGGTCCGGATCATTAAAATCGTTGATTAATCCACGAGCCAGATCAGCGAAATCAGCAGGGGTCGAGCATTTCTCCTTACCCTTGACGGATAACTCCTTGGCCAGTTCTGCGTCACCGAGCGTCTCATTTATCTTTTTAGCCATACCAAGAAACTCGGTGGCCTTGGTTGCCTTTTCGGCAGCGGCCATGAACATTTCTCTGGCACCGTCCTTGTTGTCGTTTTCGGCTGCCGAAACAGCCAGGCCAATCAACTCATCTGCGTTCTGGCAGGCATTTTTTGCCTGTTCGAAGTACTCGACTGCCTTGTCTTCGTCTTCAAGGATGACGCGGGCGCCTGTTGAAAGTGCCATGAAGTCCTGGGCTGTTGCCGCCCAGTCGGCACCTTCCTCGTAGAGTTCCACTGCCCATTCCTTGTCTTTAAGATCTTTGAATGCCTGCAGGGCAACTGCAACATAGTCGGGAGTTTCCTGACAATCGTCATATTTTTCGTCCAGTTCTTCTCGTGTCGCCATTTCATTACCTCCAGTTAATGATTAGTCACCAGATATATTCAGGGTTGAATATCGTACGTGGCTGCTTCGGTTTTTCATATCAATGTATAGGTACGAATAGCATGTTCGTCCAGACAGGTCGAGAAGTAATCATTTTTTTAAAGGAAAGGTACTAATTTCTGCTGCCGGAAGATATTGTGTAGCATTATGGTTATACTGATATTTAATTGAGGTCTCCGGTATGTGCTTTCCTGGACGTTAGTGCCTTGTATCAGGAGACAGGGGGTGTCGAGACGGTTTTTTTCGGGGGGTGATATGATCAGAATAGTGTGTTTTGGAGATTCAAACACCTGGGGGTTTCGGCCTGACCAGCCGTTTCAGCGCTACGCTGATGATGTCCGCTGGACCGGCGTCCTGCAGAGGGAACTTGGTGACTCCTTTACGGTAATTGAAGAAGGTCTGAACGGGCGCACGACCATCTGGGATGACCCGTTCGGTGAATACAGAAACGGTAAAACCTACCTGCAGCCGTGAGTGTACCACTATACGAGACACTGAAACAGGTGTTCGGCTATGAAACCTTCCGGGAACACCAGCAGCAGATAATCGAGAAGCTGATCGCGGGCAAGGATTCGTTTGTCCTGATGCCTACCGGTGGCGGTAAGTCTCTGTGTTACCAGGTACCGGCGCTGCACCGTCCCGGTGTGGCAATTGTCGTCTCGCCATTGATCTCTTTGATGAAAGATCAGGTCGATGCCCTCATCACCTGCGGTGTGCGCGCTGCCTTTTACAATTCCTCGCTGAAAGGCCCGGAGGCACGACAGGTGCTTGCCATGCTTCACAATGGCGAGCTTGACCTGCTCTACATTGCTCCGGAACGTCTGATGAGTGATGAGTTTCTCGCCCGCTTGAGTGATATTCCGATCGCTCTTTTTGCAATTGACGAGGCGCACTGCATATCACAATGGGGGCATGATTTTCGTCCCGAGTACCGTAAACTTGGAGGCTTACGCCGTTATTTCAAGGATATTCCGTTGATTGCGCTCACGGCAACAGCAGAGCCCCACACCCGCAAAGATATTATTGAGCGGCTGCAGCTGACAGATGCACATCATTACGTGAGCGGATTTGATCGGCCCAACATCCGTTACACGGTTCTCGATAAGCTGAAACCGATGCAGCAGCTCACCGGGTATCTGTCTGAGAAGGCCGCTGACTCGGGGATTGTCTACTGTCTCAGTCGAAAACGGGTGGAGAAGGTGAGTGAGCAGCTCGTGGCAGCGGGGTTCTCTGCCGCCCCCTATCATGCCGGATTACCTTCAACCCAGCGTAAACGGGTACAGGATGATTTCCTGCGTGACGATCTGCAGATTATTGTTGCCACCGTTGCTTTTGGAATGGGCATCGACAAGTCCAACATCCGTTTCGTGGTGCACTATGATATCCCCAAAAATATCGAGAGTTATTACCAGGAAACCGGTCGGGCGGGACGGGATGGACTGCCGTCGGAAGCTCTCCTGCTGTTCGGCTACGGTGATATCCAGGTGGCGCGTGGGCTCATTGAAAAGACCAGGAACCCTGAACACAAGCGGATTGAGCTTCACAAGCTCAACGCCATGGTCGGCTTTGCAGAATCGCTTGGCTGTCGCCGCCGGGTATTGCTTGGTTATTTCGGCGAGAAACTGGAAAAGGATTGCGGAAATTGTGATATCTGCCTCAACCCGCCGGAGATGATTGATGCTACCGAGGACAGCCGCAAGGCGCTTTCCTGCGTATATCGTGTCGGCCAGCGTTTCGGGGCAGGGCATGTCATCGATGTGCTGCGGGGCTCGAAAAAAGAGCGGTTGCTGTCGCTCGGACACGACCGGCTGTCAACTTACGGGATCGGCGAATCCGAGAGCCAGGAATACTGGGGTGGGCTTTTGAGACACCTGGTGCACCAGGGATATTTGCACCAGGATGTCGGCAACTATTCGGTGCTGAAGCTCACCGATACCTCCTGGCCGTTGCTCCGGGGGGAGCAGCCGTTCAAAATGGCCCGGCCGCGAGTCAGGAACATACCGGCAGCGAGACGCAGAACAGCAGATGCTGAAAATGTTCACTATGAGCAGGAGCTTTTTGACATGCTGCGGGAGATGAGAAAAGATATCGCCGACCGGGCGGGTGTCCCGCCGTTTGTCATCTTCCATGACAGGACGCTTGCCGAGCTGGCTGTTCACCGCCCGGAATCATCCGAGGCCCTTCTTGCGATACACGGGGTCGGGAAAAGCAAATGCGAGAAATATGGTGAGGAAATTCTCGAGACTCTGAGGATATTTGCAACATCTCGTCCTGATTCGTTGTGAGTTCTGAAAAATCTGCTGGAAAGGGGATTTAACTGTCGATCTGCTTCATTTTCTTTAACTTTTTGCTCCTAATCTGATAGTCTTGTAAAAACGGCAGACATATCAGCTCGGGGGGGCCTTTCAAAAAGTATGCGTATTGTCAGCGAGAAGAACATAGCCAAGGTCAGTTTTCTCTATGCAATCATTATCGTCGGGGTGATGACCTTTTCAACCGGGGCACTGTTTATCGCAAAAAAAATCGATACGCTTAAAAAAGACCTGGTAACCATCGAAAAAGAATATATTGCCCGGCAGGAGGAAGAACTCAAAAAAGATGTTACCGGCCTTATCAGTCGCCTTGATCACCGGCGGCGCGATATAGACGAACAATTGCAGCAGCGCTTGAAGGAGCGAGTGGATGAGGCGCTGAGGATTGCCGATAACATCTACAGAACAATGCATGGAACAATGGCGAATGAACGCCTCGAAGCAGTTATTCGTGAGGCCATTCGGCCTATCCGTTTCAGTGAGCAGCAGGGCTATTTCTTTATTCTGGATCAAGAAGGAAGAGCAATGCTGTACCAGGCTGAGCCGAAATTTGAAGGGACGAATTTTCTGAGCGACGGAGCTGCCGGCAACCCCGATACGGTCAGGGAAATTATCAGGATCGGCCGTCAGGAGCACGGGGGGCTGTACCGATACGACTGGGCAAAGCCTGGAGATAACTCGGGAAAGCTTTACACAAAAGTCTCTTATGTTGGTTTTTTCGAACCGCTCGGCTGGGTGGTAGGTACCGGCGAGTACCTGGATAACCTGGAGTCCCTTTCAAAAAATACAATCAGCAATGATCTGTCGGCAAGCCTGAAAAAAGATCTCGTCGATTATTATTTTGTTTACGATTTGCACGATATTAACGGAGGGGCTGATTTCGCGACAATGCTGATCAACTCCAACCGTCCCGACCTGGTCGGGAAACCATTGTCGGATGACTATAAAGATGCCAAGGGAAAGAAATTCAGGAAAGAATTTCTGAAAGGAATACGGGAAAAAGGCGAAGCGCACGTCGTTTACTGGTATAAAAAACCAGATGGCACCGGTGAGGGACGTAAGCTCTCCTATTTCAGACACTACCCGGCCTGGAACTGGGTTCTGGCCCGGGGGGTTTACCTTGACCGCCTTGATGAGACGATTGCCTTAAAGAAAGACGAGCTCCGGGACAAGGTCAGAAACGATATCATTATTCTCTGTATCCTGTTCGTCGGAGCGGTAACGATTGCCCTTATCGTAGCGTATTTTTTCTCGAGGGAACTGCAGGGAATATTCAACCGCTACAAAAACCAGCAGCGGGAAGATCTCGGCAAACTTGAAGAACTCAACCGCGCCCTTGAAAAGCAGAGCCAGACAGATGTGCTGACGCAGATATTCAACAGGCGTTTTTTCAATATGCAGCTTGCCAAAGAGGCAGCCCGCTCAACGCGTCACCGAACACCGTTGTCTGTTTTAATGTTCGATATTGATCATTTCAAGGCAATAAACGACAAGCATGGTCACCTGGTCGGAGACAGGATACTCCAGGAACTCTCGGCACTGGTGCAGGACAATATAAGGCAGAGCGACTTTCTGGCACGCTGGGGCGGTGAGGAGTTCGCACTCCTGACTCCGGGGGTCGGTTTGAAAAATGCCGGAAAATTTGCCGAGAAGCTTCGCTGCCTGATTGAAAAACATGATTTCAGCATAGATCAGCAGGTCACCTGCAGTTTCGGCGTCAGCTGTTACAAGTCCGCTGAAGAGATCAGCACACTGATGCAGCGTGCTGACCAGGCACTCTACCAGGCCAAGAACAACGGCAGAAACTGCAGTGTCATCATCTGAGCCGGCGTTCCCCGCAGCACTTCGCAGGCATAATCATCACGTCCGGGCAGAAAAACGTTCGGTATTGCTGCCGATGGGCATGGAGCGGACACATTTGTTGTGCTGAGTCTCTACAATAATTATAGTGAACAAGCAGACACAAGGTAAAAACATTACGACCACTATAGGCAGCATCCGCAACGTCTTTGAATAACCGAACATGAGAGCGATCCCGACAGAGCATATCGAAGTCCCTGCTGTGAGCCGGGCGGAGGCCGCAGTATCCATAATTCGCTGTGTCGAGCCTGTTGACGCAATACTGGTGCTGAGAAGAAGGAAGACGGACTCTGATCCCTGGTCCGGGCATTTTGCTCTTCCCGGTGGAAAACGGGATCCCGGCGATCGTTCGATTTTTCACACCTGTTTGAGGGAAACACATGAGGAAACCGGCATATCCCTTGAGAGATCTCAGCTGACCCTCGAGCTGCCGGTGACGATGGCAGGCAGAAATGTAAAAGCCCCCATTCGGGTTCAGCCCTATCTTTTTGAACTGCCGGAACGTCCTGAGGTTTTTGTCGAGGCCTCGGAGATTGACAGCTACCTGTGGCTTGAAGTCAAGAAGTTTATTGATCAAACCCGGCATGTAAGAACGGAAATAATGCCTTCGCGCCTCTCTGTTGTTTATCCGCTGCAGGATTATTTCCTCTGGGGCTTCACCTACGGGTTATTATGCTCACTGCTGGAGCTGCATATTGACCTGTAAAAGGTGATGGCGCAACCCAACCTGAGTGTTTCCCAGGCACTCTTTTTCAACCCTGATCTCTGTCTCAATCAGGGCACCTCCCGCCTACATAATTGAAGACAACAGCTCCACGATGTTTACTGTATAACAAATGTACATGGAAGGTTCGCAATATGAAACGTTATGATCTTGTCGTCATTGGTGGCGGTATCGTGGGTGCAGCCACAGCCTGGCGCTTAAAGCAGCGCCTGCCTGATGCGTCCGTCCTGCTCGTTGAAAAAGAAGCTCACCATGCCGCTCACCAGACCGGGCACAATTCGGGGGTCATTCATGCCGGGGTCTATTACCAACCGGGAAGCCTGAAAGCCGATTTCTGCAAACGGGGTGCCGCTGCAACCATTGACTTCTGCCGTGAATTTGGCCTGCCATTTGAACAATGCGGCAAGATGCTGGTGGCAACGGATGAAGGTGAGTACCGGCGGATGCTTGATCTTGAGAAACGCTGTGCAGAAAATCATATCGAAACCGAGCGGCTCGACGCAGCGGAACTCAGGCGCCGAGAACCCAATATCCGTGGTGTTGGTGGTCTTCTTGTGCCGGCAACCGGGATCACGGATTTTCCCCGTATAACCGGGCAGATGATTGAACAGTTCAGGCAGATCGGTGGAGAGGTGCGGCTCAATACCCGGGTCGTCAATCTCAGCGAATCTGTTGCCTGTATTACCATCAGGACCGGCAGTGATACTATCGAAACAGCCCACCTTGTTGTCTGTGGCGGTCTGCTGGCGGATCGGCTGGCAAGAATGATAGATATCCAGGTTAATTTTGCCATTGTTCCGTTTCGGGGAGAATACTATCAGCTGGCGGATAAACACAATCGCCTCGTCTCCCATCTCATCTACCCGATTCCCGATCCGGAACTGCCGTTTCTCGGGGTCCATCTCACCCGGATGATAGACGGGTCCATTACTGTCGGGCCCAATGCTGTTCTTGGCCTGAAGAGAGAAGGGTATGGACGGATCAACCTGGATACCCGGGACATGGCTGAAATGATACGCTTTCCAGGCTTCTGGCGGCTGCTTAGAGAAAATATTTCATCGGGCATCTACGAACTGAAGGATTCACTGTACAAGCCCGGCTACCTTCAGCGCGTGCGGAAATACTGCCCAGAGCTGCAGCTCTCCGATCTGAAGCCGTATCCGGCAGGTATCAGGGCACAGGCAGTTCTCGCTGACGGTTCCCTCGTTCATGATTTCCTCTTTGCCGATTCACCCCGATCACTGCATGTCTGCAATGCACCGTCTCCTGCTGCAACCTCGGCGCTGCCCATCGCCGAACACCTGACGGAAAAAACTGTTTCCCTGTTTGGGCTGTAGTGTGTTTGAAAAATGTGCCTGTACCAAACAGATAAGCGACCATGAACACTGACGTCTGGATTATTTCAGTCATTCTGCTCATTACCCTTTATCTGCTGATAACGGAGAAGATCTCGGTTGATCTGACCGCAATCGGTGTGATCGTGGTGCTGGCACTCAGCGGTTTCCTGACGCCGAAAGAGGCCGTTTCAGGTTTTGCCAATCCTGCGGTGATAACGGTTGCGGCGATGTTTGTCGTCAGCAGGGGGATGATGAGAACCGGCGGCATCGAATTTCTTGGCCGGCAGGTAACCCGGGTTGCCAGAAGAAATGTGCCCGCCGCTCTGGCGCTGATCCTTTTTTCCGTGGCGGTCGCCTCTGCTTTTATCAACAACACGCCTGTGGTAATTCTCTTCATCCCGGTGGTGATGGCCATGTGCTGCGACCTGGGACTGAGTCCGTCCAGATTTCTCATTCCCGTCTCGTACGCTTCGATACTGGCCGGGACATGTACGTTGATTGGAACATCGACCAATATCATCATCAGTGATCTGAGCGATCAGTACGGCTATGGTGCCCTGTCCATGTTCGAGCTATCCATTATCGGCGCACCGATTGCGGTTTTCGGCATCATCTTCCTGCTGATAGCAGCTCCCCGGATCCTGCCCGGCCTTGCCAACCCTACCTGCCAGCTTCGCCATGGAGAACATCGCAAGTATCTGGCAGAATTAAGAATCCTTGAATCAAGCAAGCATGTCGGCAGCAACCCGGCAGAGGTTTTTTCAAGCCGCTTTCCGGATCTCGAGGTTATCGAGCTGGTCAGCAACGAGCGGATTTATCACCCGCGACGGGATGCCAGGACAATCAGTCATAACGATATTCTGCTGGTCAAGGGGTCACTGAACGATCTGGTTGAGATACTCCATGAAGACGGCGTTGAACTGCCATCCTCGGAAAACGGCCTGGTGCTCGGTGCTCAGAAGGACGCTCCGATTGTTGTCGAGTTGCTCATCGCCCCGGGATCCGCCCTGGTTGGCCGGAGATTGAACCAGACAGAGCTGGCGAAGGACCCGCACATCAACATTATTGCTGTCCGGCGCCAGGATATGCATCTCTCCGAACGGCAGATCCAGGACGTGCGGCTGAAAACCGGGGATATCCTGCTGATCTGGTGCCCGGGAACCACGCTTGATTCACTGCGTTCCGAAAAAGACTACCTGATTATCGAGGATGTCTACGAAGAGATCGTCCACAAGCGAAAAGCCTTGTGGGCAGTGGTCAATTTTGTCTGCATGATCGGCACTGCCGCTCTTGGTCTGGCGGATATCATGACCTGCGCATTGATTGCGGCATTTCTGATGGTGATAACCGGGTGTCTGCAGATGCGTGATGCCTACAGGGCCCTGCAGGGTGATGTGCTGCTGCTGATAGCAGGGACCATAGCCCTTGGCCTGGCAATGCAGAAAACCGGGGTGAGCAGGCTTTATGCGGAGGCGTTTCTAAGCCTCTTTTCGGGGTTCTCGCCGACTATCGTGCTGGGCGGTATTATCCTGCTCACCAGCATCAGTACCCAAATTCTCAGCAACAATGCCACGGCGGTCCTGCTGCTGCCGATTGCGATTTCAACAGCGCTTGGCATCGGGGTTGACCCGAAGCCGTTCATCATCGGTGTCTGTATCGGGGCCAGTGCCTGTTTTGCAACACCGATCGGATACCAGACGAATCTCATGGTCTACGGTCCCGGCGGCTATCATTTCAGGGACTACCTCCGCCTTGGCATTCCGCTCAACCTTTTTGTCGTGGCCGCCGGTACGGCCCTGATCCCGATTATCTGGCCATTTGCATAAACAGACCTGCCGGTAATTAAAAATTATAGATCAGCATCAGGGAGGCAGCCGGGTAAAATTGAAAGACATCGAGCTCGTCTTCTATCTCTTTTTCCTGCTCAGCCAGAAAGTCCTGTACGCTGCCGATGCCGTTGATATCGATAGGCCCATTGACCTGGAGATTGGTGACATCGGGGGCTCCCTGGAAGAGAACACCGAGTTCAAATGCCACCCCCCAGCCGGACTGTGCATTGTTGCTTCTCCAGCCGAGGCCTGCATAGGGGGCGATGGGGACGAATTCCACATCGCCGCTGATTGAAGCACGATTGACAATGGAGATGAGTTGAGGAGGGACTGAGTCGAGAATGTCGTTACTGATGCCACCGTTGACGGATATTGTATTGTTGTTGAGGTAGGCACCGCCGCTTAAGTAAAAACTGTTTCCGAACGGGTGCCAGTCAAGAATCAGAGAAATAGAGTTGAATTCTGTTTCAAAATCGTAATCGATTTCCGAAATTGTTGAATCAAAAGAGTAGGTAAGGTAATTGAATCCACCCCGCAGCCTGAGGTTGTCCACGACAGAGGTGCTCAATTCGACGCCAGCGCCAAGTGTTCCTGCTTTCACTCCGATACCAAGTCCTTCATTTGCCCGGGCGGCAGCGGGGTAAATAAGAAAAAGCGGGAACAGCAAAACAGTTACAAACAGTGTGCGGTAGATATTCATCTTCAGTCACCAGGAGTTTGATTGTTGTCGGAATGTGCGTCCAGCTGTGCGCAGGCACTGCCTTTGATCTTCGCGGGACTATTGCACAAATAAAATACAATCTCAAGCAATTTTAACAGTGTTGCTTTTCCTTCGGAAATCACGAATCCACTGCCTGAAAACGACAACCGGGTCGGAACGATACGTTCTTCAGAACAGTACAACTCTGAAATCCGTGTCCCTGTAGCTCATCACCAGCCCATCCCTGGTAATTTCCAGAAGCCTGGTGTCGTCATTGATCAGATCACCCTCGCGGACAACAGTCGTATTAATCAGGATCATCCTCAGTTGCGGGTTGGGGGAAAAGACATGACCGCTGTATTTCATCTCCGGGAGCTGGGCACGGATCGCCTGAGGCAGTTCCTCCAGGAGTCTGGGGGCGTTGTCTATTTCCTGACTTTTCAGGGTGGGCGTCGTTTCCGGAGCATCTTCTTGATCGGCACCAACAGATCGTTTTGGGCCCGGCTGCTGCAGCGCAGCGGTGTCCTTCAGCTGCTGACTGTTTATGGCCTCCGGTTCTGTTGTCTGTTCCGGCAGAGCGCGGCTTGTCTGAGTCGGCGGTGAAGTGCTGCCGGGGTACCTGTCTGTAGGCATAAAGAACTGCCAGCCAAAAGCGATGAGGACAGCAGCTAAGATTATCCCCAAGAGCGGCAACCGACGGTGTCCCGTTGTTTTCTGCTCGATCACTGGTTCGAGCAACAGCGGATCGTGCAACTCCTCTGACTGTTGCCGTCTCCGCCGCTCTTCGGAGGATTTTTTCAATGCGTCGAGAATATAGGACATCTCAGATCCCGGCTAGAAGCCCTGCTGCCTGTTACTCATTGATTTCGATCGGGTTTATCACGATGTTTGTGCGCTCGTTGAATAGTTCGCCCTGCACTGCATCACCCTGCTGAACGGAAACTTCAATCTGGTCCTGCGGTGGCCGGTTCAAACTGATTTCTGTCCGCTCAGCCGGTTTTTGTTCCAGCAGCGGTTTTTCTACCCCGGGCTGGATTTCTGTTTCCGGTACTTGTTTTTTTTCAGGTGTCTGCCCCTTTTCAGAGATTTCCAGCAGTTGCGCCTGTCTGTCCTTTTCCACTGACCGATCCTGCAGGAAGACCGGTATCAGCCAGAACCCGAAAGCCACCAGCAGCGCGATGATGCCGGTCCCCACCAGCAGTGGAAAACGCGGTTTCAGGACACTGCTTAAAAAACCGCTGCCAAATATCTCGGCGGCGGCTTTCCGGGCTGTTTTTTTATCGACACGCTCCTTGTTTTCGGAGTAGGCTCCGAGCAGTGCATGATCGCAGAGACTGTTGATCAGTCGTGGAATTCCACGACTGGCAACATATATCTCATTGATAGCCCTGTGGGTGAAAAAAACACTGCGACCGCCACCTGCAACCATGATCCGGTGGGAAATATAGGCATCGACATCTTCTCTTTTGAGCCCTTTGAGGTGGAATCTGCTGGTGATCCGCTGGTTAATCTGCTCCAGGTCCGGCCGTGCGAGTATCGTTGCCAGCTCCGATTGCCCAAGCAGGATGATTTTCAGCAGTTTCTGCTGATTGGTTTCCAGGTTGGTCAATAACCGCAGCATTTCAAGAACATCAAAATCAAGGTTCTGGGCTTCATCGATGACCAGGACGGCCTGGCGGTTTGCCGAATATGCTTTGAGGAGAAAGGCATTGAGGCTGTCGATGTAATTCTTGGCGGAAGGCTCCTGCTGAGCGACGCTGATCCGAAACTCGTCACACACTGAGGCGAGCAGTTCGTTGCTGGTAAGTTTTGGATTGGTGATGACGGCAATATCGGTACTGCGCGGCAATTTTTCGAGGAAGTATCGTGAGATAGTGGTTTTTCCCGTGCCGATCTCTCCGGTAAGCAGGACAATACAGCCTTTTGATGTTGTCCCGTAGACCAGGTGGGCAAGAGCCTCCTGGTGCATTTTGCTCATGTACAGATAGCGCGGGTTGGGAGCAATTGAAAAAGGATTTTCATTGAACCCGAAATAATCCGTATACATAAAAAGGTTTTAAGTTTCTGATATTGAAAGGATTATTATCAATTTGCCATTTTACTGGCAAGCAACGCCAAATAGTATAGGACAAATTGGCAGCCAATGCTATTTCTCTTTGTTTTCAGTTGTAATTATTGCCGTTTGCGCGTAGCATTAAGGTTCTTTTTCTGATGATTTTTTTCCCGCCATCAGGTTTTATAGTGCATTACACGGTGCGGTGTTACTTAAGTCCCGAGTATCCACAATGCTGAAAAAATTATCGCGTGTCTTTATATATCTGTTCTACGCTGTCGTCCTGACCGCAGTACTGCTTGTCGTGCGCTTCCCGACAGACACTTTGCTGGCCCAGGCTGAACGGAAAATAGAAGAGAAGATTCCCGACTACACCTGTGAAATCGGTACGATACACTATATCTACCCGTTCAGTGTGGCGGTTGAAGAAATTGCACTCATCAACAGGAACAACAGCTCAAGGCTCCCGGTCAGCAGTGTACTGGTAACCCCGGATCTCAAGCACCTCCTTACCCGTTTTGAGATACGCCTTGAGCTCCTTGGAGGCCACATGAATACGGGAGTTGTGCTGCACCCCGACAGTAACCGTGTGGAATTTCCATCACTTGCGGTTTCTGGAGTTAACCTCCAGAATGTCGATTTCATAGAACAGAACCTGAGCCGTGAAATTGACGGGACTCTTGAGCTCTCCGGGCGCTACAGCGCTGATCTTGGTGATCTGAACAGCGGAGAGTTTTCCGGAAATGTTCGTGTCAGGGATTTCCAGATGGAGCTGAAACGTCCTGTTCTGCAAAGTAAAGAGGTTGTTTTTACCGAACTCGCATCCTTTGCCCAGCTGAAGAACGGCCTTGTTGAAATTGTTGATGGAACGGCAATGGGACCATTTTACGACGGCGACTTCAGCGGTTCAATCCAGCTCAAGGAACTCTGGCGGGCAAGTGTGCTGGATGTGAGCGGCTCAATCAGTCCCAAACAGGAATATATTGAACAGGACAGGCAGGTTGCACGTGCTGTGGCCTTGCTCTACAGGAAATACAAGAGTTCAACAATCCCCTACAGGCTGACAGGAAACCTGGAAAATCCGGTGTTTGCCTTCGGAGCCAGATGACAGGGCAGGCCAATAAAACATGGAATGACCGTTTTTTCTCAAGAACGCGATCATGGCGGCGAGCGGAGATGATGGAGGCGTTAACTGGTGATTGAAGGAATAGGGGCAATTCTGCTGCGCAAAACCAACCTTACCGAGGGAGACTTGCAGGCGGCCCTGGGTATTCAGGAAAAGAGCGGCGAGCGGCTCGGGGAAGTCCTCGTCAAGCAGAAAAAAATTAAAGAGCTCGATCTCCTGCAGGCACTTTCCGATCAGTTCAGAATGGATGTCGTGCCCGTGCTTCCCACAGGGATCAGCACGGATTTTACAAAGATTATTCCCATCGCCTTTCTGAAGAGAAACATCCTTGTGCCGATTATCACCGAGGAGGAACGCTATGTCGCCATGTACGACCCCTCCCTTTTTCAGGCCTACGATGATATCTGCCAGTTATTGGAGATGCCGGGCTGTCCCTGTCAGCTCTGCTCTCATGGTGAGATTATCCGGGCCATCAACGCTGCCTATGACATGTCCCAGGACAGTGCTGAGGATGTTATGCTGGATATCGATGAGGATGACCCGGATGTACTGTTTTCAAAAATTGAAGAGGTGGGGGATCTGCTCGATGATACGAGCCACTCTCCGGTTATCCGGCTAGTGAACCTGATGCTCTCCCAGGCGGTTCGCAATAATGTCTCGGATATCCATATCGAGCCCTATCAGAACCTGCTGAAGATAAGGCAGCGGCTGGACGGTATTCTCTATGACATGTTTGCTCCTCCCAAACACGTGCAGTCGGCACTGACATCGAGAATAAAGTTGATGGCCAAGATGAATATTGCCGAAAAACGACTCCCCCAGGATGGCCGGATCGAGATCAAAGTCGGCAATAAAGATATCGATATCAGGGTGTCGACCCTGCCGACCGCATTCGGTGAGCGTGTGGTGATGCGTCTTCTCGACAAGTCAACGGTCCGGATGTCGCTTTCCGACCTGGGCATGTCGGAAGAGCGGCTGAAAGTTTTCTCGGAAATCATCCGCTCCCCCAACGGTATTATCCTGGTTACCGGGCCGACCGGTTCGGGCAAGACGACGACGCTCTATGCAGCATTGACTGCCATCAATAACGTGGATATTAACATCATTACGGTTGAGGATCCCATAGAATACAGGATTCCAGGTATCGGCCAGGTCCAGGTAAACCCGAAGATCGACCTGACTTTTGCCTCAGGGCTGCGTTCGATCGTCAGACAGGATCCCGATGTCATTCTGATTGGTGAAATCCGTGATTTTGAGACCGCTGAAATCGCCATTCAATCGGCGCTCACCGGGCATCTGGTTTTCTCGACCGTCCACACCAACGATGCGGCCAGCACCATTACCCGCCTGCGTGATATGGGGGTTGAATCCTTCCTGATCGCCTCATCGATTAATGCAATACTTGCCCAGCGGCTGGTGAGGATCATCTGCCCCGCCTGCAGGGAAGCGTATGTGCCTGAACCGGTTGAACTGGAACGCATCGGTTTGACTCCTGAGGTCCTGGGTGACAGGAAAATCTTCAGGGGCAGGGGCTGTGATGACTGTCACCAGACCGGTTACCAAGGACGGTGCGGCATCCATGAATTTCTGGTAGTCGATGATGCGGTAAAAAGCATGATCCTGAAAACCTCTGATTCAAGTGAGCTTAAGCGCTATGTCAGGGGCCAGGGCATGAAAACACTTGTGCAGGATGGCGCTGAGAAGGTACTTGCCGGGATAACGACAATCGCAGAGGTGTATCGGGTGGCCCAGGGGTGATATCATCCCGGCAGTTGCCGGGCAATCGGGGCTGTACTTTCAGTATGGTATTACCCCGCATGATCCGGGCAGATCTATGGATTCAGTGAGTCCGCAAAGGCCAGGTAATGGTTTGGTATTGTTCGTTTCGCCGCTCTGGCAATATAGAAGTCCCGTTTCATCTGCAGTCCTTTCACTCTGATTTCCCGTAACATACCGTATTTGAGTTCGTCCTGGATCGCCAGGCGGGAGATAATTGAGACCCCAAGCCCTGATTTAATTGCTTCTTTTATCGCGGTACTCGAGCCGAGGACGGCGCTCACTTCCAGTTCACTGGTTTTAATGTTGTGCCGGGAGAGAAAAATCTCAATATTTTTACCTGTTCCCGAGCCGCTTTCTCTGAGCAGAAAATTGAGCCCGGGCAGCTCGGCAGTGGTAATTTCGTCGGGAATATTCGCACTTTTGTGTGCTGCAAGCACCAGCTCATCGTTGCCGAATGGCGCGTATTCCACGTTTTTTACAGGAATGCGCACACCGACGAAACCCATGTAAAGCCGATTATTACTGATGCGCTCTATCACCTGGGTTGAATCGCCGATGGTTATCTGAAATGATACGCCGGGGAATCGGTTTTTAAATGATGCCGCATACTGGGGGAGGATATATTCTCCGGGAATGGTACTGGCGCCAAGGTGAATTTCCCCTGACACCTCGTTTGTGACGGTCGCCAGCATTGTGCTGATTTTGTCAATTTCATTGAGGATTTCGACTGTTTTCGGATAGAGCAAGTCAGCCTGCGGGGTCGGCATAATTGAGCGTCCCAGTCGGTCGAAGAGCTTGCAGCCCAGGTGCTCTTCGAGGTTGCGCATATGCTCGCTGATCGTCGGCTGACTGGTAAACAGCTCAGCGGCTGCCCGGGTGAAACTTCTCGTCCTGTAGACTGCTGCAAAAATTCTCAGCTGACGTGTGTCCATTGTTGCGGTTCCTGAAAATGTTATCGGTTTCGCCCATGGCAGCAGGACCCATTTTGTATGCGTGGGGTGCCACTGATACCATTACCACAGGAAGCGATCGGCAAAAAGATAAAAAAAGGGTGCGTTACTATTTTGCTGGAAGGACGTTAAGAGGTGAGTTTCAGTTGCTTGTTCTCAGGCGTTACAGAAGACGGCCACAAGCAGGCTGGAACAGGAGGGCCTGTGCCTGCAGCCCCAAACAGCCGCAGGCACAGAAGCTGCCTTACTCGATTCCGGTGATAATTCCCTGTACCCTGCGATTCAGGGCTCTACCCTGCGCAGTCTCGTTGGTGGCAACCGGATCTTCATAGCCGAATCCGCTCAGGGTAATACGGTCTCCACTGACGCCCTCTTTTTCGACAAGATAGCTACGCACGCTTGCTGCTCTGCGGTGGGAGAGCTTGATGTTATAGTCCCAGGTGCCGATATTGTCGGTGTGTCCGGCAAGGATGATCCGGGCCGTGGGGTGATCTTTCATGAAAGCACCGACCCGCGAGAGAATTTCGAAGTATTCGGGTTTGACCGCTGATTTGTCAAAATCAAAGAGAATGTTCTGCCACTCGTAGGCGGTGATCACTTCTTTCGCCATTTCAGGTTTCTTCTCGACGACGGAGAAAAGGGCGCTGGTCATCCACTCCGGGTTACCGAGCAGTTTTTCAAACGGCACCATGTACGAGCTCCCGTTGACCGAAGCAATGGCCTGGATATCGTTAAATCCTTTCTTTTCAGCGCCTGTGTTGATAACCACGAACGCTATGTCGTATTTTGCAGCAAGCCTCCTGGCCAGTTCGGGTGGCGACAGCATCGAGTCGACAGGAGTGTACTGGCCGTCGGTGAAAAGAAAGATAACCGTTTTACCGCGCATTTCAGCCAGAACTGTGTCAAGTTCCGACAGACCCTGCTGCAGCAGGGTTGCGCCTTTGGGATCACGGGGCATGGTGGCGATTACCCTGCTGAACGATTTTTTGTCATAGGGCTGCACCGGGTAATAGGTCGTCAGATTATCAAGACCGGTACCGGGGGTGAACGAATAAATACCTGCCATCCAGTTCATGTCAGGGAGTGTTGCATTTTTCTCCACCAGGATCTTGCGTTCCGCAGCCAGTTCGGTCATGACGGTCGTGCCGTATTTATCCTTCATGGACCGTGACCTGTCGTAGAGAATAATAAAATTATCCGCTTTTCTGACCAGGTACACCTCGGTACCGTTCCAGAGAGATTTTACCGGCTCCGCCTGCACTGCAAGGGCGCATAGCAGAGAACAGAAAACCAGACAGGCGCATGCGAACTTTGATACTTTCATGAAACGTCCTCCGTGGTGAGGGAAATATGATGGCAAAGCGCAGCTATCGAGCACCAATTTTCCCGGAAATGTGGCCAGATTTTTTAGGTTACTGCTCTGCTGGAGAGCAGTTTGTTTACTATCCACCTATAAAAATAGCAGTTATTTGAAATGAATGGAAGGTTTCAGCAGAAAAAATCACATTTTTTCATACCCTGCTTAATCGTCAGGTGCGATCGTGATAAAAACTTTGCTCAACTCGGACAGGGGGGAAGGACGATAAATGCAGCACATCTGTCGCTGTCTGCAAGGTATTGCAATTAATTTTATGTCTCTAGCTGTCACTCATGGTATAGTAGATCACTTTTTAAAGAGAGGACGGCGCAGTGTCGTCTGCCGGGGAGATGTGCGTGAAGAATAAACTGCTGATACCGACAATGCTGAGCGGGATCGTTCTGCTGGGACTGATGGTAATACTCTGCGGAATAGCCCTGAGCATGGGGTTCAAGACGATAAGCCTGATCGGCTTTTTCGGTGCCCTGATTGTTCTTGCCCTGCTGCGCATTATCGGCTGGTTAAACTCAACACCGCCTTAAAGATTTGAGGGGCCGGTCATTCCAGACCATTTCCTGCAGACCACGTATTCTCGTGGAGAAAAATAGCGTCCGGAGTTATTGAGCATCATGGTCAGCGCCTTTCTGAACCCTATTTTCCCTGTCTTTGCCATCATGCTGGTCGGCATTGTCTTTGCCAGAAGAGGGCTGTTTGACAGTGGTGCCGCCCATGCCATCAACCGCTTTGTCTTTTACGTGGCGGTGCCGGCGCTGCTCTTCCTGCTGCTTGCCCGCGCCGATCTTGGGAATGTCGATCTTCGACTTCTTGCTGTTTATTTTATCTCTGAAGTTATCTTGTTTGCAACCGCTGCGCTCATCGCCCGGCTATTGTTCAAGTGCGCTGCGGCAGAGTCGATTTTACTTGGCATGGCATCGTGTTTTGTCAACCATGTGTTCTTCGTGCTGCCCATTGCCGCAATTCTCTATGGAGAAGAGGCGACAGCACCAATCGGTGCCATAATCGCCATTGATACAACGGTAATTTTCGCCGGGACGATAATGGGGCTCGAATTTGCCTCTCACCGTTCAGAATCGACCTGGAGAGTTCTACGCTCGCTTCTGACCAACCCGGTGCTCGTCTCTATCACGACAGGGCTTGCGGTGAATATCTCGGGAATTGGTGTGCACGAGGGGATCGTCACCTTTTCCAGCTTTGCAGGAGCAGCGGCCGCTCCAGCCTCCCTTTTTTCACTGGGGATTATCCTTGCCGGTACCCGTTTTTTTTCAGTCGATTACACAGCAGTGATGGTCACCGCATTAAAAATTGTTATCCATCCACTGGTCGTCTGGCTGCTGTTTTCCTCTTTTTTCGGCGTCGAATCATTTCGGCCCAATGCTGTATTGCTTGTTGCTGCCGGCCCCTGCGGAGCAATGCCGTTTGTCCTGGCAATGCAGTACCGGGTCAGGGCGGAATCCATCGGACTTGCCGTTATCTATTCAACCGTGGCATCCCTGTTTACCCTGTCGATAATCGCCTGATCAGGTCTGTTTACGGCTCTTTGCTCTCTTTATCAAGCAAATCGGTGCTCAGGTAGCGCTCACCGGTATCGGGAAGTATGAAGACGATCGATTTACCTTTGTTCTCAGCTCTTTGTGCCACCTGTAATGCAGCCCAGGCAGCCGCCCCTGAGGATATGCCGCAGAGAATGCCCTCATGTCGTGCCAGCAGCCGGGCGGTTTGAATCGCCTCGTCATTGCCGACCTGGATAACTTCATCGATAATTTCCCTGTTGAGGATTTCCGGTATGAACCCGGCGCCGATTCCCTGGATCTTGTGGGGACCAGGTTTGCCCCCGGAGAGCACCGGTGAGTCCCGGGGTTCCACTGCAATGGTTTTCATGCTGCTGTTTCTGCTTTTCAATACCTCGGAAACACCAGTTATGGTGCCTCCGGTGCCGACACCGGCAATAAAGAAGTCGATAATACCTTTGGTATCATGCCATATTTCCTCGGCAGTTGTCCGGCGATGGACCTCGGGGTTTGCCGGGTTGGAAAATTGATTGGGCATGAAACTGTTGTTGTTTTCCCGGGTGATCTTTTCCGCTGCCGCGATTGCACCTTTCATCCCCTCTGCAGCTGGGGTGAGGACGAGTTCGGCGCCAAGATGCCTGAGCAGCATCCGCCGCTCGACACTCATGCTCTCGGGCATGGTCAGCAGTAAACGCAGTCCTTTTGCCGCACAGACAAAGGCAAGGCCGAGTCCGGTATTGCCGCTGGTCGGTTCGACGATAACCGTTTCTTCGTTGATTGATCCGTCTTCTATCCCGCGCTCAATCATTGCCACCGCGATTCGGCATTTGACACTGCCCAGCGGGTTCCTCGACTCCTGTTTTGCATAGAGGAAGGTGCCGCTTTCCTTGCCGAAGCGTTGCAAGGTGAGCAGTGGGGTACAGCCGTAACTATCTGTTAATTGAAGTGTCATGGTTGTCTCCTGACTCCGTCAGACCGGAGTGGTGATAGATCAGTTCAGGCTTCCTGAGCAGTACCTTGGTGCCGGTACTGATGCTCTCGGTGAGCCAGATATTGCCGCCGATGACCGAGCCTGCGCCGATCACCGTATCACCGCCGAGAATGGTGGTGTTCGCGTAGATGATCACATTGTCCTCAATGGTCGGGTGACGCTTCTTGTTGCGCAGCTTTTCACCGGCGTCACGGGGCAGGCTGAGAGCACCGAGCGTTACTCCCTGGTAGAGGCGAACATTTTGCCCGATTACCGTTGTCTCGCCGATGACCACGCCGGTTCCATGGTCAATGAAAAGACCGGGGCCGATTGTGGCACCGGGATTGATATCGATACCTGTTTCGCCATGTGCCCATTCCGTCATGATTCTCGGTATCGTCGGGACACCGAGAAGGTGCAGTTCATGGGCCAGCCGGTAGACGGTGATTGCCTTCAGGCCCGGATAGCTGAAAATGACTTCGTCGGGACTCTTGCTTGCCGGGTCTCCGGTAAGCGTAGCACGGATATCCTGGGCCAGCACGGAGGCGACATCCGGCAGTTTTTCCATGAAGCGATAGGCCATTTCACCGCTGCGTTTTTCACAATTCGTGCATGGCTGGTTATTTCGCCTGCAGTCATGCCGGATAGCCATGGTCAACTGTTCAGTCAGCTTGTCGTAGAGTTCCGTCGTTTCCTTGCCGATGAAGTATTCAAGGTTTGAAGCGTGCAGCTTGGCACTGGTGAAATAGCCCGGGAATAAAACCCGTCTCGCCTGTTTGATGATGTCGATGACGGCGCGGTGAGAGGGAATGGCGACCGGACTGATATGCTCGTAGCAATCCTTGGTTGACCAGGACTGCATCAGTTTCTTGACCACGCCGGGAATCAGGTGGTGCTTGCTTGCCAGGCTGATTTCCAGGTGGTCGCAGGCATCAGCTGCCAGCTGGAGAGTTTCATGGTTCTGGTGGGGGCTTTTTTCGCTCATGGTTTTGTTACCGGGTACTCTGTTTCTCTATGATAAATATGCCATAGGTGGCACGCCAGTTGGTAAGCCGGTTGATGATTCTTCCCTGGTTACTCTTGTAGTCTGTTATAATAGCAATTTCTTCAACAATCCGGTAGCCGACGTCATGGGAGAATTTTCTGAAATCCTTCAGTGTAATCACCCTGATGTTGGGACTGTCATACCAGCTGTAGGGCAGCTCCTCACTTTTCGGGGCGGCTCCCTTGAGCAGTAACTGCATCCTGATCACATAATGGCTGAAATTGGGAAAACTGACAATAAAACGCCTGCCGATTCTGGATAGTGAATAGAGCAGCCGTGCCGGTTCGTACACCTGCTGAAGGGTCTGGCTGAGGATAACGTAATCGAAACTCTTGTCCGGGTAATCATCAACTTCTTCGATCATATCTCCCTGGAGTACGCTCAATCCCCTGCCGATACAGTGCGCAGCCTTTTCCTTGTCCTGCTCTATCCCCGTACCCGATACCTGTTTATTGGCCTCCAACCAGGCGAGCAGATCCCCGTTTCCGCAGCCGAGATCAAGCACTCGCGTGCCCGGTTCAATCTTCGATGAGATGACACGCAGGTCAAAACGCATGTCATCAGTTTCGAGGGGTACCATCGAGGAAGCCTCCAACAAGTTTTCCCAGCCGCTCGTCCGGCAGCAGAAAGGCATCATGGCCGCAATCGGCTTCAATTTCACAGAAACTGACATTCTGCCCGGCCCGCTTGAGAGCCTGTACCAGTTCTTTTGCCTGGTAGGTGGGATAAAGCCAGTCCGATGAATAGCTGATCACCAGGAATTTGGTCCTGGAGCCGCTGATGCTTTGCAGCGAATAGGCCGAATTGTTTCGCTCAACCAGATCAAAATAGTCCGATGCTTTTGTTATATAGAGCAAAGAATTGGCGTCAAAGCGCTTGACGAACTTGGAGCCCTGGTAGCGGAGATAGCTTTCCACCTGGAAATCAACGTCGAAACCATAGGAAAAATCAGCCTTGTTCTGCAGTCGGCGCCCGAACTTGCGGCGCATCGCCTCGTCCGAGAGATAGGTGACATGACCGATCATCCTGGCGATTGCCAGGCCCAGGTCGGGGGGAGCTGTATCATAGTAGTCTCCTCGGTTCCAGCGGGGGTCAGCCATAATTGCCTGGCGGGCAACTTCATTAAAAGCGATCGCCAGAGCCGAGTGACGCATGGTTGTCGCAACGGGGATTGCCGAGCGGACCATGTCCGGGTAGCGAACACACCACTCCAGGACCTGCATCCCTCCTACCGAGCCGCCGATAACTGAGTGAAGAGACGCGATGTTCAAATGGTCGAGCAATCGTTTCTGGGTCTCAATCATATCCCCGATCGTCATCATTGGAAAGCTCAGGCCGTACGGCTTTCCCGTTGCCGGGTTGATCGAGGAAGGACCGGTAGAGCCCATGCAGCCGCCAAGGATATTGGCGCAGATAACAAAATATTTATTGGTGTCAAGCCCCTTGCCGGGACCGATCATGCTGTCCCACCATCCCGGTTTGGCTTCCGGTGATTCTCCCGGGTAATAGCCTGCCGCATGTGAATCCCCGGAGAAGGCATGGGTCACCAGAACCGCATTGTCCCCTTTTTCTGAGAGTTCTCCCCAGGTTTCATAGGCAGTGGTAACAGGACCGAGTCTGGCCCCGTTCTCGAGTACCTGCTCATGTGGCGGCTCGGCACAGGTGAAATATTTTTTTTCCACCAGCCCGGCGGAACCGGGCTGGTTATCAATCTGGTTCATGCAGTCGCTGTTCTCCTGTCACCCGACAGCCTGTCTGAGTGACTGGTCAATATCTTCCCTGATATCGTCGATATGTTCGATACCAATGGAAAGTCGTACCAGCGACTCCTGGATCCCCGCCTGCTCGAGCTGTTCTGGGGAAAGCTGCGAGTGGGTGGTGGTTGCAGGGTGAATGGCAAGGGACTTGGCATCACCGACATTGGCGACGTGAGACAGGAGTTTCAGGCCGTCAATGAATTTCCTGCCGGCTTCCAGGCCGCCTTTTATCCCAAAGGTCACCATGCCGCCGAAACCGTTTTTCAGGTATTTCGCCGCCTGATCACTTCCGGGTGAGCCGGCAAGACCTGGATAGTAGACCCACTCGACACATTCGTGGCTGTTGAGAAAATCGGCGATCGCAGCCGCGTTCTCGCAGTGCCGCTGCATGCGAAGCGAGAGTGTTTCGATTCCCTGGAGGAACATCCAGCTGTTATCGGGGGAAATGCAGGCCCCCAGGTTACGAAGCGGTACCAGTCTCATGCGCAGAATGAAGGCAACCGGGTTCAGATCACCGAGATCATGGGCATAGCGGAGACCGTGATAGGAGGCGTCCGGTTCGTTATAGAGGGTGAATTTGGGATCGGTCCAGTCGAATGTACCGGCATCGACAACGATTCCTCCGATACCGGTGCCGTGCCCACCCATCCATTTTGTCAGTGAGTGAATGACGACATCGGCTCCGTGTTCGATCGGGCGCAGCAGGCAGGGTGTCGTAAAGGTTGAATCGACAATCAGGGGCAGGTTGCGGTCGTGGGCTACCTTCGCGATGGCTGCAAGATCGGCAACGTTGAGGGCCGGGTTACCGATTGTCTCGCAGAACACGGCCCGGGTCTTGTCGTTGATCGCGCGGCTGAAATTATCAGGGTCGGTCGGGTCGACAAAGCGGACCTTGATGCCCAGCTGGGGCAGGATGGAATCAAACTGAACATATGTTCCGCCGTAGAGATTATTGGCGGCCACGATCTCATCTCCCTGTGCGCATATGTTAATGATGCTGTAGAAAATTGCCGATGTCCCCGAGGCCAGCGCCAGAGCTGCTGCACCGCCTTCCATTTGGGCGACACGCTGTTCAAGTATATCCTGGGTAGGATTGCCGAGACGGGTGTAGATATTGCCCAGTTCCTTGAGCGCAAACAGATTTGCGGCATGCTCGGTGTCCCTGAACAGATATGCACTTGTCCTGTACAGAGGGGCGGCGTGGGAACGGGTGGTCTGCTCAATACTCTGTCCGCCGTGTAGAGCAAGTGTTTCAAGTTTCATTCGTGTCTCCTTCGTCGTGTGATGACAGTCAGCTGCCGCTGTCTGTTTTTTGTTTTTCCCTGACCTGATCAATGAAGTCATGGAGGTGGGTGCCGTTTGCCAATACCGCCTCGGGGTTGATGCTCAGAACAGACTCCCAGGCGACGATGGCTTCGTCTGTTTTGCCGAAATCGTAATAGAGGACGATTCCCTTGTTGAGCCGGGAGGGCTCGTGGCTGCTGTTCATGGAGATGGCTTTGTCAAAGGACTCGATTGCCTTGGCGGAGTCTCCGGACCTCCGGTACATAACGCCGAGATCTGTCCAGAGATTTGCATCCCCTGAGTGGAGTTCAAGAGATTTCGTGTAGGCGCCGATCGCTTTCTCGTATTGATCGGTATCAAAGTAGAGGTGTCCGAGCTGTGTCCAGCTGTTGAAATTCTCCGGATTTGCCGTTACCTCTGCTTCAAGGTTCAGTATTGCCTGGTTCTGCTGCCCGGAAATGGGTTGTCCGGCAGCGGGGTTTGAAGAGACCGGCGCACCTGTTGTGTCGGTTTTATAGACAGTGAAACCGATGCCTGACAGGAAGCCGGCAATAAAGACGATAAAGATGGTTATGTAAAACGTCTGCTTGTTGATTGTCTGGTGCTGAGTAGCCATAACTTTCCCTGGATTGTTTGTCCTTGATGATTATCATATAGTGTGTTTATGTCTAGAATTAGGGCAATATTTCCATACAATAGACATGAAATAGTGTTTGTGTATACTACATTGCAGTAATATTCCGCAGCAGGTGTTTAAGCGGCCATAAATATGTGAAAAAATGATGTGAACGCGTCTGGTCGTCTACCGGCGAACATGCCGTGTTTACCGTCCTGAAATTATCGATTACCTGGAGGATAGAGCCATGAGTAAAGCGGCCCCCGGCCCGTCAACGGGTCTGGCAGAAAAAGATAGAGCCTGCGTCCATTTTTCTACATCTACTAAATCCTTGCAGGACAACATTATTCACCACCTGATGAGCTTTCAGGGACGGGACCCGGAACGTTCAGGGGCCTCTGATATATACAAGGCCCTGGCCTACACCTTGCGTGATGTTATGGTCGAAAAATGGATAAAGACCCAGAAGACATTTTACGCCAAAGAAAAGAAACGGGTGTACTATCTCTCGCTTGAATTTCTGATCGGTCGATCCCTTGGCAATTCAATCACCAATCTCGGCCTTTACGATCACGTCAGGGAAGCCGTCGAGGGGCTCGGTTATTCGATGGAGGAGATTCGTGAACAGGAAGAGGATGCTGCTCTTGGCAACGGGGGCCTCGGCAGGCTTGCCGCCTGCTTTATGGACTCCATCGCGACGCTGAAAATTCCGGCATACGGCTATGGCATCATGTATGAGTACGGGCTGTTTTATCAGCAGCTGATAAACGGCTACCAGGTTGAGAGTCCTGACAACTGGATGAAATTCGGTACCCCCTGGAGTTTTGAGCGGCGCCTGCCGATGTTCAAGGTCCAGTTTTACGGCAAGGTGACCACCTACCAGGATAAAAAAGGATGTTATCGATCGAGATGGATCGATACCCAGGACGTCATGGCTCTTCCCTGCGATATGCTCGTCCCCGGGTACAAGAATGACCACGTGATCAATATGCGGCTGTGGACCGCGAAAGCGTCCAGGGAGCTTGACCTGACTCACTTCGGAGAAGGAGATTATATCGGAGCCGTACAGCACAAGGTGAGTTCCGAGACAATCTCCAAAGTTCTCTATCCACCTGATCATAACTATGCGGGGCAGGAGCTTCGTCTCAGGCAGCAGTATTTTTTCGTAGCCGCGACCTTCCAGGATATCATGCGGCGCTACAAGAAGAAAAACAAGACATTTGCCAAGTTCCATGACCGCGTAGCAGTCCAGCTCAATGATACCCACCCGGCCATAGCAATTCCAGAGTTGATGAGATTGCTGCTCGATATCGAAGGACTTGGCTGGGAAAAGGCCTGGGACATCTGTGTCAACACCTTCGCCTATACCAACCATACGCTGATGCCCGAGGCTCTTGAGCGCTGGACTGTCGAGATGATGGGAAAGGTGTTGCCGCGACACCTGCAGATCATTTATGAAATCAACCAGCGCTTTCTCGAGCTTGTGGCCGCAGAGTATCCCGGTGACAACGAAAAGCTGAGGGAAATGTCGATTATCGAAGAAGGGGAACCGAAGAAGATCCGCATGGCCCACCTGGCTATTGTCGGCAGCCATTCCGTCAACGGTGTCGCCGCCCTGCATACACAACTGCTCAAAGACCGGATATTCAGCAATTTTCACTCATTTTATCCTGGCAGGTTCAATTCCAAGACAAACGGTATTACTCCCCGGCGCTGGCTGCTTGAGGCAAATCGTGAACTGGCTGAACTGATAAATTCCAGGATCGGATCCGGCTGGGAGGTTGATCTTGACAGGCTGCACGAACTCGAACCGCTGATTGACGACAGTGAGTTTCGTAAGCAGTTCATGCAGATCAAATATAACAACAAGAAACGTCTTGCCGATTACGTGAATCTGTCCACCGGAATCGTGGTCAGTCCCGAGACCATGTTCGATGTGCAGGTAAAGCGCATACATGAATACAAGCGCCAGCTGCTCAACGCCCTGCACGTGGTGTACCTTTACCAGAAGATCATCAGGGAACCGCATGCCGATATTGCGCCCAGGACGGTTATCTTTGCAGGAAAAGCGGCACCGTCTTACTGGCGGGCAAAGTTGATCATCAAGCTGATCAACTCAATCGCCGAGGTGGTCAATCATGATCCACGGATTGGAGACAGGCTGCGGGTGGCGTTTTTGCCCAATTACAATGTCAGCCAGGCGGAGCTGATCATGCCGGCGGCTGATCTCTCGGAACAGATATCCACCGCCGGGACCGAGGCTTCCGGGACGGGCAACATGAAATTTGCCCTCAACGGCGCCTTGACCATCGGTACGCTCGACGGTGCCAATATCGAGATTCAGGAGGAAGTCGGCGAGGATAATATTTTCATCTTCGGGCTCAATGCTGATGAGGCGGAGTTCGAGCGAATTCAGAACAGCAGGACTCCCGAGCAGATCTGTGCACAGAACCCGCTGGTTGAGCAGGTGATTGGAGCGATCAGGGAGGGCGGCTTCAGCAGGGGTGATCGTGAACTTTTTAAACCGCTGGTTGATTCGCTGCTGAGTCCCCATGACCAGTATCTGCTGATCCGAGATTTCGAGTCATATATAGCCTGTCAGCAGCGGGTAAATGGTGTCTATCTGGATGTGGACCGCTGGACGAAGATGGCCATACTGAATGTCGCCCGTATGGGGAAATTCTCAACGGACAGGACCATCAGGCAGTATTCCAACGAGATCTGGGGTATACCGGTTTAATTATAGCAGTGGTTTAAATCAAACCAGCCGGCTTAAGCAGGCAGGTTTGATTTGATGACGCCACTTATCAGCCCGTCAGGTGATAAAGAATAATAACAGTCAGGTAATGCGTGTAGTTCGCTAATTCAGATGTTCCATTTGAAATTGAAATAAAAGACCGAAAGGGAAAAATGCCATTTGATCTCGAAAATTTCAAAGCTGCTTACGACAGCTGGGTGGAGGAAAGCCTGCCGGACTACCAGGCGGGTAAAATGGATGAAATTGTAAAGAAATATCCTTTTATTGTTCCGGATGACATACCCTGGACACCCTACAGAGGAGAACCGTCGACCCAGACGTTCGCGCTGGTTACCAGCGGCGGGCTTTATATCAAAAAAAGCCAGCCTCCCTACGATACCGTTTCGATTCATGGGGACACCTCATTTCGCGAGATTCCCAGGACGGTGAAGCAGCAAGATCTCGGGATCGCTCACAGGCATTATGATCACCGGCTTGCAGAACAGGACATCAATATTATTTTTCCCCTGCAGCGCTTTATCGAGCTGGAAAAAGAAAAAATCATCGGCAGACTGGCTGAAATCAACTACAGCTTGGGCTATGTCAACGATGTGGTTACTCTGGTCAAAAAGACGGTTCCCGAGTTTATTATGCGGATAAAAGCCCAGGCAATTGACGTTTTATTTCTTGCCCCGGTCTGACCGAAGTGCCATCAGACCGTGGGTCTGATTCAGCGGGCGGTCGAGGAAGCGGGGATACCTACCATCTCCATGGGGAACGCGTTTGACAGGATGGCTCGTATCAAGCCGCCTCGTGCTTTACTCGTGAAGTTTGCCCGAGGCAGTATGTTCGGTGAACCCGGCAACGTGCGCCGCCAGAGACGGATCATTATGGACGCTCTTGCAGCCCTGAAAGAAATGACCGAACCGGGAACTATCCAGGAGCTGCCCTACCAATGGAAACGGCCTGCCCCAGTATAAGGGTTGAAAAAAAATTAAAGACGGTTGACAGGGATTGCTGCTGAAACGAGTTACTTGCAATGAGAGCACCAACAACCAGCGTGGTCAGGGTAAACAGCTGGGCCCGGAAGTGGTTCATGAGCAGAAAAGCAGACCTGAACAAGGTGCCTCGGCGTGGGCTCTTATAGCAGTTGTCTTTTTTATGCAAATATTCAGCGTATTCGCATGTTCTTACAGCTTTTTCTTCCACTAATGCGGTTCAGTGCCGGCATACAACTGCCAAGCATGGTGCCTGCCGTGTTTGAAACGTGTAGTGTTCTCATCCCCAAATCTACCAGAATCGTACGTACATTTTGAATGTCATCTATTTCTTCTAGACAATTCGGTTTTTCTGAAAAATCAAACGACAGGAGCAAGCGGCAACCCGGTGGACCGAAGTTCTCAAATCAACATCGAAAGGAAAGTATATGGTAGGAAAATTATCGGAAAGAGATACGAAAACACTCAAGCTCTTTCGATTTCGCAACAATCTGCTGACAGCAATCAGGGAGCACAGTCTCAATGATCTTGAGGAACAAAAACAGTCGTCTATTTTTCAGTATTGCTGCGACATTCTACATGAGGCTTTTGACTGCACTCACGTGTGGGCCGGAGGATTTGAAAGAGAACAGGAGCAGCTTGTTCTTCTGGCGGCGTCCCCACCCGCAACGTTCGAGAACTCTGCTGTACATCTCTATCTTGCAGGTATTCTCAAGGAACGATTTGACAGCAACCTCGAATCTTTTGTCGAACCACTTCATTTATATCTCGATACTGAAAAATTTGAACAGGTCGAGTTTCTAGACCGTTATTGCATGGCCTGGCCGGTAAGATATGAGCATCGAGTCTATGGATTCGTTACCATGCATTGCAGGAATGAAATCAGTTTCGCTGAACTGGAAAATGAATTTGTTGCTCATGTAATCGACGATATTGCTCTGGCGCTATTTTCACATGAAACAGCACTGAAATTAAAAGTCGAACGAGATTTTAACAAGGAGATAATCGATACTATCCAGGCACTTCTAGTGTCTATCAGCCCATGCGGCTTGATTGTATCTTTTAATAAAAGAGCTGAAGAATTAACAGGGTATAAGGAAAATGATGTTCTTGGCAAGTACTGGGTTGATGTTTTAGTCAATCCACATCAGCGGAAAGAATTTCAGAAATATTTCACCCAAATACTCAAAAGAACCAAGACTGAAATCAATTTTAAGGCATCGTTGCTCGCCAAAGATGGTACAGAGCGACACATAATATGGCATGGGTCTATTCGACATGACATAGAAAAAAGTACGGTTGGCCTTGTTATGCTTGGAATTGATGAAACGGATAACCTGGCAGCTGGTAATCAAATCCATAAACTGACAGCTCAGTGGGAACAAATATTCAATGCTATCCAGGATCCAGTGCTGCTTGTTTCAAATGACAATACAATTATTGATGCCAATCCGGCAACCTGTGCAATAGCAAAAAAAAAGCGGCACGAAGTAATTGGCCGGAACGTTTGTGATATTCTCCACCCTGATAATGGTGATAATAGCCAAGGCCCTCTGAAACCATTCATCGGTTCCAAGAAAACCCGAATTCTGGAGGCTGAACTGCAGGGCCTGCATGGAAAATTTATGATAACGATCAGTCCTCTGCTGGGATCAGACAGAAAAATCAATGCAACACTGCTTATTGCCCGTAACCTTACCGAAGAGGAAGTCCTCAGGGCAGAAACTATGCGTGCGGCTCAGTTGGCAGCAATTGGAGAATTAGCGTCCGGAGTTGCTCATGAAATCAATAACCCGATTAACGGTATTATCAATTATGCTCAGATAATCCTTGATGAACCAGACGACCCAGATTCGCAAGATAACCTGCAAAACATAATCAGTGAAGGGAAACGAATCGCCAGTATAGTTTCGAATCTGCTCGATTTTGCTCGTCGCAGGGAAGAAATTTTCACGCCAGCATACATTAAAAACATTGTTTCAAGCAGTCTGCAACTTGTGGCCCACCTTCTTGAAAAAGATGGTATTATCTGCTCGATTAATATCGCAGATTCCCTGCCACCGCTATTTTGTAACGAGCAGCAATTGCAACAAGTTTTCCTGAACCTGATCAGTAACGCCCGCTATGCCCTGAATAAACGGTATCCGCAGCCATGTGAAAATAAACAGTTGCGTATTTTCGGTGATTTTTTTAATCAAAATGAAAAACCTTCAATCAGGTTGACGTTTACGGATCACGGTGTTGGTATTTCGCCTGATATCAAGGAAAAAATATTTGATCCGTTTTTCTCCACGAAACCAAAAGGTGAAGGAACCGGGCTTGGATTAAGCATCAGCCATGGATTGATACGAGACCATGGAGGAACGATGAGAGTGCAGAGCAAATTAGGTGAATGGACTCAATTTACAATTGAATTGCCGGTAAAACCATGATGAACAACTTAAAGAGAAGACAGTTCATGGCCAGTTCTTTGATATTTTCTGAATTTATAGTATTTACCGGACTGGTAATGGTACTGCAAGGCGTCGACATGTATACAGAAAAGGGCAAATCTGTTATTCTCTTTATTCTGATAGCATTCTTGCTTGCAACAGTGTGGCTGACAGTTCAGCGTTTGTTTCGTCAAGTTGAAGAAACTTTTGACAGTTTGACAGAAGACATCAGCGTCAAAAAAAATACCATTGACACAATTCAGGTTCAATTTGAGGAGGCTATTGAAAAACGGGTCTATGAATTACAGGCAGTAAACGGAGCACTCAACAGGGAGATTGCCGAGCGAACCCAGGCGGAGGAAGAGATTCGTGAACTGCAAAAAAAGTTAAGCCTGATCCTTGACTCTGCCGGAGAAGGTATTTTCGGTCTTGATAACTTGGGCAATGTGACTTTTATGAACCGGGCGGCTTCTTTGATGCTCGGTTGGGAGGTAGATGAACTGCTCGGGAAATCCCATCACAAACTGATCCATCACACCCATCCAGACGGCAGTGCCCATCCCGAGGAGGCCTGTCCAATCTATATGGCCTACCGTGATGGTCTGGTTCATTATAAATCAAATGATGTTTTCTGGTGTAAAGATGGAACAAGTTTTCCGATCGAATATAGCAGCACTCCTATCAGAGACCGCGGAATGCTGACCGGTGCGGTCGTCGTGTTTAGGGAAATGAATAATTACGTGTAATGTCCCTGGAATGAGAAATAACCTCAATAATGGACAAATCAATATGCCAAATTCAGAAACTGCCTCTACATCTATTCTGGTCGTTGACGATGAAACCAGCCTGCGAAATACGTTCCGGATTTTCCTGGAACGTGCCGGGTATGAAACGGTGTTGGCTGTCGGCTCATTTGATGAAGCGGTTGCTGCAATATTGTCCAAAATTTTTGATCTCATTGTTACCGATATTGTCCTGGGAAGTCACTCCGGTATAGATTTACTAAAAAAAGTCAGGGAGTTGGGGATTACCTGTCCGGTTGTAATAGTAACCGGTTATCCACATGTCGATACCGCATCAGAGGCTGTGCGGCTCGGCGCTTTCGACTATATTCCCAAACCGGTTGAAAAAGAAACCCTTCTCAAAGCGGCTCGCCTGGCTATTGCCCAGTATCGCCTCGAACAGGGAAAACAGCAAGCTGAAAGAGCCAGGGAACGGTATCGCTACTTCCTAGAAATTATCTTCAAAAGCGTTTCTGACAGTATTGTTTCCGTTGACAGTGATCATAATATTCTGCAAATGAATTTGGCAGCGACTCGGTTTTTTCAAAAGACACAGCCTGAGTTACAGGAGGGCAGCAAGCTTGGAGATATGTGCCCAAACAGGGACCTCTGCCAAATCTCAGACAATATCACAAAGGTCTTGAAGACCGGGCTCGAGATAAAAGATCACCGGGTGGAATGCATCCTGGAAAGCCCCTGTAAATTATTGAGTATTTGCATTTCTCCTCTGGATGATGGTGCGGGCACTATCATTGGCGCCGTACTGGTGTTTAGAGATATGAGCTGGAAAATGAAGCCGCGCATACAGGGAAGAACACAATTTCACAAAATGATCGGTGCCAGTGCAGTGATGCAGAATATCTACATGATGATTGAGAACATCGGCAAAGTAGATACTTCCGTCTTGATAACGGGAGCCAGTGGTACCGGGAAGGAACTGGCAGTACATGCCCTTCATCAGGAAAGCGAACGGCGTGATCAGCCCCTTGTCATGATCGACTGCACGGCAATACCTGAAAACCTGCTTGAGAGTGAACTGTTCGGTCATAAGAAGGGCTCTTTTACCGGAGCCGATGAAAACAGGGGTGGAAGAATCCTTCAGGCGGAAGGGGGGACCCTGTTTCTCGATGAAATTGGTAATATATCTATGTCGGTGCAGCTCCGGCTGCTTCGTTTTTTACAGGAGAAAACCTTTTATCCTGTCGGTAGTGACAAAGCGATTCAGGTCGATGTCCGGGTCATTGCCGCGACCAATGTCCCACTCAAAGAAAAAGTCGTCCAAGGCAGTTTTCGAGAAGATCTCTATTTCCGTCTGCGAATTATTGATATTCATCTCCCTCTGCTGCGAGAGCGTGAAGGTGATATCGTACTGCTCGCCAATCATTTTCTCACTCATTTTACCGAAAAACTGGGGAAAAAATTTACTGGAATTTCAGAACAGGCACTGGCTCTTCTTTGTCAATACAGCTGGCCAGGTAATGTACGTGAACTCGAGCATGTCATAGAACGAGCGTGCGTTCTCTCCCAGGGCACAACCATTTTCACAGAAAATCTACCGAACGAGATCATCCATCAAATCCACGATATCGAGTCTCAGGTACGACCATTTATGGCCGAGAACAGAAAGGCAGAAGATATCCCCGTTAAAAATTCTTCACTTACAGAGCAGAAGCAGAGAGAAAAAGAGCAGATTGTAGAATCATTAAAAAAAGCAGGAGGAAACAAGGCCAAGGCTGCTCGTATGTTGAAAATTGATCGATCAACCCTGTACCGAAAAATGCGTGAATTCCATATAGATATCGATCTTTTCGATAGCTGAGCTCATACTACACAACTGTTGCCACATATTTGCCACACATCCCACACTAGTGTTGTATCTCCTTCTTCTCATGCAGTGATCGCACCCAACTTCGTGTACCTCATTGTTCACCGAAGCTTGGTATCAAAATAACAAATTTCAATCGTTCATTATCCTTAAAGCTTCTGATAACATCCGGCTTTTGTTTATGCTGGTTGCGTTTGCGCTTGATAGCTTTAATTATACACAAGGCTAATCATCCTTTTCAATCCCTGCCCAAGACCTTCTTTTCTCGTCAAGGCAAAGAAAATTCAGTCACAATCAGTCCTGGCATTGCATATGCATCTAAGTTGCCAAACTGGATAGGCAAAAGCTATAACCAGGAGGTCCGAAAGGATGACTGATAAACAAGACCAGGTAGTCAATACATTGTTTTCCAACGAACAGGCCTGCGTCTCATATCTGTTCAAAAAGCGCTGGCCGTTGGGGTTCAGATGTCCTTTCTGTGGTGCAGAACAGAGGGAGATGGCACCTGCCTATACAGTAGTCTGTCGATATTGCCGGAAGCAGACATCCATTACAGCTCATACCCTGATGCACGGGACTAAGAAGAATCTGGTCGCCTGGATGCATATTTCCTGGCAGTTCTGTTTTCGGGACAAAGGAATAAGCGCTCGAGAAGTCCAGCGTCTCATGAAACTTGCCAGCTATCAGACTGCCTGGCGCTGGCTGCAGAAAATCAGGCATGGTGCTGCCTTGGCAGAATCAAGTCCTGTTGGAGGTACTGTCCTCTTTGATTGCGGTTCCTTGTCTGCGGTTCGATTCTCCCAGCACATTACCCCGGAAATAGCTATCGCTCTTGAACTTGACCAACACCCAGCACACGAGGGCAGAGTTAGATTTGCGATGCTTATGTCCCCCTCGCCAGACACTGTTGCGGTCGCCATCAACAATCTGGTTTTAAAAAATACGACACTGCTAATCAGGGATCAGGAGTGTCTATCGGATAACCGTCTTCGAGAAAAGTATGTCATTAAAAAAGCAAGCAGAGAGAAACTCAGGCAGATACAAGTCTTGATGCAGGAAGCAAAAGACTGGTTGAACTCAATGTATCGAGGAGCAATCGACATACGGTACATGCAAACTTATTTGGAAGAATTCACCTTTCGTCACAACACGGCTTTTTGGTCAGACCGTCTGTCTGTCTTTGATCACCTGATGACGGGACTTCTTTCGTCTGCTGAAGACAGATTTTTGAACGTAAAAAGTGAAACGTCATCCACAGAGAATTTCTCATGAAAAACAAGGTTCAGGCTGGGTTGCTGATGATTTTTCTGACATTTCTTGGCGTTCTTGGATATAACGCCTGGCTTCGGGAAACAACACCTCCGGAGCGGACTTATAGCGAATTTATCTCCGATCTCAAGAGCGGCCACGTGGCTTCGGTTCATCTCCTGGGAACTGAAATTCGAGGCAAAGATTCTTATGACCGGGAATTCATAACATTCTCTCCCGATATTCCAGCTCTCATGCCGTTGTTATTTTCTACAGATGTTATTATCAGCGCCGAAAAACCTGCGACCCCGTTTGAGAGAATCACACGCATGGTTATGCTGGGTATAGTAATGCTCGGCTTGTGGTTCGTATTTTCGAAGCGTTTGTCGAGCGGGAGTCCGATTTGGAAGAAAAATCAGTTCCAGGCTAGATCGACTCCAGGTGAAACTATAACTTTTGCAGACGTTGCCGGTATCGACGAAGCAAGAAATGAACTCGTTGAAATTGTTGATTTTCTAGTTAACCACGAAAAGTACAATTCCCTTGGTGGACGCATCCCGAAGGGCGTGCTGCTGCAAGGTCCCCCGGGAACAGGAAAGACTCTATTGGCCAGGGCAATCGCCGGAGAAGCTTCAGTACCATTTTATTCAATGGGCGGCGCGGATTTCGTGGAAATGTTTGCCGGAGTTGGCGCTTCTAGGGTCAGAGAGCTTTTTAATACAGCAAAAAAAAATGCTCCCTGCATCATTTTCATAGATGAAATAGATGCAATAGGCAGCAAAAGAAGCAATGGCAGCAGCGGCTCGCATGAAGAGCGCGAGCAAACCCTCAATGCCCTGCTGGTAGAAATGGATGGTTTCTCAAGCAACCAAACCATTATCGTCATCGGAGCGACAAACCGTCCAGACGTCCTCGACCCGGCCCTGCTGCGTCCAGGCAGGCTTGATCGGCAAGTAACAATTTCTCTTCCGAGTCTCCATGGCAGGATCAAGGTTCTCGAAGTTCACACCCGGCAAATCACCATGTCAGCGGCGGTGAATCTGACAGCAATTGCCCAGGGAATTCCGGGGTTCAGTGGTGCAGACATTGCCAATCTCGTCAATGAAGCTGCCCTGACAGCCGCGCGGCATCAAAAACGGTTTGTGGAAATGACCGATTTTGAAGAAGCGAAAGACAAAATTGTTATGGGGCTGGAGCGGAAGAATGCCGCTATAAATGAAAAGGAGCGGAGAATAATTGCCTACCACGAGGCCGGTCATGCCATAGTCGCCAAGCTCTTGCCGGAAACAGATCAGCTGCATAAAATCACCATAATTCCGAGAGGCTCGGCACTCGGAATTACCCAGCAGGTTCCTATTGGAGAACGATACACCTACTCTCTGGATTATCTGTTAAACCGGATAAAAATTCTGCTTGGCGGGAGAATAGCCGAAAAAATAGTTTTTAATCATCTTTCTACCGGGGCGGCCAACGATATTGCGTCAGCCACTGATTTTGCCGTCAGACTTGTCTGTGAATGGGGCATGAGCAGCGTTATCGGGTCTACTGCATACCATCGCCAGCACCAGGGGTTCCTCGGAAATAATCCAAGGAGTGGGCAATACAGCGAAGAAACGGCCCGGGAGATCGATCTTGAGGTTCGAAGGATCATAAATATCTGTTACGCAGAGACGGAGAAACTACTTCGGGATCATAATCGGCTCATCCATGAACTCGCTGAAATACTGCTTATAAACGAAACCATTGACGCGGAAGAAATCGATATTGTGATGCAATGTTACGAAAATAAAAAAAGAGGGCAGCGGATCCCGGCAGATCAGGACATTTCCCGCCAACTCGATAGTGATGCAGAAGAAACAGAGGAGACCCAAGGATGAAACGGATTGGAAGAACTGCAATGATGTTGTTATTCGCCGTCAGGCTGGTCAGCAGCGCACTGCCGGTTACAGCCATGGATGTCGATGATGCTCCTGAGAGTGTGACCATTGATTATCTTCAGGAGCTCTATGAAAGCGTGGAATTTGATCATACGATGCATACAGACATGTTTGGTTGTTCTGCCTGCCATCACCACACAACCGGTGATCCTCCAGCCAATGACTCCTGCAGCAGATGTCATGCCAACCCTGAACCTGCCGACGACGTGTCCTGCTCCGGATGCCATGAAATGAAACAGTCCGGAACAACTCCTGGCAGCGACAGCAACAGTGATCTCTACCATATCGATAAACCGGGTTTGAAAGGCGCTCTGCATCTACAATGCTTGGGGTGTCATCAATCCGAGGGCGGCCCTACCGGCTGCCTTGACTGCCATGGATTCACTCCGGCTGGAGAGAAACGTTTTAGGATCAAAGAACAGAATGAAGAGTAAAAGGAGACGCTCATGTCAAGTAAAATAACGCGAAGATCACTTCTCAAAAGTGGCGTAGCCGGCTCACTAGCAGCCCTGCTGCTTCACCCAAAACCCAGCAGAGCACACGAGATAAAAGAATATCAGAACTCCATGGGGGTGCTGGTTGATCTGACCCGCTGCGTCGGATGCAGGAGCTGCGAGGCCGCCTGCAATGCTGAGCAGAACATGCCGGTGCCGGCCAAACCATTCACGGATCAGTCTGTCTTTGACGAGGGCGTGCATGGTCATAAAAGACGTACCGATGAAAACAGTTTGACCGTTGTTAACCGCTATGATGTTCCCGGCCTTGACCATCCACTCTTTCGAAAGGTTCAGTGCAATCACTGCCAGGAACCTGCCTGCCTCACTTCTTGTTTTGTTGCGGCTTATACGAAAACGCCCGAGGGAGCCGTCATCTACAACCAGGATGTCTGTGTAGGCTGCAGAACCTGTATGATTGCCTGTCCTTTTTATATTCCCACATTCAGATATTCAAGTGCATTCGATCCCAGTATCGTGAAGTGCATTTTCTGTTACGACACCAGGCTTAAACACGGGAGACCCCCAGCCTGTGTGGAAGCATGCCCTCAAGAGGCTCTGACGTTTGGTAAGCGTAAAGACCTGATCAAGGTCGGCCGGAGGAGAATAGAGGAGAACAGAGGCCAATACGAGGACCATATATATGGTGAATATGAAGCTGGTGGTACGTCATGGCTGTACCTGTCAAGCGTACCTTTCGAAAAAGTTGGCTTCGACACGTCAATTTCGCATGTCCCGATAATTGATCATGTAAAGAATTTCTTAGGCATCGTGCCGATGGTACTTACCATCTGGCCAGCGCTCTTTACCGGTTTCCATCTGCTGGCAACCCGTAAAGAGCGGCGCGCAAAAGACAAAAGTACAAATGGGAAGGAGGTGGGAGAATGAAAATGTTTGCTTCCCAAAATGAAAATTTACCGGTTACTGGATCAAATAAAAAAAACGGCACCAGATGGAGTTTGAAAGAGCGTTTACTCCTTGGCCTCACCTTTACTCAATATCGGCAGCAATTTCAGCGCAACCCTGTAAACTGGATACTGCTTTTCATTTTCATGATAGGCGTTCCACTGCTCCTTCAGCGTTACATATTCGGCATTGCTTCAGTAACCCATGGCTCCAACGATTATCCGTGGGGACTTATTCTCGGTTTCGGTCTGTTCGGTATGGTACCTTTATCTGCATCCGGCTTTCTCCTCGGCACCACGGTGAGTCTCTTCGGTCGAGAAGATTTTCACCCTATTGAACGATTGGCGCTCCTTAACGGCCTCCTCGGTTATTTTTTTGCCGTAGTTTACCTGGAGGTGGATCTTGGAATGCCGTGGCGACTGCCATATCCCATGCTTGTTTCCTTCGGTACGGGAGCGGTACTTTTTCTTGTCGCCTGGCATGTCGCTACCTACCTCTCAGTACAGATTGCCGAAGTACTTCCGGCTCTCTTTGAGTGGCTCGATAAACCGAATTGGAAGTATTACATCAAGCGAATCACCATTGGACTTACTATTGCTGGTATTATCCTTTCTACCTTGCATCAGGGAGCGCTCGGTGCTCTTTTTACCTATGCTCCCACCAAAATTCACCCTCTCTGGATTTCCACTGAGTTTCAATGGATACATTTTCTCTGTTCTGCTGTTTTTGCCGGGCTGTCCATGGTAATCGTTAGTTCAACATTGATTAATAAATACATGCAATGGCGCTGCGGGAAAGCCTTCAGGGAAAACCTCGACAAGATGACCCTTGGCATGGCCAAAGGAGCATCTTATGCGATGTTCACCTACCTGGTCATAAAATTGGTCTCGGTAGCTCATGGGAGAGATTGGGAATATCTTCTTACCGGCTGGGGACTCTATTATCTTCTGGAAATAGGTGTCGGGGTGATTTTACCCATGATGATGTTTGCCAAAGGGGCACGTGACGGCTGGGTCGGGTTGGTCAGAGTCGCTGCCTTTATCACGGTTATTGGAATAATCTGGAATCGTCTTAACACCTCGCTTGTCTGTTTCAACTGGCAAATGTATCAGGAAATACCACGCTGGAAGGAGGTCTGGCTGACAGTTACTCTTTATGCACTTTATTTTATTACCTATCGATTCATAGTCTACCGGCTGCCGATTGTCTTTGAATGGAAGGAATCCGAAGGACAATGAAGAGCGCAAGAACCAAAACAAAGCCTGCACAGACCATTACACGCTATCGCAGTGGCCGACACCATGAAAAAAGACCATAAAAATCCAGGCATTTTTGTGCGGCTATCTTTGAAAAAACTCATACAAATCGCCCTGCTGTCCGCAGTCTTCATGCTGCTTACAGTTTTCACCCTTGGTGTCAGGGAATGGTATATTCATGCCCATAACTACAGGCTGCTTGAAAAGAGCAGGCTCATCAGGGCTCATTCTGGGGAATTCAGCGAATTTATCATTGAACAGCTTCTCAGCAATCAGAAAATAAACATGGAGGAAATGGAACGTGAGGCTTCCAGGATAGGGGAAAAAGGTTCAAATCTTGCCGCCCAGGCTTTAATCCCGGAAGATTTTAAATTACTGTTGGTCAGCCGTAACGATATTGCCAAGCTGATGACCCGCACACGTTTACTCATGGCCGAACCTGATGGAGAGGAGAGATATCATGAAATTTACCGGATGTTGCGTGATATTAACCACAGGATCGCAAAATTTGATGAGGGGTTCGATAGATACGTCCAGCAGCAGTGGCAGGCTGTACAAAACCTTCTTCGTGGCCTGCTTGCTCTAGCGACGATGTTTTTGACTATGCTGCTTTTTTTTCTGCATGTGTATGTAAACAGACCTTTTTTTGAGCTGATCAGCGATATAAGAGAAGCTCTCGGCAAAAAAAAATCAGGTTATGGGAGTATTGATTCAATTCTTGCAATAACAGATCTTGGCCAGAGGCTTCGTACCGAACTCGCTGCCTGCGCTCTTTATAAAAACATCCTCAAGACAATACCGGATCCTGATCCAATTGCATGCAATCAGAATCGAACAGGAGGAATGATCTGGAACCTTGCGGTCCCACTGCTGCAGCAGCATCCACGCTACAAGCAGGTATCACTATCTTTTTCTAAGGATGGTGAATCGAGCAAAAACATACCAGATTATCTGCGTGAAGAAGCAGAAAGCCGAGGAGTTCTTGTCTTTCGCGAAACGGATGACCTGAATTTTTCACGGATCAGGAAAGGGTTTCACTATTCCGGTGAAATACACGCGATAATCTGTTTCTCCATATCTTCTGCTTTCGGCCTATCCGGTATCGTAACTATTCTCAGCGATGACCCTGAATCATTTTCTGAACAGGAAATGGACGCGCTGAGCACGTTACTTCGATTTCTCGAGTGTATCGATTCCTATAATTCTATGGAAGGCGGCGGCGAAATTGGATTGGCTCTAGATGAGCTGCGTGTGGCGAGTCTCTCGCTGTTGAATGAACTTCCACCGCTTCGAGGCTGTCACGATATCATGAACCATGCCAACGGTATCATCAACTGCGCTCAAATTTTGCGAGATCAGGAGATTAATCTAGAACTACAGGAAAGCGATAATTATAAGGTCGTGGCAGATCTTTGGGAAAGTGGGCAAAAGATTGCAGCTACCGTTAACCGCCTCAGGTCCCTGCAGCAATTGTACTCTAGTCCTGCAGCCACGGTGGAGGCTGCGATCACAAATCTGGTCTCCTGGCTTGTGTTACAGTTCCCTGAAATTTCGCAAATTCTGGAGACAGATAGTATACGGCCGCTTCCCCCCTTTGATATTCCGGGAAGAGACCTTTTTCTCGCCATGGCCCTCCAGGCAGAACAAATTATCCCCAAGCCCGGTCGAGATATCGGTTCCTGCATATTCAGCAAAGTGCACATTGAAGCAGACATGCAATCAGACACAGAAGTAATCATAAAAATGATATTACAGCCCAAATCAGATGATTTCTCTGCTTCTGGCCGGGATGCAGCAACACATATGCGTGAGCGTATCTGTAAAGAGCTATTACGCTGCTATAACGGCGATTTTGAGGTCTCAAGGGCAGAAGATCAAAAACTCATCTATTGTTTCACACTCAGGAGCTGATAGCTACGGGATTCTCAGTTTACCCATACCTGAAGAATACTATTGTATTAGTGATTGTTCTTGAGGCGGTTCATCATATGCTGAGATTCATTCCGTAATCGATTTTCCTCCCGTCCTATCCACAACGATATACAACACTAGTGTATAAGTGTTGCATAGCAGGGCCCCCTTTATGCAACACTTGTGATCGCGTCATCCCCTTTTGCTTATCCCGAGAACAGTTGGGAAAATTAGATTATTTTAATTAAATTAATTAGTTATATAGTAAATAGTTTTCTGGCACATAGGCTGCAAATACAAAGTCAAACAAGGATCAATCGATCACACCAATAAATCCACAGACCAGGAGGACATTATGAAATCCAAAACCGCTATAAACGAAAATATCACTTTAGATGTAACTGAAGAGATCATGGGATTTGGCCTTAAGATTGGTGGAGTGTTGAGCGCACTGATTGGGATCTGGGGCCTTACCTGCTTAATTGCCGGACTGGTAAATTTCGGTCCTGTCGAAATGATAAAAGGATATTTTACTGCAATCACTGGTTTCTAGTGCAAGCGTTATGAACTGCCTGAGCATGATCGGCGCCTATCAATTCAAGATGGAACAGAGAGCGATTTCATCACTCTCTCAACTAGATTAGTAAAGGAGACAAACATGACTGGAAAACGTATAAAGATGGCTGGAATAGTAATGGCTGGAACAGGGATTATGTTTGGTGTCTGGGCAGTTGTCGCTTTGATAGGCGGACTTAACCAGGTGGATTGGCAGGTTACTGAACTGGCCAGACAATATCTGATCGCCAGCGGCATGATCAAGCCTATACACACTCTCGTCGATTTTTATACCCAAATCAAGGGTGTTGAATACATTATATGTGTGGCATTCTTTGTAGCCTTTCCTCTTTTTTACCGTTATGTAAACAAGGAGAAAAAAGCAGTCAAAGTGAGCAGCTAACCGTACACTATGATTCTTTTTTCTAAAAAATAGCCGAGACACTGTTCCAGAGAATTTCATTTCTGTGCCTGTATTCAGTGAATGAATTTTACAGGAGTTTATATTTCGCAGTTATTATTTTTAATGCTGATGTTATCGACATCGGCACCAATGGTATATCTAATAGTCCAGACGGTATAACGAGATCCTGGGTTATAAAACAGTTCCCAAATATCCTGCTTCTATCGACTTTGTTGGCAAAATGCATTAAGTGACAAGTTTGTCAGCAACTCTTCGCAGTCTTGTCATAACTTGGCGCGGTTGGAAAGAATTCAAGCGGGATTTCACAATGACAACTGGGGCAATCCTTTGCTGAATGTTATCCATTGCTGAATTGACTCCGTGAGAAATGTAAGGTAAGCTTTACTGCTTGTTTTGTTTCAGGACAACCATGCAAAAGTCGTACTGCTAAACATGTTTTGCATGGCAAGGTGAGCTCAACCGATTTAAAAAATCTTGCGGCCGATAATATCGATGTAGATACCCAAAATAAAACTGTAATGAAAATCAGCTTTTCCTGCTTTGCGATATTATTCATGTTCTGTGTCTCATCAGCAATTGCCGGTGAAGCCGATGTCTTACAGGTGAAGGTATCTGGAAACGGAGACAAAACATATACTTTTGATGTGACCGTTGAACATACAGATACAGGTTGGGACCACTACGCAGACAGATGGGAAATTCTAGATGAGAACGGTGCTGTCCTGGAAAGAAGAATTCTGTATCACCCTCATGTAAACGAACAGCCCTTCACAAGAAGTCTCTCAGGAGTAGAAATTCCCGCAAGCAGTAAAAAGGTTACGATTCGTGCACATGACTCGGTGCATGAATATGGCGGAAGAGTTGTCACAACAGACTTGCCGTAACGATATAAAATCAAAAATCTTTTAACTATCTTTTCCTTGAACCTTGGTGCAATCGTAGATATTCTTGGTTAAAAAATCAATCAGCCGGTGTATGCAGACCGTCTGAACGCTTTCTCACAATCTAAACCAGCGAGAGATTCATGCCCAGACTTACCAAGATCGTCGCCACCATATCATCGCTCAATTGTTCGGTCGCCTTTATCGAAAGCCTTCATAAGGCCGGTATGAATGTCGCTCGCTTGAATACGGCCCACATGAGCCACGAAGACGCCAAAGAGGTTATTGACAACATCCGCGCTGTTTCCGACAAGATTGGGATACTGCTCGACACCAAGGGGCCGGAAATACGGACCTCCCCTGCCAGAGATGTGCTGAGTGTCAGGTACGGTGATGCCGTTCGGATCAATTGCGAGCCGGGAAGGGAATCCTGCGACGACATCATCTGCGTGTCCTACGGAAATTTTGTCAGGGATGTTCCGGTGGGAAGTTCTGTTCTCATTGACGACGGCCATATTGCCCTCGCTGTTCTGGAAAAAGATGAGCAATACCTCTACTGCTCGGCGGAAAATGACGGCGTAATACTTGAACGCAAGAGCATCAATATCCCGGCAGTGCATGTAAAACTGCCGGCACTCAGCGAGAAGGACAAGGGGTTCATCCGTTTTGCCGCCGAAAACGACCTGGATTTTATCGCCCACTCATTTGTTCGCAATAAGGAGGACGTCCTGGCGATCCAGGAGATACTGGACCAGACAAACTCCCCGATCAAGATTATCGCCAAGATCGAAAACTTTGAAGGGGTCAAAAATCTCCATGAGATCCTCGATCACGCCTATGGGGTCATGATTGCCCGCGGTGATCTGGCCGTGGAAATTCCTGCAGAGCAGATCCCGCTGATTCAAAAAAGTATTATCAAAGACTGCATCGAGCGCCGTAAACCGGTCATTGTCGCCACCCAGATGCTGCACTCAATGATCGAATCACCCCGTCCTACCAGAGCGGAGGTTTCCGATGTGGCCAACGCCTGTCTGGATCATGCGGATGCCTTGATGCTCTCCGGTGAGACTGCTAATGGCAAGTATCCTGAGTTGGCAGTAAGGACCATGGTCAAGATCGCCGTGGAGGTGGAACGCAAAAAACAGGGCTATGTGGAAACCGGCTACACCCAGACGAACAAGGTCGCCGCCTACCTGGCCAAATCTGCGGTCAAAGCGGCGCTTCGTCTGAATACCAAAGCAATTATCGCCGACTCCCTGAACGGAAACTCGATCCGGGCTCTTTCCGCGTATCGAGGCGCCAACGTCATTTATGCACAGGTGTATAATCGCCGGGTTATGCGCCTGCTGTCGCTCTCCTATGGCGTCTATGCGGAGCATATTCCCATGGACTTCGGACATGGTGGTCCCCTGCAAGAGTCGATCTGCCGTCTCATAACTGAAAATTGTTTCCAGGATGACGACCTGATAGTCATACTTGCCGGCAGCTTCGGTCCCCGACAGGGAGCAAGCTTTATAGAAATCAGCTCGGCAGCTAACTTCAAACTCAAGTGTCACGGAGCATTCACAGGCCAAAGCAGGGGCGAAGAAAGCACATTTGCACGGCTGTGATCCCAGAGGGCGGCAATGAAAAGGATATCCATGAGTGTACAGATTGAGTTCTTTTCCTCATGCTGCTGCTGATTCAAAGAAGCTTCATGTCCTGAGGCGTTTCTGATTTTTAAGGATGGTTGATTTACTGAAACGAGGTTGCAGAGACCTCAAGAGCTGAAATGCTTCACGGATAAACAGCTGTGCCTTCCGGCAATAGAAGCAAACTGGCCTATCCGATATCTGCCTTATGATTAATTGTGCTCAGTGCTCTCGTCAATGCGGTAGTTCATTGATGCATTATTGTAGAAGATGTATAAAGTGAGAGAATAATTTCTTCCATACATAAAAACCAGAAAAGGGAGGTAAGATGATGGTGGAAAACAAATGTCGCCAAGCCATGGCAACACTATTGTCCATGGTAAAAAATATAGCCGTAATCAGTCTTTTGAGCCTTGTTGTCACCTCTCCTGTGTTTGCTGCAGAGCGAAGCGGCGTTGGTGTGTCTGATTCCGCCGACCAGAAGGTGCTCTCAAAAGTGTTCCCGACAAAACCAGTGTATTCGCCTTACGCTGGGCGGAACTTCCCCACGCGTCCCTTGTTTGGCGATACCCACCTGCATACCGGATTTTCAATGGATGCCGGTGCCTTTGGCGCGCGCCTTACACCCAGTGATGCCTACAAGTTTGCCCGGGGTGATGAGATCCTGTCAAACTCAAACCAACCTGTCAAGTTGTCCCGGCCTCTCGATTTTCTAGTCGTAGCCGATCACTCTGATGGGATGGGCTTTTTCCCTCAGCTGATGAGAGGTGACCCGGAGCTTTTGGCCACACCTCAAGGAAAGAAATGGTACGATCAGATCAAATCAGGACAGGGCGCTGAAGCGGCAATAGATATTATCGTGAGTTTTGGACAGAACAAGATGCCCGATGGGTTTCCAGTTCCCGGCACTCCAGCATATCGTTCTGCCTGGCAGCAGACCATCAAGGCGGCTGAAGACTATAACGATCCGGGAACCTTCACCGCATTTATTGGTTTTGAGTGGACCTCGAACACTGCCGGCAATAACCTGCACCGTAATATTATCTTTCGAGAAAATGGCGATAAGGCAGGACGTGTGGAGCCGTTTACCACTCTAAAACCGACCGGCAGTGACAACCCGGCTGATCTCTGGAAATGGATGGCGGCCGCACAGGACAAAACAGGCAGCGACCTGCTTGCCATCGCTCACAACGGCAACCTGAGCAATGGCCAGATGTTTCCTATTGTCGAGGCGTTTGGTAAAAAGATAGACCTCGATTATGTGGAGACACGTCTCAAGTGGGAGCGACTCTACGAAACCACCCAGACAAAAGGGACTGGTGAGAGTCACCCCTTCCTTTCCCCGAATGACGAGTTTGCCGATTTTGAGATCTGGGATAAGGCCAATCTGGATGGTACCGTAGCGAAAAGCAAAGACATGCTCGAATTCGAGTACTCCCGTTCAGCACTCAAGAACGGCCTCATGCTTGAAGAACAATTAGGAGCCAATCCCTACAAGTTCGGCTTGATTGGCAGCAGCGATGCCCACACCGGTCTTGCAGCAATGGCGGAAGATAACTTTTTCGGCAAGACTGCGCCGCAGGAACCGAGTCCGGAGCGCATGACTAAGGCCTTTATGCATAATCCAGACACCGGTGTGACTGTCATGGACTGGGAGGTCTCTGCTTCCGGTTATGCCGCCGTCTGGGCGAAAGAAAACACCCGAGGGGCGATTTTTGACGCCATGCAGCGCCGGGAAACTTATGCAACCACAGGTCCGCGCATGGCTGTGCGCTTTTTCGGTGGGTGGGATTTCGAGCAAACCGACGCTCACCATCGTCTGCCGGCAGTCATTGGATATAGCAAAGGCGTACCGATGGGTGGAGACTTGAGATCAGCTCCTCCAGACAAAGCCCCGACTTTTCTTGTTGCTGCATTGAAAGACTCGATTGGTGCCAATCTCGACCGTATCCAGATCATCAAAGGGTGGATGGATAGCCGTGGAGAACTGCATGAAAAGGTCTATGACGTTGTCTGGGGCGATGCGGAGAAACGTCAAGCCAGCGAGGATGGCAACATTCCCCCCGTCGGCAGTACCGTTGATGTGGACAACGCAACCTGGACAAACACCATCGGCGACCCGGAACTGATCAGCGTTTGGAAAGACCCGGATTTTGATGCCAAGCAGCGCGCGTTTTACTATGCTCGAGTATTGGAAATCCCGACACCGCGCTGGACAGCATACGATGCAAAGCGCTTTGCTATAAAGCCTTTGCCGGATGCAACGCTGACCATCCAGGAACGCGCCTACACATCGCCAATCTGGTATACACCGTAACCTTTTTCTAAGAGTCTGACAGATGAAAACAAAACTCATGCTGATAGCGCTGTTCTTGCTGATAGTTACTTTTGCAGCCGGTTTCTTCAGAACCAGCTCTGCCGCTGAAGGTGGTCTGACCCATTATCTTCCAGGTGCTCTTTCCACGATCATTGACCTCCCTCCGACCGTACCCGGCTGGGTGGTCGAAACGGCGTATCTGCATTACGACGGGGAAGCATCCGGTTCCCGCACTATTCCAACCGCCGGGGTTCTTGCCGGAGGACTCGAAGCAACCAGCGATGCGGTGCTCCTCGGCGGGTTCTATACCTTTGCTCAACAGGTACTGGGCGCCCACTATTCAATCGGCGGCTTTCTGCCCTATGTCTGGGTCGATGCCGAAGCCTCAGTTACCGGTCCGCTCGGCAACACCATACGGCGCAAAGACAGTGCCTCCGGTCTCGGTGATGTGACATTGCTGCCAGCCATGCTGGCCTGGAAGTCCGACTCCTGGCAATATAACGCGCTGCTCATGATTTTTGCACCAACGGGTGACTATGAACAGGGAAAACTGGCCAATCCCGGCTACAATTACTGGACCTTCGACCCGACGGTCGGTGTCTCCTACAATAATGCCAAAACTGGTTTTAACGCGGCGCTCCATGCCGGTTTTTCATTCAATACAGAAAACTCCGATACCGACTATCAGAGTGGGACAGCCTTTCACCTCGAGGCCAGTGTCCAGCAATTGCTGCCGCTCGGGCCTGGTTTTGCAGGTATCGGCGTTGAAGGTTTCATGATCGAACAGGTCTCCGGTGACAGCGGCAGCGGCGCTCGCCTCGGCGACTTTAAAAGCAGCACGGCAGGACTTGGCCCGGTGCTGACCTACCTGCTGCCCGGGGAATCTCAGAACTTTGTGGCCGAGTTGCGCTGGTTGGCGGAGCTTGATACGGACAAGCGCCTGAAAGGCGATTATGTCTGGCTAAAACTTGTCTGGCAGTTTTAACGGAGATTGTCGGGATTTATCAGATCAGTCCACCCAGGTATACTCCACAAATACATTTTATAACCTCATAAAACCCGGGAGTTCAGTAAAAAAACGAGAGAACGCTGTAAGGGGTTCTCTCGTTTCTTATTGCACACCTGCAAGGCTGGGATGAAAAAACTGCTCAATGATCCTCTGCTGCACTTCCTGCTGATCGGAACGGCACTCTTTCTTGCCTTTGAATTCTTCGGCAAACCGTCTGATAATCCTGAACAGCAGATCATCGTGAGCCAGGGCGACATCAGCTCGCTGGAGGCGAATTTCAAGCGCACCTGGCAGCGGCCCCCAACTCATAAGGAACTGGACGGGCTTATCGACAACAGGGTCCTCGATGAAATCGCCTATCGGGAAGCAAAGGCAATGGGGCTTGATAAAGGCGATGCTATTATTGAACGCCGTCTGCGCCTGAAACTGGAACTCCTGCTAGAGGATGTTGCCGGACTCGCCTCGCCGACCGAAGCTGATTTGCAGGACTATTTAGAGCAGAACCCGCAAGCCTTTTTTATCGAACCGCAGTTCTCCTTCAAGCAGATATATTTCAGTCTTGACAAGCAAAAGGCGACAGCAGAAGACAGGGTACAGGAAACGTTAACGGCTCTCAACGAGGCCGGCCCCGAGGCCGATTCTGAGCAATACGGTGACCCAACTCTGCTCCCGGGGGAGTTTCCACTGTCTTCTGCCGCTATTATCAAACGGCATTTTGGTGAGTCCTTTGTTGAAGGTCTGGAGAAAGGGGCTGTCGGAAGATGGTTTGGTCCGCTTAAATCCGAGTATGGTCTTCATCTGGTGCTGGTCGGTCAGTATAATCCGGGACGCTTTCCGGATCTCTCCGAGGTACGCACTGAGGTGGAGCGTGAGCTGACAGCTGAGCGGCGTGACCAGGTAAAGGAGGACACCTATCGAAAACTTCGCGAGCGCTACAGCGTTATGGTTGAACCGCAACAAACGCCAACAGATGCGCAACCTGGCGAGGATAACTGAAGCGATGCAGTATAAATTAATCCTGCTCCTGCTGTTGCTGGCCGTTCTTCTAATACCAGTAAGTTCGGTTGCCCATGAAAGTCAGCCCGGCTCGGTGGGAATAAAACAAGTAGCGGCAGACCGCTACGAGATTACCTGGCGGGCACCGATCTATTACGGCAAACCGCACCCTGCACGCCTGGTACTCCCCGAGAAATGGGAAACAATCGGCCAGCCCACAGAACGGCGAAGGGCAGACGCCATCATCTTCCAACGGCTTGTTGTCACCAATGGAGCAGCCATCCAGGGTGCTATCCTTGGTTTCCCGGGCCTTGAAAGCACCATAACCGATGTCTTTGTCCGGCTCACCAGGCTCGACGGCAGTGTTATGAGTACGGTCGCCCGGCCAACCAAACCATGGGTCGAACTCAGGGGTGAGCGCCCGTGGTACGCGACAGCCCGCGAATATCTGCTTCTTGGTTTTCATCATATCCTGCTCGGGATCGATCACCTGCTCTTTGTCCTGGGGCTGCTGCTGATCGTTCGGGGCGGCATAATGCTGCTGAAGACAATCACCTCCTTTACCGTGGCCCATTCGATTACCCTTGCCATTGCCACCTTGGGGTATGCACAGGCGCCGCTGCCGCCGCTCAATGCGGCTATCGCTCTCTCCATCCTTTTTCTTGGTCCTGAGGTTCTGCGTGCCAAACGCGGAGAAAGCAGCCTGACTATCCGGTTTCCCTGGGTGGTGGCCTTTGCCTTCGGACTGCTGCACGGTTTCGGGTTTGCAAGCGGCTTGTCCATTGCCGGCATGCCGAAGACCGAGTTGCCCTGGGCACTGCTGTGGTTTAATGTGGGAGTTGAACTCGGCCAGCTCCTCTTTGTCGGCATTGCACTTGCCCTGATCCGTTCGTTTGCGACACTTGAGATTCTCTGGCCCCGCTGGGCCCGTTATCTTCCAGGCTACACTGTCGGCAGCCTGGGAGCTTACTGGACTATTCAAAGAACATTCATGCTGATCGGAGGATTATGATGAGACAAGAATGCAGGCTATTTTTTTCTGGCGGCTTGGCGCTGTTTGTACTGTTCACCCTCTGGCCGGAAGTCAGCTTTGCCCACGTGGAACAAGGCCAGGCTGCAGGATTCATTACTGGTCTCGAACACCCCTGGTCCGGCCTTGACCATATTCTGGCTATGATCGCCGTGGGGATCTGGGGCGCACAACTTGGTAACCCCGCCCTCTGGATACTCCCGGTTACCTTCCCGGTAGTCATGTCCTGCGGGGCGATGATGGGGCTGCTGGGTATACCATTACCCGGTATAGAAGTGGGCATTGCCCTGTCGGCGCTGATCTTCGGCATAATGATCCTGGGTGAGTTGAAGCCGCACATTGCTGTTGCAGTTGTTCTGGTTGGTTTTTTTGCAATTTTCCACGGCCATGCGCATGGTACGGAACTTCCGGATGGGCAGAGTGGCATGCTTTACAGTATTGGATTTGTGATTGCCACCGGCTGCCTGCATGGACTCGGGATCCTCATCGGGCTCATTCATCGCTGGCCTGCCGGGCAGGTGACCTTGCGTATCGGTGGTGCTGCCATAGCAGCCATGGGCATTGTTTTCTTCTGGCAGGCGATTGCATGAGGCGTTCTGCCCTGGTTCAGCGTCATCTGCTTATGATCGTGACGAGCATTTGCTTGTTGATGCTCCCCCTGCCGGCGGGGGCTCACCTCGTGACAACCGGAATGGGGCCGGTTTATGACGGTATCGGCCACCTGCTGCTCACTCCGGAGGACCTGATCCCGGCATTGGCCGTGGCACTGTATGCCGGACTTCGCGGAGCCGCTACCAGTCGCTCCGTGCTCTTTGTCTTTCCCATCGCCTGGCTGGCAGGAGGGGGTGCCGGATTGCATACCAGCATTTCATTGAATTTTCCCCTGTCATCCATATCATTTATGTTGTTGGGATTGCTGATAGCAACGGATTTTCGTCTTCCACCCAGGAGCTTTACCCTGCTCGCCGTATGTATTGGCCTGGTTCATGGATTTTTCAATGGTATTGCCTTGCAGCGTGGGCCGGAAATGTTTGGTCTTTTGGGTATCACAGGCATGCTGTTCATAGTGGTTGCTCTGGCTGCAGCTTTTGTTATTTCCCTCTCCTCGGCATGGACCAGGATCGTGGTGCGTGTCCTTGGAAGTTGGACTGTTGCCGTTGGTATCTTGATGATTGGCTGGTTCTTGCGTGGAAAACTATCGGTTTAGTCTGATGTATAAAAATTCTACCCTGAGCATGGGGAATAAAGGCTGGTTAAGCCTGGCACGCCTGGGTATTAAGTAATTGTATTAACGGCGGGAAAAAGCCCATTAAGGTTACACGAAGCATGAGTTATGTGTTATCTATATTGGCCAAATGGGTTTGTGCGAGCAGGTTGTTGCTACTAACAGTTCACAAACCAAACGATCATTGCCAATCAGGGTCAAGATGCGACTTAATAAAATCGAGATTTAGATCAACCCCTAAACCGGGCCGGCTAGATAGATGGATATATCCATCGCGGACATCAAGAGGTGGGTCAATACATGCGTTGTAACTATCCATCCATGAATCGATCATCTCTAATCGATAAAAATTGGGTACCGTCATCATGGTATGTGCGCCAGCCAGAATATTAATTGGTCCGTTGGCATCATGTGGTGTCACAGGGATATGATAGATTTCCGCAAAATTAGCAATTTTACGTACTTCACTAATGCCACCTGTCCAGACAATATCAGGCATAATATAGTCGGCCAACCGCTCTTTTAGAATTGGTGCAAAACCAAAGCGCGTGTAGAGCCTTTCTCCGACACATATGGGGGTATTTACAGCCTCACGGACTTGGCGCAATGCGTCAAAACTTTCTGGTTGAACCGGTTCTTCAAACCATGTCAGATGGTAGGGTTCCATCTGTCGTATTAACTTGATGGCGGTTGGGACATTAAAATTGCCATGTGCATCTATCATTACTTCAATGTTTGGTCCGACAGTGTCCCTAACAGCTGCAATTTTTTCTAAAGCGAGAGCTGCACCTTCTGCCGAAATAGTGCCATTAGTATAATTCCGATGATGTTGGCGCATTTCAGGCATGTAGGGATCGGTCTTCATTGCTGTGAAACCTTTTGCAACAAGTTCTTTGGCGTGTACAGCTGCCTGTTGGGGATCAGGGGTTTTAACATGCGTGTATAAGAGTATTCGATCTCGGAACGTACCGCCCAGCAGGTCATAGATGGGCCTTCCTAACGCTTTGCCTTTGATATCCCACAAAGCAATGTCAATACCGCTCAAGACTGTAGTGACAAACCCACCCCAGCCGCCTCCGCCAGTAAACCTTCGAAACAACTTATGCCAGATACGTTCAATATCTTCCGGGTTTTCACCAATAATTGACTCTCTAAAATCACCTAAAGCAGAACCGTTTCGGATATAGTTGATAATGCTTCCGACTACTATACTTCCACCTCCACCGCTGCTACTAGCTTCACCAATTCCAGTTATTCCTTCATCGGTATCAATTTCAATAAATACCCATGAACGTGGGGCTAGGCCTGGTACGGGTATACGGGTAACCCATACTCTGATGTCGGTAATTTTCATTTAACACCCTCGCTTTGAGAAAAAAACGCAATCTACCTATAAAGAACGCCACCATCTACGTTTATATTCTGTCCTGTAATTCCACTCGATTTCTCAGAAGCTAAAAAAACTGCGACATTGGCAACTTCCTCGGGTAGTAAAAAGCGACCCAAAGCAATTTTTTCAGTTTTTTCACGAATGATATTTTCAATCGGGATCTTTAAGGCTTTTGATTTAGCCGCAATGACATTCTTTGCTCTTTCACTTTCCACAGGTCCAGGAGAAATACAGTTTACTCGAATGTTATTTTTACCTACTTCCATTGCCATAGTCTTGGTTAGGTTGATTAATCCGGCTTTTGACACAGAATATGGGCTTCGGAGCATAAATCCGTGAACCCCGGCTCCGGCGGCAATATTGATAATTGCTCCAGCACTTTGAGGAATCATAAGCTGTAAAGCTTCTTTTGCACAAAGCATCGCCCCTGTGAGGTTCGTATCTAGGGTTTGTTGCCATTCCTGAATTGGCATCGCCTCAACACTTGCTGTAGGCCCTGCAATTCCAGTATTGTTAACCAGAATATCTAGTTTTCCAAATTCAGCCTTGATGTGAAACATCAGTTTCTGAACTTGATCATAGCTAGAAATATCTGTCTTAAAGAAAAAGGCTTGGGCACCATTATCCTGTATTTTGCTTACAATTGACTGTAGGTTGTTTTCATTTCTCGAGGCAATCATAACGATTGCACCTTCTTTAGAAAATGCATGGGAAATCGCACTTCCAATACCCATCCCTCCGCCGGTAATTAGAGCAATTTTTCCTTCAAACTCCATTTAACAATCCCTCTCTTTGTTTAATAGTTTCATTAAGCAGGCATGCGGGATAAATTTTTGTAACGATTATCATGGTTGGCGATCACAATATCAGCATTTCTCTTTATTTTTAAAAGGCTGTCAAACACCTCAAATTGATTTAGATAGAGGCCAGGAATCAAAACCTCTTTACCTGGATATTTTTCTTCGGGCGGAAAAAAATTTTCATATATCCCACAAATTCCCGATATAATAACATTACCTTTGTCCGTTTTTACTTCTACGGACTGTCCACCAGGGCTGTGCCCCGGCGTGCTTATTACTGACACGTTTTTTGCTATTTCAACATCTCCGTCTATTAAGCTGACATTCAAATTTTCGAAGTATTTACGGATGTAATACCACTCAATAGATGGGTGCGGATTTAACCCAGCCTCGTATTCGTTTTTCTGGACAAAAAAAGTGGCATTTTCAAATTTTGATGCCTGAGCTACATGATCTGGATGTAGATGAGTTAATATCACAAATTCAATATCTTCTACCCGGCGTCCAATTCGTTTAAGACCTTCATCAATGGTCTGGATATTTTTAGCAGATGGGACAGATCTTTTATGATAGTTTGCGGCAATCGATCCTGTATCAACCAAAATATTGCGTGATGATCCTTCGATAAACCAGGCATAGCAAATTTTGGTAATCTTTTGTCCAATATTGCACCTGGCAGTAGAAGTCGATTTATCGGAAACATACTCCACTAAAGGTATTGGACAAACAGCACACTTTCCCATGGCAATAACTCCTTATGATGATTGGTTTGTCAATGTCAATTCTGTGAGAAAGTCTTTAACCGTTTCTTCAAGTAAATATTTTGGCTGCCACCCCCATTCTTTTTGTGCCAAGGAATCATCCATTTCTTTGGCCATTGCTTTTCGCAGCCGCAATGCGCTTTCACTGATATCAGTCTCAAACATGATATTTACTTTAGGAAAGAACTGTTTCAGTGTTTCAACAAGTTCATTCGCAGTAATCGTAAATCCCTTTATATTATAGGTCCTTCTACTAAGCTGAGAGGCATCAATCTTTTTAAAGACAGAAAACGCATGTACTACTTCTTTTACATATATAAGGTTAATTGGAACTTCTGGATCCAGCCGTGAAACAAAAGACTTACCCTGAAATGACGCTTGAATAATACTGTCAATATCAGAAATGGGAGGGCTTAATTGTCTACCCACACCAATAATAACAGGGAACCTTAACCCTCTGTAATCAAATCCATACTTGTTACCATAGTATTCGCCCAAAAGTTCACCCCCCAGTTTGGTAATAGAGTAAGTAGTAGTTGGACGCTGGGGAGTATCATCATAAACGACATCAGGGCTTGATGGCCCAAAAGTCGAGCGTGAAGCCGGAAAAATTACCTGTTTGACACCAAATAGACGCGCCGCTTCAAGAACATTGTAAGTTCCCTCCAGGTTTACCCTAAAACCACTTGAGGGATATAACTCACTGAATTGGGATAGAAGGGCCGCCGAGTGGTAGATACAATCTGTATTACTTTTTTTGACAGCTTCAAGAACATGAACCCAGTTGCTGATATTTCCGGTTAGTATTTTTACTCTGCCATCTAAATCATGAGCACTTGCGGGAAGCTCTGAACGGGTATCAAATAGAAAGACCTCCTCATCAGTATCGAGTAAATCCCGTGCAATATTTATCCCTATTAAACCCATTCCTCCGGTAATTAAATTTTTACGCATTACTTTCCTCTTTTCAAAAAGAACTGATAAAAAACCTAACTATTTATAGTTATACCTGAAACGCCAATAGCAGAAAAAAACGATGAAAATATGGAAAAACAGACCTCCACCGTTTAAGACGACTGTTCCAGTAATTCTAATTCAGCCAGATAGTCTTTAACTGTATTTTCGAGTAAATACTTGGGTTGCCACCCCCATTCTTCTTGCGCTAAAGAATCATCCATTTCTTTAGTCATCGCTGTTCGAAGCTTCTGTGCACCATCACTATTATCTGTGTCAAATTCAACATTGATCCTAGGAATAAATCGTTTCAATGTTTCAAGAAGCTCAGACAAGGTGAGATTGAATCCTCTTATATTATAGGTTTTTCTTCCTAACCTTGACTCTTCGATTTGTCTGTATTGATCAAATGCATGAGCAACATCTTTGACGTAGATAAGGTTGATTGGAAATTCAGGATCGAGACGTGATACAAAGGAATTACCTTTGTAGGACTCTTTTATTATATTATTTATATCAGAAATCGGATAACTCAGCTGACTCTCTACTCCGATGACCACAGGAAATCGCAGGGAACGAAAATCGAAACTATACCTGTTTCCGTAATACTCACCTAATAGCTCACCAGTTAGTTTTGTAATCGCATATAAGTTGGCCGGCCTCTGCCTGGTATCATCATAAACGATGTCTGGACTTGCAGGTCCAAAAGTTGATCGAGAACTTGGAGCAATAACCTGTTTCACATTTAATATTCTTGCTGCTTCCAGTATATTGAATGTTCCTAAAAGATTTACATTGAAACCTGTCGCTGGATCTTTCTCTATTTTGTTAACCAGAAATGCGACGAAATGGAATATACAATCAGGGCTGCTATTTCTAACAGCCTCGACAACATGCACCCAATTCGATATATCTCCAATTAAAATTTTGACTTTATCTTTGATATCATTTGCACTGGGGGGAAGGTTTGATCTGGTATCAAAAATATAGACTTCCTCACCGGCATCAATCAATTGCCGTGCAACACTTACACCCATTAACCCCATTCCACCAGTAATCAAGTTCTTACGCATTGTTATCTCCTATATTGATTAAGATTATTTGGTAAAAAAGGTTCATTGTTTTTATTTCTGGAAAATGCGTTTTAGATGATAAGCAGTACCTCTCCAGATTATGAAAAAACAAATAATTCCCATTAAATCTGTGTATTTTTCTGGAAATATTAGTAATGCCCCAGTAATTGCAATAGTTATTCGTAAAAGAAGATAATTTGTTATCGTCAGATTAATACCTCTATAATATCCTTCTATTGCACTTGTGAATAAATAAATACCAAATAAAAAGGTTGTGAAATGCTGAAAAGTTTCGGCAATTGGCCCGTTAAAAATAAGTGCTGGCTTGAGCACAAAAACAAATGGAACGATATACAGAACAATTCCCAATCGCATTGCAGTCATACCTGTTTTTATTGGAGACGATCCTGCGATCCCTGAAGCAGCAAATGCTGATAGAGCAACTGGAGGGGTTATGAAGGATAGCATACCGCAGTACATAACAAACAGATGGACTCCAAGGGGGTCAAAACCAGCTGTGATCAATGGCGGTGCCATTGTTAACGCCAAAAGAATATAACAAGCAGAGATTGTAAGGCCCATACCGAGAATGAAACTTACAATAGCACCTAGTCCGAGCAGAAGGGCTGCATTATCTCCTGCAAGCAGAATAACTTCATTTGAGAACGCATAGGCAACGCCAGTTACAAGTAGAGCCCCTATAATGAATCCAACTCCCAGTAAGGTTGCAGTTAAGCTCGCGATAACTCTTCCGGTTTCAATGACAAATTCGATCCATTGCTGGACGTTAAACCTTTTCTTCTTTTGCATTATTATTATCACTAAAAGAAGGGCAGATGCATAATAAGGAGCAAGGGATACAATTCTTAAATAGAAGAGCTGGAAGACCAAATAAGCTAAACTCAATAGGTATGGCCAACCGTCTTTCAGTGTCGTGCGAAGTTGAGGTATTTTATTTTTAGGAAGCCCCTTGAGTCCTTTCTTGGCCGCATAGGCATCGACTTGAAATAGCAGACTTGCATAATAAAGAGCGGCAGGAATAAAAGCAGCTACCATGATTGTTGCATATGATATGCCCAAGACCTGAGCCATAATAAAAACAGTTGCCCCCATGATAGGCGGCATCAGCACGCCTCCTGTTGAGGCACAGGCTTCTACCGCTCCTGCGTAGTGAGGAGAATAGCCAAGCCGTTTCATTGCTGGTATGGTAATTGCCCCCGTTGTCGTTACGTTAGCTATTGCACTACCGCTTAGGGAGCCAAAAAAAGCACTGGCCAGCACCGCGACTTTTGCCGGTCCTCCTCGACGCTCTCCGACAAGGGCAAAAGCCAAATCTAAAAAAAATTTTCCTCCACCGGTGTGCTGAAGTGTGACTGCAAATAACAAAAAACCTATCAACAGTTCTCCCAGGACCTTCATTGGAATACCGTAAAGAGCTTCTGAACCATAGATATAGTAGGGTAGAACAGTAAGAGGAGTAAAACCGACACCCTGAAATATTCCTGGCAGGTATTCTGTAAATAATGGAAAGCCGCTAAACACAAGACATGTGAAAAAGAAAAGGCCACCGCTCGATCTCCTTGCTGCTTCAAAAATTAGAATACAGATAGGAATCGTCATAATTAAAGGTATCGTTGGAGTCACATATTCCCATCCATCATATTCGATATTCTCTGCATGTAAAAAGAAGAAAGCACAGACACACATACATAGAATTGCAGCGAAAATATCAAAGATATGTATACGGGTCGAATTTTTTGTATAGGGAGTCGTTAAAAAGACAATAGGAATGAAACACCCTATCAGAAGAGAGTAATACGCTCGAGGCCACATAACATGGCCAGCGATATTAAAGCCGAAAAGATGAAAAATACTCGCTCCAATGCCAACTATTGTAAGTATAAAGACTGCAACTCTTCTTATTCCGTGTAATTTGTTACCAGACTGCTGTTCTTCTGGAGAGCTTGGTTTTTCAACGCTTTTAGAAGTTACCTCTTTTGCGCTATTCACAATAGGAATCCCTCCAGTTGATTCAGAACAAGAAAAGAAAACAAAAACAGAATTGTTGTGATGGTGAAGTTTGATAAAGGGTGATCGTTGGCATGAAACTAATCAGGTGTATACCCTCAAGTTATTTTTGGGGTATACACCTGTGATTTCCCTATTCTATTGAATTTAGGTGACCCATCCAAAGGTTAATCCATTGTTTGTTATCTTTAGTAACCTCTATTCCTTTAGATTTAGCTTCAGCCAAGGCCTTTTTCCAGGCTTCTTGACGGGCGTCTTCAAGCCTCAGTTGATTCATCTGCCATTTCTCGTGTTCTTCTGTCCAGACACCTCTTTCCTTGAAATACTTTACAGCTCCTTCATGGTATGGGGCAGGAAGTTCGAGGCAATCAAGGGCATTCTCTAAAGTGTTGAAAGGAAGTTCTTTGTGCTTTCCTTGATAAGCTTCAAGCCCCTCCGTCCAAACTTTTGCGACAGCATAAGTTGTTCCCTCATCCTCGAAGTCGTAGGCGAAAAGTGCACGAGGGAACCCCAGTATTTCGACTCCTTGTCCCTCCTCAACTCCAACGCCTTTTGGCGGAATGCTGCGTGATAGGGCTGGATAGACCTTTTGTACTCTTTTCCAGCCTTCTTTATCATCATGGGGTAACGGAAGAACACGAAGCCCACCTGGAGAAGCAGCAATTTCGAATGTGCCTGCAGAACTCACACCTATAAATGCCGATTCAACTTTATTTTCCTAACAGCATATTCAGTGCTCCCGTATAACCAGTAGCAGGCACTACAATTACGTCGTCCAGCGTTAGGTTAGCAAATGCGAGGCAAGCACTAATGTAGCCTTCTCCACCTGCATAAACACCAACCTTTTTACCTTTCAGATCAGCCATTGTCTTAATGTCTGACTTTGCCTTGACCATCATCGACAGGTTGTTTTGAGCTCCTTTCCACGCGATTCTTATTCTTTGGGGTCCCCATTTTTCAACTGCGTATTCTTCGACCCCGTATAAAGACCTATACCCAGAACCCATATGGACATTCCATAAATCCGCTTTGCCAATTTTAGCTAGAAGACATTGAGAGGCAAGAATGTCTGTTGGAACGGTCTTGACCTTTATCCCAAGAATTTTTTCAAACTCGGGTGCAACGGCAAGCAATAGAATCGAAGGAGAAGAGGTGAGCGGTGGTCCAGATACAGTAATTTCTTCGGGAATTTTAATTTCATCTGCAGCCTGCACCTGTGCTGTTAGAAGAAAAGCGAAAAAAATCAAGACAACTGCCAGTGGACGAAAAATTTTGAATCTCATACGTTTACCTCCATTTGCTAGGTTTTGGCTATGGTTGCAGTCAGTTATGGATAGTTTCAATCCATAATTCATGATTGTAAGCTAAGAAAACCCGTGACTTTTCATTATTTACTCAACTTTCCGAGTTGTTAACTTGAACACAATAAAACAACATATATAGCTGAAATAATTCATTATTTATATTGAAAAAGCCCTTCACTTCATGATATATTGGTTTTGGGAAAAACATCAATAATATCATAAAGGAAGGACTCAAATGGATAGTACCAAACAACACCAGGAGCAACAACAGGCAAAACAACTGCAAGGAAGAATTTCCTCGTTTATCAGCGATTTTCAAATCGGTACTTTGCTGAATAAAAGCGGGGTGCGGAAGATCAGGGGCGTTTCGCCACTGGCGATTTTCTCTGTTATTTTTATGCTGCCCTTTGAGGGTAACAACTTTTACCGAGGAATTGTTACAAAGCCCGGCTTGCCGTTCAAGAAAACTGCAGCATATGAGTTGCTGAAAAACCCGCGCTACAACTGGCGCACGTTCCTGTTCACTCTGGCAACCAAGGTAGCTAACTTTTTCTACCTTCTTACCAGTGAACAAAGAGAAAACGTTTTGATCTTTGATGATAGTACCTATGACCGCTCCCGCTCCAAAGCTGTTGAGCTTCTTTCCTGGGTTTTTGACCACAACAGTGGGACCAGCCTGAAAGGCTTCAAGATGCTCACTCTGGGCTGGTCTGATGGGGCCAGTTTTCTGCCGCTTGATTTTGTGCTCTGTTCCTCTGCACGAGCAGAAAAACGCATACAGGGTATCAAAAAGGCTTTGGACAAAAGGACATGCGGGTATAAGAGACGTGTGGAAGCGATAAGCAAATCCACCGAACATCTTGAACATATGATTAAGAGGGCTTTGTCGCGTGGAATCGAAGCTGATTACATTCTCATGGACAGCTGGTTCGGTTGGCCTGCGATATGTGCCAAGCTTGGCCAGCATCTGCCGGTTATCTGCATGATCAAAAATATGCCGAAAGTTTTCTATCGCTATCAGGGGCGATGGGTGAGCTTGGGGAGATTGTACAGTCTGGTCAGGAAACGACCAGGTAAGGCGAAGATACTTGCCAGTGTTGTTGTCGAAACCAAGCACAAACAGAAGGTAAAAATTGTTTTTGTCCGACATCGCCACAAAAGAGACTGGCTGGCCATCCTGTCCACGAAGACTGACGTGGAGGCCAAGGAGATAGTTCGCATTTACGGAAAGAGATGGGATATCGAAGTGTTTTTTAAGATGATGAAACATCATCTTAACCTTGAGAAAGAGGCTCAACTGCGAGACTATGACGGAATCATAGGTCATATCACCATAGCAATGGTGCGCTACATCTTCCTGGCATTTGAGCAACGATGTCATGATGACCAGAGAACAATTGGTGGTTTATTCTTTGCCTGTAGCGAGGAAATCAAGGATCTGTCCTTGGTGGAATCGCTCCAGAGACTATTGGCACTTGTCCTTGATAAAGTTCGTTCATCAGGAGAGTTTGCCGAAAGTGTCGTTGTCGCTATGATTGATGCAATCATGGGTGCAGCACTTGAGTTTATTAATACGAGCAGGCGACTTTCAGTTAATACCAATGTATATTCAGTATGTTAAATCAACACGGAAAGTTGAGTTATTTATAGCTGTGTGGTTTTGTGTTTTTGAACTGCTGTAGCAGGTCCTGCATGGCTCCGTATTTATGTTTACGAATCAACTTCTCTAAATCATTTTTGTTTCTTCTTTCAATTGCATCAATTATCCTTGAATGTTGAACTGTCATTTCTGTAAACCTTTTTGGACTGAAACCGCTGGTTTTTCTTAAAGTGTTAATCAGTGCCCGATACTTTTCATAGATATCACTAGCGATTTGGTTATTGCTGTATTGGTAAAGCGTATTATGGAAAAGTTTATCTAGTGAAGTGATCTCATTTATTTGTTCGTTGCCACGGAGAGATAGTAATTGTTCATTGATTGCAGATAATTTGACTATGTCAGATTTGGTAAAATGAGAAATACTGTTACGAGATAAAAGCTCTTCCATTGCAGTTCTAACTTCAAACGTGTTGCGGATAAAATCTTCATCGATTGAAATAACTTTGTATCCCCTATGGGGAAGACCGCTGATGAGTCCTTCGCCTTTCAGCCACTGAAGCGCTTCCCTAACAGGCATTGCGCTTACACCAAAACGTGCTGCAATTTCTGCTTTTTTCACTTTGGTGCCGGAAGGGATTTTACCTGAAATAATTTCTTCTCTTAGAATGTCTCGTATTTGCTCGTAAGCTGGAAGTGCAACGTTCATATTCATGATATTTCTTGTTTTGTTGATGGGGTAAAATTTGATCCAAGATCTAATATATTGTATTAAAAACTAAAGTCAATATTTTTTTTAAAAGTTGTAACATGTTTTAATAATTATATTATATATAAAAAATATTTTCATATGCGTGGAATTGTTTTAAACATTTAAAGTGTTAGGATATGGATTTATTTTGACTTAAGATAGAAGGATCTGATCCACATGTTGGTTTGCAATCGATATTAACCTATGTGCAACACTACTTAGCTGATCAGATTTCAAAACCTAAGATACACTCAAGGGGCAATGCCGATTGACCTTGGTGCAAATATAAAGTAGATACAGGCGCAAATGGGCCGTGGCACGATCAGGATAGTAGTAGAGACCTGTGGTCACCTGTTGAAGTCTGAAGAAGCCGGGGCAGCGCAAGACTTGGAACAGTTATGTTTTGAACTGGTAATGGTTTGGTAACAAATAGAGAAGGGGTTACAAGCTGATGACCTGTAACCCCTTTATGTATGGAGGCGGCGAGCGGATTCGAACCGCTGAATAATGGTTTTGCAGACCACTGCCTTAGCCACTTGGCTACGCCGCCGTACGGCTTGACTTTGAGACCGTTCTTTATACCATAGCTGTACCATTTGACAAGAGGAAATGTGGTCGATGGGTGTAAACATAGACATTCTGGTAAATGAAAACAAGGAAGATCTCACCGAGCTTGAAAAGCGTATCGGGTACCGTTTTACCGACCTGCGCCTGCTGCAGAAAGCTCTGATTCATTCATCCTATGCATTCGAACAGGACGAGGGTGACAGCAGTAACGAAATTCTCGAGTTTATCGGTGATGCGGTGCTCGATCTGGTTATCGGTTATACCTTGAGCAAACGCTATCCTTTGCTGCGCGAAGGTGAGCTGACCAGGATCAGGGCCTCGCTTGTCAATGAGTCTCATCTAGCCGCAAAGGCGCGTGCTGTTGAGCTGGGCAGATTTCTCTGCCTTGGCAAAGGTGAACATGCCTCCTGCGGCAGGAACAAGTCGTCAATCCTGTCCTGTGCATTCGAGGCGTTGATCGGGGCTGTGTTTGAAGACTGCGGCTACGATTACACGGCAGAGCTTGTTCAGCGTCTTTTCGCTCCCGAGATCGAAAGCAGTCGGGTCGGTCTGCTCATTGCCGATGCCAAGAGCAGGCTACAGGAAAAGCTGCAAGAGACGTTCAATGAGGCCCCGACCTATCGCCTTGATCACGAAGAAGGGCCTTCACATGAAAAACGCTTCAGCGTCTCGGTTATCTTTCGAGAAGAAGTGCTTGGCGCCGGTAGTGCAGGTTCCAAAAAAGAGGCTGAACAGCGGGCAGCGGCGGCGGCTCTTACCCGGCTGGAAACGGAGCAGTCAGGCTGAACATGGCCGCTATAATCCCGTTTTTCATAGAGCATCGCGGCTGTCCTCATCGCTGCCTGTTCTGTAACCAGAGTGTCATTGCCGGAGAAGGAACAAGCAATTACAGCACTGAGAGTGAACGGCTGCGTACCACTATTGATCTCTGGCTCTGCCGTTTTCAAAAGGCAGAGCGAATCCAGCTGGCCTTCTATGGCGGATCGTTTACCTGTCTGCCGGAAGAGGTGCAGACTGCGCTTCTGAATACTGCCAAGCCATACCTGGACAGAGGTGATATTGATGCGCTTCGCCTTTCCACGAGGCCCGACTGTATCACCGATACAATCTGTGAACTGCTGTGGGAATACGGGGTGAGGACGGTTGAACTGGGTGTTCAGTCGATGGATGACACGGTGCTTGAACGCTCGGAGCGAGGCCACAGCCGAGATGATGTGAAATGTGCTGCTGAATGCTTAAAAACACACGGATTCTCGCTTGGCATTCAGTTGATGCCGGGGCTGCCAGGTGAAACGACAAAGACGTTTCTGGAGACTGTTTATGCAGTTATTGGCCTTGCTCCCGATTTTGTGCGGATCTATCCGGCGTTGGTTATCAGCAATACCGGACTTGAGCGTTTATACAACGCATCCCTGTACCGGCCGCTGAGCATGAACCGGGCAATTGCGCTTACTGCACGGGCGCGCAGCCTCTTCAGCAAAGAGGGGATAGCGGTTATCCGTATGGGGCTGCAGCCCTCGGAGATGCTCGGGGAAAGTGTTGTTGCCGGACCATATCATCAGGCATTCGGCGAACTTGTCGTGAGCAGAGGCTGGTTTCACAGGGTGAGGAAAATTATCAGTTCCATGGGGGGAGAAGGGCTGCTCCGTGTAACGATTTCAGATCGGGACCATTCCGCTTTTGTCGGGGTGAAGAGAAACAATATGAAACGACTGGAGCAGCTCTTTCCAGGCTGCAGGATTGAACTGAATACTGATCAGATGATGGTGCGCGGAGAGATGGATCATGTTGTCTGTTAATCACCTCGATATCAGGTATGGCCGCAAGCATCTGTTTAAAGATGTCTCTGTTGTCATTTACCCTGGAGACCGTATCGGTCTTGTCGGAGTAAATGGTGCCGGCAAATCGACACTGATGAAAATCATGGCAGGTGAGACCGCCGGCGATGACGGAGTTGTCCAGCAATCCAGACATTTTTCTGTTGCCTATCTTCCGCAGGAATCGGCTGCATTGCTCTCGGAGCGCTCACTCTACGACGAGGCTGAGAGTTCTTTTCAGGAAATCCTGACCCTGCAGGAGGAGCTTGATACGCTGAATCAGCAGATCAGTACAATTGCTCCGGAGCGTGAAGAATTCACGGAACTGCTGGAGCGCCAGGGGGAGATCCAGCACCAGCTTGACAACAGCGATATCTATACGATCAGGAGCAGGGTTGAAAAAGTCCTTCACGGGCTTGGCTTCAGTACTGAAGATTTTCAGGCTCCTGTTTCAAGTTTTTCAGGGGGCTGGGTAATGCGGCTGCTGCTCGCCAAAATGCTGCTCGCTTCGCCATCCCTGATGTTGCTCGATGAACCGACCAACCATCTAGACCTGGAATCCCTGACCTGGGTTGAGTCCTTTCTGCAGTCACATGATGGTGCCCTGGTGGTTATCTCCCATGACCGGACCTTTCTTGACCGCACGACGACCCAGACCTGGCAGTTGAGTTTGGGAAATCTGACGATTTACAAAGGCAATTACTCAAAATATGTCGTTGAGAAGGAAGAGCGGCGCCAGATAGAGAAGGCGGCGTACCAGAACCAGCAGGCCCAGATCCGCCAGACGATGCGTTTTGTCGAGCGCTTCAAGGCAAAAGCCACCAAGGCCAGACAGGCCCAGAGCAAACTGAAGCAGCTTGACAAGATAGAGCGGATAGAACTTGCCGAAGACGAGCACCAGATCAAGTTTACCTTTCCGCCGGCACCACAGTCGGGACGAGATGTGCTGATGGTGGAAGGGGTTTGTAAATCTTATGGAGAAAAGCAGGTGTTCAGTGGTGTTGATTTTCATCTCGAGCGGGGTGACAAGGTTGCCGTTGTGGGGGTAAACGGTGCCGGAAAATCAACGTTGATGAGAATACTTGCGGGACAGGTCGTAGCGGACGTTGGAGCCCTTCGTTTTGGCGCCGGAGTGAAACCGACCTATTTCGGCCAGCACCAGGCCCAGGAACTGCCCCTTGGTTACAGCGTTCTTGAAACGCTCTCTCATGCTGCCGAGGATATGACGATCACCAGGATGCGTTCACTGCTCGGGGCCTTCCTGTTTCGCGGTGAGGATGTCGAAAAAAAGGTGTCGGTACTGTCCGGCGGTGAAAAGAGCCGGCTTGCCCTGGCCCGCATGATTGCCGTTCCGGCAAACTGCATGCTGCTTGACGAGCCGACAAATCATCTTGACATGAGTTCGCAGGAGGTGCTGCAGGAGGCGATGCGGCAGTATGATGGAACGATTGTCGTGGTTTCCCATAATCGCTATTTCCTGGACTGTTTCGTCAATAAGGTGCTTGAAGTCAAAGGCGGTATCGTCACTGTTTATGAGGGTAACGTTGCGGAGTATCTCTACAGACAGGAGCAGATTGCCCGGCGTGAAGCCGAACTGGAGATGGCGGCTCCCTGCCGATCAGATTCAGTTGCAGACCTGTCGCCGGACAGCAGGAAAGAGAAAAGACGCCTGGAAGCACAGCGCAGACTGGAACGCCGGCGCCTGGCCGGGTCATGGCTGAAAAAGCTCGAAGAGGCGGAAGAGCGGGTAGGAAGCTTCGAAGAAGAGAAAAAAGAACTGGAAGCACTCATGGCTGACCCCGACCTCTACCAGGACCAGCAGGCCTGGAATCGAGTCAGTTCAGCTTATAATAAGTGTACCAGGCGCCTCCAGAGATGGCTTGAGCGCTGGGAGGAGGCTCAAAGCAAAATTGATGAGATAGATGGGGACCTGAACGGCAGTTGAACGCTTGCAGAGCTATGACGTTATCGGCTATAGTGTAGCCATTATCACTATGGTGTGGAAAAAAGGAGAGCCGAGATGAAGAAATGGGAATGTACGGTATGCGGATATATTCATGAAGGTGACGAGCCCCCCGACATCTGCCCGATATGCGGAGCGGGAAAGGAGTATTTCAAGGAGCTGACAGGCGAGCAGGCGGACTCTGAGCAGGATGCGGCGCCGGCCTCTTCAGACCCTGCTGCCGCTGTTGCCTCCTCCGCTGAAGAACCCTCTGCCATTGCTGCGCTGGTGATGAAGTTTCATCTCCACCCGATCATGGCCCACACCCCGAACGGGGTGCTGCCGATGGCGCTCATCTTCCTGCTGCTCGGTTCAGTTTTGGGGATGACCGGTTTTGAAACAGCTTCTTTTTTCAGTTTTGTCTTTGTTCTGCTGGCGCTGCCTGTCGTTATTCTGACCGGCTATCTGGAATGGCAGAATCGTTACAAAGGGATAAAAACGAAAATTTTTGGTGTCAAGATCGGCGCTTCACTTGTTGTCCTGGCAACCCTGATGACACTCGTTGTCTGGCGGATTGCAGACCCCGGGGTGGCAATGTCTGCCAATCGCTGGATCTATATCCTGGTTGGGCTGGTAATGGTCGGTGCCGTCGGGCTTGCCGGACACATGGGCGGTAAACTGGTATTCGGCAGCCGCGACTGACAGATGATCAATCCCGGGGGCTGAATGTCCGACACGCCGGATCCCCTCGGGTAGATTATTCCTGTTGCCTCAGCGCTTCTGCGATTGAATCACAGACGTAGTCTATATTATCTGTCGTCAGCCCCGCGACATTGATCCTGCCGCCACCGACGACATAGATGGCTTTGTTTTCCCGCAGCCAGGCAACGGTCGTATCATCAAGCCCGCTGAAGGAGAACATGCCGTTTTGCTCCCTGATGTAGGAAAAATCCCGCTCAATACCACGCCGGGCAAGGCCTTCAACCAGTGCCGAGCGCATGGTTTTGATCCGCGCACACATTCCAGCAAGCTCTGAAATCCATGCTTTTTCAAGGCTCGGCTCGGAAAGAATTGTCCTGGCGATCAGGCCGCCATGTGCCGGCGGGTTGGAGTAGCAGACCCTGACGGTTTTTTTCAGATGCGACATCGCCACGACAGATTCCTCTTTTGTCGGGCTTACGACGGTAATCGCTCCAGTCCGTTCGTTGTAAAGGCCAAAGTTTTTGGAAAAAGAGCTTGCCGTGAAAAAATCGATCCCCACTTCCGCAAATTTCTCTACCGCAACCCGGTCCTTTTCAACACTTGTTCCAAACCCCTGGTAGGCAAAATCTAGAAACGGCAGCCAGCCTTTTGCAGCCGCCACTGCTGCAACTTCGTCCCATTGTGAGTCATCAAGGTCGACACCGCTCGGGTTGTGGCAGCAGGCATGGAGCAGGACAACATCTTCTGCCGGAACCTGGTTGAGCGTGTCGATCATTTCCTCAAAATTCAGTCCTTTTGTTGTGGCGTTATAGTATGGATATGTTTTCAGCTTAAAACCCGCCGCTTCGAATATGCCGTTGTGGTTAGCCCAGGTCGGTGAACTGATCCACACCGCCGGCGCCGGCCTGAAAGCGCTGATAAGTTCCGCACCGATCCTCAGGGCCCCGGTCCCTCCCGGAGCATGGGCAGTTACTGCACGGCCTGAAGCGATTACCTCGCTGTCCCGGCCAAAAAGCAGTCTCTGAACACAGGACGCATAGACAGGGTCACCGGATATGGGGAGGTAGCTTTTGCTTTGCTCAGAACCCAGCAGGATTCGCTCCGCATCCTTGACACAGTCGAGGATCGGTGTCGTTCCTTCGTTCGTCATATAGACACCGACACCGAGGTTGACTTTGTCGGGATTGGGGTCGTTTCTGAAAGCCTCGGTCAAGCCGAGAATTGAATCTGCCGGAGCAGCTGCAACTGATTTCCACATAATGTTCCTCTTGGGTGAAAGACGGTACTACGAGCACGAGATGCAAACGTAATTGGTTTGATAAAAAGATGTCAATATTAATAAATTTTTTTGGCTTAAATATTCTGTTTAACTTGCAAGAGCAGAAACTGCTCATTGTCTGCTTTAATTCTTTGTTCCCATGAAAACCAGGTTGCTTCTGACGGGTTGGGTTGCAAGAGTGTGCTCCAAAGAGGGTGAGAGAAAGCAAATAGTTTCGATTCAGCGTTTGTTTGATTGAAGAAGGTTCCAGTGAGACAAGAGAAACAGCTTGTACGGCGATTTAAGCCTCTGGTTTTGATTTATTTTCTTTCCTCATTTACAGGGTGATAAAAGATGAAAAAAACACGAAAGACATAGAGAATGCTCTGCCGATCATGGTAAAAATAGTAACTATGAGATACGGGCTGCCTGGTCTCGCGAGTGTCATCGTCAATGTTCTAGAAACCGGTGATTGTCGAGATATAACCTTTGAGCATTGCCAGGGCAACGTTTGAAATAAGATCGCTGATAAAGCAGGCGGCCCCCCAGATTCCGATGAGCAGTGCGGCGGCTGTAGTGATAGTGAAAGAGAAATGTGACGTTTCATGGTTGAGTTCGTCCCGGGACTGATTGTTTGCCCTGGTCAGCGCTTTCATGGCATCCTCCTCCAGGTTGAGTAAGGGAAAAAATGCTCTTTTTACTCTATTAAATGCATTTTGAATGCCAGTTGTCAGTTCGAGATATTCTAATATGTTCTCTGTAACAATTTGATATTTATTAAAAATAAAAGATTGAGAAAATACGTTAAAAGATTCGTGCGCACGTGCGGGCAACATGCAGCAGTATTGTAGTATTTCGAGAAGTAAGTGTTGATTCTGCAGCACAATTGTGTTGACTGATTTCTCTATATAGCCCGCCGGCCTGAAATCTGTTTTCCTGCAATTTGATAGTGTATAAAGGTGATCAAAAGAAGCGACAGAATTTAGAATCAGGCCCATCTGTTCCTTCAGTTCCAGCGCAGATTCCTCCGTTTGAATTCAGTTGTCTGGCAGTCACTGTGGATCAGGAGAATTCTCCCGTATTCAATAATGAACGTGTGATGACTCTCCAGTTTATTTCCGTCAGCATTAGGCAACCGCACGTCAGACAATTTTAAAACTCAGGAACTTGTTGCCGGAAAGCGCTGACAATAAGGAGTAGTGACTTTACTCTCAGGCCGACTCGGGCAGGTAGGGCCCCAGGTCTTTGACGTAGCGGGTGATCACTTTGAAATTGTTTTTGTTGAGGGCGACAACCGCTTTCGGGCCGTCTTCTCCGGACAGCCTCATGACCAGCTGATGAATCCCCGGGTGCCTGCGGACGGGCCAGGCAAAAAGACTCTGGATGTTGATGTTGTGATCTTTGAGAACAGCGGTAACTTCTGCCAGCTTGCCGATACGGTCATCCACCAGGACACTGATCCGCACGGATTCATCACTCATCCCGATTGCCTCCAGCAGAATACCCATTACATCCGAGCTGGTGATAATGCCGACCAGCTCTCCCTGTTCCATGACCGGCAGTGAGCTGATATTGTGGGTCTGCATGATATGGGCAGCCCGTTCTATGGTCGTGTCGGGGGTCACGGTCACAACCGTTTTGACCATAATCATTTTTACCAGGATTTTTTCAAGCAGATAACCCAGCTCATTTCTGCTCAGGCTTGTTGCCGGCGATGCCCAGTATTGTTTCAGGTCCCGGTCCGAGACAATCCCGACCAGTTTGCCCCGGTCGTTTACCACAAGCAGGTGCTCTATCATCTTGCTTTCGATAAGTTGTCTTGCTTCCACCAGGCTTGCCTCGGGGGCTATGGTGACAAGGTTGGTGTGCATGATTCTACCGATATACATTACATTCCTCCTTTGATATGAAATCAATGTCTGCAATTGATATCACTATACGGCAAGTGGTCGTCGATTGGAACTCAATTGTCGGTCTAGAGGATGTAATTTATGTAAAATTGGTGCATTACCGATAGTTCACGGGTGCGGTCCCGGAGAGCGTGTACCGGAAAAAAAACTTGCCTGTGACGCGTGTTTATGAGTATTGTCTGCTGTTATCTTAAAAGGGGCCATAGTGTGGCTGAATATTATAAACCCGCGGTTTTTCCGCTCAGAAAAATGGCAGCAGAAATTATGACAGCGAAATTAAACGAGAACACCTTCTGGATGTCCGGCAATGAAGCGATTGCCATGGGCGCCTATGAAGCAGGGGTTGTTGTGGCTTCCGGTTATCCCGGTACTCCGTCAACCGAGATAATGGAGAATCTGGCGACGTACGATGGGGTCTATACCGAGTGGGCGCCGAATGAAAAAGTGGGGCTCGAAGTTGCAATCGGCGCGTCCTTTGCCGGGGCCAGGGCGTTTGCCACGATGAAGCATGTCGGCTTGAACGTCGCGGCTGACCCACTCTTTACCGCATCGTATACCGGTGGCAGGGGAGGACTTGTCATCCTGACGGCGGACGACCCGGATATGCATTCCTCCCAGAATGAACAGGACAACAGGAATTATGCACTGGCGGCAAAAATACCGATGCTGGAACCGTCCGACCCTGCCGAGGCGAAGGAGTTTCTGAAGATCGCCTTCGATCTCAGTGAACAGCTCGATACGCCGGTACTGGTGAGGATCACCACCAGGATAGCCCATGTGAAAGGTGTTGTAGAAAAAGGTGAGCGTGTTACCGCCGGGGCAGCGCCCGGGATAGAAAAGCACCCGGAAAAATTCGTCATGCTCCCGGCGATGGCCCGACGGCGCAGGGTCTTTGTCGAAGAGCGGCTGAACCGCTGTGCCGAACTGGCGGAAACAACCGATCTGAACGTTGTGGAGAGTGGCGACAAAAAGCGCGGGTTTATTACCTCCGGAGTCTCATACCTGTACGTGAAAGAGGCTTTTCCCGAGGCTGCGGTGCTGAAGCTCGGCATGTGCTGGCCACTGCCTGAGAAAAAAATCAGGGATTTTACCGCATCCGTTGACACGCTGTATGTCGTGGAGGAGCTTGATCCTTTCCTGGAAACCCAGCTGAAAGCCTGGGGCATTGAATGCCACGGGAAAGATTGTATTCCGGCTATCGGTGAGTTGAATACCGCGATCGTCCGTGAAAGTATCGATCCGAGCCGTAGAAAACAGGGGCTGTTTGAGCCGGTTGAGCTGCCGATGCGGCCGCCGAACATGTGCGCAGGCTGTCCTCACCGGGGAATCTTTTTTAACCTGTCCCGGATGAAACTCTTCGTCTCGGGTGATATCGGCTGCTATACGCTCGGTTTTCTGCCGCCGTTGAACGCGATGGACTCGACGGTTTGCATGGGAGCATCGATTCCCATGGCCCACGGAATGGTCAAGGCGCTCGGAGAAGGGGCCCATGACAAAGTTGTTTCGGTGATCGGGGATTCAACCTTTGTTCACTCGGGTATAACCGGCCTGATTAACTCGGTGTACAACAAGTCTGCGGCAACCCTGATCATTCTTGACAACCGGATAACTGCGATGACCGGCCAGCAGCCGAATCCTGCATCGGGCAGCGATATCCACGGAAACGTTGCCCAGTCGCTTGACCTTGAAGCCCTGTGCCGCGCTGTCGGTGTGAAGCATGTCCGGGTTGTCAACCCGCACGAAGTGCCGGAATGCCGCAAGGTAATCAGGGAGGAGGTGGAGCGGGACGAGATGTCGGTTATCATTTCCGTTGCTCCCTGTGTGCTGCTGCCTGAATTGAAGTTGCGAAAACCGGTTTCCTACTTTACCAACATCGATAATTGTGTCGGCTGCACCTCCTGCATCAGGCTCGGCTGCCCGGCCATCAGCTGGACGCCGTTTGCGGAGGGTGAAGCCGAAGCTCGGGGGTACAAAAAAAGCCAGAAAGGATATTCGCGGATAGATGAGGTGCTGTGCAACGATTGCGGGCAGTGTGCCTCTCTGTGTAAATTCAATGCGATTACCAGGGGGGAGGGGAAGTCATGAGCGATATAAAGAATATTTTGTTCTCAGGGGTCGGTGGCCAGGGCATCCTGCTTGCCAGTGAGCTGACCGCAGCCAGTCTGCTTTCAGCCGGATATGATGTGAAAAAAAGTGAAGTGCACGGGATGGCCCAGCGGGGCGGCTCAGTTACCGCTCAGCTCCGTTACGGTAAACGGGTTTATTCACCGCTGATTGATCCGGGCAGTGCCGATATCCAGATGGCTTTCGAGGAAATGGAAGCGGTCAGGTACCTGCCCTACCTGCACCAGGGAAGTATTGTCATCGTTAACACTCAGCACATTCTGCCCCCTTCGGTGGCAACAGGGCAGGCAGTCTATCCTGAAAATGTCCTTGATGAACTGGTAAAACGGGACATAGAGGTAATAGCTGTCGATGCCTTCAGCATCGCCAGGGAAGCAGGCGAGGTTCGAACGGCAAACGTTGCCCTGGTGGGGGCGCTGTCGGTACACCTGCCGGTTGATCAGGCGGTTTTTGAGGCCATCATAGAAGCGCGTGTTCCTGAGCGCTTCCGGGCAGAGAACATGAAAGCCTTTGCTGCTGGAAGAGAGGCCGGCAGTCGATAGTGCGAGCCGAGGAGAGAAGAGGATGAGTACGATCTACTGGGAAGAAGAAATAGAGACGATGCCCCGCGTCGGCCTGGAGGCTGTTCAGCTCAAACGCTTGCAGAAGCTGGTCGGGCGTGTGTATCAGACGGTCGAACCATATCGGCGAAAAATGGACGCTGCCGGACTGGCACCCGGTGACATCAAGAGTCTCAGTGATCTGCAGAAACTGCCGTTCACGGTAAAAGATGACCTCAGGGACAATTACCCGTTCGGCATGTTTACCGTCCCTCTAGATGATGTCGTGCGGGTTCATGCTTCCTCGGGAACCACCGGCAAGCCAACAGTTGTCGGCTATACCCGGAAGGATATCGATACCTGGGCGGGCCTGATGGCACGTGCTTTGGCATGCGGCGGGGCAACCTCCGGAGACATGGTACACAACGCCTACGGTTACGGTCTTTTTACCGGTGGACTCGGTGCTCATTATGGCGCTGAGAAACTTGGTGCGACCGTTATTCCGGTATCCGGCGGCAATACCAAACGCCAGATTACCATCATGCAGGATTTCGGCTCGACGGTTCTGCTCTCAACGCCCTCTTATGCGCTCAACCTTGCAGAGACCATGGAGGCGCTTGGCGTCGCTCCAGAGAGCCTGTCGCTGCGGGTGGGCATTTTCGGGGCCGAACCCTGGAGTGAGAATATGCGTGAGGAGGTCGAACGCAAGCTCAACCTGAAGGCGATCGACATTTACGGTCTGTCGGAGGTTATCGGGCCCGGAGTTGCCATGGAGTGCCTGACAAGCTCCGGCGGAATGCATATCTTCGAGGATCATTTCCTGCCGGAGATTATCGATCCCGACAGTGGCGCAGCACTGCCGCCGGGAAAAGAAGGCGAGCTGGTCTTCACGACGCTGACCAAAGAAGCCTTTCCCGTTATCCGCTACCGGACCAAGGATATTTCCAGCCTTCATTACGAGACCTGTGCTTGTGGCAGGACACTGGTGCGGATGGGCAAGGTGACCGGGCGTACCGACGACATGCTGATTATCAGGGGGGTTAACGTCTTTCCGTCCCAGATCGAGCATGTACTGATGGGGATTGAGGGTGTTGAGCCCCACTACCAGATCATCGTCGAGCGCGAGGGCTCAATGGATGTCATGTCGGTTGAGGTCGAAGTGAGTGACTCGATTTTCTCAGACGAGATCAAGCAGCTTGAGCAGTTGACTGCGAGGATTAAACGGGATATCAAGGATATACTCGGTGTCACCTGTAAAGTTAAACTGGTTAATCCCCGCTCTATCCAGAGAAGTGAAGGAAAGGCCCAGCGGGTTATTGATAAACGTAGATTATAGTTCGGGAGGAGAACATGCGCGTAGAACAAATCGCAGTATTTCTGGAGAACAAGTCCGGACGGTTGGCCGAGATAACCGCAATTCTTGCTGACAACAATATCAATATCCGGGCCCTTTCGGTTGCCGATACCGCCGATTTCGGCATCCTCCGCCTGATTGTCGACCAGGTTCCTGAAGCGGAGAGAGCCTTGCGGGCAAGCGGTTTTACCGTCGGTAAAACAACGGTGATTGCTGTTGAGGTACCGGACAAAACCGGTGGACTGGCGACGGTTCTCAAGTGCATTGAAAAGGAAGAGCTGAACGTCGAGTATATGTACGCGTTTGTCAACAAAACGGGAGAAAATGCGGTTCTGATTTTTCGTTTTGATGAAATGGACCGGGCCATTGAAGCACTCCAGAGAGAAGGGTTTACAATCCTGGAGAGTAAGCAGATCTACAGCCTCTAGCTACGTGGTCGGTTTTTAGGCACCGTGACGGGTGTCATCGGAAAAAGGAAGAAACATGGTCTGGGATACAATCGAAACACTGGGCAGGACCGAGCTTGAAGCGCTGCAGATGGAGCGGCTCGCAGCGACCCTGCAGCGGGTCATGAAGCATGTGCCGTTTTACCGGAACAATTTCTCGAAGCTGAAAATTGATGCCGGATCATTTACATCGCCGGAAGATCTGCGCAGGCTTCCGTTCACCACCAAGCAGGATCTTCGGAATAACTACCCGTACGGAATGTTTGCTGTTCCGCTCAGAGACGTAGTCAGGATTCACTCTTCTTCCGGAACCACCGGGCTGGCAACCGTCGTCGGCTATACAAAAAATGACATCGAAACCTGGTCGAACCTGGTTGCCAGGATTTTGACCGCGGCAGGAGTCGGCAGGGAGGATGTTATCCAGATTGCCTTCGGCTATGGTCTTTTTACCGGCGGATTCGGGCTGCATTACGGCGCTGAAAAACTTGGCGCCTCAGTTATACCGATTTCAGCCGGCAATACCAGGCGCCAGATCCAGATCATGCAGGATTTCAAGACCACAGCACTTGTCTGTACACCGTCCTATGCGCTGAAAATGGCGGATGTGATGATGGATATGGGCATAAACCCGAACGGGCTTTCCCTGAAATTCGGCCTTTTCGGAGCCGAGCCCTGGTCCGAGAAGATGAGGCAGGAGATCAGCGAGCGTCTCGGCATCCTGGCAACCGACAACTACGGCCTGTCCGAAGTCATGGGCCCCGGGGTTGCCGGGGAATGCCGGGAGTGCAATGGCCTGCATGTGAATGAAGATCACTTCCTGGTGGAGGTGCTCGACCCCGAGACACTTGATCCGGTTGAACCTGGAGCAGTGGGGGAGCTGGTAATCACTACCCTGACGAAAGAGGCGTTTCCGGTCGTTCGCTACAGGACCAGGGATCTGACCCGGATGATAACCGAGCCGTGCCCGTGCGGCAGGAGCTTTCATCGTATCCAGCGAATCATGGGGCGAACCGATGACATGCTGATCATCAAGGGGGTCAATGTTTTTCCAACCCAGATCGAGGCGGTACTTTTCGACATCGAGGGGACCCAGCCCCACTATAACCTGGTTGTTGAGCGCGAGAACAACGAAGATCGGGTTACGGTACTGGTGGAGGTCGTCGAGTCGATATTTTTTGACCAGATGAAGAAACAGCGGAACATGGTGGAGGTCATCAAGAAACGGCTGGCTGCAGAGCTCGGCGTCGGCGTCGATGTCAAGCTGGTTGAAGAGAGGAGCCTTGAACGCTACAACGGCAAGAGCAGCAGGGTTATCGATAAACGGCAATTGTAACAATGGAACCTGAAAAAACCACACGCAGCAACAACAGACCGTTTGACAGCCTGAGACCATTTTCACTGAGGCGCAATATTCAGCCGCAGGCCGGGGCATCGCTGCTGATGAGAGCCGGCAACACCGAGGTGATCTGCGCCGTCACGATTGAAGAGGGAGTCCCTCCGTTTCTGGAAGGAAAGAACCAAGGCTGGATAACTGCGGAGTATGGGATGCTGCCCTGCGCAACAGGTTCGCGGTATCGTCGGGAAACGTCGGGCAGGGCCGCCCGGAGTCAGGAGATACAGCGGCTGATCGGGCGCAGCCTCAGGATGATGGTTGATTTGCAGCAACTGGGACCCTACACGCTCCGCGTTGATTGCGATGTCCTGAATGCCGACGGTGGAACGAGGACGGCGGCGATAACGGGTAGTGCCATTGCGCTCAGGGATGCCCTGTGCACAATGGAGCAAGCCGGTATGATCAGGACCCTGCCCACCATTTTACCGCTGGCTGCGGTATCTGTCGGCATTATCGGAGAACAGACACTTCTTGATCTTGACTATGTGGAAGACTCAGGTGCCGATGCAGACGGTAATTTTGTGATGGACAACCAGGGACGATGGCTGGAAATCCAGGCGACTGCCGAGAAGGCACCGCTTGAAGACCACCAGTTCGAGCAGATGAAGAAACTGGCCCGCAAGGGTATACGGGAGTTGCTGGAGTTGTGGTCTTCCTGAGCCTGGGGGCTGAAAGGGAGAGAGGCGAGTGATTCGCGGCACCAGAGAATGGGCTGTTGCAGAGATCGACTGCTCAATCGGCTGTCCATATGACTGTCGATATTGTTATGCCCGTACAAAGGCGCTCAAGAACAGGGTTATCACCTCTGCTGACGAGTGGAAAACGCTCAGAAGCAGGCCCGATGCTGTTGTTGATTATCCGCTTTTTCCCGGGCAGGTGATGTTCCCGGCCTCCCATGATATTGTTTCTGAAAACCTCGAGGCCTGTATCTGCACGATTGACCGCCTGCTGGCCAGAGGCAATCGAGTGCTGGTTGTCTCAAAGCCGTCTCCCGAGATCATTGCGCGCCTCTGTGATGAGTTTGCGGGAAGCCCTGAGCAGCTTCTGTTCCGCTTTACAATAACAGCGCGGAACCCGCGGATTCTTGCTTTCTGGGAGCCGGGTGCCCCTTGCTATTCGGAGCGCAGAGCGTCGCTGGCCCTTGCAGCAGATCGAGGCTTTAACACATCTGTCAGTATTGAGCCCATGCTTGAGAGTGAAGATATTTTCGGGCTGGTGGATGAACTCTTGCCGTTTGTCAGTCATTCAATCTGGATTGGTTTGATGAACAGGATAGCCGAGCGGGTGACGGTCGACTCGGCAACAGTTGAACGGGAGGTGGTGAGGATTGAGGAAGGCCGGCAGTTCAGCAGGGTCATGTGCATTTATAACCGGCTGAAGAATAATCCGTTGCTTCGCTGGAAAGAATCCATTAAGAACATTGCAGGTCTGCCGGAAGCACCATTTCCAGGTATGGATATATAAGTATCTTAAATAATAAAATATAATTGAAAGAATGCGCGTTTCGGAGCGTTTGAGGAAAACAGATGGAAGATGTACAGCGGGTCGACACAGAGATCTTTGACCTGATAAAGCAGGAAGAGCAGCGCCAGTCAAACAAGATTCGCCTGATCGCTTCCGAGAATTATGTCTCGGCAGCGGTCCTGCAGGCCACCGGTTCGGTGTTGACCAATAAATATTCAGAGGGCTATGCAGGGAGACGATACTACGAAGGCCAGCAGGTTATCGACCAGATTGAGCGGCTGGCAATAGAGCGGGCCAGAGATCTTTTTGGTGCTGAGCATGTCAATGTTCAGCCCTATTCAGGCTCACCTGCAAACCTGGCTGTGTACCTTGCCTTCCTGGCGCCGGGAGATACCATTCTCGGCATGGCTCTGCCCCATGGCGGCCATCTGACCCATGGCGCAGCTGTCTCCATTTCTGGGAAATACTTCAAGGCGGAGTCCTATGGACTGCATCCCGACACGGGGCTGCTTGATTATGAATCGGTCAGGCAGAAGGCTCATGAGCACCGGCCCAAAATTATTATCGCCGGACACTCTGCCTATCCCCGGATCGTTGATTTCGAGCTGTTTAAAACGATTGCCGATGAGGTAGGTGCACTGTTGATGGTTGACATGGCGCACTTCGCGGGCCTGGTCGCAGGTGGTGCTCATCCCTCGCCCGTGCCTCATGCCGATGTTGTCACCACGACAACCCATAAGTCATTGCGCGGTCCCCGTGGGGCAATGATCATGTGCCGCAAACAGTATGGTGCGGCGATCGATAAAGCAGTGTTTCCCGGAATCCAGGGAGGCCCCCACAATCACACGACGGCGGCCATGGCTGTCGCCTTTAAAGAGGCGCAGAGTGAAGATTTCAGAACATATGCCAGGCAGATTGTAGCCAATGCCGTAACACTTGCCGATACCCTGAAAAAATGGGATTTTGATCTTGTCACCGGCGGCACCGATAACCATCTGCTGCTTGTTGATCTGAGCTCAAAAGGGGTGACCGGCAAGACGGCAGCCAGGGCACTTGATCGTGCCGGACTCGTCGTCAATTATAATGCCGTGCCGTTTGATACGCGTAAACCGTTTGATCCAAGTGGTATACGTATCGGCACATCAGCGGTTACCTCGCGGGGGTTCAAGCAACGGGAGATGATCCAGGTGGGAGAATGGCTCAACGCTGTTATCTCCGAGCCTGAAAACGACAGGCTGATAGACGTGATTTCAAACGATGTTATTTCATACTGTAAAGATTTCCCAGCCCCCGGGATAGCGTAGATAGCGACCGCTCTACCACGAAGGCGTGGAAAAACCGGCAGGATTTATAACGGTGAAGAATTCTTCAGGTTCTGGATCAGTATGAAGGCCAGCGCTGCTCGCTCATTGCGACTCAGCTCCGCTTCAATTTTCTCCAGGTGTGCTTTGATAACAGGTGAGGAGGCAGGATCATCCTCGAAAAGACGATATGCCTCTGCCATCTGCTGTTCGTTAATGCAATGAACCGATTTCCCGCCAAGCAACGGTATGGCATCAGCTGCCACAGTTCAACCCTCCGCCTGCCGCTTCCGGAAAACCTGAAAGGGTAAAGCTTGCTCCGCATCCGCATGACGAATCATTTAATTCATTGCTGAACCGGAAGCCGGCTGAAATCAAGTCATCCGAATAGTCGACAGTGAGTCCGTAGAGATATGGCTGGCTTTCATTATTCGTGACGACAGAGATATCATCGACAGTAAAGACAACTTTTTCTCCGGTCTGCATTGTCCTGTCGATCTCCGCATCATAGGTCATGCCGGCGCAGCCCCCTGAGGTGACAAGGATACGGACAAATGTGTCGTCACCAGCCCCATATCGCCTGAGCCGGTCGAGCGCACTGGTCGTAAATGTTATCATCTATTACTCCATGAGTAGTGGTTTATTGTATATGTCAGGCCTCGTTTCTGTTGAGGTCTTGTTTACACAATAGGTTTTTTTCGGAAAAGAAAAAGAGTGAAATAATTTCAAAGACCGGTCACCATGGTATCTGCTCGTGGATGATACGCTGACGCGAGATAACCTGTGTGCTGTAAGTACATAAATTTATATGACATAATGTGACTACCAGGAACCGTTTCAGGGTTCGGAGCAGATGATGCAGAAAATCGTAAAAAATATTCTTACTTCCCGTGTTTATGAAGTTGCCGTTGAAACACCGCTTGAAGATGCTCCAGCGCTTTCCATCCGGCTGAAAAACCGCATACGTCTCAAGCGCGAGGACAAGCAGCCGGTATTTTCCTTCAAGCTGCGCGGTGCCTACAACAAAATTGCCCATCTTGATCCGCGACAGCGGGAGCGGGGCGTGATCACCGCATCAGCCGGGAATCATGCCCAGGGGGTAGCGTATGCCGGCCGGAAGCTGTCAATACGGACATGCATTGTCATGCCGGTAACAACCCCGTCGATCAAGATAGATGCAGTCAGGGGGTTCGGCGGTGAAGTCATCCTCCATGGTGACAACTATGCGGAGGCTGCCGATCGCGCTCTTGAGCTGGTATCGTCAAGCGGCATGGTGTATGTCCATCCGTTTGATGATGAGCTGGTGATAGCCGGGCAGGGAACGGTTGCTGATGAAATTCTGCGGCAGAACCCGGGACGTCTTGATGCGGTTTTCGTACCAATCGGCGGTGGTGGTTTGATCGGGGGGATGGCCGCCTACATCAAAGCGCTCCGACCGGATATAAAAGTGATCGGCGTTGAACCTGACGACAGTGACAGCATGGCCCGATCGCTGGCTGCGGGGAAGCGGGTTACCCTGCCTCATGTTGGTGCGTTCGCTGACGGGGTGGCTGTAAAAAAAGTGGGAAAACTGAGTTTTGACCTGTGCAGAAAATATGTTGATGAGGTGATCGTCGTTGGAACAGATGAGCTTTGCAGCGGCATAAAGACAGTCTATCAGGCGACGCGCTCAATTGTCGAACCGGCAGGCGGTCTGGCGATGGCAGGGATACTGAAATACATCCGCAGAAGCAGGAGCCGCGGGGAAACGCTCGTCGCAGTAAACTCCGGTGCCAACATGAATTTTGAACGGCTGAGATATGTTGCGGAGCGCACCAGGATCGGCGAGAAGCAGGAAGCGTTGTTTGCAGTTACCATCCCGGAGCAGCCCGGCAGCCTGAAGCGTTTCTGCCATGACTATGTTGTAGACAGGAATATCACCGAGTTCAATTACCGCCTCTCTGCCCGGGACCAGGCACATATCTTCGTCGGTATCGCCATCAAAAATGAAGATGACCGGCACCGATTTCATGAACGCCTTCTCCGCGGCGGCTTTCAATGCATAGACCTGACCGATGATGAACTTGCCAAAACGCATGTCAGGTATATGGTCGGGGGCAGATCTGCAACGGTGAAAAAAGAACGGCTCTTTCGATTCTGGTTTCCTGAACGTCCAGGTGCTCTGGTTGATTTCCTCGATGCCACCAGGGGGAAGCGCAATATCTCGCTCTTTCATTATCGTGCCCAGGGTGGCGATTATGGACGGGTCCTGGTCGGCTTGGAAGTACCTCAAGGAGACGATCGGGAGCTGAACCGCCGGCTCAAGGAACTCGGCTACCGCTATATTGAAGAAACCATGAACCCCGCCTATAAGTTGTTTCTCTGAAATCTTCAGAAACAACATACCTGCCTTCAGGATGACCATGCCGGGCTTTTCAGAAGAGTCGTAAACACATTATAGGATGATATTTTTATGTATATTAAATACAAGTAGTTATATTGTTTTTTGTCGGAATATTGTTGTGGTTTTCGGAAAAATGTAGTAGTAGGGACAGCCAATTATTGCCGGGCGAATCCCTTACTCGTGGAGGTTGTGATGAAGGACAGATATCCCGATAAAACGGATGGCTGGGAAGAAGAGGTTTGGCAGACTCAACCGTTGATGGAACGTTCAAATATCAAGCACGATACCTATCTCAACTGTTGGTGTCCCAGCTGCGGAAAAGGACTTAATGAAGATGGCAAGGCTGTTTTCCGTATCGTCAACCAGAGGGGCGATGTCGGGCTCAGCCGCATGTCTCCCTACCTCAACATCCTGGACAGGGAAAGCACGATACAGGTGGATGATGACGAGGAGCTGGTTGACGTGCACTGCCCGCACTGTGATGTCTCCCTGATCGAGCCGGGCCAGGTCTGTAAACAGGATAAATGCAAGATGGTGAAATTCCATATTTCGGTGCACGATTCAATCAAACTCTCAATTATCCTCTGCGTGCGGCGTACCTGCCGCTGGTACACCATGAGCGCAGAGGATAATGAGCGACTTATTTTACGGGACAGCCATGAATGGTAATATCCGGGGACGCCGAAACTGGACCTTTTCCATGACGGTTGCCCTGCTTGTCGCAGCGGTTTCTGTTGTAATCGGCTACATGGGAACCCGTGAGACGGTGGCAACAGAGCGGTTCTATCTGCGCAGCAGTGCCGGTAATGTCCTTTTCGACCACGGCAGACACAACGAAATGACGGAATCCTGCGCCGCATGCCATCATGATCTCTTTGCTGCCGCGCAGGCGACATCCTGCAGCACATGTCACGACGACGAGTTTGAGCCTGCCGATTTCGACCATACCGAACTCAAGGAGTTTCATGGACGGGACTGTGCCACCTGCCACGAGCAGACAACTGACGACGAGCAGGCCGCTTCATGCAGGAGCTGTCATCCCGGCATACAACAGAGTGAAACCCGCACCGTGAGTTGCTCTGATTGCCATGATGACAGCTATGCAGCCGATATGATCGGGCACGATGAGTATCAGGAGATTGAAGATCACTCCTGTCTCGGCTGTCATTCGCCCGCTTCGGTTTCCGAGGTTTACCATGCAAACTGTACAAGTTGCCATCTCGATACAGCCGCAGATAGATTCACAAACAGCGACGGGAGTGTGATGTGCAGTGGCTGTCATTTACGTTAAGGACGTTTTTTTCATGCAAAAGTTATTGAATCTGTTCAGGAAAAAGCCGGCACTGCCCGATCTTGCCGGCTACGACCCCGTGATCCGGCAGGTCGACGACCCGGATTATGTGGTACTGCCGCTCGAATACAGGGGACAGGTGCATTATTCCCCGGTTGTAAAGGCCGGCGACAGCGTGCGCAGGGGGCAGGCTGTCGCCAGGTCAAAAAACGGTAATACCGTTATCGCTTCGATCAGCGGTACGGTGCGGGAAATCAAAACCGTCTGGACGGCTCAGTCAGTGCATTCACCGGCCATTGTCATCGACAATGACCATGGTGAACCGCTGACGCCCCAGGAGATGTTTGACGGCCCGGTGCCTGCAGGGGACCTGGAAGCGGCGATGATGCGGATGAGGGCGGCCGGTGTGGCCCCACCATGGACGCTCTCGGGGCGGGAATGGAAAGACGGGAAAATGCCGGATCTGCCGAGGATTGAAACTGTCATCATTACCGGCATGCGTGAGGAAACCACGATACTCACGTCCCAGATTCTTCTTGATCAGCAGCGGGAAAAAGGAGCAGAGGGACTCAAGAGGATCGGCAGGCTGCTCCCGGGTGCCAGGATCTGTCTGACTGTACCGGAAGCCTACAGGCCGTGGGCCGCTTCCTTTTTCAGTGATCTGGCTGAGCTGCATTACCTGCCTGAATCCTACTTCTGGCGAATCGAGCGGGAAGTTGTTGCAAAGATTCTGGGCCGCAGAATTCCAAACCGACAGAGTTACCGGAATCATGGCATAGCGGTTCTTGACTTCGAGTATCTGCTTGCCATCGTCGATGCACTGGACGGCAGGTCCTCACTGACTCATAAATGCATTACCATCAGCGGTTCCGGTATTGACCGGGCGGTGACCGTCCGTTTTCCGTTGGGCAGCTCACTGAGACACATACTTGCCAGCCAGGGACTGAAGATTTCTGATTATACCCGACCGGTGGTCGGCGGGCCCATGAAAGGTGTCGCTCAATTTACCGATCAGACGCCGCTTACCTACTATAATGGCATACACCTGATCGCCGGTGATATTGCACCGTTTGATTCCATTGCCCCGTGTATCAACTGCGGCAGGTGTGCACGGATCTGTCCGGTTAATATCCAGGTGCAGCTGATCAACCGGATGGTGGAATTTGGCCAGATTGAATCAGCAAAAGGCCTCAGCCCGGAAGCCTGCCACGAATGTGGGCTGTGCGCCTATATCTGCCCGGCCCAGCGGCCTATCGTTCAACTTCTTCACTATTGTAATCATGACATGATACACGGTGAGAGATTCTCCTGGTCTGCCGGAGGTATTTCATGAAAGAGTTAAAAATGTTCGACCCGACACCCCCGATGGACAGGACCATGCTCGATGTTGCCGTCGGCCCGCACTGCCGGCTTGGCACCGGGCTTGCAGAAATCTACCAGCGCTGGGTTATTGCCCTTGTGCCCGCCATGGCGGCAAGCCTTTATCTCTTTGGGGCCGCTTCATTTCGGGTGTTCGGGCTTTGTGTCTGCTTCTCCGTGGCATTTGATTTTATCTGCGAAAAATTCGCCCCTTCCCGGGACTTGACCTCCAACTGGAGCAGCGTCAGCCTGGCCCTGATACTGGCCTTCATGCTTCCGCTGAATACGCCCTGGTGGCTGATCATGATCGGCTGTCTGCTGATGGTGGTCGTCGGCAAAAAGTTTTTTGGTGGTGTCGGGGCCTATCCGGTCCAACCGGCGGTGCTTGCCGTTGCGGTAATGCAGCTTTCCTGGCCTGAGCGTATGGATTACACCGCCGCCTTGAAGAATTTCGACTGGTCGGTGACCATGATTGAGCCGCTGAGGCTGGCGAAATCCATTGGCTCGATGGCGACGGATCAGTATGAATGGTATGATCTTTTGTTTGGCTACCAGGTTTCAGGAACTGCCTGCGGCATGGTTTTCTTCATTTTGATTGGCGGCCTGCTCCTGCTCCTGATGCGGGAGATCCAGTGGCACGCTCCGGTCGGATTTTTTATCGGGTTCACGGCGAGCGCCGGTCTGCTGCACATGCTCGACCCGTTGACCTTTGGTTCGCCTCTTTTCTATCTGCTGAGCGGTGGCACTGTATTCATGGGACTGTTCCTGATTACCGACCACACCACCACTCCGGTGAACAATACCCCACTCTTTATCTACGGCCTGTTTGCCGGCATGCTGCTGGTCCTTATCAGGGGATATTCCAGACATGTTGATGGAATTGCCTACACCGTATTGCTGGTCAATCTCTGTGCACCGTTGCTGGACATGATCAGGCCGAAGACAAAAGGAGCATCACATGTCTGAAATTACCCGCATGGTAGTCGTACTTTCCCTGATTGCAGGAGTGTGCTCTGCTGCTCTTACCTCTGCCAACTATCTGCTTGATCCGTATGTGAACAAACAGACTGATTTTTATGTGCGCGGGCCCGCACTTGAGCGGTTATTCGGCAAACCGGCAGAAGAGGTGCTTGGAGACAAGATCGTTGTTGCCGTTGAGAACGGGGAAGTTCCGGTATTTTTCATGAAGGATGACGAAACGGTTTCCAGGCTCGCGGTGGAAGCCGTCGGCAAAGGTGGTTATGGTGGTGATATAATAATCATGATCGGTGTCGACCTGCTCAATGGCACATTGACAGGCATGGAGACGGTACGTCACAGTGAAACACCCGGACTCGGAGCCCGGATCGAAGAGCCCGGGTTTCGCCGGCAATGGAGCGGGCTGCCGGTGGATCAGCCGCTGGCGATTACCGCAGACGGTGGGGTCATCGACGCAATCAGTGGTGCCTCCGCAACCTCCCGGGCAGCCGTCAACGGTACCAACGATGTCCTCGACTTCGTTGCTGAAAAAAAGGACGAGATTATCAAACAGATCGCAGAGTTGTAGAAGGAACAATCATATGGCAAACAAATACATTGATACCCTGACTGCCGGGCTGTGGAAACGTGTTCCGCCGTTTCGCCTGGTGCTGGGCTTGTGTCCGGCGCTGGCAGTGACCATGTCTGCGGAAAACGGTCTCGGCATGGGGCTGGCCACGGCATTTGTGCTGACCCTGTCAAACGGTGCCATTTCCGCGCTGAGAAACGTGATCCCCGGCAAGGTTCGTATCGCTTCCTACATCGTGATTATCGCCACACTTGTTTCCATTGTCGAAATTTTGATGAAAGCATTTTTTTTCCCGCTTTCCCTGGCGCTTGGTATTTATATTCCGCTGATTGTCGTCAACTGTATCGTTCTCGGCCGCGCCGAAGGGTTTGCAGCCAAAAATCCTCCCCTGCTTTCCATGATCGATGGATTCAGCGTCGGCACCGGATATGCAGTGTCACTGATGCTCATCGGCTCGATCAGAGAAATTTTCGGCGCCGGAACCTGGTTCGGCATGGCGGTGTTCGGGGAGGCTTTTGAGCCCATGACCTTTCTTGTCTCAGCTCCGGGAGCATTTGTCACCATAGGGGCGCTGCTTGCGCTTCAGAACCTCTTCTCCCGCTGGCGCGGAGAGAAGTTCATTCAGGGTTAACGGTACTGCGTATGGATCTTTTTCTTCTTGCCGTCTCGGCAACCTTTGTCAATAATATACTCCTGGCCCAGTATCTCGGAAACTGCCCGTTTCTCGGCGTGTCCAAGAAACTGGAAACGGCACTGGGCATGGCCATGGCAGTTGTCTTTGTGACGGTCATGGCGGCTATTTTCACCTGGTTGGTGTTCACCTATGTCTTAAAACCGTACGGTCTTGAGTTTCTGCAGACGCTGAGCTTTATCCTGATCATCGCCTCGCTCGTCCAGCTGGTTGAGATCATCATGAAAAAAAAGAGCCGTGTCCTGTACAACGCGCTTGGTGTCTACCTGCCGCTTATTACCACTAACTGTGCGGTCATGGGTGTGGCGCTGCTCGTGGCCAAGAAGGAGTATGGTTTTGTCGAGATGCTGGTTTTCTCTTCAACGAGTGCAGTCGGTTACGGTATTGCCCTGATTCTGTTTGCCGGTATTCGCGAGCGCCTCGTTATTTCCGCTGTGCCGAAATCCCTGCAGGGAACATCAATCGCACTGATCACCGCCGGCATCATGGCGCTTGCCTTTATCGGTTTCCAGGGAATAGCTTAACCAGTGGCCGCCCGGAAATGAATGATTTGGTTATTTACCAAGGAGATTTATCGTGTTTGCACCAATAATCCTGCTCGTCGGCATTGCTCTTGTTTCGGCAATTATTCTGGGTATTGCCGCACAGGTTTTTCATGTGGAGGAAGATCCCCGTATCGAGGCGGTTGTCGACCTGCTGCCGGGCGCCAATTGCGGCGGCTGCGGCCAGGCCGGCTGCAGTTCTGCTGCCGAAGCGATGGTGCGTGGAAAAATAGAGGTTAATTCTTGTGTGGTTGGCGGTACCGAGACAGCAGAATCCATCGGAGCCTACCTCGGCTATGACGTCAGCGGTGCGGAGCCGACTCTTGCCTGCTCGAGCTGCGAAGGCGGTTACCGGGCAGCCCGCAAGTTCAATTATTCCGGTCTGCAGGACTGCCGGGCAGCACTCCAGCTCTATCACGGTTTTCTTCGCTGCGAGAATGGCTGCCTCGGTCTCGGATCATGCCTGCGGGCCTGCAAATTTTCGGCAATTACCATGAGTTCCGAGACCGGCCTTCCTGTTTTCGATCCGGAACGCTGTGTCGGCTGCGGCAGCTGTGTAGAGGCATGCCCCAAAGGTATTGTTAAACTTATTGGGGAGACGACAAAAATCCTTCACTGGAATAAGTATAATCAGTGCCTGTCTCCGTGTCGCCAGCGCTGTCCTGCCCAGATAAATATTCCGAAGTATCTGAGCCACGCCAGGCGGGGTGAATTTGCGGCTGCGCTGCGGACCATCAAGGACAACAACCCGCTCACGACCGCAACCGGTCGTGTCTGCCCGGAGCTTTGTGCAACCGAGTGCCGGCGTACAATCAAGGATGATCCGCTGGCGATTAACTCCGTCAAGCGTTTTCTGTCGGACTGGGAACGTGACTCCGGAAAGCGGCAGGCAGTTCAGGTTGCTGCAGATACCGGCAAAAAGATTGCTGTTGTCGGTGGGGGGCCCTCGGGACTGTCAGCCGCCTACTACCTGCGGCGCCTTGGTCATCAGGTCGACATCTTCGAGCAGATGCCGAAACTCGGCGGCATGCCGTTGTACGGAATCCCCGACTATCGGCTCTCCGAGGAGCAATATCAATGGGATATCGACGGGATACTCGAACTCGGCGTGACACCACATACCGGTGTTACACTGGGCAAGGACTTTACGATCCGGTCCCTCAAAGCGATCGGCTTTGATGCGGTGTATCTGGCGCTGGGCTGCTGGCAGGGCAGGATGCTGCCGTTTGAAGGCAAGGACCTTCAAGGGATCTACAGCGGCATCGATTACCTGCGCCGTTTTCACACTGAAGAAGAAATTATCAGAGGCAAGCATTTTGTGGTTATCGGCGCCGGGAACGTGGCCATGGACTGTGCCCGGTCAGCGTTGCGCACCGGGGCCAAGAGCGTTAACCTGCTGTTTCGGTTTTCCCGGGACCTGATGGAGGCCAATGCCCATGAAATTGTCGATGCAGAGAATGAAGGCGTCAGCATGCACTGCCTTGTCTCGCCGATGAAATTCATAGGAGAAGATGGCAGGCTGACCGGTATCCAGGTGCAGGACGTCACCCTGAAGTATAATCCTGGTGGAATGCCTGATTGCCTGCCGGTCGAGGATACGGTGCGGGTTATCCCCTGTGATATCGTTATCCAGGCGGTCGGACAGGGGGCCGAACTCGACGCAATCGTGGAGGCTGACGGGCTTGAGAAGACCAGGTTCAGTACCATCGATGCCGATGAGGAAACCCTTGAAACCAATATTCCCGGTGTCTTTGCCGGGGGAGACTGCTATTCCGGGCCACGCTTGATGATCGAGGCCATTGCTGCCGGAAGGTATGCTGCACGGTCTATTCATTATCATGTGACAACCGGAGAAATTCCGGCGATTGAAGACCGCCAGCGAGAGATGATAGCACCGTCTCTGGTCGATTCCCTGGTAAACGTCTCCCCGATGTCAACGGCCGCCAGAAAACCGGTTATTCCGGTTGAGGAGCGTATCGGGACCTTTATGGAAGTAGAGGGGACGATCAGTCAGCTGCAATGCACCACTGAAGCTCTGCGCTGTTTGAACTGCGGTATCTACTGTTACGACCAGGATGATCGCACTGAGGAAGAGATGCGGATTTCCAGGTCCTGCCCCAACGAGCCTCATATTGCCGAAAAAGAGAAGAAAACCGTTGCTGCCTGACATGCCTGGAGAGTGCACGCATTCTCCAGAGTCACTGTTCAGAACCAGCGCTTTCGAGTGATCCGGGCAAGTCGAAACGACGGGAACCCTGCAAAATTCAACAAACTGCCTTATTATCGTTAAAGTATTTGCCTCGTAACACTATTTATGTTAAGTGAAAATCAGTATATGGCTAATTTGCTTAGTCGTGTGCGCTGAGTTATCCGAGGCTATTACCCCTTTACCGAAGAATTTTGCCAAGAGGAGATTCCCGATGAAGAAGTTGTTTTTGCACGTGTTGCTGATAATGATGAGCCTGCCGGTACTCGTATCTGCTGCTGAAAAAGCGGACCCGCTTGCTGCCTGGAAACCGAAGTTTGATCCAAGCGGTGCCGAATTTACGTATCTTCTGTCCAATGTTTCTCATCCGGTGATAGAAGGGGTTGCTGCAGGATACCGAATACGGGATAAAGTTTGGGAGAAGAGCGGTGGACGAATTTATGTCGACTACCGGCCGCTTCTACAACTTGGCGGAGAAAAGGATGTTATCAGTAAATTGAAGATGGGTGCAGTTCAGGGGATGCTCAGTTCCTCAGTTGCCGCGGCAAATGTCGCTGATAGACTGGGGGTCGTGAATTTACCGTACGTCGTGGATACGTTTGACAAGCTTGATACCTTCAGAAACGATCCCGAACTCTGGCAGCCCTTTGCTGATGCTGCGCTGAAAAGTGGTATCGTCGTTGCTGATTTCACCGGTTATGGCCCATATGGCTGGGCAACAACTACCCCGGTAAAATCTATTTCCGATGCAAAAGGTGTCAATTTCCGTATTGCTGAAGCACCGGTTAATACCGATTCCTACAAGGCATGGGAGCTGAAGTTTACTGTTATGCCTTGGGGTGATGTCCCTCAGGCACTGCAGACCGGGGTGATTAACGGTCTTGATCACACGGCTATTGTTTGCAATATCACCAAAAAATTCACCATAGCAAAATATTTTACTGAACTCAATTACGCCCAGGGACTTTTCGTGCACCTGATCAACAAACGCTGGCTTGACAAGCTGCCGGAAGATTTGCGTTCTGTCTTTCTTGAAGCCATTGTCGAAGAAAGTGCTGCAACTCGTGAGTTGACAAGAAAACAGTATGACGTCCAGGTTGCTGCCGCTAAAGAAGCGGGCGTCGAATTCATTACATTACCTCCTTCTGAAATAAAAGAATTGAAAACACTGGCCGAGCCGGTACTGGAAAAGTGGTCAGAGAAGATCGGGCCTGATTATCTTGCTCTGGTTCGGGAAAAACTTGGCAAATAAAATAGCAGATCCAGTAAATATCCTGTAACATCAGAGGCCGGTGAGGATAACCCTTTCCGGCCTTTTTCTTATTTACAGTACAGTGATGTTCAAAAATATAATCAAATCAATCGATCGGGGTTTTAAGTTTGTCGAGGAATGGTCACTGTTCAGCGCAGTCTGTGTTGCACTCCTGACGGCGATGGCCAATGTCGTTTTACGAAAAACAACGGATAGTTTCAGTCTCTACTGGTCCGACGAGATCGTCCGCAAGGTGATCTTTTTTTCAACCTATATCGGCTGTATTGCCGCCGTCAGATCCCGTTCGCTGATCCGTATTGATGCGCTGCCGCAGATGCTGCCGCTGCTGAAAAAGCCGCTGACGATTATTTCTCACCTGGGAGTATTGGTGTTCGCCGGAATTATGGTGTATCTCGGTCTGCAGATGACCATCATGATGTATCAGGATGAATTTGCCCGTTCCGCCACCCTCCGGATTCCCGAATGGTATTTTTATCTTATCCTGCCGATAATGGGAGCCATGATGTTTGTCCGGACCCTGATCATTATCTGGGAAGATCTGGTCGGGAAGCAGTTTATCACAGGGGCGGAATAACCGATGGATAACAGTTATCTCCTGATACTTGCAATCCTGATCGGCTGTCTTGCCTCGACTATTCCTGTTTTTATGGCCCTGTTTTTTACCGGTATGATAGGGCTTGTCTATTTTGTGGGTATTGATCCCCAGATCGTGATCGAAGTGCTCTACCGGAGTATGGATAAATTTGCGCTGATTGTGGTCATGTTCTTTGTGCTCTGTGGAAATATCATGACCACAGGCACCATCGTTGAAAAACTCATCAAAACCGCCAATGTTCTTGTCGGTTTTCTGCCCGGCGGGCTTGCCATGGCAGGGGTGCTGGCCTGCGGTTTCTTCGGGGCCATCTCGGGTTCTACCGTTGCAACTGTTGTTGCCATCGGCGGATTCATGATTCCGGCGCTCATTGCCAACAAATATGACGAACGGTTCTCGGTCGGCCTGATGACGACGGCTCCGATTCTCGGTGTCATCATCCCGCCGTCCATTGCCATGATCCTCTATGCAATGGTGAGCAACGACCAGCTCGAAGCACTGTTTCTCACCGGTTTTATCCCCGGCCTTCTGATTATGATTGCCATGAGTGTCTATGCCTATTTTTTCTGCAAAAAAATGGGGATGACACGGCGCGAGCGGCCATCGTTTAAAGAGGTAACTGCGGTGCTGAAAGAAAGTGCCTGGGCGCTGTTTCTGCCGGTTCTTATTTTCGGCGGCATCTATTCCGGTCTTTTCACCGCCAACGAGGCAGCCGTCGTTGCCTGTTTCTACGCATTTTTTGTAGAGATCTTCATCCACAAGGACATGAAGATCAGCGCTGTCAAAAAAGTGATCGTTTCCTCAGCAGTTACTTCGGCTACCCTGCTTGTCATCGTTGCCGGTGCCTCGGTCTTTGGCGAGTACCTGACCTTTGAGCAGATTCCCGGGAAGATCGCCTCCGTTGTGGTCGAAAACATTTCCTCCCCATGGGTTTTTCTGCTGTCCGTCAATGTCCTGTTATTGATCATCGGCATGTTCATGGATATTATCTCAGCAACGCTGATACTGACTCCAATATTTCTACCGCTGCTGGCGAAATTTGGAATTGACACCATGCATTTCGGGCTCTTGATGACGATTAATCTCGGTATAGGCTACTGCACACCGCCGCTCGGAGTGAGTCTCTATATTACCGGGGCGACCGTCGACCGCAATATTGTCTATGTATCCAAGGCGGTTGCACCATTTTTGCTCATCCAGCTGGCAATCCTGATGGTGCTGACATTCTGGCCCGGACTGGTACTTCTTCTGCCGAGGCTTGTATACGGTTAAGCGGTAGAAAAGGTCATCTGAGAAAACAGTAACATGGAGGTACCGTGGTAATGGAGCCGAAAATTCTTGTGCCTGTTGATGATTCGCCGACTGCCCGGGCAACGATTGATGCTATTATTGCCGCAAAAGGCAGATTCCCCAAAAAAATCACCCTGCTCTATGTGATCAACAAGGAGCAGCTCGCCTACAGGATGATTCCCGATTTTCAGGTTGAAATGGTGAAGGAAAATGCCCAGAGGGCAGGCCGTGGTCTTCTTGAGAGGTATCGTTCACGGCTTGTCGAGGAGGGGTTTGAGCCGGAAACGATTTTGAAAACAGGTTCTCCCCGGGAGATGATCACCGACATTGCCAATGAAGATGAGTTTAACCTGGTCGTGATCGGTCGGCATGAAGGCGGCGGGCAGATCAGGGACGTTCTTTTCGGCTCAATTGCCAATTTTGTTCTTCACAATGTAAAATGCCCGGTCCTGCTGTTTTGAAAAAGGCATTGCATTATTTTACCGGGGCGCAGTATCCGCTGTTTTTTGTCCCGAGATAGTTATCGTATGACATGACAAGCTGGAAGAATGCAGCTGTAAATCAATACACAAGAGGATTCACATGGCTCGAGATGTTCTCGCGGAGTTACGAGAAGAATGGTACAGCGAATCGGAACACACGCCCGAAACCGTTGAAGAAGAAATAGACGATGAGTTTCTGGAACTTGAAATTTTGTTGAAATCCCGCGGTACTGTTGTTTCCGGAGCAAAAAGTGTCACGGTTGATAACCGGGATAAGCCCGGTGAATCCGATTAGATTGTTGTTGTTTCTATGTAATTGCAGCTTCTGAATATATCACGGTCCGGTGTCTTTTTTGCTCTCTGCTGACGGACACACCGACTGATAATCTCCCGTGACCCCCGTCTCCGCACTATTTTCTATTGCTCGTGCCTTTACGTTTTCGTTGCTGATAAGGATGAAAAGATGGGGACGTGAAGCGCATTCAGATACAGGTGATGAGGTGGAATTAATTCATAGTACCCGGTAACAGGTAAGTTCAGACGGCGTACAATCACTGAAAACTGATGAACCAATCGCGCTCCACGTCCCCGGGGGGATTATCGCACTCCTGGCCAAAATAACCGGGAGTGCAGCTTCTGCCGGATAGCTGCTCCGGGAATTGTTTTCTGGTGGCGTCCTGCTGTAGTTGTGCATGCCGGATATGCAATTGCATCATTCATGCCAATGGCTGACCAGGAACGGTAAGATAGCCCGATGGCGGAGACAACTGCCTGTTTTTTCACTGTTATTGTCTGCAAACCTGCTATGAGGAGTGTAAAGGCAGCCACGAGGTACAAGGGCTTTGGTTCATGGCTGGGTAGATAGAGAGCCGGATGTCAACATCGTTTACGTCCGGCAGGCTTCCCGGTGCCTCAATATTCTTGGTTAATGGACTCGGTGAGATCAATAGCATGGTGAAATTTTGACAAAGTTTTTTCCGGAGTGTATCATTTGTAAACAAAGTATTCATGCTTACAGGCGCGATAGAGCATTCCCCTGATATCTAATCAAAAGCTCGAGTGGTAATTCCGTTTCCCCATGAAAAATAATTCGGCTGCACAACGTTTTTCAAAGAAACATCTGACAGTTCTCAAAAATAAACTGGTTCAGGTTTCCGGTGCCTGGACAACCGATGACTATCGGTCATTTATCACCTTCTATTCAAGGATTCTTCCTGAATTGATGTGTTCCGAACGATGCACCATTTTTATCATCGAGCAGGCCGAAAATAAGATCTGTTCAATTTTTGGAACCGGGCTTGAAGAACAGCAGATAGAGCCACCACTTGAGGGTAGTGTCGTCGGCCAGGTGATCAGGACCGGCAAGAGCCGTATTGAAAATGATCCAGCTGGTATTACCGGATATCATGCCGAACTTGCCGAGAAGACCGGGTTTGCCTGCCGGAACCTGATCTGCTCGCCTATCAGGGCCATGTCGGGAAATCGTATTATCGGTGCCATCCAGCTGCTCAACAGGCAGGATGATAAAAACTTCACCGAGGGTGATCTCGGGCGTCTTGATGAAATCGCCCATTTTCTCTCTCTTTCCATTGAGTCCGTTGTTCTGAATCAGGAAATCTTCACCCTCGCCTCGTCGATCGGTAAGGAAGTTGACCTGTTTGAACAGGATATGGTTTCAGGTGTTGCGCTGATTGCAGAGAGTCCGGCAATGAGAGAGGTCATTGACCTGGTGAACGTCATCAGCAGCACCCCCGTCAATGTCCTGATCCAGGGTGAAAACGGTACCGGCAAAGAACTCATTGCCCAGATGATTCATGAACGTGGAGACAGGAGGGATCAGCCGTTTGTACCGGTAAACTGTGCCTGTATCCCGGAGAGCCTTGTCGAGAGTGAATTCTTCGGTCATGAACGTGGAGCCTTTACCGGTGCTGACAAGTCGCGCCGCGGTCTGTTCGAGAGCGCAGAAGGGGGGACGCTTTTTCTTGACGAGATCGGCGAGATGCCACTGATGATCCAGCCGAAAATTCTGCGGGCCATCCAGGAAGGAGAAGGCAGCCGGCTGGGGAGCAACCGGACGATTGATTATGACCTGCGGTTGATCAGTGCATCGAATCGCGATCTCGGCCTGGAAATCAAGGAAGGCCGGTTCCGGGAGGATCTTTTTTTCCGTCTGTTTTCCGTGGAGATTGTCATACCTCCGCTGCGTGACAGGAAAGAGGATATTCTGCCGCTTGCCCAATATTTTCTGCAACAGACAAATGAACGTTTTTCAAAACAGGTGGCCGGTTTTTCATCCGAGGTGATGGGGCTTTTTGAAGGTTATCCCTGGCCCGGCAATGTCAGGCAGCTCCTCAAGGAAGTCGAGCGCCTTGTGGCCTTGACGGAGAACGCACAGATTATCATGCCGGATCGCTGTTCCCGCGAGCTGCATTCCTTTTTCACCAACACCAATAAGCGGCGGCGGGAGACGGATTATAACGATCTCTCGATTCCCGCCCAGACCAAACGCCTCGAGGTTGATCTGATAAAAAAAGCCCTCTATCAGACAAATGGAAACAAATCAAAGGCAGCCGATATGCTGAAAATTACCAGACAGGGGTTGTTAAAGAAAATCAAACGCTTCGAGATTCGACTCTAATTCTCCCCTACTGCATACCGACTTACATTGACCTATGTAGCTGCTCTAGAGACAGCTCATTACTTCTTGATGTACTCTCAAGAAAAAAATAACAAGTCTCTATTATACAGATTTTATTACCTTATTTTAGGATAAAAAGAAAAATTTAATTATTTTGATGATGGTGTCAGATCATTGTCAGGACTGTTTGCTAGAGTGGGAATCATGATTTCTTATTGGCCAATAAGATGATGGATGAAATCTGCAGTTTTATCAAAACACGTTCTGAAAAAGGAGATCAACGCCATGAGAAAAATGAATGTAATCACATCACTGTGCTGTCTTATTCTGATGCTCGTCTCACTGGGTACCGGTTTTGCCGCCCAGAAATCTGCAGCAGCCGCTGTCGATCAGGCTGTTGCCGGTACCTCAATTGCAGCAGAAAAGATCGATATAAACAGTGCCGATGAAGAAATGCTGACGACACTTCCCGGAGTCGGGCCGAAGACCGCCACACGAATCAATGATTACCGGAAGGCGAACGGCCCGTTCAGGTCGGTTGATGACCTTCTGAATATCAAGGGCATCGGTCCAAAGGTTCTTGATAAACTGAAACCGCATATAACCGTATCCTGATACAATTCCAACCCGTTATGAGGGTGTGTTCCATGTACTGAAACGCATCCTCATTTTTTTATTTGTTTCCTGCCCCCCCCGTTTCTCGTTTTTGCTCAGCGTTACCAAAATCCGGAAGTCGCGAACGACTCCGCTAACGTTCGGTAAAACCTCACTTGTTAAAGCACGAAGAATTTAGTACTACAGAGCACTTTCATGCAGTGACCATCTGCTGATGACAACTGATGGGAAGAAGGACTGCTGTTCTTTTCGTGCTGAATTGCAACGATTTTTCTATTTCATTTATTTTTGTGAGGCTCCGTATGTCAGTACCGGCTTATGTTTCTGTACATGGAGGGCATAGTGGACAGTTCTGCAACCATGCGACAGATACACTGGAAGAAGTCATTCAGACCTATATATCAAAGAATTTCCACTGGGTGGGGATAACCGAACATGCCCCGGCCATAAGCAGTGAATTACTTTACCGTGACCAGAAAGAAGCGGGACTGACCCCTGATTACCTGTTTGAGCGGTTCGGCAGGTATATCAGAGAATGCCGGCGTCTGCAGAAGAAATACAGTGATGAAATAACCATATTTGCTGCTATTGAGATTGAAACATACAGTGGCTATGAAGCGTTTGTCCCTCACCTGGTGCGCACGTTTTCACCGGACTATCTTGTCGGCTCGGTACATTTTGTCAATGATCTCAACTTTGACTATTCCGCTGAAATGTACCAGCGGGCAGTCGCTGCCGCCGGTGGCATCGATCAGCTTTACGAGACGTATTTTGACATCCAGTACGAGATGATATCACTGCTGCGCCCGGCGGTTGTCGGTCATTTTGACCTGATCAGGATTTTCGACCCGAATTACCGTAAGCGTCTGGAAAAACCTCTGATACGTGCAAAGATCAGGCGCAACCTGGAACTGATAAAGGAACATGGACTGATAATGGATTTCAACCTCCGTGCTCTGGTAAAAGGGGCGGACGAGCCGTACATCAGCCGTTCAATTCTGGAACTGGTACGAGATTATGAAATCAGTGTTGTACCCGGGGACGACTCACACGGGGTTTCTTCCGTCGGCAACTTCATGCAGCAGGGTCTTGACATCCTGGCCGCCGCCGGGTTCACTGCCGACTGGGCGCAACCTGCCAGGTCTTACTGATTATGAGCGCTGTTCAGCGAGTTAGCAATTGCCTCGGCCATTGCCTCGATGTTGGCAATGATATTTTCCGCGAGCGGGTCGAGCTCCACTACCGTGCCGCCGATCGCTTCGGCAACGGCTTCTGCGCTGTTGGGATCAAACTGGGGCTGGATAAAGAGCATGCGTATATTTTCCGAGCGCGCCTGGGCGACGATTCTGAAAAGCTGTCTCGGTGATGGAGATTTCCCTTCGACTTCAACGGCTACCTGCTCGAGGTGGTATTCGTCGGCAAAATAGCCGAAGGCTGGATGAAAGACAAAAAAACGGGCACCCTCGTGAGGTAAAAGTTTTGCTTTGATTCTATCGTCGAGCTCGCGGAGCCGCTGCTCAAGGTTCCTCAAATTCTGTTCATACGTATCCCTGTTGACAGGGTCGGCTGTGGCCATTGCCTTCGCCATGTTCCCGGCAATAGTGATAAGGTTTACGGGAGACAGCCATATATGGGGATCAGGCTCGCTGTGGGATGCTCCATGGGTATCATGTGACTCGTGATGATGGTCGGTGCCGGAACGCCTGCGTATGTTGTCACTGGAATCGACAATTGTCAGCCCGCTGTTCGTCTGTGTAAGCTTTTCCGTGAGATGTTCTTCAAATATCATACCAATGGTAAAATAGAGTTCCGCCTTCGATAAACCGGCAATCTGCCGGGGGGTCGGTTCAAACGTGTGAGGATCCTGGCCTTTTTCAAGCAGGATCTCTGTTGCAGCAAGGTCTCCAGCAATCTGTTCTGCCAGCCAGTGCTGCGGCGGAATCGAAACATAGAGCTTCAGGAGGCTTGCCTGGACGGGTAGTGAGTGAATGGCAGGCAGCAGTATGACACAAAGAAAGAACATGGACTTTTTCATAAAATTCTCCGGATGCTGTAGTGGTTCTGGCGGCAAAGATATTTCCGCTCAGTCACCAATTGAATATAAGCAATATCAAACTATTATAACAGTAAATCACCCTGGCGGCTATTGTAGTTTTCGCAGACAGGAATGATAGTGATGCTCGTGTTGACTTGACGATTGAAGGAAGTAGTCTTTTGATGGTTGCAGGATGAGATAAAAAAGGCGCGGGTAGCAGGTTGCGCTAGAAACTTCCGGCCGGATTTGGTATTTCTTGGTGGAATAAAGTAAGAAAAGATGATTTCAAGGAGTGAGAAGGTGCCGAAACTGAAAGTAAAATTACTCGTACTGACTACCTGCCTTCAGTGTAAGGCGTTGAAGGATCTGCTGGCTGAACATGGTGTCGACTTTGATTCCGTCGATGTGGATCTGATGATCAAGGATGAGCGAGATGAGCTGTTTGCGGAGATGGCGCCGTATAATGAAAAGAAAGCGTTTCCGGTTACCTTTATCGGCAACAAGGCAATCGTGGGTTTTCAAAAAGATGTGATAATGGAGGAGCTTGGGCTGAAATATGAATGTTGAGCAACTCTATGAACAGCTGAAAAAAGTCAACGAACCACGCGGGTATTTCTTTAACAGTGATATGGAGTCGACCATGTTCCTGCTGAAAAGCCTGCTGATCAATCGGAAACGATACGGCTACATGTGCTGTCCGTGCCGGATGGCCAAGGAAGACAGGCAGGCCGACCGGGACATTATCTGCCCCTGTGTCTACCGGCAGCCGGATGTCGAGGAATATGGCAGCTGCTATTGCGGATTGTACGTCTCTGACGCCTGGAATCGCGGAACGGTTGCACACACCTATGTCCCTGAACGGAGGCCGGCGGAAAAATGCTGATCATCCGGGAGCGGTTTCCTGAAGACCCAGGTGGTGCAGGAAGCGGATGACCCTGTATTCCGACCAGTAATGGAGCTTCCGCCACCCATTCCGGAAACCGACATGACCGCCGAATTCCGGCATCTCAAGACTGAGGTACGGGCTTTTTTCCGCCTCGGGCAGCGGAAAGCAGGTTGGAGAAAGAAACGGATCGTCAATGGCCTGAACCATCAGGCAGGGTATCTGAATGGCGGAAAGAAACTGCCTGGCTGAACATTTACGGTAATAATCAGCAGCATCCCTGAAGCCGTGGAGCGGGGCGGTGAACCTGTCATCAAACGGGGCAAATGTCCGGATCTTTTCAATGCCGGTCGTGTCGATGAGGCCTGGAAACATGGCGGCCTTGATCCGGATTTTCTCACCCAGGCTTTTCAGGAAATAGCGCATGTAGAGCGCATTTTGCCAGGAATTCATCACCTCAACAGAGTCGGCGAGCATGCAGGGCACGGAGAAAACAACCGCTGCTTTTACCTGGGGTGGAACGATTCCGGGGTTTTCTCCAAGGTATTTCAGCGTCTGGTTCCCGCCCATGCTGAAACCGATCAGCACAACATCCCGGTAATTCCCCGGCACCAGACAATGTCTGAGTACCGTGTGAAGATCGTCGGTTACCCCGGAGTGGTAGAGGCGGGGCAGGCGATTTGATTCTCCTGAACAGCCGCGAAAATTCAGACAGACGACATCCCAGCCGTTCTCGGTGAGGCAACGCGCCATTCCCAGAGGATATTTCTTGCGGGAATGGCCTTCCAGCCCATGGCTGACAATAGCCAGCCCGGCGTTATTGCCGGTTGCATTGAAATGGCGGTCAATATCGAGAAAATCCCCGTCCGGCGTTTCTATCCGTTCACGGTTTGGGCTTAACTGCGGAGTTTTCCGGAAAAGAGTCGGAAATATCGTCTGAAGATGCGCGCTGGTGAACGGAAAGGACGGACGGTAGCGAGGGCGGGGCAGGACCGGCATGATGGCTCCCGGCTCAGCAGCCGCTGATCATGCGCCGTGCACATGGTGCGCATTTCATCGCTGAATAACTGCCATCATCGGGGATCACCTGACTGGCTGTGCAGAGACCAGGTTGCCCAGGTCTTCCGGGGTAAAGGGGAGAAAGGAGAACAGGTGCTTTTCCAGCAGGAGGCAATGCTGAAAATTTTCCCTGATTCTATTTTCGATAAAACTGCTGCCGTCGCCATACCTGTCGACAATATAATCGAGCCGGTCTTCCAGGGAGACGATCGTCGTATGGTTTACCCGTTTGTCTGAATAATAGACGATTTCCCGTGGTTCAAAGGCTCCCTGTTCATATCGTTGCGGGGAAAATTTTTTCAGGATGACATGCTCTCCGACAATGGTTCCCACGTCGGGGTAGCCGTGATCGATACAGATCTGTTCACCCTCTTCGGCATGTCGGCAGCTGCCGTCCAGGCACCTGGTCTTGGCTATATCGTGGAGCAGGGCTCCGGCCCGGACCAGATCAGGGTCTGGAAGGGAAATAGTTGTACCGGCTGCTGAACCGAGACTGGCGACAATGAGTTCTGCAACCTCCGCAACGACAAACGAATGCTGCCTGATATTGTCGAGCATTTCATAACGAGCTATTAACTCGAGACATTCCTGGGTACTGGGAATGATTATCTTCATGGTCTTTGGACAAGTACTCAGCGACTGCTCAGTTCGTGGACCGCATCAACCGCGATCTTTGCCTGGTCGGGAGGGGTGAACTGGTGAATACCGTGTCCGAGGTTAAAAATATGGCCTTTGGCATCACCTGCGTCTTCAAGAAGATTCTTGATCCGCTGCCTGAGTTTCTCCCGCGGCAGCAGGAGTGCGAACGGATCAATATTCCCCTGGACCGCCTTGTTGCCGACCCGTTTAATGGCGTCGCCGATATTGATACGCCAGTCAAGGCCGATTACGTCGGCACCGGAACGTGCCGAGTAGTCGAGCAGGGTGGCGCCGTTGTTGGCGAAATAAATGACCGGCAGGCCGGTTTGCTGCAGTTCTTCAATAATTCTTACGACATATGGGAAGGAATATTCATTATAATCGGTGGGAGCAAGGATGCCGGCCCAGGAATCGAAAAGCTGCAGCGCCTGGGCGCCTGCACGTGCCTGGGCGAGGAGATAGCCTATGGTGCACCGGGTGATTTTCTCCATGAGACCGTGAAAGAGCTCGGGAGCGGTAAACATCATCTTCTTTGTTTCCCAGAACACTTTTGATGACCCGCCCTCGATCAGGTACGTTGCGCAGGTGAAGGGAGCGCCGGCAAAACCAATCAACGGAACCCGCAGTTCTTTTCTCAGCAGCCTGATGGTCTCCATGACAAAGCCCATTGTTTCCTCGGCGTCGGGGACGATAAGCCGATCAAGCGAATCACGGTCGCGGACAACATCCGGGAAAACGGGACCGCGGCCTTCATGAAACTCCAGGACAAGCCCCATGGCTTCCATGGGAATCAGGATGTCTGAAAAAAGGATTGCCGCATCCATGCCGAAAATATCAACAGGTTGGAGGGTAACCTCAACACAGAGATCCGGAGATTTACACAACTCGAGAAAACTGACCTTGCCCCGCACTTTCTGGTACTCCGGCAGATATCGTCCGGCCTGGCGCATCATCCAGATAGGTGTGTAGTCAGTTGCTTCGCCCCGACAGGCCCTGAGAAATGTGTCGTTCATGGTCTTTGCCTCGTGGATGGAGTGTGTCTGTTCATTTATTCTTTGAGACGCTGGGGTACATAGCTGCAGAAGGGCTCCTGGGAGAGGTAGTCGCCGGTCATTGCATGGGCGCGTGCCCTGCAGCCTCCGCAGACGTTGATATATTCACAGCGTCCGCAGTTGTCTTTGTAGCTCTTGAAATCCCGGAGGCTGAGAAAAAGTTCGGACGTTTCCCAGATTTCCCTGAACGGGGTCTGGTGAATGTTGCCGGCTGATTTTGGAAAATAACTGCAGGGCAGTACTTCTCCGTCAACATCGATGAGGCAGATGAGCTGACCGGCAAGACAGCCCTTTGAGCCGCCGGTTGAGAAGTTGAGGTTTCTGCGGGTAAAACGGGTTCCCTCTTCCTTGGCTTTCTGCCTGACAATCCGGTAATAGTGAGGGGCGCAGGTCGGCCGCATCAGCAGCTCATTTTCTTCTTTTTCCACCTGGTAGTGCCATTCAAGGATTTCGTCGTAGAGTTTTTCGGGAATCAACTCTTCAACAACATCTTCACCCCGTCCTGTCGGCACGATCATGAACATGTACCAGGCAGCTGCTCCAAGCGTTTTTACCAGCTGGTAAATACTTGGAATTTCATCTTTGTTGCGAACGGTAAATGAAGAGTTGATCAGAAATGGAATGTTATTTTTTTTGAATAATTCAATAGCCCTCATTGTTCCGTCAAAGGCGCCTTCCTGGTTGCGGAAATTGTCATGGGTTTCCGCCCGGGCCCCGTCGAGGCTCAGCGATACCATCTTGATATCTGCATCTTTTATGTGTCGGCAGGTATCTGCGGTCACCAGGGTGCCGTTGGTCGCCAGACACATCCGCAGCCCCTTATCCGTTCCATAGCGGGCGATATCGAAAATATCATCTCTTAGCAGCGGTTCGCCGCCGGAAAGCACGAGCACCGGGCTGGCATAGGAGACAATGTCATCAATGATTGCGGTGGCCTGCTCAAAGGAGAAATCGGGATGCCCTTCAATTTCGAGCTCCGAGGATGATCTGCAGTGCACACATTTGAGATTGCAGCGCCTCGTTGTCTCCCAGGCGATCCACTTTGGTTCGAATTTCATACACTGATACCGGTATCTATTTGAGATGACATGTCATCCAGCTATTTTTCCGTCACAGTCGCCACCATCTGTAAAAACAACCTGTTGCCCGTATTGTTGTCAGCAGGTAAAGCAGGTGAGGAAAATTTTTATTTCCAAATGGTTAGTAACTATATTGTCTTTTCAGGCAACTTCAAAGGTAAAAGCAAAAAAAGTTATTTTCAGCGCTTTGCGGCCGGCTTTTTGGGTTCTGCTTTCTTATCAGGACAAAATAACGTATGATGAATCCGTAAAAAGTCTAAAGCAACTATTGGATGGCTAAGCACAAAAGTATGATGTACGAGGCCTGGTGTGTCGGCCAAGCGGAGACGTACATATGGTACGCCGAGGTCTGCCAAAGATAACGAAAGAAAATGATGGTTCAGAGATGATTATCACTCCATGTGAGATAAAGAGTTCAGTCGGCGAGCAGGTCATCAGAGAGCTGCTTGGCCGTTTTCAGCTGTCCGGAGAGGCCGTTGAAGGCAGTGTTGCAGAGATTCTTACCGATGTTCGCAGCAGGGGGGATGCAGCGGTGCTGGACTATACAAAAAAATTTGACGCCCCAGGGCTCAAACAGCCGCTTGCCCTGTCGGTTGCGGAGCTTGAAGAATCTTATCAGCGTGTCGACAGTGCATTTCTGGAAACGCTGGAGGTGGCAATCGACAGGATTCAGGGGTTTCACGAGCGTGAGATGGAAGACTCGTGGCTGCAGACCCGTGAAAACGGAACGATTGTCGGTCGCCTCGTACGGCCGGTTGACCGCGCCGGTCTCTATGTGCCCGGCGGACAGGGGGGCTCAACCCCGCTGGTCTCCTCGGTACTGATGAACGGCATACCAGCCGGTATTGCAGGCGTTGCCCAGCGCGTGATGATGACACCGCCGGCTGAAGACGGCAGCGTAAGCCCTCATCTGCTTGTGGCTGCCCAGGAAATTGGCATTACCGAGATATACCGTGCCGGCTCAGCCTGGGCTGTTGCGGCCCTGGCCTTTGGCACCGAATCGATTCCCGCAGTGGATGTGATTGTCGGCCCTGGGAATCAGTATGTAACCGAGGCCAAACGGCAGGTTTCCGGGATGGTCAGGATCGACATGATCGCCGGCCCCTCGGAGGTGCTTATCGTTGCCGACAGCAGTGCTGATCCCGCCTGTATTGCAGCAGACATGCTGGCCCAGGCCGAGCACGACCCCCAGGCACTGGCGATTGTAATCACCACAGACAGCAGCCAGCCCGCTGAAATAGTGAAGCATCTGGAAGATCAGCTGGCCGGATTGAGCAGAAAAGATGTCGCCCGCCGGTCGTTGGCGGCACGGGGGCGGATTTTAATCGCCCAGACCCTTGAGGAGGCCGTGGACCTGGCAAATGAAATTGCCATTGAGCACCTGGAATTGATGATTGTCGACCCCTGGTCCCAGGTTCCGCAGATCAGGCATGCCGGAGCAATTTTTCTGGGACATCACACCCCGGAGGCTGCCGGGGACTATCTCGCCGGGCCGAACCATGTTCTGCCGACGATGGGAACTGCACGTTTTGCCTCGGCCCTCGGCGTGGAAACCTTCCTGAAGAAAAGTTCCATCATCAGTTATTCTGCCGGTGCGCTCAAAGAAGATGCCGATCATATCAGGGCGCTTGCCCGCCTGGAAGGGTTGACGGCCCATGCCGCATCGGTAACCCGCCGGCTGTCATAGTGGTTTTGTGGCTCTGCAGACAGCAATAGGGTACCCGGAGTTTGCGAGGCTGATCCGTCACGGCAGCAGGGATTTCGGGATTGATCTGGATGAGGCCGCCGTCGGCAGGCTCTTTATGTATTTCCAGGAGCTCAGGCGCTGGAACAGGAAAATGAACCTCATCTCCAGGGAGACGGCCGAGCAGGCAATCGTTGAAAAACATTTTGTCGATTCCCTGGCTCTGTTGATGCTGCTCGATGAAAAGCAGGATTGCCTGCTCGATGTCGGTAGCGGGGCGGGATTCCCCGGGCTGGTATGCAAGATAGCGCGCCCGGAGATGGCGGTACGTCTTCTAGAGCCGCGCCTGAAACGGGTTTCGTTTTTACGCCATGTCATCAGGTGCTGTGAGCTTACCGATATCAGTGTCCAGTCCTGCAGGCTTGAGGACTTGAGTGCAGGTGAGGGTGAACCCCGGTTTACCTGTATCGCCTGCAGAGCGGTTTCGGACGTAGTGCATTTTCTGGCGTTGTGTGAGCGCTTCTATGCTGCAGACCGGCGCGTCATCTGCATGAAAGGTCCGAAGTTCCGTGAAGAGATTGATGCCTGTCAGGGGGTATTTGACCCATGGCAACTGGAGACGCTGTATGAATACAATCTTCCGTTTTCAGGGTCGTCCCGGGCTCTGGTGAGTTTTAAAGGGAGTGCTCGGTAGTAGTTTTTTTTGGACGAACAGTCCGTAATCATAGAAATAGGTGAGATGATGAAGAAGGTTGCAGTACTTGCAGGAGATGGAATCGGGCCCGAAGTTATGCAGGAGGCACTGAAGGTGCTGGATGTGGCCCAGGAAAAATTTGGCTTTTCCCTGGATTACTCAAGGGCGGACGTTGGTGGTGTTGCCATCGACAATCATGGAACAGCACTTCCCGACGACACGCGTGCCCTTTGTGAGCAGAGCGATGCTATCCTTTTCGGGTCCGTTGGAGGGCCGAAGTGGGAGCATCTGCCGCCGGCAGAACAGCCGGAACGGGCAGCATTGTTGCCGCTGCGCAAACATTTCGACCTGTTCTGCAATCTGCGCCCGGCGAAGGTTTTCAAATCTCTCACCGGCGCCTGCCCACTGAGGGCGGATATAGTCGGTGACGGTTTTGACATACTGGTCGTGCGGGAGCTCACCTCCGGGATTTATTTCGGTACGCCGAAAGGCCGTGAAGGGGTCGGCATGGACGAGTATGCCTATGATACAATGGTTTACAGGCGTCCCGAGATTGAACGAATTGCCCACATGGCCTTTGAGGCGGCACGCCTGAGAAGAAACAAGGTTACCTCAATCGACAAGGCAAACGTTCTGACCACGATGGTATTGTGGCGCGAAGTCGTGGTCGAGATTGGGGCTCAGTATCCGGATGTCGAGCTTAATCACCTCTATGTCGATAATGCCACGATGCAGCTGGTCCGGGATCCCCGCCAGTTTGATGTGATGCTCTGCGGAAACATGTTCGGAGATATTGTCTCCGATGAGGCGGCGATGATTACCGGCTCAATGGGATTGCTGGCATCTGCCAGCCTGAACAGCGACAAGTTCGGCCTCTACGAACCTGCCGGAGGGTCCGCCCCCGATATTGCCGGGCAGAATAGTGCCAATCCGGTTGCCCAGATTCTCTCGGCCGCTATGATGCTGCGCTACAGCTTTGGCCTCGACGATGCTGCCGATGCCATTGACAGGGCCGTGGAAACAACGCTTGAAAAAGGGATCTGCACCGCCGATATTGCCGGGGACAAAGCCCGGGCAGTATCCACTTCGGCAATGGGCGATGCGATAACCGCTGCCCTTTAGAGAGGACAGCGTTTTTTTAAGAATCGGAGGGTCGGGATGGAAATGCAGCGGGACCTTTTACTGGTGGCAAATGAAGCCTCGACGCCGCTGGCCCGGAAGATAGCGGATTGCCTTGGAATTTCATTTTCTGAAATGATCCGCAAGCGGTTCGCCGACGGCGAGCTCTATCATGCCTTCCCCTCCGATATCTCAGGAAAACATCTCATTATTGTCGGCGCCACAGCTGATGATTCAGCGCACCAGGAAACGCTTGATCTCATTCAGGGTGGGAGGTACTGGAATGCTGCCTCAATAAACGTGGTCGTGCCATATCTCGGCTACTCAACCATGGAGCGCACCAAGCCGTTTTCCCAGGAAATTCCCAAAGGAATCACCCGGACCAGACAGTTGTTCAGGGCACGGCCGAACTTCGTGGCATTCGTTGATCTGCATTCCGAGGCGGTGCTCCACGCCCATGCCGGTGAAATAAGTACGAAACATGTCTGGACAGATGAACTCGTGGCCGAGAAGATCAGTACCATGAATCTTGATAATTTCGTACTCGTCTCCCCCGATTACGGATTTTCCAAGCGTGTTGCCAGGCTGGCGAGCCTGCTGGACTGTCCCCATACTGCTGCCGACAAGGACCGCTATGATACCGACAAGACCATCGTCAGCCAGGTTTCAAGTGTCGTCAGGGGAAAAACAGCAATCGTCTGCGACGACATGATCAGGACCGGCGGGTCGATCCTCCAGACAGCCCGGCGCTGCCTGGAAGCCGGGGCCGTTGATGTTTACGTGGTGGCAACGCACCTTGTTCTGGCAGGTGATGCCCGGCAACGGTTTGCCGGCAGTGTGGTTAAAAAGGTGATCGGCTCGGACACCTATCCCGGGGTCTGCTCTGATGAACTCCTTGAAGTCTATACGGTAGCACCCCTTCTCGCCGATGTTGTCAGGAAATACCTGCTGATTGAAAATGTGTGATTGGTGTGTACAGGGTAAAGAAAAACAGGAATTGATTGTTGGTTGATGAAACCGGAAGCCATCCAGCAGAATCTGCAGCAGTCGGTGATATTCAGCGATATCGGCGCTGAGCAGCTTGCAGAAATTACCGAAAATGTTCAGGTCCGGCATGTTGCCCAGGGAGATTTTATTCATCGTCGGGGCGATCAGGCCAACAGCTTTTACATCGTCGCCACAGGCGAAGTTGAGCTCACCCTGCAGGGCGAGGATGGAGCGCTTTCAATTGTCGGCCGCGTCGGGCCCGGGGGGCATTTCGGCGAAACCTCTCTGCTGACCGGAAGACCCCAGTCCCTGACAATACGGGCGCTCTGCGATGTCGTTCTTATCTGCCTGAGCAATGCATATTTCCACCAGCTCCTCGGGCAGAACCGTCTTGTTCAGGAGCGAATTGAATGTGCTCTTGCAGAACGGCTGAGAATATCGTTTCAGGATCACGCGGCAAGCGTCCTGGCCTGTGATATCTCGACCAGGCAGGAGATTAGACTGGTGGATATGATGCCGCTGTCTGAATGTATTTCCGCAGATGACGAGATAGATGGCCAGAAAGACAAGGTGCTGCGTTCCCAGACGGCCCGGGAAATTCAGCAGGCGATAGAGAAATTTTCAGCCAATGACCGACCGGTGTTGCTGACCGGGGAGACCGGCACGGGCCGTCGGCTGCTGGCCAAACAGATACACCTGCAGAGCAGTCATACCCAGGGACCGTATATCGAAGTTGACGCGAGGGATTTTAATGCCGATGAACTGGCGCGTAGACTCTTCGGGGAAAAAAATGATCCGTTCCCGTTCTCCCAGGTCCGCCAGACCGGCGTTTTTGAGCAATTTTCCAGGGGAACGGTGGTACTCCATCACCTGGACCGGATTCCCCTGCCGGTCCAGAAAAAAATAGCGGAAGCCATAGAGACACTGACCTACACCAGGGTCGGGGGGGAGCGGCAGATTGCCCTTGAGGCCCGCATCATCTTTGTCAGCGAGTACCCCCTCGAGACGTTAAAGGAGATGCTCAAGATCATCAGGCAGCTCGAGCAGGTTCTCGAGCCGGCTACTTTCCATGTGCCGGCCCTGAGGTTTCACAAGCGGGACCTGCCGCAGCTTGTTGATTATTACCTCCACCGTTTCAGTCGAGAGTACGGCAAGAATATAAGCAGCGTTTCCCCGGGTACGCTCGGTGTCCTGATGAACTATGACTGGCCTGGAAACCTCATTGAACTCTCGGCAGTTATTCAGCGGGCGGTGATGCTGGCACGCGATGATGAGATTCTCAGTGAACACATCCTGCTCGGCCTTCCCAAGAGTGAAGGCAAGTGGGAGTTCAACCTGCTCAGGGTGCCGTGGATCCGCACGGTGCTTGAGAGCAGACTCTATCCCGACCTGCCGCGATTTGTTGTTGGAACAGTCCTGCTGGCAGCTGTCATTACGCTCTTTTTCGGCCCTGCAGATCCAGAAAAAAATATCGGCATAACACTGAGCTGGGCGATTGGCTGGCCGCTGCTTTTCTTTTCATTTTTCTTTATGGCCCGTACCTGGTGCTCGGTCTGTACGCTCGCTGTCCCCGGCACCATGCTGCAGTCGGTTATCAGGCCCACCCGCAAGACCCCGGAGATTATAAAGACCTATTCAGGGTGGATCATGGCGGCCCTGTGCATCATCGTTTTATGGGTTGAGGTTGTCTGGAACGCCTACGAGAGCCCGATGCTTACCGGCTGGATTATCGTGGCTATCACCATTGGATCCATCGTGTTCAGTGTCTTTTTCTCCCGGAGGTCGTGGTGCCGTTACCTGTGTCCGCTTGGAGCGATCAACGCGATTTTTGCAATGCCGTCCATCCTCGAGCTTCGTTCAAACCGGCATCTCTGCCTGAATCGCTGCGAAGATCACGCCTGCTACACCGGAATGGTTGATAAAAGCGGCTGTCCTATGTTCAGGCATCCATTCATGGTTGACAACAACAAGGATTGCATCATCTGCGGGGACTGTATCAAGAGCTGCAACAAACACTCCATTCATCTCAACCTGCGACTGGCACCTCAGGAACTCTGGGATATTGAGGCACCACGACAGGCCGACAGTTTTTTGATTATCTCGCTTGGGGCGATCTTCTTCCCGTTTGCTCTGCACAGCCAGCTGTTCACGTTCATCCAGACGCTGCAGCAGACCTACCCGGCAACGCTTGGGCAGCTGCCGTTTGCCCTGATCGGCTCATGTATCTTCTTCGTCCTTATCTTTATCTTTCAGATCGGCTACTTCCTGATGGTCCAGCTGCAGGCACACCTGACGAAGGTGAACAGAAAAATTCTGCTGCCGCTGCTCGGCTATGGTTTCATCCCTATTATCCTCGGTGTTTATCTTGCCGTCCATTTTGAGGTATTCGTCAGCCAGTCATGGCGGCTGGTGGCTAATCTCCGTGAAATCGTCGGATTGACACCGGTAGTCGCCGGAGCCCGGCTGATCAGCCCGGATGCTTCCGCACTGCTGCAGGTTTTTACCGTAGCCGGAGGGTTTCTGGCTTCTCTGTATGCAACCTATCGGATCACCGACAGGCTCAAGGGCGGAGGTGTTACCAATCGAGACCTTATCCTGCCTTACAGCTTCCTTGCCGGTTTTACCGTCCTGTTCGTTTTCTTCATGAAGACCTCGAAAATTATCCTCTTCTGAGCTTTCCGGACATGGGGCGGTCCTGATGGTGGCTGTCGGCGTTTCATTGTTGTTGACAGCTGAAACTCCATTTATTAGATATGGTACTTGTCAGACAGGCAATTGTCTGACAAGTACCATATCTTTGCTGCCGAGGTTTCCATGAATCCAGTAAAAAAAGTGCGTCTGTCCGACAGTGTTATCAATGCGATAAAAGAGATGATTGTCGAAGATGGCTTCAGGCCCGGAGACAAATTCTACTCTGAAAATGAACTGACCAGGAAATTGCAGGTCAGCCGTTCATCGCTGAGGGAAGCGCTGAGGATCCTGGAAGTAACCGGCCAGGTCAGTGTCAAACAGGGAAAGGGAATCTTTATAACCGACAAGCAGGGGCAGCAGTTCAGTGAATTTTCATCCTGGCTGAAGGCAAATGAGCAGTCTATCAGGGATAATTTTGAGGTCAGGCTGATTATCGAACCAAAAGCTGCCGGACATGCGGCTGAAAAAGCTGACAAAAAAGATATAGCCAAAATGCAGGAGGCATATGAGCGTTTTGTGGCATATGCCGGTGAGCTTAAAGTGGAAGAGGCTATTGTCTGTGACGGAAAATTCCATCGTTTGCTGGCGGCAGCGACTAAAAACAAGACGCTTTATGTTCTGATGAAGGCAATGATCATGAATCTGCCGAACGGCTGGATTTCAAGTCTCTATACACCGGGCCGCATCGAACAGACCGTTGAAGAACATAACGATATCATGCAGGCCATTATAAAGCAGGACAAGATCGGGGCTGAAAATGCGATGACCAGGCATCTGTTGAATGCCCTGCATGACATTTCTGTCCATCTTAAAAAACAGCAGTAAGCGGATTGTCTTGCCCGGGAGCTTTGAGGGTTTCAGGATAGTATCCGGTTTTATAAAAACACTCTTATATAGTGATATTCAGCACCATTGGTGGGGAGTGACACATGGATCAAAAGATTGAAAGAAGTCGCCGCAATGCAGTTGAGATATTTCAGGCTGGCCTTGTTGCCGTTGCGCCTGGTGCGGCAATCAGGAAGTATGTCCAGCGCAGAGATGAGAAGCTGCTGGTAGACGGTCGGGAATATGATCTGTCCGACTACAGTCAAATATTTGTGATCGGCGCCGGCAAGGCGGGAGCATCGATGGCAGCAGCTGTTGAGGAAATTCTGGGAAAGAGAATTACCCGGGGAATTATCAGCGTCAAATATGGCCACCTCGAAGACCTTGCTATTGTAAAAATTCAGGAGGCGGGGCACCCGGTTCCCGATGAAAACGGTCTCAGGGGGGCACAGGTAATGTATGATCTGGCAGCCTCTGCGGATGAAAAGACGCTGGTGCTCTGCCTTATTTCAGGAGGGGGCTCTGCTCTTCTACCGCTGCCGGTGCCTGACGTGACGCTTGAGGACAAGCAGGAAACGACCAGAATTCTGCTTTCCTGCGGGGCGACAATCCACGAGATCAATGCGATACGCAAGCATCTGTCGGCAATTAAAGGCGGTGGACTTGCCAGGGCGGTGTATCCCGCAACGATAGTGACCCTTATTCTTTCCGATGTGGTCGGCGACGATCTTGACTCGATCGCCTCGGGTCCCTGTGTCCCCGATTCAATGACCTTTGCGGATTGTCAGGCATTATTTGCCAAGTATTCAATCGAATCAGAAATTCCTGCCGGTGTGCGCAACTATATTGCCAGAGGGGTGGCGGGAGAAGCTCCGGAGACCCCGAAAGCCGGTGACAAAATCTTCAGCAGGACCCAGAACGTTATTGTCGGCAATAATTTCAATGCACTCATCAGGGCAAAAGAAAAAGCTGAGGAACTCGGTTACAATACCTTACTGCTCTCTTCAAGAATTGAGGGTGAAACACGGGATGTGGCGGCTAATCACATGGCGATAGCGGCAGAGATCGAGCTTCATGGCCTGCCGCTTGCCAAGCCGGCATGCGTTCTTTCCGGGGGAGAGACCACGGTAACATTGAAGGGGAGCGGAAAAGGGGGTCGCAACCAGGAATTTGTTCTTGCTGCGGCAATGCAGATGAAAGGGATCAGTCATTCGGTTGTTTTGAGCGCTGGCACGGATGGCAGCGACGGCCCGACCGATGCCGCCGGTGCCCTGGCCGACAGCACCACCCTGAACCGGGCAAAAGAACGCGAACTGGATCCTGCAAGATACCTGGAACACAACGATTCCTATCATTTTTTTGAAGAGCTGAACGATCTATATAAAACGGGACCGACAAATACCAATGTGATGGACATTAGAATTGTTCTTGTCGAGTAGCAATGGTGCAGGGTGAGCGGTATTTTCATCCGGCCTGCATGTGCCGAAATCCCAGCATAATAGTGCTTGACAGGGAGGACTGAGCCAATTAAGAATAGACTTGTCAGACAAGTGCCCGTCTGACAAGCTGCTGGTACTGCTGGAGTATGTTTTTTGACTGTTTTGTAGAGCCTGAGGTCGGGCACCGGAGGCATCCTAAGCTGGAAACTGCCGACTGCTGCCGGTGATTCGGACAAAGTGGGACTGTTTGTTGAATTACTGTTTTTTTGTCTTGCTTTTTTCACGCTTTACAATAGAAATAGTAGATGTATCAGCGCGTTCAACTGAAATGTGGCGACTGGTATTTAAAATCATTTTTCATGTGAGCGCTGAACAGTTTTAAATCGGTTTGTGGGTGTGATTCGAGTATGGACTGTTTTCATGTCATTTGGATTTTCTTTCATCAGTTTTTGCGGCGTTTGCCTGTCCATTATTCTGCTGTTAAATGTTCTTTTTCAGCTACTTGCCATACTCTGTTCATCTGGTTTTACAACGGGCTGACCGGTGACACCGATCCCTGTTTTCCGCTGACTGACAATCAGCGGTTTGTATCACGGTCGTATTTTTGAGAAGTAATACCAAAAGGACAAGGCACCAGTTGCGTTGTTTTGAGGTAGTGGAGCGGGTAAAAGGAATTTTGGATTTGTTGTTTCGTTTTACCAGTTAGTTTTTAACTATTCAGCTCAGAGAGGAGGTACCGTCCATGAAGAAAGAAACAGAAAAAGTTGTTAAACAAGATGAAGCCAAAACAGGACGCCGGAAGTTTCTGAAAACCGCGGCCGCGGCAGCTGGTGCTGCCGGTGTTGCAACTATCGGTTTCCCGATGGTTTCCAGGGCACAGACGACCGTTTTGAAAATGCAGGGTGCCTGGGGTGCCAAGGACATTTTCAACGATTTTGCCACTGATTATGTCAAGCGCGTTAACGAGATGGCAGGCGGTCGCCTGAAAATTCAATACCTGATAGCCGGTGCGGTTGTTAAGCCCTTCCAGGTAATGGATGCGGTAAACAAAGGCGTTCTCGATGCCGGGCATCAGGTTGCTGTCTACTGGTACGGCAAGAGCAAGGTTGCCTCCCTGTTCGGCACCGGCCCTGTTTTTGGACAGAATGCCAACCAGGGACTGGCCTGGATATATTATGGTGGAGGTCTTGAGCTTTATCAGGAGCTTCTGAAGGAACTCGGACTCAATATTGTAGGCTTCTTCGCCATGCCGATGCCGACCCAGCCGCTTGGTTGGTTTAAAAAGGAGATCAAAACTGCTGAAGACCTGAATGGACTGAAGTACCGGACGGTCGGCCTGGCTGCAGACCTGATGCAGAAGATGGGTGTCAAAGTAACCCAGCTTCCCGGTGGGGAAATCGTACCGGCCCTTGAGCGCGGTGTAATCGAGGCGTTTGAGTTCAACAATCCGACATCTGACCGAAGTTTTGGCGCCCAGGATGTAAGTAAGGTATACATGCTTGGAAGTTATCACCAGGCAGCAGAGTTTTTTGAGATTCTTTTCAATAAAGACAAATATGATGCTCTCGGTGACGAGCATAAGGCAATCCTGAGATATGCGGCGGAAGCAGCTTCCTCCGCCAACTATTGGAGAGGACAGGATCAGTACTCCAAGGATCTGCTCTGGCTCAGAGATGAGGCCGGTGTCAAGCTTTACCGCACACCGAAATCGGTCATGGAAGCTCAGCTGAAAGCCTGGGATGAAATTCTGCCGGAACTCGAGCAGGATCCTTTCTTCAAAAAGGTCGTGGCTTCTCAGCAGGAGTTTGCACATCGGGTTGCTTATTATGACCTGCTTGCGGCTGCTGACTATAAACTCGCCTTTGATCATTATTATCCGGGTGAGCTTGGATTCTAGTCGGAGATTGTCTGACCAAGAGTTGTTTTTTTCCGGATGGCGCGGAGCTTGTTAGTGACGTGCCATCCGGACACAGTATTGTTTAATCCTACCCAAGGACGTGAGAATGAACCAGTTTCTCTATTTTATTGACCGCTTGAGTGCCTGGACGGGAAAAGCCTTCGCCTGGTGTATCCTGGTCCTGACGTTTGCAACTTCGTATGAGGTCTTTGTACGCTACGTTTTGCGAAATCCCACCTCATGGGCTTTTGATATCAGCTATATCATGTATGGAACATTGTTCATGATGGCTGGAGGGTATGCTTTGTCCCGAAACGCGCATGTTCGCGGGGACTTTGTCTACCGGCTGTGGCCACCGCGTATTCAGGCGGGAATTGAGCTGGTTCTCTATTTTATCTTTTTCTTTCCAGGTATTCTGGCCCTGGTCTATGCCGGTATTGTCTATGCCAACGAATCATGGAATTACATGCCCTATGGGGCAACGGGACCGATGGGGGAAATAAGTATCAACAGCCCCGTCGGGGTGCCGGTATTTCCGCTCAAGACCCTTCTGCCCTTAGCCTCGTTTATTCTCCTGCTGCAGGGTATTGCGGAAACTATCCGCTGTGTTCAATGTCTGAAGACTGGAGAGTGGCCGGCCCGGATGCATGATGTCGAGGAAATGGAAAAAGAACTGATTGAAAAACATAAGCGGGAAGAGGCAGAGAAAGCTGCCCGTCTGGCCGCAGAAGAGACGGAGGTCGGGCGATGACAGATCCTCAAGTAGCGATGTTGATGATGGGATCGTTTGTTGCCTCGATCCTGCTGGGTTTTCCTATCTGTTTTACCCTGATTGCCATGGGGGTTGGTTTCGGCTATTATGCCTATGCGCCGAGCGACTGGATGAGCCATCCGCTGACCAACAATGTCTTCGACCTGCTGGTCAACCAAACCTATTCCGTCATGATCAATGACGTGCTTGTCGCCGTCCCTCTGTTTTTGTTCATGGGGTACATTGTTGAACGGGCCAATATCGTCGGCAGGCTTTTTTACAGCCTCAACATTGCCGCCCGTTTTATACCTGGGGCAATGGCGGTAGCGGCACTGATGACCTGTGCTATTTTTGCCACTGCGGTAGGAATAGTCGGCGCGGTCGTGACCCTGATGGGACTGCTGGCGTTCCCGGCATTGCTGAAAGCGGGCTACGATGAAAAACTCTCGGCCGGTGTTGTCTGTGCGGGAGGGTGTCTCGGAATTCTCATACCGCCCAGCATCATGCTGATCGTTTACGGTGCGATTTCCGGTGTGTCGGTCGTCAGGCTGTATGCCGGCGCGCTGATCCCTGGATTCATGCTGGCCGGGCTCTATATCATTTATGTCGTCGGCCGGGCGGCTCTGAACCCGAAACTTGCCCCGAAACCGCCCAAGGAAGAAACCGATATCCCTCATGGCCAACTGTTCATGATGTTGTTGACCTCGGTTTTTCCGCTGACTATCCTGATTCTGGCAGTTCTCGGCTCAATCCTTTTCGGCCTGGCAACACCATCGGAAGCAGCGGCAGTCGGTGCTTTCGGCAGCATCCTCCTTGCCGCCGGATATCGGGAACTGACCTGGAAGCGCTTAAGAGACTCCGTTTACCTGACGGTCAGAACGTCGGCAATGGTCTGCTGGCTTTTTGTCGGTTCATGGACGTTTTCTTCGGTTTTTTCCTATCTCGGTGGGCATATGGTCATCGAGGAGTTTGTGCTTGGGCTTAATTTGCATCCGATAGCGTTCCTGCTGATGGCCCAGGTGATCATTTTCCTTCTTGGCTGGCCGCTTGAGTGGAGTGAAATTATCATCATTTTCGTGCCGATTTTTCTGCCCCTGCTTGACGCCTTTGGCATTGACCCACTGTTTTTCGGAATCCTCGTGGCATTTAATCTGCAGACTTCGTTCCTGACACCGCCAATGGCGATGTCCTGCTATTACCTGAAGGGGATTGCTCCGCCCCATATCCAGCTGACGACTATATTCAAAGGTGCTCTGCCGTTTCTTTTTATGGTGTTCATTGCCATGGGTATTCTTTACAGTTTCCCGATTATAACTACCTGGTTGCCGGATATGGTCTATGGTGCACACTGATAAGATGAGCTGAAAGCACTTAAGGAGCACGTATGGAAGAACTTATCTTAATGAGTGCCGGAGATGCAGCAGCAATGATTCGCGAGGGCAGGGTTACCTCGGAAGAATTAACCACTGCCTTCCTTGATCAGATTGCCCGGCTGGAAGACCAGGTGGCAGCGTGGGCATTTCTGGAACCGGAACTGGCGTTGAAGCAGGCAAAGGATGCTGATCAGGCCCTTCAGGCGGGAAGACCTCTGGGGCCCCTGCATGGGATACCAGTTGGCATTAAAGATATCATCGATACCAGGGATATGCCCACTGAAGACGGTACCGTTCTTCATGCCGGGCGACGACCTGTTGAGGATGCCACGCTGGTTTCCAGGCTTCGCCAGGCCGGTGCGGTAATTCTAGGAAAAACAGTAACTACAGAGCTGGCAGTCTTTGGGCCGGGAAAGACCAGAAATCCGCATGATCTCGAACGAACTCCGGGTGGTTCATCCAGCGGTTCAGCTGCAGCAGTGGCTGCAGGCATGGTTCCGTTGGCTGTCGGTACTCAGACGAACGGCTCGGTTATTCGACCGGCTTCGTTTTGCGGTGTGTATGGCTATAAGCCGACTTTTGGTTCGATTTCACGCCATCGTGTGCTTCCGCAGTCCCGTCCTCTCGACCAGGTTGGTGTCTTTGGACGCAGTATTGGTGATGTCGCGTTGATCGCCGAAGCCCTGATGGGTTTCGATCCAAACGATCCCGATACCAGACCGGTGGCTCGTCCCGCACTCGTTAAAACCCAGGCTGAGGAACCGCCTGTACCGCCAAAGCTGGCTTTTGTCAAGACTCCGGTCTGGGATCAGGCGGAGGAGACGACCAGGGAGGCTTTTGCCGAAATTGTCGATCAGCTTGGTGAACGAGCGGCTGAGTTGGAACTTCCTGATATTTTTACTACCGCACATGAACAGCACCGGATTATCATGGAGGCTGATCTGGCCAGGAGTTTTGACCGGGAATACACGGAGGGCCGGGAACAGTTAACAGCCATACTGCGGGAAATGCTTGAACGGGGAAATCAAATTCGCGCAGTTGATTACAATAACGCGGTTGCTGATACACAGGCCTTGTACCGTAATTTCGACAAAATTTTCGAGTGGCATGATGCGATTATCACGCCGGCCGTCATCGGTGAGGCGCCCGTTGGCTTGGGGTCAACGGGGAGCCCTGTTTTTTGTACGATCTGGACACTTTGTGGAATGCCCGCAGTAACCCTGCCGCTCCTGCAGGGAGCGAACGGCATGCCTCTGGGGCTTCAGCTGGTGGGACCACGTGGGGATGACGCCCGGTTGCTGCGAACTGCAAACTGGCTTGCAGCAGAACTTGGATCGTGATTTCTGCAGATTAACAAGAAGTAATACGCGTAGTTCCTTATGTGTACAAAAGGAGAATAAGTTATCATGAGCAATATTATTACTGGTGGAATAGCCGTCATACTCGCCTCGGTATTCCTGCTTTTCTATGCTGTACGACTTGAGTCGATCGCTCTATGGATCATTGTTCTGGCGAACCTTGGTGCTCTAGTATATGACTATGTCATGTCCATTACAGTAGGTGAAGATCATATTTAGATAAACATTTTTTTATGATCTCTGCGGCGATACCCGTTGACATCGAAACACCTTCAAGCCGAGATGTCCCGGTACAATTTCTAATGTATGTAAAGGAGTGCTGATGAAACCTGGTGTTCTTGTAACCCGCAAACTGCCGGATGCGGTAGAAGAGAGGCTACTGCGAGATTACACACCAATTCTTAATCCCACCGACGCCCTGTATTCAAAAGATGCCATTATCAAAACCTCTGCAGAGGTTGACGCAATTCTGCCCTGTCATACCGAACGGTTTGACGCAGAGGTTATCGAAAATCTGAATGAGCGTGTCAAGATTATAGCCAACTTCAGTGTCGGTTACGATCATGTCGATACCGGGGCGGCCAGGAAAAAAGGTCTGGTCGTCACGAACACCCCTGATGTCCTCTCCGATGCAACTGCGGAGCTGACGATCATGCTGATGCTTGGTGCCGCCCGACGTGCAAGCGAAGGGGAGCGGCTGGTCCGCAGTAGAGAGTGGAAGGATTGGAGCCCGAGCTTCATGGTCGGAACCCAGGTCACTGGAAAACGGCTTGGAATTATCGGTTTTGGACGGGTGGGGCAGGTGGTTGCCCGCCGGGCGGCAAGGGGATTTGATATGGAGATCCATTATCACAATCGCAGTCGGGTGGCCCCGGATATCGAGAACGGGGCAGTTTACCATGCGACACCAGAGGAGTTGATGCCTCTTTGTGATTTCCTGGCGCTTCATTGCGTCGCTTCCCCTGAGACCGTCGGCCTGCTGAACAGTGAGCGGCTTGCACTGCTCCCTGACGGTGCCATCGTGGTCAATGCCAGCCGAGGGGTTGTTATTGATGATGAAGCTCTTATCAGTGCGCTGAAATCGGGAAAACTCTTTGCAGCCGGTCTAGATGTCTTTAACAGCGAGCCCGACATCAACCCAGGCTACCGCGAACTTGACAATGTGTTCCTGATGCCGCATATCGGCAGCGCCACAAAGGAGACGCGCGATGCTATGGGATTCAGGGCACTGGACAACCTTGACGCCTTTTTTGCAGGCAAGGAGCCTGGAGACAGGGTGGCCTGAGCTTTTTAACAGTGAGAGCAGGGAGGAAGAGCGAGCAGCCTTAATAAGACTGCTCGCTCTTTTTTTTTGATTCTTTTCAAAGAATAATTATCACTTTGTAGTAATGCAGGATACGTGTATGTCTGCTCTTTATTCAATTAAAACAACAGGTGATAAAACAATGCTTGCCACAGATAAGATTTCAGCAGCTTTCAAGGCGATATGTGATGAGGCGGAAAAACTCCAGAAAAAAGATCTGTCCAGGAAGTCCCGGAAACGTTTAAAAACAATTATCTCTATTGCCAGGCACCAGAGCGATATCCGCGGTGCAAAAAAAGGTACATGTACGGCAAAAGCCCATTGTTCTGCTGATTAATTTCAGGCACTATCGACGGGAATCGCGGCATCGTTGCCTTTTCTGCCCGGTTCCTGTCTTTATACACCGTGATTGTTTTATCCCGGCAATTCATCTTGATCACTGGTTGCTTATCCGTTACTATCAGCTGAATGTGCACTACCCGCCCACGGGAATGACTTTGCTATCTTGCTGATTTTTAAAGACATATATGAAAACTGATATATTTGATCTGAGCAGCCACATACGTTCAGTTCCCGGCTGGCCGGAACCGCATGTTGTTTTTCGGGATATCTGTTCGCTTCTTGAGGACAAGGTCGTTTTTAAAAAATTGATTGATCTGTTTGTTCATCGTTACCGCACTGCTGAAATCGATGCGGTCGTCGGTATAGATGCCCGCGGATTTATTATCGGCGCTCCACTGGCCTACCAGCTCAATGTCGGCTTTATCCCACTGCGCAAGAAAGGCAAATTACCCGGGGAAACTATTTCAGAAGCGTATACCCTCGAGTACGGGCATGCGGAAATTGAAGTTCAGACAGCCTGGCTGAAAAGAGGGCACAAGGTCGTCCTGGTCGATGACCTCATCGCAACCGGCGGTACAATGGTCGCTGCTGTTAAACTCCTGAACAGAATCGGTGTAGACATTGTCGAAGCGTCAGCGATTATCGACCTGCCGGATCTCGGCGGTAGCCGGAAAATTGTCGAGCACGGTATCAGCGTTCACTCCTTTTGTGACTTTGACGGCGACTGAAGCCGCAAAGAGCATACGGATATTGCTTCGCAGTCCGCACTGCTCCTTACCCGGACGGTTTCACCAGCCAGCAGGCAGGTAGTATGTTTGCCATTTTCCTGGGAGTCTTTGTGCTCAAGCAACGTGTCATTACCAAGGGAAACTGGCGGACTAATTACCAAGGGACTTTGTCGTAACACCATATCAGTACGGTACTGATCTGGCAACGAATCACTCATCGCTATGCTGCAGATAACGGTGATTTTGATCGCTGAACTCTCAGCGCACTGGTATTCATATTTTCTCGTAACCATACACATCTCACACCAATAGGACTCAATTCGATTTGATAATTGGTTCTGAGCTGTGCGGAGACCTGAGCCTGTCCCAGGTGAGGGTTTTCAAGTGAGAACGCAATCACCACAGCTTCGATTTTTTTGGCAGTACGATTTCTATGGTGATGATTCTTGCGAAACCTTCGCTTCAGAGCCTGAGGACCTTTTTCTTTTAATAGCCTACGGTTCTTGTATATGGTTTCGCGGGAGCAACCGCTAATGCGGGCAGCTTCAGTCACATTCTCTATTTTTTCTCTGGCCGTTGGCCCGGGAACAGAAACGTGCAGGATTTCCAGCGGGTTGCTGTGATGCACATCTGCTGAAAAATACGGTTCGAAATCAGGACCACCCTCTTCGGATGGGTGGTAATTGGCCCGGATGCCGGTTAAGGCTCGCGCCGTATTCTCGATCGACACTGATTCTTAACAATTGTTATCGGTTTGGCTCGCTGAGAACCTGCCGATTATTTCATTGTTGTATGCACAGAAAAGACAACACCACGAAACACGTGATGAGTGTGGAGCGCGCATCTTTCTGGAAATGGTTCTCATGTGCTGTAAACGCAATTTACGAAACATTCAGCGGCTCGTTGCGCTCAAGGGATGAAATGAGCTGTTGATTCATAACATGTTCGGACCACTCAGGTAGGTAGTGAAATAAGATGAATCAGTATTACTATATGTTGATCATCTTCAGTATAAACCGGACATCTTCCAGGAATTTGTCCGTTACCAAAAAGCAACAGGGAGAGCGTATGGCACAGGGAACAGAAAACCAATTGGAAAGAACGTCACCAGGACGTTTCACCGGAATACAGGTTCTCGGGCTGATTATCGCCTCGATGTGCCTGGCTGCCGTTGCCACTGTTATTGTCATGAAAATTTTCCTGTTCCCCGGCCCGTTTGAACCGGTTGTCCTGTCGGAGCGGGAGGAACAGCAGTTGGCTGCCAAGCTTGAAATCTTTGAAGCTGCCGGCAGCAGGAATCAGGAAGTCCAGCCTGCAGACAAGCGCATCAGCGAACCTGCTGCAGGCGGTGCACTGGCGCCGGAAAAATACAGTGAGGAAGGGTTGTCCCGGGATATAAGTCTCACGGAACGCGAGCTCAACGGCCTCGTCGCAAAAAACACCGATATGGCTGAAAAGCTGGCAATTGATCTGGCGGAAGACATGGTCAGCATCAAACTGCTGATACCCCTTGACCCTGATTTTCCAATGCTTGGCGGCAAGACGCTGAATGTCAAGGCCGGTGCCGAACTGGCCTATCGCCAGGCACGTCCGGTTGTGATCTTGAAAGGTGTCAGCATCATGGGGGTGCCGATGCCTAACGCCTGGCTGGGCGGCCTTAAAAATATTGATCTCGTTAAAGAATTTGGAGCTGATGAAGGATTCTGGAAAACATTTTCAGCTGGGGTTGATTCGATCAGCGTTGCCGAAGGCTTGCTGAAAATTCGTCTCAAGGAATAGTGCTCATTGAAGTTACTGTTGACTGATTCTTATTTAATAACTAATATGCAATTAAGATTCGATTCTTAACAATTAGGTACATATGAAGATCAAGAAGAATGATGTTGAGCAACGGATGAATCATTTCGAGACCGTCTGCCGAAATTCAGGAGTCAAGGTGACGCACCAGCGCCTGGAGATTTACCGGGAAATTGCTCAGACTGGTGATCATCCCAGCGCCGAACAGGTTTTTCAGCGGGTCAGGAGCCGAATGCCGACCGTCTCTCTTGATACTGTATACCGGACTCTCTGGCTGTTGAATGATCTCGGGCTGGTTGCAACGCTTGGTTCGAGTCGTGAACGAACCCGCTTTGATGCCAACCTGAGCAGTCATCACCATTTCGTCTGTGGCAGTTGCGGATTCACTCGTGACTTTTACAGTGACGATCTTGATAAGATCAGATTACCTGATTCGATCGATTCTCTTGGGGAAATTGAAGGAACTCACGTTGAGGTGCGCGGGGTATGCCGGGAATGTGTTGAGAGAAAAAGATAGGTGATTTGCAAGACCTGAAATCCTTCTTATAACAGTCCTGTAAATGGATCTTGGCTACCGGCGCAGCGCGCATGTATAAACGTACAACGAACAGTGGCCATAACAATGGGAGGTGGCGTCAGAGTCAGCAGCTGTGCCCGGTCAACCAGCATCTCCTCAGCTGCTGACTCTGACGCCACCTGAAATGACGTTTCTTGTCGGTGGCTTACGCGTTCTGAATACAAATTTCGACCAGTCCCGAAACGGTGTCTTCACCAACAGGCAGGATGCCTTGACCAATGACTTTTTCGTCAACCTGCTTGACATGGGTACTGCCTGGAAAGCTGCGTCTGCAGAGGGTGATCTGTTCGAGGGCCGTGATCGCTCAACAGGTGAGCCACGCTGGACCGGCACCCGTGTCGACCTGATCTTCGGTTCGAATTCCGAACTCCGTGCCCTGGCTGAAGTCTACGCAAGCGCAGATTCTCAGGAAAAATTTGTCCATGATTTCGTGGCGGCCTGGAACAAGGTCATGAACCTTGACCGCTTCGAGCTGGGTTAGCCCAGAGTTTACTGCCGATTTTCTGATTTACGTTACTGCCCCTCTCCCGGTATGTTTTCCGGGAGAGGGCAGTTCCCAACCTCTTCTGGGTCAACGTGTTACTAGTAAGAGAAGATCAACAGAAGAATTACTACCCTCCCTTTGAGTCATCCATTATCGCAAATTCAACCCAGTCACTGAGTTCGACAGCATCGGCTGCCGTTTGCAGACAGCCGGCGATGCCATCAAGTATGTCGTATTCAAATTTATAAACAAGTTGCTGTCCGAGCATAATGCTATAGATACGGGCGCCCTTTTTTTTAGAGTTATCATCGACTATTGTTATCATTCTTACCTCCATCTTTCTTTCAGTATTGCTCGTGGTTCTCAATTCTGTAATGACAGGAAAAGCAGTCTTGTTACGTAACATGAAGCCGGAGCGGTTAATCGGGAAAATAAACTATCACCACGACAAGGGTATGGTCGATGTCATGAACGTGCCGATCTGCTTCGATTAACGAGAAGGATGCTGACAAAAAAAAGGTAAAAACGGAAAATAAAAATGGGAGAACGAACCATAATGAGATCATTACATATCATATTGTAATGATCTCATTATAGTCAGTATTTCAGTTTACAAGAAAATCAGAATTGTTTTCCTTCAATATTCTTCATCAATTGAGAGATTTCAAGGCCCAAGGCAACACATTGCTTGTCATCCATACAGCATTTTGCATCTTTTAACTCAAGAAAGTGTTTCAAACTGTGGCTGCCCTTTTTTAAGTGGACAACCCAAGTGTCTTCCTTGAGATCTCGTGCAACATCAATATCTATCCCGCAAGCTCCGATTTCCGGATAGATGGTTGTTATCTTTTTACACAGATGTTTTGAGTTAAACATTGTTGTCACCTCCCCGGTAATACACAGTTTGGTTAGTAAAATGGATTTGGAGTAAATTTCTTCTTATCAAAACTTGTGAAAAAGATATTTGGTGGTTTGGGAAGTCCTGCGATTTTCCAGGCTTTCATAGGGTCAACAAATTCCTGTGATACGCAGTCTCTCGAAAAAGCACCCGTTTTACTGCAAACGTTTCTCTCGAAAAAGCACCCGTTTTACTGCAAACGTTTCTTAACAGGGAAATTGTGATGTTTATGATAATACTGTCTCAAAAAATTGATAATCTTCAATTTCTTGCTGTCGAGCTTTTTTATTCCCTCATTGTCTGCAAGGATTCCTGCTATTTCCTCGTTCCAGACAGAATTTTCCTCAAGGAATCCATCTTCATCAACGATTATTTCTGTAGTTCCTGATTTAATTGTTATCATGGTCGATCTCCGTAAATTTTTGATAAAACATTTACAGGTCGGAACGCTTTCAGAAAAACCATTGTTACTTTGCTCAGAAACAGATTACTCAACCGTCATGATACTGGTTTTTCGTCAGGTCCCTCTGATTTATACAGTAGGTATCCACAGAAAAACTTCAATGGCCCATGCCTGGAGTAACTGGTAAAGAGAGGATTATTACGTAACAGGTCAGGAGATTACCCTCTGTGATCTTCTCTCATTCTGCGGATGGCTGTCTTCGATTCCTCATTGATTTGTCACGTGTAAGCTGTAATTTCGTGATCATTGGACTGAGACGTGCCTGGCGATCAATAGCTGGATTGTTTAACGTCTCAAAGCCATCAGGTTATGGAAAATACTTTTAATGGTTGGAGTGAGCCGTTCACGGTTATAGGCGTCACCGCATTGACGAATAGCTTCAGCGGCAGTCGGATAGGGATGAATAACCCCGGCAAGCCGGCCAAGTCCCATCCCTGCCTGCATAGCCACGGTGATTTCACTGATCATATCTCCGGCATGACTGCCGACGATGGTTGCCCCCAGAATTTGATCCTTGCCTTTGGCTACGTGGATCTTGACATAGCCGGCAATGACGCCATCGACAACACCTCTGTCCACATCACTCAGTTCCCGTGTAAAAGTGGTAAAAGGAATATTGCGCTCTTTGAGGTCTTTCTCGTACAGCCCGACGTGGGCGACTTCCGGATCAGTATAGGTTGCCCAGGGGACCAGCAGCTCCGATACCTTGTCGCGACCAAAGAACAGTGCGTTTTTTATAACGAGACGGGCCATGAAATCAGCCATGTGAGTAAACTGATATCGACTGGCGACATCGCCTACTGCAAAGATATCCGGGTTGGTGGTCTGCAGCTTGTCGTTTACTATCACACCCCTCCTGGCATCGAACTCCACTCCGGCTTGTTCTAATCCCAGGCCGGTAACGGAAGGTTTTCGACCTGTGGCTATCAAAAGAGCGTCAAATTCCAGAATCTTTTCCGTCCCTTCTTCGTCAAGTACGACGCGTACAACCCCGCTGTCGCCTTGCCCCTCGATGTGCTTGTAGCTGGAACTAAGGGCGAAGCTAACCCCATCTTTTTCCATTGACTGTTTTACCAGTGCCGCGGCTTCGGGATCTTCCTTCGGCATGATCTGCCCGCTGCGTGAAAAAACCGTTACCTCTGAGCCGAGCCGCTGGAATGCCTGAGCAAGCTCAAGTCCGATGGGGCCTGCACCGATAACGCCAAAACGCTCCGGCAGCTCCGTCAGGTTAAAAATCGAGTTATTGGTAAGAAACGGAGCTTCGGCCAGACCGGGAATGTTGGGAATGGCTGCAGTCCCACCGGTGGCGATTACTGCTTTGGCAAAGCTGAGGGTTTTGCCGTTCACCTCGATATTGTTTTGCCCGGTAAAAACTCCTCTTCCCATGAAGACGTCGACGCCGAGCTGCTCCGAATATCTCCTGGCTGAATCCACCGGTGAGATCTGGGCCCGCAAACGGCGCATGCGCTCCATCACGTAGCCAAAATCAACAGAAATCTTCCCTTCTATTTTCACCCCGAAGCGGCCGGCATCACGCACATTGGCTGCTGCCCTGGCACAGCGCAGCAGCGCCTTGGATGGCACACAGCCGACATTGAGGCAATCGCCTCCGAGAAGATGGGATTCAATAAGGGCCACGCGGGCTCCGACCCCGGCTGCTCCGGCGGCCGAAACCAGTCCTCCTGCTCCCGCCCCGATCACCACCAGATTGTAGGAAGACTTCGGTTGAGGATCCAGCCATTTCTTGGGATGGACATTGTCGAGAAGTCTGGCGTTATGTTCATCAAGGGGAGAGATACCGGTGGTTTCAAGATCAATCTGATCCATGTTCCCCAGTTCGGCATCGGGTTCAGGCAGAGATGGCTGCAACGAACCATCCGAGCCTTTTGTCGAATGTAACACGCCCAGAAAGTCCGACCACTTGACGGGACTCCCATCCGCGACTGCCTCGGGAAGGCGACCATGATCTTCATCCGAGGCAAAACGATAAAAAAGATATTCATTTTTAAAGGCATGGGCACGCTGGACGTGATGAAATATCCCAGCCTGCAGCATGACATTACCGAGACGAACGGCATCGTCCTTATCAGTCGCCATGCCCTTTTCGATCATCCGGGTTACTGCCTCACGTCCGACAAAGCAATGCTCGTAGGTTTTTGCTGGGAAACCATATTGTCGGTCACGAAGATCGACGATCGCCTGGAAGGATTTACTCAATTCCTCGAGTTCGCCACTTTTCAGGTTTACCAGTTCATCATCGGAATTCTTCTTGCCCATTGTTACCCCTCCGCTGTCTAAGAGATCGACCCGTTCAAATATTCCCGCAGGCCACAGGGTATCAGCCTATCGATGTAAGCGGCCTTAATTCTGTGATTGTCAATCCTTGCTGTTGAGCTTCCAATCGTAATCCAGGAAGGTAATGTCAAACTCACCGGCAACCAGCGCCTCGGTCTCAGGCCTGCTGAGCCCAAGGCTGCCCCGATACAAGGCCAGAAATTGTGGCAGACTGTTCGCACCTCGCCAGTTGCGCTCGAAATCTTCCCGGTACCATTTAAAAATGCTGGAGACCTGCAGTTCTGCATCACCTGACCGGTTTCTACTCTTGTCCGAAAGGAACAGTCTGGTGACCTCATCCAGTTGTTTTTCCAGAATATCTCCTCGATATGCCTGGTTTCTGAGAGCGGGGCAACCGATGCTGGCGCAGTTTACCGCAAAATGGATTCTTGGCTCGTTATATCGCCCGGAACCCCGTATCAGGACGTGCTCAATGTCATCAAGTGAGCGTTCTTTTTCCAGTAGAAAGATAAACTTTTTTTTCCAGGGTGACTGGAACAGGGAGCCTAAATCTTTTATCGAATGCAGGTCCGGATACCTGGTGAGAATCAGGTCAACTGTCCAGGCATTATAGGCGTTGATGAGAAAGGCAAGCTGCTCCGCTTCCGGCCAGGTATCGAACCTGTCACGGGTGATCTGTGAAAGTTGCCTGAGGTAGCCGGTCAATTCCGTTTGAACGTTTGCGATACCTCCATAATCAACCTTTGTTATTTTTCCACCTTCAAGGACTTCAACATATTCTGTCAGCAGGCTATCCCAGCGGCTGTGATCGAAACCAGCGGCAGCAACGATAGCTGCCTGCAAAACAAACAGGCTGATAAACAGGTATCGCATCAAGGCTGATCTCCTTTTCCCGCTATGGTCTTTCTTCAGGAAATTCAGGATTTCCTGCAGCGTGTGCAGGCGACTTTGTTTGCCGGCATTATCGTTTATTGCTAAAACGGCTGTCTACAAAGTGCTTTAACTCTATTCATGATTCAGCTTAGATGCTTCGCGCTCACGAACAACTCCATTATTTTCTTGCCAGTAAAAGGAAAAAAAGCCTAAAGCGGCAGACGATATCACCAGCTCTGGCGACAGTATGCCTGCCAGGCTGATTGAGAAGCATTGCCATCTTATCTATAAAGTGAGAGTACTTGAAAGGTTTGCTTTCAACTGTTGTCGACCTGCCTCAGTTGTTCCTCCAGCGCTGCGACACATTCACCCGGCGATAGAGCGGGATACTGCAGGCCACACGCGTTGCCGAGTTCAATAACCTGGGGCAGTCGGAGACCGCAGGTATTTATGAGTACTGGTTTTTTAAAGAGGTCTCGGACACTGCCGTCAAAAACCTTCCTTCCGACAGCCAGAGATATTACCCGAGCAACATTTTCTACGACAAAATCCATGTCATGCGATATGACAATGACAGTTTTGTTCTCAGACTGTAGTTTTTTGAACGTGGTAGTAAGAAGTGAAATTTCGTATGGATCAAGTCCTGCGGTTGGTTCATCAAAAACAAGAACAGGGGTATCCATAGCCACAATGGAGGCCATTGCAATTCTCTTCCGTTCACTGTACCCAAAATCATGCGGATTTCTTGTTTTAAAAGGCGTCAGTTCGAAAAGCATCAGGGCCTCTTCTGCCAGCGATTCGATTCGCTTTGTGGGATACCCGAGATTCTTGGGGCCAAAAACAACTTCATCCCAAACCGTTCGCTTGCAGATCTGGTCGTCCGGATTTTGGAAGAGTAGCGCCACATGACCAGCCAGCTGCACTGTTTTGGCTGTTGTGGTATCCTTGCCATCTATCCAGACCTTACCTGCAGAAGGCTTGAGCAAACCATTCAGGTGCTTGACCAGGGTTGATTTCCCCGAACCGTTGTGACCTGTCAGCGCTATGCGTTCCCCTGCGGAGATCTCACAGGAGAGGTTATGCAGTGCGGTTACAGAATTACAATAGGTAAATGATATATTATCAACGTGAATGAGCATGCGTTTTCCTGCGGTGTGAAAGTCCATCAACTGTCTCGAATAGTGATGCAGATAATGGTAGATCTCTAGGCCACAATCCTTTTTGGCGAGCCAGATCAGCTACCTGGGTATATCGTGTCCAGTTGAGATTGATACTTTGTATCTTCGGCGATGTCAGCACTTCTCGCGGTCTGCCGTCCATCACAAGGTGTCCTTTATCAAAAGCAAGCACTCTGTCTGCATATCCTGCGATCAGGTCCAGTCTCTGCTCGGTGACAACGATTGTTTTGCCCTGTTGTTGTAACTGCTGCAAGGTGTCAAAGACCAGCTTCGCACCTTGGGGGTCAAGAAATGTCGTCGGCTCATCAAGGACTAGAATCGTAGGATCTACAGCCAACACAGTGGCCAGAGCAAGGCGTTGCTGCTGGCCTCCCGACAACTGGTACGGAGAGCGTGTTGCATACTCCTGAAGATCCATGAGGGCAAGTACCGTCTCGACCCGTTCTCTCATTTTTTCTCTTGGCACACCTCGATTCTCAAGGCCAAAAGCAACCTCCTCGAAAACAGTAAAACGCACCCCGGACATCTGGCTTCCGGGTACCTGGAGCACGAGACCGACATGCAGTGCAATCTCACTTACTGTCCTGTTGTTGTTGTTTGTTCCATCAATGAGCACGCTGCCCTTCATCTTTCCATGATAAAGATGGGGGACAACACCAGCAAGCGCATAACATAATGTTGATTTGCCGCTATTGTTCGCCCCTATAACTGCTATAAATTCGCCTGCCGGGATGCTGATCGATATGTCGTGAAGAGCTGGTTTCTCGGATTCGGGGTAGTGGTAGGTGAGGAGATTGGTTTCAAGCTTGAACATATTTCAGGAGATCAATCGAAAAAGTATAATAGCTGCGCCTGTCAAGAGCATCAGCCATCTGGCCAGGCGCTGCACTGTCGAGTCACTGAGTATTCGCAGCGACGTTTTAGCAGAGGTCGATTTAAATCCCCGGACCTCCAGGGCAATCGATCGTTGTTCTACTTCGACAATGGCGCCAATAACCAACGGGAGAATCATCGGAGCCAGGCTGCAGAAACGCCGGACCACATTGCCTTCTGTTTGCATGCCCCTCGCACGTTGTGCCGATTGGATGGTTTCGATCCGTTCGCGCATGCCTGCCAGCAAAAGCAGTGGACTGCCGAGAAGATAGGCAAGAGATGGAGATTTTCCTGCATGTGATAGAGCAGTAATGAGATCAGCAGGATGAGTGGTGAAGACAAAGAGCAATGAGGCCATCAGCACCATGGTCAGTTTTGAAAGGGTAGTGATGGCGTAGACCAGCCCTTCCTGATACAAGGTCATACCGTAGGCATCCAACAGAACGGTCTTGTTTTCGGGATAAAGAAAACCGTGGATAGGGATCATGAACAGCAGCAGGGGCAGCATAATTCGTCCCAGAGTATGGAATGTTTGCTTGAGAACCCGAGCACTTGCGACAATGACAGCGTTAACGAGAAGGAACAGACACGTATACTTCCACCCGGAAAGTCCCAGGTATACGGTTACACCCGTCAACAAGATATAGGATAGTTTCGTGAAGGGATGTAACTGCTGTACCCACGAGCCTGTGTCGATAAAGAGTGTGGCTGTTGATTGTTGGGGCAGCATTATTATTCCGGCTCCGCTCAGGAACTGGTTGTCATCCAATTTTAAGCGGAACCAGTTTTACCGCTACCTCATGTTATGCCGCAGTGACGACGCATTTTGCCCGGGGCAGTCTACCCGTGATCCTCAGAGGCAGGGCTTTGACGATACTCCAGGCGAGTACCGCCGTGACAACTTTATCAACCAGGTTAGAGGTGAAGACAGTGACCACTACCGAGCCAAACAGGTCTTTGCCAAGCGCCAGCATGTAAGAAGTGATAAAGTCGGCACCGGATCCAGTTATTCCACCAAACATATAGAGTCGGATCGGTACGGCGACAACAGCATTGAAAACAGCAATAATGACACCGCTGATAATTGCCAGCCACCAGGTCTTGAACAGACCGTATTTGGCGCACAGACCTGCTGCAATACCAATAGCCATTGCCACAGGCGAGAACGCTGCGGCTACCGGAGAGGTGATCATTCCCCAGATAAGGTTGGTGAGCAGTCCGGTTAATCCACCAGCCCAGGGACCGGCCAGCAGGCCAACCAGAACGGTTCCGATTGAATCCAGAAATATCGGGAGCTTGAGCATTGAAACCAGTTGTCCGGCTACAATATTAATGACAATAGCGATGGACATTAGCGCAATGGTTGTCGTCGTGAAATCTTCTTTGAAGCGTTTACTGAGGCTCATGATTCGGGCTCCTTTTTTGGTGTTGGGGAAACAATTTCGAGTTCTGGATATCCTGTCTGAGGATCAAATGTCCTCAAGAATGTACAATTCGGGATGATGCCAATGACGATTTCAGCGGTCGTGTACACTTTGCAGCCATCCATCACGTGTGCTCCGTAACTTGTACCCTTTTCATCCGCGATGGCGATATGGTAATGAGAACCATATCGCGACAACACGCCTGTGAGGGAAACGATCTCGAAATAACCATCAAGCCTTTCAGAAGTTTCCTGATTGGCGAATCGGAGCACGGCGGTGGTTAGGCTCCCCACACAGGTTAGGACACAGGCTGCTTCAATCTCATATTTTTCGATCAGTCTATCAATTCCAATTTTGAGATCCTGTCCGGGATGGAGCCTAAGGGTGAATATGTCCATAAAAATTTACTATGCTTATATATTGTCAACGGATTGAGTATTTTTAAAAAGGTTAGCGTGCTCTTGTATACACAAGAGAGCCCTATAGATCAAATCGGAATATCTTATGTGTTGTGGAGGATTAATTGACGTATTCAATGCGGCTGAATTAGATAGTGTAAATGAAAAGAGTACGGATGCGTATATACTTGTTTTTTGTGAATATATGGTTGGATCGGCAAAGTTGGGTTTGCCATTGAATGGTTTTGGGATACTTGGATATATTTTGACTACAGCAGCATAGCAGGATTCCCAATCCACTCTCCGTTATTGAATAATGTACCTATTCAAGGCATGCTGCTGTCCTGTCTTGCCTCGTATAAGCTCTAAACAATTCTTCCAATCTCGCTCAATAAAAATCAAAGAGATGGTGGGGTCACATTTCCCGGCAACTCTCAGAGAGTCCTGGAATTGTTTTTTTGTTGAATTTGACCGTTTTTTTACATTTGTCATAGAAGTCGTGAATAATGGATATGAAGACACTTGGTATCGGCATGGTTGGCGCGAGTTGGGGCGCACGCATGCATCACGCAAGCTATCGGTTTCTGCCTTCAGGGCTGGTCGACATTCGGGACGATCGTGAACCTCGTGCGGGAATTGATCTTGCCGTTGATTGCGTGAGTCTGATCTATTCCGCTTACATGTCAGCTGAGGAAGGCCGTATCGTGAGCCTGAAATAACATTTAGATTGCAGCAGAAGAAATGGTACACCAGGCAGGGTTCGAACCTGCGACACCGGGCTTCGAAGGCCCGTGCTCTATCCAGCTGAGCTACTGGTGCACATAATAGGAGGAGCCAATATACTGTGTCGTTTACTGTTTGTAAATGGCTTTATCCAGCCCGTAGGTTATACCTTCACAGTTCCTTCCCGATAGACCAGAAACACTGTTTCGTTCACTCGCATTTCGTACTTCGCTCACTACTGATTTTTCCCTAATATTCAGAAGTCTTATAACAGGGGCACGTAAGCTTGTCTCATTATAATAATGTTGATCCTCAGCCACGTTATGAATATCAGCTGCTACGTCGTGGCGGTATATTGTTAGGTTTTGTGGTTATATTATTTGTGTATCTTACATATTATTCATTCAATGTAATCGTGAGGAATGAATATGGGTAAATCAAACTTTAAATATTTCTTATCCTTTCCTGTATTCGCACTATGCTTCTTATTCCTCCTGCAAGTATTCTGCATTCCTGAAGTTTCGGCCAGCTCTGAAAAATGTGCCGATGTTGATGTCGAAGTCTTTACAGAGATAAGAGATGATATTCCGTTTGTCTGTCATGCCGCCGAAAAGACTTTTGCTTTCCTAACGAATGCAGGCCTTACTAAGCGAGTGCCGATCAAGGTCTATATTGTAGAAAAAATGAAGGAACGACCCTTGGGCAATCTCTATTTGGGAATGTACGAAAGGCGGCACAAAAGGATCATGGTGCTGTCGTACAGCAGTTGTAGAAAACGCTGTAAAGAAGGTGAGTGCTTCTGCGGTCTCAAGCTTTGCAGAAATCTTCATTCCAGTATTATTGTTCACGAAATAGCTCATGCGATAGCCCATGCCAATTTTCATGCAGAAGCTCATAATAGTACTGCTGAAGAATATATTGCCTATACTACTCAGTTTGCATTATTACCAAATGAGCTACGTCAAAAAATCTTAACACGAATAAAAAATAACGGGTTTGGTCACGAACGGGAAATTACGAGTCTGTTTCATGATCTAAGCCCTTCTGTCTTTGCCGTCAAAGCGTATCGACATTTTCTACGCCCGGAAAATGGAGCAATGTTTTACATGAAACTTATTTCCGGTAAATGCAAACTGGATATGGACGATTGAATTGAGTGTCTCTAGCGAAGCATTGACAGCAAGGGGCCAATGGCGCAGGGGGATGATTTTTGTGGCCCAGGAAACTATTTTCAGCGTGAATAGACAATCGGTAACAAACCGTTAATCAACTATGGTAAATAGAATATTGATACTAATAGTATGGTGAACAGACAATTAATGTGCAGGTGAAAGTGGCTGCTAGAAGAAAGAGTATACCTGGAAACTGATTATCTCCGGGAAGGATACATATGAAGAGAATTGTTGTTCATCAGTGGAGAGACTGGGTTCTGGAGCATGTCGGTGATGACAGGTATGAATTGATACAAAAAAAGGATTTGTCCGTTCACCCGATACAGGCAAAAAATTACATGGATGCTGAAAACCAGTGTCGGCAGATCATTAACAAGGCTAAAGCGGGAAAAACGTAGCTGCTCTTTTTTGTAAATATGCGGGATGCCCTTTGCTTCGAAGGCATGAATTATCTGCTGCCCTCAGCACCATAGACTGTCCTGAATTGGCCGTCTGCCTCGACAATCAGTTTGATTGTTCCGTGTGTATCCGTGCGCAGAACGGTGATACGCTTTTGTTCAAGTCTTTTGAGCACTTGTGGAGACGGGGCTTTAATCCAGTTATCTGTCGAGGTTGATATCACTGCCAGTTCCGGTTGTACCCTGTCGAGCAGGGCTTCTGATGTCGCATCTGCTGCCCCATGATGGGCAATCTTGATAACATCGGCTCTCAGATCAATATCGTTACTCAGAAATGATGCTTCTGCACCACCGGCAAGATCTCCCATCTGAAGAAGCCTGAAGTTTTTATAGGAGATCATCAGTACGAGTGATGTTGCGTTAAAATCCTGGCCGACGTGTGTAATGTCCTCGGGGCTCAGCACTGCAATGTCAAGGTCCCCGCAGCGTAAGTGATCTTCGGCTGAAACAGTGCTGTAGGGCTGCTTCTCCCTGATTTTCCGGTAATCGCTGAAATATTCCCTGGCCGGGTTGGTTACACCGTTATCGTAGAAGGTTTTTATTTCAAAGCGTGAGTGAATGTCGAAAAGTCCCCCGAAATGGTCGAGATGTGGGTGGGTTATTATCACCGCGTCAAGGTGACTGATGCCCAGTTCCTGCAGTTTTTGAGTGATCCGGTTGCCGTGAATCAGCGGGCCGGCATCAACAAGAGCGACACAGGATCCGGGCTGGTTGAGGAGCATGGCATCGCCCTGGCCGACATCAAGGAAATAAATGTCGAGCCAGTCGCTGCCGGATTCCCCATGAACCGCCTGCACGTCAGACAGCAGGAAAAAAATGGCCACCAGCACTTTCACGACATAAGTCATGGAAAACCGTGTCCCGGCAGGAGTGTATCGGTGATTATCGAGGGCCGAGAGGGCCTTACTGTTCTTACTGTTTCGGCGGTGTTTCACAACCGATTGCCTCGGCCTGTTTGATAAAAAAGTCATCGGTCATCCCGGCAATAAAATCGCGAACCCTGGCGGCTGCAGACTGTCGGCTGATGTACTGTTCTTCCAGATCGCTCAGCAGGTCCACCGACAGCTTGTCTGCGCTGTTGTTTTCCAGGTGCTCGAGATAAAACGAGAACAGGCTCCGATAACAGTTCCTGATTGTCGGCAGATGCTTCCGGGTGTCAGGTGCCAGGTAAATGTGGTTGTAGTTGAATTCTTTCAGGATTTTGAGTGCTTCAGAAACATCTGGACTGAAACCGACAAAATTGTTTTCCGGCATTGATGCTTCCTTCGGCAGGGCAATCCTGCTGTGTCGTATCAGATCGGTCACCAGGGTGTAGACAATCGTCCCGTTGGTGCTGCCCAGAATCTCCCTGCAGCTGTCGGGGATATCTGCTCTGGTTATGAGATTTAAAATGATTGCATCTTCGATGTCTCTGCCGATATAGGCGATTGTATCTGCCAGTCGTACCACACACCCCTCAAAGGTCATCGGGGTGAGATTGAAAGACGGGTCAGCGGATTTCTTCCGTATCTTCTCATCGACTGCCGCAAAACTGATCCGGGACAGGGGGCTTAATCTCGTGGTGTGACTTTCTCCGTCATGGCAGAGTATCCCGTCGAGCGTCTGGACCGTCAGGTTCCATCCCTGACCCTTGCGTTCAAGCTGTTCAAGCGCCCGTACCGATTGAATGTTGTGCTGAAAAGGCGGTAGTCCATGCTGCCGGCATAATTCGGACAGGTAGGTTTCACCGGCATGGCCGAACGGCGGATGTCCGATATCGTGACCAAGGGCGATTGCCTCAATCAAATCCTCGTTGAGGTGGAGGAAGCGGCCGATCGTCCTGGCGATACGGGAAACCAGCTGTACATGCAGCACGCGATGGGTAATGTGATCATTGCTGACAAGACAGAAAACCTGGGTCTTGTCGATGTAGCGGGCATAGGCTCTTGAGTGGAGGATGCGGTCGGCGTCTTTGGCAAAACTCTGGCGATATCCGGGTTTTTCCTCGACAGTCCTGCGAATACCGTTTGAGCTCAGTGCCGCGCACGGTGAAAGGCGCTCTGCTTCTTCTCTGGTGAGTGTCTCAAGAGCAGTAAACTCTGGGTAATGATCGATTGTGGCATTCATTTGTCAGCTCGTTTAATTTCAACAAACATAGTCACATTACAGAACATAATCAATATTGAGATGGTGCTTTGAGGCTGGATTTTACACTCAACTTCATTATACTATTTATGCGGGTATCGAGAAGAGAATATGGTTGTCACGAAAATGAGGAGGGGCCTTTTTTATGAAAATTGTTATTGAATATTGTGCTGTCTGAAATTATGAACCCCGTGCTTCCAGTCTGGGAGAGGAATTGGTTAAACGCTATGGTGCCATGGTGGAACTCGTGGCAGGATCAGGCGGTGTCTTCGAGGTTACGGTAGAAAACAGCTTACTTTTTTCAAAACGCAGGCTTAACCGTTTTCCCGAACAGGGCGAGATTGCCGCGCTCATCGGCAGGCTTGATGACTAAGCTCTCAGTGTTTGCCGGCGGCATCGTCTATGCAGGAAGAAAGACAATCGGCGCAGTCTGCATTTCGAGCACCTTTTTTGCAGAAGGCGGCAAATCCTTCAAGAAGTTCGTTGCCGCCGCGGGGGCAGACCTGGAGAAATTTCATGAATCCGATCATCTGGGCGATTACTTCAGGCGGTGCACTGTGTTCAATTTTGCACGCCGCTTCTTCCGCGGTCGTCTCACTAATGACAAGGACTTCAGTAAAAAACCGTTTCAGCGAGTTGTGCCGGAAAATTACATCTTCTGCAATCGTTCGCCCCTGCTCCGTCATCGTTATTGCTTCATAGGGGGCATAATTGATCAGTTCTTTTTTGGCAAGGGCCCGTAAGGCCTCTGTAACAGATGCACGGCTGACGTTCAGGCGGGTGGCGATATCCTTGCTTCTGGCAACGAGTTTTTCTTCAACAATATGGTATATTGCTTCAATATAATCTTCGAGGCTTGCACTGAGATCAACGGTATCTGTGGTTTTTTTCATGATTTCATGGCAGGATAAACCTCTTTGAAATCCGGCTTCATAAAAGAGGTTGTTACGTTGAGGCAGCAATGACTACCAAAATCACGATACTTACCTTTTAGGTGCCCGTCAAGAAAGAAGGTCAAGAAATATACGTGCCGACGATGCGAAAAAGAAATGCTTTGTGAACTGAAAATAGAAAATCTGGCGCTGATTGATTCTGCTGAACTGAGTTTTCAGCGGCAGGGTGAAACGGCTCTTGTGGTTATGACCGGCGAAACCGGAGCGGGGAAATCCATCATGCTTCGCGCGATCGGTTTGCTCACCGGGCGCAGGGCGTCGGCAGACTGGATCCGGGCCGGTGAGGAAAACTGTACGGTGGAAGCCCTCTTCGAGGTGGATGAAAGCTGTCGGCAGATACGGGAGCTGCTTGAATCCGGTGGGTTCGAAGGTGAAAGTACAATCATCATAAAGCGCGTCATCAGCCGCAACGGGCGGAGCAGGCTCTATATAAACGGATCGCTGGCAACTGCAAGGTTTGTCGCTGACATCGGTTGTTATTTGATTACCATTGCCAGCCAGCATGATCACCAGCTGCTGCTTCAGCCGCAGTTGCATCTGGATTTTCTTGATACACTTGGGGATCATTGGCCGAAGCGCGGCCAGGTGCAACACCTGTTCGAAGGCTGGCAGCAGGCACAGCAGGTCCTTTCCGGGCTTCGCCGGCAGGAACGAGAGCGGGAACAGCGCTTTGATTTCCTGAGCTATCAGCTCAAGGAGATCAGGGCAGCCGCTCCTGCTGTCGGCGAAGACGAGGAACTTGTCAGGGAGCGGATGCTGCTGAAGAATGCCGACTCGCTGATAAAACTGAGCAGGGAAAGCCTGGGGTTGCTGACAACGACAATCGTAGATGATCTGAGCCAGGTCAGGAAGATGATGGAGCAGCTGGCGGCGCTGGATCCCGGGATATCTGCCCTTACAGAAGATTTCAGTGAATACTCCTATCTCGCAGAAGATTTCAGTTCCCGTCTGCGTGTGTATGCCGAAGGCCTTGAAAACGATCCGTTCCGGCTGGAAATGATCAATGAGAGACTTGACGAAATACAGACGCTGAAACGAAAGTACGGTGAATCAATTGCCGACATCCTCGAGTTTGCCGAACATGCCGAGCGGGAACTCGAGCAGATCGAAAACCTTGACCGGGAGATAGCTCAGCAGCAGCGAAGGACCACGGAGCTCCTGAACAGGCTGATGGAGGTCGCAGCCCTGCTGAGCCTGGAACGTAAAATAACAGCCCAACACCTCGAAGATGCCATGGCTGCAGAACTGTCCACGCTGGCTTTTGACAGGGCAACGATAGCCGTGCAATTTGAAGACAATGGGCAGCGCCCCGAAGATTTACGGTCAAACGGGTTTGACCGCCTGGAATTCTTTTTCGGTGCCAACCCCGGAGAGCCGCTTCGACCGCTTGCAAAAATTGCCTCCGGAGGCGAGCTGTCGAGGCTCATGCTGGCCATGAAATGTTTGCTGGCCAGGAAGGACATGGTTGAAACGGTAATCTTTGATGAAGTTGATGCGGGTATCGGCGGAGAGGCTGCGGAGGCTGTTGCCAGGAAAATACGGGAGCTTGCCGATCATCACCAGGTGATATGCATTACCCATCTCCCCCAGATAGCTGCCCGCGGCACCGAACATTTGAAAGTGGAAAAAACAGTTGTAGACGGCCGAACTCAGTCCACTGTTGCGGTACTTTCCGAAGACGCTCGAGTTACCGAGCTGGCACGCATGCTGGCCGGTTCTTCGCCGACCCGGCAGACCGAAGCCTGGGCCTCGGAACTGTTGAGCAAGGGGAGGGAGGCAGCATGAGCGGTACACGGGCGCTCAGCCTGTTTTCCGGCGGGCTGGACTCGATCTGTGCAACCCGCCTGGTAATGGAACAGGGGGTTGAAGTTATTGCCGTAAAATTTATAACCCCGTTCTTTGGCTATGACATTTTGCGGGACCCCGATAAGTATCGGCAGGAAACAGCGCAGAAATACGGCATCAATGTCAGGGTCGTTGATATCAGTGATGAGTATCTGCAGCTGTTGAGGAATCCCTCGCACGGGTTTGGAAAATATTTCAACCCGTGCATCGACTGCAAGATCTTCATGCTGAGCAGGGCACGGACCATGCTGGAAGAGCTGGGCGCGTCATTTCTTATTACCGGAGAAGTTCTCGGACAGCGGCCGATGTCCCAGCGGCGTGACACCCTTAACGTCATCGAACGTGATTCAGGGAACAAGACGGTTCTGCTGCGGCCGCTCAGTGCCAAACTGCTGAACGAGACCGAGGCGGAACGCTCGGGGCTTGTGGACCGCCGGAGACTGCTTGATTTTAGCGGCCGCGGGCGCTCCCGGCAGATTGCCCTGGCAAAATCGTACGGTATAACTGATTTTCCGGCTCCCGCTGGCGGCTGTATCCTTGCCGACCCGATCCTCAGCCGGAGGATCTCACTGATCTATTCCGGCTCCTTTGTAATCGATCAGGCCCGCATGACGGTCACTGATATCCTGCTGCTGCTGGTCGGCCGGCAGTTTGTGCTGCCCGGTGGCGGGTGGTTGATACTTGGCCGGGATGAGAAAGAGAACCTGAAGATTGATGAGTTGCGCGAGAGTGGCGACATTCGCTTCGATATTGAGGAGCGGCCGGGACCGACTGCGCTGCTGCGTCGGGCAGAAGAAATGTATCCGTCACAGGCCGCACGAGATGCCGATGTCGCTGTTGCTGCCGGGCTCGTTGTTCGCTATGCAAAAAAGGTGAATGATCTGGTCTGTGGAGGAACGGTGCTTGTCGATGAGGCTCATACGTGTCATGAAATTGCAGTTGAGCCGGTTGCCGATGAGCTATTCAGCTCGTGGTTCATCTAGGATTGTGCGCTGAAAACACCGCGTTTACAGCGGCCAGATAGTTTGCTTCAGTCGACGCCTTGGTAATTTTTTTCAGGGCGTTTTTCTTTTCCGGGAACGAACTGATAAAATAGATCCAGATCTGCTTCATCCTTCCCAGAAGATGCCCCGGTCCGTCGAGCTTTTCTTTCATGGCATGGAATAACTCATCATGGAAGCGCTGCAGTTTCAGGGATTTTTGCCGGGCTGTAATATGCGCGCCCTTGATAGCGGAGGGGAGAAACGGGTCGGCGAGCAGCCCCCTGCCGATCATCCAGCGGTCGATTTTTACCTGGTCGCGCAACTCCTGGTGGTCCGAGACTGTATTAATATCACCGTTATAGACAAGCCGGTGCCCGGAGATCTGGCGGCACTGAATAAATCTCTGAGGGTCCGTTGTGCCGCGATACAGCTGCCTGCCCAGACGGGCATGGATAATGATCTCTGAAAGCGGGTAACAGTCAAGGCGCGGGAGCAGTTCCAGCGATTCCCGGTGATCGTGATAACCGAGTCTCATTTTCAACGAGAGTCGTGATTTCATCCGGGGAATGACATGGTCAAGAAAAGCGACGATCTCGTCGGGAAACGGCATGAGACCCGAGCCTCTTTTTTTTCTGGCGACCATGGGGACCGGACAGCCGAGATTCCAGTTGATTTCAGTGTAACCGAGATCCCAGAGACGCTCGGCAACCGCCAGAAAATCGTCACCATTGCTGTTGAGCTGCTGGGGGATCAGCCGAGGGACGCCTGTCTCCGGCAGGACATCGGCAAGGAGTTTGTCGGTAAGCCGTGATTTGTGCTGCGGGTTGATAAATGGGGCAACCGCTGCGTCGATGCCGCTGAAATGGCTGGAGTATACCCGCCGGAACAGGGCGTCGGTGATGCCCCGCAGGGGTGCCATGTAGATAAATGGTGGTGTTGAAGCGTCTGCAGTTGTCATTCGGGCAGAAATTTTCTTGACCAGGGTCCTGATGCTGCGTTTATGGATAATGGTGTGTGTCGATAATAGATATGGTACAGTGACCGGATCCAGGAAAGACTTATAAAGGTACTGGAACAGATAGTCAACATATGAAGCTTTTTACTTAGCCATCTAGAAGTTTGACTTTTTACGAGTTCGAAAAGAGAAGCGATGGTATCGGCAGACACTATATTTGAGCGATTGGCGGACTATCCAGGTGATCTCCTGCAAACACTTCTTGAGACTGCGGAAAGCCGGTCGGTCTCGCTTTATATTTCCGGGGGTGCGCTGCGCGACTGGTTGCTGGGAACATCTCCGAAGGATCTTGATTTTACCATCAGTTATGATGCGGAGGAGTTTCTCCGGGAGGCAAAAAGTCGCTACGGAAGCGGTACAATCGTACCGCTTGGAACCCGCCATGACGATACCTGCCGGCTGGTACTTGATGGCTTGAGTGTTGATGTCTCGGGATTCAGGGGAGGAAGTGCTACCATCCGGGAAGATCTTTCGCGGCGTGATTTTACGGTAAACGCCTTGAGTGCGGATTTCCAGGAAATATTCACTGGCAGACAGGAGATAGAGATCATTGATCCAATGAACGGCATTGAGGATCTGCAAAGAAAACTCATCAGGGCTTGCCCCGGTGCTTTCTCCGACGACCCGCTGCGCCTGCTGAGGGCGTTTCGTTTTGCTGCCCTGCTCGGTTTTGAAATTGTGCCGGAGACGTTGGCATCTATCAGCGCAAAAGCCAATCTCATCGGTCTGAGTGCTGCAGAGAGAATACGCTATGAGCTTGAGCAGATAATGTTGAGTCCCCGGGCATACCCGGCTTTTGCCGCGATGCACGCGGCTGGTCTGGTTGAATGGATAGCGCCGGAACTCTCGGAAGGTGATGGTGTCAGTCAGCCCGCATTTCACCACCTTGACGTGCTCCAGCACAACCTGTTTGCCCTTGACTGTATTGAAAGGATAATTTCCGCCCCTGAAGAATTCTTCCCTGAAAACCGTCGGGCTGTTTCATCTTACCTGGCTGATAACGGCCGTCGTGCCGCGGTAAAGTGGGCGGCGCTTTTTCATGATGTCGGCAAACCTGAGAGCAGAGATATCCTGACCGATAAGGATGATCGCATCACTTTCTACGGCCATGACGAAAAGGGGGCGCTCAGGTTCAAGGAATTTGCCGAGCGTCTCAGGTGGAGCAGGGCGGACAGGGAGCGTGTGGTCAGGCTGATTGCGATGCACATGCATCCATTTCATCTCGGCAATACGCTGCGCGAAGAAGGCCACCTCAGCCAGCGTGCCCAGATGAAAATCTGCCGCAAGGCAGGCGATGACCTCGCCGGTCTGTTCCTTGTTGCGATGGCTGACAGCATGGCCGGGCAGGGAGAAGACAAAGTTGATTCCATCGAGGAGGAACTGGCCTGTCTTTTTGATCGCCTGGAAACACTTAACAGGGAAAAACTTCTTCCGGTCCTGAGCGGACCGAAACTGTTGACCGGCCATGATCTGGCTGATACATTAGGCATCGCGCCTGGCCCGGTGTTCAGGGAAATATTGGAGACGCTGGACATGGCAGTTATTGAGGGCACGGTGACCGACCGTGAAGGCGCGCTTGAATGGGTGCGCGGTTTTCTGATGGAACGAGACGAACATTCCGGAGAACGGTGACCGGTGTTGCGAGCCGTTTCGCCTTGATTTAGAAGAGTAGATGGAATAAAGAGTGCGTAAAGTTCAGGATTATTATTACCGGAAGGCCAAGAAAGAAAAGTATCCGGCTCGATCCGTTTATAAGCTCGAGGAAATCCAGAGAAAACACAAGCTGCTCAGAAGCGGAGACAGTGTCCTTGATCTGGGCTGTTTTCCGGGCAGCTGGTCGCTTTACGCCTCTGAGATTGTCGGGCCCAAGGGGATTGTTGTCGGCGTCGATCTTCAGGAAGCCGAACGTGAACCGCGTTCAAACGGTGCTGTTATACACTGGTTCTGCCAGGATATCATGGAGGCGGAATTGATTCCCCTGGTCCGGAAAATTCGCCCCGCGTTCAAGGTAATGATTTCAGACCTTGCCCCGAAGACCACAGGGAACAGGTGGGCTGATCACCAGAAATCAATGCGCCTGGTGGAGCACACACTCAAACTGGCCGAGACGCTTTTGCACGAAAAAGGCAATTACCTCTGCAAGGTTTTTCAGGGTGAAGACCTGCCTCCTTTTGTTTCCGAAATGAAAGAGAGGTTTGCAACGGTCAGGATCATTAAGCCTGAGAGTTCCCGAAAAGAAAGCCGGGAAGTCTTTGTGCTCGGTATGGGGTATGAGAAGATAAAGGATGTAATCTGATGTTGTCAGCTGATTTTCTTACTTAAACGAGAAACATAATAAATAGGAACCTTTATGTCAGGACATTCCAAATGGTCGACCATCAAGCGCAAGAAGGGTGCAATTGATGCGAAAAGAGGACAGATTTTTACCAAATTGATAAAAGAGATTACCGTTGCAGCCCGGCAGGGCGGCGGTGACCCCGAGGGTAACCCGCGGCTCAGAAGTGCCATCGCTGCAGCCAAGGCGGAGAACATGCCGAAGGATAATATCGCCAGGGCAATCGCCAAGGGAACGGGTGGTGTTGATGGTGAAAGCTATGAAGAGATACTTTACGAGGGATACGGCCCGGGCGGTGTTGCCGTGCTGGTGGAATGCATGACGGATAACCGCAACAGGACCGTCGCCGATGTCCGGCATTTCTTCTCGAAGAGCAATGGTAACCTGGGTGAAAACGGCTGTGTCGCCTGGATGTTTGATAAAAAGGGGCTGATTTTAGTCGATAAAACGATAATCTCCGAAGAGGACCTGATGGACAAGGCCATCGAGGCCGGAGCCGAAGATGTTGTTGAGGACGAGAACGAGTTTCAGGTCCTGGTCGGGGTTGATGAATTCAATGATGTCCGTGACTCCCTGGAAGAGCAGGGCGTCGAATTTGTTGAAGCCTCAATTTCAATGATCCCCCAGAACACGATTGAAATTGTCGAGGAAAATATTGCCGTAGCGTTGCTGAAGTTATTGGAGAATCTTGAAGATCACGATGATGTGCAGAAAGTGCATGCCAATTTCGACATCAATGCCGAATTGATGGAGAAACTGTCCTGAATCTGTTTTCAGGGGCAAAAATGCCGGAGACGGTCGACAACCATGGAACGCATTATCGGCATTGATCCTGGCTCCCGGATTACCGGCTACGGTGTGGTGAGTTCGGCTTCAGGGCAGATACGGTTTATTTCCTGCGGAATTATAAAGACAACCGCCGACCTGCCTTTTTCTCAACGGATCAACCAGATATTTGATGGTATAAACGAGGTTATCCAGGTGCATCAGCCCGATGTCGCCGCCGTTGAAGATGTCTTCCTGGCGACCAACCCCAGGTCCGCCCTGAAACTGGGACAGGCTCGCGGGGCGGCAGTCGTGGCGGCAATGCAGAATGATCTTGCCGTATACGACTACAGCCCGAGAGTGGTCAAGCAGGCTGTGGTCGGCTATGGCCAGGCGTCAAAACAGCAGGTACAGCATATGATACGGATTCTTCTCGGCCTGAGCGGGTCGCCCAGCAGCGATGCTGCCGACGCCCTGGCTGTGGCGATCTGTCATGCCAACCAGTTTCGTCTCTAAAGAAGGTGTAATGAATGATCGCAGCGTTATCCGGAAAAGTCCTGCTGAAGGGAAGCAACCGTGCCATCATTGATGTGGCAGGTGTCGGCTATGAGGTCCAGGTGACGGCGGAGACAATCTCCCGCCTTCCCGACAAGGAGGAAGATACCTTTCTGTTTATCCATACCCATGTCCGTGAAGATGCCATTGTCCTGTACGGTTTTCTTGATGAGGATGAAAAAGAAATGTACCTGACGTTGACTTCGGTTTCAGGTGTCGGCCCCAAGCAGGGGCTGGCGATTCTCTCGGGAATGCGGGTGGCCGATCTCTGCCAGGCAATCGGCACCAACGACTTCAAACGGTTGACGTCGCTTCCGGGGGTCGGCAAGAAAACAGCTGAACGCATCTGTGTCGATCTCAAGGACAAGCTCGGACACCTGGAAAGCGGGGCGGGCCTGGCTCAAGCTGAGGCCGGCGTGACGATACCCGGATCATCTTCATCGGTGCTTGATGCGCTGTCGGCACTGAGAAACCTCGGCTACCCCGATCCGGTCGGCAGACAGGCTCTTTCAGCCGTGAAGAAACAGCTGGGTGAGCAGTCTTTTTATGAACTCTCTGTAGAAGCCCTGCTCAGGGAATGTCTGAGGGCGCTGGCATGAATTTTGAGGAAGAACTGTTTGAAGAGGGGCGGATAACCGACCCGACCCCCATCGGCAAAGACCCTGTCAATGATAATTCCCTGAGGCCAAGAAGCCTTGGCGAGTATATCGGCCAGGAACAGGTACGTAAGAGTCTCGATGTTTTCATCAGGGCGGCGCTCAAGCGCGGCGAACCGCTTGATCACGTATTGTTTCATGGTTTTCCGGGACTCGGCAAAACGACGCTTTCCTACATTATTGCCAACGAGATGGGATCCGGCATAAAGGTGACATCCGGTCCGGTCATTGAGCGGCAGGGTGACCTGGCGGCTATTCTCACCAGCCTCCAGGAAGGTGATGTGCTCTTCATTGATGAAATTCATCGCCTGAATCATGCGGTTGAGGAAATTCTTTATCCGGCGATGGAGGATTATCAGCTGGATCTGATCATCGGTCAGGGCCCCGGCGCCCGATCGGTGAAAATGGATCTGCCCCGTTTTACGCTGGTTGGCGCAACGACGAGAACCGGCCTGCTGACCCCTCCGCTGCGCGACCGCTTTGGTGTCATTTTGAGGCTTGAGTTCTACTCCCCCGAAGAGCTGGTCACGATTGTCCAGCGCTCGGCAAAGATCCTGGGAATGAAGATCGATGACAGTGGTGCCCTGGAGCTCGGGCGCCGGTCCCGGGGTACGCCGCGGATTGCCAACAGGCTGCTGCGGCGGGTCCGTGATTATGCTGAAGTCGGTGATCATCAGATTGTCACCAGACAGGTAGCCGACGGTGCCCTGAATCTTTTGAATGTGGACAGGTTCGGCCTGGACGAGATGGACAGGCGTATTATGCTGACCATTATCGACAAGTTTGAGGGTGGCCCGATCGGGCTGGAAACCCTGGCCACCGTCGTTTGCGAGGAAAAAAACACACTGGAGGACGTTTACGAACCGTTCCTGATCCAGTCCGGTTTTCTGGCCCGCACTCCCCGCGGCCGTGTCGCAACCGCCAATGCCTTTAAACATTTTGACCGGAAAATCAAAATTTCCAGCAGTTCCCAGCCGAGCCTTTTTGACCAGGGTGATCTCTGAGTTTTTCTAACCTGCCGGGTGTTGCGCGGAGGAGTACGCCGCGCCTGACATCTTCTTTGGTCATTCTCCGTGTTTCTGTGTTTCCTGCCTGTGCCGCCTCTCACGGAAATTCACAATTTCTGTAAGCATTCCTCAGGTTCTTGGTGACCACAAAAAACCACCATGGTTAGCTGACACCGCGTTAGCATTTCTATTCGTTTTTCCGTAATATTCTAGTAATATTCCATTATGTATCTGTAATATAAATTAAAAATATCATTTATTACGATTGTCGTTAATGCAGGCTATTAGCGATTCTTCCACACTGTATTGTGGTTCTTGTTTGGGCGTGCACAATATGTTGTACGTTTCGAAGAATTGTGTAATTCTCTTATTATGCTGAATCTACGTGATTTTTTCTTGACTTTGTGCTCGCCGTTAGTATAAAAAGATAGAGAGTGGAGTAAAGTGGATATAAAGCGGGTAACACTGGAGCAGCGTCTGCACAGTCATGTCTAAACAGGATGCGATAAAAAGCCGGTTTCGTGGCAGGTCGGAGCATGCACTTGATCCGAAGGGGCGGTTGAACTTTCCCAGCAGGTTCAAGGATGTTCTGCAGCACTATGGATCCGAGATGCTGATGGTTACCTCCTGGGGTGAGCATCTGCGCGTTTTTCCTGCATCGGAGTGGCAGATATTTGAAGACAAGCTGCTTACCAAGGGCCGTGAGGAGCCCAACCTGGCAGGTTTTATCCGCCATGTTGTTTCTGGGGTCAGCGAGTGCAGCCTGGACAAACAGGGGCGCTTACTGATTCCTGCATTCCTGCGCTCAGAGGCGGGCATCGCCAGAGATGTGGTCTTGAACGGAATGCTTGAGTTCGTTGAAATATGGAACCAGAAGGCCTGGGTAATCGAGTCTGACAAGACACGGGAGAATCTCGCTCAATACGGATCAAGTCTCGCTAAGCTTGGAATTTACTAGCGGTGAGAGAATCGCGCCGGGAAATCCATCGTCCTGTTCTGCTTGAAGAAGCTGTTGACATGCTGCGGGTTGCCAGTGGTGGAGTCTACATGGACGGCACGCTCGGGCTTGGAGGGCACACCCGTGAGATCCTCAAGCGCTCTGCTCCTGAGGGACGCGTTGTTGCTTTTGAGTGGGATGAACAGGCGATAGCACGGTGTTGGGAAAATAGTGGCGAGTTCAAAGACCGATTGACGGTTGTCAGGCGTAATTTCAAAGAGATAGACAGTGGATTGGCAGAATGCGGGTATGAACGGGTTGACGGAATTCTGATCGATGTCGGGCTCTCCTCTCTGCAGCTTGACATCGGAGAGCGCGGCTTCAGTTTTCAAAAAGATGAGCCCCTTGACATGAGAATGGACCAGAGGCGGGAGAAAACAGCACAGACGATCCTGAGCAGTGCCTCTGAAAAAGAGCTTGCCGATATTTTCTACTACTACGGTGAAGAAAAGCAGGCCCGAAGAATTGCAGCACGCCTGATAGATGAGCGGCAGCGGGGAGAAATCAGGACGTCCGGTCAGCTCGCAGAGCTTGTGAGCAGGGCAATCCCGAGGAGATTTCACCCACCCAGGATCCATGTGGCAACCAGAGTATTTCAGGCCCTGCGGATTGCCGTAAATGAAGAGCTCACAAATCTCGCGGTGATACTGGAAAAAGCGCCCGATCATCTGGTTACAGGAGGCAGGCTTTGCGTCATCTGCTTTCACTCTCTTGAAGACCGGGTTGTGAAGAGGAAGTTTGCAGCAAGTGAGCAGTTATCAGTGATTACCAGAAAACCGATCATGCCGTCGGATCATGAAATTAATGCGAATCCGCGATCACGGAGTGCCAGACTGCGTGTCGCAGAGCGTCTTGCCTAGCACCAGGGAGGATTTATGAATTTTCACAACCAGATACACTTTACTGCGCAGCAGACAACAGGGTTTGAAATCAGGCAGCAGCTCCGCCGGAGAAGGGTTACCGATCTCCCGGGTGGAAAGATGCTCTGGCTTGCTGTTGCCAAGGTATCGTGCCTGGTATTGGTGGCTGTCTGCTGTTCAGCACTCTGGACAGGTAGCCTCAGCAACCGGGCCGGTGCCTCGATAAAGGCTGTGGAGGCTGACCTTCACGCGATCAGAAATGAGCAGATCACGCTGCTTGCCGAGCGGGCCCAATTGATGTCGGCTAAAAACATCCATTCCCAGGCGCAGGAAGCGTTAGCTCTTTACGTCCCTGAAGAGGGGCAGGTTTACAAGATCAGATAAACGGTTAACATGGCCCAGCGGTCCCGTCTACGCACCCGGGAAGGAAAAGGACGGTGGCTTCTGTTGTTCATCTTCTTTGTTGTCGCAGGTGTCGGCGGAGCCTTCTGGTATTCAGCGTATCATCGCCCCGACCTGCTTGAACAGCTTGTCGGGTCCTGGGCTTTCAGGCAGTGGCGGACACCTGTCAACCGGGATCTCATCCGAGGCACTGTTTACGACAGGAATTACAAGGAACTGGCCGTATCCTATGAGCGGGTTTCGGTGTATGCAAACATACGGGAAATAAAATCACCTGATGAGATCTCCACGCCGCTTTCATCGATACTGGATGAGCAGGAAGCAACCATACAGCAGCTCCTCAGTGGCAGCGGTTTGAGGCTTTGGCTGGCTCGGGATATCAGTCAGCAGCAGGAAGAGGAAATCAGGAAACTTCAGTTACCCGGGATTTTCCTTCATAAAGAGTATGTCCGCTATCATCCCCGTAAAGAATCAGCTGCGCACCTGCTGGGTTTTGTCGAAAATGACACCGGACTCTCAGGGATTGAATTTTATCTCAATCAGCTTCAGGCCGCACATCGAGTAAACCCAGGCAAAATTGAAGCCCTGGACAAGGTTTCTGACAGCGTCCCGGGAGTCGACGGCAGGCACCTCATCCTGACACTTGATTTAAAGATTCAGGATTTGCTGGATCAATATCTGGCCGAATACTCAGGAGATAATGCGGGCCTTGCCATGGGGGCAATCGCCGTTGAAGCGACGACCGGAGCAATCGTCGGTTATGCGCAGACACCTTCTTTCGATCCGAATCGATTTCACACGTACCCGGAGTCTGTTTTTTCCGACATCCTCAATCAACCATTTGCAGTGCCTGCCGCGTTTAAACAGATCCTGCGTGACATTTCCTTGCTGGAGAGTCAGGAATCAAGTACTACACTGCCCTGGAGCATTGCCGCGGAGAAGCGCAAGCTGGGTGTTCAGCTCCAGCTTTGGGAAAAACTGGGTATAGCCAGGAAGGAGGCCTATGACTTTATCAGTACTGCTGCCGTTCAATCCGACCGCGTTGCCTTTGATATGACGGGAACGGGGCACCGTGATTTTGAAACGGTGCCGGCAATGCTTACTCCGCTGCAGATGATGACGGCCCTGTCCCGGTGCGTAGCCGACACCAAGAAGATAGTGCTGCACGTGTCTGATCGCTATGTGCTCCGCCGGAACCAGAGTGAATACCTGCTCGAAGACCTGGAACCGGCAGGTACCACTATTCAGTTCCAGGAGGGTGTCCCGGAGGAGATAGAACATCTTCTGGCGGCTGCCGGAAAAGCAGAGAGCCTGAACTCGGTAATTCTAGAGGGGAACAGTTATTCGTATGTGCGCCGCAACGGCCTGCTGGAGTTCAACCGGCATGGTGTTTCCTCCGCGCTGATCCCGATGCCGGATACCGAATTGATCCTTATGGTTGTCAGCAGCAGGCCAGGTTATGACGTGCCCGGGCAATATGATGAACAGCCGGTGAGCGAAATTTCGAGGCTCATTGCTCCCGTTGCGGCACGCCAGAAGGTGATGAAAAACCTTGCCGACATGATGAAGCCGAAGGAACAGGAAGAGAAAAACTTCAGTGTTGCAGAGAGCCTTATCCTTGAGTCATCCGCTCATCCCGATCAGGTGGAAGCAAAACCAGACGTTTTGATTTCCAAAATGCCTGATCTGGTCGGCATGAGCCTGAGGAAAAGCCTGCGTTTTCTGCAGAATAGCGGCGTTGAAGTCAAAATTAACGGCACGGGACGGGTGGTGAGTCACGAGCCTCCCGCCGGTGCCGCACTGGTATCTGGCAGCCGTGTGGTCCTTAACCTTGAGCAGGACGAGGTCGAGGATGCCGGTCATTCAAAAGGGGCAACAGACAAGTAGACAGCGTCGCTCAACAGAACAACTCAGCTTGATTGAAATGACATGAAGACAAGAAAGCAAACCGCTATCCTGCTTGAAAAGCTGATGGGAGATACCAGTTTCTGTCTCTGTTCCGGCACAACATCGTCAATACGTATCGATTCCGTCTGCGCAGATTCACGGGAGGTGGTGCCGGGCTCTTTATTCATTGCCGTTGCCGGCGGCAAGGACGACGGTCATGATTATATCACCCAGGCAGCTGCCGCAGGTGCTGCCGCCGTTGTCATCAATCTGGAGAAGAAGTCCGATAGTGCTGTCGGGGAGCTGAAAGACTGTGTGGTAATAGCGGTCAATGATACCCGGGAAGTACTGGGAGACATTGCTGCACACTTTTATGGCAGCCCTGCCGAGCGACTGACGATGATCGCCGTTACCGGCACCAACGGCAAAACAACCGTTTCCTATCTGATGGAGCATGTCCTTGCCGAATCGGGCGTTCGGGTGGGTGTCATCGGAACAGTCAGCTATCGCTATTACAGGGATGACGGAACGCTTGTCAGCTATCCCGCACCGTTTACAACTCCGGACCCGCTTGTTCTTCATGGTGTTCTGGAAGAAATGTCCGATGCCGGAGTGACGCACGTGCTGATGGAGGTCTCCTCACATGCCTTGAGACAGAAACGGCTGGGACCGATAATCTTTGAGCTGGCGATATTTACCAATCTCAGTCAGGACCACCTGGATTATCACCATGATATGGATGATTATTTCGAGGCAAAGTGTCTCCTGTTCAGGGAAAAAATGGTGACTGGAGGCCGTGTTATCCTCTGTGAGCCTGACGCCGTGAATGTGCAGAAAAAGAGCTGGGTGGAAAAACTTCGCTTTCTCTGTCAAGAACTGGGGCTGGCGGTAATACGTTGCGGGCAGTCAGATGATGCTCAATACAGGAGTGCAGGTCTGCAGATGGATAAAGCAGGTATGTCATTTACTGTTGTTGAATCTGACGGTGCTGCATATGATGTTACATCCCCGCTGATCGGGCTCTTTAACAGTGAGAATCTGCTTGCCGGCGTTGCGGCCCTGAGAGCGCTGGGCCAGGAACCCGGCGACATCTGCAGATACCTGGCAGGGGCGCATGGTGCTCCAGGAAGAATGGAGCGTGTTTTCCTGCCGGTAAGAAACGCAAAGATGCCGGTTGTTCTGGTTGATTATGCGCATACCCCCGATGCCCTGGAGAATGTTCTGGCAACGGTCGCAGACCTGCCCCACCGGACCCTGTTCTGTGTGTTCGGCTGTGGGGGTGACCGGGATCGTGGCAAAAGGCCGTTGATGGGTGAGATTGCCGCCCGTTATGCCGATGTGGCAATCATCACCGATGACAATCCGAGAACAGAGGACCCCGCCGGAATACGAAACGATATCATTGCCAGTGAGGCGATCGGCCGGCAACGGATCAGGGACCTGAACTGGCTTGGGCACCGCAGGCAAGGCGAACGGGGCTGTCTGGAGATCGGTGGCAGGAGTCGGGCGATTGCCGCTGCGGTGTTTCATGGCGGGACTGAAGATATTGTCCTGATTGCCGGGAAAGGGCATGAGACCTACCAGGTAACAGGTACGGGCAAATCGTTTTTTGACGATCGCCTGAGCGCCCAGGAGCATTCCCTGGCCTGGGATGTTGAGCTTGTAGCTGAGGCCACCGGTGGCCTCATCAGGGCTTCCGGGAGCAGGCAGCCATTTAATCAGGTATCGACGGACAGCAGGTCAATCGATCCCGGTGATATCTTTGTGGCGCTTGGTGGAGAGTCGTTTAACGGACATGATTTTATTGACAAAGCCATTGAGCGTGGAGCCGGCTGCCTGGTTGTTGACGAGGAGAGAGCGGTTTCTTCCGGTGATGTTGCCTGTGTAAAGGTTGATGACACCCTGAAAGCCCTGGGAGACCTTGCCGGCTGGCGCCGCCAGGCCCTGAAGATGATCAATAATCCGCGTGTTGTCGGCATCACCGGAAGCTGCGGAAAGACAACGGTTAAAGAGATGACAGCCTCGATTTTTGGGAAACACTGGCCGGAGCAGGCAGACCGGCCGGCGAACCGGGTGCTGAAAACGGTTGGGAACTACAACAACCTTATCGGTCTGCCACTGTCGCTCCTGCCGGCATCAGTCGGGCAGGAGGCGATTATCCTGGAGATGGGCATGAACCAGCCTGGTGAAATCGGCAGGCTGACTGAAATAGCTGATCCGGATATCGCCTGCATTACCAACGTGCATGCTGCCCATCTCGAGGGACTCGGCACGATAGAAAATGTGGCTCGTGCCAAGGCGGAGCTGTTTTCCGGTTCCGGGAAGAGCTGTGTGCATGTGGTTAATCTCGATGACGGACGGATCACTGCCTTGAGCAAAGCCTACCCGCAGCACCCGACGGTGAGCTATGCCGTCTCTGCCCCTGGGGTTGCACAGAATCCTGATGTCTGGGCAACGGACATGAAGGCTGATCACCGGGGAAAGATGTCTTTCGTCCTGCACGTGGGATCGCAAAAAGCAGATGTCAGGCTTAATTCGCCCGGACTCCACAATTGTGCAAACAGTTGTGCAGCGGCGGCGATCGCCTATTCTGCCGGTATTGATTTTGCAGCAATTGTTGACGGACTTGAGGCTTTTACCTCGTCTGCAAAGCGGATGGAAGTGTTGAGAACTCCGCTGGGGCTCAATATCCTCAACGACAGCTACAACGCCAACCCGGCATCGGTGGCGTCGGCTCTTGCCACCATCAAGACTGTTCAGGCCACTGTCCGGGTGGCTATTCTCGGTGATATGCTCGAACTGGGAGCAGAGACAGAGCGCTTGCACGAGGATATGGGCCGCCTCGCTGCGGGCTCATCCCTTGACTATCTCGGGGTCTACGGCGTGCTCTCCAGGCATATGGCCAAAGGGGCAATTGCCGGCGGCATGGACGCCGACAGGGTTATAATTTTTGATGACAAGCAGAGAGTAGTTGACTGGCTGGCCGGGCTGTTGCATACTGCAGAGTTACATCCGGATGACTGGATACTTGTCAAAGCATCAAGAGGCCTCGCGCTTGATACCATCGTCGATCAACTGCTGAAAACATGCTGATAAATTAACTCTCGAGACATCAATGTTTTACCACCTTCTCTATCCACTTCACACCAGCTTTATCGGTTTCAATGTATTTCGATATATAACATTCAGGTCCATCTGTGGTGCGATTACCGCCTTTTTAATCATTATCATTATCGGGCCCTGGTTTATCAGGATGATGCAGAAAATGCAGATCGGGCAGGTTGTCCGCGATGACGGGCCGGCGAGTCATCTGGCAAAAACCGGTGTGCCGACCATGGGCGGATTGTTGATTCTCGCCTCCATACTGCTGTCGACATTGTGCTGGGCACGCCTCGACAACAGTCTCGTCTGGCTCCTTTTGTTTGTTACCTTTTTCTTTGGTTTTATCGGGGGCCTTGACGATTATCGCAAGATCAGCAGAAAATCCAGCGAAGGACTGAGTGCCCGGGGGAAACTGTTTCTCCAGTTCAGCGGTGCTGCTGTTGTCGGACTCTTTGTTATCCTTCATCCCGGTTTTGACGGTCATCTCAGCGTCCCGTTTTTCAAGAATCTGCAGCCGGATCTGGGCTGGTTTTACATCGTTTTCGCCATGCTGGTTATTGTCGGGGCATCCAATGCGGTAAATCTTACCGACGGACTTGACGGTCTGGCGACAGGGCCGACGGTTGTCTCAGCTGCCGTCTATCTGGTTTTTTCCTATCTGGCCGGTAATATTGTCATGGCAGACTACCTGCAGATATCCTACGTGTCCGGTAGCGGGGAGTTGTCGGTGTTCTGCGGCGCAATGGTCGGTGCCTGTCTGGGGTTTCTCTGGTTTAATGCCTATCCGGCGCAGATGTTCATGGGAGATGTTGGATCTCTTGCCCTTGGCGGCGGGCTTGGTGCAGTTGCGATTATCATCAAGCAGGAGATTCTTCTGGCAATTGTCGGCGGGATTTTTGTGATGGAGGCGTTGTCGGTAATCATGCAGGTGGGTTATTTTAAGCTGACAAAAGGCAAGCGGATTTTTCTGATGGCTCCCTTCCATCACCACTTTGAGAAAAAAGGCTGGCATGAAACGAAAGTTGTGGTTCGTTTCTGGATCGTTTCAATTATCCTTGGTTTTCTGGCCATGGCCACTTTGAAACTGCGGTAATGAACAGGATCTATACAATCAGGCGCGGTATGAAAGTAGCCCTAGTCGGGTTCGGCAGGGCAGGACAGGCCGTATTGTGCTATCTTAACCGGCGCGGTGCTGAGTTGTTTGTTTCCGACCGGCGTCCTTACGAGGAGCTGGGCCAAGGTGAGCAGGAACTGCTTGAAAAATGCAATGCCAGCTATGAAGGAGGTGCTCACTCCAGCCGCTTCCTGAGTGCTGCCGAGATGGTTATCGTCAGTCCGGGTATCGGCTTTGACCACCCGGTTCTGGAAGAGATATCGGCTCAGGGTATTCCGGTACTTGGCGAGCTTGCCCTTGCCGCAGGTAAATTTGAATCACCTGTCATTGCCATAACCGGAACCAATGGGAAGACCACGGTTACCGAACTTGCTGCGGCCCTGCTGGGAGCTGCCGGCAGAAAAGTTTTTGTCGGCGGGAATATAGGAATACCGCTTTTTGACTATTTCCGTCATCCGGAAGCGTACGATATCGTCGTGCTTGAGGTGTCCAGCTTCCAGCTTGAACGTTGTGGTTCGTTTATGCCCGATGTGGCAGTATTGATGAATATAACACCCGATCACCTCGATCGTCACAAAACGCTTGAACGATATGCTGCCGCAAAAATGAGAATTTTTCACGGGGATGGCGTCAGTCGTGCTGTCATGAATGGTGATGACAGGCTGTGCAGACAGTTCAAATATCTGTCGAAACGGGATTCGTTTCTCTTTTTCGGCAAAAGCAGTGATTATGCAGCATGTATCAAAGGACCCGGCATTACAGTTCTTACAGCAAAGGGGCCGCGTGTGTACGATCTTTCCCAAAGCCGTATGGCAACAAGATCAGGAGCGCTGAACAGCGCGGCGGCACTCCTTGCTGTCGGCAGCTTTGCTGGCGACTATTCTGCTGGGCTTGAAACGCTGCGCTCCTTTGAGCCGGGTGCTCACAGGCTGCAGACTGTTGCCGAGATTGATGGCGTGATCTACATTGATGACTCCAAGGCGACAAATACCGGGGCAGTGAATATCGGCCTTGAACAGGTTGGCAGCAATATCATTCTGATAGCCGGGGGCAAGGACAAGGGAGATAACTACCAGCTGCTGAGAGAGTCGGTGCGAAACTGTGTGAAACATATGGTGCTGATCGGAGAAACCGCCCGTGCCATGTCCAGAGACCTGGGAGATCTTGTCCCATTTGAATTTGCCGCGACCATGGAGGAGGCGGTTCACACGGCATCAGCCCTGGCCTCCAGCGGAGATACGGTTCTGCTCTCTCCGGCAAGTGCCAGTTTTGATATGTTCGATGATTATAAGCACCGTGGGAAGGTGTTTGCCGGAGCTGTTCAGCATCTTCTGGATGAAGCATTGCACACGGGAGGGCACAATGGCCGCTGACAGCCTGAAGCGGCCTTTCAGGCTGATGCTTACCGGCGGCGGAACAGGCGGGCACCTTTTTCCCGCTGTAGCCACGGCTCAGCGGCTTTGTGCGAGGATGCCGGACAGTCGGGTCCTGTTTATCGGTACCAGGCGCAAGCTGGACAGAAAACATCTCGAGCGCTACGGGTTTGCCGTCGCCGCCGTCCACAGTTACGGCTTGAAAGGCAAACGCTTCTGGCCATTGCTCAAGGCCATCGCCATCCTGCCGCTGACCTTTGCTGAAGCCTGCTATCACCTTTTGAGGTTTCGCCCTGATGTTGTCTGCGGTGTCGGCGGATATGTCACCGGGCCGGTGGTTGCCGCCGCCTGGCTGCTGGGAAAACCGACCGTCATCCATGAACAGAATTCAGTTCCAGGCCTGGCAAACAGAAAACTCGGAAGGATTGTTGACAGAATCTGCCTGTCTCTGCCCGATTGTCAAGCATTTTTCCCGGCCGGAAAAACCGTGTTAACCGGGAATCCGGTGCGTGCCCGGATTATCGAAGCAGGTGCGGATAAAAAAAAAACCGGGGACAGAAAAACACTTCTGGTTCTCGGCGGCAGCCAGGGAGCGCGGGCCATTAATGATTTGGTTGTCGAGGTCTTTTCGGCAGGAGATCAAGAACTTATGGGGATCGACATCGTTCACCAGACAGGTGCTGCAGACGAGAAGACGATCAAAGACAGGTATCGGGCTGATGAGCAGCGGGTAGAGGTATGTGCCTTCTTTGAGGACATGGCAACACGTTACCAGCAAGCCGATCTTGTTGTCTCGCGGGCAGGGGCGACGACACTTGCCGAGCTGGCAGTGGTCGGCAAGCCGGCAATTCTCATTCCCTACCCGCACGCTGCCGACAATCACCAGGAAAAAAATGCGCAGCGCTTTGTGGAGCAGGGAGGGGCACTGATGCTTTCTCAACAGGGATTGACGGCAGATAGGCTGGGGAAGGAGATAAAAACGCTTATTGCAGACGAAAAAGCATTAACACTCATGTCTGAAAATATGAAAAAGCTCGGCATGCCGGATGCTGCAGACCGGATTGTGGATCTTATTCAGGATATGGCGGGCAAATAGGGTCGCATGTACAGAAAAACCATACACATTCATTTTGTCGGCATCGGCGGCATCGGTATGAGCGGCATTGCAGAGCTCCTGGCAAACCTCGGATATCAGGTTTCGGGTTCTGATCTTGGTCAATCGCGTATTACCGAAAACCTGACCCGCCAAGGATGTACAGTCTATGCCGGTCACCGGCGGCAGTGGATGAGAGGTGCCGATGTCGTTGTCACCTCTTCGGCAATAGCTGCTGACAATCCAGAAGTGCTTGCTGCGCAGGATCTGGGTGTTCCTGTGATCATGCGGGCAGAGATGCTGGCGGAGCTGATGCGGCTGAAAAAATTTGGAATAGCCATTGCCGGCAGCCACGGAAAAACATCAACATCTTCGATGGTGAGTTGGATGATGGCCCAGGCTGGACTCGACCCGACAATTGTGATCGGGGGAAAAGTCGACAGTCTCGGTGGTAATGCCAAACTCGGACAGGGTGAGTTTCTGGTTGCCGAAGCTGATGAAAGCGACGGCTCCTTCCTGAAGCTTTCCCCAGTTCTTGAGGTGATAACAAACATCGATCTCGAGCACCTTGACTACTATAGAGACATAGATCATATAAAAAATACGTTCCTGGAGTTTATCGACAAGGTCCCCTTTTACGGTGCAGCGATTATCTGTCTCGATGACCCGCATGTCGCAGATATACTGCCGGCAATAAAGAAACGGATCATCACCTACGGGTTGACCGCACAGGCTGATCTTCATGCGGAGCAGATTTCTTTTGACCAGGGACGGGTCAGGTTTATCGTAAAGTGCGAAGGGGAGACGCTCGGAGAAATCAATCTGGCACCACCCGGTATGCACAACGTCTACAATGCTCTGGCCACCATCGGGGTAGGACTTGAACTCGAGATTCCCTTCCAGGTGATTGCTGATGCCTTGTCTTGTTTTGCCGGGGTGCAGCGGAGAATGGAGCACAAGGGGACGATTTCAGGCATAACGGTTGTCGATGACTACGGCCATCACCCGACAGAGATACGGGCGACCCTTTCGGCAATAAAGCGGGCCTGGCCGGAAAAACGTCTTGTTGTGCTTTTCCAGCCGCACCGCTACAGCAGGACAAAAGCATTGTTCAAAGAGTTCCTGACCTGTTTTCACCAGGCAGACGTCCTGGTGCTGACAGATATCTATGCGGCAAGCGAGGAGCCAATTGAGGGCGTAAGCAGCGAGCACTTAATAGACAGGATTCAGCAGCACGGCCAGCGGCATACAATCTATATAGGGGATCTTCGTGAGCTTGCCGCAAGGGTGTGGCCCATGCTTAAACCCGGTGATCTTGTGCTGAGCCTGGGTGCCGGCACTATTGTCAGGGCCGGCGAGGAACTGCTTTCGCTGCTGGCGGAGGAGAAGGAATAACAGTATGCCATTGAGCACTGTTGTTAAAGCGGGTCTGAGCGAGGCGGTGAAAAGCCCGGTTCTCTGGGATGCGCCGCTTTCCGCCTGGACAACATTTAGAATCGGCGGTCCTGCAGCTGCCCTGGTCACGATCAACGATACAACGGAACTGCAGGCAGTTCTCTTTCTCTGCAGTGAACACGGTATCCTCTGGAGGCTACTGGGGCGTGGTTCAAATGTACTGGCGGCCGATGATGGTTTCCCGGGGGTAATCATTGTATTGGGTGAGGGGTTCAAATCCTGCAGCAGAAGAGATGGTCCTCACGGCGACAGGGTTTTGGTCGAAGCCGGTGCAGCGGTGGGTCTGTCCCGTCTTGCCGACTGGAGTGCCGAACAGGGACTGAGCGGCCTTGAGTTTGCAGCGGGCATTCCAGGGACTCTTGGCGGTGCAGTGCTGATGAATGCGGGCGCCTGGGGAGACGCCATCGGTAATCTCGTCTTCGCACTGACTCTTGCCGACAAAGAAAAAAGTATCACGGTTGCCGGAAAAGATTTACGCTTCGACTATCGATGCTTAGATGATATGAAACATTCGTTGAGTGGATTTGTCATCACCGGAGCAGAGCTGGAGCTTGTCAGCGGTGAGACGCTGGTGATTCAGGAAACGATGAGGGAGTTTCGCCGTCGCCGCCGGGAGCATCAACCTGTGGGGATGGCAAATGCCGGCTCTTTTTTCAAGAATCCTGCCGGTACAAGTGCCGGCAGGCTGATAGAAGCTGCCGGCCTCAAGGGGTTGCAGGTCGGGGATGCCGAGGTATCTGAAAAACATGCAAATTTTTTTGTAAATCGTGGATGCGCTTGTGCTCGTGATATGATTGAATTGATGCACAGGGTGCAGGAAGCGGTAAAAAAAGACAGCGGTGTCGATCTGGAACCGGAGGTGCACTTTTTAAAATGATCATGACACGTCTCAGGCATCTGCTCATCAGCTTGTTTTCAAGAACACAGAAAACCAAAGGGGGAATTGACAGCGGACGGGACAGTTTTGCCAGGCTGAACAAGTACGAGGGGAAAGAAAAGAGGAACCTGCTCCGCAAAATCAATAATTTCCGGGCACGAAAAACCACATCGAGTCATCAACCGTTTCAGCCGTCCGCAAAGACCGGCAAATGGCGGCAGCGCTTATTACTCGCTTTTTGCCTGGTGCTTGCCATCGGGTTATTTATTAAATCCAGTGGCAGCGAAACGCTCAGAACGTTTCTGGCAGATCTGGACTATTTCAGTGTAACGGCCGTTGATGTCAGCGGCTGTCGCCGGGTATCGGCGGCACAGGTTCGGAGAAATTCCGGTATCGTGATTAATTCCAGCCTCCTGTTCCTGGACACCGATCGTGTTTCGGCAGCGATTAAGACCGGACTGTCCTGGGTCAAAGATGTAGATGTCATCAGACAGTGGCCGGATACAGCTGTTATCCGGGTCCTGGAATATGAACCTGAAGCCCTTGTCGTCAAGACAGTTGAAGGAGTTTCCGAGCTCCACTACATGGATCGGGACGGTGAGCCGTTTGTCAGGGTTGAATCAGGTATGGATTTCGATTTTCCGGTCATTACCGGCCTTGATCTCATTACAGATCAGGAGCAGAGAACAAAACGTTTTAAAGAAGTTCTGGATTTTCTGGAACTGATCAGGGCCAACAACCCGAACCTGCCGGCACAGTCTGTTTCGGAAATTCATGTGGATCCGGAGGAAGGGCTGGTCCTTTACATGGTGGAGTACCCCTTTCCTGTCTTTTTCGGCAACGGTGATGTGAGAAAAAAATATGTCAGGCTCAGAAAGGTGCTTGAGGTCTTGTATAAACCACGGAAGAAGGGTATGGAGATAGCTCAAGTGACATATATCAGGATGGATTATCTCAATGACAAGGTAATTGTCGGATACAGTGAATCAGGATGAGTGGGTGATGGAAGAGAATTACGAAGTTGATCGAGGGGAAAAAGAGTCTGTCGAAAGTTTAAAAGAGGCTGTGCGTGGAGATCTGGTCGTCGGCCTCGATATCGGAACAACCAAGATCTGCTGTGTTGTCGGGGAAGTCTTTGACGACAGGATCGACATCATCGGAGCCGGAACGACGCCATCTCTTGGCATGCGCAAGGGCATCGTCGTCAATATAGAGAGTACGGTCAGCTCCATTAAACAGGCAGTAAAGATTGCCGAAGACATCGCCGGTTGTGATCTCGATGCTGTCTATGTGGGAATTGCCGGAAATCATATAAAAGGCTTTAACAGCCCCGGTATTCTGGCAGTCAACGGGCGGGAGATTAAACAGCCCGATATCCAGGAAGTCATAAATGCGGCCAGAACGGTCAAAATATCAGAAAACCAGCGTGTTATTCACGTCCTTCCCCAGGAGTACATGGTTGATGACCATACTGGTATCCAGAACCCGCTGGGCATGACAGGGGTCCGTCTGGCAACAAATGTTCACATTGTAACTGCAGATATCGGCGCTGTTCACAATCTCGTTACCTGCTGCAACAAGGCCGGACTTGAAGTTGCGGACCTGGTCCTGGAATCAATTGCCTCTGCCAAGGCGGTACTGGGACAGGATGAAATGGATCTCGGTGTCTCGCTCGTCGATATCGGCGGTGGTACAACCGATATTGCCGTTTTCTGTGACGGAACAATACGTCACACCAGTGAAATCGGTCTTGGTGGTCACAATTTGACCAACGATCTGTCGGTAGGACTCAGGACACCGCTTGCCGAGGCCGAGAGATTGAAAGAGGATTACGGCAGTGCGTTGTCTTCGGTGATAAAACCCAATCATGTGGTGGATGTTCCTTCCGTCGGCGACCGTGAACCGAGGCGTGTTACCCAGAAGGTGCTGGTCGATATCATCGAGGCAAGAATGATCGAGATCCTCGAAATGGTTGACCGCGAATTGGTTGCCTCCGGTCAGAAAAATCGTATCAACGGCGGTATTGTCCTGACAGGCGGTACCGCACTGCTTGCCAACATCGTTGATCTTGCCGAACAGATTTTCGATCTGCCTGTTCGTATCGGTTATCCGACAGGTGTCGGCGGTCGGGTTGACGATATATTCACGCCCCGCTGCACAACCGGGGTGGGGCTGGTAATGTATGGAAGAGATCAGCAGCAGAACAACCTGAACCTCGAGGTTGGAGTCGTTGAAAAAATGAAAGGATGGTTTAAAAAAATGATGTAGCAATGACTTTTTTGTTTATCCCGAAAGGTTGAGGTGCTATAGTTTCAGGGAAGGATGCAACACATCTTTACTCTGACTTAAATATAGAGAATTAAAAGAATTTTAAGGAGATCGGAATGCCGTTTAGAATGGCTGAGTCGGAAGGTGTCGCAGCGGTAAAGGTCATCGGTGTCGGCGGTGGTGGCGGCAACGCCATCAATACCATGGTGGCGAACAGACTCCAGGGTGTCCAGTTCATTGTAGCCAACACTGACAGGCAGGCTCTCGATCAATCAAAAGCGGACATCTGCCTGCAGATCGGCCCCAGCATAACCAAAGGTCTTGGTGCCGGCGCCGATCCCGAAACAGGCGCACAGTCGGCCCATGAGTCGATTGAAGACATAAAAGAGGCGTTGAAGGGCAGTGATATGGTTTTTGTCACTGCCGGCCTCGGTGGTGGAACTGGAACCGGCGCTGCCCCGGTGGTTGCGAAAATAAGCAAGGAAATCGGTGCGTTGACAGTAGCAGTTGTAACGAAGCCGTTCAGTTTCGAAGGAAAGCATCGTCTGAAAAATGCCGAATTGGGCTGGAAACAGCTGCACCAGTACGCCGATACTATTATTACCGTCCCCAATGACCGGCTCTTAAGCCTGATGCAGAAGACCTCAAGGCTCTCCGACATGCTCTCCCTTGCAGATACAGTGCTGCTGCAGGCGGTCAAGGGAATAACTGATCTGATCAATGTCCCCGGACTGATAAATGCCGATTTTGCCGACCTTCGCACCGTCATGAAAGAGGTTGGCCCGGCAGTGATGGGCTCCGGTGTAGCCGCCGGGGAAAACAGGGCCACCGAAGCGGCCAAGCGGGCGATCGATAACCAGCTGCTTGAAGATGTCGGTATTGATGGCGCCCGCGGCCTGCTGATCAATATCTCGGCGACCGAAGAGAGTTTTACCATGGCGGAGTTCATGGAGGCTTCAGCCCTGATTCAGGCGAAAGTAGATGATGATGCCAAGGTCGTCATCGGGGCTCTTTATGATGATTCACTTGGCGACGAACTGCACGTCACGGTAATTGCCACCGGTGTCGGCGATGTGGGGGCCAGGCAGGAAACGATTGCCCAGGTAGATCAATTACCCCACAGGCAGCCAAAGCCGGATGCGGATGTCCGGAATCCAAGAGCTGAGAAGCCGGCACCCCCTAACCCGCAGAAACGTGTTACCCCTCTGCCGGGTTCAAATTTTGATGCCTTTGACAATCTGGCACCCTCGCGCCGTGGTCTCGATAAAGACAGCGAACGCAGGGACGGCGGCTGGAATGAAGATTATCTCGAAACTCCGACATATCTGAGAAAAAAGGCAAACTAACTACTGGCCCCACTTTTTGGACCGCAAGAAAAAAAGCAGACTTCGCCACAGCTCGCCTCCAGCTCAGGGTCACGACAGAAGAACGCCCCGCCGTGAGCAGGAGACTGGGTCCTACCTGAAAAAATGGACCGGCCGCCTCGCGGTTGGCCTGCTTTACCCCAACACCTATCGGGTTGGCATGTCCAACCTTGGCTTTCAGATAGTCTATCATCTGCTTAACGAGGATGATCGCCTTGTCTGTGAGCGGGTATTCCTGCCGGACCGGGGGAATAGTGAGCTTCGCTCCATTGAGTCCTCGAGACCGCTGAGCGATTTTTCGATCCTTTTCATCTCCGTCAGCTTTGAGCACGATTATATCAATATCGCCCGGATGCTGCTGGCTGCAGGTATTGAACCGTATGCCGGGCGGCGGCCGGATACTATCTCCGGAAAAGCACCGCTGCTGATCTGTGGTGGAGTTGCAGCATTCATGAATCCGGAGCCGCTTGCCGCGCTGGTCGATCTCTTTGTCGTGGGTGAAGCCGAGCCGTTGCTCCCGCCGCTGGTTGATCTGCTCTGCAAAGAAAAAAGCCTGAAAAGTCGCAGGGATCTGCTGTTCACCCTGAACAGTGAGAGGCACGGTTATTACGCACCCCGTTTCTATCAGCCTGAGTATGACAAAAACAACTGTTTTCATGGATATAGCGTAGAATCCGGCCTGCCTAGGCGTGTCAAAAAAGTGATTCTCGAGACAAAGGATCGGGCAGCTCACTCTGAACTGCTCACCCCGGATACAGAGTTTTCCGACCTTTACCTGACGGAACTTGGCAGGGGGTGCTCCCGTGGCTGTCGTTTCTGTACCGCCGGCTTTATCTATCGCCCGTCACGGTTGTGGGACCGGGAGGCGGTCCTTGAAAGCCTGGCACAGTGCCCGCAACGGATAAAACGAGTGGGATTGCTCGGTACGGAAATGACCTCGGAGGACTCGCTTGAATCGATTGCCGAGCAGATCAGCCAACAAGGGTGCTCTTTATCTTTTTCATCCCTGCGTGCCGACCGAATCTCCGACAACCTGCTGTCGCTCTTGGCGCACAGTGATCTTAAAAGTGTCGCCATTGCCCCTGACGGGGCTTCTGAACGATTGAGAAAAGTCATCAACAAGGGTCTGTGTGAAAGCGATCTGCTCAATGCAGCCACACGGCTTGTGGAAGCGGGGCTCTATAGATTGAAATTGTATCTGATGGTTGGTCTGCCGACTGAAACCGATGGTGACCTGGACGAGTTTGTTCAGCTTGTCGGCAAAATCGTGGAGGCTATAAGGCCGATTGGAAGAAAGCGTGGCAGATTAACCGAGCTTCTTGTCTCAGTGAACAGCTTTGCCCCGAAACCCTGGACTCCCTTTCAATATCATCCGTTCGGGATAAGTGAGCAGGTGACGGGGAATCTCAGCAGTACAGCTGTGGTAAAGGAGCTGAGAAGAAAAATCACGTTGCTGAAGAAAGCTCTGGCGGGTATCCCCAATATCCGCATGAGTTTTGATAATCCCGAACATGTTCTGTTCCAGTCTATTCTTTCCCGAGGTGACAGGCGAATCGGTTCACTCTTGATAGATATGGCCGCTTCAGGTATATCCTGGAGACGGGCATTGAAACAGCAGGGGCTGACGGCTGAACAGTTTTCCGTCAGGCAGTATGATGAGTACACCTCTTTGCCCTGGCACATCATTGACCATTCGATAGATGATTCCTACCTGTGGAAGGAGTATTGCAAGGCCTTTAGGTTCGAAGAAACGATTGCCTGCGATACCTCTGTTTGCCGGCGGTGCGGGGTATGTAATGACTGATGAGTATCCCGGAGACAAACCCGGAATAGCAGATAACGACGACGCACACCAGCAGAAACAGATAAATGCCGGCCTGCAGCCGTTTACGCTGGTCAAGTATTTTTCATTCTCAGCTCTTGGTGTTTTCCTTATTTTCACACTGTTTCTTTCATGGGTTATCTCCAATCATGCCCGTGATGTGATGCTGAAACAGAGCGAGGATTATTCGCTGCTGCTTGCTGAAAATCTTAACCAGCAGGTCTTCAGACGGTTTGTGCTTCCTGCTGTCGTCCGTTACGGTCGGATTGCGTTGAGCAACCCTGAGCAGTTTGAGTATCTTGATCGTATCGTCACCGGACTGGTTCAGGGACTTGCCATTGATTCCGTAACCATCTTCGATTCAAGCGAGAATATAATCTCCTACTCGACCGTGGCGAAACAGGTCGGGTTGAAAGACAAGGGTGGAATTGAATATGATAAAGCCCTCAAGGGAATTGCCAATTCCCGCATCATTTACAGTGGATCGGTCTTGAGCCTGATCTCAGATGCCACGATCAGCTGCCAGTTGAAAACCTATATCCCGTTTCGGCAGGTCAAGGAGAGCGGCGAAGCCGGCGAAGTTATCATGGGCGTGATCGAGATTGTCAAGGATCTCTCCAAAGACTACACCGCAATCCTGAAACTGCAGAGCCGTATTATCCTTGTTTCCAGTGTCGTCATGACCGTACTTTTCCTGGTCCTGCGGACGATCGTGTCGAGAGCCGGAAAAATTATCGAAAGGCGCACCATGGAGCGTTTCAGGCTCGAGGAACAGCTCAATAAAACAGAGCGCCTGGCACATCTGGGAACAATGGTGGCCACCGTTTCCCATGAGATCAAGAGTCCTCTGGGTATTGTTCGCAGTACCGCGGAGATATTGAAAAAACGGATTGCCAGGGTAGCGCCCGGCAACGAGAATCTTGCCCAGATTATCATCGATGAGACAAGCCGCCTTAATACGATCGTCACTGAGTTTCTTGATTTTGCCAGACCCCAGCAGCCGATACTCAAGGAAATCGATATTCACCACATCCTTGACCGGGTTGTGCGCTTTGTCCGCTCCATGGCCGAGGAACAGCAGGTCGGCATCATCACCGATTTCAGGCCTGAAACGCTGATAAAACAGGTTGATGAAGACATGCTCTACCGGGCATTTCTCAATATATTGCTGAACGGCATCCAGGCCATGAAGGACGGCGGGACAATGACGATCACCACTGAAAAGCTGCCTGACGGCACGGCGAGTATTGAACTGTCGGATACGGGATGCGGCATGACATCTGAAAAAGTGGAACAGATTTTCCAGCCTTTTTATACCGACAAGAGCAAGGGAACCGGGCTGGGCCTGGCGATCGTCCGTAACAGCATCGCCAGTCATGATGGCCGGATTCAGGTGAGCAGTACAATTGACAATGGAACCAGCTTCACGATCATCCTGCCCTGAACAGACGACTTGTCCTTCCACCACCTGAGCATTTTACCCAAAGCGTAACCGCCAGGATTATATTGACCAATTTCATCTTGAAAAAATTTCCCCATAGTGTTCATATGCCAGAAATTATGAATATTTTTCACCTAGAGGATAGAGGTCATGGGTAAAAAAATTGTTGTTATCGGTGCTGTTGCCGCAGGTCCGAAGGCTGCGGTCAGGGTCAAGCGCCTTACCCCGGAGGCTGACGTGACGCTGGTTGACCAGGATAGTCTGATATCATATGGCGGCTGCGGGATTCCCTATTATGTTTCAGGGGATGTCCCCGATGAGAAGGAACTGCGCTCAACCAGTTTTCACATGCTCCGGGACGAACATTTCTTCGAAAAAGCCAAAGGTGTCAGAACTTTGACGTCAACCAGGGCCCTGACAATAAATCGGGCCGAAAAGTCGGTACTGGTTGAGCATGTGGATACGAAAAAACAGCAGGTGCTGCCCTATGACTCATTATTGCTGGCAACCGGCAGTGAACCGTGTGTCCTGCCGATTGGTGGGGCGGATCTGGCAAATGTCTTCACCATCAGTGACCTGCACAAGGCAATTGCCATCAAGGAGATGATCGCCAGGGGGCTTGTCGGCAAGGCAGTTGTGATCGGCGGCGGGGCTATCGGTATCGAGATGGCAGAGGCCCTGAAGGATCTCTGGGGAGTGGAGACAACCCTTGTTGAGTTTCAGGATCAGTTGCTGTCAAACCTTGTGGACTGGGAGTTTTCGGATATCCTGGCCAGGCATCTGCGGGAAAATGGGGTTGAGGTCTTTCTCGATGAGGGTGCTGTGGAGATTGTCGAGGGAGAAGACGGCAAGGCCTCCGGCGTCCGTACCGAAAAGCGTGTCATAGCGGCGGATCTGGTGATTATGGCGGTGGGCGTCAGGCCGAGAGCAAAACTGGCCGTCGATGCCGGTCTGCACGTCTCAGGGATGGGAGCGATTGTCGTCAATGAGCATATGCAGACATCGGACCCGGACATTTATGCTGCAGGTGACTGTATCGAGATCACCCATCAGGTTTCCGGGCGTAAATTTTTTGCACCGCTCGGCTCCCTTGCCAATAAACAGGGGCGGGTGGCTGGAGACAATATCTGCGGTATTCCCTCAACCTTTGCCGGTGGAGTGGGCAGTTTTATCATGAAGGCCTTTGAGATGAGCATCGGCTCTGCCGGCCTGACCCTGAAAACTGCCCGGCAGTCGGGCTATGATGCTGATATTTCCCTTACCTCGCCAATTGACCGTGCCCACTTTTTCCCGACCCAGGCGGTTGCCTGTTTTCTGCTGGTATTTGATCGCAGGACTCGCAAAGTACTTGGTTTTCAGGGTGTCGGGCCAATGGGGGATGGAATACTGGCCAGGATCAATGGAGCTGCACCATTGCTTGCTGCAGGAGCGGTTATTGAGGATTTCAACACTATTGAGCTAGCCTATGCGCCGCCATTTTCGGCGGCAATTGATTCTGTGAACGCAGCAGCATATGTTGCCGAGAATCTCTGTGATAGACGGCTGCGTAAAATTGATATGAAAGCCTATTTTGAATATATGGCGGATCCCGATTCTCAACCTGACTGGGTCATGCTGGACGTCAGGCATCCGCAGCAGGCTGCCCCGTTTGTCGACAAGTTTGGTGCGAACCTCTGGCTGTCATTGCCTTATGACGAGGTTCGGGAGCGTTTCGATGAGCTCCCGAAAAACAAGAAAATGATCATTATCTGCAACGCCGGGTCACGTTCTTACGAGGTGCAGCGCTTTCTTGATTATCAGGGATACTGCAATACGCTGGTGCTTGGCGGGGGCATCAATGTCGTGCGCAGGATGAGCGTGGACTGGCTCCCGCAATAGCCGCCCTGTGCCCTGTCCGTTCAGCGGGACAGTCCGGCAAGGTCCTCGGCAAGACGTTTGAAATGCCGGCCGACCTGTGACGGTAGGTGGGCGTCTGAGCCCGCGGTCATCGGGATATCAAGTTGTGCCGCTTTTCGTATCAGGTCAAAGGCGGGGAACGGCATATCCCTGCTTTCGTACCCGGATGTGTTGAGCTCCAGCGTGAGCCTTTTCTCCTTGAGCTGCTGAAGCAGCCTGTCGATCAGGTCGCGGTGTTCACTGTTGAGGCGCAGGCCGGGAACGTGTCTGAGGCCTGCATCGAGGTGGCAGAGGACATCGGCAGGGATGACCTGTACGGCTTCAATGAGCGTTTTGAAATAATGACTGAGCAGTTGAGAAACATCGTTTTTTAGAAAGGCCTTGATGTTTTCCTGTTGACGACTCAGAAAATTCAAATGACCGCCATTTCCCGGCAGCCGGTAAAAATGATAGGAAATGCCGATACGATCCCAGCTCCTGGTCGCTAATCGTTCAAGGATTTTATCAGGACATGAAGGGTTGTAACCAACCTCGACACCGAGTCCGATCTTTATGATTTCACCGTATTTCTGTCTGAGCCGCTGGCCCTCGGCAAAGTAGAGATCAAAATCATCTTCTTCAAGCCAGGTCCGTTCAAAGTAATCAATGCCTTCTTCAAGATGTTCCAGAAAGACCAGGTGGCGAAGCCCCCCGGCAATTGCCGATTGGACATATTCCTCCATGGTTCCGCCTGCATGCATACAGAGGTGGGTATGAACGTGGCCGTCAAGGGATACGTCTATATCCATGAACCGGACCTGGAATGTTGGAGAAGCAACCGGTCAGACATGCCCGGCATGAGAAGCTGGAAGATTCTGCTGTGGGGGTTCTCAGGCATTACCTTTGGGGAAGAAATGCAGCGTGCCGTCGATGTCGGACGTATCGCAGTAGTGACCCTGCTCGAGTTCCAGATCAATGAACTCCTCAATTCCATCAACATTGAGTGACAGGCTCGGGCCATCGGGGAGATGGTAGACAATGGTGTTGACACTGGTTAAATCAACAGGGCGAACAAATAATTTCATAAATACAACCTTGCAGTGCGTTGGAATCCAGATTCAGCCGGCCGGCAGCAGATACCCGACTCCTCTCTTTGGAGAGAAACATATACGACCATTTGCAGGAAACTGCAACAGATAAGCAGGTGATACTGTCATTTCATACTATTCACCCGTTATACCTTCGTTTATAATGGCATGGAAAAGAACGAAAATTCAAGGGGTAAATCTCGTTTGACATGATGAGCGCGAGCGTTTAATATACGAGGTCTTGCGATGAGAGAAATTTGTGCCACGCTGTGGCTGTTTATACTATTCTTTGAGGTAGCAACATGAGTGATCAGAAAATTAGTGCCAAGGAAAAGATATTGTTCGGCAAGGAAAAAAACCCGTCGAATATCCAGCCGGTCAAGCTGACGATGGAGAGTACCATAAAGTTTCGCTGTCATCCCGGGGTCAGTTGTTTTACCGCCTGCTGCGGGAGTATTAAAATTGTTCTGACCCCCTATGATATTCTGATGCTGACAAAGCGTCTCGGGATACCAGCCCATGAGTTCCTCCACCTCTATACGCTGCCGACGTATCTTGAGAAAACCGATATGCCGGGAGTGATGATTAAAATGAGAGAGGAGGATGATAAATGTCCCTTCGTGACCCCCGAAGGCTGTACCGTCTATACGGACCGGCCGACTGCCTGTCGTTATTATCCCGTAGGAATGGCGGATTTTCACGAGGGCGGCAGCAGGGATGAAGCCGGCAATGAGCTGACCTCTGCAGAAGAAAAGTTCTTTTTCCTGGTAAAAGAAGATTATTGCAAAGGGCACGAAGAGGACAAGCACTGGAGTGTTGGTGAATGGCGTGCCGACCAGGGTGTCGATGTCCGTGATGAAATGAACCGGGAATGGCTCCGCCTGGTCATGCGGCGGAAATCCTTCGGCCATCAGGCAACACTCTCCGAGCAGGCAAAGCGCATGTTTTTTATGGCCTCAACCGACCTGCCCCATTTCCGGCGATTTATCTTCGAGAGCTCTTTTTTGAAAACCTATGAGATCGATCCTGCCGTCGTGGAAAAAATTCGTGAAGACGATGTCGAGCTGATGCATTTTTCATTTGCATATCTGGCCAACAGCATTTTCGGAACCCAGACCCTGAAAATCAATGAAGAGAAAGTACAAGAGAAAGTAAAAGAAATCAAAGCCAGGCAGGACGATGCAGTGTTGAGCGCCGTTGGGGAATACGAGGAGCTGAAGAAGGAACTCAATACAAAAAAATAAGCAGTCTGTCTTGAATGATCGGGAAAAAATTCTCTGACAAAGCGGTTTCTGAGCTGCTGGCCGGTCTTGCTGCAGAGGACCATTTTGTTTTTCTGGACACAGCCCTGCCTGATCATGAAAACCGGGAATCCCTTCTTTTTACCCGACCAATAAAACAGCTGGAGTACCGGCCCACAGATAATCGAACAGATTTCTTTGAGCAGCTGCAGCATTACCTGGCACAGGATTACTATCTTGCCGGCTGGTTCGGCTATGAGTTTCTCCATGACTGCCTGTCCGTTCCCTGCAGGGAACAGACGTCTATTACCGCCAGCCTGGGAGTCTACGAGCAGCCGCTCGTTTTCCGTCATGACCGCAGCCGGGACGACTTACCGCCGGTTGAGGTGCCGCCGGCAGCGTCAGGCGGGTATCGACTCAAAAATCTTGCTGCAAATATGGAGCAGTACCACTATTGTCAGGCAATCAGCAGGATACTTGAGTATATAGCTGCGGGCGACACGTATCAGGTCAACTACACCTTCAAGTTCACCTTTGATTTTGAAGGCTCTCTCAGCGATTTTTATGGTGACCTCAGGAGAAGCCAGCCGGTCCCGTATGGCTGCTGCATCAAGGACGGTGACCAGTATATCCTGTCATTCTCCCCCGAGCTGTTTTTTCGCGTTGCAGGCAGGCACATCCATGCCCGGCCGATGAAAGGGACCATGAAGCGCGGCCGGAACGGTTCGGAAGACGCCGACTATCAGCACCTGCTTCACCATGATGAAAAAAACCGCAGCGAAAATGTGATGATCGTCGATCTGCTGCGAAATGACCTGTCGCGCCTGGTCAAGGCCACCGGCGGCGGGTTTGTGAACGTGGCATCACTGTTTGACGTCGAGCGCTATCAGTCGGTTTTTCAGATGACCTCCGCCATTGTCGCCGACCGCCTTGATGACGCGTATCTCACCCCGCAGGAGATGCTGCATGCCCTGTTCCCCTGCGGTTCGGTAACCGGTGCTCCCAAAATCCGGACCATGGAAATCATCGAGGAGCTCGAGAAACAGCCAAGAGGAGTCTATACCGGAGCAATCGGTTATTTTTCACCTTCGGGTAAAGCCACCTTCAACGTGCCGATTCGTACGCTTGTCGTTAATAACGGCAGGGGAGAGATGGGTATCGGCTCGGGAATTGTGGCTGATTCGTCGCCCGAAGATGAATGGCAGGAATGTTTGTTGAAAGCCAAATTTCTCACCAATCCGCTCCCCGAATTTGAACTTGTCGAAACTATGCTATACGACAGCGGGAACGGCTATTTATACCTGGACGATCACCTGCAGAGGCTGCAGGGGTCTGCATCCTACTTCAATTTTCCCTGCGAAAAAGTGCATCTGCAGCAGCGTCTTGACGATCTGGCTGCGACGTTTACCGGCAGCAGCTGTCAGCGGGTCAGACTGACCCTTTCTGCCACGGGCAGAGTGAAGTTGACTGCAGTGCCATGCGCTCCTGCGGGCTATCTCTGTCTGCCTGACAGCCCGGGTGGTGATCTTTTAGAACCGGTGCCAATCGGTTTTGCTGAGCACAGTACAGACAGTATGCAGGCCTGGCTGTTTCACAAAACGACCAGGCGAGAAGTGTATGACAAAGCATACAGGCAGGCACAGGCAGAAGGGTTGTTTGATGTGGTTTTCTGCAACGAGCGTGAGGAAATCACCGAAGGTTGTATTACCAACATTTTTATCCTGAAGGACACTATCTATTATACCCCGCCGGAGGACTGCGGCCTCCTTGGCGGCGTCATGAGAAAACAGTTGCTTTCCGGAAGCACCGCAAAACCGGTTGTTGAGCAGGTCCTTACACGAAGGGATGTCCTGGCTGCGGACAAGATCTACCTGTGCAATTCCCTGCGCGGGGTAATCCCGGCCAGAATTCAACCCGGAAGGTAGCTTCCAGCCGGTACTTGGGGCTCAGTGCACCATGGTTGAATCATCGTCGGTTGTGATCTGAACCGGCGGGACGATCAGCTGATGTTGTTCGCCGAGGCCCCTGACGAATGTCATGAACACCGAAGGCAGCGGGATGTCGCGATCTTTAAGCAGGATGCCGATTCTGTCTGCTGTTACGAGTACATCGGTATTTTTCGAGCCCTCGTGGCTGTCACACAATGTCTGTACCCGCAAGGCATCGGTAATATAGGGCCTCAGGGGCATCATGTTTGTCGCCAGGCCGAGCAATTCCTGTTCAATCATTGTCTGGTGATTCTTTCGGAATTCTACAAACCTGGCTTCCAGATTTCTGGTACCGAAAAGCTCGTTGGTGATTGCTCCGGTGAGCATGAGCTGCTCCTTTTGTTCCAGGTCCGGAAAACGCTTGCTCAATTGTGTCCGCAGCTCCTTGAAAAATACCATCTGAACGACGGCGACACCCTCGCGGAGCACCTCGACAATCTGCGATTTATTTTTATCGGTAGACATTCAGATCACCATTTTTACTGCAGGGTGCATTTGTATGCGCTCAAAAATGACGAGCCTCATCTGCTCGTCATTGACGGTAAGCGTTGCGTTCAAACTGTAGTATCTGCCGCTCGAACTGATGTTGGACAGGGCTATGTCAGGAATGGCAGGGGAACAGGCTTCGGTAATAACTTCAGTCAATACCTGTTGATTTTCACCGATGACTTTGTATTCCCAGCGGCAGGGATACGATATGTCTGGTTTTCTCTGGCAGAGGGGTTGATGGGAGTTCTCTTTGTTCATCTTCTCTCCATGGTATGGTGTCCGTGATGATTCAAACAGGTAATGAGAAGATGACAAAAGTCAAGAAATGGACAAGGCTATTTTGGCGCGCCGGTAGCAAATATAAAATGATGGTGATATAGTTAGCTTATGTCATTTCTCTTATGTTTTCGTTGGGTTCGCAGATGAATAAAAATGATACGGACTGCCGTTTAGCAATGCAGGATCAACAGGAACAAGCGATGGCGGGTACACTTGCCTACAGACAGGAGCTGATAGACGCGATTTCCGTCCCTCTTTTTTTTCTTGATCTGGCCGGCAACTTCATTGGCTCAAACGAGGCGTTTTCAAGATTTGTCGGCAAAACTGATGAAGAGATTCGTGCGTCCGGCGTCTACCAGTTGCTGGCCGGCGGTAATTCATCTTTTCACGAGAGTTTTGACCGCATACTTCTTGAGACCGGAGCCGTCGAACCCTTTGAGGGTGAAGCGGTCGGGGCAGGCGGCCGGTACCACGAGGTAATCTACCGCAAAGCTCTTGTCTGTGATGCCGGGGGGAATCATACCGGGATCGTCACGACCATTATAGACCTCAGTGATCTCAAAGGCGTTGAACGGGCGCTACGTGCCAGTGAGTCTCAAAAAAAAGCCATTCTTGATGGCTTTCCGGGAATTATCGCCCTGTTTGACGTGAGTCTTTCAGCAATCTGGGTAAACGACACCGTCCACCGCAGCATGGAGCGGCCTATCGGCAGGCTCTGCCGCGAGATCATCTGTAAGCAATCGGCTGACTGTGACAATTGTGCAGTTCCAAGAAGCGTCATTGACGGCCAGGTGAGGATCGGGACTCATCGGATTGAACACGACGGTGAGAGCGAAGACATTTTTTACGAGGTTATCGGTACCCCGGTCAAGAATGAGCAGGGAAACGTCGAAAGTGTCATTGTCATTGCCCGTGACGTGACAGATCGTTTTCTGCTTGAAAGGCAGCTACGCCATGCCCAGAAGATGGAAGCCATCGGTACGCTTGCCGGCGGCGTTGCCCATGATTTCAATAATGTCCTGACACCGATCATGGGGTACGCGGAAATCATTAAGCTGAAAATGCGCCAGGAAGGGCTGGAAGATCAGCCGATCTTTGAGTATCTCGGAGAAATACTCAAGGCGGGGAAGCGGGCCAAGAGCCTTGTCGATCAGATCCTTACTTTTTCCAGGTCCAACGAGCAGAAAGAAAGCATCCAGAACCTCTATCCAATCGTCAAGGAAGTGATCAAGCTGATGCGGGTCACCCTTCCGTCAACTATTCATATAGACCAGGATTTAGATCAGGACTGCGGCACGGTGTTCGTTGACCCGGTACAGATTCACCAGGTACTCGTTAATCTCTGTACAAACAGTGCGGAGGCAATCGGACGCAACCACGGAACCCTGCTCATCAAGTTGAAAAAAATGGAATATCAGCCGGTTAATGACAGGAGCTGGGTCCAGCTTGTTGTCGAGGATAACGGCTGCGGCATGGATCCTGATCTACGTGAGCGTATATTTGATCCGTATTTCACTACAAAAGAAAAAGGTCATGGAACAGGGATGGGGCTGGCGCTGGTGCACAGCATCGTCAGCCGACACCGGGGTAAAATCGAGGTTGAGTCGGAAGAAGGTTCCGGAACAACTTTTATAATTAATTTTCCAAGATCCCATAAACTCACGCCTCTTCACCAGATCGTCAGCAGCGATGAACTTGTTGCCGGAGAGGGGCATGTGCTGCTTGTGGATGATGAACCCCAGGTCATGCAGGTGACCTCTGAGTTGTTGCAGAGCCTCGGCTATAAGGTAACAAGCAGGGTTTCGGCCACCGAAGCGTTGAGGGAGTTCAGTCTGCGCCCCGGTGCGTTTGATCTGCTGCTGACCGATTTGACCATGCCGAAGCTGACGGGTGTGGAACTCTGTGTAGAGATCAAAAAGATTCGCCCGGATCTGCCGACAATCCTTTTTACCGGTTACTCCGACACGCTCAGTAAACAATCTTCCGACCAGGCCGGCATTGATGATTACTGCAAGAAACCGGTTTCCCTGAAAGAGCTTTCGCAGGTTGTCGGTCGGCTGCTCAATAAATCCGTCAGCTGAGCGAAGCCGCTTTCTTGGCAGCGGCATGGTTGATGAGGCTGATCTGACTGTTCAACGTCCAGAAATCATAGATGATGCCGATCCCGAATAGTCCCAGGGTCAGCAGGTAGACCAATCCGGTACCCCACTTGCCGATGTACATCCGGTGTATGCCGAAAATGCCGAGAAAAGCCAGGAGCAGCCAGGCGATATTATAGTCGACAGGGCCGTCGATAAACCTGAAATCGGCATCGCGGTTCATTGAGGGAATCAGGAAAAGATCGATAAACCAGCCGATAAAAAAAAGGCCGAGCGTGAAGAAATAGATGGTCCCCGATATCTGCCGACCGTAATAAAAACGGTGGGCTCCCAGGAATCCAAAAATCCATAGAAAATAGCCGATAAACACTTCGTGTGTCTTGGTAGCTTCTGTCATTGTCTCAGTCCGTAATCAAACGTTTCAGGTGATTGATCCTGCTCAGCGCCGCGATAATTGTCTCCTCACGCACTACCCCGCTTTCGATACCCTGTTCCACCGCTTCGATTGCCTCGCTTAGCAGCGATTTTCTGTAATCAAGATTATTCCCGATGACAATCATGTCAATGCCTGCTTCAAGTGAACGGCAAATAGCCTCCCCAAAACCATAGTGATTGCTGATTGCTTTCATCTGCATATCGTCCGTCACCACGACGCCGTCATATCCGAGTTTTTCGCGCAGCAGGCCGGTTACCGTCGAAAATGACAAGGTTGCCGGAGAGGCAGGATCGAGTTTGTGGTGAAAGAGGTGGCCGACCATAACCATGTCAGCCATTTTTTTGTTGATGAGTCGGCGATAGGGAAGCAGTTCACGGTGCTCCCAGCAGCTGCTGATATCGACAAACCCCAGATGGCTGTCGGCAGTGGAGCTGCCGTGTCCGGGAAAGTGCTTGAGGCAGGAAATAACAGCGTGTTGCCTGTGGCAGGTAATCCAGGCCTCAGCACAGGCGCTGACCCGATCCGGATCTGCTGAGAAACAACGCTGCAGTTTGCCGATAATCGGGTTGTTGCTGTTGAGGTTGAGATCAACACAGGGGGCGAAGTTGACGTTTATTCCGTGGTGTGAGAGGTTTTCTGCGCAGCGCAGTGCCTCGGCGCAGGTCAACTCAAGCGTTTCAGTGCTGCCCATCTCCTCAGCGGAGCAGGTATCGAAAAAACCGTTGCCGCTGTTGAGCCGCTGGACCAGCCCTCCCTCCTGGTCGACGCAGACAAGCAGTGGCTGCGAAGACAGGTTGTGCAGATCTGTGGTGAGTTTTTTTAATTGCGCTGATGATCTGATATTTCCGCCTCTTTCCGGGCCGGAGAGCGCGCGCTCGAAGAGGATAACGCCGCCCGGCGTAGAGCTTTCAAGCTGCTGCGCAAATGTGCCGGCAGGGCTGATGTCGGAACCCTGAAAGCCAACGATGAACAGTTCCCCGAGGTGATTTTTAAGATTCATACCTTTTATTGGAAAAGCGCTGCAAAACAGGTGGAAAATAAATCAAATATCCTGTTTTCTACCTTCTTTTTGCTGTAATGGCAACCGTATCTCCTGTCCTGCTCAAGGCTGAATTGCCAAAAAACCCACCAGTCACTTGTCAAATATTTGACAGGATGGTCAATGTAGAAAAAACTAACTGAAATTACACGACAAGCAGCTGTCATGCCGGTGATAGCTATTTCCAAAAAAATATTAATATTTATATTAAAAACAATAATATAGATAGTGTAAGTTGTTTCCGTCTCGTCCGTGCCCCTGTGTCTGGCATGTTATTTGCTAAATTATACTAAAGATTTAACTGTTTATGCCGATATGTATGTTGAAAGCGTTGAAAAGAGATAACCGCAAAGGAATAGAAAAAAATGAACATTTTGACAGAACAACCTGATATGATGACTCTCGAAACCGGTTCAGGCGACCTGAACCAGGTTATGTTTGAGCTTGATCAGTTGAAACGTCAATCTGAACGGCTCGATCTTATCAACCGGCTGCATGGCCGGATGTCCGGTGTCCTCAGCATGACGAGTATGATTGAAGCATACTCCGTGTGGCTGATGCCGATCGTTGAGCACGAGTTGATCGGCTACAACAATACAACCCGCAACCGCAAACACCTGTTCTGTTCAGGGCACGGGCCTAATCGCCGGCGGGCAATCGCCTTTGCCGAGCAGCTGATAGAAAATGTCTCCGACTCACGTCATATTGTAAAGAGCGATGACGGGCATTTCGGCCACAAATGGATTTTTGAAACCGTCGATGATACCGGTATCCTGCTGATCCTTAAAGAGGGCAAGGAACTGAGCGAGAAAGAAATGGACATCATCAACGATTCCCTGGTCGTCCTGGCAGAATCTCTGCAGCGGGGGCTCGAATATGAGGATTTGTTTGAACGGGCCAGCTCCGATGCGCTGACCGGAATTGCCAATCGCCGCGTGTTCGACGAGCGGATTCGGGCAATGATCGACAGTGCGAAGCGATACAATCATCCGCTGACCATGCTCTCTCTCGATCTCGATCGTTTCAAGGAAATCAATGATAATCTTGGGCATCAATTTGGTGACAAAGTTTTGAAATCGGTCGCGGATGTGCTGGCGGCTGCTGTGCGCTCAACAGATCTGCTCGTGCGGATGGGGGGGGATGAGTTTCTGATCATTCTTGACAACACCGATAAGAAGAATGCGCAGATCCTGGCGGAACGGCTGGTTAAAAGAGTCGACGAGCTTGATGTCCGGGCAGATCAGAGAACCAAACTGGGCGTATCAATCGGACTTGCTCAGTTGAAAAAACAAGAGAGCCTGGAGGCCTGGATGGAGAGAACCGATGATATCCTCTACCATGCCAAGGCAGCCGGGCGTGCACGGGTAGCCATTAGTTGAGACATTTATGGAACAGCTCTGCAACGCAAAAGGCCGGCTCTTGACGAGTCGGCCTTTTGCATTGTGCAATACGTGTTTTCGTCAGGCAATTGTCAGTGTCAGGGGAATCAGGTGTATCGAGCTGCTGCGCTGCTCGGTTGAGCCCAGCTGCCAGCCGGTAATCCGGACGCTGTCTCCCAGACGTGCGCTTACCTGTTCAACAATACCTGCAATATCAATCACCGGATGCCGTGAGAATACCTGGGGAAGGCCTTGAGTGAGGTTACAGGCAAGGCAATGACCGGGGCGTTCATGCAGCAGGATGTTAAACCGCATCCGGCTTTCATCTGCCTGGTCATAGGCGAGTTCTATATCGTAAGACCCTTCAGCGGCATCGCCGAAAAGTGCTTCAAAAAAATCATTGGTTTTCTCAGGCGGCAGCAGTTCTGTGCAGACCCTTTTGTCAAACAGTGTACTGTAATTGTCTCTATGCATTTTTTTATTATAACTGTCTGTAATCAAATGTTAAATATTGTCTTTGACAATTGTCTTGAGAAAATAATATAGCGCTGGATCCACCTTTGTCAACTGGCATTGCGGTGTCACAACGGCTGTGGTACATTTGCGGCCTATGAGACACCAGCCATCCTACCAGCAAGACCTCAATGAGGCACAATATCAGGCAGTGGTTACGACCGACGGCCCGGTTCTTGTTATCGCCGGCGCCGGCAGCGGCAAGACCAGGACACTGGTGTACCGCGTCGCCCACCTGATAAACAGTGGAGTTGAGCCGGAATCGATCCTCTTGCTCACCTTCACCAGAAAGGCTTCCCAGGAAATGCTCTGGCGAGCAGGGGTTATCCTCAACGATTCCTGCAGTCGGGTGACCGGCGGCACTTTTCACGGTGTAGCCAACATGCTGTTGAGGCGGTATGGAAGCCATCTCGGATTCGGCTCATCTTTTACCATCATTGACCGGGGAGATGCCGAAGGAATTATCAACCTCCTGAAGTCTTCCCTGGAGCTGTCGGGTCCGAAAAAGCAGTTTCCTTCCAAGCGGGCGGTGATCAATATGATCAGCGGTTCGGTAAACAAGGCGAGAGCACTTGAAGATCTGATTTTCGATCAATACAGCCATCTCAGTGAATTTGCCGATGATATACTGCTGCTCCAGAAGCACTACCAGGAGTTCAAGTTTAATCACGGGCTGATGGATTACGATGACCTGCTGGTTAACTGGAAACGACTGCTGGCGGAAGTGGAGGAGGTGCGGGAGGAAATTTCCCTGCGCTATAAATATATCATGGTTGATGAGTACCAGGACACCAATCTCATCCAGGCTGATATTGTCAGGCTGGCTGCCTACCGGCACGACAACGTCATGGTCGTTGGAGATGATTCCCAGTCCATCTATTCTTTCAGGGGCGCCGATTTCTATAACATCATGCGGTTTCCGGAGACCTTTGCCGGGACAAAAATCATAAAGCTTGAAGAAAATTATCGATCGGCGCAACCGATCCTGAGCCTGACAAATGATATTATCCGTAATGCCACGGAAAAATATACCAAAACCCTGTTCACGAAAATAGCGGGTGAGAGGAAACCCTATCTGTTTGGCAGCCGAGACGAACGCTCCGAAGCGGACTTTGTGGTCAAAAAAATTCAAGAGCTGCAGGATGACGGTATCAGCCTGCGGGATATTGCCGTATTGTTCCGCTCCGGATTCCATTCCTTCAAGCTCGAGCTTGAACTGGGCAGCCGCTCGATCCATTTCGAGAAACGGGGTGGGCTGAAGTTGACGGAAGCAGCTCATATGAAAGACGTGCTGGCGATTCTGAGACTGCTGGTTAATCCGGCTGATGATCTCAGCTGGAACCGGCTGCTGCTCAGCATCGATAAGGTGGGCCCGAAAACGGCCCGGAAGATTACTACGGCGATCTCGGCGGCGGATGACCCGTTTGAGGCGTTGTTCCGCTTTCCGGCGGGAAAAAACTGGAAGGATGGGATCGCCCGGCTAGCACGGCTCTTCAGTGACTTGCGCAAGGCCAACCAGAAACCTGCGGAGCTCTGTGAGACAGCCCTGACCTGGTATCAGCCGGTATTTGAGCGTTTATACGCAGATGACTATCCGAAGCGGCAGAAAGATCTGGACCAGTTGAGAACAATCATCGAACCCTATGAAGATTTGCAGAGTTTCATAGACGATACCACGCTTGATCCCCCCGAAAGTGATACACAGGTCTATGGAGACGAAGCCGAGACACTGGTACTTTCGACGATCCATTCAGCAAAAGGACTTGAATGGGAAGCAGTTTTTGTTATCGGCCTTGCAGACGGCAGGTTCCCCCATGCCCAGGCGTTTGCCGGTGAACAGTGGGAGGAGGAGCGGCGGCTGCTCTATGTCGCTGCAACACGGGCAAAGCAGCATCTTTACCTGACCTATCCCCGTGAGCTTATGACCCCTGATCGAAAATTCAAGCGTGTCGGCATGTCGCCGTTTCTTGCGGAGTTGAGTCCGGGAGGTTATGAATGGGTGGAAGTTGAGGCAGAATATTTCGGTTCTTTCCAACGACCTTCACCGCCCCCCCGAGCAAAGAAGGAAACCATAAAGAAACGGCAGAAAGCGGCCCTGGAAGATTTCTCCAAAGGAGTGCGGGTAAACCATCCCTTTTTCGGTTCCGGAACCGTTCAGAAAAAAGTGCCGCCGCGTACGCTCGATATCGCCTTTGATCGTCACGGCATAAAAACGCTGCACCTGGATTACGCAAAACTTACCATCATCGGCTGAGCACCCGTTATTTTCCCTTTATGACCACAACAGACAACAAGTGGATTACCACCTATCAGGATGCCTGGGAGTATCTCGACCAGTTGCAGATGCACAAGATCAAGCTTGGTCTGGAAGCGATGCAGGCTGTCCTGGCGGAACTCGAGTCGCCGGAACGATCCTGCCCGGCTGTTCACGTCGCCGGTACCAACGGTAAGGGCTCGGTCTGTGAGATGCTGCGTTCGATCATGACACACGCCGGTTACCGCACCGGCCTCTACACCTCCCCCCATCTCAGCTCTGTGCGTGAACGGTTCCGGATTGGCAACAGTTATATTTCCGAAGATGATTTTACCCGGCTGATGGAGCAGATACGCTGCGCCCTGAAAGGTAAAACAATAACCTATTTCGAATGTGCCACAGCCCTCGCCTTCAGCTGGTTTGCCGAGCAGTCCTGCGACCTCGTCATAATCGAGACAGGAATGGGAGGCAGGCTTGACGCGACCAACGTGCTGGAGCCGCTGCTTTCGGTCATCACCACTGTCAGCCTTGATCATGAACAGTATCTCGGAGACAGCGTGGAGTCGATAGCTTTCGAGAAGGCGGGGATAATCAAGGAGGCAACCCCCGTAATCTCGGGTGTTCTGGATGGTGGTCCGCGATCGGTTATCGAGCAGACCTGCAGAGATCGTCGGGCACCGCTTTTTACCCGTACCCGTGACTATTTCCTGGAAAAGGCTTCGAACAAATCGTGGATCTGGCGTGGCCTGGACGGCGCGATGGTTGATGATGTGAGCCTGCCTGCAGGTGGTATCTGGCAGGTTGATAACGTTGCCTCCGCAATCAGTGCCGCAGTTTTGCTGAGAGACAGAGGCTTTCTTATACCCGACGAAGCAATTCGCCGCGGCCTGAGCAGGGCACACTGGCCGGGCAGAATGGAACTGTTGAAGGTTTCCCTGCCGGTCAAAAAAAGGAACGATCCGGAGCAGACTGAGCCACCGGTAGCACTGGATTTTCTGCTTGATGGCGCACACAACGAGGCAGCTGTACGCCTGCTGGCCGAGGCGCTGGAGATCGTTGCAGGCTATGACAGGATTTTGCTTATCTGGGCTTCGATGGCCGATAAAAACTATGCAGGCCTGCTCAACGCGATTGCCGGCAAAGCCGACTACCTGTTCTTCACCCGTCCCGACACTGAGCGTGCGGCAGCACCTAGGGACCTTGCCGCAGCGCTTGACAGTGCTGTCGCCACGCCGTATGAGTGTCTCCTTCGGGTTTCAGATGCCCTGGCGAGGGTCGAGGTTCTGGCACGACCCGGTGACCTTGTGGTGGTTGCCGGGTCGCTCTACCTGATCGGTGAGTTTCGCAAACTGCTGGTTGGCGAGGTAACAGGATGACGGATGATCTGTTCTGGTTCGACGGGGTGAGTGACGAGGATATCCGCCGTGAGCGGGCAAAGGCCCGTGAGCTGAGAAAGACCAGGTGGTGGCAGCGGAAAACTGCTCAGGGAACATGCTATTATTGCGGTGAGCACTTCAGCCACCAGGAGCTGACAATGGATCATCTTATTCCCCTGGCACGCGGCGGCAGGAGTACCAGGGATAACCTTGTACCCTGCTGCAAAGAATGCAACAACAAGAAAAGAACGATGCTTCCCGTTGAGTGGGATGAATACCTGAACAGAATGTAGGATGTAGATAAAACGACAGTTTCAGGATAGCAGGGCTGACGATTGTGCGCCCATCTCTGTCATGGTTTCAGGGCACTGATCTCGATTTCCGTTACTCCCCACTCCCTGTCTTTTGTCGGTTCCACAATTTCTATCCGCAGGGCGTGAACCGCTGCCGGAGAAAAACGTATCTGCTGTGACAGACCGCTGTATACCGGATGGTTGTTTACAAACCTGAGCAGCTCTGACTCTGCCGTCAGCGGGCCGGCAAGCGGGAACCATTCACCGCCGTCCCCTGATTTTCGGTAGCCGTCTATCTTGAATGTTTTCGGGGATTTTAGGTTCGCGGGGAGATGAAAGACGGTAATGCCGTTCAGCGTCTGCACAGACTCAAAGGTAACGGTCATCCATTGCCCTGCTTCCTGCCTGGTGCCGCTAACCCATGATGTTGAAATATCCCTGTCGCCGAGCCGCTCTAACCCCCGTGTGTTTGCCGCGTTAGTCTCGAGCGTATAAGCGTCCGCGCCCAAAATATGTTCTCCGGGAATGTGCGTCGGGTAGCTGAAATCGTGATAAATTGAAAACGGGTCCACCTTCGTTTTTTCTGCCGTTATATCATGTGATTTCAGGTGCCGCTCAAAAATAATGGCCGGCATCCTGGGGCGATAGCGCTGCGTCAGGACATAGACAGCGTCAGACTGTTCGTCTACCTGCTGCTTGTAAGGGATAGGCCAGAGGGGAAAACGCTGGTTGTAGGGAAGCGAGCAGATGATTTCTTCGTCGGTTTCAAAGGTTATTCTGTAGGCAAGCCAGAAGGATGCATAGCAATGGCTGATATTCTTTTCCTGCAGGGTTGTCAGTAATTCGTTGATGCCCGGTGTAAAAGCATATCCTTCGAGTTTCTCAGCATTGCTCCATTCCGAGATCATTTTTGCTGAAACAGTGCAATTGAACAGTGCCAGGCAGACAGCAGCGGCGCCAATAGTTGCACGGAGCCGGCCTGAGAATGAGAAATACGCATGGGCGATTAAAAACGGGAAGCACCATACCGCCGGAAGCATGTAACGATAGCTGACCGAGGGGGTAAAATGAGAGGCGAAAACCCACAAGGTAAGCAGGCTGGTTATCAGGGCAAGGTCAACGAGCTCAAGTCTTGGCCATATTTTTTCTTTGAGCATGCTGAAAACAACCCGCAGCCTCTGGAAGATGAGGGAAAGCAGTAGGAGTGCATACAAAACGGCAAAAACAGTGCGCAATGAGGCCGGCCAGTTAACCTGACCGCTGAGGTCCGGGAAGAGTATGGGGTTGATCCCCATGGCACCCGGCAGTGTCTGAGAAAGTGCCGGGTTGAGTATCCGGATCATGGTGTCGGCAAGTTCCATTGAAATAGGCAGATTCTTGTAGGCTCCCGGAATGAGCCATATGGCCAGAATATAGGGAAGCGCACCGAGCAGACAGAAAAGGGAAAAGATGAGGGTGGCTTGCAGCGATTTGCGAAGCGGGCCGGAGAACAGCACGAGCGCAATAACCCCTGCAGTGATGGTTACTGTCAGCAGGTGGTTGCTAACGGCCAGCCCGCAGCAGAAACCTGAGAGTATCAGGAAAAAGTGTTTCTTTTGTAAATTTTGGCGCCAGCGCAGAACTGCATAAATGCTTACCCAGGCAAGTGTCAGTGATATTGAATATTGCGGCGGAGCATATGCTGCCAGGTAGGTGAGAAAATATGCGGACGGAAAACAGATGAGCAGGATTGCCGGCCAGCGGAATCCTGCAGGAAAGGCCGTACGCACGATGCTGTAAAAGCCCCAGAAGGAGATCATTCCCAGGATAAGCGCCTGGTAGCGTGCCCCCAGAGGCGTGCGGGGGAGCCACTCGACAAATGGCGCCATCAGGTATGATTCTATCGGAAACTGATACGGTTGGCCGACAAAGAGCAGCGGCAACTCCCCCCTGAATATCATCTTGGCGAGTAGAACCGATGATGCCTCGTCACTGGTTACCGGCAGGTTTGCCAGGCTGGTCCATGAAAAGATGATCCTGAGAAGCACGGCAAAAACAACAATCGACAGCCCGATCAGCGTCATTTTCCGGGTGCCGGGTTCAGGCGTGGTCAGTAATTTTGGTAGCGGCATGGATGTCTGGTTGTAAAAAGAAACGGGCACACGAGCTTTTGTGTTGAATAATCCTTACCAGGAAGAGACATACATATTATGGTATGATCCTCATTGCAACAGATAATTTCCACTAGCCCGTTATCAGCGGAGATCGTTATCCTGCATGGTTTTCTCGTCGCACATATTTCTTTTCTACTTCCTGCCGCTGAGTCTGCTGCTCTATTACTGCACACCGGTCAGGGCGCGCAATATCATGTTGACTGCGCTGAGTTATATTTTTTACGGCTGGTCAAATCCGTTTTTCTGTCTGTTGATGCTCTTTTCAACCTTTGTCGATTACCGGTGCGGACTTGTCATCGGGCGGGCAGAAAGCGTGCAGTCACGTCGTCGGAAAGCGGCATTGGTTGCCTCGATTGTCACCAACCTGGCGTTGCTCGGTTTTTTCAAATACAGTGGATTTGCACTGGAGAGCTACAACCAGCTTTTTAATCTTCTCGGTGTCGAGGGCTTTGAGCCGGCACCGGTGCTTCGTTTCCTACTGCCGCTGGGAATCAGTTTTTATACGTTTCAGTCGATGAGCTACACCATTGATGTCTATCGAAATGATTCCAGATATATTGACAATTTTCTTGATTTTGCCTGTTTTGTGTCGATGTTCCCCCAGCTGGTCGCAGGGCCTATTATCCGCTTCAAGGAAATAGCGGAACAGCTCCAGCACCGATCTCATACCCTTGAGAAGTTTTCCAGGGGCGCAGCCTTTTTCACGCTGGGGATGGCAAAAAAGGTACTCCTTGCCAACCCGTGCGGAAAAATTGCCGATATCGCTTTTTCAGCGTCCCCACTGGCAATCATTGATTCCTGGGTCGGCGTTGCCGCCTATAGTTTTCAGATTTATTTTGATTTCAGTGGTTACTCGGATATGGCAATCGGTCTTGGCTTGATGTTTGGATTTGTCTTTGCCAAGAATTTTGATTCCCCGTACCAATCCTCATCCATTACCGAATTCTGGCGGCGCTGGCATATCTCGCTTTCAACCTGGCTCAGGCAATACCTCTATATTCCCCTTGGCGGCAACAGGGCTGGCGGTTCAGTAAGGACCGCCGTCAATATTGCCATCGTCATGCTGCTCGGCGGATTGTGGCATGGCGCTTCCTGGAATTTTGTCATCTGGGGCGGGCTCCATGGCGTCTACCTGGGAATAGAGCGGGTACTAGGAAAGCGGCCGCTCTATTCAATGCTGCCCCGACCGCTGAAGATTGCACTTACCTTTATTCTGGTCATGATCGGCTGGGTATTCTTCAGATCGGAAACAGTGGGCGGAGCTCTGTCCTACCTGCAGTCGATGTTCGGGCTCGCTGTCGTGCCCGAGACATCTCTGCTGCTGGGTGGTCTGTTCTGCACGCCATACAATATGCTCGCCCTTGCCATTGGCGCCGTGGTGGTCTGGCTCTGCCCGCAGTCGTGGGACTGGAGCCGCCAATTGGGTGCTGCAAAGATCCTGGTAATAATTATCGTATTCTTTGTGGCCGTCGCCGTTCTCAGCGTACAGTCTTACAACCCGTTCATTTATTTTAATTTCTGATGGCAGCAAAGACGATGTTGGAAAGAGAGGAAATCGCCAGGCGGGAAATCGGCGTAACCGTGATTTCAAGGAGATGCTCTCAGTTTCTGAGTATCTTCTTTCTGCTTAGTGTTTTTATGGTGCCCGTCATCCAGCTGGCAATTGATAAGGGTCCTGACTTCGAACTGTCGCTTGCCGCATCCGGGAGCAATGCAGAAGGTTCGTGGACAGGCCGGCTCGTACATGGCAACAGGGAAATCCTGAGAACCATAGATCTGCTGGAGCGTGATCTTGAGGACAGAAGCTTTTTACGTACTCTGTTTCTGCCGCCACTCCAGTTTTTTTTCACGAAATACCTGGGCCAGGGAAACGAACAGGTTGTTTCCGGTCGCAACGGTCAGCTCTTTTTCCGCCCGGCAGTTGATTACCTGGTCGGGCCACCGTTTCATGATAAAGACCGGCTGCAGCAGCGGTTGCAGGGGCATGAGATTTGGGAGGAACCGGTTTTCCCGGATCCACTTCAGTCAATCCGCACATTTGCCGGGCAGCTCGCCCTGCGCGATATTGATCTGGTCGTAGTGCCGGTACCGGTGAAAGCAGCTGTCAGACCGACCCCGCTGCTGCTGGACACTGTGGATGGCCCGCTGGCCAACCGGTCATGGAATAGTTTCGTGGAGCAGCTCGAAAACAGCGGCGCCCAAGTATTCGATATCCGCGAGCTTCTCCATGATTTCGAGACAGCATCAGGCAGCGCCTACCTGGCAACCGACACACACTGGTCGCCGGCTGCTGTGAAACTGGTTGCCGGCAGGCTTGCTGAATTTCTGGAAGAGCGCTACGAGAACCTGGGTGGGAATGATGCGTATCGGTTCCACCGACTTGAAGTAAGCGGGATTGGCGATCTGCACAGAATGCTGAGGCTTCCTGAAAAATGGCCGCTGTTTTCCGGGGAAACGGTGGAGATTGAACAGGTGCTGACAGCGACCGGTGCCTTCTGGCAACCAGACAGAAACAGCCCGGTACTCCTTCTTGGCGACTCCTATACCAATATTTACTCTTCTCCCGGACTTGCAATGGGAACCGGCAGCGGGCTTGCTGAGCATCTCAGCGCCAGCCTGCAGCGTCCGGTGGATCTGCTCGCCAGAAACGATGATGGTGCCTTCAGTTCACGGGAGATGCTGGCAACCGAGCTGCGGCGCGGGCGTGACCGGCTCGCTGGAAAGCGTGTTGTCGTCTGGGAGTTTTCAGAGCGAGAACTGGCCTTCGGGAACTGGAAGAATATAGATATCACGCTTGGGAAACCACAAAACTCAGACTTTTTCCTTGTTCCTCCCGGAGAAAGCATGAATATCCAGGCAACGATTGCAGATATTTCAAGTTCACCTCGTCCTGGCACCATTCCCTATCGTGATAATATTGTGACCGTGCATCTTGTGGATCTCAAGTCAGAAAAGATTGCCGAGAATATAAATCAGGCGCTTGTTTACGGCTTTGGCATGCGTGACAACCTGATGACACCGCTTGCCGCACTCAGGCCGGGAGACCGGGTCTCCATGACACTGTTTTCCTGGGAGGAGAAGGAGACGGAATACGGCAGCTACCGGCGGACGTCTCTTGATAATGAGATGATCGAGCTGGAACTTCCAAACTGGGGTGTGATTAATGAAGATTAGATTACTTGTCGTCATCGCTGTGTCCATTATTTTCAGTGCCGGACAGATGTGTGGTGCGGTTTCGCTTGAAGACAGGGCACGCAGCCTCGCAGCTGAGGCAGATGGGCGCCAGGTCGTTGCCGGTACAGATGGTTGGCTTTTCTTAAAGGATGAGCTTGCCCATATCGGTGCGGCCGCTTTCTGGGGAGAGGCGGCAGCAGGCGCCACCCGCTCCACCAGAAAAGAATATGGAGACCCGTTTCCGGCTCTTGTCGAATTCAACAGGGCACTTGCTGAAAAAGGCATCACGCTCTACCTGATGGTTGTGCCTCCCAAGGCGCTTGTCTATGCCGAGAAGCTTGACCCGGCGATCACCGATGTGCATGAGGAAGTCCGGGTGTACGAGGAGTTTTACAGCCGGCTTCAGCAACAAAACGTCAAGATTATTGATCTGCTGCCCCAGTTGCGGGAAGCGGCGAAAGATGATTCCGGCCTCTATTGCAGAACAGATACGCATTATTCCGGTGACGGGCTGCTCATGTTTGCAGAACGTGCTGCAGAAGTGATAAAGAAAGAGACCTGGTTCAATGGACATGCTGGAAAGGAACTGCTCCGCACTGAGCAGACGGTGAGCATCAGCGGAGATCTCGCCCGGATGGCTGGAGAAACCGACCTGAGGGAAGAGCTGCGTCTTCATGTTGTTGTCGATAAAGAGACGCAAAAGCCTGTTGAGAGCGACCCCGCAAGTCCGGTGATATTGCTTGGTGACAGCCACACGCTGGTGTTCAGTGCGGGCGGTGATCTGCATGCCAGGGGAGCAGGTTTGTTTGACAATTTGTCCGAGAAACTTGGTTTTGCGGTCGACCTGCTTGGGGTTCGCGGGTCAGGGGCTGCGCCGGCCAGGATCAAACTCTACCAGCGTTCCAAACAGGATGCTGATTATCTGAATGGGAAAAAAGTGTTGATCTACAGTTTTGCCGCCCGCGAACTGACGGGCGGTGGCTGGCGGCTGATACCGGTTGCTCCCTGATCTCCTGCCTGAGAATCCGTAGTCTCAGATGAGACCTTCCTGGCGATACCAGTCACCGGTTTTCCTGAGCCCTTCGTCAAGGCCGACCTTCGGTTGGTAACCAAGATCCCTCTTGGCTTTGGATATGTCAAATGCCCGGTTCTGCCGAAACCAGTCAACCCGACGGGGAAAAATCGGGGGTGTGATCTTGAACGGTTTACAGATTTTTTCACAGATGTGGCCGGCAATGACAACGGGGAGAATCGGAAAGTGGGGTATTTTAACCGGCAGCCCCAGGGCACGAGCGGTTTTTTCAACGAGGACCTTGATCTCGACATAGTCTTCATCGGCTATCAGGTAGGCTTCCCCGGTTCCCTTTCCCGGTTCCATTGCCAGAATAAAGGCATCGATCAGGTTATCGATGTAGAGTGGGTGGTAGTAGGTCTTACCGGAGCCGAACATCGGAAACATTCCCTTTTTGACCCGCTTGAATATCATCTGGAAGCGCTCCGGATCTCCCGGACCATAGATTGCTGCAGGCCTCAAGATAACGGTGTCCATTCCCTTTTCTTTGCAGAATTCGTTGACGATCGGTTCCGCATCATACTTGGTCTGCTGGTAGTAATCGTTTGGCTGGATAGGTGCTGTCTCAGGTCCCGGCGGATGATCAATATTGCCATGGACACCGCAGGTGGAACAATAGATAAATTTCTTCACGCCATGTCTGAGCGCTGCTTCCAGAACGATCCTGGTGCCGCCGACGTTTACCTCGTCATAGTAGCTGTCGGGAACATTAAGTTCACGAAATGCTGCCGCCAGGTGATGAACAACCTCAACGCCTTCCATGCACGATTCAACAAGCTGCTCGTCCGTAACACTGCCGATAACGACTTTGGCGCCCCATGAGGCGATCTCGTCGGTCTTTAACCCTTCCTTATAGTCAAGACTTATGACTTCATGCCCCATATCGATAAGCCGTTTGACGAGCGCTTTCCCCGTGAATCCGGTACCGCCTGTAACAAGTATTTTCATGCAAAAACCTTTTGCGCTAGATGTTTAAATGTTGATATGCCGACCTTTTTCAAGATTCTGTATGACTGGCAAAAAACCCAGCAGACTATAGCAGAATGCGTTTGTCGAAGCAAGGAGTATCCCTGCAAAATCCGGTTCCAACCCGGTGAATGGGGCATTTCTTCTCATCTCCTGTTAACTGGTGATGGTCGCGGTAGCACTGATGAGGGACAGTATAAGCGGTCACTAGTGTTGCTGTTTTTGTGATGTCCGGTTATTGTCGGTGATTCATATTCTGATTTTCAGCAGGTTTCTCCTGGAATACGTTACACGGGAATCTGCTTTTTACTTGCAACAATAGAGAGATACAGGAAAATATGTGCGGTATATGCGGTTTTAACTGGCAGGATGAGACTCTTGTCCGGTCGATGGCTCAGACAATGACCCATCGCGGCCCAGACCAGGAAGGTGTCTTCTGCTCCCCCCAGGTCTCGCTTGCCCATCGACGACTGTCGATCATTGATCTGAGCGAGAACGGCAGGCAGCCGATGTTCAACGAAGACGGTTCGGTCGTCCTGGTGTTCAACGGCGAAATCTATAATTTCCAGGAACTCAGGGAGCAATTACTTCACAAAGGCCACCAGTTTTTCAGCCGATCTGATTCGGAAGTCATTCTTCACGCCTACGAGGAGTGGGGTGTCGAGTCAATCTCCCGGTTACGGGGCATGTTCGCGTACGCGCTCTATGACAAAAACAAGGACAGCCTGCTGATCGTGCGCGACAGGATCGGGATAAAGCCTCTTTACTATTGTCACCTGGGTGATCGATTTGTATTTGCCTCCGAAATAAAAGCTATACTGGAGGATCCGGGGGTCGAACGGCGGGTCAACTTCCAGGCACTGTACGACTACCTCGGTTTCGAGTTTGTTCCGGCACCCCAGACCATGTTTGACGGCATCAACAAACTGCCTGCAGGTCATTACCTGCTGCTTGAGAACAACCGGATAACCATAGAGAAATACTGGGATCTCAGCTTTCAGCAGGAAGCACCGGCGAGTTTTGCTGAAGCGGTCGAAAAGATGCGGGAACAGCTTGATTTTGCGGTCAAGTCCCACCTGATAAGTGATGTTCCGCTCGGCGTCTTTCTCTCCGGAGGGCTCGACTCAAGCTGTATCGTTGCCCTGATGAGAAAACATATCAGCGGCTCACTGAAAACCTTTACGATCGGCTATGAGGACAAGAGCTTCAGCGAGCTTGACTACGCCCAGATCGTAGCAGAGCACTGCCAGACCGATCATCATGTGTTGATGCTCGACACGCTGCGCCCTGAGTATGTGGAAAAGACCCTGTATCATCTCGACGAACCGATGACCGACCTGTCGACGGTGCCGCTCTACCTGCTCTGCAAACAGGCCAGGGAGCATGTAACAGTCTGTCTTTCAGGTGAAGGCGCCGATGAGAGCTTTGCCGGTTATGACCGTTTCAAGGCGAGCCGGCTGAACAGGTGGTTCAGTATCATGCCGTCTTTTCTGCGCAGGGAAATTATCGGCCGGGGCATGAGCATGCTGCCTGATCAGCCCCAGAAGAAAGGGGCGGTGAATATGCTGAAACGTTTTGTCGAAGGAGCGAATCTCGATCCTGCCGGACGCCACCTGCGCTGGCAGTATTTTCTCAACAACGCTCTGGAGCAGAATCTGTTCACCGGTGGGTTCAAACATAAAATCTCAATGGACCCCTTTCGCCAGGTGCGCCAGTACGATGACCGATGCGATGCCGGCAGTGATTCCGTTAACCGTGAGATCTACCTGGATATGCGCTTCATGATGACCGACTCGGTCCTGATGAAGGTAGACCGGATGTCCATGGCCAGTTCGCTTGAGATCCGTGTGCCGCTGCTGGACCATGTGCTTGTTGAATACATGGCGTCCCTGCCGGGTGACTGGAAGCTCAAAAAAATGACCACCAAGTACATTTTCCGGGCTGCTCTTGAGGGCCTCTTGCCCGATAAAGTCGTACATCGCGGCAAGCAGGGATACAGCCTTCCGGTGAAACAACTGCTGCGCGGGGAGCTCAACTCCTATATGGTTGAGCTGCTCAACGATTCCAGGCTGATCCGGGAAAATATGGACAGCTCTTATATCAATACGCTGATCGACGAACATTGTTCCATGAAACAGAACCACAATCACATCTTGTGGGCGCTGATAAACGTGGCGATCTGGCATAACCGTTTCTTCAACTGAGCAGCAGGCGGCTTGATGAGAGAAGTATCTGATTGTTTTACGGGCATCCTAGAAAAGGCCGGGAGATGAAAAAGCTTGCAGTCAACATACTGAAATTCCTGTGCAGCTTCGGACTCATCTTCTTCCTCTACAGGAATATCTCCTTTGTCCAGATAAAAGATCTTCTTGCCGGTGTTGCACTCATTTACCTGCTGCCGATTGCGCTGCTGCTGTTGCTCAATACCGTTATCAGTGCCAAGAAGTGGCAGTTGTTTCTCAGCGCCGACGGGGTAGTTTTATCTCTTTTTGAACTGACGATCTCCTATATGAGCGGCACCTTCTGTAATCTCTTTCTGCCGTCAAATATCGGCGGCGACACCTATCGTGTCTACGATATTGCCAGGCAGAGCAACGATGCCGCCCGTTCGGCGGCATCGGTCTTTGCCGACCGCTTGTCGGGATTTGCCGCGCTGGTTACGCTTTGTCTGCTCTCATCTATGTACGCAGCGGTCCAGATGGGTAATTATCAGCTGATGATTATTCCTGTGCTGCTGGCACTTGTCTTTTTTTTCCTGCTCGCAGCCCTCGTCAAGCAGGAGCCCCTGAGAATACTGCTCCGTCTTTCACGGCTCGACCGGTATCCCGCAGTAAAACGGATATCGGAGAAACTCTTTCTCTCCTTCACCTGTTATGGCTCAAACGGGGGATTGATCGTGAAGGTGATGCTGTTGTCGTTTACTTTTCAGCTTTCGGTAATTACGGTTGTCTTTCTGATGGCGTGCTCGCTGGGTGCCGAGGTGGCATATTTTTACTTTATCGCCTTTGTGCCGTTGATCATGATCATGGAGGCCCTGCCGATTTCAATTTTCGGAATCGGAGTACGGGACTACGGTTATGTTTTCTTTTTTACCCAGGTCGGCATGAGTGATATCGAAACCAGAACGCTTGCCATCTATTTCACGGTAACGGCGATTTTGTATTCGCTCGCCGGCGGTCTTTTTTTTATGTATAAACTCTGGAGGCGCCCTGCTGACCATTGATGCGGTTATGATAGATGCGGCGCTTTGGTGTCATGAATCTGCAGAAACGAAGTACGTTCTTTTTTTTCATTTTCCTTCTTGTTTTATTTCCCACTGATTTCCTGCTGGCAGAAGAAGGCAATAGCGGCCGGTTTCTGGAGGAACGGTTTCGACTGGTCTGGCTTCAGGATTACGGAAACGGTAGAGACGCACTCGCTCATGGGAAAGACCTGGTGCTGTATGGCTATGATTCCCAGGACGGCAAGGGTGAACGGCGTCTGATCCACAGGCGGGGCAGTTTCTTTCTGCCGCTGTTCACACCCGATGGCAAGAGTGTGATTTTTTCCGATCGAAGAGCCCGGAAAATGTTCCTCTACGACTGGGAGAGCGGCCACGTCAAGGAACTTGGAGACGGCGTGGCCGTTGAAGTATGGCTGGATACCAGACGCAGGTTCTTCATCGGCAAACCTCGTGTCTGGGTCTATTGCTTTTCAGGGCCTCAGCGGGAATTCAAGAACGGTACCAGGCAGCCGCTGTATCGTTTTCCCCTTGATGACCCGGATGAACGGGAACTGATCTGGAACAGGAGTATAGCTGCCTGGTCAAACTTACAGCTCTCAAGGGATGGTGAGCTCATGGGCGGCTTGTTCCCCTGGCCAAACGGCGGGATCGTCAGACTGGAAGACAAGAGCTGGCGACGCTTCGGTCTTGGCTGCTGGACCTCGCTGAGTCCGGACAACTCCAAACTGCTCTGGATCTTTGACGGCCTGCATCGCAATGTTCAGGTGTATGACGTGCAAAGCAAGAAGAACTGGAAGGTGAATATCAACAGTGCCCCGGGGATTAACGGTTTTGAGGTGTATCATCCACGCTGGAGTAACCATCCACGTTATTTTACCATGACCGGTCCCTATGAAAAAGGTGAGGGCGGCAACAGGATCGGTGGAGGTGGCGAGAAGGTTGAGATCTATATCGGCCGCTTTGATCGTAACGTGAAACGTGTTGAGGACTGGCTGAAGGTAACGGATAACTCCCGTGCTGATTTCTTTCCCGAATTGTGGATTGAAAACGGCGAGAAGGCTGATCTTGAAGATGCAATTACCGCTGCTGCGGTAACTGAGAAAAAAAGTGAAATCAAATCGGCATGGCCGGTAGTTCCGAAACGGCTGGTTTTTGTCTGGGACAACATGAAGGCTGCAAACCAGCTGAAAGAAGGTTCTCCAGTCGGTTTCTTTCAATGTAATATTGATCTCAGGGGCAGGGCCCTTCATACCAGGGCTTTTCAGCTGGCTGTCACCGGGGGATGGGGAGATACCGGTGATGCCGGTCGGAAAATTGGCCAGGCTCTTGCCGAGTCTCAGGCCGCAACCATCGGTTTCCAGCTGACCCCGAAACCGGAGGCGCGTGGGACAATTCTGTTATTTTCAGGCAAGGGGAACGAGGTGCTGAACATAAAACAGAATAAGAACCACCTCGAACTTGTCTCTTCCGGCACCGGCAGCAAAGGATTACAATGGCAGGATGTGCTTACCACAGATAACCGGGTGCATATCCTCTTCACGGTTGAGCAGAACACCGTCGAGCTCTTCGTGGACGGGAAAAGCCATGGCAAGAAAAAATTTAACAGTGAGTTTGCCACCCGGCCGATAGACAGTTTTCAGATTGGTGATGCTTCGGGTAACTGGGACGGTATTATTGAAAAGATTGGCATTTATGATAAACGCTTATCTGATCGGCAGATCGAACAGCAGAGTGAGCTTGCCGGAAAGAATCCAATTCAGGCTCCGCTTCAGACACTTGTGATCGAAGGAACGCTCCTGGAAACAACTGAAATCCCTGCACCGGACGCTATCGGGGCTTACAGCCGGGCGCTTGTGGTCAACACCTACAGCGTGGACAACGTTGTTGGGGGCTCCTATGAAGAGGACCGTGTCCTGGTCGCTGAATGGGCAGTCCTTGATAGACAGGTGGTTCTGGCATATGGCAGTGACAAGGAGCGCCTGAGGCTTGAAAAATTTACCGATCACCCGGAACTCGAGGGTGAGCGGCAGATGATGGATGTATTCGAGCCCGACCTGGAAATGTATTACCGTCTACCCTGATGTTGCTGCCTGCACGCGGTTACGATTATTTTTACACAAACAATTATTTCCGGAAAATGTTGTGTCCTGCATAAACGCACTGGAATTTCAGAAATGTGTGCAGATTCTCTTGTCGGATATTCTATTGGTGGTAAATTGCTTATAAATCAAATAGTTGTCTGGACATTTGTGGTATGTCCAGGATGTCGGTGACTCTTTTACTTGGAAAGGAAAATGATGAAACGAGATGCAATCGTGATCAAAGAAGCGGATAATGTGGCAACAGCTCTTCGCAGTCTCAGCTGCCGGGAAAAGGTCGCGGTCGGGGTCGGTGACAGGACAATTTCTGTTACAATGCTCGACGTGGTTGAATTTGGGCACAAGTTTGCCATAACCGATATTTCCCGGGGGCAGGACATTGTCAAATACGGCGAAGTTATCGGCAGGGCGACGGCCGATATTGCTGTGGGTGCACATGCCCATATCCAGAATATCGAGAGTCTGCGCGGCCGGGGTGATCTTGCCTGAGGCGTCTGAACGATAAATCAATAGATGGTGATACAATGAACTTCCAGGGATACAGAAGGGCGGATGGCCAGGTGGGAACAAGAAATTATGTGGGTGTTATTTCCACTGTGGTCTGCGCAAACGAGGTGGCGGAGGACATAGCCCGCCAGGTTGACGGCGCAGTCAGTTTTACCCATCACCAGGGATGTTGTCAGACTCCTGTTGATATCACGCGGGTAAATGAAGTACTGATCGGCCTGGGGAATAATCCGAATCTGGCGGCTGTTCTGCTGGTAAGCCTTGGCTGTGAGAGTACGGCGCTTGATGACGTTATAACCGGAATCAGGCAGAGCGGTAAACCGGTTGAGCTTATCGGTATCCAGGATATCGGCGGCGCAGCAAGAACACGAGCGGAAGGAACGCTTATTGTCCAGAATATGGTTGCCGAGGCGTCGGCACTTAAAAAAGAACAGTGTTCTGCCGCCGATATTGTTCTCGGGCTGAAATGCGGCAGTTCCGATACCACCCAGGGGTTGGCAGCAACACCGGCAATCGGCTTTGCTTCCGACTGGATTATAGAGGCCGGCGGAACGTCAATACTTGGCGAAATTACTGAATTTATCGGAGCAGAACACATTGCCGCCAGACATGCCGCCAGCCCTGATGTTGGAAACCGGATCCTTGAGCTGGTTGAACGCATGGAAGGAAGAGCGAAAGCGGTGGGCTGCGATATGCGCGGCGGGCAGCCGACCGGCGGTAATATCAAGGGTGGCCTGACGACGATAGAGGAAAAATCACTTGGCGCCTTTGCCAAGGGCGGTACGGCAAAAATCCAGGCAGTGTACGAGTATGGTGTCAGGCCAAAGGTTAAAGGGCTTGTTGTCATGGATTCACCGGGCCGCGAACCCGAGATCCTGACTGGTCTGGCGGCAGCAGGGTGCAACATGATTGCCTTTGCCACCGGCAGGGGGGCTCCTCAGGGCTTCCCATTTGTGCCGGTCGTGAAAATAACCGCAAATGCACTTACCTGGGAGCGCATGAGGGATCACATGGATCTTTCGGTTGCAGGTGTTATCGATGGCTCGGAAAGCCTTCCCGAAGCCGGTAGCCGCCTTGTCAATACCATCATGGACGTTGCTTCCGGTAAACGGACGCGAGCAGAGATTACCGGTTATACAAGAGCCATGGATATTTACGTTGTTGGACCGGTAATCTAGGGAGACATATAATGGAATACCCCAGAATTGCAGAAATCAGTCAGCGTCTGAATACAACCCGGGCAGGCGATATCGAAGCCGTGATCGCAAAGGAAATGAAACGGGTTGATCTGGGAGAACGCATAAAACCCGGTTCCCGGGTGGCAATTACTGCCGGCAGCCGTGGGATTACAGATATGATCCCCGTTCTTCAGGCGATTATCTCCGAGATTCGGAAAGTAGAAGCTCACCCGGTCATCATACCATCAATGGGCAGTCATGGCGGAGCGACGGCAGAAGGGCAGGCGGAAATGCTCGAGGGACTGGGGGTAAGTCAGCAGACCCTCGGTGTTCCGGTTGTTTCCTCCATGGATGTTGTCGATCTCGGGGAAACGGGGGAAGGTATCCCTGTCGTGCTGAGCAGAGATGCAATGGAATGTGATAATATTATTATCGTCAATCGCATTAAGCCGCACACGGAATTTCACGGCACAATCGAAAGCGGCCTGACCAAAATGATGGTAATTGGTCTCGGCAAGCATCGGGGCGCGGTTCTTGCTCATCGCTGGGCAGTGCGTTTTGGCTATGAACGAACACTGATTTCGGCCGGCAACCATATCATCGACAAAGCACCGATAACACTCGGTATCGGTATCGTTGAAAACGGAACAGGGCAGGCAGCGAAAATCGAAGCAGTAACCCCTGAAAATTTTGTGGAAGAGGAGGTGAAACTGCTGACTTTTGCACGTGAAACCTGCCCTCATCTGCCGTTTGACAGGCTGGATATCCTGGTTGTTGATGAGGGTGGCAAAGAGATCAGCGGGACCTGCATGGATACCAAGGTCATCGGCAGGATAATGAATATTTACGAACCGCCGCTCGAGCATCCCTATATCACCCGAATTGTGCTGCGAGACCTAACGGAGACATCTCACGGCAACGGCCTGGGGATCGGCCTTGCCGATTTTGTAACCCAGAGGCTGGTGGATAAACTGAATCGCGATATCACCGATTTGAATTGTGTTACCGCGGTGGCCCCCGAGAAAGCTCGTCTGCCGATTATCGTCAGGACAGACCGGATGGCCGTTGACTACGCTTTTGCCTCAGCAGGCCCGGTTACAGCAGAAACCGTCAGGCTCTGCTGGATCAGAAACACCATGAGACTCGACAGGATGTTTGTCTCAGAAGCATTGCTGGAAGAGGTGAAATCAAATAGAGACCTTGAGGTTGTATCCGATTTAATGGAAATGAAATTTTCTGATGATGGTGATTTAATGGCACCACGCTAAAGGTTGCAAAAGAAATGGAAAGCCGTCATGTAGATGCATTTAATCATGATAATTTGGCAACAGATTACGATGAAGATGTCGCAGACGAAAACAATCCGATTCGTGCAGGCTACTCGAAATTGCTAGATTGGGTAATTCTGAGCGCAGATATCGATAATCAGAAAGAAATTTTAGAACTTGGCTCTGGAAGCGGGAATCTCACCAAAAGAATCCAACAATGCAAGCGAATACTCTGTGTCGATATATCTACCGAAATGGAGGTTTTGTCAGTTCCAAAGACAACACACCTGCAGAGAAGGGAGTTTAAAAAATCTGATATTTTAAATCTATTTGAAGAAGATATCGGCTCATTTGATGCGGCTGTCAGTACATATACGATTCATCACTTATTGGAAGCAGAAAAAAATCAATTGTTCAGGAATATCCGGCGAGTCCTGAATGACGGTGGTGTTGCAGTTTTTGGGGACTTAATGTTTGAAAACGAATCAGCGAAAAATGATATCATCCGACACTACAAAAATTCAGAATACAAAGATGTCGCCGATGATATCGAGGCAGAGTTTTTCTGGGATATTGAAAATTCAATCAAAAAACTTGAATCACTCGGCTTCGATACAAAGGTTCAGAGATTTTCTGAGTTGTCTTTTGGAATTGCAGCAAAAAAAGCTGAGGAGAAATAGTCGTTGCCATATACTCAGGTCAGGTGAGGGAACTCTCCCTTGTTCGCTGAGACTTCCCCATTTACTAGTCGAACCGACTCGACTGAATCTTCAAGGTTAGTTTTTCATTCCGAGCTGTCTGGTTAATTGAAAACAGGTATCTTCTATGGCCCTGGCTCTTTTTGTTGGGTTTAATAGCCGCCAGGGCAGTCGTTAAAAGTTATATTTAGTTAATATGACTCCTAAAAGAGTATTGTTTTTTGACAAACGTGTACCCCGACAAATGTTAAGCCGTATTGGTTAATAGCCTGAGATTTTAGTTACTTTTGATCAGGTGAGAGAAAATCTGAAAACTATTAGCCTTCGGTAATTTTAGAGCCTGAAAAAGGGCTGACGTCTACTACACGTTGTATCAACCTAAATGGAGTCGATGATGAAAATCTACGGAAATTCTGTGCTATTTGTTGTTCTGTTCGCCCTTGCAATGCCTTTGTCTGTCTCAGCAGATTCCTTAACACTTTATGCTGCAGGGAGCTTGAAAGCGGCCCTTGGCGAAGTTGCTGCTTCCTATGAAAAAATCTATGATACGAAAGTCACCACAAAATTCAGTCCCAGCGGTCTATTGAGAAAAGCAATTGAGGAAGGAGAAAAGCCGGATGTTTTTGCTTCTGCCAATATGGCTCATCCCGAAAAGCTCGCAGCCGATGGCTGGGGTAGTCCTGTTGTGCTGTTTGCTCGCAATAAGCTCTGTGCAATCGCTCAGCCTGAGGTGGGCGTAACAACAGAAAATCTCTTGGCTGTCCTGACTGATGAGAAGACCAGGGTAGGAACCTCGACCCCAAAAGCAGATCCAAGCGGAGATTATGCCTGGAAACTTTTTGCGAAGGCTGACAAAATCAAAGAAGGCAGTTTCACAACACTTTCCGACAAGGCTCTTCAGCTCACTGGCGGCCCGGATAGCGCAAAAGCTCCTGAAGGCCGCAATACCTATGGGTGGGTTATGGATGAGAAGAAAGCCGATGTATTTCTTACCTACTGCACAAATGCTGTATTGGCCCGAAAGGAAGTTCAAGCCCTTAAAATAATCACTATACCGGAAAAGCTTTCTGTCGGTGCCGATTATGGCCTTTTAGTCAGAAATGGAGCCTCTGATGAAGCATGGCGGCTGGCCATGTACATTCTGTCTCCCGAGGGACAAAGAATTCTCGGAGAATATGGGTTTGAAGCTGCAGCGGTAGTTCAATAAGAATAAGAACGGTCCAAATCATATAATTCAGCGGATGGTGAGAACGTTTGCAGGTATGACACAATAAGTTTGTTAGATGCCGCAACCATCCGCTGAGCAAGAGTGTTACCTTACTGCTTTAAATCTCTTATTTTTCTCAAGTTAAGCCAAAAGTTATATTCATGAGAACGTTCTGATTAAGTAATTTATAGACAGGGGACAGAAATGACTCTGTCTTTTTTCATATGAATAGAATTGTGGATGAATTTTGTTACTGAATTTGGTATAGCTGTAAATCCTTGAAATACCTATGTGGGCGGGTAGCTCAGCTGGATAGAGTGTCGGCCTCCGAAGCCGAAGGTCGCGGGTTCGAATCCCGCCTCGCCTACCATTGAGAACAGCTGCTAATCAGCAGATGAAAAATAAAAAAGCCCTCTATTGTTGGACTATGGAGTTGATGGCTCATCGAGCCCACACCACTGATTCGAGCCTGAGCAGCCTCCTTCCTTTCTCCTGAACAGCGCTCGCCAAAGCCCCAAGCAGCCAGGGCACATCGTAGAGATTCTTGGCGTCAGGTTGCATCCACGACAGTGGTCTATTACCAGCACGCAGATACTGGGTTCGACCAAACAGCTTGCGGCGGACTCTGATGGGCCACCCGTCTTGCGCAAACGCCAGAAGGCCTCTTGCTCTTTGAACAGCCCCAGAAAAAAGAGCTGCAATTGGGAGTTCTTTGCTTGGTACAATGAATATGTTCCGGGAGTCAGATTCGAGGTCCTCTACTGACTTGTCTAGTGACGCAAAGTCTATCAGCACATGTCCGGGTGCGAGGATAAGAACTAGATCCCGATAGCTAATCTCGGACTCTGCGGCGTCGAACAGTTCACGTGCGAATGGCACGATTGGCTGTGTCATATCAAACGTCCTCTTCTTGAATTTGATCGAGGCGCCCACGAAAGCCTTTTCCAATTCATCAACCGCTCTGAATTCTGGAGTCGCATACGCACAGACTATATGTACCCCTTGACAATTCTCACGGCTGTAGAGATGATCACGCCATTGAATCGCTGAAGCGATCGATGCGTGAGCTTCAGCTATAGTTTCAAGTCGAAGTAGTATTGATACGACGATTCTCATAGTTCTCCTGAATTATTGCGCCCGGTTGTTTGGCTAATGGCGCCATTCAGCCGCGGCCTTTTGGGTCGGTTGCATTGGCTTTGTTCGGTACTTGTTCAATATTTGTTACTCTATCTATTCCTCTGGGAAATGTATTTCTGTTCATTACGAAGAGAGTTGATCCACCATTAAAGTAATTTCTTTAGTTGCCTGGTCATATGGCACTATTCGTAGGCCTCTTCGCTTCATTTCTTCCATGGACAAGAGACGGTCCAAAACTGGAGCGGTACCGTCTGGTGGAGTTAAGAATAAACACTTCTGCCATAGATCAGTACCCAAGATGTGCTGACCCTCTTTAAGGACGCCCTCTGTCTCCGCTGCTGCATCGATAGCGAGGATTGGCGCAATCTCCATCAACCTGGTGATCGTCAGCCACCAGTCGGCTTCGTTTGTTGTACGGAAACAGTCGAGATGCATTTCGTTACTAAGATTTGTATCCCAAGGTACGTCCACGTCAAGAAGGCTCACGACACGAAGAGGACTTAATCGGAGCTTGATAGCCCGCTGACGTTTCACGCTGGAGATATTCGATGTGCCCAGAACCAACACCACCGGCACCGTTTTTGTACGGACATCCATCCAGACAATAATAAGGAAGGGAGCCGCCGCAAAGATTAGGCCAAACCATTCTTTCGCGACGATTGCGAGGATGAGTGAACCAATAATCCCACTATAGAGCAGTACGAGGCGTATCAATCTCAGCTTTGGTCCTTGTCGCGAGATGTCAAGGAGCCTGTGAAGTGTATCACGTGATTCCGGAGATGTGGGACCGAGCACCGCTCGAGATCGCAACCAAATATAACCTGCGATCAAGCCGTGGTAGGCAGCGACCATTGAAGTAGCCACAACCAAGCCGATCCAGAACATTTGATAAAAAGCCACCGTTGTCTGAGTAGAAAAAGTTAACCGTCCTGACCGTATGAGATGCGCTTGATCTGTTCGTCAAATGTGTTCATTAACTCACGCTTCTGTTCCACCGATGTCGTCCTTTCAAGCTGTTCACGTGTTTCGTCCCACGCCCGTGTGATTGCCACGCACTGCTCTTTTGTGAAAGACCGCTGGCGAACTTTCTCGATAAGCGCCTCAAGGACACCGAGGCGTGCGCCGTTAGCCCGCTCCTTCATTCTGATGAAGAAGCCGTCGTTTGGTTTAGAGCCGCGAAGCCCCATACTGTGTTGCATCCAAGCACGTGTTACCCACCCAATCAATAAACCTATAGCAGCACCGGTCCAACCTCCCAGTACGCCCCCCAAAACGGGAGAGAATAACAGAAGCACCGACGAGACAACCTGCAGATGAAGGAATAGCCGATCTCCCTTGCGCTCTGCGTCCGTCAAACGTCGGGGCATCCGCTCGATACCATCTGATAGATTTGGTTGATGCTTGACTTTCGTTCGAGATACTATCTCAGCCGTTGGTGGTGATGAAAGGATTTCACTAGAAGTGATGTATTCTGCCAGTTCCTTGTCTTCCTTAGCAAGATATGCCTGAACCAAAGATCGCATAATAGGGGACTTTATGACGTCAAAGGCGAGTTGCGCGGTCTCTGCGCGTGGGAAATTGTAAATTGCACACCCAATCCAACAGGCCGCATCTTCACTTTCCTGTTTCTCCATCGCCACCATGATTTGCCCAATCGGCGGGTAACCGAGTTGCGGTTCGAATAGCTCGTTGATCTCTACTGCGATAAAATATGCCATCTCTGATGAATAGTGGCTCAGGAGGTAGCTGGCAATACCCGCGTACTCTGACGCGTTTCGTTTCTTCTGTGAAAGGCCGAAGCGATTAGCCAGCATGTTGGCCTCGTTTCTGGCATTTACGCCTGTCTCAGCCGAGGCTCTGGCGAGCCGTTCCAAGTACCGTGATTGTGATGCCTTATATTGTGTCTGTATTTTTCTCATCAGGGAACTACCCCCTCAATCAATCGCTTATCATCAAACGTGACTTGTTCTTTCCGGCCATTGTCGTACAACACATTCGTAAGGTTCATGGCTGTCACTACAATCATAAAAAGTGACCCTGCCGCAGGCGCGACGATCTTTTCTGCCGCCCAAAACTGGCTAAATTTCACGAAAGTATCCTTTAGGTGTAGTCATTGATGCAGGACAAGGAGTGGGCGGAATTAGTTATTTGTGAGGTTTTCCCATCACTCCCTTTATCTCTCAAATCGTATAATTTCTAATCTAGCACTCCCATATCGATACTGACAACGTAAAAAAAACTAACCACATATTGGATAATGTTAAAAAGTCAGATAGAGTCATTAAAAACAATGCAAACGATACTCAATGACCTCAATGACCGTCTTTAACAGAATCTCAACAGAGAGATAGTCATTGGTAATCCTAATAATTACGCACAAAGGCTATGTTGATTTTAAAAGAGTAGGTTTATCAATTGCTGTGTTCCAGCAAGACTTCCAGTATATCTAGGTACATATTGCAATTATTGATAAACCTTGAAGAACTGAACTGCGGGGAGGGTTAGGGTTGAAATCTTTTTTCTATGGGAATTAGACGAGATTTTCTAGCCTACCATGATTACACCAACATCGATAATTGCCAAGTTGGGGAAAGGATATTTATTCGATGGTCACAACAGAACTGAAATGTGAAGACCGGCAGATAAGAGTATTCATATCATCGACGTTCCGCGATATGCAGCAGGAGCGGGACCGCCTTGTAAAATTCATTTTTCCACAACTCCGCAAGCTCTGCGAGTCACGCGCTGTTGTTTGGAATGAAGTGGATCTGCGCTGGGGGATTACCGAGACTGAATCCTGTGAAGGCAAAGTTCTGCCGCTTTGTCTGGCTGAAATAGAACGCTGCCGACCATACTTCATTGGTTTACTTGGCGAGCGCTATGGCTGGGTGCCAGAGAGCTACCCGAAAAACCTTACGAATGAGCAGCCGTGGCTGAAGGAACACCTGCATCATTCGGTCACTGAGCTAGAAATCATCCATGGTGTGTTCAAAAGCCCGAAGATGCAAGATCGTTCACGCTTTTACTTCCGCGATCCGAAATATCTGGACCTCGTTCCGGCTGAGAAAAAAGCAGACTTTGCCGCCGAGAATCCCGACTACGCTGACAGACTCGCCCGTCTCAAGCAGCGTATCCGCGATGAGCATGCAAAGGGTATACTCAAGTTCGCCCCGTATGAAAACTACCCAAATCCGGAAGTGTTGGGCGACTTAATCCTCAGAGATTTCACCGATATCATCAATCAACTCTACCCAGTCACTGATATCCCTGACCCATTGGACGAGGAGGCCGCCCGGCACGAGGCCTATGCCCGCTCCCGCCGTCTCGCTTTTATCGGCCGAGACGATTTGCTCAAGCGAATCAACAATCATGTTATAGCTGAGGACAAACCGCTTATCCTTACCGGCGATTCTGGTTGTGGTAAGTCGGCACTACTGGCTGAGTGGCTGACAAGATGGCGTAAGGGCCATCCTGAGGACCTTATTGTTCAGCATTACATCGGCAGCACGCCGGACAGCGCAGATTGGCAGGGTCTGGTTCGACGCATCCTGGGTGAATTAAAACGAGCTTACAGCCTTGCCGATGAACTGCCCACTCAGCCCGAAGCCTTGTACACGGCATTAAACGATTGTCTGGTCAAGGTTGCCGGACAGCGCCGTATTGTTCTGGTGATTGACTCCCTCAATCAGCTAACTGTTCACGATATCGCTTACTGGTTGCCATTTGTATTTCCGTCTAATGTGCGGGTACTGGTTTCCTGTCTGGTGGGTGATACTCTTGAAGCATTGCGGTATCGCAAATGGCCGGAGATCACGGTTCCGCTTTTTAGTAGGGCTGACATCGAGCATGCCAGCAAAGCCTATTTCAAACTCTTTGCTAAAACCCCTGATGATAGTATGCTCCAGGCATTGGAGGCCTCGCCAGCCACGGCCAATGCCCTTTATTTGCGGGCAGTATTGGACGAACTGCGCCAGTTCGGCGATTACAAAGAGTTGCAGCAGCGCACTGCCTGGTATCTGGCCGCCCAGGATTTACCATCACTATTTGAACGCATACTTACCCGATGGCATGAGGATTATGGAAGAGATCCTGCACACCCCGACCTGGTTCGCCGGAGCCTTTGCCTGCTTGCCTGTTCCCGTTTCGGTCTGGCGGAAAAGGAACTGCTCGACCTGCTGGGTAAGAAAACCGAGCAGGACAACTACGTATCTCTGCCGCGCCGCACATGGTTGCCTTTTTATCTGGCTGCCGAGAACTCGTTGTCGATTCGCACCGGTTTTTTCAACTTCGGCAACTCATATCTGCGTACTGCTGTACGTCGGCTATGGCTGACCGATGAACAAGTCGTGGGCCAGTTTCGTACGCGCTTGATTGATTACTTCGGTTGTATTCCTGAACCCACCGAACGCAAGTTGGACGAACTGCCATGGTTATTGGCACTCAATGAACAATGGACCTGTCTTGGAAGACTCCTTATAGAAATCGACTTTTTTGTAGCTGCGTGGAACCGGCGCGAACTTGATGTTCTCCGCTACTGGGTCGCCGTCGAAGCCAGTTGCACCGTTCGAATGATTGAAGCCTACCAGCAAGTTCTAAGAGCGCCAACAGCAAATTTGTCGGCCGGTTGTGGCGTTGCTGATCTGTTTTTGAAAGTTGGACATTGGGAGGCGGCAGAAGAAATGTTTGCTCAATTAGCATCAGAATATCGTAAAGGAAACGATACCGAATCATTGATATTCTGTTTGAACGGTCTTGCCATAGCCTTACGTCATCTTGGTAAACTTGAAGATTCATTCTTATGTCTGACGCAACTTGAAACACTAGGCCGTGATTATGAGGATGATTTCGTTCTCCAAGCCTGCCTGGGGAATCAAGGCTTATTACTTAAACAGATGAGAAAATTGCATGAAGCAGCAGCAAAATTCAACGACCAGATAAACATCTGCCATCGGATTGGTGCTCTGCAAGGATTTGTTGCAGGGCTCGTAAACTTCGGCAATGTGCTCGGAAACCTTGGGGATTCTCAAGGTGCACTGGAAAAGTTCGAAGAGGCAGCAAAAGTCGCCCATCGTTATGGCTTACTGGTTGAAGAAGGAAAAAGTCTCGGCAACCAAGCTAACGTATGGCTTGCCATCGGCAATTTTGCGAAAGCGAATGCCAAGTATAGTGAAGCGGCGGAACTTCAGGAACAAATAGGAGACCATGACAGTATGTTTCGGACGCATCTAAATCGAACTAGCCTATTGCTTCGGCTGGAGGACTACACTGAAGCAGAGAGGGAGATCGATAAACTTGAGAGGTTGCTGAGGCCCGGAGAGGACGACCATTTGTTGGCTGGACTGAATATGAATAAGGCTCGTCTTTGGTTGCTTCTGGGTCGCAGTCTAACGGAAGCGCGAGTGTTTGCCAGACGCGCTTATGATCTTGCCGTGCTTTGCGGGGAGTTGAAGTTTGAACAACAAGCAAAACTGTTACTCGAACGACTAAATAATGAGTAAATTTAGCGGAGCACACGTTTCACTGCTTAAAAGGAACACATACTATGAAAAGCCAAACCCACGAAGGTCAAGGGTGCCCAACATGCGGTGACACCTTATATGTCCGAAAGTCACCGATGACATTTGTGTGCAAAGAATGCGGGAGTGCTCTGACTGTGATGAGCGAGGGTGGGTCGTTTTTTATTTGTAAGGGACATGCAATAACGCTCAACGATGCTCAAAAGCAGTTTTCCCTTTCGGAAGAACAGGCGAGTTCTGTCTTCACCGACGACATTGTTATGATTCAGCGGGAGGGGCAGCAAAATGATGATGTTATTTTGACTGAGGGAGCTTTTATCAATCAGTTGGAAGCGACATCACGATCAGGATCCCGTTCTGAGGTACAAAGGTTAGTCAACACCTGGCAGCACCAGGTGAGCCGCGTTCCTGAGTTTGCCGGCTCAAGTAATACTCGCTGTGCACTATGTGGCAGCTTGTTTAAGAGATTCAAACTTTTTCGGCGACGCTCCGTTGTTAAAGGTCTTGGAAAGAACTTCCAGGTCCATGATAGATGCCTGAGCCGGTTCGCAAGAGCTCTTGAGCGTGTCGGAGTCAAGATTTAGAAGAAACTGAAAAGAAGTTGAAATAAAAGCATAATTTTAGCTTTTATAAACGAGGTAAAGTACTTGATAAACCGGAGATCATCGTGTTTTGCAAAATAACATATGATCTTTGTGCCATTCCACCGACCGTGATCAACCAATTGTGAAAAATGAAAAGTAAGAACAAAGAAAAGAATGAAACGAGCTGGTCATTTTCACACGGGATGAGGGGGTTCGTTAATTGTTTTGTTCGGATACGCGGTCCAATTCGGCCGATATCATTTGAATCAGGAGATTTAACATGATATGGCTTGCGATTGTACTCATCGCAGTCGGCAATATTTACATTGGGTCGCTGATTGCGATGGTGGGACTGTCGGCGTCGATAGGCCGGCGCTCGTCAGTTATTGCGTTGTTCTGCATGATCAGTTGGTTCGTCGGACTTTACCTTCTCTACGTCACCACCCACTTCACGCTGACATTTATGCAGGCTATGATTTTAGGCGGATGCGTGTTGTTGTCGTATCAATACAACCGTAAGGTTACTGGCCGCGGGATGCCGTCGGTGCCCTGGCACGAGAAGCTCAATTCCATGGTGCACGCGGCCGACCTTATCTGCCAGCGGCACGGCTGGAAGATCGCCTCGGTCGATGCTGCGCGCAACCTCGCGAGCCTCAACCGGCTGCATTTTGACGGCGGCGATTACGACATCCTCGTGCAGATCCAGAGCGATGTGGAATATAACTTGGGGCGAGCGGGTGACGTGCTCCTGCCCAAAACCGCCGATGGCGAGATTGACTACGATCGCGCTACAGCACAAAAGCTGCGGACGATGGCCAAATCGCTCAACGGTTGGGAAGACCACATCGGAATGGTGAAGCGCGTGGAGATCGATTATGACCTTTCCCAGTTCGATTGGGCGGCTTTCGAGCGGCTATCTTGGCTGGCGGACGCAATCGAGCAACAATGGGGGACGGTGGGGCTGTGGAAATAATTCCGAGTGACCGACAAATAGCGCGCGTGTACGCCGTCGGTTACAGCGCCGACGATGCCGCGCGCATCACACGGGAGCTTCAATCGACGCTGAACAATCAGGCGGAGGTGATCGAGCTTTCCTCCGAAATGCTGGGTCAAACACTTCCCGATGTCGGCCGGGCTACCTGTGCGGCTGTCATCGCGCTTCAGAACGCGGCGCTGCGCCGCAGTGCTTACCTTGAGTTTCTGCAATCCTGCATAGAGCAGGTCATTCGGCGGGATGACTTTCGCCTCTATCTTCTGCTTGATGATGTGAGTGCCGAACAGATTTACCACAGCCGGCCCACGAGCGATGACCCGGTGGAGCAAGTCTTGGCGCGGCTAGTGGATACAGTCCAGTTCAGTGCGGCCAGCACCGTCGAAACGGTTGCGAATCAGGTGCGTGGGCACGTCAAGGCGCTGGAGGAGTCTCGACGGATAGCGAAGTGGCGGCGAACACGGCTTAGCATCGCTGCGATCGCTGCGCGGGTCGCGATGATAATTCAACTGCTTTGCCTGGCACCAGCGTTGTTCCTCGTCCTGTGGCTGCCCGTCTGGGACCCGCAGGCGACGCTGCGCGAATATGGCGGGCATGAAGCAGAAGTCGCCGTGATCTGCGGCATTGCTGCCGTGCCGCTGCTTGTGCTCCTGCTCTTTTCTTACACGAGGTATGGCCCATTTCTAATTCACATGCATAAGCAGCGGCTGGGTATGCTGTATGCGGGAGTGGGTTCTGTGATCGGCGCGCCGGTGATGGTGGTGCCGCTTCGTCTGCACGCACCGCTGGCGTGGATTGCGGTGGGCGTGATCAGCGGATTTCTACTCGATGCTGCGCGGCGGTACGGGTATGCGGTTCGCCGCCAGCGGCACGAAATCTCGATCAAGACCATCGCGCTGCGGCATGGGCGATTGGAGCCACGTCTCCGCCGTCATGCCTTGCCGACTTGGATAGACCCGATGCGCGCGCCACTGCTGCCGCTGGCCTTCCCGCGCGTGTTCATCAGCTACACGCGTGCGTCGCAGTGGGGTCAGCATCTGGCGGGCGCATTATCGCGCCGCCTCGCCGCTGGAGGCGCTGGCGTGTTCAGCGATCATGCGATCCCCGAAGGCACGAGCTGGCGACGGGCATTGAACCAGAACCTCGGACACGCCTCCGTATTGATCGCCTTGGTAGATGCCGACACGGTCGTGCGCGAGTGGCCGGCGGCGGAGGTGGAGGCAGCATTGCTCGGGCAGGCGATGGCGGGTTCGCCGCAGTTGGTCGTCATCCTCGCCCCTAGCCTTCCACCGCCGGACGACGATGCGTGGCGCTGGCTGCCAGTGTTTCGAACCGTACTTGCTCCGCGCGACGATCAGCGCGAATCTGGACCCATTGTTCTCGCCGACAGCGACAAGGCCATCGAGGACATCGTCGCCGCCCTCAGGCCGCAGTCTTACCGTGCGCAAGGCGTCTTTCCGCTCGCACTAGCCGAGCTGCTCCGCCGACTCTGGGCAATACCGCAACTGCTCGTGATGCTATTGGGGAACGTGGGAGCGATCGCCGGTAATCTGGTTTTTGTTCTCGTCTTGCTCCACCTCGTGGGCCTCGATGTGGTGGGATGGCTGACGCAGATGCGCGCGCTGACCGCGCTGTTCGCTTGTTGCTGCCAGTGGCTCGGCTACACGTTGCGTTTGACACTGGCATCGCGTTTTCAGCTACGGCACGCACGGTGGCGGCCGATCACCGCCACACACCGCAACGCCTGCATAGGATTGGCATTACTGATCGCTATTCTCTCGCCTGGCGTCAGCCCTTTAGTGATCGGGTGCAGCATCTTGATCGGCGTGATCTCCTTCTGCGTTGCCGATGGAGATTGCGAAGCAAGAGCGAGGCGTGAGCCGGCATTCTTGCATGCTAGCGACTGATCGTCCGACGAGGTCAGAGAGATATTCGTTATGAATCAAGATAAGGAGCAGAACAAGCCTGATGCGTGGACGCTCTTACCTGAACCGCAGATCAGCACGTTAAGATAACCATACCAGAGTTCTAAATTACTCCAGCTAAGTTTTATTTAACAATACTACTGTCTTTAAAGATTGGGGAGCAGTGTCTCTGGCTAGGGTGTTGCCTGCACAGCTCAAGTTATGCTGGAATCTTAGGGAGGAGCAGGGTATTTGATGGTCTTTATTTTTTACTTCTGATGGGGAAACACTTTCAAAACACTTTTCACAGCACCCGCACACTTCGAATCCGTGCTATCAGCTTGATGTTATTTGATCTTCTGTGCCTCTCCGAAGCCGAAGGTCGTGGGTTCAAATTCCACCTCGCCCACCATTAAAGAACAAGAAACGACGGATGGTTGGAATAGAATGTAGCCCTCTGATGTAGAAATCTGTTAGAGGGCTTTTGCCATTTGAGAAACACTGGGGAAACACCCTGGATATCGATGGGAGATATGAAGCGAGGCAATGGTGACTAGAATTTGGGGCACTTTATGGAGAAGGTCAACTCTTAAATTGCGCTTTTGTTGTTAGGAATGGAAGCAGCAGAATTGCGTATCACAGGAGGCACATCCAGATATTGGAAAACACAGGGTTGTTACGTATAAAATGGCAATGTTTACATGAGCATCTGCGGCTTGCACGCAGGATGTTTTTGTTGGAAATAGCTGCCCTAGAAGTCCCAGAAGTACTTTTTACAAGAAAATGTCGCCAAACTAAAATCAGATTATGATCCTTCTCAATACCACTGCTAATGTAAAAACAATGAAAGATATCGCTGTTATGATAACTCCCTTACCGGCAAAAGGGGAGCGGTATGGAATACAGCAGTGAGATCAAAATATACAGGAGAAGGAAACCGCAGGAAACCTCTCTGTGGAAGCTTCTCGATCATCATTTTCTCGAGCTCGAGGAGCGCTATGAAGATCTCTACCAGCAGCAAGATGGTTTTTATCGGCCGGTCACTTCTCATGTCGTCCGCAAATACCTCGAATGTGGCGATCTCCGTCAAGGCTTCGGAGATTACGCCCGCTGGCATCCCCATCTCCATGCCCTGGTAGTCGACGGCCTCTTCTGGAGAGCGGTTATTTTTTGTCATGCCGAAGGCAGATCTTCGTCCGATGGCCGAGCTTTTCCGTGCTCATGTACTCACGATGTTGAAGAAGGAAGGGCTGATAGATGATATTACATATTATTATACACTATTCAGCAGGCTCTAAGTATGATCAAAAAAGGGTTGCCGCGTCATCGCGGCAACCCTTTTTCCGTGTCTGTGCCTTGGCGGCACATTCGTATCAGATGAGTTTCTTGAGCTGGTCCAGGGCTTTCTGCATGTTTTCGATGGCGTCCTCCACATCCTTGCGCCAGTCGGGCCGTGCGGGCTCCTCAGCCTCCTGGGGTTCTTCGGCCTCTACAGGGGAGGCCACTGCGGGCAGCTCTCCCACAAGGGCGTCAATGGAATCATCCAGGGTCTTATGCATGACCACCTGTTGGGAATCGGCCAGAATAATGCGCCGGAGTTCGGGAAATTCAATGGTTTCCGGCGTCAAGAAAATCGGTTCTGCATAGAGGATGGAATCCCCCACCGGGATCACCAGGAGAATGCCCCTTGAGACTTCAGACCCCACCTGCCCCCAGAGGGTGAACTGTTCGGAAATCACGGCGTCGTTGTCGATCCGGGCCTCCACCTGATTCGGTCCGTCAACATGCCGTCCCGAGGGGAATTCAAAAAGGATCAATTCTCCATAATGCTCTCCGTCCATGCGGGCGGCCAGCCAGCCCACCAGATTGTGTCTGTTCTGTGGGGTAAAAGGCTGAATGAGCAGAAATTCCTCTTTGTCTTCTCCGGGAAGTCTGGCCACAAGATAGTAGGGCTTTAGAACTTCTTCAGTTTGTCCAAACGAGGATTGCACCGGAACAGACCATTGGTCTTCCTTGTTGTAGAAGACCACTGGATCCGTCATTTGATACTGCAGGAGCATCTGGCTTTGAACCGTGAACATATCCTGGGGGTAGCGTACGTGGGCTTTGAGATATTCAGGCATTTCCTGCATCGAATGGAAAAGATCTGGGAAAACACTCTGATAGGTCTGGATCAGGGGGTCGTCAGGATCGGCAACATAGAAATCAATATCACCGTTATAGGCGTCCACCACGGTTTTTACGCTGTTGCGGATATAATTGAATTTGCCCTCCCAGGGGGTGGAATAGGGGTAGCGATCCGCCGTGGTGTAGGCATCCTGTATCCAGAACAGACGGCCATCCGCAATCACGCTGTAGGCTTCCCGATCCGGGGTCAAAAACGGCGCCAGTGTGGAAAAGCGCTCGGACACGGTTCTGCGGTACTGAATGCGGCTCTCTTGGGTGATTTCCCCGGATATCAGGATATTGATGTCCTTGAATTTCCAGGCATAGAGGAAGCGGAGGAAGAAGGAATCCAGCTTGACGCCGCCTTTACCCTGATAATGGGTATATTCCGGACCTTCAGGTCCAGGAAAATTGAATTCCTGCATCTGGGAATTGACAATTGCATAGTCCAGGCTTTTCAGGCCGTAATAAATCTCGGGCCGGTTAAGCTCAATCTTGCCCTCCGGGGGAATATCGCCGAGAAAAAAGCTCGGCCGGCCGCCGGGTTCAACCTCTGTAACCGGAGAGGCTGCCACACCGTAGCCATGCGTGAACTGTAGGTACCGGTTCACCCAGCGCTGGGCCTCTTCGGGCAGCTTATCTGCTGAGAGTTCCCGGGTGGCGAGCATGATCTGCCTGAGTTCCCCGTCAACTGTGTAGCGGTCAGTATGCACCTGGAGAAAATCGTAATAGAGCCGGAAAAACTGGATCTGGTTGTAGCTCTGGAGCAACGGGCCTTCGTCCCAGAGCCGGACATTCTGGATCGTGCCTTGATTGGCTTTAATGGTGTCCCGATCCAGGGTTCCCTTGGCCGGGTGGTCTTTGGAGACCAGCTCTTCCAGCCCAAAGGCCTCGCGGGTGTGCTGGATGTTGTCCCGCAGGTACTCCTTTTCCCTGGCCAGCTCGCTGGGTTCCACCATCAGGCGCTGGAACAGGCCGGGGGCCACGAAGGTCAAAAGCACATTCAGTCCCAGCCAAATTGCTACGGGCCAGATGATGAGCTTCCGTTTTTCAGAAAAAGCCCCTACAATCATCATCACGGCCGCGATCACGGCGACAATGGTCAAAATAAAATAACCGGGAAGCATTATCACGGAATCGGTGTAACCAACGCCGTAGACAGTGCCCAGGGAGGAATACAAAAGCTCGTAGCGGCTAAGCCAGTGGCCGAAGGCGATCACCAGCAGGGCGCCTGCCCCGAGAGCGGTCAGATGATTGAACACCTTTCCGGTCAGTGAAAAGAGTTCGCCCCGCAGGGTGGTGCTCATATAATAGAGACCGCCCACCACAACCATGGTGGCAATGATCGCGCTCAAAAGCCAGGTCTTGATGAACTCCAGGACCGGGACCGTGAAGATGTAAAAGGCAAAATCCTTCTGAAAAACAGGATCTTGTTTTCCGAAAGGCACCTGCTTCAGATAGCGGAGCATGGTTTCCCATTCCGAAGCCATCATGGCGCCATAGTAAAGGGCGGCGAGCAGCAGGACTCCGGCAGCCACCCAGCCGAGCAATTTCGTTGCGGTATGATAGAGATTGGGCGGCACATTGGGGTTCATTGGCTGCAACCCGGCGGTGTGCTTCCGGGTCAGGTACAGATTGGGAAGGGACAGAATCGCGAATAGGCCCGCTGCGAGAAAAAATAAGACCACTTTGCTGCTGACGATGGTGATCAGGACTGATTCAAAATCCAGGCTTTTATACCAGAGCCAGTCCGTATAAAACGTATGCCCCCAGCTGATGGCCTTCCAGAGAAGGGTCAGGGCCAAAAGGCCGAGGCCGATTTTCAGCAGACGATAGATATTGTTGATATCCAGATCTTCCAGCCGGAACTTGGGGAGAGGGGGACCGGAGGCATTGGATTCAAACTCTTCGTTCATGGTATAACCCTTTTTTTCAGGTGTTTTTATGCAGCGGCAGCCCTGGCTTTCTCCATCAGAACGGCCGGCCTTCAGGGATCGATTCGTTATGGTGATAAGTAACGGCTTTTTAAGACCGTCCTAACTTTTCCGCAAATTCCTTTCCATCTGCCGTCAACATCAAGCAAACTATCCTTTTTCAACTGCCCTTTCAAGCAATTTTGGATAAACGCATCCATTAAAGGTTATTGAGTTTTCATTAAATGGATTTATGGGCACCAGTTGAGAACTTATGACAGAGGAGGTGAGATTAGATTTTACCGACAGGCGCCAGATACACCGTAAACTCATTTTCTCCATCAACCTGTAATAGCTCATCCATTGCCTCTTGGTCATAAGCGGCGATTGCACAGGTGCCGGCTCCAATATTTTCACAGGCTAGGTACAAATTCTGACAGACATGACCTGCATCTAAGAGAATGACACGGTGGGCCGCATCCAGATAACGCCACTCCATCCTGTAAGGAATGGTTGTCCAGACAAATGTTGCTGCACTCGTTGCAACAAATTTTTGCCCGAAAGATGCCGCTAAAAGGAGTGTTTCTGCTCTTCTGTCAGACTCATATAACAACACGAGTTCATGTGATAGTGGCAGAAAGCGGTACAAACCCTGGGGTATCCTTTCCACCCTGTGAACGAAAACATAGGTTTCAAAACTATGTCTCGCTCCGGCTGATGGAACTGTCCTGAAATGGGATGTTCCCTTTTCGGGCTTTCGTATTCCCTGAGTTGCCCAGAGCAAGAAGCTAAGTTCTTCTATGGTAAGATATGTCCGATTGAATGAACGTCTGCTCTTTCTGGTGGCAATAACAGAAATAACATCTTTTTTGGGAATTCCCTTACTCCATTCTTCCTTCGTTGGGAGAATAGTTTTCACTGCATCCGAAGGAACAGGTTTTTCAACAGGTGGGCTGGGGATTCCACTGTTCTGGTCACTTCTCCTAAAGTCGATTGTCTTTCTCAGGCTATCTTTTAGAAAATCCCTATTCCATTTATAGTCGCTCATAATATGTCATGTTTGCATAGAATTATAATAAGATAATATACCGATGATAATCATCTATACTGACAGGTGAAAGCCGCTGCACCATTACTGAGCACGCAGATCTACCGAAATCAGAGCTGCACAGATCTATCTCAACCTGCCCCATCCTATCGGACCTATAACTTCGCTGTGGATATCTTATCTGCAATTGACAGAGAGGCGTCTTGTCTTTGATCTTTGTCTCTGATATTGGATTGCATGGTTAACGGAACACGGTGAAATTCCGTGAGGGTCCTGCCGCTGTGACCGGTGGTATCATGGAGTGCCACTGCCACTTTCTGGATTTCCAGTTTTAAGCTCATGGTTGCGGTTGTTGTCTTAAGAGTTTGCTGGAGGAAGGGATGCGTACTATTTTTCAGCGTAAAGGGCCATTATTTTTTTTACGTAGTTCCTGGTTTCCTTGAATGGCGGTATCTTGTAACCGTGTTTACGTACGTTGCCGAAACCGGCATTGTATGCTGCCAGGGCTAGAGGGACATTGCCCTTGATCCCCGGGCGGTCTAGCTGCTGCCTCAGGTAGCGGGTGCCGCCGTCAAGGTTCTCTTGCGGGATGTGTGGATCAACCCGCAATTCACCTGCAGTGGCAGGCATCAGCTGCATCAGGCCTATAGCTCCCACAGGTGACCTTGCCCTGGGGTTATAGGCTGACTCGGTATTTACGACAGCGTGGATCAGCAGTGGGTTGATGCGGTTATCCATCGAAGCATTCTCGATCATTCTACCAAGCGATAGCTTGTATTTATTTTCAGCTCTGCCCAGGTTTTTGGACAGCAGGGCTGGCAAGCGGTAAATGTCTGTGTAATCTGCCGAGGGGGCGCCTCTGCCCATGGCGAGTAACTCGTTGTAGCGCTGCTGGATACGCCGGTGCATGGCCGGATCATCGTCAATAACCCAAGAAACTTCTTCCCAATTATTGTGGTAGTTTCGACAGCTGCGTCCATAAACCCTTTTTTCCGGCCTGCCGTTGACAACGAGGACTGTGTAGTAATAACGGCACAGTCTGTTCTCCTCGGTGCAGGTTAGAAAGACGGCAAGGTTGCGTTCTGCACCCGGTTCTTCGGGAATAGTCCAGGAGGCTATTTCCCCGTCGCGAAGCTGCTGCTCCAGAAGGATGTTGGTATCATACCTCAGCCGCCCCTTGGTCGTTGAGAGATCAGCGCAGCCGACAAGCCCGAGAAAAAACAGGCAGGTGAGTATTTCCGCCAGCGACAGCCAACCCATCCGTAATCTTTTATAGCTAATCAGTTTTTTCGTCATGGCAGTCTGCAGAGCTTTCCCAGGAGGTTTATGGAGTGACGAGGTAGATTTTCTCAGTAGCGACATCCAGCTTGTCGCTTCCCTTTTTGCGCCCGTAAAGGGTAGCCTCTCGGTATCTCTGGCCTTCACCGTCTGTTTGGACATCACTGATCGGCTTGATCGTGAAGCGGTGACCGGTTTGAGGATTGGTCCAATGCCTTTCCTCCCCGGTCGGAGTCTGTCTGAGTTCCTTTTGCAGGCGTTCTTCATCCGCTTTGTCCATATAGTTACCGATCGCCCCGCCGATTAAGCCACCTACCGCTGCACCTGCAACAACAGCGGCCATCCGGATTCCCTGGTCTTCATCTTTGGTCAGCATGTAACCGGTAAGCCCCCCGACAGCTCCCCCGACGGCTGCACCCTGTTGCATCCGGGTACAACCTGCTCCTGCAACTTGGATGATAATGAGCAGGCTGAAGAAAATTCCAAACTGTTTATGAATCATGGATTGTTAATTTACCTGTTCCCCTGAAGTGATAGGCATCGCTTTTTAAGCCAACCCTAAATTTGCAACAACTTCCTCTCCGTCAGACATCAACATAATGAAGTCTATCTTCTTTAAACAGTCTTTTCAAGGAGCCCCTGTAAGCTCAGCGCTAGATTGACATCTCAAATATTTGTAATTTCAAAAATTCCTAAATCATTACCTTCTTCCTGTTTCCTATCACAACGTCAGGTGTTCCCCGCACTTACAGGAAACAGGAAGAAGCTCCAAGTTCTGAAATTGTTACAATTATCTATGTTTGAGGTGGCAGTAATAACGCCGAGTTAAGTGGCGCGATTAGCGTTCGGAGTAGACTTTTTTTGGCCGACTAGCTGCCGTTTCGTTTTAAGAAGAGTATGAGAAAACCAAAACAAAGTATCAGATAGAATAATATTGTCAGTACACTTTTTAGTATTGAAAACGTGCTCGAAACATGAACCAACATTGGACTTATGTTTGGATACGACTTCAACATTAATATAATACCGACATTCTCAAAATAGTCGAATAGACCCGCAGCAGCTGGAATCAAAGCCAGTAAGAATATCCTTGACTTCGGATCTAACCTTTTTCCAAAAAGCCAGACTATCATTAGAGTATAAGTCACAGCAAAAAGTCCCGGATAGATGAAATCAAGAGGCAACTGACGTTTCATATAAACTTCTCTTCCGCCAGGGCCTATAGCTGTGAGCAGTTTTTCTGCATAAGAAGGATTGTAACCGCTTGGTGACATATCGAAAAGTTTCATTCCAGGTGCCTGAGCAATCACAGCTGGGATGGAATATAGCAGGATAATCAAATACACAATCATAGTTATTATGAACAATAGCAATACAACGCGACCCGTCGCTGCTTTTTGAAGTTTATTAATCATTAACCAACCTCTGAGTTCTGATGAAACAATATTCACAATCGTCCAACGTATAATTGGCGACAGTCCTGAGATGTTCAATTTCCAATAGTAAGGGTAATCCTGATTGCTATAAATAGTTATTGGTATTTATATTTAACCACCGGCAATCCTAATGGCAGTGTATTAAGGTGACAAGGAGATATTTCCTGTGCATCCTCGGGTGAAACATGATCGTTGGAGCGCAGGGGGACTTGAGGATTTTTATTAGAGATGAGGAAACACTTTGATAAGCGCCCACCCCTTTCGATTCAGTGCTATCGGCTTGATCTCCTATGATCTTCTGTGCCTCTCCGAAGCCGAAGGTCGCGGGTTCGAATCCCGCCTCGCCTACCATAAAGAACACGAAACGACGGATAGCGTAAAAGCATTGAAGCCCTCTGTTACTGAAAGGTGATAGGGGGGCTTTTGTTATTTGCGAAACACCTCGGGTGCACCCGTCGGTGTCAGATCGAGTCGAAACTATTCCATATCAATGTGTTCCATATCAATGTTTCGCTCGAAAATATGTGAGAACACCTTATGCTTGCGACTTTGCTTAAATTGATGAGATTGGCACAGAGGGGAACCTGAAAAGAGAGGAGCTAACCCCGAGATTATTTTGAAATCCTCATATCTTGGATGTGGTAATATTAATATCTAGAGGTTTTGAAAAACGCCTTGCACTTGCCCATCCCCGAAATTGCCTTATTATCAAAATCATGAACAAATCACTTAGGGTAGGTACGTGTAGTTGGAAATATGATTCATGGCGAGGCTTGATTTATCCACAGAAAGGTTCGGTCAATTACCTCCGTGAGTACAGCTACCACTACAATACTGTTGAGGTAGATCAATGGTTTTGGTCTCTATTCACGGGTGACAAGGTTGTTTTACCGAAAGCTGAGATCGTCCAAGAATATGCGAATTCAGTACCTGATGATTTTTCTTTCTGCATAAAGGTCCCAAACAGCATTACGCTAACACATCATTACAACACGGATAAAAAATCCTCGTTACAAGCGAACCCCTATTTCCTGTCTGTTGACCTTATGAGGAGATTTCTAGACAGCATAGGGCTGCTATCAGGCCGTATTGGGCCACTCATCTTTCAGTTTGAGTATCTCAACAAGAAGAAGATGTCAGGCCAAGCTGAGTTTTTTGAGAAATTTGGAGCATTTGCTGAGCAGCTACCAGATGATTATAGATACTGTTTAGAAATAAGGAACCCCAATTACTTGGGGGCTGAATACTTTGATTTCTTATCTTCCAATGATTTGTACCATGTGTTTCTCCATGGATACTATATGCCTTCAATTTTCGATCTGTATAAAACCCACAAAAAACAACTGAAAAATCTAGTAGTCATCAGACTTCTTGGATCAGACAGACAAGGGATTGAAAAGCACACCAAGAAGAAGTGGAACGAAATTGTTGCCCCAAAAAACAAAGACCTTGAAAATCTGAGCGAGCTGATTGGAGACCTTTGTAATCGCAATGTTGAAACTTTCCTCTACGTCAACAACCATTTTGAGGGATCAGCACCACGAACAGTTAGCAAAGTCAAAGAATTACTGGACATAAGATCAAGCAGAACTGCAGCACTATCACGAAAAACCGCTTTATGAAGTGTACGAACTTAGATCCCGCCCGGCACAAGAGATAAAATTGTCTCAATTAATTCTGACCGTCTTATGTTTTTCAATCTGATGCCTAAAAGACAGGAATTCCGCGTAAAAGAGAGGTAGGATATTCAGACCTTCGCTGCCCCTCGAGTTCCGCTATTTGAGTTGCTGCAGGAAGCTCGATATCGGTCTGTCTCGGGAGCAGCCCACCCGCACAACCTGCTCTTATAGTAGCCGGAGAACTGAGTTTAACAACCAAGATTGCCGTAGCAGCATTTTGAAACACAGGCAGGTCTGTTGACATACCACTCAGTGGTATTAATTTGGTAAATAGATGCGTTGCATGCATTCTATTTCATCTAACCTCAAATGACAGACATGAGAAAGGTTTGTATTATTGGTGCCTCAGGAAAGCTCGGACAATACATGATTCAGCATGCCTTAGATCTGGATTATCAAATATCCGCAGTTTGCCGAAAAGAGAGCGTTGAGAAACTTGATGCATTTAAGGACCGCATTGCAATATTTCCAGGCGATACCAACGACCGTGGAGTCATAAAAGAGGCTGTAGCAAATTGTCACGGGGTCCTTACCGTTCTAGTTCCTTGGGGAATGCAGCATTACGCTTCCGGAACCGCCCAAGCAGTGCTTGATTGTGCTCCATCAAATGCACGTCTTGTTTTTTCTTGTGGGTGGCATATATCCAGAGATGGCCAGGATAGTTATTCATTAAAGCTTAAACTATTTGTTACAATTTTTGGCGTTCTGGGACGACTCTTCCGTGTAGTAGATCTCAACGATCAAGTTGAGGCATGTCAAAGGATATTCTCCAGTAATACTTTTTGGACTGTTGTCCGTGGGAGTGATCTTGAAGAAGGTCCGAGTCAGGGGCTGCCAGTATGGAGTCGACACGTAGGCGCCCCGGTACTGGCCAGTAATCTCACGAGACGCATAGATTTTGCTTTATTTATGGTACATGCCCTTACAGATGATGAACTTATTCAAGAGGCTCCTGCAATAGTGGGTAGACAAACGTCATCGGCACGCGAATATGCTGCTGGGCAGGATAAACATAACCTTCTCAGATATGCGAGCAAAGAGAGTTTATCATGACAGTGAATAATCAAGTAACCCAGGTTAATACAACAGAGGCCCGAGACCCGGCTATTCTCCATCGCAAAGATTGGTCATCACATGATCATATGTGGAAAGGATATTTTCAAGGTAAAGACATTGGCACTGGTGTTACGGTGCTGTTTTTTGTAACCGAAGAACTAGGTGTGGGGCCTCGTTGGCATGTCCACCCCTATGATGAAATTTTTATCATACGTGAGGGAAATGCTCTCTTCACCATAGGGGATAAAAAAATTAAGGCTAAAACAGGTGATATCTTACTTGGCCCCGCAAACATCCCCCACAAATACCATAACCTCGGGCCTGGCAAACTAGAAACAACAGACATCCATCTTTCCGATCGCTGGGTTCAAACCAATTTAGAAGACCCTGAGCTATATATACATTGAAAGGCAGCACTTGTTGGGACCATCAACAAGCCATAATCTCGTTTCTTTTCACTCTAGATTGTATAGTTCAGGGAGTATACATACAGCGCGCGGTACAGAGTAGTCACGATGGTATTATCGAACTCACCGAGAAACCCGGGTTGGTCTGGAATTGGATCTGGACGTGCTGAAGAAGGTACGGGCCTGCTAATTTAAAAGGGAGAAGCGGTATATACCCGGGCCATGGCCGCTTGCCACGCGATCAATATCAAGCGACCATTCATCATCAGGGTCTAACGGAATACCAGTGGCTGCGCAGATTGCCACCGGTAACGTTTCATGGGATTGATAGTTGGGCGTTACCACTATGGCATGACTGTCCTTTTCGAGCAACACTGTATTCGCGGCAAAGATGTCTTCGCTGGCACTTGCAAAACAGAGTATCTCACGAGCTGTACGCTTGGTGTACATGGAGGCAATCGTTTCACGAAGATCAGGTGCACCGAAGGTCTCGGTGTAGCCGAGCTACATCCCTTCGAATTCCCATTTTGAAAAATGGGTTTCAAGCCTGAAGTCTGGAAGAGTTGTCATTCGTGTCCTTTATACTCAGATAAATTTGTACCAACGTTCATTTCTAATCTGCTGCTATCATTTAAAGTTCTGTAATGTTGCCAACGTTACATCATCTAGAACCGGTTCACGGAAAACAGCACTGATTTGCCATGGTAATACTAAATATGAATTAAATAGCAAGAAGCTGAGTGCCCAATTGTTCTGAGGGCTATATACTGTGCCTGGTTCAATTAATAAAACCGGAGGAAGGCACATGAGAGCAGAAGTACCATCGATGAACTTCAATCAATGGTTACACTTTAATCATCCTGTCAAGCATATGGGGTACTTTCATCTTTATGGGAATACTGGACACGTCATTCCATCACCAGTGTTGAAGAGGATCTGATCATGAATCCAGGAAAATTCAATACGAAAGAGACTCGATGGAACGCAGTCAGCGAGAACAATTCCGCGGCCGATGGCTCATTCTACTATGCAGTTATCACAACTGGTATCTACTGTCTGCCAAGTTGTAAGTCGAAGGTACCTAATCGCGATAATGTAGAATATTTTACCACCTGTGACGACGCAGAGGCGGCAGGATATCGAGCCTGCAGACGGTGCAGGCCCAAAACATTGTCAAAGGCTGAGGAAATAGAGCAGAAGATCATTCGGGCATGCAGGATTATAGAAGAAAGTGAAACGTCTATCAAACTTGATGAACTGGCAGCACAGGTAGGCTTGAGTCATTACCATTTTCATCGATTATTCAAAAAGATTGTTGGCGTCACCCCTAAAAAGTATGGTGCCAGGCAGCAATCACAGCGTTTTCAGAAAAATCTCAAAACAAGCCCATCAGTCACTGATGCGATCTACTCGGCCGGATTTGGTTCCAGTGGTAGTGTTTATGACAAGAATCAAGATACCTTGGCGATGAAGCCAACGGTTTATCGCAAAGGAGGAGATGGCATAACCATAACCTACGGACTGGCTCAGTGTTATCTCGGATGGGTAATCGTTGCAGCAACTGATCGAGGAATCTGTGCAATTGAATTTGGAGATGATCCGGACACGCTTCCTGAACAGGTGCAGGCCAGATTTCCAAATGCCCAGCTCAATAAGGCAGATACAGGATTTAAAACGATACTCAAAGACGTTGTTGACTTCATAGAATCACCGAAAGACACTTTTCGGGTTCCGCTCGATATTCGAGGAACCGCCTTTCAACAGCAGGTCTGGGAGATTTTAAGACAAATCAGGCCCGGTGAAACAATGAGCTATACTGCTGTGGCTGAACGAATGGGCAAACCAAATGCGGTCCGTGCGGTAGCTTCTGCATGTGCCGCAAATAAACTTGCTGTTGTCATCCCCTGCCACAGGGTTGTATCGAAAACTGGAAAGACGGGTGACTACCGCTGGGGACCTGAACGCAAGAAACGGTTGCTTGAATCGGAACAAGAGCAATAGGCGATCAATTTGATCAATGGGATAGGGGTACCCTGATAACTCTGTTATTCGGCTCGCAATGCTTCGACAGGATCGAGGTTGGCTGCGTGCCTGGCCGGCAGCACCCCGGCAAGCAGGCCGATAACTGCAGCAAGGATTTCTGCATACAGTGCATATTGCCAGGGGGTATGGGTCGGTAAAGCTGGAACGAATTCACCGAGCAGCCAGGCGCTCCCGGCCCCGGTAATTAAGCCAGCGAAGCCACCCAGGCCGGCAAGAACGACCGCTTCACCTAAAAAGAGCAAGAGAATATGCCGGCGATCGGCGCCGAGGGCTCTGAGCAGTCCGACCTCTGGAGTGCGCTCATTTACAGCGATGGTCATGATGGTGATGATTCCTACACCGCCCACGAGCAGTGAAATTGCACCCAGACCGCCAACGGCGAGTGTCAGAATATCCAAAACCGAACCGAGAACCTTCAGCATTTCATCCTGGGTGGTAATCGTGAAATCCTCGCTCCCGTGCCGACTGATCAACAGCTTTTTTAATTGCGCGGCGACTGTCTTTGATTGCAGACCTTCCCTATAGAGAACATCAATTTCCATCAGGCTTTCAAGGTTAAAGAGACTCATCGCCCGACTTGTTGGAATATAGACGGCATCATCAAGGTCAAAGCCGAGCATTTGTCCTTTCGACTCCATGACGCCAAGGACCCGGAAGCGCTCGCCACCAATCCTGACAAGTTTTCCCAGCGGACTGCTGCTGCCGAACAACTCACGATACACTTTGCTGCCCAAAACGACAAAGGAACGAGCCGTCCGGCTGTCATCATTGGGTAGAAATCGGCCCATGGCTACGTTAATCTGCCAGACCCTGGACCCGGAAGGTCCAACCCCCAGAATATTGGTGCGGCGACTCCGCTTTTTATATTCGACTGCTGCATTTCCCTGGATTACCGAAACGGTGTCGATAACCCCGGGAATATGCCTGAGCGCCTCTTCGTCAGCGATCGTCAGCGGCCGAATCGTGTTGATAAGCGCGCCGGACATGCCTGCGGTGGTGGTACGGCCGGGGGATATGCCGATCAGGTTGGTTCCGAACTGGGTAAACTCGGCCAGAGTGAATCGATGAACTCCTTCCCCGATAGAGGTGAGGAGAACGACGGCAGCGATACCGACGGCAATGCCGAGCAGCGTCAGAAAACTACGCAGACGCTGGTCAAGCAGGGAGCTGAAAGAAATCCTGAAAATGTCTCTGAAAAGCATATGAGCTCACCGTCTGGAAAGGGCGAGAACCGGGTCGAGCCGTGCAGCCTGCCGAGCCGGTAATACACCGAAAACAAGTCCGGTAACGACGGCAACACCGACCGCTGCAGCAAGTGACCACGTTGGCGCAGAAATTGGGAACTGCGGAAAAATTCTGGCCAGCACTTCATTGGCAAGTGCTGCCAGTATCAGGCCAAGATTTGCACCGATCAATGAGAGGATTGCCGATTCAGCCAGGAACAAAGAGATGATCTGCCCCTTCGGTGTGCCGATAGCTTTGAGGAGTCCTACTTCAGACGTACGCTGAGAAACAGCAATCAGCATGACGTTCATGATTAAAATACCGGCAACAGCCAGGCTGATGGCGGCGATCCCGGCCACCGTCAGCGTCAGGACCGCAAAAATCCGGTCAAATGTCGCCAGAATGGCATCCTGGCTGATAACGGTGATATCATCTTCGCCATCGTGACGTTCTCTGATGGTGTTGATAATCGACTGCTTGGCTCTGGCAATGGCTTCGCGGTCCCGAGCCTCAATCATGATCCTGAAGAGGGACGGGTTGTCGAAAAATGCCAGTGCAGAGGCCACCGGGATGACGATGACATCACCCATGTCCAGGCCGACCGACTGTCCTTTTTTTGCCAGGACGCCGATCACACGAAAACGGCTGTCACCGATGCGCAGCGTTTCTCCCAGCGGCGATGAGTTGCCGAAAAGTTCTTGTTTTGTTTTGTATCCGAGCACGCAGATTGATGCAGCACGCGACGAGTCCGTCTCGGGGAGAAATCGGCCCTGGGCCATGTTCATTTGGCGGATATGATAGAGATGTGGGGTCGATCCGATGATGGTTACTTCCCGTTCTCGCACACCTTTGGAAACTGGAGCTGCGCCGATAGAAATGGGAGCCACATAGCGGATGGCTGAGGAACGCAGCAGTGCAGTAGCATCATCTAAGGTAAGATCACGCGGTGTTATACCGAGCAGGGGAGGAGGTCCGCCAACGGTTTCAGAGCGCCCGGGCAAGACGATGAGCAGATTGGTGCCAAGTGATGAGAACTCGCCGATCACATAGCGCCGTGCACCTTCGCCCAGAGCAGACAGCACGACAACCGAACCGACGCCGATGGCCATGGCCAGGAGCATCAGGCCCGTTCGTGTCGGGTAGCCGGAGATAGCCTTCAGTGCATAACGGAAGGTGTCGACAAGTTTCATGTCATTAATCCTGTCAGTGTTCAGCTTGTTGTATCTGAGTCGATCAAACCGTCCACCATACGTATCCGTCGTCCGGCTCGTTTACCTAATTCCGGATCGTGTGTAACCATGATAAGGGTCAATCCCTTTTCATTGAGTTCCTCGATAATATTGATCACTTCCTGCCCGGAGGCGCGATCAAGGTTTCCGGTTGGTTCGTCGGCAAGCAGAATGTGAGGCTGCATAATCATCGCCCTGGCGATAGCAACGCGCTGCCGTTGTCCACCCGAGAGCTGGTCTGGGCGATGCTTGGCTCGGTCCGACAGACCGAATGCCTGCAGCATCTTGTTAACCCGGTTTTTACGTTCACTACCGGTTACTCCGGCCAGCATCATGGGTAGTTCTATGTTTTCCATGGCCGACATGCGCGGGACGAGATGAAAAAACTGGAAAACAAAACCAATTTTATGGCGCCGCAGTGCCGCCTGCTGGGTATCACCAAGGGTTGTTATGTTTTCTCCCTCAAGATGGTAGGTTCCGCTGTCGGGCCGGTCCAGCAAGCCTATAACATTCAGCAGGGTTGATTTGCCGGAGCCTGAAGGACCCATGATGGAGACATACTCTCCCGATGAGATGCTCAGATCGATATTCTGCAGGGCCGTTACCCGTTCTTCGCCCACCTGAAACTGTCGGCATATTCCAGACAGACTGATCATGGTTGACCTTCAGCCAGTACAACGGTGAGGCCGTCTTGCAGCTCCGGCTTGTCTATGTTTACCACAACCCGAGCTCCTTCACTTAACCCGGACACGACCTCGGTAAAGGCCCAGTTGCTCAGTCCGGCGGTAAAGGTACGCTTGCTGATCGTGTTGTCCTGGTCCGCTAGGACATAGACCGCATTACCATCCATGACCGCTTCGGAGGGTACCTTCAGGGTGTTATCGCGGACATCGAGGATGATTTCCACATCGGCGCTGTATCCTGCAAGAAGGAGGGAAAAGTCGCCCTGATCAATAAAGTCCACCTCAATATCAACCGTTCGTGCCTGCTTCGCCAGGTCGAGTACATACGGGGCGATACGGCGCACTTTTCCAGTAAACGAGCGGTCACCGAAGGCATCCAGCGTAATTCGGGTGGCCATACCGACCCGGACTGCTGCGGCATCTACTTCGTCGATCGGGGCGGTTATGTAAAAGCAGGTGTTTTCAATCAGGTCAACAACCGGAGACGTCTGTACTCCGACCGGTGAAGGGGTAACATATTCACTCAATTCCCCTTCAATTTTGGCAATGATGCCGGAAAAAGGAGCGATGAGTCGTGACCGGGAGAGATTTGTCCGGGACAGCGAAATATGAGCAAGGCTCATCAGCACGGAGGCGCGGGAAGCATCGCATTTGGCTCTCAGGGACAAAGCCTCTGAGACGGCCATGTCTGTTTGTTCCTGTGAGTTGACCTTGCTTTTTAATAACGTTTGTGCCCGTTTTGCCTGCCGTTCCGCCTCCTCTGCCAGCTGGCAGGCAGCTGAGGCCTGGGCTTTGGCCACAGCTGCCTCCTGCTCAGCAACAGCTAATTGGGCCGAGAGGTCTTCGTTCCAGATTTCCAGCAGCAAATCGCCCGCTTTAACCTGGTCGCCCTCGTGAATGGGTAATGCTGCTATCTGGCCACCGATGCTGGGTGAAAGCCGGGCGCGCCGACAGGCATCAACCGTGCCGGCCCGGGTATTTGCAACGGTTTTTTCAACAATCCCGCGGGTAACCGGTTTAACCATCACCTCAACCGGCTTGCTTCTTGTTTTCTGCCAGATCATAAAAGCGATACCGAAAACAACTAAAAACAGCACGAGCCATTTAATCAGTCTGCCCATCTTACATCTCCGTTTGTGTTCCTCTCCGAGGATCTATTCGGAACGTTCCTGCCATATATCCACAATTGTTTGTTTCAGTTGATTTTCTTGGTCCTTCTGAAGCCGAAGGTGAGGGGGCGGAATGGTTAGTTTCTCGCCAAGTTATTCCTTCGCATACTCCAGATACATTTGAAGCGATTGTAGACAGTCTTCTTCTACATCAACGTTAGCAATAAATCATCGAATTTAAATTGACAGGTGATGACCTGAAATGTAAAGATTAACACCCATCTTTTCAAATCGAAAAATTAGACCACGATCTACTGGATTTCCATCTGTTGTTAACAAATATCTGGCGTTTACCCATGCGATTTACCGTGGAAAAGTCAGGTATTCGGGACAAAAGGGAGGGGCAATATGATTGCGCCCTCGTTTCAAGAATCAAAAAAAAGGAGAAGTTGATATGTTAAAGAAAATAATGACGGCAACCGCGATTTTGCTCATAATTGCTTCTTCTGCCCAGGCAGAGAAGATATTGCGTTTGACCCTGCAGCTCCCGGCAACGCACCACCTTGGCAAAAACGTTCAGGCTTTTGCCGACGAGGTTGCCGATAAAACCGGTGGTGAGATTAAACTTGAGATTTACCCTTCAGCCCAGTTGTACAAGGACAGTGAAGTTCCCCAGGCCGTTGCTTCCGGCGCGGTGGAAATGGGTGTTGCTTCGGTCAGTCAGTTTGCCGGGACCATCCCGGCAGTCGATCTTTTCTACGTGCCTTTTCTCTTTTCCAGCCAGGATGCTCTGAACAAAGCGGTGGCCAAAGGCAGCCCGGTTCGTCAGCCGCTCGATGATGCCATATTGGCCACCGGTGCCCGTGTCATGTGGTGGCAGGCATATGGAGGATCGGTCATCCTGAGTAAAGGTGCTCCGGTGATTGTCCCCGATGATCTTAAGGGCAAGAAAGTCAGGGTTTTCTCAAAAACTCTGGGCGAGCTGATTAATGCTGCAGGTGGTGCTCCCACATCAATTTCCGGATCCGAGCAATTCGTCGCCTACCAGAGGGGAACGGTTGATGTTGGTCTTACCGGGGTTACCGCAGTAAAAAGCCGCAAACTATTCCAGGTGATGGATAATCTGACCGCCACCGAATCCATGGTTGATATAGAATTCATTGTAATTATCAATGAAAAGGTCTGGCAGGAACTGACTGATGAACAAAAGGACATCATGGAATCGGCCGCCAAGAAAGTGGAGACTGAGCTTCGCGATCAGATGACTGCCCTTGAGGCTGAGGCTTTTGACTTCGTCAAGGACAAGATTAATGTGGTGAAACTCAGCGACGACCAGCTGGCCCAGTGGCAGCAGCTTTCCACCCCCGTTGTCGAGGCATTCATTAAAAGTGCCGGTCCTCTCGGCCAGCAGGTAGTTGATGCCGCCCGAAGCATAAAATAATACCATAAAAAGGAATGGCGGGCTGCTGACTGACAGCGGCCCGCCAAACAGCATCGATGCTTGCATTCATTTCCAAAATCAGCAATGCCTGTGGCAGGGTTGCAGCCTGGTTATATTTTGCCATCGGCTGCATCATTATTTTCGAAGTGGTGGCGCGCTACGTCTTCATCAAGCCAACCATCTGGGTTGAGGAGATGTCACGGTTTCTGCAGATCTGGGCGACGTACCTGGCAGCAGCATATGTCCTGAAACACAGGCATCTCATTACCATCCAGGTTATTCGTGATCGACTGCCTGTACCGTTCCGCATTGTCAGCGAGGTTTTTTCTCTTACTATAATCGGTGTATTTTGTCTGGTTGCGATCTGGTTCGGCAGCGCCACTGTTTTCGAATCTATCCGTATCGGTCGGGCCTCATCAACCATGCTTGGTGTACCCCTCTGGATGACTGAGCTGGCTATTCCCATCGGTTTCAGCCTGCTGTTGCTCCAGGTACTTGTGGAAATGGTACAGACGTTTTACAGGCCGACAGTTTTCTGCGAGGATGGGGGACAGAAATGACTGCGGGTTTGATTCTGCTCGTTCTTCTGGCCCTGCTGTTTTTTGGTGTGCCGGTGGCTTTTGCTCTTGGTGGTTTGGGGCTCGCTATGCTGTGGTTTGCCGACATCTCCATGGTGATGGTACCTCAGGCTCTGTACTCTACAACAGACAGTTTTATCCTGCTGGCAGTTCCGCTGTTTTTACTCATGTCCAACATTCTTCTGAAAGGAGGGGTTGGCCGCGACCTGTTCAATGCCGTACAGTGCTGGGTTGGTCATTGGCCCGGAGGCCTTGGTATCGCCACGATCATCAGCTGCGGTATTTTCTCGGCAATTTCCGGATCTTCGGTGGCTACCGCCGCCACGATTGCCACCGTGGCCATTCCGGAAATGACGGAACGGGGGTATAATCGGTCCTTTGTCCTCGGCCTTCTTGCCGCCGGTGGTACACTGGGTATCCTGATCCCGCCTTCAATTCCTCTGATTCTTTACGGGGTAATCACCGAGGAGTCTATTGTAGATCTATTTATGGCCGGTGTCGGCCCCGGGCTGCTGTTGATGGTTTTCTTTATTGTTTATTGCCTCGGATATGCTCGATTCGGCAGCGGCTATCAACCCAGCCCGAAATCAAGTTGGCGCGAGCGCAGAGCGGCGAGCTTTCGGGCTTTGCCTACGCTTCTCCTTGCAGCCATTGTGATCGGTGGCATTTATCTGGGTGTTTTCACACCGACAGAGTCGGCTGCAGTGGGGTTTGTCGTCTCATTAGTAATCGTCTACAGTCTGCGAACCATGACCTGGGGCAAATTGAAGGTGGCGGTTATGGAGTCTATGGCAACCACCGTGACTATTTTTCTCATTATTGCCGGCGCCAAGGTTTTTGGCAAAGCCATCACCCTTTATCGCATACCCCAGGAAATTTCTCTGGCGATAACGAATAATATTGGTGATACTGGAACGTTTATCCTGGTGGTGTGTCTGGTACTGCTTCTCATCGGCTTTTTTCTGGAATCGATCTCGATGCTCCTGATAATGGTGCCGGTTCTTTTTCCGGCTCTCAGCCCCATGATGATAGACCCAATCTGGTTTGGAGTCCTTTTTGTGGTGATGATCGAGTGTGCCCTGATTACTCCGCCGGTGGGTATGAACCTCTTCGTCATTCAGGCGGTTGGCAAGGTGAAACTGAACGAAGTCGTTCGTGGCGTCTGGCCCTTTATTCTCATCATGTTTGGCACGATCGTCGCCATTTATATGGTACCGGATATCGTCCTCTACATTCCCTTTAAACTCTAGTCAAGCTATGAATTCAGCAACAAAGCGACTGCGCGAATTACTGGCGAATCCCGGCATTATCACCATGCCGTGCTGCTATGATGCCCTTTCTGCAAAGATGATTGAACGAGCCGGTTTTCCGCTCACCTTCATGAGTGGATTTGCTGTATCAGCCGCCAGACTCGCACTGCCTGATACCGGTTTGATCAGTTTTGGGGAAATGCTGGATCAGGCGAGAACGATCACCAGGGCGGTTTCCATCCCGGTAATAGGAGACGGTGACACCGGCTATGGCAATGCCCTCAATGTCAAGCGTACGGTAAGAGAATATGCCGGCGCTGGTCTTGGCTGTGTGATGATAGAGGACCAGGTGGCACCAAAGCGCTGCGGCCACACCCGCGGCAAAGAGGTTGTGAGTTTTGATGATGCCTGCCGACGAATGCAGGCTGCCGTCGACGCAAGAGAAGAGGGCGCAGATATCTTGCTCATGGCCCGTACCGATGCCCGTGCCACCGACGGACTGGGCGAGGCTGTCCGGCGGATACAGGCATTTCGCCGAATCGGTGCTGATATTCTCTTTCTGGAGGCCCCGGAAACGAAGGAGGAGATGGTTGAATTCTGCAGCTGCACCGATGGCCCCAAAATGGCTAATATGCTGGAGAAGGGGAAAACGCCGATTTTTTCTCCTGTCATTCTGGAGGAGGTCGGGTTCAAGATAGCGGCATATCCTCTCACGCTGCTGCTGGCGGTTCTGCCGGTAATCGAAGAGGCGCTGGCCGCGTTGAGTCGAGGGGAGACACCAAGCGGTCTTGCTGATTTTGAACACTTGAAAGATGTTGTTGGGTTTCCGCGTTACTATCGGGAAGAGGAACGTTACCGAATCCTGCCGTGATCGAAATCACAATTGTGTCTTTACGTGCTATCGTACTATGGTGGCTGGAAATGGTGAGCCCCGTTTTGGAATCTTTTTGAAAACTAGCGTACGGTGCAACAAACGCTGGGCAGCCCGGACAAGTGAGAGTAGCGTTGTGCGATAAGTAAATATTGATTGTGTCCCGATGCTATTCTACGAACATCTCTGAAATAAAGACCTAAAGAGTCTTCTGTCTCGTGTAACAGAGAGTCATCAATGTGATCTGTGTGGCCAAGCATTTTGATCATTCCTCCGTAGATTTTGCAGAGCATATGCCTTGGCCAAGGCCAATTCACCGATACAAGTCCTGCAGCAGCTGGTGGGAAGTAGCCGATGATACAGATACCGTTTCTTTTAAGTGTTTTTGAGATTTCATCAATAACCTTGGGTGGATTTTCAAAATGCCGCCAGGCCCCTAAACATACAACTACATCGAAGCGCGCGGCTTTGAAGGGCAAGACAGAGGCTTCAGCTTGAATTGTAGTTATATGCGGATTGTTGCGAGGGAACATCTGCAGAGATTGGCAGGAGATATCCACACCGCTCACATCATACCCGTAGGCAGCAAGTTTCTTGCTCACCAAGCCTGTGCCGCACCCCAAGTCCAGTACCTTTACCCGTTTGATCCTGGGCTTGAAAACGGAGTTGATTATTTCGCACATGGCGTCGGCATGTATGGCATGCGACACAAAAAGCTCATCATAAAAGGATGAAATCCTATCATAAAACTTCAATGTAGAACTACTGGTGCAGGCCGCATAGAAGAGCCTGCACCACAATCGAACTCTACTGAGCTGTTTTGATAACATAATAAATTTTCACTGGAAACAAGGACACGCGGCTGAGTTTGGAATAGGCAATCTTGAGGACAGGATTATTCCGAAGATACCCCCCAAGGTCAATAGGCCGACAATGCGGTGCGTATCCGTCGAACATAAATTGCCATAACGGGTTCCAGCGACCACCTCTATACCCGAAACAGTACAATTCGTTCATGAACCTATAGAAAAACCGCTTGGCGCCGACCAGATCAACGATCTCCGTAGTCATGGTTACAAGGATTGCCATGCCTCCGGGCCTGAGTATCCTCACCATCTCTGAAATCGCACTTTGGACTTCATCTTCAGGCAGCAAATCAAACAGATAACTCGACACATAAAGGTTGAAAAAATTATCGGGCCAGACCATTTCCCGGCAATCAACCTGGTAATAATCGATCCTGCCCGACGGCTCGTTTTGTTTTTCTACATACTGCCGGGCATTTGTGAGCATTTTCGGCGACAGATCAACGGCTGTGATATGCTGCCCGTCTTTGGTCATTTTCAGCAGTTGATGGAGTAAATAGCCGGTGCCGACACCGACATCGATAATTTCTGCAGCATTGTCCAACACCGGACCTTTCAATGCACTTCTATTGGAAGGTCGCTCATAAAACCCCATGATCCAGTCGTATAAAGGCGGTATGTTCGGAATAAATCTGGATATCTTGAATTGTTTTCCGACCCTTTCAAAGTCATCGATTATTTCGTTGGATGTTGGGTACCACACTGGCATTTGCTTATATCCGATCATTGCCATCTGTCTTCTCATATGAGCTATCATAGCTGCACCTCTTTGGTTTCGTTTTGATGTGACAGTAAATCGTTGAAAAACAGCTCAGGCGACAGCCTTTTATCTGTTCCCGGATATTTGACTGTCCTTTTCAGGACGTAATCGAAGAGCCACGGGTTGTAGTCGTATATCTCGTTGAGGATTAGTCTTTCCTGTTGGGAGATAAAACCTTCTTTGGCCAAACTCCCAGTCCGTATCAGGCTGTTTATTGCGACAAGGGGGTAATCGGTTCCGTGCAGGAGACGATCATGCAAATCCTGCCGATTCAATAGTTTCAAAAGGGGTTCGGGCATACGATTAAACTGAAGCAGAGCCGAGATATCCCCATATAGAAGTCCTTCATATTTCGTTTCAGCCATCATTCTGATGAAGAGGTCGAAACATGCAATATCTCTCTTTCCAGGACCATCGAGATCTTTACAGGTTCCCAGACTCGCACAATGTGCTGCAATAACCCTTACGCTATGATTCAACGGTGTACGAAGTAGCAGCGGATTTCCCAGTTCCTGAAATTCTTGAGCTTTAACCGCCTGCTCCTCACCAGTATGAGATATCAGGATCATGTCGTTCTCGACCATCTTTTCATAAAAATGGTGTGTAAGGTGATGAGACGGATCGATCCCCATCGCGTTCGGCAGCCACTTAACCAGACGGACACCTTTGCTGGCCCATCGGTCAAGTTCTGCAATCGCGTCGCTGCGATATGGGTGGATAGAGATGACTGGGATAAAAATGTCAGGATATCTGAGACTCAATTCATAAACATATGAGTTAGGCACATAAAATTCCGTTTTATCGAGAACTTCTCTTCCATTTTGGTCATAGTGTTTATCAAATGCAAAAATGGCCAATTTTAACGGTCTACCAACTGACCTCGCCTGATTAACCAGCCTGTCGATATACTCCCGATCGGCCTGCGTTGGATTCCTTATTCCTGACGCACTTGAATAGATCTTGAATTTGAAGCGCTGAGCCGGTGACAGGACATCATGGTTGCTTGGATGCACAAAACAGTCACTACAATCGGTTCCCAACCCTAAAATATGTACGTGGTAGTCGATCACAGGCTTTCCGCCAGATTCTGCAAAGGATCTCTCGATCAACTGTTTGGCCTGCACAGAAATATTCGATTCCATCTGTGCGGGATCGTGGCGTGATGCTCCGCCGAGTTGATCAATAATCCATGAACAGGAGGGCAGGAGAAAAGGTAACAGGAGGCCAGAAATCGCAGCGATAGCAACCGCTGTTTTTATTTGACCTGTGTATTTGAAGACGATTGATGAATCCATCAAATTCCCCTTGATTGTTAGAGTTTAACGATTGATCTCCAATCTGATGAATGATCTGAAGAGGAGTTTAGTTATTGATTAGCAACCGATATGCCAGCTCGTATAACATCAAAGTAATGTATTGAATTAAAAGAAAATAAACCGGCAGACAGATGTGTGAAAACGTTTGAATATTGTTTTTTATTGACAATATATGCTGGTATGAACTACAATTTATGTATGTCAAAAACTGTCAGATTGTCCAGCGAAGATAAAGAGTTCCTGAGAATTCTCGTTGATTTTGCTTTCAGCAATCCATTCGAGAAACAGTCTTTAGAACTCGCATATAAAATTGCCGGCGGCTTTTATCCTGCTGGAGAAGAGTTAAGTAGGCATGTTTTTGAATCGGTAAAAAGCATAATCGACAGGGTGACCTCAAACGGGAGATTCAATTGGAAGCATTTCTCCGGCGGGGACAAAGAACTCGTCAGAGTAGCCCTGCTCCATGATTCCTATTATCGATGCTATGTCGACTTTGATCATCTGATCAGAAACCAGGTTCAAGACGGATATGAAGAAACCAGCGTTTCGTTCGCAAAAGAATCATTGCTGGTTCTCAGAAAACGAGGATTTAGTGTTGCGGACTCACTTCGCTATTTCAGCTTTTATTATCAGTTGCGCAGGGCATGGTATTTCATAAATCACGGTCTAATCGGGCAAAGCAATTCCATGGAGGTTTTAAGGTCACACCTCTGGCGAAGCGTATTCACTTCTTTTCCCGGCTTGTATGAACAGATTATGTGGAACCGCATGGAGGACTTCTCTACCTTTTTGGTAGGTGAAACCGGAACAGGTAAAGGTACGGCAGCAGCTGCAATCGGACAATCAGGGTTTATTCCGTTTCTGGAGAAAAAGAATAGATTTGCAGAGAGTTTTTCCAATAATTTCATTCAAATAAACTTATCACAATTCTCGGAAGCCATAATAGAATCCGAGTTGTTCGGTCATTGCAAAGGAGCATTTACCGGGGCCGTTGATCACCATCAGGGAATTTTCTCACGATGCAGTCCCCACGGTTCGATCTTTCTTGACGAAATCGGTGACGTATCAATTCCGATTCAGATCAAGCTTCTGAAAGTGCTGGAAGAAAGGACATTTGCCGCTGTAGGGGGGCATGAAAAGTTACAGTTCGAAGGAAGAATCATAACGGCCACCAACAAGCCGTTAATTGAACTCAAGCAGCAGAATATATTCAGGGAGGACTTTTACTATCGTCTCTGCTCCAACGTAATCCACGTCCCAACACTTCGACAACAGATATCGGAAGATCCATCCACGCTCACGGCCTTGCTGGATCATACCATCCACCGAATTACTGGAGAATCGCTACCAGTTTTACTGGATCAGGTGCTTGACATTTTAGATAAGGAAATCGGTATGGATTATGACTGGCCCGGAAATGTCAGAGAACTCGAACAGGCAGTTCGCAGTATACTGCTGACGAAACACTATACGAGAAACAGACGTGAAGCTGTGGAGTACGAACTCAACTTCCACCAGGAAATCGATGCAGAATCCCTGGATGCACAAAGATTGGTTTCCGTTTACTGCAGTATTCTCTACGAAAAATACGGAACATACGAAAAGGTGGCACGGATCACGAATCTAGATCCTCGGACCGTGAAAAAACATATCGCTGACGCTTAAGATAGAGAGAGAAGAAGGATTTAGTCAGTGATATTTGTCAGCATAAACGTGTGGTTACAAGTCTGAGATCCTTGTCTTTTAAATAAAGTTGTGCAATAAGTCGACTGCGATTTCATAATCTGTTTTTGATACATAGACCCGATTGGTCCCCGGTACTGGATAAAGATTCCCAAAAGATTCGTCAAAAATTTTGTAATCTATATTTTCAGAGTCTAATATTGATTTGATGAGACCGATATTTTCTTTTTGCACAGTATGCAAGATCTCTATGTAAGATTCTCTTTCAATTACATCTTCACGCGGTAATTCTTCTAGAAGTTCACTATTGCAATCCTTGCAGATAGTAAACCCTTCTCTATATTCGGACTTGCATTTCGGACAGTACATTTCTTGTTTTATTATATTGTGAAATTAAGCGGCAGATACCACAACTCGGACAACCCAGCAAAGTACCCTTTAGTATAACGGTAAACTTTGAATAGCAAGGGTTGTCGCCAGTGGCCTTTATCAGCTCTAACGTTTGGTTAATTTAATCATTTATATATTTCTTTACGATGAGCTGCTGTTATTTTCCAGATTGCTAATTCGTTTTCTTGTATTGAGTAAACAATTCTTTATACTCCTTGGCGAATACTTAACGCTCTAGCGTTATAGTATCATCGGTAGAGACGCTAAGCGAATCCTTGAAGACATGCGGCAATCTGCCTGGGTGCATCATCTCAACAAATCGTTGATGAGTATCTGCAACTCCGATGTAACCTTTGCAGGGGAGGTTTTGTGTAATCGGATCTTGTTACAGTGATTAAACTGCAGAAATGATTCCAGTTCCTTGCGCAGGGCAGAGAACAACGCATTGGGTTTCAGGATTGCGGGTTCCAGTGCAAGATGATGAATATGCAGCAGTGATTCATTCCTCTCGGTTCTGCAGTCCATTCGAGCGACCAGCTGCCCATTCCACAGAATGGGTAGAGAGAAGTAACCGTATCGGCGTCTGGGCTCAGGGACATAGCACTCAAGTAGATAGTCAAATCCGAACAGCGCCTTCATACGCTTGCGCTGAATTACAAGATTATCGAATGGCGAGAGTATTTTCAGTTTACTGCGGGCCAACGGTTTACTGAGAAGTTCCAGCGAGGTTGGCAAGACATAGTAGCGCGTGCCGGCAACACGAACCTCCAGCAGCTCACCGGTAGAAGCCATGTCCTTTAAGGTCGCAGAAACAAGTGGCTTTGTGTCGTTTAGTAAATAGGCTATTTCGGAAGGCTGGCCCAATCCGTTCGCGCGTAAATATCGTGTAATCAGAAATCGACCGTATTCCTCCGGATCAGGTAGACTGGTGTCGGTACCCTCCGGAAGTACCCGCTCGGCGAGATCATACACCTTGTGAAATTTGACACGGTACGGCACCATGAGCTCCCCCTGCATAAAAAGATATTCCAGGGCGCGTTTGGCGGGCTTGGTTTGCCATTCACCGATTTTTTTTCCAGTATGCTCAAAATCTCTGGCCATCAAGGGGCCCTCGGTGGCAATGCGCTTCAGGACCACGTTCATCATCCGCTCATCGCGCTTATACCAGTGACTCTGATCACCATTTGCCAGCGCAAATTTGCGAGGCAGGCTGAACCTGTAGTCACGAAAGGGCAGATAGGCAGCCGCATGAGACCAGTATTCAAAAATCTGTTTGTCTGAAAGCAATTGATCGAGCTGGGAAGCTTTATAACGAGGATTGCGATTCCACAGGGTATGGTGATGGGCACGCTGAATGACGGAGATGGTATCGATCTGGATGTAGCCAAGGTGTTCAATCACTGCTAGCGTAGCTGCAGTTGCACGACCGGCCTGATTTGTCGGCGGCAGCCGCTGTGATAGTAAGACCAGTTTTCTTGCTTGTTGAATAGAGAGAGATTCTATCATGGGTCAGCAGTTTACAGCAGAACCAACAGCTCCACAACGGACCGATAGAATCAAAATCATGCCGATTCTTTTCATTTCAATCTCTTTTGAAGGCTAGCGTGAAGTTGGGTTTCCGTAGCGTATGGCAGCCGACTGAAGTTCTTGGCTAGTCGAAATTCTTTTTAATATATGTGGTTTCGTACAGGTTGCCGTCCCAGTAATCTTTCTGTATAACACTACAGATTGTGGGATAAACAGTATTTTATAATGACTCCTCACCTGTAAGGAAATGTAAGCATGTCATCATCACTCGTTAATCTGAAAAATATATATCCAGAGAACAGAGCAGTTGGCTTTAGTGGAAGCCCTCGAAAAAATGGGAACTCAGACATAGTGCTGAAAACAATAATGACAGGGATCAACCAGGAAGGGGTTCATTCCGATCATTACAATCTAACAGATATTGACTTCACGGGGTGTATAGGATGTGAAAAATGCAGAAAGACGAAAGTCTGTACCGGCTTGATTGATGGTATGTCGGTGATGTACCCAAAGGTGTATACCTCAAAAGGTCTGGTACTTGTATCACCGACTCATAATTATAATATTACCTCCTGGATGAAAGCATTTATAGATCGACTTTATTGTTTCTATAATTTTGAAAATGACCGCCCGAGGAGTTGGTCCAGCCAACTGGCTGATCAAAATAGAAAAGCCATCGTTGCTGCAATATGTGAACAAGAATCCGCTGAAGATATGGGTTTTACTTTAGAAGCAATGAAAAATCCGCTTGAAGCCCTTGGCTATGAGATAATCGGTGAGTTATCTGTGTTCAAGATTTTTGATAAAGCAAAAGTGAAGCATGATGAGCAAATATTAAAAAATGCTCATCAATTGGGAAAAAAACTGGCTATATCGATAAAATAAAAGATAGTTAATAAAACGTTCCAGCGGATTCGAAAGCGAGCTGGTGAGCTTTTCTCACATATCATGATTTATCGGGTTTGACAAAACCGGAGTACATATCTATCCTGTGGGAGCAAAGTACAGTTTTTTGAACTAATACCGTTTTTACCACTTACCTGGTTTAATTCGCCGGTTTCATGAACCGGCTCAGTGAATTCAATACAAAGGTATACAGGAGAGAACAATGAAGAATCGGTTACTGATCTATGCACTACTGGCGGTGTTGTTGGGCTCCTTCACGGCCTTTTCTGCCCAGGCGATGACCACGCTTGGCAACCATCCATTTTACAAGCCGCCGCTGACATCCGGGACAGAATTTCAAGACATGGTCAGGACCCAGCAAGCAGACATCAAAAAGGGTTTTGAGATCGCCGGAATCGGACCTGTTTTCGACTCGTTCATGGCCCAGGTCGGTGATGCACAGATCAATGAGGTTACCTATTATAAAGGGCAGAAATTGGAATGGATGTTCTACAGAAGAAACGGCGAGGGGCCGGTGCGCGTGGACAAGACCGTACTCTGGGAATCTGATACCCCCTTTGCCGGTTATGAATTTTTTGTCGACCATGATGGTGATCGGTATACCTTTGTCGTGCCGTTGATATGCGGCAACATTGCCCTCAAGGATGTTGGCCCTACTCCGGTAGCACCGCCTCCTCCGCCTCCAGTGGCAAAGCCTGAACCGAAACCGGCACCGGCACCGGTACCTGCACCGGCACCAGTAGCGCCAGTAGCCGCAGCTCTGCCGTTCGGATGGCTTCTCGATGCGGGATATCTTTACCAGGCTGACCCAGCTCACTATCTGTTCGTACGGGGTGGTATCGAATACCCCTTTGACGAAAACATGTCGCTGATCGGCATGTTCGGTGTGGCACCAAAAATTGAAGGGAGCGACGGTAAAACAGCCTTTCTTGCTGATCTGCTACTCAGCTATAAATGGGACAAGCTGTTCATAGCCGGCGGTATCGGTGCCTGGCTTACCGGGGGCGACAGTGATCTGGATACCGAGGACAATGACTTTGATTTGATTGTGGAACTCGGTTATCAGTTTTATGAAAAGCCAGAGAAATTCAAAGTCTCCGGTTTTGTCGAGGCACGTTCTGCTGTCGATGAAATCAGTGACTTCGAACGCTTCGGTCGTGTTGGTGCCGGTCTGCGCTTTACATTCTAGACCAGAGATCAGCCTCAAAACCAACCAGGCCGGATTGCTTTAAAAACCGATATTCTTGGTTTTTAAAAGTAATCCGGCCTTTTGTTTTTGCCTGTACGCTTTTATTAATTTGGGCGCCACATTCCATTATCATTATTCTTTCGGCAGGATCTGACTACGCACTTTCGTGTGTACACTCCAACCCATTTCATCCAGTTTACTTTTAGCCAGGGAGCTGAAATCTCCGACAACCCATACTTCTAATCCGGCCTTTTTGTTGTCCCCAGTTCCAGCCATTAACGATCCTGACAGATTTGCCACATTTTCACTCCATATAATGTGGTCAGTCGGCAGAACCACTACGATGGATCCGTCACTTTTTTCTGCACCTGCCAATCGTGCGATAGGTTTTAGGTGTTTAAGAGGCGTTATCTGTTTGTGATAACCAGCGGTCAGAAGGGCTGATTCTGTTATAATCTTTGCCATGTCCGGATCACTTGCCTGGAGAGAGATCTTTAAGTATAATTCCAGATTTTCTACACCTTTCATAGACTCGAGAGCCGCAACCATGAACGTTTGCAGAGCTGGTGAGAATTGAAAATTGTTGAGGAAAAGTTCAACTGTATCTTTATTCATTCCCATTTCCAGCAACTTATTCTTATTTTGCAACCAGAGTTCAGAGGCCGGTGTGGTGTTGATTGCTTCGTTCAGAAGCCGGGCAGTACCGGAAGTAGTCAAGATAATACCGCCGACACCTGGTACAAAACTTGTTGCTACGCCCACACCCAGTCCACCGAGATAGTCTGCCCAGGCAAGCCTGTCCAGTTCTTCCTGTAAGACCTCGTTGCGAGAATACATGTTTACTCCAAATGTGGTGGCGATCTGGCCTTTGGACTTGGAAAAGCCAATCAGCTGAGCAACTTTATTATCTTCAGCACCGGTCGTCTCACGCTTTCCTACTGTGCCTTTTGCCCGGTTGAACAAACTGCCGACCCCTGCAGCTGCACTTTCAAAAGTTCCTGCCGGATCAGTAACCAGATTTTTTATCCCGGTAACTGTGTTCTTGCCGGATTGTTTAAGGGCTTCAATTGCTGTATCGTCGGTTTCTATCTTTTTCATCGCTGCAATTGCCTCAATCTCCTGGACAAGAAGGTACAGAGAACTGGTACTGATTACCTTGAAATTGCCAAAGGTGGATGTGACATCATAATGGTTGAACAAACCATCGTTATATACCTGTTCACGTATCGTATAGTCCTGACCTTTTACTATTTCAGGTGGAAGAAAAGACTGAGCTTCCAGTGTTCCTGGTTTTTCGAATTCGGCCAGTACAAATTGTGGTGGCATCACCAGGAATAGACAAAGAGCAAAAAGAGGAAATAGAGAAGAAGTGCGTCCCATCAGCATTTTGATTGCTTTACCGTAGATCATCCGACATCTCCAAGTAGTTGATTAGTGTGCTAACCGTCCGTTCATGAGAAGGCACCGGTGGTTGTCTTTATCGCTGCCGGAATAAGCCACTCCAGCAATTGTCTGTTTTTTCAAAAATACTCCTGTCTTTCTGTTGCCTGTTTCCTTTGATTAAAGTCTTTAAGGTCGAATGAACCAATATGTACTTGCTGAGCAAAAAAGATATCAAGGTGCAAAATATCAAGATACAACTATAATCATATTTTTGATTTTTGGATTGCACTATGAATTTCAGCCTGAATCTTCTTGATATACGTTTCGGTTGCCATCGGTTCGATGAAGTATTGTAGAATAAAAGATATCTGGCTATCACAGCTGGCAGCTGAAGCAGATACAATACTGATTGGGCAAATGCAACCGAATTGAGTTTGACCTTGAAACCTTCAATGTGGGTTCATTAGCTGCAATGGGAAGGGGTAAACTGAAGCAGTTCAAGCAGCCTGGCTTTGTTCCTGTGAAGTTACTGATTGATAAGGACTCAATAATTTGCTAACAGAAGACCAGAGATATACAGGAACTTCTTCTCTTGTCTTGATGTTTGTTAATAAAGAGTACCTCATGGAATTTGTTTTTTTAATGATCCAGGGCTAATATCATATTAAGGTAGGTGCCGTGACGAACTGTTCGTTTTGGCATAAATATGTTGCAATGCCGCATCGTATCAAATGCTTATAGAGGTATAACCCTTAAGTTTTTATTTATGAGAGGAGAAGAACATGTTCAAATTTAAAGTGCTCTATCGTATTCTGCATGCTGCTGCCGTTTCTCTTTTTGTATTGATTACAGCAGGCTGTGTAGGTATGCAGATGGGCTCACAATCGGCGAAAACGACGGCAACAGGTTCAGCAGCCGGGACATCGTCTCAAGGCGCAAACGCAGCTCTTGAATATTGTGAGGCTCCTCTTGGAACCATGTCCGTGGTGGAGGATACCTATGCACCCTGGTACACATATCTCTCAAGTCAATACAGGCTTGGCCCGACAACGCCGGTCCTGAAACTGCTGGCCCAGCAATCAAACTGTTTCATCGTCGTTGAACGAGGGGTTGGCATGAATAATGCGATGCAGGAACGACGATTACGGGATTCTGGGGAACTGAGGCAAGAATCAAATTTTGGTAAAGGACAGATGGTGGCGGCTGACTATTCAATCAGCCCATCGATTACGTTCAGCAATAATAATGCCGGAGGACTTGGCGGTGTTGTTGGCGGATTGTTTGGTTCAGTAGGAGCACTTGTCGGAGGCAGTCTGAACTACAAAGAGGCAAGCACGTTGCTCACGCTAATTGATAACCGATCCAGTGTTCAATTAGCGGTGGCAGAAGGAAGCGCAAAAAATGTAGATTTTGGTGCTCTCGGGGGACTTTTTGGTGGAGGAATGGGAGGCGGCCTTGGGGGGTATACGAATACAGCAGAGGGTAAAGTTATCGTTGCTGCTTTTACTGATTCCTATAACAATTTAGTCAGGTCTCTGCGATCTTATAAAGCTCAGGAAATGAAGGGTGGCCTTGGTACCGGTGGCAGCTTGAAAGTGCAGGGAGGCAATTAGAGACCGGCACCCTTGGTTGTATAACTCAACCTGTGATGGGTTCATATAATTCGCAGCAGGGTCTGGTTTGCTCTGCTGTGGATTATCTCGAGAGGTTTTCAATTGGTTGAGACGTTCCCGATTATGTGACGTTGTCCTTGTTCACGCTGTTAGTCTCCGGACAGGGCTCTGAGCGTTATGATTGCATCTGTCAATCCTATTTTTCTATCCCCATCCTGGTCGATGATTCCAGAAGCATCACCTGGGTCTGAAAGACTGTTTGAAACCACCTGCAATGCCAGAACAGCCTCTGTCAATGTTGCCGGAGTGTAACAGTTCTGATCGAGATTATTTGACAGCTCAGTTGTTTCCGGGTAACGCCAGTTCGTGCCATCACCATCCTGAAAATGGAAGTAGTAGTCGAGGCAGTCATTGTCGTCCGGAAGGCTGAGGAGATAGGACCCGCGTGACGGGCTGCCGAGATGGTGACTCATATTGCGGGCTACCCCATTTATAACAACCTGTGCAGACTGAGGCGCACCACCATCGGGATCATAGAAAACGGCCATAAAGGAGATTTCCTGGGCCCCAAGATAGAGATGACTCCCCGAGGAAATAGCATAGTAGGGTGGAGATCCACCACCAAAGTCCTGGACCCAGAAATGATACCAGGGGCGCAAAGAGGTGTAGGTGTAGCCGGGACCAAAGTCTGCATACCCGCCGTTCATGATGTTTCTTCGGTGTCCGTCACCGCTTGAGTTGTCGGCCGCAGGCGTGCCATTTACATCATCTCGTAAAAACTGGATGACGGTTGCAAAGCCGGTGGGTCTTCCTGTGGCGATATTTTCTGCGATCCAACCACTGTCCGTGTAATAAGATCTGATCCTGGTTGACCACAATGTGCCGTCGCAGGAATTATGCGACAATCCGCAGTTTGCCGCCATGTCTTCAGCATGAACCCGTCCAGCCTGGTTTAAATCGTGATTGAGATAAATCGGGTTGACAGCCGGGTAGTTTTGCGGGAGCAGGATATTGTACGAGCCGATATAGGTATCCCGGAACTCCTGCGGTGCCGTTCGGACTACATTCGTTGCCAGATGAAGTTCTCTTTCCTGCTGGTTGGGATATCCATTTATTTGATCTCCGTAACCGGCAATCAACGGCGCTGCTGAAAAACTTAACAACAGAACTACGGCTCCTATTATGCAGCTCCTTCTCCCTTTTTTCCTCGATATAAGACAGTTTTTGTCACTCATCATGTTCAAAGGCACCTTCTTAAATGAATTATACTATTGGTTTTTCTGGAATTGGCGAGCTGATTAACTAAACCATCTGTGTGCTTTCCCTCATGATTTCAACAAGTCTGCTGTTTACCCGGCACTCACTGTTTCACCTCTGAAAGGTCCGGTATGTGATTGCTGAAATGACCCGAGTTTTCTTTTGCAGATATTATGCCACAAATGCTAAAAGCCTTCTATCGGCGAAGTCAGATGAGGCTGAACGGGTGAGGCCTCTGTGCAGGAGTTGATGAGAACCAATTTGCTGGAAAATATGTCGGGTCTATATTAAAACCAGAGAATCAGGTTTTTAAGATTAACGTAATATAAATAAAGGGTTACTACTATGTCGTATTCACCAGCTCTCAGTTCAGGTTTTACGTTTGCCCGGAATCGTAGTTCTTTCATTTCTCCTCAATCCGGAATGTGTTCTTTTTGTACCGAAGATTGTGATGGTACCTGTGAACTGGCACAGGCGGCTGTCTTGGGTGCGCAAACTGTGTATCCTATGACAACAGGGGCCAATCAGATCGCCTCTGAAAAAGATTATCCGATTGATTTTTCGCATTTTAATATTAATGGCCGCACCTTCGGTGCAGAAGGTGTTGGCGAGACCAGTGAAGATGCAACTGTTTTCAATGTAAATCTCCAACGCACCTATGGTATTGCTCATCCTGTCACCATGACAATGCCGATTATGCTTCCTGCACTCTATAAGCTTAACTGGCAGGATTATTTTTCCGGCGCTGCCATGGCCGGGGTTACCTGTGTCATTGGTGAAGACGGCAGGAATAATGACGCCGGATTGATAATTGAAAATGGAGTAGTGACTGATTTCCCGTTATTGGGCAGCACGCTTGATTGTTTTCGTACATATTACAGAGGCTATGGTCAAATTGTCCTGCAGTGCAATGGAGATGATAATCTTCTCGGGATTCCCCGACTCGCCATACAGAAATATGGTGTCGAGGCACTCGAAATCAAGTTTGGCCAATCTGCAAAAGGAACCCAGCCCGTCAAACGGGTAAAGGATTTAGAAACCGCAGTGGAGCGACAACGACTCGGTCACCTGGTTCATCCTGATCCTCGTGATCCGGCAGTGAAAAAGGCGTATCGTGATGGTGTTTGCCCTAATTTTTACACATATGGACGGTTGCCTCTGTGGAATGAAGAAACGCTGGCCGAGCATATAACGCAGCTACGGGAGTGGGGGGCGAAAAATATTTATTTCAAAATGGCCGGTTTTGATCAGGCAGATATCAGGCGAGTCCTTGCTATTGCCTGTGACCTGGATGTCGACATGGTAACTTTTGACGGTGCAGGTGGTGGCTCCGGATACAGTCCGTCAAAAATGATGAACGAGTGGTCATTGCCGACTGTTTGCCTTGAAGATGCCGTTGTCCGTATCTGTGATGCCCTCAAGAAAGAGGGGAAAACACTGCCGGCGGTAATTATGACCGGTGGCTTCGCCAGTGAAGATCAGGTATTCAAAGGTCTGGCCTATGGCGATGGCCACATCACCGGTATCGGTCTGTGCCGCGCAGCGATGGCTGCTGCCATGTGTGGTAAGAAAATCGGAGAACAGATAAAAAGCGGAAACGTGCCGAAACGATTTCAATCATATGGAGCAAGCGTAGAAGAGATTTTCTTTGACCTCCCGGATCTTCGGGCTCTTTATGGTACAAGAGCAAATGATTTTCCCACCGGGGCAATAGGGGTTTTTTCGTATCTCAATAAAATCGCCTTTGGCTTGAAACACTTTGCTGCGCTGAATCGAAAATTTAATGTAGATCTCCTGAATAAACGGGATCTTATTCCCCTCACCGGGGAGGCAAGAGCACTGATGAAGAATGAATGGTTTATTTGAGTGCCGTTGCCTGTTACCAGGGTGTACTAAAGATAATGCCAACAGAGCTGTTTAGAAGGCTGTTTTTTGATGTGATTTTGGTCGGAACTGTATGGTTTACTGATGTTCAGGAAGCATCGGCACCATACTTGGCCATTCTTTCACCGGACGAGAAATAGTGATCGCGAAGAACCTGTTCTACTTTTTCAGGATCTTGCGTTTTCAATGCGTCTACGATTAATTTATGCCTTTCAGCTACTTCCTGGGGCGTATAGATCTTGACCCAATGCTTATAGAGCAGAAATTTCGAGATTCCCTGGCATGATCGTTTACAGAGTTCTACAACAAGAGCGTTGTCGATATGAGAAAACAGTATGTCATGAAAATCAGTATCCAGAGGGACCTGTTCTGAAATCGATCCATTATTCTTGGCTACATTTTCCATTTCATTGACGATTTTTTCCAGTTCAGCTATGTCTTTTTGGGTGTATTGAGGTAACGCTTTTGCCACTGAAGCTGCTTCAAGTACGCCGCCGGCGAAATAACTGTTTTTTATCTGCTTTGCAGTTAGTTTTTTTACGTGTTTTCGCTTTTGAGGGTGAGCTTCAATAAGTCCTTCACGAATTAAAATCTGCATGGCCTCTCTTACCGGCGCGCGGCTGATAGAGAGTTCTTTCGCAACAAATGCCTCTTCGATTGCTTCGCCTGGTGCCAAGCTACCGCTAAGTATTAAATTTCTTATATAATCAGCAACCTGTTCGCTGTAAGTCTGTTTTATAAATTGATTCATTGGTTGAAAATATGCCTTCAGTATACGAAGCGTTATGCCTGGATTATTTTATCAAGCAGCGTTACATCAAACTGATCTTTGCGTTTGAGATACTTCGCAAGATTCCGGGCATCATGAGACATAATTCTAATGGCTTCAACAACTATTTTGATATAATCGGTAATATCATCCGGCGTAATTTCAGGAATTTGAAATTGCTTGATATATTTTTCGGATACTGCAATTGAAAGCACCGCTGTCAGACCAGGGACAAGGCCACCCGCTGCCACTATTTCATGCAAATCATTGCTCATGTAGGTTATCCCTCCGGCATCCTGGCTCACAAGAAGGGCTAATTCAGCGATTAGATGTACTTTTTCTGAGGATTTTGTGGAATTTTGGATCTTGTTTCCGATATCTGCGACTTTTTTACCAAAAGCGATTGTGGTATCTTGCATTTCTCCAGTGTACCTGGGATAAGCGGTATTTGAATTGAGACCAGGTACGTGGCATCTATCAATAGCTTGAATGAGAGCGTCCCCTACAGCTGGATTGTCAAAATCTTCATTGAAACGAACCCAAAAGGTGTTTTCAGTCAGTTTTGAACTGAATGTCGGAATATATGCCTTTCCTTCGATGATCATTGTAGGAATCTCTGACAGGCCAAGGCGTTTCATCAAGGATCCTTTCGCTGCCAGGCATATATTGCCTTCCAGATCTTCCACGGGGCCGATGCCTCCTTTTGTCGCATTCAGAACAGCCATTACTGCAACACAGGTCCCGTGAACCTCAATCAGAGCACCCATACACATGCCGACGTTATTTTCAAGACCTTCATCAGAAATGAGTATTTCTTTGGGATATTTTCTTTGAAACGTATCAATAACTGCACGACATAGTGCCGTTTGGAAAGCGACAGGAGCTTCCATGACCCCTTGTCCGTATATGCGTCCGAAGCAGCGAAATGCAATAGACTGACTATACAAAGCATTTAGCCCTAAGGACCGTTGCAGGAGTTCTTCCTCGTATCTGGTAAATCCTCTCCTCGCAATTGCTTTGCCAATGCCCCCATCGGCAGTTTCAACCTCAACAACGTTTTCTTCGCAAGATACCCGATGAATCAATGTGTCAGCTGGATATGCAAGATTGATAAATGAAGACGCTACCGCAAACCCACCAGAATCGTCCTGGATAAAACCTTTATGGCTATGAACGTGACCTGCACCTGCATGACCACTGATTCCCAAAATGGGTTTAGTATCGGAACTTGGCTTGATCTGCATTGGCGTGAATCCTTATTCTAGAAATCGTCCTAATAATTTATGATATTCCCGGTAACCACAGGGAAATACTTGGAATAAATGTGATCAGCATTAAGGCGATAAACATTGTGATCAAAAACGGAATTACAGCAATACTCAGTTTTTCGATGCTTATATTGCCAATGCTGCAGCCAACGAATAAATTTACACCGACAGGCGGTGTCAGAAATCCCATGGAAGCACAGATGATCATAACAATGCCGAAATGGATTGGATGCATACCCAATTTAATTGCGATCGGCAGCAGCAATGGTGTCAGGATGAGTATATTTGCCAGTGCATCCATAAAGGTTCCCATGACGAGGAGAAATATTAATATTATTGCAATCAATACATACTTGTTTTCAGATATGCTTAACAGAAGGTCAACCAGCATATCAGGTACATTATTAAAAAGAAGAATCTGGCCCAGAGCCGTCGCAGTCGCAACGACAAGAAAAATAGATGATGTCGTCAATGCTGTTCCCCGCAAAATGAGCCAAATCTTTTCAAAGGATAAGGTTCTGAGAATAGCTCCTTCAACGATGAAGGCATAAACGACTGCAATTACTCCAGCTTCGGTGGGAGTGGTAAATCCCCCATAGATGCCTCCCAACACGATTATCGGCACCATCAGTGCTGAAATTGAATTTTTAAAGGCGACAAGAATTTCACGAATAGATGCACGTTTTCCACTTCCTGTATAGCCGTATCTTTTGGCCAGGATATAGCTGCAAATCATTAAAAATACGCCGATGACTAGGCCTGGAATGATTCCTGCGATAAACAGGTCTCCAACAGAAGCTCCAGCTGTCGTTCCGTAAATGATGAGGGGAACGCTCGGAGGTATGATAACGCCCAAAGACCCGGCCGATGTGTTTACTGCGGTTGCAAAGGATTTTGAGTACCCTTCCTTGACCATGGACGGTACCATTATCCCTCCGACAGCGGCAACTGTTGCCGGAGAAGAGCCTGAGAGCGCTCCGTAAAACAGACTGGTGAGGACTGATATATGTGCCATACCCCCGGTAATATGGCCGACCAGAGCACGGGAAACCTCAAGTAACCGCTGTGCCATGCTCCCTTTCTGCATGATCTCTCCTGCCATGATAAAAAATGGGACGGCCATGAGAGGAAAGACATCCAGCGATGTAAACATCTTCTGGATTAAAAAATTGCTTGGTAATATGTCACCAAAAACGATTCCCACGGCAACGGATAGACCAATAGCGATTCCGATCGGTACACTGAGAATTAGAAAGGTCGCAAGTGAGATGAAAATAAGAATGATTGAAGAATCCATGGAAAGCACCTTTTAATTCATTCAGTTAGCGACAGGATCAATTTTTCCTGTCAGCAGTAACCACAGCCGTTCACAGGTCCTTAGACACATAAGTCCCATACCCAGAGGAATTGCTATGTATACCCAAAACATGCTTATTTCAAGAGCCTGCGTTTTCTGGCCTGTGCTCACCAGAAACAGGACCATCTGTGTTCCCCAAACTGTCACACAACCGCAGAATATTATTGTTAAAACATACGCGATGGTAGTGATCATCTTTGCCCACTTCCCTCCGTTGACATGTCTTAAGATCGTTACCTCAAGGTGTCTGTCTTCTTTGGTGGCAAAACTGCAGCCAATATAGACAGCCCAGATAAAGAAGTAGCGGGCTAATTCTTCTGACCAGTCTAGAGAGTTCTGGAGTACGTATCGTCGGAAAACCTGAACAGAAATGATTACGATCATTGCGCTGAGGCAAAGACTTGAGACCACTTCTTCTATTCTTGTGATCAATGATTTTCCCGTCATCATAGTGCATATCTCCCTTGGAACAGCCGGATGTCTCATTCACCCGGCTGTTCCTGGTTGCTGCTTACATGCCTTTAACAGTGGCTCTGACTTGCTCGATAAGGTCTTTACCGATCCGCTCTTCAAATTGCTCATATACGCCGGCAGTAGCTTCTGCCCACTTGGCGCGTTCTTCATCACTGAGCACCGTTACACTGACCCCTTTGTCCGCCAGTTTCGCCATGATATCTTTTTCACCGTCGCGAATTAATTTGCGCTCGTAAAGCTTAACTTCCTGAAATGTGTCGAGCATCATTTTCTTGTCTTCAGCAGAAAGACTGTCCATGAATTTTTTAGACATCATAACAAGATGAGGGCTATACAGGCTGTTTACGATGGTCAAATTATTATTGACTTCCGGAAAGTTATTGAACCAGGCAAGATTCAGGTCAATATCAATACCGTCAACCGTCTTCTGCTGCAGGGCAGTATACACTTCACCCCAGGATATCGGCGTAGGATTCATGCCAAGCGCCTTTAATGTGGCGATGTGAGCTTTAGACGGTGTCGATCTGATTTTCAGACCTTTGGCATCTGCCATCGTGGTGATGGTTTTTTGATTGTTCCAGATATTCCTGAAACCAATCTCGATATACCCTAGACCGATAATACCGCTTGACTCGAGGGCTTTTGCAGCGTCCATCCCTATCGGGCCGTCGGTGATCAGATCTGTTGACTCGTAATTAGGAAACAAAAACGGCAGGTCATAGATGAGAAACGAATCTGAGAACGGGGAGAGGTTTGGAGTTGATGCCGATCCCATTTGCAGCATGTTCATCTGTAGTCCTTGAACGACACTGTCAAAGTTTCCGAACTTTGAACTATCGTAAATGTCTACTCTGAATTTACCATCTGATCGTTGTTCAACGAGTTCTTTGAATTTTTCAAAACATTGACCCATTGGGTGTTGCGGGACGTTGGGATGAGCGATTTTAATAACTGTGGGTGCGGAAAAAGCAACCGGGATAGCCAGCATTGTCACCATTAAAATGGCAGCAATTAATGTAAAAAGTTTTTTCTTCATAACAACATGCCTCCTGTAGCAAGTTAGGGCAATACCGTTTCAGGTATTAACCGTTGAGCAAGAGCTGTAGCACTTGCTTTTATTTATTACGGGATCGTTCATTACAATTTCCTCTACCAGCAATTATCGAAATGTATCGAGATAGGCATAAAGTGCCGGCGAGCCACCAGTGTGAAGAAAAAGGATATTCTTGCACCCTTCAAAATAGTTCTTCCGGACAAGATCGATACAGCCGGCCATGGTTTTTCCTGAGTAGACCGGATCCAAAAGAATAGCCTCTGTTGAAGCAAGCAATTTCACTGCATCGATCATCCCCTCGGTAGGGAGTGAATAGCCTGGCCCAACATAGTCGTCAAAACACCTGATTGAATCGCGGGGTATTCCTTGAGAAACGCCAACTTTTTCGGCAGTGAGCAGCGCTAAATCATGGACGATTGTTTCTTGCTGATCCTTTGGGCGACTGACATTTATGCCGGTAACCGGCAGGTGAGCATTATTTCCTTCAAGACCAGCTACCATGCCGGCATGAGTTCCTGCTGAGCCACTTGGCACAATCACGTGATCTATGCTGAGCTTCATTTCAAACAGCTGCTGCAATGTTTCCTGGGCGCAGGCTACATATCCGGTAGCTCCGATTGCATTGGAAGCACCACCGGGGATGATGTATGGTTTTTTCCCCTCAGATGACAGCTTGTCGGCTACCTTTTGCATTTCCTGCATCATGTCAGACTTTCCGGGAACCACAGTGATACTCTTGGCCCCTAAGACCTGAAAGAGAAAATTATTGCCGGACGCATCCGTGTGGTAACTGCCTTTGACACGTTCTTCCAGAACGAGATGGCAGTCCATGGCTTCTTTCACGGCCCAACTCAAGGTCAGTCGACAGTGGTTTGATTGTACGGCACCACAGGTAATGATCGTATCGGCACCTTCTGCGATTGCATCCGCAAATGAATAATCAAGCTTTCTGGTTTTGTTCCCTCCGCTACACCCCGGTAACAGGTCATCACGTTTCATCCAGATGTTGACATTTTTACCAAGGGCTTGTGAAAAATTGTTGAGTAATTCTATGGGGGTTGGTTGTTGCAGATACCCTCTGCGGGGGATTTTTGCTAAGTTCACAGGAACACCTAGGTTTATGGTTTTATGTAATATCTACTGCTGCTTCTGCCTTTATGTTTGAGCCTGGTGGAAGAGCTGATACCTGAATTATGCCGCTTGTAATGGTTCTATAGAAAATCTTGCGATTGGTTTGATCAATTGGTAATTGTTCTGAGACATGGTGGGGAGGTCCGGCTGGAATCTCTCGGGAGCAAAGGCTCGCAGCCTTTGATGTTTCAGTGGTTGAGACGGTCTGAATAGTCTTCATCTATCTTTTCCCGTTTGAATTCAGAAACACCAGAATATGTGTCGAATGTAGAATGTCGACATTTTTATATGTAACCTAAAATCTTCGAATTGCCAAGATGTTTTTTAATAGTTAAGAAAACGGAATGGAATATTTTTTAACTTTATATAATTATTATAATAAATAGTCTTTATGACTGGTGGGTGGCGTCTGGTCTGGTTTGTTGATACAAAAAAAATCAAAATCCTACTATCAGCACAAAAGAAAGAAGGGGGACAAGGCGGTTGGAGTGGCAGCTGACTTATTTCATCGGAGCCATGGATTGCTATGCATTAGTAATTCCATTGATTTTTTGATAAAGCGCTTGAATGCCATGAAATACCTGACTACGGTCAGCCCCGAATTTTTTCAGATAACGACTATGGACATTGAGAGCGGACGCTGTATGCCCTAATTGCGAATGGCATTGCATGAGCTGATAGTAAAAATGTGCTGTTGTCGGCTCAGCTTCAAGCCCTTTTTCATAAAGATCTATTGCCTCCTGCCATTGGTTGCTGTTAGTGAATTGTTTGGTGAGCCCCTCAATTAACATAAGATAGTGGCCATGTAACTTCTCTCGTGGTGCAATTACCCAACTTTCATCTTCGTATGGTAGAAAGGAACCCTGGTAATGATTGATCGCTCTTCGGGCTTTGATGTGGCCGGGAGACGTGATTTCATTATATTGATTCAATGTATCTGATTCAGATACAAGGTGCTGAAAAGCCCAGACATCGGTCCAGCATTTTTCTTCGTTCAGATTGAGGACTCCGGCATTTAGCAAAAGAATATCGTCCACTTTCAGGATCTTTCGGAGCCTGTGCAGTGTCGTGTTGAAACTCTGGCGCTGCATATCGCCGTCGGCATCGGGCCACAGCATATCTGAAATGTGTGATTCGGAGACATTCCTGCCTCCCCGTGAGATCAAAACCTTCAGTAGTTCTAATGGCTTCTGCTGGGTCTTCTTCTTAAATCTCAGAATCTCTCCGTCTACAATTATCTTGAAACAACCAAGACAATAAATTTTCAGCTCCCACGGCCAGTTCTCAAGCTCAACAGGTGGGCGTGCCGGGCGTAGTTTTCTTTGTTTGACGAGCCTCTGCACATATGCTTCGTGTATCCCTGATTCCAGTGCTCTGACACAGAGCTTTGAGACAGTATCGTCTGTCCAGAGCGGGAACATCGTATAGCCCAGTTCACTGCCGATGCTTAAGCCCTTCCTGAGGGCCGCTCTACCATGTTCCTCATTGCCTGAGGAAAAGTACACATCGGCTTTCGTGAGATAACAACCAAATGCTATCTGGTGCAGTGGGTAGGATTGGCAAAACTCAAGTGCTTTTTCAAGCTCACTCTCCGCGTGTTCAATCTCACCAGAGGCGCGCAAGGCAATCGAGTGTGCTAAATGAGATACGGCTGAGGCTTCCGGATTCCCGACTGACGGGGCAAATTTCAGGGCATGTCGGCTTTGTGCAAGCGCCTCGTTCCACTGGTTATCCGTGAGATACCTCCATGCCTTGGTGAAATGATAGAGTAATTTACCGTACGAGCCCGCTTGATCTAACTGGGATTCCAGACTGCCAAGGGAGATATCAGCCTGATTCAGGTTACCGTCGACCAGTGCACCGACAGCTCTATTTACGAGCAGTATGAAAGAGATAATGTGAACACCGCTCTTTTCTGCCAACGCTAATCCTTCCGAAGCCGCTTCAATGCATTTGCTGGAGTTACCGCTCCGCCAACTGTGTAATGCCTCAAAATTTTTTAAATTAATGATTACAGCAGGAGGCACATCCTGGTCTGCTATTGAATTCTTGAAACTAGAAATGAGAACCTCTGCATCGTTCAGATGCCCTGTTAAGGTACGCTCCAGAATAAGTGTGTTGAGAATATGAATCCTGATTGAATCTTCCAACTCTTTTCCTCTGTTCATAAGACCCAGAGCCCGGTTCCTCCAGTCATCTGCATGACTATATGACGGTTGTCGTAGAGCGATGGCTGTAAGCATTACAAGCGTAATGCGAGATTCAATTTCTGTGGATGGAAAGTCCGGATATTTTTCCAGCAGCAGTTCCAGTGCTTCGATCCATTGATCGTAAAGAACAAAGGTGTCAAATCTGTAAGCTAGTGATTCACCCATACCGCTCAGTGTCAGAAACATACCAACAACATCGTCATTTTCTTCAAATATTTTCAGCGCTTGATCAAAGAGCTTCTGTGCTTTGTCCGGTGCTTGAAGCATCAGGCACATCGCACTCCAATAAAGAACCCAGGGCTCGGTTGCCGCTATCATTTCAGGGAAACACTGCAACCATTTTCCCAATGTGCGGAAACGCCCCTGCCTTAAAAGTATCGGACCATGCTTTGATATCAGGGAAATCACCGCCGGCCAATTTTCAGCCTGTATATTTAATGAAATCCCTTCTTCGGTCTTCCCCTGAGTAGTGTACAGTTCTGCTGCGGTTAACCGTAATTCTTGGATATCTTCAGCAGACAATACCTGTTTGCAGCGATTTGCAAGAAACTCCCTGAAGAGCTGATGGAAATTATAAATGCCAGGCAGGCCGGTTTGTTTCGTGATGAACGTATTTGTTCGACACAGCTCTTTCATGATATCAGGTGCACCGGCGATGTTGTCCATGCCGCCGAGCAATGAGGTGTCTATGTATGGTAGTAAACTGGCAATGAGTAAGGTTTTTTGGCTTGATTTATCGAGGTGTTGAAAAATCGTTTCTGCGAAATAGTGAAAAATGATCTCTTTCGAGTCTTCCCAAAAACTGCCTGGTGAAATATCAATCTGATCCTTGAGCCCGGCAGCTCCGGTTATAATTTGAAATCCTGCTGCCCATCCGTCGAGCTGATGATGAAATTTTTGTAGCTGTTCAGCTTTGAGTTTTAACTTTTTCAGGTTTGAAAAGGCTTCAAGTTCATCAATTGTCAGGCGGAGTTCATTCGCTCCGATGATGCCTAACTCATTATACGCTCTCAAGCGAGAGAAAGAAGTCGGCAGTTCATTCCTGCTGATAAAAATAATCCGAGACCCCGCTCCCATTCGAGACATTCCGCTCAGGATGGCATCGAAGAGTTCAGCATCATCGGGTACCTCCTGGCAGTTATCCAGGACAAGGTATGTCCCTGGTTGCTGGATCTGGAAGAGCTCGGCAAAGAAGTTTCTGCTGAACTCCCGAAGGCCGAACATGTATTCCGCCGTAAAGTTCGGGAACCTGATCTCATGATTTGCAGCTGCAACATTTCCGGCAAGGCCCAGATAATGAAAGAAGCCTGCCACGTCCTGGTCACTTTCGTCTACCTGGTACCAGATGCATGGTACGTTCCGTTTATCCACAAAAGAATTGATAAGTGTTGTTTTTCCGGCACCGCCGGGTCCGGAGACCCAGTAAATTTTTTTGTCCGAGTAGTCGTCAATTAACTGGAACAATCTCTGCCGAATGAAGATATCAGAAAGTGCAGGCTTTTGCGTCTTGACCGGGTATATCGGTTTCATCGTGCCTCGCAACTGATTTGGTCTGTAATTTTATACAAACACGTTTTTTTTAAAAGTGTAAGCGATCTGTAAGATGCTGTCTGTTAGTGCTAGGAGCAGATAAGTAAAACCTGACAATTATTTTTCGTTATTATGTATAAAAAAAATAATAATAAATGAATGATATTAAAGGATTATTTTTTTCTGTCAAGCAAATTTTTTCACCCCAGTATGAGTTATGGGTATGGGCTAATAAATTGTTGGGCAGGCACACCTGTGCTCACCGTGTGATGTACAGAAAATGATGGTTAAAAAGGAGGCAGAACGATGGTTGACTATTCCGTATTGGTTCCGGTTTTCTGGACTCTTCCGGTTATTTTTCAGGTCATTTTACCGCTCTTGATTCTCTGCGTCTGGTTGGTGCTTAAACTACCCTTGAGTTTATTTCGAACGTAGTACTCTGTGAATAACGCGTGTCGATGTTTTGCTGGAACAGGTGTGAGAACAATGCCATATCAACCCACATTCCGGCAAAAGGGAAGGGGGACTCCCTAAACCCCCTTCCCTGATCTGGTCCTGACTAACTGATATGCCCTTTTGATATCTGTGTCGAAATAAAAACAGATATTGTCTAAAAAGCAGCGACGATCTTGTGCTTCTGATCAATCTCTGATTTTCCGCTTGGAACTCCATTGATTTATTCAAAGATATATATTTATATGGAGCCTTGGCCTCTGGTGAACGTTTCCGGAAAATACTCAAATCAGCAAAAAAGACTGCAAAAACGGTGGGTTTCGGGAGGGTGAGTGTTTAAGGACTGTTCTCTGTTGCCACTGCTAAAAGCTATCCATTCCTGTTAAAGTATGGGTACGGGCTCGTACCTGACTGATATATGTGCTCTATTGAGCATAGCTTACTGTTTTCAAAAGCTGACTCGCCCCGTTTGCACTTGTTTTTTTGCCGAGATAGCCTGCAAAAACTATCCTGGCTCATCATCATGTTGGGCAATGCTGCTCCCCGTCTCGACTCATGGGAAACATGATGTCAATATCCCGTTAACCAGGAAAGGAGACAGAAGAATGATTCAATGGCCAAAAAGTAATGACGCTCTGGGAACCGTCAATAGAGGTAATCCCTGTGAATCTGGATTGTGCAGTCTTTGCAGCTCTGACTGCAAGGGCAAGTGCGAAACCTGGATGTCTTCATTGAGGGGGCGCAAAATGCTCTATCCCAGGAATTTCGGCAATATTACTTCCGGGTCAGGCAATGTGACGTCTCTCGGATTGGGGTATCATGCCCTGAGAATCCAGGGATACGCTTATGGATCCAGCGGGTTACGTGCGGGGATGACCAAAAATCCTGACGACTGTGTTTTTCCTAACGCCGATACTGAAGCGGTTTTCGGCAATGAGATCAAGGTGAAATGCCGTGTACCTGTTATGACCGGTGCCCTGGGTTCTACGTTCATCGCTACCAAATACTGGAATTCATTTGCCGCAGGCGCTGCCATTTGCGGATTTCCCATTGTTATCGGTGAAAATGTTGTCGGTGTTGACAGAAAATCAGAATTCGGTGGAGGTAAAATCTCATCAGCACCTGAACTGGACAGACGTATCGAAATTTTCAAGCGTTACTATGATGGTTATGGGGCTATTTTCGTTCAACTCAACGTTGAGGACACCCGAAATGGAGTAGCAGAATATGTCATTGACAAGTATGGAGATGACGTGATTATCGAGCTCAAATGGGGGCAGGGTGCAAAGGTCATCGGAGGCGAAATTCAGGTCGAATCGCTTGATTATGCCATCTTTCTTAAAAAGAGAGGCTATGTCGTCGATCCCGATCCGACAGACCCGACCGTACAGGCCGCTTTTGAGCGTCGTGCCATAACATCGTTTGCAAGGCATAGCAGACTGGGGGCAACCGATCTTGATACAGTTGCTCAAGTCCGTGAATCCTTTATGAAATCAGTGGACTATTTAAGAAGCATCGGCTTTAAAAGAATCTCCTTGAAAACAGGTTCTTACGGAATGGAAGCACTTGCCATGTCCATTCGCTATTCTGCTGATGCAAAGCTGGATCTGCTGACCATTGACGGCTCCGGTGGCGGCACCGGGATGAGTCCATGGAATATGATGGAACACTGGGGGGTTCCATCCCTGACCCTGCATGCCAAAGCCTATGATTACTGTAAAATCCTCGATGACAGAGGGATCAAGGTTCCGGCCATCTCTTTTGCAGGCGGTTTTGCCCGTGAAGACCACATTTTCAAGGCCCTGTCTTTAGGTGCACCCTACACAAAAATGGTTTGTATGGGACGTGCACCGATGATTCCCGGGTTTCTCGGCAGCAATATTGAAGGGACCTTTTTTCCTGAGAAGCGGATGGAGCTGAATGGTCATTGGGAACAACTTCCACAGACCGTGAAAAGCTTTGGTAAGTACCCGGAAGAGATTTTTTCGGCCTGGGAGGATGTCAAACAGAAATTAGGCGCTGCTGAAATGAAGAACGTACCGTTTGGCGCCGTGGCCATAGCCGGTTATGTCGACAAGCTATCGTGCGGGTTGCAGCAGTTGATGGCCGGCGTACGGAAATTCAATTTATCGGAAATTTCCCGAGATGATCTGTTCAGCGCTAACCGCGAGACGGAAAATGAAACCGGTATACCGTTTTTAACAGAAGCTCAAAAGGAATCTGCTGAGGCAATACTGAAAGGGTAATACTGCGATAAGACATCTTGGGGGGTACATAGGGCAACGTGCTCTATGTGCCCTTTCATAGATTTAAGCTGAATGAGGAGCCTCTGCTATTTGAAGCAATACGGGTCGAGTTCGGTGAAAATGTCACGGCCAAAGCCCTGGGAAACAGCAAGACAGCCACCGCAGACTGGTCGTATTTCACATTCTCTGCATGCCGCTGAACCGGCTCTGTAGCGCTTTGCTGCGTCACTGTGATAGATTTGTGCAAAGCTCTGCTGCGCTATATTTCCAATTGGAGAATGAAGTTTCCGGCAGGCATGAACTTCTCCGTCGGCGAGCAGAGAAACAAAATTAAATGCAGCGCCGCAGCCAAATCCTGTGCAGCCGCCGGTATATGTTTTCTTTTTTTCATGAAGGACAAGGTTAAAAAAATTGTCTTTCAGGCTCATGTGGGGATTGGCTGCGCTTGCTTCAATATACCGTTCAAGAAAATTCGAGTAATCTGAGGGACGTACTGAAACAAGATCAACGCCTTCACCGATCATGGCCAGCCGGTTGAAGGTGAACAGATCAACACGACCGTGGAGAGACTTTGCCAGTTCTATGACCTCGTCCATGTTGTCGTAAGTGAGCGTCAGCATGACCATCGAATAGACGCCCATCTCCTTTAAAAGATCGAGGAAGTTCATGACCCGGTTGAAATGCCCGGTCCCACGCATGTAATCGTTGTGTTCCTGAAGACCCTCCAGACTGACCTGGTAAAATGCAGGCTTCTGGGTTGCGATCATTTCTTCAATCTGTCTCCTTGAAACAGGATTGCCAAGGACGGCAACGAGAAACCCTCGGTCAGCAGCTTCCTGGTAGAGCTGGTAAAAGTATGGATATAATACCGGGTTCCCACCTGTAAAACTTACCTGTGTGAATACGTGGTGTTGTCTGCAGAAATCATAGAGATCATCCAGGATCCTGATGGCCTGATCGAGCTGCAGTACTTCCCGGTCGGAACGATCGTAGCAGTGACGGCATCTCAGATCACACATCTGGGTTATATGCCACTGCAGTGTGAATGTCTCGGCTCTAAAATACTCTGGATCGGAAAAGAAACTGCGTGAAAAGCTGCTGTCGCGAACGAGCCTTGATTCCGGTTCAAGGATCAGTCCACGATCAATGGCTGCATAGAGGATATCGTCAATTGTCCCGGTGGATACGCCGGCTTCTTTGGCGGCCTGAGAGGAACCTGTCTCCTCGCTGGTAAGTTTGAGTGCAAGCAGCTCATGACCGGATGGTGTTTTTACTTGAATTCTGCCACTGTCGGGCTCTTTATAAATAATAACAAACCCTTTAGCGTGCACCGGCAGGTGAGAAAGATTGGAGAGATGTTCAGGCAGACCTGACCATTGTACAGGAATCAATTCAAGCGTCGGGTTGATAATCCGCTGTGTCACCTCCCCGGGTAGAGGCGGTGGCTCGGTTTCCAAGAGATAACGGGCATATTCAATGCGTGCCAGATCACCCAGATATGGGTGATGGCTGATTATCAGAGGATGATGGTCGAGGAATTCAGGTATATTTTTTGGCGTAATTTCAGTTATTTCGGTTGGGAAGTGCAGATGTGAAACCGGGTAGATTTCTGATACGGGGTGGTTGTATACTGACATCAAGGAGCTTGATTGCCGGATGTTATGGTTGGGAACTCTGCTGAATCTATCCCAGAGTCGGCGCGTTTGCTGCCGACTCTGGAGTGGAAATGTGATGCGTGCATCCTGCACGCCTGATTATCAACCGCTTCAGCCGCTGCTCCCTTTCTTTTTGGGCTTTTCAATCACAGGTTTGGTTCCGGTTGCCGCACCAAGGACATCATCAAGGCATTCTTTTGCCATTGATCGAGCGGCATCCTGGTCTGTAGCAGCAGTTTCAATAGCTTTATTTAGGCATTCTTCAGCACGTTTTTTCGCAGCGTCGACGACGCTGCCAGCGTTACCGCTTCAGCCACTTCCTGCTGCGCTTTTCACGGCCTTTTCAGTGCCACCGGCACTGGGCTTGGCTCCTCAACCACTGCCTGCTGCTGCAGCACTGCCGGGCAGTGAGATACCTCCTGCGCTGATTAGACCGGCTATTCCCATACCAGCAAGCAGTTTTTTCATATCCTTGCTTTTCATGTCACCCCTCCATGGTGTTAGAGTTGATAAAGAAAGAAACAAAGGACACTATCCTGACAAAAAAGAATAGCTCTAAATATAGAATATTACTGAGCGGTGCGTCAAGCGAAAAGAACATTTGCACCATGGTGTAGCAATACAGGCCGCGAGAGGTCGATCAACCCATCTTGATCTCATCATGTTGTAAGCTTTACAGGTTACCATGCTGCTTCTCCAGCATTTTTGTGAAGGCTGTCGTCGGAACAGGTTTGCTGAAATAGTACCCCTGGAAAACATGACAGCCTCTTGTGCTGAGATAGCGCAACTCCTCTTCGGTTTCAACCCCTTCGGCAATCACGTCCAGGCCGAGATTTTTAGCCATCGAAATTATGGTGTCGACCAGTACCACATCCCGGCTGCCGTCTTTGATGTCGTGAATAAAGGAACGATCAATCTTGAGCGTGTTGAGAGGCAGTCGTTTCAGGTAACTCAAAGACGAGTACCCGGTACCAAAATCATCCACAGAAAATTCCACCCCCATCTTCCGCAGGGTCATGATTTTTTCAACAATATCCTCACCTGCCGGAACGAGACTGCCTTCAGTGAGTTCGATCCCAAGCCGGTGGGGATCGGCTCCGGTTTTCTCAAGAGTCCCTGTCGCCATATCTATGAAACCGGGGGCTGCGATTTCTTTACCACTGATATTGATGCTGATGGTCTGCGATGTGCTAAGTTTTTTTGTATCTGCCCATGTTTTAATCTGCCGGCAGGCGCTTCGGAACACCCATTGACCTATTTCGTGCATAAGTCCCGTTTCCTCTGCAACCTCGAGGAATGCTCCGGGAAGCAATAATCCTCTTTCCGGGTGATTCCATCGGATCAGCGCTTCGGCGCTGAGGATTCTTCCCGAGAGATCTACCTGCGGCTGATAGTAGAGAACAAACTCCTCCTTTTCCAGGGCTCTTCTAATCTCCATATTGAGGCGCAGCCGTTCGTTTGCGGCTTCCTGCATATGGGGAAGGAAAAAACTGATTGAGTTGCGGCCGGCCGTTTTGGAACGGTACATGGCGGAATCCGCCTGCTTGAGAATATCGTCTACTTCCTTGCCCTGAGCAGGAAAAATAGAGACACCGATACTTGAGGTAATCTGCAGGTCATTGCCGTCGATACTGGCGGGGGCGGAAAGGAAGCGTTTGACTTTTTCTGCTATTCCCTTTGCCTTGTAAGCTGCAAGCCCTATCGTCGTATCCAGTTCAGTGGCTATGATGATAAATTCATCACCACCCATTCGGGCTGCGGTATCTTCTCTTCTGAGATTTTCCCTGATGCGTTTTGCCACAATTTTGAGGAGTTGATCTCCAGCCGAATGTCCAAGCGAATCATTTATGGTCTTGAAATTATCAAGATCAATATACAGCAGTGCTCCGTAATGATTATGCCTTCGGGCACGGGATATTTCATTGTCCAGACTATCGAGCAGCATCCGGCGGTTAGCAAGCCCGGTCAGGTGGTCATAAGAGGCCTGGTACTGAATCAATTCAGCCGATTTTTTCCGTTCAGTAAAATCTTCGACAATACCAACGCCGCCGAGAACAGTTTCTGCAGTCTGTTTTATTGCCTTGAAGAACGTCCTGACAGGTGTGACGGAATTGCTTGTAATCGACGTGTAATCTCCTTCGTAATAGCCTTCGCCTCCGGCAAGTGATCTGTGTATGGCATCAAGCATCTTTTGATCTTTGAGCCTGGCCGGCATGTTTAGGCCGATGAGCGATTTCTTTGAAGATTTAAGCAGTCTGACAAATTCATCGTTGCAATCAATTATTATTCCATCAGCATCATAGTGAAATATCCCTAACGGGGCATGACTGAAGATATGGCGGTAGCGCTCTTCACTGACTTTGAGAATTTTCTCGCGGCTGACACTTTGCAGATGCAGCTCTATGTTTTCGCGGATGTTTTCGTTTATTTTAATTGATCCGATAACGGTGACAGCCCAGAACATCAGAACCAGTGAAGCATTGAACCAGGTCTCCTCGCTTCCGATGGTTATCATTTTGGCAATCACCGGAATCAGCAGTAACGATAAATAGCCAAGCACTACCGGTAAGCTTGGGCAGAGTGAGGACACGGCCCCGGCAGCCATTCCCAGCATGATCATGAAAAATACTATCTGATGGGGAAGGCTCTGTTCGGGAAACAGGAAAAATGAAGCAGATCCCCATGTTGCTGCACTGATACAGGTGAGAATGAGAAAGCGGCCGTGCCAGTGATCCTGTTTTTTATGTGCTCCAACATCGCTGCTGTAGAGGAAGAGCAGATACAACCTGATAGCAGAAATGATAAAGAATGCTGTGAACCAGTAGATGAGGAACCGGTGGTCAACAACGGACCTGAGCGACCAGCTGAAGAGTCCGGCGGCAGCCACAGAAATAGTTATCGGCAGCTTTGAGTTCAGATACAGTAAATATGTCTGCTCTCTGAAAATTTCTTTTGATGTATTTTTCAAGCGCGCCTCAAACTTAGCGAAGAAGGTGAATCTGTTCCAAACAGGCTGTTAAGAGAAAGAATTTTTAAGATTACCGGCCTGCTCGCGATTGAGCAGTAGCCAGTTAAACCACCCCTCTATTGCTTCATCTCCTGCCTCTAGTCCGACATTCTTCCACTGGGGACGCATGTCAGGTAAAGACTTGTCGAGCGCTGCCAGGATGTGGCCATCGCCAACTAAACCCTCATTACAGCAATAAAAAGACAGAAGATCTGAGAGTTGTATAATGCAGGCGAGCGTTTTCTCTTCGCCCGCCTCGCCGGGATGATGGTGATAGGCGGCAGCGGCGATTAAATTATCCGGAAAAGACCATTCTCTCAGTAACTGCCCGCCTACCTGATCGTGTGTAAAGGAAAACGTCTTTTTTTCTTCGAGCAATAATTCCTCACTGCTGAAAGTGGTCATCCACTGCTCTACAGCATAATCATCGTTAAACGTTTCCAGCATGATCAACTTTCCGATATCGTGAATGAGTCCTCCCATGGACGCAACATCAGGTGTAATGTGCAGATCCTGAGCGATGATTCGTGCAGCTACCCCACTGACAAAAGCGTGTTCCCAGAATTTGTCGATGATCGGCTGGTGCTGTCTGTTTATGTTCTTAAACGAGTTAATGAGCGCCTTGGTTATGGCTATGTTCTGTACTTCATTAAAGCCAAGGACCGTAATGGCTGTTTTTATTGAGTCTACTTTTTTAGGGCGACCGAACAGGGCTGAGTTGGCAATTTTGAGAATTGTCAGACACAAGGACTGATCGGGAAGTATGGCCTCCATGATATCCTTTGCTGAGCTTTCCGGGTCGCGGTTTAATTCCATTAACCTCGTTACGCTTCCGGGTAGAACAGGAAGGGAGTCGATATGTTTTTTAATCAGTTCAAGTCTTGTTAATGTCATGCGCAGGTCCTGGCTGAGATTGCTATCGTTACACTGGAACGGGGATAGTGCTATTACCACGTATATCAGTACCATTATTTCAGATTCAATTCACTTCTTCAACCCAGTGCGGTCTATTTTTTTAAAAATATTGTATCATTAATTAGTTAGGTTTTTGAGGGAGCGAGGGAAGCGCAAAATGTAGTTAGGGTGTGCCAGTGGATTTAGCCCTGGTTTGTTTGGCTGACTAACCAGTGAAAGTACGCAGTAAAAGGGTAACCCCGTTCCTGTTTTGCTGAAGGCTGATGGCCTTTATCGTGCTTGTTTAATGTAAAAATTATTCTTGAAATTTTGATTTTCCATACATATTATCTCAGCCATGGATGTGCCATGGGAAGTATGGCGCGGCGTAAGCCTTAACCACCCCCATAGCTGGGGTGAGCCGACCCTTTCGGCCGATTGCGGGTTGTTCCGCTTTTGAAAATGGAGGTGTGCCATGTATCTTCTTTATGGTGTGTTGTTTGTGTCTGTCGCAGTTCTTTCTTTTGCCGTGCTGTTAATCGGCTGCAGGAATCCGGAGCGCCCGTTCTGGGCCGGTGAAGGCGTTGTTGCCAACATATTTTTACCCCTGGCTATCGGTTTACTGATCATGGGAAGTATTAATGTCCTGCAATCCCTGTTCATGTATGGCCCAAGTGTTGCTGAGATTGGCTATTCTGTTCTGGTTCTGGTGTCAGCTGTGGGCGCCTATTTGATGTTAAATGTCCGCAGGCACCTGGCACATTTTGCCGCTCAGGAACGGAGTGCCGTGATTTTAGACGGCGATTTCAAGAAGAATAATCAGGAAAACCAGCCGGAACCACCGGTTGACGCTCCGCTGGGTTACCGCAAAGCCGCCTGATCATTTCTCCATCATACATCCCGCTGATGCCCTCTGACGGCAGGCAGTCACTGTTTTCAAGTGTCTGCCTGCCGTCACTATTGCCTGCATTTTCGTTGACTTGTTTTTGAGTATGTTCAATAGTGCTGAGGGGTTCTTTACCTGAGCCCGAGTTTATCGTCTGAACCTAATTATCAAACGAGGATTTTATGAGCACAAAGGTATATTTCATCGAGGCAATAGATAATGAAGAGGACAGGATACTCTGCAGCAGGCTGAAACAGCTGATCCAGACTGAAAATCTTCTCGGCTGTCTGGCCGATAAAGATGTAACTGCCGTTAAAACTCATTTCGGGGAATCCTCTAAACTCGGGTATGTCCGGCCGATGTACCTGAAGATGCTCGGCGAGTGTGTCGAACAGCATGGAGGAGTTCCGTTTCTTACCGAAACTTCAACGCTTTATAAAGGAAATCGCAGCGATGCCCTCAGGCATATTGCTCATGCGCAGAACCAGGGTTTTGACTATGAGTCAACCGGTATGCCCATTATCATGGCAGATGGTCTTTTCGGCGATGAGGAATATGTTGTGCCGATCAACGGCAAGGCCTACAGTTCCGTTCATATCGCCGCACTTTTTGCAAAATGCAATGCCTTGATAGTGGTATCGCATTTCACCGGCCATCTTATTGCAGGTTTTGGTGCAGCTTTGAAAAATCTCGGCATGGGCTGTGCCAGCCGCAAGGGAAAGATGGCTCAGCATTCCACGGCCAAACCGAAAATCATTAAAAAGAAATGCACGGGGTGCGGCACCTGTATCCAGTGGTGTCCCCAGGATGCAATAACAATGAGCGAAGCTGACCTGGCAGTGATTGATTCCGGCACGTGTATCGGCTGCGGTGAATGTCTGGCCATGTGTCGTTTTGATGCAGTCAAGTATAACTGGGGTGCAACGTATGAAGACCTGCAGAAGAAAGTGGTGGAACATGCCATGGGGGTCTGCTCCCTGTTTGAAGGCAAAGGCCTGTACCTGAACGTTTTGACCAGGATATCAAAAGACTGTGACTGCATGGGCCATACCTTTGAGAAGATGGTTCCGGATATCGGTATCATGGTATCCGAAGATCCGGTGGCTCTGGATGCGGCATCTCTGGATATCTTTGAGCAGCGGGCTGGGAAAACCCTGGCGCAGATGGCATACGACATCCCATACAGGTGCCAGCTTGACTGCGCAAAAGAATTGGGGTTCGGCACGCACGACTATGAATTGATCAGGTATTGAAGCGATTTCAGATGGCGAATAACATATCCTTCATGAAAAACTGGTCAGTCGAAGAGGCTGCAAAACAATACCGCATCGACAAGTGGGGGGCCGGTTATTTTTCAATCAACGAATCCGGTGATGTGGTGGTCACTCCGGCTGGAGCAGATAACGGCCCGAGCCTCAGCCTCTATGATGTCGTCAGGGAGGTTGAGGCTCGGGGGTTATCCATGCCGGTGCTGCTTCGGGTTGAAAATATCCTCGGCAGCCAGATCAAGCGTCTCAACGAAACCTTTCGAAAGGTCATTCGCGACAACAACTACCGAGGTGTTTACAAAGGAGTCTTCCCGATCAAGGTGAACCAGCAGGAACAGGTCATTGAGGCGATCAGCCAGTTCGGGAAGCAGTATAACCACGGTCTAGAAGCAGGCAGCAAACCGGAGTTGATCGCCGCCATTTCAATGCTCAAAAATCGCGATGCCTGCCTTGTCTGCAACGGCTACAAGGACGAGGAATTCATTGATCTCGGCCTCTTTGCGATAAAAATGGGGTATCGGGTTTTTTTCGTTATCGAGGTACCGGGTGAGGTCGATCTCATCATCGAGCGGGCAAAATATCACAATATCGTTCCGGCTATCGGCCTGCGTGTCAAGCTTTCAACACAGGCCGAGGGACAATGGCAGCAGTCAGGCGGCGACAGATCGGTTTTCGGGCTCTCCATGAATCATATCATTAATGCCGTGGATCGGCTTAAACAGGAAGATATGCTCGACTGCCTGCAGCTCCTGCACTACCATATCGGCTCCCAGATTCCCAATATCAGCGATATACGTGCCGGGGTCATGGAGGCCTGCAGACTCTATGAAGAACTCGTCCGGGAGGGGGCCCCAATGGGGTATCTTGATCTTGGTGGCGGGCTTGCCGTTGACTATGACGGCTCCAGCACGAATTCTCACTCGAGCCGCAACTACTCCCTGGAGGAGTATTGCAGTGACATCGTCGAGTCGATCATTACCATGCTCGATAAAAACGATATACCGCACCCGACCATCATTACCGAATCGGGAAGGGCGGTTGTCGCCTACTATTCCGTCCTGGTGTTCAATATTCTTGATGTCAGCTCATATGATCCGCCCCCCATACCGAACAAAATGCCCATTGTTGACAGTGATCTGCTTGAAAACCTGATGGCCACCTACAACAAGATTTCCGTCAAGGATATCCAGGAATGTTGCAACGATGCTCTTTTTTACCGCAGCCAGGCCAGGCAGCTGTTCAAGCATGGCCACATTTCCATGCGTGAGAGGGCGCTGGCGGAAAATCTCGTCCAGCATGTTCATCTAAAGATTGCTGAACTTGCAGAGGAGCTTGTTCATGTTCCCAAGGCTGTGCAGGATATGAACCAGTTGATCTACGACATTTACTACGGCAACTTCAGCCTCTTTCAGTCCCTGCCGGATGTCTGGGCTATTGATCAGATTCTCCCGACTATGCCGCTGCATCGGCACCTGGAAGCGCCCACACGGCAGGCGATCATCTCTGACATCACCTGCGACTGCGATGGCAAGATCGATAATTTTCCTGCTATCTTTGAGCAAAAAAATACAATCATGCTCCACCCGCTTAAAACCGGCGAAGACTATTATCTGGGTGTATTTCTCGTCGGGGCATACCAGGAAACGCTTGGCGACCTGCATAACCTGTTTGGTGACACCAATATCGTTTCGATCCAGGTAAACGATGATAACTCCTATAAGTTCATCCTTGAACTTGAAGGGGACTCGGTATCCGATGTACTTTCCTATGTTGAATATGATATCCAGGACATCAGGACCAGGCTCAAGAACCTGGCGGAGGATGCCATCCTCAACAGCTATATCACCCCCGGTGAACGCAAATCAATCCTGGAAAAGTTTGAAGAAGGATTGCGCGGCTACACCTATTTTGAAAAGTAAATTTGTAGTTCCGGGGACGGCAGTTGCGGGGACAGTATACTTATCTCTGCACACTACAGAGATAAGTATACTGTCCCCGTAACTGCCGTAACTGGTCTTAATCACATACGTGTTTTTGGGTGTAATCCTTCTCATTGTAGATGTCGGCCATGTCCGGCATCGGTATTGCTCCCTGAACCATTTCTGAGCATGTGCGCATCTGCTGCATGGTTGGGTCTGAGGTGATCTCCCGGCCGAAAGCTATGGCCCGGTTCTGGGCCTTGTCCCGTTTTCCCTGACCGCACAGGGTATCGATTTCCTGTTTTGCCTGTTCCGAACGGGTTTTGAGTTCATTGAGTTTTGTCTGGTCTATGTTTGCCATGCATTCCTGGACCTGCTGCATCACCTGCATCATGTTCTGCATGTCACCTTTGTTCATGTTCCCATAGTTCTGGGCAAGTATGGTTACGGGGATGAGCAGGAAAAAAAGTGTAATAGCGGTTTTCATGTGTATCTCCTCACTGGTGGACGGTGGCCGATTTTGAATTGATCTGAGCATGAAGGGCGCCACGGCGTGTCCCTCATGAAGTACAATAATTATTTTATCAGGTTTAGCAGGTCAAAATAATAGTAAAGAAATGTTTTCAGTCTATGAACGGTGCCTGGGTACCATTTTTACCGGCACACAGCTATTGATCCTGAAAACCAGATACACGAGTGAAGAATGCGCTGGTTTTCGATATAATGTTGTTAATACAGTATCTTACTTCGTTCATGATTAAACATTTTTTCAGGTTTATCACAATTATCTCGGGTGGTTAATTTAAATTTATTGCAACCCGCAAAATTCGGCTATATGATCAAAGCGGCAATCAGGGATGTATCCGGGTTATTTCGATTGCTCTACAAACCACTGATAAATGGGTAACTCAATCAACAGAAAGCGCTTCTACATATCAGTTAACCGCCTGCTTATCGGTTTTCCATTCCTTATCGTCATGTTCACCGGCTGCGTTGTCGGTCCCGATTACCAGGCCCCCCTCAGTGACTACCAGATCAGGATCAGTGAGATCAGCTATCCTGAATTACGTTTTGAACAGACGGATTTAAGCAGGTGGTGGGATGTGTTTAATGATCCACTGTTGAGCTCTCTTATCAGCCGGGCGGAACAGAATAATCTGGACCTCAAGATTGCTCTGGCGCGGATACGAGAAGCTCGGGCAGTCGTGGGGATCGCTGATTCCGGCCTTTATCCGGTTATTGACGCGAATGGTGCAATCTCCTGGGGAAAAGAGAGTGAGAATGTCAACCCTCTGGCAACGGGTGAACAGACCCAATACCAGCTGTCAGCCGAGGCCGGTTGGGAAATAGATCTCTTTGGACGTATTCGCCGCTCCATTGAAGCGGCTGCCGCTGATTATCAGGCCACCTGGGAGGAACACAGGGATGTGCTGATTTCCGTCCGGGCTGAAGTTGCAGAAGCCTATCTGCAGATTCGTACCCTGCAGGCCCAGTTGCTCACCGCCCGGGACAACATAGCGTCCCAGAGATCAATGCTTGAGCTTACTGATATCCGCTATCAGAACGGTCTTACCAGTTACCTTGATGTTGCCCAGGCAACCCAGATCCTTGCTGCCACAGAAGCCGAGCTCCCGCTTATAAGGCTTCAGCTGGCTCAGGCAATCAGTCGTGTCGGGGTACTCCTCGGGGAATCAACTGACCATCTGCGCCGGGAGCTTGAGCCCCCCCGCCTTGTTTCTCTGCCGCCACAGGATTTAGCGGTTGGAATTCCTGCCGACAGGATCAGGCAGCGTCCCGACGTCCGCTCGGCGGAGAGAAGGCTTGCTGCGCAGACGGCCAGAATCGGTGTGGCTACAGCTGATTTGTATCCGAGCTTTTCATTAACCGGCATACTGGGCTTTTCTTCCCTGGAGACAGGGAATTTTTTTGATTCAGGCAGTCAGGTCTATGGCCTGGGGCCGTCATTTCGATGGAATATTTTTAACATGGGCAGAATCAGGCAGCAAATTTCAGTAGAAGATGCCCGTACTGAACAGGCCCTGCATTTTTATGAACAAAGCATGCTCAGGGCAATCAAAGAAGTCGAAGACAGCCTGGTCGGCTACCATGAACAGCGGCTTCAGTTCGAGGCATTGGAGCGTTCAGTAGAAGCATCTTTGCAGACTCTTGAGATGTCAACCCAGCTTTATAAGGATGGACTCACCAGTTTTCAGGACGTGCTTGACGCCCAGAGATCGTTATTTGCTGCCGAAAAAAATTTAGATGCAGCCCGGGGCCAAACCGGCATTCAACTTGTCGGTTTATACAGGGCCCTGGCTGGTGGCTGGACAACGATCCAGCAGGATAGTCAGCCATCCATATAACAAAACTACACAAATTTTCTCGTATTATGTCGATATCAAAAATTATTTTACCAGTCTTGTTTCTGGTGCTGGCTGCGGGAGGTTGCAAGCAGGAACAGCCTCCTGCCGAACCGCCTCCTCCGCCCACGGTAACAGTCGCCAGACCCCTGATAGACGATATCATCAATTACGCCTACTTCTCCGGATATACCGAAGCGGGAAGATCGGTTGAACTGCAGGCGCGGGTCGAGGGGTATCTTCAAACGATTGCTTTTCCGACAGGTGGAATTGTTGAAAAAGATGATCTGCTGTTTGAAATTGACCCGAAGCCGCTGGAGGCCGAGGTAGCGGAACGGCAGGCGGACCTGCAGACCAAAAAAGCTCAGGCGGAACTTTCCAGGGCCACCTTGAAGCGCAAGGAGAGCGGTTATAAACAAAAAGCGGTCAGTGAACTTGCCGTTCTGGAAGAAAAGGCAAATCTCAGCAAGGCTGAAGCCGAAGTGAGAGGTGCTGAAGCTGCCCTTATCAAGGCACGGCTCGATCTCTCCTATACCAGCATCAGTGCCCCTGTCAGCGGCCGCATCAGCCGCAATCTTGTTGATGCCGGTAATCTGGTCGGCAGTGCCGGTGACATGACTCTACTGGCAACTATCGTTAATTATGACCCTGTTTATGTTTATTTTATTATGGATGAAGGCTCCCTGATGCTCTATAAAAAACATAATGAAATAAATAACTACGACGATATTGAATCGTTGCGCATCCCTGTTTTTCTCGCCTTGAAGGGAGAAAAAACATACACAAGAGAGGGGATTGTCGATTATAGGGATAATACCGTTGATTTGTCTACCGGTACGATTCAGATTCGGGCCCGTTTTGACAACAATGATCTGGATATTCTGCCGGGCCAGTATGCCCGGGTGCGTATTCCGATAAATGAGACGAAAAACGCCCTGCTTGTCCCTGAAGTCGCCATTTCAATCGACCAGCGTGGCCGCTATCTGCTGACTGTTGATGAAGACAACACGGTTGTTTATAAACCGGTTGAAACGGGCACGCTCCAGGACGGAATGCGCGTTATTACAAAGGGAATTTCTGCTGAAGACCGGGTGATTATAAACGGAATCCAGCGCGCCCGGCCGGGGAATCCTGTTACACCCAAGGATGAACGGTCCCCAAAGCAGTCCACCTAGCGGATTTAAAGCATGAGTCGTTTTTTTATACACCGCCCGATTTTTGCTGCGGTCATCTCGATTATCATTGTTATCGCCGGACTGGTCTCATTGCTGGGGCTGCCCGTGTCACAGTATCCTGAACTGGCGCCGCCGACCGTACAGGTGTCGACCCAGTATCCGGGTGCCAATGCCCAGGTGATTGCCGACACTGTTGCCGCACCGATTGAGCAGCAGGTCAATGGCGTTGAGGGCATGATTTACATGTCCAGCACCTCCACCAATTCGGGATCGTACAACCTGACTGTTTCTTTCGAGACCGGGACCGATGCCGACATGGCCGCCGTCCTGGTGCAGAACCGGGTGGCAATAGCAATGCCGTCGCTGCCGCAGGAAGTCAAGCAGATCGGGGTGACGACAAAGAAACGGTCCAATTCCATTGTCCTGATGGTAAGCCTCACCTCACCCAATCAGACGTACGACCGATACTATCTGAGTAATTACATATCACTGCGCCTCAAGGATGAAATTTCCAGGATAAACGGTGTTGGTGATGTACAGGCCTATGGGGCTGGTGATTATTCGATGCGCCTGTGGCTTGATCCCTATCTGCTCAAAGCCAGGGACCTGACTACCAGTGATGTTATGAGGGCGCTCAACGAGCAGAATGTGCAGGTCGCCGCCGGTCGAATAGGGGCACCACCTGCCCCTGATGGTCAGGCCTTTGAATATACGGTCAATACGCTCGGGCGCCTGAGTGATCCTGAACAGTTTGCCGACATCATCGTCAAGCAGCGGGAAGGGGGCAGAACGACCAGGGTCAGAGATGTTGCACGGGTGGAAATGGGTTCGAAAAGCTATAGCTATGATACTCGCTTAAACGGCCGGGAAAATGCAATCATGATGATTTATCAGCTGCCCGGAGCAAATGCTATAGAGCTCGCCGATGCGGTGCGTATAAAAATGGATGAGCTGAAAAAATCATTTCCGGTAGATCTTGAATACCAGATTCCTTTCGACACGACTATTTTTGTCGAGGAGGCTGTCGCCGAAGTCGAGGAAACGCTGTGGATTGCCATTGCTCTCGTGTTAATCGTCATTTTCCTTTTTCTGCAGGACTGGCGGGCAACCCTTATCCCGGTGGTGACGATCCCGGTATCACTGATCGGTACCTTTGCCGCAATGAGCCTGATCGGTTTTTCAATAAACATGATCACCCTCTTCGGCATTGTCCTGGCGATTGGTATCGTTGTTGATGATGCCATTGTCGTGGTGGAAAACACCATGAGAAATATCGATGAGCACCAGATGAGTGCGCGGGAAGGTGCGCTGGCAGCGATGGAGGAGGTTACCGGGCCGATCGTTGCGACGACACTGGTGCTACTTGCGGTGTTTGTTCCCACGGCTTTCCTGGGCGGTATTACCGGTGAGCTTTACCGCCAGTTTGCGCTGACGATTGCCGCCTCGACGTTTTTCTCCTCGATAAACGCGCTGACGCTGAGCCCGGCTCTCTGCGCCCTGGTGCTGAGACCGACCCGGAAGAAGAAGATGTTTTTTTTCCGCTGGTTCGATGCGTTTTTCGATGTCTCGCGCAATGTATACGAAGCTGTCGTCAAACTGATGCTGCGCCGTTCACTGATTACCATGCTGCTTTTTTGCGGAATCGCCTTCGGCGCCTGGAAAGGGTTCAGCGATTTACCGACCGGTTTTATCCCCACCGAGGATCAGGGGTATGCGATGTACTCCATCCAGTTGCCCGATGCCGCTTCACTGCAGAGAACCGAAGCTGTCGTGAAAAAACTCAACGATGCGTTGTCTGAGATGGAGGGAGTCAAAGATTTTATTTCCGTCGCCGGTTTTTCCCTTCTCGACGGAGCCGGGATGTCCAATGGTGCAGCTATATGGGTGGTGTTTGAGGATTTTGCTAAGCGTATTCCCAGCGGTCACGACCTGGAAAATATCCTTGCCGGCATGAGTGCTGCGGGAAGGGCTATTGAAGAGGCGGTTATTCTCCAGTTTCCGCCGCCGCCGATTTCGGGAATCGGCAATACCGGCGGATTCCAGCTGCAGGTTGAAGACAGGGGGGATGTCGGCCTTGACACCCTCCAGAACGTAGCTGCGGATTTGTCTGTGGAAGCCTCAAAAGAGCCGGCAATCGCTGGGGCTTATACTACATTCAGGTCCTCTGTTCCCCAGCTTTTTGCCGATATTGACCGCACCAAGGCAAAGATAATGAACATTGAGCTCTCCGAAATATTCGGCTCCATGCAAGCCTTTCTGGGAGCATCGTATGTTAATGATTTCAACAAGTTTAATCGAACCTTCCAGGTTAATATACAGGCAGAGTCTGAAGCCAGGTCGGAGGTGGAGGATATCGGGAGTCTTCAGGTTCGTTCAGCGGATGGTAAGATGATTCCGCTGGGGACGCTGTTGTCGGTATCGGAAGTGTTCGGGCCGGAGATTATTACCCGCTACAACATGTATCCTACCGCAACAGTCAATGGCTCCAATGCTCCGGGATTCAGTACCGGCCAGGCGATGACGGCCATGGAAGAGGTTGCCGGGCGAGCCCTTCCCGGTTCGATGGGGGCGGAATGGACAGGTATGTCGTTTCAGGAAAAGAGTGCGGGTAACCCGGGGCCCATCTTTGCCCTCTGCGTTATCCTCGTTTATCTCGTACTCTGCGCTCAGTATGAAAGCTGGACGACATCATTCGGCGTTATTCTTGCCGTTCCCCTGGCACTTCTGGGAACGGTTGTGGCCTTGATGATCCGTTACATGGACAACAATGTCTACACCCAGATCGGTATCGTCCTGCTTATCGCCCTGGCCTGCAAAAACGCAATTCTTATTATCGAGTTCGCTGTGGAGGCACGGGAGAAGAAATCACTGTCGATTTTTGCTGCCGCCCTCGATGCCGCACGCTTGCGCTTTCGACCTATCCTGATGACCTCATTTGCCTTTATCCTCGGAGTCTATCCGCTGGTGATTGCCAGCGGTGCCGGGGGTGCCAGCCGTCAAGCGCTGGGTACTGCCGTTTTTGGAGGAATGATTGCGGCGACGTTTCTGGCACTGCTTTTTGTACCTGTCTTTTACAAGGTAATCCAGGCAGGAAGTGAAAAGATATCAGGCAAAAACTCCGTGTCACGAGGACTGAGCACGTAACTGCTGCAGCTATGCTGTACGATATCTCTTGAAAACATCTGACGGACAGGTACGTTCATAACTACGCGGACAAAGATCGGTTCACATCATCTGAACAGCTTCACCAGCTGACTGTGATCAAGATGCTTGATGATGCCTCCTTCATCTTCATTGATGATTGAAGAGGCAAGGTTCTGCTTGCTGGTGATTATCTGGTGAATTTTGTCCTCAAGCGTTCCGGCGGTGATCAATCTGAAAAGCTGTACCACTTCTTTTTGACCCATCCGGTGAACTCGCGCGGTGGCCTGCTGCTCTTTTGCCGGATTCCACCACCGGTCATAATGGATAACGACCCTGCCTGCCTGAAGATCAATACCGGTACCTCCTGCGAGCAGGCTTGAGGAGAAGACCATACAGTCGGGCTGTTGTGTGAATCTCTCAATCATATTCTTTCGACCGGCAATGCTCATGCTTCCGCGCAGGCCGGCATATCCTATCCCTGATTCTTCCAGGTAATATTCTATGATATCAAGCATGCCGGTATACTGGCTGAAAACGACGACTTTCAGACCGCTCGCTAGACTTTCATTGAGCAGATCAACAAAAAGATCCCATTTGCCGCTTTTATACCTGCCAGAATTTCTGTTTCTTTCCAGCAGACATGGGTGGTTGCAGATTTGTTTGAGCCGGGTTATCAGGGTCAGAAGGTTCATGTAATCTATCGTATGCTCTGGTTCTTCCAATTCCTCAAGAAACCCTCGCTGTTCATCGATGCTCTGATGATACAGTGTTAACTGGTCGTCGCTTAATTCGCACAGGCGGTTATCCTCAATCAGTTCCGGTAATTCTTCCAGCACCTGTGCACGGGATCTGCGAAGAATAAACGGTTCGATGAGCCGGGAAAGTTTCTTTTTCTGCTTTTCGTCATGATGTTCGGTAATAGGTACTAGAAAATTGTGTCTGAATTGATGCGGAGTTCCCAGCATTCCTGGAAGACAGATATTATAAAGTGCATATAGATCGGAAAGCGAGTTTTCGATCGGGGTTCCGGATAGTCCAATTTTAATCCTGGACTGGAGTGAATCTACAGCGCGGTGGATTGCCGTCTTCTGATTTTTGAGATTCTGGATTTCATCGAGCAGGATGATCTCGAAACGAATCCTGGACAATGACTCCTGGTCACTGCGGGCGATCCCGTAGGTGGTGAGGAGAAGTTTCGTTTCAAGTACTTTTGCAAGATTGCGATCCGGCCCATAATACAGAGCGGCATTCAAGTCGGGATAGAAGCGCTCAATTTTTTCCTGCCAGTGATAGAGCACGGATGCCGGGCAGACCACGAGCATGAAGACGTCTGTTCTTTTTTTTCTCACCGTTTCCAGCAGGGCAAGTCCCTGGTGGGTCTTGCCCAGTCCCATGTCGTCTGCCAACAGACCTCCGAATCCAAAGTCATAAAGGCTGTAAAGCCAGGCAAGGCCGTTTTTCTGATAGGAGCGGAGATGATCGGGGACATGGATATGCTTTTCACGATTATTCCAGGCGCTCCTGTCCATAAGTGATTGCAGGCGGGCATGAAAATGCTGGTCTTCAAGCCGATTGCTGACATTGTCAATGGTTGACAGTAACGCAACCAGCTCGCCCGGGCGAAGACGGACCCCTCTGCGTTTCTTGCTGTCAATCCATGACCGTTCCAGGGCCAGATCGTAAAACCATGAAAGCGGAGTGTTTTTAAGCTGCAGTGATGTCGTTCCGATACGGTGAGCGGCATGGTTCGTTTTCGCATCAAGCAATGTCTCAAGTGATATCGAATTGCTGCCCAGTCCATATTCACAGGAGAGGTAATACCAGTCCTGATCTTCTTTGAAATCGTGAACGATCAGAGAGTCGGGAAGAGATTTTACCTGTAAATATAGTATGTCACGGTCGACATGGTTGTCGTCATGGGACAGGGTATGCCTGTTGTTGTTCAGGAATGTTTCCAGTTCATTTCCTGGAATCTGAAAGGACGAGTCCTGTTCCAGGAAGTCAAAAAGAGGGGTAGCGGACTGTTTTCCGGAAGGGCGTGTTATCCTGCACTTGGGATCAAGCTGCTTGAGGGAGAAAAAACCCTCACCGGGAGAATAATAGTAGCTGCCGTATTTCATCTTCTGCAGCTCTGCAAGAAGTACGGGTCGTTGTTTATTTTGCCATAATACAGGGGCAACCGTCACCTGCCCCTTGTCATTCATAACGACTGAAAACCCTTGGCGGACAGGGGGCAGAAGAGAATATCCGGATTTCTCGAAACCCAGTAGTCTGATCATTTCCACAGTTCGAGAACGGGGGAGAAGCAAGTGTATGGTATCGGTAGTTTCCGTATTCTTGAGTAATAGTTGAAAAAGACCGGAATCTTGATCATAAAAGAGATTCTGCGACTGTCTCGGCCCGAATCCGTAAAAAAGAGTGCAGAGTTTTGCCCAGAAAGAGCGATCACGCTCCTGGAGCCTGCTGGTTGAACCAACTGCATTTAAGTGACTCTCGCTTTCAGTTGCCGTGATTTTTTGAGCACTCTCATAGAGCTTGAGAATTGCACCGGGACGTGTTTTTGGGTCAACCATATACCAAGCCCCGGAAGTAACAGGTGAGAGCCGGGCAGTGACTGAGCCCTCAGAGGCTCTCCGTTCGACACGAACTCCTTTTTCACTATGGCTATACTCGAGTTCTCCTTTTTCCCGGCTCAACCAGTCGTGGAGAAAGCCGGCCAATGTCGACCAGATGGAGTCACGAAAACCCAGAGGCATGGGAAAGACTTTATCATCAGGATCGTCAGCAAAGCTCAGGAGGCAGAGGGCGGCGATGTGCACACACCTTTTCTGCCGCCGACGAGGAGAAGAACAGAGTGAACACTGTTCGGTTTTTATGGTAAATCCCTGGGCGATACGCGAGGTTTTCTCGAATGAGATGATGAGCGGGTGCCTGTTGTCGAATAGCGCGCCGGCGACCTCACGATAAATGAAGAAATGCGAAATGACATTTTCTCTGATAAGCGTCAGACCCTCATCAATTACGTCAGGTTCAAACCAGGGCTTCAAGCCGACGGTAACGGCAATTGATGGACGGGAAGGAATTGTTTGTCTAAAGCTGAAATTGTACATGGTACGTTCTTTAGACAGGTGAAACGCCCAGCAGCAGCTGGTGCAGCCGGAAGATAAAGGCAAAATAAAGGCAAATCCCCAGAATCATTGCCAGTACGTCGTTGTATCGGGATCGGGGAGCTCCCGGCAGCGGCCGTGAGTGACGCTGCTGCAGCGAAATGAAATCAAGAACTGCCCAGAGCAGGAAAGAACCGAAGAGGATCACGTTGACCAGTGATCCATTGCTCATCAGGTGTGCCAGTGCCCAGAGTTGCGTTGCCAGGAGCATCGGATGGCGCACTGCAGTTTTGATCCGGCCGGGGAAGTAGGCTGCTATCAGCAGTGGAAATACCGGGACAAACAGCAGGAGTGATATCTGCCGCAGCCACAGCTGAGGGGTATAGAGATCTACAGACTCGCCCCGGGCAAGTCCGTAGCCCCAAACAATCAAGGTTAAGCCGAGAATTGAGCCAAGAGCGTAGAGCACCTTCCAGGCCCATTCTCCGATTCTTTCGGCCACCCGGTTACGCCATGAATCAGCAACTATTGAGATTGAATGCACTCCAAGAAATATGAAAAGCCCAGACAGAAAAATAGTCATATGTATTCAACTCTTCGTGTGCCTCCAGTGTCTTGCTGGGGCCTCGGTGGTATCCTTGATTTCTGGACGTGTTCCGGTGCTGCCTGGTTATGGCTGGTGAATGCGGCGTTAATCATTTTGCAGATCAGCAATACCTGAAAAATAACCGAGTGCTTCCGGGTTTGCCAGGGCGCTGATGTTTTTTACCGGCCTGCCGTGAACGACCTCGCGTACAGCCAACTCGACAATTTTACCCGATTTTGTCCTGGGAATCTCTTTAATCTGAACAATTTTTCCGGGCACATGTCTCGGAGTGCAGTTTTCCCGCAAAATCTTCCTGATCCTCTCTTTGAGTTCCGCACTCAGCGTGAGGTCCGGGCGTAGAACAACAAAGAGAACGAGTCGCGTATCATGCTCCCACTCCTGGCCGATGACAACGGATTCCAGGATTTCGTCAAGCTGTTCGACGTACCGGTAGATTTCGGCAGTTCCTATCCTGACGCCTCCGGGGTTAAGTGTCGTATCGGAGCGGCCGTAGATGATCATGGTGCCGTGACTGGTGAGTTTCACATAATCACCGTGATGCCAGATGTTCTCAGTGACCCCGAAATAGGCGTTATGATACTGCTTTCCAGTGGTGTCGCCCCAGAAGAATGCCGGCTGGGAGGGAAAGGTGGCGGTGCATACCAACTCGCCTTTACGGTCGACTACCTCGCTGCCGGATTCATCCAGCACGGCTACTGCCATACCAAGTCCCCGGCACTGGCATTCCCCACGGTAGACAGGGAGAAGTGGAGACCCTTGGATAAAACAGGAAACAATATCAGTGCCCCCGGAAAAAGATGATAGCTGAACGTCTTTTTTTATCTTTTCATACACATAGTCAAAGCTGTCGGGGGCAAGAACCGACCCGGTCGAGCAAATTGTCCGGATGCTGTCGAGATTGTATCGCTCTCCCGGTTCAGCGTCGTTTTTCTTGAGAGCATCGAGGTACTTGGGCGATGTCCCAAACAGCGTCATCCGCGTATCTTCTGCATAGTTCCACAGTGTATATGTATCCGGGTAGAACGGGGAGCCGTCGTAGAGAAGCACTGTTGCCCTGCTGGCAAGCACACTGGCGAGCCAGTTCCACATCATCCATCCGCAGGTAGTGAAAAAAAAGATCCGGTCATCCGGCTGAATATCGCAGTGAAGCTGGTGTTCTTTTAAATGCTGAAGAAGTGTTCCCCCCACTTTATGGGTGATGCATTTGGGCTTGCCGGTCGTCCCTGAGGAGTAGAGAATATAGAGCGGGTCGGTGAAACTGCAGGGCTCAAAGCTTATCGAGCCGTTATTCTCCGTTTGAATAACTTCTGACCAGGATATGGTTCCTGCCCCACTTCCTTTGCCGGTCATGTCTATGACGACGGTTTGCTGAAGACAGCGGAGTTTGTCTGAGATTTGTTTTACCTTGGCAGTCGTATCAATCGTTTTGCCGTTGTAGTAGTAGCCGTCGACGGCAAACAAAACAGTCGGTTCCGACTGGCCGAAACGCTCCATGACACTTTCAGTTCCAAAATCCGGCGAAGTCGATGTCCAGATTGCCCCCAGGCTTGTGGTGGCGAGCATTGCGATAACAGCTTCGGGAATGTTGGGGAGGTACCCGGCTACCCGGTCCCCTTTTTTTACCCCCAGAGTACGCAGCCAGGCGGCAACGGCTGCAACCTGCCGGTACAGTGTTTTCCAGGACGTGTGGGTGACAGCACTATTTTCAGTTTTTGAGATCAGAGCCGGTTCCAGATCCTGCCGCTGCAACAGATTTTCGGCAAAATTAAGCCGTGCATCGGGAAACCAGACGGCGTTTTCCATATCGTCCCCGTTGATCAGGATACGCTCACCTTTTGTGCCGATAACCGTACAGAAATCCCACAACTCGGACCAGAATGTTTCTTTCTCGTTGACAGACCAGTGGTACAGGGATTGATAATCCGGGAAGGTGATATTGTATCTGCGTGACAGCAGGGCCATGAAGGAAAAGACACGTGATTGCTCAATCAGCTCTTGTGAAGGCTGCCAGAGAATAGGGTGCTCGACCATGGGCTCTCTCCAGGTAAGGTGACGGGGGAACATTGTTGGCAGACGATGCCCCTGTTAATCGTCAGTTTTGGAATACTCCCTGCTATATCTTGATATTATCGAATGATATCTATGTGTAACAGACCTTTACTGGTGATTTTTGTCAATTAAATTCTGGTCCTGAATCGGCAGAATGAATGAAACCGTTTTGCCCTGTACCCTGGGGCCGGATTTCTGCAGATGTGAGCGGATTTGTTCTCCCCGTTTTGAGTAAATGTGGTAATGTCGATACCTTCAACAATAATTCAAATGTTACGTACAGGTAAAGAGGAGTATAGATGAAACTCAATGATCCTTTCGGCCGTCTGGAAAAAAAGAATCAGGCAGCATATGCAATGATGCGAGAGGCAATGCAAAAAGGTGGTATCAATACGCTGCAGAAGGCTCAGGATGTTATTGTACGATCAAAAAACCGCACGCTCAAGTTTCTGGCGGTGGTACTTGCAGTATTGCTGCTTGCCGGCGTCATGTTTCCGCAGTTTGTGCCGGCAATTGTCTGCCTGGGTCTCATAATCGTTGTCTGGGGGGTTAAATCGATGATTAACGGTCGCGGTCATGTGCAGCGTTATATTGATGAGGAACTGCAGGGAAAGACCGAAGAGCAGGGCGCTGATGGTGGCGATTAAACGGGCTGCCTGTTTGTTATTCTGGAGTAGGTGAGTCGCAGCGTTCCGGTGATAGAGTTGTTCCAGCGATCAATCAGGCTGCAGCAATAAAAAAAGAGCGGCAGCACCACGATGACAATGAGCAACTCCTGCAGCGAGTTTTTGCCCAGCCCGGAGAATTGATCCACGGATCGGTACATGATGACATGAAAGAGGTAAACCGGATAGGAGATTTTTCCGATCCATGTCAATAGCGGGAACTGCAGTCTGTTGGCAAGCAGATAAACGGCGGCAAGACACAGCAGCAGCAACGGACAGATCGTTCCGGTCAGCAGTATATAAAGGTAATCTGTTGAACCCAGGTACTTGAAGACAGTCATGACTGTCAACACGGTCGTGAGCAACAGGATGAACCAGTATTTTTTTTCATATCCAGGGATCTGCTCCCAGGAAGCAAGATAGTGGGGCAGATACATGGAAAGGGTGAAGAGTAGCAGGTAGAGAAAATAGACATCCCGCCACTGCAGGTGAATGAAACGTATGCTGTTGATCGCTGCCGGGAGCATACCTGCATGCAGCATCAGGTTTGCTGCAAGAAACACGAAAACAACGATGTTCAGCGTTAAAAAACGGTAGCGTTTGATCAGGAAGAATAACAGTGGTGCCAGCAGGTAACACTGGATAATTGCCGGTATGAACCAGTAGTGTCCCCGCCCGTGTATCGCCAAAATTGTCCACGAGATGACAGGCTCGTCAAAAAGATAACATTGGATCAGATAGGCTGTTATGAAGAGCGGGTAAATTCGGATAAGCCTGCTGAAATAAAAGTTCCCCAAATCTCTGAAACGCAATGGTCCGGCGGCTGCGGAGCGCTCAAGAGAGCAGAAAATGCCATAACCGCTGACGATGAAGAACAGCCCCACGAAGAGGTTTGCAAACCAGAGGTAGTCACCCGTGAGATTTAAATTAAGGTAGTGATTGATCAGGACTGCGAAGATCGCGATCCCTTTCAGGCTGTTTGTTGATCCGAATGTGTCTTTCATTGTCGTGGGGAAAATCCAGAATTGTAGCGTTTCATACCATATCCGGGTTGTTTTCTCCAACGATAAGCGAGCCGGGGCATATTCTGAGGTTTTGTGTTGCGAAAATTCCCGTTACCCTATAATTTCCTGGTGATGGCTTTATATAATTTTTTGAAATAGTTAGAAGGGTATTCCTGCGGAGATGGTAGAACGCACGGTAAAAAGACAGAAATCACTGTTAGCGGATTTTCTGATTCACATACACCCGCGCACGGTGCCGGCCGAGACACTGAGATTTTCTCTGAGTTTCGGGCTCGGAGGAGCTGCTGTCGCCTTGCTTTGTGTGCTTTTTGTCACCGGCCTCTGTCAACTCCTGATGTACTCGCCCGGTATCGACAGTGCCTACCTCTCAATACAACTGATGTACAGTGAAACACCGCTTGCCGGATGGTTCAGAAATATTCACTTCTGGGCCGGAAACCTGCTTGTTATCGTCGCTGTCCTTCATATGGGCAGAGTTTTTTTTACCGGTGCTTTGAGCGGCGGCAGGCATTTGAACTGGATTATAGGGTTGATGCTGCTTTTCCTGGTGTTGTTTGCCAACTTCAGCGGCTATCTGCTGCCATGGGACCAGCTGGCGTACTGGGCTGTTACCATTTTTACCGGGATGTTTGCCTACGTGCCATTCTTTGGGACATGGCTCATGCAGCTTCTTCGCGGTGGAAATGAGGTAGGCGCCTTCACGCTTGCTAATTTTTATGCGATTCACGTGGGCATTATTCCCTTCTTCTTTGTTGTCTTTTCTGTCTGGCATTTCTGGCTTGTCAGGAAGGCCGGGGGGCTTGTTACTGCAGCATCAGGAGCAAAAAACGATAACAGCCGGGCAGTTGTGGTACCTGATCTGGTAAGCCGCGAAGCAGCAGCAGGACTGGGGCTCGTTGCCATTCTTCTGCTTTTTGCATCTTTTGTTGACGCACCCCTTGCGGAACCGGCAAACCCGGCAATGAGTCCTAACCCGGCAAAAGCTGCCTGGTACTTTCTCGGTCTGCAGGAGTTGCTGATGCACCTGCACCCGGTCATCGTAATCTGTGTTATTCCGCTTTTCTGCCTGGCAGCTCTTGTCTATCTTCCCTATGGCCGATACACTGTTTTGCCGGGTGGTATCTGGTTTGGCGGCAGGGGCGGGGGTAAAAAGTTTGCTGGTGGGCTGGCAGCTGGAGCAGGGATCACCTTTTTTCTTGTTTTTGTAGACGATACGCTGATTCGTGCTGCTCAAACCCGGCAGGGACCGGATGATATCTGGATGCGGGGAGTCGTCCCGTTGCTGCTGTTTGTCCTGTTGTTGTATGTGGCGCAGCAGATATTGAGAAGAAGGAGCGTCTCACCGGCCGCTGCTGTTCTTGTGTCGGCAGGACTGGTCGTCGGGGTGATCATAAGCCTGACGATTATCGGCATCTGGTTTCGCGGTCCGGGAATGCAGCTTGTGCTGCCGTTTGGCTGAAGGAGAACATATGGAAGCAGGAGTGGAGCATCAGCCTGACAAAGAAGGCCGGAATCGCAGATCATTTCTCAACCGTCTCTGGGCGCTTCTGGGAATGATAGCCTGTCTTGAGGCAGGGTGGCTCGGCACCTCGTTGCTGCGCTCCAGAAAAAACAGGTCTCTGCATGCCCCGTCGACGGAGCCGATAGATGCCGGAGCCGTTGAAGCATTTAAACCGGGCAGTGTTACCCCGATTCCCCGGGGACAGTTTTATCTTTCCCGCCTGGAAGACGGCAGTTTCCTGGCCCTCTCCAAAACCTGTACCCACCTTGGCTGCTCAGTTCCATGGGATGACAAACAGCAGAAATTCATATGTCCCTGCCATGGGTCAACCTTTGACAAAACAGGAGAACCGCTGACCGCCCCGGCGTTGAGGCCGCTTGACTATTATCCACTGCGTATTGAAAATGGAATGGTCAAGGTTTTTACTTCACGCGTGCAGAGTCGGAGCTCCTTTGAACCGGAACAGGCTGTCGGTATCTAAAGATGAGCGACAGGAAAAGAGGGGGCAACAGCACTGTTTCAGCAGGTATTCTGTATCGCCTGGAGCTGGTTGCAATCCTGTCTGCCGTCGTCATTCTCGTTTCTCCATTTGTTTACCTTGCCAGGGATCATCATCAGATAGCTCCACTCAAAGAGGAGGCAGCCGGGTTTGTCGGCAGCAAGGGATGTGAGGCCTGCCATCAGGTGGAGTACAAGAAGTGGTATGGTTCCCATCATGAGCTGGCAATGGCTGTGGCCAGTGACGAGACCGTTCTTGGCGACTTCGGCAACAGCTCATACACCGATCCCTACAATGGCGTGCACAGCCGGTTTTACATGGAATCCGGCGATTACATGGTCGAGACAGAGGGTCCGGACGGTGAACTGGGGCAGTTTAAAATCACCCATGTGTTCGGAGTATTTCCACTGCAGCAATATCTGATACCATTTCCCGAAGGGCGGCTTCAGTGCCTCAATATTGCCTGGGATTCACGGGATTCCCAATGGTATCGGCTCCCTCCCTATGATGTGAAGAATTCAGAAGACTGGCTGCACTGGACAAATGGTGCACAAACCTGGAACGGCATGTGCGCCGAGTGTCATTCGACCCGGCTTCATAAAGGCTATGATATGGCAACCGAGTCCTATGAAACACGCTGGTTTGAAATTGATGTGGGCTGCGAAGCATGTCACGGACCCGGTTCGCGCCACGTCACCTGGGCACAGCAGCCGCCCCTTGCCCGGGGACACATGAACAATTACGGACTGGTTGTAGATTCGAGCCAGGACGACAACGACGCGCAGATAACGATATGTGCCCCCTGCCATTCGAGGCGTTTTCAGCTTGGTGATAATGATCACGGCCCAGGCAGCCTGCTCGACAAAATGGTGCCGTCCCTGCTTGATGAAGGGCTTTACCATGCTGATGGGCAGATTCTTGAAGAAGTGTATGTCTATGGTTCATTTACCCAGAGCAAGATGTACATGAACAACGTGAAATGCAGTGACTGCCATGACCTGCACAGTCTGGAAACCCTCCTCAAAGACAATGAGCTCTGCCTGCAGTGCCATCGAGGTGAAGAGTACGACACAGCGAAGCATCATTTCCATAAACGTGAGCATGAAGGGAAGCCCAGTGAAGGTTATCTCTGCGTGAAGTGTCACATGCCCGGCCGTTATTATATGGGAATCGACTATCGACCCGATCACAGTCTGCGTGTCCCGCGCCCGGACCTGAGCGAGAAACTCGATGTTCCGAACAGCTGTTCAGCCCGGGGGTGCCATGATAACAAGCCGCTTAACTGGGTGGTTGAGCATTACACCAAATGGTATGGAGAGAAAAGAAAACCCCACTACGGGGAGATATTTACCGAAGCAAGAAGACGTAATCCCGACTCCGGTTCAGAGCTTATCCGGCTTGCAGGCGACGGTTTGCTGCCGGTTATTGTCCGGGCAACTGCCTTGTCGCTGCTCAGCAGCTACCCCGGAGATGAGACGATAGCAGCACTCCAGCGGGCGCTCCAGGACCGGGAAGCGTTGCTGCGTTACACAGCTATACGAAATATGGGCGCTGTCAGCAGGGAAACGCTGTTGTCGCTTGTCGCCCCGAAACTCTACGACGATGTGCTGGCGGTGAGAATTGAGGCGGCGTTGCGCCTGGCGGCGCTGCCCGAATCGTCGCTCAGAGAAGATGATCTCGGTGCCTTTCAGCAGGCCCTGGCAGAGTACCGCCAGGCAATGCTCTACAATGCCGATTTTGCCGCCCAGCGCTATAATCTCGGGAACCTGGCAATAGCCAGAGGTGACAGTGAAACGGCAATCGCCATGTTTGAAGGAGCATTGCGAATTGATGACCAGTTTTATCCGGCCAAGGTCAATCTTGCCATGGAGTATAACAGACGTGGCGATAACACGCGGGCTGAAATACTGCTCAGGGAGGCTGTGTCCCAGAACCCGCATCTCTATGAAGTTGCCTACTCGCTTGGCTTACTGCTGGCGGAGATGAATAATTTCTCTGATGCAGCGCGCTTTCTCGGGCAGGCGGCGGACGGCATGCCCGACTATTCGCGTGCCAGGTACAACCAGGCGCTGGCGTTGCTGAAACTGCAAAAATGGCGGGAGGGCGCGGAAGCACTGGAAAAAGCCATCCTGGCAGAGCCGACTAGCGAGGAATATTTTATGACGCTTGCCAATTTTTATCTCAGCTCCGGGCAAATTGAACAAGCCCGCCAGCTGGCGAAACGGGTTCTGCTGCTTGCACCCGGGCACAAAGGTGCAGGTGAGCTGCAGAAATCGATTCCTCCTCGGTAAAGATAACGCTTCTTCCAGCCGGCGGATATCGGTGAAAATACTCCGCCGACCGGAATTTCACGATTTACAGTACCAGCTGATTGCCACTGACGTTCTGGCGTGCTTTCAGGGCTGCAAGCGTTGTAAGGTTGAAAATATTATCGGCCTTGGACCCCCGTTCAATGATGTGAGCTGATTTCTCAAGGCCCACGAGGATCGGCCCGACAGCATCCACCTCGCCAAGCCGCATGAAGAGTTTGTAGGCGATGTTTGCCGCATTAAGGTCCGGGAAAATCAGCACGTTCGGTTCGCCTTTCAGGGCGGAGAAGGGAAATATTTCATCCCGCAGCTCAGTGTTAAAGGCAATGTTTGCCTGAATCTCGCCCTCAATTTCCAGCTCGGGTGCCATCTCCTTGGCGATTGCAGTTGCCCGGGCAACAGACACGGCCCCTGGTGTGTCGGATGAGCCGAAATTAGAGTAGGAGAGCATTGCCACTTTCGGGGTAATATCAAACTCCCTGACAAATTCGGCGACGGAAAGTGCGATTTCGGCGAGCTGCTGCTCGTTTGGCGAGATATTTATCGCCGTGTCGGCAAAAAAGAGCGTCCGGTTTTTAAAGACCATCATGTAGACGCTGGCCACGGTCTTTTTCTCACTTCTTTTGATACAGGAGAGCACCCTCCTCACGGCATAGGGATAGGGCAGGGACTGGCCATAAATCATGCAGTCCGCATCACCGCTGCTGAGCATCATTGCTCCAAAATATCCGGCATCACGGCGCATCATGTCGATGGCATAGGGCAATGTTATGCCTTTACGATGTTTTCGCAGGTGATACTCAAAGGCGTATTTGTTGACGAGTTCCGGTTCATCTGCCGGGTCGATGATTTCCATTGAGTGTTCAACGGCTCCGTAGGTGCGGAGCAGGTCTTCAATTTCAGCTTTGTTTCCGAGGAGTACCGGTGTTGCCAGGTTCTCGTCCATGACCCGGATGGCGGCACGGATAATGTTCTTGTTGTTCCCCTCTGGATAAACGACCCGGACATGGCTTGTTTTTACACGATTGGTGACATATCTCAGGATTGCCTTTGATATACCGAGCGTTGATTCGAGATGATCGGTGTATTTCTGCAGGTCGTCGAACGGTTTCCTGGCGATTTTACTGTCGATAGCCGCCTGGGCCACCGCTGGAGCGATACGCAGCAGGGCGCGGGGGTCAAACGGGGTCGGAATGATGTATTCCGGACCGAATTCAAAGTGTTCGGTGCCGTAAGCCCTGAGTACCTGATCAGGGACCTCTTCTTTGGCAAGGGCGGCAATTGCCCTGACTGCAGCGATTTTCATCTCGGTGTTAATCGCTGTGGCCCTGACATCGAGCGCACCTCTGAAAAGAAACGGAAAGCAGAGTACATTGTTAACCTGGTTAGGATAGTCGCTGCGCCCGGTTGCTATGATGCAGTCGGGGCGTGCCTTTTTTGCTTCAGGGTAGGAAATTTCCGGTTCCGGGTTGGCAAGGGCAAAAATAATCGGCTTGTCTGCCATTGACTTCACCATTTCGGCAGTAAGAGCACCGGCGACGCTTACGCCGCAGAACAGATCGGCCCCCACGAGCGCATCTGCAAGTGTCCGGTTGGCTGTATCGCCGGCAAATCGCTGCTTGTAGGTATTCATTGAAACCTCTCTGCCTTTGTATATCACACCTTTTGAGTCGCAGAGTGTCAGGTTTTTCCTGTCCAGCCCGAGATCGACGAACATCTGGGCACAGGCAAGTCCGGCGGCTCCGGCACCGTTAAAAACCGCTTTTACCTCGGTGATATCCTTGCCGGTAATTTCCAGGGCATTGAGAAAAGCCGCGGCGGTAATAATTGCCGTGCCGTGCTGGTCGTCATGGAAGACCGGTATATCGACCTTGCCCTTCAATGTCTCTTCGATATAGAAACATTGCGGCGCCTTGATATCCTCGAGATTGATGCCGCCGAAGGTGGGGGCAATCAGCTCGCAGGTCCTGATAAATTCATCGGAATCTTCGCTGTCGACCTCGATGTCAAAGACATCAATATCTGCAAATTTTTTAAACAGCGCCCCTTTTCCCTCCATCACCGGTTTTCCGGCAACCGCTCCGATGTTTCCGAGTCCGAGTACCGCCGTACCGTTTGAGATGACTGCCACCAGATTGCCCTTGGCGGTATATTCATAGGCGTCTTCTTTGTTGGCGGCGATTTTTTCACAGGGCCTCGCGACTCCCGGACTGTAAGCCAGGGAGAGATCTTTCTGGGTGGCAAAAGGTTTGGTGACGATAACTTCAATTTTCCCCTTGCGACCGCTGCTGTGATAGTCTAGGGATTCTGAATAGATATCTCTGGCCATTGATGTTCCCCCCTTATCCTGCATTCAATTGAGTTCGGATAATCGTGGTAAATAATTATCTGGACATACCAGTTTTTTTGAATAAAAGCATATTGAAACAGTATCTTAATCCTGGTAATACCAGTTGTCAATAAAACAAATTCGTTATCGTCAATACTCGTTTTTTGCCTGCTTTACGTTATTACCGGCTTGGAAATGCGCTATCCCAACCACGTGTTACTGGTTAGACAAAGACGGTTGCGGATAGCTGCTGTGAATCATTGTTTGAACTGTAAATAGATTAATGGTATTTACTGTCTGGTTAGAAAAATTGCCGGTACCGGTGTGCCGTATTGCCGACATCCAGGTTTTTCTTTCTTGAGGCTGGAAGCGATAACTGCTCTGTCTGCAGTTTTATTATCAATTACAAACGATCTGGGGGCTGAGGGAGACTGCACGTGTTACTCCCACTCTAACAAAGGAAAAGGAGAAAGGAATGAGTATATTTGAATTTGCGATGAAAATGGAGCAGGATGGCGAGAAATTCTATCGGGATCTTGCTGGAAAGACGACAAATAACGGTCTGAAACAGATTTTCACGTATCTTGCCGACGAAGAAGTGAAGCACTATAATCTTTTCAAAGGTCTCCTGGAACGGCAGGCAGCGGATTACGAATCAACAGACATTCTCGCTGATTCCAAGAATGTTTTTGCTCAGATGAAAGAGAGTGGCGCAATTGACGTAGCAGATGATGTCTCTCAACTGGAGGCTTACAAGCAGGCTCTTGAGTGGGAAAAAAAGGCCTACGAATTCTTTGAGGAGAAAAGCGCTCAGGCGACCGATCCGAAAGAGAAACAGTTCCTGGAAACAATCGCCAAAGAAGAAAGACGCCATTATCGCCTGATTGACGGCATTATTGAGTTCATCGGCCAGCCTGAGACTTGGGTCGAGAATGCTGAATTCAATCACCTGACCGATTACTGATATCGCCTGACAAGAAGAAAATCCCGAGAAGCCGGTGGACGTTTCACCGGCTTTCCGGGATCAGTTGATCAATCAGGGCTCGGTAGCCTCCCTTTTTCCTACTCTGCTGCGCGTTTATCAGGGAACAACCAGTACCGGACAGTAAATCTTATTAAGCACTTTGTGCGTGACGCTGCCGAGAAATAACCCGGCAATATCCGAATGACCGTGCGAACCCATTACAATCAGGTCAAATTTTTTTGATTTGGCCAGACTTGTCAGCATCTTTCCGGGTTCTCCGGACAGTATCTCGGTATCGTGTTCAATGCCTGCCTTGGTGAGCAGACGTGACGTCTGGTTGAGGACCTCGGCTGCCTGCCTGGCGACCTTATCCTTAAGTTCTCCAATCAGGGTGTCATTGACCTCGGGCATGTGCCCCAGCCACTCGTAACAACTGACAGCAGTTATTTTGGCTCCGCATTGCCTGGCGAGATAGAGCGCATATTCGGTAGCATGATCGGAGTAGCTTGAGCCATCGACGGGAAGCAGAATACTGGTGAATTGCATGAAACCCTCCTGGTGTTAAATTGAAAGGAACCGGTATGACACGCTTCACTAAATATTGGACATATGCATAATATAAGTCTGAACAAGCGCGGAGGCAATGACCAGACAGTTATGGCAGGGTAAAATCTGCAGTTTTTTGTTCTGTGTATTCCCGCCGGGAAAAAGTGAGCGGTAAAAGCGAATCTGGAAAATGAGGAGCTGCAGGAGATGATAAACCGGCAGCTCAATCGTTTCCTCTACTCAATAAGCCACGTCTATTCCAGTTTGTTTTTTACGCTGGTAATCTTGTCGTGCATGGACTGTTCTTTGTCGGTTCTGGTTCCGACCTTGATGGAACTGGTAATGCGTGGCACCCCCATCTTGTGAAGGGTCTGGTGGCACTCTTTTACCGCTTTGAAGACAGTATCCCAGTCTCCCTCTATGTTTGTTCCATAGGCGTGCAGATTTGATTTCAAGCCGGCCTTGTTAATGATCTTGTGACAGGCGGCAATATATTCCGACACTGAAAGCCCTGCGCCGAAAGGGGATACCGTGAGGTCGACAATAACATTCATTTTATCCTCCGTTTTCCAGTCTGAGGTTTGCACGGATGGTTATTTAAACCCTGATCCGATTTGCAGACAAGTATATCTTTTTCTGTTGGAAAATCCAGGATAATTGGTTATGGTTGCCGGGAAAATTTGTTGTATTACTTTATGTTTAGACTGGTATGACCAGAGACACTACTGCGGAATTACTATTAATATGCAGAAACGACATATATACCCGTTTGCGGCACTTATCGGCCAGGAAAAAATGAAGTCCGGACTGCTGCTTAATGCAGTTGATCCCTCCATCGGTGGGGTTCTTGTCAGCGGTCACAAGGGGACCGGGAAATCGACTGCGGTGCGCGCGCTGGCCGAGATATTGCCGGAGATAGAAGTTGTTCAGGGTTGTCCGTATCATTGTCCGCCGGACGATCCCGCACAGATGTGCGATAGCTGTGCAGCAAGTTACCACCGTGGCGGGGAACTGGTGACTGAGATGCGCTCGATGCCGCTCGTGGAATTGCCTTTAAGCGCCACGGAAGATCGTGTTGTCGGCACCCTGCACATCGAGCAGACCCTGAAAACGGGCACGCGAAATTTTGAACCCGGCCTGCTTGCTGCCGCCAACAGGGGAATTCTCTATGTGGACGAGGTCAACCTGCTCGATGACCACCTCGTCGACATCCTTCTCGATGCCGCAGCATCGGGAATAAACGTGGTTGAGCGGGAGGGTATCTCTTTTATACATCCTGCCCGTTTCATGCTGGTGGGCACGATGAATCCGGAGGAAGGGGAACTGCGTCCCCAGTTCCTCGACCGCTTCGGTCTGAGCCTGAGGGTCAACAGTGTCAAGGACCCCGGGCTTCGTTCCCTTATCGTTTCGCGCAGAATTGCCTTTGACAACGATCCGCAGGCCTTTGTCAGCGATAATTCAGAGCAAGAGGCTGTTATTGCCGAGCAGATACGCACTGCCCGTGAGCTTCTTGCCTCGGTGCTCATTCCGCAGGAAATGATCGAGCTTGCCGTTCAGCTCTCGGTCGAGGTTGAGACCCAGGGGCATCGTGCTGACATTGCCATTATCAAGGCAGCGCGTGCCCTTGCGGCATTTCTTGAGAGCCGTGAGGTTAATCGGCAGCATATTGCCGAAGCCGCCCGTTTTGTGCTGCTGCACCGGGTCACCAACATGCCGCTGGCAACGGCCGGGATGCTCGAAGAAAAGCTCGAAGAGCTCCTGGCCAAGATCCTTGAGAGGGAAAAACTCGAAAAACATCAGACTGCATTTGAAGAAACCTACGAGCCATGGGATGAAATATCCGAGCAGGTGCCCGGAGCCAATGCCGCTTCGAATGTCGATATGCTCTTTTCTTTTCTCGAAGAAAAAAAAAAGCTGTTTTCGACGCCGACGAATTGATCTGCGTTGAAGAAATTGAACTGGAGACCCTGCAGGTAAACGGCAGCCGAGCGGGGAGAAAGCGGACTCCGACAGCGGCTTCGACTTCAGGCAGGTTTGTCAGGGCCCTACCGGTAGGCGAATCAGAGCGTGATTTCGACATTGCCCCGGATGCGACGCTGCGCGCAGCCCTGATCAGGCAGAGTGGTTCGGTGAGTGATACGCCGTTTCAGGTGGTTACCAGCGACCTGAGGAAGAAAGTCTACCTCCGTCCCCAGAAAACCCTGATTGTCTTTGTCGTTGATAGTTCGGACTCTATGGGAGACGGCGCCTATGCCCGTATTAAATCGGCCAAGGGAGCCGTGCTCGCAATCCTGGCAAAAGCCTATCAAAAGCGGCATCGTGTTGGCCTGGTGGCTTTCCGTGATGAATGTGCAGACGTTGTCCTGCAGCCGACCTCAAGTCTGCCGCTTGCCCGGCAGCACTTGAAAGCGCTTCCGACCGGCGGGGCAACACCGTTTGCCGACGGCCTGATGAAGGCCTGGCGGCTGGTTAAAACACAGCGTCTGAAAGACCCGGGAATCAGACCTCTGCTGGTGATCCTCTCGGATGGTGAGGCGAACGTGCCCTACGACCCCAAATTGCGGCTGACGGAAGTAATGGCAGAACTCTTTCTGATAGCAGAACGCATCGGCGGTGACAACATTTCTTCAATTGCCATAGATACCAGGCCGCTGCACCAGCCAAACGAAAGCATGCGGAAACTCTCGCAGCTGCTCGGCGGCACATACCATCATATCGGTCATCTGAAAACCGCTGGAATGGTTCGGGCAGTTGCTGAATTTTAATAAATAATCAGGCGGAAAAGACAAAGGAAAGAGGATGAAAGACTATTCTCCCAGGGGTTTGGCATGGCTGATGTGGGGCTTGGTGGCGACACTGTACCTGATCGGTTTTTTTCAGCGTATGGCACCTGCGGTCATGGTTGAGGAGTTAATGCGTGATTTCAGTATTGGTGGCGCATTGCTCGGAAACCTCTCAGCCGCTTATTTTTATTCCTATGCGCTGATGCAGATTCCCAGCGGTCTGCTTGTCGACAGTGTCGGGCCCCGCAAAGTAAGTACCTGGGGCTGCTTCGTGGCGGCCATTGGTATTTTGATATTTGCCTGGGGACCGAACCTCTGGTTTGCCTATCTCGGGAGATTGCTTATTGGCTGCTCTGTTGCGGTTGCCTGGGTTTCCTGTATGAAACTCGCAGGGAACTGGTTCCCCTCCAATCGCTTTGCTTCGGTTACCGGGATTGCACTTCTTTTTGGCAATATTGGTGGAGTGCTGGCCGGGGTTCCATTATCAGAGCTTGTTTCCTGGTTCGGCTGGCGGTCGGCAATGGCGGGATCGGGTGCACTGACCCTCGCCGTTGCTCTGGTGATCTGGTTTGTGGTTCGAGACGATCCCAGTGAATACGGGTATAAAAGCCATGCCCATGCTTCGGTTCTGAAAAATGGCAGCCTCACGGCAGGCGTTGCCCTGAAATCTGTAATCTTCCGCAAGGACACCTGGCTGCTGTTCCTGGCCGGCGGGCTTTCGGCTGCCCCGGTACTGGTTTTTGCCGGGTTGTGGGGCGTTCCCTACCTGACCCAGGTTCATGGCCTTGAACGGACACATGCGGCAACAATCACCTCGACCATGCTGATTGCCTGGGCGCTTGGGGGGCCGGTTCTCGGGGCCTTGTCCGACAGGATCGGCAGGCGTAAATCACCCTACCTGGGTGCGACGTTCTGTGCCGCCTTTTTCTGGGGCATTTTTCTCTTTGTCGATCTGCCCTATATCTTTTTCTATCCGGTACTGGCGCTGATCGGTTTCATGTCCGGAGCACTGATCATCGGTTTTGCCTTTGCCCGGGAAGTAAATCACCCTGGCGCATCCGGTGCAGTCGGCGGTGTTGTCAATATGTCGGTCCTCGGTTTTGCAGCGTTCATGCAGCCGGCGCTCGGCATGATACTTGACAGGCAATGGGACGGAACGCTTGTCGATGGTGTACGGATATACAGCAGCAGCGCCTACTCATCGGCGTTTACCTGGCTTTTTGTCTGTACCGCTCTGTCGGTTGTCATGGTGCTGTTCACCAGGGAGTCTTACTGCCGGGTGGCTGGCGAGTAGCAATGCTCCGGGTGTCGGTGAATTGCTTGCGCACCGTTTGTTTATTGACCTTTTTTCACCCTGTTCAGGATTTTCATCGCCTTTGAGGTGTTGAACACGCCGCATACACAGAACTTTGCCATACAGCAGGCGGCTGCCTCCGATGTCATCCTGCCCTCCTTGACCCGGTCCATCATTTTTCTGGCAAAATGAGAGGAGACCATGCCGTGTCCGCACATGGTTGAAATTGACAGCGTTTCCTGGTCCGGAAGTTTTTCGGTGGCTCCATGAAAGCCAAGCGTATATTCCACGGCATGTGGAGTTATATCAACTTCGCCGCAGATATCCCTGGTGTCATCGACCAGGGCGCTGATATTGATGGAGAGCCCCAGATCAAGTTTCTTTACATCCCTGACAAACGCTGTTGCCCGGCTCCGGTTGTCAAAGACGACAGCAGCAGAGCCCGGACCCGGCATCTCCGCAATCAGGTTTTCATAGGTTGTTTTTTCCTGTCGGCCGATGAAATAGAGTTTGATAAAGGTGAGATCCTTTTCCGGACGGTACAGCGAATTGACCAGGGCGTTACCCATGTTGATCGGTTCGTATTTGATCGCCGCCCGCAGGAATGTCCGGGCTTTTTCAAGCGCCCCCTGCTCATTGAAGCCTTTTGCAGCCATTGCAAAAACGATGAAGTCATCCCGCAGGTTTTCTTTTTTGCCGTATCTGTGCAATGTATTTGTCATTGTTAAACCTCCTGTGCGGCGGAGCTGTCCGTTGGCCGCCCGAGTCCTAGATTCAGCTTGGCCCAGCCGATGTCGAACCCTTCTTCCTGCAAGATGTCCTTTATCGCGTCATCACCGTTTGCGTCACAGACTGTCGAGACACCAATACTGATCACTGTTTCCACTTTTTTGCAGATCTCCTTAACCTGTGAGAGCAGGCGTCTTGTTTCACTAAGCGGCAGGGTCAGCTCGACAATGCAGGAGAGTACTTTTTCGTCGAGCACATCTTCCCTGATATCTCCGCTTTCGGTACTGGTCATCATCTGGGTAACCGGGTTACCCGCTTCAAAGACTGCGTCGGAGCCGGCAAGAGCTCTGGTAACATCCTGGACTTCTCTGAAATACACGCCGATGCCCGGTCGTCCAAATTCCACGACCAGACCGACATCACCTTGTTTGATCCGGTTGCTGACATCGTTGGTCTTTACCTCTTCGGTACCTCGTCCGTGAACTCCCGTGGATTCGTGGGTGACCATCGGGTCGCTGAAGGCCCGGCGGACAATGCGCGGCCATTCAAGCTCGTCCGGGGCAATTGCTTCGGTCGGGCAGACATCCGGTTCGGGCTGGAACCTGAGACTGACAGTCTTGAGCATTTTACGAATCATCCTGGTGAGGCCCGGGGGCAGATGCTCATAGCTGAGGCTGCGATAGCAATTATGGCACTCTACACAGGTTTCGCTATTGATCTCGGATAAGCCGTCATCGGCGATGAAAATCGCGCCAACCGGGCAGACCGGCACACAGTTGGCGCAGCCGACACACTTCTCTTTCAGTATTTTCATTGTTTGTCTTCCTGTGAATCGTTCGTCTGTAATCTTTGTCTGGGAATAAACATGCACAAAATGTATCCAATTATTCGGACAAATGCAATGGTTGATGAGTATCAATGACAAACAAGCAGAAGAAAAAAGTACGGTGGATTCTTTCTGATAATGTTATAATTGTCGATTATTAGCTGGTGCTGATGAGAAATATTGGTAGGTCAATGCTTCTCTAGTACGTTTTGTTTTTGGATACAAAATGACGATAATTGTCGGAAAAAATCATGGCCAACTGTCGGTGCGGGAACAGACCTACCGCCACCTCAAGGAAAAGATCCTCACCGGTCACTTCCCGCCTGATGAACGGCTTGTTGAAGAGTCGCTTGCCGGCCAGCTCGGTGTCAGCCGCACTCCGGTCCGCGAGGCGCTCCACAAACTTGAGCTTGAGGGACTTGTCCGCCTGAAGGGAGCGCGGGGGTTCTGTGTTCCTGAAGAAACGGCGGCGGATATGTCTGAACTCTTTGAAATTCGGGCGGTACTTGAAGGGCATGCCCTTTCCTGTCTGTGCAACTCGATCTCGGAGGATAGTGTCCGCACGCTCAGGGAGTACATCACCAGGGCGGAACTCGGTGTTTCAGAGGGCAGGAGAGAACTGGTATTTGAGTCCAATACGAAGTTTCATGATTTACTCTATCAACTAGTCAGGTCGAGAAGGCCGCGCCTTTTCAACCTGATTGAAGACATGCGCGATTATATTCTGCGCTATCGAAAGGATAGCCTTGGCACCCTTGAGGCTGCCAGGAGAAGTATTGCAGGGCACAAAAAGATTCTGCTGGCGCTGGAGCTGAATGATCCCGTACTATGCGAACAGGTAATGCGTGCTCACATATACGAAGCCGAGGCGGATGCGGCATATTTACCACGCTCCGGTTGATATCCGGGTAAAACAAGCCAGAGAGGCCTGCGCTGTTGCCGCGGGAGTGAGAAGAGAATAAAACTGGAGGAAGTGCTATTATGGAATATACGTATCTGGGAAACACCGGTGTCCAGGTTTCCCGCTTATGCATGGGGACCATGACGTTCGGTGACGAGGCGGATAAAGAGGAATCTGCGGCACTGTTCAGGCGCTGCCGCGAGGCGGGGATCAACTTCTTTGATTGTGCCAATGTCTATAGCCAGGGAAAAGCCGAGGAAATATTGGGTGAGCTCATCGCAGGTTCACGGGATGACCTGGTCATCACCACTAAGGTCTGGGGCAAGATGGGCGATGATATCAACAGTCAGGGATGCTCACGAAGGCATATCCTTGCCGCTGCCGAAGCGAGCCTGAAACGGCTGAAAACGTCCTATATCGACATCTACCTGCTGCACCGTTTTGACCCGCATACTCCGCTTGAAGAAACATTGTCAGCCCTTGACGATCTGGTCACTCAGGGGAAGGTGCGCTATATCGGTGCGAGCAATTTTGCTGCCTGGCAGATCGCAAAAATGCTGGGGCTTTCAGCACAACATGGCTGGCCGTCCCTGAAGTGTGTCCAGCCCATGTACAACCTTGTAAAACGGCAGGCGGAAGTCGAAATCCTGCCGTGCGCCGAGCATGAGAATGTTTCGGTCATCAGCTATAACCCCTTGGGTGGCGGTCTTTTGACCGGCAAATATGGGAACCGGATAGAAGAATCGTCCAACCGCCTGGGCAGAAACAAAACGTACAAAAAACGCTATGGCGACGAGTGGATGCTTGAGGCGGCAGGAAACTATGTTACATATGCCAGAGATAACGGGTATAATCCTGTCAGCCTGGCTGTGGCCTGGGTTGCTGCGCATCCCGCTGTGACTGCTCCGATTATCGGAGCACGAAATGTCGGGCAGCTCGAAGATTCGCTCAAAGCCTGCGATATCAAGATGAGCGAGCAGTTGTACAATGATCTCTGCGCGTTTGCGCCAACCCCGGTCCCGGCTACGGATCGTTCCGAGGAACTGCACAGGGATTGATGGATAAAAGAACCGTTACACGCGGAGTAGAAAATGGCTGAAAAGCTGAAGGAACTTGAACGCAGATTACGTGCCGATACCGGGGGAGAAATTTATTTCGACCAGTTTTCGTGTGGGCGGTATGCAACGGATGCCTCGCACTATCAGGTATTTCCAGCAGGAGTTCTTGTTCCGCGTTCACTCGACGATGTCAGGGCGGCACTTGCGCACTGCCGGTCGTATGGGGTTCCGGTACTGTGTCGCGGTGGCGGGTCGTCACAATGCGGGCAGACCGTCAATGAGGCGCTGGTCATCGACTACTCAAAATACCTGAACCGAACAATAGAGATCGATGCCGACAGGCAGCGCTGCACGGTTGAGCCGGGTATTGTCCTCGATGAGCTCAACGCCTCTCTGCGGGAAGACAACTTGTGGTTCCCTGTCGATGTGTCCACTGCTTCACGGGCGACAATCGGGGGGATGGCCGGCAACAACTCGGCGGGCAGCCGTTCTCTCAAATACGGTATGATGCGGGACAATGTCATTTCAATCGATGCACTTCTGGCAGACGGCTCAGAAATGACATTCTCCGTCTGTGAGCAGAATTCCGGGCCTGAGCCCGTTGAGCCGCTCGTTGACGGACTCAAAGCGCTCGGCAGGCGTGAAGCGGGGGAAATTGCCAGACGCTTTCCACGTGTTCTGCGCCGGGTGGGAGGATACAATATTGATGCGCTGGTGCCCGGTGGAGATGGTAGTCCGATCAATCTGTCGCATCTTCTCGTCGGCTCGGAAGGAACGCTCAGCTGTTTTCACCGGCTTGAATTGAAGCTGTCCCGGCTTCCACAGAACCGTGTTCTTGGCGTCTGTCATTTTCCCACCTTTTATGCGGCGATGGATTCGGCTCAGCATCTTGTCAAGCTGCAGCCAACGGCGGTTGAGCTGATTGATCGAACGATGATCGAGTTGTCGCGTGATATTCCGATCTATCAGCCGATTGTCGAGCAATTCGTGCGTGGCACTCCGGATGCGCTGCTGCTCGTGGAATTTGCCGAGGATGATCAGCAAGAAAATCTGCGCCGCTTGTCCCGGCTTTCCGAGTGCATGGCTGATCTGGGATATTCGTGGCAGGACAGGGGGGCCACAGTCGGCTGTGTTGTCGAGGCAATCGATCCCATCTTTCAGAAGGCGATCCTCGAGGTTCGAAAATCCGGTCTCAACATCATGATGTCCATGAAGGAAGCTCGAAAACCGATTTCCTTCGTCGAGGATTGTGCAGTCGAACTCGAGGATTTGGCCGGATATACCGCCCGTCTTACAGATATTTTCCACAAGCATAATACTACAGGAACCTGGTATGCCCATGCGTCTGTGGGCTGTCTTCATGTCCGGCCTGTGCTCAACCTGAAACAGGACCAGGATGTCAGGACCATGCGCGCCATTGTTGAAGAAACACTGGATATGGTCCTGGAGTACAAGGGGTCCCATTCCGGAGAGCATGGTGACGGCATTGTCAGGTCGGAGTTTCACGAGAAGATGTTTGGCGCCCGGATGGTGGCAAGTTTTAAGGAAGTAAAGCAGCTCTTTGATCCTGCGGGTCTGCTCAATCCCGGAAAGATTGTTTCCCCGCCGAAAATGGACGATCGCAGTTTGTTCAGGTATGGCCCCGACTATCAGGTCGAAGCAATGGAAACGGTTTTCGACTGGTCGCAATGGACAGGGGCCGGTAACGGTTTCCAGGGAGCCGTTGAGATGTGTAACAATAACGGCGCCTGCAGGAAAATGCTTGAGGGATCGATGTGTCCGTCGTATCGGGTCACCCGCGATGAAAGGGATTCGACCCGCGGCAGGGCAAATACCCTCAGGCTGGCGATTTCAGGACAACTCGGAGCGGACGCGCTGACCTCCGATGAAATGGCTCAGACCCTGAAACTCTGCGTGTCGTGCAAAGCGTGCAGGCGGGAGTGCCCAACCGGTGTCGATATGGCCAAAATGAAAATCGAGGTCACCGCCGCCCGTAAGAAAACAAAGGGTTTTTCGCTCCACGATCACCTGATTGCCTGGATGCCGCTTTATGCTCCTGGACTCAGTCGGGTGCCCTGGCTGGCCAACCTGAGAAACAATGTTCCGGCAATTGCCAGGATGTCAGAGAAACTGGATGGGTTTACCTCCCGGAGACCCCTGCCCCAGTGGCGTACAGATATTTATCGCCCGCAGGAATGCACAGGGCCGGCAGATGGCCCCGAGGTTATCCTCTTCGGTGATACCTTCAATACCTACTTTGAATCTGAAAACCTCTATGACGCCCGGGATATTATGGTTGCAGCGGGATATCGGGTGCTGGCTCCCCGGCCCGTATCTGGAGGCTGCAGGCCGGTTTGCTGCGGGCGGACCTACCTGACCGCCGGGAAAATAGAACAGGCCAGAAAAGAGGCGGGAAGGCTGGTGGAAACTTATTATCCGTACGCCAAAAGAGGGGTTTTTATCGTCGGGCTTGAACCCAGCTGCCTGCTCTGTCTCAGGGATGAGATACCATCGTTGATACCCGGGGAGAAAAGCAGTGTTGTGGCCCAGCAGGCGCTGCTCTTTGAAGAATTCTGCGTTAAAGAAGCGTTTCCTCTCGATTTCAGAGCGGTCGCTCGAAAAGCGCTTGTTCACGGGCACTGCCACCAGAAGGCCTTTAATGTCGAGGGTTCGGTCGAAACGGTTCTGGGAATGATCCCGGGGCTGGAGGTCGAGGTTGTGTCTTCGAGCTGTTGCGGCATGGCCGGCGTCTTCGGCTATGGTGCTGAAACTTACGATATGTCGATGCAGATGGGTGAGATGTCACTATTTCCAGCAGTCCGCAAGGCTGCTGAGGATACGCTGATCATTGCGGACGGAGTATCGTGTCGCCACCAGATAGCGCATGGAACTCAAAGAGCTGCACAGCACGTTGTCAGAGTCTTGAGACAGGCACTCGTTCAGGAAAAAGATTCAGCATAAACACGTTTTCAGGTGTTTTTCCTCTTGTCGGAGGTGCTCTGGCACGGTCAAGCATTGAGCGGTTATTTGCTGGAGAACAAAAACAACAAATATAATGATTTCAGTCTGAGGAAAATCGATGGGTGAAATTCTCTTCATCTCGCCATATCCCGAGCTTGCTGAAATTGCGCTGAAAGTAATCGGCAATAAAGAGGATATTGACGTCAGGGTTACCCGGATGGACGAAGCGGTTCAGCTGGCCCTTGATGCAGAGAGAAACGGATATCAAGTTGTTGTCAGCCGCGGGTTGACTGCCGGAAAAATAAAGCAGTCCGGCATTGATCTTCCGGTAATCGATATCGGTATCGGTGGTTATGAAATCTTGCGAGCCTATAATGATGCGAAGAAGCTCGGCAGCAGAGTGGGCATCGTTGATGTCGAAGACGTGATAATGGGTTTGTCGAGCCTTGAGAAAATCATTGACGAGCGGTTGATCAAATATACCTGCGAAAACGATCTTGATGACGTTGTCAAGGGTATTGAGAACCTCAAAGCACGAGGGGCGGATGTGGTCATCGGTAAGATCGCCATGGCCCGAGAGGCCAGGGCGAAGGGACTGGAAGCGGTAATCATCACCTCGGATTATGAAGCGGTGAGGATGTCGCTGCTCGAGGCACGGCGCGTCAACAAAGTCAGAAAACAGGAGAAGAGAAAGGCTGAGCAGCTCAAAGCAATGCTCAACTTTACCTATGACGGTATTATTGCACTCGATAAAGAGGGTAGAATTACCCTGTTCAACAAGGTGGCAGAGGAATTGTCGGGCTGGACGGCGAGGCAGGCAATGAACAGGAATGTCGTCGAGGTGATTCCTGACGCCGGCTGCCATCACCTCCTGAAGACGGGCAGACCTGAGCTGGGCGCGGTGTTTGAGATCGGTAATGTGAAGGTTGTCGGAAACCGGGTTCCGATCATTGTCGACAGGACGATTGAGGGTGTGGTTACGACGTTTCAAAAGATTGACGTGCTGCAGAAGATAGAAAGCAAGGTAAGAAGGAAGTTATCCAGCAAAGGGCTCACTGCACGACACGGATTTGTCGATATTATCGGAAAAAGCAGGGCTCTGCAAAGCGCCGTGAGCCTTGCCAAGGAATATGCCGCAATAGATTCAACGGTAATGATTTTTGGACGTACAGGTACCGGCAAGGAGATTTTTGCCCAGGCAATTCACAACGCCAGCAAACGACGGAATGAACCGTTTGTGGCCATTAACTGTGCAGCCCTGCCGGAAAGCATTCTGGAAAGTGAGTTGTTCGGTTATGTGGAGGGTGCCTTTACTGGTGCGCGCAGGGAGGGCAAGGCGGGCGTCTTTGAAATGGCGCATGGTGGCACCCTGTTGCTCGATGAAGTCGGCGAAATGCCCCCGGTACTGCAGTCGAGGTTTTTGCGGGTAATCGAACAGCGGGAGATTATGAGGCTGGGGGACAGTCGCATTCTGCCTGTCAATGTTCGACTTATTGCGGCAACACATCGCGACCTCAGGGATCTGGTGAGTAAAAAAGCATTCCGGGAGGATCTCTACTATCGTCTCAACGTCCTCTCGCTCAGCATTCCGGATTTAAAAGATCGGGACAATGACATACTTGAAATTGCAGATAAATTTCTCAGAGAATTCTATGATATGCAAGGAAAGTCCTATGGCCTTTTTTCAGCCGAGTCAGCACGGCTGCTGCTTTCCTGTGAGTGGCCGGGGAATATCAGGCAGCTCAGAAATGTTATGGAGCGATTGTCCGTGATGACCGGTGGGGGACTGATAGAGGTGCAGGATGTGAAGCGGGCCCTGCAGCTTCAGGAGTCGCCGCCTGCCGATCCTGTTGATGCTTCCCGGGTTGGCTCAACAGTTCAGGGTAGTGACACCGGGCCTGGTGTTGACGGTGACTTCATTGCTTCTCCTGGAAAGCTTTCGTTTCTTGTTGGAAAGGAAAAAGCAGCGCACGAACAACGTCTTATCATGAAAACCCTGGAAGAGTGCAACGGCAGCAGGACCAGAGCCGCCAGAAAACTCGGGATCAGCCGCACAACACTGTGGCGCAAGCTGCAGCAGGCTGCCGGCGCCTGACATGAGTATGCAGTTCACTAATCAGGAAGAGCAGGTTTGCGCTGTGGCCTGGATAGCCCCTGCGCCGGTAGTCGGTATATTCTTGGAAAATTCGTGATATACGTTAAACTTTCTCGGATACGGCCACGGTTTGTCTTGTTTCACCTTGAAACATATTGAACGTTTTGTTCATTTTGTGAAACACAAAGCGAACGCGTATCTTTCGTGTCATCATGGTACAACTTTTTCAGCGTACAATATCGGCAGTATTTTCAGGCTGATAACGTGTTGATATGGGATGCGAAAAGAAAAGGCGCCATCATCTCATTTTCGGCATATTCCTTGCTATCTGTGGGTCAGAGCAACGCTGCAGGGCTTTGTGATTCTGTTGTTCTGCACGGTGATGTAAGGGAGATGTGTTGGTTCCCGGTGTCTACACGTGAGCCGACCAGAGCAGAAGTGGTGGATTGCTGCCACTGTTTCAAGCGTGTTTAAAACCCTCTTTGTGAAGCAATATGTACCTGTGGTGTTGAGCTGGTATCTGCTCCAGTTTCGGGGTGGGCCCTTTGGTTAAACCTATTCAAAAAGGAGAGCGTATTATGAAAAAACTGACAGCATTATTGATTTTATCAACGTTTATGACGTTCGGTTTACTCGCCGTGCAAAATCCTGCCCAGGCCGCACCGATGGAACTGAAGTTTGGCCATGTTGGTGCGCCGGGCTCTCTGTTTCTTGCCTGCGCGGATGAATTTGCCAAACGTGCCAATGAAAAACTTGGTGACAAGGCAAAGGTCGTGACCTTCGGTTCCAGCCAGTTGGGGAAGGATGCAGAGCTTTTGAAAAAACTGCGGCTCGGTACCATCGCTTTTGCCCTGCCGTCAACGGTCATGTCTTCGGTTGTCGATGAATTTGGTGTCTTCGAGATGCCTTATCTCGTGCTCGATCGTGCCCATATGCGTAAGATCCGGGATGAGGTATTCTGGCCGATGATAGCCCCTAAGGTTGAAGCGGAAGGCTATCATGTCGTTGCTGTTTGGGAAAACGGTTTCAGAAATATCACCAATAATGTCAGGCCAATCGTAGGTCCTGAAGACCTTCAGGGTATCAAGCTCCGCACACCGAAAGGTGAATGGCGTGTGAAGATGTTTAAAGGGTATGGTGCCAATCCTACACCGATGGCCCTTTCAGAGGTCTTCGTCGCTCTTCAGACAGGCGTCATTGACGGTCAGGAGAATCCCTTTACACAGATTTACAGCCAGAATTTTCACGAAGTTCAGAAATATCTCTCACTGAGCGGTCATGTCTATACACCGGCCTACCTGCTCACCGGTAAAAAAACCTGGGAAAGCCTTCCGGAAGATGTGCGCGACATCCTCAAAACCACTGCAGTTGATATGCAGGAATGGGTTTATGAAACAGCTGAGAAAATGGAGGTTGATCTCCTCAATAAAATGAAAGATTCCGTTGAGATTAACGAGGTTGACAAACAGGCGTTTGTCGATGCCAGTGGTCCGATTTATGAAGAATTCGGAACAAAAGTACCAGGCGGTAAGGAACTTATCGATAACGTCCAGAGTCTCACTAAATAACTCGAAGCATTTACGTGCAATACCCCGGGGGTCTTGACCCTCGGGGGTAATTTTTCTCTGTCTGGAGGGTATTACCTTGCTCGCTCGATTTCAAAGCATATTCAAGAAGCTGATGGAGTCTATCGTTATTGTCCTGATGATCTCAATGTCGATACTGGTGGTGGTTGCGATTATTTATCGCAAGTCCGGAATGTCTCTGAGCTGGTATGACGAGGTTGCCTCAGTTCTGCTGGCCTGGCTAACGTATTATGCCTCGGCTCTGGCTGCATTGACCAGGGGACACATTGGTTTCAACGGATTGCTGAATGCGATGAAGCCGGCTCTCCGGGTACCGGTCCTGTTGTTTGGGGAAGTGCTTGTCATTGGTTTTTTCCTGATACTTGCCTGGGTCGGTATACAAGTACTGGTAATTCTCCACGGAGATTCTCTGACCAGTCTCACCTGGGTTCCAACACGGCTTACCCAGTCGGTCATTCCCGTTGGCGCAGTGCTGTTCGTTATCGGCCAGTTGCTCAGTTTTCCCGACATGCTGCGCCAGGCGAGATCAGAGAAAGGCATTGCCGGGCATGATGATGTCGAGATTCCACAAGAAAATCCAGAAAACGTTTAGGTGCGGCCGTGACAATATTTTTAATGTTTATTGGTTTATTCATACTCATTCTGATTAATGTTCCCATTGCTATAGCCCTGGGTCTTGTCGCCCTTTTCACCATGCTGATCAGCCAGGGAGTAGGGGCGCTGCCTAACGTTGCTCTTATTATGTTTGACGGAGCTACAAAATTCCCTCTGCTTGCTATTCCTCTGTTCATCTTCGCCGGTGCGATTATGAACACCGGAGGTATCTCCAAACGGCTGATTGCCTTTGCCTCGGCACTTGTTGGTTTCGTAAGAGGCGGGCTGGCCATGTCTTCTACGGCAACCTCAATGTTTTTTGCAGAAATGTCCGGTTCAGCAGTTGCCGACGTTGCCGCACTTGGTTCAATTCTCATTCCGGCCATGAAACGCAAGGGATATCCCGGACCATTTGCGGCCGCAGTCATGTCATCTGCCGCTACCATTGCGGTAATCATTCCGCCATCGATACCGATGATCCTTTATGCGGTAATGGCCGGAAGTTCCGTCGTCAAGATTTTTGTTGCCGGTATCATTCCCGGAATTTTGTGTGGACTGGCAATGATGGGACTATCCTATGGGTTTGCCGTTCGCAGAAACTATCCTGTCGAAGAAGTCTTCCAGTTAAAGAAGGTCTGGTCAACGTTTAAAGAGGCCTCGTGGGCGTTTATCGTACCGTTCATCATTCTTGGAGGAATTTTCGGGGGCTTTGTTACTGCAACTGAAGGAGCAGGTCTTGCCGTTGTCGCCTCACTCTTTGTCGGCGGTGTGATTTATCGGGAAATTAACTGGGAGCACCTGAAGGAAGCGACGATCGAGGGAGGGATATCGACAGGTGTCGTGATGCTCCTTGTTGCCTCGTCTGCATTGATGGGCTCGATCCTGACCGAACTGCAGATTCCCCAGCAGCTCGCCCAGCAGATTATGGATATAACGACCAATAAATATGCGGTTCTGGGAATGCTGAATGTCTTTTTCCTGATAGTCGGCTGTTTCCTGCATTCCGCTGCAGCAATTATTCTGGTTGTTCCTATTGTCATGCCGCTGGTACATGCGGTTGGGATCGACCCTGTGCATTTTGGCCTCGTGGTTACCCTCAATCTTGGAATTGGCCAGCAGACCCCTCCTGTGGCCAGTGTATTGATTACAGCATGTTCTGTTGCCAAAGCAGACATATGGGAGGTGAGTAAGGTAAACGTCTACTATGTTGGCGTCATTTTTATCATTCTGATGATGTGTACCTATATTCCAGCTATTCCCATGTCGCTTGTCCATCTGTTTTACGGGTAAAAAGAGCGGCATTTTTTTTCAGCCGTCTGTTGGTTCGGCCGAAAGGTGTTGGTTCTGCGGGAAATCGATCAGGCTGCTGCCAGATTGCAGCCATGGGCAGTTTACAATAGAAACAGGATAAAATGAGAGTTAAAAGTGCTTGCCTGACTGGTGTCGGCGAAATTGAAATCAGGGAGAGAGACCTATCTCTTTCTGAAGATGAAATTTTAGTCAAAACATATGCCGCCGGTATCTGCGGGCAGGACAAGAATTTATATAACGGCATCATACCTCCTTCAGGAGGTCTGAACACCGAGATGAGAAATGCGTTTGCCTACCCTTATTTTTTCGGCCATGAAGCGGGTGGTGTCGTCGTTGAGGTCGGACGAAATGTTCGCAGGTTCAAGCCGGGCGATACAGTAATCGCCTTTGCCTGGGTGGAGACCTATTCCGATTATTTCAAGGCGACGGAAGAAGACCTGGAACCGGCCCCTGACGGGCTTGACCGTGATCTGGTGTCGCTTGGGGAACCTGTCGGCTGTGCTATTTTCTCGGGGCTCTGTTCGAAGGTGCAGCTCGGCGACACTGTCGCGGTGATCGGCATGGGCTTTGCCGGCCAGGTTATCGCCCAGGTGGTCCGTAAAAAAGGTGCCCACCAGGTTATCGGGGTCGATGTTGTCGACGGCAAGCTTCAACTGGCTAAACGCCTTGGGCTCGACCATGCGGTCAACAGTGCTGAGGCAGATCCGCTCGAGGCAATTCTCGATCTTACCGGGGGAGCGGGTGCGGATGTTGTCGTGGAGGTTGCAGGAACGGGTGAGGCGGTGCAGCTCTGCAACGATGCCGTCAAGCATAATGGCGTGCTTGTTTTTTACAGCTGGATTACCCAGAATATCAATCTCAATATCTCCAGATGGCACAATAATTCTCTCCAGGTCGTTAATACCGGACTTGTCCATCATGGTGTACTGCAGCGGCATATCTGGGTACCGCAGGCGTTGCGCCCGGTATTGCTTGGTCAGATCGATATCCAGCCGCTGATAACTCATACCTATCGGTTGGATGAGATTGACAAGGCCATGGAGACAGCCAATCATGATCCTGCGGCGATAAAGGTATTATTGCGGCCATGAGAGCCCCAGCATAACGACAATGAAGTCATGAGAAGACAATTTACTGCTCCAGTCAGCCATACACGTTGTATCGTGAGGTGACGGATGACCGATTTTTTATACCGACAGCTAGCCAAAGCATCGCATCAGCAGTCAGTTGTACCAGGTCAGCATATTGACCTGAAGGTTGACCTGGCACTGGCGCATGACGGCAGCGGTCCCGAGATCCTGAAGCTTTTCAGGAAAAAGAAATGTAAGGCCGACGACCGGTGCAGAGTTCTTGTCACCCTCGACCATTGCTTTCCGGCTCCCACGGTAAAAGACCGGCAGTTTCAATATGAAATTGCCAGCTTTGCCCGACAATATCCGATACATCTCTACAAAAATGGTGAAGGAGTCCTTCACCAGGTCGTCGTTGAAGAAGAATCTCTATGGCCGGGGATGATCGTTGTTGGCGCCGATGGACATGTTGCGACCGCCGGGGCGTTAAGTACAATCGCCTTCTCTGTTTCCCCTGAAGCATTTGTTGAAACATTATGCAGCGGATTTCATTCGATCGTAGTACCGGAGCAGGTTGTCATTTCCTGTGAGGGAGGCCTTCCGCCTGCTGTGCTGGCCCGGGACGTCGGTATGCACCTGGTGCATTGTTTTGGTCGGGAAATCAAAGACAAGGCCGTACTGCTGACCGGGTCAACCATCGATGAATTGACAATTAGTGAAAAGATGTCAATCTGTAACTTCTTACCGGAGGCCGGGGTAGCCACTGCCCTGGTTCTTCCCCAGGGAGAAAAATGCCGGCCGGATATTTTCATGGACTCAAAAAACATAGCGCCGATGGTTGCGGTTCCCGGTGGAGCTCAGTCCTTCTGCAGCGCGGCAGAACTAAAACCAGAGACGATAACAGTGGCAATTGCCGGTGGGTGCTCTTCCGGCCGACTGGACGATATGCAGATTATTGCTGATGTCCTTGCAGAAAAAAACGTGCATCCCGATGTCACTTTTATCATAACTCCAGGGTCAAAAAATGTTCTGGAATCTATGGATAAGTTGAAAATTTCGTCGATCATCAGAAATGCCGGTGCGGTGATCATGCCACCTGGCTGCGGGCCGTGTCCCGGAAAGCATTTTGGTGTGCTTTGCGAAAATGACATAGCGATTACCACAACGATACGCAGTAATCCGGGCAGGATTGGTGCCAGAGGAGCGAAAATCTATCTGGCTTCGCCCCTGACCGTAGCCTGCTCGGCAGTTAACGGGAAAATTACAGAACCTGCTTTACCGGTATCAGGCAGGAACTGAAGCAACACTACTTTAATTGTGCCACTCATGACACGACAGAACGAAAGGAGCAACGAACTATGAGTTACAAAAGCGGACGTCATTTTTTACAAATTCCGGGACCAAGCAATGTCCCCGACAGGATACTTCATGCCATCGGCCACCCGACCATCGACCATCGTGGCCCGAAATTCAAGGCTCTGTCTGAAGAAGTGCTTGTCGGTTCGAGAAGAATTTTCAAGACGACAGGTCCGGTTGCCATATTCCCAACCTCCGGGACCGGAGCCTGGGAAGCTTCATTGCTTAATACCCTTAACCCCGGCGATACGGTACTGATGTTTGAGACCGGACATTTTGCAACACTGTGGCAGGCGATGGCCCAAAAGTTTGGGTTGGAAGTTGACTTTGTACCGACCAACTGGCGTCATGGTGTCGATCCTGACATTGTCGAGGAAAAACTGCGTGCCGACAAGGAACATATGATCAAAGCAGTAAATGTTGTGCATAATGAAACTTCCACCGGCGTAACCAGCAGAATTGCCGAAATCCGACAGGCAATTGATCGTGCGGAACATCCGGCATTGTTCATGGTCGATACGATCTCATCTTTAGGATCAATCGATTACCGTCACGATGAGTGGAAGGTTGATGTTACCGTCGGCTGCTCCCAGAAAGGCTTGATGCTTCCTCCCGGCCTGGGGTTTAACGCAATCAGCGAAAAAGCACTGAAAGCATCCAAGAAAAATCGTTTTAAACGGCATTTCTGGGACTGGAACGATATGCTGAAAGCAAATGAGAATTTCTTCTATCCTTCAACCCCGTGCACCAATCTTCTTTTCGGCCTCAGGGAATCAATCCGGATGCTTGAAGAGGAAGGACTGGAAAATGTATTTGCCCGTCATGACCGTTTTGCAGAGGCGACACGGCGCGCGGTACGGACCTGGGGACTTGAAATTCTCTGTGAAAACCCTGACGAGTACAGCAGTGTGCTTACCGCGGTGATGATGCCGGACGGCAGTGGAGCGGATAACCTCAGAAAGGTCATCCTTGATGCCTTTGACATGTCGCTGGGGAACGGGCTTGGTAAAGTTGCCGACAAGGTCTTTCGTATCGGGCATCTCGGTGACCTGAATGACCTGACGCTTATCGGTACACTCGCAGGTGTCGAGATGGGCCTTGAACTCGGGAACATCAAACATAATAAAGGCGGGGTTGCCGAAGCGATGAAATACCTGGCGGAAGTGGCGGCGACCTGAAAGATACGCTGCTGATCGTGGTCTTTCAGTGGTTAAAATGTAAAAACTTGTGTATGTGATTAGCTGCTGCCATGATTACCATGTAATCATGGCAGTCGTTCTTTCGGAGACAGGCACTGTTGGCAGAAGCGTTCCGCCAGAGTATGTACAGCTCTTCGGAAGCGTGATAGCAAAGGTCTGAATAAAAGACGGGTTATAAAGCAAGCGCTTTAATATGCGCTGGAAATAGAGGTAGTTATGCAGGAAAACGATAAGTTGTTTGATCTATTGCAAAGCCGGCTGGAAGGAGACGTTCTTCATAGTGAACTGGGCCGTGCCTTGTACAGTAGCGGAGCGTCACTGTTCAGGATAAAACCGCTGGCAATAGTCCAGGCCAGATCCAGCAAGGATTTGATTACAACGATGAAATTTGCCAGGGAACACAAGATTCCGATAACAGCGCGGGGCGGTGGAACCAGTCGTGCCGGAAATGAGCTCGGTCGAGGCATCCTGATCGATTTCAGTAAATATTTGCACAAGATGATAGAGCTCAATGTTGAGGAAAAATGGGTAAAAGTAGAACCTGGTATGGTTCTGGGAGAACTCAACAAACTGCTCAAGCCCCATAACCTCTATTTTCCGATAGACCCGTCGACGATCGATTCGGCGACCCTTGGCGGTATGATTGCCAATAACTCCAGCGGCCCTCATGCCGTCAAGTACGGGACAACGAGGGCTCATGTCCAGGGCCTTGAGCTGGTACTGGCGAATGGCGAAATCATCACTACCGGGGCAATGCATAATACCCGGGTCTCTAAAGAAACAGGCAGCCGTGGTGCTGAATTGTATCGCGATATTCCAGGAATATTACAGAAATACGAAGATTACCTTGAAGATGAGCGGCCCTTTACCAGCAAGAATTCCTGTGGGTATCATGTCTGGGACCTCATCAAGAACGGGGCAATTGACCTGACGCCGATGCTTGTCGGTTCGGAGGGAACGCTTGCCCTTGTTTCTCAAGCGCAGCTGCAGTTATCGACGATCCCGGCAAAAGTTCTCAGCGGTTTTGTCTATCTTGACGATCTTGGAAAGGTCGGTGAGGCGACCCAGGAAATACTTGAGGAGAAACCGTCAATGATCGAGATCATGGAGAAGCATATCCTCGATCTCGCCCGTGAGCAGCGGCCTGATCTGGCCGAATATTTTCCTGAAAACACCGAAGCCTCGCTGTTTATAGAATTCCAGGAAGACAGTGATCAGGAACTTCTGGACAAATTTGCAGGTGTCAGGAAGCGTCTTATGGAGGACAAGCAGCTCGCTGTTGATGTCCTGCAGGCCCGTAATGCGAACGATATGAAAACCTTTACAGCGGTACGCGGCATATCCGGTCCGATCCTCAATCGCATGAAAGGACCGAAGCGACCGATAGCCTTCATCGAAGACGCAGCTGTGCATGTCAGTAAGCTGCCCGAGTATATCAGCGGCCTGCGTGCACTGTTTGACAAGTTTGATGTAAAAGCGGCTATTTATGGACATGCCGGAGACGGCAACCTGCATACAATGGCCATACTGGATCTGCGCCGCCAGGAAGATGTTACCAAGATGCTCAATCTCTCCGAGGCGGTCTGCGACCTTGTACTTGATCTGAAAGGTACGGTCAGCGGCGAGCACGCCGATGGCAGGTTGCGTACCCACTATATCGAGCGACAATACCCGCACCTTTATCATGCCATGCGGGAAATCAAGGCAATTTTCGATCCTGATGGATTACTGAACCCCGGAGTTATCATCTCGGATGAAGATAATTCGCTGGGAAGAGACCTCAAGTATGGCCCGGATTTCCATATCGCCCGGACCGGAAGCCCGTTTGACAACGAGCCTTTACAGGAACAGATCGAGAATTGCTCCGGTTGCGCTAAATGCAGGTCCTACTGTCCGATTGCCAGCAACAAGCTTGAGGAATGGACAAAAGGGCGGGGCAAGATAACCCTCTACCGGGAGCTCATTTCCGGAAAGCTTGACCCGGCGATCCTTGAAGATCCCGAATTCAAGGAAATTGTTGATTCCTGTATCAACTGCAAGCGCTGTCTTACCGAGTGCCCGTCCGGTGTTGATGTTCCGTGGCTGGCGATTGTCGGCAGGCACGAATATGTGGAGAAACAAGGAGAGAGTTTCACCAACCGGGTGCTGACGGACACCAGGACCCTTTGCAGCCAGGGAAGTATGTTTGCCCCAGTGGCCAACTTCGCGACCTCGCTTGCCCCGATTCGCTGGGGGTTGCAGAAAGCTATCGGTATGGAGGCCACACGGCACCTGCCGCAGTTTCGCAACCAGACACTGCGTAAGCTGCTGAAGAACAGGAAACAGCCGCAGTCATCCCGGGAAGTGCTGTTTTTCCTCGGCTGTTTTGCAAATTACAATGACCCGGAAGGAGAAGGCCTGGCAGTCGTCGATGTGCTCGAGCATAACGGCCTGAAGGTGATCATGCCTGAGTTCAAGTGTTGCGGTATCGCCAGGATCAGTGCGGGAGCCCAGCACCAGATCCTTGATGATATCCGTTTCAATATCAACCTGTTGTCCGAATATGCTTCCCGCGGCATACCGATCATCTTCAGTGAGCCGAGCTGTGAGCTTGCCGTCAAGAAGGAATACCCGCGAATTGTCGATTCCAAAGAGGCCCGGCTGGTCGCCGATCATTGTTATGACATTCATGAATTCCTGATGAGCCTCCACAGAGAAGGGAACCTGAAGACCGATTTTAAACGGCTGGATCTGACAGTCGGCTACCACGCACCCTGCCACCTGAAAAGTGTTGGTGTGAAATCTGAGCCGATCGAGCTGATGGAACTGATACCGGGGGTCACGGTGAAGCCGTTTTCCGACAAGTGCTGTGGAATGGGCGGTACCTACGGCTTGAAAGCAAACAACTACGATCTGTCCATGAAGATCGGCAAGCGGCTGTTTGATGAAATTATCGATGCAGACGTCGATCAGGTTGCAACCGGTTGCGGCGCTTGCGGCATGCAGATTTTCCAGGGTACCGCTCGTGAGTCCTGCCATCCGCTGAAACTGCTGGCGATGGCCTATGGAAAAGAGAGGGTTGTGGCGTGATTGTGCAGACAGCAGGGTGAAAAAGAGCCCTGGACTTTATTTTACTGGTGCGACATGACAAAAGGGTTGAACAGCGATTCTGTTCAACCCTTTTCGGCGTTTTGCTAAAAGATGTCTATGAGCATTTTCGTGCCGACGACGATGAGCAGCAGCGCGAAAATTTTCTTCAGCTTGCCGACCGGCAGGCTGTGAGCAAGCTTAACTCCCAGCGGGGCCGTCAAAACGCTGATTGCGGCAATTCCCAGCAGTGCCGGCAGGTAGACATAGCCAATTGAATAATCCGGCAAAACCTGATTTCCCCAGCCATTGAAGATAAAACCGATAGCTCCTGAAACGGCAATCGGCAGGCCGATTGCCGCAGACGTCCCGATGGCACGATGCACCGGAACATTACACCAGATCATGTAGGGTACCGACACCGCTCCGCCGCCGATGCCGACAAGGCTTGAAATAAATCCGATGGTATTGCCGGCCATGAACATGCCGCCAACACCGGGAAGCTCCCGCGTTGGTTTTGGTTTTTTGTTGCTCAGGAACTGGTAGGCCACAAAGTAGATAAAACAGACGAAAAAGAGTTTGAGAATATTTGTGGAGAGGATGGCAACAAAACAGGAGCCGATGAATGTTCCGGTCAATATTCCGAGGACAATCCTCCTTACCGTCTGCCAGTCCACCGCCCCACGCTTATGGTGGGCCATGAAGCTTGAAATCGAGGTAAAGATGATACTGGCCAGGGAGGTGCCGAGAGCCAGATGCATGGTGATTTCATGGGGGATCTGCTGGAGGTTGAAGGCAATGACCAAAATCGGCACAATGACAAGGCCGCCGCCGACGCCAAGCAGACCGGCCAGTATCCCGACAAAGCTGCCAAGCAGGCCATAGATGAGCAGTGTTGTAAGCATGATAATTGAATGTAGTGGTTAAAATTATGAGTCGAATCGGTCACCGACCCGGAGCTGAGTGTTTTGTGCAAAAATTTGTGCCGGGACTTTTTTGCTTCCGGAAGGCTGGATCACATGGATCAAAAGGCTGCCGTCAACGGTTGCAATTTCAAGCGCGGTATCGGTAATGCCGAGTATCTGTCCAGGGTTCCCGCTGGCGTTTCCCCTGGTGGTATCCAAAAGCTTGCAGGTGGTATTCTTGATTGTCGCTGTGGCGCCCGGTGACGGATTGGCTCCCCGGATAAGGTTGTAGATTATCTGTGTCGGTTTATGCCAGTCGATTACCGTATCCTTCGGGGTTATAACGGGCTGAAAGGAGGCATATGTCTCGTCCTGTGCAAGCGCCTGCGCTGAGCCGGTTTCTATAGATTGCACCGCTTCACTGATCATTCTGATACCCATTGGATAGAGCTTTTCAAAGTAGAGGCTCTTCACCGTATCATCCGGTTCGATCTTGACTGTTTCCTGCAGTAGAATCGGACCGGTATCGACGCCTTCATCAATAAAATGAATAGTTACTCCTGTTTCGGTCTCGCCGTTTATGACGGCCCAGTTGATAGCAGAGCCGCCCCGGTATCTGGGCAGCAGTGACGGGTGATAGTTTATGCCGCCGTATCGGGCGCAGTCAATCATCTCCTGCGGTACAAATGAGGTTACAAAAGCAAGGACAAGAAGATCAGGCTCATGTTCTTTTGTCCAGGAAATTGCTGCAGGGCTTTTCAGCAGTTGACTCTGCAGCACGGGGATGCCGTGTTCCGCCGCACACTGCTGAACCGGATTGGCATGTTTCTGGCCCGGTTTGTCTGGTGTGGTGATAACGCCGACGATTTCTTCTTTCTGGCTGATCAGCTTCCGGAGGGATTCAGCACCGAACGGTGCCTGTCCGATAAAGAGTATCCGCATCGCTTCTGCTCCCTAACACAATGATGAATGTCAAAAATAAAAAAGCCCTGGTCAGTATACAACCAGGGCTCAAAAATGTCATCTGAATGGCAGTGGACAGCGAGCCGGCGCACCAGCCATTGTAGTCAACGTCTATCCGTAAATCATATTCGGGAAGTACGTGATGACCGCCGGAAACAACACACAGACGGCAAGACCGATACACTGCATGATCAAAAAGACGATAGCGGCCTGGAAAATCGTTCCCATCTTGATATGTGGCGGAGTCACGCCGCGGATATAAAACAGCGCGTACCCGAACGGCGGGCTCAAAAACGACATCTGCATGTTGATGATATACAGAACGCCAAACCACAATGCGACGTCGCCCGGATCAGGTCCTGGTAACCCGAACAGCCCCGGAAATGTCAGTGACTTGACAATCGGTACAAAGATCGGTACTGCCAGCAGCAGGATTCCAACCCAGTCCAGGAACATACCGAGAATAACCAGCAGGAACATCATTAAAAAGAGGATCCCGTAAGGTCCAAGACCAAGACCGAGCATCGTGTCGGTGATGAAGGCCTGTCCGCCCTGGAGGATATAGAAGCCGACGAATACCGAGGCACCGAACATGATCCAGAGAACCATTGTCGAGGCACGCAGGGTCGTCAAGCTCGCTTCCTTGAGGACCAGCAGACTGAATTTTCTCTGGATAATAGCGACAAGGACTGAACCGCATGAGCCGATTCCGGCAGCCTCAACCGGAGTAGCGATCCCACCGAAGAGCAGGCCAAGAACCAGAAAAACCAGAAACAGCGGCGCAATCAACCCCTTGAGCAGTTTGATCTTTTCCCACCAGCTGATCAGCTCCTCTTTCGGCAGTGCCGGGCACAGGCTGGGATTTAAATAAGATCGAACAAGTACGTAGGTAACATACATGCCGGAAAGCATCAAGCCGGGAATAAATGAACCCATATATAGTTCCCCGACAGACTGCTGGGCGACAACGGCATAGAGAATAGCCAGGATCGACGGCGGAATCAGGATACCCAGGGTACCGCCTGCCATGATGGAGCCAAGAGCGATTTTTTCGTCATAATTCCTGTTGAGCATCGCCGGCAGCGCCAGGATTCCCATGGTGACGACCGCTGCTCCGATAACACCGACCATGGCGGCGAGAATGGTCGAGGCAACGATGGTTGCCGCCGCCAGACCACCGCGCAGACCACCCATCCACTTGTAGACCACCGAAAACATTTCCTCGATGATACCGGCCCGCTCAAGCATGGCCGCCATGAAGATAAACAGCGGGATGGCGGAGAGGTCGGAGTTGGTCATCATCGGGAAAATACGGCTCGGCAGGATGTTGAGCATCGCCTGGTCACCGACCAGATAAATGAAGACACAGCCGAGACCACCGGTTACAAAGGCCAGAGGCAGTCCGGCCATCAGGAAGACAACAAGGCTTCCGAACATGTACCAGGTCAGCGTGGAAATCTCATAACCGGCAAGTATTCCGGCGGTTCTGAAAAGAAAGTAGTCGTCTCCGTAGGGGTCATAAAAGAAGATGTTTATCATCTCGACCAGGACAGCCAATCCCAGGATAATGGTGGCGCCATAGACGACAACACTCCAGAACAGGCCCCCTTTCTTGTATGGCCTTTTTTCAGTATTGGTGTTTATTGCAGCATCCATGATTACGCACTCCTGCCAAGTTGATTGAACCGTTTGATATCCTTGTACAGCTTTGAAATGGCCGCAAGGGTAATCAGTATGCCGCCGACAAGCATCATTGCCTTGACCGGATAATACTGGATCTGCCAGGTTTCCATGGTACGTTCCCGCATGCCGATGGAATCCATCATGAATCCATAGGACGTTCCCATCAGAACAATAAAGAAAATAAAGGAAAACACAGAAGTGAAAATGTCAAGACCGTGCTGGCCGCGCTTGGGGAACTTGTTGTAAATGATATCTACCGCAACGTGGGAGCCGTAAAGATACGCATAAGCTCCGGCGAGCAGGTACTGCATGCCGAAGAGCAGAAAGGATGATTCATGAACCCATATGGTCGGCTTGTTGAAAATATATCGGCAAATAACCTCAAAGGCATAAAAGAAGACGGCGGTGATGGTCCAGAAGGCGACAAACTGGCCGGTGTGTTCGGATATCCAGTCGAAGGCTCTTATAATGGCATTGTCTGAGACTTCCAACTCTGTCTGTGAACTGCTTTGTGGACGGGTACCGTCTATTTCAAACTGTTTTCTTTCGAGATAATAACAAATTATTATCATGGCTATGGGCATCAGTGCCAGCCAGCCCCAATAAAACCAGTGGGGCAGTACAAAACCAAAATCTATCTGTTCTCCGTTCATTATCGTAAAGCTCCATTCCTATGAATCAGGTATAAAAAACGGAGGTCAAAAGACCTCCGTTTTTATCAGAAAATGCTGTAACTATCGTGTCGACAGGTTACAGGGAATACCCCTTGATATCTTCAGGGGTGATATATCCCATCAGGTCGTTGAGCATAAAGTCGAGCTGCAGTTTGAGTACTTCCGCCGCTTCCGGACTCTTCTTGGCCCAGTTGAACCAGATCGGGATGGCCTTCTGACGAAAAGCAGTGACATCGTCGGAGCTCATGCGATTGACGATGCAGCCGGCTTCCTTGAACTTGGCAAGCGCATCAACATTGCGTTTCTGGATACCAATGTAATGCTCATAAGAGAGCACTTTGACCTGCTCTTCAAAGAGTTTCTGCATCTCGGGAGAAAGTCGTTTCCATGCTCCAATGTTGCAGGTAATCTCCATCAGGTCAACCGGCTGATAGATTGACATCAGGCCTGGAGGGCCGAAAAGGATATATTTGGTGACCTGGGCAAAACCGAGATCCCAGTTAACTGCAGGCCCTACATAATCGGCGGCGTCGATGGTACCTTTCTCAAGCGCCGGAAAGATATCGGAACCGGGAAGGGATACGGTGGAAGCACCAAATGACTGGAATACCTCGGCAACCATGCCTCCTGGAACACGGAGTTTCATGCCCTGGAAGTCGGCAACAGAGTTAACCGGCTTTTTGGAGTGAATGATGTTGGCATCGTGATGGATGTGTGATACGTAGAACAATCCATGCTTTTCGTATATCTTTCGCGCCATCTCTTTCATACCGAGTGCGTCGAACATGATATCCCACTGAGCTGGCTGATCTGGTCCGACCGGATATGAGGAGAGAAAAACTGAGGCGGGGATTTTACCGGCCCAGTAGAGAGTAAAAGGCATCATTCCCTGGAGGACACCGGTTTTAACCGCCTCAAACAAGGCGTTGTTGTCGGCTGCAACGGATTTTGCCGGGAACGGCTTGATCTCAAGCTCTCCGCCAGACTTTTCTTTCATGCTGTTGCACCATTCTTCAAACAGTGTGTAACCGCTTGTTCCGGCATCCCATACGGTTTGCATTTTCCATACTGTTGTTTTTGCTTTTGCTGTCTGGATAAAGGGGCCGACAGCCGTGCTTGCGGCGACTGCAGCACCTGCGGCAGCGGCAGTTTTCAAAAACTTCCGACGACCGTTGCTTTTGGATTCAATGTTTACTTCGTTTTTTTTCCGTCCTTGTTCCTGCATAATTTCACTCCTCTACTAAGGTGTTGGTGATTTTCAACAACTCAATCAATCAGGTGTCGATCAGGTTGTTTGTTGAAACTCCGGACAATTCAGGACGTGGTTTAAATGTTCGCCACATCGTGATCTTAAAAAAAACTTCTAATCCTGCTGCTTGACATCAACTTCAGAGAACGCTGTACCTGATATGTACAGATGATTATCCTGTCACGAAGCGGTCACACTAACCAGCAAAGATTATCAGGTACCCAGTGGTATGAAGCAGTGCTGGGAGCATCACTTCATAATCTGGTCAAACCAGAGTACATTTAATTAAAACTTTTCAGACGGCCTGTCAAATGTTTTTGGAGTCTTTTGCTTTCTCCGGATATATTGTAGATTCAAATGGAAGTCCTGGTAACGCTGAAACTTTGAATCTTTGTCCAATGAGGACCTGAACTCGCAGCAGCTTCTTTTCCTTTGACAATCAGGCCAGCCCGGTTGGTGTCACTGCCGTGGTTGCGTTCGGTTGCAGGACTGACGCTATGGACCGCTTTGTGAAAATATCAGTACAGCTTATCGGTATCATAATTATTATGATTGTAATAGCTAGCAGGGCTTCTGAGCTATCGGTCGTCATCAAAGAAATTCAGCCGAAGGGCTAGACTGAGAGCCTGGGGGGAGTTTTTCATCGAGTTGTCTGCTGTCTGAAAGAATGTGAAACTACAGATGGTTCCTGACATTTGTTTGCCTGAACCGCCTGCGCTAAAAAAAGTTCAGAGGCGTGAAGCGGTCTATATCACGGGAGCCGCTTACGTGTGCATATGTCTATTTTAAAAAAACGAAAAACCTGGTTTGAAAATCCTTGACAATAGCCGCTCAGCGTGACATTTTAAACTGGTCTTACCAGGGAATATTTGGTCTGAGAGCCAATAACGCCCACCCCGTTTATCAGGTGAGCTGGTAAAGGCAGGGGATGGGGACAGACTTCTAATTGAGAGAATAGTGATTACGGAGGAAAGATGGCAAAATTTCTAGAGTACCGCGGAAAAGAGTTTTTTAAAGAAGCCGCCATCCCGGTTCCTGAGGGTGTTGTAGTTTCAACACCGGAAGAGGCCGAGGAAGCAGCCAGGAAAATAGCCAGGCCGGTTGTCGTCAAGGCACAGGTGCTGGCAGGCGGACGAGGAAAAGCAGGTGGTGTCAAGCTGGCGGCTACACCTGAAGAGGCAAAGGAAGCCGCACAACAGATCCTCGGAATGGAGATCAAAGGGCTGCTGGTCAAGCAGGTGCTCGTTGAAGAGCAACTCGCCATAGCCCAGGAATTCTATGCCGGACTGATCATAAATTCAGCCCAGGAAGTACGGGGCCCGGTACTGATGTTCAGCCCTGAAGGTGGGATGGATATCGAGTCGGTACCCGAGGACCGGATCGCAACCCTTAATGTCGATGTAATCAAGGGCCTTATGATGCACGATACGCTTGACATGGTGGTTTCCATGGGTGTCAAGGGTGCTGCGGTCAGGCCGCTTGCCGATGTGGTGTTGAAACTCTACAACGTTTTCAGGGCAAAAGACTGTCGAGCACTGGAAATCAATCCGCTTGTCCTGACCGAAGATGGAAAGGTCTATGCGGCTGACTGCCGAATGGAAGCCGATGACCAGGCGGTCTTCAGGCATCCCGAGTTCAACATCAAGATCGGCCGGGAATTTCTCAAAGAGCCTACCGACCTTGACCTTATCGGCTGGTCCTTTGAAGCAAGTGATTTCAGAGGGACAAGCTATATTGCTGAAATGGCCTCTCCTGAAGAGGTTTCCAAGGGTGGCTATGTCGGCTACCACGGCATTGGCGGCGGCGCGGCGATGCTCGGGATGGACGCCCTGAACAAGGTCGGCCTGAAGGTTGCCGATTATGCTGATACCAGCGGTAACCCGACAGCTTCAAAAGTCTATCGCACCGTCAAGCTGATCATGTCCCAGCCCGGTATCGAGGGCTATTTCCTTTCAGGTTTCATGATGGCTAACCAGGAGCAGTGGCATCATGCTCATGGGATCGTCAAAGCACTCAGGGAAGAGCTGCCCAAGCGTCCGGGATTTCCCGTTGTCCTGCTGCTTTGCGGCAACAAGGAAAAGGAATCTCAGGAGATCTTGAAACAAGGTCTTGCCGACATGGGGACCCGGGTAGAGATATATGACCGAGAGCATGTTTACGATGCTAAATATATAGGTGGCAGAGTCAAGGCTCTGGTGGAAGAGTATCGTAAAGAACAGGCCGCAGCCTAGAGGGGAGATACATATGGAATTTTCTGAAAGAACGATAAAAATAATCATCGATGAAGAAAAATGTGAAGGCTGTGAAACCCATGCCTGTGTTGAAGCGTGCAAAACCTACAGCAGGGGAATCCTGATTCTCAAGGATGGCAAGCCTGCTGTCGAAGGCACAGCGGAAGAACTTGCCAGAAAAGGAACCGAATGTCTCGCCTGTGAATATGCCTGCTGGTTCAGGGGCAACTCAGCAATCACGATTGAGGCCCCTACAAAGGGATTGGCGGAATACAGAGCAAAGCATGGTACAGACTGATAGGGGAAGATATGTCTATAATAATCGATGAAAATACAACGGTAGTTGTCCAGGGCATGACCGGGCGGGAAGGTTCTCTTCGTACCAAGTACATGCAGGACTATGGAACAAAGGTGGTTGCCGGCGTAACACCGGGCAAAGGCGGGACCGAAGTTCACGGTATTCCCGTCTATGACACGGTTAAAGAGGCAATCAGACATCACGGAATGATCGACGCATCGGTTACCTTCATTCCCGGCCCTGCATTGAAAGGCGCCGTCTATGAAGCGATTGACGCCGGGATCAAGTTCGTCTGTTCTCCGGTTGAACGAATTCCGATACATGACGTCATCGATATGGTATCCTATGCCAGGAAAAATGACGTCAAACTTCTGGGGCCGGGGAGCCTTGGCATGATCAGCCCGGGCAAAGCTGTTGTCGGCTGGCTTGGCGGCAGTGTCGACTGGGCGAGCATGCTGTTTGAGCCGGGCCCGATAGGGGTTATCTCACGCAGCGGCGGCCAGTCGGGAACCGTTCCGTGGGCGCTGAAAGTTGCAGGTCTTGGTATCAGCACCGCCTTGCATATTGGCACGGAGCCGGTTCTGGGATTGACCATGGCCGATGTGCTCAAGAACTTTGAGAAAGACGATCAGACAAAAGCAGTAGCAGTGTTTGGTGAGATCGGCGGGACGCTCGAGGAAGAGGCTGCCGAGTGTGTTGCCAATAAAGAGTTTACCAAACCACTGGTTGTATTTATCGCAGGTGCCTGGGCGCCTGAGGGTATGAGGTTTTCTCATGCCAGTAGTATTGTTGAGAAAGGACGTGGCACGGCCCAGGGCAAGATGAAGGCCCTGACCGAGGCCGGCGCGTACGTGGTTGACAGTCCCGAAGAAATTGCACCGAAAATCAAAGAACTTATTGGAATCTAATGAACTTGTAAAAAGTCCAATAAACGATGGCTAAGTAAAAATATTCATAGGCTAGGCGCCTAAAAAATTTTATTATTTCGGCGTACTCCAGTACGTCGTGATGATAGAATTTTTGTAGCAACGACGCATATGGAGGGTTTTTACGACGCTATCAAATCTAATTTTAAACTGGAGGATGTATCATGGCTGTAATGAGATCAGTATTCTATGTACCGAGTAACAATGATAAGATGGTTGGCAAGGCTCCGACAATTCCCGCCGACGTCGTAACACTTGATCTGGAAGATTCCGTACCGCCGGCGGAAAAAGTGACCGGTAGAAAAAATATCAAGGCTTACCTGGACAAAGAACGTGCAGGACAGGCTGCGCCTTATCTGTATGTCAGGATTAATAACTGGGAAACCGAAATGACCAATGATGACCTTGAGGCCATCGTTTATCCGGGTCTTGACGGTGTTTGCCTGGCCAAGTGCGGGAGCGCCGAAAATGTCCAGCGGCTCGCCTGGAAACTGGAAGAGCTCGAGCAGCGCAGAGGGATGGAAGTAGGATCTGTGGCGATCCAGCTGCTGATCGAGACCGCCAAGGGCGTTATCAATGCCTATGAGGCAGCAACAGCAAGCCCACGTGTTAATTCACTGATTTTTGGTGCGGTTGATTATACCAAAGACATGAGGGTTACACTTACCTCAGAGGGTGTCGAGCAGCTGTATGCCCGCTACCACACTGCTGTCGCCGCGCGCGCCGCCGGTTGTGTTGCCATCGATTGTCCGTTTGTTGCCTTCAAGGATGAAGAAGGTTACAAGAAGAGCACAAAGGAAGGCGCCCAGATGGGTTATGAAGGCAGAATGCTTATTCACCCGGGCCAGATTGAGCCGTCTCATGAGATTTACACACCGTCAGCGGAAAGTGTCGAGTGGGCCGAAGGCGTGAAAAAGGTTTTCGAGGAAGAAGGTATTGCCAAAGGCAGTGCAGCGGTAACCTATCTCGGTAAAATGGTGGATACCCCGGTGTACGAGAATGCCATGCAGATTCTCAGGACCGTGGCTGAAATTAAAGCAGTAGAAGAGAAAGCAAAGAAATAAGGCAATACCTACGGGATTACCGGCGCTTACCTGAGTTATGGCCGGTAATCCCGTTTTCTGCCTTTGTTTTTGGAAGACATTATGATTCTTGCACAATTGTCAGTTTACCCGGTAGGAGAAGGTGTCAGCCTGGGACGTTATGTAAAAAAAGGCGTCAAGATAATAGAAGATTCGGGCTATAAATACCAGGTTGGCGGCTTGTCTACCGCTATAGAAGTACCGGAGCTCCAGGATCTGTTTGAGCTGGTTACAAAAATCCGGGATGCTCAGCTCGAAGAAGGTGCCCGGCGGGTGCTGATCGAGTTGAAGGTTGATGACCGAAGAGACAAAGATGCAACGCTTGCCGGCAAGATCGGTTCGGTAAGCAGTCGTTGACAACAAGATGAGCCGTTCTGTATATCCTGTTGTCTCGATGAACTCGGTTTGTTGTTGCTCCATGGAGAGACAGGGTGATGGCTGAGCAGGAAGCTGGAAAAGAACTTTTTGACCAGTGGCCCGAGCGTTACGACAGCTGGTTCACCACTCCGATCGGCTCGCTTGTGAAAAAGTACGAGCTCGACCTGCTTCTCGACTTGCTGGAACCTCAAAAAAATGACTGTATCCTTGATGTCGGCTGCGGTACAGGTGTGTTCACTCAGGCTGTGCTGGACTGCGGGGCACGAATCGTCGGCCTGGACATATCGTTTCCCATGTTGTGGCAGGCAACCAGAAAAATACCTGAACAATCGTTTGTTGCCGTAGCCGGCAATATGACCTCCCTGCCTTTTTCAGACGGCTGCTTTGACAAGGTCTACTCGATGACCGCGATTGAATTTGTGACCGACGCACAGCGTGCTGTGGACGAGCTCAACCGTGTTGCCCGCAGCGGTGCAAAAATAGTACTTACCACGTTAAACAGCCTCAGCCCCTGGGCGGAGCGGAGAAAGAAGAAGGCCGAAGGCGGCCACCAGCTTTTTCAATCAATGACCTTTCGCTCGCCCACTGAACTGCTCCGTGTTGCACCGGAGGGTTCGCGTTTCAAGACCGCAATTCATTTTCAAAAAGATGATGATCCTGTCAGCGCTGAAAACTGCGAACGACAGGGGATGAAAAATATGAAAGATACCGGCGCCTTCGTCGCCGTTTCATGGATAAAAAATTAAAATATATGCAGTATAGGCAATTTACTACAGAAACCGTGTTCAAGACAAATAAACGCACCAGTGTGAAGAAATAACAAAGTCCACGAGTTGTTGGAGGAGCCAGATGATTACAGAAAATTTTGTAAAGAAAATGGAAGAGATAGTTGGTGCTTCCTATGTAACGAAGACAGGGGCGGACATAGAGCTTTATTCATATGATGCTTCGCTGGTAACCGGCCGGCCGGGTCTTATCGTTTTTCCGGCCAATACCGAAGAAGTTTCCGGGGTGCTCAAGGCCGCGCATGAAGCAGGCGTGCCGTCCGTAGCCCGTGGCTTTGCCACAAATCTATCCGGTGGGACCATTATCAGTGATGGCTTGGTGATCAGCCTTTCCCGCCTTGACCAGATTCTCGGAATTTACCCGGAAAGCAGGTATGCGGTGGTGCAGACCGGTGTTACCAATCTTGAGCTGCAGGAAGCACTGGCACCGCTCGGCGCTTTCTACGCACCTGATCCCGCCAGCCAGAAGGTTTCCACGATCGGTGGAAATGTCGGTGAGAATTCAGGCGGTCCCCGCTGCCTGAAATACGGGGTAACCTCGAACCATATTCTCGGCATGCAGATGGTCATGGCCGATGGAGAAATTGTCGAAATCGGTGGTCCTGCACTTGACCCGTCCGGCTATGATCTGCGCGGTCTCGTTGTCGGCAGTGAAGGGTGTATCGGTATTGTTACCGAAATTACCGTACGGGTGACGCCGATGACCGAGTCCGTGATAACCATGCTGGCTATCTATGATAATATTCCCGACGCCGCCAACACGGTTAAAGAAATAATCAGTACCGGTATTGTGCCGAATACCCTGGAAATGATGGATAACACCATTATCCAGGCGGTTGAGAAAGGCGGTTCCTGCGGATACCCGACTGATGCTGCGGCGGTTCTGATCATCGAAGTGGAAGGCATGATTCTCGGCCTGAAGGAACAAGCTGAGATAATAGAGAAGATATGCATGGATACCGGCTGCCGCGAAGTACGGGTTGCCAAAAACCAGGATGAGCGCAATCTCCTCTGGAAAGGGCGGCGTGGAGCGTTCGGGGCGATATGCAACCTCTCACCCAATTACCTGGTAAATGACGGCTGCGTGCCGCGGACACGGCTTCCGGAAGCACTGGAGAAAGTAAAGGCGATCTCCGAGAAGTACGGCTGTCCGGTTGGCAATGTCTTTCATGCAGGTGACGGCAACCTGCACCCGCTGTTGATGTTTGATTCCCGCAATGAAGAGGAAGTTACCCAGGTGCACAAGGCCGGTTGGGATATCATGGCGGTATGTGCGGAGCTTGGCGGGGCGATCTCGGGTGAACATGGTATCGGCCACGAAAAGCAGGAGGCCATGTCGATGACGTTTTCAGGGCATGACCTCAACACCCAGCAGGATGTCAAGCTGGCGCTGGATCCTAAAAATCTGATGAATCCGGGGAAGATTATTCCGGTTCCGCCTAACGGCCAGACACGCTTGCCCGACAGTAAACCGACAATACTGCAGCGACCGGGCGGTGCTACTGCCGCAGGTGTCAGTGAGGCGATTGCGGCAATCAAGAAGGCTGCCGAGGAGAAAACACCGCTCAGGCCGTCGGGCAGCGGTACCTTCAACGGTTTCGGCAACAGTGAAACGTCGGCAACCGTCGTTATCGACAGCCTGAAGATGAACGAGGTCATCGAGTATGATGCCGATAACCAGTTCATCACCGTGGGTTCCGGAATGAGCCTTGCCGCACTGCAGGAAAAACTTGGAGAAAACAACCAGTGGCTGCCTATCCGGCCGCCGTTTTTCAATACTGCCTCCACGACCGGAAGTATTATTGCCATGGCTGCCGTCGGTCCTGAGCGGGCAGCACTCGGAGCCCCGCGGGATTACCTGCTGGGACTCCAGTATATCGACAGCACCGGAAGCATGGTCACTGCCGGCGGTAAAGTGGTAAAAAATGTGGCCGGCTATGATATGACCCGGCTGCTGACCGGTTCTGCCGGAACGCTCGGCTTTATCACCGAGGCGAGCTGGCGGGTGGCGACCCGGCCCGAGGCCTGCATGATGACATTCGGCCGTGGCAGTCTTGCAGACTGTTCTGCAGCGGCATTGTCTGTTATCAATTCAAATCTGCTGCCGATTTTTGTCTCAGCGGTCCCCGAGAGCGGTTCCTGGAAACTCATGATCGGTTTCGAGGGCATCGGAAAAGTGGTTGATCACCAGATTGAGCGCTGCAACCAGAAGATGCAAGACCATGGTCTTGCTGATCTTGACAAGGCAGACTACCCGGTCATAGAAGGGCCGTTTACAGATGTCTTCGGCGAAATCTGGAAAGCGCCGTATGTCGGTGAGGCAGATACTGCCATTGCCGATGTCAAAGCGCTTACCGAGGATATTGCTAAAATCGTTGAGCCGTCTGCTGTCCTGGTTGATTTTGCCTGTGGTCGAATTCTGTGCGGGTTTGAGAATCTTGACGGAAAACAGTGGAAAGAAATGGATAGCGGGTTCCGAAAATACCAGGGACACGGTAAACTGCTCAAAGCCCCTGCTGATTTTCGAAAAAATAATGATGTATTCGGTTCAGGACGGGCGGAATGGAAGCTCAGTCATAAAATCAAAGCGGCTCTTGATCCCAAAGGATTATTCTCTCCGGGGGCAATGCCCGGAAGAGTGTGAGATAGATGGTGGTGATCCGTTTGAACAAATTAAGCTCTGAGAGCGCTAACAAATAAGAGGTTTGAGATTATGACTGTGTCTGCAAATTATGATGCGATAGCCAAATGCAATAAATGTGGGTTCTGCCACGTTGCCTGTCCTATTTTCAGGGCAACCGGGCATGAATCAGGGGTGGCGCGGGGACGACTGGCGCTGTTGAGAGGAATCATCGAGAAACGGGTTGAGTGGAACGAGGAGCTGGAAGACCCGCTTTTCACCTGCCTTGGATGCGGTGCCTGTACGACAAACTGTTTTGGCGCCGTACCGACTGCCGACCTGGTACTCAATGCGCGGTCGGAATATTTTGAAAATGTCGGCAAGAAACCTGCTCATCGTTTGCTCTTTGAACACCTGCTTCCCTATCCGAAGCGGCTGCACCTTGCGGCCCGGGCAGCCGCACTGGGCAAGAATTCCGGAGCCTCCAAGCTGGCCAACGCCCTTGGGCTGTTGCGGATTTTTGGCCGGGACCTGCCAAAAGCAGAAGGGATTGTTGAAAAACTGCCCACCGAATCATTCCGGGGAAAAACCAAACCGGGAATATACCAGGGGCAGGGCGAGAAATTGAAAATCGGCTATTTTGTCGGCTGCGGCGTTGACGTGATCCAGGTAAAAGCCGGTACCGCGACCTTTGAAGAACTGAAGAAAATTGGTAAATCTGTCACCATTCTGAATAACTGCTGCTGCGGGCTGCCGCCATGGTCGTATGGAGACCTGGAGAACACCAGGAAACTGGCCCTGAAGAATCTCACGGTTTTTGAAGAGGCGGATGTGGATGTGATCATAACCGATTGCTCCAGCTGCGCCTCATTTCTGAAAGAATACAAAAAAATCTTCAAGGATGATCCGGAAAACCTGGCACGTGTTGAAAAAATAGCTGTTCTTTTCAAGGATGTCGTTGAGTTTCTGGCAACACGCGGCGAGGAAAAGAGTGCGGCCGGAAGCCAGGGCGAGGCTGTTGGGGCCTACTATGATCCCCATGGAGCTGCTAAACAGCAGAAGGCCGGTGCTGCCGGAGGCGTTTCCGAAAAACCGGTTATCATGACCTACCATGATCCCTGTCATGCGGTTCGTGGCCAGGGCATAAAAAGTGAAGGCCGGGAAATCCTGAAAAAAATGCCGAACGTCGAGTTTGTGGAAATGGCAGAAGCTGACTGGTGTTGCGGTGGAGCAGGCTCCTACGCGCTTACTCACTATGACCTGTCACAGAAAGTGCTTGACAGGAAGATGAAAAATCTCGAAAAAACCAATGCCGATATTCTAGTCACATCCTGCCCTGCCTGCATGATTCAGCTGGCCTTCGGTATCAGGCGGCACGGGCTTAAGACAAAGGTTTTCCATATCTCGGAGATTATTGCCCACGCACAGGAAGTTACCCAGCCTGCCTGAGAATTACTCAGCTCACCATGATCCGACCATGAGTTATAGTGGCCGGATCATGGTGTATTGTTAAAGTGCGCCAGGAACCGGGGGTAACATAAGGGAATAGTTGTTTTTCAAGTTGCCTTATACTTATGATCAATTTTTTACGTTGTTGGTTCAATCCAACGAGCTTGATCAATTAGTCAATATTGAATATACCTAGTGGGCGCATGGTCAGGCCAGGTGCTGGACTATGTTGATTTCGTCTGATCAGGGCAAGTGAAGGACGTACCCTTGCTCCTGTAATGTGCTGGTAATATGAGAAAAACCGGAAATTCTCCGGTGCGGCACATGTACGAATGGAGATTTTACTTTTATTTTTAGTATTTTTACGTTGCGTAGCTTGCGGAACAGGACGGCCGGTTTCTGCTGCTTTCAAGGATTTTCTTGCTCAGGGAGCACATACGGAAGAATTCAGAAAAGCTCAGAACACCGTCCCACCGGGCTTAGAGAACACAACCACTTTTATTTGAGGTGAATTCATGAAGAGTACAATGCAGACAATTGATGGTAATACCGCCGCTACTCACGTCGCTTACGGTATGAGTGAAGTCGCGACCATCTATCCGATTACTCCTTCAAGCCCGCTTGGAGAAATTGCTGATTCGTGGGCTGTTGCCGGACGAAAAAATATTCACGGGGAACTCCTGAATATCAAACAGATGCAATCCGAGGCAGGAGCTGCCGGTGCTGTTCACGGCTCTCTTGTCGGCGGTGCCGTTACCTCGACCTTTACCGCTTCTCAGGGACTGCTGCTGAAAATTCCGAACATGTACAAGATTGCCGGTGAACTGCTGCCCTGCGTTTTCCACGTAACGGCGCGCTCCCTGTCAGCCCATGCGTTATCAATCTTTGGTGACCAGGCGGACGTCATGGCTACCAGGCAGACTGGTTTTGCCCTCCTTGCCGCCAACTCGGTCCAGGAAACCATGGATCTTGCCCTTGTCGCCCACCTGTCAACGATTGAAGCCAGGGTACCGTTTCTGCACTTTTATGATGGTTTCAGGACCTCGCACGAAATCCAGAAAATTGAGGTGATCAGTTATGAAGACATGGCATCTCTTTATAACTGGGATGCCTATCATGAATTCAAAAAACTGGCGATAAACCCTGAAAAACCCAATACCAGGGGGACTGCCCAGAACCCTGATATCTACTTCCAGAGCCGTGAAGCCTGCAACAAGTACTACCTGGCCACGCCTGCTATTGTGGAAAAAAACATGAAAAAAGTGGGTGAGCTGACCGGGCGTCACTACAATCTTTTTGATTATGTCGGTGACCCGCAGGCAGAAAAAGTTATTGTCGCCATGGGTTCAGGCTGTGAAGCGATTGAAGAATCCGTCGAGGCATTGATGGCCATGGGTGAAAAAGTGGGACTTGTCAAAGTCAGACTTTACCGGCCGTTTGCTACCGATGCATTTCTCGCAGCTATCCCGGAAAGCACAAAATATTTGACCGTTCTTGACAGGACCAAAGAACCGGGCTCAATCGGTGAGCCGCTTTACACCGATGTCTGTGCCGCCTATATCGATAAAGGTGTTACTCCTCCCCGTATACTCGGCGGGCGTTATGGCCTCAGCTCCAAGGAATTCAACCCACCAATGGTCAAGGCTGTTTACGACAACATGACTGCAGCCGAGCCGAAGAACCATTTTACCGTCGGTATCGTTGACGATGTAACCAATACTTCACTTGAGGTAAAACCTGGATTCAGCGCCGAGCCGAAAGGCAACGTCCGGGCGAAGTTCTGGGGCCTTGGCTCAGACGGTACGGTTGGCGCCAACCAGAGTGCGATCAAGATCATCGGCGACAATACGGAAAAATACGCACAGGGCTACTTTGCCTATGACTCGAAAAAGTCCGGTGGAATCACCATTTCCCATCTGCGTTTTGGCGATGTGCCGATCAAGTCCACCTACCTGATCAACGAGGCTGATTTTGTCGCCTGTCACAATCCGACGTATGTCGACATTTATGATGTCCTTGAAAACATCAAGGAAGGCGGAACCTTCCTGCTCAACTCGCCGTGGACAGCCGAGGAAATGAACGAGAAGCTGCCCGGTGACATGCGCAGGACAATTTATGAGAAAAAGCTTAAATTCTTTAACGTTGACGCTATCAAGATTGCTGCAAGCGTCGGCCTGGGCACCAGGATCAACATGATCATGCAGACCTGCTTTTTCAAACTGGCAAACGTTCTGCCGTTCGAAAAAGCGATTGAACTGCTGAAAGCCGACATCAAGAAAACCTACGGCAAGAAAGGTGACCACATCGTTGATATGAATATCAATGCGGTGGATAATACGCTGGAAAATCTCGTGGAAATCGAAATCCCCGATTCCTGGGGACAGGCCTCCGGCGGGATTTCTGTAAAAGCGAAAACAACGGATTATGTGGACAATGTCATGCGGCCGATCCAGGCACTGAAAGGTGATGAACTGCCGGTAAGTGCCTTTACGGTTGACGGCACCTTTCCTACCTCAACCGCACGCTATGAGAAACGCGGTGTTGCAGTGACCGTTCCTGAGTGGATTGCTGCCGAGTGTATCCAGTGTAACCAGTGTTCATTTGTCTGTCCGCATGCGGCGATTATCCCGATCCTGGCAACAGATGAAGAACTGGCCGGTGCCCCTGAGACCTTTGAGACCATTCCGGCCATCGGCAAGGCGCTGAAAGGCTACCACTTCAGGATGCAGGTCAACGCCCTTGACTGCCAGGGATGCGGTAACTGCGAGGATATCTGTCCGGCAAAGAACAAGGCACTGGTCATGAAACCAACCGCCTCGCAGACGGAACGCGAAGTGCCGAACCATGAGTTCTCGCTGACGGTTCCCTTTAAAACAGACCTGATGTCTCGTGAGTCAATCAAGGGAAGTCAGCTTTTTCAGCCGCTGCTCGAGTTCTCGGGTGCCTGTGCCGGCTGCGGTGAAACCCCGTATGTAAAGGTGCTCACCCAGCTCTTCGGCGAGCGAATGACGATTGCCAACGCCACCGGCTGCAGCTCTATCTGGGGTGGTTCCGCACCATCTTCGCCTTATGCTGCCAATAAAGACGGTCATGGGCCGGGCTGGGCAAGTTCTCTCTTTGAGGATGCTGCCGAGTATGGCTATGGCATGATGCTTGCCTATAACACCAGGCGAAATGCCCTTGCTTCGAAAGTCCAGAAGGCTTTGGATTCCGGGATTTCCACAGAGTTGAAAGACGCTTTTACCGCCTGGCTTGGCGGTATGAATGACGCGGATAAATCAAAGGAAGCAGGCGACAGGATCAAAGCGCTGCTGAAAGACTGCGGCGATAATGAGTTGCTCAAGGATATCGCCCGCTTTCCGGAACTGTTTACTAAAAAGTCGCACTGGATTGTCGGCGGCGACGGCTGGGCCTACGATATCGGCTACAGTGGTCTTGACCATGTCATGGCTTCCGGTGATGACATCAATATCCTGGTAATGGATACCGAAGTCTACTCCAATACCGGCGGACAGTCTTCAAAGGCCACCCCCACCGGGGCGATTGCCAAGTATGCGGCTTCCGGCAAGAAGATTACAAAGAAAGACCTTGCCCGCATGATCATCACCTATGGACATGCGTATGTTGCCTCGATTTCCATGGGTGCCAACAAGCAGCAGGTACTCAAGGCTTTCACCGAAGCGGAAAAATACCCCGGACCATCGCTGATAATCTGTTATGCGCCGTGTATTGCACATGGTATCCGCAAAGGTATGGGCAAGACCCAGCTGGAAGCCAAACTGGCTGTGGACAGTGGATTCTGGTCGACGTTCCGCTACAATCCGGCGCTGATAGCAGAGGGCAAGAACCCGTTTATCCTCGACAGCAAGGAGCCGGATGGCAGCCTGCAGGAGTTTCTTTCCTCCGAAAACCGTTTTGCTTCGCTGGAGAAGAGCAATCCCGAGGAGTCACGGCGACTCAGGGCCAAGATTGATGAGGAAGTCAGCGATCGTTATCAGCTCCTGAAAAAAATGGCTGATCATGGAATCGGGGTCTAAGCTTGAACAGATCTGCTGGAAGCTTCCAGTAAATGAGTAGTTTTTTTATATACCGACCCGGTTTGTTCTGCCGGGTCGGTATTGAATTTTTTAACGCATGGTTTGTGATTCTTGCCCGGCTAAAATTTAACCTAGATTGACACGTGCTTATGGAAGATCACGTTTTTCGAGCGATTGAACAAAAAAAGGTATCATCCCAGATTGTCGACCAGGTGAAGACCCTTATTGCCAGCGGGAAGCTCAAGCCCGGCGATGCGCTGCCTCCTGAGCGTGAGCTGATGAAAGTTTTCAACGTCAGCCGGCCGACACTCCGGGAAGCCCTGAACATGTTGTCGATAATGGGTTTTATACAGGTTTCCCAGCGCCAGAGGACACGGGTTAAATCCCTGGTGCCAAGCAATATCACGGAGCCGCTGCGGCACCTGCTGAAAGAGGATATCAAGACCTCTCTTGAACTGGTGGATGCCCGGGCGATTATCGAGACCGCCAACGCTGCACTTGCTGCCGAGCGTGCCGATGAGGAAGATATTGCCCAGCTGGATAATTGCATCGAAAAGATGAGAATCATGCTTCAGGAAGAAGATACCCTGAACAAAGAGGATGCCAACTTTCATCTGTTGATTGCCGAGGCAACCCATAACAAAATCCAGACGCACCTGATGTTTTCCATCTATGACCTGCTCAAGGAGACGGTGGGGCTCTGTTATTACGATGATGAAGCCGAGAATATCTTCAGGCAGCATTGCAGAATCGTTGAAGCAATCAAAAGCAAGGATCCTCAGGCTGCCAAGGAGCGTATGGAGGAGCACCTGTCGTATATAAAATCGCTGGTAAACAGGTTGCTTGACAGCGATAAAGTCGAAGTGAAACGATAAAATCAGTCGAATAAATTATGAGTTTACACGTTTATCTCTCGGGTGAGATACACACCGAGTGGCGCAACGAAATCCAGTTAGGAGCCCGCAACCTCGGGCTTGACATCACCTTCACCTCCGCAGTAACCGATCACGAGACCAGCGATGCTGCCGGAGATCACCTTGGTGCCGAAGAAAAGCAGTTCTGGAGAGACCACAAGTCTGCCAAGGTTAATGCCATCCGCACCAGAACCATGATTGAATCATGTGATCTGGCAGTTATCCGTTTCGGGGATAAATACAAACAGTGGAACGCGGCCTTTGATGCGGGGTATTGCGCAGCCCTGGGCAAACCCTATATCACCCTTCATGCAGAAAATATCATTCATCCCCTGAAGGAAGTCGATAGCGCCGCCATGGCGTGGGCAGAAAATACTGATCAAGTTATTGAAATAATAAGATATATCACACTGTAGCAAGGAGGTTCAGGCCTCGTGGAGGCCCAGGGGAAACGACACTCCCTGCCTGCTACCCGTATTTGCCGCTGGTATCCTGCAGCTATTATCATTGTTCGTTTAAACGTTGAAGGTTACAGTAGTTGTAAACCCTTCACTGCGATTGTCTGGTTATCATGGATCCGAAAAAACAGACCCGAACGAGCACTCTGCTCAGCGTACTGCTCTGCATCTTTTTTCTGAGCATGTCTGCCGGTTGTCCCCATAACAAATCCAGTCCTCAATCAAGACAGCTCTCCTACGCAATCACCAACAGTTACCCTCATGATCCTGGCGCCTATACCCAGGGACTCGAATGGGATAATGGAACTGTTTATGAATCAACCGGCAGGTATGGCTTCTCTTCGCTTCGGAAGGTTGATTATAAGACAGGAACGGTTGAGGTACAAATTGATTATTCAAAGGAAATTTTCGCGGAAAGTGTCACCGTTCTGGATGACAGAATCTATCAGCTGAGCTGGGAAAACCACCTGATTTTCATCTACGACAAGCACGATCTTTCCCTGCTGAAAACTCAGAAATACAAGCGCGAAGGATGGGGTATCACCAATGACGGTGAACAGCTGATTGCCAGCGACGGCACGGCGATGCTTTATTTCCTTGATCCGTTGACACTTGCTGAAAATAAACGGATAACCGTTATGGATAATTTTCAGCCCGTGAGAAATATCAACGATTTAGAATATGTGGAAGGCAGGGTGTTTGCCAATATTTATCAATCTGACAGCGTTGCGATCATTAACCCTGAAAACGGTGTTGTTGATGCCTGGCTAGATTTTTCCCGGTTGAGAGCGCTTGTGAATTCAGAAACCAAGGTCAAAGAACTCAACGGAATCATGTACGATGAGGTACATGAACGGCTGTATGTTACCGGCAAACACTGGCCGAAACTTTTCGAGATTAAAGTGGGTCATTAAAAAATATCTTCCCGCATCTTTTCCACGAATAACAAATTGGTAATTATTCGTATATTTTGGTTTTGGAACTAAAATTGCATAAAAAATCTTGTGTATTCAATGCAGGATGGATATAACCTGAAATGTGTGCTATACTATGATGATAATTGAGTTTAGGTACATAACGTCAAGAAATTGTGAGGAGAGAGAATGAAGAAAACATTTATCAGAGCCGTTGCACTGACAGCAGCACTCTCGCTAGTGACCATGAATGTAGCCTTTGCCGGCGGCAGTATCGGTCATGGAAATATCTCCGTGTACAAGGATAATACGCTTGTCAGCAAACTGTCCGGTCAGAATCCGATAGAGGATGGAGCTCTGCTCGTCTGTGACGGGAAATGCATGCTGAAGTCCGAAGGTATTTCGTTAATAGCCGCAGACAAGTCGACGATTGCCGTTGATAATGAGACCGACACCTTCAGACTCTATGTGAAAGAGGGTACCGTTGATTATGTTATCAACAGCAACGCCCGGAAAATCGAGTTTTACACTCCTCAGGGCAGCTATACCGTAGCCGAGGTTGTCTACAACGCCTCAAGCTCACCGGTTGTAAAAGGCAGCGTAGTCGTTGACAGTGATGGTGCCACCGAGATCAGTGTTACCGAGGGACGCATGGTTTTTGCCACCTCCGAAGGCATGAAAACGGTAGATGCCAATCATAAGATCGTTCTTGCCCAGGCACCGGCATCTGCCGGGGGATCATCTGTCGCTCCCTGGATAATCGGAGCTGCTGCTTTAGGGGGTGCGATTCTGATTATTGATGATCAGAATGATGATGACCCTGTCGTGTCTTTGCCACCACCTCAGCCACCGCCACCGCCAAAAAAGAAACCATCACGTAGTCCGAGTTCGTAATAGACTTCTCTTGCAGTTAAAAAAGGGTTATCTTGTTTTCTTGAGATAACCCTTTTTGCTTTTAATTACCTCGCAGCCGTAAACTTATGAAATACCGTTACTCTCCCAGTTTTCTCACTATTCTTGTCGTTCTTGCCAGCCTGTTTGTCATCAGCGGCTGTGCTGAGGAGGAACGCTTTAAGCAGACGACTACCGTTAAGCATTTCCAGGAATTACATTCTGAGAAAACTAATAATCAACTGAACCAGAAAACTTATGTCCCGATGCCGACCATGCAGGAAATCGGTATAGAGGGAAATGATTACCTGCTCGGGGCAGGTGATCTGATAGCTGTTAAAGTGTTTGAGTCTGAAGATCTCAATGCTGAGGTTCGGGTGTCTTCAAGAGGCAACATCAATCTTCCCCTGCTCGACGACCTGAATGTCCTTAACCTGACAGCTGCAGAGGCTGAACAGAAAATAGAAGATCTCTACAGGAAAGACTTCCTCCACGACCCGCATGTCTCTGTCTATATCAAGGAGCATATGAGCAAACAGATAACAATAGTCGGTGCGGTCCAGGAACCGGGAACCTATGATTATATTTCGCGCAGGAAACTACTCGATGTCCTGGCGCTCGGAGATGGACTGGCAGATGACGCCGGTTCACTGGCCTATATAACCAGAAGTGATCCGAAGACCGGAGAAATGGCTAATTATGTCGTTGATCTGGAAGATTTGATAAAGAATGGCAATATGGCCTATAATCACCCGATTCTGGGCGGTGATGTCATCTTTATTCCCGAGTCCGGTTATTGTTTTGTTGATGGTGCTGTCAGAAAACCTGGTACTTACCCGCTGTCCGGCAACATGACAATCACGGAGGCTATCACGCTTGCCGGGGGACTCGCCGGTTGGGCAGATGATGACAAGATCAAACTCATCCGTTTTATGGGCCGTGGGGCTGAACGGCAGGTTGTAAGCCTCAGTTATACCGATTTGCAGGCAGGCCTCGGTGACAGTCTTGAACTGCAGGACCAGGATATTATTTTCGCTGAATCAAGTTCATCAGGCAAATTCTTTTCCGGAACGGGATTTACGCTTGGTTTTATGGGTACTGGAATCAATTTCAGAAATCCGGAGCAATAATTGTTCCCCTGTCCTTTCAGTCGAGAAGCTCGTGGAGACGTCTCCATTATTATTGCATAAGCCGGCATCCTGGCTCATCTATGGCCTTGTTGTTTCTGTTCCGCTTGTTTTCGGAGCAGTACACCCTGTGGTGCTAGGCTGCTATGTCTTTGTTATTCTCGTCTGTCTTGGCGGCTGGCTGCTGCTTAACAGCAAAGAGCTGTTTGCAAACCTCTCCTTCCGGCAGATTCTTCCTGTCCTGCTGATTGGTTATCTGTTCTTCCAGGCTGTCCCTCTGCCATTGGAGCTGGTTGATATACTCTCCCCGTCGCGGGCAGAGCGGGTACACATGGTTAATGAACTTGCAGGTACCGGACAGAATTATGTCTCCCTGAGTGAAAATGGGACTGCCGGCATGTTTAAAGCGCTGTTTGTGCTGGCACTGCTTTTTTATTATTACAGCCTGAAAAAGGTGATCACAGCTGATGAACGCTCATATTATGTTTTGTTCTACTGCCTGATGGCTGTCGGGGTGATTGAGGCTCTCTATGGTCTTCTGCAGTTTGTTAATCCCGGTATCGGCATATTGTGGCTCAAGGTGACGAGTGGTCGGGCGGCCTATGGGACGATAATCTATAAAAATCAGTATGCATCACTTCTGAATATGATCTGGCCTATTGCGGTTGCCGGTGCGATCATGTTTTTCAGTGGCAGAAAGGGAAAACGAAGACTGAGCGAGGGCAGGAAAAAGTCAAAGGACATATTCCAGAAAGTCTCGTCAACACGACCGCAGGCGTTGCTTCTTATCGCCCTGTCGATAATGATCATCCTCGCTGTCCTGTTCTCCCTCTCCAGGGGAGGCATTCTGTCGATGCTGCTTGTCGGCCTCTGCCTGATCACTCTGATGCCGTTTTCGCTGAAATCGAAGCTACTTTCCCTGCTGGCTTTTATCCTGCTGACAGGTGGGTATGCATCAATGCTGGGAATGGATACAATCATTTCGCGTTTTGATACGATTGGTGCTTCCAGGGGGGCACGGCTTGATCTCTATATATCCTCCCTGCCGATGGCGGCTGACCACTGGCTGACAGGTATCGGTCTTGGCTCATATACCTTGCTGTCTCCCGTCTATCTCAAAGGATTTGCTGAACACCTGCATAATGACAGGGTACACAGTGAATACCTGGAACTCCTGATAGAGCTTGGAATACCGGTTGCATCATTGTTTTTCTGCTGGCTGGCGGCGGGCATGTGGAATCTGCTGAGGCGTATTATGGCTCTGCGCTCACAGGGTGAATCCCAGGTGGCAAAAATGATCATGGCAACGGCGGCGTTTTGCGGTATCATCGGTTTTCTCGCTCATGGCCTTATTGATTTTGGCTGGCGGCTGCCGGCAAATGTTTTTTTTGCGATGACCCTGCTCGCACTTTGTACCGCCAGCCTAGAATCCCTGGAGAAAACGACTCCAGGTGCTGATACTTCTGCTGAGGTTCGTAATTCCCAGGATCTGGAGCAGTAAGAATGACAGCTTTGTTAGGTGATTTTGTCGATATCCATGTGCACATTCTTCCCGGTATCGATGATGGCCCGAAGGATATGGCAGGCAGTATCGAACTGGCCCGAGCCTATGAGCGTGCAGGCATCAGAAGGCTGTTCGCTACCTCGCATTTTCTGCCGGGTACCGCATGGTCTGCCGATAGCGAAACAATAGTACAGCTGATCAGTGATGTGCAGGCGGTTCTTGATGCAGAGCACATCGATCTGCTGATACTGCCGGGAATGGAAATTGCTTATCACCAGAGGATGGCTGAGCGCATTGTCTCCGGTCAGCTCTCAACACTTGGTGACAGCGGCTATTTCCTTGTTGAACCGCCGTTTCATGGAGTGGTTGATGATCTCTATGAGAGCCTGATATACTTGCTTGAACAGGAAGTCAGGCTGATTGTCGCGCATCCGGAACGGATTGAAACGTTCAGGCAACGGCCTGATCTGATTCAGAAACTGGTTCTGGCAGGAGCTCGTACTCAGATTAATACCGGCAGCCTGCTTGGATATTTTGGCAGCGCCTGTAAAGCCTTTGCGCAGGATCTCTGGAATAATGGTTTGCTGCACCATATTGCCTGTGATGCCCATGATCATGAAATTCGAGCTCCACTGACCAGTAGCCAATGGGAGACACTTCGGAATCTGCCCGATGGAGAGCAGCTTTTGCTGCACTGTTCGCGAAATAACAGAGAACTGGCTGACCATGTATGATTATTATCACTCAACTGAAAACTATTGAGATATTAAAATAGTATGAAAAATGAACAGCAGAGAATGAATGCCGAGATGGATCATCAATTGATGGTCAGAGAATCGGGTGGCAATTATCTCCCGAGCACTGAGGTGCGCGAGGTCATGCCTGAATTCAAGGACGAGATTGATCTCAAAGACCTCCTGGATACAATTATCAGGAGAAAAAATATCGTCCTTGCCTGCCTGCTGCTCTGCTTTTCTGCGGTTGCTATCTACACGTTTACCGTGACGCCTCTTTTCAAGGCAAAAGGTGTTCTACGCGTATCATCACAAGCCAATAACCTGACAAAATTCGAGAATATTGAAACGTCCGCCTTGAAGACGATGGAGTTCCAGCAGACCCAGGTGAAGCTGATGCAGAGTGAGCAGCTTGCCTCCAGGGTTATTGACCGGATGGACCTGACCAACAACAGTGATTTCAGCCGTAGCAGTTCATCATCGTCCGGTGATGTACATGCACAGGGCCTTTTTGATACCATCAAGTCTTTTATACGTCCCGAGGAAAACAGTGACACCTTCAATATGCTGACTGAAGATGCCCAGAGCCAGATCATCGTCGATCAGGCCCTGGGGCGATTTGCCAAACAGTTCAGCGTCAGCCCGGTTCGTAACAGTGAACTGATCGAGATTTCATTTGTTGCAAGCTCTCCTGCTCTTTCTGCGGAAGTGGCAAACACTTCCATGGATGAGTTTATTAACATGCTCATGGACACGAAGCTCAAAAGTTCCCAGGATGCTTCCAAATTTCTTCAAAAACAGATTGAGGCGGCTCAAATTAAACTGGAACAGTCCGAGATGGGCCTCCAGGAGTTTGCCCGAAAAATCGGTATCGTCTCGTTGAACCCGAAGCTGAACCTGACGATGCGGCAACTTGAAGAGTTAAACGACGCCCTGGCCAAAGCCCGCTCAAATCGTATTCTCCAGGAGGCAAAATATCAGCAGACTCTTCTGGGTGAATCTGTAAACCTGAATCAGATGGTGGTAAACGAGCTCATCCAGAACCTGAAAAACCAGCATGCAACGCTGCTTGCCGAATACCAGGAACTGGGGAAAACGTTTAAACCGGCATACCCCAAAATGCAGCAGCTCAAAGCCCGCCTGGACAAGATTGAAGAGCGTATGCAGGCCGAGCAGGCTGCAATTATCGATTCCGTGAAAAACGACTACGAAACAGCGCTGAAAACTGAAGAGTACCTGGCAGCCCGCACAGAAGAGCAGAAAATTCGGGCAATGGATCTTGAGGAGAAAGCGACCCAGTACAAAATTCTCGAACGGGAAGTGGAAACCAACAAGTCTATCTATCAGAGCCTGCTCGAGAGGTCTAAAGAAATCGAAGCAACCGTCGGGGCCGCCGTCACAAATGTCCAGATTGTCGATTATGCCAGACCACCGCTTTACCCTTTCAAGCCTCGCGTTGCCCTCAATCTTGCGCTTGGGCTTGTTATCGGAATGATTGGTGGTATCGGTACGGCATTTCTCTTCGAATACTTTGACAACACCATCAAAAATCCCGACGAAATGATCGATCGTTTCGGAATTCCCGTTCTTGGCCTGATACCCTTTGACAAGGAGGCAGTCGATGATCGCAAGAACATGGCACTCAAATTCTTTGCCGAGCCACGTTCTCCGGTGGCAGAAGCATTCCGCACGACAATGACATCCGTCAGACTTTCCGTTGCTGACAACCCTCCCAAGACAATGCTTCTTACCAGTGTGCTGCCGGGAGCCGGCAAGAGTTCACTGTCCAGCAACTCATGCCTTTCATATCTTGCCGAGGAGGAGCGCTGCCTGCTGATTGATGCCGATCTCAGAAAGCCAAGCCTTCACCAGATATTCAAGGACGGTATGAGAGGGCGTGGTCTCTCCTCTGTTCTCAGCGGTATGGCAAAACTGTCAGATGTCATTATCAAGACTGAATATCCCGGTCTGGATTTTATCAGCAGCGGGCCACTGCCGCCAAATCCAGCCGAGCTGCTTTCTTCCAAACGGATGCGGCAGCTGCTCGAAGTGGCCTCAAAAAATTACGATCGTGTCATTCTCGATGGCCCGCCATACCAGGGATTTGCGGAGATTCTCGTTCTTTCCAATATGGTGGACGGTGTAATCCTTATTTCAGTGGAAGGAGATACACCACGGGAAGGTGTTAAGCATTTCCGGCGAGCAATAACAAATGTCGGCGGGCGCATCCTCGGTACCATCATTAATAAAACAGGACGGAAGAAGGGGTACAGCTCATATAGCGGCTACAAGTATTATTCGTATAATTACGATTACGGCAGCCAGGACGAAAACTGAGCCCTCTGTCCGGATATATGATCATTAATAAACTCATACGATTTATCTGGTTCCTGATGCTCGTAATAGTTGCATCCTGGCAGATGTCTTTTGCCATCCGGGAGCAGTTGGGTACAGGGGAAAGTGTAACGCAGAGCACGTCCAGCCTGATCCGTAATGCCCGCATTCTCACCTATCAGGCGAAAGAGAAGCACCTTTTTGAGGCGGATCTGAGTGCTGCTGAAATGCTGCTGCAGAATGCACTGAAGGTCAACTCTGTTTATGTGCCAGCCTGGCTCAGCCTGGTCGAACTGTATAATGACCGGGGCGAAAAAGATCGTGCCGCACGTGCCTTGACGTATGCCGACACATTGACTCAGGGAATAAAAAGATGGCGATGGGATAAAGCGCTTGTTGCCTATCAAACCGGCACACTTGAGATGCTTCCTGCGGAATTGAGCTATATTATCCAGGAAATTCCCGGGAAAAGCAGAAATGATGCGCTGCAGCTTGCCTTTACGCTCTGGAAGGACCCGGAGGCAATCCTGCAGAACGTGGGGAACCATAACATTATTCATCTCTTTAATTACAGCGTTCAGCACAAACTCTCTGAATCGGCGCTGTATTACTGGCAGGTTATTGACAATTCTAAAGTACAATGGAGAGAGCAGGACGTGCTGAGTTTTCTGAATATGCTGCTGAGTGTCGGGGAGGTCAGCCAGGCTTCAGCTGTATGGCGCACCCATTTTAATCCCGACCATCTTTTTTATAACGGCGACTTCGATAAAAAAATAATGCAACGCGCTTTTGGCTGGAGGCTAACAAAAGACAAAGGGTTTTCTCTACGCCTGATGCCCGAACAGGAAAGAAACAACAGCTACAATGCCGAATTTCTTTTTAAAGGCTGGGATAATATTAACTTTCACCATTTGACACAAATCGTTCCTTTGCAAAGCGGTATGAGATACAGGCTCACCGTTGACATGAGATCAAAAAAGCTGACGACAGATCAGCTGCCATTCTTTGAAGTGTATGGGTATAAATGCGAGGCTCCCCAGGTTAAAACAGAGATGGTACTGGCTGAGCAGAACTGGGTGAACCACTCTGTAGAATTTGACGTCCCTCAGGATTGCTCTGCCATGGTTATTCGGCTGCGTCGCAATGAGAGCCGGCACCTGGATAATAAGATATCGGGAAAGTTCTGGGTGAGGAATGTCGCTGTTACTGAGATCGGAGAAGCCCATACTGTTTTGGATGTAATATATCCATGAACGAAGAGCAAAAAAATCTGACAGCTGTTCTGATAAAAGAGTTTTCAAGAAATCGAAATACCTCCTTTCTGGTCAGCTTTGTCGCCGACAACAACGGCATGCTTGGTGCATGTCGGGCATTGATCGAGAAATATGATGCCGGGGATCAGAATTTAGAGCAGTGGCTGTCATCGATATGTCACGATACTGGATTATCTGCCCACACTGTTTTAAAAGACATTCAAAATATTGTAGAGCTTTTTACTCCAAATCAGTCCATGCAGGATCAATTTGCTGTATTAGGGCTTTCTGCCGGTGCTTCCCAGGAAGAAATAAAGCGTGCTTACAGGAAACTGAGTCTGGCGCATCATCCTGACACTGCAGATCAGTCAAAGCATAATAATCCTGAGAGATTCATCCAGATTACCAGGGCATATCATGCATTAATAGATTCACTAAATAATGGCGCCCGACGCATACCCGGGCGAGCAGCGCCAGTCTGGCAACAAGGAAAGAAACGTGTTGTAACGATTAAGCAACGAAAGAAGGTTTATTATTTGGCAACGGGGCTTCTTGTAATGCTTCTTGTCATTTCAATACTATCGGCAATAAACTATCGCAAAAAAACTATGATTGCCGGACTGCAGCATAGCAGAGGTGCTTTTATTCCGCCTGCAGCAAAAAGGAAGGTATCTTTGTCTGCCCCTTACCGCTCGGATGATCGAGGCAGTAATAGCTATCTGATATATGATACCGAAAATACTGAATCTGGTAGCGAATCATCTTCTCGAAAACCAGATTATGGTATTGCTGCAAACGGGAATGCTCTGGTGCTGGACCAGAAAGAAGAAGAGCAGCAGGTGACTGGAATACCTAGGAAACTAGGTGATGTAGCCAATACTTCACAGAGCGAAGATACTGACATCATGATAGGCCAAGATATTGTAACACTGACTCGTGATTTAAACATGAAGCGTGTTGCAGCAGATTTTAAGCAGGATGTAAATCAGCCAGTGACAGAGGTTCCTCAGTTTGAAAGTGCTTCAAAATCTATAGGTGAGCTTGGCGACAGAACATATGGAACTCAAGGAGTTAGTCAGGGAAAAAGCCTGGTAGTGGACATTCATGTGCAATCCCGGCAGAGTATCAAGGAAAACGAAGCACCAAAGATACAACACTTTGATACTGATGAAATTGTAATCAATGCCCAGTCGGCTGGCGTCGATGCTCAAGAAGCATCAAATATCGCGTCATCTAGTCACATCGACGCAAACGCTGTTTCGAGCCAGGAAAAGCTTGTGAGTGAAACGACTGCTGTTAAAGAGAATAATGTTCAGTCATCAGATACATACAATGCGTCGGTAACCATTGCTTCACCCTCGGAAAACCTTACTCATCAGGAAAATTTGCAACAACGAATCGAGCAGTTCTTCTCTGGTTATATCGAAGCCTATAACCAGAGAAATCTTATTGTTTTTACAAGCTATTTTTATGATGATGCGGTGGAGAACGGTCAACCTTTCGAGAAAATGCAGTCGATTTATGAAGAGTTATTCGCAAAGACATCAGCCGTGACGCTGCAGATTAATGATAGAGAAATTCGCCAAGAAACAGATAATGTAACCGTCGAAGGTACCTTCGAGGTTATTTTAAACTACAAAAATAATCGAATAATATCAGGGGCAGGCCCTATCGTATTTGAGTTCATAGAAGAAAAAGATTCATATAAAATCAAAACACTAACCTATGAATTCAAGAAATAGTCAGGATACTGTTCAACTGTTGCACAAACTCAAGCAGTAAATTGATCATAATGGATTATTGAAGGGATGGCTTCAGCAAAATCGATCAGTAGGTTTTTCAAAAGTACGGTTATTATGCAGTCGCGAATATTGCGAGATCTGATGGGCCGCCCGAACTTTTGGCTTGTTCTGCTATTTGATATAATCCTGGTTATCCTGGCCTACGTCCTATCATATGCAGTACGGTTTGAATTTGAGCTGACAACGGAAAAAGAGCGAATCATAAGTATACTGCCTTTCATTGTCGTGGCCAAGATACCAACATTCTACGTTTTTGGCCTGTACCGTGGAATGTGGCGTTATACCAGTATTGCCGATTTAATCAATATTGCGAAATCTGTCGCTGCTTCTTCCGGTATTATCATAATGACCGTCCTCTATTTCAACCGTTTCGAAGGATTTTCCAGATCGGTCTTTTTCATGGATGGTATTTTCACATTTTTATTTCTCTGTATGCATCGTGGGGCCATTCGTTACTTTCTGCAAAACGATAATTTTTCTCACAAATGGTCACATAGGGATACGGTAACAAGGAAAAAAAGATTATTGATCATTGGAGCAGGTGCGGCATCCGAGAAGGTTATCAGAGAAATTCAGGATAATCAGAATGTTCCATATCAGGTTGTGGGCCTGGTGGATGATGATGTACAAAAGCAGGGATTAAGAATTCATGGAATTCCTGTTGTCGGATGTTCTGCAGAACTTGCGGAGTGTGCTGCCAGCACAAGTGCCGAAGAGTTGTTGATTGCGATTTCCTCAGCAACGGGGGAACAGATGATGCAGCTGGCAGAGGCGTGTCGCAGTAATGGTTTGCCGTTTAAAGTGCTGCCCAGTATTGGTGAGATCATCAAAGGTCGACTGAGTGTGTCGGCAATCCGTGATATTGATTACAGGGATCTGCTCGGACGCCCTTCTGTTAATCTTGACCAGAAAGCGATTGGTTCCCTGGTAACGGACCGAACGATTCTAGTGACTGGTGCCGGTGGATCAATAGGATCGGAATTGTGCCGACAGATTGTCCGGTTTGAACCAGCGAAGCTGATCATGATTGATGCCAGTGAAGAAAACCTCTACAAAATTCAGATGGAACTACAGCATGAAGCGAATTTTGTCGAATACTTGCCTGTGCTTACTCATCTGCAGAATGAGCGGTTGATTGATAAAATTTTTAAAGAACACAATCCTTATCTGGTCTTGCATGCGGCTGCGTATAAACATGTTCCTTTGATTGAAATTAATCCCTGGGAGGCGATTACCAATAATGTTCTTGCCTCGAAAACTCTTATTGAAATCGCTCTGCGCCACAATACCGACCGTTTTGTTCTTGTCTCAACGGACAAGGCTGTTCGGCCGACCAGTGTGATGGGGGCCTCTAAAAGATTGACGGAACTTCTGATGCTTGATCACTGTCAGAAGAAAGTTTCAACTTCTTTTATAGCGGTTCGTTTCGGCAATGTTCTGGGGTCATCCGGGTCTGTTATTCCGCTTTTTAAAAAACAAATAGCAAGGGGGGGACCGGTCACGGTAACAGATCCTGAAATTACAAGATATTTTATGTCGATTGACGAAGCAGCGCAGTTAATTCTTCAAGCAGGCGCCATGGGAGGGGGTGGGGAGATATTTATCTTAAAGATGGGTAACCCGATTAGAATTCTCGACTTGGCTCACGATTTAATTAAATTGATGGGTTATCAGCCTGCAACTGATATTGAGATTGTCTATACCGGTATGAGACCGGGGGAAAAACGGTATGAAGAATTGATTTCCGAAGGTGAAGGAATTCTGCCGACAGCGCATGAGAAAATCATGATTTTAAAACATTTGGACGAAATAAACTGTGATCTGGGTTCTGAACTCAATAATCTTGTTCACGTATCCTCTCTGCACAGTGCTATTGCTATTAAAGAGGTATTACAAAAGATAGTGCCTGAATATTCTCCAGAAATAGATGCAGAAAGTGTTCTTGGTAAATAATGATAGCACCTGAGTTCCAGGAGTGAGCAAGCTTGAAAGAGGCCGGAATCAGAAGATCTTGAATTATTCCTTAATCAGTGACAAACGATTAGTAAAAATTGCTAATTTTGTCAATTAACATATTGATTTTTATAAATAAATAGTTCAATATTCACCTGTCATAAAAACTCACTCAGCAGGTGAAAAATGAAACGAATTATCATTGAACAATCTGACGACGAATTCTACACAAGTCACTCCGGGCTGGCCCTGGCGGGGCTCTGCATCAACCGCTACAGTAAGCTGGCACAAGTGATCGACCGCAAGATGGATAAAAAAGGCAACATCATATCTCATACCGACCTGCTGCGAAGCTACCTTGGCCTGCTCTGCCTCGGCAAGAGTGATTATGAAGCTATCAGCGGAATGCGGGATGACGATTATTTCAAACACTCGCTGGGTATTACCAATATTCCCTCTGCTGAACGCTTACGCCAGCGCCTTGACCAGGAAGCTGAACCCTATCTCGACATCGCCAACACCTGTTCGCTGGCCATGCTGAAAAACGGCACGGTACATTTAACAGCTTTGGATACCGGCCATATTCCGCTTGATGTCGATGTGTTTCCCATGGATAACTCCGGCACAAAAAAAGAAAACATCAGCTACACCTACAAAGGTTACGTTGGTTACGCCCCTATTGCAGCATATCTTGGCCTGGAAGGCTGGTGTCTGGAAGTAGAACTCCGGCCAGGCAGCCAGCATTGCCAGGAAGGATTCACCGATTACATGCAGCGGATAGTGGCCAAAGCGCGCAGCCTGACAAAAAAGAAACTACTGGTACGACTGGATTCAGGCCACGACGCCATCGAAAACCGGGTCCTTCTACGTAAAGCCGATAAGGTTTCCTACATCATCAAGTGGAATCCCCGGCGGGAAGATACCAGTGAACTCTACAAACGAGCCTTTGCCAAAGGCCGGGTGACTGAGCCCCGCCCCGGCAAGCGTGTAGCTTTACTCACCGTCCGTAAGAGACAAGAACATGACGGTGAAGCCTACATGTTCACGAAGGTTATACGGGTAACCGAACGGAGCACCAACCGGCATGGCCAATTGCTTCTAGCTCCTGAGGTCACGGTTGAAGGCTGGTGGACCAACCTTGACTTGGCCGAGAGCAAGATAATCGCTGTGTATCAGAATCATGGTCTGAGTGAGCAGTTTCATAGTGAGTTCAAAACCGATCTTGATCTGGAACGTCTACCCAGTGGCAAGTTCGCAACCAATGCTGCCGTCATGGCATTGGGATGTTTTGCTTATAATATCCTCCGTTTTATCGGTCAGCTGGGTCTTCTCGGAGAAAAATCTCCGGTACGGCATCCGGGAAAACGCAGACGAATCAAGACGGTTATCCAGGAGTTGATGTATCTGGCCGGCAGACTCATCCGCAGCGGTCGCAGGCTGCGCTTACGCTTGAGTAAACACTGCCCGGCCTATTGGGCCTTTGACCATATATATAGTAGACTATTGCCGGCAAGGTAAGCATGTTCATGCTTTAAATACGAAACCCAGGAGACGTGCGTCTTTTTGCCGGTAATATCGTCAGATTTTCAAGGATCAAAGCCCCAGCGGGAGATTTTCTCCTGCCGAGGTGCAACCAAAGCGGCTGCATAGCTATAAAAAAGGTAGGCGGAGGCCGATAAAGAACCACGCCAAGTATTACGTCACTGATTCAGGTTATTGAGTCGATACTGGACAATGTTTTCCAAGTTCAAAATTAAAGAAGAATCCAGTCGCAATATTATCAGGCTGATCACCGGTACGACCATTGCGCATGCCATTCCCATTGCAATGAGCCCGATTTTAACCCGCATTTATGCACCGGAGGAGTTCGGTATATTTGCTCTTGTCATGGCCTTATCTTCAATTTTAGGAACTATTGTAAATGGTCGATATGAACTGGCAATTATGCTTCCTGAAGATGATAACGAAGCATTCAACATTGCAGCATTATGCGTAGCTGTTGCAGCCGTTTTTTCTGTTTTGATCTTAGTTCTGGTTATATTTTTTAACCGGCAGATTGTACAACTTCTTGGTAGTGATGATATTGGTATATGGCTGTACTTTGTTCCAATAACAGTGTTTCTCATTGGCTTCTATAATGTGTTGGTATTCTTCAACAACAGGATGGGAAAATTCGCAGATATTGCAAAGTCCAGCATATATAAGTCTCTTTCTCTTGTCGTTGTACAAATAAGCATAGGATTGTTAAAACGAGGTAGTGTTGCAGGTCTTGTAATCGGCCAGATTATGTCGGTTTTCTCTGGGAACTTAAGGTTGTTAAAAAATGTTCATTCTTCATTCAGGCGTGAAGCGGTTATCTCAATACCTGAAATGAAAAGGATGGCATCACGCTACATTAGATTTCCTAAATATTCTATCTTGTCCGGTCTTGCCAATACACTCACAACACATGCAGTGAATGTTCTTATATCCATATTGTATTCCGTTACGACTCTGGGTTTTTATGACTTGACGCAGCGGGTGCTTGGAGTACCGTCCGCTCTTGTTGGGAACGCTGTAGGGAAAGTTTTTTTGCAGCAAGCTACAAAAGAAAAGCGGATAACCGCAAAAGCGCTTGATTCGTTTAATTCAACCGCACAAAAATTAATTATTATTGCCTTGCCGGTGTTCGTATCTCTGTTTTTTATCGTTGAGGATATGTTTGCCTTTGTCTTTGGGGAAAATTGGCGTATTGCCGGAACTTACACGAAAATTTTGATTCCTCTTTTTGCGATACGATTTGTTGTATCACCATTGAGTCATGTAGTCGTTTGCTTTGAAAAGCAAAGAATAGGATTAGGATGGCAGGTCGGTTTATTGTCATTAGCAATGATGACAATTATATTTGCAGGATGGGTAGAATTGTCTTTTATTGTTTTCTTGGTTCATTTTAGCATAATCATATCGATATATTATATTGTATTTTTTGTTATTTTGCTTCTTATTTCAAGAGGTAAAATATAATTAATTATTTATTATTTTGAATTTTAACAATATATTATTTGATTATATCAAATATTTGTAAATAAATATATTATATTTTGTAAAATATTGAAACATATGTATATGTTATTAAAACAATATAAAACTATATCTTTTTATTCGTAATATATATTTAATGAAGAGAAAACATATTATATTGTTACCGCTTTGTTTAGTGTATTATTTATTGTTACAGTTCGTATTCTCTGTATTTATAGTAGATATATATGGGTATGCCGGATTTGTTGATAATTTTAATAAAACCAAAATGGCATTAGGTCTTTTATTTGTTTCACTCCCGTTCGCACTCATAAAAGAAACCGAATTTCCATCATGTTTTTTTAATAAAATAATCTGGTGGCTGATTCTTGTACCGTCGGTAGTAATTTTTGTTGGTTCTGACTTAGCCTTCAACTTCATCTTTCTCGTGATGGCGGCTGTTATCGCTGTCCAGATGTCATCACAATTTCTAAAGATTCCAATGCTCAGAACATCTTACGTCGATGGTGGAAAAATGGGGTTGTTTCTCTCCCTTGCAAGTCTTCTGTATATCTTTCTTGTCTTGTATTCATGGGGGGGGAAGTACTTGAATTTCAGTATCAGTCGAGTCTATGAGTTCAGAGAACTGGCAGCGGAAAGTTTGCCTGGCATTTTTGGTTATCTGATGCCTATTTTTTCTAAAGCAATTATTCCTTTTGGGCTCGTAATTTCAATACTATGTAAACATAGAATAGCCATTATTATTTTTATTTTCTGTTCTATAATGGTGTTCAGTATCACGAGTCATAAAGGACCACTTTTTTACCCTTTTATCATTATTGGCCTGGTCTATTTCTTTAAATTTAAACATGCAGATACATTCACTCTTCTGGCACTTATTTTAATCGTTTTTCTGGGCGGTGTGGATTTTTATCTCATGCAGCAGGGTTTCTCCGACGTTTCAGGTTGGTTAGGTAGTCTCTTTGTGCGCAGGGGAGTAATCGTACCGGTTTACCTGAACTGGTGTTACTGGGACTTTTTTTCAAATTCTCAGTATTATTATTGGGCTTCCTCCAAAATCTCTTTAGGCCTGCTTCCTGAACCTTATGGTATGTCTATGCCGAACCTGATCGGATCTATCTTTGCATCCGGTGCTAACGCAAATACCGGTTGGATTGGTAGTGGAATGGGGAACGCAGGACCTTTCGGAGTGTTATTGTATTCAATCCTGATCGGTTTTGTATTCTCAATATTTGATGGGTTTTCAAAAAAAATTGGTAGAAGGTTTGTTATCGCTGTGTTCTCCGTTCCTGTCTTGACGATGGCTCAGTCTACAGATTTTCCAACGATATTTGTAACTCACGGCCTTGTGTTTCTGGTTTTGCTTACCGGTTTTTTAAGTAAGAGATCATTTTCCTCTGCGAACGTAAAAAATGACTTTCTATGATATCTGTCTGCCATTTAACGTCTGTACATCCCCGCAAAGACGTTCGCATCTTTAAAAAGCAGTGCCTCAGTATTGCTAAACATGGATATGAGGTGACGCTTGTTGTTGCTGATAGCGAAGGCAATAACACAATCGACGGAATTCATGTTGTTGATGTCGGAGGGCCGCGAGGAAGAATCAATCGTATATTTAATACAACCCAGCACATTTTCAGTATGGCTGTTGAGCTTAACGCCGACATTTACCATCTTCATGACCCTGAGCTGATTCCCGTTGGTTTGAAACTAAAAAGATATGGTAAAAGAGTAATCTTTGATTCTCATGAGGATGTTCCGAAACAATTGCTGAGTAAGCCTTATGCGAGCCCTTTCTTTTTAAGGATTCTTGCCGGTCTTTTTGCAGTTTATGAGCGTTACGCTTGTCCAAGATTTGATGGCATAGTTGCGGCAACACCTTTTATTAAATCCAAATTGATTCGCTTGAACAGAAATACTATAAATATCAATAATTTTCCTATAATTGGGGAGCTTGATTCTGATTTATCATGGAATAAAAAGAGTCAGGACGTTTGTTATGTGGGAGTAATCAGTTCAGCCCGTGGAATTCGTGAACTCGTTGAGGCTTTTAACTATCTGCAATGCTCCTCAAGGCTCTCTTTAGCCGGTCGATTTTCAGAAGCTTCGGTTGAAAATGAGGTTAAAACGTTTCAGGGGTGGTCTCGTGTCGTTGAGCTGGGTTTTTTAGATCGCAATGGGGTCAGGAATATTTTAAAGCGGTCCCTGGCAGGTATAGTGACGTTCCACCCATTACCAAATCATATACATGCTCAACCTAACAAAATGTTTGAATATATGTCAGCAGGTATTCCTGTAATTGCTTCAGACTTTCCGCTCTGGCGAGAAATAGTAGAGGGAAATGATTGCGGCTTATGTGTCGATCCGCTAAATCCAGAGGAAATTGCCGGAGCTATTGATTTTCTGATCAAGAACCCTGAGCGTGCCGAGTGTATGGGGAAGAATGGAAAGAATGCGGTTATTGGAAAATATAACTGGCACATCGAAGAAACAAAACTTGTTGATTTTTATCATAATTTGATGTCAGGGTAGAGAACTATGCTGCACCTTGTAAGAATTGAATTTGCTCGATGTGTTCCTAAAGTAATATATATTATTCTTCTATATTGTTGTTTTGTTGTCTATTTACCCCCTCCTGTAGTGGCAGCAGATTATCCCCCAATCCTTGATAACTATCATTGTGGCGGAGAGTTGGAACGTGAGATTTGGTCCCTATGGGATAATTTCGCAAAGGAATATCTCACTAGCCAGCTGATTAATAATAGGCTGATGTCGCAAGGTGATACTTATGCGTTGTATGATCTTCAGACATATCTCCATAACCTTGTGGATATGGCAAGGCGCTGTCAGCGTGAGAACCGTTTGAGGGAATTTGCGGAGATGCTCGTCGTTCCATATTCAGGACTTGAGAAGTACCCGGCGGGGGGCGCCAGTTTAGCATGGATATGCAAAGGAGGGAAAAAATGCAAGAGCAGAAACAGCCTGCTCAATCAGGAGGTAAAGTTAACAAGTATCCAGTTTCTCGTTCTTGCTGCAAGTGTCGCTAATAGTTTGTCAGAGCTGTCCGATCGGTCACAATCGAGCTTTGTCGAGCAGACGCTCAAGACGAGCGTTGCTCATGTTCTTCGCTGGAATAATGAAGAAGAAACCGAAATGATGGGCTTATTGCTGAGAGCAGCCGCAGATGATGTTGAAGAAGGGTCATCCTTGTTATTCTTTACAGATAGACACCTATGGCTGATAACGCTTTATGCGGAATTGTCCGGTATTATCCTGAGACAAAACAACGTGCTTGATATTACGGAGATCAGCAACGAGCACCTGCAGTCAATGAAAAAACAATTAGCATTTTTGCTGCATTTATTATCCCGCCGTACAGCCTTAATTACAATTACTGGACGCACTGGTGCAAAGGTCGAAATCGCAAATCTGGATGGAGGCTTCTGGCGTCTACATGCCGATAACAAGTATTCAGGCTATACTGCTGAAATAAAACCATTACTTTGTCCCCAACACGTCGGCAAAACAGTGCAGTTTAAGATATCAGCGGAGAAAATCCCTGATCCTCCTGCTGATCTGGGGTGGGATCTCAGTCATGCTCGTCGTTTAGTACATGCTTTTGATGCGATTGAACGGAATAGAGATGCCATTCAAAAAGTGTTTGGAATCAGCAATGCTGTTTTACCTTCTGAAAACGTCATCACGGCTTTTGCAAGACAGCTGATGGAGCGCGTCTGGAATGGTGACAAAAACAGACCGCTTTTTTCAAACTACTGGTGCGGGGCAAATGGTTGGTACCGTGTGGCTTATGACAACAATTCATCCCGATGTTTTGAAGGCTACCCCCCCTATGGTTTAAGTGATTCGTTTGTAACTGGTGGTTACGCTAGTTGGGGCAGATATATACCTGAGATACACTCTTTGGGTATTCAGCTATTCAGATTGAGCAAATCGCACTCTCGCCCTGAGCGTGAATTCATAAATACATATTATTCAAAATTGGGTGTGGAGGTTGGTGTTAATCATCAAAAGTTGACACAATTGATGTTTTGGCCGTCAATTCTCGTATTTCACCAGGAATAAAGGCGAAAAGATGAGCATGGTATGAAAATCGTAACTGTTTTGGGCACTCGCCCACAATTTATAAAGGCAAGTGTTGTCTCCAAGGTTATTTCACAGTCTGGAGTTCTTGCTGAAATAGTTATTCATACTGGCCAGCACTTTGATACAAATATGTCAGAATTGTTCTTCGCGGAACTGGGTATGCATAAACCAGCCTATCATTTTACTATTTGCAGCAAGAACCACGGAGACATGACCGGGCGCATGCTGATGGAAGTTGAAAAAGTGTTGCTCGAGGAACGGCCTGATGCCGTATTAGTTTATGGTGATACAAACTCAACGCTCGCCGGTGCACTGGCTGCTGCTAAGCTCAAGATTCCTATCGCTCACGTTGAGGCAGGGTTACGCTCCTTCAACAGGGCTATGCCTGAGGAAATAAATCGTCTTCTTACTGATCAAATTTCGCGTTGGTTATTCACTCCTACAGATACAGCAACACAGCACCTGATAAGAGAAGGTTACTCTCGTGAACAGATTATCTCAGTTGGTGATGTGATGTATGACGTTTCCCTCTATTATGGAGCAAGGGTAAATTCCTGGCAGGGATTGATGCGTCATCTCGGTCTTAAGCCCAAGAACTATATACTTGCGACCATACATCGGGCCGAGAACACAGATTCTTTTGAACGTTTGTCTTTAATAGTTGCTGTGTTAAGAGAAGTATCAGAGATTTTTCCTGTTGTCCTGCCATTACACCCCCGTACTCGTGATTTGCTTGAAAAGACAGGCTTATTGAATGGATTGGTAGAACGTGTTCAACTTCTCGAGCCAGTTGGATATCTTGATATGGTACAACTGGAGAAATATGCAGCGCTGATCATAACAGATTCAGGTGGAGTGCAGAAGGAAGCCTTTTTTCATCGTGTTCCCTGCGTCACATTGAGGGATGAAACCGAATGGGTGGAACTTTTAGAGGCGGGTTGGAATCGGCTGGCACCGCCTAATGATCAACAGACCGTTTTGCAGGCCGTCCATGATGCTTTGGGCAGCTACGGCAATCCTGTAAGCCCTTATGGCAAAGGAGACGCTTCCCAACGTATAGTGCAACGCTTAATTGAGGATCTGGCACCCCAGTAAAGAACCAATAAACAGCAAAGATGATAATCAGAACATGTTTAGTATTTTTTCTGAGATGCTCTGAGCATCCATGCCATAATGACGTCGAAGATACTTTTGGCTGCCGACAATGGATGAGAATCCGGCTTCCAGTCCAATCTTTAAAAAATGTTTGGGGCAGACACCCCTGTCGAACAATGCTTCAGCCACAGCACTTCCAAGTCCTCCAATAACGGTGTGCTCCTCAACGGTTACTACATTCTTTGTGTGGCTGACAATCTCAGTTACCAGCGCATCATCAAATGGTTTCAATGTATGTACTGAAACTATTTTTACAGAGATACCCTCATTTATTAAAATTTCAGACGCTTGCCAGACTTCCTCCAGGATTCCACCAGTTACCAGAATCGAGACATCGGTACCTTCCCTTAAGACTCTCGCCCTACCTATTCTGAAAACTTCACTGCTCATCAGAGGATTATCCGTACCGAAGGATTTATCTAATCTGAGATAAAAAGGTCCAGGAGTATCTAAAATAGCATCGGTTGCCATTTTGGTTTCCCATAAACCGCATGGGGAGATTACAGACATATTCGGTAGACTTCGCATGATGGCAAGATCTTCAGTAGCATGATGAGAAATTCCCAACGCACCGTAACTGAAGCCTCCCCCGACAGAGATAATCTTTACATCAGCATTATGATAACATACATCATTACGTATCTGCTCGAGGCAACGAAGTGTATTGAAGTTACCTATCGAGTAAGTGAGAACAGTTTGGCCTTCCAGGGCCAATCCTGTTGCAACAGCCGTCATATTCTGCTCGGCAATACCAGCATTGATGAATTGGCTGGGGCAATCTTTACGATATTGATTAAAAACCCCAAAACCCAGGTCACCGCTCAATAGAATAATACGGGGATTAGTCACTGCCCGTTTTCTCAACTGCTCTATAAATTGATCCCTCAATTGTCAACCTTCCAGTTCTTTAAGAGCTCTCTCAAATTCTTCACCTTGTGGTGAACGATAATGCCAGAGAACAGACTCTTCCATAAAAGAAACACCTTTTCCTTTTTTCGTATGAGCAATTATCACCTTTGGAGCTCCTTTGATTTCAGCTAGATTAAACAACATTTTTTCCATTGCAGAAAGATCATGTCCGTTAACTTCTCTCACTACCCAACCAAACGAAGCCCATTTGTCTGCGAATGGCTCAAGGTTTAGAGTCTCAGCCACTGTAGTTAATGCCTGGAATTTATTGTAATCAATAATAACAATTAAATTTTCTAATTGATGATGGGCTGCAAACAGTATTGCCTCCCAATTAGATCCTTCATCACATTCTCCATCTGAAAGTAAAACTACTACCCGATGGTTTTTTCCGGATAATTTTGCGGCCAATGCCATACCGCTTCCGATACCAAGACCATGACCGAGGCTTCCTGTTGACAGCTCAACACCTGGAACCCCCTTGTGACTGACATGACCACATAAGTCTGAACCATCCTGATAATGAGTGGATAATTTTTCAACTCGGAAGAATCCAACTTCAGCAAGCACTGCATAAATTGCAGCTCCGGCATGTCCTTTACTGAGAATAAACCGATCACGATCAGATTTATCCGGTTTACCCGGATCAATGTATAGAAATTTGCCGTAAAGCACTGCAAGGATATCAGCTATGCTGAGAGCCGAGGCAATATGAGAGCTTTTTCCAGAACTTGTCATTTTCAGAGCATGGATGCGTATTTTCCTGGCAAGTTTAGCTGTATCAATACTCATCATTTATTTTCTTGGTGTTAATTTGTCTTGTGATCTGAAGGGTTTTAGAGTACCCGGCTGCAAATTACGAGAAGGTTTTACAATAGTATCAATGACTCTATTAACAATTCAAAAAAACGGTTGCTGTAAACACATCGAACCTCAGTATGAAGCTTTATCTTCCTTTTTTCATGCTGTCAGTGTTAACCGACCTTGTCTCCAGCGTTTTTGGGTCGCTAATTACATTCAGGCTATCCATTTCTTCGGTTGATAAACTCAAGCTGAAAGCATCAAGATTGTCTATCAGTTGCTCTGGCTTTTTCAGTCCTACAATAACTACTGAATCAGGAATTTGATTCAATATCCAGCGGATTGCAACTGAAGGTATTGTAACCTGTTTGTTTCTTGCAAGTTCTCGCAACCTGTCAACAATTTTCATGTTGAAAAAGAGCTGATTGCCATGGAAATTTACATACGTTTTACGAGAACGGCGATCATTGTGAGCAAAGCGCGAAGTCTCATTATATTTTCCGGTAAGAATTCCTTGTCCCAGACTTCCCCAAGTCATCGGGGTCATTGAGAAGTCATTGCACAGTTCTAAAATATCAGCTTCTAACGAACGCTTGGCCAAACTATATTCGTTTTGAAAACTGCAAAAAACATTTCCTGCAGCTGTAAGCTCAAGACGGTCTGTTCGAGATATGTTTGATAGTCCGTAGCTCCTGATTTTACCCTGCTGTTTAACTCGTTCTAATACTTCTACAACATCAAGCATAGGAACTTTGTTATCCCTGTAGTGAATTTGATACACATCTATATAGTCGGTTTTGAGGCGCCTCAGGCTGTTGCTCAGGGCTGTTTCGATCCACTCAGGGGAATTGTCATAAAATGTCTTTCCTGTAGAAGACTTGCGAACTCCAAATTTAGTATTTATGACAACCTTATCACGGTAACCCTTTAGAGCGTCACCTAATGTCCTTTCAGCTTCTCCCATACCATAGATGTCTGCAGTATCGTAGAAATTGAGCCCTTTTAAAAGTGCAGAGTGTACCATCGCAATTGAATCCCTTCGTGATACATTCCCCCACCCATATCTTCCCATCGGGCATCCCCCAATGCACAATCTGGACACATTGATATCTGTATTTTGGAGAAAAAGAGATTCCATGGGAATAATTATTTTTGCCTGTTGAAAATGGCGTCAGAAAGTTTAGAAAAAACCTCAACCAATGTCAGTAAGAACAATCTAAGGTCTAGTACCGGTGATTGAAATAAAACATAGCCAATGCGCAGTAAATTTTTTCGTTTCAGCACTCGTTGTTCATAATTCCTGTCAGCATCAGAGCCGCCGACCATTTCATCCAAATTAATAAATATCAAAGAGCTCACATCGGTTATACCTGGACGTACTTTTAGAATCAATTTCTCAATTCCCTGATACATTTCAGTATATTGAAGAAGTTCGGGCCGTGGGCCGACAAAACTCATGTCACCTCGCAAAATATTGAACAACTGAGGGGTCTCATCGAGTTTTGTCTTCCTGAGAAAAGACCCAAATGGTGTTATTCGCGGGTCATTCAGGGCTGTGGTTCCACCACCAATCTGTTCGGCGTTGACAAACATTGAGCGGAATTTGAAGATTCGAAAACTTCCGCCACCGTATGCACCTCTTACACCACGATACATAATGGGACCTGGCGAAGTCAGTTTGATCCCGACTGCAGCAAAAATAAATAAAGGTAACAGTAAAATGCTAAGGAGCAAAGCCAGCAGAAAATCGATAAAGCGTTTTACAAAACGGTTGTAGAAGCGTCGATTTTCGACCCATTGCTGAAGAATATTTGGGTGATCTAGCAGGTATGCATCGACATCTTTGTCATCGAAAAGCCGCTTGTACATATGTTTGAAGAGAATAGATTCAAGTTTTGTTATTTCAAAAATATTTTTTTTAAAAGGGCTTTTCAAACCAGACACCGCCCCTTCCATCCGGAATCAGTGGTGAATGTATTTCTGATTTCGCGCGAAACTCGTCAACTGCTCTTCTGGAGCCGTAACATGTTGCGTAATCATCAATAATCACGAAACCACCAGGAACTATTTGATTATAAAAATTATCAAGTGGAATTTTGGTTGATTCGTACCAGTCACCATCCAGACGTAATACTGCAATTTCACCTATACGTTCACGATGGGCAGGTACGGTGACCTGAAACCATCCCTTTATGAGGTGAATCTCAGTTGGATCACATTCAAGAGTGTTAAACAATAAATCACTTACCTGATCAAGGGTGCCCAGGCAAGACCCTTTTTCTAGCGGTCGGATAAAATCTCCGGTCTTGCCCTTTTTGTAATCATCAGCAGTCGGTTCAGGAAGTCCTTCAAAGGAGTCGAAAAACCACTTCATACGCTTAACAGGTCCAACCTTCTTATTTGTTAAGGCCATCATCGCAGCCGTTCCACCTTCTGCAACGCCACATTCAATAATTGCTCCAGGAATTTCGCGTTCCTCAGCCAGAGAAATCACCTCAAAGGCATTTTCGAGTGCCTTATGACCTCCCATGGTAAATGGGAGTAGATGTTTAGTCATTTGAGCTTTCAGTATCTTTTTTTCGTCCCCTGATAAATGTGCCCGAACAACATGATACTGGTACGTGACACGTAAAAGTGATTTATAAAATTTATACAGAGAATTATACGTATGCTTATATGCCGAAGCCGGCAGCATAAACTGAAGGAGAGGGAGAATAACTCGCGCAACTCTTCCAATGATTGTCGGTCGGTAATCAGAGGCTGATGTCGTATCCATAGGATTGTCTAAAAATACATTGTCAGAAGGCGGTTCTGGTTCTTGAAATGTTATGTTTTTGAACTATGTCTTCAAGATAGCGGACCATATCAGTATATATTTTCTCACCATCTAGAAAAGATTCAAAAACCTGCAGGGCATTCTCTCGAGTCTTGGAACGCTTTGTTTTATTGAGAAATCTTGGCAAATTCTCAGCCAGGATGTGTGCCTCATTCATATAACTGAAGCCGCAACTATATTTATTTATAAGGGTGACGAGTGGACCGCTTGACAGACTAGTGGCGATAGCCAAACCCGAGGATAGATATTCCGCCGGCTTGTTTGGTAAATTGTTTATAAAATTAGCTGATTCCACGTATGGAGCAATGCCAATATGAGCATATTCTAATAAAGTTCGTATCTGAATATCGTTTATCCAGCCAGGCATACAGACATTATTCAGAGCAGCCTTCTTTTTAAGCAGAGGAGTAAATTGTTCACCATCACCACACAGAATGAAGCGAATGGGAGCGGCACTTTTTTCTAACAGTTCTGCAGCTTCTATCACCGTGTTTAAGTCAAGGCTTCGACTCATTGACCCCACATACACTACATTCATTTTTTCGTTGTCTGCCAGGTTTGTTTGAGATTGCCAGAATTCTTCACCTTCCTGCTTTTCAGAGAAGGTTAGAGCTCTTTTGATGTAACCCATGGCAAAAACACGATCAAATTCTTTTCTCTTTCTATTGGCGTACTTCAGACCCCAATCGACAAATTCATCGGTCAACCCGATTATCGCATCGGCATTCTGGAAAACCCAGCGAGTAGTCTTGGTTAAAGGTGATAGGGCAAGATGCGCCAGAGGTTTAAGCAAGGCCGGTGCAGACTCAATGATATAATCCGGCCAGAGATCACGCACATCAAGAATGACAGGAATCCCTCTTGGCTTTGCAAAGCGAATTGCTTCACGGGCAAGCTCTGCTGTCGGAATAGATGCGATAATAATATCAGGTGGTGAGATTTCATTTCTTAGAATTTTGGTAAATGCCTTTGCATTCTCTTGATTTGTCCTCAGACGTGCGAAAGATTTATTTTTCTTATATCCGGGAGTTCTTATATATTGTATCGAATAACGATTGGAAACTTGTATTCGTTCACTTTCTGAAAAACGCTGGCGCCTATTGTTATGATCAAACGTAGACGTCCACCATATTACATCGTGACCAGCTGTTGCCAGAATCTTCGCAATAATACCGGTGCGAAGCAGTCGTTGCTTTCCGTCATTGTCATGAGGCGTTGGCTCTGATCTTTGCAGCAGCCAGACTAGCATTTTAAAACATTCATGGGATTTCAAATGTTCATGGTAATCAAACTTTTTTCACCTAAACTTAGAAAGATTTAAACACCAAGTTTCTACTTCCATTGTTTAAATGTCGTTTTAGATACATCAATTTATTTTTAGAACTTTACAATGCTGGAGGAGCATACGGAATAACGTATTTAAACAGAGTTGCTTATCGTTGAGATTGAACTTCTTTCTAGAGTGTTGAACCCTTTTGTCCTTATAGTAACGAATTCAACAAAATTCTCTACTTTAAAACAGTAAAGTTTTTTGAAGGAGATAGACAGGGGATGGCTAGGGGATACGGGGGGGCTCTAAAATCATGTAACTGGAATTATCTGTCACCACATCAAGGTACAATGTGGTGACAGATGTCTTTTATGAAAGGGTGTTTTGAATGGTTTAAGGGGTGGCTACTTTATCAATGTAAAAATATGATATGGCACAGCTTGGGCTTCCGTTTACAATTCTAATACCGATTTCCTGATTGAGGGAAAAGGCTGTTAACAGCATGGCATATTTCCGGTTAAAATTGGGGTCAGCCGGATCCAATGTCATATATACGTTGGCCGGAGGTGTGCAGTCCAGCGCCCTTTCATCCCCATCAGTTGCGATGTATAATATGCCGTTTGAATCCGTATATAAACGTTCAATCATACCAACGCATTGTGTACTGGAACAATCGGCGAAGGAAGTAGAATTAAAAATTACAACCAGGCAAAAGGCAACTGCTGCAAAAGTCAATTTTTGGAAAATGTTCATTAGAATGCTCCTCTGTTGTTAGAAAATTGTTATATCAGTTCAATAGTTCTTCTATTTCTTCCCACGGTCTTCCTGTTTGAGAGTCTACAATATGTTTATCATTTCCTGATTTTTTCGGTGGAAAATTATTGTCCAGCTCAAAAATACCACCCATTTGTTCAGGGAGATAATCATTATACTGTTCACTAATCAGCACATTACTCTGCTCAAGCATCGTCGTATCAATTACTTGGACAGGGTATTGTTCCTGTCTGGCTGATTGGCTGGCATATTTGCTCTTGATAGCCGTTTGGACGACGATGGACCTTTGCTCTGGGCTGATGGTGATAATTGAACTTTTACCTTTCAGCGCTCGGCGGAAAAATTTTGAAACCGGAACAGAATTAAATGTCCCGGATACCAGCAGGCTTTTGTACTGTTCTTCCAGATTGACTGAATAGCCTGTTTGTGTGGTGATCGTTTTTAATATTTGTCCGAGCGGCTGTTTTCTGACCTTGAGAGTGATCTGTGGTTCTTCACCGCCGACGCTTGGTGTAGCCTGGAGACCTGCCACACCCAGCGTGACCACGAAGACAAGGGCGAGTATAGATACGTTTTTCATGTTGTTCCTATGGGTTAACAAATTATTCTCCTAGTAGTATGTGGTATATTGCTGATAAGGCTTTAATCTTTTCTGAATTGGGCATAACATAGCCAGTTCCGCCAGGAGTGTTTGGTGATGCCGGGTTGTAGAGATTACCGCTCAAATCGGTTTCACCATTCAAATCGTTCAGGTATTCCTGGTAATCTGAATACCCATCATTGTCGTAATCACCTGTGCCTGAGAAAACAGTCAGATCGTTTCCATCGGGCGCGTAGAGTCGTTCCCAACCGTCCGGGATGTCATCGCTGTCAGAATCTCCAACAACCACAATTTGCCCTGAAATGTTGCTTGTAACGTTACGTTCGTTGTATTCATAAACGCCGGAGGTGGGTTCATCTACTCCAATGAGCATGGGAATTTCGGTGCCGTTCACAGGGTCATAACCTGCTGATTCGTTGTAGAGCCTGGTTGGTATAATTGCTACGCTGTGTGTTCCATCGATGGCTCCATTTTTGATCCTGAAGTCAATTTCAAAAAGGGTGGTTGTGGCTTCAGTACCGTTTGTCGCCCGTGCTGCGGCAATCATCGTGCCTTCGGGGTTTACGACAAGTGCTTTGTTATATGTTACACCATCGCCGGAAACAGCTGTATCCGAAGGCATTCCCTGAGTAGAAAACAGAGGAAAGAAATCACTTCGTACACCTGATGTTGGCAATAAGTCAGCCGGGTCATTAGAATCATATATTTCAAGCATTGATGGGTCATAGTCCAGTGTAAAGGAGGCTCCGGCTACTCCGATATTCTCTCCCAATGCCACTGTAAGAGTTACAATTTCGCCAGGGGCACCACTTGCACTGCTCATCGTGAGAGTTTCTGCATTAGCGCCGAAACAAAACAGGATTATGGCAAGTGGAGGAATGGTAAATGGAAATGATAGTTTCATCTTATTTCCCAATTAAAAGTTATTACGTTGCAGTTCTTGGTTCTTATAGTGGGACCACGAAAATTTAAAAAAATAATGAGTAAGAAATATTCGATCAGGAAGGCATTGGTGGTGGTGTTTCCGGTGGGTCAGTGTAGGATTTGTAATGATAGTTGAATGGAACAAACGAGATAGAATGAAAATTTATTCTTGCAGGGAGGGTGTTATTTACAGCTAGAAAAAACGGTGATTTTATTTTTACTGCAAAATGTACCGGCTTTGATCCACTTGTAGTGGAATGGGTTGTGACAACTGTCTGTAGGCCGGCTACCTGCTGTAAAACGTTGATTGTGGCGCAGAATACTGTATTGAAATCGGCGGAAATAGAATCTGAGGATTGCTGGAGTTTTTGTGCCTGAACGATGAGAGCCTCTAAGTTACTGACTTTCTGGGGCTGAAAATGCTCCAGAGATATGAGGGAAAGAACGAAAAATCCCAGTATTGTTAAAGTGATTATTTTTGCTGCGCGATTGTACATTCAGTGGGTCCTGGATTTGATTAAGCAACATGCATTAACCATATGCTGGACAATCATTTGCAAAACACGTACCAAAATATCCTTTCAGTAAAGAAGAATTCCGTTAATGGTTTTAGCAGAGTGAATTCAGGGGGATTGGCTGCAGATCAGTAAATAATTACCTTCTCTGTGCTTCTACTCGGCAAGACCTAGATGGTGAGATGTCGCTGGAAAAAGACAGGGATGAGTGAGTTATTAAGGCGGTCATCATTTAACAAACATTATAAAGCAAAATCGTAGCTCCATTTTGTATTGCGATATCAGTATCTTGAAAAGAAAAAGAGCTAAACGTTAATGTTCGGCAATTAACGTACTTTTTAATAATAATAGAACAGTATGAGCTATTCGAAGGTGTGAATTGGATAATTTGCTGCAATCTCATGGAGATCTTCATCCATGATTTGTATTTGTGTGACGGTAACCTCATTGTTGATCTGATGCGCGGCATCTCTTTTAATGAACTCGAAGTGACAGAGTGTCAGATTTTTCCCTGATACTCCTTTGGCACTGGCCATTACAAAAATAATCTGGCCGGGTATCTTATCATTTACGACATGGAGAAATGATGAGGTTTCTTTGGATTTATCTGCCTGCTTCAAGGCCAGAGAATCTTTATCAAAAGTAAGTACTACTTTGATTCCGGCAATTTTATCTGCATGATCAATTACAAGTGATAGCCTCAGCGGATTTGCTGTGTCCTCAACGACAAAGCTTAATCTGGCATCATTTGCGCTGGCCGAATTACAGAAAAGCAAAAGGAGGATGAAGTGGAACAGAAAAAACGTTTTTATTTGTTTGGCCTGTATCACTTTGTGCCCTGTAAGATTTTGAAAGCTAGCTTGTTTTCGAAGATATCTAAATCTTATCGATAGTTTAAAGATAATACGGTTGATGATTGTCTGTGTCAAGGTGGACTTTGTGTCGTGAAAATATGTGTTCATATTATGTGCTAAGATTGCTTTGGCGATAGTTCATCGCTCCTTTTTGATACCCGAATTCCAAATTCACTGGTTTTTTTATGAACCGGGCAACGTGTTGCCAGTCATGTGCACAAATGATATTCAGAGAACTGTCTGTAAAAAACGACTATGCTTCTTAACTATTTGATATAAAACGATAAAAATATAGCTGAATAATTGTTTTTCGCCTTTTGGGGTCATCTTATTGTCCAGGATAAGAGAGAAATATCGCTGCAGACATCTGAAAAATTACCATGCCAAGTTATGATTCCAGCTTTAAAAAATGGCAGTGGTATGGATATTTGTCTACTAAGTTTGCAGTGCGAGTCTAAACATATTGTGGCTGCGCAACAAAGTTTCTTAAATTAAAGTTCTTTGGTATCAAACTATTAAGGAGGTTTATTGCCGTTTTTTAATAATTAAGGATTTCCTTAATACGTCGAAAAACGACAGAGTGTCAACACGGTTGATGCAATATTGATTCCCGGTATTGAGCACAAGAAGGAGAACACCGTGTTCTTAAGGGGGCAATCGGATGGATCATTATCTCTAATTCTGGTAACTTCTTAACCAAGTTAGTTCTTAGCGCGGGTAAATGCGATTTCCGTGAGTCACGAGGGGAAAATATCAAATTAGAGGAGTGTCCTCAAATGGTGACACTTTTTATATCATCAAATTTAAAGCAGATATCATTACCATTCAATCTTCAATGGAGTGTTATGTTAAAACCTGGAATTGCACTATCTGTGTTATTACCTGTGGCCGCAGTACTGATTTTTTCTGTACATGTATCTTTAGCACGTCCCGTCGGTATCTATGGTGTAAACCAGGACCACCCTGAGCTTGCCAATTATCATATTGATACTGTTTTTGTCCAACCGAACCGGGAGTTTGTGAATTTGCAGATTGCAGCAGGACGAGAGGTTTTCCTCACCCTTAATGCTTTCGGGGGGACACAGGCATGGAAAGATTTTCCTGATTTAATACCGGTCATGAGTGATGGACAGAAACTCACCGGTCAATATGGTGGAGTCTGTCCAACCCATACCGCATGGCGCGAGAATCGTTTAACGCTTCTTGCTGACAGGGTGAAGGATTTTGCAGCAGAGAATGGTATATCAGGCGTGTGGCTTGATTTTCTTCGGTATCCAGGCAAATGGGAGCAGCCTGATCCTGAAATCCTCGACAGCTGCTATTGCACGCGGTGTCTTTCTCTGTTTCAGGTCGAAACAGGCGTTGTCATACCTGAGGAATTGGCTGATATTAAGGGAAAATCTTCCTGGATCAGACAGCATGTCCCTTTGCAGTGGATGGAGTGGAAGAAAAAGACGATTGTATCGTTTGCTCGTGAGGTCAGAAGAGTGCTAGACCAGAACCGTGAAAAGAAAAGACTGGTGCTTGGCGTCTTTCTTGTTCCCTGGAAAAAATCGGATTTTGACGGAGCACTTTCATTTCAACTGGCCCAGGATGCCGAACAGCTTGGGGCTTATGTGGACGTGTTCTCCCCGATGGTATATCACCGGATGGTTGGAGAATCAGTTGGATGGGTTGGGAATATCAGCCGTTATTTTAAGGAAATGACGGGTGGCCAGGTATGGCCGATTGTCCAGGTTGAGGATATTCCGGCTGAGGAGTTGGAACGCACCGTTACAGCTGCTGCAGCTGCCGGTGCAGAACGACTGCTTGTCTATAATTATTCGGCGATGAGGCCCGAACACTGGGAGCCTCTGGGATTGTTCTCTCCAGCCAGAAATCTTATTTCCAATCCTGCCTTTGATCTTGAAGCCGACATACACACTACAGATAAGAACAGTCTGGTTACGAATGTTCCCTTGAATTGGCTGGCAGGTGAAGAGGGTGTAATCCGTGATACTCAGTTTCTGGTTAAGTCGTTTGGTGATCGTGAGCTCAGAAGCGTTGGGATTACAGATGGAAAAGACAGGCAGGGGAGCCTGGGAACCGTTTTGCCAGGCTGTGAACCCGGGGAGAAGTATCGATTTAGCGCTGAATTCTACCGTGAGGATCTGGAAGATGGGAGCGCGTACCCGGAAGTCAGTATCTGGGGGAAAACGTATCGCCTCGATACTCACCGGATATCGGGTAATTTTCAAAAATTGCATGTTGCTATCGATTGCCCGGAAACAGTGAGCGAGCAGCAGAAGCATTTTCAATTCAAAAACAGCTATCCCTCGACAACCTTCTGGATGCGCAACCCGATTCTGCGAAAAGTTAACCGAAATCAGGCTACATTAGATGTATCTTCCGATGACGGATTTTTCCCCGTCGGTGTGTACGGCGGATCGTCAGATAATCTTGGCCAAATAAGGAGCATTGGCTTGAACACTGCTGTTGTAAGGTTTGAGGAAAAGGACGTTGCGGCATGTATTGAAGCTGATATGCATTGCACGCTTTCAGTACCGAAAGAGCCTGAGAAGCTGATTGTTGCCTTGAATAATTTGGAGGAATTGTTGCAGGAGGGGAATTTCTCCTTTTATGTCAATGACGAGCCTGGAATTCATTCTTTCCCCGTCTGGAAGGCCGAGGATATTCAACGCATTCTCAAGAGCCGTTATCCCGGGCGCTTCACCAATATGGCAATTGTGCGTCCCCAGGTTGTTTCCGACTACCAGCAGAGTGCCGATTTCTTCATGCTCGATCAATACCCGATACCCTACATGCCTGTGACCTGGCTTTCAGATTCCATGGACGAGGCAGCCGTTGTTGTCGGTCCTAACCGGCTGCAATCGGTAATTCAGGCGTTTGGGGGAGGCAGGTTCGCTGATTCCGGCTGGCCCCGTTTGCCGACATTTGCCGAAATGAATAATCTGGCCTTTTTGTCGGTGATTCACGGGAGCCGGGGCCTCTATTTTTATTCCTGGCCCGAAATTACCTCGACACAGCAGGGCAGGGACGATTTTGAGAAGGTTGTCAGGCAGTTGAACAGCCTTCGCTCATGGCTGCAGCAGAAAAATGATAGCGAACCGGTTGCCCTTGAAATGGTATCTCGCTATCGCTTTGACCCAACCGGTAAACCGGCGGTGCACTGTGCAGCAAAGACCCTGCATGATACAAAAATGCTGCTGTGTGCCAACACGCTTGGGACATATACCGAGGCAGAGATCTTGATACCAGGTGATGGTCCTGCAGAGTGGCAGGAATATTATTCCGGCGAGCAGTTCTATACGCTCGACAATAGTGTCAGGATGAGTTTCTCGCCATTGGAGGTAAAAGTGCTGATGGAGACGAAGCTGTAATAGCTTACTTCAACTCGGCAAGGAGCAAGCGCGCCGACTGCTTCTGCCCGTTTCTGTAAAATTCAATGACAACTTCTGCACCAGGGGTGTTAAGGGCAATTCGGTTTCTCAGATCCGCGGCACCTTTGACAGGGATTCCCGAGATCCTGGTGATGATATCTTTTTCCTGCAGCCCTGCCTGCTTCGCAGGAGAGTTTTCTTTTACTTCCAGTATGCTTGCCGCCTGGATGGTTGCCGGCAGGTTTTGTGCTGCAAGCTCGTCCCTGTTGCTGTCCTGCATGGCAATGCCGAGCCAGGCGCGTGTTACGCTACCGTTTTCCAGCAGCTGCTCGCTGATCGTGCGGGCGATATTGATGGGGATGGCGAAACCAATTCCCATATAGCCACCTGTCTGGGTGAGGAACGCGGTGTTGATGCCGATCGCCTCACCGCTGGTATTGATTAGTGGCCCCCCGGAGTTGCCGGGGTTGATGGCGGCGTCCGTCTGGATATAGTCCTCGTAGTCACTGATGCCGAGGGTGTTCCTTCCTGTCGCGCTTATTATGCCTGCTGTAACCGACTGGATGAATTCATACGGAGAGCCGAAGGCGAGCACCCATTGACCGGTCTTTATGGTGTCAGAGTCGCCGAGTTTGACGGTGGGGAGGTTTTTGCCGTCAATTTTAATCAGGCCGATATCTGTTTTCGGGTCGCTGCCGATGATGGCGGCCTTGAATATCTGTTTATCAGCAGTGGTTACTTGTACCTCTGTAGCATCTTTGAGTACGTGGTAGTTGGTCAGGATGAAGCCATCCTGGTTGATGATAAAACCGGAACCGAAACTATAGCCGGTATCGCTGCTTGAAAAAGGTTCGCTGGTATTTTTTACTGCACTGTCGCCGAACATTTCCTTGAGTATTCTGTTGTGCTCGGATAACTCGGTGCTGTCCCTTCTGCTTGTTACCTGAATATAGACAATTGCCGGTTTGTTCCTGTCAATGATACCGGTAAACCCCTCGTCTTCCAGTATCGGATGGACCGCAAATGCCCGGGAGGTGAAGAGCAGGCAAAGGATGATGATACATGGGAAAATTGATGTGTGCTGCGGACGTTTCATAGAGAACCGGGCATTTTCTTATTCAGCCTGCTGCGGCTCAGTTGTCTCGGGGACCCCTACATATTGCCAATGCCAGGACTCCCAGGGTATTTTCTTTTCGTTGGTTTTGGAATATGTCTCTTCAAAGCCATGCGAGGCACCGTGTTCCTGCAGCCAGAGGTACTGCTCGGTGTCGGCGAACCGCCAGTTGCTCGGGGAAAAGTCCACGGCCGTTCCGAGCATGTGGTTTGAGTACCCCGGCGGTGCGACATAGCGGACGATGTCATCGAACTCCCGGCCTTCCCGGAGCATTCGTGAAAATATTTTTGCCTGGTAGCGAGCCGAGCGGTAACCCGATTCCACCTGGATCAGCAACCCCTCTTCTTCGGCCTGCGTAAGCATTGTTACCAGGTGTTCCCGGGTCTCTGTTGTCACGTAGATTTTTGCCCCGTCTTTGCAGAACCGAGGTGGGATCTGCCCGAAATCTTCATAGGACAATGTTGGTGCCTGTACCCTGTTTCCCTTCCAGGGGGCGGGCAGCGGATAGTCTGTGCCGTCTATGGTCACGGTCTCCTCGACTTCCAGATCAGGAGTCACCTGCTCCTGTAGGTTGAGCGGACTGTCTGCCTGGCCGCTTTGCCCGTTTCCGGAAAGAAATGTAAGGCAGGCGATAATCAGTACTGCGTTTATCAGATAATGATGCATCTGGCCGGTTGCTCTATTGTCGTCTGGATAGTGACGACAGGTTAGTGTTATTCTGCAGGTATGGACAATACTATTTCAAGAGTTGCACTATTTGGGTCATAGTGATAACAGACTCCACAGCAGGGGGCAAGACTCAGTTTACAATTAACCGGAATATCAGGTGAGTCGACTTTTTCAGGTTGTGTTTCAGAGGTTATAGATCGGCTGAAAAATCGGTTGAAGAATTTTTTTAAAGAGATCATACAGCTCATTTGTTATAGTGATCCGGTTACGGCCCATAATTCACGGAAATAAAGCGCACGAGCATCTAAATGATATGAAAAGAGTTTTAATACTTATCTTTGTCTTCTTCCTTGTGCCGGGAAAACTCGCTGCAAAAGAGGACGAATACGACATTGCCTATATCTGGGATAAAAATCTGGATCTTGTTCTTGATTATCAGCAGGAACTTGAAAGCCTTTTCGAACCCGATCAGAGCAGAAAACTGCTGATCGTGGGAAGAGAGGATGGCGCCTACGGGATTGTCTATGATCTCAATGGCGATGCACTGTCGTCTGCCCAGGAGATGGTGCGGCAGAGTGAGATTCTGAGAAAGGCGGATCTTTCAGAATGTTTTGCTGTCGAGGACCAGGGCTATTTTCGACTCTTCAATGTCAGCTACGGACTGGGGCCGAACCTTGATGACCTGAAGAAACGTTATGCCAGGATTTATAGCTATCTGGGGCAGGAGGTCGGAAAGAATCTTTTTATCGAAAAAACCGATTCAGACAACTACACGCTTATCTACCGTCGCCGTGGCGACCGGGTTTCTACCTATGCGGTTGCCAAAAAGCACAGACAGCTCCTGAAGAAGCGGAAGATATACACATCGATTACGCCGGAAAATAATAACCCGGTTATTTTCGGTGAATCCAGCTATCTCGGCGACAGCGGTGAGTCTGATGCCGATTCGTCTACAGTCGCAGTGACAGCCCCGAAGCAGGAGCCCGAGAAAGATGTGGAAACTGTTGTTCAGGTAGTCTCAAAGGAACCGGAAGCCCGGAAAATTGTGTATGCCGGGAGCAGCAGCGCAGTTGAGAGAAATATAGAAGAATATATACAGACACTCCGGAAAAAAGGAACGCTTTCGAGCGATGAATCAACCGGCTGGATGGTTTTTGACCTGACCAAAGGTGAAAGTGTTGTCGATATCAATGCCGATCAGGTCTTTCAGGCAGCAAGCATGATAAAGCCGTTTGTGGCGCTGGCGTTTTTTCACCAGGCCAAGGACGGTGCGTTTATCTATGGGCCGAAAAGCCGCTCGAAAATGGAGTTGATGATACAGCGCAGCGACAACAGTGCGACAAACTGGGTAATGCGTGTTGCCGGCGGACCGGCAAAATGTGAAGAGATCCTCAGGCGCTACTACAGCCATATTTTCAAGGATACGAAAATTGTCGAATATATACCGGCCGGCGGGAAAACGTACAGAAACAGTTCGATCCCCTCGGATTATGTCCGCTTTCTGCAGGCACTTTGGAATGATGAACTGCCCTACGGGAAGGAGATGCGCCGCCTGATGTCCTTGCCGGGGCGTGATCGCCTCTACAACGGCACACCGATACCGCAGGGCACGCTGGTCTATAACAAGACGGGATCAACAGCGCACCTCTGTGGTGACATGGGAATCCTGGTACCTCGTGACAAACAGGGACGGCGCTACCCCTATGCCCTTGTCGGGATAATCGAGAGAAGCTCACGGCCCAGCAATTACGGGAACTGGATGCTGACCAGGGGAAACGTGATCAGGCAGGTGTCCACGATTGTCTATGAAGAAATGAAACGACAGTACCAGCTGCTGTAACGGCTTCAGCTTCCAGCTTCTGCTGGAAAAGGCATCATGTAGTTACCCAAGGGCGATGATCTCAAGCAAATTATTTCGATATTCGGTTGACACCTTTAATGGACGGTTTGTGAATGGCTGGTGTTATCATCGGCTCTACAAGCGCAAGCGCCTGAGAATAAGCGTTGTCGCTGACGGTCGACTCATCGGCACAACCGAAACCGGCGAATTCCGCAGAGATCTGAAAAAACAGGGATTGCATGCTACCGGCCTGTGCGGGTTCGACTACAGCTTCCCCCCTGACTTTTCCAGCGATCAGTTTGAACGGCTTGAACTGTTTGTCACCGGCCTGGATAAACCGCTGTTTTCCATTGCTGCCGGTGAGGTGGAAACATTGGTTCCCGACCCTGCCCACAGCGTCTGTTTCATGCATATCCCGAAGACAGCCGGGTCTTCTTTTAACGCCTTTCTCAGGCGATGTTATCAGCGAGATTCCTATGTCCCACACCTGGAACGGCTGCCGGAATCTTCGCTTTCAGCAGAATCTATGGCCGGCCGTTGCATATCAGGCCATCTTCCCTGGTATCGACTGCAGGCCCTGGCGAAAAAGAAGCCGTACCGTTTTTATTCTATTATCAGAGAGCCGTACAGTCATCTCCACTCCCATATTAATTATGTCAGACGGATTTTCACTGATGGCGCTGATGAAGAAAATTATGAATATCATCACAACGCTGCAATAAAGAGCCTTGCTGAAAAACTGGCGGCGGTGGATTTTACCAGTGATATGCAGGCGAAAGACTTTGTCGATTCACTTGCAGGTTATGAACTGGATTTTTTTGATAACATCCAGACCCGCTATTTCCTTGACTACCGTCCCGAGCGCGTGGAGGCGGCTGATCTGGAAAATGCACGGGAAAATATCAAATTTTTCAGTCAGATCGGACTTACCGAGGAGTATGACCGTTTCGTCAACCGCTTTTGCCGGGATTTTCACTTGCCCCCTCAAGAAGGGCTGCAGCGTGCCAACACAGCCGATCGCTATCAACTCTTTGATTGCAGCAAAGATGTTGCGCTGAGCCCGCTTCATAAGCTGATCGAGTTTGACCGCCACCTCTACCGGCATGTATCTGAGAGTTTCTGGAGCGGTAAGGGAAAATGAAGGGTATAGTCCAAGTATTATAGCCGAATGGGGAAAAAAGCAATTGCTGCGTGACAGGATGTGACATGCCGGTTTACGAATATGAAGCACTTCTGAGCAATGGGAAAAAAGAATCAGGAGTAATGGATGCAGAGAGTGAGTCCGCGGCCAGGACCAGACTGCGCTCAGCAGCGAAATATCCTGTCAGGATACGCCGTTCACGGGAAAAAGCAGATACGGGCGATTCTTCAGGGCTTGCCCGTATTTCTCTTTTTGAGCGGGTCAAGAGCGAAGAGATCAATATCGTCACCAGGCAGCTTGCCACGTTGCTGGGAGCGGGAATTCCGCTTGACAGCGCTCTTTCGAGTATCGTTGAGCAAAGCGATAATCCCGCCCTGAAGAAAATGGCTGCCCAGCTGAAAGAGTCGATCAGCGAGGGCGAGCCGCTTAGCCAGGCATTGCGGAAATATCACCGCCTGTTTCCCAATATGTACACCAACATGATACGAGCCGGTGAGGCATCCGGTTCTCTCGATAAGGTATTGACGAGGCTTGCTGATTTTGGCGAGAAGCAGGAGGCTCTGAAGGCCCGGTTGCGGGCGGCGCTTGTCTATCCAATTTTTATGGCGGTTGTCGGTGCCGGAATTCTGTTTATTCTTATAACTTATATCGTGCCCAATATCGTCCAGGTTTTTGAGGATATGGAAAAGGCGCTGCCCCTGCCGACGATCATCCTGATAAATACCAGCAGCTTCCTGCGCAACTACTGGTGGCTGCTGCTGCTCGCCATCGGCGTGCTCGTTCTTGCCGGTCGCCTGGTGATAAAACAAAAAGCCGGCAGGTATGCCTGGGATATGCTGAAGTTGCGCACTCCGGTTATCGGCGGCGTTGTCCGCAAGGCCATGGTGGCCCGCTTTTCATCGACGATGGAAAGCCTGCTTGGCAGCGGCGTTGATATCATTGATTCACTCGAGATCGTCAAACGAATTATTGATAATGTCCATATCTCGAACGTGATTGATGAGGCCATCGAGCATATCAATAAAGGAAAAAGCATGGCAAGCGCTTTTTCGGGATCAAAATGGTTTCCTCCCATGTTCGTGCAGATGGTTGCCGTCGGTGAGAGCAGTGGTCAGCTTGAAGAAATGCTTGCTAAAGTCACCGTTGCCACCGAAAGAGATGTGGAATCGGCAGTCCTGGGAATGACCTCGTTGATTGAGCCGGTAATGATTGTTTCGATGGGACTTGTGGTCGGTATGATCGTTCTGTCGATTCTTTTGCCGATTTTTGAGATGAATCAGATGATAGGCTGAAAAAGGCACTCTCCGAAAATGGCAACATCTGGTATAGTAGTTGATTGTTGAAAGACGCACCCAAAAACATGTTTGTCACCAGCAGGTTGATCGAGAGGTAAATCACCATGCTTAAACGCTTAACAGCTCTTTTCTTAAGTGTTTGCTTTAGCGGAGCAACAGGGCTGGCTATTGCAGAAGAAGTTGCGCTTGACAGTGCCTTCGGCTCCGGTGGACTGGTGACCACAGAACTTGGAGCAGGCATCGATACGGCGACCTCTATTGCCGTCCAGGATGACGGCATGATTATTGTCGCCGGCTCCAGTGACAACGGCCTGGGAAGCAAAATGGCTGTGGTCCGCTATCTTCCGGATGGCAGCATCGATCATGAATTCTCCTTCTCCATGGGCGGCTCGCTGGGAACTGTTTATGGTGATGATGCTGTTCAGGCAGTTGTTCTGAGAGACGATGGGCAAATCCTACTCGGAGGCACGTTGACGGTTGACGGTGTTCGACAGGGGGCTGTTGTTTCTTTACTGCCCTACGGTCAGCTCGACGTAAATTTCGGTGTCGGCGGTATCGCCTCTGTTGATGTTGGAGACGTCGATTCAGAGATTTACGATGTCATTGTCGATGCGGCAGGACGCATCGTCGTCACCGGCTTTGTTGCTGACGGTGGAGTGGAAAACCCGTTTATTGCACGCTTTAACGGGAACGGGGAACCCGATAGCGGTTTCCAGGAGGCTGGTACGCTGGTCGATACGCTTGTTGAGGGACGGGGTACCGGACTTGCCGAATTGGCAGACGGCTCGGTGATCGTTGGCGGGTACAGTATCCGCGACGGTGAGTGGAAAGGACTGTATCTCGGTCGATATCTGGAAAATGGTGATCCGGACGACCAGTTTGGAGACGGTGGTCGTTCTGTCTGGTTTGACGATGTGGAACAGATTGCGGTTCACGACATTGCCCTGTCTGCAGATGAAAAAATAATCCTGGCAGGTGACGTGGAAACGGCCGATGGCCGGCAGCGCATCATGCTGGCTCGCTATGGAAAAGAGGGGCAGCCGGATCCCGGTTTTGGTGAGAATGGCATCCTGGTATATGACAGCGGTATGGACAGCAGTGTAAACAGTCTGGTGGTAAATGCTGATTCGACGATTATTGCTGCCGGCTACCAGACATCGGCGACCGGCAAAGACATGCTGATCATACGCTATCTGCCCGGGGCAGCGGCCGAAGAACCGGTTGATATCATTGAATCGGCAGCAGATACCGATATGCCCGAAGATGAGCCGGTGGAGATATTTCGGATTTCTGCGTTAAGTATCGAAGACGGCCCGCTGAATATTCCTGTTGCTGACCAGGTGGTGCGGACTCCTGAAGCGGATCTGATCACCACTGAGCTTGCCGGCAGTGACGAGGTCGGCAACGCTGTCCTGATGACTGAAGACGGTTCCATTTACACGGCTGGCTATTCAGGAGATGATGACAACAGCGCCTTCATGGTGGCCCGTTATTCAGGTCTGGTAGGGGAGGGCTTGTCAGTCGATTCCGGCACACCTTCTGTTTCCGAGTTCTACAGAATCGGCACTATGCCGGTAACTAACGTCACCAGAGTTGCTGCTATGACCGGCGGCACCATTGCCCTGAACGGCAATCCCGACAGTGCAGTCTGTGTTGAAGCATGTGACGAATCCTGTGAAGATGCGGAAGACAATACGACCTGCTTGAGCGAGTGCCGGGAAAATTGCCAGATACCAACGGTGACGCAACGGGGCGTTGTCTACTCTGTTGAGCCGAATCCTGTCTATGATGACGATGACGGCACCACTGATTCAGGTGGTGATACTGATGACATGACAACGAGCGTTACTGATGAGACTGGAACCGATACAGGTGATGATACAGCACTTGGTACCAGCAACTTCTTCAGCTTTGATGATTATTTTGTCAAAAACGGCCAGACCGAGGATGGCTCGGGTGCCGATTCCTACGTGAGTGAGATCGAGGGAATAAACCCCCAGACCGTCTATTACGTCAGGGCCTATGGCCTGCTCTCAGATGGTACGATTATCTATGGTAATGAATATCGTTTCAGGACGGATGATTCATGCTTTATTGCGACGGCAGCCTTTGGTTCGATCGATATGTTTGCGGTTAAAGCGCTGCGGTCTTTTCGGGACCGCTATCTTATGCCGTATGAGTGGGGACGGCAGATTGTACATACCTACTACGTCCTGTCGCCGACGATCGCCGACCTTGTTGAGCAGTCCTTTTTTCTGCGGCTGCTGATTATCCTGCTGTTGACCCCTGCAGTGGTCAGCGCCGTTTTCCTGGTCTACACCACGTTGCTGATGAAATGCGTCGTCATCGTTGCCGTACCGCTGGCCTGGTATTTCATTGCTTTTCATAAAAAACACTATAGGATTGTCCATGCTTGAGAACCAGCAGAGCAACCAGCCTACCGGATACCTCCGGACACGATTCAACCAGCGTGGATTTACGCTTATTGAACTGTTGGTGGTTCTGATCATTATCGGTATCCTCGCCGGCTATATCGGCCCGAAGATCATGGGCCGGCCGGAAGAGGCCAGACGAACGAAAGCCGCATTGCAGATCAGCGGAATCGAGACCGCACTGAAGCTCTACAAGCTCGATAATGGCGTCTACCCCTCTACGGAGCAGGGTCTGCAGGCGCTCATCGAGCCACCTGCAACCGGAAAACTGCCACCCCGGTGGCGGGACGGCGGTTATCTGGAAAACAGTAAAGTGCCGAAAGATCCGTGGGGCTATGAGTTTGTCTATCTCAGTCCAGGAGTGCATGGTGATTTTGATCTGAGCTCTTTTGGCCCTGACGGGGAATCAGGCGGTACCGGTGAGGATGCCGATGTCAACAACTGGGAAATAGAGTGATCCCTGTTGGTGGAACATCAGATTCATCATCGCCTCCGCTTGAAGGGCCGGCATTACCTTGAAAGAGGGTTTACCCTGCTTGAACTCCTGGTGGTACTCATCTTGATTGCGATAATGCTTGGCCTGAGCATCCCCGCCTTTCGAACGTCTCTTTTCACGGATCAGCTGCGGCAGGCAGCCAGGAGTGTCATCGGCACAATTCATGAAGTGCGACAGTCCGCAACCGGAAGTACAAACGGCTGCTTTATTGATATTGACCTCAGTGAAAATCAACTCAGTTATAGGTGTCTGCAGACACCTGGTGAGGGTGAGGAGATGCAGCTTCCTGAAGACAGGCCGTCACCGAAGGTAGAGTTGCCGCCGGCGATCAGGATTTCCTCTCTCTGGAGCGGCACCGATAAGCAGGTCACTTCGGGCAATGCGTCTTTCTGGGTTAACCGGAATGGCCGGATGGAGCAGCTGATCATCAACCTCACTGATGGTGAGAAGGAACTGGCCCTTATCTGTTCGGTGTTCAGTGCTCTGGTAAGACTTGAGGACAAAGCAATGTCTCCTGCCGACCTTGAACAAAACTAGTAGGTTTTCATAACCTGACGATGGTGCTTTCCTGTTTTGATTACCATGGTGATACCCGTAAAAGATAATGGTTTTACGCTTCTTGAAGTGATGGTTGCCATCTCGATACTGGCAATTGCACTGACCGTTCTGCTCGGCAACCAGGGCCAGAGCCTGCGCCTTGCTGAAGAAAGCAGATTCAATTTCACCGCCTCCCTGCTGATCAAAGAAAAATTAGGCGATTTCCAGGTCTTGGGGGAAGAGTTGAGCGACTCAGAGGGAGACTTTGGAGATGAATATCCCGGCTATTTCTGGGCTGTTGAAGTGGAAACACCCGATTTTGAAAATTATCCGGCCTTGATTGGAGCCGAGCAGTTTCTCCAGCAGATTGACCTGAAGGTCTTTACTGCCGGAGAACAGCAGACGCTCAATGTCAGGCGGCTGAAACTGGTTACCACTCAATGATTGCACAACAGCGGACTCCTGCGAAGAGTGTCGGCTTTACCCTGCTGGAAGTCGTGGTGGCCATAACAATATTCGGCCTCTGCATTTCTCTGGTGTATGTTCTCTATAACTCAGTAACATCAATCGTTACAAAGGTTGAAGACCAGGCAGGAATGGAGACCACTGCCCAGATTATTCTGGGTCGCCTTTCAGAAGACCTGGCAGGAGTCTCTATGGGGAAGCGGGGGTATGTGGCCGGTGTTGAAACAAGCAGTATCAGCGGTGAGGACCCGGTTCTTGCGCTTACCACCTCAGCGCACCTTCGTCTGGACCCGGAGGAGCCTCCAGTCGATGTGACTCTGGTCCGCTATTATCTCAGGGAGCAGCGTGATCTGCAGACATTCAGCCTGCTGCGCTCTGATACTCCGGTGGTGACTGATTTGGAAAGCAGCATTCTGCAGGAACAACAGTCCCACCTGCTTTCCGACGAAGTGGTGGAACTGGATATCACCTATATCGGTCATGATGGCGAGGAGTACAAAGAGTGGAATTCCGTCTCCGATTTCGACGAGGAGCAGGATGTTCACAAACGCTACCCGCACGCCTATAAGATCGTGTTGCGCCTGGGTACAGGTGAAAATGATGATGCGTCAGTGCGTTATCAGACCAGTGTGCCCGTATTTGCCGCTCTTTATGAATTTGCCGGGGATCAATAATGTTTCCCGGTAAGGCACGCCTGCCTGGCAATAACGGAGTGGCGCTGCTGCTCGTTGTCTCTGTTGTCAGCCTGCTGACGGTTATCATCCTGCAGTTTAACAAAAACATGCGGCTGAATCTCGAACAAACCTGGTCGTTTAAGGGGCGTGAACAACTGTATTCAATGGCTGCTTCGGGTATCGACCTGGCTGTTGCCGTTCTGCAAACCGACAACCTCGGCAATGACTATGACAGCCTCCATGATTTCTGGGCGCGTATTGGTGATGAGCCGCTGGAGATTTTTGACGGCAGAGCCCGGCTGAGCATTACGATAACTGATCTATCCGGTCGCTTTCCATTGAACAGCATGGTAAACAGTGCTGCACAGGGATCAACTCAGGGGGCGACGACTGGCTTGACCCCGGAGCTGGCCAGGGAGATCTTCCGCCGTTTGCTTCTTTCCGGAGATTTCGCTGTTGAGGACGACCTGCAGGCCAATGAAATTGTTGATTCAATCATTGACTGGCTGGACAGTGACGACAATGAATCGACATATGGCGTGGAAGACGGATATTATGAGTCGCTCGATCCAGCCTATACTCCGCGCAATGATTTCATGGAATTACCCAATGAGCCGGCGGCGGTCAAAGGGGTTACGCCGGAGCTGTTGTATGGTAATGATGAAAAAAAAGCGCTTGCAGATTATATTAACGTAATGGGTGTCGGTAAAACGATTAATATGAATACGGCTGACCCGCTTGTTCTCCAGTCCCTGGACGAAAGAATTGATGCCGAGATGGCTGCGCTGCTCGTGGAGTACCGGGGGGATGAGAATAATGTTGCAGCGCTCAGCGAGCCGACGTGGTATCGAGGTGTTTCGGGATGGCCCGGCGATATAGAAATCGGTGGCTCGGTCCTTTCGACAACGAGCAGTTATTTCATGATCAGGGCGGAAGCAACACTCGATAATGAAGCGTTGACGATGAGTGCTTACGTTCAGCGCTCAGGCAAACAGAAAATGGAAGTTCTCTATCGAAGAATCAATTAGAATATGGCTGAATCACTTGTTTCCATAGTCATAGCCGACAACCGGGTGAGTGCGGTAACGTTCAGCGCTGAGAAACGTGAGCTGACGATCGATGTCGGAGACACGGCAGGTTTTGAGAAGAACAGTGATTTTTCGCAAGGCGTCAGGACGGTACTTGAAAATTGCGGTGTTTCATCCCGTGCCTGCAGGGTGGCGCTTGGCCCTGAGTTTCTGTTTTTCCGTTCGATCCAGCTGCCGTTTACCGATAAAAAGCAGATTGCCTCCATCGTCCCCTTTGAGATACAGGACAACGTATCGCTGCGGGAAGACGAATACATCTTCGATTATCTTTTTGCCGACAGCAGGGGTGGAGGAACCCGGATACTTGCGGTGATCCTTAAAAAGGAGATTATCCACAACCTGTTGACGGTGCTGGGCAGTTATAATCTGGACCCGGAAATTATTACCATTTCCGGGATTCCATCGTGGCACAATGTCTATCGGCTGAGCGACAATCAGTTTGACAGCGGGTATCTGCTCAGTGTCGGTACCAGCCACGCCGCTGTCCACCTGATGAACAGGGGTACCATAAGCCTGATTCGCTCCATTCCGGTTGATCCCGGTCGAAAAGCCGATTTCCATCTTGATGGTGATAATGCAACACTTGCAGCCCGAAGCCCTGAACATGTTGATTCCCTGCTGCGCGATCTCTGCCGAAACGTACAGAATACCATTGTTGCGCTGCGTGGAGAGATGAGTGAACGGCTGGACTTCCCCTGGTATATCAGTGGCCTGCTGGGCAGTAATCCAGAAATCAGTAGGAAAATACGCAGGAACCTGAATTTGTCTGACAGCTTTGAGGGCAACAGGCCCTATTCGGGAATTGAGGGTGCTGAAGATTTTCTGGCACTCTGGCCGGCCGGCCTGTTCGACGATGTGCTGGCATTGGCAAGTTGCCCGAACAGGGACCTTCAGCAGATAAATTTCAGGAAAGATGAGTTTGCCCGCAGGTATGACAGGAAACGGCTGCGCAAGATTGTCAGGGCAGCTGTGGCGGTAGTGCTCATCGGTTCCGTACTGGCAGTTTCAGGCCTGTTTCTTGATTATCAGCGTATGAAAAATGAGCGCGACCGGCTGGCAGCAGAAGTTGCCGGGATATATAAAGAGACACTGCCGGGGAGCAGCAGGATCGTAAATCCGGTACAGCAGCTCCAGGTGAAGGTCAATGAACTCAAGAATGTCACGTCCACGGGTGTCTCGGATGATCCCACGCTGAATACGCTTGTCCTTCTCAGTGATATTTCAGACCGGATTCCGGAGTCTTTCAAGGTGACTTTTCAGCGCTACATTTATGATCGAAGAACAATACGTATCAAAGGGGTTACCGATAATTTCAATACGGTTGACCAGATGAAACGATCGCTTGACAAATCCCCCTATTTCTCCGAGGTTTCCATTGTTTCTGCAAATGTGGCTGCCAAGGAAGACGGGGTGAGGTTTGAGCTTAAACTGGAAATGTAGGGGCAGGATTGAAAAATAGTAACTTGAAAGAGAAGCTTGCAGCGGCCAGAAAGAAGCTCGGTCTTGGCCGGCTCGAAAAAAGAGAAAAATATATTCTCTTGTTCGGTGTTATCTTTGTAAGCGGGTTTGTGCTTTTCCAGACCATGCTGATGCCCTACCTGGATGCGAGAAACACGATGAAACGCTCATTGTCGAGAAATGAGGGTGAACTCGTTGATATCCAGATGCTCAGGAAGGAATATCTTGAGCTGAAATCCAGACAGGGCGATATCGAAAAAAGACTCGCCGAGAGATCACCCGGTTTCAGTCTTTTCAGTTTTCTCGAGGAGCAGGCTGCGGCAGCGCGTGTGAAAGACCGTGTTACCTATATGAAACCAACGGCAAATGAGATTGATGAGGGATTCAACGAATCAATCGTGGAAATGAAGATAGAAAAAGTCACACTGGACCAACTCGTGTCATTTCTGTTAAAGATAGAATCAGCGGAAAAAATTGTATCGGTGCAGAGGATATCCATCCAGGAAAGCAGCCAGGAAAACGGTCTGCTCGATACCGTTTTAAGTATCAAGACATTTGAAACGAACAGCTCATCATGAAGACAGGATGCTTGTAACAGTGAACCCGGACGATTTTTGAATATGTCATCATTTACCAAAACAATTATTATCCCGATCCTGCTGATTACACTTTTGTGTATTTCACTTGTTGAAGGATTTTATTATTTTGGCGAGAAATACCTGCAGACTCGGGATAGCAGCCGAAAAACGGTTTCAGCGCCTGTCTCTGCAGCGGGCAGGGAGCAGATAATAAAAGATCTGAAAAAACCGGCCGATTATTCGGTTATCAGCAGACGGAACCTTTTCTCCTCCAGGAAAAATGGTGTTGAGCAAAGCCGGCCGGACGATTTAGTGACCTCTGTGGAACCGTCCTCAATGGATGTCGTGCTGATGGGTACGGTTTCAGGTACCGGAGATAGTGAAAGAGCAGTTATCTACGACAAGAAAGACAAGAAACAGGATCTTTTCCAGGTCGGGGATTATATTCAGCAGGCAATCATTAAACAGATACTGCGCGGCAAGGTGATATTGAACCTGAACGGCAAAGATGAAATGCTCGATATCAGTGAAGCCCGAAACGTATCTGTTCCGCAGGTTGCAAAGATCAGCCCTGTTGTGCAGACCAGAAAAGTACTCGGCCGGCCTGTCGGACAGCCCCAGGACAATGTCGACGGTGAGATTGAGAACACGTTGCCTCCAGGGGTGCAGATTGAGAATGAACAAATGAATCAACCCAGGCAGTTGCGCACCTACAGAGGGGGTGTTATTGTCAGGGAGCAGCCGGTTGCTCCGCAATAAACAGAGGGGATGAGAGCGGTATGAGAAGGGCTTTTCGATATAGACTGGAGTGGTTGCTTCTTTTTCTGTGTGCTGGTTTATTTGTCTCTGCAGCTCAGGTACCGACTGCTCATGGACAGCAAACAGCCCAGAAACCGACCAATGAGCGCTATATAACCATTGATTTTGACAATGTAGAAATCAATCTGCTTATAAAATATATCAGTGAACTGACCGGTAAGAATTTTATCGTTGACCCTGCCGTCCGCGGCAATGTGACCATTATCTCACCTACCAAAATCTCGGAAGACGACGCCTACCTGGTTTTTGAATCGGTCCTGGAAATTCACGGCTTCACAACCGTTCCGTCAGGTTCGGTGATTAAAATCGTGCCGTCCGCTGAAGCCAGATCGCGTGCCATCGACACGATTCAGACAGGAGCAGTAACCGAGCCCGAAGACAGGGTCGTAACCCAGCTTGTCCCACTGCGCTTTACCACCCCGGTGGAAATGCAGAAAGTCCTGCAGCCCCTGGTGTCAAAGACCTCTGTGGTTATCCCGCACACCCAGTCGGGCATGCTCATCATAACCGAGACATTGTCAAATATTAAACGCTTGATGTCGATTGTCGAAACCCTTGATGTGGAATATTCACGGGAAGAAGTTGTCGTTATTCCGTTGAATCATGCCAATGCCGGCAAGATTTCAACCATACTCAATACGATATTTCAAAAAGCCGCTGCCGCTCCCGGTGCCAAAGCTGCCGCATCCGCGAGCATCGTAAAAGTTGTGCCGTATGAGCGCATCAATGCACTCATCGTACTGGCAGAGTCGGCTGAGGTCGGCAGGGTCAAGCGGCTGGTTGACAAGCTCGATACGGAGGCGGAGCGTGGCGAGGGTAATATTCATGTCTTTTACCTGCAGAATGCCACGGCCAGTGAGCTTGCTAAAGTCCTCAACGCACTGCCAGAGCAGCAGACGGAAGAGGAGCAGACCGATGGGAAGGCTCCGGCCATTTCAAAAAACGTCAACATCATGGCCGATGAGGAGACAAATGCCCTGATTATCACAGCTTCACGTTCAGAATATGCGGTGATGGAGGACGTCATCAAGAAACTCGATATCCCCCGCCGCATGGTGTATCTGGAAGCCCTGATCATGGAGGTTGACACCGACAAGACTTTTGACGTCGGGGTGCAGTGGGTTACCGGAGGGGTGTTTGATGACGGTACCGGGCGGCTGGTCAGTGGTTTCAGCGGAGAGCAGGGATATAACATCATCGATGGGATAACCAATGCCGATGATCCGAGTCTTCCCTCCGGGTTTTCTCTCGGGGTGCTCAAAGAAGGGATCGAAATCGGCGGTATCACCTTTCCCAACGTGGCCGCAATTCTCAGAGCATACAAGTCCGACTCGGATATAAATATCATTTCGACCCCGCAGATCCTGACCACGGATAATAAAAAAGCGGAAATTTCGGTTGGCGAGAATGTTCCCTATATTACCAGCCAGAACACGACGGCGAGTGAACAGGATTACACCAATTACGAGTACAAGGATGTGGCCACGAAACTCAGTATTACCCCGCATATAAATCAGGCGGATACGCTGAGGCTTGAAATTGAAACGGAAGTGGTTAAGCTGAAAGGCGCCACCACGTCACTGACCCCGACAACGTTTAAGCGGACTGCGACCACAACGGTGCTGGTCAATGATGCAGATACCATCGTTATCGGTGGTATTATTGGTCACGACGCCACTGAAAGCGAATACAAGGTTCCGCTTCTGGGAGATATTCCCGTTCTCGGCTGGCTTTTCAAGACCAGTGCAACGGAAAGCAAAAAAACCAATATGTTTATTTTCGTAACCCCGCATATCATTCGAAATCCCGCGGATATTGCCAAAGTTACCATGACCAAGGAGGACCAACTCGGCTATGTCATGCCCCAGGTCAGTGAGCAGCTTCACAAGAAACCAAATCCCGAAAACTCGGTAAAACTTGCCGATATAGGCTACGAGTTGTTGAGCAGCGGCAGGAACCAGGAGGCAAAACAGTATTTTCAGCAAGCGCTGTCGATCAGCCCCAACAATCCTTTTGCCCTGATCAACCTCGGTGTTGTTTTTGAAAAGGAAAAAGCCTACCCGCAGGCCATACAGATGTATCAGCGGGTCATTGACAGCGGCACACCTGAGATCGCCAGAAGCCCGGAAGGCTACGAGGAGATCGATCTCTCTCTGGTGCAGATTGCCCGTGAAAATATAGATCACGTGAAGAAGCTGATGGGGGAGCAGTAAAGCCCCGCGTTTTGCCGGATCTCTCAACAAGGGATCCATGATCGTGGGCCACTCACGTTTTATCATTATGCACAAAGGTTTCATCCTGGTGCAGGGGTCCGATTCCCCGCAGCACTTCCTCGCTTTTTTTCTCTCCTGATTTTTGTTCGGGTTCCCGGATCATAAGTATTTTCTGAAATGTCCGTGCAGCTCGTAACGTGTGCAATGTAACGTTCCAATATTCCATTTCTGTATCCTGATGAGTCCTGTTACTCAGCTATCGCCGTATTTTGTGGAAAATACATGTGCCGGGCAGTATAGTGTTAGTTAGTAATACTACATAGTGGTATACTGTTGTCGGGTTGTCTGGGCTGAACGGATGGATTTCCTGGTAATTGGAGATAGCAATGGAAAAGCAAACTGAAGAAACCCTCGAGCGTATCTACCAGAAAAGTGTCGCAAACGACGAGAATATTATCACCATACTCCAGGATATCCAGAACGAGCTTGGCTATGTCCAGGAGGAGGCAGTCGAGTGGTTTGCGAAAAAAACACGGATTCCGTTAGCCAGATTTTACGGTGTAACAACATTTTATTCCCAGTTCCATCTCACGCCGAGAGGCAAAAACATAGTAACCATCTGCTCCGGGACGGTCTGTCATGTCAAGGGAGCAGAGAAAATCACCAACAGGATCAGGCAGGACCTGAGACTTGGGGAGACCACCCAGACCACAAGGGATATGAATTTTACCCTGGAGAACGTCAATTGTGTCGGAGCCTGCAGTATCGCTCCCGTCGTTATTGTGAACGACAAGGTGTTCGGCAAGCAGACGGCAGAGAAAATGCTCAAGAATCTGAAACCCTACAAGGACTAGCGATATGAGCAGCCGCATAGCAGTAAACGTGTGCATGGGAACCGGAAGTATCGCAGCCGGCGGTGACCAGGTATTACAGGCTTTCAGGGACGAACTTGAAAAAGCCGGTATCGACGATGCCGTCGTTATGGAGAACTGCAGGCTGCACAAGGTCGGCTGTCGAGGCTTTTGCGCGCGGGATGTACTGGTCGATATCACTGTCGATGGCGCAGTGTCTACCTACCAATATATCGAGCCCCAGATGGTTGAGCGGTTGGTCAAAGATCACGTGATAGGCCGGGAGCCGGTTCGGGAGTGGCTTGTCGGTGAAGACTACCACATCTTTCATGATAACCAGGAAAAGGTTATCCTCCACGATCTGGGCAGGATCGACCCGGAAAAAATCACTGAATATCTTGACGCGGGAGGCTACAGCGGTTCGAAAAAAGCCGTTACAGAGATGAGCCCGTCAGGTGTTATCACTTGCATTAAGAGTTCCGGACTGAGAGGCAGGGGCGGTGGGGGGTTCCCGGCCGGACTGAAATGGGAGTTGTGTGCCCAGACGGAAGCCGGGACAAGATATCTCATCTGTAATGCTGATGAGGGTGATCCCGGCGCCTTCATGGACCGCTCGATTGTCGAGGGAAATCCACATGCTGTCATTGAAGGTATGATAATCGGTGCCTATGCGATTGGCGCGGAGCTTGGCTATATCTATATCCGTGCGGAATATCCGCTGGCTGTTGAGCGGCTCCGCATCGCTCTGCAGCAGGCCAGCAGCGACGGGCATCTGGGCAGCAACCTCTATGGAACTGACTTCTCGTTTGATATCAGAATAAAGCTCGGTGCAGGTGCGTTTGTCTGTGGGGAGGAGACGGCTCTTATTGCTTCAATTGAAGGTGATCGCGGAATGCCCCGGGCAAAACCGCCGTTTCCAGCCAATAAAGGGCTCTGGGGTAAACCAACAATCATCAATAATGTCGAGACGTTGGCAAATATACCACAGATCATTGTCAGGGGCGCAGAATGGTTCAGTGCCATCGGTTCCGGAAAGAGCACGGGGACCAAGGTGATCGCCCTGACAGGTAAAATCCGAAACACCGGTCTCATCGAAATCCCGATGGGTATGCCGCTGAAAACAATCATTTATGACATCGGCGGTGGTATCGAGGACGACAGGCTGTTCAAGGCGGTTCAGACAGGTGGCCCGTCGGGAGGCTGCATTCCGCAGCAGCATATCGATCTTCCCGTAGATTACGAAAGCCTCAGATCGATCGGGTCAATGATGGGCTCTGGCGGTATGGTCGTTCTCGATGAAACAGACTGCATGGTGTCTATCGCCAGGTTCTTTCTTGCCTTCACTCAACAGGAGTCATGCGGGAAATGCACCCCATGCCGGATAGGCACGAAAAGGCTGCTTGAAATTCTCACACGAATTACGGAAGGAGAAGGAAAAGAGGGAGATATTGAACTCCTCCACGATCTCGCCGAGGATGTCCGGGGCTCAAGTCTCTGCGGTCTCGGCATGTCGGCCCCGAATCCGGTACTCAGTACAATAAAGTATTTTCGTCATGAATATGAGGCACACATCAATCACCGGAAATGTCCTGCCAAGGTGTGCAACAGGTTGCTGACTTTCTTTATCCGGACGGATATGTGCGTGGGGTGTACCATGTGTGCCCGGGTCTGCCCGGTGGACGCCATTACCGGCGAGAAAAAGGAGCCTCACCTTATTGACCAGAAACGCTGTGTCAACTGCGGTTCCTGTTTTGACGCCTGTACATTCAATGCGGTTCTCAAGGAGTAGGTGCTATGGTTGAGCTGACGATAAATAACCGGACGATCCAGGTGTCACCAGGTACTACTGTTCTTGAGGCTGCCCGGCAGCTTGATATAGACATTCCCACACTCTGTGCCGATCCCCGCCTTGAACCCCACGGCGCCTGCCGTCTCTGCGTTGTCGAGATAGCCGGCATGAACCGGCCGGTCACCTCCTGCACAACTCCTGTCGAAGACAAAATGGTTGTAGAAACCGCTACCGAGCATCTCGAGCGATTGAGAAAAACCACGGTGGAGCTGCTGCTCTCTGATCATCCCAATGACTGCATGGTCTGTATCCGGGCAGGAGACTGCACTCTCCAGGAACTGGCCTACAAATACCAGCTGCGGGACAACCGCTTCAAAGGGGAGCAAAGAGATCACACGCTCATCGATAAAAATCCGTTTATCCTGCGTGAGCAGAATAAATGCGTGCTTTGCGGGCTTTGCGTCAGGGTCTGTGATGAAATTCAGGGGGTCGGAGCGATCGGTTATGCAAATCGCGGATTTGATTCCAAAATCTGCTCTGCCTTCGAGCATGACCTTGATTGTGAGTTTTGCGGGCAGTGTGTTTCAGTCTGCCCAACCGGTGCGCTGTCCGCGAAGATGTGGGAGGGGCATCCACGACACGAAGGCGTCAGGCTTACCGAGACAACCTGCGGTTATTGTGGCTGTGGCTGTAACATCACAATCCATTCTGTTGGTAACGAGATTACCCGTGTATCTTCGCGCAGTGACAATCATAATAAAGGCTGGCTTTGCGCCAAGGGGAGGTTCGGCTATGAATTTATAAACAGCGAAGACCGCCTCACCACCCCGTTGATTCGCCGGCAGAAAGGCGGGCAGCTCGAGCCGGCTGACTGGGACGAGGCCCTGGAACTGGTTGCCGCAAATTTTCGAAGAATCAAGCAGGAGTCTGGCCCTGATGCCATCGGTGGACTCGCCTCGGCCAGGTGCACCAACGAAGAGAATTTCATGTTCCAGAAGCTGATGAGGGCTGCAATCGGCACCAATAATATAGATCACTGTGCGAGGTACTGACACAGTGCGACTGTGGCCGGTCTGGCTGCAAAATTCGGATCCGGAGCAATGAGCAACTCGGTTGCGGAAATTGAGGAGGCCAGGGCGCTTTTTGTTATCGGTTCAAATACCACAGAGAATCATCCGATAATTGCGCTCAGGATGAAAGCAGCGGTCAGAAAAGGCGCTCAACTCATTGTTGCCGACCCCAGACAGATACCGTTGACAAAGTTTGCAACGCTCTGGCTCAGGCACAAACCGGGTACAGACTCGGTGCTGCTCAACAGTATTATGCATGTCATACTGCGAGAGGGCTGGGAAGACAGGAAATTCATCGAAGAACGTTCGGAAAACTTTGCCCAGTTCAGCGCCTCCCTCAGTGACTTCACGCCCGAATTTGCCGAGAAGATAACCGGTGTACCTTCCCGGGATATCGAGCGGGCAGCAGAGATTTATGCGTCCGCTGAAAATGGTGGCATCTATTACGCCATGGGGATTACCCAGCATGTGATGGGAACCAATAATGTTCATGCGCTTGGCAATCTTGCAATAATGACGGGAAATATTGGCAAACCAAGCTCCGGGGTGAATCCGCTGCGGGGGCAGAACAACGTCCAGGGATGCTGCGACATGGGCTGTCTGCCCAATGTCTATCCAGGGTATCAGAATGTGGACGACCGGTCGGCAAGAGAAAAGTTCGAAACAGCCTGGGGGGTGAATCTTTCCGGAAAACCAGGGCTGCCGGCTACCGAAATGACCCGGTCCATGAACGAGGGAATGCTTCGGGGGCTGTATGTTTTTGGTGAAAACCCTGCTCTCTCGGACCCCAACTCGGCCCACAGCATCAAGGGGTTTAAACGCCTTGATTTCCTTGTGGTGCAGGATATTTTTGAAACGGAAACAACCCGGCTTGCCGATGTTGTCTTGCCGAGTGCCTCGTTTGCCGAAAAACGGGGTACCTTTACCTGCTCCGAGAGACGGGTACAGATGGTTCGGCCGGCGGTTTCACCCCCGGGTGACGCACGTTCCGATCTTGACATCATCCGGGAGCTCTACCAGCGTTTAAAAGAAGAAGATATACGCTCCATTGATCCACGTGAGGTGTTTGACGAAATTGGCACCCTCTGGTCGGCCGTGGCGGGAATGAGCTACGAGCGGCTGGAGAAAAGCTCGCTCCAGTGGCCATGTCCTGACAGAGATCACCCGGGAACGCCATATCTCCATAAGAACGGGCCGAGCAGGCCCGGCGGCAGAGCTGTGTTCTCGGTGGTTCCATATGTGCGTTCCAGTGAATTGCCCGATCATGACTACCCGTACATACTGACGACCGGGCGCGAGCTTTTCCATTATCACACCGGTACCATGACCAGAAGGTCGTTCGGTCTTGATGCCGTCGCCCCCGAAGCGTTTGTCGAACTGAATCCGGCAGATGCTACCGTTTTGCAGGTTAACGAGGGGGAACTGCTTTGTGTGAGCTCCAGGCGAGGGACTATTGATATCAAGGCACGGGTCACGGAAGTCGTTCCTCCCGGGGTCGTGTTCATACCGTTTCATTACAGTGAGGCGGCAGCAAATGTCCTCACCAATGATGCGCTCGATCCGGTGTGCAGGATCATGGAGGCGAAAGTCTGTGCGGTTCGAATAGAAAAAGCAGTATCAGGCGCTCAGGGGGAAACGATTTCATAACCTTTTTCAGAGTGCACTCATGCCTGCAGGTAACGTTTACCGCAATAAATTTGCTGCGGTTCGGATTGAGTGCTATCCTGTCCAATCGATGTGGTCTGTAGTTTCTTTTTTTCTGTATCATCAGGATTGCTGATACACTCTTTTTACGAATTTTATCTCAACAGGCAGCCCTGAACCGACTCCCCTAATTTATCATCCTGATTTACTGCACTTATTTTGGTTTTTATACCATATGTTGTAGTTAGTTGTTGTCGGTGTCACAAATGTAGTGTATAGGTTTTGTGTCCCTTCAGCCTGGAGAGAGGCCGGGGACGCATATTCCACGTGAATACCCAATAATTACCACCGTGCTTTTGAGCAGGGAAAGACAGAACTACTATCTACACCACAGAGGAAGAGCCATCTCATGACACCTGACCTAAAAAAACAGGTATTGACCGATACCGCCGAAACCGTATTAAAAAGACGATACTATCTGAAAGACGCTGAAGGGCAGCCTCTTGAGACCTGGGAGTCTCTTTGTCGCCGGGTGGCAGATGCGGTGGCAAAAGGTGGAGAAATGCCGGATAATTACAATGAACTCCGGGACCGGTTCTTTGAGATGATTTATCATATGGATTTTCTGCCGAACTCGCCATGTCTGATGAATGCCGGCACTGATCTCGGGCAGCTTTCCGCCTGCTTCGTGCTTCCTGTCGAAGATTCAATGGACGGTATTTTCACGGCAATCAGGAATGGTGCCCTGGTCCACAAAACCGGAGGCGGCACCGGCTACTCGTTTTCACGGCTGCGCTCAAAAAATGCCTCGGTCCGCTCCACGCAAGGGGTGGCTTCAGGCCCCCTGTCATTTGCCGCAGTCTTTGATGCTGCCACTGAGACAATAAAACAGGGTGGCAAACGACGTGGTGCCAACATGGGTGTCCTGCGTGTTGATCATCCCGATATCATGGATTTTATTTCTGCCAAGCAGGAGCAGGATCAATTCAATAATTTCAATTTCAGCGTGGCGATCACCGATGCCTTCATGACGGCTCTTGAAGAGGACCAAGAGTATGACTTGCTGGAACCATCAACCAAGTGCGTTGTCAGCAGCCTTAACGCCCGCGAGGTGTTTGAAAAAATTATCGATCTCGCCTGGCACAACGGTGAGCCCGGGGTGCTGTTCATTGATTCCGCCAACAGGGACAACCCGACACCGAATCTTGGCCTGTTTGAGGCCACCAACCCCTGCGGTGAACAGTGGCTGCTTCCCTATGAGAGTTGTAACCTGGGCTCCATAAATCTGGCAAATTTTACTCAAGACGGCACGGTTGACTACCCACGTCTTGAGAAAACAGTGCAGACCGCCACAGTGTTTCTTGACAATGTGATCGATTGTAACCGCTTTCCTATCCCTGAAATCGGCGAGATGACCCTAAAAACCCGCAAAATCGGACTGGGGATCATGGGGCTGCATGATCTGCTGATTCAGCTAGAGAAACCGTATGCAAGTGACGAGGGGCGACAGCTTTCATCAGATATCATGAACTTTATCCATCAGGCCGCCATGACCGAATCCGAGCGGCTGGCTGAGGAGAGGGGACCGTTTCCAGCCTATGACAGCCAGGTCAATGAATACAAGCCACGACGTAATGCAGCACTCACCTCGATCCAGCCGACAGGGACCGTGTCAATGATCGCCGACTGCGCATCAGGGTGTGAGCCGTATTTTTCAATCGTGATGATCAAACATGTCATGGACGGCGACCGGCTTATTCTGGTCAATAAATATTTTGAGGAAGTTGCCAAGACACAAGGTTTTTACTCAGAAGAGTTAATGAGCAAAGTTGCTGACAGCGGAACGGTTATCGGCCATGACGAAATTCCTGAAAAATGGCAGAACGTGTTTCGTACCGCCCAGGATATAGGTCCCGAAGACCATATTAAAATGCAGGGAATCCTGCAGCAGAGCGGTGTGGACAGTTCTATATCAAAAACCATAAACCTGCCCAACAATGCCAGCCGCGATGATGTGAAGCTTTCCTATATCCTCGGCTATAATCTCGGCTGTAAGGGGCTGACAGTCTATCGTGACGGCTCCAGGGATACCCAGGTGCTCAATACCAAAGAACACTCTGAGAAATCCGGGCAGACAGCCGTTGTCGGTGAAAGCGGCAGCCTCAAGCGCAATCTGCCGGACATGCTCAACGCCAAGCGCTATCGGGTCAAGGATCAGGACCAGAAATCGGTCTATATCATTGTCTGTTTCGACGAGGACGAAAAACCGATGGAGGTCTTTGCAAAATTTCCGTTCGATAACCGCATCGATCTCAAGGATAAATCGACCATGTGGACGACCACCTGTCGGTTGGTGTCGCTGGCGCTTCGTTTCAACGTACCGATGGCTGAGATTATCAAGCAGCTGGATCGCTCGAGCGGACACATGCTCGACTTGCCGGCGCAACTGAGTAAACTGTTCAAATCCTTTATGGCAGGCACCCAGTACGGATTTGCTTCTACCTGCCCGGAATGTTCCGGACAGCTGGTGTTCGAGGAAGGATGTGAGACCTGCAAGACCTGTGGGTACAGCAAGTGCTCATAAGCCGGTAAACTGAACACGTGGAGGTGAGATAGCAGAGATGGCCAAAATAGGAAGAAATGAACAATGCCCATGCGGCAGCGGCAGGAAGTATAAACATTGCTGTGCCGGAAATCCCCTGGCTGGCAAGCGTCCGGCAACGCCCGAAGAACAGATGAAGATATCCCTGATGTCAGCTGTTGAGAGTATTTCGCAGGCGGCAGCTGAGGGAAAACCCATGTTGAAGGAACTTGGCGTCTTTGTACTGCTGGCAACTGCTGCCGGTAACAGCTGGCTTTTTGAAGTTACCCAGTCGGACTGTGTACAGCTTGTTCGGGATAGAGAAATTTTGTCAGTACCAATTGATGAAAACAGCCAGACGATCGAGATCGAATGGAGTCATACCTTTGAGATCGTCAAAAAGGAGGTTCTGCTGACGGGGTACCGCGACCGGCGCACTGAACCACTGGCAGACTGCCCTGTCAAAGAGCTTTCAGCTTCCATCAGGCGAATCAAGAAGAAGATACCCCCGGAACTGTTGAAGGAGATCCACCTCGATCCCGCCGATAACTCCTAGAATCTCATGGGACAGGCTGTAACCCGGATAGTGCCGGCGATTCTCGTCATGGGTGTTATTTTCTTTCTGTCACACCAGCCAGGTGACCTGTTGGGTCCTTATCCCTTTCGCTGGGCTGACAAGCTGGCTCATCTTGTCGTCTATGCCATACTCTGTATCACGCTGATCTATGCATTCCCCCGCCGTTATCGCTGGTCTGCCAGGAGAACGGTTGCTGCAGTATCCGTGATCTTCTGCCTGGTTTACGGGATAAGTGATGAATTTCACCAGTCATTTATCCCGGGGCGTTATCCGAGTATTGCCGATATCGCGGCGGATACTGCCGGTGCCCTGCTGGCCTGCATGCTCTGGCTGCGACTGAGCAGAACGGAACATGCAGAGAACCCCGAAAAGCGCTAAACGAATACTGTTATCTTTTATCGCGCCAGCAGCCTGGCCATATCTTTAGCAAAATAGGTGAGGATAATATCGGCGCCGGCTCGTTTTATGGAAAGCAGCGTCTCATGCATGACCCGTTCACCATCAATCCATCCTCGTGCTTCGGCAGCTTTGATCATTGCGTATTCTCCACTGACATGATAGGCGGCTATCGGCAGGTCAAACTCGTCCCGAAGTTTTGAAATAATGTCAAGATAGGCAACTGCCGGTTTGACCATCAGAAAATCCGCTCCCTCATCTACATCCAGGGTTGCTTCCCGTAACGCCTCCCTGCTGTTTGCAGGATCCATCTGGTAGCTTCTCCGATCACCGAACTGCGGGGCACAGTCGGCAGCATCGCGAAATGGGCCGTAAAAGGCAGAGGCGTATTTAACGGCATATGACATGATGGGGATCATGTCGAAATGATGCTCATCAAGTGCAGCCCTGATCTCCGCTACCCGACCGTCCATCATGTCGGAAGGGGCGACGATGTCGGCACCTGCCTGAGCGTGGGACAGAGCGGTTTTAGCGAGAATTTCAAGGGTTGCATCGTTATCGACCTCTTTATTGATGAGACAGCCGCAATGGCCATGATCCGTGTATTCACAGAGGCAGACATCAGTAATGACCGTCAGCTGCGGGGCTTTGTTTTTCAGCTCCTTGATGGCTCTCTGGATAATACCGTCTCTGGCATGGGCTCCGGACCCCATGCTGTCTTTTTTTTCAGGCAACCCGAAGAGGATGACGCTGTTTATGCCAAGCTGCAGCAGCTCTTTCGCCTCGCCTCCGAGCTGGTCGACGCTGATTCGATAGACACCGGGCATCGAGGGGATTTCCTGCCTGATATTTTTACCCGGCATGATAAAAAGCGGGTAGACAAGCTGCGCTGCATGCAGGTGTGTCTCCCGCACCAGTGAGCGCAGGGCTTCATTTTTTCGTAAACGCCGGGGGCGGTAATCTGGAAAAACCATGGTAATACTCCTGTAAATGTAGTGTTATTTTTGCGGTCCGGTGCGCTCAGGAAATGATTCCCAGGCTTTTCAGCTTCTTGTGGAGATGGCTGCGTTCCAGTCCTACTTTTTCGGCTGTCCGGGAAATGTTTCCCTCGTATTCTGTCAGCTTGAACTGCAGAAATTCCTTTTCGAAGCGTTTGCGTGCTTCCTTGAAGTCATCGGCCCGATAGGGTGCAAGGGTGTCTTTTTCCAAGAGTATCGGGTGGGCTCCGTTTTGCGGTAGAAATGTTCTGATCTGCAGGGCGGTGATCTCTTCATCCGGGCACATGATTGCTACCCGTTCGACGAAATTTCTGAGCTCCCGGACATTTCCAGGCCAGGAGTGAGACATTAATTCGCCCAGAGCGTCTTTGCTGAAATTTTTTTTCTTAAGGCCTTTGCCGACGAGTGATTCTATCAGATCTTCAACCAGCAGCGGTATATCTTCGAGACGGTCACGCAGGCAGGGCACGTGGATTGGAACGACATTGAGACGCCAGAAAAGATCCGCCCTGAAGGTGCCGCTTTCAATCTCCTCTTCCAGGTTCTTGTTTGTTGCGGCCAGCACCCTGACGTTCACGGATATGGTTTTGTTGCCTCCCACCCGCTCAAATTTCTGTTCCTGGAGAATGCGAAGGATCTTCGCCTGGGTTTTCATGCTCATGTCACCGATCTCGTCAAGAAACAGGATACCGCCATTGGCCTGGTCGAATTTACCGCGCTTGTTGGCGTGGGCACCGGTAAAAGAGCCTTTTTCATGGCCGAAGAGCTCTGATTCGATGAGTTCTTCCGGTATTGCTGCACAGTTGACTTCAATCATCGGCTGTGCCGCGCTTGCTGATAACTGGTGAATCGACTGGGCAACCAGTTCCTTACCCGTGCCGTGGTCTCCGCGTATCAGCACCCAGGCATCGGTCGGTGCCACCATGGCAATCTGTTCGCGCAGGGCCGAAATAACCTTCGAGCTTCCGGTAATGGTCGCTTTGCGTTCGGTGTGCTCACGCAGGAGCTGATTTTCAAGCTCGAGCTGGGCAAAACGCAGACCGTTGGTAATGGAAAGTATGATCTTGTCATAGGACAGCGGTTTTTCGATGAAATCGTAGGCGCCGCTGTGCGTTGCCTGCACGGCAGTTTCAATGGTTCCATGGCCGGAGATCATGATGACCGGGATATCATGCACCTCTTTGATTTTACCAAGGGCCGTCAGACCGTCCATGCCGTCACCGAGCCAGATATCAAGCAGTACAAGATCTATGCCGCCTGCCTCGAGAATCTCGATACCTTTTTCGGCAGAGGGAGCCATGGTAGCTGAAAAGCCCTCGTCATCAAGTATTTCTGCAAGAGACTCCCTGATGCTCGCCTCATCATCAATGATCAGTATACGTTTGCTCATTCTTCTTAAAACCGCTTTGTATAGGCTCTATCAGTAATCACTATGACTGTGGTCATGGTGGTGATCATCCCTGGATACGGGAAGCTCGATGATGAAAACAGATCCATGGGGATCATTGTCAACAACCCTGATATAACCGCCATGATCGGAAACAATGGTTGAAACGATGGCCAGACCAAGACCTGTGCCGCTTTTTTTGGTCGAGAAATATGGTTCAAACAGCTTCAGTTTGTTTTCATCCGAGATACCGGGACCGTTATCGATAACCTTTATCACGACATGCGAAGATTCGGGATGTACCGATAGTTCAACTGATATCTTACCGCCGTCTGATAAAACTGCAACCGCATTGTCCAGCAGGTTTATCAGCGAGCGTTTGATCTGCTCCGCATCAAAATTAAACAGTGGTATGTCCGAGCCGGTCGTGCAGGTGAAGGTGATATGCTTGTGTGCCTCCTGGTAGAGTACCAGGGTATCTTCAGTAAGGCTGACGAGGTCACCGGGGTTTTTGTTGATTTTCGGCATCCTGGCAAATTGTGAGAACTCGCTGACCAGCCGCTTTAATTCCTCAACCTGGCTGATGATTGTTTTGGTGCAGCGGTCAAACACAGAATCGTCTGCTTCAAGAATTTCCGGGTATCGTCTGCGCAGCCGCTGTGCAGACAGTTGGATGGGAGTCAGCGGATTCTTGATCTCGTGGGCGATCCGTTTGGCCACCTCGCGCCAGGCGGCCATCCGCTGCATCTTTTCAAGTTTGGTGAGGTTGTCAAAAACAAGAACAAAGCCGATCGGCATGCCGTCATCGTCTTCAAGTCGGGTGAAGTTAACGAGCAATGACAGGGTGTTGCGACTGATGGTGACTTTGAGATGCTGTTCAACAGATGTTTTTTTGGTGATGTAGAGCTCTTCCATAAAACGGTCGAGAATGAGCGTGTACTGCAGGGGCAGAGCCTGCCGATAGCTCATGCCTATATAGTGGGCGCTCTGGATGCGCAGCAGTTTCTCCGCAAACCTGTTGATGGTGGTGATACGGCCATGATCGTCCAGGGATATGACACCGGCGGAAACATTCTGCAGGATAATCTCGGTATAACGGCGTCTCCGATCAGCTTCAACAGAGCTCTCCTCCAGCGCTTTGTGAGTCTCGGCAAGTTTCTGATTACTGCTGTTGATGTCTGCAGTCATGGTGTTGAAAGAGGTGACCAGGACGCCGATTTCATCATTTGAGGCTTCACTTTCCAGGGTGAAGTCGAATTCTCCCTGGGCCACCCTCCTGGTCGCGGCGGCGAGTTTGTCCACCGGCTCGGTAATGCTGCGGGCGATACGGATTCCGAACCAGATTGCGGCAAATATTATCAACAGGGTCACTATCAACAGGATGAGCAGGAGCCAGAACTTGAATGGTCCTTTCAGGTATTTCAGCTGCCGATAGTCTTCAATACCTTTTGATATCCTGGCCATCCTGTCCAGTTTTTCCTGGCTGATCAGAAGGGAGGTTATCAGGACCGCCTGGTTATTACTTTCCGGACCGATATCTATTTTCCTGATATTGCGGACGAGATCACCCCGGGATGTTTCCTGGATAATTGATTTGCTGATATTTCCGGTTTTCACCTGTTGCATGAGATCAACGGGAATCTTGGGAAGCAGGATCGACTGCAGCCCCGGGGTAGATTCGTAGATCTCGAAATTTCCGAGTTCTGAAAGTACGGTAAATCCTGCCTGCATTCCAGGAGGGGTCCGGGTCACCGTTTCCTTTAAAAATTTTGACAAGATGTCAGTATCAAGTGTACCACTCTGCTCCTGCAACAACCGGATGCTGATATCGTTGCCGGTTACCTCCGCCTGTTTGCGGTAATCCTGGATAATGTCCTGGGCGAGCACCAGAGACTCCTGGAGAGAGTCTTCAATGCTGGCATTAAACCAGTAATCAACACTGGAAGAAATAAATTGAAGTGCAACAAAGAAGAGGAGAATGGTCGGTATCAGCGACAGTGACAGGAAGGAGATGACCAGCTTGGTTCGAAGTCTGCTGCCGAGCAGGTTGAGCTTTCGTTCGAAAAGAAGCTCAGCAAGATTCCTCAGGATCAGGAAAAGGATAATGAGCAGCAGGATGACATTGATGTTGATCAAGGCAAAGATGACGATGTTGCTGTTTACCGGCAACTCAAGATTCTGTTCGAAAAGCTTGCCCTGGAACCAGCCGAACAGCGGGATGAGGCAGAGGCAAAAGACAATTACCCGCCTGATCAGTTTCTTTTTCTGCTGCCGCTCTACTTCGGTGATAGACAGCTTTTGCGGAAGGATCGCGGCATTACCTTGATTGTGCCGGGATGTTGTTTTATCTGCCATTGCTGCTGGTCATCAATAGGTAAACTCGACGGTGTACCAGTCGGTACTGAGATCCCACCAGGAGATGAAAGGGATAATCGTGTGCAGGCTCATGGGAAGAGTCTTTTTGTAAAGATCAGCCTTTACCCGTATCCTGTATGTTGCATCAGGACGAAGTCTGTCCAGTTGAATTATTCTCAAGCCGTTGATTTCATTCATCACCTGAGCTGCCTCATCAAGTGTTGCTGCAGTACTTTTCTTGTTATTGTTTTCTTCTGTTTCAACAACATAGATGTTCTTGAGCGTATCAAAACTGAGATTATGTGAGAAAGAAAAAACGACAAGTTCTTCGTCCGGCCAGTTTGGTTCATTTTTCTCGAGTTCAACAAAAAAAGAGAATGTAATCGGTATGCCGCTGTGCAGTCCATCTACCATCTCTTTTGTCAGGCTGTTGCGAAGCTCCCCGAAGAGCAGCAGATGCGTATCGGAAGTGGTAACGATAATGTCGGTAATGTGGGGTCCGGACCGGTCCGCTTCTTCGCAGAAAACCGTCTGCACGGTTAACAGGAAGACAAAAGTGAACAGGAAAAGATGATAATATCGTAAACGCATGCTGATAAAACACTCACTTTCAGTCTTGTAGGCGGACTGTTCTCGGGCTCCACGTGGATAGTGTGAACGGTTTCTGAAGCATAAGGTATAAACCAGGTTGACGAGTCTAATGTACCTGAAATTAAATATCATGTCTATTCTATTGGTCGTTGAGCGCTGCGCGGAGTGGAGTCGTCGGCAATCGTCGCTGATCTGATTGATTTTTTAGCCGTCTCTCTGTATATAGAGACAAATGAATTTGACCGGTTTAAGCTGAAACTCATCTGAACACGACAATACATGCGGGAAGAACATGACACCTCGACCTAAAAAGCTGAGACGTTGCGAAGGACAATTTTGTGGAAGGGCGTTTAAGCCGACCGGAACCCCGTTACCGGAACTGCAGCAGGTCGAGATGCACCGGGACGAACTGGAAGCACTCAGACTCTGTGATTTTATCGGCATGACCCAGGAGGAGGCAGGAGCGAAGATGGGGGTTTCCAGAGGAACGATTCAGCGTATCATCACCGGTGCACGAAAGAAGACAGCCCAGGCACTCAGTGAGGGGCAGGCCCTTGTCTTCGTTGACAGTGAGCGCTGATGAGCTCCGGCGACTAAATAGCCTCCCTGGTCTTGTGAAATTCAATATCCGGCCATTTTTCCATGAAGTATTTCAACATCCATTCATTTTCTGCCATATAGGTAAGAAACCCCTCTGAATCAAGAGCGAGCGCAGCCTTGTTTGCACGCTCAAACTCGGCCATCTTTTTCTTGTCGGTTGAGCGAACCCAGCGTGCCGCCTGAAAATTCACCGATTCGTAAATAGCGTCGACGTTGTATTCATTTTTCAGTCGTGCCATTGTTACCTCAAACTGGAGTACGCCGACAGCGCCCATTACGTAGTCAGCACCGATCATCGGTCGGAAGACCTGGATGGCGCCTTCTTCGGCCAGCTGGATCAGCCCTTTCTGCAGCTGTTTCATTTTCAGCGGGTTTTTCAGGATGACCCGGCGGAAATGCTCAGGGGCAAAATTTGGTATACCGGTAAACTTCAGTGGTTCTTTCGGGGTAAAGGTATCTCCGATTTTAATGGTGCCATGGTTGTGCAGGCCGATGATATCACCAGGCCACGCCTCTTCAACATGCGCCCGGTCCTGGGCCATGAATATCGTGGCATTTGCAAGGTTTATATCTTTGCCGATACGGTGATGTTTTACCTTCATTCCTTTTTTAAAGGTGCCGGAACAGATTCTCAAGAAAGCGATCCGGTCCCGGTGTGCGGGGTTCATGTTTGCCTGGATTTTAAAAACAAAACCTGAAAAATCGTTTTCAGTCGGCTCAACCGTTCGTGACAATGCCGCACGGCTGCCGGGGGCCGGCGCCATTTCGACAAACGTGTCAAGCATTTCACGTACCCCGAAATTATTGATTGCACTTCCGAAGAAAACAGGTGTCTGGCTACCATTGAGGTAATGATCAAGCTCCAGTGGGTTGGCAGCCCCTTCCAGCAATTCGAGATCTTCGCGAAGTTCATCAGCCTGCCTGCCGAGCAGCTCATCAAGCCTCGGATCAGCCAGATCATCTATAACAATTCTTTCCTGCTCCCGGGTGTCCGCCCCCGGACTGAAAAGCTGGAGCTCGTTTAGAAATATATTGTAAACCCCCCTGAAACGTTTTCCCATGCCGATCGGCCAGGAAAGCGGTGTGCATTCAATCTGCAGTTTATCTTCAATCTCATCGAGCAGTTCGAGCGGGGATCTGCCCTCTCGATCAAGCTTGTTGATAAAGGTTATCAGCGGAGTGTTTCGCATCCGGCAGACTTCCATGAGCTTTTCGGTCTGGGTCTCCACGCCCTTGGCGCTGTCAATGACCATTACCGCGGAGTCAACGGCAGTGAGGACCCGGTAGGTATCCTCGGAGAAATCCTGGTGACCGGGAGTATCCAGGAGATTAACCTCGTAGCCGCGGTAGGTGAATTTCATCACCGAGGTCGTGACCGAAATACCCCGTTCCTGCTCTATTGCCATCCAGTCGCTCGTCGCATGCCGTTCAGCTTTGCGGGACTTGACAGCACCTGCCATGTTTATCGCACCCCCGAAGAGCAGTAATTTTTCAGTGAGTGTGGTCTTGCCCGCATCAGGGTGGCTGATGATGCCGAATGTCCGGCGTCTGGCAATTTCTTTTTCTAGGTTCCCGCTCATGATTTTAAAATGTCCTTTTCTTATTCTGGTCGACTGGGTATAAACATGCACTGAAAAAACTCAAAATGATAGGCTCTTTTACAAAGAATGCAATAGAAAAGACATCTTATAACATGGATCACGAAAAAGTATTACTGGTTACAGGAGGTTGCGGTTTTATCGGGGCAAATTTTGTGCGCTTGCTGCAGGAGACCAGACCCCGGTGGCGGGTGGTCAATTTTGACAAGCTGACCTATGCGGGAAACCTCGCAAATCTTGCCGGTCTAGAGGAGGATGCCACGTACCGTTTGGTAAAGGGCGATATCTGTGACGGCGGGCTTGTCGGGCACCTGTTTGCGGAAGAACAGTTTGATACGGTCGTGCATTTTGCGGCAGAGTCACATGTCGATCGTTCCATCACCGGGCCGGCAGCCTTCATACAGACCAATATCGTCGGCACCTTCACCTTGCTTGAGGCCGCGCGCGCATCCTGGGCGGCAGGTGAGGTCGGCAGCCGAAAGAACATGTTTCTGCATGTCAGTACCGACGAGGTCTATGGCTCACTTGGAGAAAGCGGATATTTCACGGAGACGACACCGTTTGACCCCAGATCTCCATATTCCGCGTCAAAGGCTTCATCCGACCATCTTGCCTCTGCCTACTTTCACACCTATGGGCTGCCGGTGGTTATCACCAACTGTTCCAACAACTACGGCCCGTATCAGTTTCCGGAGAAGCTGATACCGCTGGTGTTTCACAATGCGATGACCGGCAAAAATCTTCCGCTCTACGGTGACGGCAGAAATGTCAGGGACTGGCTCTATGTCGTTGACCACTGCCGGGCTATCGTGGCGGTTCTTGACGGTGGCAGACCAGGGAGGAGCTATAATATCGGTGGGAATAACGAGAAACAAAATATTGATGTGGTGACGCTGATCTGTGACCTTCTTGACAGGAAAACCGGCTTGCTGCAGAAAGACCGGCCCCGCAGGTCGCTCATCACCTTCGTGGAAGATCGTCTGGGGCATGATCGCCGGTATGCAATTGATGCTTCCCGGATCAGGGATGAAATCGGCTGGCAGCCTTCGCTGAGTTTTGAGCAGGGAATCGAGTTGACGATTGACTGGTATCTCGACAACCGGCAGTGGGTGAAGGATATCGTGGACGGCTCCTACATGGATTATTACCGGGAGATGTACGGTGAATGACGTTTTTCAGGGCTATGGGGAACAATGAAGGTAATACGAACTCGGATTCCGGAAGTACTGGTCCTGGAACCACAGGTATTTGGTGATGACCGCGGCTTTTTCCTGGAGAGCTATAACCGCTTGACATGGGCTGAGGCAACCGGTATCGATCTGGATTTTGTCCAGGACAATCACTCACGCTCAACCCGGGGTGTGCTCAGGGGACTCCATTACCAGATAAATCAGCCCCAGGGGAAACTTGTACGGGTGACGGCCGGTGAAGTGTACGACGTGGCTGTTGACCTCAGGCGTTCGTCACCGACCTTTGGACAGTGGGTCGGAGCGCACCTGAGCGAGACGAATAAACAAATGTTCTGGGTTCCCCCCGGTTTCGCCCATGGCTTTTTTGTCTTGTCTGAGCAGGCCGATTTTCTCTATAAAGCCACTGATTTCTATGCCCCGGAGCATGAGCGGACAATCAGGTGGAATGATCCGGATATAGGAATTGTCTGGCCCGGGATAGATGAGCCGATCCTTTCTCCCAAGGATGCTGAAGCGGTTTTTCTGAAAGAGGCGGAAGTCTACGATTAGGGCACAGACGGCTGGTTATCTGGAATTGAGTGCTTCACAGATTGCCCTTCCCAGCCCGGCAAGACTGTATGGTTTGTGGATGTATTGATGCACCCCGAGCGATGCTATGCGCTGCTGCTCGCCGGGATCGAAAAAACCGGATGTGACCAGTGCTTTTTGTTGTGGCTCTATCGCTTTTATTGCCGCAAAGGTTTCGACACCATTCATCCCGGTTTCAAAGACCATATCGAGCACCAGCAGATCAAACGATTCGGAGCGGACAAAGTCAACAGCCTGTTCTCCGCTTTCAACGGTATAGACACGGTAACCGAGTCGCTGCAGGGTGGCTCTGGCAATGTCCCGCTGGTATGCTTCATCATCAATGACCAGGATGCGCTCTCCATTGCCCCTCAGCTCCTTTATCGTCTCCTGAGACAGCTTCTGGGACCGGCTTTCCGCTGCTACCGGAAAGTAGAGATCAAAGCGCGTTCCCTTTTTGCTTGTTGCAAGATTGATGAAACCATTGTGATCGCGAATGGTGTTCCAGATGATGGTAAGACCGAGTCCGGTGCCGCTTCTGCCGAGTTCTTTTTCTGAATAGAACGGTTCGAAAATATGGTTTCTGCTCTGGGCGCCTATACCGATACCGTTATCAGTTACAGACAGGATGACATAGGTTCCGGGCGGAATGGTCTCAAATCCGTGCACAGTTTCTTCAAGAAGTTGAAAGGTCGTTCGGATTCGTATCCTCACCACTTCTTCTGCACATGCCTCAGCTCCGTTTGTCACAAGATTTGAAAGCGCCTGGGTGATATTTATCGCAGAGGATGAGATGACAGGGATCGTCGGATCCAGTTCAAAATCGATGCGCAGCTCCGGAAATTCCTGATGTAACTGGCGATACTCTATGGAGTTCCGATAGCTGTTAACGAGCAGATTAAGATGATTATCTTCTTTTCTGGACTTGGCACCACGGGCGACAGTGAGCAGATCACTGACCAGATCACCTGCCTGCCTGCCGGATTTTCTGATCAGTTCGATTTCTTCTCTGAGCATGCTGTCTTCACCCATCTTCTGCAGGAGCAGGTCCGGGTAACTGACAAGACCGCTGAGTATGTTGTTGAGATCGTGGGCAACACGGCTTGCCATCAGGCCAAGTGATTCCATGCGCTGTGATTTCGCCAGCTTGTCCTGAAAGTCCAGGAGTATCTGTTCATTTTTCTTGCGCTGACTGATGTCCATGATGCTCACGGCCAGCACTGGCGGATTTTTTTTCTCGAGCTGCTGGAGGCGGATCTCCACCGGAAAGATTGAACCACTGCGATGCCTGCCGATACTTTCCAGTGCAGGGGTGGTCTCTGCCTGCTTGAGATTGTGCAGCGAGATGTGGGAGGCCTGCCAGTCCGGCAGGAGATTGTCAATATGCATGCCGCTCAGTTCTTCTTCACTATAGCCGAACAAATCTGAGAGCTGGCGATTGACAAGATCAACAAACCCGTTTTGAATGAGAACGACACCCTCCGAGCTCAGTTCCGCCAGCTGTCGGAATCGCTGCTCACTGTGTGACAGCTCCTGCCTGAGCCTGCTGTTTTCGATGCAGCGGTTTAACGTGCTGAGAATGATTTCCGGCGGTGTCGGCTTGCAGAGGTAATCCGAAACGCCGGTTCTCAGAACATGAAGGGCACTGTCAAGTGTTGCCCGGCCGGTGAGAATGATGATGGCAATGTGGCTGGAATAGGTGTTGATGTAATCGGCAATTTCAGTGCCGACGGCATCAGGAAGGTGCAGATCGATCAGGGCGGCGTCAAAGTGCCGGCGCTGCAGCAGCCTGACTGCTTGTGTCCCTGTCCTGGCCTGGGAGACCGAATAATCGTTTCTCTCCAGTATGTATCTGAAACTCTCGAGAAAGCTTTGATCATCATCAACAATAAGCAGGGACTTTGTCATGCTCGTGCACCCCTGTATGATAATGAGTTAACAATCCTTTTGGGCAATACACTGTTCAAAACCCGGACACCATACATGCTGGTCTGCCCGAAGTCAATACAATTACAGCTGTTATTCAACCGGTTATTCATGGTTTCAGAAGGCTCCGGGAGCCCTTTCCGAGTTTGTTGAACACGGCAGGGACACGGTAAACCGTGTGCCGACATTTTTTCCCGAAGCGTATGTTATTGTTCCGCCAAGCTCATGGACGAGTTTTCTGGAAATTGCCAGGCCAAGGCCGACATGACCGACACCCTTGGTGGTCACCCCGGCGGTGAAGATATTCTCAGCCAGTTCAGGTGGGGTTCCCGGTCCATTGTCTTCAATACTTATCAGGATCATTCCCTCACCTTCACCGGGCTGGTCGGCTCTGCCGGTTCGTATGATCAACTCTCCCGAATCGTTCAGTGCTTCAATGCCATTTTTTATCAGATTTCCGGTGATCTGCCTGATGCCGACGGAACTTGTCCTGATCGCCGGGACATTTTCATCAAGATTGAGCCGAATGGTAATCCTGTTTTCCGGAAGCAGCGTCTGACGGTAGAACTCTGCGGCCTGCCTGGTGACCGTGTTGACATTCACATCCTCATATTTTTCTTTCTCTCTGCTCGAGGAGAGATCATTCAGCTGCTCGGTAATCGTTGCAATATGCTTGATTTCACTGCTGATTACCCGGAGATCATCTTGAAGGTCCCGGCGGTCTTCAAGTTTCATCCCCAGGGTGACCAGGTAGTTCTGCAGGATTGCCACCGGGTTGTTGATTTCATGGGCGATCTGGCGAGTGATCCTGGTCAAGGCTGTTATCTGGTCTGCAGCCGCCTTTTTTTGCAGCCGTTCAAGGCGAATACGCATACCTGCCTGTCCGGCAAGCAGCGACAGGGTTTCTTTCTGGCTCAGGATTGCAGCCGATTCATCCTGATCGACTCCGGAAACAAGGATGCCCGTTGCCTGGTCCTCAAGTGGAATTGGGACTGCAAGCAGAGCGGTGGCGTCGAGTAACCTGAGGCATTGAGTTTCAATTTCCTCAACAGCAAGCCTTTCATCCTCGGTTGCATAGTGGATTTGCCCATCCTGCAGACACTCGTAAAAAAGACCGCTCTTACCTATATCGACCTGGACTGACAGATTATCACGATCAGGGCGCTGATCGTTTGCAGCAACATGAATCCTCATGGTCTTTGAGTCGGTATCAGGGAGAATGAGGAGACATTGGGGAATATTGAAAAGGATATGAAAACTCTCTTCGATGATGCGAATGACGCGATTGAGATTGTCAGCCTTTAATAAATTGTCGACCACACCGCCAATTGTCGATATGGCCTGCACTTTTCTGGCAAGGTTTATCCTGTTGGTTTCGACCTGCTTCGACGGCCGCATCCTGACAAGCGGTTCGGCCTTTGTGCTGATGCCCATTCCCGAGGTGATCTGGTCCACTTCTTCTTTTGCCTGGCTGATGATTTCCGGAACCTGGTCCGGATCGATGCCGAGGAGATCTGCTGCCAGTTCCCCGGGAATAGTCTGAGCAGAGAGCAGATAATTGCTGTAGCGGTTGGCGGTATACAGAAGCCTGGGCAGCGTACTGGAATGTGCGATCGTCTTTTCGTTTTCATGATGATTGTAAACGGCGTCAGTGATGGATTGCTCAAGGTTCCATTGTGAGACCAGCAGACTGCCGGCCTCCGGGTGAGTGATATTGAGACTGCCGCGCTCCAGTGCCGGCAGCAGGTCACCAGCGCATACCTGTTCCAGCAGAGAAGGATAACGGTCTGGAAAAGCGGTATAGAGCAGAAGCTTGCCGACATCATGGAGAAGACCGGTCAGGTACGCCTCGGACGGGTTCGGGTAGCGAATGCTTCGGCTGAGGCTCTTGGTCAGCACCGCGGTCAGGAATGAATGATACCAGAAACCTTCGATATTGAGGGTATCGAAGGTATCCATGTTGCCGAACGTTTCGTAAACGGAGACTGAAATCGCCAGATTTCTGACCGTATCTATCCCCAGGTAGATCACTGCCTGCTCGATGTCGGTAAATTTGTTGCGGGCACCTATAAAGGCGGAATTTGCCAGTTGCAGAATTCGGGCACTTATCGAGGCATCCCGGGCAACGATAGCACCGATTTCCCGCAGGTTCCGGTCTTTGCTGTTGCATTTGTCGATAAGCTCGATCAGGGTCTGCGGCAGACTTGGAAGCTTGCTGATGTCAATAATTGCAGATTGCTGATGCGTCGCTGTGCTCATGGCCGAAAATCTCCTCTAGAAAATGTATCCATGTATCTTTATCGACCGGTAAAAGCCGTTCGTTAGCTGTAATGATGTCGGGACAATAGTGAGCAGTTTGCAGAATTGTTCCCTTTCTATTGGTTTACCAGAAAGAGACGCTAATTACCAGATGGTAATAGATTTTTTTGTCCTGAAAACCACTTCTTAGCGTCTTCAAGGATTATTCGACCGCAGGCTTTCAGGAAATTTTATCAGAACCTGGTTGTGATGAGTAGAATCAGCCGGACATACACGTTAGAAGAAGATTTCCAGTCGCTCGCTCAAGCACGCCTGCTGCTGACAGCCTTGACAAAGTTCGGGCAATCCATGTCCTGACTGGCGGCGTATCCCATATCGATATTGATGAACCAGCGCTCTGTTTTGCCATGCAGGTCGCAGCTCCACAGCCACGTCCTCTTGCCGTCAAAGAAGCCGCTTTCCTGATCAGCCGGCTCGTCGAGCAGGCTCAGCAGCTCATCTATGGTCGGCAGTCGCCACGAGTTCAGTCCGGCAAAACAGTTGCTGTTCAGGGAAGCGATATAATCATGAGCCTGCTGCCAGTTAAGCGGATAGGGGCTGCCTGCTTTCTGCCAGGTTCTTCCGGTGGTCTTGTCAACAACCACATCTTCTCGGTATTCAAAGTCGTTGATAATGTAGCGCTTCGGGCGCTGCAGATCAGTCAGCTGAAAGCGTTTGAGGGCACGCTTTCCACAGAGGTTTTCCGGGATGGCCCTGAGGTTTGCTGAGGAACCTGGTGAAGCGTTTTTTTCTCCGAGGATAGTTCCGGAGGTGTTAAAGAGAAGCCGTTCCAGGGCAAATCTCATCTCGGCTGCACTTTGAAATCGCTGGTCAGCGTCCCAGTTCAGTGATTTGTGAAAAAAATCATCCCAGTCTGGGTCATAGGCCGGGTTGATCAGTGACAGCGGAAAGCTCTGCATGCCGGGTAGGGTTCCGGTAAGCATCCGGTAGAGCAGCACACCGGCACTGTAACAATCGGCCCGCCCGTCAACCCGGTGCGGATCTTTCTTCTGCTCCGGCGGGACGTAGCATGGAGAACCGATCTGCATGTTGACCGGGCCGGAGAATGACAGGCCGTCAACAAGTGCCATGCCGAAATCACAGATCTTGACATGATCGCTGTCGGTTACAAGAATATTGTGCGGTTTGATGTCCCGGTGTATCACCTGGTTGTGATGCAGATATTCGAGTGCTTCAAGAATCTGCCGACCATAGTGAATAACCTTTTCCGGGCGTATCCGCCGGGAAGGCTCCTCGACCTGGAAACGCTCACCAATCATGACACCGAGGTTGTTGCAGTAATATTCCATCACAAAGAACGGGCGTTCCTGTTCGTCTGTATCAAAATCCCAGACGGATGTCAGGTTATGATGGTTGAGCGCTGCAAGGGTGCGAGCCTCAGACAGGAAAATTTTTTCCAGCAGCTTGTAGCCAAGCGTTATTTCCAGAGCTTCTGAAGGCTGCAGCACTTTCAATGCAACCACTTTGTCGATTCGTGGAGACAATGCCTTGTATACTGTTCCCATTCCGCCTTTGCCGAGGCGTTTAAGGACGGTGTATTTGCCTACCGATTGGCAATTCTTGACCATTTCAGCCTGTTTGCGTTGTGAGGTGGAAAGTGATGTTTTTTCAGCAACTTGATGGTCATTTCGACATCATATGCCACTTGCCGGACCTGGAATAGAGCGACGGAACTATCCCAGATTCCATATTTTGCCTTGTCGCTCAGGGTGTCACGCGGCTGACCGACACTGCCGGCGACTATCAGGTATCTGCTGAGCGGGTCGAGTTGAACAGGTTTGAGTTCAAGTTTTCTTGCAATGACATTGCCGTTGAAACACTGTTCGAAATAATTGAGCATGTGGGTGTGGCCTGCAAAACAGAAGGCTTCCGGATAACTCTGAAAGATCCTCGTCAACCTGGTTGAAGATGGCGAGTAGAGGTATTTTGTGATTGATGCAGGGGGGCAACCGTGACAGAAGCGGGCATCGCTCCTGATAATCACCGGTTCCAGGCCGGCAAGCCACGAGAGGCTGCTTGCAGAGAGCAGCGATCTGCTGATATCGAGAGACTCTTTAGCGAGGAAATTGAGTCGGGAGTAATAACTGGGGGCAACCAGAGCCAGTTCATGATTTCCCATTACCGAAGCGATATTTCTCTTGATCAGCTCCCGGACAACCTGCTCTGGTTCAGGTCCGTAACCGATATTATCGCCGAGGGTAATAACTGTATCGATCTGCTGCTGATCAAGATCCTCAAGTACAGCTTCAAGGGCACGATAATTTCCGTGTATATCGGACAGGATCGCAAAACGCATTTATTCTCCGGTAGTGATCCTGATCAGTCGCCACGTGCAACGCCGGCTGGTTGAATAACGCCTGCTCGACGAGAAGAGCTGTAGCCGTGGTGATATCAAAACCTTCGGTAATTACCGGGATCCTTCGTTGTTTCTCAGCCCCCGTAGAGCAGTTCACCGCCTGAGAAGCCAAGACCGCCGCACACTCCCAGGCTGAGCAGGTAGATTGTCAGCATTTTTCCGTGTGAGGCCCCCCCGTTTTTCTGGACAACACCGTAGGCAAGAAGAATCGCCAGGACGACTCCGAGGACCATCTTGATAATGATCCATTTGCTCATATCTCCTGCAAACATGTGCTGCCAGTCCAGCAGTCCGGCAACGTAAACCGGTACAATTGAAATCAGCGCCAGCACGATACAGTGATACGCTGATTCTCCGAGGTGTTTATCAGGCCATTTATAGTGGGCCAGTGCAAAGGCAACTGCACCGATTACCAGTCCCATCGGGGCATGGACAACAATCGGATGGATTGGGTGGGTCATGCCGATTGTTTCTAAAAACGCATAAAAGCTATCTATCATGAATATCCTCCAGCTGCTTATATCAATGTGCAGCGACAGGGGGCGCCGCCACCTGAGTTATCTTACGGATGTGCCTTTCGTGCGGCAAAACAGGGATTTTCCTGCAGTATTGCCGTATTGTGACGATACTTGTAATCACGAACAGGAAGAGATAAAGTCGTGCCGACTGATTATGCTGGAACTTCCCTGCAGAAATGAAAACGCGGCGTGGCGTTGTTGAGCTACTGAATATCGTTCAGCCAGGCATACATGTCGGCTGCATCCTGTCTGGAAACTTTTTCTTCGGGAAACTTTGGCATGATGGGTGATTTCGCGTCCCTGATGATTGCCAGAAATCTCCTGAAACTCAAATCATCAGCGTCGATATGGGGAGCCTTACCGTCGTTGCCGTGCAGGCCATGGCAGGAGTAACAGTTGTTCATCATGTACCAGCGTTTGCCATTATCAACATTTCCTTTCGGGGTCGTGCATGCGCCCAGAACGATTGCTGTACCGGCGAGTACGATGAGGGGCAGAAATAATTTCCTGAGAGTTGCCATCGAATTCCTCCTTTACCTTACAAAAGTGGGGGGGTCAGTGTGTTGTTTTAGCGGGATTATAACAAATATCATGCCGCACTGTATCGAAAGAGATAAGACTTTGCAATGCTTAGTTATGTAGTGCAATTGTCACTTCAGTTGAGAACCTTGAACCAGCTTTCTTCCACCCTCCGGAAGACTGAATCCCAGCTGAAATAGGATAGTTCGTTCTGCTTGACGGTGTCGGTTGTATCCTGCGATAAAATGTGTTCTATGGAGCGTTTCAGTGACGCCGTAAACGGTTTTTCATCGGCCAGAATGGTTGCTGCCGTATCGACAATCGTCGGCCGGTCGACAAGGTGCAACTGACTGGTTCTCAACTGTTTTTGTATCTCTCTTGTCCCCGGAAGATCAGTTGCAATCACGGTGCAACCGCAGGCCAGAGCCTCCAGTACGACGAGGGGAAGACCCTCGTGCAGCGACGGCAGGATAAATAAAGCTGAGCTGCGCATCAGCGAGGCGAGCTGGTGCTGGGACAGCATGCCGTGAAGTGAACAACTCGAAGAGAGTGCGGCAGCGGCAGCCCTGCACTCCTCAAACTCTACCCCTGAACCGCCTCCCACCAGATGCAGGTGGTAGCGGCAGGGGTCTATTTCGCTGAGCGCTTTCAGCAGCCACGGAACCCCCTTGGCTCTGCTGAGTTTTCCGGCATAGAGGATAGTGCGCTTGTCCGGTTTTTCAACATTGCTGCGGCGATAAAAGATATCCTGGTCATATCCGGCGCCGGTGACATCAATCTTGTTCCCGGGAAGTCGGTAGCAGGTGATGATTTCCTGTTTCTGTTCGGTGCTCAGGGCCAGCACCCTGTCAATGCGGGAGCATCCTTCGCGTACCTGATTTCTCAGATGCGCGCACAGGTTGAACTGCCTGATGTCTGAACCGTGACAACTGGTGATTAACGGGATATCGGGAAAGAGTTTTTTTATAATCGAGGAGAGAAGCCAGAGATGATGGCTGTGGATGATATCGGGATTATGAGCTGAGACGGCCCTGGACAGCAGGTCCGCAAATATGCCGAGATAACGGTTTATCTCCACAGTATCGAGGTCCCTGAATTTCCTGCTCGGATAGGGCATTACATCACTCATGCCGACAATTGCGCCCGGGTGAGTTTCATTGTTAAAAGAAAGAAGATGACAAAGCTCCTCACTGACAGCTGGAAAAACGGCGGGACAACCTGACTGGGTAGCGGCGACAAGGGCATTATCGTATCCGTGCCGCGCCGCTTCCTTCAAAATTGCCTGCAGATAGATGCCGCTACCGGTGTAATCGGGGCGCTGGCTGATGACATGAAGAATTCTGGCGGCCCTGTTCACACGCATCGTAGCTTAGCTCAGTAAGTGGTCCGTTCGATCAGCAGGTAGTGATGATGGAGCGCCTCTAAAACGATCTGCCTGGTATTTTGTGGCTGGTTGAGCATGATGACAAATGGGTCGGAAGCGTGACGGGAGTTGAAATATCCGGCGTAGCAGTAGACGTCCGTCAGGGTACCTGACTTGATGAGCATGGTCTCTTTGCCGGGCAGCAGGTGACGGTATGGCTTGAAGGCTTCAAGCACCGCCATCATAAAGCGTGGTGTCACTCTGGTCCGGCGGGATAAACCGGAGCCTTCATGAATATCAAACCCATGCCCCTCGACAAGAAATTGCTCTGTAAGGACCTGCCGCAGCGCCTGCCTGCCTTTTTCCCATGTTGCCGGGTACCCGAAACGTGCTGCTCCACAGCTGAGAAAGAGCTGATTAGCTATGAAATTATTAGAAAATTTCAGGCAGTCCTCGACAATTTCCCTGACGCTTTTAGGATTGATGAACGTATAGATGAGAACGCAGTCGGTATCGACCGTTCCGGATTGTAGAGCAGTGCCGACGTCAAGGCCTTCCTTGCGCAGAAAGGCTGCAAAAAGTTCTGCCACGTAGCGATGATTGATGTCGGCAGTTGTGCCGGAAGCAAAGGAGCTGACATTGACCCGATGTTGACCCGGAGGCAGCTGTCTGCCGATAGCTTGTGACAGCGGCAGCAGCGGTGTCTGAAACTCTCCCGTGGCAACGCCGGTATCAGCGTTTACCTGGATAGCCAGTGAGTTGAAATTGACGGCCAACGCACTGTTCGGCGCATCATAGGGGTTGTCGGTCCCGGTGGAACCGTCGGCTGCTGTCGGCAGGTTAAACCGTGAGTCGTCGATGACGATCCTGTCTATACGCTCTATGCCCTTGTCTTTGAGTTCCCGGGCAATGGCTGCAACAAACTCAGAAACGAGGAAGGGATCACCGGATCCCCTGATGTAAAGAGTCGTCTTGTCCCTGATGTAAAATTCTGTCTTGTAGCGAAAGGAGGGACCCAGAACTTCAAGGGCCACGAGTGCGGTTGCAATTTTTATTATCGAGGCAGGAATATAAGGGGTATCGCTGTTGAGCTGAGCGGCTATCGATCCGTCTGCCGAGGAAATAAAACCGCCGGTCTCAATGAACCTGGCAACTGCCGGTTCATGTTGCACATCGCCTGCGGCGAGGAAGGGAAAAAGCCAGATCCATGAACAGAGGCAGAAAAACAATGCGCAGGATCCGGCTTTTTTTAGACTCATGGAGCAATTTCCGGGTGCAATGTTATATTTTCGGCAGGTTTGCCATTGACTTGGCTATCTCCTCGGCAGGATAATCGTAGTCGTGGAGTGCTCCGGCAAAGTACCGATCATAGGATCCCATGTCAATGAGGCCGTGCCCGGAGAAGTTGAAGAGGATGGTCTTTGGTTCATTGATATCCTGTGTAGCTTCAATGATGGCTCCCCTGATGGCGTGGCAGGTTTCCGGTGCCGGGATGATTCCTTCTGTTTTGGCAAACAGGACACCAGCCTCAAAGCATTCGAGTTGCTGCAGCTTGACCGGTTCGATCATCTTTTCCCGTACCATTGCCGAGACGATTGGTGCCATGCCATGATAACGGAGCCCGCCTGCGTGGATACCCGGCGGGATAAAGTCATGGCCGAGCGTATACATGTAGAGCAGCGGTGTTGTCTGGGCAACATCACCAAAATCATAGGCAAGCTGTCCACCGGTCAGTGTCGGGCAGGATGCCGGTTCGGTACCGACAAAACGGATCTTTCTGCCTTCCAGATAATCGGGAACATAGGGTACAGCCAAACCGGCGAAGTTTGAACCACCGCCACAGCAGCCGATGATGACATCCGGGTATTCTCCGGCAATTTCCATCTGTTTTTTGGCTTCAAGGCCGATGATCGACTGGTGCAGCACAACATGGTTGAGAACTGATCCAAGTGAATATTTGGTATCGTCCCTGCTGCCCGCATCCTCGATTGCCTCCGAGATCGCAATGCCCAGTGACCCGGGTGTATCGGGCATCCGCTGCAGTATGGATCTGCCGATGGCGGTCTCGCTGCTGGGGCTGGCGATAACTTCGGCTCCAAACGTCTGCATGATCGATTTACGGTACGGCTTCTGGTCGAATGAAACACGCACCATGTACACCTTGCATTCCAGGTCCATTTTGCTGCAGGCAAAGGATAGTGCGCTGCCCCATTGACCGGCACCGGTCTCAGTCGCCAGTCTTTTAACGCCTTCCCGTTTGTTATAGTAGGCCTGGGCAATTGCCGTGTTCGGCTTGTGTGAGCCGACAGGAGAGACACCTTCATTCTTGAAGAAAATCTTTGCCTTCGTATTGAGTGCTTTTTCGAGATTGGAGGCTCTTACCAGCGGAGAGGGGCGCCAGATCTTTAATACCTCAAGGACCTCCTGCGGAATGTCGATGAATCGCTCCGTAGACATCTCCTGTTCGAGCAGCCCCATCGGGAACAACGGTGCCAGTTTTTCAGGACCCATTGGCTGTTTGGTCTCGGGGTCGAGCGGGGGCAGCAGGCCATTGGGCATGTCCGGGGCCACATTGTACCACTGAGTCGGCATTTCATCATCGCGTAAGACAATCTTCTTGATCATGGTTTCTCCTTTTCTCTGATATCGGTATTGAAGCGCTTGCAAACGCCGGTTTGTGGAGCAGCCCTTAAAAAGTTGTTTTTTACCACAGGTGATGTATGTCCGGCAAGCCTGATTATCAGTCAATTTCAACCCAGGAAGTCTTGTGGACCCGGCTGCTCAGCAGTGTTTCTTCAGGCCGTTTCATGATGTGTTCCAGAGCTTTCAACGGTTTTATACCGGGCATACCGCTTCTGCTGAACACGGTCATGGAGAGTTCGGTAGCAGAAATGATCTGTATCGTTTCAATCATGGCCCTGATATCGAGTTGCCTGGTTTTTCCCTTTCTCTGTCTGGTCACATGAAATGTCCTCGCCGCCAAGAATGAGCTGATTTGCTTCTCTTCTTCGCAGCTGACGGCGTCCTCAAGAACAATGGTATAGCATATTTTTAATTCCTGGGGGGGCTTTCCCTGGAAGGGGCTGATATCCGTAATCGATATGCCGTCAGGCATTACCGCGGTTAGGGCTGCAGCGCTCTTTAAGCAGTTATCAAGCTCTTCGGGCAGTTCCATGATAAACCATTCGCACGAGCTCTCGGTTCCTACCGGCAATGCGGGACTGAACGATACTTTTGGTGAGGGATTGTAGCCTCTTGAGAAACTGGTCCTGATTTTTGCCCTTCTCAGAGCCCTGAAGATAATCTGCAGAAACTCCAGATGCCCAAGATAACAGATGGCACCGCTGCGTGAATACGATACGCGATATCGATAGGCTCCTTCCGGGTCCTTTTTCTTCTCTTTCACGGTGTTATCTGATGCAGCTGATGTTGGTGATTCGTCCTGCTTCTTCTTGTGGACAACAGGTGCTATGGTCTCGAAGTCGCAGAGACCACACTGCTGACAGCCATGGTATCTGCAGTCCGGTGTATATTCCTGGTTACCGGCTTTTTCCAGTTCGTCGAGGAGGAACTGTTCTTCAACGCCGCTGCTGAGGTGGCTCCAGGGAAGTATTTCCCCTGTTGCCCTCTTGCGGAGATAGAAATCGAGATTGATACCGCAGTCGCCGGCACAGCCAAGCCAGCGGTCAAGATCGAAATGATCACTCCAGCTGTCCAGCCGTGCTCCCTGCTGCCAGGCTTTGACAATGAGGCGTGCAAGCCGTCTGTCGCCGCGGGAGAAGACGCCTTCCAGGTAGCTCTGCTTCGGGTCATGCCACTTCATGTTAAAACCTTTCCGGGGCATCTTATCTTTCAGCCGGTAAATTCTCTCACGGCTCTGCTGAATGCTCAGCTGAGCTTCCCACTGGAACGGGGTATGAGGCTTGGGAACAAATGTCCCCACGCTGATGTTGACTTTTCTTCTGCCGTGGCCGCTGACATTGCCGGCTGCAGCTGTCTTTAGCGCCAGGTCGATGATGGCATCTATGTCACCACTCGTTTCAGTAGGCAGACCAATCATGAAGTAGAGCTTGATCAGATTCCAGCCGAGATTGAACGCGCTGCCTGCTGATTCCAGCAGATCTTTTTCAGAAATTCCCTTGTTGATGACGTTTCTCAGTCGCTCGCTGCCAGCTTCCGGAGCGAGTGTGAAGCCAGTTTTCCGGACCCGTTTGATTTCATCCATCAACTCCTGGGTCAATGTCCCCACTCTCATTGACGGCAGTGAAACGGAGACAAGGTCCTGACTGCAGCGATCCATGAGTTTCGGCAGCAATTCAGGGAGACAGCTGTAATCTCCTGTCGACAGTGAAAGAAGTGCCATTTCTTCAAAGCCGGAGTTGCCGAGGCCTTTTTCCGCCACTTCAAGAACCTGGGAAACACTTCGTTCCCTGACCGGTCGATAGGTAATGCCGGCTTGACAAAAGCGGCATCCCCGAGTGCATCCCCGTGCCACCTCGACTCCAAGTCTGTCGTGGACAATGCGGGAATTGGGAACAATCGGGTGATACAGGTGATCGAGCTTGTCCAGATCAGCTAAAACGCGTCTGCGAATTGTTGCCGGTACTGTCGCTTCGTGTTTAATTTCAGTGATGTAACCGTTATCATTATAAACGGGTTCATAGCGGTTTGGCAGGTAAACGCCGTCAATTTCTGCAAGTGCTTCAATGTGCCGGCTGCGAGGAAGGCCATTTTTCCTGGCAGCCAGCAGGAGCTCAAAAAGCTCGACGATTGCTTCCTCTCCATCTCCGAGGAGTATCGCATCAAAAAAATCGGCTACCGGTTCAGGGTTAAGTGCACAGTTGCCGCCGCCAATGATAATTGGGTGTGACTCCAAACGTTCTGTGGCTAAAAACGGAATTTCAGCTCTGTCGAGAACAGTTAGAATGTTGGTGTAGCAGAGTTCGTGGGGAAGGGTGATGCCGATAACGTCAAACTGGTTCAGCGGCCGACCTGATTCAAGGCTGACGAGGGGGAGTTGTCTGGCACGCAGCATTGCCTCTGCGTCTTTATCCGGGCAGTAGCAGCGCTCCGCTGAGATTCTCTTTTCGGCGTTGAGAATGTGATAGAGTATCTGTAGTCCCTGGTGTGACATGCCGATCTCGTAGAGGTCCGGAAAAACGAGCGCACAGCGGAGCTGAGGCTCATCGGATCGAGGGATGGTACTGTTATATTCCCTGCCGACATAGCGTCCGGGTTTCGTGATAAACGGGAAAAAATTGTGATCTTTCATAGGTCTTTAGAACCTCAACGTGAAATGTGGAACATCCTCTTGATTCATGCGGCAGCTTCTCATTGTCTAAGCTTCTGGCAGAATGTGCGCTCTTTGCATAACTGAAAATAAGTTGACTTTTCCAGAGCGGATGAGGTAATAAAAGTCCTGGTATATTAGTTTCAACAAAAATAATAGCTTACGGGGTAAGAGATTTTCTGATGAAGATCCTGTCAACATCATTTGTGTTCCTGATGATAGCATTCGGGGTGACAGCAGCGCTTGCTGACAATCAACCGGAGACGGGGATGTTCCTGGAAGAAATCTCTTATGGGCCGGCAACGGATGACAGCCAGGTACTCTTTTTCAAACTGAATAGTGTTCTTATCCCAAAAATATTCAAAATAAAAGGAGAAAAGCCCCGGCTTGTTATTGATTTTTTTGATACCGCACTTTCTCCATCAGTAAAAAAAATCGGTGCAGCAGAGGGGAGACTGATAGAAGGCATACGCTTCGGGATACACAATGATCCACCCAAAACCCGGGTGGTTGTCGACCTTGGAACTGACCGGACCTATGAATTCGAGGTGAAGCCCGGGGGGCAGGAAGAACCGCTTGCCGTGACGCTGTTTTTCGAAGAAGTACCAACGGCGTCTACTGAGCTTTCTCAAAAAAGTGAAATTGTTGCGGAAGAAGTGGCAAAGCCCCTGGCTAAGCCGCTTCAGGTGAAAGAGTCGGTGCAGCAGGAGCTTGATACGCCGCCTGCAGGAGAAAAAACCTCCGAATCTTCTCAGGAAATTGTAGCGGAGACCATAGTTCAGCCATCCGCTGATAGTAAAACCGAAGCCACAAAAAGCGAAGGGGCGGCTGAGGTGAGCGCTGCTGAACCACCTGCCGAGCAGAAAGCCAAAAGCGAGACGTTGCCGGCAGAAGAGCGGGTGAACAAGATTATTGCCAATATCAAGGAACCGAAACCGATTGCAGCAGCAGCGGAGCCGATCCTGCTTGATGTCAGTTACGAAAGTACCGCAAACGACAGCGAGATGGTGCTTTTCAAGTTAAACGATTTTTATCCTCCTATCGTTTTTGGCATTGAAAAAGGAAACCCCCGCGTCGTCTGTGATTTCCTGGACACGCTGCTTGCCGTCGACATCCCCCCGGTTATTCAGACAAATGGTATTTTTGTCAAAAAAATCAGGACTGCACGTCATCCCAGCCCGGAAAAAGTTCGAGTTGTACTCGATCTTGTGCCGAATAAAAACTATGACCTTCAGCAGGTTTTTTTCAAGGAAGACAATCTTTTTGTCATCATCATAAGTGAGTTTGAAAAAGAATCAGTCAACCCTTTGAAAACGGTGCCGGAGGCAGGCGCGAGCCAGTAGCCGTCAGGGGAGGAACTGGCGCTTGAAACCAGGCGGTATCGGCAGGTTGAACCCGTTTTTGCTCAGTGGTGTTTCCTGCACGTCGGAAAACCGTAATGTCGCTTCCGCACCGAAAGAGAGTCCTGACATCTGAATTTCCATCGGCTGAGGGCAGCGGCCGATTATCTGCCAGTCCCGATACCTGATAACCGCAGCAGTTTTTCCCTGTTTGTCCAGTACCGCTCGTTCAATCATTTTCTGCTCGACCAGATCGACAAGTGTCCGTTCCTGTGGCTGACCAGCCCCGGAATCAGGTGCAACGCTGAACCACACCCCTCGATTATCAGTGTCTTGGGCAATACTGGTGATGGTGGTTGCTCCTGTCGATGGTCGACCGGCCAGCCATGTGCCCCACTCTCCGGAGAGGAAGGCGAGGGGAATTTCATGCCTGATTGCAAATGAGCGAAGACTTCCTTTTCTGAATAGTTTTTTTGAGATATCAACGGACTGAAACCAGTCGCCGTTACTCGAGAGGGCAAAGAGCGGCTGCTTCAGGGGTGTCAGTGCTGTGAATTGTACCGAGGCCGGCAGCAGTGTTTTAAAATACCCCGAGAAGGAGATGTGATCGAGGGCATGCTTCCATGAAACAACCGTCTCGCCGTCAAAGGCTCCGGCGCAGAACTCAAGATCTTCCAGATAACTCCGGTATTGCTGTTCAAGGCGGGAGTAGTCGTCTCCTTCGATAGACGGGCCGTAGGGTTTACCGGCGCACCCTGCAGAAAAAATAAAGCAGACGAGCAGCAGCCATGACCATGGTATCGAAAAGGCGCTATGGAGCGGTAAGCGTTTCAATTTTCTTTTTCACCGCAGCTTTTTTATCCTGATCTTCAAAGTACTCCAGTGCCGACCGGTAGGCATCAAGAGCTTTTTCGGGCATATTCAGAGCCCGGTAGACATCACCGAGGTGATCGTATATGTGCGGATCGTCAGGAACCAGTTCCAGTGCCCCGGTAAGTTCATCTCTTGCTGTTTCCAGGTTGCCGAGTTTATAGTGTACCCAGCCGAGGCTGTCTTGAATGTAGCCGTTGTCCGGTTTGAGTTCCATGGCCCGTGAAATATAATCCAGGGCCTGTTCAAGGTTGCGGTCCGTATCTGCCCAGGAGTAGCCGATAAAGTTGAGCGCTTCGGGGTGATCGGGATTGAGCTCGACGATTTTCTCCATTGCCGCGATAGCCTCTTCCAGACGGTTGGTGCGTTCAAGCTGCAACCCATATTCGAATAACAGTTTTTCGCTCTCAGGATGCGCCCTGATACCATCGGCCAGAGTTTCAGAGGCGCTGTCAGACTGATTGTTTTCCTGGTAAAGTGAAGAGGCTAAAATAAAGAACAGTTCTCGCTGCATTTCCGGGTTTTCGAGGTAATTCTGCAGGAGTTGAAGTCCTTTCTCAATCTCGCCGATCTGGTGATAAATTCTTGTCTGGAGAACAACCCCATCTTCAAACTCTTCAGCATTGGGGCTGATCGCTGCCAGCATTTCCAGAGCCTCATTCCACTGCTGGGCATCCATATAGAGGACGGCAAGGAGATATCTGGCTTCCGGGTTTTCTTTAGTTTCCAGCACTGATAATAGATTTTCAATCGCCTTGGCGTTGTTTTCATTGCGCAGGTAGAGGCGGCTGAGCAAGAGAGAAATTTTCTCCGGGGTGCTGCTGACCTCTCTTGCAAGGCTTAGTTCAGCAACCGCTTCTTCTTCCCTGTCAAGTGCCAGAAGTGCCTGGACGATCGTAAAGCGTGCTCTCTCATCAGTGTCATCCTGGTCGAGCAGTGCTCTCATGATTTCTATGGTCTTCTCATAGTGCTTGTGTTTGAGAAGAAATTCAGAAAATTCATAAATGAGCTCGGCGGAGTAATTGAGCTCAAGTGCTGCCCTGTACTGTTTTTCTGCATCGGCATTGTTACCGAGACGATCGGCGATACGGGCGAGATAGAGCCTGGAAAAATAGCTTTCCTGGTCAAGCGTGAGCAATTTTCTGAAATAGCTGTCAGCGTTTTTCAGTTCTCCCTTCTGGGTCAGCAGAATACCCATTCGCAGCAGGGCCTGGGAGTTATCCGGTTCATCCGAAAGGATGATCCGATACTGTTCAATGGCTTCCGAGTCCTTTTTCTGCCGGATATAGATGTTGGCCAGCAGTGATCTCCGGCTGGAATCTTTTGGTGTTTTCTGGAGGCCTGCAAGGAGCAGGTCAATGGCCTTTTCGGGTAAATCCATCTTCAGATAGAGTATCGGCAGTTTGTTTTCGATATGGGAGGCCTCAGGATCACATACCAGGGCTTTCTGGTAGGCATCCAGTGCTTCTTCATGGCGCCGATAGTATTCCTCGTGGGTGCCCCAGAGAAAATAAAAGTAGGAGCAGGAGGTGTCGCGACTTTCCGACTTGGCTGCGCTGAGGGATGTCTCACCGGCACGTGGGGCACACGAAATAAGGGTGAAAAACAGCGCCAGGATGGCGAGGGTCCGGCACAATACTATTTTCTGGGTTTTATCTTTCATTGCAACTGCGTTGAGTATCGCTCATTGAGCAGGCGAATGGTGTGATCTCTGATACATGCACTTACCTGCTCAATGGATTGAGACCCGTCAATTCTCCTGATATAGGGAAAGTGGAGACGCTTGAATATTTTGTCAACGTTTTTTAATGATTCAAGCTGTTCAAAGTCATTGAGCTGATCGCCCCTGGAAAGCGTTATCCGCTTAACTGATTTCTCTGCATCAATCTCGAGGATAAAGGCCAGATCTGGATCCGGTGCAAAACGATTCCGCTCGATTATCATTTCAGGATCAAGACCGGCTGCTCCCTGGTAGGCTGCTGTAGAGAGAAAATACCGATCGCAGAGAATAATCCTGCCATTTTTCAGGGACGGGGCAATCAGCGTTTCCACATGTTCCCGTCGATCAGAGATAAAGAGCTCAAGTTCTTCTTCAAGGCTGACGTTGCGCCGGTCCCTATAAAGCTCCCGGATACGTTTGCCGAAATACCCGGTGGTTGGTTCGCGGGTTGCGATCACCTGGTAGCCATGCTTTCTGAGAAATGCCTCGAGCAAAGATATCTGGGTTGATTTCCCGGTACCGTCAATTCCTTCAAAAACAATGAGCAGGCCGCGTTCTTTTAAACTCATGATATCTTGATCGTTAAGAGACCTGTCCGGTTACTGGAATGATCCATTTTCTCTCCTGTTGCGTGCGATCAGTGCCGCCATCTCGACGGCGGCACTGAGGCTTCTATGATCGGCACGTCCCTGGCCGGCTATGTCATAGGCTGTTCCATGATCCACGGAGGTCCTGACAAGGGGAAGACCGAGGGTAACATTTACCCCGTCAGTGAAGTGGATCATTTTGAAAGGAATTAACCCCTGGTCATGATACATGCAGATTACTACATCAAAATCGCCCGCTGCCGCTTTATAAAAAACCGTGTCAGGAGGAAAAGGCCCGCTTACGTCAATGGCGTGAATTTTGCGCATATGCTCAATGGCGGGTTGGATGACCTCTTGTTCTTCAGTCCCGAAAAGGCCGTGTTCTCCACCATGCGGGTTAAGCCCGGCAACGGCAATTTTCGGACTGCGTATCCCGAAATCAATCTGCAGGGCCCGCTGCGTCAGCTCAATGAGTGTTCGGAGTTTGCCTGCTGTCAGCAATGACGGTACTGAAGAAAGGGAACAGTGGATGGTGGCAAGGGTAATCTTCAACCTGCTTCCTGCCATCATCATGATGACATTCTCACTGTGTGTTCGCTGCGCCAGAAATTCCGTGTGTCCCGGGAAATGGTAACCGGCAGCATTCATCGTTTCCTTTGAAATGGGACAGGTAGTTATGCCGGCAAGCATACTGCCGGTGCAGAGCGTGACGGCACGCTCCAGGTACAGCATCATTGCCGTCCCCGTTGTCCTGTCCGGCTGCCCTGGAACAACTGTGCCCGAAGATAAGCTTTGAAGATCAAGGATATTGATGTGGTCTTTTACGACTTCATTTCCGGGAAGCCAGGAATGCACGGGTGCTGGAAGATCAAGATTTCTGCCTGTTTCCAGAAGAACACTGGTGTCGCCGATGACAACTGACGGAGGACGCTCTGAACTCGGCTGAGAGCTGAAATATTTAAGAATTATTTCAGGCCCGATCCCCGCGGGACAACCCATGGTGATAGCGATTGGCAGTGATGTACAGCTTGTATCCATTACTCTTTCCCGAGTATCTTGTGAGCGTAGCGTTCAACCTGTTTCAAAGGCGGAAACCAGATGAGTGATTTCAGGGGTAGCGGATTTCATGATAATTGCAATAACGTCAAACCGGGCAGGTTCATCCAGCAGCCGGCGGCGGGCAAGGTAATTGTTTGCTACCCGAATAATCTGTTGCTGCTTTGAGGCGGTTACTGCTTCAGCGGGCAGGCCAAAGTGATCTGAACGTCTGGTTTTTACCTCGACAAAGACGATAGTGCCATTATCTGCGGCGATTATATCAATTTCACCGAATTTGTCCCTGTAATTCCTGGTTATGATCGTGAGACCCTTCTGCTGGAGATAGCTGACCGCTATATCTTCACCCGTCTTGCCGAGCCTAATTCGCTGTTTTGACAAAATCCTTGACTCCTTTGAAGCTGAATCGGTGCTCGGCACAGGGGCCGTGCAAAAAAAGAGCCTCTCTATGCTGCCTGGTCGGATACCCCTTGTTGGAGCTGAAGTGATACTGCGGGAAACGTTCATGGAGTGTCTTCATGATTTCGTCTCTGGTGATTTTGGCGATGATGGATGCCGCACTGATAGTTGCGCTGCGACTGTCACCTCTGACCAGGGGTTCCTGGGAGATATCGAGCGGTATGCAGAAGGTTCCATCAACCAGGACGAAATCGGGAGTTACGGCTTTGCTGCTGAGATCGAGGATACTTTCCTTCATGGCCAGTAGAGATGCCTGGAGAATATTGATCTGATCGATAACGTGCGGGGAGACGATACCAATGCCTACCGGCGTGTTGGCGGAAAGAAGTTTGTCTCTGAGCTGGTAACGCTGTTTTTCTGTGGTTATTTTTGAATCCCTGAAAAGAGAGGGGCTACAGGACTCGGGAAGAATAACGGAGGCCGCGACAACTGGTCCGGCAAGCGGCCCCCTGCCGACTTCGTCTGTTCCGGCAATTCGGCTGAATCCGCGTTTCCCGAGCATTCTCTCAAACTGGAAATTATCCGCTTGAAGAGATGATTCAGGAAGCAAATGTTTCACCCGGCTCACCATCCGCTGATCCGTCACCGGTGAGGAGCGACGGATCAGCAGGTACAGTTGAAGAAAGGTGCTGGAAGAGCTCTAGCGAATACCGCGTTCGCGGATACGCGCTGCCTTGCCGCGTCGGTCACGGAGGTAATAGAGGCGTGAACGCCGCACCCGGCCTCGGGTTACAAGCTCAATCTTTTCAATTCTCGGGTTGTGCAGGGCAAAGGTCTTTTCAACGCCGACACCGTGAGAAATTTTGCGGACCGTATACGAGGCATCCATGGCACCACGCTTTCGCTTGATGACGACACCCTGAAAAATCTGAACCCGCTCTTTGCTCCCCTCGATAATGCGGATATGAACGCTCACCGTATCTCCCGGTCGGAATTCGGGGTGGTCCATTCGCATCTGTTCCTGGTCGATCTTATCAATAATTGTACTCATGGTAGTCTCTTTTTCTCAAATCAGTTGGCTGGTTGTTTTTTAAACTTTTGTTCTGTCTCAACTTCCAAGCAGGCGATCAAGGGTGATCGATACTGCTGACCGTACTGATAAATGGTTATATGTTGAATTACCACAGATTGGTGGTAACGCTGCATCCGCTCTATTCATAATTTCATCTGCCATTCCGTGTGCCGTGCCGAAGAGAAGAAGTACCGGCAACCGGTTTTCCTGGAGACGGCGCCTGAGTTCCCCGTATTGCATCTCTTTTTTTTGCTTCCTGGCACTGGTCGTGACAAGCAGTGGCGACATGCCGGTTTCCGTCTCAATGTCACTGATCACTGCATCAAGGCTGTATGCTGTCCTGACAAGAGCCAGCGCTTCCCTGCGGGCTGGGTTGTAGGCCGCACCGTGCCCGTTAAGCCAGTGTCCGGTAATTTCGTTAATCAGTTCATGCTGATCCTCATACGGGGTAGCTACATAGTAACCGTTCACGCCGTAAGTTCTGGCGACCCTGGCTATGTCATGAAGATCAAGATTCGTTACTGCCGAGCCGATTGTATCCCCGCTTTTATTCATGACCGGGTGATGCAACAAGGCTATGTCAAGGTGCGGTTCCTGCTGATTCATGATCGTCCTGACGTGTTACCGGCCCCTGGAATCTGTCTGTCAAGACCGTGTTTCTGCAACAGCCTCAGTTCCTCGTCGCTGAACAACACTTTTCCGATAAGATCCGGTCTTCTTTCCAGCGTTCTCTGCACCGAGGCCAGAAAACGATACTGCTCTATTCTACGATGATCCCCGCTTAGCAGCTCACTCGGCACATCCTGATTCTCAAACGTGGGCGGTCTGGTAAACTGCGGATGTTTCAGAAGATTTCTGCTGAATGTATCCTTGTCCGCCGAATCAGAACATCCCAGCACGCCTGGAATAAGTCGGGAGACCGAGTCAATAACAGCGAGTGCGCCGAGTTCTCCTCCGGTCAGAATATAATCTCCAAGGGAAATTTCTTCGTCGACATACCGGTTGCGGAAGCGTTCGTCTACACCTTCATAGCGGCCACAGACCAGAACCACATGGGTTTCAGTGCTGCTGAGCCTTTCGGCGATAGACTGATTATATACAGTGCCTTGTGGACTCAGCAGAATAACACGTTTTTTGCCCGGGTGATCCGCATGCACCTGTCGCGTCGCTGCAGCCAGCGGCTCAGGTTTCATGACCATTCCTTCACCGCCACCATACGGTCGATCATCAGTCGTTGTATGCCTGTCGAGTGCGAAGTCTCTGATATTGCTGATTTCAATACGAATTTTCCCTTCATTACGAGCCTTCCGGATAATCCCTTCACTCAGTGGGGAGGTCAGAAATTCAGGAAAAATTGTCAATACTGAAAAGAGCATACAAACCTCTGTCAGCGATCCGCACCTGTATTAATCTCGAGCAGTCCCGGTGGAGGGTTGATGACCAGTTCCCTATCGTCAAAAGAAACCACGATATCGTCCACCAGCGGGATCAGGTACTCGCGGCTGCCGTCCCGGACCACGGCAATGTCATGGGCTCCGTTATTGAAACAGGACACGACAGTGCCGATAATGTGCTCAGTTGTTTCCACTCGAACTGCAAGCCCCTGCAGCCGCTGCGGATTCATCCGGGCATCGTGAGTATCCAGATCGTCCCCGCAGAGCAGGACATCCATACCAATTGTCAGCTCAGCTTCGTCTCTTGTGTCAATTGTTTCAAGTTTCAGGATGATCAGTTTCCCCTGGACCCTGGTTCGCTCGGATCTGAGTAGTTTTGTCATCCGGCCGTCATCTGCAGCGAGTGCAAATCGGCTGTGGGTACTAAAATGTTCCTGGAGATGAGAAAACGGTACTATTTTCAGATCTCCTTTCAGGCCGTGGGCCCTGATTACCTTACCAGCTCTGATAACGTTTCCGGCAGGGGATGAAAACTGCTCTGACATGATAACCGGAGCATTTACTCCAGGATGTCAAGCCGTGATTTTTTGTCTTCCCGTGCCGATGCTGCCGACAGCAGAGAGCGCATGGCTCTTGCCGTGCGGCCCTGTTTGCCGATGACTTTTCCCAGGTCTTCCTGGGCGACAGTCAGCTCAATGGCTACCGTGTCGTCATTTTCCGTCTGATTCACCTGCACCTGGTCCGGCTGGTCCACCAGTGAACGGGCGATATGAGCAACCAACTCCTTCATGATTGGTTACTCGTGCACTGCTTTTTTTATCAGGCTTTTTACCGTGGTAGACGGCAGAGCGCCTTTGCCGAGCCAGTCCTGCAGTTTGTCGTTGTCGATGCTGATCACTGCAGGGTTCTGGAGCGGGTCGTACGTCCCTAAAATGTCAAGAAACTTGCCATCTCTTGCGCGCTCGCTGTCGGCGACGATAATTCGATAAAATGGCTTTTTCTTTCTTCCAAGTCTTGTTAAGCGTATACGAACTGCCATTTCTGGTATGTCCTCCTGTTGTGGTAACGGGCAAAATCAGTTTTAGCCCATACGGCGGGGTTTTGCGCCCGGCTGTTAGCGTCTCATTCCTTTTGGAACTTTTCTGCGTTTTTTCCCGGACATGACCCCTGGCTTTCCACGCATTTTTTTCATCATTTTAAGCATTGCGGAATAACTTTTCAGCACTCTGTTGACATCGGCGACAGACGTGCCGGAGCCGGCAGCAATACGCTGTCTGCGGCTTGAGTCAATGATCCTGTGGTTGCGACGTTCCTTGGCTGTCATGGAACGAATAATCGCCTCGGTCTTGCTCAGCTCCTTTTCGTCCGGTTCAGGGGCATCCTTGAGCTGACGGAGCTTGTTGATCCCGGGAACCATTCCCAGAATCTGGTCAAGCGAGCCCATTTTTTTGATCTGCTGGATCTGGTCCAGAAAGTCTTCAAGTGTGAAAAGGTTTTTCTGAAGTTTTTTCGCAAGTTTTTCGGCTTTTTTCTTATCGACGACCGCTTCAGCTTTTTCAATGAGCGTCAGAACATCGCCCATTCCTAGTATTCTTGAGGCGACTCGATCCGGATGAAAGACCTCAAGGGCATCAAGAGCTTCACCGATGCCGACGAGTTTGATCGGCTTTCCGGTAACGCTTTTGATGGACAAGGCGGCACCGCCTCTGGCATCACCCTCCATCTTGGTGAGTACTACACCGGAAATTTCCAGATCCTGATTGAATTTTTCGGCAACAGTAACCGCGTCCTGGCCGGTCATTGCATCGGCGACAAAGAGTATCTCCGAGAGACTGACTGCGGCCTGAATCTCCTGCAGTTCTCCCATCAGTGTTTCGTCAATGTGGAGCCGACCAGCGGTGTCGAGAATCAGGGTGTCATAGTCGTGATCTCTGGCTGCGGCAACGGCCTGCCTACAGATATCAACAGGTTTTAATCCGGTTGTGGACGGATGCACAGCAACGTCAAGGCGTTGGCCGAGAATCTGGAGCTGTTCAATTGCCGCCGGGCGATAAACGTCAGCAGGTACGAGGTATGGCGTGCGTCCCTGTGACTTGAAAAGTGCGGCAAGTTTTCCGGCCGTGGTGGTCTTGCCGGAACCCTGCAGGCCGGCCATCATGATGATGACAGGCTGCCGACCGTCCATCTTGACCGGTTCCGTGTTGCCGCCGAGCAACTCAACCAGTTCTTCATGAACGATTTTTATAACCTGTTGTCCTGGAGAGAGCTTCTGGGAAACTTCACGGCCAATTGCCTTGGCGGTGACACTATCGACAAAATTCCGGGCGACCGTATAGTTGACGTCGGCTTCAAGCAGCGCCATGCGCACTTCCCGCATGGCCTCCTTGATATTGTCTTCTGTGAGGATCCCATGGCCCCGGAGTTTTTTAAAAACTCCTTCCAGCCGGTCAGTCAGGTTTTCGAACATGATTATCCGTGTGTCTCTAATATCTCAACGATTACCAGTCAGCGCACTAATGCGCCGACAAAACATTTGTTCTTTTTCGCCGATATCACATTGGTTTTACACTATTATGTAAAAATACCGGGATCAAAAAGAAATAAAAATACTTCGAAATTTGCAATAAGTCAAGAAAGGAACTGGATGACGTCTGAAAAGTGCTATTTTTACCCGTCAAGATAACGGTGTAGCATTGCCGGCATGTGACAATCGACTGATACCCGCACTGAAATAATCGTCTTGCCGGATGGTCCCGGCGGGCTTATGGTTAGGAGCACTGGCGGATATGCTGGTAATTCACCACAGTTGTCGATGTCCATTATTTCAAGACGTATCAAGGAGAACACCGATGAATGCAGTAATCGCATCCTGCCCGGAATGTGGCGCGAAAAATCGTATCCCGGAGAAAAAGCAGCATCAGGGACCGTTGTGTGGCAGGTGTGGCAGGAGGATATCTCTTGGAACAGCCACTGTACCGGTTAATCTGGGAGATGAAGATTTTCAGCAGTTTATTAAGCAAACAGAGCTGCCGGTGATGGTTGATTTCTTTGCACCGACATGCGGACCATGCCAGGCCATTGCGCCACTTGTTTCCCGCCTCGCCGGCCGCTACGCAGAACAGATGATTGTTGCCAAGCTGGATACGAGCAAGCATCCGGGTACAGCGGCCCATTACCAGATACGGGGAGTGCCATCGCTGTTGTTCTTTAGAAACGGCATCGTCGTTGATCAGCTGGTCGGAGCTCCACCTGAGCCGGAACTCGTTTCAAGAATCGAAACAATAATCACGTCTTCTTAAAACCGTTGGCGGAAGAATTCTTCAAGAAAGCTTCTTCTCCAACCTGCGGTGAGCCGCTGGGGAAGAGGGCTGCCGGGGTTGTTGAGGTTCCGGCACAGCAGCTTCAGCTCAGCGGTTGTGCCGATGAGCTGTGGGTCGATATCCTGCATGTCACATTTCAGCTGGATGAAGTTGTTCAGTCGCTCAAAAACTTTTTTGTCACGGGGGGCCAGGCGGATGGAGCCGGGAAGGGCCGGGTAGTCGGCTTCACTGACATCTCTGCCCTTTGCAACTGCTTTGATCAGGGCGCTACCGAATTTGTTGATTTTTTTGCTTGAGACAACGCCTGTCAATTCAAGGGCCTCAAGATCTCCCGGTATTTCTCTGGCTATCTGCAGCAGTGCTTTGTCGGTGACGATATGGCCCCGGGGCCGGTCGAGATACCGAGCCTCCTGCTCTCTCCAGGCAGCAAGTTCCTGGAGGATTGCCAGTTTCCGCCCGTTCAAAGAGCTGGCACCGTTGATTTTTTTGTAGCGTTCATAATCCGCTATGCCGGCATAAGACTGCGGGTCGTTGAGAACGTCAAGTTCAGCCTGCAGCCATGTTTTGATTTCAGGCACGATAATCCGGGTGAGCAGTAAGATTCTCAAAGCCCGCAGATATCGCACATCATCGAGCGCATAGGAAACCTGGTCCTGGTCAAGCGGGCGGTGGAGCCAGTCGGTTCGGGTCTGGGATTTGGGTAAGTCGATGTCAAGCAGTGCATTGCTGAGGTTGGCCAGGGAAATCGTCGAGGGAAGCCCGGAGAAGCCTGCAGCCAGCCTGGTGTCAAAAATGTTTGCCGGTATAGACCGTGTGACACGGCTTAAAATTGCCAGATCCTGTGGTGCATCGTGAAGAATCTTGATAACATTTTTGTTGCTCAGCAGTGCTCCGAGCGGCGATAGATCTTCTATTGCCAATGGGTCAATCAGGTGGCAGTCCTCATCTGAAAGGGCGAGCTGAATAAGGCCCAGTCGGGGGTAATAGGTGCGCTCCCAGAAGAATTCCGTGTCGAGGGCAACGCTGTTGACTTGCTGAGCCCGGCTGATGAGTTCTTTTAATGCTTCTGTTGTACTGATCATTGATGAATGTCCTGCTTGAAAAGAAAATCTGATGCATCTGATAGAACAGGAAGAATAAACGATTTTTAACAGGTACACACGCTCTTCAAGACTCAAGCTGTAATAAAAATCGAATATAAATTCAATACTTTCTTTGCTGATTTCGTCGATAAAAAAGTTGTTTACAACATCTCCGCCATGGCCATGCCGTTCGTTACCTGGTGCCTTGTTTCATATTGAGATGAAAAAAATGACATTACATACTATTGTGCCGGAAGTGATGTGCTTGTATTCCGGAACCTCCTGATGGTGTGAAATGTTCTACTATATTATCAAAAGGATACTGCTGATGATCCCGACACTGTTCGGGGTCATGCTGATCACCTTCGTGGTTACACAATTTGTTCCCGGCGGTCCTGTGGAAAAGCTCGTGGCCGAGATGGAAGGATTGGGGCCTGGAGGTGGAGAGGCTCCGTCTGCGCATTCCCTTTACCGTGGCGGTGATGGGCTTGATCAGGAAAAACTTGACCGGATCCAGGAACTCTACGGATTTGATAAACCTCCGGTCGAGCGCTTCCTGACAATGATGAAAAACTACCTCTTCTTTGATTTCGGCACGTCCTATTACTATCAGCAGCGTGTCGCCGACCTGGTTATATCGCGCATGCCGGTTTCCATGTCATTGGGGTTGTGGAGTTTTATCATCGTCTATGGTGTTTGTATACCACTTGGCATCATGAAAGCGGTGCGTGACGGATCATCTTTTGATCTGCTGACGACGACAATTATCCTGATCGGCTATGCGATACCGGGGTTTGTCCTGGGAATTGTCCTGATTGTACTCTTTGGCGGTGGAAGCTTTTTCAATATTTTCCCGTTGCGGGGGCTTGTCTCGGATAACTGGCAGGAGTTGAGCCTCCTGGCAAAAGTGACTGACTATCTCTGGCATATGGTCCTGCCGATTATCTCCACTGCAGTCGGCAGCCTGGCCGTGATGACGATGTTGACGAAAAATTCATTTCTTGAGGAGATCGGCAAACAATATGTCCTTACTGCCAGGTCAAAAGGGCTCGACGAGAAAACGGTATTGTACAAGCATGTTTTCAGAAATGCGATTATTCCTATAATTACTGGCTTTCCCGGCTATTTTATTGCCGCATTTTTTACCGGCAGCCTGCTTGTCGAAACAATTTTTTCTCTGGACGGCATGGGGCTTCTGGCTTACCAGTCTGTGCTCAACAGGGATTATCCGGTAGTCCTGGGGACACTGTATTTCTTTACCATGATCGGCCTTGTCAGCAGGCTTCTCTCTGATTTGAGCTATGTGGTTGTCGACCCGAGAATCAGTTTTACCGCAATTGAGTGAGTACGTCATGCCCGGAACGTCTGCCATACGCGAAGTGAGCCCGATGACCAGGAGGTGGCTGAGGTTCAAGCGCAATAAACGCGGTTACCGGAGCTTTGTCATCTTTCTGTCGGTATTTATTGTCAGCCTCGGTGCTGAATTGCTCTGCAATGACAAGCCTCTGCTCGTCCACTACCAGGACGGCTATTACGTTCCTCTACTAAAATCCTATGCGGAAACCACGTTCGGTGGTTTTTTTGAAACAGAAACTGACTACAGGGATCCATTTTTTCTGGAAACCATGTCCAGGGATGACAACTGGGCCTTCTACCCGCTGATCAGGCATGACTACAATACCATAAACTTCACGATAGACGGGCCGGTTCCTTCTCCGCCGACGACTGACAACATACTGGGGACCGATGACCGGGGAAGAGATGTTTTTGCGCGCCTGCTCTATGGGTTCAGGATCAGCGTGCTGTTCGGTTTGGCGTTAACTTTTGTGGGGACGCTGATCGGCATCTTGGCCGGAAGCATACAGGGGTTTCTGGGCGGCAGGACTGATCTTGTCTTCCAGCGTTTTATCGAAATATGGGGCTCAATGCCGGAGCTCTACCTGCTGATTATTTTTGCCTCAATCTTCCAGCCAAACATCATTTTACTGCTGATACTGCTGTCGCTGTTCAGCTGGATGGGACTTTCCGATTATGTCAGGGCGGAGTTCCTCAGAGGCCGAAATATGGAATATGTCAAAGCTGCCCGTGCGCTTGGCGTCAGTAATCCGGTAATCATGTATCGTCACCTGCTTCCAAACGGCCTCACGCCGGTGATAACCTTTCTTCCGTTTCGCATGTCGGCATCGATCCTAGCTCTGACCAGCCTTGATTTCCTCGGTCTCGGTGTGCCTCCCTCAACGCCGAGCCTTGGAGAGCTGCTTGCCCAGGGAAAAGCAAACATCGACGCCTGGTGGCTCTCCCTTTCGACCTTCTTTGTTCTTGTGGGGACCCTGGTTCTGCTGATATTCATCGGCGAAGGTTTGCGCGAGGCGTTTGACCCCCGAAAGCGATAAGCAGCCATCTGCAGCACACAAACATATCTGTCGTAATTTTGAGACATTGGCATTGACCGGCATAGAGTGTTATAATAGCTGGAATCGTTGACATTGTCAGGAGATGTCTTAGTGTTGGCTGGTCTGTTCCAGGAATCAAAAGCTGCCTGAGACCAGAGGTTTTCAGCCTGCTCGTTGTTTCTTTCAGGTATCGTCGTACTTTCATTTGGAGAATGTCAGTGCAGAAAAACATGCTTGCCCGACTTGGTGATACCGGAATGTATATTCTCACAGATCTGGGCAGAATGACACTATTCACCAGCAATGCTTTTCGCAGTGTTTTTCGCAGGCCGTTCCGCTTTCGTGAATTTCTCAAACAGCTGAAGTTTATTGGAGCCGGGTCGATTCTCGTCATTTTTTTTACCGCTATTTCGGCAGGGATGGCACTGGGTCTGCAGGGATATTACTCGCTGCATAAATTCGGTGCTGAGGGGATGCTCGGTTCTGCTGTCTCGCTTACCCTGATCATGGAACTCGGCCCGGTTCTGACCGCACTCATGGTTGCCGGCAGGGCAGGTTCTGCAATGTGCGCTGAGATCGGCATCATGAGAATTTCCGAGCAGATTGATGCACTGGAATGCATGGGGGTTGACCCGTTCCGTTATTTCATCACCCCGAAATTTCTCGCGGCCCTTGTTTCCATTCCCCTGTTGACCGCGATTTTTGATGTTGTCGGCATTGCCGGGGGCTATATATCCGGAGTGACGCTTATGGGAGTCAGTCCCGGCAGTTATGTCGAGGGGATGCGCTCAAGTGTCACCAATCACGACATCAACCTGGGAATTATCAAATCCTTTGTGTTTGCCCTCATCGTTGTCTCTGTGTGCAGCGGCAGGGGGTATTTCGTGCGGGAAATAAGAGGGGCCGGGTTTGGCGCAGAAAGCGTCAGTACGGTCACAACCCAGGCCGTGGTGATTTCTTCGATAGCCGTGCTCATTTTCAACTATCTTCTGACTGCGATACTATTGTGATGAACAGCACTGTTACATTCTCCGGGGTTTCCAAGTCTTTTGCCCGGCGCGACGGACGGCGGCAGGTGATTCTGGACCAGGTTGACTTTTCGATACCTGCCGGAAAGACCACGATTATTGCGGGCGGCAGCGGGCAGGGCAAAAGTGTCACCTTGAAGCTTATTCTCCGGCTGCTTGATGTAGACCAGGGAACAATCATGGTTGACAACAACGATATTACCCATGCCCGGGGACGGGATCTGGAGAAATTGCGGACTCGCTTCGGTGTACTTTTTCAGGGGGCTGCGCTGTTTGATTCACTGAGCGTCTATGAAAACGTGGCACTACCGCTGAGGGAGCGGAGTTCGAAAACTGAAGCTGAAATAGCTGAAAGGGTGCAGGAGACACTTGCAGAGCTCGATCTTGTCGGGCATGAGAACAAATATCCTGCCCAGTTGAGTGGCGGTATGCAAAAACGCGTCGGCCTTGCCCGTGCCCTGCAGCTTGAACCTGACATCATGCTTTTTGATGAACCGACCACCGGCCTTGATCCGGTGATGGCCCACGAAATTTATGATCTTTTTGCCAGGACTCAAAAGAGAAGAGGCTATACAGCTATTATTGTCAGTCATGATATCCCTAAAATATTTAATCTTGCAGATCAGGTAATAATCTTGCAGGACGGAAAGATGGATGTGTTTGCCAGTCCTGATGAGATACAATGGTCGGAAAAAGAACATATCAAAGCCTTCGTCAAGACAACGATGGGTGAAGTCTATCAGAGTAATCTCATGGAATAAACGATGAAGAAACATACACTGGAAATGGTCGTCGGCCTGTTTATGGTTTTAGGATTTGCAGCAATTGTCTATCTCGCCCTGAATCTCGGTGAAGTCTCTTTTCTGGATCGGGGATCAAGCTATTTTCTGGACGCTGAATTTGACAACATCTCAGGTATCAAAAAAGGCGCAACGGTGCAGATAGCCGGGGTGGTTGTCGGTGAGGTAAGCGAAGTCATGCTCAATGAAGACAGCAACGCCCAGTTGACATTCAAGCTCGACAAGAGCGTGGGCATTCCCCTTGATTCAATTGCTTCGGTGAAGTCTCAGGGGATAATCGGTGACAAGTATATCCAGATTTCACTCGGTGGGGACCTGGAAAATTTTGAAGAGCACGGCCTGATAGTCGATACGGAATCGGCTGTGGATATTGAGTCACTCATCAGCAAGTTTGCTTTCGGGAGTGCCCGCTAGATGCTTTTGCCGGATGGTGAATACATGAAGAACTGCCTTGCTGTCGTCTGTTTCTGCCTGCTGGTCCCGGGTATTTCCTGGTCCGCGGAACTGGTGAACCCGGGGAGCGGCATGTATCCCGATCTTCTCGGTGATGAGAGCGGCAGTTCCTTTTATGATCCTGATCTGCTGGAGGATGCCCCCTATATTCAGGAACCCGACGAATTGCTCAATGACCCGATCTTTGAGGATGATTTCAGTTTCCGTACCCCCGTTTTTGTGGTCAAAGACCCACTGGAGTCTATGAACAGGGTGTTTTTTGAGTTCAACGACAGGCTCTACTTCTGGGTATTGAAACCGGTATCAAAAGGATACGCTGCAATTTTGCCGGTTGATATCAGGCAATGCCTGGGCAATTTTTTTACCAACCTGGCAGCACCGATCAGGCTGGTCAACAACCTCCTGCAGGGAGAGGTTGAAGATGCCGGGATTGTTCTCGTTCGCTTTCTCGTAAACAGTACGGCAGGAGTTCTCGGTCTGGGCGATCCTGCCTACAGGGATTTTGAACTTGAACCGCGGGAGGCCGATTTTGGTCAGACACTGGGCAAGTGGGGGGTAAATGCGGGGATTTACCTGTGTCTGCCCGGCCTCGGTCCTTCCACCTTAAGAGATACGGTGGGTTTTGCCGGCGATGTGTACCTGCACCCGTACCCGTATATTTCCCAGGACTGGGTAAAAGATATTGTGTACATTGGCACTGACAGGGTAAACACCATATCTCTGAGTCCGAGTGTTTATGATGAACTCAAACGGGTTTCTCTCGACCCGTACGTGGCATCGAGGCAGGCGTACTATGAATATCGACAGTCAGTTATTGCAAAACAATAAGACAAGGTCTAACACGAAAACAGCAAAGGTTGGTCATCAGTTATGAAAGCAATTCAAATTCTCATGTATGCAGGGATCATCTTGTTGGCAGGATCCTGGTCCCAGGGCACCGAGCTCAGCGGCCCGACTGAACAGTTGAAGCCGGCCCTGGACAGTCTGATTGTGATACTTGAAGATGACTCCCTGAAAGGTGCCGAGAAAAAAAAGGAAAGAAGAAGCCTGATTATGAAGGAGATCAGCAACGGTTTTGATTTCAGGGAGATGTCGCAGCGGGTCCTCGGCAGGACGTGGAACACGATCACCCCGGAAGAACAGGATTATTTTGTCACCCAGATGACCAAGCTGCTGGAAAATGTCTATGTCGGCAAACTGGAATCGTACACCGGGGGGGCGATAGATTTTGTTGAGGAGCGCATCAAGGGCAATAGGGCGCAGGTAACGACGCTTATTGAGAATGAGGGTGTGAAGCTGCCCGTTCACTACATCATGCAGAAGACAGGCAGTAAATGGATGGTGTACGATATCAACATCGAAGGTGTCAGCCTGATCCGCAACTACATGGAACAGTTTCGGTCAATATTGAGGCAGAATGATTTCAACGGTCTGGTCAAGATTTTAGAAGAAAAAAATCTCTCTTTTGCGCAAAACGATGGTGCCTGAATCTTCTTCCCGGCAGAATCTGCTGGAAACGGTGTTTTCTTTCCTGTCTGCCGACGAGGTGGCCACTGTTTCCGGGTATCTAGCAATTGCAGATGTGCCTGAGGGGCAGGATTTATATGTGCCCGGCAGCGCCGCGGATTCCTGCTACATTGTTCTGGAAGGATGTCTGGCCATTAAAATTCCGGGAGGACTGGGGGCCAAAAGCCAGGTTATTGCGCTTTTTTATCCCCGCGCTCCGATTGGGGAGCGGGGAATTGTCGAGCCGGCAGTGCGAACGGTAACCGTCACGGCGGTAATAAACTCCAGGGTCGCTGAACTGTCCAGAGCATCATTTAGTGCACTGCAGGTGGAGCATCCCCAGCTGGCAATCAAATTGCTGAAACATTTTCTTCTCAAGAGTTCCAGAAGGCTTGAGAAATGCTCTGAAAGACTCACCCGTATTCTCTGAACTGCCTGCAGGCAAACCTGTTGCCTGGTTTGTCTGCCTGCGGAAAGCCGGCGGGATGTCTGCCCTCTTTTTTTCATTTTTCTTTTTTTTCTGGCCATAAGTTAAAAAATTGATTATTTTTGCTTTTTTTGTCTCCTCGATATGCAAAAGGAGGCTTGTAGCATTTCATGATCATTAAACTAAGTGAATTTTACGGCGGAGAAGCCCATTATCTGATAGAAGATGATGGCTGGTTTCCGCATGAAGAGGTAAACCTGAGGTCTCCGGTGAGCGGGTTTTTTACCCTGACCCGGATAAGTGAGGCTGAGGTTGCCGTTGCCGGCAAGGTGTCGGCAAACGTAGAAGCACCGTGCGACCGGTGCGGTCAACCTGCCCGGCTTTTTTTGTCCGTCGAGTTTACCTACGATTGTGTTGTCGAAAGAGAAGATGTGAACACTCGACAGGATGTTGAGTGTGGAGAAGAAGACGTAAATAAACTTTATTTGGAAGAACCCGTCATCAATGCAGGAGCATTGATCAGGGAGCAGATTCTGCTGGCAATGCCAATGCGCATATTGTGCGACCGATCCTGCAAGGGACTGTGCCTGCACTGTGGAAAGAATCTCAACTCTGAACTCTGTACCTGTCACGATAATTCGTCGCCTTCAGCTTTTTCAGCATTGAAGAACGTGAAAGGCAGGTAACCTGATTGCGGGTATTGCGAGGTAGCGGAGGAAATTATGGCATTACCGAAGAGAAGACATTCAAGATCAAGAACACGACTGCGACGTTCCCACGATGCATTGAAAGCACCGGGTCTCACTGTCTGCCAGGATTGTGGCGAGCCGAAAGAGCCCCATCGTCTCTGCGGCAGTTGCGGCAAATACAACAAAAGGTCCGTGTATATCCTTGATGAAGAAATATAGCAGGGATGACTTGTGCAGATAGCGCTGGATGCCATGGGTGGAGACCATGGTCCTCAGGAGTTGATAGCAGGTGCACTACTGGCTGCCGAACAGGTTGATCTTACTATTCATCTGGTTGGAGATGAGATCCTTCTGAACAGGCACCTGGAAAAGCAGCCGGCCGGCAGGGAGCAGCTCTCGCGCCTGAAGGTTGTCCACGCACCTACGGTTATCGGTATGGATGAAAACCCGGTTGATGCGATCCGTAAAAAAAAGGATTCATCAATTATGGTGGCCTTTGATCTGGTTAAAACCTCAGTTGCTTCTGCTGCCGTGAGTGCCGGTAACTCCGGGGCAACCCTGGCTGCCGGTGTCCGAAAACTGGGGCGGCTGAAGAATGTCGCACGGCCGGGCCTGGCTTCCATTTTTCCTACCCTGAAAGGGCCTGTGGTAATGATGGATGTCGGAGCAAATGTCGAGTGCCGGCCGATCCACCTGTACCAGTTTGCTGTCATGGCTTCAGCTTTTTCAAGACTTTATCATGTCGAACGCCCGCGTGTCGGCCTGCTCACGATCGGTGAAGAGGCCAGTAAGGGAAACAGCCTGGTAAAAGAGACATATGCGCTGTTGAAACAGAGTCCTTTGAACTTTATCGGCAATGTCGAGGGAAGAGATGTTTTCCAGGGAGATGTGGATGTTATCGTCTGTGACGGTTTTGTCGGCAACATCTGCCTGAAGATCAGCGAAGGGCTTGCAGAGGCGGCAATGATCATGCTCAAGGACGAAATAGTCAAATCAAGCCGCGCCAAGCTAGGCTACCTGCTTGCCCGTCCCGCTTTTGAAAATTTCAAGAAGCGCGTGGATTACGCTGAATACGGAGGTGCTCCACTTCTCGGTATCCGGGGGACCGGTATTATCTGTCACGGAAAATCCAGCGCTCATGCAATTAAAAACGCCATCCTCGAGGCTGTTGAAATGGAGAAACTTGGGATCAATGAAATCATTTCACGGGATCTTCAGGATGGAATCAGCACTATGACCGGGGTTGTTTAATGGGAACGGTAATACTTGGTACCGGTTCATGCGTGCCTGTCCGGGAGATGACAAATCGTGATCTTGAAAAAGTCGTGGATACCAATGACGAATGGATACGGACGCGAACCGGGATCGAGAGCAGACGGATAGGCGGGGCTGGAGAAAAAACATATCAACTCGCCGCAGCTGCTGCACGAAAAGCGCTCGAAATGGCAGACGTCACCGCGCAGGAGATCGATCTGCTCGTCGTCGGTACGATCAGCTCCCACATGATCATGCCGTCCTGCGCATGTTTTGTGCAGAACGAAATCGGGGCGGTGAATGCTTTTGCCTATGATGTCAATGCCGCCTGTTCCGGTTTTTTATACGGACTGGACATTGCCGATAAGCATGTCCGCGCCGATGCGGACAGCAAAATCCTCGTTATCGGCGCGGAAACATTGTCATCGAGGCTGAACTGGAATGACAGGAATACCTGCATCCTCTTTGGAGACGGTGCCGGGGCGGCGGTCGTCGGTTACAGCCCTGAGGAGCATCGCCAGGTCCTGGGCACCAACCATCATTCAGACGGCGGGCTTTGGGAGCTGCTCTACATGCACAACGCCCCGAGCCTGAACCCCGATCTGAGCGTTGCCGATAACCCGGGTGCCCATATCATCATGGAAGGCAGGGAGGTTTTCAAACATGCTGTCAAGGCCATGGAGGATTCGGTGAACGGGCTCCTGGCAAAAACAGGTATATCCGTCAGCGACCTGGACGTGATTATTCCCCATCAGGCTAATATAAGAATTCTCAATAAACTGATTGAGCGTCTCAATTTACCTCAGGAAAAAGTGGTTTTGAATGTCAAGAGATATGGGAATACCTCTGCAGCATCGATTCCCCTGGCGCTAGACGAGACCAACAGGTCAGGTCGAATCCGCACGGGTGATACCGTATTGTTTTGTTCTTTCGGTGGTGGGTTTACCTGGGGATCAACCCTGTTGAGGTGGTAAAGAGGAGAATATATTATGGATCATTTTTTAACTGAAGAACAACAGATGATCGTCGATATTGCCAGACAGATCACTGATGAGAGAATTATTCCGCAGCGTGCTGAACTTGATGAAAAGCACGAGTTCCCGCGGGCCATCCTTGAGGAAATGGCCCAAGCAGATATGTTCGCTATCCCGATCCCCGAGGCCTACGGCGGCTTCGGTGGCAGTTGCCTTGATATCGTGCTGGCCCTTGAGGAACTGGGCAGGGGATGTATTGGTGTCGGAACCGCTTTTGCAGCCAGTTCACTCGGCATTTACCCGATTATGATCAGTGGAAGCGAAGAGTTGAAGCAGACGTATCTCCCGGATATTGCCACCGGCAGTAAATTTGCAGCATTTGGCCTGACAGAGGCTAATGCCGGCTCAGACGCTTCCGGAATCCAGACCACTGCAATCCAAGACGGCGACGAGTGGGTGCTCAACGGCACCAAACAGTGGATAACTAATGGTGGCGAGGCCCAGGTGTACACTATCGTTGCCATGACCGATAAGCACAAGGGCGCCCGCGGAGCATCCATGTTTGTTGTGGAAGAAGGCGATGCAGGATTTTCCTGCGGACCGAAAGAGATCAAGATGGGAATTCGCGCCTCATCGACCACAGAACTTATCTTCAAGGACTGCCGGATTCCCAAGGACAGGCTGATCGGCAGGCGCGGCACGGGGTTCATTACCGTCATGAAAACGCTTGACTCAAGCAGGCCGGGAATCGCCGCCCTTGGTGTCGGCCTTGCCCAGGGTGCTCTTGATATGGCTGCCACCTATGCCAAACAGCGTGAGCAGTTCGGCCGACCCATTATCGGTTTTCAGGCGGTCCAGCATATGCTCGCCGATATGGCGACTGAGCTTGAGGCTGCGCGAACCCTTACCTATGCAGCTGCCCGGCATATAGATGCACATCCCCGGGATATGTCAAAGGTGTCATCGATGTGTAAAGTGTTTGCTACCGATACCGCCATGAAGGTCACGACCGATGCCGTGCAGGTTATGGGGGGCTACGGATACATGTGTGAATACCCGGCAGAGAAGATGATGCGTGATGCCAAGATTCTCCAGATTTACGAGGGGACGAATCAGGTACAGCGTAACGTTATCGGACAGGAACTCAACAAAGAATACAATCGCTGATTTCCGTCTGCACTGATATATTCCAGAGCTCGCTCGTTTTGTCATTTCATAAAGCAGGTTTTGCATGAAGATTATTGTATGTATCAAACAGGTTCCCGATGCCAGGGAAGTCCGGCTTGACCCGGAGACAAACACGCTGGCCCGGGAAGGTGTTGAGTCGATAATGAACCCGTATGACCAGCATGCACTTGAGGCGGGCGTATCATTAAAAGAACGTTGCGGAGGAGAGGTTACGGTGATCAGCATGGGGCCTCCCCAGGCTGAAGCGGTATTGCGCCAGGCAATTTCCTGCGGCGCCGACCAGGCGCTGCTCGTCTCCGACAGGAGTTTTGCCGGTGCAGATACCTGGGCGACATCTTACACGCTTGCCCAGGCGATTACCCACGCTGGTGAGTTTGATCTGATTATCTGCGGCAAGCAGGCGATCGACGGCGATACCGCCCAGGTCGGGCCGGGACTGGCGATGAGGCTTGGTATTCCGTATGCCACCTGTATTCAGAAAATACGTTCTGCCGACGAAGAAACGATTGTTTTTGAACGAATGATGGATGACGGCTATGATGTCCTGCAGTCCGGTTATCCACTGCTTATGACGGTCGTCAAGGATATCAACGAACCGAGGGTCCCGTCCCTGAGGGGAAAAATGAAAGCCAAGAAGGCTGAAATAAAGATCCTCAGTGCCGAAGATATTGAGGCGGATCCTGCCTGTATCGGGCTTCCCGGGTCCCCAACCCAGGTGGTCAAAGTGTTCCCCCCCGAACCCAGAGGGGCGCGGGCGATTTTGACCGGTGATATCGACGAACAGGTGGAACAGCTTGTTGAAAAGCTCAAGCCGTATCTTGTCTAGGGCGGGGAACTGGTATGCTGAAAATTGATGAAAAGCTCTGTATCGGCTGTGGAATATGCGAAGAGCAGTGTCCATTCAGCTCGATTGAGGTGGTTGACGGTATTGCAGTGGTCGGTGACGCCTGTACCCTCTGCGGGGCCTGTGTTGAAGTGTGTGAAGTTGAAGCGCTGGCGATTGACGACGGCGGTAAAGTTGTCCGGGATGACCTGGACAGCTGGTCCGGTGTCTGGGTCTTTTGTGAATTTACTCATGGTCAACCGGCTTCCGTTGCCCTGGAGCTTCTTGGAATCGGCCGGACGCTTGCCGAGGCTCGAGGGGTAAAACTCAGCGCCGTGCTTCTCGGGCACATGACCGGGGATTGCGCAGACCGGCTGATCGGTCATGGTGCAGATATCGTCTACCGCATCGATAATCCGGGCCTTGAACTGTTTAGCGATGACATCTATGAAAAGATTCTCTCGGAGCTTATCCTTGAACATAAACCCGAGATTGTTCTTGCCGGGGCAACGGCGATCGGACGCTCGTTTATCCCCGGTGTGGCCACGACCGTTGATGCAGGGCTGACTGCCGACTGCACGAAACTGGCAATTCGAGAGGATGACGGAGTCCTCCTGCAGACACGCCCTGCCTTCGGTGGCAACATCATGGCGACAATCGTCTGCACTCACTCCCGGCCCCAGATGGCAACAGTCAGGCCCAAGGTAATGAAAGAGCGTGCTTTTGATGGGGAGAGGACGGGAACGATTTTCGATGTAACCCCATCCGCCAGACAGTTGACCAGCAGGATCAAAGTTCTCGAATCGGTTACTGCAGCTCAAGCCAAAGTCAACATCCAGGAATCTGATATTCTTGTTTCAGGAGGTCGCGGCCTTGATAATGAAAAGGGCTTTGAGCTGATTGCCCGCCTGGCGGAAGCGCTTGGCGGAAATGTTTCTGCCTCGCGTGCAGTTGTCGATGCCGGCTGGATACCATACCCTCACCAGGTGGGGCAGACGGGAAAGACCGTTGCGCCGAAGCTGTACATTGCCTGCGGAATCTCCGGGGCTATTCAGCATGTTGCCGGGATGCAGTCATCCGAGACTATCGTCGCCATTAACCGTGATGCAGACGCACCAATTTTTAACGTCGCGGATTTCGGAATTGTCGGAGACCTGAACGAGGTCATTCCTAAACTAATAGCAAAAATCGAGGAGAAACGCGGATCATGAACCTTGATGGTAAAATAGCCCTTGTAACGGGCGGCAGCAGAGGGATCGGCAGAACCATAAGCCTGAGGCTGGCCCAGTGTGGGGCCTTTGTCTTCATCAACTATGTCAGCCGGCCTGATGCCGCTGAAGAGACACTCGCACAATGTGTTGAGATTGGTGGCAAGGGAGCCCTTGTTCAATTTGATGTTGCTGATTTTTCCGGGACCCAGGCCGCTTTTAAGAAAATCAGTGCTGAAGCGGGACCTGTCGATATTCTGGTAAATAACGCCGGTATCACCCGGGACGGTCTGCTTCCCCTGATGAAAGAAACAGACTGGAGTGATGTTCTTGACACCAACCTCAAGGGAACTTTCAACTGCTGTAAAGCGGTTATCAGGGGGATGATGAAAAAACGCCAGGGACGAATTGTCAATATCAGCTCAGTCGTCGGTTTTTCAGGAAATGGGGGCCAGGTCAACTACTCGGCGGCAAAAGCCGGGATGGTCGGTTTGACAAAATCGATGGCCCGTGAATTTGCTTCACGGAAGATAACTGTTAATTGCGTGGCTCCCGGTTATATCGTCACTGAAATGACCGATTCCCTGGGCGAGGATGTGCAGCAGAAAATGCTCGGCGAAATTCCCATGGGAACGCTTGGTTCAGCCGACGACGTGGCTGCAGCTGTCCTCTATCTGATAAGTGATGAGGCAGGGTATGTAACCGGACAGACGATACACGTCAATGGCGGGTTGTATATGTAGTACAGGAATGCTTCCTTTATCGTTGCAGAAAATTAGTAGTTGCAAATTGTACAAATTTATTCAAAAGTGGTTGACTCCAGGAGTCTTAATTCATACTGCTGTGGTAGCAGATAATCTACAAGATCGTGAGAATAACAACAAGGAGATAGCACAATGGCAATAGATCAGGAAATGGTTGATATCATAGTAGAACAGTTGAGTGTTGAAAAAGACAAAGTTGTGCCGAATGCATCATTTGTTGATGACCTCGGGGCGGATTCTCTGGATCTTGTCGAGTTGATCATGGCGATGGAAGAGGCGTTTGATATCGAAATACCCGACGAGGATGCGGAGAAAATCGTCACTGTCCAGGATGCGGTTGATTACGTCAACAGCCTTCAGTAGTTTCTGATTTTACAGGTACCACTCTTTCAAAATAATTTGGGGGACAAAGGATGGCAGAACGCAGGGTGGTTGTTACAGGAACCGGCCTGGTTACTCCTCTTGGAACCGGTGTATCCAAGGCCTGGGAAAATATCTGCTCAGGTGTCAGCGGAATTAGCGAGATCACCAGATTTGATGCCAGTGACTATGCAGTTCAGATTGCAGCTGAGGTCAGAGATTTCTGTGCCGAGGATTATTTTGACAAAAAGACGATAAGACACCTTGACCTGTTCGTGCAATATGCTGTTGTGGCAACCCGGATGGCTCTTGCCGAAAGCGGCTTGGAGATTACCGGACACAATTGCGGCAGGGTCGGTGTCATTACCGGTTGCGGAATGGGGGGACTGCCGACGATTACCCAGCACCATGAGGCTGCACTTACGAAGGGATACCGGCGTCTGACGCCGTTTTTTATTCCAATGGTGATACCCAACATGGGTTCAGGGCATATATCCATGGATATCGGTTCCAAGGGACCCAACCTGACGTTGACAACCGCCTGTGCCGCTGGGACCCATGCGGTCGGTGAAGCCTTTCGACACATTAAATACGGATTGAGCGATGTGATGATTACCGGTGGTTCCGAAGCGGTGTTGTGTCCGCTTGGCATCAACGGTTTCTCGGCCATGAAAGCACTGTCGACCAGAAATGACAGTCCAGCTGAGGCGTCCCGGCCATTTGATGCTGACCGGGATGGTTTTGTGATGTCGGAAGGTGCCGGTATTCTAGTACTTGAGGAATATGAGCACGCCCGGGCACGGGGGGCGACAATCATAGCTGAGGTTGCAGGATATGGACTCAGTAGTGACGCCTATCATATTGCCGCGCCACCCGAGGATGGGGAAGGAGCGGTGCGCTGCATGCAGATGGCGCTCGATGACGCCGGTTTGAAGCCTGAAGATATCGACTACATCAACGCCCACGGCACCTCAACTCCCCTCAATGACCGCTGTGAGACAGCAGCAATCAAAACCGTTTTCGGACAAGCCGCGAGAACCCTTGCGGTGAGTTCCACCAAATCAATGACCGGGCACATGCTTGGAGCAGCAGGCGGTATTGAGTCGGTTTTTACCGCGCTGAGCATCCGTGATCAGATTGCTCCTCCGACTATCAATCTCAACAATCCAAGCCCTGAATGTGATCTTGATTATGTACCGCTTACTGCACGAAAAATGAACATACGGGCGGCAATTTCCAACTCGTTTGGTTTCGGCGGAACGAATGCGGTTGTCGCCATGAAACGGTTCGAGGACTAATTATCTGACGTGAGAGGGTTGATGGAAGTTGCAATAGGTTCAGATCATGGCGGCTACGGCCTGAAAACCCATCTGGTTTCAAAACTTGAAGCTGAAGGGTGCCGGGTTCACGATGTCGGCTGCTACTCCTTAGACTCTGTTGATTATCCGGATTATGCCGATCAGGTCTGCAAAAAGGTGAAGGAACTTCCCGGAGTCCTCGGAATTCTGATTTGCGGCACCGGGGTCGGCATGTCTATTGCCGCCAACAGGGATTATGAAATACGTGCCGCACTCTGTCATGATGAGTACAGTGCCCGGATGAGTCGTGAACATAACAACGCCAATGTCCTCTGCCTTGGAGCCCGGGTTATCGGTAAAGGACTCGCTGCCTCAATTGTAGACGTCTGGCTCAGTTCTTCCTTCTCAGGGGGGAGGCATCAGCGGCGGGTAGATAAATACAGCAGGTGATATGAGTTGAATTCCCGAGCAAAAAGCCGATCCTGCGTTCTCGCGGATCGGCTTTTTGCTTTTTTGCTCTGTAGCAACTCGATGACCTGCCGGCGAGCGTGCTGTTGGCTATGGCTGCCGTTGTCAAGCAGCAGAGACACAGAGAACGTATCGATATTCTGGAGAACGAGATGAAGTGCCCTTACTGCGGTCATCTGGACAATAAAGTGATCGACTCACGATTAAACAAAGATTCGACTATCACCAGACGAAGACGATCCTGTCTGGCTTGTGATCAACGCTTTACCACCTATGAGCGGCTGGAAGTGATGATGCCCGTCCTGGTAAAAAAAGATGGGAGGCGGGAGCCATGGGACCGGAAGAAAATTGTCATGGGACTTGAAAAAGCCTGTGAGAAGCGGCCGGTTAGCCGGGATGCAATCGATACGTTTGTTGACCAGATTGAACATAACCTCCAGGACATGGGTTCCAAAGAAATACCCTCCTCGGTTATCGGTGAGTGGGTCATGGAAAACCTTTCCGACCTCGACGAAGTTGCTTATGTCCGTTTTGCGTCAGTCTACCGTCAATTCAAGGATGTTAACGAGTTCATGGAAGAGTTGAAAACATTGCTTGAAGATCGCGATCAGGTCGATTGAGTACACCCGGTTTATCGTCTATGTCTGATACCAGTGCTGAATATTTTATGCGACTGGCTCTGAAGGAAGCCAGGAAGGGCTTTGGCAGAACATCTCCAAATCCCTGTGTCGGCGCGATCATCGTCAAAGATGATGCTGTTATTGCCAGTGGTTACCATCGTCGCGCCGGTACCCCGCATGCCGAAATTCATGCGCTGCACATGGCCGGCACAAACGCCGCCGGGGCCGATATGTATGTGACCCTGGAGCCCTGCAGTCACTACGGGCGCACAGGTCCGTGCAGCCATGCTGTAGCCACCGCGGGAATCAAGAAGGTGATTGTCGGTATGCGGGACCCGAATCCGCAGGTTAATGGCTCGGGTATTGATTATCTGCGCAGCAGAGGTCTTGAGGTTCGCTGCGGCGTTCTTGAGAAAGAATGCCGGGAAATCAACAAAGCGTTTTTGAAATATATTCTTTCAGCACGGCCCCTGGTTGTCATGAAAGCAGGTTTAAGCCTTGACGGCAGATTGAGCTACCGTCCGGGAGCAGGGGGAGCGATCACTGGACCGGAGAGCTTCAGGAAGGTGCATCACCTGCGAGATACGATTGATGCTATTCTGGTTGGTATCGGTACGGTCAGGGCTGATGATCCGTCTCTGACTACCAGGCTCGTGCGGGGCAGGGGGAGAGATCCTCTCCGTATAGTTCTTGACTCGAAGCTGCAGATCGATGAAAACGCTCAACTCCTGCGAGTGTCCCCGGAGACCAGGACATGGATCTTTTGTCTGGATACAGCCGATTCAAAGAAAATGGCAGATCTGAGGAAGCGTGGAATCATGATATCAGCTGTTGCCCCGGACAATTTGGGCCGGGTTGCACTTGATGAGGTCTTGAAGATGGTTGCGGCCAGGAACATTACCTCAGTCATGGTGGAAGGGGGAGCAACGGTTCATGGCGCCTTTTTGAACGAGCGGCTCGTCGATTCAGTATATCTTTTCTATGCACCTGTCTTTGCAGGTGACGGTGGTGTTCCCCTGATTTCCGGCTATCAGGTTTACGGTGGAAAAAAACAGGCGATACAGCTTGGTAATATCACAACCAGGCGGTATGGGCGTGATTTGCTGGTACGTGGTGACATTATCTACCCTGACTGAAAAAGGGTTTGAACCGATACCTGAGGCGAGCTATTCCAGATGGTGACGTATCACCTTCCAGACCCTGTTCATCTCAGCGATATTTATAAAATCGATTGACAGTGTTACCTGGTCTTTTTCAAATGCAGGGCTATGAGAAAGCGAGCAGTTGGCAGGGAGCCCGAGACCTTTTTTCTGCTCGTGGAAGTGTTTTTCCGCTTCACTGCTCAGTGGATGACTCGCTTCATGAACCGCCCTCATCAGGCGAGCCGCTGCCTGGGGAGTATTGGCGGGCAGGTTTTTCGGAAGAAATTCACTGAAATCTTCATGGAAAAGGTCCTTGATACTTTTTCCAGTGTGCACGGTGAGCACCCGGCACATGTCAACGAGCTGTTTCTGCTTGTTTTTGTTTAAACCAAGCGCCATGAAAAGGTCGCAGAAAAAGATGCGGTCTTCAGGTGTCATCGAGCAGAGTACCAGCCCTGTCCTGTCGGAAACGGATCCATGATGAATTGCCTGCCGTATCGACTCTTCAAGGGTCAACAGCGGCAGGAGTCGTCGCACCTGTCCACAGGGCCCGATGTTGCATTGTTTTATAATGTCGTCGCCTGCTGATTCCGGGACCAGCCTGTCGACCAGTTTCACAAAGCGCGCGGTCATGATGGCTGACAGTGGTCCGCACAGGCGCTGATCCTCAAGGATTAGTGACAAAAACGTCTCCTTGTCGGCAGGCTCGATTACCCGGCAGAGCACATCCTGGTGTGATTTGATTGTCAGCAGGGCCTGAATTCTGTATCTTCCACAGACCACCTGGTAGCCATCCGCGGCTTTCATGACGATCGGTGGATGCAGCAGACCATGACGCTTGACGGAATTGACAAGCTCAGGCGAAGGTGTGCTGTCCAGGTCCCGGTGAAGAGAAAAACGATCACCATCTGCATCAAGCAGTGTCTTTAAGGCAATGGTCTGGAAAGATTCATTTTTCATGAGGGAAAACGACAAAGCTGTTTTATCACAGGATGAGGTCGTGATAAAACAGCTTTGTGGCGTGCAGGAGAATAGAGCGGCTTGTTTCTGTGAGATTAAAGCCTTGAAGTTATTTGTTTATTTTGTCCCGTAAAATACCTGAAGGTTTAAAGGTCACAACTCGTCGGGCATCAAGTGTCAACTCTTCACCGGTCTGTGGGTTTCTACCCCTGCGGGAGTTTTTGTTCTTTACGTTAAACTTGCCGAAACCACTGAGGAGCAGGTCGGAACCGCTGATAAGAGACTGCTTGGAGAGTCGTAGAAATGCCTCGACCGAATCAGTTGCCTGGGCCTTGGTTAAACTTTCATGATTTTTGTAAACCTGTTGTACGAGATCAGCTTTTGTCAGTGTCATATTCTCCTCCTGAAGAAGTTGTTTTTCTGTACGCTCAGCTACAATGATATACTGAAGGGAAAGAAAGTCAATAGTATCAGGTGATTATTTTTCATTTCCGGTCTGCTCCCAGGTTCTTTTATATATTTCCGGCCATCTGGAAGATCGGCAGATACATGGCTACTACCAGGGTCCCTATCATACCCCCGAGGAAAACCATCATGAAAGGTTCGATCATTGCCGTCAGGTTGGAAACCGCCTGGTCAACCTCTTCATCATAGAAATCGGCAATTTTTTCCAGCATCGTATCAAGGGCACCAACCGATTCACCGACATTTATCATCTGTACGACCATGTTCGGGAATACGCCGCTTTCTTCAAGCGGTTCAGCGATCGGCCGCCCTTCTGCGATGGAGTCGGCAACACGGAAAACAGCCCGCTCGATGACCTTGTTCCCCGAGGTCTTGGCGACAACCTGAAGTGCCTCAAGGATCGGAACGCCACTCTGGAGCATGGTGCTCAGTGTCCGTGTGAATTTGGCGACTGCCACCTTTCTGATCAAGACCCCGACTACCGGAAGGTGCAGGAAGGTCTGGTCTATGCGCAATCGCCCCTTTTCGGTACTATAGACCTTTTTGAATCCGTAAATCAGGGCAATAAACGGCAGGATAATCCAGATGAGGTTTTCTTTGAAGGCATTACTGACCGCCACGACAATCAGGGTCGGAACGGGCAGTGTCGCATCCATCTGGGAGAACATTTCCTCGAAGACGGGGATGACGAAAACGAGGATGACAACGAGAATCAGCAGTGAAATCGCCAGACAGATGGCAGGGTAGGTCATTGCGCCTTTGACTTTCTTTTTAAGCGCCATGGCTTTTTCCATGAAGATGGCCAACCTGCTGAGAATTGTGTCAAGAATACCGCCTGTTTCCCCGGCCTCGATCATGTTTGAATAGAGATTGTCAAAGACCTTTGGGTGTTTGCGCATGGAATCGGCAAACGTTGTTCCTGACTCAACATCTCGCTGGATTGCCGTCAGCGTTTTTCTAAATGTTGAATTTTCCTGCTGCTTGCTGAGTATTTCCAGGCATTGAACAAGAGGCAGTCCGGCATCAATCATCGTTGACAGCTGCCGGGTAAAGATAACGATGTCTTTGCCGGTAACTTTTGGTTGAAATAATGCTATATTTTCAAAGAGATCTTTTGGCTTCTCCTTGACAACAGGAGAGCTAATCCGCATCCGTTTCACATGAGCGAGGGCGGCAGCCTGATCAGGTGCTTCTACTTCTCCCTTGCGTTTCTCTCCGTAAGAGTTTTTACCTTTCCAGACATAGACAGGCATAAGAATCTCCAAAGTTCAAAAAAGTTCAGTTTCAACCGTTAGAATGACGGGGTGACAACGAATGTATGAATTATCACAAATCTTATTATATTCCATGAGGTTGTAGAATACAAGGGAGCTGAGGCGAGATTTGTTTTTAATCAGTAAATTTTCCTAAGTATTTGTAAATAATCTATTAAATTAACCAATTACGTTATAGTAATAACAGTGCAAACGGGGCCCAAATATGTTGTTAACAGTAAAATGTTATTGCTGCAGCAGTAAATTTTTGTTAGATTAACTGACCCGTAGTTAGACGTGATTATGATTTGTGTGAACAGCAATCATTGCAAAGAATATAGTTGGACATTGAAAGAGCAATAAGGAGGATAGTATGCAGGAAGCTGCTTTAAAGTATAGTAACGGAGATTTTTCACCGATTGTTGAACAGTGTGACGGTTGTGAAAGAATTGTTGAGGAGTCCGGAAGCCGGTTTTGCCGGACTTTTCTGAGCCCCGAGGCCAAGTGGAAACTGGGTATCTGTAATTTTGCAACTCACCAGAAACCTGAAATTATTGTTGCCAACGTACGTATCAATCCGCTCAAGGCTGCAAAGCGGGCTTCAAAGAGATAAGCCTGCACTGGAACTGCTGATCAGGTACAGCCTAAAAGCCTCACTTCCCTTTCAGACAGGGTGTGAGGCTTTTGCGTTTTGATCTGATCTACTTTTATGATCTGCCGACGCCCACATAGGTGAACCCTCTTTCCTTGAGAGCTGCAGGCGCGTAAACATTCCTCAGGTCAATAAACGTCCATTCCTTCATGACTGCTTTCAACCTGTCAAAATCAAGTGCCCGGTACTGGTTCCATTCCGTCATCAGGATCACCGCATCAGCACCATTGCAGGCATCATAGGCACTCTCCGCATACTCGATGCCGGGCGGCAGAACCTTTTGTGCCTCTGCAATTCCCTGCGGATCATGCGCCCTGATCCTGGCTCCTTTTTCCATCAGAGCAGGAATAATGGTGATTGATGGGGAATCTCTCATGTCATCGGTTTCCGGCTTGAATGTCAGACCGAGAACGGCAACAGTTTTCCCGGCTTCGGAGCCACCCAGGACGTCTCGTATCTTTTTCACCATCTTGGCCTTCTGGGCGGCATTTGCTTCAACGGCTGCCTCAACTATTCGCAGGCTCTGGCCATTTTCCTGGGCAATTCTCATTAGGGCAAGCGTATCCTTGGGAAAACAGGACCCCCCGTAACCGGGGCCAGGATGGAGAAATTTTGAACCGATTCGACCATCCATTCCGATCCCTCTGGCAAGGGCTACGACATCGGCACCGATTACATCACAGAGCTGCGATATTTCATTGATGAAACTGATCTTCGTGGCAAGAAAAGCGTTGGCCGCATATTTCGTCAGTTCAGCGGTCTCAATGTCGGTTTTGACAATCGGAGTTTCCTGAAGGTAGAGTGGCTGGTAAATGCCTCTCAACACTTTTTCCGCCCGTTCGGATTCAACGCCGATAACAACCCGGTCAGGCCGCATGAAATCACTTATGGCAGCCCCCTCCCTGAGAAACTCCGGGTTGGAGGCGACATCAAAATCTGCATCCGGATTTACCTCACTGATAATGCGGGCAACCTGTCTGGCAGTGCCGACCGGGACTGTGCTCTTGTCGACAATGATAGTATAATTTTTCAGGTAGCCGGCAATCTCCCTGGTTGCCTCATAGATATAGCTGAGATCTGCGTAGCCGTCACCCCGCCTGCTGCTCGGGGTTCCAACGGCGAGAAAGACCGCTTCGGCTGAGGCAACGGCCTCGGGCAAGTCGTTTGTAAAGCAGAGGTGCCCGTTCTCAACATTTTTACTGACAAGGGCGTCAAGGCCCGGTTCGTAAATCGGAATGATTCCCTGCTTCAGTTTTACAATTTTTTCACTGATCTTGTCCACACAGACAACATGATGACCGAATTCGGCAAAACAGGTTCCAGTAACCAGACCGACATATCCGGTTCCAATCATAGTGATTTTCATTGTTCAGACTCCTTTGTCTCAGGGCTCGATTATTTGTGCGGACGCTGGCCGAAGATGGCAGTTCCGATGCGGATGAGTGTTGCCCCTTCCTCGATGGCAATCGGGTAATCAGCGGACATACCCATTGACAGCTCAACATGGTGTTCGGGGAGAAGTTCTTTGGACTGCAGTTCTTCAGCAAGACATCTGAGGCCTCTGAAAAATTTTCTCGTTTCAGCCGGATCTTCAGTAAATGGCGGCATGGTCATCAGACCCGTGGGCTTCAGGTTTGTAAATCTGCTGATCTCTTTGAGCAGCGCTTCAGTTCGTTCAGGCAGAACACCCGATTTTTCGGAGTCGTAACCGACGTTGACCTGAATAAGTACCGCGAGTTTTTTGTTGAGCTGCTGAAGGTGACGGTCAAGCGCTGAGGCTATTTTCACTCGATCAATGGTTTCGATCATGTCAAACAGTTCTGCCGCAACCCGGGCTTTGTTGCTCTGCAGGTGGCCGATAAAATGAAACTGAACACGATCCTTGAGCAGCTCTTTTTTCTCAGCGGCTTCCTGGAGGTAGTTTTCGCCGAAGAGCATCTGGCCGGCCTCGCGGGCTTCCAGGATTGACTCTGGCGGGAAACGCTTGGAGACAGCCACCAGCCTGACACTTTTAGGGTCCCTTCCGCAGGCAAGAGCCGTGTTGTGGATGTTTTGCTGTATGGCTGCCAGATTGTCTTTTATCATGAACTTGAACTGTTGTTATTTAACTGCTTTGAGCGAAATTATGCCTGAATAATCTGCAGGCATTGGCGCTTGTCCTGTCGGCAATTTCTTCCAGCGAGGTATCTCTTAATCGGGCGATAGCTTCAGCAATGTAGAGCGTATAGACAGGCTCATTTCTTTTGCCGCGATAGGGAACCGGGGCAAGATACGGACCATCTGTCTCCACGAGCATGCTGTCGATCGGTATCCGGGCGGCAACGTCATGGAGGGTGCCGGCATTTTTATAGGTAACGATTCCGGGAATGGAAATCAACAGATTACAATCAATGACGCTGCTGGCGAAATCGAGATCTCCGGAAAAACAATGCATGATACCGCCCTGATGAAAGGGTCCCTCCTCTTTCAAGATTTTCAGGCAATCTGCATGAGCATCTCTGTCATGGATGATGATCGGCAGTTTTAATTCCCTGGCACGTCGAAGCTGCTGCCTGAATACATTGCGTTGAATTTCAGGCGGCGAGTATTTTTTTGCATAATCCAGTCCGATCTCTCCATAACCAACTACCACATCTTTATGTTTTTCTGCAAGTAAAGCAAGTTTTGATAGGTCGCCCTCCCGCACTTTTCCGGCATCGTGAGGGTGAACTCCGATAGCCACCCGCAACGAAGAATACGTTTCAGCAAGACGCAGCGCATGCATTGAGCTTGCCAGGTCGGTGCCGATTGTGACGATACCAATGACCCTGTTTTTGGTTGCCCGCTGCAGGACCATATCAAGATCCTCCCGGTAGGCGTCCATGTCCAGATGGCAGTGGGAATCTATCAGGTATGAAGCCCTCTTCAGGTGTGGAAGTGGTGCTGGGTTCTGTTTTGTCATCATATACCTCCAGGCAGCTTTCATAGCAGATTAGGGGATAGCCTGCAATCCCAATTTGACAATTTTCGGCAGGGAATCGCCACTCCCTGAGAACTGCAATAAAATGTTTATAAGATTATGAATACGGCAAATCGGAAATTATGTAAAATGAGATGGACTCACCGGGTGGTTACGATATCGAAATATAGCGCCTTGTTTTGTCCCTAACATCTTGTAATCATCTGGTATTTGCGCATTTATTACACAAGCAACGGTGCATACTCCTGCTTTATGCATCTGATTTTTAAAAATAAAATCAAAAAACCCCTTCAACTCACAAAAATATTATCGTATAGTTATAGGTGAGTGACTGGAATAGACACTGTTATTGTTGAGTAAGCCCTGAATAGCAAGGGAAAAAATCGATTACCATACGACAACTATCTAATCATTATTGTCCTGGATCTAAACCTGTTTCACCGGAATGACGAGAGGGAACAAACAGTCCAAAACGCTGTCAAGCGTTGGCGCAGGCTCTACGCTGAACCGGTGAAGCGGTTCATAACCAAGATGAGGGAAAAGGCATGAATTACGGAATTGTCAGTCAGGAACAGCTTGAGCAGATCGATACGATTCTTTCTGAAAAGCTGATTAAGCTGGGTGTTGACTGTGTCATTATTATTGATATGGCTGGAAATATCATCACGGCAAAAGACAACGGCGAGAGCAAATATGATGTTTATTCTTTTGCCGCCCTGGCTGCAGGCAACTTTGCTACTGTCGATGCAATGGCCAAACTTGTCGGCGAGCAGGAATTCTCCTTACTCTTTCATAAAGGGCAGGACTCGAATATTCATTTCAGTAAAATAGATGATGAACTTCTTCTGATCTCCATGTTCGGCAAGGAGATCTCTCTTGGTTTTCTGCGTCTTAATGTTGTTGATGTCATAGAGAAAATTCGTCAATTGTGGAATAAGAAATAACATAGGGTGTTGCTGAGGAGTTACATATTCTGTACGACAAAAACGTTTTCATGGGGGGAGTGGGTTGAGTTTTATCAACTTAAAGGACAAGGTTGTTCAAGTTAAGATCGTCTACTATGGACCCGGTCGCTGCGGTAAGACGACTAACCTTGAGTATATCAACAAAACCTATCGCAAGCAGATTGTCTCTGAAATGGTGAGTCTGAAAACTCACGGCGATCGTACATTGTTTTTTGATTTTCTGCCTTTTGATATGGGTAAGATAAAAGGCTACGATATCAAGATTCAGCTCTATACCGTTCCAGGGCAGGTCAAATACAATGCCACGAGAAAACTTGTATTGCGGGGGGTTGACGGCATCGTGTTCGTTGCCGATGCCATGGCTAAACAGCGAGAAAAGAATATTCGCTCCCTCAACCAGCTGCACGAGAATCTGCAGTCCTACAAAGAGAGTATTTTCAGGATCCCACTGGTAATGCAATACAACAAGGTTGACTTGAAAGAACATGGAATTCCGATTCTGCCGACCGAGGTTCTGCAGAAGGATCTGAACAGCAGATTAAAAGTTCCATACTACGAGGCGAGTGCTATTACCGGTTATAATGTGGCACTGACATTGAAGAAAATAATTTCTTCAACCGTTATTTCGATACAGAAAAAATTACTCTAGAGAGAAGACACGGTGGAACAGAATACAGTCAGCCAATATGATGATGATCTAACTGTTGGGACGGAGGAAACAGAAGATTTTCTCGACACCGGATTTGTTGATTTATTTGAGCATTCAAGCAGCAATGATTCACCGATTTCAAGACTTAAGACCATTGTTCTCTCTATTGACTGGGAAATCAACAATGAGATTCTTACCCAGTTTAATGATGAACTGCTTGTTCTCAAGGATTTCTGGCAGGGTGATCAGGTTAAGCTGGTCTACATCCAGGCCCTTGAAAAAATCAGCAGATATATCTATCAACTCAAAGCCGATGCCCACCCAAATGCAATCAAGCTGCTGCTGACATTTTATTATAATCTTGAAAAGATCGTACTGGATACGGCATTAAGCGATGATGACATAAAGAATATACTGCGCGGAGACGTAAAGAAGTTTGAACAACTGAAACAACAGATCGGCATTGTTCCTGCGGCGGATAACGAGCAATTTGTTGAGAAACCAGGGGCGACTTCAGATGCAGCTGCGCAGGCTGAGCCGTATCCGATCCTGTTTAATCTGAAGGCCTGTATTCTGGGCATGGACTGGGAAATCACCGAACGTGAGCTGGCAGATCTCGGCAATGAGGTTACTCGACTTGAAAAGGAGTTTGCCGGCAGAAAACCCCAGATGATCTTTCTCCAGGGCATTGGTGCCTTGGGTGGTTATATAAAACTGAAAAAGAGTGATGCCCATGCCGATGCCTTCAAGCTCCTCTATTCTTTCTATGAGGGTCTTGAGAAGATTGTTGTCAATCCTACACTGTCGAGAGAGGCAGTAAAAGAAATCCTGCTTCCGGAAGTCGAGAAGTTTGAAGATTTTAAACAGGTCATCGCCTCCACCATTACACCGGAAGCACTTGCCGACAGAGGTGTTGATGAAGATTCACCAGCATATAGTGATTCCGCAGGGGGCGCTGATTCTCCAGCACCCGCTTTCTCAGACGTTCCTGATGATATCCATGGCTTTCAGGCTGAAGAGGAAGCTGTTTCGCTCGGCAGCTCCGATGATGTCGAAGATCGTCTCGATAATTTTCTGTCAGATGCTGAGCCATCAGGGACTCCTGGAAAAGAAGGTGCTTTACCTCCTGAGGCCGCTGAGAGGATCGATTCATTTTTTGGCGAAGATCTTGTAGATTCAACCCTGTCGGTTTCATCTGTCAGTGCCGAGGATGCCCTGAGGGGTGTGGATGTCGAGACCGAGGCTGATGATGATTCAGACGAGGAAGCACTGCCGACTCAAGAGGATGGGGTGCTGGCTCCGGCACTTGCAGACTCTGCCGATGCCGAGGTCCATGGTTTTAACCCCGATGGTGCTGAGGACGGATCCCTCTATTCTGTTGCCGATGTTGATGACAGTATTAACGATATCTTCGCAGACGATGCTGCAGGCCATGTCGTCAGCCAGTCTGCAGCCCTCAAGGGAGTTGATGTCGAAACCGATGCCGACGATGACAGCGCTGAACAGCCGTTACCGACAGAAGATGACGACATTGCACCCGCACTTGCCCAGGATGATAGTGAAGCAGAGATTCTGGAAGGTGACGAGGGAGAAGATGAGCTATCCGAAATCGATACCCGCATCGAGAGTTTCTTCGGTGATATTCAGGACGACGAGGCGGTACTCGAAGCGGTATCATCTGATACGGGTGGTGGCGACATGACAGATGTCGTCGGGCTCCAGGAAGAGGAAGAGATTTCGGAAGTTTTTGAAGACGATCTTAATGCCTTTTTCGCCGAACCTCTCGAAGAGAGCGTTTCGGCTGCACCTCCTGAGACTTTGCCGGAGGATGATGCTGAGGTAACAGAACGCGATGACGTTTCTGCAGAGCATGCAACAGGAACGCAGGTGCCGATCGAGGATGGTGAGGAAGAGAAGCAGAACCTTATCGAGGAAGACGTCTGGGACGATATGCTGGTTGAGGAATCAGCGGCTGAATCTTCCGTCGCTGCTGTTGAGCCCGCTGGCGAAGAGGACGATGACGTATTGTTTGAGGCAATTGCCGAAGAAGATGCTGCAGACGATCTGGAAGAGATACCGCTTGGGTTGCTGGAAGACGAGATTGAAACAGAAACAGAGCCAGAGGAGCAAACGGCTTTTGAAAGTGCAGCCCCGTCTATAGCAGAGGAAGAGCTGGAAGACGAACATACAGATGGTGATGAGGCGGAGATTAACCGTGGTTCGTTCTTTGATGTGTTTGCAGCCGGATCCGGTGCGGCATCTGTAATTGATATAGGGGCAGATCCGGGTGAAGATGATCTGTCTGTCTCCGGAGAACCGGGCAATACCCAGCAGGATGAGCCGGCAGAAGTGGCTGCTCAGGAGTCGGGAATCGCTGATAATGCTGAGGTGGTTTCAAGTTTCGGGTCCGACTCCGAGGAGGAAGCGTTCTTTGCATCTATTGACCATCGTATCGATGAACCCGGCGAGATACAGATAGAGCTGCTGACAGAATCCGACGACGTTGAGCGTGAGCTGATAACAGATCATGATGAAGAAGACGCCGAGCTCTATGAACAGGGGCCGGAAGCGGAAAGTGCAGGCGAGATGCCGGAGTCTCTTGCCGAACAGCAGGTCACTCAGCCTGAGATGCCGCTGTTTGCAATTGACGATGAATTCTCTGGACTCAGGGCGGGGATTGCCTCCTTGGGGGTAGAGATAAACGATCGGATCGTTGATGGCTTGCTGACTGAAGTCAATCAGGTGCGACAGCGAATGGTATCCAGGCCGGTGGACAAGACATTTCTGCAGCTTCTGTCAACTATAGTCCAGCATATCGGGCATTACAAGTATGAAGCAAGTTCCGATGCCCATACCCTCATGCTTTCTGTTTTTGACAAGCTTGAACTGTGCCGGAAAGATAGTGTCAGCCTTGAACAATCCCAGGAAATACTTCTGGCGGAAACCTGTAAGGTTCTCCTGTGGCAGCAGAAAATGCTTGACCGGCAGGCGGTCAAGCAAAAAGATGAACTGAGATCTGTCGCTCCGATTCACACCGCGACTGCTGAAATGGAAAAAGAAGGGTCCACCGGTGCTGAAGATGAACTTCAGACAATTGCCGATTCAGAGCTTCAGGCAGATTCAGGCTCCGAACAGGATTTCAGTGCAGTTTTTGAGCCGGTTGATGAAGAAGATTTTGCCGCAATTGAAGAAATAGAGACGACCCAGGAAACAATTGAGCAGGAACTGGGCGATACCCTGCTGGAGGATGAGCAGCAGGTGCGGGGAGAAGGCAGGGCTGACAGCGTTGAAAAAGAGCCTGCAGGTGATGCGGTGAACCTGCCGGAAGTTGTCAAACCGGAAGGTAAAATTGATATTAAAGGACTTTCGGTCCTGTTGTCAGGGATGATTAAACGAGAAATGAAAGGGCTCAAGGATCTTCTGCAGACAGAGCTGAAATCGTTAAAAGACAAGTTCAAGGACAAGGAGTAGCACGTACTGCGAGCCTAGGCACGTTTGTCAGGGACAAATATGCCTGCTCTTGTTGAAGATGAAGCGAGCTGATTCTTCTTCTTTGTTTCCCTTCCAAAATAACCGCTGAAAGCTGAGTTTTGTCTGCAGCCTTCAGCGGTTTTCTGTTTTTCACTGTCCGGTCTCAACCTGATACAGGAAAGAATGGTCGTTTCTTCTGAAGAAAACTTCTCTGCCGGGAGTCAGCCGGCAGTTCAGGCACGAGCTTGGGTGCCGTCAGATAGTTCTTTCCTTACTGCACATTTATTGATAGATTGTTCCGACTCCAGCCGCGCATAACAGATAGATGTGAACCCAAAACTGATTTTTTGTTCATCCAACTATAACTATGAACCTCGTCCCTTATTTCAAGATCGCACGTTTCGACCACTGGTTCAAAAACGTCTTCATGGTACCCGGCATTGTTCTTGCGCTGTATGTCCAGCCTGAACTGTTTAATTTTCAAACCGTTGTAAAACTTGTTTTGGCATTGCTGGCAACAGGGTTTGTGGCTTCGAGCAATTATGTGATAAATGAGATACTCGATGCCCCGTTTGATGCCCTTCACCCGGTAAAAAAGAATCGTCCGATTCCCTGTGGCCTTGTCAATATCAGGGTTGCATATTTTGAGTGGATTTTTCTTGCAGTTCTCGGGCTGTCGTTGGCAACGATCCTGGGCATGCATTTTTTTGCTGCGGCACTGGCATTATGGATAATGGGCTGTGTCTATAATATCCCGCCGCTGAGAAGCAAAGATAAGCCGTATATTGACGTCCTGTCCGAATCAGTCAACAACCCGTTGCGTTTATTGCTCGGCTGGTATGCCACGGGAATTATGGTTCTTCCCCCTGTTTCTCTGGTTCTTGCCTACTGGATGGTTGGTGCGTTTTTCATGGCCGTTAAACGTTTTGCCGAGTATCGAAGAATCGGCGACCCCCGGATCAGCTCGGAATACAGACAATCGTTCAAACATTATACCGAAACGCGGTTACTGGTCTCAATTATATATTACGCTGTTTCATTCGGTTTGTTTTTCGGTATTTTCCTGATGAGGTATAAAATGGAGATGATCCTCTCCATTCCTTTTATTGCCGGGTTCATCGCCTGGTATATTCATCTCGGATTTCTGGAAAACAGTCCGACCCAGTATCCCGAACAATTGTATCTGCAGAAGGGTTTTACCATCTACTGTATCTTTTGCGGGGTGATTCTACAGCTCCTGCTTTTTGCGAACTTTCCTTTTCTCTACAAACTGTTTGAGTCGACAATACCGAAACTCTAGCAATAGACCTCAGACTGATGAACCTGGCTCTTTTTGATTTTGACGGTACGATCAGTTCCAGGGACAGTTTTCTGCTGTTCCTGTGGCATGTCAACAAAACCGCTGTCGCCCGTACAGTCCTTGTGCATGTGCCTCAGATCATCGCGTATAAGCTGGGAGTTTATCCTCCTGCGAAAATGAAAGAACTGTTTCTTGGTCAATTGTTCGCCGGTAGGCAGCTTTCCGATCTGCAGAAGGTCTCCGAGCACTACTGCAACGCAGTCCTTCCCGGAATAATTCGCGAAGGTTTCTGGAAGCGGCTAGCCTGGCACCGGGTAAACGGTGACGAGATTGCTGTTGTCAGTGCAAGTCCTGCATTCATGCTGGCTCCCTGGTGCCGTCTCCAGGGTATTGAGTTGATCGGAACGGAAGTTGAGACCGATGCTTTTGGGAGGCTGACCGGCAGGATTAAAGGCAAGAACTGCATGGGCCGGGAAAAAGTCAGGCGAATCAACCTTCGCTACGATATCAGCAAATTCGATATACTCTATGGCTATGGAGATAGTGGGGCTGACCTGGACATGCTGGAACTTGCCGATCCTGAAAACAGGTTTTATAAACCATTTCGCTAGAATCTCATTTCTTCCTGAAAACGCTTACTTATTGCAGCAGATGGGCCGTTACTCAGCCGTGTGCTAACAGGGCGCTGATCGACAGGAGCATGTAGATCAGGAGCCAGGCAACAATACACCCAAGCATTGGCCTGAACCAGCGGTGTGAGGGTGACAACATGGCAAGGAGGGCGATAAAAAAGCCGGGGATCAGGACGCCGGCAGTAACCGGCGAAAGATATCTAAGCAGCTCCTGCAGTCCGAGGAAAAACCAGGGTCCGGTGATATAGAACCTGCCAAGCTCCTCAGGGTCCAGCGGGGCGTCGATGAAGATGCTGAAAGACAGTACGACGGCACTCAGCATGATGTAACTGGAAAGTTTTACGGGGTATCTGCGCAAATGGTCCCAGGCTAACATCAGCAGGAGGATATCAAAGGATATAACATGGTGCAGATAGACGCGCTGCATGCCGTGATCAGTAATGGAAAACAGCATCTCATTGAGGATCCGGCCAACTACCGGCAACGCAAGAAGGATATGCTCAGCGATCATTCCAGCTGAGGCACCGGTGCTGTCATCGCGAAGAACATAGCCGGTGAACAGCAGCATCAGGATTACCGGCAGTGTCAGGACAAGCAGGATTCTGCGGCTGTGGCTGTAACTATCGGTTTTGTCAAAAGCGCATATATAGTGAATAACGGCAAAGAAGAAAAAAAACTGGCTTGAATAAAAGTGCAGTGAGCGGAAATATTTCCCATACGGGATGAGGAGATCGAGGGCGGCCGTCGAGTAGAACGGTTCTGAAAGATCGTATTGCAGGCCGACTACAATCCCTGAAAACAGAGAGAGATACAGACAGACAAGACTCCAGGCGCCCCATTTCGTACTGAGGAGCAGTACGCAGAGCGGTGATTGTTTCAGCCGTTCATATGAAGCTGTCCAGTTCACGTGTGTCCCATAATCAGGTGGTCACTATAAAGGCTGGAGGATCTGCTATTTTTTCGACCGGATAGCGTGTCAATTCAGTCTGGGAGGGGCCGTTGATGACCTTCCCGGAGGTGCTGAACCTGCTCTGGTGACAGGGACATTCAAGGATATCCTCCTGCTCCTTGTAGAGCAGGCGGCAGCCGAGATGGGTACAGGTTCTTGAAACGGCCCAGAGATGGTCGGCTTCAGCAAAAATGAAGAAGTCTTCATGGGCCAGGAAATGGTCCTGTTTCAGCGGCTCGGAAACCTTTATTTTCACTGGCTTGCGGGGTACCCGATGGCTGATGAAGCGTAGAAAGGGGTAGACCAGCAGAGTACTGCCGGCGATGATGATCAGTCGGCGTGTCAAGGGCAGCCTGGAGTTGCTTCTTGTCTGCATGTGCTGTGGAAAGACGCTGATATGACTAAGTCTGGCGGTATTTTTCGATCATCATCTGGTGAACATGCGGCGGAACCATGTCCGCAACATCACCGCCATGTTGTGCTGCTGCTTTGACGATAGAGGAGCTGATGTAAATCCACCTGAATCCAGGCATCAGAAATACGGATTCAACGGAGCGTTCAAGTTTGCGGTTCATCAGTGCCAGCTGAAATTCATAGTCAAAGTCGGAGACTGCGCGCAGTCCCCTGATGATAGCGCGGGCACCTCTTTTTGCCGCATATTCGACGAGCAGGCCGTCGACTGAATCAACTTCGATTCTTGAGTTTCTGTCTTCAAAGCACTTTTCGATCATGGCTATCCGTTCAGGCAGGGTAAAAAGAGGTGCCTTGCCAGGATTGACGGCAATTGCAATAATGATCTTGTCAAAGAGGCTCAGGCCCCGGTTAATGATGTCAATGTGACCGTTGGTGATCGGGTCGAAGGTTCCGGGGTAAATGGCGAGAGATTTACCGTTCAAAGGTGATGGCGGGGTCATGGTATTTTCAGATCTTCTGGAGTTGGTAGTGGTTTACGCATAAAAAAATGAAAACAGCTGTCGCCGTAACAGCGGTTTTTTTCAAGGAACAAATTATCTAGTTTTACACCTATCTGTACGCCTTTTTTTTCCTCGAGTATTATTAATACCTTTTGCGCAAGAACTGAACTCTTATCAAGAAAAAATAATATCTTTTCCGTGAAACCCTGCCGGTACGGCGGGTCGGCAAATACCAGATCAAAGAGGTGTAGAGCAGATGAGTGGTCACCGGCAAACGGTAAAGAGCGTTTCAGATCGTGCTGAATGATCCTGCTGCGCTGCCCGCCGCCGGGGATCAGTTCACTATTTCTTTGTACCAGGAGCAGTGCCTGTCGGCTGTTGTCGACAAAGGTGACTGATTGGGCACCGCGGCTCAATGCTTCGCAGCCAAGTGCCCCGGTACCCGCAAAAAGATCAAGGACGTGGCTGTTTCCGACCCGTGAACCGATAATGGAAAAGAGTGCTTCCCGGGCCCGGTCGGACGTGGGCCGGATTGCCCTGCTCCGGGCAGGCGGGGCAAACAGTCTGGATCCTCGTGCAAGACCGCTGATTATTCGCATTTCCGTCAGGTCGATGGGTTGCAGGCATCAGCCTTCACGGCTGTGACATAGGTCGTCAGGGTTTTGCCGTCCATTGTACGGTCTTCTACAGCCACTGAATACGGTTACGGGTGAAAACAATAGAAATACCGACCGCTAGGAAAGGCGGGCGAGGATTGTCTCACCGGCCTTCACCTTCTCACCGGGACTGACCGCAAGTTGTGAGTCACCGGGGAGATAGACATCGACCCGTGAACCGAAGCGGATCAGGCCGAATCGCCGGCCCCGGGTGATCGTATCTCCTGGTTCAAGGCGGCAGACAATGCGGCGGGCGATCAGCCCGGCTATCTGGACAAAGGTGATCTCTCTGTTCCTTGCGTCGGTCACGGTTATCGCGCAATATTCATTTTTCAGATGGGCCTGTTCCTTGTCTGCAGCCAGAAAGGTGCCAGGGATATAGCTCACTTTCCTGACCAGCGCCGACACCGGGTTTCTATTGACATGTACGTTGAAGACATTCATGAAAATGGATACCTTGAGTAGATCATTTTCTGAAAAACGCACATCCTTTACCAGCTCCGAGACGATCACTTTGCCGTCGGCCGGGGATAAAACCGTGTCTTCGCCTTCGGGGATTATTCTTTCAGGGTCTCTGAAGAACATCAGGATGAAGGTCGTGGCGCCAAGCAGCAGTATGGTCAGGGTCGGGTAACCGAGAAGCGCACAGACAATGGTAAGAAAAACTGCATAAAGGATAAAGGGGTATCCTTCTTCAGCCACGGGTATTTTGGGTTCCAACATGAGAGATGTCCGCTATTTGTTTTTACCCGCCCGGCTGATGGCGATGGTTCCGGTACGGATGATTTCCTTGATGCCGATCGGTCTGAGAATATCTATCGCCGCCTGGATTTTCGATGGTGAACCGGTTACTTCAACGGCGTAGCTCCTGGCGCTGACATCAACAACTTTGCCCCTGAAAATATCAATAACCCGAAGGACTTCGGCGCGGGTGTGAGCTTCGGCCTTGACTCTGATCAACACCATTTCCCGTTCGACATAATCCCCGTCGCTGATGTCGTGAACCTTGATGACATCGATGAGTTTATGAAGCTGTTTGGTGATCTGTTCGATGATGTTTTCATCGCCTTCCGTGACCAGGGTCAGGCAGGAAACATCTTCATCAATCGTTTCGGCTGCACAGATACTTTTTATGTTGAATCCCCGGCCACTGAACAGGCCGGTTACCCGCGACAGCACACCCGGCTTGTTTTGCAGTAGAACGTATAGCGTGTGTTTCATATAAGCCTCTGAAAAGGGGAAAAGCGCCTCACACCAGCAGCATTTCAGTGGTTGATTTACCTGCAGGAACCATCGGGAACACTCCTTCCTCCCGGGATATCGAAAAATCCATGACGACGGTATTATCCGTTGCCAGTGCCTCCTTTATGACCGCTTCCACTTCACTCTTTTTTGTGGCTCTCAGGCCGACGGCATCGTAGGCTTCTGCCAGCTTGACAAAATCGGGAGCGACATCCATGACCGTCGAGGCATAGCGTTTTTCGTAGAACAGTTCCTGCCACTGGCGCACCATGCCGAGAAACCGGTTGTTCAGTATGGCGATCTTGACCGGGCAGTTATATTGCCGTGCGGTGGCAAGCTCCTGAATGTTCATCTGGATCGATGCATCACCGGCAATGTCGATGACAATTTTGTCCGGCATGGCCATTTTCGCGCCGATCGCCGCCGGAAATCCGTACCCCATGGTTCCAAGTCCTCCCGAGGTGAGGAAATGGCGGGGGTGATTATAGCGGTAAAACTGTGCGGCCCACATCTGGTGCTGTCCGACTTCCGTTGTTATAATGGCCTCGCCGTTTGTCATTTGATCAAGCATTTCAATGACATATTGCGGTTTAATGATGTCCGATTCGTCGTTCGCATAGGTGAGCGGGTGTTCCTCCATCCACGTCCTGATCTGGGCAAACCATTCCTGGTGTTTACTTTTTTCATAGTTGACGGATACATCAGGTTCCCTGTCAAACCAGGATGCCATTGCCGTGAGTGCCATCCTGCAGTCTGATACAATGGGGACGTCGACTTTTACATTTTTACTGATCGAGGTCGGGTCGATGTCGATATGGATTATTTCGGCATTCGGTGCAAAGGTGTCAAGCGTCCCGGTCACCCGGTCATCAAAACGGGCGCCGACGGAAATCAGCAGGTCGCACTGGGCAACAGCCATATTGGCCGTGTAGGTACCGTGCATTCCCAGCATACCCATGGACAGCTCATGAGTCCCGGGAAAAGCACCCAGTCCCATCAGGGTCATGGTGACCGGGATGTCGAGTTTGAGGGCAAGCGCGCGGAGCTCTTCCGAGGCGTTGGAGAGAATTACTCCACCTCCGACATAAAGTACCGGTTTGCGTGCCTTCATGATCAGCCGGCAGGCTTTGTCAACCTGGACAGGATGCGGCTCATAGGTCGGCTGGTAATTCTGCATCTTGATTGCTTTTCTTTCCGGAAACGGCACTATACTTTTGATCAGGTCTTTGGGCAGGTCGACAAGGACTGGTCCCGGCCGCCCGGTGCGTGCTATATGAAACGCTTCACGCATCACCTGGACGAGTTCTTCCTTCCTGTTGACCAGAAAATTATGTTTGGTGCATGGTCTGGTGATTCCAACAATGTCTACCTCCTGAAAGGCATCATTGCCGATCAGCGGGGTTGGTACCTGGCCGGTGAGAATAACGATTGGAATGGAATCGAGGTAGGCAGTGGCGATCCCGGTGACACCGTTGGTGGCTCCGGGCCCTGAGGTCAGAAGAGCGACGCCGACTTCTCCGGTAACCCGCGCGTAGCCGTCGGCTGCATGGACTGCAGCCTGTTCATGTCTGACAAGAACATGCAGCAAATCGTCAGAATTCATTAACTCGTCGTAAAGGTCAATGACGGCGCCACCGGGGTAGCCAAAAATTGTTGTTACACCTTCTTCCCGTAAACATTGTACCACTGCCTGGGCACCAGTGAGATCTGTCATGAGTTCCTCGATAGTATGAGAGGGTTACTGAAATAGTTGATTATGCATTTATTTCATTGTTTTTAGAACGAACCTGAAAATATAAATTTCTCGACTGGAGATGTCAACCATCATTCCTCATCCGCCGTTGTTTCTGATGTTTTCGGAATTGCCTGAAAGCAACAGTAACGGAAAAATTAACAAAAAAATTGACTTGACAAGTGGCTGCCGGCAGGATTACCATTACCTGTAAACAACAACAATTGTGAATGAAATGATGAAATTGAATATCGTCCTGTCTCTACTCCATTTAGGATTGCTTCGGAAAGCCGCGGCACGGGACGGATTTTTTTAAATTCATTTTGATCCCTGCAATAAAAAAGGCCGCGGTTTTTACCGCGGCCTTTTTTATTGTCTTACGAACAAGCACGTACAGCGAAGTGCCGGAGAAATGTGATGAATAAAGAACTGACGCAAAAATATCGACCGTACCCATCGATTCCTTTACCGAACAGGACCTGGCCGAACAAGACCATCGACCGGGCGCCGGCATGGTGCAGTGTGGACCTCAGAGACGGTAACCAGGCACTGATTCAGCCGATGAGCTTGTCAAAAAAGCTTGAGATGTTTGAACTTCTGCTGGAAATCGGCTTCCAGGAGATTGAGGTTGGGTTCCCCTCGGCATCCCAGGTTGAATTCGAGTTTACCAGGAAACTGATAGAAGACGATCTGATTCCCGAGGGTGTGTACATTCAGGTGCTGACCCAGGCCCGTGAACACTTGATTACCAAAACGTTTGAATCAATAAAAGGGGCCCGGGAGGTCATTGTTCACCTGTACAACTCAACCTCAACCCTGCAGAGAGACGTTGTCTTTCACATGGATAAAAAAGAGATCATCAGCATGGCTGTGAATGGGGCCCGGCTGATACTCAAGGAAACTGAAAAATATCCGGAAACGAGCTTTCGTTATCAATATTCTCCGGAAAGTTTTACCGGTACAGAGCTCGATTTTGCCCTTGAGGTATGTGAAGCTGTCATGGATGTCTGGGAGCCGAGCAGAGAGCATCCTGTAATCATAAATCTTCCGGCGACCGTTGAAATGTCGACGCCCAATATTTATGCCGACCAGATAGAGTGGTTCTGTTCCCACATGAAGAATCGTCAGGCCGCTATCATCAGCCTTCACACGCACAATGACCGGGGATGTGCGGTCGCCGCTACAGAATTGGCACTTATGGCCGGGGCTGACCGCGTCGAGGGAACCCTGTTTGGAAATGGCGAACGTACCGGTAATGTGGACCTGATAACCCTTGCCCTGAACATGTTTACCCAGGGGCTCGACCCGTGTCTCGATATTCATGATATCAACCATATCATTGATGTTTACGAGCGGGTAAACAGGATACCTGTGCCGATCAGGCATCCATATGCCGGAGAACTCGTCTATACCGCTTTTTCCGGGTCGCACCAGGATGCAATCAATAAAGGTATGACGGAGTATGAAACCAATGGCAATAACCACTGGTCCGTTCCCTATCTGCCGATTGATCCAAATGATGTGGGAAGGACCTATGAATCGATCATCAGGATCAACAGCCAGTCCGGCAAAGGCGGAGTAGCCTACATCCTTGATCACGAGTTTGGTATTAAAATGCCGAAAAACATGCATCCGGAATTCGGCAGGATTATCCAGGGGGTAACCGATCGTGAGGGGCGTGAGCTGAAGTCCGAAGAGATATATCAAACATTTGAGCAGACCTATCTTGAGATTCATCATCCGTTTGACCTTCAGTCGTTCCACGTCATGAAGCGTCATTCCGACAAACTCGAAAAACGCTCCTTTGCAGAAGTTGAGGCGATTATCGGGGTCGAAGGCGTGGAGCGCCAGATACAGGCTTCCGGCAACGGTCCGCTCGATGCCTTTTCCACCGCCCTGAAAACAATTGTCACCGATGACTTTACCCTGTGCAGCTATCATGAGCATGCGATAAACACCGGTTCCAGTGCCCGGGCGATTGCCTACATAGAGCTGGAGCGTGGTGATGGAGCCCGATTCTGGGGTGCAGGAATTGATACCGATATAATCATTGCCTCGGTCAAAGCCCTGCTCAGCAGCCTCAACCGCTGTGTCTGAGGGATACGTCAGCGTGGCTCTGTCGTACAGGGCGCAGTGTCGTAAAAAAGACGCATGCAGATAGTACTGTCGGCTACGCTGAGCAATGTCTCTGGAAATCGTTGGCTTTCCTGTTGAAACCCGCTACAATAGAGCGGACGTAACTATTTCTTTTTACTATTTTCTCAGGTACTCTTGCATTCATGAGACACGAAGACTATTCAGAATCGCTGGTCGTTCATTTCAGGCGGGCCGAAGTCCTGCGCCGGGAAGCTCTTGATCTTGTCTCCATTGATCTCAATGAGCGACAGCTTTTTGATCTTGAGCTCATACTCAACCGGGGTTTTTATCCGCTGACCGGCTTCATGGGACGCGAGGCCTATGAGTCTGTGGTCCAGACGATGCTGCTGCCGGACGGCTCAGTGTGGCCGATACCGATCTGTCTCGATCTGGATGAAGCTGCAGCCAAAGCCCTGGCACCGGGCCAGAAGGTGGCCCTTAACGACCAGGAGGGATTTTTGCTGGCGATTCTTACCGTCGCAGATATCTGGCGACCGGATAAGCAGGAGGAGGCCCTGCAGGTCTATGGAACTGCAGACCCATCTCTGCATCCGGGTGTACGAACGCTCATTGATGAGATGAAACCATGGTATGTCGGCGGCAGCATCGAGGGGGTCAGTCTGCCGATACATTATGATTTTCTGCAGCTTCGCCTTGGTCCAAGCGAAACGGTCAGGCGCTTTACAATGAACGGCTGGAGGCGGGTGCTCGGCTTTCACAGTGAACAGTATCTTCATTGCGCCCACCGTGAAATGGTGCTTGATACTGCCCGAAAAGTCGGTGCCGCTGTGTTCCTGCAGCCGGTTGTCGGCCTTAATCATCCCGGAGATGTGGACTTTTATACTCATATCCGCTGCTACCAGGTTTTTACCGAGAAATTTCCCCCGAATATGATCATGCTTGGCTTGTCCCCATTCGCCGGCCGTCTGGCTGGCCCCCGCGATGCACTGCACCAGGCGATAATGCGAAAGAATTTCGGCTGCAGCCATTTCATGGTCTCAGCCGATCATGGAGACCCGTTTGCCCGCCTAAATAATGGTTCAAAATTGTTCTACGAAAAAGGGGCTGCCCAGTACCTTGTTGAATCATGTTCGAAAAAAACGGGTATTGAAATGGTTCCGCAACTCGAATACGGGTATCAGCGATCAACAGGTAAATACTTTCACCTGGCCAGCGGAGCGGCTGAACAACTTGAGAAGATCACTTCGCTGGAACTGCAGCGGAAAATGATTTGCAATGAGGACATTCCCGAATGGTTCACCTGGCCGGATATGGTCACAGAGCTGCAGTACGCGTTTCCTCCGAGAAGCAGGCAGGGTTTCACCATATTTATGACCGGACTTTCAGGCTCAGGAAAATCGACTATTGCCAAAGTGCTGCTGGTCAAGTTCATGGAGATGAGGGATCGGCCGGTTACTTTGCTTGATGGCGATATTGTCCGCAAGAATCTTTCTTCGGAGCTGAATTTTTCCCGCACCCACAGGGACCTTAATGTCACCCGGATCGGGTTTGTTGCCAGTGAAATTACTAAAAACGGTGGGATTGCGCTGTGTGCACCTATCGCTCCCTATGATGAGCCCCGCCAGGCCAACCGTGCGCTTATTTCACGATATGGCGGGTATATAGAGGTTCATGTCTCGACACCACTTGAGGTTTGCGAGCAGCGCGACCGCAAAGGGCTTTATGCCAAGGCCAGATCCGGAAAGGTAAAGGGCGTAACCGGTATTACCGACCCCTATCACAGTCCCTCAAATCCAGATATCACCATAGACACAAGCGGCGTTACGCCAATGGAGGCGGTTCAGGAAATCCTGCTGTATCTCCAGCAGCAGGGGTACCTGGAGTAATAATCCACACGGCTGCCCGCTATAGGTATAGCGGTTATTCGAATTTCTTCTTGACGGAACGAATAAAATCCTTTGTCAGTCGCGGGTGCTCAGAGAGTGCTTTGTGTACGTTTGCCGGAAGTGATTTCTTGAAAAACTCATCTGTCTGCGCGTATGTCATGCCCCGTGACACGGCCTCTTCCGCTTTTTCCGTCAAGGTCTCGCGCTCTTCCTGGGTATCAATGTAGGCAAGAATACCACTTACCACCTCAGGCACAGAGGCTTTTTCGTGAAGTTCTGCAATTTCCCTGCTCAGAGAGTCAACCTCCGCTTTTATGGATTCGGCAAGAGCTGTTACGTCCGTCTGCAGAGAAGCAATTTTCTGTTCCTGTAATTTAACGACAGAGCCAAGTTCACCGGCAGCAGCCTCCAGGGCACCGAACTTGTCACCGGTATCTCCTGCAGAGGCACGTTCTTGCTCAAGCCCGGCCTGTATTGTGACAAGACGCTCTGCTGTCGATTGGACAGTGACTTCAAGCCGGTTGGTCTGTGCTTCAAGAGTGGCAATTTTTTCTTCAACCTGCAGTCTGTCCTGTTGTTGAACGGCAGGTGCTTCCCAAGAACTCCCAGCCTTTAAAGCTGACGGGGAGGCACTCTTCGCCGATCCTGATGATTCCGGTTTTTTCGCGGCAGAACGGACACGTTCACTGAATCTGCAGTAAAACGTTACAAGTGATGTTTTCAGATGTTCCCACATGGTGCGGGCCTTATCGACGGAATGAAAGGAAACGGCCAGCAGGAATATGCCGATGAGTACCGCTATTGAGAAAATCAAACCGATACTGAGTGCAATCACAAACAACAATCCCCTGACGAGTCCTGAGACAAGGGCATAGATACTGGCGATAAAACCGTCTGCGGGGGCGTTTGCAACAATCGAGATAAAGAGAAAAACAACAAGGAGCAGAATTCCTGACTGGATGAGCGGGTTACGGAAATCGTTTCGGTTCATGTGGGTCTCCTCAGCCTCCAATAGTTGATGGTAAAGAACAGCAGCATTGAACTGCTGTCATTGTATCGTGTCGTACTGGTTAATCAACATTTAAATCCTAACGGTGTCAAGGTGCAAAGAATTATTTCCGTCACGTTTGTCTGTTGATCATACCCTCCAGAGTCCTGATACGGCTCAGGACCGGAGGGTGACTGTAGCTTAAAAAAACCATGAGTGGATGCGGTGTCAGGTTGGAAAGGTTCTCCCTGCACAGCTTTTTTAATCCTTGTATAAGCATTTCCGGATTTCCTGTTGTTTCCGCTGCATAGCGGTCTGCCTCAAATTCGTGAATACGTGAGAGGTAGTTGAGGAAAATCGAGATGAGGGTGTTTAACGGTGAATAAATAAATGCAAAGAATACAAGACTTGCATAAATGGAAAGATTCTCCATCCGGAACGCCTGGAAAAGTCCCTCGTTATTAATGAAGAAAGAGAGAAGAAAAAACATCAGTCCGGTCTGCAGGATACCGGCAGCAAGCATTTTCCATATGTGCTTCTTCTTGAAATGCCCCATCTCGTGAGCCAGCACCGCGATGATTTCATCGCTGGACAGCTTTTCGAGCAGCGTGTCAAAAAACACAATCTTCCTGAATCTTCCGAAACCGGTGAAGAAAGCGTTTAATTTCGAGGAGCGTTTTGAACCGTCCATGGTGAAGATGCCTTTGATCTGAAATTTTTCACGGTTTGCATAGGCACGTATTTTCTGCTTGAGTTCGGTATCGTCAAGTGGCGTGAATTTGTTGAAAAGCGGCATGATCAGTACCGGTGCGAGAAACTGAAGTAAAAATCCGATAATAATGACGCCAATCCAGCAGAAGAGCCAGCCGTAGGAGCCGCTGTTCTCAAAAAACCAGAGAACAAGGGCAAGAATGGGAGCTCCGATTGCGACAGCGAGCAGCAGTCCCTTGGCGATATCAAGAACAAAGGTTTTGACCGATGTCCTGTTAAAGCCGAATCTGCTTTCAATCCTGAATGTTGAATAGATGGAAAACGGCAACCCGGAGAGAAATGACAGCAAGAGCAGTGAAAAGGCGAATATAATGCCGGTCACAATTTCGCTGAACTGAAAAGAGCGGGCGAAGCGGTCGATGACGTTGAAGCCGCCCAGCAGCAGAAAGCCAATGGTAAGTGCTGTTGATACACTGTCTTCAACGAGCCTGAGGTGGGTGGTGGCGGTTGTATATTCCTGAGATTCCCTGTATTTTTCGCTGTCGAATGTATCCTCAAACTCTTTCGGCAGGGTCGTGGACAGTGCTTTGATGTTCAGGGTGGAGACGGCAATACTGAGGGCGTAGTGAAGAATGATAACGGCGAGAATGAAAAGTAACCAGAAGGTCATGGGGAACCTGCTCCTTTGCAATAGGTAATATAGTTATCACTACTCATAATACATGATGAAAGAGAGGCAAGAGCAGGGGGATCAGCAGTTGCGGCGACTATTCATAAGATCGTCTGTATCGTCGCTGAAGCGAGTTTCAAAAACCCGGCAGGAGCAACGCCCATGGCTATGATAATCACCAGAAGAATGACGGAAACCGTGTTCGTCAGAAATATGTTGTCGGGGGGTGGTGCACTGTCTTCTGACCCAGGTTCGGTGCAATAGGCAAATCGCACCACGGACAGATAGTAATAGAGAGCGATGGCCGTGTTCAGCGCGGCGAGGATGACAGCAAGGACATACCCCTGTTTGAAAGCGTGTACCAGCAGCATGAATTTTCCGGTAAAGCCGACAAATGGCGGGATTCCGGCAAGGGCAAAAAGTCCGGTTGCCAGGGTGACGGCAAGCAGAGGCGCCCGTTTGTGCAATCCTGCAAGATCACTGATTTTTAGATTCTCCCCCGAGGTGGCAATTGTGCAGATGACCAGGAAACAGGCAAGATTCATCACCGCATAGCCGACAACATAGTAGAGTGCTGTTGAATAGCCGTCCATCTGCAGGGTGAGCAGGCCGAAAAGGATAAAACCGGCGTGGGAGATGCCGGAATAGCCGAGCATTCGCTTGATATCAGTCTGAGCCAGAGCACAGAGATTGCCGTAAAACATCGAGGCTACTGAACAGACGAGAAGAAGCAATGCCACGGTTTCCCGTTCCGCACTTATCATGGTCAGCAAGCGGATTAAAACGGCAACGGCAGCGATTTTGGGAACGGCCGAGATAAAAGCGGTCGTTTCGTTTGCCGCTCCCTCGTAGACATCAGGAACCCAGAAATGAAACGGGAAAATCGCCAGTTTATAAAAAAATCCGGCAAGTACCAGCAGTGTTGCGATAACTGCAGCAGGCTGATGAGACATGGTGCCGATGGCCGGTACTATAACGCTCAGGTAGGTTGAGCCGCTGAGACCAAAGAGGTAGCTCATGCCAAAGAGCATAAATCCGCTGGCCATCACCCCGAACAGCAGGTACTTGATAGCCGCTTCAACCTGGTAAACGGTCCCGGTATCTGTGCGGCGCAGGGGAACGAGGATATAGACAGCAAAACCGGAGAGTTCAAGTGAAACAAAGATGGCAAGCAGCTCAACGCTTGAAACGAGCATCATTAATCCAAGGACTGCCATGAAAAGAAAGAGGTAATATTCAGCTTTTACATCTTTTTTTATGCCTGGTGCAGAGCCGCTGAATATCAGGACAACGAGTGTTGCTGCAGCGATGAGGACCTTGAAAACCTGGGTGAAGAGATTTACCTGGTAGGATTCGAAGAAGATCAATCCGTTTTGCCTGATGGAAATCACGGAGGCCAGTAAAACAAGGGACATCAGGCTGCGCACCAGGGTTCTCAGGCCACTGTCTCCCGGTTTCCCGAGACTAACCAGGAAAAGAACAAGTCCTGTTATCAGCAGGGTCAGTTCAGGAAGAAAGAGCATATCGGCGTACCTTGTTCGAGTGTTGAGTGATTCATCGTACCTGCAGTATATGGTTTCCAGAGACTGCAACAGCCTGGGACTGGTAGTTTGAAAGCTGTTCAAGCAGGGCGCTCACGCTTGTATCCATCATGTTGAGAAAGGGGGCGGGGCCAAGTCCAATCCAGAAAACAAAAAAAAGAAAAGGCGCGAGGATAACAATCTCGCGTCTGGTAATGTCGGTGATCCATGACTGGTCAGGATTGTCAGTATCTCCCCAGATGATTTTCTGCAGCATCCTGAGCATATAGGCTGCCGCCAGAACAGCGCCTGGAATGGCTGCCAGGGCGAGTACGAGGCTGTACTCAAAACTGCCGGCCAGGATCATGAATTCGCCGACAAAACTGTTGGTACCGGGAAAGCCGAACGACGACAGTGAAAAAAATGCCAGAAAGGTGACAAACACCGGCATGAATCTGCCAACTCCTGCCGCACTTGAGAGTTCGCGGCTGTGGGTCCGCTCATAAATCATGCCGACACACAGGAAAAGTGCTCCGGTCGTGATACCGTGATTGATCATCTGCAGCAGGGCGCCTTCGATCCCTTGTTTGTTGAGGACAAAAATACCAAGCGTAACAAACCCCATATGGCCGACTGACGAATAGGCGATCAGTTTCTTCATGTCCTCCTGGGCAAGTGCCGTGAGGCCGCCATAAATGATGCCGGCGATGGAAAGCCACAAAACAGGCTGAACCAGAAGTAACGTTGCCTCCGGAACAATGGGAAGGGCAAAACGAAGGAAACCGTATGTCCCCATTTTAAGGAGAATGGAGGCAAGGATTACTGATCCTGCGGTCGGGGCTTCGACATGGGCTGCGGGCAGCCATGTGTGGAAGGGGAACATCGGCACTTTGATGGCAAAAGCGAGAAAGAAGGCGATAAATAACAGAATCTGGGCGGATATTGAATAGTCCTGCCACATCATGTCGGGAATGAAGAAGGAGTAGCCGTTGGCTCTGTAAAGCCAGATGATGGCCACCAGCAGGAGAATGGAGCCGGCCAGCGTATAGAGAAAGAACTTGATTGAGGCATATATTTTTCGTGGTCCGCCCCAGATACCGATGATCAGGTACATCGGTATCAGCATCGCCTCCCAGAGCACATAAAAAAGCACGAAATCGAGGGCGGCGAATACCCCGAGCATTGCCGTTTCCATGACCAGCAGACAGATCATGAACGGTTTTACCCGTGTTTTGATATATGACCATGAGGCAAGAACACAGAATGGCATGATCAGGGCGGTCATGGCAATCAGCAGGATGGAGATGCCGTCAACCCCGATGGTATAGTGAATGTTGAGTCCCGGGATCCACGGATGGTTTTCGGCAAACTGGAAAAGCGGAGTCTTTCGGTCAAAGCCTGCAACAAGAACGAGTGACAGAACACCACCGGCACCGGTGAAGAGAAGTGCGATATATCGGCAGAGCTCATCACTGGTGACAAAAAGCAGCACGAATGCTGCGCACAGGGGCAGGAAGATAAGTACGCTCAGCAGTGGAAAGCCATTATTTATCAGAAGTTGATCCATCCCAACATTTCCTTGAATGAGCTGTTAGAGCCAGATAAAAGCAATCATTATGATAGCGATAAATGATACGGTGTAGCAGATAGTCATCTGGACATTTCCACGCTGCATAATCCGGGAGACCTGTCGTCCCATGGTCCGGACGCCGCGGGCGGAACCGTCGACCAGGCCATCGATTGCCCGGCGGTCAAACCAGGCCGAGAAGCGGGCGTTTGTCATCAGGCAAGAGAGGCCGACAACACGGTACGCTTTCCCCCAGACGTTATCAAACCACTGGACCGGGTTCTCGGCGAGCCAGAGAAACAGTTTGCCTGCGCGCCGGTAGAACCAGTCCAGGTCAAGATTTATTGTTGCCCTGGCACCAATCCGGTCTTTGAAAAGAATGAATCCCAGCCCGGTGAACGCAAGGATCTGCAGCGTTTCGCTGAGATGATAGCTGTCATAGGGAGTAAAAGAGGGGATCTGCTGATCGGGCAGCAGTGAATAGAGAAACGGTAGATAGGTACCGATGAAAAAACAGAGGCTCCCGGCAGCAATCATGGCAAGCAGCATGTTCCAGGGCGGGTCTTCGGCCTTGTCAATGGTGGATTCATCACCCTTGAATTCGCTGAAAAAAAGCAGGTAGGGAAGCCGCAGCCCGGCGACAAGAAATGTTCCAACTGAAACCATTGTCAGCAGAAATCCGACTGTCGGTAGATGTTCCTGGTAACTTGCCGCAATGATAATAGACTTGCTGACAAACCCTGAAAAGAAGGGAAAGGCCGACACCGAAAGGCCGCCGATGAGCATCAAGAGCATGGTGAACGGCATTTTCCTGTACAGTCCGCCCAGTTCCGTGAAGGTGCTTTTGCCGGTGGCCTGGATGATCGCCCCGGCGCCCATGAAAAGGAGCCCTTTATAGAGTATATGGGCAAAGGCATGGGCGGTGGTGCCGTTAATGGCCAGTGCGGTACCGATACCAACACCTGCCACCATGTAGCCGACCTGGCTGATGATCTCCCAGCCGAGCAGTCGGCGGATATCGTTTTCAATAATGGCGTATATGATACCGTAGATCGCCATTGCCACGCCAAGGTAGATCAGTATATCAAAGCCGGAGCAGGCTCTGGCCAGGGCGTAAATGGCGGTTTTTGTCGTAAACGCGCACATAAACACGGCGCCGGTAACGGTAGCTTTGCTGTAGGCGTCCGGAAGCCAGGAATGAAACGGCACGACGGCTGCATTGAGCATCAGCCCCGACATGATAAGCCAGGTGTAGAGCCTGCTGTTTTCGTAATCGAGCAGCTCAAAGGCAATATCGCCGGTTACCTGGTAACGCAGGACAAAACCCGCCAGCAGGAGCAAACCGCCGAAGGTGTGAACGAGCAGATAGCGAAACCCGGCAGCCGGAGCATCCGCATCGTCTTTGTTGAACCAGACCAGACATGTCGATGAAAATGCCATCATCTCCCAGAACAAGAACAGGCTCAGGTAATCACCGCTGTAGATGGCGCCGAGGGAACCGGCAACATAGAACCAGGCCGCTACATGCTGCCATTCATTTTTGATGTGCAGCCCGTAGAGTGTGCCGAGAATTGCCATCAGGGACATGATAAAGGCAAAAACACCGGAGAGTGCGTCGATGCGCCCAAAGACCAATTGCCAGTCGAGAAATGATACCTGGCCGTAGACGCCTGGGGACAAGCCCAGGTAGATGACATTGATAAAGGTGACAATCGGCACGACCATCAGGTACGGCTGCCTGAACGGACCACGGACAAACGGCAGCAGCAGTCCTCCAAGAATCAGTATCAGCGAGGGGTGGACAAAGCAGCTAGTCGTCATAGTAGTCTTCCCCTTTCGATATGCCGGCACTGCTGAACCAGCGTGCCGTGAAGATCAGGATGATGCAGGAAACGATGCCGAAAAGCGACCAGAATCCCGGGATGTGTTTTTCGGCCCAGGTATGGGCATGGGATGTGTCGACCGTGAAGCTCCAGAGGAATATGGCAATGATGATGGTAACCAGCACAGCATTTATCTGCCGGTGTCTCTTGAGTATGAAATCAATTATCCGTATCATCCCGTCACCGCTTTGACAAATTGCATCATGAACTGAGGCCAGATACCGATTATTACTGAAATGGCGCAGGCGATCAGAATGGGAATCAGCATGGCCAGGGGTGCTTCCCGTATCCCTGTATATGGTTCTGCAGCCGGTGGTCTGCAAAAGAATGCCCGATAGGTTACCGGCAGGAAGTAGGCGGCATTGAGCAGGGTCGAGGTCAGCAGGATAAGCAGTATGCCGATCTGGTGAGCTTCGAGGGAGCCGATCAGCAGGTTCCATTTGGTAATGAACCCTGCGACCGGCGGCGCGCCGATCATTGACAGAGAGGCGATCGCAAAGGCCCCGAAGGTAAACGGCATCACCTTTCCCAAGCCTTCCATTTCCGATATGTTTTTTTTGTGGGCGGCAACATAGATTGCACCGGCACAGAAGAACAGGGTAATTTTAGCGAAACCGTGATTGACGATATGGATCAGGCCTCCCTGAATTCCGGGTACCGTCAGCAGGGCGACGCCCATGATGATATAGCTGAGCTGGCTGACGGTGGAATAGGCAAGGCGGGCCTTCAAATTGTCTTTTGAAAGCGCAATCACAGAGGCAGCGATAATCGTGAAGCCGACAAAGTAAGCGGTGGGAATGCCCAGATTGAGCGCTGCCATGGTGTCGACACCAAAAACATAAAGCATGACCCTGGTGGTGCAGAAGACGCCCACCTTGACAACCGCTACCGCATGAAGCAGCGCTGAAACAGGTGTCGGGGCGACCATTGCTCCGGGCAGCCAGTGATGAAACGGCATGATGCCGTTTTTGGCAAAACCGAAGATGCAGAAGACATAGAGCATGATCACCAGCGGCCTGCTCACCTCCGCCGGGAAAATACCTGTGGCGATTTCCGAGCTGAAATCAAGCGTACCGGTAAGCACGTAGATAAGAATCATCGCCGGCAGCAGGAAGGTCTTGGCGGTTGCCGTCAGGTAGATAAGATATTTGCGTCCGCCGTCATATCCTTCCCTGTCCTGGTGATGGGCAACCAGGGGATAGGTGCAGATTGAGACAATCTCGTAAAAAAGATACATGGTGAACAGATTGTCGGCAAAGGCGACGCCGATCGCCCCGAAAATTGCCAGGGCGAAACAGGCATTGAACCTGGTCTGCGCATGTTCTTTCAGTCCGCGCATGTAGCCCAGTGAATAGAAGACCGCGATGGTCCAAAGCGACGAGGCGACGAGCGCAAAAATCATCGACATTGCGTCGGCGCGAAGGGTCACCGTCACATTGGGAAGAATTGTGAAGAGTCGATAGTAAAGGGTCTTGCCGTCCAGGATGTCGGGAATCATTGAGCAGACGATACCGAGGAGAACAAGGGAGGAAACAGAGGAAATTGTCTCCCTGAGGTTCTCCTGGTCACCCTTGAGCATGACGCCGATCGCCCCGGCGAGCGGAGTGAGAAGAGCAAAAAGCAATGTCGAGGTAACGATTATGCGTTCGTCCATAGCAACTCTTTTCTCCTAACCTTCAAGCGTGATCAGGTCTTCTGTATCGACGGACTTATAGTGCCGATAGACGGCGACCACGATGCTGAGTCCAATGGCCGCCTCGGCAGCGGCAATCGCCATGATGAAGAGGGTGAATATCTGTCCGACGGAAGGATCCGGGGCCAGAAATCGATTAAATGCCATGAAGTTGATCGAAACTCCGGCGAGCATCAGTTCTGAGGCAATCAGCATGCCGATCAGCGTCCGTCTGGTGACCAGCCCATAGATCCCAAAACCGAAAAGCATGGCACCGAAGACCAGGTACGTGGTCAGGTACTGGTGTATGACAAGCAGATCCATATTCAGCTCCTTCCGCCGCGGGCAATAACTATTGCCCCGATAATGGCGATCAGCAGTATGATTGAAATCAGCTCAAAGACCATCGAGTAGCTGGTGAGCAGCTGGATGCCGATTTCCCGCACCGTCCCCATCGAGGTTTTTGCAAATTGCTGCCATTCGGTGCGCAGGGCAAGGGCGGCCATCCCTGCGAAAACCAGGGTTGCAACCATGAACCCGAGCGGCCCGGAGAGCAGGTTCGGGGGGGCGGTCTTTTTCTTTTGCTCTGGTGCGGCGAGCATGATGGCAAATGAGATGGTGATACAGACAGCCCCGACATAGATCAGGATCTGCATCATGGCCATGAACGGTGAGTTGAGGAAATAGTACATGCCTCCAACTCCGGTGAAACAGACGACCAGTCCGGCAACCGCCCGAACCAGCCGTTCCGACGTGGCGGCAATATAGGCACCTGTCAGGGTGACCGCTACCATGATCAGGAAAATGAGCCCGACCAGACCGTCCGGAGTCAGTATGCCGGGAGAATGAGCAAACGTCTGCGGGCCGTTCATTTCTGCTGTTCCTCTAGTCGTTTCAGAAGGTCCATGACAAAGTCCTCTTTTCTGGTGCTGGCAAGATTATACTCATTTGAGAACTGCAGTGCGTTGAAGTTGCACGATTCGACACATGATCCGCAGAGCGAGCAGGTGGTAAAATCGAGTATGTAGCCGGTGAGCACTTTTTTCTTGCTTCCTTCCGGCTTTTCTCCGTGAAGTGAGATACAGCCTGATGGACAGGAACGCTGGCACATCATGCAGACGACGCAGTTTGGTTTTCCTTCTTCATCACCGATCAGTTCAATGTGGCCGCGGAAGCGCCGACACATTTTTACGGATTCATGGGGGTAGCTGAGTGTAACCGGCTTCCGGGGAAACTCTTTCAAGGTTACCCACATACCTTCGAGAAGGCTCCAGGCACCGGTAAAGAGTTCTGTAAAATAACCGCCCATGATCAGAATACCTTCAGCAGTCCTGCCGTCAACAGCAGATTAAACAGGGAAATTGGGATCAGGTATTTCCAGGACAGATTCAGGAGGCCGTAAATAGTGGTCCGTGGAAATGTCCAGCGAATCCAGATAAAAACAAAGATGATCATGTAGATCTTCAGGAGGAACCAGCCGACATTGTCGGTGAAGGGGAATGTACCGATGTCTCCGATCGGGCAGGACCAGCCGCCAAGAAAGAGAATCGTTATCAGGCAGGAGCCGATAACGATGTTTGCGTATTCCCCCATGAAAAACAATCCGAATCCCATGCTTGAATATTCCGTATGAAAACCTGCCACCAGCTCACTTTCGGCTTCACCGAGATCGAACGGTGCCCGGTTGGTTTCGGCGACGGCACAGACGAAAAGGATCAGAAACGATACAGGCATCAGCAGGTTGTAGCCCACAGCCTCCTGAAACGGCCAGATATTCCAGTTCCAGATACCGCCGAGCTGGCGCTCAACGATATCGTTGAGGTTGAGTGACCCGGATATCATCACCACGGTGATGGTGGTAATGAGCAGCGGGATTTCATAGGCAACAGTCTGGGATACGGCGCGGACAGAGGATATCATCGAGTATTTGTTCCGCGATCCCCAGCCGGCAACAAGCAGCGACATGCCGCCGAGAGCGGCGGAGGCAAAAATCATCAGCACACCGACATTGATCGGGTGAGCCACGATCGTCTCGCTGAAGGGAATGGTTACAAAGCTCACCAGAGCAGGAAACATGGCCAGCACCGGTGCCACCATGAAAATCGCCTTGTCCACGCCTCCCGGGATCAGCAACTGCTTGGTCATCAGCTTTACCCCGTCGATCGGGGGCTGCAACAGGCCCCAGGGACCATTTTCCATCGGGCCCGGTCGACGCTGGTAAAATCCGGCTCCTTTGCGTTCGCACCAGACAAGATAGGCGGCGTTCAGGCCGACAAAGCTGATGGCGATAATAACGGCGATGAGTATATTGAACAGTGTCAGGCTCATGGTTTCTTCCTCAGCGATCCATCTCGGGAATGACCAGGTCGAGACTGCCCATGAAGGCAAGCGCATCGGCGAGCAGCATTCCCCTGCAGGCCTCATCGAAAAGGTGCATGTTCGAGTAGGTCGGAGATCTCAGTTTCAACCGGTAGGCGTTTTTTGTACCGTCACTCACCAGCCGGATACCGAAGTTGCCGCGGGCGGTCTCAACCGCTGCGTAGTAGTCCCCCGGCGGCGGCTTGATCAGCTTCGGTTTTTTTTCGGGGTTGACCGGTCCGTCGGGTAATTTTTCCAGGGCCTGTTCAATGATACGAAGCGACTGCTCCATTTCGTCCATGCGGACAAGATAACGGGCAAAGGAATCGCCGTCGTCATAGACCGGTACCTCGAAATCCAGCTCCGGGTAGACCGAGTAGGGCTCGTTTCTGCGCACGTCGTAATTGATCCCGGAACCTCGGGCAACCGGCCCTGTTGCACCATAGCGAAGGCACATGTCCCGGTCTACACGTCCATGCCCTTTCAGCCGTTTCATCAGGATGACATTGCCGGTGACAAGCTTTGCATACATTTTCAGTTCTTTGCGCATGCGCTTTATGAAAGACTTCGTGCCGGCGATAAACGTTTCATCGATATCGTTGTACAATCCTCCAAAACGAAAGTAGCAGTAAGTGAGGCGGGACCCGGTAACGGATTCGAGAAGGTCCAGGATCTGCTCACGGTCGTCAAAGCAATACATCAGCGGGGTAAAGCCACCGAGATCAAGCACAAAAGCGCCGAGCCAGACCAGGTGCGAAGAGATCCGGTTCAGCTCCACGGTGATCACCCGAATGTACTCGGCGCGCTCGGGTACCTCAATGGCTGCGGCGCGTTCGACGACCAGCGCATAACCATGGTTGAAGGACAGGGCCGAAAGATAATCAAGACGTCCCATGTTGGGCATATATTGTGGGTAAGTCCTGTTCTCGGCCATTTTTTCGTGCATCCGGTGAATATAGCCCAGTACGGTTTCGGCGTTGTAGATATATTCCCCGTCCATGGTCAATTTGACCCTGAGAACGCCATGCGTTGCCGGATGCTGCGGGCCAAGATTGAGGACGAAGGTTTCGTCCTGTTGCAGTTCGATGGGTTCGCTCATGCCTTGAAATCCTTCAGCAGTGGATGGAAGTCTGCATCTTCGGGGAGCAGCAGAGGAATGAGATGGGGATGGCCGTCAAAAACAATACCGAAAAAATCATGGGTTTCCCGTTCATGCCAGTTGGCACCGGTGTATACTCCGGTGATGGTCGGCAGGTGAGGGGCGAGGCGAGGAATAAATACCCTGACAGCGACACGACAGAGATTGAAGTCGTAGCGGCTGAAGTCGTAGACGGCTTCGAGCAGGTCCTCCTTTATCCAGTCAACACCGGTTATGGATTCCAGGAAATAGCCGAGATCAAACATGATTTCAGCTGCCCGCAGCAGCTGCTCCTGTTCTATCAGCACGTCAAGGTGGAACCCTTTCTCTGCGTAGTTCATCTCGATAATTCCAGGCAGACGGGGAGGCGTCTCCTGTTCTTGGCCATCTGTCGACTGGTCGCTTGCCAACCGGTTTTCACCGGTGTCGACTCCAATGGCTTTAAAAAGCTCCGAGAGTCGCTGCTGTGTCGTTTCCTGAATGTTCATCTGTTTCTCATGTGAAAAAGCTAAAGCTTCAGACTACGGAGCGTCCTGCCATTCGGGTTTAACTTTCGGCCATCTGCGCCAGCCGGTGATTTTGTGCTCAAGCTCGATAATCCCCTCGATCAACCCTTCCGGACGCGGCGGACAGCCGGGTACGAAGACATCGACCGGAATGATCTTGTCGGCACCTTCGACTATGCCGTACTGACCTTCATAGACAAACGGACCACCGGAAATGGCGCAATTGCCGAGAGCGATAACCCACTTCGGTTCAGGCATCTGGTCATAGAGCGTCTTGATTCCCGGGGCCATTTTGTGAGAGATGGTCCCGGCTACGATCATTACATCACTCTGGCGTGCGGACGGTCGGAAGACCTCAGCTCCAAACCTGGAAAGATCAAACCGCGCGGCACCGGTGGCCATCATTTCAATAGCACAGCAGGCGATACCAAAGGTAAGGGGCCAGAGGGAATTGGCACGACAGAGATTGATTAATTTGTCGGCGAGGGCAAACTGGACAAATGATGAAGGGACACTGTCTAGCGTTGCTGGTATATCTTGCGTTCCCACTTGAAAACTCCTTTGCTCCATGCATAAACGACGGCAAGAGATAATATTCCGACAAAAAGGACTATTTCGATAAAATCCCGAATACCAAACAGCGGATCATTATAGGCAAGTGCCACGGGGAACAGAAAAAGGACATCAACATCGAAGGCCAGAAAAATAAGGGCATAAAGATAAAAAACGACTCCGTAGCGGATCCAGCTGTCACCGATCGGCTCCATTCCGCATTCAATAAACTGATCTCGTCTGTCGCTGACCTGTCGCGTTTTCAGCGGCATGAACAGGTAGACAATAGCGATCGGACCCAGAGCGAACAGGAGTCCTCCGATGGTGAATGCCGAAATCCAGAGAATATCATCGCGATAGAGAAATAATGAAAAATCCATGATAGTAATTCCTTGATAGTGAGAGCAGAGAGCAAGGATGTAACATGCCGCAACAGGAATGGTTTGTAAAATAGTTTTTTGTTATCAGTAAATTTTATTGTTGTCTCGAATTTGCAGAATATCATAGATAAAGATTGGTTTTTATACTTAAAAATGTTTCATTGAGCTGATCTTCTGAAACGGCTGATTGTGAAAATGCAGATTTCCAGGTGCGATGTAAATAAAAAAGATGTAATCTATCAAAAAAACTGAATGTGGGATGCGGTATGTCTATTACGCTGAGACAACTGGAGATATTTATTGCTGTGGCCGAGACGGCTCAGGTGACAAAAGCGAGCAAGAAGCTTTTTGTGACCCAGTCAGCTGTCAGCATGGCGCTTGCCGAGTTGGAAAACCAGCTCGGAGGCTCGCTCTTTGACCGGCATGGAAGGAGCCTGCTGCTCAACGCCAGGGGACGATATCTGCTGCCGCTTGCCAAGGATATAACGGCACAGGTGAGCAGTATCGAGACGATCATGTCCGAGCGCAATGACACGCTTACCGGCCGGATCAACATTGTTGCCAGCTCCGCACTCGGCAACTATATTCTGCCGTACCTGATCGGGGCCTTTAAAAAAGCACACCCGAAAGTCCTGATCAACATGCTGGTCTACAATACCAAGATGGCGGAAAATATGGTGCTGGAAGGGGCTTCCGATCTTGGTTTTGTCGAGGGCAGAATCAGTACTGATGCCATCCTCGCCAGACCATGGTTCAAGGATGAGCTGGTGGTGCTGACGGCTCCGTCAGATCCGCTTGCCAACAAGGATGTCTTCGATGTGACTGAAGACATGAAAAACAGCAGGTGGATCATGAGGGAAAAGGGCTCCGGAACTGCGGCCATCTTCCGTGAAAAACTGAAAGACCATCTCGGCGATGTCAATGTCGTCATGGAGATGGGGCATCCGGAGGCGGTCAAAAGAGCAGTGGAGTCAGGTGTCGGCATCGCCTGTTTATCGGCGCTGACTATCTGCCGAGAGGTTGAAAACGGCTGGCTGAAAAGCCTGAAGATTTCCGGTGTGGATATGAAACGCCAACTGTATGTGATCAGCAGGAAAGATATGCAGATGAGCGATGCACTTGCCGAGTTCCTGGCCTTCTGTGATGTGATGAGCTCCTGTGAGGAAGAAAATGTCTGCCTGTCCTCACCCTGGAAGCTACAGTCTCTTCTTGCCAGGCATTCCAGCGGTAAAAAACGTTAGTCATCCGCCTGGATGGATATTTTTTCAGCAGTCCGCTGCCGGTTCCCCCCGGTCGTCGTCATTCATAGTCAACGGAGACAAGCGTCAGGCCGTGTGCCGGTGCTGTCGGTCCAGCCTCCTGACGGTTCCTGCCGGCAAGTATCTTCTTAAATGATTCCACTGTCCGTTTGCCTTGCCCGACTTCGATAATTGTCCCTGCGAGATTTCTGATCATGTGTCTGAGGAATCCGTCCCCTGAAAAAAAAAGATGATACAGTTCCGGTTCCGGATTCACCAGGTAGGCGTCGAAAATTGTCCTGACGGCACCTTTTCCGCAGGTGAGTGTTTTGTCACGTGTTCCTGATGTCTCGAAACTCGAGAAATCGTGGGTCCCGGTAATTTTCTCAAGGCAGCCCTGCATTGCACTTGGAGAGACAGTGGAGGGGAAATGGGAAACATAGAGGCGCTGCATGGGGGACTGCAGGGGACCAGTGAAAAAGCTGTACCGATAGGTCTTTCCGGTTGCCTGAAAGCGAGCGTGGAATCCCTCCGGCTGTTCAATCACCTCAAGAATGCGTATCTGTGTGGGAAGCAGCGAGTTGAGCCCTTTCACCAGCTTTGTGCAGGGTATTGCACTCGCGGTACAAAAGTGAGCGCTCATGCCCAGTGCGTGAACACCGGCATCGGTCCTGCCGGCTCCATGAAGTGTTGTCCGGCAGTTGCAGATCATGGAAAGCGCCCGTTCGATTTCTTCCTGTATTGCCTGACTGCCACGCTGTCGCTGCCAGCCGCAATACCCTGTTCCATCATAGGCGATGATCAACTGGACAGTTCGCATGGGCAGATCCGGTCTCTCGGCTTTCAGGGGAAAATCGGGACCTGTGTCAAGCCGCAGTCTTCTGGAAAACCGCACATCAGGTTCATGTTCTGGATAGCCTGTCCCGAGGCACCTTTGACGATATTATCAATGGCCGAGGTGATGACAAGGCGTCCACTGCGTGTATCAACAGCAAGGCCGATATCGCAGAAATTTGATCCCCGGACGTATTGTGTAGCGGGCTGCATTCCAGGATCAAGCAGGCGGATGAAACAGTCGCCCCCATACATGTCCTGGTAAAGGTCCCTGATTTTTTCCACAGCACAATGCTCTTTCAGGCGGGCGTATACGGTACTGAGAATTCCCCTCGATAACGGGAGCAGGTGAGGGGTGAAAGAGATGACAAGCGGTTGATCTGCCAGGGTGCCCAGCTCCTGTTCGATCTCCGGGGTGTGCCGGTGTGTCCCCCCGACCTTGTAGGCCCGGAAACCATCGGTGACCTCGCAATAGAGTGTGCCAACCGCAGCCCCGCGCCCTGCGCCGGTGGCGCCTGATTTTGAGTCGGCAATAATTGATGCAGGATCAATAATACCGGCTTTGAGTACCGGGGCCAGCGCCAGTATGACAGAGGTTGGGTAGCAGCCTGGATTGGCGACAAGCCGGGCCTTGCCTATCGCTTCACGGTAGAGCTCCGGTAGCCCGTATACCGCTTCAGAGAGCAGCTCGGGTGAGCTGTGCGGCTGATACCACTGTTCGTACGTGGAGACACTCTTCAGTCTGAAATCAGCTGAGAGATCGACAACCTTTAATCCGGCAGCAAGAAATGTGGGGACGATATCCATCGCTGTCTTATGCGGTACGGCGCAGAAAACCAGGTCGGCACAGGAAATGATTTCCTCCGGAGAATGGTTCCTGCAGATGATATCCGTGCATCCTCGAAGGCTTGGGAATACTTCTGAGAGCTGCATGCCATCATACTGGCGGGATGTTGCAGCAGTGATTTCAACAGATGGGTGCCGGCTCAAAATCCGGGCAAGTTCAACACCGGTATAGCCGGAACTGCCGACGATTGCGACTCGTAACATGTTATCTCCCATATTATTCGGACGATACAGATGGTGCGCGAATAAAAAAAGGGACTAGCAGAACATCTGCTAACCCCTTTTGAATTCGTTGTTCCGGCAGTCTCGAGCATGAAGCCCACGTGCTGCCGGTCGAAAAAGATATGATCTCAGCGCTTGGAGAACTGGAACTTGGCGCGGGCGCCTTTCTGTCCGTATTTCTTTCGTTCCTTGTTACGCGGATCACGTGTCAGCAGGCCGGATTTCTTCAGTGCCGGCCTGAGCGTTTCGTCTGTTTCAAGCAGGGCGCGGGAAATACCGTGAGTCAGGGCATCGACTTGAGAAGATTTGCCGCCGCCTTTAAGGGTGGCCAGTATATCAAACTGCTGCTCAGTTTCAGTTACCTTGAACGGTTTCTCCAGCTTGTGAGTCTGGAAAATGCCGCCGAAATAATCATCTGCCGACATCTTGTTAACCGTTACGTTCCCTGTGCCGGGAATCAACCAGACACGGGCAACTGCTTTTTTTCTTTTTCCGGTAGCGTAAAAACGTTCATCGGCCATGGCCAATTTCTCCACGAGGTAGTTAAATTACAAGCTCAGCCGGTTGCTGAGCTTTGTGCGGGTGATCAGCACCAGTATACACTTTGAGCTTCTTCAGCTGCGCTCTGCCCAGTTTATTTTTGGGAAGCATCCCCTTGACTGCCTTGAAAACAAGGTCGGTCGGATGTTTCTCGAGCAGTTCTTTGGCGGTTGCTTCTTTAATTCCGCCCATGTACCCGGTATGGCGGTAGTATTTTTTGTCGTCCCACTTCTTGCCGGTGAGCTGAATTTTCTCGGCATTGGTGACGATAATGAAATCACCGTTGTCAATAAATGGAGAGAAGGTCGGTTTGTGCTTGCCGCGCAGGCGCGAGGCAATTTCAGCGGCTACTCGACCCAGAATCTTGTCCTCGGCATCAACGACATACCATTTTCTCTCGATCTCATTTACAGGAGCAAGATAGGTTTTCATTTCATTCCTCTGTGCTCAGACATTTAATTAAAAAAAGGTTCGTGCAGTGCCGAACCTTTCATAGTCATTTTGGAGCGGGAAACGAGATTCGAACTCGCGACTTCAACCTTGGCAAGGTTACACTCTACCACTGAGTTATTCCCGCTCTGTGTTTAAATCAAAACAGCATTACATATACTAATACAGGTAAATCATGTCAATAAAAAAAACAATCAGTCGTTCAGGAAAGACGACTTTTGTGAAAACCGGAAGACAGACAAAAAAAGATGGTTTTGTTCTGTTGTTATGTGATAAATATGAGCGGACGGACTCCAGCCGGGTTCTGGGCTCCTGATTTCCTGCATTTTCAAAATAATAGAGGGTACAATGGCCGCAGACAACGCCGTGAGGCAGGGACTGATAAAGCGAAAAACGAGCGAAACCGATATCAGCGTGTCATTTTCAGTTGATGGTACGGGAGAGATCAGCGTGGCAACGGGCATTGCCTTTTTTGACCATATGCTGACCCTTTTTGGTGTGCACGGATTTTTCGATCTGGAAATCTCGGCAGTTGGTGACATAGATGTTGATTATCACCATACCGTTGAAGATGTTGGAATCTGCCTTGGTCAGGCACTGGCGGTGGCCCTGGGTGACAAAGCCGGTATCAGGCGCTATGGTATCAGCTATCTACCGATGGATGAAGCCCTTGCCCGTGTTGTTGTCGACGTATCCAACAGGCCGTGCCTGCACTACCAGGCGGATACTCCTGATGAGAAAGTCGGGAGTTTCGATACCTGCCTGGCCCAGGAGTTCATGCGTGCCTTCAGCCAGCATGCCGGCCTGACAATTCATGTGGATCTGCTGCACGGTGAAAACTCTCACCATATTATCGAGGCGGTTTTCAAAGCGCTCGGACGTTCCATCAATGATGCAACCACGAGGATTCCCGGGATGAAGCGGGTGCTTTCATCAAAAGGATGTCTGTGAGTATGAACATAAAAACAAACGCAAAAGAGGTTAATGTGAAGGGCTATTCCATGTTTCTGCACCTGCTGGCCATCTGTGCAATTACCACAATACTCTCTGCCTGCGCTACAAAACAGACGCTGCCGACTGAGCAGGAGCGCCAGGAAGCCCGGGTGAAAGTTCCCTGTATCATCGCTTTGCCGGTTGAAACAACTGTCAACAGGGATGCTTCGGTAAGCTATTCCGACGCAGCTGTTCTTGAACGCGGCGCTGAGTTTATGGATTCTGTTATCAACGAAGCACTGATCGGTAATAATAATGTCCGGGCCCTCTCCGAGCGGCAGCTGGTTGCGCTGATTCCCAGTGATTCCGGTTCCCGGCTGACATTGATCCAAAATATCGGCTCGGAGCTGAAGTGCGGTGCGGTCCTGACAACCTCGCTTATTGACTATCGTCAGCGGCAGGGGGGAAGCTATGGCGCTGAAAGTCCGGCCTCGGCGACATTTACCATGAAACTCATCAGTACCAGGGATGGACGTGTGCTCTGGCAGTCGATGTTCAAGGAAACCCAGCAGTCGCTGCTGAGTAACCTCATGTCGTTCAGCAAGGCTGAAAGCCGCGGGTTCAAATGGATAACAGTCGAAGAACTCGTGCGTCAGGGTATCAATGAAAAGTTGAAGGAATGCCCGTACCTGTAATCACAACCTGGAAAGCTCTGACATGACGCCCGGCTGTCATACGGCAGCCGGGCGTCTGTATTTAACAGAGAGGTTCGCGTGATGAGGGATATACAGCTGCCAAAGCATATCAATCGTAAAATCGGCCGGGCACTGCACGATTATGCCATGCTCAGTGATGGCGACAAAGTGCTTGTCGCGGTTTCGGGTGGTGTTGACAGTCTCGTGAATGCCTGGGTATTGCAGATGTGGCGGGCAAAAGCCCCCATTGCCTATGATCTTGAGGCGGTATATGTGGATAACGGTTTTCGGGAGCCCGAGGGTGACGGTCCGGGCACCGCAAGCGCCATCGGCGAGCAACTGAAGCGCTTTTCCATTCCCCTCACCGTTGTCGATGCCTGGCCGGACAGAGACGGGGATGAACGGGGTTGCTATACCTGCTCGAGGAACCGGCGGAGCCAATTATTTGATCTTGCCCGCAGGAAAGGATGTGGGAAACTTGCCCTTGGACATCATAAAAACGATCTAATCGAAACGTTTCTGATCAATATCCTCTACAGCGGCAATGTCTCGACGATGGTACCGCGCCAGGACCTGTTCAATGGCAATTTAAGCCTCATCAGAGTTCTTGCCTATATCGAAAAAAAAGATATTGTCGAAATTGCTGAACACGTCGGGCTCCGTCCGGTTAAAAACCTCTGTCCGTTTTCCGGGGATACACGCAGGGACAGTATCAGGGCGATACTCGAGAAGATCGATGAGGAAATACCGGATGTTAACAGCTCTCTTTTTGCAGCTCTAGGTAATGTGCGTAGTGACTACCTGCTGGCGGCCAGGCCCGATTGTTCCCGTTCCGCCGACAGGGATAATGACTAATGGTCAATCGTTGTTATTGTTGCCCCAGTAAGGTGCAGTTTACGTATCAACTCGAACAGGTGAATATATGAGAATTCAGCGGATCGATTCCATCTTCAGAGAAAAACCGGTGGGAAACAGGATATGTGTTGCCGGATGGGTAAAAACCAGACGGGACACGGGCAGCTTTTCATTTCTGGAAATCAATGATGGGTCGTGCCTGGCAAATTTACAGCTCATCGCCGATAAAAAACTTTCAAACTACAGCACTGATATCGTCAGACTGACAGCAGGTTGCAGCGTCACTGCCCAGGGACAACTTACCGAGTCTCCCGCCAAGGGGCAGGCTGTTGAGATGCAGGCGGAAGAGCTACGTGTTGTCGGTTGGGCTGATCCGGAGCATTACCCACTTCAGAAAAAGCACCACTCCTTTGAGTTCCTCCGTGATATTGCTCATCTTCGTCCCAGGACCAATGCGCTCGGAGCCGTCAGCCGTATTCGCTCTCGCCTGACATTTGCCATCCACCAGTTTTTCCAGGAGCATGGCTTTGTCCATGTTCACACCCCGGTTATCACTACCAGCGACTGTGAGGGTGCCGGGGAGATGTTCCAGGTAATTACTGGCAGGGAGGATGACTCGGCAGATGGTTCGGAGGGGAATGAATTTTTCGGGCGCAGGGCCGGCCTGACGGTAAGCGGTCAGCTTCAGGCGGAGGTGTACGCCCAGGCACTTGGCTCGGTCTATACCTTCGGACCGACATTCAGGGCGGAGAATTCACATACCTCACGGCACCTTTCGGAATTCTGGATGCTCGAACCGGAGATGGCCTTTTGTGAGCTTTCCTGCAATATACAGATAGCCGAAGCATTGCTGAAATATCTGCTGTCCGACGTGCTTGAACAGTGCGCCGGAGATATGGCACTTTTTGACAAATTCATTGAAAAGGGTGTGATTGACAAGCTCCGGCAGGTGATTGAAAAAGATTTTATCCATATTACCTATACCGAGGCGGTTGAACAACTGCAGAAAGCCGGAAAAAACTTCCAGTATCCTGTTAGCTGGGGGGTCGACCTGCAGTCGGAGCATGAGCGCTACCTGACAGAAGAGGTTTATCGTCTGCCGCTGGTTGTAACTGACTATCCGGCATCAATCAAGCCGTTTTACATGCGGGTCAGTGATGACGGAACAACCGTTGCGGCAATGGATATTCTCGTTCCCGGCATCGGCGAAATTGTCGGCGGCAGCCAGCGTGAAGAGCGCTATGATATCCTGCTTGGCCGCATGCAGGACGCAGGCATCGATACCGATGATTACCAATGGTATCTTGACCTGAGGAAGTATGGAACAACACCCCATTCCGGTTTCGGACTTGGCTTTGAGCGTCTGGTGCAGTTTGTGACGGGAATGTCCAATATCAGGGATGTTATTCCCTTTCCCCGCACACCCGGATCAGCACCTTGCTGATTTCAGGGCTGCGCTGCCATTTGCAGCCGAGAGATGCCGATGAGTAAAGGGGCCGGCGTGCAGCGGATGTTTGATGATATCGCCGGGCGTTATGACCTGATGAATCGAGTTATGACCCTGGGGCAGGATCAACGCTGGCGGCGCTTCGTCGTTGAACGGGCCGGTAACCTTGACAATGAATGGGTTCTCGATCTGGCATCCGGTACCGGGGACATTGGCGCACTTGTGCGCCGGATCTCTCCTGAGAGCCGGGTTGTCGGCGCTGATTTTTCACGGAACATGCTGGCCCAGGCGGCGCGGAGATTTCCCTATTCAAAAATTTCCTGGCACGTCTGTGATGCCAACCGGCTGCCCTATAAAGACAATCTGTTCAAGGCGGTGATGTTTGGTTACCTGCTGCGCAATGTCGATGACAGCCTCAGTGTGCTCAAAGAGGTATACCGGGTCATGGCCTCAGGCGGGACGGTCGTCTGTCTTGATACGACACCTCCTGCAAAAACGCTGCTCTATCCGTTTATTCAGCTGTATTTCCGTTACGGTATCCCGCTGCTCGGCAGGATGATTGCCCGCGACAAAGCGGCATATTCCTATCTCACCGGATCAACAATGGGTTTTCATGAGGCTGGAGAACTGGCTGCTCTCTTCAGAGAGGCTGGTTTTCATGGAGTTGATTTTCGCACATTCATGATGGGAACGATAGCCGTTCACTGGGGGATAAAATAAATGACTGGAACAACATTGCCGGCAGGAGGAACTCGTTCTTTGGAACCGCAAACACTTTTTCAGGTCCTGCTCTCAAGCAGAGAAAACTATACTGATCACAATGCCTATATTTACCAGGCGGGTGATGAGGAAATCCGGGTCAGTTATGCAAAGCTTTTTGAAGACGTACTGCTGCTCAGCAGAGCGTTTGCCGAGAAAGGCATGCGTACGGGGGATCGCGTCATGTTCCTCTCTGATAACCGTTACGGCTGGATGGTAACTGATCTTGCCATTATGTCGCTTGGCGCGGTTACGGTACCACGGGGGTCTGACACGCCAACCCAGGAACTCGATTTTATCATAAAAAACAGCACCTGCTCACACCTGGTGGTTGAGACCCCTGAACTGCTTGCCCATCATGATGCTTCTCTGAAATCGATAAAACATTTAAAAAACACCTTCGTGATGACCGGGCCATCCATTCAATCGTTGTTCGGCCGGGTGTTTTCCTACAGGGACCTGTTAAAGGACAAAACATACAGTGAAGAGGATATCCACCATTTTGTCACCCGGGGAAACGAGCTGAAGCCTTCGGATCAACTGACCATCATATACACCTCGGGAACGACAGGCATGCCCAAAGGGGTGAGCCTCACTCATGCAAATATCATGCATAATGTCGGGTGTATACCCGGGCTGATCGAGCTGGCTTCAACTGACCGCTGGCTGTCCATTCTTCCCAGCTGGCATATCTTCGAGCGTACAGCAGAATATGTGGCACTGTCTGCCGGTTGCTGCCTGGTCTATTCCTCGGTAAAGCGCTTTGCCCAGGATCTTGAAAAATACAGGCCAACCGTTGTGGCGACGGTACCCCGGGTCTGGGAATCCCTTTTCGGCAGGGTCCAGCTGGCGGTAAAGAAAAAAGGCAAGGCCGCGTACCTGCTGTTTTCCACGATGATCTGGATATCAATCAGGTACAGAAGGAACAGGCGACTGGTCCTCGGAAACCTGCCACAGTTCGGCACTGATTCAGCTATTTCCAGGTTCCTTAAAAAGCTGAAGGGATTTGCAGTCTGCATCGTGCTGACTCCATTTTACCTGGTTGCCCAGAAAAAACTTGGCATGGTCAGACAGCGTTTTGGCGGCAGGCTGAGGCTTGCCGTAAGCGGCGGCGGTACACTGGCCGGATTTCTTGAGGACTGGATAGATGCAGTCAATATCCGGATCGTAAACGCCTATGGGATGACCGAATGCTCGCCCGCCATTGCCGGGCGGGGGCTCTCCTGCAGGACCTATGGAACCCTTGGCCCTGCGGTTCCCGAGACTCAACTGCGCATTGTCACGGAGGACGGACGGAACGTGGCAGTCGGTGAGGAAGGACTGATAGAGGTTCGGGGTCCGCAGGTGACGACAGGCTATGACAACAACGAGGAAGAGAACCTGAAATCCTTCACCGAAGACGGGTTCTTCAAAACCGGTGACCTGGGCCGGCTGACAATAAAAAATGAGCTGGTGATTACCGGCAGGGCAAAGGATATTATTGTACTTGCCAGTGGCGAGAATATAGACCCAAGCAGGATTGAAAGCACCATAACAATGTTCCCGTTTATTGATGATGCCATCCTCGTAGGCCAGGATAAAAAGGGTCTTGGCGCCCTGCTGGTTCCCAACCTTGACGAGTTGAAGATCTGGGCGGCCAGGACCTTTGACAATATCAAAAAAGAGGGCGGTGACCTGCTGACCGACAACAGGATCCTTGAACAGGTTAGAAAAGAGATGAATCGCCTGCTGAAGCCCAAAAAAGGTTTTAAACCCTACGAAAAGCTGCACGGTATCACCTTTCTGGAGAAGGGGTTGACCCATGGTGAAGAGCTGACCAACACCTTTAAGAAAAAACGGCATGTGATTGAAAGGAAATATCGGCAGAAAATAAATGAATTGCTGAAATGATCAATGCCTGACAGAAGCTCCAGGAATGCCGTAATCGTGAGGCTAAATTCTTGCAATTTCGGGTCTCTGCACTATATTATGACAAGGGTGGAAGGGGTAGTCTTAATGAACAGTTGCAAATCTACGAAAAGGGGGTGGCCATGAAGCATATTCGAAATATTAAAAACGTCGTAACTCCGATAGATTTCTCCGACAACTCAAAACTGATCGCTGATTCCGCGGCATTTTTAGCAGGGAAATTCGGCGCTTCGCTGCACCTGATTTTCGTTGTCCAGAACTTTGAAGATTATTCAGGTTTCTTTGTCCCCCAGATGCATATGCCCAATCTCGAAGATGAATTGCTGACCGGTGCCGAAGCGAGAATGGTCACGTTTATAGACGACTCCCGCGAAGAATATGACAAGCTCGGGGTCTCCGATATTCATACCAAGGTCCTCATGGGGGATGTCGGTGAACAGATTGTTGACTATGCCACTGACATACAGGCCGATATGATTGTCATGGGCACCCATGGTTATAAGGGACTTGAGAAGATAATGTTTGGTAGTGTCGCAGACAAGGTTGTCCGTGCCGCGCTCTGTCCGGTTACAACAATTAACCCCTATACCTGCTGTACATGGGATAGCTGAACCGTGTTCCGACTCCCGTGAGTGTCCGGCGTAATCAGTTGGAATCAGCTATACAAGAGTGTGTTTGTCCGGACAGATCAAGGTGCACGGTTTTCTCTCTCAAAAGGTGATGTTCTTCGCTTGACTTCCTGCTGAGCGGCTATAAGGTTTGTGCGAAATCGGCACACAACCAGTTGTTTTTCGTATGGTGACTGAACAACACAGCTAATACCGGGGATTAACGAACGTTACCGGCGGTATAATTACAGGCTAAAAGGAGATCCACATGCTTAACAAAAAAATGGCCCAGGCGCTTAACGAGCAGATCAACAAAGAAATGTATTCTGCATATCTGTACATGTCCATGTCCTCTTATGCTGCAGACACTGGTCTCAAAGGGTTTGCAAACTGGTTTATGGTGCAGTATCACGAAGAAATGTTTCACGCCATGAAAATCTATGAATATCTTCAGCGGCAGGGTGAAATGGTGAAGCTCGAAGCCATACATAAACCACCCCATACGTTTAAAGATGCCCTTGACATGTTCAGCCAGACATTGACGCATGAGCAGTATATTACCCAGTCAATCAATGACCTGATGGAACTGGCCATCAGTAAAAAGGACCATGCGACCCAGATTTTCCTTCAGTGGTATGTGACCGAACAGGTGGAAGAGGAAGATAACGATAACGAGATTATCGCCCAACTCAAATTGATTGGTGACAACCCACAGGGGCTGATGCAGCTTGACAGGGAGCTTCGTGCCAGGGCCGTGACGGTTTTAACCGACTTCAGTAAAGGAGTGGAAGAAGCCGAATCTGCCGCCTGATTCAGCAGGCAGCAGCTAACCTCGCAGGTCGATACCGCTTTGACCAACGTGCCGGCTGTATCGACCTGTACTTCCCGGGCATCAGTCTTTCAATATTCCCAGCAGTCCGTGTTTGAACGAGCTGTGTGCAGATTCTGTGAGTTCAAGAACATCTTCTACCCTGGTATCGGGAAGAATGTAGATGATGACCTCTGATCGATGATGACTTGACATCGGAAAGTGCTCCTCGAGAAGTGATTCCCAGGCTGCCGACCAGTTGCTGTTGCCCGGCAGGAGCAGCTCGGCTGAGCTGCTGTCGTACGTTGTCAGTCGGGCAAGGCTCTCAAGTTCATTTCTGATTTCCCTGCGAATCTGCTGAGATGCTTCATGAAAGGTACTGATTTCTTTCAGAAGATACCCTGTACTGACATGTATACGCTTCGGCAGCGGCAGCCTCAGTATTGGAACCGCCGTGCCCCCGGTTTTTTCCTCAAATCTGCCGCTTACCTGGTCGGCGCTGTCCGCAGAAGATGCCAGCCAGAATAACTCATCCGGCGGCTGGAAATGCTTCATGAGCTGCAGCCAGGCCTTGAACCGGTTCTTTTCAGCCAGCGGCCTTCGAGTTTCCATCTTTGCCTGGATCTGCTCAAGTTCTGCAAACGGGTTATCCTCATCCGCGCTGTCACCCTGCAGAGTGCGGAACATTTCCATTTCCCGGCTGTCAAGAATATCCAGCTCCTGCCGGAGCTCTTCTTCGTCTTTTTCCAGCATCTCGGCAATTTCCAGCACCAGGCGTGCCTGCCAGAGATCAATGTCGCTGTCTGATGTTGAGGATGAGGAAATAAGTGAGTGATCGTTTAAGAAAGATGATATTATTTCATGCTTTGCCTCCCCCCGTTTTGTTGAAGCCGCAGCGGACATGGCCGCCATCGTCAAGGATGCCAGCTGTGCACCATAATCGTCTTTTCTTTCCCTGATATCCTTGATCAAATGCAGAAACCGCTGTCGATTCTTTTCAAGCGGTACCGGAGTATGTCCTTGACACAAACCGTGTTCCATGAAAATATCACTGTCAGTCGATTGATTGGTGCCGGCGTCCGGTTCAACCGTTTGCAGAAAGTGTATCGGTGCAAAGAAAAGAAACAGCGGATAGAGCCTGTCCTTGCAGATTGCCGTGTCCGGGAAGAGAAGCGTTTTAAATGAGATCATATGCAACGTGTTAAAGAAAATGTCCGGTTAAGTCTTTCAGCGGTTCTTTATCTGCTGTTCAATCTTAGGATCGGCAGCAGTTTGCAGGAAACAGCGGCAGCAACATTCTGGCAGATTTTGCAGACCGCTCCTTTTGTTGCCGGTTTTACCTATCTCATCATTTCCGTACTGCAATATATGGGTGATGGAGGTAAGCTGCCCTGGGATCGTCGCCTGCGCCTCTTTTTTGCGATCGGTATCATGGCCGGACTTATCTATGCAATCTGGGAGTATGCCGGTGTCGACTTGACGGGTTGACAGACTCCAGCTGTTCTGATCCCTATTCTAAAGAGTCGGTCAGCCGCTGTCAATTGAATACGCATTGGATGCAGTTCCTGATGACATAGAGAGCAGCGACAGAATTTTTTCACTCAAAACCGGTTGACCCATGTTCATTATTCACAGTTCAAACAGAACAGAACAGCTCGCCGGATGCCTCGCTTCCATAATTTCCCGCCGCCCACCCGTTTCACTTTTCAGCAAAGAGCTGTTCCTTATTCAGAGTCGCGGGATGGAACGAATGCTCTCCCAGTATCTTGCCGAACAGTTCGGGGTGTGGTGCAACGCCGAATATCAGCTGCCGATACAGTTTATCGATTTTATCTGCAGGCTCGGCGGCATTGAGGTAGAGGAACAGGTTTTTAACCGTGATATACTCACCTGGCAGCTGGAAGGAATCCTGCGCGAGAGCAAAGGGGGAGCGCTGCAGCCACTTTCTGCGTATTTGTCCGGGGAACAGTCTGATCTCAAGCGGTTTCAGCTGGCCCGTCAGCTTGCTGATATCTTTGACCAGTACCAGATCATGCGCCTGGACATGTTGCAGGCATGGGAGTCGGACAGTACAGCTGACGGGGAGGAATCAGAAGCCTGGCAGAAGGAACTCTGGTTGAGGCTTCGATCGTTAGCACCTGGCGTGCCGCACCGGGGAGAGCTGATTGTTAACCTGATAAACAAGCTGGACAGCATTGATTGTGCACATGCCGATTTTCCCCGGCGGATTTTTGTGTTCGGTCTGCATACCTTGCCTCCGCTCTTTCTCTCGGTGCTGGAAAACCTTTCTGAAAAGCTGGACATACACCTCTTTCTCCTCTCCCCCTGTGAACTCTATTGGGGTGATCTTGAGAGCAGGAAGGCACGAGCCAGGCGGTTGCATTTGAGCGAGACATCAGTGCACGAAGCAGCTGGGGGTAATCTCCCGTTTCATCCGCTGCTGGTAGCTTTCGGCACGCAGGGGGCACATTTTCAGGAACTGCTTCTTGAAAAAATCGACAACTGGCAGGATGGTGAGGCATCCTTCGCCGACCCGCTGACTGTCAGCGGAGAGAGTCCTTCTCTTTTGCTCCACCTCCAGGCAGATATCCTGGCCGGCAGTGAACCTGAGAAAAGCGGTATATTTAGCACCTGTAAAGACAATTCGATTCAGGTTGTCTCCTGCCACTCGCGGATGAGAGAACTCATGGTTCTCAAGGATCATATCCTCTCCTGGATGCAGGAGGACCAGTCTCTTGAACTTCATGAAATTATTGTCATGGCTCCGGTCATTCAGGAGTATGCCCTGATGATCCCTGCTGTTTTCGAGGATATTCAACACAGCATCGCCGATCGCAATGTGCGGAAAAAGAACCGTTACTACGATACCTTCATGCAGTTTCTCTCTCTGCTTTCCGGCAGGTACGGCTGGACAGAACTTATCAGTATCCTGGAGAGACCTGAGGTTTTTCCGCAATTTTCACTGTCGGCGGGAGATCTGGTGACGATCCGTCACTGGGTGATCAGCTCCGGTATTCGCTGGGGACTCTCCAGGCAGCAGCGTGTCAAAGACAATTACATGAACAGTGAGGCGGCAACCTGGAAGGCCGGTCTTGAGCGGATGCTGATGGGGTACGCAATCGACCGTGATGAACCGGTGGCAGATATCCTCCCGTTTACCGCCATCGAGGGGGGGGACGGGGAGCTGCTTGGCGGATTGTGCCGGTTTGTTGACGTCGTCGAGCAGCGTTGTTTTTCTTTTGCAGAACAGAAAATGCTTGGCCAGTGGTCGCTTGAGCTGCAGTCACTGTGCACCTGCCTTTTTGCAGAGCCGGAACATCCGGACGTACTGGCGGTAAGACGGATCATTGCTGAGCTTGAAGACAAGTATGCACCTCACCATGATTACAGTGTCTCATTTCAGGTTATCGAGGCCTGGCTGCAGTCAGCCGTCGAGACCGTTTCAAGCGGCGGTTTTTTGAGTGGCAGCCTGACCTTTTGTTCAATGCTGCCCATGCGCTCGGTCCCGTTCAGGGTGATCTGCCTGCTCGGCCTCAATGACGGTGAGTATCCAAAACAGGATTATCAGCCGACTTTCAACTTGGTGACCAGAGACTATCGATACGGTGATCGTTCAACTCGTGCAGATGACCGCTATCAGTTCCTGGAAGCGATCATCGCCGCCCGTGAGCGCCTCTATCTGAGTTATACCGGCCAGTCTGTCCGAACCAACAAGAAAATACCGCCATCCGTGGTTGTCAGTGAACTGCTTGATTGTCTGCACCTCTATTACGGCGTTGGCGACCCGACTGTTCACCACCCGTTGCACCCCTATGACAGGAACTATTTCAGTGGTGACGACGACCTGTTCAGTTATGATGAGCACTGCTGCCGCGTTGCGGAAAACCTTTTGAATCGCAGCACCGGCAGCAGCAAACCCTGGGAGCCGACTGCCCCACTGGAGCGGTCGGAGATAGAGCATGATTTTCTGGATCTTGTCAGGTTTTTTTCCCAGCCGCAGGTTTATTTTGTCCGCCATATTCTCGGTATCAACTTCAGCCGTGAAGATCTGCTGCCGGATGATGAAGAGTTGTTCAAAATTGACGGATTATCACGATATAGTGTTGAACAGGAGCTTGTTTCAGCGATGCTGAACGGTGATGGCAGCCTGCAGCTGCTGGAGCGCCTGCAGACTGAATCGCGCTGGCCGATTGGAGCACCCGGCCTGGTATCATTTGAAGATGAACTGGGGCGTCTTACATCTTTTGTACAGCAAATATCAGAGATTAACCCGGGAGCCCTGCTTGATGCCCCTTGTTTTGAGCTGGCAGCGGGCGAAATGGTGATCAAAGGGAGTCTGCCGCACTGCTACGAGAACGGGCAGCTCTTCTACCGCTATGCACCGTTGAAAGGCAAGGACCTGCTGGTCGGCTGGCTCTGTCACCTTGTTGCAGCCAGGATTTACCGTCAGAAAAAGGCGACCTTTATCGTGTCACGGGATTATACGGTCGTGTTTGATGTGGAAATGGGTGATGATAGGGATCTGGAGCTATTGGCAGATATCTTCCAGGATGGCTGCCGCAGGGCCAGCAGCCTGCTGGTTGAACCGGCATTTTCCTATGTGCAGCAGTATTGTCTGAACAAGGGACAGGGGAGAAAAGCGCCGCTTGATGCTGCCCGGCAGGTATTTTCAACGTGTATTGATAATGATTATGTTCCGGAATGGAGTCTGCTCTACCGCAATCTTGCTGAGGACGAGATCTTGAACAATGAATTTGAAGCGCTCTGTAAGGATCTTCTGCTTCCAATCTGGGAAAGAGGCCGGGTGTTGAATGGGGAGTTCCGGTCATGACGGATGCCGGGTTCCTGTCTTCAGCATCAACGCCGATAGAACCAGGCATCACCCTGGTCGAGGCGAGTGCCGGTACCGGCAAGACCTTTGCCATTTCCATGCATGTTCTTCGGGCAATTACCGAGCTTGACATAACAATTGAGCAGATTCTCGTTGTCACCTTTACGGTGGCGGCAACGGAGGAACTGCGGGAACGGGTCAGGAAACGGCTGATTGCAGCAAAAGACATTCTCAGCAACGGTGACGGCGAACACGATGAGGTGCTCCGGGAGTGGGGTACACGGATCGTGGATAAAAAGCAGGCACTGTGGCTGCTCGACCGTGCACTGCTCGACATAGACTGTGTTGGGATTTTCACCATTCACGGTTTCTGTCAGCGAATGCTGCGGGAGCATCCGCTTGAAAGTCATCAGCTTTTTGATGTTGAATTGACAGCGGATGTCCTGCCGGTCAGAAGACATGTCGTCAACGATTTCTGGCGTACAACGCTCTATGGTCTGGACAGGAACTTCTGTTCATTGTTACTCGAGTACTACCCCAACCCGGAGGCACTTTTTCTCAGTGTTGCCGGCGCTGACGACGTGCTCGCCGAACTGAGACCTGAGAAGGGTTCTCTTGACGATTGCTGCATGCGCATTGACCACTGTTTTGCTGAATTTTCTAACTGGTGGCAGCGCCACGGTCCATCACTGTTTGCTAAACTCGATAACGCCTCAAGCGGTGGATATCTCAACAAGGAGCTCAACAACAACTACAGGAACTGGTGTCGAGAAATCGAACAGGGCGTCAATGAGTCGAAATTCGTCCGCCCCGAAACGCTCAAATGGCTCCGGGAGGACAATCTGCTCGGTCACCTGAATGGCAGTAGACTGCGGGGAGTTGAAAAAAAGAAGGCCTTTATTTCAGGGTGGATAATGCCGGGGGAATCGGTAGGGCTTTATAGCGAGGCCGTGGAGCGGATGCTCCTGGAGATTCGCCTGGAACTCGCCTGGCAGCTGCGCAGAACGGTTCCTCTGCGGCTTGAGCAGCAGCGGATAATGACCTTTGATGATCTGGTGATTCGCCTGCAGGCTGCAGTTACCGGCCCGCACGGAGCCTTGCTGTGCCGAAAAATCAGGCAGCGCTTCAAAATGGTTTTGATTGATGAATTCCAGGACACGGACAGTGCTCAATGGCAGATCTTCAATACCTTATTCAGCACCTCTCAGCATATACTCTATCTGATCGGCGATCCGAAACAGGCAATCTACCGTTTCCGCGGTGCCGATATCGTTTCGTATTTTCAGGCCAGGAAAATGGCGCAGCGAACAGTAACCCTGCAGCGTAATTTCAGGTCTCACCCCGACCTGATGGGGGCAGTCAACGCGCTGCTGGCCGGCAGCTATTTCTCAGAAATTCCCTACAGCCCGGTGACGTCTGCTAAAAAACCGGAAGACGGCAGGCTTGTTGATGATGGCTGCCGAAGAGGGGCTCTTGTCTACTGCCAGCTGGACATCCGGGATGAAGATCGGCCGGGCTGGACGAATACTGCGGCACACGAGCAGATCATGAAATGGACTGTCGGTGAAATCACGCGCCTTGTCGACAGTGAAAACACCGTGATGATTGCCCGACAGGAGACGGGCGGGGAGACCATTTCTGCTCTGAAACCTGCTGATATAGCGGTTCTGGTAAGAACCAACACTCAGGCCGAAGCATATCACGAGGCGTTGTCACGAGCGTTAATACCGTCGGTGGTCGCAAGTAAAATCAGCGTCTTTAAGACCACAGAATGCCGGATACTGCTTCTTGTGCTCCGTGCGGTTGCAACCCCCGGAGATATCGGCGTGTTGAAAGCGGCGCTGAGTTCTGAATGGTTTGGCTTGAGAGGTGACGATTTCGTCCTGCTCAGTTCCGACGAAACGCTGCTTGGTCTGCAGCTGGAGCGCTATCTCGAGTATCACCTGCTCTGGCAGGAGCAGGGTTTTCTAGTAATGATAAACCGGCTGCTGGCTGGTGAGCATGTCTTTATAAATCTCTCTGTTCAGGAGCGGGGTGAGCGGAGTTTAACCAATATCCAGCATTTGTGTGAACTTATTCAGCAGGCCGTTCAGGAGCAGGCGCTCAGCATGGAGCAGACAATCCTCTGGCTGCAGAAAATGGCAGATTCAGAGCGTGGTATCGAGGAGATGGAACTGCGACTGGAGAGTGATCGTGATGCGGTTGCCATCATTACCATGCATGGTGCCAAGGGGCTTGAATTTCCGGTGACATTCTGTCCTTTCCTGCTCTCGGGAAGTCGCCCGGCTCCGAAAAACCGCAGAGTCATCAGGTGCCATGACCGAAATGGCAGCCTGGTCCTTGATCTTGGTTCTGAAAATTTTGCTGAAAACAGGGAACGTGCTTACGCTGAAGAGTTGCAGGAGGATCTTCGCCTTGCCTATGTGGCGATAACCCGCGCTCAGCTGAGATGTTATCTCTTCTGGGCCGATATCAGCGGCAGAGGCGAAAATCCCGGCTCTTTTGCCTCACCGCTTGGAACAATCCTGTTTCCCGGCGGGCCCTGCGATTTCAAGGATCAGTACGCTCATCTCAATCACTTCGGCAGCAGACCTGCCAGCAGCCATCTGCTGATAGCTGAAGAAACGGAAACTGTTTGTTCCAGCCTCAGGCCCGCTTCCGATGACGTTATGCTGCAGGCCAGAAAAATCGAGGTATCGGCATTGGCCACCAGCAGGACTCTGACGTCATTTTCCGGCCTGGCCAGCTACTCAGTTCACAGTGAAGATGCACTGCGCGGTGCTTTTGATGAAAAGGTTGTGGTGAGCCGAGTACTTCAAAGCAGTCGACTTCCGGGAGGTGTGAGATTCGGCAATATTGTGCACGAGGCACTTGAGATAATCGATTTTTCAGACCTTGCTCAAGATTCATATGATCAGCAGCAGCTGTCACGATTATGCCGGCGATATGGTCTTGACGTTGACCAGGATGGGTTGAGACAATTGTTGAAAAACAGTGTGACCACCACCCTTTCCCGGAACAAGGATGCAAACGCCGGATTCCGACTTGCCGATATCGCTCCCGGACAGCAGATAAAAGAGCTTGAATTCTCTCTTTTCATGCCCCGGACAACGACGAAAGAAATCAACCGGATCCTAGCATCTGAAGAGAGTTGCACCCCATTGCGGTACCGGGAGATGGAGGGGTTTCTCAATGGCTATATTGACCTGGTCTGCTGCCATGACGGCAGGTATTTCATCGTTGATTACAAGACCAATCAGCTTGGCCATGAAGCGAATTCCTACGATAAGGCAGCACTCCTGGCGGCGATGAGAGCACATAATTACGGGCTGCAGTACTGGCTCTATACCCTTGTCGTGCACCGTTACCTGAAACGGTGGCTGGAGGGGTACACCTACTCTGAGCACTTCGGAGGGATTTTCTATCTTTTTGTCCGTGGCATGCAGCCCCGGGTGGCCGGCAGCGGTGTTTTCCATGCATGTCCAGATGAGCAGGTTGTGCAGGATCTTGACCGCTGCTTTGGGGAAACGCCATGAAGAATATTGGTTCGGTTTCACCATTTGCCGACGTTTTCGCTGCCTTTATGGCCGAACGCTCGGGTTTTGACGGCGGTGACAGGGAGGAATTGGCGACAGTATGTTCGTCCCTGATCTCTTTGATGCAGGACGGCCACACCTGCCTCAACCTGGACAAGAACCAGGAAAAACGTCTACTGCGCTGTCCGCTAGTCTCGGAGCATGAAGACAGTCCGCTGGTTATTGCCGGCGGCAGGCTGTATCTTTCCCGTTATTTCACGTACGAAAGGCAGCTTGCCCAAAAAATTGCCGGACTTGCCTCAGTTTCCTATTCCATTGACAACCTTGATGATCTGCTTGGGCGCTGTTTTCCCGCTGTCGAAGAAGAACAGGACCTGCAGCGGGAAGCGGCGCGGGTCGCCCTGAACAAAGGGCTGTGTATAATCTCCGGTGGGCCGGGTACAGGAAAAACTACGACAGTCGTCAAGATTGCGGCCCTGCTTCTTGCCTATTACGGCCCCTCCTTTCGCATTGCCCTCAGCGCCCCGACCGGTAAAGCGGCCATGCGTCTTAAAGAGTCTGTTGCCGCCCAGATCCCACTGCTGCCGCTTGAAGATACGATAAAAGAGATTCTGCCGCGCGAGGCTCAGACCCTGCATCGCCTCCTCGGGGCCAGACGACATTCGCCTTCCTTCATTCACAACAGAAAACGGTTACTGCCGTGGGATGCCGTTATTGTCGACGAGGCTTCCATGGTGGACGTGGCCCTGATGAGCAAACTTGTTGAAGCGCTGTCGGCAGGAACACGCCTGGTATTGCTGGGAGACAAGGATCAGCTGGCTTCTGTCGAATCAGGAGCGGTACTTTCCGAGTGCATGCGGATCCTGAGAAAAAATGTTGTTGAACTGCAGGTCGCTCACCGCTTCAACGCCGAGATATCGGCACTTGCAGGCACGATTAAAAACGGAAACAAAGATGCACTTGCCAGGATGCTTGAGGATAAGAACTCGCCTTCTGTGGAAAAAGCTGCAGGAGACTGGCTGGCAATCTGCGCCGACCGCTATGAACGATATCTCAGGCAGGTGAGGGTGGTGGATGGCAAAGAGGGGCTGCCCGCGCTGTTTCGACTGTTCAACTCGTTTCGTATCCTCTGTGCCTTGCGAAACGGCCCCTCAGGCGTTGTCGGCCTCAATGAGAAGATAGAGCGAATTCTTTCTGCACGCGGTTTTGCCTGTGAAAAGGATACCTGGTATCCGGGACGTCCCGTGATCGTAACCAGAAATGATTACAATCTCGGCCTTTATAATGGAGATATCGGCATCTGTCTCCCCGAATCTATCGGCAGTCAGGCGTTTTCTGTCTGGTTTGAGACTGAAGCCGGGGTATTTCGCCGCTTCATGCCGGTCCGACTGCCGCCGCATGAAACGGCATGGGCTCTGACCATTCACAAGAGCCAGGGATCAGAGTTCAGCGAGATAGCAGTGGTTCTGCCCGAACATGATCAGCAGGTTCTCGGCCGGGAGCTGCTCTACACGGCAGTGACCAGGGCACGGGAAAAAGTCATTATAAGAGATCCGGCATCGCTTTGCGGGCACATCGTCAGTCGTTTGACCGAGCGCGGCAGCGGGCTTGCCGAACAACTGCAATGCTACTATGAGGATGGCGACAGCGGGTAATGCCGTAATTTCTCTGCAATCCGTTTCCTGTTATCCGAAAAGAAATAAACGGGTAAAGTTTTCTGACAGGTTCTGCCTTGAAACCGTCTCAGGATTTCTGCACCAGATACATGAACAGGAGGATGACAAGGCCAAGTGCTGCAAGAAACACACCGCCGGAGAGAAAGGTGCCTGAGACATCAAGCAGGTAGCCAACCATAAACGGTCCCAGAAAGCCCCCGACCTCGGCTACACAAAAAAACACTCCCGTTGCCGAGCCGAGGTAATTGGCGGAAACATCAGGATTTTCCATCAGGCTGAGGACCAGAAGCGGCATGAGGCAGGGCCCGGAAATGCCGAACAGCAGCAGCCCGGCCATGACCTGCCATTGCAGGATAACAACCCAGGAAATAGAAAGTCCCGCCAATAAGGCCAGCAGGCCGATTGCCCAGGCTCGATAGCCCGGCGGTACAACCCGTGGAAAGATAAGTACGGCGGGAATACTGGTCACAAAAGGCAATGCCGAGGCCACTCCGGCAGCTGACGGGGACATACCGCCATTTTCCAGGATTTTTGGGAGCCAGGCAAAATAACCATGCATTATTGCAAAGGAAAAAAGGCCTGAGAGTAAAATCAGGCGAACGGTTCGAACTCGAAACAGCTCAGCAAGCATTGGCAGGATTCTGAAGGATTCAGTGCTGGTAGTGTCTGTTACATCACGAGCCAGTCCCCACCAGAGGCCGGCACAGACAAAGGTCATCACGCCATAGGAAAAAAAGGTCAGGCGCCAGCTGTAGTCAGTCAGTGGCATAACGACACTGTTTGTTGCCGCCAGCGCGACCATGCCGCCAATCCACGGGCCTGTGGTATAGATTCCCACGGCAGTCCCGCGCTCTTTTCCCTGAAACCAGGTGGCGATGGTTTTCGGACAGCCGATGGAAATCATTGGGCCGCCGATGCCAAACAGGGCTACAAAAAACAACAGTGAATAGAAACCGCTTGCTGTAGAGCGAAGAACCGCCGATAAACCGATAACCAGGGCCCCGAAAAAGATCGATTTACGGATACCCCAGCGATCCATGATAACCCCGGCGGCAATTGCCAGAACAATATAAGTCATTTGCCAGGAGCCGAGTACGAAGCCCATCTGGGCAAAAGACATCCTCAGGTCATCGATAATCGGTGTTACCAGGGGGGATGGTGACCTGGATACGACTCCGAAAGAAAAGTAAAGCAGCCAGAGCAGTGCCAGGATCAGCCAGCGATATGGCCGGCGATGGGGCGGCAGTTCTGCCGGTTCATCATGAACACGGTGGATGGGTCGCTTATCCAAGGTGTCGATCGCCGGTCGGAAAGCAAGGCATATCAGCTACAGGCTGCGAACTGGAAAATAATTTCAGGGATACCAATACGCTGCTATTTTTCATGGGCACGGGCGTAGTCGATGATCCGCTGCACCTTGGGCTCAGAGCTGGTGCCGGGGACATACTCGGCTGCCAGCCAAGTTGTCACCAGAGTTTTGGCCAGTTCATGGCCGATGACAAAGGCGCCGAGCGTCATGATGTTGGCATTGTTGCTCTTGATTGAACGTTCTGTTGAGTATGGATCGTGGCAGGTAGCCGCATAGGCACCGGGTACCTTGTTGGCGGCGATGCTCATGCCGATGCCGGTTCCACATATCAGTATGCCGCGATCATATTTTCCGGTTGCAACCGCCTCGGCAACAGCGATGGCAACGTTTGCATAGATGACATCTTCACTGCCGAAATCAACGCAGGTGTGGCCCTGATGTCTCAGGTGGTCGATAATAATCATTTTCAAGCCGGCGGCATTGGGATCTCCGCCGATTGCAATATTTCTCATGTCTTCTCCTCTACTGCTGAAAGTTCTGTGTTACTGGTGTTGACGCGGGATCTCCCACGGATTTTCATGTACATATTTTGGCGGCTGTCAACGGTCGAAGGCCTGCATTGCCGCTTTTAATTCTTCGCAGGTGCTGCTGTGCTGCTCAAGGGTTTTGCCTTTCTGAAAGGCCTCCCAGGCCTGCCTGAGACTGGCTGCACCACCTCTTGGCCCCATCGGGTGCTCGAAAACGCCGCGGCCGGGAACGATGCCGAAATCAATCGTTTTCAGGGCCATATAAATATCAAGTGTCGTTGCCGCCCACTGGCTTCCTGCGGGTACAGGAAGACAGGGTTTGAGGGTGCCGAGGGGCTTCAAACAGTGGTCTACATTTGCCAGGACCTCCTGGTCGGAGGTCCTCATCCGTGCTCCGAGGCCGGGAAAGATGATCGCATCAAAACCGGCCAGCCGCTGTAATGTAATGATCACATTTGAGTCTATTCCATAATAGGGAACCCTGGTGAACGGGGCGATCATGTCAAAATGGGCGACGAGCGGCACTTCACTGTGGCGCCGGAGCATGCGTACAGGACTTAGGCCAACGGTCATGGTGTTGAGCATCAGTGCATTTGCCCCGTTTTTCACACACATGTCGTGCAGATCGACGAGCCGATCAACCTCGTCGGTAATATTTGCAAGATAGATTTTTTTCTCGCCGGTACGCGCTTCGGCCTCGCTCCGCGCTTTTCCCATCAGCAATGAACGTTTCTTCAGCGGCGACCACTCCACATCTCCGAGCATCTCGTCATCCTTGGCGATGTCCAGGCCACCGAGCCAGCTTTCATAGGCGAGTTCGGTAAAAGACTCGGGGGTCAGACCGATATTGGGTTTTACCACGCCAAAGAACAGCGGGCGGTCGTAGACCTCAAGCATGTCCCGTAATCCCCTGACTCCGAACTGAGGACCTTGAAAGTGAGCGAGAAACGAGTCAGGGAATGTTATATCCATTAACTTGATGACAGTTATACCAGGGCAATAAAAAGCCCCCTCACCACAGGCGGCGGTGAGCATGTTGGGTATTCTGGGGCCGAAGTTGGCGTGGGGATGGGCAATTTTAACGGTGCATGAGTATACAGGGCCTTTTTCAGCACCCATTTCCGGATAGTTTGAGTGTTGACGCTGTTCCAGTATCGTAAGATCAATGACTTTGGCCCCAAAGCGGGGACGGAAATCCTCGTCTACTCCCACTCGCTTCCATTGAGCAGTAGATTGCTCCTGACACAGGTGTGCTGCTGCTTTTTCCGGGTCGACAAACGATTCAAATCGATATTCAAAAATGAGATGATCTTCCATGTCCAGGCTGTTCTGGTCGGCAAAAAATGCATTCCCGGTTTGCTTCATCATGGCTGGCTCCTCACTGCTGCAGGCTGATGTTATCTGGTTTTGAGGCTGATCAGAAGGGCAATCTGGGCGGTCTCTTCAACGAGTTCTGCATGGTGTTCTGCTTCAACGATCGTGCTGCCGAGGGCAAAGATACCATGGCCGCTCTGCACAAAGGCGGCTATCTGGGGGTTTCCCGTTAAAAGGTTTTCAACTGTTTCAGCAAAATCCGCGGTTGCCTGTGTCTGTTCACGCAGCACCGGTACAGGGCCAAGTTTTGATCGGGAGTGACCGGTTAGCAGCGGAATTTCGTCTGTACCGTCTGCACAGGCGATCGACCATGGAGAATGGGTGTGAAAGATTCCCAGAATGTCGGGACGCAGACGGTAGATACAAAGATGGGTGAGAAGTTCCCGGGAGGGTTTCCCGCCATCACCTGTAACCTCACCCTTCATGTTTACCAATACAAAATTATCATGACTACACTCCCCGAAAGATAGGCCGCTGCCTTTGATAATGACCGTATCAGTGCCGGGAACCCGGCAGCTCAGATTACCGCCGTTACCTGTCTGTAAACCAAGCTCGTAGGCACGCCGGGCGGTTTTAATCATGTCTTCCTGTATGCCACTGATCTTGTTCATCACCGGGTTGTTCCTTTGTTGTGAGTCTGTGTTTTGAGGACAATTAGACGACGGCCACTATAGCACGAATTATCCGGCAACCCTACACTATTTCGCAGCGGACTGCAGCTGCAGCAATATCAATATATTGATCTGCACCGCTGATCACCGTTATCATTCCCCCCCTGATCCTGCAAAGTAAACGGTAGTTTCGGGGTATTACGGATGTACCGGTGATGATGCTGGATTCAGCCAAGAAAGAGTTGCACTTCCATGACGAATCATACATAGTGCTTCATGGGGAAAACCCTGGAGCTCAAACACCTTTCTACTCAATGGAGATATACATATGTCAATTGAAAAAACCCGTATTTATCCGATCAACACAGGCTGGCTTGAGGCCGATGTCGGCACCTATCTTTTCTGGAAAGGTACGGCCGGAGAAAAAATATGGCACCCGACATTGTGCTTTTATGTTGATACCGGAGAGCACAAGATTATGATTGATACCGGTCTTCCGGATGAAGAACGGGCCACACGATATCATCACAAATGTCAAAAACGTGGATGTGTCGAGAGTCCGGAATTTGTCAAAAACTTAGGAGTTGATCCTGAAGACATCGATATCTGTATTTTTACCCACCTGCACTGGGATCATGTGCACAACATGAAGGTTTTCAAGAATGCGCGTTATATCTGTACGCAGACTGAATTCACCATGGCCCACAATCCGCTGCCGCTTTATTACCGTTCCTATGAATCCCCGGTGCTCGGTATTGAGGCACCCTTCGTGGGGTGCCACTTTGAATTTGTTGAAGGCGAGCAGACCATCGTGCCCGGCGTGAGTGTCTTTCCCTCCCCCGGTCATTCTGTAGGGCATCAGTGCGTTGTTGTACAGACAACCGCCGGAGATGCGGTTTTCGTCGGAGATGCAATTTTCAACCTGAGGAATATGGAACCCAACCTTGAGGAAAAATGGCGCTACTGGGTTCCTGCCCGTTTCGTTAACTCGGTGGACGGCTGGAAAAGTATTGAGGAAATCGACAAGCGATCTGATTTCATTCTCGCCACCCATGATGAAACAGTTCTGGAACACGAGGTTTACCCGTATGAAGGTATGCCCGTGCGGCAGAGGCGTAAAACTGTTGCCGGAACCTCGTTTTATTTCAGTGGAGTATAGGGTAGCAGGGCTTTTCCATGAAAGAACCGGACTGTGAGGACGCTGATGACGTCTTCACAGCAGCAGCGTGGGAAGAGACGATGGAGTCTGTTCAAGGCAGGTGTGTTGTTGTCCTTGGTACGATGGACACCAAGGAAAAGGAGGTTGCCTACCTGTGCGGGCAACTTAAGGCGCACGGTCTTGCCGCCAGGGTCATGGATGTCGGCCTCAGTGGAGCTCCCTCATCTCCCGCCGACTTCAGCCGCCAATTGATCGCCTCAAAAACCGCAGCCGATATCGCCTCGCTTCTTGCCCAAAGCGACGGTAAACTAAGAGCAATGGCAGCCATGGCAGATGGCTCATTGCTGCTGCTCGAAGAAGAACTATTGTCTGGAGAGATTGCGGGAGTTTTCGGACTTGGCGGCGGTGTCGGTACCTGGATTGGGATAAAGGTGATGAGTGCACTTCCATTCGGGCTACCCAAGATCATGATATCCACCCTGCCGTTTGATATTCGGCCCTCCCTGGGGTCCAGGGATATCATGGTTATTCCTTCCGTAACCGATATCCTTGGCCTCAATCCGATACTGCGGAAGGTTCTGCAGAACGCAGCGGCGGCCATGGCCGGTATGGCAGCTGTGAATATCCCGGTCCAGTTCTCAAAAAAACTCATCGGCATTACGGCACTGGGTGTTACCACTCCGCTGGTAACCGCCTGTAAAGAGATTCTCGAGGAGGAGGGCTTTGAGATTGCCGCTTTTCATGGTGTCGGCATTGGCGGAAAAATTTTTGAAGAGTGGGTTCAGACAAAAGCGTTTGCGGGTGTTCTCGATCTGACACCCCATGATATCACGAATTTTCTTTTCAAAGGTATATCTCCTCCCTATTCCGGCAGGCTGGAATCAGCAGGTGAAAAGGGGATTCCCCAGGTAGTGGCGCCAGGGGGGCTGGACTTTGTCAGCAGGGGACCCATCGAAACGCTTTCCCCGGAGGACAGGGCTAAAAAACATTATCGGCACAGCCCCATGTTCACTCATGTCAGGGTTGGCTCGGATGAGATGAAAGCGGTTGCCCGCCTGGCTGCCGAAAAACTCAACATGAGCACGGGCCCGGTAACTGTTGCAATACCCCTGCAGGGATTTTCATACCAGGGTCACGCCGGGGGAGAGCTTGCGGACGGTGAATCAGACATGACATTTGTCAGGATTTTAAAACAGGAGTTAAAAAAAGACATTCCCGTCATCGAGGTGGAAGCACATGTCAATGACAGGTTGTTTGCTGAAACTGTCTGCTCCCTGCTTTTGCAGATCATTGACAGTGTCTGAAACCGTTGATGGAACGAATCTTTGCGGCGCTGCTGCCGGCTCTGTATGGGGGGAGGCTGTGATCAACCTGCATCTGCTGCAGGCATTATGGTCTCGGCGGCAACAGATTGAATTGCCTGGTACAGTCGGTTCCTGGTCAGGTTGAGGCGGTTATAAAAACGATTTATTTTCTTATCCGGCACAAAATATTTCTCCGAGCCCTCCGGCTGCACACTGCGAAAGGCCGCATCATAAGAATCATAAAGACCGCAGGCGACGGCTGCGGAAATCCAGGCTCCGATTGATGTTGATTCCCGATTTGCATAGAGGGCAACCCGAGAACCGAAGATATCAGCCTGCAGCTGGTTATAGGCGTCAAACCTTGTCATCCCGCCGGAAATGGCGATTTGCGAGATGGTTCCGAGTTTTTCCCTGAACAGGGAGACGTTCTCCTGCATGCCCAGGACAATTCCCTCAATTACCGCACGGGCCATATCCGCCCGTTTCGTCGATAATTTCAGCCCGTAGAACAGACCGGTATCTCTGGGGTTCCAGAATGGAGCACCACTGCCTTCAAAATAGGGCAGCAGCAGCAGCCCGTTCGCGCCGGGAGGGCTGGAGAGCACCTCCCGGTTGGCCGTTTCAAACCGAGCCTCACCGGACTTTGAAGCGTAGAACTGTTCGACAAACCAGCGATACACGGTACCGGTTGTGAGCATGCCTGCTTCGAGGTTGTAGCTTCCAGGAATAGAGCCGATTCTGCAGAAAAACCGTTTCTTTTCGTCGATTACCGGAACATCCACATGGGCAATCAGGTAGGATCCGGTTCCGGTAGTGCATTTCAGCTTCCCGGCGGAGGTAACACCGAGACCAAGGGCTGCGCACTGCTGGTCGCCGCCGGCGGTTACGATCGGGGTGCCTTCAGCGATCCCTGTTTGTCTGCAAAGCTCAGCAGACGTCGTGCCACAGATTGAACCGGGAGGGACAAGTTCACAGAGATGGCTCTTGTCCACTGAAAAAATATCGAGGAGGTCAGGATCCCACGTTCGTGAGGCCAGGTTCAGCAGGTTTGTATTGCTGGCCAGAGAATGATCAGTGATGAAGGTGCCGCACAACGTGAACAGTGCCAGGTCATGAATTCCCAGCATTTTTGAGGTCTTGGCATAGACATCCAGCATTTCGTTGCGGATCCAAGCCATTTTTACTGCCGAGAAAACCGGGGAAATTCGTAAGCCGCTTGTCTGATAGACATAATCCTCGTATTGCTGCAGCTCGGTGCAAAGTGCAACAGTGCGTTTGTCGTGCCACATGATAAACGGGGCCAGCGGTTTTCCCCGGTCATCAACAGGTACCACGGAAGAGCGCTGGGAGGTAACACTGAGGGCAAGCGGGGAAATCTTTTTTCTCCGGCAGTATCCCTGTGACTCCTTCAGCAGGGAAAGCAGGCTGGCTATGAAGATATCAGCATCGAGCTCAACGCGTGTCCCTCCGGATTTATAGTCAGGGACAGTGCTTCTCCTGCAGATATTCAAGGCGCTGCCATTTTCGTCATGCAGCGTTGCCCGCATGCTTGAAGAGCCAAGATCAATGGTCAGGATCGCTTCCATCATGTTCCCCGGCAACAGCCTGATCAGCACGGCATCTGCCGCTTTTCTCCTGCTGCGCCCGCTTGCCCGTAATAGGCGTTTTTGCCGTGTTTGCGAAGATAATGCTTGTCGAGGAGTTCCTGGTCAATACCCTGCAGGCGGGGATTCAGTGCCAGCGAGGAATATGCCATGGCGGCAATCTCCTCGAGAACGATGGTATTGTGGACTGCTGTCATTGCGTCGTCGCCCCAGGTAAACGGGCCGTGGCCGCTGACCAGTACCCCGGGAACTGCTACGGGGTCTATGTCACGTTTCCTGAAGGTCTCGACAATAACACGCCCGGTTTCATGCTCGTAGGCGCCCTGAATTTCATCGCTGTTCAGATTTCTTGTGCAGGGAATTGGACCGTAGAAGTAATCGGCATGGGTCGTTCCGAACGCAGGCAGGTCGATGCCGGCCTGCGCCCAGGCGACGGCAATTCTTGAGTGGGTGTGAACGACACCGCCGCAGGCCGGGAACTGCCGGTAGAGTTCAAGGTGAGTGGCAAGATCTGAGCTGGGTTTAGAGGTGCCCTCTATAACCGTGCCGTCCATATCGACCACCACCAGGTCATTTATGCCCATTGTTTCATAGGGTACACCGCTCGGCTTGATGACTACCTCTCCAAGCTCACGGTCGATACCACTGACATTTCCCCAGGTAAATATCACCAGTCCCCGCTCTTTGAGCATCAGGTTGGCCTCAAGAACAAGCTGCTTCATCGTTCTGTTCATTCCAGTAACCCTCCTTCCCGCATTTTCCGGAAGAGCCATTGCCTGGCGTCCCGGATCTCTTTTTCCGGGTCTTCTGCCCGTTCTGTCCACATTTCAATGAGAAAGGGGCCTGCATAACGCAGCTCGCTGAGTTTCGCAAATATTTGAGGAAAATCAACACATCCGCTGCCGAACGGGACTTCTTTGAAGGTACCCTGATGGTCCCTGGTAACGGCGTGCGTATCTTTGAGGTGAATGGCCACAATCTGGTTGAAGCCTGCGGTGATTTCAACGATCACATCGTTGCTCCAGGCACTCAGGTTCCCGACATCCGGGTAGACGGTAAACCATGGCGAATCCAGTACCTGTTTCATATCCATGAACGTCAGCATGGAATTCATAAACGGATGGTCCATGATCTCCATTGCCAACATGACCTGTTCCCGTGCGGCCATGTCCAGACATGTTCTCATGTTTTCCAGGTACCAGTTCCTCGTTTCTGCATCACCGGTTTCATAGTAAACGTCATAGCCGGCAAGCTGTATTGTGCGGATACCGGTATCAACGGCAAGGTGGATGGCTTTTTCCATGATGACAAGGGCCTGTTTGCGGATCTCGGGGTCATGACTGCCCAGAGGAAAGCGACGGTGGCCGCTCAGGCACATTGACGGAACGGTAAGGGGACTGTTTATGACGGTATTGCAGAAATTTCGGCGCTCTGCTGTACTCCAGTCAAGCCTGGCAAGCCGCTCGTCAGTTTCGTCAATGGATATCTCCACGAATTGAAAACCCAGCCGACCGGCCACGGCAAGTTTCTCTTCCCAGCCGCCGCCGTACGGTAAGGCTTTTTCATAAATACCAAGCTTGATCGTTTCTTCCCTCATACGGTTACCAGTGTTTGTCTATCGCAGTTTTGAATTCTCTGGCTGCCTGGGCAGGGTCGTCTGCACCGTAGAGCCCTCTGCCGGCAATAAAACACTTGACGGCAATACCCTTGAAAATGCCCAGGTCCTTGGCATACAGGCCTCCGGTAACGGATACCTCAAAGCCCATGTCGACCAGTCTCCTGATCTTCAAGAGGTCTTCTTCCCCCCATTGCTGGCCGGCAAACGCGGCATCCCGGCCGCGGTGATAAATGACCTGGACAAGACCGATTTCACGCCATTTTTCAGCCTGTTCAAAGGTCCAGTCACCATAGAGTTCAACCTGAACGTCGCCACGGTATTGTCTGGCAACCTTCAGCGCTGCTTCCATGGTTGCGTAAGGGGCACAGCAGATAACCGTCATCCAGGTGCTGCCCCGGGAAAAAACAATTTCAGCAACCGTGCTACCGGCATCAGCGGCCTTGAGATCAGCAGCTATTATCTTCTCCGGATAAAGGGCCCGCAGAATTGAGACAGTTTTAGCTCCTTCGGCGTAACAGAGAATGGTGCCGACCTCAAGCACGTCGACTTCATCGGCAAGTGCCCTGGTAGCCTCCAGCGCTGATGGTATATCAAGGTTGTCCAGGGCGACCTGGAGAAGCGGTTTGGCCATGATGATTCCTCACTGGTTAGAGAAGAGATTTAAAGGGTAGATCGGGTTCAATGGTAAATGCGTCTTCAAAACCGCGTGGATAGTGATACTCAATCATATCCTTGTCGTCGGGATAGGTGAATTTTCCACCCACCTGCCAGATAAACGGCTTGAAACAGTATTGCATCCTGTCTTTGCGCAGCTGCCAGAGAAATTTGATTTCCAGGGGGTCGGCCTGAAAATTTGTCCAGATATCATGATGGATCGGAACGATCACCTTGCAGCGCAGGCTTTCAGCCATTCTGAGGATATCGCTTGAACTCATTTTATCCGTCATGCCGCGTGGGTTTTCTCCATATGATCCAAAGGCAACATCAATCTCATGATCATTCCCGTGCTTTGCATAATAATTGGAGTAGTGGGAATCACCGCTGTGATAGAGGTTACCACCCGGGGTCTTGATAAGATAGTTCACCGCAAGCAGGTCCATCTCCTGGACCGGCTTGCCTTTAAGGGTTGTGCCTTGCGGTGCGGTCACCAGCTCCGTCCGGTCAAAGGAATCAAGGGCGACAATTTCACTGTCTCCCACCGTGATGACGTCACCGGGCTTGACCACGAAACAGCGATCTTTCGGTACCCCCCAGCCAACCCAGAGATCGACGCAGGCCTGTGGTCCGATAAAGGGGACATCGGCAGCGCAGTTCTGCAGCACTGCAGCGGCGACATTCTCGTCAATATGGTCGCCATGGTGATGTGTTGAGAGAATTGCACTGACGTTTTTTATGCCAAAAGGATCGAGAACGCATGGAACGTTGCGAAGGTTCGGCTGTAATTTCAGACAGCCGATCATTCGCTGGTGCTGGTGCTGGTCCTTCATGCGCTGGTTCTTACGGGTTATTTTGCCGTGCTTGGTCCAGTAATCAATGCAGATATTGGTGTTGCCCTCTGTTTTTATCCACATCCCCGTACAGCCGAGCCACCACATGGCAACGGAGCCTGGGGCAACGCTTTCCTCTTCGATTTCCTCATTAAGCCAGGTTCCCCATTCGGGAAAATTTGCCAATATCCATGACTCCCTGGTTATTCCATCAATTTTACTCATCGTATTCTCCGTAATTTTATTTCACCCGGTGTTGGTTCAGTTGCCGTCGTTTCCTGCTATCGATTCGGTAACACAGCGCCAGGTGTGAAAAAGAACACCGGGTTCATGGAAGTTCTGATCTGTCTGGGGTGCAGCCCCAAAAAACAGCCATCGTGAAAATGATTCCTTTTGCAGAAAAGCTTCAGGCAGGCTATTTCTGCCGGTCGTCAAAATTGCTGTCGACAAAAACATAGTCGTTGCTCAACAGCCAAACATGTGATATGATATCACATATAACAAAAAACGGCAAGGGCTATGGTTATCGAGAAAATCACTAACGTTACGTTGCGGCAGAAAGTATACGAGCAGTTGCGGGCCAAGATTCTCGGCGCTGAACTTCTGCCTGGTGAAGTGATTTCGCTCCGGGGGCTGGCCGAAAAGTTCGGGGTCAGCATGCTGCCTGTCCGGGAAGCTGTCTGGCAGCTTGAATCCGAAAATATTCTTGTCATTGAGAGCAATAAAAGGATACAGGTTAACCATTTAACCAGCATGGAATTCGAGGAAGTATTGAACCTGCGGCTGCTCCTGGAATCCGAAGCTGTCGACAAAGCCTGCAAAGCACGGCCTTTAAAAGCAATTCCCAGAGTCGAGAAAATTTACAAGGCAATGGACAAGCATGTCGGTGCTAATCACAAAGCCTACATCAAGAAAAACGATGAATTTCATAAAACGATCTACGAGTATGCTGGTTCACCATTGCTCATCGACCTGATACAGCGATTGCTTGCCCGGGTCAATCCCTACATCTATCTCTATGCGATGCACCGGCGTGACCTCAGCAGTGCCATGCACTGCCATCGCCGGATGCTTGACGGCTTTATCAGCGGAGACAGCAAAGCAACCATCGAAGCTCTGCACAACGATCTCACCGGCGCGGCTGCATGGATCTTGCCGCAACTTGAGATCGATGACAAAAAACGCACTGTCTGACCGCATCGAATATTCTGGTGGACCAGGGGGCTGCCTGCCGGTTTTCTTCCCTGCCTCTGGGTTCTTTTTCTACACATTCCCGTTGACAATTAATTGTTTCTAGCCTTTTACCGCACCTGCCGTCATGCCGGTGATAATCTGTTTCGAGGCAACAAAGGTGAAAATTATCGGAGGGATGGCAATCAGCATGCCCATTGCCATTATCTGCCCCCAGTCGATATTGTGCTCTGTCAGAAACAGTGAGATGTTTACCGGTGTTGTGCGTGTAGCGCGATTGGTCAGGATCAGGGCCAGGATGAATTCGTTCCAGGCGATCCGGAATGTAAATATCGCCGCAGCGGCTATCCCCGGTTTAATGACCGGCAGAACAACCAGAAAAAACACCTGGAAGGGGTTGGCGCCGTCTACCCGGGCGGCCTCTTCAAGCTGAATCGGTACCTGCTGGATGAAACTCTGCAGGATCCAGATAACAAACGGCAGGTTGATCGCCACATACACGAGTATCAGACCGTGCAGGTTGTTGCTCAGTCCATATTGAAAGGTCCATATTCCGAATACCGGAACCGTCAGCACTGCAGGGGGAACCATGCGCATCAACAGGGTAGTGAGGGAGACCACATCCCGTCCCATAAAGCGAAAACGTACGATTGCATAGGCGGCCATGCAACCGAGCACAAGGGTAAATCCGGTGGAAACCAGCCCGACGTACAACGAGTTCCACAAATACCGCATCAGAGACGGATCGGTGAGCACCTGGTTGTAATTTTTCAGTGTCGGCATAAATATGAATGTTGAGACATCATTAAAGATGTCCACCTTCAGCTTGAGCGAGGTAAGGAGCATCAGGATAATTGGCCCCAGTGACATGATGCACAGGCAGAGAAGGACGGTGTAAAAAACAGTTGAATTAAATTTTGTATACGTTCTCATGGTGCATCGTGCCTCAGTAGTTTTCAACAGCAGCCTGGATACGGGCCAGTCGGGCATCTCTGAGCTTCGTGTAAATAAACATCGCAATGGTAATGAGCATGACAATGAACAGCAGAATATTTGACAGTGCCGCGGCGCGGCCGAGTTCATAGCTGAGAAATGCCGTCTTGTATATCTGCAGCGATAATATTTCAGTTGATAATCCGGGGCCGCCATTGGTCATGATAAAAATGACCTCGAGAACTTTGAACGCGTCGATCATGCGCAGCAATCCGGCCACGACAAGTACCGGCATCATCAACGGGAGCTTGATGTAGAAAATCTGCTGCCATGCCGATGCTCCATCTATGCGGGAAGCCTCTATCGAAGACCTGGGCAGAGACTGCAGCGCTGCAAGGGAGAGAATAAAGATGAATGGAGTCCATTGCCAGATATCGGCTATAATCACCGATGGTAGGGCCCAGTCAGGTGAAGAAAGCCAGGGTATGGACTCGAATCCCCATTTTTTGAGCGTCTTGTTGATGATACCAAACTGCGGGTTGTACATGTAACGCCAGATCAGTCCAACCACAATCGGTGCGATCATCATCGGCAGGATAAAGATGGTGCGGAAAACCGACATCCCGCGGATAGGCCGTTCAAGCATGAAGGCGAGGCCGACCCCGATGATCATCTCCAGTGCTACGACGGTAAAGGCGAACGTCATGGTTACCATGAACGATTCATGGAAGTTTGAATCGTTGAGTATCCAGATGTAATTGCCCAGTCCGGCAAACGTGGAGTCGGAAAACGGAGCACCCATCCGCCAGTCGAAAAAACTTGCGACTGTTAAATACCCGATAGGGTAGAGAAGTGCGAAAATAAGGACAATGCCGGCCGGTGCCAGAAACAGATACGGGGTCATTCGATTCATGATGCGGGTCGGTTTCATCGTGAATAGTCCACTGGCTCAGAGTTGTACGTTGCAAGACGTATCTGCCGGACAGCGGTGCTGCACTGTCCGGCAGGTGAGGAAGGATTCCTGGCCGAAAGATTACTGCCAGGTGTAGTAACCAGCTTTTTCCTGGACTGCTTTGGCACGTTCTGCCACAGAGTCAAGGGCCTCTTTGACACTCATTTCTCCGGTCATAGCCTTGGACAGTGAAATACCCAATTCCTCATTGACCTCTCCCCAAGTCGGGATGATCGGTCGCCAGTCGGGATCGGCGTATTTCAGGGCTTCTGCAAAAATCTTCATGTGCGGATACTTGGCATTAACATCAGGGTCTTCATGAGTGGAAAAACGGCTCGGATTGCCGCCCTCAAGAGCGATCAGTTTATCGATGCGCTTTGATGTCAGCCACTGCATCAGCAGGAATGCCGCCTCTTTATTCTGGGCATTGCTGGGAATGCCGATACCGAAGCCACCGGTCTGAGAACCGCGGCGAACGCCCTCAGGATGCAGCGCCCAGCCAACCTTGCCAACGACCTTGGATCTCTCAGGATTCTCCATTTCTCCGGCAACCGAGGTTGAATCAAGATACATAGCAGCATTGCCCTGTAGGAAGGCATTTTTCATTTCAGCATATCCGAAGGATGTGCCACCTTCCGGACCGCATTCAAGAATTTTTTTCAAGGCTTCTCCAGCTTTTACTCCAGCTTCATTGTTGACGATGGGATTCCACTGGTCATCATAGAATCGTCCGCCCAGAGGAGCGAGGTGAAGCAGGAACGCATGTGAAATCTGGTGACCTGAAGAACCGCGGGATGTAAGACCGGCCATTCCAGGCTCGAGTTCCGGTATCTTGCAGGCCAGGTCAAGCATCTCGTCATAGGTCTGCGGAACGTTCAGGTTATGTTTTTCGAAGATATCCTTGCGGTAGCCAAAGACCGAAGTTTCTGAGCCAAACGGAACTCCATACAATGCTCCTGTCGGTCCCGGCAGATAGCCTTTCTTGCCGCCGGCTACGCCTATATTCTGTACATAGCCGGAGACGAGGTCTTCGGGGTCATAGGCGGGGTCAGCAAGCTTCGGATTCATGAAAAACGGGGCGAGTGCCTCGAGCTGACGAGCGGGGACATAGTCGGCCTTGGAAAACACGACATAGGTAATCAGGTCATAATCACCCTTCGGTTTTGTCAGTTCAAGGGCCTGCTTCTGGCGCATCGCCATATACTGGAGCTGGTCCACTTCTACTTTGATGCCGGTTTCCTCGGTAAACTTCGGGAGTATTTTCATCACCGCATCGTAATGGGGATGTGCCGGAAAATTCACCACGAGGGTCGTTCCTTTGTATGGTTCATAAGGATCTGCTGCAAGTGCAGTCGTCGTTATCAACCCCGCACTTACTCCTGCGATCGCCGCTGCCGTCAGTGTTTTTTTCAGGTGCTCTAACATGGTTTCCTCCTCAGATGGTTCGGGTTATAGAACTTCGGTGCTATAAGGCATCCTCCGTTTCCGGGTCAAACAGATACAGGCTGTCCGGGGCAACTTCAAAACTGAGTATTTCATTGATGCTGAATGGTGTGTCCGAATCAACTTCGATCAGGATCTGTTCCCCGCCGATACGGGACACAATCACTGATTGGCTGCCGATATACTCGGAAAGAATGACCGGCAGATCAAGCTGTACTCCTGTGCTATTCTTGCTGAGAAAATGAAAAGCAGAAGGCCGCAGCCCGACGATAACCGCTCGATTCTGCCGTTTCTGCAGACGTGCCTGCTGCGAGGCAGACAGCGGCAGGCAATAGCCGTCGCCGGTCACCGTCATGTTGCCGTCTTCTTCGCCAAGAACTCCATCGAAAAAGTTCATGGGCGGGGAGCCGAGAAAGCCGGCCACGAATTTATTTATCGGTCGTTTGTAAAGTTCTTCGGCAGAACCCTGCTGCTGGATGATACCCTGGTGCATGACAACGATCCGATCACCCAGGGTCATGGCCTCGACCTGGTCATGGGTGACATAGATCATGTTCTTTTCCAGGCGCTGTCTCATCAGCGCGAGTTCGGCACGCATCTGTGTACGCAGCTTGGCATCGAGATTGGAGAGTGGTTCGTCGAAAAGAAAGGTGCTGGCATCGCGCACCAAGGCTCGGCCCATGGCGACGCGCTGCCTCTGGCCGCCAGAGAGCTGAGCGGGTTTTCGTGAGAGAAGCGGCTCTATACCAAGCATCTCAGCAACTTTTTTCACTCGCTTTTCGATTTCTGCCTTGGGTTGCCGGGCCAGGCGCAGTGCAAATGACATATTCCTGGCAACATTCATGTGAGGGTACAGAGCGTAGTCCTGAAATACCATGGCGATGTCTCTGTCCTTGGGCTCCAGGTGCGATACCGGTCTGCCGCCTATGTAGATCTCTCCCGAGGTGACGGTTTCCAGGCCGGCGATCATGCGCAGGGTTGTCGATTTACCGCAGCCGCTGGGACCAACCAGAACGGTAAACTCGTTGTCCTCCATTGTGAGGCTGATGTCCTTGATTACGGTGACGTTCCCATATCGTTTGACCAGGCTTTCCAGCACTATTTCAGACAAGATATCGCTCCCTTCGTCGTAGTGTCCGAGAGGACGAGGTGAGGGGTACCAACCAGAAAGAGCGCAAGAAGGAAAAGGGGTGAGGATGGGGTATGCGCATTTTTATCACTGATCAGTTAGGATTAGTTTTCATGCACAACAAGGTATATGTGATAACATATAACATTTGAAAAGGTGTGGCAATTGTTTATTCATTGTCAGGGGAAAAATGTCAAGAACGGTTATTATCCTTACTCGAAGGACCAGGTGTCATAGCAGATTACCTCAGCTTCGTCCTTGCGATTCCGTTCACTTCCTTCGACTGTTACATGTTTTTCACTGAGCCCGTCCGTTGTTCCGGGAAAGCCCACCGCAACAAGGCTGATAACAATATAATCGTCTGGAATGGAGAAGGCCTTTTTGACAACAAGTGGATCGAACCCAGCCATGGGATGAGCGTAAAGACCGTCTGCAAAGGCCTGCAGAAGCAGGTTTTCTGTGGCCAGGCCGCAGCCGAAGAGTGCGTAGTCCCTGCCGTCGCTCAGGCGGGCATCGAGGGTGAGCTTGGTGGCGACAACGACCATCAATGGAGCTTTTTTTGCCCAGTAATTGCCTCCGGATAAAGCGTCATGCAGTTGTTCAAGACAGGTCTTGTCAGTGACGATCATCAACCGCCACGGCTGACTGTTGAAACAGCTTGGCGCATAAGTTGCCGCCTTGACTAATTTTTCGATGTTTTCCTGCGGTATCTGTTTGTCACTGAGGGCACGTTTTGCCCGTCTTTCTTCTATTTCCTTGAGTAACTCAGCCATACTGCGCTCCTGTTCGGTTCTTGGGCATCATTGCCCCTTCATGTGCTGGCTTTTCAGGCACAATTCTCTTTTGGATATCGAGTTGTAGTTTCGTTGAAATACGATCAAAGCAAAGGAACAAGCCGTCAAAGTGACAATAAATCCGGTTGAGATGTCGGTCAAGCCGGCAAGATAACCTGTCAGCCAGCAGAGAACGACAGTGCCGAGTCCTCCTGTTGTCGAGAGTAGTCCCAGAGAAGTACCTTCGTATTCAGGAAAAAGAATACTGGTGAGCGCGAGTAATGTCGGATAGGTGCCGGAAAAAGTAAAGCCGCTCAGCGACAGGATGACAAGGGCAAACCAGCCGCTGCCCTGCCACATCAGTAGCAGTATCAGGACTTGGAGCCAGAGCAGGGTGAGAACAATGGAGGTATGCTTGATGGTGAGTGCGAGTCTGCTGCAGGCGATTCGCCCGATAACCATGGAAATCGAAAACATGGACAAGGCAGCACCGGCTGCCGCCAGTGAGCACTGCTTTGCCTGGATGAGAAAAACCGCGCCAAAGAGCATGATGACGACCTGGCTCCCCATGGTCAGAAAGCCGGCCATAAGTATAACCAGAAACAGCCTGTCGCCAAGAAGTGCAAATATCCTCCCGTTCCAACGGGGCGTGCTGCTGCTTACTGTCATCTTTTTTTTGGAACAGGCAAACACGAGGCACAGCACCAGTGAAACAGCAGCCGCGCCAATGTAACCTGCGCGCCAGTGATTTCCACGGGTGATCAAAAATCCCATAAGGAGCGGTCCGACGATCGCTCCAATGCCGAAAAACACATGGTGAATATTCAGGATCGTTCCTTTACGAAACGGATACATGTTTACCAGCAGGGTGTTCGTTCCACTGAGGATAAATCCTATCCCTGATCCCAGGAAACAGACGGCGATGATACTGAGCATAAACGAAGGGACGATGCATAAAAGCAGCGAACTACCGCTGAGAATGAAGCAGCCGGCCATGATAATTCGTTCCCGGTAACAATGATCTGAGAGGATCCCACCGAACAGCGTACAAATGGTAAACCCGGACTGGAGTGAGGCAACCAGTGTCCCTGCCTGCTGGATATTGATTTCGAGTGACATCTGCAGCGACGGCAGGCTGACTCCCATAAAAGAGAAGACCAGGCCGTTGAGGCCAAGAGCCGTGAAAGAGGCGAAGGTGATACGTGGTCTGTTTAGTTCCATTCCGCTCTGATCGAAAGATCGGCTGGCTGCCCGACTTCAGGCGTCGGCTGATAAATCATTATGCACGTTAGACAAGGAAATTGTCGATAAAAGACATAGCATCATTTTGTGTTTGGCTGGAACATATCGCTGTCAATGTCGAAATAATCAAGTATTTCTTTTCTTTCACGGGTATTGAGACCGTCTGCACGATTATGATTGACCACGTTGAGATATTCGTATCGGGCACCTGTTTCGGCGTACTCGATCAGATCAAGTGCTGCGCCTGGCGACTGGTTGGAAATGGCAACAACACCATGTTTTGCCCAGACAATCAGGTTGTGCACGGCATCAATGTCTTTTGTCATGGCCATGAGTTCGTCGGAGTTTGGAACCCTGAAGGGCAGAAATGCTATGCCGTGTGGAAAGGTGAGCAGCATTTCCGGCTGCCAGCGACAGATCGCCTGTGAAAACCGTCGGCTGTCCTGGTACTCGTCAATATTGGTGAGATACGTGAGATACAGCGGTTGGGCGTGTACCACGGCATTGAAATGTACCGAACTATTGGCAAATTCACGCTGATGCAGGACCAGGTGGGTATTGAACTCACCTGTCAGGCGGGTAAAGTTCTGTCTGGCAGCGGTGAACAGCAGGGCAGTATTACCCTGTGGTTCGATGCGGAGCAGTCCAAGATTATCACAGGGGGCTTTGAGCAGATCACGAAGGCGCGTGCCTGACCCGGTGACTAAAATTGATTTGCCGGCAAGCTCAGGAGCGGCAACCGGCAGATCCATGTGCTGGCAGGTCGGAAAGTGGCCGGATTCATCAATTTCCCAGTCGAGGCAGACAGAAATGTTTCCGGCTGCACCCTCGCAGGCGTTCATCCGTGCCAGCCAGTCGCCGACGTCTCCGATCTCAGTCAGCAGTTGTTCCAATGTCGGGTGTGTTTTCTCTGGCATTGTAATTGTTTGGAAGTGGTGAGTCTGCAGTGCTTGAAATGGATCTGAAAACGTCTGGTCATGCTGTATCCCTGCAGTTTGTAGATTTGCCCTGCATGTCTGGGCGGGATGTCTGCTCCGCTGTTGAGCGCAGCAGAGACGATCATTGCTGCGGGACCCCGTTTTTCTCCCAGAGCCATGTATCTTCAATATGTTTTCGAAAAAGACGGATCATGTTGCTGCGCACCATCTGATGATCAAGAAAATAGATGTCACGGGGAAAGAGCAGTTCCGCCACTCCTGAATCAAATATTCTTTTTACTTCATACTCATCATGGGCAACGTCCTTCTGATACATGTAGTTGACCCAGGACTGGTTCGTGTGGATGATGAATTCCACCCGCATTCCCCCGAGGCGGGCGAAAAATTTGAGCATTGGGGTCTTTCTGGACGATCCGCTTGAGCCGGCTTTGTGACAGCCGCCGGTCAACGTGTCGCAGATATCCTCGAGAATCATGAACGATTCAGCCTTGGTAGCACTTTGCGTCAAGTGGTTCTGGAATATTTTTATATCCGCCGGCGAATTGAGCACTGCCATCAGTCCAAGTTCGTCGTCCACGGCTGCTGCCGGATTTTTCTGGTTTTTTCGCAGTAATTTTAGAACCTTTGCCTCGGGTGGTTTCTTCCTGATTGATACATGGATTGGCACGTCCCTGCCGGCCGCAGTAAAGCGTCTTCTTTTCAGAAGCGTTAACTTGACGCCTTTTTCGATAACGACTGACGATGCTGCTTCCTTCGGCAGGACGCGGACCTCGGAACAGAAAAACTCATCACCCTGATGGTGTGAGAGCAGGTAGACAATGTCGTGCTCACCGATTTTCTGCTTTCTGCTCCAGACGTGCTCGTTTAGAAACTCCAGGAAGAGAGAAAACTTCTCCTCGATGTTCATCTCCCGCTCCCGCTGGTCGATGCTGCCGGCAAGACTCATCAGGGACAATTTACGGTGGGCTTCAAACCGGGCTTTTTTGTGGTAACGGTCATCGAACATGATCAGCAGCAGGTCGACCGGATCCGTGGTTATTTCGACTTCGTTGGTAATTGCCACATGCGATGCGTATGGCGCCAGGATCTTGTTTTTAAGGGAGTTGATCACCGCATCCGCTGTACGGGCGTATTCATTGACCCTGAATTTGATCTCGGGCTCCGTTCCCTGGATGCCGAGCATGTTGGTAAGAAGAGCGTACCCTCTTGTGCTGCACTTGTCCCTGGCCCGCTGATTGTTAATCAGTTTTTTTAGGCCACTGTAGCTGGTGATGTTGAGAAACTCAAAAAGCTGACTCCTCAAAGCCCGGTATTTTGCCACATTGAGCCTGCTTTTCGTCAAATCAGCCACCCACCGTCTGGCAGCGGGGCTGAAGATCGTATCTGTTTCTATACTGTCACGCACGGCCAGGGGACCGCGCTGGTTCAGGGAGGTAAAGACACTATTCTCATCAAGTACTGACATCTGAATTTTTATACATATAATGGAAGTGATTGATCTGAAAATTCATTATAGAGGAAATCATCATTTCCTGCACCACAAACAGCCTTGTACAGACACTCAATTCACTTGAGATTTACTAACGCTTCTGCTAATGGTCATCTGTCATGAATTTTTAAAGATACGAACGGTTAACACATAATAACGAGGAGTATTGTCACCATGTATAGAAATTTTGCGGTTGTTCCACGGGTCATATTCGGCAGAGGATGCTTTGACCAGCTCAAGGATATTTTAGAGGAAAAACGTTCATCAAACGGATATGTGGTATTTGCCGTCGACGATGTTTTTCAGGGTACCGAGCTTGAAGCCCGCATTCCGGTCAACGGCAGGGACCGTATCCTTTTTGTAAATGTAGACGATGAACCGAAGACATCATATATTGACGAGCTGGTAGGAAAACTGCGTGCCGACACGGCTGATCTGCCCGACGGAGTGGTCGGCATCGGCGGCGGTTCAACGCTTGACATTGCCAAAGCAGTATCGTTGCTGCTTACCAATCCAGGCTCTGCTGCCGATTACCAGGGGTGGGATCTGATCAAACATCCTGCCGTCTACAAGGTGGCTGTGCCCACCCTGTCGGGAACCGGAGCAGAGATATCGAGAACAACGGTACTGACCGGTCCGGAAAAAAAGCTTGGTATAAACTCCGACTACACGCTCTACGACCAGATCATGCTTGATCCGGAACTCATTGCCGGTGTTCCGAAAGAGCAGTGGTTCTATACCGGTATGGATTGCTATATCCACGATGTTGAATCGCTGGAAGGCACTTATATAAACGAGTTCAGCAAAGCATACGGGGAAAAATCAATCGCTCTCTGCCGGCAGGTTTTCCTTGAGGATCACCCCGACAGGGACGACAAGCTGATGATGGCCTCCTACTTCGGCGGCATGAGCATCGCCTATTCCCAGGTCGGTGCCTGTCATGCACTCTCTTACGGCTTGTCTTTTCTGCTCGGAATCCATCATGGAATCGGCTGTTGTATCGCCTTCAACCATCTCGATGAGTTTTACCCGGAGGGGGTCGCTGAATTCAGGACGATGATGAAAAAGCACGATATCGTGCTGCCCCAGGGAGTTACTTCGGGGCTCAGGGGTGATCAGGTCGAGCAGATGGTGAGTGTTGCCCTTGGGCTTGCACCGCTCTGGGAAAACTGCCTGGGTCCGGAGTGGCAGGTTTTAATGCCTCGTGAGCGTGTCCGGGAACTGCTTCTCAGGATGTAGACTATGAAGACCATAGGCCTGCTCGGCGGTATGAGCTGGGAATCGACTGCCACCTACTACCGGTTGTTAAACGAAGGTATCAAGGGATTGTATGGCGGTTTTCATTCTGCAAAAATCCTCCTTTACAGCGTTGATTTCGCAGAAATTGAGGGGCTTCAGTCTGCCGGTAAGTGGCAGGAGGCAGCAAACCTGCTTGCCGAGGCAGCCAGCCGGCTTGAGGCGGCGGGTGCCGACTGTATGCTGATTTGTACCAATACGATGCACAAAGTGGCCGACCAGGTAGCTGCCTCAATTCAGGTACCGTTGCTTCATATAGCCGACGCTACGGCCGAGCGTATCGTTGCCGACGGGGTGACAACAGTCGGTCTGCTGGGGACACGCTTTACCATGGAGGAAACCTTCTACCGCAGCCGGCTTGAAAACAGTTATGGCTTGAAGGTCCTGATACCTTCTGCGGCTGAAAGAAAGCTCGTTCACGATGTGATATTCACCGAACTCTGTCTCGGACACATTGTCGAGAGTTCTAGGACAGCGTACCGGCGGATCGCTGAAGATCTCGTGCGACGGGGGGCGGAAGCGGTAATTCTCGGATGTACCGAAATTTCTCTTCTGCTGCGCAGTGAAGATAATGGACTCGTGCTCTATGATACCACAGCGCTGCATGTGCAGCGGGCCATCAGAGAGGTTACTGCTGAAAAGTACTGAGAAATGGAGCTGTTTTTAAATCGGTACTTGTTTCCTGTAAAAAAAGAATAACGTTTATGGATAAGCAAATAAGACGATCATTTGTTATTGGAGGGACCATGCACCAGTTAATGAGATTGTTTTTTTCGATGATTTGTATCGTTGCCCTGTCGTTCTTTTTCGTAGCCGCTTCTGTTGCAAAAGGCGGCGATGCGAGCGGCTGGGAGGCGGATTCCAAGTATAATGGATTGTATAACCCGAAAGAGCGGGACTCCATAAAAGGAACCATTGTCAAGCTTTTAAAGATTACGCCGCTTCCCGGTATGGCGCCAGGTACCGGCTTTGTTCTCGATGAAGGCGGTGGAGATAAGGTTCTTGTCCATGTTTGTCCGCAGTCATTTGCCTCGGAGCGGGAAACCGGCTTAAAACGAGGTGACTGGGTAAAAATAAAAGGCGCCTGGGCAGATATCGGTGATGAAACCGTCTTTATTGCCGCAAAAATCAAAAAGGACAATGATTACAGTTTTAAGGTCCGGCTTACCAGTGATGGAACCCCGTTCTGGACGATGCCTCCCGAACAGCTGGCAAAAGAGCAGGCTGCTGACGATTAACGGTACCTCTGGAATACCGTCAGGGGCGCAGAACCGGGCACGATCTGTTTTCGGGGATTTTACCGTCTGTAGACCTTGTCCGGAAAATCAAGCGTGGCGAAATAGTCACTGTTGGTTTCAGCCCGGCGGATCAGCTCGACTACCCCGTTTTCCCTGAACAGCAGCTCCTGCGGGCGTAGCTTCGAGTTGTAATTGAACCCCATGGCATGACCGTGCGCTCCCGTATCGTGTATGACCAGGAGGTCTCCGTCGCCGATAACCGGCAGTTCACGCTGGACGGCAAATTTGTCGTTGTTCTCGCACAGTGAGCCAACAACGTCAACCACCTCGGTTCTGTCGGAAGAACCTGCCGAAACTACGTCGATATGGTGATATGCATCATAGAGTGCCGGCCTCATTAGTGCCGACATGCAGGCGTCTACTCCGATGTAAGTACGGTATATTTCCTTGCGGTTGATGGCTGAAACAACAAGGGCACCATGCGGACCGGTTATGTACCTGCCGCTTTCCATGTAAAGAGCCGGCATGTATTTGTGCTTTGCCTTGAACTGCCGGAACAATTCACTGATCTGAACTCCCATTGTTTCCAGGTTCAGTGGCGCCTCTTCCGGCCTGTAGGGAATCCCGAGGCCCCCGCCGATATTGATAAATTCAAAGGTGATACCGAGTTCTTCCTGGATTTTCTCGACGAGTTCAAGCAGCATTCTCGCTGTCGTCACCATGTATTCATAGTTGAGCTCGTTGGAGGCAAGCATGGTGTGTATCCCGAACTGTTTCGCACCACGGTCGCGGGCAAGGCGGTAGGCGTCTACGATCTGCTCCCGGCTTACTCCGTATTTCGCTTCCAGCGGACTGCCGATGATTGTATTCCCGTCGCGTTCTGCACCCGGATTATAGCGGAAAGATATCTTCTCAGGCATTTTGGGCACTTTGGCTACCAGGGAGATGTCGTCGAGGTTGAGGATAGAGCCGCCATCGGCTGCCGCCGCCTCGAATTCCTCCCTGCTCGTATTGTTTGAGGTAAACATCAGGTCATCGCCACGCCCGCCTGCCTGGCGGGAGAGAATCAGCTCGGGGATGGAACTGCAGTCAAACCCGAAGCCCACCTCCTTCATGATGGCCAGGATTACCGGGTTGGGAAGTGCCTTGACGGCATAATACTCACGAAAATCATCAACCCCGGAAAAACAGTTCAGCAGATTCCGTGAAGTTGTTTTGATACCGGCCTCGTCGTATATGTGAAATGGCGTACCGAAATATGATGACAACTCAGGGAGCAGGGGGAAAAGTTTGGTTTTGAATTCTTCCGACATTGGCATGGCTGGTATTCCTCAATCTGTTTTAATCGGTATCTGAGCTGTTTCCTTTATCGTTGATAATACTGGAAATGTCCTGGTAGTTCTGACTCCCGGTATTGGCATGATCTTCGTCCTGAGCAGAGTGTCGAGCTCGGTTGTACCCGCTGTCCGCACTTTAACAAGAAAGCAGTCCGCACCGGCTATAAAATGAATTTCCTGTATTTCATCGATCATGGACAGCGTAGCGCCGACGTCGTCACTTTCGGCATGGTCAAGCAGATAGATATGGATAAACGAGATCTGCCGGCAATTGAAACGAGCCGGGTTCAGGCGGACCTCATAGCGATCGATGATTCCCTGTTGCTCCATTTTCCGGATGCGTTCCAGCACCGCAGAAGGGGCCAGATTGATCAGCCTGGAGACTTCGACATTTGGAATCCTGGCTTTCTCCTGAAGGATTTTCAAAATTTTTATATTCTTGCGATCCATTTCTGCTCCATGTTCTTTCAAAACGAGAACGAATGAGACAATATTCTCATGATACACTGTTGTCAAGAATATAATTCATAATTAAATAGAATTAACAGATAATAATTCTGAAAATAATGTTCGGCCCATTATTCTGAAGCCACGAATGGGAAAAAGAACGCTTTTCAACAGAAATTCCAGAAGACATGAGGGCGTGACTCACAGCCTGCCCAGCGCCTATAAACGTTACGGGCAGGCTGTCTCATGGTAATTCGCCAGGGTGTGCCGGCAGTTATTATTTCTTGGGCGGGAGGGCGTCGGTAATTGAACCATCAACTATTTCTGCAGCAAAAGCAAACGTCTCGGCAAGCGTTGGATGGGCATGAACCGTCTTGCTGATATCTTCTGCATCGGCACCCATCTCGAGGGCCAGCACTGCCTCATGGATTAACTCTCCGGCATTGATTCCGCAGATTGCAGCGCCGATGATCCTGCCGCTTTCTTCATCAAACAACACTTTACTGGCACCACTTGCAGCTCCGGAGCTGAGTGCGCGGCCGCTTGCCCCCCAGGAAAATTTACCTTTCTGAAAGCGGCGGCCCTGTTCTTTTGCTTCTTTTTCAGTGAGCCCCATCCAGGCGATTTCCGGGTTGGTGTAGGCCACGGACGGGATCGTCAGCGGGCTGAAGGCTGATGCCTGACCGGCGGCAACTTCGGCAGCCACTTTGCCCTGATGGGTCGCCTTGTGGGCCAGCATCGGTTCTCCGGCAGCGTCTCCGATGGCAAATATATGGGAGAGGTGCGTCCTCATCTGCTCGTCAACTTCGACAAATCCCCGATCTGACAGTGTAATTCCCAGTTTTTCGAGGCCGATTCCCTGGGTGTTCGGTTTCCGGCCGACAGCAACAAGAACGGCGTCGTAGGGCGTTGTCGTGGACTCCTCACCATGTTCACAGGTAACTTCAATTGCCTCCGGGGTCGCGCTGATTTGACTTACCCGGCTGTTGAGTTGTATCTGGTATTTTTTCTTGAGCTTGAGAAACAGCGGCTGTACGACATCTTTATCTGCAGGAGGGATAAGCTGCGATTCCATTTCGACAATGGTTATCTGTGAGCCAAGGGCCGAATATACCTGGGCCATTTCAAGGCCGATGATACCGCCGCCGATTATCAGCAATCGCTCGGGGATGGTATCAAGGGTCAGGGCATCAGTCGAATCCCATATCCTGGGATCATCAGGGGCACCGGGGAGTTGAAACGGCTGTGAGCCGGTGGCAATGACTGCATGCTGAAAGGTTATTTCGTAATGCTCATTTCCGCCATCTACCGTGATGAGCGTCTCACCGGAAAATTCCCCCCTGCCAATGATTCTCGTTATTCCCCGCTTTTTGCACAATGTCCCGAGTCCGCCGGTCAACTGAGTGATGATCTGCTCTTTCTTTGCTTTTAGCGCATTGATATCAATTTCAGGTTTGCCGAAGGAGATGCCAAAATCATCGGCCTCAGCCGCCTCTTCTATGATTGTTGCAGCGTGGAGCAGTGTTTTTGACGGAATACAGCCGACATTGAGGCACACTCCGCCGAGCCGGTCGGACTGCTCGATCAGGCAGACAGAAAGGCCGAGATCGGCGGCACGAAACGCTGCGGTATATCCTCCGGGGCCGCCTCCCAGTACTGCAATATCAACTGAAATGTTCTCTGTCATCGTTTCCTGTTCTCCTTGGGTTAGAGTAACGCTCTGCGCAGGTCCTTGATACTGTTGCCCAGCGATCGGCAGAACCTGGCAGCTTCGGCACCGTCGATAACCCGGTGATCGTAGGAAAGGGAGAAGGGCAGGGTCAGCCGGGGAATAAAGGTGGTGCCGTCCCAGACGGGTTTCTGGTAGCTCTTGGACAGTCCGAGGATGGCAACCTGGGTACCGTTTATGATCGGCGTGAATCCGGTCCCGCCGATTCCCCCGAGACTTGAAATGGTAAACGATGCTCCCTGGATATCGGGGATGGCAAGCTTTCCTTCGCGGGCATGCGAGCTGAGGCTTTTCAGTTCACCTGCTATATCGCGCATGCCCTTTTGATCCGCATTTCTGATGACCGGGACAACAAGCCCCTGCGGGGTATCTACGGCTATCCCTATATTGTAGTATTTCTTGAGAATAACCTTCTCGCCACCCGGTACGAGTGAGCAGTTGAACAGCGGGTATTCCTTGAGCGTGGAGACGGCCGCCTTGATGATAAACACAAGCGGACTGAATTTGATACCTTCCCCCTGAACTTCTTCGTTCATCTGTTTTCTGAACTGTTCGAGATCAGTAATATCCGCCTCGTCAAAATGGGTAACATGGGGAATAGTGACCCAGCTCTTGTGGAGATGCGGCCCTGAAATCTGTTTGATGCGGCCAAGTGTGCTTTCTTTGGTTGCACCGTATTTGCTGAAGTCTTCAAGCACCGTCTCCGCTACGGTAAGAGCTTGACCGGCCGGCTGGGCTGTCCGTGAGTCGTCTGCGGGTCGGCCGCCTGCCCGGGAGTCGATATCTTCCTTCAAAATCCTGCCTTTTGGTCCTGTCCCTGTTACGTCTGCAAGCGCCACATTTTTTTCACGGGCGTAGGCTCGCACCGAAGGAGTTGCATGATAATGTTCGGCTTGCTCTTCATCGTCCGCTGCCGGCGCCTGGCTTTTTTCATCAGTTTTGCGATCACCGCTTGCTTCCCGCCCGGTTTCATCCGTCTTGCTCTGCGTCTCGGTTTTACCGGTCTCGGCAGGTTCCGGCTCGGCCTTGCCATCCTCTTCTGCCGCTGCAGTTTCAATGAAGGCAATCAGATCATCACTTTTAACCGTATCACCTTCAGCCAGCTTGATTTCAGTGATGGTACCCGAGAGCGGGCTCGGTATATCCATTACCGCTTTTTCGCTCTCCAGTGAGACCAGCGGAGCTTCCTCCTCGACCACATCACCTGCGGATACATATACTTCAAGAACCGTGATCTCCTGGACGTCACCGAAGTCGGGCACAGTGATTTTTTCAATCGCCATAGGGGCCTCCTTTAACGGGTAATGGGATGTGGTGTTTCCGGGTCAATATCATAACGTTGCAGTGCCTCACTCACGGTCTTGAGCGGGATCGTCTGCTGGTCTGCCAAGGCTTTCAATGCGGAAATGACGATATGGTAGCGATCAACTTTGAAAAATTTTCTCAACACCTCTCGCGAATCGGAGCGGCCGAACCCGTCTGTTCCAAGAATGGTGAGCGGGTTGGGGATCAGTCGCCGGATCTGCTCACTGTAGGTGTGGACATAATCGGTACTGATGACGGCAGGGCCTTCGTGCCCCTCCAGTAGCGTTTCAACGTAGCTCTTTACAGCCGGTTGATCCGGGTGCAGCCGGTTCCAATCTTCGTTAATCAGCGCCTCTCTGTGCAGCTGGTTGACGCCAAGGATGCTCCAGACATCGGCTTCAATCTGGTAGTCGTCCCTGAGAAGATCCGCTGCACTGATAACCTCGCGCAGGATTGAACCGCTGCCCATGAGCTGCACCTGAGCCTTCCCCGACTCAGCAGCCCGGAAGAGATACATACCCCGCTTTATTCCTTCTTCAGCACCCTCGGGCATTACAGGATGTGTATAGTTCTCGTTGAGCAGGGTAATATAATAGAAGATGTCTTCACCGTCCTGGAACATCCGCCTGATGCCGTCCTGGATCAGGACTGCAACCTCGTAGGCAAACGTCGGATCATACGCCAGGCAGGATGGGTAGGCGGAAGCAAAGAGCAGTCCATGTCCATCCTGGTGCTGGAGTCCTTCGCCGTTGAGTGTTGTGCGCCCCGCGGTTGCCCCCATCAGGAATCCGCGAGTTCTGCCGTCGCCGGCACCCCAGAGCTGGTCGCCGATGCGCTGGAAACCGAACATCGAGTAGAAGGTGTAGAAGGGGATCATCGGCACACCGTAATTGACATGGGCGGTGCCTGCCGCCAGCCAGGATGAGATCGCCCCGGCTTCGGTGATGCCCTCTTCCAGGATCTGCCCCTGCGGATCTTCCTTGTACCAGGCAATGGTTTCCGAATCCTGTGGTTCGTAGAGCTGTCCTGCAGGCGCATAGATGCCGAGCTGCCTGAACAGTCCCTCCATGCCGAAGGTCCGGGCTTCATCGGGAATGATAGGGACAATATGTTTGCCGATATTTTTATCCTTGACGATCGAGCTGAGCAGCCGGACAAATGCCATGGTCGTGGAGATTTCACGATTCTTTGATGAAGCCAGTAACCCTTTGAAATTCTCAAGCGGCGGCGCCTCAAGGGTTGGAGTCTCTGTCTGCCGGAACGGCACAGGCCCGCCAAGTGCTTTTCTCTGTTTTTCAATAAACTGCGCTTCAGGACTGTTTTTTTCCGGCTTGATGAACGGCAGTGAGTCAAGCTCATCATCGGCCAGCGGCACATGAAAGCGGTCACGAAATATTTTCAGTGATTCGGTATCCATCTTTTTGACATTGTGGGCTACCATCACCGATTCACCGATCTGGCCCATACCGAACCCCTTTATGGTTTTAACCAGAATAACCGTTGGTTTCCCCTTGTAGGCGGTGGCAGCTGTATAGGCTGCGTATACCTTGCGTGGATCGTGCCCGCCCCTGGTCATCTGCCAGAGCTCTTCGTTGCTGATATCTTCTACCAGAGCCATCAGCTTGGGGTCATCCCCGAAAACTTTTTCACGCAGATATTCAGGCCCCCTGGCACGGATTGTCTGAAAATCACCGTCCACCATTGAGCCGAATTTCCTGATGAGCAGCCCGTCTTTGTCACGGGAGAGGATTTTGTCCCATTCCGTCCCCCAGATAAGTTTGATGACATGCCAGCCGGCACCACGGAAGCGGCCCTCCAGTTCCTGGATGATTTTGCCATTCCCCCTGACCGGCCCGTCAAGGCGCTGGAGGTTGCAGTTGACCACAAAGATGAGGTTGTCAAGTTTTTCGCGTGCGGCCAGCGAGAGTGCTCCCAGAGATTCCGGTTCATCGGACTCACCGTCACCCATGAAGACCCATATTTTCCTGTCTCCAGCTTCTTTGAGTTTTCGGCTGTCCATATATTTCATGAAACGGGCCTGGTAGATGGCCGCCATTGGCCCCAACCCCATTGATACCGTCGGAAACTCCCAGAAATCAGGCATCAGCCAAGGGTGGGGATATGAGGACAAGCCACTGCCGTCAACCTCCTGACGAAAATTTTCAAGCTGTTTTTGGTCGAGTCTTCCTTCCACGAAAGCCCGCGCATAGACACCAGGCGAGCTGTGACCCTGGAAATAGACCATGTCGGCTCCGTGAGGTGCATCAGGCCCTCTGAAAAACCAGTTAAAGCCGACCTCGTACATGGCTGAAACGGACGAGGTGGTAGCAATATGGCCACCGAGTCCTTTGCCGTTCTTGTTCGCTTTGGCAACCATTGCCATGGCATTCCAGCGGACAAACGCGGCAACATTTCTGGCAACGAGGGAATCACCCGGTATTTTTTCTTCCTGCTCCGGTGGAATGGTATTGCTGTATGGCGTGAGGATTCCAGGTGATGTTGAGACACCGCGAAGTCTGGCCTGGTCGGTGAGCGTGCGGAGCAAATGGTCTGCCTTGGCGGCGCCCTCATGTTCGATAACTCCCTCAAGGGAGTCAATCCAGTCCAATGTTTCCTGTGGGTCAGGATCTTTGAAGTAGGAACTCACATTACACCTCTTATTTTACGGATTGTAAGACGTTTGGAAAAACAATGGTCCAAATATCATTACTGTTTCGCCGTTTGGCAAGGGTGCGGCGCCAAAATCATAATCTCCGACGCTGAATTGAATGCGCAGGTATCAGGGGAGAGAATCAAATGAATAAACAAAGCAGGTTCAATGAAGGCAGAAGGGGAGAAGTCTCCCCTTCTGCCAGGGTACGCAACGATGATTATTTGATATCCTGGGTGAAGAGATCAGAATAAATTTTCTGGAATTCACCGCTTTTAATGGCGCTTTTTATGTCGCCGGTATTGGTGTTGAACCACTGGTGCATCGGGTCATTGGCAAAGAGATTGTCGATGTATGCATTTACTTCCGGATCATCATAGTGGCGCGCTTCAGGAATAAACTTGAAGTAGAAGTTGTGAGCGACATCATAAATTCCATGCCACCACGCATAGTCAGGACCCATCATTGCAGCGCCCATGCGTGCCCGGCGTCCTTCGTGGTGCCAGAGCTCCCAGTATTCCCACTCGAGATCGTTTGAAAATGAGGCCTTGTTTTCAAGAAGATTTTTCGTTTTAACCAGTTTCATGATCTCGGTTGCCGGTTTTGCAAATTTGTCATTGTAGAGTTTGACAAGTGCGTCATATTGGTAATAGTGCCCGTCGATAAAAGCCTGCTGGTGACAGTTGAGGCAGACATCCTGCATTGCCGATCGCTTCATTACGGCATTGTCTTTGTATTTTGAGATCGGTGGCCGCAAGGTCCAGGAAATGCGATCTCCAACATCATGGGTAACTGGCTGGTTGCTGGTAGCAGACATGTGGCAGGTGGTACATGTCGGTGCATCGTAATAGTCTTTGCCAACGATCCATTCGTCTTTTGCAAGGTTCAGCTTGTCCTTGTAACCATAGTAGGCGATACCGTGTTTTGATTCCTCGTAAATTTCTTTCTGGGGATGATCGGGGCCAAGATGGCACTTCCCGCAGTTTTCAGGCTGCCGGGCCTGGTATTTGGAGAACGAGTGTCTGGAGTGACAGGCATTGCAGGCACCTTTGGAACCATCGGGGTTCAATCGTCCAATGCCGCTGTTCGGCCAAGTTTCCGGGGAAAGTTTGTTTGGCGCATTTTCATCGATTTTTACTTTGGCACCGTGACACGATTCGCAGCCAACGATGGCAATTGGGTGCCCGCCTGCAGCATGAGCGAGATAGGCGTCGTTGGACTCCAGGATTTCTCCAGCATGGGCGTGATAGGAGTCTGTTGTCTCCTGGGCCTGCTGTTCATGGCATTTGCCGCAGTCATTCGGCGTAACAAGGGTTGCAACCAGGGCGCCGTTGTGTTCGAAGGCGTCAATGTCACCTTCTTCAGCTCCGTGGCAATCGATGCAGCCGACATCATTTTTCCCGTGGGCGGATTCTTTCCACTGAAGATACATTCCCGGATTTTTTTCCTGGTGGCAGGCAGCACAGTCGGCGTTTTCATTGGCCGCAGCTGTTCCTGCCAGGTACATGACCGAGATAATTACCCCGGCTGTTAATGCCAGTTTCTTCATTGTTATCCCCTCCGTGTAAAATGAGACTGAATGCTGCCTGATTTGTGCAGCAGAATCTAAGGTCTGCAAATCAACATAATATATATTCAATATTTGCGCAATTTTTAACAGTTAAAACGGGATATTGATAGAAAAGGTGATACATTGTGCTGTTCATGGGTGTTTGCGCCGAAAGCAGTGCCACGCAACTGGAATATTTCTGTCTCGGCAGGAACGGTCTTTTGAGGTATTCAGTGATGGATTTACAGTCATAAAGTCCAATTTCCAAAGCAGTGTTTGATTATTAGGCAGTTATTTGCTATTGAACCAGAGGTTGTTAGCTTCTGCTGAGGCAAGCCTGTTCTTCGGGAAGACAGCTCTTTGTTTTTCTGGAGTTATAACGTATTCGATGAAAGAAACCGGGGTATGGTGAAGCTCGTGTTTTCCCACGCCAGGGCTGCCCCGATCAGGAGTAAAGGATTTATGTCAGGCGTTTCGATTGTTATTCCGACGGTTAATGAAGCAGATAATATTGATCCGCTTTTTGAACGGATATTTGCAGCCGGATTACCTGAACATGTCTCTTTGGAAATAGTTGTTGTCGATGACAGCTCTACCGATGAGACACGGTCGCGTGTTCGCAGGTGGGCCGCATTGAAACCGGTGACCCTTGTTTGCCGGGAAGACCGGGATGGACTGGCAAATGCCGTAGTAGCTGGTGCAAAAGCAGCGGCTCACGATCATGTCCTGGTTATGGATGCTGATTTGAGCCATCCCCCCGAAAAAATAGCCGAGATGATACAACCATTGCTCGCCGGCAGTTGTGACATGGTGATCGGCAGCCGCTACGTAAAAGGCGGCGCGACTCCGCAGTGGCCGGTAACCAGAAAAATTGCTTCAAAACTGGCATCCCTGCCGGCCTGCCTTTTCACTGACGTCAAAGACCCGATGGCAGGATTTTTTGCCGTTTCGAAACAAAGACTCAGCACGCTGCGCCATGATATACCGGGTTTCAAGATCGGTTTTGAACTCCTTGCCCAGGGCGGAGACATGTTGTCTGTCCAGGAAATCCCGATCGTCTTTCATGACCGCTTTGAAGGTTTTTCAAAGATGAACAAAACGGTTATCTTTGAATACTTCAAACAGGTTGTCCAATTGAGCGGCTTCGCTGCGGGAGTATTTTCAACGGCCAGACTTCTGACGCTTATAGTCCTCGGAGTTCTGATCGATAACCTGAGCTATACATTGTTGACGAAGGCCTATTACAATCCGGTTGTGTCACACATCTGCGCACTGGCACTGAGCTGCTCACTTATCTGTTTTGCGTTGTTCAGGTTCTGGAAAGGAACGGACAGTACCCGGAACATTCGTCCGCGGCAGCTTCTTGCCGGACTGCTGTCACTTATTGCCGGGATCAGTCTTCAGGGAGGGATTTACCAACTGTTCAGCGGTATTTCCATATTAAACGATACCGGTGCTTTCTTCTTTGCGTCCCTGATTCCCGTCACTTTGTTTGTCTGCCTGATGGCTGTTTTTGCCTTTTCCGGGTACGAAGAGCTGGAAAACAGCGTAAAGCTGAGAATGGCTGCCGTCGGGCTGGTTGGTTTTGGTGTGCTGCTTCGTCTGGTTTATCTCGGTCTGCCGGAACTCATGGAGCAGGAAGCCTATTACTGGAATTATTCAAACCATTTTGCCCTGAGTTACCTTGACCACCCGCCGATGACGGCAACGCTGATATGGATTGGTACGACATTGTTCGGCACAAATGAGTTCGGCGTCCGAATCGCCAGTTTTTTCTGCTGGTTCATAACGGCGTATTTCTGCAGTCGACTCGCCTCGGAACTGTTTGGCCGCACTGCTGCAATTGGCGTCTTAGCCCTTGTCGCCTGGCTGCCGTTTTATTTCGGTGCAGGCATGATTATGACACCGGACGCCCCGCTGCTTGCTGCCTGGTCGGCGTTGTTATATTTTCTTTACCGGGCACTTATCACAGAAGATGCCTGGGCCTGGTATGGCGTCGGGGTGAGCCTGGGTTTGGGAATGATATCGAAGTATACAATTGCCCTGCTCGGACCTGCAATCCTCTGCTTTATGCTTTTTGACCGAAGAGCACGGAATTGGTTTCTGAGTCCGGCTCCGTATCGTGCCGTCTTGATTGCACTGATCATTTTCCTGCCGGTTATTGTCTGGAATTTTCAGAACGAGTGGGCTTCATTTCTCTTCCAGGGCGAACGACGTGTTACCGGCAAGGTGTTTTTCACGACCCATCGCCTCGCCGGCTATATCCTGCTTATCCTGACCCCCGCCGGAGTTATGGGACTGTTTTATTTTCTTTTCAGAGGAAATCGCTTTTTAAAAGGCGCAGCAGATAATGGCAATCTGCTGAACGGCAAAGAGGGGATCAACCGTACCTATGGCTTTCTTCTGCTGATGATCGCCTTTCCGCTGCTTGTTTTCCTGTTGTTTAGTTTTTCGCGGGAGGTCAAACTCAACTGGACCGCACCGTTATGGCTCGCTTTGTTGCCGTTTTTAGGCTTTACCCTCATGGGAGTGTCGAGATTTTCAAAAAGTATGACATTACGGATTATCCAGCGGCTATGGATGCCGACCATGCTCGTTCTTGCGCTTGGGTTTTCAATCGCAATGCACTATGCAACGCTGGGTTTACCCGGAGTTCCCCATCTACCCGGCCCGTTTTTGACCGGGTGGGGCGCATTGTCAGAGGACATCGAGCAGATTGTCAACCAAGTCGAGCAGGAGACAGGGAATCGACCTGTCGTCATCGGCATGAACCCGTACCAGATTTCCAGCGGTCTCGCCTTTTACAGAACCAAAAATGGGAGTGATGCCTCCTCAGGAAACTGGTCCAGGGGAATTGAGGAGACGCTGGGCTGGCATTTTTTCGGCTGGAACGCTCTGATGTACAGTTATTGGGCGCAGCCCAAAGATTACAGAGGACGCAACATTATCGTGGTTGGCTCGAGCAGAACTCGGGTTGAGTCAGCGTATTTCCAGAAACGTGTAAAAGGCGAAGATCCAATTTCCACGATTTATACAAGAAAAGATGGTCAGGAGGTTTCCCGTTTTTATATCAGAAAGCTCTATGACTATAGGCCAAGACCGTTCAGAAAGAAGAAAAGCTGATAGGGGAAAAGTGCTTGTTTCAGAAATCAGGCATGATCCTGATCTGCCTCAGGAAGCAGCATTTCCGTCTGCTACATGCTCAGGATCCAGCAATTTGACCAGCCTCTCATAGGCAATCGAAGTTTCCTCTGCCGCTGCGGCAAGAATTGTCTTCCCTTCCTGCCGAGCTTTCTTGGCAATGGCAGCGGCTTGCAGATAGCCGATGTGCGGGGTCAATGCCGTAACAAGTACCGGGTTTTTATGAAGCGGCGACTCCATTGCCTGACGGTGTACCTGCATGTCTTTAATCGCTTTATTACCAAGGTTTTCCGCGGCACCGCCAATCAGTTCACAGCTTTCAATCAGCCGCGCTGCTGTTATCGGCAGCATGGTGTTCAACTGAAAGTTTCCGGACTGGGCCGCAACGGTAATCGTCGTGTCGTTCCCGATCACCTGGGCTGCCGCCATGCAGACAGCCTCGGGGATGATTGGATTAATTTTATCAGGCATTATTGAGGAACCCGGCTGCAGCGGAGGAAGGGTGATTTCATGGAGACCGGCTCCTGGGCCCGAGTTCATCCAGCGCAGATCGTTGGCAATTTTCATCAAACAGCAGGCTGTTGTCTTTAATGCACCGGACGCCTCAAGAGGCGTGTCAATGCTGCTTATTCCCTTGAATTTTGATGCCATCTGTCGAAACTGGAGACCGTGAATCCGGCTCAGTTCGGCAAGCGCCCGTTCGCTGAAATCCGGGTGGCAATTGACACCGCTTCCCACAGCGGTGCCACCGAGCGGCAATTGTACCAGCCTGGAGATGGTTTCTTCAAGCCGTGCGATACAGTCATCGATCATGGCCGCCCAGCTTTCAAGCTCATGGCTCAGCCTGATCGGCAATGCATCCATCAGATGCGTTCTTCCTGTCTTTATCACCGACTGATATTTTCGGGCTTTCTCGCGGATTATCAAGGCAAGCGACTGCAGGGAACCGATGGTGCGATTCTTAATCACTACCGCCGCTGCAATGTTGAGTGCCGAGGGAATAACGTCATTTGAACTCTGTCCCATATTCACATCATCATTGGCTGAAACAGTAACACCCCGTTTTGCGGCAAGGAAACTGAGCACTTCATTGACATTCATGTTGGTGCTTGTCCCCGAACCTGTCTGCAGTACAGGGACCGGAAAATGGTTATCCAGGCCATTGTCCAGCAGCCAGGAACCACTGTCGGCAATGGCTTCGGCTTTCTTGGAGTCAAGGAGCTTCAGCCTGCCGTTTGTTATGGCTGCAGCAATTTTTATCGTCAGTACCGCCCTGATAAATGGTTCAGGCATCGGTTCACTCGATATGGTGAAATTGTTCAGCGCCCGTTGGGTCTGTGCCCCGTAAAATGCCTGGGAGGGAACCCTGACCTGTCCCATGGAGTCCTGCTCGATTCGATAATTTATAGCCATTTTTCATCCTTCTCTGAGGTGGGTAGTTTTTATCGCCTGATAATCTGTTGACAGAATAAGTCTTTTTCAGCATTTTTCAGTGGAGCGGCTGATTCTTCCGGCAGAGCCGTGAAAGAGCCTTGTTAACTGGTGAATATCCGCTTTCCATTATTTTCCGGAGCAACCCCCGGGCCTTAGAAGGAGCGAAGAGATGGTAGAAAAAATGGATGCCAGCAGCAAAGGCAGCATGCGTGCTGATCACTGTTTTGCTCCCCTTGCTTCGCCAGAGGCGCGGCTCCTTATTCTTGGCTCTTACCCGGGGGTCACATCACTTGAAAAACGGGAATACTATGCGCATCCGCGAAATGCATTTTGGGATATTGTTGCTGACATTGTCGGGTTTGAGCGTACCCTGGAATATGAGGGACGGGCTTCTGCTGTGCAGCAGGCGGGGATAGCCCTGTGGGATGTTCTCTACAGCTGCAGCCGGGTCGGCAGTCTCGATGCGAAAATTGAATCGCCATCAATTGTGATTAATGACTTCAAAACATTTTTTCATAAATATCAAATGATTGAGGTCATTTTTTTTAACGGTGCGAAAGCGGAACAGGAGTTCAGGAAACGGGTTGTGCCGGTATCGGCAGATCTGCTTGAGTCAAAACAGCTGGTGAGACTGCCGTCAACGAGCCCGGCGATGGCATCTTTGAACTACAGGGAAAAACTCAAGAGCTGGGCAGTAATAAAGAATTATCTCTTGTAGCAACACCTGAATAAGGAATCAGGATAAATGATCAACGATGTTCTTATCTTTCAGGGCGCATCTGGTTTTTGAGTTGAAGGCAGGCATACACGCGACTGCCTGCCTTCAATGAATTTATGGAACTGCTCAGACCTTCCAGAGTCCGTGTAGGTTACAGTATTCCCTGACGGTCACGTCTGCCGCATCAACAGGGAAAAATGCTTTTGGCTCCTGACCGGGCTTCAGGAAAACTTTATAGCTGGTACCATTAGCGTTGAGCTCGATCCACTCGATAAAATGTTTTTCTTCCATCGGGTGTGGAACGGAGCCGACGATCACTTCCCAGCCGCCATTAACCCTGGTGGCGACCGGAACATGTTTTTCCTGGGCAGCATCGACGGTATTTTCCTTCATATTGACCATGTCCTGTCCACAGCAAACAAGTGCTCCGGCTCCTCCTGTTAAAACTTCCACGATATTGTTGCAGATATTGCATTTATACACTTCAAGTCTTTCAGCCATTGTCTGTCCTCCTGGTTTTAGTGTAAGCGAACAACGTGTCGCAGGTATAGTGTTACCGTTGATAATCCCCTGTAATATAATGCTTGCGGGGGCACTGCCTTCATAAACAAATGCGTTTCAAAGATAATGTCTGGCAATTATATGGAGTTAATGAGTATATTACAATGCTTAATGATAATGAGCATCAAGAATGTAAAGCGCTTGACCTAGCTAGTAATGATTATTATTACTGGACACCATGATAACAATATTCCAGTAAGTGTCAATACGCTATTGTTCTGATTTTTAATATGATTATCATTCAAGGGTATTTAAGATGAATTGCAGTGTCTTTTATTATGTTTTGCCTGCTTAATTCTGGCGATACCGGTAATTTCAAAAGAGGAGGAATTGTTTCAATGAAGAAGATTACGATTGCAGTACTGATAAGCCTGTTTGCCTGTTTTTCAGCCACGACGCTGTTCGCGGCTTCATATGACCATGAGTTGACAGTCAAGGATATGACATTTTCCTGGAAGGTTGATGGAGACACGCTGCATGGCAGGATGTCTGCAAAAACAGAAGGGTGGGTCGGCGTCGGTTTTAACCCGAGCAAGAAGATGCAGGATGCTAATTTTATCATCGGCTATGTAAAAGACGGAAAAGCGGAAATCGCCGATCATTTCGGCACCAGGGCCACAGCCCATGATGCCGACAGCAAAGAGGGCGGCAGTGACGATGTAACCCTGGTCGGCGGGGCAGAAGAAAACGGCATGACAACCATCGAATTTACCATGCCGATGAATTCCGGTGATAAGCTGGACGGTGCCCTGACAGCTGATGGTGACACCATTCTGCTGCTTGCTTATGGTCCTGATCGAGACAGCCTGAAGCCCAGACACAGGTTTAAAAAGACAATGACCGTAAACCTCGCTACCGGCGCTTCAAAATAGTTATCAGGTGATGTGATATCTCGTGGATATCAGAAAAAAATTGCTTGTAATTACTGTTTTATGCTGCCTGTTTCTGCCGGTACATCTAACTGCACAGCAGGACGCAGAAACTGATGCTGGAGGCTCCGGGGGTAAAATCTGGGTTGACGAGCAGACCGGCGTGCTGTTACCGCTTGATACCGATTTTATCGATGAAAACGGGGAGCGGGTGACGCTTGGCAGCCTGATTGACAAGCCGACGATACTCCTGCCGATTTATTTTTACTGCCCGAACAGCTGCAGCACCAATCTTGCCAATCTTGCAGCGGCAATGAACCGGATGAAGATGACGGCGGGAAAAGACTATCGGGCTATTGCGCTGAGTTTTAATGAGCGGGATACCCCGAAGGATGCCCGGGATGCGAAAGCCAATTATCTTAACCTCCTTTATGACGGTTTTCCGGTCGACCAGTGGAGTTTTATCACCGGCTCAAAAGAAAACATTGCCAGGGTACTCGATGAAATCGGCTACACGTTCAAACCACTCGAGGACGGCACCTTCATTCACCCATCTGCGCTGGTTACCGTTGCCGAAAACGGCATGGTGATAAAATATGTTTACGGGACATTTATTCCCGGTGACGTTGAAATGGCACTGGCTGAAGCCAAGAGCGGCGTCCCGGCCCTGTCGGTCAAACGGCTGCTCAATTTCTGTTTTAACTACGACCCCGATAAGAACAAAACCCTCTTCCAGGCGGTCAAGATACTGGTCCTGATCGTTTTTGCTGCCCTCACAGCACTCTTTTTCATGAAATTTCTTAATCGAAAAGGCGCTGCAGGCAACGGAGAAGGAAAACCCTGAATGGATACGAGACATGACAGTACAACATTCGTTTTATGATACCCCGTCTCCGGCGGGTCTGACTGGAATAAAGGCCTGGCTGCTGACGCATGACCACAAGCGCCTTGGGCTGATGTATCTCTGGGCAGTTTTCTTCTGGGTCGTGCTCGGCCTCTTCCTCGGCCTGGCGCTGCGTACGGAACTGATGGGGATGGGGGAGACCATCATGTCGGCGCAGACCTATAACTCAACCTTTACGCTGCATGGCGTGATCATGATCTTTCTGTTCATGATCCCGGCAATCCCGGCAATTTTCGGTAACTTTTTTCTACCGATCCAGATCGGGGCGGACGATGTCTTTTTTCCACGGCTGAACCTTTTCTCCTGGTATCTCTTCATGATCGGCGGATTGTTTGCGATTATTTCATTGTTCGGGGGAGAGGGGTTTGCCGACACAGGCTGGACATTTTATGTGCCGTTCAGTGTCGGTACCGAGAGTAATGTTTCCATGACTGTCACGGCGGCATTTATTCTCGGTATGTCCTCGATGCTGACCGGTCTCAATTTCGTCACCACCGTTCACCGCATGCGGGTAAAAGGGATGGGCTGGCTGCAGATTCCCCTTTTTACCTGGTCTCTCTATGCCACCGCCTGGGTCCAGATCCTGGCAACTCCGGTAATTTCCATTACCCTGATCCTTGTTATTCTGGAACGTTTTCTCAATATCGGCCTTTTTGACCCGGACAAGGGTGGAGACCCGCTGTTGTACCAGCACCTGTTCTGGATGTATTCCCATCCTGCAGTTTATATCATGATCCTGCCGGGCATGGGCGTTATCTCTGAAATCATTCCGGTCTTTTCCAGGAAGGCGATTTTCGGTTACAAGGGTATTGTTATTTCCTCGATGGCTATCGCCATCGCCGGTTCGCTGGTCTGGGCACATCACATGTACACCAGCGGGATGAGCGATGTGTCGGTATTTGTTTTCTCACTGCTTACCTACCTGGTTGCAATCCCCAGTGCGGTAAAGGTGTTTTCCTGGCTCTCCACCATGTACCGCGGCTCTATCCTGATGACACCACCGCTGCTGCTGTCGCTGGTATTTATTTATCTTTTTACTGTCGGGGGCTTGACCGGCCTGGTAATAGGGGCCGCAGGAACAGACATCCATGTTCATGATACCCAGTTCATCGTCGCCCATTTTCACTTCACCATGTTCGGCGGTACCGGATTCGCCTTTTTCGCGGCACTGCACTACTGGTGGCCGAAAATGTTCGGTGTCATGTACAACTTCAAGCGGGCCTATATCGGGACTGTACTGGCGACGGTAGGCTTTATCTTTCACTACATACCAATGTTTGTTCTGGGTATGCAGGGTATGCCGAGACGATATTTCGACTATCTGCCCCAGTATGAAACAGGAAACTTTCTGGCCGGCTTCGGTGGATTTCTGATGGTGTTCGGTATCATGTTGATGTTTATCAATCTCTGGATCAGTTTCAAAAAAGGGGCAACGGCGGCTGATGACCCGTGGGGTGCAACGACACTCGAGTGGTCGATACCCTCTCCGCCGCCACTTCACAATTTTGTTACAGAACCGCAAGTGAAGGACTATCCGTACGATTTCTCAGATGTTTTAAAGCGTGCGGTGAAAAGCAGTCAATAAGGACGCGGGAATGGAAAAAACAATCGATAAAACTGGTGTGAAGATCGGAATGTGGATATTTCTCTATTCCGAGTTAATCCTTTTCGGCGGTCTCTTTGTACTCTATGCCGTATACTTCTACAATCATGCGGAAAGTTTTGCTGCCGGCGGCCAGGAACTCAACCGTATTTTCGGTACTGCCAACACCCTGGTCCTGCTGATCAGCAGTTTCACTGTGGCCGCCTCAATAACAGCGATACAAAGAGACAAGAAAAAACAGGCGATCTGGCTGCTGATTTTTTCATTTTCCTGCGGCGTTGTTTTTCTGATCAACAAGTATTTTGAATGGAGTGCCAAATTTCATCATGGGCTCTACCCAAATTCTGATACACTGCTCGACGGAGAACCGGGGCTTAACATCTTTTTTGGACTTTACTACACGATAACCGGGCTGCATGGAATACACGTCATTATCGGCATGATCCTGCTTGCCATCAGCCTCGTGCTTGTCATCAGGAACAAGGTGACCCGGGAGCGCTTTGCCATGCTGGAAAACAGTGGTTTGTACTGGCATCTGGTCGACCTTATCTGGATTTTTGTTTTCCCTCTTTTTTATCTGGTTCTTTAGATTACCATGGAGAATAACATCGTGAATGAGCATGAAAGTGAACACCAGTTGAGTTATCGATTCCTCGGTCTGATTCTTGGTGCACTGATCCTGCTGACAGGCGTTACGGTTGCGGTCTCTTATGTTGACTGGGGGTTTCTCAATGTACCGATTGCCCTGTTCGTGGCCTCCAGCAAGGCGACACTGGTCCTGCTGTTTTTCATGCATATCAAGTATGAAGGGCTGGCCATCAAGGTCTCTTTCATCAGTACCGTTCTTGTCGTGGCCTTAATGATTAGCTTTACTTTCTGGGACGTGGCGTTCCGCTAGACGTAAAACGTGAGTGAGATGGTATGGATCCTGTTAAAGGCGTAGATCTGGCTTTCTGGTATATTCTTGGGTTTTCCTTTATCCTGCTGGTGGGAATTACGGTGGTGATGATTGTTTTCGCGATCAAGTATCGGCGCAGCAAGAATCCTGAACCCGCCGATATCAGGGATAATCTCAATCTCGAGGTTGTCTGGACCGCCATCCCGACCGTCATAGCCCTTACCATGTTCTATGTCGGCTGGCAATCATACCTCGGTCTTCGGGAAGTTCCTGAAGGAGCTCTTGAGATTGAGGTGGCTGGGCAGATGTACTCGTGGATATTCCTCTATGAAAATGACAAGGAAACCGAGAATGAGCTTGTTGTTCCGCTGGGTAAACCGGTCAAACTCAATATCACCTCCTGGGATGTGCTGCATAGCTTCTACATCCCGGCCTATCGAATCAAGGTTGATGCGGTCAGGGGCATGACAACCTATGCCTGGTTCAACGCCGATAAACTTGGCGAGTATGATATCCTCTGTACCGAGTTCTGCGGGGTCGACCATGCCTATATGGTTGCTACGCTTAAAATTGTTCCTGAGGATCAATACAATACCTGGCTCGAACAGGAGGAGTGACGTTCATCGACAAACCAACATCTGCTTTTTTACCAGCGGGTATGTGGACCCTTGTCAGGTATCATCTGCAGATCGCCAAAGTCCCGCTCTGTCTGCTGGTCGCCTTTTCTGCCTTTTTTGGCTACCTTATGGTTCCCTCCCGGTCCCTTGAACCCGGAGGGTTTGTTTTTTTCGGGGTCCTGTTCCTGGCGGCCGGAGCGGCGAGTCTAAACAGTGTCCAGGAGCGGCTTACAGATCTATCTATGGGAAGGACCAGGGGAAGACCGCTGGCCCGGGGATTGATTTCCAGGCAGGCTGGCTTGCTGCAGGCACGCCTGCTGCTGGCCGCTGGTTTTTTGGTTCTCTGGGCCTGTTTTTCTTCTCTGGGGCCGTTACTTGCCGGGATAAGCGCTGTTTTTCTCTATAATTTCATCTATACGCCACTGAAACACAGGAGTGTCTGGGCGATTATTCCAGGAGCTTTCTGCGGAGCTCTTCCACCGTATATCGGCTGGCTGGCAGGGGGCGGTTTTTATGGTTCCACGTTTATCATTGCGGTGATGAGTCTTTTTCTCGTCTGGCAGATCCCGCATTTCTGGCTTGTAGTCCTTGATAATCAGCAGGACTATTGTTCAGGCGACAGTCCGAGTCTTTTGAAAATCATACCGGCAGCATCACTGAAATTCATATCCATTGTCTGGATTCTTGCCCTTGTCATCATTCTGCATGTCATTATCCTGCTGCTTGTCGACCTGTCACAGGCGGGTACGGCAATTATCAGCTTTGGAAGCCTCTTGTTTCTGTTTTTTTATTCGTACCAGCTTGGACTCGCACGTCATACCTCATACCGGTTTCTTTTCATCATCCTCAATATTTTGATGTTTTCAGTCATGGTCGTTCTCACCGTCTGTTCAGGTACGGGGAATTTTTAACAGCCGAAGAAAACCTGTCTTCCCAGGCATCTGTCGATGGCTCCGCTCTGACCATTATCCGTATTGATTTCAGGGATAATAATAATTATTAAGATATATCATCAGTTCTTCTTCCGGAGACCGTGAGGTCTATGTCAGTCTTGAAAAATTCCCGTTTGCTCCGAACAACCGGCAGGAGTGTGTTACAAATAACTTTGCAAGGTGGATACGGCTATTTTACCGTCAAAATATCGATGAGGTCTCGTGTATGGGTAATGAGAAAAAGGTCAAAAAAAAATGTTGTGGCAAATACGAAAAAAAAGGAAAACACTGCAGCAGCTGCCCTATCACTGCAGGTGACAAGACGTGTAAGGCTGACAAAAGTTATTGCAAAGGCTGTGAGGTGACATCGAAAAATAAAACGGTAAAGAAAGCCGGGAAAAAAAAGAAAAATAAATAATTGGCTGTTCTCTGGATACGGCAGCGTGCTGCCTTCAATACCAAACATATGATTTTTTTTACCGCCTACAGACAACATGTATAGATTCAAGGAGGTTTGATATGATAGTTGAATGGGCATATATGCGGAAAGGCTGAACTTCGTGTAAAAAAGCCTGGGAGGTTTTTAAACGATCCGGTGTTGACGTGAGAGAAGAAAAAGATGCCGGAAAAGAAACTATAGGCGGTGCGGATGTCTGGTCAGTTCTCTCTGCGGCAGACACGGTGTATGTGGCAAGCGGTCGGAAAACCCTGAAGTACGTACCTGACAGTAGTACCAGGGAGGAACTTACAGCAAAGGCCACGGGGCGGACCGGCAACCTCAGAGCACCGGCACTGCGGAAAGGAACATCACTCTACATCGGTTTTAACCAGGAGATGTATGACACGCTTTTTATCTAGATTCGTTCTGTCTTCTTGCTGCTCTGAGTTTTAAGCCGGTTTGCCTGCCGCGGATCCGTGCCTGGTGGAGCTGGTTGACGGTGTGACCGAAGTGCGGGAAACGGGTGCCGAGGTATTTCATTTTTTCCGGGCAGTATCCGGATGACTTGAGCAAGACGCCGATGGTGCGCCAGGGTTCGGGAACTGGGTGAGCAAAGATCAGGCTTTCGTGAAGTTCAGCGCCGAGGCGTGAAAGTTGCAAACGCAGCAGAAAGTCGTGAAGACGGTAAAAGCCACGGCAGGAAATAAGAGGAAGTACCTGCCTGCCGCTAAAGAGCTTGCGACCGTCTCTGTCCAGCAGGCTCAGTACAGGTCCGCTGGGGTTATAGGACCAGGTCGGGCCTGAAAGTACAATAAGGTCATAGGGTATAAAACATCTGGGCTGGAGTTCTTCAATCGGGGTCCGAAAGCGCAGGAATGTGGTGAGCATCATCAACAGGGTGTGCAGCAGGTTTTTAAATGGGAACGATATCTTCCGTTGCGCTCTCAGCTGTTCAACGACCACCTGAACCCCTTCTTCCTTCAGCCCCGAGGCAAACAGGTTGACCAGGCCGCGACTCTGGCCGCTGAGGCTGAAGTAGATGATAAGTACGCGTACATCCGTCTGCTCTTCTTTCACATCTACCTGTCTTGTATTCTTGTCTCTTTGCCTGTCAAAAAAATGACTTAAAGCATATGGTGCAGCATCGCCGTATATGCTCAAAAGCTGAAAGTTCACAAATCAGTCTGGACTCCGTCACCGATGTAACGGATAGCAGCGAACGGTAAAGCAGGAAACAGTATAACAGAAAGCAGCTGAATCGCCACATTTCTAGATAGTCGGATCACACGCCCCGTACCTCGAAAAACAGTCGGGCTGCAGCAGTGTCCTTGATGATGTGTGGGGTGAATGGAGCGGAGTGCTGGAATCAGCAGTGGAAGAAGAGCTGCCGGTGTTAAGAAAACTACCGTGCAGCTCTTCTGAACAGGCAGTACCTACTCGTCGTATTTCCAGAATGCGTCTTTTTCGGCACCACACAAGGGGCATACCCAGTCAGCAGGCACGTCTTCCCAGGCTGTATCAGGGTCGACTCCATTCGCGTAATCACCTTCCTTCGGATCATAGATATAGCCGCAAGGACATTCCCATTTCTGCATAACTTCCTCCATCTTAAGTGTTTTTGGGTGGTTTACTGATAATCATTCTCTTTTGAGAACGATTATACCAGATTGAATTTCATGTCAACAGATACCTTCCCGTATGCTGAAAAAATAAAAAAGTACTCAATTTGAACAGATGGTTCATCTCTTTTTAACACCTTTTGGCGCTGTTGAGGATGCTGTTGCAATAATTTTTTTTGCAGGTATCAGTGCCGTTGCCGTTGCAGAGACGATATTGCCGGCTACACCGGGTCCGTCACCTGCCATGTACAACCCTTTGATGGCGGTTTCCAGGTGATTATCGGTGTCGACCTGGGTGGCAAAGAATTTGATTTCGGGGGCATAGAGCAGCGTTTCGTCATTTGCAACCCCCGGGACAACCTGATTGAGCTGGTCGAGGCCATCGACCAGGTTTGTAAGGATTCGTTCCGGGAGCGCCATGGCAATATCGCCACAGGTCACATTTTTGAGGGTTGGCTCTATATAGCTGTTTCTTACCCGGTTCCAGGTGGAGCGCCTGCCCCGTTTTAAATCACCGTAACGCTGCAGTGTCGGTTTGCCGCCTCCTATCAGTGTTGCCAGTTTGCCGATAGATTCGCCGTAGGCCTGGTTGTCTTCGACCGGGTCGGTGAGAACGACCTTGGAGAGAAAAGCGAAATTTGTATTGTTGCTTTTCCTGTCCATATAGGCATGCCCGTTTACGCAGACGAAGTCCTGATAATTTTCAAGGGCAACAAAGCCGCCGAAGTTTGTACAGAATGTTCTCGTCTGGTCATCGTAGCGATTGGTTCTGATGAAAAAGGTCGGATCATAGATTACCGAGCAGAGATCCTGCATGATCTCGTTGTGAACTTCTACTCTGACACCGACTTCAATTCCCCGCTGGGAAACATCGATTCCATTTTTCCGGGCAAGGGTACCGATCCATTCGGCTCCGACCCGCCCCGGTGCCATAATGATATTATTACTGGAATAGTCACCCCGGTTTGTCCGCAGACCGGCAACCCTGCCTTTTGTAACGATCAGGTCGATAACTTCTTCAGAATGATGAAAGGTAACCCCTTTGTCTCTGATGTAGTCGGCCATGGCGGCAATATGATTGGGAAGATTATCGCTGCCGAGGTGTTTCTGCTTGATGATGAGCAGATCGATGCCGCATTTTCGAGCTTCTTTCCTGATCTGATGTGCCTGATTGAGATCGGTCGGAAATACTTTCCCGTCCATGCCGAAACGATTGAAAATTGTCTCGGTCTCATCTATGAGCGCTCTGGCCTCGGTTTCATCCATGAACTGGGTAAGGTCGGTTTTTCCAAGCTTGTGGATGAAATTCAATTTCCCATCGGAAAAAAGACCCGCCCCACCAATTCCGCAAAGAATATTGCACGGTTTACACTTGATGCACCCCTTATCCTTTATGGGGCATTTTCTTTTCAGACTTTCTTTGCCTTTGTCAATAACCAGTACGTCCAGGTTCGAGTATTCGGCAAGATAATAGGCTCCGAAGAGTCCGGCCGGCCCGCCGCCGACGATGATCACATCATAGCTATTTTTTCTGGTTTTCGGGCTCATGTCCACTCAATCCTGGTCATCATTTCATCAGAACGTTCTTCACTGCTCCAGCCCCGTGAAAAAGGAGCCGGAGAACACCGGGGGGTGCCGGCAGGGAAAAGGGGTTATTCCTTGTCAACTTTTTCTTCAGCCGGCAAACTCTTTAAACCAAATCCCAGCCTGACGTTATTTTCGATTTCACGGAGCATTTCGGGGTGGTCGGCAAGGAAGCTCTTGGCGTTCTCGCGGCCCTGGCCGATACGTTCGTCACGATAGCTGTACCAGGCCCCGCTTTTATCTACGATCTCCTGTTCAACGGCGAGATCAAGGATATCGCCTTCTGCTGAAATTCCTTCCCCATAAATAATATCGAATTCACAGATCTTAAATGGGGGGGCTACCTTGTTCTTGACCACCTTTACCTTGGTCCGGTTACCGATCACGTCCTGGCCATCTTTTATCTGGCCGATTCTCCTGATGTCGAGGCGCAGAGATGAATAAAATTTGAGGGCGTTTCCACCGGTTGTGGTTTCCGGGTTGCCGAACATCACGCCGATTTTCATCCTGATCTGATTGATGAAGACAAGCACGGTATTTGAGCGGTTGAGAACGCCGGTGAATTTTCTCATGGCCTGTGACATTAAACGGGCCTGCAGGCCGACGTGGGAATCACCGACATTGCCGTCAATTTCGGCTCGTGGTACCAGCGCGGCAACCGAGTCGATAACAATAATGTCAACCCCTCCGGAACGGATGAGAATCTCTGCAATTTCAAGTGCCTGCTCACCAAAATCAGGTTGTGAGACGAGAAGGTTGTCAATATCTACACCAAGCCGTTCAGCGTAATTGGTATCAAGGGCATGCTCTGCGTCGATAAAGGCGGCGGTCCCCCCACGTTTTTGAGCTTCTGCAATAACATGGAGCGCAAGTGTCGTCTTTCCACTTGACTCCGGACCGTATATCTCGGTCATTCGCCCTCGGGGAAATCCTCCAACGCCAAGGGCGATGTCAAGGCTCAGGGACCCGGTAGGAATCGCCGGAATCTTCTCCGCTTCCTGGGAACCAAGGCGCATGATTGACCCTTTGCCGAATTGACGCTGGATCTGGCTCAGCGCATTATCAACACTGCTGATTTTATTTTTCTCTGTTGTCGACATAAACTACTCCTGTCTCTGGGGGTTCATTGAAATATGATGGCGTCGCAAAAAGTTCGATCTACTTCGTTGTGGCGGGCACGACCAATGCTCGACGTACCATGCGTACGCCTCTGCTTGGCCGGCACCAGCACGCTTCGCACATCAAACTTTTGTGCCTAGCCATCCAATGGTTACTTTCGAATTTTTACGGATTCATCAAATATCGTGATTACCTGATCCGCCGATATGAAAATGTCTGCAGAACATGTTCTGCTCTGTCCTGTTATTGTCGTTATTATACGACGATACCCTGGCTTGTACAGTGGCTATAGTGCCGGAGACGGTGGCGGTTTGATCCGTTTTTGATCAGCTGTTTCCGTCACATCCAGCGACCGATTATCTTTAACATGTCGCGACCTCCCGTTCAACCTAACTTTTGAATTGTGATGATGCTTCGGACTAAAACCCGTACCAGACTGTGCTGCATATATTCACAGCGACCGGTTTCTCCTTCCAGGTATATAGCTACTAAGCAGCAGGGGTGTAACAATGGTTGTCAGTACCCTGTTGTTAGGATACTATGCCATAACGATCTGACAATTGTCTTAACTGAGGCAGGTCACTGACCATTCAAATCGATCTCTTGTCCGTTTTAAACTATTGAAGGTCTCCTTATGCTTGAATCACTCATTTCGTTTGCTCCTTTCGCGGGAATTGTTGCAGCGTTGATCGGCATCCTCTGGGCGGCGCAGTGGCTGCTCATCAGTCGGTACCCTGATTTCGGAAATGAGCGCAAGTTCCCCCGTCAGCTCATCATGCTCGGCCTCACGCTTCTCGGGGTTCTCGTCTCGATTCTTGTTTTGCCGGTCAGCGAGAGTTCGCGAAATCAGTTGATCGGGCTCATTGGCATTGTCATATCCGGGGTTCTGGCGTTTTCTTCGACCACGATTATTTCCAATCTTATGGCAGGTGTGCTGTTGCGAATGACAAAGCCTTTCAAGCTCGGGGATTTCATTCGTATCGGTGAGCATTTCGGCAGAGTGTCGGAGCGAGGGCTTTTTGATACGGAAATCCAGACGGAAACCCGGGAACTGATCGCCCTGCCAAACACCTATTGCATCAATAATCCCGTGACAACGATCCGCAGTTCAGGGACCATCATCTCCGCATCACTGTCGTTGGGATATGATGCCGATCACACGCAGGTTGAGTCGTTACTCCTGGAGGCGGCACGAACCTGCGGCCTCGAAGAGCCCTTCGTCCACATTATGGACCTGGGTAATTTCTCAGTTACCTACCGGGTATCGGGATTTCTTGAGGAGTCCAAGCGCCTGATTTCCGTACGTTCGAGTCTTTACGGGTGTGTCCTTGATACGCTTCACAGCAAGGGAATCGAGATCATGTCGCCGTCTTTTATGACTCAGAGGCAGCTCCGTGACGGCGAAAAATTGATACCCTCCGTGCCGGTCGTTGCCGTATCGGAAAGCCCTGCGTCTTCTGCCGAAAAACTCGCCTTTGATAAAGCTGAAAGAGCAGAGGAGATCGAGAACGAAAAACAGCTGTTGAAAGATGAAATCGAGCGTCTGGAACAGACAGTGAAGCAGGGTCCGGAAGGAACCGACACAAAGGCTCTCCAGGATACACTTGATCGGAAACGGGACCGTCTCAAAGCAATTGAGACGGTTGTTGATGAACTGGAGATTAGCAGGAATGACATACCAGAAGCGGGGAGTTGAGAGGATGAGTCTTTTCTTCGATTTTCTCAGGGACATTTGCTGAAACTCTGTCAGATATTTGACTTTTATTGCTGTCATCGATCCGGCAACGAAACTGCTGCAATTTATAAACGACAAGCGGTGCTGGCTTCCGGCATGCCGTGGCGTTTGAAGTATAGCCCGCAGCGGACGAATGAAACCGGATAGCCGGCAGGTTGAATCATTCATCGTTAGTGTGGTCCGATTATTGCAAAAAAATCTGTAACTATCATAAATGGTTCTTTTTCGTTGACGGATATATGAACACAATAAATGATTCAGCTACAGCTCCAATGTCTGTAATCGCGAGACAGTCTCCACCCGCCGGGCACAATTCAGCTTCTTTCAGAGATCTGCTGGCAACTGCCGGGCATTCCGGCGAGCCTCAAAAGCATGAGATGACAGCGGTTGAACCGGTTGTTCTTGTCGGTACGATCAGCGCCGACGTCCCGACAGTTTCAGAACTGCTGAAAGCGCATGGAGAATTGAGTCGATCCACCTGGGATATCATCTATTCAAAAGAGAATAGAAATAAAGATTATACGGCACTGAAACCAGGGACAAATATCTACTACAATCCCAAAACTGCAGCCCTTAGCTGGCCTGACCCGTTCCCGGATTCCAACACCGCAGGCACAAACAATGGGAGAGTCGACCAGCCGCAGCGCCATAGTACGGAAGCTTTCAGTAAGACCGGTGCCGTCGGCAAAGAAGCGTTACATGGTATATCGGTGAAACAACCATCATCCACGGTTGGTGGCGAGTTGATTAAACTCGGCACCCTGGACGACAGCAATCCCACGGTTTCCCACCTTTTGAAAAATCATTCACAGCTTCGGGAGCATACCTGGGAGCTTCTGGCATATGATGCAAACAAGGATAAGGGGTTTGATCGTATTGCCGGCGGCACTGAAATTTATTTCAACGTAAGAACCATGGAAATTGTCTGGGATGGTCCCGATACGGCTCCTGTGCGCACACCTGCTGTCCCTGCAGCTGTAGCTGAAACGTTTTATCCGGCGATGCACCCGGTGAACCCGGCGGGACACCCGGCACCAAATCTGAGCGAGGCGGTACAGCAGTATCTGGGAAGGTCCTACGATGAAATGAACTGCTATGAATTGGTGGTGAAAGGGTTGCGGCAGATGGATATCCCTTACGCAGGAAAAGACGGGTTGTTTTCAAAACTTACCCGTATGGCGGTTGAGCGGGGGCTGGCGCCCAACGCCTATCTCAACGGCGAAGGTATCATCAAGGCGGCCGGATCTCTTGTGATGACCAGAAACTACAGAGATGTCAGCAATTGGCAGCATGAGGCGGCGGCACTGGTCAAAGAAATTGAACCGCTTCTTGACAGCGGACAGATTCTCTCGTTTTCTACCGAAAAAAGAGGTCACACCGGCGTCATATCGCAGAAGAACAGCCAGTGGACATTTATAAATTCCGGCAGGCTTGATAACCCGGTGAGCAGCAGCAGCCTGAATCATGGTGTCGGAGAGGAAGTCCTTGAGATGGAGATCGGCAACTGGTTCAAGACGGCACAGGCGGAAAAAGCCACCCTTACCGTTACCCTGGGACGGCTCGAGCAGGCAAAAATCCAGACTGCCTATAATGTGACGGGCTCAGTCTCAACGCAGATTTAACCTGCAACTTCCGGTCTCAGGACATGTTTCTGGGATTATTTCCCGGCACGCTCTTTATCCAGCAGGTAAAGCCTCAGATTGTTGAGCGCGGTGTGAGCGGTCAAGGCCTGGATCCGGTGCCTGGTTCCTGCAAAATGATACTCTTTAACTGTGCAGCTGTCACTGTTGCTGATACCGATAATAACAGTTCCTACCGGTTTTTCTGCCGTACCACCGCCCGGCCCGGCGATACCGGTGACGGAAAGCCCGATGTCGGTTCCGGTCTTTTCTCTGATTCCGATCGCCATCGCTCTGGCGACGTCCGGACTTACTGCTCCGTATTTTTCAAGCAGGCTCTTGCTGACGCCTAGAAAATGCTGTTTTAATTCGTTGGAATAGGTCACGGCTCCCCCTGCAAAATAGGCAGAACTGCCGGCAATGCTGGTGATCCGGTGAGAAATCAGCCCGCCGCTGCAGGACTCGGCAACCGACAGGTAGAGCTTGTGGGCACCCAGCAATGTGCCGACAACCGTTTCCATATTGTCCCGATCGGTGCCGTAAATGGCAGTTCCCAGCGCTTTTTCTATCAAATGGCAGGAGTGGTTAAAGGCCTTTGTTGAGGCAGCTTTGTTTCTGCCCCGGACCAGGACACTGAGGTGAACATCAGGAAAAACCGGATAATAACCAACGCTCACCTCGACAGGGATGTCGAGTGTCTTTATGATCCGGTTGACCTCTGTTTCCGGGATTCCAAAAATATTATAGATACGCTGACAGGTACGCAGGCGTGAGCCTGCTTTCCAGGCGGCCAGTCGCGGCAATACCGCATCGGACATCAGGTGCTGCATTTCATCCGGTACACCCGGCAGGAAATAGATGGGGGTGTTTTCATGGATCAACTGATAGCCGGCTGTCCGTGACTGCGGATTAAAAGCCTCCGCACCGCTTGGCAGCCAGGCGAGCTTTTCCAGCTGGTTATCCGGGGCCGCATTCTCACTGTTAAGGCGGGATCGGATCCGGAAAAGCATCTCCAAATTTGGAATTGTCGGCCGGTTCAGTGCCTGTGAGACGGCTTCATTGGTGAGGTCATCGTCGGTTGAGCCAAGCCCGCCGGTAACGATAATGAAGTCGACACGACCGATTGCACGCAGCAGCGCCTCGCCGATCAGCTCCGGTGTATCGCCGATGGTGCTCATTGCATGAATGGTGTACCCGGCGTCAAACAGCTTTCGTGCCGCGAAGCCACTGGTCGTGTTTAGTATTCTTCCGGAGGTGAGTTCATCACCGATTGCAATTATTTCACCTTTCATTGTTTGTCAAAGAGGTTTGCTTGTACTGAATCACCGGTCACAAAATCCAGCTCAACCCTGACGATCCTGTTTTTCAGAGTGTCAGCACCATCAATGAGAACCGGAATATAGTTGTCGGTGAATCCTTTCAACAGCCCGGAACGGTCCCGTTCATTTTCAAGAAGCACCGTTCTTGTTGTGCCGATATGCTCAGTATAAAATGCCAGCCGATTTTTCTCACTTAAAAACCGCAGGGCCTCCACCCGTTCTGCCTTTACTTTTTTACAAACCTGATCGGCAAAGCCTGCCGCTTTTGTTCCCGGCCTTTTAGAATAGGGAAACACATGCAGATAACTGAAGTCGATTCGCTCAAGCAGTTCCCGGGTATTGTTGAAATGCTCAGGCGACTCGCCGGGAAAACCGACCAGCACGTCGATGCCGATAGCGGCCTCGGGCAGCTCTGCCCTGCATTTCTGTACAATCGCCAGGAACTGATCACTTGTGTAGCGCCTGTTCATGCGTGCGAGGATATGGCTGTCACCACTTTGCAGTGGTATGTGAAGATGGGGCATGAAATTGTCTAAGTTTTTCATCAGGCTGAGCAATGGTGAACTGATTTCAAGTGGCTCGATCGATGAGAGGCGAAACCTGATCTCCGGCAAGGCAGTGCAGAGCCGCTCCATGATGGCGACAATATCATCTGTCTGGTTCAGGTCTCTTCCGTATTGCCCGACGTGTATGCCGGTTACAACTATTTCATGGTGGCCCGCCGCCGCGTATTTCCCGGCCTGTTCAAGCACCTCGTCTGCTGGCAGACTTCGGCTTTGCCCACGGGTATAGGGGACAATGCAATAGCTGCAGAAGCTGTTGCAGCCGTCCTGTATGCGAAGATACGCTCTGGTGCGCCCGGCAAAGCGACTGACAGGCAGCATAGAGATCCCAGCGGATCGTGTACGCAGGTCATCGCTTGGCATATCTTCCTGATGTTTTCCTTCAAGGATATGGGCGACCAGCAAATCTTTGCGATCGTTGCCGATTATGACCAGACGCTCTGCTGCCAGGCTGCCTGTCTTTGTTATTTCTTCAGCTGCAAGCTGGGCATGGCAGCCGGTAACGGCGATAACGCCATGTCTGTTGACCCGGGCTGCCTTGCTGATGAGGCGGCGCGATTGTCCGCTTGCTTTTGTGGTTACAGCACAGGTGTTGATGACGATAATATCGGCCTCTTCCATTGTTTCCGCAGCTGCCAGGCCGGCATTTTCAAAACTGTTTGTTATCGAGGCTGATTCAAACTGGTTCACCTTGCAGCCCAGTGTGGCAATAAATATTTTTTTCATGACGTCTTGGTTGAAATAATAACAGGGTCAGTGTCGTGAAACGATCTCGCCGGAGCCGACAACCCGGGTGCCGTCGTACAACACGGCATACTGTCCGGGAGCAATGGCCCGCTGCGCTTCATCAAAATCCAGCCTGAAAGAGTCGCCTGAAACCCAGGTAAATCGTGCCTCGGCTCCGGGATGGGAATAACGGATTCTAACCGTGTACGTCCGGTTCTCTTCCGGCATCGCCCTGTTGATCCAGTGAGGATTGTCGGCAGTCAGCGCAGAAGAGAACAGGTCCCTGTTTTTCCCGACTACCAGGGTATTATTCTGCTGATCAAGAGAACATACATACCAGGGTGTTGCATCTGGAAGGCCAAGACCGCGTCGCTGGCCGATAGTATAGCAGTGCAGACCCTTGTGTCGTCCGAGTATCGAGCCATCAGCAGAGATGATATTTCCGGGCTGAATGGAGACGGTTTTATACTCTTCAAGAAAAGCCCGTACCCGTTTGTTTTTAAGAAAACAGATATCCTGGCTTTCCACTCCCCTGAAATCGGTGTAGCCGTTGTTTTCAACGAAACGATAGATATCCTCTTTCGATCTTGAACCGAGTGGAAACATAATCCGGGAAAGCTGCTGCTGGGTCAGCCGCGAAAGAAAATATGACTGGTCTTTTTTCACATCGGTTCCACGCTTCAGGAAAAATTCACCGTCACCCTCGTGGATGCTAGCGTAATGACCTGTTGCCACAGCGGCCATACCGGAGGAGAGAATCGCATCCATGAACAGGCCGAACTTAATTTCGAGGTTACAGATCATGCAGGGGTTGGGAGTCCTGCCCTGAAAGTAACTTCCGGTGAAATAATCGAGGACTCGTTTTTTGAATTGAACCTTCAGATCTATAATGTGCAGCGGTATGCTGAGTGCCTCGGCAAGATGCACAACCCGGCGTTTCTGGTCCTCAAAGTCGGGTTGTGCAAGATCCATGAAAAAACCTTCCACCGCGAAGCGCTCCTTGAGCAGCAGGGCGGCAGCCGTTGAGTCGACACCACCGCTCATTGCTATGCCAACAGGTTCACGTGTCATTGGAAAATCTTGCAACAAGGTTCATTTTTATTTAAGAAAGGAACACGCGAATAATAATCGCCTGCCATTCTCACCCGATACTTTACGCCTGAAATCAAGCAGAACACGCACAATAATGCACCATGGGTCAAAAACAAAGCAGTAATCGCTCTTTCTTCCTTCCTGAACTCCTTGCTCCGGCCGGCAGTTTTGAGAAGCTTGTGACGGCAATTCACTACGGGGCTGATGCGGTCTATCTTGGCGGCTCCCGATACGGGCTCCGGGCTAAAGCCGGAAATTTCAGCGACGAATCGATCCGTGAGGCGGTGAGGTATGCACATCAGCACAAGGTGCGCATTTACGTCACCGTCAATATTATCGCCCATGATGATGATTTCACCGATCTGGAAGACTATTTTCTGCTGCTGGAGGAAAGCGGCGTCGACGGCCTCATTATTTCCGATCCGGGAATCCTGCTGCTGGCCCGAAAAACTGTTCCGGGTCTGCCGATACACCTGTCAACGCAGGCCAATGTGACAAATGCCGGCGCCGCAACATTCTGGCTCAGCCAGGGTGTCTCCCGGATTAATCTGGCGCGGGAACTTTCACGTGCGGAGATACACAGGATCAGAAAAATGGTGAACGGAGGCCTTGAGGTCTTTGTCCATGGCGCACTCTGCATCTCATATTCAGGCAGGTGCATGCTCTCCAGTTACATGACCGGCCGGGACGCAAACCAGGGCAACTGTGCTCATCCGTGTCGATACAGCTATACACTGGTCGAGGAGAAGAGGCCGGAGGAATCGTTTCTGGTGGAAGAAGACCGGCGGGGAACCTATATCTTTAACTCAAAGGATCTCTGCCTGCTGCGGCGTCTGCCGGAGCTCATTGCTGCCGGGGTCGATGCGCTGAAGATCGAGGGGCGAATGAAGTCGATCTTTTATGTCGGTGGAGTCGTCAGGGTCTACAGAGCAGCCCTTGACTACCTTGCAACCCTCGATGACGGCGCCTGGCAGCAGCCTGAAAATATAACGATACCAGAGGAAATGCTGCAGGAGATTTCCCGTATCGGCACGCGCGATCTCACCGAGAATTTTTTTGATGAGCGGCCGGGCGGCTCGGAAATGCTCTATCATGCCTCACGTTTTGAGCAGGAATATGAACCGGTAGCCGTTATCAGGGACATACGGACCTCACCGCTGGTAGAGGCACGTAATGTAATGCTCCGCGGGGAGACGATCGACTATATGGAGCAGTCGGCTGAGACGAGTCGATTTATCATTGAAAAAATGATCAATGAAGGCGGGCATGAAGTAGAGCGTGCCAATCCCGGTAACAGGATCTGGCTGAGTCTCTGCGGAGCCTCTGGAAAACTGAAAAAAAACGGGATATTCAGGCGCAGAAAAACGGCCGGCAGCCTCAGCTCTGCGCCCGGTAGACAGTGATTTTCCCGCTTACTTTCTACGCTTGATTTCCTGTTGCCAGAAGGTTGGTCCTGTCTTGTGGACGGCATTACCGCCGGAGTCGACGGCAACTGTTACCGGCATGTCTTTTACCTCGAATTCATAGATTGCTTCCATGCCCAGATCTTCGAAGGCAAGTATGCGGGAATTCTTTATTGCCTTGGAGACAAGATAGGCCGCACCGCCAACCGCCATCAGGTAAACCGCCTGATGCTTCTTGATCAGGGCTATCGTTTCGTCGCCGCGCTCGGCTTTGCCGATCATCCCGAAGAGTCCTGTCCGGGAGAGCATCATCTCGGAATATTTGTCCATCCTCGTCGATGTGGTTGGTCCTGCCGGACCGACAATTTCATCGCCTACAGGATCGACAGGGCCGACATAATAGACAAAACGGCCATTGAAGTCGACGCCTTCAGGCAGCGATTTACCTTCGTCCAGCAGGCTCCTGATGCGATTGTGCGCGGCATCCCGACCGGTCAGAATTTTTCCGTTGAGCAGCAGGGTGTCTCCGGCCTTCCATGAACTGGTCTCCGTTTTACTGATGTTGTCGAGGTCGACGCGTTTTACACGATCGCCTGCCTCCATCGGGATCTCCGGCCAGGCATCAATATCGGGAGGCTCAAGGTTTACGGGGCCGCTGCCGTCGAGGCTGAAATGGATGTGACGGGTCGCCGCACAATTGGGAATCATTGCCACCGGGAGTGAAGCGGCGTGGGTTGGAAAATCAAGTATTTTGACATCGAGCACTGTGGTCAGGCCGCCGAGACCCTGGGCACCGATTCCCAGGTCATTTGCCGCCTCATATATTTCCAGCCGCAGTTTTTCAAGATCATTTGCCGGACCGCGTTCCTGCAGTTCGTGGATGTTGACCGGTTCCATCAGGGACTCCTTGGCAAGGCACATCGCCTTGTCGATGGTTCCCCCGATGCCGATGCCGAGTATGCCGGGAGGACACCAACCCGCACCCATGGTCGGCAGGGTCCTGGTCACCCAGTCGACAATTGAGTCTGCCGGGTTGAGCATCGCCATCTTGCTTTTGTTCTCCGAACCGCCCCCTTTGGCCGCAATGTTCACTTCAACTCCGTCTCCCTTTACCATCTCAATATGAACAACGGCCGGTGCATTGGTTTTTGTGTTGATTCGATGATCACCTGCAGGCGGAGTGACGATCGATTTGCGCAGCGGGTTGAGTGTACTGGTGTATGCACGGGTCACGCCTTCATCAACCATTTCCTGGATCGTTTTGTCGCTGTCAAAGGCTGCATTCATGCCAAGTTTGACGAACGCAACGATAATGCCGGTATCCTGGCAGATAGGCCGTTTGCCGATGGCGCACATGCGTGAATTTGTAAGAATTTGGCCGATGGCATCCTTTGCCGCCTGATTCTCTTCCCTGTTATAGGCTCTGTACATCGCCTCGACAAAATCAAGCGGGTGATAATAGCTAATGTATTGCAGGCTGTCTGCAATGGAGCTGATGAAATCTTCAGTTTTGATGATTGCCATGTGCTTAATCTCCTTTCGTAACCGTTAATAATATGTCTATGGTGATTTTCAATAATCCTTCAGCGGACGCGACTACGGTCCCGGTGGTAGCCCGAGGGAGCCGTCGTGTTGGGCATTACAACAGAGCTTTTTCCAAGGATTGTTCCCGGACTGGTCACCGAGTTACAGCCGGTCTGGGCCTGATCGCCAAGGATGGCTCCGAGTTTTCTCCTGCCGGTATCCTGAAGTTTGCCATCAATCACGATGCCCACATTCCCGGAGATGAACCTGAGGTTGGCAAGCTTGGTGCCGGCGCCGAGATTGGTATTGTTGCCGAGAATTGAATCTCCCAGGTAGGCAAAGTGGCCTGCTTTGGCGTCGTCCAGGAAAACTGAATGCTTGACCTCGGTCGTATGGCCGACAACGCAGCGGTCGCCCACAAGGCAATAGCCCCGCATGTAAGCACCCTGCCGCACCTCGGTAAAGTTGCCGATAATGGCAGGTTCCTTGATCGTTGTACCCCCCTCGATCAGGCTGCCCCTGCCGATCGCAAAGTTCGTGCCGATCAGGATTACCCCTGCCATGATCAGGGAGGCACCGTCAAGCCGCTTGCCATTCTGCAGAATAACAAGCGCGCCTTTGTTGGTGTCGCCAAGGGTGATTTCACACTCTTTTGCAGGAATAAGGCGGTTTTCAAAGAGGACGAGCGGTTCGACAAGCGGAATCCCGTCAGCAATCGGTTTGAGGATCTCCGACGGGTAAGGGTATGAATCCATGTAGCCTTTCAGGCGGTTGAGGGCCGACCAGACAGGCTCTGTATTGGAAAATATGGCGTTGTGCGCATAGCTTCTCGTGTCAAACAATGATTCAGCAAGCAGCATATGTAACCTACGGTTTAATTTGTTTGCAAACGTACAATTCTGTTTGAAATTAAACAATATGGTTGAATTGCAGCAATTGATCAAGGAAATTTCGGGTAGGGTGAGTCAAGTACCAGAAGAGTCTTGACTAAAAGAACCTCAATGTTTAGGTTTTTCACGGTTTTTCAGGCTATTGAATCAGAGCTCAGCAGCGTACTGCAATGCTTTGGTATATCGGTGAAATGTAATAATTTAAAGTCAACCGCACGGTGGTTGTGGAGGGATAAGTGGAATTTAATGATTCGCTCAGCCTGGGCATGGACGATTTTTCCGGTAATGAGGACTTGGAAATACCGGATCAGTTGCCGATGATGGCTGTCAGGGATGTTGTCATTTTTAATTATATGATTATCCCGCTGTTTGTCGGTCGGCCGGGCTCTATTGAAGCAGTTAATGAGGCTCTGAACACGAACAAATTACTCATGCTGGTAACCCAGCGTGATGCGACAAAAGACAACCCCGCCACGACCGATCTCTACGATGTCGGCATGGTTTGCATGATCATGCGCACTCTCAAGTTGCCCGACGGCCGCCTGAAAGTTCTCGTACAGGCCATGTCCAAAGCGCGGGTAACCGAGTTTCACAGGACCGAGCCGTCCTATCAGGTTTCCGTTGAGGTTGTCGAAGATGAAGAGTGCGGCGACATCACGGTGGAAGTTGAAGCCTTGATGCGAACCGTCAGGGACCAGACGGAAAAGATCATGTCCTTGAGAGGGATTCTGTCCGCCGACTTGATGATGATCATTAACAATATCGAGGATCCGGGCAGGCTCGCTGATCTTGTCGGCTCCAATCTGCGGCTCAAAATTGCTGAGTCCCAGTCTATTCTGGAAGAGGTCAACCCGGTGAGGCGACTGCACCTGGTCAGTACCCTGCTGAGCAAGGAGCTGGAGGTCTCAACGGTTCAGGCCAAGATTCAGAACGAAGCAAAAGAGGAGATGTCCAAATCCCAGCGGGAGTATATTCTTCGCGAACAGCTTCATGCTTTGCAGAAAGAGCTTGGTGATACCGACGAGCGCACCCAGGAAATCGAAGAACTTGAGCAGAAAATCAAGAAGACCAAGATGCCCAAGGTGATCCGTAAAGAGACGAAGAAGCAGCTGAGCCGCATGGAAATGATGCATCCGGACTCATCTGAAGCGACCATTATCCGCACCTATATCGACTGGATTCTTGACGTGCCGTGGAAAAAGGGTACCAAAGACCGGCTGGAACTGAAAGCGGCACGGCAGGTCCTGGATGAAGATCATTATGGGCTTGAGCGGGTTAAAGAACGGATTCTCGAGTATCTTGCCGTGCGTAAGCTGAACCAGTCAACCAAGGGGCCGATTCTCTGTTTTGTCGGGCCTCCCGGTGTCGGTAAGACCTCACTCGGGCAGTCAATTGCCCGGGCAATGGGGCGTAAATTTCATCGCATCTCCCTTGGCGGAATGCGGGATGAAGCTGAAATCCGGGGGCATCGAAGAACCTATATCGGTGCGATGCCGGGGCGGATTATCCAGGGGTTGAAGACCGCAAAATCCAATAACCCGGTGTTCATGATGGATGAGATAGACAAGGTGGGTGCCGATTATCGCGGCGATCCGTCCTCTGCCCTTCTCGAAGTGCTCGATCCTGAACAGAACTTTGAATTCTCGGATCACTATCTCAATCTGCCCTTTGACCTCTCAAAGGTGATGTTCATCACCACCGCCAACATGAGTGATACAATTCCGGGACCGCTCCTGGACCGGATGGAAGTGATCCGCCTTTCCGGTTATACGCTTGAAGAAAAACTGGCAATTGCCAATCGCTATCTCATTCCCCGCCAGATCAAGGAAAATGGTCTGAAACCATCTAAAATCAGGTTGGGAGATGAAACAATTGATTTGATTATCACTCATTATACCAGGGAAGCGGGGCTCAGAAATCTTGAACGGGAGATCGGCAAACTCTGCCGGAAAGTGGCTCGAAAAATTGCTGAAGGCGGCAAGGGGCCCTATACCGTATCGCCCAGAAACCTGCACAAGTACCTGGGACCTCCCAAGATCATACCGGAATCAGAACAGGAAACCCTCGATCAGCCCGGACTGGTGACCGGCCTGGCCTGGACAGAGGTCGGCGGCGAGATACTACAGATAGAGGTAAACCTGATGCCCGGCAAGGGCAAGCTGATTATGACCGGACAGCTCGGGGACGTGATGAAGGAGTCAGCTCAGGCAGCCTTGACCTATTGCCGGAGCCGCTCTGCTGATCTTGGCGTTGCCCAGGACTATTTTGATAAAATAGACATCCATATACATGTCCCCGCCGGGGCGATACCAAAAGATGGGCCATCTGCCGGAATAACCATGGCGACCGCTCTGTATTCTGCAATCTCTGAGCGCAAGGTCAGGCTGGGGGTGGCCATGACCGGGGAGGTGACACTGCGGGGCAGGGTACTGCCCATAGGCGGTCTCAAGGAAAAAGCTCTTGCCGCTCTGCGCGCACACATAACCCATGTCATTATTCCTGATCAGAACAAAAAGGATTTGATTGAAATTCCCAAAAATATCAGGCAGAAAATGACCTTTCATCCCGTCAAGGACATGGACGAAGTTATTGAAGTGGCCTTCGGAAAAGGATCAAAACCAGGAACCCTGAAAGGATAACCGGATAGTAGTGACCGGCACTCAAGAAGAAAAGCCCGGAAATCTTCATCACCGGTCGAGGGTTGCACTGTGGGTGACCCTCGGCCTGTTTGTCTGCTTTCTGCTTTCGGCGGCATGGTTTTCTCACTACGCCCTGCGCCCGGGGCCTTATGTCGACGAGGATTTGATTACTGTATTTATCCCACCGGGTACTTCAGTAAAGGATATTTCAAGGCTTCTTGCCGAGAAAAAGCTCGTCTACCATGATTTCAGGTTTCTTCTCCTGGTTCGACTGATGGGCAAATCCGCACGGCTCCAGGCCGGTGAATTTCAACTTAAGACGAATCAGAGCCCGGCAGACCTGATAATCGAGCTTGCCCATGCCCGTCCGCTGGAGCATCGCGTCACTCTACCTGAAGGTTTGAATATTGTTGAGATTGCTGATATTTTCACTGCTGGTGATTGGGTCGACAGGCAGCGTTTCATAGACCTGGCCCGTGATTCCATGTTTATTGAGCGGCTGGGACTCGTGGGAATTGACAGCCTTGAAGGCTACCTCTTTCCCGACACCTATCGTCTCGTAAAACCGTCAAAAGGCGAGGAGGGCATCATTGCAATGCTCGTCACTCGCTCACTTTCCATCTGGCAGCAGCTTGCCGACGAAAACAGCAGCGGTCTGGACAGGCACCAGGTTTTTACCCTGGCCTCAATGATAGAAAAAGAGACCGGTGCTGCCGGGGAGCGCCCGATTATTGCTTCGGTTTTCTTCAACAGGTTGAAAAAAAAGATGAAACTTCAATCTGATCCAACCGTCATCTACGGGGTAAGCAATTTCAACGGTCCATTGTCCCGATCAGACCTGAAAAGAGCAACCCCTTATAACACGTACATAATTCCGGCACTTCCGCCGGGACCGATCTGCAACCCCGGAGCTCAGGCTTTAGAGGCTGTGCTATTTCCTGCCGATACCGAGTATCTCTATTTCGTCTCAAAAAACGATGGCACCCACCATTTCTCCACATCATTGCAGGAACATAACCGGGCCGTTCGGAAATACCAGAGGGGCAGAAAAGAAAAAGCCGCACAATGAAATGATGGAAAAAATCGGCACGTCTGCTATGTTTCACCGATTGGCTACGAAACGTTTTGCCGGGAGTACTGTTGGAGATACATAGTGAAGGTCGCGCTGGCTCAGATTAATCCGGTAATCGGCGATTTTACCGGGAATTGTAATAAAATCGTCGACTATTCCCGGCAGGCTGCCCTGCGTGGCTGCAGTCTGGTTATTTTCCCCGAACTTACCGTATGTGGATATCCTCCGCTTGATTTGCTGGAACGATCATCTTTCATCAGGGATCATGAGGATGCGCTCAGTCGTCTGCTGCCTGCGTTGCCTCAAATCGATGTATTGATCGGCGCTGTTGAACGGAGGCTGGGTGGTTCCGGTAAATCGCTGTACAACAGTGCCCTGGTCTGCCGTTCGGGTTCGATTATCCACCGGGTTCGGAAACAGCTGCTGCCCGCCTATGATGTTTTCGATGAAAATCGTTATTTTGAACCCGGAACCGTTCCGGATATCTATGAATGTTGCGGGAAAAAAATTGCGATAACCGTCTGTGAGGACATCTGGCATCACACGATCGGTGAATACCGGCTTGAGCCGGTAACTGAGCTTTTTAATCGGGCCACCGCGCACAAAGAATCCATCGACATTCTCGTCAATATCTCGGCATCTCCGTATCACCGGGGCAAAACAAAAATCCGGCAGGGGATTTTTTCATCGCTGTGTGTGGATTATAAGACCCTGTTTCTCCATGTAAACCAGGTCGGCGGCCAGGATTCCCTGCTTTTCGACGGTGACAGCTGTGCTCTTGACGAAAAAGGCATGGTCATCGCCAATGCCTATCGCTTCAAGGAAGACCTGATTGTCGTTGACGTTGACAGCCTCGAGGGTGACAGGCGACCGTACGATCAGTCTGGAGAGATCAGTTCGATTCATGATGCCCTGGTCATGGGGACACGGGATTACGTCTGCAAGAGTGGTTTCAGCTCAGCGGTCCTCGGCCTCTCCGGAGGTATCGATTCCGCCTTGACGGCAGCGCTTGCGGTGCAGGCGCTCGGGGCCGAAAATGTTCTGGGTGTCGCGCTGCCGTCTCCCTACAGTTCTGCCGATTCCCTCGAGGATGCCCGGGAGCTGGCGGTGCGGCTGGGGTGCAGGTTTGAGACTATTCCCATCGGAGCACTTTTCGACTGTTACCGGAAGACCCTCGATACCTTGTTCAGCGGGTATGAGGAGGATGTTACCGAGCAGAACATCCAGGCCCGGATTCGAGGCAACCTGCTGATGGCCCTTTCAAACAAGTTTAACCACCTGCTGCTTACCACCGGCAACAAGAGTGAACTGGCTGTCGGCTACTGCACGCTTTACGGAGACATGAGCGGTGGCCTGGCTGTTATTTCCGATGTGCCCAAACAGCTGGTCTATGAGCTTGCCGCCTATATCAATCGGCAGGCAGAGATTATCCCTGAGCGCACCATTGCCAAGCCGCCGACTGCCGAGCTCCGCCCTGGACAGTGTGACCAGGATGATCTGCCGCCCTATGAGCTGCTGGACCGTATTCTGCACCTGTATCTTGAAGAAGGCTATGGCCGCCTGCAGATTATCGACAAAGGATATGAACGTGAGGTCGTCGATGATATCGTCAGGAGGATCAGGGTCAATGAATACAAGCGGAAACAGGCGCCGATCGGGTTGAAGGTCACCAGCAAGGCATTCGGCTTCGGCAGGCGGCTGCCGAATGTCCAAAATTACCGGGGCTGATCACGACACCTATGATCCGCGCTCCCCTGTCAAAAAAACAGATCCTTTCGGTGCTCCTCATAACGGCTGTGGTCTGTGCATTCATGTATCTGGTTTATCGTGAATTTCGTCTGAAACGCCCTGAAGAGATTTACATAACAACCTCCGGCAGGGTAGACATGTGTCTCTTCTGCCACACGACGGAAAAACTCGATCCTGCTCATGATGCCAAGGTTATCGGCTGTACTCCATGCCACCTCGGTGATCCACTGGCCATTGACAAAGACCGGGCTCACTCCGGTATTGTAAATAATCCCGGAGACTTGAGGGTGGCGGAGAAGACCTGTGGCGTTGAGGGGTGTCACCCCACAGATATCAAAAAAGTGAAAAACTCGCTGATGGCCACCAATCGCGGCATACTGGGGACCCTGCTTTATTATTGGGGGGAAAGCAGTTCTCAGGATACAGATCTGACGGTCAAGGCATTAATGGATTCGGGGCAGACATCACTTGCTCTGGACTATTACCGCAAACTCTGCGGAACCTGCCATTTGTGGAAGCAGAAAAATGACATGGAAGGGGTTGCCCCTTTTTTCAATGAAAAGGGTGGCGGCTGTTCAGCCTGTCATTATGTGATGCCGGCCGGGCATGAACTTCCGGCTGTCACTGACCCGGAGATTGAGGATACCCCGGAGCCCAAGGATTATATCCACCCGTTGATTACCAATAACGTACCGGACGTCAACTGCATTCGCTGCCACAACCGCTCGGGAAGAATCGGGCTTGCCTATACCGGGGTATTTGAGTCGGAGGGGTATGGTACGCCATACGAAGAGGGCGGGTTGAGCTCAAAAAAGCTTCCCGGAAACCGTTTTTATCTTGAGCTTGCCGATGACATTCATCATCGCCGGGGAATGAGCTGCATCGACTGTCATACAAGAGACGAGGTCATGGGCGATGGAACGAGTTATGCGCATTATGAAGAACAACTTGAGATTTCCTGCGAAGTCTGCCACAGCAGCCGGCCGGGGATAACACGAAAAGATAATACCCTGAGCAATCTGGAGCTGCTGGATGGAAGCCACAAGCTGCGCGGCAAAGTTGATGACAGGTTGTGGAACCTGAATCCCCCGAAGCAGGGAGCCTGCGATTATTCCGGTCATAAGCGGGTTACCTGTGAGTCATGTCATTCAACATGGGTTCCGCAATGCTATGGCTGTCATGCCATGCGAGACGAATCCCGAACCCATCTCGATAAACTGAGCCTTGAAGAGACACCGGGCCGCTGGGAGGAGGGGCGCTCCTATATCAGGTATGAACAGCCGATGCTGGCTGTCTGGGCTGACGAGATCGTCATTGTTACGCCCGGCTGCCAGGATATTGTCACGGTTGTTGATGCCGACGGGGAGCTGGAGAAAAGCTTTGATCGTTTTACAATGGCTGCGATAAACCCCCACACCACTCAAGAAAAGGGAAGAAGCTGTGTAGATTGTCACAGCTCTACGAGAACGGTAGGTCTCGGTGAAGGCAGACTGTTTGTCGAGGATGGCCAGGTGCGGTTCACTCCCTTAGATAAAGGTATAGAGAGTGCAAGCGGGCAGACTGTCGGCTTTGACACCTTTGTGAGCCTCGACGGGACGCCGTTGCAGCACGGCTCGCGTGCAGACCTCAGGCCGTTTAATGGTGAAGAGTTAGAGAAGATCCTGCGGATCGGCAATTGTGTCGGCTGTCACGATTCCTACCAGGACGCGGCCTGGAAGAACTATGGCAGCCAGACGGTATGCACGCGTGAGGGTGCTGATGATTATCTGGCTGGTGCCATCTGGCCGGAGCCTGCGGAACAGCAGGGAAAACCAGAAACGAGGGAGGGGCAGGCATCTCAAGAATAGAAGGAAACATACAGGGGCTCAAAAAAAACCAGCTCAAGCTTCTGGAGCGTATCGGCTCTAGACGGGTTCCGAGAGAGCTGATAATCGGGGCTGAAATGGCCAGAGCTGTCTGTGAGTTGTCGTTTGAACTGAATCGTCAGATCGGCCTGCTGATCGATCGTTCCGGCAAAGTGGAAACGATTATTGTCGGAGATCACAGCCGGCTGGTCATCCCTTCGCTGTCTCACCTGCGTTCTTCCGGGGGCAGGCTCAGGGGGATTCGGCTGGTCCATACCCATCCCGGTGGAGAGGATATCTCAGACGATGACCTGATGGATCTGCTGTTTCTCCGCCTCGACCTGATATCGGTTGTCAAAATTACCGGTGAGGGCTTGCCGGAACGCCTCTATTCCGCCCATCTTTTGCCGGCACCGGTCAACGATAAAAACTGGGCCTTTCTTGATCCTGTTCACCCGGCCCGTCAGCAGGACTCGTTTACAGAGATGATCGGCGCATTGGAGGAGGAATTCAGCAGGAGCCGGAACAAATACGGAGACTCGCAGAATCAGGACAGGGCAATCCTGGTCAGTGTTACAACCGAGTCACGGCAGAAAGCGCAGGCCTCGATGAATGAGCTGGCGGAGCTGGCCCGTTCCGATGAGATTCTGGTTCTTGACAAGGTGCTGCAGCGTCGCAAGCGCATCAATCCACGGTTTATTCTCGGCAAAGGACGTCTTACAGAAATTATTATTCAGGCGCTGCAGCTGGATGCAAACCTGCTGATCTTCAACCAGGAGCTTAATCCTTCACAGGTTCGCTCAATTACCGATTTCACCGATCTGCGGGTTATCGACAGGACGCAACTGATACTCGACATTTTCGCACACCGGGCGCAGAGCAGGGAAGGTAAGCTCCAGGTCGAAATGGCCCAGCTGAAGTATATGCTCCCCCGTCTGTCTTCCCGGGACGATGCGCTGTCGCGTTTGACAGGCGGGATCGGGGCGCGGGGACCCGGTGAAACAAAACTTGAGATAGACCGGAGGCGGATAAACGATCGCTTGACACGGCTTGGCAAGGAGCTGCAGGCAGTTGCCAGGGAGCGTTTTCGAAGACGTGCGCAACGCCGGAAGAAGGACCTGCCGGTCATCTCCCTTGTCGGTTACACCAATGCCGGTAAGTCAACGCTGCTCAACACTTTGACCAACAGTACGATAACTGCCGAAGACAAGCTGTTTGCAACATTGGACCCAACCAGCCGGCGCCTGAGGTTTCCCGAAGATATTGAAGTAATCATCACCGACACGGTTGGTTTTATCAATAATCTGCCGGCCGATCTGCTGCAAGCGTTCAAGGCAACACTTGAAGAGCTTGAGGAAGCGGATCTGCTCGTGCAGGTTATCGATCTTTCCAACCAGGAATATCGTTATCATATCGACGTGGTGGACAATCTGCTGGTCGAACTCGGGCTCGGCACCATACCCTGCCTGAAGGTCTATAACAAGACAGATCTCTTTGACCATGTGGAACAAGAGCAACTGGGGCTGCCTGCTGAGGCGATAACCTTGAGCGCGCTTGACCAGGCAACGTTCGGACCGTTTCTGGAGCGCGCCCGGCAGATGATGAAAAAAGCAATCGCAAAAGAGAATCAGGGCTGGAGGTAAAATCCCAGATCCTTTTCAAACGGCTGGTGGCTGATAAATTCGCAACCGATATAATTGTCATTGACGGCTCTGATCTCTACTTCCTTGCTGAGCCTGGTGCTCTTGGTGTTATCAAGGACAAAGTCGACAAGTGCTGTCTGGCCGATACGGATGTTGTGCTTGCCGGAAACGCTGAAACCGAGTCCGCCTCGGGAAAGGTTGTGAATCGAGACGCTGCCGCCCCCTCCACCTTCTGAAGTAATCCGATATATCCCCTGCAGTTCTGTGGGCTTGCGATAGTGTCTGCGAAATTCCAGGTAAGCCAGAAACGTCGTGTCGCAACTACAGCGTACTTTGATCGTATGTTTTCTGCCGCAATACCTGCCGACGGGAAGACGTTTTGTCTTGCCGCAGTCCGGGCAGCTGATCGTGGCTGTGCCGTTTGAAACGAATACTTTCTCAGATCGTAACGGCCGTTTGGCTGAAGTTGCTCCAGGTAGCATAAAGTCCTTTAAATTTCCAGTTCTTCAGAGTTGTTGCAATTAAGAGACAGCTATAATTTATGATACGTAATCCGGCAACAAAAATCCACAAAACCTCTGTAAAAACATTATATCCGACAGGAAAAGAATGACTGCGGCAAACGCTTTGCTGCGATATTAATCGTAGATGATGGTGCTGTACCGTTCAAGAATTTTTTCGGTACGGGTGTCGAGCTGGTCTGAAACTTCGTGGATAGCGTATGTTTTACCGCAGGTGCTACAGCACATTTTAACGGAACCGCAGCGTCTCTGTATTTCCAGCAGACCGGAACAGGCAGTGCATTTCATCATGATTCCATCAGCTCTGTTCTGGTAAAAAGAGCTTTTAATGGGTAGCCTTTTTCGGCAAGGGTTTCCGTTCCGCCTTCCTGCCTCTCGACAACGGTGACGACCAGGCCGACGGTGAAACCGGCGGCTTCAACCCGATCAATCGCCTTGAGCAGTGTGCCCCCGGTGGTGACGACATCCTCGACAAGGGCAACCCGGCAGCCTTTCTCCATGTTTTTTAAACCCTCGATATAGTTGCCGGTACCGTGGCCTTTTGCCTCTTTGCGCACAATGAAGGCGGGGATCGGGGAGTCTTCGAGAAAACTGACCACTGAAACTGCAGTTACCAGCGGGTCTGCTCCCAGTGTCATGCCGCCGACAGCCTGGATAGTTGGTGTCTCTTTGCAGATCAGGTCAAAGATGAGCTTGCCGCACAGGTATGCACCTTCGGCACTGAGTGTGGTCTGTTTGCCGTCAATATAGAAATCAGACGTTTTCCCGGAGGTCAGGGTGAACGTCCCTTTACGGTATGATTTTTCCAGTAAAATCGATTTTAAACGAGCTCTATTATCCATGAATCAGGTCCAGTAAACATGTTGGTCGTTGCGAAGGCGTTGGTGCTTCCAGACAAAAACATTGATCCTACCTGTTTTTTCAAAATGAGAAAAGAAAAAACTCGCCAAACCAAAAATACTAATGTTATCCTATATTATTATTACTTTTATTTCTGCCTTGATGATAGAGACGTTGACGTTCAAACTAATTGCAGAGGTGTGAATCATGTGCGGTATTGTCGGATACGCAGGGGACAGGAGGGTTGCTTCCGTTCTGCTGGAAGGGTTGAAACGCCTTGAGTACCGGGGCTATGACTCGGCAGGAATCGTTTATCACCAGGATGACGCCCTTGTCAAGTACCGTTGTGAGGGTAAACTGTCCAAACTCGAGTCGATTGTCGATGAAGCGATCATCGCCGATGCCCACATTGGCCTGGGCCATACCCGCTGGGCGACCCATGGCGCGCCCACGACCGAAAATGCCCATCCGCATTCAGACTGCAGTGGACGGCTGGTCGTTGTTCACAACGGTATCATCGAAAACTATCATTCCCTCCGGGAGGAACTTCGCAGCCAGGGACACACCTTTACCTCTGAAACTGATACCGAGGTGCTGGCGCATCTCATTGAGCAGCACCTTGAATCCGACCTCGTCGAGGCGGTGCGCAAGGCCCTTGACAAAGTGGAAGGCAGTTACGCACTCGGCGTGCTGTCTGCCGATTTTCCGGACATGTTGATTGCCGCTCGAAACCAGAGCCCGCTGGTTCTTGGTGTTGATGAGAGCGGCGGCTCCTTTCTTGCCTCGGATATTCCAGCACTGCTGCCCTATACCAAGCAGGTGATATTCCTGGAAGATGAAGAGATTGCTATCCTGACAAAGACGAGCCAGTCGGTATTTTCACTGGTAACCGGGGATCCGGTTTCAAAAGAGATCAGCACCATTGACTGGAACGCTGCGATGGCCGAAAAAGCCGGTTACAAACATTTCATGCTCAAAGAGATCTACGAGCAGCCCCAGGCAATTACCAATACGGTGAGCGGCAGAATCAACCTTGAGACCGGTGAGGTGGTGCTGCCTGAAATTAACCTTTCGGATAAAGACTTCAAGGCAATTGATCGTATATTCCTCGTGGCTTGCGGTACATCCTGGCATGCCGCTCTGGTGGCGAAATACTGGATTGAGAAATATGCATCAATTCCTGTTGATGTCGATATTGCCTCGGAGTTCAGGTACCGCAGCCTGATTGTCAATGAACGGGTGCTGACCATTGCAATTTCCCAGTCGGGTGAAACGGCTGACACGCTCGCCGGCATCAGGAGGGCAGCCAAGATGGGGTCTCGGGTCATTACCATCTGCAATGTGGTGGGTTCGACCATGACCCGTGAAGCCGATGGCACACTCTATACCCATGCCGGCCCGGAAATCGGTGTGGCTTCAACCAAGGCCTTTATCTCCCAGCTTGCCGCTCTTTTTCTCTTTACCCTCTATCTTACCCAGGTAAAAAACACGCTTTCGGCGGATAAACGAAAAGAGCTCGGTCAGGAACTTATCTCCCTTGCCAAGACCATAGCCGAGGAACTTCCGCGCCTTCGTGAGCAGATTGTCAAGATGATCGAATCGTTTTATGACTGCCGTGATTTTCTTTTCGTCGGCCGCGGAGTCAATTACCCTATTGCCCTTGAAGGAGCGCTTAAGCTCAAGGAAATTTCCTACATTCACGCCGAAGGATATGCCGCGGGAGAACTCAAACACGGACCGATTGCACTCATTGACAAAGATATGCCGGTTTTTGCGGTGACCCCGAAGGACAATGTCTACCAGAAAACGATTTCCAATGTCGAGGAGATCAAGGCCCGCCAGGGGCGGCTTATCCTGCTTGGAACCGTCGGTGACGAGCACCTGACCCGGCTGACTGATGATGTGATTTACCTGCCGGTGGTGCATGAGGACATGAACCCGATTTTGTACACGATTCCAGCCCAGCTGCTCGCCTACGAGATTGCCGTGAGAAGAGGGTGCGATGTCGACCAGCCGCGCAACCTTGCCAAAAGTGTAACGGTTGAATAATGGTAACACTCGGCATAGACGTCCTGCTTTCCGGGAGCCTGCCCTGGAAGAAGGGGCAGCGGGTGGGGCTGCTCTGCAACCAGGCATCGGTGAACCGGAACTTTGTCCACACCCGGACTCTTTTGCAGCAGCGGCCGGGTGTTGAGCTGAGCTGCCTGTTTTCCCCCCAGCATGGGTTTTACGGTGAAAAACAGGATAATATGATCGAGTCAGCCCATGGTGTTGATGCTCAGACGGGAGTGACCGTCTTCAGTCTCTATGGTGAGACCAGGCAGCCGACCGAATCGATGTTTTCTCACCTGGATATACTGCTCGTCGATATTGTCGATGTCGGAACGCGTGTCTATACGTTTCTCTATACGCTTGCCTACTGTCTGGAAGCAGCGGCAAAGTACGGCAGGAAGGTGGTAGTCCTCGATCGCCCGAACCCGCTTGGAGGTGCTGCCGTCGAGGGAAATATCCTCGATATGGATTATTCGTCTTTTGTCGGTCGTTATCCGCTGCCGATGCGTCACGGCCTGACCTTCGGCGAGATTGCCGGATACCTGAATTTCGAATATGGTCTCAATGCAGAACTTGAAGTGGTACCGATGCGTGGCTGGAAGCGTTCCATGTACTACCGTGATACCGGTTTGAACTGGGTTTTTCCATCGCCGAACATGCCGACTCCGGAAACAGCAGTCGTCTATCCCGGCCAGGTCATATGGGAGGGTACATCTGTTTCGGAAGGACGGGGAACGACGCTGCCGTTTGAACTGGTCGGCGCTCCCTGGTGGGAACACCAGCCGATACTTGAGAAACTCGCTGAGAGTAACCTGCCGGGCTGTTTTTTCCGGCCGCTCGTCTTTGAACCCACCTCGGGAAAACATGCCGGAACCCCATGTATCGGCTTTCAGCTCCATGTTACAGACCGCTTGAGCTTCAAACCCTACAGGACAAGTCTTGTGCTGTTGCAGGCAGTTTACCTGCTGTATCCGGAGTCATTTGAGTACAAGCAGCCGCCTTACGAGTACGAGTATGAAAAACTGCCGATGGACCTTATTCTGGGAGATCGTGTTATCCGTGAAAATCTCGAACAGGGGATGCCGGTGGCAGAGCTTGAACGGAGCTGGCAGGAGGCGCTCGGATCGTTTGATCAGCTGAGAAGACAATATTTTATCTATTCATAACCTACGAAACTATTACATGAAAACTGAATTTGTGCTGGAAGACCTGGCAAAGCTTGTGGATGGAGAGGTTGTCGGCAACAAGGACATGATTGTCAGGGGCTTTGGCCCGCTTGATACTGCCGGAGCCGACGAGCTGTCTTTTCTGGCGAGCGCCGCAAAAAAAGATAGTATCAATAAGACGTCGGCTGCAGCGCTGATCGTCCCGCAGGAGATTGAAGCGCTCAGTGAAAAAAACCTGATCAGGGTGAAGAACCCGTATCTGGCAGCGGCAATTATCCAGAACCACATGCTGCAGCAGCCATTTGAAGGGTCAGGTATTCACCCGGCGGCGATCGTCGGCAGCGGCTGTGTTATCCCTGAAGAACTCTCAATTGCACCCAATGCGGTTATCGGTAATAATGTCGTGCTCGGAAAACGGGTCTGCATCGAGTCGTGTGCGGTTATCGGTGACAACGTGACGATCGGAGACGACAGTCTGATAAAGGCTAATGTCTCCATCGGTAAAGAGTGTATAGTTGGCGCCCGGGTAATTATTCATTCCGGCACGGTCATCGGCAGCGATGGCTACGGATATGCTGCCGATGCGCAGGGTAATCACATCAAACGGCCCCAGACCGGTACTGTCCGGATCGGCGACGATGTGGAGATAGGCGCAAACTGCTGCGTTGACCGGGCAACCTTTGGTGTTACTGAAATCGGCTCAGGCACAAAAATCGATAACCTGGTGCAGGTTGCACACAATGTCGTGGTTGGTGAAAACTGTCTGCTTGTTGCCCAGGTGGGAATAGCCGGATCGACGACCATGGGCCGGAACGTGGTTTTCGGCGGCAATGCCGGAGCTGCAGGACACCAGCACATCGGCGATGGCACCATGGTGGCCGGCAAGAGCGCCGTACATGGCGATCAGCCCGCCGGTTCCAGGCTTGCCGGAACACCGGCAATTCCGGCAAGAACATGGTTCAAGGCCGCCTCATTATTTGGCAGGTTGCCCGAGATCGTGCGTGACATGAGAAGAATGAAAAAAGAATTGAGCAGGCTTACCGAGCAGCTCGGTGACAAGGATTGAGGAGTTATTGTATGGAAGATAGAGCAGAAATCAAAAACATTGATGTTCTCGGGATCATGAAGCTGCTGCCCCACCGCTATCCATTTCTGCTGGTTGACCGGATTACGTCTCTGGTACCGCGGGTGAGTGTTACCGGTATAAAAAATGTAACCATGAATGAACAGTTTTTTCAGGGACATTTCCCGGTGCAGCCGGTAATGCCGGGTGTCTTGATCCTCGAAGGGATGGCCCAGGCGGGCGGCTGCATGGCCTACCACTCATTTCCCGAGACGATCGGCAGTAAACTGCTCTATTTCGCCGGAATAGACAAGGCACGTTTCAGAAGACCGGTGGTCCCCGGCGACCAGCTTGTCTACAAACTGGAGCTGACAAAACACAAGCGCTCGGTCATGGTGATGGAGGGCAAGGCCTTTGTTGACGACCAGCTGGCGGCAGAGGCGGTCCTGATGGCAAGCTTCGGCTAACAACAGCTTTTCCAGGCAGGCAGACCCACGTTAAGATAAATATCTCACTTCAAATACATAGATTATGACAATACATGCAACAGCAGTTATCGATCCTTCTGCGGAACTTGACTCCTCGGTAAAAGTCGGACCCTACGCCGTTATCGGCGCCGATGTAAGAATCGGTGCCGATACAATAGTGGAACCGCATGCCGTTGTCAGCGGGCCTTCGACTATCGGCAGAAGAAACCTGATCGGAAGTTTTGCTACCGTTGGTGGAGCGCCGCAGGATCTCAGTTACAAGGGCGAGCCGACCGAGCTGATCATCGGCGATGACAACCAGATAAGGGAATATGCATCGATTCACCGCGGTACTCCCGGGGGAAAGAAAAAGACAGTGATCGGTAATAATAATCTGCTCATGGCCTATATCCACATCGCCCATGACTGCGTTATCGGCAACAATGTGATCATGGCCAATGTCGCCACACTGGCAGGTCACGTGGAGGTGGGGGACAATGCCTCAATAGGCGGGCTCGTTGCCGTTCACCAGTTCTGTCGCATCGGCACGTTTTCCTACATTGGCGGCATATCGGGGTTGGGGCTGGATGTCCCGCCGTACGTTATTGTTGCCGGAACCCGGAACAGAACAAGGGTATCGGGTATTAATAAAGTGGGGCTGCGGAGAAACGGCTTCAGCAGGGAGACGATCAGCCGGCTCGATGCCACCTTCAGGATTATCTACCGCTCTCCAAACCTGTTGTTGAAGGATGCGCTTGTTCAGGCGCGACAGGAGTTCCCGGATTGCCGTGAAGTTGCGCAGATGATTGAATTCTTCGACACCTCGAAACGGGGTGTGGTCAGGCGAACCAGTGAAGATTAGTTCGTAAAACGGGGAAGCAGGTGCAAGACGGTATCGGCATAATCGCCGGAGGCGGGCAGTTTCCACTGCTCTTTATCGAGGCGGCTCAACGTGCAGGCCGACGGGTGTATGTGATTGCCCATCGGAGCGAGACAGACGAGACGGTCGCCATGGCGGCAGATGAGGTGTGCTGGGTAAAACTTGGTCAGCTCGGCAGGATTATCAAGTTCTTCAAGAGCAACGGGGTCTCGGAAACGGTCTTTCTGGGCACCATAACCAAGACACAGATTTTCAGGGACATACTCCCTGATCTGAAAGGGTTGTCCCTGTGGAACAAAATCGATATAAAACAGGATGACGCAATCCTGCGGGCGGTAGCCACATCATTAGAAAAAGAAGGGATTTCCGTACTGGAATCGACCCTTTATCTCGCCCATCTGCTTTTCCCCAAAGGGGTGTTGACCCGGAAAAAACCGACGAAAATACAGCAGCGTGATATCGAGTTCGGCTGGAGAAACGCCCGGGCCATCGGGACGCTGGACATCGGCCAGTGCGTCGTGGTACGTGAGTGCTCGGTTATGGCTGTTGAGGCCATTGAGGGCACTGATGCGGCGATCCGGCGTGGCGGAAGGCTGGCAAAAGAGCAGGCAGTCGTGGTCAAGCTGAGAAAACCCAACCAGGATTTTCGCTTCGACCTGCCTGCTACCGGACTCGGCACCATTGAGACCATGCAGGAGGTGAACTGCAGTGTGCTGGCAGTTGAGGCTGGACAGTCATTGCTGTTTGATCGCCAGGAGATGATCGCGGCTGCGGAAAAGGCCGGAATCGCTGTCGTCGGAGTCGAAGAGCTGGCCGACGGGACGCTGGACTACTAGAACGGACCGTCCTCTTTTCAATTCCGGCGCTTCATAACCACGTTCTGTTTGAACTATTCTCTCAATTATTTTTTCCAGGTGGGATGATGCAGGCGATGATACTTGCCGCAGGGTTCGGCACGAGGCTCAAACCCTACAGCCTGGTGAAGCCGAAGCCGCTTTTTCCTGTTCTCAATGTACCGCTGCTGCGGGTGACCATTGATCGCCTCAGGTCGTTCGGTTTTTCCTCCATCACCGTGAACAGCCATTACCTCCACGAGCAGATCAGGGCGGAAACGGCACGGCGCGACGGTATCATTCTCCAGGAGGAACAAACTATTCTCGGCACCGGAGGCGGCTTGCGCCAGGCGCTCGACAACCTCGAAAATGAACCGCTGCTGGTGACGAACGGCGATATTTACCATAGCATCGATTTCAAACGGGTATATGACTATCACCTTGAACATGAGGCTGAAGTTACTATGGTCCTGCATGACTGTTCGCGGTTCAACACGGTTTCAGTGGCGGACGGGCAGGTTACCGGGTTCCACCGGCTGCAGCACCAGCACCAGCGGGCCTATACCGGAATTCAGGTGATTGATCCGGCAATTCTCTGGCAAGTCGCCGCCGGAAAATACAGCTGTATTATTGATCTGTACCGGCAGATGCTGGCGGCAGGCAGGGTTATTCACTGCTTTCATGTCGATGATATCTTCTGGAGCGATATGGGAACCATTGAGGATTATCTCGGGCTTCATGAACGGCTCCTGTCCGGAAATGCGCCGATCTGGCCGGAATTGGGGGTGCATCCGGAAGGCAGCATACTCATTGATAACGATTGCGTGATCGGTCGGGACTGCACATTTTCCGACTGGAACTGCATCGGTACCGCTGAAATCGGCGATGCTGTTCACCTCAGCCGCTCTGTTGTCTGGGATGGCGCGCAGATAGCATCCCACTCCCGGATTTACGACAGTATTGTCTGCGGGGGAAGGTGATGACAGGTGGTTCAGATATTCGGGCGCTGATAGAAAATCTTATCAAAAAAAAGCGTTCTACGGATTCCAGATTCGGCGGCAAACTGCGGAACCTGAGTCTGGAAGTAATGAGCGGCGATGGTTCGAGTCGTAAATTTATCCGGGTTCGCGGTGGAAAAGAGCCGCTCTGTGTTGCTGTTCTGCCTCCGTCTTCGAGCACAAAAGACATGGCCGAGTTCAGGGCGGCGGTTGACATCGGCACCCATCTTTACCAGACCGGAGCAGCCGTTCCGGAGGTGCTGGCCCATGATGAGCATGACGGGCTGATACTCTTTGAAGACCTTGGCAATACCCGTCTGCATGATCTGTTGGCAGCAGATCGCCATCAGGCGCTTGACTATTATCCCAGGGTGGTACAAGAGCTGATTCGCCTGCAGGTAAACGGCTCACGAAATTTCGAGCCGGACTGGTGCTTTGATACTGCTGCCTATAACGAGCAGGTGATGCTTGAGCGCGAGTCCGGATACTTCCTGGAGGCCTTCTTGCATGACACTGTTCATATGGCTGAGGTTGACGGGCTTGCCGAAGAGTTCGAGGATATTGCCAGGCAGGTGATGAGCTGCTCAGAGCCGCTGTTTCTCCACCGTGACTTTCAGTCAAGAAACATCATGATCGACGCCGATCGTATCACCATTATTGATTTTCAGGCGGGGCGCCTGGGCCCTCCCGGCTATGACCTGGCTTCGTTGCTGATAGATCCCTACGCCGGTCTGGACGCAGGCGAACAACAGAAACTTTTCTCCCTGTATCTCCAGGAGATGCAAGCATATCCTGAAGTTACTATCGACAAGATCATACGCTCGTTTCCCTTTCTAGCCGTACAGCGAAACCTGCAGATTATCGGCGCTTTCGCGAATCTGTCCGGGAAAATGCAGAAACCGTTTTTCAGACCCTACATCCTGCCATCACTAATTATACTCAGGGACAGGCTCGAAGAAAATATCTTTCGACCGTACAGCGTCCTGAGAAAAACGGTTGAAGAGGCGCTCACCTGTTTCCACGGTTCCGTCAGGTGATGACAATTACACTCCTTTGGGGTATAGAGAAGCACACAAAGGAGAAACAACTATCCCATGCATAATCAAGCAACCCCAATCGTCGCCCTCATCGGCCGGCCAAACGTCGGTAAATCAACGCTGTTTAACCGCATTACCAGATCCCGGAAGGCAATCGTCGACCCGACTCCCGGCGTTACCAGAGACCGCCAATATGACCGGGTAGACTGGCGCGGCCACCTGTTTATCCTGGTTGACACCGGCGGCATAGATTCTGATCCGCAGGATGAAATGGTTGATACTATCCGTGAGCAGGCGCTGACTGCAGTGGATGAAGCCGACACTATTCTTTTTTTGATGGATGGGAAAAGCGGGCTGATGCCTCTTGACCATGAGGTTGTTGATCTGCTTCGCCGCACCAATAAAAAGGTCTTGTACGTGGTCAACAAGGTTGATGGTCCGGAAGTGGAGCACGAACGCTTGGCACCGTTTTATGAACTGGGAGTTGAACAGTTGTGGCCGCTTTCAGCAGAGCACAATTATGGTTTTTTCACGCTGATGGATGAGCTGTGTGACGGCTTGCCGGATGATCAGCAGCCGGTTGATCTGCCGGAGAACACGGTGCGCATGGCATTTTTCGGCCGCCCGAATGTCGGAAAATCCTCCATGATCAATAAAATCCTCGGTGAAGAGCGCATGGTTGTCTCCGAGATTTCGGGAACCACCAGGGATTCGGTTGATACGCTGCTGAACTACAAGGACAGGAATTACCTGCTTATCGATACAGCCGGTATCAGGCGAAAAGGAAAAACCCGCGAGAAGCTGGAAAAATTCAGTATCCTGAAAGCCTTGTCGGCCCTTGACCGCTGCGATATCGCGCTGGTGCTGATCGATGCGTCGGAAGGAATTACCGAGCAGGATGCAACGGTGATCGGCTACACCCAGGACGCCGGCAGGGGCCTGGTGCTGCTGATCAATAAATGGGATCTGGTAGCTGACGATAAAAAACGACAGAACCAGATAATGGAGGAAATCGGCAGAGCCGTGCCGTTTGTAGGATTTGCACCGCTGCTTTCCGTGTCTGCCAAAACGGGGTACGGCATAAAACGTATTTTCCCTGCCGTCGGCTCGGTCTACCGACAATACACCGCGAAGATTCCAACCTCGTCACTGAACCGACTGCTTGCCGATGCCGTGGAGAACCATACCCCGCCGATCTATAAAAACAAACGGCTCAAGTTTTACTACACCTCGCAACTGAGCACCCGGCCGCCGACCTTTATTATCATGACCAACAGTTATAAAGGCGTTCATTTCTCCTACAAACGTTACCTTATCAACCGTTTTCGAGACGGCCTCGGACTGGATCGAGTACCCGTGCGGATAATCTTTAAAGACAAGAAAAATCAGCGAGATAAGAAGAAACGCTGACAAGCCGCCTCACGTTCTGTTGTTTAAAACGTCGTTTCAGACCTCCAGTGCTTTGGCGACTGCCGCTTTAAAACCGTCTGCAGAGCGGGCAATTACCTCATCGTCCACGCAGAAGGCAAGCCTGATATACCCGGGTGCCCCGAAGCCCCGTCCCGGGACAGCCAGTATTTTTTCTTCCTGCAGAAGAGAGCAGAACAGGACATCGTCATCAATCGGGGCCTTGGGAAAGACATAAAAAGCACCTTTCGGGGCAACAAACTCAAAGCCGGCGGCGGAAAGGATAGAGCAGAATGTGTCGCGCCGGCGGCGGTATATGGAATCATCAATCGATGCGTCCTGCAACCCGGCGACAACGCGCTGCATGAAAGCCGGCGCGTTGACGAACCCGAGTATGCGGGTGGCAAGGGTCATGGCATCGATGATCGCCTTTTTGTCATCTGCATCCGGATGCAGTGCCAGGTAACCGATTCGTTCTCCGGGTAGTGACAGATCCTTTGAAAAGGAGGAGAGAACGATACTGTTTCGAACATGCTGGAAGATCGGTGGGACCTGGTGATCGTCAAAGACGATCTTGCGGTATGGTTCATCGGAAATCAGGTAGATGGAGGTCCCGAACCTGTTGCCCGCTTCTTCCAGCAGGGTGCCGAGCGCAATAATGCTCTCAGCACTGTATATCTGCCCGGTCGGGTTGTTGGGTGAATTGATGATAACGGCCCGTGTCCTGTCGCTTATCGCCTCTGCTATGGCATCAAGGTCGAGGTTGAACTCGCTGTCGGTCTGCACTACTTTGCCAACGCCGCCGTGGTTGTCCACGTAGAAGCTGTACTCGACAAAATAGGGTGCGAGCAGGATTACTTCATCACCTGGGTTGAGAAGCGCCTTCATGGTTACGTTCAGCGCCCCTGCCGCCCCGCAGGTCATCAGCATGTCTCCGTGATCAATGGTAATTCCCTGCTCCGCAGACATGCGGGCGGCAACCGCCTGGCGGACCCAGGGCAACCCACCGTTCGGCATATACGAGTGCTGTCCGGGTCTGGTATCCTGGGCTGTTTCCACAAGTATTTCCCTGAATTCGGGAGGTGGCGGTACATCAGGATTTCCGAGGCTGAAATCAAAGACCTTGTCATTGCCGTATTGAGCTTTCAGGCGTGCTCCCTCTTCAAACATTTTTCGAATCCAGGAAGATTTTTCACTGAAGTTCTTCATTTTTTCAGAAACTGCCATTGGTGCATCTCCACGTAAACGTTTATGTCATTTTTGATCGGGTGAACAGGTTGTCGATCACCCGTGCTGTTCAAATTTCCTCTTGAAAAAATCGTAGGCTGCGTTGAGTTCTTTCATTTTTTCTTCGGCAACTCCTTTAAACTCGTCACCAAGATGACTTACCTTGTCCGGGTGATATTTCATGCTGAGCTGCCGATAGGCTTTTTTGATGGTGTCCATGCCGGCTCCGTCATCAAGGCCGAGGGTTGCATAATATCGTGCCGCTGATTCATGGCTCTCGGTCGTGCTTCGCTGTCTCTGATAACGGTATTTGGCCTCGATTGTCCGTTGATCATATTCGGATATCCCCAGGAATGCGGCAATTTTCCGGGCTGATGCCAGTTCGTTTTCAGGTACGGGATCCTTGGTGTAAACAATCTGGTAGATCAACTCCAGCAGTATCAGGCGCGGTTCGTAGGCAAAGGTGCTGCGGAATTCTTCGAGGAGCGATTCCAGCGTTTGCGTTGAGCTTGTCGCTTCCTTGGTCAGGTTCTTGACCCAGTTCATCTGGGTCTGGTTATAGCGCAGATTCTGCTGGAAAAAACGCTGTATTGTCTGGACTTCATCGCGCGACATGTGGCCGTCGAGCTGGGAGATTTTTACCAGGATATTGACAAGGAGCCAGACGAAACGGTTATGGCTTTCGGTCTGCGATGATTCGTAGGTTGAAACCTGTTTCTGCACCCAGTAACTGAACCCCCAGAAGAGGGCGATAAAAAGCAGAATCCCGGCAATGCCTGAGAAAATTATTAAGCCCATCAGGTTGATTATGGCGGGGGCACCGCCGGTGACAAAAACGATCAGTAATAAGATGAGAAGGCACCCTCCGCATCCAGGCGGCTGCTGTTGTCGATATCTCATTGGGTTATCTTGTGCATTTGAGGTGAAAGGTTCAGGACAGCTGGTCAGGATTCAAAGAGGGCCTCGACAAATTCATCGGCATCAAAATCTCGCAGGTCATCTATCTGCTCGCCGACTCCGATAAAGCGGATTGGCGTTTTCAGCTCTTTGGCGATGTTTGCAACAATTCCTCCCTTGGCAGTTCCGTCCAGCTTCGTCAGGGCAATGCCGGTTATGCCAACGGCTTCATCAAACAGGAGTGCCTGGGATATGCCGTTCTGGCCGGTGGTTGCGTCGATCACCAGCAATACCTCGTGAGGGGCCCCCGCCAGTTTCTTGTGCATCACCCGTTTGATCTTTTTCAGCTCTTCCATCAGGTTTGCTTTGGTATGCAGTCGACCGGCCGTATCAACGAGAACGACGTCGTAGTTTTTGCCCGTTGCAACAGCCAGAGCGTCGAAAACGACCGAGGACGGGTCCGCACCCTCGTGCTGAGCGACAACCCTGGTGTTGTTTCTCTCACCCCATATCTTCAACTGGGAGACAGCTGCGGCCCTGAATGTGTCGGCTGCCACGAGCAGTACCGATTGCCCGGCATTCTGAAACTTTGCGGCGATTTTTCCAATGGTGGTTGTCTTGCCGACCCCATTGACGCCGACCACCATGATGACGAACGGTCCTTTTTCAGGCATGACCAGTTCACCTCGCTGATCATGATCGACGATGATCGCTTTTATCTTGTCCTTCAGGATGGTTTTGAGTTTCTGGGGATCCGAGAGCGCATCTCTTTTTACCATCCGCCGGGCCGACTCGAGAAGCTCTTGTGTCGTTGCGATGCCAAGGTCTGCAGTCACCAGGATTTCTTCAAGATCATCGAAGAGTTCACCATCGATCTCTTTTTTACCGAGGAACAATTCATCGAGCCTGTGAGTAAAGGACTCCCTGGTCCGTTTGAGTCGTTCCGAGAGTTTCTTGAAAAGAGACGGTGTTTTTTCAGGTGCTGTCGGTTTCTCCGCAGCAGGTGTTTCCGTCGCATCATCGGCAGGGGGCACGGGTTCTCTGCCTGAAGTAAGGTCCCCGATGGAATCATCGTCGAGTTCCTGGTGAACAGGAACAACTGATTTGTCTTCCTGTTCGGTTGCTTCCGGTGCCGGCTCTTCGATCCGGCTGTCCGGCAGCCTGTTCTTCTGTTTCTTCTTAAACCATCCAAGCATTCGTATCGTTCCCCTTTATCCGCTTTTCATATCCGCTGCCAAACCATACATATTACGGACTATCAGCCAATAACGCAACAAAAAGAGATCCCTTGGATATCCGTAGTACCTTCCGGCAAAAATACCCGATCGGACATGAATTTGTTTGCAATTAGTACAGCCAGCATTAAGGTAATAGCGTCATTTACCATTGCCACGGCAATACTCATATAGAACGCAGTATCTGTAACTGTCAGGAGGACATATCATGTCTCAGTCATGCGGCACCAGTTCATGCTCCAGTGCGGGCAGCGGGTCAAACGAATCCCAGCAGGCAGCACTTGCCCAGCAGGAAAATGCGATTACCCGATCGCTTGGAAAAATAAAGAACAAGATCCTGGTCATGAGCGGCAAGGGAGGGGTCGGGAAATCCACCGTTTCGGTGAATCTGGCCTTAAGTCTTGCCAAACGGGGGCACAAAGTCGGCTTGATGGATGTTGATCTGCATGGCCCGGACGTTGTCCGCATGCTGAACCTGAAAGGCAACGTTCAGCCGCCGGACTCGCCGGATGGTCTTGTGCCGCCGCTCAAATACAATGAAAACCTGAAAGTCGTATCGCTCGAATACATGATGAAAGATCGCGACGAGGCGGTTATCTGGCGTGGTCCTTTGAAAATACAGGCAATCAGGCAGTTTATAGCCGATATGGACTGGGGTGAGCTTGATTATCTCGTTGTCGATGCCCCTCCCGGAACCGGTGATGAGCCGCTTACGGTCGCCCAGACAATCCCCCTTGTCAAGGCTGTCGTTGTCACGACTCCACAGAATGTCGCGCTTGCCGATGTGCGTAAATCGATAAATTTCTGCCGGACCGTGAAGATGGACATCGTTGGTGTTATTGAAAACATGTCCGGTTTTGTCTGCCCCCATTGCAACGAGACCGTGGATATCTTTAAATCCGGCGGTGGAGAGCAGGTGGCGCGGGAGTTTGATCTTCCCTTTCTTGGCCGGGTACCGATGGATCCGAAAGTCGTGATCGCAGGAGATGACGGCAAGCCGTACCTCTCTTCAGGTGAAGACAGTCCCGCTGTTGCCGCCTTTTCGGGAATTGTCTCTGCAGTCGAGAAACGGCTGCCCCCGGTTGCCGCGCCGGTGACGCTGAACATGTCCTCATCGTCGGGTTCCTGTGCGTGCGGGCCGAGCGGCTGTGGTTCGGCCACGTGATAGTGTTGACGTATCTTGCACCATGGCCGGATAGTCCCTTCGGACACGGCCCGGCCATGTTTTTTTGAAATTCCAGGTGACGGGCAGATGATGAAAATTGACCAGCATATTGTCGGAACGATGGGTGTCTGCTGTTATATCCTCAGTTGCGAAAAAACCTCAAAAGCCGCTATCGTTGATCCCGGTGGTGATGAGCAGAAACTGCTCGATATCGTGAAGAAAGAAGAGCTGGACGTGGAATATGTGATTGATACGCACGGGCATCCCGACCATGTCTGCGGAAACAGGAAAATACAAGAAGCGACAGGTGCCCGGATCGTCATGCACGAGGATGATGACGATTTTTTCTCCCAGCCGAATATAAAAAACTACTTTTCCATGCTCGGTCTGGAACCCTCTCCTCCGGTTGATCTCAGGATAAAGGAAGGTGATATCATCACCTTCGGCGAAGCCTCCGTTTCAGTCATTCACACGCCGGGACACACCCCGGGAGGTGTCTGTCTTTACTCAGAACCTCATTTGATCACCGGCGACACCCTTTTTGTCGGCGGCATCGGCCGAACCGATTTCCCCGGCGGCTCCCACCAGGAACTGATCAGCTCAATCAAGGACAAGTTACTGATTCTTCCACCTGAGACCATCGTCTGGCCGGGTCATGGCTATGGCGGGAGCAGGTCGACAATCAAAGAGGAAGCCCGGTCAAATCCCTATCTGAGATAATTACTTCTCCAACCAGAGACTGCAGATGCGTGAAATTGTTCTCGGTACCGCGGGCCATGTAGACCATGGTAAAACCAGCCTGGTACGGGCCCTCACCGGAATAGAAACCGACAGGCTCAAGGAAGAGCAGAAACGGGGAATCACCATTGAACTCGGTTTTGCCTATCTAGATCTGCCGTGCGGGCACCGACTGGGGATTGTCGATGTGCCGGGCCATGAGAAGTTTGTGAAAAATATGGTCGCCGGGGTAACCGGCATGGATCTACTGGCTTTTATCATTGCCGCCGATGAAGGCATCATGCCTCAGACCCGTGAACATTTTGACATCTGCAGGCTGCTCGGTGTCAAACGGGGACTGGTGGTCATTACCAAAAAAGATATGGTAGACGACGAGTGGCTGGAAATGGTCACTGAAGAAGTCGAGGATTTCTGCCGGGACAGCTTTCTGGAAAATGCCCCGATAATCCCGGTCTCATCAGTAAGCGGTGAGGGGATTTCGCAGGTTATCGAGACCATTGACCAGCTTGTCAAGAGTCACCAGTTCAGTGAAGCGTTCGGACCATTCAGGCTGCCGATTGACCGCGTTTTTGCAATGAAGGGGTTCGGGGCGGTGGTTACCGGAAGTTCCATTTCCGGACGGGCTGCAGTCGGAGATGAAATGCGCTTTTATCCCTCCACCAGAACCGCAAAGATACGCGGAATCCAGGTACATTCGCAGGCAGTAGATATGGTTGAGGCGGGTCACAGGACGGCGATAAACCTGCAGGGTGTCGACATCGACGAGATCTGCAGGGGGATGGTCGTGGCCCCTCCAGGCAGCCTCGAGGGCAACTACATGCTGGACTGCTCCATCTTTTATCTGCCCTCGAGCACCAGACCGCTCAAGCATCGCAGCCGTGTCAGGGTTCATCTCGGTACCGCGGAACTGATGGGGCGGGTTTCCCTTCTCGAGCGTGACGAGTTGAAACCGGGTGAAGAAGCATTTATACAATTGCTGCTGGAAGAGCCGGTTGCTGTGTGGCCCGGTGACCGCTATGTGATCAGGAGCTATTCTCCGGTTACGACAATCGGCGGTGGAGAAGTGCTTGGTAATCAGCCGAATCGGAAAAGGAAGCGGCTGGCGGAAAAGGACCGGCTCTACAACAGGGAGGTTTTCTCGCTGATGCAGTCGGCACGCCTCGAGGACAAGGTATTGCTGTTGCTTAAAGAGTCGGGAATGTCCGGCCTGAGCCTGGACGAGCTGGCAATCAGGCTTGGCATGTTCGGTAAACAGCTCAGCAAAATACTCAACGAGCCGCTCTCTGCAAAGCGCATGGTTGTTGTCGACTCAGCTACGCAGCGCTACCTGCTCGGGGAAATTGCTGGTGAGGTGGTGGAAACGATTCTCGGCGCTCTTGCCCGCTACCATCAGGTTAACCCGTTGAAGAACGGGCTATCCAAAGAAGAGCTGCGTTCCGGATTTCCCCAGCCGGTCGATCCGAAAGTGTTCACCTACTGCCTCAACGATCTGATGCGCAAGAACCAGGTCGTCCAGGAAGAATCGCTGATCAGGCTGGCCTCTCATCAGGTTGCTCTTAAAGCCGATGAAGAGAAATTGAAGAAAGACATTTCAGCCTGGTATGCGGAAAAAGGTCTGAAAACTGCAACCATCAAGGAGACCGCTGAACATTTTTCCGACTATCCCGGTTCCCTGATCAAAGAGGTGCTTGACATTCTTTTCAAAGAGGGCACACTGGTCAAAGTGAGCGAGACTCTCTACTATGATGCCGCAGCACTGGAAAACCTGCAGTCCGATGTCGTCGCTTTCATGCAGGCCGAAGGCGAGATAGATGCCCCTCGCTTTAAAAATCTGAGCGGCCTGAGTCGGAAATTCTCAATTCCTATCCTTGAATATTTCGACAGGATCAAGCTGACTATCAGGGTCGGTGACAAGCGTGTCCTGCGTAAAAAGGGCTGAACCTATTCAATCCGCCTGTTTCCAGAAAATTTTCAATACTTCTGTCGAGTGCTCGGACACCTTTACCCTGTCGCTTATCGTGAAGCCGGGGATGGCTATGACCCTGTTGTCAGTGGACACCAGGACCGGGAAGAGATGCCGTTGATGGCGGGGAAGTTTCCTGTCTGAAAAAAAGCGCGAAATCTTTTTTTTCCCCGGAGCCCCGAGCGGCTGGAACTGCTCACCCGGCAGGGCAGCGCGCAAGGTGAACGGAAAATCTGAGACGTGTGCATCCACATACTGGATATCGTCCGCATAATTTTTCACCGGAGGTTCTCTGGTGATGCAGAGTGTTTTTCCCAGTTGTGGAACCGGATACTCGCCAACGTCTTTAATGGAGATCGTTTCGTTAAACCTGTCGTTTTGACGGTGGCGTCTGTTCCTGTCGCGCCGACGGGATGAGAAGATGATTTCTTCTGCGGTTTTTATAATCCTGAGGCCACCGGAGAAATGAATCGCTGTTCCGGTGCGTCCTTTTACCGCCAGCTGCATTATTTCCTCTATTGCCTGAAACGTCGGTGGGCAGCCGGCCTGGTAGAACATTTTTTCCAGAACACGGCGGCCAAGCGCCACAGGGATTTTTCGAAAGTTTTTCGTGGTAAAGCAATATTCACGATCAGCTGTATCGTGAATATGTTTTTGCCTGACAACAGCGCGATATTCTTTTTCTGCCGCCTTGTCGAGATAGCTGTCCTCATCACTGAGGACAGCGGCAGCGTTGAGGATGGTCTGTTTTATAGCCGGGTTAAACTCCTGTTCGAGCATGGGAATGAGATCGAGACGGACCTTGTTGCGCAGGTAGGCCCGTGAGCTGTTGCTACTGTCGGTACAGCAGGACAGCCCTGAAGCGGCCAGGTAGTCGAGAACCTCCTGTTTGGAACTGTGCAGCAGCGGCCTGACAATCTGCTTGTTTTTTATTTTCATCCCGGACAGGCCGCTTGCTCCGCTGCCCCGGATCAACCGGATAAGAACTTCTTCGACCTGATCGTCACGGGTATGTCCGAGGGCGATCAGATCGGTCTTGTGTATTTCCGCCAGCTCGGCAAAGGCTTCGAAGCGGAGCCTTCGAGCACACGCTTCAGGAGATTCGCCGCTGGACATCCTGAGGTTCTGTACATCGACAGCTCGGCAGTCAAAGGTCACAGCAAGTGTCGTGCAGAGCTCTTTTACATGAGCCATCTCAACCTCGGTTTCATCGGGTCTGAGTTTATGGTCGATATAGACAGCTGTTTTCACAGATTCAGGAATGAGTTTTGCCAACAGCACCAGCAGCGCTGTTGAGTCAGGTCCTCCGGAAACTCCAACGAGAACAGCGTTTTTACTGGAGATCAGGCGATGACGACGAATGATGTCGAGAACTGAGCGTTCAAGTGGCTTCATGACAATACGGTATGAACAGTGTTGCGACGCAGGTAAGCGAAGTTTTTACGACGCCGGCAGCTTTTTATTTCTATAAAATGCATCCCTGATATATCATAAGGAAAAGATTGAAAAGCTGCAACGTTTGCAGGAGGTAGGTAACTATATCAATACAGGACTTCATCACGGCAGGATGTCGTGATGATTGCAGAATCATGAGAATGACGATGAATCAATACAGAGAAGAGATCAAACAATATCTGGTCAGGCAGTTCAGCCTGATGCCGGAGCAGGTGGAGGAGCTGCTGCCGGGCTTGATAAATACGCTTTCAGAACATATCCAGAGCCTTGAGACGGCACTCAAAAGCGGTGACCTCGAACTGCTCGGCAAAGCTGCTCACACGATCAAAGGTGCCTTGCTCAATCTCGGGCTTCATGAATGCGCCGATATAGCCTACAGAGTTGAGGAAAAAGGCAAAGCAGGGCAGGAAGATATCGACTACCGGGAACTGGTGGAGACAATCAGGACAAAACTGGACTGCTATACCCGCTAGCGTCTTTTCTTATCTTAATCCAACTGAGAAGCAGGAAGTGTGCCCAAACAGTTACGCTCTGGCACGCAGCAGTTCGAGCAGACGTTCATGAATATTGTCAAATCCGCCATTGGAGAGGATGACAATGACATCTCCGGGGCGAGCTGTATCTTTCAGGTGTGCAAGGATCTGGTCAGTATCGGAAAACGCCAGGGCCTGCTTCTTTTTATCGCGAAGATCATCAGCGAGGCGTGCAGAAGAAAATCTGTCGTGCTCATCGCTTGTCCTTGCTGGATCGGGCTCCCTGACCAGGGAAAGGTCGGCACTGAGAAACGAGGAAATGTATTCCTGCTGAAAAAATGAACGGCGGGATGTGTTGGTCCGCGGTTCAAAAACAGCAATTAAGCGGTTGTGCGCATATGCCTGCCTGAGAGCCTTCAGTGTTTCACGAACCGCAGTGGGATGGTGGGCAAAATCGTCGATCACCGTGATGTCGTCAACAACTCCTTTTATCTCCTGTCTCCGTTTTACCCCGTTGAAATCATGCAGCGCTGCTGCACTGTCAACCCCCGAAAAGCCAAGGTGATGGAGAATGGCGGTTACCGCGGTTGCGTTCATGCAGTTGTGAATGCCCGGGTAGGTAATCGTTATTTCGTTATACATACGATCCCGGTAAAAAAGCGGAAACCGGGTGTTTCCCGAACCGTGACGGGGATCCTCAAGGCGCCAGTCGCAGGAGTTGCCGGTTCCATAGCTCTGAACGGGACAGGGCGCGTTGTCGATAACCTGGAGAACGTTCTCGTCGTCGGTATTTGCTATGAGCAGACCATCAGCCGGCATCAGGCTGACAAATTTCCTGAATGAATTCTTGATTGCCTCAAGATCCTGAAAGATATCGGCATGATCAAATTCCAGCGAGGTGATCACTGCAATCTCGGGGCGGTAATGAAGAAATTTCGATACCTTGTCAAAAAATGCGGTGTCGTACTCGTCACCTTCGGCAACGAAAAAAGGGCCAGTGCCGATCCGATAGTTTGAATTAAAGGCATGCAGGATGCCGCCGATCATAAACGTCGGGTCCGCCCCAAGGTGATGAAGTGCCGAGGCCAGCATTGAACTGGTCGTCGTCTTGCCGTGGGTACCGGTTATGACAAGGGAGCGGCGGGTACTGATGAAAAAATGTTCAAGTGCCTGCGGCATGGATATGTAGGGGATGCTGCTTTCGGCAAGCGCCTGGGCTTCCGGGTTGACCCTCGTTATTACATTGCCGACGATAACCAGATCCGGTTTGTGCTGTAAATTCTTCGCCTGGTATCCTGAATAGGGATGGATGCCGATTTGTTTGAGAAAATCCGACATCGGGGGATATACCTGCAGATCTGAGCCGGTAACGCTATACCCTTGTTCCTTGAGCATCCCTGCCAGTGCCGCCATTGCCGTACCGCATATTCCCATGATATGAATCGTGCTGACCTGGCCGGGAACATGATTGAGTGACGGGTCCAGATCTCTTATTTCTTCAGTCATCGCTGCGTACGGTTTCTTCAATGGTCCGGTGAATTTTTCTGAAAATGTCATCGAAGGTCGAGGGGGTGATTCGTCCGACCTCGATGAACTTTACTGCAATCTCTTTGCTCATCTTGAGAATCGTGTCATCGGAAATACTGCGCTTTCCCGGCATCTCAGGTTCGTTGATTGTACGAGCCATCGTTCATTTCTCCCTTTGTATAAGCGCCTCTGCTGCCGGAAGAAGGCCAATTCGTCACGAAGCAGCAGAGGCGGACCAAACAGAAAGAACCTGCCAAGCCCTCCCTGAGGTTTTTAAATGTCCTGAGGTATAATATGCTCTGTGCGCTTTGGCAACAGCTCTTGTTGCAGGGAATCCGTTTGCTGGAAAGATATCTGCTGTCAGGCAGGCTGGAAATTATGGTTATAGCGCTCTTTAATAGCAGCTGAAAGATCAGCACCGAACAAGGCTGCAGTGCGGTCATGATAGTGCAGTGATTCGATTTTTCTCACCACGTCGGCGAGAATGATGTCATCGAAGGTGTTGGCAATCCAGTGAGAAAAATCATGTCGCTGCAGGTGGCCGTAGATGACCTGTTCCATTTCCTCCGTCGCACTGCCGGCAAGCTCGCTTAGTGTCGCGGCTGATCGTCCGGTCGGTCTGCCATTGTCTGTATAGACGAAGGCCTGTTCGGGACTCATGTGTCTGTCGAAATATTTTGTTCTGTGGCGCACGTGCAGTGTCAGACGAGGAACAATGCTGAAACGGCGGGGGGCTTCCAGCGCTTCTAGTGTCGGTGGGAGCAGCACGGCCTCGCCGATCACCAGGTTTCTCATAAGCTCATACCAGTTGTCGGGAGTTTCCGCTGCTGAGATCGACCTGACGGCATCAACTTCTTCTTTGCCACCAATGCGTGTCGCTATGACAGCCTCAAACGATTGGAGTACCTCTTTGGGCAGTTCGGAAGGGCGATAGGTCACCAGGATGTATGAGCCGAGTTCCGGGTCCAGTGTGGTCCCACACTGTGGCTCTTTGAGGAAATAGTGGCATTCATCAAGGAGTATTGAATGAGGGTATCCCCAGATGCGACGATACTTTGCGGTCATCGGCAAAAGTTCGCAGACGTAGGACAGCTTGTCCTGGTGGTCGAGATGGGAGAGGTTGAGGATTATGCTCAGGCCTTGCTGGAACAGGTACATCAGGTCCTCGATCTTCGGCAGCGGTCTGCCGCCGCCAAGCATCAGCGTGTTCGGCAGGGGGGCAAGGCTGCTGTAATCACCTTCCGGATCGAGAATAATCAAGGTGTACCGTTGAAGGATCATCTGCTCACAGAACAGACCGGCAATCCACGATTTACCGCTCTTTGTATCGCCGGCGATGAGAATATTGCGTCCACGTATGGTGAATTCGAACGAAGGCTCTCCTTTTTTTGATTCAAGCACCAGTTTACGATGCCTTGTAACGCCGATGGGAATACGATTTTCAGCAGCAGCCTGACGGATATACTGGGCAACAGCTGATATATCCTTGCCGGGCAGGACAAAATCAGCTTCACTTTTCAGAAATTCCGGAGCCCATTCAACGGTTACCCCGTACTCGCATCCTTTGAGGAGTTCAAAATCATTTTCAGCGTCACCGATGCCAAGGGTATTGTGGACCGACGTGCCGAGGATGTCGAGTATTGCACTCAGTCCCGTCGCTTTGCTGATTGACTGGGGCAGGACCATCATCCTGCTTCTGTTGAATGAGATCATCAGCGGCAGGCTCTTTTCACGGATGATCGACAATACCGACTGGCAATGTTCTGCGTCTATATCGATCAGACAGCGACCGGCAACGAACTCGATGCCGCGTTCGCTCAGTTCACGCAGAAAAACCGGAAATGGGGGTGGCCCAAGTAATCTCCGGTGACCGTTTGCCAGTAGGATAACGGCACCATTCTCAGCCACCACACCATCGACAAATGACAGATCCCCGGCAACACGCCTCAACTCTCGCAGGATTCTTCCGGTAACAATAACGACAAACAGACCGGCTTCTCGTGCCTCGAGAATTGCCTCGCGGACGTCAGGGTGGAGAACACCTTCTTCTGCAATTGTACCATCATAATCAATGGCAATTACCCGTAAAAGCATATGCAGCCTCAACGAAATAGCGTTTATTGAGCATATGCCTGAATACTAGAGTATTTTCGGGCATCCGTCACTAAAATTAATCACAACTGGAAAGGGTTTATTGATCTCATGAAATCGTCTGTAATCCACGTCCACGAATAATTCACTCTTAAAAAAGTGTTCATTAAAACCTACCACGACACAGACTTCTGGATGAATATTCTGCACATCAATAATATTTTAGTTTACTGTCTTTGTGAGAGAGGGCAGGCTACTACATTATAGAAAGTGTCGGACATGTGTAGGACAAAACCGACAGAATGAAGGAAAAAAGATTCAAGAGAACCCCTGAATCTTTTTGCTTATAATGGCTGGGGGACTAGGATTCGAACCTAGATAGGCGGAGTCAGAGTCCGCTGCCTTGCCATTAGACCATCCCCCAGTGTGCTCATGTATTGTGATGAGACTGAGATATATAAATTATGAGACCACCACTGTCAAGTCAAAAGGTGGTGAAATGTTCAGGTTCAGGTGATGACAAAACCTGCATATCCAACTACTTGATTCAGGTCTCCGGAAGTTTCGCCGGAGTCGGTATAGCCGACGAGCCGGGCCGAGGTTGCGCCGAGAAGTTTTGCGGCAAGCAAAGTAATGGCGACCGGGATGAAGCCGCACATGGAAATATTGTTTTCAATGATAGTCCGGTAGAGTTTCTGCGGATCAAGATCGATTATGCAGTCAAGTGCCTGTTTGTCTTTTCTGCCGGCTGAGAGTCTTGACTCATAGTGGGACATATCGGTTGAGGCGAGCAGCAGCGGTTGTGTTCTCGTTTGCCTGACGGCATCTGTAATTGCAGTGGCGACACCAACACAGTCATCATAGCTGATCTGGGAAACGGCAATTGGAATGATTTTCAGGTTTTTCTGGAAGGTCTGTAAAAACGGAACCTGAACTTCAAGTGAATGCTCATGGCGGTGCGGGTTTTCATCTGCAGTGATTAATGGTGAACAATTTACAAGTGTTCGAGCAAAAGCCAAATCAACCGGCACGGTACCCTGAGGCATGTCCCAGTCAGCGGTTGACACCCCGACAGGGTCTCCACGGCCATGGTGATTGGGGCCTATTATCAGTACCTGCTCCGGAATAACAGCCGCAGATATGGTTTCGCATGCCAGTTTCCCGGAATAGATGTAGCCGGCATGAGGGCTGATCAGGGCGATTGCCTGCTCTTTTTTTGCGGTAGCGTCGGGCATCAATCCGGCAATCATCTGTTCAAGTGCTGATCTGGAGCCGGGATAAAAGCGATCGGCAGCAGCCGGTTGGCGATTCATGATATCCCCCGTTTCGATTTATTCCTTTGTAACCGTCCAGCGTGTTCCTTCGGGGCCATCCTTCAGCTCGATATTATGCTCAAGAAGCCGGTCGCGGATCTGGTCGCTGCGCTCCCAGTCTTTGGCCTGCCGAGCTTTGTAACGCTGGGCGATAAGGTCGGTGATGGTTTCTTCGTCGATATCGATGTCTGCAAGTATTGAGCGCTTTCTGTTTTCAAGAAACTGCTGGGCAGGCTCTCTCAGAATACCCATGATCTGCGCCAGGCTGACCAGTGTCTCTACACTTTCTTCTATCAGTTGCAGATCATTTGGAACCTGCCTTGACTCAAGTTTGCCGATAACTTTGTTGATGACTTTGGCTGCATCAAAGAGTTGTCCGATCGCCTGGGCGCTGTTGAAATCATTGTCCATCGCCTGCTGGAAACGCTGTTCAAGTGAGGTGAGTCTGGACGATTCCTTGTCGGTAATAACAGACACAGCGGCAGGATCTGCATTTTTGCTGAGGGCATGATAGCCGGCAACACATTCATAGAGGCGGACCAGTCCGCTTTCGGCATCCTGCATTGCCTGTTCGGAGTATTCGAGCGGGTTACGATACTGGGTCGAAAAGACAAAGAGCTTCAAGGTTTCAGGGTGGAATTTTTTTGAAAGTTCCCTGATCGTCAGAAAATTTCCGAGTGATTTTGACATTTTCTCCGCTTCGGCCGTCTTCTCGTTGCGTACCGTTACAAAACCGTGATGGATCCACATATTGACAAATGGAGCTTCATTTGCCGCTTCGCTCTGGGCAATTTCATTTTCATGGTGGGGAAAAATCAGGTCCTTGCCGCCGCCATGAATGTCAAAGGTGTCGCCGAGATATTTTTTACTCATGGCGGAGCATTCGATATGCCATCCCGGTCGTCCCGGTCCCCAGGGGCTTTCCCAGGCAGGTTCTCCGGGTTTTGAGCTTTTCCAGAGGGCAAAATCCATCGGGTTGTGTTTTTTCTCGTTGATTGTTATGCGGGCCCCGGCCTGCATATCGTCGAGGTTTCTGCGGGAGAGTTTGCCGTAATCACTGAACTCGCTGACGGCGTAATAGACATCACCATTTGCGGGGTATGCTTTGTTTTTGTCGATCAGTGCTGTGATCAGGGCGATCATCTCGGGAATATGTTCGGTCGCTTTTGGTTCGATGTCCGGTCGTTCCAGGCCCAGATAATCCATGTCCTGGTAAAACTCGTCGATGAAACGGTTTGCCAGCTCTTCGGAGCTGGTCTGCTGTTCGTTGGCACGGTTGATAATTTTGTCGTCTATATCGGTAAAGTTTCGCACAAAGGTAACCCGGTAGCCACGATAGCGCAGATACTTGACGATCATGTCAAAGGCGAGTGAAGATCTGGCGTGACCGATATGACAATAGTCATAGGAGGTGATTCCACACACGTAAAGCTTGACATGGTCCGGCTCTATCGGTGTCAGGGGTTCCTTTTTGTGCGTGAGGGTGTTATAAATTCTGATACTCATGATCGCCTGGATAATTCCTTTAATGATAACGTTTTATAAACATCCGGCTCCATCCTGTTGAGAAAGCGGAATGTTCCTGTTCTCGCGTGCGTCTGCTTTTATACAGCAATAAACTTAATCTTATTAATGAGAAAAGACAAGAATGATAGGTGCAAATGAGGTGGTAAAGCCATGGAAGGAAACGCTGCAAGCCTGGCTCCACCCGCGTGTCCTGACGATGCTCTTTCTCGGTTTTTCAGCCGGCATCCCTATTCTGCTGATATTTTCAACTTTGTCGGCCTGGCTCCGGGAGGCCGGGATCGAACGTGGTGCGGTGACTTTTTTCAGCTGGGCAGCTCTTGGCTATTCATTCAAATTTGTCTGGGCACCACTGATTGACAAGATGCCGCTTCCCGTTCTGACCAGGTATCTCGGCAGAAGACGCAGCTGGATGATCGTCTCCCAGACAGCGATTATCGGAGCTATCCTGTGGATGGCGAGCATCGACCCGTCCCTGTCGCAGCAGCATCTGACGGCCATGGCTTTTGCGGCGATTCTACTCGGCTTCTCATCGGCAACCCAGGATATCGTCATCGATGCCTTTCGAATCGAGTGCGTCGAAGAAGAGATGCAGGCGATGCTTTCCGCTAGCTACATAGCCGGGTATCGGATCGGCATGCTGGTCGCAGGAGCAGGGTCACTTGCCCTTGCCGGCTATCTTGGAACGACGATGGAGAGTTATGACTACCGGGCCTGGCAGCTCACCTACTTCGGGGTTGGCGGCTGCATGCTTGTCGGTATCCTGACAACCCTTATCACCTCGGAACCGGAACGCAACGCTGCTCCCGCAAGGACCGTGTATTCAACCATGGAGTACCTGCGCTTTTTCATGTTGTTCCTGTGTGTTGTCTCTGTATTTGCAACAGTGTTTTTCTACACCGGCTCAATAACCGCAACGGTAAAAGGGATGTTCCTGGAACTTTCACCGCTTTTCGCTCATTCAATCAGTTTCCTGCTGGAGAGCGGGCGCCTGTTTGTCGCTTTGCTGTCCGCTTTGCTGGCGGCCCGTGGCCTGGTGCTGTTGAAGTTGGTTGATCGGCGAATGGTCGATGACACCTACGTGGACCCGGTTAAGGATTTTTTCAGGCGATACGGACTGAAGACGGCCATATTACTGCTCTTGCTTGTTGGTTTTTACCGGGTTTCAGATATTGTTCTCGGGGTAATCTCTACGGTATTTTACCTGGACCTTGGTTTTACAAAAATGGAAATTGCCACGATCGTCAAGACATTCGGGCTCCTGATGACCATTGTCGGAGGTTTCCTGGGGGGCCTGCTGACCGTGCGGTTCGGCGTCCTGCGGATATTGCTTGCCGGTGCAGTACTGTCTGCAGGTACCAATGTCCTTTTTATGCTGCTGGCAGGCAGCGGGCCTGACCCCTTTCTGCTCAAGGTTGTAATCGGAGCCGATAACCTGGCGGCAGGGCTTGCCTCTGCAGCTTTTGTGGCGTTTCTCTCCGGCCTGACCTCCATCTCATTTACTGCAGTTCAATACGCGGTTTTTTCCTCGATCATGTCTTTGTTTCCAAAGCTGATCGGCGGCTACTCCGGCACGATTGTAACCGGCATCGGCTATCAGTCTTTTTTCCTGATAACCGCTCTGATGGGAATCCCGGTAATCTATCTGATCTGGTTGGTGAGGAAGGTGAAATAAGCAGGACGTCTGGAGATGAGTCCTGTCGCAGCGTTATTACATCTGATCCTGGTTGACAAAGGAACGCAGGGCAAGTGAAATCCTGTCATCCCGGAAAGAAAGGCCGGCCTGGTAGCCGCTGTTGTTCAGCAGCGGACGGCACCAGCGGATCATTGCCGCACTTGAGCGCAGGTGTTCCGGAAAGCTGTCATCCAACGCGCAGGTAACGGTGGTGTCCCGGTCAAGCTGTGCGGGTGCCAGCAACCTGATGCCATTCTGGCTGAAATCTACTACCCGGGCTGAAAGTTGAGCGTCCGTATCATCAATGTATTCAGCGGACTGAATAATCTTTATTTCCTGAAATCTGGAATGTCGGTCGAACTGTCTCCGTTCAGAGACAGTGTTGTGCAGGGATATCTCATCTGTGGGGCTATTGACACAATAGTGCTCACACAGGAAATAATCAGGTGATTTGCAGAATGTGTCGGTATGGCCATCCAGTGGAATGAAGAGACCTTCATCAGAAATCTTGCAATTACCATGTGTTGGTGACCAGAGCGGACAGTTGTGATAGCTGTTTTTCATCGGTGTCGACCTTCCATGTATATAAAGTGAGTGCTCATTGCTCTAAATACATGCATTTATCGTGCCATGACTATTTATGATCTTTCGGGACAATATCGTAGCGTTTCATCTTGTCATAAAAAGCGGTTTTACCGACGTTCAGCGAGCGGGCAGCGGTGGCGACGTTTCCCTGGTTTTTTTCAAGTGCGTGAACAAGGAGGTCCCGCTCAAATTCGGCGACGATATCTTTCAGCGATGAACCGTTGTATTTGTGCAGCAGCGTTGAAACCGGCAGTGCCTGATTTTCCTGTGGTTGAATATCGAAAATGAGTTCGTTGTCGGTAATGACATTTGATTTAGCCATCAGCACCGCACGTTGTATCACATTTTCCAGTTCACGTACGTTACCGGGCCAGTTGTGGGCCAGCAGGGTATCGATAATCGATTTGGGAACGAAGTTGATGTCTTTTTTGAATGCGATCCTATAGCGTCTGACGAAGTGAGTCACCAGGTCAATGATATCTTCCTTACGTTCCCGCAGCGGTGGAATGGCGATATTGATGATATTGAGACGATAGAAGAGATCAAGCCTGAACAAATCTTTTTTTACTGCAGCGGCAAGGTCGGTGTTGGTGGCGGCAACCACGCGGACATTGACCTTGATGGGGGAGTTTCCGCCGACCCTGATGATTTCTCCGTCCTGCAGGACCCTGAGCAGCGCAGCCTGCATTCGCGGGCTGATGTTGCCGATTTCATCAAGGAATATGGTGCCGCCGTCGACGACCTCAAATTTCCCGATTTGCCGCTTGTGGGCTCCGGTAAAACTCCCTTTTTCATAGCCGAAAAGATCACTTTCCAACAGTGAGTCGGTAATTGCGCTGCAGTTGATCTTCAAAAAAGGTTTGTTGATGCGGTTGCTCGTCTCCCTGATCAAATTCGCCACCAGCTCTTTGCCGGTCCCGGATTCGCCGGTAATGAGAATGGTTGCGTCGGATTTTGAAACCTGGAGAACCATATCCCTGAGGTCTTTGAGCATCTTGCTGGAGCCGATAATCGTTCCGTTCGGCGGCTGGTTTTCGAGGTGCTCCTGGAGTGTACCGATCTGGTTCACCAGTTTCTTCCTGATACGTTCGCTTTCCTTGAGTCTGTTTATCTTGTAGGCAAGGATGGATTCGATATTGGCATGGAACCTGGCCAGCTCTTCCTGGTGGTGTTTCTGTTCAGTGAGATCTCGGATGGTCAGCCAGTAGAGATCATCACCTTTGTAGCCGAGAAAAGGGGCAACACAGTATTCGAGATGGGAATCATGGATTGCGCCTGAAAGAATATCGGTGGACCTGTTGTTTGCAAGTGATGAATTGACGAGGTTTAACAGCGCTGAAAAAACCGTCTGTCGGCCTGGATCGAGGCTGGTGCGGGGGTGTCTGAGATCACCGAAAAAGCTGACGGCGCTGGGATTCATGTATTCAATAGACTTGCCGGCATTGATCAGCATGACCATTTCAGGCATTGCTTCGAGCAGCGCCCGCTGGTTGCGTGCCAGTCTCTTGAATTCTTTGCCGGTTTCCGCTGATGACATCGTTTTGTAGCAGAGTTTATTGTTCAGTACTCAATCACCGTCAGGTAAATTTTAGCACAGGAGGATAAAGAATTAAACAACTGCACTGCTAAAAATTCCTGATTTGTGGAAAATCTGTCTGTTTTATTTGAAAAAGATGAGTGAAGACTACGTTATTCCAGCTGGTTATTAATAAAAATGATCCAGGACAGCCAGTGGATGAATTATTCCTTAAAAGCGGAGAAATAAAATCAATACCTGAAAACAACCATTAGCCTGGAGAACACGAGAGGCACATCTGAAAGTTGTAAAAGGGGTACCTGCAGGCAATATCGGTGAGTCCCGCTTGCTTAAATCTCCTTCAGGATAATTTCTGAATAGAGATCGGAGAAGCTGATATCTGCACGCGAATAGCTTTCATCGTTTTTTATCCGGCTCAGATCAGGGTCTGTATGTTCGAGTTGCGCCAGCGACACGGCCAGGTTGTTAATCAGAAAACTCATGATATTTTTTTCACGCTCCATGGCAAGTATCTGCAGCATGGTTTCGCTTACCTCAACCTGGCGCGGGGCTACAGGGACAAAATCAGCAATCCTGTTTGTCGGAATGTCGGTCTCTTTAATCTCGCCGTTTTGCGCGGCGAGTTGCTGTTCAATTGCCGTGTCCTCGGCTTGCTTCTTTTTTTCCCACTCTTCCTTGAGCAATTTGTTTTTCTGTTCGGTCTGGTTTCTTTCAAGCTCGACGAGATTGTTGTAAATGGCGGTGTAGTCTTCAACCCTGTCGACATAGCCGGTTATTTTCATCTTGATAAGCGGGTGCGCACTTAAAAACTCACTGAAACGGTTGAGCCGTTCGACGCTTTCTCCGCTCAGTTGTGATGAGCCGGGAGAAAAGGGGATATATTGTGTGTTGATAAGGTCTTTAAATTCTTCGCCGGCCAGGAGCATCGGGTTAATGGAGACCTTGATGACGGAGGTGCCGAGAGTACCGAGCGCCTCGGTGACAATTGCCGCTTTGGGGTCACCCTCTGTTTCCACGTCGAGAATGAAACTGTCGCCTGCCTCCGTTAAAAGAGATAACGCCAGTGCCGCACCGCTGCCGGAGGACTGCGGCAGAAAATTTGCGCAGATGATTCGTGCCGACTGCTTTATCCCGCCGCTGCCGAACTCGGTGACTGCCTGCACGGTGACCGACCCTTTTAACGGATTAAGGCCGTTGATTTTTTGAGATACCTGCTCGGAGAACAGGCTCAGCGGCAGCGCCTGGGCATTAAACGTGACCTGGGCGCCCGGCTGGTCCTGGATGAGGTTTCCTGATCCTTCCAGGTTGAACGGGTGGCCGTCCATGTTACCGGCAAGTTTAAAATTGCCGCTGCCGTTTCTCCGGGGATATTCGAGTTTGTTCAGGTTTCCGTTGATTGCCGTCAGGTCAAGCGTAAGTGGCGGTAGAATACGATCATCCCGGTAGGTGATGGTACCATTGTTGAAATCAATCTGGTTGATGTCCAGCGAAAAACCGCCTACCGGCTTGTCGGCATCCTCTCCGCCTGGTCCCGGTTCCGGCAAAAACAACAGACTGAGAAAATCTGCAAGCGGGGTTGCCGGGTTGGTTTCACTATCTGTCCGGAGCCAGGAAAACTCGGGGTTTTCAACCAGGATGTAATTGATTGAAAGCAGTTGCGCCTGTTCCGCCCAGGACAGTTCATCAAAGCGGGCTCCTGTTGCCTGGAATAGCGGATTTTTGGAATCGCCGATTATCACGTTTTCTGCCGAGAGACTTCCCTTGTATTCCTTTTGAGGGTAGCGAAAGGTTCCCTGGCCGGAAAGTTGCGCCTGGCTCTGTCTGAAGGTTTTGCTGGTACTGAACCAGGAAAATAATTCCTGCGGGTTCAGTTGTGAAAAGGCAATCTCCGATGATACCAGAAACGGTGCAATATGCAGGCTTCCCTTGGTTTTGAGACTTCCAGTCTGGTTGACGGTAGCGGAGAAAACAAAATTTTCCTCGCTGATCTGCTGCTGTTCAAGGCGGTTGGCCTGAAAGATGGTATCGTTGAATTCAATAGTGTCGATTGTACGGTTTTTGTCGGAAACCCTGATGGTACCGGAAAAATCGATTCCGTGAATGACATGCTGTGCCGGGCGTTTGGTGAATTGCTGAAACAGTGAAGGCAGGCTGGAACCATCAAGGGTCACGGTACTGTTCTGCAGAAATATATTGCCGAGATCGATGATATTGTTGATGCGGCTGACCGGCTCACAGCGTAGCTCAGGAGCTGAGAGCCAGACCTTGTCGTTTTCTTTAAGGGCGAGGTCTTTTACACTCACCCTGGTGCTTTTCAGTGTGTAGTCAAATGGTTTATCTCCTCTTTCCTGGAGGCTGAGGCTCAACAGGCCGGAAATATCGGCGATGCCATCGACATTTTTCGATTTCTTGCCCAGAAACGGGGCGATGCTGGAAACATCCACATTGTTCAGCTGGAGGTTGCCGCCCGGTTTATTCTCTTTGTCGAACTGCCCCTGCCAGGTAAAAAAGGCCGAAGAACTGAGATGTTCGCCGCTGAGCCTGAAACTGTTTTCTTCTTCTGTGGGCAGCAACCGGGTATTTGCAAAGTTTTTAATGCTCAGCTGGATCGAGTGCCAGATGCGTACAGGTTTGTCATCGCCGCTTTTTTTGATAATCACGCTGCCGCCGTCGGCGATAAGGAGTTTGACTGATATTGACGGGATCACCTGGTAGAGCGGATCGTCGGCTTTTGGCCTCAGCGTCAGCGGAATCAGGTTTGCCACGGTCTCCCGGGAAATATCGCCATCACTATTGATGGTTGGCTCCCGCAGCAGTATGGACTGGAGTGTCAGTGTCTGGTTGAAAGGCTCCAGTGCTCCTTCGAATTTTGCTGTCGGAACTTTCAGCGACAACTTGCTGTTTCTTGATTCAAGGGCGAGATCTGTTGCTGTAAAGCTGAATTGAATCTGCAGTTTGCTGCCCTGATCCTGATCCGGTGAGAAGGATATCTGCAGTTTACCGTTGGCTCTGCCACCGCTGGCGTCGATGGGAAGAGCGACCGGCAGGTAATCAAAATAGAGCGGGATGTCGATATCGTCAAGATCGCAGCTCAACTGCGTCTGCCTTCCGTCCCTCACGGTGCTCCCGAGAGTCGTCTCCCCCGTTAATTTCACCGGGCTGCCGTTGACCACGGCTGAAAAACGGGGATGAATGTAGGTGTCGAGCTGGTAGGGAAAATTTGATATCGCCGGAAGGGCGAGCTCAATGTTATCCACATGGTGGGTTTTCCCGGTACTCTTGTCGTCAAAAATAATCTGTGAATCAGTCACCTTGATGTTATTCAGTGAGAATAAAAAAGGGAGTTCGGCAAAATCGATGATCCCTTCCTGGTTTCTCCTGTTATTATTGTGCAGCAGGTAAGAAATGTTGTAGCGCTTGTTCCGGTCCCGATCGATCCGGGCATTCAGTCGGTTGATTTCCATTGTCGAGCAGACGAGATCGCCGCGCAGAAGCGACAGAAAATCCAGATCTACTGTTGCCTCGGCAATCGACAGAAACCGGCTCTGTGGTTCACCGTCTTCAGTTGTTTCAACGGTTATTCCGGAAAGCGTCAGCTGGAAATCAAATGGACTGAACCGGGCGTCGCTGATGGAAAAATGTACGTTGAGTTTCTCGCCGAGGTATTGCGGCAGGCTGTTTTTAACCAGATAGGGTACCAGCAGAAAGCTCACTCCTGCGTAAATACCAAGCCCCGCGAAAACCAGGAAAAAAAACTTGATGATACCGCTTGATGACCGCTGTTTTTGAGTCTTCGGCTCTTTGGGTTGTTTCCGAGGCGCGGCAGGTTTTTTTTCCGGAGTTTTTTCCGGTTGCTGATCGTCTGCTATGGAAATAGATCCAAATATATCATTGGAATTACTGGTCATGTCCTGCAACGTAATCTTTTGGTTAACAAGGTGTGTGCTTCGATACGTACCGCGTTTGATCAATCGAGGGGATCAGCACGAAGATCTGCAAAATTATTATCAAGGAAGATATGCCTTGCTCAGGTCAATTTTTCAAGAAAAATCATTTATTTTCACGCTAAAGAGGTTTTTTTACGGTGAACAGGTGAAATAAAGGTATGTGGGGCGCCTTCATAAAGAGACGGTAACTATTCTGAAAAAGGCATGGAAGAGCAAACCAAAAAGCCTGAATAAGGCGGGATTAAAGAGACAATCAGCCCATATTTCAAATAAAGCAATTAATTTTTGATTTTATGTAATAAATATTTTGTAAATCTAGGGTATTACAGGTAAACTAGATAGTGATACAGTGATTCGTACCTGCAGGCTGTTCCTAAACATTTCATGATTATAATAATAATAATGTGAAAAAATCAGGAAACACCGGGGTTTCCAACGGACTGACACCTCTCCTGTTGATTTGTTAAATGTTTGAATTTATAAGACTATTTAGATGGCAGGATGCTGTTGATATCCTTGTCGTGGCGTTTGTCATCTACCAGCTTATCTCCATCATCCGGGGCACACGCTCGGTCCAGATGGTGCTTGGCCTCGGGGTCCTCGTTGCTGTCTATTTTATGGCCAGTATCCTTGAGCTTGCCACGCTACTCTGGCTTCTCCAGACCTTTCTCAGTTCGTTGTTTATTATTGTCATTATTGTTTTCCAGGATGACATCAGACGGGCCTTGACCCAGGTCGGTAAATCTCCTTTCCAGAAATCCCTGGGGCTCATGGACAAAGAGCTTGAGGAGATAATCCGTACCGTATTCTACCTGTCCAAACGCCGTATCGGTGCACTGATTGTCATCGAACGTGAAATGGGCTTGAGGGATTATGTCGAGTCCGGGTTCGTGCTCGATTCCAAGCTCTCCAAGGAAGTGCTGATCTCCATTTTCATGCCGGTATCGCCGTTGCATGACGGCGGAGTCATTATCAGCAAGGGCCGCATCCATACCGCCGGCAGTATTCTGCCGCTGACCCAGAATCCCTATATCGACAAACAGTACGGAACCAGGCACCGTGCAGCCATCGGTCTTTCCGAGGAAACCGATGCGGTGGTACTCGTTGTCTCCGAAGAGACGCAGGGGATATCGCTCGTCCAGCATGGGGCGATGACGGCGGTAAACGATGAAATTTCACTCTCGAACAGCCTCCGTGCCATTTTTATCGGCAAGAACGAGACCCCGAGCATGAATCTGAATTGGAGGAGCCTGTTTAATCGAAAATGAAGCCGTTTAGTATGACATACTGGCGCAAGTTAGCGTCCAGAGAATGGTTTTCGATGCTGATCTCCGTGGTTCTGGCAGCACTGTTGTGGAATTTTGTCGGCGGCGAGCAGACGGTCGACAAAAATGTAATGATTCCCGTCGAGGTAATTAACCTGCCGCGGGACCTGGTGATTTCCAACCAATACAAAAAAGAGATCGAGGTGGCGGTAAATGGGCCGCGCGCTCTGATTCTTGAGCTTGAGGGACGACAGATTACCCGCCAGATAGATCTGTCCAAAGCGGTGCCGGGTACGACCGTAATTACCAACGATGTCGATTCGATACCGATGAGACGCGGTATAACCGTGCTCAGGGTCCAGCCGGCCTCCATTATTCTTTCCCTGGACAAACTGATCCAGAAGAAATTTTCTATCAATCCGGTGACAACCGGTGAGCCTTCACCTGGGTACATTCTCAAGCGGCTGCAGATGGATCCGGAGACGATAACCATCACCGGGCCTGAAACTGTTTTGTCCCAGTATGACGTGCTGCGCACCAAGGTCATCAATATCAACGGGCTGCGAAAATCCATACAGCAGCAGGTACCGCTCGATCTAGAGCCGGCCATTGTCGATCTGATCGGTGAGACGACAATTACCGCAGATATCACGGTGGCCCTGGAAACGGTGCAGAAACAGTACAAGATAAAACTCGCAGAGCCGATAAAAACCGGAGACAAGCTTATTGAACAGGTCCATGTTATCGCCAATGTCCCCAAGTTGCTGATCAACAACAAAACCAACGTTGCTTCACTGCTGTCGGCAATGGTCGTCGAAGACAAGGAAAACGGCTTTGGAGTTGTGCGGATTATTCCCTCAAAAGAGCTTACCCTGCCGGTCGAGGTGATCAGTATCGACCCGGCTACCGTAGAGCTGGAAAAGCCCCCTGCAGCGCCAGAGCAGGTTCCGCAATCGCAGGCTGAACCCTCGTCACTTGAGCAGCAGGGTGCCACGGAACCTGAGCAACCAGAAACCACAGCTAACTGATTATCGTGAGAAAACTATTTGGAACCGACGGCATTCGTGGCGAGGCCAATCAGCACCCGATGACAACCGAGATAGCGATGCAGGTCGGACGGGCAATTGCCTTTATCGTCAAGGACAGAGCCCGCGGCCACAGTATTGTGATCGGTAAGGATACCAGGCTCTCCTGCTATATGCTGGAAAATGCCCTTGCCGCTGGAATCTGCTCCATGGGGGTGGATGTCATGCTCGTCGGCCCGCTGCCGACGCCGGGTATCTCCTTTATCACCACCTCGATGCGCGCCGACGCTGGAGTTGTCATTTCCGCCTCACACAACCCGTTTCAGGATAACGGCATCAAAATTTTCGCCCACGACGGCTTCAAACTTCCCGACCGAGTCGAAGAAGAAATAGAGGACCTGATTTTCTCTCAGAAAATGGAGGCCCTCAGGCCGGTTGCCGAAGAAGTCGGCAAGGCACGCAGGATTGAGGATGCCAAGGGCAGATACATCGTTTTTCTCAAACACAGCTTCCCGAAACAACAAACGCTAGATGACTTTCACGTGGTGCTCGATTGCGCGCACGGTGCAACCTATGGTGTCGCCCCTCATGTATTTGAAGAGCTCGGTGCAAAGGTAACTGCACTTGCCGTTCACCCGGACGGAACGAACATCAACCGCAAGTGCGGCGCCCTTCACCCGGAAATCATGGCCGAGACGGTCAGAGAAGTCGGTGCTGATCTCGGACTGGCCTTTGACGGTGACGGCGATCGACTTATTGTCTGCGACGAACGCGGGCAGATTGTCGATGGTGACCACCTGATGGCCATTTGCGCAAGAGACCTTCTCAAGCGCCGCAAGCTCAGAAAGAAAACTTTAGTAGCAACGGTCATGTCCAACATGGGACTTGAAGTCGCCATGGGCAGCATCGGCGCCAAGATGGTGCGAACCGCCGTTGGCGACAGGTATGTCGTTGAATGCATGAGGCAGAACGGCTATTCCTTCGGCGGCGAACAGTCGGGCCACCTCGTCTTCCTCGACCAGATCACCACCGGAGACGGCATTCTTGCCGGACTGCAGCTCCTTTCGGTAATGCAGAAGCAGGACCGCCCCTTATCCGAACTTGCCACCATCATGCAGAGCTACCCCCAGGTACTCAAAAATGTGCGCACCGCCACCCGGATGAGCATCGATGAGATTCCCCATTTCACCAAAACCGTCAGAAGCTTTGAAGAAAAACTCGATACTACCGGCAGGATCCTTGTCAGGCCGTCAGGGACTGAACCGGTAATCCGGGTGATGGTTGAAGGACAGGATGAAGAGATGATCAATGAGATGGCCGATGAACTCTGCGAGCTGGTGAGTAACGCCGACCGGATGTAATGCCTCCCGAAAAGACCAGGATTAATAAAGAATGAAGAAAAACATAGCCATCGTCGGCACAGGGTACTGGGGAAAGAACCTGGTACGCAACTTTTACAACCTCGGCGCGCTCCATACGATCTGCGACAGTAATCCGGACCAACTCAAGACCTATCTGGATCAATACGAAGGCATAACCGGTGCAATTTCTTTCAGTGAGGTATTGGGAAACAAGGATATCGAAGGTGTTGTAATTGCCACTCCAGCTGAAACTCATTTTGACCTTGCCCGTGAAGCAATGCTGGCCGGCAAGGATGTCTATGTCGAAAAGCCGTTATGTCTGTCAGAACATGACGGGGAAGAACTGAACATCCTGGCTGAAGAACACAGCAGAATTCTGATGACCGGGCATCTGCTCTGGTATCACCCTGCTGTTATCAAGCTCAAGGAGATGATCGAGCATGGTGAACTGGGACGAATTCAATATATTTACTCGAACCGGCTCAATCTTGGGAAACTGAGGCGGGAAGAAAATGTTCTCTGGTCTTTTGCCCCCCATGATATTTCGGTAATTATCGGGCTGCTTGAGGAATTGCCGTCTGCAATCCAGGCCCAAGGGGGTAATTACCTGCATCAACAGATTGCCGATACAACAATGACGATGCTCGACTTCCCCAGCGGTGTGAAGGCGCACATCTTCGTATCCTGGCTGCACCCCTTCAAAGAACAAAAACTTGTTGTGGTCGGCGATAAGCAGATGCTCGTCTTTGACGATACTGCTCCCTGGCCTGCAAAGCTTACCACATATCCGCATTCGGTCCACTGGAGCGGCAATGTGCCGATTGCCGACAAGGCTGAAGGACAGCCGGTTGAACTGGAAGAGGGGGAGCCGCTGAGAAATGAATGTGAGCATTTCCTGGATTGTATTTCATCAAGAACTATACCGAAGACAGATGGTAGAGAGGGTCTCAGAGTCCTGAAAATATTGAAAGGCTGCCAGGAGGCTCTGGAGAGCAAGTGCCGGATCAGTGTCGAAAGCAGGCAGGCTAAGTTTGAAAGAAAGCACTATTTCGCTCATGAAACAGCAGTGATCGACAATGAGGTAAGTGTTGGCAAAAACAGTAAAATATGGCACTTCAGCCATTTATTGTCCGGCTGCAAAGTCGGGGAAAACTGCTCTATCGGTCAGAATGTGGTTATTGGAAACGATGTCGTGGTAGGTAATAACTGTAAGATTCAAAATAATGTCTCCGTTTATGAGGGCGTAGAACTGGAAGACAATGTGTTCTGCGGCCCGAGTATGGTGTTTACCAACGTGTTTAACCCTAGGTGTGAGTTTCCACGCCGAGATGAATACAAGAGAACCCTGGTGAAAAAAGGCACGACAATAGGTGCAAATGCTACAGTTGTTTGTGGCGTTACTCTTGGCGAGTATTCATTCATCGGTGCGGGTGCTGTGGTTCTTACAGATGTTAAACCGTTTGCCCTGATGGTTGGAAATCCGGCCTATCAGGCAGGCTGGATGAGTCGCTTCGGTAAAAGATTGGATCTACCAATTGAAGGAAATGGTGAAACAATTTGTCCCTCTACTGGAGATATGTATAGTCTTCAAAGTGGAGAATTGGTTGTAACTGGAAATTAGGATGATGGTCTTTTGATTGGTGGAAGAAGCAAAGATACCCCACCTAGTATTAAAACATAAATGATTAAAATCAAATGTGAAGATAAGGCGAAATTAACACTGCTGTCAAAATCGACGCCCAGTATTTTCAACGCAGTGCCCCATCCCAATTCGTGATTACCAGCATTCGCAAGTCCCTGCACCGGTAACAACTGAAGAGGAAGTTGTACCGAGATGAGGAACCAAATATCCAGAAAATTTATGGGTATATCCAGTGATTTTACAACACTAAATATAGTCCCACCAGTGCAGCACCAAATAAGCAGACTTGTAAACAACTCAAGAGTCTTTGGGTATCCTGGTGGGTTTTTCACCATATTTGACCCCATTTTTTTTGGTAGTATGCCTAGGTTGTTCCTCACTAAATAAATAAGTAAATACGGTACGCTGATAAGAAAAAGTCCGAAAATCAGAAAAATAAATCTTGTATAACTGATTAGTGGTAGCTTGTAAAAAAATACAACCAGACAGAGAATGATACCGAGTGTAATAATGTCCTGAAGTCTGGCTTTTAAAAGCACCTTTATTCCTGAAGAAAGAGGAATAGAGCAATACACATTCAAGAAAAAAGGTAATGTTGCGTCACCGCTTCGAACAGGGAGAAAATAGTTATAAAAGCCATGAAAACCTGCAGATTTTAATAAATATAAATACTTGATGCTGGTATCAAACAACAGGTACTGGTGAAACCTGAGCGCTCTGAGAAAATAATTAGCGAAGTAGAAAAATATACCGAAAATAAACCATTTGATGTTAACCGTTGTTACAATTTCAATGACAGAATCTTTATAATTTATAAATACATAGATGATTATAATAAGAAGAGATAATGATATGATCCGGTAAATTGATTTTTTCACCTTATCTCTCGCAGTTTTTTTCTGGGGCGTATTTTTCACCGACGTAAGGCTCTTTTTGTTTGATTACTTTACAGGGGTTGCCCACTGCAATTGAATCAGATGGTATATTCTGGACAACGATTGATCCGGCCCCAATAACGACATTATCTCCTATTTTTATGCCAGGTAAAATGACGCTGTTCATTCCAATCCAGACATTATTCCCAATTTCTATCGGTGAGGTTGTATTGTGTTTATCATAATCTCTGAGATCATGGCTTGCGCTGACTATGCCGACACCTGAACCAATTCTTACATTATTGCCTATAATAATTCCGTTTCTAGCCTGGATATAACAGTTTGAATTCATGCCGGGAGTGCTTCGGTTACCAACAACAATATTCTTGGGGAAAAGTATACGGGAGGTAAAGTGAACCGGCCAGGGGATACGACCATTTATCCGTAATACTTTTTGAGGAAAAAAGAAATATAGCTGATAGAGTATTGGAATACCGTTTGCTTTTGGGTAAAAAAATTTTATCCAAAAGAAGAAAAAGCCGATCTTTTTTTCAAGATCTTTTGCTTTCTGAACGTTGAGACTCATTTGATTTCCTGGCTAGTGCTGAATCCGGAATAAAAATCTTTAATCCTAGAAAATGATCTATAATGTTCTCAAGACATGCTGGTTGAAACAAATCTACATGGTTAATCTTCATGTAGTGAGGATTAGTACGATATCTTTCTTCAAAATAACGATTTTTCAGGCGGTTAGCGGATGCGTATTTACCTTGTATCTTTTTATTGAATATATTTTCAAGTGGAATAATTCCTGGTTGCCAGAATGGAATAAGGTTATGTGCCACAAAGCTTGGGATTCTGTTTCTACTTAGTGTATAGATTGATTTAGCAAAGTCATGATCGAGGCGAACGATATGTACAATACATGTGTCTTGTGAACTAATAATTTCTGTCGGCAATATCATTGATGAGAGTGGGTCAGTGGATATGAAGATATCTTTTCCTTTATAATACCTTTTTGTTAAAGGTTCGTATAGCTTTGAAAAGTCAATTTTTCCTTTGGTTGTAACCATGAGTGTTCCCAAGATGTTTGCTAGTCTTGAGAATCTCATTTGATGAACAACTGCGACGTTTGAGGGCAAGCAATTGTTCAGTAACTCATAAATTCTTCGGGTTCCACAACGCCCACTCGAGACGAAGATAATTCTTTTCATATATCAAAGGTTGATTTTCTGATGTTAGATTTTACTACTGAAATGTACACAGAGCTATGCAAAACAATAGTTGGGACTACTTACTCAGTATATACTGTATCAGAGTATATTAAGAAAAAGCCAACAAATGCGATCATTTTACGCCATGATGTTGATCGTGCACCTGCTTCTGCCTTAAAACTCGCAAAAATAGAGTACAATCATGGGCTAAAGTCAACGTACTATTTTAGATTTATCAGATCAGTTTTTGATGCCTCTATTATCAAGGAAATAGCCAGATTGGGACATGAGGTTGGATATCATTATGAAACATTATCAAAATGTCGAGGGAATTATGAACAGGCCGGTAAGTTATTTAAAATAGAACTAGATCAGTTTCGAAAGATTGTTCCGGTAATTACAGCCAGTATGCATGGCAGACCTTTTTCTAAATGGAATAACCTTGAACTGTGGAAACAATTCAGTATCAATGACTTTGATCTCATTGGCGAGGCGTACCTTGGAATAGATTATAGTGATGTTAATTACTATTCAGATACCGGTCGAACATGGCACGGAACAAAATACAATTTAAGAGATAAGGTGGACAGAGTGTTGCCTCAACTCGAAATCGAGACAACTCCACAACTCATGGATCTCTTAAGTGAGAAAGAGTATGATTCTATCTGTCTCTTGACGCATCCAAATAGATGGACCGCATCAATAACAAGCTGGTTGTCATCATATCTCACTGATTTTATAATTAATCAATTAAAAGTAATGATCAAGAAAATAAGGTGAGAAGTCAGGTATGCTTATAAATGCATGATATCTCGATCGTTTCCGAGAGCTATTTGAGTTCCTTATTGGCTTCCATATCAAACCACATGGCAAACAAGGTAAACTGGCTGCAGCTTATAAAAGAGAACATGGCTGCCAACGAGCTGGTTGGAGGGAAAAAACCGTTCAAAATCTTAAAATAGAGCATCCTTATCACGAGAGATATGGTTAAGATACCAAATAAAGTACCAAGCGTGTAGAAAAATACCAGTGGGTGGAAATCTCTGATGACATATTTTTGAAATAGACGTGACCAAAACCCTTTGAAAAGAATTAATGGAATCGTGAAGATTACCTTGCGAATTTTTATCCCAGATACTTCGCCAACTTTGTAGACTGGACGCGTTGATATGTCACGAACTTTAAAATTTGCAATATTGAGTTTTATCAGAAGATCGTTAGGCATTCCATATCTTGGATATATAGCTTCGAGGTTAATGGACTTAAGTGCTTGCAGTGATATGGCGGTATAGCCGCTTTGCGAATCAGCAATGTGCCAGTAACCAGAGGCGATTTTAGTTAGAAGGGAAAGGAATGAGTTGCCAAGATACCTATGGCGTGGGATCATCTCCCATGACTCACCTCGAAATAGACGATTCCCTTTGGTGTAGTCCACCTCACCAGTGCAAACAGGTTTAGCTATTCTTTCAAGGTCATTAGGGTCCATCTGGAAGTCAGCAGCCATTACGACAGTTATGTCAACACTATTATCTCGCGCCCAAATATATCCGGTGGCGATAGCGGCACCCACGCCTTTGTTAGCTTGATGATGCAGCAAAGTGATTTTTGAGTTACTGTTAGCCAAATTTTCAACAACTGAGAGGGTTGTGTCGGTGCTAAGATCATCAACGATAACGATGTGGTCTACAAACTCAGGCATGGTGTCTATAACTTTGCCAACCAAAAGTTCCTCATTATAGGCCGGAACGACGACAGCAATTGATTTTTCTTTTAACATATTGAATTCACATTTCTACAATTAGGTAGCATTTAAATTGATATGGCTTATTTCATATTATATTTTTTTCAGGGCAAAAAGACTATGGGTACTAGTTGCATTGAGCTCCTGAGTATGGTTGTTGAAAAAATCAGTTAAACGTTTCCGTTCCATTGCATCTAAATGCTCCCAGCACCACGTTCCAAAAAGATCTTTTCTTAAAAGTATGTGAGAAATTCCACTTTTGGTTAGTGAGTCACTTATGTTTTTGGCAGAATCTTGTTCTTTAATTGTTGAACATAGTAAGCTTCTACCAGATTTTAAGTCAAATTCTACCGGTCTGTCAAAATAATATCCTCTATTGCCGAGGAATACTGCAAGAATAGTGCTTGATTGGGCGAGATTTTTATTTGCCCAATTAATAAGTGTATATTCAGGCCAGAATCTTGTTATGAAAGCAGTGCGATCTGTTTGACCTGAAAGATACTGGAGCGGACGGATTTTCTGCCAGTAACGAACCATATATAGTCCGTTAAGGGATAATGCTGCAAGTAGCAGTAGCGTAGGGAAAAATGTCGCCATGCGTGAATAGCAGCGTAGCGTCATTAGATAGCTTTTGATGTTGTATAGACCCAAAATTGAAAGAATTATGAGGAAGGGAAGAACTGGAACGATATAACGAATGCGGATTACTCTCTGAACAAAAGCAAATAGCAAAAACAGGATTATAAACCAGAAAAACAACTTTTTTTCAGTTTTGAATGAAGGTATGGAATAATTTGGCAAAAAAGCAGTAAGAGCAAATAGAAGAATGAATGGATTAAGCACTCCATCAAAATATTTTGGGTCGTTATCTTGACCTTCAAAAAATATTCTGATTGGAATAAGCAGCGTCTGCCACAAAGATTCATCATAAGCCAGTTTCCTGATCAAAAATGGATTCATACCTTGGGTTAAGGGACTGCCCTCATTAGCAAAAAGAGACTGGAATAGAGGATAAATCGGATTGCCTGTCCAGATGTAATTTCTTATAAGCCAAGGTGACACGGCTAAAATTGCACAGAGAAAAAAAAGACTTGCCAAACCAATCGCTCTTTTTGAAGATATTGGTTTATGACTGTGAAGAACTATGAACGGAGTGAAACAGGTCAGCAGGAAAATAGTAAGTAGACCGTTATATTTTGTTCCGGCGGCGAGACCGGCAAAAATGCCTGCTAAAATGATTGTTTTGAGTTCATTTGTCTTAGTCCAAGACAGTAGCAAAAGCAGGCTTATTGTTGTAAAAAAAGTTACACCAAGATCAACATAAGCGGTTGAAGCCAGGCTCACTATGATTGGTGTCGTAAGAAAGAATAAGGCTCCGGTAAGACCCCAGTTGCGTCCTAGGCGTTTTTCCAAATACACGAAAATGAGCCACGAAGTGCCTAAGCCGAAAGATAAGTGAATGAATTTTGGTAAAATATCATTACCGAACCAGAGGGGTATAAAATACAGGAGATCAAGGTTCATGGGATAATATGAGAAGATTAGTTCTGGAATCTCATAGATACCTCCATGTAACAAATAGCGCTTGGGAATTGCGAGGTGATGAGTCAGTGCGTCACGGCTGATTGGCGGAGTAAAGGTTAGTGTAACTAAAAAGCCAACTATGCAGAACAGAAATAGAAGAAAAAGATTCGTTTTTCTTTTTTTGGTCAAATCCTTAAGGCCGTAAGGCCTCCTCAAGAATCTCTGGAGGGATGAATCCAGTATATTTTTTGCCATTTATCAAGAATGTCGGAGTGGCTGTAATCCTATTTTTCATTCCAGTCACTATATCATGATTAAGTATTTTTTTGATATCAGGAGAGGTCAGCGCAAAAGATAGTTCTTCAACGGGAATCTTTGTTTGTTCTGCAAGAAATTTAATATTAAACGGTGACTTGTTTCTGCCGAGTTGGAAGAGGGCATCGTTCATTTCCCAGAACTTGTCCTGCGTCATTGCATAAATTGCAAGAAGAGCCATTTTACCAGCACCAACATGAAATGGTGTTGGCACAACTATTGGATTGTACTCATGGTCCATTGGGTAGTGCCGATGGACAAGTCTTATTTTGTCTGGATGCTCTTCTATTAGTTGCCGTAGAGTAGACTGCATTTTAAGACATTGAAAACACTGATAGTCACTGAATTCTTCAATAATAAGTGTTGGTTTTTCAGAACCGATCCAAGGATGTCCCTCTTCCGTTATACCTCTGGCTATATCTGTCGGTATTTCAATAGACTCTAGTTCCCAGTAGTGAGGAAGAAATACGTGAAATGATATAAGTAGTATGAACCAAAAAATAATAGAAACATAAAGTCTCTTTTTGGATAGTAGCAATATTAACGGATTTTTGATATCTTCTAGTACTAATATAGGTATGTCGAATCGTCTGCATATTATCCAACTTTGATACAATAAAGCAAAATTGATTCCATAGGTAGCTATACATAATATGCACATGCTGTGAATTTTGAATATAGCTATACAAGCAAAGAAAACTGAAGTTATTGAAAAAAGGAGAGAGAGAAAAAAAATTGTCTTCCATAAAGGAAAAAAAAGGTCTTTTTTTATGATAAGAAAAAGTGAAATTATCAAACAGAAAAAATAAGAAAATAAACCCCAAAGAGACACGGGCAGGTTGAGAATTACAGACCATGGGCTGCGAGCAACAGTATCACAATTTATTGATTGTGATATTGCACAAAAGCTCGCATACGTTTGATCTGTATAAATGAGGTAATGAGATATTGATAAATAGCACGTTATTAGTATACCAACAATATTAAGAATAATTATTGGAAAGCAATAATACCGGTAAGGCAAAAGCCTGCTAGATTGCGTCATGGAAGTAACGTGGAAGTAGTTGACTCTAATTCTGTTTTGATAAATGGTATGAGAATTTCAATTGAAAGTGGAACACTTCTGTAACGCTCAGCAGGTTTTGCTTTTAACGGTTGAAGAAAATATAACAACGAAAATCTATTTATAGAATTGTGCAATTCATTCCGGGCTTGATCGATATGCCCTTGTTTTAAAGCATTCTCAATAAGGCAAAGAGAAATAATCGAATCATTTCCTCCGTATTTTTTGGCACGAAGATAGTAGAATTTTGCTCTGTTATGATAACCTAGCAAGGACAAACTTTTGCCAAGTGTAAGAAGAATGTCTGGCCGATTAGGTGCGTAACGATGTGCTCTCTGAATTGCTCGAAGAGCACTTTCTGGTTCTTCTATCCAAAGATCTACGAATCCAAGCATGTTAAAATAATCGGCATGAATCAAACCATCTGATAGGAGATTCAGAAGCTCCTGCTTTGCAATAATAAAGTCTCCGGTTGTTATGAGAGTTTTACAGTAATTATAACGTATATTCGCATCTTTTGGGGCAAGATCAAGCGCCTTTTGATAATAGTTAATGGCATTTTCATATTCACCAAGTTTGTTGTAAATGCTGGCCATGTTTCCAAGTTGGGCTGCATCAAGCCGACTTCTACTCATGTTCATTGATAGCGTTTGTTCTGTCAATTTGATCGCCTTTCTATATTTATCCTCAGTAGGATTTGGCCCCCAGGCCAGCTTTAGTGCCAGAGTTGCGAGTGGACGAGCAGAATTCGGGGCTTTTTTTAATGCATCCAACCAAAGTGCTTCTTCTGTTTGCCACGCCATATTGCGTGTATATGTTGCATATCCTTCTGCGGTAAACAGAAAAGCAATCATCACAATTATGAAGTTTGTGAAAAGCTTTATATGTTGTAGTTTTGAAAGGATATTGTGGAACAAAAATGCCACTGGTACAAAGAGGAACAAAGACGGCAGGTAATTACGATGTTCAAATACAAGCTCAAGCGGGACTATGGTTGATTCAACGAGATGGTTGATATAGTAGAATAAAATAGCCAAAGATAGAAGCGGTTGCTTTCGGGCTATCACGCAGGCGAATAATACTAGGAGAGCATTCATCGCTATTGCTGGTCCTGTAACCCACGGGCTAATAATTGAGGTAGAGAGGACAACATCGTGCTCAATAGAAAGTCGCCAAGGTGCTGGAAAAAAGAGTTGCGAAAGATAGTGCAGAACAATTCTTTGTTCTGTAAGCAGTCGTTCTGTTAGTGTGAATGGGCGGTTATTATAGTAATTGAGAACAAAATCGAAGAGTTCTGGGCGAAGTGAGAGTCCACCTAAAAAGGCTATAACAAGACCTGCGAGAGTTCCAATGATCAGTCTCTGAAGCATTGTCTTTGATAGTGTTGTTTGAAAAAACAGAAGTTCAAGGATCGGAAGGGTTAGGATAATTGTGGCAGCATTTTCTTTTGAAAAAATTGCCAATAGATAACTCAGTGCTGAGCACCCCAAAAAGAGCGTTCGTTTTTGAACGCTCTCAGTCAATCTTGTTTTTAAATAGAATATGATTGTAAGGACCGAAAACAAGGTAGCCAGGGAGGCCATGCGTTGCACGATATAGATTACAGCTTGCGTCTGCACAGGGTTTAGCGACCAAAACAGCGTTGCTGTCGCAGAAATGAATATTATGCTTTCCTGCGAGTATCGACCAGCGAGCCGAGGAGTCAAAAAAAGAGTCTTGATTAATAAAAACAGTAGCCAAGTAGTGGAGCAGTGGATGAGAAAATTAACAATGTGGTAACCAACCACATTATCTTGCCCAACATACCAATTTAGTGCAAGAGTAATACAGGCAATGGGGCGATATAATGTATTTGAGCCCAGTTTTGAGTGAGCGGCCCTGTAAAGTTGATCAAAGGAGATTTTATCGATCTGAATATTTGAATTTCTGATAATGTGCGGCTTATCGTCAAGTTGCCAGGCAGTTTGAAAAGAATTGCTGTAGCTTAACAGCAGTATAACAACGAAAAGGAAGAATAATCGGCAGGGGGGTGGTTGCGAAGAAGAGATGTTGCTACCCATAATAAGTTAAAAAAAGGGAAGAGATGTAAACCTCTTCCCTTTGTAGGTGAATAGTTTGATTGTCCAGTTAGTTTACTGGGCAAGAACCTTTTGATATACGCCAGCACCGTCCCATCCATCTCCCTGTGCATTGATTCCGTTCGCTGCCTGATATGTACCGGCAGGGCAACGACCAGAGACATCAGTTACGGTGATTGTTATTGCCGTATTGATTGCAGTTGGTCCAACAATGGTGAAGGTGTTGGCTGCTGGGGCAAACAATATGTCAGCAGTAGCTATATCCGTGTGAGTCGGAATGGCAAAGTAATCTGCAATTTCAGCAGCTACTGCATTTGCATCTGATTCAGCAGCTGAACAGAATGCCTTGTTCCTATAAGCAATAAAGTTTGGGATAGCTATTGCTGCCAGGATGCCGATGATCGCGATGACGATCATAAGTTCGATCAGGGTAAACCCTTTTTCGTTGTAATTGATTCTTAATTTTCTCATGTTTTCCTCCATTGGGGGTGGGTTTATCTTTTTCTGCCTTATGGCAAGAGCGTTGTCCTTTACCAAGCAAAGCGCATGCCAATTAATGTTTTTATCGTCTGAAGATATTTATATCTATTTATATCAAACAGATAAATAAACAGTAATTTTAATATTAATTCTTTTCTACTGTCTTGCGGAGCTATCTTTAAAAGTGTATGTGACAATAGGAAGCAGTTTCTGACAAAAAATGTCACAACCTGCTCACCATCCTCAATTTCGTTATTCGGACTACTCGCAAAAGAATGAAACATCTTCAGTTGTCGTTAAGTTAATTCACAAAGCTATTCATATTTTCCAAGAAATGTGCCACAATGGTTGTATGACAAAGAAATTGTGTGATAAGAGAAATTTATGAGATTTTCGGGCCTGAAAGCATCCATCGCTAGTACACTGGTGATGCTATTGAGTGTGGCGCTTGTCCTTGGGAATATTGTGACGGTTGTTTTCTGGCAGAAGAGTCTTATTCACGCTGAGATTGTAAAAGCTCAAACGATGATTGGTATCATCGAAGAACTCTTTGAAGAAAAAACACATTCAGGAAAAGTGGTTTCAGTTGATGATTTAAATCGGCTTGCCGAAAAGTTTGGCAAGCCTGAATCTTCTATTCTTTACTATGATGGTAGTAAAACTATACAGTTCCCTGTTGCTCAAGAGAATAACACCTTAGAGCAGACTGTCAGAAATTCCGGGTTAAATCAGCAGGAAATTATAACGGTAAAGGGAACACGGTGGGCGATAGTATCGTTTGGGGGCAAATCGTTCATCATAGCCAGGCCGGTGCTGGAAAATATTCAGAAAAATTCTGCCCTGGGTTTTGAAATCCAACTTGAATCAGTCTATCAGACAATAAAAGACAACCTTAAGGTTTTACTTGTCTACCTGCTGGTAAATGCAATAATACTCTCTGTTATAGGGCTTTTCAGGATGTTCAGCCTGGTGGTCAAGCCTATTGAACGACTGGCAAGCGTGTCTGAGTCTTATCAGGTATCTGATACCCTGGCGTTTACTGGGGTCGAGGTTGGGAGCGAATTCAGTCAACTCTCTATGGCGCTCAATTCAATGCTGCTCAAAATTGAACTGGACCGTAAGCAGTTGAAAAAAACGGTAGATTCTCTTGAAGAGGCAAACAAGGAGCTGGTTCGAACCCAGAAAGAAATGGTTGAGGCAGAAAAGCTCGCTGCCGTGGGCCGCCTTTCGGCAGGCCTTGCACATGAAATTGGCAATCCGCTGGGGATAATTCAAGGGTATGTCGAGCTCCTTCAGCACGCAGATATTTCTCCAGAGGACAAACAGCAATTTGGTGCTCGAGCGTTGAGTGAACTCGATAGAATTAACCGCCTTATCCGTCAGCTTCTTGATTTTGCGCGGTCAACCCCGCAGCCGTTCGAGAAGTTTTCTCTAAATAGCGTTCTCGCGGAACTTCAGGAAATGTTGGGAACACAGTATTCCCAATCGAAAATAGAATTTCTCGTTGAGATCGAAGATGATTGTGTAATAGAGGGTGATCGTGACGGTATCAAGCAGGTATTGCTCAATTGTTTACTAAACGCGGCTGACTCGATAGGTTTGTGCACCCATAACCAGGGTGGCAGAATTCAAATAACAGTCACCCTTGCAAAGGACCGTGCAACGACAAGAAATACCCTTATCAGAATTGAAGATAGTGGCGTCGGAATAAGAGATGACCAGCAGGCTTATTTGTTTGAACCTTTTTATTCCACAAAAGACTCACAGAAGGGTACAGGTCTGGGGTTGTCCGTGTCACATTCCATAATAGAAAGACACGGAGGAAAAATGTGGATTGAGGGTGAAGAGGGCAGGGGAGCTATTGTCAGTATCGAAATCCCTCAGAGCCAAACGGTTGAGGTTTAGCGTTGGAAGAGACGAACGTTCTAATTATAGATGATGAACAAAACATGCGCCATATGCTCAAGGTGATGCTTGAGCGCCATGGCTATAGGGTATCGACTTCTCCAGACGGCGCCCAGGGGTTGAAGCTGGTAAGACAGCAGCGCTTTGATTTTATCCTTTGCGATGTGAGGATGCCGCAAATGGACGGGCTGACATTTCTTGCAAAGGGAAAAGATGTTCTGGCAGATTCCACGGTGATCATGATGTCGGCCTACGGAAGCATTGACACGGCGCTTGAGGCAATGAAAGCCGGGGCTTATGATTTTATTTCCAAGCCGTTTAAAACCGATGAGGTGCTCCTGACCTTGAAAAAAGCTAAAGAGCGGGAGCAGTTGAAACGAGAGAATGTAGCGCTTAGGAGCCGCATTGAGGAGATCAACTCAGGTGTGCATTTCAGCTCAATGGTCGCCGTCAGCCGGCAGATGCAGAAGTTGTTCGCTATAGCGGAGAAGATAAGCCAATACGATACAACAGTGCTGATCACCGGTGAGTCAGGTACAGGCAAAGAGCTGGTTGCCCGCGGAATTCATAAACTATCTCCTCGACGGGATAAGGCTTTTGTTGCGGTCAACTGTGGGAGTATTCCTGAAAATTTGCTGGAAAGTGAACTGTTTGGCCACGTGAAAGGGGCTTTTACCGGGGCGGATCGCAACAAGAAAGGGTTGTTTGAAGCAGCAGACGGCGCAACACTGTTTCTTGATGAGATTGGCGAATTACCGCTTGCCATGCAGGTCAAGCTGCTTCGGGTCCTTCAGGAAAGTGAAATCAGACCCGTGGGGTCCGGCAAAACAACCTCGATTAATGTCCGGGTACTGGCGGCTACTGCCAGGGATCTTGATAAACTTGTCTTGAATGGAACGTTTCGTGAAGATCTCTATTATCGGTTGAATGTCATGTCGATTGTCGTTCCTCCACTGCGGAAGAGAAAAGATGATATTCCGGTTCTCTGCCACCACTTTGTTAAAAAATTTAATACTACATTTGAGCGCGAGGTGAAGGGGCTATCCCCTGATGCTCTCAAGCTTGTGTTGGATTACTCCTGGCCCGGCAACGTGAGGGAGCTTGAAAACGCCATTCAGCGGGGCATGGTCTTCACTGAGTCAGGATTTATAGAAGCTGCCCAACTGCCGGATTCATTGAGAATAAGAAACCATGCCCAAGTGCTCCAGCTTTCTCTTGAAAATTCAGATGGTGATCTGTCGGTAAAGACTGCCCAGAAACAGCTCGAGGCTAAATTAATAGCGCTGGCCCTTGCCCGCTGTGAAGGGAACAAGAGCCGGGCGGCACTAATGCTTGAGATGAGCTACCCTTCATTATTAAGTAAAATACGGCAATATGCTCTGTAGGTGATCTATTACCTCTTGCCTTGCTTATTGATCTCAGTACTGTCGAAAAACGGCACCTTGTTATTAAAAAAGTTTACAATACGCTTTCAATTTCGTAATTTGTGTATCGGTTTTTATACTTTTTTTTCGAAGAAAACATCTGATATCAAGTAGTAGTTTAATTTGAATCTTTAGTGGAACTGTTTTTGCATAATCCGTTACACGGTATTGGCTGGTGTTTTGTCTAACTTTTAATAGGAGTCGCTGTGAAAAGGGTAGAAGATAACGTAGTGAAATCCAACAGCAGAGGTTTCACCCTTCTTGAAGTGATGATGGCAATGGCGATATTCAGCATTGGAATTCTTGCGATTGTCGGTATTCAGCACATGATTGTTCGCGGGAACACCAATGGTAATGTTGTGACTCAGCAGTTAATGTTGGCGCAGCGGGTAATGGAGCAGCTGAAAAACAACGCCGCACCCAGTTCTCTTTCATCTTCAGTTCAGTCTGGTGTCCATATGGATGGTGAAAATGGAGGCCCTTATACGGTGACAAGCACCATAACGAATCCAATCGGCGGAAACAGTTCACGCTTTATTACGGTTACGGTAACGAAAGCAGGGCTTGGAGGCCATCCGCTTACTATTCAATCTCTCACCCATGGAAATGGCATATGAGCAATAAGGGAAAATACAAATTCTTCCGGCCTGGCTGTGCCGGTTTTTCCATGATCGAATTGATGGTGGCAATATCAATTGTAGGAATAATTCTTGTGGCCCTTTCAGCTACGTTTCAACGTTCAGGAAGACTCTATACGACCCAGAATGTCAGCGCAGCGCTTCAGGAGGAAGTCCGTGCAGCCGTTGAAATCATGGCTCGTGAAATCCGCATGGCCGGCTATGATCCGTTTAAAACCGGTGATTTTGAAATAAAAACGGCTAACGCCACTCATCTCATGTTCACACTTGATCTCAATGAAGACGGTATAGAGAATAACACAGGTTTTCCGAACTGTGAGAGGCTGTCCTTCCGTTATTCCAACGCCAATGAAGCATTGCAGATAATCTGTGGCGAAAGTACCGGCGGCCAGGATGTTCAGACGCTTATCGGGGGCAATAATACAGACACAAGAGTTACCACGATGGGGTTTGATTATGTGGACAACCAGAATAACTCGACAAGCTTTATAGAGGATATTCGTGGAGTAATTATTACCCTGACCGCTGAAGCACCAGCCGGAAGACAGGGAATGATCGAAAAAAGCTATTCCACCTGGGTTGAATTTCGTAATGCTGCTCCGAATGCCGCGTACAACTGATCTGGATAGTTTGTAGGAAAATAAATTAAGAGAGTCGATCTCAATGGAAAAAATAATAGTTGCTAACGAACGCGGAGCGGTTTTAGTCGTATCGCTGCTGATGCTGGTGATCCTTTCCATCATGGGGGCTTTTGCCATGACCATCAGTATGATCGAACAGCGGGTGACCCTAAACAGCGAAATATTTCAGCACAATTTTTATTCTGTCGAGGGGGCAACGCTTGAGGCGGCTGCAGTCATTGATGAGACTGATGACACCATCCTGCTCAACAGCGGCGCATTTCCAGCCTGGCTGAAGGTACAGAATCCGGCGATTGACATGAGATTTTCCAACCAGTGGCCAAGCGCATTGATCGCCCCGGCCGGGACAACGCTTAACAGCGCCCCAACAAATATTACACCGCCCGGTTATGCGCCAGACGGGACATCAGGTGGAGATCGAATCTGGAACGCCGCTATTGATAACGGTATCTGCGCCGGGGCAAGCCTGACCGACCCGACCAAGGAAGAACACTGCTATGACGTCTACGGGATGTATGACATAAAGCGCGGTGCAGGCAAGGCCTACACCGGTCGGATGTTGATGACTGTCGGCTACAAAAAAGTTCTCTACTACTAAAGAATTCCATAAATATACAATGAAAATTATGTCACATGATAAAAGCAGTATCAAAGCAGGGGAAACCAAGATGAAAGAAAACACGATGCGTCGTACTTTCTTGTTGAGCTGTCTGATCATGTTGCTGGGGCTCAGTAGCCCGGTTTATGCGCTTGATTATACGATTACCGTGACGAATCCTTCAGAGACTGAAGGTGGCAGTCTTGGTTTCACTGTTACTGTGAATCCAGCCGTTGGAGCTGGCGAGACCGTAGTCGTTGACTGGGCTACGACAGAAAATGGTAGCGCGACCACTGCTGATAGCGATTTTGCTGCAGACAGCGGTACACTAACGTTTGATACTGGCGAGTTTTCGGATTCTTTTTCTGTGGGCACAACTACTGATACTATCTGGGAAGCTGATGAAACACTGGTTATCCAGCTCTCAAGTTCATGTATTGGTGTGACGTGTGGGGTCATAGACTGGTCCAGTGGCGCAGATACTGCGACGGGTACAATTTTAAATGACGATACGGTGGGAATCAGCTTTAGCCCTGCTACTCCAAATCAAACTATTGCCGAGGAGGCATTACCGGCAACCGTTACTTATACGGTAGAGATTGACCAGGCTCTCATCTCTCCCCAAATCCTGACTGTTCAATATCGCACGGTAAATGGCTCTGCATCTGCAGGAACGGATTATGTCGGTATAACAGATACCCTGATGACATTTGATAATTCGTCAACGACTCAGGATATAACGGTCACCATCCTGGACGATGACATTTACGAGCCTTTGCCTCACAAACAATTCACCCTCCAGCTGTTTGGCCCCGGAGCCAATGGTTCTATTGTAGATGCCCAAAGAGTCACGACAATTGATGATAATGACCACACTATAGAGATAACAGCAGTTAATTCCCCAATTGATGAAGAACTCGGTGTTGATGCAGAATTCGTAATTCTGGTTGTACCAGAGATCGTTGGTACCGAAACCGTCACGTTTGATTACCAGACGGTAGAGATTGCAGGCGAGGCTACTTCGGGGACGGATTATACCCCGATCAGTGGGAGTTTGACGCTCACCAGCGATCCAGCGGATAATCCATATTCACTGTTCGTCGATATTGCCAACGATGCAATTCTTGAAGATGATGAAGACTTTGCCCTGGAACTATTTAATCTCAGTGGTGGTAATGCAAGGATTACCACTGCAAGCGCAACTGCCACAATTATTGATCACGATTACCAAGTCTCTATCACCAACGTGACGGTTGATGAGGATGACGGAACTGCCTCGTTTCAGGTATCTCTGGATCGCTCTATTAGGAATTCTGATGTTGTAAGCGTTCTCTACTCAACGAGTAATGGTACTGCCATGGCAGGATCAGACTATACAGCGGTAGTAAACGGTACGGTGGAGTTTCGCGGCTCGGATTATGCCACTCCTGCGCCCTCCCCGCAGTATGCAACAGTAGACATTCTAAACGATGATATCGCTGAATTTCTCGAGACATTCCAGGTGCAGATCCACACTCCAAGCCCCAATGCAACGATTGTACTTGCAAACCAGACAGCAACCGGAAATATCCAGGATGATGATTACACCGTAAGCGGTTTTGCGGATATCACTGCAATCGAAGGCACTACGGCGCAATTGACAATAACTTTAAACCGCGTTGTTGTCGGTGATCCTGTTGAATTCGACGTATCTGTTGCTGGAGGCAGCGCTGCAGGTGGTACGGATTTCACAATACCACCGCTTACTGTTGCAATACCGGACGGCTCAAATTCGACAACGATCGATATCCCGATTGCTGATGATGCTTTTGTGGAGCATGAAGAGGATATAATTGTTCAGATCGATCCTGCTTCTAATAATATTATTATAGATGGTGGAACTACACCCGACAATTCTGCTGTAATAACCATTCCAGTCGATGATACCTTTAGCGTCAGCATCAATGATCCAACACCTGTCGAAGAGGGAGATGTACCTGTATTCTTCACTGTTACTGTTTCTCCCACTCCTACAGTAAATGATGCTTTGTTTTCAATAGATTATCAGACGGCGGACGGTACAGCTCAGAGCACTGCTAACGATTACTTTGCGCTTGGTCTCACGACGCTTCCGATTGCGGCAGGCGATGCAACTGTTGATATTCGAGTTGACATCCGTGATGATGCTGTGGCTGAAGGAGTTTCCGAAGTATTCTACCTGGATCTGATAGGAACTTCGGACCCCGATATCGTTACGATTACCGATAATCGCGGTGTGGGCACCATTCTTGACGTGCCTTACATTGTCACTCCATCCTGGACAACACCAGGTGGTGCCATGACGCTGGAAACACCTCCCGGTACCGGAGTAGCTATAAGCAACAATGTCGATGTCGGGATTCCGGACAACTCCGATGCGATATTTACGGTAACAGCCGATTATGAAATCACCAGTGTTTCAATTGACGGGACTGATCTGCCCTTGGGTGGTCCGGTTCCTGCCGCCCTTTCAGGCTATATTGCAAAGACTGAATCAGGTCCTGCAGAGCATATATATAGATTCTTGGATGCGGGTACTGCCGATGGTGCTCACACTATAACTGCTCAATTTGATCACGCAGTTACCATGGTTCCCACCGGCCCGGGAACGATAATTCCTCCCGCCACGGTAACTCTTGCCGGATCAGCAGTATATGCAGATCATAATGCAACAGAAATCTTTACGCTCACACCTGCTGCCGATAATTGTGTTCTGGAAGTCATCGAAGACGGTGTATCGAGTGGCGCATTCTCTGGAGCTGTAAACTTCGTCACTCACCAGACCAATCCGATCGATCATGATTTTGATCTCGAAGCGAGTTTTGGCGACGTAGTGATTACCGTGGTCCTGGGAGCAGATGACGGCGCTACCGGGACAGCAGAAGACCTTATCATCCAGGACCCTGCTAACGGCAGCGGCTGGCGGGCGTATGTCAATTCAGTCGCTCCAGCCAATTTCATTGCCGAGGGTGGTCATGGTGAATTCTTTTCAATTCCAGGAGATATTCCATTAGCAACACCCTGTGATGCTCGGCATATTATTATTCAGTATCTCGATGCCGACGGCTGGCTCAAGCCTGCTGATGATGTGCTGGACCTCAATTTTAATATGGTGGATCAGATGGTTGAGGGCCTCTATGATGCCGATTCCCATGTCCTTGAGCTCGTTGCAAATAACGGCTCCATTAGCGTTGATCCCGTTGGTACGATAGCGGTGGGTGACAACCGCTTTATCTATGCCAGTGATTCAAGTGTCTTACTGGTTCCTACTCCGGATGTCGGCTGGGAATTTTACGGCTGGCGGCTTGATGCTGGAGGGACTGATGACCCGCTCACGGTTGTTATGTCGACCGATAAAACGGTTGAGGCCGTTTTTGTCGAAGGCTGTCAGGACGGTGATCTTGACGGTTACACGGTAGCTGCTGGTGGGAGCACCTGCAGTCCATCAGCGGCTTTGGATTGTGATGACACTGATTCTCTCATTCATCCCGGCGCTACCGAAATCTGCGGTGACGGAATTGATCAGGACTGCAGCGGCGGTGATCTTGCCTGCACAGGTGCCGATCTCGACGGAGACGGCGATGGGTTTACCGGAAACCAGGGGGACTGCCGTGATGACCTTGCCAATGTTTATCCCGGAGCAGTAGAGATCCCCGGAAACGGACTTGATGATGACTGTTTTGATGGCGACAAAGAAGTCGGCACCGAAGTAACCTGTGTCGTTCCCGATGTCGTTCCGGCAAACGCTTCGAGGAGGCCGGCGCCGCCGCTCATCATGTTTTTGCTTGATGATTCAGGTAGTATGGACTGGGAATTTATGACCAGTGCCAATAACCAATTGTTCAACTCAAAATATTATGTCTATGACTACCATTCGGATTCCCGGGCTTATACCAACAATCGGCTTTCGGATACAGAGCGGCGTATGTGGTTGAGCCAGTGGTCCGGCGAGAACAGGATTTTCTTTAATCCCGATGTTGTCTATGACCCGTGGCCGATGTGGGCTGAAGTTGCAGCCTCTATTCCTGCAGGAGACTATGATGGGGCCGAGCAGATGCTGGTGCGCCCGCATGAAAACTCCTATGATGCGGATAACGCAAACTTTCCTGACCGCGCATTTGCAGACGGCTTTGTTCATGCAGATATGGATCAGCCGAGAAATAATACGATAATTCCTAATCAGGGACATGCCTGGTCTTATGCCGCTGATGACGGCAACCTTGGACGCCACGTCATCAATCTTGACGCCGAGTTTTTCAGTGTTAGGGCCTTCAATCAGGGTCAGCAGGTCATGGTTATGCGTGACAATCTCAGTTCTCCGCCCGGTAGTGATACCCGTGCAGATGCGATTGGTCTGTCACTAAGACCTGACCTTCAATTAAATAACCGGCATTACTGGACCTGGTATGACACATGGCCATATGACGGAGATCCTTCAAACGATGCGCCTGAAATCATATTCGATAACCTGGATGGCCCCGATATCTATTCCGAATCCGACAACTGGATTGAATCAGGAGGAACTGCTGCCTGGGAATGGGAAAACAGCCTTCATTACACCAATAATATCGGTGAATCAGCAACCTGGCGCTTGAATCTGACAGCTGCACAGGCTTCAGCAGGGAATTATTATGTTTATGCCTGGATTGATGATTGGTGGAACAGTGATGACAACGCCAGGTACACAATCTCCTATTATGATACCGGTGTTCTGCAGTCCCAAGAGGTGCGGGTGAACCAGCGGCCAGACAATCCGGTTGGAGGTACACTCGAGGGTCCCCGCTGGATCAGAATTGGCAATCAGACTTATAATTTTGTCGAGCAAAGCGGTTCTACCGAGGTCAGCGTCAGAAACTCGCATTATTTTGTCTGGTCGGATACCAACAATGACGATGTTCGTGATCTTGGTGAAATCTACCTGATCAACATTACCGGCAATGGGCATAATTTAGGCAACTATGCGCTTGAATACTATCAGTTCAATGATACCAACACCAATGAACGGGTTGATGACGGTGAGCTGGTCCTGCTTACAACCCCGCCCGCTGCTATCATACCGGTGAGGTTTGATGAAACCGGCACGGAAATTACCGATGATGATGAGCTGGCCTATGTTGTCCGTCAGAATTTTGCCGACTGGTACTCGTTTTACCGACGCAGAATGCTGACGGCAAAAGCCGCTGTCGGACTGACTGTTGCCGATATGGACCGGGTCGAGCTCGGTGTGCATACAATCAACCGTTCAACTCACGAACCGCTGGAGCTGATGGTTAATGCCGATGGTGCCGAGAAAATTGATTACCTGACAGCCATTTACGACATTGATGCGGTGGGAGGTACCCCGCTGCGCCGTGGATTGAATGATGTCGGCCAATATTTCGAATCCGGAAACGGTGGTGATACCGGGGTTCTGCAGACGACCGAAGGACTGCCTACAGGAGATACCTCGGTATTCTGGGACGCCACTGTAGATGACGATGCTGATGATATCGATGACAGTGGTGGTGAGTGTCAACGTGCTTATGTCATTGCCATGACCGACGGTTATTACAATGGTGGCTTTACCATTGGGAATCGGGACGGCAATTCCGTTTTTGCACTCAGCGACAGTACGTCAAACACGCTGGCAGATATTGCCGACGAGTATTACCATACCGATCTCGATACCAGTCTGGACAATCTTGTCCCCCAAAAAGGATTTGACGATTCAGAAACACAACACCTGGTAACCTACGGTGTTTCTTTCGGCGTTTTCGGTCAGTTTGACCCGGATTTATATCCCGACTGTCTGCCGGCCTGTGACACTCCCGGCCAGAATGGCTGTCCGGAGCTGGAAGAGCTCGGCAAGGTTGATAATTGCATAACCAACGGAGCCGGGGAAGTCGAATGTTTTACCTGTACCCGAGATTCAAGCAATGTTGTTACCTGTTCAGGAGCACGATCCGTAGGACCGTTTGACAATATGTGTCCGGACTGGCATTCGTGGCTCGGTACAGAGAACCCGCGGACGGTAGATGATCTGTTCCATGCAAGTGTCAACGGCAGGGGAGATTTTCTCAACGCGGCCGATCCGGCAGAACTCGTAGCCTCACTGAAGGCGATTAAAGACCTTATTGAAGAAAACGAGGGTACCGCATCGTCGGTATCAATCAATGCCAACAAGATCGAGGCTAACACGCTGCTGTTCCAGACGTCTTACGATTCAGGTGACTGGAGCGGTGATATCGAGGCGAAATGTCTCGATTCACGAGGTAATGTCGCTCCGTGTGACGGCGTAACCTGTGAATCATCCTGTAACGCAAGCTTTGAAACCTGCCTCGGTCTCTGCACGATAGGCGATACTGCCTGCGAGGAGGTCTGTATCAATGCGCGCGACAATTGCTATACGAGCAATAGCTGCGAGAGCTATCAGACCTGTTCCGGTGCTCATACATCTTGCGTGGATGCCTGTAATAATAATACGGCATGTGAAACGATCTGTGACAACGCCCGGGACACATGTCGTATTGACCCGCCTGAAGTAAAGTGGTCGGCAAGTGAGCAGCTTGACTCTCTTGGCTGGGCGGCTCGGGAGATTGTAACGGCCGATGGCCTTGGGAACGGTCTGGCCTTCAGGTGGGATGCCATATCCGGTTTTATGAAGGGTCAGCTTGACGGTGAGGAGCAGCAGCTCAACTATATCCGCGGTGATCATGACTGCGAGGAGGGCAATCTTACCGGCTGTACCAGGGACTACCGTGAGCGGGAAAGCATGCTCGGTGATTTTATTAATTCGGAGCCTTACTACTACAAGAACATTCCTCTGGGTATCGACTGGGTTCTTGCCGGAGCCAATGACGGCATGCTTCACGGCTTCGACGGCTCAACAGGTGATGAACTGTTTGCCTATATCCCGACCACCGTGTTTGGAAACCTCTCGGATCTGACCGATCCCGGATACAACGATACGCACCTGTTTTTTGTGGACGGCTTTGTGACGGTGAAAGATCTCGGCAATGCTATTATGCTTGTCGGCGGCCTTGGTCGTGGTGGACGTGGTTTCTACGGTCTTGATCTGAATGCGGCCAACAACGGTCTGAATCTTGGTTCGGTTGAAGACCAGGCTGCCGCAATGGTCAAGTGGGAGCTGAATACGTCCACGCCGGATGCCATATCGATTCCGACGACTGCAGGCGCTTTAAGTGACCACCTGGGCTACAGCTATTCACGGCCTCAGATTATACGGTCTAATGACCCGACTGCCGAATGGCTGCTTGTTTTCGGGAATGGGTACGACAGTGCCAGCAAGCGCGCAGTCCTTTTCCTGGTTGGGCTCAACAATGCCGGTGTTATTCAATGGACACACACGATTGATACCGGGGTCGGGGACGCCAACCCAGCTCTTGACAACTGCAACGGGCTTTCCTCTCCTGCGATTATTTTCCCGCAGGGAGATGGAACCGATGATTTCCTTTTCGCAGGTGACTTGCTCGGCAACATGTGGAAGTTCGATATCAGTGCTTCGGATCGGAACAGTTGGGGTGTGTATTTCCAGGATAGTACTGATCCGACGAATACCAACAGGCCGCTCTTTACTGCGCGGAGCAATGCCGGCTGGCGACAGCCGATCACCATGCAGCCTGATGTTACAATATCATGTGTGCGGGGAACGGAAGGCTATCTGGTGGCATTCGGAACCGGTCGACTCTACAATCCCACAGATGACAATCTCGACCAGAGTGTTCAGACAATGTACGGCATCTGGGACTGGTCCGCAGAATGGGTGGCTCAGGGTGCATCCGGAACAACAAGCTACCTGGGAGATTTTGAGTCCCAGAGTTCGGTCATCAGTGCCGGCTGCGCGAGTTCCTGTAACCTCATTGAGACCAGTTGCGAGTTCGCCTGTCTCGGTAATACCGAATGTGAGCTTGAATGTTCCGAAGAAGCACTGAGCTGTCTGTCCAATTGTTCTTCGGTACGTACACTGTCCAATATGGATGACATCCTCGGAAATGCCACCAGTGCGGAATACGTTGCGCTTTTGCAGCAGACCCAGGTTTCGGTGAACGGTATTGTCTATAATCCTGACGGTACCATCCAGAGCCAGGAGTATGGTGTAACCAACCTCAATGCCGTTGACGAGGTTGTACGTACCGTATCGGACAATGAAACAAGCTGGATGCTTCCTTCAGAGTTGGCCGTGTTTAATGCAGAAACGAACAAAACCATTCATCATGTCGGCTGGTATTTTGATCTGCCCGGCAATGGTGAGCGGGCTATAAAGGACGTTACTATTGCCAGCGGAAAGCTGATTTTCACGACTTCAACACCATCGGATACTCCATGTTCAGGAGGTGGAACCTCTTCAATCTGGGGTGTCCAGGTCTGCAGCGGCGGAAGAACTCAGAATGCCTACTTTGATCTTAATGGGGACGGTGTCATCAACCAGAACGATTATATCAATATCGGCACCGATGCCAACCCGATCTGGGTGGCGCCAAGCTCGGTAATGGTGGAAGGAATCAGCCCGGCACCGACGCTTGTCGAAGTCGAACAGAATATCGACAGGCTTTATTTTCCGGACAACCGGAATGATGAAGGGTTGAGCCAGCTTGGTACTCAGGGCTATGGTGTACCTATTCTGTACTGGCGTGAACTTGACTGGCAATAGCAGAGCGTGATAACCGAATACGAGGAGGTTTTTCACATGTGGTATTTTGGTAAGAAAACGATAATCCCAGCTGTGAGTCTGTGCTTTATAGTAGTCCTGTTCTGTCTTCCGGTTTATGGTGAACCTACCTATGATGTCCACAACGACCTCATTGCTCACGGTGCCTTCGAATATTCCGGGGTGATTAACCAGCTCCCCGAACAGCGCAGCGGGGGAGGGGGGGAGATCATCATCGACGACAGGGTGTTTCAACTCGGCGCGGACTGTATCCTTCGCAATGAGGATGGCAGGCTCGTTGGTATCAGCAGTTTTGCCGAGGGCATGAGTGTCAGGTTCTTCGCCCTCGATGAACGGGAGATCACCAAAATGTGGCAGGTCGGCCGGGAAGATGAAAACGAAGATTCCGATCAGGACAGAGAGATTGGTGGCACTCCTGTGCCGGACAGTGATATTCGACTTGAAAACGGTGTCTGGACGAACTAGCCTATTGCACAATACTGACGGGAACAAACATTGATGAGACAGCAAAAATCTTCCAGGGAAGATGGCTTTACCCTGATTGAAATCATGATAACCGTAGCGATCGTCGGAATTCTTGCCTTGATTGCCGTGCCCAACATGATCGGCTGGAGGGCGGAACGCCAGTTGCAGGGGACGGCCCGGGTCTTTTATTCCGACCTGCAGAGTGCCCGTTTTACTGCAATCAGGGAGGCGGAGACGGTATCTGTGCTTATTGCCGTGCCTTCCGGAGACTACCAGATATTTCTCGACACAGATCAGGATTATACAATCGATGCCGGGGAAGAGGTTAAAAATGATGTGACGACCCTGTCGAACGTCATGGTGCAGAATGTCAATCTGGCGGGTAACAGGATGCAGTTCAACTCACGGGGCATGGCCAGTGTCGGCCCCGGGGCGGACAGTCTTGAATTTGTCAATTCTCGCGGTGATTTGGTAAAGATATGGATGAACCCTCTTGGTCGCCTGTGGCTCGAGCAATAGGCTGATTTTTTTTTACTCTTTCGCATTTTCCTTGCGACTTAATGGCCCTGGTTCTTTTGACCAGGGCCATTTTCTATTGAGGTGCCGGAAACTTGTCCGGCATCCGCCAGTAATGTAAGGAAACTGTCAGATCGCTTTTTTAGAATGACCGAAAACAACCGGTTTATTCCAAGGAGGCGATTATGGGGTCAAAAGGATTTTCTCTGGTAGAGGCGGTTACGGTTCTGAGCATCATCTCCATCGGCACACTTGTTGCCACGCCACCGCTTCTCAGCTGGAAAAGAAATGCCGATATACGGGGTGCCGCCGCCCAGCTGACAACGAGCCTGCAGCTGGCTCGCAATTATGCTCTGATCAATCAGGAGCATGTGGTTATCCGCTTTGGGTCGGATCATTACCGGATATTTGTGGATAACGGCGACGGCGGGGCCAGTCCCGGAGACTGGACGCGCACAGGTGAGGAAAAGCTGCTCTGCCACCACACTCAGCCCTCAGGTGTTGCGCTTTCCACATCTTTTCCGTACGATAAATTCCGCTTCAAGGGGTTTGGCCGTAATCAGCCCGGAACCGTGACAATGAACAGCAGCAATGGCCGTTCAGTGAAGATCGTTGTCAATGTTCTTGGACGGGTGCGGGCCGAATTTGATTAAAAAACAGTTGTTACTGGACAACCTCGAAACCGATTTTGCTGATTGCCTCTTCAATAACCTGCTTGTCCACCTCGCCATCATAGCAGGCTTCGCCCTTGTCGAGATTCACCTGGACATTGCTGATGCCTGCTATGTTTTCAAGTGCTTTCGTCGTTGATGCCACACAGTGCCCGCAGCTCATACCCTTGATTTTGATTTTGTTCATTGAAGTATTCCCCGTATTTCTTATCTTGTAAACTAAGACAATGCCACAATGTGGCTTTCAAGAGTACATGTAATGTCTCGGGTTGTTATCGTCAAATCAGGGATAGCAGGAAATAGTAATGAGTACGACTGAGCAGACTTTTTCAGTTTCAGGAATGCATTGCGCCTCCTGCTCGAGCAGGATTGAGCGGGTTGTTTCGCAGATAGAAGGAGTTGAATCCGCCCAGGTTAATCTCGCAGCGGAGAAACTGAGTTGCAGATTCGATGAGACAAAAACCGGTTCCAAGGCGATTGCCGAGCGCGTCGAAGCGCTTGGTTTCGGACTTGAGAAGCAGCAGGATCAGCTGCGCGATATTGTCTATGATATCTCGGGAATGCATTGTGCTTCATGCTCTTCGCGCATTGAGAAGGTTTTGCGTGGTACCGCCGGCATTGCCGCTGCCGACGTCAATCTAGCTGCTGAAAAGGCCTCAGTGCGCTATGATGCAGACATCATACAACCCCGCTCAATAAGGGAAACGATCAACGGGCTGGGCTTTACCGCCAGGCAAAGCGGAGCAGGAACCGACGAGTTCAGCAGGAAGCGCCTTGAGACGGTCCAGCGACTTCGCTTGATGAAAAATGAACTGATCGTTTCCCTTGCTTTTGCCGCGCTGCTTTTTTATGTGGCGATGGGAGAGATGCTTGGTCTGCCGTTGCCTGGTTTTCTTCACCCCACCGCGAGGCCGTTTGTTTTCGGTTTTGTCCAGTTCTGCCTGGTGCTGCCGATCATGTATCTCGGCAGGCAGTTTTATCTAAACGGCATACCGGCGTTGCTGCGCAGATCTCCGAACATGGACTCGCTGATCGCTCTTGGTACCGGTGCCGCTTTTATATACTCCACCTGGGGATTGATTGAGATAGCACTCGGTGTCAACGTGCAGCAGCGGGTGATGGATCTCTATTTTGAATCAGCCGGTGTCCTGATTGCTCTTGTCTCACTTGGAAAATATTTTGAATCGCGTTCGAAATACCACACCTCCGATGCTATCTCGCAGCTTGTCGAGCTGACGCCGGATTCAGCAACGATCCTTGATGGCGACAAGCAGCGTGAGGTTGCCACCGATGAAATTGAGGTAGACGATATTTTGTTGATCAGGCCGGGAGAGCGCTTGCCGGTTGACGGGATTGTTCACCAGGGGGCCTCGACACTTGATGAGTCGATGCTCACCGGGGAGAGCCTGCCGGTCGAGAAGCAGAAGGATGCAAAAGTATACGGCGGTACGCTGAACCAGACCGGCGTGCTTCAGGTACGCGCCACCCAGACCGGTGCCGACACGGTGCTTTCCCGAATTATAAGAATGGTCCAGGAGGCACAGGGATCAAAGGCACCGATTGCAGCACTTGCCGATCGAATCAGTCTCTATTTTGTACCGATTGTGATGGGCATCGCCCTGTTGACCGGCCTCGCCTGGTATTTTATCGGTAATGTCGAGTTTTCGCTGGCCCTACGGTTTTTTATTGCTGTGCTTGTTATTGCCTGCCCGTGCGCGATGGGGTTGGCCACGCCGACCTCGATCATGGTGGGGACCGGCAGGGGTGCTCAACTGGGTGTACTGATCAAAAACGGTGAAGCCCTGCAGCGGGCTGAAAGCGTGGAGACCGTGATTTTTGACAAAACCGGAACGCTGACCAGCGGCAAACCGGCAGTGACGGATTATGTGTATCTCGGAGATGCAGAGGAGAAACTCGATACCATTGTCCGTGCCGCCTCGGCTGAGCAGTCCTCGGAGCATCCGCTTGCCGAGGCGATTGTCCTGTATGCCCGGCAGCAGGGGGCACAACTCGTTCAACCCGAATCTTTTACGATGCTGCCGGGGGCAGGGATCAGCGCCGCGGTCGATGGACACGACGTACTCGTCGGCAACAGGAGGATACTGGAAGCCAATGATATTGTCATTGCAGGAAATATCAGCGATGGCTGGGACTATTCGTCTGCCGGTAAAACACTGCTCTACATCGCTGTCGACAAAAATCTCGCAGGCTTCATCGCCATTGCCGATCAGCTCAAGCCGGAAGCCCCCGCCTGCGTTACACGTTTGCGGGACATGGGACTTGATGTGGTAATGCTTACCGGAGATCACCCTGTTACCGCGAAGGCAATAGCCGACCAGGCCGGTATTGATGAGACGATCGCCCAAGTGCTGCCCGATGAAAAACGCTCCAAGGTCGAAGAGATCCAGAACCGCGGACGACGTGTTGCTATGGTCGGTGACGGTATCAACGACGCCCCGGCGCTAGCCCAGGCCGATATCGGCATTGCCATGGGGACAGGCACCGATATAGCGATTGAATCGGGAGATATCGTCATCATGAAAAGTAATCTCGATGGTGTTATTACCTCGCTGTCTCTTTCCCGCGCGGTGATGCGCAACATCAGGCAGAATCTGTTCTGGGCATTTGCCTACAATGTCGTCGGTATACCGGTTGCCGCCGGTCTGCTCTATATCTTCGGCGGCCCGACACTTAACCCGATGCTTGCCGGCAGTGCGATGGCCCTGAGTTCGGTTTCGGTTGTCGGCAACGCCTTGAGACTTCGCTTCTTCCGGGACTGAACCTTCCTCTTTTCTCCTCTTTTTTCCTTGACTTTTTCTCGATGCACTATATAAATAAGCCTTCATAAATGAATAGCGGTTCAGAATTTTTCTCCTGCTTCTTCATTGCCCGTGTTATCGATAGACGCCGTATAACGTAATGATACGGCTATTTTTGTTCAATACATTCAGAGAGGAACATTATGTCAAAATTAGTTGCACCTCACGGTGGAAAAGGTCTGGTATGTGCCTTGCTCGAAGGCGCTGAGCGTGACGCAGAATTGAAAAAAGCCGAAGGCCTCAAGCAGATCGAGATTTCTGCCCGCACAAAAGGCGATCTGATCATGATGGGTATCGGCGGTTTCAGTCCGCTGACCGGTTTTATGAGCAAAGCCGACTGGAAAGGCGTATGCGACAATTTCCAGATGGCTGACGGAACCTTCTGGCCTGTGCCGATCACCCTTGATGTAGCCGCTGATGATGCAGCAGCAATCGCTGAAGGTGACGAGATTGCCCTGGTGAGAAACGGCGAGACCTTTGCGACCATGAAGGTTGAAGAAAAATACGAGATGACCGAAGCCGACAAGAAATGGGAATGTGAAAAGGTTTTCATGGGTGAGGGCGAAGAGTCTGTCGATGGCAAGTTCTGGGAAATCGCACCTGAAGATCATCCCGGAGTTATTATGGTCATGGCACAGAAGGAATTCAACCTGGCCGGTCCGGTAAAAGTTCTGTCCGAGGGTGAGTACCCGACAGAGTATCCGGGAATCTACCTGAAGCCTGCCGAAACCCGTGCAATGTTTGACGAGCGCGGCTGGGCCAACGTTGCTGCCCTGCAGCTGCGTAACCCGATGCATCGTTCACACGAGTATCTTGCCAAGATTGCTGTCGAAGTCTGTGACGGTGTGTTGATTCATTCGTTGATCGGAAACCTCAAGGCCGGCGATATTCCTGCAAAGGTCCGCATCAAGGCTATCGACATTCTGATCGAGAACTATTTTGTCAAAGAGAATGTCTATAGCGCCGGTTATCCGCTTGACATGCGCTATGCAGGACCTCGCGAAGGTCTGCTGCATGCGACCTTCCGTCAGAACTACGGTGTCAACAATATGCTGATCGGTCGCGACCATGCCGGCGTCGGTGATTTTTATGGCCTGTTCGAGGCTCAGGATATCTTTGATCGCATCCCCGTAACCGGTGATGACGCCAAAGACCTGCTCTGCAAGCCGATGAAAATCGACTGGACCTTCTACTGCTACGAGTGTGATGGAATGGCCTCACTGCGCACCTGTCCGCACAAGAAAGAATCACGCGTCATTCTTTCCGGCACCAAGTTGCGCAAAGCCCTTTCAGATGGTGCAGAGGTTGTTGATCACTTCGGTCGTGACGAAGTTCTGACCCACCTGCGTGCCTATTACGAAGGTCTTACCGAGAAGGTTGAAGTCAAAATGCAGGGTGCTGCCTCTGGCGAATCCATGTAATTGGGACTAAACTCTACTCCTCTAGGGGAGATACTGCCTTTGAGGTGGTATCTCCCCTTTTTTTTAGGTATACATCCTCTAGACTATTCAGGATATTCATAATACGGAGGTTATATAATGCCAATTTTGCAGGTGGGCCTCGATGACAGGAGTTACCCGATCAGAATTGAATCCGGGTGTCTGGGCAGGGTTCCGGAAGATTTGGCACAGCGCTACGTGGCGAGTCGTTACTGCATCGTTTCGGATGATACCGTCGCGGCGCTCTATGGAAATGATCTTCTGGCCGCTATTGAGGAGAGAGGCTTACGCGTCGACCTGCTTACCTTTGCTCATGGCGAAGCCAGTAAAAATCTTGACACCATAGCCCGCCTGGTAAGCGCCTGTGCTCAACGCGGGCTTGACCGAAAGAGCATGTTTATCGCTCTCGGTGGCGGTGTCACCGGTGATATCACTGGTTTTCTTGCCTCTATCTATATGCGGGGGGTCCCGTTTATCCAGATTCCTACCAGCCTGCTTGCCCAAGTTGACAGTTCCGTCGGCGGAAAAACCGGGGTTGATATCCCGGAAGGCAAGAACATGGTCGGCACCTTCTATCAACCCAGAGCTGTCTATATCGATACCGATGTTTTGCGGACACTTCCCCAGGAACAGTTTCTCAGTGGAATGGCCGAGGTGATCAAGCACGGTTTCATTCGTGATAACGATTTTCTGACATTTCTTGAAACCCATCGGCAGCAGCTCCTGAACCTTGAAAATGATGCAGTAAGCGAAATAATTCACACCAGCTGCCTCATAAAAGCAGATGTTGTTGCAGCAGACGAGAAGGAAACCGATACCCGGCGCATCCTGAACTTCGGCCACACCATCGGCCATGCCGTTGAAGCTGCATCACAGTTCACTATTCCGCACGGATTTGCCGTGGCCATCGGCATGGCGGCAATCTTCAGGGTAGGAGTTCTCAAATCGTTGATATCTGCCGCGACAGCTGAGAAGAATATCGAGCTGCTCAACTATTATGGACTGCCTACTGAAATTCCTCAAGACCTTGACCGCGCGCTGATCAAATCATATCTTAGCACTGACAAAAAAAGTGTTGGCGGGACGATCTCCTACGTTTTGCCGCAAGAAGGGGGCGGTGTTACGATTTCCGAAGATGTTGCGGAACATACAATTGACGCTGTGCTCGGCTTCAGGCAATAATCAACATGCGTGTGAAAAAAGGATTCAGCAATGCCCATCTATGAATTTTTCTGTGAAGACTGCAACATGATTTTCAACTTTCTTTCCCGCAGGATTGATACCGAAACCAGGCCGGATTGCCCGCGCTGCACTAGAAAGCAGCTGGAACGGCAGGTATCGATGTTTGCGACAATCGGCAAGGCAGCAGAGGAAGATGACCAGTTTGCCGGGCTTGATGAGTCCAAGATGGAACATGCCCTGGAGTCGCTGATGAGAGAGTCGGAAGGGATCAACGAAGACGATCCCAGGCAGATGGCAACATTGATGCGTAAATTCACCGAGAGAACCGGCATTAACCTCGGCGACACCATGGAAGAGGCAATCTCCAGAATGGAAAAAGGAGAGGACCCCGATGAAATTGAGAAGGAAATGGGCGATCTGCTCGGTGATGAGGGTGATTTGTCGTTTGAAGCGATCAGGAAAAAGGTGACAGGCCGTCCGCTGCCGCCGGCACACGATGAAACACTCTATGAACTTCACCCGGATAGCTCGGATTAACGAATGCTGTTTCTCCTGACCGGCGTGGTATCCCGGTTGAGCTCAGCATAAAAATACCTGCACCCCCTTCAATGAATCGTTTCTGAACTCCCGTCATCCCAGACGTGAAAGGTGTTGTGCCGCATTTCCTTCCTGATGATAATTTCCCGGACTTCGTTTTCACTGATGCCCAGTGATTGTGCAATTTCCTCTATATCGTAAATCGGTTGGCCCCCGCGGGTATAATTTTTTGACTGCAGTTCCGGGAAGGCATCATCCGTGGCCTGGCCGGAAGCTTTCAGCAGCAGGCTGACAATTTCCGGGGGCCCATAGAGCAGCAGCCATTCAACCGCTTCCGCCCAGAGTTTTGAATCAACGGTTTTGTTCTTGAGAATTTCCATCGCCGTCTCAAGATTCCAGTGTTCTTTGAAGTTCATATTTAATCCTGTAATTTTTTACTGTTGTTCCTAAACAGGGCATACTATAATATGATATTATTGTTGTGCAATTGAATAGAATAACGGAATCCAACAATTTTGTCGCTGCCTTGAAAACTGCTCGCTAATTGTTTGAATGTGAGAGGAACTCTGGATGAATCGATTTGCCGGTGGTATTTTTCTTGAAAACATTGAGTGGTTCGATGAGTCCGGCCAGGAGCTTGTTCACCGCCTTCCCGAATCGGGTTCCGGTGAGATAAAGTACGGCGCCCAGTTGACCGTTCGCGACAGCCAGGCTGCCATTCTTTTTTACAAAGGAAAGGCCAGGGATGCGTTCGGACCCGGGCGACACACGCTGAAGACCGGCAACCTGCCGATTCTGACCAAGATCCTCTCCATACCCTGGCGGGGTGACAGCCCGTTGCGGGCAGAAGTTTATCTGGCCAATCTCAAGTATTTCACCAACCTCAAATGGGGAACAATGAATCCCGTCGCCTTCAGGGATTCAGAACTGGGACTGATCAGGATACGTGCTCACGGCATCTTCAATCTCCAGGTTGTCCAGCCGGTGCTCTTTATCAATTCGCTGGTCGGTACCATGGGGAAAATTTCCACCGAAGATATTTCCACCTATCTCAAACGTGTTATCGTTTCCCGTTTCAACGATTATCTCGGTGAAAAACTTGATACCATTCTGAATCTGCCCGGGCAGTTTGATGAACTCTCCGTAGAACTGCAGAAACGGCTGACACTTGATTTTGCCCATTTCGGCCTGCGCCTGAGCCATCTCTACGTGACCTCGATCACTCCCCCGGAAGAGGTTCAGCGGGCAATTGATGACCAGTCCCGGATGAACGTGATCAAGGATATGGAGAAATTCATTAAGCTCAAAGCCGCCTCGGCCATGGAAAAAGCCGCGGAAAATCAGTCTGAAGCCGGCGCCGGCATGGGAATGGGAATCGGCATGATGATGCCGGCAATGTTTTCGGCGCAGACTGCGGCCACTCCTTCCGGCCAGCCGGCCTCAGGGACTGCCTCCGGTACCGCAGTCTGTCCCGACTGCAGCAAGAGTATCCCGGCAGATGCCAGGTTCTGTCCAGCCTGCGGCCATCAGCAGCTCGTCCTGAGCCAGTGCTTCAGCTGCGGAAAGAATCTTTCCCCCAATGCCAGGTTTTGCTCAAAGTGTGGAACCTCAACAGAGCAGAAACCGGAAGCTGTCTTCTGTGGAAAATGTAGTGCCGAGAATATGCCCGGAGCGACGTTTTGTAATCAATGCGGCGAAAAACTAGGATAAGGAAATGGATCTTCAAATAAGCCACTCCTGCCCATCGTGCGGCGGCCCGGTAGAGATGCAGGAAGCAGACAGGCTGACCTCCTGCCTGTTCTGCGATGTCCAGAATTACATGGTGCACAGCGGTCTGCTCCGCTATGTCCTGCCGGATCAGGTTCCCGAACGTATTGCTCGAGATAAGATTGTTTATTTTCCCTATCTTCGTTTCAAGGGAAACATGTTCACCTGTCAGGGAATGGACGTACAGACCAAGGTGCTAGACACAACACATCGCGGCATTGAAACAGCGCTGCTGCCATTGTCCCTTGGCGTAAAGCCACAGGCCATGAAAGTTGATCTGGTAAGCAAAAAACATCAAGGACTGTTTATCCGCCGCCAGGAAACCGCTATAACCGTCTTGCAGCGCGCCTCGCTTGTTGAAGATACCGTCTCTGAGATGAATGAACAGGCGCTGAATCACCGGGCTTTTATCGGTGAGTCCGTCAGCTGCATCTATCTGCCCCTCTATATTGAAAACGGCCTTGTGTATGACGGCGTACTGACACGGAAAATCGGCAGGGCGGAACCTTGGTTGACCGATAAAAAAACATTGGTCCGCTACCAGCAGGAATGGCAGCCGCACTTCCTGGCAACGATATGCCCGCAATGTGGTGCTTCCATGCATGGTGAGCACGACAGCCTGGTCATGAACTGCTATAATTGCAATACATGTTGGGCGGAGAAAAATAACAAATTCGTGCCGGTACCCTATAGGCTGCTTGCTTCAGAAAAAAAGAAATCAATACAGCTGCCGTTCTGGCGCATTTCTGTCGAGACCAGCGGTATTACGATGCGGACACTGGCAGATTTTCTGCGGGTCACCAATCAACCGCTGGTGGTTAACTGGAAACATGAAGAACAGGACCTCGAGTTCTGGGTTCCGGCGATGAAACTGAGACCCAAAATCTTTCTCAAAGTAGCCAAGAGTGCAACACTCTCGCAGCTCAATTTTCCTGACGGTGAGAAAAAACTGCGTCGTCCGCTTTTCCCGGTTACCCTGCCGTTGAAAGAGGCTGTACAATCTCTGAAAAGTATCGTTGCCGGGGCAACCGTTAACAAGAAAGATGTTTTTCCGCAACTGCCGAAACTTACCTTTGAGGTGAAGAGAACAGCACTAGCATTCCTTCCCTTTGAAGATACCGGGCACGACCTTGTCCAGGAGCACTCCCTGCTGGCGATAGCCTCTTCGGTTGTCCAGACAGGCAGAAAACTCTAGGTTCCAGTGGCCTGCAGTTGATGAGTCCCGAGCACGAACATGAGCATTTTATGGCCGCGGCACTGGCCCAGGCAGCCAGGGCCGCGGAGGCAGGGGAATTTCCGGTCGGCTGCGTGCTGGTCTGCGACCGGCAGGTGGTGGCGGCAGGCTATCGCAGAAACAGTATCACCAATCCCAACGAGATTGATCACGCGGAAATTAATGCCTTGCGTGAGCTTCTTGATCAAAAAACTGCAGATCCTTGTAAAACCACGCTCTATTCGACGATGGAGCCCTGCCTGATGTGCTTTTCCACCTTGATCCTCAGCGGCATCAGAACAATAGTCTACGGATATGAAGATGCCATGGGTGGTGGTACGGGACTCAAGCTTGCCGACCTTCCGCCGCTCTATGCCGATATGAAGGTAACTGTAGTCCCCCATGTCATGAGGCAGGAGTGCCTTCAACTGTTCAAGGATTTTTTCAGTGACGGCGAAAATGTTTATTGGAAAGACTCACTGCTTGCCCGCTATACCCTTCGACAGTAGTCACTTTCTCCTGTTTTCCTGTAACCGGTTTCAGCTGATATGAAAAATATACCACAGACAGTCGGTTTCAAGGCCGGGGAGCGCAATGTCTTCCTGCACATCCTTACCGGCTGCAACCTTTCCTGCAGTCACTGTTATATCAACCCGTCACAGCATGGGACGAACATGCTTCCCAGGGAGCAGATGGAAGCCTGGATACGCCTCTTCGCTGACAGTGAAAAACAGACCAATATTATTTTCTTGGGCGGTGAGCCGACCATGCATCCCGATCTGGTCCATGGCCTGAGAATTGCCCGTCAATGCGGTTTTAACATAACCGTTGACACCAACGGTTTTCTTTTTCATGACTTTCTTAACCGTGTCTCAGCCGATCTCGTTGATTTTCTCAGTTTCAGCCTCGACGGCCCTGATAATGAAATCAATGACCCCATTCGCGGAGAAGGGGTGTTTGAGGTGTGCACGTCTAATCTGAAAAAAGCTGTTGCTCGTGGGTTCAATACCAGCCTTATCTATACGGTCAGCAGCCGGAACATTGAACACCTGCAGCGCATGGTTCCGCTGCTTGCCGAGCTTGGAGTTAGAAAATTTTTTATCCAGGTCATCGGCCTGCGCGGCAAATCGGCGCAGGCCGATGATGAAAGAGCAGGCGATCCGGTACAGGTTGATCCAGCCAGGTGGCTCGAGGTGGTTCCCAGGGTGGCTGCCGCGGTTGCAGAACTCGGTATTGAGGTTATCTACCCGAAGGTTTTTCTTGATAAAGAAGAACAGTTTGAATGTGCCGGGAATGTTGCCGAGAATTTTTTTGTTTTCCCGAACGGCCGTGTCTATCAATGCCCACTCTGCGAGGACCATCCAGTGCACTCCTATGAGATCCGGGAAAACAGGTTGGTCCATCGGACAGGTCTGACAGAAGAGAATTTTTTCGGGCTGAACATTGCTGAAGGATGCGTCATGAACAAGCTGCTGCAGCCTGATACCATCACCTACGACCAGGATGAGACTCCCCATCACCGGATTTCCTGCTGCCTGTTGAAACAGCGGCTCTAGCGATCAGTCATTCGGAGGGCTTGATGTTTCGTCGTTCGTCGCTGCTTTTTTGTTTCTGCAGAACAGGGCGGTTAAAAAAATGCCCGCTTCATAGAGCGCGAAAAGGGGAAAAGCGAGCAGTCCGGTTGCCATGAAATCTCCTGCTGAGAGCAGAAAGGCGAGCATGACGATGGCGCCAAAGAAATACAGCCGTTTATCCCTGAAATAGGCGGCGCTGACCATTCCCGCTTTACCGGACATGACCATCAGGAAGGGGATCTGGAACGAGAGGCCGAAGGCCATCACGGTTCTGGCCACAAACGTCAGGTAGAGGCCGAGCTTCGGCAGCGGCTCCAGTCCCGGGTGGGCGTAGCTCATGAAGTAGGTGAGCATTTTCGGAAGGACACTGAAAAGGGCAAAACCTGCGCCGCACAAAAAGAGGATGCTTGACCAGAAAACAACCGTGACAGCAAGTTTTTTCTCGTGATCGTGCAGGCCGGGTGAGACAAAACACCACCCCTGATAGAGCATGACGGGAAAGGAGGCGATGATGCCGATAAGAAGTGCCAGTTTTATGTAGGCAATAAAGGCCTCCGGCAGATTGGTATAGACAAGCCTGTAGACCATCGGGCTGGCGTCAAAAAGTGGTTTGATGAAGAAAAGAGCGATCTGCTCGGAGAAAAAATAGGCGACAACGGTACACAGGACAATCGATATGAAAACCCTGACCAGCCGTTTGCGCAGTTCGTCATGGTGGGGACGAAAAAATGCCAGGCTTCGTTCAAGTGTCGACATGAGTTAGTGTGAAGGTGCGGTTGTACCGTTTTGGGTGGGCGTCTTGTTCTCCGGTTCTTTTTCCGGGGCGCTGTCAGCCGTTGCGACATGCTCTTCTTCCCGGGCGGACGATGCCGAATCGGCTGGTGTTCCAGCGTCTGCACTGTCGATTGCCTCGAGGGATTCACGCTCCTGCTCGCTGAGCACTTCGTCCTCGACCACTATTGTCTGCTCGTCACTTCCAGGTGAATTCACTCCTTCATCGGGGAGCAGTCCTTTCCACCCCTCAGCAGCAGGGTCTCCGAGCTTTTCCTTCAGGGATCTGGCGGCCTCTTCAAGCTCCGGCTTCACCGAATCAAACGGGTTTTCATCAGCAAAGCTTTCCTTGAGGGAGGAAACCGTTTTCTTCAACTCGAGCACTCCTTTGGCAACAGAGCGTGCGAGTTCGGGTAGTTTGTCCGGCCCGACGACAATCAGCGCCAGGGCCAGAATAAGAATCATTTCAGGTAAACCGATACCAAACATACTATCCCCAGAATACAATGTGCAGAGCAGTTGTCTATTCTTTGCGATGATCGGCCAGTTTTATTGGAGCGCTGCGGTATAAACTCCTGGTTCGGCTCGCAGCGTTGAACGTCTGACCGGAGAAAGAAAAATGTACCAAACTGACCAGCAGAAATCGACATCTATTTGAGCACGAAACCAAATGGAGCGATAAACACACAGCTCGCAAAGCAGCCCAAGAAACACAGACACACTGTAAGCATAAGGTATCAGGATGTAATTACGTAGATTTTGGCTGATTGACTTTGTCGCGATACTTGACTATAATTACAAGGTTTGACCTCAGGCTATTGGTTTGCTTGTTCAGTATTTCAGCAATCATGGCCGGCAGGTTGTAAATTTAGACAATATCAGGAGAAGATAGATGTCAAGTGTGGTCATCGTCGGCGCTCAGTGGGGAGATGAGGGAAAAGGCAAAGTTGTCGATTTGCTTACCAGGTATGCCGACTATATAGTACGTTTCCAGGGCGGAAATAATGCCGGACATACCCTGGTGGTAGACGGCAGGCAGTTTATCTTTCACATTATCCCGTCCGGTATTCTGTACCCTGACAAGAAATGCATGATCGGCAACGGTGTGATTATCGATCCCGGCGTTCTCCTGCATGAAATCGATGAATTACATTCGAAAGGGTTGCCCGTTACTCCAAACAGGATGATGATTAGTGAGAACGCTCACCTGATCATGGAATATCATAAAACGCTCGATATCGCCCAGGAGGCGGCGCTTTCCAAAAATAAAAAGATCGGCACGACAGGCCGTGGTATCGGACCCTGTTATGTTGACAAGGTCGGCAGGGTCGGCATCAAGATCGGCGATTTACTTGATGAAGATATGCTCAAAGACAAGGTCCGGGCCGGGATTGATGAAAAAAACTTCCTGCTGACCAAAAAATTCGGGGTTGAACCGCTGTCTTTTGAGACGGTATACCACCAGCTGCTTGAATACGGCGAGCGACTTATCCCCTTTGTCGGCAACGTCTCTGTTGAGCTTGACGAGGCGCGGCGGAATGGGAAAAACATTTTGTTCGAAGGCGCCCAGGGAACCCAGCTTGATATTGATCACGGCACCTATCCATTTGTAACCTCATCTAACACGGTTGCCGGGAACGCCTGCAACGGCAGTGGCTTCGGGCCGACCCACATTGATGCTGTTGTCGGCATTCTCAAGGCCTATACGACCCGGGTTGGAGAGGGGCCGTTTCCGACGGAACTGTTCGATGTCACGGGGGATGAGCTGCAGAAGAAGGGTGGTGAATTCGGAGCAACCACCGGTCGAAAGCGGCGCTGCGGCTGGCTGGACGGCGTTGTTGCAGCTGATGCGGTGCGGCTCAATGGTCTCACCGACCTTGCCATTACAAAGCTTGATGTACTCAGCGGCCAGAAGACGCTGAAGATTGCAACCTCCTATGATCTGAGAGGTAAAAAACTGCAGGCAATGCCGGCAAATGTTAAGGAGGCTTCATCAGTTACTCCTGTATATGAGGATATCGCCGGCTGGCAGACGGAGATAGATCATATCCGCGATTTTCAGCAGTTGCCCTCAGAGGCACAAGATTACATTAAAAGAATAGAGGATATGACCGGTGTCCCGGCCTCAATCGTTTCGGTCGGCCCGGACCGGGAAGAAACATTGTTGCTCAGAAATCCATTCGAGAAAAACTGACAGCAAGCACATTAATTGACATCGCGATGCACAGGTATCGCGAAAGAAAAGAGGAATATATGGCACGAATTACCGTTGAGGATTGTTTGGAAAAAGTAGGGGATGATAACCGTTTTAACCTGATTCACCTCGCTGTCAAGCGGATCAAGCAGCACCGCCAGGGCGAACCGTTTTTGGTAGAGGGGAAAAACAAGGAAGTCGTCATGACCTTGAGAGAAATTGCATCTGCCAGTGTTACTTTTGACAATGTCGATGAGTTGCCTGATAATAATGGTAAAGATGCAGAAGAAATTACAGAGAAGGAAGCAGGGGTAGAAGCGTAAGGCTTCCCACGACGATCTTATGGCACGAGACTATTACGAAATTCTCGGTGTTGGCAAACAGGCCGGGGCTGATGAAATAAAAAAAGGTTACCGCAAGCTGGCGATGAAGTATCACCCGGATCGCAATCCCGGCGATCTTGAAGCCGAAAATGCTTTCAAGGAATGCACGGAGGCATACGAGGTTTTAAGTGATGACCAGAAACGGCAGATCTATGACGCCTATGGACATGATGGCCTGAAAAACAGCGGATATCGGGGACCCGGAAATTTTGAAGATGTTTTTTCAAGTTTCGGGGACATTTTCGGTGATCTCTTCGGTTTTGGCTCCGGCCGATCGCAGGCTCGAAGAAACGGGCCGGTCGCGGGCAATGATCTTCGCTACGATATCACCATCAGCTTTATGGAGGCGGTTCACGGCACCAGCAAGGAAGTTGAACTGACCAGAAGGGATACCTGCTGGACCTGTGAAGGCTCCGGTTGTCGCCCCGGTTACCAGAAAGAGACCTGCTCGAGCTGTAACGGCAGAGGACAGGTGATCCGCTCCCAGGGATTTTTTCAGGTGAGTTCCACCTGTCCGAGTTGCCATGGAGAGGGCCAGATCGTAACACATCCCTGTGATGACTGCAGCGGTTCCGGGTTGGTGGCAAAAACCAAGAAAGTTGCAATCAAGATACCTGCCGGTGTCGATGTCGGTGCCAGGATGCGGCTCAAAGGCGAAGGCGAGGGGGGACGTCGAGGCGGGCCTTCAGGCGATCTCTACGTGATCATTGATGTGGAGCCACATGAATTTTTCCAACGAGAGGGGGACACCATTTATTGCCGGCTGCCGGTATCAATGGTCGATGCCGCTCTTGGCATGAAGACCGAGGTGGTGACGATCCACGGTAAGAAAAAACTTACCATCCCGGAAGGATCCCAGTCCGCTGAAATCTTTACGCTTCGTGGTGAGGGTGTCCCGAACCTGCGTGGCAGAGGACGCGGCGACATGATTGTTGAGCTCAAGGTGCTGACGCCGACCAATCTCTGCGAAGAGCAGAAAAAGGTTCTGCGCGAATTTGACACCTTGTGCGAAGAGCACGGCCAGAAAGATGAACATGAAGGATTTTTCACCAAACTCGTTAATGAGGTGATGGGAAAAACCAGCTCCTGAGGGAATACTATGGTTGATAAGGACGGTTCATCGCTGACCCATTTTGATGCTGACGGCAATGCGGTCATGGTTGACGTCAGCAACAAGCAGGAAACAGAGCGTGTTGCCCATGCAGCCGGGTCGGTGACCATGAGCCGGGAAGCGTTCGAGCTGGTGAAAAGCGGTAGCGTCAAAAAGGGAGATGTGCTAGGAATTGCACGGATTGCAGGGATTATGGCGGCAAAAAAGGTCGACATGCTGATACCGCTGACTCACCCGCTGATGATTACCAGGGTTTCTGTTGACTTTGAGCTGATCGATCAGCATTGCCGGATCGACATCCATGCAGTTGTCGGTATCTGCGCGAAAACAGGAGTGGAAATGGAAGCGCTTACCGCTGTTTCCGTTGCCGCATTGACCATATACGATATGTGCAAGGCGGTTGATAAAACAATGGTAATTGATAATATACGTTTACTGAAGAAGACCGGTGGCAAGAGTGGTTCCTTTGCGAGACCATAGTGAACAGAATGCCCTGGGATATGTACCCTTGTCATAGATAGTGTGAAGGAGATACTGGATGGAAAAGGAATTACTGGAAAAGTTCAGAAGACAGCTCGAGGATAAGCGTAACACCATTATCAGTGAGGCGGACAAGACACTTGCTGAAATGACTGATCAGAACAACAATATTCCTGATCCCAATGATCGAGCGACTATTGAATCCGACCGGAGCTTTGAGCTGAGGATCAGGGACCGGGAGCGGAAACTGCTTGGCAAGATAGAGGAAGCGATCAGTCGGATTGATGACGGTGAATACGGTATCTGCGAAGGCTGCGGGGACGATATCAATATCAAGCGGCTGGAGGCCAGACCTGTCACGACACTCTGTATTGACTGTAAAACACTCCAGGAGCAGAAAGAAAAATCTCAGGGGCAATAACCCAGAATGCCTGAGCTTCGCAAAGATCCCGTTCTCGGACGCTGGATCATCATATCCAAAGAGCGACAGAAACGGCCGACGGATTTTTTTGTCGAGGAGACCAAAGTCCTCGGTGGTTTTTGTCCACTCTGTGCCGGGAATGAGAGCTCCACGCCTCCCGAGGTGCTTGCCTATCGGTCAAACTCTGAAGCACCTGCAAATGACCCCAGCTGGAAGGTTCGGGTCGTTCCGAACAAGTATCCTGCACTGATTATAGAAGGAGAACTTGGCAAAGAGGGGGATGGCCTCTATGATCGCATGAACGGTATCGGTGCCCATGAAGTGATCATCGAGAGCCCCGGTCATGAAGATCTCCTCTGGAAACTGCCGGTTGAGCACGTCAGTCTTGTTTTCAGGGCATTCCGCGATCGTTTGATCGACCTTGAAAAGGATTCACGTTTCCGCTATGTGATGATTTTTAAAAATTATGGAAAAGCCGCCGGTGCCTCCCTGGAGCATTCCCACTCCCAGCTGATCGCCCTGCCGGTGCTGCCGAGGATGATTGTTTCTGAGCTCTCCGGGGCACAATCGTATTACCGCTATAAGGACAGGTGTATTTTCTGTGATATTATCAGGCAGGAAATCCAGCAGGAGGTGCGGATAGTCTGCCAGAATGATCAGTTTATCACCATTGCACCGTTTGCGCCGCGAACCCCCTTTGAGATGTGGATACTTCCCAAAGAGCACGCTTCAGGTTTTTGTTCGATAGATGATCGGAAACTCCTGAGCCTTGCGCACCTTGTTTCAGAGAGCCTGAGAAGGCTTGACCACTGTATTCCCAATGTCCCCTATAATTTCGTACTTCATACCCAGCCGCTGAGATCCGGGGAAATAGAATCGTTTCACTGGCACTTTGAGATCGTTCCCAAATTGACATCAATAGCTGGATTTGAATGGGGCTCGGGGTTCTATATCAATCCCCTGCCACCGGAAGAGGCCGCACAGTATTTACGAGAATCTCTGGATAACTGAAGGAGAGACAGGTGAAAAAGATACTGCTCGTTGATGATGACCATGGTATTCAGCTTCTCTACCAGGAAGAATTTACTGATGAAGGCTATGCCGTGGAGTCGGCTTTTAATGGTGATGAAGCGCTGCAGATGTTCACCGCCGAGTCGCCGGATCTGGTCATTCTTGATATTCAGATGCCGGGGTTAAACGGGATCGAGGTCCTTCGCCAGATGAAAATGATCAACTCCGCCATACCGATTATCTTAAACAGTGCCTACCATGAATATAAACAGGATCTGGGGGCGTGGGCATCTGATGACTATGTGGTAAAATCATCTGACTTGACGGAGCTGAAGAACGCGGTTCGACGTTTCCTTGATTGACGGCAAATAATTTCCCTCCGACGTTTTCCGATAACAGGCATTATTTAGAGACCTTTCATGAAGGATATCCAGAGCCAGATAGATCACCGGAGGATCGATATAAAGAAGGTCGGTGTCAAAACAATTACCTATCCGATAACGGTACTGGATAAATCCCAGAAACGTCAGAAGACGATTGCCACGGTCAACATGTATGTAAACCTGCCTCATCACTTCAAGGGGACGCATATGAGCAGGTTTATTGAAATTCTGAACAGGTTCCATGGGCAGATTGATCTCAAGGGGTTCCGCTTGATCCTCGAGGAAATGAAAGAAAAACTGGATGCAGAGGCAGCTCATATTGAAATTGCCTTCCCGTTCTTTCTTCACGGTTCCGGCAAAACCGATGATTTTCAGGTAAAAAAATATGATTGTGCCATGCATTGTCTGCTTGAAGAAGAGGAAGACTTGAGGCTGGAGATTGCAGTGCCGGTTGCACACCCGTTTAATGACGCTCAGGACGGCCACACCTTGTCTGTCGGTTTGTGGGGGAATGTCCTGATACGTGTACGTTTTAGAAAATTCATGTGGCTTGAAGACCTGATAGGTGTTGTCGAGAAGACCATCGGCAGGGAATCGCCTGAAGGAACTGACAGTAATGCTGCAGAGCGGCCAATGGAGTCACTGCTGGAAAATCTTGCCAACCGATTTGCCCAGTTAACTGAATTAAAATGGTACTCGATCACCGTTGAAAATATTTCCCAGGGATACTCGTTGTTTGCAACCCTCTCGTCGGCTGATTGTCCATAATTCTTAAAACTGTTGAACTTTAAAAAAGAGAATCTACTCAATGAATGATCTGCTTTTTGAAATCGGTACAGAGGAAATACCTGCCGGTTTTTTGAATCCTGCTGCTGAACAGCTCCAGTTGCTTTTTGAAGCAAAGGCTGAAAAACGCAACATTTTGTTTGAATCCATTAAGACATTTTCCACCCCAAGAAGACTGGCACTGCTGGTCTGCAACCTTGCAGAAAGGCAGCGCGACAGCCTGGAAATTTCCCTGGGGCCTTCCAGAGCCGCAGCTTTTGATGCGGATGGAAAACCAACGCGGGCAGCAGAAGGATTTGCCCGGTCAAAAGGAGTAACTGTTGCAGAGCTGTCTGTGGTGGAAACGCCGAAAGGTGAGTATCTGCAGTTGACAAGAGAAGTGAAAGGTCAGTCCAGTTCAGCACTATTGCCTGGTCTGCTCCAGGAGTTGATTCTTGAATTGTCGTTTCCAAAATCCATGAAGTGGGGCAGCTATCACAATACTTTTGCACGGCCTGTTCAATGGCTGGTAGCGCTGCTCGGGGATACGGTAATTGAGCTTGAGTTCGAGGGCGTACCATCCGGGCGCCTGACAAAAGGACATCGATTCATGGCCTCTGGTGAAAAAGAGATTGCCAGAGCATCTGAATATGAGGCGGTCATGGAATCTGTTTCTGTTATTGCCGATTTTACCAGAAGAGAGCAGGCGGTTTTTGAAGAGGTTAATAGTGCGCTGTCTTCCACTGACTTTCCAGCAACAGCTGCAGTTGCCGTTGATCAGCAACTGCTCCAGACGGTAACTAATCTTGTTGAAAAGCCCTTTGGTGTTTGCGGCCGGTTTGATGATAAATTCCTGCAGTTGCCAAAGGATGTGCTGGTTACCTCGATGAGAGAACACCAGAAATATTTTCCCGTCGTCAACGACAAACAAGATCTGCTGGCCGGTTTTGTTGCAGTCAATAATACCGGCGTAAAGGATATAGCTCTTACCCGGGAGGGTCACGAGCGCGTGCTGCGAGCCCGCCTTGAAGATGCACTGTTCTTTTTTGAATCTGACAAGAAAGTTCGACTTGAAGAACGCAGGGAGAAGCTCTCCGGTATCATTTTCCAGGCGAAACTGGGTTCAGTCAAAGAAAAAGTTGATCGAGTCGTCAAACTGACGAGGCTCCTTTGCGAGCACCTCGAACCGGAGATTGTCCATATTGCCTGCAGGGGCGCTGAACTCTGCAAGGCTGATCTCATTACAGACATGGTTGGTGAATTTCCGACGCTGCAGGGAATCATGGGCAGCGCCTATGCGCTGCACGACAATGAGGACAAGGCTGTCGCCGAGGCGATACGCGAACACTATATGCCGATGCGCTCGGGAGCTGATCTGCCGGTTTCCGCTGCCGGAGCAATTGTCGGTCTTGCCGACCGGATTGATACGATTGCCGGCTGCTTTGGTATCGGTCAGCAACCCACCGGAACAGCTGACCCGTTCGGCCTGCGCAGACTTTCACTTGCCGTGCTGCACATTATTGAGGATCGCAGGTATGAACTGCTGCTGCCTGACATAATGCAGAAAGCACTGGCCCTCTATGGCGACAGAGTTGACGGCAGCGGTGAAACGGTTGATTCCATTATCTCCTTTATTCGCAACAGGTTTAACAATGATTGCACAGCCAGGGGAATGGACAGTCGTGCCGTTGATGCGGTCACCTCTGTGGTTTTTGAAGATGTCAATGATTGTCTGAAACGGATAGAGGCATTTTCCGACATGAAGCAGGATGCTTCTTTTGAGGTACTTTCCGCTTCATTTAAACGGGTACGGAATATCGTCAAGGACAACAGTGATACTGCCGTCGAACCGGGTTTGTTTGAGGCTGATGCGGAACGAGAGCTCTGGGAAGCATTTCAGGTTCTGGAACTGAGCACCAGGAAGGGACTTGAGAACAAAGACTATCCCGGACTTCTTGCAGATATGCTGGAGTTGAAGAATCCGATAGACAGATTCTTTGATGAAGTGATGGTAATGGCCGAAGATCAACAATTGCGTAGGAATCGATTAAACCTGATGACTGCTGTCGGCAACCTGATTCTTGAAGTCGGCGACATCTCACGGATGCATGCGGCTTGATGCTCTGTTGTACCAGAGGGATACAGGGAGGTTTTTCCTGAAGAGCTTTCCGCAATTAATTGAATGCTCTAAGCTATTTAATCTTTCTTGTTTTCTTTCAGTATTTTGTCGAGCGCGTTTGCAAATGATTGTCTATCACGTTTGGTCAACGCAGGTGGGCCACCTGTTTCGATCCCGCTTGAGCGAAGAGTATCCATAAAATCTCTAACGCTCAGTCTCTCGCTTATCGTTTCACTTGTATAAACTTCACCTCTCGGATTCAAGCCTGTGGCGCCTTTTCCCACAACTTTGGATGCTAAAGGTATGTCTCCCGTGATTACCAGATCTCCTGGTTCGATATTCTTAGCAATTTCATTGTCAGCGACATCGGGGCCTGATTGAACTCTTATAAACGTGATATAGTTACTTTTGGGAATGCCAATTTGTTTGTTTGCCACAAGTATTAAAGATAATTTCGTTCGCTCTGCTGCTTTATATAAAATGTCCTTGATAACAAGTGGACAAGCGTCAGCATCTACCCATATTTTCATTTCTATCAATTGTTTTCCATTTCGTTAAGCTCAAGATGACCTCTGATAAAATAGCAGTCAATGTATTATCATTATATAGGATTTGATTCTCGTTTACGAGTGTATACTATTGCCCTGGGGAATGTGGGTGACGTTGAATAGAGAAGATTGTAACAATAAAAAAAGGCTGCTCCCGTGCGGGTAGCAGCCTTTTTCATCAGCTATAGCTAAAATCTAACTTTTGGGATGGCAGGGGAGACAGCCTTTGAAGGCGTCTTTGAGTTCCGGTTTAGCGGCAACAACTTCTTTGTGACAGTCTTTGCAGTTCACGTGGGCGGCACCTTTGAAGGTTTCTATCTTCTTGTCCAAACCGGATCCTTTGAAATGACAGCTCTCGCATTTGGCGACTTCCTGTCCTTCTTCATAGGGGATCTGCTTGCCGTCTTTGGCACTGTGATGGCAATCACCGCATTCTGCGACTTCCTGGTGCTTGGCATGCGGGAATACCGCTGGTTTGGGCTTGGATGCTTTGTCCTTTTCAGCCTGCAGTATCATATCTGCAGGACCGTTATCCGCAATAACAATACCGGCGCAGCAGAGAAAAACAACGCCGAATATACACAAAACAATTTTCCTGATCATAATGTCCGCTCCTTTTAAAATTTAAAATTCATCTTACGACTGCTGAAAAAAGAAACTATTTGCCTCAATTTATACCGGGTTCGTGGTCTTCTGTCAACAGTCACAGCTTGAAAATAGTTTTAATTAAAAGGTTGTATTTATACTTAAAAATCAGCTGGACCCATAGCTGTGCAGGCCGGAGAGCAGAAAGTTTACACCGTAGTAGGTGAAAATTACCGCGATGAAACCGACAAGTGACAGCCAGGCAATGGTTTTTCCTTTAATACCTCTCGTATAACGGGCGTGGAGCGTGAAAGCATAGACAAACCAGGTGATCAGGGACCAGGTTTCTTTCGGGTCCCAGCTCCAGTAGGTTCCCCAGGCGGAGTTCGCCCAGATTGCTCCAGTTATGATGCCGGCACTGAGCCATATAAAGCCGATGATCATGCATTTATGGGTGATGTCCTCCAGTGTGGCAAGGGGTGGCAACAACTCCTTTGACTGGTCTACGGAAGATTTTCCAGCAAACGACGTTTTCGCAAGGTACATGATGCCAAGTGCTGCGGCGATGGCGAAGGCTGCATAGCCGACAAAACAGGTAATGACGTGGGCGAGCAGCCAGTTTGACTGAAGTGCGGGAACAAGGGGATTGATGCCGCGATTGATCGGGGCAAAGGATGCGTATGCCATTGCCAGAAAGGCAAGCGGCAGAGCAAATGCACCAATCGTCCTGGTCTTGAATTTCCATTCAATTCCGAGATAAAAAATGATGATCGTCCAGGCGAAAAAAACGACCGACTCATACATGTTGGTAAGCGGGGCATGGCCAATGCCGAGCTGGTACGATTCAATCCACCTCAGCCCCAGCCCAAGTGTCAATATGAGCAGAGCGATTATGGTGAACCCGGTTGCCGCTTTGCCCATGTTTTCGGTTCTGAATACCAGTGCGGCTATATAGAGAAATGATGCAAAGAGAAAGGTAAAGGTTGTTATTCCGAGCAGCTGTGAACTATCCATGCCTGAAGCTCCGTTAGAAAAGAGTTTCCTTTGAGATAAACGAGATCAAAAGTTAAATATTTCGGGGTAGGGCAATTTTCGTCATGTCCGTTCCAGATCTGAAGCCAGCGTGTCGAAAACATTTTCAAATCCGGGGCGGTTTTTGTTGGCTGAGCCGCTCATCACCATTGCAGACCCCTTGTCACTGGCTGTTACCAGGACCCAGATGCGCCTGTGTGACATGAAAAACGCAACATAGAGGCCAAAAAGCATCAGGCCACAGCCGATATACACCCACCAAACCCCGGGATCTTTGGCTACCTGCAACCCTGTGGCATACATCTGTTTTACGCGTACCTGATAGTTGCGATTGTTTTCATCAAGAGTGGTGAGACTGTTTTCGTCGAGCCACATGGTGCTCGGCGGACCGTTTTCACCGGCAAACCAGATTTTTATACTGACGATTGATTGCCCTCGGACTTTGGCGTTAATGACCCCGAAACGGACATTTTCTTCCGGCCATTCGGTCTGTTTCTGAAACGGGGAAACAACGGTTTTTCGACTCCCTGTCTCCGTGTTGACGGCAGTGACCACAAAATCCTGATATGCTTCGTAACTAGATTGATAAAAGGTGATTCCCTTGTAGGTGAGCGGGCTGTTTACCTCTATGTCGCGAGTGAGCACTTCAGTGCCGTTTTCCAGGACAGTCAGGCTCGAGGTGTATTCTTTCGGCATTCCGTTTTCATAAAACTCGATGGCAAAGGAATTGCAGCGTATTTCAAAACCAAGATCAACGATTTCCCTGCTGTCATAAAGAACGACCTTGTCCCTGCTCATGGTTTCCGGTATGGAGACACTGCCCTTGAATCCGCCGAGCGAGCCGATGATTGCGCCAAGAAAAATGACCAGAATCGAGCTGTGCACAAGATACACGCCTGTTCTTGTCCAGCTGCCTTTCTGGCTGAAGATCACGGTCTCATTGTCGGTTTGCTTTTCGGCAGCCTGCCAGCCATGTTTCTTCAGGAGTTCTTTTATGCTCAGCACAGAATCTGAAACCGGTGCGTCGGAGCGCCAGCTTTTCTGCGTGGACATCTTTCTGATCCGATCAGCACCGACCTGCAGGCCATCGGCTTTAATCTGCCTCCATACCCCTGGGAAACGATCAACACTGCAGATAACCAGATTAAATCCCAGCAGAAAAAGCAGTGATATGAACCACCAGGAGTTGTACATGTCGGGAATATCAAGGATTGCAAAAAGCTGTGCTGTTTTGGGACCATACTGGGAAACATAAAACTGGAAAGGCTCTTTCTGGGGGATGACTGTGCCGATTATAGAGGTGGTGGCGATCAGAAAGAGTGTAACCAGGGCAAGCTTTACTGAGGCAAAAAACTGCCAGAGGGAATTATTGTTTTGCATGGAATCAATTTAGTTGGTAACGATTATCAAAAAGTAACGATATTTGCTATCATGAGTGAAGCAAATCTGCAAGTAAAATGATAACGGTGATGGTCCTTTCAACAGGTCATGCACTAAAACAGTTTTCTTCATACTTGGAAAGCGAAACCTGATGGAATATGTAAAAGCAGCGGAAAAAGAGGAGTTTAGAAATAAGAATCACAAAACGCTTAAACTGCTCGGCAGACTGGTCGGCATCATTAAAAGAAATGACGGCAGTTTTTTCGCGCGAGAAATCAACTGTAAGCACCAGGGAGCGGATTTGCTCGCTGATTATCAGGGAGGAACTATTGCCTGCTGCCCTCGTCACGGGTGGAAATATGATCTGGAAAGCGGAAAATGTCTGAGCAATGATTCTCCTTCACTGAAAAAATATGGCCTAAAAACCGAGGGTGAAAAGATCCTTGTAACACTGCTTCCCCTTCGGCATGATGAATAATGTCTGGTTTTCCGACGGTGTGGGATAATTGCCTGTAGCTGAGAATTATATTGCATACTGTTTTGAAAATGGTTAAGAAGATAGGTTGTTGAAATGAAGCGCAGTAACATTATAAATAAGATAATTACCGACATTTCGTCATTTAACACAATGGCGGAGAGTTTACAGATATCAGGAGAATGAACATGGCCAAGGTATGTCAGATATGTGGCAAGGGACCCGCTACCGGCAATAACGTATCCCACGCGCACAATAAAACCCGCAGGCGCTGGTTGCCGAATCTTAAAAAAGTTCGTATGGTTTCAGGGACTGGAGCAGTCCGCCGGGCACGTGTGTGTACCCGCTGTATCCGCTCCGGTGCAGTTGTTAAACCTGCCTGATTATTCAGTAATAGAAACGAGCGTGCGGGCGAGAACAGGGGAGCACCCTTCTCGCATTTTTTATTTGTGAGGTACCCCATGAGTGATCAGCACATAGAGTTTCTCTCCTTTGATGAAGCGGTCAAGGTGGTCGCTGCGATTCAGGAAGAAGAGGATATTCACCAGCAGGACAGAAGAATTTTCACTGTTTACAACCATGAAGATAAGGAAATCTGCTGGTTTGATTATGAGGAGACCATGGCCGCAGTTGGCGAGGCTCCGGCAGGCGAGAGAAAGGAAGCGGTGCAGAACTATATCCTGAAGCATATCCCCAGGTGGGCCCTCGATCTATAAGCGGCCTCTGTTACATCTTTTTACCCGACGTTGAGCCATTGGCTCAGCAGTCGCGGCTCTATTGCACCACCGGAATCGGAAACGCTGAGCGCGCATGAGCCGCTCTGTTCGATCCCACGATAAATAACCGAGACAGGTCGGTCTGATGAGACCACCACGATCATTGTCCGCTGGTGTTGAGCGGTGAACCGCAGCGCTGAGTTGTAACGCGCACCGCGGGCCCGGTCCTCGCCTTCTATGGAAGGTCCGTCCAGGAGGCAGGCAAAGCGGTGAAGCTGCCTGTCAACTCCTACCTGCAGGGCTCCGTCTACCCGGGCAAGGTTGCAGGCGAGATCGAGCATGTTGGATCGTTCAAGATCGAGCGGCTGTTCAAGGTTCTGGCCGGCTATTGGTGTCAGGGGTGAGTTCATGTCGATGACCACTGCGCAGCCGAAAAGGTAGGTTTCCGCGTGATGGACGATGGAAGAGACAATATGGAAAAGGCTGTTTCGTACGGTGCTGTCCAGCTGGTAATCCAGTAAAATCTCTTCAACCTCAAAGAGTTTTGCCTGGTGTGCTTTTGATGAGTAGGCTCCGTCGGCAAAACTGCACAAGCTCTGGTCATTGAGTCGCAGAAAACCGAAAAGACCCCTGAAATCAGCGGAGATATTGAAACACTCGATTCTGCCCCGTGCCACCCCGAGGATATGAACACCATCAGATACAAGCTTGCAGCGGAAATTCTGGACTGACAGCAACAGTTTTCGTACGTGTTTGTAATTGCTGAGAAGCGGTTGTTCTGATCGTCGGAAGATGGCGAGAAAATCAATTGAGCCGGCATTGTCAGGATCTACGAAAACCAGCTCGCCGTGAGGAGACTGTTTCTCTTCACGCGTTCGTGAAATACCGAGAACAGCATCGAGGATCGGATAAATTTCAAGTTTAGATCGTGTCTTACCGGATATGCGCTGTTCTCTTCTGACCTGGTCGTGTACGGCATGGGTCCCATACTCACTTAAAAATCGGCCGGAGATACCTGAGTATAATTCCTGGGAGTTGGCAGCATCATGAGAGAAACGCAGGACGGTATGCTCTAGCCAGCGCTCGGTCGGGCTGGTTGCCAGAAGTTCGGGGTGATGCTCGGTGAACCACATCTGGTAGAACAGCGAAGCCGAGTGCCCGCCGCAGGAGATGATTCCGTCCAGATTCAGGTTGTCTACCGGATTGATATGACTGTAGGGCTTGTTGACCAGCTGATGCCTGATGATGAATGGTCCGTTTTCATCATCAAAAAAGGTGGAGCTGATCTTGCTTTCATGACCTCTGAGCAGGCTGTTCGGGTCACAGATATAGAGTTCATCCGCGGGGCCGAGCTGGTAAATAACGGCAATACTGCTGGGGCCCGAGAACTTGCTGAGGCCATCCCTGGTGCCGGTGAGGATTTCTCCAACAAGGCGCTTGATAAAATCGTTGTCATTTTTTCTCTTGAGCACAGTGGTGTCCAGGGGTATCAGCGAGATAACACGTCAGATTATCAGCTATTTATAAGGTTATCATAGCAGATTGTTGTACCTCTGACGAATTTTTTATTTACCGGGCATGAGCAGCAGATACTCATGCAGGTATGCTGCCGGATAGCGCTCAGCTATCCGGCAGCTTTTCAGGTTAACGTGAAGCGGGTTCTTCGGTTTTCCTGAATTCTAGAATTTATGTCGTACCCACCTCGGACTTCTTGAGTAGGAATCGTGACCGCCCTTTTTTCCTTTCAACCTGTATCGGCTGTCCGATCGGTAATCATCGCGATGATAGGTATCCTGCGAAACCAGCTGCCACCCGTCTGCTGTTCTGCAGACGGTACCGTACATTTTTCTGGCTTTTCCGTTTATCGTACCGAGAATTTCCGCTTCTCTGCACTCACTTCGCGGCCTTGAGTCTCTCCAGGTCTGGGGGTGACGTTGCACGACTACCGGCTCATAGCGCTGGTAGTGGACCGGTCGGCTCTCGTAGTGGACAACTTTTTCGGAGCGCCCATACCCTTTATCCATCTCGCTGCCGACAATGTAGCCGACAATGCTGCCTATTGCCGTTCCCACGACCGTTGCCTGGGTATTTCTGCCGATTGCCTGTCCGAGGAGTGCGCCTCCACCGGCACCGACAATGACACCCCTGATATCATTATGTCGATGGTCTGATGCCTGGGCGTTTACCGCAAAGGTAATTGAGATGATCGTGATCAGCATAATTTTTTTCATGACTGTACCTCCTGTTTTTTGAATTGTCTTTTGGTGCTGCCTTTCTTTTCTTGTAAAGCATGCAGGAGAGGAAAAATAGAAGATATCGGGTGATATGGAGGGCGATGTCACCTGACATAGGGACTTCAGCAGAAATCAGGAGAAAATAAAACAGCGGCAGGAGCGACAATAATGAGCAATTGCAGAAACGGCTTAGCGGTCAGCCTGAACTTCCCGGATTGATCCGCTATTGTTGTCACGATAGCGAATGTAGACAGGAGATGAATCGAGGTCCAGCTTTGACCCGGTAACAAGCTGAATTTTGTACGAACTGCCGGTAACATTTTTCAACAACCATTTTAGGGTATTGCTGTTTTGTTTGGAAAATTCCGGGACACTCTTGATGACCCGAACATTTGAAGGCAGTTTTATTTCCACGATCAGCGTCGGAGGCGCCGGAGGCGCGAGTGTCAGTTCAATGAATGTCGTTGTCCCACCGGACTGGTAAAGACGTGCTGAGACAGGTTCAGCACATGAGGCGGTCGGTGGGGACAGGAAAAGAACAAGAAATGTTAAACTAACCGCGAGAAAAACCATTTTACTGTTCAGTCTCATGGATGTCTCCTGATTGAAGAAAGGTTATTCACGTATTAAAAACTGCTGTTTGTCCGGTTGCCAGAGATAACCGTCGCCGAGCCATATTTCCTCGAGCAGATCCATTTCCATTGCTGCGTAATGACTGGCATCGGCCAGATCGTATATGGTCAGAATCTCTTCGTCGCTTATCCTGTTGTCACGGTCCTTGTCGGCCCAGTGATGAAGGCCTGCGGTTGAACTCTGATCACCGGAGATATCGATTTCTATGGGTTTTGAAGCGTTTATTTTGAGCATGCCGTTCAATAAGACCGTGCCGTTGAATGTTTCCGGGGTGGCAATCGTATACAGGAAAAGGGTTGGGGAAGATATTGTACCGAGCCACTGTATTGATTTGTTTTTTTTGTGCTTGTCGGATATCTCGGGGGCAGTTGACAGGACACGTGTACCGGGGGGCAGATTTTCCCGCAGTATAAATGAGATCGGCTGGTCGGCAGAACCTGAAAAATGAATGAACACCGGCAGCGGTTGTCCTGCTATGAAATGCGGGGAGACGGTCCTGCTGACCGTGATCTGAGACAAGGGCGGGTTTTCCTGGAAAAACAGGAAGTAAAAGCTGACAGCAAACAACGGAGCAACCATCAGGGCCAGGAGCAGTGCGGTCTTGATGGATATTCGAGAAGCTCGTCTCCCAGGAGCAGTGGTGGCTGGGGGTGAGGTGCTGTCAATTGTCTGGTTTTCTGGTTCTGTCCGGGCAGGTGTGCTTTCGTCGGGCGCTATCTCCGGCGGCGTCTCGAGGATTTCTTCAAGTGAGACTTCGAGTGCTTCGGCGAGTCGTGTGCCGTTTTCTTGTTTTATGGAAGGATATCTTTTATTCTCCCAGCGGGAGACCGTATCGGTCGTCACTTCCACAGCGGTTGCAATATAGAGCTGGGTGAACCCTTTCTGCTCGCGAATCCGCCGTACCTTGGCACCGTCGATTCTTATCATTACGGGGCCGCCCGGATACATTTCGTCACTCATAGCCGCCTGCTCTCCTGAAGGATTCATTTTTCAGATGTCACTGGGACATGATACCAGAAAGGCTTTGATTTAGCAGTATATCATAGCCTCAACTATAGTTTCGCTCTTGAGATACATGAGGCGATGTCGTCCGATGTCGCCTGTTTTTTAACAACAAAGCACCTTACTATGAAACACAAAGCTGGTGGATAGGCCACCGGCATACAAGATAATGGAGGGCACGATGAAGAAGAAAAATGCAGCGCCACTGGCAATACTTGCAATACTGGCAATCATGTCGACGGGTACGGTGATGGCGGCAAGTGACAGGTGTGTGGTCGTGGAGGCTGACGGCAACGTCTTGAAACTCGAGTGCAGAAAAGACACGAACAGTTTCAAGCCGGGTATGGAGGTAAAAATAAAAACGGACAGCAGAGCGGCTATTGAAGGCTGTTAGCCTTGCTACCAGTCAAAACGGGCAACATTGTCAATGGCGTCAACCTTTGCAACCCGTACTTTCACCATTGAGCCGGGCTCTAACCGGGAAACGTTTGCCGCCGGCAGGTCAATATCCATCAGTATGTCGGTAAGGACAAGGTTGACCCGTTTCGGCCCGGACTCGATGACGAGTGCATCAAGGTATGTTCCCTGGCGATCTTCCAGGTATTTCAGCAGCCAGAAGCGGTGTCGCTGCTGTTTGACGTTATTGACAGTTGCAATCGTTCGACTGATGACAGAGGTGAAATCCTTGCACATGTCTTCGGTAAAACAGATTTCCGTGCGGCGGACCAGATTGTTGATCTGGTGCTGCATTACCAGGTCCAGCAACCGTCTGATTGGAGAGGTTACGGTCGTATAGTAATCGACGCCAAGTCCGCTGTGTGGTTTCACTTCAATTGACAGTTCTCCCCGTGGCAGATTTTTTCGCTGCAGGGTATTCTGGAACAGATCATCGTCTTCGCCGTGAACAAGCCTCCTGGTGATCTTGCCCTGGGAGCGGAAAAGACCGGGTATCATCCGATCGCTCACATATTTTGCCGCCTGGCTGTTGGCAAGGATCATCATCTCCGAGATAATTGTTCGAGCCGGAGTATCTGTTTTGCCAAGAGAAACGTTGACCCTGCCGCTGTTATCAACGTAGATGTTGACATCCGGAAACGGCAGCAGGAGCGCCCCCCCGTCCAGACGCCGTTTCCTCAGTTTCTTCCTGAGCATGTTGAGGATCGAAAGTTCCGGGTCGGAATCTACCATCCTGTCCGCCTCTTCATAGGTCAATCTTCGTTTTACCTTGATCAGGGACGGGACGATTCGTACCTTGAGCACTTCGGCTTCAGGTGAAAGCAGGATCATATGGCTGAACGTCGCCCGTATCTCACCCTGGATCAAGCTGCAGACTCCCTGGGATAGATGACGGGGCAGCATCGGGATCTGCCCTTCCGGGAAATAAATAGAGGTTCCCCGCTGCATTGCTTCCTGGAACAGTGCATCACCGGGGCGGACATAATGGGCAACATCGGATATATGAATCCCCACCAGGTAATTACCGTCCTGCTCCTCGACGGTGAGGGCATCATCAAAATCAAGGGTCGTGGCGCCGTCAATAGTGAGTGGCGCGAGATGCGTCAGATCTTTTCGTGCAGGATCGTGGAAGAGGGATTCGTTGCCGTTTTGCAGGATCGCTTCCGCGAGCTGGCGGGCCTGTACGGAAAATGATACCGGAAGGTTGTTTTTCAGAAGCGGAATATTGATGTTCCGGTGCCAGATACCTCCTTTTACCATCAAATGATATGGGTCGTGGGGTTTTGAAAAGCCTGCTTCTTTGAGGATTTTTCTGGCCAAATCGTCATTCTGGGCTGATTCACCGGGCCAGAGATAGTAATTCTGGACAAGTGTGAGAATCTCTTCTTCATCCTCGGAGTAGGGGGCGGCAGCTGCAGCCTGCTCATTGATCCTGGTGATCAGGCTGATACCGGTTACTGCCAGCTGCTGCTTTTGGGCCTCTTTATGCTGTTGGAGCCTCAGTTGCTCGACCTGCTCCGGTGAATGTGCCTTGATCTTGCCTTCGCGGTATTTGAAAAAAAGTTTATCGTGAAAAACTGAGCGCAGGAAGGCCGAGACGATATCATCATCCGCGCTGCAGCCAAAACTGAGCTCGGCCAGGAAGTGGGGTTCGAAGGTATCCGTCGTCTCATCACTGGTAAGCTCCCAGAGCATTTCAAGGTCAACGTCCTCCATCAACAGGCGTCGCTTTTGGGTGGTATCCTGGAGGAGTTTTACCAGGTTTTCGCGGTCGCTGCCGCCGGGATGGCTGGATTCTGAACAATGAACGACGCGGGATATGGGAAGATTGAGTTCGCGGCCGTTCTGGTTCAACAACCGGATTCTTTTTGATTGACTTTCCGTGACAAAACCACAGATAAACCTGCCATTGTCAAGGTACTCAATGAGCTTGCCTGAGCTGATACTGAAAAAAGACATAGATGATGTTTACGGGGGACTGCACGGAATTTCATGTTTGCTGGATCTTTACGCTATGCCGGCATGGTTTTTCCCTGTACAGTACCCATATTAAATTCTGATAATGTATTATCTATAAAAAATTCAGTATAGTTTAATTTTAACTTTTCACCACTCTATTCTTGTTGAGACCGAAATTTATGAATGTGGAAGATTTAGAATGGGTCACCTCTGGAGTGGCAGCACTTGTCGGGCCGCCGAACGCAGGCAAATCGACACTGCTCAATACCATGCTTGGCCAGAAAATCTCTATCGTGACGCCCAAGCCCCAGACAACCAGAAATCGCATTGCCGGCGTGTTGAACAGCAGCGATTATCAGATTGTCATCCTCGACACACCCGGACTGCATAAGTCCAGGTCTCCGCTGAATCGTGAGATGGTCAGGGTTGCCATGAACAGCCTTGCCGATGTCGACTGCGTGGTCTTCATGATTGACGTATCGCTGCCTCTTCCCGATAAGGTGAGGAAAGAAAAGCAGCAGGAATATCGGGAATATTTCAGCGAGGTTTCTTCACCGGCACTGCTTGTTCTCAATAAAATCGATCTGATTGATCGCCATGACCTCCTGCCGATTATCGAATCATATTCCGGGCTGTTTCCTTTCAGGGGAATTATCCCGATTTCTTCTTTGACAGGGGATGGCACCGACGTCTTGCTGAATACGCTCGTTTCCCTGATGCCGAAGGGGCCCAGGTATTTTCCGGAAGATGTGCCGACTGATGCCAGCGAGCGCTTTTTGTCGGCTGAGATCATCAGAGAAAAAATATTTTTACTGACCGGCCAGGAAATACCTTACGGTTCTGCGGTGTTGATTGATTCATTCAAGGAAGATCAGGTAACCGGGCGGGTTACGATTCATGCAACCATTTTTCTCGAACGTGCCTCGCAGAAGGGTATTGTTATCGGCAAGGGTGGTGCGAAGTTGAAGAGTATCGGTATCGCTGCCCGAAAAGATATCGAGAACCTGCTGATGGCAAAAGTCTCGCTACACCTCTGGGTCAAAATTCGTAAGAACTGGTCCAGGGATGAACGATTTCTGAAAGAACTCGGTTTTTAGCAGAGCAGCGGCGTTGTCGGTTCAACTCTTTTTCCCATCAGTGTGAACCGATATCTTCTCTACGATGCGTCGGTAATAGTCATCATCCTGTTCAATCGAGCAGGGACGGCTCCTGCGGCTGTCGAGTTTCATCAGCAGCACGTTCAACTTTTTCATCTGTTTGACGCGCTGGTGTTCGTCCTCAGTGCGGGCAATGAGGTCTTCCAGTTTCTGTATTTCCTTTCTTGTTTCAACTTCCGGGGGAACAAAGCCGCTGTTCTTGAGAATCTTGTAGGCCATTTTCAGGTCATCGGGAACGAACGAATCTGAGTCCAGCGGCAGTGGTTTGTTTTTCCAGCTGTCCGTGCGCAGCGTTCCATTCTCAATGGCTTGAGTGATTCTGCGCTCGGCAATGGCAAGTAGGGCGCTGTACAATGCGTTTGTTCTCCCTGCTATTCAGAATGCCTTACGTAAAGGGCCAGGCTTTTCAGGATGTTGAATGCAGATCTCAGCTGATTGTCTTCACGCAGCATCCTTTCGATCTCTGTATCCTGATCGCCTGCCTCGTTATCTTCACTATCCGCATCTGTGTTGGCGATGTGATTGTTCAGGTCCTTTTCCCGAAAGACGCTGGGGCTGTCCCTGTTATCCTCTGTCTCGGCAACGTACTCCTCATATGCCACTTCAACATCAGGAACGATCCCGGTTGCCTGGATTGAACGGCCCTTTGGTGTATAGTATCTGGCTGTTGTCATCCGCAGACCGGCGCCGTCGGGGAGTGGTATTACCGTCTGTACCGATCCCTTGCCGAAGGTTTTAGCGCCGACGATCACACCCCTCTGGTGGTCCTGGATTGCCCCGGCAACAATCTCGGAAGCGCTTGCAGAACCCTCGTTGACCAGGAGTACAAGCGGGAAACTGACCGTGTTTGTATTCTTGTGGGCCTCATAGGTCAGGTCCTGCTCCTTGATCCGTCCCCTGGTGTAGACAATTAACCCTTCGTCCAGGAATATGTCGCTCAGGCTGACCGCCTGGTTAAGAAGGCCCCCCGGATTATTTCGCAGGTCGATGATTAATCCGCTCAGGGGGGCGTCGCGCTGAAGCCGTGCCAGATGGCTATTGAATTCACGTGTCGTATTGCTTTGAAAGTTTGAAACGCGAATGTAACCGAAACCGGGCTTTAAAACATACGATTTGACCGACTGCAGCGGGATGGTATCCCGAACCAGTTCTATATCCTTGAGTTCCTTGAAGCCGTCCCGGAAAATCGAAATGGTGACACTCGAGCCTTTTTGCCCTCTGAGCAGTTTGACTGCGTCAAGCGGGGTAAAGTTTTTGGTAGACTCACCATTGATTTTCATGATCTTATCATGAGCCCTGATACCTGCCTCGGCCGCGGGAGTATCGGCAATTGGTGCAATCACCGTGATGACATTATCGCGAAGGGTGATCTCAATTCCAATGCCGGTAAAGGAGCCCTGTGTTTCTTCTCTGAATTCCTGGTAGGTTTCAGCCTTCATATAGGAGGAATGAGGGTCAAGGGAGAGCAGCAGGCCGTTGATTGCGCCCTCTATTGCTTCTTTTGCCTTGATTTCCTCAACGTAATTTTCCTGGAGAATGCTCAAGACGTTGGCAAATGTTTCGAGCTGGCGGTAGGTTTCTTCCTGTTGTTTCTGTTCAGTTGCCGCTGACAAGGGCGATTGTGCCGTGATGATGATGAAAAAGGTGGTTATCAGGGTATGTATAAGGCGAGATGTTTTGTAATTCATTGGTTTCTGCTCAGTTTTTACGTGTCGGGCCCGGGGGATATGCCCCTTCTTGCCTGGAGTTATTTTTCCCTTTGTAATGTGGATGCATCAATCCACTCGAGGGGGGGGAGCGGTGTTGAATCTTTTCTGATTTCAAAATACAGGCCTTCATTCATCAACGTGGCAGTATCTCCCATGATGCCGAGTTCGCTGCCTTCAGCGACATTCTGCCCTTTTTCGGCTACGATGCGTTCAATCCTTGAACAGATAGAATAATACTGGTGACCGTGATTCACAATAACCGTGTTGCCGTATCCCCGGAGATATCCGGCGAACGTGACGACACCGTCATGTATGGCACGAACGATGGAACCGTTGACTGCCTTGATGGCAATACCTTGAGATATTGCTGTGATACCGAGGCGATTGGTCACCTCTTCTTGAAAGCCGGAGACGAGAGTGCCGGTAACCGGTGGTGGAATTCTTCCTTTGCTGTAAAGAAATGTCTGCTTGAATTGCTCTTCTTTCTGCTCAAGTTTCTGCAGTGATGCGGTCAGTGATTGAGCTGCCTGCTCCAATTCCGCAATTGCCTTTTCATGGAGTTGGGACTGGGTCTTGATCCGGTAGAGCAGTTCCTCTTTTTCTTCTTTGACGAGCTGAATTTTCTGCTGTTCTTCTTTGTTTCGCTCAATAAAATCTTCGAGCAGCGCCTCTTCAATCTCCAGGGTTTCAACAGATCTTTGGAGTTGCTTGATTGTCTGCCGGTAGGTAACGATCACATCTTGATCGTACTTGATCAGCGTCTGGAACGATTCGTTAAAATTCAGAAGTTCCGGAAGTGACCGGGCAGAGAACGTGACATTGATGAAGCCGATATTGCCCATCTTGTAATATGCCTGAATTCGTTTCTGCAGGTGTAACTGGACATTGTTTTTCCTGGCCTGTACTGCATCTATTTCATTGTTTTTTGTCACAATGAGTGTGCGCTGTGCCCCGATACGCTCTTCCAGGACGTTGAGTTTCTCCCGGTGTTCTGAAAGCCTGGTGTCGATTTCCTGGAGCTCTGCCAGGAGTTCACGCTCCTGGTTACGGCTTTTTTCAATGTCATCCTGCTGACTGTCTATCCCCTGTTCAAGTCTGCCGATATTGATCTGGTGGCGTTTTATTCGTTCTTCAATTCCGGCTTTTTCTTTTTCCAGATCAGTACGCGGAGTGCTCCAGGCTTCAGGGGCCGGCATTAAAAGAAGAAGGCAGCAGAGGCAGGCAAGTGAGCTGTAAAGGGCTGCAGGAAACAGAGGTGAAGGGGAGCGGTCTCTCATAAGTACAAAAGTGCGGATTAGATACGAAGAAACTTTTGCATTGAGGTATAACTGCCGACTGCGCAGAGTACGATAGATAGTGCGATAATAGTTGTAATGGTTGTGACCTGAAAAAAAGAAAACTCAAAAAATGCCAGAATTCCGGGCCCCGAAAATTTGATCCTGATCCAGTGAAAAAGCGCGTAGAGCGAAACGATTCCAAAGATTGAACCGATAAGGCCCTGGAGAATCCCTTCTATGAGGAACGGGGTCCTGATATAGTAATTCGTTGCGCCGACAAGCTTCAAGAGCTCAAGTTCTGCCTGTCTTCCCAGGATGGTCAACCGAATGGTGTAGGAAACCATGAACACCGAGGTGAGAATCAGAAGACCACCGCTGAGCAGGACGATGATTGAGATGAGCCTGGTAAAATAATAAAACCGTTCAATCCAGTCCTGGCCATACTGCACCTTTTCAGCAGCCGGGAGTTTGCCGAGATAGTCTGAGAACAGTTTCAGCTGGCTGAGGCTTCGGAGGTTCTTCAGCGGTACGACTTCGATTGAGGCTGGGAGAAAATCCTGCGGCATATCCTGAAGGACGTCACGGTCTTCACCGAGCTGCTCGGAAAATGTCCGGTATGCCTCTGCCCTGGAGATGAAGCGTATTTCTTCAACATCATCAAAGGCCAGGATCTTTTTTTTCAGCTGTGCCTGCATTTCCGGGCCCGGCTCCTCTTCCAGGTAGACAATAAGCAGCAAATCATCGCCGAGTTTGTCGCCGACACGGAGCATGTTGTTGTAGATAAGGAAAAAAAATGCAAAAATGAGTACAGAGAGGCTGACCGTCAGCAGTGTCATGAATTGAGACGGCCAGGTTTGTTTCAGGTTTCTGCCGACCTGTCGAAAAACGGCAAACCAGAAATTCATGAAGAAACGCCCTCCCTGACCAGGTTGAGCTTGCCATGTTGAAGTTCCATGATCCGATGCTTGGTGTTCGTGTAAATCGAATGATCATGCGTGGCAATTACCACGGTTGCTCCGGATTTATTGCATTTTGTCAGGAGACGCATGACCCGTTCCGTCGTTGTAGAATCGAGGTTGCCTGTAGGTTCATCGACCAGGATAAGGGTTGGTGAATTGGCTACGGCGCGGGCTAGTGCGACACGCTGCTGCTCGCCGCGTGAGAGATCTTCGGTAATGGTGTCATGCTTGCCGGCCAGCGCCAGCTGGTCTAGCAGGTCCCTGACGCGTTTTCTGATATGCTGCGGCTTCTTGTAGGAAACCTCCATGGAGATGGCAATGTTTTCGGCCACTGTCCTGTCGGTCAACAGTTTGAAATCCTGGTAGGCGACGCCGATTCTCTGCCGCAGGCGGGCGAGGTTCTTGCCCTTTACCCGGTGTATGTTGTGGCCGCTGATTTCAATCAAGCCGTTTGTCGGCGCTTCCATGTTGCACAATAATTTGAGCAGCGTTGTTTTACCTGCACCACTCATGCCGATGAGAAAAAACATTTCGCCTGTGGCAATAGATAAGGACACATCTGAAAGTGCCCTGGTATCGGGGGGATATATCTTGCTCACCTTGATCATTTCGACCATGGTGCCGTTGCTGCTCGTCTCTGTCATGGAGTTCTCATGAGGGTACCACGGTGGTGAATTGGAGCGGGCCGTCTTCTGTGCCCGGTGATAGTTTCAATTATGATGGCGTCGTAAAAACTCTCCATATGCGTCGTTGCTACAAAAATTCTATCACCACGACGTACTGGAGTACGCCGAAATAATAGAATTTTTTAGGCGCCTAGCCTATGAAGCTTTTTACTTAGCCAGCGTTTATTAAACTTTTTACGAGTTCATCAATTATAACGTATCAAAATTAATAAAGTAAGTGGGGTATGTCAATTTAAAGGTGCGGGTGTGACGAGATCGGCATGAAGATTCACCGCATTCGGCTGAAACCTTTCAGAGGGCCCCGGAAACAATTGAATATTCCTATCTTTCCCCTTGCAACTTGCCCCTTTGGTGTTATTTTTATCTGTTCTGTCTTGTTGCTGCTTCTGGAAGTGACTTTATCGTGTTGAATCAACGCACTTCCCTGCCTTATCGTTTACCTTAAAGGAGATTGTTATGGATTACAGGGCAACGCTGAATCTGCCCCAGACATCGTTCAAGATGAAGGCCAACCTGTCCCAGAGAGAGCCCGAGGCTCTCAAGCAGTGGGAAAAAGACGGCCTCTATCAGCAGATACAGAAACACAATGCTGACAAACCGCTCTTTGTCCTGCATGACGGTCCTCCGTATGCCAACGGGAACATACACCTCGGTACCGCCTTCAACAAGATCCTCAAGGATGTCATTCTCCGGTCTAAAAGAATGTCAGGTTTCAATGCGCCGTATATCCCGGGGTGGGACTGCCATGGGCTGCCGATCGAACACAACGTTGACAAGGAGCTTGGTGAAAAGAAGAAAACCATCCCCATCCTTTCCAAAAGAAAGGCTTGCCGCACCTATGCCGAAAAGTGGATCAAGATCCAGAAAGCCGAGTTTAAGAGACTCGGGGTCATCGGAGACTGGGAAAATCCATACCTGACCATGAACTATGCATATGAAGCGACCATAGCCAGGGAATTCAACAGATTCCTGCATTCCGGCTCGGTTATCAGGAGCAAGAAGCCGGTGTACTGGTGCTCAACCTGTACGACTGCTCTGGCTGAGGCTGAGGTCGAGTACCATAATCACACGTCACCGTCTGTTTACGTTAAATTCAGGGTTGCGGACGATCTCTCCGATATTCATCCCAACCTGGCGGGGGATGTCTTTGTGGTCATCTGGACGACAACCCCCTGGACCTTGCCGGCCAACCTTGCAGTCGCCTTTCATCCCGAATTTGAATATGCATCCGTTCAGGTTGACGGCGAGCGGCTGATAATGGCAAAAGAACTTGTCGATACAGTCATGCAGGACTGCGGTATCGAGGATTATCGGATCGACTGTACGTTTTCTGCGCTGGCCCTTGAAAAGCGAAGCTGCCTCCATCCCTTCATGGATCGCCCATCGACCATGGTACTTGCCGATTATGTCACGCTTGAAGCCGGTACCGGTTGTGTTCATACGGCTCCCGGGCATGGTGTAGACGATTATCTAACCGGGTTGCGCTACGGACTCGACATCCTCTCACCGGTTGATGATGAAGGGTGTTATACCAGGGAGGCCGGACCCTATGCCGGACAGCAGATCCCGAAGGTCAATCGGCAGATAAGCGACGATATGGCGGAAGCGGGGACGCAGATTGCCGAGAAAACCATCCACCACAGCTATCCGCATTGCTGGCGGTGCAAAAAACCGGTGATTTACCGGGCCACGCCGCAGTGGTTTATTTCCATGGAAATAAACGATCTGCGCAAGCATTCCCTGGAGAGCATAAAACAGGTAACCTGGACCCCCGGCTGGGGGATGCAGCGAATATACTCGATGATCGAAAACCGCCCGGACTGGTGTCTGTCGAGGCAGCGCTCCTGGGGCGTTCCCATTACCGTTGTCAGTTGCAGGGAGTGCGGAGAAATTGTCAAGGATGACGGCCTTCTCAGAAATATTGATGATTTGTTCAACATAGAGGGGGCCGATGCCTGGTTCAGCCATGAGCTTGAAGACTTCCTGCCGGCAGGTATAACCTGTGATTCCTGCGGCTCGCGGGCCTTTTCCAAGGAAACGGATATCCTTGATGTCTGGTTTGATTCAGGTGTCAGCTATGCCGCGGTCTGTGAGCAGCGAGAGGAACTGAGATCGCCTGCTGATCTGTACCTGGAGGGGAGCGACCAGCATCGAGGCTGGTTTCACAGCGCCCTGCTGGCTTCTGTCGGCACCAGAGGCCAGGCACCGTACAAGGGGGTCCTCACTCACGGCTATGTGGTCGACGGCCAGGGGAAGAAGATGTCCAAGTCGGTCGGCAACGTCGTTGCGCCCCAGGAAGTGATCGAAAAGTACGGCGCCGAGATACTGCGGCTCTGGGTCGCCAGTGAAGATTATCGCGATGATATCAAGGTTTCCGATGAGATTCTGAAACAGGTATCTGATTCTTATCGTAAAATCAGAAATACCATACGCTACATGCTTGGCAATCTCAGTGATTTTGAGCCGGGCACGCACACGGTATCCTATGAGAAACTCGAAGAGCTTGACCACTGGGCACTGTCAAAATATGAAGAGCTGAAGCGCAAGATCCTCAAGGCGTATGATGCTTACGAGTTTCATGCCATCTACCAGGGGCTGAACTACTTCTGCGGCACGACAATGAGTGCCTTTTACCTGGATATTCTCAAGGATCGTCTTTATACGTCCGGAACCGAATCCACTTCAAGAAGAGCTGCACAGAGCGTGCTGTACGAAATCACTGACGGGCTGCTGCGTCTCATGTCGCCGATTCTTAGCTTTACCGCCTCGGAGGCCTGGGATGTGCTGAACGGCAGGGGGCAGGGTGCGGGTTTACCGGGTGGTATCTTTTTTAAAGATTTTCCGGAAGAGCGCGCCGGCTGCATTCTCGACAAAAATACCCGGGAGCGCTGGGAACGGTTGATGAGTGTCCGTTCGGAAATAACCAGAGCGCTTGAGAATGGTCGTGCCGAGAAAGTCATCGGTCATCCGCTGGAAGCTGAGGTACTGATTGCCGTCGACGGCGAGCTTGCTGATTTTCTCTCGGCTCAGTGGGAAGTGATCAGGGAGATCTCGATCGTATCAAAGCTGACACCGCTGAGCAGGACGCAGTTCGATGACCTGAACATTTATGTCAGTGATGAGCTGGAGGGTCTCTGTATCGCTATCAGACCGGCACCCGGAGATAAGTGTGAGCGCTGCTGGACTCGATCAGAGACGGTAGGTGAAAACAGCGAACATCCGCAGATCTGCAGCAGATGTGCGGGTGTGGTCGCCGCCTAAAACTTTCAAACCTCTTGTTGTTTATCATTATGCGTCTTTATGTCCTTTTAGTAGCGTTGATTGTCGTTGCTGATCAACTGACAAAATACTGGATAACCAGCACCTTCACGCTCTACGATTCGCAGGTGGTTATTCCAGGTTTTTTTAACCTGGTGTATGTGACCAATAAAGGGGCCGCTTTTTCGATGTTTGCATCGGTTGAATCACCGATCAGGCATTATTTTTTCGTCTCAATTAACATTATTGCCTTCTTCGGTCTTTCCATAGCGGCATTTAAGATGCGTAAAGACCATCTGTTTTATCTGCTTTCATTTGCTCTGATTGCCGCAGGAGCAGCCGGCAATGTCATCGATCGCATTCGCCATGGTGCGGTAATAGATTTTCTTGATTTCTATTTCGGCAGTTACCACTGGCCGGCATTTAATGTGGCCGACTCTTCTATCTGTGTTGGTGTTGCCATTCTCTTTATTGCTAATTTTCTTGATCTGAAAATGAAAAAAACATAGGAGTTCTTCCATGAAGATAGCAGTACTTTTCCCTGGCCAGGGATCCCAGTATATCGGCATGGGAAAAGATTTTGTTGAGAGCGAGAGTGAATGCGCCGGGATTATGAATATTGCCGAATCGGTGTGTGAATTTCCGATCCGGACCTTGAGTTTTGACGGGCCGCTGGAGACGTTGACCCGGGCAGCGGTATTGCAGCCTGCAATAACGGTAACCAACCTGATCTGTCTTCAGGCACTGAAGGCGCGGCTTCCCAAAGACGTTGCAATAAGCTGTTATGCAGGCCATAGTCTTGGTGAATATTCGGCACTCTGCGCGGCGGGAGTTCTCTCTGTTCAGGATACCATTAACCTGGTAGAGCGACGCGGCTTTTTCATGGAACGTGAAGGAGACAAGCACCCGGGGGGAATGCGGGCCGTTCTTGGTCTTGATATCGACACGCTGGAAGAGCTTGTTGAGGCAAGCGCCGGGGATGGGGTTGTCACGGTTGCAAATTACAATACCGCTCAACAGATTGTGATCTCGGGAAACCGGGAGGGCCTTGACAGCGTTGCAACAAAAGCTGAGGGGCTTGGGGGCAAGGTCATCCCCCTTAATGTCAGCGTTGCCAATCACAGCCCGTTGGTCGCCGCTGCAGTTCCTGACTTTTCGAAATATATGGATTCAATACCATTTCAGCAGCCGGAAGCGGCGGTTTATTGCAATGTGTCGGCAGCGCCTGAAAACGACGCGCAGACAATCAGGAAAATGATGGCCGGCCAGATTGTTTCACGGGTTCGCTGGTATGAAATTATCTCAGCCATGCTGGCCGACGGGGTCGATGTTTTTATTGAAGCCGGTCCAAAGACTGTCCTGAAAGGAATGATGAGAAAAATTGTTCCGAAGGGTGCCCAGGTGACCTCGCTTCAGTTTGATACTCCTGAATCACTTGATACATGTTGTGAAAAACTCGGGTTTTAGTAATAACTCATATTCGTGGGGGACTCTTTTGCCATGACTGATGAAAAAAGTGCGTTGCTCCGGGCACTGCAGCTGGACAAAGACGGTGACTGGGACCAGGCCCACAGTATAGCCCAGGCTGTTTTGTCCCAAAACGGCTCATTGGTTCATGCCTATCTGCATCGCAAGGAAGGCGATATCGGCAATGCCTCCTACTGGTACAGCCGCGCAGACAGCGTTGTGCCGGAGATCAGCCTTGAGCAGGAATGGCAGCAGCTGGTCGACAAATTATCAGCAGATTCGTAAAGGCTTTTTCTCGTATATCGGTGTTGGAAAGTGAAAATCGTCAAGAAATGTTTCAGCTGTAAATATTACCGGCCGCACGATGAATTGACCGGCCGTTGCCGGGTCGACAAGGATACGCTTGATCACAGGAATTATCCGCTCATGGAACACGAGGATCTCTGTGAGCGCTGGGTGAACAGTGGTCAGCAATATTTCATCCGGGTCGGCTGGTTGAAAAACCTGAAAATGAAACAGCAGGAATCAGATAACACCTAACAATCGGTGAGATATCCAGGTGTTTACCAGTGTCTTCAATGATGTGCTTGGTCCTGTCATGCGCGGGCCGTCCAGCTCACACACCGCGGGCTCATATCACATAGCCTGCGTTGTCCGTCAACTGCTCGGTGATGCTCCGAGAAAGGTGAAAATCAGCTTTGACAGGTCCGGTTCCTATGCCGGTACCTACAGACAGCAGGGGGTCGATCAGGCCTTTGTTACCGGGTTAATGGGATGGCTCCAGACCGATGAAATTTTTACCAGAGCGCTGCAGACCGCAAAACAGCAGGGTATGCAGTTTACGTTTGAATGCCGGGATCTGGCTGGAGCTGATCACCCCAATTATGTGATAATCGAGGTCACCGGCCATCATGGAAAGAGGCTGACTGTCGAGGCAAAGTCAACAGGTGGTGGGACTTTCAAGGTAACTACAGTTGACGGTATCGATGTCCTGCTGGATGGAAAGAGCTTTGAGACATTGCTGATCGTCGATGCCGGTAGTTGCCAAGAAATAAGCGAGTACGTGCATAACCATATACCTGATGTCTCTGTTCGTCTGTCATCTCCAACCACTTCCAGCTGTGTCGTTCAGCTCTCTTCACCTGTTCCGCTCGACGTTCATTCGCTTTCCGGACGAGTTTCAGCAGAACATATCAGACAGGTTACGCCGATCTATTTTACCCAGAAAAACGCGGCGCCGTTTTCATCATCACTGGAAATGGTCAAATTGTCGGAAGAGGGCTGCTGTTCTCTTGGTGAAATTGTTCTCGAATACGAGAAAACGGTTCTTGGAATGACGGAAAGGCAAGCAGTAGAGGAGATGCTCCGCCGCTACGGCATCATGAAACAGTCGGTTGAGGACGGGCTGGTCAAAGACAGGGTTGATATGCAGCTTATCGATGCCATGGCTGGTACTGTCATGGACAACGTCAGGGCCAGGAGGGTTGCAATCGGCGGCCTTCATGCCCGGGCGGCCGCCGCGGCGATGGCAGCAATGCACACCTGTAACAGCCGTGGAGTAGTCTGTGCTGCACCGACCGGCGGTGCGGCCGGTACTATTCCCGGAATTGTAACAGTGCTTGAAGAGGAATTCGGTCTTTCAGACCGGCAGTTGGCTCTGATGCTCTTTGCCGCCGGCGGGATCGGTTTGATTCTTGCCAATCGCGGAACTTTTGCCGCTGAAGTTGCCGGATGCCAGGTTGAGATCGGGGCAGCAGGTGCCATGGGGGCAGCAGCAGTTGTTGAATTTGCCGGGGGGAATGCCCGGCAGGCATGTGATGCTGCCGCCGTCTCTTTCCAGAATACCATGGGACTTGTCTGCGACCCCGTTCAGGGCATGTGCGAGGTGCCATGCCACAGCAGAAACGCTGTTGCTGCCTCCAGTGCGTTCACCTGTGCCGACATGGTAATCGGCGGCTACGACAACCATGTCAATCTGGACGAAACGATTGATGCCGTCTATGCCTGTGGTAAAATGCTGCCGACCGAATTGAGATGTACCGCTCGCGGGGGACTGTCCATGGCGCCGTCGGCACTGAAATTGAAGAAAAAGCGCTGAGGCGGTGTTGCAGACAGTATTGCTGAATAAGAATAATAAACCAGACAGTAGAGACCAGCCATGAATACCATACGTGTATTATCCGGAGCCCAGATCAGAGAAGCCGTCAGCATGAAAGAAATCGTCAGTGCGATCGAAACAGCATTCATTGACTTGTCTACCGGCTGTCCGGAGATGCCGGTTCGTTCTCATATTAGCATCAGTGAACCCGAAGGAACTGCTCTGTTCATGCCCAGTTACATGAAACAGGCCGAGATGATAGGGATCAAGACCGTTACCCTGTTTGAAGAAAACCGGACAGCGGGAATTCCCTATATTCAGGGGATGGTCAGCCTTTTTGACGGCAAAAACGGCAGTCCTCGGGCGCTACTCGATGGCACAACCATCACCGCGCTGCGCACCGGTGCCGCGTCCGGGCTGGCCAGCAGGCTTCTGGCCCGCAGCAAGAGCTCCATCTGTGCAATCTTTGGTGCCGGAGTCCAGGGAAGGACACAGCTGGAAGCAGTTTGTTCGGTCCATGCGATATCGCAGGCGTTCATCTTTGATTTTTCGACTGAAGCCTCTGAACGATTTGCCCGGGAAATGAGTCGATTGCTGCAGATAAAGATTGAGGTGGCTGCAAGCCCTGGGGAAGCTGTCGGCAATGCAGATATTATCTGTACAGCCACTAATTCAGGTACCCCTGTTTTTGATGATCGGGACATCCGGCCTGGGGTTCACATCAACGCAGTCGGCTCATATAAGCCACATGTCCAGGAAATTCCTGTAGAAACAGTCCTGCGCTCGCGCCTTTTTGTCGACCACAGGGTATCAGCTCTTGAAGAAACCGGTGACCTCATAATCCCGATAAGCAGGAAACTGATGACTGCCGAGCATATTTGTGCAGAGATTGGCGAGGTGGCAGCCGGCACGGTGGCAGGGAGAAGATCAAATGGTGAAGTTACCCTGTTTAAATCAGTCGGTGTTGCGGTTCAGGATCTTGCCGCGGCAGCCGCTATCCTGAGACGCGCCGAGGAACTCGATATAGGAACGGTCGTGGAGCTGTAAAAGATCAGCTGTTAACTGGGGATACGGAACAGGTGACGGAAGATCAGGAGGCTATTCATTTGTCTCCATCGTTGCGGCACATTTTTCCTGAAAATATATAGATCCGACAATGATGAAAAGACCGATAAATGTTGTCGGGTGTATTGTCTCGCCGATTACCATCCTGAGAAAAAGCAGAGATAAAAACGGTGCTATGTAGATCAGGTTGCCGATGCGTGCTGCAGAACTGCTCAATTGCAGAGCTGTCAGCCAGAGCACAAAGGTGATACCCATTTCAAAAAAACCGATGTAGGCCAGGGGCAGGAATGCCTCAGGCGCGGGTACGGTGACAGGCCCGAGCAGAAAGCTGCCCAGTATCGTGTAGAGCAGTCCAAAAGAAAATCCCCAGAAGAGTTTTATGACCGGGTCGGTCTTGTCTTTTGCGTTTACGAGCCAGAAGGATGCCCAGATAATTGTTGAAAGAAACGCCAGCAGCAGTCCGGTTTTACTGATATCCTGAAAACCTGCCGGGCTTCCTTTCGTGGCAATAATCAGTGCGCCTGCAAAGCTGACAATAATAGCCGTCATCTGCACGGTGCTCAGTTTCTGTTTCAGGATGGGGACGGACAGAAGTGTCAGAGCAAACGGCCAGCCGTAATTGATCGACATGGCAATCTGGCCGGGAAGCAGAGAATACGCCTGAAAGAGGATTGTGTAATAGAGAAAGGGGTTAAGTAGCCCGAGCAGCGCCAGCCTGCCCGCCTGCCGTTTCTTCAGCTTGAGAAGAAGTGGCCCCTTGCCCTGGAGCAGGAGAATAACAAAGAGTGCCAGAGAAGAAAAGAGAACCGAATAGAAAAGCAGCGTGTATGGTTCAACGTAGCGAAGAGCAATTTTGAAGGCTGAGGCTGAGGTTCCCCAGAACGTTACGGCCAGAAGTGTCAACAGATATGCCTTCGACTGGTTGCTCATGGTCGACTACTGGCATTTTCAGCACTGTTTAAGGATTGACTGAAATTTATTCACCAAGGTATGCCTTGACAATGCTTTCGTCCTGCTGCAGGGTTCGGGCGTCCCCTTTGATGACGATTTCTCCGGTTTCAATCACATAGCCGTGGTCTGCAAGTTTAAGTGCGACTTTGGCATTCTGTTCGACAAGCAGGATCGTCACTCCTTCCTTGTTTAAGCGGACAATAATTTTCATGATTTCCTGAACCAGGAAGGGAGCAAGCCCCATTGACGGTTCATCAAGGAGCAGGAGTTCAGGATTGGTCATCATCGAACGGCCTATGGCCAGCATCTGCTGCTCGCCTCCTGAAAGGAATGCGGAATCACGGTTTCTGCGTTCTTCAAGAAGTGGAAAAATTTCGTATACATGACGCATTCGACGTTTCCGCTCGATTTCATCTTTCAAGGTGAATGAACCGAGCTCAAGGTTCTCGGCAATCGTCATCCCCTTGAATATCTTTCTGCCCTCAGGAACGTGGATGAGCCCCATCTGGACGATTTCGTGGGCAGGTTTTCGGGTGATGTCCTCACCCCTGTAGAGAATAGTTCCTGAGCTTGCCCGGATAAGACCTGAAATGGTTCTCAGAGTCGTGCTTTTTCCTGCACCGTTGGCACCGAGCAGTGTGACGATCTCACCTTTCTCGACAGATAAGGAAATACCGCGAAGCGCATGAATCTTGCCGTAATGTGTTTCCAGATCGGAAATTTCAAGAATCGTCGTGCTCATGCGAATTCTTCCTCTTCTTTGCCAAGATATGCCTCGATTACTTTCGGGTTCTTCTGTACATCCTCCGCACTTCCCTCGGCGATTTTCTGCCCGTAGTCAATAACCGTAATTTTTTCGGATACCTTCATGACCAGACCCATGTCATGTTCGATCAGCAGAATGGTGATGTTGAGTTCGTCACGAATCCGTTTGATGAGTTTGATCAACTGCTGTTTTTCGTCATAGTTGAGACCTGCTGCAGGTTCGTCAAGAAGAAGAATCTTCGGTTTCGTAGCCAGGGCTCTGGCCCATTCAACACGTCGCTGGTGGCCGTAGGAAAGATTAGAAGCAGTTCGGTCCTTTTCTCCAAGAATACCCACAAAATCAAGGCACTCTTCACAAAAAGAGGTGATCTCGGCTTCCTCACGTTGCTGTGAGCGGGTGCGCAGTACCGAGCTGAGCGGTCCGGCTGAACTGCGACAGTGCATACCGGACATGACATTTTCCATCACCGTCATGCTTTTAAACAGCCTCAGGTTCTGAAATGTTCTGGCCATACCCCTCTGCGTTATTTTGTGGGGTTTTTTTCTGGTGATTGCCTTCTCATTAAAAAAAATCGCCCCACCGGTTGGTTTATAAAAACCGGTAAGGCAATTGAATACTGACGTTTTACCGGCGCCATTGGGGCCGATAAGGCTGTCAATGGCACCGGTCTCAACAGAAAAGGATAAATCATTGATAACCCGCAGGCCACCAAAGTTAAGGTCAATATTCTTGACTTCGAGCAATGCCATAACGTGTAGTGTTTCCCTTTTTAATGTGCAGCGATCATGTTTTCTTTGCAGGCCAGATGCCTTCGGGGCGATAGAGCATGATAATGAGCATCACGATGGCAAAAACCAGTATGCGCGTGGAGCCAAGCTCACGGAAAACTTCCGGGAAAAGAACAAGTGCAAAAGCACCGATAATAACACCGGGAATTTTGCCCATACCACCCAGCACAACACCAAGCAGGATCAGTACTGACTGCTGAAACTGAAAGGTTTCAGGTGAAATAGCTGACATCTTGGCGGCAAAGAAACTGCCGGCAACGCCACCGAAAATTGCACCGATGACATAGGCGTACAATTTAACGGCAACCCGATTAATGCCCATAGCCTCAGCGGCATCTTCGTCTTCACGGACATATTGCCAGGCACGGCCCATTCTCGAGTGCTGCAGCCTGTAGCTGACAAACCCGGCGATGATGGCAAGAATGAGAAATACATAATAAAAATGGATGATCTGGGTGAGCTGAAAGCCGAAGATGCTCGGTCTTTCTATACCGATCAGTCCACTGGCCCCACCTGTAATTTCCAGGTTTCTGGCTATTATCCTGACGATCTCCCCAAACCCGAGCGTTACAATAGCCAGATAATCACTGCGCAGCCTCAGGGTCGGGCCACCGATAATACACCCCGACAAGGCGGAGAAAAAGATGGCGAAGGGGATCGTCAGCCAGAAGTTGACCCCGAATTCAGAGGTGAGGATGCCGGTTGTGTAGGCTCCAACCGCGAAGAAAGCTGCATAGCCGAGGTCAAGCAGTCCGGCATAGCCGACGACGATATTCAGCCCCAGACAGAGAATAACATAAAACCAGATGTTGGTTACAACCTCGAGTTCATAATTCCCGGCCAGCAGAGGAAAGAGCATGGCCAGAGCTGCAAGCGTCAGAAGAACTACCAGGCGATTCTTCTGGTCCTGGAGCCAATCAAACAGACGAGACAAGGCGCCGGTGAGTCGATTTGAGTCAGCAGGAGGAGTAATAGTCTTTCCCATGAATCACATCCGTTCGATTTCTGTTTTGCCGAGTATGCCGGTCGGCTTGAATACCAGCAGGAGAATGAGTATGCCGAATGAAAAAACATCTTTCCATTCGGTGCCGATGAAGGGGATCTGGGTGCCAAAAGATTCCAGGAGCCCGAGGAGCAGTCCTCCGAGCATGGCGCCGGGGATCGAGCCGATTCCTCCAATAACAGCAGCTGTAAAGGCTTTCAGACCGATGACAAAACCCATGAAAAAATGAATACTGCCATAGTAGGTGCCGGCCATGATGCCGGCTGCTGCGGCAAGTGAAGTACCGATAAAAAACGTCAGGGCAATGATCCTGTTGACGTTTATGCCCATCAGCCGGCAGGCATCCTGGTCAATCGCAATTGCCCGCATTGCCTTGCCGTAAAGGGTTTTATGGACAAACAGGTAGAGGATGACCATCAGAAGAATAGATGCTCCCACCAGTATCATCTGGGTATTGGTGATAAAGACATGGCCAAGTTCCAAACCGTCAAAGCCAAGATCGGTCTGGAACGCCAGGTACTGTCCGTCAGTGATTGCCATAACGCTGTTGGAGAGAATCATTGAAACGGCCAGCGCTGTGATCAGGATCGAAAGCCTGGGTGCCGAAAGCATCGGGACATAGGCAACCCGCTGTATCATAACTCCCAGCAAGCCGACGGCAATCATACTGAGAATCATGCTGCACATGATACCTGCCCAGCCGTTGCCGATATATGCACTTAAGAACGACAGGATTACGAAACCGACAAAAGATCCGATCATGTAAAGGTCGCCATGGGCAAAGTTCAGCAGTTTTATGATGCCGTACACCATGGTGTAGCCAAGCGCTACGAGCGCATAAAATGAACCGAGAATCAGACCGTTTGCGAGCTGCTGTAACAGAATGTCCTGGATTGACATAGTAGACTTAATAAAAGAAGGTAAGCGTTATAATCGTACAGCCCGGTTTGAGCGGGCAAGCCGGGCTGTACGATTATTTAAGACAAGATAGTGGTTGACTTATTGATGAAGTTCCCACTTCCCACCTTTTGCCACGAGAATGACAAAGTTACTTCTGGCAAGGGTGTTCTGTTCGGTAAAGGAAATGGGTCCGGCAATACCGGTGAAGTCCTTCGTCTCAGAAAGCGCCTTGATGATCGCAGCTTTGTCTGTTGAACCTGCTCGTGTGATGGCATCTGCCATCAGTTTCATTGCGTCGTAGGAAAGTGCGGCATAGGCATCGGGATCCTGCTTGTAGGCTGCTTTGTAGTTGGCGTGAAAATCCTTGGCCGCCGGAAGGTACTCGACGGTCGGGTTGGAGAAACAGTACACGCCTTCGGCAGCTTTACCGGCAATCTCGAGCAGCTTCGGTGAGTTTGAGCCGTCACCGACCGCAATCAGGTCGCGATAGCCGCCCTGGCGGAGCTGTTTAATGACCATCGCGCCATCTGCATAGTATGCTGTCCAGAAAACGGCATCAGGAGCTTTTGATTTGATCCGGGTAACGAGTGCTGACTGGTCCTGCTCACCCTTGTTTACAACTTCATAGGCAACGACTTCTTTGCCCATGGATGCCCATTTTTCACGGGTCAGCTTGGCAAGATCCTCTGAGTAACCGTCACCCTGATGGATAATGGCCAGTTTGTTGATTCCTTTTTCTTCAAAAAGGCTGATGGCGGTTTTGACCTGATCAAATCCGGTGGAGTTAACCTGGAACGCATTTCCCATGTTGACGTCGATCAGTTTTGTTGAGTTCGCTGCCGGAATAACCATGGGGATGTTGGCATCACCATAAATTTTCATGGTCGGAAGCGTTGCGCCGGAGCAATAGCCGCCGACAACTGCGGCAACATCTGCTGAGACCAGCTTGGTAGCTGCAGCAGTCGCCTGCTGGGGATCACAGGCGGCATCGCCGGTCATGGTGACAATGTTCATGCCAAGGACACCGCCGGCTTTATTAATCTCGGCAGCGGCGAGATTAATAGCATTTTCCATATCTTTTCCATATGTAGCTTCAGAGCCAGTCGTCGGCACCATAATCCCGATTTTCAGATCATCGGCGGTTGCCACCTGGCTCAATAGCATCATGCCGGCAAGGGTGCTGCCTACTACGGTAGATAATAATGATTTATTCACAGTTTTCTCCTCCATATAACTCTCGGTTAACAAGCTCAAAAAGCCTGCACTCACAAAAAAACAATGAAAGATACAGGTCGCCTCTTGATAATGGTCTAAGAATAGAAAGCTATTCCGACCATTATCCTGGTGAAACTATTATTACCGCTCAGCCGAAAACCTGGCGGCTGTTAATGCGTTACTGGGACAAAGTGTTTTCAAGCTGTTGAAAATCCAGTTTTAATTAAAAAACGCAAGAGCTTGACTGACTCGGGGTGAAGACAAAAGAGCTGATCGCTAACGATCAAAGATTATAAAAAAAAAGATATTTGTCAAGCATCAGCTGAGTCTCAGCTGAGAATAATATCTCGCCTGAGCAGCGTAAAACAGGATAGCCGACAGAAATTCAGCTTGTCGCAAGGCAGCAATTAAAGATAGTTGCCGCCGCTTTTCAGGGGGACGCTCCGGCACTTCATTTTTATGAACTTCAATCGCTCGGTCAGGTACTCGGAAGAGGGGGTCGAAAGGTGCTCAAGGTGATAGTGCCGACCGAGAAATGCATAGGTTGAAGCCCCGAGACGATGATAGGGAAGAATTTCGATTTCTTCGATCTTTTTCAATGATTTGCCGATCTGTATCAGTGCCTCGAGAGTCTCATCGTCATCGTTGATGCCAGGAATCAGCGGGATACGCAGGTGCAATTTAAACGGCAGCTTGGACTCGTCAAGATCTGTAAGGTGGGAGATAATCGTCTCATTACCGATGCTGGTGAGTTCCCGGTGGCGTTTACTGTCGGGATGCTTGATATCGACGTACATGGTATTCAGAAACGGCAGCGATTGTTGGATGTTCTCCCACGGAGCCTGCAGGCTTGTTTCCACTGCGGTGTCGATACCTCTCAAGCGGCACTCCCTGAGGATGGAAGCGGTGAAGGCAGGTTGGGTAAAACACTCACCGCCGCTGATGGTAACACCTCCGCCTGAGTGAAAATAGAAGATTTCATCCTTGCTCATTTCTTCAACGACCTGAGATACCGTCATAACCAGGCCATAGCGTTTCTGAGCGCCATGCGGACAGACATCAACACAGCGAAAACAGTTGTCGCACAGTTCTGCATCCCGGACGACAGCACCATCAAGCAAAATCAATGCTCCGTTGGGGCAATTGTCGACACAGGTGGAACAGCCTCTGCAGCGTATCGGGTTGTAGCCCTTTTCGGGGTGTATGTTCTGAGATTCAGGAGTTGAACACCAGGTGCAGGAGAGCGGGCAGCCTTTTAAAAATAAGACGGTTCGAAGTCCGGCACCGTCATGAATAGATGTTCTTTCAATCCGCAGGACAATACCTTCCGTGTCCGGTGCCATTACGTTATCCCACTGAAATTCCGTGCTGCACTGTCCTGCCGATAATCTCGTCCTGAATATCCTTGCCGAGTTCGACAAAATAGGCGGTATAGCCTGCAACTCTGACTAGCAGCCCGCGATAGTCATCGGGATACTTCTGGGCAAGGAGCAGCTTTTCCTGGTCAACAACATTAAACTGGACATGATACACGCCAAGGCTGCACATGGATTTGAGCAGGGCCATCATCTGCTGTATGCCGTTCTCTTCGCCAAGCAGGGATGGTTCCACCTTGAGATTCAGCAGGGTCCCCTGGACAAAACGGTCATGCGGAATGCTGGCGACTGACTTCAGGACTGAACCGGGGCCGTTGAAATCTGTTCCGCCGGTCGGGCTTACTCCGTCTGCAAGAGGTTTCCATGCCTTTTTCCCCGAGGGCAGGGCACCCACCTCAAGGCCAAACGGAGTGTTCCCTGAAACGGGAAGGATTCCGGGGGTCATTTTGCCGAATTTTGAATGGTATTTTTCAATTTCATCTGCAAAGAACGTGAACAGGTCACCGGTGAGATGATCGACGAGTTGATCATCGTTGCCGTATTTTGGTGCGCTTCTGCAGAGTTGAAAGATATCGTCTAACCCGATGAAATCATGGTCGAGGGCATCGAGCAGCTTATCCATGGTAAGTTGCCCTGTATCATAAACAAGATGTTTTACCGCGACAATCGAGTTAATCAGATCGGCGACACCGATGAGTATAATGCCGTTGCCGCTGTTATATTTGGCACCGCCCCAGGCGTAATCCATACCCGTGTCTATGCACTCCTTAAACGTCAGTGAAAGTGCCGGTGACGGACGGTTCATGCAGACCTCGTCAATTACGTGGCTGCCTTTGACCACTGCGCGGGTAACGTGGGAGAACTGCTTATGTACGGCTTCAAGGAAAGTATCGAAGTCCCTGAAAAAGCGTGGATCTCCGGTCCTGATCGAGACATGTTTATTGTTTTTTCTGGATTTACCGTCCAGCAGGGCAAATTCGACAATTGATCCGAGGTTTATATCTGCAAGGGCAGTGTAGTGCCGAAGCCTTCCTTCAAGATTTGTTTCCACGCATCCGCAGGGATTCCAGTTGAACGCTTCCTTGAGCGGTATCCCCTTGTTCATCAGCATGCGTATACCGATGTCATCGTTATGGAATGCCGGAAAACCTGTGCCCAGGGCAATAAGTTCAACGACCTTGCGAAGAAACCTGTTTGGATTTTTGGCAAGGTTGTAGCGCACCGATAATGACGGCTGGTAGAGCTGAACATCCATGGTCGCCTGAATGATCATGTAGGAAAGTTCATTTACCGCATCCCTGCCGGTTTCGTCTACCCCGCCGACACAGACATTTTGAAACATCGGGTAACCTGCCGCAAATTCAGCGGTTACCGCATCCTGGAAAAGGCAGGGTTCGCTGAACTTGATCCAGAGGCAGTCGAGAAGTTCCTGGGCCTCTTCCTTGCTCAGGGAGCCTGTTGCGATATCGTTTTTGAAATATGAATAGAGGTACTGGTCCATCCTGCCGGGATTGTAGCTGGCAGCATTCTGTTCCATAAAAATGCATATCTGGTAAAAATAAAGCGCCTGGAGGGCTTCTTTAAATGTCCGTGCCGGGTATTGGGAAAGGTGAGAACATGTTCCGGCAATTTCCAGCAACTCATTTTTCCTGACATCGTCAACCTCAAGAGCTGCAAGCCGGGCAGCTTCATCGCCGTATCGACGGCAAAGAATTTTCATGCCGTCGATAACGATCAGCAGCGATTTGAGGTAGTAATCTTTCTCGTAATCTCCCGGTGTTGTCAGATCAAGTTTTGCTTTTCTGCCGGCAACCGTCGATTCGACTCCGCAAAGGCCCTTGTTGATGAACCACTCGTAGCCGGCTGTGGTTTCGCCAAAACCGCGAACAGCTTTTCTGTTGATATAGACAACCCCGTTATCTCGAAGCTGTCTAGTGTCATCAGGGATCTGGGCCAGCCATTCTTCATAATTTGAACGACCTTTCCAGTACGGCCTGATTTCCTGCTCAAAAACAAGGCGATCCTCGCTCCTGAGAAGAAACGGGTCATACGCACGGCTGGATATGGTATTAAGTTCATCATCGAGAACAGACCAGCAGGTATCAGCACAGAGAATGCCGCCTCTTATTTTGCTGCCGGGGCAGCCGACAATAAGCTCATGCTCAGCGATCGATACGTCTTTGAGAAGGCACTGTTTGTAAAACCCCTTTGCCTTGCGAACGACAAGGGGTTCGCCTTCGGTTTCCCGGAAGCTTTCTGTCAGGATTCTCGCATTTTCAAGATCCATCTCAGGGCGCGCCGAGACAACACGTTTCTTCAAATGATTAATGCGATCCATAAAGGGCGGCAGGGTCTCTTTTTTCTGGTCTGCTGCAGTTATTTTTTCCATAGTCGCCTACCTGGAGCTTATTGTTGATAATGATATCTTTTACTGTTTGTAACCTAACATTCTTTGTGCAAATGTAACATATTTTTGTGTCAGCGCGGTGGACGGCTGTCTTTTTAATCGTTGCACAGTGTAATTTTCTGGGGGAACAGTAGTTCAGTGAGTCGTGTGGTTTTTTGTTCAGCAGCTGTTTTGCCAGGCTTTAACGCAATTTCTGCCATTGTTTTTGGCTTCATACACTGCCTTGTCCGCGGCCCTGAGCAGATCATCTGCTCTTTGCATTTTTTCATCCCTGACGGCAACGCCGATACTGACAGAACCATACCAGCATCCGCTGCCGGCGATAACTTTTAAATCGGCAACCTTGGCGCGAGTCTGCTCGGCAATATGCTGCGCCCCCTTGAGCGAGGTCTGGGGACAGATAACCAGAAATTCATCGCCCCCCAACCGGCAGACAATATCGTCGCTGCGGACAGAGTGGAGCAGCTCAATTGAAAGCCGCTGCAGGACGCGGTCTCCTGCCGCATGACCGTGCGTGTCGTTAATTGACTTGAAGCCATCGGCATCAATCATCAGGCATGCCAGTGGTTTGTCGGTGGCAACGGATTCGGCCCAGAGCAGCTGCAGCTGGCGCATTGCAAATCGCCTGTTGGGCAGATCGGTGAGATGATCGGTAATAGATATGACCTCAAGCGCCTCGTTGGCCTGGGCAAGGTCCTTTGTCCGCTCGGCAACACGGCTCTCCAGGGTTCTGTTTAATTCAGTGAGCTCTTTATTTCTCTGGGAAAGCAGGCCGAGCAGCCCTTTGAGAGCGGCAAGCAGTGTTGCTGTTGATTCGTTTTCGGACTGTTCAACCATATTAAGAGCATCTCCGGGATTCATGCCCTCTTCAATATAGCTGACCTGGCGTGCCATGATGAGGTCTGAACCAAGAACATGATACGCTATCCAGTGAGCGAGGTAGTTGAAAAGTGCCAGGCAGTCCTCCTGGTTGTCCATGTCAGTTGATTCAGAAAAATGATTGATATCAAATAAGAAATCACGATGACTTTGACAATGAATCTTGAGATGGCGCTTATCAATCTTCATCGCCTTCATCAGTTTTTCTTCTTCTCTAAAATGAGTTTTGGTATACGACATGAGCTCGCTGAACATTGAGTGGAGAACACGATCATTTATCGTGTTTTCAGAGAGCGCATTACCGTATCTGTTGATAAGGGAAACAAGTTCTTTGTGCTGACCGTCAATTTCCGGGATATTGGTGATGAACTGCTTTCCCCACTTAAAGGATTCCATAGATCTGTAAAGAAGTTGATTAAATATGTGGATAGTAAACCTGAATCGTGCAGGTTTATTTACTGATTACCAGTATATACCACAATGTGGTTAATAAATGCAATTTGTGAAATATTTCTATACTTTCTAGAAGTTTATCTTACATAAAAGCATCAGTCAAAGCAATTTGCAGGGTATCTCTCGGAAATTTCGTGTCTTGGTGAATCCTTGGCTCCAGATGGTAGCGCCGTCTAATGCAGTGTCTGAATGGCGTAAGGGTATCCGTCATATCTATACGCCTGCAGGGTTTAAAGAAGAGCGGCGATACCTTCCGTGTTGGTAATGAAAGGGGGAGCTGCCTGTTGACCAGCACTGAAACAAAAACCCCCGGTCTTTCAACGTGAAAGACCGGGGGTTTTTGTTTCTATAAGAAAATCGGCGGCGACCTACTCTCCCACACAGTTGCCCATGCAGTAGCATCGGCACAGCAGAGCGCTCAGTGCTCTTTTTCGAGTTGAGATGGTGCGTTAACCAAGAAGCGGTGAGTGGGGCAATACACGTGTATGCCACGCTTACCAGCGACACAGGGAAACGGGCCATATCGACTCGCCCGCAGGGTTCAAAAAAGAGTGCTGATAATTGCCGTGTCGGATATGAAGCGGGTGGAGCCGCTGTTTCCGGGAATGCAAATAAAAAAACCCTCAGCCGACGAAGAGCCGGATGAGGGTTATATAAAGAAAATCGGCGGCGACCTACTCTCCCACACAGTTGCCCATGCAGTACCATCGGCGCAGGAGAGCTTAACTTCCGTGTTCGGAATGAGAACGGGTGGAGCCTCTCCGCTATGACCACCGATAAAGGGTAATCGGTGAAACGGGTGGTGCTATAAAAAAAGATAATCAAACAGTAGAGTAAAAAACAGCAGCAGCTTAATCAAAAAATATGGATAAGCCGCACGGCACATTAGTATCGGTAAGCTCCACGTGTTACCACGCTTCCACACCCGACCTATCAACGTGGTGGTCTACCACGTGCCTTCAGATGGCCACTACAGCCATGGGATATCTTATCTTGGAGTGGGCTTCCCGCTTAGATGCTTTCAGCGGTTATCCCTGCCGAACATAGCTACCCAGCAATGCCCCTGGCGGAACAACTGGTACACCATAGGTTCGTCCATCCCGGTCCTCTCGTACTAGGGAAAGATCTCCTCAAATATCCTGCGCCCGCAACAGATAAGGACCAAACTGTCTCACGACGTTTTAAACCCAGCTCGCGTACCACTTTAATTGGCGAACAGCCAAACCCTTGGGACCTGCTTCAGCCCCAGGATGTGATGAGCCGACATCGAGGTGCCAAACCTCCCCGTCGATATGGACTCTTGGGGGAGATAAGCCTGTTATCCCCGGAGTACCTTTTATCCGTTGAGCGACGACCCTTCCATGCGGAATCGCCGGATCACTAAGACCTACTTTCGTACCTGCTCGAAATGTCTCTCTCGCAGTCAAGCTCCCTTATGCCTTTACACTCTTCGGCTGGTTTCCAATCAGCCTGAGGGAACCATCGCGCGCCTCCGTTACGCTTTAGGAGGCGACCGCCCCAGTCAAACTACCCACCAGACAATGTCCTGGATCCGGATCACGGACCGCAGTTAGATTCCTAAGATAACAAGGGTGGTATTTCAAGGGCGACTCCATACACACTGGCGTGCATACTTCAAAGTCTCCCACCTATCCTACACATGTTACCTCAAAAACCAATGCCAAGCTGTAGTAAAGGTTCACGGGGTCTTTCTGTCTTGTTGCGGGTAACCGGCATCTTCACCGGTACTACAGTTTCGCTGAGTCTCTGGTTGAGACAGTGGGGAAATCGTTACGCCATTCGTGCAGGTCGGAACTTACCCGACAAGGAATTTCGCTACCTTAGGACCGTTATAGTTACGGCCGCCGTTTACCGGGGCTTCGGTTCGCTGCTTCGCTTACGCTGACAGGTCCCCTTAACCTTCCGGCACCGGGCAGGCGTCAGACCCTATACTTCGTCTTTCGACTTCGCAGAGTCCTGTGTTTTTAGTAAACAGTCGCTCCCCCCATTTCACTGCAACCTACGTAGGCTCATTCATGTATATAAATTCACCATATAGGCACACCTTCTCCCGAAGTTACGGTGCTATTTTGCCGAGTTCCTTAACCAGAGTTCTCTCAAGCGCCTTGGTATTCTCTACCAGCCTACCTGTGTCGGTTTACGGTACGGTCACCATCATGACTAGATACGAGGATTTTCCTGGAAGCAGGGAATCAACCACTTTGCTGTCTAAAAGACATCGTCATCACGTCTCATCGTTATACAAGGACCCGGATTTACCTAAGTCCCCCGACTACACGCTTAAACCGGCTATTCCAACAGCCGGATGGCCTATCCTTCTCCGTCCCCCCTTATCATCAAACATCATGACAGTGGTACAGGAATATTAACCTGTTTCCCATCGACTACGCCTCTCGGCCTCGCCTTAGGAGCCGACTAACCCTGAGCAGATTAACTTGACTACAGGAAACCTGAGGCTTTCGGCGACAAGGTTTCTCACCTTGTTTATCGCTACTCGTGTCAACATAAGCTCTTGTGGAACCTCCAGCACTCCTTTCGGTGTACCTTCTCAGGCGACCACAATGTTCTCCTACCATCCAGAAGCTGATTTAAACCTATTAACTCTACTGCTTGCCCGAGGGTAGTTGCTCGGGATAAATCCCTCGCCACATGTAACTACCACTGTGCGTTCATTAATAAACTTAAATCAGCTTCTGGATCCGTAGCTTCGGTACTATGCTTAGCCCCGTTACATCTTCAGCGCAGATTCATTAGACCAGTGAGCTATTACGCTTTCTTTAAAGGGTTGCTGCTTCTAAGCCAACCTCCTGGTTGTATCTACAATTCCACCTCTTTTCCCACTTAGCATAGTTTAGGGACCTTAGCTGACGGTCTGGGTTGTTTCCCTCTCGACCATG
>CAXXRX010000002.1:3840000-4485000 GCA_963675545.2 Desulfocapsaceae bacterium
CGTCCGGTTTTCAGGGTGAAATTGTAGCCATCAATCCCGAGGCGGATACGCTGCTCGGCATACCCTGCTACCCTGATCTCCACTCATACGGTAAAGAGGTCGACCTGGCAATTATTGTGGTTCCCAATGAAGTTGCACTGAAGACGGTAGAGGAGTGCATCAATGCCGGTGTTAAGGGAATTGTTGTTATTTCTTCCGGTTTCAGGGAACTTGGGCAGGAGGGGCTTGACCTTGAACGGAAGATGGTCGATATCTGCAGGAAGCGTGCAGTCCGGCTACTCGGGCCAAACTGTATGGGGATTATCAACACCGATGTCGGTCTGAACAGTTCGTTTATCGCCAGGAAGCCGGAACGAGGACCCATTTCCATCTTTTCCCAATCCGGTGCGGTCTGCGCTGCCATGCTCGACATCTGCAGTTCCCGGCATCTTGGTGTCTCCAAGATGATCAGCATCGGCAATAAGGCCGATATCAACGAGATCGATCTGCTCTCCTGGCTGGCTAAAGATAGAAACACCAAGGTTATTGTCGGCTATCTTGAGGATATCAGTGCCGGAGACGGCTTTGTGAAAGCCGCCGAGGAAGCGGCATCGCAAAAGCCGGTGGTGGTTCTTAAGTCCGGTACTACGGCGACAGGCCTCAAGGCTGCGGCCTCGCATACAGGTGTTCTTGCCGGTGTTGATACGGCCTATGGTGCTGCGTTTAAACGCTCAGGTGTCGTTCGGGCGGATACCTTCGAAGCACTCTTTGATTATGCGACGGCCCTTGCCCTGCAGCCGCTGCCAAACGGTAACCGCATTCTGATCATCACCAACGCCGGCGGTCCCGGAACCATGGCTGCCGATGCGGTGGAAAAAGCGGGAATGCAGGTGGCGATCCTTGAAAACAGGACCGTCACTTTCTTAAGAGAAAAGCTGCCCAGGGAAGCGGCGGTTAATAATCCCATCGATGTGCTGGGAGACGCTGATCCAGAGCGCTATGTGACCGCTATCGAAACTGCCCAGAATGACCCCTCAGTTGATGCCATCCTGCTGATCATGACTCCCCAGACGATGACCCGGCCGGCTGACACCGCCCTTGCCATTGCCGCTGCACTCGATGGCTCAAAGCCTGTTGTTGCTTCATTTATGGGAGGTCATGATGTGCTTCCCGGCCGGAATGAATTATCGGCTGCCGGGCTTCCTGATTACGCTACGCCGGAGCGTGCTGTTGACGCGCTGCGGGCCATGTACAATTACAGTCTCTGGAAGAACCGGCCGCCCCGGCAGATAACACATTTCAGGGTGAACCGCAGACGGGTTGAACGAATTATTACGCGCCGTCTGCGCACCGGTCGGCTGGTGATCGGAGAAGTGAAAGGCAAGGATGTGTTAAATGCCTATGGTTTCAGGATTCCCGCCGGATCACTTGCCATCAGCGCCGAAGAGGCTATTGAAATTGCCGAACGAATCGGCTATCCAGTGGCACTTAAAATCGTTTCCCCGAATATTATCCACAAAAGCGACATGGGGGGGATTCAGCTCAATCTCAACAACGCTGAAGCCATAGAAGATGCCTATGACCTGATGACGCTGAAGATAAAAAAACATGCTCCCGATGCCCAGATCGACGGCATCTATGTGGAGCAGATGGTCACCCGCGGCCTCGAGGTGATTCTCGGTATGAACCGCGACCCGCAGTTCGGGCCGATGCTGATGTTCGGCCTCGGCGGTATTTTTGTCGAGGTTCTCAAGGACGTTACCTTTCATCTTGCTCCGATTACTGAATCCGAAGCGATCCAGATGCTTAAATCCACGCGCTCCTATGCGATGCTTGAAGGCCAGAGGGGACGCCAGGGCGTCGATCTTAATGCCATTGCCGTCGGACTCCAGAGAATCAGTCAGCTGACAACGGATTTTCCGCAGATAACCGAGCTTGATATTAATCCCTATATCGTTGGCAGTGCCGGGACTGAACCGGTTGTTGTTGATGTTCACATGAGACTGGCAAAACCGTGATGATGGTCTGCCTGCAAAGGACGTGCGATGATAGAGTATGATGGAGACTGGCAGGAAAAATACCGTGATATGATCATGACGCCGAAAAAGGCGTTGTCGAGGATCAGATCCGGGTACCGGGTTTTTCTGGGAACAGGCTGCGGCGTACCCACCGTGCTTGTCGATGCCCTGGTCAAGAACAGCAGGAACCTTGCCGATGTCGAGATTCTCGAGTTTTTGACAAAGGGAGAGGCGCCCTATGCGGATTTATCCTATGCCGAGTCCTTCAAGGTAAATTCTTTTTTCATCGGTGAAAATGTACGGCAGATGTACCAGGAGGGTAGGGGGGATTATACGCCGATGCTGATGTTTGATATTCCGGCTCTGCTGAAATCTGGTCAGATGCCCCTTGATGTCGCCCTGATCCAGGTTTCCCCACCGGATCGCCGGGGGAAAATGAGCCTTGGCATTTCTGTTGATATTGTGAAAAGTGCCACCGAAAATGCCTCACTTGTTATTGCCCAGGTGAATCCGCAGATGCCCTGGACGCGTGGCGACAGTCTGATTGATGTTTATGATCTCGATATTCTTGTCCCTGCTGATGTTCCGCTGCTGGAGCGACTCCCTGGCGAGGTTTCCGAGGTAACGGCAAAAATTGCCCAGCTTGTTTCAGCCCTGGTCCCTGACGGTGCGACGCTTGAGTTCGGGGTCGGCAGGATACCCGGGTTCGGCTGTATTCCCCTTGCCGTCACCTCTTTTCTGAAAGAAAAAAAGGATCTGGGCATTCATACCGAGATGATTTCCGATGAGATCATGGACCTTGTGGAAGCCGGCGTTGTCACCGGAAAACAGAAGGTTAGAGACAGGGGAAAGGTGATCGGCAGTTTCTGCATGGGCAGTCGGAAACTCTATGATTACATAGACGACAATCCGGTTTTTTCCTTTCGACCGACCGAATATGTCAATGACGCCAATGTTATCGGCCAGCACAATAAAATGATCACCATCAATATGGCCCTGGAGATTGATCTGACCGGACAGGTCAGTTCGGATTCGGAAAACGGCCATTTTTTTTCAGGGATCGGCGGACATGTGGATTTTAATCGCGGAGCCGCCCGGTCCAGTGGTGGCAGACCCATCCTGGTAATACCGTCAACGACTGAAGATGGCGTATCCCGCATTAAATCGCGTCTCAATCCCGGTTCAGGCGTTGTCATCTCGCGTGGTACCGTTCACTACGTGGTTACCGAGTACGGCAGCGCCTACCTGCACGGCAAATCCGTACAGGACAGGACGCTCGCTCTTATCTCGATCGCGCACCCCGACCATCGGGCCCAGCTTCTCAAAGAGGCAATCGCTGCGAAATATGTGCGCGAAGAATTTGCCGATGTGGAAGGCAGATTCGTCGTTGCCTCGCAGGGCTACATGAAGACAAAATACCTGCTCAAAGACGGTACGGAAATCACTTTCAGGCCGATCCACCCGACAGATGAGCCGCGGATGAGAGATCTTCTCTATGATCTTTCCCAGGAGACGATCTATTATCGTTTCATGAGCCACCAGGAACGTTTCGGGCAGCGACAGATACAGAATTTCGTTTATGTCGACCACCGCAAAGACGTGGCTATTATCGGAACGCTTCCGGAGGCCTACGGCGATGAAATTATCGTGGTCGGCCGCTACTACCTCGATGAGCACACAAATCGGGCGGAGGTCGCCTTTGTTGTCCGGGACGAATGGCAGAACAGAGGGCTTGGAACCTTCGTCTTCAGGCATCTTGTTAACATTGCCAAGGCCAACGGTATTACCGGATTTACTGCTGAGGTGCTGCGCAACAACAACCGGATGCAGGCCATTTTCAATCATTCCGATTGTAATGTGACGAGCACCATCGAGGAAGGTGTTTATAGTTTCACCATGGATTTTTAACTTCTCCCGGGATACGGCTGATAACGAAATAAAGGATGTACCATGAAAGAGAACCAGAAGGAATGTATTGGCTGCGGGACATGCTGTACAAGCGGCGGGCCGGCGCTTCATTCCGAAGATCTGCATCTCGTGCTGGATGGTGAATTGCCGCTTGCCCAGCTGATCACCATCAGGGCCGGAGAACTGGCCCATAACCCGCTCACCGGCAGATTGCAGCCGGTAAAAAGAGAGCTGGTGAAAATCAGCGGGGTTGGGCGTCAGTGGAACTGCTGTTTTCTTGATCCGGAGCAAAAGAGCTGCACCATCTACGATAAACGGCCGAAAGCCTGCAGGGTGCTCAAATGCTGGGACACGAAAGAGATAGAGGAACTCATCGAGAACGATACCATCGGACGTCTCGATATCGTAGCTGAAAACGATCCAGTTCGATCATTTCTTGTCGAGCATGATGCACTCTACCCCTGCCCCGACATGATCGCCCTGACGACTGATCAAAAACGGGAACAAAGCGATGCGCTTGAGGATCTGGTAAACCGGGAAATCAGTTATCGAACACAGGTTGTTGAAAACTTTGATTTTTCCCTCGGGGAAGAACTGTTTTATTTTGGCAGGCCGCTATTTCACCTTCTTGTCTCAATCGGCGCGCAGATCAACGAAGTGGACGGCAGGTTGCTGGTATCCTGGCCTGTCGGCAAGATGAGCTGATGGCCAGCTGATACCGCAGGAGAACGGCAAAAGGCCTGGTCTTCCACGTGAAACCAGGCCTTTTGTGATGTGAAACGGTGCTGTTCTGTTCGGATTACGGATGTTCGGGGGCTACCAGATAATGCGCTGCAGCTCCTGGCCTCGCGTCGATATTGTAATCTGTTCTACCGGTACGGTGTTGCTCGCCTTCTCCAGTGCTTTTTTGACGATAACGTTCATAGCCGAGCAACAGGGTACTTCCATGATAAGAATGGTGATTGAATGTAAATTGCAACTGTCGATAATTTCGGCAAACCGCTCGATATAGGATTCAGCGTCATCAAATTTCGGACATCCCATCATCACCACTTTGCCGGCAAGGTATTTATTCTGGAAGTCAGGTGCTGCGGCGGCACAGCAATCGGCGGCAATCAGGATGTCGGCACCCTGAAGAAAAGGCGCTCCCGGCGGAATCAGCCGGATCTGTATCGGCCAGTGGCTCAGTTGCGAATCTGAACTGCGTGCATTTTGGAGACCTACCGGTTTGTCTGCCGGACGAAGTTCTACCGGCTTGTTTGCAGACTGGCAGGGTGTTTGAGGCTTAAAGCTCCGGATGTGGGTTGATGCACATCCGCAATCCATTGTCTGAGGCGCTGCCTGTTCTGCCTGTTTCTGCTTCTGGGCCGCCAGAAATTCTTCCACGGCTTCTTCGTCAAACTCATCTGCCTGGCGCTCGATGATCTGCAGTGCTCCGGTGGGGCATGAGCCAAGGCAGGCTCCAAGGCCGTCACAGAGATTGTCGGCAACCAGCTTGGCTTTACCGTCAATTATCTGAAGAGAGCCTTCGGCACAGTCGGGTACGCATAACCCACATCCGTCACACAGTTCTTCATCGATTTTTATTATTTTTCTGATCTGTTTCATATCTTTTAACCTCTGTACTCGTTCATTTACGTGGAATCTCCAGCCAGCCCGTCACATCGGAAGCGGTGGAGCGTTCCTGTTTATCAGCGTTACGGTGATTTCACTTTACCAGATATGAATCAATGTTCTTTGACTTGAGTCAAGCAGGAGAATTAATTTTGAAAGAGCTGCTCTTTAAACCGATCCATGCCAAATTTTTCAATGAACCTGCTTGTTCGCTGCTTCGGCAGCGCATTTCTGCTGTATACCTGCAGACATTTGAATACGAGTTCCCGGACGTCCTGGTCGCGAACATCAGCAGCTATGATATCACCGATTCGAGGCTGACCACCGCCGTTTCCTCCGAAAATAACGGTCCAGCCTCTGGTTGAGGGAATAAGGCCGATATCGCGGACGAACGGCATGGTACAGCAACGAGAGCAACCGGCGACGGCAATTTTGCATTTGGCAGGCAAAGCAGGTGCGACATTCACTATTTCGAGAAGGTTGACCATGGCATCGGTATCGATGATACCGTATTTACAATTCCCGCAGCCGGAACAGGAAAGTATCGTTATATTATTAATTATGACAGGTTTCATGAAACGTTGAAAACGTGAGCGGCTGAACCGGAAATGTCCCGGTTCAGCCGCTGAAAGATAAAACGTTTAATTAATGGTATCGCATACGACGAAGATGATGCGGTACATCAGTTCATTATGCAAGAATTGTATCAAGATCTTCCTGAGCTGTTTCGGCAATCGGCTTTATGGCGAAATTCTCAACCAGTACATTTAATACATTTGGTGTAATGAATGCGGGCAGAGTGGGTCCGAGACGAATATCCTTGATCCCCAGGCTCAACAGGGTCAACAGGATAACCACGGCCTTCTGCTCATACCAGCTGAGAATAAGTGACAACGGCAGATCGTTCACACCGCACTCAAAGGCACCTGCAAGCGCTACTGCTATCTGGATAGCGGAATAGGCATCGTTGCACTGGCCGACATCGAGAAGACGGGGAATGCCGCCGATATCGCCAAGTTTTTTATCAAAGAAACGGAACTTTCCGCAGGCAAGTGTCAATATAACGGTGTCTTGCGGAGCCTGCTCGACGAAGTCGGTATAATAGTTACGTCCCGGTTTGGCACCGTCACAGCCGCCAACCAGGAAGAAATGCTTGATAGCACCTGTTTTTACGCCCTCGATAACCTTATCTGCCACACCGAGTACCGTATTGCGGGCAAAGCCGGTCAGTACCTCACCTTTGTCCTCATCTGCGGTAAATCCCGGCAGTGCCAGGGCGCGCTCTATCACCGGGGTGAAATCCTTGTCATCAGCGATATGGGAGATGCCCGGCCAGCCGACAAGGCCTGTGGTGAAAACGTTGTCCTTGTATGAATCACGAGGCTTCTGGATACAGTTCGTGGTAAAGAGAATGGCTCCGGGAAAGACAGCCATTTCTTTCTGCTGATTCTGCCAGGCGGTGCCGTAATGCCCATAGAAATGGGGATATTTTTTCAGCTCCGGATAGGCATGGCAGGGAAGCATTTCTCCATGAGTGTAGATGGTGATCCCTTTGTCCTTCGTCTGCTCAAGGAGCATGGCCAGGTCTTTCAGGTCGTGCCCGGTCACGAGGATTGCTTTCCCGGCTTTTGTGCCGAGCGGCACAGGAGTCGGTACCGGGTGACCATAGGTACCGGTGTTGCCGGCGTCGAGCAGTTCCATGGCTTTGAGGTTGACTTCACCGCATTTCAGGGCGAGGCCGACAAGTTCATCAAGGCCGAGGTCTTTTCTGGTCAGACTGGCAAGTGCTTCATAAATATATGCGTAGACACTCTCGTCTTCCTGTCCGAGAATTGCCGCGTGGTCAGCGTAGGCAGCCAGTCCTCTGACGCCGTAAAGCGTGATCTGTTTCAGGGATCGCAGGTCTTCATTTTCATCGAGAGAAGGGATAAAGTTGAGCGCTTCTCCTTGTTCCTCAAGACCGGCCAAATCAGGTGCCGGAGTGAATGTAAGGGCGGAGGCATCACTGGAGACCGAACCGCCGGCTGCTTCCAGTTTCGCTTTTAACTCGTTGCGGAGTTGAACTGTTTTTCTGATCCAGGCTTCAAAGCGGGCGGGATCAAAATCGACATTAGTTAAACAGGCAAAGGTCGCTTCAGCTGTAAAGTGATTGACAGCTGAATCAATGATACCTGCTTTTCGAGCCTCAACGGCAACAATTGCAAGCCCTTGAAGTGCGTGGGTTAAAAGGTCCTGCAGGCTGCTGACATTTTCTGGTTTTCCACAGACACCGATCTGGGTACAGCCACTGCCCTTTGCAGTTTGCTCACACTGGTTACAAAACATGGAGATGCCTCCTTCGTAAATTTGATTTTCCGGGTTTATCGCTCGCAGCAAGAATTGAGCGTTACATGTTGGGCTAAGGATAACCATATATGGCAATATTTCTTTGACATAAGTCAAACAGAGGAAAAAAAAGAGAAAAATAGGGAAAATAAAGGAAAACTGTTGCTGCTGTTGCGTCAGAGAGGCCGAGCAATTACCAGCAGGGTGGGATCATTGCCGGAAATAAATGGATCACCAGTGTAGTCGGCATGTGTCGAACAAACAGAAAAACCGGAGTCGTAAATGAGTTTGAACCAATGACGCGGGGGAAAGGCTGCCAAAGAGAAAAACTGGCGATAGTTTCTGTTAGCTGCTGGATTATCAAAAGAACGAAGCTTGTAGCGCTCCTCAAGTACAAGGTTGTTTGAATCCGGTTGGTACAATTTTATCGTTTCTTTGACCAGTTTCCCATTATTGAACGTGTCGAAAAGCTCGAATTGAAACAGTCGTTTATCTGCCATTTTCTGCAGCTTCTCTGTCACCGCAAAAATCTGGAGCAGGAGCAGCCCGTCTCGGGTCAGAATGTCGCAGACCTCACTCAGGCAGCGGCGGATCGCCTTTGTTTCGCCGAGCAGGTTGAGCGTATTGTGAGCGATGATTACCGAATCAAATGTGTGTTTTTGAAAACCGAGCTGACGCATATCCATCAGGGCGACCGGGGATACATGGCGGTCCCGTTGATGGCTCAGCATTGCAAGTGAATTGTCTATTCCAACAGTGCGGTACCCCTTGTCGGCAAGATGGCCGATAATTCGACCGGTACCGCAGCCGAGCTCAAGCAGATTCCGGCATCCGCTCTGCGCAAGAATTTTCTCGTAGTACCGGCAATCATAAGACTGTACTGACATTTCCAGGTCAAAAAATGTGCAATAGAGATCGGCAGGAAGCGGAGTAAACGTTTCCTCTGGTTCATTTTCATAACCGCTCAATTCCAGGGGGCTCATCGTGCTCTGCAGCAGCCTGGTAATCGTGAACGAAGAGATGCCGCTAAAGAAAAAAAGATATATTGCTGAAAAGAGCAGATAGCACGACGCTTGAGGATCAGCTTGTCAGTCGACATAGCCGCCATCAATAATGAAACCGGGATTTACCAGCTGGGGATCGATTCTGAGTTTTGCCATTGCAAACATCCTGGCAATTTCAAGATCAAAATGGAGGTGCCAGTTTCCAGGTATCGGCCAGGATTTGGGATTGCGCAATCCCTTTTGTTCACAGTCCGGGCAGAAAGCCTTGTCGACGAGTTCGGGCGGCATTGAGTGGTGAAAGGTCAAGCTGATGGTGTTGGCACCACATTCACATGTAATTGATTTTTTTGAGTCCATCATCTGCTGTTCAGAGAGGTAAATGAATCTGTAAAACCGTCAGTGGGGTATCACAATGAATGACTGGGCTCAACGGGTTCATTGGCTGTTGCTATACCGGAATGGTTGTTGGACATACTGAGACAGGAACAGGATGCCTCTACCATAGCCTGGCCGAAACGAATCGATTCCTGGAAATGGTTCTCGTATCGGCAGTGGCAACCGGCAACCGGCAGAGCAGTTTAAGCGGCCTGCTGGCGAGCAGCATAGGCAGAAGCTGCGCATTCGTTCTTGCCCAGATCAAGCACTTCTGCTTTTTCGTCATCTACCTGTTTCAAATTGGCATTGACCAGTCTTATCTGAGCATATTCAGGCGGCTGCTCTCGCATGTTTGTCTTGATAAAGGCGAGGAAGTCAGCCGGATTGTCAATGGCATAGATGGTCTTGTTGAGCTCCCTTGTTTTCTGTAGTGACTCGGCAAAGGTCATTTCACTGTTTGCTTCCTCCCAGTCGATGAAGTGACCGGGAAGCACGATCAGGTCGCCGTCCATTTTGCCCACCTGCCGTATGGTGTTGAACAAGGTCTCTGACCACTCGTCTACTTTTCCACCCAGATCAGGTCGCCCAATTGATTTTACGAAAATAATATCACCGGTAATAAGATAACTGCCGTCAATAACGTACATGGTGCTTCCAGGGGTATGGCCAGGTGAGAAACGGGTTTTGACGGAAGGCCCGTCTTTTCCGAAACCGATCTCCTGCCCATCCTCAAGGGAAACATATTCAAGGTTGGCACCGGAAAAATCACCTTCATTTGCATAGAAAGCGGCACCTGTCAATTCAGAGATAACCCTGCTCCCGGCAATATAATCCGCCTGGAGGTGCGTTTCTGCGGTTCCGATAATTCTGCACTGCTTTTCCTTGGCAAAATCGATGTAAAATTCATGGTTACGTGAGGGATCGAAAATAATCATCTCGTGGTTGTAAATTAATCCGTAACTGCAGGACCCTTTGCCTGGACGGATAAACTGATAAAGTTCGTATGAGCTGCCGGGATTGAGCAGTTTCGGGACGAGCAGGTTGCCCCATGACTTGATTCCGCCGGCAAGATAGCCAACATCGGAATAGCCGTGCTTTTCGAGAATTTCGGCAACGAATTTTGCTGATCCTTCCTTGGCACAGACAATTCTTATGCTGGTATCTTTCTTTTCTGGCAATTGGGCAATGCACTCGTCTTCAATCTCCATGAAATCAAAATAGGAAACGTTGAGTGTCTTGATATCGTGCGGCCCCTCAACTTTGAACCTGCTGAAGTCCTTTGAATTCCTCACGTCGAGCAGTAAAAAATCATCTTTTTCAGTTACCCACTGGTAGAGTTCGGTAGCCTGATAGGCAAATATCGACATGGTTTCTCCTTTAATTCAATAGGTTACAGCTGAGTTTGGGATAGTCTGGTCATTAATGCTACCCTGCAGCCAGGCAAAACATCATTGATTGCCATAAGTATGAGGCAATAACTGTTAATTTTCGAGCAGTTTGTCAAGTTGTTTTGACAGTCGCTGCAGGTGGGCCTGCTCTTCACGGGACATTTCGTTGAAAAACGCACTGCTGTCGCTTCCCTGATGTTCCTTTGAGAGCCTGGAATACAGGTCAAACGCCTGAGCTTCAAGCTTCATGGCTAGGTGCAGCACGTCTTCTGCAGAGTTAAGGGTCCCCGCCAGGGCCGAACGAATTTCGGCTCCAGTCATCCCCCCTTCAATGATATCGGCTGCTGTTTCTGATGATACCGGTTGCTGCTTGTATTTGCTTCGCAGTTTTGCCATGTGGCCGTCCTCGAGCAGTGCCATTTCATTGAGCATCTTTTTCTCGGAGCTGCTTTGACAATCTTCAGAGAGCATCATATAAAACTGTTTCAGGTTTACTTCCATCTGGTAGGCCATTGAAAACGCATTTGAAAAGTCTCCAGATATGAAGTGCTCCAGTCCGAATTGTTCGCCTCCAGCGGCCTCGGCTCCGTCCCACTGTAATATCCCGCCACTCATGTCGAAGCATTCGCTAAAACCTGACTGGTTCAGTATCTGACAGGCTGCCTTGCTGCGTACGCCACTTCGGCAGTAGACAATGACAGGCATGTTTTTGTCGAGTGTCGGCAGTTTATGGTTCAGATCGGCAAGTGGAATGAGGATGGCTCCGGGCAGGTGAGCCTCTTCATATTCCTTCGGCTGTCTGACATCAAGTAACTGATATTTTGCAAATGCAGAGGATTCCAGCAGTCTCCTTGTTTCAGCAGGTGAGATTTTTTTTTCCCGGGTAAAAAGCGTGTTCCAGTTCATGTCGTTTGAAAAATCCGTTGTTCTTGGGTTGAATCTATACAATCAGTTGGTTACATGTGCAGTAATGTCGCTTCACGCGGGGTCATCGAGTAGCAGTCCAGAGGCACCAGCCAAAAGGTTTCAGGTTTTTCGGCAAGCAGCTCCCTTGTCTCCGGGAAAACCCAGTGACTGTCATCGATCAGGTTATAAAAAACGGAATCGATACCAATGAAGCCGTCAAGAAAATGTGCAATGATATGGAGTACCTTGCTCGGATATCCCTGTTGAAGGTCGGGCAGATCCGAGCGTTTTTCAAATCCTGCTGATTTCAGTTCCTCGACGAGACCCGTCAGGATACGCCTGTTCTGCTCTAAACTATTTTCCAGTTTTTCCTGGAAACACTCATTGTCGCCGCTGACGGCACTACTGCTGTCGATCGCGATCTTGTCGTATTGTACCAGGCTGGTTTTTTTGAAGAAACCGTATATCTGCGCCTTGCAATCCTCATAATGCTCACCGCTGACAAGGATTGAGTGACGGGCAAGAAGTTTCATTCAATTGTTCCGGGAGTGCAGTTGATGGAGAAAAAATCAGCCATCCTGCTCAATACTTTCCTTAATTGCCCTGCCCACATGACGGCCCATTTCCACGCACTCCTTGAGATTGTCGTGGGTTGGAACATATTTAACCCGCTGGCCGTCGGCAATTACATTGAGTTTCATTTCCTCCATTGCACTGTTCATCAGTTTTACAGACTCACCGCTCCAGCCGTAGGAACCGAACGCTGCAGCGATCTTGTTCTGTGGTTTGAGACCGCGCATGTACATCAGAAACCCTGCCATTCTCGGCAGCAGGCCGTTATTTAAAGTCGGGCAGCCAAGCACCAGCGCCCGGGCGTTGAGAACCCTGGTCATGACATCACTGCGATGGTGAACTTTCAGGTCGATGAGATCAGCATAGACACCCTCTTTCTCAAGACCGGAACCAATCGCCTTGGCCATTTTTTCAGTGGAATGCCACATGGTATCATAAATGATAAGCGCTTTTTTACCGCCCCGGTAACTGCTCCAGTTGGAGTATGCCTGGAGGATCTGGTCAAAATGACTCCGCCAGATGACGCCGTGATCGGGTGCGATCATCTTGATATCGAGGTTCAGTTCCGCCACTTTTGCCAGGAGCTTCTTGATAAGTGGTGAATAAGGGTAGAGAATATTTGCGTAGTACTTCGAAGCCTGTTCCATAACCTGGGCAAGATTCACTTCGTCGTCAAATCTCTCACTTGTCGCCAGGTGTTGTCCAAAGGCATCGCTTGAAAAAAGAATGCCGTCTTCTTTGGCATAGGTAAACATTGAATCCGGCCAGTGCAGCATTCTCGTTTCGAGAAAAGAGAGGGTCCGTTTGCCAAGGGAAATCTCATCGCCGCTCTTGACCACTTCAAATGGCCAGTCCTCACGATGAAAGTGGGCGAGAATGGCATTTTTACCCATTGGCGAGCAGATCAGTTTTTCCGGTTTGGCAGCATCCATCATCTCGGCAAGACAGCCGGCATGATCGAGTTCAACATGGTTGACAACGATATAATCGATTTTTTCCGGGTCTATGATTTCACGAATCCGGTGCATCAGGTCCTGACGATGTGAGGGCTTGACGGTATCGATCAGTGTAATTTTTTCGTCAATTATTAAAAAGGCATTGTAGGTTGTTCCTTCCATTGTCGAATATCCATGAAAATCCCGTACATGCCAGTCGACTGCTCCAACCCAGTGAATTCCGTCTGCTATTTGATTGATGTTCATATCTTCTCCATGATCTGATAAACGCTTCCGGCAAAATTTGTAAAATACCATGCCCTGCAGGTTCTCTCCGAAACAGAACACCTCCGGGACAATGCCGTGGTGACTTTTCAGCAATGCATAATAATGAACCATTAACCTGATTACAAGGACAGTTCTCCATTTATTAACGTGCAGGGCTGGAAGGATTGCTTTTCGTATCACAATAATTAGTATGAGCCATAGAGTTTTTTCATATCCATGCATGTTCTCAGTCATCAAGGTGAAGTGCGGTGGGAATACATTTTCAAGAACGGATTTCAGCCGGATGGATTAAGCGGCCGAGCGTAGATCTCGGGGCCTGCACGAGATGCGGGGTCTGTGTAGCGGTGGCACCGGATATTTTCAGATTCAACGATGTGGCCGGTTATCTCGAAATCTGTGAGCTTGGTTGTTATGACCGCGAACGTGTTGATGAAGCCATAAAGAATTGCCCTGAAGATTGCATTGAATGGGAACAGTATTGATGAGAGGTCTTCCGGCATATGGCATGTAGCAAAAACGGGGTATCCCCATGAGCAAATCTCTCGCCGGAAAACTGGGAGTGATTTTCAGTCTGGTCGTCCTTGTCTTTCTCTTTGTGTTTTTTGATCTTGGCCGTTTTCTGACCCTCGATTATATCAAGGCAACCCAGGCTCGTTTTCTGGAACTCTACCAGATGAATCGTTTCCTGGTGATCTCTGTTTACATGCTTGTCTATATCACGGTTACTGCCCTCTCCCTGCCCGGAGCGGCAGTTATGACGCTTGCCGGAGGTGGTTTCTTCGGACTGGTTACCGGAACAATCGTAGTTTCTGTTGCCTCTACGGTTGGCGCAACCTGTGCTTTTCTGGCATCGCGTTTTATCCTGCGTGACTGGGTTCACTCCCGATTCGGGGCAAAGCTTTCAGCAGTCAATCGAGGCATTGAACATGAAGGTGCCTTCTATCTTTTCTCGCTGCGACTGATCCCGATTTTTCCGTTTTTTGTGATTAACCTGCTGATGGGACTTACCACCATGCCGGTCAGAACCTATTTCTGGGTATCCCAGCTTGGCATGCTTCCGGCAACCATTGTCTATGTAAATGCCGGAAAAGAGATCGCCCAGATTGAATCTGTTGCCTCTATTGTATCTCCTGGGCTCCTGATATCGTTTGCACTGCTAGGGATATTTCCGATTGCCGCGAAAAAAATGATGTCATTTTATAGACGCCACAGACTGTCAGCCTCTGGAGATAAAAATCACTCACCTAAAACATGATATCGGTATCATCGGTTGATTGTTTTCACCTGCAGTCAGAATTGCCCGGCGGCGTGAAATTATCTGAAAAACCATGTATCACGTTGTTTCTTTTTCGGGTGATGGTGACATGATGGATGAAAAGAGTATGGTATTGCTGTAAAATAATCTGCTTTGAATGTATAAACCTAAACCGTTTCAATGTTCATTTATCTGCGTACTGGTTCATGACAGGATTGAATAACGATCTGCCGCAGGTTGCCCTCTATACGGATGGCGCCTGCAGTCCAAATCCCGGCCCGGGAGGCTGGGGGGCACTATACGTTTATGGTGACCGGGACCCTCTGGAAATGTCCGGATATGGCGGGGTAACCACTAATAACCGTATGGAACTGACTGCCGTGGTTTCCGCGTTGTCATCACTTGACTGCAGTCACAGGATCACAATTTATACCGATTCACAATATGTGAAGAACGGCATAACCTCATGGATCCATGTGTGGCAGAAAAATGACTGGAAAACCGCCGACAAGAAGCCGGTAAAAAACGTCGATCTCTGGAAAGCGTTGCTGACGGAAAGCGGGAAACATGAAATAACCTGGAAATGGGTGCGCGGCCATGCCCTGAATAAATGGAATGAACGTGCCGACGAGCTGGCGGTGGCGGCCCGAAAAGCAGAGCCTCGTTCATTTTCTGATAACGGCGCAGCTGAAAAACCTCAAGACAATAACAATACCATACACCTGTTTACCGGGGTGACCTGCAAGCATTCAACCGGTGAAGGCGGCTGGGCGGTTATTCTCTGCTGGCGCAAGCACCTGAAAGTTATCGGCGGCAGGGAGAATGGCCTGACCGCCAACCAGCTTTATATCAAAGCCGTTATCGAGGGACTTTCCGGGCTTACAAAGCAGTTTCCTGTTGAGGTGCACACGTATTCGGGATATCTTCGCGACGGTGCCGCAACCTGGCTTGCCGGCTGGAAGAAGAGAAACTGGCTGACCAGGGATGGTAAAGCGGTCAGTAATAAAACAGAGTGGCAGCAACTCGCAAGGCTGCTCGACAGCCATGAGGTCCATTTTGTTCTTGATGACCGCGACAAGCCACTGTGTCATATGCTTGAGGCAAAAGTGCTTGCCAAAGAGTTTGAAGAGACACCCTGATGTATGAGAACCACCCCTTCAGGCTGGTAAGTCCGTTCTCCCCATCTGGTGATCAGCCACGGGCGATTTCCGTACTCTCAAAAGGTATTGAGTCCGGCATCAAAAGTCAGGTGTTGCTTGGGGTAACCGGTTCGGGAAAAACGTTCACCATGGCAGGCGTGGTCGAGCAGGTGCAGCGACCGGCCCTGATCATTGCCCCCAATAAAACACTGGCTGCCCAGCTTTATTCAGAATTCAAGGATCTCTTTCCACACAATTCAGTGGAATATTTTGTGTCCTATTACGATTATTATCAGCCTGAAGCCTATATCCCTCAATCGGATACCTATATTGAAAAAGATTCATCCATCAATGACGCGATTGATAAAATGCGTCACTCGGCGACCCGCGCGCTCCTGACTCGTCGGGATGTACTGATCGTTGCCTCTGTTTCATGCATTTACGGGCTTGGCTCGCCGGACGAATATCGCAACATGCATCTGTTTATCAGGACAGGTGATGAGTATGCCCCTGAAGATGTCCAGCGGCGACTCGTGTTCATGCAGTATGAGCGCAATGATATTTCATTTCACCGCTCTACGTTCCGGGTGAGGGGGGATGTCATTGATATTTTTCCGGTTCACGAGGAGGACCGGGCAATCCGGGTCGAATATTTCGGTGACACCATTGAATCCATCACCGTCATTGATCCGCTTCGTGGTGTCGTTCTGGAGCGGCTGGAAGAATATACGGTTTTCCCCGGTTCACACTTCGTAACCTCCAAAGATCGAATGCAGATTGCCATTCGCACCATACAGCAGGAGCTCAAGCAGCGGCTTGAAATGCTGCACAGGGAGAATCGCCTCGTGGAGGCCCAGCGCCTTGAGCAGCGCACAATGTTTGATCTGGAAATGATGCAGGAACTTGGATACTGCAACGGTATAGAGAATTACAGTCGCCACCTGACCGGGAAAGCGGAAGGGGTTCCACCCCCAAACCTTCTTGATTATTTTCCCGAGGATTATCTGCTCTTTATCGATGAGAGCCATATCGGTATTCCCCAGTTAAACGGCATGTACAATGGTGATCGTTCGCGCAAGGAAACACTGGTCAATTATGGTTTCAGGCTGCCCTCGGCGCTTGATAACCGTCCGCTTCGTTTTGAAGAATTTTGCGGGAGGATCAACCAGATAGTCTATGTTTCTGCAACGCCGGGGCCGTACGAGCTTTCTCAGGTGGAGGGAAGGATTGTCGAACAGGTTATCAGGCCGACCGGGCTTGTTGATCCGCGTATTGAGGTTCGACCGGCAACCAGTCAGGTCGATGATCTCCTGCATGAAATCAGAACCAGGACTGAGAGAAACGAGGCGGTCCTTGTTACCACCCTGACGAAACGAATGGCAGAGGACCTGACTGAATATTATGAGAAACTGGGAGTCAAAGTCCGCTATCTTCATTCTGATATCAAGACACTGGAACGGGTGGAGCTGATCCGAGACCTGCGCAACGGTGATTTCAATGTCCTTATCGGCATTAATCTATTGCGCGAAGGGCTTGACATTCCCGAGGTTTCACTGGTTGCTGTTCTCGATGCCGACAAAGAGGGGTTTCTTCGTTCTGAGCGCTCCCTGATCCAGACCTGCGGCCGAGCGGCCCGCAACGTGGACGGGATGGTGATCATGTATGCTGATACGGTTACCGGTTCGATGCAGAGAACAATTGACGAGACCGAGCGCCGCCGCGGCGTACAGAAGCAGTACAACCTGGAACACCATATTGAACCGAAGACGATCATTTCTGCAGTCAAGGATACCATCCACCAGTATCTCAAAGAAGCGGGGTATGATGGCGGAAATGGTCGGCAGGCAGTGCTCGAGGCGGCAGAGGCGCAGCGATTTTATGCGTCGGTGAAGGAGCTTGACAAAGAAATAGGCAGGCTTGAAAAAAAGATGCATGATGCTGCCCGAGAACTCGCTTTCGAGGAAGCTGCTGCACTGCGGGACCGTATCAGGGCACTGAGAAAACTGGAGATCGAGATCGGGTGAAACGGGGTACAGCTCAGCAGATAGTGGTCCGGGTTGCAGCCTTTTGTGCCAGCTGGCTTCTCAAGATATGGTTTGCCACCTGCAGGGCCAGCGTGCACGGTTGGGGTTTCAGGAGAACGGTTGAGGAGAAAAACAAAGCTGTTATCGCCATATTCTGGCATTATTCTCTTCTCTATATCTTTTATCATCTGAGAAAGGTTCCTGCGGCTGTTCTGGTCAGTGCCAGTGAGGATGGCGATTACATTGCAGCCCTGGCCACCAATCTCAATTTCAAGACGGTCAGGGGGTCGCGAAACAGGAGGGGACTTCGAGCCCTGAAAGAGCTGATCAGCTGTCTTGAGCATGGAGAACATATCGGTATTGTCGCAGACGGTTCACAGGGGCCGCCGCTCGTTGTTCAACCGGGCGCAATTCTGATGGCCTCCCGGACCGGTTCACCGATCCTGCCGCTTGCCTGGTCAGCTTCGAGGTATGTAACCTTTCATTCGTGGGACCGGACAGTGCTTCCATTGCCATTTTCACAGGTTCATCTTTGTTATGGTGAGCCGGTTTATATACCCTCCGGAATAAGCAGCGATGAACTCGAGCTGTACCGCGGGCAACTGGAGGAAAAGATGAAAGCGCTCTACCGCCAGGCCTGGTCTCATTTCGATAAGGAAAACCATTAACATGAAACATCCACGCGGTATCGTCATTGCCGGACTTTCAGGGGGCTCCGGGAAAAGCGTGGTCTCTGTGGGCCTTGCGGCACTCTGGCGTGCGTCTGGTAAAACGATTGCACCTTTTAAAAAAGGACCGGACTATATCGATGCCGGATGGCTCCAGTGCGCTGCCGGCCGAGCGTGCCATAACCTTGATTCCTACCTCGTTTCTGAAGAGCTTGTCTCGGCATCGTTTCTGCAGCGTTCCCAGGGAGCCGACTATTGTATCGTTGAGGGAAACAGGGGGCTCTACGATGGCGTTACCCGAGACGGAGACTATTCTACGGCAGAGCTCTCGCTGCTGCTGAAATTGCCCGTTCTGCTGGTTGTCAACTGCAGCAAGACAACCCGGACAGTTGCCGCCCTTGTCCTCGGGGCCCTGAAGTTCGATGAACGGCTTACCATTGCCGGTGTTATATTGAATAACGTTGCAACCAAACGGCAGAGCAGGCTTATTTCAGATGCGGTTGAACACTATTGCAATATCCCCGTTGTTGGTTCAGTGCCGCGCATGAAAAAAGATATATTCCCGATGAGGCACCTTGGTATGATTCCCCACCAGGAGTACAGCGGCAGTGAGGCGGCCGTTGGCTTTCTTGCCGAGACGATGGCTGAACATATTGATATCTCCCGTGTTGAGAAGGTGATGGCCGAAGTACAAACAGCAGAACGATCTTCAGGTATTGATCTGCTGACAAAACCCGCTGCCCGAACTGCCAGGATCGGCATCCTGCAGGATGCCGCTTTTCAGTTCTATTATTCAGAAAACCTGGCAGCTCTGGAGCGCTGCGGAGCAGAACTCGTATGCCTGAACGCTCTTGAAGATGATTCGCTGGCGAGCGTAGATGGCCTCTATATCGGTGGTGGCTTTCCGGAAACCAGTGCCCGGGAACTTTCAGAGAATGAAAAGTTCAGAAAATCCATCCGTGAGGCTGCCGACGAGGGTATGCCGATCTATGCAGAGTGCGGCGGCCTGATTTATCTTGGAGCATCGATAGCAATCAACGGCAGCACCTATCCTCTGGCCAATGTTTTTCCTGTTCGCTACGGGATGTCAGACAGGCCGCAGGCGCATGGATATTCAGTGTTTACTGTCGAACACGAAAATCCTTTTTACCCGGTCGGAACCGTTGTTAAAGGCCACGAATTCCGTTATTCGACAATTCTTGACTGGTCGGGGGAGGCAGCTGCGCTGGCTTTGGCAATGACACGTGGAACAGGTTTCATGAATGGTCGTGATGGTCTGGTATACAGCAATGTCCTTGCCCTTTATACCCATATCCATGCGGAGGGCACACCGCTGTGGGCTCCGGCGCTGGTTGAAAAATGCAGGGAATTTCGTCGGTCAGGGAAGCATCAATGAACTGATGCCTGGGTAGTACCCATCACCTTGAGCGCTATGGTATCCTTTTCATCCTGGGAGGGCTCGGGTTCTTTCCAGAAAATAAATTGCTCGAGCGTACGCATGAACGCGCCCTGATCGTCCTTGCACGTTTCACAGATGCTCTCCGCATTGTCCCGGTACATGATAATTTTCGAGGCGGGTTCACCCTGTCTGCTGACAGCTGCCATTTTGCGGCAGCCACAGTCAAGCCTCACAACAACGACGCCGATGCCGTCGGGGCTGCCCTCGAGGATTCCTTCAACCATCGCTCTTTCACGTTTTTCAAGGAGGTTGTTGTCTTTGTCACGCTTATTCTTGCTTTTATCCATTATAGCTTCCATTCTCAGGTTTCCGGGTATTCCCGGGTGTTGTCGGTTGAGGCGAGCCTACATTGTAATGCTGAAAAAAATCGGTGCAAGACAGGGAGCTCAAATGTGCTGGGATACTGCCAGCCTGGTTTGGAATTATCGTTTATATCTATAAAAGATTGCGTTGTTTTTGAATCTTTAAAGAGGCCTTTGCTGACAATCGGATAAGAAATACCAACTAGTACATTGTGGCATCTTTTTTAGCTTGACAAAAATATGGCGGTACATTATTGGATATTTACACGAAATGATTGATTTTCGAGATTCTTAGTTAGGCTGGCTAAGCATATGAAATGCTTAGCTTATTTATTTTCCCCTATGGAGGTGTGTAATGTTTGAAGTTATAGTTGACAAAGACAAATGTTCTGGCGACGAAGAGTGTGTTGCAGCGTGCCCCGCACAGGTTTTTGAGATGGTGGACGGCAAAGCTGAGCCAGTTGAAATGGACGAATGCCTTGGTTGTGAGACGTGTGTGGAAGTGTGTCCGGAAGGTGCTATTACTGTAACCGAGATGTAATTCGATCAGTATATTGCTTCTGTTCAAGCCCATTACCCCGCAGGGGTAATGGGCTTGTCTATTTGAGTCATTCGGGGCAGGTTTCAATGGTGAGAGCCATCAGAAAGTTTAAACCGGGTGTGGCTCGCAAAGTCCATGTTTTCAGTGCAGCCTTGTTGTGGACGATAATCGGCGGTCTGCTCCTCTACCGCGGTGCCGGCTATCTCATCCAGGCAAAAGCCGTCTGGCTCGTGCCGGTCGGCATTCTGGCCGGGACCATTAAATCATACTGGATACTGGATCGTGCCGCATGCAGGGGACTGAAACGGATCAGGGCATTTTCAGACAATACCTGCATCGGAGCTGTTTACTCCTGGAAAACCTGGGTGATTGTTCTGGTAATGATGACCTCCGGGGTGGTATTGAGAAAAAGTTCGCTGCCGTTTTCGACTATTGGAACACTTTGTATCGCAATCGGCTGGGCCCTTGTATTTTCAAGCAGGCATGGCTGGCGGGAATGGCGTAACTGGAAAACAGAGGCGCACTAATCATGGCAATTCCTTCATTTAACCGGGTTATCATCAACAGGGAAACCCTCCGGCATAATTTTGCTGTTCTGTCCGGGCGACTGAGCCCTGACACTGCGTTGCTGGCAATGGTCAAAAGCGAGGCCTACGGTCATGGGCTCAAAACCGCTGCAGCTGCTTTTGGTTCTTCAGGCTGCGCACTATTCGGAGTGGCTGAGCTTGGAGAGGGGGTCGCCCTGCGCGAAAGCGGCTGTACCGGGACGATACTTGTCTTTCTTGGATTTGATAAAGATTATTGCGACTATTTTTTTTCTCATGACCTCACCCCGGTACTTTTCAGCCGAGAGGATTTGGATGTTTTTGCCGACATGGCAGACAGGAAAAAACAGTCCGCTTCCGTGTATCTCAAGTTTGACTGCGGAATGAGCAGGCTGGGCTTTAAGCCGCACGAGGCTGAGGAACTGGTTTCACGTGTTGCCGACCATCCACGGCTGCGGTTGAAAGGGGTAATCAGCCATTATCCCTGCTCGGACGATCGTTATTCAGAAAACAGTCGCCACGTGTACCGTCTTTTTTCCCTCGTCTGCAAGGCAGCAGCACAGAAACAGCAGACGCTCAGCTCACTCTGCAATTCCGGCGGACTTCTTTATTTCTCTGAGACCTGCGGTGATATGGCCAGATCCGGGATTTCCCTCTACGGCTACTGTCCCGACGGAAAAGCTGGAAGAGATACCGAAAGCGGGCAGCAATTAAGACCTGCAATGAGTTTTGTTTCCAGGGTACTGCAGATTAATGATGTTTCTGCAGGGTCCGGCGTAAGCTACGGGCATACGTTCGTGGCTGAAAAGGATATGAGACTTGCCGTGCTTCCGGTCGGCTACAGCGACGGTTATCCGCGGCTTCTGTCAAACCGCGGAGAAGTCCTGATCAACGGCAGGAGGGTGCCGATTCGCGGCAGGATCTGCATGAATCTCTGTATGGTCGATATAACCGGGATGGATGATGTCAGAATGGGGGATGAAGTTGTACTCCTTGGTTCCCAGGGAAACGAGACCATTGATGCAGACGAGATAGGTGACTGGGCTGCTACCGTCAACTACGAAATTCTCTGCTCACTGGGAAATAATAACGAAAGAGTTTTTGTGTAAGACCATGATCAGATCTGTAATAAAAGAAATACTAGATGATTGCTTTGCCCGGGGCGTCAAGGAAGCGGCCTGGTCGGACAATGCCCGTGGTAAATATACCGTCGAAGTACCAAAACACGAAAAACAGGGTGATTTCTCGACCAATATCGCTCTAGTTATTGCCGGCATAGAAAAACGTAATCCCCGTGAAATCGCCGCACAGTTTGTCTCCATGCTCCAGCAGGAACAACATATTATTGCAGCCCTCGATATAGCCGGACCCGGGTTTGTTAATATAACAATCAAAAAGAGCAGGTGGCAGGAGATACCCGGAGTCGTTGAAGGTCTGGCGGAAAAATTCGGTTGCTCAGATATCGGCCATGGCAGGCGCGTGATGGTTGAATTTGTCAGCGCCAACCCTACCGGACCGTTATCTGTGGGCCACGGACGCCAGGCTATTCTCGGTGACTCCATAGCACGGCTGCTCGAAGCGACAGGGCATGAGGTTTACAGGGAGTATTACTATAATAATGCCGGCAGACAGATGCGCGTTCTCGGCGAGTCGGTACAGGCCAGGTATCTTGAGCTTTGCGGCGTGCACGCTGAGTTTCCTGAAGACGGCTATCAGGGCGAGTATATCATTGATATTGCCCGTTCTCTTGTTGCCGATGTCGGAGACAGTCTGGCTTCAACAGCAGATCCTGCCCCGTTTACCAGCAAAGCCGAAGAAGAGATATTTAAGGATATCTCATCGACCCTGAAGAGAATGGGAATTGTCTTCGACAATTATTTTAACGAGCGCTCCCTTTACGATGACGGCCATATCGATGCAGTTGTCAGTGAGTTGCGGGAGAAAGGACTGGTATATGAAAAAGATGGGGCAACCTGGTTCAAGACCAGTGAATATGGCCAGGAAAAAGATCGCGTCATTATCAAATCCAGTGGGGAACCGACCTATCGGCTGCCGGATATTGCCTACCATCGTGAAAAATTTAGACGCAACTTTGACTGGCTGATCGATATCTTCGGCTCTGATCATATTGCCACCGTTCCCGATGTGATGGCCGGTGTTACCGCGCTGGGCTACGATTGTTCAAAGGTCACCGTTGTCCTTCACCAGTTTGTCACCCTGATGCGTGAAGGGAAACAGGTAAAGATGTCGACCCGCAAGGCGACGTTTGTTACCGTTGATGAATTGCTGGACGAAGTTGGTACCGATGTGGCGCGCTTTTTCTTCATGATGCGCAAACCTGACAGCCAACTTGAGTTTGACCTCGATCTGGCTACCAGGGAGAGCCAGGAGAATCCGGTCTATTATGTTCAGTACGGTCACGCCAGGCTCTGTTCTATCCTGAGCCAGGCCGTCGAAAAATCAGTCGGCCCACTGCCTTTTGCAGAGATTGACAGCGGCCTGCTTGTTGAAGAAGAAGAAATTACGCTGCTCAAGGCTATAGCAGGGTTTCCAGCCCTGATTGAAGGAGCGGCCGTGGAACTGGCTCCTCACCGCGTCATCTTCTACCTGATGGAGCTCGCCGGTCATTTTCATAGCTATTATAATAAACACAAGGTAATTACTGAGGATAGAGCGTTGACCAGGGCACGGCTCTGTCTTGTCGAGGCGCTCAGGACTGTTTTTTGTAACGGTTTGAATATTGTCGGGCTGAGTGCCCCTGAAAAAATGTAGCCTATGGCCGCACGGAAACGACCAAGTGCCAAAATTAAATTTGAATTGACCCGCAGTGGTATTGGCGGAATCGCCATTGTCTGTTTCTGTATTTTTCTCTGGATGTTTCTCCTTGGCGTGTGGACCGGACAATCGTTGCTGCGACCGTCAAAGCCGTTGACAGCCGAGTTTGATGCCGGCACGGTGAGACACGAAGAACCGGTTGTTCATCTCGAGGCCCAAAAAAAAACAAAACCATGATGTTCTACGTTAAGTATTAAATGTAAAATATTGTTATAAGGTATCTATGATTAGAAAAGCACGAATGGAGGACGTGAGACAGATCCACTCACTCCTCCAGTACTATGCAGGTAAAAAATTGCTTCTTGGTCGATCTATAAGTTCTCTCTACGATCATTTGCGTGATTTTATCGTTTATGAACAACAGAACGGTGCGTTGTCCGGTGCCTGCTCTCTGCATATCTGCTGGGAAAACCTTGCAGAAATCAGGTCCCTTGCGGTTTCCGAAGAATCGTGTGGAACAGGCATCGGTCGTGCGTTGGTTGGACATTGTCTGACCGAGGCAGCTCAACTTGGGATAACGCGTGTCTTTACCCTGACCTACCAGCCCGAGTTCTTTAGAAAGCAGGGGTTTGCCGATATCGATAAAAAGGAACTCCCTCACAAAATCTGGGCGGACTGTATTAACTGCGTCATGTTTCCCGACTGTGACGAGGAAGCATTGATGTATGAGGCGCCCGTATTACCTGCCTGAGAGGAGTTTCTCCTCGATTATTTCGTGACTTCGAGTTGAACATGCTGATATCATGCTTACTGTGCGATGCGTTATATGTACATAATCTTCCACCTGAAATTTAGATGACATCATGATAGGAAAAGTCCTTACCAAGGTTTTCGGCAGTAAAAACGAACGGTACCTGAAACAGATTCAGCCGCTGGTCAATCGAATTAATGAGCTTGAACCATCGGTTCAACCGCTTGACGATCAGGCACTGGCAGCCAAAACAGTTGAGTTCAGGGAGCGTATCGACAAGGGAGAACCGCTCGATGATCTGCTGCCTGAATCTTTTGCGGTTATCAGGGAGGCATCCAGGAGAATCCTTGGTGAGCGGCATTTTGATGTACAGCTTCTCGGCGGCATCGTCCTGCACCAGGGTATGATTGCCGAAATGAAGACAGGTGAAGGAAAAACGCTGACCTCGACCCTGGCGGTATACCTCAACAGTCTCACCGGCAGAGGGGTCCATGTGGTTACCGTAAACGATTATCTTGCCAGCCGCGATGCCGAGTGGATGGGGCAGGTTTATCGCGCCCTGGGCTTGAGCGTCGGCCGTATTGTCCACGGCATGGATGACCCCGAGCGGCGGATAGCATATCGTGATGATGTCACCTATGGCACCAATAATGAGTTCGGCTTTGATTATCTGCGCGACAACATGAAATTCGAGCTGGAAGATTATTGCCAGCGGGATTTTAATTACGCGATAGTCGACGAAGTCGATTCAATTCTGATTGACGAGGCCAGGACTCCATTGATCATATCCGGTCCGGCTGACGTTTCAACCGAGTTGTACAAGAACGTTGACAAGATCATGGGTAAATTCAAGCGGGATGTTCACTATCTTGTCGATGAAAAATCGCGGCAGGTATCCCTCAATGAAGAGGGGATCGCGCTCGGTGAGCATTTGCTCAAGGTCGAAAATCTCTATGATCCGAATAATATCGAGTACCTGCATCATTTGAATCAGTCGTTAAAAGCGCATGTTGTTTTTCAGCGTGATGTTGATTATATCGTCAAAGACGGCCAGGTGGTCATTGTCGATGAATTTACCGGGCGTACCATGGAGGGAAGGCGCTACAGCGATGGCCTGCACCAGGCGCTTGAGGCCAAGGAAAACGTCAAGATAGAGCGGGAAAACCAGACACTTGCCTCAATCACTTTCCAGAACTATTTCAGGATGTACGACAAGCTTGCCGGCATGACCGGTACTGCTGACACCGAAGCCCCGGAATTCAAGAAGATATATAACCTTGATGTCGTCGTCATGCCCACCCACATGCCGATGGTCCGGGTTGATTATGCAGACGTTATCTACAAGAATGAGAAGGCCAAGTATCGAGCCATCATCGAAGAGATAAAAGAAAAGCACGAAAAAGGACAACCGCTCCTTGTCGGTACGATTTCAATAGACGTATCCGAAAAAATTTCCCGCCTGCTCAAAAAGGAAAAAGTTCCCCATGAAGTGTTGAATGCCAAACACCATGAGCGTGAGGCAGAGATAATCGCCCAGGCCGGAGGCCTCGGCAAGGTGACGATTGCCACCAACATGGCGGGAAGGGGAACCGATATAAAGCTTGGGACCGGAGTTGTCGAGGTGGGTGGCCTTCACATACTCGGTACCTCACGGCATGAATCCCGCAGGATCGACAATCAGCTGCGCGGACGTTCCGGAAGACAGGGGGATCCCGGTTCATCCAGGTTTTTCCTGTCACTCGAGGATGACCTGCTGAGAATATTCGGTTCAGGCCGCATTTCAGGAATTATGGACAAGCTCGGCATGGAAGAAGATGAGCCGATCGAGCACACGATGATCACCCGGGCAATCGAGAATGCCCAGCGCAAGGTTGAAGGACATCATTTTGATATTCGTAAGCATCTTCTCGAATATGACGACGTGATGAACAAACAGCGGGAAATCATCTACCGCCAGAGGCGTGAAGTCCTTTCCGGAGATAACCTGACCAATGTCCTGCAGGACATGACTGAAGAGCTGATTGATTCCGTTTTAGATGAAGTGGCGGACGACAGGCGTTCGGCCGAGGACTGGGACTGGCAAAGATGCGATGAGAGAATGGTTGAGATTTTCAATCGAAACGTTGTGTGGACCGACGGTGAGCAAAACGCCAGTACCAGGGATACCTTAAGAGAAAAGCTGATGGAGGTGTCACGGCAGGCCCTTGCTGCCCAGGAGGAAGCCAATGGTGTCAACACTCAGCGCCAGATTGAACGTATTATCCTGTTGCAGATGGTCGACAATCACTGGAAAGAGCATCTGCTGGCGATGGATCACCTGAAAGAGGGGATCGGTCTGCGCGGATATGGACAGAAGAACCCGTTAAATGAATACAAGAAGGAAGGGTTCAACCTGTTCACGAACATGATAGAGACTGTCAAGTTTCAGACAATCAGCAACCTGATGCGTGTTCGAGTTGTCCGGGAAGACGAGGTCGAACGGCTTGAAGAAGAGCGGCGCCAGCGTCAGGAGCAGGAAATGAGAATGAATAAGGGGGCTGCAGGAGAAGAGGCGAAACCCGCCGTACCGATCAAACGCGAGAGCGAGAAAATTGGTAGAAATGCTCCCTGCCCCTGTGGATCAGGAAAAAAATACAAGAAATGCTGCGGACGGGTCTGAAATTTACCGCGGTGTACTGAAAAGACAGTAAGGGTGCAGGATAACGAGTGAACCGGCCCTGAGAAACAGGTCTTCAGCAGATTCGGCCGGATCCTGCATATGGCCTGAAAACAGCGTACCTTTTACGAGCTGTTTCTTCACAGAAACCTTCCCCGCTTTTTCTTTCCAGATCATTCAACAACTGTGTACAACAACTTTACACAAGTAGCATAGAGTGTCTATCTCCTTGACACAGCGTCGAACCTCCGATCTGCTGAAGTTCTTCTGATAATTTTTCAGCAAAGCTTTTTAATCAAATAATATCATTTATATAGATCACTTCATCAAATAAATATATGACATTCTTGCTTCTGGCACCCTCTTCGCAATAGACATTCTGACAGCAGTAAAAAGAACCGAGGATTTCGATAGGTTCTTTACAACGGTTAACAATTTCCGGCCGAGCGAAAACCAGAAACAGCAGTTAAAACAAAAAATCAGGGGGTATTACAATGAATGGATTGGATCAAGTTGTTGTGGTCATGTGGTTTATTCCTGTCGTCCTCTTCATCGTCATTCCATTGTGTTTGACGGTTTTCTGGGCAATAGCTTCATTTTTCCTTTCAATTTTTAAGACAGCGGGTGAACAAGAAAAAAGAGAGGCAGAAGTTGGCGAGGCAGCTACAGCCTGAGTTCCCCCTGGGTGGCGCTGATCAACCGGCCATTGAAAAGCGTCACCCGAATGTTCCGTCCTGCAGCTGGAAAAAACCAGTAAGCATGCCATATCAACCATTTTCCGGCTGACGGGGAGAACTGACTCCCTTCAGTTCTCCCCCTTGCCTGCATTCCCTATACGCTAACTGAGCATGTAATATCTTCTGTAACCTGTTTCTTCCAATTCGTCATAGCTCTATGATCAGTTTTCCTGACAGTTTTCAGGTGATAGCACCATCGTGAATAAAAATGCTTGCAACGTGCCTGGAGGAGGGTTACTACTGACAATATCGGCCCTTTAACGAGTTAGGTTTTCTTGTTTTCTACTTCCTTGGGAGGAATGTTTTACTATCACATATCAATAACCATTAACTGATTCCATATCTATACTGACAGTAACGACAGGGGATCAGTCGGTTCAAGGACCATCCGTACATCCGGAATATAGAATCAAAGCGTGTAAAAATGAAGGGGGAGTCGTGTACTACCGTTCAATTTTTTTCCTGATTCAAGTTGTTCTTTTATCCACTATTATAATCTATGACGGGAACCTGGCTTCTGCCGCTGATTATTGTAGTGATCCTGTTGGAACACTCGTTTCCATTCAGGGGGATGCACAATCCCGGCAGGCAGGAAAAACCCGCTGGCAGCCTGTGCAATTAAATGACAGGTTCTGCGCCGGAGACATCCTGAAGGTCGGAGCAGGAGGCCGTGCTGCGGTGACTCTGGACAACGAGACAGTCATCAGAGTTGATCAGAACAGCACACTCAATTTCAGATCAGAGAAGGGAAAAGTCTCCCTGCTCGATCTTGTCAACGGTGTTCTGCACATATTCAGCCACCGACCACGTTCTCTGAAGGTTATAACCCCCTATGTAAATGGTATCGTCGAGGGAACAGAGTTTCTCGTGAACGCAGATGATCGGCAGTCTGTAATCACTGTATTTGAGGGCCATGTCAGGGCAGAAAATGCACGTGGAGCGCTGGAGCTTTCCAGCGGTCAGTCAGCATCGGCAACCGCTCAGACTGCGCCTTCCTATGCGGCTGTTATCGCTCCCCGTGATGCTGTCCAGTGGACCCTGTATTATCCATCTCTTCTTGACCCAACTCTTCCAGGTGTAGACCCGGAAGCTACCGGTTTTCTCCGCACGGTTGATGATTACCTGACAACAGGCAGGGTTGCTGAGGCAAAAAGGATTCTGACTGAAGTTCTTAAAGATGATCAGCAAAATTCTGAAGCTCTTGCCTTTTTGTCGATCATTGCAGTAGTCCAGAATAACAAAGAAGATGCGCGTGAGCTTGCTCAACGGGCTTTTGATCTTTCTCCAGGTTCAGCTGTTGCAGGTCTCGCGCTTTCTTATACAGAGCAAGCCGATTTTAAGATCGAGCGGGCATTGAGAATCCTCCAAGAAACTGCCGGGAAAAACCCTGGAGATGCCCAGGTTTTAACGCGGCTGGCCGAACTTCAATTATCTGTCGGAGAGCTTGAGAAAGCCTTGGATACAGCCTTGGAGGCAGTAAAACTATCGTCAAACATCGGCAGGGTCCATGCAGTTCTCGGATTTGTTCAACTGGCCGGGATGGAAACAGAGAAGGCCGAATCATCCTTCAGACAGGCTATTGTGCTTGATCAGGCCCTTCCTCTTGCCCGGCTCGGCATGGGGCTGGCGTATATCAGGAACGGTGATCTTATCGCGGGGAGAGCGGAAATCGAGATCGCGGCAGCCCTTGATCCCGGCAATTCCATGATCCGCAGTTATCTCGGCAAGGCGTATTATGAAGAGAAACGAGACGGCCAATCTCACCGTCAATACCTGATAGCCAGAGAACTTGACCCAGCAGACCCGACCCCCTGGTTCTATGATGCCATTCGCAAACAAACGGTCAATCGCCCGGTGGAGGCACTGTATGACCTGCAGAAATCAATAGAACTCAACGACAACAGAGCAGTCTTTCGCTCTCGTTTCTTGCTGGACGACGATCTGGCTGCGCGAAGTTCAAGTCTGGGCCGATTATTTCATGACCTCGGATTTCAGCGGCTGGCACTCACTGAAGGGTGGAAGTCGGTCTCAGCCAATCCGGGAAACTTTTCAGCCCATCGCTTTCTTGCCGACAGCTACCGGATCCTGCCACGACACGAAATTGCCCAGGTCAGCGAGCTGCTGCAGGCTCAGCTCCTGCAGCCGATCAATATTTCACCCGTACAGCCGCAGCTTGCCGAGAGCAATCTGACAATCCTTGACGGCGCCGGTCCCGGCCGGGCCTCATACAATGAATACAATCCGCTTTTTCTCAGGAACAGGCTTGCCCTGCAGGTGAGCGGCATAGCCGGAAGCAACGACAGTCTCGGCGACGAGCTGATTCACTCAGCAGTCTGGGACAACTTGTCCTACAGCCTTGGACAGTATTACTACCGTACGGATGGTATCCGGGAAAACAATGACACAGAGAACACTATCTATAACGTCTATCTTCAAGGCATGCTTTCACCGCGAACGAGCCTGATGTCGGAATTTCGGTTCAAGGACAGTACCTTTGGGGACACCCTGTTTTCATTCGAACCGACTGATTTTAGCCCAACCATTCGCCAGTCTGACGAAGAAAAAAGCCTTCGTGTTGGTATCAGACATGATTTCCAGCCTCATTCAACGCTGCTCGCAACGGCTATCCTGAGCACCAGCGACAACAGCGCCGGCGGAATTGAAGAATTCGGTGTTTCTGTTGATATCGCTAATACGACTGACAGCACTATGGCCGAGATACAGCATGTTTACACCGGTCGTCGAGTCAATCTCCAGAGTGGTTCAGGATATATATCTTCAGATGAAACCAGCAGTGTGTCTCTTGGGGTACCCATAGGCAGTCTGATCGAAGAGGACAGTACGACCGAGCATGCAACTATTTATAGTTACGCGCAAATCGATCTGTCGCATCAGCTGACTGCAACCCTTGGTCTGGGAGGCGACCTTCTCGACAGCCCGGTCAAGGACCGTGAACAGGTGAACCCGAAACTCGGTATCAGCTGGCAGCCAGTAAAATCCACACTGTTGCGGGGAGCGGTCTTCAGGACGTTACAGAGAAGACTTGTGTACGCTCAGACGATCGAACCAACTCATGTTGCCGGTTTTAACCAGTTCTTTGATGATTTTCCAGCAACGTCAGCCTGGACCTATGCTGCCGGTATTGACCACAGCTTCAAGGACAATGTCTTTGCCGGACTGCAGTTTTTCCACCGGGATCTTGATGTGCCCTTTACCTGGGTTGCAGATCCCACCGGAGTGCCTGTACAGGTCGAGGATGAATGGCAGGAAGATGTCGGTTCTGCGTATCTCTACTGGGCTCCCGCTACCTGGTTCACAGCTGGCCTGGAATACTATTATGAGCAGTTTACTCACGATCAGTGGGAGGGGCCGCAGGAAATAAAGAGCCTGACGACCCATCGGCTCACTCCAAAGATTCACTTTTTCCATCCATCAGGTATCAGCTCCAGGATTCAGGCGCATTATGTGGATCAAACGGGAGATTTTGGGTCGACATTCACTGGTTTTAGCCGTGACACTGAACAGTTCTGGATTGTTGATCTTGAGTTTACGTATCGTCTGCCGAAACGCTTCGGAACGCTGGGTCTTGGTGTAAAAAATCTGTTTGACGAGGGCTTCCGGTTTCTTGACACTGATCCTGCTAACCCTCGTTTTTTGTCGGAACAGCAGCTGTTTCTGAGTTTGACAATTGCCTTATAGGTTTTCATACCGGCACATAAATGCGCTACGGCAAGGAAACTGATAACTGATCGACCATTTAGGCGGGTAGTGCTCGGTGATGATCATCCGAGAACATGGTGAACAAGCTAAAAGGAGAAACTAAAATGCAACGAAAAAGTAAAAAGTTCAAGTTCAAGGGCTATGACAATCATGGGGAGCCGATAGTTATGAGTAATGATAACAGACGTATCACCGGCCAGGATGAGCAGCCGCCTGAACTAACGGAAGATGACCTGGTAATGAAGGTATATTCGGTAAACCCAACGTGGGTAAAGATAGGCGGCAGATGGTATCGGATCGGCTGATTTGAGAATAGCGGTTCCAGAGGTTATTTACTCACAGAGATAATGCCCTGCCATTCTGCTGCCGGCGGTTTCCGCTGGTAGAATCTGCAGAGTTCTCTGTAAAAACGTGAAGGGCCGTCGTTCGGTTGCAGATCAAGGCACTGCTGCAGGGTCATACCGGCTTCTGCCCATTTTCTTTTCTGGAATAGATCGAGAGCTTCAGGGAACAGTTCGCAGTGCACACGTTCATCCGCTGAAGTGATGTCCATTTTTTCCGGCAGAAGCTGGTAGATGGTAACCGGGTTGCTTTTTCCACTGAGCAGAAATGTTCCCATAAAACGGCTGGCAACACCGTTTATCTGCTCTATTGTTTCTCCGGATGCAAGGATCCAGGTACCCAGCAGCTTGTTTAATCCTTCAATGCGTGAAGCCGTGTTAACGATATCTCCGACCGGAGCATATTCATAGTGGCCCTCCGCACCAATATTGCCCATCAAAAGATATCCTGAATGCAGCCCAAGCCGTGTCGGCAGTGCCTGATCCGGGTTATTGCGGTTGAACGCTTCGCTTGCCGAGAGGATGTGCAGGGCTGCTCGGCAGGCTTTTTCATTCAATCCTATGTGAGGTTGGGGTGAAGGCCACATGGCAAGCATGGTATCCCCAATCATGTTTGTCACGACCCCATCATTATTGTTGACCTGTCTGAATATGACTCGAAAATAGCGTTTCATCAAGGAACTGAGCTCTTCCGGGGACAGTCGTTCGGAAAGAGAGGTGTAATTGACGGCATCGCTGAGAAGACAGATACCGTGGACTCTGCGGTCTGCTGTTTTGATAAAAGAGGGGTCGCGCGAGATTTCTTCGACAACGTTGGCAGGCAGATAGAGGTTCAGGGCTTTTTGTACATGTTTTCGCTCGCGCCGTGACTGCAGGTATTTATAGGAACTGCCGCTGAAGTATGCCCCGACTGGTATCACGGTAAGCGGGATAATAACCGGTGACCAGATGCCGTTCATTGAAAAGAAAAAACACATGACAACAAGAGAGCAGCTGATTATGCCTGCCAGGGTATAGAGTGCAACCAGCGGAGAGAACAGAACGCTCGACAGGCAGGCCAGGGTAGCTATGGTCGACAAAATCAGAACACTTGGCAGAGGGTGTAACGGTCTCAGAGGACGGTTATCCATGAGATTGGAAAATATAGTCGCGGCCACCTCGACACCGCTCAGGTCAAGCCCGTCAGATTGTGTAAAAACGGTGAAAAAGCCATCTTTCTGCTCCGACCATGAGGCCCGGGCGGCTCCAACAAAAACAACAGCGTCATTGATACGATTATTCACAGATAACATGCTGGTGCGCGCTGAGAGCATATCGTCAAACGAGTATGTCGTCAGAGTCGCCGGGGGCCCGTAATAGTTGATATACATGTCGTTTCCCCCGGTATAGACGTCTACCAGAGCCTGGATAATCTGAAGATCCTCAGGGGTCTGTGCGCTGCACAATGCAGACGGTGAATTTTGCGGAATCTTAAATGGGGCAGAATGCTGGAGAATTCCACGTGTCTGGCGCATTGCCTCTACCAGACCTGATTCTGCAAGGGTCTGGTCGATTGAAACCGGAAGATTGATAAACCCGGCAGGGGAGTATTGCTGCAGGCAGGTAAAAAAATTTTTAGAGCGCTTGAGCGCGTGTACCTGCAATGCGGCGACCGGAAGGGTGGGGATATCACCCATGGAGGTGAACGTCCAGGCCTGGTTGATACGTATCGGAACTTTCGGAAGGGGAAACGGTGCAAGGGCACGCGCGGATTCTGCCAGAATCTGAATCGGTGGAATCAGTTGTTCCACTTCAACTGCCTCAACTGCCGCAGTATTGTCACGAGAATTTGTTCTGGATTCAAGGGTATGCCGAACGAGCTTTTCCACAAGAATTACATTTCCAGCCTGGCGGATTTCCCGGGCAAGTAAAAAGTCCTCGGTCGCTTCCCTGTTTTCAGCGAAGTGAACATCAAAGACAATGGCAGCAGCTCCAAGATTGTTCAGCCTGCGGACCAACTCAGCATAATCAGAGCGGGAACGTTTGTCGGGGGACCTTGAAAAACCAGGGTGAGTGGCAGGTACTTCGTCAATGTTGATAATGACGACATTGTCTGGAGCTTGGCTACGGCCGCGAAGTTTGAACAAAACTGCAAGGCCAAGGTTCTCCTCCAAATGCCTCCCGGTCGGAGATATCAGCAGCAGGGTTCCCAGGACTGAAGTGATGAGACTGAAAAGCAGTGCATATATGACATGCTTCATATCTGCCCGGGCGTCTTTATTTGAGATTCACATCGTAGGCGGCTATTTTGTTCAATAATCCCTGCCGGGACAGGCCAAGTATCTTCGCGGCGAGCGAGCGGTTGCCCCGGGTATTTTCAAGAGCCTCAAAAATCATTTTCTGTTCCAGGTGCCGCACTTCTTCTTTCAATGTTCCGGAAAAATGCTCGGCTGCGCCGGAGGAGCCGGTAGCGCCGCGGGGACTGATTTTATCGGAAAGCAGATCCGGAGAGATGAACGTTCTGCCGGCAGCCATGGTAATCGCGCGTTCCATCTCGTTCTCCAGCTCCCTGACATTGCCAGGCCAGTTGTAGCGTGTCAGCAGATCCATGGTGTGCGGAGAAATTCCGGGAACAGGTTTTTGATATTTTTGTGCAAACTTCTCCAAAAAATGGCTGGCCAGATGCACGATGTCATCTCTGCGCTCTCTCAGCGGAGGAGAAATGATTTCGAAGACATTGATCCGGTAATAGAGGTCTTCCCTGAAGTTCCCTCTGCTGATTTCTTCTGTAAGATTTCGATTCGTGGAAGCGATGAGACGGACATTGACCTGCTTCGTCTGCTGACCGCCGACAGGTCTGAACTGACCCTCCTGGAGAACACGGAGAAGTTTTACCTGCATCGGCAAGGACATTTCTCCAATTTCATCGAGGAATATTGTGCCACCGTCGGCAATCTCGAACAATCCTTTCTTGTCGGAGACTGCACCGGTAAATGCACCTTTGACATAACCGAACAACTCACTTTCAAGCAGATTTTCAGGAAGGGCTGCACAATTTTCGGCGATAAAAGCCTTGTCACTGAGCGGACCGTTATAGTGGATAACCCTGGCTATCAACTCTTTACCCGTACCGGTTTCTCCCCGGATCAGTACAGTGGTCGGTATGGCGATCACTTTGTCCATGAGTGCAAACATACGGCGTATCGGCGGGCTTGAACCGATAATCTCGCTGAAACCTGCTTTTTCACGGGCCTGTGAGAGCAGGAGATGTCTCTCCTGTTCTAGGGTATGAAGATGATCTTTCAGTTCACCGTATAAACGACCGTTTTCCAGCGATACGGCAATGGTTCCCGACATTATCTCAAGCAGTTTCATGTCTCTTTCGATAAAACTACCCGATTGTTTGTTGAGGGCATAAAAAACGCCGGAAAACCCTTTCCTGGTTCTCAGAGGAACACAGATCATTGACCTGGTGAGAAAGTCCGAGTCAATGCCCTGAATATTATAGACCCGCTCATCCGCCTGCACATCGTTGATAATGACGGCACTGTCATGTTCTTTTACCCAGCCGGCAATTCCTCTGTGATCAGGGAACCTCAGAGGGCTATTATCCTGCTTTCCGGCACCGTCCATATCCTCGATGGCGCGATAGAAGTAGAATTCCCTGTTAACCTTGTCATGTAATGCTATCGACGCTCCTTCGATATTGAAGACAGGTTTCATCTTCCTGAAGATCGTTGCCAGCATTTCATCTAAATCAAGAATTTCGTTGAAGGATGTCAGCACCTCAGCAAAAAGCGACAGATCTTCTCCTGACAGGTAGAGCCGTTCAGTCATGGATGTCACAGCCTGATTTTTAGGTTGAAGGGCGCTTCATGCAGTGCCTGAACAATTGAGGGGTATCTGCAAAACAGCTCATTAACGCCCGGCGTATGCCGGTTTATCAATACATTTAACCTGATGACAACCAGAGAAGAGCTATATTTTGCCGATGAGACCGGCCCGAAAACGGTACACGGTTAACATGGTATATCCAGATGAAACGGTTTTGACTTCGACTGCTTAAGGTCAGCGATCAACCATGCAGTTTTTCCGGTTCCATCAGGTGCTCTTCCATATGTTTGAGTTCATCGATACCAGAGACGACGATGTTCGGGTCGGTAGTTAATTCTTCCTCCGGCAGCTTATCGTCATAATCCATCTTGGCCAGAACGTGTTTGATCGTGTTCAGGCGTGCCAGTTTCTTGTTGTCGGAGCGGATGATTGTCCATGGTGACAGGGTCCGGTTTGTTTCCTGCAGCATCTGGAATTTTCTCAATGAGTACTGGTCCCAGTATTCCTGGGCAAGATTGTCAACGGGTGAGAGCTTATACTGTTTGAGGATGTCATTTTTACGTGACTCAAATCGATCTTTCTGCTCCTGCTTGGAAACCGAAAAATAAAATTTGAAAACCTTAATCCCGTCCTTGACAAGCAGTTCTTCCAGCAACGGGGCGTCTTTGAGAAATCGTTTGTTCTGCTCGTCCGAACAGAACCCCATAACCGGTTCTACCATGGCACGGTTATACCAGCTGCGGTCAAAAAACACCATTTCGCCGGCCGCCGGCAGCTGGCTGATATAGCGTTGAAAATACCACTGGGTTGATTCTGTTTCATTGGGTTTAATGAGTGCTACAATACGGGTATTGCGGGGGTTGAGATGGGCGGTAAAGCGTTTGATCGTGCCCCCTTTGCCGGCCGCATCCCTTCCCTCAAAGATAAGCAGCATCCTGGTACCCTTGATCTTCATGCTTCTCTGCAGTTTCATCAGTTCGACCTGCAGTTTCCTCAGTTCTATTTCGTAGGCCAGGTGCCAGTTTTTTATCCAGATCGGTGTCCTTTCCTTTGACTCTTTGGCATCGATATTTCTCAGTGCGGTCAATTCAAATAGTTTGGTCTTGTCGACAGCTTTTTTGTCTGAGTCGTTTTCCTTCTTGTTTTGGTTTTTGGCCATTGTCTCACCGCCTGATTCTTTTTAATTTAAAGGGTATAAATAGCTATCGCAAGGGCGTTCCAAATTTCTTCTGCTGCATTTTCATTATCTTGAGTTCCCTGTCACCGGGAATAACAACGTCCGGATCAGGTTCGAAATCAAGTGTGCGGCTTCTGCCGAGATATTTTACCGAGGAGAGCAGAAGTTTCATTGTTTCCCTGCGGGCAAGGTGTTTGTCATCGGAGCGGACAACCCACCACTTTGAATTGCTGGTGTGCGTTTTCTGCAGCAGGACCTTTTTCTTCTCGGTAAATTCATCCCAGAGGTCCTGGGCCTGAAGGTCGACCTCGCTGAGTTTCCACTGTCGCAGAGGGTCATTTTGACGTCGCTCAAACCTGCGTGCCTGTTCTTCTTTCGATACGGAGAAGTACAGTTTGAGCAGGATTGTCTTGCCGGCATCAAGGATAAAGTTCTCCTCGTAAGAGGTTACTTTTTTTAAAAAACGATGGTACTGGGCATCGGTGCAGAATCCCATCACCGGTTCAACCATAGCCCGATTGTACCAGCTCCGGTCAAAAAGAACAATTTCTCCTGCGTGTGGAAACTGTTCGATATATCGCTTCATGTGTAATTCTGTCTTTTGCGTCTCATTGGGTTTGCCGAGCGCAACCACTCTGTAGCGTTTTTCATTCATGTAGCGGGTAACCCTCCTGATGGTCCCCCCTTTCCCGGAGGCATCCCGGCCGTCGAAGAGGATGATCATTTTTTTTCCCTGTCGCTCCAGGTGATTCTGCATCTTGATAAGTTCTGCCTGGTAGGGTTTCAGCTCCTCGCTATCGTAAAATTTTAAAAGCGCGGCAGTGACAATCTGCTCCCGGTCCTCTTTTTTGAGAACCTGGTACAATTTCCTGATTTTCTGGGAAGATCTTTTACCGGAGATTTCGGGGCTGATATCCTGGATTACATCCCTGAGCGGAAGTGTTTCCCGTTTTTTGTCTCTGCCACTTTTTGATTTCTGCTCTTTTTTGCTTTTCATGAGGGTAGTTTTTGTGGTTGGGCCTGGTGTCGCTCTGCCGCTGTATTGAATAATCCTGATTTCCTGAAAAAAATCAGTTAAGTTTTCTGCCGAGCCGGTACATCTCCTGGTAAAGGAGTGGTAGCCGCTGTTCATCGAGCTTTTCAATGACGAGTTCAACCGGATACGGTATGCGGAAATGTTCAACCTTAACCGCTGTACCAAGTGTGATAAGCGCACAGCTTGCCTGGGGGTTGCCGTCAAGCATTCTGCCGGTGCTTCCCGGGTTGACGAAGTGGATGCCGCCGATTTTTTTATGAAAGGGAGAATGGCTGTGGCCGACGGTAATGATGTGATGATGATTTTTGTCGGCAATCGCTCTGAACCTCTTTTCCGGGGTATCGGCGAAGAGGAATTCGTCAGGGTCGTCGGGGCTTCCATGGTACATGCCAAGTAACAGATCTTTTTTGAGCGGGGAGGCAGCCCGGTCGATCCTGACAGTTCGGTAAAGCGGCTGGTTCCAGAGCCAGATTTTATTTTCGGGATCAAGTTCTGCAACAGTCCAGCCGTACATCAACCGCTTTTCGGCTTTGCCGGGTTTTTTGAACGTGCGGCCACTCATCAGGGTACGTATATGGCGGTCTGTATTGCCGAGTATCGAAAGTGCAGAGTTCTTGCGCAGCCAGTGTATCGTTTCATTGGGAAAGGGGCCGTATACTGTTGTATCCCCACCGTTCAGGATCAGATCAAAGGATTCCTGGAAATGATCAGAAACTGCCTTGAGCGCTGGATAGTTTCCGTGGATATCTGAGATGCAGAGTATTCTCATATCAGAGAAGCGGGCCGATCAGCAGTGCGACGTTTTCCTTGAAACGTCTGATTGCCGGTCGTTTTGCAAGTTTTTTATGATCAAGAATCGTCGATTTCAACTGATATTTATTCTGCAGCTGTTTCAGGAGTCCGGTAAAGCCACGGTCATAAACGAACAGTGTTGCCTCAAAGTTCAGCCAGAAACTGCGCATATCGAGGTTTACTGAGCCGATAAGTGAAAATTCACTGTCAACTGTGATCGTTTTTGAATGAAGAAGGCCTCCATGGAAGAGCATTATCTTCACCCCCGATTCGGCAAGCTCTTGATAGTGGGCCTGGCTTGCATAGTGAACAAGGATTGAATCGTTTTTTTCAGGGAGGATGAGGACGACATCGACGCCCCGCTGGGCAGCTGATCTGAGAGCGGTCAGCAGGGCTTCATCCGGGACAAAATAGGGAGTGGTCAGGACCAGTTCTTTGGCGGCGGAGTATATGGTGGTCAGCAGCAGGTTATGAATTGCGTCGGGAACCAGTCCCGGTCCGGAGGGAACAAGCTGCACCGGAACTGTGCCGGTGGGCTCGATGATATGCACATCGGCCTGATCCCTGACGCTGGCCACATCTTTTTCTACATCTCCGGTGCGGCCTCCCTTGTCATGTGCTTCAAGGAACCAGTCGCTGATAAACGTTCCGGCAATACTTTCGACCACCGGACCGGTAATTCTGACCATGATATCGATCCACTGACCGACACCGTGATTCTGTTTGAAAAATCGTGGGTCCACCATGTTCTGGCTGCCGGTATAGGCGATCTCACCATCAATAACGACAATTTTGCGGTGGTTGCGGATATCAACCCGCTTGAATGCAGCACTTATCAGGCCGGCGGGAAGCGATTCACGAATTTTTAAGCCCGCGGTCTTCAGCACTTCGGCCTGCGGGCTTTTGAGAAAATCACGACTGCCGATTGCATCAAGAAGTATCCTGCAGGTAACACCTCGCTCAACTGCCGTGATCAATGCGCGCTCCACCTCGTCAACTTTTCCGCCTTTGTGCCAGATATAAAATTGCAGGTGACAGGTTGAGACGGCCCGGTTAATGTCGGTGATTATTGCATCGATGATTTCATCGGGTGTTTCGATGATCTGCAGATTGTTGCCGCTCAGAGCCGGGATGCCGATGAGTTTTTCGGCCTGGCGGTGGAGAGGATTGCAGCGATCGCTCATGTACTCCCAGTTAACCGGAGCTCTTTTTTTCAGTGAATTGAGCCAGTACTGATAATGGTTCTGGTTGTCACGTGCCCGTGAAGCGCGTTTTTCCGATAATCGGTTTTCACCGAAAAGAAGGTACACAAGCGCTCCGAAAAACGGTAAGAGCAGAATAATGATTAACCAGGCAAAGGTCGTGCCGTGGGGGCGCTTTCTGAGGATAACCCGGATTGACAGGCCGATCCGTATGGCCAGGTCAGTAAAAAGGACGATCGTTGGAATGATGCCGAACGCCCATTGATATTCTTCAGAAATCATCGGTTTCTAGCATTGCATGAATATGTTTTTGCTGTAAATTAATGCCATTGTCCGATCCTGTTGAAAAATAGTTTTTAAACAGCGGTTCGTTGCTCAATATGGAATCGGTGATTACCCGTTATCAACAGCGGTTTTGAATGGCAATGCGTACTGCTTCCCGGATGTGACCGTGCTGCAGGAAAACAGTTGATACTATTATTTAATTGTACTGGATTTTATTATGATAATAAACGGATTTTCTCTATCAGCGGTTGCAGCCGGTATTAAATACCAGAACAGACCAGACCTCGGTCTCATCTACAGTGATGCTCCTGCCGTTACCGCCGGTGTCTTCACAACGAATCTGATCAAGGCGGCACCGGTTGTTCTTGATATGGAGCGGCTCAAGCAGGGGCGGGCCCAGGCAATCCTCGTCAACAGCGGCTGCGCCAACGCCTGCACCGGCGAGGAGGGGATGGCTGCGGCAGTGCAGACGAGCAGGCTGGTTGCTCGCTATCTCACTATTTCAGAAGAGATGGTGCAGGTATCCTCGACAGGGGTGATCGGCGCGCCACTCAATGTCAAAGCCTTTGAGGACCATATGCAGGCACTCGTCGATGGCTTGAAACCAGACAAATTTGAAGACGTTGCCAAAGCGATAATGACCACTGACACCATCTCAAAAACTGTTTACCGGACAGCCGAGATCGGGGGGTGCGAGGTTAAGTTCATGGCGATGGCGAAAGGGTCCGGAATGATCATGCCTGACATGGCAACCATGCTTTGCTTCGTTCTGACCGATGCCCGTATCAGCTTTACAGAACTCAATGAAACATTGAAATCGGCGGTAGATCAGACGTTCAACCGTATTACCGTTGATGGTGATACCTCTACCAATGATATGGTGCTGGTGATGGCGAACGGTGCAGCTGAGAATCCATGGATTGATGATCGCAATCATCCCGATTGTGAAGTTTTTCAAAATATCCTGGAGGACATGCTGAAGGAACTGGCACTGATGATAGTAATGGATGGGGAAGGGGCCACCAAATGTATTACTGTCAGGGTATGCGGTGCAAAAGAAGATAAAGATGCTGAAGTTATCGCCCGGACTGTTGCCAATTCCAGCCTGGTCAAGACAGCTTTTTTTGGCGAGGATGCCAACTGGGGCAGGATTATTGCTGCAGCAGGCCGCTCAGGGGTGCGTTTTAATCCCGACAAAGTCGATATTGCCTTTGGCGATGTTGTTATCGTCCGTAATGGTAAAACGCTCGGAGTGGAAGCCGAGGAGGCCGCCACCAGGGTCATCAGGGAGAGAAAATTTGCAGTGTGTATCGATTTAAAAGACGGTGCCGGTTGTGAGGAGGTTCATACCTGTGACTTTTCTGTTGATTACGTCAAGATAAATGCCGATTACAGGTCCTGACATGCTTCCCATTCTCACCAGATCTTACCTTGTTGCCGACCCGACTCGAGTCGACTCGATCTTCAAGAGACTGCCACGCAGGCACAAGCTGCAGGAGATCGACAGGGAATCCGGAGAAGATCAGTATTACGATACCTTTGACTGGCGGCTGTATCGGAAAAAGCTGCTGTTCTCCAGATCGGGAAATAGGGTAACGCTCAGAACATTTAGCGGAATTATGCGCTGTTCTGCCGCTATCCGGAAAAAAGACAGGCTTTTTGCCTGGGATTTTGAAGATTCCGACATGGCCTCCCTGTTGAAAAAACGTATCGACATGAGGGCACTGTGCCCGCTGCTATCGCTTCGTTATGACAGGCGTAATTTCAGGGTGCTGAACCGTGACAGAAAAACAGTCGCCTGGATTACCCGGGCGAGCCAGAAGGTCTTGTCCGACAGTGCTGAAATTGAGTTTCCTGAATATCTGACTATTACCAGTGTCCGGGGATATGAGAAAATATATGAAAACATCCTGACAATCCTCGATGCGCTTAAGTTGCAGCATAGTGCCGGAGACAGTGAGCTGTTTGTGCAGGGTTGTATTGCCAGTGGCCGGAAGCCATTGGATTATGGCTCAAAATTTTATGTGGAACTTGACCGCTCAGTATCTGTCGGTGAAGCAGTGTCCAGAATCTGCCTTGATCTGGTCGATGCCATGGAGAAAAATTATGAAGGGGTCTGCTCTGATGTTGACAGCGAATTTCTTCATGATTTCCGAATTGCCGTACGCAGAACCAGATCCCTGTTGTCACTTTTGAGAAAATCGTTACCACGTGAACAGCTCAGGGTGTTTGAGGCAGAGTTCAAGTGGCTTGGAAGTGTGACGGGACCACTCAGAGACAATGATGTCTACCTGCTGAAAAAAGAGGTCTACCGAAATCTCGTGCCGCACTCACTGCGTGATGGCCTGAATCTTTTCTTTGACGATCTTGCCGCAAGAAGATCCGACGATCTCACAGAATTGAAAAAGAACCTTTGCTCAACACGTTACCGGAATTTGCTTGAAAGCTGGAAACGTTTCCTCAGTGATCCCCAGTCCGAACTTTTTCAGGGACCAGGAAAACAGGTGTGCCTGGATCTTGTGAACAAAATCGTGCGGAAGCGGTTTAATCGTTTTGTCAAAGAAGGTGACCAGATCAGTGATCAGAGCGATGATGGACAGTTTCACACGTTGAGAATAAGAGGAAAAAAATTCAGGTATCTGCTTGAGTTTTTCAGGCCGTTTTATGCCGAGCGGGAGATCAAGTTGTTTCTGAAGCACATGAAAAACGTCCAGGACTGCCTCGGAGATTTCAATGACCTGTCCGTCCAGATGGATATGCTCAATGACACCTTGGAACAGCTGAATGGACGAAACAGAAAGACCATCCTGCTGGCCGCAGCCCTCGGCAGCCTGATAACCAGGCTGAAGACCGAGCAGCAGCAGGTAAAAAACGCCTTTTATTCAACATATGAAGCGTTTCGTACAGAAGAAAACAAGCGGCTCATCAAGCAGCTTACCGATTCTTGCCGGTCAACGAAGTTAATCAGGGAATAACCATGAAAATTCTTGCCGTATACAGCAGCAAGGGCGGGGTAGGCAAGACTGCCTCATCAGTTAATTTTGCCTATACCGCACATTGTACCGGTCACCGTGTACTGCTGTGCGACATGGATTCCCAGGGAGCTGCTTCATACTATTACCGGATAAAGCCAAAAAAGAAATTTAACCGCTCACGTTTGCTGAACGGATCCTATTATCAGTTTATCAGGGGGACAGACTACACCGGTCTTGATCTGCTGCCTGCCCATTTTTCCTTCAGGAACCTCGATATTGCCCTGAAGAGCGGACAGCGTGAGAAAAACCGATTTATTCTCCACAAGCTGCTCAAACCGCTTGAAAGCGAGTATGACATTGTCATCCTTGATTGCCCTCCCAACCTTACCCTGCTCTCCGAAAATATCATTGTCGCCGCCGACTGCGTGGTCACGCCGGTCGTACCGACGACCCTGTCCGTTCTGGCCTTGAGCCAGCTGCTGAAGCTCTTTAAAAAAGTCGATTGTGAAAAAAGAAAGATATGTGCCTTTTTCTCAATGGTCGAACAACGAAAAACCATGCACCGGGGGGTTATGGACAAGTATGGGGCTCACCCGATATTCATGGAAAATCACATACCCTATAGTGCGGAAATTGAAAAAATGGGACTTTATCGTAAACCGGTCGGTGCCGGTGGCGGCGTTGATACCCCCGGCACTGTCGCCTACAGGAGTCTCTGGTCGGAACTTTACCAGCGGAGGCTGGCACCGTGAAGCATCTCTATCTGATCCGCCATGCCAAATCAAGCTGGGCTGATTCACAGCTCTCTGATTTTGACCGACCACTCAACAAACGCGGGAAAAGGGATGCACCTGTCATGGGGCAGCGGCTGGCTGCCCGGAAAATCCATTTCGATCTGCTGCTTTCGAGCAGCGCCAGGCGGGCACGCAAAACCGCTGTGTGTATTGCAGCCGAAATCGGCTACAGCAGTGACGATATCAAGTATGATACAACGATCTACGAAGCAGGTACGGCAACGCTGCTTTCAATTATCCGGCACTCAGACCCCGGGGTGGAGTCACTGGCGCTTGTAGGCCATAACCATGTAATAACAGAAGTTGCTGAATTGCTGACCGGCAGACGGATTGTCAATATTCCGACAAGCGGTATTGTCGCCATCAGTTTTACAGGTGATACCTGGAAAGATATCGGCCCCCGGACCGGCCGCCTGTTGTTCTTTGATTATCCCAAACTGGAACCCGAGCAGAGCAGTACCTGATGAGTTCCACGCTATACAGGTCATGCCACATCAGGTTACTCCCTGTGGTTATTGTGCATAAGGTCTCATCTTTTCCAGAGGGAGCAGGGAATGGCTGAAAAAAACAGCAAATCTGCAGTGTGCAGGAGCTGCGTCAATTATTATATTACCCATGACATGCATGCGCCGCATGGATGCCGAGCACTTGGTTTTAAAAGCAGAAAAATACCGACAGCTGTCGTCGAGGAAACGTCCGGAATTGCCTGCCAGTTATACATGGTGAAAACAAACAAGACCTTTGGCGGATCCGGCGGCGGTGATGTTTGCTGAAATACCTTTATGAGTAATCACCCCGCAACTATTACTAAAACCAGTATCCTCAGAGAATTATGGAGTGATACTGTAAGGACCAGTAAAGAGCTCTTCAAGATTACCATTCCGGCTGTCATTGTTACTAAACTGCTTGAAGAGATGGGCCTGATCGGCTATCTCAGTCAACTGCTCGAGCCGGTTATGGCGCTGATGGGACTGCCCGGTTCGCTTGGCATTGTCTGGGCCACGGCTCTGATTACAACACCGTACAGTGCAATCGCGGTTTTTGCCTCACTTGCCCCGACAATGGCGCTGAGCAGCGGCCAGGTGACTGTACTTTGCTCAGCTATGCTGATCGCCCATTCGCTGCCGGTGGAGTTGAGCATAACAAAAAAGGCGGGTGCCGGGGTTTTGCCGATTGCAACCCTTCGTCTTCTCAGCGCCCTGGCGTATGGCATGCTTCTCAACCTGATGTGTCGTTACTTCGGGATCTGGCAGGAACCTGTTCAGCTTTTTTTCAGCGGCAACCCGGATGGCGGCAGTCTCATCCAGTGGGCGATATCTCAGATTTTCAATCTTGGTCTTATATTTTCTGTTATTTTCTGTATATTGACCGCAATGCATCTCTTGCGGATCATCGGCTTTGTGCGACTACTTGAGGTGCTGCTCAGGCCTGTCCTGCCGCTTTTCGGCATGACCGAGCGTGCGGCCCCGGTGACCGTGGTTGGCATGATTCTGGGACTTGGTTTCGGCGGTGCTCTGATTATCCGTGAGACAACCACCTCAGCGATGAACCGACGGGAGATCTTCAACTCACTGGCTCTGATGAGCTTGAGTCACGGGCTCATTGAGGATACACTGGTAATGATGGCTATCGGCGGCAAGCTGTGGGGCGTACTTTTTGGAAGGGTATTGTTCTCCCTTGTCGTGATTTTTCTTGTCGACCGGTTATTGCATTACCTGTCCGGAACAGGGAAAACGACGGTGAATGCTGCAGGTAAAACAAGGTAACCGGAGAAGAGACGATAATACTATGAAGACGATTAGTTTGTTTCTGACAGTGCTGCTCGTTGCTGTGCTTGGTGAAATTGCCGGTGCTGAGTGCCTTCAGGGTGACTGCGTGAATGGTACCGGTGTTTATCGTGGTGGTGACGGTCGAGTCTATGAAGGATCTTTTTCCAGAGGGATTATCAACGGCGCCGGTGTTTTGAAATACAAGGACGGAACCGTTTATGAAGGATCTTTTGACAATGGCAAGTTCAGCGGGGAAGGAACCCTTACAAGTCCCGACGGCCGCGTCTATAACGGCCGGTTCTCCGATGGAGTCATCCACGGGCAGGGCGTGCTGAACCTTCCCGATTCATCGCAATATCGCGGTGATTTCAGTTTTGGGAGGTTTCATGGCAAAGGTGTTCTTTTTTTCAAGGACGGCAGGGAATACAAAGGTGACTTCCGGAACAATCTGATTAACGGCACGGGACGTTTGGTCTACGCCGACGGAAGCTGGTATGAAGGTGAGTTCAGAAACGGCAGACCGCAGGGCCAGGGGGTTCGCCTGTATCCTGACGGCTCTGTTTATAGGGGTGAATTTTCAGGAAGGATGAGACAGGGCACGGGTGTCTATGAAGACGCAAACGGCGATATGTACGAGGGGACGTTTCTCGCCGACCAATATTCAGGCGGCGGAACGCTTGAGTATGCCGATGGGCGAAAGTATGTCGGAGAGTTCAAAGAAAACCTGAAGCATGGCGAAGGTGAGCTGCATTACGTTGATGGATCACGTTATACCGGGACATTTGAAGCGGACTTTCCCGAAGGCAGAGGAATCCTCGAAGAACCTGACGGCAGCAGGTATGACGGTGAATTCCAGCGTGGAAAGATGCACGGACAGGGTGAATATCTCTACTCGGACGGCTCCCGTTACAGTGGTTTTTTCAGCGATGGGAAACTCAACGGGCAGGGGGAGATGCTCTATAGTGACGGGCGGATATATCAGGGTGAGTTCAAGGATGGTCAGCCGATCACCCCGGTAGAAGAGGCTACGGCGGAGTCTTTATCCTCTGGTAATGAGGGACCTGCTCCAGTTGTTTCCGAAGAGAAAGATGAACCTGTCGGCAATGAAGGCTGGCAGCAAGCGAAGAAGGTTGCCGGAAATGAAGAAAAACAGGACCCGCTCGTCTTTGTTGACGGCAGGATCTGTCGATCCGACATGGACATGAGTCCAGCAGATGGAAGAGTGAGCTTTGTTTTTCCCGACAACAGCCGCTATGAAGGAGAGGTCCGAAACGGCCTGATGGACGGCAGTGGAGAGATTATCTTCGTCAATGAAGACCACTACAGCGGAGAACTTGCCAAGGGCTTGTTTCATGGCAGTGGGCGCTACTCCTATGGAGACGGACGGATTTACGTCGGTACGTTCGATATGGGCAAACGAGATGGCACGGGTGTTTTTTCGTACCCCGACGGCACAAAATACAGCGGTCAGTTTAAAAACGACTACTTTCACGGAAAAGGAGAGTATCATTTTGCTGATGGCAGCCGCTACAGCGGCCAATTCAGAAACGGTAGTTTTAACGGCAGCGGTACGATGGTCTATTTCGATGGATCGGTATACAAAGGCAGTTTTAAAGATGATCTTCCCGATGGTGACGGCGTGCTGACACTTGTCAACGGCAGCCGTTATGAGGGTGAGTTCTCTGCAGGCAAGAGAAACGGTCACGGTGTGTTGACCCGCAGTGACGGTTCTGTTTTCAAGGGAGTCTTTGAAAACGACACGTTTGTCGCCGGCCCCCAAAATCAATAAGCAATGAGTAAATGACGGCAATGTCGAGAGGTACAAGAGGAGAAGCAGGGATATGAAATGGAGCTATAAAACTGTCCATTTTGAACTAAAAAAAGAAGGGCTGCTCGGCAGCGGATTTCTCGACGAGTCTGAAATTGAGCAGGAGCTCAACGAGTTCGGGCTGGCTGGATGGGAGCTTGTTTCAGTCCTCGAGGTCCAGGATGGTGTTATTGCCTTTTTTAAACAGGCTATTTACCTTGAAGGATCACTGACTGTCCGACAGTTCGCAGACGATGAGACTGAAGAAAATGGTGAAGATATCCAGCTGGAAGAAGATCCTGTCGAGGATCGTGAAGCCACAGCTCGGAACCAAGATGATGGCGAGATTGCTGATAATGGATCTGTCATAGGAGCAATAAAAATTGAGTAGATTCTACCCGCTGTCACATGATGCAGATCTTCTGGCGATTGAAGAGCAACTGTTTACCTGGATGGTTGATATTCGAAGACATATTCACCAGTATCCTGAACTGTCTTTCAGGGAGCAGCGAACGGCTGATTTTATCCAGGCCAAACTTGCTGAGATAGGTCTTGACAGCGAAGGAGGTCTCGGCGGGACAGGTGTTGTCTGTACGCTTGGAGATATTGCCGGCGACCAGCCATGTGTTGCTCTGCGAGCCGATATGGACGCCTTGCCGATCACTGAAAGAACCGGTATGGTGTATGCCTCTAAAAGACCCGGGATCATGCATGCCTGCGGGCATGACGGCCATGTTGCCATGTTGCTCGGTGCTGCTGCACTGTTGAACAGGCACCCGTTGCTGCCGGGGAAAATCGTATTGATTTTTCAACCGGCTGAAGAACATGGCAATGGTGCCTCTCACCTGATCGACGAAGGAGTTGTTGATGGTGTCGGTGCTGTTTTCGGCGGGCATATAGATACTCATTACCGGACAGGACAGATCACGGTTGATCAGGGGCTTATCTGTGCGTTTTCCGATCCGTTCACTGTCACTATTACCGGCAGGGGTGGACATGCCGCCAGACCTCACGAAGCCGTTGATGCCGTCGTAGCTGCGTCAAATCTGGTAATGGCGGCACAGACCCTGATTTCCCGGGAAGTTGACCCCAGCAAGGCGGAGGTCATAACCATCGGCTGCCTGCAGGCAGGAACAGCACCAAACGTTATTGCCGGTGAAGCCCTGCTGCGGGGAACTATCCGCTCAACTGATGAAAAAACACGGCTGAGAACCCTTGACGGACTGCGTCGAATCGTCGACTCGATTGCCTCCATGCACGGTGTGACTGCGGAGCTTGTTTTTGGAGAAGGTCTGCCCGCAGTCATTAATTCCCGAAGTGCGGCAGAGGTCGCCAGGGCTGCAGCATGGCGGGTTACCTCGATTGATAATGTCATCTCCCAGGGAAGCCCAAGCCTCGGAGGTGAGGATTTTGCGTTTTACCAGCAGGTAACCAGAGGGTGTCTCGTTCGATTCGGCGGTGCCCTCGATGAAGACGTCGGTCCTGCGCATTCCGGCACCTTCAATTTTGATGAGCAATGCCTGCGCTACGGAGCACACTGGCTTGCCGCTGTCGCCCTTGAATGGCTCAGACTCACTGAACCGGTTACCGAAATTTCCTGAGCTATGACAAATGTGCAGAACATTGTTTTTTCCTCCAGCCGTTGCTATACGCTTGGCGTGGAAGTTGAGTTCCAGATCGTCGACCAGAACAGCTATGCTCTGGTGCCCCTTGCCCCGAAGCTCAAGAGCCTGGCCCCTGATGTCCTCAAGTCTCGTATTTCCAGGGAACTGATCAACGCTATCCTGGAGATCCAGACAGGTATCTGCAGGAATGTCCAGGACGTGGAAAACGACCTGCTGCGTACCTGTTCCCTTGCCGAGGAGCTTGCCGCTGACAGTGGCTGTCTACTCTACGCCGCAAGCCTTCATCCGTTTGCCCGTGCAGATAAGCAGGAACGAAGCAAAGACAGCAGGTATCAGGAAATTCTCCATGAACTGCAATTCATCGGCCGCCGCTTTATATCTCAGGGACTCCATGTGCATGTTGGTATTGCCGATGGTGATAGTGCGGTGAGAGTGTGTAATACGCTGCAGGGGGTCCTCCCGGTTTTTCTTGCACTGTCCGCGTCGTCTCCTTATTTCGAGGGTGAAGACACCGGGCTCATGTCCTATCGAACCAAGCTGTTTGAATCCCTGCCACTTGCCGGTGTTTATGAGTATTACCAGGGCTGGGAGCATTTTGTCAGTGAGGTGGAGTCCCTGATCGGCTACGGTATCATCGGCGGGGTTAAAGATCTCTGGTGGGATGCGAGACCAAGCCCGCAGTTTGGTACAATTGAAGTCCGTATCTGTGATCTGCCCACCCGCTTTAGTGATATTCTGGCGCTTGTTGCGCTGATCCAGGCTGCCGTTGCCTGGATTGTTGAAGACCTGAACAGCACATCGCGATTCAACCCTACGATTCTCAGGGCAAATAAGTGGCAGGCGCTCCGTTATGGCCTCCGTGGCAGGTTTGTCGACCCAGCCGGTATTCTCGCAGATAAGCCTGTTTCTATTGAAAAAGCAGCCGGGATCCTGCTTTCCCGGGTTTCGGGTCATGCGGCTGATCTTGGTTCACTGCGCTATCTCAACCATGTAAACGACATTGTCTCGAAAGGGACCGGAACCGACAGGCAACGCCGCGTCTATGAAGAGACAGGGGATCTAAAAGAAGTGGTCCGTATCAATCAGAAGGATTTCTGGCAATGAGTCTGTATGACAAGAGCATTGTCGCCTCCGGCCACGAGCTGGTGAGCCAGGCGGCAGCTGAAATCATGCAGGCAGGAGGCAATGCCTTTGATGGTGTTGTTGCTGCAGGATTTTGTTCTGCAGTTGCCGAGCCCACGCTTACCAGCCTTGGCGGCGGCGGCCTGCTGCTTGGCTGGAGCGAAAAACAGCACCAGCAGCTCTTTTTTGATTTCTTTGTCAACACTCCCGGACTTGGCCGTGACTGCGCTTTCAACCCTCATTTTTTCCCGGTAACGGTAAATTTTTCAGGCGCCTCACAGGACTTTAACGTGGGTATGGGGTCGGTAGCTGTGCCGGGTACACTGAAGGGTTTGCTGCACATTCATGAACGACTCGGGCACATGGATCTCAGAGACGTTTTGGCTCCTGCACGGGCATTAGCCCAGGGACATGTGATTAACGAACAGCAGGCACATTTTCTGAGTCTGCTCTACCCGATCATGACTTTGACGGAAGACGGCAGGAAAATCTATGAACCCACTGGGTCATATCTTGTGGCCGGGAACACAAATTCTAATGCTGATTGCGTCGAATTCCTCGACCAGGTTGCCGAAGATCGTGGCGATAATTTTTATTTCGGAGACATCGCCGAGTCAATCGACCGTGACATGAAAGCCGGCAAGGGCTTCCTGAGCGCTAAAGATCTTGCAGATTATCAGGTTGCAGAGCGCCCTCCGCTGACGATCCCCTACAGGAATTTTCAGCTGTGCACCTCACCCGAGCCCTCCATGGGAGGAACCCTGATCGGGTTGTCTATCGGGTTGATGGAAAAACTCGGTCACCAGCAGCTCACCTGGGGGTCCGGTGCTCACCTGAGACAGACGCTCGCCCTGATGCAGGAAGTGGAAAAAAACAGGGCAGCCGGCATCTCGACCCCGAGCGCCCTGCAGCGATTTCTGTCCGATGAGCGGCAGTACGCGGATGCAACCGAATCGATCCGGTTGTTCAGCCGGGGGACCACCCATATCAGCATCTCCGACCGACACGGCAACTGTGCCTCTATGACCTGCTCAAATGGTGAGGGCTCCGGGTACTTTGCCCCGGGAACCGGTGTCATGCTCAACAATATGATGGGCGAGGATGACCTTCACCCGAATGGTTTTCACAACGGTACACCCGGCGTCCGGGTCGCTTCGATGATGTCTCCGTCGCTGCTGTTTGAAGAGGGTCGGGTACGGCTTGTTATCGGCAGTGGCGGTTCAAAACGGATCAGGACTGCCATCAGCCAGGTCCTCAACCAGGTTATAGATTTCAAGCGCACTCTGGAAGAAGCGGTTTCAGCGCCGCGCCTCTATTGGGATGGAGAAGCCGTCCAGGTGGAACCCGGTTTCAGCAAACGAAGCATTGAGTTGCTGAGGGATTGCGCCGATGTGAATGTCTGGGAATGCCAGGATGTTTACTTCGGCGGTGTTCATGCAGTCGTACCGGGAGTAGAGGGCGTAGGGGACCAGCGGCGGGGGGGAGCGGTAGTAAGTGTTTGATGTCGGTGTCAGCCGAAGTTAAGGAGTGTACCGACCTGGAAAACCAAGACCGCCAGCAGGTAGGCGAAGGCGGTGTTGAAGGCCATGGAAAACACTGCCCATTTCCAGGACGCCTCCTTGGCGATGCAGACAACGGTGACGAAGCAGGGGGCATAAAACATTATAAAGACAAGTGCTGCAATGGCAATTGTCCTGTTCCAGTTCGGGGATCGAATGAGCTTTGCCCCGAGTGAGTCCGAGGCGTCAATGTCCACTTCTCCCATGGAATAAGCGGTTCCGAGTGTCGAGACGATAACCTCTTTTGCTGCAAAACCACCAACCAGCGCGATATTTGTTCTCCAGTCAAAGCCGGCGAATTGAGAAAGTGTTTCAAGGCCGGTCCCGATTCGACCGGCAATGGAGTGCTTCAGGGCCTCTTTTGCTTGTGTGCGGCTGATCTGTTGGATTCTTTCATGCAGCTCCGCCGTCTGTTTGGAAAGAGATTCGGGCGAAACCGGTTGCTTGCGGTCAACAGTCTCCGGGTAAAGCGTGTTGACGATGTCGCGCTCATTTTCGTAAAAACGGAGCCGTTCATCAGAAAGAGACGGAAACGTCATCAGGGCCCAGAGCAGGATGGAGATGCCGAGGATAACGGTGCCGGCTTTTCTGATATATTGCCAAGTCCGTTCCCAGGTGTGTATCATGAGGCCCTGCAGCGTTGGAAAACGGTACGGCGGAAGTTCCATGACAAACGGTGTGGCATCTCCACGCAGGATTGTCATCCGCAGGAATTTGGCGGCAAACAGTGCCACGACCCAGGCGAGCATGGTAAACAGGAACATGAACAGGGCCCTGTGCTCCGAAAAAAAAGCACCGATGAGAAGGGCCAGAACCGGAATCTTTGCACCGCAGTTCATGAACGGCACGGTAAGCAGGGTCGCCATCCGTTCTTTGGGTGATCTCAGGGTCCTGGTTGCCATCACCCCGGGCACGGCGCAACCACCAGCTATCCCGCCGGAAACGATGAAGGGCATGACCGAAGAGCCGTGCAGGCCAAATGACCTGAAAACACGGTCCATCATGTAGGCCACGCGGGCCAGATAGCCAGAATCCTCGAGCACGGCAATGCCGAAGAACATGAACATGATCAGCGGCACAAAGCCGAGAACACCGCCGACACCGTCAATAATTCCGGAGATGATCATCGATTTCAACGGGCCGTCTGTCATCAGGGCGTCTATTGCGGAGGAGAACTGGTTGAAGAGATAACCGAGGGCGGCAACCAGCGGTTCACTCCAGGTAAAGGTAAAATGATAGAGTCCGAACAGCACCAAGAGCATGATAACCGGGCCCAGCAGCCTGTTCGTCACAATTTTATCGATTCTGTCTGATGTGTACAGTCGGTCTGTCTCAAAGTTATGGGTAACGACACCTTCTCGAAGAATTGATTTGAGGAAACCATAGCGCTGATCAGCAATAATCGACTCAGGATAGACATCAACGGTTTTCAGGAGATGGCGGGCGACAGCATCTACCGCTTTTTCAAGTTCCTGGGCAACGCCAGGCGATTCATCGCGTCCCCTGATGAGGATCTGCTCATCATTTTCAAGATATTTTATCGCGGTAAAACGGGACGGGTAAATCGAGGTAAGAAAACTGCTATTTTCAATGTCTGCAACAATGCTCAATATTGTCTGATCGAGATCGTCTCCGTATGAGATTGTAATCGGATTCCAGTGCTCGCAATGTTCGGCAACGGCTAACGCTGTCTTCAGCAGTTCATCAGTTCCTTTGCCGGACCTGGCGACGATCGGGATAACTGGAACTCCCAGGAGTTCCGACAGCCGTTCGGCCTTGATGGTAATGCCGCGGTCCTTGGCAACATCGATCATGTTCAGGGCGATTACCATCGGTACGCCAAGTTCGAGAAACTGGGTGGTCAGGTAAAGATTGCGTTCGAGGTTGGAGGCGTCGACAATGTTAATAACGACCTGCGGCCGCTCATTTACAAGAAAATCGCGGGCCACGAGCTCTTCAACGGAATAGGCTGTCAGCGAGTAGGTTCCGGGAAGGTCGACAAGCGTCATATTGTGGTTGTCGAACGATATGAACCCCTCTTTTCGATCAACGGTGATGCCCGGATAGTTTCCCACATGCTGGCGGGCACCGGTGAGCCGGTTAAACAGTGTGGTCTTTCCGGCATTGGGATTGCCCGCGAGGGCTGCAACAATTTGCGCTGTCATAACGATTATCCGTCAGTCAACGGGAGTAAAGAGTCTGAGTAGCCTGAGGGCAATACAGCCGACGATATCATGGTGCAGAGCCATTTCTTGACAAAGGCACCGGGCTTCTCAGGGGGTGTCATTATTGTTGGGGGAGTGTGGATGCTGGGGGGCTGATGAACAGGAAGCGGAAGACGGGCAGCCGCAGCAGTCAGATGCCATGCAGGCGCCGTCTGCATCAGGGGACAGGGCAATACGCCATTTTCTGTAAAAACGCCGGAAGATATAAAAAGCACTGAGGGCGATGATTACCCAGATGAGAATTGTTTGCCACATAATCGTTTTCTATTTTCAAGCTTATTCAGAAACCAGTATGTTTTCCATGGTCTCCTTGTCTATTGAAACGGTACCGCCATGTACCTTGATGATGCAGCCGTCTCCGTGTGAGGGGCAGACCAGTTCTATCTCGTTGCCCGGGTAGAGTCCAAGAGAGGCCAGCCGTGCGCAATGTCTGCGGTCGCCGTTGATAGAGCAGACCCGTGCCACACCACAATTGATCTTTTTGCTCAGCGGGGTCACCTGGCACTCGGTTTGAGAAGCGCAGTCTCTGCCCTGCATTCTTCTCATTCTTTTACGGCCGCATCCAAAAAATTTATTTACCATGAAATCCTCTGTTAAAAGTGACTTTTAGGTACCTCAAACAATAGGCACTGTCAACAGGTTTTTCAATGAGGCATAAAAGTTTTAGCAGATCCTAACAGTGGCGAAATCAACCCGGTACTGATTGGGAAATGTTTTCACTAATGGGTGAAAAAATGGGTGTCAGGAAGAGAAAGCGGGACGGTTGCGCCAGGTGGTTGGGAAAGACCGTGTTCAGTCGGAAATTGAAACAATAATGTGGTCGGCCTCGTTATTGCGCAGTGTCAGCGTGCCTCCCATGATTCTCAGGGCGACCGGATCGTTGAGCGGGGCCCTCCCCTGGATAGTTATTTTCGTGCCGGGAACGAGGCCCATCTCCCGTATCCGCCTGCCGAGGATTCCACCTGCTTTGACAGAGGTGATGACGCCGCTCTGGTTTTTTTTCATCTGACGCATATTTATCTGCTGCATTGAGATATCCTGGAATCCTCAGGGTGAGTCAAGCACCGCTTGGAAGTTCTTATTATTTATTATTTTTTGCCCATGAATCCCGGAGGGTTACGATACGGTTAAAAACATTTTTGTCGATGTCACCGGATTTTGGGTCACGGCAGAAATACCCCTGCCGTTCAAACTGTACCTGGGTGCCGGCAGCGACGGTGGAAAGTGAGGGTTCAACCATGCAGCCATTGAGTTCTTTGCGTGAGTCAGGATTGAGATGCTCCCTGAAATCGACATTTTTGTCGCTTTCTGGATCTTCGACATTGAACAGCCGATCATAAAGCAGAACACTGCAGGCGATGGCATGACGGGCCGAAACCCAGTGAATGGTACCCTTGACCTTTCTGCCGTCTGGGGAACTTCCGCCTTTTGTTTCAGGGTCATAGGTGCAGTGCAGTGCGGTTATTTCCCCGCTGGTTTCGTTCCTGTCGTACGATACGCAGGTGATGTAGTATCCATATCGCAGACGCACTTCCCGGCCAGGTCCCAGCCTGAAAAATTTCTTCGGGGGGTCTTCCAGGAAATCAGATCGTTCGATATACAGTTCTTTGCTGAAGGGAAGAAAACGGGTACCACACTCAGGTTTCTGGGGATGGTTCATTGCTTCAACTTCTTCCACAAGATCCTCTGGATAATTGTCGATGATGACTTTTAACGGCTCGAGCACACCCATGACCCGGGGGGCGATATCATTGAGGTCATCCCGGATCGCATTTTCGAGTATGGACATGTCGATCCAGCTTTCCCGTTTACCGATGCCGATCTGGTTGCAGAAGGTTCTGATTGCTTTCGGGGTGTAGCCGCGCCTCCTCAAACCTGAAACAGTCAGCATTCGCGGATCGTCCCAGCCGTCAACATACTGTTCACTGACAAGCTGCAGGAGCTTGCGCTTACTCATGACGGTGTAGGTGAGGTTCAACCTGGCGAACTCTATTTGCCTGGGGTGGCAAGGAGTCTCAAGTGCATCGAGAACCCAGTCATAAAGCGGCCGGTGATCTTCAAATTCCAGGGTGCACAGGGAGTGGCTGATGTTTTCCAACATGTCGGAGAGACAGTGGGTGTAATCATACATCGGGTAGATGCACCAGGTATCTCCGGTGCGGTGATGAGGGACATTGAGGATTCGGTAGATGACCGGATCTCTCATATTAATATTGGGCGAAGCCATATCAATTTTGGCCCTGAGTACCCGGCTGCCATCACTGAACTCGCCATTTTTCATCTTCCGAAAAAGATCGAGGTTCTCGTCAACGCTCCTGTCGCGGCAGGGGCTTGGCTGCCCCGGTTCAGTCAATGTTCCCCGGTATCTGCGTATCTCCTCTCCACTTAGATCGCAGACATATGCTTTTCCACGCCGTATGAGTTCCTCGGCAAATTCATAGAGCTGGTCAAAGTAGTCGGAGGCGAAGTAAAGATTGTCCTGCCAGTCAAAACCAAGCCAGTGAACATCTTCCTGAATTGACTGGACATATTTCGTTTCTTCTTTGCTGGGATTGGTGTCGTCAAAGCGCAGGTGACATATTCCGCCGAATTCGTCGGCAATTCCAAAATTGAGACAGATCGACTTGGCATGTCCTATATGCAGAAAGCCATTCGGCTCAGGAGGAAAACGTGTGACCGGCACCGGGTGCTTCCCGCTTTTCTGGTCTTGGTTGACAATCTGTCTGATGAAATCACGTGTTTTTTCGCTGTCTGTCTGATCGTTCATGGTCATTGCAGTTTTTGGATTTTAGGCAAAGAGTTCCGGTGTCTTTTTTAATCGTCTGACAACCGTATCGCGGCCGAGAGTCATCAGGATGTCAAACATGGATGGCCCGGCAAGCTGGCCGGTCACAACAGTGCGCATGCCGTTGATGATGACACCGGGTTTTACGTCGGCTTCTTCGGCACATTTTCTGGCCAGTCGCTCGGTTTCTTCAAGCGAGAAATGCTCCGCTGCTTTATATGTCTCTGCAAGCTCGGGGAGCCAGGTTTTAAGGCCCGGATATTTGAGCAGGTTTTTTTTCAGAGGCTTTTCCTCGATCTCGTAGTCATCAGCGAAATAGGCACGGCCGAGCGAGGTGAAATCGTTTATGGTGTGAAAGCGGCTCCTGATCAGTTCCAATGTGTCGTGAAACCATTGTCGGCGCTCCTGCCCATAGCTTTCATCCCATAATGCTTCTTTGCTCAGCCGCTCTTTAACAAACGGGGCAAGCTCGCTAATGGGCATGGACCTGAGGTAGTGCTCGTTGATCGATATGGCCTTGGGATCGGTGAAAAATTTCGGGTCGTCTTTCCGGTAGTTGAAAATTGAGCTTGATCGGTTGATCCTTTCAAGTGAAAATGTTTCGATGAGTTCTTCGCGGCTGAAAAATTCACGGTCATTCCCGGGAGACCAGCCAAGAAGGACAAGGTAATTGTTGAACGCCCAGGGGATGAACCCATGTTCTTTGTAAAACTGGACAGCTACAATTTCACCATGATTTCTTTTTGATATCTTCGCTTTTTTGTTATCGAGCGTCAGCGGCATGTGGGCAAACACCGGCACCGGTGCACCCAGCGCTTCATAAAGCAGAAGCTGCTTTATCGTGTTTGTCATGTGATCCTGGCCGCGTATGACGTGTGAAATGCGGTCCCTGATGTCGTCGACAACATTGCAGAGCAGGTATAGTGGATTGCCGTCGGAGCGGACGATAACAAAATCGTCGATTTCGCTGTAACTGCTCTCAATACGGCCAAGCACTTTGTCGTCATAGCCGATTTTCCCGGAGCGTTCAGGTACCTTGAAACGAATCACAGCCGGTATGCCTGCAGCCTCTTTCTGTTGCACGGTTTCAGGTGCCAGTGACCGACAGGTACCGTCGTAGCCGACACTTTCTTTTGCAGCAAGCGCTGCCTCACGTTTTTGTTCAAGGGTTTCCCTGGAGCAGAAACATTTATAAGCATTTCCTGTTTTAAGAAGTGTTTCTGCCGCGTTGCGATGCTCTTCGGAGAAATCAGTCTGGAAATAGGGACCTTCGTCCCAGTCAATACCAAGCCAGTTCAGGCCGTCGAGAATACCCTCAATTGAATCTGTGGTGGATCGTTCAGTGTCTGTGTCTTCGATCCTCAGGATGAGTTTCCCCCCGGTTTTCCGAGCATACAGCCAATTGTATAGAGCGGTTCTGGCTCCGCCGATATGGAGGTAACCGGTCGGGCTGGGGGGGAAGCGGAGGCGAGATTCAGTCATGGAGTATCCTTTTTACCTGTTTGATTTCTCGATGTTTGGAATAGCAAAGCACTGTAGACTAAATAATCATGAAGTAAGGCTTTGCACAATTTTGCTGTTGCAATGATTAAAAGATGTCATATTTGTGTCCGAGGCTTTTATATCTGGTTATCACCGATTGTTCAACAGGTATGATCGGTTATTTGGTGCCGACAACAATTTACCGGCTCTGTTCTATCATACTCTGAGAATGCTCATATTTTAAGTTGTCCTCTTTTCGCGAACACAGTATATTTTCAACTTTTTATTGTATAAGATACTAGCAACCGCACGGTTCGTGTTGATTTCAGGTGTTACCTTACACGTGCGTTCGGCATTTGACTGAAGGAGTATACATGAGAGTACTGATCAGTGATAATCTCGCCCCGATCGGCGTACAGATCTTGAAGGATGCCGGGATTGAAGTTGATGTGAAAACGGGGATGAATCCCGATGAACTGAAAGCGATAATCGGTGATTATGACGGCCTGGTAATCCGCAGTTCAACGCGGGTTACTGCCGATTTACTGGCGTCGGCGAGCCGTCTGCGCGTGGTCGGTCGGGCCGGTATCGGGCTTGACAATGTTGATATCGCGGCCGCCAGCCAGAAAGGTGTGGTGGTCATGAATGCCCCTGATGGAAATGCGACGACAGCTGCGGAGCATGCGCTCTGCATGATGATGTCTTTGTCCCGGAATATTCCCCAGGCGTGTGCTTCCATGAAAGCAGGAAAGTGGGATAAAAAGAAATTCATGGGACGTGAGCTGACCGGCAAGACCTTCGGGGTTATCGGCGTCGGGAGGATCGGCGGTATTGCCGCTAACCGGGCACAGGGACTGAAAATGAAAACCATAGCCTATGATCCTCATATGCCCAAAGATATCGCTGAGAAAAGCGGTGTGGAACTGGTCAGCCTTGAGGAGCTTGCCCGGCGGGCAGACTATATCTCGGTACACGTTCCGCTCACGAAAGAAACAAAAAACCTTGTTTCCCATGAATTCTTTTCCCTGATGAAACAGGATGCGATGTTCATTGATTGTGCACGTGGAGGGGTCTGTGACGAAGCAGCTCTTTATGAGGCATTGAAAAACAAGGCAATCGGTGGGGCGGCGCTGGATGTGTTTGCCGAAGAGCCGACAACACTTGAAAACTGCCGGCTGCTTGAACTGGACAATTTCATCTCCACCCCCCACCTTGGCGCCTCTACCAGTGAAGCGCAGGAAAACGTTGCCGTGGCTATTGCCGAGCAGGTGGCCGACTATCTGCTGAAGAGCTCTGTCACCAACGCCGTGAATGTCCCCTCGGTGAGCGACGATGTTCTTGCCCAGGTGGGGCCATATATTAAACTCGGCGAAATGCTCGGCTCCCTGCACATGCAGCTGGCCCGCGGAGGGGTTGAAGAGGTTTCCCTTGAATATGGCGGGGCACTTGCCGAACAGAACATCAGCCCGGTGACCGTTGCCTTTTTGAAAGGACTTTTCACACCGATCCTCAAGGAGGCGGTCAATTTCGTTAATGCACCGATCATAGCCCGGGACCGCGGTATAAAGATCATAGAATCCCGTACCGAACGCTCCGATGATTTTGCCAATGTCTTGTCGATAAAAGTCAAGACGGATGAAGCGGAGAACGTTCTGGTGGGTACCGTTTTCGGTAAAAATGAGCCGCGGCTGGTGCGGTTTAACAACTTCCGACTGGAGGTCCTGCCGGCCGGCCCGATGCTGCTGGTTTTCAATAACGATGTTCCTGGAGTTATTGGAGCCCTCGGTACCGAACTGGGAAAAAACAATGTCAACATAAACAGTATGACTGTCGGTCGGGAGATAGAGAGCAGGCAGAATATTATTATTCTCGGCACAGACCAGTTGATTACAAACGAGTTGATAGAGAAGGTACGGGCACTTGAAAATATTAGCGACGCGCAGGCTTTTGACCTTTAGAGTCTGGCGCAGTAAACGGTAACCCACAGAAAACAGACAGAGGAATTTACTATGACGGAAGAATCAGCTCAGAATGGTGTCCCGTGTGGTGAGGGAACGGTGCCGAACGAGGCCGGACAATGTGTGATGCCGGAAGTGACATTCTCGGCCTTTGTGATGTCCTTGAATACCTCGATACTGTTTCATCTTGGTGAACTTGCCGACCCCGAAACCGGACAGGTTATAAAAAATATAGAACTTGCCAGGCATGCAATAGACACGCTCGTAGTTCTTGAGCAGAAAACAAAAGGTAATCTGACCGAGGAAGAGGCGGAGCTGCTGAAGAACATCCTCTATGATGTCAAAATGCGCTTTGTCAGAACCGTGAAGGGTTGAGGACCGGAAGAGGGACTCTGGCAAGCCATTCAATACGCTGCGGACAGCACCGGGTCCCTCTCTGACTACGGTTGAATTGTTTGATGATAGAACTGTTAGCTCCGGCAAAGATAAATCTCTTCCTCTCTATTCTTGGACGCAGGGAAGACGGATATCATGAACTCGTCACCAGAATGCAGAAGATAGATCTCTGCGATCACCTGAACATAAGTACACGACGATCCCCGGGGATACACCTGTCATGCAGCGATAAGACGCTTGCTTCCGGAAAAAACAACCTTGTGGTAATCGCCGCCGAAAAATTTTTGAAGGCTGCCGGATTAATTTTCGAATACGGGCTGGACATCCATCTTGAAAAACGGATACCTGTCGCCGCGGGCCTTGGCGGTGGAAGCAGCGATGCCGGAGCCGTCCTCAAAGGATTGAACACACTGTTCAACACGCCTTTAAGCGCTGAACAGCTTGTCGAGATCGCTACAACCATCGGTGCCGATGTACCGTTCTTCACCGTTGACTATCCTAGTGCTATCGCCTCAGGGATCGGTGAGCGTCTTTCTGCAGCGCCTGACATTGAAGGGTTCTGGATCATTCTTGTTAATCCGGGAATCCCCGTTTCTACGCGGGCAATCTTTGAAAATTATACATTGACAACGGTACCGAAAAATTCTAAAGTGCCAAGTTTTCAAAAGAGAAGACTCACTGATTTCTCTGTCGGGCAGATGCACAACGATCTGGAGCCGGTAGCCATCTTGAGTCAGCCTGTTATCGAGACGATTAAATTGTCGCTTCTTGAAAATGGAGCAGTGGCCGCAATGATGTCGGGAAGCGGACCAACGGTATTCGGCCTCTTTCCGACAGAACAATATACTGAACCTGAAATCAATACGTTAGTTGACAGATTTACAATGGTGTATGGTCGACGGGTCTATGCTGCCCGTCCCTTTGCTGGGGCGTAGCCAAGTGGCTAAGGCACCGGGTTTTGATCCCGGCATTCGTAGGTTCGAGTCCTACCGCCCCAGCCATCGTTTTATGTGTTGACAGAATCCCCAACAGATAAGGTTTTTATATCATGGGTAATATCATCAAAATATTTTCCGGCAACGCCCATTTCTCGATGGCGCAGGAAATCGCCAAGCATCTGGAATTAACCGTTTCCGAAGCCGAGGTCAGAAAATTCAGTGATGGCGAGATTTTCGTAGAAATCAAGGAGAATGTCAGGGGTACTGATTCCTTTGTCGTCCAGCCGACTTGTACCCCGGTCAACGACAACCTGATGGAACTGGTAATCATGGTTGATGCGCTGAGAAGGGCCTCAGCCAGACGAATCACTGCGGTTCTGCCCTATTACGGGTATGCCAGGCAGGATCGAAAAGTTGCACCCCGTGTGCCGATTTCTGCAAAAGTAGTTGCCGAGATGCTGATGGCGGTAGGTGTTAGAAGAGTTCTCTGTATGGACCTGCATGCCGGTCAGATCCAGGGCTTTTTCAATATTCCCGTTGACCACCTCTATGCAGCCCCGGTTTTGATCAAACATATACAGGAAAATTTCGAAGACTTCATTATGGTCTCTCCCGATGCCGGTGGTGTCGAGAGGACACGAGCCTTTGCAAAACGCTTGAAATGCGGCCTTGCCATTATCGACAAACGACGTGACAGGCCTAATGAAAGTGAGGCCATGCATGTGATCGGTGATGTTTCAGGCAAGGTTGCCATTTTGATGGATGATATGGTCGATACTGCCGGTACCCTGTGCAACGGCGCTGCCACGCTGTTGAAGAACGGTGCCAGAGAGGTCCACGCCTGTTGTTCCCATCCGGTGCTTTCAGGACCGGCAGTCCAGCGCCTCACCGAATCGGAAATAAAGTCGCTTGTTGTAACAAACACGATCCCTCTGAGTGCAGAGGCGCTGGCATGCGGCAAGATCAAGGCGCTGTCGGTCTCCGCACTGCTTGCTGAGGCTATTCACCGTATTCATAATGAAGATTCTGTAAGCTCTTTATTTGTATAACGATGTCAGGAAAATACATTATTTTAGAACCAGGTGCCGGTTCTATCGGCCGGAGCGTCGATGGTCTGAGCGAAGGAGGAAGATATGATAAGCAAGGAAATGACCGCAGCCGTCAGGGGGTCTTTCGGAAAAGGTTCAATGAGGCGCATGCGGGCCGCCGGTAAAACTCCCGGAGTTGTCTATTGCGACGGCAAAGAAGCATTGCCGCTTGAATTTGAGACCAAAGTTCTCTTTAATGAACTGGTTTCTATTCAGGGCCGTAATGCAGTCATAACGTTGAAAATTGACAATGGTTCCGAAAAAAACGCCATAGTCAAGGAAATCCAGACAGATCCTGTCAAGGATACTCTCTATCATGCTGATTTTCTGGAAATCGACTTGAAGGAACCGACTAAATTCGTCGTGCCTGTCAAGTACACCGGAAAAGCCAAGGGCATTGATCTTGGTGGTATCCTAGAAATCGCCGTACGAGAGCTGGAACTGGTCGGTGAACCATTAAATATTCCCGATGAATGTGTCGTCGATATTTCCGGTATGGCAATAGGTGACAGTATCAAGGCCGCCGATATCGGGCTGCCTGAAGGTGTTTTGCTTGTCAGTAAAGCCGACAAGGTGTGCGTGGTCATCAACAGGCCGTAAACGACTGTACAATAAATACCCGGCAGAGTAGTCTTTTTGAAATTCTGCCGGGCATCGTCTGATCCGGAAAGAGATTCCTCCTCCGGATTTTTTGCTTTTATCAGGGTGCGTCTTGAAAGGGTTTATTGTTGCCGGACTTGGTAATCCAGGTACACAATATGAACACAACCGCCACAATATCGGTTTCATGTTTGTCGACTACCTTGTCTCAAAGCACGAACTGCAGTGGTCGGGGTCGTCAAAGTGGAACGGATCTATCTGTCGTTCATCGCTCTGGGGAGAAGCTGTATGCCTGGTGAAGCCGTTTCTATTCATGAATCGCAGCGGTCAAACGATAGCCGCTCTGGCAGCTTTCTACAGCATCTCGCCGGACAATATCCTCGTGGTCCACGATGATCTCGATATGAGCGTTGGGCGGGTCAAGCTGGTAAAGGGAGGTGGAACCGGCGGGCACAACGGTATCCGCTCAATCGTCCAGGAACTTGGTTCAACGGATTTCTATCGCCTGAAGATCGGTATCGGCAGACCGGGCAGCGGTGACTCTCACCCTGATATGCCAGTGGAGAAATATGTCCTTGCAGATTTTTCGTCCGCTGATCATGAAATCATCAGGGAGCGGATCGTACGTGCCGAGCCGGGACTGGAGCTGCTTGTAAAGGGCGATTATAAACGGGCCATGACCGAACTGAACTGTATCAAGTAAGAACATACACTCCGATCATCAGAGGATGACCTCTTTAAAAAAGAAGGCATTTTCCATTCAATCGTGGTATAGTATTTTATCTAAAAATTCATTGTATACCTGAAACGGGCAACGTTTGTAACTTTGTTGGCCGATCTGCGCTCCGTTTACTCAGAGGTGTTTGTTGCGTTCGGATCAGATGGTAATCAGCGCGTTGATGCCTTAAAAATTCCAAGGGAGAATCTAGTGTTTACAGAAGGTGATATGGCAGTATACCCGGCACATGGCGTCGGAGTGATCAAGTCAATTGAGACTCAAACAGTGGCAGGTATTGATCAGAAGTTTTATGTCATGGAAATCCTCGGGAACTCGATGACAATAATGATTCCGACAACAAGCAGCAAATCAGTAGGGCTGCGCTCAATCGTCAACAAGAAAGAGGCAATTGAGGTCCTCAATATCCTCAAGGATCGAGCTATAGAGATAGATTCGCAGACCTGGAACAGACGGTATCGTGACTATATGGAGAAAATCAAGACCGGCTCCATCCACGAGGTTGCAGCGGTATTACGGGACCTGTTTCTTCTCAGCGTCGACAAAGATCTTTCCTATGGTGAGCGCAAAATGCTTGATACCGCTAAACATCTGCTGGTAACTGAACTGTCGCTTGCCCAAGAGGTTGAGCAGGACAAGATCAGTCAAAAGATCGACAAGATCTTTTCGTAAATTCTTTAGAGATCTGTTTCTCACTTCTGACTAAATACATGAGCGTGTGACGGCATGGAACAGCCTGAACTCTGTTCCGGTACCCGGGTAGTGGAGCTTTTTGTTCCGGAGGCATATAATAACGTTCGCCTGGACCACTTTCTCGTTCAGATGTACGTGGCAGAATATTCGCGATCACAGATTGCCCAGTCCATTAAAAACGGCTCGATAAAGGTAAACGGGCTGCACGTCAAGCCTGGATATCGTGTCAGGCCTGGAGATGAAATCGAGGGGACAATTCATGATTGTGAACCATACCCGATTCCTGTTCCCCAGCCGGTGCGTTTTGATGTTCTCCATGAAGATGCTTCAATTATCGTTGTTTCCAAGCCACCGGGACTGGTTGTCCACCCCGGCAGCGGCAACCCTGAAAATACGCTGGTAAACGGACTTCTTTATCATTTCAAAGATATTGCCGAGACCGGTGATCCGTTTCGACCTGGTATCGTACACCGACTTGACAAGGACACCTCCGGGGTCATGGTTGTCGCCCGGAACGCCACGGCACATCGACGGCTTGTTCAGGATTTTAAGGATCGACGGATCGAAAAAACCTATCGCGCCCTCGTTCATGGCACTCCAGCTGAAAAAAAAGGAAGAATTGTGGCAGCGATCGGCAGGCATCCGGTGAAGAGGCAGAAAATGGCGATACGCGAAAAGAGCGGCAGGCATGCTGTGACGAACTGGTCAGTTGCACAATTATTTGAGCGATTCACACTTCTCACGGTGAATATCGAGACCGGCAGGACCCACCAGATCAGAGTACACCTCGCTCATGTCAAACATCCGATTGCCGGTGACGTGATATACGGCGGCACTCACCGGAACCTGCAATTTCCGCGGCAGATGCTCCACTCCTGGAAATTATCCCTGCAACACCCGGAATCCGGAGAGAAAATGAGTTTTGAAGCGCCACTTGCTTCTGATTTCCAGGGAGTGCTTGACACCATGGAGGCACTGTCTTGCTCATCGGAGTAACCGGGAGTATCGGCTCTGGAAAAAGCCTGGTAGCTGCACAGCTGGGGAAACTGCTTTCCGCCGTTGTCGTCAGTGCCGATGACATATGCCGGGAGCAACTCAAGCCAGGCCAACCCGGCTATACCAGGTTCACTCAATCAGGAGGACAGCGCTTTCTTGAAGGTGCGGGTACCATCGATCGCGGTAAACTGCGGAACGAGCTTTTCAGAAATGCAAAGTTGAAGAAACAGCTGGAATCCATACTTCATCCGCTTGTTCTTTCTACGCTCAAAGAGGTCGAAAAAGGAAATCCCGGTGTACCGATTATTGCTGAAGTACCATTGCTTTTTGAATCAGGTTGGCAGGATGAATTCGATCTCGTTATTTCGGTTTCTTCGCCGGAAGCTCAATTGCTTGAACGCGCTGTCAGTCGAGATCAGGTCAGCCGCGAAGCAGTCCGCGAGATTATCGCGGCTCAGATGCCGGCTCTGGAAAAAAACAGACGGGCAGATTTTGTCATAGACAATAGCTCAGATCTTCAGCATATAGAGAGACAGCTCACGATGCTTGCTGAAATGCTGCAGAAAAGAATAAGCGAGTGAGAGCGATAATGAAAAGTACAAAAACCTTGACACCATCACCATGAGCACGTATAAGAGAAAATAATCATGTCGAAGTCCCACCTTGACTGGTCTGCAGGGGCTTTTATTCACTATTTTCTCTGAACATAGTAGTAATCAAGCGAGCAGTTTAACAAATATCAATTAATGCAGCATCAAATCAGGCTGTCGCCTACATTCTTTTTTCACCGAATTATAAAATAATCTAAGAAAACAGCGGTAACACCTGGAAACCTTGTTCTTTCTTTCCAAACGAAAGGATGTCAGCGGAATACCTGCTGATCCGGGTGATGACCAAGATACTCAGATAATTAATAGTTATAGACATTCTCAAACATTTACCCAATTTCCTGCCATACTTTAGAGGAGACACCCATTGTGATGAACCTGGCGGAGCTCAAGCTCAAGAAAATCGATGAACTGGTAAAACTTGCACGGAAACTTAAAGTCGAGGGTTTCAGCTCGCTGCGCAAACAAGAGTTGATTTTCGCCATCCTCCAGGCCCAGGCCGACAAGGAAGGAAAACTCCGGGGAAATGGTGTTTTGGAAATTCTGCCTGACGGTTTCGGGTTTCTCAGGGCTCCCGATTACAACTACTTGCCGGGCCCCGACGATATTTATGTGTCTCCTTCCCAGATCAGACGGTTGAGTCTGCGGACAGGAGATGTTATCGACGGTTTGGTCAGGTCTCCCAAAGAAGGGGAACGGTACTTTGCCCTTCTCAAGGTGGAAAGTGTCAACTTCGACCCGCCTGAGGCGGCAAAACAGAAAACGCTGTTTGGCAACCTCACCCCTCTACATCCAAACGAAAAACTGAACCTCGAGTGGCAGCCTGACAATTATTCAATGCGCATCATGGATATGTTTGCACCGATCGGCAAAGGTCAGCGTGGTCTGATCGTTGCTCCGCCTCGCACCGGCAAGACGGTTTTGATGCAGAAAATTGCCAACTCAATCGTCCGTAACCACAAAGAGGTGTACCTTATTGTTCTTCTGATTGATGAACGGCCTGAAGAGGTCACCGAAATGCAGCGTACCGTAAAAGCTGCAGAAGTCGTCAGTTCAACCTTTGACGAACCACCCCAGCGACACATTCAGGTCGCTGAAATGGTCATTGAAAAGGCAAAACGGCTGGTAGAGCACAAAAAGGATGTCGTCATTTTGCTGGACAGTATCACCCGACTGGCACGAGCCTATAACACTGTTACGCCGGCAAGCGGCAAGATTCTCTCCGGTGGTGTTGAGGCCAACGCCCTGCACAGGCCCAAGCGGTTTTTCGGGGCTGCCCGGAATATTGAGGAGGGAGGAAGTCTGAGTATCCTGGCAACTGCCCTGATTGAAACCGGTTCGAAAATGGACGAGGTAATCTTCGAAGAATTCAAGGGCACTGGAAATATGGAACTGATCCTGGACCGTAAGATGGCTGATAAACGAATTTTCCCGGCAATTGATATCAAGCGCTCCGGAACCCGAAAAGAAGATCTGCTGCTGAGGGAAGATGTCCTCAATAGAGTGTGGATATTGCGCAAGCTGCTCGCTTCAATGAATCCTGCCGATGGCATGGATTTTCTGGTGGACAAGCTTAAACACCAGAAAACCAACGAGGATTTCCTCAATTCAATGAACGGTTGATCCTCTGCTAGACAGGTATGTGCCAGGCACCAATCCGGTATGTGTTATTTTTATTGTTAATTTCTCAAATATAATTATAATATGTTGTTCAAGTTTTACTCAGTTAACTGATTTGCTAACCCAAAGATTAAGCTTTCTGGAGGGCTGTGGGATAACCATGAAAAACGATATACATCCTGATTATAAAACTATCAAAGCCGTGTGCGCCTGTGGCAACGAAGTGGAGATCGGCAGTGTTTTACCTGAACTCAAAGTCGAGATCTGTTCGGCCTGTCATCCTTTTTTCACCGGTAAACAGAAACTTATCGACACAGCTGGACGAATTGAGAAATTCCGTAAGCGTTATGCTCAACATTATGACAACAAGGAAAGCGCCTAGAAGGATGTGGGTTCGACAGTATTAACCCGTTCTCTTTTGAATATCCGGTCCGCAGTGATGGTTTCATTACTGTGGACTTTTTTTATGGATCAGCGGCATCAGGCGGGGTGCAATGTTAGATAAATTCCATGATCTCCAAGACAAGCTCTCAGATCTTGAGGGCCGTTTGTCGGATCCTTCGCTGATTACAAATCAGCCTGAGTATCAGAAAGTTGTGCGTGAGCATTCCCGTTTGAGCCGACTGGCCGAATTGAACAAAGCCCACAGGAAATTGTCCTCCGAGATAGCCGGTAATAAATCGATTGTCCATGACGATTCAGAGGATGAGGAAATTCGAGAGCTTGCCAGGATCGAGATAGAAGAACTCTTCGTAAAGCTGAAAAAACTGGAACATGACATCCGCCTGTTTCTGCTGCCTAAAGACCCCAATGACGACAAGAACATCTTTCTTGAAATTCGTGCCGGAACTGGCGGTGATGAGGCGGCACTCTTTGTCGGAGACCTGTTCAGGATGTATACACGGTTCGCTGAGACGCTTGGCTGGAACGTTGAAATCATGACATCAAGCCCTCTTGGTATCGGTGGCTTCAAGGAGATCATCGCCCTCATCAGTGGTGACCAGGTCTATTCAAAACTCAAGTATGAAAGCGGTGTTCACCGGGTTCAGCGTGTCCCTGAGACGGAAGCGCAAGGCAGGATCCATACCTCCGCAGTTACTGTTGCCATATTGCCGGAGGCTGACGAGGTCGATGTTGATATTGACATGAACGAGCTGAAAATCGATGTTTATCGTTCTTCAGGACCTGGCGGACAGAGTGTCAACACTACAGATTCCGCTGTCCGGATTACCCATCTTCCAACGGGTCTGGTTGTTATCTGCCAGGATGAGAAGTCGCAGCACAAGAACAAGGCAAAAGCTCTGACGGTATTGCGTGCGCGACTGCTTGACCAGATTGAGCAGGAGCAGCACGACAAAATTTCAAAAGACAGGAAAAGCCAGGTCGGCAGCGGCGATCGGAGTGAACGTATCCGTACATACAATTTTCCCCAGGGGCGTCTTACCGATCATCGCATCAACCTCACCCTCTATAAACTTGAAGCGGTAATGAACGGAAAGCTCGATGAAGTTATCTACCCGCTGATAGCCCAGGATCAGGCAAAAAAGTTACAGGCACTGGAATAACCCTGAGCCGACAAACCAACGGCTGGAAAATGGCAGACGCAGAATCAAGTGTTGGATTTCTGTTGCAGCAGGCAATTTCAGAACTTCAGCTGGCTGGTATTGAAGAGGCCGGGACAGATGCAACGCGGCTGCTTTGCGCCTGCCTCTGTGTTTCCCGAACCACGCTTTACCTGTCTGCGGCCGTGCTCGTCCCGGAAGATCGCAGACACCGGTTTGCCGAGCTTCTGTTACGGCGAAAACAACGGGAACCGCTTGCCTATATTCTTGGTGAGCGTGAATTCTGGTCCCTGAATTTCGTGGTAACGCCCGATGTCCTGATCCCCAGGCCGGAGACGGAATTTCTGCTGGAGAGTGTTTTTGCCAAACGAAACAGATCAATCCTGAATCCAAGGGTTCTTGACATGTGCTGCGGTAGCGGGGTGATCGCTGCAGTACTTGCGCGCGAACTGAACCAGCAGGTGACTGCGGTAGATTGTTCAAGAGCGGCACTGGCTGTGGCTCGGGAAAACTGTCTCAGGCACGCTGTGGAAAGCCGGGTATCACTGCTTCACGCCGATCTGTTCAGTGCCTTTCAAAAATCAAAATCATTTTCTTTAATCGTTTCCAACCCTCCCTATATCAGGTACGCTGACATTGTTTCAGTACTTGAACCGGAGGTGTCGCGACATGAACCCCTGATAGCATTGGATGGCGGGGCAAGCGGCTTGGAGGTGGTTGAGAAAATAGTGGGTGAGCTCGGTGACATGCTTGCCTGCGGTGGAGATTTCTTCATGGAGATCGGTGCCGATCAGAGGGAGCCCGTAGCGTCGCTGTTTAACGATCATGGTGGTGATGACATCTACGAATTTGTTACCTGCTATGCAGATTATTCCGGCCGGGATCGTGTTATTCATGCCCGGAGGAGAAAACATTAGGATTGACTGATGGAGAAGCTGATCATTGAAGGCGGAAAGCCCCTTTATGGTGAAATTGCCATAAGTGGAGCAAAAAACGCAGCGCTTCCGCTTATTGCCGCGACCTTGCTCGCCTCGGGGAAGCACGTCTTGACAAATGTCCCGGATCTCAGGGATACGCGCACGATTTTATCACTACTCAAGGAACTCGGCGCCCGCTGGAACAGGGATGGCTCCACGTTGTTTATCGACTGCAGCGATATTGTCTATTCTGAAGTTTCCTATGATCTGGTGAAAACCATGCGTGCCTCCATCCTCGTTCTCGGACCGCTGCTTGCCCGCTTCGGCAGGGCAAAGGTCTCGTTACCGGGGGGATGTGCCATTGGAGAACGGCCGATCAACTACCACCTGGCAGGGTTCGAGCGCTTCGGGGTCAGCTGTGTTCTTGAGCAGGGATATGTCGAGGCCCGTATTGAGGGTCGACTGAAAGGGGCAAATGTCTATTTTGACATACCTTCGGTAACCGGGACTGAAAATATTCTGATGGCTGCAGTGCTCGCCGAAGGAACAACGATTATAAAAAACGCCGCCAGGGAACCCGAAATCGGCAACCTGATCGACATGTTGACTAACATGGGGGCGGATATTGAAGGCAGAGGCAGCGATCAGATCACCGTTCACGGGGTCACAAAACTGACTCCGAGTGAAACGAAAATCATCCCTGACCGGATTGAAGCAGGCACATACTGCATTGCTGTTGGTGCGACCGGAGGCGAGGTGGTCATTCGAGACTGCACCCCGGCACATTTACCGGCCTTGCTTGAAAAACTCGGTTCTGCCGGAATCGAGGTGACACCCGGCGATACGACACTGGTGGTTAAAGCCCGGCCTGAACACAGGCAGTGGCTGAAGAGTGTCGATATTAAAACCATGCCCTATCCCGGGTACCCGACTGATCTCCAGGCGCAATTCATGGCTCTGATGTCCATGAGCAATTCAATATGTGTGGTTAACGAGACGATATTCGAAAATCGCTTCATGCATGTTGCCGAGTTAAGGAGGATGGGGGCCAACATCAGGACTGATGGAAATAGCGCAGTCGTAACAGGAAAAAGCGGTGGAATCAGTGGGGCGCGAGTGATGGCGACCGATCTGCGGGCAAGCTCATCTCTGGTTATTGCCGGTCTGGCAGCTTCGGGCAGGACGGAAATTTCAAGAATCTACCACCTGGAACGAGGGTATGAGAACCTGGTGAGTAAATTAAACGGTGTTGGTGCCAGGATCTGGAAAGAAAATGAATAGCCGCAACCGTACCCCTCATTTATCTGCCGGAAGCGGCAGATAAACACAAAACCGTGCACCTCCGGCTTTTTCCCTGTCGACACGAATGTAACCGTTGTGGGCGTCGACAATCTGCCTGACGATAGCCAGTCCCAGCCCGGTCCCATCAGTCCTGGTGGTGAAAAACGGTTCGAATATCTGTTTGCTCTGGCCTGGCTCAATGCCGGGTCCGTTGTCGGTTACACTAATACAGCTCATCTCAACATTTCCTGGTCCGATCCTGTTTTCTGCCGTTATGCAGATCTGTTCAGCGTCGGGCTTACAAAATGCCCGGGCATTCTGGATGAGATGGTTTATCACGGTAAAAAGCTGCTGTTCATCGGCCCAGATACTGAAGCGCGGATCCATCTGCACATCGACTCTGCTGGTTTCCGGCCATTTCGGGTCAGCCCTGCAGACTTCCAGAATTTCCTGTACGCAGGGGCCGAGCTGAAACCATTCCCTGTCTATGGTATCAGGGCGGGCAAATTTCAGGAAATCGGCAATCGTCTTGATCAGTCGTTCAGATTCCCTGAGGATGATTTTGGTGAGCTCATAGTTTTGCTGCTGGGATGAGTCCCCGGACGAATATTCCTGGGCAAGTATCTGTGCAGAACCTGATATTGCCGTCAGTGGATTGCGGAAATCATGAGCAATGCCTGCGCTCATCATGCCGATAGCTGCCAGCTTCTCAGCCTGGCGTATCTGCGTCTCGAGGCGTTCAATCTCGCTGATGTCCTTCAAGGTTATAATTGTTGTATCTTCATAGCCGGTACTGACAGGACCTGCGTTATTTGCCGGGTGCTTCAGTGCGGCGTGAGCATATCCGAGGCGAATTTTCTGGCTGTCACTGCGTTCAAAGTCACAGGCGTTTCGAGGTGATGGATTGGTGAGGTCGATTAACGGGAACAGGGAAAAGAATTTTTTGCCGATCAGGTCTGAAAGTGAAAGGCCGGTAATTGAAACGGTGGCGTTGTTCGCAGAGGTAATGGTTCCCTCGTCATCCACAGTAATGATCCCTGTGGTGATATTGTCAAAAATCTCCTTGTAGAGCTGTGACAGCCGGTCAAGATCCTGCTGTGTACTGCTCAGCGCCTCGGCAGTGGTTTTCAGGCGGGCACCGATAAGAGAACTGACCACTGCAGCCAGGAAGAAGGTGAGCCCCTTGACGGCAAACAGGTTGACACCTGCCTGGATATCAAGTGAGCCGATCGATTTGAAAAACAGCAGGTACTCAGGCATATAGCGGCCGCTTTCAAGGACCAGTATTGTTCCATAGAGCAGCGTTGAGGCGGCTGCGGCAATCAGTCCCCCTTTGATCGGGATCAGCAGTCCACAGGAAATGATGGGGAAAAAGTAAATTGAGGTGAAAATAGACTGAGATCCGCCGGACAGGTACACAAGCAGCGAACAGAATACGGTGTCGAGCAGTGATTGAAGAAAACCAAATGTCCGCACGTTGGTGGTAAAGCGGATCAGGTATAATGCCGAGCCGATTGTACAGAGGTAAATACAGAGGATAAACAGAATCAGCAGGTTGAGGGGCAGAGTGATTGCCTCGAACTTGTCATCCTGGAGCACCAGGCTGATGCCGAGAATCAAGGTGTAAAGGATGACGCGGAGCAGCATCATCCAGAGCAGCTGATGTTTCAAGACAGGATCCGTTGAAGCCAACCGTGAACCGATGCCTGAAAACAGGTTACCCCGCATGGCAGGATGCCTTACAGTTCATACTTTTTCACCTTGTAGCGCAGTGATCTGAAGCTCACCTTGAGCAGGTCGGCTGCCCGGGTCTTGGAGTTGTTTGTCTTTTTCAGTGCGTGGTTTATGAGCCGTCTTTCCAGGTTCATGATAACATCATCGAGCCCGCGCTGAAACAATTCCTCTTCGTTGGCAACCGCCTGAAACTCGGCTTGCCCCTGGGATGAGTCGCTGCTTTTTTTTCTGATAGCGCTCGTCAGTGAAAGGCTCTCCGGCAGAATTATGTTTGAGGATTCCAGGGCAACGCCGCGTTCTATGATGTTTTCAAGTTCCCTGACGTTTCCGGGAAAATCATACTCCATAAGTACCTGGAGGCCATAGGTTGATATTTCCCGGATATCTTTGCCGAGAAGATTCGAATATTTTTTCAGAAAGTGATTCACCAGGAGCGGGATGTCGCTCTTGCGCTCACGCAGTGAGGGAACGCGCAGGGGTACAACTGCCAGCCGGTAGAAAAGATCCTCCCGGAACCTGCCTGCCAGGATTTCATCCTCGAGTACCCTGTTTGTTGCCGCAATAATACGGACATTTATGTGCTGGGTCTTGACCCCTCCGACCGGCTTTATTTCTCTTTCCTGCAGAACCCTGAGCAGTTTTGTCTGGATGATCGGTGTCAACTCGCCGATCTCGTCAAGAAAGGCGGTGCCGTTGTCTGCCTGCTGGAAGAGGCCGGGTTTGTCGGCAATCGCACCGGTGAAAGATCCTTTCATATGGCCGAAGAGCTCGCTCTCCATTAACTCTTCAGGGATAGCACTGCAGGTTATCGGTACAAACGGTTTGGATGCGACCTGACTCTTGGCGTGTATCGCCTGGGCGACAAGCTCTTTCCCAGTGCCGGATTCACCGTAGATAAGGACATTGGCCGGTGTCGGCGCTATCCGTTCAATCATGTCGAAAATCTTGAGCATCTCGCGGCTGTTGCCGATGATATTAGGGAAGAGAGACTGGACGGTTTCTTTGTTGACCGGGGAGGCGCCCCGGTTGGTCGCCGAGTGAATTACGGATTTAATCTCATCGACATTGAATGGCTTACTGATATAGTCATAGGCTCCGTTTTTCATGGCCGTGACTGCATCGTCGGGGGACGCAAAAGCGGTGATCATGATGACAGGCAGATCACCGAACTGCTCTCTGATGGCCTCCAGCAGGTCAAGACCGCTCATGCCGGGCATGCGGATATCGCTGATAACGAGATCAAAGCTATGCGTGCCGAGCAGGGATAGTGCCTGGTCGCCGTTTTTGGCTGTAACCACATCGTGACCATCTTTTACCAGAAGGATCTTCAGAAAATCCCTCATGCTCTGTTCATCATCGACTACGAGAATTTTTATCATGGTCGGGTCCGTTCTTATGTTATCGCTAACTGAAAAATGAACGTCATTGAGTGCCAGCTTAAAAGATATGATATTTTATCGTAATCAAATGGAAAAAGCCAACGCTCCATGATGATATTTCAATGCTTGCGAACAACAATAGACAGGTGTCCCCAAACAATCGCCGGCGGGAAATACTGGAACTGCTGATTCAGGGCGCAGGCTAAGGCGTTGCAAAAAGATCGATCAGGTGGTATTGAACGTGGTGCATAGGTGACAAAGACAATCCAGGCGTTATCGTTTTTTTAGGAAATCATGAACAAACCTGCTGAACAATTTGACGACCAGACCCTGACAGAGCATCTTCGTGAACTGCGTACGTGCTTGATCTGGTCCTTTTCTGCAATTTTCGTCGGCTTCTGTCTTTCCTATCTTGTTATCAGGCCGGTCGGCACCTGGTTTTTCAAACCGCTGACGGATGTGCTGCCCGAAGGCACCAGCCTGATTTTCACCTCCTACCAGGAAGGGTTTTTTTTTATCTAAAACTCGCCCTTGTCTGCGGAATTGTGCTTGCCTGCCCAGTCGTGTTTTTCCAGATTTGGCGATTTATCGCACCCGGGCTTTACAATCATGAAAAACGTGTTGCCCTGCCGTTTTCGTTCATCTCAAGTATCTGCTTTATATCTGGTGCGGCCTTTGGTTATCTCGTCGTTTTTCCACCCGCCTTCAAGTTTCTTGTGGGCTACAACAATGAGTTTCTGACATCCCTGCCGGCTGTCAGTGAGTATTTCTCCCTGGCCACACGACTGCTTCTTGCGTTCGGGGTTATTTTTGAGATGCCGGTACTGATGGTGTTTTTGTCCAAGGCAGGTATTGTCTCTGTGGCTCTTCTCAATAAGTACCGTAAATATGCGATCCTCGTTAATTTTATCATAGCCGCTATACTCACCCCCACTCCGGACGTGGTAAACCAGATGATGATGGGTATTCCGCTGCTGGTTCTGTATGAGGTGAGCGTTGTCTCGGTATGGTTTTTCGGCAGAAAAAAATTCAGTGGATTTATAGAAAAATCTCCGTAATCTTTTGATAAGATACCTGGATTTCTGTATCGCTTTGCATTATCTAGTAGTAAAAGTGGTGTTTGTTATCCTGCGAAACGTGGGCACCTGTTTCGGGAGAAGCGTCCCGATGAGCTGCACTTCTGCGCTCACGTGCAAAGCATCAGGACTATTACTCATACGATTCTGGAGGTAGTTATGGCGATTGATAAAAATTTCGAACGGGCACTGGCGGTCGGCAGACCCCCCAATGTGAAAAAATTATTTCCCAACTCCAGGGCATTACTGGTCAGCGGCAAGGTTGTTGATCGCTCGCTGAGGCAAAAAGGTGATGCAATGACGATAGCTGCCAACGGCCGAAACACGTTTATCATTAAGGGTGCGCTGAAAGCAGCTCAGCGGGCGAACGCTGCTCTGATCATCGAAATTGCCAAGTCGGAATCAAACTATTGCCCGGTCAATTTCTGGAATATTGCACTGTTGGTGGATTCGGCCTGCAACGAATTGGGAATAACAATTCCGGTAGCTGTACATGCTGACCATTACGGCTTGAAATCCGAAGCCGATGTCGAGGCAGCCAAAGTTGAGATACCAACTCTGTTCGAAGCGGGTATCACATCAATAGCGATTGATGCATCCCACATGGTAGACGACAGAAATCTGCTGGCCAATCTGGCCTTGAAGGATTTCGTTCCCGAGTGGGCCGGTCTTGAGACCGAGGTCGGTGAAATCAAAGGTAACCAGGGGCTGTCCACGGTTGATGACGCGACGTTTCTGATCAAAGGTCTGAATGCTCATGATATTTTTCCCAACTGGATCGCACTCAACAACGGATCTGCTCATGGTATCGAGGCCAGCGGAGACGGTATCCAGGTCGAACTGACTGCCCAAATCCATGAACACCTCGAGCCTTATCATGTTTCCGGTGCGCAGCACGGCACATCCGGAAACAATTCAGAACGGCTCAGGGAGATCAGGACCAGAACGAAAACAACCAAGGCCAATGTGGCGACTGCGCTGCAGATGGTCTCCTGGGGAGTTGAAGTAAACGATTTCGGCAACGCCCTGATGAATAAGGATGGCAGTTTTCGGAAGGTCAGTGGAGAGGGGGTCGAGGAGTCGGTGTGGGAACGCATGCAGGCTCTTGCGGCCGAAAACGGCTGGTCCGGGGGCAACTATAAAAGTTTGAATCTTCCGGTGAATAACTGGCTTCTCGCCCAACCCCGTGAAGTCCGGGAGCGGATGATTTCCCGGGTTGAGTCCTTTGTCTACAATATGCTGGTCACGGTTTTTAACGCGGAAAATTCAGCACCAATCGCTCTTGAAATGCTGGCAGATGCCGGTTCCCATGACATCGGCCCGAACAGTACCAGGATTGAAGATCCGGCTGAGTGGACGAAAGAAAAAATAGTGGCCAAAGCTGCACAGCTCGATGTCAATAAAGGCCCTGACGGCGATTTTGACGATTAACGTGTAAATAGTTCTTAACATAGTGATCCCCCGGACATTTGTTCGGGGGATTTTTCTGTAAGATCAACAGAGAGTTCTTGATGAAAACGATTCTGGTTACCGGTGCGGCAGGATTTATCGGCGCGCATCTCTCAAAAAAACTTATTGAACAGAACATCAGGGTTATCGGGCTGGACAATATCTGCGACTATTATGATCCCCAGCTGAAGCGTGATCGGATGGCAGCCCTGGCAGCGGGTGATCTCTTTGTCCACGAGAACTTTGACATGGCGGATCGCCCCGCCATGGAGGAATTGTTCAACAGGTACCGTTTTGATGCGGTCGTCAACCTTGCAGCCCAGGCGGGTGTCCGTTATTCACTTGAGAATCCGCATTCATACGTTGACACCAACCTCGTCGGATTTGTCAATATCCTTGAAGGCTGCCGTCATGGCGGTGTGGGACACCTGGTGTATGCCTCGTCAAGTTCAGTGTATGGCGCCAACACCAGAATGCCGTTTTCCGTTCATGACAATGTGGATCACCCGGTATCGCTTTATGCCGCTTCTAAAAAAGCCAACGAACTGATGGCCCACACGTACAGCCACCTGTACAATCTGCCAACCACAGGCCTGCGTTTCTTTACCGTCTACGGCCCCTGGGGACGCCCTGATATGGCGCTGTTTCTTTTCACCCGCGCGATATTGGCAGGTGAGCCGATAAATGTATTTAACAACGGCGAGATGGAGCGAGATTTTACATATATAGACGATATAGTTGAGGGTGTTTCGAGGGTCATTTCTTCAGTACCCCAGGGTGATGACGGTTGGAATGGCGACCAGCCTGACCCGGCCACCTCCTATTGTCCCTACAGGGTTTACAATATCGGCAACAACAACAAGCAGAAACTCATGCACTACATAGAAGTGCTGGAAGATTGCCTCGGCAAAAAGGCTGAAAAAAATTTCATGCCGCTCCAGCCTGGTGATGTTCCCGCCACATTTGCAGATGTTGACAATCTTGTCCGGGATCTTGGATACAAGCCGGATACATCGCTTGAATACGGTATCTCCCGGTTTGTCGAATGGTACAAAAGCTATTTTAAGAACTAGAGAAGATCAGTTGGAAAAACGATCACCGGGTATCTTTGATCTTCGAAACGCCGGGAAGCAGCGTCTGGGTTGAGATCACCCCGTTCCACTGCCTGATTGTCGAGGTCAGGAACTGGGAGATCAGTTCCGCGTCGGAAGACAGCAGGTCGCGAACCAGCCTCACTCTGATAATGATATCGATGGAACCGTGTACAGAGTGGGCTTCGCGTACTTCTTCGAGCGCCTCGAGCTTATCCATTATTTTTTCTTCCTGTCTGCCCTCGACATTCATCAGGATAAAGGCGATAATTTCCCGTTTCATTTCAGGATATTCTTGCTCTTTGTGTTCTTTCATCTTCTTCCTGAATTCCTCCATGTTTTTCGGAATCAGCTTGTCGACTCCGATACCGTATTGCCGGGATTTTCCAAATTTCCACTGGTGAAGAGATATGTAGAGATAGAGATCGTCGACGGTACGGTTTTTAAAAGAGCGTATCAGCCCGCTCTTTTCAATCAGCCTTTTGAGTGGCAGGTAGATGGTCTGATACCAGTCTGCTGCCGCCTGGATGGGGGTGAGTGAGTCAGCAGCTTCTGTCGACAGAAACTGGTAATGGTCCATGATCTGTTCATTGAGATAGTGATACTGGCCGGGTTCCGTGAGCTCGGGAACTTTGGTCAGCTTGAATCTGTCGCGGAAGCCGATTTTCTCGATATAGAGTTTGTTCTCAAGCGTATCTTTAGAGGGGAGCAGCTCAAGTATACAGGCCCTGATATGATCGTGGCCAAGATTCTTGGCAGCGGTAAAGCGATGATGACCGTCAAGGATGTAGTAGTTGTCCTTTATCTGGTACAGGGAGATAGGCGGAATTGAGTGTCCCTGGCTCATTGCCGTGGTCAGGGTGCGAAGCCGCTCGTCACTCCGGTAGCTTTTCGGGCTGAACCTGGCGTCAAAATCATGATATCGACCGACACTGCCGACAATGAGATCAAGGGGGACAAGAGACGTTCCCCGGTCAATCGAGGTGAACGCTTCTTCCTCTTCGCGAACCTCTTCAAATCGAGGGTTGTGCCCGGGCGGCTGAGGTTTCGGTCTGGAAAAAATCTTTTTAAACAAGTTCATATGTTTACATGACCAACAGGTGATAGCCATAAGTGTTTATTACTGCTGTTTCCCCAACCATGCTGACACGTTCAGACTCTTCGGCGAATTGCCTGTGTATATGCCCATGAATAAAGTAGCGGGGAGCATGCCGCCTGATCAGGGTGTTGTAACAGTTAAACCCTTTATGACAGCGATCTTCTCCATCATTTACTCTTCGCGGCGGTGCATGAGTAACGACCACATCGAGGTGTTTGAGCAGCCAGAGTCGAAGCCATAGACGCCTGATCTGAGATCTCATTTCATGTTCACGGTACTGGTTTTGATTTCCGTTGTACCATCTTGATCCTGAGAAACCGAGAACGTTTACATCCTGATGAGATACTATTCGACCGGTAATATTAATACAGCCGGCTGGAGCAGTGTCATGTCTGATATCGTGATTCCCAAGGACAAAAAAAAGCGGAACAGCAAATCTATAGTGAAGACTGCGGAGGTATTCCGGAGGCAGATCACCGCAGGCAATTATGAGATCAACCTTCATCCCCGGATCACGCTGCGAATCAACGAGTTCTTTTACGACGACATCTGAAACACAGAGAACATTCATAGCTCCGTTTCCGGACGGTTTTTCATGCAGGGTTATTAGAAACCGTATCTACTGGTTCATCAATCGCATTGCAGCTTCGGTTATGGAAACCGAATTGATTGAGTTATTGCGCCACAGAGTTTTCTGGGGACCATGTTCTATGAAACGATCGGGGTGAGCTAGCATGCTGGTCTTCACGTGGGACAGCCCGCAGCGGCTGAGCAGTTCAAGGACGGCGCTGCCGAATCCTCCCTGGCGTACGTTGTCCTCTATGGTCACCAGGCGGCCGGTCTGGGAGGCAAGATCCAAGATCAGTTCCTTGTCAAGCGGCTTGATGAAACGGGGATTAATCACTGCAGCATCAATTCCGACTTTTTCAAGTCGTGCGGCCGCCCGCAAAGCAGGGTGAACTCGATTGCCGATTGGAAGCAGGAGGATATCACTGCCCTTTTTCAGCAGCTCACCTCTGCCCAGCGGAATTTCTTCGAACCGGTCCTGGAGTGTCACATTCTCGCCGCTACCCCGCGGGTACCTGAGCGCAGAAGGGCCGTTGTGGCAGAGAGCGGTGTAAAGCAGGTTCTGAAGCTCATTTTCATCCTTGGGGGCCATCAAAATCATATTGGGGATGATCCGCAGAAAGGAGAGATCGAAGACTCCATGGTGGGTGGGGCCGTCGGCACCGACAACACCGGCACGGTCGATGGCCAGGGTAACCGGCAGATTGGGGATGCAGACATCATGAATTATCTGATCGTAGGAACGCTGGAAAAACGTTGAGTAGACAGCCACCACCGGATGCATGCCCTCCCGTGCCATTCCGGCGGCAAAGGTGACGGCATGCTGTTCTGCGATTCCGACATCGAAGAATCGATCGGGAAAGGTTTCTGAAAACTCTTTTAATCCTGTACCTTCAACCATGGCTGCAGTTATTGCAACGATCCTGCTGTTCTCTTTTGCAATCTTCGTGATGGCGCTCCCGAAAACCTCGGTATAGGTTTTAGGTGCAGGTGCTGATTTAATCTTTTTGCCTGTTTCCACGTTAAACGGCCCAATACCGTGAAACGAGCGGGGATCGTCTTCTGCGGGCTTGTACCCTTTGCCCTTGGTGGTGAGAACATGAATGAGTGCCGGCCCCTGGATAGTATCTCGGACTGTTTCAAAGGTATCAAGCAGATCCTCAAAGTTATGCCCGGGAATGGGGCCGATGTAATCGAATTTCAGCGCTTCAAACAGCATTCCCGGGGTAAAAAAGCTCTTGAAACTCTCCTCGCTTTTCTTGAGCACGGTGAGAATGTTCTCTCCAACATTGGAGAGCTGACCAAGCCTGTCGACCAGGTGATCCTTGAGGCGCCTCATTGTCCGGCCTGTCAGTTTCCGGCTGAGAAAACTACTCAGCGCACCGACGTTTGGAGAAATGGACATCTCGTTATCATTGAGGACGACAATCAGTTTTTCATCCAGGTGGCCGGCCTGGTTCAAGGCCTCAAAGGCCATGCCGGCAGTCATGGAGCCGTCACCGATAACGGCGATGGCTTTTCCCGGATCGTGAGTCAGTGCTTTGGCAATAGTCATTCCCAGCGCAGCCGAGATTGATGTGGAAGAATGTCCGGTTTCAAAGGCATCGTATTCACTCTCACCGATTTTGGGAAAACCGCTCATCCCCTGGTATTGGCGAAGTGTGTGGAAAGAATCCCGTCTGCCTGTCAGAATTTTGTGGGCGTATGCCTGGTGTCCGACATCCCATATAAGCCGGTCGTCCGGAGTGTTGAAGACGTAGTGCAGGGCAATGGTTAATTCTATGACTCCCAGGCTCGGTCCCAGGTGCCCACCGGTTTTGGAGACTGATTGTATGATAAAAGAGCGGATTTCTGCGGCGAGTTGTTCAAGCTCCGTGAGGTTGAATGACCTGATGTCACGGGGGGACTCTATATGCTCAAGCAGTGTTGCTCTTGTTTCTGAAGGCGTTGTCTGTAATAGCATAGGTACATATATGGATGCTGATGAGTAAGTGAAACGATATGTGTAGTACAGGCTACAATAATCAATAATCGACAAGTGTAAAAGCAAATGTCCTAAAAAAAGCCGGATTTAATCAATTGTTATGAAGGAAGTTGGGTGTCAGTAAGTCCTTGAGGCGATGTAATCAGCGAGGAGACGGAGCGGCTCGGCCTTGTGATCAAAAGATGATAACGATAATTTTGCACGCTCAATAGTTTCGCGGGCAATCTGCCTGGTTTTGTCTATGCCGAAATAAGACGGATAGGTAGCCTTGCCCTTTGCCTTGTCACTGCCGGCAGTTTTGCCAAGCGCTTCTGTCGTTGAAGTCGCGTCCAGCAGATCATCAACAATCTGGAACGCCAGACCGATCTCAATGCCATACTCCCGAAGCCGATCTGCCATTTCCGGGGGGGCATCCGCACCGATGGCACCAACTTCAACCGAACAGGCCAGCAGCGCACCGGTCTTGCTGCGGTGGATTGTCTTCAGAATTTCAAATGGATAACTGTGGTTTTCATTTGCTATATCAAGGGATTGCCCTCCAGCCATGCCCTCAGGTCCTGAAGCGCGGGCGATAAGATTTATGATCAGCAGTTTTTTTTCGGCAGAAAGAATGTTCAGAGGGCCGCTGAGAAGTTCAAACGCATAGGTCAGAAGGCTGTCTCCGGCCAGGATGGCGGCAGCCTCTCCATATACCATGTGGTTGGTTGGTCGGCCTCTTCGCAGATTATCATCATCCATGGCAGGTAGATCATCGTGAATGAGCGAGTAGGTATGAATACATTCAAGGGCGCAAGCCGTGGGGAGCATGTCTGATATAATGCCCTGGTTGTCGGTTATGGCCTCTGCGGCAGCAAGGCAGAGAATCGGTCTGAGCCGTTTGCCGCCGACGAAAAGACTATAGCGCATTGCCGCAACGTGATCACCAAATGGACCCTGAGAGACAGGGAGAAAGGATTCAAGTGACTGTTCAACAAGTAACTGACGGGAGGCAAGAAAGTGCTCAATCTTCATTATTGGGCTCACCGAAAGGCTCTGCCTGCAGCTGACCATTTTTTTCAAGGAGGATATCCACTTTCGTCCTGGCTTCAGTTAAGCTTTTATTGCAGAACTCGGCGAGCTTGATACCCTCATCGAATTTTTTCAGGCTGGCGTCAAGGCTCAACTCTCCGTTCTCGAGTTCTTCAGTAATCTGTTCCAGCCGAGAAAGCGCTGCTTCAAATGTTTTTTTTGCCATAAACTGATTCCTGACCTTTGCTGTTAATCTTTCCCGGTTGCGAAGAAAAAGAATAGTGGATTATAAGAAAATAGGAATATAGTATACAATCAGCACCCTACGCAAGCAATGTTTGAAAGCCTCACCATATGGTTGGATGAGGTGTCAGACCGACCGTCTTCGCTTCAAGGAATAATGAAGGAATCAATTGAATCTTTTAAAAGCTGGCTGGAACATGAAAAAGGCTACTCCGAACATACCGTGTCCAGCTATGTCCGTGATCTGAATGAATTCAGGTCGCGGATCGGGGAAACGAAAGAGGCGGCCGACATCTGCAGCAATGACGTTCGGGACTTTATTTCTTCCCTGCATGGAAAAAACGCCGGAGCAACGGTCAGTAGAAAACTGTCGGCGCTGAGAACGTTTTTCCGGTTTCTGATCCGGGAAAAGAAGGTGGCAGCAAATCCGTTGACCGGTGTGAACGGCCCGAAAAGCGGTCGGGCCATCCCGGTGTTCCTGACGGTTGACGAGGTATTTTCACTGCTTGACAGCCCCGGTTCAGAAGATCCCTATCCCCACCGTGACCAGGCTATTCTTGAACTTCTCTATTCAAGCGGAGTGCGGGTTGCCGAGCTTGTTTCGAGGAACACCACGGACCTTGATTTCGAAACTGAAATGCTTAGGGTGACCGGCAAAGGAAACAAGGAGCGACTGGTCCCTGTCGGTCGTCCGGCGATTGAGGCTATCAGGCAATGGCAGCCTGAACGTGAGGTTATTATCAAGAAAAGAACAGCTGCCGGACAGAGCATTGATGTTTCGGCACTTTTTCTCAATAGCAGAGGTGGGCGACTGACGACTCGAAGTGTCGAGCGTTTTGTCTCGAAGTATGCGAGCCGTGCCGGACTCAGGCAGGCGGTGACACCTCATGCGCTGAGGCACTCGTTTGCCACGCATCTGCTGGAGATGGGAGCTGACCTTCGCTCGGTACAGGAACTGCTCGGCCATGCCAGCCTGTCGACGACGCAGCGCTATACGCACTTAACCCTTGATCATCTCACCGAGGTGTACGATAAAGCCCACCCGCTTGCCGGCAACAGGCAATAATCAACCATTTTCCTGAAGGATTCTTTGGAGAAGGAGACGTTCGTATGAAAATGAGATCAACGACGATTCTGTCCGTACGTCATAAAGGCCAGGTTGTGGTGGCCGGAGACGGCCAGGTATCGCTCGGTAATACCATAATCAAGCACAACGCCCGCAAGGTCAGGCGACTCTATCATGACCAGGTGATCACCGGTTTTGCCGGAGCGACCGCCGATGCCTTCACGCTTTTCGACAAGCTCGAACAGAAACTTGAACAGTACAACGGCAACCTCCTGCGTGCGGCTGTTGAACTGGCGCGTGACTGGCGCACCGACAAGATGCTGCGGCGTCTTGAAGCCATGATGATAGCTGTTGACCGGGACTGTTCCCTGCTGCTGTCCGGAACAGGTGATGTCATTGAACCCGACAGTGGAGTCGTGGCGATCGGCTCAGGCGGCCCCTACGCCCATGCGGCAGCCATTGCCCTGGTGGAAAAAAGCGATCTTGACGCCGAAGAGATCTGTCGGACCGCCATGGAAATAGCCGGATCGATCTGTGTTTATACCAACCAATCAATCGTTATAGAAAAAATATGATTAATATCGAATCATTAAAACCAATAGAAACAGTTGCGGAACTTGATAAATATATCGTCGGCCAGGCTGATGCCAAACGCTCCGTCGCTATCGCTCTGAGAAACCGCTGGCGACGGCGGCAGGTAGAATCGCCGCTTCGTGAAGAAATCGCCCCGAAGAACATTATCATGATCGGTCCGACAGGAGTCGGCAAAACCGAGATAGCCAGGCGTCTGGCTTCTCTTGCCCAGTCCCCGTTTTTAAAGGTTGAGGCCTCCAAGTTTACCGAGGTCGGTTATGTGGGCCGGGATGTGGAGTCGATGATACGCGACCTGATCGAAATTGCCATCAACATGGTAAAAAATGAAGAAAAGAAGCGTATTGAAGGACTGGCCGCGGCGAGTGCGGAAGATAAAATACTTGATCTCCTGCTTCCGCCGGTGCCTTCAGGTAAAAACCCGTTGTCAGAATCCGGACCCGACGATAAAAAATCATTCACCCTGGTGGGTAATGAGGGGCATCTCTCTACAATTGATCACCAGCACGAACCGTCTACCCGGGAGAGGATTCGCCAGATGCTGCGGGATGGCAAATTCGACTCGAGAGAACTCGAACTCTCCCTGGATGAATCAAAATCCATGCCCATGGTTGAGATCATGACCACATCCGGGCTTGAGGATATGCAGTCCAATATCCAGGACGCCTTCAGCAAGATGTTTCCGAGAAAGAAGAAAAAGAAGCGGCTGAAGGTCCCGGAAGCGCTCTCGGCGTTGACCCAGCAGGAAATGGAACGGCTGGTCGATATGGACAAGGTGATGAAAGAGGCGATCAGGCGCACCGAGGACTCCGGTATCATCTTTCTGGACGAGATAGACAAGATTGCCTCGCGCTCGGGAGGTAGTCATGGTCCGGATGTCTCCCGTGAAGGTGTCCAGCGGGATCTGCTGCCGATTGTCGAAGGTGGCACGGTAACCACCAAACACGGAATGGTCAAAACCGATCACATTCTCTTTATTGCCTCGGGGGCGTTCCACGTCAGTAAACCCTCTGATCTTATTCCGGAGCTGCAGGGACGCTTTCCAATCCGTGTTGAACTTCATTCACTGGGAAAAGATGAATTTGTGCGGATTCTGACTGAACCCGAGAATGCCCTGACAAAACAGTATATCGCCCTGATGGAAACCGAGGGTATCGAACTGGTGTTTGAACCGGACGCTATCGAGGAGATGGCAAAAATAGCCGTCGAGGTCAATGAGCGCACGGAGGAAATCGGTGCCCGGCGCCTTCACACGGTTATGGAACGGGTGCTGGACGATCTGTCCTTCAATGCTTCTGAGCGAGACAACGGCGTATACACGGTGACTGCCGATTACGTGCGCACGAGCCTGCTGGCAATCGTCGAGGACCAGGACCTGAGCAGATTCATCTTGTAGCAGCCTGGTAGTTTCGCCGCTAACAAAAAATAATGGCAGGAGAGTGATTATGTTTCGTGGTTTTTCCCTGTTCAGATCGGCTGGGTCTGGTGGTCGTCAAGACCCTGGAGCGGCAGCGGATCTGAAGTATTGTGTTCAGTGCGGCGATGAATATCGGGCAGAGTTCAGTCATTGTGCGGTGTGCGATTGTGAGCTTGTTCCGGGGCCGCGAAAAAAAGCTGAAACCTCAGGAGATACAGGGGGCAGAGACGAAAAGGATCTGCACATATCTCCGACAGATGAACTGCTGATCATGCGCCGTGGAAGTCTGGCTGAGATGAAAAATGTTCAGCGCCTGCTGAAGCAGAAGTTTGTCGGTTCACTGCTGGCCGAGGATCTTTCCGGGCAGGGCTCAGGATGCTGTAACTCCAAAATTTTCAAGGTGAGCGTAAAAAAGGCTGATGCCGCCTATGGACAGGAGATTCTCGCCGAAGATTTTAAGCGCACAACGGCTCTTGACGACCATGACTTTCAGCATGGCACTGAAGTTGTATTCGACCAGCGTTCATCACTGGCACGCTGCCCAGCCTGCGGTTGTAGCTTTCAACCCGAAGACAGGGCCTGTCCTGAATGCGGGCTCTGTTTCTGATTCTCACGCAGTTTTTTGAGTTCTCAGGCGTCAATCTTCTTCCACTTTTTGCGAGTTTTTATTTCAAGTGTCGTCTTGTTGAATGTCAGCGGGTCATAACCAAAAATCCGACGTACATGTTCGGTCATCTCGCGGCTTGGGGTAACCGTAAAATCTTTGTTGATTTCCACATCGACCTCGCCTTCTCCGGCAAAATGAAGTGTCAGTGAAAATGGGCATTTCCCGTGATAGTTGAAGAGCAGTTGTTTCAGATCTTCCAGCCTCGAGCGGTTTACTGAATCGGCCTCGAGGGTCGCGTGGATGGATTGCGTGTATTTCAGCAGCGCATCCGGGACGAGATGAATCTCTTCGGCAATAATCTTGGCGCCCCGCTCGTTTTTTTGAATCGTGCCGCTGACGATAACCGGATCAGGGGTGGACAGCAGGCGGTAGCAGGTCGCATAGGTTTCCGGAAACACCATTACTTCAACCGCATCAACGATATCCTCAAGGGTCACAAAAGCCATCGGTTCGCCCCGTTTGCTCTTGTGTTGCTTGCATTCTCTTATCAGGCCACCGACCCTCACCGGCTGGCCTTCGTTCAGATTGCCAAGACCGGCGATTGTTGCATCGGTAATGGTGGCAATTTCCGACAGCGCACTCTCCAGTGGATGTCCGGTGATATAAAAACCGACGGTTTCTTTCTCATAGCGCAATTTGTCGCGTTCTTCCCATTCGGGCAGATCGGGAAGTTGAATATCGTTTATGCTGGAACCACTGTTTTCAGGTGCAACTGAAAACAGTGACATCTGTCCGCTCTGCCGGTCACGCTGGTGAGCTTTTGCCTGTTCCATCGCCCGCGGCAATATCTTCATGAGCTGGGAGCGTTTTGCCCCGAGCGAATCAAAAGAACCCGATTTTATCAGGCTTTCGATAACGCGGTTGTTGACCCGCCGGCTGTCTATGCGGCTGCAGAAGTCGATCAGTGAAGAGTAGCGGCCATTGTTTTCACGCTCCTCTACAATTGAATCAAGGGCCGATTCACCGACGTTCTTTACCGCCGCCAGACCGAACCTGATCCTGTCCTCGTGAACACTGAAATCCTGCCAGCTCTCGTTGATGTCCGGTGGAAGGACGTCAATGTCGTGTTCGCGGCACTGGTTGATATAGAGTACAACCTTGTCGGTGTTGTTCATGTCGCAGGACAACAGTGCTGCCATGAACTGGGCAGGATAGTGAGCTTTTAAAAAAGCTGTCTGGTAGGCGATAAGAGCGTAGGCTGCGGAGTGTGATTTGTTAAACCCATATCCGGCAAACTTGGCCATCAGGTCAAAGATGTGTTCGGCTTTGCCTTCAGGGATGTCGAGCTCTTTCGCACCTGCCATGAACTTGATCTTTTCCTGGTCCATCACTTCAGGAATTTTCTTACCCATCGCCCGCCTGAGTATATCGGCATCCCCAAGACTGTAGTTGGCCAGTATATTGGCAATGGTCATGACCTGTTCCTGGTAGACAATGACACCATAGGTCTCTTCGAGGATCGGTTTGAGCTGCGGCAGCGGGTAGATGGCTTCCCGGCGACCATGCTTGGTCTCGACAAAATCGTCAACCATTCCGGAGTCAAGAGGGCCGGGTCGATAGAGGGCAACGAGGGCGATGAGGTCGCTGAACTGTTCGGGGGCAAGCTTGACCAGAAGCTCCCTCATGCCGCTGCTTTCCAGTTGAAAGACCCCGAGTGAATCGCCCTTGCAGAGAAGCTTGTAGGTTTTCAGGTCATCCATCGGAATTGTCGAGATATCAAGATCTTTACCGCAGTCGCTCTTGATGTGCTGCAAGGCCTTGTCGATTACGGTCAGAGTCTTCAGGCCGAGAAAATCAAACTTTATCAGTCCGGTCATCTCGGTATGCTTCATGTCATACTGGGTGATCGTCTCGTTATCCTTGCCCTTGCAGGTCGGCAGATATTCGATCATCGGTTCCGGCGAAATGACAACACCTGCGGCATGAGTCGAGGTATGCCGTGCCAGTCCTTCAAGTGTTTCTGAGACCTTGAGCAGTTCTGCGATTCGGGGGTCCCGCTCGGCCGCAACAGTCAACTTCGGCTCTTCGGCAATGGCCTTTTTGATGGTCATTTTGAGTTGATCGGGTACCAGCTTGGCTATCCTGTCAACATCTCCGAATGGAATATCAAGGGCTCTGCCGACATCGCGGATTGCGCCGCGGGCTTTCATGGAACCATAGGTGATAATCTGGGCGACATGGTCATTACCGCCATATTTCTGCCGAACGTAATCAATGACTTCACCACGCCTGTCCTGACAGAAGTCGATATCAAAGTCGGGCATGGATTTTCGTTCGATCGTCAGGAAGCGCTCAAAAATCAGGCCATAGGGCAGTGGGTCTATATCGGTGATGCGCAGGCAATAGGCTGCAAGGCTTCCGGCTCCGGAGCCTCTTCCCGGGCCGACAGGGATTTTTCTGTTTTTGGCCCAGTTGATAAAATCGGCCACGATGAGAAAATAGCCTGGAAACCCCATTGTGTTGATAACTTCAATTTCCTTTTTCAACCGTCGTGTATACTGCTCTTCCAGCTCGGGACTCAATCCGGAACCGGTGCGCATGGCATCAAAGCGTTCCTGAAGTCCTTCCCAGCACGCCTTGATAAACATGGACTCAAGGGATTCACCTTCCGGTACTGGAAATTTGGGGAAATGAAAGGTACCAAGTTCAATTTCAAGATTACAGCGATCGGCAACCTCGAGTGTATTGGCTATGGCTTCCGGGCAGTAGTCAAACAAGGTTTTCATTTCATCCGGTGATTTGAAATAGTAATCGTCTGATGAAAATTTAAAACGGTTCGGGTCCGTTATGGTTTTACCGGTCTGTATACAGAGCAGGACTTCATGGGCGTGTGCTTCATCTTTGTTTAAATAGTGACAGTCGTTTGTGGCGATACATTTGATGCCGAGTTCCGCACTTAATTTTCTCAGCCCGGTATTGACCGTCTGCTGCTCGGGGATGGAGTTCTCCTGGAGTTCGAAATAGTAGCGATCGCCGAAGATTTCTTTCATCTCCACAGCCTTTGCCTGTGCCATGGCATAGTCATCACGACCGAGATACCAGGGAACTTCTCCGTGCAGACAGGCGCTCAGCGCGAGCAACCCGTCACTGTGCTCCTCGAGAACCGACTTGTCGATACGCGGTTTGTAGTAAAATCCTTCAAATTGGGCAATGCCCGAGAGTTTCATCAGGTTCCTGTAGCCCTGATAGTTCATGGCCAGAAGGATGAGATGAAAAGCCGGACCGGCGTCTGATGATTTTTTTTCTGTCCTGCTGCCGGGGGCGATATAGAATTCACAGCCGACAATCGGTTTGATTCCGGCTTTTTTGGCTTTTACATAAAATTCCAGCGCGCCATACATGGCACCGTGATCGGTAACGGCTACGGCGTCCATGTTGTATTCTTTGCATTTCTTGAGAAGATCGGAAACTCTGATAGCCCCATCCAGCAAACTGTGCTGGGTGTGTACATGGAGGTGTACGAAACCTGCACTCATGATTATCTCGCTAGTCCTATGGTGTTTTCAGTATGTGCGCCGGCCAGATCAGCACCGGTAAGGTCGGCATCGGTAAAATCGGCAAGCAGGAGATTGGCACCGCTCAGGTCGGCGTTTCGAAGGTTGCACCCCCGCAAATCGGCTCCGGGAAGATTGGCGTGATTGAGCCTTGCTCCATTGAGATTCGCGCCTGCCAGCCGGGCCCGTCTCAGGTTTGCATAGCGAAGATCAGCCCCGGAAAGATCGGCACCTTCCAGCTCTGCCCTGACGAGAACCGCTTCTTTTAAATCAGCCCCGGAAAGGTTGCAGCCATTGCACTTCTGGGCAAGCTGCCTGACCGCACTGGAGGTTTCAACAGCAGAGGCTGTCCGGGCTGCTCCGCTCTGAGTAGTAGCCGGCATGTTTGATGATTCGCGAGGCTGGGTATCGGTATCATCTTCGGCTGCGAGTTTTTTCCTGACATAGGAAGAAGACTGTGTTCTGCTGATTTCTTGCTCAAGTCCGAGGACGTCCCCGTCTGATACCGAGCCGTTGTAATATGCCGCTCCATTTGGAGTAAAAAATGAAAGCAGATTCCGGTTATTGTCCATGACGACAGAATAACAGCGGATATCACCGTAATACCAGGTTCGAAACTTCAGGCAGAGCTGCTCACTGTCTTTGATATCCCAGCGGCCGGTATCTGTCATCCCTTCATTGTCAATACCTGAAATCCCGCCCTGTTCACTGAAATAAACAGTGCCATCAAAGTCATAGGAGGTGAGCTTCAGGGTATTTCCGGAAACCAGGTCGAAAAGTTCCCGGGTATTCAGATGTTTGCCTCCCGCCTGCCTGGATCCCTTGAGCGTCAGCGACGAGCAGCCTGCAAGCGTGATAATGGCCAAAACAACGAGGACACCGCGAAGATACTTCATAGCCATTCTCCCGTAATGGAAAATTCGGTTGGAGATGATACGATAGGTAGACAGCAGGAAGGTACCATGATAACCGTGATCCTGCACAAGAAAATCGCGGTTATAAAGAATTGACGTAACTATCTATAACAACATGCATAAACAGGTACGCACCAGGCCTCTGAAGAGATCCTGGTGCGTGAGATCAGGTAGATAGGGCAGGGATGCTTCAGATACTTTCTTCTCCGATCTTGCCCTGTACCTGGATGTTGAAACGCTCCCGGATTTTCTTGTAGGAAACCAGATCGGCTTCGCGTGCCGATGGGGTCAGGAACGATTCCAGTTTGGTCTTCAGGATGACAGGGTTCATCTCCGAGTGAATGGCGATAACACCTTCGGTGATGATTTTCTGCAGCAGCAGTTCATGGTTGGTACGTTCCCGTAAGTTTGCTGCAAAAGGCAGAAAGAAGAAATTGGAGAGGATCAGGCCATAAAGCGTCGATGTGAGCGCAATCGGGACAGCACGCAGGATAACGGAGGTGTCGCCGATGCCGCCCAGCATGGTAATGAGGCCGACAACGGAACCGATGATGCCGAATGCCGGAAAAAAATCCGCTATTGTGCGCAGCACCCGTTCCGAATCATCCCGCCTGAGCTTGAAAAAATACATCTCGGTATTGAGAATTTCCTTGATCTGTTCCGGGGCATAGCCGTCAACGAGGCAGCCCACGGCCCGGCGAAGGAATAGAATCGTCGTCTCGTTTTCCTCTTTCTGCAGAGAAAGAATTCCCTCTATTCTTGATTTTATAGACAAATCTATCAGGATATTGATTATTTCAGCTTCCTCTTTGATCGGCCTGCGATAGGAGGCGGTCATAACCTTGTAGACAATTCTCAACTGCTCCACCTTGAAGCTCAGAAGAGCGGCAGCCGCAGTACCGCTGAACACGATAAGCAGTCCGGAAATATTGAAGTACAGTGCAAGGTTGTCATTAATCCAGAAGCCGAGAAAAAAACAACAACTGAAAAACAACAGGCCGATCAGATTTTTATTTTTCATTGGGTATCCAGCTTATTTCAGGTTTTCAGCAGTAGCCGAAACGGGCGAGGGGAGGCGTTTGCTGATAATGATCTCCACCCGCCTGTTAGCCGCACGATTGGGTGCAGTGGTGTTCGGTCTTATCGGTCGATAGGACGAATAGCCGCTGACCACAAACTGTTGTGGATTCATGTTCATTTCCTCGACGAGAAATCTGGCAACGGTACTCGCCCTGGCAACGGAGAGTTCCCAGTTGGTGGCATATTTTTCTGAATGCATGGGAATATTGTCAGTGTGGCCGACAACGTTGATCACGTAGGGAATTTCCCTGATCTGGTCAGCTATCTGTTCAAGTGAGTATTTCGAGGACTCGTTGAGTTCTGCCTGGCCGGTATCAAAGAGTAGATCACCGGTGAGAATAATACGCATCGTCTGATCTGGGACGAGATCTATCGAGGCAAAATCGGTCAATCCGAGTTTGGCGATAGCGTCCCTGCTGATAGTAAAAACTGTATCAACCGGAGTGGCGGCGGCCACATCGGCAGGGAGCTCACCTCTGAGTTTCTCATTTTCTTCCTGATTCTCAGGAAGCACCGTAACTGGTGCGGTAGCAACACTCTGCTCTTTTGAGTCGACGGTTATCTCCGGGTCGGGTTGCTGCTGAGCTTGCCTGAAGCTTTCCCTGATCCGGTCGAGACCGCCATTCCTGTCTTCATCAAAAAAAGCGCTATCTGTTTCAATATCCTGGATATTGACCGGTTCAACTTTTTTGACTGTACCACCGGACATGAGCGGCCTGCCGGGAGCAATCGGTACAAACGGGAAGGTGTTTCTGCTGTCATGCGTTATATCAAGGGCTTCAGTCGTGTCTCCCCCGATGACCTCCTTCTCGTCGCTGACAAGAAATTCCTTGTGTGATGCCTGGTAGACAAACATTGACAGAAAGAGAATGAACATGGTCATCATCAGATCCGACCAGGCAATTGACCAGTGGGAGACTTTCGGGTGAGAAGACCTGAAAGGTGATTCATCAGCGAGAAATAAACTGCTGCTGTACAGTGTCAGATCGCCGCCGCCCGATACGACAGGCTCACTTTTGGGCACAACCGGTAGTATATCTTTGTCGGTAACGGTATCGACAGTCTCTTGTTTATCCGGTATCAGTTGCGTTGTTTCTGCCATGCTCTGTTCTGGTCGTCAGGTATTTTCAGCCGCTGTTGTCTATTGATTGTACTAGACATATCGGCTGAAAATGCTCAGAACAAAAGGGCACATGGAAAAAAAAAACGCTTACCGCTGATCAGTCACCTAAAACTGCAGCCTTGAAAGTCTCAATACCGATTCTTGCAATGAAACGGGCGGAGCGCTCTTTCTTCTTTGCATGTTCGCTGTAGTAGGACAGACATTTGTCCAGCAGGGTTTTTACCTCGTCGTTGTCAAGGTCTTCCGCCAGGACATCACCAACCCGGGGCGACCTGGTGGAACTGCCGCCAAACGTGACGGTCCAGCCTTTCTTTTTGCCCATTATGCCGATGTCGCGAACAAAATTTTCAGTACATGAAAAAGGACAGCCGGAGACACCGATCTTCAGTTTTGCCGGAAATTCTCTACCAGAAAAATGATCTTCGAGTTCAATCCCGAAAGCCAGTGAGTCCTGGACACCAAAGGTGCAGACACTATTGCCGGGACAGGCCTGGACGTAATGAAGGCAGAGTTCCGTCGCCTTGCCGGCTTCCATGCCGAGGTCATGCCAGATATCATTGAGTTGATCTGCCGGCATGCCGACGAGGGCAATCCGCTGGCCGGAGGTGATTTTTACAAGGGGAATGTGATAGTTCTCGACGACTTCCGTGATCTTTTTCAGCATCTCAAGATTCATTAAACCGCAGGGAATCCGCGGAACGATCGCAAAGCTTTTTTTATCGCGCTGCAGAATGGCGCCGGAGGGAATGTCCGTAGGCTGCATATTTGGCTCCTGTGAAAACGTGGTGAGTTGCTTTTTATACGATTGTAGTGGTCTGAGGGACTATGTGGTGAACCATTGTACTCAGTCTTTTGTTATTGCAGTGAGAAACAGACAGGGCCTTCACCCTGGCAGTGGGGCCGTACCATCAGAAATTTTTCAGAATTCGCAGGTCCGGCAGCTGTTCGATCCAGTCACTGTTTTTAAACCAGTACTCCTGCATGGTCTGAATGGCTCCTGAGCCTGCCATCATATTGATGTAGTTCTGCAGGAGATTGATAAACAAAAAGTCATCAGGAGGAACGCCGATTCCAAGCTGTTCGAAGCTGAGGATCTTCTCAAAAACCCGTAATCCCTCCTCCTTATAGCGGTACTGGGAGACCTTGCAGTATGGATAGTCTGATATCAGGCCGTCAACTTCACCGTTAAGCACCATTATCAGGGCCTGGTCGAGGCTCTCTGAATAGACAGGAGTGACTTTGGGAAAGAGAGCACGGACGGTCGTGTCGGCAGTGGTATTCTTCAGTACACCGATCTTGAGCCCGTCCTGGTTGAGATCAAGGGGATCTTCAAGTGAGCGTGTGAGTTCTTCCCTGCCGAAAAAGGCCTGTCCGGAGGAACCGTATGGGCCGACAAAAGCAATTTCCATATTTCGCCGGGCGGTGATCGATAAACCGGTCATGATAATATCCACATTGCCCTTGAGAAGTTCTTCAATCAGTTCAGAGAAGGGAAATCGTTTAATCTGCAGATTAACGCCCATGTTTCGTGCCAGCTCCCGGGCAAATGATATGTCAAAACCGATTAATTCGCCGCTGGTAGTGGAGACGCTGAACGGGGGAAGATCTCCGGGGGTGCCGAGCACCAGTTCACCAGAGGCACGGATTCTGTCTATAACCTGGCCCGCGCGTAGAGGTGGAGCATTGCTTAAGACGAGAAGGGCTGAGACGAAGCAGCAGCCAAAATACATGAGATTACGATGTGAAATGATGTTCATGTTACCACATATCCGAGTTTCTGGTGGGTGCGGTGCTGTTTGGGCTCTTACCGATCTGCCAGTGCAGCGCTATTATGCGTGAGTCGAGCCGTCAGAACGGATGAGCGAACATGACCCAGGCAGCTCCTCCTTCGTCTGAGACTGCCATATCAAAGCGGACAACGGCTCCTGCCATCATGGAGCGGATACCGATGCCTGCGTCAACCTTCCAGTCTGTAAACAGCTCGGAAAGATCGTAGTCAGGCGCAACCCGCCCGCCTTCGACAAAACCGACAACCTGAAACCAGTCAAGTTTCAGCCATCTGAGCCAGTTAATGTCCGCGACCGGGTTCCACTTCAGGGTATAGCGGTATTCAGCTGTTGTGTAGATTACCGAGCGATCATTGAACCTGTTGCTGGCAAAACCGCGCATGCGATAGAATCCGCCCAGCACCGCGCCGTCGAGAAACGGCGGTTTATTTTCAACAACAGACTGACCATTGGAGTCGGTGACGACCTCATAGGATGGGGATGTGCCTGTCCAGAAATTAAGGGCGATTACCTCCTGGCGGGAAAAGCGGGATGTGGCCAGATTAAAATACTTGCTTGCCTCAAACTCCAGGAAGTCCCAGGATCCGGTGGTACTGTCAGTGAAATCTTTTTTATAGGAAATGTATTGAGAACTGCCGGAAGACGGGTTTGTCGGGAAATCCGTATTGTTGTATAAAAATCCGATTTCAAATGGGAACTCATCCCCGTCATAGGTAACCTCGGGGGTGCTGTAACTCTGGTAACGACTGGTCTGACCGAGGAGCAATACCGAAATACCCGAGTCAAGCGGGTTCCAGCTCTGACCACCGGTCGCACCGGACTGCAGTATTCCGTTGCGCAGGTGATATTCAGCCATGCTGTTTTCTTTCATACTGCCGATGGGCAGCACATATTCGAGCTTGAGATCCAGCCAGTTGTCGTCCCCTTCGTCTTCGATGAAATTCTCTTCCGCCGAGTTGTTGCTTCCGGAAGGTGCCGGCCTGCTGTCGGATTCTCGTCGCGGTACTTCGGCGTAGGCCCGCTGTCTCGGGAAATGGGAAAGCGCTCCAACAGCAGTAAAAAACAAGCGTTTGGTGCCGGGCAGTCGATAGTCCCACATCCCGCCGATGATTCCCCTGGCGTCATCAAGACTGCCGAAGACTGTTCCTCCGAACAGCAGCTGATCCTGATGGTAGCCCTTGGCCATGCCACCGACGCCAAAAGTTGTCCCCATGGTCTCCGACGGAAACGCATAGGGGAGGATGAGTGTTTCCTTTGCCATTTTCGGGTTCTCTTCCCTGATCACGGAGAATTTTGTCGAGGCATTGGGGCGGGCTGAAAGATTCTGGGCTGTAACCAGACAGCAGAGGATGGCGAGCAGGATGAGTTGTATGCAGCGTTGTGTTTTCATTTTCTGAACCATAGAGTTTGAGGGGACAGCATTGTTCTGCAAATATACCCGGAGAAATGTCAACAATCTAATCTTTTTTACAGCAGAACACGTGATAACGGCTGGTTAACCGAACGGTAATGCCGGGGATGAAGGTTAGGGATTACATTTCGACAAAGAGTCTGCCTTATTTCCAGAAACACATCAGAATACCGGTTTAAAGTCAAAGAAGTGTGTGGTTTCGAGTTTTCTGTGGGTTTTGGTCTCGGCCCTGGCGATGAATGAACTGGTGATTGCGCCGTTTGAGGTGAAGCGGACTCCCTGGAGAAATTCCCCGTCTGTTATCCCGGTTGCGGCGATAGCAACCTCTTTTGAACGAATCAGGTCCTGGACACGAAATACTTTCTCAAAATCGTTTATTCCCAGGCTGGAAGCTGCCTGGCGGTCACGGTCATTCTCGTAGAAAATTTTGCCTTCAAAGTAGCCGCCCAGACAGTTGATGGCAGCAGCAACCAGGCTTCCTTCGGGAGCGAAGCCATAGCCGATATAGATATCGGCTTTTTCTCCGGTAATTGCAGAAAGGCAACCTGAAATCTCACCTTCATTAATGAGCTTGATCCGGGCACCGCAGGACCTGATTTCTTTTATCAGCTGTTTGTGTCGGGCCTGGTCGAGGATGCAGACGGTGACGTTTTCAGTGTATTTTTTCAAGGCTCTGGCAACCCGTTTGACATTGGTTACCGGCGGCTGGTTTATGTCAATGACGTTGCCGACCATGGGCCCGACAACGATCTTGTACATGCTCAGGTTCGGTACCGGCTGAATGACGCCCTGCGGGGCGATAACGGCATAAGAGGTTGCATTGGTACCCCCGTCAGCGGCAGAGTGATGCGCCTCTATAGCGATTGCCATCAAATCCATACGGTTGCTTCCCTGGCCGATCTGTCGTGGCATCTGGAAAATATCGGGGCGGTTTTTAAAGCGATCATTGATCACAACACCGTCGATGTTCAGCCTGTTGAGTGTCTTGGCCAGGGCGGCTCGAGCCTTGCTGAGGATTTCCGTGTGATTGCCGAGGCCCTGTTGACGGGCTGCTGTCAACGCTGAGATTTCAGTCGCCCTGACGATCTCCATTCCATAGTTGGTATCCATGCTATTTATCTCTTGGTTCGAAGGCTACGTGGCTGTTGAGCTGAGCAAGCTGCTTCATCTGGGCCATCAGGAGATCGCGCGCTTCCTTCATTTTCTCTCCCTCACCGGTGTCCTTGACTTTCATCGGGTGCAGGAACTCATCGATCAGTTCGATATCGAGTGGCGCGGATTCAAGTTTTCGCGCCGCCTCCTTCATTTCATCCGGTGTCGGCAGAATAATGCCGTAAAGCTGGTGCGGGGTCTGCACCAGCGAATGGCCCCGGTTGTAATAGGCGGCTGCAAACCCTCCATCGACGTTGATGGCGATGCCGTCATTGCTTGCCATGTGTTTCCCTTTCAGGTAATTGACGGGAGTATGGCCATAAACAACACGCTTGACGCCGAATTCGGCGAGCAGTTTCTGTTTGAACTTGTGACTGTGGAGGTTCTGTTTCCAGTAGAGTGAATGTTCGGCGTGCCGTTCCTTGTCGATGAGAAAATAGCGCTCAAAAGTCTTCATCGCATGTTTCCCGAAGAAGGGAGAGCGTGGCCCACACCAGAGGTAGAAGAAAAGTGCCTGGTCCTTCGGGTCCTGGGGTTGTCCATCGAGATAGTTCTTGCCTACGCGCTCTATGGTCTTCTGGATGAAATCGAGCAGCTGACGTCCCTTCCTGCCCAGGAATTCTTCAAACTCACCATCATCGGTAGATGGCACAAGTGCATGGATATTGAGAATGTTGTTGTGTACAGAATATGCTTTGCCTTCCCGAAACAGATAGCGAAGCAACCGTTTGAGCTTCCTGTTCGTCTGGAACTGTGCGACCAGGTCGCTGATGACCCCCTCTTCTTCCGGGGTGAGGCGACCGGGAGCCTTGAGGTCAATTGTCGGGAAAAAGGTATCATTGAGTTCCTCTGTACCGCCGCCGGCGAGCATTTCCGCAAGTCGGTCGAGCCAGAGGCGAAAGTCCATTTCATACTCTGGAAAATCCTTGATTGTCTGCTCTTCGAGTTTAAACTGAATCACTGCAAGAGCTTTTTCCATTGCCCGGCCCTTGCCGGTCTTGGCCTTGAAATTACCGGTAATCTGTTCGACAGGATAGGTTGAGGTGGCGAAATCAGCGAGAAGGGATGTGTCGAAGCCGAGCCTGTCAAGGAAATCAAAGTGATCATATCGTGACGTGATTCTCATGGCCTCGGCGATGAGGGAGCGGTTTCCTGAGGCCGCACCCATCCAGAGAATATCGTGGTTCCCTAAAACATAGTTGACTATTCTGCGATACGGCGCAGATGACAGGATACGTAATATTTTGTCGGGCTGTGGTCCCCGGTCAAAAACGTCACCGAGCACCTGGATCCTGTCTATCAGAACATTTCTGATGGCATAGGCCAGATGCGCGATCAGCCTGGTTGAGATAATTTCTTCCTCAAATATCGGGTCAGGTACAGGAAGGCCTGCCAGCAGGCGGCTGATGGTATCATGGAACTCGGGCATGAAAATATCTTCAATCCGGTAGCGTACATTGGTCAGTTTGTACTTCAGCACCTGGACGAGACAGAGAATGACGTCCTGTATATCCATTTTCATGTCAGGGCTGTGGATAAACTGTCTTTTCCTGATAATTCTGACTAGATATTGTACCTTGTCGGTACTGAAGGTATTGGGCAGCGCCTCTCTGCAGGTCTGATAGAGGACGCCGAACCGGCCGCGGAGAATCGATTTAAAGCGGTCTCCTTCACCGTGCAGGTCACTGATCCAGAGCGTCGTGGGGATATTGGAGTTGAGTTCAGTTTCCAACTGGAGCAATTGCTGGGCGAGTCCGTCGATTTCTCCGGCTCTGATAGGTTCACCTATGTCATGATCTGTCAATGCGATATCGGGTGATAGAGGTGTCGGCATGATGTGAGTCCCCTCTGGATGTTATGATGCGGCCTGTTGCGAAAGTCTGAAAGGCTGCTTCTGCTGCTTTATCAGCAACGGCGGCTCGGTGTGGCAGCCGACCGTTCTGCTGTATCATAACCAGCAGATACGACAGAGTTATTCTAGCATTTGTACCATAAGCAGGCAATGAAATTGATGGAAATTAATGCTAAAGTAATAGTGACAACACTAATTCCGGCTTTTCCAATAGCAAAGATTTTTATTTTACGTTCAGACAACGACTCCAATAATACGATTTAAAAACAAAAAATGGGGTTTAAAAGAATGACCGACAGCTATCTTGCAAAAATCACTGCCTGGTATTTCGGTGAATACAGGGAAGGGTACATCGACTCAACAGGCAAGGGACTGCTCCGCTATTCACTGAAGCTTGGTAATCCCGATCGGGGTACCATCATTATTGTTTCCGGTCGAACTGATTTCATAGAGAAATACCATGAGACCTGCTGGGACCTCAGGGATCTCGATTATTCCATCTGTCTGTATGATCACCTCGGTCAGGGAAAATCAGGCAGACAGCTCAAAGATCCTGAAAAAGGTCATATTGACGATTTCAACATCTACGTTGCAGATCTTGAAAGGGTAATTCAAAGCGTTGTATTACCAGCTCGGCCGGGTCCCGTATACCTGCTGGCTCATTCCATGGGCAGCACGATCAGTATACTTCTGAGTATGAAAAATCCCGGCATGGTTCACGCTCTGCTTCTTGTCGCCCCCATGCTGCAGATTAATGCCGGCCGGTTCCTGCCGCCTTTTCTGGTCGAGACCTTGAGCGGTGTTCTTTGCCATACCGGAGGTCGCCACAGTTATGTTTGGGGAGGCGGACCATTCGATGTGGGGATGGCGTTTAAAGATAATGTTCTGACAACTGATTCCGACAGGTTCAGGCGTAACATTGAGCTGGTACAAAACAACAGGGCCCTTGGCCTTGGAAGCCCGACCTTCGGTTGGCTCAGAGAGGCGTACAGGGCAATGAGAGTTGCCCGCAAGGCGGTGTCGCAAACCCTGTGCCCGATGATTATTTTTGCAGCAGCAGAGGAACGGGTTGTCCGGCTGCGTGAAATACAGAATTTTTGTATCGGCATGGCGTGCTGCCGCCTCGTGTTGTATCGTAACTGCGAACACGAACTGCTGATGGAACGCGACGAAATCAGAAATGATCTACTCAGGCAGGCCAAAGATTTTTTGCTGAAACAGCAATAAGTCAGGTGCAGGCTGCGCTCTGCTGCTCAGGAGGCAGAGGTATTATTTCTTTTCAGGTTATAGAAAAAATAGATGATCAAGCAGACAGCGGCACCACCATGAACCAACGCTGCTGTCGGCTTGATCAGAAAGAAGGCCAGCAGCAGCAGGAGAATGCGCTCAGGCCAGAAGACCGCATTTTCCATATGTCCCTGCAGAGCACAGGTGAACGCATAGAGGCCAAGGAAAGCAAAGAGAAAAATCAGCAGGATATCAACGGGGCTGCCGCCAATTATTGGGGTGTAGGCGAAGAGCAGCGGCACGATATAGAGACCCTTGGCAATTTTCCAGGATTGCAGCCCCGTCGACATTGGTGGAGTGCCTGCAATTGCTGCCCCGGTAAAAGCTGCCAGACAGACCGGAGGAGTGACGTTGCTGTCCTGACTCAGCCAGAAGATGATCATGTGGGCGGACAACAGGGCAAAGGTTGCCGTTTCGGGTGAAAGTGCCATGTCCCTGACCGTCCCGGCGAGATCAATCGGGATTGCCTGAAGAACGGCCCGTGCCTGTTCAAGCGTCATGGGCTGACTGAGCAGATCAAGCTTGTCGGGTATGGCAATCATCAATACCGCTTTTACTTCAGCAGACAAAGTCCCGGAGGCAATCATCGTGAGGATGTGCCCGTCTGCTATGAGGTTGTAGAGTGCCGGAGCTGATAATGTGCCCAGGACGATGTAAGCGGCGGTTACCGGAAGTCCCATGCCCAGAACAAGAGACGCCAGCCCGATAAGCAGGATGGCGATCAGCATATTGTCGCCTGACCAGTTGGTTATCATCAGGGAAAAGGTGTTGCCGATACCTGCTGTGGCGATAACGTTGACGATAAGTCCGACACTGCAGAGCAACACCGCGGTCATCACCATATTACGCGCGCCGAGGGCGAGTGCTTCAAATATCTTTTTAATGCCCATCCTGTTCGGAGTGAGCCATGATGAGGCGACAACGGAAATGATGCTGATTCCGGCGGCATAGGTTGGTGTGAAGCCATAGATGAGCAGACCGATGAGGGTGGAAATAGGCAACAGGAACGGGAGACCGCTTTCCTTGAGTACCTGCAGGACTTTGAGGTTTTCATCATCAACACTGGCAATGTTGGTTTTCTTGGCTTCAACCCGGACGAAAAAAGCAACGGTAGCGAAATACAGTATTGCCGGAAGGATGCTGTAAATGACGATAGTTGTATAGGGAATCTGCGTATAACTCGCCATCACAAACGCTCCGGCCCCCATGATCGGGGGCATGAGCTGACCGCCGGTAGAAGCTGCAGCTTCCACCCCTGCGGCAAATTTCGGGTTGAAGCCTGAGCGCTTCATCAGGGGGATGGTAATGACCCCGGTAGAGGCGGTGTTGGCGACTGCTGAGCCGGAAATTGTTCCTGTCAGGCCGGAGGCGATAACCGCTACGAGGCCGGGGCCACCGATGAATTTCCCGGCAACTGCCCGGGCCAGTTTGATCACAAATTCACCGGCACCGGAGGTGAGCAGGAAGGCTCCGAAAAGGATGAACATGAAGACAAACGTCGAGGATATTCTGGCAATGTTGCCGAATATCCCGTCATCGCCATAAACCGAGCGAAAAAGAATTGTTTCGGGGGTCAGGCCGCTGAATTTGAATACCCCGCCGATCATGCTGCCCCACCAGCCGACGTAGGTCAGGGCAAGGATGATGAGTACCGGTATGATCCAGCCGGTGGTGCGCCTGGTAAACTCAATGGCAGTGAGTATCAGGATTATTCCGGCAATCCATTCGCCACTGCTCAAATGAACCCCGCGAGCGTATATCGCATCTTCCATGCTGATCATGTAGATGGCACTGGCAGCGGCAGCAAGACCAACAAAAAGATCAAGAAAAAGCGCAGGTTTCGTCCGCCTGGTTAGAGCGGTCCCGCTCATCGGGTAAACGAGGCCGCAGAGGATTGCAAAACCGGAATAGTGAAGCGCGTTTTGCCACAGGCTCGGAAGAACGCTGAAGAGATTGAAATACAGGTGCAGAAGCGACACCCCAATGCCGATATAAAAAATCGCCCTGGAGAGGATATCTTTATCCTGAGCTATTGGTTCTTGAGACGACACATGCAGCTCCCCAGGAGTTCGTGCTGGCTCAGGCCTTTATCCAAAGGGACTGAGCCGGCAGAAATTGTATTACATGAGCAGGCGGGCGGGAATGGTGAGACCTGCTTCCTTGAAATATCTGGCAGCCCCTGGATGGAGGGGCATTGGCAGGCCATCAAGTGCTTTTTCAAGTGCCATTACCTTTGTCGCTTTATGAATGGCGTTAAGAAACGGCAGGTTTTCGTAGATGGTTTTAGTTATCTGGTAAACGGCTTCCTCGTCAAGATCGGCCCGAACAGCCAGAAAGTTAGGCTGGGCGATGGTTTTTATCTCTTTTGTCTGGCCAGGGTAGGTATCCGCCTTGATGACGTAGCGGGTCCAGAGGTTCAGCCCTCCATCGGCCTGCGTGACCTGTTCATCGGTAAAATCCAGAACCTTGACCTTGCCGGCCATGGCGGCGACAGCGCGGGTAACGGCGCTTGTCGGCACACCGGCTGGAGTACTCATGCCGGCAATCTGACCATTCTGCAGGGCATCGGCACTGGGACCGTATCCCACATAGACGAGTTCAAAGGCCTCATCGGCATCGATACCAAGGTTTTTGAGCAGAAAACGGTTTGAGCCGATTGTACCGGAATTTTTCTTGCCAAGGGACATCCGTTCACCCTTCATGTCCATGAGGTCGGCGATTGTGCCTGTTTTTGCCTTGTCGGCGAGAACGGTGAACTGTTCAACATTTTGCCAGAGCATCGTCACCGAGCGTAACTCTTTCTGCGGTCCGTCGTTTTCCAGCGGGCCGATACCGTTCCAGGCATAATAGCCGTAAAGTCCCTGCAGGATTGCAAACTGGGCTTCATTGTCTCTCAGTAGTTTGATGTTTTCACCGGAGCCGGCAGAGTTTATCGCCGACATGCCGATTTTTTTTGCCGGCTGGAGTTTGACCTTGGTCAGTGTTGAGATGGCCACACCGACCGGGTAGTAGGTGCCTCCGGTGCTGGCTGTGGCCAACAGGTAACTCTGTTCTTCCTGGGCATGGACTGTGCTGGCGGCAAGAAAGCCGATCATGATTGCAGCTGCGCTGAGACGACTGAGAAATGATGCTATTTTCATTTTGCTCTCCTTGGTAAATAGTTAATGTGCCTTTGCCATCAGCCACTGCACAGACCGTTGAGGCACCTGTTTGGAAAAGGGACGTGGATCTTGCAAACAACATCAAACGTAGAATCACTATTATGCAGTTTGTTCCGGAATTCAAGAGAGATAATTTTTATCAACCACATGCTTTGACCTGCAGGCGTAAGAAAATGACTTGTTCTCTGCCACCAGCCAGGCGCAGGTGAAACGGTAGTACCTGCCAGTTCGAGATGACTCACCAGGAGGTCCGGCATTTTGACAGCCCGGGGACAATTGTTGATCTTATCTGGTGGTAATATCCACCTTTTGCAATTATAGTATCTGGTTCCACAACGGATCACGATTTTTTTCAGTCAAACAGTGAATTATTGCTCGACGGCAGGATAATACTATGACCAACAATCTCTATGTTACCGCAACCGAAGAGCGAAGCGGTAAATCTGTTATTATTCTCGGCATCATGCAGATGCTGAAAAAAGAAGTTCACCGGGTGGCCTTTTACCGGCCGATCATCAACGACAACGAGGATGAAGACCATGATATTTCCCTGGTGCTCAACTATTTCAAGCTCAACATGTCTTATGAAGACTGTTTCGGCTGTACGCTTTCCGAGGCATATGAGCTGATCAATGCCGGCAAGGAGGATGATCTGCATGATCTTATCCTGGAAAAATACAAAAACCTTGAAGACGACTATGATTTTATTCTCTGTGAAGGGACCGACTTCAGGGGGCAGGATACCACGTTCGAATCCGAAATAAACAGGGATATTGCCGCAAATATCGGGGCCCCGGTCGTCTTGATATCATCCGGCCGGAAGAAGACCATAGACCAGATGGTCCGGCAGACCCAGCTCTCTGTCGAGACTCATGCTGCAAAAGGCGTCTCTCTTGCTGCCTGTATCATAAACCGGGCACCTGAAGGTGTTACCCCGAAAACATTTACCGACGTCCGCGACCATAATCATCCAGGAGATCAACTGCCTTTTTATGTTATCCCGGAAAATCCGGCCCTGGCAAACCCTACCGTCAAGGATGTCAAAAACTGGCTCAACGCTTCGGTGATGTATGGTATGAAAAACATGTCTTCCCTGGTGGGGAGCTACCTGATTGCCGCCATGAGGGTTGAGAATTTTCTTGACTACCTGGAGCCCGGCTGCCTGGTCATCACCCCCGGCGACCGCTCCGATATCATTCTCGGCAGCCTGTCGGCGAGATCTTCCAAATCGTATCCGGAAATCTCAGGTATTGTGCTTACCGGTGGGTTGATACCTTCCTCCAGCGTTCGCAAACTCATTGAGGGCTGGGCGGGAGCCCCGCTGCCGATCATGTCGGTGAAAGGGCATACATTTCAGATCATTCAGCTCCTCAATGAGCTTTACGGCCATATCGAGCCCGACGATTCCCAGCGCATTGCCACCGCCCTTGGCGATTTCTCCAAATACGTGAAGGTCCAGGAGCTCAGTGAACGGGTTGTCACGACTGCGCCGACACGGATTACTCCAAAGATGTTCGAGTACGCCCTGATGGAACGGGCCTCCGAGGACCGTCAGCGAATCGTGCTTCCGGAGGGAACCTGTGAGCGAATTCTGAAAGCTGCCGATATCCTGCTGCGCCGGGGAGTTGCAGATTTAACCATTCTCGGGCGCGAGGACGAGGTGCGTGCGAAGGCTGCCGGTTGCGGACTGGATATGAAGTGGGTCGAGCTGATTGATCCACAGAAATCCTCAATGCTCGAAGATTTTGTCTCGACGTATCTCGAACTTCGCAGGCACAAGGGCATAATAGAGGATATCGCCCGGGACCGCATGTCCGATACAACGTATTTCGGGACCATGATGGTCTATAAAGGCTATGCCGACGGCATGGTTTCAGGGGCGATGAACACGACAGCCCATACCTTGAGACCGGCTTTTGAGTTTATCAAGACAAAGCCTGGAATAACGATCGCCTCATCGGTATTTCTGATGTGTCTCAGGGATCGCATACTGGTGTATGGAGACTGCGCGGTAAACCCGAACCCGAATGCCCAGGAACTTGCCGAAATCGCGCTCAGCTCTGCTGAAACGGCTCGTACCTTTGGGATCGAGCCGCGGGTGGCGATGCTCAGTTATTCTACAGGTAAATCAGGCAAGGGCGAAGATGTCGACAAGATCGTTCAGGCTACTGAGATCGCGCAGCAACTGATCAGTGAACGGGGCCTGGATATTTTGCTGGAAGGTCCGCTGCAGTACGATGCCGCCATTGATCCCGAAGTCGCTCATACAAAACTGCCGGGCTCTAAAGTGGCCGGCAGGGCCACCGTTTTCGTGTTTCCGGACCTGAATACCGGAAACAATACCTACAAGGCCGTTCAGCGGGCCGCAAATGCAGTAGCAATTGGACCGATTGTCCAGGGACTCAACAGACCGGTCAATGATCTTTCCCGGGGCTGTACTGTTGATGATATTGTCAACACCGTGGCGATTACCGCAGTCCAGGCGCAAGCTGAAAAAAAGATGAAATCATGAATATTCTGATCATAAATTCAGGCAGCTCTTCTATCAAGTTTCAGCTGCTCAGCATGGAGGACGAGTCTGTTCTCGCCACTGGACTTGTAGAACGTATTGGCGAGTCCGACAGCCTGGTAACCTGCACGGTGAAGCCGAAAACCCAGGATGAGTCCGTTATAGAACAGTGCCTGAGGATCGGCGACCACCGGACGGGAATGAGAAACATTGTCGAGCTGCTGAGTGATTCCGGCCATGGAATTGTCAAAGACAGCAGTGACATAGAGGGGATCGGTCATCGCGTCGTCCATGGTGGAGAGGACTTCCACCAACCCCGGCTGGTCGATGACGAGGTGGTCGCGGCGATCCGCAGTAATATCCCGCTGGCGCCGCTGCACAATCCTGCCAATCTTGACGGCATCCTGATAGCCCGGGAGCTGTTTCCCGACACACCGCAGGTTGCTGTTTTCGATACTGCCTACCACCAGACGATACCGGACAGGGCCCATATCTATGCACTGCCCTACGAACTCTATGAAAAGCACCGCATTCGCCGCTACGGGTTTCACGGCACCTCTCACAAGTTCGTGGCAACCGAGTGTGCAAAGCTTATCGATAAACCGCTGGATGAGTGTAACCTGATCACTGTCCATCTCGGAAACGGCTGTTCAATGACCGCGATTGAAAGTGGTAAAAGTATCGACACAACGCTCGGCATGACACCGCTCGAGGGGTTGGTCATGGGCACCAGAAGTGGCGACATCGACCCGGCAATCCCTGCTTTTCTCTGCAGGAATAACAATATGGATATCGAGCAGGTCGACCATCTGCTGAACAAGGAGTCCGGACTGAAAGGTATCTGCGGGATGAACGACATGCGTGATATCCATCAGGCAGCTGCGGACGGTGATAAGCGTGCCGTCCTTGCCCTTGATGTCCAGACCTACCGTAATCGTAAATATATCGGTGCCTACATGGCGGTGCTCGGGCGGGTGGATGCCCTGGTTTTTACTGCCGGTATCGGAGAAAACGATCCCCTTGTCAGAGAACGCTCACTCAATGGTCTGCAGTGTTTTGGAATTGAGGTTGACAGGGATTTAAACCAGAGAAGAATGAAAAGACCATTCCTCATCAGTGCTCAGCACAGCAGAGTTCAGGTCTGGGTTATTCCGACCAACGAGGAGCTGGCAATTGCCAGGGAGTGTAAGGCTGTTCTTACCACCCTGTAAAATAAAGACAGGAACTGAGATTATGTTAATGACAGAGCAGATTGATACACCTGATAAACAGGTGGAAATTGATACATTCAAAGAAAAAGCTGGTATTGCCGCAGCTTTTGTTACCGAAATAGCAACATTTGAGGAAGCTGTCGACTATACCGTTGATCTCTGCGGCCGACAGGGTGCCTGCAGGCTGAAAGTCTCAGGGTGTGAGGAGCAGCTCAGTGAAGGGGCTGAACAATTGTGCGAGACGAAACAGAAAAAAATTGTTGCCGCCCCTGGGTTGCCTGAAGCAGAATACCGTGTCCTTGCAGAAAAATGCCGGACTCACGGTTTTGAATGCCTTGACTCGGGATTGAGATCAAATCTTGCCGGTGTCGACATCGGCTTTACCTACGCTGATATCGGTATTTCCGAAACCGGAACGCTGGTCCTGAACTGCCGCAGTGAAGAGCTGAGGCTTGCCACGATGATCTGCGAGTACCATGTCTGCGTCCTGCCGAAATCACGGATTGTTGCAGACGCCTTTGCTGCGGAAGCGCAGCTCCGCGAGTACATGAGCAATCCTTCCGATTATACGGCATTTATTACCGGGCCGAGCAGGACGGCAGATATCGAGCGGGTCTTGACCATCGGTGTTCACGGTCCACTGGAACTTCATATACTTGTCCTGGAGGGCTGAATCATGCAGGAAGCAAAAAATCTGAAAATGTACCGCCAGGAATGTCACGAGTCACTGGAAAACGACTACCTGCGAACGGCCCTTGATAAGTTTGCCGTGGCCTACAAAGAGAGCCGCAGCAAGGCGTTCGCCGGCTTTGACGTGGAACAGCTGATTGAAGATATTGCACAGATGAAGGATGATGTGCTGCTCAACCTCGATGAGCTCTATAAGCAATTTAAAGCACAGGCGGAAGCTGGCGGGGTTGTCGTGCACTATGCAAAAGATGCAGATGAGGCAAACAGGATCATTATCGACATCGCCAAGGCCGGTAATTGTGAACGGGTTGCCAAATCAAAATCGATGACTGCCGAGGAAACACTGCTTAGTCATGCTCTTAGCGACGAGGGGATGGAGGTTACGGAAACCGACCTTGGTGAATGGATTATCCAGTTACGCCATGAGGGGCCGTCCCATATGGTGATGCCGGCGATACATCTCTCACGTTTCCAGGTCAGGGATCTGTTTACGGATGTTACCGGAGCCAAACAGGACGAGGATATTGAAAAACTGGTAAAAGTAGCCAGAAGGGAGATGCGTCAGAAATTTGTTGAGGCCGACATGGGGATCACCGGCGCTAATTTTGCCGTCGCCGAGACCGGTACCATCGGCATCGTTACCAACGAAGGCAATGCCCGACTGGGGACGACGCTTCCCAGAATTCACGTGGCCCTGATGGGAATCGACAAACTGGTACCTACCATCGGTGATGCCCTGAAAACGCTCAAGGTCCTGACCAGAAACGCAACCGCCCAGCAGATTACCTCCTATGTTACCTGGGTGACCGGTTCCAACGAGTGCGCAGCGGCAGTAGACAGCAAGAAAGAAGTCCATTTCGTGATGCTCGACAACGGTCGCACGGAGATGGCAAAGGATCCATTGTTCTCTCAGGTTTTCCGTTGCGTGCGCTGCGGGGCATGTGCCAACGTCTGCCCTGTTTACCGCCTTGTCGGCGGACACAAGATGGGACACATATATATCGGAGCGATCGGCCTGATTCTTACCTATTTCTTTCATGGTCCAGATAAGGCAAAGAACCTGGTGCAGAATTGCATTAACTGTGAAGCCTGCAGGGATATCTGTGCCGGCGGCATCGATCTACCGAGATTGATCAAAGCCGTTCATACAAGAATCCAGGACGAAGATGGCCATCCGCTGCCGAGTCTGTTGCTTGGCAAAATTCTCAGGAACAGAAAGCTCTTTCATACCTTGCTGCGCACCGCCAAGTGGGCACAGAAGCCGGTGTCCGGAAATGACGGTTTCATGCGGCATCTGCCGATGGTATTTTTCAAGGAGCATGATTTCAAGGCCCTGCCGACGATTGCTGAAACACCGTTTCGAGATCTCTGGCCCACATTGAAACCGCAGGTGGAAAATCCGCGATTTCGCGTCGGCCTTTTTTCCGGGTGTGTGCAGGACTTTGTCTATCCTGAACAGATGGACGCTGCGGTTGAGCTTTTTGCCGATCACGGGGTTGACATGAGTTTTCCGATGAACCAATCCTGCTGTGGCCTGCCTGTACAGATGATGGGTGAAATGAAATCATCGCGGGATGTCGCGCTGCAGAACCTGCGGGCCTTTGAAAACGAGAATGTCGACTATATCATCACCCTCTGTGCCTCCTGTGCGTCTCACCTGAAACACAACTATCCGGCGCTGCTCGAAAATGACCTGAAACTGAAGGATAAGGTAGCCTCTTTCACCGGGAAAGTTATCGATCTCTCTTCATTTATTCATGACGTACTGAAGGTTACGGTTGAGGATTTCGAAGGGGACGGAAAGAAGGCAGCATTTCATGCACCATGTCATCTCTGTCGTGGGCTCGGGGTTCATGATGCCCCGCGTAACCTGATAAAAGAAGCCGGGATGGATTATCGTGAAGCGCTGGAAGAGGATGTCTGCTGTGGTTTCGGCGGTACCTATTCAGCGAAATTTCCGGAACTCTCCGCACAGCTTCTGAAAAATAAACTCGACAATGTTGAAGCTACCGGCGCCGAGCTGCTGTTGACCGACTGTCCCGGCTGTATCATGCAGCTCAGGGGAGGACTTAAAAAACGTGGTTCTGCTGTAACGGTGCAGCATACAGTCGAGGCACTTGCTGCACGGAGAAAAAAGAAAACACCCGGGACATGAAAATATGGTGGATGATGTTGCTGTGCTGGGGAAACGGATTGTGCCCGATACATGCGAGTGATGTTTGGAGGACAGGCCTGTGCGGTGAACTTAATACCGTTTTAAACCTGCCCGGAAAAAAGAGTTTCCTGTTACGATGATCAAGGTTTTTCTCTGGCTGCTGTGTCTTGGAATGAGTGGGTACGTATTGTTCTGTGCGCTGCTCTACCTGAAACAACGATCGCTGTTGTACTATCCGACTCCCCGCATTACAGGCGCAGATGCTTCATTTACAGAACTTCTAAATGAAGGGCAGTCACTGGGGGTGGCAGTATCACAACCACAGGGCAGAAGGGCGCTGATTTATTTTGGCGGAAATGCCGAAGATGTTGCTTCTTCGCTTCCAGAGCTGCAGAAACTGTTTCCGGAGCGTGCTGTTTATGCTCTCCAGTATCGTGGCTACGGACGCAGCACCGGTCGGGCGAGTGAAGAGGCGCTTTATTCAGACGGGACGGCTCTTTTTCGGGAAGTATCTTCAAAACATGCTTCTGTCGCAGTGATGGGACGAAGCCTGGGAACTGCAGTCGCGATCTATCTTGCCGCCGGCAAACCGCTGGAAAGCCTTATCCTCGTCACCCCGTTTGACAGCATGACTGAACTTGCTTCCGCGTACTACCCACTTATTCCTGTCTCACTGCTGCTCAAAGACAGGTTTGAATCGGTCAGCCGAGCACCGGCTGTTGATGTGCCGACCCTGGTTCTGATTGCCGAAGAAGACGAAGTGATTCCACGCAAGCACTCAGACCGCCTCGCTGCAGCCCTGAATCCATCAGTTGCCACAATCACAATCATCCCGAAAACCGCTCACAACACAATCGAAACAAACCCGCTTTACAGCCAGGCGATAAAAAACTTTATATTCCGCTGACAGGATACATAATTGCCGGTTTTCCGGATAGCTTGCTTTTCCTTGATAGAGTCCTGGCGCGAAGGGCAGCTGGCGGTTCAAGAAGCGAGATGCCGAGTGAGGAATTGATCGAAATCAAGGGTATCGGTGGCTTCAATCTGCTTCTGTCGAGCAATTGATTCCGTTGCCTCCCGGGTCTGCTCTTCAAGGGCTGCAGGTTGCAGCGGTGAGTTCTGAAAATAATCCCTGTACTCCCGGCTTTTCAGCAGTACCCAATCGGTGTATTCCAAACCACTTTCCTTGAGTGCTGCCAGCAAGCGGGCTGAAGGTGTCAGTGAGGAATCTTCAAGTTTTTCAATCTGGCCGGCAACTGAACTGGAGTGAAGTGTGGTGTTGTGTACATTGTCCAGTAATTCGGCGGTTTTACCGACCATTTTGAGCAATCGTTTAGCGGCTTCAATACCTGATGTGCTTCCCTGAAGGGTGTTCAGCATCAACCCCGGTTGGCGTCCGCTGGTTATCACTTTTCTGGTGTTCCCGGTGACGATCTTGCATTCATCCGGACTGACTTCTTCATGGTTCATAAGGAGGCAGCTGAGCAAAAACGTGTCAAGGAAGCGTATCTGCTCGGCGTCGATGCCGACCGGTGCAAAGGGGTTGATGTCGGTGTGCCGCACTTCCACATACTGCACGCCTCTATGCAGCAGCGCGTGCAACGGCTTTTCTCCTGCGTGCGGGACCCGTTTCGGGCGAATATCACTGTAATATTCATTTTCGATCTGCAGAATGGTATCGGATAGCTGGCGATATCTGCCATCGACCTTGATTCCAATCTTCTTATAGGGTTCATACGAGGTATGAATTGCCTCATTGAGCGAGTCGATATAGGTCTTCAGGTGATTAAAGCATATATTCAGGTCTGACTGTACATCAGGTGAATAGCCGAAGTCGCTCATTCTCAGCGAAGTTGCATAGGGAAGGTAGAGCGTGTTTTTGTGTAACGTCTGCAGGTTGTGGGTTTTACTCTGCACAAACGACTCAGCCAGTGCAGGAGATGCTCCAAACAGGTAGAGGAGCAGCCATGAATGACGTCGAAAGTTGCGAATCAACCTGAAATACGAGGAAGACCGAAATGTCTGCAGTGATTGACGATTTTTCTGCTGATCCTGAAAGGCCTGCCAGAAGTCATCGGGGAGTGAATAATTATAATGGATGCCGGCAAGCGTCTGCATCATTTTTCCGTAGCGATGTTTGAGACCGACTCTGTAGATGTGTTTGAGCAACCCGCTGTTGGACGAACCGAACCAGGCGATGGGAATCGACTTGGCATCTTCGATCCGGCAGGGCATGCTTGCCGCCCAGATCAACTCTTCGTCAAGGTGGTGATAGGTGAATTTATGAAGGTTTTCAAGATATGTTACCGCTCCTTCAGGAGTATCAAAGACGGGCGTTATCAGTTCCAGCAGTGATTCTGAAAAATCAGTGGTTATGTGAGCGTTGGTCAGTGCAGAACCAAGACCATGCGGATGTTTTTTCTGGGACAGTGATCCTGTCTGGTCGACTCGCAGACCTTCTTTTTCAATCCCGCGCAGTGTGCTTTTCAATAGAGAAGCAGCATCCGATACTGCCAGTTGTTCAAGTTGCTCTGTAAAGATTGATTCCACGTTCATGCCTGTGTCTGATAGTGATGACTAATGGTATGTGTTGATGAATGGGCATCATAGCGCATTCTCGTACTTTCAGCCAGATTTCATCGTCAGGCTGATTCTTTTGCGAACCGGGTCAACCTCCAGTACCCTGACAGTGACACGCTGTCTGACACTGACGATTTCGGCCGGGTCACGCACGAAGCGGTCGGCCAGCTGGCTGATGTGAATCAGCCCGTCCTGGTGAATACCGATATCAGCAAAGGCACCGAATTTCGTAACATTGGTGATCATGGCAGGTAATTCCATGCCGACCTTGAGATCCTCCATGGAACGGATCTGTTCGGCATAGACAAATTCCTGGAAGCAGGAGCGAGGGTCCCTCCCGGGTTTTTCAAGTTCCGCTACAATATCTTCAAGCGTGGGGCGTCCGATATCCTTTGATATATAGTTTTCAATCGCGATTTTATCCCTCAGCTCTGTTGAGTTGATCAAGGTTTTCACCGTACTGCCCAAATCTGCTGCAATAGTTTTCACCAGTACATAGCGTTCCGGGTGCACACCACTTGCGTCAAGCGGATCGGAACCGTTGCGAATCCTCAGAAAACCAGCGGCAAGCTCGAACACTTTGGGGCCGAGCCGGGGTACTGAAAGCAGCTCTTTTCTGGACTTGAACGGTCCGTTTTCTTTTCTCCAGCCCACAATGTTTGCTGCCAGTGTCTGTCCGAGCCCCGAGACATGTGAGAGCAGTTCCACGCTGGCACTGTTCAGCTCAACCCCGACCCCGTTTACACAGCTGGCCACAACCTGGTCAAGGCTCTTTTTCAGGGCGCTCTGGTCAACATCATGCTGGTACTGGCCGACACCGATTGATTGAGGATCAATTTTTACCAGCTCGGCGAGTGGGTCCTGGAGTCGCCTGCCGATAGAGACTGCTCCCCGGACCGTGATATCAAGCTCAGGAAATTCATCACGAGCGCTTTTGGAAGCCGAGTATATTGATGCTCCATCCTCGTTCACCAGCGTAATGACCGGTTTGCTGTTCAGGTCGACCTGCCTGACAAATTGCTCAGTCTCCCGGCCGGCGGTGCCATTGCCGATTGCAATAGCCTCAATATCGAATTTTCTTACCAGGCTTGCTATCGTCTGAGCGGCCTTGCTCTGCTGATCTTTGCCGTGGGTGGGATAGATTGTCGTTGCATGAAGGAACTGACCTTGAGAATCAAGGCAGACAAGTTTTGCCCCGGTTCGAAAACCCGGATCAAGGGCGAGCACGTTTTTTTCCCCAAGTGGCGGAGCAAGCAGCAGTTCACGAAGGTTTTTTGAAAATACCTCAATCGCTTCCCTGTCTGCTTCTGCTTTCAGCTCCCTGCGCAATTCATTCTCGATAGATGGTGCCAGGAGGCGTTTATAGCAATCTTCAATAACAAGCTCGATCTGTTTTCTGTTCGGCGAATTCTTCAGATAACGACGAGAAAGACAGTTCAAGGCCAGATTGTCATCAGGTCTGAGTGACAGTCTCAGAAAACCCATTTTTTCGCCACGGTACAGCGCCAGTAGGCGGTGTCCGGCAATTCGTGAAACCGGTTCCTGGTAGTCAAAATAATCCTTGAACCTGAGTGCCTCATCTTTCGTTTTCGCAGAAACACGTGAGTAGATAATCCCCTTGGATCTGAAAAGTGTACGCAGTTCGGATCGTACACGAGAATCTTCACTGATTATTTCAGCTATAATGTCCCGGGCTCCGGAAAAAGCATCTTCGACAGTATTAATCCCGTTTTCACTTGAAATATATCGAGCTGCAGAGATGTTCTCACCTGTCTGCCTGAACAATTGCTCGGCAAGAGGGAGAAGGCCCCGCTCCCTGGCAATGACAGCACGTGTCTTTCGTTTCGGCCGATACGGCAGGTACAGGTCTTCCAGTTCGGGCAGGCTGTCGGCCTTGTTGAGGCCGGCAAGCAAGGTGTCGGTGAGGAGGCTGTTTTTATCAAGGGAGCTGACGATAGCGTTGCGCCTGGCGTCGACCTCTTTCATTTTCTCGGTGAGGGCTTTAATGTCGAGGATCGCGACTTCGTCAAGTGATCCAGTGACTTCCTTTCGATAGCGGGCTATAAATGGAATCGTTGCCCCGTCATCGAGCAGTTGTATGACGTGCTTTATCTTGACAGGTGCAATTTTCAGGCGAGCTGCGATAGCTGTGGAATATTCTTTTTGCATGGTGACATTAAACAAAGAAAGACGATATGATTGTGGTATAGTGCTCTGGGGCAGGAACTGAGCCGTCTGCAATTGGTGCAATTAAGCATGATTGAGCAACAATTGCTGTGAAAATCTGCTAAAAACACGGCAACGGCGTCGTTGTACCGGGACCAGACCTGTTTTTGTTTTATGATTCTTAGATAATATAAACAGCATGCAGAAAACAAGCAGACAGACGATCATTCTTTTTCTGGCGGTGATACTCGGGCTCTATGTCCTTGTTGAGAGAAAAGAATGGTTTTTTGAACAACCGGTCCAGGAGATCGCCGTTTCCTCTGATCGTATCGCCTATCTGTACGAACATCGAATCAGTGATGTCCAGGTGGAAGGTGAGGGGAGTGTGAAAGCGATCCTGAAAGACGATCTTCAGGGAAGCAGACACCAGAAATTTATCTTGAATATTTCAGGGGGGCATACACTGCTCGTCTCGCACAATATCGATATCGCACCACGAATAGATAATCTGAAGAAGGGTGACACGGTCGGTTTTTCAGGCGAATATGAATGGAATGAGAAAGGCGGTGTGGTGCACTGGACACACCATGATCCTGACAAAAAACATGTGGGCGGCTGGCTGGAACATCATGGAAGGGTGTATCGCTGAAAACAATGTGATGGCTGTCGATACCAGTGACTGCGTATATTGATTATTACCACCGGCAGAATAAATGAATGCCAGTATTTATCCAACGAAGAGAGCGTTATGACTATTGAAGATCCGCTAGAATTTAATTTTCTCAGCGAACTGCATCGTAAATCCGAGGGTGATTCTGCCAGGCAGGTATCCATGTATGAAATTGGTGATGTTCTCGGTCTTGATAAAAACGGTGCCGGTGCTCTGGCCGAGGAGCTCATCGTTGGCGGTTATGCCGAACTTGTCTCCCTGTCAGGCGGGATAGCCATTACCGCTGATGGTCTAAGAGAATTGAATGTCAGCCCGGGAACGTCTTTTGAAAACGTCAACAGTCTCGGCAATGAAAAACATCTCAACCCAGAGGGGATTGCGGCGGTTGAGGAAGTGCTGAACAGGATCAGAAGATTAGGTGCCGGTAAAGGTTTCACCTATTTGGATATCGAAGAGATCGTGATTGATATCAAGACGGCGGAAATACAACTCCTTTCTAGCAAGGTAAAAACAGCTATCATCCGGGAAATTCTGAAATCTCTTCAGGACACACTTGAAGGCACTGAAGATTCCGAGGTAACAAATCAGATTCGTTCAATGCTGCAGAGCTGATTAATCAGGCAGCTCGAGTTTTATCCCGTTGCCTTGTCGGCAGCAAACTTCTTTACAAATGCAATGGAGAATATAAGCGCTTGCACTGTCAGTGGCTCACACAGGTGGGGAGGATTCTGATCGCTGAACCCTTCCGGTCGCAATTCCCGGCAGAGAAGTGAGGAAAAATCATGCTCAAACCTCTGGGCAAACAACCGGCAGAGTTCAATCGTTTTTGCATCAGAAAATCCCAGTATCTTTCCATAGATGCCGACAAACAGTAATGTCCCCTCCACAAGTCCGCACTGTGCCCGGTATCCCCCGGCACCATGCATCCCGATTGCCGCGTCGAGGAGCTGCCGGGGAAGCGGAACCTCAAATAGTTCCGAGAGAATTTTAAGCATCGCAGTCGCACAATGAGAGTCATCTTCCCAGTATAAACGGTGAACACGCTGTCGTACAAATTCTGTTATGTCGTCGCCTGCTTCCATACGGTCATGTTCAGATTGTTGAAAGAGCTGATGTCGCAATTGTTTTTCATGTTGTAGGCCAACGATTGCTCCTGTATATATGGCCTCTTATCTTGCGTCACTGAAAAAATATAACATTTTATTGCACCGGTTCCAGTACGAAAACAATGCATCCCGTATTGTTTACCACCTGCCGGTCATTCGTTTTGTTTAAGAGACTATCATGTTCATTGGGGAGCTCATCGCCTTTTCTACCGTGCTCTGCTGGACGTTAAGTGTCCAGTTTTTTGGTTCTGCTTCGAAAATGGTTGGAGCTATTCCCGTGAATATCATCAGGATCGGCACCGCTTTTCTCCTGTTCAGTGTTTTTCTGGCCATCCGGGACGGCTCTCCGGTACCGCTGAATTTTCCCTTCCAGAATTGGCTGCTGATGATTCTTTCAGGCATTATCGGTTTTTTTATAGGCGATATCTTCCTGTTTAAAGCGCTTGTCGAGCTTGGGCCCCGTGTGGCCATGCTCCTCCACAGCCTTGCCGCCCCGACTGCGGCTATAATCGGCTGGCTGTTGCTAGCCGAGCATTATACAGCAATTCAGTGGTCTGGAATTTTTGTGACCCTGGCCGGAGTCTGCCTCGTTATACTCGAGAAACGAGCGGTGCTTTCACCCGCCCGGAAACTCACGGTCAGTAAAATTACCGTCACAGGAGTTGTTTACGGAATACTTGCGATGCTGGGGCAGGCCGTTGGTTTCATCTTGAGCAAGGCCGGCATGCAGGTTGAAACCGGTTACCTGGATGCATTTTCGGCAACCCAGATACGGGTGATAGCAGCCCTTGCCTGTTTTGTGATGTATTTCACGTTTGCCGGTAAATGGCAGGATGTCCTGCAGGCACTGAAAAACAAACGAGCGATCATGTACACGGGCGCTGGGGCGTTTCTTGGTCCGTTTGTCGGGGTATCTCTTTCCCTTCTTACCCTCCATTACCTGGATACCGGTATTGCGGCAACCTTTTTATCTCTGGTTCCGGTTGTTATCATACCGTTTTCAATGTTTGTCGAAAAGGAATACGTTTCCATCAGGGCCATATCTGGAGCGATCATTGCCGTCTTCGGTATTTACCTGCTGATGGTCTGAGCAGCAAAGATTTTCAGACGATTTTTTCGATACCGCTGTAAAAGAAAAAGATGGAAAAGAAGAGGAGAAAGCCGGCGCAGAAGCCGATCAGTCTCCGGTAGAATATATCAGTGAATAAATGCCTGCCCTTTGAAATGCCAAGGGAGATCATGCTGTACCAGGCAAGGTCAGCGAGGATGTGACCGGTATAAAAGGCGAAAATTCCAACAGTTCCGAATTTCATCGAATATGAGATGGAACCGATACCGATTGTCGCCCACCAGATGGTCCAGTAGGGGTTGGCAATACTGAGTAGAATGCCGGCTGCTACCAGGTTTCGCGGTTTTTGGGTGTCACCGTTAACACTGAGTTTCATACCGGGTAGGCTGCGGAACATGGTGTAACTCATCCACAGCAGAATAACGCCGCCACTCAAAGAGACGACGACGAACACGTTATCTGCTGCAATAACAGGAGCAAGGCCTGCCAAAAGCGCCAGAACGAGAAGCAGCTCAAGTATTCCGTGGCCAAGTATTATCAGCGGCCCGACCCGGGCACCCCGGCGCGCACTCTCGCTGACGGTCACACTCAACACGGGGCCGGGCATGAGGGCGCCGGAGAGGGCGAGAAGAAAAGACGAGCTGAAGATTGAAAAAAGGCTCAGAACCATAGCACCTGTCCTGGGGTTGTTGCGGACTCACCGCTCTGATACTCAGCTGCAGCCGCAATCACACCCGCCACCTCCGCAGCTGTGTTTGATGGATCGGCTCATGGCCTGTATGATTTCTTTCTCAAGGCTTTGCCGCACTGAAACGACAGTAAAGGTACAAACAGGAGCGTGTGCTTCGGTAGAGTTATTGATCAACCGATGAAGGTATTGATAGCTGAGACCAAAATAGTCGCAGGCTGAAGATTTCGGTACTGAGACTGAGACAATGTCGCCAACGGCTTTCCGGTATAAATCCCGTTCAAAAGAACTGAGACCTTCGCGTGCTATGCCGAAGATGAAAGCAAAACGCAGCGGCTCTTCCTGGCTTGTTGAGGGAGGATTGACTGCTGCCTCCACCGTGACGGTGCTGAGATTATCAATGATCATGGTTTTGTTGTCTGAATGGTTTATTCGCGGCAGCTTCGACATAATTTCCTGCCGTTAATTTCCATCAATTTTGTTTGCATGACGGGCTCCCTGCATTCCTCACACAGTTGTGAAGGGGCAATCCGTGCTTTTTGCGGCATAGCCACCTGCAGTTCGCTCATTGAGAAAAACGCTTCGGGTCCTTTTTCAAACAAACGGTTTGACCGGGCTTCATGTAATTGTTCATATTCATTTATTTGATCAGGTGTTGCGGTCCCCGAGCGGATTGTCTCAAGAAGTTTCTGCTCCTCTTCCGGTACGTCCATGATCCCCGGTTTCATGGTCAAGCGAACACCTGTGCCGCTTGTCCGGCTGATAAAGGAAAATGCCATTTTGCCGATATCCTTGTAAATGAAATTACCCTTGCCGAAGGTGCAGCCGGTCAGAACCTGGATGGCATCGCAGCAGCAGGCATCGGTTTCACTGATGCAGACAAGTTCTTCATCGAGGGAACGATGTTCTGAAAGATAACGCATGCCGAGTTTGGCGGCAAGATATCCCAGAGTCAGCCCCATGCAGGTATGTCCATGAAAACCGACACATGCTTTATAGTCATCTTGATTTTGAAGTTTTTCCGGTATGATCACGCGATGACCTCTGTGGTGATGATTATTCCCTGGGTGTCCCTTTCAGTCCGATTGCTTCAGCGACGTCACGCATGCCCATGATGGTATCGAGGATCAGATCATTCAGCGGTACATCCAGCATTTCGGCGCCTTTTTCGATAATTGAGCGATCGACTCCAGCTGCAAAGCGTTTGTCCTTCCATTTTTTCTTCACCGATTTTGGTTTCAGGTCCATAACGCTTCTGGACGGTCGAACCAGTGCAGTTGTGGTTACCAGACCGGTCAGCTCATCAATGGCATAGAGCACTTTTTCCATCTCGCTTTCAGGTTTCACCTCACTGCAGATTCCCCAGCCGTGACTGACAACAGCACGTATATAATCTTCCGGCCAATCATGCTCCCTAAGGATTGTTTTGGTTTTGGTACAGTGCTGCTCGGGGTATTGTTCATAATCAAGATCATGAATCAAACCGATGATTCCCCACTGTTCCACGTTGCCATTTCTTTTCCTGGCACAATATCTCATTACGCCTTCTACAGCCAAACCATGTTTGATGAGGCTATCCGATTGATTGTATTCCTGGAGCAGCTGGAACGCTTCATCCCTGGATGGTGTTTTTGACATGGTTGTTAACTCCTGTTGTTTCTACTGTTAATCGAATCTGCCGATACCATCTTTTCGTGATTACCATACACCCTAATTACTTATACACCGAGCACCATTTTTTCAATCTTAAAAGGAGCAGCAGTGCATATTGGTCCGGCCGATAAACTGCAGTGAACTTCATATCTGAAATCCGTATTACCGTTTTAGACCTGCTTTCAGGTGGAATCCTGATCATCAGGTATTATAGTGTTGAGCACATGGGACTACAACCGGCCTGATTAACCTGAAAAAAGATGGAAACAGTGGTTGCAGCTGCCTTTTTTTTCACCATAATATCTTATATCTATCAAATCCTGCCATGAAAGAATATCTTGAACTCTGCCGCCGGCTCATCGACCAGGGAGAATGGGTGGAAAACAGCCGCACCGGCAAGCGCTGCCTGACGATCATCAATGCCGATCTCGAGTATGATGTCAGTGACGGAACCCTGCCTGTGCTGACCACCAAAAAACTTTTCTGGAAAGCCGCAATTGCTGAAATGCTCGGTTATCTCAGAGGATATACCAGTGCCGCTCAATTCAGGGATATCGGCTGCAATACCTGGAATGAAAATGCCAATAACAACGAAGACTGGCTCGCCAACCCGTTTCGGAAAGGCACCGATGACATGGGGCGCTGCTACGGAGCCCAGGGGCGGGACTGGCGCAATCCTGAAAATGAACGGGTTGACCAGCTGCTCAACGTTTATAACGATCTCAGGAAGGGTATCGATAACCGTTGTGAGATCATGACCTTCATGAACCCTGGAGAACGGGACCGTGCCTGCCTGAACGCCTGCATGCATACTCACTCCTTCAGCATCCTCGGGGGAAAACTATACCTGACATCATACCAGCGCTCTGACGACCTGCCGCTTGGTCATGGTTTCAACCAGGTGCAGGTCGGCTGGCTGCTGATGATCATGGCGCAGATTACCGGACTCACACCGGCAAAGGCATTTCACAAGATCGTCAATGTTCATGTCTATGAAGACCAGATTGAGCTGTTGCGCGATGTGCAGATGAAGCGGGAACCGTTTCCCCTGCCTAAACTGAAGATTAACCCCGATATCAAAAGTCTTGAAGATCTGGAAACCTGGGTGACCCCGGATGATTTTGAACTCATCGGCTACCGGCATCACCCGGGAATCAATTATCCTTTTTCCGTTTAGCGGATATTTTTCCGGGAGGACGCTCTTTCTTCAGCGCCGGAACTCAGGGAAGTTTCACGTCGAGAAAGCGGTTGACGCCTATCCAGAACAGCAGTGTCAGGGCCGCTGAGGCTGTGCCCAGCCAACCCATCACGATGATTTTATCATGCCAGTTAAGGGAAATGAACCACATGGAAAATGATCCGCTCATGAAATAGAAGAACACCATGAGCGATGAGGCCGAACCCGCATCCCGGTCTACCTGCTCAAGGAGCAGATTGTTTCCCGGTGGTCGTCCGAACGCAAAAAAGAAGGTGAGAACCCACATGGGCAGAACCAGTCGATAGGGCAGCGGCAGTATCGAAGTCGTCATCACCAGTGAAGCTGCCAGCACGCCCACAAAGCTGACGGGGAGCAGCTGCTTGAGCGAGAACTTCCTGGTCATTTTTGAAAACACAAACGGGGCAATCATAAAGGCGAGCGAGTTGAACGAGAAGAAGTAGCCAAATGCCTTTTCGTCATAGCCGAATCGCGAGATAATAATGTCTGATGAGCAGCCGATAAAGGCGAAAAATGGAAAGCCGAGAAACGCAAAACCGATGGTCAGAAGAATAAAGGATTTGTTGGTCATCAGCCTCAGATAGCTCCGGAAAACCTTGCGAATGTTATCGGTGCTTATTGTCTGCAGGGATTCTTCCATAAAATACACACCGACAGACGAGACGACGCCGAGCAGCGCCAGAAGAAGAAATACCCATCTCCAGGAAAGCGAGTTAATGATCCAGCCACCGATAATCGGGGCGATCATTGGTGCTGCAGCGACAATAATACCGAGCTGCAGAAAAATACGCTGGCGGATTCGTCCGGTAAAAAGGTCTTTGCAGATGGCAAAAGCAATAGCTGAAGCTGCAGCGGCGCCTGCTCCCTGAAGCGTTCTGGCGATAATGAGAAATGTTACATTCGTGGCAAGAGCACAGAGCAGGCTTGCGCAGGTGTAGAGTACGAGTCCGGCAATAAGCGGCGGCCGCCTGCCGAAACGATCAGACAGGGGCCCGTAGACCAGCAGGAAACAGCAATAGGTGACAAAGAAACAGACAAGCGTCAGGTTGACGGTTGTCAGCGGCTGTCCCCATTGCTCGACCAGCATTGGAATCGCCGCCAGTTACATATCCGTTGAGAGAGGCGGAAAGGCGGCAAGCAGGGCTATCAGGGCAAAAATCTTTTTCATCCACGCTCATGAACGGTCATAGAGATAGTTGTTTTCTGCCTTAATCCCTTACCACCGGAAAAGTCGAAATGAAACAGATATATTCTTGCCGCCTCTCAAGATATCATTATCAGTGCCGTTGCCCCGGGGTGCTGCCTGCGAAGTTATCCGGGTTATGAAAAATTGTGCTCTGGAACGTTTGCTTCCAGGGGCAACGCTTATTTCATAGAAAAGATGTTTTCCTCTATGAATCTCCAGGTTTTGATATAGTCACCGGCGTTCATCAGTTTTTCGAGCTGGCCTGTGTCAATCCGCTCAAACAGCTTCCAGATTTTAGTCGTCAGCCGACTGTTGACTTCGAACGTTCCCTTGATGTCCCAGCGGGTGGGTGAAGTGTCGGAGGTGAAATAATCGTTATAGTTGTATTTTTTCAGGTAATAGAGAAATTCCACGTAATCCAGATAGTTCTTGGTGCCGACGAAATAATCCCAGTCCCACTTGCCGTCATTGTCATTGATGTGGATATAGTAGTGATACGGGCTTGCCTCGAGGAGCGTGACCGCTTCAGCCGGGTTTTCGTTGCCGTACATGGAATGCCCGAAATCAAGCGTGGCCCCCATGTCCTGGATCTTTATATCATTGAGCAGGCAGAGTGCCTTTGCGGCGCTGTCAACGAAACAGCGACCCCTGGTCTCACTGGGCTTGTACTCAATGAAGAGCGGGATCTCGCGGCGATAGTCACCTGCTTCTGAGAATGTGTCGATCAGGTGCCTCCAGGCAAGCGCATAGTCATTCTGGAAAGAGAATTCATAGCCATCACCGAGCGGGCAGCAAGTAACTTTATCGGCACCGATATCGGCTGCAAAGTCCTTCGCATTCTTGATAAACTGCACCGCCTTTTCCCGTACCTGTTGTTCAAGCGAGGTCAGCCCGCCGTTACGAAATTCCGGTTCCGCCTTGACATTGACGTTCACCGCTGCAACCTCGAGATTATATTTCTTCAGGGCAGCTTTGGTTTCTTTGGCTTCGTTTACTTCGTACGGGTGAACAATTTCAACTCCAGAGTATCCTTCAATCTGAGAGAGCAGTTCGAACTTACCCTCGAGATCGAGCATCGTGTTGTACTCATGGAATCGGTCTTTGGTCTTTGATAAAAAGCTGGTGATGATTGCTAACTTCGGCATGATAGGCCTCCAATGATTGGAATGCACAACGCATTTAGTGGTTTATTGTGTGATTGTTGAAAAGTCTGGCTTTAACGTTGCCAAACAGTCTCTTGTACCATCCGAACTGGGAAATAACCGTCCAGACGATAATGATGAACAGGATCAGTGAAACGGGGCGCGTAAAAACCGGTAAAAAGCTTCCCTGGGAAACCATCAGTGCACGCCGCAGATTCTCGTCGGCCATCGGGCCGAGGATCACGCCGATTACAAGCGGGGCAATCGGGTAGCCCATGTTGGTTAAAAAGTAGCAGATAATACCGACCGGAAGCATCAGGAAGAGGTTGAATATGTTGAGGCCCAGCGAGTAGGAGCCGATGATGCAGAGTACGCCGATAATCGGCATGAACAGGGGGGTCGGGATGTTAAGGACCTTGACCACCTGTTTGGCAAGAATCATTCCGGTAATCCACATGGCAATCGAGGCGAGCAGCAGGATGGCTGCCACCTCGAGGATGAATGTCGGGTGTTCGAAGGTGATCATCGGCCCCGGAGTGACCCCGTGAAGCATCAATGCTCCAAGGAGCATCGCAGCCGGGGGACTGCCTGGAATGCCGAGGTTGAGCAGGGGGATCATTGCCCCGCCGACACAGGCATTGTTAGCAGTTTCACTGGCGATAACGCCCTTGAGTTCACCGGTGCCGAATGTCTCCGGGTGTTTGGACGTATTCTTGGCGGTACCGTAAGATACCCAGCCCGCTATGTCTTCACCAATACCGGGAACCGCGCCGATGCCGACACCGATCAGCGCCGAGCGGATGATAGCTGGAATATTTCGCAGAACCGTGCCTATCTCGGGGATAATACGCTGCAGTTTTTTCGCCTTCGGCATCTGGGTATTGGCCTTGAGCACCTCGATGATCTGGGGTATGCCAAAGGCACCGATCAGTACCGGGACGACTTCAATACCGCTTTCAAGTTCGGATATGCCGAAGGTAAAACGCGGGAAAAACTGGAGCTGATCGCGGCCGATACAGGCAAGAAACAGGCCGAGAAACCCTGCTATCCAGCCCTTGATGACAAGATCCGGGGCAGTAAGGGTACCGCTTATCAGGATTCCGAAGAAGGCCAGCAGGAAAAATTCAAAAGAAGTGAATTCAAGGGCAAATTTTGAAATAAGCGGCGAGATGCTGACAACAAAAAGCATGGAGACAATGGTGCCGATTGCCGATGCCGTTGTCGTCAGGCCGATCGCTCTTCCCCCTTCTCCCTTGCAGGCCAGCGGGTAGCCGTCCATCGCTGTTGCAGCAGCAGCTGCGGTGCCGGGGATATTTATCAGAATGGAGGCGTATGAGCCGCCATAGGTGCCACCGACGTAAATGGAGAGCAGACAGATCATTGCCATCGGCGTTTCCATGCTGTAGGTCAGGGCGGTGAGAAGGGCTACTCCAAGTGTTGAGGTGAGGCCCGGCATGGCACCAAAGAGAATGCCAAGCAGTACGGAGCCGAAAAGAACGGCAAGAGACAAAGGATCAGCAACCATTCCGGCGCCGATTTCAAAAAATGACTGGATTCGTTCAAAAATCAACATGAAAGCAAACTCCCTTAGGACCAGAAATCAGCCCACCAGATTGCATCGAGAACGGTTACGACAAGTCCTTCGAAGGGCATGGGTACCAGCAGGAAATATTTAAAAATGACACCGATTGTAAACGGAGCGGCAAAGGCAATGACAAGGCTGAGTTTGAATTTCTTTAAGAGTCCGGCATCGGTTTTAACATGGCGGTAGGTTACCAGTATGAGCGCGGCAGTTGCGGCACAGATAAGATAATCAAGAAGAAAGGGCAGCGTTTCTGATATCCTTGCAGCAATTCCCAGCAGTATAAAGCATATGAGTATAAAAGAGCCAAGCAGCTCCAGAAAAATCAGTTTTAACAGAAAGTTATGGTCAGTGCAGTAAAACTCGAAGAAAAATACAAGCAGAAACAGGAGCGAAGCGAGGAAGAAGTCTACGCGCGGAATAAAGAGAAACACGAAAACGAGAAGATTAAGGATAATCGCGTAGTAGCGTATGGTGTCTTTTTGTTTGAGAAAGAGAATGAAATGCTGACTGGTAAAATAGGCAAAGACGCTTCTGAGCCCGGTCAATCCAACTTCTTTGAGTGCGGTCCTCATCAGCAGGATGCCGAGAAGGGTGAGCATGGCACCTACAAATAGTGGAAAAAGTGCCGGAGAGACATACCAGACGTTCTGTACGCCTGCATAGGAATCTTTCATCGGCATCTGAAATGCCTGGGCGACAATGAACAGGCCCAGCAGGAGTATGGCCGTTCCCGAAAAAATATCGGCTTTCCGGAGTTTTTCTGTGTCCATCATGATGGCGTTCCCGGTTTAGAACAAAACGGGACCGGACCATATCACATTGCACATGTTTTACCGTCCGGTCCCTGTTGTTTCAGATGTTATCTGTAGTAAAAAGGTTGTTGCAACATCTCTTATGGTTTCGCGATACCAAGTGTCTCTGGGCTTACCTTGGCGGCACCGAGTTCATAGAGTGTCCAGGTGAAATTGGACTGAAGAGCTGCAAAGATGGCGCGTGCTTCATCTCCTGATTTACCGGATAGCAGGTAATAGTTTTCTTTGGCCCATGTTTTTACTTTGTCGGTTGCAATTGCTTTGTTGAATGCATCGACCAGAGCTGCCTTGGCCTCTGCCGGTGCATCACTGGGTACTGCAAAACCGATTGCCTGAGAAATCGGCAGATACTCGGACAGACCCGGGTAGGCGTCAAATCCAGAAGGTATTGCGCCAAGTCCCTCGACCTCGAATGCATCCGGTATCAACATTGCCAGCGGACGCAGTTTGCCGCCTCTGAGCAGTTGCTGCTGTTCAGCAAGAGAGGTGACAACAACGGTTATTTCGCCGGCCATGGCGGCATTCTGGCTCGGTGCAGAGCCCTTGTAGGGAATGAAATTAAATTTGGCACCTGAGCCTTTTTCAAGGGCAAGAAGGTTGAGGTGATGAATGGAACCGGCAGCACTGGCGCCCGCCTTGATGGAGCCCGGATCTTTTTTTGCGGCTTCGATCAGGTCTTCAAGGGTTTTGTAGGGAGCATCAGCAGTTACGGAGATCAGATCAGGTGAGCCACCGACGATGAAGGGGTCCCAGACATCAAAGTTCTGATCCCAGCCACCCTGGACGGCTGCGGTAACGTTTGATTCGGAGAGGCCGGCCAGCGTGTAGCCGTCATGGGGCTGAGAGAAAACATAACTCATGCCCACCGACCCGCCGACGCCGCCGGTCTTGTTGATGACGTTGACATTGACTCCGAGAAATGGTGCCATCTCAGCACTGATGATTCTATTACAGGTATCAGTACCTCCACCTGCACCCCAGACGACGACGTTGGTCACATTTCTTGTCGGGAACGTTTTTGCTGCATAAGCGCTGCAGGACATTGCAACAAATAGTGCCAGACCGATAAGTAGCATTTTTCTCATTGTGCATCCTCTCAATTTTAGGTTGATATGATTTATCCGCTTCCTTGTTCTCACAGATGATCGTGGGAACAAACTCTTCTGTTGCGTGCTTTTTTTAGCCGTTCACCTCCTTTTGGTTGTGCCCTTCCTCCTGGATGTGTGTCCTGAGTCGACCAATGGTTGTAGTCAGATGATATCTCATCGACGTTTCTGCCGCATTTTCATCGTGACTGCATATTGCTTCGACAATCTCTATGTGGTCTCTGATTGTTTCGTTCGGACTGCGAATAAGCCCCTCACGGGTAGGGTACTGGTAGGCAAGTGAGATAATATTAAATGTCTGGAGAATACTGGTCAGAAATTCCCGTGAGCCGATTTGTGCGATAGTATTGTGGAATAGTCGATCCGCTTTGGAGTAGGCATAAAAATCTTCGATATTCTTCTGCTTGAGAAAGGGTTTGAAGATTTTTTTCAGCTCATCGATTTGCGCTTTGCTGATTGAGCGGGCAGCCCTTCTGGCAGATAACCCCTCCAGTACTTCCCGAATTTCAAAAATCGAGATCATCTCCTCAATGGAGAAGAGTCTGACAAAAAAACCCCGCCGCGGTTTTGTCTCGACCAGTTTCTCGTGTTCCAGAAATTTGAGGGCACTGATAAGCGGCGTCCGTGATATACCCAGATCTGCTGCCAGTTTTTCCTGGGGAATTTTCTGACCTGGCATCAGATCTCGGTTTTCTATCATTTGCTTTACTATCAGATAAGCCTTCTGGTCTAAATTCTCAGTTTGAATAATAGGTTTTAGCATGGCTGATCTAAATCGTTGTATAAATGATGAGGAAAATGTATTTTGTATACAAAGGTCAATATTCAAAAAACAATCTCCTGTCAATACAAATTTATTGACAGAGCTTCAGGTGATTGCCTGATAAACTGTTTTATTATAATAAAATCAAATAACCTGCCGGCCTCCATGGGTTTTCCACAAGCCTCGGAACATTCTTTTCAGGAGATAAATGAAAAATGATCACCGCTAAACAAAAAAGTATCGCTCAAAACCGTGCCGCTGAGATGATCAGGGAGGCGGGCATCCAGATAACCGATGAAGAAATAGCCACAATCGAAGTTGCAGATTTCGGCTTGAGCAACCTTGAAAAAGAAGGAATTCAGGTTTTTAACATGGTAAATACCGAGCGCCTTGCAGCAAAAGTCCTCGTGCTTTTCCCGAACCAGACGGAGCCTGAACACTGGCATCCCCAGGTGGGAGATGACCCCGGTAAACAGGAAACAATACGCCATATCTGCGGAGACCTCAGATTTTATGTCGAGGGAGCAGATACCATGAAAGAAGGGTTTTTAGTGACGGGAAAAGAGGATGTGTACACACTGCGGCATGAGCTTGTCCTTAATACCGGTGACCAGCTTACCTTTGAACCTTACGAAAAACACTGGTTTCAGGCCGGGCCTGGCGGCGCTGTCATGTACAGTTTTTCGACAACGGTCCGAGACGGTCTTGACGGATTTACTGATCCTGACATACGGCGAATTACAATCGTTGCTGACAAGGAATGAAAATTGGCTGCTCATAACTGTCAGGAACGTTTTCGCGCTGACGCCGCAAATGTTTCAATCTGGCTTTCAAGACCTATCACCTGATCGACCGGGAGAACAAAGGCTATGCCGGTACCGGGCTTGTTGAACTGGCCGGCTTCACCGATTGTTTTCAGGATTTTATCAACAAGATGTTCCTCGAGCAGGAACATGATGATGTCCGTCTGGGCTTCAAGGCTGAGGCCGAAAAATGTCTTTGCTTCACGTATTCCGGTTCCCCGTGCAGGAATTATGGTTGCTCCGGTTGCCCCTGCCTGTTTGGCGGAATCGACTATGTTGTCGGTCAGGCCGGTCTTGACGGAAGCTAAAATGATTTTAAATTTCATCTTTTCTCTCCTTTTTTGGTTGTTTTGACCTGCTGCTTTGCCATTGTGAGAACTGTCCGTAGCCGAGAACTGCAATAATAGGAAAAAGACTGGCAAAGGCAATGAGGCCGAAGCCGTCGATTGCCGGGTTGCGTCCCGGAACAGAGGAAGACAGACCGAGGCCGAGGGCCGCGACAACAGGAACGGTAACGGTGGACGTGGTCACACCGCCTGAATCATAGGCAAGCGGAATGATTGAGCGGGGTGCAAAAAACGTCTGGAAAATAACAATACAATACCCTGCCAGGATATACAGATAAAGCGGGGTTCCGGTGATAATTCGGAAAGATCCGAGACAGATGCCGAAGGAAACACCTATCGCAACGGTCATCCTTAAGCCGCGCTGGCTGATCGCTCCACCGGATACCTCGGATGCTTTAAAAGCAACGGCGATCAGGGAAGGTTCGGCAATCGTCGTGGAGAAACCGATGGCCGCAGCAAACAGGTAAACCCAGCCGTAGCTTTTCCAGTCGACCGAAAGATCAGGGTTGTTTTCCAAGCCAAGAAATGCAGGATCGGTCAGTTGGCTGGCCATTATCTCGCCAATGGGAAACAGTGCTTTGTCAAGGCCCGCCAGGAAAAGGGTGAGGCCGATGAATACATACAAACATCCGACAAAAATCTTTCGCGGATTGTCAATGGCCTGCTTCAGCACGAAGATCTGAAAAAAACCGAAGAGCAGGATGATCGGAAGCAGATCTCCGGCTGTTAACAGGAGGGTTTTCAACAGGTCGCCGATTATTTCCATGCCTGCTACCTCATTCCGAAGACGGCAATGCCGTAAAGCAAGACGAAGATCATCGGCAGCAGGGAAGCGAAGGCAATAAGACCAAAACCGTCAAGTAGTGGATTTCTTCCCCGGATAATCGTTGCCAATCCGACTCCCAGCGCTGTAACAAGGGGAACGGTGATTGTCGACGTGGTCACCCCGCCGGCATCGTAGGCAATACCGATGATTTCAGGTGGAGCGATCGTCGTGATAACCATGACCATGATGTAGCCGCCGATAATAAGAAAGTGAATCGGCCAGTTCAGCAGGATTCGCAGAACCCCGAGCACAATGGCGCAGCCGACTGAGCCGGCCACTGTCAGTCTCAGGCCAAGGGCGTAGGAGCTAACCCTGCTCGTATCGCTGTCGATAAGCCCGGCATCTGCGGCGATTTCGGCTGCTTTTCCGGCGATGGCAATCAGCGCCGGTTCGGCAATTGTTGTGGAAAAACCCAGCGTGAAAGCAAACAATAGCAGCCAGAACAGATTACCCTTGCGGGTAAGGGCCTGGGCCATGTTTTCTCCAAGGGGGAAAAGCGCCATCTCGAGTCCCTGGATGAACATGGAAAGTCCCATGATCACCATGATTGTGCCGATAAAAATAGTTCCAAGCTGCGGCAGTGGCTGGCGGATGATGACAAGCTGAAAAAAGGTGATGACCAGGATGATCGGCAGCAGGTCGGTGGCTGACTGCCTGCTTTTATCGTATATGTAGAGAAGTGTTTTTGACAGGTTCAATGTATCTCAGAAAAAGAAAATGCCGTTAAGCCTTTTGCAGCCTGGAAAAAAGACAGATTGTCTAGTCATCGGAGTTGACCACACGCCAGGACAGCGTCCTGCCGGCAAGAAATGATCTAACCGTACCGTGGTTATCCGGAACCTTATATTCCTTGTTTTCCAGGGTAATTTTTTTTTCCGGCGGTGTGATATTATAGCGTTTTCGGGCAATTCCGCTGACGAATTCCTGGAGCAGGTCAAGGCGGTCTTCTTTATCAAACAGATCTGCCAGCAGCGGCAGCGCAACCGGTGCGGAAAAGATGCCGGCGGCACAGCCGCAGCACTCTTTATGGTGTCTTGGGTGAGGGGCGGAATCGGAGCCGAACATGAGCTTTGAATGACCGCTGAAGACGGCGCTTTGGAGTGCCTGCCGGTCACGCGGGGTTTTCGCTACCGGTTTGCAGAACAGATCGGGTTCAAGCAGGCCGCCCATAACGTCATCAAGTGTGATCATCAGGTGATGAACGGTTACCGTTGCCGAGACATTCTCGAATCTGTCAAGAAATTCAACAGAATCTGCAGAGGTAATGTGTTCCATGATGATGTGGAGGCCTGGAAAGGTTCGGGCGATGTGCTCATAGGTCGCAAGAAACTCTTTTTCACGATCCATCACAAAACCGTTGCTTTCGCCATGGACAAGAAGCGGAATCCCGGCATCCTGCATGTGGGAAAGTGTCTCTTCAATGGAGCTGAAATCTGCAACCCCGGACTCGCTCCCCGTTGTGATGCCCGCTGGATATAATTTAATGCCGATGATATGATTACCTAAGTCTTCAAGTTCCTGTCGGCTGTAGGTGCGAAAAAAAAGGGTCATGTAGGGCGTGAAAATTTCATCTGGACAACAGGACACAATTTCGTCACGATAACGGATTAGCTTGTCCCCGTCATCGACCGGTGACACCAGGTTCGGCATGATAACCGCCCCGGCAAAATGGGCTGCAGAAAAGGGTAGTACCTGTTTGAGCATGTCACCCTGTCTGAGATGAAGGTGCATGTCCAGAGGAGATTCTATAGAAATCTTCATGGTCTGCCAGGTGTATTTTTTTTTGGTAATGATGATTATAAGTTTAGTAAAGGTACCGTAAAACCAGTGATAATGATACAAGAAATTCAGACTGGTTCATTTCATCTTACAAGGAGCGGCATATGAGTTGCCCAGGTGTCTACCGGTTCATGAACGCCATGATAGCAGGAGCTGTTTTTTTGATTTTTAGCGGTTGTGCCGCCGAGTATCCAGGATATGAAAATGATGGAGGGCGGGCTCGTTATGACCAGTATACCGACAGACCGGGCTACTATGATTTCGGGCGTCCCGTAATTTTCGCTCCGGTTGAACAGAACGTGACTGAATAATTCTCTGCAGGGGCTCAAGACTGCAACGCGTTCAGTTTCTGGCCTCCTGGTCATCTGCCGCATCAGTGAAATTCTTCATTTTTTCCCAAAGATTTTTTCTGCTTATACCAAGCAACTGTGCTGCTTTTGTCCGTGAGTTGCCGGTTTTGAGCAGGGCTTTGCTAATCGTGTCCTTTTCGGCCCTGGCAACAGCATCTGAGAGCAGGAGGCTGCTGCCATGTTCCTCTTTCTCGGCTCGTGTCAGGTCTGCTGGCAAAAACCTGTGCGATATCTGCGGGTCTGTTGCCAGGATTGATGCCCGTTCGATGATATTTTTCAATTCCCGTACATTTCCAGGATAATCATAGTCCAGCAGATACTCCATGGCACTGGGGGACAGCGACAGTGCAATAGCCCGTTTCATGCTGTACTCATGCAGGAAATGTTTGATCAAAGCGGGGATGTCCTCTTTTCGCTCCCGGAGCGGAGGCAGTTTGATCGGTATGACCCGCAAACGATAGTAAAGATCTTCCCTGAAATTTCCTTTCCTGACTTCTGCCAGGAGGTCCCGGGCCGTCGAGCAGATAATCCTGACGTCAACTTTTATTGTTCGTGTCCCGCCGACACGCTCCAGCTCGTGTTCCTGGAGAACCCTGAGAAGTTTTGCCTGAAGAGAAACGGGCAGATCGCCGATTTCGTCAAGGAGCAGTGTACCACCGTCGGCCATTTCAAATTTACCGGGTTTCTGACTGGCGGCCCCGGTGAATGCCCCTTTCTCATGACCGAACAGTTCGGATTCAACAAGACCGTCGGGGATTGCTGCGCAGTTGAGCCTGATGTACGGATAGTCATGACGCTTCCCTGCCTCGTGAAGCGCGGCTGCAACGAGTTCTTTTCCCGTCCCTGATTCACCGGTTATCAGAATTGAGGCATCGCTGGGGCCAGCCTGTTCAATGAGTCGATAGACCTCCTGCATTGCACGACTGCTGCCGATGAGTTTCTCTCTTTGTTGCCGGCAGGCATCCTCGAGGGATAAATTCAGCGCTTTCAGTGACTGCAGGGCAAGGATTCTGTTGATCCGGATAACCAGGTCGTCCGTGTCAAACGGTTTGAGAAGGTAGTCGGCTGCGCCTTTTTTCAGGCAACCGACAGCACTTTCAACATTGCCGTAGGCGGTCATCATGATCACATCCGTGTAGGGCGCCGTTTCTTTGATAAATTGAAGTAATGCCAGACCGTCAAGGTTCGGCATGCGTACATCGGAGATGACCAGCTGGTAATTGCCCCGGTTCAGCAACCGGGTTGCCTGCTGTCCGTCGATTGCCGTGTCTACATGCCAGTTGTACTTCTCGAGGCGGTCCTGGACCGATATACGCATGATCTCGTCATCTTCCACCAGCAGAATCCTCAACATGTCAGCACCTGTTCTCAGCAATCAACGGTTCGCTGCATGATTGCAATACGGGAATCAGCACAGTAAAACTACAGCCGCTGTTTTTCAATGATTCAACAAAGATGCTTCCTTCCATCTTTTGCACGAGGGAATAGGTCACAGCAAGTCCGAGACCGGTTCCCTTACCGACCTCCTTGGTGGTAAAAAACGGATCAAAAACCGAATCAATAACATCATCGGCAATCCCGGGCCCTGAATCTCTGATAACGATATTGACAAGGTCGTCCTTTAAAAAGCTGTGTACCGTGATTGTGCCTCCTTCGGGAAGCGCCTGAATGGCATTGAGCCCGATATTGACAACAATCTGCTTGATGGCTTCGGTGTCGATGCAGTAGGGCTGTTCAAGATTTAGGTCAAGCTCAAGAGTTATGTCCTTCATTCGATAGGCGAGCAGCGAGAAGCATTCCCTGATCTCGCCGTCAATTGACACCTTTCTCAGCTGCAGGGGGGCATTCCTGCCAAAGTTGAGAAGCTGGGACATAATTGTTTCAATACGGCGCAGACCCTTGCGCAAAAGCGGTAGATATCTGGTATGCATGGCGAGATTGTCAGGCTCGTCTTCCATGTTTTTTAGGCAATTGAGCATTCCTCCCAGGGGGTTGTTGATCTCATGGGCGATGCCTGCCGTAATCTGTCCCAGGGCAGCCATCTTCTCACTGTAAAATGCCTGTTCCTGTGCCTTGCCAAGGGCATAATGAGATGATTCGAGTCTCTGGCAGAGGGCGGAAAACCTCGAAGCGAGTATGCCGAGCTCATCGGCCTTGTCCGGGAAATCGATCTCCTGATACGGTGTGTCCGGGTAATTGTCCATTGCCTGCTTTAAACTTGTCAGCGGTCTTGCTACAAAGATGTTGAACAGATAAGAGAGCAGACCGATCACGGTAAGAATCGAGAGCAACCCGATCATGATAATGGTGCGGTTGTTTCCTGCGATAATGTGATCTGCCCATTCTATCGGAATGGATATTGACAGGGCACCGCGGATATCATCGATCTTGTAGCCATGCTCGGCATGGCAGCTCAGACAGCTGGATTTTACTGTGAGCGGGGCAATGTAGCGCAGTCGTTTTTCGCCGTCCTGTCTGATTATTTTGGTGAGTTCCTCGATGTCTTTATCTTGGAAACGTTCAAGGCTGCTTTTTTCAAAAGGATCAGGGCTGTTTGCCGGGTTAATCGGGTCCAGGCTGGTAACGCGGAACCATCCATATCCGGCTTTCTCGGCATATTCTGATAATTCCCTGGTGACCATCGCCGGGTTGCGCTTGACAAGGGTGAGGCCTCTGTCGGTGTGGATGCTCTGCTGGTCAAGGTAGGGATTCTCAAGGGCCTGCTCTGTCTTGACCACAAAAAGTCCCTGATGATCAGAAATCCACTCGCGAGTCAGCAGCAGCTGCCGGTGCATCATTTTCGCCTGCTGGTTGGCCTGGCCGATAACCAGATCATACTGTAGATTGGAGATGTAGAGAAAAATGATACTGTAGGAGCAGGCAAGGATCAGCCCGATTATAATGATGAATTTATATTGCAGTTTCATGAGGCACCAGGCACTGGAACAGATTCCTTGTAATCCGCTGACGGTTTTTTTGTATTCTGCATTCATTAGCAGCTATTTCGAAACTAACGTCATACCATAGATGTCAGGAGTCATTCCAGACAATTGTTACCATGCGGTAACGAATCTGTCCTATCTGCGTTTTCTTCCCTGGTGCTCGTCTGCCCTGAATACAAAAACGAAATCTCCCAAGAATTTCTTCTGTTGTTGTTCTGCTCGTAATTATTATAATTGAGCCATGTCCCTCATTTTTTTCAAGCTGCCTCAAGCGATATTTTGGCGGCCGTTCCACGCGGCTGGTGCTACCATAATGATGGTGGCGACTGTCTGCATTTTCTTTACTCTTCTGGCACTGTCAACTGGTTTGTGCCGCGCAGGAGATTTATATGTAAAGCTCACCGGTGAAAAAATCACCCTGCATGCCGACCAGGTCTCACTGAAAACCATTTTGTCTCAACTCCAAAACCATGGGATTGCTGTTTCCATTGACCCAGATATCAACCCTGAAATAACAGCTCGTTTTGACGATAAAAACGTAGACAGGGTGATGTCGTCGATCCTCAGGTCGTATGATTATTCTCTTGTCTGGGAAACACCTGAAAACCAGCTGGAAGCTGAACACAGACTTGTTGAAATCCTGATTTTTCAGCAGGGAAACAGAAACAGGATACAGCCCCTTGAGGCAGACAACAACCTGCTGGTAGATCATGGTGAGGACGGTCGACTGTATGTGAAAGACAGTTTACTTATTTCATTTAATACTGCTGTCAGCAGCGAGCGGCTGGAACAGATTGCCGGCCTGGTCAGGGCGAGGATACGCTGGCTGTCACCGGAAAGTGGAATTGTAAGCCTGGAGCTTCCGGACTCGATTACTCCGCAGCAGGCTGCAGAAATTCTGACCACCGTTGAAGAGATAGAGGGAGCTGAGCCAGATTATGTTTACCGGCTGGAAAGAAATCAAAAAATTGATTCTCCCCTCAGCTCAGAAAGGCCACTGGAAGCAGAGACATCTGTGCAGTTGCCCCTTGTTGCCGTGCTCGACAGCGGTCTTTCACAACTATACAGTGCCAGTCCTTTTGTGTCGGCGTATTACGATGCGTTTTCCAGCACGCAGCGTGCTGCCGACACGCTTGGTCATGGAACGCAGATGTCCCTGGTTGCTGCAGGAATGGTTGCTCCACGCGGTACGGAAAACAAAAAGATAGGGCAAAACCGGGTTGTTGCTGTCAGAACAATAGATGACAACGGATTTACCTCCACCGCCACTCTGTTGAAAAGTATTGATTACGCGATCGCGGCGGATGCCCGTGTGATCAGCATGAGTTGGGGGACAGAAGAATCGGGCCAGATGCTGGAAAAGGCAGTCCGCTATGCCTCAGACAGGGGACTTGTTCTCGTGGCTGCCGCCGGGAACAGCCCCACAGGCATAGCTGTCTATCCGGCAGCCTATAAAAATGTCATCGGTGTCGGCGCACTGTTGCCGGACGGCAGCGTCTGGGAAGAATCCAACAGGGGCGATTTTGTTTCTATATACGGGTTTGGCGTTGCGGAAATGCCTGTCGGTCATAACGGCAGTCCTGGAGTCTATGCAGGCACCTCAATATCAACTGCCTACATTGCCAACCAGGTTGCACATATTCTGCAGACTCAGCCTGACAGTGATATCGGTGAAATTATCACTGCCCTGAAGGGAAACGTGAGCCCGGAGGGTTTACAGTAAAGCGGTTCCACACATCCTAGGAGATCGTCGCATCCACACAGATCCTGAAGCGTTGCGGGCTGCTGTGCCCGCATACGACGGTGTTCGAGGCATTTATTCTGCGGCCCAGCTGCTGCGCTTTGGCTGAAATGAGTTCTGAGGATGTCTCAAAGCTGCCCCTTATTTTAAAATCATAGAAATGCACTGCGCCGCCAGGTTTCAGGACTCGAAGAGCGGTTTCAAGAAATTCACCGGCATGACCGGGCAGCGGCATGACAATCCTGTCATAGCATTCAGCTGATCTTTTGACTGCACCACAGACATCACCATGAATCAGGCTGATATTGCGGGCTTTATTCAGTTTGAGGTTTTGTAACGCGTAGTCGTGGGCGGCCCGGTTAATTTCTATTCCGGTGATTTTTTCAGCGCTGCTGAATTTTGCTATCATCAGCGGGTAGGGGGCTATGCCGGAAAACATGACCAACACGTTTTCGCCGGGTTTGACGAGATCTGCAATCCGTTTTCGTTCATGCCCGGAACGAATGGAGAAGTAGAGTTTAGCCAGATCCAGCCACAACCTGATCTCGTATTCACTGCACACTGTTTCAGTTTTTCTCTCTCCGGCTATGAAGGTGAGGGGAATGGTCCTGAACTCTCCTGAGTAAGTTCCGGCGCGTTTGAGCACGGTTTTAACATTTTTATGGGCTGCCGCGATGGCTTCAGCAATCAATTGTTCGTAGTGATCAAACCCTTCAGCAATGATGACAACAGCAATATCACCGATGATGTCAAACCCTCTGATCAGTCGTGGCAGCTCCTCCGGGGGGATACTATCCTGCAGACTCTTTTTGAGGTTCATGATCAGTTACTGTGTGGAAAGAAAAAATAAAGTGGACAATTACTCTCTGAATCGAGATAATTATAGCCATGGACCTGATACATTCTACCACAGTTCAATCCATAATCACTTAACAGGATACTTATCGTGAACGTATTGATAGCGGAAGACGAGTACACCACACGACTTATGGTTCAGGTGAGCCTTGAAAACTGGGGGTATTCGGTTACCAGTGTCGCCGACGGCAAAGCAGCATGGGAAAAAGTAAAAAAAGACGACGCCATTGATGTGGCGATTCTTGACTGGGAAATGCCCGAGATTGATGGCGTTGAGCTCTGTAAACGGATAAAGAACCTGCAGCGTTCAAATCCTGTTTATGTGATTCTGCTCACCGGTCGAGACAGCCAGAACGATATCCTCTGCGGGTTTGATGCCGGTGCAGACGACTATATGACAAAACCGTTTAATGATGATGAGTTGAGAGCACGCGTCAGGGTGGCTAAACGGCTGGTGACCATTCAATCCTCACTTTCCCAGTCGGTAGATGAGCTGCGAACGGCACTCGACATGGTAGAAGCTCTCCAGGGGAGTATCCCGGTGTGTACGAGCTGCCTGCAGATCGAAGGGGAAAACGGTACGTGGGCCACCCTGAAAACATCTGTGCGGGAAGCCTTTGATTTACGGTTTACCCCGGAAATATGCCCGAGCTGTGCAAAGGAAAGAAAGACCTCCAGGCAGAAAGCTCACGGCTGAGTTCACGGCAATAGCCTTGTTAATAGTGACATGTCCGGAAAAACAACAAGCGAAGAAGTACTCGGAGAGCAGACGATAGAGATTATCGTCGCCATGTATGAAAAGGCACAGCGTCAGCAGCCGGATGAAGAGCCGCACATATGGCTCGGAAACGTCTGGCTGGGTCGGGCACAGGCGATGCATGGCGTTGATCTCAATGAACCCGGGATGCTCAAAATTGCACTCTATGAAACATTTCTCTGCTCCTGCGTAGAATCGCCGTTTTGCGCCCGTGCACTTGGCCTTTACTTTCTGTTCAAGGAGCAGGCTCAGATAATTGAGCGATACCCGAAATTCGCTGTTGAATTTGACGAACTGATCAGTCCTGTAGTCCAGGCAAAAAACAACGGTACAATCGAGGAGTTGTATCGAAAACACAACCCCAATACCGCAGCAGAGAACGGAGTCGGCTACACTGTCTGAAACCTGGCCGGTAACAGTTTTATTCCGAGACGTTATCATCTTTGCCGGAGAAAATGATGGCTAGATCAGCCGGTTTGACTCCCAAAACCAAGTGCAATGCTGAACGTTTCAGGGTTGTTCTGGTATCCCCTCCCTGGGCTCTTTTTCATCGTCCATCAATCCAGCTCGCCAGCCTGGAAGGTTATCTGAAGGATACGAGCACGTATAGTGTTGAGAGCCATCATTTTTATCTGAACATTGCAGCGACAATTGGTATTGATCTTTACACCCGCATCAGCGCCTCCGGCTGGGCAGGTGAAGCGCTTTTTTCAGCATTGCTTTTCCCGGAAAAAAAAGCTGCCGCCGCCGCTCTTTTTAAAACCGAACTGGGCACTGACGGGAAGGGGAACATTCCTGATTTTAACAGACTCTGCACTGATATTGAGGCGTGCTATGATGCCTGGATTGCAGCAACTGAGCCCGGGACGATAGCCCTTTGCGGATTTTCCGTCTGCTTCAGCCAGCTCCTTGCCTCACTCTACCTGGCGTTTCGGCTCAAACAAGCAGCTTCTGTGGTTACCGTTTTTGGTGGAACATCATGTTCTTCCGAGGTTGGACGTTATCTTGTCGCCAGGTTTGAACAGATCGATTATCTGGTGGACGGTGAAGGTGAAATCGCCCTGCTGGAACTCTGCAATTATCTCAGTAAAAATGGCTCAATGCTTCCAGCCGGCATCAGAACCTGCAGAGAAGACATCATCGAAAAAAAAGCGGTATCTGTCGGACGCCTTGATGATCTGCCGGTTCCGTCCTATACCTCCTATCTGTCTGAAATAAAGAACCTGTTTCCCGACAGGCCGTTTATGCCGGTATTACCTGTTGAATTTTCACGGGGATGCAGCTGGAACCGCTGCACATTCTGCAATCTCAACCTGCAATGGAAAGGCTACCGCCACAAAAAAGCCAAGCGATTGACTGCTGAAATTGAGCACATGGTGAGTGAAACTGAATCACTAAATTTCAGTTTTACAGATAACGTTCTTCCTGATCGTGAAATCCCTGCATTTTTCAGGGCCATGAAAGAGTCGAACCAGGATGTACGATTTTTTGCCGAGATTCGGGCAAAAACATCATGTGATAACCTCAGGCTATTTCATAGCGGTGGATTGCGAACAGTGCAGGTGGGTATTGAGTCCCTGTCAGCATCATTGCTCGCCCGGATGGGAAAGGGTACCAGCGTAATGGATAATATCGCCATTATGAAAAACTGCAGTTCCGTTGGAATCAGACTGATGGGTAACATCATCACGCAGTTTCCCGGTTCACGCAGTGAGGAGGTTGCAGAAACACTCGAGAACCTCGAATATGTGTTTCCCTATGCGCCGCTTGATACAGCCGCGTTTTTTCTTGGCTATGGTTCACCTGTGTACCGAAATCCGCGGAACTACAAGATCCAGGCAATTACCGCGCATCCCAAAAACCGCATGCTGTTCCCCCGGAAGTTTCAGGACCAGCTGTTCGCCTGCGGATATCGCGGTGACAGTGGCATCCAGAAAAAACGATGGCAGCCGGTAAATAAGAAAATCAGGTCCTGGCAGGATTTTCATCGTAATCGCGCAGCCACTGATAAACCGCTATTGTTTTACCGTGATGGCGGCACCTTTCTCGTCATTCACCAGCAGCTTCCCGACGGTTCAACACTGCTTCATCGTCTGCGCAGCATATCAAGAGAGATATACCTTTTTTGCGACCAGCCAAAAGAGCTGACAGACATCTGCAACGCCTGGCCCGGCTTGAGCCCTGATGCCATCGAAACCTTTGTGGGACAGCTCTGTGCCAAACGACTGATGTTTCGTGAAAATCAACGAATTATCGCGCTTGCTGTCAGCTTCACATGACAGTTTTACCGGGAAATCAATCCTGTTTACCGGCGGTCTTCTCCCACTCATAGCCACCAGCAGGTCATGATGCCGGTTTGGCTTGCCACTCCTGAAAATGAATGGTAACAAACCACAGGATTCGGGTATTACATCCGTGAGTCTATTTCTATCAAACTCAACAAAAAATCAGGTTAATAGAACACCGTCATGAATGTCAGAACAAGAGCCACAGCTGTCAAATCGATCATTGGAGTTTTGTTGTCAATTGTTCTTTTCTTCTCGTCCGGAGTACACATCCCTTTCATGGATTCTGCGGCAGACACATATTTCAAGGATTCAATCACCAAGGCGGGTGTGAGCTATGGTGTTTGCCGCGTCATAAATGCCACGGTTTCAGTCCTGCAGGAATCCAGCGTGCAACTGGAGCCCGCTGGAATCGGACTGTCATTAGCTGTCGGTCAAATAGTCGATCCGATAAACGATATGATTGAGCGATTGTCCAATGTCCTTGTGATGGCCATTGCGTCGCTGGGTGTACAGGAACTGGCCTACGAGATCAGTAAAAGCATCGTCCCTCAAATTCTGTCAGTGGTACTTCTCTTCCTGTCTGTTCTAGTCTGGTTCGAAAGTGAACGTATCAGCAAACTTCAGAAAACATTGATGAGTATCCTGGTCATTGCCTCAATTGCCCGTTTCTGCCTGCCGGTATCCTCAATGGCGAATGACTTTCTGCAACAGCATTTTTTTGAGGATAAAATCATCGAGGCAAACGAAAAGCTCACTGCCGGCACTGCCGACCTGGGTACACTGGAAGATATCACTATGCCGAAGGTGGATGGAATCATGGGAACAATAGGAAACAGTGCATCATACCTAAAGGATAAATCCGCAGACTTCAAAAACACCATTCAAGTCATCATGGAGAACAGAAATGTGATAGTGGAAAACCTGCTGAGATTAACATTTCTCTATCTGGGGATATTCGTGATTCAAGTCCTGGTTTTTCCCTTGCTGACATTCTGGCTTCTGATGAGGATCGTCAACTCGTTGTTTCTATCAACAACGATATCCGCCATGCCTAAGCCTGAAATACCGGCGGATTCTACCACGGGATAGGACCTGGCTACAGCGCTGCGTATAGTGGCTGCTTTGAAGAGGTTTCCGCTGAATCAATCATCACCTACCCAGCGCAATTCATAGAGGTCGTTTCTCCGGCTGTCGGCATTGCGGACACTGCCCTGGGAGCGTAATTCTTTGATCAGATTCAGATCAAGATCGGTTATCAGTGTTGTTTCGATGCCGGGAGTTGCCTCAGAGGCTATCGCGTCGTGAGGAAAAGAGAAATCCGAAGGAGTAAAGATCGCCGCCTGTGAATATTGAATTCCCATGGTTTCTACTTTTGGTATGTTGCCCACACTTCCTGAAATCGCCACAAAGCACTCGTTTTCAATAGCTCGGGCCTGGGCGCAGCGGCGTACACGTAGATAGCCTGTTTTGGTATCTGTCCAGAACGGCACCAGCAAGATTTTCATCCCCTTCATCGCCTGCAATCGTGCAAGTTCGGGAAACTCGATGTCATAGCAGATCAGGACCCCGATTTTCCCCACATCGGTTTCAAACACCTTGAGGTTTTTCCCACCGGTGAACTTCCATGAGACATCCTCTTCGGGGGTGATGTGCAGTTTTTCCTGGCTATCCCAGGTACCATCACGGCGACAGAGAAAACTGACGTTATAGAGCCTGCCGCCCTCACGGATAAGCGGGAGGCTACCAGCGACAATATTGATATTGTAGCTCAGTGCCATCTCGGTCATTGCCTGTCGAAGTTCTTCAGTATAGCCGGCAAGCATTCGCATGGCATCCGCTGGATTGTTTCCTTCATAGGTGTGGATGAGTGGAGCATTAAAGAGCTCCGGGAAGAGAATGATATCTGCCTTGTAGTGACTGACGGTGTCGACAAAAAACTCAACCTGCTGCATGAGATCGTCAAAGGAGTTAAACCGTCTCATCTGCCACTGCACAACGCCAAGCCGGGCAATAGATTTGGTTCTGCCGATCAGTTTTGTCTTTTTCTGATAATAGATGTTGATCCATTCCAGTAAAACGGCATTGCCTCGCGACTGGTGGTCTTTCGGCCAGTAATCATCAAGCAGATTGCGGACATGAAAATCATTTGAGAGCTGGAAGGTGAGTACCGGATCAAATAACTCTCTGTTTTTAACCTTGAGGATATACTGTTGAGGAGTCATCTGCTCAGTGTATTTGTGATATCCAGATATTCTGCCTCCCAGAAGAATGCCTTTCAGGTTGAGATTTTCCGCTAATTCTCGTCGAGTATCATACAGACGGCGTCCAAGCCGCATTCCTTGATAATCCGGGTCGACCGACACATCAATACCATAGAGATAGTCACCCTCAGGGTCGTGGGATTTGAAGGTACCGGTGCCGACGATCTGATAGTAGGAGTGCTGATCGCCATAGAGGCTGAAGTCAATGATCACCGAGAGGGCGATCGCCACAGCCTTTCCCTTGTCCTCAACGCAAACCTGGCCTTCGGGAAATAAATCGATCAAAGTCTTGATCTGCTCCAAGGTCCAGGGAACATCTACTCCCTTGTAAACCCGTTCTGAAATATCCCGGAACGCCTGGTAATCATCCAGCCGCAGGTGCCTGATCTTGAGTTTATGTTCTATTTCTTCAGTCATTTAGATCACCGTAGCTGCATATTTCAGTCAAGAGCATTTTTGTTGTATGCCCGTCTAAACGCAGGCATATACTGGCTGTGTTTATATATTTGAATCAGAAAATTACAAGAGAATTATTGGCCTGGATCGGCTGGTATCTATTCTGAAAAAGGTGATGCAGTAACAGAACATCTTGCCAGATCGGCCTGAAAAGGATACGTTGGTTCCGGTAAAGAGAGGCTAGGAGGAGGAAGAAGGTTTTCAGGATTTTCTGAAAAAGTGTCTACTTGTCAACTACCTATCACTTTATAGTAGTCAGGCTATGCTGGTTAGTGAATATCCCGGCAAGTTAGAATTCCGATTTTGCCAGAGAAGAAGAAACAGCTCTAATCCAGTTCTTAAAGCAAAGGAGGTGAGGCCACCCAAAAAAAATGCCGCAAAATTTGTTGAAGTATAGGAAGTGTGAATTTAGAGACGGAATTTTTTGCCTGAATCGAGCTGCTCGAGATATTGTAGCAGAAGCATTGTAATGATATCTCAAACTTATTTCTTCCAGGCGGAAGACAGAAGTTAGAGGGCGATAAAGCGTTAAGGGAAAAGGCGGTTTCTCGATGATCGCAAACAAATTCTAGGTTCTTTCACACTTGAAAGAGACTGTAATCCTGTCCAATAAATGGAGGTACCTTTATGCATCGTAAAGTTTGTATGATTCTGTTCGTCGTTGTTGCACTGGTTTTTGGAACCACCCAGGCGTTTTCCGCCACATTGAACCCGACACCAGAAAAACCGTTAGTGTTGCGCTTTGCCTATGCAGATAATGCGACCTGGCCGGACACATCGAAAATGCCGGAACCGGAAGATGCGTACGGGAAGATCTTTAAAAGTTATGTTGAAACGATGACCAACGGCGCCATTCAAGTTGAATTGTACCCCTCAAATCAACTGGGCAGCCATAAAGAAATGATGGAAATGGTCAAAGCCGGGACTGTGGACCTCTGTATTGAAACCGGGACGATGGGACCGTTCTTTCCGGAATATCAGGTCATCAATATTCCCTATGTATTTCGCTCTGATGAGGTAGCCTGGTGGGTTTTTGACAACAGCAAGTTCTGGAAAGACCTGATGGACAAAATGGAGAAGGAAATCGGCCTTATCTCCCTGGGCATGGGCCAAAACGGCGTCAGGAATTTTACCAACAACATCAGGCCGATCCACGAACCCAAAGACATGGAAGGGATCAAATTCCGGGTAATGCAGTCGCCGGTGTTTGTCAAAACCGTGGAAGCCTTAGGTGCCAAAGCGATTCCGATCGCCTGGACGGAAGTGTATACCTCTCTCCAGACCGGCGTGATCGATGGTCAGGAAAACCCGATATCCACTATCGTGTTTGTTGGGAAATTGTATGAAGTCCAAAAATATTTTACCATGGATGGTCATACCTGGAGTGAGAATATGCTGTTGATGAATGCCCAGAAATTTCGCAGCCTGTCGGAAGAACATCAACAGATTCTTCGCATGGCCGGCCTGCATGGCGCCCGGGCTGATCGTACCGCAGAGGCATTCATGAGCAGAGTCATGGGCATGGATATCCTGAAACAGCATACTGAAGTGTACACGCCGACGGCTGAAGAAGTTAAGAAATTCCAGGATGCTGCTCAACCGGCAGTAGTTGAATGGTTGAAAGGAGAAGTAGGCCCTGAAGTTGTCGACGACTTCCTGAAGGCAGTAAAAGAAGCTGAAACAGCTCTGGGATACAAATAAACCAATGAAGCAATGGGGTGTCTGAGTGTTGGTACAGTCTGAGACAGCCAATACGGTGGCACCCCATCATCCAAGGAGGTCTGCATGAGAAAGGTGGTAATATTTCTAAAACGCCTCAGCGATCAGACCGATCGCCTCGCAATGTGGATCAGTATACTCTATTCCTTTCTGGTAACAATAATCGTTCTGGGAAGTGTGTTCTTGCGCATGATGGGCCGGGCACCTTCCTGGAGTGAAGAATTTGCCCGCTGGCTCCTGGTCGGAATTGCCTTTGTTAGTTCCAGCGTTGCGTTGAGACGGGGAGGCCATATCGGTATTACCGTGCTGGTTAAAAAACTTCCCCGGACACTGGCCAGAGTAGTTATTCAGCTCACCAATGTCCTGGTCCTTATCTTTTTAGGATATGTCTGCTGGTTTGGTATGGTTGCCGCCATTCAGGCATTACCTCAGACTGGCGATATTATACCGGTCTCGGCCATTTATGTGAAATTGCATGTCCCCTTAGGGGGCCTGTTGATGATGGTACATGTGCTCTACTATGCCGCCTGTGCGATGACGGAAGACGATCCGACAGAATTCTTACTCAGTCAATAACCACCACCTGGGGTTTGGAAGATATGACGCTGACTATCCTGATTGCTATGTTTATTTTGACAATGGCCATGGGGGTTCCGATCGCCTTTGTCTTTGGCATCTGTTCCATTATTTATTTCGTGTTTATAAGCAACATGCCACTGACGATGATCGGATTGCAGCTCTACAATGGCGTTGACAGTTTTGTCCTGTTGGCGATTCCGTTTTTTATCCTGGCCGGCCAGTTGATGAATCGTACCGGCATCACCAAGGATCTGGTGAATTTTGTCCAGGTCCTCGTGGGACGATTGCCAGGTGCGTTAGCTCAGGTGAATATCGTGGTAAGTATTCTATTTGCCGGATTAACCGGAGCAGCGGTGGCCGATACGGCCGCCATCGGCTCGATTTTGATTCCTGCAATGAAAAAGGAAGGCTACTCGGCCTCATATAGCGCTGCGGTGACAACAGCCTCCTCGATCATCGGTCCAATTATTCCGCCCAGTATTATCATGGTCATTTATGGGACCATCACCGGCGAATCGATTGGTGCGTTATTCATGGGAGGTTTCATCCCCGGCATTTTAATAGGGATGGGGCTTATGAGTTTGACTTTGTACTTTGCGATTCGCGAGAATCATCCCCGACGTACCGAACCCATTCCAAAAGCTGAAATCTGGCGCCGTTCTAAAAGTGCAATAATCGGCATTATTATGCCGATTATCATTATTGGCGGAATTTTGAGCGGCATGTTTACAGCCACGGAGGCTGCATCGCTGGCTTGTGGCTATGCGTTTCTCATCGGCATTGTGGTCTATCGCAGTCTGAGCGCAAAAGATATTCTGGATAGTTTGCTGGAAGCTGCCGTGGTTTCGTCGGTCATTCTCTTGATCATTGCTACCGCGAAATTGTTTGGCATGGTACTCACTATCGAGCGCATTCCGGCCCAAATCGCCGAGATCATGATGTCGCTTACCCAGAATAAAATCATTTTCCTGCTCCTGGTAAACGTATTCCTGCTGTTCATGGGCATGATCATGGAAACCGGGGCCAACATCATTCTGCTGGCACCGATTCTGCTTCCATTGGCGGTGAAATACGGAGTTCATCCTCTGCATTTTGCGCTGATCATGATCGTCAACGTAAACATCGGTCTCACCACGCCACCGCTTGGCGTCTGCTTGTTTACCGCCGCCCCTATCGCCAAAACATCTTACGAGAGCATTGCTATGAAGGTGTTACCATTTGTGGCCATGGAAATCGCGGTGCTGCTGTTGATCACGTATGTTCCTGAAATAGTACTGATTGTTCCAAGACTTACCGGTTTTCTATAGGCGAATAAGGCCAAACAGGGACCGCCTCACTACCCACGCTATTCAGCAATGTCACTTGATTGGGTCGTAAGGCTGTCATGATTAATCCAGTTGTGCGGCACATATTTGCATCTTTTGTTCTTTTCAATAATTGAATTGAAACCAATTTGAATGAAATAGTATGCAGCACTCTTGGGTCGGGAGGTGAGGTCCTTGTACTCTCTGGTTGCGGATGCCATTCTGGTTGTTCATTTCGCATTTATTGTCTTTGTTTTGGGAGGGCAGGTCTGTGTGGTTGCCGGCTACTTCCGCAATTGGCGTTGGGTACGCAACGTGTCCTTTCGCCTCTGCCATATTCTCGCCATAGGAATAGTCGTGGCTCTGTCATGGGCTGACCAAATCTGCCCATTAACAGTCTGGGAAAACTCCCTCCGAAATGCCGCGGGAGAACAACCGTATGCGGGGTCGTTTGTCGGGTACTGGGTCGGCAGGCTGGTGTACTATGACGCACCTCAGTGGGTATTCATTGTTGGGTACTCTTTATTTGGAGCCCTGGTTCTCGCTACCTGGATCTGGATCAGGCCGGAAAAAGACAGCTCCGACAAGTAACCGGAGACGAGGATTGAAAACACCCTGACAGATAGAAACACATGATTCCTGATGAAATACCGATTAGTGATTATTACGTTATCATGGACAACGCTCACTCCATAATCAGGCTCGCCTGCCGTCTGCCGGCAACACTGGCCCTCTTTGCTGCTGCAGGTGCCCGCATTCTCTGTTTCCTGGTCGCAGTGTCGCAGCCGTTGACCTCCTATGCAGCTGAAACTGAGATTCCCCAGGGTGCAATGGATTCTATGATCAAAGGGATCCGCGCATACGGGTTCACCGACAGCAAAATTCTTGAAGCCGTCAGAAATGTCCCACGCCACGTGTTCGTGCCTGAAAAATACAAAAAATTCAGTTATGGGGATTCGCCGCTGGGCATTGGTTACGGGCAGACCATTTCACAACCCTTTATTGTTGCAGAGATGACCCGGCTGCTCAACCTCTCCAGCGAATCAAAGGTCCTTGAAATCGGCACAGGATCGGGATACCAGGCTGCAGTGCTTGCAGAAATCACCAACGGGGTGTACTCCATCGAAATAATTCAGCCCCTTGTTGAGTTTGCAGCGAACAACCTCAAGTCAGCTGGTTATACAAACGTTCGACAGCAACACGGTGACGGATATTTCGGGTGGCCCGAAGCTGCACCATTTGATGGAATTATTGTTACCTGTGCCGCCGGGACTGTCCCGCCCCCGCTCCTGGAACAGCTTGCACCGGGAGGCAGAATGATTATTCCGGTTGGCCAGAGGTTTGGTACCCAGCATCTTATTCTGATCACCAGAAACATGGATGGCAGTATCTCCAGCAAGACCATAATGCCCGTTCGATTTGTGCCGCTGGTCAGAAAATGACGGTGTATGAACTCCGGCTGCAGCGGCTTATACTATTTAGCGTATCCCTTATTGTCATCGGTGCCGAGCTTGCCCTGATGCGGGAACTTGCCCTTCGTTTTTGGGAGCATCTGGCCTGGCTGGTTATCTCTGTTGCCCTGATGGGCTTCGGCATCAGCGGCACAGTGCTCGTTTTAGTCCACAGGTTCTCCGGCATCGGCCGACAGGCCCTGCAGTTTATATCTCTGCAATCCCTGGCAATCAGCTTACCGAGCTGTCTAGGACTGGCAGATCTCATCGATCTCGATCTGATTCAAATGGTATGGCAGCCATCCATGGCATGGCAGGTTGGTGTTCTTGCACTTGTACTGGGGCTGCCCTTTGTTTTTGCAGGAATGTATATCGGCCTCGCCCTTGAAGACCTACCGCAGCGGGTGCCAGGCAATTATGGCGCCAGTTTCCTTGGTTCCGGTGCCGGCGGCCTGCTTTCAATCCTGTTGCTGTATATCCTCTCGCCGCGCCAGCTGATACTCGCCTGTGGTTGCCTGATGCTTGCCATGGCTGTCTTCCATGCGAGAAGTTTTCTTCCCAGGCTCTGTTGGGTGCTCTGCTGGTTTGTCATGTCGGCTGTCATCGTGTACATTCCTGAATCCCCTGAGATCGCCGGGGACAAAGACTTGCCGCAGATCCAGGCAATGGAGGGAAGCACGATCCTGGCAAGCAGGGACACTCCTCAGGGGCAGATCACACTTTTTGACGCTCCTTCATTCCACCTTGCACCCGGGCTGGCGCTTACCGCTCCGGCAAAAATTCCTTCCCAATACCCGCTCCTCATCGATGGGCAGGTTGCCGGATCGCTCTATCTTGCCGATGCACCTGAGGATTTTGAGTTTCTCGATTACACTACCATGGCACTCCCCTATCATCTGGTAATACCTTCCGAGGTACTGCTGGCAAATGATTTGGGTTCAGATCATACCGGTCTTGCCGTCTATCATGCCTCAGGGAGAGTGCATGTTCTTTCAGCATACAGCACCATCAACTCGCTCAAGGTGACGAAGATAGACAAGTATCACGGTTTCCCTTATACCATTCCGGAAGTAATACTGAGGACATCGACCCTTCGCGGCTTTTTGCAGGCATCATCAAACAGGTTTTCCCTGATCGTTCTTCCTACCGTCGGTTCAGATCATGGCGGGCTATCGGCAACACAGCCTGAAGGCACCATTACGCTGGAGACACTTGAACTCTGTATGAAACGCCTTGCAGAGGATGGATTATTAGCGATCACTGCGTTTACCCATTCTCCACCAAGGGATAGTTTGCGACTGCTGAACATGCTGATAGAGACGATACAGAAAGAAGGCGGCGACCCACAAAAACAGATAACCATGATTCGGAGCTGGTCGAACGTTACCCTGGTTGCGGCAAAAAACCCGTTAACCCCAGGGCAGATGCTCACTATTCGTACGTTTTGCACGCACAGAGGTTTTGATCTCGTCTGGCTTCCCGACCTTCAGCCCGCTGAAATAAATATTCACCATCAGCTGGAAAGGCCGCTTTATTATCATGGTGCGCAAACGTTAATGGGACCGGGGCGTGAATCACTTATCCAGAATTATCTTTATGACCTCTCCATCCCGAATGATAATCGGCCATTTTTCAACCGATTCGGCCGCTGGCAAGGCTTGCAACTCCTTAAAGAGCAGTTGGGAACGAGAGGCAGGGCCTATTGGGAATTAGGGAGTTTAATGCTTGTTGCCGCACTTTTTCAGACGGTTTTCCTTGCTTTTTTTCTAATTCTGGCCCCGCTGGCACCAGCGATCGGGCTTCCAGGAGGGCGACCGGAGCAACTGGTTGCACTCCTGTTTTTTACAGCGCTTGGCCTCGGTTTCATGTTCCTTGAAATGGGTTTACTGCAACGTTTAACCGTCTATCTCGCCCACCCTCTCTGGGCAGCAGCCACCGTCCTCTCCGGTATTCTATTTTTTGGCGGCATAGGCTCTATCCTGAGCGGTCGGCTGAAATACCCGTTACGAAAAAAACATTTTCAGGTGGCCATCACTCTCGTTCTCACAGGGACTATCCTCCTGTTCATTATTGACCAGGTGCTTGATGCCACTATACAATATTCAGAAACCGTGAGAGTGATCACGGCACTTGTCTTGATCGCCCCGCTCTCAACTCTGATGGGAATGGTATTCCCCATAGGGATAAAGCGACTGAGTGAAAACCAACCTCGTCTCATTCCCTGGGCCTGGGCGGTCAATGGCTTCGCCTCGGTACTCGCCGCCCTGCTGACGCCTCTGCTGGCTATGCAATGGGGCTTTCTGCCGGTCGCCATTGGCGGCCTCAGCTGCTACGTTGTCGCTGCTTTAAGTTCACTGGGCCTGCCAGCCACTGGAGATGTAAGCCGGTAAATCATATCCCTCCCTAGATAGGGGACTCCTATTCAGAGGACAGTATATCTAATTGCCGCTCTTCTTTTTTTTGGCCAATGTGGTGAGAATGATCAGGTGTATAATTCAAGTAATCCTGGCAATGGGCGCTCAATGCCAAACTCAACTTGAGTAGCAGAGATAAGTATACTGTCCACCGAACTTGTAAATCTAACTGCAAATTGCACTTGATCCTGAGAAGGTGATCGGTTTTGTTACTGCATATTGCTACCTTCTGCTTAAGTTTTGCCTGTTTTGCTGAACAGAGCAATAAGAGAAACACGAGACTGCTTGAAAAGATCCTAACCTACAATTAATGTAGAATGGGTGGTTTCATTCTTTCCTCATTCATGTGTATTTGCTAACTATCAACAATAACCTGGCTCGTGTAGCGTAAGGAGTACCTTCAAGAGATGAAAAAGCGAACATTAGGAAATGCTGGTACAGCTGTTTCCGCGATCGGAATTGGTGCCATGTCGTTCTCCGACTTTTACGGTTCAACTGATACAAAAAAGTCGCATGCAATATTGCGGCGGGCTTTGGACCTCGGCATAGATCATATCGATACAGCAAACGTTTACGGCGCAGGGCTCTCAGAGAAACGCATTGGCTCGTTTCTGAAAGATCAGGGCCTCAAAAAAGATGGATTATTCAAGATCGCAACGAAAGCAGGGATTAGACGTGATAACGACGGTCGCAGACATTTTGATAACAGTCCGGATCATATAAAATCGGAACTTGATAAGTCATTAAAACGCTTGGGTGTCGAGCAAATCGAGCTTTTCTATATACATCGCCGTGATCCGAATACCGCAATCGAAGAGCTAGCAGGTACTCTGGCGGAACTCGTCAAATCAGGGAAGATTAAACAGTTCGGATTTTCCGAGATCGCTCCAACCTCCCTTCAGCTGGCAGCAGACATTCATCCAGTCGGTGCCGTGCAATCTGAATATTCGCTGTCCACACGATATCCAGAATTGGGATTGATTCAAAAAACAAGAGAACTCGGTGTTTCTTTCGTTGCATTCAGTCCGGTCGGACGAAGTTTGCTCACAGACAATCCGCATTCTTTTGAAACATGCCAATCGATAGGATTCTTGAAAGGGAATCCGAGATTTCTTAAACCGAATTACAGCCGAAACATTGCCGCGACGGATCGGTTCAGATTACTTTCGAAGGACATGGGCTACAAGGCTGCCGCACTTGCCGTTGCGTGGCTTTTGCATCAAGGCGAGCATGTATTGCCCATTCCCGGCACACGATCTGTTTCTCATCTGGAAGAGCTAGCATCTGGTGCTGACATATTATTATGTGAAAGTGATTTACACGCGATAGAGAAGTGCTTGCCGATCGGCTGGGCGCATGGTGATCGATATTCGGTCGCTCAATGGGTTGGACCAGAAAAATATTGCTGATCAGGTTCCAATCATTGACGAGGCAATTTTCTCGAAAATAAACTCCCGAATCAAACAGTTCAGGAGTGCCGTCTCCTCAGTCATTCCAATCGTTTGGGAAAGCTGATAACGCTGATTACCAGGGAGAACAGGGCACGTCCAGTAAGAAACAATTTCTCTTGAGAGAAACTCATCAATTCTTCACCCCTGATCATTACTCCACGTACGATCCTCAGAACATGGGCAAGCGACAGTTGCCCTGCACTATTTGTCTTCCTCACAGCGTTTAGTATAATATTATACCAAACGCTGTGAGCCGGTTACGATCATGGTCAGGTACATAAAATGGGTGGACAGTTATGAAAATTAAAACAAAGATAATGCTTTATTTGTCCATTCTTGCCTTATTGGACATGGTTATTCCAATACCTTTTACTGCTCTTATGCTTATCTATGTAATTTATGAAAAACCTTCGTGGTTTAGAAAGTTAGTTAAGGATATTTATGATTCTTGATAAGAAACGAAGAGAAAAATAACAATATGGGATATGCAGAAGCTAGCCCAAAAACGTGGAGGGAAATGTTTATCAGAAACGACGTCAACACGAATATTAATTTCCTGTGGGAATATTCAGAGCGGCATCAGTGGAAAACAACGCCTGCAAGTGTAAAACATGATTTCCTGGTGTCCCGATTGTCCTCAAAAAAAAGATTAACTATTGAAGAAATGCAGCATATAGCAACACAACGTGGTGGCACATGCCTTTCCAGCCACTATAAAAATATACATTCTAAACTTTATAGGAATGTTCGAAAGGGCATTGATCATTGATAAAACGCATTACTGTTCAGTGTAAAAAGCGGCTCTTGGTGTCCGGTATGTCGAAAAAAAGAGCCGTGCAGTACATAAGGTAATGACAGTGAAGAGGCAGATAATATCCTGTTCTTTATCTAGTAGTCATCATAGAAGGTTGGTACTGCTGAACAATCATTTCAATATTTAATAACGATCAGACCGTCTAAATTTTAAAACACAATATTACGTCCTAGCCTTTGATGAAAAAAAATGCATGGGTGGGGATATAAAAAAAGGCACTCACAGCGTATGCTCTAAGTGCCTGAATTGTTTGGTGACCCCAAGGGGACTCGAACCCCTGTTCCCGGCGTGAGAGGCCGGTGTCCTAGGCCACTAGACGATGGGGCCTTGAAAGGCGGTATTTTTACTATAGCTGTGAATCTCTGTCAACAAGGTTTTTGAAGTCTGACATTTGCTGCGACTGCTATTACACAAGAGATGACAGTTGTAATAGACTGTTTCGAGAATAAAAAACATTCGAGCCATGATTTTTATAGAAATATTGCAGATGTTTTGATAGGTCTCTTAGTGTGAGGTGTCCATTGGTGTGCAGAAGAAAATCAATTTCTAATTGAAAAGGACTATTTTATGTCAAGAATCAAGGCTGAGTATATCTGGATTGATGGGAAAAAACCCACTCCGAAGCTGCGTTCCAAAACCAGGATTATCAGCGGGCCAATTTCGGATATTTCGCAAATACCAGACTGGGGATTTGACGGCTCCAGTACCTTTCAGGCAGGCGGTCCGGGAAGTGATCTTGCCCTTCATCCTGTTTCTGTTGTGCCGGACCCTATTCGCGCCGGTGATCATATACTTGTGATGAACGAAGTCCGTTATCCTGATGGCAGGGCTCACGAGACCAATAAGCGCTCTCATCTTGCCAGGGTGGCAAAAGAGCATGAAGCACATGAACCCTGGTTCGGCATTGAACAGGAATATACATTTTTTCGCGGGCGCTCTCCGCTTGGCTGGCCGGAGGGGGGGTATCCTGCCCCGCAGGGGCCTTTTTACTGCGGGGTCGGGGCCGATGAGGTTTTCGGGCGCGATATTGTTGAACGTCACATGGATGCCTGTCTCCATGCAGGTCTTGGAATATCAGGAATCAACGCTGAAGTGATGCCTGGTCAGTGGGAGTTTCAGATAGGTCCACTGGGTCCGCTCGAGGCGGCCGATCAGCTCTGGATCGCTCGCTGGCTGCTTTACCGAATCGCAGAAGATTTCGGTGTTAATGCAACACTTCACCCCAAACCGGTGCAGGGAGACTGGAACGGGGCTGGAGCGCACACTAATTTCAGTACCAGGGAAATGCGCGAAGATGGCGGCTATGCCCTGGTCGAGGCCGCCTGTCGGAAGCTCGGTGAACAACATGAAGCTCATATCGCGGTCTACGGTGCCTATAACGACCAGCGCCTAACCGGTTTACACGAGACTTGTTCCATTCATGAGTTCCGTTACGGGGTCAGTGATCGCGGCGCTTCAATCCGTATTCCGCTCCCGACAGCAACACACGGCAGGGGATATCTGGAAGACCGTCGCCCGTCGGCAAATATGAACCCCTATGAGGTCTGTGCCATAATCATGGAGACAGTCTGTAATCCATGACTGAGGTGTATGACTGCCACTTGACCTGGATGCATGAGGGAAAGGTACTGAGCAGCGACGTTACCTGTTAAATCTTCTGGTTAGCTCTGCCAACCACTCTGCGCGTTCCTGGCCGAGAAATTCCGGGGCGCAGCGCCACATCCAGTTGCCGTTGGCAACACCCGGCGTATTCATCCGGCAGTCGCCGCCGAATCCCAGGAGATCCTGCAGGGGGATAATCGCCAGTTCGGCAATCGAAGACAGGGCCAGAAAGATGAAATCTTCATGGATCGGCGAGCTGTCGTGGAGTTCCCTGTTGGCCATCTTCTTGATGGTTTTCCTGATTTCATCGTTGAGATCTGCAGAGAGAAACCAGCCAAGTGTCGTGTTGTTGTCATGTGTTCCCGTGTAGACAACGCAGTGCGGTGTTGAAAAATTATGCGGCAGGAAGGGGTTATCCGATACCCCGTCAAAGGCGAACTGGAGTACCTTCATTCCCGGAAACCCTGCAGCATCTCTGAGTTTTATCACGTCCTGAGTAATCTCACCGAGATCTTCGGCGATGATGTTGAGATTCCCAAGCCTGGTGCGGATCTTTTCAAAAAAGGCTGTTCCCGGGCCCTTGAGCCAGGTTCCTTTTACTGCTGTTTCTTCCGTTGCAGGTATTGCCCAATATGATTCAAAACCGCGGAAGTGATCGATCCTGGCGACATCAACCAGTTTGAATACCGCCGTGAAGCGCTCGCACCACCAGTCGAGCAGCTGCTCCTGCACTTGCGGATCTTTGCTGTTCCAGTCGTACAGGGGGTTGCCCCAGCGCTGGCCGGTCGTGCTGAAATAGTCCGGGGGAACCCCTGAGACACGAAGCGGTTTTAAGGTAGTGGAATCCAGTTCAAACAATTCCTGTTTTGACCAGACATCAGCGCTGTCGAGCCCGAGATAGACAGGAATGTCGCCTATGAGTTGTATCTGTTTTTTGGCTGCATAGCCTTTGAGCTCTGACCACTGGGAGTGGAAAATGTATTGTTCAAACTGGTAATACTCATAGAGCTGTGCATGATTTATCCTGATCGTCTCGCATGCAGCAGGAAGATGGGTGGCAAGCTCGCGAGGCCACTGGTACCAGGGTTTCTGTCTGTGAATGTCTTTGCTTGTCATAAACAATGCATAATCATCGAGCCAGTGTACCTGTTCTTTAAACAGCAAATACTCTTGCTGCAGAGATGTACGGAACCTCGAGAAGGCCTTTTTAAGAATTTTTTGCTTGTAGTTGGATACTGACCGGAAATCAACGAAATAATCAGAAAAATCAAATGGTGGAAGAAGATCGGAGGGTTCAATCAGTTTCTTGTACACGAGCATGTCCAAAGAAATGAGCAGAGAAGAGCCGGCAAAGGCCGAACTGCTCATATACGGGGAGCTGTCGAAGAACAGGCTGGTTGGCCCTGTCGGTAAAATCTGCCAGTATGTCTGTCCGGATTCTGCCAGAAAATCAATGAAGCGATAGGACGAAACTCCAATATCACCACTCCCATAGGGCGCCGGAAGGGACGTGATATGTGCGAGGATGCCGCTTGCTCTTTTTTTTGTCAATAAACTGGTCATTTGAGAAATGTGACTTATCTTTGATCTGTTTATAATAATAAATGGTTAACAGATGCGTACCATTCAGGGGCAGGTAAATACGATGTCTCTTCTTGTATATGAACAATTTGATGCTATAATTACAAGTATGATTTGGTTTGCCCGACCTGCTGATAAAGGTGTGTCGGGCAGTTTTTTTGCGATTGATTTGAGCGGGTGCTGAGCAAGGGGCGACCTCCTAATATGTTTGCATAAAATAGAAACATAGTGTATTTTAAAAGGTTTGCACTAGTCATTTAAAAGCGGCGTTCACCGCACCTGGTGCTCAATTGTATATTTGATTAATGATATTATTTCGTGATTTTACCTCATGCTTACCGTGTTTTTCCGAAGGCCTGAGATCTGCATGAAATATCCTTCCACCTGAGCAATGGAGACAGTTCCCTGTGCTTTCTGAACTTAAAGAAAACCTACTCAAAGCTGGAAAATCTGAAGGTTGTATCAGTTTCGACGATTTAAACGAACTGTTACCTGATGAGATTAGAGATCCGCATGATATCGAGAAAATTTTCAATTTTCTCGGCGATCATAATATAGAGATTGTCACTGAGGAAAAATCAGGGGAAAAACGTACGCTCTCCGGAGAATTGTGGAAGAAAAAGAAAGGCGGCGGAGACGATGATTCCGGAGACGATGACAGCAGCCTGAGTTTTTCCGACGAGGACCAGCACGATGCGGAAGAGACGACCACAACCTACCTTCGTGAGATGGGGCGTTTCGACCTGCTGACTCCTGAAGAAGAGGCAAAGTACAGCAAGACTATCAGGCAGGGGTTCGAGGCGATCATTTTTGCCATCAGGGAGGATACATCCGACGTCAAGGAGATGGAACTGCTCTGTGAACGCATCGATCTCTGGGAAAAACGTGACCCCACCCTGAAACCAAAGAAACAGCAACTCAATTTCATGCGTTACAATGTCACCAGTGCCGCCAAGAAATACGCTGAAAAGCGTGAGCTGTTCGAGCTGCAGGCAAAGATGGAGGCGTACAGCAGGTCTATCGAGGTGGCCAAGGATACCATGATCAGGGCGAACCTCAGGCTGGTGGTTTCCATTGCCAAACGCTATATGCACCAGGGCCTTACACTTGCCGACCTGATCCAGGAGGGTAACCTCGGACTGATGCGGGCCGTGTTTCGTTTCGATTACACAAAGGGCAATAAATTCTCCACATATGCCAGCTGGTGGATTCGCCAGGCGATTACCCGGGCAATACTTGATAAAACACGGACCATCCGTTTACCGGTTCATTTCCTGGAGCTCAGGAGCCAGTTCTTCAAAGCATTTTACGCGCTTTACAAGGAACTTGGAAGGGAGCCCACGCCGCTTGAGATATCGAATTCTACAAACCTGCCGATGGACAAGATTCTGTCCATTCTCGAAGCCTCCAGAGAGCCGATCTCACTTGAAACACCGGTCGGTGATGATGATTCAACACTGGGGGATTTTCTTGAAAACCAGGAATCGCAGTCACCCTATGAAGCTGTGCAGACACGGGAGCTTGCCGGACGGGTAAAAGAAATACTCTCGACGCTTTCCGAACGTGAGGAAAAAATTATCAGGCTCAGGTTTGGAATCGGAGAAAAGGCCGAATATACCCTTGAAGAGATCGGCAAACGTTTCAATGTTTCACGGGAACGGATCAGACAGATAGAGAAAAAAGCGCTTAACCGGCTGCGTCATTCCAGCCGGAGGGAGAAGCTTAAATATTTTATCGACTGATCATACCTGCTCACCCTATCCTCATAAGCCGGTGAAACCCACCGGCTTTTTTTTATTATCGTGAAAGATTATATCAAAAAGGCAGGCCTTGGAAAAATATACGACAAGGTCCAGGCCTCAAAACGACTTTCCGTTGAAGACGGACTGCAGCTCTACAGATGCGATGATCTGCTCGCCGTCGGCTACCTTGCCAATATTGTCAGAGAACGGCTTAACGGAGACAAGGCGTACTTTATTTACAACCAGCATATAAATTACTCGAACATCTGTACCAATCTCTGCAAGTTCTGCGCTTTTGGAAGGGAAAAAGACGATGAACTCGCCTACGAAATGAGCGTTGAGGAGGTTAAGGAAAAAGTACGGTTGCGCCTTGCTGAGCCAATTGTCGAAATCCACATGGTTGGCGGAATTCACCCTGATCTCCCTTTTGATTATTATCTCGATCTTCTCAAGGGCATAAAAGAGGTCCGTCCGGATGTTCATATCCAGGCCTTTACCTGTGTGGAAATAGCCCACCTGGCGGCGTTGTCCGGTCATTCGGTCAGCAGGACCCTTGAAGTGCTCAGAGAGGCAGGGCTTGGTTCAATTCCCGGAGGTGGTGCTGAAGTCTTCAGTACGCGCATCAGGGAGAAGACCTGCGAGCACAAGCTCTCCGGTGAGAAGTGGTTGGAAATTGCCGCAACAGCACACCGCTGTGGCCTGAACACCAACGCCACCATGTTGTACGGCCATATCGAGACCCTTGAGGAACGTCTTGAGCACCTTGAGGCATTACGGACGCTCCAGGATGAAACCAACGGCTTTCTCGCCTTTATACCGCTGGCTTTTCATCCCAGAAACACGGCCATGGACAGTCTGAGCGGTACGACCGGTGTTGATGATCTCAAAACAATTGCGGTCTCACGACTGTTTCTTGATAATTTCCCGCATATCAAGGCCTACTGGGTGATGATCGGCCCGAAACTTGCCCAGATCGCGCTGTCTTTTGGTGCCGACGACATGGACGGCACCGTCAAGGAAGAGGTGATTACCCATATGGCCGGTGCGGAAACCGACCAGGCTATCGGCAGTACAACGCTGATCAGTTTAATACAGGAGGCAGGGCGCACTCCTGTCCAGCGGGGCACCCTCTATGATGTGATAAAGATTTACCGCGATACCCGGGTAGACGCGTCATGTCAATAACCTTGATAAAGGATAAGGTATATGCCTCTAAACGCATAAGTGACCGTGATTTTATTGATCTCTTCGAGAGCGCCGACCTTTACGATCTCGGTACCTTGGCCAACACGATCCGCAAGAGAAGACACGCAGCAAATATCGTTACCTATGTTGTTGATCGAAATATTAATTACACAGACATCTGCGTTTCAGCGTGCAAATTCTGTGCATTTTTTAAAGCTCCCGACGATCCGGCAGGCTATGTGCTGGAAAAAGAGCAGCTCAGAGAGAAGATAGCAGAAACCCAGGATCTCGGCGGAACGCAGATCCTTCTGCAGGGAGGGCTGCACCCGGATCTGCCGCTTGAGTACTATGAAGATCTGCTTCGTTTCATCAAGCAGACCGGTATCCATGTGCACGGTTTTTCTCCGCCGGAGATCCAGCACTTTGCTGCCCTGTCCGGGTGTGCTGTCCGCGAGGTATTGCAGCGCCTGATTTCTGCCGGTCTTGACTCAATTCCCGGTGGCGGTGCGGAGATCCTCTCAGATCGAGTCAGGCAGGCGGCCGCACCGAGAAAATGCAGTAGTGATGAGTGGCTGGAAGTGATGGCAGAAGCGCATAGTCTCGGCCTGAGAACAACGGCAACGATGATGTTCGGCCACATTGAAACGATAGAGGAGCGGCTGGAGCATCTGCGACGCCTGCGGGATCTGCAGGATAAAACTGCAGGGTTCACTGCTTTTATCTCCTGGCCGTTTCAGCCTGACAATACTGCCCTGGCAGAATCTGGTATCATTGAAACGTCATCAGGGCTGCACTATCTGCGCATGCTGGCACTTTCCAGGATCTATCTGGACAATTTCGACAATATCCAGGCTTCCTGGGTAACCCAGGGACCCAAAATTGCCCAGCTTGCCCTCTTTTTCGGAGCAAATGATTTCGGCAGCACGATGATCGAGGAAAATGTGGTTGCCGCAGCAGGCGTCAGCTTCCGGCTCTCGGAAAAGGAAATCTGCCGTCTTGTTGCAGATGCCGGCTTTTCGCCGAGAAAACGATTGATGGACTACACGATTGTCTAGGCAGGTAGTGCTGGAAGCACAGGTTTTATGACAGCGGAAAAAAAGATATGCGCGCGGATCGGAATGGTCTACTATATCAACGTCGCACCGATACATGAAACCTGGAAAGAGCAGGTACGCAACGATTCCTGGCAGCTTGTTGAAGCCCATCCCTCAGCTTTGAACAAGATGCTTGCCTCAGGTGAGATCGATCTTGGTTTTGTCTCGTCACACGAGTATGGCATGCGGCCGGAACGCTACCGTATTCTCTCCGATCTTTCCATCAGTGCCAACGGTGCGGTCGGTTCCGTTTTTTTGTTTTCGCAGGTAGCGCCTGAACAACTCACGGGGCTCACCGTTCTGCTCAGCTCCCAGTCAAAAACCTCCGTGAGCCTGGTGAAGATCATTCTTGAACTGTTTTTTGAGGTGAACCCATGCTACATTGAAGCTGAAGTGAGAGATGCCCGAAGAAAAAATGTGGCGGCAGTTCTGGCCATAGGCGATGATGCGATCCGTTTGAAGCGTGATGGTTTTTATCCTTATTGTCTTGATCTTGGCGAAGTCTGGCGTGAACATACCGGACTGCCGTTTGTCTTTGCGGTATGTGCAGTGCGTGAGGACTTCTGCAGCCGTTTTCCGGAACAGACTGACCAGATTCATCAGGCCCTGATCGACTGCCGTGACAGGGGCACAGACGATTTGCCGAGGATCTGTGCGCTCGCTGCTCCCAGAATACCGATGGATATTTCTTCCTGCCACACATACCTGAGTGGCATCGAATATGATCTTAACGTCGATAAACAAAGAGCCTTGACCACTTTTTTTACCTATTTGATCAACCTCAAGGATATCTCTGTGGGGGCGCTGCCTTTAAAAATAAGATATCTGCGTTAATGTTATCCAAGTGTTTTTCTGATTAATTCATTTTGTGAGAGTTCAATGGCAGATCATATCGTCGTCGCTGTGACCGGTGCATCGGGCATGCTGTACCTGAAAGCCTTTCTCAGGCAGTGTGAGGAGTTGGGTGATAAAATTGTCATTCATGGCATCTGTTCGGAATCCGGGAAACAGGTTCTGGGTATGGAGCACGGGATTGACCCGGGGGAACTTGCCGCTGTTTCAAAGTGGTTTGATATTGATGATTTTGCGGCGCCGCCTGCATCTGGTTCCAGCGGTTATCACTCAATGGTGGTCCTGCCCTGTTCAATGGGAACTCTGGCAGCAATAGCAAACGGCCTCTCCATCAATCTCATTCATCGCAGCGCCGATGTTATGCTGAAAGAACGAAAAAAACTCGTGCTTGGTGTCCGTGAGACGCCGCTGAACCGCACCCATCTCGAGAACATGCTGAAAGCCCATGATGCCGGGGCGATCATCTGTCCCCCGATGCCAAGTTTTTATTTTAACCCCAAGAGCCTTGAGGAAGCTGCCTTGAGCTATGCCTGGAGGGTTATGGATCAGCTTGGTTTTGAGGTAAAAAAAAGAAGACGATGGGGAGACTCATGAGTTCCATCGTCCGGAAGATTTCGATCCTGCTTGAGATGATTAAATTCAAGCTCACTGTTTTTGCCATGCCGTTTGCCTTTACCGGCGCCTTCCTGGCAGCAGATGGCATCCCCGAGCTCATGGTTTTCCTGTGGGTTATTGTGGCGATGGTCGGGGCCAGGACATCGGCCATGGGGTTTAACCGTATCGTCGACCTCAAATTTGATGCGGACAATCCGCGCACAGCAGGTCGGGCACTACCGGCAGGTGATATCCGTCCTGCAGAAGCATGGCTCATGGTAATCCTGTCTGCAGCGCTGTTTTTTTTCGCCTGTTATCAGCTCAACAGTCTCACGCTTCTGCTGTCGCCGTTTGCCCTCGGGTTGACCCTGTTTTATTCCCTGACCAAGCGCTTTACCAGTTTCTGCCACCTTATCCTCGGGCTCGCCCTTGCCTTTGCCCCACTTGGCGGCTGGGTCGCGGTTACCGGTAGTCTTGCTGATTATCCATTTGTACTGTCCTTCGGAGTATTATTCTGGGTCGCCGGTTTTGATACGATTTACGGGTGCCTGGATGCAGATTTCGACAGGAAGGCAGGTTTGTACTCGCTTCCTTCCCGACTGGGACGCAAAGGCGCCTTCAAGTTTGCCGTTTTCTTTCATCTCCTTGCCTTTGTTTTCTTCATTGCAACGGGTATCCAGACTGGACTTAATTATTTTTACTATATCGGACTGGCGCTGACGGCTGGTGCTCTGTTTTATCAGCACCTGATCGTTAACCCGCGGGATCTCTCACGAATCAATGCCGCATTTTTCTCAATGAACGGTTTTATCAGCATTACAATTTTCTTTGCCACCTGGCTCTCCCTTGCAACCTCCTGATGGTACTGTCATGAAACTATTGCTTCACCTGGTGCCTGCAGTTTTTCTGTTGTTCGTTTCCGGAACGCTCTTTGCCGAAGATCAAAAGAAGCAGGAGATGCTGGAGCAAACGGAAAACCAGACTATCGCCTATGGTGTTATTGATCCTTCATTTGTCCCGGTGGCCTATTCGGGTGGAGAATTTTTCAGATATGACATCTCCTACACCGGCGGATTCAAGCTCGGGGAACTTCACTTGGCTTTACGGAAAAATTCTGAAAAGAATGACAGTTATATCATTGATGCCCGGGTCACCACCGAAAACGGTATATTCTCAAACGTCTATCCGATAGAAGATGTTCATGTCACCAAGGTTTCCGGAACTGAACGACTGCCGTTTCATTATGAGGTCTGGCAAAAAGAAGGGTATAGCTATGAAGCTCACCGGATCACCCACTATGACCAGGAAAAGTACCGGCTGTCTTATTATAAAAATGATGATCCGGTCCAGGAATTTGAGCTCAGCGGTACCACCCAGAATGAGTTTTCTTCTTTTTTTGCAAGCCGGGTGATGAGCCTCATCCCCGGAGAATCCTTTATCGTGCCGACCTTTGCCGACAAGAAGCGGATCGAGGTTGTGGTGCAGGTAAAAGAGCGTGAGAAACTAAAAAAAACCGTGCTCGGCGATGTTGAAACCATCGTTGTTGAACCGATAATGACCTTCAGTGGTCTCTACGACAAGAGAGGAGATACGGTCATCTGGTATACTGATGACCAGTGCCGGGTGCCGGTTAAAATAAATTCCAAAATTTTGATCGGCTCATTGACGGGAAAACTTGTTTCATATCGCAATCCGGCGTGTCCTGATTATAATGGTGCAATCCTGGAGAAATACCGCAACGCAGCGGCAACGAATAAGTAACAGCAAATCAGATAAAGAAAGGAGATTGAATTATGGCGGACGCAGTAATAAAAACCGACTTTAAAGCACTTGAGCTGGTACACCAGGGCAAGGTCCGGGATATGTATATGATTCCCGGTCACGACGATAAGCTGCTGATGGTCGCAACCGACAGGATTTCGGCCTATGATGTGGTCATGGAAGACCCGATACCCGGGAAGGGCAAAATTCTCACCAGTTTATCGCTGTTCTGGTTTGAACTGCTCAAGGATATCGTAGAAAACCACCTGATTACAGCTGATGTATCCAAATACCCCGAGGTATGCCACCAGTACGCTGATATTCTCGACGGCAGATCGATGCTTGTCGTAAAAACAAAGCCACTGACTGTTGAATGCATCGTGCGCGGCTACATTTCCGGGTCCTTCTGGAGTGCCTACAAAAAAGATACAATGGTATGCGGTTTTGAGCTTCCTGCTGGAATGAAGGAGTCCGACCGGTTTCCTTCCATTCTTTTCACCCCGTCCACAAAAGCGGAAATCGGCGATCATGATGAAAATATTTCACTGGAACAGTTGCAGGCTACGGTTGGAGTTGAACGGGCAACCGAAATCAGTGAGATCAGCATAAAGCTGTATGAAAAAGCCGCAGATTATGCAAAAGAGAAAGGGATAATCATTGCCGACACCAAATTTGAACTCGGTGAAAAAGACGGCAGGCTGATTCTCATTGACGAGGTACTCACTCCTGATTCTTCTCGATTCTGGCCGCTTGATGCCTACAAACCCGGGCAGGGACAACCGAGTTTTGATAAGCAGTTCCTGCGTGATTATCTGTCATCGCTGGACTGGGACAAGCAGCCTCCGGCTCCTGCACTGCCCGGCGAGATTATCGAAAAGACACGATTGCGTTACGAGGAAGCACTGGCCAGAATAACAGGCTGACAAGCAGTGCTGAAATCAGGTGACGAGTGTCTGGGCTGTCTGTGGTGCAGGTTTTCCAGGCAGCCCATTTTTCATGTGTAACGGAAGATGGTTAATTTACCGGGGAAGATCAGCTGCTATTCCTGCAGCTGCAGGCAGTCCCTGAGGCTTTTTCCGAGATCGGGTGCCTGAAACAGGTAATTTTTATGAAGCAGTAGTTTCGGCAGGACCCTTGTGCTTGACAGTACCAGTTCGACCCCCATCCTGCCGAAAACAGTTTTCGCGACAAAAGCCGGCATTCTCATGACTGTCGGCTTTTGTACTATCCTGCCAAGTGTTTTGGTGAACTCGTAGTTTGTTACCGGGTGAGGAGAGACGAGATTTATCGGCCCGGAAATTGTTCTATCAGTTATTGTTTCGTGGATAATTGAGATAACATCGCGAATATCGATCCAGCTCACGTATTGTTTCCCATTTCCGACTATCCCGGCAATGCCGAGCTTGAAGGAGGGGAGCATCGTAGACAGGGTGCCTCCTTTGCCACTCAGCACCATGCCAATTCTGGCGTTTACGACGCGGATACCTGCTTTTTCGGCTGGTTTTACGGCACGCTCCCATTCCCTGCAGACTTCTGCTACGAAATTTGTGCCTGTCGAGCTGGTTTCGTCGACAACCGTATCACCACGGTCACCATAGTAGCCGATTGCCGAGGCAGAGATAAATACTTTCGGCTTGTGATGCAGTTTTGAGCAATATTCGGCCAGCTCTCTGGTGCCGATCACTCTGCTTTGCAGTATCAGCTTTTTTTTACGCCTGGTCCATCTGCCGTTTGCAATATTTTCACCGGCAAGATGGACAACGGCATCAAAATCGAGACAAACGCCGTGTCCGTTGAGTCTGTCGAAGTTCCAGAATGAATTGCTGTCAGGTTTCTTGTTGCGCTGGAGACTGAATATTGAGTGGCCTTTGTTGACAAAATATTCGACAAGTGCACTGCCGATAAGCCCCGATGCTCCGGTAATGAGGATATTCACTGTGGTGATTCTCTCTTCTCAGAGGATTTTTTGCAGTTTTCACTGGACAGTTTTTTGACGACACGCCTGCCGTCAAGCACATGCCGCAGCGCAAGGTAGGGGTGGTGAATCATCATGCGTGGCCCGGAATATCTCATGACCGTGATAATTTCGGATCGCCTGGATGGTTTGTAACAATGGACCGGGCATTTTGCACATGTCGGTTTGTCGCCTGCAAAGATACAGTGTGACAACCTCTCAATCACGTAGTCTTTGAGTTTACTGCAATGGTGGCAGAGGGGAGCGGTTGTCTCATGGTGAGCACGGCAGTAGATCCCGATCATGGTAATCACCGTAGCCAGTTCTCTTTTCAGCCTCGGCGATCTGTCTGAGAATGTTGCAAGCTTTTCCTGGTCTTTGTCTGTCATCTTCCGGTCCTGCTGTCAGGCACAAAACCTAGTGCTTGTCTGCTACAATGATCATTTCCGCCACTTCTTCCTGGCTCCGTTCATTACATGGTATGACGATGTCTGCATACCTGTTATAGAGTTCATGTCGCTCGTTGAACAGATCGAGAAAACTCTGGTCGGGCCGTTTGGCGAGCCCTCTCGTCTCGTAATTCGTAATTCTTGATTTCAACGTGGCAAGAGTTGCATCGAGAAAAACAAAGAACCCGTTTTTTTTCAGATGCACCATTGCCGGTTCACTGTAGGCGGCACTTCCGCCAGTGGCGATAATATGGTTGCTGCAGTTGATATCGAGCAGTACATCCTCTTCTATCTTTCTCAGGGCCATGTGCCCCTTGCTGTCCACGATTTCCTGAAGTGAACAGCCGGTGATAAGCTGGATGAGAATGTCGGTATCAAGATAAGGCCGTGTCATCATTTTGGCAAGGATGACGCCGACCGTGCTCTTTCCGGAACCGGGCATGCCGATTAGGATAATATTTCTGTCATGGGCTGTGTTCTTCATAGGCGAGAAGTTGTCCGCTGATAAATTGAACAAGGATAAGAGATATGAGACTGAACAATGCTCCTGCAAAAAAAACCAGGCGGTAGTCGACGATCCAGAGCAGCCCGCCAAGCGCGGGCAGGAACACTGCGGCAATATGATTGATGGTAAAGCCGACAGCCATGCTCGGGGCAATATCACGTGGCTCGGCAATTTTCTGGAAGAATGTGCGTATGGCAATGGCGAAGTTAAAGAATATATGATCGGCGATATAGAGCATCCCGGCGATAATTTTAGAGTCGACCAATCCGTAGGCAATAAAAATTAGTACCAGAAAGCCATATTCGATGGTGAGAACACGGCGTTCGCCATATCTGACAATGCATCTGCCGATAAACGGGCTGAGAAAAAAATTGACACAATTGTTGAGAAGAAAAAGGGCGGCCACCTCGGGTACCGTATAGGAAAACTTTTTAACCAGCAGAAAAACCGCAAAAGCCATAAAGATCTGGCGCCGTGCTCCGGCCATGAAGGTGAGCGCATAATAAAGCCAGTACTTGCTTTTTAGAATCATCTTTTTGTGCTGGGGTACCAGGGTTGTATCAACAGGGTCTCTGGTGAGTGCCCAGATTGAAGCACTGATAATGAGTATACCGAACAAGAGATAGAGATGAACAAAGTCGAGAAACGGAGAAAGTGCAAATATTGCAAGCCCTGAAAGGATATTGCTGGCGGCGGCAATACTTCTGAGTTTTCCGAAAACGACCGGCGCCGTGGTTTTATTGAAATACTGGAGCGTGAGCGACTGGTTAGTCGTTTCAAAGTAGTGGAACCCAAAACTCATGATCAGTGTGGTGAAAACAAGACCGTAAAAGCTCGGGAAAAGGCCGGTAAATGAAACGCCTGCACCGAGAACCAGAATTGAGATTGCCGACAGCCTGTGCTCTTTGACTACCAGCAGCATGTAGACGACAAGCAGGGAGAGAAAACCAGGTATCTCTCTGACGGACTGCAGGAGTCCGACATGGTAGCCGTCAAGCCCCACGACATGGACGGCAAAATTGTCAAAAAGGGTTCGCCATATGTGCAGGCCTGCAGTTGCACAGATGGTGAGTACCATGAGGTACAGATACATCTTGTTGTTTTTGTAGAGAATCATAATGGTGCAATGGCAAAATATTTTGCAACCTGAAGCGCTAGAGGCTAATTAAAAATTTGTAAATTTACAATAGCTTGTATAGAATCTTAGGAGAATAGTCGATAAAATTATACGAACATCGGGTAGAGGCCTCATTTTTGCCGGGTGGGACTCGTGCCAATGGAAAAATTTCAGTGATGTAAGCTGTGTCGTTGATTATACAGCAGTTTCTGATAAGATTCGAACACACCTGACGGGGGTACTGATGCCCGGTGGTGGTTTAGCAGCAAGCTCAAAGCATTTTAATTTCAAGGAGAAATCGTACCATGGGCAGCTTTCTTGATAATATTTTTGCATTTATAGAATCAACCAACCTTCCTGAACAGATCACCGCTGTCGATTATGCGGGCCTGTTCACCAACCCCTGGTTCCTTGTTCCATTTATTGCTTTTGTCGGTTACCTGATTTACAAACAGAAATGGCGTGACATCATCTTTGTCGTTATCTTCATCGGTATCTGGTTTGCCAGCGGTACGCATTACATGCAGACACTGGTTGTTGGTGAAGAGCTCCAGGTGAACAAGGTGCTGCCGGTTCTGTTCGGCGGCGCGGTGGTGCTCGGAATTGTGATATACCTGCTGTTCGGGCGGTCTGACTGAAGCTGTCGACGCAGATGCTGTACGGTTTTGTAGTGCTGTTTTTCAGAATAAAGATTTTCTCGGGTTCACTTATCGAATATGCAGTTTAGAAACGGTGTTTTCCTCATAACCGAAGAAAAAAACTGTCCCCTCTATAATGTTGGGGAAGAAATGGAGGTTAATGAAGGGGCGTTCAAGCTCCCTGCCAGCAAACCGACCTGCCTCGTCCTTGCCCAGGATGTTATAGAACTTGTTTCTGAAGATGTTGCCTTTGAATCCCTGCAGCAGGGTGCCAGCAAGAAGACAAAATTCGAATGCGGCGGCTGTACCGGTATCATCAGGTTCGAGTTTAAAAAAGAAAAAGGCTATGCGACCCTGCAGATGAAACTGCTTGCTGCAGCCGAACGCAAAGAAAAAATTCGGCTGGTGGCAAATTATGCCGGTACGCTGCGGTCAATTTCTCTTTTCAGTTCGCTATCGGACGATGATCTGCTTGATCTTGCAACCCTTCTGGAATTCACTGACTTTGCCTGGGGATTTCCGATTGCCCAGCGTGGTGACCCCGGTTCAAGATTATATATCATCATCAGTGGCAGGGTAGAAGTTATCGATGATGACGGCGTCGTTCTCGCTGAAATGGGTCCAGGTGATGTTTTCGGCGAGATGAGTCTCTTATCTGGTGAACGGGTAACCGCGACAATCATTGCCGCGGAGCCGTGTGAGATCGCCACCATGAGCCAGAAAAATTTCCGTCATATCCTCAATAAATATCCGGCTCTCCAGATATTTTTCTATAAGCTGCTCGTCAACCGAATCACCACGGTCAATGTTCAGCGGGCAGAAGAACTTTCTTCCGGCATGGTTGGACAGCTCTCCGATATTTCCGTTGTTGAACTGTGTCAGATGATCAACAGTAACCAGAAAACAGGCCATTTGAAATTGGAATCCTCCGATATCACCGGCAGACTTGCCTTCAACGAGGGGGAAATCATAAGAGCCTCCATCGGACTGAACGAAGGACAAGAGGCCTTTTACGATATTCTCGATCTGACCGAGGGCCGCTTCAAGTTCATCCAGGGGCTGTCCCGTTCTGAAAAGAAGCTGCCGGTTATCGGCGGGTTTATGGGCATGCTGATGGAAGGTATGAAACGACTTGACGACCGTCGCCATTAATTCCTCCGGATTGATCCCCTGCAATCTGACAAACTGTGTGGACTGCGGCGTTGTTACCAAAACCTGATTGATGTCGTTGAGATTTCTCCGCTTGCAACCTTTAAAATGAAACGCCGCACGCTTAAACGTCTGGTTGTCTCACTGCTGCAGGACGAGCAGCTTGCCGAGATATACAGGCAGCTCTCACTTTTCAATCAGAAATCCCTGGTAAATCCCCTTATCTCCTGTTTCTGTTATGGTGAGGAAATTGTACGCTGGCACAGTATCAGCGCTATTGGCCAGGTGATCAAGGCAATCGCCAGCGAGGATGTTGAAGCTGCCCGGGTGGTCATGCGCAGGTTTTTATGGATGCTCAATGACGAGTCGGGAGGAATCGGTTGGGGTGTTCCGGAAGCGATGAGTGAATCGATGTATCAACATGATCTGCTGGCCTCGGAGTACATGCACATGCTGGTTTCCTATGCGCGAAGTGATGGTCCGGAACTGTTTCAGGACGGAAATTTCATAGAGCTTCCACTACTCCAGCATGGCGTGCTGTGGGGCCTGTGCCGCCTGGCAGAAAAATACCAGGAGCAGCTGTTGGAGAAAAACGCTCATGAAAATCTCGGTTTCTACCTGAGCTCTGAGGACGGCATGGTCAGAGGGCTTGCGGCGCGCTGCTGTGGTCTGCTGAAACGGACCGAGTTCACGTCGTTACTGCAGGGTATGTCAGCCGATCAACAACCGCTGAGAATCTATCTGGACGGTACCATGCAGCGGTTTTCCGTCGCTACACTGGCTGCCGGGGCACTGTCTGAGATAACCAGTTCAGGGTGATGGCGAAACGGAGTAGGCTGCATCATATATCACCCGGAGGCATTTCAACCACGCCTTCGCCTCCAAGGCAGTATCCTCCGTCGGCGACCGTCACGCTTCCGGTGACATAGGATGCCCTGACCGCCAGATAATAAATAAGATCAGCAATTTCCCCGGGGTCTGCTGTTCTTTTGAGAATCGTGTGCTCTATCAATGCTTTCTGCTGATCATCGGAAAGCAGTCCCCAGCCTCTGGTGTTCTCGCCGTGCCTTCCCTGGACAAGCCCGACCATGACCTCGTTTACCCGGATACTTGGCCCGGCTTCCCGTGCCCAGGATTCGGTTAATGACTGAACGGCGCGGTTGGCGGCACTGTAGCCGTCGCTGAACAGATATGAGGCAGGACCGGATCTGCCTGTTTTGCCGGCAATGGATGATATGTTTGTAATTGAGCCGCCGCCGCTTTGTTTTATAAGCGGCAGCGAATGGCGATAAAGTTCCCATTTGGCCTTGAGCGTGGTGTCCAGCTCGAGCTGCCACTGGGATTTGTTCACTGTCCGGTCGTATGATCCGTGAACAACCGGCATTCCTCCCCGCTCGATATTGTTGATCAGATAGTGGAGACCGCCGAACTGTTTTTCTATAGCGGAGATAAGCTCCCTGACCTCATCTGGTTTGGTCAGTTCACAGCGGTGAGGCGAAAAAGTATAACCGCACTGGCTGAAATCTCTGAGCATGTCATCAACAGAACCGGGCCAGTCGTCAATATACGGTAGTGCCAGTGATATACCGGCTTTACCGAATGCATGGGCGACTGCTCTTCCGAAAGGGCGGCTTGCTCCGGGTACGAGGGCGATTTTAGCGGTGTTGTTCATGACGCTCAGCTGATTTTACCTGCTTGTTTTTTCTGAGATCAAGGTCGAGCAGCGCAAAGTTCTGTTGGACGATTTTACGCGCATCATCTTTAACGACGGCACAGCAGAGCAGGTTTCCGCGCAGCGGCCGGGAGATGATCTCTGCCGCCAGGTTCTGCCTGTTAAGAAATGCTTCAAGTCCCCCGGTTTCAGACCATTGAGAATAGTAACGGTAATGGTCAGTCCCTCCGCATCTCTCGATGAGCGGAATGAGGCAGCGGCCGATCAGAGTACCGAGCACTCCCCGGGAAGGTGTGTTGAAGTCGGCAATAACAAGTGCGCCACGATCTTTCAAGAGCCTGTAACAGTTTCTGAATATTGTCTGAGCTGCGGCGGGGTGTTTTTCATGGAGGGCCAGGGAAAGAATGGCACAGTCAAAAGAGTTGGGGGAAAACGCTTCCTGCTCGGCGTCGAGGAGGTGAAATTCAATAGGCCGTGCACAACGCTTTCTCGCTTGCTCCAGCATGGCCAGAGAACTGTCTATGCCGCAGAGTTTCATATCGGGTCGAAAAAGGTAGTGCAGCTGTTCTCCGGTGCCACAGCAGATATCGACAATCCGCTGATAGTTTTTGTGGAAAATATAGGTTCGAATATCCTCTCGCAACTGCTTGAGGGCGGCCGAAAACAGCAGATCATAGAGTTTTGCAATTCCGCGGTAATCGTCGTTCATGCCGGAATAAACCCTCTTGTAATCGAGATTGGCAGAAATATCATGTAATTCCAGATCACGGGGCGAAAGTAAAGGATAAAGAACAGTTTTGCATTTGAGCAATAGCTTGAATTACCCCAAAACAGACATATGGTGTCAGCCTGGTTCAATTTTTTTGTTTAAGGGGTTATTTACCATGAAACGCAGATTCTTCATATCGGCAATACTGTTCTTATTTGTCTTCAGCGGATTTACACACTGCTACGGAACCTCGGATATTCAGGAGTCGCTGGAAACATGTGTTACCCGGCAGTGGCCTCATGAACTAAGTGATCTTGCCCCCGATTCTGATATTGTCTTCGGCCGGCTTGACAACGGCTTTCGCTATGTGCTCAAGAAAAACCAGCAGCCTAAAGGTCGAACGGCCATACTGCTCGATGTAGATGTCGGCTCCCTCTATGAACTGGATGAAGAAAGCGGTATTGCACATTTTCTCGAGCATATGGTTTTCAACGGTTCAACGCATTTCAAACCGGGTGAGCTGGTTGAATACTTTCAGGATATCGGCATGAGCTTCGGTGGCGACACCAATGCCTATACGACCTACGACAATACGGTCTATAAAATCATCCTGCCGTCCTCTGAGAAAAAGATGCTGGAAGAAGGACTCCTGGTGATGAGAGATTATGCCCGCGGCGCATTGCTCGCTGAAGCTGAAATTGATCGTGAACGCGGTGTAATCCTGTCTGAAATGAATGAACGCAATACAGCGTCTTACCGGATATACAAGCAGAGCTCCATGTTTACGCTTGACGGTACATTGCTGCCCAAACGTTTTGCCATCGGGCGCAAAGACGTTCTCGAGCGTGTGGACAGGACTCAGATGAAACGCTTCTACGACAAGTGGTACCGGCCGGAGAATATGACCCTGGTCATGGTCGGTGACCTTGAAATAACACAGGCAGAAGAGGCGATTATCCGGCAATTCAGTTCGATGAAAGGCAGTCGTGAACCATTTTCCTGTCCCGAGTATGGGACCTTGAATCATTCAGGTATCAAAAGTTTTTATTATCATGAACCGGATCTCGGGCATACATCGGTTTCAATCGGGGTGCTGCAGAACAAACAACCTGAAAACGACTCGTTTTCCCTTCAGGTTAAAAACCTTCACCGTTACATGGCTGCAAGAATCTTGAACTTCCGCCTGGACCAGGAGCGTGAAGATCAGGACAGCATTTTTTCATCAGCTCGATTTTCGATAAACTCCATTCTCGATCATTACCAGCATTCCGCCATCACTGCCGCGACCGGAGGTGAAAACTGGAAGGAGGCACTTGCCGGAATCAACAGGATTTTGAACCAGGCGATCGAATATGGCTTTACCGGTGAGGAGACAGCGATGGTGCAGGATGAACTCATCGCCTATCTGAAACGGGCCGTACAGACAAAAGACAGCATGGAGTCGCTTGATATTGCCAGAAACATTGTCAGCTCGCTCAACAATAACCGGGTTGTGCAGTCAGCGGTGCAGGAAGAGCGGGCATACACAACCGTGATCAAAAATACTACCGAAAAAGATCTTCATGAGGCTCTCCTGGAATTATGGAATCAAGATGTGCGCCTGGTTGAAGTGATCGGGGATGCCAGGATGAGTGAAGAAGACCCGAAAGAGATTATTGGAGCGTTTTATCGTAACCTCCAGAAAGAGCACATTTCTCCACGAGCAGTCGAAAACACGATTGAATTTCCGTATTTGCCACCAACAGATCCGGTTGAACCGGTAAACAGCGTACAGCTGAGTTCGGTTGGTGCCACCAGGTATTTCTATGCCAACGGAACGGTGCTGAACCTGAAAAAGACCGCTTTCAGCGAGAACAGCACCTCAGTGGCGATTCATTTCGGCACTGGTGAAAAAAGTCTGCCAAAAGGTGGGCTCTCCCATCTTTCTGAAGCTGTAGTCAACGGTTCGGGGACGGCAACACTCAGGGAGTCTGAGCTCAGCAGAGCGCTTGCCGGAAGTTCAGCCCAGTATCGATTCGGCATCGGTGATGAATCGCTCCGTCTGGCCGGCAGTGCCCTGTCAACTGATATTGAAACCCTGTTTCAACTCTTCCAGTCCATCCTGCGCGATCCCGGCCTGCGACCTGAAGCCTATCAGGCCGCTATGAAACGCTTTGATCTCATGTACAAAGGAATGGGCAACGATATCAACGGCGGCGCACTGCTCTATCTCGCTCCCTTTTTTGCAGGCAATAATGTGACACACGGAATGGTGAGTCAGGAAGAATTCAGGAAATTGACACTCGATGATGTCAAAAAATGGATCCTGCCGCAATTTGCAGATGCACCGCTTGAAATTACCGTTGTTGGTGATTTTGAACAATCGACTATTGTTGCGCTGGTTTCAAAATATTTCGGCAGTGCCCCCTCAGCTGAATTTCTATCCAAGTCATCGCTCTACGCGCCTCTTTTTCCAGCCGGTAAGAGCTATGAGGTTTCAATGGATCTGCAGGAGGATAAGGCACTTGTACAGATGGCCTGGCTAACCGATGACTATTGGGACATTAAAAAAACGAGGAGGCTGCACGTTCTGGCTTCAATCATTGATGACCGCCTGCGCAAAGTGATACGTGAGGAATCAGGGGACAGCTATTCACCATCAGCATTCAGCACCAACAGCAGGATATATCAGGGATACGGAAAGCTCGTCATTGAAGTAATGACCGACGCCGGCTCACTGGATCCGGTAATCGGGCAAATTAACGGGGTTATTCAGTCTCTTCATGACACACCGGTCAGCAGTGACGAGCTTGAGCGTTCGAAACAGCCGATTGTAACCTCGATCAGGGAACGGACAGAAACAAACGGCTACTGGCTTTCAAGCGTCCTCTCACTGTCAACCCGCCATCCTCAGCAGCTGGACTGGTCTACTTCATTTCTTGAGGACTTTCAGGCAATTACCGTAGATGATATGACCCGGCTCATTGACAGCTACCTGATAAATAATCGACGGGCGGTCGGCATTATTCGATCAGGCCATAGTGACTGACACAAGAGTCCTGGTTGGAGAAAGCTGTTCAGTTTTTCAGGACCCGGGCCGTAACCGGGGCTTTCCTGACGATTATGGTCGAAAAATAATGCGGGTGTGCATCGAGGCTGCTGAAATCATGTATGATACGTTCCCTGTCCGTGCCTGCATGCTCGACCAGAACCGCACAGTCGAGAAGATCACAGGAGCCAAGCAGGGTTGAGAGCCGCCCGAGAACCCGGTGAACTTTCATCAGGACTATGGTGTCGAAGAGGGTGAGAACCTCTTTCAGGCGGGAATCAGAAAACGTCGCAGGTATCACGGCAACCATCTCATCACCAAGACAGATCGGACGTGCCATCGAGGCTGAGCAGCTGCTCATGGCTGGAACACCGGGGACAAAGACAACGTTGATATCGTTTCTGAGTCCACATATGGTTTCGTACAGGTAGTAGCCTGTCGAGTAAATAGCAGGATCTCCAAGCGTTGGAAAACACACATCTTTACCGCTATCAAGTGCAGCCAGTACGGTTTCGGCGGCGTACCGCCAGGCAACAAGAATTTCCGGATCGGGGTCACAACCTGATTTTACTTTCTTCATCGGGAAATGAAGTTCGTGGATCTCTTTTTCCGACAGGTTAATTACAGGTTTCAGGATGGACAGGGCTGTCGAAATACCATCTGAATAGCCACGGGGAGAAATGATGACCGGACATGTTCTTACCGTGTTTACGGCTTTTAAGGTAAGAAGTTCCGGGTCGCCCGGTCCGGTACCGACGATAAAGAGTTTTGCGGTCATGGTTTTCTCTCTTGAACGTTAAGGTTGATAGCTGCTGTATAACAGTTCGTGTATATAGGTGATAGCGTCCAGCAGTCTGATAGTCGGCCGTGAGACAAGGTGCTCATCGATCAGGTAAACACGGCGCTCACGTATCGCCTTGATGGCGCCAAATCCCGGCTCGTTGATTATTTCCTCGACAGAGATACTGTTCATGCGTCCCGACTGGGCCAGAAAGACATCAATGCTTCCGGCATGAGAAAGTATCCGCTCCTTGCTGTAGGCGGCGATATTTGTGTTTCGACGGGGTACTGCGTCAACGGCGATGTTCCTGCCCCCGGCTGCTTCCAGGCAGAACATTGCTATAGACGAGGGTGAAAACGTCTTCATCCGTGCGTGAATGGCTTCGAAGTACACAAACGGGCGATGCTCTTCAGGGATCGTGCTGAGTTGTCCGGCAAATGTTTCAAGCCTGTTTTTAAAGGTCTGAGTCATTGTCTCAGCGTTGACAGCCTTACCGCATATCATTCCGAGATGACCCCAGTACGTGTAGAGTTCCTCGACACTTGTCGGCTGCAGGGAAATAACGGTGATACCGTATTCCTGGAGCTTCTCGACCAGGTTTTGAGCAGTGTGCCTGATCATCGGCCTGATAAGAATACAGTCGGGTTGTGCGGAAATGAATTTCTCTACCGAGTCATGATATGAAAAACGTGGTTTGTGAAGTAGTGTCTCCGGGAAGGTATCGCTTGAGGAGATGCCGATCAAGGAGTCCTGGCCGCCCATTTCTGCAATGTTCTCGGTGTGGGCGGGATAAAGAGAGATGATTCGCGTAAACGGCCTGTCAAACAGATGAACAGCGCCATCCTGGTCAATCAGCCGGTACGCCGATACCGGTTGCGGGACGGCAATCAATGTGCAGAAGACAAGTATCCACAAAAAGAGTGGTGATGACATTATTTTACCAAAAATCATTATCATAGCAATTGATATTTAATGTGTTTTCTCGATGTGCTGAGATCTGTCGAGATCGTTGATTTGATATGGTAAAGATCCTCGATCAGATGTTCTGAAAGGACTTTCGATGTCTCTCCACTTTCAACCAGATATCCATCACGCAGAACAATCAATTCGTCGCAGAAGGTTGAAGCAATGTTGAGGTCGTGTAATGCTGCGATTACCGTCTTATTGTATGTTTCGACCATCTGGAGCATGACTTTCATGATAGAGACGGCATGATTGATATCCAGGTTGGAGGTAACCTCGTCGAGAAGGATGATATCGCTTTCCTGGGCAAGGGACCTGGCGATCATCACCCGCTGTTTTTCACCACCTGACAGCTGGGTTACCTTCCGGGTTCTCAGGTGCTCTATATCAAGGGACTGAAGGGCATTTTCCACCGCCTCGATGTCGCTCTTCTGAGGCGTGCTGAACCGAGGGATATAGGGATAGCGTCCCATCATCACGACATCTTCAACACGGTAGTCAAAATTCAGTGTAAATGACTGGGGAACCGAGGTCAGTCTGCGGGCCAGTTGCCGGCGGGAATATGAACGAATGTTTTCGTTACCGACCTGGATTGTGCCTTCATCTGCAAAAAGGTGGGCTGACAGTAGGTCAATCAGCGTTGATTTACCGCTGCCGTTTGGTCCGATAAGGCCATAGAAACGACCTGATCCGATCTCAATGGTAATGTCGCTGAGGCAACGAATAGGGCCATACGAGAAAGAGAGCTGTTCAACACTGTAGGCTGGAGTAAAGTTGTTCATACCCGGTATCTCGCCTGTTGTGTTTTCATGAAGATATAGCAGAAAACGGGCCCGCCTATAAGAGCAGTTAAAACCCCAATCGGCAGTTCCTTCGGCAGCAGGACCCGGGTGACCGTATCGGCGCCGAGCATCAGGATACTGCCGAGAAGAAAACTGCAGGGGATAAGCAAAATGTTGGCCGGGCCGACGATCATGCGGACGAGGTGAGGGACGATAAGGCCGACAAAGCCGATAATACCGGACACCGAAACGCAGCCGGCAGTGGCCAGTGACGAGGTGACCAGGAGTCTTTTCCTGACAGCCCTGGTGTCGATGCCAAGCGAATCGGAGGCACGCTCACCAAACGTCATGATATCGAGTTCCCGGGCATGAACGAGGATAAAAAAGGCAGATGGGACAACCAACAGGAGCAGCAGCCAGACATCGGGCCAGGATTTACCGATGAAACTACCCATGATCCAGAAAATAATTGCATTTACCTGTTCATCAGCCATGAATTTAATAAAACTGATACCGGCTGAGAGAATTGCTGAAATAATAATACCTGAAAGAATGAGACTGTTTGCCGATAATGATGAAGATGGTGCCGATAGCGCAAAAACAGCGTAAAGGGTGGCCAGCCCGCCGATAAAAGCAAAAAGTGGAATCAGGTAGGGTGTCGGCAGAAGTATTCCGATCATGGTCAGAAAAAGAGCAAGCGAAGCGCCAAAAGCGGCACCCGAGGAAATTCCGAGGGTATAGGGGTCCGCAAGCGGGTTCTGGAGCAGGGATTGAAACACGCAGCCGGCGACAGCCAGGCCGCCTCCGACAAGAACTGCTGCAAGTATCCGGGGCAGGCGGACTTCGACTATGACAAAGGGATGGCTCGGGTCAACGCTTGCTGGAACGGTATCATTGATTGATGAAAAGAGAATGCTGACGATGTCTGATGGCTTGATGGCGATATAGCCGAGGCCGGCGGTAAAGACCATTAAAACCAGGAGCCCCAGGGCAAGGACAAGAATGAGACAGAGTGAACGGGAAGAAGGCTTCATCGCACGGTGGTAACCATCTGTTATTCTCCATGATAAACAGCGAAGAGTCATGCGGCAAAAACATCAGAACAAAATGGGCGGTTCTGCCGCACCCAGAGCAAAAAAAAACCCGAATCAAGATATTCTTGACTCGGGGAATCCCTGGTTTTGTCCTCGCATCACTATTGTTTTCGTTTCCGGGAAAACAATATCGTTTCAGGCAGGTCTTCTGACTTCCGGTTCATCCTACTCGTTGCGCCTTCCCGGTATTACTACCAGTGACTTGTTGCAACATTCGTCCCGGTTACAGCGGCGGGCCCGTCTCCGATTTTCACGGAGTTCCCTATTAAACCTGTTGTCGGTAACGTACAGGTACCTGAATGTATAGTCTGTTACTACCGCGATAATCTTGTTTTGTCAATGTTGATGGAACCGCAGAGAAACAAAGAAAACGCTCAAGCTGAACTGATGATCAGATAGCCTAGGCCCATGAACAGCAGGCTGAAAACACGAAAACACTGATTGTAAAAAATAAGCTCGGCGGCAAGTTTTGGTCTGAAAATACCGGCGTAGTAGGGGAACTGGTGCCTGATTGCCCGCACCGGCGATGAAATGATATTACCGATGATAAGCGCCAGAATAATCTCTCTTTGGGACAAAACCCCCTCCTGCAGCAGTGCTCCCGCTGCAGCAAGCCCGGCAGTCAATTCTGCAGCCAGATGTATGACGATGATACCGATAGCCTCAGGAGGCAGCCAAGGAAGAAAATGGAGGGAACCAGCCATGATTTCTTCAATGTAGTTGAAAAAATCCAGCCTGTTCATCACAAAGATAATGATATAAATCGGGATGGTGAAAACAAGAATTTTTTTCATCCTGCGTTTAAACCGTCGCCAGGTCTTCACGAAAATCTCGGAGATACTTTTTTTGCTATTCTGCGCTTTCTGGAGCTGCACCGCAGTCTTCGGTTTTTCCAGTATGAGGCGGCCGATAATGACGATGACAATCGTGCGCATCACTGCGGCACCGAAGGTTATGCCGACATAAATGAACGCCGCACTCCTGATGAGGGGCACAGTGATGACAATGATCGTTGGCAGATGCAGAAAATAGGTGGGCAGCGAGTTGAACAGGTTGGCAAGTATGAGTTCTTTTTTGTTGAGGAAACCGTTGTTGTATGATTCGGAAAGCATTGTGTTTGCAGCAACCCCTGAAAACAGTGCCATGGAAAATGAAGCTCCGACACGCTCGGAGAAGTGGCCCATCCTGATCAGCGGCAGTGACAGTTGCGAAATTTTTCTGGTCCAGTTCAAGGACTCTATGAGATTTGCGGCAAACAGTCCAATCGATATGAAGACAAGTAGTCTGGCCAGCGGCCAGACGAGTTTATCCCATAGCAGGATTATGGTATCAGCGGATCCGTCCATCAATGGTACAGGTAAGAAGTACGCCGTGGCAAAGAAATGTGCATATCCTGATCGGTGTTGTGTATCCGGCAGATAGGATTTGCTGAGTGGAGGGCACCCTAATTCCCGGCAGTCGGCAACCCTTCACGGTCGACCATTGTTTTCATGATCTGCTGCCGGGCCATTTCGGCCTGCTCTTTAACATAATTGGCCTGTTCTTCACTGCGGATTTTTTTCTGGGAGGCATAGAAGTCGGCGCGTTTTTTGATTGTTTCCTGCCAGCTGTCGTAGTGTTCGAGCAGAATATCTGCAATCTCGTTGTTCTTCAGTTTTTCATTGAGTTTCTGGTTTATCTGGGGAAGGTATCTTGCCAGATCGGAATCTTTGCGGATACCGAAATGAAAATCCTGCACGGTTACCGCCGGCTCAAGAATAGAGACAGCATCTTCGCCCTGCATGAGTCCGGTATAGATGAGTGCCGTGTAAAGATCTACGATCAGGTAGTCGGCTTCTCCGAGTTTAAGGGCCTGGAGAGAACGTTCAAAGGGAACGTACTGGATATTAAGCTTCTGTTTGATAAATTCGTCAAATTTCTGCCCGTAACTTTCACCGACATTGGAAACACCTTTTTTCCCGATCAGGGAGTCCCACGAAGAAAAATCAAATGCTCTGCCTTTTTTTACTAAAATGACAGTCGGTTGGGATAGATAGGGATCGGAAAAAAGCATATAGACTTCTCTGTCCTTGTTTTTATAGGCGCTGACTACCATGTCATAGGCGCCGCTTCTGACCTTTTCCTGAACACTCTGCCAGTTTCCGCCGACTTTGAGATGGTAGGGGATGTTGAGTTCGGTAAATATGGATTTGACCAGATCAGGTCCAAGACCGACCAGTTCATTGTATTGTTCCCAGACAATAGGCGGTGCATTGGGATTTCCGGATATCGTGTAGGTTTCAGAAGCATATAATGACGGGGTGAAACAGATGGTAAGAAAAATAACAATGTGCGCGAATAAAAAACGTGTAGCCATTGCGGACTCCGCTGAAATAAATTATGGGGATGAGTACGAGCTTATCATACAGTGAGCATACATACCGTTTGGGTCGTTGAAAAGCAAGAAATGCGGCAGTTCAATTTCGCCCGGCAGCAGGCGGTTGATTGCTGATATAAAAAGTGATTGTTCAAGGCCTGCGAGCAGTGAGCTGGAATCAAGATATCTGAGCAGTCGATTTCCCAGAGAACCGGTGGCGCTGAGGGTTCTTGTCCGGTAGTCTTCGATACCGGCAAGTTCGGCAGCTGACCTGAGGGCATCAGGTAGTGAGCCGAGTTGGTCTACAAGACCGGCTTCAAGGGCGTTTTTCCCTGCGTAAACGCGCCCCTGGGCAATGATTTCGACCTTGTCAGGCTGCATGTCCCGGCCTTCGGCGACAATGGCAAGGAAGGTGCGGTAGCCGTGCTCAAGGGTCAGCTCAACGGCTTGCTTCACCTCGGCAGACAATGGAGCGCTCAGGTCAAGAGCTCCTGAAAGGTTGGTGGTCCCGACGCCGTCTCGGTGTATGCCGAGATTGTTGAGTGTATTCTCAAAAGTCGGCACGGCCATGAAGATGCCGATGGAGCCGGTCAGGCTGTTTTCCGAGGCGAATATCCTGTCCGCATCAGCTGCTATCCAGTACGCGCCTGAAGCGGCGATACTGCCCATGGACACAACAACAGGTTTACCGGTTTTTTTCAGTTCCAGAATCTCCTGTCTGATAACTTCAGACGCAAACGCAGATCCGCCTCCACTGTCGACCCGCAAAACCACTGCCTTTACAGATGGTGTGTCGGCAGCCAGGCGGAGCAGGGAGGTCAGACTTTCCGCTCCGATTGTCCCGGGTCTGTTGCTCCCCGGTACAATGGTCCCCTGGGCAACAATCAGGGCAACCGTGTCCTGATCGGTGCCGTCATATTGATAGGAGCGATGCACCTTTTTCAGGTAGTTACTGAAGGCCACCTGCTTGAAGCCATGTTTGGTCTCCGGTGCTGAAAGTGAGGCAAGGTAGTTCCTTATCTTATGCCGTGGTTGTATTTCGTCGACGAGGTTATAGTTTTTTGCAAGTTGTGCCAGGTTTCCCTCGGCCTTTTTGAGGTTGTTCGGCACCATGTTGATGTAATTATTAATTTCAGCGGGATCTATATTTCTCTGCCTGGCAACATCACGTGCATAGTTATCCCAGAGACCATTCAGCCAGGTCCGCGACTGAAAGCGATCTTCGGGCGACATTGAATTTCTCGTTATCGGCTCAATTGCTGACTTGAAGGACCCAATCTTGAAGACATGATAATTGACCTGCAGTTTTTCAAGTGCATCTTTAAAGTAGAGCCTGTAGAGACCAAACCCGTTCAGGTACACACCACCCATCGGGTTGATAAAAATCTTGTCGGCATGGGAGGCGAGGTAATATTGATTCTGGCTATAAAAATCCTCCGCAGCAATTACCGGTTTGCCGGTTTGCCGGAACTGCTCCAGACGACTGCCGATGACTGCCAGTTTGTCCATCCCGGCACCGTCCATGGTGGCAAGGTCGAGAAGTATGCCTTTGATCTTGGGATCATCTTCTGCGTGGTCAATGACATCGAGGATATCCTGGAGATATGTCTCCTGTACAGGTGTGGCAAGACCGACGATTTCATTGATTGCATCTCCCAGCGGATCAGTTTGACTTTTCTGTTCGACAATTTTGCCGGTAATTGACAGTGTCAGGAGTACGTTGTCGTCGATAACGACATCTCGGGATTGGAAAAATGAGATAATAATGACGCCGATAACAACAAGAAAGATGAGATTCAGGGTAAGCGATCGAAGAATGGTAAAAATCCTGCCGATCCCTTTAAAAATAGCTGCGATTATAGAGAAAAGTTTTTTCATCGTAAAGTTCCGAATTGTTAAAGGCAGAAAACAAGAATTGATAATAGCAACAATAATCAGCGAAGTAAATATTACAAAATTCTGTTCGATTATCGTATTTTGCGGCTACTGCTCTAGAGCAGACAGTGATGGAAAAGGAAGCGGCAACTGGCGCGGTGATGACGAGTTAATTGGAACGAGATGTGAAACGGAAAGGCCGATCAGGCGGACTTTGCGATAGCCGGCTTCCGTAGCATCAAGAAGTCGCGGAATGAGCCTGAGTATCTCATCGTGATTTGAGATTGCAGTCTTTATCGTGACGGACCTGGTAATGGTAGTAAAGTCTGCATAGCGGATCTTCAGCGTCAACGTTTTGAAAGCACTGTTTTTTGAGGCGAGTGAATGAGCGATGCGGGAGGCGAGTCCGGCGGCAATGTCGAGTACTTCATCAATGGAGTCCGTATCTTCTTTAAGGGTCGTTTCCGCACCGATGGATTTTCTGGTTCTGCTGGGTTTTACGGGTCGGGGGTCACGGCCTCTGACGATGTCATAATAAAACAGTCCCTGCTTGCCGAACGAGGTCACAAGCTGTTCCCTGGTCTGGGTGAGAAGATCGGCACCGGTCTCAATGCCGAACGAACGCATTTTTTTCTCTGTTACCTTGCCGACTCCGAAAAATTTTCCAATGGGCAGCGAGGCAAGAAATTCGGGGATTTCCTCAGGCCTGATGATAGTGATACCGGCTGGCTTGTTCATGTCCGATGCTGTTTTTGCAACAAATTTATTGCAGGAAACCCCGGCTGATGCCGTAAGGCCTGTCTCCTTGTTGATCTGTGTACAAATCTGCCGCGCAAGAAGTGTTGCAGATTTCTGGTTCTTATGGTTGATGGTTATGTCAAGAAACGCCTCGTCAAGGGAAAGAGGTTCAACGAGGTCCGTGTATTGCTTGAATATCTGCTGAATGACAAATGATATCTCGCGGTATCTGTGCATTCGCGGCCTGATAAAATGGGCATGCGGGCATTGTCTATAGGCCTTGAAGCAGGGCATAGCCGAATGAATGCCATACTTTCTCGCCTCGTAGGAACAGGCGGCAACGACACCCCGTGAGTCAGGCCGGCCCCCGACAACAACCGGCCTGTTTTTCAGCTCCGGATTGTCGAGTTGCTCTACGGAAGCGTAAAATGCGTCCATGTCGACATGGACTATCTTTCTGTTGCTGTGCATCAGGGCTGAAAAAGTTGTTTGTAATGTTCCATTGAGCCGCCGGATCGCCCGGTAACCTCAGTAATTGAAAGAAACCGTGTAATCGCATTATCTTTGGCTAAAGAAAACAGGTGATAAAATACCATGCGCGAGCAAAAAAAGAGAGCAATCATTACCTCCACCGATCTTTTTAAAGGCCTTCCGGACGACCAGATTGATATCATATCGAGCTTGACCGTTGAAAAGATATTTAACCGGGGGGAGACCATTTTTTTTGAAGGTGACGAGGCCAGAGGCTTTTATATTGTCGGTGACGGACAGGTTAAGGTCTTTAAAATGAATCCGCTCGGAAAAGAGCATATACTCCATATATTCGGGGCGGGAGAACCCATCGGTGAGGTGCCGGTCTTTCACAGTCAGCCGTTTCCGGCAAGTGCCGAGGCTATCGTAAAAAGCAGCCTCGTCTACATTCAGCGCCAGGATTTTGTCAAGCTGATACAGACTCACCCCTCCGTATCGCTCAACATGCTTGCGCTGTTGTCAATGAGACTGCGACAATTTGCTACCCAGATCGAAAACCTCTCCTTAAAAGAAGTTCCGGCACGTCTGGCCAACTACTTGATTTTCGTGTCAGAGGAGCTGGATGATGCCGATACCATTCAACTTTCTGTTTCCAAGGGGCAACTGGCCAGCCTGCTTGGAACGATTCCTGAAACACTGTCACGGATTTTCGCTAAAATGACGGACGAAGGACTTATCCGGGTTGATGGGAAAACGATCACTATTCTTGATCGACAGGGTTTGATGAGAAAATAGCTGTTCCAGGCAAAAACGGCTTTACTTTGCAGGGTCGGTTCTTTACTTCAGTAAAGAAGTGACACCTGCTGCGGGGGCAGTGTCGGCTCGTCAGGATGGGAAAAGACATAGCGGCCGTCAATCACGCCTACCGCTGGCGGAATATGACGCTCTTCAAAAAAATCATAGCCCTCTTTGAGGTTCATCCAGAATGCATGCCAGGGGGAACTCCGCTGCATATCGATATTCTTTTCGCTGAGCCGGAAAGGAAAAATATGTACCTGAAAGGCTGTCTGGTCAGCGGTAAGAGCCTGGTCAGCAAGGGTGTAAATTTCATCCATATAGTAATCCGTCATGGCAAAACAGCCATCGGAAGAGCATCTCCCGTGAATCATCAAGGCACTTCCCGACCTGTTATATATTCGATCATACTCGTTGGGGTAACCGAGATTAAAGGCCAGATGAAAGTCGCTCCATGGGTTCATCTGACCGACACCGACAGAGTAGAAACCTTCAGGGCTCTGGCGGTCTCCTTCATGCAATTTCGGCCCGATTTTTCCTGATTTGAAACAGATCGAGTAGGTCTTGTAATGTTTGTACTCCTGCCTGCCGGCAAGCCATAGTTCCAGTTCGTTTTCACGTTTGAAAATACGGATGAAAACCGGCGCACCAAAGGTCAACCGTTTTATTTTAAGCATTTTCTCTATGCGTGGTAACGAGCGGTGATAGGCCCCAATGGAAACATAACTGGCTGGAGGAACAGCTTCCGTTTCAGCAGTCGCCGGCGGAGCGCCGGAGAGGATGCCGGTCAATAGAAAGAAAAAGAAAATATGTTTGTACTCGTGAGCGAAGCCCGCCATGAATGAATCCTGTCAATCGTTGAATCGGCACGTTTTATAGCGGATAATCTACCAGGTAGGCGGGTTGTTTGTCCAGCCCCGATAGCCGTCGGGGACATATGAATTTCTGCCTGCTGCGAATACTGTAAGTATTGCTGTCTGCGGCTGAAGGTCGACCAACAACCCTGATGGAAACAGTGGGATGGACGGGAGAAACAACGATCAGTAGAGCAGTGAATTCATCAGGGGCTCCGAGGGGCTCTTGATCATGTCACTGTCATCGCCGCCTTTTCTCAGGTTAAACATGGCAAGGACATTGTTGTCCATGTAAAGACGATAGTTGTTCGAAGAGATTATGGTACTGTCATGCGGGTTAACGAGTCGAGCGGAGATATACATTGTCCGTTGAGAATGGCTGATTGTTCCTATCAAGATTGCCTGCGCTTTCTGGCTCCGGCTGAGCAAATTAAGGTTTCTAGAAAGAATGGTTTCCCCTGATTGCTCCTCGATTCTGAGGTTCCCTGTGAGTTTGACTTCGTGTACGGTATAGCCCTGCTGGACAAAGCGTGAGCTAATATTGTCCTGCAGCAGTCTTCCGAAATGGGAGGTGTTCTTCAAGTTGTTATTGTCAACAAAGGTGGTGGTGAGCAAGGCCATTTCACGCTGTCTCGGAATGAGTGGTGGGTAGGCAGTTTTTAAAAGGTCATCGGCAATAGCGTATGAGTAGTCGATGAGATCAACATCTTTGCCAAGGCTGTTTTCCAGTTTCGTTTCGTTAAAAGAGGAACAGCCGCTCAAAAAGAACAGAGACGCGGCGATGCAGAATATCGTGAAAAAATAGCTCTTGGCCTGATTTTGCGAAGTGTACATAATGGTGTCACGTTTCATTGCTTAGATGCCCATAGCTTCAGGATAAGGGAGTTTTGGAGTTATTGCCTCGGATCGACTGCTTTCTGCGGCGTTGTCAGGACTTGAGCTTGTGGCTCCTGCCGCAGATGAAGTAAGGTTTATTTCGGCAGGGTCGGCCTGCCTCTGGTAATGCCAGGAATCCTGGTCGTTGATGTAGTAAATGTTTGAGCTTCTGAAAAGGTAGTTGCCGTCCGCAACAATTGATGTCGTAATGAGGACTTCAAAATTGCTTGAGGTAACATAGGCGGCATTGGCAAAATCGATCGTTCCGGCTGCTGCAAGCCAGACCATTTCCGCCGGCGCGTTCCTGATAACAAGAACTCCTGCTGTCAGAGCCGTCAGAAGGCCGGGCTTCAGGGTCCGCCACCTGTTTCTGTGGTGATAGACTGCCTGGGTCTTGTAGTTGATTGTAAGCGTCCGGCTGTCCTGTTGTTGTCGCGTCGGTACACCTAGTGAGACGAGGTTGGTGATCAACAGATCTCTGAATGATTCTTCAAAAACGGTGGCCTCCGACGGCGGGCACGGAGTGTTTTCATCTCCGCAGGTTTCCCGAACAAACACCGGGACATTCAGATAATCATTGAGGATCAGCTCATTGTTTATCTGATTGGCAAGGTCTGCTGCAAGAACATCCCAGTGGTGAGTGGCCTGCATCTTGTTCTGTTCGCTCTGGACGTACCCAACCGGTTCAGGGATCCGTCCACAGGATATTGTCAGTGTTGCCGCAACGAGTATGATAACACACAAACGCATGGGTTTTTCTCCGCTAAATGAAATTGATGTTTCTATATCGGATGTTTTCCAAGAAAATATAGGGATTCATTCGTATATTTATCGGACAATCTGTTATCCTGTCGTAAAAACCGGTATGAAAGTATCGCAGCTGAGCACAAATACAAAAGAGAAGAGAACTATTTCGAGATACCATGATAGACCTACATCTCCACTCCACCTACTCTGATGGGACAATGACACCTGCAGAACTCGTCAAGCAGGGGGCAGACATCGGTTTGTCGGCTCTCTCGATAACCGATCATGATACTGTCTCGGCTACCGAAGAGGCCTTGGCCGAAGGTAAAAAATATGCTGTCGAGGTTGTCCCGGGACTTGAGATCAGCGTAAAGCATAGGGAAATGGATCTTCATCTGCTCGGCTATTATTTTGACTGGCGTGACAGAGGACTGCTTGAAACGCTGGAAACCCTGCAGGGTGCTCGGGATGATCGTAACAGGAAAATTATTAAAAAATTGCAGGCAATGGGTATTGCCTTGTCAGACGAGCAACTTCAAGAGGAGGCAGGCACAGGGGTGGCCGGTCGTCCTCACGTTGCCAGATTGCTGGTGAAAAACAATATCGTCAAGAATAATCAGCAGGCCTTCTCGCTTTATCTCAAGGCAGGGCGCTGCGCCTATGTGCCCAGGTTTCTCCTGGGTTCCAGCCAGGCGATACGGATACTGCACGATGCCGGTGGTTACGCGGTTCTCGCTCATCCTGGCCAGATTTCCTGTTCAATGAATGAGCTTTCGGGAATTATAAATGAACTCAAACGTCAGGGAATCGACGGACTGGAGACGTATTATCCTACCCAGCGAGGGGACAGCTTTAGAAAAATCAGAGCACTTGCCGGAAAGTACGAATTGCTTGAAACAGGAGGTAGTGATTATCATGGGGATACCCGACCCAACACGTCGATGGCCGGTACAACAAACAAATTTGTGGTTCCGGATACAGTAATAAAAAAATTACATGAAAAGAAAAACGGTTAAAAAATACCATTAAAAAACGATAGGACAGCAACATGCATGCAATTCTTATAGTAGATGATGAACCTAATTACCTTGTCGTTCTGTCTGAACTTCTGCGGGATGAGGGGTTTGAGGTCTTTACCGCTCCAACGGGTGAAAATGGTCTGACAATCGTCAGAGAGGTAGATCTCGATATGGTGATTTCCGATATGCAGATGCCGGGTATGGATGGCATGGCACTGCTTGAAGAAATAAAACAACTGGATGAAGATCTGCCGGTTCTGATTATTACCGCCTATGCAGAAGTTGATAAAGCGGTCAAGGCAATGCAGGCAGGAGCTTTCAGTTATCTCGCCAAACCGTTTTCAAACGATGAGCTTATCATCTCCATCAATAAAGCGGTAAGTCATCGAAGCCTTTTGAAGGAGAACATCAGGCTCAGGCAGGAAATCCGTGAACGCAACAGTTTTGGCGGCATGATCGGAAAAAATCCGCGCATGAAGCAGGTATACGAACTGATAGAAAAGGTTGCCCCGACACCGGCTTCCGTTCTGATTACCGGGGAGAGTGGTACCGGCAAGGAGCTGGTTGCCAAATCGATACACGTGAACAGCCCGAGGGAACCGTATCCGTTTGTCACCGTGGATTGTGCTGCCTTGACAGGCAATTTGCTGGAAAGCGAGCTGTTCGGCCATGAGAAGGGGGCGTTCAGCGATGCTGCTTCAATGAGAAAGGGCAAGTTTGAGATTGCCGACCAGGGGTCGATCTTTCTTGATGAGGTCGGTGAAATTCCGCTTGCCCTGCAGTCCAGGCTGTTGCGGGTTCTCCAGGAACATTCATTTGAACGAGTCGGTGGGACCAGAGCAATCAATGTCGATGTGAGGATCATCAGTTCAACCAACAAGGACCTGAAGGAAGAAGTGCAGGCCGGTCGGTTCCGCGAGGATCTTTTTTATCGGTTGAATGTAATCCACCTGGCGTTGCCGGCGCTGCGGGAAAGAATGGATGACCTGCCGCTTCTGGTGCAGTTTTTCGTCCACAAGTGCTCAGAAAACCTGGGCAGAGAAAACCTGCAGATATCTCCCGACGCGCTGCGCCTGCTGATGAATCTCCCCTGGGAAGGCAATGTCAGGGAACTTGAAAACACCATCGAGCGGGCCGTAATTCTCTGCAACAATGACGTTATCGAAGCCGAAGATGTGCAGCCGGAATCGATTTCCGTTGATTCCAGCGCCTCATGGATGGAAGAGCTCGACCTCGTCAGCCATATTCCCGATTCTGTAAAATTAAACGATGTCCTCTACCTTGTTGAGGAAAAGATGCTGACACAGGCCCTTGAGGAATCCAACTACGTTCAGGCTCATGCCGCCGAGATACTGGGTATCACCAAGAGCCTGCTTCAATACAAGATGAAGAAATATGGAATAAAGAAGCAGAAACCCAGATAACCGCGAATCAATCGCTTATTTGTTGCCGCCCCATTGCAGTTTGTTTCTCAGTATTTCAAAATAATCCCGGTTTTTTGAAGAGATGAGGTGAAGCGGATGTTCCGCTGTCTGAATTTCAAGAATGTCGCCGGGAAACATGTCCCAGGATACCTGTCCGTCGATGATGATTTTTGCACTCCGGTCATCTCTGTCGGCCGTGAACTGGGAAGTCAGTATTTGATCAGGAGGCAGGATTATCGGCCTGCTGCTCAACATGAAGGGGCAAATCGGCGTGACAAGAATTGTTGACAGCCCAGGGTGCACAAGCGGTCCACCGGCAGACAGATTGTAGGCAGTCGAGCCGGTCGGTGTTGAGAAAATCAGGCCGTCCGCCTTGTATGTCGTGATGAGATGTCCATTGGCACTTGTCGACAGCAGGAGCAGCTGGTCAAGGGTATTCTTGTTGATAACGACTTCGTTCAGGGCAAATGAATACCTGCTCGCACTGTCCCCACGTATCCGCCTGGCTTTCAGCATCTGTCTTTTTTCCATCGTGACTGAGCCCGAGAGGATGTCATCCAGTGCAGCGCTGCTCTCGTCTTTTGTCAGTTCGGTCAGAAAACCAAGGTTGCCGAGGTTTATACCAATAACCGGGATGGAAAAGTGGGCAGCTTTTTCAGCGACGTGCAGCAGGGTGCCATCGCCGCCGAGGATGATCAGAATATCCAGGTCCGGTACGATCCTGTTCAACTCGGTCGAAACATCTCTGGATTGAAGAAGCGCTATCAGCTCACGTCCATAGGAAACGGCCTCGGGATCATCTATTTTGGTGATGATCCCGGCCCTGTTTATCTTGAAATCACTGCGGTGAAAGAGATGGCTGCTTTCTTCAATCATGGGCGATGACCGAGGGCGATAGAACGATTGCAGGAAGCTTCTACAGCGCTGATGATGGTCCCGGAGAAACCATTTTTTTCAAGTACGTGAAGACCGCTGGCGGTCGTGCCGCCGGGAGAGGTGACTTGATCCCTCAACACTGCGGGATGCTTTTCAGACGATCTGGCAAGTTCGACGGCCCCGCTGATGGTCTGCAGCGTCAGGCTGCGTGAGGCTTCACGGCTGAGTCCGACTTTAACCCCGGCATCGATCAGTGCCTCTATGAAAGAAAAGACGTAAGCCGGACCGGAACCGCTCAAACCGGTGACCGCATCCATCAGTGATTCGGCTACAACCACCGTGGAGCCAATCGTTTCGAAGAGGGAGAGAGCGTAGTTGAAATCAGCATCGGTGACATTATCGTTTCTGCACAGTGCGGTGGCGCACTGTTGAACAAGTGCCCCCATATTCGGCATCACCCTGACAATTGCCGGACGCAGGACATCGAGCTGCTCTTCGTAGGAAGATATCGGTAGTCCGGCAGCAATGGTAATGACCAGGTGGTGTTTGACAGCTGTCTGGATCTGCTCAAGAACGACCGGCATGACCTGGGGTTTAACCGCCAGGATAACAACATCAACTGCGCTGCAGAGTCCTTCCGGGGTATCGATCAACTCCAGGCTGTACTGGGTCATGAGGTGCTGTTTTCTGCTGTCCAGAGGCTCACAGACGCAAACAGCTGTTTGCGAGAAGAGCTCAGACTGAAGAAGGCCTTTGATAATGGCCTCGGCCATCTGGCCACCGCCGATAAAACCAATTTTCTTTTTCATATGGGACCTGTTTGCTGATTTTGAAGACGAAAATGATTAATACTGTTACTTTAACATGAGAAAATTAAGAGGTCTACAGCTCTTCTGGCAGGTGGGTTCCTGTTCGGACGTGTTGCACAGTACATTCCTATATCCTTGATAATGCCATGATAAACAAAGAACTGCTGGAAATTCTCGCCTGTCCGCAATGCAAAGGTCCGGTAACACTTGATTCCGACAGGGATGCCATCATCTGCGATGCCTGCAAACTCATGTATGAGATCAAGGATGATATCCCGATTATGCTCATTGACCAGGCAGTACCTATCGAGAAGTAAACTCTATAGGTATTGCTGTTGTTGCAGTGTGTGAGTAGATGAGATTATCGACCAGATGAAAAAAAGTTGACGGTTTTAACGGAGCGCATCATGATTTCAGAAAAGACCTGCATTGATCTTTATAATTCGCATGTCGTGGCCAACAGTCATGAATCCAGTGATTATTTCGGTCTGATTAAGGCTTTGATTGCCGAAAAAGATGGTGAAAATGACGAAACCATCGACGATTTCATTGCCAGAGCCTACCGGCTCATTGCCGATGAGATCACTCAAAATTCCAGCAAACCTGTCACCGAGGTCAGTTTCGGGACCTCCGGCTGGCGTGGAATCTTGGGAAAAGACATTTTTCAAAAATCGGTGATTTCGGTTACCGCAGCCATCGTTAAACTGTACCAGACCATGGACGCTCATCCTGGACTTGATGAAATACTTGGCGTTTCCAGTCTGAAAGAGGCTCGAACACGCGGTTGTCTCGTCGGACATGATAACCGTTTCGGCGGGGAAACGCTGGGCCGGGCGGTTGCAGCTTTTTTGCTGGACCATGGTTTTACCGTATACTATTGCGGGGAAACTACAACCGGTGTTCTTTCCGCGGCACTGCTTGAGCTCAAAGCCGCCTTTTCTGTAAATCTCACTCCATCTCATAATCCGCTCGAGTACGGCGGCTACAAGTATAATGCTGCAGATGCGGGACCCGCCGCCTCAGAGTTGACCAGCCTGATAACCCAATACAGCAGGGAGATTATCGTTTCGGAAGCTATACCGGAGTCACTCGACAAACCCAACCCCGGCACACTGCTTGAAACCGATTCCTTTGCCCTGTGGCAGGCTCTTGTTGTTAAAAACCGGGGTACTCACGGTATTGATTATCAAGCTGTATGTGACAAAGCATCGAGGATGGAAGACCTCATCATCGCCATCGATTCCGTTCACGGAGCAAGCCGGCTTCACATCCAAAAACTCCTCGGTTCAGCTGCCCGGTCACTCGTGATGCTCAGGGGTGAGGCCGATGTCAGTTTTGGCGGAATTGCCCCGGAACCATCATCAGAAAATATGCAGGGAGTCGTCGATGCGCTTGCAGGCAGCGACAAAACGCTGAGAATCGGGGCAATTATCGACCCGGACGGCGACAGGATACGTTTCAGCGACGGTATAAACGAGATCAGCATGAATGTCTTCGGAGCCATGGCCTATCACTTTCTCCATGAACAGAAAGGATTGAAGGGAATGGTCGCCAAGACGGTGGCCACGTCAAATCTTGCCAACAGCGTTGCCGCAAAACTTGGAGAAGCCGTTTTTGAACCAAAAGTCGGTTTCAAGGAATTCAAGCCGGTCATCGGCCGCGCCCTTGTCCTCTTCGAGGAATCCGATGGAATTTCAATTATCGGACATACCCCTGAAAAAGATGCCTACATCGGTCTGCTTCTGGCCATTGACATGGTCGTTACGACCGGAAAAAATCTCGGAAAAATCAGGGATGACATAGAACGCCTCTATGGGCATTACTATCCCGCCCGGGATGGAGTCGAGGTTGGGCTCAAGGGTGAAGAACTTCTTAGTGCACTCGATAAACTGAAAAAATATGATGTCGGCTCGCTGGTCAGCGTCGGAGACATCAAAAAGAAGATAAAAGAAGTCATTTCTATTGATGGCCGAAAGATGATTTTCGATGATGATTCCTGGCTGATGATCAGGCCCTCGGGCACGGAACCGAAGGTTCGTTTCTACGTGGAATCCCGGGACAAGAATGGGACGAACACCCTTGTCCAGGCGGCACAGGCAATGCTCAGGGAAGCAGGTGTCTGAAACGCTGAAATGATCATCATCAAAGCTCTGGACCGCTTCGAAAAAAGATGCCATTGCATTTTGACTTTCCGGTATTATTGTCGGCTAGTGCGTAAACAATATTAAATCAATCAGATTCTTTCAGGAGTTTGTTATGTGGGAATATACAGATACGGTGACGGAACATTTTCAGAATCCACGCAATGTCGGTGAAATTGCTGGAGCCCAGGGGACCGGGGATGTTGGCTCTCTGGCCTGCGGGGATGCCTTGAAACTGACCCTCAAGATTGAAGGCGATATTATCGTTGATGCCAAATTCAAGACATTTGGCTGTGCCAGCGCGATTGCCTCGTCTTCTGCGTTAACCGAGATGGTAAAGGGAATGAGGGTTGAAGATGCCGAGAAGATAACTAATGAGGATATCGCCGATTTTCTTGGCGGCCTACCGAAGGAGAAAATGCACTGCTCGGTAATGGGCAGAGAGGCCTTGGAAGCGGCAATTGCCGATTACCGTGGACTTGTTCTGCCCAGTACTGAAGGTGAAATAGTGTGTGAGTGTTTCGGAGTGACGGATATTGAGGTCGCACGAGCCGTCAAGGAGTCAAATCTTCGTTCTGTCGAAGAAATTACAAATTTCACCAAGGCGGGGGGAGGCTGCGGGAAATGCGAGGATAAGCTCAGGGAAATTCTGCTTGAAACCGTTTCAGAAGACCTCAGGATTGTGCCGATTATCAAAAAAGCAAAGAAAATGACTGCTCTTCAGAAAATCAAAAAAATAGAAGAAGTACTGGAAAGAGAAATACGACCTGAACTGAAAAAAGATAACGGAGACATAGAGCTGATCGATGTTGATGGCGACTTTGTGACCGTTTCATTGCGTGGTGCGTGCACATCCTGTCTCAAATCAGAAACCACACTGAAAGAATACGTTGAGAAAAAACTGCGGGAACTCGTTCTGGATTCTCTGATTGTGGAGGAAGAGAGATAATGGCAATTGTAGAAAACAGCATCGTCTATATGGACAATAACGCCACCACCATGGTTGCTCCTGAAGTCCTCACGGCGATGACTCCGTATCTTGCCGAATTATATGGCAACCCTTCGAGTATGCATACCTTCGGGGGACAGGTCGGGGAAGCGCTGGACACTGCCAGAAACGAGGTGGCTCAGCTTCTTGGCTGTGCTCCGGAAGAAATCGTTTTCACCAGTTGCGGAACCGAGAGTGACTCTACAGCACTGCTATCTGCATTGCGTTCAGCCCCTGAAAACCGGCATATCGTGACGACACGTGTCGAGCATCCGGCAATCAAGAATCTCTGCGAAAACATAAACGCCTTTACCGGTCACAAGTACAAGGTCACACGGCTCAAGGTCTCCGCCGAAGGGCTGCTGGACCTGGAGGAATATGCCCAGGCCCTGACCGAGGATACCGCAATCGTCAGCGTCATGTGGGCAAACAATGAGACCGGTGTTGTTTTTCCCGTTGAAGAGATGGCCCGCATGGCCAAAAACCGTGGAATCCTCTTCCATACCGATGCGGTTCAGGCGGTCGGCAAAATTCCCATTAACCTCAAGGAACTCGACATTGACTACCTGTCCATGTCGGGGCATAAGCTTCACGCCCCGAAGGGAGTCGGTGTCCTCTATGTAAAAAAGGGGACGCCGTTTGTACCGTTCATGTCTGGTGGACACCAGGAAGGGGGGCGGCGTGGCGGAACTGAAAATGTCGCTTCGATTGTTGCGCTTGGCAGAGCCTGCAGGCTTGCCGGTGGCAAGATGGAAGAGGAAAATGAGCGGGTAAGGCGGCTTCGCGATAAACTTGAAGAAGGCCTGCTCTCGTCAATACCCCGTTCCCTTCTCAACGGAAACAAAGAAAAGCGATTGCCGAACACCGCCAATATCAGCTTTGAGTTTGTGGAAGGCGAGGCGATTCTGCTGCATATGAACCGCTATAATATCTGCGCTTCGTCAGGGTCTGCCTGTACCTCGGGATCACTGGAACCTTCCCACGTCCTTCGGGCAATGGGAGTCCCCTTTACAGCAGCGCACGGTTCCATACGATTTTCTCTGAGTGTTTACAACACCGAGGAGGAAATTGATTTCGTTCTTGAAAAAATGCCAAAGATTATCTCGGACCTTCGCCAGATGTCTCCATTCTGGCCGGGAGATTGAGTCGTTCAGGAAAGATAGTTCACGAGAGAGTGCAGAAATAAGAAGGGCCCGGGTTTCCCCGGGCCCTTCTTATTATACATTCCCTCAGATACCTAGAACAGGCCGCTCACCTTTCCGGTTTGCGGGTCAACATCAATACGACGGAAAGCCGGGTTGGAGCCGGTACCCGGCATCAGGCTGATGGTTCCCGCACAGGGGCAGAGGAACTTGGCGCCGGAATAAATCAGCACGTCCCTGATGGGCAGTCGCCAGCCTTTCGGGACGCCCTTTTTAGTCGGGTCGTGGCTCAGGCTCAAGTGACTCTTGACCATCATGGTTGCAAAATCTGCGTACTGGGGGTCGCCTTCGAGCATTTCCGCTTTTGAATTCGCTTCCGGAGACCAGTCTACACCATCTGCGCCATATACTTCCTTGGCAATGGTTTCAACACGGTCACGAAGTTTCATTTCCAGTGGGTAGAGAAATTTGAAATCGTTTTCGTCGTTACAGGCGTCTATAACGGTGTCGGCGAATTCAAGCGCTCCTTCACCACCGAGCTCCCAATGTTTGGATTCGGCACAGCGCGCTCCGGCAGCTTCAGCAGCCTTGCGAACGATGGCGCATTCTTCATCGGTATCGGTGTAAAACCGGTTAATGCAGACAACAGGATTGATGCCTGCCTTGCGGATAACACCAATCATGTGAACCATGTTCTCGACACCCTGCTCAACCAGCTGCAGGTTTTCTTTGGTATATTCTTCAGGCATCGCCTTGCCTGGGACAACTTTCGGACCACCGCCGTGCATCTTGAGGGCGCGGATCGTAGAGGTCAGCACGGATACGTGCGGCTTGAGACCGGAGAATCGACACTTGACGTTCCAGAATTTTTCAAAACCGATATCTGCGGCAAAGCCTGACTCGGTTATGTGGTAATCGAAACATTTGAGGCCAACCCGATCGGCGATAATGGAACTCTGGCCAACAGCGATATTGGCAAAGGGTCCTGCATGGACGAAGCACGGTTGATATTCTGCGGTGCACATCAGTGTCGGGTTGATGGTGTTTCTCATGAAGGCTGCCATCGCATTACCGACTTCAAGATCGCGACAGGTAACGGGTTTTCCGCTCTTGTCGAAGGCCACGGTGATATTATTGATCCGTTCCTTAAGATCGGCAAGGTCAGTTGCTACGGAGAGGATGGCCATGAGTTCTGAACCGACAGCAATACCGAATTTCGATTGCATCGTGTAACCGTCGAAACGTCCGCCGAGTCCGATAACGATATTACGCAGTGCCTGGGCACAGAAATCGATAATCCAGCCGAATTCAACCCTGGTCGGGTCAACGTCCAGGCGGCGCATGCCGGTAAGTCGTGCCAGTTGCTCGTCGTTGTAGTTGCGCTCGTGCTGCATGCGGGACGTCAATGCAACCATGCCGAGGTTGTGGGCGTTCATGATGTCGTTGATGTCACCGGTCAGTCCGAGGGAAAACTCGGTCATCGGAATGAGCAGGGAGTTGCCGCCGCCGGCTGCAGTACCCTTGACGTTCATTGTCGGTCCGCCGGATGGCTGGCGCAGGGCACCGCCAACGTTAACACCGCGCATTCCCATACCTTCCATCAGACCAACAGAGGTGGTACTTTTCCCTTCACCAAGCGGTGTGGGAGTGATGGCGGTAACCTCGATGTATTTTCCGTCAGGCCTGTCTTTGAGCCGATCAATGACCTTGAGGAAATCGACCTTGGCAAGACGCCCCATGGGAAGCATCTCGTCCTTTTGTAAGCCGATTTTTTCCGCCCATTCATCAGGGGTGGGCATGTTTTTTTCAGCAGCTTCTGAAATCTGCCAGTCAGCCATTTCTACCGCATTATAAGCCATTGTTTCTTCCCTCCTTTTTTAGGTAGTTAACCGTGAACCGATCGTGAACCAACCGGCGTAACAGACTCATATGGGGTTCCATACGGGCAAACACCCCGGTGATCAAACAGTTTAAATATCGTCAGACAGATGGTTCGAAATCATGTGGCTTCAAGGCTTGAGGAGTAACACGCAAAAAGCGATTTGGCAAGTTCTATATCCCCCTTTAAAACTTGGATCATGCACCATACTAACACGTTAGCCTTGTCATACCGACACCGGCTGAGGTATATTAAAGGTAAACGCAGGCGATGGCTCAAACGATTTTCAGTCATGAAGAGCTTTTCGCCATAGTCCACGATATGGGTGTCATCTTTTGATGGGGACAAGCTGAGCGGTCAATGCGGCTTTACTTCCTGACACAATAAAATCGTCATATTATTTTCAGCCCATCACTGGACTCTTGTTATATAAGCTTGTAATATAATATTGGATATTAATCATATTACTCTATCTCTTCACACAGGTTTAAGTTATGGCAGTCGCGACAGTAAATACCGCCCGTAAATCCTCTATCAAAAAAACCGTAAAGGATCAGTCCGGAGCTGGAAAAATCAAGCTTGGCGAACTCCTGAGCAAGGCCGGTTATATAACGGCTACCCAGTTTGAAACTGCAAAAAAAGAAGTCCAGAAAAACCATACGCGCATGAGTGCCGTTCTCCGTCAGCTCGAATATATTGACGATAATACCGTATTCAACTTTCTGAGCAGGCAACATAATTACACCGCAGTGGTGATCGCGGATGAGCCGCCTTCAGCAGATGTGATCAAGCTGATACCATATGATCTGGCCAAACAATATCTCGCCTTTCCCCTGAGGATTGCCGGCAACACGCTGCAGATCACCATGGCTGAGCCTTCAGACTACACAGCGGTGGAACGTCTACAGGATGAGCTGAAAAAAGAACTGGCAGTCTGCGTCTCCACCGAGAAAGACATCGTTGAGGCGTATCAGAAATATTACGAAATTGATGATGAGGAAGCACTATCCTTCTTTTCTACCGGAGAAGAGGTGGAAGAGGAGATGTCGATCACCGAGGTTGATGATTTCGGAGCAATCGTTGCCGAAGCTGCTGATGATTTTGAAATAGAAAGTGGTGATGATGACCAGGGACTTGACCAGTTCAATGCCTCCGATGCCCCGATCATAAAACTGGTTAATGGTATTCTGGTGAAAGCGGTCCAGGACGGAGTCTCCGATATCCATGTGGAACCTTATGAAAAAAGCATGCAGGTGCGTTATCGAAAAGACGGCTCTCTGTTTAAATCGATGAACCTGCCGCTTACCATCAAGAACGCGATGGTTGCCCGGCTTAAGATCCTCTCCGGACTTGATATTACCGAACGCCGAGTACCCCAGGATGGACGTATAAAGATGCGGATGGGCCGTAACCGCTCCGTTGATTTTCGTGTGTCTTCATTGCCGACACTATTCGGAGAGTCTGTCGTTCTGCGTATTCTTGATAAAAGCTCGCTCAATGTCGACCTGACCAAGCTCGGCTTCGAGGTCAGTACTTTTGAAATGCTGAAACGATGCCTGGCGAGGCCACAGGGGCTGCTGCTTGTTACCGGACCGACCGGGTCCGGTAAGACGGTTACCCTGTACTCGGCTCTTAACTCCCTGAACAGCGAAGATATCAAGATTTTAACGGCGGAAGACCCTGTAGAGTTCAATTTTAAAGGCATCAACCAGGTCAATGTCAATACAGAAGTCGGCATGACCTTTGCCGCTGCTCTCAAGGCCTTTTTGCGGCAGGATCCCGATATTATCATGGTGGGTGAGATCCGCGACTATGAGACTGCCGAAATTGCCATCAAGGCGGCGATGACCGGTCACCTCGTCTTCTCTACCCTGCATACAAACGACAGCGCGGCAACGATAGGCAGACTCGTTGATATCGGTGTGCCGCCCTACATGATCGCCTCCTCGGTGACCATGGTTCTAGCCCAGAGACTGGGACGAAGGCTTTGTAAGGCCTGCAAGAAACCGACGAAACATACACCGGAAGAACTCATCAAGATCGGCTTTCATGAAAACGAAGTCGAAAACCTCGTTATCCATGGACCGGTCGGCTGCCCTGAGTGCAATGGACTTGGCTACAAGGGCCGGGTTGGATTCTTCGAGTTGATGGAAGTAACAGAAGAAGTTTCCAAGGCGATCAGCGCAGAAGTACCGGAGGACCAGCTACGCAAAATCTCCGTCAATGAAGGCATGACCCCGCTGCGGGAGGCGGCACTCCAGAAGGTTCGACAGGGCGTAACCAGCATCGATGAGGCATTGCGACGCACTGTCGCGCATGAAGAGAGCCTTCCAGCCTACCTGGTGAATCCGGATGTTGAAGAATATGAAGACAACGATACCATAATCAGGGAAGGGAATACCGACATAGACTTTTTTAAACTGATCAGGGGTGCACTCACGGTGGTCAAGGGGGGAAAAAAAATTGCCGAACTTACCGAACCAGGTGAGTATTTTGGTGAAATGGCCTCTATTTCCGGCGAGCAGCGCACCGCATCGATCATCTCCCAGGGACGTTGTACGGTAAAACGCTTTCCCGGTGACAAGATAGACGAGATCATTGCTAAATATCCCGAGGTTTCAAACCATCTCTTTAAAACGATGACATCGAGACTCCTGAAATCAAACCAGATAATCGTCAAACTGGCCGGAGGTGGTGCCAGAAGACCTGCTCAGCCAAACCAGACTCCGGTCCAGCGCTAATAGGTGCAATGTCTTGTAGATTCAGTAGCGGTATGACAGGTAGAAACGTGTTTCTGTAGAAAAAGGACCGGCTTTTGACAACACTGAAAACAGTTTTTTTTCGAGACGGCAGACCCGGTCATGAAAAGCAGTCACAGGGGATTTTACGGGCTCTGAGCCGTTATGTCGAGCTGGATATCCATGACGTCAAACTGAAATCAAGCGGTCGGCTCACGAGCCTGCTTGCTTATTTTACCTACTTCTTACCTTTTTACCGTTTTTCCCACTACCTTCCGGAAAACCCTGATATTCTCATCGGCAGCGGCTCGCGCACTCACCTTCCGCTTTTGTCCTGTAAAAAAAAATATGGCGGCTACGCGCTTACCTGCATGTCACCCTCTGCTGCCCTCCGGAACAGGTTTGACCTCTGCTTCGTTCCTGTTCACGACAGGCTTGCCCCTGCAGAAAATATCGTGCAGACAATCGGTCCCCCGAACATTGCTGCAAACAGAAATGAACATGACAGTTCAAAAAGCTTGATACTTGTCGGTGGAGTTGATGAACATTCCCATCGCTGGGAAAGCGAGAGCATTGGTGACGCTATCCGTGATTTGCTGCATTTTTCTGAAAATCAGCAGTGGACTGTAACAAGTTCACCGCGCACACCTGCCGATACTGAAAATCTGCTTGCTTTACTGGCTGATCAACATGCAAATCTATGGTATGTACCATATGAGACAACAAAACCCGGGTGGATAGAGAGACAATACGATGTTCACAGGAACGTCTGGGTAACCGGTGATTCCATCTCAATGGTGTATGAAGCATTAACAGCTGGCTGCAGCGTTGGAATTATCCCGGTCCAGTGGAAAAAACGGGAAAATAAATTCCTCTACAGCCTGCATTACCTGATTGAAAATAAACGAGTTATTACCTTGAACCAGTATCTGCAGGGAGCCGCTTACCAGGATCAATCCAGGTCGCTTGATGAAGCTGACAGATGCGCAAAGGAACTATTAAAACGATGGTGGCCGGAAATTTTACCGTAGTCCAGATAGTACCTGAGATGGATGAAGGGGGGGTCGAGGGTGAGACCCTTGATTTTGCAATCTACCTGGCACAACACGGGCACCGCTCCATAGTCATATCCGCTGGCGGCAGACTGGTTGAACAGCTCCAGGAGTATGGTGTTGAGCATGTTCAGTGGAGACATATTGGAGCCAAGAGCCTGCGCTGTTTGAAATATCTGTCAAGACTGAAAAATTTTCTGATCAACGAAAATGTAGACGTTCTTCACCTGAGATCACGACTTCCTGCCTGGATCGGCTATCTTGCCTGGAAGAAAATTGAAGTAGCGAAACGGCCGGCCCTGGTTACCAGTTTCCATGGTTTCTATTCAGTAAATGCCTACTCGACGATCATGACCAAAGGCGAGCGGATTATTGCCGTCTCCAATGTCATCAAAAACCATATCATCGACAATTATGATCCTGACCCGCAGCGTATAAAACTCATTCATGGCGGTTATGATGAACGGGCATTTTCTCCTGATACGATTGATACCGGTCGCAGTGAACTCCTGAGAAAAAAGTGGCGGGTAGATAGTAGTGTTCCGGTTATCATGCTTCCCGGGCGACTGACAACATGGAAGGGACAGGACATCTTCATTCAAGCGCTTGGCATAATAAAAGAGCGTCCCTTTGTAGCACTTTGTGTCGGCGACATCGAGGATAATCCGTCTTTTACCAAAAAACTCAAAGATCTGATTGAACGGTACGGCCTTGAAGATAAGGTTCGACTGGTCGGGCACTGCGCTGATATGCCGGCAGCGCTGAGTATTGCCGATCTTGTTGTTTCGGCATCATCACTGCAGCCGGAGGCCTTTGGCAAAGTTGCTATTGAAGCAATGGCAATGGGTAAGCCGGTCATCGCCACGGGGCATGGCGGCAGCCTTGAGACGATACGGGATCGGGAGACCGGATGGCTGGTCAATCCCGGCGATCCGCAGTCACTTGCAGATGCTCTGGGTACTGCCATTGATAACGCAGAAGACCTTCCTGGCATTGGCAGAATAGGCAGAGAATGGGTTGAGCAGCGTTTCACCGCAGTGAAGATGTGTGAAAGAACGCTAGCACTCTACAGGGAGCTTGTCCGGGAAAAAACCTTGCGAAAGTCTGGAGAAATTCTCTCGGTTGCCCAACTTCTTCCTGATCTCGACGGGGGTGGAGTCGAACGTGGTACCCTCGAACTTGGTAAATATCTGTCGGAAAACAATCACCGTTCATTTGTTGTTTCTTCCGGTGGCAGGCTTGTCGATCAGCTTGTTGCCGAAGGAAGCAAACATATCTGCTGGGCAATAGGCACGAAAAGTCCGGCTGTCGTCAGGTATTTCAGGCCGCTGAGAAATTTTTTGATACGAGAGCAGATTGACATACTTCACCTCAGGTCAAGAATGCCTGCCTGGCTCGGTTTTGCAGTGTGGAAGACGTTGCCGAAGGAGAAACGGCCGATTCTGGTTACGACGTTTCACGGATTTTACTCTGTCAACCGCTACAGTGCGATAATGACGAAGGGAATGGGTAAAATCGCGGTTTCAAAAGGTATTGAGAGACATATTCAAGAAAAATATGGGGTAAAAAAGGGGATATCACTTATCTATCGCGGCGTTGACAAGAACATCTTTGATCCTCAGGCAGTCTCTACTGAAAGGATTGAAAGATACCGAAAAAAGTGGCAGGTGCAGGCAGGGCTCCCTGTTATCATGCTGCCGGGAAGGCTCACGCCCTGGAAAGGTCAGGATATATTCATAGAAGCATTGGCGTTGCTCAAAGACATTGACTATCAGGCATTTATTGTCGGTGACACCGCAGAAAACCAATATTTTACGGAACAGCTGGAGGCTTTGATCGGCCGTTACCGTCTCAAGGGCAGCATTACAATGACCGGTCACTGCGATGACATGCCTGCAGCGCTGATGTTAGCGGATATTGTGGTTTCAGCATCTTCACGCGAGCCGGAAGCTTTCGGACGAACCACGATCGAGGCAATGGCTATGGGCAAGGCGGTTGTGGCAACCGCCCACGGGGGAAGCCTTGAAACGGTGACCCCGGGAGTTACCGGCTGGCTTGTTAAACCGGGTGATGCCCAGGATCTTGCCGCCGGCCTGCGCACGGCACTAGCCTCCAACGATATTCTGGTGAAATTCGGCAAGGCTGGCCAGGAAATGGCTAATCACAAATTCACAACCTATTCCATGTGTAAAAAAACCGTCTCCCTCTACAGCGAATTGTTTAACACGTACAAGTTAAGTAAAAGCTGAAGTTGTTGCGGGTGAACGAGCAGAATCGTCTGCAGGCGTATGAACTGCTTAACTATTCCAGGGATCTTCAGGTGAATGAGCACTCATCAGCGCAGCAGACATGAAGAGATAAAAATGTCCCTGTTGCGAGTCAAAAAGAAGTGAATTTACCAGACTGCCGCTGACAATTGCCAGGATAACGCCCTGCAGGAGCATTTTTTTGGGGGCAGGTAATGATCTTGCACAGAATAGCTGGACAGCTAGCAGCAAAAAAAACAGCAGCAAACCGACGAGGCCGAATTGGATGGTGAGAAATAAAAATTCATTATGAGGATTATCTGTTTCTGTAACCTTTGAATCTGCCGTCACGTTTTTCTGGACATACGGGTATGACCCGGTGCCGTGTCCCCACAGTGGTCGTTCAATGACGAGCATGATGCCGTTTCGATACCAGTCGAATCGCTGTCCGATAGAGGTTCGGGATTTTCCCGGCTGATAGTGTTCAATCTCCGAAATCACCTCTTTAATGCGTCCGGAAAAATTATCTGAAGTACAATAGATTGCGGTGATCGCCGTACAGAAAAGAAGAAGAGCGGCAAGACATTTCTTCAGAGACAGTCGCTGGAAGATGAATAAAATCATCAGACAGATGAAAACCAGCATGCCGGTCCTTCCCGGTGCGATATAAAAAATATTGAGAATGCTGAGAAAAAAAACAGACAGCCAGAGCCATCGATAACGGGAAGAAGCACATGCATAATGAAGGCTCCAGAACGACAGGACAGCCATGAAAAAATTGTGGGTAATGTGAAAGACGATAGAATGCCCGTAGCGCTGCTCAGGAAGTATTCCGAGGGTAATGCAGTATGATACCGCCATGAGCACCAGGCAGCCGGTAAAAAAGGAATATTCTGCAAGCTCCCGGTATTTGGAAGAAAACGAAAACATCGAAACACATATGGGGAGCAGCAGAAGTTCACGATATTTTTTTAAAATACTCAGAGCTTCACCAAGCTCTGCCGGAGAATAGGTGATTGCAGCGCACATATACAGGAAAAACAACAGTGAAATCAGTGCTGCCGGGTAGCGTTTCAACAGGTTGATAAGAGATAAAAAACGTCCCGACAGCAGCCAGCAGAAAACGGCGAGCGCTGAAAATGTTCCCATCAGCGATGTCGACAGTGGCGTGCAGAAAACGGCAAGACAGAGGGCAAAACAGCCAAGCTTCATGATATGCCTGGATGTGTTGTGGTTGAAAACAAACGGTTTGAACGGGGTCATGTCAAGACGATAAAAGAAATGACCGGAATGTACAACCGGTATTGCCCTGACTAACTGTATTGCATGTTGTAGAGCAGTTCATATTCTCCATGCTGCAGCAGCAGCTCATCATGGGTACCGTCTTCGACAATCGTACCGTTCTTGATCACAATAATTCGATCAGCGGTTTTAATCGTCGACAGCCGGTGAGCAATGACAAATGTCGTCCTGTTTTTCATCAGATTTTCCAGTGCTCCCTGAACTTCACGTTCCGACTCCGTATCAAGGGCGGAGGTCGCTTCGTCAAGAATGAGAATTGGAGCATTCTTTAACAGGGCCCTGGCAATTGAAATGCGCTGCCGTTCACCTCCTGAAAGACGGGCGCCGCCCTCGCCGATTATCGTGTCGAAGCCGCTGGGCAGGGATTTGATAAAGTCATAGGCATAGGCCGCCACGGCTGCTTTTTCAATTGCTTCTATCGGACTGTCCAGGCTCCCGTAGGCGATATTGTTTTTAACGGTATCGTTGAATAAAATGGTCTGCTGAGTAACCATGGCGATCTGGTCTCTCAGCGAACGGATGGTAATGTCTCTGATATCTGTATCATCAATGCAGATGGTTCCAGCGGAAACGTCGAGAAAACGTGGAATCAGGTTGGTAAGTGTCGTTTTGCCGCCACCGCTGTGCCCGACAATGGCAAGCGTCTGACCCCTCGGAACGGATAGCGAAATGCCCGACAGAGCCAAGGTGTTATCGCTGTAATGAAAGCTAACCTCACGAAAGACTATTGATCTTTGAAACGGCGGCAGCGGTCGGGCATCTTCTGAGTCAGCTATTTCAGGAGTGATATCAAGAATTGTAAAAACCCTGGCTGCGGCTGCGAGGCCCTGCTGTATCGAGGCATTGACCTTGCCGATCCGTTTAACCGGATCGTACGCTACTATCAGTGACGTCATCAAGGCAAAAAATGTTCCCGGAGAAGAGGACCCGTCAATAACGCTTTTCCCGCCGAACCAGATAAAAAGAGCAATGGCAATGCCACCAATGAATTCCATCAACGGGTGCTGCAGGCAGCGGAATTTGGCGTTCTTGACCTCTACGTTGAAAAGTGATCCCAGCTGAGAGTTGTAGCGCTCGTTTTCGTATTCTTCCATGTTGAATGCCTTGACGATCCGGTTGCCGGTGATGGTTTCATAAAGAACATTTGATACATGGGCTGTTTCCTCCTGGGTATTAGTGCTGAGCTTTCTGAATACCTGGCCGAATCTGTAGATGGGATAGGCGGTGACGGGCAGCACGATAAAGCTGAAAAGCGCCAGTTTCCAGTTCAGGTAAAAAATGACACCAAACAGAACCAGGACTGTACAGAAATCACGCATCAGTCCGACAAGTGCGCTGGAAACAGCCTGCTGCATGAAGGTGACATCGGAAATTACCCGGGAGATCAAGGTTCCGGTTGGATACTGGTGAAAAAAGGAGAGGGGTTGCAGGTGAATGTGGCTGAATATCTTCGTTCTGAAATCCCTGATGATTGCCAGGCCTATCTGTTCAAGCAGGTAGTGGTAGGTATAATAGAAGACACCTTTGAGCGCAAAGATGGCAACAACAAGCATTGTCAGGCCGAAGAGGTAGTATTCATTTTTGGCAATAAAAATCTTATCTATGAGATCCTTGACCAGATAGGTTTGCGAGCCGGTGAAGAGGGCGACAAAGACCATTGAGACCATGGATATGATTAATTTGGTCTTGTAAGGCTTGATAGCCTCAAAAAGGCGTTTGAAAATAATTTGATTGGTCATGAAAACAGTGTGTGCTCAGAGTAATAAGAATCTGTGAAGCAGTCGCTATGAAGCGAGCAAAAAAAACGTATCAATTCAATAGAAAACAGTTCTACACCAGTGACTGTGAATTAAAAAGAGATATTTATATAAAATGCTAGCTGAACAATTGACTGATATTTCTCTTTATCTCAGAGGGATACCCATCTTTTTTCCAGAGTCGGTGAAAAAGGCTGAACCACTGGTGAGGATACAACCGTATGGTTTTTTCATACGGCTGTATGCTCAAGGTGCTGATCTGCTGAATTGCAGTATCTGAAATTTCGTGATATTCGGGCAGTTCAACCGTTTCAAAATCGATGTGAAGTATTCCTTCACGGACATAGTAGACACTGGTGAGAACCGGAGCCTGCGTTTTCAGGCGAAGCAGGCCGGTGCCTCTGGCACAGGTGAACTGGTGATTGAAAAACGTAACTGGTGTGCCGTTGTCTGTATAGTTCTGGTCGAGACTGATGATCAGAATCCGTTTTTCTTCAAGGGCTGCCTGGTAGGTGGAAAGTTTTTCGAGGCTGTGGATATGCTCCAGGTTTGAGCCGTAGCGTCTTCTCAGTTTGACGAAAAATGCGTCACAAAGTGGATTGCTCTGTTGCTGGTAAATCAGGCTTGTCGGTCGGTGCCCTCTGCTGAACCAGGCAAAATAGGCTTCGAACCAGCAACCGTGATAGGTAGTGAGGATGACACCTTTGCCTTGAGCCAGAGCATCATCAAGCAGATCAAGCCCTTTGATTTCAGCATGATCGATCAGTGCGGTGACCTTTTTCCGATGGATAACAAAAATCAAACCGGCTGCATGGACAAACTGGCTATAGGCCCGCCGTAGAATTTTCAGTTTGTGGGAATGAGTTGCCTGAGGGAAGATTTTGGTAAGATTGTCGTAGGCAACAGTTATCCGAAATGGTACAAAAATCCAGGCCAACCAGCCAATCGAGAGTGTCAGGAGATTGATCAGCGGCAGCGGCAGGAGATTGATGACAAAATAGGCGGTTCTAAGCAGATAATATTCTATTTTATGTTTAAAGGTCATGACGGAAAACGAGAAACCATTGGGAATGTAAAAACTGGTATGGCGGCTATAATGTGTATTCGGTAATACTCCGTTTCGGCTCTTATGGCACCAAAAAATTAGCAGGTAGCTGCTTTCTCCGTGCGTTGCTGTCACAGATACCAAAAGTTAATAGTCTTCTGTTCTGTCTGCTTTAAAAGTGTTAAGTTGAAATGTGGCCCTTGTGCGGGTATGGTGCCAGATCATTTTTATGGGAAAGTGAGGCTTACACCATTGAGGAATCATGAGAAACTGGAGTGATTGTGAAATTATCCATTGTAATACCGATATTTAATGAAGAAGAAAATCTTCCGCTGATTTATGAAGAACTAAAGGCTGTGCTTGACGGGATGAAGGTTGATCACGAAATCCTCTTTATCGATGACGGCAGCACGGACACCTCACTTGATATCCTGAAGGATATCAGGCGACGTGACGATCGCGTCACTGCTATCAGTTTTCGCAGGAATTTCGGACAGACAGCTGCAATGTCGGCAGGTTTTGATTATGCGACCGGTGATATCATCATAACAATGGATGGTGACCTGCAGAATGATCCGCACGATATCCTCCATCTGATTGCCAAAATAGACGAGGGATACGATGTGGTCACCGGCTGGCGTCATGACAGAAAAGATGCATTTATCAGCAGAAAACTTCCCTCCATCATCGCCAATAAAATCATTTCATTGACGACAAAGGTCTCCCTGCATGACTACGGTTGCACACTGAAGGCGTTTCGTCGGGAGGTCATAAAAAACATTAAACTCTATGGTGAGATGCATCGTTTTATTCCGGCAATTGCCAGCGGCATGGGCATATCGTTTACAGAAATAAAGGTAAATCATCGACCAAGAAAGTACGGGACTTCCAAGTATGGGATATCACGGACCATACGGGTTATTCTCGATCTTATAACGGTCAAGTTTCTCCTCTCGTTTGCGACAAGGCCGATACAGGTATTTGGTCTTCTCGGTTTCGTCAGTGGAACTGTCGGGTTCCTGATCGCCCTGATCATGACTATCCAGCGACAGTTTTTCGGTGTTCCCCTGGCTGACAGGCCGCTGCTTTTTCTGGCAATCCTGCTGATATTTGTGGGGATACAGTTTATCTCGCTGGGACTGATAGCAGAACTGCAGGCACGGACCTATCACGAGTCCCAGCAAAAGCCTGTGTATTATGTCCGCGAGGTCATCGGCAGCCGACATGAAAAGGAATAACCGCGTTTTTTTCCTCAGCTGAAAGGTCTGCCGTGATTGACGTTATTATTCCCAACTGGAATGGCAGAACGTTGCTTGAAGGTTGTCTTGATTCCCTGCAAAAGCAGTCTTCTCGCTGTTTTCGCACCATTGTCGTCGACAACGGTTCAAGCGATGACTCAGTCTTGTTCATCAGGCAGAAGTACCCTTGGGTCGATATTGTTTCACTTCCTGAAAATATGGGGTTCAGTGCCGCTGTTAATGCCGGAATCCGTGCCTCCGACAGTACCTGGGTGCTGCTGCTGAACAATGATGTTGAAGTTGAGAAGGGCTGCCTTGAATATCTGGCCCGGATTTGCAGCGGCAGCGAGGAATATGATTTCTTCGCCCTGAAAATGATCGATTTTCAGGAACGATCAGTGATAGACGGCGCCGGAGATTGTGTACTGCGCGGTGGTGTCGGATACCGACTGGGCACCATGGAAACCGATGGCCCAATATACCGGATCAGAAAGGACGTATTCGGCGCATGCGCCGGGGCTGCTCTTTACCGGCGCACACTTTTTGATTCGGTCGGGTTGTTTGATGAGACATTTTTTGCCTATCTCGAAGACGTTGATTTGAATTTAAGAGCGGTACGGGCCGGGAAAAAATGTTGCTACCTGCCTGATGCTGTCATCTATCATATCGGCAGCGCCTCAACAGGATCAAAAATTAATTCATTCACCGTCAGATTATCGACTCGTAACAATATATTCGTGGTTCTGAAAAATTATGGGCCGCTGCTGTTTCTGCGTTTTCTTCCGTCGTTTCTGATCTATCAATTCTTCTGGTTTCTCTTCGTCCTGAAAAAACGTCAGTTTGCTGCATACCTGAAAGGTCTTGGCCAGAGCATCAGGCATGTGAAAACCATGGCTGTACACTACAAAGACAGTAAGCGCAGCAGTGTGCTGTCTCGAAAAGACTTTGGTGATTGTATCGTCAACTCGGAACACCAGGCGATCTTGTCCATTATCAGAAGAAGGACACAGCATGGCAAAAGCAGCAGATTGTTACAGCTTTACCTCAAACTTTTCTGCTGAGCAGGCGTGGATGAAATGAAATCGAAGGTGAGCATAATCATTGTGACTCATAATTCGCAATCGGTTCTTCCCCTTTGCCTGGGTGCACTTGACAGGCAGACTGTATCTCCATGGCAGGTAATTGTTGTCGACAGTGGGTCAGATGATATCTCCTATCTTGAAAAAGCTCTACAAAACAATCATTGTACGGTCAGGCAATTCAGCAATATCGGCTTTGCTGCTGCCAACAATCGTGGGCTGCAACTCGTGGATAACAGGTGTGAGTATGTTCTTATCATCAATCCGGACACCTTTTTGCTGCCGACGACGATTGAAAAATCACTAGAGATCATGTCTAGAGCAGCAGATGTTGCTGTGCTGACAGGTGTGCTCGAAGGTTATGACCCCGTGCGCTTGTCCGGGACCGGCAAAATCGATTCAACAGGTATTTTCAGGACCTGGTATGGTCGCTGGCATGACCGTGGTCAGGGTGAAAAAATCGGCACTTCCTATCAAAAACCGGAATATATACCGGCGGTTTGCGGAGCTTTCATGTTCTGCCGGTACCAAGCCGTCAATGATGAATTGCCGGCGCTTTTTGACGAGTCTTTCTTCATGTATAAAGAAGATATCGAACTCTGTATAAGGTTTGCGAAAAAAGGCTGGAAAATGTATTACTCTCCAGAAATCAAAGTGTTCCACTGTCGCGGATGGGACATCAAGCGCGGCTCAGTGCCCAGGAACCAAAAAATCATGTCTGCCCGAAATGAAATAAGAATGTACCGCAGACATCCGTCTGTGTATATGATCTGGGCCTGGTTGAAATATGTTCTTGTCAGATATTTAAATGTCTAGATTTATCTTTTACCCTTCAATAAGGCGATGACAGCGGAAACGACAACAGGTCTGGACCAGCCGTTTTCCGTCATCATACCGACTTTAAACGGTGCTCCTCAGCTCGAGGAGTTACTTGCTTCTTTCAGGATACAGACGGTAAAACCTGAAAAGATACTGGTGGTTGACTCATCGTCTACTGACGATACCGTTTTGGTTGCAAAACGCTACGGTGCTGAAGTCATGCACATAGAACGGGATGCTTTCGACCATGGCGGAACAAGGACACGTGCAGTCCATGAAGCCGGAAGCGATTATCTGGTTTTTTTCACCCAGGACGTAATCCCCGCCCATCGTTTCGTGCTGCAGAATCTGCTTGAGCCGCTGCTCAACGACCAGTCGGTTGGTGTCAGCTACGGCAGGCAGTTGCCGTCCTTTGATGCCACCGATATAGCCCGTCATCTGCGGCTTTTCAACTACCCTGAAACGTCGCAGACAAGAGCATTTGATGATCGTACCCGGTACGGCCTGTCAACGGTGTTTGCTTCAAATTCCTGTGCCGCCTACAACAGAAACCTGCTTGAAGGTGTCGGCTTCTTTAGAGATGGCCTTATCTTTGGTGAAGATACCTGCGCTGTCGGAAGAATGCTGCAGCAGGGACTCAAGGTTGCCTATGTTGCCGATGCACCGGTATATCACTCGCATAACTACAGCTGGAGCGAGGACTTCAGGCGATATTTCGACATTGGAGTACTGCATGCAACAGAAGCGTGGCTCGTGGCCACATATGGGAAGGCCGAAAATCGAGGTTTTTTATACATCAGCTCAGGCCTTTCCTACCTGTACTCTCGAGGTAACTATAGTCTGATTGCTGATTTTATGGTAAGAGTTGCGATGAAATTCATGGGCTATCAACTGGGTAGACGCTACTCATGGCTCCCTGGAAAAATCATTCCGGAACTGAGCATGCACCGGAAGTGGTGGGCAAAGACATAATTCATTCGAGTCGTTTACTTTTTTAACGTTGTACAGACCGTATCTATGCTATCTACAAATCTGCGAGAGCAGAGCTCAATCATGGCAAGAATCCTGCACCTGGTGGACTGCCTTATCGTTGTCGGCTATCTCTTCGTCCTGGTCAACTGGTACAGGGTTCCCTGGAGCATCTATTACAGCCGGCTCGTCATTATCACCTTCATCCTCTGTCTCATCAGTTTCCAGTCTTTTCAACTCTATCGATCCTGGCGGGGATGGAAGTTCTATACCGAGTTTTTTTATATTCTCAAAGCCTGGGGAACCGTCATTGGCTTTCTGCTCTTTTACTTTTTTATCTTTAAGATTTCCGAGGGGTACTCAAGGGTCGTCTTCATGATCTGGTCGACAACGACCCCTCTGCTGATTTTTCTTCTGCACATGACGGCTCGCAAGATATTGCGTTTTTTCAGAAGACGTGGACGAAACGTCAGGCGTGCCGTTATCGCCGGGGCAGGCGATCTCGGTACTAACCTGATCCGTGAGCTTGAAACAATCCCCTGGGCGGGCATTGAGATACTGGGTTTTTTTGACGACAAGATATCCGTTGAACCCGACCTGACCGTAATGGGGAAACCGGTTCTCGGAGATATCTCTAAATTGCCTGAGTATCTGGCGCACAATGATGTCGATTATGTCTATATAGCCCTGCCGATGAGAGCAGAGAGAAAGATATTTTCTATTCTTCGTGAATGCCGTTCACTGGGAGCCCGCATCTATCTCGTCCCTGATCTGTATATCTTTGGGTTGCATCATGCCGAGATCCAGTCGCTTGGCAAGATGCTGGTCTTGAATTTCAATCCTCATACCGAGTGGAAACGCAGTTTTGACGTGCTCTTTTCATTTTTTGTCTTGCTTGTCACACTGCCGTTGACACTGCTCATCAGTCTCCTGATCAAGCTCGAGGATGGCGGCCCGGTCATTTACCGGCACAGAAGAATTACCGCTGCCGGAAAAGAGTTTGACTGCCTGAAGTTCAGGACGATGAGGAAAAATGCCGATCGTGAACTAAGAGCATTGCTTGACAAGAATCCTGCACTGCGAGATGAATGGGAACTCAATTACAAGCTCAAAAATGACCCTCGAATCACCAGAATTGGAAATCTTTTGAGAAAAACCAGTCTTGATGAGTTTCCCCAGTTTATCAATGTCTTGAAGGGTGATATGAGCGTTGTCGGTGCCAGACCTATTGTCGGCGGGGAGTTGCAGTCATTTTACCGTGAAAGTGCCGGTCGCTATTGCTCTATGAAACCGGGCATTACCGGTCCCTGGCAGGTTGGTAAACGCTCAAATATTGAAGATTACCAGGAGCGGGTTGATCTCGATGACTGGTATATTCTGAACTATTCGTTGTGGACCGATATAAAAATTATCATCCGCACGGTATATATAATATTTAAACGGGACGGTGCATATTGAAAAATGAGCCGGTACGCTTATAGTATGGAAAAATTTTAACCACTATTTTTATCAAGGAGTATATTATGCAACCAACGACACACCCGGTAACTATCACCCAGGCCAGACAGGATGCCGCTTCCATATTTCTGGCAAAAGTCTTCAACTGGATGGCGGTCGGACTGGCAATTACCGGTATTACCGCGTACTTTACTGCTAAAACAGGTCTTGCAAACATTATCATCGGCTCTCCGCTGTTTCTGATCATCGCTATAGGGACACTCGGGCTGGTTTTTTTCCTTTCCGCCCGTATCGATAAAATAAACGCTTCGACGGCTTCCTCCCTGTTTCTTATTTATTCACTGTTAAACGGTCTGTTTTTTTCAACGATCTTTCTGAGATATACCGGTTCATCCATCGGCAGTACTTTTTTGATAACCGCCGGGATGTTCGGGGCAATGGCGGTGTACGGCCTGGTTACAAAGCGAGATCTATCCGGCTGGGGATCGTTCCTGTTCATGGGGCTTATCGGCATTATTATCGCCTCCATCGTCAATATTTTCCTCAAGAGTTCCGGTGTCTATTGGGTAACGTCCATGATCGGCGTGCTCATTTTCACGGGACTGACCGCCTATGATGTTCAGAAGATCAAGAGAATGGGGGAAGAGGGTATCATGGAGCAGGGCCAGGCGGCAATTACCAAGGGCTCGATCATGGGAGCTCTTGCCCTGTATCTGGATTTTATCAACCTGTTCCTGATGCTCCTCAGGTTTTTTGGAGGCTCCCGCGATTAACAGTCGATAAGATATCGTTTCCAAAGAGCATACCCCGGATCAGGGAGTATGCTCTTTGTCTTTCTACACGGTGAAACATGCATACAAGCTTTGCAGGCAAAAAGATTGTCGTCGGTGTCAGCGGTTCCATCTCAGCGTTCAAAGTGGCCGGCTGGGTCAGCACGCTAACCGGTGAAGAAGCCATGGTCGATGTGATCATGACACGATGTGCACAAGAATTTGTTACACCGTTGACCTTTGCCTCACTTTCCGGGCGAACAGTCTACCAGGACATGTTTACCGCAGAACATGATGATTCCATGTCACACATCACCCTTGGGCGTGACCGTGACTGTATTCTGGTAGCGCCTGCAACTGCCCAGACAATCGCCAGGCTTGCAAATGGCCTGGCAGATGATCTGTTGTCCGCAACGGTTCTTGCCGCTGCTGTTCCTGTTATTGTCTGCCCGGCCATGAACTCTAATATGTATGAGCACCCGGCAACCCAGGCAAATATTGCACGTCTGAAACAGTTCGGTTACCAGGTTATCGAACCGGACAGCGGACAGATGGCATGCGGGGAGAGTGGCAAAGGACGATTACCTGAATGGGAACGTGTCAGCGAGCATATACTGCGCCGCATATCCCCAAAAGATCTCGCCGGTCAGCGGGTACTGGTCACGGCAGGGCCGACACGGGAGATCTACGATCCTGTTCGTTTTTTAAGCAATCGGTCAAGCGGCAAAATGGGCTATGCACTCGCTCGCAGTGCTTTCAGGCGTGGCGCTGACGTCACCCTGATAAGCGGCCCCACGGCACATGCCGTTCCGGAAGGGGTTGCGGCGGTATTCGTGAGTTCAGCGCAGGAAATGTATGATACCGTCATGTCGCTTTTTGAGGGATTTTCAATCATTGTAAAATCAGCGGCAGTCAGTGACTTTCGACCAGTCCATGTGCATGACGAGAAGATCAAGAAAGATCATTCACCGGATACCATTGCCCTTGAGCCGACAAAAGATATTTTAAAAGAACTCGGCTCAAAGATTAACCCGGACAGACAGCTGCTTGTAGGATTTGCTGCAGAAAGTTCAGATATTGAAGCGCAGGCAAGAAAAAAACTGGTACATAAAAATCTTGACCTGATAGCGGTTAACGACATCACCGCCCAAGGCAGCGGATTTGAAGGTGACAGCAATCAGCTTACCGTGATCAGCCGTGAAACAACGAGTGTGTTGCCGTTTACAACAAAGTTGAAAGCTGCCGACCTGTTATGGGATTTCATTATCGATAATAGCCTGCTGAAAGATTAGACAGCACGATGATCCGGGCATAGACGGATCATCGCCTCAACCTGAAAAATCAAATAACAGGCCACGCCGACAGCTTTCTTTGTCTCGCTACCTGTGTGGCTGTCTCTTCCAGCGAATAACGATCGGAGTACACGACAGGTATCCTGTAAGACTCAAAAAGAGCGCGTGCCCTGGAAATCTCTTTTTTACACGTTTCAAGACGGGCATACTCAGATCCCGGGAATCGTTTTTCCCTGAAGGTATGAAGTATGCCCGCATTCATTGTCAGTCCGATTACTTTTTCCAGGTTATTGATGACAGTGTCAGGAAGGGTACCATAGAGCAGATCTTCGCCGACCAGCGGATAGTTGGCCGTTTTGATGCCCATCTGGGTTGCAAGATAGATTGAGACCGGCGTTTTTCCTGATCGTGAAATGCCGACGAGAATAAGATCAGCATCTCCAAAGTCGCTGATCAGGTTGCCGTCATCATGAGATATTGAATATTGAATGGCATTGACCCGTCTGTCGATGATGGCGGTGTCGTGACGGGAATAGCCGGTTTCCCAGAGGGCTTTTGCTCCCAGAATATTTTCTGTCTTGATGATATGATCACCAAGGATTGTCAGAAGGTGTATTTCCGGTACGCAAAAAAGTTCGTTGAGTGTCCTGCTGAGCAGGGTTGAAAAGACAATAGCGTCGGTTGCTTCATTAAGAATTTTGTTACGTGCCAGGAGCGCATCCTTTCTGGTTCTTACAAAAGGTATCGTCTGTTCTTTGAATGTGGTGCCGGGGAATTGACATAAAATTGCTTTCCCCATATCCTTGGCAAGGATGCCGGTGTTTCCCGACAAATAGTAAATATTTCTCTGCTGCGTCATTTTGAGATCCTGAAACATAAGAAAAGTAATGCTCAAAAAAAAGATTCTGCTCATAGAACCATATTTTGGTGGGTCCCATAAACAATTTCTTCAAGGGCTGATGAAATATGTCGCTGCCGATTTCGTTCTTTTTCACCTGCCGGCACGAAAGTGGAAGATGAGAATGCAGCTCAGCGCTCCATGGTTTGTAAACGAGATCAAAGAGATACCTATAAAAGATAGGTTTTTTGATATCGTTTTCATGTCCACCTTTCTTGATGTGGCTACTTTCAGGGCATTGATAGCACAGGTTGACGGGTGGAACGTCAACACACGTTTTTTAACCTACTTTCACGAAAACCAGTTTACTTATCCCGGTATTTTACCAAAATCGACAAACCATCAGTTTACCGCAATAAATTTTACAGCAGCACTGGCTTCCGATCACCTGGCTTTTAATTCCCGCTTTAATCAGCAAACCTTTCTGGACGCTTGCCGCTGTTACACCAGTAAAGCATCTGACATGCAGTTGTCTGAACAGGTTGATGACATAGAAAAAAAAAGCAGGGTTCTTTATCCGGGGATCGACTTTGAGCTCCTTGACAGGACAGCGGCACCTGACAAAACCAGTGACGAACCGTTGATTATATGGAACCATCGCTGGGAGCATGATAAAAACCCTGAAGAATTTTTCGATGTTCTCTTCAGGCTCAAAGATGATAACATAGCCTTTCGACTTGCTGTGCTTGGCCAGGATTTTAAAAGAAAGCCGGCTGTTTTTCACGAAGCGAAAAGGCGGCTCGCCGGCACGATAGTGCAATTTGGATATATTGCCGATAAAGGCTGCTATTATGAGCTACTGAAGCAGGGACGCTTCGTTGTCTCAACATCACACCATGAATTTTTTGGAATTTCGATCATCGAAGCTGTCAGGGCAGGTTGCTATCCACTGCTGCCGAATCGCCTTGCCTACCCCGAACTGTTTGACAAAAGATTTCTTTATGATGATGGCAGCCTTTGCCAGATAATTGCCGCTCATCTGCTCAGCAACACACGGCTCCACCCGGATGAGTGTAACGCCCTGACGGAAAAATTTTCATGGCGGACAATGGCTGGAGCGTATAGTAAATGGTTTGCAGATTCAAACGATATCTCAGGTACTGCTCATGGTTAAAAACAACATTGTCCTTATCGGCTTTATGGCGATTGGTAAAGGAAGAACGGCCAGAGAACTTCACAGACAGACTGGAAGATTTTCTGTGGACACCGATGATTTAATCGAGTCATTGGTAAAGATGAAAATAAAGAAGATTTTTAAAAGACATGGAGAAGCATACTTTCGGGAGCTGGAAGCACTGACTGCCGACTGGCTTCAAGACCATGTCGACTACTCTATTGTTTCGACGGGGGGAGGTTTTTTCAAGGTCCCGAACCTCTCGGAAATCGGCACAGTCGTGTATTTAAACAGTGATTTTGACTACCTGTTGAAAAGAGTGCTCGATCAGCCGGACAGCGCCAGGAAGATAGCAAAAAGACCATTGCTCGCCGACAAAAACGCTGCCCGCAGACTTTATCTGGAAAGACTGCCCCTGTATCGTCAGGTCTGCGACTATGAAATTGACGTGACCGGTAAGTCGACCCGTCAGGTCGCCGAAAAGGTAATAGAAAAGACGGGTATTATCTGTAAATAAGGATAGTTATTTCTTTTTCAGGGTGGCAGCGAAATCGAGCATCCTTTTGATTGGTAGTACCGCCTGAGCTGCAAGCTCTGGGTCCACATGAATCTCCTGGGCACCGGACTCAAGCACTTCCAACAGGTTCTGCAGGGAGTTCATGCCCATCCACGGGCATCGTGCGCAACTGTGGCATGTGGCGCCTTCTCCTTCAGTTGGCGCCTCTATAAGTGTTTTCCCCGGGGCAATCTGTCTCATCTTGTTGAAAATTCTTTTGTCGGTGGCAACAATGAAGGTATCATTGGGAAGTGATGCGACACCGTTTATAAGGGCTGTTGTGGAACCGACAAGGTCGGCCTGGCTGATCACGGATTCCGGAGATTCTGGGTGCACAAGAACGGCAGCATCGGGATACAGTTTTCTGACCCGTTCCAACGCTATTGAGCGGAACTCCTCGTGAACAACACATGAGCCAGGCCAGAGAATCATGGCGGCTCCCGTTTCCTGCTGAATATATCTGCCAAGATGTTTATCCGGTCCCCAGATAATTTTTTTGCCCTGCGCTGCCAGGTGACGAATGATAGGTAATGCTATTCCGGAGGTTACGACCCAGTCGGATCGGGCCTTGACTTCAGCGCTGGTATTGGCATACACCACGACAGTATGGTCAGGGTACTGATCGCAGAACTCTGAGAACTGATCGGCCGGACAACCCTCGTCAAGAGAGCAGGTTGCCTTGAGATCCGGCATCAGCACGCGCTTTTCGCTGTTAAGGATTTTGGAGGTTTCCCCCATGAACTTGACACCGGCAACAACCAGGGTTTGTGCCGGATGGGTACTGCCGAATCGTGCCATTTCCAAGGAATCGGCGACACAACCTCCGGTCTCTTCGGCAAGATTCTGGAGTTTCTCGTCGGTGTAGTAGTGGGCTACGAGTACCGCATCCTCTTTTTTGAGGAGAGCTCGGACATGTTTCTTTATGCGTTTTTCTTCCTCTTCAGTGAGTTCTTTCCATACCGGGTGAGAAGGTGTTGAGTATGGCTGAATTATCACTGGAGCAAGATGATGTTCAAGAGATGATTTTATCATGGTGTTTTGTGTTCGTGTGTAATCTTTTACAGCGGCTCCGTGTAAGCTCATGTTGAGTATCGATTGTTACTAACAAAAAGAACCTCGGGCAACAATCTAAAACAGACCATTACCGGTATTTTCCAGGAATGTCCGTGGTTACCGGTTATTGTTACTACCTTAAGCATATCTTGAATTAAAGTGAATGGTTAAAATCGATGGTGCACGCTCTCTTTTGTTAAAGCCCTGACGATTGTTGTTAAACAACACAATGATTTGAAGATCATCCTTTACCGAGTGTTGTGATGAACGCTGAGATTATTTTTTTCTTGAATGTTATCAAATGATTTTCTAGTCTGCTGAGTACTTGTAAAGGAGCCAGGCACTTCGGTGTCGTCCGCAGACGCGCTGATCTGACATGTCTATCAGCAACGTGGTCATTAACGTTTAAAACGTGAGAGGAGATCCATGAAAACAATTATTACCAGCTGTACAATTTTCAGTTTAATCCTGGCGACGCAGCTCATGGCAATGACTCCTGTGAAGATAGGGATGGTCACGACTTTGTCGACGAAAGCCGGGTATCTCGGTGAGGACATGCGTGACGGCTTCAAACTGGCAATTGCCCAGGAGAATGGTAAACTTGGCGGAGTTGATGTTGAGCTGCTGGTAGAGGATTCAGGAAGAAAACCGGAGAAAGCGATGCAGATCGCCCAACGATTTATGCAAAAAGACGACGTAAAAATAATGACCGGGATTATTTTTTCTAATGTGGCAATGGCAGTGGTTCCCAAGGTTGTCAGGGACGGCGCTATCTATCTGAGCCCCAATGCCGGCCCTTCTAAACTCGCCGGCAAAGGCTGTGACAAGAACTATTTCAGTGTCTCCTACCAGAATGACAATATCGATGAGGTCGTTGGCAAATATGTTGCTGATGCCGGTCATAAAAACGTTTATCTGATTGCCCCCAACTATCCTGCAGGAAAAGATCATCTTGCCGGGTTCAAGCGTTATTATACCGGCGAAATCGCAGCAGAAGTCTACACGAAACTCGGTCAGGCCGATTATGCCGCTGAAATTGCCGCAATCAGGGCCAAAAAGCCTGAAGCGCTCTTTTTCTTTCTCCCCGGAGGTATGGGAGTCAATTTCTTGAAACAATTCTCACAGGCAGGATTAGGAGATTCCATCGCCCTCTATGGTCCGGCCTTCTCTTTTGACGAGCGAATCCTGAAGGCAGTCGGTCCTGCCGCGCTCGGGGTGAAAAACGGATCACAATGGACACATGATCTTGATAATGAGGCAAATAAGCAGTTTGTGGCGGCGTATCAGAAAACCTACGACCGGACCCCGACACTTTATGCAGCCCAGGGTTATGATACCGCCCGCTTAATCGCCAGCGCACTGAAGGCAGTTAACGGTAACCTTGAAACCCTTGATAATTTCAGGGCGGCCCTTGCACGTGCAAATTTTGACTCTGTCCGAGGCAATTTTTCATTCGGCAACAACCAGCATCCGATACAGGACCTCTATATTCGTGAAGTAATCAAGACACCATCCGGCGATTACACAAACAGGACACTGCTCAAGGTTTTCAGCAACCATGTCGATGCCTATGCCCAGGAATGTGAAATGTGATTCGATGAATCGTGATACCCTGGTGAAACCATCTTTCTTTTTTGTCGGCAATGCTTTTATTTATTGAACAATTGCTCAATGGGTTTCAGCTCGGTATTACCCTGTTTCTGATGTCGGCCGGCCTCACCCTGATCTTCGGCATCATGCAGGTGATTAATCTTGCTCATGGTTCATTTTACATGATCGGGGCTTATGTCGGGGCAACCGTGGTCGGCGCCACCGGTTCTTTTCTGCTGGGAGCAGTTGCAGCACTTGGGGCTGCAGCAACTGTCGGTATGGTCGTAGAGTTTCTCGTCCTCAGACATCTCTACGATCGAGACCATTTGTCCCAGGTTCTTGCGACCTTCGGACTGATCCTCTTCTTTAACGAACTCACCAGGATGATCTGGGGACGGCAGCCGTTGTTCATGGATGTTCCCGCTGCAATTTCAGGCAGTGTTGAACTGTTGCCTGGACTCGTCTATCCAATCTATCGGCTTGTTATCATCGGGGTCGGTGTGTTTGTAGCTATACTCTTGTGGCTGCTCTTTTCAAGGACTCGCACCGGCATGCAGATACGCGCAGGTGCTTCCGACAGGCAGATGATCGGTGCCCTGGGGGTAAATATCAATCTACTTTATACCCTTGTTTTCGGCCTCGGGACTTTGCTTGCCGGGCTTGCCGGAGTGATGGCCGGGCCGATTCTCTCTGTCGAATCCGGAATGGGTGAATCAATTTTAATTCTTACCTTTGTGGTAATCGTTATCGGCGGCATCGGCTCTATCAGGGGAGCCGTTGTCGGAGCCCTGCTTGTCGGTATTGTCGACACGATGGGGAGGGCTTTTCTACCTGGTATTCTCAGATTGTTCCTTTCAGGCAGCCATGCCGACAGCGGTGGTGCCGCCCTCGCCTCCATGGCCATTTACATCCTGATGGCGGCAGTTTTAATCTGGCGCCCACGTGGCCTGTTTCCCGCACATTCATGATGCTAGACAACCGTTGGAAAAAGATTGTTGTCATCTCCGGAACGATCTGCCTTGTCCTGCTGCCGGTCATCGCGAGCGCTCTTGGCCATGGTTATTTCATTTCTCTTTTTACCCGTATTCTTATTTATTCTCTGGCTGCTGTTAGCCTTGACCTGCTTCTGGGCTTCGGGGGTCTTGTCAGTCTCGGCCATGCTGCCTTTGTCGGCATCGGTGGTTATGTCGTCGGTATTCTCTATTATCACAGCGCTGAAGCGGAACCACTTTTCGGCTTTATACCAGGAAGTGAAAATGCCCTGGTCGTGCTGCCCAGCGCCATCCTGGTGGCAGCACTCTTTGCATTTGTTATCGGTGCCTTGAGTCTGCGAACCAGGGGGATGCATTTCATCATGATCACCCTGGCTTTTGCCCAGATGATTTTTTACTTTTTTATCGGCCTGGAAACCTATGGGGGGGATGACGGACTTTCTCTTTACGCGCGAAACCATATACCATTTCTCGATTTTTCTGATGATACACAGTTTTATTATGTCACACTGATCTCCCTGATAGCCTTCGTGTTTTTTATTCATCGACTCGTTCAATCACGTTTCGGTCTGGTGATTCGGGGTGTCGCACTGAATGAGCGAAGGATAAATACACTTGGTATCAGTCCCTACAACTACAAGCTGGCCTGCTTCGTAATTGGTGGGGCAGGGGCAGGGTTTGCCGGGGCCCTGCTTGCCAACCAGACTGAATACGTCAGTCCGGGAATGATGCACTGGAGCTTTTCCGGAGAGCTCATGGTCATGGTCCTGATTGGCGGTATGGGGACTTTGTTCGGGCCGATTCTCGGTTCAGCTACTTTTATTCTTCTGGAGGAGTTTCTCGGCATGTATACCGAGCACTGGATGGTATACATGGGACCGGTACTGGTGTTAATCGTCATTTTTGCTCCGAAGGGTTTCTTCGGGCTTCTTGATGGAAAAGGAAAAAGAGATGGGTGAATACCTTCTTGAGGTGGACGGTTTATGTAAATCGTTTGGTGCTGTACAAGCAAACAGCGATTTTAACATAAAAGTCAGGCACGGTACGATACATGCGCTCATCGGACCCAATGGTGCCGGGAAAACTACTGCACTTAACCAGTTGAGCGGAGAACTTATTCCAGACAGCGGTTCCATAATTTTCAACGCTCAGGCAATTACCGGAAAAAAACCATACTATCGTGCACAAAAAGGACTTGCCCGGTCGTTTCAGATAACATCAATCTTTGAAGATTTGAGTGTTGAAGAGAATATGGCCTTATCAATAATTGCCAAATCAGGTCATAATTTCAGGTTCTGGCAGCCGTGCCTGTCAACTCTGGTTGTAAAAAATGAACTGGCAGGTGCACTGGAACGGATCGGCCTTTTAGAGAGAAAAACGGAAAAAGCAGGTTTTCTTTCACACGGGGAAAAAAAGCAGCTTGAAGTAGGCATGGCACTGTCTGGAGAACCGAAACTGCTGATGCTCGATGAGCCTATGGCAGGAATGGGTCCCGGCGGTACCGTGGAGATGTCCAAGCTCATTCAACGCCTCAAGGAAGAAACGACAATCCTTTTGGTGGAACATGACATGGAAGTGGTTTTTGCTTTAGCAGATGTTATTACCGTCATGGTCGCCGGAGAGACAATCGCCAGTGGACCGCCTGATGCAATACGGGCCGATAAACGTGTTCGAACTGCCTATCTTGGTGATGATTAAAATGCTCACGGTGCGGAAGATAGAAACCTTTTATGGTACGAGTCAGGCACTTTTCTCAATATCGCTGCATATCAGCGCCGGAGAGGTGATCTCTCTTTTGGGACGAAACGGTACCGGTAAAAGTACAACAGTCAGGTCGATAATGGGCTTAACTCCTGTCTCCAGTGGAGAAATCATTTTTAATGGTAAATCCATCGACAAGCTGAAACCCTATCAGATTGCCCGTTTCGGTATCGGTCTTGTACCTGAGGGGCGGCACATTTTTCCTAACCTTACCGTTTTTGAAAATCTTGTTGCCACGAGCTCAAATTTCCCGGGTTCGGAGAAACCCTACAGGGTCGAGGATATCCTGGTCATTTTTCCCAGGCTTGCCGATCGCCTGAAACATTTCGGAAACCAGCTGTCCGGCGGAGAACAGCAGATGCTGGCGATCGGACGGGCGCTGATGATCAACCCGAAGCTGCTTGTGCTCGATGAAGCGACTGAAGGGTTGGCACCGCTGATTCGAAAGGAAATATGGCGAGGACTCGGAATTTTAAAGGACAAGGGACTGGCAATTCTGATCATCGATAAAAACATTGAAGCGCTTCTGGACATAGCCAAGCGTCACTACATTATGGAGAAGGGCAGGATTGTCTGGTCCGGATCAACCGAAACATTTCGTAACGCCAATGAGTTGAAGTCACGCTATCTCGGAGTATGATTTTTCAACCAATAGGTGCGTTTCAGCAAGTCAGCATAGTTTCCTTGTCAGCCCCTCTATAGCCACAAAAATATCAAATGATAAAAACTCACTGTAAAAAAAGTTTAGAAGTTGCGATAATGATTTCAGAAATGCCTCGAAAATGAAATTTTTGATAAACGGGTGTAATGTCAGATTTGGTTATCTGTCTAAAGACTGAGAGAGCAAAACATGGAAGCACTGTCTAAATCACAAAAGGCCAGAACAGCAATTGCAACCTTTAAAACGCTCGCTGATGCTATCATTCTCAGGGGGTCATACAGTCCGTCCGGAAAGACCGGAAAAAAACTCGAGGACGCGCTTCGTAATTTCAGTCCGGAAATTTATGGATCGATGAGTGATCCCCGCATTGTTGAACTCCGAGGCCTGGAGTATGTCATTGATCGCCTGCCGCGTGGTATTGAGAAGTGTAACAAGATCATATTGACCGCTCAGGAAGAACTCAACAACACGACATTTGAAGAGGTCCATGCGCTGCGCCGCCGTCGCGTCTCTTACATCGTCTCGGAAAATGAAATGTGCTTCGTGGTGACGAGGGGCAGTACCGAAATTTACGATTTGTTGACTCACCTGACGTTTCTGAATATTGAGGCACAGAAAATACATACACAGGTTTTCATAGCCGGCGGGGGAACCAGCCCGGAATGGGAAGAACTCAAAAAAACAGTCAAATCAGAAGAGGAACTGGGGGAGGCCGAACTCGATCAGGCGATCTGGAACCTGTCAATCATTCTTGGCAGGACCTACAAGGAAACAAGAAGCACCTATCTCAACCTCGAAACAAACCGCAAGGACAACTTCAACAACGGGCTTTTTCGGATTATCAATTCACTTGGGCAACGGGTAATTAACGAGACTGCCGCAGCCAATGAACTGCTGACCATCTATTTCACCCCTTCACTCCAGGAAATTCTCGGGCATCACAAATATGCGTCTGTGTGGGCAGTTAACATAAAAAAGAGATTGCTGGCCGAAAAGCTCGATAAGCGGCCTGTCCATATCGTCAGTGCCAACCTGCATTCATTTTTGAATATTTTTTACGGGAAAGCGGCGATTGAGGCAACGGGGGCAAAACCACCAGCCGATCTCTATGAGATGGTAGAAGAAATTCGCGGCAGTGATATCTCCGTCCCTGATTATGCAACGAAGCATGGTCTTATCGAGCAACATGATATTTCCGGATCTGGTATCGAGGTTCAGATTATCGACAGCAGTAAGCTGACAGATGCGTGCCTTCATCCGGAAGTAACGGTTAACCGTGAGTATATCAGCACCTCCAAGCCGGTCATACTGATCATGGATTATGCTTTTGGCGCCCAGGCATATGAAATTATGGACGAGCTTCTGAGTCCGTGTGTTATTGACGGGAAACGGATTTCCCTGCAGGTGAAATCAATTTCTATCATGGGAAAAGCGGGAATTCTGCCGGGGAAAAAAGGCGATATCATGCTGGCAACAGCGCATGTCATGGAAGGTACGCCGCACAACTACATTCTGGAAAATGATCTCCGCAAAGAGGATTTTGTTGACAAGATCGACGTGTACAGTGGACCGATGGTAACCGTTCTCGGCACCTCATTGCAGAACAAAGATGTGTTGGAACGATTTCATTCTTCTTCGTGGCGTGCAATTGGCCTTGAAATGGAGGGGGGGCATTATCAACGGGCTATAAATGCGGCAATCATTCAGGAATATATTCCCAAAGATCTCAAAGTGAGATACGCTTATTATGCCTCGGATAACCCATTGCTCAGCGGACATACGCTGGCTTCCGGCCCCATGGGTGCCGATGGTGTCGTACCGACCTATATGGTTTCAAAAATAATTATCCAGAAAATCTTCGAGTCACTGGATGAACAGCCCTGATAAAAAACAGTTTTCCGGATTTTTCCTGGCATCCCCCTGGCTGCTTGCCGCTGCCTCGATGCTTCTAGCTCTGATAATCGTGGTTTTTGCGGTCAATAATTTTCAGCGTGAAAAGAAATTGATGCACATGGCTTTGTTCCAGGAGGGGAGGACAGTCCTTAACCTGGTTTCCTCAAGTTCCCGGGCTGCATTGAGAAACCAGATAAGACAATCAGCTTTTGACGCTGATGCCTGGATAGAATCGGTACAGGGGATTATTGAAAACGGTTCGGAACATCAAGGTATTTTGACCCTGTTTCTCATTGATGCCGATGGTCTGATTCTCGCTCACAACGAGGCTGTCACAGTCGGCACTAGTGGTAATGTTTCACTGGTCCGCTTTCTTGAGGATGCAGGAATGCAGGACCAGTCTTACAACAGCCGTATTCTGCCGAAAACGTTCGGTACCCTGCAGAGATTTCAGATTGCATCACCTTTCAGCCTTCCGGAAGCGCGGAAGGAACTGCTCTCCACCATGAAAGACAGTCCCCGGGGAAGGATGGGCCGAATGATGGTGGAACGGATTCCCCCACACGAAATGGAACGGATGCTGGACCGTTTTCCCGATAAGCCACTCTATTTTGTGGCTGAACTCGACATGACGACCTTTCAGCACCAGGTCCGTAAACAGTTCATTTACATCGTTGTCCTTTCAATTGTGCTGCTGCTGGTCGGGATCGGCGGGCTGCTCTCCCTTGCTGCTATTCAGGGATTCAAGGGGAGCCAGAAAAAGTTGAAAACGATCACTGCCTTTACCGACCTTCTGGTCGCGTCAATGCCGCTGGGTATCGTTGCGCTTGATGCCGATGGCATTATAAAAACCTGTAACTCCAGTGCCTCAAAGATGCTTGACCTTGACCACCGTGCTGTTGGCAAACATTATTCTAATGCTTTCCCCGAAAACCTCATACAGCAATTCGCTGTTCTGATCTCGCGAAAAACTGTCATGAGTGAAACCGACATCGTTATTGAAAAACCTGGTGTTCCCAGGAATTTTCACATTATGTGCGTGCCGCTTTTTCCAGCCGATGAGACGGACAGCGGCCAAATGCTGTTGATTCAGGATATGACGACGCAGAAAAACCTTGAGTCGGAGCTCAGGAGGAACGAGCGGCACACTGCGCTTGGAAAAATGGCTGCCGGTGTCGCTCATGAACTGAGAAACCCGCTTAGTTCTATCAAGGGACTGGCTCTATTGCTGAAGTCAAAAACAGAACAGCAGTCGCCGGACTCCGAGGCTGCTGAAATCCTTATTTCCGAGGTGGAACGTCTGGACAGAAGCATCAGCGAACTACTTGATTATTCAAGGCCGGAGCACCTTCGCTTTGCCGAGATTGAACTTCTCTTGCCGATCACAAAAGCCATCCGCCTGATACGCTCGGACGCCGCAGCAGAACAAATCAATATCATTGAAGCGTATGAGGATGAAAATCAGTTAATCAAGGGCGATCCTGATAAATTGACCCAGCTTTTTCTCAATCTGTTTTTAAACAGTTTGCAGGCGATGACCAGCGGTGGCACGCTTCGTGTTGCAACCCATCGTGAAGGAAGAAAATTCATAATTACTGTCGATGACAGCGGCGCAGGAATTGATGAGAAAGTCAGAGAGAAAATTTTTGATCCCTATTTCACCACGAAAAACGAGGGTACCGGACTTGGCCTTTCGCTTTGTGCAAAAATTGTTGAAGACCACCAGGGCACGATCACTATTGTTGACAGAAATGGCAGTGGAACGAGAGTGACGATTACCCTGCCTGCATGAATGACAGCCTGTCGATTACCAACAATATCGCCGACTTTTTACGAGATGTTCGGGAAAAAACGATAGCTCTGTTATTCTTTTTTACTGAAATGCCTGTCCAGAAACTCGCAGTCAAGCGGTGAAAGATCAAATTTCAGCTCAACTTCCCGAACCAGTTCGTCCCGCGATTTCTCCGGAAATTTTAAGACAAGCTCCGAAAGTACCTGAACCGCAGACTGGAGCTTATCTCTTCCCAACGGTGATTTTGAATCTTGAATCATAAGGTTTTCCTGTGAGATTACGAGGCCAGTGGTTTCAGGACGATTCCGCAAAGTGGTGGCACGGTGATAGTCGTGTGGTAGGGGGAGCGGGCGTGCGCTTCATCCCTGGGGGAATAGAACCGGCCTGTGCCAACACTACTGCCACCAAACTCAACGTCGTCTGAACAGAACAGTATCTCATAATCGTGTTTAGTCGGCAGACCGAGTTTGTAGGAATCAAACGTTTGCGGGGTATAGTTGAGAAGACAGACAACATGATGGTTTTGTATTGTTGAGCGGCGAACAAAGGAAATAATTGAATTGTTCCGGTCTTCAATATCAAGCCAGGAGAAACCGTTCACATCATAATCCTGTTCCCAGAGTGGTGGGGTGCCCTGGTAAAAGCTGTTAAGTGCTTTTACGTAGTCAAGCATCCTGGCGTGACTGTCATAATCAAGCAGGTGCCAGTCAAGACTCTGCTTGCATGACCATTCCGATCGCTGGCCGAATTCTCCTCCCATGAACAACAGCTTTTTCCCGGGATGGAGATACATGGAAAGCAGCAGCAGCCTCAGGTTGGCAAATTTCTGCCAGTCATCGCCCGGCATTTTTTCGAGCAGGGAACGTTTGCCGTGCACTACTTCATCATGCGAGAGCGGCAGGATGAAATTTTCCGAGAAAGCATACATGAGTGAGAAGGTAAGGCTGTTGTGATGATATTTACGATAGATGGCATCTGTAGAAAAATAATTAAGAATATCGTTCATCCAGCCCATATTCCATTTGAAGCCAAAACCGAGGCCGCCTTTGTCAGCAGGCCTGGAAACACCGTAAAAACTGGTGGACTCTTCTGCAATCATCAGGCTCTCGGGATGTCTCTGGTAAAGGATGGAGTTCAGGTGTTTGATGAATTCTATTGCCTCAAGGTTCTCCCGGCCACCGTAACGGTTCGGCAGCCATTGTCCGTGCCCTCGTGAATAGTCAAGGTAGAGCATTGAGGCTACGGCATCGACGCGCAATCCATCAATGTGGTACTTGTCGAGCCAGAAGAGGGCGGAGGCTATTAGAAAATTACTGACTTCTTTTCGCCCGTAATTATAGATCAGTGTGCCCCAGTCAGGATGTGCTCCTTTTCTGGGGTCTTCATGCTCGTAAAGAGCAGTGCCGTCAAAGCGAGCCAGGCTGTGCGTGTCTTTGGGAAAGTGCGCCGGGACCCAGTCGAGAATGACACCGATATTGTTCTGATGGCAGTGATCGACAAAATACATGAAATCATCGGGAACGCCATATCTGCTGGAAACACTGAATGATCCGGTTACCTGGTACCCCCATGACTCATCGAGCGGGTGTTCCATTACCGGCAGTAGTTCAATGTGGGTGAAGCCGAGATCTTTGACATAAGGGATGAGCTGGTCGGCAAGTTCCTTGAAGGTCAGAAACCGCTGAGGATCAGAGGGGTCACGCTTCCAGGAGCCGGGATGCACCTCATAAATAGCCATCGGTTGATTGTAGGCCGGGCGCACATTTTTTTGTCGCTGCCACACCTGGTCATTCCACTGATAACGGTTGATATTACGTACTACTGAAGCGGTATTCGGGCGTACTTCACCAAAAAACTGGTATGGGTCTGATTTTTCCAGAAAATCACCATTTTGAGTTCTGATGACAAAACGATAGATCTCATTTTCACCGATACCGGGTATAAACAATTCCCATATGCCTGAGCTGCCGAGAGATCGCATCTGGTGGACTCTTCTGTCCCAACCGTTGAAATGACCGGTGACTGCAACATTGACTGCTGATGGCGCCCAGACCCTGAACACGGTTCCGTTCACTTTCTGGTGCATCTCAAGCTGGGCACCGAGAAGATTATAAAGGCTGTAATTGGTTCCGGCGTTGAACAGGTAGATGTCATTGTCGGCAAGAAGCGGAAGAAAACGATACGGGTCGTTTATCTCCCGGACGACACCTGACGCATAGGTGATTTGGTACCGGTAGTCATACGGTTCAAGTAACGGATATTCGATGTTTTTAAGGGCCAAAGAATATTCATATACCCCATGCTGGCCAAGACGATTCATTTCAAAATGGTCGTCACCGACAAGCAGAGAAACCTTTTTGGCATGTGGCTGCAGCGTCCTGACAATTCTTATGCTTTGGTCTTTCGGGTACTCATGGACGCCCAGGTACTGAAAGGGGTCATGATGTTGGTTGCCAGCTATTTGAGAAAGAAGTGAATTCATGTCGTAGAATAGTTTTGCTGAAAATTGTTCTCTTTTCCTGTTGATACTAGGGCATAACGGTGAAAATGTCATGGTGAAATTTAAGTACTGTACTCAGTTTGTTCCGTCCTTACAGAATCGATTTAATGATTATAGTAAGGATGAGAGCTTGACGGTAATGAAACGAGTCTGATATTCTTACAGTATGCAGCAGTATTCAAAACAGGTTCAAGGGTGACACCATGATACCGACATCCCCTTCTGTTATCGACACGCTGACTGGATCATTTTTAATCTCCACACCCAGAATGCCTGATCCCCGATTTGAACAGCAGGTTATTTACATCTGTGCACACAACGAAGAAGGTGCAATGGGTGTAGCAATCAATAAGCCGAACGAGCTTTTCACCATTCCTGAGGTATTAAGAGGTGCCCGGCTCCCCGTTCCCGACATTGATTTTCCTCCAGTATACATTGGGGGTCCCGTTGAACTGGAATCAGCCTTTATCCTCTTCAGCTCTGAGTATCGGAGTGAACATCAGCTCGATATAACTCCACACATTTCACTTTCGCGGGAGACACGTGTCCTTGAAGACATTGCCAACCAGATCGGCCCGAAAAAATATCTGTTTATTCTCGGTTATGCCGGCTGGGGACCCGGCCAACTTGAGGCTGAACTGCTTGCCGACGGCTGGCTGACGGTACCGGCCGACGAAGATATTATCTTCGATGTGCCGGATGGTGAAAAGTGGCGAAGTGCTGCCATGCACTATGGCATAGACATATCCACCTTCGGTGATGTAATTGGCTATGCTTAATTGACAAGATACGTTATAGTTGCCTGCGATCCTGATGAACAGGTTCGCTTTTTTTATTTTGGCTCGTACTGTTTTGTTCGTTTCAGATTCGTGCCGGGGACACAAAAATATCATTTCAGATGGATATAATAGAGCGCATATTCAAATGTACACGCTGTGGATTCTGCTGCCAGGGAACGACCACGGTTTCATTGAGCGAAGATGATCGAAAACGCATGGGTACGGCTCTTGGACTTTCTAAACAGGAACTAGAAGAGCGTTTTCTGAAAATAACAGCTTCCGTTGTTCAGATGAAAACGGAAGACGGGCACTGTGTGTTTTACAACAATGGCTGTCTTGTTCACGAGGGCCGTCCCTGGAGATGCGCTCAGTGGCCGCTGGTTCCCGCCCTGCTGAACGGTGAGGACAATTTTCATATAATCAGTGAGTCGTGCCCAGGTATCAATAAGCATATCAGTTATTCTGATTTCTGCGCTCTGCTCAAAGAGCATTACCACCTTCATGATACCGTCATCTGCTGAGTTGCCTGAATGAGGATTGAAGTACCTTTTCTTGGTAAAACCAAGTCAGGCTATATTAAAAATGGTATTGATGACTTTTCCAGCCGGCTCACCCGCTATGTCTCAGTTGATATAAAGCAGATCCGGGTGAAACCTGCAAAAGGTTTGAGCTTAAAGCAGCAGATCGGAGAAGAAGCAAAGCTCCTGGATGCCAGCCTGAGTCCTGGCTCCTACCGGATTGCCCTGGATAGAACAGGCCGATCGATAAGTTCGGAGGCATTATCCGAGCTTGTCTGCAGCCTTGAAAACCAAGGTATCAAAAGGGTTTCGTTTCTCATCGGCGGACCACTTGGGCTGGCGGAAAATCTTCTGAAGGGAGCTGATATGGTCCTTTCCCTGTCGCAGATGACCTTTACTCATGATCTTGCACGATTGCTCCTGCTGGAACAGCTTTATCGGGCATATACGATTAAGGCAGGGGAAAACTATCATAAATGATCGGTAAGATATATATCATAGCGGCTGTTTTTTCCCGTTAGCCGATAGGAAACGTCCGGTCCTTTGATAGCCGGGGCGCCGGCGGGTCGTTTCACGACGACCCTGGCGCTTGCCGACTCAAGAGATCGCTCAAGGAGTTCAGCTTGATCATGGTCTTCTCCCACAAGATTTCGAAGTACTCTCATTTTACGTTTATTGAGGGCAGATTTTTTTGCCGGTGGATACATCGGGTCCAGATAGATTGTCTCAAATGTTGTATCAGCCTGCAGTAAAAATGTATCAGAGCTGCCGCGCTTCAGTAGAATGTTTCGGCCGATGATGCTGGATAACTCTTCATGTGCTGATGCCCTTTTCAGTCCATCAGCAAGAAGGGCCCAGATCACCGGCGAGCGCTCGATCATCGTGACGTTGCAGCCCAGCGAGGCAAGTATAAAGCCGTCGACCCCATACCCTGCTGTCGCGTCACAGATCAACGGCCGCACTCCTTTTTTTATTCCAACAGCGCGTGCCAATGGCTGATTAATCCGTCTGTCGTGTTTGTACCTGAACCAGGTTGAACCGCTTAAAAAATCAACATAGATACCTGAATGAGCGGATTTGCCTGAGACATTTTCACGAAGTTCAAGCCTCCCGTTGTTAAAGAATAAATAAAACCGGGTTGTCGTCGGCACTACCGAGACAATATCAAGACCGATCTCGGTACCAAGCGCAACCGCACTCGACCAGTCGCTGCCACTGGTCGATTTAACCCATATTTGCACGAACTGTTTGATATCCATTGCAAAATGATATAAGTAAAGTAGACATAACAAGAGAAGTAAGACTGAGGATAGCCGAGTTTATGAAGAATACAAATAAAGATATGCAGGTTGTTGCAATTATTCCCGCACGCTACAAATCAAACCGTTTTCCCGGAAAACCGCTCGCCCGCATAAACGGAAAACCGATGATACAGCATGTGGTTGAGCGATCTCTGCAGGCCCCGATTCTCTCGAGGGTTTACGTGGCAACCGATGATCAGAGAATTGCCGAGGTGGTAAACGATTTTGGCGGAAATGTCGTGATGACTCGGGAAAACCACGTTTCCGGCAGCGATCGTCTTGCCGAAGCAGCTGAAAAAATCGACCTCTCCGAACATGACGTGGTCGTTAATATTCAGGGGGATCAACCATTTTTTCCGGCAGAAGTTGTCACACAGGTGGCATCTCCGTTGCTTGATGACCTGTCTCTTGACATGTCTACACTCATCTACAGAATAGTCAGGAAAGAAGAAATTTGTGATCCTAACCATGTAAAAACAGTGTTTGACCGTGATAATTTCGCCCTGTATTTTTCCCGTTCTGCAATACCGTTTCAAAGAAACCCGGAAGAAAAAAATGCTCCAACATATTACAAGCATCTCGGTTTTTATGCCTATCGAAAGAAATTTTTGCTCAAATATGTCGCTCTTCCCGAGGGGGAATGGGAGCGATTCGAAAAACTTGAGCAATTGAGAGCCCTCGAACACGGCTACAGGATAAAAGTTGTTCTGACTGAACACGATTCTGTGGAAGTAGATACCGAGGAGGAATTGCACCGTGTTGCCGCCTTGATGAAAGAATGCGACGAGTAAAAAGCAGCTGATGGTTAAAGACCTTTTCAAAGAGCAGAACAGAGCGCTGATTGAGCAACTTAACTGCAAGAATCTTTCGGCATTTGACCTGATCCCTCAACGGGATATTCGTGAAAAGCTGATTGATCTGGTACTGCGCGGCATCCCCGAGCAATCCGATTATGAATCTTCCATCTTGCTCAAACAGCTCTATAGAAACCTCTCCCGGGAAAACGTTGACTCAGTGCGAGTTGTTGTCTTTGGTGGGGGGACGGGGTTATCAAACATCATCGGCGGTGACTGTCGCCAGAGCAGCTGGAAAAACAGTCCGTTTAACGGCTTAAAGGAGGTTTTTCCGGAAACCAGGGCCGTCGTCTGTGTGACCGATGACGGCGGTTCTACCGGTGAGCTTTTGAAAGATCTGCCGGTGATTGCCCTCGGGGATATCAGGCATGTGCTTCTTTCCTCAATCCAGTTGAAACGGCTTGCCGAACTCTATGACCTGAATAGTGATGAAGCGAAAGATGTTGCTCGTGTTCTCTCGTCTCTTTTTAATTTCAGGTTCAGCAGCAGACCGGAATCGACAGAACTCCTGTTGCGCGAGTGCGGGGCTGAGATGCATATCCTACCCGCAGGATTGAGTAATTATATCAAGATGGCACTTGACATCTGCTTTCATGATCCGCGGTGTCGTCCTGTTTTGAGCCGAACTCACTGTCTCGGCAATATTATTGTTTTGTCGGTTTTTATCTCGACGTTTTCAGAAAACGATCCTGACGCTGATACCTTCAGACTCGATACAGACACGTGTGAACGTTTACTGAAAAATCTCTCGGAATGCGCCAAGCTGCTGGGGGCTGCAGAAGATGCAGTGTTGCCGTCAACGCTTACACCCGCGCAGCTGCGCTTCCTCTATACCAACGGTGTTCAGGTAAGCGGGGAACATAAATCCAGTAGCGCGTTACGCGGTTTCCCCGTCGACAAAGTCTTTGTTGATTTCAGCGGAACTCCCTATGTGTCTGAACGTTTGCTGGACTACATCAGAACCGCCGACATCCTGATTATGGCCCCGGGAAGTTTATACAGCTCAATTATTCCCGTTCTCCAGGTGCCTGGTATCGTCGATGCCGTCAGACAGAACAGTGGGGCATTGAAGTTGCTTATTTCAAATCTCTGGGTTCAGGCAGGAGAGACCGACCAGAGCATCAGCGACCCTGACCGGAAATTTCATATTTCCGACATGATCAGGGCCTATGACAGAAATCTGCCCGGCGGCACCCAGGGACTTTTTGACCAGATTCTTTGTCTGGCGCTGAAGGATGTTCCCGGTTCAGTGATCCAGAATTATGCAGTTGAAGGTAAAATTCCAATCTATCTCGACAGAGAAGTGTTGTCCAGGCAGGGTTTTGAACCGATCGAGTGCGGATTTTTCTCCCAAAATGCGCTGGCCGAGCGCCATGTTATCCAGCATGATCCCGCTATTGTCGCCCAAACGGTTAAAACGCTTTTCCTGGCCAGAAAACTCATGCCTGGATTGTTTAAACAGCGGCACGGTGAAACAGCAGACAGTTACAATTTTTCAGAATCGAGAAAAATCGATGTACCGTCGACCCGTTACAGACAAATACATGACCGTTTTGAAGAGCTTGATATAACAATCGGCCGAAAGCCGTTGAGTGGACATGAACAGAAGACCATTCGCACCACGCTTGCTGATGTCGTCTGGAACCATAAAGACATCCCCCTGTCGCATCTTGACAATATTAAAGGTATTTCCTGTATTGCTGTCGATGAGTGGAGAAGGGATCAGAGCTGGGATAACGTTTTTTCTTTTTACGATCCCGAAGACTGCCTGGTTAAAATAAGAAGAGACCGGCTTGCCGACCGCCGTGGTCTCGAAATTTCATTTCTCATTACCGTTGGACAGGCGCTGCTCGGCAACTATGCTGCCAAAAAAAAGGTTGAGACTATTGAGCACAATCAATTACCCTATGGTCGCGTATTTCAGCTCTATCTCACCGCGAAAAAACTGAGGAAGTGTTATTTCAGCGGTGATGAGCTTCATCGATATCTGGGCCTTGCCCGAATGGTAAAACAGGATGAAGGTTATTACTCCCGGCTTATTAACGGTGAAGAAGGATTTACTCCACCTGGTCTGCTGTTCGGAGTCATGTACGCCTGGTATCTTGATAACAGTTTCGCCAGTTATATAGAGTACAAGATGTCAGTCATGAAGGTGAAACAGACTGATCTTATCCCCGAGCAGATGATAACCATGAAACGGCGCATGGAGCTCATACGCTTTTTCCGTCAAACGGTATTTGGGAAAGAGATTCAACCGGTCAAAAATTAATCATGAGTGCGTGTGCAGTTCGGTATGAAAATTTTAATCATCGATGATGACGCCCAGATCAGGGATATCCTGCGTATCTGGTTTGAACAGGAAGGCTTCAATGTCGTGGAGGCGGCGAACGGCAGAGAGGGCGTGAAAATTCAGCGGAGCAGTCCTGCAGATATGCTGGTCTGCGATCTGATCATGCCGGATCAGGAGGGGATCGAGACAATCGCAGGTTTTAAAAAGGAATTTCCCCGGGTCGGTATCATTGCAATTTCAGGTGGCGGTAAGATTGGACCCGACTCCTACCTTGAGATAGCAGTTCAGCTTGGAGCCTGGAAAGCGTTTAAAAAACCGCTTGATATCCCGTTGCTGGTTGAAGCCATACGCGAGTGGTCCAGGCTCAGTGCAGCCTGATAGAATAACTTGCTGTCGGTCACTATACATAACCTCATTTTTTCCAGTTTTTTTTGTTCATGATAATAATGCCGAGAACAAAGGCGGCCAGCCCTGGAATCCAGAGATTATTGGAGAGCAGAATAAGAGCAGACAGTGACAGGAGAATGCCGATCGTTACGTGGTTCATGGGGCATGAGAAGCTAGCAGAAAAGATCCGCTATCTAATATCCTCAGTAGTGTTCATTTAGATGCTTCCAGGCAGCTTTGAGTTTTTTTTGGGAGACCGTAATTTTCGTCTTCACTTCCGGTGAGAAAAGCGATACCTGGTACTCTGCTATCAGGAATGAATAATTCAAGAAACGCTCTGTCTGGTCAATATTAAACTCATCCAGTTGTTTTCTGAAATTTCTTAGATTATTGATATGCGGTACGATCCGTTTTTGTTTTTCCAGGTCTTTGACCGGATTGGCGTAGGCCCTGTGCGTGCGTATTTCAAGGCTCTTGAGATAACGTTTTGAGTCAACAAGTCGTTCCTGACTATACGTTTGCAAAAAGTCGGGTGGAAGTGTTTTTTCGAGCTGTCTGTTAATATCTGCAAATATATCGGTCTTGGAGGTACCGCTTTTGTCGCTGAGACGCTCAAGTTTTTTGATCAGGTCCACTACCTCTTTTCGCTCTCTCAAGACAAGCAGAACCTGGTCAACAAGCTCCCGGCCACGTTTGTAATAACCGGAGATTTTTGTCGTATTCACCATTTCCTGGAACTGATGCCGGGAAATGATTGGTTCAAATTGAGAACCGAAAAGGGCTGTATCAACAAAATCCAGCAACTGATCAAGCATCGTGACAGGAGTGCTGCAGCTCTGTTTCAGCCACTCAACCGAAGGACCGGAGAAGGCGACCCGACAGTGTTGCCGCAACAACTTGTACTGGTCCTTGAAGGCACGCTGCAGAAGGTAGCGTGTTCCTGCCGCATTAACAGAACGAGCTTCCTCCTTCGTGGCCGCGTAGAAAACGATGACTCCCTGCTTCGAAGGTTGTCTTTTTAATGCTGCGAACCTGAATCCACACGGTTTGCCATCACGTGAATAGATCGGGATTTCTCCCGGTATCGAGTCAAAATCCCAGGAGGTAAAGAGCTTTTCCTGCAAAGAAGCTATCAGTTTTTCATCTTCCGGTTTGAGATTACTTTCCTTTTGAGGGCGGCCCGACTTGTTGAATCGTGATTTGAGCAGGGACAGGTCTCGGCCTGAAGCAAGTTCAGAGCCGTCCTGGTCAAGAAGGGCAAATCTCATCTGCAGATGGGGTGGCAACTGCTGTGGCCAGTCATCCCTGCGAATGGATACCTTGAACATCTTAAACACGGAAGCAGACAATCTTTGATAGTAATTCCCGCGATAGAGAACCAGGCTATCAAGTATTCTTTCTACGGTTGTGGAGACAGGTATCAAGTGTTTTCTCAATCGTTTCGGCAAGCCTTTGAGCAGAAATGTCGTCTTTTCCGGAAGAAGACCCGGAACGAGCCAGTCGAAGATGTCCGCCTTGACGACATGTATCAATGACAGTGGCATCAGGGCTGTGATGCCGTCCTGTTCGTCGCCGGGCTGAAAATGATAGCTCAATTTCACCTGGCCAACGCCAAGATCAAGAACTGCTGGAAAATCGAGCAGCTCTGATTCTGCAGGCTGGCGCAGCAGAATCTGCTCCTTTGTCATCAGCAGTTCGTTGCCACTGCTGTTTTTGAGATAACGGATGAGGCTCGTACGGTCGCAGACGTTAGGGGGAATGTTTTTTTCATAGAACGAGTAGATCGATTCGTCATGGATAACGATATCTTTTTTTCGTAATTTATCCTCTGCAGCCTGCCATTTCTTTAAAATCTCACGGTTATGCTTCAGAAAATGAAAATCATCGTCGAGGCCTTCCTCAACAAGCGCTTTCTGGATAAAAACAGCCCGTGCTCCCGGGAGGTTCTTTTTACTTCTTTTGGGAAAATTGACGGTTCTCCCAGAGCATATGACAAGACTGCGCAGTGATACCGTTTCATCGGCAATGACCCTGCCGGTTTTTTTCTGCCAGCGAACATTCGACCACGAGTATGAACAGAATGATCGGGCAGCAGCTTCAATCCACTCGGGTTCTATGGTTGCAACCGTCATCGCATAGAGGCGGCCGGTCTCGATGGCGGAACCGGAAACAATCCACTCACCGCTTTTTGAGAACTGCATGCTGCCGGGGAAGACCATGATCTCCTTACCCTGGTCGTTTATATAGACACTTGATTTCCGGCGACGCGCCACCAGTCTGAAAAAACCGCTGAGCAGGGAGCGATGAATCTGCTCATATGTACCGTTTTCTCTGTTGATTGTGAAGGCTTTGTGTTTCTTGAGAATTCCCTGCAGCTGTTCATGAAGATCAAACCATTCACGCATTCGCTGGAAGGAAAGAAAATGTTCTTTACTGAAACGTTTCAGGCCAGACCAGGAAAACTGCCGGTTCCTGTCGGAAAACGTATTCCAAATGGCCAGCAGGACCATAAAATCCGAGCTCGGGTGGTAGAATGTTTTGTGGGCTTCATCGGCCTGAACTTCCTTGTCTGCCGGCCGGACTCTCGGGTCCTGTATGGCAAGCGCCGAAGCAATAATAATCATTTCACTGAGACAGCCGTTGCGCGAGGCTTCAATGATGACCCGGGAGATAATCGGGTCAATCGGCAGCCGAGCCATTAACCGGCCATCGGCTGACAGGTGTTTATTTGTAGTGATGGCATCAAGCTCTTCGAGCAGACGATATCCGTCCCGCACCGCTGACGGGGCAGGAGGTTCAAGAAATGGAAACTCTGCTGGGTTGCCAAGCTTCAGTGAGATCATCTGCAGTAACACTTCGGCAAGGTTTGAGCGTTTGATTTCAGGAACGGTATATTCCGGCCGTGACAGATAATCGTCTTTGGAATAGAGACGGAAACAGGTACCTGGACCGATACGGCCGCACCGCCCGGCTCTTTGATTGCAGCTTGCCTGGGACACCCTGGTAACCGGCAATACAGTTGTCCTGGACCTTGGGTTATAGGAAGATATACGGGCAAGACCGGTATCAATAACGTAACGTATGCCCGGAACAGTGACCGAAGTTTCGGCAACATTTGTGGCAACGACAACTTTATAACCGTTGTGTTGGCTGAATATTTTCTGTTGATCGGAAAACTGAAGACGTCCAAACATTGGTAAAACAGTGTGGTTCTGAAGCCTACCCTGGAGGATCTCAACGCTCGTCTTGATATCTTTTTCAGTCGGCATGAAGACAAGCATATCGCCTGGAGGGTAGCTCTGTGCTATCATTGAAACCGTATCCACACAGTCCTCGATAAATGAACTGTCACCATCTTCATCCTCACCTTCCTGATAGATAATTTCGACAGGATAATTTCGTCCTTCAATCTCGTAGACCGGAGCACCGCCGAAATGATCTGAAAACAATTGCGTGTCTATTGTTGCCGAGGTGATCACCAGCTTCAGGTCTTTGCGTCTGGAGATGAGATTTTTCAGGTAGCCGAGAAGAAAGTCAATATTGAGGCTGCGTTCGTGGGCTTCATCGACAATGATAACATCGTAGCTCTTGAGGAGCGGGTCCTGTTTGGTTTCAGCGAGCAGGACTCCATCGGTCATGAATTTAATTTTTGTAGTAGATGTTGTTTTGTCGTAAAACCTGATCTTGGACCCTACAATAGCGCGCTTTTCACCAAGTTCCTGTGCGACCCGGTCGGCAACCGTAGTCGCGGCAACGCGTCGCGGCTGGGTGCAGCCGACAAGATTTTTCAGCTGAGGGAGCGTTTCGAGGCATATTTTGGGGAGTTGGGTCGTTTTTCCTGAGCCGGTATCTCCGGCAATCACGGTGACCTGGTGATCTCTGATAAGGGCTGCGATTTCTTCCCTGCATGAGGAAATAGGAAGATCGGGCGGGTAAAAAAAGTGCATGAAAGCGTTGAATGATTGTGTTAGTTGTCATGTTTTCTGACTAGAGCGAATCAATACCACAGAAGACCTTCAACTGTCATGTAAAATGGGGTGCACATGAACGTTCCAAACGCTGTAACCCCGCCGACAGGACGTAAGATGAAATTTCTTCCGGCAACAAAGGTACGGTTAAATGAGATGCTGGTCGAACAGATCCAGGATATAGCTGAAAAACTATGACGATCGTTGAGGTAGCTGTTGCGGCACCGGTCTTCAAGACCTACTCCTATGAGTTGCCGCTCGAAACACTAGCGTTATCGAAAGACGACTTGCTCACGCTCGTCGGACGTCGTATCTATATCCCGTTCGGCAACAGGAAGATTACCGGATATATCATCGGCCTCAGTCAAAAAGATACGGACAACAGGGAATTAAAAGAGATTTACGAAATCCTTGATGACCGACCACTGTTTCATCAGGAAATGGTAGAGCTGTTCAAATGGGTTGCAGAGTACTACCATTACCCGCTGGGAAGCGTTATCCAGACCGCGCTACCGGGTGGGTTGACCGTTCAGTCGCAAAAAATCATCCAGCTCAGCGATAATAAATGCCAAAGACAATTGCTCAAAGCAGACAATGGGGCAAAAGACAGCAGCTGGATCAGAAAACTTGCTGAAAACGGAGCTCTTTCCCCTCGTGAGAGTCGAAAGGTTCTCGGTGCTGCCGGTCAAAGAAAAACTCTGGCGGCACTGGCTGAATCAGGTCTGGTTTCAGTTGTTAACAGCCGCAGCCGGGAGCTGGTCGGAAAAAAGACCGAAACCTGCTACCGTCTTACCGAAAAAGGCTTAAACCTCTTTGCCAAGATGAAGACAAAAGGAGCCTCATCACATGAAAATATGGGGCTGGAAGTCGATAATACACTTCTTTCAAAAGGCGAACAAAAAACATTTTCTCACGCCTGCAACATATTTCAAGAGCTGAATAACGAACTGATTCCAAGAAAAGAACTCATTGCCCGCTATCCTTACTGTGTCCAGGTCATACCTGGCCTGATAGAAAAAAATCTGTTTGAAATAAAGAAACAAAGAATTTTCAGGACCCCGTATGGAGACCTGCTGCCGCATCTTGAAGCCCCCAGACAACTAACGGATGAACAGCGTCAGGCCGTTGCCCGGATTACCAGCAGTATCGAAGAACAGCACTGCAAAACAGTTTTACTCCACGGCATTACCGGAAGCGGCAAAACGGAAGTCTATCTTCGAGCCGCCGAACACGCAACGAAAGTCGGCAAACGTGTGCTGGTTCTTGTACCTGAAATAGCCCTGGCAACACAAATTGAAGCCCATTTCGTTTCTCGTTTTGGTGATGAGATTGCGCTTCTTCACTCAGCACTGAGCGCCGGCGAGCGCTATGATGAATGGGACCGTGTCTGTCGAGGTGAGCGATCAATTGTGATCGGGGCTCGCTCAGCAGTTTTTGCACCGCTTGAAAATCTCGGCCTTATCATTGTTGATGAAGAACATGATTCCAGTTTCAAACAGGATGACCAGCTCCGTTACAACGGCAGAGATATTGCTATTCTTCGAGGCAGAATGTGTCAGGCTGTCACCGTTCTGGGGTCCGCTACCCCTTCAATTACCAGTTTTCACCATACCCGGTCGAAAAAGTTTGAACTGATCGAAATGAAAAACAGGATAGGGATAAGCGGGCTGCCCCAAGTATCGGTGGTTGACCTGAAGCGTAGAGAAAATCAAAAAGCTCTTTTCAGCAAACCATTTACCCAGGCCCTTGAAACCACATTTCACCAGGGAAACCAGTCTATTCTGCTGATCAACAGGCGCGGTTTTTCGGCTTCTGTCATCTGTCGTGAATGCGGCTCCATGGTTGAGTGCAACCATTGTAATGTCACCCTGAATCTGCACAAGAGCAGGATGCAGCTTGTCTGTCATTATTGCGGATTTCAGCTCCCGGCCAAGACACGTTGCACCTCCTGCGGATCTGACAAACTCGTTCCAGTCGGCTTTGGAACCGAACGGGTCGTCGAAGAGGTTGAAAAAATAATGCCCGAAGCAAGAATTGCCAGGCTTGATTCGGATGTAGCTTCTGATCGGAAGCGGTTTATGTCAATTCTCCATTCGGTTCGGGAGAAAGAAATTGATATTCTCGTCGGCACCCAGATGATTGCCAAAGGGCTCCATTTTCCTGAGGTGACTTTTGTTGGAGTGGTGTGGGCTGATGGGGGGCTGGGGTTTCCTGATTTCCGTGCTGCTGAGAAAACCTTTCAGCTCATCGCCCAGGTGACCGGCAGGGCAGGGCGCGGCGATAAACCCGGGCAGGTCATCATTCAGACCATGCAACCCCAGCACTACGCCATCAGCCTTGCAGCAGCTCACGATTACCAGGAACTTGTACATCGTGAGCTGCTGATCAGGAAAGAGGCCGGCTATCCTCCGTTTACACGCCTGGTTTCCCTGAGAATCGAAGGCTGTTCGGAAAAACGGGTGAGAGCATACGCCTTTGAGGTAGCCTCTAAGGCCCGTTCGTGGTGCCAGGCCAGCGGCGGAGACAAAGCTTGCCTGCAGATTCTGGGCCCTGCACCTGCGCCAATTGAGCGGATCAGGGATGTTTATCGCTGGCAGGTTCTGCTCAAGGGAGCCGATCTATCGCGTCTTCACGATCTAGTCCGAGTTGTCATGAGCATGGCTAAAAAAAGGGGGAGTGAAAAGCTGCTTGTCGATGTTGATCCGGAGAACATGCTCTGATCAGAATGTAAACCACTTCTTCTTTGGTGACCAGGACGTCACCATGTTTCGGCCCTGTTTCTTTGCTTCATACAATGCCTGATCGGCTTTGCTGATCAAGCGATCTTTCGAAAAATTCTCAACATCCGCAGGGTTTTCTGTGCAGACACCGAAGCTTGCAGTCACCCGGTACTCGGCCGTGCTGTCGTCATTTGCAAAAACAGTGTCTTCGATTATTTTCCTCAGCTTTTCAGCTACGGTAAATGATTCTTCTTCGGCTGTGGAGGGGAGAATGACGGCAAATTCTTCACCACCATAGCGAGCCAGCGTGTCATAGCTTCGTATGTTTCTCTTCAATGTGGTGCAGAATTCCCTGAGAATGAAATCACCGACCTGGTGGCCATAGGCATCATTAAACTTCTTGAAATTATCAATGTCGATAAAAAGAAGCGACAGGAAGGTATTGTTTCGTGCAGCCCGTTCAATCTCCTGGTCAAGGATGTTCTGGAAATATCGATGGTTAAAGACATCAGTCAGGCCGTCCACATTGGCCAGGTTGTCGAGAATCCTGTTCTTTGTCTGGAGTTCCGCCGTAAGTTTCTCAAGCTTTAATTTTGCGGCAATGAGCTCTTTATTTACCTGTTCGTAGTCGAGATTGATCAGGCTTAAACGTATATTTGCCTCCTGGAGGATCTCCTGGATCGATCTGGAGGATTTGATCTTGAGCCCGAAATATTCACCTGCCTCCGATACCAGAAGATGGAGGCGGTCAAGTACATTTTCTATATCATCGCTGGAAAGACCAAGCAGCTTTTTAGACGCTTTCCTGAATTGTTTGTGATACTGTTCTGGGTGTTCGGAGTAGAGAATGTTGATGAGCAGATCAGAGAGATATACCGCCCTTATAGTTTTTGTGATGGCTTTGTCTTCACCATCATAGTTTTCAGGGGTGTGGTGATAGCGTATCGGCAGGAACAGGGCCTCGGGAAATCCCCAGTATTTTGCAACTTCGGAACCGACTGCACAGTGATCCGCTCCAATGATTGTTTCCTCAATCTGCAGCCGGTCCGAATGCGCGTTGATATCAGTTCCGAGTACCTGCTCGTAGGGTACCGGGAGAGTTCGGGCCAGAATCAGTTCACCAAGATTTTGCAAAAGGCCTGCTACAAAAACTTCTTCAGGTTCCACGCCTTTGATATTTTCAACGAGCAGCCTGGAGGCCACACCGGCAGCAAGTGAATGTCTCCAGAACGTATTAAAATCAAATGAATTCTGGTATTCACTTCTGCCGGAATCAAGAAACGAAAAGGACAGGACAAGACTGCGGACTGCATTGATTCCGAGAACGGATACCGCCTGCTGAATTGAGCTGATCTGTTGAGGGAAATGGTAAAAAGCTGAATTTGAAACTCTCAAGATTTTGGCGGAAAGGGCGACATCCCGTGAAATCAACCTGGCGATATCTGCGAGGGTCGTCTCTTCCCGGGCCATCAGGGTTATCAACTTTGAAGCCATTACCGGCAATGTCGGCAATTGTTCAGACTGAAGTACCGTCTGCAGAATTTCTTTTTTGTTCATCAAGAATCAAGGCCACCTGAAAAATTGGTTGTTTATATATAAATACTATAGCCTTTCTCGACCCGACAATGCAAGACAGGCTGAAACAAGGATTACTGCGAAAGAATAAGAGACTTTTCTATTTAATGCTCAGGTGACGAATATATTGGTAAAAATAAGATATCGCGATACTCTGCGAGACGGAGTTCATGGTGTCATCGATTTTCCGCACATCAGGCAACTTTGCTGACTATTAATCAGTTAACCAACTCGAACGGAGACCCTGATAAACTGAGTGTGAAAGAATTTCGGGCACTTCTGCATTCACATGGATTTGTTGACAGTAAATTCTTCGGATCAAAGAGAAATGATACCATGAACTTTAAAAAACTATGATTCTCGATTACGATCCTTCAAACTTCAGTAGGGAGTATTCAGCGTAAGCCAGATAATGATATTATGTTCAATTAATGGTAAATGAGTTGGTTGTTGCACAGGTCGGGGTCTGTTCTCGTCTCACTGCAATGGCGCGCCAGGCACGAAAAAATATGAGAGTGATCTCCTTGTCGCAGGTTTCAGGGTAATCATTATGAGTCCTTTTCATCGTCTCATGCTATAGTGTGATCTTTGGTACTGCGTCCTTCACCATTTTTTGCTTATTTTAAAGGATATCCCATGTCAGAAAATCAATACGCTTTCAAATACGACGAATACGGCAACACCAAAGAAATCGTCGTCTATGCCAGTGGCGTCGCAGTGACAACCCTGAGCTACGTTAACAAGGGGACTGCTTTCAACGAGAGCGAGCGGAAACTTCTTGGTTTGCAGGCGGCCCTGCCGCCCGGTATCCGTTCACTGGAAAATCAGGTCTATAACTCGACGCATATCGTCAACGGCAAATCAGATGATCTTGAAAAGTATATATTCATCAGGGCAATGTTCGAAAGAAATGTAACACTTGCACATGCTCTCATCAGTAGTGACCTTGATCGGTTAATGGGAATTATCTACACACCGACGGTGAGCATGGCAGTAAAAAAATATTCTTCGATGTTTCGGCGTTCCAGCGGGCTCCATTTTACCCCGGACAATATCGATCTTGCAGAAGATATTCTCAGGCGATACCTGAACCAGGAAATACGCGTGGCAGTCGTTACCGATAATGGAGGAATTCTCGGTATTGGTGATCAGGGAGCGGGTGGAATCGCCATCAGTCTTGGCAAGCTCATGCTTTACACCCAGGGAGCCGGCATCGCGCCGTGGCACTGTCTACCGGTATCACTTGACGTGGGAACCGACAACAGTGAATTGCTGAACGACCCACTCTATCTAGGCTGGCGTCACGAACGTCTGCAGGGCGAAAATTATCTTTCATTTATCGGCCGCTTTGCCCGAGCTTTCAGAAACGTATTTCCCAATGCGCTCTGCCAGTGGGAGGATTTTTCCAGCAACAACGCCTTTGCAATCAGAGATTCTTTTGCCGATGAACTTATTTCTTTCAACGACGACATCCAGGGAGCCGGTGCCATTGCACTTGCAGCAATTTATTCGGCCATGAAGGTAAAATCAGAAAAACTTGTTGATCAGTCTTTTCTGGTTTGTGTAGGCGGGATCAGAGAGATTGGTATCGCCGAGCAGATTGAAGATGCTCTTGTTGCAGCAGGACTTGAAAGAGACGAGGCTCGCCGGAAAATTTTCATTCACGACGGTGATGGTGTCATTTCTTCAAAGGCGAGACACGTCCATTACAAGATGAAATATGCTAAAAATCCGGAAGAATACGATTGGATTGAAGAGAACAGAGACCTTGCCGGCATCGTTGAAGCTGCTCATATCACGGTGATGGTCGGTGCCTGCGGTTCTGCCGGTTGTTTTACCAGGAGTGTGGTTGAGGCGATTTCCCGTAATACTGAAAAACCTGTCATCCTGCCGATATCCGGTTTGGAAGAAGATACTGAGATTTTTGCCGGAGATTTACAGAAATGGTCCAGTGGAAAGGCTCTTGTTGCCCACTGCGGCTCGTGTTTCGGCTGTAAAATTGGTGAAGTGAGTGCCGCAATCGCTCCCTGCAACAACGTCCTGGTCTTTCCCGGAGTAGCCCTTGGAACGATTGCCTCCGGTGCCCGCCAGGTTCTGCCGCGTTTTTTCACCGAAGCGGCGCGGGCCATCTCCGACAGCGTCAGTAAAGAAGAGCTGCAGAGTGGCAGACTGGTGCCGACACTGTCAAGATTCCCGATAATTGCCGATCATGTCGCGCTCGCCGTAGCCATGTGCGCCGTTCGTGAAGGTGTCAGCAGGCAGTGTGCGTATGCAGACTACAAGCACGAAGATGACGAGATCCGAATGAAAAAATTAATCAACGGCATGAGGTGGAAACCTGAATACCTGCCGTTGACTGCAATGTGACAGGCGATTGCAGCTGATCAAAAAGATCTTTCAGGCTCTGCCAGTCAGTTGTTTCATAGATATTTTTTCTGATAGCCCCGGCGCCAGAGAAACCCTTGAAATATTTGCCAAGATGGTTCTTCATTGCTGCCAGTTTAAGATGGGGACTGCCGTTGACTGATTCCAGCAGGAAGATGTGGTGCCTGACCGCCGTCATGACTCCCTTTATATCTCCTGGCCGTCCACTCGGGTGAAAGACCCAGGGGTTGCCAAGTGCTGCCCTGCCGATCATCACCCCATCGCATCGAGATGTTTCCAGTCTGTATCGGGCTTCCTGAAAGGAATGTATATCACCGTTGCCGATGACGGGAATTGATACGGATGTTTTGATCTTTTCAACCACCGTCCAGTCGGCTTTACCGCCGAAGGCCTGTTTCCAGGTTCTGCCATGGACGACAAGTGCAGACACACCATTATCTTCTGCAATGCGGGCAAGTATTTCGCCATTTTGGTTCTGCATGTCCGGCCCGCTTCTCATTTTCACCGTCACCGGACAGCTACTGCTCCTCACGACCCCGGCGATAATTTGTTCGGCCCGCTGCAGGTCAGTCATCAGGGCGGCACCTGCTCCTTTTTTCGTTACCTTTCTCACCGGACAGCCCATATTTATATCGATCAGATCCGGTGAAAAATCGTTGAGAACTGCAGCGGCTTCAGCCATGATATCAGGGTCTGCACCAAACAACTGATATGCCAGTGGGGTATCTTCCGTTGAGCTCTGCAGCAGCTTCCTGGTTTTATGCTGTTGATAAACAAGACCGTGTGAGCTGATCATCTCTGAGACGCACAGACCTGCTCCGTACTCACGGCATACCATGCGAAACGGCAGATCGGTGTATCCGGCAAGCGGAGCCAACACGAGTCTGTTGGGGAGTTGGACGGAACCTATTGAAACCATGGGTGGTAAACGGGTAGAGCCGGCTCAGAAAACCCCTGCCGATAAATCATCGGAGAAAAATTAAAATTTGGCAAGCTCCAGCAGGGATCTCTGATAAATCTTCTGTGACAAATCATCAATGATAATGTCAAGCGCCTCACTTTCATTATCCCTGGTGACTGTGGCGTTGGCTCCAACTTTGTACTCCTGGGTCCACAATTCCGACGGCTGTTCGATCAGAACCGCGTCTGTGGTAAGATCCTTCATGATATACCTGACCCGCAACCTGATATTCACTTCGGTGGCGTTGTTTGCACCTCCGTAGGTGAGGCTGGGAAGGTCTATTGATATGATTTCACCGGCGAGAATATAGTCGGCGTTTTCTTTGGTTTTAGTGATGGCAAGCGAGCCGGTCTTCTGATACCATTTTATAAGCGACTGGTAAATCTTGGAATCGAGCTGCAAGACATTTGTTCTGTTTTTCCAGGTGGTGGCATAGATTGTTCTGTCGGGACCGGAATAAACATACGGGTTACGATAGCCGCATGCGGTAACGAATACAGCGATTGCCAGAATTATGAAAAACGGGGGAAAAAAGTGTTTCAAGGGATTACTCCATGAAAAAGTGTTAACAATCATCTGAGAACGATGTTATCGGCTGTAAAATGCGAGTTTATAGTAGTATTAAACCACGATATTAACAAGTTTCTTCTTGATGACAATAATCTTTTTTACCGCTTTGCCGTTGATGAAACGCAACACATTCTCGTCCTCCAGGGCACAGGTTTCAAGTGTCTGTTCATCACTATCGGCCTCAACCTGAATCCGTGAGCGCACTTTCCCGTTAACCTGGAGCACGATAGTGAGGAGCTCTTCCCGGGCAATTTCCTCATTATAAGACGGCCAGGTCTGCTCTTCCGGGCGTCCGGTAAAATTCATGATTGTCCACATCTCTGAACAGAAATGCGGTACCATCGGAAAGAGCAGAATGAGAATGGTCCTGATGGCGTGGTTGAGAGTATCGGTACCGGCCATACTGTTTTTTTCAGGGTCTGAAACTGAAACAATAGTATTGAAAAGTTCCATCACAGCACTGATGGCCGTGTTGAAATGGAAATTCGAATCGATATCGTGGGTTACTTTTTTTATGGTCTGGTGGACCTTGCGCTCGAGTACTCTGTCTGCTTCACTGTCATAACCGTTCTCAGCCGTGCTTGACGTGTCGCCGTTAAAACCGACAATTAATCGATACACTTTGTTTAAAAAACGATTTGCTCCCTCAACTCCCTGGGCGTTCCATTCAAGATCGCGTTCTGGAGGCGCCGCAAAGAGGCTGAACAGGCGTACCGTGTCGGCTCCATATTTTCTGATGAGATCGTCGGGATCGACGACATTACCCTTCGACTTTGACATCTTGGCCCCATCCTTGATAACCATTCCCTGCGTCAGGAGATTGGCAAACGGTTCATCGATGTCAAGGTAGCCGAGATCGCGCAGTGCTTTTACAAAAAATCGGGAATAGAGAAGATGGAGAATCGCATGTTCAACACCTCCGATATACTGGTCAACCGGCAGCCAGTAGTGTGATTGTTCTTTGTTGAGCGGGGTGTCGGTGGCATCAGGGCAGGTAAACCTGGCAAAATACCAGGAAGATTCGACAAAGGTGTCCATCGTGTCTGTTTCCCGGGCCGCCTCCTCGCCACAGGATGGACAGGTCGTGCGGATAAATTCGGCTCTTTTGCCGAGCGGAGCACATTCGCCTGCTCTGGTATTGAGATCTTCGGGAAGCTTAACCGGCAACTCGTCAAGCGGAACAGGGACAACACCGCAGGACCGGCAATGGATCATCGGAATTGGTGCACCCCAGTAGCGCTGCCGCGAGATTCCCCAGTCCCGCAATCGATAGGTGATGTGTGCAGAGCCAAAACCATGCTGCTCGGCGTGAGCGATAATTGCAGCTTGAGCCTCGGCTGAGTCCATTGAGTCGAACTGTCCTGAATTGACCAGAGTACCATAAACCGTGGATGCCTCTTCCATGGTCTCGGGGTCAAGTGTCATGCCCTCTGGGAGCACGACAGGCAGAACAGGAAGCAGGTATTTACGGGCAAACTCGAAATCTCTCTGGTCATGAGCGGGTACGGCCATGACTGCGCCTGTTCCGTATTCTGCCAGTACAAAGTTGGCGACATAAACGGGAATACGCTGGGCGTTAAAGGGGTTGATACAGTAACGTCCGGTGAAAATTCCTTTTTTCTCCTGCTCTTCCTCGATATTCTGGCGCAACCGCTCTTCTGAAATTGTTTTGATGAAAGCACGAACCGCTTGCTCGGTTTCAGTACCGTTGATCAGTTCGTCAATAAGCGGGTGCTCAGCTGCGACAGACATAAAGGTGACGCCGTAAATTGTGTCTGGACGAGTCGTGAATATCGAAATAGACTCCTCGCTGTTTTCAATTTTAAAATCACAGGAAAGACCGGTGGATTTACCTATCCAGTTGCTCTGCATGGTGGCGACCTTCTCGGGCCATCCTTCAAGGCTTTTGAGGTCAGCGAGCAGCTCTTCTGCGTATCTGGTGATTCGGAAAAACCAGCCATTCATGTTCCGGGGCGTGACCTGTTCATCGCAGCGCCAGCAGGCGCCGTCTATTACCTGTTCATTCGCCAGTACGGTCTGACAGGTCTCACACCAGTTGACCGTGGTTTTTCGCTGGTAGACAAGACCTTCCCGGTACATTTCGATAAACAGTTTCTGTTCCCAGCGATAATAGGTGTCATCACAGGTGGCTAGCTCACGACTCCAGTCATAGGAGAGGCCGAGCTGCTTGAGCTGGGAGCGCATGTAGTCGATATTATCGTACGTCCACCTGGCTGGATGGGTGTTATTTTTTTGAGCGGCGTTTTCAGCGGGGAGCCCGAACGCATCCCAGCCCATCGGGTGGAGGACATTGAAACCACGCAGGCGCATGTAACGGGCCACAACATCGCCGATCGAGTAATTGCGCACGTGGCCCATGTGAATACGGCCTGAAGGGTAGGGGAACATTTCCAGAACATAATACTTTTCTCTGCTGTCATCCTCTGTGACCCTGTCGACTTCTTCCCGTTCCCACGTATGCTGCCAGCGGGCTTCGACCGCTTTAAAGTCATATTTACCGGGAAGCTGTTCTCTTTCTGTCATCCCCATCCTCGATATCGGTTGATTTCTGTCAGTTTCGGCCCCGGCTATGACGCTGCATAGGCCTCGGTTTCGTCATAGTGGCTGATATTTTCAAATGTCGTGTATTCTTTTTTGAAAAACAGTTGGGCAGTTCCAGTGGGACCGTTTCGCTGCTTGCCGATAATAATTTCAGCAATCCCCTTGTTCGGGTTATCATCACTTTTGTTATACACTTCATCGCGATAAATAAAGCAGATGACGTCGGCATCCTGCTCAATCGCTCCGGATTCACGGAGATCGGCCATCATCGGCCGTTTGTCAGTACGGCTTTCGAGTCCTCTGTTCAGCTGCGAAAGGGCAAGTACCGGAACTCCGTACTCTTTGGCAAGCGCTTTGAGGGAGCGTGAAATTTCACTTATCTCCTGGGTGCGGTTTTCTGCGGACCTGCCTCTCATGAGCTGGAGATAATCGACAAGGATCAGTCCGATATCATGTTGAACGGCAAGACGTCGTATTTTTGATCTCATTTCAAGAACTGAAATAGCAGGGGTGTCGTCGATGTATATCGGGGCATCGGAGAGCATGCCGACGGCACGTGTCAGTCGCGGCCAGTCTTCAGGCTGCAGTTTTCCGGTCCTGATTTTCTGGGAATCGATGTGGCCGACGGAACTGAGCAAGCGCATGGTTAATTGCTCTTTTGACATTTCCAGGCTGAAAATGGCAACCCCTGTCTTTTCCATCAGGGCGGCATGCTGGGCAATATTCATTGCAAAGGCGGTTTTGCCCATTGATGGCCGGCCCGCCAGAATGACCAGGTCCGAGGGTTGCAGTCCGGCAGTCATTTTGTCAATATTGGCATATCCGGTGGGGACTCCGGTAATCAGCTCTTTTCTTTTGTAAAGCTGTTCAACCGTTTCAAAACAGCCGGGAATGATCTGCTTGAGGGATGTGAAGTTTGTGCCGCTTTTCTTGCCGGCTATATCAAAAATTGCCTGCTCGGCATCATCGACGAGCTGATCAATGTCTCCCTGATCTTCAAAACAACGGTTGGCTATGTCGGAATTAACCCTGATCAGGTTCCTCAAGATCGATTTCTGACGAATAATTCGGGCATACGCTATGATGTTGGAGGTAACAGGAACAATCGAGGTCAAAGATGCAAGGTATGTCGGTCCCCCGACATTTTCCAGGTTATTTTTGTCATTGAGAAGGTTTGTCAGGGTAACAAGATCCTGGGGCTCACTTTTCTGGAAAAGATCGATCATCGCCTCGAATATGATCTGGTGAGCTTTCCGATAGAAATCAGATGGAGATAAAATGTCAAGAACGGAAGTAAACGCCTTTTCCTTCAACAAAATGGAGCCCAGAACCGATTGTTCCGCTTCGTTGTTGTGAGGGGGAATTCTGCCACCTGTCACGCTTTTTGTTTCCGCCATGCTCTGATATGGATCGTTCATTGCCCTCTGCCGTATGCTGATAGTTACAAAAGATCTCTAATACACTCAGCAGTTTGTGTCAAAACAAAAAAACACCTGAAAAGAACGGTCTTTAAAGGTGTTTTTGTATTATTATTCCAGATACATATCTGGTTATCTCCGGCACCTGCCAACGGCTGGTACCGGCCGGAATAATTGCTATTTTGTCTCCTCTTGAGCGACGACGTTTACCGTGATTTCCGTGCTGAGGTTAAAGCCAACCTTTACGGTAACTTTGTTTTCTCCAAGTACTTTGATTGGTTCGGGAAGCAGTATGTTCTTCCTCTCAACATCAATGTTATTTTCTTTTAACCTGTCACAGATGTCTGTCGACGTTACCGAGCCAAACAATTTTTCATCATCGCCTGCCAGTTGTGAAAACTCCAGGGTTATTGCGGCAAGTTTCTTGGAAAGTTTTTCAGCGGCTTTCCTGTCCTCTTCGAGCCGCGCCTGTATTGCCGCCTTGTTCTTTTCAAGAAGTTCGAGGTTAGCTGCCGAGGCAAGGACTGCTTTGCCCTGGGGAAGCAGATAATTGCGGCCATATCCGGGTTTTACGCGGACGAGATCACCTTCACGCCCAAGAGAATCGATTGTTTCTTTTAATATGAGTTCCATGATTGACTCCTTTGAAGAATATTAATTGCTATTAGAACAAGTTACTGTATTGAGTTATTACCGTCATCGTCTTTTTTATCACTGTTGTCTCTGTGCAGGCGGCGAATATCAAACCAGACATCCCCGATCCCGACAACTAGAAGCAATACCGTGCCGAACGACTGAAAAAGCATCATGCCGTAAAAAAACGTTCTGAGAAGCAGCGGAACGTTCCACTTGTGCATGAAAAAAACAAAAATGGAAAATCCCTGAAAAAAATATATGAAACTGAATACGATCAGAATATTGATTCCAACCAGTCTCATGATTCCCACCGGCAGCAGGGCAACAAGTATCGAACCGATCAGTATCCAGATCAATGCTCCGGGTAATTCCCAGACCCTGTGGTTGATCCACGGCTGGTAGCCGGTAAACTTCCTGATGATACTGTTTCCTGCAACCATGGTAAACCAGATGGAAAGCATGCCGAAACCGGAAATAATGGCCGGCATAACTTTCGGAAAGATTTCCTTCATCTGGTAAAAAGACTGCTCAATCAGTGAAATGGTCTCGGGATCAACGGAATCACTTTGTCGGTAATAGGTAAGTGCGTCTTCGACACTGTGATCCAGCGAGGCCATGAATTCACTGACAGGATTGACCCCTGTCGCCATTGTGTATCCGACAAGGAGCAGCAGCCAGCAGCCAAGAAGTGTCAGTGTTGCTTTCAGCCCTGATTTTGCCGGTGAATCACCCTGGAATGCAGACTGGGTGAGTATATATCCAGGCGGGATGAATGTTGCCGTAAAAAAAAGGGTACCGAACGAGTTGAACAGGCCGGCTCCTATTGACGCCAGAGCAAGCCCTGCAACAATGTAGCGGAATCCGTTCTCCCACTTGTAGAGGTAAAACATTACCACAAGCGGGATGAAAAAATATATCAACCCCAGAATGGCAGACTGGAAACCGGGGATCGATACTATAAGCCCAAAGAGCAGTATGTGCTGGTAGGCTTTGCTATCGCCAACAGGTTTTGTTGCCACCGGACACTGGATTTCCTGTATTGTTATTGTCCCTGAACGTTTCCAGAGTATGGAAGCAGGGCTATTTGTCTCGCCTTTTTGATTGCTGAACAGAGTTGACGCTGATGGGAGGCGCAGGTGCCGACAATCCTCCGGGGGATTATCTTGCCCCGTTCAGAGACGAAGTTTCTCAAAACCTTGGGATCTTTATAGTCAATACTCAGCTCTTTGTCTGCACAGAATCGACAAACTTTCCTTCGTGAAAACAATTTTTTTTGCGGTCGTGGGGCCATTATGTCATCTCCTTGGCTTATGCCTTGTCTGTATCTTCGCTTTCTTCTGATTCGTTGTTACCAACAGAATCATCAGAATCATCAGAATCATCAGAAACAGCTGATTTTTCAGTATCCTTTTTCTTCACGGGTACGGGTTCATCAGTTTCTGTGTCTGAATCTTCACTTTCTGCCTGGAGACTTTGTGCCCTGGCTTCTGCCTCGTCCTGAGCGGTTTTAATTTCTTCAGCGGTGATAGCATCAGCCAGCTTGACGGACAGATACTTCAATACAGAGTCGTCGATCCGAAACTTTCGTTCTACTTCTGCAATTGCAGCAGGAGTAGCGGCAAAGTCGGAAAAGACATAGTAGCCTTGAAGTTCTTTTTTGATGGGGTAGGCAAGTTTTTTCATTCCCCACTTGTCGGTGGAGATGATAGTACCGGCCTCATTGACAATAATCTGCTGAGAGTTTTCAATTACCTGGTTGATCTCGTCTTCACCAAGGGATGGCCGAAGAATAAAGATCTGTTCATACCTTCTCATGATTTCCTCCTCATGGACGTGTGTTGTCGGCAGGTCATACTTCTGCCGGGCGGCCCTCGCATTCGCCGACATGCGGCAGAGAGCGAAGAGGTTTCGGAATTTTCCGAAGTTCTATGTACTGCACAAAAAAGCAAAGCGGAATTATTAACTTAAACAGAGTGTATAAGTCAACCATTTTTTTCTGTTTTTTCTTGAGCTTTTATTCTGTCCCATTGTTTTCGCAATGCTGTTTCATCGGTGATGGATGAACCAGCGAAAACATGGGGATGCCGTCGTATCAGTTTTTCATTGATGCCTTCAAGGACATCCTGGAGAGAAAATGCCTTTTCCCCATGGTTGATTTCAGACACCATAACGATAAGGTAGAAAAAATCGCCGAGTTCCTCGCAGAGATTAGCTGAATCATCATTATCGATTGCCTCGAGAATTTCCTCAAATTCCTCGACAAGATATTTTTTCAGCGAATTCGTGGTCTGCCTCCGGTCCCAGGGGCAACCGTCTGCACCACGCAATTTCCTGACGGTGAGGATCAGAGATTCAAAACGCTTGACAGTATTTTTCATGTTGAATGCTCGTGGAAATGCTGTAACTGCCTGACAAATAATAAGAAGTGCTAATACACCTGATCTCAGGGAGCATAATTTAAATGATAATCCGCCGAAAAAGTATTGACATTAACGACCTGACTAACTATGTAGTCTATGGTTTGTTGGTGCTGCGGCATCATGCCGTGCAGGCACAATTGCAGATCGAGAAAAGTCCGCATGTAATGATAACCATTTTAGCAACAGTCTCTATCATTACAAACTATTAATGTAAAATATGAGGTTTCATAACGTGGTCGATGTAGATAAAAAACAAAAATTATTATTGGAAAAACATAAGGATATTGCTCGAATAGACCAGGACTCAAAGCGCACTCACGGCTGGTACGTACGTGTCAGGTTTCTTGGCAGAACACACTCCAAGTTTTTTTCAGACAGGAAATGCGGTGGCAGGTATTCAAGCCTGTTGTCAGCAATATCATGGCGAGACCAGACCGAAAAACGACTCGGAAAGGTTCGTACAAATAAGCATATGGTCACGGTCAGCAATTCCGGTACCGGCGTTGTCGGGGTCAGGCACAATGAAAAGCTTAATCGCTATGAAGTGAGCTGGGTTACCGCCCAGGGTAAGCAGGGCAAAACTTCGGTTTCCATCAGGAAGCACGGAAAAAAGGTTGCCTTTGAGCGGGCCTGTTCCATACGGAAAAAAAGAGAAAGTGACCGATTGGGGTATAATTCCTGAAATCAGTGCAGTCCGCTGCAGTAATTCTGCTGTTGAAAAAAGTTGACAAGCGATTGTCAATAGTGTTTATTTTCCGGTTCTGAACAGAGACATCTCTTGTGGAGATCCAATTATATTTGAGAGGTTAGTTATATGTATGCGATAGTCAGAACCGGCGGAAAACAGTATCAGGTTGCCGCAGGAGACCAATTAAGAGTTGAGAAACTGGAAGGCAGCGTTGGCGATACTGTTGAACTTGACAGCGTGCTGCTTCTTGCAGATGGTGAGACGGTTACTGTCGGAACACCGGTAGTAGAGAACGCCAGGGTCATCGCAACAATTTCCGAACAGGGAAAAGACAAGAAGATTAAAGTCTTCAAGAAGAAACGCAGGAAAGGATATCGGCTGATGCGCGGTCATCGCCAACTCTACACTGCTTTGAAAATTTCAGAGATCAACAGTTAAAAGACAGAACAAGGAGTTAAGGCATGGCTCATAAAAAAGCAGGTGGCAGTTCCAGGAATGGACGCGACAGCGCAGGACAGCGACGTGGTGTCAAGAAATTCGGCGGTGAAAATGTCACTGCCGGCAGCATCATTGTCCGTCAGCTTGGTACAAAAATTCATCCGGGAAGTAATGTTGGGTGTGGTCGGGATTATACACTTTTCGCCAAGGTTGACGGAGTTGTGACCTTTGAGGAGTTCGGCAAAAATAGAAAACGGGTGAGTGTTTATCCCGCTGTATAACCGATTCAAGCAAAAATACGCTGTGTTGCAGCGATAATCAGAAAAACTCGATCATTACTTAACGTAATTGATCGAGTTTTTTTTTGATCCGAAACAGGTACAGGGTTTTTAATGTCATTTATTGATGAAGCTAAATTTTATGTAAAAGGCGGAGATGGCGGAAACGGCTGTGTAAGCTTTCGGAGGGAAAAGTATATACCCAGAGGTGGGCCGGACGGCGGTGACGGCGGCAAGGGGGGTGATGTTGTCATAACCTCGACTAAAGGCAAGAATTCGCTGCTTGATTTTCGCTACCGTTCACATTTCAAAGCTGAAAGGGGAGCCCATGGCATGGGAAAGGATATGCATGGGAGAAAAGGCCGGAACTGTGTCATGGAAGTTCCCGTCGGTTCCATTATCAGAGATGTTGAGACTGGAGAGGTTTTGGCCGATCTTGTTTCCGACGGGCAACATGTCATTGTTTCATCAGGCGGAGGCGGCGGACTCGGTAATGCCCATTTTTCCTCTGGGGCTAACAGGACACCGCGTCATGCCACAAAAGGCAGAAAAGGTGAGGAACGGTGGCTGAGGATTGAACTGAAACTCCTAGCCGACATCGGGCTTGTCGGCTTACCCAATGCCGGAAAGTCAAGCCTTTTAGCGAAACTTTCCGCAGCAAACCCAAAGGTTGCTGATTATCCGTTTACGACGCTTGAGCCACAACTCGGGGTCCTGCAGTTCAAATATCATCGACCTTATATCATTGCCGATATTCCTGGGATTATCGAGGGGGCTCACCAGGGTGCCGGGCTTGGCCTGTCTTTTCTGAAACATATTGAACGGACCAGGGTTCTGCTGCATATTGTCGATATATCCGTTGACGATTTTCATAACAACCATGAAGTTATTGAAAACGAACTGCTTGAGTATAAACAGGATCTCAGCGGCAGACTCAGGCTTCTCGTGCTCAACAAGATCGATCTTGTCGACCCGGAGATGGTACTTGAAATCATTCAGGCATTTCGGGACAAGGGAATACAAACCTGTGCCGTCTCGGCATTGAGTGGTGAAGGAATCGAAGACCTCAAGGAACTTCTGTCCGAGACACTTGATACAATAAGAGAAGAAGATGATCGTCACGGGGAGCAGGACAGTGAAGCTTGAAAATGTCTCAATTGAAGATGGCCTCTATCTTCGCCAGACACTTTTTGACAAAGCACGGAGGATAGTCGTAAAAGTCGGCAGTGCTGTTCTTACCGATCAGAACGGTATCGCCGAAGATGTTGTACAGAATATCGCCAGAGAGATATCTTTTCTTCATCGCAGCGGCCGTGAGGTAATTCTTGTCAGCTCCGGCGCTGTTGCCGCAGGCATCAAAAAGATCTCCTATAACCGTAATTCATCCCTGGGGATCAAAGAGAAGCAGGCACTCGCAGCCATTGGTCAATCGTCATTGATGCAGACCTACGAAAGATGTTTTTCCTCTTTTGACCACACCATCGCCCAGGTGTTGCTGACCCATTCAGATCTTGCACGTCGAAACCGTTATCTCAATGTCCGCAACACGCTACTCACCTTATTTAAATTTCATGTTATCCCGGTCATCAATGAAAACGATACGGTCTCTGTCCAGGAATTGAGATTCGGCGACAACGATACCCTTGGCGCCTATATCTGCAACCTGATTGAAGCGGACATGTTCATCTGTCTGACAGATGTGAATGGTTTGTACAATAAGGATCCGGAAATCCATCATGACGCCGAGCCGATCTATACCGTTCCCGAAATTACCTCCGAAATTGATGATCTGGTCCATAACAGCAAAAGCTCTCTTGGCACCGGCGGCATGAAATCAAAACTCAAGGCCGCCCGGATAGTATCAGCCGGTGGGGGATGTTCCTTTATTGGCCCCGGCAAGGAAAAAGAAATTCTGCAGAAGCTGTTCAGCGGCCAGATGGTCGGCACATTCTTTCTTCCCTGCAAGGAGCGGATTCAGAGTAGAAAACGCTGGATTGCCACAGTACTGAAACCCCAGGGAACCCTTGTCCTCGATGCCGGTGCCTGTGCTGCGCTGTGCAATGGCGGAAAGAGTCTGTTGCCGTCTGGCATCAAGGAGGTCCATGGCGGCTTCGGAGTCGGGGACGCCGTTCACTGCTGTGACGAGAACGGGACAGTAATTGCTGTTGGGCTTGTCAATTACGACTCGGAAGATACTATTAAAATAATGGGTAAACACACGAGCACTATCGAAAAACTTCTCGGTTACAAGGACAATGATGAGGTTATGCATCGAGACAATCTCGTAATCCTTGAGCACCATTAAAATCACTGGAGATTCAGCAGATGAGCGGAATATCGACTGATGACTACACGATAATTGAAATGTCCCGAAAAGCAAAAGCTGCATCAAGGTTCCTGGCGGCTGCCACTACCGAGACAAGGCATGCTGTGCTGCATTCAATCTCGGAGTTGCTTCTGTCTGGAAAAAACGCAATCCAGCGTGCCAATAACCATGACCTTAAGGCCGCAGAAGATAAAGGATTGTCATCTGCAATGCTTGACCGTCTGGCTTTGACGGATAATGTTATAGACGGTATGGTGCTGGGTATTGAACAGGTAACAGCCCTTCCTGACCCAATCGGCCAGATATCCTCGCTGAGCAGAAGACCAAATGGGTTGAGCGTCGGCAGGATGAGAATACCGCTCGGTGTTATCGCGATGATTTATGAATCGCGTCCCAATGTTACCATCGATGCTGCAGCTCTATGCCTGAAAACCGGGAATTCCGTCATCTTGAGAGGAGGTTCGGAAGCGATCAATTCAAATATAGCCCTGGCATCAGTTCTGCAGCAGGCCCTCGAAGTCTGCGGGCAGACACCCGATGCAGTTCAGGTGGTCCCCACGACCAGCCGTGAGGCCATCAGCATATTGCTGCAGCAGGAGGAGTTTATCGATCTCGTCATCCCCAGGGGCGGTGAAGGGCTGATCCGCTTTGTTGCCGAACATTCCAGAATCCCTGTTTTGAAGCACTACAAGGGCGTTTGTCATGTCTACGTGGACAAGGATGCTGATCTGGACAAGGCAACACCCATCATTATCAACAGCAAGGTGCAACGCCCCGGAGTCTGCAATGCCCTCGAGGGACTGCTGATTCATGCAGACGTCGCCGAAGATTTCCTCCCGAAAATTGAGCAGGAACTTGTTCAACTCGGTGTCACACTGCTGGGATGTTCGCGCTCGGTTGAATTCGGGACACACGTTATTCCGGCACGGGACAGTGACTGGGGACAAGAGTTTCTGGAGTTGAAACTCTGTGTACAAATTGTTAACTCACTGGATGATGCTCAAGACTACATCGATCGCTATGGTTCCAACCATACCGAAGTCATCGTTTCAGAAAATTACACGACGGTCAACCGCTTTATTGCAGAGGTTGACGCGTCGGCTGTTATCGTCAATGCCTCGACTCGCTTTAACGATGGCGGACAGCTTGGCTTGGGCACGGAAATCGGGATCAGCACGACCAAGCTGCATGCCTACGGGCCCATGGGGCTCGAAGAACTGACGACACGAAAATTTGTTGTTTACGGAAACGGCCAGGTACGTGACTGATGGCTGATATCGGCCTGTTTGGAGGAACATTCGATCCTGTTCACAACGGGCACCTGCAATGCGCTGCGGCGGCAATTGCGGAGGCGGAGATTGCCCATGTGATTTTTATTCCGTCGGCCAGGCCTCCCCATAAGAATCAGAAAAGTGTCTGTAATTTCGAACATCGTCTCGCCATGCTGGAACGTGCTGTTGAAAAGTGTCAACAGTTTTCCGTATCAGACGTTGAACGAAAACGATCATACCCTTCATATACTATTGATACCTGGAATCTTTTTCGTCAAAACGAAACTACCTCAGCAAATCATTTTTTTATTATCGGCTGCGACGCCTTTCTGGACATCAAGAGTTGGTATCGCTGGCAGACTGTCCTTGCCCGAATCAATTTCATTATCGTGGTCCGTCCAGGCTACGATACCTCAGGGTTGCAAATACTTCTCGATCAAACCGGTTTCTGCACTACCGGACATGTCATCACAGATTGGTATAATCGGAACGGGAAGAACACTATCAAACTTCTTACCACGGAAACAGATGATATCTCTTCCACACAGATCAGGAGACTGATCAGGCAGAACCAACCCTGGACGCATCTCGTAGACGCTCAAGTCGGCAGTTACATTCGTGAAAAATCATTGTACCGTTGAGTAGTTTTGAAGAATTCTATTTTGAAATATTCTTCATAGGGTATAAAATGTGTTAATCTGGATAACTACTCTTCCTTCTAATTTTTCAACGCTATGGCCACCAAAACAAAAGCGAGCCCCCAGCCGAAGCAGATAAATATTCTGATAGTAGATGACTCCCTTGTTTTCAGGAGGTTGTTGAGAGAAATCTTCGAGCAGACAAACAGTGTCAATATTATCGGTGAAGCAAGGAACGGTATTGAAGCCCTTTCTATGGTACTGAAGCTCTCCCCCGATGTTATTGTCATAGATATGGAAATGCCGCTGATGGACGGCATGACGACACTTCAGCACCTGATGATACACAAACCGACCCCGACAATAATGCTCTCGAGCCTGACCCAGGAAGGAACTGCCCGGGGGTTTGACGCCATTAAAAACGGGGCCCTCGATTTTATCTGTAAGGACACGTTTTTTAAAAGAAAAGAAACGAATCACTCGTTTGGACAGGAACTCATCTATAAAGCACTCTATGCCTCAAAGGTGATGGTAAGGCCGGTCGAACCTGTTTTTACCGGTACGGGTGACCTGCCCCGTTCCGAGGTAATGCCAAGCAATATTATTTTCTGTGAAGAATGCGGCGCCAGAAACGTCGTTGACGATTTCAGGAAAGCTCAGCTGGATACACTGACCTGTAAACAGTGCGGCGATCTGCTTGAGGCAGCTCAGAATAATAAGTACAAACGCATAAACTTTGTTACCGTCATTGGTTCAGGTCTCGGCGGATACAGCAATCTTCTCAGGATTATTCCCGAGATCCCTGAAGATCTAAGCGGTGCAATCATCATCATTTTACATGCTGAAAGCAGGCATGTTAACGCTTTTACTGAATATCTTGATGCTGTCAGCACGATAAAGGTAAAGCGCATGGTCGACGGGCTCACCATTGAGGGCGGTTGTTGTTACATCGCTTCAGCAGCGGATATGGTGCAGATGAAACCGTACAGCGCCCACTACACCATCAGGAAAACTGAACCTGTTTCAGGGTGCGGGTCCATTGATATTTTCATGGATTCGGTAGCCTCTGTTTTCAAAGACAAAGTCGCAGGATTTCTTTTTTCGGGCACTGAGCTTGACGGCGTAAAGGGCGTCAAGGCAATCAAGAAAAATAATGGCTATTCAATGGTCCTTAATTCGAAACACTGCCTGTGCAAGGAAATGGGTGAAAATATATTGAGAAAATGCAGTGTCGACAGGATCGTTGATGAACATGATGCTGCAGAACTCATTATCGACCTGCACCGGGCTGCCGGCAATGAACCACTGACCGCCTGAAATCTGTCATCTGAACTTTTCGACTCATTATAAAACCATTGACACGGACATGCTCTGGGAAGAACAGGTACCTCTTTTAAAACAAGGTTATCACAAGGAGCTGGTTCAAATAGCTTACGGATCAGCGTCCAGGGGGCAAAAAGTCTACCCGCCTCGAGAACTCGTCTTCAATGCCATGAGGATTACCAGGTTTTCTGATGTTCGTGTCGTAATCATCGGCCAGGATCCCTATTTCAATGAACACAAGAGCGGGGTGTCCGAGGCGCACGGTCTTTGCTTCTCGGTACGGGAAGGGATTCCGGCACCGCCGTCACTGCAGAACATCTTCAAGGAGATTGACCGAAGTTTTTATAACAGCAAATGCCGTAGGGTAAGCACCGATTTGACCAGGTGGGCAAATCAGGGTGTACTGCTGCTCAACGCCAGTCTTTCGGTGATTGCCAAAAAACCAAATTCTCATGCGAATATCGGTTGGCATCGCCTGACGGACGACATCATCAAAACGCTGTCTTTAAAACAAGAGCATATTGTTTTCATGTTGTGGGGGGCTTTCGCCCAGAAAAAAGAAGCGTTGATTGACCGGCAGAACCATCTGGTGCTGAAAACCAGCCACCCGTCACCCCTGTCCGCCCACCGGGGATTTCTCGGTTCCAATATATTTGTGAAATGCAACAGCTACCTGACGGACAATCACCTGCCTGCCGTTGACTGGTAACAGCCCGGTCAGGAGAGAATGGTGCGGATAATATCTTTCTTACCGACAACACCGACCATTTCACCATCTTCCGTTAAGACCGGGAGGGTGTGAATCTTTTTCTCGGTCATCAGTGTGGCAATTTCATCAAGCGGAGTGTCAGTACGTATGGAGATTACCTCGTCCGTGTAAATATCGAGCACGGTCGCTCCTGCAATTTTTTTCAACTCTCGTTCCATCTTTTCCGGACTGTCCAGAAAAAGAAACGAGTCGAGAATGGTGATAAAAGGCGTCACACGCACTCGCTTGTTCTGGAATATCAGATCACTTTCAGTGGCAATGCCGCACAGCGTACCATTGTCGTCAAGGACTGGTACTCCGCTGATATTGTTATTCAAAAGAGCTCGGGCGAGGTCTCTTACCGTGGTGCCGACAGTGACTGAAACAACTTTTTTGGTCATTATATCCTGAGCTGTTTTCATTTTATAAAGACTCCTGTAAAGTTTTGAGGCTGACCGGTATCGTGTCGGCAAGCTCGCCGGCTGAAAATCCCTGTCCCATCTGGGCGAAAAGTGTATCACCGGCGATACCGTGAAGGTAAACACCAGTTCCTGCCGCGGCAAGTGCTTCAAGCCCCTGGCAGATAAAAGAGCCGATCATTCCTGAAAGAACATCTCCCATTCCACCGGTGGCCATGCCGGGGTTACCCGACGTGTTGATCATGACGTGACCGTCATCGCTGAGAACAAGGGTCCCGGCTCCTTTGAGGACAATTGTCAGTTCTTTGTTGCCGCACTTGTAAAGGTCATGACACAACCTGCTAATCGTCACCCTGTTTGCCAAAACCGATTCTGTGCTTTTGCCGACCAGACGCGCCATTTCGCCGGGATGAGGGGTGAAAATACGAGGCCCACCCGGTTCCTGCAGCTGATCACGATATCTGGCGATGATGTTCAGCGCATCGGCATCAAGTATGACAGGTTGTTTGAAGTGGTGATAGAGATAGAGAACCAGTTCTGCAGTCCGCACATCATTCCCGAGTCCAGGACCGAGCACAATCGCCTGTTTGTCTTCAGAATGCCTCAAAATCGTGGCGGTGTCGGAGACATTGAGCAGTGATGAAGAGGTGGGCAGCGGTATGGTCATGGCCTCGGCAATTGATGTTTCAAAAATCATGTTGAGATCGTAGGGGACACAGAGGCTGACAAGGCCGCAGCCGCTTCGCAGGGCACCTTTTGCGGCAAGTATCGCAGCCCCGGTTTTTCCTGCTGATCCGGCCAGAATGAGCAGGTGCCCATAACTGCCCTTGTGTGAATCAGACCTGCGGACAAGTCCGGCTCCCCAGTTCTTTACGGTTTCAGCATTAATCATCGAGGTGGTTATCTGCGCTTTGTCGATCACTTCCGGGGGGATGCCTATATCGAGAATTTTGAGCTTTCCGGTCAAAGCGGAACTGCCCTGCATGATCTGCCCGGGCTTTGCACAGCCAAATGTGGCTGTCATGGTAGCCCTGACACAGGTACCGAGAACTTTTCCGGTGTCCGAATCGAGCCCTGAAGGTGTATCCACAGAAATAACCGGAATAGTTCTGGAAAATTGGTTGCTATTGATAAGCTCAATGGCATCGGCAAAATGGCCCTTGACCTCCCTGACCAGACCGATGCCGAAAATTGCATCTATAATTGCACAGCAGGGTTTTCCCCGTGATTCTATCTGCTTGAAGAGAACGGATATCGTCTTTACTCTATTCCTGGAATCAATCACGTGCAGTGGGAGACGGAGTTTTTTGACAATTGACAGGTTGGTCGCTGCATCACCGCTGAGTTTGTCAGGGTTTACCAGAAAGAAAAAGATCGGCTCGCAACCGAGCTGGTGCAGGTGTCTGCCAATGACAAGCCCGTCTCCGCCGTTGTTCCCGGGACCGATGAAAATCAGCGCAAAACAGTCTCTGATCCGGGTCAGTTCTCGCTCCATTAATCTCACGGTTGCAGAGCCGGCATTTTCCATCAGGACGATACCGGGAATGGTATAATCGTCGATGGCACACCGGTCAATGGCTCTCATTTCTTCTGATCCGGGAAGTTTCATGGGGCTGCTCCTTTTACCGGCCTCTATTAGCGGTTGTCTCAGGAACGATCATTCTGGGATGCCTCGGGGTTGAAGTTCCTGCAGAACTTGCACGGTTCAAAACCTGCCTGAATTGCTACCTCTACGTTTTTAAATTCAATTGAACAATTTTTGCAATGGTAATGCTCACACTGCGGGAAATGAAAAACCCTGCTGTTAACGTTGCCATGAAGTTGCAACGTATGCTGAGAGGTTTCAGGGTCAGTGTTATTCCTGTCAGGAAGAATGACCTCTGCCTGTTTTGGAAAGACTGCACGAAAAAAACGATTCATGCTGCGGCCAGCAGTTTGCACAATCGAATCATAAATAAGATAGGCTGTCTCCGGGAAGAGCGGCTTTTCGTGGGCAGCCCGGTTGATCATGAGCAGCGCCAGAAGAGAAAATAACAGATTCGGAGTCCACATGGCTACCGTAATGTTTGCAGATGTGGTTGTCGCAAAATTCCTGCCCATGGTGAAGAGAACGTAATAAATAATGTAGAGAAACAACACCAGCGGAATGCCGATACCTTTTTTTCCAGGACCGGCCTGCAGTCCCAGCGGCAGGCCGATCAGGGTAAGAACCAGGCAGCCGACAGGGAGAACCAGCCGTTTATGAAACTCGGTGAGATATGAGCGGCCGGCAGGGTCTTCAAGGCCGCGATTTTTTGATTCCTCGAGCAGTTCAATCATTGTCATGGTGCCCCGGGATTTAAACGTCGGTGTCCGCATCGGCGGCTGCAGCGGGATATTTATGATATAGCGGTCAAAGGTGACTGTCTGAAAGCGGTCTTCCTCGGGCATGTGAAGACTGCCGTTTACCAACGTCAAGGTGACCATCATCTGTTCAAGCCTGGTGTCCATCCTGCCCGAGCTGGCCATGGTGATTGCCGGAACACTGCGGTTACGCATGTCGGAAACCCAGACCTCGTTCCATTCTCCGCTATCCTTGTCAATCGAATTGACATGGACGACCAGATCACCAAGTGCTTCGGTAAACACCCGTTCCTTTATGCCTTTGTCAATTTTTTCCTTGGCGAGCTGGTACATCATCTGCTGCATGGCCGTGTCACCGGCAGGAATCAGCATAATCGAGAAATAGGAAGTGACAAGGGAAATAAACAAAGCAATAAGGGCAAGTGGCGGCAGGGCGTGGTAAATGCCGATGCCGCTTGCCTTGAAGGCCAGAATCTCTGTGTCGTTTGAAAGCCTCGAAACGCCGATCGTCACCCCAAGCATAGCCGCCATGGGGATGGAGTAGAGGAACATGTTGGGGAAGAGATACGAGAAAAGCCGAACAAAATCGCTGAAACTGATGTTGAACTCGAGGACAAGATTGAGAAAAGGGATCAGTTTGACCAGAAAAAAAACGCCGTTCATGATGATGAAACAGGCAAAGAAAGGGGCCAGCATTTCCGTCGCCAGATAGCTGTAAAACAGTAATGGTAAATGCTTTTTCCGTTTCATTATCTATTGAAAAAGGGCAGGCGACAGGCAGCGGACACACTGGTTGCCGTGCCTGTCTGTAGAACGTGGATCAAGCATATCAGAACCGCGAATCGGTAAGCGGTTCTTCTATGGTCACGTCAATCCAGTGCTGATCCCACCATTCAACAGGGGTTACAAAAATACCGTGTATCAGCATTGAAAAATGGAGATGATCACCACCTGCCATCCCGGTGGTTCCGGTGAGCCCGAGCAGGTCGCCTTTTTCCATTTGATCTCCCGGTGCCACGTTTATCCGACTCAGATGGGAATAGAGGCTGAAAACACCCTGGCCGTGATCAAGCAGGACCATATTACCATATATCCCGAGGTAGTCAGCATGTATGACAATACCTTTCTCGGCAGCATTGACATCGGCATGTTTTGTCGAGGCAATATCGATACCCAGATGAACCTGTCTGTCGATTGGTTTGTCTGCATAATAATAGGTCCGATGATCGGCATATCCGGAACGGCTGCTTCCCGGCATCCGAATGAAGCTATTTGACCAGAGTCGTTCCGGGTGAGGAGTTTTGCAGAGAAGGCTGATCTGATTATTATTCTGCACTCGCAGTTCGTTGTTGACATACAGGTATTTTTCGACGGAATTTCCCTGCATTTCGCTGTGGTTCTGTTCAAATTCCGGAATCTTCTGGTCCAGAAAGCTATCGCCGACATTTATCCGGTCCTTTTTGAATTCCTTGTTTTTGTAAATAGTTGAAAAGGTAACTTGTGCACGGTTTCCGGCACGATCCTCGGCTATCACAAAAGAGTCGGAAATCGTTTCCTCCTGGTAGGGAAGGGCAAAATAACTGATATTGGTGTCGTCGCGGCCATCTCCTACCAGGAATCCGGGAAAATAGTTGCCGTTGACAACTACTCCATGCCGGGTCTCCGAATCGCTGACGCGGTAAAGAACAATGCCGCTGCCACCTGGATAGATATATCGTTCGTTGTGAATGATGTGAATCCGTGGTGGGGTGGTATCGATTGTGATGTTCTGACTGACGGTTGTCACGTTACCCTTGAGAAAGTTCCGAGCTGAATAATCGCGTGCACGAAGGGTTATGGTTGCCGTTCCATCTTTGAAACCGGCATCTTTGGGCTTGAAGACAAGTTTTCTCTGCTCAACGCTCCTACCAATCACGCCGGTATAGCCCCGTCGGGGAAAGACTGTTGTGAAGAGTTCTTTGGTAACACCATCCTGGTTGATTGTCAGACTAACTGACTGTAAACCACTTTTTCCATCTTTCGCAGTGACGGTAATAGCAGTCTCGGCACCGATAAACAGCTGGGGTTCCTCGATTACCGCCAAGGGCGCCTCCCCCTCAAAGAAGAGAAAAAATCCGAGTCCTGCCAGCACAAGGATCGCCAGCAAAAAGATTATATACATGGTGCCCCTGGACCTGCCTGAACTGCTTACTCGTCTACTCATGATAACCCGTGTCTGTGATCCGGCTCAGCGTTGCCAGATAATTTCATATTTTTCTGTGTGAAGATCTTTTGCCGGGGCGATAACCAACCGTTTACCGGTGTCCCTTTCCAGTCGCTTTGTCGTCGGTTCCTCTTCCTTTAACAACATTTCCGCGATGCGCGGATGAACCCTCAGCGTTACCGTCGAGCCGGTTGTGCGTGCCGAGTTACGACTGATCTTGCGAAAAATCTCGTAGCAGATCGTGCGGCGGGATTTCAAAACGCCTTCTCCAGAGCAGTAGTGACATGGCTCACACATCATCTGGTTGAGGTTTTCACTGTTGCGTTTTCTTGTCATCTGAACGAGACCGAATTCAGACAATTTCAATATGTTGATACGGCTTTTATCCTTTTTCACCGCCTCTTTGAAATAGCCGAACAATTCTTCCCGATGACTTTCGTCTTCCATATCGATAAAATCGATGATAATAATACCGCCGATATTTCTCAAACGCAGCTGGTAGGCTATTTCTTTTGCTGCCTCAATATTGGTTTTGAAAATAGTTTCATTCAGGTCGTCCTTGCCCACGAACCTGCCGGTGTTGACATCGATTACGGTAAGGGCTTCGGTATTTTCAATAATGATGTAACCGCCTGAACGAAGCCAGACCTTTTTTTCGAGCGCCTTGCTGATTTCTACATCAACACCGTAGGCTTCGAAAAGAGGGAGTTCACCACGGTACAGGGAGATCTTGTTTTTCAGCTGAGGGGCAAAGGTGTTGACAAAGGTAACGAGCTTTTCGTAGGACGTTTCATCATCAATGATGAGATAATCGACATCACTGGTGAAAAGGTCACGAACCGAGCGCAATGTTATGTCGAGATCCTCATAAACAAGTGATGGCGGTTTTGCTGTTGCAGCCCTGTCTTTGATCTCGTCCCAGAGTATCATCAAAAATTCCATATCTGCTTCAATGTCCTCACGGGAGGCATGCTCCGCAACGGTTCTGATGATAAAACCACTGTTGTGGGGGCGCAGTTCCTCGATCGTCGTCCTGAGCGAATCGCGGACGTCATCATCCTCTATTTTACGGGAAATCCCGATATGGTCGGTCTGCGGAATGAAGACGAGATTTCTGCCGGGGAGGGTGATCTGGCAGGTCAGCCGTGCACCTTTTGTGCCGATAGGATCCTTGCTGACCTGAACAAGGATTTCCTGTCCCTCGCTGAGTAAATCTTCGATATGGTGTGAGTGAGGCCTTTCGGTCCCGGACTTTTCGCTATTATCTTCCTGGTCCTCGGTGTTTGTTTGGTCGACAGTCCTTGAATTTTTTTGGTGATTATCAGACCCTGCATAGGCATCGTCGACGTAGAGAAACCCGGTCCGTTCGAGTCCGATGTCAACAAAGGCGGCCTGCATTCCAGGCAATACGCGGACAACGCGGCCCAGATAAAGATTTCCCATCAAGCCTTTTTCAGTCGGCCGCTGCAGGTGAAACTCAGTAAGATAGCCACTTTCGACAAGCGCGATACGAACCTCGTAACTTCTTGAATTTATTAGTATTTCAGTGGTCATCTGTAAGTTATCTCAACATCGCCGAAAGCCCTGAAGATCTTCATTGTAGAAAAGTACTGCTTGAAGATAACGGCCGCATCCGGTAACGAATGAACGTATAAACGTGTTACGTTAACAGCAAATAATAAAAGTCCGATTCATTTCCAATGAACAACACACTATACAGTATTTATGCGATAAATTGCCACACTCTCTTGAGTAGCAGCAAAAAAAGAGGGAATTCGTGACGTCTGCTGAGCTGTCGGTGATTATCCCCACCTATAACCGTGAACGTCTTCTGGATCGGGCCCTATGCTCAGTTCTGAGCCAGACGGTTCGACCTCGGGAAATCATCGTTGTTGATGACGGATCCGCTGACGCAACAAAAAATCTCGTAAACGGATTCAAGAATAGGACGGAGGTTGCAATCCACTATTTCAGGCAGGTAAACAAGGGACCGGCCTCAGCACGCAACAGGGGGATTGAACTCGCATCTTTCCCTGTTCTGGCTTTTTTGGATTCCGATGACCACTGGCACAGAAAAAAAATTGAGATTCAGTATCAGCAGCTTGTCAGCAGCAGTCAACACAGAATTTCTCACACCGGGGAAAAATGGCTGCGTCGTGGCAAACACCTCAACCAGAAAGATATTCATAAACCAGCGGACGGCCATATTTATGAATCGTGTCTGAGACTCTGCTGTGTCGGTATGTCAACGGTTATGATGAACCGGTCCCTGTGTGACGAGCACGACCTTTTTGATGAATATCTGCGTTGTTGCGAAGACTATGATTACTGGCTCAGGATTTCTGCATCTGAAAAGTTTCTGCTGATTGATGCCCCGCTGACGATAAAAGAAGGTGGACGCGAAGACCAGGTTTCGGTACGCTATCGGATCGGCATGGATCGCTATCGGATATATGCACTTGTCAAGTTGCTCGTACATGGAAATATTACAACCGGGCAACAGATTTTGGCCCGGGACATGCTCGTGAAAAAATGTGAAATCTATGGCACCGGGTGCTGTAAGCACGGCAGAAATGACGAGGGTGAAATAGTCCTTGCACTGGCGGAAACCGCATACAAGAGATTGACGGATGAACATCTTGAAACGATCAAAGAGCTGGTACGACCCGTCCCGCTTTCTGAAAAAAATCTGCATTGAGCGCTCCTGCTCAGAGTCCCCTTACGCGGCTGAGATTATCGACAGGGCAGACCTCCCGGTAACAGTTGTCGACGAAAGCGACTATCCTTTCCTGGTAGACGGCGTTTACCCGGAAAATCTGTCCGAGGGGAAAACCGTGCTGCTTCTAAGCAACTATCGCGGAACCTTTTTAAAAAAATGCCCATCAACCCGTGAGTATCAATGCTGCGATTATCAGGTAATAAATATCGGTACCGGCTGCCCGATGGATTGCACGTATTGCATCCTGCAGGCCTACCTGAACAATCCGTATCAGAATTTTTTCATCAACAGCGACGATATGTTCAGGGAGTTAGAAGAAAAAACTGCCGACCACACGAAGTTTCTACGGATTGGAACCGGTGAATTCACCGATTCGATGGCACTTGATCGTATCACCGGTATGAGTAGGAAGTTAATTGCTTTTTTTGCAGATAAAGACAACTGCATATTAGAGCTGAAGACGAAAAGTGCCTTTATCGACAATCTCAAAGATCTCGATCATCGCGGTAGAACCATTATGGCCTGGTCGCTGAACAGCGAACAAATTGTCAGACAGGAGGAATACAGGGCTGCAACAATAGAAGAGCGGCTAAAAGCGGCGGCTGCCTGCAGCGCTATGGGCTACCCACTGGCTTTCCACTTTGATCCTGTTATTGTTTATCCAGGATGGGAGCAGGGATATCAACAGACAATTGAAAAGCTCTTTGAGGCAGTGCCTGCCTCGTCGATCAGGTGGATATCGCTGGGTGGTTTCAGGTATATTCCGAAATTAAAGCAGATTGGTACGCTGCGGTTTCCTCAGACAGCAATTTATCATCATGAATTCATTGAAGGACTCGATACAAAGAAACGTTACTTCAGGCCATTGCGTGTCCAGGTCTATAACCACATTTACTCGAGTATAAAATCGTTTGCCGACCCTCGTACCTGTATCTATTTTTGCATGGAAAGTGATGAAATATGGAAAGAGGTCATGGGGTTTGCTCCTTGTGAGGCTGGCGGCCTGCCGCATATGCTCGACAGCAGCGTCAACAGATGATGACTGTTTCAAGGACGCAGTAACAAAATAGCCTTGTTCTTTGTGGCAACTCGCGTATAGTTTACGACTGAAAATTATATCAGACAACAGGAGAAAGAAGATGATCAACAAAGCAATTATTGTCGGAAATCTTGGGGCCGACCCCGAAATCAGGTACACCCAGAACGGAGCCCCTGTCGCTACCTTTAACGTCGCCACCAGTGAGCGCTGGCGGGATCAGGAAGGTAATCAGCAGGAATCTACAGAGTGGCACAGAATTGTGGCCTGGCGGAAACTTGCAGAAATTTGCGGGGAATACCTTCACAAGGGCTCACGGGTGTATATAGAGGGTAAAATCCAGACACGAAAATGGCAGGACCAGAGCGGCAACGACCGCTATACGACAGAAATTGTCGCACGGGAAATGAAGATGCTTGATCGCCGCGAATCCGGCTCCGCTGCTTCTTCCGGTTCAACTCATGAACAAAATTTTTCGGAGGGACCTTCCGGCTATGGCAACATGGGAGACGATGTTCCCTTCTGATACTCTTTTTGCTGGTCTTTCGCTGGCAGGTTCAATCAGCGTTCGCTGTATCTACTGACAGCCCGTAACAGGCAGAGACGGCCGCAAGCCATCCTGATACGGGCTGCTCCTTTGAGAGGAACCCAGTTCTCCCGTTTTCTTTCTGCAAAGCCTCAGAAATTAAAGTGTTTACCAAGCTTGACGGGGCTTCTTTCCATTCCTATTGTGGTGCCAGGAAGGTTCATCTCATTTCACAGATGAGAATGTTTATACTGTTACTTGCGGGTCTCAATTGACGATGGATTATTATAAAACGCTCGGGGTGAATAAAAGCTCCAGTGTCGATGAAATCAAAAAAGCGTACAGAAAACTTGCGCTGAAATACCACCCTGACAAAAATAACGGTGACAAGGAGGCCGAGGCAAAATTCAAAGAGATAAGTGAAGCCTATGCCGTACTTTCAGATTCTGAAAAAAAACAGCAATACGATACCTATGGATCAGCTGGATTTCACCAGAAGTATTCACAGGAAGATATTTTTCGAAACTTCGACATCAACGATATTCTCAGCCAGTTCGGTTTCGGTACGAACAGTTTCAATACTGGTTCCTTCCGGGGAAATATAAACAGGGGGGCTCCGCATCACGATTTTTCTTCGTTTTTCGGATCTAACAATGGTGCACGTCAGGGCTGTGGTGGCTGCAGCCAGCCAGCCAGGGGTCCGGATATGACCTACCAGCTTGTGGTCAGTCTTGAAGATGTGCTCAATGGTGCCGACAAACAGATTTCACTGCGGACAAATGGAAAATCTCAGACTGTTTCCGTCAAGATTCCCAAAGGCATAGAAGAAGGCAAAAAGCTGCGGCTTAAGGGAAAAGGAGGCAAATCCGCTCAAGGTGGTGAGCCCGGCGATCTATTTTTGAAAATCGAACTCGAACCGCACAACTCATTTGAGCGCGATGGTGATGACCTGATCCATTATAAAAAAATTGCTTTCAGTGCTGCCTGCCTTGGCGCTAGAGTGGAAGTCGAGACACTTGACCGCAAAAAATTCATGATATCGGTCCCTGCCGGTACCAATGGGGATTCCCGCCTGAGAATTAAAGGGCAGGGGCTCCCAAGCGGTCCGATTGGTGAACGAGGTGATCTTTTCGTAAAAGTCGGGGTGCACATACCTGACCAATTGACAGAGGAGCAGCGGGGTGCCGTTGAAACACTGAAAAAACAAGGCCTGTGATAACAACGTTTTTCAAGAGCCTCTTCATTCAGCATCTGTCCGCTGTCTCTGCTGCGTTTGCTGCGCATGATCGATTCTTAACCGACCATAACATCTGCATTCAAAAGCCTATGAGAGCACTGCCTGTTATTTTATCGCTAGTAATTGTCCTCAGTTCTGCCAGTGTCCTGCGTGCCGCACACGGGCTGAGCATAGACGGCGATCTGAAATACCGCGCCGATTTTAAACAATTTGACTACACCTCGGTTGAGGCAAGTAAAGGCGGAGAGTTGATCCTCCACGATATCGGCAGTTTTGACAAGATGAACCCATTCACGCTCAAGGGTGCCGCACCTTTCGGGCTGGAGCTCTACCTGTTCGAGCCACTTGCCGTGGCCAGCCTTGACGAACCTTTTTCTCAGTATGGACTGATAGCTCGAGACATTGAGGTTTCCGAAGACCGATTGTCCGTCATTTTCACCATAGATGAACGCGCCCGATTCTCTGATGGTCAGCCTGTTACTCCGCAAGATGTCACGTTTACCATCGACACCTTGAAAAGCGATGCTGTTCATCCGTTTTATCCAAATTATTATAAAGATATCGATCGTGCAGAAGTACTTGATGAGAACAGGGTGCGCTTTTATTTTAAAAAGATTAACAGGGAACTCCCGCTCATCGCCGGACAGATTGCGGTGATGTCCAGAGCGTTCTACGCAGAACATGGCTTTGAGTCGGAACGCATCATCCCACCCGTCGGCTCGGGCCCTTACGCAATCGGCACATTTAACCAGGGTAAATCAATTACCTATGTCCGTAATACCGACTACTGGGCAAAAGACCACCCTACAAGAAAAGGTATGTTCAATTTTGATAAAATCACCATCAAATACTACAAGGACCAGACTGTCGCCGTTGAAGCTTTCAAGGCCGGTGAATTCGACACTATGCAGGTGAACATCGCCAAGCAATGGATCCGGGATATGTCCGGTCCAAAATTTGAAAATTCTCAGATTATAAAAAAAGATTTTCCCCACAAGAACAATGCCGGACTCCAGGGGTTTGTCATGAACACCCGGCGGCCCGTTTTTGCCGACCTGGCCGTCAGGAAAGCCATCACCATGGCCTTTGATTTCGACTGGGTGAACAGGAGTCTGTTCTTCAACCAATACAAACGGAGCGCTTCATTTTTCAGCAATTCCTACCTTGCTGCCGTTGGCCTGCCTTCCGAAGAAGAAAAGATGCTGCTGGCTCCATTCAGAGCAGTTCTGCCCCAAGAGGTTTTCAGTGAGCCGATGGGAGAGGAAAACAACGGTATCGAAAGCGACTTCAGGGCTCAGTTGCGGAGCGCTGCACAACTTCTCAAGGAAAACGGCTGGGTGCTGAAAAACGGTATCCTCACTAACAACCAGGGGGTGAGACTGAGCTTTGAGATAATCCTTGCCAACCAGAGCTTTGAAAGAGTGATGGCAGCCTTTACCAAAAATCTCCAGAAAATCGGAATTGATGCACGTTACCGGACAATCGACCCGGCCTTGTATGCGGACCGGATCAATAATTTCGATTTTGATATGTGTGTCTATGTTTACGGACAGTCTCAGTCACCGGGAAATGAACAGCGAAATTTCTGGCACTCCGCATCCGCTTCCCAGAAAGGTTCACGAAACCTGGCCGGAGTCAGCAGTGAAGCAGTTGATTACCTGGTAGATAAAATAATCTATGCCCAGAACAGGCAAGAACTGACGGTGGCATGCAGGGCGCTGGACCGAGTACTCTGGCACGGCTATTACCTGGTTCCAAACTGGTATACTAATAGTCACAGAATTGTTTACCACAACCGGTTCAACATCCCTGAGACCATTCCAACATACTATAATGACAACCAATTTCAAATGACATGGTGGTCGAAGTAATCGCCTGGCCGGGTATCTTCCGGCTGTGGCCCTAAACGATTTTCCGCAGAAATCTTGGAATGCTCCTTTGCGAAGACGCTAACTTATTGTTCTGAGGTAAAAAAACAAGAAAATTTTCTTGACGCTTCAAAATCATGCTGATACATTGCCAGTAGATACTCCATGTAATAATTGGGTATCTGTCTTTGAAAGGGGCTGAGGTACCCCTCTTTTTTCCTGACAGGATTTCAAACTGTCATTTCGCCGGGAGGTTTGCAGCATGTCAGAACGTGTTCAAGGAAAAGTAAAATGGTTTAATGCGAGCAAAGGGTATGGATTTCTGGAAAGACCGGATGGAGAAGCAGACGTTTTCGTCCATTTCAGCGCTATCCAGGGTGAAGGATTCCGCAGCCTGGAAGAGGGGGAACCGGTCGAGTTCACCGTTGCTCAGACAGACAAAGGCCTTCAGGCGGAAAATGTAGTAAAAATAAACTAAAACGTAACCCACGTATCCGGTTTGCAAAGCCCCGTGAAGTCGTTAAGACATTGCGGGGCTTTTTTGTGCCGTTAAAAAGACAGTCAAACATGATGAATGTGATTTTTATTGTGTCTCTGGAGCAGACAGCAGCCTTTGGTGAACTGCTTGGTTCATGTTGTCGCCCGGGGGATGTTTTATGTTTGAAAGGTAATCTTGGAGCCGGAAAAACGACGCTCACCCAGTCAATTGCCAGAGGGGCCGGAATCCCTGAAAAGGAATACGTGAGCAGCCCTACATTTTCCATATTACACCATTACAGCGGCAGTATTGAGCTGTACCATATGGACTTCTACCGTCTGAGCGGTGGAGAAGAAGTTGTAACCATGGGGCTTGATGAATATTTTTATCTTGATGGGCTGACGGTTGTTGAATGGTATGAGCAAGCGGTTGAGATTATCCCGGAGAGTCATCTCCTTGTCGAGCTTGAAATCATCGCTCCTGAACGAAGGAAAATCCGTATAATAGACAATAGCGGAGAATGGCAGGAGCGTATGGAACTTCTCGTGGAAAAGCTGAAACTCCTGGGCGTTCTCTGATTGTAATTGTCGTAAATGTTATTAGTGTGGCTGGACCGGATAGGAATACATTTTAAACTGTTGTCAACACAGTGCAAGCCACAGCTCTTCTTTATATATTATGAATGAAAGAAAAATTACGTTTCAGAACTGTTTCAAAACGTTTACCAGGGATCAGGATAAAGCCATTGCTCCTGAGGAAACCCTTACACGTTTTTACCAGAAAATCGACCAGTTTGACTGTAAGATTCTCAGCGAGGTCAAACGAATAGATAATGGGCGTCTGGATATCCCGGTCTACTTCAGTGTCTGCACCGATGAAGCACGGACGCTGACAGGAACCAAAAAACAAATGGGGAAGGGAGCCTCATCGCAGCAGGCGAAAGCATCTGCCTGCATGGAACTTGCCGAACGGTTTTCCTTCTTTGCCTTCAAGTCTGATGAAAACAATTTTATCAGAGGCGATTATAAGACGATGAGAGAATCCCAGTTCCCGGTTATCGACCCTTCCTATCTCCTGAAATCAGTCGACGATGAGAACATGAGCCCGGCACAGCTTGAAAAGCTGCTCGAGGGTATACCCATGCAGTGGACATGGGCTACCCATATCAACACAGATGAGTTGGTTCTTGTTCCGTTTTCGTGGTTTTACGCAATCAACGAATTCAACGGCCCCTCCGCCGGCAATACGATAGAAGAAGCTGCTCTGCAGGGAATTTCAGAAGTGGTAGAGCGGCACGTGTGCTCCAAAATTAATCAGCATCAGTTGGAAACACCGCTGGTTGATCAGGAATCAGTCAATGATCCGGTAGCCCGTGAACTGCTTGAAAAATTCAAAAAAAACAATATTGAACTTTACCTGAGTGATTTCAGTCTGGACACCGGTATCTGTACAGTTGGTGCTCTGGCAATAGACAGAAAGACTTTCCCAGAGTCCAGTGAAATTGTCTTTACCGCAGGCACCACACCCGGCCCTGACAAAGCCATTATCAGGGCCGTAACCGAAGTGGCCCAACTGGCAGGCGATTTTAATTCAGGGGCAAATTATGTTGCTTCAGGGTTGCCAAAGCCGCGGTCAATGGCGGAGGTCGCCTACATCACCAACAGCAGCACGGTTATCAGCACCTCAGAAATGGCCGAGTTCTCAGACAATAATATAAAAGCTGAAATAGATCAGTGCAGGGAAGCACTTTCGCGTATCGGTCTTGAGATTTTCATGATCGATGTCACCCATCCAGGCCTTGAAATTCCCGCTCTTTATACCATTATTCCAGGTGCTCACTTCAGAGAACGTTCAGTGAGAAAAGACGCCGGACTTTTTGCCGCAAAACTCCTGCACGAACAGGTTGATGACGTTCAGCTGTTTAATAGGAAACTGGCGGAAATGGAGGCACTTCTCCCGGAATCCTACTACCTTGCATTCTACAGGGGAATCAGTTATTTCAATCAGGCGGAGTATGATCGCGCACTGACCCATTTCGATATCGCACTCGACAGAAATCCTGAGGCTGAAGACCTGCCATATATCCTTTCTTACAAAGGACACAGCTTGAAGGACCTGGGTCGCTTTGATGAAGCCATCTCCGCACTGCAACGTGGCTGCAAAGCAGATGATGAACGCCCTGACATCTACAACCTGCTTGGCGTCTGTTACTTCAAGAAACAGCAATACGAACAGGCCATACACTGTTTTGAAAAAGCCGTTTATCTCAATCCTTCCTCGGCAATGGATTATGCAAATCTTGGGGTCAATCACAACAGGCTCGGCAACGGAGAGGAAGCCATCAGATATTTCACCCTCGCGCTCACCATGGACCCAACGCTTGATTTCGCCCGAACCCAACTCGATGAACTTATTGCCGGACAGAAATAACGATGTTCCCTTCATTTTGAAGAAGAACTTTTGAAAAACATGAAACTGGCAATTGTGGCAATAACTGAACAGGGCAGAGTTACAGCCGGCAGGCTCCATTCCGCCCTGCCTGGATCGACACTTTTTCAATATTCCCACGGTATAAAAAAGCAGATCAGTAAACTCTGGCAGCACTATGACGGCATCATCTGCGTCATGGCTGCCGGTATCGTTGTCCGTTGCATCTCCCCGCTGTGCAGGAGTAAACTCACCGATCCGGCAATTGTTGTCGTCGACGAACAGTGTACATTTGCAATAAGCCTGCTGTCCGGACATATCGGCGGCGCTAATCGTATCGCTTTAGAGATTGAAAAGTCCTGCGGTGCCCGGGCAGTGATAACAACCGCATCCGATGTCTCCGGTCACACGTCTGTCGATCTCTGGGCACGAGACAATGCACTGATCATCGCCAATCCAGAGAAACTTGCCGCGGTGTCCGCCAGGCTGCTCAACAGGGGTTCGTTGAGTATCTATCAGGACTATCCGTACCAAAGCGTTTTTCCGGAAGATTTCAGAAAAAGCAGTGAAAGATCGACCGCCGACATTATTGTTTCAGTGAACAACAGTGTCGAGGGCGCCTGTCTGCACCTTGTTCCTCAGGTACTTTCTGTCGGTTTTGGCTGCAGGAGAGGGGCAGCAGTCAGTGACTTCGATGATGCCCTGACAGATATTACCTCACGGTATGATATTCATGTCGGTGCAATTGCAAATATCGCCAGTATTGATCTGAAGAATGATGAAGCAGGGTTGCTGGAGTTTGCTGAAAAACATCACTGGCCGGTAAAGTTCTTTACGAAAGAGCAGATTAATGCTATCTGCCCAGCAGGAGTGAATACTCACATTTTTAATAAGGTTGGTGTCTATGGTGTCTGTGAGCCCGCAGCAATACTTGCAGCTACCCATAAAGAGATACCCGGCCGGTTACTGATTGGAAAAATTAAATGGCAGAAAATAACGGCTGCGATCGCTGCACAGGAACCCTTCATGTTGTCGGAACCGGCCCCGGGTCCCTTGATTACCTGACGCCTGCAGCACGATCAATAATCGAGACGTGCGATGTTGTGCTCGGTTACAACACCTACCTGGAACTCGTCGAACCGATTCTCCAGGGTAAAACTGTTATCTCTTCGGCGATGATGCAGGAAGTCGAACGGGTCAGAAAAGCACTTGAAATTGCTGAATCCGGTAAAAAGGTCTGCCTCATTTCCGGCGGTGACCCCGGCATCTATGCGATGGCGGGGCTTGTCTTTGACGTTGCTAAAAGTTTGAACAGTAGTGTGCAGATAGAAGTTGTAGCCGGCATTGCCGCTCTCAACAGCTGTGCTGAACGGCTTGGGGCACCCCTGATGCACGATTTTGCTGCAATCAGCTTGTCAGATCTTCTTACTCCCTGGGAGGTCATTGAGAAACGACTCGAAGCTGCGGCCTCGGCGGATTTTGTGATGGTAATCTACAACCCGAGATCCAAGAAAAGGACATGGCAACTGCAATCAGCCGTTACGCTGATCAGGCGATTCAGGACAGGCGAGACCCCCGTCGGTATCGTTAAATCAGCGACGAGAAAAGACGAGGAAATAATCATAGCAACACTGGACACCTTTGAGCCGACAGTTGTCACCATGCAGTCGACTGTCATCTTCGGCAACTCAAAGAGCTATATCTGGAACAACAGAATGGTAACTCCCCGGGGGTACCTTGACAAGTATCACCTCTGATACCCCGGATGGATATATATTTTCTCAGACACGGGCAGACTGTTTCGCCGTCAGTCTATACCGGAGTGACAGATGTTGCTCTCTCTGCGCATGGAGAATCCCAGATACGCTCCATTTCAGCGTACCTGAACAACATCGTTTTTGATGCTGCCTATTGCAGCCCGTTGATACGGTGCCGAACTTCTTTTGAGTTGCTGGAACTCGACGTTGCCTGTTCTTTTGTTGAAGATCTCAGAGAAATAAATTTCGGAAGATGGGAAAGCAAATCCTTTTCTGAAATCTATTGTCAAGATCGGGCAACAATGGAACAGTGGTTCAGTCAAAAGGAGCAGTTCACCTTTCCTGAAGGTGACATGATCTCGACATTTTCATATCGTGTCGGCAACTGGCTTGAGACATTAAAGACAAAGCAACATGAACATGTACTGGTTGTATCCCACTCAGGTGTCATCAGGCATGCGCTCGCCCACCTGCTCGGTCTCGGGATAAACCAGGCGGATTGCTTTGAGATAACGGAAGGGACTGTTTCACTGATTACTGTCGAAAAGACATTTTGTATTCTCAAATTACTCAACAAAAATCAGTAAAAATGGCAAAGATCATTCTCATCACCGGGGGTACCAGAAGCGGGAAAAGCTCTTTAGCCTTGCAGATTGCTGAACAGCAGAAACCTCCGCACTGTTTTGTGGCCACCTGCCGGGTCACTGATCCTGAAATGGGCGAGCGGGTAAGCAGGCATCAGCGTGAACGTGATGAATCAATCTGGACCACGGTTGAAGAACCGCTTAACCTTAAAAATGCAATCAGCACCGACGGCAGCTATTCTACTCATATTGTTGATTGTCTGACGCTTTGGGTCAGCAACATCATGGAGCGATCTGCCAGCTCCGGGGAATCTTCTGATGAAGACGTTATCTCAACAGCGCTTGAACAACTCTTCGATCACCTCGAAGCAATTAAAACTACGGTTATCTTTGTAACCAATGAGGTTGGTATGGGGATCGTTCCTGAAAATCGGCTGGCCCGAAAATATCGGGATCTTGTCGGAATCTGCAACAGGATTGTTGCTTTGCGGGCCGACGAGGTTATTCTGGTGAGCTGCGGGCTGCCTCTTACACTGAAAACTTCTCAACAAGGAACGCCATGAACGTATTGGAACAAACATGTCAGAAAATATTCCCCCAGAATTCTGCGGCGCGAGCTGAAGCAACAGCACGCCTTGAGCAACTGGCGCTTCCTCACTGGGCGCTCGGTGATCTCATGGACCTTGCAGTTGAGCTAGCCGGTATGACCAGGACGATAAAACCCGTTTTTGCCAAAAAGGCCATCGTCACCATGGCCGGCGATCATGGCGTGACGGCAGAAGGCGTCAGCAAGTTTCCGCCAGAGGTTACGTCGCAGATGGTCTATAATTTCGTAAACGGCGGGGCAGGTATAAATGCCCTTGCCCGGCAGGCTGGAGCCGATGTCTTTGTTGTTGACATGGGAGTCAATGCAGACTTCAGTGAACTGGTCTCCGCCGGGAAAATAATCGATAAGAAGATTGGTTTTGGAACAAACAATATCGCCAGGGGGCCTGCCATGAGCATTGCAGGGGCACGGCAGGCAGTTGAGGCAGGAATCGAGGTGGCCGCTGCTCTGTGCCGTGACTATGATTTGCTCGGCACCGGAGATATGGGAATCGGCAACACGACGCCGAGTACGGCGATAGCCGCCGTTATTACCGGAAAACCTGTTGAACTGCTGACCGGGCGCGGCAGCGGACTTGACGACAAGCAGCTCGCCGCAAAAATTTCCACGATCAGTAAAATTCTTGAAATCAATAAGGTTGACAAGAATAACGGGCTTGACGTGCTGGCTAAAGTCGGAGGATTTGAAATCGGTGGCATCGCCGGCCTTATCATCGGCGCAGCCGCTCACCGGGTACCTGTTGTGGTCGATGGTTTCATCTCTACAGCCGGAGCGCTGATTGCTTACAAGATTGAACCCTTTGTCAGGGATTATCTCATTTTCGCCCATCGCTCGGTTGAACCGGGACACACATTCATGCAGGAGGTACTCGGCTGCAAAAAACCGCTGCTTGATCTTAACATGCGCCTCGGTGAAGGCACAGGCGGTGCCGTGGCCATGAACCTCGTCGAAGCTGCTGCTGCAATCCTGAAAGACATCGCCACCTTTGAAGAAGCTGCGGTTGCCGGGGCCGACAAGTAAGATGCCAGAGCAACATGCGGTGAAACGCTTATGAGCCTGCAACCACTCAGACAGCCAGTCAGAAGTCTGATAGCCTCCCTCAGATTTCTGACCATTTTACCCCTGCCTGGTTCAGGTGAAGATGATGCTTCATTTTTTGACGGTGCGCTTTTTTTCTTCACCATCACAGGGCTGATTATCGGCACGTTCGGCGCGCTGCTCTCCCTGCTGCTGCTGAAATTGTTTCCACCGCTGGTGGCAGCCGGCCTGCTTGCAGTCTTCCTGTCTCTTGCCTCCGGATTTCTTCACCTCGACGGACTTGCCGACAGTTGTGACGGACTGCTCAGTTCACGTCCGGCTGAAAAATGTCTGGAAATTATGCGCGACAGCAGGATAGGGGTAATGGGCGCAGCCTCGCTGTGCACAGTTTTATTACTCAAAACCGCCGCTTTGGCATCGGTTGCTGAAACAACAGTCTTTGCAGCCATGATCTTGGCCCCGGCTGCCGGCAGAACAGCGATCATATTCATGATGGCATTAGCGCCCTATGCGAGAAAGACTGATGGTCTCGGCTGCCGTTTTTACGCAGGTATTAATCGCTGGACGCTCCTGGTTTCAGCAGTGGTTTTCAGCGCTGCAACGGCAACTCTTTGCCCGAATCGATTCTTATTCGTATGCACAGCGCTTGTTGTGACAGCAGTCGTGTTCTCTCACATCTGCAGAAAAAAACTGGGAGGGGCTACCGGCGATACCCTCGGCGCAGTCTGTGAACTTTCTGAAACCGCTGTCATCATGTCATTCTCAATACTTTTATGAAATCCAAAGCGTGCAGACAGATGAAAAACGAAACGCAACCCTCTTTTCAGTTAAACGGTTCCCGGCCCGTTCATGGTGGCAACATATACGCCTTGCTGAGGGATAAAAAACAATCACTCGGGAGAATCGTCGATTTCAGCGCCAATATCAACCCCTGTGGTCCACCGCCCTGGTTGAGATCGCTTGTGAACAGGGAACTCGAACTGATCACCCATTACCCCGACCCTGACGTTACGGAATTTGTCGATGCGGTAAGCCGCGCCTACGAGATTGAAAAAGATTATATCGTGGCCGCCAACGGAACAACGGAGCTTCTTCACCTGCTCCCCCGTGTCATCTCCAGGCGCAGGGTTGTTGTTCCCGTTCCTTGTTATGTCGACTATCTTGCTGTTTTTCAAAACAACGGTTTCTCCGTTGCCCCTTTTTACCTGCAGGAACAGGACGGTTTTTCAATCGATTGCCGGCAGCTGTCTGCTCAGTTGAAAGGCGATGATGCCGTCATTTTTGGTAATCCGACCAATCCGGTCGGCACCTGTATCAGCCGTGAATTGGTTCTCGAACTTGCCCGGCGTCACCCTGAGACACTGTTCATCATCGACGAGGCTTTTCTAGAATTTCAGCAGGATCACAGAAGCACCGGAGGCGTTCTCGACAATTTGATCACCCTGAACTCTCTGACAAAATTCTATGCAATTCCCGGGTTACGGCTTGGTTTTGGGATCCTGCCGCCTCACTACCGACAGAGGCTTTCAGCGCTGCTGCCCCAGTGGAGCGTCAACACGCTGGCCCAGAAAATCGGCAGCAAAGCCCTGCTTGACCACCAGTACGCAGAAACAAGCAGGGCAACCTGTGCAGAACTGAGTCGCGAGATGCACCGTTTACTGGAAGCGATACCGCAGCTGAAGGTTTTTCCCTCGCGGGCCAACTATATTCTGCTGAAACTGGTTGACAAGAGTTCGGCAAAGATACTTGCAGATAAACTGCTGCAGGAAAATATCCTGGTACGCTGCTGTGACAATTACCTGGGTCTGGACCATTCTTTTTTCCGGGTAGCCGTTCGGACGGCGCAGGAAAATGAGCTTTTAGTGCATCACCTCGAGTGCTTTCTTGGTCCGAAACGGCGTCCGTCGCCAGCTTCGAAGAAAAAAAATCGTTCCCTGATGTTTCAGGGAACCTCTTCAAATGCCGGAAAATCAATACTCACAGCGGCATTCTGCCGTATATTTTTGCAGGACGGTCTGCGCGTGGCCCCCTTCAAGTCTCAGAACATGTCCCTCAATTCGTTCGTCACCCGTGATGGCATGGAAATGGGGCGTGCACAAGTCGTCCAGGCCATGGCAGCGAAGCTTGACCCTGACTGGAGAATGAACCCGGTCCTGCTGAAACCAAACAGCGACACCGGCAGTCAGGTCATCGTCAACGGCCGGCCTGTCGGCAACATGAGCGTCAAACAGTATCATTCATACAAGGAAACGGCCTGGAAGTCGGTGACCAAAAGCTATGATGAGCTTGCCGCCGACTACGACTGCATTGTCCTGGAAGGTGCCGGCTCTCCCGGCGAAATAAACCTGAAAAAGCACGACATCGTCAACATGAACATGGCCGCCCATGCGCAGTCCCCTGTGCTGCTCGTCGGAGACATTGACAGGGGTGGTGTCTACGCTTCTTTCGCAGGTATCATGGATGTCCTTGAAGAATGGGAACGAAAACTGGTTGCCGGGTTTGTGGTCAACAAGTTCCGGGGGGACCAGTCGCTGCTTGACGAGGCTCATGATTTTATTTTTAACCATACCGGCAGGGACGTGCTTGGTGTCGTTCCCTATATCAATGATCTTTCAATCCCCCAGGAAGACTCGGTTTCAATGAAAGACGGTTTTTACAAGGGAAGGAGTACTGACGATAGTCACGTGGAAATCAGTGTCATCGATTTACCGCACATAGCTAATTTCACCGATATCGATCCCCTCTATTACGAACCCGATGTCACAATCAGGATTGTGAAAAAAAGCGAGGAAATCGGCACCCCTGATGCGGTTATTATCCCTGGCTCAAAAAATGTTGCCGGGGACCTTCGCTACTTGAAGGAAAGAGGTTTTGTCGAAGTAATCAGGGATATGGTCCGCAGACAGTGTGTTGTCGTCGGAATCTGCGGCGGCTACCAGATGCTCGGCAAAAAAATGGCTGATCCGCACCGGATCGAATCCGCTGATAAAGAGATGAATGGGATCGGCCTCATCGACATAGAAACCGTCCTTGCCCATGAGAAAACGCTTGAGCGTAAAGAGGGCGTACACCTGCCGTCCGGATTGAAAATCTCCGGTTACGAAATACACCATGGCCTCAGCAACAGTAACCACCCTGCAGTTCTCAGTTTTGAAGATGGCACGGTCTGCGGCAGTGATGCCTATGATGGCAGAGTCTGGGGGGCGTACCTTCACGGTATTTTCGACGAGGATCTGTTCAGGCGCTGGTTCATTGATGACCTGCGCCGCCGCAAGGGACTCGAGAAGGTTAACAGGGTGCTTGCCCCGTTTGATCTGGATGCCAACCTCGATGCGCTCGCCACAGTCGTTCGTTCATGCTTCGATATGGAAAAAATCTATCAAATAATGAAAAACTGAACAAAATTGTGCTGTTTTCTCTGCAAATATCCATAGCCGTCTGTCTTGACCTGTTGTGTGGGGATCCCAAATGGTTTTACCACCCCGTGCGGGGGATCGGCTCTCTCTGTACGCTTTTTGAACGAATATGCAGAAACCGCCTTGAATTTCTGGGGACACGTTTGTGCGGTATCGCTACTTTTTTTCTGGTTCTCTCCGTATCACTCTGTATCCTTGCTGTCTTCTTTTCTATGCTTCAAAACGTGAGCAGATCTGCAGCTGCTGTCGCCGCCGTACTGCTTTTGTATCTCTTACTTGCCGCCGGGGATTTGCTTGATCACAGCAGACGGGTGTATTCTTCTCTGCAGCGATCCGATATTGTTCAGGCCAGAGCCGATGTGGCGATGCTCGTCGGCAGGGAAACAGATACCATGAATGAAGGGGAAATTGCCCGGGCCTGCGTTGAGTCGGTTGCCGAAAACACTGTTGATGGCGTTACCGCCCCGCTTTTCTGGGCTGTGTTGGTAGCCTTTTTATGTGGGGATATTTTTTTTCAACCCTTAACCTGGGCAGTCTTTGGCGCCTGTTTTTACAAGTGTGTCAACACGATGGACTCCATGTTCGGATACCGCAATGAAAGATATGTCGAATTCGGCTGGCTGGCCGCCCGTTTTGACGACCTGGTAAACTTTATACCGGCCAGGCTGACTGCGCTGTTCATTGTTGCCGCAGCTTTTCTGCTCAAGCTTGATTATCGTAACGGGGCACGCATTCTCAGCAGAGACCGCCTGAAAAGCAGCAGCCCAAATAGCGGCCACCCTGAGGCAGCCGTATCGGGGGTATTGAATATTGAACTCGGGGGTCCCGCCATCTATTTTGGTCAAAGAACAGAATCCCCGCGCATCGGGGCCGGGCAAAAATGTGCGTCAGCCATTGACATTAAATCTACAAACAGGTTATGCATTGCAGCTGCACTGATTTTTTTTATTGCCCTGCTTCTGGCCTATAATTCCGGTATGCTGATTTTTACATGAAATCAATCAAAGCCTTTATGGTTGCTGCAACCAGAAGCGGAGCCGGTAAAACCACGCTGACAATCGGTATGCTGGCTGCACTCACTCGCCGGGGATTGAAGGTGCAGTCATTCAAATGCGGCCCCGATTTCATTGACCCGACGCTGCACACACTGGTTACAGGCAGGACCTCTTACAATCTCGACCTGAAGATGATGGGAGAAACGGGGTGCCGGACGACTTTTTACCGTCATGCTGAATCGGCCGATGTGTCTGTTGTAGAAGGTGTCATGGGACTCTATGACGGTGGTTCTGCCAGCACCGCAGCGCTTGCCAAACTGCTGTCAATCCCTGTTGTACTGATTGTCGATGCGCAATCAAGCGCAGAGAGTTGTGTTGCTGTTCTCAAGGGCTTTCAGGAGTATGATTCCGAGCTGCAGGTCTGCGGTGTAATTTTTAACAGGATCGGCTCCATCAGACATCAGCAGCTGATTGCTGATGAAGTCTCAAGAAGGGCTGATATTCCCGTTATCGGCCACATGCCGCGGGACGCTCACTTCGAAATCCCCGAACGCCATCTGGGGTTGCACATGGGCAGTGAGAATCCGCTATCAGACACTGCCCTCGATCGCCTTTCAGATTCAATTGAACACCATCTGGACATGGACAGTCTGCTGGTCAATGAAATAAAGGCAGTATCGGCATTGAGCCAGGGACAGAGCAAAGCAGCAAAACCCGTGATTTCTCCAAAACTTGATCTGGCTGTCGCAGTTGACAGGGCATTTTCTTTTTACTACAAGGAAAATTTTGAACTGCTGGAAGATGCAGGCTTTCGCCTGAGACCATTCAGCCCGCTGCAAGATAACAGCATCCCGCGATCCTGCCGGCTGGTCTATTTCGGAGGCGGTTATCCCGAGCTTTTTGCAGCGCAGCTCTCTGCCAACAGGGCAATGCTTGACAGCATCAAGGACATGCACGAGCACGGCGTGACGCTTTATGGCGAATGCGGAGGATTCATGTATTTATGTAAGCAACTTATTGACATGGATGGTCGTGAGCACCGCATGGCCGATATCTTCCCATTTACAACCGTTATGAACAAACGCTTGAGAACACTTGGCTATCGCAGTGTGCGCCTCCTGAAGGACTCGTTCTTCGGCAGTTCCGGAGACCGGTTGCACGGACATGAATTTCATTATTCCCATCTCCAGGAAGATTATTCCGGAACAGCGAAAAACCTTCCATGCAGGCTCTACCGGCTCGATGATGATTCCCCTGAGGGGTATCGTTGCGGTTCTGCCTTCGGCAGCTACATACATCTTCATTTCGGCAGAAATCCGGAAACAGCAGATTATATGTACAAACAATTACTTTAACCTTCCAGAAACACGATGAATCGACTCACTACCATATCCCCGCAGGACATTGAGCAGGAAAGCTTCCGGATCATCGAAGATGAATTCTACCGACAAACCGGCCGTGAACCGGGCGAATTTGATCGCGACACCTTCAGAGTAATCAGGCGGGTTATACACGCTACCGGTGATTTCTCCTTCGCCCACGATCTCAACTTCCATGCCGGTGCCATACATCGCGGCATAGACGCAATACGCGCCGGCAGAAATATTTACTGCGATGTGACCATGGCGGCATCCGGGATAAACATGAAAATGCTTTCCAGACATGGTGGAACCGTCATCTGTCGCATTAATGATCCAAAGATTGCTGAAGAGGCACAGCGTGCCGGAAAAACCCGTACGGAAACAGCTATTGCAAAGGTACAGCATGAGAATATCGGTATTATCTCCATAGGTAATGCTCCGACCGCCCTTGTAAAAGCCATGCAGATGATTGAAGCACAAGAGATAGAACCCGATCTGCTGGTGGGGGTGCCGGTCGGTTTTGTCAATGCCGCGGAATCAAAAGAGATTCTGTTGGAAAAAAAATACCCGTTTATTACCTGTAAAGGGCGAAAAGGTGGAACCCCTGTCGCAGTCGCCATTATCAATGCGCTTATCAGACTCGCCGACTAAAGCAGACAACACTTCCTGCTGCTGTCTTGACAAAATTTCCCGGTAATGCTACAGGTGTCCGGTCATCCTACAATAATTTTCTAACACAGAGGAAACACACTATGGAACGAACGTTTGCCATTATTAAGCCTGATGCCTTCTCGGCGGGTAATGCCGGTAAGATTATCGGCCGTATTTACCAGGAAAACTTCAAAATTGTCGGCCTGAAAAAACTGTTTTTGAGCAAAAAGGAAGCAGAAGGCTTTTATTACGTGCACAAAGAGCGCCCTTTTTTTGACGAGCTGACCGATTTCATGAGCAGTGGTCCCTGTATTGTCATGGTGCTCGAGGCCGAAGGAGCCATAAAAAAATGGCGTGAGCTTATGGGTGCGACAAATCCGGCAGAAGCTGAACAAGGCAGCCTGAGAAAGGAGTTTGGTTCTTCAGTTGGCGAAAATGCGACTCACGGATCGGATGCTGCAGAAACCGCTTCTTTTGAAATATCTTATTTCTTTTCAGGGCTCGAACTTCTCTGAGTTTCAACCGGCCGAGAGTCAGTCTGCTCCGACATCAGGCTCCCGGCTGGTGGTCAGTAATCGCCTCCTGTCATGTGCGCTTTATCACCCTGCAGGTAAGCATACCCCTGTACAGGCGGATGTTGACACCATCATCATTATCAACCTGGTTCTCATCGCTCACGATCTCACCACTCTGGGCTTTACTGACAATTGAATACCCCCTGGAAAGCGTGGCAAGGGGGCTTACTGAATCAAGGACTGCCGCTGCTTCCTGTAAACGGGACAGTTTTCTCTCCAGCTGGTATTTAATGCCTTTCTGCAGCTGTTTCAGGTAGAATTCAAGCGTTACTTTCTGAAGAGTGATGCTTCTGAGCGGTGATCCCTGCTGAAGAGATGTCATGAACGAAGACAGCTGCCTGTCATTCTCATCAAGTCTCTGCAGCATCGCCTCGACGAGCCTGGTCCTGAACGAGTCGAGCTGCATCGTTTTTGTGTAAAAAGCCGTATCGAACGCAGATAGCACTCGTGCTGCCCTGTCCACACGATACTCGACACCATCCAGCTGCCAGAGCATGGAACGGGCGATCCGCTGCATGAATCTTTTCACGGCATTGCCAAGCTCCTGTGGGTGAGGTGTCAGCAGTTCGGCGGCAGCTGTCGGGGTTGCACAACGCACATCTGCACAATAATCCGCAATAGTGACATCAATCTCATGGCCGATTGCTGAAATGAGTGGTATCGAACAGTTGAATATCGCCCGCGCAACACGCTCTTCATTAAATGTCCACAAATCCTCGATTGAACCGCCTCCGCGACAGAGTACGATAACGTCGGGGGCATAATCTTCCGCCCTTTGCAGAGCAGAGACGATTTCGTCAGCAGATCCTTCGCCCTGAACGCGAACCGGTAAAATCTGAATAGCTACGTCGCCCTGTCGTTTTCGACAAACACTGAGAAAATCATGTACTGCGGCGCCGGTTGGGGAGGTGATCAGTATTATTTTTTTTATAGGCTGTGGGAGCTTCTGTTTGGCAGCCGGATCAAAGAGTCCCTCTTTAAAGAGTCGTGCCTTCAATTGTTCAAAGGCAATCTGGAGATTGCCGGAGCCGCAGAAATCGATGCTGTCAACGACAACCTGATAATCACCGCGAGGTTCATAGATTGTTATTTTACCGTCACAGATAACCTGCAGCCCATCCGCGAGCGGTTCGGCAAGGAAGCGGGACCGGTTTTTGAACAAAACCGCCCGGATCTGGGCACTATTGTCTTTGAGATTGAAATATAAATGACCGGAATGAGGTTTACGCAGATTTGAAATTTCACCGGAAATTCTGACGAACTGGTATCGTTGTTCAAAAAGATATTTAATTTCTTTGCTCAGCTGGCTGACTGTTTTTACCTGAAGCTGATAGATTTCTGCTGACATTGCTACCTGTATGGGTTGAGAATGAATTATGCACGCTTTTACTGATAGACACCTGAGTGCTTTTATACTATAAATGTCTGCGCAGGTTTATACAAATAATTGTACAGCTTAATAGCAGCGTGCTGGAGGCGATAATGTCAGAAAGAAGTGCCTTTGAAAAAATTCATGTTGAAGAGAGTGAAAAAGCAGATTTGGGTGGCGTCCTTGAACAACTGAATCTCCCTCCTTCCGTCGTAACCTTTGTCCGTGAAAACAAGCGGCTGGTCCAGGGCTGTATAGCTGCTGCTGTCATTATCATTGTTTCCTGGGCACTCTATGATTCATATCGCGACAAAAAGATAGAAAATGGAGCTTCGGCACTGTCCGTTGCCGTTGACATCGATGATAATCAAAACAAAATAACAGCTTTACAGTCAGTTACTGAAGAATACTCTGGAACATCCTCAGCCTTGTGGGCAAACATAAATCTGGCCCACGCCAAGATGAAAACTGATAATTCTGCCGAGGCATTGGCATTGTACGACACCATTCTTGGCGAAATCGACAAATCCTCTTCGCTGTTTCCCCTTATTTCTGTAAGTCTTGCCCAGGGAAATGAAATTGCCGGCAATTTTACCCAGGCTGCCGAAGGATATGAACAGCTGAAACAGATAGACGGTTATCAGGGACTGGGCTACCTTGGCCTTGCCAGAATCAGTGAAATCCAAGGCGACAAACAAAAGGCGTTGAAACTGTACGAAGAATACCTGGCAACACTGATGAATGTAACGGAACGAAACGAGAGGGGGCTGATTGAAGAGAAAATCGCCCGGCTCAAAGCACTCCTGTGATCACCGCAACATCCATAGCCCAGATACGCCGAGTTATCACCGCCTGGAAAAAAGACACGCGTACAATCTGCCTGGTCCCTACCATGGGCTTTTTTCACGACGGGCATGTCGCCCTGATGAAGCACGGCCAACAGCGTGCCGACAAGGTTGTCGTCAGCCTGTTTGTCAATCCCGCTCAATTCGGACCAGCTGAAGATCTGGACTCATATCCGCAAAATCTGCAAACTGACATGCAGGTAGCTGAAGAGGCCGGTGTTGACGTGCTTTTTCATCCTGCAAAAGCTGAAATATACACGAATGACCATCAGACGACGGTTTGCGTCACGGAACTTTCCAAGGGGCTGTGCGGACAAGATCGGCCACAACATTTTCCAGGTGTTGCCACCGTCGTCAGCAAACTTTTTAATATTGTTGAGCCGGACATGGCTGTTTTCGGCAAGAAGGACTATCAGCAGCTTGCCGTTATAAAAAAAATGGTCGCCGATTTAAACTTCAATGTGGAAATTATCGGTCATGAAATTGTCAGGGAAGCAGATGGTCTGGCAATGAGCTCCAGAAACGCTTACCTCAACAAACATGAGCGCCGGGACGCAACGATTCTGTTTAAGGCTCTTACGATGGTTAAACAGCAGGTTGATATGTCACCTGCTTATCTTGAAAGTCAGCCCCTGCTGCGGGAAGCTGAAACGTTTATTATCAAGAACAGTAATTGTACCGTCGACTACCTGGCGATCATTGATTCATCGAACCTGGAGCCAAAATCACAGGCCATCGGGGATTGCAGGATTGCCGGTGCAATTAGAATTAATAACAAGGTACGGCTGATAGACAATATGGCGCTTTGATACGAAATTGCCAGTTACAGGCCAAACAGTTCACATTGTCATAGGTACCAGATAATCAGTATACGATATCAGAAGGAGAACTCATATGCCCGGTTTTGAAATATTTGGCCAAGAAGAAAAAGATCAGGTCATGGACGTACTTGATACAGGGGTACTGTTCCGTTATGAATTCGGAGAACAGCGGAAAGGGATATTTAAAGTCAAAGAGTTTGAGGAAAAATTCGCCGCATATACCGGAGTTCGGCACGCTCAAGCGGTAACCTCAGGTACTGCGGCACTGAAGGTGGCACTGACTGCCCTTGGCATCGGCGCCGGAGATGAGGTGATTACCCAGGGGTTTACCTTTGTGGCGACATGGGAAGCAATCCTTGAGGTTGGAGCTGTACCAGTCTTCACTGAAATTGATGACACCCTCAACATGGACCCCGCTGATCTCAGGAAAAAGATCACCGACAAAACCCGCTGTATTATACCGGTACATATGCTCGGCTCAGCAGCAAAGATTGAAGAAATCGTTGCCATTGCCGACGGCTTTGATATCCCGGTAATTGAAGATACCGCACAGGCTGCCGGCGGCAGGATAAACGGCCGGCATCTCGGCTCCTTTGGTACCTGCGGCACGTTCTCATTTGATTCGGTTAAAACCATGACGACCGGTGAGGGCGGGATGATTATCACAGACAGTTCACCACTCTGGGCAAACATGTCTGAATATCAAGACCATGGACATGATCATGCAGTAAATCCCGGAGGCCGAGGAGGTGAAGGCCGGCATTTTATTGGATTTAACTACCGCATGATGGAACTTCAGGGAGCAATTGGCATCGCCCAGCTCCTGAAACTCGATTTCATGGTTAGCGCCCAGCGGGCGCACAAGGCCCGTTTAAAAGAAGCTGCAGCAGCAATTCCCGGAGTACGTTTCCGCAGGCAGGTTGATGAAACCGGTGATTCGGCAACCTTTTTTGCCTTCACCCTGGAGAGTCGTGAGCACAGGCTCAAGGTTCAGGACATCCTGAATGCAGCAGGTGCATCTCCTATATGCTGGGCTGATAACAGCTGGCATTTTTACCCGAAATGGGAGCATCTGCTTGAAGGATCAACGCTTGCACGAAATGGCTGGCCCTTTATTGGACCTGGCGGTAAAAAGCGATTTATCTACGACCCGGCTGCCTTGCCGCAGTCCGCGGAATTGCTGTCAAGGACACTTGTTTATCCGATACCGGTGAAAATGAGCGATGAGCGGTTGGCTGGAATACAGGCAGCGCTGGTCAAAGCGGCGTCAGCTTAAACTGACGCAATCGGTGCGCCACTGCTATTTGTAGAATTTGTGCGATCCGTACTGGGCTACGTAGGTGTAGTCCGATACCCATTCCGGGGTAATGGATTCCAGATGATAGTGAGTCGCACCTTTGGTGAAATCACTGGTCTTCAGTGCTATGTAGACTGACTGAAGGCATTTCAGAAATGCTGTCGGATCGTCGGGTATATATGATTCTTTCTGAAATGTCCAGCTGAACTGGTATGGCTGCCGGACAACGTCTTTTACCGGCAGTTTCTCCTTGCTGGCCCTGTTCAGGGTGACATGGGCCACCGCCATCTGGCCGATCTGTGATTCTGATCGTGCTTCGTGATAGACATTCAGGGTCAACCATAGTATTGCTTCGAGTAATGTCATGTCCGTTCCTCCCCTCGGCGCTTTCTACAAACGCGTCTGTCACTTGGAATCTCAGTGGGAGATTGATAGGTTATCTGCATTATCGAAAACTATTTTTTTAATTCCTGCCTATACAGCACTGTCTTTCAGTAAATAAATGAGTTACGTATAACTCAACATAATGATAAAAATTCCTAACTATTTATCTCGAAAATATAAAGGTATGTAGAGCATAGTCAAGTAAAAAAACTCAATTGATGGTTATGTTTCTGATAATACAAAGCAAATAAATTAACCATGTAATTACGACATGTTAACTTCAGAAATAAATGGTCTGAAAGCGGGATGAACAGAAATGTTTAATAGTTCAGATAAGATAACCACAGGTAGTGAAACCTGCTGGTTTTTCATCGATACAGAGCTCCTCTATTGCTCCGACCATCCACCCGCATCACAAAAGGAGCAGCTCTGTTCACGTGGCCGATATAGGTTGTCTCGGCGGTCCGCTCCAGGGATTGCAGCCAGGGCCAATCGATGAAATCGGTCTTTGTGCCGGTAACGGTTAAATAGTTTATTCCCAAGGATGTAATATTGTGAAAAAAGTGCGATCCCTGTGACGGTTCGGCGTTGATTCTTGGGTGAAAGGTCTCGACGATTCCTCCGACACTGCTGATATCACTCCAGCTTACAGGGATGCCAAGCCAGCGGTCCGCCGAGCCCCACCGGCCCGGACCGATCAACAGGTATTTTCGACCGGCTTCGTTTATAATGCCGTTGAACATCGAGATCTCTCTGGCGATTTCAACGGTCTTAGAGGGATCAAATGTGTCAGGTTTTACGAAAAGAATGTCATGAATGTCGTTTTTGATGCTGTTGCCCAGCGCCTGATGGGAATAACAGAAAATCGATTCCAGTTCAGTCGGGTTAATGTTGACACGAATTGTTTCCTCGGCCGTCCCCATTGGGCGTATCTGCAGGATGGAGAGGTGCGGTCTTTGTTGCTGCCTTTCCGGAATCACAATTGCAAACTCTAATTCCACCGGGCCTCCCATACCTTTTTTTCCTGCAGTAAGCAGTTCCTGCAGTATTTCAGCAAGAGGGACGATTCCAAATTTGAGTATTGTGTTAAAGGTAATAACCGGGGTCCCCCTGCCGGAAAATGAGTTTCGTATTCGGTGTTCCTGATGATCATAGGTGCTTGACAAGAGTTGCACTGGATATTCATTAATGCAATCGGAGACCGCACGTTTTACAAGCGTCAGGGAATCATCGGAATGCAGGGGTACCTGCAGGCTGTTCATGTCCAGAGCATAAAAGGTTCGCTGGCTGTTTTTTAAAATATCATCAACATTTGAAAACTGCGGCAGCACCTGAGGGGCACCTGGTGAAAATCTCAAGCTCTTCTCACCTTCGGTAACCGCTTTGCCCATTCCCAGGGCAATCGTGGCGACACCGTCCTCCGGTTTCAACCTGGAAAAAGGGTAGAAATTGTGCGATTGTGCCACTCCCGAGATAGTTGGGTAAAAGTAGTCAGCATACCTGTCACCGACAATTTTCTGGACGATTACCGCCATACGTTCCTCTTCGATGCGATTGCCGACACGTTTTGAGAAGGACTTCGGTTCCCGGTAGTAGGTAGAGGCATAGACCATCTTGATTGCATCGAGCAGCTGCTCAAGCCTGAAATGCAGGTCAGCACTTTCATTGATCAGCATGTAGGTACTGTACAGTCCTGCGTAGGCGCGATATTTGGCATCTTCCAGCAGACTCGAACTGCGCACGGCAATGGGGCCTCTGACATGTTCGAGATAAATTTTCAGCTGGTTCTTGATGGCCTCGGGAAATTGCCCCTTGAGAAAACATGCGGCAATGCTCTCGTTAGGCCGATCGCTTTGAGCCAGATATCTGAGCTTGTTCGTTTCTGTAAATTCTTCAAAATGTTCGGTTGTGATAATCAGTGTTTGCGGGATGGCGATATCAATTCCGGCAAATCTGTCACGGAGATGTTTATATTCGCCCAGCCAGGAGGCAAAAAAGGCGAGCCCCCGAGCTTTGCCGCCAAGAGAGCCGCCACCGATTTTGACAAACTCGGTTTCCTGATCAAAATCATCCTCGTCAAATTCAACCAATACTCCTTTCTGCCGCTCAAGGCGCCAGTCGTGAAACGTTCTGTAGAGGTATTTACGCATTTCCCCAAGGTCATTGTTGAAATCCTCCTTGGTCACACTTCGAAGTTCGGTGGCAAGCAGTGTTTCCGCCCTGGTGAAGAGCCACCGTGAGAAATCATTGTTGATCCAATGATCATAAAAAACCTGATCCGGCATGGAACGAAGTCCCTGCTCGAGACTGAAGAGGCTCGAGGCGGCGATTTTGCCGCGATTTCCTGAATGTTCAAACATGAACGGGCCGAAGCCGAGCCTGCTGAGAAAGAAGGAATGAACCTCTTCGTGCAGGTTTGGTGAATTCTTGTCGACAAAATCAGAGGGAATTTCGGGTGCTTTTTTTCGATTTTCAGGTTCTGAACTGGCAAGCAGCAATGGTATATCGAAGCGTTTGCGGTGAATCATCTTTAACAGTCGTATTCCTGCATCACTTTGTAATATACCATGCTTGGGGAAACGAACATCTGAGACAACGGCAAGAACGTAGGGCTCAAATCTGTCAAAAAGCCCCTTTGCATCTTCAAACGTTTCGGCAATAAGAATTTTCGGACGTGCCCTCATCGCCAGCAGACGATGCTCATGGTTCAACCCTTCCTCCATTACCGCCTGGGTCTGGCTGACCAGCTCCTGGTAGAGAAGGGGAAGCAGCGATGACAGATAGTCGGGAGAATCTTCTACAAAAATGATAATGCGGATGGCGGCAAGTTCGGTGTCACGGACACAGTTGAGCTGATCTTCAATGCTTTTGATGATTGCCAGCAGAAGCTTTGTGTCACCACTCCAGACCATGGTTCGGTCCGGAAGAAAGGGGAGATCTTCGCTTTTTGCTGCAAGGTACCCGGGAGCCCGGTGGTAGAGGCGGATGATTGGAATAGCAGGATAGGGGTGTCTGATCACCCGGTACACCTCATCAAAGTTAAACTCATCTGCCTGGGACATGATAATGATGAGATCAATTTTAGTAACGGCAAGGACCTCAGATGCCTCTTCAAGGGATGCGACCCAGTTGAGTCGGGGGGGATGACTGAGATTAAGCCCCTGGTACTCGAGAACAATCGCTTCAGAGAGCCCGCGGTCTTTTTCCATTACCCAGGCATCATAGGGACTGGAAATAAACAAAATTTCCCTGATCTTGTGGCTCATCAACTCATGGAATACCTTGAATCGAGGATCGGAGTGAGCTGGCGTCTGTTTATGGATCATGGGTCGAAGCTCCTGGTGGATTGAATCACAATACACGGGAAAACGAAGGTGGCAGCCGCGGGCTGAGCAAAGACTGCTGTGACAGTTATACCTTTTTCAGGCGAAGTAGACAGGGGAAAATGTGCCTGATTGCAGATGTTGCCGTGAAGAAATCTCACCTGTATGTTGAGATAAGAGCTTCGTAACGGCAGGTGATATTTTCAAACTGCAGGCTGGTCAGCCGTTCAGCCCGGATCCGGGGATCAATGTCGCTGTCCTCGAGAATCTCGAGGACAAAACGTTTCATCAAGGTTTTTTTCTGAGCAGGCACAAATGGAAACAGTGACGGGTTGCTCAGATTGTTTTGAATCGTCTTGCGGCGACCGGCAAAAGCTGCCCGGACAATACGTTGATAGTTTTCCAGGGAACAGCCGATATCACGACCGGAAAACACGATCTCTATGACCTCTGAATCAATTTTCGGGCGTGGGTGAAACTCGGCCGGTTTGACAAGCATATGCTTTTTAACCCGGGCGAAACTGCCGAGTAAAACGGTCGGAATACCGTATGCCTTCGTTGCCGGCTGTGCACAGAGCCTGTCACTGACCTCTTTCTGAAGCATGACGATGACGCTGTGAACATAAGTTCTGTTTTCAATCAGTTTGAAGATGAACGGGGTGGAGATAGAGTAGGGGAGGTTTGCAAGTATCTTAAACGGGAGACCGGCGTATTCGCTGAGTTGGGCGAAATCCATTTTCAGGATATCCCCATGCACAAGTGTTACATTTTTCGGAAGATCGTTCTCGGTTTCATGGTAGCGGATAATGCCGCTGTCGAGTTCAATGCCGATTACCTGGCGAACCTGCGCTGCAAGCTTGCGGGTCAAAGCGCCAAATCCCACTCCGACTTCAACCAGGCACTCTTGGCTGTCATAGTTTCCGAGGGCGACTATGCGTGCAGCAGTAGCGGGATTGACAAGAAAATTTTGCCCCCGTTTTTTTGAAGGGGCCAGGCCATATTCAAGAAGGGACGCTTTGGGGTTGTCGGCAGACGGCATGAGGGACTCGTAGGAAGCGGACGAAAAAAATCAGTGCAGAATACGTTTTTCGTGCCGCTTGTTTCTGATTTTAATAAAGGCCAGATAAGAAATATAGTAACTGATCACGGCAAAGGGCAGTGCCAGCAGCGCTCCTCCAAGTATCATCACGATAATTGCTTCGTAACTGACGGTCAGCAAAGCTTTCAGACGAATGGTAAAGGAAACGTCGGAAAGAAGCACCTGCAGCACCGATTGAATCTGACTCCAGCTCAGTTCATAAGGGGTTACCAGATTGCCGATGCGCAACGACAGGTAGTAGAGGGGAAAATAGGTGAGCGGATTGCACACTACCCAGCTGGTGATTAACCCGGCTATAAACGAAGATCTGCTGATAATGGTGAGAAACAGGATGACAATTGTATGCAGAGGTATTGTCGGGGTTATACCGATAAAAACACCGATGGCCGACCCGAGAGCCAGACTGTGTGGAGTGCCTCTCAGACGTATGAAGCGCAGGTAATAATATCTTCGTGTCCGACCTAAATTCATGGTTATCACCGACCCAGATGGGAGCGCGAAAAGACATCGTCAGCAAAAGTACCGACAATGCCGGCCTGGAAACGCTTGAGTCCGGAAAAGGCGATCATGGCACCGTTGTCAGTGCAGTTTTTTTTGTCAGGAAGAAAGAGCCCGATACCTTCCCGGTCGCACCGGGCAGTCATTTGTTCCCGTAAATGGTCATTTGCTGAAACGCCGCCTCCAAGCACGAGGGTGTCTAGCCCCTTCTGCCTGACAGCCGAGATGCTTTTTTCGACGAGAACATCTGCCACGGCCTCCTGAAAGGATGCACAGACAGCAGCGATATCAACGTTTTCATTTTTCATTGAGCTCTGGTTGCAGTGATTCATGACCGCTGTTTTCAGACCGCTGAAACTGAAATCCAGCGAATTATCCTCCAGCCAGGCCCGCGGGAAGCGCAGGGACCGATCGTTTCCGTACAGGGCCTGCCCGGCGATTGCCGGACCACCTGGGTAGCCCAGACCAAGCAGGCGTGCCACCTTGTCATAGGCTTCACCGGCTGCATCATCACGGGTTCGGCCGAGCAGTGCACAGTCCATGAAACCGTTTACCTGGTAAAGTGCCGTCGTCCCTCCTGAGGCAATCAGGGCGATATAGGGAAAGGTTGGGATCTCAGGCTCCAGGAAAGCAGAAAGGATGTGGCCCGTCATGTGGTCAACGCCGACAAACGGTACTTTCAAGGTATACGATAATGCTTTTGCATAGGAAAAGCCAACGAGCAGTGATCCGATAAGACCCGGCCCCTGGGTTACTGAAACAAGCGATATATCGCCAAGCGACAGACGTGCTTCACAAAGAGACCGCTCAACAATGAGTGTTATGCACTCCATGTGCCTGCGGGAAGCAAGCTCCGGGACAATACCGCCAAACGGTTCATGGATAGTGTCCTGGCTTGAAATAATTGAGGACAGAACCTTACTATCGTTTTCAAGTATGGCGGCGGAGGTATCGTCGCAGGAGGTTTCTATTCCAAGGGTTATCATTAAAATCTAGAAATTGTTGTAGTCTGCTTATCCGGAAAAACTGAAAACAGCGGGACGCTATCAATGCGGAGTTACAGCAAGACAGCTGATATCTGCTATATATCAGCGCTTGATTCTGGATTTCTTGGATATGAGCCCAGCCATTCGTAATAGGAGCATAATTTTTTTATACGGTTGCACCCCGCGGTGATGTGTTCTTCCTCTATATGTCCAAGCATGTCGAGAAAAAACATATACTTCCAGTGTTTACCCTTGATCGGGCGGGATTCGATCTTGGCTAGGTTGATGGACTCTTCGGACAGAACCGTGAGAATTTCGTTTAATGCCCCGGGCCGGTCCATGGTGCCGATCAATAGCGAGGTTCTGTCCTCACCACTGTATTCCGGAGATTTTGGCCCGAGGACCAGAAACCGGGTAGTATTTCCGCGATAATCTTCAATGCCTTTGACAACGACCTGCAGTTCGTAAGTCTTGATTGCAAGTGATGATGCTATAGCCCCGATATTTGGGTTGTTTGCGGCCATCTGCGCGGCGGCCCCGGTAGAAAAGACCGGCAGGGTGGGCACCGCAGGAAGATTGGCTCTGAGCCAGTCGCGACATTGGGCAAGAGGTTGAGCATGGGAGGCAACGGTTTGGATATCCTCGATGTTACCGGAGCGGCAGACCAGGTTGTGCGATATGGCGAGCCGAACTTCACCGCAGATTTTTACCTTGTATTTCATAAATGAATCAAGGGTGGAAAAAACAGCGCCCTCAATAGAGTTTTCAACGGGAACAATGCCGTAGGCGGTTCTACCTTTTTCAACTTCTGCAAAAACATCGTCAATAGACTCAAGCGCCTTATATTCGGCAGAATGCCCAAAGTATTTTACTCCGGCCAGATGAGTAAAAGTAGCCTCCGGTCCGAGGTAGGAAATCTCCTGTTTTTTCTGGGAAAGTCGGCAGGTGGTGATGATTTCATGAAAAATAGATCTGAGTGCCTTTTCAGGAAAAATATCGTGATTTTTCAAAACAAGTCGTTCGTAAATCTCCCGTTCCCTGAGCGGATCCCACTTTGCCCGCTTACCTTCTTCCTTCAGCTTGCCGATGTCCTTGGCGTATTGAATACGGGTTTTCAGTAGTTCGAGGATATCGTTATCAATATTGTCTATTTTTGTCCTGATATCAATTAGTTCAGGTTTTTTATCTACGGTCATGGCGTCGTCGGGGTATACGTATTGAGTCAAAAAAAGCTGGATGAGAAAAAGGTATATACTTCTATGAGATAGAAAAATGTATGTCAAGCGGTAAAAGCTTGGTATAAAACTGCACTATAGGCTCATATTACGATTACTCAATCATTTTATGAAACTTTTTATCAAAACCTCAAGACAGGGATTTCTCAAGAGATGGCTCAGCAGAAGATTTCAAAAACATACGCCGAGATCAACCGGAAAATTAAAAACGGCCTGGCTGTCGTCGTTACCGCCGAGGAGATGGTTGGAATCGTCAAAAAGCACGGTCCTCAACAAGCTGCTCAAAAAATTGATGTAGTGACTACCGGCACCTTTGCTCCGATGTGTTCCTCCGGGGCATTCATCAACATCGGCCAGATGACACCGACCATAAAGACCTCGAAAGTATGGCTCAACAAAGTTCCTGCCTATGCAGGGCTTGCGGCCGTTGACGCCTACCTTGGTGCAACGGAACCAAGCGAAGATGATCCACTGAACAAGATCTATCCAGGTGAGTTCAAGTATGGCGGCGGACACGTTATAGAAGACCTGCTCAAGGGAAAAAAAGTCTTTCTTGAAGCAAAAGCCTATGGAACTGACTGTTATGCTGCAAGAAAATTAAAAAAAGATATTTACCTCCAGGACCTGCCATCGGCTGTACTCTGCAACCCGAGGAACGGTTACCAGAACTACAATTGCGCTATCAACATGACCGACAAGGTCGTATACACCTATATGGGCATGCTGCAGCCTGATGGGAAAAATGCTACCTACTGCAGTGCCGGGGAGTTAAGTCCGCTGTTCAACGATCCACTCTATAAAACCATTGGTATCGGTACCCGTATCTTTCTCGGGGGAGCAATAGGCTACGTCACCTGGCGTGGAACTCAGCACAACCCCGATACAGAGAGGACGCCCGGTGGAGCACCCCGGCGCCCGTCCGGAACAATGATGGTACAAGGTGACTTGAAACAGATGAGCCACCAGTGGATCAAAGGTTTGTCCATCCTCGGATACGGAAACAGCCTTGCCGTCGGCCTCGGGGTTCCTATACCCATTTTAAATGAAGAAATCGCCGCCTATACCGGGGTTAGTGATGACGAGCTGTTCACCCAGGTGGTGGATTATGGGCACAATTACACCAATAATATTGGTGAGACGTTTGGCGAGGTCAGCTACGCACAGCTTAAAAGCGGTATAATCACCGTTAACGGCAGGAAGGTGAAGACAGCACCGCTGTCAAGCAGAGTAAAAGCGCGGGAAATTGCAACCACATTGAAAGACTGGATTGGAAAAGGCAGTTTTCTGCTTGGTGAACCGGTAGAGCTCCTTCCCGGTCCTGGAAAAACAAATACCGCTGCATAATGCACTGCAGTTCACTCTATTGAGTTGTTAATTATTAATTATTACACAAATCGCCAGGTTTTTCAGTTGTTACAGAAAAAGCCACCCTGTAGTACTGATTTGTTACCTATTATCAAGGCCATGAGTGGGGTTCACGCGCTCTAGTCGTGTCCTCGCACAAGATAAAAGCGGGGGAAAAAAACGCTTTATCACATTTTTCTACGATTTAAATCTTGATTATGGCCGGTGATTAAATTATGCTGTCCGAGTTTACTGTTGCAAAAGCCCATATATAAAGGATTGTAGACTGATAAGGCAGGAAAATTGCAACACGAAAGTAAGGCGTTTTTTCTTTGACAATTTGTTCGACTTTGATTAAAGCATCAACGCTAGGAGAAAGGTAACAGTGCGGTAGCGCCTGTTATAGAGACAAGAATAGAAATCAGCAGGGAGGAATTCATGAACAAAAAGGAACTGATTGAAAGCATCGCAGGGGCAGCCGACATTAGCAAGGCAGCAGCAGAAAAAGCTCTGAACGGAACACTTGCAGCAGTAGCGGATGCGCTTAAAAAAGGTGATAAAGTCACCCTGGTCGGCTTTGGTACATTTTCTGTTTCCAAGCGGGAAGCCCGTACCGGACGAAATCCTCAAACAGGAAAGTCCATTAAGATTCCAGCCAAAAAAGTTGCGAAGTTCAAAGCTGGTAGCAAGCTTTCAGATGCTATCAACTAAGTTCTTTAGCATGAATTTCCAAGCAGATTAATTTATAGACAGGTTTTCACGACTGCAATCGGGACGTGGCTCAGTCTGGTAGAGCACAGCGTTCGGGACGCTGGGGTCGGAGGTTCAAATCCTCTCGTCCCGACCATTGATCTCAGTTGAGTACAGATATAAACCCGAAGTAACGTAAATACTGCTGGTAAGGCTAAAAAGCCGCGTCCTTTAAGGATTGCGGCTTTTCTGTTTTATAATGAAAAAACTTCGTTCAGGATATACTACAGGAGCCTGCGCTGCAGCTGCTGCTAAAGCGGCTGCCACAGTTTTGCTCAGCGGTGAGCACATTTCCAAGATTACCATTCCTTTTCCGGATAACAGCCGGGTGACGTTTGATATCGTCCGAACCGCTCTCAGCGGAAACGAAGCCCAAGCAGATGTTATCAAGGACGCCGGCGATGACCCCGACGTTACCAATAAAGCTGTGATTTCGGCAACCGTACACGCCACACCACCTGCCATTTACGATGGTGATGAACAGATCCGCATCAGCGGCGGTCATGGGGTCGGAACGGTCACCAGACCCGGGCTTCCTGTTGCAGTCGGTCAGCCGGCCATCAACCCGGTACCGCTTGAGATGATCACCGAGGCGGTAAAAGAGGCAATCAGTGAGGCACGACAGCCGGTTAACTCCAGGATTGATGTAATTATCAGCGTGCCACAGGGAAAAGAGCTTGCTGAAAAGACCCTGAACAAAAGACTCGGAATTGTCGGCGGTATATCGATTCTTGGTACCACTGGAATCGTCAAGCCTCTCTCTGCTGAGGCCTGGACGGCAACAATTTCTTCATGTATGAATGTCGCCTCTGCTGCCGGAATCAAGGAAATTATTCTGTCAACCGGGCGTTCATCTGAAAAATGTGTTCAGGTCCATCTTGGGTTTTCAGATGTTGCACTCGTAATGATGGGAGATTATCTTGAGTTTGCCTTAAAGCAAACCCATGGTCACAATTACCGGAGAATACACATGGCAACCATGTGGGCTAAACTTCTCAAGGGGGCTATGAAAATTCCCCAGACCCACGTTCGCCATGGCGCACTTGAAATTCCTGCGATTATTGGCTTTTTCCGGGAACACGGTATACCCAATCATCTGCTGGCAGCCCTTGAGGATGCCAATACCGCCCGGGAAGTACTCGATCGGCTCCTGGATTTAGAAGAGACCGAGCTTGTGAGGTGGACGTGCAGACAGGCAAAAGACTATTATGAATCACTGGCCGAACTACCCGTATCTATTCATCTTGTCCACGGTTCCGGAAGGTTGCTGTGCACGGTGTAGAGAGTCACTATGGATAAGTCTGTAATTATTGTCATCGGTATTGTCGGGGATGAGTTGCCGGCCGCGCATATTGATGAACATATTGAAAGGTGTTCTGCAATTGTAGCCTCTGAATCAGTTATTGAAAGGCTGCAAAAGTACATTAGAGTCGGCCGGGGTGAAAAACAGTGGATTCCCATCGCCCCGGTCTCCAGAGCCCTTGACTCCATTTCCAATATCATTTGCTCACGCTCAGTGCTGATTTTCACCAGCGGCGATCCATTGTTTTTTGGTCTTGGGAAAATGCTGACAAACCGATTTCCAGATACGGATATTGTCTTTCTGCCGGCGCTTTCTTCATTGCAAATATGCTGTGCACGTTTTGCTATACCATGGAATGATGCAACGTTTCTGAGTCTTCATGGAAGACCTTTCTCCGATTTGAACAAATTTCTGCACTGCAGTAAACTGTTCATCCTCACAGACCAGACTAATTCTCCTCAAAAAATCGCCGGACACCTGATTTCACTTTTACCAACAGAGGAGCAGAACAAATACAGAATGTATATCGGCGTAAAACTGGGGACAAAGAATGAAAAACTCTGTTCTGGTTCCTTGCAGGCAATCTCCCGGAAAACCTTTGCACAGCCCAACTGTCTAATTCTTTTAAGGACAGGAAATACTCATGAAACCCCATACGGTTTCGGGCTCCATGAAGATGAAATCAGGCACAGCCGGGGGCTCATAACCAAGAATGAAGTAAGAGCGGCAGTCATTCACGCCCTGAGACTCCCTGCAAACGGTGTTTTCTGGGATATTGGCGCAGGCTCAGGTTCTGTCAGCATTGAGGCTGCACTGTCCAAACCCGGGTTATCGGTCTATGCCGTCGAACAGAAACAGCAGGAAATCGACAACATCACCGCCAACAGAAATCATTATAAATGCTGGAATATCTCCATTCATCATGGCAGGGCTCCGGATATCCTTGGAATGCTGCCTGCCCCTGATTGCATATTCATCGGCGGCAGCGGCGGGGCGCTGTCCGAGATCATAACGTATATCAGCGATAAAAATCTCTGTGCAGAGCGTATCGTTATAACCGCAGTCATCAAGGAAACGATAGAAACTGCACCGGAGCTGTTCTACCGATCCGGCTATCGTGTAAGCGTAAGCGTCGTCTCAACAAGCAGGTATACCCATCCACCGTCACAACAGGTTCAATTTAATCCAATTCATATTATCCAAGCTGTTCGCTGCCATGAGTAAAAGCGTTAGAAAAGGAAAAGTGTTTTTTATCGGCGCAGGTCCCGGGGCCCCAGACCTGATCACCCTCCGCGGTAAAAAAGTCATTGATACCGCGGATCGCATTATCTATGCAGGCAGTCTCGTCAACAGGGAGCTGTTCGCCTCGAATACGTCTGATCTGCATGACTCAAGCGGACTGCATCTTGACGAGATAATCAATCTTATCTCGGAAAGTGTTGAAAAAGGCGATATCGTCGCCAGGGTTCATACCGGGGACCCGTCCCTCTACGGGGCGATAAGGGAGCAGATGCTGCGCCTTCAGTCACTGCAAATTGATTATGAGGTAGTACCTGGTGTCACGTCGGCTTTCGGAGCGGCGGCAGCTCTTGGAGTGGAGCTCACGCTTCCTGAATTGACCCAGACGGTAATCATAACAAGAAAAGCGGGAAGGACGCCGGTGCCGGAACAGGAACGACTCGATCTGCTGGCTTCACATGGGGCAACCATGATGGTCTTTCTTTCTGTCGGCATGATTTCCGGGGTAGTTGAAGATCTTGTCAAGGGTGGCTACTCTACTACGACACCGGTGTCCGTCGTTCAGAGAGCAACCTGGCCTGATCAGAAAATCATATCGGGATCGCTTGAAACCATTGCTGAAAAAGTCAGACGTGAAGGCGTAACCAAGACCGCAATCATCTGTGTTGGTTCAGTCTTCGGTGATTCCGGTCTCAAAGCAGAATCAAAACTCTATGACAAAACTTTCAGTCATGGTACCAGAAAGGCAGGAAGTAATCACCAGCGGTGAAGCTCTCTCTTTATACCAGGAATTCGAGTGGTCAAGCAGAACAGTGAGCTACCGGGGTAGAGCTTAAAATTTTGATGGAAACAAAGCAATGGTAACGTTATTGGATTATGGTGCTGGAAATGTCAGAAGTGTCAGAAATGCAGTCAAAAAGCTCGGTTACGAGATCAGAGACGCTTCCAACCCTGAAGATATATTATACGCAGACAAACTGATTTTCCCAGGTGTCGGCAGTTTTGGCCTGGTCATGGAGCAGCTGGTAAAAGACGGCTATAGGGAAGCGCTTATCACTCGAATCCGTGAAAACAGACCGTTTCTTGGCATCTGCGTTGCCCTGCAGGCCTTTTTTGAGGGAAGTGAGGAGTCTCCAGGGGTGAACGGACTCGGTATCCTGCCGGGGCAGGTACGGCGGTTTACCGGAACAAAGCTGAGTGTGCCGCACATAGGCTGGAACGGCATCAGACAGCACAAGGATAGTACCCTGTTCAGGGACTATCAAGACGAAAAACTTTATTTTGTCCATTCCTATCAGGTCCCGGAAGAAACACTGTCTGAGGATTGGCTGATGACTACCACAGATTACGGAGCACGCTTTGTTTCAGGCATCTGCCGTGGAAATGTTGCAGCGCTGCAATTTCACCCGGAAAAAAGCGGTAGAGCCGGCCTGTCCATCCTCAACAATTTTCTTTCAAATGAATGCCTTGAACTGCCTGGGAAGAGAGCGATTGACAACAGCAAAAAAACATCTCTTTCCAAAAGAGTTATCGCCTGTCTTGATGTCCGCAGCAATGATGATGGTGATCTGGTGGTGACCAAAGGTGATCAATATGATGTCCGGGAAAAGGGGGAAGTACGGAATCTCGGCATGCCAGTTGACCTAGCCAGGCGTTACTTTGAAGAGGGTGCCGATGAGATCACTTTTCTGAACATTACCGGCTTTCGAGACTTTCCCCTCTCAGACCAGCCAATGATCGAGGTTCTGAAAAAGACCTCGGAAAATGTTTTCGTACCCCTGACCATCGGCGGCGGCATCAGGGAATTTACCGATGCCGATGGCAATTTTTACAGCGCCCTTGACGTTGCCGCCGCGTATTTTCGCTCCGGAGCTGACAAGATTTCCATCGGCAGCGATGCAGTCTATGCCACAGAGGACTATCTCTTGACCGAAAAGAAGACCGGGGCAAGCTCTATAGAACTCATCTCCCAGGTCTACGGTGCCCAGGCGGTTGTTATTTCTGTAGATCCCAGAAGGGTATATGTCAAGAATCCAGAAGCGACGCACCATCACACCATAAAAACTGCTTCTGAAGGCCCTGAAGGAGAAAAATACTGCTGGTACCAGTGCACCGTTAAAGGGGGGCGCGAAGGAAGAGATGTTGACGTCATCGAACTGACGACTGTCTGCGAAAAACTGGGTGCTGGAGAGATTCTCTTAAACTGCATTGATAAAGACGGAACGAACAGTGGTTTTGATATCGAGTTGATCAACCATGTCAAGGAAAAGGTCTGCATCCCTGTTATTGCCTCAAGCGGTGCCGGAAAACCTGAACACTTTGTTGATCTCTTCAACAAAACGCGGGCTGATGCTGCTCTTGCGGCAGGCATCTTTCATCGAAAGGAAGTTTCCATTGCGTCCGTGAAACGAGCACTCGATAAGGAAAACATTGAGACTAGATAAATGGCTGTACTGAAAAACGTTTCTTGAGGTTCTTGTTTTCCATGGAAATAACCAGGTATTTATCGCTGCGCTCGGTAGGAGGGTGGGTCGCCGTCTTTAACGTGATGGCTGCTGTGCTTCTTGGCGTGTCTGCGATTACCTATAAAAATGAGTTGATCAAATATTCGCGCCAGAATGCGATTAAAATAGAGCTTTTTGCCACCTATCTCAAAGGCGTCCTTGAGAAATATGAAAGTCTGCCGGAGCTGCTCGCCCGTGATGAACAGCTGGTAACCTTTATGCAGAACGAGAGCGAACCTGGCCAGGTGGATATTCTCAACAGGTATCTTGAAAAAATTAACGAAATTTTCAAAGCATCTGATATTTACCTGATGAATATGAAAGGGTTGACTATCGCAGCCAGTAACTGGCAGGCTGAGCGCCCTTTTATCGGTCGAAATTTCAGTTACCGTCCCTATTTTCAGCAAGCGATAAAAGGGCAGTTGGGGCGTTATTTTGCGCTCGGGACCACATCTATCAAGCGAGGGTACTATTTCGCCTACCCGGTCAAAAAAGCAAAAGAGATACTCGGCGCAGTTGTCGTGAAGATCAACATCGACGAAGTCGAAAAAAAATGGGGCTATCACGACCAGGCATTTTTGGTAACTGATCCGGACAATGTCATATTCCTCACCACCAATCCTGATTGGCGGTTTAAAACCTTTGGAGCAATCGATTCTTTCACCAAGGAAATTATTTTAAAGAGCAAACGTTATCCCAATTCCTCGCTGGAACCGCTGCCGACAAAGTTAATTGAAAAATACGACTATGGGAGTGTTATTAACATGGTGTTGGATAACGGAGCGAAAAAAACCTACCTGCAACAGAATCAACACATGATTGAGGCAGGCTGGGATGTCCGGGTGCTGTCCGATATACGGCCTATCAGGCGAAAGCTTCTGGAGATAAATGTTCTTGTCGGAACGGGTATACTGATCACCTATCTACTGCTGATTATGCTCGTTCAGCGCCGCAAACGCCTTGCAGAGTTGAAAAAAATAGAAATCCAGTCACGACGAGCGTTACAGGAGGTAAATGAGCAACTTGAATCACGGGTTTCTGAACGTACCAGTGAACTTACCGAATCAAACCGGAAACTGCTCAAAGAGATCCAGGATCGAAAAAACACCGAGGCCGCACTGAAACTGACACGATCAGAGCTCGTGCATGCCGCAAAGCTGGCCACACTTGGACAATTGTCAGCCGGGATCAATCACGAGCTCAACCAACCACTTTCAGCTGTAAGGAGTTACGCTGACAACAGCAGACAGTTGTTGCTGAAGGGGAGGAACAAGGAAGCTATCTGGAATATGGAACAGATCAGCGAGCTTACCGAGCGCATGGCCCAGTTGGGAAAACAATTGAAGATCTTCTCGCGAAAAACCAGTGGCAAGCTTGACACGGTTCCTGTTCATGGAGCGATTGACGGGGCCCTGGAAATACTGGCACCGACAATTAAGCGAAATGATATTATGATAACTGTTACTATCGAGCCTGAAAATCTTGAAGCTGTTGCCAACCAGGTCCTCATTCAGCAGGTTATCGTCAACCTGCTCAGCAACGCGATACATGCAGTGGAAAACCGGCAGACAAAATCCATTTCCATACAGGCGATAGTGCAGCAGCGGTTTGTTGAGATTTCGATAATCGACAGCGGGGCCGGTATTTCTGACGATCACCTTGCCCATATTTTTGAACCGTTTTTCACAACCAAGCCATCGGGACAGGGGCTGGGGCTGGGGCTCACCATCACAGAAAGAATCATCAAAGAAATGAACGGCACAATAAGGGCCGAATCAAGTCAAAGCGGGGCGAGATTCACGATATCGCTCGCTGCTGTATTAAAAACCAATGGCAACGAAACATAACGTAATATTCATCGACGACGAGAAGCATATCAGGCAGGCCAATACCCAGACACTGGAGCTCGCCGATATATCGGTGTCCTGTTTTGAAAGTGCCGAATCAGCCATGCCTTACATTGACCGGGACTGGCCCGGTACTGTTGTCTGCGATATCCGTCTCCCGCACATGGACGGTCTGGATTTTCTTAATTACATCAATGGACTGGATAAAGACCTACCGGTTATCCTGATTACCGGTCACGGAGATATTTCGACTGCCGTGCAGGCAATGCGCGACGGCGCCTACGACTTTATAGAAAAACCCTATTCAGCTGAGCGACTGGTAAAAACGGTGCAGCGCGCACTTGAAAAACGGGCGCTTACATTGGAAAACCGGGAACTCAGACGGGAGATAGAAGTTCAGAAGACTCCGGGGCCGAGAATAATCGGGAAAACCAATGTAATGGAGAAGCTCAGGTCAACGATAAGCGGAATTGCCGACAGCGGGGCCGATGTCCTGATAGTCGGAGAAACCGGGACGGGAAAAGAGCTTGTTGCCAGATCTCTTCACGAGCAGAGCCGGAGAAGAACCAAGAACTTTGTGGCGGTTAACTGTGGTGCTGTTTCAGAGAATCTTATTGAAAGTGAGCTGTTTGGCCACGAGGCAGGCGCATTTACCGATGCCAAAGAACGTCGTATCGGCAGATTCGAGTTCGCCAACGGCGGCACGCTTCTGCTTGATGAAATTGAATCAATGCCTAAAAACGTTCAGGTTCATCTCCTGCGTATCCTTCAGGAAAGGACTTTTGAACGAATCGGCTCAAACAAGCTGATAAGCCTCGATATGAGAGTCGTTGCTGCAGCCAAGGCGGATTTGAAGGAACTTTCCGAACAGGATAAATTCAGAGAAGACCTCTACTACCGCCTCAATGTTGTCTGCCTGAGGATCTCCCCGCTGCGTGAAAGACGTGACGATATTCCTCTTTTATTCCATCACTTCGTCCTGGTCGCAGCACATCGTTACCAGCAGGAGGTTCCTCTCCCCGACAGCAGCCAGATGAACTCACTGATGGCGTACAACTGGCCGGGCAATGTCAGGGAACTGCGCAATGTTGCAGAACGCTATGTGTTGCTGGGCGAGCAGAACAACTGGTCGATAAGTGAATTGATGTCCTGGGCGAGCAGGTTTGAAGCACGGAGCCTTCCTCAACAGATTGAACTTTTCGAGAGAAGCCTCATAGAACAGGCACTCACCTCGTGCAACGGATCTATCAAACACGCCATGCAGATCCTTTCAATTCCACGGAAAACACTCTCGGATAAAATGAAAAAACACGGACTTGACAAGAGCGATTATAAATAGCGCTATCATCTTTTCCCGGAAAATCAGATTGTCACCTTCAGGGATTGCGTTGGCGATTCTTCGCCGAACCTCCTGTGATTTTGGCGTAAAACCGCCACTTTTCGCTAGAATATTTTTCATAGTTCGGGTTAAATTTTAAAGGTTTCAGACTGTTATCAAAAAAAAATAGAGCATTCGGTTTCTGGCATTAAATCTGCTAACTACCTGCCAAGACGTTTTGTTCGAATGGCTATCATTCCGATACGCATTCTTCTGCAAAACAATAGATCAATCTCAGTACTGGAGAATCTGTCTTATGAAGAAATCAATGGTAAAAAGTACCCTGGTAGCTTTTTCTGCATTGGCATTGTTCCTGTCGACAAACAATGCAATTGCCCAATGTGACGATGGCGAGATTGTTGCCAAGTTGAGTCATGTAACCGGTGGAACAACCCATCCAAAAGTCGTCGCCTCTAATAATCTGGCCAAACGGGTTAACGAGGAAATGAACGGCATCATGTGTGTTGAGGTGTATCCAAACTCCACGCTTTACGGAGACAGTAAAGAGCTTGAAGCGCTCCTCACCGGTAATGTGCAGATGCTTGCACCATCACTGTCCAAGTTTGGTTCATACACGAGAAAATATGGCGTTTTTGATCTGCCCTTTATCTTCGCCGATATGGATCATGCAATCAATTTCACCAAGTCTAAAGCCGGAAAAGACCTTCTCAACGAGATGAGCGATATCGGTTTTGTCGGACTCGGCTACTGGATGTCGGGTATGAAATATTTTTCAGCCAACAAACCGTTGCTCGTTCCCGAGGATGCTAATGGACTGAAGTTCCGTGTCCAGACCTCTGATGTTGCCAAGGCGATGATATCCGCCATGGGCGCATCCCCGCAGCCGATGGCATTTGCCGAAGTGTATGGTGCCCTGCAGACCGGTGTTGTAGATGGACAGGAAAACACCTGGTCCAATATCTATACCAAGAAATTCTTTGAGGTACAGGACAGCACAACCGAGACAAATCATCAATTGCTGGCCTATCTGTTCATGACCTCAACTGATTTCCTGGACAGCCTGAAGCCTGATGTCAAAGCCAAGTTTCTGGAAATCTGTGATGCCGTCACCCAGGAAGCAAACCTCAGTGTCAAAGCCGCTGAAATGAAAAATAAACAGAACATCATAAATTCAGGTGGCAAGATCAACGAATTAACTCCGGAACAGCGTAAAATATGGGTTGAAACCATGAAGCCGGTCTGGAAACAATTTGAGAAAGAGATTGGTGCAGACCTGATCGACGCTGCAGCAAATTCCTGATATCCAGATGTCCTAAAAACAGGCGCGGGGTCACACCGGTAATAACCTTGGTGTGTGAACCCGCGCTCCCTTGTTCTCGAGTTACAGGGAGGCCCCTATGGCTGCTTACTGGCCACACATTTATCTGTTGATATTCATCCTTGTCATCGTGGCGCTTGAGAAACTGTTTCCGAAATTTATGGCCAGCGCAGAGGAAAATGTACTTGTACTTATTATCACCTCCATCATGCTGGTCTCTTTCGGACAGGTTATTGCCCGCTACGGATTCAATACCGGCTGGGCTGCGGCTCTTGAGTTCAATACCGTGGCCTTTTCCTGGCTCATCCTGCTGGGCATGAGTTACGGTATTAAAATCGGTCTCCATCTCGGGGTAGACATCCTGCTTAACGCCGTTCCCGACAAACTGTCCAAAATGCTTTCCCTTTTCGGTGCAGCCGCAGCGATGGCCTATGGCCTGCTGCTGCTCGACTCGATATGGCTTGCCTCGCTCGTCGACATGACGAATCTTGACATTCCGATCAAGGGTGGTGCCATCGAATACTGGTCAAAAATGTACAAAGTCGGAATCGGTTCAGAAGAGCTCCGCTATCCTCTCTTCATGCAGGAAATGTTTGATCTGCAGCCACGCATACACCGGTGGATTGTCCTTCTTGTTCTGCCTGTCAGCCTTGCTATGCTTTCCCTGCGTTCGCTGCAGGCATTTATCCAGATTTACCAGGGGAAAAGAAAGATGCTGATCAGTGCACATGAAGCCCAGGAACTCGTTGCAGAGAATAAAGACATATTAAAAGACTAGGTTTACCAGGGGAGCTATTATGGAATCATTGATCTTGTTTGCACTGGTGCTTGGTCTGCTTTTTATCGGCATTCCGGTAGGAATTGCACTCGGTTTATCTTCAATACTGTTTATTGCGTTTTTCTCACACGACTCGCTGACGTCGGTTGCCATCTCCCTGTTCGGAGCCGGGCAGCATTACACGCTGCTGGCAATCCCGTTCTTCGTGCTGGCCTCGTCCTTCATGTCTACCGGCGGCGTTGCCAAGCGGCTGATAAATTTCGCCATTGCCAGTGTCGGTCATTTTCAGGGCGGGCTGGCAATGGCCTCAGTTCTCGCCTGCATGATGTTTGCAGCCCTGTCAGGTTCCTCTCCGGCAACCGTTGTGGCCATCGGAACCATCGCCATTGCCGGCATGAGACAGGTTGGTTATTCCAAGGAGTTTGCCTCGGGCATCATAGCCAATGCCGGTACCCTGGGGATCCTCATTCCACCGTCGATCGTCATGGTCGTTTACGCCGCTTCGACTGATGTCTCGGTCGGCCGCATGTTTCTTGCAGGCGTTATCCCGGGACTGCTGGCAGGCGGAATGCTGATGCTGACGATCTATATTGTCGCCAAGGTGAAAAACCTGCCGGCAGAAGACTGGAAGGGGTTTGGTGCCCTGTTTGACGGCGCAAAAGAAGCAAGCTGGGGCCTGTTTCTCATCGTAATTATCATGGGCGGCATTTATGGCGGGGTCTTTACGCCCACAGAAGCTGCGGTCGTTGCCGCTGTCTACTCCATTCTGGTCGCATTGTTTATATACCGTGACATGGGGCCGCTCAAAGAAACCCCCTGGATAATGCCTGATGATTCAAAGGCTGCCAGAATCGGCTTTAGCGGATCGGTTTTCGGCGTTTCCTTTTTTCTGTTCTGGATGATCCTGTCCTTCTTCGCCACCGCCCAGTCTGAAACTGTGAAGACCAGTGACCGGGTCATACTCGGCTGCGTCATCGGCCTTGTTATCATGGTTTTCTACTACCTGCGACAGGGGAAAAAGGTACAATTGTCTGTTGCCGGCTGTTTTGCTGCCGGTCTGATTGTCTGGCGCCGAAATTTGTGGCTGCTGGTCAAGCTGTTTTTCCCGGCCCTGCTCGGCTCAGAGACCCGCAGAGTCATGCTGGAAGGAACAAAAACCACGGTCATGCTGATGTTCATCATCGCTAATGCGCTGCTTTTCGCGCACACCCTCTCTGCTGAGCGCATCCCCCAGGAAGTGACGGAGTGGATGCTCGGGGTCGGCTTTAACTGGTTTACATTTCTTATTGCAGTTAACATACTGCTGCTCATCGGTGGACAGTTCATGGAGCCATCCGGGCTGCTAGTCATCGTTGCTCCTGTGGTCTTTCCGATTGCGATGGAACTCGGCATAGACCCGATCCATCTCGGAATCATCATGGTTGTCAATATGGAAATCGGCATGATCACTCCGCCGATCGGTCTGAATCTCTTTGTCACATCGGGAATTACCGGAATGAGTCTCGCCCAGGTAGTACGTGCGGCAATGCCGTTTGTGATGGTGCTGATGCTGTTTCTTATTCTGGTTACCTATATCCCCTGGCTGTCGACACTGCTTCCGTATGCGATGATGGGACCTGAAATCGTCACCCAATAGGTCTCTTAACGATTTTTCATACGATCTGAAAACAGCTGATACCTGCTGCGGTCAGGATACTGGCCGCAGCAGACGCTCTTCAGACAGCAGCAGATCTCGTTTAACAAACCTCTTGATATCCTTCATGAAACAGCAAATTGATATTATTCTTGCCTCTCCGAGGGGATTTTGTGCAGGTGTCGTGCGGGCCATTGAAACGGTGAATCTTGCCCTTCAGAAAGGACCCGTTCCGGTACACGTTCTCCATGAAATTGTCCACAACAGGCATGTTATCTCAGAACTTGAGGAGCGTGGTGCCAGATTTGTTATTGAGCTCTCTGAAATCCCCCGTGGCGATATCTGTATCCTGAGTGCACACGGTGTTTCCGTTGAAATAGAAAACAGAGCCCGGGAACTTGGATTGAAAACAATCGATGCAACCTGTCCGCTGGTAACAAGCATACACCGCATGGTTGAGAAGTATCATCACCAGGGATTCGACGTCATCATTATCGGCCATCACGGACACCCCGAGGTCGAGGGAACTGCCGGACGGGTTGCTAAAAACGTTCATGTGGTTGCCGATATCAGCGAGGCCGAGACAGTCGCTGTTAGAGATCCTGAAAAAGTTGCCTACGTCACCCAGACAACCTTGAGCCAGGAGGATATTGCCGGTATCCGCACTGTGCTCGAAAAACGCTTTGCCGGCATCACGGGGCCGCTCACCTCAAATATTTGTTATGCCACTCAGAACCGCCAGAATGCAGTGAAATTTCTTGCCGGTAAAACGGATGTGATATTTGTCGTTGGCTCAAAGAACAGCTCCAATTCAAACCGTCTCAGGGAGGTAGCCGAAAACGCTGGAGGAAAAAGCTATCTCATTGACGACTGGCGTGATATTGAACCTTCCTGGCTCATTGGTGTAAAAAGTGTCGGGATAACCGCCGGGGCTTCTGCACCTGAAAGACTGGTAAACGGCGTCCTCGAATGGTTAAACGAGAATATGGCTGTCAACAGTATAACTGAAATGGAAGGGATCGAAGAGAAAATCAGTTTCAAGCCGGCAACAATCTGAAAAATCAGCCGGCTTGAAACGCTTATTAAGATATGATTAAGCCAGTGCCTGCCTGATACGCTGCATCGCAGTACGAACATTTTCATACGAATTAAACGCCGACAGCCTGATATATCCTTCCCCGCATTTGCCGAAACCTGCACCGGGCGTACACACGACACCCGCTTTTTCCAGCAGCAGATCAAAAAATTTCCAGGAATCGCTCTTTCCGTCGATCCATATATACGGCGAGTTGTCGCCCCCGACACAATCAAAGCCAAGGGCATTGATCTCGGATCTGATCAATTGAGCATTCTTCAAGTAATAATCAACCAGCTCTATTGCCTGCCGCCTGCCTTCCTGGCTGTAGAGTGCTTCTGCCGCCCGCTGTACTGGGTAGGAGACACCATTGAACTTGGTGCAGTGGCGCCTGTTCCACAAGGCATGGAGAGAATGGGACGTGCCATGGCTGTCATACACCATGCAGGCCTTCGGAACAACGGTGAAGGCGCAACGCGTTCCGGTAAAACCGCCGCTTTTGGAAAAAGATCGGAACTCTACCGCAACTTCCTGAGCGCCATCAATTTCATATATCGTCTTCGGTAAGGATTCATCTCTGATAAACGATTCGTAGGCTGCATCGAAAAGAATCAGTGCCCTGTTGTCCCTCGCGTAATCCACCCAGGCCTTGAGGTCATCTTTAGAAACTGTCGAGCCTGTCGGGTTGTTTGGAAAACAGAGATAGATAAGATCCACCGGCACAGTCGGAAGTGCCGGTACGAAGTTATTATCTTTTGTCGATTCAAGATACACCACACCCTGGTAGCGTCCGTCGCTGTATGTCCCTGTTCTTCCGGCCATAACGTTGGTATCAAGGTAAACAGGATAGACGGGGTCAGGTATGGCAATGATACTGTTGTTACTGAACAATTCCTGAAAATTTCCGGTATCACATTTTGCCCCGTCACTGATGAATATTTCATCCGCGTCAATCGCTGCATTTCTTTTTTTAAAATCATGTGCTGCGATGGCCTCGCGTAAAAAATCATACCCCTGTTCAGGACCGTAACCACGGAATGTTTTTTCATCCCCCATTTCATCTACTGCCCGGTGAAAGGCAGCAATGCAGGCTTTGGGCAAAGGCTTTGTAACATCTCCAATTCCCAGCTTTATAATCGACTTGTCTGGATTATTGCTCTGGTAGGTTGAGACTCTTCCGGCAATATTTGAAAAAAGGTAGGAAGCCTGCAGTTTGTCGTAGTTTTCATTAATCGTAATCATTGTTTCACTCTCTTGGGATTATTCAGCCACCCGGCAGAACCCGCTTTTAAAATACCGGTCTTGATGGTGCTATTGTCTTTTATAACAAGCTCTTTTCGTTTATAATCAACGATATATAATCTATTGTCAAAGAAACACAAATAGTATTTTTACCGACAGATAGCCGCTATGCAGGGTCGATTTCCCAATAAATACCAGGTTATCACGGTAAATTATTCTGTTAATCAATGGCTTGTCGACACAAGGAGACGCTATGGACGACAACAATTATTCCCAATGTGCACGATGTTCTATCAAAATTTCTGAAAGAATCTGCAAGATGGAAGGGGGCCGATACCCGTCTAACTGCCCGACAGTTCATCATCAGACAATCAGTACGAAAACCAAAGAAAAGTACAAAGATGGCGGATTTTTCGAATTTGCCAGACAGGCAAGTCTTCAGGAAAAAGACGGCTATTCTAACCGTGATTTAGGCTACGCTCGGGTACGACCTGCCAAGCCAAGGATCGAAGAAATCTCTGATTTCATTACCCGAATGCATTATCAGAGAATCGGACTGGCATTCTGTATGGGGTTGCGGAAAGAGGCAGCGATTGTTGAAAAATTTTTTTCAGCAAAAGGACTGACGGTTGTTTCCGCTATATGCAAGGTCGGCGGCGTTGAAAAACAGTTCCTGGAACTGGCTGATGATGAAAGAATCGATATCGGCAAGAAAGAGACAATGTGCAATCCACTGCTGCAGGCAGCGTTGATGAACCAGGAAAAAACCGAGTTTAATATTCTTCTGGGCCTCTGCGTCGGTCACGACTCACTCTTTTTCAAGAATGCCGATGCGCCGTGTACCGTACTGGCTGTAAAAGACAGGGTCACCGGTCACAATCCTCTGGCCGCGGTATACACACTGGATTCTTACTACCGAGCGCTGAACACCTGACCGAGAAGGTGTTTCCTTCAAGCTGGCATTTTTCAGTAACGGCATTCGAGCCGCTGAAAAAAAGATCAGCGAGCAGAGCTTGTATTCGTCTTTCAATTATTTCTTCGCGGCTGACGTTATTGGCAAATGTCTCCATAATTTGAGAAAAGGGAGCTCATGATTTCAGGCAAAGTACAAACCACGTTTCCGGGGTTACTTCAATTGCAGAATCTGATTCGGGCAAGAGGCTGGCCCTATCTGATCTCCTGGGCACACAGAGTCAGTGGCATATTTCTAGCCGTTTATCTGCTGTTTCATGTTTTGACACTTGCCTCGCTCCAGACGCCGGAAAAATTCATTGAGAAGATGAACCTGTATACAGCCATGTTCCCCGGATTTTTCGATTGGTTTTTAGCAATTCCCGTCATTTTTCATGCCTTGAACGGTGGACGCCTGATTTTATATGAAATTTTCGGCCATCGAAACGATACCGCACTGTTCAAATCCGCAATTGTCATATCAGTTCTTTATCTGCTGCTGCTGGCCTCGTTTATGATCATGGGAAACCAGTCGGTCTCTCCATTCTTTTTCTGGTCTCAGTTTTCTGCTGCAAGTTTCTGTCTGGCAATCGTTACCGCCATAAGGATGAAACACAGCAGGACCTCTGTTTTCTGGAAACTGCAACGAGTTACGGCCGTTTTTCTCTTCACGATGATACCTGCTCATATGCTTTTCATGCACCTTGATCCGGCAATCGGACGAGATGTCCAGATTATTACTGCGCGCATGGGCAGTGGTTTCATAAAGGGCATCGATATCGGCCTTGGGATCTGTGCGCTCTATCATGGCGCTTACGGATTGATCTGCATAGTACTTGATTATATGGCCGACGGGAAATTACGTTTCTTCTGCTCAACTGCGATTATTTTCGTGTTCACGTTTCTGGCCTTCCTCGGCATTAAAATGACCATTTCTATCTGACGGATTTTATCATGGGTACATCTATAAAGACGAGCGCTACCATAGACTGCGATATCCTTATTATCGGGGCCGGAGGGGCCGGATTGCGCTGTGCTGCCGAAGTACTTGAGAAACAGCCGGACACCAACATTATCGCGGTAACCAAGGTATCACACCCGCAGAAATCGCACACCTCAACTGCCCAGGGAGGACTTGCAGCTGTTGATCCCAAAGATCCGCTCGATTCGGTATTATTCCACGCCTTTGATACCTGGAAGGGATCAGACTGTACCGCTGACCAGAATGTTGTGAAAAAAGTATGCGAATCTGCTTGGGAGCAGATCCTCTGGTTGGAAAACAGGGGGATGCATTTTTCTCGTGAAAAAGACGGGCGGCTCAGTAAACGGACGTTTGGCGGACATACCAGAAATTTTGGTGAATCGTCTGCATACCGGGCTGTCTTTGAAGCAGACAGGACCGGCAAGGGGATCATGGATACCAGTTGGGGAGAATCCCTTAAAAAAGGCATAACCTTTATAAATCAGAGCATCGCTGTAGAGCTTCTCATTCATGATAAACACTGTTTCGGTAGTATCATTTTCAACCAGAAAAGTGGTGAATTTGTCACGATAACCGCCAAAGTCACCATTATCGCCTCAGGGGGGAGTGGACAGGTCTATCAGGTTACAACAAACTGCCGCCAGAACACTGGTGACGGCCTTGCCCTGGTGCTCCAGGCCGGTCTTCCTGTTATGGACCCGGAAGCGGTTCAGTTTCATCCGACCGGTATCGTCGGGCCGGGCATACTCGCCAGTGAAACCTTGCGTTCAGTAGGAGGTATCCTCCGAAACGATGCACTGGAGCCGTTCATGAGCAATTATGCTCCAAAAATGAAGGAGCTTGCACCACGAGATCTTGTAGCACGGGCGATAGAATCGGAAATCAGGGACGGGCGGGGCGTATTAAACCCGGACCATAATATTCAGCACGTCTGGATAGATCTCAGACATCTTCCTGATGACGTTCATCGCAAACAGATTCCTGAGGTTTCCAGTTTTTTCAAGAGATATGTAAATCTTGATCCCCAGAAAGAGCTTTGCCCGGTAAGACCCAGCAATCACTATCATATGGGTGGAATACCAACGAACGAGTTCGGGGAAGTTGAAGATATGGAACAGAACTGTATTGACGGACTCTATGCTGTGGGCGAGTGTGCCGCTTCAAGTTTTCACGGTTTCAATCGACTTGGCACAAATTCCATACTCGAGTTGATTACTATGGGAAAAATCGTCGCTGAACGGGTGATCTCTTCTATCGATCAGCAGAAAACAGCAGTCGCCTTACCCGTATTAAAAACACAGTTTGAATCCAGGTTCGTTCGCTATCTTTCCTCAGACGGCACCGATCAGATCGGCCCGATCAGAAACTCCCTGCGCTCCATAATGACAAACAATGTCGGTGTGTTCAGGACGGAACAATCACTGAAAGAAGCAATCGATACACTCAGGGAACTGAAAAAACGTTCAGAAAACAGCGCTCTTGCCTGTACGGATCTTCGCTTTAACCAGGAACTCGTACAGCGCTGGGAACTGGACAACCTGATTTCCGTTGCAATGGTGATCAGCCAGGCAGCATTGGCGAGAACGGAATCACGAGGTGCTCATTTCCGTGATGATTACCCGGAAAGAAATGATCAGTTCAATTATCACACGCTCGCTTCAATGGAGGATTCTGAAACCGTTCAGATGAGCAAAAGAGACGTTAACAGAAGCCTGTTTGACGAAGGTGGAGATAATTATGAAAAATTTGATTTTATTGAAAGAAAGTACTGATAAGACGATATCATCCTCCGGAGTCGAACGATTATGAGTTCCACTTACGACCTGACCTTGAATATTCATCGTTACAATCCCGACCAAGAAAAAAGCTGGGTTCAGACATATGAAATACAGGCCGGCAGGATCATGAGATTCGTCGACCTGTTTCGGAAAATTAACGATGAACAGGATCCGACCCTTGCCTGGGGCTCTTCCTGTGAACACGGCCAATGCGGCAGCTGCTCCATGAAAATAAACAGCAAACCGCTTCTCTCCTGCGAACTTCTCGTTGAAAATGCTGTTGAGTATTTCAATACCTCAGTTTTCACTATTGAACCTCTTGATGTTGCTCCTGTCATCAGGGATCTGGTCATAGATACGGATGTCGCCTATCAACGGGTGGATGCAATAAAACCCTACATCATTAACCCGGAGCCCCCAAAAGGAGCGAACGAGGAACATCAGATAAGTCCTGATTTGCTTGAGAAATATGTAAATGCCACCCGCTGCATCAACTGTTTCTGCTGTGCTTCCGCCTGTCTCAGCAGCCATAGAAATTTTCTCGGGCCCAACAGCATGCTGGCGGCCATCGTCAGAGTTCTTGATCCCCGGGAGAAAGAAAAAGAGGAACGCTATAAATCCCTCTATAGTGAAAACGGTGTCTATCGTTGTCACTCCTCCCAGGCCTGCACATTTGTCTGTCCGAAAGACATAGATGTCGCTCATTTTATCGGGCTGGCAAAAAAAGGATTTGACCGATGATCAGCACGGAACTACAGGAGTTTTTTAATTGAATGGACCAGAACTCTTCTTGCTTCTCACGCTGTTAAACGGAGACAAATAATGGGAACAACATCAGAATTAGCCCACTTGTGTCATGCACTGAACTATGAGTCTTTGAATCCGGAAGTCGTCGACCGAAGCAAGTATCTTCTCCTTGACTATCTGGGAGTTGCACTCAGGGGGACGAAATCTGAATCTTCATGGCCGGTTTATCGCTATATTTCACATTCCCGTGCTGCCGTTCATAGAAATCCAATGGCAAGGAGTTAATTGCGGCCATGGTTGCCGGCTACGAAACAATGATCAAACTCGGTATCGCCCTTGACCCGGCAGCCCATTATCAACAAGGATTTCACCCAACGGCTACCTGTGGCACATTTGGTGCGGCAACAACAGCTGCCAAATTATACCACCTGAGCCTCGATCAGGTAATAAATGCGCTCGGCATATCCGGCAGTCAGGCTGCAGGGTCCATGGAATTTCTCAGCGACGGCTCCTATACCAAAAGGTTTCATGCCGGCTGGTCTGCTCACAGCGGCATCGTTGCTGCGCTCCTTGCAAAAGAAGGCTTCACCGGACCACACACCATAATTGAAGGGAAATTCGGGTTTTTGCACGCCTATTCACCGTCCTCTTCTGCTGATAAAGTATTGGAAGGCTGGGGGACACCATATCAGGTTATGAAGACAAGCATAAAACCCCATGCCTGCTGCCGATACAAACAGGGCCCCATCGATTGTATTCTCAGAATAATGGAAGAACATCAGCTTTCAGCGAAAGCAATCGAAAAGATTACTATCAGTGTGTTAAAGGCAGGGTTTGCGCTTGTAGCTGACCCTGCTGATTTTAAAAGAAATCCTGCTTCAATAGTTGACGCTCAGTTCAGTATGCCTTTTGGCGCAGCTATCGCTGTTCTGCACGGCAATGCCTCTCTTGATCAGTATTGTCTGGAACATATAAAATCCCCTGCGGTAAAGGAAATTATGTCCAGAGTATACTGTGTTGAAGATCCTTTAATTGAAGAAGAGTTTCCAAAAAAGTGGCCTGCCCATGTTGAAATTGTTACTGTAGATGGTAAAAAATACTGTGCAGCGATCGATTATCCGAAAGGAGACCCCGAAAACCCTCTGAGCTGGGATGAGATCATCCTTAAATTCAAAAACCTTGTTGCACCGGTGCTCTCCACAGAAAAGCAGGATCATATTATCCATCAGGTTCGTGAACTTGAAACAATGAGCGATCTGAGTGAATTCATGGACGGATTGATTATCGAGGATAATCCATTAAAACAGCAACGATGATCATATAATAATGTCGCCAGGGCAAACAAGTTGAACAATTCATGTTAAGTTACACTCAGTATATCGTTTAAAAATGAGCGATTAAGCACTATTCGTCCAGGGGGAACTGATATGGCGGATACCGAACAAAGAATCCTTGTTGGCTACAATCTCTACTTTACCTCAGATGAAGTAACTAAAGTTGCAATCAAACATGCGAAGGCTTTTGCTGCCAAACTGTATGTTGTCAGCTCCATTGTCGGGCATTCCCTTGACAAGAACGGCATCATTGCCAATCCAGAGGCCAGAGCCAGGCTCGATCGCCTCGAAGCTCTTCTCAAAAAAGAAAATATCCCACATGAAATCCACCTGATCGTCCGCAAGAGCGATCCCGGTGATGATCTCGTGCGGTTTGCAATCGATCACGATATCGACGAAATGGTCATCGGCTTCAAGGTTCGCTCGCCGCTCGGCGAGATTATTTTTGGCTCTAACTACAGGACGATGATTGCAGAAGCTCCCTGCCCAGTCGTCACGGTTCACGTACCTGGCGAACCTGTTAAAGAGTAGCGGCTGTGAACGCTTCACAAAAAACGGACAAGACAAAAAAAAAGCAGACAGCTACTCCTCAGTCAAAAGCCGGATTTGCCTCGCTGTTGATTGCTATTTTTGCCTACATCGGCCTGATCGTTTCAGACCCTGCGACCAGTCCTTTCTATGCCATCGAGAGTGCGCTTGGAAAAGTAGGATATTCCCTGATTGTTCCAACCATGCTCTTTGTTATTGCCGTGGCGGCATCCGTTTCTCTCGGCTACATCGCCATCGGTATCCGTTTCAACAAGGGTGAGGGCGGACCGGGGCTCATATATGAAATGCTCGGCATCAACCCGGCCATGATGGCCGCAGCCAGCCTGATCCAGGATTTCGTACTTACCGACTCGATTACCATGGCTGCCACCGTCGCAGCACTCGTCTCGCTGGGGTTTACCTTCGGCATAGATTTCGGCGCCTATACAGCACTCGGCGACCGTCTCGGCCTTGCTGTGCTCGTTGGTATTGCTGTGGCGATTGTGATGCGCTTTGGTGATAAGGGGCGCTACATTTTCGCCTTCATGACCTTTGGCTTCATGGGCTTGATCCTCTATACCGTGATCCTGCCGATATTGCCGAATGCAAACGAGCTCATGCCCGTTGCTCATAATGTCAATATCCCCGATACATCAGGGTTGACGGGGATTTCGATGATTATCGTCCTGCTTTTTGGCGCTGTTCGCGGATTTGCGCTGCTGACCGGCTTTGAAGCAAGCGTCGCCGGTTTGTCCCACGAGGAAGATAAACCGCGCTGGGCACGAATAGCAATGGGGGTCGGTACGGTTGCCGCTGTTTTATTATTCACTTCAATCGTCACCTTTGACATTGCCAATACCACACGGATTCTCGAACTCGAACCAAGCCACAAGAACACGCTGTTCAACCTCTGGACCCGTTCAAAACTACTTCCCGGATCGTTTGCCGCTCAGGCACTGACCCTTTTTTCAGTGGGTATTCTGCTTTCAGGAGCAGCAAGCGGAGCCGTGGCCGGCAGCGGCATGCTGCGAACCCTCGTGCGTTCAAAGGCATTACCTTCTATTCTGAGTAATCCAATGGGTACCGATTACCGCTCTATTTTTGTCGTTCACGGCTCAGCCATGATTCTTACCCTCTTTTTTGGGGCCAATGAACTCAAGATCGTGGCCTTCTATGCGATCTCGGTTCTCGTCGGTTTTCTGCTCAGTCTTAGCGCTGCAGTAAAATTTGCCTTTTACACCAAAACCTATTACCTGATGATGGCAATTCCCGGACTCCTCATGGTCGCCTTTGCATTGGTGGTCAACATGGGACGATATGAAGGCTGGGTGATTGTCAGCCTCGGCATTGTAATGGCATACTATTTAAAGAAAAAGTGGCTCAGGGGAGGGCAACTCCCGATCAATTTCAGCCATTGATTGAGCCTCACCCTCATCACCGCAAAGGAATACTGTGAATAAAAACAAGCATCACACGATCCATTTATCAAACTACACCGTCCCTGAATACCTGGTTGACAGCATCTACCTCACCTTTATCCTTGATGAAACCGAAACCACGGTGAGGGCAGAGTCGGCGATACGCAGAAACCCTCTGAGCCAGAGCAGCGACAACACAATTTTTCTCAACGGCGACGCCATAGCACTACTTAGTGTTCATATTGACGATGCCGAAATAGACCATGCACGTATAAAACAGGTTTCCGGCGGAATCCTCATATCAGCAGTGCCGAAACAATTCAAACTGGATATCACAACGAAAATAAACCCCCAGGCGAACACCGCCCTGAGCGGTTTGTATCTCTCATCCGCTAATTTCTGCACACAATGCGAAGCCGAGGGGTTCCGGCGAATCACCTATTTTCCTGACAGGCCTGATGTTCTTTGTCGTTTCACCACAAGAATCGAAGCAGAGCGCAATACATTTCCTGTGCTGCTGGCAAACGGCAACCTGATCGAAACCGGTCTGCTCGGTAGCGACAACCATTATGCTGTCTGGGAAGATCCGTTTCCCAAACCATGTTATCTTTTTGCACTCGTTGCAGGTAGCCTCGTTGCCATTGAAGATCAGTACATAACCAGATCAGGACGAACCGTACAGCTGCAGATTTATGTCCAGGAACAGAACCGCACTCGCTGTTACCATGCCCTTGAATCATTAAAAAAGGCAATGAAATGGGACGAAGATGTGTATGGACTTGAATACGATCTCGACCTCTACATGATCGTTGCCGTTGATGATTTCAACATGGGCGCCATGGAAAACAAGGGACTCAACATCTTCAACTCAAAGTACGTGCTCGCCACACCCGAGACCGCCACCGACCAGGACTACATGGATATAGAAGGGGTTATCGGCCACGAGTATTTTCACAACTGGACCGGGAACCGGGTGACATGCCGGGACTGGTTTCAGTTGAGCCTCAAGGAGGGCCTCACAGTTTTCAGGGACCAGCAGTTTTCAGCAGACATGAATTCTGCCGCTGTTCAGAGGATTGACGATGTAACCGTTCTCAGGCAATTCCAGTTTCGTGAAGATGCGGGACCGATGGCACACCCGGTGAGGCCTGAAACTTATATGGAAATCAATAATTTCTATACGGTCACGGTATACAACAAGGGTGCGGAGCTGGTGAGGATGATTCACACGCTTATTGGTGATGACTCCTTTAAGAAGGGTTTGAGCCTTTACTTCCAGCGTCATGACGGACAGGCTGTAACCTGTGAAGATTTCGTCGCCGCCATGAGCGATGCTTCAGGTGTGGATCTCGAACAATTCAAACGCTGGTATTCGCAGGCCGGAACCCCTCATTTGACGGTTGAAGATTTCTGGGATGAGTCCACCGGAAGCTATCGCCTGAAAATCAGGCAGCATACCAACCCCACACCCCGGCAGGAAGAAAAAAAGCCGTTCCATATTCCTGTCTTGACCGGTTTGCTGACGGATGTGCCGTTATCCGTAAGCCCCTCCTGCAGACGAATTAACGATTCGTTCCTGCTGGAACTCAAAGAACAGGAGCAGGAATTCATTTTTTCAGGACTCAAAAGGCGCCCGACAGCATCCCTGCTCAGAAATTTTTCCGCCCCGGTGAAAATTGAACCGTTTCACAGCAGAGAAGGCCAGGCCTACCTGATGGCCAACGATCAGGACCTGTTCAATCGCTGGGAGGCCTCATTTTCTCTGGCCGCAGCAATTATCCTTGATTGTGCAGATGATATAAAAAAAGGCGCCTCCCTTTCAATCCCCGACATCTATGTCGAAGCAGTCAGAAAAAACCTGCTCGACCATTCGCTTGACAAGGCGCTGACGGCCCTATCCCTTACCTTGCCGACTGAATCATACCTGGCTCAATCACTAAAGGACATTGACCCGGAAATCTTGTATCAAAGTCATCAGTTTGTAAAAAAAGAACTTGCCCGCCTTCTGCGTAATGAGTTTCTCCTGGTCTATCAGCTAAACAGCAGTTCCGGTGAGTACCTCACAACACCTGAGGAGATGGGCAGAAGACGTTTGCGCAACTGTTGCCTTTTTTTCCTGATGCTGAGCATTAAACATGATGATGAGAGCTGCAGACTCTGCCTGGATCATTATTACAGTGCCGACAACATGACCGAACGTATTGCCGCCCTGTCGGCAATCTCTCACCACCAGATCCCTGAAAGAATGCAATTGCTGGAAGCGTTTGAAGCGGAATGGTTTCACGAACCACTGGTCATGGACAAGTGGTTTTCAATTCAGGCTCGCTCAAACGGCAGTGACACGCTGAGCAGGGTGGTGGAATTGACAAGGCACCCGATCTTCTCGATGAAGAACCCGAACAAGGTGAGATCACTTCTCGGGGCCTTCAGCACAAATCATCGCCACTTTCATCAGCCGGACGGGGAAGGCTATCGGTTCCTGGCTGAGAAGATATGCTATCTTGATACAATTAATCCTCAGATCGCTGCCCGTCTGACCAACTCGTTCAGCAACTGGAGACGTTATGAAGAAAGGCGACAGCAGCATATGAAAAGAGAGCTTGATACTATTCTGGCGCAAAAAAACCTCTCCCGGGATGTATTCGAAATCGTCAGAAAAAGCCTGGACTCCTGAGAAAAAGACTCACCGGTTTCTCTTGTGACAGAACAGACAGCGAAACGGTGGGGGATGGTCGTCCGGCAGCGGGGAGGAGCCCGTCTCATGATGGCACTCCACACAGTGTTTGTCCGCTTCCTTCTTGCTCTCTATCAGGTGAAACGGACCATGAATGTCATCATGAGGCAGGGGCGTTGTTGTTTCTTCCGGAGCAAGGTATAAAAAAAGAAGAAGCAGCAGGCAGAAACCGACAAAGACCACATTCAACAGCCATTTTGCTGACTTCTTCCTATTGCTGCCCATAACCTTACTCCGCCTATTTGCAAAACATTGTTTAGGCCATTTCAAAAGCGCTGAATGGCAGGAGCCGATAACGCAGAAGCAGTGCGGAAAGCTCGGAGAGAAAAAACGCTACCCAGTTATGTCTATCCGCCAACTGCTGCATGAGCGCATGTTTGCGATGTTTCTCCAATACCAGCTGCAATGCCCGCGGCTGGTGATCCCGGTCAATAATGGTATGGGCAGCAGCTTCCGCAGAAACAAATGCTGGAAAAATTCCTTCGCCGGTGAGTGGCGAGGCCAGACCGGCCGCGTCTCCAACCAGAAAACGGTTGCCGAACTTCCATCCCCTGTAGTCACAGGAGATTTTTTCAGCCTGCGGCTGCGTGTTGGAAAGATCGATTTTTTTGGCTGCTGTCCATCTCAGGATATAGTCGTTTAACTGTGTTACTCTGCACGCATCATTACCTGCGTAACCACCGATAGAAACGGAATCGGCATGAGGAAAAATCCAGGTATAACCGCTACCGATAGCAGTGCTGTCAAAATTCCATTCCATGTCCTCAAGGGGGGCTGCAACGGTATAATTGATACCGACGCCGCAGCGCTCCACGGCAAGTCCGAGAGCGCTGCGGACCTTTGAGGTACCGCCGTCCGCTCCGACAAGATAGTCAAACGAAACCTGATGGGCTTTGCGTTCACGCTGGAAGGTGATGCTGGTGTCGGCTACCCTGGTAACACGTGCTCCGCTGATGATTTCAGCACCATCTGCCATGGCTTTTTCGGCCATAAACCGTCCTAGTTTTATCCTGTTTAAGGTTGCTACAATAGGATTTTGCGAGCTAATCCTGACGTTTTGCCTGATAGTGTTGATGTTTTGGAAGAAAAAAGAACGTTCCAATAATACCGGCGGGACTCGGTCCATAAGCCCTTTCCAGGTAATGCCACCTGCGCACACCTTTTTGCCAATAACTCTGTTCCGCTCAAGGATCAATACACGCACCCCGTTTTCAGCCAGAATCCTGCCGCAATGAAGTCCTCCGGGACCGCCGCCGACTATAACAACGTCATATTTCATCAGCATCACGGCGAAGAAGGGGCATGACAGTTCATCTGTCGGCAGATCGGGGAAGGGGAGAGGTGATAAAAAAAACCCGAGACGAATCCTGGGGAAACAGCCAAACTGTTCCCGGAAAACAGATCGGGTTTTTTTGAAAATAAATGAATAATCTATTCTCCTGCAAAAATACCTCGCAAAAATTCCCGATTCAGTCGGGCAATATTTCTAATCGATATCCCTTTCGGGCAGACCGCTTCACACTCTTTTTCGTTGGTGCAATGTCCGAACCCCTCGATGTCCATCTGCTTGACCATCGCCTGCGCCCGTGTTTTGCGTTCCGGCTGGCCCTGGGGAAGTAAACTTAGCTGCGATATTTTTGCACTGGTGAAGAGCATGGCTGCGCCATTCGGGCAGCTGGCCACACAGGCACCGCAGCCGATGCAGGCAGCCGCGTCCATGGCAAGCTCTGCTGTCTCCGCAGGAATGGGAATCGCATTGCCGTCAATCGTCCCCCCGGTATTAATTGAGACATAACCTCCCGCCTGGATGATCCTGTCCAGCGATGAACGATCAACGACCAGGTCTTTTCTGATTGGAAAGGCCCGTGAACGAAACGGTTCGATAACCAGGGTATCACCATTTCTAAACGTTCTCATGTGCAGCTGACAGAGCGTCACTTCTTTATCAGGCCCATGGGCAACGCCGTTGACGACTGAACCGCACATGCCGCAGATTCCCTCCCTGCAGTCGTGATCAAAGGCCACCGGATCTTTTCCTTCCTTGGTCAGTTTTTCATTGAGGACATCGAGCATTTCCAGAAATGACATATCCGTGGTGATATCCCTGAGTGTGTAAGTCTCAAAGTTGCCGAGAGAATCGTTATGTTTCTGGCGCCATATTTTCAAGGTAAGGTCTATGGTACTCATCGTATTCCGTTGTCTGAGATTGAAATTAGTGGATTGCTCTGCTCACTTGTAGCTTCTCTGGCTCGGTGTCACGTTTTCAAAGACAAGCGGTTCCCTGTGCTGAACAGGAGCCTCGTCTTCACCTTTGTATTCCCAGACACTGACATGGGAGTATTCTTCATCCTTGCGCAGGGCTTCGCCTTCGTCGGTCTGGCTTTCTTCGCGGAGATGGCAGCCGCAGGATTCCTCTCTGGCAAGCGCGTCCCTGATCATGAATTCTGCAAATTCAAGAAAATCTGCAACCCTGCCAGCCCGTTCAAGGGATTGGTTCAGATCTTTGCCTGTTCCGGGCACATAGACATTTTCCCAGAATAACGCCCTGATTTCAGGAAGCCTCTCAAGGGCTTTTTCAAGATCACCACGATTGCGTGCCATGCCGCAATTGTCCCAGAGCAGTTTGCCAAGTTCCCTGTGGATCTCATCCACGGTAACTTTCCCTTCAGGCCCTGAATCGCTGTTTTTCAACAGTCGCTCTATCCGCTCTTTAACATCCTTTTCAGCTTCACTGAAATCCGGATGCGTGGCATCGACCGTGTCCATCGCCCCGGAACCAAAATAATTTCCAATTGATGTGCTGATCACGAAGTAACCGTCTGCCAGTCCCTGCATCAACGCACTGGCACCAAGTCTGTTGGCACCGTGGTCCGAGAAATTGCATTCGCCAAGGGCAAAGAGTCCCGGCACAGTTGTCATCAGGTTATAATCAACCCACAGGCCGCCCATGGTATAATGGACTGCAGGGTAAATCATCATCGGTTCCTTCATGGGATCGGAGTCGGCAATTTTTTCATACATCTGGAAAAGATTCCCGTATTTCCGGTAAATAGTATCTTCGCCATCACGCTTGATGGCATCGGAAAAGTCAAGGTATACGGCAAGTCCGGTGCTGCCGACGCCCTTGCCGGCGTCACACTGCTCCTTGGCGTTTCGGGAAGCAACGTCCCGAGGGACGAGATTACCGAAACTCGGGTATTTATTTTCCAGGTAATAATCTCGCTCATCTTCAGGAATCTGCAGGGGCGGGCGCTTGTCCCCTTTGTTTTTTGGAACCCATACCCTGCCGTCGTTTCTCAGGCTTTCACTCATCAGTGTCAGCTTTGACTGGAAATCTCCATGCACAGGTATGCATGTCGGATGAATCTGTACAAAACTCGGGTTTGCAAATCCTGCCCCTTTCTTACAAGCCCGCCACGTGGCCGTAACATTTGAAGCCATGGCGTTGGTTGAAAGAAAATAGGCATTACCGTACCCCCCGGTACACAATAAAACGGCATCCGCTGCATATGAATCAATGGCACCGGTGATCACGTCCCGTACGACGATACCGCGTGCCCGCCCGTCAACAATCACCAGCTCCATCATCTCTTTTCTGGCATGCATCACAACCGTACCGCTTTTGATCTGACGGGAAAGAGCGCTGTAGGCGCCGAGCAGCAGTTGCTGGCCGGTTTGCCCTCTTGCATAAAAGGTTCGGGAAACCTGGGCGCCGCCAAATGACCTGTTGGCAAGGCTGCCGCCATATTCGCGGGCAAAGGGCACCCCCTGGGCAACGCACTGATCGATAATGCTTGTGGAAACCTGGGCGAGTCGGTAGACATTTGCTTCCCGGGCACGGAAATCTCCGCCCTTGATCGTGTCGTAGAAGAGACGATGCACCGAATCACCGTCATTCTGGTAATTCTTGGCAGCATTGATTCCACCCTGGGCCGCAATTGAGTGAGCCCGTCTCGGGCTATCGGATATGCAGAATGTCTCGACCTTGTAACCCAGCTCGGCAAGAGTGGCCGAGGCCGAGGCTCCGGCGAGCCCTGTTCCGACGACGATAATCTTGTATTTCCGACGATTTGCAGGATTCACAAGTTTACTGTTAAAACGGTGAGTATCCCATTTTTCAGAGAGAGGACCGGGAGGAATAGATGCATTAAGTTCCATGTTTTACCTTCTTGTTTATTGTATGCTGTTGATATGTCGGCACGTCTTCAGCCATGAGGAGCCCTGCAACTGAGTTAATAGGCCGCTCCGGCACCGGTCATGAAATAAATAGGAATGCCTCCAAAGAGGACCAGGAAGAAGACCGGGACGATGATGGTCAGCTTGGAAATGAGGTTGTTGTAGCGCGGGTGATTGAAACCAAACGTTTGCAGCATACTCCAGAAACCATGGTTAAGGTGTATGGCCAGTGCAACAAAACAGGAAAGATAAAAAAGGCTGTAGAAAAATCCGCTGAGCAACTCTTTTACCGTTAAACTGATTGGAATCTCAGATGGAGCCGCAATACCGAAGCCGAAAACGTGAACAACGGTGAACAGCAGTATGATGAGTCCGGTATAGGGCATGGTGCGGGAGGCGAAGGTGTTTTCCACGACCCGTGTCTGTATTTCATAGCGGGACGCTTTTGTCTGCCGCAGTTCAAAAAACAATATCATCCCGACACTGATATGAACTGCAAAAACAGCAAGGAGGCCAAGGCCGAAAACGAGAACGAGGACAGGAAAACTGTGCAGGGTGTCAGCATAGATTTGAAAATATTTGCTACCCATGTATATTGCAGCGTTGCCGAATCCGTGCACGGCCAGAAAAAGCAAAAGCATCACCCCGGAAGAAGCCATGAGAATCTTCTTGCCGATGGATGATTTGACAAATGAAAGAAACCACATAAAATTTTGCCTCATTGTTGATGGAAGGACGTGAATAAGTGAACAGGACTGCACTATTGTTATCTAAATGATGAAAAAAAAAAAGGTTTCTTTTAGCCTTGATTTAAAAAAATAGCGCCTCCTGCAAGACATTCCCGTATTACTGTAAATGCCCTGCCAAGCCAATATCATGAAGAGTAAATTGATCAAAGCTGTAATTTTCGATCTCGACGGTACGCTGCTCAACACCCTTGAAGATATCGCCGACTGTGCCAATGAGGTGATCCTGGAATTCGGTATCAAACCATACCCCGTTGAGTCTTATCGACACTTTGTCGGCAACGGTCTGCAGGCACTGATCATCAGGATCATGCCGGAAGGAACAAAAAAATCGGCTCTTGATGCTGGGGTTGAAAGATTCCGGGAAATCTATGAGCTGCGCTGGCATGAAAAAACCCGTCCGTATCCAGGGGTCATGGAGATGCTTGACTCACTGCAGAATACACCAACCAGCATCGCTGTCCTCTCCAACAAGCCTGATACGTTTACCCGGCAATGCGTCCACTACTTTTTCCCATCGATACATTTTCATGCAGCAGCGGGAAACATCACCGGTGTGCCGCTGAAGCCTGATCCCCAGTCCACCATCGACATGCTGCGCACCCTTGAAACACAGCCCAACCAGTGCCTGTTTGTCGGCGACTCGTCGGTGGATATCAAAACAGGCAGGGCGGCAGGTACACGCACCCTTGGCGTTACCTGGGGGTTTCGAACAGAAACCGAACTCATTGAGGCAGGGGCTGACGCTGTCATCAGTACACCAGAGGAATTACTCCATTATGTCATTGCCAGTTAACGAACTCACCCCATATATCAGCTTTATCGCGCCACCGCTGATCGGCGCATTCATTGGGTACCTGACCAACAGGGTCGCTATCAGGATGCTCTTCCGGCCACTGAAGCAGTGGCGACTGGGCCCTATCAAAATACCGATGACCCCGGGGGTTATCCCGTCCAAGCGTCATGACCTGGCGGTCAACATCGGCGAGATGGTCGGCGAGCACCTGCTCACCAGTAACGAGATCAACAACTCCCTGAAGAAACAGCAATTCCAGGAGCACCTCTACACACTAATCGAGGCCAAGGTCGGATCCTTCATGAAAAAGGACCTCGGCCCTCTGCAGTCACTTGTTTCACCTGATTACCGAAGCTATTTTGACATCGCCAGGAAAACGATTACCTACCAGATAAAGGAAACGGTTACAGACTACCTGAGCACCGAACACTGCTCGGAAACGCTTGAACATGCCGTCGAATCATGGCTTGATGAATTATTTTCAATACAATTACATGAGGTTGCGACCCCCCAGTTAAGAAAAACCATCTATCAGTCTCTTGACAGGCAACTGCTGCGGATTCTGCACGCCGAGACAACCCAGAACTGGGTTGAGGACTATATCTACAGAAAAATCATTGAATCGGCAGACAATGAAAAAAAACTGCGCGACCTGCTTCCGCAGTCAATGATCGAATCAATCATTGAAACGATAGACCGGCAGACCCCCTATCTTCTGGCGCAGGGAGTAAAAATACTCGAGGATCCTCTGGTTCGTCAGAAAGTAGTCGATGAAATAGTCACCGCAATAGATGAGTTCATCGATACGCTGGGCCCAATGTCCTCAATGATTCGAAATTTTCTCGATATGACGATGGTTGAGGAAAAAATCAAAGAATATTTCCTGGAGAAACAGGACCATATCGCTGAACTGATTACTGCCGAAGCCGTTCGCGCAAAGGTATCACAGACCCTCACCAGGAGGGCTCGCAGACTTTTTAACACCTCTGTTAAAACAATCATCGAACACCAGAACATCGCTCAGCTGCAATCATTCAGCAGTGAAGCAACAGCTCTTGTTTTCAACGGCCTGCGCTCACCCCAGGCTGCCTCCGTCTTTGACGATCTGTTCTCAAATCACTTGGAAAAACTGATAGATGAGAGGTCCTGCTCGGTCGGCAGAATCATTGAGGAAGTATTCGGTGAAAATGGGACTGAGCGATCAAAGGCCTGGGTTGCCGAAGAACTGAAGCAGGCCCTGAAATCACCGCGGACTAAGAGCGTAATCGATCACATCCTGGAGAACATGATCGATCAGTTGCTGAAAAAACCGATCGGCCGCCTCGCCGACCTTGTGCCGGCCGGCGTGCGTGACGGACTTTATAAATCTCTGCAGGAAATGGCCACAAAGATGCTGACCTCTGAAGTTCCAGGGGTCGTAAAATCATTAAATATCAGGAAGATTGTAACTGACAGAATCGACTCTTTTGACCTGTTGAGACTGGAGCGGCTGCTTCTCTCCATCATGGAGGAACAGTTCAAATATATCAACATATTCGGCGGGCTACTGGGTTTTCTTATCGGCTGTATGAATATCGTCTTTCTGACGGATGTCTTCAGGTAGCGCTTATTTCGGCAGCAGAACGAGGAACAGGCGGCAACTCAGGAAGATTTATCCGCAGGCTGGCTTTTTCCGGCGAGCTGGCCACAGGCGGCGGAGATATCCGAGCCCCTGCTGCTCCTGACAAAAACAGAATAATTGTGGTGTCTCAGAATGTCCTGAAAGGCGAGTATACGCTCACGGGATGAGGGGCGATACGGTATATCCTCAACCTCGTTAAAGGCCAGCAAATTTATTTTACACGGTATCCCCCTGAGCAGGCGTGCACATTGCTCAGCCTCGGCATCGGAATCGTTGACGCCCTCAAGCAGCACGTACTCAAACATGATCCGTTTGCGTTTCTGGATGGGATAATCCCGGCATGCCTGAAGAAGTTTTTCAAGCGGGTACTTCCTGTTGATCGGCATCAATTGCGTTCTCGTTTCATTGTCAACGGCATGAAGGGAGATAGCCAGATTAACATTTGAACTATGACCCAAGCGAGACATGTTGTCGATAATTCCGCAGGTGGAAACCGTAATTCTGCGAGCTGCCAGATCAAGACCTTTCTGCTCGGTAAGGATTGCTAAGGAGACAAGCAGGTTGTCCATGTTATTGAGCGGCTCCCCCATCCCCATGAAAACCAGATTCGTAATGCCCGTTGGGCTGCCCGGACTGCTGTTTTGCTCCGTTTGCAGAAAATCGCGGACATAACAGACCTGGTTGACAATCTCGGCAGGTGTCAGGTTCCTCACGAATCCCATCGTTCCGGTTTTACAGAATCTGCAATTCATTGCGCAGCCGACCTGGGAAGAGATGCAGAGCGTATTACGGTCTGTTTCAGGTATCAGGACTGATTCGATAATATTCCCGTCATCGAGGCTGAAACCGAATTTCAGGCAGCCGTCCCCGGATCTTTCAACAATGGGTGATGAAAAAGATGAAATGAACGCATGCTCGGCGAGAACACCCCTGAATGATTTGGCCAGGTCAGTCATTTCAGAAAAATCCGATATTCCGGACCGGTAGAGCCAGGACATGATTTGCCGCCCGCGAAATGGCGGTTCGCCAAGTGCTTCGACAAAGGCGATGAGCCCCCGCTGATCAAGATTTTTGCAGTCAGTCTTCATAACCTGCCGGGAGGATTTGCAAGCAGAGGCGGCGCTCATACAGGATTTTCAATCGCAAATTTTTCCATGAAGTCAACGAGTTTCACAACGCCCTCCAGTGGAAACGCATTGTATATGGAGGCGCGACAGCCACCGATGGAACGATGACCTTTCAGCCCCTGCAGCCCTGCAGCTGCTGCTGAAGCGATAAAGGCGCTTTCAAGCGCTGCTGTCGGCAGATTAAAAGAGACGTTCATCCTGGATCTTGACTTTTCTTGGGCATGGCCACGATAGTAGGGCGTGCTGTCAATGGCCTCATAAAGCAGTTTCGCCTTTTCAGCGTTGCGCTTTTCCATCGCGCTCACGCCACCGTTTCTGTCAAGCCATTTGAGGACTTCATTGACCACATAGATCGCGAAACAGGGCGGCGTGTTGAACATTGAACCCTTTTCCGCATGGGTTTTATAGCTGAGCATGGTCGGTACGTCAGACGGGCATCTGTCAAGCAGCTCATCCCTGACGATAACAATAGTAACACCTGCCGGCCCGAGATTTTTCTGGGCACCAGCAAAGATGAGCCCGAATCTGTCGACATCGATTCTGCGCGACAAAATATCAGACGACATGTCGCTCACCAGCATCGCAGTATTTTCCGGAAACGAATCGAACTGGGTGCCGTATATGGTATTGTTAGAGACCAGGTAGAGATACTCGGAATCATCGGGCACCGTATATTCATCATGTGCCGGGACACGGTCAAAATGAGTCGCTTCACTTGAATAGACAACGTTGACCGTACCGAAACGCTCAGCCTCTTTGATCGCCTTTTTTGCCCAGGTACCGGTATTGAGATATGCTGCACATTTATTTGAACCAAGCAGGTTCATCGGCACCATATAGAACTGACTCGACGCACCACCCTGAAGAAACAGTACCTTGTAGTTTTCGGGGATTCCCAGCAGTTTGCGCAGCAATAGTTCGGCGCTCGCCATGATCGCCATGAACTCCTTGGAGCGGTGACTCATTTCAATGAGCCCCATGCCAACGCCCTGATAGTCAACGATATCACGTGCAGCCTGCTCAAGAACCTCAAGGGGAAGTGTTGCCGGGCCGGGACTAAAATTATAAATTCTCTTGGTCATCATGGAGATTCCTCAATAAAATAGTGATTCAGTTCAGTATGCAACAGACAGAAAACCGGATGCTAAGAAAGATGAGCTGATTGCTGCCTGAGTGCCTCATATAATACAATTCCTGCGGTCATTGCAAGATTGAGACTGCGTATGTGGCGATTGGGCATCGGCAGGGTATAACAGAGGTCATGATAGGTATGACGGATGTCTTCGGATAATCCTTTCGTTTCTTTGCCGAATATCAAAAAATCACCAGGTGTGAAACATGCCTTTGTGTATGGAATATCAACCTTGGTGGTGAAGAGTTTAAATTTTTCCTCGTCCTGGTGTTCGGCAAACTCATCAAAACTTTGCCACTGCCTGATCCTGACATATTCCCAATAATCAAGCCCGGCACGTTTTACCCGCTTGTCATCAACCGAGAAGCCCAGCGGGTGGACCAGGTGAAGCATTGTATTGGTCGCTCCGCAGAGGCGCGCGATTGAACCGGTGTTAGGAGGAATTTCAGGCTCAATCAGGACAATATTAAAGCAGGGATGTGGTTCTTCCTTCACGAGCGGACTCCTGTTCTGCGTAGCACTGGCAAAACCTGGTATATACTGCTTGATCACGAACTCAACAAGAGTAAAATGAAATTTTAGCATTGAGAGCAGATTTTGTGTATATTCAGGCGAATTACTATACTGTTTTATCGGCGAACAGTGAAATTATCCTGTGTTATCTGGGATCTTCAGTTCACCGGTTTCCTGAATCACACCCCTGAACACAACGTGCTGTAAATACCGTATCATGAGATCACACCTCCAGCAGCTGCAGGAAGCAGGTAACAGCCCCAAAAGACAAGACTTCAGGATTGTTTTGCTGGTGCTGCTGTGCCTGGGAATTCTTGGTTCTCACTGGGTACTTCCCGGCAGGGCGGACAGACAGGCAACACCTCCTGAAAACACCTATCACCTGCGAGTCGTTGATGACGCACTGAAGCTTAGGCCGGGCAGCAATCCTTTTACTGCAGATGCTGAGCTTCCTGCTCGGCTGACACCATTTTTTTTTAAGAAAATACCGGTCAACGAGGCCGATTCTGAGCTGCTGCAGATCATTCCAGGAATTGGACCGGAACTGGCTGCAAGGATCATCACCGCAGGCAGCTCGTCAGGAGGCTTCAGTTCAGCCGAGCAACTGCTTTCAGTTCCCGGAATAGGGGAGCGGCGTATGGAAAAACTGGATGCATGGCTCAGCTTTGAATAACAGTTCTTTACCAGACAGGGTCAGTCGGCCGGTACTTGTTCTGATTGGCCCGACGGCTATCGGCAAAACCGAGCTTTCTCTGAAGCTCTCGGAGGCGTTCAACTGTGAAATTATCAGTGTCGACTCAATGCAGGTATACCGTTACATGGATATCGGTACCGCCAAGATCCCCCCAGGCGAACGTCGATCCGTCCCTCACCATCTGATAGACATCATCAACCCAGACGAAAACTATGACGCCGTCCGCTTCGCCGATGACTGTTTGAAGGCCATAAAAAATATTCATCAGCGTTCCTCTATCCCGCTCCTTACTGGTGGGACAGGTCTTTATCTGCACGCTCTGAAATATGGCTTTTTCGACTCGCCGCCGATCAACCCGGATGTACGCAGCGGACTGCGTGCTCGACTGAATCATGAAGGTGTTAATAAATTACATGAAGAGTTGTCGCTACATGACCGTATAAGCGCAGATAAAATTCACAAGAATGATACCTATCGCATTGTCAGGGCCCTTGAGGTGTTTTATTCTTCAGGAGTTCCGCTTTCAGCTCATCAGCTGAAAACAACAGCACCTGCAGCACGTTTCAGCAGGATGCTGACAATCGGCCTCACCTCCGAAAGACCCGCCCTGTACCGAAGAATCAACACCAGAACACAGGCCATGATAGAAGGGGGCTTTGAAGAGGAGGTGAGAAGCCTGTTGCAGCGGGGATACTCTGCTGAGCTGAAATCAATGCAGTCTATTGGCTACCGCCACATGCACAATTACATCGCAGGCTTATGGTCCATGGACCAAATGATCGCGGAGCTCTCGCGTGACACGAGGAGATACGCAAAACGGCAATACACCTGGTTTAACAAAGATGAGTCAATCACCTGGTTCAACAGAAATGACAAAAACCTGGTACTGCCCTTTGTCGACAACTGGCTGCTAAAACAATAAAAAGCACGACTGATTATTACAAAACAAGAGATGCTGGAACACCAGGAAAAACAGATGGTTCACCCTTCGATAAAAGAACATCTTTGCAGACAGGGGCTCGTGACGGATCGGGATATCAGTGATTTCTTATTTCCGAAACTTGCTGATCTTCCATCTCCATTTTTGATGCAGGACATGGACAAAGCCGCCGAGATCGTCATATCTGCTATCCATGATCGTGCTGATATTATTATTTGGGGTGATTATGACGTAGACGGTATAACGGCAACAGCGCTGCTCATGTTATTTTTTAAAAAGCTTAATATTGCTGTCAGTTACCATATTCCAAACCGGCTTACCGAAGGGTATGGTCTCAACCGCGAGAAAATCACAGAATTTTCTGAAAAATGCGGGGATCGGAAGCTTCTCATTTCCGTTGACTGTGGCATATCAAATCAGGCTGAAATCACACTGGCTCAGGAACTGGGTTTTACGGTTATTGTTACCGATCATCACCAGCTTCCTGAAAAAACCGTAACAGCTGACGCCGTGCTTAACCCGAAGCAACTATCGTGTAACTTTCCCTTCAAAGAGTTGTCAGGTGTAGGTATCGCGTTCTATTTCGCTTCCGCCATTCGCTCAAAGTTAAGAAGTTTTAAAAACAGTATTACAGACACATCTGAAGTAAACATGAAGTATTTTACGAGCCTTGTAATGCTCGGCACCATTGCCGATGTTGTACCACTTACAGGCGTCAACAGGATTCTGGCCAGGGCGGGAATGGAATCGTTGCTCGAGTCTCCGCTGGATGGTATAAGCGCACTGCTGGAAATACTTGAGTTACCGTCAACTAATCTGAGCTCAGAATCCATCTCTTTTCAGGTTGGTCCATTGATTAATGCTGCCGGTCGGCTTGGTGACCCGGTTGTTGCTCTTAAGGCACTGACGTCTTCAGGAGATGAAGCGCAACGTTTTGCAAAAAACCTGCTCAGGTTGAACAGGAGAAGAAAAGAAATTGGCAATGATAACCTCGAAACAGCACTCGGTATCTGCCGGTCAATGACCACAGAGGGACTGAAGGCACTTGTCCTGAACGGTCAGTTTCATCAGGGACTGCTTGGCATAACGGCATCCCGTCTGGTTGAAACGTTTAACATTCCGGCCCTTGTCTGCTGTCTGGATGAAAAAACCGGGAAAATCAAAGGTTCAGCGCGAGCTCCGGATAATTTTGATCTGTATTCAGTACTCAGGTCCTGTTCACGATTTTTAGAAAAATTCGGGGGACACAAAGCAGCTGCGGGGTTTTCTTTGAAACCTGAACACTTCTCGTCATTCAGCAGGGCATTTAACAGTTCATCGGGACTGGAATTTCTTAATAATGATAATATTTCCAATTTGTTATCAGAAAAAAATATAAATCTTCCTGTTTTTGATGCGCTTGATCCGAACCTGCTCGTTAATCTCATGCAACTAGAGCCACAGGGAGAGGCAAACCCGAAACCATTTTTTTATGATCCTGAGGTACGTTTTGTGTCAGTGAAACATTTTGGTAAAAACCAGGAACACATCAGGGGTATGATCCGAGGAAGGTACAATAATATCCCGTTTATCGGATTTGGCGTCGGCAGAAAATTTCTTGAGATGTCTGGAAAATCTAAAATGTCGATAACGTACAGTCATATGCTGGACAGTTATAAAAAGAGCAGCAGCTGGAAGCTCCGGATAGAAGATATTTTCAATTAAAATGAGCGATACACCTCTGACAATTCTTTTTCAATCGCTCAGCAGTCGCTGAAAACCGGAAAGGGCGGGCCAGAGAAGCACCAACAGATCAACGGCTTTATCCGAACCGGCAACGCATGCGGTAACTTTACATAATATACATTATGCGACATTAAATAATGAGATTCCTGAAAATTTGCTTTTTGAATGTTCGATATAATGGTATTACCTCAGTGTCAGACGTGAAAGACCACCGTTAACGACTTTTCTATAACCATGATTAATCGCCTTAATATGGTTATATAAAAAAAATACATTATTCTATTTGGAGAATAAAATGTCGTACGATTTGTACCAGGAACCTTTGATAAGTCGCTACACCAGCGCCAAAATGCAGAAATTATTTTCTGAGCGGACCAAATTTGAAACCTGGAGACGATGCTGGGTTGCTCTTGCTGAAGCACAGCACGAGCTTGGACTCAGTGATCTGATCACTACCGCAATGATCAACTCCATGCGTGAAAATATTTCCAATATCGATTTTGACCTGGCACGAGACAAGGAAAAAGAAATTCGTCATGACGTTATGGCTCATGTTTATGAGTTTGGCACAAAAGTTCCCAGTGCCGAAGGTATTATTCACCTTGGAGCAACATCTCAATATGTTGTCTGCAACACAGATCTGATGCTTCAAAAAGAAGGACTGCTGCTCATCAAAAACGGCGTTCTCAACATTATCAGAAATCTTGCCGATTTCTGTCTTAGATACAAAGACCTGGCAACACTTGGCTATACGCACTATCAACCGGCACAGCCGACAACCGTTGGCAAGAGAAACACCCTTTACCTTCAAGACCTGCTGCTAGACCTTCATTATTTGAATCTTTTCATAGACAACCTTGCCGCCCGTGGAGCCAAAGGCACTGTCGGCACTCAGGCCACGTTTCTAGAGCTTTTCAAGGGAGATCATGCCAAGGTCAGGCAACTTGACGAACTGGTAGCCCAAAAGCTCGGGTTCGCCAGGACAATTCCTGTAACAGGCCAGACCTACAGCCGGAAGAATGACATGAAACTGGTTGAAACGCTTGCTGGCATCGGAGCGACAGCCCACAAGTTCGCTGTTGATCTGCGGCTGTTATCCAATCTCAAGGTCCAGGAAGAGCCGTTTGCCAGAAACCAGACCGGATCTTCAGCAATGGCCTACAAGCGTAACCCGATGCGCTCTGAACGCATGACCGGACTGGCGCGCAAGCTCATGGGATTACCCGGTAATTTTGCCGCCACCTATTCAAACCAATGGTTTGAGCGAACACTTGATGATTCTGCAATCCGCCGAATGGATATTCCGCAAGCCTTTCTTCTTTGTGATGCTATTATAATGTTATTTGTTAACATTACTTCTGATATGGTCGTTTATCCGAGTCAAATTACAAAACTTCTACGTGCAGAACTGCCGTTTATGGCCACTGAAAAAATTCTGATGGGAACCGTTGAGAAAGGAAAAAGCCGCCAGGAAATGCATGAGGTTGTCAAAGAGCACTCCCTGGTAGCCGGGAAAATAGTAAAGCATGACGGTCTTGAAAATGATCTGCTCATCAGACTCGCCGACGATGCACGAATACCTTTCTCTCTTGATGAACTGCAGGCAATGACAGATGATCTCACTCAATTTACCGGTCGGGCGGCGCAACAGACCGAAGATTTTCTCACTGAAATCGTGCAACCGCTGCTGGACTCCGAGAAAGATTTCATGACAACCTTTGACTCTTCTCTTAATGTCTGAAATTAATCATAAATACAAAACCAGTCGACTGCCTGAACTGTTTCTCGTCATCGATCCTGCACGGTTTCACTTCCTCAAATTCATCCTTGAAGGCTACGATAACCTTGCCGTACTGTCGTCCACAGACTCACGATCAGGTATTGTACGCCTTAAAACCACCCATGAGTCATACCCGGAGCTGCTGACCTTGCTGGCAGGAATCGCCGGTCAAATCAAAAAATCTATTTTTTAACGCTTGTAATTTTTCCGATGCAGCACAAAACTTTTTATATAAAAACATTCGGTTGTCAGATGAATATTCGAGACACCGAAATTATGGCCCAGACCCTGTCTGAAAATGGATATATCGAGAGCTGTTCAATCGAAGATGCCTCACTCGTCATCCTTAATACCTGCTCAATTCGTGCCAAGGCAGAACAGAAAGTTTTCAGCCTTCTTGGTTCCCTGCGCAGAAACAAACAGGCAAATCCGCTGATGCAGATCTGCGTTGCCGGCTGCGTGGCCCAGCAGGAAGGACAAAGGATAATTGAACGCATGCCCCATGTTGACCTCGTTATCGGCACCCAGCACATCTATAATCTTGCTCAACTGCTTGAGAACTCAGCTGTCAACAGGACTGCTGTCAACCTTGCAGACGATTATGAGATTCCCCGTTTTGTTCCTGATGTCTCAACATCCCGCTCGCAGCTAAAAACAGCCCCCCCTGCCCCACCACCACACTTCCAGTACAGCCGCTTTGTCACGATTATGCAGGGCTGCAACAATTTCTGCACCTATTGTGTCGTCCCGTACACCAGGGGCCGCGAAGTTTCCCGGCGTGTTGTCGATATCATTGATGAAATCCGCCTCCTTGTCGATTCCGGAGTTTCAGAAATCACCCTGCTCGGTCAGAATGTCAATTCCTACGGCAGGGCCAATCCGGTAAGCGAAGATGGAACCCCCTTTTCATTTGCGATGCTCCTTCACCGTGTCGCCGAGATTGACGGTTTGAAGCGGCTGCGATTCACAACCTCAAATCCGAGGGATCTGTCTGCTGAACTGATCAACTGTTTTGCTGAAATTGATATCTTGTGCCCCCAGTTTCACCTGCCGGTACAATCCGGATCCGATGCGGTCCTGAAGCGGATGAACCGAAAATATACAATCGACCAATACCTCGACATGGTGCAGCGTTTGAGAGGTGCCTGTCCGGATATTGCACTGACGACCGACATGATCATCGGCTTTCCGGGGGAAACCCACAGGGATTTCCAGGATACGCTGGATCTTCTTGAGACTGTTCGCTACAACGGCTCATTTTCCTTCAAGTACTCTGATCGTCCGGGAACGCGGGCACAGCAGCTGGCTGACAAGGTGCCTGAGGAAGTGAAAAGTGAACGGTTGCAGATCTTCCAGAAAAGACAGGACGAGATCAGCCTGGAAAGAAACCGGGAGTATCTGGGTAACGTTGTGAAGATACGTGTGGAAAAGGTTTCTGCTGAAGGTGTCACCGGCAGGACCGCAACAAATCACATCGTCCATCTGCCTCCTGAACACAATACAGTGCGGCCTGGTGATTATATCGACGTCACCGTTTCCTTTGCCGGCCAGCATGCGCTCAAAGCTGTGCTTCTATCGTGAGAGGCCCATTGCTTTTTCTTCAGCTGCTATACACGCATCAAGAACAGCCACTGACTCATCAATCTCCTCCCTGCTGATAACCAGCGGAGGAGCGATTTCCAGGGCCATCCCCATGGTCTTGACAAGGACACCGTTCTGTTTTGACCGTTTGATGATGTTCAGCAGATTTTCCAGCGGAAACAGCGCACGAGTTTTCTTGTCGGCGGTAAAATCGATGGCCAGCCAGAGACCGGTGCCGCGCACTTCGCCAACGCTCGGATGATGTTCCAGCGTTTTCAATCCGTCAAGGAAGTAGCGTCCCATCTCCTCACTTTTACAGATCATATCCTCGCTCTCGAGAATCTCCAGATTCTTGAGGCCTACAGCACAACAGACGGGATGATTGCCGTAGGTGTGCAGATGATTAAACAATTCGATCGGTTCGCTGACCTTTGTTGAGCAGCCAACGGCTCCCAGGGGGACATAGCCACTGGTAAGTCCCTTGGCCATTGTGAGAAGATCAGGGATGACGTCAAAATGTTCTGTTGCAAACATTTTCCCGGTACGGCCAAAGCCGCAGATCACCTCGTCAATAACCAGCAGGATTCCGTAGCTGTCGCAGATTTCGCGAATCAGCGGCCAATATTCAGGAACCGGCTTGTACGCCCCGAACCCCTGCTGAATCGGCTCACCGATAAACATGGAGATCTGCTCCGGTCCTTCAAACTCAATAATCCGTACCAGTTCACGTGCGCAGGTCAGATCGCAGTCCGGATAACTCATTTTGTGGGGGCATCGATAACAATAGGGTGACTCGATGAAAGCTGCACCGGGTGCCAGCGGTTCCATCAACTGGCGCATCGGCATGACAATCCCGAGAGCGCGCACTCCGATGCCGTTGACTCCATGATAGGCACCCCGCCGCGAGATGATCTTGAAACGTCCCTGGTCACCTCGATAATAGTGATAATGCTTGGCGAGTTTCATTGCTGTTTCCACAGCCTCCGAACCATCGCATTCAAAAATGAACTGCTCAATCCCCTCCGGTGTGATTTCACAGAGTTTATCTGCCAGCTTCATGGCCGGTTCAGTGGCGAACCCCATCGGCGTAAAATAGGCCATTTCGCACATCTGCTCGTACCCTGCCCGGGCCAGGTCGCTGCGGCCGTAGCCAACGTGAACCGGTCGGGTTCCGCCTGCTTCGAGGTCAATATAGCTGACACCATCCTGGTCAAACACCCGCACCCCCTCGCCTTTGACAATGACGCTGATACCTTCTTCTATATCCTTTCTATTGGTTCTGTGCAGTAGCAGATGAGAATGCTTGTCAAGCTTGCTTATGGGGGTGGCCATGACCGTCTCTCCTGTGGTGATGAGTTTTTAAACGATTGACAGATAGAACCTGCTGCCAGGACATCACGAATCCGTGTATATTCATGATTACGTATACGCCAAAAAAATACCGTGATCTTGATAAAAAATCCAGGATCATTGCATGTAGCACAAAACCTTAGCATGATACGCACGAATCGGCTGAAACATCGCTGTATCTATTTTTACGTCTCCAGACAATCAGCCTGATTCAGCAATTGCCCTTGATACTAATCGGCAGCTGATGATAAACTAGTTCTAAACTTCGCACCTCCACTTTCCATAAGCCGGTAAATAATTCAGACAATGACGGATACTCAGCCGATAGAACAGCTTCAGTCACAGATCACTGAGCTTGAAAAGAAACTCGATGAGTACCGTGTGCTTGTCAACAACACGCCCGATCTTCTTTATCGAACAGATTTAGAAGGTCGAATAACGTTTGTCTCCCCATCCGTCACAAGGCTTACCGGCTATAGTGTCGAAGAAGCCACCGGCATGAAAATGACTGAAGACGTATATTTTTCTCCAGACGAACGTGCGCGGTTGCTTAAACTACTCCGCAGCCGTGGCCGGGTAACTAATTTTAACGCCAGGCTCAAGAAAAAAGACGGGTCGCTCTGGTGGGCATCCACCAACGCTCATTTTTACTATGACGAAGATGGCCGGATCCTTGGAATTGAAGGTATCACCCGTGATGTCAGTGAACTGAAAAATGCCGAAAGCGCCCTGATGAAAAGTGAAAAACTTTTCCGGGTCGCCTTTCATACAAGCCCTGATTCGATAAATTTGAACCGGGCCGAAGACGGTATTTTCATTGATATCAACGATGGATTCACCAAACTGATGGGCTATTCGCGCCGGGAAGCCATCGGCAGATCCTCGCTTTCTCTTAATATCTGGCGTAACCCGGAAGATAGAAATCGACTCATCAATGGTCTTCAGGAAAAAGGTTTCGTGGAAAACCTCGAGGCTGAATTCGTCCGTAAATCTGGCGTTGTCGGGACCGGGTTGATGTCTGCCCGTTTTATCACGGTAAACGATGAACAGGTCATTCTCTCCATAACCAGGGATATAACCGAGAAAAAGGTGCTGGAGCGCCAGTTGCAGCAGGCCCAGAAATTTGAAGCGCTCGGTACCCTTGCCGGCGGTATCGCCCATGACTTCAATAATCTGCTGATGGGCATCCAGGGTCGTGCATCCCTGCTGGCAATGGAACTTGGTCAAGACCATCCGCTTTCCGAGCATGCAGATGGCATTGAAGAGTATGCGAGGAGTGCCACTAAACTCACTCAGCAACTCCTTGGAATTGCCCGCCGGGGCAAGTACGAAATTCAGCCGGTTGACATCAGCGAACTAGTGACAAAAAGCGCGGCGATGTTTGCCCGTACCCGCAAAGAGCTCCATGTACACCTGAATGTCGCAGACAATCATATTATTGTAGAAGCCGACCAGCAGCAATTGGAACAGGTTCTTCTAAATGTCCTGATCAATTCCTGGCAGGCCATGCCTGACGGCGGAGAAATAATCATTGATCTGAAGACCCTGTTTCCGGAAGATACCTTCTGCTCATCACATCAAATTCAGCCAGGGCATTATTGTAAAATTTCGATAACCGATACCGGTATCGGAATGGATGAAAAAACAAAGCAGTGTGCTTTTGATCCTTTTTATACGACAAAAGATATAGGCAGGGGGACCGGACTCGGTCTGGCATCAGCAATGGGGATCATAAAAAATCATGGCGGAACCATTGCCATAGACAGCGAGATAAACCAGGGCACCACAATCAACATTTATCTCTGTGTATCAAAACGAAAAGCCAACAAAACCGATAGTGATACGAGCTCTTTAATCTGTGGTTCCGGGTGTATACTGCTCATCGATGATGAGCCGGTGGTCATTGATGTCGGCACGTCCATGCTCGAAGCACTCGGCTACCATGTCATCACCGCTGCCGATGGGCAGCGGGCGCTTGAGATCCTGGAAGAGAAGAATCATGTCGTTGATCTGATTATCCTGGACCTGATCATGCCCGGGATGAGCGGCGAGCAGGTTTTCAACGCCGTACAGAAGATAGAGCCCAGAGTCCCGGTACTCCTGTCAAGCGGGTATTCTGCAGGCGGGCAGGTTTCGGAAATATTAGCAAAGGGATGCCGGGGCTTCATACAGAAGCCGTTCAATATCTCGGGGCTTTCTGAAAAGTTAAGCGTTGTTTTCGATGAAAACAGCCGTGAATCCTGACCCTCTATTCATCAGCCCTGGGGAAACTGACGGCAGTATTCATACAGCGTCATGCCTGTTGCCATTGCCGCGTTAAAGCTGTGCGGCAACCCATAAACCGGTATTTCGACCACGTCATCGAGGATTTCCAGGATATCAGGGTTCAGTCCGGTTCGCTCGTTGCCGATGACCAGTGCGGTACGCCGCGAAAACAGATACTCGTGAATCGGCTGCGAGTTGGTCGCCTGTTCGAGTCCGACAAGCCTGTACCCTCCGGTGCGCAATCTGAGCAGTACCGGTTTCAGACTGCGGTGTACAGAAATCTCAAGTTCCGAGATCGAATCACGGGCAATTTTTGCAATCAGGCTTGGATTGCCGGTAAGAATCAGACGCTCTATTGCACAGGCACTGGCCGTACGGGCAATACTTGAGATATTCACATTGCTGCGCATAGGAGCGCAGGCAACGACCAATTCACGAGGCCGGTTGAGCGTTACAGACGGTTTATGCCGCTGGTGTTCGAAGTGATTCATGCCGGGTCTTTCTTGCCGATGTCCTGGAATAACTCATCATCCGAGTAATACACATGCTCCAGGTAAAGACCTGAGGCCGGCGCGGTTCCGGGGGCTGCAGCACGATCTTTTGCAGCAAAAATAAAACGGAGACGCTCGTGGTCATAACGCCCTTCTCCGACTTTTACCAGGGCACGGACAATGTTGCGGACCATCTTGTATAAAAAGCCGTCAGCCCAGATATCGATGACAATAACGGGTTCTTCACTGTTTACCGCCACCTTGAAAACGGTTCTGACGGTCGATTTCTGTTTGAAATTGGGCCGGGTGGCAAAAGAGGCAAAATCATGTTCGCCCTCAAAGATTGAACAGGCAGCAATCATAGCCCGGGCGTCAAGCGGGCGTTTCACGTGCCAGACGCGGCCGTCACGATCATCCGGCAACGCCATCTTGTTCCAGATCAGATAGCGGTAGTGTTTAGCTACCGCGCTGCTGCAGGCATCGAATCCGTCTGGAGCCCTTGATACGTCGAGTATCCGGATGTCTGTCGGAAGCACTTTGTTTAATTGTGAATTGATGTCTTCCGTGGAAAGGCTATCAGGAAGTTCAACACCTGCCACCTGGCCGCGGGCGTGGACACCCCGGTCGGTACGGCCGGAACCTGTAACCTGCGAGCCGACAGCAAACGCCTTTTTTATGGCTTCTTCAATGACGTATTGAACCGTCGGTTTTTCCCCATGTCTCTGCCAGCCCAGATACGCACGGCCGTCATAGGAAACCGTCATTTTACAAGGTGACAGCATGCTGCAGATCCCTAAAGTTTCGGTGTACCTTTTGAGGATTCGTTGTCAGGTTCGCTGTTCTGCACGTTTGCTTCCATTCCGGGCAGCGACAGGTTGACCCGTTCTTTCAGTACACGTTCAGTGGACTCCACCACCCTCCTGACAACACGGGTTGAAAGACGTTTCCCTTTGGCCCCGGCACCCTTGATCAGGAATTCATCGAAGTTGATTTCAAGTACGTTGCTCTTGGCACGCTGTGAAGGAACAAAGCTCACCCGGGCGTGTTTATCTTCACCAAGCAGCATCAGCAGAATCTGTGAACGCTTGTTTTCCGGAAAGAGGCGATACTCTTTTTCAAGGATGAATTTCGGAGTTTTGAAGCGTTTTACATAGCCGTGATTTTCTTTTCCCTCCCGGTAGACAATGTTGAATATCTGATCCCGTTTCACTACAGCAGCATATTCAAGCTCACTACCGACAAACAATTTATCAGTGACCGGTATTACTTTGTACAGTCCATTGCCGAGGATGAGCAGTATTCGGTCATATTCGGAACATTGAAATGACAGATCCTTGGCCTCGTCTTCCGCCTTTATTGCATGTCCGAGAAAACCTGTTGAGCGATTATAGCCAATCGTCAGGTTTGACAGCGCCACCTTCCTGGCGACGACCTCAGAAAAAGTGGTAAGCTGGGTCCGGCGGGGGAAGCGCTCGCCATATTTTTCAAGCAGCTTGCCAAGGTAGCCGATCGTATAGCCGACGACATCGGTAAGATGTTCTTCTATCTCCTTAATGGCATCTCTGATCGCTCTGATCTCTTTGGCCTGCCTGTCAATATCATAACGGGAAATTCTTTTGATCCGTATCTCAAGCAGGTGCTCGATATCTTCCGTGGTGACATCCCTCAGCAACTCGGAGCGAAATGGTCTAAGAGAGACGTCAATGGTCTTTATCACATCCTGGTAACTTTTCTTCTCCTCTATATTCTTGTAGAGACGTTCTTCAATGAAAATCTGTTCGAGCAGCCGGGCATGCAGTTTATCTTTCTGTCTCTGCAGATCAATCTCGAGTTCTCTGGTGAGATCAAGGACCAGCTTCCTGGTATTGAAGGCAAGGACCTCCTCTACCGTGCTTGTTTCCGGGAGATTGTTTTTGATCAGCGTCAGGTTGGTGTTCAGAGATATTTCACAATCAGAGAAGGCATACAGTGCTTTTATGGTATCTTTTGCATAGATTCCCCGAGGCAGTTTGATCTCGATTTCAACATCCTCGGCGGTATAGTCACTGATACTCAGTACTTTAATTTTTCCGGATTTCGCTGCCTTCTCAATGGAATCGATCAGTGATGTCGTCGTCGTCCCATAGGGAATCTGGGTGATCGTTACCGTCTTTTCGTTGCTCTCTTCTATTTTAGCCCGGCAGCGAACCCTGCCGTTACCATGATCATAATCGGAAACATCCAGCAGTCCCTGCTGCTGGAAATCGGGGTAAAGCGTGATCTCGTTTCCCTTCAGGATTTCAATCTGTGCTTCCAGCAGTTCTTTGAAATTATGAGGAAGAATTCGGGTTGCCATGCCGACTGCAATTCCGTCAGCCCCCTGCAGCAGCAGGATCGGAATCTTGGCAGGAAGCGTCACCGGTTCAGTCATCCGGCCATCATATGAATCAATAAATTCGGTGAGATCTTTGTTGAACATCACCTCACGGGCAAGCGGACTCAGCCTGCATTCGATATAGCGGGCAGCAGACGCCTGGTCACCGGTGTAGATATTGCCGAAATTTCCCTGCTGATCAATGAGGAACCCCTTGTTGGAGAGGTTCACCAGGGCGGCAAATATTGACTGGTCGCCATGTGGGTGCAGCTTCATGGTTTCCCCGACTATATTTGCGACCTTGTGAAAACGTCCGTCATCTACATTAAAAAGAGTCTGCAGGATACGCCGTTGAACCGGCTTCAGACCATCCTCAATTGCAGGAATCGCCCGCTCCTTGATAACGTATGAGGTGTATTCAAGAAAATTGCTGTCAAACAATCTGTGTAATTTGCCGATCTGTGAGGTCATGAACAATGTTTATAGAGTAGACGTAAAAAAGCTAATTCAGTGACAAGAACTACATCAGGTGGTCCATGATGTATTGTTTTCGATCCGGGGTGTTTTTCCCCATATAAAATGACAGCACTTTTGTCACTTCACTCACTTTGTCAATCGTGACGTTTCTGAGCCGAATCGTTTCACCGATAAACTGCTTGAATTCCTTCGGGCTGATCTCCCCAAGTCCCTTGAACCTGGTAGTCTCGGTGCCCTTTTTCACCTTGCCCGCTCCCTGCAGTTTTTTCAGTGCAGACTGTTTCTCTTTCTCCGAGTAACAGTAGATCGTTTCAGCCTTGTTGCGGACCCGGAAGATGGGAGTCTCGAGAATATAGATATGTCCGAGTTTGACAAGCGGCTCAAAGTAATGGAGAAAAAAAGTAAGCAGCAGATTTCTGATATGGAGGCCATCGACATCTGCATCGGTTGCTAGAATAACCTTGTCGAACCTGAGGTCTGAAATCGATTCTTCAATATTGAGGGCCTGCATCAGGGAATACATTTCCTCGTTCTTGTAGAGAAGGTTCAGTTTCTGCCCAAGCACATTCATCGGTTTTCCCTTCAAAGAGAAAACAGCCTGGGTCATGGGATCCCGGGAAGAGACAATCGAGCCTGCAGCCGATTGTCCCTCAGTGATAAAGACCATATTTTCCCGCCCTGGTTTTGAAGGGTTTCCCCTGCCGGGATGATATTTACAGTCCTTGAGCTGGGGAATCTTCAGTGCAACCTTTTTGGCTTTCGCTCGAGCCTCCTTTCTTACCGACTGCAGCTCTTTGCGTACCTTTTCATTACGCAGAATCTTATCGATAAGGTGCTCGGCGGTCTCATTATTTTTGTACAAAGCGCTTGAGACAGCATCCTTGACACAGTTGACAATCCAGGAGCGGACCTCGGTATTGCCGAGCTTGTTTTTTGTTTGAGACTCAAAAACAGGTTCCTGAATTTTTACGGAAAGTGTCCCGACCACGCCGTCCCGTACATCTTTATTAATAAATTTTTTGCCTGAAAACTCATTGATTCCCTTGAGAATTCCCTCCCGGAAGGCCGACAGGTGGGTTCCTCCCTCGCTGGTGTAGGTACCGTTGACGAAGGAATAGTAAGAATCTCCATAGCTATCAATATGCGAGAAGGCAAATTCAAGAGTCTGGTCACGATAATAAATCGGTTCGTATAAATTTCCTCCCTCCAGCTCATTATTAAGCAGGTCCAGCAAACCACCGGTTGAATAATAGCACTCTTTGTTCAGATAGAGTTTCAGGCCTGCATTGAGATAGGCATAGCGCCAGAGCCGTTTTTCTATGTAGGAAGGATCGTAGGAAAAATTTTCAAAAATATCATGATCAGGAAGGAACTCGACGAGCGTGCCGTTTTTCTGGTCCGTATCGCCCTTTTCTTCACAGACCAGCTCACCGCGCTTAAATTCAGCTGAAGCAAAGGAACCGTCACGATAGGCGGTAACCCGGAAGAATTCAGACAGAGCGTTTACAGCTTTGGTGCCTACCCCGTTGAGTCCGACAGAAAACTGGAACACCTCGGTATTGTACTTGGCACCGGTGTTGATCACCGATACGCAATCGACAATTTTGCCGAGCGGAATTCCCCGGCCAAAATCCCTGACCAAGGTTCGGCCGTCTTCATCTATTTCGATATTGATTCTCTTGCCTGCCCCCATGATAAATTCGTCCACACCATTATCAAGAATTTCCTTGAGCAGTATATAGATCCCATCATCCTGGTGGGTTCCATCTCCCAGCCTGCCGATATACATGCCGGGGCGTTTCCTGATATGCTCCAGGGAACTGAGGGTTTTAATCTTGTCTTCGTCGTAATTTTCAATAGATCTGTTCATATGGCAAGGTGTTGCTGTAGAGTATGGTGTGGTAAACGCTGGCGGCATATTATTGTATTTCAGCGCAATAAGCAAGAGGGGGAATCATTGCTGAAAACAGCCCTGAACTGATTCAGAAAAAAAGCAGAAGAGTGCCCGTTTCCAGCCCGGCTATATTCTCATCACACGTTCACAGTCAGGGCATATCCAGGTGGGGCCGTTGCTCAGTCCCCATTTGTTTTCCTCGAAACACTCCGGACAGATTTGAAAGCCGCAGGGGCAGTTCCAGCAGAAGGGTTTTTCAGCCTTGCAGCAGTGGCACCGATATTCACCGAGCCTCCTGCGCCGATAGCCGCTTTTCTTCCTCTCCATGATCAGCGCTCCGCCAGTTCACCTACAAGCCATTGACGATACTGCCGGTCGACGGAAACGATCTCGGTGGCAACGATTTCAGGCACATCGTATGAGTGGTGTTCCCTGATTGTCTGGGCAAGCCGTTCGAATAACCCGCGCCTGCTCTTCATGTTCAAGAGATATTCATTTTCTGAGGCAATGCGCTGCTGCCACCAGTACATTGACCTGGCAGAAGTAATCTGCACACAGGCAGCCAGTCGCTGCCCGAGAACCTGCCCGGCCAGCTTCTCGGCTTCTTCAATAGTGCTGCAGGTTGTACTGACGGTAATTAGTTTCATAATAGCCTCCCCTTCCCAGTAGCTTCGTTTTTTTCAAGAATATGCAGCAGGGTATCACTATGCCATTTTGAGATGGTTTATTGCAACATGGTTATGGTACATTAACCGCAAACGTGAATGATACCAGGAAATGTAATGTATTATTGAGAAACCATGATTTTTGTCATAGATATCGGCAATACCCATACCGTTGCAGGCGTTTTCAGGCACCAGAAGCTCTCGCGCCGGTGGCGTATCAATACCGACAGCAGAATGACCGCTGATGAACTCGCCATCAGCTACCACAATCTCTTCTTTATATCAGCCACAGACATGTCTGAGATTTCAGGTGTTATTTTCTCAAGTGTCGTACCTCATTTGGACGCTGCATATGTTTCCGCATTTTCTACTCTTTTCCCGTCAGTTCCGCCCGCTCATATCTACCGAGTCGATCATACGACGGTTTCCTGTCTTATAGACATCCGGCTTGATACTCCCTCAGAGGTTGGTGCCGATCGTCTTGTTAACGGCATTGCCGCCTACAGACGCTTTAAAACGCCCTGTATCATCATTGATTTCGGTACCGCAATCACCTTTGACTGTATCTCTTCGCAAGGTGATTATCTCGGCGGCCTCATTCTTCCCGGCCTGAACATCGCCCTGCAGGCGCTGTTTGAAAAAACCGCAAAACTGCCCCAGATCGATATATCTATTCCTCCGGAAACCGTTATCGGCACCAGTACGGTTGCAGCCATGAAGAGCGGAGTCATGAACGGTTACGGCTCAATGATCGAGGGGCTCATACAAAAAATCGTCGTGGAAATGAAAGATGTCTCCGCAGAAGATATCACCATTATCGCAACGGGCGGTATGGCGCCACTGCTCAAGCCGTATTCACCATCCATTCAAAAGGTTGAGCCTGACCTGACGCTCAATGGTCTTTTTTATATCTTCAGTGCACTCAATCACCGGTGACTGATGAAGGCGATTCCTCCACCGCTCACTGCAGGCGACACCATAGCCGTCATTGCCCCTGCCGGCAATATCCAGGACCGGCAGAGATATAGAGACGGTTGCTCGATCCTCAGGGATATGGGGTTTACACTCCGTGACCTGGAAAAAGAATGGCCCGGCAGTGGTTTTCTCTCCGACAGCGATCATCTGCGGGCAAGAGAATTCATGTCCGCCTGGTGCAGTCCCGATGTCAAAGCCGTTTTTACACTGCGGGGAGGGTATGGCTCATTGAGGATCGTTGATCTTTTGGACATGAACATGATCAGCAAACATCCAAAATTTATCATCGGTTTTTCGGATATAACCATCCTGTTGAACCATATCGCCCACCATACCGGCATAATCTGTCTGCACGGTCCGGTTATTTCATCGCTTGCTTCCTGCGACAAAAAAAGCATCGAGCGGCTCTACCACTGCCTCACTGGAAACTGGGATGTACAATTATCGGAAAAAATAGAAATAATTCGAGCCGCACCTGTCGCCTCAGGCACCTTGATGGGTGGAAATCTAAGCAGCCTGGTAACACTGCAGGGCACGGGCCTGGATGTTGATTACCGGGACAGCATACTGGTGCTCGAAGACGTTAACGAACCACTTTATCGAATCGACAGGCTGCTCACCCAGTTCTCTCTGGGGGGTAAATTCAGTGGGGTGAAAGGCATTATTCTCGGCGATTTTGCGGACTCTACCAACCTGGATAGAAACGAGCAGGATAGAATCCACGAGTTTGTCTGGCAGCGGGTCAATGAGCTCGTCCCGAATCCGGCGACGCCGATCTGGGGCAGATTTCCGATCGGCCACAACCGAAAAAATATCACCATCCCTATCGGTGCCCGCTGCACCATGGACAGCTCCCGGGCACTGCTCTGCTTTCAAAGAGGGCGACATGGCAATTGACGAAATTTGCCGATGATGATATTAATATGCCTGATGCATATAACCCCACACTAAAATAAACAGCTTCAGGGATCTTAATTATGTTTGCCTCTCATTTTTTTTCACCGCTTCGCAGGGTAACTATTGCCGCCGGAATTCTGCTTTTCACTGCTGCATCAGCCGGTGCAGCAACTTACGTCAGCGTCAAGGGTGACAATATCAATGTCAGAACCGGACCGGGTACAGATAATCCGGTCAGAATGGAACTCTTTGACGGATATCCCCTGCAAGTTCTCGCCACGGAAGGAGAATGGCTGAAGATCAGCGATTACGAGAATGACAGCGGCTGGATCCACAACTCTCTGGTCGAAGATGGCAACACGGTCATTATCAACGGTGCCAACAGCGTTAATATGCGCTCTGAGCCATCCACCAAAAGTGCCATTATTGCCAATGTCGACAGAGGCGTCGTTCTCACGAAGATTGAAAGCCGTGGCAACTGGCTGAAAGTGAAGCATTCAAGCGGGCTCGACGGCTGGATCTATAAACCGCTTCTCTGGCCATAACCCTTCGTTTCTATCCTGCTGTTCTTTTCAGGACTGCTTTGTCAAGATGAAGCGGCAGACGGACAACAGCGCCTGCCTTGTTTTTGAAGAGCAGATAGCCGTGTTCCAGGTCGTGGAGCAGCAGGTTTCTTGTCAGTTCCACATCCTTTTTGCAGTAGCTGACGATTTCTTCTATCTTACCCTCTTTGTACCATTTCAAGGCCTGCAGCCCGTCAGCCGATTTACGATGACCGAGGGTATGCTCCGCCAGCCGGTCAAGGCTCAGTCGATAACTCAGCCTCGTGTAGACCTCTTCGAGGATGTCCAGGGTCGGCAGCCGATAAAGGTCACAGGCTGTATATGCGGACAGGACCTGATTGTCAAATCTCTTGTTGTTGAAGCCGACAACGAGATCAAGGCTTCGCAGGTGCTCAATCATGTCGGCAGTGTCATCTTCAAGGTAGGTTGTGTAACCGTCGAGCTTTGAATCGTACACAACACCAACCGACATGCCCATCCTGTCGGCCCTGTTCCATCCTCCAACCTCCTGGGCTGAGAATTTTGTTTCCAAGTCAAAAACGCCGTACCGTGCAGGCAGCACGTTCAGCCCTCTGGACTGCAGACTGTTCACGGCCGCACCAGAAGTCGTTTTTCTGCCGACGCCATCCTGCGTTTGGTCAATGACAGACGGTAATTGACTGGAAAATCGGTAAGAGGCCCGGGGATCTGCTTTCAGGATCAGCTGCAGCAGATAGAGTGCAGCAGCTTTGTCGATCGGCCGATTTCCGGAACCGCACTTCGGGGAATGGACGCATGAAGGACAACCTGTATCACAGTGACATCCGCGGATTGTTTTTTCCACCTGCTTCAGCAGGTCTTCGAAGACTTCAAAGGCTTCAAGGGACAGGCCTGCACCGCCGCTGTAGCCGTCATAGATAAAAATGGAAGGGACACCGGTCTGTTCATGCAGCGGACACGATATTCCGCCTATATCGTTACGGTCACAGAGAATCAGTAACGGGAACATGGCAATCACCCCGTGTTCGATGGCATGAATCGCTCCCATGAAATGTCGTTCTACTTCCACCATGATCTCCCGGTGTCTCTCCTGTAGATCAATCCATACACCCTCGGTCTCGATTATTTGTTCAGGCAACTGAAGCGGTTCACTTGAAATGGGTTTCCGGCTGTGATTATTAATTTTCCGGTAACCGCTCACCTGTTCGGTAACCTTGAGTTTTCCAAATGAAATTCTGACACCACCACATAATTTTGTTGTGATCGTTTCCAGGATCTCTGTCTGCTTGCTGACAACTGGAATGGTGTGGTAATGCCCTTTGAACGCTGTGACAACAACTTCTCTACCGTCAAGATCCAGTGCGGTGACCAGCAGTGTCCTGGTCCGGTGAAGATAAATTGCGCCGGGATGAGCCTCCTTCAGCGCCCTTCCACCATCAATCTCCCCTATGACTTCGCCGCTTTCCTGAAGGATAATTGTCAGTTGTACCCCTGCTCCCCTGAGATCAACCAGCCGCTGTGGACGTTTTCTGCTGGAAATCCAGTATTCCCCTGAACGCTCGAGGTACAGCGTAGCTTCTGCCGTAAGCTGATCAATCGCCCCTTTGATTTCCGTTGACTGACTGATAAGCGGTTCATGAACGGACAGCGGTATTTCTGCAGCGGCGCAATGAAGATGCTGCCGCATGATGGTTGGATTGTACGGGTTCAACGCTGCATTTTCCGGCGTCCGACTGAAAAAATCTTCAGGATCTTTCATGAAGTGTTGGTCAAGGGCGTCTTCGCCACCAATCATGATCACAGCTGAGTCCCTGCCACTTCTGCCGACTCGGCCTGCACGCTGCCAGGTCGCCATGATTGAACCGGGGTAACCGACAAGAATACACAGGTCTAGATCACCGATATCAATACCGAGTTCCAGTGCTGAGGTCGAAATAACACCGAGGAGTTCACCTGAGGATAACGCGGTTTCAATTTCCCTTCGTTCCTCCGGTAAAAAACCGGCTCGGTAGGAACTGAGCTTTGTGCCAAGCGTTCCCAACCTCGGCTTCGTCCAGATAGTGATCAATTCCGTCATTTTACGGGATTTTGTATAGACAATCGTGCGCAGTTTGCGTTTAAGCGCAGCTTCGAGTAACTGGCTTGCCGTGTGTACTGCACTATCCCATGGGTTAATAAAAAGAATATGTTTTCTGTTTAAAGGTGCACCACTTTGCTCAATTACCGCTGTCTCTCTGCCGGTCAAGCGCGAACCGAGAATTTTTGGATTTCCGACAGTTGCTGACAGCATGATGAAAGTGGGACTGGCGCCATAGGAAGCTGCCACCCGGATCAATCGTTTGATCACCCATGAAATGTGAGAGCCGAATACGCCGCGGTAACTGTGAACTTCATCAATGACGACATACCTGAGTCTTTTAAAAAAAGAAGACCACACCTCATGGTAAGGAAGAAGCGAGAGATGCAGCATGTCCGGGTTGGTGATCAGGACGGTCGGAAGATTTTTCCTGATCCTCGCTCTCCGGTAGGCCGAGGTATCCCCGTCATATATGGCGCTGAAGTTGTCTTCTGTGTCGTCAGAGCCGGTAACGGCAGCATACAGCTCCCGCAGAACGCGGAGCTGGTCCTGCGCCAGCGCTTTCAGGGGAAACAGATAAAGAAAGTGGGAAAACCGCTCATTGAAGTATTCCTCGAGCACCGGAAGATTATAGATGAGGCTCTTGCCGGAAGCAGTCGGTGTCGCAACAAGCACATCTCTTCCCTGCGAAATGAGGTCAAAGGCCTCGGCCTGATGACGGTATAACTGTTCTATACCAAGTCTTTTGAGGCCTCCTGCAAGTTTCTCACTGATCCTCTGCTGCGGTTTCCCATGCACTGCGCTGTGCCCATGCAGCGGTTTGCTGCAGACCACCTGGGGCGCGAATTTTCTGGAAGCCTGAAGGGCCGTTAAATATTCTTCTATATCGCAGGAGCGGACCATGGTGATATGTGACTTATGCGTTGCGCTATCAAGCCTGAAAGGATATTGTCGAGTGCTGTATATTATGAGTATTGTAACAACGGATTCGAAAAACAACAGCTTTCTGTTGCCTGCGCGTCTCGCACTCGTCTGCTGATCGAAACGCCAAACGAAACTACAACCACCAGTTGCCATGACGACAATTGCCACGCTTGGCCCGGAAGGGTCCGACTGTCACCATGCTGCCCTGCAGTATGATCCCGAGTCTGAACTGCAGTTCTATCATCACATTTCTGATGTTATTCTTCACTTCAGCAAAAACCAGGCCGACTATGCACTGATACCTGTTTACAACACCCGGGAAGGTGAAGTGAAGGAGTATTTCCGGCTCATGGAAGAACTCGCCGGCGGATACTGGGTAGACAATGTGGTTCTTCCTATTCATCTGTCACTCGGTGCTGCTTCTGCAGATCAGTCGCTCAATGACGTTGAAGTTGTTGTCGGCAGGGCCAGCGTGCTCAAACAGTGCGAGGAATATATCAGCGCCACCATGGTGCAGGCAACACTTGTTTCTTCAGGTGATCTTGAATCAGCCATCAACCGTTATATGTCTTCCGGCGGCAAAAATATCGTTGTGATCGACACTGAAGATATCCTGCACCGTTTTAATCTGGCTCTGCTTGAGCGTGAACTTGCCCCCTACAACAGAACGCGCTTTGCCGTTATCGGCCATCAGCCGCACCCGCAGTCCGGATACGATGCCACCTCCATTATCACCAGGCCGCTTCCTGACAGGGTCGGACTTCTGGTCGACACGCTGAATGAATTCACCAGGCGGGGCATTAACATCCTTGACCTGCGCTCTGAAAATGACATCAAGACCCAAAAGCTTAAGATATACATCGAAGTGGAGGGTCACCGCGAGGACCCACTACTCTCGGAGGCTTTGCGAATTGTTGAAACACAGGTAATCGGTGAAGAGAACTGCATAAAGATACTCGGTTCGTTTCCCCGGGTCGACATGCGTGTCAAAAAGATCCGGAACATCGGCTTCATCGGCTCCGGCATGATGAGCTCCTGGTTTTCAGAAAAGCTTCAAAGCGAGGGCTATAAAACCATCATCACCGGCCGCTCCACCGAAATCAGACCTGCTGACATGATTTCTCAGGTAGAAGTGGTTGTCATTTGTGTGCCGATCTCCGCAACAACTGAAACCGTCAAAACATATGGCAGGCTCTTAAGAGACGGACAAGCGCTTGTCCTGCTGGCCGGTGAATCGGAATCCCCCCTCAATACTGCGTTTGACGTCACCAGAGAAGGTGTGGAACTGCTGTTTGTCCACAATCTCTGGGGCCCTCAAGCCCTGACCATGAAAGACAAAAATGTTATTGTCGTCAGAACCAGACGAAGCGGCAGCCTGTGCAGTGAATTTGAATCATTTCTCTACAAGCATGGTGCCGAAATCTATCTCGATGCCCCGGAAAAACATGATGTACTTATGGGAGTCTGCCAGAAACTTCCGACCATAATATCCGTGGCGCTTGCAAAAACGCTCAAAGATAAGAACATCGATTATCGTGATCTAGGCAGCCATTCGACGCTGACCTCGCTATACGGAGTCTTGTCAATGGCCCGTGTCCATAACCAGAACCCACGGACCTATGCTGAAATCATGGCAACCAGCGGTGAGGGGAAAAAAATCGTAGCGGCATTTATTGAAAATATGGAACTGCTTTTTGCCATTGCCGAAAGACGGGAAATAGACCGGCTCTGTGCTCTTATTGAGGAAAACAGGGCGTTCATGCCGGACTCATTTATCACCTCAAAAATGAACCAGGCCCAGGCGGTTGATGCCGTACTCAGTGATTCAGGGTATCGCCCAGGGTAATTCTTTTGCGCCGCTCCTATTGACACTTCTTTTTCGATTATCATAGTTACATGGCATCTATTTCTCGATTTCTATAACAAGGAGTATCATGATCACCGATTACAATCGCTACTTTGAAAATATCCCTGACTGTCCCTACTGCAAGGAGAAACTTTCATGCTGTGAGGCGCCTCCCGTGCATATCGGGGATGGCCTTGGCTGGGGATCAGAAGTTCTTTATATCTGCCTCAACGACTATTGTTCACTTTTCCTCAAAGGCTGGGAGCAGATAGAATCCCGCTACGGCCACCATTCATCCTATCGCTACATGCAGCTGCCCGACAGCAACGAAGCCAATGTGATGATGGTCGGCAATTCCGATGCTTTCAAGGCAAGCGTGATCAACCCGGACGTTGTTAATGCCCAGAACAAACGATATCACAAAGAAAAAGAAGCGCTTGAAGCCCTTGGGACCTGCGTTGAAGATAATAATATCGAACCTGTTTTACTGCTTGTCCTCGATGAAGCGGCCGCAATCAGTGGCCGCAAGCAGGCAATTGCAAAGCTCACCCAGCTTAATGATCTTGGCTGTATTGATCCGATAAGGAATCACTCCTTCCGGGACACGAGCCTTGAATCGGACTGCAATATCGCGATAAAATCCATCCTCAAGGCACACTATAAAAAAGAATGCCCCTTTTGCATGGAAATCATCAAATCGCAGGCTGCAATCTGCATGTACTGCAAGAAAGAAGTATGATACTTAGGTATTGCAAAACCCGTTTCGAGTTAGTATATAAAGCGACTTCGGAAAGACACATGTGGTGGGTGTAGCTCAGTTGGTCAGAGCGTCTGGTTGTGGCCCAGAAGGCCGGGGGTTCAAGTCCCCTCACTCACCCCAGATCCAAAGACCCGTTCGCTGACAAGGCTAACGGGTCTTTCTGTTTGACAATACGAGACAAACCAGCCTGCTTCAAACGGGTAATTCCTGAAAATGGTGCACACAGTGATAACCAGCCCTTCAAAACTGGACAGACCTGAAATAGCAGATGTCCTTTTTCATCCGCGGAAAAGTGAGGGTGGTTCGCCACCTGCTTCAGCTGAAGATCTTCACATCGAGCTATCCGGGAACGGGCTGAGGCTTTCCTGCAGGCTGCACCTTGCAGACCGGGAAGCTCCGGTCATACTCCATTTCCACGGAAACGGCGAAATTGTCGATGATTATGACGATATCGCCCGTGACTTCACCGCTTGTGGAATCAATATCTTTTTCGCCACCTATCGGGGCTATGGAAACAGTACCGGGAGCCCCACAGTCTCAGGGCTTTTTAACGACAATATACAGATATCCGCTTATCTTCGCGATTACCTTGCAGCAAAAGGGTATAGCGGTGCCCTGTTTGCGATGGGCAGATCGCTCGGCGCTGCAAGCGCCATTGATCTTGTCAGTCGCTGTCCCGATGACTTTAAAGGGCTTATTCTCGACAGCAGCTTTGCGGACACGCTCCCCCTTCTTGCAAGGCTCGGCTGCATGGTGCGCGATGAGAGCTTGACAGAGTCGGACGGCTTCAATAATCTTGATAAAATCAGGACCATCACCCTGCCGACAATGATCATACACGGAGCTCGTGATCAAATCATCCCGGTTGCTGAAGCCGAGAAACTTCAGGCAGAGAGCGGTGCCAGAAGCAAGCAGTTTCACGTTGTCCCCGGCGCCGATCACAATAGCCTGATTACTGTCGGTGGGACGCTCTATTTTGAGACAATTAAAAACTTCATTGATACCGTGACCGGTAAAAACACGTGGCGCCTGAGAAGGAAAACCTACCGGCAGAAGAGGAATTCATATGAATAGACATTTTTTCAAGTATCCACAGTTCATGGTTTTTCTGCTGCTGATCAGCGTTTTTGCAGGCGGCTGTGCAGTACAGCCGGAAATCTCCGGCAGAACCACTGTCGAAGACAAAACGACCCGGCTGCTGGTGGGCGTTTCAACCAATGCTCCCCCGCTTATCTTTCGAGAGAATAACAGGGTATCCGGGCTGGAAGCAGCGCTTGCCCAAAAGCTGGGCGTTTTTTCAAATAAAGAAATTGTTTTTATAGAGGTTCCATGGGACAAACAGTTGGAATACCTCGAGCAGGGAAAAACCGATATCATCATGTCCGGCATGACCATCACCCCTCAGCGCTCCTATCTTGTTGATTTCATAACCCCGTACCTGCGTTCCGGCCAGGTCATGCTCGTCCGTCTGGAAGACCGGCAACGCTTTTCAGGCGGGGTCACCGACGTCATGAATACTCACTATAAAATAGGCACCATTACCGACACCACAGGTGATTTTTTTGTTTCCGAAGCGATAGCCAAGGCCAATGAGGTCCGTTTTAAAACATCAGCCGAAGCCGTCACAGCACTTATAGACAAAGATATCGACGTGTTGATCCATGATGCGCCGGTGATCTGCCACTATGCCGCCGTCAACCAGTCGGAAAAACTGGCGCCCATTCTGGTCATGGCCACCGAAGAATATCTGGCCTGGGCAGTTCGCAAAAACGACGGGGAGTTAAAAAATGAAGCCGAGCGCTTCATCAGAACAATTACAGAAAACGGTGAACTGGCAAAAGAAATCAACACCTGGATGCCCTACTTGAGCAGATAATATCATGAATGCCAAGACCTCAAAACGACTCGACTATCTTTCCTGGGACGAATATTTCATGGCCATAGCGCTGCTTTCCGCAGAGAGGAGCAAGGACCCGAACACCCAGGTTGGTGCCTGTGTTGCCAATGAGCAGAATAAAATCGTTGGAGTCGGTTACAACGGTTTTCCACTTGGCTGTTCTGATGATATTCTGCCATGGGACCGGACCGGGGATTTTCTTTCCACGAAATACCCATATGTCTGCCATGCTGAACTAAATGCAGTCCTCAATGCTATCTCGACAGATCTGAGAAACTGCAGGATTTATGTCGGCCTCTTCCCCTGCAACGAGTGCACCAAAGTAATTATTCAGGCAGGAATCAGCGAGATCATTTACCTCTCCGACAAGTACAGGGATTCTGACCAGGTAAAGGCATCAAAACGAATGCTCGATACCGCCGCTCATATATCGTATCGGCAGCTTAAAACAGTGAAAAAACAGATTCTGCTTACCTTGGCATCGACAGAAGATGATTAGCAGTGGTCGCTTTCAATGCTGAAAACCACTGTAGGTGATTTCAGTTATTGCGCCATTTTTTGATTTTAAAAATACCCCGCTTCCCTCGGTAATCCGGCCGATGCGGTAGATTTCAATATTCCTGTCCTTGGCGAGCTGATACAACTCGTTATCCTTGCCGCTGGCTACCGTGAAAACAAGGTGATAGTCTTCGCCCCCTGCAACCAGAAGCTCTGTCATGTCAACCGACATGGCAGCTGCGAGTGCCGGAAGATCAGGATGATAGGGCAGCAGTGACTCATCCACGAGCCCACGGACACCACTGGCTTCACACATGTGCGAGAGATCTGTGGCGATACCGTCCGAGATATCCTGCATAGAGGTAATCAGCCCGCATTCTGATAGAAACATGCCGCAACGAACATCCGGTTCGGGATCGAGGTGACGTTTTTTAAACGGCCTGGTAAACGGTTCAGCAAAGAGTTCACTGCCGTAAAAGTGCTGGTACAGCTTGAGGCCGGCAGCTGCTGAACCAAGCCTGCCGCTTGTGAAAACAGACTCGCCAACGCCTGCTGTACTGCGGAGCACAGCCTGCCCGTGCCTGACAGCGCCGATGAGCGTCACGTTGATTGTGAGGTTTTTTCCACGAACCGTATCACCGCCGGCCAGACAGCAATCATAATCGCTGACAATAGATTCCACGCCGGATAACCACTGCTGCAGCCATTTTTTCCCAATCGAGACGGGCACGGCTAAGGAAATAAAGACATACATCGGCTTTCCGCCCATTGCGGCAATATCACTGATATTGACGGCTATGGATTTTCGTCCCAGCTCATACGGTGGATGCAGGTCACGAAGAAAATGAATGTCCTCTACCAGCATATCGGTAGTAACAACAAGTTGTTCTCCAGCGGACGGGTCAATGACTGCACAGTCGTCACCGATACCATGGACAAGACCCTGGTAGGTTTTTTTTGAGGCCTGCTGAATAAACCTGATGATATCACGTTCCCGCCAGCTGTCTGCCATGACATCTCCTGATCTATTTGACCCGTTTGAGTTTCGATCGTTTGCTGCTGCGCGATTCATTATCCGTGGAGGGGAATGTGAAAGAGCCCCGGTCGAGTTCGACTGCCTGAAAAAAGCGTTTCTCACCGCCCATTGTAAATATTTCCCGGCCGGTCATCTGTTCCGTTCTCAGCGTCCAGACAACCTTTTGCAGGGGAACGGTGAGAAAGGTAATACCGATATTCCACCATTCATCCTTTTTGCTTGGATCTCTTTCAATTGAGGTGATAATTCCGTAAATAATCATTTGCGGATTTTGACCGACAATCAGAACGATATCACCCGTATCGGTAGCAGATTTCAGCGGGATAACCGCTTTCAATTCCTCAATCAATGTTTCCATTGTTAGTCTGTTCCGTAATGTTTCAAAATTTTAGATTCAATGATAATGCTGTTTTCTTGGCTATAGCTTCTCATGCCGACGGTAGAATACATGGCCAGCCCATCAAGCAATGGGTTCAGCAACTGATCAATGAGTATTTTCGAGCGCTTGGCGGCCTCTCTATCCTGTATCGCAATCATCGTACCGATCCAGCTGAGCACTTCCTTGACCAGGACCGTGAGCTTTTGGGAATCAATATAGTTGACGCTATTGTTTTCAGCGGTCAAACCATTATTCACCAGCTTGAATTCAGGGTTTGAGTGGAGCGACTGATAGCCGTTTCCGGCGAGAATAAACTCCCTGATCTGTTTCCGGTTGCTCGAGAACACAAAATAATCATCAGTGATACAGAAGGTCGGCTGCAAATCTCCGGTGGGCACAACCCCGCCCCAGAGATAAACCCCTACCCCGTTAATTGATTGGCGAATGAGCGGGATACCGTAAAAATCAGTTACTTTTTCCAGGATCGCAAGCAATTGTTCGGCATCGTTGGTTTTAAGTGCCAGCAAGAGATGCGGGATCGGTATAAACTGTTCCTCCGGACTGTTTTCAAGCGCGATCAGCAGGTCATTTTCAATAAGCGAGAACAGCTCTTCGCTGCTGAGTCCGACAGTCTCTGCAATCTCACTGATAAAACGCATATGGCTTTTTTCTGGGTCATTATTTTGCCCGCGGGTATAGAGCGCCAGCAAGGCATTAGGCCTGAGAATATTCGTCCAGTAATACCAGATAGTGTCACCATTGATGCGCTTGAAAGCTTCCGAAAGACCTGGTTCAATGGTGAACAGTTCGCGGTATTCAGGTAAGATTTCATCCCTGCTGAACAGTAGAACTGCCTTTTGGGCCAGATAATCCTTGTTGTCCCATGTCCCCCAGATCAGCTGTTCGTAACCGCTGAATTTTCTCAGCTTGTCCGGCAGGGATGGAAACAGCTGATCTGCGTCCGGATAGTTCATTGTTTTTGTAAACGTTTTTAAACTTTTTTTGACATTTATATAGGTAATTGAAGCACAGTTCTTCAGTTGTCCCGTTATCCTGCTGTAATCTTTTACCTCTGAAAGAAGGGATATGTTGTGATCATAAAAATCAAGACTTTTCCTGAGGACCCGTTCGCTGAAACTCATGAGAAGCAGATCCTTCACTCTGGTTACCGCAATAGTTCGCTTGTCTTCCACCGGTATTCTTTTTATAACATAACCACCGTATCGTGCCTCAGACACTGATTCATCCTGATCGATGAAGTCAGAAAACAGCTCAATGATTCGTGCATGGTGCCGGGGACGGGCGATTACGAGGACAGCTTCAAGAAGGTCACGTTCCTTTTCTGAAAAGTCCGTTTTTTCAGCGTCCAACAGCGCGATCGTAAACTCTTTGCCGAAAATTTCCAGAATCAACGGATGCTCAAGCATCGAGTCAAATGATCTTCCCCACCGGCTGATTGCTTCCGGGTCAATCACTGTCCGGTCGAATACCGTAGAAATGAGTGAGTAGTCAATCGCATCAAGCGCATCTGCAAGCGGAGTTTTCTGAAAGTTATTAACCCGTTTGACAAAATTGTAATTCTTGCTGACAACAAGTACCTCAGGATCTATAAACAGCTCAGGCTGAAGTTTGTTCGAAAAATCGACAGGAAAGTAGCCGATAACAAAAAGAAACGTACAGAAGATAAAAATAACGATAAACGATTGTCTCATGATGATGCCGTGAGGCCCTGGTAGTTTCGCATGCGTTTCATGTGAGAAAATCACCGCGTCGGTAACCGACCGCTTCAGCGACATGTGAAAATGCTATGCGATCAGATTCTTCCAGGTCGGCAATAGTCCTGGAGAGCTTCAAGATACGATGATAGGCGCGGGCAGACAAGCCCAGGCGATCAATACTCTTTTCAAGCAATTGTTGTGACTGACGGCAGATTGGGCAATATTTTTCAATATCTCTTGCCCCCATGAGCCCATTGGCTTTGATCAGTACGTCATCCCTGAACCTGAGCTGCTGGCGCTTTCTGGCCATATTTACTCGTTTTCTGATATCTGCTGATGTTTCGCTCCGATTTTTTTTGTGCAGCTCCTGAAATTCAACCTCGCCAACATCAAGGTGCATATCGATACGGTCAAGCAGCGGTCCGGATATCCTGCTCTGGTAGCGCCGTACCTGCAGATCATTGCAGTGACATTCTTTTTTAAGGCTCCCGCTGTACCCACAGGGACACCGTTTCATTGCCATCTTGACGCCACTGACTAAGGTATCGAAATTAATACAAAACAAAAATTATCCTCGCAGTCAAAAAACGCTCGGTGATCATATGCGTAAAAAACGATTGGATTCAAAGCTTGAGCAAAAAGAGGTGGCCAATTTGCTCGATGTTAATGAATGCACCATCTGGAATTGGGAAAATAACAGGTGCCAACCCGGTGTGCAATATTATCCGGCCATCATGCGATTCCTTGGATACTGTCCTTTACTAAGACATTCTACATGTTTTGCGGACAGACTAAAACAGCATAGAGTTCATTCAGGGTATTCGGTCAAGGAATTAGCAAAAGCTATATCAGTTGATCCCGCGACTTTAAGAAAAATTGAAAGAAGAAAAACGTCACCAACTTCTCAAATTTTGTTAAAAATTCAAACTAATTTTGATCTGTAAATATAACCATACACCGATTCGCATAGTTTTAGATAGGTATACACCGAGGTTACGGCGCTTCTTGAGAATGATTTGATGTCATACGAGGGCGCATTACGGGTAATGGCACTTTATTGTTGATCAGGTAAGTGAAACGATTACTTGTTTATAAACCGCGAACATAAGTAGTAATTGCGTATGAGGAAAGAGATTATTTAGAAATCTTATCACTGTCAATCAATGAATGTGCAAACAATTCTTTCGGTACTCCCGTATGTCCTAAAAGAAAATGTATAATATCACGAGATAGCTTGAGTATTCTGCTTCCATAGGCTTTTTCAGGTGTACCATAGACGGAATTTACTTCTGGAACCAAGACACATCTTGTTATGTGGTCTAGGCATGGCGTTATCTTAGTCGAGTAAGTTGACGCATTCACTAGTCTTACAGCTAACTCAACTAAGGAATCATAAAATGGAGGTATCGGAGTGAGCCTCTCATCTTTAACTACTTTTGCAACTGTATCAAAGAGAGCCTCTCGGTCACGCCTCTCTCTTACTCCCCCTAGTAACCTAGTCAAAATACCTTCAGGAATATCATTTACATTGTGTTTAACAGTTTGAGCTACTAAACGAATTACCGCTAATGAAAAATTTGTTGCTGCCTGATGGGCAAGAGCAACATGCCCTGTATTCTTACTGTCAAACTTTAATGAAGCACTCTGGATTAAGCGCAACAAATTGATTATATTTCTGTGGTCTGGTAAAGTCCAAAAATCATATTTTAGATATTCTTGTAATCTAAATAATTCAGATTTTTTATTCAAATTGAGCTTATCCTTAGCTTCATAAACTTTTTGCTCATTTTCAACGTGAGTGGCTACCATTATATCCATACTCGCCATCAACGTTGTAAGGTTCTGTTCGTCAAGAACCCATATACCTAATTCTCTCCCAATTTCTCTAGCATTGACATCAATTCTTTTTTGAACGAAATAAGCTTTATCTGCTTTGAAAAACTCTTTAATACCATTGAGTTTTAGCAAGTTTTCCATGGCTTTTTCTTCAAGAGATTTACACTCAGCAACAGCAACGTGCGATGAGAAATCAGCCTCAATATTTACACCTAAGACATCAAAATCAGTGATTTGTTTTCGAGTATATTTCGGTTGATAACTATATGTACACAGATCGACCTCATGAAATACCGTATACCCTAAGTGTCTGAAAATTGTGCTAACACACAATTTCAAAATTAAATCCTTATCAGTCAATGCCACTTGAGCCTCCAAAAATCAGATGATTTAAGGCATCTATACTACTCTTTCCCATCTTAGTTTGAACCATAGTCTTTGCGCTCATTCGGGTAGATGTAGTCGATCCGTACATTCCAGGTAGCAGCAATTGTTTAGCTTTAGTTGCTGACTCGTCAACCTTAACCACTTCACGCACGGTTAGGTATTGAATGGCTAGATCGAGAGCACGCATATTATCATCTGTGTCAATTAATTCAAAATTGAACTTACTAGGAAAACTTGGATCTTTCGAGATTCGTCCCACTCCTAACTTATGAAGTAGAGCATATTGGTTTCTAATTTCACTATGAGAGCCAATCTTTCTGGCACGTCTAAGTTTATTCAGTATTGCTAACGGGTCGAAGATTTTAGTAACACTAGCAAAATTCTCACCATACCGAACACATGCTACAATGGCCCTTGCTTTTTCCAAGAGTGCTTTTTCGAGCTTTCCAACACCAGCAAGTGGGGTGAATGCAAAAAATTTTTCACCTGCCGTGGAATTTACAGACGGAGTGGGTATACAACCTGTCTTGATTGCTTCAATAATGATCGGGTCTGAAATGGTCTCAAGAGGTTTACCTTGGTACTTCCTAATTTCTTTTATTTTTTTGCTTACATCTTCTTTAGGGAATCTCTCAAATAATTTAATGATTTTTTCAGGGTTTTCGTCATGATATAAAGGAGAATAACCTATTTCACAGTTATCCTTAGGACTAGTGTATGACTCATAGAATGCACCTGTTTTACCAATATCAGATATAATTTTAAAATCATCGATGTTAAAATTATATTTTTTTATAATGTCACGCTCACGTTGAGGAGCGATCATTAAATCGTCAAGCAAAGTTATTGTTGCTTGTTCAACATCAGTTGGAGAACTAGACCGCCATTTCTCACCTATTGCTGAATACTGTACTTCTAAAAGAGGTATTCTTTCTTCAACCTTTTTAATATCACCACCAGATTTATGCAATGTTACATACCCTATTTCTTCCAATTCATCTAGTGACTTATCTAATGTATCTGCGGATATTTTTATTTCACCGGCAGCGGCAAGCAAGAATTTATAATCGGAAATGACATCTTGACCTTTAATCAAATTAGCTACCCTAACAGCCGCGCCTAATCTTTTTGATTTCCTGAAATTAGCCTCTATTAATCCACCCGTCTGACCACACAAACCCTCATTAATTTCTTGCAACCTTCCGGATATTAATTTGTCATCCATAATTATTATCTATAGTTATAATTGAAAAATGAGAATATCTCGTCCTATTCAAATAATTTCACAAATTCGAACTCTTTTTGATATGGAGTAATAGTAAAGTTGTCAAGATTTTCCGCTTTCGTCATATATCTAATTCGCAATCATATGTATTCAGCCATGATTCCATCTCTTTGAATAACTCAGTTTTTATAACCTTTGTATCCTTAATATAGGACTCAATTATTCCAAAGAAATGCTTCTTAGAGTCCTCCTTCCTAAAAGACAAGTGAATATCATTAACACATTCACGCATAATCCAATCTTTTGTTTTCAAAAAAAGCTTTTGTTGTGTACAAAGATATTTTGGAAGAAATCCCTGTTCTTTAGCCTCTGAGATTAGCGATTCTAGATCCCGCTTTTTGGTTGTTGTAAGTGCATTCTTGAAATCATCCTCTCTGACAAACTCAGCTCTTTCCTGGCGTGTTTTTAGTACCATGAAAGCATTATACTGAGTCATTATTCTCTCAAGGTGTTGGGTGTGCCAGAGTGCTTGGCCAAGGAGGTTGTGGATTCGTTTAACATCATCAAGTGAATATGACATGAGAATCTTATTTTTGGAGTTACTAAAAACAGGACATTGACCGTGACGCTTGTGATCACCACTACAGAAGATTGCTCACCCTACTTCATCCTTTTCATCGATTCCATTATTACCTTGGCAATGGCATCTTTCTTCGTTTTCTCTTCTTGTGTTGTGACCGAAGAATAATTCACCTTTACCTTATACCCTCGAACCGTCTTAGTCTTCTGAGCTGATTTAGCATTCTCCTCGTCCAAGAAAGAGATGAATGAATCAGGTACTAGAAAGAGAATACGTTTAACCTTTACTTCATGGGGAAAAGAACCTGAAATAGCTTCTCTAAGCTTGTTAAGCTGTTTATTCTCTGTTGCGAGTATAACCAGCTTGTCATACCCAGCAGACAAACATTTAGAAACATTCTGCATTTCCCAATGTGCATCCGTAGAAACAGATATTTCAACTGCAATTTTTTTATTGCCACTTTCTAAAGCAACATCAATACTACCAGCACCTTCAAAAACAGCTTGTTCGGTAACAGCCTTAAAACCTTTCTCTTGGGCCACACGTTTGATTAAATTCTGTAAATATCGATGATGTGGGCCACCTCTGCCTGTTTTAGGAATCTCAAGGTCTTTTGGAATTTTTCTCTGTTGAGGAGTAACAGCCGGGGTTACGATTTGTTTTTCTGCCTCTCTAATTTTTTCTGTTGAATGTATTTCACCTTTCTCCTCTTTCATTCCAGAGCTAGGGATATCAAAAACGATTTCTTCGATAGGACAGCAATACCTGTCCCGATTGCTTTCAATCAATTCTGCATAGGATTTTTGTGATAAAACAGGCTCACGTTCAAGTATTCCAAATGGGACTGTAATTGGGACTGCTCTGGAGGTTGTATTTTTTATCCAACAAGCAAATTCAGAGTATTTTTTAGTTTTCTTTACCCTGAGAATACTTTCTGGTTTTGTGTGCATTTCATGCGCGAATTGAGATGCGTCTGTGCTATTGACTCCTCCGACTAGCTTTATGCTTGAGCTTGACATTAGCGTGGCTTTAAGCGACGTGTTTAACTGGCTCAAGTTCTGATGCGCCAATGTTATACCAACATTGTATTTTCTTGCCTGATTGAGAAGTCCTTCGATTTTTTCATCGAAATATTCATGTGCCTCATCGATATAGATAAAAAATGGTTTCCTTTTTTCTTCCGGGATTGTAACTCGTCGTAGGACAGATTGCCCTAAGAGCGCAATGAAAAATCTTCCAAGAATTTTGCTGCCATCAACACCTAACAAGTCTTTGGATGTGTTAATCAAAATACTTTTCCCTGAATTTATTGCCTTAAAAACATCTATTTTGTTCTCACTATGAGAAAACAATCTCTCCAAAGTGGAATTCGAAAGCACGCCCCACAATCTCGTTAATACTTGCTTTTTGGTTTGGGCAAATGATTTCGAGAAAAACTGTGATTGATAAAATGCATAGGCAGATCCTGTAAGTTTTTCCATGTAAGGCGTATACTTTTTCCCGTCCTCCAATAATTCACGTAGCGTTTGAATACTGGCACCAGGGATCTCCATCATGAGTTTGGCAAGGTATCCGAAAATAACACCTTGTTTTTGCGTCAACTCGGCACCAAACAGCGCACCAAAGATATACGCATACAGATCCACGGTTGCATTTATGAGTCGTTCTTTTTCAAAGGACGATATCCTTTCGTTCTTCTTTAAATTCAGCGCAAACATGTTTAAACAAACAGGGAAATCGATATCCGTAGGATCTACCAGAATGATATTGTTTAAGGCTTTTGGAGACCCTTTTGGTTCAAACTGTTTAAGCATAGACAGCTTGCTAATAAGATCACCTTGGCTATCAATTACGCAGAATCCATGGCCAGAGCGAATATCATCCAATATCATTGTTTGAAGTAACTGTGTCTTCCCATGCCCAGTGCCACCAACTACATGACAATGTTCAATTCTGGCTTGAATAGGGAGTTGGAACTGTATTGGATGGTGAAAAATTCCCAGAAGCTCAGTGTTCAATAAGTATGAGTTTACTAATTCATCCCTTTCTAGTTTTGATTGAGTCGGCCATAGTAGGTCTTTGGTTGTGGTATTGAATTCAGAATAATCAATTCCTGAAACAATCAAAAAGTTACGAAGCAACTGCTCTCTGAGACCTTGAAAAAGTAGCTCTTCGTTGTAAATCAATGAAAAGATATACTCGATGCTGTCCGCTGGATCATTAAGTAGTGAACACAATTCAATTTGGAAAAGATTATTGCCATCGTTAGGCAATTCAAAATCTTCCGGCAATTGTGCAAGAATGCTTCTGAACATTGCGACAACATAGTTGACCCATTGGTCTAATGCCCCCTCTCCTTCTTCATAGATTTTCTCTAATCGTTTTAGGGCTGTTTTTAGCCGTATGAGTTCAGAAAGTTCTATTTCTTTGGAGAAATCATGCGCTGGCGAACAAAGGACACCATCATTTTCTGCAAGCTTCAAAGTGGCGTCATAAAATGGCTCAGCAATCTGGTAATCGAGTTTTAAATCCTGCTCAATGATAGCGTTAACGGCGCATGTTCCGGCAAGTTCAGAAGCATCCAAACCATTAAAACAAGAATTCTTGTACCGTTCTAAAACTACCTTATATATTCTCTCTACTTCTTTATGTTCCTTTTTCAGAGAATAACCGCGAGTTTTTGCGTGGGAAAACCAGGAAAATACTAGGAAAAGCAACTTTTTGAATTCTTCAAAATAGTTGACTGTATCTCTAGAATTCAATGATCTCTTCTCCACCAAAAGAAGCCATAGTACTGAGAATTAGCTTGAAGTTCTGACAAGCTTCCTTCATCTGATCCTCAAGAGCAATCATTTCAAAAATGTCTTTGCATTCGACCGTTTTTCCCTTTACAAGGTCATCAATTGTAATTTCAATGCCCATTGCAGCTCGGGAAATTAACCCCAGAACACCCTTACCTCTTTCGGTAAGATTGGTGTAGATCATTGTTTTACCCATTTTGTATCTCGATATATTCGCTTTCTCTTCCTCTGAGATCTCTACTTTTGCACTCATGGAAAACGAGACTTTTCCGGTAAATCCCTTTTTCTGATCTTTGACGAGAATGAGCTTCATTTAAGTACCTCCTTTTTAATTGATTATGCCAAGGTCTTCTTTTTGGAGACTGTTGGCAGAGAACGGCTTAGAGGGCATTCCATCAATCATTAATTTGAGATAAATCATATGGTTAGGCAGGTTGACAATATCTTTCTGGTTAAATGTGGGATAAAATTCTCTCGCCATATACCTCGCGTCATTAGGACCCAAACGAAATGAGATTATTGTTCCGACATTACCCAATACAGCTTCTCGAATGTCTTTATCAAGCTGATGTAGGTACTGATTAGCCAAAATCATACCCACTTTATACTTCCTGAGCTCCGAGAGCATATTAACCAGGCTTAATGTGCTGAAATTTTGAAATTCATCCACATACATCATGAAGGGAGTACGATCTTCTTCTTTAGTATCAGCTCTGGAAAATGATGCTAATCCTGTAGCAGTCAGAAAAAGACCGCCCAAGAGATGGGCAGCATCTTCCCCAATTCGTCCTTTGGAAAGATTAAGAAGCAGAATGCCCCCTTGATCCATTAACTGTCGTACATGGATTTCTTTTTCCGGCTGGACCAATATACTTTTAACAGTAGGATTGGCTAAAAATGCTCCTATTTTGTTCTGAATAGGTGCTATTGCATTAGCTCTCAAATAAACGGGATATTTTTCGTATTCATCAACCCAGAAGTCTCTCACAGAAATATTCTTAACATATTTTATTGACTCTTTTCTATATTCTTTATCGTTCAATATACGGGGGATAAGTGAGAAATCAGATTTCTGTTGATCTAGTAAGGTTAATAGCACATTTCTTAAAATGTGCTCCATTCTGACTCCCCAAGCAGCAGAGTCAAACTGCTTCTTGAAAATTTCCAAAATACCGGAGGCAACCAAAGGTCTTTTTTCAGGAGAAACTTTTTTCAAAGGATTGTATCCCCACTGGTTATACTTATCCGGTACATTTATATATACTACATCGTTCCTTCTACTTTTTTTTATGTATTGATAAATTCTCTCTACTAAATCACCATGCGGATCAATCAAAACAAGTCCTCTACCGGACTGAATGTCTTGAACAACCTTTGTTTCTAATAGCGTAGTTTTACCGGTTCCGGTTTTACCGATTATGTAGGTATGGAAGAGCCTGTCTGCCTGTTTGATGCCGAAATGAATGTTAGAATTCCGGAAATTTGTTTTAGCAAAGAACACTATTTCACTTTTTTGGTTCATTTTTCCATTGTGTGAAATATGATCGCATGAATGAAGATGGAAAATTTTGCTAACATTAGCAAGCATTCTGATAGAGTCAGAAACATGGTATGGTTAAAGCGATAATAGAAAATCATTTCAAAATCACACAACAAATCAACCTGTAATTTCGAAGAAAAATGGCAATTAAAAAATCTGAATTATATAGTTCTCTCTGGTCCAGCTGTGATGAGCTGCGCGGGGGGATGGATGCTAGTCAGTACAAAGACTATGTGCTGGTTATGTTGTTTATCAAGTACGTCAGCGACAAGTATGCTGGAGTGCCTTATGCTCCGATTACTATTCCAAAAGGCGCGAGCTTCAAGGACATGGTGGCACTCAAGGGGCAACCCACCATCGGTGATGACATCAATAAAAAGATCATCGCACCGCTGGCAAATGCTAACAAGCTTTCCAGTTTGCCGGACTTTAACAACCCGGAAAAGCTAGGTTCTGGGAAAGAGATGGTCGAGCGCCTAACCAACCTCATAGCTATCTTCGAAAACAAGGCTCTAGATTTCAGTAAAAATCGTGCTGACGGTGACGACATCCTAGGTGACGCCTATGAGTATCTCATGCGGCATTTTGCCACCGAGAGCGGCAAGAGCAAGGGGCAGTTTTATACTCCGGCAGAAGTCAGTCGCATCATGTCCAAAATTATTGGAATTACAGATACTAAAACTACCGCTGCCACCACCGTCTATGACCCTACTTGCGGCTCTGGGTCACTGTTGTTGAAAGTCGGAGCAGAAGCCAAGACCAGAGTTTCGTTATACGGCCAAGAAAAGGATGCAGCCACTAGTGGTTTGGCCCGAATGAACATGATTCTGCATGATAACCCCAGCGCTGAAATAAAACAGGGTAATACCCTAGCCAATCCTTTGTTTCGCAATGAGCAAAGCAAAAGTCTCAAAACCTTCGACTTCGTGGTGGCCAATCCTCCCTTCAGTGATAAGCGCTGGGGTAACGGTGTTTATACTGAAAACGATCCACACCAGCGTTTTGATGGTTTTGGTGTGCCACCCAACAAGAATGGCGATTACGCCTATCTTCTACATATTATCCGATCACTCAAAAGCCGTGGCAAAGGGGCCTGTATTTTACCGCATGGCGTGTTGTTCCGGGGCAATGTCGAGGCGAACATCCGAGAGAGTCTCATTCGTAAAGGTCTCATCAAGGGGATTATCGGTTTACCAGCCAACCTATTTTACGGCACAAGTATTCCAGCTTGTGTCATTGTTGTTGATAAGGAAAACGCTCAAAATCGCCGAGGCATCTTTATGATTGATGCTGGCAAAGGCTTCATGAAAGACGGTAACAAAAACCGTCTGCGCGAAATGGATATCCACAGGATCGTTGATGTCTTCAATAAGCAAATAGAGATTGATGGCTACAGCAAGATTGTCTCTTTCGCTGATATAGAAAAGAACGAGTTCAACCTGAACATCCCCCGCTATATCGATAGTTCTAAGGCTGAAGACTTGCAGGATATTGAGGCTCACTTACTTGGCGATATACCAAAAACAGATATCAACGCTATGCAAAACTTTTGGGAAGTATGCCCCAACCTAAAGTCGGCACTCTTTGCTCAAGCGAAAAGAAGCGCGAACTATCTCAGTCTGCTGGTGGCTAAGGACGACATTAAGAAAACCATCTTTGAGCATCCTGAATTTACCAGCTACATTACTGATATGAACCAAGTGTTCAGAAAGTGGGAAAAAGAGACCTCCATTATTCTCAAAGCATTGCAGCCCGGCTTTCACCCCAAAGAAGTGATTTTTAAAATCAGCGAATCACTGCTTGCCAACTACCAGGGCCGTGCCCTGATCGACAAGTATGATGTGTATCAGCACCTTATGAATTTTTGGATCGATGTCATGCAGGACGATTGCTATCTGCTTGCAGCCGACGGCTGGAAAGCCGAAACCTACCGTATAATCGAGGAAAAGAAAAACAAGAGCGGAAAGGTCACCAAAACAGTCGATAAAGGCTGGATTTGTGATTTGATCCCCAAAAAGCTTGTCATCAATCGCTATTTTTCTGACCAGCAACAGACAATTGATGATCTCAAAGTAGAATCAGAAACCCTGCAGAGCCAGAAAACTGTGATGGAAGAGGAGCACAGTGGCGAAGACGGTGCTTTTTCGGAATTGGACAAGATTAACAACGGTAACATAAATGCCCGGCTTAAAGAAATAAAGGACGACCCGGACGCTAAAGAGGAAGAGAAAATACTGAAGCAGTATTTGAAGCTACTAAATAAAGTAGCCGTTACCAAGAAAGCAATCAAGGCTGCAGAAATCAAGCTTGATGGTGAGCTGTTGGCATTTTACCCCACTTTGACTGAAGAGCAGATCAAGGAACTGGTGGTGGATGATAAGTGGATGGCAACTATTAGTAAAGACATCCATACCGAAATGGATTGTATTAGCCATCACCTTACCCAGCGTATCAAAGAGCTGGTCCAGCGTTATGAAATGCCACTGCCGCAACTGACACAAAGTGTGCTGGATATGGAAACAGCAGTGAATAGACATCTGAAAAAGATGGGATTTGTATGGAACTAAAGAAAGGGTATAAGCAGACCGAGCTAGGTGTAATTCCTGAAGATTGGGATATGGTATCTCTTGGTGATTATACAGAAAAAGTGGGAAGTGGTATTACCCCTATGGGTGGCTCTGCAGTTTACAAGCGGTCTGGCAGACCTTTTATAAGAAGTCAGAACATTGGATGGGGAGTTCTGAAACTAGAGGATATTGCATTCATTGACGATTTAACTCATGCAACTTTTACTTCAACTGAGATAATCAAAAACGATGTTTTGTTGAATATTACTGGTGCTTCAATAGGTAGATGTGCTCTTGCATCGGAAGAAATTATTGGCGGGAATGTTAATCAGCATGTTTGTATTATACGCCCTCAAGAGAAACTGCTTAATCCAGTTTTTTTGTGTCGTATATTGCTATCTAACATTGGCCAAAGACAAATTGATAGTTTCCAAGCAGGTGGAAATCGACAAGGATTAAATTTCGGTCAAATAAAATCGTTTCAAATTCCCATTCCACCAACCAAAGCCGAACAAACAGCCATCGCTAATGCTTTAAATGATACTGACGCCTTAATTCAATCTCTTACTCGGCTCATTGTCAAAAAACGCCATATCAAACAAGGTGCCATGCAAACCCTGCTAAACCCATACGAAAACGGGCGATTAAAACAGGGATGGGTTGAAAAGAAACTGGGGAGTGTCGCAACGCTAAAAGCCAGAATTGGATGGCAAGGTCTAACTACTAAAGAATACCGCAAGACGGGTGATTATTATCTCATAACGGGCACTGAATTCAAAAATGGATTTATTGATTGGGAAAGTTGTGCATATGTTGACTATTCTAGATACAAACAAGACAAAAACATTCAAGTTAAAGAAAATGATGTTCTAGTCACCAAAGATGGAACTATTGGTAAAGTTGCTTTTATTAAAAATATGCATAAACCAGCGACATTGAATAGTGGAGTTTTTGTTATTCGCCCTATTAATGATAGCTTCTATCCTGAGTTCTTTTATTATGTTCTATTGTCAAACGTGTTCACGAAATTCTTGTCTCAATTAAGTGCTGGTTCGACAATCAACCACCTTTATCAAAAAGATTTTATAAATTTTATTTTTTACTCTCCAAAAGATTTGAGAGAACAAACCCAGATTGCATCCACTCTTTCCGATATGGACGCTGAAATAGATTTTTTTAAAACCAAGCTTGCGAAGTACCTGCAAATCAAACAGGGTATGATGCAAAACTTGCTCACCGGTCGAATCCGTTTAGTGAAAGAAGAAACTAAAAAGGAAAAAGTGGTATGACTTTAAAAGGTAAAAGCGGTGCAGTTAATAAACCCGAAAGAGCGACACAAAACCGCGTGGTCAAACTGTTCCGTGATGAGCTAAAATATTCATACCTTGGCAACCTAGAAGATAGGCACGATAACAGTAATATCGAAGTCCCGCTGTTGATTAATTACCTCTCTGGTAGAGGTTACAATCAGGAGCAAATAAACAAAGCACTGGATAAACTACAAACCACAGCAAACAACTATAGCCAGGACTTGTATCATAACAACAAAGACGTCTACCAACTGCTGCGCTATGGTGTCCAAACCAAGACGGAAGCCGGTAAGCCAACCGACACGGTTCACCTAATAGACTGGCAACACCCCGGAAAAAATGACTTTTATATCGCCGAGGAAGTTACTGTACTTGGCGAAAAAGAAAAACGTCCGGACATTGTCTTGTATGTCAATGGCATTGCTGTTGGGGTTTTGGAGTTAAAAAATAGCCGCGTTTCGATTGGTGACGGCATCCGGCAGAATTTGGTTAACCAAAAACCCGAATTTATCGGCTCTTTCTTCTCTACTGTGCAATTTGTGTTTGCTGGTAATGATTCCGAAGGGTTGCAATACGGTACTATCGGAACTCCAGAGAAATTCTTCCTTCAGTGGAAAGAAGACGAAGAGGACAATACCGGCTACAAGCTTGATAAGTACCTTGCTAAAATCTGCAACAAACAGCGTCTAATTGAATTGATGCATGATTTTGTACTGTTCGATGGTGGGGTAAAAAAATTACCTCGGGCACATCAGTATTCCGGTATTAAAGCGGCCCAGAATCATGTGCGACGTAAAGAAGGCGGTATTATCTGGCACACCCAAGGAAGTGGCAAGAGTATAGTTATGGTACTGCTTGCTAAATGGATACTTGAGAATAATCCACACGCTCGCATCGCAGTTATCACCGATCGAGATGAACTGGACAAACAGATCGAACGGGTATTCAAGGATGCCGGAGAAGATATTTACCGTACTAGCAGCGGCCGAGATTTGATAGCGCAATTGGGACAGGCTAAGCCACGCTTGTTGTGTTCCTTGGTTCATAAGTTCGGCAAAAGGGATGTAGACAACTTCGATGTCTTTATTCAGCAACTAGAAAGCCAGCCGAGCCATGCGGCGGGTGAGTTGTTTGTGTTTGTAGATGAATGTCACCGCACCCAGAGCGGCAAACTTCATCGCACTATGAAAGCCCTGTTGCCTGGTGCAGTGTTCATAGGTTTTACTGGGACACCATTGTTAAAGAAAGATAAGGCTACCAGCCTTGAGGTATTTGGTAAGTATATCCACACATATAAGTTCAATGAAGCGGTAGAAGATGGCGTAGTTCTCGATCTAGTATATGAAGCACGTGATATCGATCAGCGTTTGAGTTCTCAACAAAAAGTAGATGATTGGTTTGCTGCCAAAACCAAGGCGCTCAATGATTTCCAAAAGGCCGAACTCAAAAAGAAATGGGGCACAATGCAAAACGTGCTCAGTTCGAAATCGCGGATGGGCAAAGTGGTTGCTGATGTAGTTTTCGATTTCAGTGTCAAACCACGCCTCAGTTCCGAAGCTGGGAATGCAATTTTAGTCGCGTCAAGCATTTTTGAGGCCTGCCGCTACTATGAGATATTTCAGGGCACCCTGCTCAAGGGCAGATGTGCGGTGGTGACCTCTTATAACCCACTGACTAGAGATGTTACTACTGAAGAAACTGGAGCTAATACAGAAACCGACAAGCAGTATATTTATAACATCTACAACAAATTGCTTAAGGGTATTAAGCCAAAGCCTGGCAAGACCAAGACGGAAACTTATGAGGATGAAGTAAAAAAACGCTTTACCAAGGAACCGGCTAATATGAAGTTGCTGGTTGTGGTCGACAAACTACTTACTGGCTTCGATGCGCCGACGTGCACTTATCTGTATATCGACAAGTCCATGCAGGATCATGGTTTGTTTCAGGCGATTTGCCGTGTCAATCGCCTAGATACCGACGACAAGGATTTTGGATATATAGTTGATTACAAAGACTTGTTCAAAAAGGTAGAAAATGCTGTAGCGGTATACACCTCGGAACTGGACTATGATGAGTTTGAGGCTAAGGATTGCGACGTATTGTTACAAGACCGACTTATCAAAGGGCACGAGCGGTTAGATAACGCACTCGAAGAACTAGAGCTTTTATGCGAACCTGTTGAGCCTCCAAAGGGAGACCTGGAGCATATTCATTACTTCTGCGGGAATACCGAAATACCGGAAGATCTGAAAGCACGGGAAGTGCAACGCACAGCCCCTATATAAAAACACTGTTGCACTGATCCGCGCATACGCCAATATCGGCGACGAGATGGAAGTGGCCGGATACAGCGAGCAAGATATTGAGCACATCAAAAACCGGATTGAACACTATTTGAAACTTCGGGAGATAATCCGTAAGGCCAGCGGCGAAGCCATCGATCTTAAGCCATATGAAGCCGATATGAGGCATTTAGTTGATCAATATATCCAAGCTGAAGAGTCGGTTGTCATTTCCCCATTTGGTAATATGCCCATCTTGGACATTATCGAGAAAAGCGGCATTGAGAATGCCATAAATGAGCTACCTGAAGGCATCAAAGGTAATAAGGAAGCTGTGGCCGAAACCATTGAAAACAATGTACGAAGCCGAATTATCAAGGATCATCTACTAGATCCAGCTTATTTTGAAAACATGTCCAAATTGCTCGATGAGATTATCAAAGAGCGAAAACAGAAAGCCGTTGATTACCAGATCTATCTGCAAAAAATCGCCGACCTCGCAAATAAAGTGACCTCTGGTGCGCCTGATGACATGCCTAAGTCACTTAACACTAAGGCAAAGCGGGCACTATATAACAACTTAGGACAAGACGAGGGGCTAGCGCTGCAGATTGATGCGGCTATCACTATCAGTAAGAGTGACAGCTGGAGAGGAAATCAGGTAAAAGAAAATGACATCAAACGAGCAATTTATAGGATTGTAAATGATGTTAATGAGGTTGAAACGTATTTTCGCTATAGTAAAACAGCAACATGACTATTAAAGCTCATAAAATGATACTCAACGATTTTGATGTGGAAGTTGTTCAAAAAGACATCAAAAATGTGCACCTAAGCGTTTACCCTCCCAATGGAAGGGTAAAGGTCTCTGCCCCACTAACCATGTCCTTCGATACGCTGAGAGTGTATGTAATATCTAAATTGGGTTGGATAAGAAAACAACAGATAAAGCTACGCTCTCAAGTGCGTGAAGCGGCCAGGGAATACATAGATCGAGAGAGCCATTTTTTTAATGGCAAACGGTTTTTGTTAAAGATAGTAGAAAGTGAAAAAGCCGCCAAGGTTGAGCTAAAACACAAATCAATTGAACTTCACATAAAACCAGGAACATCAACTGAGAAAAGACAACTACTGCTTAATGAGTGGTATCGGCAACAACTCAAAAATATCCTCCCCGGCATCATTAATAAATATGAAAAAATGATGAAAGTTGAGGTTCGAGAGTTTGGAGTCAAACGGATGCGGACCAAATGGGGCACATGTAACCCTGACGCTAAACGCATCTGGCTAAACCTTGAATTAGCAAAGAAACCTACAGAATGCCTTGAATATATTGTTGTCCACGAAATGGTACATTTGTTGGAGAGAACTCACAATGATAGATTTGTTTCACTGATGAATGAGTTTTTGCCAAAATGGAAATTCTACAGAGATGAACTCAATCGTTTGCCAGTGAAGAATGAGAATTGGAAATATTGAATGGCAATGGAAGATAATTTCAACATCAATATCGTTTTTATATTTTTGTTATTGTAGAAAAATAACATAGATAAATAATTTACTAAAAATAATTGAGTTAAATATCATATTATTAAAATATATATTTTGTTATTAATTTAATAATTTTTATACATACATGAAATATCGAAATATAAATATATCAATTAGAGAATTGAAATCCAATCCTATTACAGATTTTATATATAATAAAAAAGAAATATCACAAAATTATAATTATAGAAATAAATTATTTAATATAACGTTAGATAATGATATTTTATCTAATGAACCTCTAGTTAATTGTAATAATTATGACTTGTTAAACAAAAATTATTATTACAATATTGCTATTAATAACATTATACCTAGCGATAAATTAAAAAGGTTAATATTAAAAAACACGACTTCAGATGTATTTCTCAGAAGGAATATCGCTATTGACTTACAAATAATAGATAAAGTAATTAAAAGACATGGTTTAAGATTGTTTATATTGAGTGGATATCGATCAGCTGAATTGCAATCTATCATAAGAAAAGTGACTATAACAGAAAAAGGAAAAGAGTTTACTGAGAAAATGCTTGCTGATCCTGATACTCATCTTCCACATGCTACAGGAGCCGCCTTTGACATTGAAATATTTGATTTAAAAGCTAACAAATTACTTCCAACCAAAATTTCAAATCATTTCGAAAGAAATTACTTAGAACAGAAACAATGTCTTACTAAAAAAGAAATTGAAGTTAGAGACAACAGAAGATTAATTCACAATCTATTAGCCACTAGTATAATTCTACCAAAAGATAAAATATTCGTACCACATCCTTATGAATATTGGCACTATTCAAGAAATGAAAAACTTTCAACTGTTTTTTCACATATGTATGGTATTTCGCATAAAGCATTTTATGATGAAATAACTAATCATATTTCTAATCAATAGATTTTTAAATTTACATATTTTTACATATTATAAAAGGATTAATAAATGTGTGGGGAAATTAACTTTTCAGGAATAAAAACTGAATTAATATATCTGGATGAATCATTTATTGTAAAAGGTCCTCAAATGATGTCAGAAAGAATTGTAAAAATGACATGTAAAAATAGAAATGATAATGGTCCAGCTAGGTTTATTGTGTCTGAAAAAGTTATTCCAGCAACTGTTGATAATTTGATAGAACACGAGCAAAGAGGTGTAACAAGTATTGGGAAAGACGGTGTTAAAGTAAAGCAAATAGAACATATATTGTCTGCACTTTACAGCATGAATGCATTAGACACAGATATTTTTTTAGAGTATGAGGAAGAAGGAGTAATCAGTGATTTCATCTCACCACCGGCAGCCCAATTAAATAGCAGAGAATTTACACATGCAATTTTATCATGTTTTCTTTCTAAGAGGGACCAGAAACCAGAAAGATTTTTAACACTTGATAAATCCTATTATTTTATAGAGGATAGTACTAGTGTAACTAATGGTGATCCAGGAGTAGCACTATTCGCTCCTTTGCATAAGCTCCATATAACAACACAAATTAATTTTTCAGGGTTCCTAGATAAACAAATTTATTCGGAAACGATTACACCACTGAATTATGCCAAAAGTATTTGCTGGGCCAGAAGTTTCTTTGGTACACCATTTCCTCATAAATCTGAAATGAAAGAATTGCAAGCCCGTTACCCGCAACTAGTTCGTGAACAATCTAACTATTTTCGCTCAATAATGATTGATTATGATGATGAAAAATGGCTTACTCCAGTAGTGGTAAATACTGAACCTGTAAGACACAAGATGCTTGACTTTCTAGGAGAACTCGCATTGCTAGGTTTACCAATTAAGGCAGGAATCCATATTTATAAACCAAGTCATCAGTTCAACAGAAATTGTGTCATAAAATTAGCACAAGAAATTTCATCACAGCAGTTTTTCTGTTCATCATGTGTTAAAAAAAAGGCATGGCATAGTGATGAGAAAACAAATAAGTAAGGCTATTAAAATTACTGAGATTGCTGATTATTTAGGTGGTAAAATTAAAGGTAATGAGAGAATTACCATTAGATCATTTAAGCCTTTACATACTGCCTCGAAAGATGATTTGTCATTTTTTCACAAAAAGAAATACCTAAAAAGTGCTATCACTAGTAAAGCTGGAGCAATTATAGTTGACAATATTTCTATACTTGAAAATAAAACACTTATTGTCGTTGAGAATGCAAGCGAAAGCTATCGTCGGGCAATTGAACTGTTTTACCCAGAAGCCGCTTCACCAATCGGGGTTTCATCAAAATCAATTGTTGATAATACTGTTGAAATTGGTGAAGATTCGTACGTAGGCTCAGGAGCAATTATTAGTTCCGAAGTAAAAATTGGAAAGTGTGTCAAAATAATGCCTGGTGCTATCATTAATGAATGTTGCGTGATTGGGGATTACTCAACAATTCATTCAGGAGCAATATTATATCCTAAAGTAATTATTGGAAAAAGAGTAACAATACATAGCAATGCAGTTATCGGTTCCGACGGGTTTGGTTTTCATCGCTTACCCAATGGTAAGCTTGAAAGAATTCCCCAAGTGGGACAAGTTATAATCGAAGACGATGTAGAAATTGGTGCTTGTACTTGTGTCGATTGTGCCACGTTAGATAAAACAATTGTTAAAATCGGAAGCAAGATAGACAATCTTGTATTAGTAGGTCACAATGTTGAAATAGGCAATGATTGTTTAATAATTGGCCAATCTGGCATCGCAGGATCAAGTAAAATTGGTGCATTCTCCGAACTTTATGGTCAATCATGTGTTCGTGGGCACCTAGAACTTGGGGAAAAAACAAGAGTTTTGATGAGGGGCGGTGTTGTAAATAACACAAAACCAAATTCAATAGTTGCTGGTTTTCCCGCTCTACCAGATAAACAATGGAGGAAAATTGTTACGATAATAAAAAAGCTTCCCGAACTTTATTATAAATTACGAAAATATGGAGAATAAATTATTTAATGAGTGATATTATAATTCAAATTTTACGTATTTGATTAAAGGAACAGAAGAAGAAACCTCAATTTATTCATTCTCCACTAATAAGATCACAATTTTCGAACTGCTTCAAATTCCGGATCTGTTGAATCATTTACGTTCGAAAAAAGGATTACTAATCGAAAAAAAATGTCCTCAATAAGTCTATGTACATAGTAAAAGCGAAAATCGAGAATTATAGGACGCTACGGAGTTCTGAAGTTCATTTTCAACAAACAATGAATATTCTTGTGGGCGACAATGAGGTCGGGAAATCAACACTTCTTGAAGCTATTAATCTAGCTTTAAGTGGTCAAATTAACGGTCGTAGTATTCACTATGACCTACACCCTTATCTCTTCAACCAAGATGCTGTTCAAGAGTACATTGAAGGTCTTATAGCAGGCACAAACCTCCCCCCGCCTCATTTAGAAATTGAGCTTTACTTTGATAATGTAGATGATCTCGCAGATTTTAAAGGAACCAATAATAGCCTAGGAGAGAACACCCCTGGTTTAAAATTGAGAATAGAATTTAATAATGATTATGAATCAGAGTATCGCAGTTACATTGAAGACCCAAACCAGATAAACACAATCCCAGTTGAACTTTATAGAGTTACTTGGAGAAGTTTTGCTGGGAATGACCTTTCACCACGATCAAGACCATTAAAAACAACTATGATCGATACGGGCGATTTGAGATACACCTCAGGCCCACAACGTTATGTTCTTGATCAAGTTTCTGGCTTCCTTGATTCTAATGACAGAGCTCGTCTGTCATTAGCTTACAGACGCATGAAAGAGACTTTTCAGGCAGACGAAAATGTTATTTCAATAAATGACAAACTTAGTACCCAGAGAGGGGATATATCAGATAAGCAGGTGTCTGTATCTCTAGACTCCACAGCAAAGGGATCTTGGGAATCTGGGATAATCACCAATTTAGACAACATTCCCTTTGCCCTTGTTGGCAAAGGTGAGCAAAGTAGTGTCAAAATTCAACTGGCCATGGATGCTGCTGCTGAAGTGAAGATATTTCTTATTGAAGAACCAGAGAATCACCTATCTTTTACTGGATTAAATCGGTTGATTAGTAAAATCTCAGATAAAGCAGAAGATAGGCAGGTATTCTTAACGACTCACAGCAGTTTTGTCCTCAACAAACTGGACGTAGGGAACGTACTCCTTTTTAGTGGAGAATGTGGAGCTAGTTTGAACGCGCTCAGTTTTGATACACGAAACTATTTCCGTAAACTGCCCGGTCACGACACTCTCCGCATGATCCTCGCACAAAAAGTAATATTAGTAGAGGGACCTTCTGATGAACTGATTGTACAGAAGGCTATTTCTCAAACTTATGGGCAAATTCACCTTTCATTGGGAGTGGATATTATTTCAGTTAAGTCTTTGGCATTTAAACGCTTTTTAGAAATTTCAAGACTTCTTGATATCCCTACGCGAGTTATTACTGATAACGACGGGGATCTTAGCGCTTTGGTCAGTAAATACTCTGATTTTGACGATGAAGATGCAGTAGAGATTTACTACGACAACGATGAAAATCTTCCTTCTCTAGAAGACCAGCTGGTGCATTCCAATGGTCTTCAAAATCTCAATCAAATACTCAGTCAGGATCATGAAAATAATGCCGGACTAATTAGATACATGAAGAACAATAAAACAGAGTGTGCGTTGAAAATCTTTGATAGTTCAGAAAACTTCATTGTGCCAGAATACATCCAACATGCCATCAGAGAACTTAATAATTAGTGCAGCCGCAGGTGCTGGCAAAACAACTCATATCGTCCAAGAAGCACTAAATGATCCGGAACGGAAAATTCTTATTACTACGTATACTAACAACAATGAAACCGAGATCCGAAAAAAGTTCTACGATCTTCATGGTTCAATTCCGAATAATGTAAGAATTCAAACTTGGTTTACTTTTCTGCTCGAACATTTTGTTCGTCCATACCAGACTATTCTTTTCTCTGAAGAACGTGTGCGTGGTCTAGCATTTGTAAATGGCCGATCAGTTCCAAGAACCCCAGAGAGTAGAACAAAGCATCATTATTTTGCTAACGGTCCCGACATATACTCTGACAAGGTCTCAAAATTTGGATTTCGCTGCAATGAGATGACAAATGAACTAGTTATGCAAAGAATTGAGCAGATATTCGAAATGATATTAATTGATGAGGCGCAAGACCTTGCCGGATGGGATCTGGATATCTTAAATTTACTCTTTGCTTCCCAGATACAAATTATTTTGGTTGGAGACCATAGACAATCTACTTATGTTACCAACAATGCAGCTAAACATAGGCAATATGCTGGTGTGAATATTGTCAAAAAATTCAAAGAATGGGAAGAAAATCAAACGTGCAGTCTTGAAGAGATGAACCATTCTTACCGATGCATTCAATCAATATGTGATTTTGCAGATAAAATTTTTCCTGATGCTTCAGCCACTCAATCTCGGAACCAGAGTACAACAGAACATGATGGTGTATTTGTTGTAAGGAAGGAAGATGTCAAAGACTATGTGAGTAATTATTCACCACAGGTTCTTAGATATAATAGAACTACTAAGTGTAATAATTATAAGGCCATAAATTTTGGCGAGTCCAAAGGATTAGGTTTTCGCAGAGTTCTCATATACCCTCATGGCCCACTACAAAGACTTCTTGCTAACGGTGACTTCACCGCCTTGAACGAGCCATCGAAATTATACGTAGCAACTACTAGAGCTGAATATAGTGTTGCATTTGTCTATGATGGCCGAATCGGAATAGATGGAGTTACGATGTTTTAGCCATAACATTTAACTGAAATATTTTCGACTTGATCTGACATAATTTTTTTTACAACCCTCTCCAACTTCTCATTGTCCGCAACATTTACTGTCTTTTGTAGTTTTTCTTTTAGTACATACTGATCATTAGAAAATAATTTTAGAAATCTAAGGGCTCTCAATCTTCAATCGGTGCGGGAAACTTTAAACAAAATACAAAAACCACCCGTCCTAGAGTGGTCTTTGTGATCGAAAATGTAGTAGCTGGAGTGATAGAGGTTAGATAAGATTCAAACCATTAGTGGATGGATAGAATCATACTCTTGGCTACAGTATCGAGGTCTATGTTTCCTTCTTTTGTTTTTTGTTTCTTCGTGTCGAGGTGATACCTGACCCACATACTTTTTCCGGTATCATTTGCCACTCCGGTTCGAGGTTTTTTCAAAGACAATATAACGTGTTAAAAATGCAGGTGTTCATTTCGTCATAATTCACAAAGACCACAATCTTTAAACAATTAAGTCGGTGTGACACCCGCAGAGTCACCCATTCGCGCTAGCATGAGAAGTATACAAAAACAGCCTCATTCAAGGCTATTTTTGTATACTTTCTGAAAGTAAATTATGACACATTTGTGATGAAATAAGCTAAAATAGCAATATGGAGCAGAACGCAGAAAAAACATTAGAGCAGCTACTTCAAAACTATAGTTTTGAAGATATTGTTAAGAGTTTTTTTGTGTTGAATCTATGGCTTCCGAATGTGCCAAGCCACACGAAATCACAATATATCTATGCCGTACTGGAATCCGTAATTGATAAACTCCAACATAATAATAAAATCCATACATATCTGGATTTTAAAAACTTCATAGAGAAGTTGCTTCCGCTAATTCCTGAATTCATAATGATGGAAGACTTTCTTCCAGAGAATGACTGGGGTGAAATAAAATATTTCATAAACGAAAAATCACTCAAAATATTTTACGGGGGTGATCTTGAAAATCCATATGATTTTATTTATACGTTCGAGATCATCCATAAGGGTTTCGAGGACTTTTACCAAAATAAGTACAGTCGTTCGCCAATGAACGAATTGGAGTTTTGCTTGAGCATTCAAGATAAAATTATCAATGAAATCGATAGGAGTACCCAGGATTTTTCTGAACTTGAACTCGCCGCTTTTAATTTACCAAGTGAGACTTTTTGGAATAAAGGCTTTGATTTCCTTGATTCTTTCGATCCAGATTCTCTCTATGGAAAAGAACTCGTTGATGAATATACAAAAGACATAGATGCAAGTGTTCCGATTCCTGTGGCCGATCTGGGAGATTTCCAGCAAGCAGTACATGACGGCACCAACTTCCCATACTTTTTCTACAGAAAAAACGGTAAGGTGTTTCCTGTCTTACCAAGAAAGCACTTCGCAGTTCTCTTTGATAAATGGGGCAAGATATTTAAAGATTCCTATGAGGAAATAAAATCTGGAGTAAAAGGCTACGAAACAAAAATGGGTCTTGAGCTTTTGGGTTTCATGAGCAAAAGAGCGGAAAAGAGTGAAATGTTCGCATTTGTAAGTGCGATCAAAGACGACATGAAGCCCCATAAAACTATTTTTACATCGGCGTTCCGATCTAGAAATAAAATTGTTTTAGTTCACGTTATTCCTCCACCAACACCAAAAATAAGCCAGCAGGAAGTACTCGATTATCTCGTGCCTGAGCTTAAAGAGGCTCAAGAGCTTTTCTTAAAAACTCCAACAAGGTTGAGTCTACGAGCTGAAAGTCAGATAGTCCAGTTTGAATCTACAAAAAAACACTCAGCTGGTCTTCAACCTCTTATCATCACGGTCGTACCACACATAACAACTGATTTTGGAGTCATGGGCCAGCCACACGAACTTGTAGGAGAAATCATAGGGCTTGATTCGTTTTTAGCAATATTTGACGAATTGGAGAAGTTGAATGAATTTGCAGATTTCTTTGATTACGTCAATTCTTTGCGAGACTCTGGGGCATCAACGTTAAGCACCTTACTCGATAAGTTTGGTTCGTTCAAAGATAGTCACAGTGTGCTTATCGAAGGCGCATCAAATCCAAACATGATTTGGCTAGACCCGCACTGGGGTTCTAGTTTTAGATACCGATCGTTGTCAGAATTCTGGAAAGCATTTCCCGAAGAAAACTTCTTTGGAAATCCTAGAAGCTGGACTATCAACAAAAAAGCCTTGGGGGCTGGTACCGTAATGTTGAAGTCAAAGACATTTTTCGGATATACATATTGCCTAGCCTTGAGCAAAGCTCACATATTCATAAACTCACCAGTTGATTCGCTTACCTTCGAACAAGGTAAGATTGCAGACTTATTGATGCATAGCCTAAATGACTCCCTCACTCTCTATAAAAACGTTTTAAAAGATTTACCCTTTACGTCTGAAAAGGTAAAAATTCATATATTATTCTTTCCTCGTTCATTGGTCGAAAAACCTCAAAAGTTTGATCACATTAAGCACCTGATTCCACCTGAGGGTTCTTTGTGGGCTATGGATACTACAATGCTCAAAAGCAGAGACTACGGAATCCGTTTAGTATTTGATGACGAGCAAGTGATTACCGCATTAAAAGACGCCAAAGATCGATCACTTCAAATATCACTTCTTCAGGCTGTATTGGGTGAGATCAACTCAGTATTTGGCAATGACAATGATTCAATAGACAGTAAGCTTGAGGCTGAAAAAACTCAGAAGAATAGATTTAGGATGTTTAGCTATGAAAAGAAAGTTACTTTTCCAGAGCTTTCAAAGTATGTCATAGCACAAACTCGAGAGCTTAAGCTTGCAGATAAAAAGATTGCTGAAATTGGCAAAGCCTACGATATCGTCCCTGGTAAATATGATGGAAAAGAAGCAAAAGAAAAACTAAATATCCTAAAAGATGGATTACTAGTTTATCTTAATCAGAGAGTATCTGATTTAAATTTAAAAACTGCGCTTCCAATAGTCATAAGCAATATCGACAGCCTAACGAATGAACATGAACGAGATGAAGCTCAGGCTGAGAACTCAATGGATCAAGATGTCGATTTCCAACGAGAAGAGTTTTCTGGAAAGAGTAAACAGGCTTATATACATAACCATAAGAACTATCGATACTTGGTTGAGAAACTTGTTCAACTACAACCAACTGGAAGTAAGGACCTGACTGATACTGAGCTTTCTGAAATATTTGCTTTTGTAGATCGAATGTTGCTACTTTATGCTGTCTCAGATTTTCTGCATTACGGGATTCATCCAGCTGAAATTGAAATTACACACGACTTTTTGGTAAACGTAAATTACGGAAGTGATATCGATGCAAAAATAAAAGCTGGTGCTGAAGAACAAGCGAAAATACGCTTAGGCATAATTGGAAATTCTGTCGATACTGTTTCGATACCAGATGAAGTTCAAGGGTATATTGAAGAATTGGACCAAGCTTTTAAAACAGACTTAGGATTCAGCCTGAGAGACATGATGGATGTTCATAGTGTTCTTATGTCGTGGGCAGTTCATAACGAAAATACTTCTGAAGCATCGTTCTATAAAGCAACCCCTGAAAGGATTATTGCTGTTTGTGCGGAAAAGATGGAAGGTGTTGATGCGTCAACACTACAACCAATCCTAGATTTCTTAACTCTTGATCCAAGTAAAATACTTTTTGTTAAAGGACGAACTGATATTCAACCTGACATTCCAGTTTGGGAACACCGTAAAAAGATAATGCGATATAGTATTAGACCTCTAATAAAATTAGAGGGGCATTACTACTGGGGTCCCTATTCTGTAGAACGATCGAGTCGACTTTGGGGTGGAATAGCCGGAACTAGTAAATTACCGTCAGACATCAACAGTTCTAAAATCACCGCAGTTCTGCAAAAAGGTCATGATTCTGTAACTAGCCAGCTACAGAAAAAGATCGTGGGGATCGTCAAGAGATATACTCCTGATGCGCAAGTTGAGATATTCCCCCATTCTCAAGGATTAATTACTAATGATATCGGTGACATAGATGTTTTTGCACTACTTCGAGAGAAAAACATCATTCTAAACATAGAATCAAAAATCATTGATCAGGGTTACTGCAATAAGGATCTAAAAAGGATCGCCGAGAAAATATTCGGTCGAACCACGTCAAACGGAGTTTTCAAGGAAGGTTATCTTCATTCAGTCTTAAAAAGAGAAGAATTTCTCAAGCAGAGAGGAAAAGAACTGGCAGAAAAGTATTGGGGATCATTACCAGAACAACCAAAGGTAATATCAGTCTTTGTCACCCAAAGTTCATATTGGTGGACAAAATACCCCATCATTGAATCTAATGTTCACTTTGTCGAATTAGTGCTTTTGGACGATTTCATTAAAAAACTTTTAAAGTGATCTACTTTTAAAGTGATCTAGTTCAGATATGATCTGACACTTTGCTTACAAAGTCACAAAAACCACCGTCATGTAGTGGCCTTTGTGATCGAAAATATTGCAGCAAGAGTGATAGGGGTCTATGTGATTCAAACCATTAGTAGATGGATAGAATCAAACTCTTGGCTAGATTATCTAAGTTTATTATTTCTTGTGCTGTTTTCAGTTTCTTGAAGTCAATGCTATATCTGAAACATTTACCCCCTTTCTCATTTTTTGCCACTCCGGTTCGAGGTCTGTCTCGACACGGTTCACAGTAGATACGTTTTTTGTTTTCAATTATCTCTGTAAATGGTGAATACGTTTGTATTTCAACATATTCACCATTCAGGAAGAGGTTCGAGGTTGCAACATTAGCCATATTGGACAAATCAGCTATTTCTGGCTGATTTTCCTTTATGCCAGCCTTTTTTAGAAGTTCGAGGAAATTATCAGCATGATTATTTTTTCCGTCCTGTTCTCTCTTTAACTGATCGATTTGAGACTGAAATTCAATTTGATCTGTAATCAATTCTTCCTTCTTCCTGAGATATATATCTTTGTCGATCAACCCTTCAATAACAGCGTCGGTCAATTTATCTAGTTTGTCATCCAGTACTGTTTTTTTGAATCTCAGCTCTTTAACGGTTTTATCTACGAAATTATTTCCTTTTTCCAATAGTTTTTGAGTTCTTTTCTTTATTTCATCTATCTGTGAATTGGTCAAAGCAATGTCATTATTAAATTGTCGCAAAACATTCTCAACAATTTCTTGCCTGATTGTTTTCGTGGGACAACCTTTAGTATGACATCGATAATACACATGACCTTTTTGGAGCTCTCCAATAATTGAGTAATTACAGTGTGCACATCTTAACATCCGCTTGAAGTGAAAATCATGCTTGATAACTCTTTTTGATGTTCTACCATTAAGAATTTTTTGTGTATTGTTAAAAAGGGCTTTTGAAACTATTGGTTTGTGTGATCCAGTAAATACCTCATCTGTTCTATTTATTTTAATCATCCCGATATAGAATGGGTTTCGAAGAATTTTCGCAATTCCTGACTTTGTAACCCTAGCCCCTTTTTTTCCTCTCAAGCCTCTTTTCTTCATCTCCTTAGTCAAAGAAATAATTCCATAGTGGCCGGTACAGTAAAGTTCAAATGTTTTTCGAACTAATGGTCCATAAATCGGGTCAATTTCTTTTACCTTACCTCCTCCCATATCTTTGTATCCAATTGGTGCAGGCAAAGGATAAAAACCTTGCTTTAATCTGCCGTAAAATCCCTTTAAAACCTCTTTTCGAAGATTTCTAATGTAATGAGTAGACATAGCAGCCAAAATGTCTGCTGGGAGCCTTGAGGATTCATCGGAAAGATTGATACCATCGGAAACAGAATAAAAGTTAATACCGGCATCTGCCAAAATATTTATCCTGTTCCAATCTCCATAATTTCTACTAGAGCGATCAATCTTGTGGAAACAAACTCCATCAGCTTTTCCTTTAGTGAGAAGACTCATCATTTCGTTAAATGCAGGACGTCCTTCCTTAGCTGCTGTGACCTTTTCTTCAAACCAATGAATAACGGTTAGATTGTTTTTTTTAGCAAAATCTTCAATAGCCGCTTTCTGTTCTATCAGAGAAACACCGTCACCTTGCTTTTGAGTAGACACTCGTACATATCCGTAAACTTTCTCCATATATTTAGTTGTTAAATTTCAGATGGTTAATAATACGTTAACCCCTATCTGGTAATAATGTATCAAATTACAGAATCTGACTCAATGTCGTCACTCTCAAGGCCTCTGTTATATATCCTCACTAATTGATTTAAATATTCACAGAATCGCTCATGAGCTTCTACGATTTCCATTTCTGAACTACCTTTCATTAGCTCTCGGATAAATTCAAATGGTTCCTCTTGTTTGAAATAATCAATATGTAACATCCCTTTATTTTGTTGACAGTATAGATAAAAAAAAGACGTATATATTACTATTTGCAACACAAAATAATACAAGAATATTGTTTACATATTTAGCAAATATTAACTTCTTCAAATAGTATTTAAGAATTGAATAATCTGTATATGAAAAAAGGAAATAAAAAACATATACCGTCTGTTTCAAGAAAATATCCTGACGGAACAATACTTGAGTTACTTTATGACCCAGAAAAAACACAAACTACATTTTGTGTTTGGAAAGATGGGAAGTTTGAAATTACTGAAAAACACGAAGAAGATGCGGCCTTCTTGGTGCCATACACACCATATAACAACCTTATAAAGCATAAAATTGTTGTATTCCCGAGCAAGCCCGTTGAATATAAATCAGAAGCTCATCTTGTAACCGAAATACAGGCGTATATTCACAGGTATGTGGATCTTTCCCCAACATTTGAGCAGCTAGCGACCTATTACGTTTTGTTAACCTGGGTTTATGATTCCTTTAATGAGTTGCCGTATTTGAGAAAGTGTGGCGATTTTGGCTCTGGAAAGACACGCTTCCTGACAGTATTGGGCTCAATTTGCTATAAACCTATTTTCGCCTCTGGGGGTGCATCATCTGCCTCTCTTTTTCATTCCTTGGATCAATTCAATGGAACGCTCATCATAGATGAAGCAGATTTTCGTTTTTCTGACGAAAAAGCTGAGATTACGAAGATCTTGAACAATGGGAATGTAAAAGGTTTTCCTATTCTTCGCTGCCAGGTGAAAAAAAATGGTGAGTATAGTCCCCGAGGATTTAATGTATATGGGCCTAAAATCATTGCAACCAGGGGGTACTATCAAGATAAAGCACTGGAAAGTCGTTTCCTTTCTGAAAATGTTTCCATAAAAACCCTTCGTTCAGATATCCCGATAACACTTCCTGAGAGTTTCGAGGATGAAGCAAGAACCCTTAGGAACAAACTCCTCTACTACCGCTTCCAAAGGCTTGAACACATTAAAGTAGATAAAGAGCTCATAATCGATTTCATCGAGCCCAGATTAAACCAAATTTTCATTCCGCTGCTTTCAATAATTTCCGATGAAAATGTTAGAAACACGATTAGAGACCTGGCAGAACAATACAGTGATGAAATTAAGTTAGACCGCGGCAATGAAGTTGAAGCTGAAGTTCTTTCGTCCATTAAACAATTATTCGATGAGGAAAAGGACTTATCTGTCAGAATGATAACCAAAAGGTTTCTTAGACTATATGGAGACAACTACATAAAAAAAATAACACCAAAATGGATTGGCCATATTGTCAGAAAGAAACTTGGCATCAAAACTATCAAGAGCAACGGCAACTATGTCATTGATCCATCACAAAATAAAAGAATTGAATCTCTTTTCGAAAGATATGATGTGTAGGTATTGGGTCCAGTATTGTCTACATATCTAATACATCTCCAGCGTAAAGTCCCTCAAGTCCCTGAAATCCACTCGTGGACATTGGGGACTTGAGGGACTTTACATGGGACACACTACGGGGTTATTCACATCTATTCCACCGTTCTCATTTTCTTGCTGATTGTTCAAAAAATCACATCTTAATGTTGGTAACTGATTGGTATACTATCTGAACAGATTTCACTGCTAATGGTGAAATAAAAAAGAGTATGTCACCACCGCTTCAGCAATACCTGAAAGCCCACCGTAAAAAGGCGGGCTTCAGTCAAAACAATGTGGCCTTTCTCCTTGGTAAGAAATCAGGGTCACACGTTTCAAGATTTGAGCAGAGTAAAACTATTCCAGATCTCTGCACGTCACTATCCTATCAGATATTATTTAATGCGCCACTTGAGGAATTATTTGCAGGTCTTTATAACCAGGTCGAAACAAATGTATTCAATAGAGCTGCAAGTTTAATCACCCATCTTGAAAATAAAGGAGGAAATCCAAAGATAATCAGGCGCATTGATTACCTTGAGGAGGTTGCAAGAAGAATAGCAGTAACAACATTGGAGGTATGAGTGACAAAATTAACAAAAAATCCACTCAATCTCATACTAGAGTCCTTGCACTCTATCCTACTTCTAGGGGGTTTGGTTATGTGGTATTTGAAGGAGCCACGAATCCATTAGACTGGGGAAATATGTCTATTAAAAACAGTGATAATAAACTCGCGCTAAAAAAGGTGAAATCCTTCATATTCTACTATCAGCCAGATGTACTCGTGAGTGAAAACCCAATAGAAAAAGGATCTCGTAGATCTCAAAGAATTAATTCTCTGTTATTGTCAATTAAAAGGCTTGAGAAAGTTAACATAATCGTCAAAACATACTCTCGTTATGAGATCATAAACGTCTTTGAGCAGTTCGGGGCAAAGACAAAGTATGAAATTTCTAGAGCAATTATACGGTTTCTGCCGGTATTTGAATACCATAAGCCACCTAAGCGTAAACCCTGGATGAGCGAAGATTCAAGGATGGCCATCTTTGATGCTGTCGCTTTAGCAATGACCTACTTTTATCTTGAAGAGTAAAAGTAAAATCATGCCCAGCTAAATAATATTGCACGTACAAACAAAGAGAAAACAATACTTGTCTAAAATGTACATTTAAAACAAGTTGTTACATACTCAATTATAGTTCTTTACATCAGCTAACTGCTGTCTCTTATAAACAAGGAGAGTCAGCAGAAAGCGGGCTCTCCCAAAACTTTACACACAAGGAGGGCCTTATGTCTCAAACATCAGCAACCATTAGAGAGTTAAATGATTTTTTCAGAAAGACAGGAATCGGGGGGAAAGTTCTGGTCACTAACGGTATCCTGAATCTAGATCAGGCTATTTTCAGTCAAATTCTTAATATAGTTTCAGATTATGATGATTTTACAGAAACCAACGACCCCTATGGAGAACATGATTTCGGAAATTTTAAAATAGGTGGAAATTCGGTTTATTGGAAAATAGATTATTATAACAAAGATCTCCAATATGGTTCAGACGACCCAGCAAATCCGGAAGTTACTGAAAGAGTATTGACGATCATGTTGGCTGAAGAGTATTGAGCATTAAAAAGTCATCCCCTGCGGATGGCTTTTATTCTTCCTCAATTTTTATCGAATTATCAATAATATAAAATACTTTTATCTTTCTCTTAGCTTTTTCAAAACTAGTTTCGTTGCCTTTTTGCCATACGCTGAATATATTGCTAGTACGTGGAGGAACAATGATGTACGAAAAGCTTAGAAAACAAGTTGGCATCTGGATCAGAGTAAGCACTGAAGACCAAGCTAAAGGCGAGAGTCCAGAGCATCACGAAAAAAGAGCACGATATTATGCCGAAGCCAAAGACTGGGACGTTGTAGAACTCTATGACCTTTCAGGTGTGAGTGGAAAAACTGTTATCGATCATCCGGAAACAATAAGGATGATTCATGATATTAAGTCCGGCCATATCAGCGGCCTTATTTTTTCAAAATTAGCCAGACTAGCAAGAAATACTCGGGAGCTCCTTGATCTAGCCGATCTCTTTCAGAAGCATAATGCGGGATTAATTTCCCTGCAGGAAGCAATTGATACCACTACTCCAGCAGGCCGGCTGTTCTACACAATGCTAGCAGCTATGGCCCAATGGGAAAGAGAGGAGATTAGTGAACGAGTCGCTGCCTCGGTACCAATTCGAGCTAAACTGGGAAAACCCACAGGTGGGGCAGCCCCTTTTGGCTACAAATGGGAAAAACGTGAATTAATCCCAGATCCAGCTGAAGCCCCAGTCAGAAAACTAATATTTGAACTCTTTGCTCAACACAAACGAAAGAAAACTGTAGCCCGACTGTTAAATGAAATGGGGCATCGCACCAGGAAAGGATCGCATTTTTCTGATACCACAATCGATAGGCTTATCAAAGATCCTACGGCTAAAGGACTTCGAAGAGCCAACTATACTAAAAGCACCGGGGAAAGGAAACAGTGGCAACTTAAGCCAGAAGATGAATGGGTGTATTCACAAGTTGAGCCCATAGTTTCAGAAGAGCTATGGAATGAATGCAATAGTTTCCTGAAAGCTCAACGTCAATCGAGGAAAAAAATAGCCAGGAAGCCTGCAATACATCTTTTTGCAGGGCTCACATATTGTCACTGTGGAGGGAAGATGTATGTTCCCTCAAATAATCCAAAATATACCTGTCAGAAATGTCGTTCCAAAATTCCCGCAGAAGACTTGGAAGCCGTTTATCTTGATCAGCTGAAAGACTTCCTCCTCTCAAAGAATGACCTTAACACTTATCTCCATCAAATCGATAATGTCATCAAAGAGAAAACTGAACTCCTGATCGTGTTGGAAAAAGAAAAAAACGATCTCCAGAAAGAAATGGATAGGTTTTATGACCTGTATATGAAAGAACAAATTTCAGCTGAAGGATTCGGAAGAAAATACCATCCTTTGGAAGAACGTTTCTTCCAACTTGAAAAGGAGATCCCAAAACTGCAAAGCGAGATTGATTTTCAAAAAATCAACAATATCTCATCAGAACAAATTTTCACTGAGGCAAAAAGTCTTCACTCAAGATGGCCAACACTTTCTCGAGAAGAACAGCAACACATAATAGAAACCATAACTGAAAGCATCGTGATTGGTAAGGAGGAAATCGCAATTAATTTTCATTACCTTCCATTCTTCTCTCCCCCTTCTCCCCAAAACACACCCCCAACAAATACCAACACTACCCCTTCATCAAATAGCGGCAACTTGTCAACGAATAATCATGGGTTCATTGCTGTCACCAGCATGAACCTGGCGGGAAACGTCAGGCTTTTTTTGGCCCGGGAAATGGTGACAACTCCGTCTTCTAGAGGCTGGCGCAGGACCTCGAGAACATTCTTCCGGAACTCAGGCAACTCATCGAGAAAGAGAACACCGTTGTGGGCCAGAGACACTTCACCGGGTCGGGGTATCGACCCTCCACCGATAAGCCCGGCATCGGATATTGTGTGGTGCGGTGAGCGAAACGGTCGCTCGGCAAGGAGGCCTGCACATTTCCCGTTGCCGCCACCAAGTACACTGTATATTTTCGTTGTCTCAACCTTTTCTGCAAAGCTGAGGTCCGGCAGTATCGATGGCACACGTCTGGCAAGCATTGTTTTGCCGGTACCCGGAGGGCCTTTCAGGAGAACGTTGTGCATGCCCGCCGCAGCTATCTCAAGCGCCCTCTTGGCAACCTCCTGACCTTTTACGTCCTCAAAGCCGATATTGTAGTGCGCCAGCTGCGTGTGATGATCAGCAGACGGATAGCAGGCAAGCGCCGGCAGGTCGTTCAGGCCATCAACGATCTCGTACAAGTGCGACACGGGGACGATGTTGAGGGTTTTGGCAAGCGTTGCCTCAGGAGCATCGGCAGCCGGGACAATGATGCCCTCAAGCCCTATTTTTTCAGCAGCCAGGGCCATCGGCAGCACTCCGGGAACCGAGCGCACCGACCCGTCAAGGGAAAGTTCACCAACAACCATATAGCTCTCAACACTCTGCTGGGAGACAATTCCTGTGGCAATCAGTAAACCAAGAGCGATCGGCAGATCAAACCCCGAACCTTCTTTTTTCAGATCAGCAGGGGCAAGATTGACGGTCACCCGTTTGCCGGGAAACGGGTAGCCGCTGTTTTTTATTGCAGCCTTAACCCGTTCCTTGCTTTCCCTGACAGAACCGTCAGGCAGGCCCACTGTCGTGAAAACCGGAAGACCATTGGCAGTATCGACCTCGACAACCACGGGAACACCTTCTACCCCGAGAACTGCAGCACTGTGTATTTTTGCGAGCATAATTGTAAAGAGCTATCCGTTGACCATCCCGGTATCATACATTTTCACTATTTCATCGGTGTACGGCCCGTTTTTATGGTGATATATGTAAAGTGGCTGCTCAAACCGCATACCGCTGCCACCATTTTTTAGCGCTTCAACGAGAACAAGTTTTGCCTCTGCTTTGTTTTGCGGGTAGGAATAAATGAAACGAGCTCGCTTCGGTGCAAGTTTTTTCCTGTTCAACTCGTGAAATAATGAGGGTAAAGAGCCTGCAGGGTAAATGATGACAAACCTGCCCCGGTTTTTCAGGCAATAGGCTGCCGCCTGCACAAATTCAGACAGTGAGTTTCCCTGCTGATGACGTGCAGTCAGCGCCTCCAGGTTTTTATTCAGTCTCCCGGAATTATTCATATAAAAGGGTGGGTTCGTAATCACCAGTGAAAACATTTCAGGTTGAAAAATGGTTGTAATATCAGCGGCCTCACCTTTTTTCACCTGAAATTGATGGTGATGATCATTTAAAGCAATATTTTTCCTGGCGATGGCAACCAGGTCGGGCTGTATTTCAAGACCCGTGACATGTATTTGTTTTTCAGCATGTCGATACAACAATATAAGCCCGATAATACCGCACCCTGAACCAAGGTCAAGGATCCGCTCATTTGCCTTTGGAATGCAAAAATTACTCAACAGTATGGAGTCAATAGAAAAGCGATACCCATTCTCATATTGATAACAATCAAGACCGCCGGAATACAGCGAATCCCATGTAATTCTCCTGCCCTTAACTGTTTCAGACACAGGTTCACCAAGGCACAACGATCTTCTCATCTTCGAGCAACATGTTCAGGACCAGCCCGGAAATAATTTTCGGATAGAAGTACGTCGACTTGTGCGGCATCACATGACCACGATCAGAAACATTTTTCACCTGTCCCACCTTTGTCGGGTTGAGCAGAAAAAGCAGCGGTGTGGACGTTCCATTCATGCTTGCCTGTTTAACCGAAACATCGAGCAGATAAGATGTGTCACTGTGAAACAAAATGAGATTTTCCTGCTCGCATTGTTTTTCATCCAGATGAAGCACTTCACTGATAATACGTTCTGAAAAAACGACAACATCAAGTTCTTCGACATCTGCTGGATGAGCAGCAACTGCTTTCTTGGGGGAATCTGCAAAGCTCAGCAAAAAGCCGCGATCTTCTCCTGGGTGGTAAAACCCGAAGCAGTTATTCTTTTTTGCCGCGGTCGACCGCTTCTCATCGAGTCTTGCGAGAAGCTCGTTAATCATGCCTTCTCGGCTGCCGCCGATCAACTCTTCAACCTCAAAAGACCTCTGCAGCCGCTCAAGCAGTTCCGAAACACTGATCTGGCCGGGAAACGTGACCATTCTGTGGGTCGGCAGAATTGACAATCCCCTGTCTTCCATCGGGCTCAGGTACATCATGATAAAATTCTCGGGCCGATCAGCTGCCAGAGGCCCCGCGGCAGCCAGCGCGTTCTGGTAGGCGAGTGCTGTGGTATAACGGTGATGGCCGTCGGCGATGTACAGGCTTTTCTGTTCAAATAATGTCTGGACGCGGCCAATCGTTTCGCGGTCAGCTATCTTGCGCAGTTCATGAATGTTGCCATCACCATCGGATAATTTCGCAATGGTGCTGTTTGCAGCCTCGTCAAGGGTCGTTATCACCTCATTGAGCGGATCAGAATAGAGTGAAAAAACCTGGCTGAATTGCGCCCGGCACTGTTTCGTCAAGGCAAGCCGGTCAGCAATAACAGAGTCAAAGGTCTGCTCATGAGGTTTCACATCTCCGTGGCTGAATGGAGTTACCTGTACCAGACAGATAAATCCGCGCCGCAGACCGGACGAGCCATCAGCACGCTTATAGGTTATATCATATGGGTAAAACGATGGTTCCCGGTCTCTGAGGAGGACGCCGTCCTGCAGCCAGCGCTGAAATAAATCTGCTGACGATTTATAGCGGTTATTGTCTCCAGTTTTTTCTCTGCCCGGCTCCTTGGTAATATCAAGTCTGATAATATTGTAGGGACTCCTGGAAACATAGGACGCTTCTTCATTCTTGCTGATGATATCATAGGGAGGGGTAACAATATCTTCCAGAGTGCCTGCAACATCGGGATCGTACCGTACCCCTTTAAGTGGTGCAACAAGTGCCATGCCTGTTGGGTCCTTTTGTTTTGATTGGAAAATCAGTTTCTACGCTTCAGCCAGTATAAACCGGATGAACAATTATTTCCCTAGTGGAGAGAGAAAGCATACTATTTAAATTCAGAGAAACATCTTTTTGTCTTGATGAAAGCGTATCCCATGGTTAAAAGTCTCCGATACCTTACTCCAAACTTAACAAATCAGGTATATTCAATGTACGATATTTTTGTCAAAACCCATTTTTCAAGCGGCCATTACCTTCGCGATTATCCCGGAAGCTGTGAGCAGCCACATGGTCACAACTGGAATGTCACTGTCACCGTCAGGGCTGCCCAGCTTGATTCACTTGGCATGGGAATTGACTTCAAATTGTTGAAAACCCATGTAAACCAGGTTATGGATCATATCGATCACAAAAATCTTAACGAGATGGAAGAATTTTCAGAACTCAATCCGTCTTCTGAAAACATCGCCCGTTTTATTTATGAACAGCTGCAGGAACCGCTGAATCATGAGCGTTATCGGCTGTTTTCAGTCACCGTTTATGAAACGGAGCGTTCAGGCCTCACCTACTACGGCCCGAATCCTTCAGCAGTTTAGCGATATCAGCTGCTGATACAGCACCCCCTGTTCCGTTTCCACACCATTGTGCCGCCGGAACGAGTCTACTATGTTCTTCCAGGGACATATAACTTCACACGTCGTTCTCTATTATCTTTCATTTTTGATTTCCCTGTTATAGTATTGTTTATACAGCTTAATTCAAATTAAAGGATAACCTGATGAGTCTTCAAGACAATACAAAAATTGCAATTATCGGACTTGGTTATGTGGGGTTGCCACTGGCGGTGGCATTCGGCAAAAAAATCATGACACTTGGCTTCGATCTGAAAAAGAGCCGAATAGACGAGCTGCGCTCAGGGGCGGATTCAACCAGGGAAGTGGAGCCTCAGGAACTCGAAGAGGCTTCATTGTTAACCTTTTCTGATGACGCCGGTATGCTGCGCGATTGCAACCACTATATCATTGCCGTACCAACCCCTATTGATCAGTCCAAACGTCCTGACCTGTCACCTTTGAAGTCAGCATCGGAAACTGTTGCCCGGTTCCTCTCAAAAGGAGATATCGTCATCTATGAATCAACCGTCTATCCCGGTGCCACTGAAGAGGTGTGTGTACCGATTCTGGAAAAGATCTCAGGCCTGACGTTCAACAGGGATTTTTTCTGCGGCTACAGCCCGGAACGCATCAACCCCGGCGACAAAGAACACCGGCTCACCGACATAGTCAAGGTAACCTCCGGCTCGACTCCTGAAATTGCCAAACGGGTTGACAGTCTCTATAAAACAATAATCTCGGCAGGAACGTTTCCGGCCAGTTCCATAAGGGTCGCTGAAGCTGCAAAAGTTATCGAGAACACTCAGCGAGACGTCAATATTGCGCTTATTAATGAATTGTCACTGATTTTCAACAAGCTGGGTATCAATACGTCTGAAGTACTGCAGGCTGCCGGAACCAAGTGGAATTTTCTGCCCTTCACCCCGGGACTCGTCGGCGGCCATTGTATCGGTGTCGACCCCTATTACCTCACACATAAAGCCCAGGAGGTCGGCTACCACCCCAATATGATTCTTGCCGGCAGGCGGCTCAACGATAATATGGGCAAGTATATCGCCTCCCGGGTCATCAAGCTGATGCTTCAGAAACACATCGAAGTATCCCGTGCCAGAATCCTGGTAATGGGGCTTACCTTCAAGGAAAACTGCCCAGATTTGAGAAACACGAAAGTGGTCGATATTATATCGGAATTTTTCGATTACGGAATTTCAGTTGATGTCTATGATCCCTGGGTCGACAGCAAAGAGGCACAGCAGGAATATAATCTCAACCTGGTGACACACCTGGAGGAATCCTCCTATGACGCGCTCGTACTTGCGGTTGCTCACCACCAGTTCAAAAGTATGAGCATTCTTGATTTCAGAAAGCTGGTAAAACCGAACTCCGTTATCTTCGATGTAAAAAACATGCTTCCACCAAATGAAGTGGACGGCACCCTCTAGGCAGTAAATTTTCTCTCCCAGATGACGTCTGAATCACAACCCGGACCCACTTCCTTCAGGGGCGATCGATTCAGGAGTTCGTTTACAATCAAACACTCTCAGCCGCTGATCGATGCCCTGCAGGCATCCTCTCAACTCTCCCGAAGCGAGCTGAAACGTGCCCTGAAAAATGGTGCCGTGCGGCTGCACAGGCAAGGATACAGCAACAGACGGATACGCAAAGCCTCTTTTTCAGTGCATCCCGGTGACGTTGTGCTGCTCTGTTGCGACAAGGCGCTTCTCAGGAAAACTGCCGACACACCTGTCAGCATACGTCACCACAGCGATTACAGTATCTGGTATAAACCGCCGGGAATGGTGACCCAGGGAACATGCTATGGAGATCACCTGTCTCTGCTGCGAATTGTTGAACAGCACCTGGGCCTCCACAACCGCATTTTCCCTGTTCATCGACTGGACAGGGAAGCACGTGGCCTTGTCATGCTGGCCCACAGTAAAAAAAGCTGTGAGGCGCTGTCACGGCAGTTCAGGGAGAAAACAATTGAGAAGAAATACTGGGCGAAAGTTGTCGGAGCGATGGTTCCCGAGGGCACGTGCTTTGAGATAAATCAACCGCTTGACGGGAAAAATTCCATCACCAGTATAACCATCGGCAGATACTGCCGGGAAACTGAGACGACAGCTATCTTTATCAACCTGAAGACAGGACGGTATCACCAGATTAGAAGGCACCTGGCGGCAATCAATTATCCGCTGGTCGGTGATCGGAAATATGGTTTTACAGGCAGAAGAGACGAAGGTTTGCAGCTCTGCGCTTACCAGCTTTCATACAAAGAACCAAAAAACAAGAACAGACAGCTCATCACCCTGCCTCCAGACCTTCTTCCGTTCTGAGCACCGCTCAGGCAGCGGGTTTTTCCTTCAGTAAAACGATGGTTGCACCCCAGGAGCCATCCTGCTCTGTCGCCAGGCGATAGGAAAGCACCTGAGGATTTCTGTCGAGCAGTGCATGAACAGTTCTGCGCAGAACCCCTTTCCCTTTTCCGTGTATTATTTTGACATGGAATATCTTTTTTTCAACACATTCCTGGAGGTAATCGGGCACCAGGTGGCCGAGATCTTTCGGCGAGAAATGATGAAGGTCGAGGGTGCCGTTTATTTCTAGCGGTACTGGATCCTGATATTGTTCATCCATGATTTTCAGCAGTGTCTGTAATCAGGCCCAGAGCCAGTTGGGCGGCCCGCAGCGAAGCACCTTCTGTTCCAAGTTTTTGCCTGACCCGATAAAATCCCTCTTTCATCTGCGCACGCTCTTTCGTATCACTCAGCAATTTAAAGAGCTCATTGCTGATACGTTCCGGGTTCGCTTCATCCTGCAGCAATTCGGGTACGACAGGTTCGTCTGCAACCAGATTGACCAGAGAAAAATAGTTCACCTTGACGAGGAGCCTGCCAAGCAGATAGGTCCGGGGAGACAGCTTATAGGCGACAACCATCGGGGTATCGAGAAGCAGCAGTTCAAGTGTAACCGTACCGGATGCGGCAATAACCAAGTCGCAGGCGGCCATCATGTTGTAGCGGTCTTCATCAGAAACGATTTTCAGACTCAGCCGCTGTTCATAATCCATCACACCGTTATCGAGCAGGTCTTTTTCTTGAAGTGATGATGCGCACGGTATCAGGAACAGGAGTTTTGTCTCAGATTTTTCCTGCAGCAGTGCAGCCGCTTCCAAAAAAACTGGAAGCAGTCTGGCAACCTCTTTTACCCGGCTGCCGGGAAGGATACCGACCAGCTGATGGCTGGTCGGTATCCCCTGTTTACGGCGATAATGTTCTTTTGACCCGGTTGTTTTAACCGAATCGAGTAACGGGTGTCCAACATAGGTTGCGTTGACACCTCTGTTTCGATAGAATTGCTCCTCAAAAGGCAGGATAACACCGATTTTATCAACCAGCCGGGCAATGGTGGTAACCCTTCCTGAACGCCAGGCCCATACCTGGGGACTGATATAATAAAAAACGGGAATACCGAGGGTTTTTGCTTTTCGGGCAAGCAGCAGATTGAAGTCTGGAAAATCGATCAGGATCAACAGGGACGGCTTTTTCTCGGCCAGTCTCCGACGCAGCGTTTTCTGGGCTGCGTAAATATCTTTCAGGTGAGAGATTACCTCGAAAAAGCCGACTACTGAGATTTTAGAAGATTCAAAAAGTATCCGGGTACCAGTGCGGCTGATTTCGGCTCCGCCCATTGCGCTGAACGTGAGGTCCGGCCGCAATCGCTGAAGAGAACGGATCAGCTGTGCTCCATGAAGGTCACCGGATGCCTCTCCGGCAACCACCATCACTTCCGCAGTCATTTTCCTGTTGCAGACCTGATCTGCTGATAGAGCTCGAGCCGCTGGTGCTCTCTGATCTGCTCAATCACCCTGAGGACGACTTCAAGGGCATTTCGCCCCTCAACCCCAGACACATCGGGTTTTGTGCGTGTCCTGACATGATCGATAAAATGAGCAATTTCATCATACAAAGCATCCTGACCGGCAAAAGACTCAACGGCAATCTTCTGTTTCGGCATGCCACTTTCCAGCAGTTCATCCCTGAGCTGAATTGTCATGATTTTTTTGTTGCCGAAATCAACATTTATGTATGAGCCGGGCTGGAAGATTCTCATTTTCCGCACATTGGAAAGCGAGATTCTCGACACCGTGATGTTGGCGGTGGCACCGTTTTCAAAGATCAGCCGTGCATTGGCAATATCAGTCGTATCGGTAACGACCGGGGCCCCGACCGTGTGTATGGTTTTTAACGGCGAATCGATAATGGTCAATATAATGTCGATATCGTGGATCATCAGATCGAGCACAACATCAACGTCGACACCTCGGCGTTTAAAGGTTGAAATCCGGTTGCTCTCGATAAAAACAGGTGTCGTCAAATATGGCTTCATCGCCACCACGGCAGGATTGAAACGCTCGAGATGGCCCACCTGAAAGACAAGATCTTGTTTGGCAGCAACCGCTATCAGCTCATCTGCCTCGGCAAGCGTCACCGTCATCGGTTTCTCCAGCAACAGATCGACATGTTTACTGAAGCAGGCCATGGCCACTTCATGGTGCAGGCTCGTGGGTACGGCAACTGAGACCGCATCAACACATTCAAGAAGATCCTGATGATCATAAAACGCTGAACAACCACATTCCGATGCTACCAGGTCCGCCTGGTTTTTGTCTATATCGGCAACACCGACAAGTTCGACACCATCGATTGCAGCATATTTCTGGGCATGAAAACGGCCAAGGTAACCGACGCCGATGACCCCGGCTTTTATGGTTTTTTTCATTGCTTATCTCTTTTTGTTTTCATGACTTGAAACAACTTCAGAAAACAGCATGACGGAGGGATATGGTTGTATTTATATGCCGAGGTACGCCTTCTGGATTTCTTCATTTGCCATCAGGCTTTCGGCTGAGCCTGCCAGTGTGATCTTGCCGTTTTCAAGGACATAACCCCGGTCTGCAATCTGCAGGGCCTGGTTGGCATTCTGCTCCACCAGAAAAATGGTTGTATTGCTTTCCTGGTTGATCTTTTTGATAATTTCAAATATCTGCTTGATAATAAGAGGGGCAAGCCCCATGGACGGCTCGTCGAGCAGCATCAGTTGCGGCCTGGCCATCAGGGCCCGTGACATTGCCAGCATCTGCTGTTCTCCACCACTCAGGGTTCCGCCGTCCTGATTTCTGCGCTCGGCAAGAATCGGAAACAACTCATAAACATACTCACGATCCTGCCTGATTGCCTCCCTGTCGTTGCGGAGAAAAGCCCCCATATCCAGGTTTTCCTTGACCGACAGCTGGGGGAAAATATGCCTGCCTTCAGGAACCTGGCAAATTCCCATCTTTACTATTGTATCACTGTCAAGATCCTGTATTTCCAGGTCGTTATAATAAATTTTTCCGGACCTGCAGCGAACCACTCCTGAAATGGTCATCAGGGCTGTACTCTTTCCGGCGCCATTGGCGCCAATGAGGGTGATGATCTCACCCTCATTGATTTCCAGGCTGATTCCTTTTACGGCCAGAATATTTCCATAACCTGACTGCACTTTCTCCAGTTTCAACATTGCTCATTCACCCAGATAGGCTTTAATGACATCGGGATTGTTACGCACTTCTTCCGGGTTTCCCTGGGCAATCTTTTTCCCGTAATCCATAACAAATATTCTGTCCGACAGGGACATGACCAGCTTCATATCATGCTCGATGAGCAGGATGGCCTGCCCGTCGGCAGCAATTTCCTGGATAAGCGTTACCAGTTCGATTGTCTCCTGCGGGTTCATTCCGGCAGCCGGTTCATCAAGGAGCAGAAGAACCGGTTCGGTAGCCAGCGCCCTGGCTATCTCAAGGCGTCTTTGGGCACCGTACGGTAGATTCTTGGCAAACTCGTTTGTATAGTGCGCCAGACCGACCTTTTCCAGAATATCGTGGCTTTTCTCAATAATTTCTTTTTCTTCTCGCAGCGTTGCCTTGGTGCGTAGCAGGGCTCCGATTATAAAAGCCTTGGTACGGCAGTGCCTGCCGATCATCACATTTTCAAGCACTGTCATCTGCGAGAAAAGCCGGATATTCTGAAACGTGCGGGCCAGTCCTTTTTCGGTAACCTTGTTGGGCTTCAGGCCTTTCAGATTTATTTCTTTTCCGGTATGTGGCTGATGAAGAATAATGGTTCCCGCAGTCGGTTGATAGATTCCGGTGACGCAATTGAAAAAGGTGGTTTTGCCGGCACCATTTGGACCGATCAGGGCAGCAATTTCACCCGAGTGGACGTCGAGATCAAGCTGGTTCAATGCCCTGATACCACCGAAGTCCATGGTGAGGTTGGCTACGTTGAGAATGGGACGACTCATCTTATGACACCTCTTCACGGTTCTGAGGCGTATACTTGTATGTCCTTCGAACACTGGCAATGATACCCTGCGGCCTGAAGACCATCATGCAGACGAGAATTGCACCGAAGGCAAGCATGCGATATTCCGACAGCGCTCTGAGGTACTCGGGCATCAGAATAAGTACCAGAGCACCGATGATAACGCCGACGATTGATCCCATGCCGCCGAGCACGACAATTGACAGGATAATTGCCGACTCGAGAAAGGTAAAGCTTGCCGGATTGATAAAGGTTGTTTTAGCCGCGAACACAACGCCGATAATTCCTGCCCAGAAGGCGCCAAGCGAAAAGGCAACCAGTTTGGTTTTCATCTTGTCAATACCCATTGCCTGACAGGCAATCTCATCCTCCCGCAAGGCAATCCAGGCCCTGCCGAGCCGTGAATCCTGAAGCCTGTTGACAAAGAAAATAGTGATTATGACAAAGAGAATCATGATGTAATACGTATAGACGATGGCGCTGTTGAGCGACATTTCAATACCAAACAGGCTGGGCCTGGCAATATTTGATATTCCGCTCGGCCCCTGCGAGAACGATCCCCAGTTTTCCAGGATGAGCCTGATAATCTCACCGAAGCCGAGGGTGACGATGGCGAGATAATCACCTCTGAGTCGCAGGACGGGAATGCCCAGGAGAATACCGAAGAGTGCTGCCAGAAGACCGCCAATCGGGAGAACAACCCAGAAACCCAGACCGAAGTGGTAGTGAAGCAGCGCATAGGTATATGCACCGACTGCATAAAAAGCGACATATCCAAGATCAAGCAGACCGGCCAGGCCGACAACAATATTGAGGCCAAGCCCGAGTACGACATACATGAGTGCCGTTGTCATGATATTGGTCTGGTAGGTGGAAAACAGAAATGGGAAGACAATGGCAAAAATCATCAATGCTGAGCCGAGAATATTTCGGTAGAGCGGATTGGCAAGCAGGCCATGGACAGAAATGATGTTCCGGGAGTTTTCTTTTTCGGCCTCGTCGCCTGACGATATTTCTCTTTTTCGCAGGAAGTAGCGGAAGACCATGGAGAGGAAAAAACTACCGACAGCGACGTAAAGAATATTCTCCCATCGCCAGTGAACCGTCTTTTCAATGGAATTGACGCGAATGACCATGATCGGGAAGGTCAGAAAGACAAACCATAAAGAGATGAAAAATGAGCGCTTTATTTCCTTGAAATTGAACATACAGATTACACCTTCTGGGTATCTACTTTGCCAAGGAGTCCCGACGGCCGGAAAATCAGAATCAAGACAAGAAGCGAGAAGGCAAAGACATCCTCATAATCACTGGAAACGTAGCCGGTAGCAAAACTCTCGGTCAGTCCGAGGACAACACTTCCCAGCACTGCACCGGGGATTGAGCCGATTCCGCCAAGCACGGCAGCGGTAAAGGCTTTGATGCCGGCTATAAAACCGATATAAAAATTTATCTGGCCAATATGAGAGGCTATGAGCAAACCGCCGATGGCTGCTAGTGATGAGCCGATAATAAAGGTAACGGAAATAATTCGATTGACGTTGATACCAACAAGCATGGCCATGGTCCTGTCCTGGGCCGTAGCCCTCATCGCCTTGCCGATTTTTGTATACTTGATCAACAATGTCAGCAAGATCATGACGATCGTTGTGGTCAATAAAATAACGAGATCGGTGGAGCCGACAATATGAGCAACCGGTTCCATGAACAGGAAATCAGGGATAAGCTCTGGAAACGGAAGAAAATCTGAGGTCTGCGCGAGCAGAACATAGTTCTGCAGGAAAATGGACATGCCGATCGCGCTGATCAGCGGAGAGAGCCTCGGTGCATGCCGCAGCGGTTTGTAGGCGACCTTCTCAATCGTATAGCCATAGGAGGCTGACCAGATAACCGCTGCAAGGCCGGCAAGAACAATAATGGCAAGAGCAGGAAAGCCAAGGATTGATAAGATGGTCGCCACGATGAAAGAGGTGAATGCCCCAATCATGTAGATTTCACCGTGAGCGAAATTTATCAGTCCGATAATACCGTAAACCATGGTATAGCCGAGCGCGATCAGCGCATAAATCGCCCCTCGGGTCAAGCCGCTGAAAAGAAGTTCTATAAAATAATCCATGATATGTCACAAAAAATTTACCTGGAATGTACACTCTGCCGCACATTCCAGGTAAAAAGCCCCTCAGAATACGGGTTATTTCAGCTCGACAAAGACTCCGTCTTGAACCTGATAGACGGAGAATCCGACACCGATGGCATCCCCTTTCTCATCAAAGGAAATAGCGCCGATGGGTGTATCGGTCTTTTCTGTCTGCAGAACTTTTTTCAGTGCTGCGAGATCTGTTGAGCCGGCTAATGCGACTGCGTTGGTCATTGCCAGCATTGCTGAATAGGCATTCTCATAAAAAGCGCCGGGATCAGCGCTGAACATATCCTTGTGCTCCTGGACTGCCTGTTTGGACAGTGGATTGCTTGAGGTGTCCATCGGGCCGGAAGCATAGGCACCTTCGGCATCCTCACCAGCGACCTTGATGAAGGTTTGATCCTTGACGCCATCATCAGATATGAAGGTCGTGTCCAGACGTTTCTTCTTCATCATGGAAATGATTTTTGAAGCTTCCGGGTGATAACCACCAAACATGACCGCTTCGGCACCGGATTTTTTTATTTTCTGTACGATCGCGGAATAATCGACCGCACCGGGGGTCACGCCTTCAAAGAGCACGACTTCAGCTTTTCCTGAATCTTCCAGAAATTTCTTGGCAAACTCAGCAAACCCCTTGCCGTAGTCGCCCTTGTCGTGAACAACGGCAATCTTTGTGTAGCCGAGCTTATTGAGTGCAAAATCGACATCAACTTGAGCCTGCGCATCGTCCGGGGCAATTGTCCTGAAAAAATTCGGGTAATCACCGCTCTGGGTAAGAGCTGGGTTGGTAGCTGACGGTGACATGACCAGAATGCCAGCGTTATTGTAGATCGGCAGCGCCGCTTTGGTCGCTCCAGAGCAGATACCACCGAGAACAATCTGGGCACCGTCGGAAACGAGTTTTGTTGCAGTATTTGTTGCAACTTCGGGTTTACAGACAGTATCTTCGATAAGCAACTCTATCATCTTGCCGTCTATACCGCCCGCCGCATTGATTTTCTCTACAACAAGCTTTGCTGCGTTGACGCTTGGAAGTCCATAAGAAGCAAGGTCGCCACTGTGAGGTCCGGCAACACCGATTTTGATCGTGTCTGCCGCAAGTCCAGCTACTGGCAGCGCTGCTACCATCATAAGACCGGCCGCTACTGCAATTAATTTCCTGTTCAACATTCCTTTCATGAATTCCTCCTTGGAGTTGTAAGAGTTTTTCGGTTGCCGAGCCATTTGCTCTCAACGTGAAAAAACGCGGGCTGAAAACAACCAAAAATGATATGAGACTTCAACAACTGATTTTGTAAACTGCAGACTCTTCTTTAACCTACCGGTAATCAAGAAGCAACTACCACACAATGAAAAAAATCGCTTCTCTAAATGAGGCAGGTACCGTTGAATTGTGTTTTTAGAGAAGCGAAATTTGACAAATAATGGTCCTACATCCAGCAGCTGTCAATTAAATTAATGAATCCTGCATTAAAAAAAACAGCCTTTGCCATCGGTTTCCCGTTCTCTCCATTTTATTCGCAGTTGATGGTTCTCAGGGCATTCCTCTACAGGAAAAGGATCATCAGCCCCTACGAATCGCCGGTTCCTGTCATATCAGTCGGCAACCTGACCATGGGGGGAACCGGCAAAACACCACTGGTCATGTATCTCGCACGATATCTGAACAGCCTTGGATACAAACCTGCCATTGTCAGCAGAGGCTACCGGGGAAAAGCAAAGGCTCCTGTTACTGTCGTTTCGAACGGAGCAACCATATTGACCGAGGCTGACCAGAGCGGCGATGAACCCTGGCTGATGGCCAATGAACTTCCCGGTGTTGTTGTTGCTACAGGAAAAAATCGAATATTCCCCTGTCGTCATGTCGTTGAATCATTTCAGTGTGATGTTATAATTCTCGATGATGGTTTTCAACACCTGAAGGTGTCAAGATCCATCGACCTGGTTTTGTTTGATGTTGATGTTTTCGCTGGAAACAGCCGGGTTTTTCCGGCAGGTGAGCTTCGCGAGCCGGTATCGGCATTGAACCGTTGCCATGCCTTTATCCTGACAGGAATCAATCAGACAAACAGAGAACGGGCAGACATGTGTGCCGGGCTGTTGCTGCAGAAATTTCAGGATAAAGCACTTTTCCGATTTACTGCCTCCTATAACCGGGCATATAAGTATTACGCAGACACAAGGCCCTGTCGACGGGAAACTATTCCTGTCAACGCTCTTCCGGGAAATCTCTACTGCTTCAGCGGAATTGCCAATCCCCAGAGATTTAAAAATCTTATAGAAGAGAACAAAATTTCTGTTTCCGGGTTCAAAATATTTAACGACCATCACGGCTATTCTGAAAAAGACATCCGGCAGCTTGCTGCAGAGGCACGCCTGCAAAACGCGAATGCGCTCCTGACGACTGAAAAAGACATGTCCAAGATCAGTAATCTCGAAGATCCGGGAATTCCGATTTTCACCCTTCCGGTAGCGCTGAGCGAAAACCATGACTTTAACGACTTTATCACCCAAAAACTGTCAGTATGAAAGGATTTTTCTGGAATAACAAACGGTGAAAAAGTATGTACTTTATGCCAGTGTGTGTTTTTTGCGACACATCAGGTAATGTCAACACATTACTTTATATTTTTCGTTTATAGCACTGTAGTTGCATGTTTTACCTTGTTTGTACAATTTTTTATACTTACGGTGTGTTCGTGGTACAAAATTTGCAATACCCATTACGCTTGTTAATAAATAATAAAAATTACTGACAAAATAACACATATATGAAACATAAAATTGAACCTCACCAATACACGTTGAAACAACCAGTTAGTTGCTGCGGCGTCGGACTTCATTCAGGTAGAACGGCAAACCTTACAATCAAGCCGGCCCCTGTGAACAATGGGATCAAGTTTTTCCGTACTGATCTCGGCGGCAATACATATATCCGCGCTCACATGGACAAGGTGGTTGATACACGGCTGGCAACGACCATCGGTTCCGATCGTTTTAAGATATCGACCACCGAACACCTCCTTGCTGCGCTCTGCAGCAATGGAATAGACAATGTCGACATTGAACTTGATTCTTCCGAAGTTCCGATTATGGACGGCAGTGCCGATCCGTTTATCAAGATACTCAAGAACGCCGGTAAACAAAAACAGGAAGGTTTTCGCAAAATCCTGAAAATTACCCGCCCCATTACCTATCATGACGGTGACAGTAAAATAACTGCTCATCCTTATGATGGTTTTAAAATCACTGGTGAAATCAATTTCGACGATACCCTGATCAAAACCCAGAAATACAGTATCGATATAAACCAGGAACGATTCAGCAAAGAAATTGCCAGGGCACGGACGTTTGGATACGTTGAGCAGGTTGAGGAACTCTGGGCGAACGGGTTAGCGCTTGGGGGAACACTTGAAAATGTGATCGCCATCCACTGGAACCGTAAATCCATACTTAATGAAGACGGATTGCGTTATCAGGACGAATTCATCCGCCACAAGGTACTCGACATAGTCGGTGACCTGACGCTTCTCGGCTGCCCCCTGCTTGGCCACATATCAGCCTACAAGTCTGGACATACACAGCATCTCGGTTTCATGGAAGCAATTGCCGACTCACCTGACTGCTGGGAATTTATCGAACTGAACCAGAATGGTTCTCACGCAGTTCTGGACAAGTTCATGGCCGGCACCAGGTCTGCAGGTCATTTTATCATGCCTTTTTTCAGGCCCCAGCCGGCCATAGCCTGAACAATAAGCTTTTGCTACTCATTAAAGGCGCATTTTTATAGAAAAGGCGCCTTTTCTTCCAAGTAATTCACGTTCAACAGAATCCTGAAAAGATAGAACGACCTCTTTTCAGGATTGCTTGAAATCTTCTTTTTTCAGACCAAATTTTTTCATCTTGTTGAAAAGACTTCTGGAGTGAATCCCTGCAATACCTGCTGCTTCACCAATTCTGCCACGGGTTTGCTGCAAAACCATGCTCAGGTAGGCCCGCTCAATCTGCTCGATTGCACTATTCGTTATTTCAGCCAGTGTCTTGCCTTGCCAATCGGCTGGATTGACTGGAATGGTGCCCCCCCCCTGTCCCCTATTGTTTTCAGGGCTGTCCTGCAATACCGTTGGCAAGTCGGACATGGATATTTCGTTCCCTCTGCAAATCAGCATTGCTCTTTCAATAACGTTCATCAACTCTCTGACATTGCCCGGCCAGTTGTAATTGCAAAGTGCGTTCATAGCAGCCGCCGATATATGGTTAACCGATCGGGCAATCATGTTCTTATAGTGGGATATGAAACGGCGTGCCAAAATCGGTATATCTTCTCTTCTCTCTCTCAGCGGTGGAATAATGAGGCTCATGACGCTGAGTCGGTAATAGAGGTCCTGCCGGAAATTTCCCCGTTCAATCTCTTGCTCAAGATCACGATTTGTCGCGGTGATCAACCGAACGTCGACCATGATTGGCTTTTCTGCACCGATCGGCCTGATTTCAAAATCCTGCAATACCCTCAAAAGCTTTACCTGAAGATGAGTCGGCATCTCCCCGATTTCATCGAGAAACAGGGTGCCGCCGTGGGCCATCTCAAATGTTCCGCGGCGAGAGCGGGTAGCTCCGGTAAACGAGCCTCGGGCATGACCGAAAAGCTCACTTTCCAGAAGCTGCTCCGGCAGGGCGGCAACGTTTATTGCCACGAACGGTCCCCTGGCTCGAGCACTCTCAGCATGTATGGCTTTTGCCAGATGTTCCTTTCCGGTACCGGTTTCACCAAGCAGCAGCAAGGTTGAATGGGTATTGGCAACCTGGTAGACATCGTTGAGAAAGAGCTGCATCGCCTCACTTCTCAGCGCAAAATCACTGAGTTTCGGCTGAGATTTTCTTAAATCGAGGCGATCCTGCTGGAGAAAATTCCTTCTCGATTCCAGCGCAGTTTCAATTGCAGCAAGAATGTCATCAACAGACAGACCGGAATAGAGCACGATATCGGCTCCGGCCGCAAACAGTTTTGCATGTTCCTCGTGAGAAGTACTCCCGTGCAGAATAATCGAGGTTGGGTTCTCCGGCAGATTATTGAGAATTTCAAGTGCAGACTCTACCGGACGCTGAAGCAGGGATTCGCTGATAACAACAACATCACCGCAGCTTTGTACGAGCTTCTGCCAGAGTTTTTTCTTTGTCCGGTAACTGACAATCTGAATATCGGCATCAGATAATGCCTGGACCAGTGTGTCCTGCACCTGCCTGTTCTCCAGGCTGATTATCGTTCTTAACAGCATAGGGCTCGTAAAGTAGAAATTGAATTCCGATTATTTGTTGATACATAAATATCGTCACCTGAAAGGATCACCACTACACCATAGTATCTGCGGATCAAAACGGGTGACTTCGTAAAAACAACAAAAATAATCGTGCTAAGTAAACATATAAACAACGAAATAACAGTATCTTAAATACATCATTGTGTATTTTAAGAAAAATAATACCATATATATGAGAACAGAAATACTTATTTCTTTATTTGCTCGAATGAAATTCTGACATGGTAAATAACTATTCATAATTTCAATACGATACATGGTATCCATAGTTCTTCACTCACTGGCACATTTCATGCTTACGCACTTTTATACAGGTGATGTGATCATTACTGCTGATTGCTGCCTGATTTAAATGAACCCGCTAAAATAAGATTGGTTATAATACCAGGGAGAAAACAATGGTCGAATACCGGGTGAGTGTTGATGATTCCGAATGTGAACACCTGTGGCGTCAAGTCTGGCCGGAGAACTGTCTTTTTGACTTGTGGCCTGTGCGTCACTGCTTTGCCGAGGCCTATGATTCAACACCGTATTTTATAGTAGCAGAAGATCAATACCGTATTCTCGGTCTGTTGGCCCTGTCAAAAATTGCCGACAATGAATGTTACGGATTTTACCCAGCCGAGACATGGCAGCAGAAAACCTGGATCGAGCAGAACCGAATACCCGCAGCAACGCCGGAGGTTCTTCGCGGTTTACTCGAAGCCGTTCCTGAAAAAACCCATCTTCGCTATATTTCCACCAGTATGACGTCTACGATCGATTTTCCGCTGATGGTCGACGAGGTAAATTATCAGTTTTTCCCCGGACGGGTCAATTACTCCTTTGAGACCTACATGCAGCTTTTTTCTGGAAAATCAAGAAAACAGATTCTTAAAGAAACTGATTCTTTAAAAGCATTGGGTGCTTCCTACCAGTTCGATAATTTCGCCGACATCGACTACCTCTTCCAGGTAAACCAGGCGAGCTATGGTGAATCGTCATATTTTGCCGATTCCAGGTTCCTCGACGCCTTCACGCTTCTTTCAGCATGGCTTCGTGACAACGGCTTGCTGAAGATCACGACCCTGAGATTAGGCGGGAAAATCGCCGCAGTTGACCTCGGTGCACTCTGGAATAACAAATACACGCTGCTTGCCGGCTGCACCGATCCAGAGTTTCCTGGAGTGGCTAAACTCATAAATCTCCACCACATGGAAACAGCCTGCCACCGTAAAATGGCTTCAGTTGACTTCCTCTGCGGCGACTTTAATTGGAAACGACGCTTCCGTCTGACCGAGAGCCCTCTCTATCAAATGAATGTCATGCCGAGCAGATACGGACAGTATCTGCTCAACCAGCCACATGTCAAGAGTGCAGCAAGTGGTTACTGATTCTCGGGTTCTCGTGGTTGGAACTACTGCAGATTACATCGACTGGATCAGGAAATCCAGGCCGGGGTCTGCACTGTTTCTTACCGAAGAACGGATACGCCGCATATCTTCAGAACCAGTCCCAGCTCCCGGTGAAGAAGTGCTCTGTAAGCTGACGGAAATAAACAACGCAACACACCTCCTCCGTGAACACACACGGCGCTGGAAAATACAGCTCGAAGGTGTGGCCTGCTATGATTGCGAGTCGTTGTCGGCAGCGTCGCGTCTTGCGGAAGAATTTGATCTTGCTTTTCCTTCCCCGGAAGTGATTGCAAACTGCAGGAGTAAATACCAGAGCAAGGCTTTGTGGAAGAAACATGGGGTCAACTGTTCGGATTTCCAACTGATCTCTTCTGCCGAAGCGGCGTGGTCCTTTGCCAAAGAACATAGTAATTCCTGTGTCCTGAAGCCAGTTTTTGGCAGTGGCAGCGAACTCACCTTTCGCTGTCACTCACAAGAGGACTGTGACAATGCGTTTGATCATTTTTATGCCGGCGGACAACAAGGCAAAACACCCGTCGACAGCCACAATGACCTCAAGAAAGAGATTGTTCTGGTAGAAAGCGTGATCGACGGGAAAGAATACAGCTGCGATTGCCTGATCAATAACGGTCGGGCTGAACTGATCAGACTCACAGCCAAGCTCAGTACCCCCGCGGCCCCATTTGGAACAACCCTGGGCTACACGCTCATATCCCCTCCTGAGGAACTTGCAACCTCGCACTTTCTCGACCAACTCGTCACGGCAGCGGCGGCCCTGGGAATACATCATGCAATCTGCATGGTAGATTTCATCGTTGCCGGCACTGATATCTATTTTCTGGAAGTAACCCCGAGGATAGGAGGTGATTGCCTGCCACACCTGATACGCAGCGTTCACGGAATCGACATGCTCGCCCTTGCTCTTGACTTTGCCAGGGGTGACTCGGCTGCTGCCAGGCAACGCATTGATACCTGCAATTTCGGGGTAGGACTTCGTATATTTGCCCATAAGGAAGGTAACCTGCACGGTGTTGACACGAACAACCTTAAAAACGATCCTCGGGTTCTGGAGATCAATATAACCAGAAAAGCCGGCCATAAAATAATTCTTCCACCCGAAGATTATGACTCCTGGCTACTTGGTTATGTTATCTTTGTGCCCGGTGCCGGAACGGGAACAAAACATCAATGCATGGAAATTCTACAGTCAATTCATATGGACATACAGTGATGGCAACGATACCTTTTAATGAAATATTTGTCGGAACCGTTGAGGATCAACTTGGCGAAGACGTGCCGGTCCTTCCCAAAAGCAAGCTGCACCAGTTCGTTGAGAAGTTCTTCTCAAGAAAAGATACCTTTCTGGACCTTGCAGATCAATATGGCGGACCGCTGTATATTCTGGACCCCGATATGCTTGAGCGCAGGGGATGCAGATTTCGCACTGTTTTTTCAAACGTCCTTCCTGATACCGGCTTTTACTATGCTGTAAAAAGCAATAATCATCCCGAAGTTTCCAGAACCCTGATCAGGACAGGTTTTGGCCTTGATGTGTCCAGCGACCAGGAATTGAAGATGGCACTTTCCCTGGGTTCCGAGGATATTGTTTTCAGTGGGCCCGGCAAATCTGACAGCGAGCTGATACTGGCGGTGGAAAACAGTGAAAAAGTGGTCGTGCTGCTCGACAGTTTTACCGAATTGTATCGACTTCAGCAATTCGCCCAGGATAGAAACAAACACATTCGCGTCGGAATTCGACTGTCCACCGCTGCCAGCGGCTTATGGCAGAAATTCGGTATTCCGGCAGAAGAGCTGACCAGATTCTGTGTTGCTGCAGCAAGCTGCACACATTTGTTTTTTGAAGGAATCCAGTTTCACACGAGCTGGAACCTGGATCCGGATAAGCAGATTCTTTTCATCGCGCAACTGGGAAAACTGCTTAGCGCTCTACCCAGCTCAGTGCGTGACTCAATAAAATTCATCGATATCGGTGGCGGTTACTGGCCTGAACAGGGAGAATGGTTGAATCTTGCCGGGACAAAAAAAGGAGCAATCATTAAAGCGGCCCAGATGAGTCCAGAGCAGGACAAGACCCATTACTGCCTTCCATCGCAGTCCATTGAATGCTTTGCAAAAGCACTGGGGACAGCCATTGAAAAACATCTTCTGGCGATCAAAGCTTACCGTATCTGTTTTGAGCCTGGACGCTGGATAAGCAATGATGCCATGCACCTTCTACTTCGGGTCATGGACCTGAAGGGCAGCACTATTGCAATTACCGACGGCGGCACTAATGCCATCGGCTGGGAACGCTTCGAAACCGACTACTGCCCGATTCTCAATCTCAACAGACCGGCTCTTGAAGAACACTCATGTTCGATCATGGGTTCTTTATGCACACCCCAGGATCTCTGGGGATACAGCTACTGGGGGGAAGACCTGCAGATAGGTGACATCCTTCTTATTCCTAACCAGGGTGCCTATACCTACAGCCTGAGCCAGAATTTTATTAAGTCGATACCTCAGGTTGTGTCTTTATAAAACTGATTTTACATAATTTTATTACATTGTTGAATTCATATGAACACAATTGCTGCTGATTTAAAAAATGAGGTAATTTCCCATGATGCCGGACTTGCGGATGTCGTCGCCTGTACCTCCAAGATCTGTTTTATTGATGGCAAAAATGGCAAGCTTCTCTACCGGGGCTATAATGTCGTAGATCTGGCTGAATACTCAACCTTTGAGGAAGTCGCCTATCTTCTCTGGTTTGGCCGGCTCCCGGGATTAATTGAATTCCAGGCATTCCTGGATGGTTTTACCGGTTCAATGGTTCTGCCGGTAGAAACGGTCATGATTCTTCGCATGTTTCCAAATGCCGCCAAGCCTATGGAAGTCCTGAGAACGGCGGTATCATCGCTTGGCCATTGGGACCCGGACAGCGGTAACATCCGGCTTGATGCCTGCCTCCGGAAGGCTCAGAGGATTACCGAACGCATCCCAATGATCATCGCCGCCCATCAACGCCTGCGGGGTGGAGAGGAACCAATCGCACCCTATCCGGATTGTGGAATCGCCTTTAATTTTCTCTACTCTCTGAGTGGAAAAGAACCGGATCCCGAAGTAGTACGGGCTATGGATATTTCCCTGATACTTCATGCCGACCATGAGCTGAACGCGTCGACGTTTGCCGCCCGGGTAACCGCTGCAACACGTGCCGACATCTATTCAGCGATGACCAGTGCCATCGGCACCCTGAAAGGCCCTCTGCATGGAGGGGCAAACGAAGAAGTAATCACGATGCTCGAAGAAATCGGCTCCCCGGAAAACGCCAGGGACTGGGTTCTGATGAAGTTATCAGCCAAGAAGAAAATTCCCGGTTTCGGACATCGCGTCTACCGGTGCGAAGACCCCAGAGCCGGTGTTCTCAGAATGTATGCAGAAAAAATCGGACAGAAATTTCAATCGTTGCGAATGCTCGACATTGCCCGTGAAGTTGAGCATGTCATGCTTGAAAATACCACGGTGTTTCCGAATGTCGATTTTTACTCAGCGGTACTTTATCATTCCATCGGTATTCCAAGAGAGCTGTACACGCCATTATTTGCAATCAGCCGGGCTGTCGGCTGGACGGCACATATCCTCGAACAGTGGAAAAATAATCGGCTCATTCGGCCAAGCGCAGAATACATCGGACCTGAGGCACTTCAGTATACAGATATGGGGTCAAGAACGCCCTGAGCGCTCAGGAGTCACTGTACTGGGAAATTATTTTCAATGAATCAGGCGGCTCAAAGTCCCAGTGCGTATCCCTCATGTAATTGGCGGCATCAATAGGCTTACCGTCTTCGATAAGGGCAACAAATGTCTTGTGTTCCTGCAGATTTTTCAGGTTCCAGCGCCGTCCGTAGTCTCTTCTTGGAAAATCGTAGAGCTGCATCTTGAGATTCTTTACGTAGCGAAGAAGACGTTGATTATCAGATAGATCAAGAAAAACATCGTGGAAGTCAATATTTGCCTGGTTATGGCTGATGATATCACCGGTTGACAGCGTTGCTTCAATGCGCTGGTTCAACGCCGTCATCCGCTCAATTTCAGCTTTGCCGATGCTCCCAAAGACCGAGAGAATAACACGGGACTCGATTCCCCCAAGTATTTCATAGATATCTTTGACATCATCCATGGTAAGCAGGTTGATCTTAACACCACGCTGCGGCTGAATCGAAACGAACCCCTGTTCCTGTAACAGCAGCAGGGCCTCACGCAAGGGCGTACGGCTTACCCCCAGCTCTTCAATCATCGTATTGACGCTGATTGAAGAACCGGGTTCAAGGACTCCACGCCTCATCTGCTCCTGGAGGTAATCATAAACCTGGACCCTGAGCAAATGGTTTCCAGCGGTTGTTCCATTGAGCATAACGCTCTTCTTCCCTGAAATTTTTCAATAAGTGCACGCTGCAACCAATCTGCAGGATGCAGCGTTTGAACCTGCAATACTGGATTTCTTCACCCTACTGGGCGACACAACTTCTCACGGAGGTGTCGGCCGCTGCTTTCTGCCCACCATCACTCTCACCGGCCGGGGGAGCGACTCGAATGGTAGCCACCTTGTTCTGGGTAAAGAAGTCAATACCATCCTTGCCCTGCACCTTGTCTGTACCGAGGTGTGAATCCTTGATGCCTCCAAAAGGCAGGTACGGGTGAGGTGCACAGACACCGACGTTGACGCCGACCATTCCGACGTTTGCCTCGCTAATAAATGTTTCTGCGTAATACTGGTTCTGGGTGAAAATACAAGCACCGTTGCCAAATTTCTGCTGCCTGATCAATTGCAGGGCGTCATCAAGGTCTTTGATTTTCATGATGGAAACAACCGGTCCGAAGATCTCTTCCTGGGCAATTCTTCTACATGGCGTAACATCGGTGAAAACGGTTGGACCGACGAAATAGCCATTTGTATTTTTCTCAGGGATTTGAGGATTTCTTCCGTCCAGAACCAGGTTGGAGCCCTGCTCGATACCGATTTCGATATAATCTTCGATATTTTTTTTGGCCTTTGCTGAAATCACCGGCCCCATATACACATCAGGATCCATGGCATCACCAACAACAACCTTTTTAGAAGCTTCCAGGACGCGTTCGATCAGCTCATCGTAAACCTCAGGAACTGCAGCAACAATTGATCCGGCAAGACATCGCTGTCCAGCTGAGCCGTAACAGGAATGAATGAAATTATCGATAAAGACATCCCAGTTCACGTCTTCCATTGCGACAAGAAAATTTTTGGCCCCGCCAAGCAGCATACTGCGTTTGCCGCCACGTCCACAGGCTTCTGCCATTTTCTTTGCTGTCGGCGTTGAGCCGACGAGACAGACGCCGCTCATTTTGTCATGTTCGTACCAGGTCCCGGGGACTGAGCGATTACCGTGAATGATGTTAATAACACCTTTCGGCAACCCTATCGCGTTGAAGATATCACCCATTTTCTGCATAAAAAGCGGTGACTGTGTTGAAGGTTTGTATATAAAGGTGTTGCCCACCCCGATTGCATAGGGGACAAACCAACCGAAGACGAGTGCCGGGAAATTAAATGGCGCAACACCTCCAAAAACACCGAGAGACTGCTTGACGACACGGCCGTTGATGTTGCCGGCGATACCGTCGAGCATCTCACCCTGAAGCAGTGTCGGGATAGAACAGGAAGCCTCTATGATTTCAATGACCCTGCGGATCTCGCCACGGGCCTCGCTGATATGCTTTGCCTGGTCAACAGCAATTGAAACAGCGAGTTCCTCTTCGTTGTCAACCATAGCCTGGCGCATGGCAAAGAGGAAACCGACCCGTTTGCTCACCGACAGTTTTCGCCAGCCCTCATAGGCACTGTACGCTGAATCAACAGCGGCAAGAGAAGTCTTGTCGGAAGAAAGCGGCACCTCACCAATGATTTCTCCGGTTGAAGGATTGTACAAAGGCACATAGTCCACCCCTGTTTCTTCCTGCCACTCGCCGTCAATAAAATTTTTAATCCTGGCAAATTCCTGTTTACTCATGATAATCCGCTCCTTGGTAAAGATGAATCGACAACAAAATAACGATGTTTTGGAAGTGTTTTCTGCTCAGCAGACACCAACCTTATATACTAATATATTAGCCTGGTGCCTGCTGTCAAGATTATTCGACAGGTACAGACTGTTTTACCCACAAGGGGCAACGGGAAAAGCTATTTGATAAACAAAGAAGGCGTATAACCCCAGAACTGATCGAGGTTATACGCCTTACAAGGACAAACTGAAGACTCGTTACTTAGGTTGCTCCGATGATTTATAATTCACCGATATCTGTCAGAAACGATTTCCAAAGTTCAACACCTTGAGCAGAGCGATCTGATTTTTCTGCAACTTTGGGCCATACATCGGAAATTGCCTTGGCCCTCATCCGTTTTACCTCATCTTCTGAAAGCGTAATAACTTCGCCGCCGGCATCTTTAAGGATCTGCAGCGCTTCATCAACACCCTGCGCATGCATCCTGCTCGTTTCAAAGTAACTCGGCATGAAAATGGAGTTAATCTTATCACGCTGCCACTGGTTGAGAGCTTTCCACTTGTCGAGGTTTACATAAATCTCCTGGTGCTGCGAAGGACACCAGCCAGGCATAATGGCATAATCGATAACCTCGTGAAAGGCCATATCGTCGATTCCGCCGGTATCCCAGTAGGTTCCGTCAATGGTGCCGAGCTTGATGGCGGTATAGATATCGCCGCCGCCCATGGAAACCGGAGCGCCACCCATCGCTGCGTGAAACAGTGCATGCGGTCCACCGGCTCTCATTTTCTTGCCGGCCAGATCTTCAAGTTTGTTTACCGGGAACTTGGTGAACATGGCATTCGGGCCCTGGCTGGTCCAGCCAACCCACTGAAGATTTCTGTCATTGGCTGCAGCCTGGACGAGGTCACCGATGCGATATTTGGGATCTCCAAACATTGCCGCCCAGGATTCGAAATAGTTGTTTGCGCCCATTGCCAGTCCAAAAGCCAGCATGCCTTCAGGCATGTCGCCGCCGTAAACGGTTGCCCAGCCGGCATAGACGTCAATCATTCCGGCTGCGGTTGCACCGAACGCCTCTGAACCACTGGTGATTGCACCAGCAGGCTGCAGTTCAATTTGAATTGAACCTTCAGTTGCTTCTTCAACCATCTTGATCCACGGTACAATGCCATTTGCCCAGCCGGCATCCGATGAGTCGAAACATGGCTGGAATACCCATTTCGTTACCTTGTCCGGCTTCCCATATTCCTCTGCGGCTAAAGCGGAACCGGCTCCGGCCAATAATGCCGTTGCTGCAAATGCAGCAATAAATGTCTTCAAAGCTTTTTTCATTACGTTCTCCTCCTGATTTTCTTCAGTTTGATTTTCCTGAAAGACAAAGATCTCCCTATTGAGTTCTTTGCAGCTGTTTGACAGTTAACTGTAATCATTGAAACGCTGATATTGAACTGTGTTCAAGGATCATTTGTGCTTTTTTCCTGAAATGACGGTGCGGATATCGTTTACAAGTTTTTTGATCACCACCAGCATCATGATAGCGCCTGAAATCGGGATAAATACTTTCAGCGGATAAATCGGTATCGGAATACTCGTCGGTGTCACCTGCTTCAGCTTAATCGAAAGCAGTGCCGCAGTCGTACCTTTCCAGATCAGCACTGCCAGAAACAGAAACGTAAAAATAACCGTAATGATGTCACAGATCGCTTTTTTCCGCGGTGTGAAATTGGCATAAAAGAGATCCAGCTTCACAAAGGCATCATCATTAAGCGCATACACCCCACCGACACAGGCCATCAACACCATGGCGACCTGAACGGTCGTTGATATCCACAGAGACGGGCTGTTGAGGACGTATCTCAGGAAAACATCGATAACACCGAGGATCATACAGTAGAGAAGGAGGACCCAGCCGATTCTTCCCATTACTTCGGCGATCATATCAATGACTCGTTCCGTCATGCTCCACATTTTCATTCTAACCTCCTGCCCTGTTATTGCGTTTTATCCGTTTCCAGCAGACCGTGAGGTGGAATAACGCCACCCGGCCGTTTCTCTTTCAGACTGTATGCCTGAATTGTTCCACTCCTACTTCAATTTTTCAGGAAGCCAGGTTGCTATTTCCGGAAATATGTACACCAGAGCCAGCCCGAGAATCTGCAGACAGATAAACGGCCCGACCGATTTATAGACATCCCCCATGCTCACGTTCGGCGGCAAGACGCTCTTCAGCCAGAAAAGAACAAAGCCGAACGGCGGAGTCAGGTAGGCAATCTGGATATTTACGATAAAAAGCACACCGAACCACAGCTTATCTATTCCGAGTTCATTGATGATCGGGATATAAAGTGGTGTGCAGAGCATGATGATCGCCCAGTCATCCATGACCATCCCCAGCAGGAGGATGATAAACATCATCATCAGCAGGATACCGTTCTCTCCACCGGGCATACCGAGCACCAGTGAGGTTACAAGCTCCTGGCATCCGAGCGAGTTGAATATATTGAGGTAAATATTTGCACCGATCAGGATCCACAATCCCATACCGGTGAGTTTTACGGTTGTCTCGAGCGAGTCCCTGAGAACCTGCCAGGTCAGTTTGCGGTAAATAACATTGATAAAAAATGCGCCGGTGGCTCCAAAAGCGGCCGCCTCTGATGGTGTTGCGATGCCGCCCCAGATAGCGCCAAGTACGAGGAATATCAGCAGCATGAACGGCCAGATATTCAACAGTGCCTGCAGTTTTTCTGTGGTAGTGAACTTTTCCTCAGCGGGCAGTGCCGGGCCCATGTGCGGCTGGATCTTACACCGCACTCCGATATAGATAATGTAAAAAGAAGCAAGCATCAGTCCCGGAATGAGTCCGCCCAGAAACAGGCCTCCGATTGACACCTTGGCGAGCAGCCCGTAGAAAATGAACGGCACGCTGGGGGGGATCAAGGCACCCAGGGCTCCACCGGCACCGATAGAACCGATGGCAATAGCCCTGTTGTAGTTATATTTCATCATCGACGGATAGGCGATCTGCCCCATGGTTATCGTTGCCGGCGGGGTAATGCCGGTGATCGCGGCAAAGATCGTGCAGACCTTTACCGTACCCATGGCCAGTCCACCCGGAATATGGCCGATCAATTTGTAGACCGCATCATATGCCGCTTCGGCAATACCTGAAAAGCGGATCAGGCTGCCCATGAAAAGAAACAGCGGAACGGTAACCAATACATTATTCCAGGGGGTGTAGTAAAAAGCGCTGGGAATAGCCAGAAGAGAGCGGGGTTCGAAAAATGCAGCGAAAATAACCGCGGTTCCACCCAGGCCAAGGGCGACGGGTAAGCCAAGAAATAAGGAAAGGAACAGGCAGCCAAAATACAGAAAGGTTATAAGCTCGATACTCACGATTTCTCCCCTGATTTTTCGTTTTTTGTCCGGAAATTCTGCTGTCTTTTCAATTTAAGCTATAAAAATCCCATGATTATCATGTGGACTAGTAATACAATGAGATTGCTCCCGGAGCAAATAAAATTATTTCTGAGGCAAAATTAGATCTTCCAACACGCCATAAAGGTATCGCACAATATCAGCTGCAGGCTGTGTTCTCATCAAGTTTCCCCACTTAGAACAAGAAGCGCACGACCGGGTTGAAAAGTTTATTGCATCTGATCTTATCATAACCGGTTCATCTCATAAAACTGATAAATGTATTTCTCCTGAGTCTCAAAAGACCAGTGAATATTTTTTAAAACATGAGCAGCACCCTCACCATCCTTAGTTTTCAGACAGGTGATAAATTCGGCATGTTCCCCACAGTTCCGCAATTCCCATTCGGCAATGAAATTATGGCGCGGAAAGTCATAAAGACGATGCTTAATCGGTAAAATGAATTTCTTCAACATGCTGTTGACTGAAACATCGAGGTAGGTATTGTGAAATTCAAGATTACTTTCGAAAAGATTGGAAAAATCACCAGATTGTATTTCTGAAATCATTTTCTGGTTGAGTATTTCCAGTTTTTTGATATGGGAACCGGTAATAGCATCGATGTTTTCCCTGATCATATGGGCCTCTGCGAGGCCGATAGAATCATAGGCATTCCTGACGTCCTCTATTGAAAGCGTATTGACGAGTACTCCACGCCTCGGCAGAATGGTCACAAACCCCTCACATTCAAGATGAATCAATGCATCTCTTAAAGGGGTTTTACTGATACCAAGCTGTTCGGCGATTTCACCGATGTTAATGGTTGAGCCCGGTGTCAAGCCGCCACTGTTCATCTGCAGACGAAGGTGTTGATAGACGCGTTCGCTTAACGATTCATACTTGAGTGTCCCAACCATGTGCGTATTCTGTATCCTGATAGGTAATTTACATCGTGGTATGTCCTGGGCAGCTTACGATACCGCTTACAGGTCTCACGTCAAGAGGTGTGTGGAAACTAAGTCGGCTCAGCAGTGAAACCAACAGGTTATCTCTTTGTCTGACGGGAAATGACTCTTCCTTCGGTATTTCTCCTGCACGCACCCAAAATCGTGCACGTACAGGAGAAACAATGCCAGATATTACAGAAACTCAGCAACAGGCGTATAGTCCAGATCAAATGCATCGGCGACAGCCTTGTAGGTGATCTTTCCGGAAATCACATTGGCACCGAGCCTGATTTCCTTGTTTTCCTGCATGGCTTTTTTCCAGCCCTTGTTGGCAATCTGAACCGCATACGGCAGGGTTGCGTTGGTGAGGGCAACCGTTGATGTCCGGGCGACGGCTCCCGGCATGTTGGCTACACAATAGTGTACGACACCATCGACAACGTAGGTCGGTTCTGCATGGGTCGTGGCCTTTGAGGTCTCAATACAGCCGCCCTGATCAATCGCCACATCGACAATTACCGAGCCGTTCTTCATCTCGCTCAGCATATCTCTGGTAATCAGTTTCGGAGCTTTGGCCCCGGGGATAAGCACTGCGCCGATAACAAGATCAGCCTTGCAGACGTACTCTCTCAAAACTGCCGGGTTCGACATGAGCGGGAAGACATTAGCCGGCATCACGTCGTCAAGATATGCCAGCCGCTCGAGGTTGGTGTCGAGGATATACACCTGGGCACCGAGACCGGCGGCCATCTTTGCCGCATTAATCCCGACAACCCCGCCTCCTATCACGACAACGATTCCCGGTGCAACACCTTTCACCCCACCAAGCAGAATACCGCGTCCCCCCTGGGGCATTTCGAGGTATTTTGCACCCTCCTGGGCTGCCATCCTCCCTGCAACCTCACTCATCGGCACCAGCAACGGCAGCGAGCCATCGTCTTTTTCGATGGTCTCATAGGCTATATTGATCGATTTGGCAGCGATTAAAGCTCTTGTCTGCTGCTCATCTGCGGCGAGGTGCAGATAGGTGAAAACAATCTGCCCTTCGCGGATCAGGTCGTATTCTGAGGGTTGCGGCTCCTTGACGTGCATGACCATATCGCATGCCCCGAACACATCGGCGGGCGTAGCGGCAATAACAGCTCCAGCCGCAATGTATTCGGAATCGGCAAAACCTGCTCCCTCACCCGCCGATGTCTCAACAACAACCTCGTGACCGTTGGCGACCATTGTCGCGACGCCCGAAGGCACCATACAGACACGCTTCTCCATTACCTTAATTTCTTTTAAGATTCCTACCTTCACGATTTGCCTCCATGGCTATAAATATTCATGTCTTTGTGATGTAACAAGGAACCGTTACATTCACCCTGAACCAAACAATCAGATACCCTTTTCAATTGCTTTTTTAACTGCGGCCACAACGATATCCACCTGCTCCTTGGTAATGATCAAAGACGGTGCGAAATTCATCACGGTGTTGAGGCCGTCAAAACTGCTGTTAGTCCTGCCGACAATTACATTTTCAGCCATGACATTGCCGATAAGTGCTGCCATTTCCTCTTCGGAAACAGGTTCCTTGGTCTTCTTGTCACGAACAAATTCTATGCCGCAGAACAGGCCGACCCCCCTGACATCGCCGACAATCGGCAGATCTTTCAACTCGTTGAGTTTTTCCAACAGGTAGGCTCCGACAACCCTGGAATTTTCAAGCAGGTTTTCTTCTTCTATGATTCTCGTCGACTCAAGCGCGGCTGCCATCGGCCCGGCACAACCGCCATAGGTGCTGATGTCCCGGAAGAAATTCCATCTGGTATCAGGGTTTGCCGGATCGTTGAGAAAGCAATCAAAAACCTTCTGCTTGACTACCGTTGCCGAAAGCGGTTCATACGAGCTGGCAAGACCTTTGGCCATGGTGACGATATCAGGATCGACATCGTAATGATCATGCCCCCAGAATGTACCTGTCCGCCCGAATCCGCAGACTACCTCGTCGATAATCAGCCAGATATCGTGTTTGCTACAGATTTCCTGGACAATGGGATAGTATTCCTTGACAGGCGGGATTATGCCGCCACCGGCAACAATCGGCTCGACAATGAGTCCACCGACTGTATCAGCACCTTCCCTGGCGACGATATCTTCGATCGCCCGGGCGCATTCGATGTTGCAACCGGGATAGGTTTTGTCAAACGGACAACGGTAACAGCAGCAGTGAGGAACCTCTATAAATCCCTCGGGAAAGGGACCGAAATCCTTCTTGCGCTGAATTTGACCGGTGGCGCTCATCGCTCCAAGCGTCGCCCCGTGGTAGTCCCTGTCCCTGAAAAGAATCTTGAATTTACCCTGCCGCTCAGCAGAAACGCGGGACGCCTGGCGGACCAGCTTGAAGGCTTTTTCATTCGCCTCTGAACCGCTGTTTGAAAAATAGACCTTATCAAGGCGCGGCAGTTTTTCAAGCAGTTTTTCGGCAAATTTGATTGACGGAATATTTCCGAAGGCTCCGGCAAAATAGGGCATTTCTACCAGCTGGTCATAAACGGCTTTGGCAATTGACTCACGACCGTACCCGACCATGACGCTCCACACACCACCGGATGTGACATCGATGTATTCACGTCCGCGAATGTCTGTAATGACAATACCTTCGCCCTTGACAACAACCATCTGTTCCTTGGATTCAAAAACTTTGTGCGGCTTCAGATGATGCCACAGGTACTGTTTGTCACCTTTCACCATTTCGTCAGTGTCATACTCAAGCCAGTTCCTTTGTTCCATGACTGTTACTCCTCTTTATTAGACGTGCTGTCTGCCATTACAACCACCGATGCTCACAGGTGATAGATGACGGTAATTTCTGATGTTAAGCAATTCTTTTTACAGGAGGAATAACGGAATTAGCATCATTCCCCCTGCATTAATCGACTCAGGCACCCTGCTGCGGACGCATGTCGTTCTTGTCAATACCGGCAACAACAACAGGGGTAGTCATAGCATCACGACGAAACGGTTCACCCAGCTCCTGGTTCAGAACGACCTCGATAAACGTTGTTACTCCCTCTTTCATCTGTGCATTCACTGCCTCGCTGAGCGCTACGCTAAGGCCATCCATGGTATCCACCTGAACACCCTTCACACCGCAGGCTTCGGCGATTTTGGCATAGGAAACGTTGGTATCGAGTTCGGTTCCGACAAAATTATCGGAATACCAGAGTGTGGTGTTGCGTTTTTCAGCGCCCCACTGGTAATTCCTGAAGATGATCATGGTAATTGCCGGCCAGCTGTCGCGCCCGCAGGAGACCATTTCGTTCATGGAAATGCCGAAGGCGCCGTCACCGGCCATGCCGACCACCGGCACCTCAGGTCGGGCAACTTTTGCCCCGCAGATGGCAGGAAAGCCATACCCACACGGACCGAAAAGACCAGGTGAAAGATATTTGCGACCTTCCTCAAAGCTCGGATAGGCATTACCGATAGCACAGTTGTTGCCGATATCAGAGGAGAGGATGACACCTTCCGGCAGTGCCTTTTTGATCGCAGTCCAGGACTGCCGTGGAGACATTTTCCGGGGTTCGCTGGTGCGTGCCCTCTCGTTCCAGTTGGTACCGGGATCATCATGTTCGTGAACCATGGCAGCAAGTTCCTCTGCCCAGCGCGCTTTCGTTTCTACAATTTTACTTTTCCGCTCCTGACGTCCTGCATCTCCGGCTGTTTCTGAAAGACGAGCGAGGACTCCCTGGGCAACTTTCCTGGAATCACCGACAATGCCAACCGTTACCGGTTTGGTCAAACCGATACGGTCGGGATTGATATCCACCTGAATGATTGCTGCATCCTGTGGCCAGTAATCGATTCCATATCCAGGCAGCGTAGAAAACGGGTTTAACCGGGTACCAAGCGCCAGGACAACATCTGCCTGGGCAATTAGCTCCATTGCAGCTTTTGAACCGTTGTATCCAAGGGGCCCGGCAGACAGTGGATGGCTTCCGGGAAACGCGTCATTGTGCTGGTAGCCGCAACAGACAGGGGCATCGAGACGCTCCGCCAGCACCATTGAATCTTTGATGGCATTACCGAGTACGACGCCCGCACCATTGAGGATAACCGGAAACTTTGCTGAAGAGAGAAGTTCGGCCGCCCGCTCTATTGCCTTCTCACCTCCTGCCGGCAATTCGAAATCGACAATGGCAGGAAGCTCAATCTCGACAACCTTGGTAAAAAAGTCACGGGGTACATTAATCTGTGCAGGAGCTGAGGCACGTTTTGCCTTCATGATGACCCGGTTAAGAACTTCGGCCATGCGGGACGGATCACGAACTTCCTCCTGGTAGGCGACCATATCTTTAAAAACAGCCATCTGCTCAACTTCCTGGAACCCACCCTGCCCGATCGTTTTGTTTGCTGCCTGCGGTGTTACGAGCAATAACGGCGTATGGTTCCAGTACGCTGTCTTTACAGGGGTCACAAAGTTGGTGATGCCGGGGCCATTCTGGGCGACCAGCATTGACATTTTACCCGAAGCCCGGCTGTACCCGTCAGACATCATGCCGGCATTACATTCATGAGCGCAATCCCAGAATGTGATTCCAGCCTGAGGAAATAAATCGGAGATCGGCATCATCGCAGAACCGATAATCCCAAATGCATGCTCAATACCGTGCATCTGCAGAACCTTAATAAACGCTTCTTCTGTGGTCATTTTTATTGTAGCCATTTTCTTTTCTCCTCTTGTTTTCTTTGCCTTCTCAAACCGGCGTGTTCCGCACCAGCTATGTGTGTAAATATACATCTTTCATGATATCTGATATATCAGATATCAGACGGCTGTCAAGATAATTTTAGTACGGTGACTATTTTCCTCCAGCGCCTGTCCTAAAATGTTTCCCACCTGAGAATGAATATTAATTTAAAAACCGTTTAACAGGGTTTTAAGTAAATATCATTGGTATTGTTATTGTCGGTTTTACCGTATCCTGACTTCATCATATTTCATTATTTGCAAGATGCAACTACTGGTTAGAAAAAATAATTCCGGGCACGCCCTTCCGGGTTATACTTGTATAATTTTAAAAAGTATCATAGATAGTACCTGTCCCATGTCGAGCAATGCAGCACTGAAATGTGCCTGTTTGATAAAAACCAACAAAATATCACTACACATCATGCTCCCAGATAGTCAGAGAATCGTCATTACCGGTGTCGGGCTCGCCGCACCAAATGCGAGCAGTATCAGCGAGTACCGCCGTAAAGTACTGCACGGAGAAAGCAATATTCAGGAGATCGATCTGAGGTATTTCGGCAAGGCTCCTGCAGGACTTTGTTCTTTCGATGAGACCAGGTACCGAAAAAGAAAAGAAAATAAGCGAGGGACCCGGGCCGGCTGCCTGGCCGTATACTGCGCCCATGAAGCTCTTGGTGATGCGGGACTAGCCGCTGATCACTACCCAAAATCAAAAACCGGTGTCTATATCGGTCTCACTGAGCACGGCACGGTTGAGACGGAAAATGAGATATATAACATAAAGGGTTTTGATTACAACGTTGATTACTGGACCCATCATCACAACCCCCGTACGGTACTCAACAACCCTGCTGGAGAAATAACGCTGAGCCTTGGAATTACCGGGCCCCACTATTCGATCGGGGCTGCCTGCGCTGCCGGCAATGCTTCTCTGATACAGGGCGTGCAGATGCTTCGCCTCGGTGAAGTCGAAATGGCCCTTGCCGGAGGTGTGTCTGAATCGACCGGTTCTTTCGGTATTTTTGCAAGCTTTAAGGCGCAGGGAGCACTCGGCAGGGATGAAGATCCCAGAAAAGCCAGTAAGCCGTTCGACCTGAACAGAAACGGCATTGTAATCTCAGAGGGAGCCTGCATTTATGTTCTCGAAACTCTCGAAAATGCACGATCCCGGGGTGCAAAGATATATGCGGAGATTGTCGGATATGCGATGAACTCCGATGCCGCCGACTTCGTACTGCCCCTTGCTGAAAGACAGATCGAATGCATGAACCTTGCACTTGAGAGATCCGGGCTGAAGGCTGAACAGATAGATATCGTCTCGACCCATGCAACCGGCACCAAGCAGGGGGACATTGAAGAATGCCGGGCAATCCGGGAAGTTTTCACAAACTGCCCCGCCACCTTTATCAATAATACCAAAAGCATCATAGGGCACGCCATGGGTGCAGCCGGCGTACTTGAACTTGCAGCAAACCTCCCGTCCTTTACCGATAACCTGGTGCACCCCACGATTAATGTGACCGAACTCGACCCTGAATGCGCCCTCCCCAACCTGGTAATCGACACACCGGTTGAACGCCCTTCAATCAACACGATACTCAATAATTCTTTTGGCATGGTCGGCATTAACTCCACGGTAATCGTGCAACGCCTCCCAGCTCAAGCATGACTTTTTCATTAAATTTCAAAATAATCGTGATAAAGTTTAACGGAATGTGTTATAAAAACAGTTTTGCAAAAAACTAATTGATTTCCTCTGCAGAGGAGGACTTTCATTACAACTCAAATCAATTCACTGGTCACCGGAGATATACATGACACGTGATAGTATAAAAGACGTCATTATTGAAATTATAGAAGATATTGATGAAGATGCCGATTTCGACAATCTTGATCCGGACCGGCCACTGCGCGATCAGCTTGAGCTGGATTCCATGGATTTCCTCGATATCGTCATGGAACTGAGAAAACGCTATCAACTGCAGGTGCCTGAAGAAGATTACCCACACCTGGCCACCTTGACCAGCTGCGTCAACTACCTAGAGCCGCTGCTGAAAGACGTTTAATTCGTGCATTCCAGGTTTCTTGTCATTGGCGCAGGGCTGTCCGGACTGGCGGCAGCCATTCGACTCGCAAGATTCAACGAAGATGTACTCCTCATCGAAAAGCATTCCCGGGCTGGCGGACTCAATTCCTATTACTACCGTCATAATCGACTTTTTGAAACAGGACTCCACGCGATTACCAATTATGCTCCGAGATCGGTAAAGAAGGCACCACTCAACCGGTTGCTGCGCCAACTGAAAATCAACAGGGACGAAATCAGCTTTCACCAGCAGACCAAGAGTGAAATTGCCTTTTTACCCGGCCATTCACTCGTTTTTTCAAATGATTTTGAAGAACTGCTGAGTAATATTGCCATACATTTCAGCTCACAGACAGACGGATTTGCAGAACTTGTCAAAAAGATCAGCGACTATGACCCGTTTGCCCCTGCCTCCTATATTTCTTCGCGGCAGGTGTTGCATTCTTATATCAGTGATCAACGCCTTGTGGATATGATTCTCTGCCCCTTGCTCTTTTATGGTTCAAGCTGGGAAGACGATATCGACTTCAGCCAGTTCGTCATCATGTTCCGCTCAATTTTTCTTGAAGGTATGTTCAGGCCTGGAGGGTCTATCAAACAATTTCTCGACCTTCTTCTCAACAAGCTCAAACACTTTGGCGGCAGGATCAGGCTCGCCTCAGAGATTACCCGTATTTCCCACAAGGACAAAAAGGTAAACAGTGTCATACTTGACAACGGTGAAACAATAACCTGTGATTATCTTATCAGTACCATCGGCTCAGACGAAACCACCGCCCTGCTTGGCAACAAACCCATCACCAGGACATCCGGGCGACTTGGCTTCGTCGAAAATATTTTTCAGATCCCGAGTTCCACACGAGCTCTGCTGCCGGCTGACAGAACCTGCATTTTTTATAATGACGGTGAGCGTTTTTCTTTCAGAAAACCTGATGAGAGTGTAGACTTGTCGAGCGGGGTAATCTGTCTGCCGTTTAACTTCGAGGGACTTGAGGGTGAACGTGATTTCATAGAAGTCCGTACCACCCATCTTGCCAATTTTGATATCTGGCATACAGTGTCCTCTGACAAAAGCCGCTACGAAGCGCTTAAGATTGAAAAAGCAGCCAGTTCTTCAGCCATTGCTGAAAAAATTATCGGCTCGTTTTCCGATCAGATTGTCTTTCAGGATTCCTTTACGCCGCTCACGATTCAACGCTATACCGGAAAAATTGAAGGGGCGATTTACGGAAGCCCGCATAAGATCAAAAACGGCATTACAGACTACCAGAATCTTTTCATTGCCGGTACTGACCAGGGCTTTCTCGGCATAGTCGGGTCTATGCTCAGCGGCGTATCGATCGTCAACCAGCATATTTTGTCCAGGATGTAACAACCGTTCAAACGATTCAACATGCCGATATCTCTCAAACAAGCCAAACGTTCATACGATGTCATCGTCATCGGCTCCGGCCTGGGGGGGCTGACCACCGCTAATCGCCTTGCCCACTCAGGCCACTCTGTTCTTCTGCTCGAACACCATCACAGGCTTGGTGGTCTTGCCACCTGGTTTAAGCGAAAAGGGCATATCTTTGATATCTCCCTGCATGGATTCCCGTATGGTATGATTAAAACCTGCAAGAAATACTGGAATCGAAAAATCATGGACTCCATTGTTCAATTAAAGGATATCGTTTTTGACAATCCCCAGTTTTCCCTGAGAACCACGTTTGACCGGACAGATTTTACTTCGATTCTTGAAAACCGCTTCGACATCGACCCAGTCATTATCGAACGCTTTTTTCAACGGGTTGCAGGTATGAATTTTTATGATGACCAGGCAATGACGACCCTGGAGCTTTTTGAGGAATTCTTTCCGGGGCGAAGCGATGTGCACCGGCTGCTGATGGAACCGATTACCTACGCAAACGGCTCCACCCTGGATGACCCCGCAATAACCTATGGAATCGTTTTTTCAAATTTCATGAATAAGGGGGTTTTTACTTTTGAAGGAGGCACCGATAAACTCATCACGCTGATGGAGGAAGAACTCGAGAAAAACGGAGTCACCATCTGTACCCGTACAAAAGTCGACAGGATTGTCGTGAAAAACGGCACAGTCCGTGGCGTAGAAGCAAACTCAACGTTTATATCAGCAGGTGCGGTCGTCTCTAACAGCGGCATTACCAATACTATCTACAACCTCACGGGACGACAGGAATTTTCCGAATCATTTCTTGAAAAGGCCGACAGGATACGGGTAAACACTTCCAGCGCACAGGTCTATATCGGTATAAAGGAAACGGAGAGAATCGGTGAAATCGGAGATCTGATTTTTGCCTCACGATCTCCTCGGTTTGATTCCTCTGAGCTTCTTGATGTAAACACCAGGTCCAAGACCTTTTCAGTCTATTATCCCAAAACAAGGCCCGGACATGACCGCTATACAGTGGTCGCTTCGATGAACAGCAGGTACGATGACTGGGTGCAGATGACCGATCAAGACTACATAACCGCCAAGCAGAATATGATCGACCGGACCATCACTGATCTGCAGCGCTACATCCCAGCTATAAAAACAAAAATAGACTGGGTGGAGGCTGCCACGCCGAGAACCTTCAACCGCTACACCCTGCATACCAAAGGTTCATCATTTGGTACAAAATTTGAAGGACTGGATGTATCGCGCTCCATTTTCAAGGAAATAAAAGGATTGTTCCATGTTGGCTCAGTTGGGATTATCATGTCGGGATGGCTTGGCGCCATAAATTACGGCGTCATTGTTGCAAACGATGTGGACAGTCATGTCAGAGGTCTTTAAGGCAGGAACGGTGATGGATCTTTTTTCAGGTCAGAAGGTGCTTATAACCGGCGCGACCCGGGGTATCGGTAAGGCTGTTTCCACAGCATTTCTCGAGCAAGGTGCACGGGTTATCGGCATTTATGGAAACAACAAAGCCGCAGCCCGGCTATTTGAGGAACAGTGTACCGCCGCTGGATACAGCATCGCACTTTTTTGTTGCGACGTATCTGATGAGAACGCGGTAAAAACATTTTTTGAGCACGTTGAAGCCGACTACGGCTCGATTGATATCCTGGTAAACGGTGCGGGAATACGACAGGACAACCTGACCGCATTAATGAAGCAGGAACAATGGCAATCAGTTATTGACATTAACCTGACCGGTACCTTCAACATGTGCAGGTCGGCAGTACCGCTGATGCTCAAGCAGAAATATGGCAGGATCATTAATATTACCTCCCCTGTTTCCCATCTCGGTTTCCAGGGGCAGTCTAACTACGCTGCATCAAAGGCCGGCCAGATCGGCCTCACCAGAAGCCTTGCAAAAGAGACAGCACGAAAGAAGATCACCGTGAACTGCATTTCACCTGGATTTATTGACACTGATTTTATTAACGATCTGTCTGCCGACCAGATCAGCACGTACAAAAAAATGGTCCCGATGCGAAGATTTGGAAGGGTCGAAGAGGTCTCATGTTCAGTCCTCTTTCTCGCCTCCCCCCAGGCTTCCTATATCACCGGTGCCGTTCTCGAAGTCAGCGGAGGACTTTAACATGCATGATTCCAGTATCATGTCCTTAATTCCCCACAGGCCTCCATTTCTGTGGGTGGATAAAATTATAGAAAAAACTGCTCACTCTATTATTGCGGAGAAAAAGATTCCTGAAAACCTTGATATTTTTCAAGGCCACTACCCGGGGCAGCCCCTAATGCCCGGCGTTTTGCTCTGCGAATCGATTTTCCAAACCGGGGCTCTGCTGATTTCCACAATTCTTGAAAAAGCTGAGAAATCCGGCCAGTCACAGGTGCCTGTGCTCACCAAGATCATCGGCGCCCGTTTCAAGCGCCCGGTTCTGCCCGGAGAAACGATTCAGCTGCGGGTCAAACTGGTGGAGACGATCTCATCTGTCTGCTTCTTTAAAGGCACTGCTCATGTCAATGGAGAGATGGCGGTAAAAACCGAATTTTCCTGTGCGCTTGTTTCACCCTGACTGTCGCCTCTTTGAGACAAATAAGCAACCGAGCTGACATAATATTTCAAGCTGTTATGGGCGGTTGACCTTTTCGCTAAAAAAGGTAAAATTGGCTGGCTTAAGATAAATTCTCCTGGGATAGTTTTAGAAAACTGTAGCATTTCTTTTTATCGATTTTTCAAAGGATTTTCTCGTGCAACTTTCAATTACTCAAATGATCCTGCATGCCGGGCCGGTTGGCCAGCTTGTCATGCTACTGCTGCTGTTTTTCTCTATTGTTTCCTGGTCTATCATTTTCATGAAGGCACGACTGTTCAGAAATGTCAGGCTCGACTCAGAAGATTTTCTCGAATCGTTCTGGAGCAGCAATAATCTCAATGAAGCAAATGCTGCGGCCGAGGAGTTTACTTTCAGCCCTGAAGCGTCCGTTTTTACCACCGGCTTTTCCGAGCTGAAGAAAATCAACAAAATCAGAAATCGAAGTGAGGGGTCAGCTCCTGAAACACTTGAAATGCAGCTGGCAACCATGGATAATCTCAAACGGGCGATCAGAAAAGCAGAGGATCAGCAGATAAACAAGCTCGGCAGTCTCCTTGCTTTTCTGGCAACAACCGGCAGCGCCACACCGTTTATCGGCCTGTTCGGGACCGTCTGGGGAATTATGGTCTCGTTTCACGATATCGGGCAGCGCGGTTCAGCTTCCCTTGCAGTCGTCGCGCCAGGTATCTCTGAAGCTCTGGTAGCCACCGCCGCAGGACTTGCAGCCGCTATTCCGGCGGTTATATTTTTTAATTATTACTCGAACAAGCTCTCTGACATTCAGTATAATGTTCGCAGCTTTTCAACTGATTTTTTGAATCTGGTTGAGCGCGACCTGCTGAGCAGAGTGTAGTTATTACAAGCCATGGGACCTTTAAACGGGAACGGCCGGAAAAATCTGGTTGCCGACATCAACGTGACACCGCTGGTAGACGTCATGCTTGTCCTGCTCATCATTTTCATGGTCACCGCACCGATGATGACCCAGGGACTTGATGTGGACCTTCCTGAAACAACGACAAAATCACTCCGCCAGGAAGAAAACCCAATCGTTGTCACGATCGATAAGAACGGTGAGATCAGCCTTGACAAATTTACCGTCAGCCAGAAAGTCCTGCTTCAGGAACTTGCCAAATACGGGACCGAGATAAAGGAAAAACCGATCTACCTGAAAGCCGATAGGGCAGTACCATACGGGGTTGTTGTATCAGTTATGGCTGATATTAAGAAAGCAGGCTTTGACAAGCTTGGCATGATAACTCAACCTACAGATAAAAAAGAATAACAGCGTGGCAAAGCAGTATAGTTTGACATACGACAGTTACAATAGCTGGACGATCCCGCTCAACATGGCCATCGTCTTTCATGTTTTTCTGGCTACCAGTATCGTGTTTCTACCCGGGCTGTTAAAGTCCCGGCCTAAATATGAAGATATCTACACGGTCAACCTGATTGAATTTGCTGAACCTGCCCCGCAGCTGCCTGCTGCCCCACCACCGCAGGCAGCTGCTGAACCTGAGCCGGAACCATTGAAAACTGAAGCCAAGGAAGTAGTCCTTGAGCCGGTCAAGACCGCCCCGGCACCCCAGGAAGTAAAGGCAGTTTCAATCAAGCCGTTAAAAAGAAAAATCAAAAAAGAAGTCGTAAAACAACCGGACCAGGCTGTTGAAAGGCAGAAGCAGCTGGAGGTACTCAGGCGCCAGTCCATTGCTGAAGCACTGAGGGCTGAAAAACTGGCAGCCGAACAGGCACAGTTGGCTGCAGAAGAAGCTGAACGGCAGCAGAAGCTACTCGAACAGCAGCTTGCTGCTGTCCGCAATCAGGTGAGAAGCTCTCAGAAGGTCGCCCCCAGCAGGCCGGCTGGTTCTCAAGCTGCACAATCAGGTGTTATGGGCCAGTATAATGCCGCACTGATAAATCATGTGACGCGGTATTGGTCATTACCTGAATTTAAGAACTGGGACCCGAATCTACTGGCAGTAGTCGTCATAACGATTGGCAAGGACGGACGCATCGTCAAACAGTTTTTTGAAAAACGATCCGGCGATTCCGCATATGATCAATATGTCAGAAAAACTCTGCAGGATGCAGACCCATTGCCGCCCATTCCTGCAGCACTGCGGAAAGACCAGCTAGAGATAGGCATACGATTCAGACCCGGAAGCATCCAATAATTCAACTTTTTAAAACGTTAACTATGAGACCATTGATTATCTCTAGAATCATCTTCATCTTGCTGGCAAGCCTGCTGATCCATGCAAACAGTTTTGCCCAGCGCGCCTATATTGACATTTCTGCACCGGAAGCACGAAAAATTCTCTTTGCCGTTCCCTGGTTTGAAAACAGTGATCTGAACAACGTCAAACAGCAGTACGGACGTAACCTTTCCCGAACGCTCACCAAAAGTCTCGAGTTCCATGGCGTTATAGAAGTCATTGATCCTGAAAAATATCGGGGCAGTGATGGTGCCGAGTGGAAAAGCCATGGTGCGGATTTTGCCGTTATCGGCCAGTATGCAATCGCCAAGGATATGATCAAGATGGAAATGCGCCTGCTCGACGTATCTGCCGGCGATATGCTGATGGGGAAATCCTACCAGGGCCCCTCTACCCAGACAAGCGAGATGATTTATAAATTTGTCGACGCGGTGATCGAGGAATTGACCGGAAAACCGGGTATCGCCTCAACCCAGATAGCGTTTGTCTCACAACCTGCCGACAAGCGGGAAAAAGAAATTTTTATCACCGATATCCTCGGAAATAAGCTCAGGCAGGTCACCAGGCACCAGAATCTTGTGGTATCGCCCCGCTTTTCACCAGACGGAATTTATCTCGCCTACTCGTCATATCACAGCGGTAACCAGAACCTTTACATCACCGACCTCAGGCAGACAAAAACCACACGGGCAATCTCCAAGAGAAAAGGGATGAATCTGGCACCGGCCTGGTCACCCGACGGTGAAAACCTTGTCCTGACACTTTCTAAAAACGGTAACCCGGACCTCTTTCTTATCAACCGTAGCGGTGAAATCATCAAGCAGCTAACCGACAACGCAGGCATCAATGTCTCACCGGCATATTCTCCTGACGGCAAGTATATTGTCTTTGTATCCGACAGGAGCCGCAAGCCCCAGCTCTACCTCATGGAACTTGCCACTGCAAAGGTCCGCCGCCTCACCTACGAAGGTTCGGAAAATGCTGAGCCTGCATGGTCTCCGAAAGAAAACCTGGTCGTTTACAGCAGTTTGAGAGACGGCATCTATCAGCTCTGCACGATCAACCCGTTCCAGGAAAATTCTTCTATCCAGATAACCAAGGATCAGACGCATCACGAATCCCCTTCATGGGCTCCTGATGGAAATCAGATAATTTTTGCAAAAAGAGATGGCGCAGGTCACAAGATATATGGAATAATGAAAAATGGAAATTTTCAGCGGATGTTGTTTTCTTTTCCCGGCAGTCAGACATATCCGCGCTGGACAGTAAAATACAACGATAAATAAAACATATCACACAAGCGGTCTACTATGAATAAATCAGCCCTGACATTAATATTTTCCCTGGCGGTAATGCCTCTTCTGGTCCAGTGCGCTTCTCAGGATGAACTCAACCAGGTTCACTACCAACTGCGGATGCTCAACAAAAAAGTCTCTGAGCTTGAGACCACCACGATTGATACCCTGCAGAAACGGCAGGCATCTTCTGCCAGCCAGATGGATCAGCTCTACCGTGAATTTCTGCAGTTCAAGAGTGATCTGGAAGAAACCGGCCACCTGAACCGAAGACTGACCGAGCAGAACAAGGAACTGGAAAATGCCTTTAAGAGTTATGCCAAAACAGAAGAGGAAAAGCGTGCCGCTGAATTAAAACGGCTCGAGCAGGAAATCGTTAATAAAGATCAAAGTATTGACGAGCTTGCTCAACAGCTCAAACTCCAGCAGGATAACCTCCAGGCAATCCAGAATGCCCGTGTGGAAGAGGCCAAACGCAAAGCGGAAGCTGCAGCACGTGCAGCGGCAGAGGCACGTGCCAAAGCTGAAGCTGCCAGGAGTGCAGGTTCAGGCGTTCCTGCAAAAATCAGGGCCGACAAGACGAAAAATATCTTCACGGTAAGCACACCCAGCTCAGCTGCTCCCGCCCAGGCCGCAACTGCCCCTGCAGCGGCAGCTGCCAGCCAGCCAGCTGCCGCTCCGACATCCCCTGCCGCCGCAGCAGCCTCATCGTCCAATGATGCCGATGCTCTTTATTCAAAAGGTCAATACCGGGAAGCCTATAGAGCCTTTGAAGAATTGACCCGAAACCCGGAAAATTCTCAGGCAGCCACAAACGCCAGATATATGATGGGAGAATGTCTTTTCGCCCTCAAGGAATATGACCAGGCGATTCTCGACTATCAGAACATTATCACCAACAACCCGTCAAGCGCCAAGGCTCCTGCGGCGATGCTGCGTCAGGGAATGGCCTTTGAAAAGCTCAATGACAGCGACACCGCCCGAATTCTCTACCAGAAACTTATCGCTTCGTACAAGGATTCACCGGAGGCCAGTCAGGCGCAGCAGCTGCTTGACAAGATGTAGCAGATCTTTTTTTTGATGTGGTAAAAGCGCAAAAAAAAAGGCTTGATCAAATTCTTGTCGACTCAGGCTTGGCTGATTCACAGGAAGGCGCCATGCGCTTGATCAGGGCTGGCGTTGTCTACATCAACGAAGAAATAGCCGACAAACCCGGAATGCTCTTTGCTGTTACTGCAGCAATCCGGGTCAAAGAAAAAACCCCTTATGTTTCCCGCGGTGGAATCAAACTCCAGGGCGCACTGAAACACTTCAATATTCAGCCGCAGGGCTGGATTTGTGCCGATATTGGGGCCTCCAGCGGTGGATTCACCGACTGCCTTCTGCAACACGGTGCCCGGCATGTATTTGCCATTGATGTGGCCTACGGCCAGTTGGACTGGAAATTGAGAACGGATCACCGGGTTACGGTCCACGAGCGGCTGAACATCAAAAACATCAATTCAACGCATATCAGCAGGCAACTTGATCTGGCCGTTTTTGATGCATCTTTTATCTCTCTCACTACGATCGTTCCACCAATTCTGCCTTTTTTCGGCTCAGTCACCAGGATTCTGGCCCTGATCAAACCGCAATTTGAACTCCCGCGACATGAAGTTGAATCGGGAGGTGTCGTAAAAAACCGGCATTTACGTCTGAAAGCCATAGAACGGATAGAGGCGTTCGGCACGTCACAGGATTTTCAGACTATTGGAGTGATACCGTCAGCCATCAAGGGCCCGAAAGGAAATCAGGAATATTTGATATATTTTAAACGCTCCTGAGTGATCCAGCTATCCAGATCCGCATCATTTTTCCAGACGTTCAATAAGGCTCAAATAGGCTTCACTATCAGCTTTCATCTTCTCAGACATAGTGACATGTGCGGCAACCTGCCTGAAGTTTTCAGCGGCCAGCTTCAACTTTCCTTCGTAAAGGTTATATTTACCCAGATAAAATCTGGATTCAATATTCTTGCCCTTCTCGGCTGTCAATTTGCCGATCTCAAAATAAACCGTTGAATATTCAGGCATTTCGTACGATACATCGAAAAACAGCTGAAGCGCTCGTTCACTGTCTCCGGTTTTGTGTAAAATCCTGGCCAGGTGAAACGTTGCGAACATGTCGAACGGATTGTCTTGAACTGTTTGTTTTAAAATCATTTCAGCTTGCTGAAAGTTCCCCATCTCAGCGATGATCAAGGCTCTATCGACAGCAAGAATCTCTTTGTCAGGTAAGACCTCAATCACCTGGTCAAGCAGAACCAGGGCACGCTCGAGATTGTTTTCCTTCCGGTCAAGCTGGGACATGCCGTATCGGGCCATGGCGACCTCAAACGGCGATGATCCGGAATCACTGATTTTACCAGCAAAATAATCGCGAGCGGTCCTGCTGTCCTTGGCGAGCGACATCAACCGATATTTAAACCTGAAAAACGAGAAATCCTTTTCAGCAGGTTCTTGCAGCGGTTGGGCGTGGTCAGCTTCAAGCAAACCCTGCACATAATCGAGTCGTGCCTCAGGGTTGGGATGGGTGAGAAGATATTGGGGTACCTGCCCCATCCGGTATCGAGTGATCCTGCGCATGGTTTTCAGCATATCCTTCTGCCCGTGAGGGTCCCGGTGAAGGTCGTTGATCCATTTATAGGCAAGCAGATCAGCCTCAATTTCGTCCTCTCTGCTGAAATGCAGCTGTGCAGACTGACCTGCCGCAAGGGATCCGGTGAGCAAAGCCTGGGTGGCGGCGCCGCCACCGAAGGCAATAGATGCAAGCGCCAGCCCGAGGGAGGCAAAATTGACGATTTTACCTTTCTGAATCCTTGAAGCCAGGTGTCTCTTCACAACATGCCCAATTTCATGGGCCAGTACGGAAACGAGCTCATCCTCGCTGTTCATTGATTCAATCAATTTGGTGTAGAAAAAAATCAGTCCCGAGGGTGCGGCAAAGGCGTTAAACTGATCACTTTCGACAACGTAAAAGCGGTAATCAAAGTATTGTATTCCGGCAACGGCGAGAACCTCTCTGCCGAGATCATTGATATACTGATGAATATCAGGATCACCGATAATTGGAAATGCGGAGCGCACCGAGTAGAGAAGTTTTTCTCCGACTTCCCGCTCCTCACCGACGGTAAACGCAGAGGAAAGGCGCGGCATGGTTCCCTGAAACAAGAAGAAGATCAAAAAGAATACAAAACCTTTATAGATTCGAGTGCTGGTCATTTTCCTTCAACCAATGTAACAATTTTTTCTGTCCTACCTGCAGGCTTACCAGAGGTTCATAGCCAAGATCTCGTGCGGCGAGGCGGTGCGAAAAATAATGCGAACGGGCCAGCTGCTGGGCAAGAAAGCGTGTCATTCTGGGTTCTTGCTGTTTCCTTCCCAATGTATGAATAATTTCAAGAATGCCACCAATTATAAAGGCAGTACGGAACGGCACCGTTCTTACAATCCGTTCGATTCCAAGCTCACTGTAGAGATCGTTGATCCAATCCCAGAGCCTTACTGGTGATTCCTGGCCGATGAAATACGCCTTCCCTGCAGCATTTCCGTTCCGGTCAATGTTTTCAGCCGCCAGCAGGTGGGCATGGACAACATTGTCAATATAACTGATATCAACGAAATTTTCACCGGATCCAATGATTTTCAGCGCTTTTGCCTTGCCTTTTTCGATAAGCCTCGGTACCAGGTGAGGGTCTCTCGGGCCCCAGATCAGATGAGGCCTGATTGCACAGCTGCGGAGGATTGCGCTGTTGTTTGCCAGCACATAGGTTTCCGCCATCACCTTACTCTTCGCGTAATTACAGAGAAATCGTCGCGGATAGGGAAGCGTCTCGTCACCGCCAAGAATATCTCTGTTGTCAAAAACAACAGAGGGCGTAGAGGTGTATACCAGGTTTGAAACACCATGGGCTCTGCAGGAATCAACAATATTTTTTGTACCGATGACATTGGTATGATAATAGTCCTGCCAGCGCCCCCATATCCCGGCTTTTGCGGCAACATGAAACACGGTATCCACATCGCTGCAGATATCCATGGTAAACACCTTATCACCGATATCCCCCTGCCTGCAGCTGATGCCTGACTCCTTGAGTTCAGGGTAGATAGTGCGACCGACAGCCGTAACATTATAGCCTTTTTCAGCAAGGGCCCGAACGAGTGCTCCGCCGACAAACCCGCCGCCCCCGGTAACCAGTATCTTTTTCATTGTCTTCCGGCGAGTTTTTTTTCAGCCCAGACTTTCAGCTTTTCCCTGAAGATTTTGGCATTGTGCCTGATATCGACAGGGAATCCAGGGTGAACAAAAAAATACTCTATACCTCTGGTGTTGATATGGTTTTCAGCCAATTGGCGAATTTCCTGGAGGATACTATCATCACTTTTGTTGTTTTTTTCATTACGTTCAACAATAATCGCAGGCTGTTCATAGCCGTCTTCCTGGTCAATGCCGACAAGGGCTGAACGATATACTGCCGGATGCTCATTGATAATGGACTCACAGGGGATCGTATTCATAACGCCGCTCCGGCAATGAACTCTGTGGGCCTTGCGTCCGCAAAACCATAAGCGTTTTTCATCATCGAGATAGCCGATATCTCCCAGGCGATGCCAGAATCCGTCTGAATCAGCAATCTTGCTGAGTTCGGTTTCCGCCGTGTTGTTCTCGTATGCCCGGGTTACGACAGCCCCTTTGACGATAATCTCACCGGTATGATGTGGCGGCAGTTCCACGCAGTCAGCAAACGATTTCAGCTGACCGGAACGTGCAGCAATGACCCTGACGTCAATACCAGGAAGCGGCCTGCCGACACAGGTACCTTTACCATTTCTTGATTGAGTCCAGGTTTCATTGAGGATTTCTCGACCTTCAATTGAAACGATGGGAAGGCTCTCTGTGGCTCCATACGGAGTATATATTTCGCCATCTTCTTCCATCATTGCAAAGACGCGTTTAATCAGCTCACCAGGTACCGGTGCTCCTGCCATCAACACTTTTTTCAGTAAACCGCAGCGTATTTTCTTCTGCAGACAATAATTGCTGACAACATTCCAGATTGCCGGAGAACCGAACGAGTAGGTAACGCCATACTGCAACAGCGAGGAAACAAATTTTTCAGGATCAACCTTTGCCGGCCGTGACGGGTCCATATCAGGTATCACCGCACAGGCACCGAGTGCAATAGAAAAAAGCCCGAAAAGAGGAAATCCAGGCTGGTCGATATCATCCGGTCCGATCTTGTAATAGGTTTTTATATACTCGAGCTGTGAAGCAAATATGGAATGTTCAAAACGAACTCCTTTTGGGGGGCCGGTCGACCCCGTGGTAAAAATAATTGCAGCCAGAGAATCGGTTTCGGTTGAGAATACAGGTATGGAGCTATTGCCTTGCATTGCCTTGACAGAGATATCAGTACCGGGGATTCCCAGGAATTTTCCACAGCAGAAACACTTTTTAACGCTGCGAAACGATTTACGAAAAATCATCCGGAACAGTATTGCCTGAGGAATGCCGACGAGAATATCCGGCTTCACACCGGCGATACAGCGAAGCAGGTTTTTATACCCCATGCCGGGATCGATGAGGATCACCGGGGCACCGATTCTGAAGAGGGCAAATGTGAGACAGATAAAATCAGCGGATGGCTTGACCATCAGCATGACCCTCATCCCGCTTTTAACCCCGCATGAGTCGAGATATGATGCATAGCCTCGAGCCCGCCGCTCAAGTTCGGCAAATGAAAATGACCGCCGGTTGCCGACTTCAACGAGTCCGGTTTTGTCTGGATATTGACGGGCAATCTCAGATAATCTGCAGGCAATATTTACCATTGGTGAATTAATCCGCCGAAACGGTCGAGGTTTTTAGAAATTCTTCGATCAGCGGCTCAACTGTACCGCTTCCATCTTCAAGAACGTAATGACCGCAATCTTCAAGATAATGGCAGACAGCCTCTGGAAAACGTTTTTGCCATTCACGGTAAAAATGATCATCAAAACAAAAATCTTTCCCCCCCCAGACAATCATCATCGGCAGGTCTTTGCGACGAAGGCCGGGAAGCCTTTTTTCAATGGTGTGAAGTGTTTCATAGGAAACATGATTCTTCTGAAGCGGTATATCTTTTACAAAGCCGTTTACCGCAATACGATTATTCCAGGAGTCATACGGGAGCAGATAGGATTTAATTACCGATTTACTCAACGGCTTTGTGACGGCCATAAAAGAAGCTGACCTTGCAAAACCGTTCAGCCCCCTGACGAGCAGCGGCCCGATAACAGGCAATCGGCAGACCCTGATGCGAAAGGGTATCCGGTTTGATCTGAAAGCAGCTGTATTCTGCACAACCGCAGCCTTTATCCGATCAGGGAATCTGGTTGCGTAGCCGAAGCCGATGGCTCCGCCCCAATCGTGAACAACAAGGCTGAATTTCTTGAGTTCCAGACTGTCAACGACAATGGTGATATTTTCTATGTGCCGTGCAAGGGTATAACTGTATTTGAGGGGTTTATCAGAGAGACCACAACCCATATGGTCTATGGCTATGACGCGGAAGTTTTCTGACAATGATCGGATAAGGTGACGATAGTAATATGACCAGGTGGGATTGCCATGCAGGAGTACAACCGGCGGTCCATGTCCTTCATCGATATAATGGATGTTATTTCCGGATATATCCAGATATCGTGATTGAAAAGGAAAATCGTCTATCACAAAGCCCCCCTGTATGCAGATCCCCGGAATGATCCCTGAGAATGATTATTCATCAAAACATGCTCAATTATTGTTAAACTGTATATTGATTAATCACTAAATCAATCATTTTCATTTCATTATCTTAAAGGCAGGATCTATCTCTTTAACCTGAAATGGTCGCTTTTATCAGTTTTTTATGCACTTTTGCAGCAGATCAGAGAGGTTTTCTTGTTTATTGGATCTATTGCATAAATAATTTGCCTTTATGAAATTCATGTGCTAAAAAAAATTTGTTGTAGATGAGATGATGTAAGCAATCAATTTATAAGAACTTTTATTAAGTAGTTCCTGAAACGTTGATACTTGATCGTCTCATGTGCAGTGCAAATTTCTGATTCGCTTCAGCGAATCACCCATTAAAATCAGCCCTATCTTCGAGAGGGGCAGGTGAGCAAAGGAGTATGGCATGGCAGAAGGAACAGTTAAATGGTTTAATGATGCAAAGGGATTTGGATTTATCCAGCATGATGGTGGCTCGGATGTATTCGTTCACTATTCTGCAATCACAGGGGACGGTTTCAAATCCCTGGAAGAAGGAGTCCGTGTACAATTTGAAATAGTAGACGGACCAAAAGGACCTGCCGCCGAAAAGGTTGAAAAGCTCTAAGCACAACACATACGACCGACTGAGACAGCAGCCCTGCCTTTTAACAAAGGCAGGGCTGCTGCTGTTTCAGTTCTTTTAAGACCGGATTCTATTCAACCGGCACTACGGCCTGCAGTTTCTTCCATTTTCGAATAAAATCTATCAGGGTCCGGACACCGACACCGGAAGGACCTTTGGGAATGTACGATTTCTTGGTGAAATCCCATGCTGTCCCGGCGATATCCAGATGCGCCCATGGTGTATCGCCGACAAATTTCTGCAGATAGGCAGCCGCTGTTATGCTGCCGCCTTCTTTCCCTCCGACATTTTTGATATCGGCAACATCGGAATCTATCTGTTTACTGTATGCTTCATCAAGCGGCAGTCGCCACAGAGGTTCCCCGCATATTTCACCTGAGCTGTGTAACAACTCGGCAAGGCGATCGTTATTGCTGACCAGGCCGGTGCGGTGATGTCCAAGGGCGATAATTACCGCTCCGGTCAGCGTTGCCAGATCGACAACGCAGTCCGGCTTGTATTTCTTTATCCCATAGGAGAGTGCGTCTGCAAGAATAAGGCGGCCTTCCGCATCAGTGTTGACGACCTCTGAGGTGATTCCGTTATAATGGGTTATGATATCGCCAGGCTTCACGGCCTTTGCCCCGGACAGGTTTTCAGAAGACGGAATCATTGCAATGACCCTGACTCCGGGTTTTTCTTCGGCCACTGCCATCATGGTGGACAATACTGCAGCGCCCCCGCACATGTCGTATTTCATATCCTCCATGCCCGCTGACGGCTTAATGCTTATTCCCCCTGAATCAAATGTAAGCCCTTTACCGACGAGGAGTATCGTTTTTGAATATCGTTTGGGTACATACTCAAGAATCACGAGTTTCGGCGGTACCGCCGATCCCTGGCTGACAGCGAGGAGACCACCCATTCCGGCTTTTTCCATAGCCGCCCTATCCATTACTCTGCACTTCAGCTCAGAAGAGGCGGCAAGCTGCAGCGCACAATCTGCGAACTGTTGCGGTGTCCACTTGTTCCCTGGTTCATGCGCCATGTCCCGGGCAGAAAGAACCGCCTCGCACCCATTCTGTGCACGTCTGGCAGCACTTCTCACGCTGCTGCTGTTTTTCTTTAAGCAGAGTGTGATTTTCTTTATCCCGGGAAATGTGTCTTCCAGTTTCTCAGGTTTCTTGTATTTGGTAAATTGATAGTCACCGAGGATAACTCCTTCAACAAGCTGCTCAGCGCCATAATAAGCTGCGCCTGTAACGTAATCAGGAAGAACGATGGCTACATTTTCAGCTTTTAACTTTCTGGCCTCTGCGGCAACAATCCCCCCGGCAGACCTGAGTGCTTCCAGCAGCACCGCCCTGTTTTTCTCCTTTCCATCTCCCAGTCCGATCATCAGCATTCTTGGCGCCCCTTGCAGACTTTTACTGTCGGAAGAGCCGGGGTACAATAACAGATGTTCACCCTTCTTTCCCTTGAAGTCACCAAGATTTAGTATATACTTGATTTTTCGTTTCATCTGCTTATCTAGAAACGAGGTTACATTTTTTTGATCGTCAATAATTACAACAGTCAGAGAGTCACGCTGTTTTTGAAAATCCTTATCAGAAACAACTAATTTTGTGTTTTTCATAAATCCATCCCAGAAATTTTGACCAATTGTTATGGGCACCCCGTACCGTTTCAGTTTATCGTGCACCCTGAGCGCCGTTTCATGCTACACTGAAATTCTTAACACCATTATGTTTATTCACTAAATCATATATTTCAACACAGCCAAAATCAAAATGACCCAAACGCTCGTAATTTCAGTTTCCCTTGCTATCGTTGTTTCGGCTCTGTGTTCGATCTGTGAGGCGGTTCTTTATTCCCTGACGCCCAGCCAGGTTGAAATGCTGAAAAGATCTCATGAAAAATCGGGGTTCATTCTTCATCATCTCAGGGCTGATATAGAAAACCCGATTACCGCCATACTCACACTCAATACTATTGCCAACACGGTCGGCGCAGCCATTGCAGGTGCCGCCGCCGCCAACCTGTTCGGAGACCAGAACGTCTATCTGTTTTCGGCAGCATTTACCCTGGCCATCCTGATATTTTCTGAAATTATTCCGAAAACGGTTGGCGTCTCCTTTTCTTATCGGCTGGCACCAGTTATCGCCGGGCCTTTGCAGTTTATGGTCATCGTGCTCAAGCCAATCGTTCTGTTATGTCGATTCGTTACCAGACTCGTTCCGACAGGGAAAAATGACGATACCGTCTCTGCCGAGGAAATACAGACCATAGCGGCATTGTCCAGGGAGTCCGGACATATAGAGGAAGCGCAGGAAAAGGTAATCAGTAACATTCTTGAGCTGAAACAGAAAACGGTCAGGCAGGTCATGACTCCACGAACGGTAACCTTCTCTCTTGAGGAACAAAAAACGGTCAGGGAGGCGATGGAGCAGATTGACGTTTTAACGAGTCACAGCCGGGTACCGGTATATGATGGCGACTTCGACAACGTTACCGGTATGATCATGCGTAAAGACGTTCTGCTCGCCGCCGCAGCTCAAAAATTTGAAGCCCAGCTCAAGACCCTGAAATACGATGTTCATTTCGTTGCTGAAACAATGCCGCTCAATCGAGTACTGATAGATTTTTTTGAAAAAAGACAGCATCTCTTTGTCGTCGTTGACGAATATGGAGCTGTCACCGGTGTGATTTCCATGGAGGATGTGCTTGAAGAAATTGTCGGCGAGGAAATAATAGATGAATCCGACAGGACACTGGACATGAGAGCGCTTGCCCGCCAGAAATCCATCGATATTCAGCCCTGAGATGTCAGTACCGATCAGTTAATGGCGATCAGTTCGACGACGGTCTTTGCCCGTTGCCCTTCTCTGATGAAGGTTATCTCCACGCTCTCCCCGACACTGTGTTTCTCGAGTGCGGTACGGACGTCGTCATAACTTTTCACGGGATCACCACTCACCTCTACAATTATGTCGCCCAGAACAATATCTCCACGGTATTGTCTCGTTGGGCGTAAACCGGCAAGATCGGCAGGACCGTTTTTCTCGACATCAAGAATAAGAATACCCTCCACGCCGAGCCTTCCTGCTATTCGCTCATCAGCAAGCGAAGCCCCGATACCCGGCTTTATCAATTTTCCGTAGCTGATCAATTGCGGAACGACTCGGTTGATTTCCTCGACAGGAACGGCAAAACCAATACCGGCATAGGCTCCGGACGGACTGAAAATTGCGGTATTGACGCCGATCAGGCGACCTGCACTGTCGAGCAGCGGGCCCCCGGAGTTCCCGGGATTAATTGCCGCATCCGTCTGTATCACCCCGCGTATTGTTCTGCCGGTTATCGCCTGGATCTCTCTGCCGAGCGCGGAAATAATCCCGGAGGTAATCGTATGATCAAGGCCAAAGGGGTTGCCTATGGCAAAAACTTTCTGGCCGACAAGCAGGTTCGTCGATTCTCCCACTGGTATCGGCAGCAGAGCATGGTCCGGTGCATTAACCTCCAGTACCGCTAAATCCTTGTCGGGATCGGCGCCGACGAGCACAGCCTTGTAAACGTTCTGATCTGCCATTGTCACCTGGATCCTGCCGGCATCGGAAATAACGTGATAATTGGTGACAATCCGCCCTTCCCTGTCCCAGACGAACCCTGAGCCGGTTCCCTGAGGAATTTCAACGGCGTTCAAGGAAAAAAGCCCTCTGCGCAATGCGATACTGGTAATATAAACGACTGACGGGGAGGTGTTTCTGAAAATATCTATGGTGTTTTTTTCATCTTCGGCAAGGTCCCCTCGAGCGGCAACCGGCCGCGGGTCAGCACTCTGTCTGATTGGTATATACGTTTTGAAATCAAAGACAAACCACAGGGCAATGGCAACGATCACCAGGATAATAAATGACCTGCGGCCTTGATATTTGGAATTACTTGACATGGGTTGAACTGGTTTGACTTTCTTAAAAACCCGGGCGCCGGGCAAAAAACGACCGTTACAGGCCAAGAATAAACTTGGCGATATAAAAGTACATCAACACGCCGACAATATCTATTGAAGTTGTCACAAAAGGACCGGTAGCGATTGCCGCATCGAAATCAAAGCGTTTAAGGACAAGCGGTATCACCGTTCCCATCATTGCAGCCATAGCCATGCTGCCGAAGATGGAGATGCCAACGACCACTCCGAGCAGTTGCGGCTGACTGTAGAAGAAATAGGAAACCACCCCGAGAAACAGGCCATAGACGACACCGAGCAGAAGCCCAACCCGTGTTTCCTTGAAGATAACATGCATCAGCGCATTCATGTTGACCCTGCCGGTCGCCATCCCCCTGACAATGATTGTTGAAGACTGGGTCGCAATATTCCCGCCCATCCCCATGACGATGGGAATAAATGCGGCAAGTGCAATAACCTGTGAAAGCTCCTGTTCAAACGAGGTCACAATGACCATAGCCATTACCCCGCCCACCCAGGAAGCGAGCAACCACGGCGCCCTGAGCATGGCATTTTCAAACGCCGACTTCAGCAATATCTCCCGGTCCTTGCCGGCACCTGCCATCTGCAGGAATTCTTCAGTCGCTTCTTCGCGGATGACATCAATGATGTCATCAACAGTAACGATACCGACAAGACTGTAGGAGGAATCGACAACCGGTACTGCGAGGATATTATATTGAGAAACAACATGGGCCACTTCACCCTGATCGGTATCAGTAGATACTGAAATAACATTGGAATTCATGATATCTTTGAGCTTCTTATCCGGTGAGTTCATCAACAGCTCACGAAGTGAGATGACACCGGCCAGTTTGCCTTCACTGTGGGTGATATAGAGATAGAAAACCATCTCCATTTCTTCACTCTTCCGCTGCACGATCGATATGGCTTCACCGACGGTGAGATATTCATCAAGGCTCATGAAATCAGGGGACATCAGCCCGCCTGCAGACTCCGGGTGATACTGGAGCAGCTCGTCTACTTCTTCCCGATCCTTCTGTTCCATATGGCGCCGGATTTCGTTGGCAAACTCCTCGGGAATAGTCTCGAGTATATCGGCAGCATCATCAGATGCCATGTCTGCAATGACGTCGGCAAGAAACTGAGGAGTGAGCTGCTGGATCAGCGATATCATGATGGCATCGTCAAGTTCACTGAGCAGCTCTCCGAGAAGTGAAGTCTTGGCTATGATACCGAAGATTTTCGTCCGTTCTTCATCGTTGAGATGCCTGAGAACCCAGGCTATATCTGCAGCGTGTGTTTTCTCTATCAGTTTCTTGAGATGGCCGGTGGCGCTACGGCGGTTTAGTCTCCTCACCATATCGAGGAGAACCATCCCCTCGTTGCCGATCAATTCTCTCCTGCCTTTATCGGTGTGTAACATGGCGCTACCCTGATTTTCCTTGTGAGCATTCTTGCCAAGACAAATGCTTGCCATTATAATGACGCCCATCAGTTATATTATAAACGACCTCATTTGCATACCATTTCTTCAGCAAACACCAATTACCGTACCGAGCACATGACGTACGATCATCAAGATAATCAGGACCAAAACTTAACTCTATTCAATAAAGCCTGCAACTGCCATGAAAGCGGTAACCATCTGGAGGCAGAAAAACTCTATCGACGGCTGCTTGATGAGATCCGGGACAACTGGCTTCTCCACTATAATTTCGGCCTGCTGCTGCTTGAGACCGGGCGGATGGAAGAAGCCCTCAGTCATTATTTGAGCGCTGCCTCACTAACAACCAAGAGCGCTGATCTCTATTACAACCTCGCTCTTTGCCACAAGCAGTGCGGACACTATAAAATGGCTGTCAATGCGTACCGGCAGGCGATTGAACTGGATCCGGAAGACCTGGACAGCCATTATAATCTTGCCGGCTGCCACCTTGATCTTGAGGAGTTTGAGCAGGCGATAAGCTGCTACCAGAGAGTACTTGAGAAAACGCCACAACACCAGTCGGCTTTAAACAATCTTGCCTATGTCCTGCAGAAAGTCGGCAAAACAGACAAGGCAATTCATTATTACAAGCGACTGCTTGAGGTAAACCCGGAACACAGTTCTGCTGATCATATGTATGCAGCTTTGACAGGTTCATTCCGCTCATCAGCACCCCCGTCGTATATCCGCGAACTTTTTGACAACTATTCAAGCAGCTACGAGGACAGCCTGGTCAACAGACTCCAGTACACCCTCCCTGATACATTGCTGCACATTATCACTGCATCATCAGGAAAACAATCCTTTGGACGGCTCCTCGACCTTGGGTGCGGAACCGGACTCATCGGTGAGAAATTCAGAGATTCTGCAGCTCTTCTCCACGGTGTTGATATCTCGCCGAAGATGATAGAAATCGCCCGGAGCAAAGAGCTCTATGACGTCCTTGTAACAGGTGATGTTCACACTGTTTTGAATGATCTTGCGCATGGCTCATATGATCTTCTGGTAGCAGCTGATGTTTTCACCTACATTGGCGACATCAGCGAAATTTTAATAAAAGCATATCTACTTGGAACCCGTGAGTGTCAGCTCTATTTTTCGGTCGAAGACCTGGCCCACCAAACAGAGGATACCGTTCTCCAGGAAAGCGGACGTTTTGCCCATTCTGAAAATTATATCAGGCGGACGGCTGAGGATAGCGGCTGGCAGACTATCGATGTACAGAGAATCAATTTAAGAACTGAAAAAGATCAATGGATAAGCGGGGCTGTTTATGCAATGAAGAAAACGTTACGCAAAAAGACTCGATCTTTGCACAACCCAGCAGATAAATAGACCAAAAGAGAGCGAGGCGATCCCGACCATCCGCAATGTGGCCGGAGGCACATCACTGAGTTTTATCAGCCATTCCCGCATTTTCTCAGGTGCTGCCGCATACGGGAGGCCTTCAAGTATCAATACCATGCCCAGGACGAGAAGAAACAATTTCATAATGACCTTATCCGTGTTTTAAAGACATTGGAACAAAACTGACAGGAAATAATATGGTTTACAAAATCCATTGTATCGGGTATTCGGTAAATCTCCGATACAAATGATGAAAATACAGACCATTCGTTATCCTGCGCTATTTTATGACAGGGTAGACTGTCCGCTTTTTTTTCGCAATTCTCAAATTTAAAATTGTGCCATCATGAGTGACCCAGATAGTTCCAGATACAAAGAAGCCGGAGTAGATATTGACAAAGGGAACGCCTTTGTCAAGGGTATAAAAAAGATCGTCGCCTCAACTCATCAACGCGGAGTTGTCAGTGAAATTGGTGGTTTTTCCAGCCTTTTTGCAATAGACAAAGACAGCTATGCGAATCCGGTCCTTGTCTCTTCAACCGATGGTGTCGGGACCAAACTGGCCGTTGCACAGCTGTGCAGAAAACATGACACGATCGGTATCGACCTGGTCGCAATGTGTGTCAACGACATCGTTGTTAGTGGAGCCAAGCCTCTGTTTTTCTTAGATTATTTTTCATCAGGAGAGCTCGACCTAGAGGTTGCCACCGATGTTGTCAGGGGGATTGCCGACGGCTGTCTGCAGGCAGGCTGCTCACTGGTAGGTGGAGAAACGGCAGAGATGCCCGGTCTCTACAATAAAGGCGAATATGACCTCGCCGGCTTCGTTACCGGGATCATTGACCGGGATAAGATAATTGATGGGAGTGGTATAAAAGTCGGTAATAAAATCATCGGACTTGCATCAAACGGTCTCCATTCCAATGGTTATTCACTGGCCAGGAAGATCTGTTTCAATGATCTTGGCCTCTCAGCCGATCACCATATAGACGTGCTGGGCCGCACCATCGGTGAAGAATTGTTGCAGCCCACCAGGATCTATGTAAAACCAATTCTCAATATTCTGAAACAATACACGGTAACCGGTATGGTACACAATACCGGTGGCGGATTTCTGGACAATATACCGAGAATTCTGCCGAGAGGCTGTAAAGCGACACTGGACACCGGCAGTTGGGAAATTCCACCGATATTCCCGTTCCTGTCTACAAACGGAGCCGTTTCGGAGAAAGAAATGTTTCGGACTTTCAACATGGGCATCGGCTTCATCTGTGTCGTCAATGAAGAGGATATAGAAGATATTATGCACCATTTCAGCGCTCTCGGGGAAACACCGTATCTCATCGGCGAGATCAGTGCACGCGGAGCTGATGAGCCCGAAGTTCTGCTCCTTTAAAGCGCCAGTCAGCATGACCTGAAAACCGTATCCTGAATATCTGGTCAGGATACGGTTCTTTTTTGCAATACAGTTTTCTAGCGGCCGCAGTCTGCCGTGCTTCCTTTTATCTTCTCAACTGCATGACGAAGTGCCGGCAGGACAACTTCAATATTTTCAAGTGCAGCTTTTCTGCTTCCGGGCAGGTTGATGATCAGCGTGTTGCCCCTGATCCCGGCACGTCCGCGGGACAAAACTGCCATCGGGGTAAGCAGCAGGCTCGATGCCCGCATTGCCTCGGCAATTCCCGGCAGTTCCCTGTCAATCAGGCTGTCCATCGCCTCCGGGGTAACATCGCTTGGCGAAACGCCGGTACCCCCTGTTGTCACTATCAGATCGGCGTTATCTAATGATATTGCAGCGTTGACGGCATCAACTATATGCTCCACCTGATCGGGAACTATTGAATAATGGCAGAGTTGATAGCCATGACCTATCAGTAATTCCTTGAGCGCGGCGCCGCTGGTGTCGATGCGCTCCCCGCGAAAGCCCTTATCGCTCATGGTTATAACTGCAAAGCGGTACGGGAACAGTTCATCCCCGTGTTTGTCCTCAGCCTGCATCTGCATTGCGCGCTGCAACAATTTTCTCCGAGATCTGGGCCGGAACCTCCTCATAATGAGAGAACTCAACGGTAAACATACCCAATCCACCGGTCATTGATGTCAGATCATTTGCGTAGGTTTGCACTTCTGCGAGAGGCACCTGGGCGGATATAATTTCATACTTGGCACTTGAATCCATCCCCATTACCTTGCCCCGGCGTGAATTCAGATCACCCATGACATCACCGACATTGTCCTTGCCGACACTGACAACTATGTTCATGATCGGTTCAAGCAGGACGAGCCCGGCAAGCGGTGCGGCTTTTTTGAAAGCCAGCGAACCGGCGATTTTGAAAGCCATCTCGGAAGAATCAACAGCATGAAAGGATCCGTCATCAAGAACGACTCTCACATCAATGACGGGGTATCCGGCAAGAACACCTTTTTCCATCGCTTCGACAATACCCTTCTCCACAGCCGGCCGATATTGTTGAGGAATTACACCGCCTACGATTTTGTCAACGAACTCAAATTTTTCTCCCGGAAGTGGTGAAATCTCAATCCAGCAATCACCGAATTGTCCGCGACCGCCACTTTGCTTCTTGTGTTTCCCCTGAACCCGCGCAGTGCTCCGAATGGTTTCCATGTACGGAATCTTCGGCAGACTCAACTCCATCTCTACACCGAATTTTCTTTTTATCTTGGAGCCGACAACCTCGATGTGAACCTGGCTCATGCCGGAAACCAGGACCTCGCCGGTCTGCTGCTGGCGAGTCATTTTAAGGGAAAGATCTTCATCAAGCATTCTGCTGATTGAAGAAAACAGTTTCTCCTCGTCGCCCTTTTTGGCACTGACAGCATAGGAAATGACCGGTGCCAATGGTTGCGGCGCTTCAAGAATCACCGGGTTGTCTGCTGAACAGAGGGTATCGCCGGTAGTGGTTTCCTTCAGCTTGGAAACCGCAACGATCATCCCGGGGCCGGCGCTGTCAACCTGTCGCTGACCTTTGCCCTCAATGACAAAAAGACTGCCGAAACGCTCACTTGTCTTTTTATTGGCATTGTAGAAGGTATCTCCTGACAAGGTTCCTGAATATACCCTGAAAATAGTAAGTCGCCCGGCATATGGATCAGCCATTGTCTTGAAGACGAAAGCTGCAAAAAGAGCATCACTTTCCGGTTTAAGTTCGACCTCACTTCCCGCCGGGTTCAGAGCGGTTTTTGCGCCCATCTCTGAAGGAGACGGTAAATAGTCATTGATAACGTCGAGAATTGCAGCTGTACCGTAGTTTTTGGTGGCACTGCAGACGCACACCGGAGAAACTTCACCGGCTAGAACGGCTTTTTTCAGGCCGGCTTTCATCTCTTCTTCGCTGAGCTCACCTTCTTCAAGAAATTTCTCGATCAGCTCATCGTCGGTCTCGGCAATACTCTCCATCAGAGCTTCGCGGTACATGGCGACATCATCAGCCATGTCGGCAGGAATATCCGCTTGACTCAAGGTCCCCTTTCCCTGCTCATCAAAGAGGTAGGCCTTTCCAGAAATCAGATCAACCATTCCCTTGAAGTTCTCTTCAGAACCTATCGGCAGCTGAATAACTGCGGGATTCAGTGGCAGTCGATCTTTCATCTCATTAATCGTCTTGTCGAAATCTGCACGCTCACGATCCATCTTGTTGACAACGATCATCGAAGGCTTGCTGCTTTCGGCAATCAGGTCGGCAAACTTTACCGTCTGACCTTTTACTCCAAGCACCGCCCCTATGGTAAAGATTGCAGCGTCACAGACAGAGCTTGCAAAAATCGTTTCGTTGTAGAAAGAGTCGTCGCCAGGCGTGTCGATCAGGTAAACGCTGGTCTTCTTCCAGGTGTAATTATCAAAGGATGAATTGATCGAAATCTTACGGGCTATCTCTTCATCATCATAATCCATTGCTGAATTGCCGTCATCGATCTTGCCGAGTCGTTTGAGCTTTCCAGCAGTGTAAAGCATGGCCTCGGCCAAAGATGATTTGCCACTACTTCCATGTCCTAGAATTGCCACATTTCTGACCATACTTGTATCCTGCATCTGTTTCTCCTCAAGATCTTCTGTTAGTAAACTCAATCAATGAGTTTGGATTACATGACTGGTTGAGACAGGCTCCGCCCAAAAGCACACACCATATATTCAACTCAAACGCTATAAAGTCAAGCTTCATAAACGACCGGCTGCGTTTTTGTAGGCTTTTACCTCCACACGGTTTCAGGCACCTCCTGCAATACAGGATTGACTGGCATATTTTTTTTTTAGTGGGTATGTTCGATCACGCAGCATCGTACATTCTACTTCTCGCTATGAAAACCCGGTATATTGCGTTCTAAGAACGACACTGTGAAACCATCAGAAAAAATTGCCAAATCTGCCGCACTGGTCTCCATTGCGGTGCTGTTCAGCAGAGTGCTCGGACTTGTCCGGGAACAGATCTTTGCCGGACTTTTCGGGGCCGGATACGCCTATGATGCCTTTGTCGTCGCTTTTCGAATCCCCAACCTTCTCAGGGATCTTTTCGGCGAAGGAGCACTGTCGGCGGCTTTTGTTTCCGTTTTTTCAGATTATGATGCAAATCGTTCCAGAGAACAGAGTTGGCTGCTCGCCTCAAATGTACTCTGTTTCTTTGCAGTAGCAGTGTCATGTCTCGTTCTGCTGGGAATGTATTTCTCAGATTTCATTGTCAATCTGATAGCAGCTGATTACAGCAGCCAGGAGGGGAAAACAGAATTAACGACGACCATGACAATGATCATGATGCCGTTTCTTCTGTTCATCTCGCTGTCTGCTGTTGTCATGGGCATGCTCAACACCCGCGGCAGATTTTTTGTCCCGGCACTGGCCTCGAGCTTTTTCAACCTCGGATCAATAGTCGGTGGGACTTCGCTTGTCTTCATCCTCCCTGAATACGGTTATCAGCCGATCGTGGGAATGGCCTTCGGCACCCTCATCGGCGGCTTCCTGCAATTGGCTGTCCAGCTGCCCACATTGAGGAGTACCGGATTCCACTTCACACCGCATATCAGCATCAGGGACTCCGGCCTGATCCGGATTCTCAGATTAATGATTCCGGCGACAATCGGGCTTTCGGCAACACAAATCAATATTTTCATTGGCACCAGGTTTGCTTCCTCCTGTGCAGAGGGGTCGGTCTCCTGGCTCAATTATGCGTTCCGGCTCGTGCAATTGCCCATAGGTCTGTTCGGTGTGGCCATTTCCATTGCAGCACTCCCGGTTCTTGCCAGGTATGCCGCCCAGAAGAACTTCACTGAAATGAAACAGACATTTGTCTCGTCACTGACGATGGTCTTCTGCCTGACCATACCGGCAACCTGTGGTCTGATAATCCTTTCGGTACCTATTGTCAGGATTATCTTTGAACACGGAGCCTTCACCGCTGAAGACACCAGGGCAACCGCTCTGGCACTGTCTCTTTATGCCACCGGGCTGTTCGCCTACGCCGCTAATAAGGTCATCGTTCCGGTCTACTATGCAATCAACGCGACACGCTATCCGGTCATTGCAAGCTTTATGGCCATAGCCGCCAATGTGCTGATCATATCGCTGACAATTGACGCCTTTCAGCACAAGGCGATTGCACTCTCAACCTCGGCAACGATGGTTATCAATTTTATCTTTCTGGTGATCGTTCTGTATATCAAGACAAAGGGATTCCAGCTCGGTTTACTGCTGAAGGGAGTGGTAAAGATCCTGGCAGCCAGCGCTGTGATGTCGGTACTTCTCGTCTTTTCTTTCAGGTATCTGCACGGACTCGCGACTTTTTCCTTTTCCCTGCAGATCATTCTTCTTACAGCCCTGGTGCTCGGCTCAGTCCTTATCTACGTCGGCGTCCTGCAGGCACTCGGTCTGCCGGAACTTGCCTCGTTTATCAGCAGGTTCCGGCAGAAGTTGTTTACATCCTGAGTACAGCTCCCAATTCTTTTATTATTCTGCAGTTTTCATTAAATCTTTCAATGCTGCCAACTCGTCTTTCAGTTCCCTTAGATCCGACTTCGTGACAATATCCATTTTCCCAAGGGTGGTCTGAACCACCTGTTCGATCTGTTTTTTCACCTCATCTTTTGACTCTTCGGAGCGCTTCATCATCTCATCTACCAGTTTTTTTCCTTCCTGTTCCGATAATTTGCCTTTCTCCACAAATTCAGCCGCCAGCTCTTCAACCTTTTCCTTGGTCAGAGACATCACTCCAATACCGGTGAACATGGCTTTTTTTACCAAATCAATCATAATAACCTCCCTGTAAATGTTTAGGCAGCCTTACCGAAAAATTCCATTGCTATTTCGTTCGCGTGCTCCATTGAAAAACTATTTTGAACAGCAGAGGCCAGCTGGTGACCAAATTGATAGTTGGCTGCAAAATAGTGGGTGAACTGTTTCAACCTGCCAAGCCTTTTTTCGGACCTGAAGCGCTCATACAACAAGGCAGTGAAGCGCAGATATGCGCCCCTTCCGGTCAAAGGCTCAATGACCGACTCGACGTTGTAGAGTTCACGTGCAATATCCCTGAACAGCCAGGGGTGTCGGGCAGCACCTCTGCCGATCATCAAACCGGCCGCACCTGACTGCTCCAGGCATCTTTTGGCATCACTGACACTGAATATACCACCATTGGCGATAACGGGTATTGACAAATGTTCAGCTATCGGTGCAATCATGGCCCAGCGCGGTTTTCGACAAAATTTTTCGTAGTTCAGCCGGGCATGAATTGTTATGAGATCAACACCCAGGTCTTCAAACAGCTTGCAGCAGGCAAGAAGGTTAACGCTGTTTTCCGTCTCACCCAGGCGTATTTTTACGCTCAACGGGAGGTTCGTCCGACTCCGCAAGCGATTGATGACTGCGACAACCTTACTACTTTGGTTAAATAGTTCCTGACCGGCACCCATTCTCTTGAGCTGGGGAGCGGGGCAGCCGAGATTGACATCAATTCCCTGGGCATCAAGCCGGTCAAGTCGCTCAACTGCTGCATCCGTTTCTTTTTCGTCAGACGTGAATATCTGGTAAAACAAAGGATATTCGTCAGAGCCCCGCACCAAAAAAGGAGAAACCGTTTCGTTTTCAGCAGGCAGCCTCTTGGCGGACAGCATCTCGGTGAAAAACAGTCCTGCTCCGCCGATTTCAGCTACAAGTGATCTCAGGGCCGAATGTGACAACCCTACCATCGGAGCAAGGGCCAGCGGTACAGCGATGTGCAGATCCCGGATTTTCAATACTCTTCCCACGAAGTTTCCTTTCTATATCCAGGAGCTATGTTACCATGCCGAGTCCTGAAGCGCGCTTGGCACTAAACGCTTTACTAGGCGTGCTATATTTCAAGATTTATGACCTGTTTAAAGTCCACCTGATCGAGATTCCTGTAGAACTTGACATGCACGGAAAAGCTCTGTGTCTCCTGTTCATGGAACTTGACACCAACGATAATGCCGAAGCACTTGAGAATATTCCCGTCACCGAGGGTAATCTCTGTAACAATCTGTCTGCCGAGCAGCAGCCTGGCATTGTTTGTGCTCGAGATTTTAATTGAAAAACAGAGCCCCCCTCTGGAGATATCTATCAGCTCACCTCTGAATGCCCGCTTACCGGCATTGCCATAGGGGTCAAGAAGTATGTTCCGCACCATGACCGTTATTGAATAACGGGCTGATTCACGCCTGTCGGAGCCCGACATCCTGAGAAGTTCAGGAACCGTGTCGCAGATTGTACAGAAGTTCTCAAGTTTTTTCTCGAGGCCGGGATGGTCCTTCTTCAATTCCAGATATTTTTGCCTTGAAAGTACATGGATCTGAGAGGCTGCCTGAGCAGTCATCGACACGGTCCATACTGAAACCGAGAAAAAGGGGCCGACACCGATAACTTCGCCCGGCTGAAGACGCTTGAGGAATGTTTCCTTCTTCCCGCACCGGCAGGAAAGGGTAACGGTACCGGAATTGACAAAATAGAGGCTCGGATCATTATCACCGGCACGCACAATCACCTCGTCTACAGCGTAACTTTCCTGTCTCATCGCGTAATACAGTGCATTGAACTCCTCGGTACTCATTTTTTCATAGAGACCGCTCCAGACAACAATATGGTGATTATTGACTGTTGAACTTTTCTCCTCCTCAATAATTTCTCCGAGCCTGATAACCTCTGACAAAGCAAGAGGATTGAGTTCAAGCAATCTGTCTCTGAGTGTCTCGGCAGTTATAAAATCCTTGTTTCGAGCTGCATTGACACCATTGGAAAACAGTTTATCACCGGCCTTTTCCAACTCGCCCCGGGCAATATGTGATTCTATGCTCTGTTCTACCCTCTGGGCGGATGACTGTCTGAGCGCAGTACCGTCATCAGTACCGATTTCAAGAAAAGCCTGGATGTCATGGCGGTATTTCGGTTCTATGATAGTGAGCGTTTCACGGGCGGCGACTGTTATCGGGTTCGTCGGGTCGGAATCGTTTGTTCTCTCCTCAACAATCTCCTGCAATATTTCAACAGCTTCTTTACTCGGCGAGGATTTCAGTGCAATACAGAGCTTCACGACCAGTTCGGTGGACCATTCTTCCATAAACGTCCAGCGCAGCTGCAGCAGCTCCACAAAGGCGCTCACGAGTGTGTAATCATCCCCAGCCTGGCCGAGTTGCATGACAATCTTTATTTTCAATTCCTCGTGAACAGATTTCAGAGCAGCAATCAAGCGTTCCTGCAAATGATCTCCACTAATTTTGATAATACAGCTCAACGCCTGTTGCTGAACCCTGATATCCCGGTGACAGAGATATGGCTCGACGATCGGGTAATATGCTTCGTCATTGAGTTCGGAGAGAATAAAAATAACATTTCTGATAACAAACCAGGGAGGACTCTTGTCCAGGCAATCACGCAATATCGGGACAACTGAAGCCCCGGCTCCGGGAATCAGTTTGACCAGCTGCAGCCTGACATTCTTGTCCTTTGAGTGCATGAGCTGGTTGACAAGATAAATTGTCGACCGGTGTCCAAGCGTTGTCAAGATTGAAGCGGCAATCCGACTGTTTTCAACTGTATCCGACAGATAACGTCGGACCAGTTTTTCAAGCGAATCTTTTGTTGCAAGACTTTCCTGCAGCTTTGTAATGGTTCCGCAAATATCGTCGCTTTTTTCCTGCCTGCCGGAGCCGATGTCATCAACGACGGTAGTCAGTTTCAATGTTTCCTGCCAGTATTTGTCGTCGCTCAGCAACCGCTGTGTCAGTTTGTGTGCCTGGTTGCAGGCAACACCGAAGACACGTATATACTCAGTCTCAAACTCCAACCAGCAGACAAACTGCAGAAATACCGCATGGAGAATTTCAAGATCATTGGTGTCGCTTATGGAGGTCGAGAATTTTGACAGGACGGAAACGCTGTTTTCACGTATCTGCCGGTCATTATCGGTGATGTATCCGTCAAACCGGGCAAGCAGTGCAATCACGTCAGGCCGGCGGCCATCATGGTACATCTGAGACACATACGGACCCAGGTTTTCGGTAAACTCCCGATCTTTGAGCAACTCGAGCTCACCGGAAAGCAGCTTTTCAAGCAGGCGGCCGATTCTGTCCTGTGAGCGGGCCTTCTCGGCATCCAGCAATACCTGTTTAGCCTTGGCAAGCGCCCGCTGCTGTCTCTCGTACATGTCAACCATAAGCAAATCAAGCCTGAACTCAGTTTTACCCCGATCCTGTCAGCAAAGATGTTTTTACATTCACAATAGTACAGCAAAAACTGGGCAAGATGAAGCGTTATGCAGAAAAATATAGTTGGAGAAATGAGAAAAATCGTGAGTACAATGAAAGGTCCGGACACGTCGGGAAGACAGGTCGACAGGCCCCGACAGGTGAACAACGCATACCCGGCACCATCGATTTCTCGCGATCATACCGGGGATGCGTTATGTTGTTGATGGGCAAATAATCGCTGCTTTAGTTGCTCACCGGTTCGCCAAATGGATTGAGACGTTTTCCTGCCTCGAGATCGTCGGTAATATACATTTTCAGATATGTTGTACCCAGTTTTCCCCCGAACCCTTCTTCCAAAGTGACCATGCATGTCTTGTTAGGCTTGATAAAGGCAATCATCACATCGTTTGACGATGCTTCGCCGACAAGTTTCCAGTTATTATTGGCCATTGATGTAACAAGGAAGTCTTTCAGAGAATTCATTTCTACCTTGCCTTTGTATTCGAAAATTCCACCTCGAAATGATTCTGTCTTTATGGCAATGCTGTTTTTGCTGTTCCATTTCATTTCGGGCGGTAGATTGATATCATCAAAACTTCCGACTGACACGGACATCGGTGTCATTTCCGTAGGCGTCGGTGATGCTGATTTTGAGGTACAGCCATTTAAGACCAGTAAACTGCCGACAGACAGTGCGCACAATAAAAGAATTCTAATCAGTCCCCGAATCATTATAGATCCTCCATTTGTTGAAATAACTCCGTTTTGTAGATTGTCTGAAACGTATCTACCGTGTTTGCATGGCATCTTTTGCAGCTTCAGCACCTGTTTCTGCTTCCACCTACCAGTTTCAATCTAATCTAATAACAAATCAATCACAACAATCACAATAACTTTGAGCATTTTTTGTATTAAATTGTTACCTATCATAATATCGGTAGATTGACGCTGAGTTGCACACCGCTGTTTTATTTGCCGTATACCGGTCAATGATGCTAAGCTGAAGAAAAGAATAACGAACTCATGAAGACGGTACCTGTTGTTGTTTCCAGATTTCCGATCAGGCTCGGCCAGTTTCTCAAGCGTGCTTCGATCGTCTCTGATGGCGTTCAGGGCAAATCCCTGATTGCCGGCGGTGAAGTACGCGTCAACGGAGCATATGAATATCAAAGAGGCAAACAGCTGAACTCCGGAGATGTCGTTACCGTCGGTACTACCAGTTATGTCTGTTCCTCCGGGCCGGCATAGTATGCTCTATTCACTACGCTCACGCATTGCATGATGAACCACAGGTCGCCACTCGATAACAGTATGCCACTTGCAGAACGCATGAGGCCGGTACAATTGAGTGATTTTTTCGGGCAGGAACAGTTGCTGGGTGACGGCAAAATGCTCAGGGAACTGCTCCAGTCCGGTGCTATTCCGTCGCTGATTCTCTGGGGGCCGCCGGGTACCGGAAAAACGAGTCTTGCCCGTATCATCGCCCAATCGCTCAGTGCCGTTTTTGTTTTTTTTTCTGCGGTACTGGCCGGAGTCAAGGATGTTCGAAAACTTGTCAGTGAGGCCGAGCAACGTAGAAATTCTGACAGCAGTGCCAAAACGATATTCTTTGTAGATGAAATCCACCGCTTCAGTAAAAGCCAGCAGGATGCCTTTCTCCCTCATGTTGAAAGCGGACTCTTCACCCTAGTCGGTGCCACCACTGAAAATCCTTCCTTCCAGGTAATTGCTCCGCTGTTATCCCGCTGCCGGGTACTTGTCCTCCAGCCGCTTTCTGCCGATGATCTCAACAACATTATCAGCCGAACCCTCGAAGATACTGTCAATGGTCTGGGGACTTATGAAATAAGCGTTCCGGAAGACGTACGCCAACTGCTGATTGAGCTGGCCGATGGTGACGCCCGTAATTGTCTGAACATTCTCGAAATTGCAGCTACTCTCGTCATTCATCAGGAGTCAGCAGACAACAGCTACACAATAACAACAGATACTTTGCAGGAAGCATCACAGAAAAAGGCACTTCGTTACGACAAAAGCGGCGATGAGCATTATAATCTGATTTCGGCGCTACACAAAAGCCTTCGAGATTCAGACCCCGACGGCTCCCTGTACTGGTTCTACCGCATGCTGGAGTCCGGTGAAAACCCGTTCTATGTCGCCCGACGCCTTATTCGTTTTGCCTCTGAGGATATCGGGATAGCCGACCCGCAGGCACTGGTCCAGGCCAATGCCGGCTGGACCACCTATAATTCGCTGGGATCTCCGGAAGGCGAACTGGCCCTTGCCCAGGTAGTTGTCTATCTCGCCACCGCACCCAAAAGCAATCGTGTGTACTCGGCTGCAAATTTGGTAAAGGCCTGCATCGGCAAAACAGGTTCCCTCCCGGTTCCGCTGCATATAAGAAATGCACCAACAGCACTGATGAAAAAACTTGGATACGGTAAAAATTATCACTATGCCCATGATCATAAAGACGCGCTGGTCGAACAAGATCACTTACCGCCGGAACTGGAAGGAAGCGTTTTCTACCAACCGACAAATAACGGCTATGAATCAATTGTCGGGGAACGCCTTGCCAGGTGGAGAAAAATACTTAAACAGAGAAATTCAAAAAAATGATTAACTGCAAACTAATAGGTCAAAGATTTTTTGCCCCTCTGCTCATCTTTGTTTTTATGCTGCTGCCGGCTCACGCTCTTGCCGCAGAAGATAACGGCAGCGATTTTGTCGTATTTTTCTCCGGTAACACTATCGGCGAGCTTGACAGCTGCGGTTGAGGTTCGAGTAAACTGGGCGGTCTGCCCAAAAAAGCCTACAAGATCCAGGAATACTCCCAAAAACAGCAAACGCCGTATCTGCTTTTAGATTCCGGAAACCTCCTTTTCAGGAAGGCGGTAGTGGACAGCCAGGCAGACCGTGAACGTGCAGGTGCCCGGGCAATTACCGACAGTTACAGAAAAATGGCATACGATGGTGTTGCTGTCGGCCCGCTTGATCTGGCAGCAGGTGTTGAGTTTCTCAGGGAAAATGAGTCTGCGGGACTGCCGTGGATTTCTGCAAATATTTATGACCATGATGGAACAAGGACGTTCCCCCCGTTCCGGTCAATAGAAAGAGCGGGTCTGAAAATCGGGGTGATCGCTCTGACCGATATCGGCAAACAGCAATACAGTGACATTGTCATCAGGAACTGGGAACCTGAGTTGGAGCAGCTGCTGCCGTCCATGGCCTTAGCCCATGACCTTGTCATCCTGTTGACAACCCTTCCTTACAGTGCTGTCACAAAGATCAGCAGTGAATTCCCTGATGTTAAAATCATCGTTGGGGCGGACCGGAAAAAAGGAAATGTTAACGGATTTGTCAGCAAACACGCACTTTTTGTCCAGACTGCAGACCAGGGAAAATATCTTGGCCGGCTGTCGGTAAACTGGAATGGACAGCCATGGGGTGAAGATCATGTGAAAAAACTGCTCGCCCTGAGAAACAACCAGATGACAATAACGAGACAGCTCATTCAATTGAAGCGGATCAGGGAGAAAGACAACTCAGCCTACCAGCGCAAGAAAGCCGCTCTTGAACAGAAACAAATCGACGTGGACGAGCAGATAAAGCAGCTCGAGGCAACAATTGAAACGGCTTCAGCACCGGCCTCGGCAAGCTCTTTTTCCACGGCCATTATCCCGCTCACTCCGGCAACTCCGGAAGACCTTGAAATACGAAAAATTATCGATTCGGTAAAAAATTAAACTGCTGGAAAAAACACGGCCGGATCCGTCAGGGGTCCGGCCGTGTGAAACAGACAGGTACGTATTAATTAGCAGCCAAATACATTCTGGAGATTCGGTACGGTCTGCTTTTTTCGGCTCATCATGCCGTCAATCCACATGGAACCGTTTTCCAGCTTTGCCTCAAAGGCTTTTTCAATAAGTGCCGGGTCATCAGAAAGGACAACAAGATCGGTTCCCTCTTTGACGACATCGGTCAACATCAAAAGTACGGAATGACGTCCGTCTGCCTTTACCTCTTCCATTGCTTTTACGAGATCATTACGAATATCGGCGACCTGCTCGAGAGTGGCAAGTTCAAGTTGTCCGACGCCAACCTTGTTCCCCTTCATGTCAAAGTCCTTGTAATCACGGAAAAGCAGATCTTTTGCAGGAACACCGGCAACGGAGGATTTAGCTTTGAGCATTTCCATGAAAAGCTCTTCAGTGTCATCAACACCGGCCACCTTCTTGAGATCGGCAACCGCTGCCTTGTCGTCATCGGTACAGGTTGGTGACTTGAAATTGACTGTATCACTGAGGATAGCGGCCAGCATGCCGCCGGCGATATTCTGAGGAATAGCCACGCCCGATTCTTTAAACATTTTGTTTAAAACAGTACCTGTGCAACCGACAGGTTCTGCACGAAAGAGAATCGGATTGTTGGTGGTGACATCACCGATTTTGTGGTGATCAACAATGGTGACAACCTCTGCGTCAGCAAGATTGGCAGGTCCCTGGGCTATGTCACTGAAGTCAACGAGGGCAAGCTGTTTTCCGGATGCATCTGAAATTTTTTCAGGTGCAGTGAGGCTGAAACGATCCAAAACCATCTTGGATTCAGGATTCAAGTTAGCGGCATCACATTGCATGCATGCCTTTGCGTCCTGTCCCTGGGCGTTCAAAAGGGCGCTGAGAGCAATAGCGGAAGTTACCGAATCAGTATCCGGGTTAGAATGGCCAACGACACAGATAGTCATGTTTATTCCTCCAAGTAATGTTGTTTAATGTATTAAAACCTTTTTGCTGTCAGAAAAGAATGACATTCCAGCATTAAAACAGTCGCCTACAATAGTGTTTTCGTCTGTTGGCGTCAAGTATAAAAGGTAAGTCCAATACTATTTGACCACCCAGGAGAAAAGCTGTTTACCGCTAAAAATCATTCATGAAATAAATACTTTTGATTATTCCTGAAACGTTATTTCCCTCGTGACTTATACCAACCCACAAAGTATAGTGTCTGGGAATTAACTACCGGTATACTAACAACAAAACGCAACGGCTCACAATGGCAGAACAGAAAAACGGACCCCAGCGAAGGATAAAGCGCCGGACATTTAAAGATATCATACTGCTGCTGCTCATCCTCCTTGTCCTTGTTTTTGTTTCTCTCTATTTTCTTTTTCCGCAGAAAGATCTGGAAAAAGAACCTGTTTCATCTGATCTTGTCGAGACAACAACACCTCCTTCAGCCGGCCTTGCCGTCTCAGAATCACAGCAGCAGATCGACGAATCAATCAGTGCGGAAAAAGATGCATCAGCTTCGGAGACCAGTTTCCAGGAAACGGCTGCAGGTATCACGCCCTCCGAAACGAATGCTGCCGACCCGGATTGCCTGGAAAAGGCGGCCAATATCGATGCTTTTTTTGAGCGCCTGGACAACCGTGACTATATTCAGGCATTTGCCCTGGGCGAAAAAAGCAGCACGTATTTTCCATTACTCATCCAGCGACTCGCGGACAACCCACCAATTGTGACCGGGGAAACCAACGACCTGTTTACCATTCTCCAGAATACCGCCCACTTTTTCAGGATTATCGGTAAAAAAAACATACTTGTCCTGAAAGGAATCCTCGATCGTGAAAAAGCGACATTCGAGCAGACACTTGCAGACTTTTACGAACTTACCCAGCAGCCACCATGCCTGGAAAAACATTTCAACCTCAACGTCACCCCTGAATCAGTCTATCTGTATTCCGGGTTCTTTCTCAACACCATGGGTGGCAGGCTGTATCTTTTCAGACGTGATTCCATGTCACGGATGGTCGTGAATTTCTATGCCATCCTGGCGATAGAAAACGCCAATCGTCAGGGCCGTAACAAATACGGGATTGAGATTAAATCATCGGTGAACGGGTTGATTGATGAAATTGAATCAAGTAAAATTGATCTGAAAATGAGGGATTATTACCTTGACACCCTCTATGACCTGAAGGAGAAATATCAATAAACACCAGTTCCCGTTATGCGTCCCGGCGTTCACCGGTACATCCCATTTTTGCATGCAGATTTGCACAAAGCCACCATTTTTCAACTATTTTAAATCACCGTTTTTTTTCGTCACTACACACATTTTACTCACGGAGCTGACAGATGGACACCCGAACATTCAATGAGGACCTGTTCTCATTTATCAGCAGAACCCCTACGCCCTACCATGCTGTGGCCACCCTTGCAGAAGAACTTTCCCGACATCAGTTCACACGTCTTGATGAAGGCACGGAGTGGAACATAGAAACCGGCAGGCGCTACGTTTGTATCAGAAACGGCTCGCTCATTGCTTTTACAATCGGTAACAAGACGACTCTTGCCTCAGGCTTCAGGATGATTGGGGCGCATACCGACAGCCCATCTTTGCAGGTAAAACCAAATAGAAAAAGCAGCTGCGAACCGTATCTTGTCGCCGGTATCGAGAAATACGGCGGAGCCCTTCTGAATACCTGGTTTGACCGCGAACTGTCTCTTGCAGGCCGCGTCTCCTATACAACCTCTGAAAACATTCACAAGAATGGACTCATCGATTTCCAAAACCCACTTCTGTATATTCCAAGCCTGGCAATTCATCTCAACAAAGATGCTGATGAAAGCCGAAAACTCAATCCTCAGACCCACCTGTCACCGGTTCTTGCTCAATCTGTAAATAATCAGCTGCCGAAACTCGAAGCAATCGTGCGTGACCAACTGATAAAAGAATACCCGGAAGATTCCCCCGGAAGGATCAACGGGTTCGACCTCTTCTGTTACGATCCAAACAAACCCTGTTTTTTTGGTGTCAATAACGAATTTATTGCCGGCCCACGGCTTGACAATCTTCTCAGTTGCTTTGTCGGCCTCCAGTCACTCATCAATGCCGGCGACCAGACAAACGCGCTTCTCATCTGTTCTAATCACGAGGAGATTGGTTCAAGGACAAACAGCGGCGCACTCGGTAATTTTCTGCTGTCAATCCTGTCTCGTCTATTTGCTACCGACCAGGAAAAGCTGATCAGCCTGCATAATTCGTTTCTCCTCTCACTTGACAACGCTCATGCCGCTCACCCCAATTACCAGGAAAGCGGTGACCTGGACCACAAGGTGATTCTCAACTGTGGACCGGTAATTAAAATTAATGCAGGTCAACGCTATTGCACAACCGGTATCACTGCCTCAATTCCCAGAATACTAGCTGCCGAAAGCGGGGTCCAGTGTCAGGATTTTGTCATGAGAAGTGATATGCCCTGCGGCAGTACGATTGGCCCCCTGACGTCTTCACAGCTTGGCGTAGCCGCGGTTGACATGGGTATTGCAACGTGGGGAATGCACTCCATTCGAGAAGTAACCGGCAGTAAAGACCCGTTTGAATGCTGCACACTTTCCCGTCACTTCGTAAACCGAGACACACTCCCACCCTTTAATAGCTGAGGCACTAATTTTCAGTCACAGGCGATCGAGATTGCAGTATATTTGAAATTAAAGGTTGAAATCTTACTATTTAATTTTTAAACTTATTAGTTATTTTACTGAATGCTGTTGTTATGTACGGCATCATGCACTATTATTCCTGCAAGCAGCAGCAAACTCTAAACCAAAAACTCTGGAGGCATCCATGAAGAACAAACGTTTTCTCAGTTTGATAGCAGCAGCTGTCATGCTCTCATTTTCACTCTACGGCTGCGGTGCAAACGTATCTCAGACAGCCAAAACTGCCGAGCCGGCAGTTGCTGCAGCTGAAAACAAAGACGCAAATGTTTTCAAGGGACCCATCGTCGGCAGATCCAACAAAGCTAAAACCATTTCCATTACTGTCGGAAAAGGCGATGCAGCTAAAACCATGATGCTCAGGTTCGATGACAACACTGAAGGGCTGGACTTTGCCAAAAAAGGTGAAGCGGCAATCATCACCTGGGAACAGCGCGGCGATGACAAATTTGCAACCGTTGTCGAACCCAAGCTCGCCAAACTCCCTGAAGGGGTAACCGAGATCGAGGTGGACGAGTTGTTCAAACTGCTTCAGGACCATGCCCCGCTTACGCTGGTGGACGCCAGGCCTGAAATGCGATACAACCAGGGACACCTGCCGGGTTCGATCAACATCCCGGTACCGATGCTGAAAGAGCAAAAAGCAAAAGTGCTTCCGAAGGACAAGAACAAGCTGCTCATCTTTTACTGCGGAGGCTACACCTGAGGGATGTCAACTGAAAACGCCGGTCTGGCGAAGAAACTTGGCTATACCAATGTACGTGCCTTCCTGGCTGGAGAACCCGCCTGGAGCGATGAGGGATACCCCCTCTATGCCTCAAACGAATATGTTGCCACAGGCAATATCGTTCTGCTTGACTTACGCGAAGGTGGTGCTGCGATCAAAGGCCGTATTCCCCGCTCAATCAATGTCACCTATGAACAGCTTGAAGAACGAATCGACGACATCCCCCGTAATGCGCCTGTCGTCTTGTACAGCGACAATTCAGAAGATGTGCTTGATGCCTATGAAGACCTGAAAGATGAAGGTTTCAATACGGTCGCCATGGTTATCGGCAACTACCAGGGCTGGGTCGCCTCCGGGGGGAAAATCGAGCAGGGACCGATCTACACCACTGAAATCAAATGGGTCCGCAAGCTCGGCAAAGGTGAAGTCTCCGTTGAAGAGTTCAGAAAGGCGGTTCTGGGTGAATTGCCTGACACCTACGTTATCGATGCCCGTACCCCTGATGAAATCAGAGAACTCGGTATCTTTCCGAACACCGTCAACATTCCGCTTGATGAAGTACCCAAGCGAATGAATGAGATTCCGAAAGACAAACGCGTTTTCATTCACTGTTCCACCGGTGCTCGTGCTGACCTTGCCTACCGTGAACTCATCGATAATGGCTATGATGTCAAATTCCTGCTGCTCAATATCAGCGATCCGGAATGTGACTGCCCGATCCTTATGCCTGAATAACTAACATAGAAAAACCTCTTCGTAGAAGGGAGCAAACGGAGGAATCCGGCTGCTCCCTTTTTCATTTTAAAGTCACAGGCTGTCAGCTCGTCGCGACAAAGTTATAAAAACCTTGCTCGATATCCTTGCCTTCAGCTATTGAAATGTTTTAAATTATCTCTGATAACATCAACCTTGGCCGCTTTTTTCAAATCTCTTATCCTTAACACGGAACTATACTGATATGGCAACAGATAACGGCGAAAGCCGGAAAATCATCTATTCGATGATGAAGGTCAGCAAATTTTACGACAACAAACCGGTATTAAAGGATATTTCACTTTCCTATTTCTATGGTGCGAAAATCGGGGTTATCGGCCTCAATGGCTCCGGAAAAAGTACGCTGTTGAGAATACTGGCAGGTATCGATACCGAGATTGATGGAAAGACCGTTATTTCCCCCGGTTTTACCATCGATTACCTGGAACAGGAACCTGAACTGGACCCGAAGAAAACGGTAAAGGAAATAGTGGAAGAAGGTGTACAGGAAACAGTGGACCTGCTGCAGCAGTTCAATGAAATCAATGAGAAATTCGCCGAACCCATGAGCGATGAGGCAATGCAGGAGCTCATTGAACAACAGGCTGCAGTCCAGGATAAACTCGATGCAGCCTCGGCCTGGGACTTGGACAGTCGTCTGGAAATGGCCATGGGCGCACTCAGATGTCCACCCCCGGAAAGCAGGTGCGAAATCCTTTCCGGCGGAGAGAAGCGACGGGTTGCGTTGTGTCGGATCCTTTTGAAAAAACCGGACATCCTGCTGCTTGATGAACCGACCAATCACCTGGACGCAGAATCTGTCGCCTGGCTTGAACGCCATCTCCAGGAATACAGCGGAACAATTATTGCCGTTACCCATGATCGTTATTTCCTCGACAATGTTGCCGGCTGGATTCTCGAACTTGACCGGGGCCTTGGTATCCCCTGGAAAGGAAACTACTCTTCCTGGCTTGAACAGAAAGAAAAACGGCTGGAAGTAGAGGAAAAACATGAAAGTGACCGGCGTAAGACACTGAAACGCGAACTTGAGTGGATACGAATGTCCCCGAAAGGACGACGGAGTAAATCCAAGGCCAGGATCAGTTCCTATGAAAACATGCTCACCGCCGGAAGTGATACCCTCGCCAAGGACCTGGAACTTTTCATACCACCCGGCCCGAGGCTTGGGAAAAAAGTGATTGAGGCGACCGCGGTTAAAAAATGCTACGGAGATCGCATGCTCGTTGATGACATGAATTTCACGCTGCCCCCTGGTGGAATTATCGGCGTTATCGGGCCAAACGGTGCCGGTAAGTCAACGCTTTTTAAAATGATCACCGGACAGGAACAGCCTGACGAGGGAACGATCGTTCTTGGAGAAAGCGTCAAACTTTCATACGTTGACCAGTCACGCGAAACACTCAAACCCGATGAGACGATTTGGGAGGCAATTTCCGAAGGCCAGGACAGCGTGTGGCTCGGGACAAAAGAGGTGAACAGTCGTGCCTATGTCGCCAAATTCAATTTCTCCGGATCCGATCAACAGAAAAAAGTCGGTCTTCTCTCAGGAGGGCAGAGAAACAGGGTTCATCTTGCCAGGATGATCAAAGAGGGAGGCAATGTATTGCTGCTCGACGAACCGACCAACGACCTTGATGTCAATACCCTCCGGGCGCTCGAAGAAGCACTGGAAAACTTTGCCGGCTGCGCGGTCGTTATCAGCCACGATCGCTGGTTCCTCGATAGAATCGCCACCCATATCCTGGCTTTTGAAGGTAATTCTGAAGCAGTCTGGTTTGAAGGCAACTACAGTGACTACGAAAGTGACCGGAAAAAAAGAATGGGGGCGGATGCCGATCAGCCGCGACGCATTAAATATCGTCAACTCACCAGATGATGACAGCGCAACTCTCTGCGAAAACCATTTTACGGCAGCTGTAATTTTTCAAAAACCTTGTCTTTCAGCCTGGCTGAATCGTGACCATACCGGGCCTGATGATTCGCACACGACCGTCTTCCACTGCAGCAATCGTCGAGCACTGTGCTGCGGCAGTCTTTCCCCCGTCGATTACAAGATCTACCCTGCTGCCGAAATACTGCAGGATATCGTCTACACAGGTCGACGGTGACGTTCCGGAGATATTGGCGCTGGTTGCAGAAACAGGAAACCCGCAGGCCCTGCAGATTCCTGTTGCCGTCTTACTTGAGGACATCCTGATGCCGACTGTCTGAGTATCGCCGGTTAGTAATTTCGACAGCCCGGGCAGTGCTGGAAAAATAAGCGTCAGCGGGCCTGGCCAATACTGCTTTGTCAGTGCTCTAAAAGGTTCCGGAAAGTCTGAAACCAGCAGATAGAGCTGCTCAATGGTATCAATGATTACCAGGATCGCTTTTGAACGCGGCCGTTTTTTGACTTCAAAAAGACGCCTGAGCGCTTCATGGTCAAAAGGATTCACGCCAAGGCCGTAATATGTTTCGGTTGGAAAAGCGACGATGCCGCCGCCCCTGATTACAGCAGCAGCGTGTTGACTGCAATCAGGGGAATCGGCTGATATGATTTCAGGATACGATTTTTTTTGCCTTTTCATTCACTTCAAGCACCATTTTCTTTCGAAAATCGACGAGTTTTGCCGCCAGCTCTCTGTTTTCAAGGGCAAGTATTCTCACGGCAAGAACCGCTGCATTTTTTGCTCCGGCTTTACCGATGCCCATGGTGGCAACGGGAATGCCCGGAGGCATCTGCACGGTGGCAAGCAGTGCATCCATCCCCCCAAGAGGTGAGGCATCAAGCGGAACCCCTATCACCGGCAGGTCGGTATGCGAGGCAATGACCCCGGCAAGATGCGCAGCCATGCCGGCACCGGCGATAATTATTTTTATACCACGCTCCTTTGCACCGTGGGTAAATTCCATTACCCGCTCCGGCGTGCGGTGGGCTGAAGCAACGGTCATCTCATAGGGGATGCCCATGGCCGCCAGAAAATCGCTTGCAGCTCTCATGACCGGCAGGTCGGAATCACTCCCCATCAATATGCCGACAAGCGGACCTGCCTGTGGTTTTTCTTCCCGTTGCAGGGCTTTGGCTCCAATATCCCTTCGATAATATGCTTGCGTCCAGCTTATCTCACCAACAGCCTTGTAGGCACGTCGAATAGCCATATGCAGGTCTTTACCGACCGCCGTTATACCAAGAACACGACCGCCGGCTGTGGAAATCCTGCGATTGACAAGCCTTGTTCCTGCGTGAAAGATTTCAACACCGTCAACAGTGGCAGCTTTTGCAAGTCCTCTGATCTGTTTTCCGGTTTCATAATCACCAGGGTAACCTCCTGATGACATAACCACGCAAACAGTTGGCCGAGGGTCAATCTTCATTTCGACAGTCGACAGCACTCCGTCAATTGCCGCATTGAAGATATCGATGATATCGCTTTTAAGGCGCATCAACAGCGGTTGAGCCTCAGGATCTCCAAAACGACAGTTGAATTCAAGGACATTCACGTCACCGCGGTCAATCATCAAACCTGCGTAAAGCATACCTTTGTAAACAATCCCCTCAGCTGCCAACCCTCTGATTGTCGGCAGCATAACGCGGTCCATCACGTACCGGGCAATTTCATCGGTGACCACAGGAGCTGGTGAATAGGCTCCCATTCCTCCGGTATTGGGTCCCTTGTCACCTTCATAGATGGCCTTGTGGTCCTGGGATGTGGGCAGGGGCAGTATTGTTTTTCCGTCGGTAAAGGCAATAAATGAAGCTTCTTCGCCCCGCAGACACTGTTCGATAACGACCTTTTCCCCGGCAGAGCCAAACGCTCTGGCTTTCATGATCAGATCAACGGCTTCTTTCGCCTGTTCAACAGTTGCGGCGACAATAACCCCCTTCCCCGCCGCCAGGCCGTCTGCCTTAACGACAATCGGGGCACCGCATTTATCTATGTATTTCTTGGCCTTCTTCGGATCTTTAAAGACCTTGAAGTCGGCAGAGGGAATCTCGTACTTTTTAAGAAATTCCTTGGTAAAGACCTTGCTGCCCTCGAGAACGGCAGCTCTTTTATTCGGTCCGAAAATCCTCAGGCCCGCTCCTTCAAATGCATCGACGACACCTTCAACAAGTGAAGACTCAGGTCCGACAACGGTAAGATCTATTGCCTGATTCCTGGCAAATTCCACCAGTTTTGAAATATCAGTTGCTTCAATATCAACACATTCAGCGAGCTTTTTTATCCCGGCGTTACCAGGTGCACAGTAAATCTTTGAGACTTTTTCTGACTGGTTAATTTTCCACACCAGAGCATGTTCACGACCACCTGAACCGATAACCAAAATTTTCATAATTCCTCCGTGTAAAATCGATCTGTTTTACCCTGCATATCGCACTAATGACAAAAACACCATATCACGCCAGAAACTAACCAATCTGTAGAATCTTACAATCATTATGTCATTTTTTCTTTCCCGTTTTTTCAATTTCCTGCCACTATTCTTCTGGGTTAGTAACGCTATTTGAGATTGACAAACTGCCAGGTAAAGATTAGATGAATGAATAGTCATTCATCGGAGTTCTCTTCTTGTTTCTAAGCATCACCGGCCATGAAAACTGTAAATAAACACGGAAAAATTATTAATGCCGCAACCAAGGTTTTCGCCAAAAAAGGTTTTTTCAATGCCAGGATCTCCGACATCGCCAAAGAGGCAAAAGTAGCAGACGGGACAATTTATCTCTACTTTGACAACAAATTCGATATTCTCCTGTCAGTTTTAGAGGAAGAAATTGGAAAACTGACTGAACAGATAAAAAAAGCGATTGCCGATGAAACAGACCCGGAAACAATGCTGGCAATTTTTGCCGGACACCACCTCTCGGCCATGAAAAAAAACAGAAACCTGGCAGAGGTAATTCAGGTCGAACTGCGGCAAAACGATAAACTTGTCAAAGAGTTCAGGAACACCACCTTCCAGGACTACCTCAACATTGTCTCCACCATAATCAAAGAAGGCCAGCAACAGAACATCTATCGAAGTGATATCTTACCGGGTATTGCCAAGCGCGCATTTTTTGGCGCACTCGATGAAGTCTCTCGAGTATGGACGGTATCACTGGAAACAAATTACTCTCTTGAAGAGACAGTAAACCAGGTATTGACGATCTTTCTATCCGGATTACTGAGAGACTCGAAATAAACGGTGTATTTCAGTCCATTTTCGAAGCGGTAATCGCAACAACCTCAAATTCCCGCGTACCGCCGGGCGTAACAGCCACAACGTCATCACCGACCTCCTTGCCAAGAAGACTTTTGCCAAGAGGCGAAAGCACGGAAATTGAGCCTTTTTTGACATCTGCCTCTTCAGGGCCCAACAGTTGATAGGTAATTTCTTCATCGGTGTCCAGATCCAACAGGCTGACCACAGTACCAAAAACTGCCCGTTCCGTCTTTACCGCCGAACAATTGATCACTTCAGCCCGACTCAGCTTATCTTTTAATTCCAGAATTCGCCCTTCGATGTGCCCCTGCCGCTCCTTGGCTGCGTGGTATTCGGCATTCTCCTTGAGATCTCCGTGCTCACGGGCCACACCGATCGCTTTGGCAATCTCGAATCTGTCTATCTTTTCAAGCTGATAGAGCTCTTCTTTCAATATGGAAAACCCTGTTTTCGACATGGGTATTCTTTCAACCATCAGTACGCCTCCAAAATAAAAAAATCCTGCTGAAACAGGTACACATCAGCAGGTCTGCAGCAAAAAACCTGATTACCAGCGATATACGAATGTTGCAAACGCCTTTGTTCGATTATAATCGCCTGACCAATCAGAAATGAAAGTACCTTTTAATAAAAACGGGGTACTAATTTCAAGTAAAATATCGAGTTCGAACTGTTGGATAACATTATCGCCCACCTCATACCCTATCCCATACTTGGCTGCCACATAGCTGTCACCACTCTGCCGCTTTCCGGGAGGCCACAACTCTCTTTTCACTCTTGCGGTTAAACCGTGCTTCCAGTAATTTCCAGGACTCCAGTAAACGGGGGCATTTGTCGTCACACCTGACTGGTCGGAAATCTGCTGATCGGAATCAAAGGAATTTTCCATTTTCACATAATCATAGGTGACATCGAGACTGTTTACGTCACTGAAAAGACGATAGGACGACCAGAGATGAAAACGTTTGCCATCGTTATCATCACTGTACTCCCGATAGGTAAAATCAATTCCGAGAAAAATGCTGGGAAGGTAATCGATTGTTATTCCCGCCTGCACGTCACGCCTGTAAATTCCTTCTGAAAGTGATAGTACCGTATCGCTGACCAGTTCCTGGTCCATTCTGGCAAACCCTTCCACACTCTCGGCGAGTCTTCCTGACAATTTGATATCATAAAAAACGTAGGTGTTTCCATCTTCCTTGATATCTTCAAAACCGAATCTGCTGTGCAGCGCTGCTTCATCTCCGAAAAACAGGGCATAGTGGGCGCCAAGAATGTTACTGGTCAGGATGGAGTTATCACTGCTGTCACCATAAATGGAACGTCCTGCCTGAAACCCGGTTTCCTGGTAGAGTGTGGGCTGGATCTTCAAACCTAATCCCAGATATTGCTGTTTTATATTGATGGCATTGTTCCGCCCGTCTTCTTCACGAAAAAGACTCTCAAATGATAACTGTGGCCGCCTGCGATTAATGTTTTTTTCAAAGACACTTTTTAATTGCGGGTAACTGGCTTTCTGCTCTTTTATCTTTTCTAACAACTCCGTCTCTTTGGCATAACGCTCAAGGCGACTGTAAACAGTAGCCAGGTCGCTGTAAACATTGACATCCTGGACATTTTCCTCTTCTACAAGTTCCTGATATCGTTTTTCCGCTTGATAGAATTCTCGCTGATTGAGAGCCTGCTTCGCCTCTCTTTCTTTGGAAACTATCTTGAGCCACCGGTACGTCTCGAAGTTCTCGGCCGACTGCATTGTTATATCGGCGTCAAGGTTCGCTGCAAAAAAAGCACTGCTCATGATCTGGTCAAGGGTTCCGGTGTCGTCACCTGAGTCCAGAAAGCTGTCCCAGAAAGATTCATCGCTGCTGGAGCGGTAACCGCTCAATTGTTTCGTCTGTTCAAGCAGCGGTTGGATCGTTTCTTTTAAAGACAACTCAAGATTTCTGTAGAGCTCCAGGGCAACTGTCTCATTATCTGCACTCCATGCTTCCCGGGCTTCCAGGAGCCGTCGCTCGATACTGCTTGTTTTCTGGTATTCGGCAGCCAGGTCATCCCCTTCTGTCCAAGACATGTCTGCCCCACCGACACCAGATTTTGCAATCATCAGCGCCTGATGAGTAAAAAATCTTTCGTCGGGATACACTGCTGAAAGGTTGCGGTAGACCTCTAAGGCCATATTACCAGAGTTTTTCAGCAGATAAAGTTCAGCACGTGCTATCTCGAGTCGAACCGAGGTGGGTATTCTTCTCTCAATATCCTCTAGCACCTGTTCTGCAACGGTTGTCTCGTTAAGAAGCAGGAGAAGTTCATAGAGATCAAAAAGTTCTGAAGCAGCACTTGTATCAAATATTTCCTTCCAGGAACGCTCATTGCCCTGCCCTGCTGAAAACTCTGAAACCAGCTGCATGGCAGAAACAATCGTGCCGTCTTGAACATAACCACCGTAGCTTGAAACAGTTTTCTGGTAGAGTTTATAGGAATGGTTCCGATAATAATGAGCGGCAAGTATTGTAAAGATCTTCTGGTCCCAGCGGTTGAACGTTTCGGTCTTCCCTTCGAGATATTCAAGATGTTTCCGGGCAGCTTCACGCATCGCCGACTGTTTGCCTGAGGCACGATAGATGAGAAGACGGTAATAGCTCAGCCTGCTGCGCTGCTCAGTCAGGCCTGCAGCCATGTTTTTTTCAGCTCCGGCGAGCCACGCAAGCGCCGTTTGCAGCTCTTCACTGTTTATAGCCTGTTCGGCAAGGTCTAAAAACGTATCGGCATTATGATGATCCCTGAGCACGGTCATACGCAGCTGCTGTTCTGCTGCGAATTTCCTGTTAAACAGATACATGATCTCCGCTGATTTTCGCGAAAAAAGATTATATGTATCAGTATCTATTTTCTGTTTCTGCAAAATAGAGGAGACGAGACGATCCGCTTCCGTCAGAAATTCATTAGTGATGTAACCATCAATACCTGCTTTGAAAATTGTACGGTCCAGCTCACTACTCCTGCTACTGTCTCGTACATAGCCATCGAGAAATGTCTTAAGCGCAGCGACGTCACCGATCTTGCCGCTCAGCGTGATGCCGGTCAGCCGTATGTTTTCATCATCCGGATAATGATCGAGATAGTCAAGATACGTGGTTAGCAGTGCCTGATCGTTGTTCAGAGGTTTTTCGCAGCGCAGCCTGAGTTGGAAATAATCCTCAGGCAGTCGATCCTGGTCTCTTATCTCATATAACGTTTCCAGACAGCGCTGATATGATCGCCCACGATAATAGAGTGACGACAGTTTCAACCTGACGTCCATGTTACCGGGTCTGTGTATGTGGATAATCTGCAGCACCTCCTGCAGTTCTTTGTATTTTCCGAGGGTTTCGAGAAGATCGGCCATGGCCTGATAGATACCGATCCTGTCAGGGGTAATTTTGGCAAGATCCGTCCAGAGCATCCAGGCACCATCATTTTCAACAATAGACAGCAGATTGTTCGCCAGGATGAGTCTGACCTTGGCAATTTCACCGGTGACATCGCTTCCCCCGGGAAACTCTTCATGATACCGCTCATAATAGCCAAGCGCCTTGTCTGCCCTGCCGAGTGTTGTCAGGTAAATGCGCCCGACTTCAAGCAGGTAGGTTTCTCTATTGATATCATGATCGAGCAACACGAGAAGATGCGGAAGTGCTTTTTCATAGAGCTTTTCCTCAAGATAGTAAGTGCTCAGTTTTTGACGCAGGTAGAGTGAATCTGTGCCTTCAGCAAGGTATTGTTCCCAGAGAGTCGCTGCCATCTCCATCCTGTCAAGCCGTTCAAATGTAGAGGCTGCCTTTCTCAACACCTGGGGTGCTGTCCGGTATTTGCTGATCAGCTCCTGGTAATAATACCCGGCCCTCTGCAACTCCCCGAACTGCCCGAATGTTTCGGCCAGATTGAGCAGCAGTTCAGGGGTCTCACCGCCACTCTGGTAGAGCTGTTCCATCAACGGGATGGCCTGCTTAGCCTTGCCCTGCAGGATCAAGGCATCGATCAGTCCCTGCAGCGAGCGGAAATAGAACTTCCCCCCAGGGTCCTGTTCCAGTGCCTGGCCAAAGTAGAAAACGGCCTGTTTTTCTTTTCCGGTCAGCAGCGCAATGTCTCCTGCACTGAGAAGATACTCGATCCGGTTGGCGTTGATCTCGAGAAGACTGTCCAGCAGCAGTGAAGCTTCGTCATAACGCCTGGTCTCGATCAGTACCCTGCAGAGTTCCCATTTAACTTCCTCGACATTTGGTTTCTGCTTCAGGACCTCCCTGTAAAAGGGAATAGCTTCCTGGAATTGCTGCTTTCTTGTATGTTCCCGGCCCTGATCCCACAATTTTTTCCAGTCCGGTTCCTGTGACTCCTCGCCGACAACGACAATATCCTTGTCAGGAGCAATATCAGCCGCCTGCCCTGCTGAAACGAAACAAAAAAACAGAAACAGGAGGGTAACACTCCCACGGAAGAACAATAAAACAGGTGCGAATATGGAAACTGTTTTTTTCATTATGCTGCCGGTAAAAATAAGAGACGCTTGGAAAACCAAAAAGGCTGCAGTAACCGCTGCAGCCTTTTCTTCAATCTCGTCTATTCCTGCACCAAGGCCGATTTCCGGTTGATGAATCCTCAGATACCTTATCTGTAAAACTGCATAATCGAGGTTACGACGTAGTCCTGCATGTCTTGCGTCAACTCGGGGTAAATCGGTAGTGCCAGGGTTTCAGCTGCAGCCTGCTCGGCATGGGGCAGAAGTGGGGTATCAATAAGGTTTTTCACACACTCCTGCTGATGGAGGGCGAGAGGGTAATAGATCTCTGTGCCGATATCTTTGCTGCTGAGCCAGTCCCTCAGTTCATCGCGCCGCTGCGCCCTGATGACATATTGATTATAAATGTGGTAATTGTGTTTTTCATCTGCGTTTTCAGCTCTTTTTCGGTAAACCGCTTCGGGTAGGCTGACACCACCCTGGTCGACAAGACCTGCATCGTGAAAACAGGTATCATAAAATTGAGCATTTTTCATTCGTAGTGCATGCCAGGATTGCAGATGCCTCAGTTTAATCCTCAGTACGGTAGCCTGAATAGGATCTAGCCTGAAGTTTCCGCCGACAAGAGAATGGTAATATTTGGGATGGGCGCCATGATTTCTCATCAATCGGGTTTTTTTCGAAAAATCCGCATCTTGAGAAACAACCATCCCCCCATCTCCGATGCCGCCGAGATTTTTACTGGGGAAAAAAGAAAAACAGCCGGCGATTCCCAGTGAACCAGCTTTGACCCAGCCGGCTGCATGGCTGTCGATCGGTACCTCGGCACCAATTGCCTGGGCGGCATCCTCGATAACTGGAATTTTGTATCTGGCCGAAATGGCCATTATTTTCTCCATATCAGCGCATTGTCCGTAGAGATGAACCGGGATAATGGCCTTGATTTTTTTTTCCGTATCCTGCTGCAGAAGAAATTCAATCTGCTCCGGGTCGATGTTGTAGGTCCGTGGATCAATGTCGGCAAATACCGGTTGTGCGCCAACCCGCAGCACTGCACCCATGGTGGCGAAAAAGCTGTAGGGGGTGGTAAGAACGAGGTCCCCCGGCCCTATTTCCAGGGACATCAATGACACAAGCAGGGCGTCTGTGCCGCTGGAAACCCCGATCCCAAAATCGGCAGAACTGTAGTCAGCGACCTCCGCCTCAAGTGCCTCCACCTCCGGTCCCTGGATGTATCGGGTTGAATCGATAACTCGTGTTACACTTTCAAGAATTTCACTGCGTAACTGAGTCAACTGCGGACGTAAATCCAATAAGGGTACTTTCATGGTAGCAAAGTATTATGTAATGGTAGGTTTATTTAGAACTATCTGTTTGAAAGCACTGATAAAAAGAATCAGTTGTTTGCAGCTACGATAATCTTTTCACCATCAAAGAAATCAACGATATCAGGCATCTCTGATTCCAGGTATTTTTTCATTTTGCCGAGCAGATTAACTTCAATCTGGCGAACTCTCTCCCGTGATATATCAAAGTTGTCCGCTATGTTCTGGAGCGTCAGCGGTTCATCAGTCAGGAGCCGCTCTTCAAGTATCATACGCTCCTTATCATTGAGGTTATCCTTGAGTTTTTCGAGCAGTTCTGTAAGTCGTGCCTGCATCTCCTTACCGGCAATCTTTGATTCAATGCCGGGTTCATCACTTGGTATAAAACTTTTCTGTTCATCGTCTGAATCATTCTTCACCGGACTTTCAAGAGAAACATCCCATGAATCCATGCGCTGACTCATCTCCACGACTTCTTTCTCTTTTACATTCAACCTCTCGGCAAGTAACTTGGGTTCCGGCTGGAATCCCTGTGCTTCGAGAAGTTTCTTCTCTTTATTGAGGCTGAAGAAAAGTTTGCGCTGGGCCTGGGTCGTGCCGATTTTCACCAGACGCCAGTTATCCATGATAAATTTCAGCACATATGCCCGAATCCAGTATGCCGCATAGTATGAAAATTTGACACCCCGATAGGGATCAAATTTCTTAGTTGCCTGAACGAGCCCGACATTGCCTTCCTGGATCAGGTCCATGAAGTTCTGCATCCAGTATTTCTGGAAATCCATCGCTACTTTTACGACGAGTCGAAGATTCGAGGAAACCAGCCGATATGCTGCATTCGGGTCCCCTGATTCTCTGAATCGTATCGCCAGCTCCTCAGTTTCCTCACGTGAAAGCAGTTCATACTGGCTGATTTCCTGCAGATAACGATGCAGAGCGGGGTTGCTCAGGACCGGAAGATTTTCATCATCTGACAAGGCGACAAGCGGATTTTCGTGTTTTTCGGTTTCTACCTTTATTGATTTCTTTTTCTTGCTCATCTATATTTGTCTCCAAGGCTGTTGCAGGCCCTGTAAAGAACCATGTTCTACTTATGTTACTGAAGGGAAAAACAATTACAGCGGATTTGATTCCTGCTCTCCAACATTTTAGGGTCCCCTTCTTTTCTGCTATCCTACCATATCCTGCTCACTGTGGGGAAAATTTTATTTAATTATTGTACTATTTATGATAGAAGAGCTATCTTTTTATTCTCTGCAAATCACAGAGCAGATACATTGAAGCCTGCACAGGTGTGACAATCGTTTATGAAAAATATCAGAAACTTCTCCATTATCGCCCATATCGACCACGGTAAATCCACACTTGCAGACCGGATGATTCAGTTATGCAATCAGGTGTCTGCCAGAGAATTCAAGAACCAGCTGCTGGACAATATGGACATCGAGAGAGAACGGGGAATCACCATAAAAAGCCAGACAATCTGCCTGGATTACCCGGCTAAAAACGGTGAGCGATATACCCTGAACCTTGTCGACACCCCGGGACATGTGGACTTCAGTTACGAGGTCTCACGCGCACTCTCGTCCTGTGAAGGAGCCCTGCTGCTTGTTGATGCGGCTCAGGGAGTTGAAGCTCAGACCCTTGCCAACCTTTATCTGGCAATGGAAAATGATCTTGAAATCATACCGGTAATCAACAAGATCGATCTCCCCTCTGCTGAACCTGAAAAAGTCGCTTTCCAGGTCGAGGAAGATCTCGGACTCGATCCCGAGCTGATCCAGCTCTGTTCAGCCAAGAACGGTACCGGGGTCGGCGACATCCTGGAGGCTATTGTCACTCATCTGCCGCCACCATCTGGCGATCCTTCCAAGGAGCTTCAGGCGCTTATCTTTGACGCCCACTACGATTCGTTCAGGGGAACGATTATATCCTGCAGAATCGTAAACGGCACAATCATGGCTGGGGATACGATCACCTTCATGTCAACCAGGAGCGAATACCGGGTTGAAGAGGTCGGTTTGTTCAAACTGAAACGTCAACCGAAAAAATCACTGAGTGCCGGAGAAATCGGTTATGTCATTGCCGGAATAAAAACGGTAAACGATGCAAAACCCGGTGACACTATTACTCATTCAAAACAGCCGTGCAAGGTACCTCTGCCTGGTTTTCGGGAAATCCAGCCGGTAGTATTTTCCTCCATTTACCCAATATCAACAGACGATTACGAGGATCTGGCCAGTGCCCTTGAAAAGCTGCAGCTCAATGATGCCGCTCTGACCTACCAGAAAGACTCATCTGTGGCGCTTGGATTCGGGTTCCGCTGCGGATTTCTCGGCCTTCTCCACCTGGAAGTCGTCCAGGAACGACTGGAACGGGAATTTGATATCTCCCTGATCCTCACCGTCCCCTCGGTCAGGTATCGATTTTTCCTCAGTGACAACAAGGAAATCTATGTGGATAACCCCGCTTATTACCCGGATCCTGCAAATATTTCCAAAATTGAAGAACCATTCATCAAGGCATCGATCCTCATTCCTGAAAGATATATGGGTGCGGTCATGTCGCTCTGCATGGAGCGGCGTGGAGAAAACACCAGTTATCATTACCCGACACCCGGAAGGATCGAGTTCAGCTGTGAACTGCCGCTTGCCGAAATCATCTACGATTTTTATGATCGTTTAAAATCAGTTACCCAGGGTTATGGATCATTTGATTACTCACTGCGGGACTACCGGCCAAGCGACCTGGTTAAACTCGACATCCTGGTTAACGGCGAAATGGTCGACGCGTTGTCTCAACTCGTTCACCGCTCCAATGCACGCGCCCGCGGCCTGAATGCCTGCGAGCGCCTGAAAGAGGAAATTCCCAGACAGATGTTCAAGATTGCTGTCCAGGCGGCGATCGGCGGAACAATAATTGCCAGGACCAACATTTCAGCAATGCGCAAAGATGTTACTGCAAAGTGTTACGGTGGTGATATCACCAGGAAACGAAAACTGCTGGAAAAACAGAAGGCCGGGAAAAAACGTATGAAGACAGTGGGGAATGTCGACATTCCCCAGAATGCCTTCCTCGCCGTTTTAAAATCAGACAATAGCTGAAAAGACACATGCGGGCAGCGCAGGTTTGTCACACCGTTGTACCCGCCATCAATCTGCTTGTGCCGGCGGGAGAAACCGCGATAGCTTGGCCAGGAGTTCATCCCGCCCTTCACCGGTTTTCGCTGAAAAAACCACCCGCTGATCGCGGGTAAAGCCATGGCCGGCATCGAGAATCCGGGCACAGGCAGCCTTTCTGTTTCCCGACAGTTTATCAGCTTTCGTATACACCGGTATAACCGGGATTTTCAAGTTTCTGAGCCATAAGATCAGCTCGCTGTCCTGAAGTTTCGCCTCGTGGCGTATATCGAGAATGACAACAACGCAGCAAAGCTGCCTCCTGGTTTCAAGATACCTGCCGATCAACTCCCCCCAACCGGCCTGCATTTTCTTCGATACCTGGGCAAAACCATACCCCGGAAGATCAACCAGGTGAAACGCTTCAGAAACCAGAAAAAAATTGAGCCCCTGGGTTTTCCCGGGGCGGCCGCTCACCTTGACCAGGCTTTTTCTTTGCAGCAGGCGATTGAGCAGACTTGACTTGCCGACATTAGAACGACCGGCAAAGGCGATCTCGGGAAGTTCGGAATCCGGCAGCTGTGAAAGGGCATGAACGCTTAGAACAAAATTCGGGTCGGTGAATTCCATTGCCTGCTTCCCCGGCGACACAGGTTAAAAACCAATGTCGCATTAAATTACCTTGTTAAGCCTGTATTCGATGATCCCCTGGGCGCCCTTCCTGATCAGCTCCGGGATCAGGTCGCGGACAATATCTTCGGAAACAACGGTCTCCACTGAAAACCAGTCCTTCTGGTAAAGGTTGGCAATGGTCGGAGCATTCAGGCTTGGCAGGACCCCGACAATCGCGTCCAGGTCCTTCTCGTCCACATTCATCTTCAGCGCTACAATTCGGTCGGCGTTGAGCGATCCCTGCAGCAGCGTGGAAATGTTTTCTATCTTTTCACGTTTCCAGGGATCATTCCAGGCCTCTTTATTGGCTATCAGCTGGGTATTTGATTCCATCAGTTCATGGATAATTCTCAACCCATGGGCCCTGATAGTGCTTTCGGTCTCAGTCACCTCAACGACTGCATCGACAAGACCCGAAACCACTTTGGCCTCTGTAGCACCCCAGGAAAACTCGATGTCGACATCAATGTTCTCCTGTTCAAAAAATCGTTTTGTGACGTTAACCAGTTCAGTTGAAACCTTTTTACCCTGTAAATCCTGAATTGTCCTGATGTCGGAATCCCCGGCTACGGCAATAACCCAGCGAGTCGGCTTTTTGCTGACTTTTGAATAGACGAGATCAGCAACAATAATCGCATCAGAGTTATTCTCAAGAGTCCAGTCCTTTCCGGTAATCCCGGCATCCAGCATGCCGCTTTCGATATACCGGGACATCTCCTGCGGGCGACAGATGGAACAATCGAGCTCGGGATCATCAATCTTGGGAAAATAATTTCTGGCTGCAGGTTTAATGACCCAGCCCGCTTTTTCAAAGAGCTCGATTGTGGCTCTTTCCAGACTGCCTTTCGGCAGGCCGAGTTTCAACAGTTTCATAGAAGACTCCCTTTCCTTCTTATCTGAGACGACATTATTTTTTATACACCACTGCAGGGTCAAAAACAGGCTGTTCTATCACGACCGTGCTATCTCCCTGCACTTTCCTGTAAAAACAGGACGGATACCCTTTATGGCAGGCGGCACCGCCGAGCTGCTCCACCTTGTACAGGACGGTATCCTGGTCGCAGTCAATGAGGATATCCCTGATAATCTGAACGTTCCCGGAAGATTCACCCTTCAGCCAGAGCTGCTTACGGGACCGGCTCCAATAGTGAGCCTTCCCGGTTTTACGTGTTTTCTCCCACGCTTCTTTATTTATATAGGCCAGCATAAGAACCGCGCCTGTCTTGTATTCCTGAACAATGGCCGGGACGAGCCCATCTGCGGACTTATTGAAAGCTATCTCAATCATCTCATTTCGCGTATCGGTTGTTTTTTTGTTTACAGACTGTTCAGCCAGGTCGTTCGGAGAAAATAGTCTGCAATCGTCAAGGGTTCCTACCTTATGAACCAGCTGCGTTTTTGTCAAGCCAACAGAAATAGAGCCGGCGGATTGACACTTTTCGAGCAAGTTACTACAGTTGTCCATTCAAAAACAACACTATCCGATTAACCGTTTCATTTCCTCCATGGAGCTACATACGATGAGCAGCACTAATGAAGTACTAATATCCTTTACCGGACGGCTAGACACTGGCGATATATTCATGGTTGTTGCTCCTGACAAGCCGATGGCCATCGTGCTTGGCAAGAGCGAACTACCGCCAACGGTTGAAAGCACCGTTGCAGAGATGAAAAAAGGAGAAACCAGGAAGATACGTATCGCTCCCGAGGAAGGCTACGGTCATAGAATGAAGGATTTGTTGCACGAACTTCCAAGAGCGGTGTTTGGTGATGACACTCCCCTGAAACCAGGCATGATAATATCCCAAAAAATAGAAAAGGACGGAAGCCAACACCAGGTGCCTGCAACAATTATCGAATTAAAAGGCGATACGGTTGTCATTGACTATAATCACCCACTGGCAGGTCATCACTTAACCTATGAAATAACCGTTATCGATTAGCATCGATACAATCCGGACACTATTGAGCTCCAGTGATCATCAGACCGTCATAGCCGACGGCATCCTGAAAATTTGTTTCGTCGATTAACGCGTCCTTTAATTCGGCACCGGTCAGGTCTGCTCCACTGAAATCCGCCTTGTACAGGTCAGCCCCGCTGAATTTTGCATTTTGCAGGCGGGCGTTCTTAAACGACACACCTTTCAGGTTGGCATCTTCAAAATCCGTATTTTCCAGATTCGCACCGGTAAAATCGGAGCCTTCCAGATCTGCACTATCAAGGTTCACACCTGAAAAGTCACTTCCGGCAAGGTTGCATCCATAGCATTTCCTGCTTTTCTTTACCTGCTTTTCGAGGGCCACCAATCCAGGGAGCACCTCAGCTGCAGCCTCCTCAGTGATTTCTGCTTCAGCTATCTGGTTCGCTGTATCAATGGCCAGTTCTTTTGCCTTGACTGGTTCATTTTCATCAACACTATCAGGCCGCACAGGTGCGAACGGCTGGTTTTCTAATTGTATTTTTCCATCCGGATCAGAAATACCTGTCTCCTCCTTCTCAGTAACAACGATACCACCTGTTTTCTCTCCATCACTCCTATCAACAGCAACGGGAGGCTGTTGCCTGGAGGCGACCTGCTCCTCACGTGCCGGCAAAATCTCGGCCACCTGAACCGCGTCCTTGGCGGGAGAGCTTTCTTTCAGTTCGGTCGTTTCATATTTCACCACGAGCTCACTGACAACAGGCGCCTTTTTCAATGGCGGGGCCGCCGGTTGTGCCGGTCCGCCCTCAGGCGCTCCGGCCGGAATTGTCTGAGACCGCTCGACCTGCGGCGGAACCGGGCCAAAATCCCTTCTGTCGGCGATACTGACCTGCTGGTTTTCAGGTGTCTTCTTGGGAACTGCATCATCCGGAATATATGTTTTTTCAACCACCTCCTCAAATCCTTTGTCGTCAGTGACGCTGACATCGGTGAACGTGCCGTCGATACGGCACCCGACAAGGTACGCTCCGGCTATCTTGACACCCCGTAAATCAGCCTGCCTGAGATCGGCATCGGCAAGATCTGCACCTCCAAACTGGGTGCCTCTGAGTATTGCCCCTCTGAGGTCAGCATTCGAAAGATCGGCAAGAAAAAACGTTGCATTTGACAAATCAGCTCCTCGCAAATCTGCGCCGGACAGGTCAAGCCTGTTTAATTCAGCTCCAGCGAGATTACAATCAACGCAGGCCTTTGTCTGCAGGAGGGTATCTATATTTTCCTGGATCTCAACGCTTGTTCCTGCAGCATGAAGTGAGGGAACAACAAGGAGAAGGAAAAGGGAAAAAAATATAAACACTGCACCATTATTTTTAGAATCAGTCATATTCCACCATTTTTAAATAACTATCTGAGCCGCTGCCAAACATTGTTGCTTGCAGAATTTCCCAGGATTTTCCATATACCCTATTTTTTAGTTTTCCACACCCAGGGTTCCAGCGGAGCATCGTCAGCCCACAATCCAGCTCGTGTTCTTCTAGCTTTTTCCTCAAGTTCATACCAGTGCTCACAAATCATCTCTTTGCAGTAATAACGGTGAACCCAGGCGCATCCGTGCGCTACCGAGGAACTGTTTACCAGAACATTCCCAGCTTCAGCAACGGCAACCAGACGGCCGTACCGGTCAAGATATTTCGGGAATATAGTAATAATGTTCCCGGATAAAACCTGTTCAAGCCAGTTTTTTGAAGCATTTGAATACGGTTGATCAAATTCAGGGGCATCGATACCCCATAGGCGGATAGCCACTTCTTTACCTCTGGTTTTCACAACAAAAGAGTCACCGTCTGCCACATAGTGAAGGGTTGCCGTAAAACTCTTGCTGGATAGTGCTCCCCTGCCCTCTGCAGCGTCGCTGCCTGCCCGATCACAATAAAACAGTATCACGCTGAAAAAAACAACAAACAGCATGCGAACAGCAATGTTTTTAAAGCTGTACACCATAATAAATGAATCCTTTCAACAACAGCTGCCCCTAAACAAGACGTTCTATGGCACAGAACTATTGAGTGTCATTTTTCTGAACATAAGCCAAGCACCCCGTGCGCATCACCGGAAAAACATAAAAAGCTATGTTTTTACTTTTATTTTCAATAATGACTTGTTGAATATTTAGCCTTTATGATATAGTTTCTGTACACCTGAGTGTCCAATTTTTGACAGTACTTCAGCGTTGTTCCGTTTTTCAGAGGAGACGTCACGAACATTAAAAAGACAGGTATCATCGTGCCATGCAGCCTATCAAATTAACCGAATCTGAAGAACACACCAGAGATTTTCTCATCAAACTCCCGCTTTTTGACAGTTTTGATGTTGAAGAGTTGAGTGTACTCTCCCGGCATATGAGTTACGTGCATCTTCAACGTGGAGAATTTCTCTTTGTCGAAGGTGACCGCGGCACGTTTATGGGGTTTGTCGTCAGCGGCATTCTGGAAGTGATGAAAAAATCTGAGATCGGCGAGAATATTGTCATAGCAAGACTTGCCAAAGGCAGCTCAATCGGCGAAATGGCTCTTATTGATAAATCGGCCCGGTCGGCCACTGTCATGGCCAGGCAACCCACGACAATGGTTACGCTTACCGAAAAAGGTTTTGAAATTCTGACAAAACAATCACCCTCCCTTGGTATAAAAATTGTCCAGAAAGTTGCCAGACTGCTCAGCCTTAACATGCGCCGCACGTCAAGCAAGCTGGCAGACCTGATGCAAAACAGATCACAATAAATCTCTTCCCGTAACGTTCCTATGCCCTTTCGCCCCACGATTCTCATCTGTATTGACGACAAAGATCAGCGCTCCTCGGTTTCTGGACTCATTACCGCATTGCTGCCGACAGCGCATCTCAAAGAGGTTGATAAACCTGTACTATCCGAAAGCCCTGCCGTTTCAAAAGCTGATGCAGTTATTATTGACTGCTCCGGTAATGAAAAAGTGGAATTATCGGAGTTACTGGATCAGGTGATACTGGTTCAACCATCCATCCTCACAATACTGCTGGTCCCTGAAGACAGATCTGATATCTTGGACCTTGTCGTTGAACGGGATATTTTTTTCTACGCCGCAACGCCCGTTAGTCCTGACGAAACCTCATTTATCCTGAAACGTGCTCTTGATAAAATTGCTTCTGGGAACAGAAAGCAGAAACGCCCTGCCACAAATAACAGAAAAACGTTTCCCGGTTTTATCGGCGAGTCCAGTGCCATGCAGACACTTTTTGAGCTCATAACCAGGATTGCAGAAGACGAATTTTCGACGGTATTAATTCGAGGTGAATCGGGGACAGGCAAAGAGCTTGTGGCCCGGGCAATCCATGCAGGCAGTGAGCGTCGCAAAAACAATTTCGTTCCGGTTAATTGTGCAGCCATCCCTGATGAACTGCTGGAGAGCGAATTATTCGGGCACATGAAAGGATCATTCACCGGAGCTACGCAGTCCAAGCAGGGTCGAATCCAGTATGCTGACGGAGGCACACTCTTCCTTGATGAAATCGGCGATATGAAGCCTTCACTGCAGGCAAAATTGCTGCGCGTACTTCAGGAAAAAGAATTCGAACCGGTTGGCTCCCTGAAAGCAGTGCCCGTGAACACCAGAATTCTGGCGGCCACCCACTGCAACCTTGAAGAACTTGTCACTGAAGGCAACTTCAGGGAAGACCTCTATTATCGCCTCAGCGTTATTCCCTTGACCGTTCCACCGCTGAGACAGAGAAGCGAAGATATCCCGATCCTGCTCGACGAGTTCATCAAACGATACACGACCAAACGTGGGCGGGAGTCTATCGCCTTTAGCCCTCAGACCCTGTCAATTTTGAAGGAATATGAGTGGAAGGGCAATGTCCGGGAACTCGAGAATCTTGTCCAGCACATGTCCATTCTGTACAGCGGTAAATCGATTCACCCGACCGATTTACCGGACAAATACACAGCCTCCGTCGATCTTTCAGCCATCGCTGCCGCAAGGCCCGAGCCCCTGCCGAAGCAGAGCACGATGTTCGACAGCAGCAGGGAGCGTGCAGAACTTCTGGCACCGATTCGTACAGCCTCTTTTGAGGTTGATTTCACAACCGGACCCGTCGATTTCAACAGCTTGATCAATGAATATGAAAAGGAGCTGATCCTTGAGGCCATGAAAATTGCCGCAGGCAACAAAAAAGAAGCCGCCAGAATGCTGAACCTGAAACGAACGACGCTTCTCGAGAAAATAAAGAAAAAAGAACTGACGGGACTCTGGGAGAACTAAAACGTCACTGCTGTCTTGCTGTCACCTTTGATGATCATCATGGCGTCAGTTGACTCAGGTAGCCTGAGAGTTTTTGGCTGATCTCAATATCGGTGGCCGGCGAGGGAAGAATATCGCGAACACCGTATTTAACTGCCTTCAGTACTTTTGACCGCGTCCAGCTGGATCCGGCTGCAATCAGCGGCAGTGAACAGCAGGTACTGATTTTGATCGCCGTGCCCAGCGACTGTTCGTTAACCTCGCTCATTACCAGCAATACCACTTCAAAGGCTCCGGGCAGATAGTTATTGACGTTGTCCCTGAAGGTAAGATGAACCGTCGCTACCCCCTGTGAACCAAGGACCGTGTTGATCCGTTGTGCCTCGGGGTCTGAATCACTGATGATCAGAACCTTGCCGGCACCTCCCTGCGGTGATCTGCTTTCATCTCCAGCAGCCTCTGCTGATGAATTATGAGGCAGGTGGCTATCAGCGTTCGGTGCAATCGGCGTATCTTCCCGAGCATCATCCAGACCAAACAGATCAAGAGGCAGAAGCAATTGCAGCTGTCCGGATGACTGGCCGTCAAGCCCCAATGTCAATTTGTGCAGGTAAAAACGCTGATCGGCAAGCGGCTTTTCAGCCGTGAACGTGACCTTCTCCGGGTCAATCTGCTCGACAGCACCTTTTGAAAATTTCAGTTTTCTGCTGAAATGTTCATCAAATATATTTGTGTATATTCTTGATATTACGTTTATAATTTCATCATAAGCGTCTGCGGCATCGGAACTGAATGAACCGTCACGCACAGCTGCTTCAAGCTCACCTGACGGCATCATGAGAAGTGTGCAACCGACCCGTATTGCATCCTTTACACCCAGGTAGAGATAACAGCGTCCCTCTTCATCACCTGATACATCTAGAGCTGCCGCAAGTTGCCTGCCTGACACTTCATCTGAAAAGAACTGCTGCCTGTCGACGACTTTGTTGGACATCTCACTGCAGGTCATCTGCGCACCGATAACCTCACCGACCTCTTCCTGAATACTGACCCGGCAAAGTTCAAGAATCGCGTCGATATCCAATCTCGATAGCGTTTCATCCGATCCGGAAGCATCTTCTGCTGCCTCTTCGATAGAAGATTCCAGAGATGCATTGTCCGGGTCTGTCTCCACATCCGTTTGTGACGATGAGCCTGCCTGGACCGATTCAGAAGCTGATTTGCAATTCTTTGCTTCAGGCAGGCTTGTGCCATCAGCAAGCCCAAAGAACACTGCAGGCAGCAGGATCCGTATTGGGCCAAGCGGTTTGTCACCAAGAGTGATTTCATAGATTACCTGATAATACAGCCCATCTGCGACAGGGTGCTCGACTGCTGAGCCGTCAGCAGGAAATTGCAGCAGTTTCTGCTCACCTGCCTCAAAGCGATACGGCGTCTCGGGCAATTCTTTGCATAATGCAGTAAATACTCCGGTGATGATATTTCCTATTTCGCCATAAGAGTCTTCAATCTCCTCGTCATAGGATATTGTTTCGACAAGATCATCAAGTTCAGAAGACGGGAGCATTATAAGCGTTCCCCCAATCCTTATTGCAGCTCGCGCGCTGACCAGGAGAAATCCATGGGCCTCGCTTCCAGCGTTGATGCTTAGGCTGGTTACAACCTGTTTTCCTGAAACCTCCGCCGGCAGGCTTTGGCCTTGAACAATCAGGTTTTCCGGTTGTTCAAGGGAAAATGCACTGCCAAGCAGCGAGCCGATCTCTTCCTGGATTTTCTCCCGGGCAGAACGGCTGATCTTGTCTATACGCTGTTTCTTTTCCATTCAGATCTCAAAATAATTAAGTGTGATAACCACTGTTTCTCTATCGGCAGGCACAGACAAATAGTTTATCAACCGTTCACTGCCCGAGGTATAATTCACCATAAAGCAGCGAAACAGGCAAAAATAGATACCCGGCCGATTTTGCAAAATTTATTCCATTTTGTTTTCAATCAGCAGGACAATACCATTGCCGGGAAATCAGATACTCAGGCATATAACCTTTCAGTATTTTATGTCAATTATTTGACTTTCCCGGTCGATAAGAATGAAATGATAGGTGCAAAGACTGTATTTCCAGTGAATCAGCCATTTTCTCAACGTTGGAACGGTATTTGCACAATATTGAAAAACCATGAGGAAAATAGCTCTATGAAACGATTATTGATTGTTTTCTGTTCTCTTCTGTTCACCTGGACCTCCGCTCACGGTGCTTCCACGATACTGAAGGTGAGCAAATCAGAGGACAGGGATTCCCTGCAAACATTTATATCCTTTGACCAGACGCCGCGTTATGAGACACAGTTAAACGGCAAGCGGCTTGATATCATCCTGCAGGAGACGGTCATTGACGAACGTGCTCTGTTTTTCAAGGAAGACGACAAGATCGTGAAAATACTGGCCCGCCCGAATAAGGACGATACCGAAATCAGTTTTTTCTTTCGCTACATTCCCCAGAACGTTTCTTTTTCCACGGATACAAACAATACACTTGTTGCCGATATCCTGCTCGGCAATCGTTTTACCAATACATACCGCGACCTTTCCTTGAATTTCGAGGGCATGACGTTTCTCGAGAGAAGCACGCAGGATTATACAAATCCCCTCGTCTCTTCACCGTATGCCCATGATTGGAAACGTTTTTTTTCTTCATATGAATCAGATGTTGAAATCTCCATGCCCGTCCGTTTTCATATCCCGGCGTTCCCGGTTTCGCTCAAACTCAAACGTGGAGATCCAAACGCTTTAAATGTTATACCCACAGAATTATATCGACATGCAGAAAACGAACAATGGGAAGATATTTCTGATCTGATTGAAGAGCAAATGACGGCTTTATCAGACATAGAGTCGAAGAAATTTCTGGCCCTCACCTATGGGGAAGCACTGCTCAGGGACGACAAGTTTGACGGTGCCTATAAACAGCTCTACCTCTTGAAAAACAGCTACCCAAAGGAACAGGTCGGTCACCTCGCCACCTACCTTCTCAGCCTGCTCGTCGCTTTAAACGGAGATCCCTATGCTGCCAATTACGAGCTACGGCTGCTCATGGACTCTCTGAAGGTGGCCGATCCACTGTTTGCCTATGCCAACCTGCTGTTTGCAGAAACCTGTCTGGCCACCGGCCAGCTGGAGAGGATGAGTACAGCGCTGAACCGGGACGATATTGCCTACCCCGTCGAGCTTGAAATGAAGAGGGAATTACGCCAGGCGGATCTGTTCTATGTCACAGACCAGCCGGTAAAAGCATTTGTTGCCTATAAGCTGACAGGCACAAAGCACGGTATTGATGATCAGCCATATTCTCTGAACGGTCTTTGCACTACGCTCTACAAACAAAAAGCATTCAATGACGCTTCTCTTTGTTACGACAAGCTGGCAGAATTGACCGATTCACGCGAACAGTTGGGGATGATCTATTACCGTTCCGCCATGGCACGGCTCAAGTTACATGATGACCCGGCTGGGCATATCAATGATTTCAGTCGGATTGAAGACGCCTTTCCCGGAACAGAGGCTGGTTTCAGGGCGGCGGTAAAGAAAACGGATCTTCGCTACCTGTCAAGAAAAGACTGGTCTTCCACTGCCGTCAAATATTATCATGCGCTTGCCGAGAAATCCGTCTACAGAGAAGTCAGTTCCGAGTCTTTTTTCAAAGAGGCACTGCTCCATCACTTCGCAGGCAGCGACAGCCAGGCAATCAAACTGGCAAACACATTTTTGCGAAATTTTCGCAGCGGCCCGGTTCGGCAAAGTGCCGAAGCCCTGCTGATTCAATTATTGCCGGGAGAACTGCAGCGCCTCGTGGACAACGAGCAGTACACCGAAGCTCTGACGCTGGCACGGCAGCATCGAGGCTTCTTTGAAAACAACTGGCTGGATATTTCACTGCTTTCAGCGCTTGGCCACTCGTATCACCAGATCGGCATTTACAGTGATGCGCTGCGGGTCTATCTCTATCTCATGGAAATGGCCAGGCCGGACGACCGTGAACAGTATTTTCTTCCCATCACGCAAATTGCCTTTGACAAGGGAGACTTTCATCTCGTCCAGGATTACGCGACTCAATACAATTATTATTATCCGCACGGTTCCTTCAGTGAAGAGATACGCTACCTGCAGCTCAAGTCACTGCTTGCCGAAAATCGAATAGATCAGGCAATCTCGTTAATTCCCGAGCCTTTACCTGACCGCGATGACTACAAATTTCTGGCAGCCGAGCTCTATTTCAGAAAAGATGAATACGGATCTGTTGTTGAAATTCTAAAACCCTACTGGGATGAGAGCCTGGAACTCGGTGAAGACCTGACCTTTATCCTCGCGGAAAGTCTGTTTTTGCTGGGCGACCAGAGCCAGGCCGAACCGATTTATAACAAGTCCCGAACAACAGAACGTTTTTCCGGCCAATCACTCTATCGACTCGCCGAGATCGCACGTCAAAAGGGCCTGGAGAGCCAGGCACTTGACTTGTACAGGAATATCAGTTCGGCTGTAAACGACACGTTGTGGAAACAATTTGCTGAGCGTGAACTGAAGTTTAACTCCCTCAGTGAGAATTTATAGGAGCAGATGATGAACACCCTCAACCTCTTTGATAATACGACACTACTTCTCCAGAAATCGCTTGACCTCAGGTCATCAAACCAACGCGTTATCGCTGCAAATATAGCCAACGCCGAGACACCGGGATACGCTCCTTCACGCTTTGAGTTCGAACAGGAATTACAGGCAGCTCTTTCCGGCTCTGCTCCGGGTCTTGCAGCGACCCACGAGGCTCATCTGCCGGCCGATCCCGACACGGTTGCCCAGGTTACCGGGAAGGTGGTGCAGCATCCCGACAAAACAGGGATCGGCGATGATAACGGGGTAAGCGTCGACGAGGAAATGATGGCCCTGTCGGAGAACCAGATAATGTATGAAACGGCGGCGCAGCTTTTGAAAAAGAAACTGTCATTGCTGAAATACGTGGTCCAGGGCGGCCAGTAATTCAGCTAAACATCCACAGACAGGAAAGACAATATGGATATTTTTTCTTCATTTAAGGTGAGTGCTTCAGCATTGAAGGCACACAAGACACGACTCGACACAATCAGCTCAAATCTTGCCAATATCGAAACGACATCAACACCGGAAGGCGGTCCGTACAAAAAAAAGTCGGTTTACTTTGAGAGCAGACCACTGGACTTTAAAGAGCAGATGGATGCTGTCACCAGAAATTCGGTACAGGGCGTCGAGGTTACCAAGATCGTCGAGGATGAAACTCCGCCACGCAATGTATACAATCCCTCGCACCCGGATGCGGGTATCGACGGCTACGTGGACATGCCCAATATCAGTGTCATGGAAGAGATGGTGGACATGATGTCTGCCACCAGGTCTTACCAGGCCAATGTCACCTCTATTCAGTCAGCCAAACGCATGGCCATGAAAGCTCTGGAAATTGGGAGGTAATAAAACATGAATATAATTCCTGTCAATAATCCGACACCGGCCGCCGGAAACAGTAGCGTCAATGGTGCGTCCGTTTCTCAGGCTGAACATAATTTTTCCGATTTTATCAAGTCCACAATCAACCAGGTAAACGAGTCCCAGGTAGACGGAGACCAGGCAATCCAGAAATTGCATAGCGGAGAGGCCCAGAACTTGCATGATGTGATGATATCTGTCGAACAGGCCGACATCTCTCTCCGGATGCTCGTTCAGGTAAGAAACAAAGCAATCCAGGCATATGAAGAAATTATGCGCATGCAGATCTGATGAATCTCAATCCATTGGATAAAAGGAACCACTAAGGATTTCTTATGGCTACGGACGGACCAACTCATTCAGAAACCCTCGCCGGCAATCAGTCCCCTGCGATTGGCAAAAAGACGCTCTTTACTCTTTTCAAAGAGTGGCCTCTGAACAGGAAAATAGCCCTTGGCGTTATCACTGCGCTCTCTATTGCAGTTTTTTCTTTTCTGATCATCCAGGCGCGGGTCGCTGATTATCAACTCCTCTACGCAAACCTCTCGGAGGCGGACGCAGGATCAGTTGTCAACTGGTTGAAAACAAAGGATATCCCTTACCAGCTGAAAAACGGTGGTAAAAATATCTGGATCGGAGTCGAAAAAATCTATGATACCCGTCTGGATCTTGCCGCCAACGGTCTGCCGAGAGGAGGCGACGTCGGTTTCGAAATTTTTGACAAACAGAGTTTTGCCCTGACCGATTATGTCCAGAAAGTCAACCACACCAGAGCACTCCAGGGAGAGCTGGCCCGGACCATAACCTCGCTGGACCCTGTTGAATCCACCAGGGTGCACCTCGCCATCCCGGAAAAACACCTTTTCAAAAATCAGCAGAAAAACCCGACGGCATCCGTCATCGTCAGCCTCGCTCACGGCAGACAACTCGACCCAGACCAGGTTCAGGGAATCCTGCACCTGGTTGCCGGTTCCATTACCGGACTTACCCCTGAAAATGTTAAAATAATCGACTCAAACGGCGTGGTTCTCGATGGACAGAATAAGCGCGACAGTGAAGAACTACTCACCATCGACATGCTCTCCTTCCAGCAGGATGTTGAACAAAGGTTGCAGATGAGAGCCCAGGATCTCCTGGACACGATCATGGGCAAGAACAAAGCGATGGTGCGGGTAACAGCTGATCTTGATTTCTCCAAGGTCGAAAAGACACAGGAGCTCTATGACGCCGAGGAACCTGTTGTCAGGAGTGAGCAGATTAACCAGGAAAGCAACGGTACCCAGACAACCGGTGGCATTCCAGGCGTTCAGTCAAACCTTCAGGGAAACATCGCAGAGCTTGGAAATGCAGAGCCGCCTTCCATGAAGAGCTCGCGAACAACCAACTATGAAATCAGCAAAACAATCAGCAAAATCGTCAATCCGGTCGGCACGATCAAATCACTCTCGGTTTCCATACTTGTCGCCGACCGCCAGGTTTCAGGTGATGGCAGTGAGAAACCGACATCCGTCCCGCTGACTGATGAAGAATTAAAATCCATTGAAAAAATGGTGACGAGTGCCCTTGGCATTATCCCGGAACGAGGAGATATTATTAACGTCGTTTCCATGCCGTTTTCCGAGCAGCCGGAGCGGGAAACGGTTGCGCAGCAGCTGCCAGAAAACCTGCTTTACCGATATCTGCCGGCGATCAAGATTTTTCTCATTGCTGTCGGAGCGCTCCTTTTCTACCTGCTGCTGGTCAGGCCGATCATCAAGACCATGAAGGGCGAAGTGACTGCTCATTACAAGACGGTTGAAGAAATGGAGCGTGACAGACAACAGCAGATCAAAGCCGAGGAAGAAGAACTGGCGCGTTCCATGATATATGACGAAGACCAGGTTGTCAGCCTGCGTAAAGACGTTTTTCGAAACCCGGTACCGACTGCCTATATCGTCAAAAACTGGATTCAGGAAGCCTAGACCATGAGCATAGAATCACTAACCGGTTTGAACAAGGCAGCAGTATTGCTTATCTGCCTGGGCGAAGAGGCCACTGCCAAAATCTTCAATGAACTCTCGGATGAAGAGGTAAGAAAAGTGACCAGGGCCATGGCTGCAATCGATCATATACCGGTCGATATCAAGGAAAAGGTGTTTTCTTCATTTGCCGAATCGCAGCAGGAATTTGCCGGTCTATTTGTCAAAGGCAATGAATTTGCCAAAAATGCGATCTCCGCTATTTCAGAAAAAGGCCGAAACGAAGCGCTTCTCGACCAGTTTATCTCAGGTACCGAGTCACGTTCCCTTGAGACGATCGCGCTGATGCAACCGCAGATGGTAGCAGGACTTCTTGAAAAAGAACATCCCCAGACGGTAGCGCTGATTCTTTCTACCCAGCATGTCGAACACGCTGCCGAAATCATGTCACATCTTCCGGAATCAATGCAGTCCGATATCGTCTACCGGATTGCCAAGCTGGACAAGGTTGCCCCGGAGGTCCTCAGTAACATAGAGAATGCACTCAACAAGGAAATCGGCCTCGTCGCAGGAAAAGAACAGAAAGAAATCGGTGGGCTGAACAAAGTTGTTGATATGCTCGGAAACATGAAAAACAACCTTGACGTCGACATTCTTGAAGCCATGGAAGAAACGGATCCTGATCTTGCTGAAGAGATCAGGAAAATGATGTTCACCTTTGAGAATCTCACCGCCCTCGACGGACGATCACTGCAGATGATCCTCAGAGAGGTGAACAACGACTCCCTGACCATGGCCTTGAAGACCGCCTCTGACGAGATGAAGGAAAAGATTTTTGCGAACATGTCCTCCCGGGCTGCAGACATGATCAGGGACGATCTGGATGCAATGGGACCGGTCAGGCTTTCTGAAGTCGAGGCAATGCAGCAGTCCATCGTTAAAATTGCTATGAAACTTGAGGAAGAAGGAAAGCTTGTGCTGAACTCCGGTGGCGGCGATGAGCTTGTCTAAATATTTCAAGGACAACGGCTCATTCACCCCCAAAAGCCTGGTACCCGGCTCACAGAAGCAAACCGGTGACTGGATGCCTGCAGCAGTGCCGGGCGATGAACAGAGCGTACCGTTACCCGGCAAAGATATTCCCGAGGCTGTTCACCAAAACGTTGAGAGCAGCGAAGAACAGCCTGCAGAAGCAGCTGTAATTCCTGAGTCTTCAGAACAGGAAGAAAAGACCGACGATCTTTCACCCGACCCGGGCACTCAAGAACCCGCTGCAGAGATACCTGATATAGAGGAATTACAGAAAGAGGCCTATGACGCTGGTCTCAAACAGGGGGTAAAACAGGCGCAAACCGATTTCGGCTCGGCACAGACGGCTCTCACCCTGCTCTGTGACCAATTGAGCACGATACGCGAAACGATACTGAAAAACAGCAAAGACGAAATGGTGGAGCTGGTCATCGCTTTGTCGGAAAAAATTATTCGTCACTCGGTTGCCGAACAGCACCAGACGATTGTCGACACCGTCGATTCAGCAATCCACCAGGCTGTCAAATCCAGCGAATTCTATATCTATATCCACCCTGAGGATCTGTCGATCATCCAGGACCACACCCAGGGTTTCATTTCCGGGTTGAACGGCCTGGAAAATATTGTTGTCAAGGCTGACCCCGGAATCGAGCGAGGCGGCTGCAGGATAGAATCCGACAACAGCACGGTCGATGCGACAATCGGCAGCCAGTTCGCAGTACTGAAAGACAGCATTCGGGAAAAAAAGAGAAGCACATAGACTCACAGAAACCAGGATTGTCATGCTCTTTAACAAAGATCGCCTTGAGGAAATCAATCCAATCAAGGTCTGGGGAAAAGTAACGCGAATCGTCGGCCTTGTCGTCGAGGGGTTCTGCCCTCATGCCTCGGTGGGTTCCCTCTGCGAGATTACTCCGCTTGACAGCAACAGTGCTCCAGTCTATGCAGAGATCGTCGGGTTCAGTAATTTGCGGGCCCTGCTGATGCCGCTTGGTGACCTCAGAGGGCTGGGTCCCGGCAGTCTGATCAGGGTTGTCAAGGACAGTGCGACAATAAAGGTCGGCAATAATCTGCTCGGCAGGGTTATCGACGCAATGGAACAACCCCACGACGGTTTTCCGGCCCCCGACCTAGAAGATGAGCGGCCGCTGTATGCTCTGCCGCCAGGACCTATGGAGCGAAAGAATATCACCGAAACGCTTGATCTTGGTATCCGCGCCATAAATGGTCTGGTCACCTGCGGTATGGGTCAGCGAATGGGAATCATGGCCGGATCCGGTATCGGAAAATCAGTTCTTCTGGGAATGATGGCCCGCTATGCCAGGGCCGATATCAATGTGATTGCGTTGATAGGAGAACGTGGCCGTGAAGTCCGTGAATTTATCGAACGAGACCTCGGTAAAGAAGGTCTTTCCCGCTCCGTTCTTGTCGTTGTCACCTCTGACCAGTCGCCCCTTTTGAGAATGAGAGGAGCCTTCGTCGCCACGGCAATTGCCGAGTACTTCTGCAAACAGGGCAAAAATGTGCTGTTGATGATGGACTCTGTTACCAGATTTGCAATGGCAATGCGCGAGATCGGCCTGGCAATTGGTGAACCGCCGACAACCAAAGGCTATACCCCAACTGTTTTTGCGACGCTGCCGAGGCTTCTCGAACGCGCCGGCAGATTTCAGGGACAAGGCTCCATTACCGGATTGTACACGGTGCTCGTCGACGGAGACGACATGACGGAACCGGTTGCCGACTCGGTCCGATCCATCCTCGACGGCCATATTGTACTGTCCAGGGATCTTGCAGCCAGAAACCATTATCCGGCAATTGACATACTCAACAGCACGAGCAGGATCATGCGCGAGATATCCTCCACCCGGCACCTGGAACTCGCCGGTCGGGCAAGGTCGCTCATGGCCACCTACAAAGAAGCTGAAGACCTCATCAATATCGGCGCCTATATGAAAGGTTCGAACCAGCATATTGACAACGCAGTCGAGAAAATTGATGATCTCAACAAATTTCTGCAGCAAAACTATGACGAGACCACTTCGTTAAAGCAGACTGTTGAAGAACTGGGTGCAATTCTCAGCGAGAGGAAAGAATCTGATGAGCAGCAGAAGAACCGGCGCAGTTCAGATAAGCACTCCAGATAACCTGAGCTGAGATCATGGTGAAACCATTTTCCATGGGAGCGGTTCTCACCTATCGTAAACGCCTCAAAGACCAGGCTGTAAGCAGTTTTCAGCTGGCTCAGCGTGAACGGAACAGCGCCGAAGAGGCCTGCATAGCTAAAAGAAACGAATATGCAGTGCTTGTCGACACGCTGTCTAAACTCGAGATTGAAGGAATTGCGGTCGATGAGCATATTCGCTATCAGAACCGTATTGAATTCGTCACAGCAGAGCTGATCAAGCATGAAGAGACCCTAAAGAAAAAAACCGAAACGGTACTGTTGCGAAGAAAACAGCTGACCAAACGGCGCAAGGAAGAGCGGGCTCTGGAGAAATTAAAAGAAAAGCAGAATGCAGAGTACCTCAAATTTATTGACAAAAAAGAATCTGCAATGCTCGATGAAATCGCCCTGATCCATCGCGGCCGGCATGATTCGCCTGAACCTGACAATCTACCATGATACGACCAACCACTCTCATTGTCTCATTTTTTGCTCTCGTCTGTCTCTGTCAACAGCCTGCACTTGTCTTCGCGGCAGAAGACGATACCAGTCCTGAGGCTCCCGAATTTTCCTCTGTTGAAGAAAGAAGGCTTCATGCATCCCTGCAGCAGGAGCGGGCGCGGATCTTCGAAGAAAAAAAACAGCTCGCCCTGAGAGAAAAGGAGCTAAAGACCATTGAAGATGCTGTCGATAAGAAACTTGCTGAGATTGATACAAAACTCGAAGAACTTCAACGCAGCAGACAGCAGTTGACCGAACTGCTGGCCCAGAAATCTGCAGAAGAACTCAAGAAAATTCAGAACCTCAGCAAAATTTACGAAAAGATGGATCCGCTGAAAGCAGCGCTGGCATTATCCGGCCTTGACCAGCAACTTGGTGCCGACCTGCTGGCAAACATGAAAGTGAAATCAGCGGCAAAAATACTTGACAGCCTGAACAAGATTCAGGCAACCGAGATAAGCAAAACATTTTCAACGATACAATTGGAGTAATTCACATGAACATCATCCCGGTTTTTCCAGCTTCACAGCAAGGAACAGCGCCTGCACCGACCGGTCTTTCGGCAGGAAAAGGTACAATGGGATTCGATGACATACTTGGCCGTGAATTACAACTTCCCTCTGATCACGCACGCTCCTCTGAGCAAAATTCGCACTTATCCAACCTGAATCAATCGGTTTCCCAGGACCCTCAACAGCAATCGGCTGCAAACAGTTTATTTTCCACTGCACATCAGGACTCATCTCCTGGGGAGATGCTGGAGAACCTTCTTCAGGATGTAAAATCGGCAGATTCGCTCGATCTCCCCCAACCTGCTGAAAATCGAGCTGAACAGTTCGATTTCACGATCCCGTTCAGTCTTCTGACCAGCCGTGCTGTGTTTGGTGGCGGAATACCGCTTTCAGAAGATGTCTCTGGTTCTTTTAACGGTTTCAAAGCGATACCTGCAGATATTCCTGCAGCGCACGCAAACCATGACCAGGCTGAACAATCAGCAGGCACCACCCTTTCTAACATGGCTCCAACCGCTGCTGATCGCTGGGCAAATATGCTCCAGCCGATGGTAATACAGACAGACCAGTCAACACAGCAGCCAATTGATGAGGCGATGGCTCCACGCATGCTCACATTCGGGTATCATTCGAGCATATCGACATTTTTTGCAACGATGCCCGACACACACAAAGTAACTGCGGGGAAACCTTTAATAGAAGCTGATTTCAGCACGTCAGCTGCAACAATTATGTTCAGCAGTAAGTCGCACCCCCCTGTTGGCACTTCTGCTCCAGTTAATCCCACAGCAATTGCACCATCACTGCAGGTCTCTGAACCTCACTCCATGAAAATCGGACTGACTGGTGACGGAAATAATATATTTTCAGAAAACTCGCCGGTATCCTTTTTACTATCGGGACAGCCAGACAGGTTCCGAACCCCGCAGACAACCACTTCAGCATCGCAGACAAGCCTGCTGCTCCAGGAGTTGCAGAAGGTAATCGCTGACAATAATGACAGTCTCACGATAACTGCAACACTTCAACGCCGACCTGTCTCTGACCATGCAGCACATGATTTTTTCGCAAGATATGTTCAGCAAAACGCTGATCTACAGAACAATACAGGTGTAAATCTTCTCAAGGCAGGGACCGGCGTTCCTGCAGGAGCAGAACAGAGCGCACCGCAGGCTGTCTTGCAATTTAGTACAGATCCCCTGCGGCCACACACGACACAGAGGGTTCATGAGCAGTTCCTCAACACACAAGCCACTGTAGCAGAGCAAAACTCCAGGAACAGCAGCGATAATCAAACATTGCAGCAGCATTCACAATCGCAAGATGGTGCATCTCTGCAGCAGGCACCAGGAACTGCACCAACCGGCAGCACTTCTACAACTGACCCGACAGCATTGAGTTCGACGTTTGGATCACAATTCCAGGAGAGCGGATCGGCTCAAAATGTTGATGCGGTTAAAACCGTCACACCGACTTCCCCGCAACTCAATCTGATTCGTGACCAGGAGGTCATTAACCAGATTGTTGAACGATTTAATCTGCATTCGCGGCAGCAGACAAGCAGACTGAGTCTCCAGTTGCACCCTGCCGAACTCGGGGAACTCAAGATAGATCTCATCGTCAAGGGTGACGCCCTGAAAGCAAACATATACACACAGACTCAGCGCGCTGGAGAAATTATCGACAGGAACCTCTCCCGTCTGCGTGAAATACTGCAGGACCAGGGTATTTCCGTAGACGAACTGGTGGTATCGTTTAAATCTGAAGGTACAGATGATTTCACCCCACACCAGGGTCGGCTTTTTCAGGACCAGAGCCACCTTTTCAACCAGCAGCGGAAACCGGAAACAGCAGCAACCTTTGCCCAGACCATAGAAGACACACTTCTGTCCGGTTCAATTGAACCATCAGGGGTAAACCTGACCATTTAGGAGTATTTCCATGAGTTATATCGATGTCATAGGCCAATCGGCTGCCGCCTCCACTCAAGCAAAAAGTGGTGGCACGGATAAAGACAAGGACGTGATGGGCAAAGAGGACTTTCTCACACTCCTGGTTACCCAGCTCCAGAACCAGGACCCGCTTAACCCTGATGACCCGACGGAATTCACCGCCCAGCTTGCCCAGTTCAGTTCTCTTGAGCAGTTATTCAACCTCAACGAGAGCATGGAAAATGTAGCCTCGGCTGTCTCTGATTCACAGAAGATTTCAGCCTTGACAATGATCGGCAAGGAGGTTTCCTATGCCGAGAGTGACTTCAAATTTGACGGATCACCTGTTCAGGTCGGCTATTCAATCGATGGTGAGGCCAGCGATATTACGCTTCTTCTCCAGAAAGACGGCGCCACCGTTACAACGCTGAAGGGCAGTCAGCTGCAGCAGGGTGATCACTTTATGACCTGGGACGGTTTGACCGCTTCAGGCGCTCCTGCCCCCATTGGTGATTACTCCATCTTGGTCGAAGCTTCAGCTGCTGCTGAAAGTATAGCTGCGGCACCGCTGATCCGCTCAGTAGTGACAGGTGTCGACCTGAACAGCGTCTCCGGCGGTTTGCTCTTTACCCAGGCGGGTGAAATAGATGTCAACAAGATCAAAGGTGTATACGAAGTTGGAACAGCTCCCGGTCAGCAGGATTTGGCCGGGCAGGATACGGATGCAGCAGAGACGGAGTCGTCTTCAGAGACGACCATGGCCGCTGCTGAAGAGATTGCTGAGGAAACAGTGCCCACGGAAGGATAACTGTCAGCTTATAATTAATCGGATTAGAGGTCCACTACAGTTTCAGGCGTCACAACGTCAACGGAGGATTAGCAGATGGGTATTTCCAGTGCATTGTACAGCGGTGTAAGCGGTTTACAGACCAACTCCCATGCCATGAGCGTCATCGGCAACAATCTCGCCCACACCAACACGACAGGTTTTAAAGGGTCACGAACGGTTTTCTCCGACCTGCTCTCGGCATCTGTCAGCGGTTCGGGTGGTTCATCCCAGATCGGCCGGGGTGTCGGTCTGTCAAAAGTAGACAACATCTTCAGCCAGGGAACGTTTGAATCCACCGAATCCGGCCTTGACGTCGCCATAGAAGGAGACGGTTTTTTCATGCTCAAGGAACCCGGCGATGACACCATGTATTATTCACGTGCCGGTGCCTTCCGGTTTGACCAGAATGGATTTCTGATAAACCCGGAAGGATATCGCGTTCAGGGGCAGCCCTTTGACATTGCAAGCGGAGTTCTGACCCCGGGTGAACCCAGAGACATAGTCGTCACCGATACCGGCCTCATCCCTGCCAGCATGACGACTGAAATCGAACTCAACAACAATCTCAATGCCGCAGAACTTCCGCCTACGCCGGTTCCTGCAGGCTTTGATCACACAAATCCCGAGTCTTTCAATTATTCCATGTCTACCCAGGTTTTTGACTCTCTGGGTAACCCGCACCTCGTCACCAGTTATTTTGAAAAAGACGCTGCCGCTAATACCTGGAACTGGTACTGGAGCGCTGAAAATGCTGCCGGCGACACCATCGGCGGTCCGGGAGCAGCCATAAACGGTCAGAACGCAGCTATGGGAACCCAGCTTGTTTTTGACGTAAACGGTGTTCTCGATCCTCCTCTGGGTCCCCAGGCGCTTGGGGCGATTGACTGGGGCAACGGCTCTGATGCAACCCAGAATATTGAAATGACATTTGATACCACGCAATTCAACAGTGCTTCAGTCGTCATCTCCCAGGATCAGAACGGCCTTGGCTCAGGTGATCTGACGAGTGTCGACATAAACGAGGAAGGCATTGTTGTTGCCTCCTACTCCAACGGCGAAAAAATAAATATTGCCCAGCTCGCGCTGTCAAAATTTCAAAACCCCGGCGGCCTCAGGCAGGAAGGAAGCAATTTATTTGTCGCGACAGCTGCCGCAGGACCGCCTCGTCAAGGACTGCCGGGTGCCGAACTCGGTAAAATATTTACCAATTCCCTTGAACAGTCAAACGTCGACATGGGAACTGAGTTTGTCCGCATGATTACCGTGCAGAGAGGCTTCCAGGCGAATTCTAAAATCATTACCACCATCGACGAGCTCCTTGGCGAGTTGATAAACTTGAAACGATAACGTGTCAACAATCTGACACTAGGCGGTCATCGAGGAGTCAGAATTTCTGACTCCTCTTTTTTTTAAACCTGAATCGGCAATTTTTCTTGGCAGAAAAACTCTGCCAACCTTGAGTTTTTACACGCAAAAGCCTATGATAAAAAAGGTGAAAAATCTATCCTGAGAAAAACTGGTCGGCGGTGCGTTACTGAGCTGCGGAAAAACGAATTTTCAATCACATTTTGTCTTGATATCGGAGGCCTTTTTTGGACCTTTCAACAATTATAGGAATGGGAGCAGCCTTTGGCCTGATGCTGATGGCCATTCTTCAAGGTGGTCCCTTGACCATCTTCATAAACGTTCCTTCCATGATGATTGTTTTTGGCGGTACCCTGGGCGTGGCATTTGTTCACTACCCCTTCTCGGACCTTTTCGATGCCGCTAATGTTGCAAAAAAAACAATTCTTCATAAAGAATCCTCCATTAACGACATGATTATCCAGCTGATGGAATTTGCCAACAAGGCTCGTAAAGAAGGGATTCTGGCGCTGCAGAGCGCCATGGACGAGGTTGAGGACGAGTTCCTCACCAAGGCCATGCAGATGGCTGTTGACGGCCAGGAACCTGAAACCCTGCGCAGCATGCTCAACACGGAAATCGAGTATATCGAACAGCGTCACGACAAAGGTTCAAATATTTTCATTTCTCTTGCCGCGTACGCCCCTGCCATGGGAATGGTAGGAACACTGATCGGCCTGGTACAGATGCTCCAGACCATGGACGATCCGTCAAAAATTGGGCCGGCGATGGCCGTTGCTCTGTTGACCACTTTTTACGGAGCCGTTATGGCGAACGTCATTTTTGCGCCAATGGCAGGCAAACTCAAAAACAGGTCACAATCGGAAGTTTTGAATAAAACCCTGATTATTGAAGGAATGCAGTCCATTCTCTCCGGAGAAAACCCCCGGATCATGGAACAGAAGCTCCATGCCTTCATCGCGCCGAAACTACGTGAATCCACCTTCAACAGGTAGCATGAGGTCAGGTTATGAGCGAAGAACACGATAACCAGCCCCAGGAACAGAAAAAATCACAGAAAAAAGACGGCCCACCAGGCGCACCTGCCTGGATGGTAACCTATTCTGATCTTGTCACGCTGCTGCTGACCTTTTTCGTTCTGCTCATGTCCATGGCCAGTATGGACCCTGTCCGTTTTACCGAGGCTTCAAGCTCGCTGAAGGATGCATTCGGTGTCCATTCGCGCCCCGCTCACGTGGAATTTGCAATACCGATACTTCCGTCTCCACCGAAGACAAAATTCAATCCGGTCCAGACTGAGCTGACCACCAAAATCCATCGTCAACTCAAAGCACAGATCGAAGAATTTGAGATGAGCAAGGACGTTGAAGCGGTTGAGCGCGACGACGGCACCATTATCCTGCGGGTAAACAACACCATTCTTTTTGCCCCCGGAGATTCGCGTATCTCGCCCCAATCGCTGCCGACGCTGAGAAAAATTGCCGACATGATCCGTCCGCTGCCGATGACACTCAGAATCGAAGGGCACACCGATGACCAGCTCGTCTCCTCTGCTCCCGACAAAGACAACTGGAGTCTCTCCATCGCCCGGGCTGTTTCCGTAACGCACTTCTACGAGAAGAGCAGCCTCCTCCCCCTAGACCGTATGTCAGCTATTGGCTACGGTTCCAAACGCCCGCTTGTACCGAACACAAACGAGGAGAATCGTGCCACTAACCGGCGGGTTGACTTCGTTTTACGGGTAAAAGACACTTCAGGCATGAGTCCTGCAAGTAGTGAAGCAGGCAAGATACCACTGTAAAAATTTTGACACCTGATTTACAAATTTTACCGGGTTTACATGATGGCTGAAAAATCTTCGAAAACGTCAGACACGTCCGAAAACAGCGGCTCAAAGAAAAAACTCTTTATTATCATCGGTATTGTCGTTCTGCTCCTGCTGATCGGCGGCGGAGTCGCCGGCTATTTTTTGCTGATGAAAGAGCCGCCCCCGGAAGAAAAAGATCCGGGAATGGAGGTTCCGGTCCCCGAGATCAGTACCCAGGCTGAAATCGGCCCCATGGTCAATATCGAAGAATTTATCGTCAATATCATCAGTGATGAAAATAACCATTACGTCAAGGCATCACTAACGATCGAATTGTCCAGCGAACCATCGAAAGAAGAAATTGAAAAACGCATGCCGCAGATCCGTGATGCTATCCTGCTCCTTGTCGGCAACAAGACGTTTGAAGAGCTGCAGGATCTCCAGGGCAAAAAGCAACTGAAAGCTGAACTGCTCAGCAAAATAAACGCAATCCTGCAGACCGGACAGGCACGATCAATCTATTTCACAGATTTCGTCGTCCAGTAAGTTTATTGAGAAATGAACACCGTGGAACCGATTCTTTCAAAACAGGAAATTGATGACCTCTTGAGTGCGATAAAAGAGGGACGTATTTCCGCTGACCTGCATCCTCGCGAGAAACATCCGGTCCAGCAGATTGAATGTTCGGAGCTTGACCTTTTCCAGGTCTCGTCACAGCGCGGCGATAATATCAGGATCCCGAACTTCGATATTATCCTTGATGCCTTCAGCCAGAATTTCACCATTTCCCTGTCAAATCAGCTGCAGAGGACATTTGCGATACACAGGACCGGGCTCGAGTCAATGCCCTTTCAGGAGTATCTGTCAGCCAGGGAAAACCCCGGCTCAATCGGAGTCCTTGATCTGGCACCGTTAAAACATGGCGCACTCATCCGCTTTGACCCGTCACTGTCCTTTTCGACCATTGAGATAATGCTCGGTGCCTCAATTGATCTGGACCTGCTGAAACTCGAAAGAACACTGACCAAGATTGAACTCAATGTACTCAAATCCCTGATGAACAAGGCCTGCGATGATCTCGACAGGGCTTTCAGGCCGGTAACCAGTCTGCACTCAAGCCTCATCAAGGTAGAAAACAATCCACGTCTTGTCTCCATTACCAACCCGAAATCGGAAGTGATCATCGGAACCTTTGATGTAACAGTTGGAGACCTGCATGGTGTCATGGAACTCGTTTTTCCACTTGCCACACTTGATCCGTTCAGGGAAGGGTTCAGGGATCTTCTCAGTGTCAGTTCTCTCAAACACGGTGGCTGGACCGATATACTCATCGAGGAGCTCAAGGACATGACGACAAAGGTTGTTGCTCAATCCGGTGTGATAGAGATGCCGGTCGGCCAGGTCCTTCGTTTAAAGAAGGGCGATATTGTACCCCTCGATTATGACCTCAACTCACCACTGAGACTTCTGGTGGAAGAGAAACTGAAATTTTTTGCCCAGCCCGGCGTACACCGGGGCAAGAAAGCCGTAAGCCTGACAACCGTTTGTCTGTAAAATAACAAGGAGCAACCATGGCGTCTAATAACAGCGAGTCCGGCTCCCGCCCCGACCCGAAGGAACTAAAAGAACTTCTTGAAGAAAATGGTCATTCTTCATTTTCCAACCAGGCCCTCTCGCAGTCGGGAGAAGACGAGAGTGGGCGTGGACTTGATTTTCTTTACGATGTTCCGCTGCAGATTTCAGTCGAAGTCGGCAGGAGTAAGATATTGCTTCGAGACCTGCTGAAAATGGGTGAAGGATATGTCATTGAACTCGACAAACTTGCCGGCGACCCGCTGGATCTTTACGTCAATTCCCGTCTTATTGCACGAGGTGAAGCGGTGATGGTCGGCGAACGTTTCGGCATCAGGCTGACCGACGTCGTCAGCACCAGCGATCGTATAGAAAAACTTGGTTGAGATCCTTCCATGAAAAAGCACGGCTCTATCGTCTTTTGCGCAATTCCGGCACTGCTTCTCTATCAGTCGGCATTTCCCCATCTTGCCTGCGCTGCCGAGAACTTTTCCCTGTTGGGTTCTTCACTGAAAATGATCTGGGGGCTGCTCGTTGTCCTCGGTATTCTGTTGATTATCTACGGCCTGGTAAAAAAACGTATGACCCTGCTCCAGGGTGGCGGCAAAGGCATAATAAAGGTTATTGAAAGCCGCCACCTGATGCCGAAAAAATCCCTGTTCCTCGTGGAGGTTCGCGGCAGGGAATACCTGCTCGGCTCCGGCGCGGACTCGCTGAACCTGATCGCCTCACTTGATGGCACCGACCAGCATTCTGCTGACTTCAAGACGGTCCTAGACGATACCAGAACAGGCATATCAGCATGAACCCGGCAAGAAGACTGCACACTCTTTTCCTGCTTGGTGCAGCACTGGTCCTTGTACCCTGTGCTGCCGGAGCCGTATCAGTGCCCACCGTTTCTTTCGGTATTCAGGAAGCCGAGTCCCCCCAACAGGTATCGACGGCCCTGCAGATTCTTTTTCTGCTGACCATTCTCTCGATTGCTCCGGCAATCCTGCTGATGACAACCTGCTTTACCAGGATTGTCATTGTCCTTGGTTTTGTCAGGCAGGCAATGGGCACCCAGAATATGCCGCCGACCCAGGTGTTGATCGGCCTGTCGCTGTTTCTTTCTTTTTTTATCATGTCTCCTGTTATCAATGATATCAACGGTAATGCACTACAACCGTTTCTCGCCGAAGAGATCAGCCAGGAGCAGGCGCTCGACCGCGCCTTGACGCCGATGAGAACCTTTATGTTCAACCAGGTTGGAGAGGAAGAACTGGCACTGCTTTCAGGAATTACCCTTGAGGAAGAGCCCTTTGGAAAGGAGGACATCCCGACACTCACGCTGGTTCCCGCCTTCATGCTTTCGGAAATGAAAAAAGCTTTCCAGATGGGTTTCATGATCTATGTACCGTTTCTGGTCATCGACATGATCGTCGCCTCCATCCTGATGTCCATGGGCATGATGATGCTGCCGCCGGTAATTATCTCCATGCCCTTCAAGCTGCTGCTGTTTGTCCTCGTTGACGGCTGGGGACTGGTTGTCGGTTCTTTGATCAAAAGCTTTTCCTGACCTCACTACTACCCGGAGGAAACCCATGACTCCCGACATGGCCATCGATATCTGTCGAAAAGCGGTCCAGGCCGTTCTTCTCGGTGCCGCGCCCATGCTGCTTGCCGCCCTTGTCATCGGCCTTCTGGTATCAATCTTCCAGGCTGCAACCCAGATCAATGAACAGACGATGACCTTTGTCCCGAAGATAGTCGCCGTTTTTGTGACGCTGCTCATCTTTGCACCCTGGCTTATCAAACTGCTCACCGTTTTTACCATCGGTTTGTTTGAGGCTCTTGCAACAGTCTGAAAGAAATGGATATTCAGCTTGTACCACTGGAACAGTTTCAGGCTTTTCTAATCAGTACCGCCCGGGTCGCCGGTTTCATCGGGGCAATACCGGTATTTTCCGGCCCCCAGGCCCCCAACCAGGTCAAGGTTGCCCTTGTTTTCTGCTGCTCGCTGGTACTTTTCCCGCTGATGCAGGGCTATATCCCGGACACCTCCTTAACCACCTATTCTTTCATCATCCTGATCATTGTTGAAGTATTGATCGGCACCATTGTCGGTCTCACGGCACGCCTGATTTTTACCGCAGTAGAATTCGGGGGAACAATTATCGGTTTCCAGATGGGCTTTGCCGCCGCGAACGTTTTTGATCCGCAGAACCAGCGTCAGATTTCACTCATCTCGCAATTCCAGAATGTCTTCGCCATCTTTATTTTCCTGGCGATCGGCGGTCACTTCATCTTCCTTGAGGCAGCCGTTGAATCATACAAAATACTGCCTCCCGGAGGTATCGACTTTTCAGGGAACGCTGTCGGGTACCTGATGGAACTCGCTTCGCAGATGTTCAGCCTCGGTATCCAGTTCAGCGCACCGGTGCTCGCCGTTCTGCTGCTTTCCGGCCTGATTCTTGGAATCCTTGCCAGAACCTTTCCCCAGGGAAATGTCTTTCTCCTTTCCTTCCCGCTCAATATCGGCATCTCCTTTGCTGTCATAGGATTGACACTAAACCTTGTTTTCATCACACTCCGTCGGGAATTTGACGATTTGCCGAACCGTATTTACACCCTGCTCTCCTTCCTGGTGCCCTAGTTTTCTAAACTTTTCTGTTTTCTTCTGCAATTCCCCGGACTGGTCTGTTTTTTGCTCAGACAGAGCTATACAATTCATTAAAACTCACCATCTCCTGACAGGAAGCGCATGGCTGAAGAAAGCACCAGCGGCGGCGAACGGACTGAAGCGCCAACGGCGAAAAGAAGGCAGGATTTCAGGGAAAAAGGACAGGTTGCCCAATCCAAAGAGGTGCACACCGCTGCCTTGTTTACGATCACACTGGTCTTCTGGTTTTTTTATCTGCCCCGCTTTCTCCATGGTGTTACCGATTTTATTGCTGCAATCTGGCAATCAAGCTGCCAATTCATCATTACCCCTGCCTCCATTGTCAAATTAGCGGCTTTTTCCCTGAAAGATCTGTCATTACTGCTGTTTCCCCTTTTTCTAACCGTTCTTGTCGTCGGTTTTCTGTCAAGCGTTCTGCAATTCGGCTGGCTGCTCACCGGTAAACCGCTGACCCCCGATTTCAGCAAGCTTGATCCCGTCAAGGGAATGGGGCGACTGTTTTCAAAACGCTCGCTCGTTGAACTGGTGAAGTCGCTGAGCAAGGTGGTATTGATTGCCTGGATCGCCTATTCCACGGTCATGAACAATCTCCACGGAGCACTGCTGCTCATCGACACAACGGCGATTACCACACTGGTTTTCCTCGGAAAGATCGCCGGACTCATTCTCGCCAAAGTCTGCGGCCTGCTGATCCTTATCGCTTTTCTGGATTTTCTCTTCGTGCGCTGGGAAATGGAGGAAAAAATGAAGATGACCAAGCAGGAACTGAAAGAAGAGTACAAGGAATCAGAAGGTGATCCACTGATCAAGTCCCAGATCCGTGCGATTCAGCAGGATATGGCGCGAAAACGCATGATGGCAGAGGTTCCTGAAGCAGACGTCATCATCACCAACCCGACCCATTTCTCCGTGGCGATTAAATATGACAGTGAAAACATGGATGCACCGACGATTATTGCCAAGGGTGCCGACCTTATTGCCCTGAAAATACGGGAAATTGCCCGTGACCATAAAGTACCCATTGTCGAGAATCCACCAGTGGCCCGCTTATTGCATAAACTCGACGTGGGAGCGACGATTCCTGAATCATTGTTCAAGGCGGTCGCTGAAATACTTGCCCACGTATATTCATTGAAAGGAAACAGACGATAATGGAAGCTGTCGGAGTTCGTGATTTCATAACCAGACTCAACTGGAGAGACCTCTCAGGAAGAAGCGATGTCATTGCCTCGCTCGGTCTCGTCGGCATCCTGATGATCATGATCATACCACTGCCGTCGATCATGCTCGACCTCTTCCTTTCCATGAATATTACCCTTGCCCTGCTGATCCTGGTGATCAGCCTGTACACGGTCAAGGCAATTGAGTTCTCAATATTCCCGTCCATTCTCCTTACCACGACACTCTTCCGGCTTGCCCTGAATGTGGCTTCCACCCGCCTGATCCTGATCAACGGCGACCAGGGGCCCGATGCGGCAGGTTCGGTTATCCAGTCTTTCGGACAATTCGTAGTTGGTGGAAACTATGTGGTTGGCATCGTCATTTTCGTCATTCTCGTGCTGATCAATTTTCTGGTAATTGTCAAAGGCGCCGGACGCGTGGCAGAAGTTGCCGCCCGTTTCACCCTTGACGGTATGCCGGGAAAACAGATGGCAATCGATGCCGATCTTAATGCCGGCCTGATAGATGAGCAGGAAGCACGCCGAAGACGTACCGAGATCGCCGACGAGGCAGCCTTTCACGGCGCCATGGACGGTGCTTCAAAATTCGTCAAGGGAGATGCGATTGCCGCAATCATCATCACCCTTATCAATATCGGTGCAGGCTTTGTTATCGGTGTCCTGCAGAAGGGCATGCCGATGGGCGAGGCCGCCCAGACCTATACGATTCTAACCGTCGGTGACGGGCTTGTCGGCCAGATACCCGCGCTCATCATTTCAACGTCTGCAGGTCTGCTGGTTACCAGAGCGACGGGAAAGAAAGATTTCGGCACCGATCTCAAGACACAGTTCAGCGTTCACTCACTGGCCATGTGGGTTGTTTCCCTGATCCTTTTGATCTTTGCTCTGATCCCCGGCCTGCCCTTTCTGCCCTTTCTTGTACTCTCACTGTCCCTTGCTGTTCTCGGGTTCTATCTTGACCGTGAAAAGCGCGCGGCCGAGGCTCTTACAGAAGAAGCTCCGGTGGAAGCTCCCGCCCGGCGTGAAGAAAATTATGAGGAAATGCTCAATATCGACCTGCTTGAGCTTGAGGTCGGTTACGGCCTGATCCCGCTTGTTGATTCCGCCCAAGACGGCGAACTCCTCACCAGAATCCAGTCGATCAGAAAACAGTTCGCCATGAACAGCGGCTTCATTGTCCCGCCGATCCATATCAAGGATAACCTGCAGCTCAATCCCAACCAGTATACCCTCGCCCTCAAAGGGGTACTGGTGGCCCAGACGGAAATCATGCCTGGACATTTTATGGCGATGGATCCGGGAATTGCCACCGAAACCATAAAAGGAGTACCCACCAAGGAACCCGCCTTCGGTCTCGACGCGCTTTGGATCAGTGAAGACAAGAAAGAACGTGCCCAGATGGCCGGCTATACGGTTGTCGACTGCACGACGGTGATCGCCACGCATATCAGCGAGACCATCAAGCAGCATGCCCACGAGATGATCGGCCGCCAGGAGGTTCAGAACCTGCTTGACAACCTGGCCAAAACCTATCCGAAGCTGGTCGAGGAAATCGTTCCGGCAATCGTCTCCCTGGGAACCATAATGAGAGTCCTGCAGAATCTTCTGCGTGAAGGAATTTCCATTCGGGACCTCAGGACAATCCTGGAAACAATGGCCGACTGGGCTCCTGTCTCCCAGGACCCGGAAATCCTTACTGAGTATGTTCGGCATGCACTTTCGCGAAGCATCAGTGCCGATCTTGCAGCAGACAACACGATCCCGCTGATAACACTTGCCAAGCAGGTTGAAGATTCGGTCCTGAACTCGGTCCAGCACAAAGAAAGCGGCAGCTACCTGGCCATCGACCCCCAGATAGCCCAGAAAATTCTCGATGCGATCGGCAAGGCGATACCGCTTTTCCAGGGAGGACAGAAACCGGTTCTGCTTGCAGCTCCCCAGATCCGCCCGCATGTTCGAAAGTTGACAGAGAGATATTACCCGGGACTCGTGGTAATTTCTCATAACGAAATACTACCGACCTTCAAGGTAAAGTCTTTAGGAACAGTGACGATCGATGCAAGTTAGAGTCTTTGAATCCCCGGACATGGCGAGCGGATTGAAAATGGTCCGCAATGAACTCGGCGCAGATGCACTTATTTTATCGACACGCTCGGTGCGCAACCCACGGCTTGGGATACTGGGAAAGTCAATGCTGGAAATTACCGCCGCAATTGATGAGGCGGCACCGTCGATTAACAGCAAATCATCTGCGTTTGCTGGAACTTCGTGGAATGCTGCAGCACAAGCCCCCTTCTACCGTGCAGAGACTTTCAGCACACAAAATAAAAATGCTTCACCGGGCAATCGCTTCTCCCTTGTGCCTTCCGGCCGCCGTTCCCGAGTAGAAACAATGAGTCCCCTGCCCAATAAGCCTGAACAAGCAATCAGCGAAACAAAAGCCGATCGTGAAATCGACGAATTAAAATCGATGATCCGTTCACTTTCAGCAGAAGTTTCCCGCCTGAAACCCTCACTCGGTGAAAATGCTCAAAGCAGCACCGTTGCAACAGCAGGCGGCGACGAGACTATTCCTGTGGAGTCGGACGTTCTGGTGAACATGCTCCTGGGCTACGGTATCTGCCCGGAAACTGCCGCTATCATTGCAGATCTTGGCCACAACGCGCTCAGTGACGAGGAACGATCCGATCCTGAGCAGCTGATCCGCTTTCTCCAGGAAATAACTGCCGGTTTTATCCAGGTTTCTCCTCCGGACTTCTCCGCCCAGGGATCCCAGAAACGGATTGCCTTCGTCGGTCCGACAGGTGTCGGCAAAACCACAACACTTGCCAAGATAGCCGCCCGCTGTATCTCTGAATGTAAGAAATCGGTCGCGCTTATCACCATCGATACCTACCGTATTGCGGCAGTTGAGCAACTCAAGGTGTATGGGGAGATAATGGGTTTGCCGGTAGACGTTGTCCTGACCCCAGGCCAGCTTGAAAAAGCCCTTCACAACCACCGGCACAGGGATGTCATCCTTATCGATACCGCCGGCCGCAGCCCGAAAGACCGGGTCAGCATTGAAGAACTTGCAGCCTTCCTGCATGATGATCTCGACATAGAGAAACATCTCGTCCTGTCGGCAGGAACACGTGAAAAAGAATTACATGAAACTGTCAGCCATTTTCAGAAGCTTGATCTTGACAAGACAATTTTTACCAAGATAGACGAATGCAGTAATCTCGGCGTCATTCTCAACACCCAGCTGAAAAACCCGGCGCCGCTTTCATACATAACCAACGGTCAACGCGTACCCGAGGATTTACTGGCTATAGACCGGGACACGGTAGCCAGGCTTGTCATACCATCTAATCAGGAAAGCACCTCATGAGCGAACAGAACTATCAAGCAGCCGACCAGGCGGAAACACTGCGTACAATAAATGGTGAAGCCACTGTCGAAGAACATGACCTGCTGACCCGCGTTTATTCCATAACCAGCGGCAAAGGCGGGGTGGGAAAAACGGCGGTTGTCGCCAACACTGCCGTCGCCCTGGCCCGGCTTGGAAAAAAAGTGCTCGTTCTCGACGCAGATCTCGGCCTTGCCAATATCGATGTGGTTTTCGGCCTGACTCCGACCTATAACCTCAATCACTTTTTTTCAGGCAACCAGAACCTTGAGGAAGTGATGGTCGACGGGCCCTTTGGAATCAAGATTTTACCGGCGGGCTCAGGACTGCAGAATTTTATCAGGCTCGATTCTTCGCACAAACTGCGGCTGCTTGAAGGACTTGACGCGCTTGAATGCAGTTTTGATTTTGTGCTGATCGACACCGAAGCCGGGATTTCCGAAAACGTCACCTACTTCAATACCGCAGCCCAGGAAATACTGGTCGTGACAACCCCTGAACCAACGGCAATTACGGATGCCTATGCATTGATGAAACTGCTGTCGGTCCAGTTTCATGAGAAACACTTCAACCTTGTTGTCAACATGGTTCAAAGCGACAGCGATGCGCTTGATGTGTACCGGAAACTGACCATGGTTTCAAATCGCTACCTCGACATTTCCATCGACTTTCTCGGCTCGATTCCCGCCGACAAGCAGATGAACGATTGTATCAGGAAACAAAAAGTCATATCCGATCTGTATCCGTCCTCAAAAGTTGCTTCCGCCTTTTCCAGTCTGGCCGAGCGGATAGCGCTCGAACCGGTGGGCAGCGATCCCAAAGGCAACCTGCAGTTTTTCTGGAAAAAACTTCTTCGTTTCGGAGAGAAGCAGAACAGATGATCTACGCGCAGCCCCAACACGCAGAAGACAAGTCTAAACTGATCAAGGATAATCTCTACCTTGTCGACATACTTGTCGGACGGATGGTAACCCAGGTTCCCGCCTTCATGAACACGGATGACATGAAAAGCGCCGGTATGCTCGGGCTGATTGATGCCGCCAACAAATTCGATTATTCGAAGAACATCCTCTTCAAAACCTTTGCCGAATACCGTATTCGCGGTGCAATCCTCGATGAGATGCGTAAACTTGACTGGTTTTCACGTTCACTGCGTGACAAACAGAACCGCATCGGCAGGACAATCAGTGAGCTTGAGCTCAAGCTCGGCAGAGACCCTGAAGACGAAGAGGTCGCCGAGGCCATGGAGCTGAACGTCGATGATTATCGGAAAATCCTCGGTGAGGTCAGTCACCTCGGCTGTGTCAGCCTTAATGAGACACTTGACCAGTCCCAGGAGGGAAGGGTCTTTCTCGACACACTCGTTGAAGAGCGGCTCGAATCCTATCCCGCAGAGCGTCTTGAAAACAATGAGCTGACCAGGACCATTGCCCTGATACTCGAAGAACTCTCGGAAAAAGAGAAACTTGTCGTCTCCCTCTACTACTACGAAGAATTAACCCAGAAAGAGATCGCCGAGGTACTCGATGTCTCCGAGGGCAGAATTTCCCAACTTCACAGCCAGGCGCTGATCAAGTTGAAAAACAAGATGCAGAACAGACTCGGTTGAATACAGACGTTTCATGAACTACGCAACGCTGATCAGCATAGTGCTTTCTATCGTCCTGCTCGCAAGTGTTCTGAGCCTGCTCTGGTACTGGAGAAAATACAATCTTTTAAACAGGACGCATGTCAGGCTTGCAGAAAAATACAGAGCCATAACCGATCAATACATAAAATTGAAAGAATCAATTGCACAGAATCGCTCATTTTCAAGCAGGCTCGGTGAAATTGAAGAGGCCGCAGCACACATTCAACTGTCACATTCTTCATATCTTGCCAGGGCTGCTGATGCCTGTCTTCCCGAGCGTTATCAATATATCAGTTCACTCTCCGACAATGGTGCCGGGGCCGCTGAAATAGCAAAACTTTTCTCAATTTCTCAAGATGAGGCGGAACAACTGGTCACTCTCTCAAAACTTAACCGGACACACCGAACCGGATAATTACATGTTAGAGACAACGAAAACCCGTTCCCCTTTTAAGAAAAACAGGCAACAGACCGATACAGGTAATAAGACCGCAGACAGACTTTAACAGGTAAAAAACATGGTATCAGGCAAATACAGCGCGCTTGCCGGAGCGATTTCCCGGGAACAGGCACTGGCAAATATTTCCAACAACCTGGCCAACGTCAGTACGACCGGCTACAAGAAGATGCTGGTCAGTTTCGAATCCATCCTGAAAAGTGAGCAACAGGTCGGTGACGCCAACGGGATCAACTACAATCGCATCAACAAATCGGTCACGGATTTCAGCCCTGGACCCATTAAAGAGACCGGGAACACCTTTGATCTTGCCATTCATGGTCCAGGCTTTTTCAAGGTGCTCGGACCCGACGGGCCGCTGTATACCAGAAACGGTTCGTTCACACAGGGTGCAGGCGGCACCTTGATCACCAGCAGCGGCTACCCGGTGCTCAGTGATAACGATACACCGATAGATATCGCTACAGATTCGAGCTACAGGATCTCCATCAACAGGTACGGCACGATTTCTGCGCTTGACAACATCGGCAACCGGGAAGAGATCGGCGGAATCGCCATTGTTGATATCGACGATCCTGGTAGGTTGCAGCGCCGCGAAAACAATATGTTTGAAGCAGCGGACGGAGCCGGCGAAGTCCCGCTGCCTGAACCCCATATCGTTTCGGGCAGCCTTGAAATTTCAAATGTCAACATGGTCGATGAAATGACACGGATGATCAACGGGCACAGACTGTACGAGACATACCATAAAGTATTGAAAGGTTATTCGTCGATAAGTGAAAAACAGGAAGATCTCGGAACGCTCTCATGATCATTAATTACACATTTTAACCAGGGTACGTCAGTATGATACGATCGCTATGGACCGGTACTACCGGAATGAACGCCCAGCAGTTGAGCATTGATGTTATTGCCAACAACCTCGCCAACGTCACGACGACCGGGTTCAAGAAGAGCACGACAGAATTCAAGGATCTGTTTTATGAAATGCTCAAGGTTCCGGGAAGCCAGACATCGGCCGACACCGAATCACCCACCGGCATACAGGTCGGTGTCGGCGTCCGGCCTGACGCCGTTGCCAAGATCTTTACCCAGGGCGATCTTATCGGTACCGAAAATGAACTCGATGTGGCAATCGACGGTACCGGTTTTTTTGAAGTTGAGCTGCCAAACGGCAACGCCGCCTACACACGAGCCGGAAACTTCAAGCGCGACAGTACCGGCCAGCTGACCACGGCCAACGGCTACCCGATAATCCCGGCAATAACCATCCCCGATGGAGCCAAGGATATCACCATCAGCGAGACCGGGATTGTCAGTGGAATTTTAGGAGATGACACTGAGAGTACCGAGATCGGCACCATGGAACTTTCAGTTTTTACAAATAACCAGGGACTCAGAGCACTTGGGGACAACCTCTACCAGGAAACAGCCTCATCAGGCACACCGACACCGGGTACACCGGGCGATGACGGTGTCGGCATCCTGGTGCAGACGTTTCTTGAAGGTTCAAATGTCAACATCGTCTCAGAACTTGCCCTGATGATTACCACGCAGCGTGCCTATGAAATCAACTCAAAAACCGTCCAGACCTCGGATGAGATGATGCAGGCTACCGTAAACCTCGTCTAGGACACTGTCATGATCGTTAGAATTACCCTCATCTTCCTGCTGCTCTTCTCGACCCCCTGCTTCGGGTTGGATGTCATTTTCATGCAGAGTGGGCTGGTTAAAAACGATACGGTGCTGCTCTCTGATGTGGCACAATTATCAGACTCCTCACCGCTTGCAGAGGCGCTTGGCTCCCAGGTTGTCGGAGTCGCGCCGGCCGCCGGTGAGGCAAGAGTTCTTGATGCCAGAGAAATTATAAATAAAATCGGAAAATCCCAGAACAGCCTGCTGAAAAGTGTCAACTGGAAAGGGTCACCACTCATTTCAGTCAAGCGCGAAAGTGTCAGTATCTCATCAGAGAAGATCCAGCGTATCATTGATGACTTCATAAAAGACAATGCGCTGAGACTGCCTGACGCCAAAATCTCATTTACCCCCGATATGGTGCCGCTGCCGTTTGAACTTGAAAGCGGTTCCCAGAGCTGGGATGTTATCCCTTCAAGCCCTGACATTATCGGAAGTTCACGTTTTTCAATTATTTTCAAAGTAAACGGCAAAGTCCGGAAGAACTTTTCAGTAACCGGCACAACCACGGCGATAACCCCCGTTGTGACAGCAACACGAAGCCTCAGGTATGGAGAGATCGTCACAGCGGAGATGGTTGTTATCGCAGATCGTGATATCAGCAGCCTGTCGGGCTATTGCCGGAACCTCTCTGAGGTGATCGGCTCGATCATCAAGCGCAACCTCTCCGAGGGTTCAGCAATCAGCCCTGAATCCGTGGAACTGCCGCCGGTTGTCAACCGTGGAGAGCTTGTCAAGATTGTGGTGAATACACACGGCCTGCTGATAACGGCAACCGGGGTTGCCAAATCAGACGGTCACCAGAACGAGGTAATCAGGGTCCAGAACACCAGCTCAAATAAACTGATCTACTGCCGCGTCCAGGCACCCGGCCTTGTGGAGGTACAGATATAAGATGATACGTTTACTGCTTCTATTTTTCATATCAGTGACGCTGGCATCCTGCGCACCGAAAAATAATAATGTTGTCGAGATACCAGAGCCACTCGAGGAGATCCAGAGCTATCAGCAGCCGAGAAGAACGCCCGGTTCCCTGTGGAGCTCTTCTTCAGGTTCACTGATCTCCGATCACAAAGCGATGTTTATCGGAGATATCGTCACGATCGTCATTTCTGAAAAAGCCAGCGCCTCCCGCGAGGCGTCCACCTCTTCGGGCAGAGATTCCAATATTCAGGCCGGCATTCCGAACCTGTTTGGTCTTGAAAACAGCGGTTTTATTGCCGATACCGGCCTTGATCTGAGCAACCTGATAAGTGCCAATTTCAGCAATGATTTTGAGGGCAGCGGCAAGACCGTACGCAGCGGCGACCTGAGTGCCTCTCTGTCCACCCAGGTGATCGATGTTTACCCGAACGGCAATTTAAAGGTCAGGGGCGGCAAAGAGGTCATGGTCAACAGTGAAGTGCAGATCATCTATGTGACCGGAATCGTCAGGCCGGTCGATATAACTGCAGCCAACACCGTTGATTCAAACAAGATACTCAACGCCCGCATATCCTATACCGGCAGAGGACCGGTGGCAGACAAGCAGAATCCAGGCTGGCTGAACAGGACAATTGACCGAGTCTGGCCGTTTTAGTCACGAGAAACCATGCAGACAAAACCTTTATTTTCTAGATTATTGACTCTCATGATGAAAAAAAACCGCATAGGCGTGCTCGCTGCACTCTTGATTCTGTTAGCTCTCCCCGCCCAAGGGGCCAGGATTAAAGATATAGCCCAACTCAGCGGTGTCAGGTCAAACAGCCTGATCGGTTACGGCTTGATCACCGGCTTGAACGGCACCGGTGATGACATGAAAAAATCATTGTTCACGCTGCAGGCAGTTTACAACCTGATGGTTCGCAACGGTATTACCGTAGATCCCGACAATCTGCGCAATATTAAACTTAAAAACGTTGCAGCCGTGATGGTAACGGCGGAATTGCCGCCGTTTGCAAAGCCCGGCTCCACCATAGACGTTCAGCTTTCCTCTATCGGCGACGCCAAATCCATCTCCGGCGGCACCCTGCTGATGACTCCGCTGAAAGGAGCCGATGGGGGCATCTATGCAGTTGCCCAAGGGCCGCTTACCAATGGAGCCTTTGCCTTTGGCGGCAAGGCTGCCAAGGTGCAGAAAAACCACCCGACGGTCGGTCGAATCGCCAATGGGGCGACCATTGAAAACATTGTGCCTGTCGAACTGGGGGCCGACGGCTCACTGAACTACCAGCTCGACAACGCCGATTTCACGACAGCTTCCAACATCAGCCAGGCAGTAAACCAGCTCTACGGTCCCGGAACAGCATTTCCAACGGACTCGGGAAGCGTTGACATCGTGATTCCCGAAATTTTCCGGAATCACGTGGTAGAATTTGTTTCAGAAATCGAAGGGATTGAAGTTGATACCGACGCAACGGCCCGGGTCGTGGTCAACGAACGAACCGGGACGATCGTCATCGGCAAGAATGTGACACTTTCAACTGTTGCCGTCTCGCATGGCAATCTCAGCCTTGTCATAGATGAGCGAAGCGATGTGGTGCAGCCCAATGCTTTTGCCCGGGGCCGAACTGTAGAAACACCGCGAACGGATGTCACCCTTGCAGAAGATGAGGGACAACTCACCGTCTTGAATATGCAAAGCGACGTGAATATCGGTGATGTCGTCTCGGCACTCAATGCAATTGGCGCAACACCGCGTGACCTGATTGCCATCCTGCAGGCAATTAAAGCTTCCGGCTCCATGCAGGGTGAGCTGATTATCCTTTAACAACAGAGAATCCTCATGCAACTGACCCCGATAGATCCGCGGACAATTCTCAGTGCCACCCGGCCGGACCTTGGTAACGCTGCTAAAAAAGCACGGGACATGGAATCTCTTCGTCAATCGACCCGGGAATTCGAAGCGCTCTATATTAACGAGATGTTCAAGGCCATGCGTAAGACAATCCCCGACGGCGGGTTGATCGAAAAAGGCATGAGCGAAGACATTTACCAGGAAATGATCGACATGGAACATGCCAGGGTTGCCAGTGAAGGCAACGGCATCGGACTTGGGCAGGCGATGTTTGAGCAACTCAGGCATCTCGTAGAAAACAGGATTGAAAAATAACCTGCCCCGTCTCTTCTCCTCATTTCCCCTCAAACATTCTTCTTGATATTTTTCTTAATTTTTTCTCCACCAGTACCGATATATATAACAAGAAAGCACAAAATCGATTTCCCGCAAATGGCCTGAAACAGCATTTAGTGTCATGATTAGTAGCTGAAATTGATTATTATTAACTACTTGAGAAGAAAGTCAGCTTGAGTGGACAAAACATGGTGACAGTATGAGTATTGAATTTTTTGGAGTAGGCGGACCACCCAATGTCGGTGGCGTAAAGAAATCTCCGAAGGCGGAAGCCGGAAAAACAGCAGACAGCTCAAAGAGTGACCACGTGGAATTTTCTTCTGTGCTCAAAGGCGTTCACGAAGCAGGTTCAACCCAAAATGCCGAAACAGCCCAGCGCGCGGCCAGGGTCGAGGAGCTCAAGGAGCAGGTTGCCAGTGGCTCTTATCAACCTGACATCCAGAAGGTTGCCACCTCCCTGCTGCAATTTCTCGTGGAAAACAAATAATCATGCAGTCCTCAACGACCCACGATAAACTGCTCAGGCTGCGCGAGCTTATTTTCGAAGAACGCCGACATGCCCGCAACCTGGACATGGAAAACCTCCAGGCCTCCATGAGAGAAAAAGAGGACCTGATAAATTTTCTTCTCCATATCCAGGAAATTGATCCGGAAGACCGGACAATTGCCGATGAAATACGCAGGGAAAACCGGAGAAACGCCTATCTCTATAAATCAGCGCTCGGCTGGATCAGGGAGACCATGGAGTTCTTTGGTAAAAATACGGTCACCTCAACCTATGCCTCCGATGCGGGTACCATACCCTCACAGGTAAACGGCAGACTCCTCTCAGGAAAAGTATGATATGGCCGGCCTCTTAAATGCGTTGAACGCAGCCCGTTCCTCTCTTGAAGTAAATCAGAAGTCCATAGAGATCGTCGGCAACAATATCTCCAATATCAACACCCCGGGATATTCCAGGCAGTCAGCTAAGCTGACTCCGTTTCCTTCTCTGCAGTTCGGTGATTTTTTCGTCGGCCAGGGTGTCAGGATAACCAACGTCCAGCGTGACCACGACGTATTTCTCCAGTCACAGCTGGAAAACAAATATATCGATCTTGGTTTTTCAAACGGCCAGACGCGCTCATTGAGCGAACTTGAAGGTATTTTCAATGTATCGGAAGAAAATATCAGCTCTGAAATTGATCGCTTTTTTGACTCCTGGCAGCAGCTCTCCACAAATCCGGGTGATCCTGTTTTAAGGGATGTTGTCATTCACCGGGGAAATCTGCTCGCCGACAATTTCAACAAGATAGCAAACAGCCTTGACACGGTTGTCAACAATATCAACGATGAGATCCAGTCAAAAGTCGCCGGTCTGAACAATGTGATTGGGGAAGTCGCTGAGCTCAATAACCGCATCTACAATATCGAAATTCGCGACCAGCAGGCCAACAGCGATCGTGACCGCCGTGATCTGCTGGTAAAGCAGCTGGCCGAATCGCTTGGCACCACAACCTATCTGGACAGGGCCGGAATGGTGAATGTGCAACTTCCCGGTGGCTTGCCGATTGTCCAGGGAAATATGGGAATGCGGCTGGAAACCATCAGCAACGGGACAAGCATCGACCTTCAGCTTCAAGCCGGAGGAACAGTCAGAAACCTCGACACAAACACGCTCGGCGGTGAGCTGCGTGGCCTCTTTACCATGCGCGATATATTTATTCCCTCGGTTCGTGAAGATATAGACCGGCTTGCCTGGGAAGTCGGCAGTCAGGTCAACGCCCAGCATACTGCCGGTGCCGGTCTCGATGGCCTGCCTGCTTCCGAGTTTTTCCTCGACACGACAGCTGTGTCCCCGCCTGCATCATCAATATACCAGGACTCGGCCATCCGTATGGCGGTACTGATTGATAATGCCGACGATATCGCCGCCGGGCTGCCTGGCTCTCCGGCTCCCGGAGATAACCGCAATGCCCTGGCCATGGCAGGTCTTGGCAACCAGATCGTCATAGACGGGGTGGACAGCTACAACTCATTTTACGCGAGAATCACCTCGCGCATCGGCATTGAGAGTAACCAGAACGAGCTTTCCCTGGGAGGCGCCGAAGATGCGGTCAACCAACTGGAAAATCTCAGAGAAGGGTTTGTCGGAGTCTCGCTCGAGGAGGAGATGATCAGCCTCATCCAATATCAGCGGGGCTTTGAATCATCGGCAAAATTCCTCTCGACCGTCGATGAATTGATGGAATCGCTCATCAACCTGAAACGATAATTCCCATTTCATTAATCCCGGAGGAAACAGATGAAAGTTACCCAGAGTTCGACCTACAGGTTACTGAACTCAAATCTGAACCGGATAACAAACACGCTCCAGGATCTGAGAAATCAGGCAGCGAGCGGTCTGAAAGTCAACAAGCCGTCGGACGACCCAACCGCCATCAGGCCTATTCTGACGGCCCGCACAGAGATACGGCACTCGGAACGCTACCTGCAGACCATGGGGATCTCCTATGACAAGATGGAGGCGACCGATACCCACCTCGGCCAGATCGAAAACATTCTCCAGCGTGCCAAGGAAATTGGAATCAATGCCGTCAACGGCAGCCTCAACGATAATGACCGCGAGACGCTCGCCGACGAGCTCGGCCAGCTCAAAAATGCTCTGGCTGCTTCTGCAAACACCCAGATTGACGGAACCTATATTTTTGCAGGATATACCAACACCACCCCGCCGTTTGTAGAGAACACCGCCTATACGGATGGTGGGTATATCGCCACGGACTCCACGACCTGGCCTTATTTCTACCAGGGAGATCCAAACCCGACCGAGCTTGAGATTACTACAGGGGAACGTGTTGAGGTGGGCGTCACCGGCAATGAACTGTTCATGGGTGTCGCCAACAGCAACTGGGTAGCACCCCCTGCTGCCAACCAGTCGGAACCGGGCAATATCGATCTGTTTTCAGTACTGACCAGAATGGAAGAAGCGATCAGGAACAACAACATTGATGATCCCGCAGGCCCCGGCGGTGGTATGACCCAAAATCTCGAGAATCTCGAGATTGCCGCGAACCAGGAACGCCGGATCAGGGCACAGCTCGGCACCAGGACCGCCCGGGTGGAAACGATGATGGCCCACCAGGAGAGGATCTCGGTCGATCTGCAGCAGACGCTTTCACGCTACCAGGACGCAGACACGATCAAAACATTTAACGATATCGTCCAGCAGGAATCGGCATTCCAGGCGGCACTCAGCGTCACATCGCGTGTCTCACAGATATCCATACTGGACTATTTTCGCTGAACATGCTGAATTAATTGACAGTTATTCCCCTTCCCCCTATAGTTGAGCGATAATGCGATCAGCCACGGGGCAGATTGGGTGAAGCTGCAGCACCTTATTCAACAGGTTCAGAGGTAAACAATGCTTGTTCTTTCACGAAAAGCAGGAGAAGGGTTTCTCATCGGTGATGATATCACCGTAACGATCATCGAGTCGAAAAGCGGAACCATCCGTATCGGGATCGATGCTCCGAGAGATAAAAAGATCTTTCGCCAGGAAGTGTACGACAAGATCAAAGAAGAAAATGTCGAAGCGTCCCGGTGGAATCCTGTGGATATTGATTCACTGGGTGGCACAATAAAGAAAAGGAACTAGTACCATGGAAACAATACAGACGCGTTTTGGCACCATTGAATATGACGCCTCCAACCTGCTCCACTTTCCGGCCGGTATGATCGGCCTGCCGAACCTGAGGAATTTCATCGTCATCCCGCCCAAAAAAGACGGCCCGCTGTTCTGGATACAGAATGTCGATGATCCCGATTTTGCCTTCATCCTCACCGACCCGGCAAACTTTTTTCTGGATTACAGCGTCGTACCGGATGATTCCGAGAAAAATTCCCTGAAGATAGAAGACGAGAAAGACTGCTATACCCTGTCGATCGTCACCGTGCCGGCCGACCAGAATATAACGGTCAACCTCGCAGCACCGATCCTCTACTCTCCCCAGACCAACAGGGCAATTCAGGTTGTCCTGGAAGACAATAAATATCAGACGAAAACCCCACTCCCGCAAACATGATTTTCGGCTGACAACAGACGATTCGAAAGCTCTTGAATCGTCTGTTGTCACTACCCCAATCGCCCTCCCCCCACTCTTTACTACTGACATCACGCATCACTTGAATATTCTGACAATCTCTTAATATTACGACTTTTTTTGCTTAAGATTATCACGCAGCAGTCCGATACGTATTTCTAAGCAGGTAGTAGAATCGAATGGCATGGACGCCATGATAAAAATGCAGGGAAGCAGACCACTTTCAAAAGGAGTATTTTATCATGGCACTCGTCGTCAATACCAATGTTGCCTCTCTGAACGCCCAACGAAACCTCACCAGGTCCCAGGGAACTCTCAACCAGTCAATGGAGCGTCTTTCCTCTGGTCTGCGCATCAACAGTGCAAAAGATGATGCCGCAGGACTTGGAATATCCGATCGTATGACCTCCCAGATCAGGGGACTGAATCAGGCAGCCCGTAATGCAAATGATGCTATCTCGCTCTCCCAGACCGCAGAAGGAGCCCTTGCTGAAACCACCAACATGCTCCAGAGAATGAGGGAGCTTGCCGTTCAATCGGCTAACGATACCAACTCCGTGGCTGATCGTGCCTCTCTTGACGCAGAGTATCAGGCACTGGCTACTGAGATCGACAGAATCGCAACTGCGACAACGTTTAACAATACACCTATTTTGGATGGGACTGCCGGGCTGATCACCTACCAGGTCGGAGCAAACTCTGGAGCTGACCAGGTGATTACCATCGATCTTACCAGTACCAATGCAACAATTGCCTCAATTTTTACGGCAAGCGGTGGCACAGCAGGCGACGTATCAGACCAGGCCAACTCTAACACTGCAATAGGAGCCATAGACGGAGCCATTCAGGCAATCGATACGATCCGCGGTGGGCTGGGCGCTATTCAAAGTCGACTGGAATCGACAATTTCCAACCTGATGAATGTAGCGGAGAATCTATCCGCCTCACGCTCAAGAATTCTGGATGCCGACATCGCGCTGGAGACAGCGGAGATGACAAAAGCCAATATATTACAGCAGGCTGGCGTTTCTGTTCTGTCGCAGGCAAATCAGGCACCGTCACTGGCGCTTAACCTGTTGCAGGGTTAATTTTTTTCTAACATTATTTCGAATAGTTACTATCGGAATTCATTTTCTTTGAATAATTTTTCACTTTTTTTCTAAAGAAGTGCTAAATGAATTCCGATATTGTAATTAACAACCTTAAAATGACAAAGGAGGTGATGACCCGACATTAGTACTAACTGATTTACAGACCAAACAAACACAATGGGCACGGAAGCCCGAAATTATTTTATCACGGAGGATAAAATCATGGCATTAACAGTCAATACAAACGTAGCATCTTTAAACGCTCAACGTAATCTTCTCGCATCGCAAGGTCTTCTACAGAAATCAATGCAGAGACTGTCGTCTGGATTACGCATTAACAGCGCCAAAGATGATGCCGCCGGACTTGGAATTTCGGATCGCATGACAGCACAGATCCGGGGAATGAACCAGGCAGCTCGAAATGCCCAGGATGGCATTTCACTAGCACAAACGGCAGAAGGCGCACTGCAGGAAACGACCAACATGCTGCAGAGAATGAGAGAGCTTGCGGTTCAAGCTGCAAATGACACCAACAGTACTGAAGACAGAGCTTCATTGGATGACGAGTTTCAAGCACTGGTATCGGAAATAGACAGAATTTCAAATGTCACCGAGTTCAATGGTGTTAAGCTGCTGGACGGTAGTGTTGCTGCAGCTTTAAATTTCCAGGTTGGGGCGAATGATGTTGCTGCAAATGATGTAATCACCTTTTCCATAGCAGGAGCTCAGGCTGACATAGCTACGCTTGCTGGCGGCGCTATTGGTGATATTACCTCCCAAGCAAATGCAGTTGCTGCAATAGGCTTGGTTGATACCGCCATTACTGCGGTAGACACAATTCGAGGAGACCTTGGTGCGATTCAAAGCAGATTCGAGTCCACAATCGCAAACCTAATGAATGTTTCTGAAAATTTATCGGCGTCTAGATCACGAATTATGGATGCCGATATTGCCGCAGAAACATCCAACATGACAAAAGCGAATATTCTGCAGCAGGCAGGAGTTTCTGTTCTGGCCCAGGCCAATCAGATTCCTTCACTGGCCCTTGGTCTCTTGGGTTAACCATTTCAATCAAGTGGGGAGTTTCCCCACTTGATTTTTCTTGTTTAGCCTTAAACAAGGAGGTCAATCATGGAAATACAAGGAATCACTCCTGCCTCCGGCCGGAGCCGTGCTGATTTTTCTATCACTGCCGATGACGTTAAAGACAAACGGGATCGGAGTGATTCCATGGCTTCAGATGCCGGTTCTGATGTAACTGACAAGGCCAATGCCATCCAACCTGAAGAACTGATTAAAAATATCAAGGCTTTGACTGAAGAGGGTATTTACAGCGTCAGGTTCGAAATTGATGAGGCCACTCATGACCTGGTGATCAACCTCATTGACCAGGAAGGTAAAATCAAACGTCAGGTACCGTCTGAAGAAGTACTTGGTACCCGTAGACGCCTGGCCGAGCTTCGTGGCAATATTCTGGAAACAGAAAGTTAACGGTATTTAGGAGCATCACATGGTTATTCAATTTGGCGGCCTCGCTACCGGCCTCGATACCAATGCCATTATCAAGGCACTGATGGATGTAGAGCGCGAGCCACTAACGCGGATGGAAAATGAGAAAAAGTTTCTCTCAAGCCGCCTTGAGGCTTTCTCCCAATTTGAATCCAAGCTAAGCGCACTCTCCGACTCGATCGGGGAAATGAATACTTCAGACAAACTCGGCTCTTACACAACACGAGCCGGGTCTGAAGAGTTTTTTGCATTATCTGTTTCCAGTTCAACTCAGGCCTCCCAGGGCAATTTTCAGATGGAGGTTGTCAATCTCGCCCAAGTGCAAAAAGATGTCAGCATCGGTTATGCAAACAGCAATGAAGCGGTCTTTTCAGGCGGAAACATCACGATTAATGGTACAGGTATAGCAATAGAAGATGGAAGCAGTCTGAATGATATCAGAGATGCGATCAACCAGGCTGAGAATGACTTCGAGACCGGTGTAACCGCCTCCACTATCTTTGACGGTACAAATTATCGTCTGGTGCTCACTGGTGCAGATGCCGAAACGACTTTTACCGCATCTGTTACCGGTGTCTCAGGCGGTGGAACAGCGCTCAGTTTTGCAAATACCCAACCAGCTGAAATGGCAGAAGTCATTATTGACGGCATTGCCATCACCTCGAGAAGCAACCGCATCGAAAATGCCATTCCCGGTATATCCATCGATCTGCTGAAGGAAAATGTAGCTGGAGAATCAACCACCATTTCAGTTGAAACCGATTTCACCGAGATAACTGCAAAACTAGAAGCCTTTGCTGCTGCATATAATGACATCAATTCATTTATAAGTGAGCAGCAAAATTCCAGTTGGGGAAATGATCCGAGCTTTCGTAGTGTCACCAGAAATTTACGAAGTCTACTAACTACTGATGTCGGCGGCGCTGGTAATTTCAATCATCTTGTCGATATCGGCTTTAAAAGTGATTCCAAAACCGGAACATTGTCTGTGGATACTGCAAAACTTGGGGAAGCACTCAGCGAAGATTATGACAGTATTGAAGCGCTATTGATCGGAGATGATAGCACCAGCGGAATATTCAGCCAGTTCAATACCTACCTCGACCAATGGACAGACTCTTTTGACGGGCTCTACGCCGGTAAAAAGCAGAGTTACGACACCTCGGTACGATCTCTTGACTCCTCGATCCAGCGTCTTGAACTCAGGCTGGAGCAGCGCGAACGAACACTGCTTGCTCAATTTACCGCGATGGAAGAGCTGGTAAACAGTTTGAACGCGACCTCCAATTATCTCACCCAGCAGATGGATGCAATGCCGAAAATAGGTGACAACAAATGACCAACGTCTACTCGGATAATTACCTCAAAAACCAGATCGAATCTTCCTCTCAGGAACAGCTGCTGATCATGTTCTATGATGGGGCCATCAGGTTTGTCACCCGCGCTGAAAACGCCGTCAAGGGGAATGATATTGAGCAGCGGAACTATTGTATCAACAAGGCAAATGCGATCATTGCCGAACTCTCGGTAACACTTGATCATGAGATCGGCGGTCAGATCGCGGCAGACCTTGAAGCGCTCTACGATTTCATGGGCCGGGAGCTTATCAGGGCAAATGTTAAGAACAGCCTGGAACCGCTTGAGACGGTGAGGAAACTGCTGACGGATTTACGGGATACCTGGAAACAGGCAATCGACATCAATAAAAAGAAATCCGCCCCGTCATTTGTTCAGGGCGACTCCTACAAATCCTTATCGATTGCTCTCTAGGTTCCCATGACTACGTTTACCGAGCTGTTACTCCTGTCACAGAAGCAGTACAGAGCGCTGATCAGCAAGACTGAAGAGATCGGCACGCATGTCCACGATCTGGAACCGGAGACCATCCGGATCTACCAGAAGGAACTCTCGGCTCTGCTCGATGATGCCCAGGATACCGATCAGCAGATCAATGCTATGGCGATGAATCACCTCAATGATGCCTCACATCAGTTGTTTCATGAGCGGGCTGAAATAATGAAGCATTTTCTCGAACTCAATCGGAGCGTGGCAACCAAGCTCAACGACAAACAGGCCGTTGTCCGCTCGGAATATCTCAAGATAAGAAATGGCCGCGCCGGCATAAACGGCTACCAGAGTTTTGCAAAAAGACCGAACAGGCTCATAAACAGTTCGGCATAACATAATTTTGTGTTGCATTACCCTGCTTTTCAACTTCATGAACCGCTGCAGGCATTTCAGAGCCTGCAGCGGTTTTTCCAATTTACAAGACAACACCCGCTTCCTGGATTTGTTATCCCGTGCTCGTTAGACGTTGTACAATTTCTTGATATTACGCTTATTTGATGATACTATTTTTATATTCTCGTTAACTGGTGTGGTACAATTTCAGCAGCGTAGCGCCGAACAACATTTACAATGGGGTTAACATGGCTTCAGATGTCGACATCCTCAAAGATATACCTGACGCAAAACCGATACGTATATTTCTGCCGGTCAAGGACAGCAAGGAGCGCTACCGAATGCAGTGTGTCTATCAGAAAACACACAGCCCACATTTTAACCTCCTGTTTCAGCCGGGAACCCTGCCTGTTGATTCCATCGATACCGGGGAACCCTGCATCCTGAACGTCGATCTCGGGGGACCAAATCTTTCCATTGAAGCGATGGTCACGGCTATTCCAAACAGCCAGACACTCGAGATGATCGTCAAGAAATCGATCACCTATGACCAGATGCGTGAATTTTTCAGAGTTGATGCAACCGCGCATGTGATCAGCAAGTCATTTCAACCTGCTTTCTTCGGAAAGAAGGATGAGTCATGGGCCCTCCAGGGGAGAACCATCGATATCAGCGGCAGCGGAATTCTCGCCACATTCTCTGAAAAACCGCCAATGGATGAACAGGTTCGCCTCGAAATCACCCTGCCTTCTTCCCCTTCCGAGGTTGTAAAAATCCTGGCGCATCCGGTCAGGGTTGTACAGATCGATGACGATCAATGGGATGTCGCTTTTCATTTTGACGATATCTCTGATGAGGATCGGGATAAGATAATCGGTTGCTGCCTTATTATTCAAAGACGCCTGCTGAGATTAAAAGTGCAGGTACGTGACCAGGTCTCACTCTGACAATCAATAACAGCACATCGTGACCAGTTCAATCGTCAACACAATCAAGGCTATCAAAGACAGTGAGTGTGCAAAAGTTCGCCTGCTGTGCACGAACAGAGAATATGCCTATCTGGACTGTATCTTCAGGGAAGGAGTTGCGCCGTCCTTTTTCCTCGTATTCCCGACGACAATCCCAGACAACCTCGAATTCAGTGAAAACTGTGTTGTCTCAATAGAAAAAGACTCGTCACCGATCGTCGTCAGTGCCAAAATTGAAGCACGCAGAGGAGACACCACGCTGGAACTGGTTGCAACTGAGATAATCGATCCCGTCAGTTTACGTGAATATTTCAGGGTTTTTTACCAGATACCGATTATCGCCACCCATCACCCTTCCGGCAGGAACTCCGTCAACGGCTCCTGGAAACTTGAAGGAACCACCGTCGACCTATCGGCTTCAGGGGTGCTTGCCATTTTCCCCCATGAGTTTGAACACAGGGAACGAATTTTCCTGGATTTTAATCTCCTCGGCAGCAACAGAAACGTTCAATGCCTGTCCCATGTGGTTCGCGTCCACCATATCAGGAAGTCACGCTGCCAGACCGCCCTTCATTTCGACCATATTGCGGCCGAAGATCAGGAAGCCATCATTGCCGAGTGCATGAGAGAGCAGAGAAAACAATTGCGTCTCCGTATGCAGGCCGAGTAAACCTTTCTGACAGCACAGCAGCTCGTTTTAAGAACTGTACGGTTTATGTCGATAGTATACTATGAACACCATTACCCCGCTTACTTCCGTTACACCACTTACCTCAGCCACGGACCGGCATGAAGGGCAACAGCAGAATTTCGGGCAGAAGGTAATCGGCGAAATACTCAAGGCGACGGTGCTCGAAGCACGGGCCAACAACCAGTATTTGCTGGACTTTGGCGGTTCTAAAATCCCAGCATCATCCCAGACGAAACTCTTTGCAGGAGACGTTTTAACCCTGCAGGTTTCCCAGACAGTACCCCAGGTTGAGCTTAAAATAATCACAGATTCAGGAAATCTGCTTGTCGGCAAATCACTTGTCCTGCTGGGAAACAACCTCGACCTCAGCTCACTGCTCAACACCCTGCGATTGGGAACCCCATCCGCACTCTCAACCCTCACCTCGTCTTCTGCGACACTGCTCAAATCGTTTGTGCCTCCAGAAGCAGCCTCAGTTTTAGGCAGCGGTGAAGGCGGCAGGTTTCTCCAACACCTGTTCAACAGGCTCGGTATCAACCTCGAGGCACTGCTCGCCCGGGGCAATACTGGAGATGCCAGAAATACGTTGAAAGCAGCACTGCTTGAGGTCGCATCACGATTTAAAACCGGTGAAAATATCTCGGAGCAGGCCAATAAGCTCCTGTCGACACTGGAACTCTACCAGCTCACCCAGGTACAGCTGAGCAGCCAGAATGTAACGATCTTCCCCCTGCCCTTTCCATTTCTTGAGCAGGGTTATCTGCTGGTAGACAATGGCGACAGTGAAAAACAGGAAACATCAGCGGGTGATGGTGAGCAGCTGTTTTCCCTGCATCTGGCCATGAGAGAACTGGGCAATATTCAGATCAATTTCCTCCAGAATCATGAGCAGTTGTTTATTAAACTGCTGTTTGATTCAGAAGAAAAAGTGTCGTTCGTATCGCAATACAAGGAAATGCTGGAAGAGCTGTTGTCGACAGATAGCCTGGTTACCATTTCCTTTTCAAGCGGTGCCGATAGTCCGGTAAATTCACTGGTACGAAGATTGATTCCGGATGGACAATCAATTATAAATACAAAGGTTTAGAACAATGGCAACGGATGAAAAAAAGCTGGACAAGGCGGTTGCCCTGCTCTATGACAGGGAGCAATCAGATGCTCCCCGGGTTATCGCTTCCGGCCGCGGCCTGATCGCCCGGAAAATTATTGAAACAGCTCGTGAGGCTGGCATCCACATCCAGGAAGATCCGAATCTTGTCGAAATTCTCTCCAAGGTACCGGTCGGAAAAGACATCCCCGTTGAGCTGTATCAGACAATCGCCGAAATTCTTTCCTTCGTCTACCAGGTAAATGACAAGTTCAAGCAAAAAGTTGAAGAACGCTGAAACCCCACAAAAAAGCGGGATCAATACTATCAGGGCCGCTTGTTTTCAACAGTCCTGTTTTCTTATAGCCCTTGCAGCATTATTTCTTGCGGTATCCTGCAGTTCCGATCCACCTGCTGAGCAGATCATCGAGGACTTTCTTACAAAATCTGAGCAGGCGGCTGAAAATGGAAATGGCCGACAATTGCGAAAACTCATAGCCAACGCATACAGCGACAACACGGGCAGAACCAAACAGGATATCGATGCGGTTGCAACCGGATATCTGCTGCGCAACAAGAAAATTTACTGCTTTCGGCTGACCGACTCGGTGAGAACCAACGATGACGGGTCAATATCGGCTAAAATTCTTACAGCATTAGCAGCCAGGCCGATAACCGACATTTCGCTGCTTCCGACAATCAACAGTGATATCTACTGGTTCGATATAACAATCGCGCGTGAAGACAAGGAATGGGGACTCATTGCTGTGTCCTGGCAACAGGCTCTGCTCGAGGACTTTTTTCAATAGACACCCGCTACTTCTGCTGACTTCTTTCCACTTCGAGCGAGCGCTCTTTTGAAGAAACCCCGGAAAAGGTAGATTTTTCAAGATATATCATCACATAGAGCACACCGGTCAGTAGAACAAGAAGCGCTGTTACTTTAAACAACTCTTTCGGTTTCTTGAGGGCTGCAATAACAATGATCACAACAAGGATTACCAGTGCAATCGTGTTACTGGTAAAATAATCGACGACCTGAAGCAAATAGTGGGCAATACGCTCCATGGGCAAACCACTTTGATTCTCTTAGTTTTATGAGTTACTGCTTTTTATTCTATCATGCACAGCACGCTGTTCAAAGTATCCGTTGGATAAAGACACTAAGTTTCAGTTCCATCTGACTGGTGAAATCCAGTCCGACTCCAGTATTTTAGAGCATTGAGTACACGGCTATTCTGCTTTATTTTTTTTACAATATATAACCTTCCCGTCGCCCGGGGCATAGAAATCAGCCAGCAGGCTTTCCTGAAGATAACCACAACGTTCGTAAAAAGCTCTCGTGCTTGCATATTGGACACGCTGCGAAGTGTCCACATAAATCCGTTCTCCACCCGCTTTCTTAATGTTCTGTTCCGTTAACTTCATGAGCTGCCGTCCGACTCCCCTGCCCTGGTATTCGGGGTGAACTGCGACCCAGTAGAGATCAAAAGCATCACGTGTGCATGGTATCGGTCCATAGCAGGTGTAGCCAACCATTCTGCCATAATGCTCGGCGAACAGAAAATAATAGCCGCTGGCAACACCTTTGAGCAAACGCTCCTGGACGAGTTCGCTGGCAACCTGGACCTCTTCGCTATGAAAGAACCCGGTGATGTCCACCAACTTTTCAACTCGTTCGATGTCTTCCTGAACCGGTTCATGCCTGAACCTCAGACCATGGATCTGGTTCTTGGGTTCGTGCTTGCTGTAGGACCATTGTCGAAAAGCATCTGCCAGACCGTTGAAAAATGCCAGTGCATTCTTACCAAGAGTACGGCTTCGGTAGCCTCCCTCCTGGACCACAATTGTCGGCAACCCCAGGGAGCCGATCGCCTCACCGTTTACCCTGAAATCGCGGGCCAGCAACCTCCAGGTACCGGTCGGGTCGCCCTTGGCAGGATCAAGCCCTAAAGCGACGATGAGAAAAGAAGGATTAAATTCCTCGATCCTTGTCAGTGCTTTAGCCAGTGCCTTGCGATACCCTTCACCTTCGAGATTTTCAGGCAACGGCAGGTTCAGGTTAAAACCTTCACCTTCGCCCTCGCCAAGTTCATCGTCAAAACCGGAGAAATAGGGATACGCAAAGCTCGGGTGACCGTGCAGGGAAATGGTGAGTACATCAGACCGCTGGTAAAAGATATCCTGCTGACCATTGCCATGATGGTAGTCAATATCAAGTATGGCAACTTTCCCGAAATGACTGAGATACTGGGCGGCAACTGCATTGTTGTTAAAATAGCAGAAGCCACCGAAAGACCGCCGTTCAGCATGATGCCCGGGCGGCCGAACCAGTGCATAGGCGAGACGTCTGCCGTTCAACACTTCCCGGGCGGCGGTAAGGGCACAGTCCACTGCCCGCCGTGCCGCCGGATAGGCATTACTGTTGATGGGAGTAAAGGTATCTATGCAATAATAACCGCTCAGGACAGACGGTTCTCTGGGAGGCCTTGTCTTGTTTCGAATAGGGAAAACATAGGGATAAAGAGATTTGCCTGCCGTCACCTCGTTGCAGGCCCGTTTGAGGTAACGGACAAAATCTGTGGCGTGCACCTCAAGCAAGTAGCGCTCCGGGAAGGGCTGCGGTTTAATCTGGGTAAAGAGTCCACTTTTCTCGAGTTCGACCAGAATACTGCGAACCCGAACCGGAGATTCCACATATCCTCTGTCACGGACATGATGTATATCGTGCCGATCATTAACAACCAGCGCAATCTGTTCAAAAGTCCTGCCGGTCACTGATTTGTTGATTGCTTCCGGCTTTATATAGCGAAATTCCCGCAGTTGAACCGGATCATCCCGAAAAGACGCTACCACGCTTTTCACATACTCTGGGGAACAGAGCTCAGCATATTTTCGCTCAAGAACTGCCTGCACAACTTTTCCGGCAAACGCACGCCGCAGCGGTCTCTGCTCGGCCAGGCCGTCATAGACAAGGTGCGGCATACAGGTATCCCCCGGATTTACCGGGAGTTCATAACCGGTGTTACATATGGGCCTGGCACCGTATTGTTCATAGAAGCGAAGCCTGGAGCGGTTTTCTTTGAGAATGGCTTTATCGGGACAATTCTTTTCGTCATCGGGCAAGCACTCAAAAAACAGTCCTTTTGCTTTCAGGGCTACAGCCTCCTGGCGCACCCGTTCATAGAGGGCGCCTCCCAATCCGCCGCTGCTGCGTCCGGTAGCGGTGGCAATCCAGTCGAGATAGGCAAAACCGATATCAGGTTCATGAAGCAGCATGGCAAAACCGAGCACTTTGCCCTTCATGCTTTCGGCAGCGAACATGATACTGAGAAATTTCTGTTTGAAAGGATTGCGCAGCTTCACGCCAATGGCTTCTATCTCATCCTCTGCCACTTCACAAAAACGCGACCGGAGTATTTCCTTTACCTGGGACAAGATTTGCTGGTTCAGCGGGAGGACATCGTCATAAATACGGCGAATACGTAACATTGTTCAGTTCTCCGATGGCAGACGATGTTTCATGGCGTCAGCAACAATACGCGCCACGGCCTGGTCAAAATCCATTCCTGCCCGGGCTACCGCTGCAGCAAAACCTGCATCCGGGGAGAGACAAGGGCTGGCATTAATCTCGAGAATGTATGGCTGACAACTGCTATCCACCCTGAAATCTACCCGCACATAGCCGGCCAGACCGAATACATCCCAGCAGCGACGTGCAATCTCTTCTAACTGATCGAGCAAAATCAGCTCCGCTTCCGCAAAATCAAAGCGTCGCGGCGTATGCTGGAAGGAGAAGGAATCTTCCTCCCACTTGGCCTGATAATCGACGATGCGCACCATCTCCGGTTCAAACCCTGCAAAAATTATCTCCGCTGGGGGCAAAACCTCAGGACCATGTTCTCCGGCAAGAACTGACAGGTTGAATTCTCGCCCATCAATAAATTCTTCAGCAAAACAGGACCCGCCGAGCCGGGCGCATCGCTTTTGCATCTCTTTATTCAAACACTTAGTCGAATGTGTGCTTATCACTGATCCCGTATCAATTCCAATAGAAGCATGCTCCCAGAGGGATTTAATGATCCATGTCCCGGCATCTGCGTTTACAGCTGTCGGTGATCCTCCTGGAGGAAAGGGACCAAACCAGGCTGGGGTCGGCAAATTGGCTGAACACATGCGTTCCTTGGCCATGATCTTGTGAGATGTCAGGAAAACCGCTTCCGCCGGTGGCCCGGTATACGGTATCCCCATGGCATCCAACAAGAAAGGGAACAGATGAATAAGCCGGCCATGACCAGCCAATTCTTCAACCAGGTTAAAGACCAGGTCAGGCCTGTCCTGCACAAGCGTGCGTTGCATTTCTTCCAGATTGAGACCGCAGGAAAGCGTGATAGGCTCATGTCCGAGACTGACAAGTGCCTTCGAAACTGCCTCGACCTGACTCAGAACATCTCTGGCATCAGGACTATCCCGGGACGTAACCCGGTTATGTACGACGGCAACCCTCATTGGCTGATCCGTACGGTAGCAGAGTCAACGATATCTTGTATCAACTGCCGATATGGAATAGCTTTTTTTGAACAGATTATCGGCAGATCGGAATGTTCCGGATGAATTCCGGCCAGGGGATTAACCTCCATGAACTGGGGTTTGCCATTATCGTCACAGCGAATATCTATCCGGCCTCCATCACGGCAGCCAAGGACAAGCCAGGCATCAAGCGCAATCTGCTCAGCTTCTGCTACCAGAGGATCTTCAGTGCCTAGGACCAGACGGTATTCAACCAGTTCCTCACACTTTTCCTTATTGACGTAGGAATAGACTCCCTGCTCGGCTTCACCAAGAAGGATGACCTCTATTGTACCGATTGCCCGAGAGTCCCTGCCTGTTCCGACGATACCAACGGTGAATTCACGGCCGGAAAGATAGGGCTCGACCAGGACCGGCTGGCGATATATTCGCAGCAGGCCGCCCACGCCATCGGCGAGCTTTTCCTTGTCCCTGATTATCGAAGCCGGCGTAACACCCTTACCGGTACCTTCAGCGAGAGGTTTTATAAAATATGGTGGATCAAAATGCACTCCGCTGCAGTCATTCTCTGCAGATGCCACCATGAAATCACTGGTTGGAACCCCGGCATCTCGAAGCACTCTTTTGGTCATTGCCTTGTTCAGTGCCAGGCTTAAAACAAGGACATCGGAAAAAGTATACGGGATACAATAGGCATCCAGCAATGCAGGCACCTGCGCTTCTCGGCCGATACCATACATCCCCTCTGCAATGTTAAACACCAGGTCCCAGCGTTTGCCACCCACCAGCGCTGCGGCAAGCTGTTTTATATGACCGATCCGCTCGGTGTCATGACCCAATTCCTGAAGGGTGTTTTCAATCGCCTCAATGGTATCGTCACGGTCTAATTCAGCCGTTTCATCAGCGCTGAACCCCATGGCAATGTACTCTGATCGCAGATCGTAGGTTATGCCGATTTTCATTGTTTTCTATTTCCTCATCGGTACATGCTCGTTGCAAAGGCAGAGGTGCCCGGACAACGAACAACTATCTCTGGAAACCCGCCTCTTATCCGAGCTGATTGATTGATTTCAGTATTTCTGATCAGATAACGTCTGGATAGTGAAAGCACCGCTCTTCATAGTTTCGCAACATCAGGTCGTCTCCCTGGCGGCCGATCACTGCATCCGGCATCAGCGGAATTTTGCCGCCACCCCCAGGAGCGTCGATCACATAGGTGGGTACCGCATATCCGCTGGTATGCCCGCGCAGTCCCTTAATAATCTCTAACCCCTTGGCTACCGGAGTACGAAAATGGGACGAACCGCTAATGGGGTCACACTGGTAAAGATAATAGGGGCGCACCCGCATCTTAATTAACCCATGCATCAATGTTTTCATGGTCTGCACATCATCATTGATGCCCCTCAGGAGCACGGTCTGCGAACCCAGGGGAATACCGGCATCAGCGAGCATGTTGCAGGCACGAAGTGTCTCCGGGGTGCACTCGTCGGGGTGCATAAAATGCAAACTCATCCACAGGGGATGGTAACGTTTAAGCATGCGCACGAGATTCGCTGTTACGCGCTGGGGTAAAACCGCCGGTATTTTTGTACCGATCCGGATGATCTCCACATGTGGAATCAGGCGTAATCGAGCAAGAAGCCATTCAAGCTTGTTATCACTCAGAAGAAGCGGATCGCCTCCGGAAAGCAACACGTCGGTAATAGTCGGTGTTGCACTGATATACTGGATTGCTTTTTCAAGACGAGCTGCATTGGCATTTACCGATCCATGTCCCACCACCCTTGATCGGGTGCAGTAACGGCAGTACGTTGAACAAAAGTCGTGAACCAGCAGCAACACACGGTCAGGATAACGGTGTACCAATCCATGGACCGGGCTTTGTGTTTCTTCCCTGAGAGGATCATCCTCCTCACCGGGGCCCTTGCTTAGCTCTTTGATATTTGGTATCACCGCCTTTCGAATCGGGTGCTGCGGATTGTTGTCCGGTACCAGGCTCATATAATACGGAGTCACAGAAAATGGCAGCTTGATCCCTGCCTGTTGCAGGGCCATTTCTTCTTCTGCGCTCAGGACAAGTATTGATTGCAGACGCTCTGCTGTTCGGATACGATTTGCCACCTGCCAGTGCCAGCTGTTCCATTCCTTTGAGCTGATACCGGGATAGAATTTTTTCCGGAACTCAATACTTTGACTATTTATTTTCGCTGTTTTTCTTCGATAGAGTGGAAACGGTATGACTGGCGAGGTGCTGCGGGAGAGAAAATGATTCGGCCAATGATATTCGGCCTGGGTACTTGGAGGCTCCTCTTCAGCCTCAAGAGATTCATTGATAATAGATGGAGGCTCCTCGCTCTCACAAATCTCGATTGTCTGTTCCATGATTGTCACCTGAAAAAGCATAGATTAATAAAAATAAATAAGACACCTTGAATCACTCTATCTTCCGGCCGTTTCGACAAAACTGATCATTAAAAAAACTGGCCATTCACAACTCTCTTATAGATCCGGTTTGACAGGAAATCAAGAAAATAACAAACTTGATCGAAAATATATTTCATATTTATTACAATTACTTACAAACTTTACAGGACAATCGCCCATAAATTGCCATTTCATCATACGACAAACCACCTGTCAACAGAACAAAAGTGTCAACTACCTCCATCGTCACTCCGATTTTTTGGAAATGGAAACTATAATGACCAGGATAAATGCAGCCAGGTTCTGCTTGTAAAACCACTTTTTCTCTGACACAATATGTAAAGTTCAGTTAAACTTTCATCCGAATATTCCGATACTATTACATGCACACTCAAATCGATAGAACTCCGAGCAAATCAGCTTTAGTTACCAATACCATCATGGGGTGGATTGGTAACCTGGGCAAAGATACGCTTACTATCTCGTGCTTTATCGCCTTGTGGGGAATTATTGCCTCAATCACCTATTTTGGAATATCATCTCTGTTGAAATATTTGTCCTGATTCTATCCTGAAAAACGGTCTCGATTCATACCCCGCAGGTATGCGATATGTTCTGATTGAACCGAACCGCATACAAATCTTTTGTGATCTACTGAATAAAGTCATTAGCGAAAACACGACGTTTCGTTCTTTCATTGTAAAGAATATCATTGATTTGGCGATATCCTGCATTAGAATGTTAGCCAGCAACAAACATTGGTGCAGGTCAGAAAAGCCATGTTAGAAAATTAGCAGGCTTTTATGGACGTTATAAAACAATTGAATAACATGGTGCACTCAGCATGAGACTGTAAGAGGAAAAAGCTTTTAATCAAACAATTTACTCATTACTGAGTAGTAATTTCAAATCAATTGATCACGTTACTTTCCAGGGGGCATTACAATGAGCGTCATGGTGATAATCAAGCGGGTTTTCCGTATGGACCATACTGAAAAACTTGTCACACTATTACAAGAGTTACGCAAAAAATCAGAAGTGCAGCCTGGATATATCTCCAGGACAACGTATTCAAACATGAGTGACCCCCGTGAACTGATCGTAATTACTCATTGGGAAACCGCAGACGATTGGATCAAATGGCAAAATCACCAGGATGCAAAAGAGCTGCAGTGGCAGATTGATTCAATCATTGGGGAAAAAACTTTTTTTGAAGTGTACACACCTGAGGACTATTAATATCACGGTAATACGTATACTTGGGAAATATAATTAACCCAATCTATTAACATTATCCACGTATTTCTGAAAGAGTCATGAGTAGGTATGCTCTTACTAATCTCTTTTTACCGCTTACCATATCTCTTCGTATAGAGTTGTTTTATGGGTATTGATTGAGCACGGGTTGCTCTCAGGTAAATCATGAACTGACGTTTACTCAAGGCTCAGATGTTTTCATGTCATTCAGCACCGAGTGCTGGAGGCGGCCCCAACCACCTGAGCATTCTCTTCCTGAAGCGTCCGACCTTGCTCCTTATGCGGAGCCTTGCGATAAATCTGCTGTATTTTGCCAGCGGTATCAGGTCCGCACAGCCAATTGCATCAATGTGGTAGAGTTTATACGTGCCATCCTGCTGTACGCGCACCAGTGTATTGCTGTAGGCGATTTCCCTGAGCATGATTACCTGCTCTAGCTGCCAGGTGAAAAAATCATCAAGCCCACGCCAGAGGAGTCTCTTGACGTCAGCAGTCAGCATCGCCGGTTTGTCCGAATAGTCTTTTAATGACAGAGAAGAACTATTGTCGTGGTTCACGATATATTGCCATGACACACCGGTGCCGAGATCTGTTTCAATGTAACCGTAGCAATAGGGGATATGGGTGAAGGATTCCTGTGAGTTTCTATTTTTTAGTGCTTCTGCAGAGACAACATCAACATAGTTAAAGTCGAAATATCTGGCCTGACAGGCCCGAGACAACCAGTAGAGTGTTTCATTGAAACCCGTTGGCCTGAAATCACGTTCATAGTCGATTCGCGGAATTTTAATGCATCTGCCAGGATTTGTCGGATCCAGATAAACCAGGCGATCGTCTCCGGCACCAACAGGGGTGGTATTTTTAAGAATGATCATAAAATGTAACTATTTTTCAAGAAACAAACGTTTTCGAACAACCAGGTATCGGTCAATCACGACATGATCGTCGTTGTAATCTTTTCACGACCAATACCATTCACAGCCTGGAACCGAATTGTACTTTTCTAATTCCCAAGCTTCTCCAATATCTTTTCAGAAATATGTCCGTATCCAAGCTCATTTGGATGCCCCACATCCATATAATATTCTGGTATTTTCTGTAAAAAGTCATCAAATAAGCTGATATAGAGACAATTATTGCGGCTCTTTGCAATGTGTTCCAGTATCCTGTTGTATTGTTGAAGTGATTTATTTCTGTATAACTCCTGGCTGGGAATTATTTCCGGCAGCACAACGTGCTTCCCCTGACACCGATCAACCATTGTCAGTATGTTTTGTCGGTATTCATGCTCGGGCACGACTTTTGCTGTACCCAACAAATTGTTCAGACCGAAGTTTTTGCAAATTTTCTTATACTTTTTCACAATACTACGAAGCTGTTTTCGCAAAAAGTTATCAGGATAATAGAGAATATTCGGCGAATATTTAAATGTCGAATAAGCATCTTTTAGACCAAACTGAATAAAGACACAATCGAACTCCTCACTGTCATTATCTCTGAGCAGGGTGATCCCCTCCCTACTGCTGCACATGGCTTTTCCACAATTTTTCACTGGAATATTCAACGCCATCCCAACACGTTCCGGATAACTGTTACCCAAACATGTTGAAACGCCGGACATTATGCAATCACCAATTGCGAGTATCCCCCTAGAAAAAGAGATCATGCCATTCACCTGATAGATCAGTTATCATAGATTTTTTTCAAAAGGACGTCTGGAAATAATGTTGAGAATAAAAAAGGGTTTCAACCTGTCCGGCTGAAACCCTTTTATTTACTGGCGGAGCGGACGGGACTCGAACCCGCGACCTCCGGCGTGACAGGCCGGCATTCTAACCAACTGAACTACCGCTCCGCATTGCGTCTGATGTGGTGGGCGGAACAGGGCTCGAACCTGTGACCCTCGGCTTGTAAGGCCGATGCTCTCCCAGCTGAGCTACCCGCCCACGCAATGTGGATGACTTTTTACCAACTTAACCTGACCCAGTCAAGTAAAAAAGATCACTGGGTAATATTATGCTCTGAAAGCTTAATATCCTCGAAAACACTGGTAATTGGGACATCTTTAAACACCGATTCCCCCTCCTCCGTGAGGATGGCATGCTCAAGAACGTGATCCATGTGCTCAACCGGTGTGATAGTCAGTTTTTTTAAAATTCTCGCAGGGACGTCATTCAGGTTTCTCTCATTGTCACTGGGGATAAGGACATTGGAAATATTACCCCGCTTGGCTGCCAGGAGTTTTTCGGTCAACCCGCCGATCGGCAGTATCCGCCCCCGCAACGTGATCTCACCGGTCATGGCCAATTGATGACGCACCGGTTTTCTGATCAGTGCCGAGACAAGTGTTGTGGCAATGGTAATACCGGCTGAGGGTCCGTCTTTGGGGATGGCGCCTTCCGGAACATGGACATGGATGTCGAGCTTCTGGTAAAAATCATTTTCAAGACCCAGTCGTTCTGCCCGTGACCTGACATAACTGAGCGCAGCCTGGGCACTCTCCTGCATGACTTCACCGAGTTTTCCGGTAATAATCAATTTACCTGAGCCGGGCATCAGCGTTGCCTCGATCTGCAGCAGATCGCCGCCGACTTCGGTCCAGGCAAGGCCGGTGGTAAGGCCGATGCGGTCATGTTCCTCGGCGAGTCCGTAACGATATTTCGGCGTACCAAGATACTTGACGATTGACTGTGAGCCGAGGCGGTATTTCTTTTTGGTCAACCCTTTTTTCAAGCGATCCCGGGCGACTTTACGGCACAGGGAAGCGATGTTTCGTTCAAGGTCCCTGACCCCTGCCTCCTTGGTATAACGTCTCACTGTTTCAAGAATAGCGCCATCGGTGAGCTTGATGTCCCCTTCCTTGAAGCCGTTTTCAATAATCTGTTTGGGTATAAGATAGCCTTCGGCGATCTTGAGCTTTTCCTCTTCCGTATAACCGCTGATCTGAATGATCTCCATCCTGTCCTGCAACGGTACCGGTATTCCGTGAAGATTGTTGGCGGTGGTTATGAAAAAAACTTCGGAGAGATCGTAATCGATATCGAGATAATGATCGTTAAAGGCAACATTCTGCTCAGGATCGAGCACTTCAAGCAGGGCCGAGGACGGATCTCCCCTGAAATCCATGGACATTTTGTCGACTTCATCCAGACAGAAAACCGGATTTGCCACATCCGCGCGCTGCATGGACTGGATAATCTTTCCAGGCATCGCCCCAATATAGGTCCGCCTGTGTCCGCGTATCTCAGCCTCATCCCGCACTCCACCAAGTGAAAGGCGGACAAATTTTCTATCAAGCGCCCGGGCAATCGAACGACAGATCGAGGTTTTACCGACACCGGGGGGGCCGACAAGACAGAGTATCGGGCCTTTTATTTTTTTTACCTGTGCCTGGACGGCAAGATACTCAAGAATACGTTCCTTTGGTTTACTGAGCCCGTAATGATCTTCATCAAGAATAACTTCTGCTTTATTGATATCGATCTTACTTCTTGTTTTTTTGCTCCAGGGCAGGCTCAGGATAACATCAATATAATTGCGAACAACCGTTGTCTCCGCAGACATCGGCGGCATATTTTTTAGCTTCTTGAGTTCTTTGGTGACTTTATCCTTTGCAAGCTTCGGTAATTTTTTCTTTTTAACTGTTTCTTCGAGCTCGGCAATATCGTCCAGACCGTCATCGCCCTGCCCCATTTCGTTCTGGATTTCCTTTACTTTTTCGCTGAGATAGTAGTTACGCTGGGTCTTGCTCATGCGGTTCTTGACCCGCGTGTTTATCTCTTTCTCAAGCTCGGCAAGTTCAATTTCTTTGTGCAGGATATCGAGTATTTTTTCAATTCGTTCAATCAGTGTCCTGCACTCGAGAATCGGTTGCTTGACATCGGCCTTCAAGGGCATGTGGGCACAGATCACATCGACAAGTTTACGGGGGTCTTCAATAGTGCGGACCGATTTTGTGACCTCTCTGGCAATTTTCTTGTTAATCAGCGCATATTGTTCAAAAAACTTCCGCAACTCCCGCTCAAAGGCTATAACTTCACTGGAGACAATAACTTCTTCAGGAAATTCACGTACCTCCACCTGCATAAACTGGTCGTGGGGGACATGCGAGACAATCTCCGCCCGGCTCTTGCCTTCCACAAGTGCTTTGATCGTGCCGTCGGGGAGGCGGAGAAGCTGCATAACGCTGGCAATCGTGCCGACACGGTGAATTCCCTCGGGACCGGGCTCATCGGTTGCCGGGCTTTTCTGGGCCACCAGGAATATCCCGGTCCGCTTGTCCATGGCATCCTCGAGCGCTGCAATAGACTGCTTGCGACCGACAACAAGCGGAGCAACCATGTGCGGGAAAATAACGATATCACGCAACGGCATGAGAGGATACAACATAGTGTCACCTGTCTTTTCTGTCATGATTCAGTCACTATCTCCAAATTTTCAGGCACTTTTCAATTCATCTTCGACATCGGACTTCTGGTAGAGGATAACCGGGTAATCACCGTTGGTTATCACCTGCTCGCTGACGACGCACTCCTGGACATTCTTCTTTGACGGCAGATCATACATCACGTCTAGCATCGCCTGCTCGAGAACCGACCTGAGGCCACGAGCTCCTGACTTTCTTTCGAGCGCTTTGTGGGCTATTGCCGAAAGGGCACCTTCAGTGAAGCGCAACTGGATATTTTCAAATTCAAAAAGTTTCTGGTACTGTTTGGTGAGCGCATTTTTAGGCTCTCGCAGTATCCTGACAAGATCTTCCTCTACGAGTTCTTCCATGGTGGCAATAACCGGGAGCCTACCGACAAGTTCGGGAATAAGCCCGAATTTCAGCAGATCTTCCGGCTGCACCAGGGCAAGCAGTTCGCCGATCTTTTTTTCAGAATTGCTGACGACTCTGGCGGTCATACCGATCGATCTTGTGCCGGAGCGACGTTTGACAACTGCATCGAGGCCGACAAAGGCACCCCCGACAATGAAAAGAATGTTGGTCGTATCGATTTTAACCAGATCCTGCTGCGGATGCTTGCGCCCGCCCTTGGGAGGGATGGAGGCGACAGTTCCCTCGATAATCTTCAGCAGCGCCTGCTGCACACCTTCACCCGAAACATCCCGCGTCAGTGAAGGGCTGTCTGATTTCCGGGCAATTTTGTCAATCTCGTCGATATAGATGATGCCTCGTTCCGCTTTGGCAATATCGTGATCTGCAGCCTGCAGGAGATTAACCAGGATATTCTCGACATCTTCACCGACATAACCAGCCTCGGTAAGTGTGGTGGCATCTGCGATACAGAACGGTACCTGCAGCACCTTGGCAAGAGTCTGGGCAACGAGCGTCTTTCCAGAACCGGTCGGACCTATGAGAATAATATTTGATTTCTGCAGTTCGACGTCATCATCACTGACCGGTGCATCGATACGCTTGTAGTGATTGTGAACGGCCACCGAAAGAACTTTTTTTGCCTGATCCTGCCCGATCACATACTGGTCGAGGTGTTCCTTTATCTCCTTTGGTTTCAAAGAGGCCGGTCGATACTCTTTGTCGTCGGAAGAGGTACCGATCGTTTCATCTTCTTCCTGAACGATCTCGTTGCACAATTCAATACATTCATCGCAAATATAGACATCCGGACCGGCAATCAGTTTTTCAACATCATCTTGATTTTTGCCGCAGAAAGAGCATTTACATTCCGGCTCTCTGATATCAAAATCACTCATTTTCAACGTTCCCCATCAGACTCGGTTCGTTTTACAAGCACCTCGTCAATTATACCATACTTTCTGGCTTCACCTGCATTCATAAATTTGTCACGTTCGGTGTCGAGGGCAACCTTCTTGACTGTATGTTTACAATGTTTGGCAAGGATCTTGTTCAAGTCCTCACGCATTCGTAAGATTTCCCGGGCGTGAATGTCGATATCCGTTGCCTGCCCCTGGAAACCACCCATCGGTTGATGAATCATAATTCTGGAGTTGGGAAGCGCATAACGTTTTCCTTCAGCTCCTGCAGCAAGCAGCAGGGCCCCCATTGAAGCAGCCTGCCCCATACAGAGCGTGGCAATGTCGCATTTTACAAACTGCATTGTATCATAAATAGCCAAACCGGAGGTAACCGAACCGCCTGGTGAATTGATGTAAAACGTTACATCCTTGTCCGGGTCTTCTGCTTCCAGGAAAAGCAGTTGGGCAATTATCACATTTGCTACATCATCATTGACTGCTGACCCAAGAAATATGATTCGTTCCTTGAGAAGTCGCGAATAGATATCATACGCTCTTTCGCCCCGCGGGCTCTGTTCGACCACCATGGGTACCAGATTCATTTTCAATCCCCTAAAAGATTCGACTGCAACGGACAGAAGCCCTATGCAGTCGAGATTGTTTTACTCATACGTTATAGCCGATAGATAAATTATCAACCGGAAAACGCTCTATTATTTTTCTGCAGCCCGAACCTCACCTTTAACCTGATACTTACTACCCATGTTGCTGTTTAACGGTGATTATTATTTTTCTTTTTCCTCGTTTTCGGTAACAACTTCTTCGCCGGTATCCAACTCCTGCTTTTCATCGCCTGCAGGTTCTACAAGTTTGGCTTCATCACGAAGAAAATTCAGTACCTTCTCGTTTAACACCTCGTTCATCAGGGGCAGGAGATCGTCACGATTCTGGAAGAACTCTTTTACCTTGCCAACAGGCATGTTGTACTGATCACCAATTCTCTTGAAAGATCGGTCCAGATCTTCATCACCGACCTTGATTTCTTCCAGCTCGGCTACTTTCTTGAGAATAAAATCCCCGGCAACCCGCTGCACGGCAACAGCCCTGTTGTTTTTCGCGAGCTCTTCACGATTCATGCCGGCTGACTCCAGCGTCATACCGCTTTTCTCAAGCTGCTGTTCCGTCTGCTTGATCATTTCCTCAACCTCGAAACTAACGAGCCGTTCTGGAACCTCGAATTGATTTTTTTCGAGCAGTTTCTGCATAATACGATCAGTCAGCTCACCGGTTGCGGCACTCTTTTTATCAGCTTGCAGCCGCTCCCTGATCTTCGTTTTCAGCTCTTCAAGCGATGTGAGCTGCTCATTGACATCCTTGGCAAATTCATCGTCAAGCTCGGCCAGTACACGCTCTTTGATGTCTTTCACCGTGATTCGAAATTCGACCTTTTTACCGGCAAGAATCGGGTTCGGATGTTTTTCGGGGAAATCAACCTCATGTTTTGCCTCTTCACCCTGGTTCATCCCGACAAGCTTGCTCTCGAACTCCTGCCCCATCCTGCCGGAACCGACGTCAACCGTGTAGTCGTCATTTTTGACATGTTTCATCGGGTGCCCTTTGTGGAACCCCTGATAATCGACGACTACCACATCCCCCATTACCACGCTCCTGCCCTCAACCGCCTTCAGGGCGGCCATGTCGCGCTGCATGGAAGCAAGCTCAAAATCAACCGCAGCCTCATCAACAGTCGAGTCAGGCTCTTCTACCTCGAGCCCCTTGTAATCACTGAGTTCAAACTGGGGTCGAACATCTACCTGGGCGACATAGGTGAAACTGCCATCTTCATTGAAAGACGGCTCAAGAATCTGTGGGTGAACAACCGGGTCAATATCCTGCTTTTCAATAATGTCAAAATAGGTATCCTGCACCAGTTTTTCGCCGATCTCCGCCTCTACCTGAGGCCTGTAATTTTTCAAAATGACGCTGCGCGGGACCTTGCCTCTGCGAAAGCCCCTCATCTTGGACTCTTTCTGGAGCTTTGAGTACGCTTCGTCAAGCTTTTCAGTAACCAGCTCCGCTGGAAGCGTGATGGTCACTTTCCTTGTCAATGTACTGATTTCTTCAACCTTAACATCCATTTGACATCATCCTTTTTAAAATTAAAACGAAGAATTGTCCCGACCGGAGACAATAATCAAACCACAACTGGCCATTACTCTATAGTTTCTGGTGCGAGAGGAGGGACTCGAACCCACACATCATAGATACTGGTTCCTAAGACCAGCGCGTCTACCAATTCCGCCACTCTCGCACTGTTATGATCATATACCTGAGACTTCTCATCGATGCCTGATACAGGGATCTACCGGAAATCGACTTGTAATTACTGCGTTCCGACACGTCAAGTTACATGTGCGAACAAACTCAAAAACCACAAAAAAGAAGCAACATACCATCAATTGTCGCAACTGACCATATTTTTTATCCGTTCCTTTTGATATCATAGCTTGTAAAAGAGTTGAATGATGGCTATTTTTGCAGTCGTATTGTCCTTTCAGCATGACTGCCGTGAGGATGCACGATGTTGAAACATAAACCGAGGAAATTATGAGATTCAAACACCGAAGTATAGCTGTTGCGGTTGCCTGCGGAGTCCTCATTTCAAGCACCCCATTTTCTGCAATAGCAACGGCTAACACACCGGCTCTTGTTTCTGAAAAAAACATAAGCTGGAAGATCCCTTACAAGCCGCTGGATTTTGTCCAATCGGTCGACGGCTCGAGACTTTTCGTGCTCACCGACAACAGCCGCCTGCTGATCTATGAGCCAAACGGTACACTCAAAGGCAGTATCCCCGTCGACAAAGGGGTTTCCGCCATTGACACCGATGCCCGCGGGGAAAATGTCTATCTGATCGACAGCATCACCAATACATTTACTTCTCTGTCGGTAGACTTTGTTGTCGACATTGATACAACCGGCTCGCCGTTTATGGGGTCCGCGGAGGCACCTGTCACCATTGCGGTATTTACGGACTTTGAATGACCCTATTGCGGTAAGCTGGCACCGCAACTCGAACAGGTGTTCGAGCAAAACAAGGACAACGTCAAGGTCGTTTTCAAAAATATGCCGCTGCGTTTTCACAAATTTGCAGACCCCGCAGCCCGGGCAGCTCTTGCTGCTCATGAACAGGGCAAGTTCTGGGAATTCCATGATGAGCTGTTCGCAGCAGAAAAACTCAGTGACCAGGTCATCAGGGATACGGCCGTTAAACTCGGCCTCGATATGACCCGCTTTGAAGCAGACATGAATTCTCCGGCAATCAAGCAGAAAATCAGTAAAGATCTTCGTGACGCTCAGGCGGCAGGTGTTACCGGTACCCCGACTGTTTTCATAAACGGGCAACGTCTGAAAAACCGATCAATGGAAGGGTTCCAGGCACTGATTAATGAAGCATTGAAGAAATAGGCTGACCCTCTTTTCATGCAAACAAACCAAGATTGCCGGGAACTGAATTTCGAAAGTAACGAACAGGCAAACGCTCTTTTCGGAGACTTGAACAAGAATATTCAAGTCCTCGAAAATGGGACAAATGCCCGTATCAGGGTCAGGGGAACCAGTGTGAAAATCACCGGGGCCGGACACGAGGTGCAGATCGCCGCCAATCTTCTTGAGCAGCTTTATGAACTGATTGGAACGGGTTATCCGGTCTACTCTTCTGATGTTGCCTTCGGCCTGAAAATTCTTCAGTCAAAACCATCCGCCCGCCTGGACCGGATTTTTCTCGACAAAGTCTTTGTGACCACGAGAAACCGCATCATTTCCCCCAAGACCCCCAACCAGAAAAACTATATTGATGCAATCAGGAACAACGATATCGTTTTCGGCATCGGCCCGGCCGGCACCGGCAAGACCTACCTGGCTGTAGCCATGGCTGTTTCGGCGCTGGCCAACAATCAGGTACGCTCGATTATCCTGACAAGACCTGCCGTTGAGGCCGGGGAAAAACTCGGGTTTCTCCCTGGAGACCTTGCCCAGAAGGTGGATCCCTATCTGCGGCCACTCAATGATGCCTTGATTGACATGGTTGGAGCCGAAAAAGCCGGTGATTTTCTTGATCAGGGCGTCATTGAAATCGCACCTCTGGCTTTCATGCGCGGCAGGACGCTGGGCAACGCTTTTATCATCCTCGATGAAGCCCAGAATACCACGAGAGAACAGATGAAAATGTTTCTGACCCGGATCGGTTTCGACTCACGAGCTGTAATCACCGGAGATATTACCCAGGTCGACCTTCCGAACCAGCAGCATTCAGGGCTGATACAGGCTGAAAAACTCCTTTCAGAGATCAGCGGCATCGGCTTTTGCCGTTTTACCAAGGCTGATGTTGTCAGGCACCCGCTTGTTCAGAAAATCATTCACGCCTACGAAATTGACCATGAACAAAACGGTGCCAAACACTGATGAGTATCCGCTTAAAGACGTCTGCTCAGAGGATATGGTGAACAATGGCCGTTACTCTCATTGACAGCATCAACAGGTTCATGCCCCGGCAACAACTGCGGCTTGAAAAAACGGTCCAGTCCCTGCTGAATTTCACTAACGTTTCCAGTTATAATGTCAACATCGTGTTGACCAGCGACCAGGAAATAAGTCATTTCAATGAACGCTACAGAAAACTGGCGGCACCTACCAATGTGCTCAGTTTTCCTTTCGAAACCGGCCAGGAACTTGAGCTGACACCAGGCACCGATCTTTCATATTCTGAGCTTGGCGATATCATCATCTCCGTTGAGACTGCAGAAAATGAAGCCCGACAATACGGACAATCGCTTTATCAGAGATTGTGCTGGTTGATGACCCATGGCATCCTGCACCTGCTTGGTTATGATCACGAACGCTCGGAAGCCGATGCGGCTGAGATGTCTGAGCTTGAAGAACAGTTTATTCACGAATTACAGCGTCAAAGGAGAGGGATGATGACACATCTTGCAATCAATGTCGACCACGTTGCTACAATCCGTCAGGCAAGAGGGATAACAGAGCCGGACCCTGTTACCGCAGCAGCAATCTGCGAAATGGCCGGAGCCAAAGGTATCGTCGTGCACCTGCGTGAGGACCGCCGCCATATTCAAGACCGCGACGTCAGACTGCTCAGGGAAACGGTGCAGACCAAGCTCAATCTTGAAATGGGTGCAGCAAAGGAAATTATCAAATTTGCCCTTGACCTTCATCCGGATATGGTGACGCTTGTACCTGAAAAAAGGCAGGAGCTCACCACCGAAGGCGGCCTCGACGTCATTTCCCAGCAAAAGAAAATCGCCCGCACGATTGAAAAAATGAGCAAGGCAGGAATCCCTGTATCACTCTTTATCGACCCGGACCTCAAGCAGGTTAAAGCTGCCTATGATATCGGTGCCACCTATGTGGAACTCCACACCGGAACCTATGCCGATGCCCCTGATCCAGTCTCACAGCAAAACGAGTTCACCCTTATTGAAGAAGCTGCAGAAGAAGCCTGGCAGCTCGGGCTCCATGTCAACGCCGGCCATGGTCTCAACTATGTAAATACTGCCCCGATTGCGGCACTTGATACTATTGAGGAGTTATCCATCGGTCATGCGATAATATCGCGGGCCGTATTTTCCGGTCTTGATCGAGCTGTCCGTGATATGGAAAAAATCATCAGTAACGCCGCCTCACTGCTTTAAGTTGCCGGGAAACGTCACAAACACGTGCTGATGCCCTTTGTTAATTGACAACACCGAGACGGCTATGTTAAAAACAGCCATCCTGCCTTGGTGGTGGAATTGGTAGACACCAGGGACTTAAAATCCCTTGACCTTTAAGGTCGTGTCGGTTCGAGTCCGACCCGAGGCACCATTAAAATAAGGGTTTTGAGGTTTTTATACTTCCAAACCCTTTTTTAACCTGTCGTATAATGTGAATAAAATGTGAAACATTTTTCACATTATCTCTCTTGTAAATCCCTGTTCTATGTGGTTTAATTCTATGTGATACATAAAACCCTTGTTTTATATGTAATCATTAGTCCCTTGTTTTTTTTATGAGGTCGTATTATGTCTGGTTTGTATCAAAGAGGTCATAGTCCATACTGGTGGTGTTGGTATAAAGAAGGAAAAAAGGTCAAAAGAGTATCCACAAAGAAGAAACTCAAGAGGGATGCAAAAGAGGTCCTTAGGCAACTTGAAGAAAGTTCCCGTAAATATGAACGATACAAAGACCACCCCGATTACAGAGAAACAAAAATTAGCGATATATTACAGCTATATGTTGATGACTATGCCAGAGAAATACCTGATAGGATAAACAGCGATGAATATATAAAAAGAGCAGGATATACGGAAAACATACTTGCTTTCTTTATGGATAAGTATGGAATGGATATACCTGTAATTAACATCACTGCTGAGATTGTAGATGGATATATTGATTGGCGTAGAACCAGAAATCACAAAAACACCTTATCATCAGTAAAAGAAGTTAAAAATGCTACTATCAATAGAGACCTATCTTGTTTAAGACGGGCTTTTCAACTTGGTTTTGAGCATAGATTGGTATTAACAATCCCCCATATTCGAAAACTTCCTGAACGAAACATACGGACAGGTGTTTTTGATATAGACGATATACTTTTACTTGACGAACACCTACCTGACTATCTTAGCCTTCCTGTTTGGTTTGCATTTCTGTCATCTTGGCGTAAAACGGAAGTATTCAGTTTGTTATGGCGTAATATAAATCTTAGAGATGGTAGTGTCTTTATTGAACCGGACAGAACTAAAAACCAAGACGGAAAGACATATTATTTTGATAAGCTACTAAAACAAAGGTTCCTTCAACATCATTACGAGATGCAACAAATTGATATGGTATCCCCTACTGACTATGTATTCCTTAACAAAAGTCGAACAGGTAAAATCAATGACTTCCGCAAGCCTTGGAAGAAGGCTTTAATAGATGCTGGATTACCTAAAACTATGCTGTTCCACGATTTAAGAAGAAGTGGAATAATCAATATGGTAAATAGTGGTGTTCCATATAATGTTGTTATGAAGGTTTCAGGACACAAAACTCGTGCTGTCTTTGATAGATATTTTATCACCCCTGAAGACGAGTTAAAAGGTGTCAGTCAAAAGGTTGCTGACTATCTGGATAGAAAAATAGAAAAATAGATGATAAAATAGCTATCTATTCTTCTCTTGTTCCATTTCATCTCTAACCTCTTGTTTTAACTTTTCTATAAGCTCTTTCTTTTCAAGTTCTTTTCTGTAAGTACTCTTTATCCTTTCTTTTTTCACTTCTTCTACCTTCTTACTTAACTCCTTAGATTTGTTTTTGAGATAAATCCATGCTATTCCAGCCCCAGCGATAATCAATGGAATAAGGATGAACTTCATCGTCATATATCCACCTTTCAAGGCTAAATCGTGTGTATCCATAACACTATCCTCTATGAATAATTAAGATGAATTAAAAAATCAGGTTGGGATAATACAAAACCTACAAAGAAGAAAAGGTAATTAGTGGTAAAAAACCAAACAATATTTGACATCAAAAATATGAGTTTTTGATAAAATACTTACAGGGAAAAAAATTAGATAAACCCGTCAGCACCAGAAAATATTTCCTCTTTTATATCTATTTCGAATATAGACATCTATCTTAATCATCAATTTTAATACGACCCTCATCTATGAGCCTCACGAACTCACTAATTTTATATATTGCCATTACCACAACATACCCAGAAAAAAAATAACATAAACTTACAGAGAGAGTAGTCAGTGAAAACCCATTGAGAAGCAATCTCATACGCCAAATACCTTCGTAGAAAAAAAGATAACATCCAAAAACATAGGGGATAAAACCAACAATCATTAAAACAGGTCTTATGATTTGAGACCCTGATTTACGCACATAAAAATCACTATTGCCGTAGATAATCAGGCTCACAATCGTAAGAAATGACCCTCCAATCAATAAAAAGTAGCGGTCGGACATCCCGAAACGGAACATCTGGACAACAGAAATAATTGAAAGCAAAAGGAGTATTATAAAAGGTTTACCGGTCGTTTTTGAGATTTCACTATCTTTCTCGCGACGACTTATTTTTATTATTTTTTCAGGGTCTGTCATTGACTTTACCTCCTTAGGATTCAACAATTATCTGTTTCATTTTTTTCAAAAATTGATTGATATTTCTATATTTCAATTATTCTAAAAACTAACAGGAACTATCTTCAATTCAGGAAAATCACGAGAACTACTTGTAGCGATGACAAAAAGCTGATTGTTTAACTTATTAATAATCACACCATCATTCATAATTTCATATCTGTTGATATATAAATGTGATAAAGATAGAACACTGAATCCAATTATTATTGATATACAAATACTCAAATACTTCATTCCCTATCCTCCACAACTATTGTGAATTATCATCATACCAAATAACACATTGCATCATCGCATTTATTAACATCTTTTTCGTATCATCATTCATATACTTCTCATACTGACTTGAAGTAATTTTTTGAGTATATTCCCCTTTGTCATCCTGATAAATTATATAATATTCAACGAATATTTTGTTGAATATTATATAGTTATTATAGACATTATCATCACCTTTAAATATTGACCTGAGAGGAATTGAATATCTCATTTCATCTATAACCTGAGTTTCTTTAGGGGACAAAGCTAATAATCTACAAGGATATGATTTTATCCAAGAATAAGGGTCTATAATTTCGGCACATTGACCAGTTTCAACAATTACATATCCCCTCTCTTCACCTTGATTTACATATTCTTTATGCCAAGTTTGATTCCCATAAGAGATATAACCGAATCCTAACAATACAAAAGCAATAATTAGAATAGATTTCATTTCACTTTGCTATATATTTGTTAGTTGAAGTTATAGTTGAAGTTATTTTTTTATACTCCATCTTTATCCTACCCTCTGCCATACCGAATGTATCAGGGTTGATTTCCACACCGATAAACTTTCTACCTTGTTTGATGGTTGCAATACCTGTGGTCCCTGTTCCCATCATCATATCCCCTACCACATCACCAACCTTAGTAAGTTTTTCAATATAATACTCAGGTTCCCAGATAGGCTGACTCCACCTATGTAGTTTCTTGTCATATTGGTCTATATCAGGTGATGTTATTTTATCACTGATTTGAGGGTGATTTGGTCTATCACCTTTATGGAACATCATAACGGGTTTCCATTCGTTAAAGATGCTACCTACCCTAGCATTAGTTCCGGGTTTATAACTGATACAGATAGTGTGATAGTAGGTTAGATGATTTGACATTAATGACAGAACCTGCGGCAATATTTGAACAGAACAATACGCCATACATAAACACCCTGATTTCAACTTATTCTTAGCAAACTTTGCTAAATCTTCATACAGGTGTATGGTTTCTTTTGGGTATGGGGGGTCTGTGTATATCAGGGATATGCTATCGTTTGGGATTATGTCGGCAACATTACGAAAGTCATCAAGGTATATCTTACACCTATCATCAAGGGATACATTTTTATAACCATCAAGAACAGATAGGATTTTGTCTTTATCTATACTATCCTTTACAGCGTATATCTCGGTTCTAACAATCTTGTCAGGGTTTTGGACTACCTTACCATTATAGTTCTTTATCAACCTGTCAGTAGTAAGGTTCTGTATATGTGATGGTTCCTTTGATAGATGTTGTAAAGCGATTGTGGAACTACCCCATTGGCTGTCTATCAGTTTATCAATAGTGTATTTGGTAAGGCTATTAGCTATTTTTAGTTTTCGGTAGTAATCACCCCTACTTACACCGATTTCATTACTGATTTGTTTGGCATTTTTAGGTGTCGCACCATGCGACCCCATACTATACCGATTATCCCCTACTTTCTTTCTTTTCCCCAGTATATCAAGAAGTTGGGTTCTTTTCTGTATATGGATAGCCTGTTGTAGTGGGTTCAGGTCATTACGACATAGGTTAGTATCAATCTCTATAAGTTCAGCTTCACTTTCTTCTATGTCCTTGATGATACATTCAATGTCTTCATATCCAAGTTGGATACACGCCTGTAATCTATGGTTTCCGTCAATCAATATATTGTCTTCATTGATGATGATGGGTTGTAGAAGACCAGACAAACTTATACTTTCTGCTATTTGATTGACAGCTTCGGTATCAATGTTCCTCAGTCGTTCATTCACAACGACATCAAGACATCTAACTTTCATCTTCTAGCTTAGTGAGAATGACTTTGCTTCCTCTTATCTTACCCTGAAAGGTGTCTCCGGGTTGAAAACCACCCAATGAAAGATACTTAGATGGAAGTGTAATACTTCCCTTTGGTGATGTCTTGAAAGTCCGTGTTTTGCTTTCACTGATAGACCTACCACCCTTTATTTTATAAACTTTATCATCGTGTTGCATCAGGTTTATTAAAGCTGAGTTTAGTGAAGGATGATTTTTAATATCAAGTTGGTCCATAATCTGTTTTTTGTTCAAACCACCTACTATCAGTTCTCTTAATCTGTCAATATTTACAGCCATTGATTGTCCTCACTTTGTTGTGATTATCCCTTAAAAGATGGGTCTTTTTCAAGTTTCTTCATAAAGGTATAAATCTTTTCATCATTATACTTATAGACACTTACTACCTTACCATCTTTGACCCTAACCAAAAAAGAGTTGTTTTCATTGTCATTCATATTGTCTTCAAGTTTGCTGGCTAACGCAACACCTTCGTAAGACAATCTACTTATATATTCTCCGCTAGCTTCCTTAGATACCCTTCTAGCTATTGGATTATCAAATGACATAGGGATTTTAGTTCCTTTATACTCACCTTCTGTTATTTCAAGGATAATCAAGATGAGTTTTCCCACATTGGACTTCTCATCAACATATCTTGCAAAGTATTGTCCGTCATCAACTCTATCAAATGATATTTCTTGTTCCTTCCTGTTTGAAATTGAACTCCCACCACCAAAGAATGATTTCAATAATTTAAGCATATTCTATCTCCCCTATATTTTTGGTTTCTATAACTTAAACACCAAGCATTATAAAAATCAAGTTAATGATAGGAAAATGAAAAGTGTTAGAATATATAAAACTACACATTTCCCTATTTCATTGAGTTTAAGACCTTGACGGACCTCAATCAAGAATGATAATGTGTTATTATGAGGTGTATATATCCATAACTACACATTATATGGGTGCAAAAATGAAACAGGCTAAAGTGTTGTCAAAGGATGAAACCAAACGACTTTTATCAATCGCTAAGGATGGTAAGTATGGTGTTCGTGATGTCTGCCTTATCCATATGTCATTCTATCTTGGTCTAAGAGTCAAGGAACTTGCTTCCTTGAAACTTGGTGATGTAGTCAATGATGATGGGTCCATAGTGGATAGTTTCTACCTTACAGACAGCCAATCAAAGGGAAATGGGGGGGGAACAATATATCTTACCCATAAGGGTGTTAGGAAATCGTTGACTGAATATCTTGACTGGCGTAATAGTAAGTGTATAACATCAAGTCATTTGTTTTGGAGCCAAAAAGGGGGTTGTTTCATTCCAAACACCTTACAAATGTTATTCAGTCGTCTGTATAAGAAGGCTGGGTTCAAGGGATGTAGTAGCCATTCAGGTAGAAGAACCTTCGCAACATCACTTATAAGAAAGGGATACGATATCAAATCGGTATCTGTTCTCTTGCGTCATTCTTCTATAACTACTACATCAAGGTATATTGACACAAACCCTGTCATGCTAGGAGATATGGTGAGTAAGTTGTAAAATATTATTGACACATTTTTTATTAGATTTTTATATGACTACAATAAATTATGCAAATGCATTCAGTATTTTATCAATATTATTTTCTGTATTTTTCATACTATTGTGGTCTGCTAATTCGTCTAAGAAAAAAAAGATAAAAATATTGAGCAAACAGATAAAAAATAAAAATAATGAGTTAATTTCATTAAATAATAAATGTAATGATTTAAACGATAAACTAACGAAAAAGTTGTATGATGAGTATGATATAAAAGAATTATTAATAGAAAATAAATTGTTAAAAAGTGATAGTTTGACAAATTCGAAAGTGAATGCTAATCCTAATCTTAAATTGTTAGAATATCTTACTGATAAAGTAAATGAATACAGGTTAGAAATAATTGATTTAAAGAAAAACGATTTATGGCATAAAAAGTATAATGAATTAGCAGAAAGAACAACGAACTATATTCAAGAATTGGAGTATGAAGTTGAAGAGGCAAATCGTCGAGAAAAGTTAGCTCTCAACCAGCGACATATCGATGCAGATTTAATACGAGAAATTGAAAAAGAAAGGAAAGAAAGAAGGAGATTAAGTAAGGAAATGGAAATAATATTATCTAAACTCAATACTTAACCTATTTTTATCAAAATTAGTAAATAAGAAATTGATTTTACCTTAAACCATATAAGGTGCAGATATGAAGAATAATGAAAATGGGATATGGTCAAAATCATTTCAATATATCAAACATATATCTATAATTGTATTCCTAATTTGTTTTTTAACTATTGGATTTGTTGATGTTTTCGATATTAATTTGACTAATAGTTGGTTAGGTAAAATTATAAATTATATAGTTTCACTTGTATCGTTTTTAGGTTTTTCTTTTATCTCTATAGTTGGAATTTTAGGTATTATTTTCCTTATCATATATTTTACTTACGAATACATTTCAAAATTATGCTCAAACGATAAAGATATACGAAACCAAGCGTGGAAAGAAACAAAAAAATCACTAATAACTTTGAGAAATAACTCTTGGAAATTTGTCAAGTTAATTTGTTTTTTGATTGGAGCATACACTTTAATAGACATTCTTATTAATGAGATTATTGAGTTGGTTAAATAGTAATTTTATATCAAACAAAATATATAATTATTTTCAAATAGTATGACATTTCATCTTAAAAATATTATATATTTTATCTTTTTATTTTCACATTCTCGCTCTCCATTATCAGTATCATATCGTTAATCATCTTGTTGATAGTTCCATTGATTGATTTCTCCCATCTGTCAGCTAATCCCTTTACGATATCTATCTGTTTTTCAGTCAAATACACACTATGCTGGGTTCGTTTCGGTTTCATCGGTATTCCTTCATAATTATTTCTTTGACCTTTGACACAAATGGTCTTGGTCCATATCGTTCTATGCTATCTTCATATACCCTTATCTGTTCGGGGGTCGGGTGCCTTATCGTATCGTTTGATACTTTCAGGTTCCGTTTCTTTTTTATCCTTTCGTATTGACTATGACCTATAATATCAACCAGTTCTTTACTGATTGCCACTACTGCATCCCCTACTTGGTTATATGAAAAGTATTCTAGCTGTGGAACCCTTAAGGTTTCAACTAACAATGACCGACCTTCTTCGGGTGTCTGTGCAAGAATATTGTTCTGTTCTTCATAGACAATACCATCACGAAGGTAGCTGTAATAACACCTATACACAAACATCACTTTTGTCCTTCTATATCTGCCTTTACCAACTTTTCCCATATAGGAAGGTCATTCAATGGTTCGTGTTCCTTACCTTTTACAATCAGCTGTCGCCAGTCATCCAGTTCCCTAAAATAATCCTACCCCGTTTGAGTGGACACCATGTTAAGCCACATTCCTCAATTTATTCCATTCCGATTCATAGAACGCAGGTGATTTATATCCATTCGTTGAATGACGTCGCCTACGATTATAATAAATCTCTATATACTTAAATAGAGCTTGTTCAGTTTCGAATCTGTTTGAGAATCGTTGATGATAGAGAAATTGTGTTTTCAATGTGTGAAAAAAAGACTCAGCAACCGCATTGTCCCAACAATCTCCTTTACGACTCATGCTTTGGATACAATCATTTTTCTTAAGCAGCTTTCTAAAATCTGCACTGGCATATTGAACCCCACGATCGCTATGAACGAGGAGGCCTTGACCTGGCCGTCTTCTCAAGAGGGCCTTCATAAAGGCAGAGATCATTGAATGCCGATCCAGCGATGCACTCAGGTCCCACCCGACCACAATACGGGAGTAGAGATCTATAAAGACCGTTAAATAATTCCATCTGGATCCCACCTTCACGTAGGTGATATCGCTGACCCAGGCGGTATTGGGAGAAGTCACAGTAAATTGTCTGTTCAACAGATTCGGGGCAATCGGCTCATTGTGTTTGGAGTCAGTGGTCACGATGTATTTTTTTGCTGCTTTGCACTTTAAGCCCATTTTCTTCATCTGACGGGCAACTCTATTTTTGCCTACTGAAGAAAATTCAGGCTCAGCACGCAGGTCTGCAGTGATCATTGGGCTTCCTGCCATGCCTCTATGTTCTGTATAAAGTTCCTGTATCCTTTCTCCGAGCCGTTTGTTTCTGGCTTGCCGAACAGAGACAGGACCCTTTTGCCATCGATAATAGCCGCTTGGGGAAATATTCAACGTCTGGCACATCTTCGTCACCGGAAAAGAGCAGCGGTTATCACGGATAAAGTGATATCTCATTTTGATGTCTTGCTGAAGATGTGCATGGCTTTTTTTAAGATATCACGCTCCATCTCAGCATCTTTTAATCGCTTTTCAAGATCGCGTATCTTTTTCTGTTCTTCGGTTAACGCCTCTCTGCCATGACCAGGAAATGCCAGTTCTCCTCTATCTCGCATTTGCCGACGCCATCGATAAATAAGTTCTGGGTGAATCCCCAGCTTATCTGCAACATCTCGAACCGATCGCTCAGGCTCTTCTGTGAGCAGAACTGCATTTTTCTTAAACTCTGGATCGTATTTCCTTCTTCGTTGAACACTCATGTTGGCCTCCTGTCATTTTCATAACAGTGACTTATCTGGGTGTCCACTCTTTTAGGGAAGCATCAAAATACATCTCAAATGTAAGACCTAACGACTTGACATAGGTTTCTAACAGGTCATCAAAATAGCCGTGTTCTTTGTAAAACTGGTATCCTGTCTTACTTCTCATCGTCTTATATAGTTGTTCAAATCCTATGTTCTTCTGTTTGATATTCCTATCTAAAATATCAATGACCTGTTCTCTCTTTGTCGGTTCTTTCCTTGCTGGCATAATCCTTATCTCCTCCATAGGTAGTGTTCTACCATTGGTTTATCAGCTTGCAGTTGTCTGGCTATGTCATAAATACCCAATGCCTTTACAAAACCATCTAGTTTTTCATCATCGGTCATCTGTTCTAGCCTGTCCTTTGGCAGTTTCTTGTTTAGTTCGGCGAAATCTACTGCACCTTTTCTTTTCATTAAATGGTTGATTACCAACCATAAAACCCTTTGTCGTTCTTGTAGTTCCATAATATTATGTATTTCTATACCTATTTATATAAATCAATGTGGTTTCACACTGACTTCACACTATAAATCTATCAGTTTAGTGTTTTCAACACCATATCGGCCATATGAACGAAGTGAGATTGTTTGTTCATATCATTGCCCTGACTATTAGCCAGACATATCAGGTGTAATGCTGTCAAATAGGTTTCAACATCGCTAACTTGACGGCAGTTTCTCAACTGCTTACCAATGGTGTTTATCATTTCAAGTGATGTAATGTTTAGTTTGTGTGGTGTGGTCTTCTCTGTTAGATACTGCTTATAGTTTATGTCCTTCATATGTTTATTCCTTTGATAGCTAATAACGAAGTTATGCCGAAATCGTTCATTCAAGTTCTTTCTTCTAGGTATTTTTTTCTAACTTCTTTCTTTATACTTACTTCTTTATAGGCTTCTACTTCCATTGGTATTACGAGGTTTTTAATGTGTCAAATAATCCATTTGGATTATGATTTCAGTCATTTGGATTATGATATAAGTGATATGGGTTATTATATCAGTCATATGGATTATTGTCTTATATTGGATTTGGTGTATTTTTATCTTGTATATCAACCAAATCCACACATTCGTCATAATCCATTTGGATTATGTGGGTTGCTGATATCACATTACAAATCAGCTAACAATCTCTCTGTTTCCTCGTCTAAACCTGTTGTTTCTTCATTGATAGGTTCATCAGCTTTATCAGCTAGTGGTTTACCATCATTTACCAAATCAACATCATATTGTAGTAGCCATTGGCGATAGTCAGGTTGTATCCTCAGTATGCCCTTCGTCTTATTGTCATTCCGTTTCTTGCTACGAGCTATCACTTTTTTCTCTTCCAAGTGTTTCAATGATGCCCTAACTCCATCGTATGATTTACCTAATGTTTCCTTCCACTTATGTATGTCAAAATAGGTTTCTAACTTATCCCATCCAATGGTTTGATGGATGACATATAACAATACATCCTTGTCCTTTGGTGATAAATCTTTGGTCGTGATAATAACCATCATCATAGGGTTCATTATTCCTGTAAAACCTTGTTTCTTCCTAAACATTGTCATCAAGTCCTTAGCACTTCCGTGCTGTGTGTTCTTATGTGTAAAAACTGACATATTTTCAACCTTTCTTCTCCATAGGCCGATGAATGATGATATAAAGTTATAAATATGTATAGATGACCTCAAATCATTATCCATAAAGTATCATTCATTACCACCTACTGCCCCAACCATTCTTATAACCTGTATGGTGGGGGCAGTTCCTTTATTGGTTCCTTAGTTGGTATATCCGGATACTACCAAACCCCTTTTTGATGTTAGAAACCCGAACCCCGACCAAAGACCCAACTACCCTTCTAATCTTGATAGTGGTGTCATCATCCAATATGATGGTCCTTGACCCGCCTGTGATATTTAACAGGTCGTATAGGTTTGTTTTCTTTGATTTACTCAGGACTTCGTAAAGTTTCACTTTTGATATCCTCCACATCCTTACTGATTGACCTGATGTCATCACTAAGTTCTCGTAGTTGGTTCTCTGTGGTTTCAACGAAATAGTCAAAACACAGGGTATCTACAATCCTACGAAGTAGTTCTGCTCGGTCAAGCCCGTAGTTCTTTTCCATCAACATCAAATGGTTAAATGTGTCATCATCCAGTGAAGTTTGTAGCTTCTTTGGGTATGTGATGTCATCAATATCACCATATAAATTGATGTTAAAATCGTATCCTCTGTCGGTTTGGTCGTCTAAAACAGCACATTCCATAGCTATTCGTAATAGCTGTGATTTCTTCAAGTGGTGGATTTTCCTTATACTCTGGAAGAAATCAAAGGTATCTTGACAGACAGACACCCCTATAAGGTTGGTTTTATTCATATTGTCTTAGCTCCGTTCTTTGCTGTTATACAGATGTCCTATACACCCGTATTTTCATCCTATATCTATACTTAGCAAGTTTGTTCTAAAAAATAATAATAATGATGTCAGGTAGATAGACGGAAACGCCCGAAATATTCGGGAATAATAGTTTAGTAGTGGAATATCCACGATATTTCAGGTAGTTATTGTTCTGTTGATTATAGAACCGCAGAAGGGGTGTCAGGGACTATTTACGGGTGTTTTGATGTTAGGGGGTACGGGGTCGGTTCAGTCGTTGAATGTAGGTAATACTGGCGAGTTCAAGAAACGAAACCACAAAATACCTCTATCATTGTATTAGTATGCGAAAAGTCCAATCATTCACATTAAACCCTTGTATATGATTTTTCACAAAAAAAATTGTCATAATGTGAAAGAAATGTGTAAGAATTATCATAGTAATATCAAGAAATGTATTTTTCAATGATTATATATCATCGTAATTACAATATATATACTAATTCACATACATTCATATTCCTCTTAAAATCCCTTGGGCCTTGCGCCCGTGCGAGTTCGAGTCTCGCCCGAGGCACCAGATACGCAAAGCGCGACCACCTTGCATTCATCAGGGGTTGCGCTTTGCTGTTTCATATCCTCAAGGCCTGTGAAGCTCAGTTTTCCATAGTTTTTCAAAATTCTGTTGATACAGGAGATCATGGGCAGATTTCTTCTCGAACATTCCAGGCCGAAAATGCTGTTGATTCTGCTTGCAACGCTGTGTTTCGTCAAGGCTGCCTGTTCAGGCGAACTTGAAGAAAACACGCTTCTTGAAAACGTTGTAAACATTGACTGCTACAACGAGTCAATTGATACAGTGCTTATTGATATTTCCAGGCAGAGCGGCCTGGAAATCACCTACGATCCAGAGCTGGAAGAAAAACCGATTCTTTTTTCCTTTCAGGACAGGATCAGAGCTATCGATGCCGTTGTTCGATTGTTGCGCGGCAGAAACAATGTCATCGAGTACAGCACCAATAGAAAAAACCTTAATATCAGACTATTCGATATATAATCACATCGCCAAACGGCCCTTTCACCACCCCACTCTTTCACCTTATTGACTGGCCCACCAGCCAGGTGATTTTTTTCGATCTGCACAGGTGCAAAGGTTGTTCTCTTATAGAAAGTCTTCGCGCAGCGGTGTAAAAGTATCAACTAAACGGACATGCTTCGTCAGCAGCTGCACGCTGTGCGGAACATGTGGCGGAACCACAAACATATCGCCGGGGCCAAGTTTTGTTTGCTCTTTTCCCAGTACAAGAACAACTTCACCTGCAGCCACATAGGACACCTGTTCATGGGGATGATCATGAGGAGGATCCGGCTCACTGGCCGGGCCATCATTGAAATCAATCACCACCATCATCAAGTTGTCAGAATGGGTGAGATAACGACTCCTTTTATCAGCAATTTCTTCTTTAACAACTGCTGCTTCTTTCACTACTGCCATGAAAAATCTCCCATTTAAATATGTACTGCAATAATAATCCTTTAAAAGCTCTACCAGGTACCGGAAAAGATGCTGTTATTTTGTAGAATACAGGTCAGCTATAAAATCGACCAGCTCAGGTACATATTTATCTCCCCAGCCCGAAGCAACAGCAATACCCAGCGTATTTTTGACAGCGGGAGAGATGAAACTTGGCACTTTCAGATCATCCGCCATTGAAGAGTAATACCCGACATCCTTCAATCCATTGGCCAATGAAAACGCCAGCTGACCTGGATCGTTGTCAATCGCTCCAGCTTTTATAAAATCCATCATTCCCGATTTAAGTGGACCTGCCGCCATGACACTATACAACATCTCCCGCTTCAAGCCGGCCAGGTCTGCCATTGCAAAGGCTTCAGACATCGCAGAGGCAGTTGTCATGGCAAAGAAATTATTGATCAGTTTTAAGGTGTGACCGGCGCCGATCGGTCCAACGTGAAAGACGTTCTCGCCAAGGTCATCTAGAACCGGTTTTGCCCGGTTAAAATCACGTTCTTCTCCGGCTGCCATGATATTGAGCAGTCCGTCAACCGCCTGTACTGGTGTGCGTCCCAGTGGAGCATCCATCATGGAGGCACCTTTGGCAGCACACTCCTGGGCCAATAGTCGTGTAGAGCCTGGAAGGGATGTACCAAAATCTATTACCAGACTTTTTTCCAGGAGTTGTTCAAGTACCCCGCTTTTGCCGCGCATCACGGTCTCTACTGCTGCAGTCGTGTCAACACAGAGCATGATTATGTCACTGGCTTTGGCAACCTCGGCAGGAGTTGTCACCTCAACAGCACCCCTGGCAACAGCCTCTTCAATCGGTCCTCTGTTTCGATGGGCTACGGTTGTCACCTGGTAATCAAGGCTTTGCAGTCTTTTCACCATTGCCGATCCCATGAGTCCCATACCGATAAAGCCTATTCTGGGTTTATTTTCGCTGTTCATCTTGTCCCTCTCTTAAAAATATTTGGAAGTAATGACATGTCTTGCCTGGCTCAACACGCTTTCTTCGATTATAGAAACAGCGGGGTAATGTGCCGGGCATAGAGATTTTCCGCTACATTTCTCGCAACTGCATCTTCATTACTGACAATTGCGTTTCTATAGAGCGCTCCCATTTCAGCGGCAACTTTGTATCCCACATGAAGGAGTTGTCTGATATTGCTGTCGTATTCCGGACATGACTGATCATGGCGCAAGGCTTTGACAAATGTTTCACCGCTCCAGAGTCTGAGTTCAGCAGGTTTCGGTAAAGCCATACGGTCAATATCGATTACCGATGCATAGGGAGAACATAATTCATCAAATCGATCATATGAGCGTGCATAAATTTCCCTGGCGATTTCCAAGGCCTCACCACCTGATTCTGCAAGGCCGATAAGCTCCTCGAGCCAGGTCGTTCCAGCTGTTTTGACATGGATACCACAATCGTATTTCCTGATCAGCTCCCGAATGACCGGATAGATTGAGAATTTGTCGCTACCGGAATGAATACTGAGCTTAAGACCAGCAGGCAGACCAAACGTATCGATACTGAAGTTCAGGACACATATATCCTTCTCGAATTCGTCCCTGAATCGCTCGACATCACCGATGTAATCAACACCTTTATTAAAACGACCAGAGAATTTCGGGGCAATCGTCTGGACAGGAACACCTTCATCGGCAAGTGCTGCCAGGATGAATAAAAGATCTACGGGTTCCTGTGGCTCTGCCGTTTCATCCATTGAAACTTCCGTTACGAAATCCCCATTCTTCTTTGTACGCTTTATGTGGCGATAAATTGCGGCGGCTTCCTTTACTGCCAGAAGATATTTTTCAGCAATCTCCCGCAACAATTCCCCGGTTATCTCGATTGGATCATCAAGACCTGGAACAGTGAGGTTACCGACGAAATGAGAATACTTTTTTTGAAATGTCACCAGCTCGGATTCTTCAGCTTTTTTATCTATGAAGTCAGCGACATCAAGTGTGAAGAAATCACTGCTCTTTATGAACAGGTCGACATTCCCAAGACCGATATGATCGGCATCAACCAGGTATTGCCCTTTCCAGCCAACTGCCTTAACAGCCTGATCAGCCTCCGTTCTCACATCATCCGGGGTAGTCTTGACGATGCTATGTTCGCGATACGACTTATTCCAGACTATGCCAAGATCGACACCTTCGTTTTGAGCTTTCTGAAAAGCTGCGAGCTGTGCTTTTCCCTGAAGGCCAAATCTGTCGCCCGTTCCTATTGAATATTTTGCAAGTTTCATTTTATGTCAGCTTTGTAAATTTTTCTCGTATAGGCAGATAAGATCTTGTTTTTTCCTGTTCCCGACTTTGAAGCGGGGCCTGTAAGAACATAAACACCCGATCTCTTGCGTTTTTACAAGTCAACCGAAATGCCGAAATATGCACAGGCATTACTAAAACAAATATCACTAATCGTCTGACCGATCAATTCACGTTCATTTGGTAATTCACCATTTTCAATATCACCTCCGAAAAGATTACAGAGGATACGACGAAAATAATCATGCCTCGGATACGATAGAAAACTGCGAGAGTCGGTCAACATTCCGACAAACCGGCTTAACAAGCCCATGTTCGAAAGGGCATTAATCTGGCGTTCCATACCATCCTTCTGATCGTTAAACCACCAGGCTGAACCAAACTGCATTTTCCCGGGTACCGAACCATCCTGGTAATTACCGGCCATGGCGGCGAGCAGTTCATTATCCCGGGGATTGACATTATAGAGTATTGTTTTCGCGAGGTTTCCTTCAGTTGCAAGCGTGTTGAAGAAAGCAGCGAGCGGTTTTCCTATTTCAAAATCCCCGATAGAGTCGTACCCTGTGTCGGGACCCAGCTTCATCAGGGCCGCATCATTGGTGTTGCGCAGGGCACCGAAATGAAATTGCTGCGTCCAGTTTTTCCGGGCATCCATCCGTGCCATTTCAAGCAGGATCGCACTCTTGATCTTTCTTTCTTTAGCGGAATCAAGCGCCGTGCCGCTGCGAACTTCGCTGAAAATTACTTCTATCTCCATATCGGAGAAAGAGTCACTGTACGGTTGCTCGAGGCCATGGTCGGATAATCGACACCCATTGGCATGAAAAAAATCATGGCGTTTCTCAAGAGCAGTCAACAAATCCTCATAACCGACAATATCGATATCTGCAGCCTTTTCCAGATCGGCCAGGTAGGCGTTATAGGCGACAGGATCTTCAACAGCCATTGCCTTGTCAGGACGAAATGCCGGCACTACTTTCGCCGGGCAAATCCCGTCAGCAGCTATCTGCCGGTGATATTCCAGATTGTCAACAGGGTCATCTGTTGTGCAGACCACCTTGACATTCATCTGTTTTAGCAGACCGCAGGTACTGAATTCCGGCCTTGCAAGCATCTCATTGCACTGGTTGTAAACAGCTTCTGCGGTGTCACTGTTCAGCAGAATATCTGTTATGCCGAATGGATTTTTCAATTCCAAATGGGTCCAGTGATACAGCGGGTTACGCAGCGTCTTCGGCACCGTGCCTGCCCAGGCCATGAACTTCTCTTCATCAGAAGCTGAACCGGTAATGAATTTCTCGTCAATACCATTGGCACGCATGGCCCGCCATTTATAATGGTCACCATTGAGCCATATTTTTGTGAGGTTGGAAAAGTTTATATCCCCGGCTATCTCACGGACAGGGAGATGGCAGTGGTAGTCAAAAATCGGTTGGTGTTCAGCGTAGACATGATACAGCTCACGGGCGGTATCTGTCTGTAATAGAAAGTCATCAGATAAAAAAGACTGCATGGTCTTGCTCCGAATATAACATGATAGAATCAGCTGGGTTTTACCAGGTGAAGTATTTCCCCTGCGCGGTCTACAAATAAGATGCCCTCGGCTTCTCTGCCTCTATAGGCATCGAGGTCGATGTTCCGATAATCCATATAGCCAAGGTTAATCTTCAGACATTCTTCTTCTGAGAGTGATGAGGCCAGGACAACGTCTATTCTTGGCTTTTCAACGCCATTATCCATACGCCCAAGTCCCCGAACATGGGTTGAATGCGCCAGAACCCCCCGGGGGATATCGGTAAACTTGTCCGGCTGTGTCAGAAAATAGTCCACCGTATGATAGCCGATCCGCTCCATGTACGTACCCCATGTACGAGAAACCTCGGTGATATGAGGGGCATAGATTATGAGTTTCCCACCGGGTTCGACAACCTGCTCAAGTTTGTACATGACCTTTCCACCCGTCCAGAGCTCATTATACATTTCAGGACAGACACCGAGGACGGTGTGAAACGCCTTTTCTTTGAATAATACATGGATTTTTTCGGAAAGATCAGCTGCAGCCTGCCACGACTCAAGATGATCTCCCGAATAGAGACCATACAGCTCCTGTTTCGACTTTACCACCATAGAAAAACAGTGAACCGGGATATCAACCAGTTTCATTGCTCGATTTATCACTTCCCTGACCGGTGTATGCTTGATACCAATCGTACCGGCACAGGTCACCACCGCGCCGAGCCAGTGGAAAAAGTGAAGGAATTCGCCACCGGATATACCCGGGAACAGATATTTTGCTCCACCTGAGTAGCCAACCACTTCGTGCGGAAAAACCGGCCCGAGAATCAGCAGCTCATCATATTCAAAGATGGTTTTATTGATATCGACAGGCACCCGTTCACAAAGGCGTCCTCCGGAGAGGTTTTCAGTCTCTTCTCTTTCCAGATAACCGATACGATGCAGGGTGTCACTGAGATCCCAGCGGTGATCATAAAATCTGGTTTCTGCAAACGTTGTTTCACGATCCCGGGCAGAAATTCCATATAATTCCATGATCCTTTTCTCGCCGAGTGGCTGGTGTGTTCCCAAGGCGACCATGAAATCAAGTGTTTCGGCATGAGGCTCCAGGGTTTTCTGCACGAGTGAAATCATCAGCGGTAGCGGGCACGTCCTGGTGGTATCAGGAGTCAGAACGAGGATCCGCTTTCCTTTATAGCGCTCCCGGGAGAGCCCGGAGGCTATGATCTTTTCAATTTCGTTTGTACTGAGGGCGATATCCGGACTGCCGTTTCCAGTAATCATTGTAAATAGTTTCTTCCCTGAACGTGTTATAAAAATCAGTTACAGTTCCTAAATGTTTTAAAAAAGATTCGGCAATGTCAGCGATATTGCCGGCACAAAGCAGACAAGTGCCAGCGCAAACAAAATTGCCAGGTAAAACGGCCAGATGGTTTTTACCGCATCCTCAATTTTTACTCCACCGACTGCGCATCCAACAAAGAGACATGAGCCTACCGGTGGGGTGCAGAGCCCAAGGCCGAGATTCATCAACAGAATCATGCCGAACTGGTAGGGATCGATCCCAATTGACAGCGCGATGGGAAGGAATATCGGCGTGCAAATGAGGATCAGAGCAGCCATATCCATTATCATACCCAACATAAGCAGCATGAAATTGATCATCAGCAGGATAATAATCGGATTCTCGGAAATACCGGTCAGGAAGCCAGACATCCGTTCCGGCACCTGGTAGAATGTCAACAGGTATGCAAACGCACCGGAACAGGCAATGAGGATCATCACCATCGCAGTGGTCCGCACCGAATTTACCACGGCAGTCTTAAATTTTTTCCAGGTCAGTGCCCGGTAAACAATGATCGTTACCAGAAACGCATAGATAGTCCCAAAAGCACCTGATTCCGTCACGGTAAAAATACCACTGAGCACCCCGCCAACGATGATTACAGCAGTCATCAGGCCGGGAAGCGCGGTAATGAAGTTCTGCAGCAAAATCATGAAACCGGGAAAGGCTTCCGAGCTATATCCCCGTTTAACTGCAACCATATAGGAAACAACCGCAAGACACAGACACATCAGGACACCGGGAACAAACCCGGCCAGAAAGAGTTTCGAAATAGAGAGCCCTCCTCCTGCAGCCACCGCATATAAAATCATGTTATGGCTCGGTGGAATGATAATGCCGGCAAGTGACGAGGTAACCGTCACGTTGACCGCATAGTCATCATCGTAACCTTTCTCTTTCATTACCGGTATCAGGATAGAACCAAGGGCGGAAATATCCGCAATTGCTGAGCCGGAGATCCCGCCGAACAACATCGAAGAAAAAACGTTAACGATACCAAGGCCTCCGCGCAGTGCCCCGACAGCGGCAGAGGCAAAACGTACCAACCGCATGGCAATGCCGCCATGAAACATCAGTTCACCCGCAAAAATAAAAAACGGAATGGCCATAAGAGCAAAAATTGATATACCGGAGATGATTCTCTGAAAAGCGATCATCATCGGCAAGCCTTCGTAAAAAAAGGCGGAAACAGCGGCAACCCCGAGGGCAAAGGCAACAGGCATACCAATTATTACACAAAGAGCAAAGACAGCTAATAAAATGATCAGTCCCATTAATCTACTATCTCCTGTTTATTTAACCTCTTCCTTGTCAGTACCTTTAAAGAAGTGAATGAGGTGGCCGATTGAAAAGAGAAAAATGAAGACTCCGCTCAACATAATCGGCAGAGATCGTAAACCCTCAGATACATGAATAAGGGGTATTTCAGCATCCCATTTGAATACCGTTAGCTTGTACCCGTAGATAGTCATTATCAGACCAAAACCGCCCATAATGAAATATGACAGCAGGTCAAACAGGCGCTGCACCGGTTTTGGGCTCATTTCGCGAAATACTGCAACTCCCAGATGTGTCTTTTTATGAACACCGGTTGAAGCACCCAAAAAACCGATATAGACCACAAGCAACAGGGAAACCTGCTCCACCCAGGTAGGGGTGGCGTTCAGGACATAACGGCCAAACACCAGCCAACCGAAAATAACCGTCAAAACCACCATGGCAACCCCGGTGAAAACCGTGTTGAACCAGCTGATGAGATCTAAAAATCTGTCGAAGACTGATCTCTTGCTCATTGATTTTTCAGAAGACATGAGTATTACCAGATAAAATTTGATGGCGTCGTAAAAACCCTCCATATGCGTCGTTGCTACAAAAATTATATCATCACGACATACTGGAGTACGCCGATATAATGGAATTTTTTAGGCGCCTTGCCTATGAAGCTTTTTACTTAGCCATCTTTATTGGACTTTTTACGAGTTCATCAAATTTTACATGCTGCTAAAAAAGTAGGGTAAAAGTGATCATCGATATCCAGGGAAGCTGTTACGGTTATCGATGACCACTTTTTATCTTGGCTGAAGAATCAATCGGTCTGCTGGATCAGCTCAACTAATGGCTTCAGTTCAGGGTTGTCAGCCAGGTATTTGTCATACACTGGTGTCATTGCAGCCTGGAACGCACTCTTATCCGGTATCTCATTAATGGTAGCACCACCGGCTAATACTTTTTCTTTACTGGCTTTTTCACGTTCTTTCCAGAGTTCGCGCTGAAGCACCGCAGATTCCTGGGCTGCTTCTTTCAGAATTTTCTGATCTTCTGCAGACAGTGATTTCCATACGTCGGCATTGACACAGACAATCTCTGGAATAATGAGATGTTGCGAATTGGAGTAATTCCCGGCAACTTCGTAATGGCCGGTTGACTCATAGGACGGATAGTTATTTTCAGCGCCGTCGACCACGCCTGTTTTCAGAGACTGATATACTTCCGCAAATGCCATTGGAGACGGGTTTCCACCAAGAGCTTTGATCATGCCGGAATACAGGTCGTTATTCATAACTCGAACCTTCATGCCGGTCACATCTTCGGGCTTGGTTATTGGCTTTTTGGAGTTGTAAAAAGAACGTGCACCGGCATCATACCAGGCCAGCGGAACGAGTCCTTTTTTCTCAAGCCCTGCAGCCATCATTTCGCCGGCCTTGCCGTCAAGTACGCGCCACATGTGATCGGTGTCCTTGAAAATAAAGGGCAGAGAAACGACATTTGCCTCTGGAACGATCGGACCAATAGGACCCATATTAAAGTTAGCAATCTCCAGTCCACCGATCCTCACCTGTTCAATAGCATCCGGCTGACTTCCGAGTGTACCGGCATGATACATCTTCAGGGTCATCTTGCCGCCGGATTTTTCTTTCAACAGCTCTGCAAATTTATCCATGGCTATCGTGTTTGGATAACCGGCAACATGGATGTTCCATCCTCGCCATTCCTTTGCCTGAGCAGCTACAGAAAAACCAGCAATCAGGGCAATAGTTGCAGCTGAAAGAGCAAACTTCTTTAAACAGTTCATAAGATTAATCCTCCTCTCATTGCATGACGATGCATGCATTTACGGTTGGGTTATTTGTCCTTGAGTAAATAACCCCGGGATCCTGATGATCATAAAAATCATGATCATTTCCTCGCGTGTTGTTCGCGTTCCCTCCTCCTTTGATTTTTGAACATGACTGATTCTCTCACTCATGTTTCCTCCTGACTCATCCTGAACCTGAAATTCCGATACAAACAGGTAATGAGCCTCTCGCTGCCTCAGGCGAAATACATTCCACCATTAATTTCAATGATCTCACCGGTAATGAATGAACCAAGTTCCGTAGCAAAGTAGACAACGGCATTTGCCACATCTTCAGGCGTTCCACCACGTTTCAGCGGTGTGGCATTTATCGCTCCCTGTATACCGGCATCGGTATTAAATGTTTCATGAAACGGTGTATCAAGTATCAACCCGGGCGCTACTGCATTTACCGTTATTCCTTTTTCAGCAACCTCCTTGCAGAGCCCTCTGGTAAAGGCAATCACCGCACCTTTTGAGGCGGCATAGGCAGTTGCACCATTCCCTCCTCCGTTTCGAGCTGCAAGCGAGGACATATTGATTATTCTTCCCCACCCCGTATTCATAAACGGCAGGACAGCCCGTGTGCAGTAGAAGGTACTGGTCAGATTAACATTGATCGTTTTAAACCAGTGTTCATCAGACATCTCAGCAATGGTGTACCTGCCGACAAGATGGCCGGCATTATTCATCAGGATATCAATATGCCCGCCAAACGTCTCGGCAACCTGGGCGACTACCTCTTTAACCTGGGAGCCATCTGTCGCATCCAACTGAAAGCAGCAGCCATTGCGTCCCATTTCTTTAATGGAAGCAACGGTTTTATCCCCTTCCTCCTGATGCGAATAATACGTCAACGCCACATCAGCACCGCATCGTGCCAGTGCCAGACTCACCGCCCGACCAATGCCGATATTACCGCCGGTGACAAAGGCTGTTTTTCCCTGTAAACTGAGTTCCATAATAAACCTCTCATGTTTTTTTCACTTCATCAGGCTGTTCTACGCTACGCTGATGAGATCGGACAATATCATCAGTCTTGAGCACTTCTTCAACCACGTTGTTTTTCGCTACTATAACCGGTCAGGTTATACAATACTATATGAGATCAATTAATATTCTTGATTATTTCCAGCGCTTCAGAAATGAGCCGTTCTATTTTTTTCCATTTTCCATCTATCATGAGCTCTTCAGGACAAAGCCAGGTTCCACCGCAGCAAAGGATGTTTTTACAGCTCAGATACCCAGCAAGGTTAGCTGGACTGATTCCACCGGTGGGCATAAAGGTGACATCCTGATAGACGTTTGCAAACAGATTTATCATCTTTATACCGCCGGCTGACTCGGCTGGAAAAAATTTTAATATTTTCAGGCCTTCTTCACGAGCCATCTGTACTTCACTTGGCGTACAGACACCGGGGAAAAAAGGTAACCTTCTCTGTTTACAAATTGCAGCCAAACCCGGCGCGAATCCAGGACTGACAATGCCGACTGCCCCTGCCTCATGAGCGTGTACAGCCTGTGTTTCCTGAAGAACCGTCCCTGCCAGAACCAGCATCTCGGGGTATCTCTGATTTATTGCAGCTATAGCCTGCAGAGCGCTTGGTGTCCGAAACGTGACTTCAATCACCGGTAAATTGCATTGCACAAGCAGCTCAGCTAATGTCAATGCCGCATCAACAGAGGGCAAGCTGACAACCGGGACGAGTTTGTAGTGTCGAAGTGACTTTTGTATTGACAGCATTGCAGGTAGATCCATGCTTCCCGGTACCAAAGAATTTTTTTCCAAACAGCACGTGCAGAGGAAATGTGTGTTTATTTAAATGCCCCCTTTCAGCAATGTCAACAAAAAAATTAAACCGGTTTAATTTTAATTGACGACTCCATGTTAAAGTGTTAGCACTCTATATGGAAAAGTAAATCTTCCTGATGATATTTAGATAATTCCGATCCATCAGTTTCACTTTTTTACACCAGGCATCGCATCGTGATGGAAGAAGCAAAGAAAAAAATCACTCTCAACGATATCGCTGAAATTCTCGGGGTTTCCAAAGCTACCGTATCACTTGCAATCAATAACGATTCCCGTGTCGCTGCTGAGACCAGACGCAAGATACTCAGTACCGTTGAAGAACTGGGGTATGTCTATAACCGCGGAGCGGCAGGACTGAGCACCGGTCGCTCAAATACCGTCGGCCTTGCGGTGCACAATTTCACTAACCCCTACTTTGCTGAAGCATGTGCGGAGTGTGAAGCACTGCTGAGTCTGAATAACATCATGGCATTTCTCTGCAACACCAATGAATCGCTGGAACACCAGGAGCATTTTATCAGAACCTTGATTGAACACCGGGCCGATGGGCTGATTCTCAGCCCCGCAGAAAAAACAAATATTCAATCTTTACAGCCTGTTGTCTCGATGAATCTGCCCACCGTTCTCATTGCCCGCAATATCGAAGGGGTAAAACTGGACTTTGTTGGTAATGACGGGGTGCTTGCTATTCACATGGCGACAACACATCTCATAAACCTCGGCCACAAAAAAATCGTCATGGTCGGCGGAAACCAGCACACCAGTGTCTCCCGAAATCGCCGGGCCGGTTTTGCAAAAGCAATGGAAGAAAATGGCCTTCCTGTCAGTAACTCTGTCTATTATGATTGTTCAATTTCTCCCCAGGGCGGGGAGGAGGCAATTAATTCAATTCTCTCTCTCAAGTCTCCACCGACGGCACTTGTCTGTTTTTCAGACCTTATTGCCCTTGGTGTACTTTCAGGATTGCACCGCAGAGATTTAACTCCGGGCAAAGACATGGCTGTTGTAGGGTGTGATGATATTGAAGAAGCTGACAGAGGGTATACCCAGCTTACTACCGTGAGAATCAGAAAAGGAGAAATAGGTAGAAAAGCTGCAGAACTGCTGATACGGCGTATCAACAATCCTCGAGCCCCTGTAAAACATATGCACTTAAAGTCTGAACTGATTATAAGGGAGTCATGCGGGAGCGGGCGTAGCTGACCGGTACGTCATTTTTTTCAAAAAGCAATCAAGTCACTTCTTTTAAACCGGTTCAAAGAGAACCCAATTACCAAAAATAACGTATATATTTATTCACTTATGAGATCAATGACGCCGATAAAAATTGCCTTAATTGGCGAATGCATGATTGAACTGCAGGAAACAGAGCCTGGGAACACAAAACAAACGTTTGGGGGAGATACCTTGAATACGGCTATTTATTGTGCCCGGCTTGCCCGCGAACTTCCGTTGCATGTAGATTATGTTACCGCCCTTGGACAGGATAACTTCAGCACCAAGATGATCAGCTTCTGGGAACAGGAGGGTGTCGGCAGCAGCCTCGTACAAAGATGTCAGGATGAATTACCAGGCCTTTACTACATTGAGCTGGACAATCATGGCGAACGAATCTTTCACTACTGGCGCAGTGCTGCAGCGGCCAGAAAATGTTTCGAATACCCGGGAAGTGAAACTGTTCTTGAAAAACTTGCAGAATATGACGCTATTTATCTGAGTGGCATCAGTCTTGCCATTTTGACAGAAAAAAGTCGTACAGCCCTTCTTGATCGGTTGAAACAATTGGCAGAAGCGGGTACAGCCATCTATTTTGACTGTAACTACAGACCACACTTATGGCCATCTGCGTCGCACGCAACACACGCTTATCAGCAGGTATATTCGCTGAGTAAGATTGTCTTTCTGACAAGCGAAGAAGCCCTGGCGCTGCTCAATGGTGCCCGGGGGGAACAGGCGCATAAAGTATTGCAGGACCTGGGAGCAGAAGAAATTGTGCTCAAGGATGGTGAAAAACCCTGCACAATCTCAGTTAACGGCACCCTGAGTGTAGTAGATGCATGTCAGGGAACTCGGGTGATTGACACCACAGCAGCCGGAGACTCGTTTAGTGCAGCCTACCTGGTAAGCCGCTGCTTTGGCTGTTCTCCTTATGAATCTGCAACTCTTGCACACCGGGCTGCTGCATATGTTATCGGACATAAGGGAGCTGTGGCTCCCCTTGATCAAATGCCGATTTCAGGCAAAGACATTCTCAATTGTTCAAATAAAACATGAGGACCTCGGAGCCTTACACACTAGACCGATATCCAACAAACAGTATTTTATTAAAAAGAAGGAGTCAGAAATATGAGCTACCTGGACGAACTATTTGGCCTCACGGGTAAAACTGCTGTCATATCCGGCGGTGCCGGTGCAATCGGCACCGTCATGTCAGAGGCGCTTCTCAAAGCAGGCGCAAAGATCATGATATGGAGTAGATCCCAGGAATCCATTGATCTTGCTCTTGCTAAACTTGGCAGTTCCGGTGACAGAGAAAATATGATCGCCGGAAAACAAGTGGATACAGGGAGCGAAGAGGCTGTCAGAGATGCCCTTTCAGCCACCGTTTCTGTCTGCGGTGCCCCTGACATTCTCATCAACGCTGTCGGGGGGAATATCGGCAAGGCACCACTCATTGAACAGAATATCGAGACGTTTGAGCGGGTTCTTCACATGAATCTTGTTGCGGGTCTCATGGTCCCGACAAAAGTGTTCGGCGAGTACTGGATACAAAACAAGATCAAGGGTTGTATTATCAACCTGACCTCCATGGCATCGTATAACCCACTCTCCGGTGTCTGGGCATATGACGCAGCAAAAGCTGCAACGCTCAATCTCACCGTTGGCTCGGCGAATGAATTAGCCGGGTATGGTATCCGTGTTAACGCCATCGCACCTGGATTTTTTCTCGGCAAACAGAACAAGGCGCTGTTGATCGATGAAAAAACCGGTGCTTACACCGAACGGGGCCAGGCAGTAATAAATCACACCCCCTACAAGAGGTTTGGAGATGTCACGGAACTGGCAGGCGCCACCGTATTTCTGGCAAGTGATACAGCCGCAGGATTTATTACAGGGGTATCTATTCCAGTCGATGGTGGATATCTCGCTCATAACATCTAAGTTTTTCAATCCTTTACAAATGGTGATGACAACTTTAAGGAGTAGATATGAGTAAGCCGACACATACAGTACGTGCAGGGATAATAGGTTCAGGGTTTGCGGCCCGGTTTCACCTGGAGGCCATGCGAAAGGTGTATGGTGTCCAGGTAGAAATTACGGGTGTTTACTCCCCTACCCGGCAGCATTGTCGAAAATTTGCCGATGAACACGAGCTCAAAGTATATTCCGACCTTGACTCTCTCATTGCCGAGAGTGATCTGCTCCATCTGTGCACGCCACCGTCAACCCATGAAGAAATCGGCATAAGAACCCTTGAACAAGGCAAACATGTAATCATTGAGAAGCCGTTTACCGGTTACTTCGGTGATGGAGACGACAATTTCTCCGGGGATACCTTCGACAGAAAGACCGGACTGACGCAGGCCATGAAAAGTGTACAAAGACTGTTAAATGCTGAAAACAGCAGCAACGGGCAAATATGTTACGCTGAAAACTGGGTATATGCTCCGGGAATACAGAAAGAAAAAGAAATTATCGAAAAAACAGGAGCGCAGATTATCTGGATGCATGGAGAAGGTGCTCACTCGGGCTCTCATTCCCCCTTTTACGGGATCTGGTCATGCTCCGGAGGCGGATCTATTATGGGCAAAGCAGTTCATCCGCTGGGAGCAGTACTCTATCTCAAGCAAATTGAGGGACTGGCCTCACAGGGAAGGCCGATCCGCCCGAAAACAGTATCGGCACGAGTTCACGCGGTGACCAGGTCAGAACGATATCGCGATGAAGGGTTTATAAAGAAAGGTTACACCGACATAGAAGATTTTGGCTCACTGCACATTGTGTTTGAAGACGGCATGTTTGCAGATATTTTTGCCTCAGAGCTTGTGCTTGGAGGAGTTCATAACTGGATTGAAATAACAGCCAACAATCACCGGACCATCGTCAATATTAATCCGAATGATTCGATGAAATCATTTAATCCCCGTGGTGCACAATTTGAAGATATCTATGTGGTTGAAAAGATAGAGACAAAAGAAGGCTGGTCGAACATCTCTCCTGACGAAAACTGGTATACCGGCTATCAAAGTGAGACACAGGATTTCTATCAATGTGCCGCTACCGGCGCTGCTCCCCAGTCAAACAGCGTACTTGCTGCAGATACCATCATGACTGTTTATACCGCTTATTGTTCCGCTGCGGAGGGAGGGAAAGAGATTAACATTCCACAACTGGAGGAATAGCAGCAACAACGTTTCCATCTTCCTGTCAGGACATTTTTTCGCATTAATTGATTTGATGCGAGAAAAGAATTGACCTATATAAATAATGTTTTAAACTGCTATAACCAAAGATGATACATGTTGGGGTGGTATCTTTTCTGAAAAAATAGGTAAATATACCTATTTACATAATGTATATTGAGAAGTAGAAATACCAGGAGGAAGCACACACCTTTCTATTGAGACAGAGTTCTGAGGGAGAGAGTATGAACGATCACTCACGAGGAAAGAGGCGGTTTCCAAAAGGTTTGCCGATCGAAACAGGTCCCAAGGCGAAAAAGAAAATACGCCTGGATCAGCCGTTAAACAGGCTTCCAAATGCGAGGTCGGCAACACTGACATGGTCACCGGGGAAAAAAGCCACCCCAAAAGGGCCTCACATGATCAGGAAGGCCTATTTTGAGCCGCTCGGCAACACGCTGATTGAAAATATTCTCTTGCAGAGAAATTATATTATTGATTAATTCCCGACTCGTTTCAGCACAAAACACGCCTGCCGGTTTTCACCTAAACTGTTGTTCAGACAACGGTACCTTCGTTCCAACATTTCACACGGCTACTCCACCGAAACCGATGAGACATTCACTTCAAGAAAACTTGTCTTGACTGAATGAGTTGGCGATAAATTGGGCAGTTGAAATCTTTTCACAACCTTACAGATTTCTTACAAATATACAAAAAGGGGTTTAAGCGTTATGCCTAAACCCCTTATATTTGCTGGAGCCACCGAGCGGACTTGAACCGCTGACCTGCTGGTTACGAATCAGCTGCTCTACCACCTGAGCTACGGTGGCTCAATGTAAACAGAACCGAAGTAATGCGGCTCCGGGAAACAATTTACTCTTCACTGCAAAAAGTCAACCTGAAGGCAGCTGAAAGACAGATGTCCGGGTATGTAAATGCAGGGATGAGCAAATTGACGCTGTTTATATCAGGTACAATTGGAAAATTCAACTCTAAACAAAATGATACCGTCACAGAATCTCAGCCTCCAGCAGATTCCACTGTCCCTGTACCTTCCAGAGCAGACAGTCTCAGGTAAGTGAATAACCTACACGACAAAAGGCTTCCGGCCTTGTATTATTCCATTTCATTTATGAACAGTTGGCATTAGTTTACCGTGATTATAAAATGATCATGGCATGCAGGGCGTCGAGCACTGTTCGCTTCACCAGCACCCGGCACAGCTTAACCTGTCATAATTTTTAAAAAACACATTATGAGTACTGTTTTCACATCCTATTGTCTGTTACTCAACGCAAGCGCTGCTCCTGTTCTTGACAAACGTCTGAGAAGTTCCCTGCAGGAAATCTCTAGCTCTCCTGTGGCAGATGACCCTGCCATTCTGCTGCAGAGTGGCTTCAACAGTTTAGGCGGGACTCATCACACAATGCTTTCTCCGGCGTTACAGGTAAATGGCGACCTTGGCAGCTTGAACGATGAACAGCTCCTGAAATTTGCAGAAGCTGAACGCATCAGAAAAAACCAGGTCTCTTTCAGCAGCTACACGATTGAAGAAGATAACCGGTTGTGTGTGATTTCCAATGATTCACAGTCGCTCAACCGTTTTCTCGACACCTACGGCGGCGTACTCGACATCGTTCCCCTGCTTGTGAATGCAAGTCATCCTGATTTCAGCGAGGTCACAGATTTTTCCGTTTCATTTACAGACAGCACCTGTCGGCTCAAGTACTCAACCCGTTCTCCGGTCGATCCGGGCAAATGTACCTATTGCGGTCTCTGCGGCAGGTCATGCCCGGAATCATGTATTTCAGAGGCGTTGTTTTTCGACTTTAGTACCTGCTCCTTCTGCAGGGATTGTGAAAAAATCTGTCCCACCGGGGCCATAGACATTGATGCCGTCGAACAAAACGAACTCGAGATTTCCGCCCTTCTGGCCCTTGGTGATACCCCTGTAGAAGGAATTGATGGATACCGCAACTTCTACCGGGAATCGACTCTGGATCGCTATCTTGCAACACTTTTCCCGTCCCGAATCGATGAGGTGATTACCTGCAACCACGCCATCTGTCAATTCAGCAGCAGGACCGAATCCGGTTGCGATAAATGTATACAGGCCTGTGCATTCGACGCCCTGAGGGGCGAAGAAAAGATCATAATCGATCCACTCACGTGTACAGAATGCGGAAGCTGTGTATCCATTTGCCCCACTGGGGCAATGCAGTACCGGCGTTTCGACGATACGGCTTTTTTTGAATTTTTCAGAACCTTTTCACTCGAGGAAACATCAATAGTCGTGATCGGCGCCGAAAAGGAACTCCACAGTTTCTGGTGGAATTTCCGTGGAGGCGAACTTGACACCGGCACGCATGTGTTCTTTGAATACCCCCAATTGAATGCGCTCTCGGCGGTTCACCTTGTCTTTCTGTTGATGCACGGTGCCTCCAGGATCATCCTGCTGGAAACTCAAGGAAATGGAAATGGCAATCAACGTGTCCGGCAAAGCGTTGATCAGGTAAACAGGCTTTTTGCAGCTCTTGTTGATGAGCCCTCAAGCGTGTCACTCTCAACAGTCAGGGGCTACCCCTCAGCTGCTCCAGGTACTGGCAAGAATAGCTTTCTTTCAAGGCGCTACACGGATCTCAGCTACAGCAACAGGCGACAGAAACTATCATCCATGGTCCTGCATGCCCTCTCCGAGGTGCAGAAAGACATCGTATTGCCCGCTCATGCAGACAACATTTTTCACGCTATTCGGTGCGAAGAAAACGCCTGCACACAATGTCTTGCCTGTCTCAATGAATGTAATATCGAGGCCCTGTCTGCAGACCCGTCCACACTGACGCTCTCATGGACAGGCGCGCTCTGTACCGGTTGCGGTGCCTGTATCGCTGTCTGCCCGGAAAACGCACTAGCTGCCGGCGACCAGATCCTCTTGACCCACCAGTTTTTCAAGCCGCTGGTTGTGGCCCGTGCTAAACCGATGCGCTGCAAAGGATGCGGCAAGGTATTCGGTACCAGGAAGAGCTTTGATCGGGTTATGGAAATTCTCGCGAAACAGAAACTGGACCATGACGGCCATTTCGAATATTGTGAAGACTGTCGCGTAATCAAATTACTGGAAACTGAGTAGCATGATGAAAGATCTCAATGACAAGGAATTACTGCTTGTTCGACTCCGCTTTCTTGACCTGATCAAATCGTTTTTTATCAGCCGGCCGGATGCCGAACGCTTAAGCCGCTGGCGCGGAACATTTGCCGCCCTTGCCGGAGACCAGGTTACCCCGGAAATAGACAGTGCCGTCCGGGAGTTGAACAGACAACTCACCACAAAAAAACTCGAAGATCTGCAGGATGAATATTACGCCCTGTTTACCGATCCGTTCAGTGAAAGCCAGCTCAACCTGATGGCATCTCACCATATTGACGGTAGAAATCTAGGAGACACCCTGATACGCCTGCGTCAGTTCCTGCACGATGCAGATATTCGTGCTGGCAATACGTTGGGCGACACTGAAGATGCTCTGCCTGTTTTGCTCGATATCCTGGTCACCCTTGTCGAGCTGGAAAAAAATGGTGAGCAAACCTCAGATAAACAGGCTGAACTGCTCAACAGCTTCCTTCTCCCCTGCGTTGATATGCTGCTGATTAGCGCGGCAAAAAATGAGACTGCAGATTTTTTTGATGTCTGCATCCGTTTCTGCAAAGGATACCTTAATCTTGAAAAAAGTCTTGCCATCTGAGTAGTAAATCTAATAAGAAATAATCCACCGTCTCACAATACCAGACACCATTAATATGCGGTTGTTTGTGTTTGCAGGTTCTTCTTTGTTTTTTTTTGCAGCAGTGCTTTTCGCCGATTTTATTGCAGCGAGTTTCAACCGTTAAGCACTACCATTAATAACGATATGCTTAATGTTGCCAGGCTATTCCGAGGTGATGAAAAGGTTCTCAGCATTTTTCCTACCGCTGTTTTGCTTCATGATACTTCTTGCCGGTGGCTGTCGTCAGGAAGATAAACCGGAAGAGCAGGCGGTGCATACTGCTGCCGGATGCGCGGGCTGTCACGCCGTGGAACTTGACCGGCATCACCAGTTTGCCTGTATTGAATGTCATCGTGGCGTTGACGGCACAGAGGACAGGCAAGCCGCCCACCAGGGGCTGGTAAAACAACCATCCCACCCGGATAATGCCGAACTATTCTGTCAACGCTGTCACCGGCAGGAAACAGCAATGGTTGTTACCAATGACCACTATACCCTCAACAGCCATATAGAACTCGTCAGAAACGCTTTCAGCCCGGCTAGTGGCAGTGTCTCTCTTGACGATGTTCAGGCCTCTGCCGCTCCCGACTCGGTACTGCAACTCGTCGATGATCTGTTACGACGCAGATGTCTGCGCTGTCATGTCTACTCGGAAGGAGATGAGCTCCCCGCGACAAAAAGAGCGAGTGGCTGTGGTTCCTGCCACCTTGAATATTACGGCGGCACAATGGTTTCCCATCACTTCCTCGAAAAACCAGACAATTCAAACTGCCTCTCCTGTCATTATGGCAATCATGTCGGTTTTGACTTTTACGGCCGTTTCGAGCACGATTTCAATGAAGAGTACCGAACACCCTATACCACACGGGAAGATTACTTCAGGCCCTACGGTGTTGAGTACCATCAGCTCGAGGCAGACGTCCACCACAGAGGCGGCATGATCTGTTTAGACTGTCACGATCGCGATCAGGTCATGGGAAACAGCAGTACCGGCAGAACATGCGCTTCCTGCCACGACCGTGAGCATCTGGAAAACAGCAGCAGTCGATCCATAACCAGAAATGAGGGGAAGTACCGCTTCACGTCAACGGCTACAGGTAAAACAATTGCCCTGCCGATAATGGTTCATCCGGCCCATCAGAAATACGCCACGCTTGTCAGCTGTCAGGGATGCCACGCGCTCTGGGCATTCTACGACGACGAAACACACCTGCTGCGAATTGACCACGATGAGCTTGACGAGTTCGAGAAACTGACCCGGGACGGCAGCTCAGAGGTGCGGCGCATACTCGCAAGTCACCTGGAGTTTGATGGCGAATGGCTTGAACCCGAAATGAAGGATCAACTGAACAATGAACTGTTTCCCGGAATCTGGCTGAAAGGTTATAAAGAGCGGCGCTGGGAAAATATCCACCTTGTTCCAGACTCAGACGGCTTATTTCAGGTTGGTCGTCCGCTTCTCGACCTGCATCTCTCGTGGATCAACGAAGAAGGCTTTCTGCAGTTTGACAACATTACCATTGACCCGGGTATTTCCCCGCTCGTTCCCTATGCCCCCCATACAATCGGCAAGGCCGGATCGTTTTTTGAAAAACGACTGACATTTTTGAACGATGCTCAAAAACCAGCACCTGACCAACCCACTGACGAGAATCGATGATCAGTTGATCATTTTCTCCTGGATAGTTGCAATGAATAGAGAAATACCACCCGCTTATAGAAATTGTTCAGTGCCGCCCTGTTCAGCTCACGTGCCGATGCCTCAAGATGGCACCAGGCAGGTGAATGCCCTGTTCCTTGTCATCATCCTTCTGCTTCTTTCCAGCGGACTGCCGGCCTGCTCGACCGCTGCCCCGAAGAAAGACTATTCTCACCCGACACAGAAGCCTTACGTCATCAATAACCGGGTATATTACCCGATCCCGTCATCCTATGGATTCACCCAGACCGGGATAGCCTCATGGTATGGTGATGACTTTCATGGCAGAAAAACGTCCAATGCCGAAACCTACAACATGTACGACATGACGGCTGCCCACAAAACGCTGCCGATGAATACCGTACTTTTAGTAAAAAACCTCGAGAACAATAAGGAAATTGTCGTCCGGGTAAATGACCGCGGCCCTTTTGTGCGCGGCAGGGTCATCGACCTGAGCTACACAGCCGCAAAAAAGGTCGGCATCATCGGTCGGGGAACAGCACGAGTTCACCTGACGGCACTTGGTGATGCACACCAGGGGAGCGCCGAACTCAGGAAGCTTGCAAAAACATTCCAGGTTGGAGAATTTTATATACAGATCGGCTCATTTGCCGACAGGAACAACGCACTTCGCCTCCAGCAGCGCTTTACCCAGGCCGGACATACAACACTTATTCAGCAGTACTACGGCCCGGATAAGATTTACTACCGTGTGCATGTCTATGTCGGGAAAACACTGAACGGTGCCGAGCGGGAAAGAAAAATCCTGGAGAGCCGGGGGTACAGGGATGCCTTCGTGATAGCTCACTGAGCACAAAAATTGCTACCGTTCAAGCCGGCAGATTATCAACATCAGCGGCGTTCTGGCGCCGTATCCGGGTGTCGTGATCGCTGACCAGCATAACCAGCTCCTTCAATTTCTGGTGATTCTTTACTCCCGGTTCATCCTCGACTCCAGAATTAACGTCGACGGCAAATGGCGCGACCACGGCAAGAGCTTGCCGTATATTTTCCGGAGATAGACCTCCGGCAAGGATCAGCGGACGGTCAAGCTTGAGCATCTCAATCAATCGCCAGTCAAAAGCATCTCCGGTGCCTCCGGCTGTGCCCTTGACATAGGTATCAAACAAAATACTGTCGATCCCCTGAGAATACTGATGAAGATCCAGAGTAACAGGGCTCTTCTCTTTAATCCTGAATGCCTTACAGATGGACAAGGAGCGGTTCCAGGTTTTCAGCCGCAGACAGAACTCCGGAGACTCCTGGCCGTGCAGCTGTACCTGGGTGAGACCGCAGTGTCTGACTGTGGCCGTGATCTCTTCAAAGGTACTGTCGACAAACACCCCGACCCGGCTGACAAAAGACGGTACTATTTCAATAATCCGGGTTGCTGCAGCAGGGGTGAGAAAACGGGGACTGGCGGCGACGAAAATGAAGCCAAGAGCATCTATGCCAAGATTTACCGCTGCCAGCGCATCTTCAAAACGAGTCGTTCCGCACATTTTAATGCGCGTTCTCATGATCTCCCCCTGTTTTCGTTACCGGGACCGTAATGACCTGAGCAGGCCGCTGTTTTCACCGGCACGCATCAATGTTTCACCGATCAGGGCTGCAGTCACTCCCGCCTCTGCAAGGGCGGCGATATCGTCGCTGTTTTTGAGCCCGGATTCCGATACCACCGGTATGTCTGAAGGGATATGCTTCATCAACCGAAAGGTGGTGTCTAAATCAACCGAAAAATCATTGAGATTACGATTATTGATACCGATCAGCTCAACCCCGGCACGCAGTGATTTCGATAATTCCTCTTCCTGATGAACCTCGACCAGGCTGTCCATTCCCAGGGCCGAAGCATGCTGGCGAAAGTCCCGTATCTGGTATTCATCGAGAATTGCAGCAATCAGCAGGATGGCATCTGCTCCATGGGCACGGGCTTCGTCAATCTGGATAAGGTCAATGATAAAATCTTTTCTGAGGACCGGCAGATCAACGCATTCCCTGACCTGCATGAGATAGAGCAGGCTCCCCTGAAAAAAATTCACATCGGTGAGTACGGAAACTGCCTGGGCACCCTGTTTCTGATAATTACCGGCAATCTTCAGCGGGTCGAAATCAGAACAGATAATTCCCTTTGAAGGAGATGCCTTTTTTACTTCGGCAATGATGGCAACACCCGCGCAGTCGGTAAGAGCCCGTGTAAAACCACGGCTTTCATCAACAGACGTATCGATATAGGAATCGGGCAGTCTGATGCCGTTTCTTTTCAGCAGAGCGACTTCTTCACGTTTCTGTTTAACTATAGTATCAAGGATCATCGTGCTCAGGGGTATGTATTGGCCGGATCAGGCGGGTGCTCTACTGGTAAAGGACACCAGATCATCGAGTTTGGCAAGAGCTTTGCTGTTGTCAATGCATGCTGCTGCAAGAGCTATGCCCTCCCGCAGGTCACCGGCCAGGCCGGCAGCCAGCAATGCCGCGCCGCTGTTCAAAAGAACCATGTCTCTGCGCGGCCCTTTTTCGCCGGACAGTACACCCCTCATGATTGCAGCTGACTCCCGGCTGTCTCTGCCGCCTTTCAGATCTGAGAGAACGCAACGTTTGAGCCCGACATCCTCAGGGCTCACCGTGTAGGAGCGAACCATGCCGTCTTTGAGCTCGGAGATCATGGTTTCTCCGGTCGTGGTCAACTCATCAAGATTGTTTTCACCATGAACAACAAGCGCCCGTTTTGACCCCAGTTTGCCAAGTACCTCCGCCAGGGGTTCGGTCAGCGCTCTGCTGAAAACGCCCATTACCTGAACATTGGCACCGGCCGGGTTGGTCAGCGGGCCAAGAACGTTGAAAATGGTCCGTATGCCGATTTCCCGACGGGGACCGATTGCATATTTCATGGCGCCATGCAAAGCCGGTGCAAAAAGAAAACCGATCCCATTCTTTTTTATACATATCCCCACCTGCTCGGCATCCAGAGTCAGGTTGACGCCTGCCGCTTCAAGAACGTCGGCCGAACCACAGGAACTCGAAACCGACCTGTTGCCGTGCTTGGCGACGGTTATACCGCAGCCTGCAACAACAAATGCTGAAGTTGTCGAGACATTGAACGTGCCGGAACCGTCTCCCCCGGTGCCGCAGGTATCAAGTAGAACACCTCCAGCGGATGTATTCACGCCGCTGTCGATGGCAGTCACCTTATCCCGCATTACCCGGGCGGCACCGGTAATTTCCTCGACAGTCTCCCCTTTCATCCTCAATCCGGTGAGAAAAGAACCGATCTGCACGGGTGTCGCCTCACCACTCATGATCTCGTTCATCACCGAACACATATCGGCTTCTGACAGGTTTCTGCCGTTGACAACGTGGTTTATTGCATCAGTAATATTCATCATCAGCTCAAAGATTGTATGTCACGTACTATTTATGACGTGCGCACTGGTTGGCCGAGCATGGCTTCATACTCATCGGACATAAAATTTTTAAGAAGCAGTCTGCCGGCAGGAGTCATTATTGATTCCGGATGAAACTGGACACCCTCTACGGCGATGTCGCGGTGGCGAAGCCCCATCAGCTCACCCTGCTCTGTTCTGGCGGTAATTTCAAGGCAATCCGGCAACGTGGCCTCTTCAACAACCAGTGAGTGGTAGCGCATGCCGTCAAACGGATTGGGCAGGCCGGTAAACACTCCCCTGCCGTCATGCGACATGATGCTCGTCTTCCCATGCATGATTCGTCCGGCCCTGATAACCGTGCCGCCATAGGCTTCACCGATAGACTGGTGGCCAAGGCAGACGCCTAAAATCGGGATACTGCCGCCAAAGTTTCTGATAACCTCAACAGAAATACCCGCTTCTTTGGGCGTGCATGGCCCGGGAGAGATGAGAATTCTGGACGGGGCGAGCTCTGCCAGCTCGGAAAGTGTGATCCTGTCGTTGCGGTAGACCTTTATCTGCTCCTGTCTCTCCTCTTCCAGCAGATTGTCAGCAATGGTCTGAACAATATTGTAGGTAAAGGAGTCGTAATTATCAATTATGACAATCATCAGCTGAACCTCGTCTCCGCCAGTTCCAAGGCGCGGCGCAGCCCCATGGATTTGTTTACCGTTTCCTCAAACTCCAGGTGCGCATCGGAATCGGCGACAATGCCAGCTCCCGCCTGGACCCAGAGATCTTCCCCCTGCATGACAAATGTCCGAATGGTGATACAGAAATCCATGTTCCCGGAAAACCCGAAATAACCGACCGCTCCCGCATACGGACCACGCCTCTGAGGTTCAAGCTCATCAATGATTTCCATGGCTCGAATTTTCGGTGCACCACTGACGGTGCCCGCCGGGAAACAGGCGTTTACAACATCGAACTGATCATACTGATCATCAATAACCCCGTGAACCCCTGAAACAATATGCATGACATGGCTGTAGCGTTCGACAACGAGAAGATCACGGACCGTGACGCTTCCCCCGTGCGCCACTCGACCGACATCATTTCTGCCGAGGTCAACCAGCATCAGGTGTTCAGCGCGCTCTTTCGGGTCTGCCAGCAGGTCGGTTTCAAGCGCTCCATCTTCCTCAGGCGTTCTGCCACGCGGCCGTGTTCCGGCAATCGGCCGCAGTTCAATCGACTTTCCTTCCTTACGTACAAGTATTTCAGGCGATGAACCGATCTGCACAAGATCGTTGAACTTGAGGAAAAAAAGATATGGGCTCGGGTTTATATAGCGAAGAGCGCGATACACAGAGAATGGGGAAACCGCTGTTTTCGTTTGAAAGCGTTGAGAGAGGACAACCTGGAAAATATCTCCTGAGAGGATATATTCCTTCGCCTTGTCAACCATATCATAAAATGTTTCCGGCTCCATATTACTGGAGAACTCGTTCTGCCTGCTCCGCTTGTCCGGCTGCTTGAAAGCAAATTCTTCAGGTATGGAGCGCCCGAGCATCTCAGACACACGTTCAATACAGGATATCGCCCGGCGATATCGCAGTTCCGGCAATGTCTGGTCACCAGTATCGACCCAGTGAACAATGGTGACGGTCTGTTCGAAGCTGTCATGGACAAGGACTGTACCGGGTATCATGAACGAGGAATCGGGAACATCGGATTTTTCCTGCGAATCAGGCAGCTCTTCCATGAAACGCACCATTTCATAGCCGAGAAAGCCGACAAGACCGCCACAGAACCTTGGCAGGTCCGGGTCTTCATAGGCATCCATATCGCTGACAAGCTGCCGCAAATAGGAAAGCGGATTTCCAGTAATGTTCTCTGACTCCTCACCTCCATCGAAGATACGGGTGATGGTAAGTCTGTTTTCAATAGAGGAAAAAATCAGCAGTGGGTCAAAGCCGATAAATGAATATCGTCCCCACTTTTCTCCACCCTCCATGCTTTCGAAGAGAAAGACATGATCACGATTGCGGTGAATCTTGCTGAACAGGGTAAGTGGTGTATCCAGGTCTGAAATGTAGCGGCCGGCGACAGGCACAAGACGCGCCTGCTCTGCGCGACTGCAGAACAGTTCATACGGTGGTGATATCGACGTCTCGTTCATAAATAAGATCACGTACTTTCAGGGAGAAGACAGAAAAGTAATTTGATACCATATGAAAAAATAAAGCACCAATTTTTATAAAATGAGGAAAAAAAAACCGTTCTGCCGGAAATGAGGCAGAACGGTTGATGATCAGAAGACCAGGAAGGTGTGACCGGAAAATCTGCGGTAAAAGCTGGGAACTATGCCTCCAGAGCGTTTACACGCCTGGTGAGCCTGGAAATTTTACGTGAAGCATTCTTTTTATGAATGGTTCCCTTTGAAGCCGTTTTGGCGATAATCGGAACAGCAGTCTGAAGCGCTGCTTTTGCTTCTTCAGCAGAGCCTGCATCAATTGCTTCATTGAGTGAACGAACGACGGTTTTCATCTTGGAGCGATTGATACGATTGCGCAGACGTCGAGCCTGGGCCTGACGATTTCTCTTCTCAGCAGATTTGTGATTAGCCACGAATTACTTCCTCCTGTTAAAACGCTACTATTTAAAACCGCATTACGGCTCTTTTTATACCTGTTACAAGACCCACCCGTCAAGAATGGCTCTTTCAAAAAACACAAGAGAGACATTATTAATGCAAAGCACCAGTGAAGTCAACAAGAATAACAAACAACGCACTCTTTTAATAACAACCCGACGATCAATTGGTATACTCTGCAGGCTCTGCAACCTGAGAGCATCAGTAGACCTGCGGAAACCGCCGGTTATTTTTCATCACTCAAGGGTTCCGAGGTAATTAAACGTTGGAAGCTTTGAGTAGGTTCCCGTAGCCTTGATGCGCTCATTGATTTCAGCCAATTCCTTCGTCCCTGGATACCTGCCGCTGAGATCTATAACCAGATAATTCAGTCCCATCTGCTCGAGTTCTCTTCGAAAAGGCAGGAGCGAAAAAGGTTTTTGCGGTCTTGTCAACGAGTGCCCCTCTTTTTTCTCCACGACAAATTGTTCATGTTTCGGGCTGGTGATTGTTTTGTTATACGGCAGCTGTTTTGCGGAGATACGCGAAACAAACAGCGGCGGAGCGCCATAAACGGTGAGACCAAGCTGGACTGAGCGATGTACTGTACGTGCTTTGGGCGCCTGCTCCTTGTTCTTCCGGAAACCATCGACCAGCGGCTTGATAAGATCCCGGCTCATCTCAATGGATAACTGAAAACCCCGGAAATCAAGCTTCGAGGCAAGTTTCAGCGCCTGGCTGTTCATCAGGTTCAGGCAGTAATCTCCATACAGCTGCACACGCTCACCTTCGAACAATTCAATCTGGCTGAGATGCGCAATCTGAAATGTCTTGAACCCTGACCTGATAAGGATTGAAAGAGATTTTTTCATCTGCTCAAACGAGGAGTCATTGAGAACAGATGGCAGCGCCCATATGACAGATCTCATATTCCGCCCGAGGAACCGTTTAATATCACCGACAGAAGCCATGGTCTTCCTGTCTATGTTGACAACATAGCGATCCGGCACAAATACCTGTTTCCCGAGAATCTGTCGCGCCGAATCAACTCTTAGCCACAACTCAGAGGCTGACGGTCCGGACCCTTTTTTAAGCGATGTAGTATTCCCCTGACGCACCTGCTTGTCAGGATCTCTATACAGTACATGACGACTGACGCTGCGCACCTTGTCGGCTATACTTTTTTTCAGGTTGGTGTCACGCGCTGCATCCGGACGTTTCATGCCTGTACCGTGCCTGAGTGGGGCGTCGGTCATTTTCCTGTCGACAAGATAGACATTAATTGCCCCCTTAAGCCGCGCAATGCCGAGCGTCTCAGGCACTCGAACACTGATCCTGCGTTTTTTATCTGCCTGTTCCGTTGTCCCATCCTCACCCAAAAGTGTGTCAACGGTGAATGATTTTCTGGTATCCCCTGTTTCTGCATGAAGCCTGAGGCGGTCCCCCGTCTTGAACATTTTTTTGGGTTGGAGACTGATGAACTGCTCGTTGTCAATGGTTTCAATCGCTATTACTCTGCCAAGATAACTGCCGATATTACCGGAATGAGCCTGGACGATAGCGTCCATTGGCTGGGGTGTCAGAAAATATCCGGAAGATGTTCTTCTGCCCATTGCCTCAGGCACGAGGGCAGACGCTTCTTCAAGCACATCCGGCTGAAGCTGAGGACCGGCATCAATCATCATACGATAGGCAGAGACAATGTTTCTCACATAAGTAGCCGAGCGCAGCCTGCCTTCAATCTTCAGCGATGCTACCCCCCATTCTCATGAAATCAGGGACCATTTCAAGTCCGTTCAGATCGTTCATGGAAAAGAGGTAGCCTGAACCCCCTGCTGTTTTTCCACCGGACTTTCCGGAGGAGCGGACCAGATATTTTCTGCGGCACGGCTGAACACATTTACCACGTAAACCACTTTTCCCGCCAAGATATGAGGAAAACATGCAGAGCCCCGAATATGAAAAGCACATCGCCCCATGGACAAAAAGTTCAATTTCAATCGGAGATTCACGAATCAGTCGGGCTATTTCTTTCAGGGTATATTCGCGGGCTATGACAACCCGTGTAAAACCAAGGGATGACAGGGTATGAACACCGGCCCGGTTGTGAATAGCCATCAGTGTTGAACCGTGAAGCTCCAGGGAGGGGAAATACTCCATCACCAGGTTGACGATGCCGAGATCCTGGATAATCAGGGCATCCGGTCTGAGCGCCTCAAGGTAGGCGAGTGTCTCGAGCAAGTGGGCTAGATCTTTTTCCCTGGCAAGACTGTTAAGGGCAACATGTATCTTTCGTCCGCGGTCATGGGCGGTGGCAATCATCGCCCCTATCTGGTCACGTGTAAGGTCCTTTGCAAGGTTTCTGGCATTGAGCCCGGGGGCACCGACATAAACGGCATCGGCACCGGCATCAAGGGCGGCATTAAAGGTTTCGATATTTCCAGCTGGAGCTAAAAGTTCCATGGGTGTTTTTAAATCCGGTTGTTCTGATCAGGTTTTTGTGACTTGCAGGCAGGGTCTTGCGGTCAAGGGTTTCAAGACAACCGGTTCCAGAAGAACTCAATGCCCTTCTCATCGACCAGGTTGATTGCCGCTGGAAATGCTTCACATTCACCCGCAAACACTTTTGCGGCAATGTCCTTGACGGAATCGTCATAGTCGAGTGCGACACATTTCTGCAGGACAATTGGACCATCATCATAGCGTTCATTGGCAAAGTGAACCGTACAGCCACTCACCATGCAGCCTCGCTCCTTGACTGCCCGATGAACGATGTCTCCATAGAATCCTTCACCACAGAAAAGTGGTATCAATGACGGATGGATGTTCAACACGTTCTTTTTCAGATAACCAGGCGGCGAGTAAAGCTTCAGATAGCCGGCAAGACAGATGATATCGATGTCATAACCGCTCAGTATCTCGTTTATCCTGTCATTTTCAGCGGCCCAGAAAGCCGGGTAGCCATAATTTCTCGCCTTTTGCAGCCCGCCTGCATCTTCGACATTTGAGATGACAACCTGGATCCGGGCATTCAGTGAACCAGCCTCGATTTTCATGTGAAAATTGTCAAGTGTTCGTCCGCCACCGGACAGCAGGACTGCGATATTCAGCATGGTTACTCCTCAGTGAAATAAGTGTTATTGTCAACATCAACGTTCTTGAGCCAGTTACTGATGGTTGTGTCGTATCCGGAGGTGAGATGAAACACCTTGGCGGCCAGCCGAAACCTTGTTTTCAGAGTTGTGTTACCGGATTCTTCAATTTCACGCAGGACCGTGTCGTAATCCTCCGGATCGACAATCACTGTTACGTCCTGAAAATTCTTCGCCGCAGCCCGCAGCAGTGTCGGTCCTCCGATATCGATGTTCTCAATCGCATCCTCAAGGCGGCAGGCGGGATCAGCTATAGTTTTTTCAAAGGCATAGAGGTTAACAGCAACGATATCGATGGGTTTTAAATCAAAGTTCCTACACTGTTCCAGGTGTTCAGCATTGGCCCGTTGATGAAGAATTCCGCCATGCACCTTCGGGTGAAGTGTTTTCACCCTGCCGTCAAGCATTTCAGGAAAACCGGTAAAATCAGAAACGTCAACGATATTCAAGCCGGCATCACGTAGTTTCGAAGCGGTTCCGCCGGTTGATAAAATCTCGATTCCCTGTGCAGCAAGTGCTCCGGCAAAGTGTTCTATACCTGATTTATCCGTTAAACTGAGCAAAGCTCTCTCTACCTTTTTCACCGATCTCTCCTGTTAATTTTTCCGTATAAAATCTCTTATTTTTCTTCGTTCCCTTTTATCCGGCCGTTTGGGCGGTGGATTATCAGAGGCCCGCAGCATCCGTTTCATTTCGCGAATTTCCTCCCGTTCTTTCAGGCTCTCTGCGGTTTCCTCATAGAGCAGGCAGGCTTCTTTTGCCGGTCGTCTGAGGCCTGAAAGGCCGCAGACATAAATGGTAAAAGAAATTTCATTCCTGGTGATATTGAGCTTATCACCGACACGGACTGCCCTGGATGATTTGACGCGTGCACCATTGAGGTGAACCTTGCCGCCCTGCACCGCTTTTGCAGCAGAAGAGCGTGTTTTAAAAAAACGGGCGGCCCACAGCCACTTGTCTATTCGAATATTCTCGTGATTTTCCGGCATGGCACATCGCTGGGGCTGAATGAAGCACAAACTGCTCAGACACGCAAAAGTACACCGAACAAAGCCGAAACGCATGCAAAATGATTAATTGTGGTAGCGCCGGCAAAAAGATAGTAATACTTTTTCAGTAAAAGTCTTTTCGTTATTGTACGCACAGACAAATCATTTCATCATTGCCTGATAATCATCACCTAAAACCTGTTATGGCGTTCTATACTGCTGGTGTAAAAGACATTCATCTACCGATCAGGGTCATGCAGAAAGATGGCGGGGTTCAGGATACCGTTGCTTCGGTGAGCCTTCATACCCGTATCGGCGCTCCCCTGAAGCCAAATTGCATTTCTTCATTCACCCGGATCCTCAATCGTTACATCAACAAAATAAGCGTTGCAGAATTCTCGCTGCTCCTCAAGGATGTGAAAGAATGTTTCAATGCCGAGAGAGCGCGAATTGAAATGATGTTTCCCTACTATCTTGAAAAAAAAGCCCCTGTCACCGGCACCAGTAGTCTCATGGAATATTCGTGCACGTTCAGCGGGGGAATCGGTGCAGGTGAAGGATTCATTCTCACCGTCAAGGTACCGGTTACAACACTGTGCCCCTGTTCCAAAGAAATCAGCGATGCAGGCGCCCACAACCAGAGGGCTGAAGTAACGCTCAGCGCCAAGTTTTCCAAAAATGTCTGGGCGGAGGATCTCATTGAGCTGATCGAACGGAGTGCTTCATGCGAATTGTTTGCTCTGCTGAAACGACCGGATGAGAAATATGTTACCGAAGTCGCATTTAAAAATCCGATGTTTGTCGAAGACGTCGTCAGGAAAGTGGCCGTTCATGCTTTTGAACATCCTGACATCAGTTCCTTTTCTGCAAGTGTCGAGAGTTTTGAGTCGATCCACAAGCACAGCGCCTATGCTTATGTTGACAGCGGGGATATATTGAAAAAAAACGGTAACGCTGTGGTTGTTCAGTCCTCGAGGACCTTATAGGTTGCAAAATCTCTTTCTTTCTGCATCATTTCAGATATCGAATACCCTTCAATGATGACGATTGATAAAAAGAGAAACAGACAGATACAGATAAAACTGATCAGCCCCGGCAAACAGATGCGGACAATAAAACAGCATCTTTTCTTGAATACCCCATAGTCCGGCAAGAATGTTCTAGATACAGCCATTTTCCCTCCTTGAAAGAAAAGTAACCTGTATCTTTCATTGCAAAAAGTGTTCCTGGCTTACAGTGTTACACAGATAACCGGCATTCATGCCCGATAAGCATCATGTTCCTGTGTGAAACGAGTATGTCAGGTCGAAGCTGTAACTCGCACCCAGTTAGTAAACCGGATGATTTCCGGAGACAATAGCCTCTGCCGGAAATCACCTGATTCAATCGTGCTCCAGGATATCATGAACAGACCAGGCGGAGCACAATCAATTAATCCTGTCTCTTAACAACGACACATTTCATGAGCGTTCGTTGTCGGCAACGAAAAGTCAGTCTTTAAACAGGGCTGGAGCAATGTGGTGACGGTTGAGGATCTTGTAAAAATCGGTTCTGTTTCTACCGGCAATTCGTGCAGCCTGGGCGACATTACCACTGGTCATCTGCAGGAGTCGCACAAGATAGCGCTGGCCGAACTCAAACCGGGCTTCGTCAAAGGTCTGAACCTTTACGTTTTCTTCCTTCAAGGCATTGTAAATCAGGTCGGCCGGGATAAGATCGGTGGTCGAAAGAGCCGCCGCCTGCTCAACAACATTCTGCAGCTGCCTGATGTTGCCGGGCCACGGGGCCTCAATAAGCGCAGTCATCGCATCGGGCGAAAAACCGACAATTTTGCGTTCGTTCTGATCGTTGATCAATTTCAGAAAATACTCGACCAGAAGCGGAATATCTTCACGGCGCTCCTGCAGCAGCGGAACCTCAATGGTAACGACATTGAGGCGATAGTAGAGGTCTTCACGGAAGGTTTTCAGTTCAATGCTTTTTTCAAGATCCTGATGTGTTGCAGATATGATCCTGACATCGATTGGGACTGAGACGCTGTCGCCTACCGGCCGGACCTGGCGCTCCTGCAGTACACGCAGGAGCTTCACCTGCAGGTGAAGCGGCATGTCGCCAATTTCGTCAAGAAAGAGCGTTCCCTTGTCTGCCGCACGAAACAGCCCGGCATATGCTCTGTCGGCTCCGGAAAAGGAGCCCTTGGCGTGCCCGAACAGCTCTGACTCCAGCAATGCCTCGGGAATGGCACTGCAGTTAACAGCTATAAATGGTTTATGATTACGTTCACTTGCACGGTGCAGAGCCTGGGCGAGCAACTCCTTTCCGGTACCACTCTGGCCCCTGAGCAGGATGCTTGAATTACTGCGCGAAACAAGCCGGATTTTGTCGAGCAGCTGTTCCATGACAGCACTGCGGGAGATGATGTTTTTTCGCCACTGAGCGGTATTTTCTTCCTGCCCTGGCAGCGAAGCCACCCTGAGTGCCCGCTTGATCTCGGCGAGAAATATCTTCCCGTCAATGGGCTTGGTGAGAAACGAAAAAACACCTTTTTTGGTTGCCTCGACAGCTTCCGGAATTGAACCGTGCGCAGTAATGATCAGCACCGGAATCGAGGTGTTTACTTTCCGGATCGCTTCGTACAGCGCCAGACCATCCATTTTACCCATGCGCAGATCGGTTACGACAAGCTGGGGGGATGAAGCGGTAAACGCTGCCATAGCCTCTTCACCACATTGAGCGGTAATCACGTTATACCCATCGCTCTCCAGGCGAAGTGTCCAGAGACTAAGCAGGTCTTCTTCATCATCTACGAGTAATATTGTCGGCTTGATCATAGGTCTAATTTGTCGTTTTATTTGGCTGAAGCAAGAGTTCAACCTCTTTTAATTTTTGTATCTGCTGTTCAAGGTCTCTTACTTTTTCAGCCTGTTTGGAAGTCTCCTTTCTTTCAAGGATCAACTTCAGCTCATACATGTTCATCCTGTCTTCATACGATGAAATCAGGGCTTCTCTCTCATCATCCTTTTCAACCAGCGCCTGCTGGTATCCTTCGATCTCCCTGACCATCTCAACTTTTTGCTCAAGAAGCTTTTTAAAACCCCGAATCGCCCCCCGTGAATCCTTTCTTGAGTTAAGGACGAGAAGCAGTACATTAATGGTTTCCCTCATCTGTTCGACCGTGGCATCCCTGGAAAGAGACAGGCAGACAAGTTCCCCCCAATCTGCTTCTACAGGGTTGTTTTCGACTTGCTGATAGGACTGGCGGTGCATCTCTTCAAGAATTTCACCTGATGGGAAATCCCCTTCAGCGACGCAATAAATCGTTGTTTCCAGCGGCTTCATCGCATAGACGGTAATCGGGTTCAGGTTGAGCTTGTCAAAATGAAGCTTTCCCTGCTCGAGGTGACAACCGCCAAGAAACGGTACCAGTACCAGCAGGCATATCACTAATGCCCGAACACACGCGTTCATAATCATACCTCATTCCTCATCGATTCCCTGCTGATCGGCAGGGTAACACCAAACCGTGCACCGGGTTCTCCGGGGTTTAACAGACTGATTTTACCATGATGATTTTTCACATATTCCTTGACAATGGCAAGGCCAAGGCCGCTCCCCTTGACAATTGAATGGGCCGCTGTCTCAACCTGATAAAATGGCTGAAACACATTGTTTTTTTCCCCTTCGGAGATACCGGGGCCGGAATCAAAAACAATACAGGCAACACTCTTTTTATCACCGCTCAAGCGACAGCCGACGGTTCCACCCGGGGGGGTAAATTTGACCGCATTGGAAAACAGATTTTCAAAAATAGTCTCAATCTGCTTCCTGTCTCCATAAACTGTTGCCTCCTCACATTTCAGATCAAGGTGTATATCCCGGCTGATCATCTTTGCCGTCTGGGCATGGACAACTTTGTTCAGCAGCGCTTTTACATCAACCGGGGAGACATCAAGTGATTTCTGCCCGGCCTGGGACATGTTGAAGTCAATGATGTTCTCTATGAGCTCCTGGAGCAGAATACTGTTGTTCACCAGTATGGAGGCAACTTCAAGCTGTTTGGCATTGAGGTCTCCGACGAGTTCCTCACTGAGCAGCGCGGCACCCTCACGGATAGAAGCCAGCGGCGTCTTCAGTTCGTGAGAAATATGAGCGAGAAATTTCGATTTTTCCTGTTCCAGGGCGTCAAGGCGTTTCCTCAGCCAGTCAAGCTTTTCACCAACCGCCTCAACATCAAGCGGCCCGGTGACGAGCACCGGTGTCTTGAAATCGCCATTGCCGAGCCGCTCAACGCTTTTATTGAGCTGCCGCACCGGCCAGGACAACAGGAACGCCATGACAGCGATCATGAAAATTGTTGCCAGGATAAATGTTATCGTCTGTGATACAAGCACGTGCTGGGCTTCAGCTGTCGTTGTTTTGAGTCCGTCCACCTCTTTTTTTACCATTGTCTGAATTCCATCACGAATCTTCAACGCCCGTTCATGCTGATTGCTGAATGACTCTATGGCCGACTTGATAGCTGTCAAGGTATCGTCATCGGGCTTGCTCAGTGATTCTATAATAATCGTCCTGAGCAGATTCCTGGAGTTGCGCATTGATTCAATATCTTTCCTGACCGTGTATTCCAGGGGAAGGCTCAATAATTCAAACAATAATGAGTCGATCTGATTATGATAGGTCTGCGCCTGCTTCAGATATTGTGCATCAGTCGTTATTGAGTAAAGTCTGAGTGTTCTCTCCTCGTTGCGAAGGTACTCTGAAAGAATCTCGCTGTCGCGTGTACCGCTGACAGCATTATCAACCACTTCAAGTCCTTTTACCGTTACTTGATCAATATAAGTAAGTGTTGTCCAAAGGCCAACCCCCAGGGGGACGGAAACTGCAATAAACCCAAGTAAAACAAGATTGAGAAATGTCCGGGGGCGGAATAATTTCATGGTGTTTTTTTGTTACAGCTCATGTTTCGATTGCAGGATCCGCCCCGCGCCGGTCAACAAACCCGGGGCCGCCTGGTGTTTAATTTTCCGTGCCGCTTGCAACAGCCTGGGCAAATCAGCGCAGCATTGTCTTGATAGCATCCGCCAGGCGGGCTATTCCTTTCACGGCCAGTGGTTCGTCAACGCATGAGAAATTTAACCTGAACGTTTGTCTTCTCCGCGGTTTTGTGTAAAAGGGATCACCCGGAACAAATACCACCTGCTTTTCAACAGCACGCTCGAACAGCTCCATTGCGCTTAAATCGCCGGGTAACCTGCCCCAGAGAAACATGCCGCCTTCCGGTACGGTGCAGCGGACATCTTCGGGAAAGCTTGCAGCAATCGCCTCACCCATTGCCCGGCACTGTCTCCCGTAGGCATCACAGATTGTTTTTACGTGTTCATCAAGGTCGTAGTCCGCAAGAAATCTGCAGAGGATATACTGTGTAAAGTTGCAGGTGTGCAGATCGGCAGCCTGCTTGGCGATGAGCAGTTTGTCGAAGATTTCCTCCGGTGCAACCACCCACCCGAGGCGGAACCCGGGTACAATAACCTTGGAAAACGAGCCGAGCAGCAGGGTCTGCTCGGGAAGAAAATGATAAAAAGAGGGTACACGGGCACCGCTGAACCTGAGGGAGCCGTAGGGGTCATCCTCGACAACCAGAAGGGGACGAGAGGAGATGATTTCCGCGATGTTCTTTCTGTTCTGCTCCAGGTAGGTAATGCCCGAAGGATTCTGGAAGTTGGGGACCGTATACATCAGCCGGGGAGAACCGGAGCTGCAGTGGCGGGCAAGCTGCTCACAGTCCATGCCGGCAGCCGTCACCGGAACCGGCAGGTATTGAGGCCGGTAGAAACTGAGCGCCTGAATGGCTCCAAGGTATCCGGGTTCCTCAATAATTACCTGATCACCCTCGTTTACCGCAATTTTGGCTATCAAGTCAAGGGCCTGCTGGCTGCCGTTGGTGATCAGGATATTGTCGGCAGAGACCGTAATGTTCTGCTCCCGCTGATAGCGATCTGCTATGAATTGACGCAGTTCGATCAAGCCCTCGGAATTACTGTATTGCAGGCAGCTACTCCCCTGCTCTTCAAAAACCCGGTTGGCGGCATGCTGGAGCTCAGCAACCGGAAAAAACTGACGATTCGGCAGGCCGCCGGCAAAAGAGATCACCTCCGGGTTGAGCGATACCTTGAGTATTTCCCGGATAAATGAACGGGGAACATCGTGAATCCGGTCTGAGAAAAGCGTCTTCATAAATTCATCATCTCATTATTCAGGTCTCGGTATTAGTCTCGTCAGCAGAGATCCTGCGACTCCGGTGAACCTTCTCCTGATGGCTGTTCTTTCTTTTCGCGCAGACGATTTTTCTCCGCGGCAGCCTTTATCATCCTGAACAGTTCCCGGTAGTGCGTTTTACTCCTGGTCCGGGCATAGTGATGCGCAGAATTTCTCAACTCGCGTTCATCAAGGTCGGGAAATCGGCTCAAGGCATGATCAATCGCCTCACTCTGCCAGTCGAGTTCCCAGGCTTCCTGGTTATGGCGACACATTTCATGCGCGGACAAGGCATCATCAACAATCTGGTCACGCAACCGTTCAGCCTCATGAAGAAATTTATTTTCCTTGAGCTTCGATCCTTTTTTGTCCTGAAGAAAACGAAGGATTGCTCCCAGATCTTCATGATGCAGGATCTTGGCAATGTACTTGATCTGACGCTTTCTGGCCCCAGCCTTGGTTTTCCGGCAGAGCACTATCTCATCCCTTAATTCATCGCTTACAGGCAGACGCCCGAGTTCAGGATCCCTGAGCTCGGAGACCTCCCGTGCAGCTGACTCTATCTGCCGGAACCTCCTCTTCTGCTCCGACCTGCTTACCCGCTCCTCCATCAGTTTTCCGCCTCCATTTCAGAGTTAAACCGACCCGGCAAGCTTAAGCAGAGAAGGCCGGTAGTCGCTGGGCGGCTGGAAACCGAGGAGCACACAGATTGTCGCAGCCACATTGGTCAGGCCGATATCCTCGGACTCACAGGGCTCAAAGCTGTTTTTGTCGGTAAATAGTTTCACGATAAACGGGACCGGATTCCTGGTATGGGCGACCATTGGCTGCCTCGTCCCATTCTTCTCGATCCACATACAGTCGGCATTGCCGTGGTCGGCGGTTACCATGAGCGTTCCTCCATGCCTCTTCAGAACCCCGATAAGCCTGCCAAGACAGAGATCAAGGGTTTCAACGGCGATCCTGACTGCTTCGGGATTGCCGGTGTGGCCGACCATATCGCCATTCGGATAATTAAGCCTGATGAACCTGTAGCGATTGGAACGGATTGCCTCGATCGCCTCATCGGTAATTTCCGCCGCCTTCATCCAGGGGCGCTGGTCAAACGGCACCCGGTCAGAAGAAATCTCAACATATTTTTCGAGATTTTCATCAATATATCCTGATTTATTGCCGTTCCAGAAATAGGTAACATGCCCGAACTTCTGGGTTTCTGATACGGCATACGAACAAATACCGGTTTCACATAAATATTCGCTCAAGGTCTTGTCGATTCGCGGAGGCTCCACCAGGTAATGATTCGGAATATGGGCATCGCCATCATACTGCATCATGCCTGCAAAAAAAACATCAGGGAAGATCTTGCGGTCAAAATCTGAGAAATCGGCTTCATCAAACGCCCGGGAAATCTCTATTGCCCGATCACCTCTGAAATTGAAGAGAACAACGGCGTCTCCATCGAGGATTCTGCCAACCGGTCCGTTCTCATCGGCAATGACAAATGAGTCCATGTATTGATCTGTTACTTCGGGATCCTCACGGTAGTAGGTACTGATCGCCTCGGTTGCCGACGGAAAAAACCTGCCCTCCCCACGCACGTGAGTCTTCCAGCCTTTTTCAACAATACGCCAGTCGGCCTCATATCTGTCCATGGTGGTAACCATTCTGCCTCCCCCGGAAGCAATTCTGAAATCGTACCCCAATCGGCGATAATCAGCACATTTTTCTTCAAGCGGACCAAAATAATCAAGGGCGCTGCGGGCACCCACGTCACGCCCGTCCAGCAGGCCGTGGATACGCACCCTGTCAATTTTATTTTCACTGCAGCCTTTGAGCAGCCCATAGAGATGATCAGTATGGGAGTGAACATTACCGTCTGAGACGAGGCCGATAAGATGCAACGTCCCACCGTTTGTGCAGCGCTTGGCTATAGCCTTCCAGCTCTGTCCGGCAAAGACCGAGCCACTCTTAAACGCGTCGTTTACCAGTTTCGCACCCTGGGAAAAGATGCGGCCGGCACCAAGTGCGTTATGACCGACTTCTGAATTTCCCATATCGTCATCGGCTGGCAGGCCGACAGCAGTCCCGTGAGCTTTGAGCTCCATGAACAATCGCTCTTCGAACAATCGATCAAGAACCGGTGTGTGAGAGACAAAGACACCATCGCTCTCATCTCTGCTGCCGATGCCGATACCATCGAGTATGACGGCCACAAGAGGCCCACTGTCACCGTTATAGTTTTCCAGAGGTTTCAATCTACCGTTTTTCATCCTCTTTCCTTTGGGCAATACCCTGTTTTAATTTTTGACAATCCCTTTGCCTTTGATTCCATATTCTTTTAATATGGACGTCCGAACCTCAAAAGCTAACCTGACTTTATAGCATTACCTGCGTGCACGCAACCAACCTCTGCAAACCGGAAATAATGACAGACGAAATTTCAGATAAATCCTTCCCGGTCCTCAGCATGTCGATGGAACCCAGATCACGTGCACGATTTGTTACCCTACTGCAGTCCGGATTTTTCTGTAAAGCAGTGCAGGGACAGACACTCTTTTCATTTTTGATTTCATTGCCTGGTTTTACCAGGGAATACATCGCAAACCGGTTGCAGACCATATTCCTGAATGGGGATTCCGTCGATGACACGGAGCTTGCTTTCTCGGGCAGCTCTGCAACATTGGCACTTTCAGCGGCAATGCCCGGCCTGGCCGGCTCGCTTTTCAGGAAATGCAGCCCATTGACTGCTCTTAGAAAAACAGCGGTTCAGGGGGCATTGAGCAGTGCTGCTGCCCCTGTTGCTGTCCAGGTGAAACTGTTCAATGTCATTGCCGTTGAAAAAGGCGGCGAACTTCTGGCCGGAGGCGTGGTTATCAATCGTGACGATCTACTCTCTTTTCTTGAACTCCGCCCTTCGCTTGTAACAGCGATAAAAACGCTGACATTTGACAAAATACCAGTATCGCCTGCAGAACTGTCCAACTATCTGGAACCATGGTCTAAAATTCTTCTTATCTGTAACTCTACCGATGCCTAGATCCAATGCTCCCCGCGACATGCTCGGCCGTGAAGAACTCACGCCGGCGCAGGCGGCCCGAACCATACTGACAAGGTACCTCGAAGCCAGAGAACCCGAAACTGAAACCATCACTATAGGCGAAGCCCTCGGTCGGATAACCGCGGAAGATATCTACGCCCCCGAGGATTTACCCCCCTGCGACCGTTCGACAATGGACGGCTATGCCGTGATATCCAGGGATACCTTTGGGGCAAGCCAGTCGAGCCCCGCCTATCTGAGTATAGCCGGAGAGGTTCTGATGGGTGAGGTCCCGGATATCCAGATCGACTCCGGCACCTGCATAAAAATACCGACCGGCGGCATTCTTCCCGGTGGCGCCGATGCGGTGATGATGTTCGAGCACACGGTTCCAATCGATGACCACATGATAGAAATCGTCAAAGATGTCGGCAGCGGCGGTAATGTAATCAGGAAGGGAGATGATATCGGGATCGGCGAACGTGCCGTCAGCGCCGGTACCCGATTGCGTCCCCAGGATCTCGGTCTTCTCGCCGGGCTCGGTCTCTCGAAGGTCTGTGTCTTTAAAAAAATCAGCATCGGCATCATCTCAACCGGTGATGAGATCATCGACCACGCAGAACCACTCGTCCCTGGCAAAACAAGAAATATCAACTCGATTACCATCGCTGCGCTCGTACGGCAACTCGGAGCACTCGTCACCGACTACGGCATTGTTTCAGACAATGAGCCTGTTTTTTTCTCAACGGTTGAACGGGCAGTTGCCGAGGCCGATATCGTCCTGTTCTCCGGCGGCAGCTCCGTCGGCATGCGCGACCTTGGAGAACAGGCAATTACCAGGCTCGGCAGCCCCGGTGTTCTCGTTCATGGAGTTGCACTGAAACCCGGAAAACCAGTGATTATCGGATATTGCAGGAACACGCCGATTTTTGGCTTACCCGGACATCCCGTTTCTGCGGCTGTCTGCTTCGATCTGTTTGTAAAGCCGGCAGCTCTGCTTCTTTCCGGTCTGAAAAATCATGAGCACATGCCACAGGCGACAATAACGGCGGTGCTGAATCGAAACATAAACTCTGCAGCCGGCCGCCTTGACATCATCCGCGTACGGCTGGCCATGGAAAAAACTACCTGCCAGGCCTATCCGGTACTGGGTAAATCCGGGGCCATATCCTCCCTGTCTCGTGCTCACGGTTATTTCATGATCGACGAAGACACCCAGGGACTGCAGAAGGGACAACTAATTGAGGTACATGTATATCAATGAAAAAAGACTCCGTATATATCACAAATCAGCCGCTTTCAAAGGCGAAAGATACCTGGAACAAAGCACTGCTGGACAGCGGCTTTTTCTCCAGGCGCCGCTCCGAAGTGATCGACGTTGACGAAGCGATGGGAAGATTGACCGCCCGGCCGGTTTTTGCCGGCCATTCATCACCTACCTACAACGCCGCTGCGATGGACGGCATCGCTGTTCACTTCCTTGACCTCGTTTCTGCCAGCGAGGCGCACCCTGTGCTGCTTGCTCCCGAAAAATTTCTCCGTGTCAATACCGGAAACGCCGTCCCGACGGCCTACAACGCGGTCGTCATGATAGAAGATATTCACACCCATGATGATAACTGCGTGGAGCTCATCAACCCGGCTACCCCCTGGCAGCACATCCGCACTGTCGGCGAGGATATTGTCGCCACCGAATTGATCATTCCCGAGGCACATATCATCAGACCCATAGACCAGGGGGCTATGCTTGCAGCAGGCATTACCGAAGTAGATGTGCTGGCGCCCCCGCGTGTTACCGTCATTCCTACCGGCAGCGAGTTGATTGCCCCCGGAACTCCGGTCGCACCCGGAAAGATCATCGAATTCAACACGAGGATTTTGACAGGCTACCTCCGCCAGTGGGGAGCGGATGCTCATGCAACTGAACCGGTCGGGGATGACCCGGCAAAACTCAAAGAAGCAATCAGCCGTGCAGCTAAATCTTCTGATATTGTCATTACCAACGCCGGCGCCTCTGCCGGAACGAAAGATTTTTCCGCCGGGACACTCAATTCACTTGGAAAAATTATCGTTCACGGCGTGGCAATCAAACCCGGTAAACCGGTAATACTAGCACTCATTGATGACATTCCGGTCATCGGCCTGCCCGGTTATCCGATATCCGCACTATTGACCATGAAACTTTTTGCTGAAGAACTCATTCACGGTTTTCTGGGGCGGGAAATGCCTGAGAAAGAACTGATTGAAGCAACAATGTCGCGCCCGGTTCACTCCTCCATGGGCGTCGACCAGTTTGTCAGGGTAACGCTTGGCCAGGTAGATGACAAATTGATCGCCACTCCGTCAGGAAAAGGTGCCGGGGCGGTAATGTCAATGGTCCGTGCCGACGGCCTGTTGACCATTCCTTCCGGCAGTGAGGGGGTCGGTGCCGGTGAGCGTGTCTCGATCGAACTGCTGCGTTCTAAAACAGAAATTGATGCAACCCTCGTCTGTATCGGCAGTCATGACAATATCCTCGACCTGCTTGCCAACCAGCTCAACAAGAATACCCCCCGGATAAGACTCTCATCGGCTCATGTCGGTTCGATGGGCGGCCTCATGGCAATCCGCCGCGGTGAAGCACATATAGCCGGGACTCACCTGCTTGACGAGGACAGTGGCGAATACAACATCAGCTTTATCAAACGATTCCTCACTGATATGCCCCTGCAACTCATCAATCTCTGCTACCGGGAGCAGGGCCTTATTGTCCAGAAAGGCAATCCCTACAATATTCAGAGCTTCCAGGATCTCGCAGACTCGCAGCTGTCGTTTATAAATCGCCAGAAGGGTGCCGGCACACGGCTGCTGACCGACAAAATTCTACGCGATGCCCGGATAGATCCATCACGTATTTCCGGTTACGATCATGAAGAATACACCCACATGAACGTCGCCGCCGCAATTGCCTGCGGCAGCGTCGCTGCCGGCATGGGAATACGTGCCGCTGCCGTTGCTCTTGAGCTCGACTTTGTGCCTGTCGCCGAGGAGCGCTATGATTTGATCATCCCCGACTACCTCCGTGAGGACTGGAGAGTCGTGGCGGCACTTGAAATTATACGGGAAAATAGTGAGTTTTATGGTAAGATCATAAGCCTTGGCGGTTATAATCTCAGGGACTCCGGCACTGTAGTATATCGTCAATAATTGTTGTTTTTAGTTATTAACCGTAACTATGTGCTCATTTGGAGTGACTATCAATACCAACTAAGAGGAGAAATTTCCATGGCTGACAAAATTTTCAGAGTTAACATGTCCGATCTCACGACCAGTATCGAGGCAGTACCTGAGGCCTGGGCAGGGCATGGAGGACGAGGACTGACCTCTACAATTGTCGCAGCGGAGGTTGAGCCGACCTGCCACCCGCTTGGACCGCTCAATAAACTGGTTTTTGCCCCCGGACTGCTCTCTGGTACGGTTGCGGCAAGCTCAGGACGGCTGTCTGCCGGAGCAAAAAGCCCGCTTACCGGCGGCATCAAGGAATCAAATGCCGGCGGTACCGCTGCCCAGTATCTCGCCAGATGCGGCTGCAAGGCACTTATTATCGAAGGCCAGCCTGCAGATGACAAATGGTACAGTGTTGCTCTGACGGCTGACAGCATCACCGTCACGGAGGAAACTGAACTTGTCGGTAAAGGCAACTACGAGGTCGCAAAAGCCCTTTCCGGCCGAGCTGAAGGAAAGTGCGCGGTCATCACCATCGGGGTTGCCGGAGAGATGAAGATGATGGCAGCCAACCTCTCGGTCATGGATCCCGACGGCAACCTTCGCTCCAACGGGCGTGGCGGTCTTGGCGCGGTCATGGGTGCAAAAAAGCTCAAGTATATCACCATTGACCCGGGGGACAACAAGATAGAAGTAGCAAAACCTGAGGATTTCAAAACTGCCAACCGGGCCTTTGCCAAATCGCTCGTCAATAACCCGGTCAGCCAGACCCTTGCTACCTATGGGACCAATGCCCTGGTTAATGTAATCAACGAAGCCGGCGCCCTGCCGACTAAAAATTTTACCCTCGGCCAGTTCGACGGACACGACAAGATTTCCGGCGAAACCATGTACGACATTATCCAGGAACGTGGCGGCAAACCAAAGCACAATTGTCACGCCGGCTGCGTTATCCAGTGCTCCCAGATCTACAATGACAAGGATAAAAACTTCAAGACAGCAGGGTTTGAATATGAATCCATCTGGGCCATGGGAGCTGACTGCTGCGTTGACAACCTGGATGATATTGCCGAAGCGGACTACCTGATGGATGATATCGGCATCGATACGATTGAAACCTCGGTTGCCATCGGCGTGGCGATGGAAGCCGGTCTGCTTGAATTCGGAGATGGACCGGGAGCCTGTCGTTTGATCAGGGATGAAATCGGCAAGGGTACGCCGCTTGGCAGGATCATCGGCAACGGTGCCGGATCTGTCGGTGCAGCATTCGGAATTACCCGCGTTCCCGTGGTCAAGAACCAGGCAATTCCTGCTTACGACCCGAGGGCAGTCAAAGGAATGGCCATTACCTATGCAACGACGCCGATGGGAGGCGATCACACCGCGGGCTACGCTGTTACCGCAAACATTCTCGGTGTCGGCGGCAACGTTGATCCGCTCAGCAAGGATGGGCAGATCGAGTTATCGAGGAACCTGCAGATTGCCACCGCGGCGATTGATTCTACCGGAATGTGCCTTTTTGTAGCCTTTGCCGCGCTTGATGACGCCGAATGCCTGCCGGCGCTGATTGATTTGATCAATGCCCGCTACGGACTCAGTCTCACCGGTGATGATGTCACTAATCTCGGCAAGTCAATCCTCAAGACCGAGCGGGCATTCAACCAGGCCGCCGGACTTAACAATGCCGATGACCGGCTGCCTGAATTCTTCTACAGCGAACCGCTGCCGCCACATAACACCGTGGTTGATTTCACCCCGGAGGAAATTGATTCCTTCTGGAATTTCTAGATGAAAATAACCGTTAAACTTTTTGCCTACTTCCGCGACAATCGTTTTGTCGCGGAAGTACGTGATTATCTGCCTGAGACAACTCCGGGCGATATCATAGATGAGCTTGGAATTGATCGTGATGAAATCGGCATCTGCATGATCAATTCCAGGCACGCCCGGTTTGACACAGCGCTGCAGGAGCACGATATACTGGCAATTTTCCCCGTTATCGGGGGAGGTTGAGAATTGTGCTCGCGCCTTTTATGGGTCCTCCAACGTTCTTCCTGATTACCTTCTTCCCTGTTAAAAGCAGCCTGTTATTGCCCGTATCTTGTTGATTATTAGTTTATTCTTGGTAAGATGCTGCCATTCGTTTTTCATTCCACCTTTCATCACAGGATCAGGGCATGGACACTATCCAGGCAACTATCTCGCAATTGCACCGCCAGAAAAAAGATGACGATCTGTTTATCAGTAAAATAACCGATCTTGCTGACAGGGAAGGTGAACGCGTCTACCAGGCATTGATCAACTTTCTCACCAGTCTCGACCTCCCGGCAGCTATGTCCCATGAATACTGGAGAAAAACCCTGGCTCACCGCGACCAGATGAGTACCCTGCTGGGAAGAAACGTAGGCCTGGTGACAGCGCTTGGAGATTATCTCTTTCAACGGGGCCATCATGAGTACACACCCTTTCTGATCGATGCCGGAAGCTATGAGCGGATTATCAACGAAAGCGTCAGGGACCGTCTTACCGGACTTAACAACAGGGCCTATTTTGACCAGGTATTTGAGCAGCAGCTTTCCCTTGCGCAGCGCTACAATACAGAACTTTCCCTGTTATTCCTGGATCTTGATAATTTCAAGGATATCAATGACCACTATGGACACCAGGCAGGTGACCATGTCTTACAAAGCGTTGCCACCCTGATTCAAAAAGAAAAACGTGACAGCGATATCGCCATCCGCTACGGGGGTGAGGAATTTATCCTGCTGATGCCCCATACCGGAAGTATTAACGGCTTCATCCTGGCGGAAAGAATCAGGCAGGCGGTCGCCCGCACCGTTATTCACAATGACACCACTGCCATTTCCATTACCATCAGCGGCGGACTGGCATCATACCCCAAAGACGGCGATATAACCTCAGACATCCTGGCTGTCGCCGACCAGGCTCTCTACCAGTCCAAAGGGGCCGGCAAAAACCTCATCTCAATATTCAAGAAGGACCAGCGACGGTACCTCAGGGTCAAGTTCCATAATCCCGTCTATGTCAAGGAGCTTGAGATTGATGCTTTACCAGCCTATGCAGGAAGGGCAAAAGATATCTGTATCGGCGGCATTCTCTTTCAAAACAGCGAACCGCTGGAAATTGGCTCGCGGATTCAGATTCATACCCGTATCCTCAAAGAAAACAGACTGCTTCTCATCGGTACCGTTATCCGGGTTGAAGCGTTTGGGCCCGATGATTACGATATAGGTGTAGCAATATCGTTCAAGGAAATGGAAAAGATCGCCAGGGATGAAATTGCCGGCTTGCTCCGGGCGGACCAGTAGTTCCCTGCCAGTCGCCAGGCCGCCTTCAACCAGCTGTGAAACGTATGACCACCCGGAACATTAAAACACTTCATGTCCGTATCTACGGAAAAGTTCAAGGGGTTTTCTTCCGTGACCACACCAGACACACTGCCGAGACACTGGGTATTTCCGGCTGGGTAAAAAACCTCCGTGATGGAAGCGTCGAGGCACTTATTTCAGGTGAAGACAAACAAATCAATAAAATGCTCCAGTGGTTTCATCAGGGCTCACCCTCTTCAGCGGTGCGGGAAGTCGTTGTTGACGAAGATGCACGCCCACCCGGAAATAATCAGTTCCTGATTCAGCGATGATCACTTCACGCCTTGTTCTCCAGAGCACATGAAAAACAGCTTACTCTCTGTCAGCCGTCTCAGCACCTGGTTTGCCAACCATGACGATCCCGGAGCCACACCAGGCACAACCCGGATTCTGGATGAAGTAACGCTTGCGGTCGACAAACGCCAGACAGTTGCCCTGGTCGGGGAATCAGGTTCCGGAAAAAGTGTCACTGCCCTGACCGTCCTGCGCTTACTTGAAGAAATCAGCCCGGTAACGGTGACTGGCACAATACGTTTCAAAAACAGGGATCTTCTCGCTCTGCCGCGTGAGGAAATGCGCTCGATTCGAGGAAATCAGATATCAATGATTTTCCAGGAACCGATGACCTCGCTGAACCCGGTCTATACCGTCGGCAACCAGCTGATGGAACCGCTCATTCTTCATCGCCGCATGAGCAGGAGTGAAGCCCGCCGTGAAGCAGTCAGACTTCTTGAGCGCACAGAAATAAACAACCCTGAAGGTCGTCTGAACAGCTATCCCCACCAGTTGTCTGGAGGTCAGCGCCAACGGGTCATGATTGCCATGGCCCTTGCCTGTAATCCGGCACTGCTCATTGCCGACGAACCAACTACTGCCCTGGATGTCACCGTTCAGGCACAGATCCTCAGGTTACTGAAAACAATCCAGCAGGAAGACGGCATGGCGATACTGCTGATCACCCATGATCTCACCATGGTGAAACGACACGCCGATTTCATTTATATCATGAAATCCGGAAAAATTATTGAATCCGGCAGCACCCATAAAATCTTTACAGAGCCTGAATCCGAATACGCTAAAACGTTACTGGCTGCTATTCCGACCAGTCGTGTGACCGAAAAGAAAGAAACATCAGCACTTCTCACCGTGGAACAGCTCAATTGCCATTTCAAGATTCCCCAGGGATGGGCATCACCGATCAGGAGAAACTATTCGCATATTCGTGCCGTTGACGACGTCAGCATGCGCGTTGAACAGGGTACAACCTGCGGTGTCATCGGAGAATCCGGTTCGGGTAAAACGACACTTGGTCTGGCCGTTCTGAAGCTCATAAAAAGCACGGGGAAAATATATTTCAAGAACGACGATCTCCAGGCGATGACTGCCGGGCAGCTACGCCCTTACCGCAATAGAATGCAGATCGTTTTCCAGGACCCCTACTCCTCGCTTTCACCACGAATGACGATTCGTGAGATTATCGGCGAAGGACTCCGCGTGCACCACAAAGAGCTGAACAGCGACGCAAGACATAACAGGGTCGCAGAAGTCCTCGAAGAAGTCGGACTTGACAACAGCCTTGCCTCTCGTTACCCCCATGAGTTTTCCGGAGGGCAACGCCAGAGAATTGCCATAGCCAGGGCGATTATTCTCCGGCCGGAACTGTTGATTCTCGATGAACCAACCTCGGCGCTCGACATGACCGTTCAGACCCAGATTATCGACCTCCTGCAGGCTCTGCAGAAGAAGTACAACCTCACCTACATTTTCATCTCCCACGATTTACGAGTGATCCGGGCGGTATCGGACCAGATCATCGTCATGAAAGACGGAAAAATCATTGAATCAGGCCCGTCCCGGCACCTTTTTGAAAACCCGGTCAAACCGTATACTCAGGAACTGTTCAGCGCTGCACTGGCTGTTAAGCACTGAGCCAGCGAGCTCAAAACACACTAACTGTTTTTTACGGGTGCGGGATATTCATGATTGCTATGAATATAAAAGAACAGAGGCCAAGGAAATAGAGCTGACTGATCAACAGGGCGGAGACTCTGCCGCCAAAACAGGTTCGGCATCTCCCCAGCAACACCCCGAACATGCTCAGAATCGGGAAAAGATAGCGCCCTTGTGCCTGAAAATCCATAGTCCAGGAATGGTGCAGTGAAACACCTATCAAAGCAATTGACAGCACTGCTACAGCAGCTGCAAGAACGTGATCTCCGGAGGAGCCACGAACGACAACGATTGTGAACACATAGATCAGCAGTGCCAGCGCAAACCACCGCGCCAGCTGATAATAGATCTGGGGTCCGGCAATGGTAAAATAACCGTACATACCAAACCCCGTATTAAATGTCTTTGCAAACCACTTGTCCTTGACGATTAATGATTTCAACGGAATACCGCGAGCCTTTTTATAAAGACCGATGGGTTTTTCCGACAGCGGAGTGCTCGGCTTATAGTTGTCTCCGGCTGTTTTTTCCTGCATGGCCAGGATTTTTTCCTGGCGATCATGGCCATTCACATAATAATCCATGCCCATCCTGATGCCGGCAAAGCCCAGAGCCAGGACCGTGATCATGATGATGGGAAATATCTTTGATAAACGGCTGGATGGCTCGTCTTCCGAGCTGAAAATACGCCAGAACAGACAAATGTAGAAGAGAACGATAAACGGATAATAATTTTTCTTGAGTAGAAAAAGCATGCCAAGCAATAATGATAATACCAGTACCGGCACTATTCTTCTCATCAGCGATTCCGATTCCAGTGCCCTGTTGAGAATGGACGCCGGCCTGACAAGTTCGCAGGCGGCCAGAAAGCAGATGAACAGGGCAAACGCATCAGAGGTGCAATAGCTGTAAACATACCAGACCTCCGGCGAAATCAGAAACGGCAGCGCCACCGCCCGGGCGGGTACTGAATAGATGCTATACAGGACGATGAGCGCAAACAGCGACACGTTGAAAAGCCTCAGCGACAGCAGCTTTGGAATATTCAGGGTTTCAAAAAACAGTGCGGCCTTTCCAGCCAGTAAATAGTAAATCTCGCCATTATTGAGCCTGGAAACACCATAAACGCTGTAGGTATCCTCGATTGCCTCATCTTCAATGGCAGGTGGAAGCCAGTTGGTTTTATAGTATTCAGTCGCAGCGAGATGAACATATTCATCGGGGTGGACATTTCTCGCACTGACCTGAGCCATCGTCATGATTAACACCAGTGCCATGGCCAGCATTATCGGCACAAAAGCAAAATCTGCGCGCAGCGGTGAGCAGCAGGCGGCAACAAAAACGATGATCAGAGAGATCAATGCCATCATGAGAAGGTGACGTGGCCATTGAGACGACACTTTTTCAAAGGCCAGTGGATAGAGAAAGTAAGGATCCGTGCCAGACGCCAAGAATCGCAGCGCCCCTCCACTGACTTGTTTCATATCGTCAATCTGATTGGCAGGCAGTAAGGCGTCGAAATTGACCGTGATGGATTCATATCCCGGCCGGGAAAGACTGATACTCTTGACAACAGCCTCCCCACTGTAATGGATCGGGTCGAAACGCAGCCAGGTATAGCCCTTCAGGCGGGGAATCGAAAAGTCATAGGTAGTCCGGGTCGGGGAAAGCAGGTGAGCAGCGCTGTTTTTTTCAGAGAACTGCTTTTTTTCATCAGCCCAGTAAATTTTAAAATGGGTTTTTTGACTCACCTCTATTTCAAGATGTACCTGCGCCCGGTCCATGAAAAAAATATAATAGTAGGAGCAGGCCAGTACACAGAGAAAAACAGCAAAGATTCTCCACTGCAGCGAATCACGTCCGGTTTCTTCAATCATATCATTTCCTGAGTATTCTCAGGCGCAGGTACTGTGTATGTCGCCTGAAACGTGTTGAGCACCAGAACAGGGGCTTTCCGAACATATGCAGAACGAGGAGCGTGCATGCCGGACGCAGACCCGGTCCCTGTTTAAAATTACCGAGCGGTATGAACTTGTTGAGTATCCCGATCTTTACAACACGATACATCGTGTTCCCGGATATATCGAATTCTCTGGTAAACAATCGTTTCATCTCAGCTCCTCAGAACATCCTTGATATGACGCCAGAAATAGCGAAGCCGCAACAAAGGGCTGCAATAGAGGCTCAGCACTGGAGCGTTCCACAGCTGCTTACGCTCTTTGTGTTTGCTGCTCTGCGGAATATGGCGGCCATGAAAATCGTCCAGGTGGTGTTTGTGACGGATTGTTGTCACTTCAGAAGACTTTGGAAACGCCATTTTGGCAGTCATGAGATAGTGAAACCATGGTCGATAGTCATCAAGGCTGTATCCGAGTAATGCCGACGCTGCGCCAAAGCGTGAGGCGGCGTCAACAATGCCCTGCTGAAGCGGGTGAAAATAGGCATCCTGCTCCTTCTCGGCGCGGCCGGTTTCATCATCTTCCCGCCTGAACCTGAGTCGATATCCACCTTCTGTCAATTCATAGCCATCAAGTGTCGGATGGGGTGCCCGACAGGCCTCTTCAAATACATCCCGGGCATAGAGTATGGTGCTGGCGGCCAGATCGAAACGATTCCGGTCATAAATGACACCCTGGATGGAATTTCTCAGATCTTCAGGATACTTAACCCCTCTGGTGGCTCCGAAAAGAAACCCATGAAGACGCGGACAATCCGCCCGGTTTTTGACTGCAGTGTAGAGAAATCGCTGAATTGTCCCAAGCCAGCCGATATCAACGATAGCCACCTGCTGGTGATCGAAAAACTGCATCTCTTCAAGATAACGGTGCAAAGCACGTCCTTTTGAACGGCTCTGGCATCTGATCTCCTGCTGAAAATGCTCGTCATCAAGCAATTCCATCAGACGCAACCGGTTGGTTTTCTCAAACCCTTCGTGACGGGGCACCAGGCAGGTTTCTGCTGTCAGGTGATGACGCGAAAGATGAGGCTCCAGCGATTCAAGGTCGAGTTGAAATATTCTGGCAATATCGCGAAAATCACGATTACCGGGAGGGAGAAAGGCAATACTCACACTGCCTCGGGTAAGACCCTCTTCGGCACATCCGGCTCCGGCAAGCGCCATTCGGCTGACATACAGGTAGTCAATTTCAGGAAGAATACCGTCCGGAAAGAGCAGCGGCATACATTGTTCCCAGACTTTTTTAAAGGTGTAGCCTTCACGTGAAAGAAAAAAAACTTTCGTGATTCCGAGTCTTCGACACTCCTCGGCAATATGCTGGACAAACCCGCCGATCAACGGCCCCAGGAAGTTGTATCCCTCGCCGTAGAGTTCGGGCTGTGGGACATTTTCGCCCTCATGGGGAAGCATCAGCTGATGCAGCGCCCGCCCTCTGTAAAAAATATTGCCCCTGCTGTAATTGACGTATCTCTTGATAAGTGATTTGCGCTGTTTTTCCGACACATCATTGAGCACGAGAGCCTGTATCCCGAACTGCGCCGGCCTGAGGCCGTCCGAGAACGGATTATCCCCGATGTGCAGCCAGGACGACGGATCAAGTCCGAATCGCTCCTGGACCAGGGGAAACGCCTTGCCTGAAGCCTTGGCAAGAAAGGAGTCGGCTGAGGAAACAATTTCATCCGTGTAGTGCAGAAAACCACCACGCCGGGCGAGGGTTTTCAAATGTCGGGACGGCAGGTAGATATCGGATAATATGTATATCTTTTTACCGCCTGCATGAAGTTCAGCAAGCCAGTCAACAAGTGCTCCCCGGGGAACGAGCATGCTGCTCTCCATTTCAAGCTCATAGCTCGTTACGTCATCAAGCAACTGGTCCGTGTAGCGGTCGGCAAAGATCTGCTGGAGGCTCTTTTCCATGAAAACCGGATAGCATGCTTCCCGGTCCTCAAAGGTTAATCCCGTCTCTTTGCGCTGGTTCTGTTCATTGGCATCTCTTATTTTCTGGACCTTCTGCCAGGAAATTTCAATACCAATTCGGGTGGCACATGCCGCAATATAGCGGGCCACCGGTAATTTTACCAGATCGGGATCGTGGATTCTGCGGATGAACAGGGTATCAAATAGATCGAAACTCACGACGTCGCAGCGGTCCGCACGTTCCCTGCCTTTCTGAATGAGTTTTTCCAGTGAATAGAATGTTTGCCACTCCATAGGTCTAAACGCTACTACTGCCTCCTGAGGACCATTTTTGCAAGCCAGTTCTTTACTTCATGCTGCAGGTTTTTGAGTGCCGGCCGGACACCCCCTTCTTTGACAGGATGAAGCTGCATGCGCACCCTGCACAACTCCTGCTCCAGTTCAACCAGCCGATCACTTCCGGCCTCCACATACGCGTGCAGCGAGTCAGGGATCACTGCCAGCAGGTATTTTCTGATCAGTTCCTGGTCCTGTTCCCTGCCGATGATTGCAGCCTCGCTCAGGGTATTGCCACTGTGAATCCGGTAACGGAGCAATTGCAGGGTGTCGGCATAATAAACCTGACCGGGAAAGGTCTTCATCATCCGGAAAATGAAATCATAGTCGTGCAGGTAGCGAAGGGAACAGAAGGGTCCGACTTTTTTCGCGGCAGCTGAAGTCATGAACAGATTCGATGTGGTAACCATAAAATTCCCTTTCAGAAAGGCTGTATAGAGATCACCACAGGAAAAATAAAAATCACGGTTTTTTTTATGCCACTGGTTCCAGCCGAACTCGGGGGCAGTAAAATGCAGGCCATCGTCTGAAATTGGGATGACATCGCTGAAGGTGCACACGCAGTCGTTGCGCTCAAGTATCTTCAGCAGGTTTTCTAGCCTGGTAAGCTCATACACGTCATCTGAATTAAGAATTGAGATATACTCTCCTGCAGCCAGGCTGATACCCCTGTTAATCGTATTATAGGCATCCTGGTTTTCCTGAAAATAATAGTGCAGACGATTGTCCTGATATCCCTGCACTATTTCTGCGGTACTGTCAGTCGATCCATCATCGACGACAATCAGTTCCAGGTCGTCGCAGCTCTGCCTGAGAACACTCTCCACAGCCTCACCGACAAAGCGCTCATGGTTATAGGCTGGAATGACGACGGATATGAGCGGTGAACTCATTTCTATACCTTCTCTGTGGATTTGTTTCCACATCCTCTCAGATGACAACAGACTGGTGCGGAAAAGAACATGTACGAGACTGCGAAGTGGTGATCTACCTAATGAAATTACGCTCTCAAGTCAAGACTTTCCTTTTTCAATTCTCACCGGTAAACCAGGCCGCAAAGCGCTCTGTGTCAATGTTGTTATCGTCGAGTACCCCCAGATTGTAATACGGATCTCCCTGGCAAAGCAATTTCTTCCAGGCCTGCTGAAACCGTCTTTTCTCTTCCTGGCTCTCCGTCGTCTCTCCTCCCGTCCGTTCTCCGGCAGACTCGTCGCAGAAAACCTTGGCATACGGGGTGTAGAAAGTTCCCAGCCCATCTTCAGATGCTCGCAGCGCAAAATCGGTCATCGCAAACAGGGTAGGATAGCATTGATGATCAAACCCTCCCAGCCGCTCAAATTCAGAGCGGCGCAGAATGCAGACATCCCAGGATGCAAAACGAATCTGCTGCTGGTGGTGGAGGCCGTTGAGGTGCCGTGAGCAGCTGGTGAGAAAATCCCGGTAGTAGCCTGCTGATGCCGAATCCACATCAGGCAGCGTATAGGAAATGCCATCTCCTCCGGAATAACTGACACGTCCGCTGACACAGCCGGCCTGCAGCAGTATCATCTGGCTGACAAGTTCGTCCAGCCAGCCGCCGTCAACAGATACAACCGAAGAGTCGAGAAAGACGAGATAATCACTTTCAGATAAAGAAACTGCCCTGGCAAAGCCCCTGGCTTTTGTCTCATCAGGTTCGGCACCGACTTGGTAGAGCCGTTCACCGGGAAGTTTTTCAAGACGGCCTCCTGAACCCGGCTCTTGTATTTCAGCAGCGTTAATCAAGATAAAGTCACAATTGTCATAGAGTGTTTCTGCCTTCATCCGCTGCAGCAGAAGGGAATCATTGCCTTCTGCTTCACTCCACATCAGAACCGAAATCGATGGCTGAAATCCAATTTGCTTTTTTACCCTGTACGAATAATTGATATCGCCGTCATGAACGCTCACCTCAATACTGTTGCGCTCAAAACAGCCCTGCAGTGCCTGTCTGCCGGCTTCGTGCGCGTAGCCTTTCTGATCATGATTGATACTTGTAGACGTCTTGGTTGCCCGCCAGTGATAGAGCACCCTCGGGATATGCCTGATAGTGCCTGCTCGTTCACTCGCCCGGAGCATGAAATCAAAATCCTGTGCGCCGTCAAAGCGTGGGTGGAAACCGCTGCAGGCACCAAATAGTTGTTTTGAGACCACGACAAAATGGGTGATGTAGTTATGGGAGTAAAGAAGAGTCCTGTTGAAACCCGCTTTGCGGAACACTGAAAATCTTCTGCCGTCATCACCGATTAAATCTTCATCGGTATAAATAATGTCCGGGAGCTCATCGGCGATAACCTGCGCTATATGATAGAGACAGTCCGGAGCAAGCTCATCGTCATTGTCAAGAAAGCCGAGATACTCCCCATCGGCAAGTGCGGCGGCACTGTTTGTCGCATGGGAAATTCCACCGTTTTGTTCACGGAAGACGGCAGCTATACGCGTGTCGAGGCCTGACCAGTAGTCAAGTAGTTCTCTGGTTCCTTCACGGCTGCTGCCGTCATCTGCAAGGCAGAGCTGCCAGTGCGGATACTGTTGGAACAGTACCGAGCGAATACAGGTGTTGAGTAAGGCAGGGTCGGGGTTGAAAACCGGAACGATTATCGAGATACGCGGTTTACCTTTCAGGCGTTCAATGTTTTCCGCGATATAATTACCCCGGTGGACTCCTTCCCGCAGATAATGTTCAAGAGGAGAGGAGCTCCCGAGCTCAGAATGGTAACACCTGCGGTAATAGGCTGGGTCGAAAAACGGACCCGGGGGCGTGTCTTTATCGAGTCCATACGTCAGGTAATGACTCAGCGCATCCTCTGGAACCAGGCTTGCCTCTGAGCATTTCCTGTAAAACCGAGGATCAAAGTGCGGGGTTGGGCTCTTGTCCTCGAAACACCCATAGAGTTTGTAATGTCTTACCGGGTCAAGTTCACTTTTCCGCAGTGCCGGTGTTTTGTCTCTATACCAGTCGCCATCAAAAAATATACCGGGCCTGGGCCATTGTTTTGCTCCGACAAGATAATGTTTGAGTGGATTTCCCATGCCGGGATGCCAGCCCGTCGACTGCTGATAGACATCATAGTCAAAAAAAGGACCCGGCCGGTGTCTTCTTTTATAGCCTGTGCTCAGGAAGTGAACGAAGGAATTGCCGCAAAAGGATGGATCAAGGTAGTGAAAGCGATAATATTCAGGGTCGAAAAGTGGATGCAGTGAGCCTTCCCAACCACTCTTTTTTAATTTCCGCGAGGCTGCAAGGTAGTCATGGTCAATGGACGACAGGTGGAAGAGAAGTCTAACCTCCTTGTTGCGCATGATCAGCATAATTGTCCTGATCATACTTTTCAACCGCCCGAGTTCCATTCCCATCTCAGTGTCGACCTGCGGTTGAGGACCGCCACCAGCGCTTTACCCTGGCGGAGATTGTCCGGCATTCAGCGCCTTTCTGGTAATCAATAATGTCCCTGAGAGAGTCTTCGCCGACAGAGACTACGGTGAACCTGATTTCCAGGCTTTGATGCTTCCCGGCAGCTTCAACGACAGGGATACCAATCTGCGGGTCCGGGTCTGAAAACATGAAGAGATTGGTGTTGCGACAGACGGCATTGCTTGCCAGCGTTGCCACGTCGATTTCTGTCTTCTTGCCGTCACTATCCCTGAGAACTACCTGCTCAACACGTACGTAGGCGCTGCAGTCAATCGGGTCGAAACGATAGTTGCGCGGAGATGCAAATTGACTGACATCGAAACTGACACGGTGCTCTCCACGTGTGACCTTCCTGCTGATACTGTCAGTTTCGTTGAAACCACTGCCGTTATCAACGTAGAGTCGACTGTTGAAATAAGGCTCCCGCACATCGACAAGGTTTTCTATCCAGGTGGCAATGTTGCTGCTGAAAAATGCTTGATGCCGATGATAAATTCTTGTAAACATTTCGATTTTCTGCCACTTCTCCTTCGTCCTGACCATCGAATCGGCCAGGACCCGGTAGAAAAACAGCTGAGCATCCAGCTGTCGGACTTCACGGCCTCGCTCGATAAGGGACAGCCAGAAATCATAATCTTCCCAGCCGTAGACCATACCGGTGTCGTAGCCGCCGACCGCTTCCCAGTCTGAACGTCTGAACAGCGCTGAACAGAAAATAATGTTGTCCCTGAGCATTTCTTGAAGACTGTAGCGCGGCAAATTCCACTCACAGGTTACCGCGCCGAAAAGCATGGCCCGGCTGTAGACAATTCCAACCGCGGATTCACGGTCGAGCAGGCTGACGCCCTGTTCGATATAAGACGGTGCGATACGGTCATCGGCATCCAGCGGCAGTATGTACTCGCCGGCAGCTGCCGCAATCCCCGTGTTTCTCGCTGCAGCCAGCCCCTGGTTCCCGGTTGTTATCACGCTCGTTTTGCCACCCTGGAAAGACTCCAGGATCGTGCCGGTCTGTTCATCTGTCGAGCCGTCATTGACGATAATTATCTCGAGATTCCGATAGGTCTGGGCAAGAACGGAGTCAACAGCCTCGCCGACGTAGTTGCCTTGATTGTAGCAGGGAATGATTACACTTACCTTGACGGCCATAGCATATAAGATGGTTTCAGATTAATGATGTGTGTTATCGCAGCCGCTCAACAATACTCTGTTTGCGGGTGCCGGTAAATAATGAAAGGCCCGGACTATTACCCTGATTAACCTGCCCAGGGATAGAGCCAGACTCAACCGGTAGATCACCAGCCTTTTTTTACCTCCTCATAGAGCTGCAGGTCATACTGTACAAGAGGCAGCAGCGCACTGCGTACCACCGGGTCGGCAGCGTCAAACAATGGTGGATCAAGGGACCTGTTCAGCTGTCTGGTTATTTGTGTGTCCGCAAGGCTGTTCTGCTTGATAAATTTTGCAAAAAAACTGTCGTACTCTTCCGTCAGGCCAATCAGGCTGAATCTTTTCGTATTGTCAAGCGCCTGTCTGAAATCGACTTCCGTCATCCGGGAAATCTCATGATCACAAAAGTATCGGGTCTGCATATTGTCGAAAAATCGAGCTTCGACTTCATCAAGGTTGCCGACAAAATCCATTATCCCTGAAGCGTGATCAAACGCAACTCCCGACAGTTTTCTGCCGAGATCATAAATAACCCGGTTGCTGTATTTGAAATAATTATCGCTGTCAGACGTTGCAGTCTTTATCATCCACTTCAAGTGGGAGTGCAGATGGCCATATGGCTCCCTGACGATCGTATAAAACCTGAAATCCTGATCACCGAAAAAGTCTTTCAGTACACCGAAGCGCAGGTGGCCCGACAGATATTTTTTATCCCGGGCAAGAATGTGATAGTGTGATTGATCTTCAAGTTCTATATGGGTAGATATTTCTCTGCGCTGAAATATCTTGGAACTATGCGTGTTAAAAGATGTTCCCGCCGTTTTGGGGATATGCATGAAGACAATCCGCGGCCTTGAGCCGGAAAACACAGACAGTGAAGAACTGATTAATCCCCGGATACGCTGGCCCCAGTGCCGTTCATTTTCTCCGTGGTTCAAGACTGCAAGCGGACGTTTTGAGTCTTCAAGTGTCAGTATATACGCCTGCCGGCCGTTACAGACAGCTGCAGGGTCGATAATCAGTTCAAACCCGCATTTCCCTGTCGGGTGCAGGCCGAGTTCAAGGAGATCCTCCCTGAACAGGTTCGCTGTGGTTTTGCTGACAATCCGGTCTTTGACTCTCAAACAGAGCGTGAGAGTTTTCTTTTTTGCAAAACGGTGGTAACACCAGCCGGAAACATAGCTCGGGTGAAAACGATCTATTGCAATTTTATGGAAAAAATTCATTCTTGAATCAGCGTACCCCGGGAATCAAAAGTATCGTTCACTCTGGAAATATATGCAGGCCGTCTTACTGTTTGTCAATCGTCAATTGGTACTGCCGGACTGAGCGTACTCAAATGCCCACACCTTTTGTATTAGAGCAATTTCACGCATGTTAGACCAGGAATTTCTTTCATCAATCCCGCATGCACCCGGGGTTTACCTGATGCTCGACAAGGTATCTTCCGTGCTTTACGTCGGCAAGGCAAAAGATCTGTTCAAACGCCTGTCATCATATCTTCATTTTTCCGGACCCGAGCACAGCAAAACCGCCGTAATGCTCAGGCAGGTGAAAAAGATCGACACGATCATGACGAACACGGAAAAAGAGGCGCTCATCCTTGAATCATCCTTAATAAAAAAACACCGTCCCAAATACAACGTTATTCTGCGCGACGACAAGTCCTATCCGTTTATCAAGGTTACTGTGCAGGAAGAATGGCCACGGGTTTTTATGACCCGCAGAAAAAAACGGGATGGGGCCCGGTATTTTGGCCCCTACTCTTCGTCATCGGCAATGTGGTCGACCCTCAAGCTCCTTTCCTCACTGTTTCCGCTCAGGAGATGCAAAGGCGCTGCTCTGAAACCACGAAAGAGAGCCTGCCTGAATCACCAGATGAGCAATTGTCTTGCCCCCTGTACCGGTAAAGCAGACGTTCATCAATACCAGGATATGGTCGCCAAGGTGATCATGTTCCTGGAGGGCCGCAACCGACAGCTGACCAGGCAGATGAAAGATGAAATGATGAAAGCAGCTGAACTGCAGGAATTTGAAAAGGCAGCATTACTCAGGGATCGTATCGGAGCCCTCGATAAAACCCTTGAAAAACAGATTGTGCTTTCACATACCCGTAAAGACAGGGATGTTTTTGGCTATTATCGACAGGGCGTCTCGGTCTCCGTTGCTTTGTTATATATCAGAAAAGGCATCCTCGGGGGAAGTCGTCGATTTTTCCTCGAAGACCCCTACGGAGACGATCAGGCGATCCTCTCGCAGGTGCTGAAGCAGATCTATGACGAATCCAGCCCGCCACCTGCCGAATTGCTCCTGCCGCATGATTTTGAAGACCGGGCACTGATGGCCGAACGGCTTTCCGACCTGTCCGCACGAACCGTCACGCTGAGCGTTGCTCAACGTGCTGAGCCGAAAGAACTGGTCCGCATGGCGCACGCCAATGCCCGGCAACTCTTCGATGAACAGCAGAACAAAAAACGTTCATGGCAGGATCTTTGCAAAACTATGCAGAAGAAACTGAACCTGCCGACCGCTCCCCAGCGTATCGAATGTCTGGACATATCCAACATCAGCGGTAGCCTGGCGGTCGGTTCACTGGTCAGTTATATGTCCGGGGAGCCCGACACAGCAAGCTACCGTCACTACAGGATCAAAACAGTACAGGGGCCTGATGATTACGCGATGATGAGAGAGGTCATAGAAAGAAGATTCTCCAGGGCCCTGGCAGATGATGATTTACCCGATCTTTTCATGGTAGACGGTGGCAAGGGCCAGCTCAACATTGCCGATTCCGTGGCCACCGAACTCAAACTCGGTAAGCGTCTTAATCTGCTGGGAATCGCCAAGGAGCGGGATGATGAGGGGGAAAAGCTCTATCGGCCGGGCAGAAAAAACCCGATAGTACTTCCCGCTCACAATCCGGTTCTTCTCTACCTGATGAGAATCAGAGACGAGGCTCACCGTTTCGGGATTACTTTTCATCGCACACTCAGACGGAAGCAGACATTGTCCTCCCTGCTTGACCAGATACCCGGAATCGGTCAGAAAAAAAAGAAGGAACTGCTCAAGACAATCGGCAGCCTGCAGCAGGTCTCCCGTGCCTCGATCGAAGACCTGAAAGGTGTAACCGGAATCGGTCCGGCCCTGGCTCAAGAGATCTATCTGTTTTTTAATGACAGGGAGTCCGGACGCTAATGTAGATTCTCAGCAATACATGTTTGCCAGCACACTGTGCAGCGCAATGACGGCAGTATCAACTCTGAGGATCCTGGTACCGATGCCAACCCCCATAAACCCGGAGTTCAGCATCTTTTCAATTTCATAATCAAGCCATCCACCTTCAGGCCCCACGGCTAACAGGACACGACCTGTTTTCTCTGTGCCCTTCGGCAGCGCCAGGCAGGGAAAACGCGGATCAGCGGCAATCAGACAACCATACCCGGTTTTTAATTCAGGAATGGTACACTCGATAAACGTTTTGAAACTCCTGTGAAAGAACACGTTCGGCAGCCGTGTGTCAACCGCCTGCTCAAGTCCTCTCAGCAAATGATTGTGATAGATGCTTTCAGAAATGACAGAGGCGTCCCAATAGCTTTTTTCAACCCTGGAAGCATTGACGATATGAAAATTTTTCACCCCCAGTGACGTTGCCTGACTTAAGACCCGCTTAAACATGATCGGCCGCGGCAACGCCAGAACAATATCAACACAGGAAGGCGGCGGAGGAATCTCATCCAGTGAGATGTCCATTTCAACCCGGTAGGGAGGCCTGCGCTCTAACCCGGTAATTACGCCATATCCGCTCAACCCGTCAACAACACCGATACGAATCGAGTCACCAGGCGCGGCCCTGAGAACCTTGACAATGTGTTTTGCACGTTCATCCTGGAAAACAACATGATTCTCAATTATCTCGGATGATTCGAACAGGACAATATTCATAACAATTCCCCGGCAGGCATGAATACCATTAAAACGTTGAAAGGATCATATTATCTGATATCCAGTATGGATATATTTTCAGATATTCAGTAAATATTATAAATTCATGAGACTATTTTATAATATTTTACAATTGCTTTTATCACCGCTGCTTGTCCTCGTTCTTCCGTATATCTATTTTACCAGGAAAGAGCAATGGCAGACCCTCTGGCCACGACTCGGCCGGGGACTCACATCATATCCCACGAGCGATAAAAAAGGGCCGGTCGTGTGGATACATGCGCTGTCTGTAGGTGAAACGACGTCTGCAATCCCCCTGATACATGGACTCATCAGCAGGTATCCGGAAACCTGCATTGTTTTTTCGGCAACAACCTCGAGCGGCAGAAAGCTCGCGGAAGACAAAATCAGTGCGCTCGCAGATATCATTATTCCCTTTCCGCTTGATATTTCGTTCATCGTAAAAAAATTTATCAAACACATACAACCTGATCTTTTCATCCTTGTGGAGACGGATTTCTGGCCGAATGTACTCGGCTGCCTTCGGGACAGAAACATACCGACAATACTGGTTAATGGCAGGATTTCAAAGACATCAATGAATCGATACCGGCGCTTTTCATTTTTTTTCAAACCAATGTTCAATACGTTTACAGAACTCTGCATGCAGACTCAAACTGATGCTGACAACATGCTGCAGCTCGGCATCAGCAGAGATAAAGTAAAAACCCTGGGAAACCTTAAATATCAATCCAGTACGGCTACGACCCTGAAAACGACACTACCATTTACCGTACCCGCGAATAAGCTGCTGCTGCTCTGCGGTTCCACGCACGCCGGAGAAGAAGAAATCCTATTTGAAGCATACCGGGAGCTGCGCTCACAAAACCATCAACTGACGCTTGCCATCGCACCGCGTCACCCGTCCAGGACAGCAGAAATCATATCTCTTGCCGACACGTTCGGTTTTTCCACTAGACGCTATTCACAGGCTCCGGATTCACTTGAAGACGTCCTGCTGGTCGACACGATCGGTGACCTTGCCGGTCTTTACCGGGCAAGCGACATTGCCTTCATCGGTGGCAGTCTCGTACCTGAAGGCGGGCACAATCCCCTGGAGGCGGCCTCTTTTGGTATTCCCACCATATTCGGTCCCTACATGAATGACTTTCATGAAATCAGCCGGGAACTCGTCGAAAACAGGGCCGCCTTTCAGGTCTCAGATAAAAAAGGCCTTTTGGATGTACTTGAAAAACTGATCGATTCCGACCAGTTTCGAAAATCCAGCGGTACTCATGCCGCCCATTATATGGACCACTACCGAAATGTTGTCCCCACGCACCTTGAACTCATTAACAATTATCTGTGATTACTGAATTTTATAACCAATTCAAACAGTATCTTCTGTTATCGCTGACTATTTGTTTTATTGCCGGGGTCACGCTGTCTTTTCATTTCCCATCCTATTCTCTCCTGCCCCTGCTTTTTACGGGCATCTGTGTCTTTTTCGCTGCACTGCTGGCATTTCTTGGCTTTCATGGCGCATCACTCATCCTGCTCTGCGGCTGTTTTCTGCTGACCGGCTACTGCCATGGCACGAGAAGCAACGGTGATACACCGGCTGCAGACGACGTCTCACATCACATTGAAATCCCACAGGAAGCTGTGCTGACAGGAACACTTGCCAGGATGGTCACCGGGAACAGGAACGAAAAGAAAATTGTCATTGCTTCAACCTTCTTGAGGAAAAAAGATGATGAACTCCTGACCCCGGTTTCGGGGATGGTTCTGCTGAAGTACGATGGCCCCTGGCCGAAATCGATAACCCCCGGGGACCAGCTGGTCCTCAGGGCAACACTGAAACGGCCTGATCCTGCAAAATCAGCAGAACTTTTTGATTATGCAAACTATCTTGCAGAAAGAAACATCTACCTCACCGGGACCATCCGCTCCCCGATGTTAATCCATGAAATTGACTCACCGCTTCGTTCTGGTCCTGCAGCCAGACTCTCCCATGTAACAGAAAAAACAAGAACGGCTATATCAGGTTTTCTGTTCACAGCGCTTCCTGAAGATCATGCCGCCCTTTATCAGGCACTGCTGCTGGGTGACAAATCTTCAGTATCACCTGAAATACTCGAGATATTCAAACAGACGGGGGTTATGCACATTCTGGCCATATCCGGATTACACATGGCTCTGCTCGGTTTTTTCCTCTTTTCCCTGTTTTTTTATCTGACTCGATTATCAATCCGTCTCATTCACCGCGTTGATGTCCGAAAACTTTCACTGCTGCTCTGCGTAGTTCCGCTACTTGCTTATACCCTTCTTGCCGGTTCGAATACCCCGGTTCTCAGATCCTTCATCATGTCGCTGATGTTTATTCTCGCCTTCTGTGTCAATCGCCCGAAATCCCATCTCACTATTCTAGCTGCCGCCGCACTGGTAATTACAATTGTCGATCCCGAATCAATACGCTCAGCATCTTATCAGCTCTCTTTTACCGCGGTCATTTCAATCATCCTGATGACTCCTCGGATACTGAGCTGTCTACCATTTTTTCGTCACTATGAACGTGGCAACGGAGTGTTTAGATACATTATTCACCGGGTTCTCCAACTTGCAGCTGTAACCGTCAGCGCAACCGTCGGAACGCTGCCGCTGCTGATCTATCACTTCCATCAACTCTCAACCGTCACCCTGGCTGCAAATCTGCTCGTTGAACCGCTCATCTGTTTCTGGACACTCCCCTGCGGATTCCTCTCCATACCGTTCATGTTTATCCATCCACCATTGGCTCAAACTCTTCTGGCTGCCGGTACCTGGTCTCTGGATATCGTTTCCGTTTACCTTGGTTTTCTCAACAGGCTGCCTTTGAGTGTGCTGTGGCTGCCAGACCTGGATATGGTATTGATCATTCTTTACTATGGTTCTCTTCTTGTTGTCCTTTCAACCGCCTCAAATCGTATTAAATCAATCTCCTGTCTAACCGCTGCGGTAACGCTGGCTCTTTTTTTTCTTCCACTCACAGGGTTAAATGCGAGATTCCGAACAGCACATTCAGTGTCTTTCATTGATGTCGGCCAGGGAAGTTCAAGCCTGCTGCAACTGGCCGGAGGCAGAACGGTAATCATTGATGCCGGAGCGACGACAACACCCGGTTTTGACTGCGGTGAAAAGATCGTTGCACCCTACCTCTGGGCTCAAGGGGTCGGCGTTATAGACGATATCGTCCTCACTCATGCAGATGCCGACCACTACAATGGAATCCCGTCACTTTTAAAAAGATTTCGACCAGCACGATTATGGCTTCCGGCAAACCAGTCGGAAAAACCGGCTTATCAACAGCTTGTTGCAGAAGCTCTTGAGCATGGTATAGACGTCAAATATCCTGGTGACGGGGTCTTTATTACTGATGGCTACGCATCGCTTTCAGTTATTGATAGTGACCGGTCTGCTCATCTGGGAGAGCAGATGAGTAAAACCAGAACGACAACCGAAAACAATGACAAGGGTCTCATTATCAGTTTACAGACACCAGAATTTTCGGTTTTATTTCCTGGGGATATCAGTTCGGTAAGAGAACAGGAGCTGATCGGTGCAGAAAGTAAGCTTCACCATGACATACTCCTCTCTCCTCATCACGGCTCCGCCACATCGAATTCCCGGGAATTTCTAAAAGCTGTTAAGCCTCGCTACATGGTCGTGTCCGCAGGCAAACGCAGGAGTGGATTGTTCCCGGCTGAAACCACGCGGGAATCAGCCGATATCTGGGGGATTAAAATGCTCTCTACTGTTGAGACAGGAACGGTAACGGTTACCGGCAGCGACAAAAGCTTTTCAGTAAAAACATCTGTTGAAGAAAAATAGGGTCCTGATGGCCGGCTTAATGACGGACTTTCTGGCGAATATGTACCTCAGACTTCGGTAAAATCTGAAGGTGGTTTTCTCAGGTATTTGAGAAATTTAGCCTTTTCAATGGAGTTTGAATACGCATCATCTGAACTTATCATTTTCTTTTCAAGATAATTGAGGATTGCATCATCCATTGTCTGCATGCCGTATTTTTTACCGGTCTGCATCGCGGAAAGAATCTGGTAGGTTTTCCCTTCCCTGATCAGGTTACGAACCGCAGGAGTGGCGATAAGGATCTCCAGAGCTGCACACCGGCCCTTGATATCGGTCCTCTTGAACAGTGTCTGAGATACGACGGCTTTCAGGGCATCAGCGAGTGTTGAACGCACCTGCCCCTGCTGGGTTGCCGGGAAAATTTCAATAACCCGGTCAACAGTTTTCATCGCGTTCAGCGTATGAAGGGTACCGAAAACGAGATGACCGGTCATGGCGGCTTCCATTGCCAGTGAAATCGTTTCGAGATCACGCATCTCGCCAACCATTATGATATCTGGATCTTCACGTAACGCCCCGCGGAGCGCCTGGCCAAAGCCCCGAGTGTGGGTGCCAACTTCTCGATGATTGATGACACAATTCTGGCTGCGATGCACGAACTCGATAGGATCTTCAATTGTGAGGATATGGTCTTTTCTCGTTTTGTTGGCTTCATCGACGATAGCAGCAAGGGTTGTCGATTTTCCCGAACCTGTCGGACCGGTGACAAGCACAAGGCCTTTGGGCAGATGAGCAAGCCGTGATATCACTTTTGGCAGCCCAAGCTGCTCACAACTCATGATATCACTTGGAATCTCCCTGAAAACCGCTCCAATTCCATATTTTTGTTGAAAGAAATTACAACGATAGCGGGCCAGACCGGGGATTTCATAACCAAAATCAATATCTCCGGTTTCTTCAAACAATTTAATCTTGTCTTCCGGACAAATCTCGTAAAGCATGGCCTTTAATTCTTCATTAGCCATCTTCTTGAACTTGACCCGTTCCATGTCTCCGCGAATTCTCAAGACCGGCTGCTGATCAGCAACCATGTGTAAATCTGAAGCACCCTCATCATTCATTAATTTGAAAAATGCATCGATTTGCGCCATTCACTCACCTCACATAAAGATCAAACAGGAGCACTCGCTCCCAGATTTACCCGGTACGATTAACTGTATTCGTGAACCATATGAAATCCTGTCCACCTGATCAGCATCAGCACACCATGTAATTAGGTCAAGATCCTCTCTACTTATGGTGCCACTATCAAGCATTGTATCCCCAAGCCAGTCGACAAGTCCAGACGATTAACAATTTTCGATGAAAATAATCCGCTGCGCCCTGTTTCACTCATCCCGTTTCTGCGATCATTTCAGAATACAATGCCTTGGCTTTTTTCTTTATTTCTGGAAGCACAGAACCATTTCCAAGTATTTTATTTAAATAATATCTCATTTTATTATATTTTTTCAAACCCTTAAACGAAACAGATAACTCGAGCCAGGCAGCAGCCTTGAATTTTCTGCTCGCCAGGCACTCGCTCAATACCGCTGCAGCCTCAGTGTATCTGCCGCATTCGTTGAGGCCCCGTGCGTACCTGAGCATGAATTGACGGTTACCACTTTCAAGCTCAAGGCTCTTTTCCATCAGCTTCAAGGCAATATCGTTACCTTCTTTCTCAGCAAGATACAGTGACCCCAGAATGGATAATGCCTCTGCATCGTCTTCAGCAAAAGCTAACGCGCGCTGCAGCCAGGTCATTGCTTTGTTCGTTTGGCCGAGTTTATAATAGCTGATCCCGATAGGACAACAACATTTCCCCCTTCCTCTGCTATCATCCTGTTGTTCATACCATTTTTCAAGCCATTCCAGAGCTTTTTCGTATTCACCATTGCAAAAGTATACCGTGCCAAGCTGGTAAAAAAGGTCTGTCAACAACCCTGGCTCATCACTGTCATCGGGATCAAAGGCTTCAAATGCAGCAAGAAAACAGGAAGCAGCTGTGGCGTAATCAAGGTTTGCCTGCTCACCGAGGCCACGATTATACAATGCCATAAAATTAGATGGTTCAAGTTCAAGTACCTTCTGAAATATCTGCCGTGCCTCGATCGCGCGATTCATAAGGGCATAGGTGACCCCGAGACTGTTAAGAAGATTTATATTGGCGGCATCAATTTTCAAGCCTTGTCTGTATTCACGAACGGCTCCGGCCAGGTCACCCTCTCCATAATAAACATCACCGCTGATGTTCAGGCTGAGCGCATCAAAAACAGCCACACTCCCGTATCCGAAGAACTCTGCATGCAGAATTGCTTTTTGACAATTTCTGATAATTTCTGTTTTCGTATAATCCTGAAAGGGATATCCGCTTATTCCTGCAGAAAGTGATAAACCGTTCCCCTGTTCACTGGTTATTCTGCTGATCAATTCTTCTGCCCACTGCCTTGAATCTTCAGCTGTCGAGTCGCACCTGATCACAAAAAAACCTTTTTCAGCAACCACGTATTCATGATTCCCGAAAAAGCGTACAACAAGGTCGGCAACTTCCTTAACCTGCTTATAGTCGGGTACGAAATACACCAGGGAGTGGCAGTGGCTGTTTTTCCAACGTCTCTGCAGCTTCGACCTGACACTCCTAGATTCGTGGTTCAATGGAAAATATTCCGGATGGGCCAGTGATTCATAATCACAGAAACCAAATGGTCCTCTCCTGCAGGCAGCATGAAGTGCCGTCCACGCCTGGCCAAGAACGACACTACCTGCTCGCGCAGTTTTATCAGTACCCCCTTTATCAATTCCACTGCAGCCGCAGTGAATACGCCTGAACCCTTTGTTTTTCATGAAAGTGATTACGGAAAGGCAGAACTTTTTGAGAAAATCACGCTCTTTATTGAAAGTAATGCAGCCGAAAAAGAAATGGCCAAGATAAAAAAGCGGAAAACCAGATCTGTTAAATTCCTCCAGGGCTCTCGTGACCTTTTTGACATGATTCAGGACATCTTTGGGAAACCTCGCCTGGGGCCTCACCTCAATAATGATAACCTGGCATTTCCACTGCTCGTCAACAGCACCTAAAATGTCAGAGAGTACTTCACCGCTGTAAAGATGGGTAAGAGGATCGAGTTTCTTCTTCTTGATCGCAAGAAATTGCTCAATAAAATACGAGACACGCTCGCGCAGCCAGTCATTCGACATTCCTTTAACAACTGCCGGGTCTATTCCATCTACCAGGGCAGCAAGCGTTTCACCGCC
>CAXXRX010000002.1:4490000-5109700 GCA_963675545.2 Desulfocapsaceae bacterium
GAGTACCACGAGACACGTGAAACCTTGTGGGAATCTGGGAGGACCATCTTCCAAGGCTAAATACTAACCGATGACCGATAGTGAACGAGTACCGTGAGGGAAAGGTGAAAAGAACCCCGGGAGGGGAGTGAAATAGAAACTGAAACCGTTAGCTTACAAGCAGTCGGAGCACTATGCATTTATGCAGTGTGACGGCGTGCCTTTTGCATAATGAGTCAACGACTTACCGTGTGCAGCGAGGTTAAGCCGCGAGGTGGAGCCGCAGCGAAAGCGAGTCTTAAGAGGGCGTCTAGTTGCATGTGGTAGACCCGAAACCGGGTGATCTATCCATGGCCAGGGTGAAGTCTCGGTAACACGAGATGGAGGCCCGAACCGATATAGGTTGAAAACTGTTCGGATGAGCTGTGGATAGGAGTGAAAGGCTAATCAAACTCGGTGATAGCTGGTTTTCTCCGAAATATATTTAGGTATAGCCTCATATGATGACTGACGGAGGTAGAGCACTGACAAGGCTAGGGGTCCCACCGGATTACCAACCCTTATCAAACTCCGAATGCCGTTAAGTTCTAGTATGGGAGTCAGTCTGTGGGAGATAAGTTCCATGGTCGAGAGGGAAACAACCCAGACCGTCAGCTAAGGTCCCTAAACTATGCTAAGTGGGAAAAGAGGTGGAATTGTAGATACAACCAGGAGGTTGGCTTAGAAGCAGCAACCCTTTAAAGAAAGCGTAATAGCTCACTGGTCTAATGAATCTGCGCTGAAGATGTAACGGGGCTAAGCATAGTACCGAAGCTACGGATCCAGAAGCTGATTTAAGTTTATTAATGAACGCACAGTGGTAGTTACATGTGGCGAGGGATTTATCCCGAGCAACTACCCTCGGGCAAGCAGTAGAGTTAATAGGTTTAAATCAGCTTCTGGATGGTAGGAGAACATTGTGGTCGCCTGAGAAGGTACACCGAAAGGAGTGCTGGAGGTTCCACAAGAGCTTATGTTGACACGAGTAGCGATAAACAAGGTGAGAAACCTTGTCGCCGAAAGCCTCAGGTTTCCTGTAGTCAAGTTAATCTGCTCAGGGTTAGTCGGCTCCTAAGGCGAGGCCGAGAGGCGTAGTCGATGGGAAACAGGTTAATATTCCTGTACCACTGTCATGATGTTTGATGATAAGGGGGGACGGAGAAGGATAGGCCATCCGGCTGTTGGAATAGCCGGTTTAAGCGTGTAGTCGGGGGACTTAGGTAAATCCGGGTCCTTGTATAACGATGAGACGTGATGACGATGTCTTTTAGACAGCAAAGTGGTTGATTCCCTGCTTCCAGGAAAATCCTCGTATCTAGTCATGATGGTGACCGTACCGTAAACCGACACAGGTAGGCTGGTAGAGAATACCAAGGCGCTTGAGAGAACTCTGGTTAAGGAACTCGGCAAAATAGCACCGTAACTTCGGGAGAAGGTGTGCCTATATGGTGAATTTATATACATGAATGAGCCTACGTAGGTTGCAGTGAAATGGGGGGAGCGACTGTTTACTAAAAACACAGGACTCTGCGAAGTCGAAAGACGAAGTATAGGGTCTGACGCCTGCCCGGTGCCGGAAGGTTAAGGGGACCTGTCAGCGTAAGCGAAGCAGCGAACCGAAGCCCCGGTAAACGGCGGCCGTAACTATAACGGTCCTAAGGTAGCGAAATTCCTTGTCGGGTAAGTTCCGACCTGCACGAATGGCGTAACGATTTCCCCACTGTCTCAACCAGAGACTCAGCGAAACTGTAGTACCGGTGAAGATGCCGGTTACCCGCAACAAGACAGAAAGACCCCGTGAACCTTTACTACAGCTTGGCATTGGTTTTTGAGGTAACATGTGTAGGATAGGTGGGAGACTTTGAAGTATGCACGCCAGTGTGTATGGAGTCGCCCTTGAAATACCACCCTTGTTATCTTAGGAATCTAACTGCGGTCCGTGATCCGGATCCAGGACATTGTCTGGTGGGTAGTTTGACTGGGGCGGTCGCCTCCTAAAGCGTAACGGAGGCGCGCGATGGTTCCCTCAGGCTGATTGGAAACCAGCCGAAGAGTGTAAAGGCATAAGGGAGCTTGACTGCGAGAGAGACATTTCGAGCAGGTACGAAAGTAGGTCTTAGTGATCCGGCGATTCCGCATGGAAGGGTCGTCGCTCAACGGATAAAAGGTACTCCGGGGATAACAGGCTTATCTCCCCCAAGAGTCCATATCGACGGGGAGGTTTGGCACCTCGATGTCGGCTCATCACATCCTGGGGCTGAAGCAGGTCCCAAGGGTTTGGCTGTTCGCCAATTAAAGTGGTACGCGAGCTGGGTTTAAAACGTCGTGAGACAGTTTGGTCCTTATCTGTTGCGGGCGCAGGATATTTGAGGAGATCTTTCCCTAGTACGAGAGGACCGGGATGGACGAACCTATGGTGTACCAGTTGTTCCGCCAGGGGCATTGCTGGGTAGCTATGTTCGGCAGGGATAACCGCTGAAAGCATCTAAGCGGGAAGCCCACTCCAAGATAAGATATCCCATGGCTGTAGTGGCCATCTGAAGGCACGTGGTAGACCACCACGTTGATAGGTCGGGTGTGGAAGCGTGGTAACACGTGGAGCTTACCGATACTAATGTGCCGTGCGGCTTATCCATATTTTTTGATTAAGCTGCTGCTGTTTTTTACTCTACTGTTTGATTATCTTTTTTTATAGCACCACCCGTTTCACCGATTACCCTTTATCGGTGGTCATAGCGGAGAGGCTCCACCCGTTCTCATTCCGAACACGGAAGTTAAGCTCTCCTGCGCCGATGGTACTGCATGGGCAACTGTGTGGGAGAGTAGGTCGCCGCCGATTTTCTTTATATAAACAAAAGCCCCCGTCTCCAGATTACTGGAACGGGGGCTTTTGTGTCTTGGGAAACTATCTTCGCAAGCTAAGCAGTCTTTAATTTCTGCAGTGCCTGTTCAGCCGCAATTGTAATTGGTTCAGCACTTGGCTCTGATGAGATATCTGGGTTGCATGCCGACGTGAAGGTTGTCAGATCGGAAATCGTTTTACCTCCAAGAATAAACGCCGTCACTGCATCAATTTCCCGTGCAGGAGCAACGGCGTGGCTGACAATTTGCCCACCGATCAGTTTTTCCGTATCCCTGTCAAAAACGAGTTTGATCTTCCACGGCTTCATACCGGGAATCATGCCATGCTTGCTTCTGGAATCTACCGTTGCACAAACTGTTTTAAAACCTTCTTTTTTTGCGCTCTCTTCAGAAAAACCGGTTGCGGCAATTGTCATGTCAAACATTTTACAGCCACCGGCATCGAGAACTCCGGGAAATTTGATGCTGTACCCGGCAAGCCTTTTTGCAGCCAACCGCCCCTGGACAACGGCAGGTCCCCTGAGTTGCCCCGGAGTTGGTCTTCTAGTTATGAAATTATATTTCTCAACGCAATCGCCGCCGGCAAGAACATCAGGGTGAGAGGTTTCCTGAAATTCATTGACCTTGATTCCAAATTTCCCCATCTCAAGACCAATTGATTCCGCCAGCTCGGTGTTCGGTCTTACACCGACATTCATGAAGACAACATCAGCTTCAAGGATCGTTCCTGAGGCGAGCTGCACTCCGACTACATGACCATCTTTACCAAGCAGTTTTTCCACCCGTTCGCCCGTCAGAATGGCAAGCCCCTTCGTTTCCAGGTACTCCGTGACACCATCTCCCATGTCCTTATCAAGCATCAACGGCAACGGTCGGTCCATCAATTCGATCACTGATATCTCTGCATTAACGCTACCTGTTTGCATGAGTAGTGCAGCAATCTCCATACTGATGAAACCGGCCCCGATAAAGACGATCTTTTTCACATCTCCAGACTCAAGAGATGTCTTGATCCTGGGGACATCTGCAAGCCCTCTCAGGGTCAGGACACCGTCGAGTTCACATCCCTCTATTGGCGGGACAAAAGAGCGAGCCCCTGTGGCAAGAAACAATTTGTCATAGCTGTACTGACTACCCAGGGCAGTAAATACCTGTTTCCTGTCGGTATCGATAGTGGTTACCTCATCCTGAACGACATTGACCCCCATCCCTTCGAGCATTTTGTCGGGAACAACAATTGATTGTTCTGTGACCTGACCGGCCACCACATGAGGCAACGCTCACCTGACTATGAAAAACTCTTCTTTGCGTATTACCGTAACATCAACTTCGGGGAGCAGTTTTTTTGACATCATCGCCGCCGGTCCACCTGAACCGCTGCAGCCGACAATGACTAATTTCTCACCTTTTCTCATACCGCCTCCTCTGGTCACAGGACCATGTAATTGGGTAAAAATCAAAGAGATGCAGCCAGGTCTATTTAAGACATTGATTTAGAACATATACTCAATATTTTTCACTGTCAAAGGAATAATGGCTAATTCTCAAATAATGTTTAAGAATACAGGAGTATGTATTCAAGGGGCACGTGCATGAGAACAAAGCCATGGCTGTTGCCTGAAACGATACGCAGACCGTCAACGGGGTAAAAAACGATAGGTTAAACATGGGAGAATGGTACAGTTCGCCGCCATCTTCTTTTTTACAAGGTCATGTTTTAACTGCGGTTTTCTGCTCCACCTGAGGCCTGTTCGTTCAAGATCAGAGTGAATTAGAATTTATGCTGCTTCTTAAAGATATAGCCGGTATCAATGTCGAACCCTCTGCCCGGTGCAATGCTGTCTGTCCGTTCTGCAGCCGCAATAAAAAAGCGCGTCCCTATAACAATCATCTCCTTTTGCTCGATGATTTCAAAAAATTACCAGCGGAGTTATTCAACTCCCTGAAATGGCTATCGTTCAGCGGAAATTTCGGTGATCCCTGCTCCAATTCAGAGTTGCCGGAAATAGCAGCCTATCTGAAAGAAAAATGCCCGGCACTTATGCTCATGGGAAGCACAAACGGCTCAATGCAGCAGTCTGACTGGTGGAGATCTCTTGGACGATTTTACACAGACGGTAATATGTACTTTTCTCTTGACGGCTTGGACGATACTCACTCCAGGCACCGCAAAGGCACAAAATTTAACCATGTAATCAGGAATATACAGGCATTCACCGACGGGGGTGGAACTGCATACTGGCAGTTCATTCTTTTCAAACATAACGAACACCAGGTCGATGAAGCAGAACAACTGGCTGAAGAAATCGGTTGCACGCGCTTTTTTGTGCTTTCCTCAAGAGAATACAACGATGAATGTCAACGCCCGGAAAATACGCATTTTTCGCTGAAAGACGAAATTTTCACGCGTTACCGGCAACAGGCTGAAGACTCAGATGATACGGCACGCTGCAAGCCTGTTCAGAATCACTCGATATATATCGCTGCCGACGGGACAGTTCACCCATGCTGCCTTGCTCACTGTAATTACATAACGGAACACGAGCCGTCATTTCAGTTCATTATCGATCTTATAGAGAAATATGGAGATCAGATAAATTTCAAGACAACCATGTTGGATGATATCCTGGCCGGCCCCTACTTCAAAGATGTTCTTAAACTCTCATTGCATAACAGCTACTGCAAGATGAAATGCAGTAAATACAGGAAGGAAGCGCGCGCACAGCTGGTACTCAGGGATACATATTTCAAATAGACCCCACAGGCCTGGCACCCTTCCCTTTCGGATATTGTTACTTGAAACAGCGGCAATATACAGCAACCGGAGTTTAGAGAAGATCTGCTTTTTTCAAGTCGGCAATAAACAGGCTCACCAGTTCATCGACATTTTTTTTGGTCATCGAAGGGTTGATGGATTCTGAACGCGTCGACCAGACAAGGTTCCCGCCCTGGGTTTCGTAGACATTTGACTCCAACGATATGGTCGTTACCTTTACCGTGTAGCCGGGAGAATAAACCTCCTGGTATGCCATCGGGTAATATCCGTGAATGCCCCTGTAATAAGGATCGGCAAAGATCATCGTTCTTTGCGGTGGACGATAATGCTCTTTTGTATCAGTTCCCAGGTAGCGGGTTATCAACACAGATCGGGCACCAGCCTCTTTAACAGCTGCGGCGATACCTTCTTTGGTTGGCTGCACATCGGGTTGGGAGAGCGTATAGCTGGCAATTCCTTTCACCCCTTCACCTGATAATTCAGCAACAAATTCATCTTCATAAAGCCGCCTGATCGTTTCATCTTTGGTCACCGCAATTATCAGGACATCCTGGAGGATGTGTTTTCCGGCAAACGCATCATCATGCCAGGTTGCCGTCAGCTTACTTGTGCCGCAGGATGAGAGCAGCAATGAAAAGCACACCGCGAGGGCGCCGAAAATAATGTGTTTACTGAAATTGTCTGCTGAACTGTTCATTGTCTCCTCCATTACCATGGTCTTTCAAAAACACCGTATCAACGCAGCCGAATATCTTTCTAGTCGCCGAGACAGGTGCCGACATTTCGTGCACTCTCAACCCAGCAATGATCCTTTGGTACAACTTTTCGTTTACCGACGACCTCTTCCAGCGGGACAGGGATGGTCGAATCACCTTTTAGCGCAATCATCACCCCACCGACGCCCTCTTCTATATACCTGACACAGGCGCTGCCAAGCTGGGTCGCCAAAACCCGGTCAGTTGCAGACGGAGTTCCTCCGCGCTGCAGATGCCCAAGAATCGTCAACCGAGACTCAAGCCCTGTCATCTCCTCGAGCTGCTGGGAGAGCCAGAGTGTGTGGGCAGAGCGCTGCTTGGAAAACTCTTCATAGGCATCCTGGGTTTTTCTCATCTTTTTCTGGCCACCGTTTTCTTTTGCTTTCTGTTTGTTTTTCCGTATTCTCTCCAGCTGGTTCAATTCGACTGTCGATAACGCACCTTCGGCAACCACGACAATGCTGAAATTGGTTCCACGCTGTTTCCGCAAACGGATGGCGTTGACCACCTTCTCCATATCATATGGTATTTCCGGAATAAGAATAACATCAGCCCCGCTGGCGATGCCTGCGCCTAGCGCAAGCCAGCCGGCGTTATGCCCCATGACCTCGACAACGATAATCCGATGATGACTGTGCGCGGTTGAGTGAAGCCGGTCTATGGCTTCAGTTGCAATCTCCATGGCAGTATCGAAGCCAAAGGTTACATCCGTTCCGTAGACATCGTTATCAATAGTCTTGGGCAAGGTCAGGATGTTGAGCCCACGCTGGGCGAGTCGATAGGCGTTCTTCTGGGTCCCGCCGCCGCCGATACAGATCAGCGCATCCAGGTTATGCCGGTAATAATTGTCACATATCACCTCGGTCATATCCATCAGTTCACCGCCAACCGGCATTTTGTGCGGTTTATCTCGGCTTGTCCCAAGAATTGTTCCGCCAAGCGTCATAATCGAGGACAACATCTGCCGATCAAGGCGCATGACACGGTTCTCCATGAGCCCCCTGAATCCGTCCTTGAATCCGACAACCTCCATTCGACCGGTATCAAAAGCGGATTTACCGATTGCGCGAATCGCCGCATTTAAACCAGGGCTGTCACCACCGGCTGTTAGAATACCAATATGTTTGTTCATTATTTTTTCCCGCTCGCTTTTTTTGGGAAGGTGCCAGGGACAGGTTCACATTGTTTCACCACTATGACATGCAATAGCCTTCAGCTGTTAACCAATAATACCGAACAGACATTCTAGCAATTTCAATGTTTCATTTTCTTCGATACTGGTTGCCTTTCACCGTCCTGCCGGTGCCTGACAGAATCAACAGAGGGAAAGCCTGTGATGTAGAATGCTTTCCGGTCATTGCTACTTCTTTTTTTCCACCACAGACACAGGTGAAAACCGGAAAGACCGAGAATAAGCAGTGCAGATATCAGTTTTACAGAAAATGGCAGGGCCTCTCTGGCCTGAGCTATCACAGCCCGTGGTTCGATGGAAAACGCCTGATAGATAACATCTACTGCCAAACCAAACAGAATTGAGGAAACGGCAATCACAGCAAGATACCTGGCGGTTCCTCTCTTGCCAAGAATTCGAACCAGTACTGAAAGTGATGTCATATTTGTAGCCGGTCCCGCCAGCAGGAAAACAAGAACGGCACCGGGACTTGCTCCCTTGAGCAGCAGTGCGGCAGCAACCGGCGTGGAGGCTGTTGCACATATATACAGGGGCATACCGATGGCAAGCATGGTCAGCATTGACAACAGGCCGCCGCCAAGAACCATCTCTGAAAAACTTTCGGGGATCAGCACGGTAATAACACCGGCAATCAGCAACCCGGCAAAGAACCAGAACACGATATCACCCCAGACATCTTTGCAGCCATACTTCAGTCCGGCAATCAGTTTGGAGATGACACCCGGAGGCGGCGCGGCAGGTTCACCGGAATCACAGTCAGTTTCACAGCAATTATCACTTACGGTTCCCTCTTTTTCACTATTTTTCCGTTTTTTTTCCAGGTCGTCATAGGTAAACCAATTCTCCAGGCCACCCGCGAAAATACCGGTAAAAAAAGCTGCCACAGGTCTGACAACAGTCATGATCGGATCGAGCAGGGCATAGGTGATCGCTATGGAATCAAACCCTGACTCTGGAGTTGAAACAAGAAACGAGGCAAGCGCACCTCTATTGGCCCCCTGCCTTTTGAATGATGCCGCCGCCGGCAGCACACCACATGATCAGAGCGGCAGGGGAACCCCGAAAAAAGAAGCCTTTACGACGGAGAGATATTTCCCCTGACTGAGATGCCGTGAGATAAAATCCTGATTAATATAAATTTTAATAAGACCTGCGGCAAAAATCCCCAGCAGGATATAGGGTGATGAATCCAGCAGGATTCGCCACATTTCAATAAAGATATCATAAATCACATTCATTTCAGCTACCTGCCGTTTCAAAAACATGATCACGTGCCACCCGGATCAATTGCATCACGTGTTCATCAACCAATCTGTAATAAAGGACTTGGCCTTCCCTTCTGTTTTTAACCAGGTTCATATTTCTCAGGATGCGCATCTGGTGACTTGCAGCTGATTCGGAAACACCAAGCAGTGCCGCCAGATCACAAACACACATCTCCTGGACATCAAGCGCCATCAATATCTGCACCCGGCCTGGATCGGCCATCGCCTTGAAGAGATTGCCCATGCGCTCGATGTCATCTTGAGCCGGCAATAAATCCCGCGCTTTTGCAAGGCGGTCCTCGTGTATTATTCGTCGTTCACATATATCATCTTTCATTTGGCACCTTGTATGAATATATGCTCATATACTAAGTTCAATTTTATGATAATCAAGAAAACCAAGTGCAATTTTCCCTGTGATTGTCCATAATGTCCGGCAGACAGAATGACATTTTTCACGTTAACTGGACATTTATACTTTCATGACCGGCTCACTCTACATTGTCGCAACTCCTATTGGAAATCTTGAAGATATTACCCACCGCGCCTTGAGGGTGCTTGGAGAAGTCGACCTTATCGCGGCAGAAGACACGCGTCATACACGCAAACTTCTCAGCCATTTCAACATAACCACAGACCTTGTCAGCTACTACCGGGAAAAAGAGTCCCAGCGTTCAGGTGAACTGGTGACCAGGATGATTGATGGCGCGGATATCGCCCTGGTCAGTGATGCAGGCACCCCCGCAATCTCGGACCCCGGCAGTGTTCTGGTAAATGAGGCACGAAAACAGGGTATCCGGATTATCCCTATCCCCGGCCCATCGGCGCTGAGTGCTGCTCTGAGTTGCGCCGGATTGACGCCGGGGTCTTTTCTTTTTCTCGGCTTTCCTCCCGCCAAAAGCGGGCAGCGGCGACAAATGCTCACCTCTCTGCGCAACGCTGAATATCCATTGGTATTCTACAAATCGCCTCACCGGATCAAGCGCTTTATAGCCGATGCCCAAGAAATACTTGGCAACCGGAAGATCCTCTGGGCTCGCGAAATAACAAAAAAATATGAAGATATTGCCGAAACTTCGCTGTCTCAACTTTCGGAAACGCTTCATGAAAAAAAAATCCGCGGTGAGATTGTTGTCATTATTCATCCCGGCAGGCAGGAGCTTCCCACGGGTGAAACCATTGATGAAATCCTCGACTGGTACTATCGAAACAGTGAACTTTCCATGAAGGATGTCTGCAGAAAAGTTGCAACGGACATGGGTGTTTCCCGCTCTGATATGTATCGGAAGGCTTTGGAGATCTGGAAGAAACAATAGCTTTGGGAGAACACGATTGTCATGAGAACCTGCATATCTCCAGGAGGAGTATTCAGTTACGGAATTCACAAGCCGTCATACCAGGTGCGTAATCTCAGAGTCAGGACTCAGGTTGAAGAACTCGGCTACAGCCGCGCAGGAACCAATGTGGACAATCACTGCAATTATCCGAATGGTGATATTCACGTCTCAGGTGCTGACTGGATTTATGAAATTGCCAATCCGTTTTCTTTTTTAGGAACGACGTTCATCGGCAAGAGCTGGGCAGACAGCAGCGCAGACAACTATGAAAGAATCAGAATTCCCCGGCAGCAAGATATGTCACTGTCCCGTCTGCTCGCCTCCGAGCAGCTGGACAAGAGCCTTATATCACGGTTTCCCCGACCCCTGCTGCTGAGCCTGGCAACCTGTTCAACAGATCCTGCCGACCTTATTCAGCTGGCGCATCTCTGCTGCCGGTTTACGACCACAGAGTCGGGAACTGTACAAGGTCTTCAATACGGCTCCGGCAGCGGCAACGAAGAAAACCTGAGACCCGAGATATCTGATCATGACCTTTTCGAGGCAGTGGCGAATAACCCCGCTCTTCCCGATCACTACAAAATCGCCATGGTTGTCAGGCCGGGTGCCCAGGGCGGCAGCGAAATCATCGGGGATTACCATGATGGCCGTGATACACATATCTATGAATACCTGAGGAAAAACTCCTATATCGGCGGTGGCCATTATGCGGCCAATATGGCTGACGATGCGATACGTTACGATATTGATTCACTCAACAGGCAGGACATGACCGGGCTGCGGTACCTTTATTATCAGCGGACCTATGTCAGGCTCGCGGCCGCGCTGGGCATCCAACTTCAAGGAGATTCTTTTTCTGAAGAGACACTTGAAGATCTTCGCCTGCACCTGCAAGATGCAGTGAAACGACAGGAAGTCGACCTGACTGCGACACTCTGGGGCTGGAATTTCGGTTTTGATTTTTCATCATCAGGATATCGTCTTCACGCCTCCCACCAGCAGGTACACCAGCAGTATGCACTGATTCCTGGTTCAATTGAAACGTATCATGATGGATTTTCCCCGTCTGCGGGTAACTGCAAACCGTTTTCCAGCGGCGACATGATTACGGAATGTGTCCAGGCCTACCATAGTTGCTACGGGAAACATTTTTTTGACGATTACCTGCAGGCAATCAACACCAATAAACGCATGGACGGAAGGAACGACAAGCCCAGCAGTCTGGTAATCTGGGAGGACGAAAACGTCATGCTTTTCGTTCCCAAGGCACAGACTTCGCAATGGGAACTGCAGCTGATGAGCAAACCGGACAGGCAGGGACGGTGGCCGGGAAACATTATCGAAACCGACACCGCAACCCGCCGTTCAATAGACATGGCACTCCTGAAATCCCAGCAGGCCCTGGCTGGACGCGGTGCCCGCATGGTAACTTCCATAGAGTACTCAAAACGTTTTAGCGCCCCGGAGGACAAACAGCCGCTTATCTACTGTCTGCTGCCCAAAATACCGCAATCTCCCGGAGCATTCAGCGAAAGCCAACACCGCTTTATCAACGGTCATTATCCCGAAGATTTTGCGGCGGTTTGCCGAACTGAGCTCAAAAACAGCTGAGCACCGTTTGGTACTGGCGAAAAACCAGTTACGGTATTAGCGGCTGAATCGTTTTCATCCTTGTTATATTTACGACAATTGGTGTAGTTTCAGGCGTAGAAAAATATGCACAGGCTTTGGAACCATGCAGATTTCGGGATACAATGAGCAATATCCCGGAGAATACGTATTGTTTTCTCCCGGATATTCATTATATAAGGTATCGGTTCTTAACATGTTATGCCGGTTGCCTATCAGTGGAGACAATAATGAGTAAAAAAGGATATTTTGGTAAATGGGGCGGTCAATTCATTCCTGAAGTGCTGCACGACACCTTTCAGGAACTCGAGGTGGCTTTTAAGGAGATACGACAGGACCCGTCATTCTGGCGGGAATACATTGATATAATGTCAACCTATTCCTGTCGGCCGACACCGCTGACCTATGCGGAGAATCTTTCCAGGTATTTCGGCGGCGCCCAGATCTATATCAAGCGTGAAGACCTGAACCACACTGGTGCCCACAAGGCAAATAACGTCATGGGCCAGGGACTCCTGGTCAAACGGATGGGAAAAACCAGGGTTATCGCCGAGACCGGTGCCGGGCAGCATGGTATGGCAACGGCAACCATGGCGGCCAAATTCGGGTTTGAATGCACGGTTTACATGGGCGAGGAGGATGTGCAGCGCCAGCGGCCCAATGTCTTCTGGATGGAAAAAATGGGGGCGACGGTCGTTCCTGTCCAGGACGGCTCGAAAACCCTGAAAGATGCCATCAACGAGACATTCCGGGACTGGGTCACCAACATGGACAACACCCACTATGTATTTGGCACAGCCTGCGGTCCGGCGCCATTTCCGGAAATGGTGGCGTGGTTCCAGTCCATAATCGGCCTGGAAGCGGGATCACAGATCCTTGACCAGCACGGTCGACTGCCTGCCAGAGTCTATGCCTGCGTTGGCGGTGGTTCCAATGCAATGGGGATTTTCGGACGATTCATCAAGGAAAAAAAGACAGAACTCGTCGGGGTAGAAGCCGGAGGCCTGGGGATCGACAGCGGCCGGCATGCAGTCCGTCTCTGCGGCAAAGACGCATCTGCCGGTATAGCACAGGGCTACAAGACGATGTTTCTCCAGGACAGCGACGGTCAGATGCTCGACACCCACTCCGTTTCTGCAGGTCTTGATTATGTCGGTGTCTCCCCCATACTCTCCGATCTCAACGACCGGGGGCTGGTGCGTTTCGAGTCTGCCACCGATGACGAAGTAATGCAAGCACTCGACCTGACAATGAAAAAGGAAGGGATCATACCTGCTCTGGAGTCCGCCCATGCCTTTGTTCAGGCGTTCAAGGAAGCACCTGATCTATCGACCGATGAGGCAATTATCATCAATATGTCAGGCCGCGGTGATAAAGACATATTCACTATCGCGCATGCCTATGATGATCCGTCGTGGAAGGAATTTATCATCAAACGGGCAGAGCTTTACAGTAAATAATTTTCAAGGATTCCGATGCACAGGGATCGTGGTGAACCAGATGCAGCTTGAACAATTTATAAAGGACCGGAAAAAGAACAAAAAAATCCTGTTGATGACCCATATCGTACTTGGTTATCCTTCTTTTGAAACCAATCGAAAGGTAATCAAACAGATGGTCGAAAATGGGGTTGACTGTATCGAAATGCAGATTCCCTTCTCCGAACCGATGGCTGACGGCCCGGTAATCCTCAAGGCAAACCAAGAAAGTATTGCCAGGGGCACCACCGTTGTCGACTGCATCGCCTTCGGCAGCGAAATGACGGCAACCTACAATATCCCTTTTCTTTATATGACCTATTTCAATATCATCTACAAGTACGGTGAAGAGCAGTTTCTGGAAGATACCCGAAAAAGCAACATCTCCGGCCTCATTATTCCGGATCTCCCCCCGGAAGAAGGTGCCGAGTTCTGCAGGAATGCCCGGCAGAAAGGTATTGATCCCATTCTCATTTTTGCACCGACATCCACTGAGCAGCGCATGAAGACACTGGTTACCCATGGAAGCGGCTTCATATACTGTACCGCCCGCCGGGGAGTAACCGGCAAGCACTCTGAATTCGGAGCCGATTTCAGCAGTTATCTCGGCCGCTGCAGAGAAGCAACCACCCTACCCCTGGCTGTCGGTTTTGGCATTCAGCAGCGCTCAGATATCCTGGAAATAGCAGGCAAGGCGGACATGGCCGTCATCGGCTCAAAAACAATTACCCTGGTCGATGAACATGGGGAAGAGGCAGTTGCCCCGTTTATCCGAGAATTATTGGGAACCACGTGATTAAGCAGGCGGAACAGCTCAATAACGAACTGGGCACTGATACAATAATCTGGAATCTCGGTGACCTTTATGAATCTGCTGAGAGCAGCTCTTTTATCAGTGACTCTCAATGGTGTGAGCAGGAAGCCATAACGATCGGCAGCACATTTCGAGGCTCGGTAGCCGGACTCAATGCAGATCGACTCCATGAACTTGTCAGCAGGCTTGAAACCCTCGATACCCGTATCGGGAAACTTTCCACCTTTGCATTTCTCACCTTCACCACCCAGGTCGACAACGAAGCTGCAGGGGCTCTTTTCCAGAAAATTCAAGAACTCGCCAGCAGATGCCAAAAAGAGACCGTATTCTTTGAGCTTGAATGGAATGCTATTGAACAGGAAAGCATCGCCCCCTTGCTTGCCGATAAGAGACTCTCAGGTTACCGTCACTATCTTGAAACCCTGAGGAGGTACCGCCCCCATCAGCTCAAGGAAATTGAAGAGCAGCTGCTGATCGAGACCAAAACGGTTGGCAGGAACAGCTGGAATACGCTCTTTGAGAAAGTGATCGGCAACCTGCGCTTCGGTACTTCCGGAAGAACTGAGGAAGAGGTTTTGAGTGATCTCTATCACCCCGATCGCGCGGTCCGGCAAACAGCCGCAGACGACCTGACGGCAGGCCTGAAGAGCCAGAACCACATACTCACTCATATTTACAACACACTTGCTGCCGACAAGATGATCAGCGACCGATTGCGGAAACACGCTCACTGGGTCAGCACAATGAATCTTGACAACCAGGTGAGCGATGAAACCGTCGATACGCTGATTACTGCGGTAACCGACAGATACGACATAGTCAGCCGATACTACCGACTCAAGGCACGACTGCTGGGACTTGACACGCTCTATGATTATGACCGCTACGCCCCGCTGCCGGCATTGCCTAAACGCTCAATACACTGGAAACGCAGCTCCGAGATGGTACTCGATGCTTTTTTTACATTCTCGGCCCAGACCGGCCGGATCGCCGAACAGTTTTTCAGCAAATCCTGGATTCATGCTCCTGTCTGTGCTGGAAAGCGCGGTGGGGCCTTCGCCCACCCCTGCATTCCCGAAGTGCACCCGTACGTGCTGGTCAATTATACCGGAACGCTGCGTGACGTCTCCACCGTTGCCCACGAGCTCGGGCATGGAGTCCACCAGGTGCTCGCTGGTCGAAACGGCTATTACAACAGTGATACACCGCTTGTCCTGGCTGAGACTGCATCGGTCTTTGCCGAGCTGCTGGTGTTTCAGTCACAACTCGAGCTGTTAGAGGACGTACAGGAGAAGCAGGCATTTATCTGCCAGAAACTGGAATCCATTTTTGCCACCGTGTTCAGGCAGGTTGCAATGAACCGCTTCGAACAGTTGATGCATGATGGCAGAAGGAACCAGGGTGAACTCAGCAATGAGCAGTTAGGCACCTTCTGGATGCAGACCCAGAACCAGATGTTTGATAGTGCGGTTATCCTGCGGGATGATTATCAGGTGTGGTGGAGTTACATACCCCATTTTCTCTCAACTCCCGGTTATGTCTACTCTTACGCGTTTGGGGAACTGTTGGTTTTGGCTCTATATGGGATATACAGTGAGGAGGGGGACTCCTTTGTCGACAAATACCTTGACCTGCTTGGTGCGGGAGGATCTGCTTCCCCCTATGAGCTGCTGCAGCCCTTTGGTATTGATCTGAACGACCCAGGATTCTGGCAAAAAGGGCTGGCCGTTATCGATTCAATGCTTCTAGAAGTCGAGCAAATGTAACCCCCTTACCGTCCTTTGTTTCGGCGCCAGTGCGGATGGGTGATTCCCCATTTGCGAATCTTGTAGTTCAGGGCCCGGGGACTGATGCCAAGCTTTGAAGCAGCACTTTTCTGGACCCAGAGACATTCTTCAAGGGCATGGATAATGAGCTCTTTTTCCCGCCCGGCAAGCGATGCATCAGCATCTGCTGAAAGCCTGTCACTTCTTCTACGTTTTTCTATAATGACCGGCTTTTCCGTATTACCATGCAGGCGCCTTCTAGGCGGCAAAGCCAGGTTGCTCTGCTGAATCCGGCTGCTTTCCTCAAGTATCACCGCCCGTTCAATGGTATTGGCCAGCTGCCGGATATTACCGGGCCAGTCGTAGCCGAGAATGGCCTCGGTTGCCTCCCTGGAAAGTCCTTCGATGTTCCTGTTGACGGCTTGGCAATAACGGCGGAGCAGGCGATTTGCCAGCGGCAGAATACATTCGTAGCGATCTCTCAGGGGAGGCAGTGCCACCGGCAGCACATTGATCCGGTAATAGAGGTCCTCCCTGAACAATCCCAGCTCAACCTGCCGTACCAAATCCTTGTTGGTTGCCGCAATAATTCTCACATCGGCGACAATTGTTTTATTGCTTCCAACCCGCTCAAAAGATTTTTCCTCGAGAACACGGAGCAGTTTGGATTGCAGACCAAGGCTGATTTCACCGATTTCATCGAGAAATATCGTTCCACCTCCGGCCTGTTCGAATCTGCCGACCCGCTGTCGTTCAGCCCCGGTAAAAGCACCTTTTTCATGGCCGAAAAGTTCTGATTCAAGCAGATATTCCTGGATATTCGCGCAGTTGATCTTAACAAACGGTTTCTTTTTTCGCGGAGAATTGAAATGTACGGTGCCGGAAAGAAAGCTCTTCCCGGTGCCCGTATCCCCGGTGATCAAAATCGTTGAATCGGTTTCGGCAAATTTTTTTAATGTCTTCAATACCGATTTCATCCGAACGCTGTTGGCGATGACCTCGCGAAAATCATAGACGACATCCTGGCGATGTCTGAGATAGTCAATTTCATGCCGCTGACTTCTCAGCTCGACGGCACGCTCAACCGCCATCATGATGCGTTCGTGTGAAATGGGATGTACAAGGAAATCACAGGCTCCCGAATTCATCACTTTAACGACAAACTCCGGATGCTCGATTGCGCTGGTGACGATAATCGGGGTGTAGGGATTCTGGCGATGGATTTTTTCAAGCACTTTCATCAGCGCTCCGCGGAGCGCATCGACGCCGAAAATGACAAGACTGTATTCCCTGCCGCTAATTTCTGCTTGAAATTCTTCGAGACTGCCCGTAATAATCAGGACATGATGCTCAGACAAGGCCTGTTCGATTATTTCAGAACTGCCTGAACAGGAATCGTACATGAGTATTGCATGTCTTCCTGGCATTACGACACCGTATCTGATATTTCGTAATTGTAATTCCCCCTCTCCTCTTATACGTTAGCAAAAATAAAAATGCAAACAAAATTGTATATTTACCATGTTTCAACAACTGACGGTACAATGCTAAAAAAACTTATCATACTGTTATAATTATGTTTTTCACTAATGAAGACCGGGCATGGATGGAAGTCGCTCTGAATGAAGCCAGTAATTCCAGCACCTTTGGCGAAGTACCGGTCGGCGCCGTCATAACCGATGGCAATACACTGCTTGCACGTGCCGGTAACAGACCAATCACTACCAGCGACCCAACCTCTCATGCAGAAATCAATGCAATCCGGATTGCCGCCGCCAAACGTGGAAATTACCGGTTAACCGGCACGACGCTGTATGTAACCCTGGAACCCTGCATTATGTGTATGGGTGCACTTATTCATGCCCGGATTGAGCGACTGGTATTCGGGGCTGCAGACCCCAAGAGCGGAGCTGCTGTTTCCCGGTACCGCATCGGTTCAGACAACTTGTTGAATCACACGCTGAATGTTGAAGGCGGCCTTCTTGAAAATGAGTGCGCCTCCCTGCTTAAATCCTTTTTCCAGAATCGTCGAGTGTAACTCAGACCGGTTACCGGACAAACCTGTTTTTTCGCTTTCTTTTCACTTTTTAATTGATAAAATCAACGGCAGCGTTTATGTAATACACCCTGCCGGAGAGGTGACCGAGTGGCTTAAGGTGCACGCCTGGAACGCGTGTGTACGCAAGTACCGTGAGTTCGAATCTCACCCTCTCCGCCATTTATATTGAGGCTGCATCATTGACCCGGCAACAGATATTTCTTATTGTTGTGTGATGATGATCAGTTGGTTGTTCGCTGTCTGCAGGCTTGACGTTAACAGTAAAAATGTGTACAAGTGCAGTGCGGATTTTCATGATGAAACAGAAACACAGATTCACCTGTTGTAATTGTTTCTGAATGCTATACATCAGTGATTTCGGTTTGATAGCCGGGTCCTGCGCAACAAAGAATCACGAACTCCGCCAGGTCCGGGAGGAAGCAACGGTAGTGAACCTCTTTGTGTGCCGCAGGGGCGCCCGGCTATCATTTTTTAAAGTATCCGGCGCTCATTCATTCTATCTCCATCCGGACTAAATTTTATGTCCTACCTGGTCCTTGCCCGAAAATCCAGACCCCAGACGTTTGAACAAGTCGTCGGCCAGAAGCCTGTAGTCAAAACACTGCAGAACAGCCTTAAACGCAACCGTGTTGCGCATGCAATTCTTTTTTCAGGAGTCCGGGGAGTCGGGAAAACGACGCTTGCCCGCCTGATGGCAAAAGCACTTAATTGTGAAAGTGGTCCGACAGCTGTACCCTGCAATACCTGCACCTCATGTGTTGAAATTACCAAGGGCTCGTCCCTTGATCTTCATGAGATTGACGGTGCCTCCAACCGTGGTATCCAGGAGGTTCGGGAGCTCAAGGAAAATCTGAAATTCATGCCGGTCTCGTCACCCCACAAGGTCGTCATCATCGATGAAGTCCACATGCTGACCACTGAGGCCTTCAACGCCCTGCTGAAAACCCTTGAAGAGCCTCCGGCCCACGTCTATTTCATGTTTGCGACGACCGAGCTGCATAAAATTCCGATAACAATTCTTTCACGATGTCAGCGTTACGAACTGCAGCGTGTACAGTCGCCTGAACTTGCCGCACATTTCTCAAGACTCGCCTCGGAAGAAAGCATTGAAATCGAAAAAGGGGCGCTTTCACTCATCGTCAGGGAAGCGTCCGGCTCCGTTCGTGACGGCCTCAGCCTGCTGGACCAGGTTTTCTCGTACGGCCAGTCACCCATTACCGCTGCTGATGTGGTTGATGTTCTTGGTCTGGTTAATCGCGATGTACTGAACAACATCGTCGTTGCCCTGCTCGAGGGAGACAGAGCGCAGGCGTTGGTGAGCCTTGATGAAACATTCAAGTACGGCATGGATGTCAAACGGTTCATGGCCGATCTGCTCGACTGTTTCAGAGCCCTTCTGCTCGCCAGAATCGGCCGCTGTGACCAGTTGCTTGACCTGCCCGAAGATGATCTGCAGACCGTTCACGAAACGGCGAATAAATACAGCGTTGAGACGATTCACCAGAAAATTAACCTGCTCATGCAGGTCGCGGACTCGCTGCGTTTCTCCCAGCAACCCAAACTTGTTCTAGAAACGTCGTTTTTGTCGATCATTGAATCGGGCAATATCATCCCGGTATCATCCCTGATTTCACAACTTGACCAAGTCTTGACAAAGCTTCCGGAGCAGCCGAAACCAGCAGGAACACTATCTCAGGAAAATACTCCGACCGAACAACCTAAAAAAAAAATAACTGAAATAACCAAGCCGGCAGAGCCAGAACCATCTCCCCCTGAAAAGAAAGCGGCCAAGCCGGACAACGAAGACCACAGTTCACCTCCCTGGGAGACAGAAGAACCACCACCGATCGAAGAACACTCCGCTGTTGCCTACCAAGATAAGGCGGCTGTGGTTGAATCGGACAAACCGTCTCCTCCCGCTGCCATGCAACGGGAAATCAGGAAAGACTGGATTGATTTCATAGCCTACCTGAAAGAACTGAAACCCTGGATGGCCCAGAATCTTCAGCAGGCAAGTGACATCAGGGATCACGGCCTCGAACTGCAGATAGAGTTTGTCAACAACAGTGACTGCACCTTGCTGCGTACGGTCGAAAATCGTCAAGTACTCACAGAGCATGTGCTTGATTTTTTTCAGAAAGAATATGTTATCCACTTTGTCACTCCGGCCGACTCGGAAGATCCGGACATGAAAGCTTCCGAAGGTCCGAAAAAACAGCGTCAGAAACTCGCAACCCACCCACTGGTCCTGATGGCTGAAGAAATTTTCGGCGGCCAGGTTGGCGATATCCGTATCGGCTCGAAAAGCCGTTGATGAATTATTTTTGAAAAAGGAATGAGAAATGGACCTCAACACACTAATGCAGCAGGCAAAGGAAATGCAGGCAAAAATGGCCAAGATCCAGGACGATCTTGCCAACAAAGAGATAACCGGAAGTGCCGGGGGCGGCATGGTCAACGTTACGGCAACCGGAAAGGGTGATATCGTGGCGATTTCCATTGAAGAAGAACTCATAACCACCGATGAAAAACAGATGCTGCAGGACCTCCTGACAGCAGCCGTTAATGATGCGATACGCAAGTCCCGCGAGCTCGGCAAGCAGGAGATGGCAGGATTAACCGGCGGCATGCAGATTCCCGGCCTCGGCAACCTCTTCTGATCTGAACAGAAAATGAGCAACAACCTGCATATTGTTCCTCCTGCCCTTGAACGGCTGATCCGCAGTTTTTCCTCACTACCCGGTATCGGTGTCAAAACCGCAACCCGAATGGCCATGAACATGCTGAGGAAATCATCGGCCGAGGCCCGGGAGATGGCTGAAGCACTTGCCGAACTTCACGGCTCGATTCAACTCTGCTCAACCTGTTTCACCTTTTCTGAAAATGACCCTTGCTTCATCTGTGCCGATCCGCGCCGTGACTGTTCGACAGTCTGTGTTGTTGAACAGCCGGGAGATCTCATGGCTATCGAGAAAACTGATACCTACCGTGGCCACTACCATATTCTTCACGGGGTTCTTTCACCAATTGACGGAATCGGTCCGGACGAACTCAAGATCAAAGAGCTGGCTGCACGCATCAAGACTGGTAGTATCTCCGAAATTCTCATTGCCACCAGTTCCACCGTACCGGGAGAAGCAACCGCTTCCTACCTCATTGACCGGCTCCAGCCATTTTCAGTGCGGCTGACCAGGCTTGCCTGCGGTATTCCAATGGGCATGGATATCAAACATGCCGACAAGTATACACTGGCCAAGGCGATTGAGCGCCGGGCCCAGGCCTCATAGCTGTTCTTTTCTCAGTTTTTTATACACTATTTCTTCTTGACAGATCCCCTGTTTACTGGTAATTGAAACAGGTTTTATACTTGCCGTCATGAACAATCGTACGTATAATGGTGAAGTCGATTTTCCTGTCACCGCCCCACGGCGGTCAGCTGAGCCGGAGTATCCCCAGTATTACGGCAGGCAAGGTATAACATTGTTTAATTACAGGCGCGTAGCTCAGTGGGAGAGCGCTACCTTGACGTGGTAGATGTCGGCGGTTCAATCCCGCCCGCGCCTACCAGATAAAAAGGCTAAAGGAAGAACGGATTCGACACCCGTTTGCTCTTTAGCCTTTGTTATTCTATGGCTTAATATATGGCTGATATTTCAGTACAACTTCAGGATGGTGAATCTTTAACGGTACCGGAATCAACCACTGTTAAAGAGGTCTTCGCACAACTTCTCTCCGGAAAACAGAGAAAGAGAACCGTTGCCGCCTACGCCGGAGACAAACCAGTAGATCTGAGTACAGAGCTCCATGCAGATACTGTTCTTGCACCGATTCAGGTTGACAGCGAAGAAGCACTTGAAATTCTCAGGCATTCCACTGCTCACCTTATGGCCCAGGCGGTCCGAGACCTGTTCGGCAAAGATGTCAAGATAGCGATCGGCCCGGCTATTGATAACGGCTTCTACTATGATTTTCTCCGGGACGAACCTTTCAGCCCTGATGATTTTGAACGAATTGAAACCCGAATGGCTGAAATAGCCGCGGAGGCCCATCCGTTTGTCCGCCACGAGGAAAATCGACTCGAGGCCGTTGAAACATTTCGCAGCCAGGGTGAGAAATACAAAGTTGAAATTCTTGAAGATATTGAAGACGAGACAATCACTATCTACCGACAGAGCGATTTTGTCGATCTCTGCAGGGGACCGCACCTCCCCGACACTTCATGGATAAAGGATTTCAAGCTGCTTCGGGTTGCCGGAGCCTACTGGCGTGGTGATGAAAAAAACGATGTACTTCAGCGCATTTACGGTACCGTCTTCTTTGATAAAAAAGCCCTGAAAAAACATCTCCAGCAACTGGAGGAAGCAAAGAAACGCGACCACCGCAAACTCGGCAAGGAACTGCAGCTGTTCACCATCCAGGACCAGGTTGGCCCGGGTCTGATTCTCTGGCAACCAAAAGGTGCCCAACTCCGGCGGTTGATTGAGGATTACTGGAAAGACGAACACTACCGTCACGGTTATGAGCTGCTCTACACCCCGCATATTGCCCGTCAGGATTTGTGGCAGACATCAGGACATCTTGATTTTTATTCTGAGAACATGTATGCCCCGATGCAGATCGACGATGTCAAATACCAGCTCAAACCGATGAACTGCCCCTTCCATATCGGGGTTTATAACAGCAGTAAAAAAAGCTACCGCGATTTCCCGATACGCTGGGCCGAGTTGGGAACCGTGTACCGCTATGAACGTGCAGGAGCGTTACACGGACTTTTGAGAGTGCGTGGATTTACGCAGGATGATGCGCATATCTTCTGCCGGGAGGATCAGCTGGAAGAAGAGATTTTCAACATCCTGGATCTCAATCTTCTGATTCTTCGCAGGTTCGGTTTTTCCGAGTATGATATTTATTTGTCGACCCGCCCCGAGAAATCCGTTGGTACCGACGCTCACTGGGAAGAATCCACCAACGCCCTGAAGCAGGCACTCGAGAAAAAAGGGCTGGGTTTTGAAATTGATCCCGGCGAAGGTGTTTTTTACGGTCCCAAAATAGATATCAAGATCAAGGACCAGCTCGGTCGCTCATGGCAATGTTCAACCATCCAGGTAGATTTCAATCTGCCGGAACGTTTCGATGTCACCTACACCGGTTCCGACAACAGGGAACATCGACCGATCATGATTCACCGGGCATTGATGGGCTCGCTTGAACGCTTTATCGGGGTCCTGATCGAGCATTATGCCGGTGTATTCCCGCTCTGGTTTGCTCCGATTCAGGCACGTATTCTCAACATCACTGACGATCAGTCTGAATACTGCAAAAAAGTTTACAACCAGCTAAGAAAAGCGGGAATACGAATTGAAAAAGATTTGCGTAATGAAAAATTGAACTATAAAATCCGTGAAGCACAGATGGATAAGATTCCATACATGCTGATTATTGGTGAAAAAGAAAAAGAAAATGGTACGGTAACCGTTCGTATGAGAGACGGTAAAAACCTGCCGCCGATGATTGTTAACGATTTTGCCGCTAAAGTCCAGGACGAGTGCCGGGAAGGACGCGGAATGTAGTTTATTTGTCGCGCCGACTGTTTGACTGTCCTGTGTCCGGTCGGTTTTCATGTTCGTAGAAGAGAGGAGGTTCGATATTAAAAGACGAGGAAAAGGCGCCCCGGTTCAAAGAGAGGAACGGGTTGTGATGAATGATTCCATTCACCACCCGAAGGTCAGGCTGATAGGATCCGATGGAGAACAGCTTGGAGTTGTAACTGCAGATGATGCCCGGGAACGAGCCTACAACGAGGGCCTTGATCTAGTCGAAGTTTCAGCAGCGGCAGATCCGCCTGTCTGCCGGATCATGAACTACGACAAGTTCCGCTACGAACAGAAGAAAAAGCAGCAAGAGGCCAAAAAGAAGCAGACGACTGTAGAAACCAAGGAAATCAAATTCCGCCCGAAAACGGAAGAGCATGACCTCAACTTCAAGATTAACCACATCAAGAAGTTCCTTGGCCAGAAAAACAAAGTAAAAATAACCATGCGTTTCAGGGGCCGGGAAATCGTCTACTCCCAGACAATCGGCCTGGAAGCCATGAACAAGATTGCTGAGACGCTTCAGGAGGATGCCATCATCCTGCAGCCGCCTTCGATGGAAGGACGACAGATGGTTATGTTCGTCGGCCCGAAGACTCAGAAATAAGAGGTTTCCCGCTGGGGTAAAAAAAACGGCGCCCCCACTGCCGATTTTATTAACCCCGGCATTTTATAGTTTGTAAAGGAGCAATACGATGCCAAAGATGAAAACCAACAGAGGCGCTGCTAAACGCTTTAAATTAACCGGTACCGGTAAAATCAAGCGTAACAAAGCATACACCAGCCATATTCTGACAAAGAAATCCACCAAAAGAAAACGTGCGCTCAGGCAATCCGGACTTGTTGACAGTGCCAACGAAAAGGCCATCAGGAAGATTTTACCGTATATGTAACAATCGTGATCCCGGGTCAAAAACCTGTATCGCTGTTTGTGCCGCGTAAGAAGATAAAAAGGAGCATATCATGCCAAGAGTAACCAGGGGATTCAAGGCGCGTAGAAGAAGAAACCGCGTTTTGAAACTTGCCAAAGGATTCAGAGGTGGCCGCCACCGGCTGTACCGGAGCGCCACTGAAGCCGTCGATCGCGCACTCGTTTACGCCTATCGCGATCGACGCAACAAAAAACGTGATTTCCGCCGCCTGTGGATTGCCCGTATCAATGCCGGTGCGCAGATGAACGATATCAACTACAGCCAGTTTATGGGCGGGCTGAAAAAAGCCGGAGTTGAACTTGACCGCAAAGTTCTGGCCAACATGGCGATACTTGACCCCAACGCTTTTTCCGAAGTGGCCAGAATCGCAGCCCAGGCCAACGCCTAACCCACCCCGCTTCTACTGTTGTGCATGCCGGTTGCGGTCTCATCGTAACCGGCATGCTGTTTTATTGACCTTTACTATTTCGCAAATACCATGGAGCAGGAGCTAGAGCAGATCCGCGGAGAAGCAACTGCAGCAATAAAAAGCGTTTCAGATGAAAAACAGCTGGAAGGCTTCAGGGTTGACTATCTCGGCCGTAACGGCCAGATCAGCACAATCATGAAGAGACTTGGTGCGGTATCTAAAGAAGACCGGCCACGCCTCGGACTGCGTGCTAATACCATAAAAAAAGAGCTGGACGCCCTTTTCAGGCAAAAACAGCTGGATCTTTCTGCCGTCTCCACCAGCAAATCAGACACCCCCAGCATCGATCTCAGTCTACCCGGCAGACGACCTCAGATTGGAAAGCTGCACCCGATCACCCAGATCATGGAAGATGTCTGTTCCATCTTCGAGGGCATGGGGTTCTCGATTGCAGAGGGGCCTGATGTAGAGCTCGATCACTACAATTTCGAAGCCCTGAATATCCCGGCCCACCACCCTGCACGGGACATGCACGACACTTTTTACATCGGCGATTCAATTCTTCTCAGAACTCATACGTCACCGATGCAGGCCCGCATCATGGAGCAGCAGGATCCGCCCCTGCGGGTAATCGCCCCCGGCAAAGTATACCGCTGCGATTCCGACATCACCCACACCCCGATGTTTCACCAGGTTGAGGGGTTTCTTGTTGACGAAAAGGTTTCGTTTGCAGATCTCAAGGGCGTTTTGACCGTTTTTTTACAGAAAGTCTTCGAGAAAAAGCTTTCCCTGCGTTTCAGGCCAAGCTTTTTTCCTTTCACTGAACCGAGTGCCGAAGTCGATATCGAATGTGTCATCTGCGGAGGACACGGTTGCCGTGTCTGCAAGAAGACAGGCTGGATCGAAATACTCGGATCAGGCATGATTGATCCAGAAGTTTTCACGATGGTCGGCTATGACCCAGAAAAATACTCAGGCTTTGCCTTCGGACTCGGTATTGAGCGCATTGCCATGTTGAAATACGGTATCAACGATATCCGATTGTACTTTGAAAACGATCTTCGTTTTCTTTCCCAGTTCTAATTTGCCCGGATCAGGTTAACAGCATGAAGTTCACACTACATTGGTTACAGGAATACGTTAAACTCGACAACCCTGACCCGGCAGCGCTTGCAGACAAACTGACCATGATTGGCCTGGAAGTTGATGCTGTGGAGCAACTGTATGCAGATCTCGCTCCCCTGAAAAGCGCCCTCGTTCTCTCAGCAGAACCACACCCCAATGCTGATAAGCTGACATTGTGCAGGGTTCAAGCCGGGGAAGAGGAATTTCAGGTTGTCTGCGGGGCCCCCAACGTCAGAAAGGACCTCTGTGTCGTCATTGCTCAACCGGGCACGACACTGCCGGGCGACTTCAAAATAAAAAAATCAAAAGTCCGGGGAATAGAATCCCAGGGGATGCTCTGCTCAGAAAGAGAACTTGGCCTCAGTGAAGATCACACGGGTATCATGGAACTGCCAGACGGAACCCCGCACGGACAGCCCTTTCTAGAAATAACCGACCTGGCCGACACGCTCGTCGAGGTAGATCTGACCCCGAACCGGCCCGACTGTGCCTCGGTGATCGGTATTGCCCGGGAGGTTGCCGGTTTTTCAGGAAAGAAGCTGATTGTTCCCGGCAAAGGGGCAACCCTGAAAGAAAAAAGTAAATCATTTTCCGTCGCGGTTGAAGCACCCGATCTCTGTCCACGCTATGCAGCACGACTGATCACCGGCATATCCATCGGCCCGTCCCCCTGGTGGCTACGAAAACGGTTGCTGTCCGTAGGCATGAGACCAATCAATAACATCGTCGATATTACCAACCTGGTCATGATGGAATACGGTCAGCCGCTTCATGCCTTTGATTTCGATTGCATCGCCGGACCGAGCATCATCGTCAGACGCCCGCGTGAACATGAAAAGCAGTTCACCACCCTGGACAATACGCTTCGCACGATTGATCCGGACACACTGTTGATCTGTGATGCTGACGGACCGATCGCCGTTGCCGGTGTCATGGGCGGCCTCGACTCGGAAGTGACGGAGAAAACAACCAGTGTGCTGCTGGAAAGTGCCTGTTTCAACCCTGTTTCCATACGCAGAACTGCCAGAAATCTCAATCTACCTTCAGAGGCCTCTTACCGCTTTGAACGCGGAGTCGATCCTGGAGGAACCATCGATGCGATGCAACGGGCTGTCACACTGATGTGTGAAATTGCCGGTGGAACAGCCGAACCTGGAGGAATTGATGTTTGTGATGGATTGACAGAGCCTCCCGTCCTCACCCTGCGGATTTCAAGAACCTCTGAGCTGCTGGGCGTCGTTCTCACCACCGAACAGGTAAAAAAACTGCTGGAATCAATAGAAATCCCCTGTGAAATCATAGATGCAGACAGCCTCAGGGTATCCGTTCCCACATTTCGCGTGGATCTCGAGCGGGAAGTTGATCTTGTCGAAGAGGTAGCACGGCTTATCGGTTATAATGAAATCCCCGTCAGTCTACCCTCTGTCGACCTGAGTTATCCGGAGCAGGACCCTGAACGCGTCAAACGCAATTCGGTCAGCAGGTTCATGACATCAATCGGCTTTTCAGAAGCTATTAACTACAGCTTTTATTCCTCCCAATATCCCTCTTTTTTACAAATCTCTGGACAGGACAGACGCAGCCGTCATGTGAAAATCCTCAACCCGTTGAGTGAAGATCAGGATGTAATGCGAACAAGCCTGCTCCCGGGTCTTCTGGAAAATGTCCGCAGAAATGTCAACTTCCAGCAGCCGTCATGCAGACTTTTTGAAGTCGGCAAGGTGTTCTTTCCTTCAGACGACGACGTTTTACCGGAGGAACCTGCCAGATTAGCCGCTGTTTTGTGCGGCCGCAGGGAAGGCAGCAATGCGCCGATTCACTGCAGTGACGAGCTGGTTGATATCTACGACGCCAAAGGTACAGTGGAAGCACTCCTTGAAAACATGAGGCTTGCTGAAAAGCTACGTTTCCAACAACCCGAAAATGATTTTATTGAACCCTTTGCAGAACCGGCCAGTGCTCTGAACCTGGTCAACGACGGCAAAACAATCGGCACCATTGGCAAAATTAAATCGCAGGTTCTTAAAACATTTGGCATCAAGAGAGATGTCTATTATGTTGATGTGGATTTCACCAGACTGTGCGAGCTCGTCCCTGAACCAAAAGCATTCAGCCCACTGCCGGTATTTCCATCGGTAAAACGGGACATAGCCCTTGTAGTTCCGGCACCTACGCCGTCTGGTGACCTTGTAGCTGCAGTTCTGCATAGTGGAGAAAAGCTCGTTGAACATTGTGATGTTTTTGATGTCTACCAGGGTGATAAAATCACCGCCGGCTCTAAAAGTGTCGCCCTGTCAATCACCTATCGTTCACAAACAAAAACCCTTACTGAAAAAAACGTGGAGAAAGCCCATAATAAACTGGTCAATCTGTTAACCGGTAAATTCAGCGGCAGCTTCCGTGAGGCATAACGGTATGAAGAAAAACAACGTAACCCGCAAGGAACTTGCCGAATCAGTCTCTGAGAAACTCGGCTATCCTCTCAGCACCTGCTCAGAGATAGTTGACACCTTTTTCAGCACGATGAAATCGTCTATGCTTGACGGAAGCTCGATTAAACTAGTACACTTCGGGACATTCCTGGTTCGGGACAAAAACCCTCGAAAAGGCCGCAACCCCCGAACCGGTGAATCAATCACCATAAAAAAACGGCAGATAGTAAGTTTCAGACCGAGCAAGAAACTACGGACCCGCATAAACAACGACTCGTAACGAAATTTACTGCCGCTGCCGAAGGAGTGAGCACCGAGATGACAAGACAAATCCCGGACAAGCTCTATTTCAAGATCGGCGAGGTCAGCAAACTTGCAGAGGTTGCCCCGCATGTCCTGCGCTACTGGGAAAGCGAGTTCAGCGGCATAAAACCAAAGCGGGCGACTTCCAAACAGCGGCTTTACCGCCGGGAAGATGTGGAACTAATCCTGGTCATCAAGAACTTGCTTCACGAGCAAGGCTACACTATTGCCGGAGCCCGCAAACTCATCCAGGAAACGGCTCAGCTGAGTGACATTGCCCTGCAGAAGAAAAAAGCAACAACAGCTTCAAAACTCAGCAGCATCAAGCAGGAACTCATTGATCTGAAAGAAAAACTGCAAACAGAGAATAAAGAGTAACTCTCCCATAACACACTCACCATGTGATTGACACCAGAGTCACCGCATGGTAGAAAGACCACTCACAAGATTTCGGGATGTGGCGCAGCCTGGTTAGCGCGCTTGTCTGGGGGACAAGAGGTCGGAGGTTCAAATCCTCTCATCCCGACCACCACATAAACAAAGGGTTTTAAGAGATATCAACCTCTTAAAGCCCTTTTTTATTGCCTTTTTTACCCCTATTTTTATTTTCTTGATTTGCTGGTTATGGTGTGTTTTGATGCTTTTTAGTGTTATTTTTGAACTTGCTACACACAAAATTACACACAAATTACACACAAAAAAGGTGAATAGTGGCATATATCGAGAAAAGGAAAAGGAAAAAAGGGATCGTTTATATCGCCTATATTCGACTCAAAGGTTACCCAGCTGAGGTTAGATCTTTTGATAAATATTCCGAGGCAGTAGTGTGGGCTGAAGAGCGAGAGCATCAAATAAAAAATGGGATACCTGTTGAGGGAAAGAGTGATCCTGGAGACATGGAATTGGGAGCTGCTACAGACAAATTCATCCAGTCTGCTACAGACAAAAGCAAAAATACAGTCAATGACTATCGGTTCGCACAAACACAACTGCTTCATTATTTTGGTGAAAAAAAGTTGCTCTCACAAATCACCACTCCTGATGTCTCACAATTCATTGCCAAACGTATGGGGCAAGACGGTGTTGGTCCCTCCAAAATTCGCGCTGAACTCACCCTGATCAGACTTGTATATCAAAAAGCCTCCGAATGGGGAATAAATCTCCGCTCCCCCGAGGAGGCCATTCCAAGGCCTAAGCATCGCCGTAAATCTCGAGAGGATGAACTCGATCGTGTCATCAAACCCGACGAAATGGGTGCCTTGCTTAACGAGACAAAAAATCGTCCAAACAATCTCTATTGGTTTCTTTTATTTCTTCTTTATACCGGTATGCGCCCGAGTGAAGCGGCGGCACTCCATTGGAAGAGATTGCCAGCTCAAGAAGAAAGAGAATTAATTCGGAAACGAAAACATGTCGGTTATGTGGACATTGAACGAGGCGGATTCTCAAGGGTGGGCACTAAAACAGAAACAAGATTCGTCCCTGCTCATCCCAGGGCCCTGGAAATTTTATCTCAAGTGGATACCAATGGAATGTACGTTTTTATTCCGGATCGCAAAGAACAACCTGACAGACCATACACTTTTTTCAGGAGAACTTTTGAGACGTCGCGTACCAAAACCAGAATTGATGGGAATTCAATTAGACAGGATATTGATTTCTACTCTTTCAGGCATACTGCCCGATCAAGGATGGCGGCTTGCGGAGTGCAGGATTCTGCGGCTGAAATGATTATCGGTCACGCAGATAAGGAGATGCAAAGAACCTACACTCATTATGACGACGAAGGTTTGATTGCCGAAATATCAAAGATTAATTATCCCTGGCTTTCGATTCTCCCCTGATTAAATTGAGGAGGAATATTCCAGTTGAGAATCGGACTGGAATTTTTTTTCAATCAAGCCGGCCTCAATCCACATTACCGCCTGCGTGATTTACGTCGTACAATGGGCAGCTGGCAGGCAATAACTGGCTCCAGCACAAAAATAATAGGTGCATCACTCGGTCATAAAACAGAACAGGCAACTGCTATTTATGCCCGCCTTACTATCGATCCCGTTAGAAAAAGCATGGAGAAGGCAGCAGCCATGGATAATGCGAAGGCTGATGCTGGTAATGTGGTTCCTATTAATAAAGCAAAATATTGACGAGATGGCCTCTTTTTAACAAAAAAATAAATCTAAGACTCATTCCTGCCCATTAAAACACAGACGCCATCTTGCCGAGCAAAACGTATTGTAGATTAATAATCGCATTGGCAACGTTAATCGGAAAGATCATTTTCTAAAGGTCATATTTTCTATCAAGCTCACCCCCTGTGGTCATTTTTTAAACTTCAACCTCACAGGAAAAATCATAAACCAGAGGGTAACGCTGGTTTGTTGACCTGTTATTTGGCAAGGTTAAGGTCTATGCCCAGCCGTTATGTATACGATATCAGGAACAAGTTTCGTTCAGACCACCATGTGAAAAGTAGAGATTTCCTTCACGCATCTTTGATTCTTATTGAGCGAAAGATATATTCATGTCAGATAAAAATAAACAGACATACCAGAAAGAATCTATTCTCTCCGTTCCATTAGCTGTATGCTACCTTTTTGCTCAACAATCTGAAATCTTATTGACTCTTAAAGTCATACGGAAAATTGATGGTCAAACAAAGATAGGTTGATGTTAGATGACAGTTGTTTGGGGAGGATATTGAGGGAAGGTACGGTGAGTTTAAAGGAACTGCTTTTCATCCAGCTCCCAAAGCCGTAGACAGTTTCGAAGCACTCTTAAGGAGAGCTTCCAAAATCTTAGATTTATTTTCATCTAGACGGTAGGTGGGCAAGGCGATCGAGATCGAAGCTCGGACGGCTTTGCCCATATTGAACACGGGTACGCTAAGAGACGAGGCGTCGGCCACCACCTCGCCGGAGCTCACGGCGAAACCGTCCCTGGCGATGTTATCCAGGCTTTGCCTGAAGTTATTCAACCCACCCACTTTGACCGCCTTGTCTGGGTTGGATTCAAGCACTGTCAAGATTTTATCCCTCAAGCTTTCTGGTCCGAAGGTGATCAAAATCCGGCCGCTGGCCCCTAAATATAAATCCCTCCGCTCACCCTCCTCGATGGAAAAATGAATAGGATGCGGACCGATTTCCTTGGCAATACACCGACGACTGAGGCCGTCAGCCACGAACAGCAAAGCGGTTTCTCCGGTTTGGACCGACAGTTTGCGTAAAAGTGGTTTTGCCAATGATATCAGGTTATTAGAATGTTCATACGACTTGCCAAGCACCAACAATCGCGGACCCGGACGGTATGATTTATCCTCCTCGTCGTATACCAAGTAATTCATGGCCCTTAAGGTCCCACACAAGCGTATGGCCCGTGAGTTGGTCAGCCCTGTCAGGTCAGTTATGTCTTTGATCCGCAAAGCCTTACGGCCTTCAAAACAGTCGAGCACCTCAAGCGCCTTGACCACCGCTTCGACGTGCCGTTTGTGTTCCTTTTTTTTGGGCAGCATCTTTCCTTATTTTCTGGCTGCGGCCTAGAAAAGCCTTTTTAGAAACTATAAATGTATCATTACAAAGAGGGGACCGCAATCTCTGATAATGATTAACCTTAGTCCGCCCGCTTCGAGTCCAGGGCCGGTCCGGCCATACATTTACCGACGATGATGCTCAGGAGAAAGACCACACCCCCAACGGGGTAAGCACGATAGCCCGGGAACCAGAGCAGCTCGCTGCAGACCAAAAGAATTAACCTTTCTCGAACAAAGAACCGCCGGGTCAAAAATCCCTCCCAAGCGCCGGTCAGGCATAGCAGGCCCAACAAGCTGCTATCGTCGCATAACGACGATAGCGAACTTCTCTTAGCCTGAAGGCGAGGGGGTTCAACCATCCCCGCTAGAGACACTAATTATCTATCGTCCAGCGCTCTGGAACAATCCCCAGAGTTACCTCAATTAGTTCTGTTATCGTTTTAGCCGCCGTTAATTTTCGTACAATACCCCAGCTGCTAGCCGGGGCATCAATTGTTCGAGTCCTATTCTGCAGCATAGGTCAAAAGTTGGAAAGACGGTGGCAATCACGTTTTTATTTATGCTTTAAAAAATTGTTGACACACATTAATCATCATGTTTATCTATTTAGCAGACATAATGTCTACAATGTAGACTTATTATAATTGCAAACCCAATCAACTACAAGTCTGGCGTTTAGCAGTGATGAATTCCAAGAGACTGATTCAATAAAATTATCGAGGGGAAAAAATGGCGGATCACACAAATGATGAACAGGTTCGAAAAGAATACAAGGATTATTTGGCCTCAGGAAGAATCTGGGGAGAAGTGCCTGTTTCTCGTATTAGAAAACTGGCATTTCCCCGGGTTTCAGAAGAGGTGCGTCAAGGATATTTAGCTCTTACCGATCTGACCACGACAGTCTCGGACTATCTTGATGCCCACGGCTATTGCGGAGCTATTGCTCAGAGCCATCTGCCCAATTTAATTCCTGGCAAACGTATCGCGGGAACAGCCGTAACTTTACGGAATATTCCTGAGCGCAAGACGACGACAAAAGGATATCAGGATAAGGATCCTATTAAAATGTCCAGCCGTGAGTGTCATTACATTTCCGAGCCTGGCGATGTGGTTGTCATTGATTTTGGTGGAAATGTTGAAGCGTCGAACATGGGCGGAATGTCTTGCCTTGTGGCTAAAACACAGGGGGTATCAGGTGCTGTTGTGGATGGAGCGGTTCGTGATGTGAACTCGATACGAGAGCTGGATTTCCCTGTCTGGTGTAGGGGGGGAACACCCAAAACCGGTAAATTCAGAATGGAGGCCGTTGAGATAAACGGGCCGGTAACGATTCATGACGTTGTGGTTGAAGCAGGCGATTTTGTTGTTGCAGACGATTCGGGGATTTGCTTCATCCCGCCTCATCTCGTCGAAACCATACTGGAAGAAGCAAGGGAGGCAGATGCTTCAGAAAAACACTCTCGACAAATGATTAGAGAAAAACGTCCACTGGACGAACTCAAACCATTCTTTCGAAGCCGGTACAATAAATAATCTCAAATACTGAGGAGGAACAAAGATGTTAACGAGAAACATAATTTTAACAATTGCTGCCGTATTGAGCCTGTACTTAACATCAAACAGTGCCTTTGCGGAGGGTTCCAACTGCGGGATCGATCGTCCCATCAAAGTAATAGTCGGTTACGGAGCGGGTGGAGGTACAGACAGTTATGCCCGCATTTTGACAAGCGTTATACCTGAATTTCTAGACGGTACGCCAATGGTTGTTATTAACAAGGCGGGTGGCGCCCAAGTACCTGCCATGAAATTCGTTAAAAGTGCAGATCCGGACGGCTTGACATTGCAGGTTACAGCCATGGGTGGAGGGCTGCTTTCAACCATGATTCGCGACCGCGGCATAAACTGGTTCGAGGATTTCGTCCCAATTGCCCAGTTCGGTGAAACGAATCAGGCGCTTGTAGTTCAAAAAGCAGCAGGTATCAATACAGCGCAAGAGCTTATAGATTCGATAAAAAAACGTTATGAAGCAGGTGAAAAAACGCGCTGGTCGCATCCGGGTCGCGGATCGGTGAGCCACGTGGGAGTTACCGCTTTCTTACAAATGAACTCCATTTTGGAAATGACACAGGATGTGCCGTTTAAAGGCGGCGCTCAAACACGCAACGCGCTTATATCAGGCGACGTTGACTTCTCAGCTAGCGGGGCGCATACCGTCCCGCCTTTTGCCGACACTTTACTGGCGGTTGGCCTGTTGTCGAACACTTCTGACAATGTCGTCGATGATATTCCGACGCTCAAAGAGCAGAATCTTGAATTTGCACCGGTATCTTCGCCGATTATTCTGGCAGCGCCGAAAGGGGTTTCTGAATCATTTGTCGATTGTATGGGGCAAGCAGTTAAAAACGCCACTGAACATGAATCCTTCAAGGCCCTGACCAAAAAGGCCAAGCAGGCAGTAGTATATCGTAACTCTGCGGATACCGAAGCATTTCTACACAGTCTCGTAGAATCATGGGAACCGACTTTTGAACTGGTTCGCGCCAGTCTTAAGAATTAGTTGATCATCTTCGAGTTATAAATCTGACTAACCTCAGAATAATAATGAAAGATTCAACTGTTAAGGACATTGGTGTCGCACTGCTGATTTTGGCGGTTCTGATACCATTTGCTACCGGGGTCGGGAACATCTACGAAGATCCTTCAGACCCCGGTTTTGGATCTCGGGATTTCCCTAAACTTATTATTTTTATCGGTATCTTTTTAAGTGTTATTCTACTTATTAGATCCTCTATCGATATTGTCCGTTCCGGACAATTGCCAAAGCTTGCCATTTCATCACACTACCAGATTACGGGTCCTCTAACGGTTTTAATCGCCGCATTGCTTTATGTCTGGGGTATTGTGCTGTTTCAGTATGCGTTACCAACACTAGCGCTGATGTTTTTTCTGGTTCGATATTTCGGCAGTCGTGGCTTTTTCAGAACAATCTTAATACCTCTAATCGCTGTCATAATATATTTTCTGGTTTTCTTTGTGATTTTTGGAATATTTGAAGAACCTGGAACCATTCTGAATTACGACAGCTATTCAGTTGCACGAGCCATTCGCAAGGTCATTGGAATGGAATAGGAGTCTGTGATGGGAATTATTGACGGATTTTCAGCGCTATTTTCCTCATGGGAGCCAATTACATTTGCTATTCTGGGTACAATAATCGGTTTACTCGGCGGCGCTGTTCCCGGCCTTTCATCAGGAGCCATGATAGCGCTTCTAATTCCCGCCACTTATTATTTACACCCCCTGGCGGCATTGGCTTTAATCTACACAGTCAGCAAAGCGTCGGACTTTGGCGGATCGATCCCGGCGATTCTTTTCAACACGCCAGGAACACCTCAAGCATCGGCAACCCAAATTGAAGGTTTTCCATTAACTCGCCAAGGAAAACAGGGAAAAGCTTTACGCATGGCGGTAATAGCTTCCGCCCAAGGAGACATCTGTTCGGAGTTGCTTTTGATTTTTGGTGCATCTGCAATTGCGGTGTATGCTTCAAAGCTGGGACCTCCAGAATTTGTCGGAATATATTTCTGCGCATTTATTGTTATCGGCGGCCTTCTGGGAAAATCTGTTGTTGCCGGTATCCTCAGTGTCATAATGGGGTTGGCATTATCGCTTATAGGCACAGATCCAATTACTGCCGACGATCGTTTTACTTTTGGTATAGACCATCTAATAGAAGGTATCGAGCTTGTTCCTGTCCTGTTAGGGGTGTTTGTGCTGGTTGAAGTTTTCATTCAGGCGGCAGACCGAAAGTTTGCTAGTAAAGATGCTCCGATAGCGGGGAAACAGAAATTGCCTACGGACAATTACGTTACCTTGTCAGAATACAAGCGTGTTCTACCGACAATGCTTCGCTCGACAGGAATCGGCGTAGCTATTGGTATGTTGCCTGGGCTTGGGTCAGTTGTTGCTTGCTATGTGGCATATTCTGAGGCAAAGCGTAAATCAAAAACCCCTGAAACCTGGGGCAACGGAGAAATCGAAGGAATTGCGGCAGCAGAGGCTTCAAATAATGCCACATCCGGTGCGAATCTGATTCCCTTGTTGACGCTTGGAATTCCAGGAAGTACGGCTGCAGCGCTGCTGTCAGGCGTCATGTTGATTCATGGCATTACTATTGGCCCCAATGTCTTTACCACATCCCATGATATCATCTACGGTGTTTTTGCTGCAGGCCTCTTGTGCATCTTGACATACTTTATAATCGGATACTGGGGTAGCCATTACGTTGGACTCATAATCTCCAGTATCCCGGCAATGATGGTATATCCAATTATTTTTGTAACGTGCTATGTGGCAGTTTACGCTACCCGTCAAGCCATTTTCGATATGGTGGTCATGACTGTATTCGGCGTTCTCGGCTACATTATGAAACGCTTGAATATGAGTTTGCCGGCCTTTGTCATAGCTTTTATTCTTGGCCCCGGGTTTGAGCGAGCTGTACGCCAATCATTTCTCCTTGACGAGAGTGGTGGCGGTATATTCCTGCAACGCCCAATCGCATTGCTTTTTTTCATATTAGGTATTCTGGCAATAGGAATCAGGCTGTTGAAATCGTATAGAGAGGCCAGGACTTAATAACCTATATAAACAAGGTGATGCCAAATAATGTGACGTTTCCCCGTAAACGCTGTAGAGCCAAGGTGTCTTGAGATTCATAGGGGTAATTTTATTGATATTGATATCAGGGAAGCTGAAGGCTCTTCCTGATATGTTACGGAGCAGCTCATCGCTACCATTGATGATATATGTACCGGCAAGGTTAATTGTTTTGGTAAATCGACAGGTTAACCTTATTCCTGTGAGGTTACATAGTGAGGAAAGAGTCCGGAGGTTTACCTTAACAGAACATCTGGGCGCCGATCTTCTTTGCATTAACTGTATAATTCCATTGGTAATATTAATCTTTTTGCAAGAACGGTTGATCTTTTCCCTTAACTTCTTCAGAGTAGTGATGTTCTAATTATAGAGTTTGTAAGTAAACGAGGATTCTACCTGAAAGTTTTCTATATCTAATTTACTGAAAGCAAATTTCTCCTTGTGGTCAATCTTGAAATAAAACTATTATCGATTCATTTCATACCTTGATAATCCATGGAAAAATGATTCCCATCATTGAACCTCCCACCCCATGCACCACCCATTTTCTCCCAAATTAACCCGAGTGGCTCATAGTCCATTGTAGCAGTAAGATATTTCCCACCTCGAAACAGATTCAGATCTGCGGCCAGGCGCTTTTTATGCAGTGACATTTCATGCCCATAGGGGCAGCGGGGATCCCGATAAAAATCCCCACAAGTTATTTCATAGCCCATTTCAAAAGCAACCTGCATCAATACCGCGATTTTACGGGCAAACACCGATTGCTCCTTTTGCAAGCTCATAACCATAGGGCCTCAGGAAGCATTTTTAGGTTGCAAGCTGCCAAGCAAAGTTGCCCCATACTCGTCACCCCAGAACCACGCATCGTCATGGACTATTATATAATTCCTGTCGCTTCTCCAACCATCTCCCAAGTCATCTGGATTGACGCCGGTAAAAGGGCCTTGCCGTGTACCGATCAAATTCTCATATTTCGCTAAAATCTCGGAGCAGACGAGAAACCGGCCGTTATACGAGATATATTTAGCCAGCGGCGGAATCATGTGCAATATCAATCGCCAGAACGGATACCACTTGCCTTCATATTCATCGGCAAGCTGTTTTATTGCCTTGATCTTGCTTGCCCGAATAATGACAGCGCCATCCATCGATCTCATCGGCCGTGCAACCAGGACATGTTTGCCCTTGTAACGATCAATATTTGAATGTCTGGCCCGTGTCAGTGCCTCGAAAGTTGCCCCGTGCTCGCCTGTAATAATACCGGCATGGCCAAATTCCGCCTTATCGTCCTCTGACCAGAACCGCTCGATTGCCCGTATCACAATAGACAACGGCCCGGCGGTAGTAACACAAAAAACATCACCGGCCTGCAGCCTGGGCTTTTCCATGCGCTTTTGTCTCCCTGAACCACTTAATCACGGTCCTGCATATCGGATACACGATTCCTATTATTACAAGGTGTGAAGCTTCGACGCCAGTGCCCTGGTAGGTCTCCAGCCCGATGCCGTTGAGCAAGGCCGCATCGACGCCAAGGTACTTGGCAATTATCGGCACCAGCACCGCCCAGGTAACCGTACGTTCAGAGTTTCGTTCCTTTGCCGGTGTTTTGTCACTCATTTCGCACCCCCCTATTCCGTGGAAATATCCATCTTGGTGGCGATTCTGGTCGTTACCCTCTCAATATCGTTCAGCCTGGCAAAAACCTCCCGATACATTTCCGCCTGATCGCTCTCCACCTTGTCAGCGGATTTGACGATGTTATCGAATCTGATCCGGCAGACATCATGATTCATCGTGCAATGATCTCTGAGAACATCAACGGAGACGAGCCGTGGGTTGCCGTTCTGGTCAATGAACATACCCTCCAGCTTGGCAAGGGAGCGCTTGAATTCATCACGGTCATAGCTGACGCTCTCGGTAATGTCCTTGATTTTCTGCCGCTGTCTGCCCTGGTCGAAAATATAACCGGCCAACATCACTCCCCAGCCAAACACCGAGATTCCGAGCGTGACTATCCATGATTCCATCTGATCGCCCTGCGGTGTTTTCATTCTCAGCTACACCGCCCTTCCGCTGCCGACTCGCAGCTGCACCCCGGACTTACCCAGCAGCCTTCTTCTCCACCCTCTCCACCTTCGCTGTAGATGCCACCTTCTTCCTGGTACTGTGAGGCTCCGTTGAAATCCTGGCCCTGCCCTGCCGTGTTGAATGAGTTTTCCATATTGACAGGTCCGGCATAGCGGTTGCCGGCAGCATCAAATCCAGCCTTGAGGACTCCGCTGAACTCGGAGACCCCCCAGCCAAGCAGCCCGTATTTGGCAACGGTTCCAAAAATTGATTCCGTCGTTTTCCAGACAGGATGTTCCGAAGGCCCCTCAGGAAGAGGCTGGTTAAACTCGGGCTCCTCGCGATAGGAAATCGATGTCGGCATGTACGCCATGATTCCAGGCGCCACCTCGACCAGGTCAAATTCCATGTTGAACCCGGACTGCAGGTACATATCCTTGTACATGCGGTCCCTGTATTTATAGGCGGCCATCACCGCCTGCTCCTTGGCCACCGAGGCATCGGAGGTGTGCCCGGCAATCGATTCCGTGATCTCGCCGGACGACCCTATCGCCTCCTGGTAGATGGGTGAATAGGTGGTGCCGCATCCTCCGGCGCTGCCTCCTAGAACGATCATGATTACAGCCGCAAGCCTGGTCATCCCCTCTCTCCTTTCATGTACGCTTGGCTATCAAATTTCCTTCACCTTCATTTTCACATCAAGCTCCCACTTGTGGCCGCTCGAGGTGCTGCAGCGAAATGTAATTTTGTATGGGGCAAGGGCCTGATCACCCGCCTGGACGAGCACCCTGACAGCCTGGCCGGAACTGCTTATGCTCCCCTGGTCGGTAACGGCAGGGCTGACATCCTGCCCATCCTTGTCAAAAGCCAGAACCGACTGATTGGTAATGGTCTCCCCGGTCTCCATGTTTTTCGAGAAATCTGCGGTTATGGTAAATTCCTCGTACGGCTGCTTCTCAAACTGTTCCATGATGGCCTATCTGCAGGGTTTTGATTCATAAAAGACCAGGGCGACTTTTCCGGGTTTAAACAAAAGTCGTTTCAAGTCCTTCCCGGTCCGGGCTTTCTGCTTTTCCCGGATAAACAAGCTTGTTTTAACCGGCGCCGAAAAAATCATCGTTCAAACCTCAGTACCTGTCTTGCCCTCATAAAAGCAGCCCTGGTACGCTCCTGGGCAAAGACACATACCGCTTCCCCAAGTTCCCGGATAACGGAGAGCCCGAACCCTCGGCACACGATCCGGCCATTGACAAAGCCCCTGGTGATCATGCCCGCACCCGCTCCATTACATTTGCCATGCTCGGGTTACCATTCGTGTCAGAGAGCTCAAACCTGGCCACCTCGGTCGTGTTGTCCTCGCCATAAAAAATCATCTGGTTATTCTCGATCACCCAGCGCCCGCCCTCGATGCTCCTGATAAAGGCCACATCAAGAAGCAGGCCCGACGCTGCAGCGTGGTTCCACACCTCAACGGCATTGGCTACGGGGTCCGGCAAGCTCATCAGCTGATCATGCTCCTCACTGCTCAGCCCCGAACCCGATGAAACAGAAACAATCTCGGCAGCCGGGGGTGTCAGGTAAATTTTCAATGGATTGACGCGTGTGCTGGTATCAAACGGATCCGGGTCAACATCGGCGTTGTCGGTAATCGCCTCACCGGTAACAGTGATGAGGATGTTCTCGTCATAGGGGACAACCCGCGCCCCCTGCAGCAGGGTGATATATCTGGGTGTGAATGCGCCGCCGCCTTTGGGCTCGTTGCCGAACGCCTTCATGAACGGGAACCATTTCTGGAAATCCTCGTTGACCGAACGATAATAAATATATTCGCGATAGATATCATCGATCCAATGAAACCCGATCAGCCCCTGTTTCAGGTAAATACGTCGTGCCGCACCGTCGTATGTGTCAATAACCGGGTCAGCGACACTCATCGTTCAACTTACGCATTGAGATCAGCTGAAGGCGCGCACGGCACGTTGATCGTCGTCTCGCGCCTCATCGTGAAATAGGTCAGCTCCTGCGCCGCCCCGCCATTCCCCTCGACAATCGCCACCATCTGCTTGTCAACGCCAGCGCTCAGTCCGGCCTGGGTATTGGTATCATAGTCGTACGGCAGGTAGATCACCCCTGCCACCGCATCGGTTGCCACATTGCCCTTCATCGGGTTGCCACCCGAGTCATTCACCGTTACGGCGCCTGCCTTGTCAAAATCAGCGTCAGCGGCGCCATCCACATAAAAGATGTGGTACCAGGCGTCAGTGTCGGCTACTGCGACACTTCCGACATCAAGAGCGATCTCCGGAAAAAACGGGTACGTCTTCTGGGCACCAGCGTCATCGGTGAAGATGACATTCTGTTTCTCCGCGGTGGTAAGGCCCTCGATAAACAACCCCTTTCCGCCAATTGATGCGGTAACGATATTTCCATCAGCATCACGGCTGTACCACACGCGCCCCTTCTGGCCGTTATACGTCCCGGTACCGTCGTCGATATCAGTGTCCTGCAGGGTCAAAGCGTCAAGAAAAGCAGCGCACTCCTGCGCGCTGCCGGCCAGGGTGTTATGCAGCACCCAGGTAAAATCGCCATCCGCCTGGGCGAACCCTGTCTCTGTTTGCGCCACCGCGAGTTCTTCCAGGCTCATCCCGGTCCAGGGTGCAACCTGCGCCCCGCCGAAAACATCGGCAAGCGCATAAGTGTTCGACGGGTTAAGCAGCTCACCGACACCGTAACCGGCAGAATATCCGGAAAACTCCGTGATCTGGGTCAGAAGCGATGTGGTTTCCCCGGGGACATACCCCCAGCTGCGGACACGCACGATAAGGTTGCGGGTGGTATAGTCAAAGTCGCCCGCCCCCGTGTCACCGTTTGCGGTACTGCCGAACACCTGAACAACTTCGTTGATATCACCCTGCCGGACAAAGGCAGTCCAGGTCGCAGCCTGCAGTGTTGCCTCATCTGTCGCGGTTACCAGGGCCCACTGCGGAACCGTGGTTGCCTGAATATCAACCAGGGAGACAACCCCGTGATAGATCCGGTCGACATCGGTTTCACCGTCACCGGTGTCGGCGTATTCGATAAAGCCCGAACCGCGTATCTTGTTCCTGTCGGAAGCGCCGAGCTTCACGCCATTAATAAAGTTGAACGCCCCGGCAAATCGGTAGGTGCCGCCGGTCCCGCGCAGGTACTTGCGCAGCTCCTCATCACTCACCCGCTCCTGGTTCTCAAAATTATAAAGGCCCCGGATGGTAATGCCGTCAAAGTTATTCAACGGGTTGGGATCCGAAACGCCTCCACCGATCGGTGAGAGATCCAGGGTGGCAACCTCATCCGCGCCGATCAGCTCAATAATATTGTTCGCCGTATCGAAGTAGACATTGCCGTCAGGTGTTCCCGACCTGGGCTGACTCGACTGAATCAGCGTGGTGGCAAAATTTGTATGATCGATTAACGCCATGCACTTTCTCCTCTAGATGTTCAAATCAGCCTTCAACCGTGCCGTAAAAGCCCCATCAGACGTTGGCATCGTATACGCCTGGCCGAATTCGACATAGCCGTTCAGCATAATCTGGATCCAGATGAGATTCCCTCCGGATCCGGTATACAGATACGTCGCGGAACCATGCGATTCCGTCCCGGCAAGCTCGGTCCCAAGACTGCCAGCCGGCGTATTGTCCAGGTCGTAGATCCTGATCTCCGCGCTCACCAGGCTCACGGGGGCATCGATGGTAAGAGCCACGGTATTTTCAAGCAGGACAGTCCCGCCGGCAGATGCGGTGGATGTGAAATTCGTGCCGCCGGCCATGTTCACGGTCAGCGTGCCGGCTGTGCCAGCCCAGTAGATGTCAGTGCCGGAGCCGTCCGAGATAAATCCATTAAGTGCTATGGAGCCAGACACCGATGCAGGGACATAGACCGCATACCTGCCGGTGAAATTCTTAAACTGGATGTTGGAGATATTGCTTGCCTCGGCCGCGGAGTTAAGCACCAGGGAACCGGATGCGGCCTCGGTGGTGCCGGCAATAGTGCTGTTTGAAAATGCGGCTCCACCGGTATCGACCGCCCCGGAACCGATCACATTGATTCCCGAGATGTTCTGGCCCGAATCAAAATTCACCGCGGATGCCTTGGTAAAGCCTCCACCAGTCATGCTGAACGAGCCAGCTCCAACCGAGCTGAACAGAAAAGCTGCAGAACCTGAGGCGTCAACCAGGGTGGTGTCGAACACAATCGATCCTGACACTGTCAGTTTATAAAGCGGCAGGCCGTTGTCCGTGGCTCTGAAGGTTAAACTCTCGTTCTTGGAGGTCAGCGCGCTGCCGGTGAGTTCCAGGTTGCCCTGGCAGAATATCTTCTCGTCAATATTCTCGAGTACCCCGTAGCGGTTGCCGACAGTCTCATCAATCGCCGCCGCCTCGGTAAAGACCTGGTCGCCTACCGTGGTCCCTGAAACAGTCAGGCCTGTTCCGAAATACATGGCATCGATCCAGTTATTAATGACGGAGCGAATGTTGCCGGAAGAACTGTTGTCAACGATAACAGCAAGTGAAGCAAGAGAGGCAGGAACGAAGGATCCGGTTTCGACCCCACCATTGTTGACATCGAGGGCAAAAGCATGAAAATCGCCCGAGACCTTCGGGTTTGCAGCTGTGGCCAGCGTGTATTCCCGATAGTTGCCCGCAGATGATATAAGCTGAACCTTGATGCTCGTATAGTAATATGACAGGTCAGACTTCATCCACATGTTGAACAGGTTGTCAGCCCCGCTCACATCTGCAGATTTCGTCAGCGTTCCAGTTTCCGAAGAGTTCTTTGAAACGAGCCAGGATTCGGAGTTGCTCCCCTGCACAGCGACAAAATAGGCGTCAGGCCCATCGGTTCCGGCCCAACCGACCTCATTATCGTTGTTTGTATGCAGGGACATCCCTGACACTGCAACAGTCATGGCCTAACCCATAGCTCAAAAAAAAAATCCTGACCAAAGGGTCGCGGAGTGCGACCGATTCAGCCAGGATTTAAAGAAGGACCTTTGCGGGTCGATTTAAATGTGTGGCCCCGGTAATTTATCCGGGCAATGTGTAAATCATACTATTACAAGTAAATGCCTGTCGATACCTTACTATATCACGTATATTGAAATTAAAATTGAAAATTGACTGCCATAAACAAGAGCATTATTTAAGACTCATAATATGCCCAAATAATAACTCAACTCTTTTTACCTTGTCCATAGGCTCCCCCTTGTACTTCTTTAGTACCCATTCCTTTAATTATCGTTGACCCATCTGGAAATCCCGATTTCGGGGGTTGGGGACTTCCAGGTAGCTTAGGCTTTCTATTTTTATTCGTGTTTATGCCTTTTAACGGATTTCTATGCTTCTTTGCTTCTGAAGGATTTGTAACGTCCCGATTTACCTTTTTTAATGAGATCAAATCAATAATACGATTGTCCTCCGATAACCCAAATATCATTTTTTTTCCTTCATGATGAAAGAACTTTTTTACTTGCTGTTCGAAAGTTACGCCAGTCAAGATTTGTGAATCTGGATCGATAAGCTTCGCTTCTTTATAATATTTATATATTGCTTCCCTAAATTGATAATAAGTTGAATAGTTTTGCTTCGAATATAGTGAGACTTTGATCTTTCTAAATTTGACAACGACACTATCAGATACAATAAATTTACCTACATCTTTCTCATGTTTCCATTGAATTTCTTTCGCTATTTCTAAACATTTTTTACATATGTATTTTTTATTGTTGTTCTTTATCAGATAAATATCGATAGCAAATTCAAATCTATGTTCGGTTATTTTTTTGGGTAAGCAATATTCATTTTCACAAATACTGCAGGTAATAAGTTCCTTATCTGCAACATCTTTTTGATTCATTTAATTCATCTTCTCACTATATGGATTTACATATTCATTATGACAGGAACCCCAGTAATTATCCTTGCATGTGAAGAAGTTATTCAGGGTAACGCCCATCCCACAGAGGCAGCTACAAGCTCACTAAACAATCGGGGACAGACCACGGTTTTCTCCGGAAGGAGTCAGAAAACGAGGTTGTGTCTCTATACGCTTTATATAGACACCTCACAGTCTAGGCTGAGCTCGCCCTGAGTATCTAAGGACATTCCGATGAATATTTTATCTTCTGGTATTTTCCTCAATTTTAAATAGCAGAAGCGCACTCTCACAAAACAATCTTACAATCAAAATCAAGAAAATAGAACCAATCATGACTGATCCCAACATTTTGAATGTATCCACTCCACCAAATTCAAAGATACTTGTAAGTATTGATATTCCCAATATAATTAGGATAAAAGCAACAGTTAAAGCATAAACTACCTTTACTAATGATGGAGTAACATAGGAACTGAATTGAAAGTTAAAAATCCCAAAAGCTGAACTATCCTCAAAAGGGTCATGTTTGTTATCTGTATTTTGAGGTTCCCCACATCTAGGACAGGTAACAGCAAGTTTAGAAATCGTGCTTCTACAAGCATTACATGGTGTTAACTTTTTTTGCTGCTCCGCATTTTCTCTTTTAATTTTTTCTTCCTTGTACTTTTGTGCCTTTATTATACCTTCTTGATACTTTTTAAATATCAAACCACACTTAGGACATTCAGCTGCACCGGCCTGGACCTCATGCTCACACTTAGGGCATTTTATTTTTGCCATGTCTTCTCCTTTTCTGAATTAGTTGTGCGGTAATAATTATTTACTAACAACTATTTTAGAAAAATTCTCATGGAATAAACTCGGATGAGTCTGCTACAGGCACCTTTAAAAATTGCCTAACCCCCTTTTATACCAAGCGACCAGGCTCTCCGACAGGAAAGGAACGTAGCGAAATTGCCACCCGAGGGCAGAACCTTGTCAGGGTATTACAGTTCATCATCGCCATAAAAACGATTCGCTCGACTTGGAAAGTTTTTCCAGCCAGCTGCGCGTTCAATCGCACCGTTCTTTCGATTGTCAATGGTCTTAGACCTCGTAACCACCCCTTTTTCGATTTTTATATGTATTTCTCGCTCAAAAACAGAACCAAAACCCATATGCACATAATGCATCATTTCACCCTGTGGAATCCTGAGAGTTCCAGTAAACCAGTCTGCAAAAACTGGCTCATCTGCCGCCAACTTGAATCTCCCCTCCAGATTCACGAGGTAGAATTTTTGATCTTTAATTTCCCAAGTACCTGCGTATCCTCTCCAGCAGGCAGTTGAGAAAATGAAGTCATCATTCTCTATTTCATCATCTTTTAATTCAACTACCCTTAAGTCATTCTCTGGTAATGGCGGACAAAAAGTCATCGACGTTTTTTCACCATCCAATATGAGACACTCACTTATTTGCGCTGTCATATTTTTCCTCCGCTAACGTGTAATATAACCGGCGAGTTTCAGCTAGTCCGTATTGTCCCGTTCATTAACTCGAATATTTTTTAAGTATTTTTGAGTTCATCAATGATAATGGTCGCGATAGAGTATGCCATATTGCAGAATAAATAGGGGTTGACCTCAATGTTTCTTGGAAGTTCGCTTTAGCCAAACGAAGCCTTTTAATCATTTGCCTCTGACTTTGGCACAGTTTCACGTGCCGCTATAACGCGGTAGTTTCCATAATTTTTGTGTAACGTTTTGTTAGAGATTCTTTGGTAAATTATATGAAACGTTTTCTTGGTTTATGTTTATATACTTCTTCAATTTGAGATTATTAATAACAGTTGCCAGCTCATTTTCTTCTAGTTTGTTGGTAAATAGTGAATTAATGGTATTTGACAGAGTTTTAATTTTTCTTGGCCTCGATTGTCCACGACCAGCCAGATTTTTTACAATAGCATTAATTTTCTCGTCACTATCAGTTGTGTTTGAAATTCGAAGTATTGGAATTTCAGCTAAATCATTTACTCGGTTCACCCTGATTTTCTTACTCCTCAAATGTTTAACAAGAGGATCAAACCCAGTGTCTTTTGAGACGATATGGTAGTAACCATCTTTATCCTGAGATGATAGTTGACCAAGGTAGCAAGCAATGTGGAAATCTAAAGCATTTGGGCCATTGCCTGATATTTTTATGTACTTGGCTTCCTTCCCAAACTCTTGAAGGGCGTTCGCCATTTCAAAAGGAATTCTGGCTTGGTTTTCACCGACAAATACGAGGATATTGAAAGGGTGCTTCTTTAGTATTTCTAGGTTTTTGGGCTGAACATTTTCAAAATCAATGAGAACATAATTATTTGGTGGCACGTAAATATCTCCTCACTTTTGATTGTTTTTTTAAAACCATTGATTAACAGGCTTGTTTACCCTGATAATCACATGATTTTTGTAAGATCAGGCAACTGCTCATTAAATCCTATCTTGATTCATAGAAAATGGACAGAAGAAATTCCTGGGATTACCGGCAGATTGGTGAAAATGCACCTCAAGAATAGATCACATCACTATTTCCAAGAATTAGCTACGATTTACTTACTCCATCTCGACACAAAAGCTTCATGAGCCTGCTCTCGCTTATTGTAGAGGTTACGAACAGCCGTCCTCGGAGCTCCACTCTTTATTGCATTTTTAATGGCTGTATTCATCGCCGCTCGCTGTTTCTCAAAATTCTTCATGGCTGTATATCCCCGGGATCCCTGCCCAGCAGCTGTGATCTTTTCACGTAGCGCCAGGTAATCCTTTCTGGCACCATCGAGTTTCGTCTCAGAAAAACCAAGCAGCCTACGCCCTGGCGCCACTGTCTGCCCCTTGACGGAATCATATATTCCTTCTGCCCAGCGTCCTGCTGGTCCAACAGGTAAACCTGTGAGGTTACCTGCTACAGTCGCCCCAGAGTGCACCATCTCCCACATATCCTTATCAAACAGCCATTCATCCAGCGGCTTTTCTGAAAACTCTCGAAAATATTTCAGCTTGCTCCAGGCCCTGCCCGCCTCGGTGACGGTTGTGAAAACAGGAGGTGTGCCGGGACTGTTCCAGATTGTATTGCCGGCAAGCTTGTCATAGACGCCAAGGCCGAGGTCCCTGAACATGAACAGGCCATTGAGCGGGCCAAACAAGACGGCTCTGAGCTGTTCGTCCTCTTCCCATTCAAAACCGGACGCCACCCATTGAAATAGCATCGGCAAGACAATCTGGGTAATGAATATTCTCTTGGCAGCAGCCTTCTTGTCGGTTCGCGTGCCGGTCAGGTTTCTGAACCCGCCCGACCAGGCGCGATAGTACATATTCGGCGCCGTCATGAACATTGTGAAGAGCTGGACAAACGGCCCTCCCCGCTGGTAGGCGTTCATGTCCTTGATCCCCGCGGCCTGCTGAGAGCGCTCCGTTGCCATCTCGAACTGCTCCATGGCCTCTTCACGGGCGATGTTTTCTTTTTCTTTTTTCGACAGCTTCTGCCAGTTTTTAAAAACGAGCCTTTTTGCCTTGTCCTTGAGGACCATCCCGATCTGTTTCTCACTGGCCATCTCGTTGCCCGGGTGATCCAGTATTTCCTGGAGCTTATCGTCCCTGTATGATTCCGGCAGCTCATCAAAGCTTCCGGCATTCATTACTTTATTATGGTGGTACTTGTAGACCGGCCACCCGCCGAAGTAGATGGCGATGCGATCACCCCATTTGGTAAGGAACATGCTTGTATCAGAAAGCTTTCTAGTCCCCGAGAGTTTTCCCTTGATTCCTGCATCCATCGCTATGACAAGATCCCGCTCGAAGCCGATATTATAGCGGGCCTTGATCATCTTCGAATCACTGAGCGTCTTTATGGCCTCTTTATACTCTTTTGGCCATGCGGCAACGCCCTGCAGCCAATCGGCAACCGGAATGTCGCTTGCGTAGGCGGGAACCGAGGTCAGCTGCTTTAAAAAGACCACGGGATTAAGGCCGACAACGGCGGTGGTAAACCGTCCTCTCATCTGCTGCATCCACTCGGCCTCAAGCGTCTGGACTGCCTTTCCACGCGCGAAGTCATCGATAAATCCGGTCAAGGTGCGAAGCGCAGTCGTGCCATGATAATCCTTTATCGCGGTTCGCACGGTTTCACTGCCGAGAATCGAGCGCAGCTGCTGGACAGGGATGGCCCAGGCCTTGAAATGTTCCATCTGCTGGATATGCCTGGCAAGGACGAAATCTCCGTCCTGCAGCAGGATATCCCTGGTATTGGCGATACGCTGCCTGACGTGCCCGTTAATCACGGAGGAGAAATGGCTCTGGTTCATCAGCAGGTTGTCATCCTCCTTCCCCTTGCCGTAGTTCCGTCTGATCGGAGAATAGAATTCGTTATGCGGCATATCGGTGAAGAACAGTTTTTTGAAGACCTCGTTGACCCCACCATAGTAATCGGGATAAAACTCGCCCAGCTGCCACTCGGCCCAGGCTCGCACTTCTTTGCTCATAAACGATTCGATCTCCCGCATCGTCTCTGCGGTATAGCCCTGCAAGGCCAGCTGCTCCTGAAGCGTGGGATCCTGCCATTCCATCCAGCGCTTATAGGCCTGGTTCTGGCTCATCGGGATCTCTTCGAGCTTTTCGCCCTGCTGATCCCTGCGATAGATGCCGGAATCGCTTTTGATATCGGCGTTTACGCTTATCCTCTTTTCAAGCTTTCTGCCGCTCACCCCATAAATTTCGGCCAGCTTCTGCTGCAGCAGTGCATAGCTCTCCCCCACCCCGGTCTGCTCGTCCCTGGTGGCCTGCGTGACGAGGCGATTAAAGGAGGTCGTCAGTTTTGAGCCAAGGATCTTGGAGCCTTTGTCAAAACGCGAGAGCTTGTCGAGCAGCCATTCAAATGACTGGTTCTTGTCGTCAAACGAGCGCAGGCCATCACCTATGATTCTTGAAAATTTTCGTTGCTCCTGCAGGTCCTTCTGGCGCTCGTTCTCGCTTTTCGGCCCCTTGCCGCCAGTAATAATGGTGCTCATCTCGGTTTTCAGGCGGTCGCGTTTCAGCTTGAGCTTCGCCATCTCCTGATACCAGTCAACCTTCTTGAGCTTGATCATCCTGTCAAGATCGCGATTGGCCTGGACCGCCTGCTCCGCGGTTGCCTGCAGCAGGCCGCCATAAATGGTCAACCGCCGGAGCTCACCAGCCTCCTCGATCTCAAGCGTCTGCCCGGCCGCTTTTTCCATCAGCTCGTCCATGCGAGCCATGACCTGGGAATTTCTCATCTTCATGACCCGGGCAATCGCCCTCATCTCATGAAAGAGGGTGTATCCGCCCCTGGTCTGTTTGGCTATCTGGTCTTTTATCTTTGGCGCGTTCTTCGTGAGATTCTTGACGATGCCGGCAATGGCCTGCCGCTTCGTCCACTCCTCATTCATGAAATCGACACGGTCCAGCCCTTTTGCCAGCACCTTCAGGCGTGCGGCATCCGTCCTGGCATTGACCAGCTGGTTGTAAAGCGACTGCACATGCGCATGCCCGCGGACCATCCTCGGCGCCTTGATGATATACTTGACCAGGGCATCGACCTTCTCCCGGGTATCAATCGCGTCATTCTGCAGTTTGGCGACAATCTCCTCGTAGCCCTGCAGTTTTTTGATGAGTTTAGACTGGGAGACCGCGCCTTTTGCTGTTTTGAGTTTTTCACTCTGCCTGAGACCGGCATCACCTGAGACCTTGCTCCGTTCTTCTTTTTTGAGGGTTACCCCTTGTTTCTTGAGCCTGCGGTTGAGCGCCGCGCTGATATGCGGCGCCATCCGGGCCAAACTGCTTTTTTTCCCTTCAGGAGTATCGATCAATACATCATCAAGATACGATTTGAGGCTCTCGCCAGTGTCTCTTTTTCTCGGTTCGCCCTGGTTTTTTGAAACAGAATATTTGATTTCCTCTTTGTCTGCAGAGAAGCGATTGTTGCCGGCTTTTGATCTGATCGCCGAAACGGCCATGGTATTCAAGTCCTCAACCGTGAACAAACCGGGACTGAAACCCATATCAACCAAGATCTTTTTTATTTTCGTCAGAACCCGGCGGACAAGCGACACATTATCGGGCTGTGCCTCTATCATATAGGCCGCCACCTCTTCCCAGTAATGAGTGGGCTCCGTACCCTCGGGCACACGCTTCATGGCGGCCCTGATCGCCTCACCGGTCCTTGACTTCTGGGTCTGCCTGTTCTTCAGCGTCTGCTGCAATTCTTTGAACAGGGCATCATCCTGCAGCAATTGTTTTACATGCAGGCCGAGTTCGTGCTTGAGGACTTTTACGCTCTCACCCTTGTTGATCCGGCCGCTGATGAGGTACACCTTGCCTTTGCTGGTAAATCCCTGGAGGCGGGAGTTCTCCGGAATCTTCCTGCCAAGGATCTTCCCGGCGGCCTCATGATCCTTCAGCACCGTGAGCGTGCCTTTTGCAACCAGGTTGTCCATTTCCTGCCAGCCCAAAAACGAGCCCAACTCCTCGAGGACCTTCGCCAGTGTCCCCTGTTCTCCAGTTCCAAGCGATAAACGAACCTCCTGGTTTCCGCTTCTGACGTCTGGGATGGTAAGCATACCCTTTCCGCCGCCGCAATTTGAGGCGCATTGCGAGGCATGAGTCTTGCCGGTTACGGGATCCTTCTGCAGGTTAAGGCACTTGCCACCTTCGCGGCAGCAGAGCCGTTTTCCATACTCAGGGTTATCCTTGACGAGCTCTGTTATCCTGGCGCCGCCTTTGGAGCCGACCGACATCTCCTGGTGGTCTTCAGGTATTGATTCAGCGCCTTCGTGGTGATAGGGGGTAACAACATCGATCATGGTGCCGGAGGCATCGATTGGCTGCTCTAACGCCTTTTTGACTTCATTAAAGTTTCTGGCGACCGTGCGGATCTTGACGTTGGGATACTTTTTCTTGAGTTCTGCCGCCTTGTCCCACGGCACCCCGAACCCCTGGTCAGCAAAATCGATCGAGACGTTTATGGTGATGCCGGTATCACCGAAGTCCTCGACAAATTCCGGGTTCTTGGTAATTGCCTTGATGGAGAGCCCACGCTTTTTGGCATGACGAAGCAGCGTGTCAATCGAGCCTCGGTGGGCTGAGCGGATGTAGTCCGAAAAGGAAAACAGCCTCAGACCCCCGCGCTCATTCATCTCCTCGATAGTCTTGCGCGGCAGTTTCAGAATCTTGTCGACATACGGCACTTCCCTGACCACGACCTTTGCCTGGGAAAACCGGACCAAGGTCCGCTTGCCCTTTGACTTGTGGTAGTAGGCCAGCGCCTTTCTCCTGGCGCCCTCGACGTAGCAGTAGGAACACGGCACCTCGACACCTTCGGCAAGGGCCGCATCATAGAGGCCGGCTATGTTTTTCGGATCGGTCAGCCATTGGTTGTCGATATTGCCCTGCCTGAGCTGTTCGCCAACCCAGGAGACGAAGGCTTCCTGCTTCGGGCACATCGAAGAAGGATCAAAGCTCCAGCCGGTTTTCTGGTTCTTGCTCAGCCCCTGCCTGCTGATTGTTGCCTTGTCCGGTTCAATGCCGGTTATGTACCTGGCAACCATTTCATCAGCCGAATAGGCGTATTTGTCGACAATATCCCTGCCGTTGGTGACGATGTCATCAAACAGCGCCGCAAGTTCCCTTGGCACATTCGTGCCGGTAACTTCCTTGAACCGGGCATGGATATTTTTTATAAGGCGAAGCATCTTGCGGAAAATGGCAGCAAGGGCAAGATCGTTCACCGGCTGCTGCCCGACCCACCACTGTTCGAATTTGGTGGCAAACCATTCATTCTTGTACATCGACTTCTTCTTGGCCTTGTCAGCCTTGAAGGCCGTATTGACGATCTGCTTGTCTTGTGCGTCAAGGGCCCGCTCGTAGATGAATTCACCGAATTCGTGGATGAAATCGACGACATCATGTCCCTTGAACATGGTGATGATCTGTTTCACCTCACCGGATCCCGGCTTGCCACGCCACTGCGGCCTCGTGCTGCCGACCACGGATAGCCTATCTATCCCGGATACGGAGATCCCTGCCGTACGGACCTGATCAGCGGTCGGCTTGAATTCCTGGCCGCTGATCATGACCTCGAGGTGATCCTTGAAGGACGGGAATTGTTTAATGATCCCGTCAACGACCGCAGCCTCTTCTTTGGATATCAGACCCTTGCCCACGGCATCAAGCAGCGGCACGTCCTCAATCTCGTTCCTATCATATTCCTTGAGCTTGCGTTTGCTGCCTGAATATGGTCTTATCTTCGTAGGATCATCTTTACGGGGTGTAGATGGAAGGGGTTGAGGTGTCCCAGGAGATGATTGTCCAGCTTCGGTGCCCTGTCCCGCCTGCTGGGCGTCCTTCTTTTTTTCACTTTTTGCGATCCCCTCTGCACGGGGGCGAGATAAAGCCGCTGCAGACTTTGCCTTGACGGCATCTTTTGTGATAGCATTATTGTGCGGCCCGGTAAGATCAGGCTTAACCTGATCCTTTCTCTCCGGATTGGGCCGGGCCGCATTTCCCGCACCCTTCAGCACTACTTCATGCGTCCTGTTGTTTCGGTCCGTTACCTCAATGTGCGAGATCTGTATTTCCCTGCCGGCAAGGCTTGCGTTTCCCAGATATTTTTTGCCCTCGCCCTTTTTTACCTGGGCAATTGTCACATATGGATTGCTCCTGGATTGCTCACCTGGCCCTTCAACTATCTCGTCAATCCTGCTGTTTGCGTTCTTGAATGAGGCGCTGTCAAGTTCGGCCACGACCGTGTCATATTTGCCATACTCTATAACTGAAATAGAACCTATTTTTGATATTATAGGAGATATACTTGATAATGATTCAAGGTCTTTTTGATCATTTATCTTGAGACCTTTTTGCAGTGTGACTCGGGGAGTCTGCTGCCTGCCCAACCCAGGATCATGCGGGTCGGTATAGACCTTGGAATCAGGAATTGTTCTGCCGAATTTTATAATGTCACGAGCCGCCTCACTCGAAACGCCGGCCTGAGGACTGGAGTAGTCGTCAGGCCTGGTTTTTATTTTCCCAGGTATGGGATTCACCGGTTTTGTCATCACCTCAGGTAAGGACTTCTCATACTCCTTTTTTAATTTGCTCTGCTCATGTGAGGGCGCCTGGGACTTTTTGTTTTCAAGAGGAAGCTCGGATGATGATTGACTCTTAAGCTCACCAACCTTGGCATCAGCTGGACCTGCTATTTCAGGGCCGGCGGTGTCTGCTTTCTGCCGCCCTTCCTTCTGCTCCTGAACCTTTTGCCTTGAAAATGCCGGAACCGTTTTGTTGCCGGAATGATCTTCTGCTTTCTGTTCAGGTTTCCCCTCATTACGCTTCTTGTCGTTAGCCTTGGTCTCCCGCTGAACGGGTTTGTTCTCTTTTATATCCTCGAGCTGTTTAACAGCCTTCACTGGGTCAACTGCCCCCAGTCCCTGGTAGCTGCCTGCCTCAGCTGGGAGCGCCTTTTTATCCGTGCCCTGCCGCTGCATCTCGTTTTCTATAGCTCCAAGGGCCGCACGCGAAACAGGGCCATCGGCAGGGTTCAACTCCTTTCTGGCCTTTGCTATTCCCTCGGCGCGGTCCCTGATGACAGCGTCTATATCCTGCGGTCTGAGGCCCTTTCGTGCCAGAAGCTCGGTATCCTGCTTCAATGTTTCAAGTTCTTCAGGCGGCAAATTGAGCTTTTTAAGCTCAAGGACATTCCTGTTCTTGACGTGATTTCTCTCACTGTCCCCGCCGCCGGATTTGCCGGCATCGCTACCGCTCATATTGACTGCGCCGCCCATGACGCTTCCGGCAAGCAGCCCCTGGGCCCCAGCTTCTGCGACACCTTCCAACACCGGCCTGCCAAGGGCGGCGTTCTGCCAGAGCTGTTCCTGCATCGATTGTGGCATTTCCTCGAAGACGCCCTCAGATACGCCGCCGGCTGCAATGCGTCCGGCTATTGTGCTGATGCGCTCGGAGGTTGTCTTTTTACCACCGGCCAGCAGGGTATTGATGTCGTCAAAGCCAAACTTCTGCGCGACCCTGCCGCCGACCATGGTGATCAGCCCGGTAAAAGCCCCTGAGGCTGCCGCCATCGCCGATTGTCTGCCGCTGAGCAGCCTGTCCTGAGTCTGCTGTCTGGTATCCTCAGCCGAGAGCCCGGCGCCGATTACTCCCTCACCAATAGCGCCAGCAACCCACGGTGCGGCTTTGGTCGCAAGCGAAACGCCGCGCCCGACGGCACCTCCGGCGGCCATGGCCGGCAGTGACTCGGTAACAGCTGCTGCGATGGTTGAAGGGTTCTGCAACGATTTTAAAATCGTCTCCCGAAAACCCTTTGCCTCGGCTACCTGGCGCTGGGCGTATTGCTGCGCTGGCGAGTGCCATGAGGATAAAATTTCTTTTGCGGCCCGCGGCCTGAAACCGAGGCTGTCCTCAACAAACTTGCCAGCCCTGCCGCCGGTGGCCAGGTCGGCCAACCCGACCGCCGCTTCCGGAACACCGATAGCGCCTTTAATTGCGCTTATGCCGATATCCTTGGCGGTGCCGCCAAGCGTGCGTGCAGGCTGTTTATAATCACGTTCAATTTGATCAAACAGATCAAGATCCAAAGCGTTCTGTCTTTTGGGCTGCCTCCCCGGACCCGCTGATGAAGGCGGTGGAGTTTTCTGCTCAAATGCGTCAAAGAGGTCAAGATCGAGCCTGTCCGCCATGTCACTGCCCTTCCTGCTGCAGGCCTGCGGTCAGGTAGCTCTTGAGATGCGGGATCATGTCAGGGTTGTCCCGCAGCAGCTTTGCCCTGCCCTCACGGCTTGCCTGCAGGTATTGCCGGGCAAGTGATACGACCGCCTCCTGGTCAACCGGCTGATCGCCGGGGGGCGCCTGCGATGAATCAGTCCCAGCCCCGAACGCTCCCGGACTTTGTATGTTTGCCGCGTTAAGTTCGCCGGTATCCTTATTGAGCAGGCCAAATGTCGGGTTTGAGTCATCCCCTATCCCCACCTGCACGACGCCGTATCCTTTTTGATTCGAAGCCGCACCCGGGATCTTGATACCAGCGTCCGCAAGGTTCGGGTTAAACGGGCCCTGCGTCCCATAAACCCCTTCCATGCCGGGGGTGACCTGGGCTCCGGCCAGGATTGCATCCGAAATCAATTTACGGTTGTCCTGGCCCATTTCGTACTTGTTCTTCTGCGCCTCCCTCTCAACCGTCTGGCCATGCAGGAGCGCGTCCCTGGCGCTCTGTATCCCTCCCTGGTGCGTCGCCAACCCCTTGGCATTCATGTGCCCGAGGTTCGCCATTTCCTGCGCATGCTTCCGGTCGCCGGTCTTTATCCGGGCTTCCCTGGCCGCTTTTCTGGCGCCAAAGGCCATAAACTCGGCCATGTTCTTGTCTGCAGGAATTGCTGCCTGCTGCGGTGCGGGCCCAACCCGTCGTGCCGGCCTGCCGCCGAACCCGGATCCTGAGGTGCCGGCGCCGCCTTGAAAAAATCTCCGCCGTGCCTCTTCTGCCGCTGTTGCCATGAATTTCCTCCTGTTATTCGGTTCCGGAATAGTTGAAGTTCCTGCTCTCGGAATAAGAGTCCGTAGCGCCTTCAGACTGGCTCGTGGAGACCCCCAGCGAATTTGAGATGCTCCTGGTAAATGAGTTGCTGGTAGAAACCGACTTATTCTCGCCGTAGTTCCTGGAGCGTGAACTGCTGTCGGATATGGATGCCGAGGCGTTAAACGCCGACAGGGCGGAAGCAGCCACCTGGGCCGCCAGCCGACCCGCCTCCTGCTGTGAAGACAGCTTCAGCTGGATCTCGCCAAGGATCGCCTTTACCAGCTGCTCGTATTCGCCAAGCTCGATCTGCGCCTGCACCTCGGCACCCGACACCTGGGCTTTATAACGCTCGACCGTTGCCGAAACCTTGGCCGCCCCGGCCCTGACTTCAGCCTCATAACCACCGAGCTCGGCGACATACATCTTGATAACGTGCTCGATCACCGAAAACTCCGCGGTAAGCCGCCTGATATAGGCATCGATTTCAGCCGTATAGGTTTCTGTGACAGATTTATTTGCGCTGCTAAGGGCATTTACGCGAACTTCCTCAGATTCAACCTGAATTTTGTAGATCTCGGTTTTCTGCCTGATTCCCTCGAGCTGCACTTTGTAATTTTCATAGAGCATTGAGATAGACGATTTGGCCGCATCAAGCGCCCGGTTCAGCGCTCCGTTTCTCTCTTCGATGCTGAGCGTCTCAAGTTTTACGCCAAGCTCGGACATGAAATGCATGTGCTGCCGGCCGAGCTCGAGCTGTTTGACGACGATCTCGCTGTTCATCAGCTCAAGGTTTCTTAAGCGTTCACGATTCAGCATGTTCAGCCGGGAGATCAGCCCGCCGGGCGGCGCCACATGGCCCTTTGCCGCAAAATACCGTTCAGCCTCGTTATAGCGCTGCTCATGCTGCAGCTCCTCCCTGGCGACAGCACGGTCCCAGAGCCCCTGCTCAAACTCATCAGCAAGCCCGCTGCCGCCCTCCATGATGACCTGGGTCACCGTGTCCCTGAGCCTGCTGAAAAGCTCGGATATATAGGGCGACTCATCCCAGTCAAGGGTTGCTGTCGGGCTGACCGGCAGCGTTGTGTCAGGCGCCGTAATGTTCTGCATGACAATGGCCTGGATATCCCCGCGCATACCCGGCATATCGCCGACCTGTGGCATCTCGTAATCAGGTTTGCCTGGTTTTGCGACGCTAAGCTCGCCAAGATGAGGGGCTTCGGGCAGGTCGAGCTCGATATGTGAATCTGGAAACGACCCGTCCGGAAATGCCCCGAGTTTTGCCAGGGCACTCAGGGCAATTTTTGAGTATTCATCGATGAGGCCTTCGGTGCGGGCCAGGACATCCTCGACCACATCCCCGCTTTCATTTTCATTGCGGTACCTCAGCAGATCGAGCTCGTACTCCTTTGCATCGGTCAAGACCGCAGGCTTCCGGTCTATATAGAGCTCTCTCTCGTTTACACTGAAATCGGCCAGGCTCTTGTCCTTTGCGCTGTCCTGCATCTACACGTCCTCCTCGTATTGTCCCGCCGAGCGCTTCTCGACATGGATCGGTGCCGCATATATTTTCAGGGCATACAGCGGGCTGCCTGCAATCGTTCCCGGCAGCGTCCTGATGTCGACATCGCTGTGCCCCCAGAAAAGTATCGGGTTCTGGTTGAGCCTGCTGCTGAGTTCGGCCGGGTCCATGATAAAGCCGCCAGCCTCGGTAACCGCCAGCTCATACATCTCTTTGAAGGCTGCCGTGGCCGCGACGGTCGCATCGCCCACTGCCATGGTGAACGGATCGAGGTTCTCGCCGATCGTCGCGTTTAAATTGATCACCCCGGTGGCAGTCAGCCCGTCGCTCTCGGCATCAGCTGCCCACTCAATAATATTTGCCTGGAAAACTTCCCCGTACCAGCCAAGCCCGTCGGCAAGCTGCCAGGAGTTGTTGAAGCCGCTGTCCTGGTTATCGCCCGGGCTGTTCCAGCTTTTGCCGTTGCCCACCGGCCCCTGGGAGAGGCCGATGCCGATCGGCATCCTGGTATAGCCGCTGAGGTCATAGGCGTTATTGCTGCCGGCAGCCGGATGGACATTGAGCGTACCGTTGAAGATCTGTCCGTAGATCGCCGAATAAAACGCTCCCGTCATGTAGCCGCTGCCGTCTGCATTGCCGTTTTGGAAGGTTGACACCAGGTCGCAGCCAAAGACGCCGTCTGCTTCCCGTATCTTCTTGAAGTTGTTCGCCTTTGCCCATTCATCATCGGTGCCGCTCTGGTATTCGTGAAAGGCATCGACGCAGCAGCCGTCGACCGGGGTAATCTTGTATGAGTTCTCAGCATCAGCCTTCAAAGCTCCCCAGAGCTTCCATGGGTAGAGCCACTGCTGCCAGGGATGCTCGGCTTCAAGGTCCGCGCACTGCTGAACCCGGCAGAGAAAATCAAGCTCTTTTAGCGGCGGGCTGGTCAGGCCACCGCCGTATAATGACGGCAACAGCTGATCGTAGTAGGCGATGATCTCGTCAATCTCCATCGAAACGGCCCCATAGACCCCGGACCATTCATCGGCCGGGTCTGATGAGCCGAAATTAAGATGCGGCACGGGTGCGGCCTTGAGGTCGACGATACCTTTCATTCCCCGGTCCCAGACAGCAGCAACCAGGATGCTCGCTATTTCAGCCCGGGTCGGCTCGAAGATATGCGCCGTGTCGTAATGTGTTTTAAGCAGCACATCGGCATGCAGGTAGAGCCGGATAAAATCATAGCGCTCCACCTTTTCCTCGCGTCTCAGCCTGCGTTTTCTTTCTTTTTCTGCAGGTTTCTGAGAGGTCTTTTCCTTGGGCAGCCAGGCATCGATGGTGATCGTTGCCATGGCGTGGTGCAGTCGGATGGTGATGACTGCGCCCTTGGGTCGGCGCTGAATCTTGTCTATGGCAAGCCTTTCGCCCCGGGCCTCTGCGCTGCGCAGATAATTCTCCAGGATCAGGAAGGCATCGGGCAGGTACTGCCTGGCATACTCCCTGTTCCCGGTAAAATATGTCTGAACAGCCGGCTTATTGAGCATCTATCTCCTCGACTTGCCGATCTGCATGAGCTGCGGAACGATTTGCAGCCTGTTGAGGGTGAACCCGGCCCCGCCGGTATTGGCGAGCGTAAAGCCCAGATAGGTTCCTTCAACCGACCTGTCACCCGGGATCTGCAGCGTCTGGAAGGTGCCGTCATCCACCTCGGGCAGGATCTGCTGTGAGGTAAGATCACGTTCATCGCCCTGCCAGGAGATCACCATCTCTCCCTCGCTCATATACGACAACTCAGCCGACCGGATCCGCTTGCGCGCGGAAATCCCGAAATCAAGGGCGACAAAACGTGCAAAGGCGCTGATCTCTGCCCCGGTATCATCATTATACTGCTCGCTGGTCTCGAAGATGCCCTGGCCGTTGCCCAGCAGATATGAACCCCTCCAGGCGCACAGCGAGTCATAGCTGAAGTTGTGATATTGGGTCAGCGCCTTGTTCCTGACGTTCATGACGATACATACGGTTCCCAATCAGATCCCCTTCTCTTGTTGGTAAGCAGGTACTCGCTGCTGCCGCCGCCTGCTATTTTGGCCCTGATGACAGGCTTTGGAATTTTCATCCCGCCCACAAGGGTTATGCGCTCTGTAACCTGGGCGTTCATGGTAATATTTCCAAGCCGCATACTCCCGGCAACCATCAGCGACTGCTGCAGGTATGACGACATGGTGAGCGACGGGATCCTGAGATTCCCCCTGACCATGGCCACTTCGTCTAGCCGGCTTGTCATTTTGATCCTTGGCAGCCTGAACGTCGCCGTAAGCGTGTTGGAAACGCTCACCTTCCCCTGCATTCTGATCCTGGGGATCCGGAAGGCGCCACGCACATTATCAATCCGGTACCCCATGGTGATTTTGGGTACGATAAAATTGCCGACGATGTGCGGCAGATAGGTCGATTCCAGCCTCACCTGGCCGATATTGGTCCGCACCCGCACTTCTTTTGGTTCTACCATAGACGTCACCGGGTCTCCCCAGCCCTCGTAGCCTGCAGGCATTGTATATAAAAACTCGGATGACTTGAGCCTCAGCACCGATGTGTAACCGGAATGCTGCCACTGCGCGGCCGCCCTGAGATCTGCACCCTGGATAAAGGTTGCGCTGTAAAAGGCCGGATCGCTCCCCGCCGCCGGATCCGGCGATCCTCCCAGGCTCCCGAAGACGGTGTCATCGGCGATGTACCAGATCTTTCCGGCGTCGAAATCGACGCAGCAGCCGAGCACGAAGCCTGCAGGTGTTGTATGCGCCGGGGCGGCGATCTGCTGGTCGTTATTCCAGTATCTGCCGATAGCCTCATAGCCAAATGAGTTGTCGGTGTTACCGATATAGAGATTGGGTACGTAGCCGGTAGGGACAACACCGATAACAGCAAAGGAGATGCCGCCTATGGCCTCGTACCCGACCTCGAAATATTTCTTCCCGCGTGAATGCGCGTACCCGGAAATGGCAGTGGAATACGGCGGCTTTGCCGGTTCATCAGCGAAGGTAAAAGATTTCTCGCGCTGGTAGCCTTTGATCCTGAGATAGACCTGGTCGGATGCTGCCGGGTCCCAGTATGGCCGCTTCCCGTCGTGGAGCTCAACCTCGCCAAGCCTGGAGATGAGATGAATATTCTCCACGTTGAGCGCCGGCGCGCTGCCAGAAGATGTATCGATTGCTGTAAAACCAATAGGAGGCGCATACTGCTGGTCTTCTGCCCTGGCGTTGAGCGTATATGGCTTGTCATCCTGATGAAGCCGTATGGCAATGGCGTAGGCGCTGCCGGTGGTGATGCTCAGCGGTGAGCCTGTCCCTGCTCCCGGGTCGCCGCTGAACCAGCTGTTGTCAATCCCGAACCACATCCTGCCGTTATCAAGATCAAGGGCGATCTGGATGGTCGTCGCGGCTGAAAGCACAGGCGCTGATACCGGAAAGTTCGCGTCAACGATGCTGCCTGCCTCATACAGATCGCGGGTGATGATATCCCAGACATAGGTGTCATTGTCGAATTTCCAGAAAAGGTTCGGATCCTTGCCGGCACCGGTTATGCCTATCAGGGCATCGGCGTTGGTGTAGCTCTGCCAGCCGTCTATGTCTATTTCAAGGTAGTGCTTGCCCGTGCTCACGGAAGCGCTCGAGAATGCAGATCGTGCCCCGGATCCGGCGTCTGCCGCGACATCGATATGCTCTATGCGCCTCAGCCCGTAGCTGAGCGCCAGGTAGCTGAGCCGCTTCGAGTAGTTGTCCCACTTGAAGTCTACGGCTGCTTGCGGCGGTTCAAAGTCCACCCAGGCGGCAAAAGGCGGGATATTGACAAAGTCGTCCGTTTTCAGGGCAAGCGTCGCCTGCATGTTCCGCTCGGCCTGCGTGCATGCCGGGTGCAGCCTGGCCGTTTTGATCGACTCGTCCTGTATCGCCGGATTGAGCCCGTTGGAAGGATCCCCCTGGTCAAGCAGGATTCCCCCGGCGCCGTACCAGTATCCATCAACCCAGAACCACACCTTGCCTTCTGCGATGTCTACGCCAACACCGATCGTATAAGTTTCAGCCGTCGGCATAAAAACTGTGCCGGGGTCGTCAGCAACACCATCTGTCCAATAGTCAGAGCTCCCAAGACCCCAGCCGGCCTCATAGCCGACTATATCGTTGAAATCGTGGCTGTCCCGGACCAGACCAAAGTGGTTGCCCCCCGATGGCTCCGCGTTATCGTTGAGCTGAAGCTCAAAGTACCTCCTGCCATGGCCGGCCCTTCGCATCAGGTCGCCGACAATCGTCGAGGTGTTGTCGTAGAGCCTTAAGGCGTGCTGAACATAGAGGCCGCTGAACTCGTAATTTTCTGAATCAGAGCGTGACCTGCTCCAGTATTCCCCGCCCCACAGATACCCGGGCTCAAGATCAGGCTGCCCAAGTGTTGTTCGGACAAAAAGATCGGCAGGAGCCAGTACGGTTGCCTGGGGCTGCTGCTCCGAGTCATCCCAGGCGCTGAACCCGGACGGGGGAGCATGGGTCAGGTCATTTGCGTGCGCCTGCAGCAGAAACGTTACCGTGCTGCCGGTAGATACCGCCGGCACGTAGTCATTGCTCGCGCTTCTCAGGTTGGTGAAAGCGGCGCCGGTGCCGGCCGCAGGAGATCCTATCCAGACATTATTGTGGGCGCACCAGATCTTGCCGCTGTCCAGGTCGACGGCGATGCCGATGACATCATTTTGCGCAAGGCTGATTGAGCCTGATGACGGATAGAAGGCAGGGGCGCCGTTGTTGAACAGCATCTCTTCCGCTGCCCGCCAGCCCCATTCGTCAGGCCGGTCCCCGAGCCCCTCGTAGGCGCCAATGGAATTGTTCGGATCACCGATGCCAAACCTTGGATCCGAAGCAAAATACGTATAAGCCCCATCGAGGACGATCTCAAAATAGTACTTGCCGCCGGCCGTGTCGTTTTTTGCCTGGCCTGTGGCCATGGCAATTCCGCCGCTGCCCAGATAAAGACCCCGCCCGCCAGCGTAGGTATAGGCAGAGCCGGAGCCGTCAACATAGTCGTCCCAAATGGTAGCCATGCTCTTTGCCTACGGCTGCGGATCCTCTATCTCGATATCCCAACTCGGAATCGTGGTCAAGTTGCCGCTGAGGATCGCCTCGGGTGTGCATTCGGTGATCACCAGGACCTTGGTGCTGCCGTTGTCCACCAGGACAATTTGCTCCGCCGTGCCGTCTGCCGTGATCGAAATATCAGCCTGTTCGGCAACTTCGAGCTTGCGCCCTGATATGTCGCCGTCAGTCTCGGAAAAATCCACCCCGGTCATTGCATTCAGGCTGGTCAAGGCAGCAGTGCTCGAGACCTTCGACCAATCAGGGATTCCTGTTGTCGCGACATCAGAGGTACACACGAAACAACCGTCACAGTTAGCGACAATGTAGTCAAGGCCGCCTGCCAAAACGTCGTCATGTAAGAATTTCATGGGTCCCCCGTTAGTAAGGAATCTGGATGTTGAGGGCGGTTACCACGACCTCGACGCCGGCCTTCGTCGTCTGGGTGCTCACCTCAAAGGTGGCGCCGTCAACCGTCAGCGCCTCGCCATCCATCCTGACTGCCGAGGTCGAAGCGCCCGAAACAACATTTACGTCATAGAGGCGGCCCCAGCCGATCACGCCGTCGCGAACGGCAACACCCTTCCATACAGCAGGATCCGTTTTGGCGAGAACGGAATAGGTGCCGTTGCCGTCGTGGGTGATATCCCCGAAGACCAGGCCATTAGTCGACACACCAGGCGTATGGGCTCCGCCGTCAAGCGTTATGGTCACCAGCAGGTCGCCAAGCTCTGCCAGGTCGGCTTTTGCCATCGGGGTGCCGGTGTAGAGTTTGCAGACGCCGCCGTCAAAAGCCGTCTTGATGGCGGTGAGGATGGCTTCCCGTAAACCCGTTGATAATCTTGTGGACATGGCTTCTCCTTATTCGTAGGTGTTGATGATGACGATGTATTGGCCTTCCCGAAGCATGGCCGTACCCCGTGCCCCCGGCGGGATGGTTATCTTGTTTCTGGACAGGTTCAGAGCCTGGCCGTCGGTTGTCAAAAGCAGGATGGCGTCCTCGGCGGCTACCAGCCAACCTGGCCCTTCCGGCAGCTCAGGCAGCACCTCCGCCTGGTCAACCAGGATGTCGGTGCCCGCTACCGCGGGACGGGCGTATTTTCTGATCGGGGTAAGATCAAGCGGGTTCCTGCCGGCAAAGAGGTAAATCCCCTGCTGGTTTGATACCCACAGCCCGGCATCAACCTCGCGGACCATGCGGGCCCGCCCACCGACTGGCAGGTTGTATTCGTCGAGATTGTAGTTGAACGGATCAAACGGCTCGGAAAAGAGCAGATACCCGTCAACTGCAATCACCAGGTGTGCGCCGAACTGCGAGAGCAGATGACCGACAGGTGGCACGCTGAACTGCCGTGTCGTGGTGGGCCCGGTCTTCTCCCCGGGAGGTTCCCAGGGAAATGCCAGCCCATCTCTGATCAGCCCGTGTTCAGCGCCGTTGGTATGGAATATGCCGTGCATCGTCTCAACGCAGCTCATCGGGTTAAGCGGCGTCACGTTGCGGATGCGGCTTACCGTGCCATGCCTGTCCATCAGGGAAAGCGCGCCACCCTCAACGAACACCAAGTTATCTGTTCCGGCAAAGATGCTGTGCACGCCGCCCACGCTCTGCTGGTGTACAAGGGCTATGCCATCGCGGCGCCTAAGCTTGCCCGCGTCCGTCACATCGACATTGCTGCAGCTGCGCAGAGGAACCGCTGCTTCCGGATCGTAGGCATATTCCAGCGGATCAATTACCGTATTGAGCCCAGAGGTCGAGTTGAAGACCGGCAGCGGCCCGCTCATCGCGTCTGCCGCCAGGTTGTATAGGCCCTCAGCTCTTCCAGAGCAGCCCGGAACTTTTGACGCTGCGCCTCTGTATTGACCTTCGCGGCGTTGACGCCATCCTCGATATCGTCAAATATTTCAGAGGCGGCATAAACCGCCAGCATCTTGTGAAACCGTGCCGGCAGAAATGACGGGATATCACCATCGGCTGCCAGCTCCACCGGCTTTTTGGAATAAAACAGCAGCAGAGGGACCGGATCGACAGGAACCGGCTGGTAGAACAGAGTCATACCCTGGGCAACAACGTCCAAGACATCTCCAGTATTGGCAAGGCTGCCGCCGTAAACCATCAACAGCTCTTCGAGGTTGCTCCGCACATTAACCTGCCTGGTGCCGTCCATGCAGCGAAACAGCCAGTGGTGATAATCGGTTGGCAGAGCCGCCAGGTGCTCACCAGCTTCGGTCAACACCACGGCTGAGCCGATACTGAGACCTGGGAGCCGGACCTGTTCGGCGATAACCAGCGCCGCCTCGTTGAGAAGTTCGATGATGTCATCTTCCGTATAGGAGATATCCTGGACAATGTTCTTTACCCTTGCTACCAGTGCCTCAAGGTTCATGACAGTCACCACAGTTTGTTGTGTTGCGGCCTGTTTGACCAGGTCCTGCGCCTGAGATCCACATTCGGCCTGAGGCCGAAATAATCTTCAAAACCACGCTCGTGCAGCGCGGCCAGCTCAGGTGAGTGCCTCTTTTCATCCCTGGCGCTGTAGAACTCATGACAGACCCACTCGAGCAGCTTGTCGTGATGTACTGCCGCTATCTCCGGTTCATCCGAAGGCGCTACCAGCGCTGACAGGGGAAGCCGGTAGACTTCGAGCCTCAGCGTATATTCGGCGTCAGCCGCCGCATCAAATTCGATGGTCTTGTCCTCGATCATATAGCGCTCGGGCTGCTGCTCGTCCTCCCGATAGCCTGGCTTGATGCGTTCAAGCTCGACCTTGTCGACATTGACCAGGGGGAGATGATCTCCGTTTGCATCCAGCAGATAAGCCGCCGTGACCTCGACAATCAAAGGATGCAGGTCCTTGACGGTATCCCCCGCTGCTATGACAAGTTCGCATACCTCCGAGGTGGTCTTGTCGAAAATCAGACGCGCACGCCTGCAGGCCTCACTTTCCGCCTGATTGACATACGAGACAAACTCGACGGATGAACACTGGTACGGGATAACGAAATCCTCTACCTTGACCCTGAACGCCAGCTCGAGTTCGGCAAGCGTCATTGAGGCATACCGAATTGATCGACCAGCCGGATGCACTCGCGCTGCAGGTCGATAACTTTCTTGTTGGGATTGAGGTTCATGTTGAAATTCGTCTTGGCAAATTCCATCAGCCTCGCTTTGCGGTCCATCTGCAGAATCGAATCGCGTACCAGATCCTCATCCTCATCGGTGTCTTCATCAAGCTCCGGGCCGGCAACATCCGGCACGCCTGCCTCGCTTATATCGCCAGGCTCATACTGGTCAGCGTGGCGGAGCATCAGTTTCGCCGTATCCTCAGGTACCATCTTCGTCTCACCCCGGGCCCAGGTGATACCGGTATCGTATGCTCCATCCCGGTATTCAGCCCGCTTGCCTATATATCGAACAGGGCTTCTGCCGCTAAACTCCTTATCCATGTCTGATCACCTGAACCGGGCCCGTGCATCGGCCCGGTTTTAAATTATTCGGCCTTACTTTCTGCCGGTGAGAATTCCTTCGACGATAATATCGAGCCGGCCCGCAGAACCATGGCCCGCGCCGCCGATCGTCAGTGTCAGAAACCCGTTTTTGGGCAACACGACAGGAGCGACAGCACTGTTTGCCGCCCGGCTGCGCCCCGCTGCCGCGGTATCAAGGGCAGCATTGAAGTAGTCCCCGTCCTGGGGAACATCGGGATCGTCAACCCCGTCCATATACTCAAAGCCGATATCCGCTGTGGTCAGCGCCGTGAAGCCATCAGAGATGATCGTCAAAGAATCGATGAGTTCCATTCCGGCGGGCAGTACGCCAAGAATGACCTTGTCGCCATCGGCGACGGCGACAGCGCTGTCGCTGTCAACCATCACCCCCGAGGCGTCGGTGGCAAATGAATAATGCAGCTTTGCCGCATTACCGTAAGGCACCCCGTCAAACGGCGGATCGGGGAGTTTTCGTGCATTGGTTTTCGTAATTGTCGGCATAGTTTGCTCTCCTTATGAATTAGTACCGCAGCACCGCAGGTTATCACGCCCGCGGCGCCGCTTTATTGTCAGCTGGTGATGGGCACGGCGGTATCGATTGCGATGATGCCGTTATCCGTCGGCTGGACGCTCGTCCCATGGTCGATATCAAAGCGGATCTTTGACTTGCCGTTGATCATGCCGACCAGGACCTCGAGCTTATCGCCATGGTCCAGCTCTTTTTCGCTCCAGAAATACGGGTTGCCCGACTTGCGGTGCTTGCCGTACGCCTCACCGAGCGATTGGGCCCCGAGCAGCAGGGCCCGGTCTACCGCGAAGTCCGTGCCGAAAGCTGCGGGAACCAGGTCGGTGGTGGTCTCGGTCTGGGAGGTGATATCTGCGCACCAGTGAATCGGGTCGCCCGCGAAGAAGCGGATCGGTTTTGGCATCTTGACCACCAGGATGCCGTTCCAGAGCCCCGCCTCACCCATGAACAGCGGGTTATTGGCGGCTTGCGAGGCCCGTGCCATGGCGGTTGCCTGCAGCGTTCTGAAATTGCCCGACTTGATGATCGAGTTGTACTGCAGCGGGCTCACCAGAAGGACCCGGATCGGCGAATCGGCCGCCATCTTGTCGCCCTTGAACTTGCAGGGCGCCGGAGGCAGAGCCATGCCGTCAAGATGCGCGCGAAGCGCGTCCATGACATCGAGGTTCATCAGGTCCGTGGTGGCAATGGTGATCTCATCGCCCGCCGCCTTCACGGTCTCAATGCCGGTGCCGGTTGAAATAAAATGCCGGTTGCCGGTAGGCGCCTTGATCGGGTTGATGCAGATCGCATTGAAATCAACATCTGAGGCCAGCGGCACTACCCATTCGACATTATCGTGAAACCCGCGGGCGCCGGCCATGTGCACCAGGTTGAGCTGATCCTCGAGCCGCGCCATGTACCCGTACCCCTGGGCCCGGCAAAGGGCCCGAATCTGGTGCGGGGTGCGCTGCTGGGTCATGGTATCGCCTGAATTGATCGGCTTGCGGGTCTGGTTGATGCGCAGGGCGTCCTGGGCAAAGGTCATGGCCTCTCCGCGCCCTTCTGCATACTTGGAGCCCATGATCGGCTTGCCGTTGAGCGGGTTTACCAGGTCAAAGGTCACCTCGTCGCCGGCGGTCTTCTGCAAATCACGGCACCTGACGATGGGGTAGTCGGAGGACGTCTGGTTGCGGAGCTTGTTCTCCGCGCTCTTTTGTTTCGGGAATTCTCCCACCATTCGACCAATGGTCGTATTGCGCTGCATGGTTGCGGCAAACAGTGCAATCGACTGAAGTTTAACAGCCTGGTCACTGCCGTACGGGATATGTGTCATCTTTTTCTCCTATAAAACTCTTGTCAGGAGCTCCTCGATCTGCTCCTGTGATTTACCTTCAAACGTGTCCATCAGGGCCGTTGGCGACAGCTCCGCCATCGCCTCGCCCATATCGTGGTGCGCCTCCGAGCCCGGTATATCGCTCAGACTGGCCGGAGCCGCCGCTTTTTCCGAGGCCTGCCTCACCTTCTGCTCGACCGTCTGCTTGATCTCATCTCTGCCACTGCCTACATCCCCTGTATCGCCGGGGACAGCCTGTTTGTAGGTATCGAGCAGTTCAATGACCTGCTCGGCGGTTCCGCGCTCGTAAACTGCCTGAATGGAGGCCCGCAGGAACGCCGGCTGTTTCTCAACCCAGCCCTCATATTCAGGGCTTTGAAAGATCGTTTCAAAGTCCTTATGGGCATCCCGGATCCTGGCAAAATGCCTGGCAGTCTCGTTTTCGGCGTTGAGGTTTTCAAGCACCTTTTCCAGCTCGCCGATCTTCTGGCTCAGGGATGAATTGGACTCCATCAGCTCCTTGATCTGCCCGGCAGCTTCCGGGTAATCATCGAGCAGGTCCTGCATGCTTTCGGACAAGGTGTCTGTTTTGCCCTCGTCCTGGCTGTCGCCTTCAGCCTTCATTGCCTCAATGAGTTTTTCCTTCTGCTCGGCAATTTCCTGCCACTGTCTGGCTTGGGCCTTGGCGTCTTTTTCCGAGTCACGGGCCTCGACCAGTTTCTGGTAAGGGATCTCGTGTTTGCCGTCCTTTGCGACAATGACCGGTTCCTCTTCCTCGTCAGCCTCTTCACTGCCGGCCGCCGTCTTCTCACCATCAGCTTCCGGCTCAGAGCTTGTGGGTTCCTGCCTAGCGGATTTTTCCGTTGACTGGTCTTCTTCCGGCTCGTGGTTCGGCTCGTCCACGTCGGTATCGCCTGCAACCGGGTCAAGGTTTCCATCCAACAGCTCGGCCATCTGCTCGTCTGTGAGCTCGCCGCCATGCGCTTCAATCATTTCCTGCAACTGTTCCTCGTTCATCTCTAGGCTCCTGCTGTGATATCGCCCACAGCCGCATTTTCAGGGGCTTCAATACCTCTTTGCATGCCAACAGCCGGACTATCCGGCCTCATTTCGTTTACACTGTTTTGCCTCACATCCTGGTCCTGCACACGCGGTGGGAACATCGGCGAGGTGTTCTGTACCGGCTGCGGCGCGGCCCCCGCTTGGACAGCAGGAGAAGCAACCACCGGCAGCCGATCATTGTCAATGAACCCCGCGGAACCAAGAATCTGGTCAGCAATGCCAGCGACCTGAGGCGTAGCTGCAATCTCGCGGCCCGCCTGCGTGGCGGAATAGATGCTGTCGATGGCTTTATTAACCGCCTCGTTGACCAGTTTCTCAATCTGCGCAGTCGTCAGCCTGTCCTTGATATCAAGCTCCCGCTCCTTGAGATCCCGGTCTGATTCAGCCAGAGCCCTGGCAACCTCGTCTTTGATCCGCTGTTCTATCTCATCTTCCGTCGGCATCTGGGCGACGCCCCGTATGGCTTCGACAATCTCTTTCTTGTTTGGCACATCCATCAGGTTCATCAGGTGCGGCATCATCACCGATTGGAATTGCGGAGGCGCCGACTTGAACGCCTCGGAAAGCGATGACAGCTGCTGCTGCCTGAATGACGGGGTGCTCGGCACGTCTGAAATCGTGACTTTTGTTTTTGTCCTGGCCACATCGTTGTCCAGGTATTGCACGCCGGTGTCACGATCGACGGTCGGGGCGTTGAGCACAACAAGCCGGTCATCCTTGATGAGGCCGCCGGATACGACGACCTCCTCCTGCTCCTGGCAATCCTCGATCAGCATCAGGAGCAGCAGATCACCCACCATCTGCCTCGAGTAGCGGAAGTTGTCATTGATCCTTGCCAGCGACTGGACCGTCTGCTCTATCTGGGCGGACAGCGCCGAAAAGGTATCTGAACCGCCGGCACCGGAGAATGCCTCAGAGACACCCGAGACCCGCGTAATGCTCTCGCGCAGGTCAAGCAGCCGGTTATACTGCTGGGTGTTGAGATCAAAATCGCGCTCCACCTTGAAGACACCGCCTGACACCATTTCTTTCTTGTTCAAAATGATATCGGCATCCGGCCGGCCGATCGACTGCCTGAAAACTTCATCAGACATGGCAACCGCGTTTTCAGTCCGCTCGGTCCTGACCGCAGAGAGACCCCACTGCATCTTGCTGATGCGGGCGTTGACCTCGTCCTGCAGATACATCAGGTCACGGATAAGGCCGTACGGCACTCCGGTCCGGTCCTCCTTGTCACCCCAGAACGGCACATAGTTGAACCGGCCGTGCTTGTACTCTGATTTTTCCTGATGAAGCTTGTGCGGCCCGAGGAAAAATGTTTTCCAGACATCGCTTACGGTGGCGGAGATGATCGGCATGCCAACCATCACAGCTTTTTGGTGCAGCGGGTCACCCTGGTTGAACTCGACGATGCGCCCGTCAGGAAGCTTCAGGACAAATGCCTGTTTATAATGCCTGGTGAGCAGCTCGAACAGACACACACGGTTGCTCTCCTGGTCCCGCCATTCCTGCTCCTCAACGCTCCAGCCCCGCTCAATCTCAAGAGATGCCGCAAGTCCCGTATCCTCACCGCCTTCCGTTGAGAGCGTTACCAGGTCCACCGAGTGCCAGCCGCTGCCGGCCCGCTTGATAATGTCTTTTTTCTTCGGGAACATCAGCGCGGCAATATCGGTATTGACCCAGCGCCTGCGCAGCAGCCACATGGCATCGGAAAGGTCCGGCTCGCACGATTTCATGTCCCACCAGATTTCATTGCGGTGGACAAACCTGCAGCGGTAAGGGAATTTAAATGGATTCTTCTCGCGGCAGACCTCGACCCAGCCAAGGCCAACCCTGACCTGTGAGGAATGGGCATCGGTGCAGGCGCGGTCGGCGCCTGATTCCCGTTCGGCCTTGTTCAGTTTCTGGTTCAAGGCATCGGCTACATCATCGCCGCCAAGCTCCGAGTCCGAAATAACTTTCCAGTCGCTCCTGTTCTTGGCCTCCATGCCCAGGATATCGTCAACCGTCCGGCCGATCAGGTTTTCAATCGATGGGGGGATACCTTTTGCCCGCTGCGACTGCAGCAACTCCGAGTCCAGCTGGTTGCCGTCATAATAATCCGCCTCGCGATCAGCCCGTGCCCGCCAGGCAGGCTGGTTCTGTACCTCTTCCAGTATCGCGGTGAACTGCTCTATCGTGCAGCCTTGCCCCTGGCTCATATGGCTCTCCAGTCAACAGCCGGCTGCACCCTTCTTGAAGGCGGAACAACCGCGTCGCCATACATTTCAAGGCCGCGGACCAGGGTCTCGAAGGCGTCATAGCCGTGCATGGCCCAGTCCTCCCTCGGTCTGTTTTTCCACTCGGCCATCTTTTCGTCCCATTCACGCCTGAAATTCTGCAGGCTCTTGATACCTTCGGAACAACGGTCCTCGTCGATGAAAACCTGCGGGATAAAGATCATAACCTCGTTGATAGCGGCCTCTTTCGCGGCGATCCTGGGCACGATCTCGGTATTGTGCATCCCCGCTTCATTGAGGATCATCTCAAGGGTTCTGGGCGGGGCTTCCGCTGTTCTCGCGGTTCCAATCCGCCGGTAGCCGCCGTCATGCGGCAGGTAGTGTTTGCCCCAGATATAGGGGAGCTGCTGCAGCTTGCGCCAGTAGTACAACACGTCGTCGTCAGTGCCGGTGATAAAACCGATAATCCTGTGCTGCAGGGCGACTCTCTGGTGTAGCCAGATGCACATGCGGCCATGAACGCCGAAATCCCAGCCGGTGTTGACAGGAACAGCCGGATCGTGGGGCACAACCCCGATGCGGCCGTTGGCATAGAGTGCATCCATCTGCTGCGCTAGATAGGCCCCATCGATTGCTGCCTTGAACGCCTCTTCCGGACTTGATGGGTATTCCCGGAACATGTCATTCTTCTGCTGGTCGCGCTTCTTTACATACCAGGCCCGTTTGCGATCACTGAGCAGGATCCCCAGCGTCTTCTCCAGCTCATCGAAATAGTCTTTATCATCCAGGCTGATATGTATGCCGGTAGGGTCTATCTCGTTGTGGCTGCCCATCCACCAGCCGAAGAAGTGGAACCGGTAATCAAGCGGCGTAAGCAGCGCCTTTGAGCGCTTCAGCCGCTGGGCCGTCTGGCAGTCGTCGAAAAACTCGCCGCTTGCCCCTTCAGCGGTAGACTCGTTGAATATCCAACAGCCTGGCGCGATTGTGTTGAGCGCTCCTGTCCTGATTTCCCGTGCCCGCTCGGGGTTTCTGGCCGATATCTTTCCAGCCTCAGAGATATGCAGGATCTGCAGGGTGCCGCCGCGGTGAGAGGTGCCGACATAGACTGTTGAGCCGTTCTTCCACTCGAGCGTCTCCTTCGCGTCAGTGGTGAGCGGCACCTCCTCTTTGAGCCAGGCGGGAATATTCTCGTAGGCAAACCTGATCTTCGCAAGTTTCTTCTTGCCGTCCGGCAGCGTAATATCGATTATCCCGCATTCCTGGTTGCTGTTGAACAGGCAGGTATCCAGAATGAGAATGGCGATTAAGGTAGAAAAACCACGCTGGCGGTCCTTGAGGATGATGTTGAGGTAATGACGGTTTTCCCAGAGTGTCATCTGGCTTTCGTTGCGGACAAACCTGACAACCTTGCCATACTTGTCCTTGATGAAATAGAGATGATCAAGGCGCCACTCAATATCGCTCAGACGCTCTCTTATCATGGATAGTGCGGCAGACGAATCACTCATTGGCCGGCAGCCCTCCGATATCCAGATCAGACATGATGACGGTGAGGCTCGTCTTCCTCTGCTCGTTATCCTCTTTGAACAGGCCTAAATTCTTGGCCAGGGAATCAAGCGCCGGGTTCTTCGGCCACAGCCTGATCTCATGGACATACTCGATATCTCCCTCACTCGGATTCTTCGTGACCACTTTGACACTCGAAACAGCTGCTGCAGTTGAATCATCGAGTGTGTGAATAGCTTTGAGGGAACCGTTTTGTTCAAACAGTTTGCGGATATCAGAGAATCCCAGCCGCGCATATTCCCTCAAAACACTGTCAGGGGCTACAAGCAGTGTTTCAGATGTCGCTCCCTGCAGAGCCTTAACGCGTTGCAGGACGTGGGGTAAATGTAGGGTCATTGACGCCTGTTTTTTTACACTGTCAACTTTCCATTTTCTCGACTTTGGGTAGGCAAAACGGTATGCCTTACTCGCATTGCCGCACTCGACATACTTGCAGGCAAATTGTTCCTGCTTTGGTGTAAGTTTTCTCAAACCCATAAAATAAAAAACCCCGAAAGAGACACAGGTGATCTGTGTTTCATTCGGGGCAGTTGAAAGTCCCGACATCGGGAGTTCAGCTAGGAGTCCGTATGTGATTTACCGCAACACTACACTATCTTTTCCTTGTTGATCCTCTCGGTTACGTTTATCCACCGTATGCCGCCCTGGTGCATGGTCACGACAAAGTCCATGGTGATATCGCTTCGACTCAGCATTTTGCCTTCGAGAAATGTTGCTATAGCCGTAACCGCCTGAACTAATTTCTCCTGCTGGCTGTCTGTCAATTTTCCATTCACGCCACAATTTTAATTCTTATATCAAAAAAAAGTTTCTTTATTTCAATTATTTCAACCATTCCACAGTTGCTGTTCATAGTCCGAGGGTCCCTTTATTTCCATTACGTTCTTTCTCGGTCCTAGTCCCTCAACAGCAAAATTGTTATCCTTACCAGAAATCCCATTATAGTTGTTAACCTGCACCCGTTTCCTGCTGAAAATAGTATCCCAGTCGCCAGGCTGACAAAATCTATACCGGTTCTTGATCTTCCAGGTTGTCATGTGCGGCTCAAGTTCAATTATCTCCGCCGCGTTAAGCATGCGTCCATCCCGATAAGGATATCTGACGATGGCCAGTCTCGGTTTTCCTCTGCGCTCCATCATCTTCCTGACACAATCAGTATTTCCTTTGCACCGTGAGAAGTACGATCTGATTGTATTGACAGGTATGGTCTCCAGCTCGGCAATCTCTTTTGCGGTAAGCCACGTATCCTGCCACTTGTATTTTGCCGGTAATCGTCCGCCCATTTTTTGTAATCTCCAAAAAAAAAAGCCCAGACTCCCGACAATCGAGAATCTGGGCTTAGTAAGCAACCCGCAGCATTAGCGGCAGGGCAAACAGAGCATCCAATTTACTGGAATTATATCATATTCATAACTATTTTGGGTAACATTATTAACCTAATGGTAGGCAATAATGATAGTTGGGGTATAAAAACCACCACTATAGACACTTTCAACTTGACCAGATACAAAAAGGCAGAATCATTTCTGACTCCACCTTATTGAAGTTATATCGAAGAACCTGATTCTATGCCTTCTTTCTTCTAAGCCTCGATCCAACGAGGCCTACTAAACCCGTTCCGAAAAGAAGCATAGTAGCAGGCTCTGGCACTGGTGCACTCGCAACTTCAAGAGTCAACCCACCAGTATTATCAGAAATAGGATAGTCAGAAATATAAAAATCCACATAACCGTCGTTAGCTATAGTAAACGTACTTACGATAGCATTTGCTAACGCGTCTTCTACTGTTGCGTATCTGGGTCTACTCGATAGTACGACAGGATCAAACTCATCGGATTTGAAAGAATAATTATTTAACCATCCGTGTTCTATTTCACCATTCAAATAGGTAATACCAGGCGTACTCCAAGCCCACCATGCACCATCAATTACCGTTACATCATATGTCCCAGCAGTAAATAACGCACTTACACTATTATCAAAATCATTCAGGTTAGCTTCAAGTGTAATTATCGTCGCATTAACCGTGCTAACCAAACCCCAAAGCAGCACGACCACAATTGTAGATATGATAAGCTTTTTCATCTCTTCTCCCCTGATAATGGTTAGAGTTTAATCTCTCAATCAATGGAGCATTTGCAAATTACATTCCATTCAACAATCAGTGTCTTAACTATTTGTTATTATATAAATAATCGAATTATCTAGCTCAGTGTCTATTTCCTAATTCCAAGATATCAAACAAAAATTCCAAAAAGATGGAAAAAATTCTTGGTATAAGCAGGCTAGATTTGTGAAAGAAGGCTACCAATTCGGACAAAAAGAGTGTCGTTTTTTGTTATCAAGTTGAGAAATAAACCTTTGCAGGAGAGCCTTCCCCTTAGGATCTCATATTCCTGGCTAGAACGTTATGAGATCGAATGTTTTCTCAAGCATATCCGGAAATCCGGAATATTTTCTGGGATTGTAGAATATGTAATGAAAATTCATCACGAAATATATAATCCTATTTTAGTGAAAACCTTATTTAACCCGTAATAACAGCACTATACGTTTTTCCTGTTACTCTGGTGTTTTGAGAATGATTATTGCATAGATTGTTTAGGGCTGAAAGCCTGAGTAGCCCATATCAATATAACAATTAGATGGCAGGGAGATATAGTATGAAAATAGCTAAATTTTTAGTTCTACTGATTGGACTTGTAGGGTTTGTCAGCACAGCTAATGCAACACTGATTTATAATTTAGGTGGTTGCGATGCTTCATATGACGATGGGTCTGGCTCATGCGGTGGAAGCGGAGCCGATATTCCATTTAATAGCTTGGTCATGACATTTGAGCAAACCGCTGAAGATATTGTGAGAATGACCTTGGATGCTGGTGCCATGCCTGATGGACTTGGAAAGATTGATTTTGTCTGGTTCAATGTTGATTTCGACTTTGACCTTTTGTCCTTCGATTACATATCAGGCGTTGAGGCCAACCGAATTAGGGATGATCGTAATGTGTCCAGCTTCGGCAGGTTTGATGTACAGTTTGAATATCCAAATTCTGGGGGATCTCTTGGAGCGTTTCACTATGGTGATACCAGTGTTTACAACATCACTGGATTAGGGCTCTTAGAAGAAAATTTTGCCGCTACCACCACTCTAGGTATCGCAGCAGCATTTCATATGGGGACAACTGGAAACGGAGAAAGCGGCCATTATACTAATGGTGTAGCACCCGTTCCCGAACCTGCTACCATGATTCTCTTTGGAACCGGTTTAGCGGGTCTTGTCGGGTCAAGATTGAGAAGGAAGAAAAAGTAACTACAGCCTTACTCCTTCCTCTTCAAAGGCAGGGTCAGAGATGGCTCTGCCTTTTTTTTAACGTATAGTTCCTGTCAATCTCCTACATCGATAGCCCCACATTCTTCTGTAAATAAGGGTGTCTCAAACCTTTTCTTCTTTCGATTTATTAATGATCAGCCGACATTTATTTTCTGCTTCCATCGCATTTTTTGCCAGAATCGTGTGAACCGAGAGATTATCTTTTTGAATCAATTCATACTCACCATCACCGATATGCTCCAAAAGCCAATCTCTCCATTGGTGAACAACGACTCTCTTCATGGTATTTCCTCTCAAGCGATCTAAGAATGTGCACATATATTAGCAGCCATATCATTAATTGTTAACTCTTAGTACGATCCAACAGATCAACTTTGACTTCAGGCTGCATAACCGCACTCGCCAGACCGCCATCCCTGATCCCGAATTCAACCACGCAGCGACCGGTAAATCGTTTCTCTCCAAGCTCCATCAATTGCTCGACAATTTTTTTTGCCAGTTTTTCAGCATTTTCCCGTTTCATCCAAACCTCTTTTAATTATCGATCACACTTTTAATCGCTCAATCCCGGCGCCATAAATTGTAAAGATCTGTCTGTGTCCGATTAACGGACAGACAGACGTTATATTTATATACGGTTTTGTCCGTTTATGATTCCTAATGATTTCAATAAACAGACAGCCCCCCTGAAAATACCTTTTGTCCGTTTATCGTCATTTGATGTCATTTCTGTTACTTAACAAAACGGACAAGGCTAAAAACCCGCTTTGTCCGTTTATAATTAGTCAGGCCAAACTCAAGCATTTCTTCGGTCGTTTTCCGTCAAAATCGACCTTCTTGGTTATCAGTTTGCCCTCTTCTACTAAACGGTCAACCCAGAGAACCAACTCCTCCCTCCCGAATCCAAGATGATCCTTGGCCAGGGTTCTTAGCTCCATCCCCAGCTCCGTCCTATTAATATCGTGCCTGGAGATGCAGGTTTCAACTTTAGCAAACCAGTCGAGCAGAAAACGCCCTATTCTCTCTTCCTTCATCGCTTCCAGATCCACCCGCACCGGTACGCCCTCTTCCTGCTTTTCAAACCAGATTGGTTTGTATCCTTTCGTGTAATTGGATTTGCTTGCAGCCATGGAAAAATATTTCCATTCAGACCCGACCAGCCCATATTTCTTGGCAATCCCCTCTTCCATGCCTGCCAGGCTGATAATAAAACGACAGTTATCGACAAACGCGCTCGCCCCGCGGCTCGCACCCTGGCTATGACTTCCGATGGCAGCTTTTGATACATGATGAATTATCAGAAACGTGCAGCCATACTTCCATACCAGGTTTTCCAGCATCCCGATCCACTGGGCGGCATGATCATTATTGTTTTCATCGAGCCCGTAAAGCCGTGACCGGGTATCAAGAATCACACAGTCAGGTTTCGTATTCGCGATGCTTCTGTCCAGCCATCCTGCCCACTCGGTAAATACCGGGTTGTTGCCGTCCAGGCGCATAAACGGTTTAACAATACCGAGCCCCGGAAACATCAACAGATTTTTTCTCAGATAGTAGATCTCGCCTTCCTTGAGCGGATAGTGCTTTTTCTGGGCGGACAACCTGCGCCAGATATCGTCACTGTCCTCCTCAACGTTGACGATCAAGACCTTGTGCTGGTCCCCGGCTTCGAAATCGGCAAGCCCCCATCCTGATGCCATTACCCGGGCCAGGAGCATGGTAAAATTACTCTTGCCGGTTCCTCCTGCACCGATAATGGCGCCTACCTTGCCGCATGGGATCAAACCGTTTATCAGCCATCGCCTCTTCGGTGGTTCGGTAGAAAAACATTGTTCTAAATCGATTATATTCGAACGGTTAATATCGACGGGCCCATTATTTAAAGCGGCTGTTATCTGCGCCCTTACCTGGTCTTTACCCCGAAGCGTCGCCAGATCGTTAAAATCCGTACCTTCTCCATTACTGAATAACGGATACACGCATGATCCATTAACGGCATCCGCTGCCTCTTTTCCCTTGGTTACCCCGGGGTTGCCTTCGGTCTTTACGTCGTTATCGGCACAGATAATGATTTTATGCGGGTGGTTTTCACGGACAGACTGGGAGACTGTCTTCAGGTTACCCGCATTAAAGGCACAGATGACTGAAAAGCCGGTCGCCTGCTGAATGCTCAGACCGGTAGCCACGCCCTCGCAGATGCAGATGGTGTTAGGGTCACCCTTCACGAAATACATACCACCCGATACCTGGCCGCCAGGCAGAAACTTCTTGCTGCCGTCAGCAGCGATACGTTGGTAACTCATCACCTCGCCAAAAACATCATAGACGGGTATCAATAACTCGCCTAAGCTGTTGGCCTTAAAATCAGGCTGGGATGGCACCTTTTTATCCGCCAGATATTTATGGCTTACTACGGGCATTGCACCAGCCAGGTCCCGCCGGGCGCGCCTGCGCGCTTCCTTATAGCTTTCAAGCCTCTCTTCTTCTCTCTTTGTAGCCAGCTGTTCTGATTTCTGCTGAAACAAGATACGCTCGGCAACCGTCATCTCACCGTCATTGACGGAAGACCAGTTTACATGGAGGTCCCGTGCCCAGTCGCCAAAACAGCCAAATCCGAAATTGTCCGAGGTCTGGAATGAATAGTAGCCGTTTTTCTCCCCGGGCTTGTTTTTGGTGCTGAAGCGCTCAAAACCTCGTGTCTCGCACACCTCGTCAGGAAACAAGCCGTGCTCAGCCATCGCTTCCCGAAATGCGGTGAGTGGATCTCCCCTGTTCAGATAGTCGCCGGCGTTAAAAATACCTCCAAGATCAGCCATACCGCACCTACGAGAGACGAAAGGTACGGATCTGTTTTACGCTCTTGTACCTCTCCGCGATCTCAGGCAGATCTTCTATGAGTTTCTTGGTGTCGTACGAGGTTCGTTCCGACCACTTCCAGGTGCAGAGCACGGTATCATCACCGTCTGTGAGTATCTCCTCGTTTCCCATTGTTCTCTGGATAATCCCGGCCAGAAACTTCTCTTGTTTCTTCAGCTCGGCAAGCTGCTCTTTGAGGCTGGATAGCTGGGATATCGCTTCTGCAACCGCCACTTCCCTGTCCTGTTTAACACTGTGTAATTGTATAGCCATCAGAAAGGTACCCTGTCGTTTTCTGGCCTGGATGCCGTAACCGTGCCTCCCAGCTCTTCACGGACCATATTGAGAACGGCATTGCCCTGGATATCCGGGTTAATCGCTGCAAGCTCTGCGCTGGTGTAGATATCCTGTTCTCCCGATTTGTCACGGTCACCATTTTTAAAGACATACCCGTTGAGAGGGTTTCGATACTGCACCCAGTCATCAGCGCCGTCCACCATGTCATAGCAATTGATCAGATCAGGGATGTAAAGATGCTTCGGGCAGGTGCCGGCCTCCTGGACATCGAGATCGATATCACATTCAAACTTCTCGCAAACCCAGCGCTGGAAACCGTCGATTACAGGAGTTGAGTGGGCGCAGGTCCGACAGACACTCTGCGGCATTTGTTTGCCATGGCAGATTTTCCTATAGTCGCAGTAGGTGCATTCCTGGTCGTCCGGCCGTTTTTCAGGCGGACCTGACATCTCGATAATGTCCCTGGCGCGGGCGATATAGAAGTTTGCAGCCTTGGCTTCATACTTGATCCGTTCTATATAGATATCATCCGTATTCTTGTTGGTAGCAAGAAACAGGCAGCGCTTCAGTTTCTGTCCTTTCATGTAGAGCTGGCACTGGGCATAATAATGAGGCCGCGCCAAGGCCAGGCCCTTTTTCTCGAGCTCCTTGTAGCCCCTGTCATTGATTGTCTTGATTTCCAGAAGATGCGGGGTATTTGGCGCTTCGATCAGCCCTGAGTTAATGATCCCATCAACCGAGCCGGAAAAGTGCCCCCCGTGCCAGCTGACCCCGAACTGCTTTCCGGCATCGTCTCCCATGATCACATCACAGCCGATAGCCCGCAATTCAGACGCAAAAGCATGCTCTTCCAGATGACCGCGTTTGAAAAGCCTGATAATGCGGCCGGGGAAATCAGGTTTTGCCGCCCATCGAAAACTCAACCATAAATAACGCTCGCATTCCTTGCCGATTATCGAACATCCGAGATGGGGACGGTTCCCCCCTTGCGTATCGTGATGAAATTCATAAATCGCCTCGACTGTCTGCTTTGGGATCGCGACCATGGCCTATTTCTCCCATGGCATTTTGCTATTGCTGTTCGCAGCCCTGGACGGCTCCGGCGCTTCGGCAATATTTTCAACTGCGGGAATCGATCCGTTGAGTTTGCTATAGGCTCTGATGCGGTTGTACTTTTTCCCCTCACGCTCCTCAACATCTATGCGAACCAACAGATTGCATCCTACCAATTCATCGGTATCCCGGATCTGCTCCTTTCCAACCACCCGACAGATTTGCGCCAGTGTCCGGGCGGCAATCTGCGCTGCGTCAGGGCTTGCCGTGTGCCAGAGGTTGAGATTGTCAAACAACTTGCGCCCCTCATTGTCGCCGCCGTTGACAACGTATGTCATTGTCAGCTTGTCGCCGTTGCCGCTGTTCAGCGTTTTCTTTTCCGTCGACTCGACCACCACGTTGTAATCACCTGCCGGCAACGGAGAGAAGTCGCCAAGTTCTTCATAATCATTTGCGTTAAAGGTTTTTCCAAGATCAGCCATTGTCACGTCTCCTTATACTGCGATTTTATTATAGAGTTCCATCAGGTCGGGCGACTCGAACATATCCAGTTTTCCGGACCGGTCTTTTGCGCTCCACTGCTGGTCAGTCTGTGTCTGGACAAACCGCCGCAGTTTGCCCTCATCGTCTGTCTGGGTGCGCAGAGCCAGGACGATGTCAAAAAGATAGGGCAGCTGCTGTGCCAGCTTGTTGCCGGGGCAGCTCGGGGCGTAGAGCATTGCCCCCGTCTCCTGGTCCTGCGAGCGGTCAAGCTTTGCTGTAATGACAACATTGCGTCCCGGCATATCCCGAAATGCCCGCACAAGACCTGTTATTGTGTCTTGCGTTGTCATATATGCCCGTATTGGATTTTTCTCTTTGCTCTTTTCAATAGATAGGCACACCTCGGCCATTTCCGAGATTGAATCAAGGCAAATCCATTCGTATTGGCTGCCTTCTTTTGAGTTCAGGAAGCAAAACGCCTCACGCAGGTCTTCCATCCTCCTGATCTCGGACATGGCGATGTCCTTGCCGGCAAGTGACAGCATGCCGCCCTCAGCAGACAGGATGATCGTCTTTTTGTTGTCCGAGGTTCCGCATAGTGTCGTCTTGCCGACGCCGGCTGCTCCGTAAACAAGCACCTTCAGACCATTTATCGTTGCCGCGTTCCTGGTGCTCTCGAGATTAAAGGCCATAAACCCTCCCCTGTTAAGATGTAATGTTCTCCAATAACGACTGCATTTTGTAAATTTCAGATTTCAACAGCTAAAATATCGACCCGCGGGACTTCGCCATACTGTTTGACACAGGTGGCCTTAACAATCTGCTTGTCATCCTCAAAAACCAGTCCGTTCATGCAATCAGCGTAAATCTTGGTGATGTTGTCACAGTCAGGTTTTACCGTATGGTGGGTCGGGGCAGATACTTTCAAACGCCATTCATTGCGGCCGCTGCCAAAATGAGATTTAGGACGCAGAAAAGTCGCCTCGATGGTCAAGCAGCACGGCCCTAAAAACGGCTTGTAATCAGGCAACTGCTGGCGCATCTCCCAGCGTATTGCCGCCTCGATCTCTGACTGGGGATTATATGAGTGGCCGGTCTTCGTCATACGGTGGCGTTTCTTTGCCTGAGGCCGACCAAAGATTGTCAGCTTGACCTTGTTCATGTGAACTCCCCGATCTCAAGGTTTGCTAACGCAATTCGCAGTTCATCAATTAGTTCTTCGGAAATAACGTATTCTTTATCATCATCATGACACGCAATTGGCTGCGCCTCATCAATGAGGTTGCTGCATGCCGTTTTCAATCGATCAATATAATTCATTAAATATTTTTCCATTTTGTTTCAGTATCTTAAGTTTCAATTTACTGGCAGTGTCAGCCAGGCTAAAACGGAGTAAAATACAAGCATGATAATGATACAGAGCAGAGTAAGGCTAGATCCTTTCATAAAGCGCCCTCTTATCTTGGTTTACGTGGGCTTCCTTTGGGCCGGCATTTCTTGCTAAAAAACCATCTGTCGGCGCTATCCACAACAATGAGATAATGTTTCCCCGGTTTGTAAGCCACTATTTCTCCGCTTTTAATGGCCATAGTGATTACAGAACGATCAATGCCGTAGCGTTTAATTGCGGTCGCCATTTTTATGGTTTTAGGTATGGGAATCATCAGAGCTCATCATTATTCAAATAATATGCAATATAAAGTTTTTTAATCAGCTCTTCGCCGTTTAAAAATATCAGATCTTCAAAAGAAACGGAAGTTAAGGTAGATATGCGTCTTGCACTCTTCTTCCCGAACTTCCGTCGTTTTTTCTTAACATCGCAGATAAGTTGTTGACTTACCTTTAAATAAACTGCCAACTCTTTTTGACTTATCTTTTCCATGAATCCATTATTATATATTGAAGACAATATTGCGAAGAAAAAAAATAATTATTTCCTTGCAATAATACGCAACTTGCGTATTATATAGGCAAAGGAGGTTGAAATCATGAGAAAAAACCCGATATCCACAAGAGATTTATTTAGCGCCGGCATCAGTTGCGTGCTTGCAAAACGCTATGACGGCAAACAAAAAATTCTCGCGGCAAAGCTTGGTATGTCCCCGGGAAGCCTCAATGATTACGTCAAAGGAAGGCGTGAGGGGGATGAGGCGACCAGGAGAAAAATCACCGATTACCTGGGCGTAAAGTATGATGGCGTCTTTGAGCTTGGCAGAAAAGTTATTGAGCTCTCAGAGAAGAAAACAACAAAAGGCAGTCCCAACGTCTACCAGGTGATCAAAGAAAGCGATTTTGAGGATGAACTGGATGCCATCGTTATTGGCACAAATGATCCTGTACCCGGGTTCGCCCTGGTACCAAAATACAAATCCCGCCTTTCTGGCTGCCATGGCACGCTCAAGGACACTGACTTGACCGAAGCCCACTTCGCTTTTCGCAAAGACTGGATTATGCGCAAGGACTCGGATAGTCTTGCCCTGTTCGAGGTCTACGATGATTCGATGGCTCCTTTCATCAGTGGCGGGGATATCGTGCTGGTTGATTTATCAGAAAATGATATTGAAGCAGTCATTGACGGCAAAGCCTATGCAATATGTGAGGAAGGAACCGTTAAAGTGAGAAGACTTGCCAGACAAGGTGCCAAGCTAATCATCAGATCTCAGGACAGAGATAATTTTCCTGATTACGAAGCAGGAGAAAATTTTTCGATAATCGGCCGGGTTATTTGGATTGGCCATGAAGTTAAATGAAGCTATGAGGTTATCTGACCAATGTACTGTTATTTTATTAGCTGAGGTTAACAATCAATTTCCATGAAGTTCACAAACAAACAAGGACAGTACCTGGCGTTTATTTACTGCTACACCAAAATTAACGGCAAGCCACCAGCCGAGCGTGACATGCAAAATTATTTCCGTGTAACACCACCATCTATCCACCAGATGATTGTGACTTTAGAAAAGAAAGGACTGATCAGCCGCGTCCCAGGTCAAGCCCGCTCTATCAAATTGCTAATCCAGAAAAAAGATATTCCACTACTCGATTAAACAGAAAAAGATACCTCGAAAAAAAATAACAGGAGCAACCTTCAACAAAACCATCTCCATGTTATGATCTTTCTAGAAATGGAAAAAATCAAATCTTTATCAAGGAGGGATAAATGGAAGAACTAATTTGTTACTGCTTCAACTACACTCTTTCAGATATTGAATCTGATGTGAATAAATACGGGAAATCAACGATAGAAGAAAGAATTGTCTCGGAAAAAAAGGCTGGGGCTTGTAGGTGTGAAACTGAGAATCCCAAGGGCAGATGATGCCTTGGTGACATCCGCAGGGCTGTGGGTACAGTAATGAAAAATGAAAGAATATCGAGAAAAGTATCGATTCCCTCTTTCAAAAAGGATTAACCTTTTCTTCTCTGGTTTCACATCAGCTTGTCCATTTGACCACTTTCGATCGGTACCTTCACAGGAGCCACTTTTGATTTGGGAACTGGTTGGTAAACCATTAGCGGTGCGAAAATCCCCAGTTCGAGTCCACGAAGCGAGGCAGCAAAGGAAACTTCCGTGTAACTCCACTTAAATTCTTTAACTATCGGTTCGAAAAAAACGGTAAACCCGATAGTGGTAGCCCCGCTAACATATAAAGCGACGATAAAACAGGCAATTACAATTCGCCATCCACAGAATACCTTTATCAATATGTTGTGACCTTGTCCTTGCTTGAATTTACCTGCTTACCAATAACACCAACCTTAACGGGTTGACTAGCAATTTCGCTGTGATCTTATGGTTCGCCTAAAAACGTGCGGCAATTAACCCATATTCAATTAAACAGAATCCACATTGAAGCAAGGTCAAGAAATGCCGGTTAACAATGTAAAATATGGTTATCGGCACTGCTATTCGGGTTGCACACGCTCTTAAGAGAAGTGCCATTATGCAAAAAAAAAATCGAACTACGGGTTGAAATAGTTGACAATGCGCTGCAGCTTGTATATAAAGATAAATATTGTTGTCAATATTTATCTTTGTATACAATATTTGCTGTTGTCAACACTAAATACAGGTCAGTGAAAATTGGACCCCGATAAAACAGTTTATACCGCTATAAGAGATGACATCCTGGCTATGAAATACAGGCCAGGATCACAATTAAAAGAAATCCCCCTAGCAGAGGAATTCGGCATTTCACGGGGGCAAATCCGTAAAGTAATTGCTCGTTTGTCAAACGAGCAATTAGTAGAAACGCATCAATACAAAGGCGCTTTCGTCACGTCTCTTTCGGAAAAAGTTATAGAAGAACTTTTCGATATAAGAGAGATGCTTGAGATTAAAGCATCAAAACTGGCCATTAGGCATTCGACCAGAGAGGAACTTGAGGGAATACGAAATGCTTTGGACAGAAGAGAGCGTATTTTGTTTAAGAACAAATTCACGAAATACTACATCCCAAAAATCGATTTTCATAATGAATTATTTAAATTGTCAAAAAACAACACCCTTATATCCCTTTGGGAAGGAATTCATCCAAGATTAAAGTTAATTCGGATTCAATCAGCAATGCATGGGGAGCGCTACCTCGAATCGTTAAAAGAGCACAAAAAGATTCTTTTAAGTATTTATGAAAACCATCCGAAAGCAGCTGAAGACTTGATAAGTGCTCATATACAGAAGGCGCGAAACTCCGCTATGAACTCGATCAGAGCTTCTGAGTCTTAAAACAATTTTTGACAAAAAGTATCTGTACTTTTTGTTTGGATGAATTAACGCAATGTGACAGGGAAAAGAAAAAACCTAACTCAAGAAGGAGTGACTTATGAAAATCTACAAGCAAATTTTTATCTGTTTTCTTGGAGTTTTAATTTCTTTAGCCGGCAAATCACTTTTAGCTCAAGACGCCTATCCTAGTAAAGAAATCCGAATCATAATCGGATCCGGTGCCGGGGGTAGCGTTGACCGCAGCGCGAGAGCAGCTCAGCGTTTTTTACCCAACATATTGGGTGTATCAGTGTTGGCCGAGAATCGCAAAGGTGCGGGGGGAAAAACAGGCTATAATTATTTTAGCAAACTTCCCCCTGATGGCTATAGCATCTATTGCTTTACCCAACCCAGTTTAACCAACATGATAAAGAAAAACCCTGGAATAATGGAAATAGACGATCTTGCCTACATCAATGTAAATTGGTCAGACCCAACCATACTAGTAGCGAGAAAAGAATTGGGTTGGGAATCTTTAGATGATCTCGTTAATGCAGCAAAAAAGGAACCCGGTAAATACAGTTTTGCAGCATCTGCGGCTCTTTCAGGTGGAACGGTTATGGCGAAGATGCTTTTTAAAAAACTAGGCTTGGACATTAAAATAGTTCCTTATGACGGTAGCGGAAGCGCCCGAGCGTCGCTAAGAGGAGGGCATACGGACTTGACCGCCGGCGGCTCTAGTGGTGCTGTATCGATCCAAGACGCAGTTTTTCCTATAGGTGTTTTCTGGAACAAACCGATCGCCTCTTGGCCCGATGTGCTGACAATGAATGAGCAATTAAAAAAATATGACATGCGTTTACCTAATTCTGGATCATATAGATTTTTTGCAGTCCAAAAAGAGTTTAAAGAAAAATATCCAGATCGCTGGAATACACTTGTCAGCGCTTTTAAAAAGATGACAACCGAAGATAAAGGATATCAAGAATTTTGTGATAAAGGCGAAATTGGACGCGATTGGTTAGGCCCGGAAGCATCTACTGAGCTTGTAAAGGAAGCTCACGAAACGTTTATGAATATAGAATTATAATCCTCTAATATGAAATGGGATCGAAGGTTTACTTTCAGAAACTGCGATCCCATTTCAACGTTTTTTGCTCTAGCATCTTTTTCTTGAAATCTTGAAAATAAAGCTAACCGTTTGGCGTCGCGGTAAATACTTTGCAATTCAATCTTTGAATAGATGTATGAAAGTTCAATAAACGGGGACATGATGCATTTTTCATTCAAAAACAAACTCTTCAGAATTGAATATCAACCGATCATTTTTGCAACTTTCATTTTGGCTTGGACCATTTACTACTATTATTCGACCATCAATATTCCTGATGGCGGTGCTCAATCGGTATTATTTATTAAGCCATTAACGATACTATTAATAATCTGTTATCCATTTGTAGTCGTTCGTTCAATACAAGTTGAAATACTATCCTCAAAAATTGATAACAACATCTCAAAAGATAAGATTGATATTGATCGAGGCTTTTTGGATTACCGCAGAATTGTCTTTTCTTTATCCCTCATTTTTTATGCCATAGCCATAACCTATTTGGGCTATCTTATTCCCTCGTTTGTATTCGTTATTTTCGTTTGCTTTTATCTCGGTGTCAGAAACTTTTGGGTTCTACTACTCTTACCAACATTACTCCCTACCCTGTTGTCAATAGTATTCCATTTCTTTATAGGTGTGCCAATCCCAATCTGGCCATGGAGTCACTAAATTACAAAATTATTTCGGAGTATTAAATGATAAACTGGGATGATTTTTTAAACGGAATTATACTGATCGCCACGTGGAAAACTCCACTACTTATTTTCAGTGGAATGATAATCGGTCTTGTTTTTGGTGTAATTCCTGGTTTAACCAGTTCGATCGGAATAGCCATCTTACTCCCCGTAACATTTCTGATGCAACCTCTTGATGCATTGGTCATGTTAACATCTGTATATACCGGTGGCCTGACAGGGGGAGGGATCACCGCTATCTTGATCAATTCACCGGGCGCACCCGGCGCAATTGCCACCACTTTTGACGGTTATCCAATGACTCAAAAAGGAATGCAAAATGAAGCGTTGGGGCTGCAAATTACTTCATCGGTAATAGGTGGCATGTCCGGCTATATCTTCCTTCTTTTTTTTATAAATGCCATGGTCAAATTTGCTTTGCAATTTGGCCCATCTGAAATGATTTTTTTAACAATTCTTGTTTTGGTAATAATTGGCTCCATGCGCGGGAAAAGTATGGCACGTACCTTTTTTATCGGGATATTCGGGCTGATCGTTGGCACGATAGGTACCAGTGAGGCTACCGGGGTCGTGAGGGGGACAATGGGATTTGAGGGATTAGAGGATGGTATCCCGAGAGTAATTTGTATAGTTGGTTTATTTGCTGTTCCTGAAATGCTCAACCTGATCATAAAGGAATTTATTCTAGACGTTAAGATCACCAAAAGCCAGAATATAAAAAAGCTGTTAAACGGGGTAAAAAGCACCTTCAAATATTATAAATCATTAATTCGCAGTGCTTTGATTGGCATCACAATCGGCACGCTGCCAGCTGCTGGTTCTACCGTTTCCGCGCTCCTCGGTTATTCTCAAGCGAAAAGTGAAGCCAAACCTCATCAATGTTTTGGTGCAGGAGAACCAGAAGGGATTGTTGCAGCTGAGACAGCAAACAATGCTTCGGAAGGAGGTGCCATGGCAATACTTTTGGCACTTGGCATACCCGGTAGTGGAGGGACGGCTATTTTGATTGCGGCCTTCTCATTGCATGGCTTGGTACCTGGACCTCGCCTGTTCCAGGACAATGCGGCGTTCGTCTATGGACTCATTTCCGCAAATATCTTCCAGATGTGTTTCTTGGGATTTGTAGCTTTATTTGTTGCTTTTTTTCTTGCTCGCCTGATTTTTATTCCCACCCGTATTATAGCGCCTACACTTATGATCGTTATGGCCATGGGCGCTTATAGTGTACGTAATATGTTCTTTGATATTTATCTTTTATTCATAATTGGCATTTTGGGGTGGTTTCTCCGAAGATATGATTTTCCTACAACCAGTTTCATTATCGGTTATATCCTCGGGAAAAATTTAGATATGGAAGTCTATCGCTATGCAAGTCTTTTCGGCGACGATTTAACCGTATTTTTTCAACGCCCGATTTCTGCAGTATTAATTGCCATAACTATTTTCGTAATCTCACTTCAAATACATCGCTACAGAAAAGGTAATCTTTAAAGACTATTTTTAGATATCGGTAACATTTTTTGTGAAAGGAAAATCAAATAATATGAGTAACGAAAAGATATATCCTACCCTTACTGATGACTCGTGTGTCAGTCATTACAACACGCTTGAAGAAGTCCGATCCGGATATAATTTCCCCGACAAAATATTCTTGAAAGACCAAACGCTGCGTGAGGGCGAACAGGCGGCGATGTGTGGTTTCAACCTGGAAAGTAAAATCGAAATCGCCAAAACGCTCGATGCGATAGGTGTTCATTATATCCAGGTGGGTTATCCCGGATTGTCCAAGTCCGAAAACAGGTTGATAAAAGAATTAACGAATCTCAATTTAAACGCTCGCATCGGGGGAATTGCGCTGGTTTATCTCCCTGAGTGGAAGGAACAAATCGATCAGGCACATGACACCGGTTTGGACTGGGTCTCGATAGCCTATGGGCTTTCACCGATTAGGCTTAACAAAATGATGAAAACCTCACTTGAGGATGCAATCGACAGAATATTAAAGGCGACAGAATATGCGGCGAACAAGGGCATGGAAATTCAATTCAGCGCAACGGATACCACCCGCACCCCCTTAGACACTATTTTAAGCTTATATAAAAAGGCTGAATCAGCTGGAGCATCAATATTGAATGTCGCCGATACGGCTGGTGCAATGGGGCCCACTGCGATGCGTTATTTTGTCGGTAAACTTGTCGAACAGATGAGTGTACCCGTCGGTGTCCATACGCATAATGATCTTGGGCTTGCTATGGCCAATGCAATCGCCGGAATAGAAGCAGGCGCATCGTTTGTGGATGTAACGGTAAACGGGCTGGGAGAAAGAGCCGGGAATGCATCTTTGGATGAGATGGCAGCGGTTCTTACCTACGTTTATGGATATGATCTGGGATTGAATCTGGAGATGCTGATGCCTCTGTCACAAAAGATTGCAAGCCTGAGCAATATACCCATTCATTCTACAAAACCTCTCGTAGGAGAATCAGCCTACACGCATACTTTGGGGGCACATCAATGGGGTGTTCGTCAGTCTTGGTCCACATATGAGCCAGTCCGGGCCGAGGCAGTTGGGAACACACGTAAACTGCCGCTTGGCCGCCTGACGCATCACCTTATCGTCCGGGATATGCTTCGCGAGCAGGGCTTTTCCCATCTTGATGATGAAACGGTTAAACGGATTACCGAAAAAGTTCGAAGAATTTCTGAAAACGAATCGCGTTTTGTGGAATTGGATCAACTGGTAAAAATTACAGAGAATGAAATATGCTGAAAGGAGAAACCGCATGGGTATGACTCTGGCTGAAAAAATTTTCTCAAAACATGCCGGGCGCGAGGTCAAGGCAGGCGAAATTATTATTGCAGATCTCGATGCTATGATGACCCACGACGCAAATCGCCCCGTGGCGCTCGATATTTTCCGGGAGTTTAAAGGAACAAAATTATGCGACCCCGAAAAAGTTGTGCAAATTATCGACCATCACTTTCCAGCTCCGGGAGAAACCAACGCAAATGTGCACCGTCAAATGCGTCAATTCAAAGAAAAAATGGGTGGCATTCTTTATGAGGGTGAAGGTATCTGCCATATGGTAATGCCTGAAAAAGGTCATGTCCTTCCCGGTGACCTGGTCGTGGGATCAGATTCGCACACGTGTACATATGGTGCAATTGGGGCTTTTTCGGCAGGTGTCGGTTCAACAGATATAGGCGTTGCTATGATCTCGGGAAAGCTTTGGTTTATGGTTCCCGAAACCATAAAGATGAACATCGTAGGGACGCTGCCGAAAGGTATTTTCGCAAAAGATGTCATTCTTCATATCATCGCGTCGGTAACAGCAAACGGTGCTACTTATAAATCTGTTGAATTCACGGGCCCCGTTATCGATAGTTTCTCAATGGATGCGCGCTTTACACTTTCAAATATGGCCGTCGAAATGGGAGCCAAATCTGGCCTGATAGCTCCCGACCAGACAACGATTTCCTGGGTGGAAAATCACCGGCCAAGAAGGAAATATAACCCACAGGTACCAGATCCGGACGCTGAATATAGTCAAGAAATAACCTTTGACGTTTCGACCCTTTCACCATATGTCGCTAAACCGCACTTAGTAGACAATGGCGTGCCTATTGAAGAGTTGACAGGGACGCCTATTTCCCAAGGGAATATCGCATCCTGCACCGCCTCAAGAATAGAAGATTTAAGAATTGCAGCAAAAATATTAAAAGGTAAGAAAATTGCGCCCGGCATTCGCTTTCTGGTCGTACCCGGTTCCAAGGAAGTTTTACAGACTGCCCTAAAAGAAGATCTTATTTCAATTTTCGTTGATGCCGGTGCGTCTGTCAAGTCACCAAGCTGTGCGGGTTGCTCCGGAGGGGCTTCGTTTGGTGTCCCGGCCAACGAAGAAGTCGTTATTACCACCGGCAACCGCAACTTCCAAGGAAGGCTTGGAAATCCAAATGCTTATATATACCTTGCTTCTCCGGCAACCGTTGCAGCAAGTGTGCTAGAGGGTAAGATCGCAGATCCTCGCCAATATTTTCAAAAATAAAATATTAAATATTAGAGGCTTACAAAATGATAATTAAAGGTTCAGCACATGTTTTCGGTGACCATATCAATACCGATTATATCATTTCAGGAAAACACAAATCGAGAATGACAGATTTGAAACAAATGGCTGAATATCTCATGGAAGATATACGGCCCGGTTTCTATAAAGAGATAAGACCTGGCGATTTTATTGTAGGGGGCATCAATTTCGGTTGCGGCTCTTCCCGTGAAACAGCGCCCTGGGTAATAAAAGAGGCAGGAATCGCAGCAGTTATAGCGAAGAGCTTTGCCAGAATTTTTTTCCGGAACGCTATTAATATCGGCCTTCCCGTGCTTGTGGCTGATATCGACTCGATTCAGGAAGGAGATGAGCTTCAATTGGATATCGATAAAGGCAAAATTAAGAACCTGACACGCAGTTTCACTTTGACGACAACTGCCCTGCCTCCATTCGTCCAAAAGATTTTAGATGCAGGCGGGATGAAAAGTTATTTTAACGCTCATCCCAATTTCGATCTTTAAACAAAGCGGCGTCTCACACGATGCCAGCAATTGATCAAGCAATTAAATTCCTGAAGAATTTGGAAATACACAAAACAGGGGGCAGTCGATGAAAAAAACAACCCAATTAAGACGCTTAATCGAAGACCCGAAAATATTGATTTCACCAGGGGCTTACGATTGTTTCAGCGCAAAATTGATCGAATCGATGGGATTTAAATCTATCGCCACCACCGGTGCCGGTATTTCAAACAGTTTACTAGGTTTACCGGATGTTGGTATTATGGGGTTGCACGAAAATTTGATGGTTACCAGAAACATTGTTCAGTCCATTAACCTTCCAGTTACCGCAGATGCGGATACCGGCTACGGTAATGCCGTAAATGTTTACTATACCGTAAAATTGTTTGAACAGGCCGGCGCTGCCGGGATAAACCTTGAAGACCAGGTTTTTCCGAAAAGATGTGGGCATCTGAAAGGCAAGGAGATTATTTCTACTGCAGAAATGGAGAAAAAAATTGAAGCTGCCGTTGCTGCTAAAACCGATCCGGATTTTATCATTAACGCCCGCACTGATGCTGCCTTACTCAATGGTATAGATGATGCTATTGAGCGTGCCAACGCTTACGCAAAGGCCGGCGCCGACATGGTCTTTCCCGATGCAGTAATGAGTGAGGAAGACATTTCGAAATTCGTCAAAAACGTGCCGGTCCCTGTAAGCATAAACATGGGTTTGGCAATTAGAAAAAGGCCGACTACCCCGCTTGTTTCCTTCAAGAGATTAGAAGAACTGGGGGTTGCGCGAGTAACATTTCCTCGCTTGACTACCGTTGCGGCATTAGCTGGCATGAAAAAAGCCTTTAACGTCGTATTGGAATCTATCGAACAAGGAAAGATTATCGAAAGACCAGATCTCGTGATGAGCTTTGAAGAACTTACCGAGTTGATTGGGTTTCCTGAAATTCAAGACCTTGAAAAACGTTTTCTGAGCAAAGACCTCTTTGACAATAAATACGGTAAAAAGGATGTTCTGAGTTAATAAATAAACGACTAACCAATACTGTTTTTTTTTGTGGGGTGAGGTAACGGTTTTTCGCGGTTCTTCGAAAACGAATGCCAGAAAGAACAAACATCAAAAGAAAGCTACAAGAATGATTGGAGTTAAAGTAAGAAATTTAACTAAAACCCCTGGCTCGATGGTGGCCGTCGACCATATCGGTTTCACTGCAGGAGCGTGAGAAACTCTCCCAATCCTACGCCCTAGGGGTTGCGGCAAAAGCACGACACTCAGGCGCATTTAGGGATTGGAAGAACTGAATGGGAGGAGAGATTTCATGGAGGACAAGGTCTTGGCTTCAGCTGAGGCAAAAATATTTACAGCTCCCGAGAAGAGAGGAATGGGCATGGTCTTTCAGTCCTATGCGGTTTGGCTTTGAGGAAAGAAAATTGGTCAAGCAGTAGAGATTATCTTTGCCAAGGTTAGTTCTTCGTAGAATTTGTTACGGGGAGCTCCTGCATCTATTTCCGAACGTACACAGGAACAACTGAAAATCCAATTACAGACAAAATTACAGACAATACGGATAAGTTATTGTTATTACAGATTCGTCCCGTATCTGGGGGACAAGAGGTCGGAGGTTCAAATCCTCTCATCCCGACCACCACATAAACAAAGGGTTTTAAGAGATATCAACCTCTTAAAACCCTTTTTATTGCCTTTTTTACCCCTATTTTTATTTTCTTAATTTGCTGGATATGGTGTGTTTTTATGCTTAATTCGAGGGGCGCTTTTTTTAATCATATCCCGTTATGATAGAGATGAATCGGAAAAGCATATAGCATGACGACAAGCATCTATTATTGTTTCATTTTCATTTCATACCCAGATGCTCAATGGAAAAATGATTCCCATCGTTAACGTTAAACCTGCCACCCCAAGCACCACCCATTTTCTCCCAGATTAATCCGAGCGGCTCATAGTCATTTGTGGCAACGAGAATCCCGATAAAAATCCCTACACGTCACCTCATATCCCATCTCAAAAGCCACCTGCACCAACACAGCAATCTTTCTGGCAAACAGAGACTGTTTCTCGCGTAGGCTCATTGTCTCATGTCCTCAAGCTGCATTGCTTGGTTGCCTGCTGCCGATTAAGTTACCACCATACTCGTCACCCCAAAACCATATGTCGTCGTGAATTATCAGGTAATTTTTGTGCCTTCTCCACCCGTCTGCCAGATCATCCGGATTAATTCCAGTATAAGGCCCATTTCGTGTGCCGATAAAACGCTCATATTTTGCCACAATTTCGGAGCAAACGAGAAACCTTCCGCCATATGATATGTATTTTGCCAGTGGTGGAATCATATACAGCCCCAGTCTCCAGAACGGATACCATTGTCTTTCATGTTCCTGGATCAATTGATTGACGGCCCTAATCTTACCCGCCCGCATAAGTACCCCGCCACCAGTAGCTTTCATAGGCCTGGCAATCAGGACATGTTTTCCCTTGTAGCGATCAAGATTTGATTCTTTGGCTTTGACCAGGGCCTCGAATGTTGCCCCCTGCTCGCCTGTAATAATGCCGGTATGGCCAAATTCTGCTTTGTCGTCCTCCGACCAAAACCGTTCAATTGCCCGTAACAGATAAGACATGGGCCCTGCAGTAGAAACACAGAATACATCGCCAGCCTGGAGCATGGGCTTATCCATAAGCTTTTGTCTCCCGAAACCATTTAATGAAAGTCCTGCAAAGAGGACATACCATACCTAATAGTACAAGGTGTGAAGCCTCGACGCCAGTGCCCTGGTATGTCTCCAGGCCAATACTGTTAAGCAATGCTACATCAACCCCAAGAAATTTGGCAATAATCGGAGTAAGAACAGCCCAGGTAACGGTGCGTTCCGAGTTCCGCTCTTTCGAGACCTTCTCGCTCATTTTGCATTTCTCGGTTTTATTGATGATGCGGAGCTGATTATCTTGAACCATGCATTTACCAAGAAAACACAAAAAACGCCTAAAAAGGAAATACAAATTGCCGAACAGAGAAAGAGAGACTATTTCTCAAGGAGGTCAACGCCATGAGTGACTTGTAAAAATATATTGACAAGCGTAAGCAGAAAAACCCTGAATTTTGCAAAGATTTTGATGAACGTTTCGAAACCTTTAAGCTTGGAATTCTTTTGAAACAGGCCCGAAAAGAGGCTGGCATGACTCAAGAACAAATTGCTCTTGAATTAAAGACCACCAAATCTGTTATTTCCAGAATGGAAAACCATGCTACTGACATTAAACTTTCAACCCTTGAAAAATTTGCCAAAGCATTTGGTCGACGCATTGAAGTTTCTTTAATTTAAATCTTTTCCTTGCTTTTCCCAATTAATCTAATCATTCATAAGATGATTTTCTTTTCTCACCCTAACGAATATTTGTAACTTCCGCAAAAGAGAGATAATCTTTGTCACTTGAAGTCATGATAATCGTACTATTTTCAGCTGTGCTTCATGCCGGCTGGAATGCGCTTATTCGTGCTTCATTTAATAAATTTCATGATACTGTTCTGATCGTTCTCGGAGCAGCTGTCTGGACGCTCTTCTTGTTACCGATAATTCCCTTACCCGCTATTGAGAGCTGGCCGTATTTGGCGGTGTCTGTGTTGATACACGTGGTTTATTTTACCCTTGTTGCACTTTCCTACCGAAGCGGACAACTCAGTCTAATCTACCCGTTGATGAGGGGGGTCGCTCCTTTACTATTAATGGTTACCGCAGCAATATTGATCAAAGAATTTCCTTCACTGGGGGGCTGGATAGGTGTTCTGCTTATATCTGTCGGGATACTCGCCTTAACTGGTGACTCGCTGCGTTTCGGAACCTTTGATGTCTCGTCGACAATGTTTGCTCTGGCAAATGCCGGCGTTATCGCGGCCTATACCCTGATCGATGGTCAAGGGGTACGACTTTCCGGGTATGCACTGAGTTATACGGGATGGATGTTCCTGATGACTGCCTTACTATTGCTTGCAATCTCATTTGCTGTTCAGAAAAGGGAACTGTACAAGAGTATCAAAACAGGCTGGCATATTGGCCTTCTTGGAGGGGGGTGTAGTTTAGCAGCTTACAGCATGGTGCTCTGGGCAATGACGCATGCACCGATAGCCCTGGTTGCCGCACTTCGGGAAACGTCCGTGGTTTTTGCCGCGATCATCGCAGCCTTCCTGCTGAAAGAACCGTTTACTCGTTTGAGATACGCATCAATATTTACAGTGACAATTGGTGCAATCGTAATGAAAATCTTCTAAGTGTTTATCTGAGATAAGACACCCTAATAAAGTGGTTTTATCAGGTTTTTATTGCTCATTCTTTCTTTGCTGTGTGTCGCCTTAGGTCATAAACCGTCTCTTCAGCTCTGTCACTATTGGGGTTATAGATGGTCAGCAAGCATTCTGGAATATCTCCAGGTGTGATGCTTAAAACTTCGCCAATACGCATTCCACCTCTGCCCATAAGTTCGAGCATGAATCTGTTACATATAACTGTTACTCCGGGTTCGGGGAAGCCGCGCGATGATTGGAATGGCGAGTAGAGGGATAAAGGCCATGAAGGTGAGAACAGACTGGATAGCGAAGGTGTCCGCAAGCCAGCCAACCACCGGCGCGATTACGCCCCCAAGTCCATAGGCGAAGCCCATCATCAGGCTTGCAACCATAGACCGTCCTTTGGGTGCCAGGGTCTGGGCCATTGTAACACCAAGAGGGAGTGGAGCCAGAACGAATCCGCCAGCCAGCGCAGCACCTAGATAGATCCAGTTGCCGTTGAGTTGCAAAAGCAACCAGAGGGCCGGGGCCATGAAGAGAAACGTGAAGACAAAAACCGGCTTGAATCCAACTCGATCAGACACATGCCCAGAGAGCAGGCCGCTGAGCGTGCCTGTTACCAGAAAAATCGCATAAATCGTCCCGGCGGATACCACGCTGAAGCCCTTTTGCACAAAAAGTACCGGCATGAAGGTCAGAAATGACTGACCCACCAGTGCCCGAAGGAACATAACCAGCCAGATCAGGGCAATGATTTTCCAGACATTTCCTAGACTTTCCTTGAGCGCTCCAAGAAAACCGGAACGGCTCAACCCTTCACTTTGGGGATTTGGAATCACAGTCAGCAGATAGCCGAGAACTACTACCCCTGCAATCATAGTAGCCGGCATGGCGGTCAATCCGAAAATGGCCACGTACCAGGTAATGAAAAGAGGACCCAGACCAAAGGCAAGTGTCCCGCCGGTATTGAAGATAGACATGGAAAAACTGGCATTGGTTCCGGCATAAAGGGGCACCATTCCGGTAACGGAAGGGTGGAACATCGACGACCCGACCGAACCGAGCGCAACACAGAGTAGCAGCATCCAGAAGTTGGGAGCAATGCCCGAGAGCGGGATAAATATGACCGGCAGTGACAGGCCGACGAATATAAAAACACGCGACTGGTATCGGTCAGCCCAATAGCCAACGGTCGGCTGGATGATGAAGGCTAGTAGACGCATTGTCCCGGCTATGATGCCAATCTGGGTCAAACTGAGACCAAGTTTTTCGACAAATATCGGAAAGAGTGGGTTTATAAAAGCCGTATAAAAATCGCCGGTGAAATGAACGAGAGTGAGCGCAGAAAGTATCTTCAGATTATGGGACATAGGTCAGTGACCTCGAACTTGAGCAGAGAAAACACGCATCTTTTGATACTTTCAATAAACGCATGTATATGGGGATAGCGAAAAACATTTATACACGGCAGGATTCAAAATGCACGTATTTGTTTTTAGGACTTATGAGAGCTGGGATTCCACCTATGATTACCTTGAGCAAGTTATGAATTGTGGTCGTGCAAATAGGATGAAGTTGCTTCTTGCGCACGTTCGGAAATATACACAGGAATAGTAATAATCTGAGTATTTTCTTTAAAGGTTAATCTTGCCAAAGGATCTCTCTTTGGTTGCCATCATTATTGAAATCAAATAGGCAGAGCCATTTCTGACCCTGGCTGAGTATTCCGAAAAACTGGAATTGTTATTTCTTTTTCTTTCTCAGCCTCGAACCGACCAGTCCGACTAAGCCTGTTCCAAAAAGGAGCATGGTGGCCGGTTCTGGAACTGGGGCAACATCGACTGTAAAATCTTGAAACGTTTGGAATCTCTGAGGTTTAGCTTAATTAGTTAAGAGGTTCTATCGACCAAAGTTTTTCAGCATTTTTGTGTGCAAATTTATGCGCGGTATCCTCAGGTAATTTGGATATCTCTTGTTTCCATAATTTTATTTGATCTAGATAAAAATCACTCCATTGAGATGCTGTTACAATGTCAATTCCAAGGATAAATTTTTCTGGATATTGAACAAGAAGATTCTTCCATTCTTCTTTAAGCTCATATCCGTCACCACTATTATTAAACATATTCACCCATGGAAATTTTGCGTTGAATCCGTCGTTCCCTGATAAATAAATGGGGTTTGCGTGAGATGTTATGAAGTAAATATTCGAATGTTTTTCTATCAATCTCGTAACTTCATCAGCATTTAATTGTCCTATATGAGTTAGCACAAATGGTTGATCTGGGTTTTTAGAGAGCATTTCCTCAAATTTATCCATAAATGATTGATACTTATCACCTATTGATCCAAATTCAATATGGACAATTAATGGCCAATTATTTTGTATACAGGCATTAAGGGCGGCTTCGACTCTGCGATCATCTGGTTGAACCATAATACTTGGAGCTTTATTCCCTTTACTTGCATGATATAAAAGTAATTCCCCCATAGCAGAATAATCATTCGACGTTACTTGAGATTTCAATGCCGAAAAGTATTTATTTGAATTCTCATTGTAGTCAGGTAGTTTGGTCCTTACCGCTGGAATTACTATAGAGGGGTGCTTTTTTGCAAAGCTAACTATTTTATCCGGCGATATTTTGCCCCTTCCAGAAATAATAGTTTTTGAAACACCGGCGCTATTCATCAATTTGACGACGTTTTCAAGGTCAGTTTGGTGGTCAACTTGGCTATGAGCATCAATGATTGGAATCTCTTTTGCCGTTACTGTTTGGATATAAAAAAAACAAAATGATAACAAGGTCATCAGCACAATTCTTTTCATTGTTTCACCTTTTAAAAGAAGATTTACTTGCCAAGGAATACACTTAAAAAAACAGCGCCCGCTGAAAGTACCCAGACCCAAAAGGACTATACAATTGGAGACATCCATTTTTTTGTGACAACAAGGACATATTCTCCAAATCTGGCAAAGAGCTGACTACGACATATAGCTATTTAGCAAACTTGAAACTGGATAGCAATAGGTGGAAGTACCAACTTCATGCTAGGTAATGGTACCTATAATGCCTGATAACTGATTAATAAGAAATAGAAAATTAGAATATTCGTTTTGTTTTTACCGCTTTTCTTTCTAAGACTTCTAGGTTTTGATTTCTTGCTTATTTTCATCTAATCGTTCTGGCCACCGGCCAGGTGCAGGGGCTGGGTTGCATCCGCCCAGATCGCGACTCTAAAAACGTAGACAAGTTGTCACAAAACTGTGCAAAATTAAGAAGAGAAGTAGCCCCGATAATTTGAACAAGCGGTTAAGTAAAAACTCAATCAAATCGGACGCTCTCACATTTCTCGTCTTGGGCGAAAAGGTTCAATCATTCTTACAATAAAAAAGTAAGACCCGGAGAGAGTGTACCAAGCACATATCCGGGTCTTACAAGGGGTAAAGTCAAAGTCTTGCAGGAACAAGGACATGACCCCAGCTCAGTGTGGAGGTTGCCACACGATAGTACGAAGATTATTACAATACCGGATGGAATTAACAATCAGTAAAGCGCCTAAAAATTGATAGGCTATAGTCTTACAGCATATGGGTAAAGATACGTAATTACGGTTATGTAGGATTACCTATGGCGGCAATTCTGCATATCATCAAGAAGCAGCTTTATAATCTGTTTACAGCAAATATTCGAACGAAATTTGAATATAAACAGGAAGAACTGAACCGCTCCGCGTCGCTCCGCGGAAAAAACCTCGGCTTCCGGTATTAAATTCAATCCATCCTATCTGATGCATACCTCATAATTGTTTCTGCCAATCCCACCTTCCTGGTAGATAGGAATGAGCAGCACCATTCCTATTCATCTCAACAAGGAGGTAGATCATGCCTAATCCAATCAAGCAGAAATTCATCGGACACATGGAACTTCACCGGCTCAGCAAAGAAACCCATAAGGGTTATATTAGCGGGGTCCGCTGTCTGGCCAATCACTACAAGATGTCCTCAGAACATCTGACGAATGATGAGGTTCGAGACTATTTTCGGCACTTGCTGCTGGAGAAGAAACTGGCTCATTCGTCATGCAGGGCATATCTTTCCGGCATCACCTACTTTTATCGGCACATCTGCGGCTGGGAAGTCGACGACCGGTTCGGTCTGCCGCCGCGACCGATGGGAAGGAAAAGAAAAAGGGCTTAAAGTTGGATGACGCTAAGAAAGCAAATTCCTATCACTTCAGTGTTCGCCTGACGTAATTGTAATGATTTTGCCGTAGCGATGTGGGTTGCCGGTCAAGCCGGAAATGACGGTAGCATCAAGCAGCGTCGTTGCCAACAATGCAAATCATATATAATATCTAGAAAAACAAAAAACTTGTCCAAAAACCAATTGGAGGTTCACCGTACATGACACGCTCGCCCTTTTTTCCCTCTTTTGAATCTCTGCCCAAAGCCATTCCCATATTTCCCCTTGCCGGAGTGGTTGTCATGCCAGGTGTCCAGCTGCCGCTTAACATTTTCGAACCGCGCTATCTCAACATGGTGCAAGATGCGCTGGCGAGCGACCACATCATCGGCATGATCCAGCCGGTTCGGGATACTGATGAAGAAGCGGTGCAACTGCAACGCGTCGGCAGTGCTGGACGCATCACCTCCTACAGCGAATCAAATGATGGGCGGATTATCATAGTGCTCACGGGTGTGTGCCGTTTCGGCATCTATGAGGAGATTGATAAAACTAAGGGTTATCGCAGGGTAATAGCCGATTGGGCCCGGTTTGCTGGCGATTACGACGAAGAAGACATGCAATTGACAAATCGCGAGGGATTTTTTGAGATCTTGCATAATTATATCGGTGCACGGCGGTTGGAAATCTCCTGGGATGATCTTGGTAAACTAGCGGATGGGCCGCTTATCAACCTGTTATGCACCCATCTAACGTTTGAGCCGGAGGAAAAACAGATGCTTATTGAAACGATCGGGCTCGATGAGCGTGCCGAGCTGATGCGCGGGTTGATGAACCTCTATGTCGCCCCGCGGCAGAACCTTAGCGACAAACCGCACTAGCGTTTTCATAGACCGCGCTCTTACTATCCTAATGACCTGCCCCTTCTCTCCTGTTTTAGTGACTCTTACGTCCTCCACATATTGTCCTCAACGAGAGTTAATCTTTGTACAGATCCTCTTTAATTTCAGACCACCGAATTTCTCGAAGACCAGAAACGGTGACTGGACAGGAAGAAGATAAATTTTCAAATATTCTTAAATGGTTAACACTGCCATTAAAAGCCTTTTCAATTGAATTAGATGGTTTACCCGCAACTCAACAAGATACACCCCAATCTTGCCAAACAAAAAAGGCAGAGCCATTTGCAGCCCTGCCTTTTTATTCCAAATTTATGGAATAAAAACTATTTCTTCTTTCTCAGCCTAGCACCGACCAAACCGACTAAACCAGTCCCAAATAAAATCATGGTTGCCGGTTCCGGAACGGGGGCGGCTGTGGTGGGAGTTAAGCGAAATGCCATATGCCAATCTTCATTGTTAAGAATGGTAAATTCTGTGTTGCTTGAATTGTCCCCAATAGTCAAGTCAAAGCTGAGCCTAACAGAAGAATTTCTTGCAACGTTACCATTGTACCAATCAATGCCGACGTTACCATTTGGTACGAATGAGTCGATATCTCCAGGAGCAGGGGTCTGTTGGGAAGGGATTATCGAACTTGACATAAACACATCACTGTTGGCATACGTTATCTGAACTGGCTGATCAATCCCATCATTTCTGTCAAATATAACACCTTCTATATACCCAATATCCAGATGAAAATCAGTCCAAACAGAATCGGTGTTATTAACTAAATTTAAGGTGAAATTATAGGTCAAAAATTCATCCATTGATGGGTAGGTGTCTGGATCAATATAATTTAGTTGATTATCTATTCGCAAATCTGCCATGACAGGCATTACAGATTGATAAGCAGCACTGGCTGTAACAGTTGTGCCTTCCACGTCGGCTGACAATGAATCTTGATCCAATGCATCCAAATAAAAAACATTATCGCCGTCATAAAAATCAATGAGAGCTCCCTGGGTAGGGCTGACCATACTGAACGTCAGAATTATGGCAAGGGAACTGAGATAAAATAAAGTTTTCATACTGGCCTCCATCTTTGAGTTCACTATCAAAATTACATGATTCAATCACATTATCATATTTTTTATATGCAAAAAATATTCCACTTATCGGCTAGGAAAACCGTAATAATTAAGCAATATTAGCTATATACCGCTGTGTGGTACCGCTAATTTTTTCTAAAAACATGGAAAAAATTCCGGAATAATGAACTTATTTTTTATGGGGGTGTTTACGTATATTGAATGAGCAACCCAGAGTGCAGGACAACAGACACGGGCGAGCAGCCAGTTTTGCATGTTATAAAACATAAAAAAAGTACCTAGTATGGGTAGTGGATGCGAGTATTTTGCTGAATGTAAGTAACGTATTGTAGTACCATGCTAGTGTTCTGGAATCATAATAAATTTTCATTTGAATGGGGACATGAACGTTCTTGAATAGTTCATAATTGCGATACACTTGTGCTTTATTCCAGAAAAGAGAACAAGTTGAATCAGATACGTAATCTGCACTCTCCTTCATATCTATCGACCCGCTTGCACAAGGATACTAAAATCAATCCTCGAGCCTAATGCCACCTCTTTATCCACCTTATTCGGTCGTTATTTTTTACCTTCATGTTGATAAGAAATTGTCAGCACATGAACTGCCGTAGGTTGCCCAATCAAATCACAATAGGATACGCAATTCCTCTAATCTGATCTTCTTCCTGTTTCTGTAAAATGCCTCGAAGCAAGAAACAACCAGTAGCGTCCACCTCCTGTACAGACCACTCACAAACATGTCCACATTGTGGACGGGAGAATGGTGATATCAAGCTATCACCATTCTCCCGTCCCAATTCAATAATCACATAATATTCATTACAAAACAATCACTTAACAAGCATTTCATCCTCTTGTCATTTTCATCAAATCTCTGGCATGCATTTCGCTACGCCTTCAGTAAAAAGGGCTTACTTCTGAAGTGTCCAGAATAGTTTCTGCAGGAGGTAAATATGTACAGATTATTTATGAGTATATTGACGGTAATCCTCTTTTTTATAATTCTGGCATCATCCTCCGTGTCAGAACCGTTAACTATGTTTTTCCTTGGCGCAAGCCTGGTAGGTATTTCAAGCTCAACACCCAAAATAAGGAAGAAGTAAGCATAGGCGTCTTTATCAGGTTGACACTCCATAAGCTTTACTGGTTACCTCCACCTTCCTCTCCCGGCCTCAGAAGCGAATGGATTTCTTTATCGTGGTTCCAAGACAACATCCCGATAGGCGGCATTTGAAGATATCCTTTGCTCGCCGTGCATTTACCTCAGGTTGGCTGTTTGAAGACTCTCGAAAATCTTGAAAGGCTCTCGATTCTCATAGGTACTATTTAAGGCGTAAGCGGCATCTATAAAATCAATAGCAAAAGAAATATACGCATCTGAGTGATCTATCTGCTCCCCTGTTGTCTTTTCGTGGTGTTTGCAGAGATAGGATCTTTTGAAATTATCTTTAGTGCTCAGCCACTTGGACTTCTCTGTAATTCTCATAGCCATACAAGAATCATCTCAAAAATCCAGGTGGAGTTCAAGAAACTTGGGGTGGCGACAAATATGCTCGTATTTGGAAAGCCGGCTTATATTGCTTAATCTTATCCTGCTGCTCTGCTTCAACAGGTTTAACGCATAGAACACGTCTTTTTTAATATCGAATGTAGCCATCTGTTTTTCAAGCAAACAGCCAGGCACCCTCACTTCGTGTTCGGTGAGTGGTATTTTCATTTTTTTACCAGTAGTCATTGTGACAAATTTGTAATGATATTGTTTGTGTATCTCTACTATATCATGGTTGATTACTGTAATAGAAATGAGAGTTCACTGCTGGACAAAATCCGACACAGTAAATACAATGGCCCAAAACGTGATGAATTAGCTGCCTGAGAGAAACGCTATGGAAAAGCAACCCAGATTACAAATCATTGGAATCGTGCATGGTGATATTTTCAGCCGCAAGGATGCGCCAAAGAATTACAGTGAGTCGGAGAGAATCGGCAGCCTGGAAATCCTCCCTGAATTTCGGGAAGCGCTCGATGGTATTGTACCCGGACAAACCATCGTCGTACTCTTCTGGCTTCACCAGGCGGCCAGGGATATTCTTAAAGTTCATCCGCGAGGAGATATGTCAAAGAAACGTCGCGGCGTTTTTGCTACCCGCAGCCCAAACAGACCAAACCCCATAGCGATTTCTGAGCTTAAAGTTTTAGCGATTCAGGATAATACTTTAGCGGTATCCGGGTTGGATATTCTGGACGGCACGCCCATCATTGATATAAAGAAGAAGATCGATTGACTATAACAGCATGAAGGGGACAAATTTGTTGTAAAACGTCAATATCAATTGATTGGACGATCGTTCCTCGTCATTTTTACCAGACTGCCCGGCATATTTTTTGTTGATCTAATAACGCCTGCTCTGCAGGGCGGTTTACCAGGTGCAGTACCTTAAAAGACCAGGATTTCTAAATCTTTTATGCGATTCTTCAGCGCTTTACAATAAGGAACATTGCTGTGTGCCCAGATGCGAAAACGATCTTAGAAGAAGGTATTCTGCTGGAAAAAAAGGCTCATTTCAAACGGGCCAAGGCTTTATATGAAGACATCCTGCTGCATATCTCCGATGAAACTATCCTTGATCACGTTCGATTGCGGATAGAGGATATGGACGACCTGATCGCTGAGAAAGCTGTCTACCAGCGCATTGACGAAAACGCGAAACAAGTGCTGACGGAAATCGGCATGAATATAGCCGAAAACCAGGTTCTCATGGATATACTCCTGGAAGCCGACGCCATTGATTTCGACAATGAGACAGCGCTTTTTATACCTTTGAAAAGGAGTTATATCGATCATTGTCTGGAGCAGGTTCCCCGTGAAATGCCAGGAGATCCGGGAATGAACACTTTTGGCACCGGTGCAACATCGCCTTTTCTCAAACGGGTTGGCGAAGAAGAATTGCGCCCCGCCAACCGAAAAGAGTATGAACAAATCACCAACGTGGTAGCTGAACAACAAGATGTTGTAAACATTTTCAGTCTGCCGGTGGGTTGCGACAAAAGTATATCCCTCTTCGAGGTTGCTCAGCTCATGGAGAGAGCCTATCAAGGACTCAAGATGATCACCACCAACACCATGGCTGCTGACGAAGTACCTTTTTTGAAGGACAAAGAGCACTGGATTGATGGTACCAGCCTGATTGCCTCCCTGGCTCCCATGAATAACATGGTGGAGCCGTTTTTACGAAGCGCGCGCACCGGCAATAATCTTCTGCTGATCGACCAGACGATTGCCGGCGTTTCCGGAGCCGGCAGTCCGGAGTCATTCTTGACGCAGATCCATGCCCAGGTGATGTTTATGATGATTATCGCCCAGACCGTAACCCCCGGGATTCTGTGCATGCACGGTGGTATTCCCAGTGTTACCGAGGCAGGCGGAAATCTCTCTTACAGTTCGCCCCAGCAAACGCTCATCAATGCTGCCCAGGCACGCCTCAACCTCTGAATTACCGGATTCCCTTCAGCTCAGACCGGTGGGAGTACCAGCCTGATGGATGTAACCCCTCAGTCGGTTTTCGAGTCGGAATTGAGCCGTAACTCGTTGCGCAAGTATGGAGTGCATATTGTGCGACATGCAATGGGTGCTCTCGGCAGCCTTACCTTTTTCAGCGTGGAAAAATTCTTGGAAGATTGCGAACGCGAACGTCATTCCATGAAAATCTTTGAAGCCTGCCCCGGGAATGTCGGCGTTATACCTCTCTACTTCCCGGGCGACGACCAAACACTCGAGGGCATTCGCGAGATTGCTGAGAAAGGTAATCCCAAAATTGCTGAGCACACGTTAAAAAACGTAGATTCATTCCGCCAGTGGGAGAAAATCATTAACAATGCTGCTGAAAAGAAGCTGTATTATCCGCAACTCAACGATACAGTCAGAGAGGCAATCAGCGGTGGAGAAAAGACTTCTTGAGCTATTTATATCGCATAGGGCTTCGCAGTAATAACGCCACCCGAGGTGCCGTCGATGCTACCAATGATATGCAGTTCGTACCATATTTCTCCCCTGAAAATTGAAGAAACACAACCTGTTGATAGTGCTAAATAGAAGGTCTACAAGCTCCTTTTTCCTTTCAGCTATTAACGTTCTGCTCGACCTTTTCAGCTTCTAAAAAAAACCTTTCCTGGTACGATCCGTTCCGAAAACATTTTTTCCTCTCTAAAATCGCCAATCGAGCAGACTCACCAAGCTCCAGCCGACCGTCCGCAACCAATTGGTTTTGATAAGCCGGTTTATCACCCGGGAATCATACCCTGCGCGTAAACGACGATGCAGCGGCATCGAAATGAAAGCGGTTACGCCCCATACGGAAACGATGAGAACGGCTTGCAGTACCACTGCGAGCTGCGGCTCGATGATTACCTGCCGCAGCGCAAGGACTGCTTGGGCGAGCATAAGCGGACCGACGATCAGGGAAATTCGTCGACTATAGTCCCTGTGCAGTTCTGCAAACGTGTTGTTGACCCAACCATACATACCCGGGTAGATAATAACCTGAACAAGCCAGATCAGAATAAGCAGAGCCACATTTATCGAAATGTAAAGAACAGAAATCTTAGAAAAATCCACTTCCAGTTTTATTACCTCCTTTTTGCACCGTGGGACGGTCGAATCCATTTCATGGATAAGATACATTTCTCTATCAAAAAACACTCAATTATAGAGTAGTTCATCACGAAAAGAAAGCCGTGAGGTTCGGATGATTCATATCAATTTTTCATCCGACAGCTATGTCCATCTTGGATGGTTAAATAAAAGACGAAAGTCTGAATAGAATATGGTAGGTATTTATGCATACCTCTCAAGAGATAGAAGACAGTATGGTGCTTTTCTTTACCGCCTTCTTCTTATGGTTTCATTTATCCATGCTATGATTTTTCCTTTTCACGTGAAATTTTCACACGCTCATTGCCTTCCTGAAAAAGAGGGAGGTGAAAGAATTAAAGACCAAAAAGACACTAGGGGTTTCTAGAATGCGAACAATTACAATGCAAGAAGTGGAACGACACAATACCTCTGACGACTGCTGGATTGTATTAAATGGAATGGTTTATGATTTATCGATCTTTCAGAGAGAACACCCCGGAGGCTCGAAAATAATCACGGACAATGCGGGAAAAGATGTTTCCAATCTGTTCAATGCTGTACACCCGAAAGATATTATCCAGCGGCTCCTTGCTCCTGAAGCCTGTATAGGCGTTCTCGATGTAAGTACTGTCGACCCTGAAAAGCATATCGTTGCTGCAGAGAAAAAAGCTCCCGCCAGAGGAGCACAGCAGACATCTGCAGTACCGATAGCTGAGGTTCAACAGGCTCAAGCGTGGCAAAAGCCGCCGATCGAGGCCATGTTGAATACGTTTGATTTTGAGAACGTTGCAGCCCGGACAATGACGGAGGAAGGCTGGGGCTACTACTCATCCGGTGCTGATGATGAAATTACACTTCGTGAAAACCATTCCGCTTTCCAACGCATCTGGTTTAAGCCGCGCATTTTAATCAATGTAAAAGACATTGACATGACCACCTCCATACTGGGGGTGAAATCTTCTTTGCCGCTTTATTTCAGTGCAACAGCGCTCGGCAAGCTGGCTGATGATGATGGCGAACTGGCGATTTCACGAGCAGCGGCTGAGACCGGTGTTATCTATATGCTACCCACGCTATCCTCCTACACGTTGGATGAAATGCTGGAAGTACGTCAGCCGGAGCAAGTGCAATTTGCTCAATTATATGTAAATTCGCAAAGGCAACGTACCAAAGATTATGTCCAGCGTTTAGAGGCAGGTGGCGTCAAAGCGTTGTTTGTTACTGTTGATGCACCACAATTGGGACGTCGTCAAAAAGATATGCGAAACAAATTTACCAAAAACGCCGATGTTCAAAAAGATGATGAGGTCAACCGGAATGAAGGCGTTGCCAGGGCTATCAGCGAATTTATTGACCCAAGCTTATGCTGGGACGATATTACCTGGCTGAAAAGCATCACGAATTTGCCAATTATCTTGAAAGGTGTTGGCTGTGGACTGGACACCAGCATGGCATACGAAAGCGGCTGTGCCGGCGTTGTTCTGTCAAATCATGGAGGCCGGCAACTTGATACTGCCCGGTCTGGGATTGAAATATTGCCGGAAGCGATTGATGCACTCAATAAACATGATTCCAACTGGCGGTCGCGTTTTGAGGTGTTTGTGGATGGTGGTATTAGACGTGCCAGTGATATCTTCAAGGCTCTGGCCCTCGGTGCAACCGCAGTTGGAATCGGGCGCCCGGTTCTCTATAGCCTGGCATCTTACGGCCAGCCTGGAGTTGAAAGAATGTGTTCTCTTTTTAAAGAAGAACTGACCATGGTGATGCGCTTGATGGGCACCCCAACGATTGCAGATATTTCAGAAGATCATGTTTTGTACAATAATTTAATGACACACATACCTGCCCAGGCCCGCGATCATCTGCAACTCGACACATATGAACCACTAAGACCAGCCACAAAAATGTAAAAATATCAACACTTACCCTGAAGCAGGCGAAGGACTGGAAATGGGGGTGGTACTGATGTAATAAGTGCACTTGACGAAGTGAGCACGTTTGTTTTGACACTTTCAGAAACCTGGAGTTACAGCACTTTCGCTTTTTTGTTTTTTCTGAACCTGCAATTCCCCCTGCAATCGACGGCTAATAGAGCCCGGTAAACCCGCTCTTTTGGAAAGCAGACCATAGGCAACCGGAACGACAAAAAGAGTAAAGCATGTGGCTGATAATATGCCGGCCAAAACAACGACACCAATGACCAGGCGGGTCTCCGCTCCTGCGCCGGACGACAGGATCAGCGGCAGTGCTCCTGCTGCAGTTGTAATTGCGGTCATGACGATAGGCCGCAAGCGTATTTCTGCAGCATAAAGAATAGCCCGATAGAATGACATCCCTTGATCTCGCATCTGGTTGGTGAACTCAACAATGAGTATGCCGTTTTTTGTCGCCATGCCGACCAGCATGATCAAGCCGATCTGGCTGTAGAGATTGAGTGTATTCCCCGTAGCATAAAGCCCCAGCAGCCCACCTGCCATGGCCAGAGGGACAGTGAGCATGATGACAAAAGGATTGATCCAACTCTCGAACTGAGCAGCAAGCACCAGGAAGACAACGATAATACCGAGAAGAAACACAAAGAGTATCGACTGTGAAGATCCCATATAATCCTGGGAAATTCCTTTGTAATCGATAATTACCTGCTCGGGCAGATGCTCACGCGCCAGGTTTTCCATGTATGTCAGCGCGTCACCTAACGCAAACCCGTCTGCGAGATTGGCTTGCAGCGTTATGGCCCTGATCCGGTTATATCGGTTCAATGAACTGGAGTCGGCAAATTCTTCAAGAGTGACAAGATTTGCCAAAGGTATCAGCTCGCCGCTTCGCTCCGAGCGCACATAGATAGCCTGCAAATCGTTCGGAGTTCGCTGGGTACTGCGCTCACCTTCTAGAATAACGTCATACTCCTCACCCTCTTCCAGAAATGTCGTTACCCGTCTCGATCCGAGCATCGTCTCCAGCGTTCGACCGATATTACCGATCGTCACGCCAAGTTCAGCTGCTCGACTATAGTCGATGCTGACCTGAAGTTGCGGCTTTGTTTCTTTATAATCCCAATCTATGCCAAGCAGACCTGGATTATTTTCCTCGATCTTCTCCAACAGGATATCACGCCACTGAGCCAGCTGCTGATAGGTACCCCCGCCGATAACAAACTGCAGCGGTTTCTGAATAGATGAACCAAATCCCTGCCGCATCACCGGAAAAGCCCGCACACCAGGCAGTCCTTTCAATTTGGAACGCACCTCGTCCATGATCTGCCAGGCTGAGCGTCTCTTCTCATAGCTGTTGAGAACAAAAATGACGATTCCGGAGTTGAAGCTTTCCAAGTTACCAAAACTTCGCGGTGTACGAACCAATAGTCTGGTCGCTTCTTTATTGTCCACATACACCATAAGCCGCCGTTCAATTTCATCCATATATTCAGTCATGTACTCATAGGTTGCCCCTTCTGGACCGTTGACAATGACGAAGAACGCTCCCCTGTCTTCTTTCGGCGCATATTCATTGGGTATGTTGTCAAAGAGCCAGATCGAACCGCCAATCAGAGCCACCAACAACAGCAGCACTAAGGCCGGCCATCTCAGTGCACCCTTAAGAGCATTCCGATATCGTTTACGGATTCCTCGATAGAAACGATCGATCTGAGGCACTTTTACCTGATCTGTTCGTTTTTTCTTTAACAAGGTAGAGGCAAGCATCGGAGAAAGACTTAATGCAACAACGCTCGAAAAACACACTGCCGCTGCCATCGTCAGTGCAAACTCTGAAAACAAACGCCCTATATCACCCTCGAGAAAGGCAATCGGCACAAACACTGCTACCAACACCAGCGTTGTTGCGATAACGGCAAAACCGACCTGTCGAGTACCGATGAAAGCTGCCACTAATGGTGTTTCACCTTCCTCATCGATACGCCGATAAATATTTTCCAAAACAACAATCCCATCATCAACGAGCAGGCCGATTGCCAGAACAAGAGCCAGCAGGGTCAAGAGGTTTACCGAAAAACCAAACACGCTCAAAGCAATAAACGAGGCCATGATGGAAACCGGCACTGTTACCGCCGGAATGATAGTCGCCCTGATACTGCCAAGGAATAAAAAAATAACAAGCACAACCAGCCCAATTGCAATAATCAGGGTTTTGTAGACTTCTCTGATCGCATCCTCAACAAACACCGAGGTATCATAGCTTTGCCTGATCTGCATACCTTCAGGCAGATTGAGATTCAGCCGAGCCATTTCCTCTTTGGCATTACGGGCAACATCGATGGTATTCGCGGTTGACTGTTTACTGATTCCGAGGCCGACCATGGCCACACCATTGCCTCTGAAAAACGTCCGGTCCTCCTCTGTCCCACGCTCAACCCGGGCGATATCTCCGAGCCTGACGAGATGGCCGTCACTGCCCTGCTTGAGGGCAAGCCGGGAAAAATCATCTGATGTTCCAAAGAAGCGTTTGAGCCTTACGGTAAAAGCCCTGTTGGCTGATGAGATAGTACCTGCCGGCACCTCGAGATTATCTGCACGCAGCGCCTGTTCGACATCACTCACTGTCAGCCCCCGCGCCGCCATATTGTTGCGGTCGAGCCAGACGCGCATGGCAAAGTTTTTTCCACCACCAATCCTGACCCGGGAGACACCGTCAAGAATTGAAAATCGATCAACGAGGTAGCGGTTTGCATAGTCCGTCAGTTCCGGTACACTCAAGCGATCACTGGTAAGGTTTAGCCACATGATGACGTCGTCATTCGAATTCTCTTTCTGGATTTCTGGTGGATCTGCCTCGTCCGGAAGATTGTCGAGAATTGCCGAGACCCGATCCCTGATGTCGTTAGCAGCACCATCAATGTCACGGCCGGTACTGAACTCCACTGTGACTCGCGAACGTCCATCTTCACTGGAAGATTCTATGAAGCGAATGCCCTCCACACCGGCAATTCGTTCCTCGATGAGTTGTGTGACCTGGGTTTCCACCACATTGGCGGAAGCACCTGGATAAATGGTGTCTATGGTTACAACCGGCGGATCAATATCTGGATATTCACGCAGCGGGAGCCTGAAAAATGCGACAATACCAAAGACAACCAGCAATATCGAAATCACCGAAGCAAAAACCGGCCGCTTGATGGATACATCTGAAAGAATCATTGAGCAGCACCCTCTTTTTCCCCGGACAGTAGGGTTTCCAATGACTCATCATTGTCGTCAACGCTCAGGATGGTAACCTTCTGACCGGGCCTCACGCTCATTGCGCCATGGGTGATGACTAATTCCCCTGCCTCCAGTCCCCGCAGGATCTCGACATCACCGAAACGTCTGACACCGATCTGCACCTCTCGCCGCACTGCTTCAGCAGGTGATTCTGAAGGATCAACGACCAATATGAAATTTGTTTTACCGGAAGGAATCAAAGCTTCTTCCGGTATGACGATAGCGTCACGTTTATTTTTCAACAGTTCTGCCGTCATCAGCAGTCCCGGTTTCAACAACCTTTCCTCGTTTTCAATAAGCGCTCTGACAGTAATTGCCCGTGTAACGGAATCAATCCTGCTGTCAATACTGACGACTGAACCGTCAAATACACGGTCACCATAAGCAGACGATCGTGCTGAAATGGGTATGCCGCGTTCAAGACTCGCCAAATGGATGGCTGGAACCGTGAAATCAAGCTTCATGATGCTGTCGTCATCCAATGTCGTGATTACATCACCGGGCTCGACGAGCGCCCCGACACTGATATTTTTAAAACCAACCACACCTGAAAAAGGAGCCAGAATCAGCCGATCCTTTAAGCGTGACTCTATTGCACGTAAACGCGCTTTGGCTGATAAGAGTTCACGTTCACGCTGATCAAGTAGAGATTTTGCAGCCGCCCCCCTCTCTACCAGCGGAGCCAGACGGTTGTACTGTTTTTCGGCTTCAGAAAGCGTTGAGAGTTCTTCTTCGAGCTGGGCATGTTCCTCTTCATTAGTCATTTCAACCAGGATATCTCCGGCATTCAACCGCTGTCCATCTTCAAAATGGATGACGGTTATCGTGTCGGTAACGGTGGCGGTAATATCCACGGATTCATTAGCGCGCAGGGTACCAAGCACTTCCACCCGATCATAAAGATGCGCAACTCGAGCCTGCCCGACAATTACTGATACCGGCTGCTGAGCCAGTACATTCGTACCACCGCCCAGAAAAAAACAAATAACAAACATGCTCAGCGCTACATGCATAATCTGCCTGTCTCTCATTGTTACATCTCCTTGTTAAAACGCTTCTTCAGCGTCACTGCAAACTGCCTCCCAAAGCACGATGCAACTGAATCCTGAACCCCAACAAAGCCCGTTGCTGCTGAACGATGATTCGCTCGAGCCGCTGCAGTTCCTTGACGGCATCCAGAACGGGTAAATAATCTGTCAAACCATTGGTATAACGCTCGGTTGTCTCCTCAACGGTTCTTTCAAGCAAGCCACGACGAATATCAAGCCTTCTGAGGAACTCTCGTTGCTTGCGTTCCTGGTAAAGAGCATTCTCGACATTTTCAATCGCCTCCAGATAGCTTTGGGTAAAACGGGCTAATCTCTCGACATACAGCGCCCTGTTCCGCTCAACCTCTGCCTTGCGTGCCCCCCAGTCTACCAGTGGTTGAATAAAGGTTCCGATTATCGAGGCCACTATTCCACTGGGCTTAAGACCGTCTTCGTACAGAAAGGAGCCGTCCAGGGTAACCTGAGGCAGTCGCTCCGCAATAGCCCGGCCAATTTGCGCATCTGCGGCAACAAGTTCGTTGCGCAAAGCCCTCAAGTCCGGGCGCTGGAGCAGCAGGTCTGCAGGCACACCGATAAATGGCAGCTTCTCGATATCGACAAACACATCTTCATCTGAAACCTGGTCCCTGCCATCCGGGACATTTCCAAGGAGAACGTCCAATCGGTTTTCCGAGACCCTGAGTGCCGCTTCTACAGCCGGCACCAGGCTTTCAGTTTCTGCAAGCTGGCTTGATTGCTGCAGCATGTCAACCGAAGCAGTCAACCCACTCTCGTAGCGAAGCTCTGTCAGCTCAAACAGATCCTTGTCTATGATGATCTGCTTTTCCAGCAAAGCGAGTTGATTGCGCCAGCCAACTGCATCGAAATACGATTCGGCTATCTCGGCACTCAATCCGAGCCGAACCGCATCTATATCATCACGACGGGCATTAGCCTCACTCTCGCGCGCCAGTGCAATAGATTCCAGACGATTAAAGGCATCGACTTCCCACGAAAAAACCGCGCCGATACGGTTGAGACGTTCACGTTCACCATCCTCACGCCAGGTCTGCTCACTATCCGCTGCTAGTCCGATCTGCGGAAGTTTATCGGCCCTGGCCTGCACATTCAAAGCCGAAGCCTGGGACAGCCGGGCAACTGCCTGCAGCACATCGAAGTTGTTCTCAAGACCTGCCTGGATGAGCCTGTCTAACTTTTCATCAGCAAACGAAATCCACCAGTTTTCTTTGGTCGGTTGCCCTTCAGAAGAGCCCACTGAATAAGAATCTTCAGCGCTAACCATCGGTTCAGGAGAAACATTAATCGTATGCACCGAGCAGCCTGACAAAACATAGAGACTCAAAATGGTTGTGAATAAAACTGGAGGTACAACTCGTATGCTCATTGCTCACGCTAATATGTATAGTTTTATGCTCAATCCTTTATGGATAAAAATCTGTGGACCAAACCGACAACATGCACTGCCATCAATTTGGTGACTACAAAATATATACAGAAAACTAAAAAGCCAGCGGGCCGGAATTAATGGTGACAGATAAAGCTGTTAAAGGCTCCTTGGTAAATGATTTGGGCAGGAAAGCGGGTTAACAATCTTTCAAGAAGTGGTACCGGGAAGATGCACAAGCAGATATCTACCGGTAAAACAAAAGTTGTCTGCCGGCGGGGCTATACATTATTCACTCAGTATCCGTTCAGCTTTGCACAAGCCAGGCATTCGTCTGGTGGTGGATTTGCTTGAAAATAGTGAGTTATCGCCTTTACTGCATTATCTAACTCAGCGCTTCCTGAAAGAGAATAACTGACTTTTGAAAGTTTTCGATCATGAAACTCTCTACGGATCAGGAACTTGCCGCGAAACTGTCGATATGCTGGTGATTCCCATATTTCAGTTAAACTCGAATCCATGATATTTCCGAAAATTAGCGGTTTCTGTTTGCGCTTTCCACCCCTGTGATACCAGGTAATTCCCTGCTCAACCGGTGGACAGAGGAACACGCAGGGAGAAATATCGCCATCTACGCTGATAAACAGGCTGTTGAGCGGGTTCTTATCGCACACCGGTGTGAGCGTTGAGTGGAAGGGCCTGAGCTGCAGATTTATTTTACCCAAAAGAGCTGCACCATGCGCACGGATTCGCAGGAGATGATCGGTCAGCGTTTCATCATTTTTTCCTTTCATGTATTGCAGTTCCTGCTGTACACGGCATCCAGCCTGCGTCAAATGGACTGTTACAAAACGATCAATATCGTTTTTGCGGCACCATGACACCGCTTTCGGAAGCTCCGGCACTGTCTCCGGAGTGAGCAGGTAACTGACGGCCAAACGTAGGTTTTGGCTTTGTATGGATTTTCTGGCTGACACAATTCTTCGTATTCCATCCTTGAGTTGTGCCAAGGTTTCCGGACCTCGAAGATGATTCTGGCTGTGACGTGTAATGCCGGCCATGGAAAAGGTCAGCCCGTCAAGGCCGCTTCCTACCAGAGATTCGGCGATTGAGTTGTCCATGACCGTACCGTTTGTGGTAAAACTGACGACGCTATCGATGGCTTTGAGCTGTTTCACATGGGCAAGGGTTTCCGGATGCAGGAGGGGTTCCCCCCAGCCCTGCAGATGAACAACCGGCTTGACATCTTTAATCTGCGCGAGGATGCAGTTGAACAGCTCCCGGTCCATATCTTTTTCACGCCAGGAGTTGCGATACGCGTCTTTCAGGCAGGTGATACATGTCAGGTTACAGCGGGTTGTTGTCTCCAGCTGAATCGTCTGTATTTGATGTTTCTGATTCGCTTTCACAACACAAGAAACTACAGGGTATCATGATTTGTGGCGGGTCCGGCCGGTTAAAAAGCCATTAATTTTTGTCACCATCGTCATCCGCCTGCCTGAGCCACATAACGGTAAAGGAGTAAACATACATGCAGGTTGCTATTACAATAGCAAACGGGTTATGCATGAGTGCGACAAACAAAAAACCGGTTATCACACAAAGAAGAGGAAATACCTGATACAGAGCCTTGGGAACCCAGATATTCATCACCTCACCCCCTGTTTCATGGAGTAATATATCTGATTAGTATCATGTTATCACCATGCAGACAAGCGGTATTTGTCTGTTGTAAAAAAGGGCAAAAGATGGTTATGAACCTTTGTGGCCACACTCATTAGCATGATCAAAATTATGTTGAAATAAGAAATTGTTAAACTGTTATGGGATTACGAGATATCAGCGACAAGGTAGTTGCAGAGATTCAGCATGGTCGTTCAAAACGTGATATTTTTGCTTCCCTGAGCGCTCAGGAACCGTCTGCTGCCGGCAAGATAGCCTATTGCATTGCCAGTGTTCCTGATAAGGCTTTACGACAGAAATATCTCAGGCTCAATAGCCTGCTTTTTTTGCTGCTCATCACCTGCTCCGTCCTTACGCTGCTCTCTGGTTTGCCGCTTGAGGAAGATGAACCGACGATCTTCCTCGCTATAACCACCGTTGCCCCACTGCTCTTTGCATATTTTATCTTCAAATTTCATGGCGGGGTTTACCGGCTGGCCGGAATATGGTTTTTAATAGACCTTCTTGAGAGTATCCTTCTGACCGGAGCACCTGACGGGACAGCTGCACTGAAAACCGTAACCCTTTTCTTTATCGTGATTATCGCTATTTTTATCGCCCGGAAAGTATTTCCGGGTTTGGGAGTGCTGGGGCCTAAAAAAGACAACTCAGGCAATTACCTGCTCTGAAATAGCTATCTACGGCAGCGCGCCTCAGAGTATCAGGTCGTTTTTCGATACTCTGAGGCGCTGAGGCCAAGCCGCTTCATGATTTTCTGCAGGGCGGCCCGTGAGAGACCGGAGATTTCTGCACTTCTTGAGACATTCCCGTTGGTCTGGATCAGCAAGGAGGCAATAAACTGGGTTGTGAAGCTGTCGAGAACTTCTCGTTTTGCTTCTTTGTAACTGCTTTCATTGGTTATAAAGCTGGCAGCCAGGGGACCACTCCGGGTAATGGCTGCCTGGTTCGATTTTTCTATGAAGTTGAGATCCTCAAGTTGGATGATCTGGCCGGGGCTGAACATCACCACCCGGCGCACGACATTCTGGAGCTCTCTGACATTGCCTGCCCACTCCCGCTCAACCATGCTCGATACCGCCCTCTGGCAGAATGTCTTGGGCGGGATATTGAGTTCTTTACATACTTTCAGGGTAAAATGATGGATCAGTTCGGGGATGTCCTCGGACAACTCTCGTAACGACGGGGTGTAAAGGGTTACGACGTTGAGCCGGTAATAGAGGTCCTCGCGAAATAATTTCTCCCTGATCATCTGCTCGAGATCCAGATTTGTCAGGGCGATGATGCGAACATCAATCTTTTTGTCATGGGAGCTGCCCAAGGGGCGTATCTCCTGCTCCTGGAGCACCCGGAGCAGTTTGCTCTGGGTCTGGATCGGCAGATCTCCCACCTCGTCGAGACATATCGTTCCTCCATCAGCTTCTGCGAATAATCCGGTTTTTGCCTGAGTTGCATCGGTGAACGCTCCTTTTGTGTGACCGAACAACTCACTTTCCAGAAGATTCTCAGGAATTGCCGGGCAATTTACCATCACCAGCGGTTGATCACTCCTGCTGCTCAATCTGTGTATCGCCTGGGCGGTCAGTTCTTTTCCGGTCCCTGACTCCCCGCGAACAAGGGTCGTGTAATTCGAGGTGGCAACTGTTTCGACTTTATAGAGAAAATCACGCATGGTGGAAGACGATCCGACAAAGCCACCGGCATCGTTTCCCTGCCTTGCCCGCTCTCGAAGCGACAGGTTCTCCCTGATCAGATGGTTGCGTTCGATACCTTTCAGCACCGTACGAATCAGGGTGTCGTTATCGAACGGTTTAGAGATAAAATCATAGGCACCTGTTTTGATTGCCTCAACCGCCATTTCGATACTTGCATATCCGGTCATCATGATGATGGTCATCCACGGATCACACATCCTCAACTCGGCAAGCAGTTCAAGACCGCTCATACCTTCCATCCTGATGTCCAGCAAAGCTAGTGCAAAAGAGGTGTTCTGCAGCGTGTTGAGCGCCTCGGGGCCATTACCGCAGATCGTCACCCGGAGGTGCGGCATTTTGCGGTTAAGAACCCGCTGCAGCCCGGTCCGCATGTCATGTTCATCATCGACAATGAGAATATTAATTTCATCCACCATCGTTTTCCTCCACGGGCAGAGTGATGATAAACCGGGTGAATTTCTCAACCGCACCACTTTCGATGACAATTGTTCCCTGGTGATCCTGGATGATGCTGTAACTGACCGATAAACCGAGCCCTGTGCCCTTACCGGGTGCCTTGGTCGTGAAGAACGGGTCAAATATTTTGTCATGGATGTTTTTAGGAATGCCGCAGCCGTTGTCTTCAACAACGATCCTGAGGAAACCGTTATCCCGATCATGGGTCGATATAAACCTGATAACACCATCTTTACCAATTGCCTGGGCACTGTTCAGCAGCAGGTTAAGAAAGACTTGTCGCATACGGTCAACGTCAAGTGAGGTTTTTGGAATATCTGCAGCAAGAGTTTTCTCAACGGAAATGGATTGTATTTCCATCTGGTTTGATGCCATAGACACAACTTCATCGATGATGTCATTGACGGAAGCAATGCTCATTGTCGGTTTTGACTGTCTGGCAAAACGGAGCAGGTCAGCAATGATGTTACGGCAGTTGCCGACATGCTTTTCGATGATTTTCAAGTCTTCACGGGCCTCGGAAGAGAGATGTTCTTCATCTTTCACAAGATCGAGATGGCAGAGGATCACCCCGAGCGGATTGTTGATTTCATGGGCAACACCGGCTGCAAGCTGCCCCATGGAAACAAGCTTTTCAGTCTGCTGTATCTGCTGCTCAAGCCGGCGCTGCTCTGTTATCTCTTTGACATAACATACAATATCGTCAACTTCATGAACCTTGTCACGCACCGGATAAAAATAGATCAGAAAGATTTCGCCGTTTTTCAGATGAATCTCCTTTGTCATCGGCATGTCACCGAGCGAATCTATCACATCTTCACATTGGGAGATGGGGCATGTCGCCTTGATCGACAGAACAGTTATGTCCTGCTCAAGAAGGGCCTCAACACTCATCTGGTAGCGCTCAACAAACGCTTTATTGACGGTCCTGATGGTTTTTCCCTTTTTGTTCAGCAAGACGACAGGGTCGCTGATCCCGTCAAATACCGACTGCAGCAAATCCTTGCTGCGCAGAACCTCTGCGGCATATTGCTCAACGGTCTGCCTGCTTTTCTGCATATGGTCGGCGATTGTTTCAGCCGCACCGGTCAGTTCCTCAATTTCATCGAGTGTCTGAGATTTCTCGAGCAGTGCCAGACCCGTTTCATCTTTTAGATTCGTCCTGAAAGCATTGAGCAGGAGCCTGAGATTCTGAGCGATCAACCGATTAAAAAACAGGCTGATGACCACGTAAAGAATCAAAATTGAGGGAATGACTGCAGAAAACACGATAAAGGCAAATTCTTTGATTCTAAGAAGATTCAAGCCAACCGGCAGGCCGACACTGATAACACCGGCGATTTCACCGGGAGAGCGATCAAAACCGCGCTGCCTGCCATAGTTTTCAATTATCTTAAGGGGGGCCTCTTCGGGACTGCCATGACAGTGCATGCAGGAATCCTTGAAAACCACCGGCTGAAAACGCATAAATATTCGTTCACCGCTTTCATTTTCAACGATATCATGCCATTCATCTTCCAGCGGGTTCTCGGCGAAATAGGCGATCATCTCCCGTTCAAGCCCGACAGCTTCATAGTCTGGATTCCTTGCGTTAACAGAGACACGGCGATAGCTGAAATCGTCGATTTCTTCATCAACCAGTTCCATGATCGCCCTGGATATGTAGGACGATGACATTGCCTCGAGCACAAAGCCATCTTCACCGATGATCTCGTACATCTTTGGCCGCAAGACGTTTCTGACATAGCCGCGGCTTGCATCCATTGCCGTCATGATCAGGGCGGCTCTCTGGTAGGCATCATCCTCAAGGGCCTGTTTCTGATAAAAATACATGGTCGCAGAAACCAGTGCGGAAAAGAAAACAAAAATAGCGGCCAGACCCAGGAGAAATTTCCCCTGGATACCTGCCTGTCTTTTACTTCGTCGTTTTTCCATAGTGCACGGCCCTGGCCGAAAATCCATATTTCATGAAAGCTTGAGACGAAGATTATAACCGCATGTTACAAGACTGGCAACGTACGGAGGCGGTAACAATATCAACCGGCTCTGCTTCCGCCTATTTGAGAAAGAAAAACCAGCCGATGAGAATTACCAGAATAACCAGCAACTCGAGAACGGTGATGCGGACAAGCATAAGCGAAATCTTGCGCTGCGACGGGGTCATCTGCAGGATTACTCGATTCATCAGCATCCTGAAAAACCTGGTGTTCAGGCTGTCGGTTGCATAGAGGCGCAGGTACTCTTTTACGCTGCGCAGCCAGAGGACAATGCGCCGCTCTGCTTCCTCATCCGGCTCCGAGCTGTACAAAACATCGGCATGCAGGTTATCGTTTTTCTGACAGAAGCTGATCGAGGTACAGAGGTGATCCTCGGTGTGCATTTCCGTGAACCCATCGCTGTTACAAAGATATGTGCCGGTTATGGTAAAGGACTGCTCTGTTTCATGATCGGTAATGTCAGCGGTAAATGACTGTTCCGACACCTGGAAGCCATTGATCACCCAGTGCGGATTCAGGCGAAAGAACCGCTCTGGACTGAGACTGCTGAAAACCGCACAGGTCTTGCGGTTGTCCCAGGAAATGGAGAGATCATATGAGCGATTTATCATCGGCTCAGGGTACAACCAGGACAGGACAGGAAACGATCGGGTGCAGCTTTTTATTTGAAATGGTATTGGCGAGCCCTTTCTCCATAACCACGGAGGTAAGGCGTCGCGGCTTTTTCTGGAATGAGCCAAGAACAATCAGCTCACTTTCCAACTGTTTTGCAACCTCGGCAATTGTCTCTTCAATCCCCCCGACAACCTTGACAAACCGGCAAGGTTCAGAAACCGGGTATTGTTTGCGGATCCGCTGCCAGTCTCCATCGATTTCCCTGCTCAGCTGTTCCTGGACATAGTCCTTGAACTGGGTTCTCGTCGTCGAGGTGTTGAGCCAGTCATCGCTTGACATCGAACTCCAGTCGCTGTCAATGATCGTCAGTACCACCACTTCGGCATTCGATTCCGGAATTATTTTTTCAAAGACGAAAGACTCAGCCCTCTGCGCGCCTTCAGACCCATGTGTACAAAGAAGTACTTTATTGAACATACTTTTCTCTCACGTTACAAAGCGCAGAACAACAGGAACCGGGAACGGCTGCTGTTGTTCTGCGCTTTCAGCAGAATGGTGCAGGAATTACTCCCTGCTACCTCGCCTGATTATCTAAATCCATTTGGTAAAAAGCAGTACAACAAAAGTGGTTATCAGACAGAAAATCAGAGCAGTCAGATCTTCTGCACGCTCGCTGTTAAATACAGACAACGCGCGCTCTTCCAATTCTTCCACGTTTTCATCTTTTGTTTTATCAGTCATTTGATTACCTCCGATTAATGAAGAACGACATCTTTAACAAGCCAGAGCACAACAAAAAAGGATAGTGTCGCCTTCAGGATGCCCGAAATTCCACCGATGACCAGTGGCCAGCCGCCGGCCTGAAAAATTGCTTTCTTGGTAATCTGCATGCCAAGACCGATCAGCCCGAAGGCAAAGAACCAGATCATGCAGTCTGTAAGCGTGGTCACGGTCTTTGATTTCTTGTGGACCTGCTTGACAGCATGGCTGATGGCGCCTGACACCTCCTTGTCCAGCGTTATCTTTTTCGCATTGGCGGCAGCGAGTATCGACTCAAGTTCCGCCATTCTTTCCCTGCCGACCCTGTCGAACACTTTGTTGTCATTTCGTTCATTAAAGTTTCCGGCAATCTGGCGCTGCTTGAGCAAATCATTTACCGCTGCCATCTGAGACTCGGACAAACCGGTAACCGTTCCTTCACTGACAGCAGTGTTCAGCGAGGTCCATTCATCATCGGTGATCTGGGTTCTTTCGTTATAGCTGACATCGATGAATTTACCTTTATAATGATGCGGCGGGGAAAACAGCCCCATGGAAGACATCAGGAAAAGCAGCAGGAAGCCGAGGATGAAAATCGGGAACTTGTCGATCACAACCGATTTGAAACTGAGTTTCTGGCCAGATTCCTTACCGAACCATGTTGCCAGCACCAGGACAATAATAGGCAGGAAAAGAACACGGGTGATATTGAAAATTTCTGCAACCTTCAGAGTTTTGATATCAACAGAATCAAAGGCCAGGGCGGCGGCGGCAACCTGCGCAGAGTTCAAGATACCGGTTCCGGCCCAGGCACCGAACTGGACGGGGTTCATGCCCACCATCTTGCCGACTGTCGGGAAAATAAACATACAGAGAATGCCAAAGGACAGGATCGTTCCGATGGTATAGGCCATTTCTTCACTCTTGGCCTTGACGACAGGGGCAACGGCAACCGTTGCAGAGACGCCGCAGACCCCCATACCGGCAGAAAGAACGCCGGTCATTGTTTTCGGCTGTTTAAAGATATGGCCAAGCCAGAGGACAATGAAAACGGTTCCAAGGACAAAAAAACCGATAAGCCAGACACTGTAGATGCCGAGTTTTGCCAGCTCTGCAAAGCTGTAGCGCGCCCCGAGCATAATCACACCCATCTTCAATACAAAACGGGCACACTTGACGCCGGGAGCTGCAAATTTGGGGATACCGACGGTATTTGTGACAGCCACACCGACCAGCAGCCCGAGCACGACATAATTCAGGTTCAGTATCTTGTAGGCATTAAACCCGATAACCGGCGCCAGTGCCTTTGTCCAGATGATGACCAGCGGTTCAAGATACCAGCGGATAGCCATTGCGAGAATCAGCATCATCATGATACCGCCGAGAATCTGCAAAAAGAACCGGTCGAAAAGCGTCTGCCCCGGCTCGCGGACCGAGTTGATAACCGCACCGACAATACCGATTACCGCGACGATGAGACACATGGTTACCTGAAGATCCATTGTCTTGTGGGTCGACAGGTATTTCATCATCGGCAGCAATGCCCCGGTCTTGGCAATAAGCCCATAGACCAGCAGTACACCGCTCATAATAAAGACCGGCATGTTTTCCTGTACTTTAGAAGCCATTCCTTCCTCCTGTGCATGGTTTGCTCCGAGATCCCGCTAACGGTTTATCCCGTTCAGACGATCTCGAAAAGTAATTTCAGCTACGTGCACAGTTGCAAAAGCTATGCCGATGCAGGAGAATAGGAAGTGGGTCTAAAAATGAACGTATTTACAGCTTTTTAAACAGTTATCACAGAATTGTACTGAACAGGGGAAACTGCCGAACGTGGAACACCGCGGACACAGTGTTGCCAAAAGTTGCCACCGAGAAACGTTCGCTTCGTAAAGTGCATGGCAGGCAGGGCAATCTGGTTAACTCTGTTTTTCAATCCTTTTCGAGCTCTTGTTCCTTCATGTACATCTCGAGCCGACGATAAAGCATCCGGTCCCGTTTCCTGAGCACCTTGTCAGCTGATTCCGGGGTGTAATCGTAGAAACCTTTGAGCTTCTTTAAGCCATGTCTGCCCGTACCGCTCATCTCTTTGAGAATCTCAAGCGGCTTGAAACGGTCGCCCGGCAGTTTTTCATCGAGGTACTCATAGATACTCACATAGGTATCGATTCCCGCCATATCGGTAATCTCGAGCGGCCCGAAAGCACCCAGGCGAAATCCGATCGAAGTCTTGACGATGCGATCAACTTCTTCGGCTGTTGCCAGTCCCTCCTCAATCAGCGCTATCGCCTCTTTGGCCATGGCCAACTGGATTCTGTTGGCGACAAAACCGGGAGCGCTCCTGCACAGGGTCGGTGTTTTCCCAAGTGAGCTCAAAAATTCCATTGTCCAGTCTATGGTGGTTTGCTCCGCCTTGTCGCAGGGGATCACTTCCACACAGGGGGTGATGGGCGGCGGATGGAACCAGTGAGTGCCGATTATCCGCTGGGGCCGGGGAATTCCCTCGGCAAGTTCATTGATATCATAAGAAGATGTATTTGAGGCAAGGACCGCATCTCTGTCGGCGTGTTCACCAAGCACAGCCCACACCGCACGCTTGATGTCCATATCTTCACTTACCGCTTCCAGAACATATCGCGCCCCGCCAAGGCAGCCTTTCAAATCCGTTGTAAAATCGATATTGTCAATGACTCTGCTGATACGGTCTTTGTCGAGCAAACCAAGATCGGCCATGTAGGAAAGATTGTCGATAATCAATCGTTTGGCCCTGTCGAGGATAGCCTCACTCGTATCAACCAGGCTGACCCGTATATCATGAAACGCCATAAGCTGACAGATGCCGTGTCCCATCACACCTGAGCCGATGACAACCGCCTTGCTGATCATGGTCTTCATAACACGCTCCCTTTTGTTGGTGGTGAACTGCTGTTATAGATCCTGCTTTATAATAATATTTTTTAGGTCAGGGGCCTGCCGCCGTCAACAGGGATCACGCATCCTGTCGAGTAGGTGAGCAGGGTTGCACAGGCAAAAACGGCACGGGCGACATCATCTGCCGTAGTCAGTCTTTTCAGGGGATTGAGCTGTCGCTGCTGCTCTGTCCAGAGCGGATCGAGTTTATCGGTGTACTCCCCTTCGACCAGTGCCGGGGCAACCGAGACAACCCGAATCAGCGGAGCAAGGGAGCGGGCGAGGGCCATCGTCATGGTGTTCATCGCCGATTTGGAGGCGCAATAGGCAATGTTGCTGCCGATACCTGTTGTTCCGGCAATTGACGATATGTTGACGACCAGGCCGTCCCCAGATTTACGCAGCAATGGCTCAAGGGTGCGGATGGTGGCAAACGCCCCGCGCCAGTTGACCCTGAAGATAGTGTCTATAATTTCATCATCAAGGCCGTCCAGATCCTCGGGGGCAACAAACCGGGTCATACCGGCGTTATTCACCAGAATATCAACCTTTCCGTAGCGCTTCTCCAGCTGTTCGGCAAGATATTTCTGGTCTACGGCACTGTCGACTGCTGCCCGGACAAGCATATGCCCGCGGCCGACGAGGGACTGCAGTGCTTTTTCAGCACGAACCTCGCCCTCCCCGCCACGGTGGGTAATTACAACTCGTGCCCCGGCAGCGGCAAATAGTCGGCAGATCTGAGAGCCGATTCCCCCACCGCCTCCTGTTACAACAGCAACTTTTTCTGCAAGATCGATATTCATGATACCCAGCTGATAAACCTAGTTATTCCGGTACCGTTTTACCCGTAAATCGGCCTGCGCCCGGTGGCCTTTGAAACCTTCAAGTTCACAGAGTCGCGAGCAGTATTCCCCGATGACCACACTCGCCGCTTTCGTGCATTTCTGGTAGGTAACCGTTTTAATGAACTTGCCCACCCAGAGCCCGCCGGTGTATCGCGCTGCCCCCATGGTCGGCAGGGTATGGTTGGTGCCGATGACCTTGTCGCCATAGGAGACATTGGTTTCCTCACCCAGAAACAGCGAGCCGTAGTTGCTCATATTTTCCAGGAAATAATCGGGGTTTTTCGTGAGGATCTGAACATGTTCAGAAGCAATACGGTCGCCCTCGCTCACCATCTCCTCGTCACTGTCAACCAGGATAATCCTGCCATAGTCGCGCCACGATGCCGAGGCTGTTTCAGCAGTCGGGAGGATACTGAGCTGCCGCTGGATCTCAGCTTCTATTTCCCCGGCAAGCCGCTCACTGGTCGTCAACAGCACCGCGGGCGAATTATAGCCGTGCTCGGCCTGCCCAAGCAGGTCGGTAGCCACCATTTCAGCATCGGCTGTTTCGTCTGCAATAATCAGTGTTTCCGTCGGACCGGCAAGCAGATCGATGCCGACCCTGCCGTAGAGCTGGCGTTTTGCTTCGGCAACGTAGGCATTACCGGGCCCTACGAGAAAATCAACCGCTTCAATGTGTTTTGTCCCCATTGCCATTGCCGCAACCGCCTGAATACCGCCAAGCACATATATCTCGTCTGCTCCTGCCATCGACATTGCGGCGACCGTGGCTGCAGGGAGTTTACCCTTTGTCGGCGGCGTACAGCCAATCACGCGCTTTACGCCCGCCACCTTGGCGGTGAGTATACTCATGTGCGCCGAGGCAACCATCGGGAACTTCCCGCCGGGGACATAACAGCCGACATTTGCCACGGCTATATTCTTGTGGCCGAGAATAACGCCGGGCAGGGTTTCTATCTCAACATCACTCAGCGAATCGAGCTGTGCCCGGGCAAATTGTCTTATCTGTGACTGGGCAAAGGCGATGTCTTCGATAACAGATTGGGGCAGTGATTCGATGCATTCCCGGATCTGCTTGTCCGACAACCTGAAATCTTCCGGAGACCAGTTGTCGAACTTCTCCGAGAGTTCGCAAACTGCAGCATCACCGCGCTCTTCAATATCAGCCAGTATCGTTTCAACGGCAGCACGAACCTTGGCTCTTTCTTCCCGGGAATTTTCCAGGCTGATTCCCTCTTTCAATACCCGTTTCATTATCTTGCTCCTGTCAGTATTTAGTAGCTCTTCAGGCAGAAAAGCACGTATCTGTTTTCGCGCTTCGGGGGCACCACTGCATGATCCTCAGATCATCCGTTAACACATTCAGACGTTAAGAGATGCTCCTGATGATAGTTGTCAGCGTTGCTCTGGGTGGTCGAAAACATCTATCGCTTCCGACTTCCACCATGGGGAAACATCCTTACAGAGCGCAGCAATTATACTCTGATTACTCATTATTGGAATAAAATTTCTTTTTTAAGTGCTGAGCTCATGAAAATTGCATGGAAACATGAGGTGACGCAGTGGATGTAGAACATGGTGGATAGAGAGTTTACAGGTCACGAAAGAGACAATGGGTATAACAACTATCAATTTTATAACCATTTGTTACCCCTTTTCAAGGCAGGCCGGAAGGGTAATATTGTCTGTAAGATTGCTCCTGGCTACCACTTGAGTCGCAGCAGATGATTTACAGCAGACAGGGGGGAAAGATATGAACAAGATTTTCACACACATGGGATCGAAAAGACATATAGATATCGGCAGCCATAACAATTATCAGGCATTCGATATCCGGCAGCTGATCGGAACCTTCTGCACATGGTACCAGCAGACGCTCGAAGATAAAGGCTTGTTTCTTTCCACAAGGATAAACCAGGAACTGCCGAAAATGTGCGAAGGAGACCCGTTGCTCATCGGTGATCTGCTTTATGACCTCGCCACCTACAGTCTCGATTACCTCTCCGAGGGCTGCGTTGTGCTCGATGTTGATGGTGAAGACTTCGAGGAAGACTGGTACCGTTTTTACTTCACCATCACCGCTTCCGGCCTGGGGATTCCGCGGACGTATGTAAATAACCTGTTTCGGGCCCCTGGTTCAAGAGGTCCTGCAAACGATGGACAAAACTATTCATCAAATCTGTACTTCGCCAAATTCATCGCTAGGATATTTGACGGTGATGTGTGCGTCCAGAACAGTTACGGCTTCGGCACCCGGTATCTCATAGAGTTCTGTCTTCCGATCAGGCACTGTTGTTTCGGCGAAGAACACATCTCGCAGGCGTAGTTGCAGCCCCTGACAGCTAGTCTGGAATCCGCAAATTCATACGAATGATCTACAGGAACGTACCAGTACCATACCGAGAGGCTGCCGCCCTTTACTGCTGAACCCTGATGCAAGGGCGGACAGCCTCAAATTTTGAGATGAGACATCAGAGCGGGTACCGCAAGCCCTGATTACCTGTTTTTCCTGGTCTTTAACGATACGGATTACAGGTAAGAGCGGGGCACGGCGACCTCCTCACCACCCGTTCAGCCACACTCCCCAGCCACATCTTTTCCAATCCTTTTCGCCCGTGGGTACCAATAATGATCAGATCACCCTTCACTTCTTTGACGAAATCGAGAATGGTTTCAACCACGTTACCCGTAATTACTTTCCCTTCGCATCCCGAACAGGTATTCTTGTTTTTTTCAACAAGTCGTTTCATCCGTTCTTCGGCCACCTCAACCAGTTCCGTCTGAAAAATGTTCATGGAAGGATACGAGTACTCGGCAAAACTGTAGGGGTTTTCTACGACGTGAATAAATCGTATCTTGCCGTCAAGTTTTTTTGCGATGTTCACAGCAAAATCTACCAGGTTGTCGGTATGTTCGAGAAAATCCACAGGCACGACAATATTTTCAATTTCTTTCATGTCCGTTCCCCCTAGAATGTCGTTTCATAGTTATACAACGGTGGTTGACACCTATAATATGAGAACTTCACGGCGTGATTTCAACTGGGTAAAAGTTGATATATTTATGATAGTATTTATACCCTTTTCATCCAGTCCGGTGTATTAATTCAGGTACCATCTGTGGCCATTATGCCTGGCCAATGGAGAGAGACAATCCTGTTTACCGTTCGCGTTGCCGACCGGAGGAACTGACATGGATATGTTCGACCAGAAAGATTTGCAATGGGCCTCATTGCAAACATTGAGCATTGAGCTGAAGAAACGCCTCGAAAAAGACCCGCAAAACGTTCCCGGTAAAACGACAATCCAGGTACTGTCTGCGCTTCAGAGTTATGCGGACAGACAGAGAATGCTGAACAGATTGATTCAGCTCTCAATTGAGGATATTCCTGACGAAGATCTTTACCAGCGTTTTCTTGATGAAGTACTCTCCTTTCCAGATATTGACACGGAGCAGCAGGGGCTGCTGTTTCTCAAGGACAACAACCATCTTGTCCTCAAAGCACATAAGAATATTCCCAAAGCCCTGCATCGCCAATGCTCCCGGGTACCCTATGGCAAATGTTTATGCGGAAAAGCAATTGCCCGGAAAAAAGTAATCTTTGCGGATTCCGGTCATTGTGATCATGACTTTCCCTCACGCTATCCTCATGCGCACTATTGTATTCCTGTTCTCGCACCCTCCGGGGAAGACCTTGGCTGCCTGACGCTGTACACCCCCGAACAGAGCCCTTACGACAGCGCTGTTGAAGAGATACTGGTCGCTATGTCGCAGATCATTGCCGTTGTCATCATGAGGAAGAAAACCGAGCACAAACTGAGTGAGCGAAAAGAACTGCTCTCTTCCATTTATGCCTCTGCTGAAAACATCGGCCTTATTGTGACTGAGCTTGTAGGAGATGATGCCAGGATCATCCAGTTCAGCCCCGGAGCTGCAAAGATGTTCGGCTACAGCGAGGAAGAAATAATCGGTGAATCATTGTCGGTTCTTTATCGCCATGAAGACAGGAAGAATCTACGAAACCGAGTTGCACAGCTCCGCCTCGGCGGCAAGGTGCAATCAAGTGACCGGATCATGCGCAGGAAAAACGGCACGGACTTTCCAGTGGTCGTCTCCCTCACTCCGTTAACCGATAACGGCGGCACTGTTTCACGGACACTCGGAGTATACAATGATATCTCGGAATTGAAAAAAACCCAGCAGGAGCTTGAAGAGGTCAACAGTGCTCTTGAAAAACGGGTTATGGAACGGACACAGGAGCTCCAACTCGTGCAACAGCAGGTTCTTCACGTTGAAAAACTTGCTGCAATCGGCCAGCTCTCAGCGTCCATTGCTCACGAATTCAATAACCCGCTGCAGAGCGTTATGGCTGTTCTGAAAGGAATTTCAAAACGAGCTCAGTTCGAGAAGGAAGACGCGGATCTGATAGAATCGGCCTTGGCTGAGTGCAGCCGGATGGCACACCTGATCAGGGACCTGCAGGAATTTAACCGGCCTTCACCGGGTAAACATTCCTGGGTAAATATAAACCAGATTATCGAATCACTGCTTCTTCTCTATAAGAGCGATTTCCGCAAAAAGAACATCCAACTTGTCAAAAACTACTCAGAGGATCTACCGGCGGTCTCGGTAATTGCCGACCAGATCCGCCAGGTTCTTTTGAATTTATTGAACAATGCCGTGGACGCCTGCAAAAGCCATTCAACTATTTCTGTTGAGACAAGAACGGTAACCGGCGGCGTTCAGATTATCGTCACTGACAGCGGTATCGGAATAAAGCCCGAGCACCTGTCGAAGATATTTGAACCGTTCTTTACAACCAAGTCTTCTTCAACAGGAACAGGACTCGGGCTTTCGGTATGCTATGGCATCATCAAGGGGCACGGCGGATCAATTACGGTCGACAGCCAGCCCGGCACACATACGTCCTTCACTGTCACCATTCCCGGTAAAGGTAATAAACGATGAAACCGATCAGAATACTGCTGGTTGATGATGAAGTGGTTATTCTTGCTGTTCTGGCACGAGAGCTGCGTCTGAAGAATTATGAAGTCAGCGTGGCCGACGGCGGCGAAGAGGCCCTTGCTATGATCAGGTCTTCCCGTTTTGATGCGGTTATCACCGATCTGGACATGCCGGATATTGACGGCATCTCGGTCTTAAAAGTAACCAAGCAGTTTAGCCCGCAGACATGTGTCCTTATCCTGACCGGTTACGGTGACATGAATTCAGCGATAGATGCCCTGCGTCTTGGCGCCGATGACTACCTGATAAAACCATGCGACACGGATGAACTAATGTATCGGCTTGACCGGTGCCTGGAAAAAAAAGACCTGCTCGCCCAGCTCAAGGATCAGAATTCATTACTGGAAGAAGAAATAAAGAAACGGAAACAGTACGAACAGGAGCTGGAGAAAAGTGATCAGCGATGCAAACTCGCTCTTGAAGCCGCACTGGGCGGGGTATGGGACAGGGATCTGATCAATGATCAAGTCTATTTCAGCGAAAACTGGCACAAGAGCCTTGGCTACGGTGACCACGAGAGTCTTAATGGTGCTTCGGACATCTGGGAGTCCCTCATTCATCCCGACGATCAAAATCAGGTAATTTCCGCCCGTAATGATCATTTTGACGGTAAAACAACCCACTACGAGGTTGAGTATCGGATTAAAGACAAGAGCGGGAACTGGCAGTGGATCCTTTCCAGGGGAAGAGTGACCGAACGCGATGATCAGGGAAAGCCGACACGGGTTCTTGGTATCCACACCAATATTACCAGGATCAAAAAGGTTGAATCCGAACTCAACGAGGCCCGTTTAACCCTTGAACAAAGAGTAAAAGAGCGGACCATTGAGCTTGAGGAAACTAATATCGCCCTCGGAGTTTTGCTCACCAAACGTGAACGTGACCGAAAGTCACTCGAACAACAGATTCTCTCAAATGTTGAAGAGCTGATCGAACCATATCTCCATAAACTCTCGGCAAGTCGGTTGACAGGCGAGCAGGAAGTCTTTGTATCGATCATAAGTGGAAACATCAGTGAATTGACATCCTCACTCTCCCAGAATATAGCAGCACGGTTTACACGGCTGACACCTGCGGAAATACAAGTGGCCAACCTTGTAAAACTGGGAAAAAGAACGAAAGAGATAGCCCAGATCATGCGCCTTTCACCCGGGACGATTAATATACACAGGAAAAATATCAGAAAAAAACTCGGCCTTACCAACCAGAAGGTAAACCTCCAGACCGTCCTCTCATCGTACTCATGATTATATCTGTTTAAAATATCCGCTTCACTTCAGCAAACACACCCCTCAAAAAAACAGATAGAAAACATATCCACTTACTAATCATAAGTTATCCATTGTATTGTAGACGTTCAGATCACATTGTTAAATCTGAAACCACCTTTTTTCAATGAACAGCAGGAAACCAGATCAATCATGGTGTGATTACGAACCGTTTCACACATTGTACCCAAAAAGAGGGATAGCTATGAAAATGGACGGCGTACGATTACGAGCCAGAAAGATGGGCATCAAGGTCAGCAGGCGGAAAAAAAAGGACATTATCAGGGATATCCAGGTTCGGGAAGGCAATTCACCGTGCTACCTGGATACATCAATCGTTTTATGTGATCAGTTCGGCTGTTGCTGGCGTGACGATTGCCGGCCGCAGGACGAAACAGTAACAACGTGATCGGGAGCAACACCTGATCAACGTCGTTATCCCCAATAAACCATGAGGTGCGCTATGTTGAAGGACAAGAAAGAAAAAAAACAGTTGCAGAAGACTCAGGCAGGCCAGCTTTTAACAACTCCCGATGATGACTGGCCGTTAACTCGGAAAAGCTTTTTCGAAGAAATGGAGCAGTTTTTTGAGAACCCGTTCCAGATGGGATGGTGGCATCCCTTCCAGATGATGAAACCGGCAGCCCGCAAAATCAGCCCACCTTTTGCCGGTAAAACTCCCCGGGTCAATATCAGCGAAGAGGATGAGCAGTTTGTCCTCAAGGCTGAACTGCCCGGCGTTGACAAGAAAGACATCAATATTTCGGTTTCCAAAAACAGCGTGGTCATCGAAGCTACCACCAGTCAAGAGGAGAAAGAAGAAAAAGGTGATTATTTTCACCAGGAAATCGCCCGCGGCTCATACAGCCGTACACTCAGTCTGCCGGCGGACGTTATAGAAGATAAAGTGAAGGCACAATTCAAGAATGGAATACTCACGCTGACCATGCCGAAACTTGAAAAAACCAAGCGCACGGAAATATCAGTCGAATAGTGTGTTCTTAACAAAGACAGGCATTGAGAAACTGATATGTTGAAACACCGGCCACTCATCCGCCCGGAAGCTTCCAGATGGGTAGTCGGTGAAGATAACAAAAAGGCTTTCACCCATGAAATTTCATTTTCTTGTCACCATAAGCGATGATGTCAGGCACCTGTTCGGGGTTCGCTTTATCTGCTCGTTTTTCAATAATCTTGCAGAATACCATCAGGTTACCCTCCTGCATATCAGCAGCAGTGACAGAAATGAAATAAACCGGGCACTCGGCAGCATGTGGAGCAGGCCGGGAAGGACGGTAGATTTCCAGCTTACGGCAGGAGCGAGAAACGCAATCAATACGTCCCGGGAGCTTATGCTCAACAAAGAGATAACCGAAGAACATATACAGACAAAAACATGTGCCGAGCATTACGGCAAGACCAGGGATATTCTACAGGAAGGCGAGGCCGGACAATACGATGCAATCATTCTCGGCAGACGCGCTTCCTACGCCCTGCAGTGGATGTTTGAAAATCCTGCTGATGAGACTGCGCAGACAATTGTCAGGAACCTCTGCAGTATTCCCGTGTGGATTTGTCCGGAGCTTGAGCAGGACAGAAAGAACGTTCTGATCTGTCTTGACGGCTCCGACAATTCCTTGCGCGCCGTCGATCATGCCGGCTATATCCTTGCACCTGAAGTTCACCAGTCTATCACCTTGTTTCATGTGGAATCCGCTGATGGAGTGAGACCCGCGGATATCTTTGCACCAGCAGTGTCAATTCTGGAAGAACACGGGATCGATGGCAGTCGGCTTAACCACCAATCAGTTCGGGGTCGAAACGTTCCGGCAACGATTCATGCCGAGGTCAACAGGGGTAAATATGCAGCAGTGGCAATCGGTTTTCACGGGGAGAAGGAAGGAGAAAAAGAAACATTTGCCGGGAGCACTATAACAAAACTGATCAGCAACATGGAAAAAGCTGCAATCTGGTGCTGCACATAAGCAACTTGGCGACCTTCTGCAGCAGATGCAGTAAATAATTCAGGGTGCCACAACATTGCGCTGTCGTGGCACCCTGAAATGATTACTGCCGTCCTGTAACTGACAAATTACATCTCAGGCATGAACTCAACTCGCCTGTTTTTCTGGCGATTGGCCTCGGAATCATTCGGATACGCTGGTTTGGTTTCTCCGAATCCACTGGTACTAAGCCGATTGGAATCAATACCGACCTCGTTTACCAGAAAGTCCCTGACAGCTTTGGCGCGTCTTTCTGAAAGATTCTGGTTGTAGCTTTCAGGCCCCATATCACAGGTATGCCCCACGATCTGGACAGTCATCGTCGGATAGGCATCAAAAACTTTTTTGGCATCCCTGAGAGCAGGTTTGTATTCCTCGCGGACAACGGCTTTGTCAAAATCAAAAAGGAGTTTCGATGGATGGGACCAGCAGCCCCGCTCATCGACCATTATGCCCTTCGGCGTTCCGGGGCAGGCATCTTTATCATCAGTGACCCCGTCACCGTCACTGTCACCTGGAACGGTTTTCACAGGGGCCGCCTGAACAACTGGAGCCGGTGCAGCCACCATCGGTAGGTTGTAGGCACTGAGGATCGTCTTTAACTCCGCTGCATTATAGGCATACTGTTTAGAAGCAAAAACGATGCTGCCGTCTTTAACAGAGGCGTAAGGGACATTGCCAAGCTTGGCCGTAACTTCCTCAGGACTTAACTCCAGCCCATAAGATGTCAATATCGCGTGATAGGTGGCCGGACGATAGGCTCTGGCTGTTTTACCGAACATGACCTTGTCACCGGACGTTCTCGCATAGCTTGCAGGTGTTGTTTTGACCGACTCCGAAGCAAGACTGAGACCGTAGGCTTCGAGAACATCGTTGAATTCCCATGCAGCATATGCCGTGTTGTTGCTGCCCCAGGGAATCGAAGCACCCTCTGGCGGCTCGATAGCTATTGCCGGAGAACTCATGAGACCGACAAGACAAAGGAACAAAAGTGTTTTTCTTAGCATGATGACCTTCTCCTCTCCAAAAAAGATTTAAAAAAAATTGTTTTAGATTAAATCATGCCGATATCCGCGCTACAAAGCTGGTTTTTCTTTTCCGGCATGATAAATGGTTATATTTGGAAATGAGTATCTTCCATTCTCAAAACAATAACCAAAAAGGATTGTTAGACAAGGTGTGTACGCAAATAAATACCTGCTGTGAATATGCTGATGATTTTGGGTGATTGCTCTATTCGCGTCTGCTTTAGAACTGGAGTCAGAGCGTGTTCTCATGTTTGGCAGAACGCACGTTAATTGACTTATGGCATCAAGAAAAAACTGACGGCATGGCTGGCAGGTATGACGTAAAGAACAAAATTGTGAGGTGTGCAGTGACGAATCCAAAATCTCATCTGAATCGGCAGCCACCAGCCATGAATACAGCCGCAGCGAAGACAATAATCATCACTGTTTTTTTTGTGTTCCTCTCTGCAGCCATATATGTTCCCTTTTATTTTGAGACAATGACTCTGTGGTACAAGGTCGGCCTTGACAAAACGCTGCTGCGCAGCGGTCAGGTGGCCGGGATGTCTGCACTGGTCCTGGTAATGCTGCAAATCATCCTGGCACTGCCCGGCGATTATCTCGAAAAGCTTTTCGGAAAAGCAGCCCTTGCCAGATATCACCGGATAAACGGCCTTGCAATTCTGCTGCTGGCCATATCTCACGTGGTTCTGGTGCTCGCTCCTGAAGGCTTGACAAACCTTCCCATCGGCAAAAAATATTGGCCGGAATTAGTCGGATTTCTTGTTTTATCATCTATTTTTTCCACAATTACAGCTACCTACCTCAGGAAACCACTGAAGATCAGCTTCGAAACCTGGCGTATTCTTCACGGAATCATCGGATATTTCATCATTGTACTGCTGCCGATCCATGTAATTTTTGTCAGTGAATCATTTGAAAATGGCCCGCTCCGCTCTTTTCTTATCTTTATTTTCGGGATGCTGGTGCTCCGGATACTTCTTGCAAAAATCATCTCACGCTTTTCTGAATGATAGCCCTTAATTTCACCAGGCTGTTCCGGCACGGCTTGTTCAAACTGAGATCCTTATTATTGTTTCATTGCCTGCGCGCATCAGTTATCAGGCACCCAACCTGGCAGCGCAGGCACATCAGTTACATCGAAGATGACCATAACCTATGGAGAATTCAATGAAAAAAATAGCAATTGCAGCAACATTAGCACTCATGCTGGTCTACGGCCAGACAGTATCGGCAGCTGCTCGTCAATGGAGTATTGACAGCGCTCACTCCAATATCTATTTCGGCGTTGCCCACATATTTTCTGAAATACGTGGGCAGTTCAATGAATTTACAGCAGAGGTACACTTCGATCCGGGAAACCTTGAGCAAAGCCGGTTCTCTTTCCAAATCTCTACCGACTCAATCGACACGAATATTGCCAAACGGGACAAGCATCTGCAGTCAGCAGATTTTTTTGATGCCGCCCAATATCCTGCGATTACCTTTGAGTCAAAAAATATCCGTGATGCAGGCAATGGACTCTATGAGATACACGGCACCTTAAACATAAAAGGCAAAGATCGTGACTTCCTGCTGCCACTGAGTCTTGCCGGTATCAAGGAGCATCCGGCCGCAAAGGACAAGGAGGTTGCCGGTTTTAACGGACGTGTAACAATTGATCGCCTGGAATATGGTGTTGGTGACGGTACCTTCTACAAAAAAGGCATCGTCGGCAAAGATGTGGAAATCTTTGTTTCCCTTGAATTGTTGAGTTCCAAATAATTCACACAAGACCCGGCAGCCACTGTTCTTCCCTGATATTTCCAGCCGCTTAACTTTATAGCTGAGGTGCCGACGAAAGCACCTCAGCATCTCTTGCAGCTGCATCCTGGAAAGCACGCTGTTTCCAGCTATGCCGTGAAAGAGGCGACAGCGGCAATCAGGCGAAATCTCTTTCTCCGAGGTTTCCGTAGCGATGATAGCTGTCGCAGATTGCCTGTTGCTGGAAATATTGCAGCAGTTCCAGGTACCCTTCCATATAAACGGGTGCCCGTGCTATGTAAAATCCTGTTTCCGCCGCCGCACTGAATATCTCGGCAGGTACCCGCTGAGGTGCACTGTAGCGGATTCTGTCCACAACGCCAATCTCTCGTGCCAGTTCGCCGTCATTCATATTCTCGATAACAAGTCCGTCAAGGAACTCCCTGCCATATCGGCCTTCAAGGAAACCTGTTATCCCGTTTGACATGCCCTCCGCTTTGCTGATCCTGACCGAGCACCCGGCAATCTTTGCCGCCGCAATGCGCGCCAGTGTCTCAAAAAGTGAATCATCCGGGTGAAGCCTGATCATCACGTTCTTGATCGGCAGGTACCTGAGAATATTATCCTGTCCCCGGAGGTGAAAATAATCCTGCTCAATGGCAAACTTTTCCTGCATCGCAAAGAGATAGCTCTCGATGGCCCGGATTGTCTTATAAATATCTGTTTTCAGTGGCTGCAGCTTGTTCCACTGAATAAGCAGCCTCCATTCGGCGGCAAGACGCAGCAGTACATGATGTTCCTCGATCACGCCGGTTTGCGGATAGTCTGATTCCGACCAGTTCATGAACTGGGTCACATAGTCAGGGCTGCCGGCTTTCAGTCCCGGTCCAAGCGCTGATTTACCCATTCCTCCAAATGGCTGCCGGAGGACGATTGCTCCGGTAGTCCCCCTGTTGATGTAGAGATTACCGGCAAATATTTTTTCTTTCCATTTGAGCTGCTCTCGCTTGTCAAGGCTTTCAAGTCCACTGGTGAGGCCGTATCCTGTCTGGTTTACCATTGAAATCGCCTGATCCAGATTCTCTGCTCGCATGACGCCGAGCAGCGGCCCGAAAAACTCAGTCATATGGGTATAACTGCCCGGTTGAACGCCATATTTAATGCCGGGTGACCAGATGCAGGGATTATTGCCAACCATTTCCGGTTTCAGCACCCACTCTTCTCCAGCCTCAAGGGTCGTCAGACCCTTTTTCAAATCACCTGTCGGCGGTTTAATCAAGGCGGCCATCTTGTTGCTGAATTTCCAGCAGGAGCCAACTTTCATGGAACGTGTGGCATCAACGAGCTGCTGCTTGAAATGGGGATCATCATAGATCGTTTTTTCAAGAATCAGCAGCGAGGTTGCGCTGCATTTCTGGCCGCAGTTACTGAAAGCGGAGTGGATGACATTCTTGATCGCCTGGTCACGGTCAGCCATATCGGTGACAATCGTTGCATTTTTACCGCCTGTTTCAGCTGCCAGATACACCCCGGGTGTCTGTTTGAGTATCGAAATTCCGGTATCGGTTCCGCCGGTCAGGATAATGAAATCAACATCCTCACTTGCTGTCAGCACAGGACCGACATCAGCGCCGGAGCAGGGAACGAACTGAAGCGTGCTGCGCGAAACACCGGCGCGCCAGAAACAGCTGCACAACTCCCATGCCGCAAGAACCGCATCAGATGCCGGCTTGAAAATCACGGTATTGCCGGCAGCGAGTGCGGTAACAATTCCTCCACAGGGTATTGCCAGAGGGAAATTCCAGGGCGATATAACCAGGCCGACTCCTTTTCCGGTTCCCGCTATATTGTCACGTTCGCTTAGCTGTTTGACGGAAAAGGGATAATACTCAGCAAAATCTATTGCCTCGGAAACTTCCACATCAAGTTCTGTAAAAATCTTTCCGGTATCTGCTGCAGCGGCCCCGATCAGCTGACCCCGGGCCTTTCTCAGCTCGACTGCCGCCTCGGCAAGTACCTCGTGACGACGGTGGTGCGTCAGCTCTCGCCAGCCGTCCGGGTCTTCTTTTGCAACCCGCAGACACTCGAGCGCATCCCCCTCCGAAGCCAGATGATAGCGCGCCACGCGTACCTGGTTTTCCGGCTGACATGAATCCGTTATCTCCCTGACCAGCCTGTCTCCACGCAGCTCCTCGCCGCCGATAACAACGGGAACATCAACAGGCTCATCTCCGGGGGATTTCATCCAGCGTTTACGGATTGCTTCAGCCCACACCCTGTTAGTCGCAAGCGACCAGTCCGTATCTGCTTCATTTATGAATGTATTGGTTTTTAGCGGGGAGACGGAATCATCGTAAGACTCACTGTTTCTGTCTTGAATCCGATTGGGAAAATTCTGCGCCTGCTGCTGCTGTTTACAGGAATCAAGAAACGTCTTCTTAAGAAATTCCCACTCTTCCGACCCCACAACCAGATCAGGCGAGTACCTGAGAAAATTTTCAGCGGAGGTATTCTCGTCAAGACGCCTGAGCAGATAGGCAATGGCATTGATAAATTCTTCCTTCGAGGCAACCGGGGCATAGAGCAATACGTCACCTGAACTCTCCTGCAGGGCTCTTCTGACATGATCCGCCATTCCTTCGAGCATTTCGAAATAGAAATACTCGGTGACCTTGTTGGCTTCGGCAAGAACGGATGCATAGGCCAGCTCAAAAAGGTTATGAGAACCAATCCCAAGGTTTACCGCCTTGATACGCTCGGGGTCCATGCCGTAGGTGACCATACGTTTATAGTTGGCATCAACTTCCAGCTTGTTGTCATAGGGTGCAAGGGGCCAGTTGGCAAGCGAAGACTCGACCTTCTCCATTTCCATATTGGCACCCTTGACGATCCGCAGCTTAATAGGTGCGCCCCCGTCAGCGACACGCCTTTGCGCCCAGTCGGTTAATCGCTGCTGCATCTTGAAACTGTCCGGCAGATAGGCTTGAAGAACAATGCCGGCAGAATAGTTTTTAAACTCAGCCTGTTCAAGAGCAGACACGAATGCCTGATAGGTTATTTCCAGATCCCGATATTCCTCCATATCGAGGTTAACGAACTTGGCGATACGGCTTCCATCCCGGCGAATGAAATAATGCGTCTTGGCAACCCGGTAGATCTCGGAGAGACGCTCCTTTAAAACGTCGACCGTCTCCGCAAAGGCAAGTGAGTTGATCTGTGAATAGATCGTTGAAATTTTGATTGATATATATTCAACGTCGGGATCTTCCATGTCTTTTTTGTAAGTAGCAAGTCGATGTGCCGCCTCACCCTCTCCGAGAACCGCTTCCCCGAGATGGTTGATGTTCATGCGGATTCCCTGCTCCTTTCTTTTCTGCAGATGGGCGTGCAGCTCTTTTTCTTCACCGGGGATAATTGCCCGGCTGCTCGCATTTCGCATCTGCTCGATCATTCGGGGTACTGCAAAGGACGAGATATGCTTACCGACGCCGACAAACATCTGGATAACCAGTTTCTCCACTCTGTTGAAAAACTCGGGCACTCCCTCCTCTTCCATCAGGTTACTGATCTGGTCAGCGACCCGTTTGGGATCGTGAGAGCGGAAGCTCTGGTCAATCAGTTTTGACAAAAGAACCTTGTCCTGCGGATGGGTGAGCAACCGCTTCATCTGCTCCTGAATATTTTTCTCTTCTCTGGTGAGCAGTTCATTGGCACGATTCTGCCAACTTTCGGCAAGGGCAACCGCCTTGTTGAACAGCTGATCATCCTGGATTTCCATCATGTTCTCCCCTATAAAAATTAATCTTTACAGTTCATCAATTATTGAATGGGAATAACCTTTCTTTTTTTCTGCTCCATGTACCTGCTGAATTTTCTGACATGCTTGATTGCACGTGAAGAAGCGAGCTCTACTTCTGCATTTTTTATCGCCTCAATGATCAAACGTAAATCCCGGTAATTTTCCTCTATCTCCTCTTTGCCGACGCTCAGGAACTTATCGTAATATCGCTGGATATTGTCATGAACACTGTTGAGAATGAACACGTAGAGGGGATTCCCGGCTATACGGGCAATTTCGGTATGAATTTTTTCATCAATCCTGACAAAATTATTCCAGCCATCGGTACCGGAATTGCGGAAATGGTCAGCTTTGGCCAGAAATGAATACAGTATCTTTATATCTGCGCTCGACGCTCTTTGCGCCGCAAGCCCGGCAACGCTGCCCTCGACACCTTCCCTGAATTCTGCAAGATGAGCCAGTGAAATCGTTTGCGAGCGGATCAGCATTGCCAGATTCTCAGCCATGAGTTCGCCGTTGGCATCCTTCACGTAGGCTCCGCCGTTGACGCCAAGCCGTATATCAATCAAACTTTTCTGTTCAAGGATTCTCAAGGCTTCCCGCAATGTTCCGCGGCTGGTCTGAAACATCTCACAGAGCTCGCGCTCTGCAGGCAGCCGCTCTCCCGGGGCAATTCTGCCATCGAGAATTTCTACCTGGATCTGGTCAACCACATCCTGGAAGATTCGGTTCTGCTTGGCCTTCTTGAAGTTCATGGGTTTCATAGTAAGATGCCTGGGAATGTCGTTTATCATTATAATGGTTTTACCATTAACAATAGCCTATTTTCTGATCTCCGGCAAGCATGAAAGACATCTCTTTCCCCAGTTTTGAATAACTAATTGTTAAACGGATCAGTTTACCGTCATGATGCTGCCTCCATGCCAAAACTCTCTTGGCTAGGCGGGAAGGCTCTACAGAAACCGGGTATATGGTTAAACCGTGTTTTCAGAACAGCTTACTGCCGAGCTTGGCAGCCACTGCAGGTGAAACAAATGTCGCCTCTCCGCTCTCCGCCCGGGGATACTGGACTCCGATAATCAGCACCTCGGAAATCACCGGACCCATCTGCCTGGGCTCAAAGTTTAAGACTCCAAGAACCAGCCTGTTCAGGACTTCCTCAACGGGGTGACAGGTAAACCGCCCGTAACTGACTTTTCTGCCGAATTTGCCAAAATCGATCACCATCCTGTATGTCTTTTTATGAGTTCGTCCCTCAAGCTCAACCTCGATCACTCTTCCTACCCGAATATCAAGCCTGGCGAAAGAATCTTCGAAGTCAACGATTGGTTTTATCTCTTTTGCCATGGTGCATCTCCTTCAGATCATGCATTTATTGTTGAACGAAAAACTGATGTATATTATCGATGCAGGACGATACAGATCATGCTGCAGCCCCATTGAATGTAGCACATCAGTTGTAAAAATCTGAATTATACCTGACAACTTTCGATTAAAGGTGAGATTACGCCTGACACGTGGTCCTTGATGTACTGATCGAATCTGTCGCGGTATATATCATTATTCCTAACAAAACTGAATGCAGAACTCCGCGATTCGCAGTTGAAGAGACAGGAATAATCTCCAGAATCAGTGTGCTCTAAAAACAAATCTAATAGTAAAGCTTCGGTTCATATTGCAGGCATAATTTTGTGACGTTAATATTATTGTATTTCATTCCATAAGGAGAACCATATGATGGATTTACTTTTTAGAAATGCTGCCGAAAATGACCTGACAGCTTTGGTGCAAATGCTTGGGGATGATAAACTCGGTAGCACGCGAGAAGACTTATCCACACCAGTAAATTCAAAATATTTCGAGGCCTTCAACCATATAGACTCTGATCCCAATAATGAACTTATAGTGGCTTGTTATGATGAGGACATAGCAGGGATGCTCCAATTAACCTATATTCCCTATCTTACCTATCTCGGCTCCTGGCGATGCCTGATTGAAGGGGTGCGGATTCACTCCGATTACAGGGGCAAAGGTTTAGGTAGACAGCTTTTTGAGTGGGCAATTCAGCGAGCCACAGAAAAGAACTGTCGCTTGCTCCAATTGACGTCAGACAAGACACGGGGTGACGCTATAAGGTTTTACGAATCGCTTGGGTTTGTGGCAAGTCATGAGGGCTTCAAACTCCATCTTGTAACTTAAACCGAACCTGAAGCTTATTCCTTTTTCTATTCAAATTCCTGACAGCAAATCACCGCCCCGTGCTAAACGGTAACTGCAGGAAGAAGTTGATTTTGCAGATTTTCTTAAACGTTTAACACTGCCAAGCGAGTCTCTTCAATTGGAGTGATGGGGGACTCGGCAACCTAACAGGAACATATTCGAATTGGGTCCAACCCTACAATCTTGAACTGCCAGTGGAAACCTGCTAACACCTAGCAGAATTGCTTCAATTAATTTTTATGCTTTCGAACGGTTTTGTTTTGGGAGGCCGGCTCACGCTGATATTGCTGCCAATTTCGATGAGATACCCCTAAAAATACCAAGCACTCCACAAAGAAGAATTGGAGCGTTTTTCGTCAAGGTCATTTTGATCATCGTCCTCTGGAGATATCGATACCGGCACAACCCAATCCCTCGATTATCTTACCCTCTAAGTCGTCGAATTTTATATAATTGCGTATCAACGTCCGGCCGCGTTCGACAAAGTCAGGCTTACAGACGAGGAGATCCTTCCCAGCTTGCGCACTTTCCTTATCTCTTCCAAGCAAGCCCAAGATTGCGGCCTTCAGAAGCGGGTCCCAGAAGAGCATGGGCATGGCGAAGCGCATTGTTTCCTCGTAAGCCCGATCGTATTTACCCTGTCGGACCCAGTCTAGCCACAGGACATGGTGAACAGCTGGGTTGTAGTATGGGTTTAAATCGATCGCCTTCCTGATCATCTGAGGGCCTCTATGCCAGTCACCGAAGAGGGTCATTAAATAGCCGATATTATCTAGAAATATAAGTGAATTGGGGTTGAGCCGCAAAGCCTGCTCGGTCTCGGTCAACCCGGCAGTCAGCTCATCTTTGAACAGCAGAATGAAAGCCATGATCGACCTCACCCGCTGATTGGCGGGGTCGAGCTCCACTCCCTTCTCGGCAAAGAGGACCGCCTGTTCCAATGAAGTATCAAGGTTGAATAATTCCAGGCTGTAATTGGTAGCATAGAGACGTGCGAGCATACTCCATACCAGTCCGCATTCGGGTTCAATTCTGCTGGCCTGCTGGAGGACCTTGAAGGCATCGAAAAATGTCTCTTGGGAGAAGGAAAGGTTAAACTGGTAAAAGCGCAGCATTGCCTGGTGTGTCTCAAGCTGCGCGGGAGGAGTTCTGCGTGAATCCAGCGACAGTACTTTGCTAATAACCCCATGCTCGCAGGAGATTTTTCCAACGACCGTTGCAGCGATGCGCTCCTCAAAGTCGATCATGCCGGCTGGATCAAAGTCCATGCGATAGGCATCACTCCAGATGTGGAGATTAGAGGTCATATCCAAAAGTTCGACGATCACTTTGAGCCCGTTCAGGTCTTTTTTAACGCTCCCGCACAGCAAGAAGCGTGCACCGGTATCGGAGACACGCCTGTGTTCTGCTTCACTCTGTTGCCTGAGAACACGGATTTCCTGGTAACGGGTTATTTCCAGGGCGATCTCTGTGGCCAGACCGATACCGAAGTAATCAAAATCATGGTCACTCGTCAGGTTCTTGAAAGATTGCACGACAATGGTTGGCCAGGCGATCGGTCGGGGTAGCTCGCTGATCCTTGCCGCATCCGCAGTCGTCGAAACACTATCTATAATTCTTGAAAATTCTGGTACATAGGCGCCTTTGGGGATGGTAATGCAGATGGGGGCATCCTGCCCAGCCACCAGGTAATAGCGTTCCAGAGCCCTGCGCAGCTTGTTAGCCTGTATAGAGACAATGGGGTCTTTGGCCTGATCGAAGTTCTCTTTTCGGCCAAAGACCTGGGTTGCAATTGTATACCCTTTGATCTCGTGAGCCTGACCCTCCAGGGTCTTCTCAACAACATAACGTAGAAAGGCCCGCTGGGCTTCAGTGGCATCGAACTCAGGAGAGTCCAGGATGCACCTCATCTGCTCCGAAACCACTGATGGCGAAACCTCCGAATTGTCGGCAAGTGGTGCCGGGGGAGGCTGTGGTCTGCTGGTGCCCATTATTCTCCGTCTTCTTGTCGTTTATCATCACCCGCCTGGTGAACGGGAAGGATAGTTTATCCTAATATAGGTATGCAAAACATTCTTCTACTATTACATGTATAGAACAGGTGAGCAACAGTTACTATCCAAGTTAAAGGACAACTTACCATGTCGGTGATCTACCCCGGACTGTTTTCGGTAATGCGGCGATTCCCTGCCGAGAAAGATACGCTGCGTCGTATCTATCTGAATAATCGTACCTTTCAAGTTATTTGTGTCGACTACCAGCGGTGCGTAGATGCGCATGACTACTGGAGTCATTCGGAAGACGACCGGGCGTCGGAGCGGTGTTGCGAGTACAAAGAGCTGCAAAAGAATCTGGAGCAGGAGGTCGAAGATTTCCTGAGCTGCGCGCATCGAGTCGATACGGATAGTAAGGGACAGCATGAATAGCGGACAGATATGCATTACGTCAAGATTTGTGTTGTTAAGAAAAACAAGATTGTTTGGCTGGCAACTGGTTAAATTTATAAAGCAATTTCGCCATTACGAGTTGTCAGGAAAAAGTGATAAAAAAACGGCACAGGACCTGTCGAATGGCGTGGGAACAAATGGTATGGCAACGTTTGCTGTGACTGGCAGTGGAATATTAATGGAGGCTTTATGATATCAAAAACAAACCATTTTCAACGTTCGGGCATATTCCTGACTACACTCTTCATGCTGACTACAGGACATGCCGGTGCTCAGAGCAGTGACTATCGATCACCGAAGCTGATTCTGCAGATAACCGTCGATCAACTTCGAGGAGATATGCCCGCTTCGGTCTATGACCGGGTTGGAGAAGGCGGCTTCCGATACCTCTACGAAAACGGTGTCGTCTATGCAAACGCACACCATCGCCACGCCAATACCGAAACCGTAGTGGGACATGCAACCCTTGCCACCGGGGCGGACCCGGCCGACCACGGCATGGTCGGCAATATCTGGTTTGACAGGGAGCTTGGCCGGACCGTCTATAATATAGAAGACGAACGGTATCCCCTCCTTGGCCAGGGCGGCGGAGTGGATAAAGACGTCGAAATGGATCCTACCCAGAAGGCAGCCGGAACCGACGGCCGCTCTCCAGCAACCATCCTCAGCACCACCTTCAGCGACGAACTGGCCCTGAGCACCAATGGCACGGCCAAAATCTTCGGGGTGTCGGTCAAGGACCGTGGTGCGGTGACCATGGCCGGCCACGCCGGCAAAGCTTTCTGGTTTTCCAAGGCTAAAGGGGAATTCGTCACGAGTTCATACTATTACGATACCTATCCGGAGTGGGTAAAAGATTGGAATCGCAAAAGACTTCCACAGGTCTATGGTGATACCAACTGGGAACTGCTGCAGGAGAAATCGACCTACACCTACGGCGACTACGATGACATGGACTGGGAAACTGATTTTCCGGGCTATGGAGTCGTCTTTCCACATCCCTTCGGTAAAGTCGACTCCAAGTACTTCACCACCCTGCTGACACTCAGCCCCGCAGGCGACGAGCTTACCCTTGAATTCGCCAGGGAACTGGTGGTCCAGGAGGAGCTGGGACAGGACGATATCACCGATTACCTTTCCATCAGTTTTTCTTCCACCGACTACGTGGGCCATATCTTCGGGCCCTCCAGCCTGGAAAGCGAAGACAATCTGCTTCGCCTTGATAGGACTCTTGCGAAACTGTTCGCCTTTATCGACAAGCAGGTGGGGCTGGAGCAAACCCTTGTTGTGCTTTCCGCTGATCACGGCGCAGCCGAGGTTCCGGCCCAGCTGAACGGGTTCGGCATCGATGCCCAGTACTTCGAGGCCGACGAACTGGACAAGAAACGGGCTATTGAAGCTATCAAAGCAAAATACGGTATTGCCGAAGAGCTTATCTCGGGGTTCAATCACCCCTACATTTATCTGAACAACGAAATCCTCCGGCAACGCCAGCTGGATGTCGACGAGGTGTCCCGCGCCATCGCCGCTGAGATTGCCACATTCAACGGCGTAGCCTACGCGGTGCCGAGCATCGACCTGATCGAGGGCAAGATGCCGGATACCCGGTTGTATCGGCAGATCCTTCGCAACTTCAATCCGAAACGCTCAGGCGACATCTACCTGATGCTCGAGCCCCACTGGTTAGTCAACGATTTCGATGGGCTGACGGTAGCCAGTACGCACGGATCACCCTGGCGATATGACACTTACGTCCCCATTGTTTTCGCCGGCAACGGCCTGGCCGCAAAAACCGTTTTCAGGGAGGTGGAGACCGTCGACATTGCCTTGACACTGGCAAAGTACCTGAACATCAAGGCGCCTTCCGGCGCTACCGGTGCCCCGCTTATTGAAGTGCTAATGATTGAACCATGATACTGCTGATTACATGAAACGCAGGTATAAATAAAACAAGGAGATGACAATTATGAGAGAAACAAAGGGCAAGAAGTCCATTAACTGGCTGTTACTGGCTATCTGCACCCTGATTGTCGTGGCACACCCTCAGTCTGCGCCCGCGGAAGAACGTGGGAGTGACGCTGACCTGGCTCAGGAATTGTCAAATCCGCTCGCCGACCTGATGTCGATTCCTATCCAGATGAATTACGACAGCAACATCGGGCCGCTCGAAGATGGCTGGAAACTGCAGACAAATATCCAGCCGGTTATTCCAATTGACTTGAATGAAAACTGGAACATCATTACACGAACCATCATACCGGTCGTTAACCAGGAAGATATATTTCCGGGGTCAGGGTCCCAGTTCGGTCTGGGCGACATCAACCTGAGCCTGTTTGTTTCGCCCCAGAACTCGAATGGTGATGGCATCACCTGGGGCTTTGGACCTGTCTTGCTCTTTCCCACGGCCACGGATGATTTACTGGGCGCAGAGAAATGGGGTGCAGGTCCGACGGCCGTGGCACTGACCGTTCAGGGACAATGGACCGTCGGCATGCTTGCCAACCATATCTGGTCCTATGGTGGGGACAGCGACCGTGATGCTATCAGCAGCACCTTTTTCCAGCCCTTTGCAGCCCACACCTGGCCGAGTGCCTGGACGGTATCCCTACAATCTGAGACCACCTATAACTGGGAAACTGAAACGTGGTCAGTGCCGGTCAATCTGGGCGTCACTAAACTTGTTAACTGGGGTAAACTGCCGGTCAGCTTGCAGGCGGGGGTTGGTTACTGGCTTGAATCGCCGGAGACAGGACCCGACGGATTTCGCTTTCGGCTGCAGGCCACCTTCGTCCTGCCCAGATTCTTTTAAACTCAGGCAGCAACAACTATATCAAAAATCCGCCGAACTGAACAACAATGCCCCTTTGGGCTTACCCAGGTATTGGGCCGGTGAAATAGTTCAACGAAGAGATAAATGGTCAATTACTATTGGGAAGTCACTATAAAAGAGGAGGCTTTATGAAATCCGAAACAGTCCATTTACGATCATTGGCTATGTTATTGGCCGTGCTGTTATTGTTGATCGCAGAAAGTGTCAATGGGCAGAACTCACCTACAGAGTCACCGAAACTGATTCTCCAGATCACCGTCGATCAATTGCGTGGGGACATGGTCGCTTCGGTCTATGATCGTTTAGGTAAAGGCGGCTTCCGATACCTCTACGGAAAAGGCGTTGTCTATGAAAATGCACACCACCGCCACGCCAATACCGAAACAGTTGTGGGACATGCAACAAGAGTAACCGTGGCAAGAAACCCATTGCAAAAGAGCGCTACGAAAATCACCGGTCGTAGACTCAGATAAAAGAAAGCTAACTGATAAGAGAACCCCACATCCATTCAGCAAGAAAAAGGAACAACCATGAAAACCAGTATCACATCAAGCATCCTTATTCTCGTGACGGCCATAGCCTTTTCGAGCGTCCATGCCAAAGACGTCGCCCAGCCGGTCATCGTCAATGTCGAAAACTTTGTCAGAGCCGAGACGTCCGCGCAGTTCGACCGAATCCTTCAAATGACGGAAGGTATCAACCAGTTTGTTCATCTGCGCGGACCCACACCGCTCGACAAACAGAATGTCATCCGGATGAACCGTGACACGCTCTACAGTGCAGCCATCGTCGATATCAGCAAAGGGGCAACTCTCACCGTGCCCGATGCGGGCGATCGATACATGTCCATCATGGTCGTCAACGAAGACCACTACATCAACAAGGTGATCCATGAACCGGGCAAACACCAACTGAGCGTCAAGGAATATGGAACGCCATTTGTGAACCTGTCCGTTCGCACCTTGGTCAACGCATCAGATCCAGACGATATCGCAAAAGCAAACGTTTTGCAGGATCAATTGAAAATCGAGGCTAAGTCCGCCAAACCTTACACCCACCCAGCCTATGACGAGGCCAGCTACAAACTCACCTACGAAGCCTTGCTCGAACTGGGAAAAGGGATGCCAGACGCCAGCGCCACCTTCGGAAAAAAAGAGGATGTCGATCCGGTCCGCCACCTCCTCGGCACTGCATGGGGCTGGGGTGGATTACCGGAAGAGGAGGCCTACTATCTCAATGTGGAACCGAACCTCCCGGTCGGAGCCTACCAAATCACCGTCAAGGATGTCCCTGTGGACGCCTTTTGGTCGATTAGCATGTATAACAAAGACGGCTATTTTGAAGCCAATGAAAAGGAGGCCTACAGTGTTAACAACCTGACAGGCACAGCCAATGAAGACGGTTCGTTCACGATTCATTTCGGAGGCGATCCCGAGAGTCTGAATCATCTCCCAATCACTGAGGGCTGGAACTACGCGGTGCGCTTTTACCAACCGCGCAAGGAAATCCTGGAGGGCAAATGGACCTTTCCGAGTATTGAGCCTGTGAAATGAGTCTCGCCACGGCCCTTATTATTAAGAAACAAGAGAGCCTGAACGTTTGGAAAAAATATATAAAGGAGATCGTGTTATGAAACCCGGCAAACAACTTTCTATCGCACTCGTGCTTGCCTTGATCATGGCCCTCGCATCCACGTCCCAGGCACAAAAGAGCATCACCACGGAAGAAACCAGTGCTCTTGCCAAGAATGCCTATATCTGCGGTTTTCCTATGGTCATGAATTACAAGACCATGTATCAGTATGCAGTCGATCGTGATAATCCGGAATACAAAGGATCTTTTAACGAGCTTTCCTGCGAGGCAAGGTTGTTCACACCTGCGGACAAGGCGGTAGTAACGCCGAATTCGGACACGCCGTATTGTATGTTCTGGATGGATCTGCGAGCGGAGCCTCTGGTCCTCTCCGTGCCAGATATGGAACCGGAGCGATACTACAGCTTCCAGCTCATCGACCTCTACACTCACAATTTTGCCTATGTGGGCAACCTCACCACGGGCAGTAAGGCAGGCCGCTACCTGCTTGCCGGACCCGGCTGGGACGGGGAAAAACCCGAAGGCATCACCGACGTCATTCAATCTGAAACCAACTTCATCTTCTCTGTCACTCGGACGCAGCTCTTCGGCCCAGATGACCTGGAGAAGGTCAAAAAAATCCAATCGCAGTACACGTTGGAAACGCTGAGCGCTTTCCAGGGTGGGGCCTCCCCGGCCGCACCTCCCAGGCCTGATTTCCCCAAATGGGTTGAGGGTTCACAGTTCGACGAACGATTCTTTGTCTACTTGGATTTCATGATGAACCTGCTTGAGCAACCGGGACCAGGAGAGGATAGGCTCTGGCAGGATCTTGAGAGCCTCGGCATCGGACCTGGCAAAAAATTCCAGCTGAAAACACTCCCCAAGGTAAACATGGAGGCGTTGAAAGCCGGAATAGAAGCCGGTTTTGCTGACATCGAAACCTTCATTGCCAAGAACTCCAGCGACCCACTGGCGAGCAGCAAAATGTTCGGTACACGGTCCTTCCTGAACGAGAGCGCCGGGAAAAACTATAAGCTGAATAAGCTGGACATGCTTCGCTCCGTGTCCGCACATATGGGGTTGTACGGCAATTCAGCCGCTGAAGCGATCTATCCCACCTACCTGACCGATCCCGAAGGCCAGCCGCTGGACGCCTCCTCCCACAACTATACAATCACCTTTCCAAAAGGCCAGCTGCCGCCTGTGAAGTCTTTCTGGTCGCTGTCCCTGTATGACGGCAAGACCCAGCTGTTCATCGAGAACCCACTCAATCGCTATCTTCTGAATTCGGATATGATAGAGAAATTCAAGCAGGAAGAAGATGGAACTCTGGTACTGCACATCGGCAAGGATTCACCAGGCAAAGACCTGGAATCCAACTGGCTTCCTGCGCCTGATGGCCCATTCTATCTGGTCATGCGACTTTATGGACCCGAGAAGGAAGCTCTCGAAGGCCAGTGGGCGCCACCGAAAATTGAGAAAGCGGACTAACACTAATAATAAGAAACACCCTTTTTAGGAGCAACCATGAAAGCAATCATCACCTTAAGCGTTGCTATTTTTGCAACAGTCCTGGCAGGATCAACAGCCGTCGCGGAAGAGCAAAGGAAACCGGTCACCGTCGCCAACTTCGTGCGGGCCGAATCGGACCACATGATCCGCTCCAATATGAAAATGATGGGCGCTAGCATTGGTAAATTTACACACCTGCGCGAACCCACCACGCCGGACAACCAGCCGGTGATCAGGATGAATCAGGACACCCTCTACTCCGGGACCGTGCTGGATGTATCCAAGCCTGCCACGATCACGCTACCGGAAGTCGGCGGCCGCTATATATCCATGCACGTGGTCAGTCAGGACCACTACATGTTCGTGGAATCGAAGCCGGGCACCTACGAGCTGACGGAAGAGAAGGTCGGCACTCGCTTCGCGCTCGTGACGGTACGAACCTTCTACGACGCCGGCGATCCCGATGACCTGGCCAAGGCACACGCAGCCCAGGACAAGATCGAGATCAGCGGTGGGGGCACCGGCCCCTTCGAGGCACCGAACTGGAACCTCGACGACCTCGCCAAGGCACGCAAAGCCCTTAGCGATCTCGCCACCCTTGGTTTTGATAGCACCCATGCCTTTGGCAGCAAGGAAGAGGTCAGGCCGATCGATTACCTGGTCGGCGCCGCAGCCGGTTGGGGCGGTCTGCCGGTCACGGCCGCATACTACGAGTTGGGCACCGTCGAAAAGAATGATGGCAAGACAGCCTACGCCGTGACAGTCAAGGACGTGCCGGTCGATGCCTTCTGGTCGATCACCATCTACAACGGTGACGGCTATCTCGAAAAGAACGACCTCGGTCGCAACAGCCTCAACCAATCCTCGGCCAAGAAGAACGAGGACGGCTCCTACACGATCCGTTTCGGCGGAGATCCCAAAAGCGAGAACTACCTGCCCATCACCAAGGGCTGGAATTACGTAATCCGCATGTATCAGCCGCGCAAGGAAATTCTGGAGGGCAAATGGACCTTCCCGAGTATTGAAGCGGCTAAGTGATTCAACAAACAGAGGAAAGCATGAAAGCAAGACTAGAAAGATTGATGATTGGGTTCGCCACCCTGACGATGATCACAGTGCTTTTGGTCCCAGCTAATGTGTTTGCACAGTCAGCTGAACACGTGAATTTATCGGAGGCTCAGTTGGAGGAACTGGTGCTGCACTCTTACCAGTACGTCGCCATGTTCAACGTCAACAACAAGTTCGCCCTCGATACAGACAATCCGATGTGCACGCAGGGTTACAACCGTGTCTTTGCCAACACCGAGCTGGCGGATCACACCCTGCAGGCTATCGCCCGGCCAAACAACGACACGCTCTACGTTATTGCCATGGTTGATGTGACCGAGGAACCAATTGTGATGGAGATGCCAGCCTTTGACTCCAAGTATGTCTCGCTTATGGTTACGGCTTATGACCACTACGTGAACATTCCGATGTCAACCGGTGATGGTGATTTTGGCAACGGTTCGACCATCCTGTTCTACAGCCAGCGCACTCCTGGCTACGATGGTGCGTCTGTGAAAGGTGTTGACAAGGTGTTCGAAGTGAGCGGCGACTTTGTCAGTGCCGCCCTTCGTGTTATGCCGCATGCCGCCGAGCCTGACCGCATGAAGGCCAATCTGGCCGCTATGCAAAATGTGAAACTCAAGCCGCTATCCGCATTCCTCGGCGAAAAGGGTGGAGATAGCGCGAAGTTGGATTTCCAAACAGACCAAGCTCGCTTTCCGGACTTCGGTTCGGATTTTGAAATATTCGAAGAGCGCTTCCTTGAAGTGATGCAGTTTGTGGTGAACCACACAACCTTTGACCCCAACGACAAGGTGGACGCGGCCTTCCTTAAAATCCTAAAACCGCTCGGTGTTGAGCCCGACAAAGAGTTCGATCCGGATAACGTGGCCAACATCAACGGTAAAGCATTGCGGGCAGTGGCAGAACGTTTCGCCGCCGAGCAACTGGCGAAAATGGGCGATGCGGACTTTGTCGCTGCGAACCTGACCAAGCTCTTTCAACCGAAGGGTAAGATCAGCGTCGAAGTCCAGGCATTCCAGTCGGTTTCCGGGCCGATCGGGCAACCGGCCAGCCAGGCCATCTACCAGCCGGTCCTCACCGAAGACGGTAAAGCGATGAATACGATGCATGACTACGAAATCGTCATGGCGCCCGAAGACATGCCACCAGCCAAAGCCTTCTGGTCGGCAACATTATATGACCTGGAGAACGGTTTTTTTATCCCCAATGACCGCAAGAAATACAGCGTCGGCGAAAACGCCGGCTTCAAGCTCGATGAGAACGGCGGCATCCGCATCGTCATCGCCGCTGAGCAGCCCGAGGGCGTGCCGGAGGAGAACTGGCTGCCCATAGAGCGCGGCGATATCGACCTCGATGTGAACATGCGCCTCTACAGCCCAGATCTAGAAAAGTTCAAGAGTTGGACGCCACCCAAGGCGAAAAAGATTGAAGCGGCAAAGTAAGTCGATTTACACAGCAAATCTTGTAAATAAACATTCAAACAGAGAGGATCATTTTATGAAAATTACCAAAGTACTATCAATGGCACTGACGCTTGCAGTGGCCATGGGCATGTTGTCCACGGCACAGGCGTGTTCGCTTTGTAAACTCCCCAGCCTGAGCAGTATTTATGCGTCCATGGGGATCGTCTCCACGGCCCATGCACAAGAGACTGGCAAACCTGCACTGCCTCCGACCCCATACATGGGTGGGCCCGTGGAACTCGGAACTGCGCCCAACGGTGCCATCACCAACAAGCGTATCCTCGACGGCATTGAGAAGGTTGGCTGGATGGAGCCCACCATCGAAGAACCGGTGGATGGCATCTGGGTATTTGGTGGCTATGGTCTGGCACCCATCTCCATCATCGATACCGAGGAGGGGCTGATCGCCTTCGACACCGGCGACACCAAGCACGATGGTGAGATCCTGCTCGAAGCGATCCGCACGGTTACCGACAAGCCGATCAAGGCGATCATTTACGGTCATTCGCACACCTGCTTTGGCGCGGGTGTTCTTGCTGAAGGCAACAAAGATGTCGTGGTAATCGGTCACCCGAACCTTAATGATGTCGTTGAGGCGAATATGAAAGCAGCGGGAGCACCGGCCTATTTTCCTGAGATCGGCCCCTACCTGACTGCACGTATGCTGATCCAGTTCAATGCCTTCATGCCAAACGAGGGCCCCGATGCCTGGGCTGTACCGACGACCTTTCCGGAAGACTTTACATTGGACTTCCTGCCGGTCAATACGCCGGTGGAAGACGGTCAGGAAATGACCGTGCTGGGACAGAAGATGCAGTTCTTCACCAAATACGGCTCGGACGACAAGGTTCACACCACCGTCTGGCTACCAGAGCGGAAGATCCTCTTCACCACCATGTTGTGGAGCAGCCCACCGCAGCTCTATTCGGTACGCGGCGATGTCTTCCGTGACCCGCGTGAGTGGATCAAAGGGTTGAAGATGAACCGTAACCTCGAACCCGAGGTGCTGATTTCTGCGGCAGCGCGCCCGGTGGTCGGTAAGGAAGAAGCACTGAAGCGTCTGGAAGGGTATCTGGATGGAGCCAGCTTTGTGCTGGATCAGTCCCTGCGAGGTATCCTCGGCGGCAAGGGGCCAGATGACCTGCGTCACCTGGTGCGCTTGCCTGATTACCTCAAGGAGGTGCCCAATAACCTGGAGAACTACGGCGAAGTTTCATCATATCCTCCGGCAATCCACTACCAGGCGGTTGGCTGGTATGACAACGATGCCGCTAACCTGTCGCCCGTTTCTCCGATGGACGAGGGCGAACGCATCGTACCGTTGATGGGCGGCCGCGACGGTGTTATGGAGGCGGCCAAAGAGGCCATGGACAAGAAAGAATATTCCTGGGCGGCCCAGCTGGTCAACTATCTCTACCGCCTCGATCCGCAGGATGAGGAAGTGCGCGGTCTCAAGGCCGAGGCGCTGCGCCAGATGGCGTATGTATCAACGGGGGCCAATAACCGTGCGCACCTGATATCCCAGGCCCTGGCCCTGGAAGGCAAGGTGACGCTGCCCACAGTGGTGCCTCCGGCTCCCGAGACGATCGCCGCCTTTCCAACCACCTTTGTCGATTACTTCCGGGTGCGCATCGATCCTGTCAAAAGCGGGGAAACCGACCAGGTATTGCGCTTCGACTTCCCCGAAGGAAAGAGTGCCGGGCTGCACGTGCGCCGGGCGGTAGCAGAGTTCATCGAGGATCCCGCTGACTACCCCCGTGAGGCCGATATCGTAATGGATTTGTCGCCAGAAGCCTGGGCCAAGGTCTATCTTAGTACGGAACCGATCGACGATTTGATCAAAAGCGGCGATATCACCGTGAAAGCAGGCGATGCAGCAGAAGCTGCCCGGGTACTCAATGTGTTCGACCGTTATGACCCGGCCAGGGCGGTGGTCATTCCGGCAAGGAATATGGTGCAAGATCACATGTAGGTTCGGCGTGACATTGAGCAGATGAAGAAAGAGAATCAAAAGGAGATGGGCATGAAAATCAGAAATCTGAAAGGAGCGGCGCGAAGAGCGGCAAGCGCGGAGATTAAAAAACCTTTGGCGCAGCAGCTCAAAACGGCTGCGGTGGCTGCCCTGATGGGATTGGTCACCTTCTGGGTGTTCTCCCCACCTGCCGCCTTTGCGGCAGAGGGCGCCTCGAGCCATTACCTGCCCGGTGCAGTCGGTGATATATTCCTCGCCGTACCGCCCGAGCCAGGATTCACGGCGGCGAACACGTTCTGGTACCAGACGGGCACTACTGGTGCGGCTCTCCTCGAGGGCCAGCTCAGCCTGGGCCTTGACCTTGACCTTTTCCTCAATCTTGCCTCGCTGTCATACACCTTCGAACAGGAGATACTCGGTGGGCGTTATACCATCGGGACAGCCATACCGTTTGGCTATGCCGATATTGACGGTGCACTCACCGGTCCGCGCGGCGGGCGCATCGGCTTCTCCGATAACAGCTTCGACCTGAGCGACATCGCCATCATCCCGCTGCAGATGAACTGGAGCTCGGGGCGGTGGTCGTTCAGGTTCTGGGAGTCAATTGTCGCTCCGACCGGGGGATACGACGCCTCGGGCTCAGACCTTGCCAATCTAGGGCGAAATTACTGGAGTTTTGACACCGTTGGTGCGGTGACCTGGTTCAACCCCGACTCCGGAACCGAAATGTCGATGGCTCCGGGGGTGATGTTCAACACCGAAAACTCGGACACGGACTACGAAACGGGCACGGAATTCCATCTGGACTTTGTGGCCAACCAGTTTCTCTCCGAAACTTTCGCCCTTGGTCTGCGAGGCTACTATTACAAACAGTTAACCGGCGACAGCGGATCCGGAACGACGCTTGGCGATTTCGAGTCCGAGTCTTTCGCTCTCGGTCCGGGCTTTGTCTGGACCGGAGGCCGATTCACTGTGCTGGGTAAATGGCTGCACGATTTCAGCGCCGATAACCGGTTTGAATCCAACTACATCACGTTGACCGTCGCCTGGACGTTCTGAATTTGGTCAGTACAACATCATTCTGAGAGAAGAGAAATTAGGCCTTACTCTTCCGACAATTTTGGTGTCGGTCCAAACTCACTGAGGAATGGGCCTGTTCGCATATGATGTTTTAAAAAAGTATCATTAGGGGATAGTGGTCTGAAAAACGTTTCGAAAGTAATTGTGGTTATTTTGCCTTTACCAATCTGTATGTTCTCAGATGTTGATCGTGTAATAATTACTGAAGAAAATGGTTTTTGGGGCCTGGATTCGTTGAAAATACCGGTCTAGAAAAAGTGACGAGAGGAAATTGATGCAGTGAAATGCGCACGTTCTTCTAATAACTGAAGGAGGATAGTATGAGATGGTTCAAAGCGGCAGCAGGCTGCCTGGTATTCATGATCGTGTGTAGCGGTTCAATGTCGGCCTTTGCTGCGAAATCGGAAAAGAAAGAAAAAATCGAGCAACAGCGTGCTGCGCTGCGCACCATGGCGGATGAAGTCCTGCAGCGCCTCTATAAGGTGCAGCCATCGGCCAGGTCGGCCATAGAAAAATCCGCTGGTTATGCGGTATTCAGCAATTTCGGGATGAAGATCTTGTTCATGGGGGGCGGTTCCGGTAAAGGAATTGCAGTTGCAAAAGAAACAGGAGAGGAAACCTTCATGAAAATGCTTGAGGTACAGGCGGGGCTGGGGATGGGGGTGAAGAAATTCCGTTTGGTATGGGTCTTCATGGACCAGAGTGGTTTGACCACTTTTATCGACTCGGGCTTTCAGGTAAGCGGTCAGGGCACGGCTGCGGCGCAGTTAGGCGATGAGGGCGATGCGCTTGCCGGTGCACTGTCGGTAATGCCGGGAGTGTATCTGTACCAGCTGACCGATGACGGCCTCGCCATGGAATTGACGGTAAAGGGAACAAAGTACTTCAAAGATGACAGCCTCAACTGACATAATCCTGAAGAACGCAGATTATGGGCCCAACTGCACTCATCCGGTATCTTTTTAAAATGTGAGGAACGATTATGACACGCAAGCCCTGTCTCCTTTATACCCTGCTGTTCTTTATCCTTATCCCTGCCCTTTGCCAGTGCGATCAAGACCAGGTAAACGACGTAAAAGACCAGGTAAAAGACGGCGACCTGCAGTTGGCCGAACAGTGGACCGGCGACTACGGCGGCATGGTGGAGCGGAAGCTAATCCGGGTACTGGTTGTACCCAACAAGATGTTCTACTTTGTCGACCAGGGGAGGCATTACGGCATCACTGTCGATTTTTTCAAAGAGTTCGAAACCTTCATCAATAAAAAAGAACAGACGGACACGCTCAAGATCAAGATTCTCTTTCTGCCGGTTCAACGTGATCAACTCTTCCCAGCCCTGGCGGAAGGCCGGGGCGATATTGCCGCGGCAAACTTGACTATCACCCCGCAACGCCGAGAGCTTGCAGATTTCAGCGCACCTCTGTTGACAGGAGTAAAGGAGATCCTCATTACCGGCCCCGACGAGAAGCCGGTGGAACGCCTGGAGGATCTGTCCGGTCGCCGGCTGCACCTCCGTCCTTCTTCCAGTTATTTTCAGCATGTAAAAAAACTGAATGAAACCTTTGCGGCCAAAGGACTGGCACCTGTCGAAATTCTTGAAGCAGAAGAGTTCCTGGAAGATGCAGACCTGTTGGAAATGGTAAATGCCGGCTTGATTCCAGCTGTTATCGTCGATGACCACAAGGCCCGATTCTGGGGCCAGATCTTTACAAACATCACGCTGCATCCCGAGGTTTTCGTCAACGAGGGTGGCGAAATCGCCTGGGCTTTTCGCAGTAACAGTCCTCAATTCGAGGCAGTCGTCAACGAATTTGTAAAAACGATAAAAAAAGGGACCTTGCTCGGCAACATCGTCTTCAAAAAGTATCTCAAGGAAAACAAGTGGGCCCGTAACTCGCTGAGCCCAAAAGAGCAAAAAAAGTTCCAGCAGGTTGTCGATTTGTTCAAGACCTATGCCGACCGTTACCAGTTCGATTACCTGATGACCGGAGCGCTGGCTTACCAGGAATCCCAGCTCGACCATGGTAAGCGCAGCGAGGTGGGGGCTCTGGGCATCATGCAGCTGCTGCCGACAACCGCTGCCGACAAGAATGTCGGAATCCCGGATATTAAAAAGCTTGAGGACAATATTCACGCTGGGCACAAGTACTTGCGGTTCCTCCAGGATCGCTATTTCAGTGACCCCGGGATAGATGAGCTGAACCGCTCTCTCTTGACCTTCGCCGCCTATAATGCCGGGCCGGCCAAAATCGCCGAACTACGAAAGGAAGCTGAAAAGCAGGGGCTCGATCCCAATGTCTGGTTCCAGAACGTCGAAGTGATTGCCGCCAAGCGGATTGGCAGGGAAACGGTTCAGTACGTCAGTAACATCTACAAGTATTATCTTTCCTATAGACTGGCGATGAGCAAGGCTGAGAAGGCAGCTGAAACAAAGCAGGCACTATAGGAGCGTCATCGGTTTTCCCTTACCTGTGCACCCTGGGCTGCTCCACGGAGTAGTCCGCTGGTGCAATTAACTGCGGACAAACCAATAGAAAACGAGGGGTTTGCCATGGGCTTTCGATTACTGAAAATTTCACAAGAACGGCATGATATCGTCCTCAGTGATATCCGCAACGGATCCGAACCGGAAATGCGGTTTTATATCATGGTTGCAGTGTCCACCATGATCGCTTGTTTCGGTCTGATTACTAACAGTACTGCAGTCATCATTGGGGCGATGCTCGTCGCCCCGCTTATGACACCCATTTTCGGCATCGGCCTGGCCCTGATCCGCAGCGACAAAGAACTGTTCGGAAAAGCCCTCAAGGCAGAAATCGCCGGTGTGGCTGCGGCTGTTGCCATGGGTATCATACTTGGGCTCGTCTCGCCGACTTTCCAACCGACCCCGGAAATGCTGGCCCGTACCCAACCCCAGTTATTTGACCTTCTGGTAGCCGTGTTTTCCGGTTTTGCGGGGGCCTATGCCCTGATGGATGAAAAAATCAGCCCGGCCCTTCCCGGCGTGGCAATTGCCACCGCTATCGTACCACCCCTTGCCAATACGGGGTTGTGTTTCTCGGTCGGGGAATATGGGGCCGGTGTCGGTTCATTCCTGCTGTTCTTTGCCAACTTCCTCTCCATTCTGCTGGTCGCCTCTGCAGCCTTCTGGATATTTGGAATGGGCGACGATTACACGAGAATGGACCGGAAAGTTGTCGTTCGACGTTTCGGTTTGCCGATTATCTGTTTTCTTCTGGTTGCCGCCTTCCTCACCAAGACGCTGTATGATATTTCCCGGGATCAGTCACTTCTTACCGAGATCGAAGAAACCCTGCAGCAGGAGTTTTCAACGTACCGGGGACAAGGGGCTTCTCTGGACCGCGTTAGATACCACAGTGAAGACGATGTCGTCTATGTCCTGGCCGACATTCATGCCCCCAGCACCTTCTCCCCAACCCAGGTGAGCGGAATCGAAAGGAAACTGAGCGAGAATCTTGAGCAAAACACCAAATTAATCATACGGAGTATGGCAGTGCAGGAAATTACCGCTCTGGATTCATCGGTGCACCTGGCAGCACAGCAACTGGACGGCTCGTTTGTCAGTGAAGCTCCGCATCCTCTGGTTCGACAGGCCAAAGTGGCGGATAGTATCATCCGCAATGAGTTGACCAAGTCCATCGGCTACCACCTCGATCATGTCAAGGTCTTCAATATCAACGATACACCAACCTTTCTCGCCTCGATACACGGTCTATCTGTTCCGCACCCAGAGAGTATCGCAGAAATGGAGACATTGTTGCGAAAAAAGTTGGAACTTCCTGAAATACGGCTTGTAATCAGCTTTATTGAGACCAATTATTACGATAGTTCAGGTATTGTACGTCTGGCCTTCTCTGGGCTGGAACCGAACTACCCAGCTGAGGCGAAAACGGTTATTGAGAAAGGGATCGCCATTATTCGAGAGGAACTGGCGGCCATACAAGACCTATTTATTTCAGGAGAAAACTACAACATGATCGATGATACCCTCTATGTTCTCGTAGATACCGTTGGACCAGCCCAGCCTTCACCGCAGGACGTTGCACGCATTGAGAAAAAGGCAGTGAACACAACCGGCGTTCCCATCAAGTTTCATGTCCACTCACAGCCGGCAACCGTCATCACTGCGGCAGGTCATGAGCCTTACCGGGACGTTTCGCGTGCCGGATTCTTGAGGCAATTGCCGACGGCGCAGACAGCGGTGCGAAAAATCCTAGACGCATCGGGTATGTAGCCTTCCCGAAGAAGCTTGTCTTCCCTGGTGGCCCGGTAAAAACCAGAAACGTGTTTCCTCTGGCTCATTTCAGAGCAGCTGCGAGTAGTAACGAGTTGGTAGAATTATCAAATAATTGAAAAATCTGGATGGAGAAGATGACCTCTAAAGTGTATGTACTGCTCGTCGTGGCCACGATGTTTTCCATACTCATCTTGGCGTCCTGTTCGCATAACAGTTATATCTGGGCTGATGCCGCCAAAGAATACAGGACGAAGACTGGTAAAACGATCATCATCTCGGAAGCCCACCCTGTGGGTCAGAGTCTCAGTACGATTGAGATCCGCACCAGGGGATTTAAATATGATTTTCAAACAGCATATGAAGACAGAGACCCTATTTCGGATATATTTGTGACCGATCTCGACGATAACGGCTTTGATGAAGTGTACATCATCACAACATCGGCCGGCTCCGGCAGCTATGGAACGGTACTGGGATTCGCCTCAAATAATGACAAAAGCCTGTCGATGATTCATTTCCCTGAAGCAGGGAAAGGGGATACGAAATTTGAAGGATACATGGGACACGACACCTTCAGGATAGATAATCAGAAGCTTGTACGGGTTTTTCCAATATACAACAAGGGCGACACTAACGAGAATTCGACGGGCGGCAGGCGAATACTGATCTATGGCCTCTATCCGGGAGAAGCCATGTGGCAACTGAGGATCGAGCAGCATGCAACGCTGGATGACCTTTAGGAAAGGTGTTTCTGGCTGTGACAGGCGTCTTTTCTCTACTTTTTATTGTTAATGCTTTACATTTGTTTTCAACATTGCTTATTATTTTCTCAGTAAGCTCTCCCCCGAAATCTATTGTTCTTATGTTATATGAATAAGATCCATTCCATCGGTTATCTTCTCCTCGTTACTCTTTTGCTGGTATGTACCGGATGCGGACAAAAGCGTGTCTATCTCATGCCTGCTCCCATAGCCATCCAGCCCGATTCCGGCTATTTTATTGGGGCAGAAGACGGCAAGACCGGTAACCGTCTGGTCACGCTCTACGCCACGAACCGAATTCCCTTCTATATGACGGAAAAGATCCAGAGCTACTCTATTTTCCCGTCCGATGATCTGCGCCTTGGCTATTCCATTCATACTGTTGGCGATGCAGATATGAGCTGGGAGGAACTCTATGAAATGTCCCTCCGCAAGAACCGGCAGAAGGATCTGCTTATCACACTGGAGTTCAACCAGGAAAAAATCGTTTTCGATGAGGATCAGGAGATAACTGACCTGCGCCCAGATCAGAAGGAATTTTTCGGCATAGTCAACAACATGCTGGAAAAAAAGGCGGACAAGGATATCACTGTCTATGTGCACGGTGCAAACAGCAATTTTTACAGGGCAACGGCCCAGGGTGCCCAGTATTTTCATTTCACGGGACATAATTCCATCGTCATCAATTATTCCTGGCCGTCGGCGGAGAACATTTTCAAATACAAGGTGGATGTTCTTCATGCCAAAAAGACTGTTCTCACTTTCGCCAGATTCATTGAAATTCTTGCACTTCACACCCGTGCCAGGAATATCAACATCATCGCCTACAGTGCCGGAGCCCAGGTCGTCGCCCCGGCACTGGTCTTCCTGCTGGACAAACAACTGGAAACGGAGCCGGAGGAAGAACGGGATAGGCTTCGTATCGGTGAAGTTTATTTCGCCGCCCCTGATATCGATCTGGAGTCCTTTGCCTTCAGGTATCACCGTTTCAAGGATATTGTCCACCGCACCACCATCAGTATCAATGCAAATGACTCGACGCTGCGCTACTCCTCACTCGCCTCCGGCAAAGCGCGGCTGGGACGACCACGAAGGGGTAAGATCAGCATTGCTGAGGAAACCATCTTCAGCAACTCGAGCGCAACGGAATCACTCGATATCATCGACATTCAGGGTTCTACTGCTCTGGAGGTGGGAAAAACGCACTCCTTCTGGTATTCCCATCCATGGGTGAGTACAGATCTGCTCATGCTCATGCTCTTCAACCTGCCTCCTGATCAGCGCGGGTTAACCAGGCACACCATCGAGAATGATCTTGTCATCTATCGTTTTCCCGATGATTACGAGGAAAAGATTGAACAACAGATACACACGCTGAAGATACGTCTTGATAATCGGTAAAAAAAGCTGATTTCTCGCCACGTCATTCACTGCGGACGGCTTTCGTAACATCAGCAATTCATTGAGGCCCATCAGGACGACGGTGATCGAACCTCTCGTGGTGTAAAAAGAAAATTGTCTGGGTTATGACATCCTCCTGGGACATGATGAAGGTATGGTTATGGGGCAGCACCAGAAAATCTTTCATTCCTTCCACCCTGGCCCGTTCTACGGCCACTTTGCCGTCGTTCGGTCCTGGAATCATGTCGGCAAACCAGCCATCGAAGAACGCCGGTGCATCGCCGGTAATGACTCCCAGGGGAAAATTAACCGGGCCCAGCTTCATGACCAGACTGTCATCGCCTGTTCCCAGTTGTCCTCCCGCAGGGCCATTGTACCACTGGAAAGATGTCAGGTCGCCGATGGTATCAACCACCTCACTGCCCCTGTTCGGCGGACTGAGCATCACCACCCTGCCGAGTTCGTCTATGTCGCTTAGAGAAAGGTAATATCTCACCAGAATTCCCCCCATGGAATGGGTGACAAAATGGATAGTATCCGCCTGCTCGTTACGGCAACGGTTTACTCCTCTGGAAACAGCATCTGCCGAAAGATTCTCGATTCTCTTCTTTGTGGAGGGATAATCAATATTTACTGTGAGAAAACCTGCCTGCTGCAGCTCCTCTTCCAGTTTCTCCATCGATCCTGAAGTACGTGCCAGACCATGCAGGAGAATAACGCACTCTTTTGGCTGTTTTTCCGCCCAAACATCGGTTTCTGCCACAACCGGGGAAACAAGAACGTTAAACAGTATCAGCAGAACACAAATGAGTGACATCACTGCCCTTCCTTTTTAGACCGAAATTCCGCATTATCAGGTACTATCCAGTTCAGGGTACGCTTTTCAAGATAGCTGTAAAAAGGATTGTAACGGAGTCGGATGAGATCCCCTGCAGCTGCCAGCAGAACCCCTTTCTCCCCTTTTGCCTCCAGAGCCCCGAGGCTGAAACCTCCCGGAGAAGATGATTTTCGCGTTCCGTATACTGGGTCCTCACTGCTGAACGGCAGTGCCACATGGGAGAGCGAAAAAACCCCTTTTGGCCAGCGAAGATTCAGGGGCGTCGAGGTGATTTCACTTTCCATGGACCGTTTTCGCCGCTCTTCAAGCCAGTACCGCTCACCCTCCCTGTTGGTGATAGAGGTGAGGGTGTAGGATTGTTTCTCTGCAAAGAGTGCGACAACACTCTCGTAGGGATCATTGCGGAGAAGCGCGAGGTCAGCCGCCAGCCGATTGAGATCGAACAGTACCAGTTCATGGCCGTCGGCCGCCAGATGACTCATAAACCTGTCGATCATTGCTTCCGGCGGAATGGTGGCATCGACAACCGACTGAAAGGCAAGGACGGCAGGAAAACCTTCCATACCGCTGCCTGAATCCAGTTTTTTGATAAGGGCCGCCACTCTGGCGGTCAACCGGTGAATCTGCGCTCCGGCATTGACGGCAAATGAATTGTATTTATAGGGGTCATACTCTGGATCAATGGAGAGCCAGGCGAGCTTTTCCAAACCTGGAAGACGAGCAAGCTTCATATTCCAATCTGCCAGAAATGCCAGGGGGGAGACAGCAACCGCCGATGACAGCAACACCATACCGGCTGGCTCCGGCAGGGCTTCACCCGTCAACCGTGAAAGCTCATATTCCAGTGCCAGCGCCGCGCCATTGGAGTAGCCCACCAGATACAGTGGCGTTTGTCCACCACCTTTTTTATGCAGATACTGTGCTGCCAGCCGTACAGCGGCGGTAAAGTCCTGCCACTTCACCTTTGTAAGTGCCGCCGGGACGGTTCCATGACCGGGAAGGCGCAGGCCGAGCACCCAGGCTCCACGGCGATGCAGGGCCTCGGCGAGTGCCCGCATGCTGTATGGCGAATCGGACAGTCCATGGAGCATCAACACCATGGCTTTTGGTGCCTTCCTCTCCATTTCAAATGTTTTGTTCCAGTTTACCTGCTCTTGATACGGGTCGCTCCAACTGCCCCGTACATATCTGTTCAAACTATCCTGCCGGTAATCGGATGCATCAGTGTAGATCACCCTGTCAAGCTCACCGAAAAGTCTCTCTTCCAATTTACGATACTTTTCGAAGTTGAATGGCTGCTCAAGCATATCGACCGTAAACTCCGCCTGCAATACTGTCGTATGCCACTTTTCTAGGTCAGGCCTGTTGTCCATATGGTGGATATAGATGCCCCCGAGGCCGACCAGCAAAACCAACAGAGCACAGAAACCGGCGAGTACGCTTATTTTTAGATAGTGCATTGCCTGAAAATAACATAAAAAAAAAGAAGATGCTTGTCAGGTAGCAACCAACGGCTGGCGAGCCTGCCAGTCGGTACTTGATATCATTGTGCAATCAAGTGTGATATTAGTTGATGTTTCACATGAAAACAAGATTATACGCATCACACTAACTCCTGATTATGGTTGAATAGGGTCTTGAAAGAGGGTAGGTTTTAAGCAGATGATGCAGTTTTTCCGGAACCACAGACAAACAAGAGCAATTTCGGCAACCGATGTCATTTCAGCTCATAGGGGATTTCAATGAGATGCTTTGAACGATTTGTTTCAACATTTCAGTGGAGGCCGGGAAGAATTGGAAGCAGTATCCCTGTTCTTCTTGCAGCATTGGTGGTGACCTTTGCTCTCTCCTGGTCGCCAGTCTGTTCGCTGGCAGCATTTGCGGCAGAGGACAAGGACGACATCCCGCTCCTCAACCAGGAGCAGGAAGACGCCTTGGATCGACAACAGAAAGAGATCTCGGAGACAGTTGTCAATGCAGCAATCTGGCTGGACTCTTTTTTCGATGATGGCCGTTATACTGCAGAGGAGAATGAGACTCGGGGGACTCTGCGTCTGGTGTCAGGCTATACCGAGGATGATGAATTTGAGTTCAAACCGAGGCTCAGTCTTAGAATGCGTTTTCCCAATATGATGAAACGACTTAATCTCATCATTCAGGCAGCAGATGATGAAGATTTTGATGTTGACGGTAACCCGGCACTGCCTGGCGACGAAGACACGGACCGTGGTGAGTTGGAAGCGTCTCTCCAATATATCTTTGTTGATTCACTCCGTCAGAATATTTCCACTTCCTTCGGTGGATCGTGGAACTATCTTTACGCCGGCCTGCGCTACAGATACCTGAAGAACTGGGAAAAGTGGGACCTCCGTTTTACCGATAGAATCAGATGGTACACCGATGACGGCTGGGAAAACATTGCCTCTCTCGACTTTGAAAGAATTATTTCAAAAAGAATGATGTTCAGGGCCACAACCAGCGCCACATGGGCGGAAGAGGAAGAGGGGGTCCCGCACGCTGAGCTTTTCAGGCTCTATCATGTCCTGAGTGAACACAAGGCTCTTCTTTACGAAACCGGTGTCTATCTTGATACCGAACCGGAGTATGAAGTTATCGATGTGCAGCTGCGCGTGAGGTATCGGCAGCGCTTCTACCGAGACTGGCTCGTTTTTGAGATAGCCCCGGAGCTGACATTCCCCGACGATGAGAATAACGACGCCACCCCTGGTATCTTTTTCAAGCTTGAGGCAAGCTTCGGTTATGAATCCGATACCGATACCTTTAAAAATATATTTCGATTCTGAGACATTTTCCAGCGAAAATCCTCAGTCTCCGGATAAATTCGGTACAAAATTGCGCATTATCGCTTCCACACGTCCTATCCTGGGGACACCCTCGATCTTCAGTATCTCTTTCTTTTCGTCCTTGGACAGGTAGACGGTAAAATCCGATTTCTCCTCTGCATCGGGCTTGCCCACCTCCTTGGTTGTAGGAGTAATCACCCAGGCTTCCCGCTGCTCATCGTTAATGGTTTTAATTCTTACTTCAGCACAGAAGAGCGTTAGAAGGTACTGTTTTCTCCCCGTAAATACGTCAAATATTTCAGCCATACCAACATGCCAGTCGAGGTGTCGAACAAGAAAAACGACAGAGAAGGGATCGAGGAGGAAGTTTTCGGACTCGGCACTGACGGTGGTAACTTCCCTTTCTTTCCCCGGCTCTGTTCTCACCCGTACAGCAGTGGCTTTGTCTTCTTCAGGAAAGGTAATCGTGGTAGTCTTTTCCTTTTTACCGCCGCTTTCGGTCACCTTTGCCTTTATTGGTCTCACTGGCGGAGCTTTGAGTGATACCTCCCCCCGGTATCTGAAAGTATAAAGAAGATTGAACCTTGAATGTGTTTCGGCATTAACAGCGACGGTGTAGAGATCGTCTTCGACCGTCGTTGAAACTGAAGCCTTGCCCACCCTGAAACCCCTCCATAAGACATCATAAGCGTAAGTCCCAGGATCAGGTTGAAACTCGAGGTCAAGGTTGCGCTGCCGACTGTCTTTCTCGGGTTCTGATTGTGCCGCCATAAACTCCTGAGGTTTAATGAGAAAGATGGTGGCCAAAACAATTAATGCACTGAGGATGATGGTTTTCATAGGTTGTAGCCTTGGTCGTAATTACAGGGCGGAATGTGTCGTACCAATGTCATTTAAGAAGTATATGATGAATCCGGCAGATTCTTAGAACACCTAACATTGTAGCAATATCTTCTCTCCTCGACCATGGAAAAGACCAAAAGGATTGAATACTGATCAAATCCAACATCGCAATGTGAGATCATTAAATCTAATTTTGCACAACGGAAGGCAATTCGTGTTGTCTTATACTTGAACAGGAGGTGCTTCCTGATATGGTACGAAGTCCCCCATCCTTGCAGTTGAAGAGACTTGTCTTGGCAAGATTAACCATTCAAGAAAATCTGCAAATTCACCTTGTTTTTATTTAAATTCCTGACAGTATATCACCGCCTCTGCTAAACGGTAACCTCACAGGAACTCTATCAAGTTGAGTCATATGTTGGACTTCCAGAGATTGTGGAAAGCACCTCTATGTAACTTTTAGTACTGATCGGCACTGAGATGCAAAAAATAGGTCACTCACTTTACACATTACATCAGTTTCTCCTAACCTTCCAATATTGAAAGGGATTAATCTTCTTCTATACCACCTTTCTGAATTTCAAATTATTCATTTCTTTTAGAAAATCTACTTATACAATCAAACATCGGCCGATCAAATGCTAACTGGATGTTCAATAGAATTTACCGATTGGACTTATCAAAATCCTTTTTGTAAACAATTAGTGTTTGTATTGGGTTGTCTAATGATTCCAGACGTAAATAATTTGGAAAAAAAGAATTTGCGAAAGATGATAAATGGTAAGTCTGAGGAGATCGATAATTGCTAAAAAATATGCTTAACAACACTACCCTCGCAGTTTCTACACAATGGTATACTTTCCCCGACAGATTCGATTGGGTCGCAGAGAATGGTTTTGCTATGGCCTACACACCCAACGGTCTCAAACCTGAGCTCACTAGGTCACACATAGAACCATATTTGAAAACTGGTACATCCGTCAGGCATCACGGCTACTTCCCTGGGTTTGAACTTGGAAATATGGACCATCTTCTTGCTGAGCAGGCACTTTCCCTGCATCTGAAAAATGTAGATGCAATGGCTGGGCTGGGAGATCAGGTAATGACAGTTCATGTTGGACTCGTTCCAGATATTGGTTTAGACCACAATCGTGTTATTCAAAGCCTCTGCAGACTCGTCGATTATGCCACAAAACGAGGAATAACAATCAGTCTTGAAAACCTTCGCTTTGGCCCAACCAGCAATCCTGAAACGATGCTGAAATGGTCAGGGGAAAGTGGCGCCTCCATCACTCTGGATGTTGGCCATGCAGTTTCCTGCGACAGGGTTCGTAAAGGCGAATTATCAGTTACACAAATCGTAGAGATGTTTCGTCATAACCTTAAAGAAGTTCATTTTTATGAATTTGAGACTGACACACATCACGCCCCCAAAGACATGTCTGTTTTAGGTCCAATCGTCGATTCTTTGTTAGAAACAGAGTGTAGATGGTGGACTATTGAACTTAACGCCTATGACGATGTCCTGAACACTCGAAACCTGATTAGCAAATACCTTGTTGAAAATAATTCAAAAATTGCCGCATAAACCACAAATCCCATAGGGATAAGCCTCTTTAACAAACTAACCTGGAGATTTTTCAATGAAAAAAATGTTTCAATCCCTGTTCGCGCCATCTTTGCTCGCCTTGTCATTAACACTACCCACCACCTGTCTTGCCAATGACATGGAAGACAAGGTTGTCGTTTACTCCACCCATGGTGAAGACATGCTGGAAATGGTGGCAGACGCCTATCAAAAAGAAACTGGTGTCAAAGTTGATTTCATCAATCTCAAAGGTGCCCTTGCTGATCGAATTAGAGCAGAGAAGGCGAATCCCCAATCAGACGTAATGTATGGCGCACCCTCATCAGTCTTTCTTGAAATGAAATCAGAAGGTCTTTTTGATGCGTTCAAGCCATCATGGGCAGATAAGATAAATCCATTATTCAAGGATAGCGACTCCTACTGGTACGGAACTATCCAGACGCCTGTGATGATGTTTTATAATACTGAAATGCTTTCAGAAGAAGATGCGCCAAAAGATTGGTATGAGCTTGCTGATCCAAAGTTTAAGAACAATCTGGTCTTTAGAAATGCCCTGTCTTCTTCAGCGCGTGCAACCTACTCCTCACTTCTACAGCAATTTGAAAAGAATGGAGAACTGGATAACGGCTGGAAATTCATGAAAGACTTGGACGCTAACACCAAAAACTATTATGGCAGTGGCTCCATGCTGTTTCAAGCTGTGGGGAGGAAAGAAGCTGCAGTGAGTTTCATGGTGCTCAACTCTATTATCGACAATAAAATTAAAAACAAGATGCCTCTGGCTGTGATTGATGCCGAAAGCGGCTCACCTGTCATTACCGATGGTATTGCCCTTATACATGGAGCAAAACATCCAAATGCTGCAAAATCATTTATTGAATTTGCAGGTAGCGCGAAGATTCAAGCTCTGCTGGCTCAGAAATTTAACAGACTGCCAACGCACCCTGATGCCCTTGCTGATTCTCCGGAATGGATGGCAAATACAAGCTTTAAGGTTATGGATGTTGACTGGCAGGCTCTTGCTGCAAAACAATCAGCTTGGATGCAGAAGTGGGACTCAGAAGTAAAAAGCATGAGCAAAGATCAAAAGAAAAACTAAGGGTTCAGGCGGTTTTCGTTGCAAGGCATAAAACATGGGTGAGGTTGTTCTTCAGAACATAGAAAAGTGGTACGGCCAAACCCTTGCCTGCAGCGACATAAATCTGCGCGTAGAAGATGGGCAATTTTTCACTTTTCTCGGTCCTTCAGGTTGTGGGAAAACAACAATTCTACGCCTCATCGCTGGCTTCATTTCACCGAGTAGTGGAGCCATATTTTTGAATCATGTTAACATCACCGCACTCGAACCGGAAAAAAGAAATGTGGGCATGGTTTTTCAAAACTATGCTCTATTTCCGTTTATGACGGTCATTGAAAACATCGAGTATGGCTTAAATGTTCAGAAAAGATCGAAATCCCAAAAAAAGGAAAAAGCAGAGCGTTACCTCACCATGGTTGGACTCGAGGGCTTGGAAAGCCGCCATGTTTCTGAACTGTCAGGAGGAGAGCAGCAACGCGTGGCCTTTGCAAGGTCTTTAGCCATCGAACCCAAGGTACTTCTCCTTGATGAACCCCTTTCCAATCTGGATGCCAGACTCCGTGACAACATGCGGGCGGAATTAAAGCGACTGCAGACGCAACTTGGAATTACGACCATCTTTGTAACGCATGATCAGACAGAAGCCCTCACACTCTCTGATAAGCTTGCTGTCTTCAATCAAGGGCGATGTATTCAAACAGGTACACCCGAAGAAATTTATCAGAACCCTCAAGATTCTTTTGTAGCCCAATTTATTGGAGAAACAAACCTGCTATCAATGGGAGGTTATACTGCTGAACACTCTATTCTTATCAAGAAAATTGTAGCAGGATTGGGTGACGTTAACGGACGCTATATTTCAATTCGCCCACAGTCTGTCAGGGTCTCAGCAGAGAGCACAGAGAGCGATTACAGCCTTGCAGGAGTTGTAGAAAACAGGAGCTACAATGGTCTTACTACTGAACTTTCAATCCGGGTTGATGACGTCCTGGTTCGGTCTGTGCAACTCAATTCAGACAATGGTCTCTGCACACCGTTTGTTGGTCAAAATGTGTTTATTAACTTTTCTGTAAGCGACCTTCACATTCTGGCTGGCTGATCAACATGAGACGTGGAATACAGTCCACCACTGTTCTGAGATATTGCGGACTCTTAATCCTGCTCCTATTTCTCTTTGGCTATATCCTTTTCCCGGCTTTAAAAACACTCGAGACAAGCCTTACAGAAGGAGACGGCTTCTCACTAATTCATTACACGGATTTTTTTTCAAGTTCTACATCTCGCCTCCCACTCATCAACTCTGTCGTAATGGGGCTTCTCTCTGTCGTGGTCTGCGGTGGAATGGGAATTTCACTTGCCTTCGCCATTCATTTCTGTGAATTTCCATGGCGAAGTTTTGCAGACAAACTATTGCTCTTACCGTTGGTTATGCCAGGCATAATTATTGTCTTTGCCTTCGTGCAGCTCTATGACGAGAGTGGAATGGTAACAAAACTGCTGCAGTTACTGCTGGGAATGGAATCACCCCCCTTCAGCCTCTCCGGTTTATCCGGAATTTTGATCATTCACGCCTATACACAGTATATATATTTTTACATCACTGTATCCATTGCCATAAAACAAATAGACCCGTCTGCCATAGAGAGCGCCAGGAATCTTGGGGCATCGAGAAATAAAGTCTTCTTCTCAATTATCCTGCCGTTTTTACAACCAGCAATCGTTGCTGCAGCAGCCATGACCTTTATTTCAGGGGCCGGATCCTTTACCGCACCCAGTATTATTGGCGGAGATTTTAAAGTACTCACCACTCAGATTTTATTGTCAAAAGCAAATAATTACATGGAGATAGCCGCAACACAGGTGTCTATTCTCACTTGTATTTCAATACTCTTCTTCATCGTTTTCAGGATGTATGAAGCAAAGAGCCAATACACTTCTTCTGTAAAAGGTGTCTTGTTCAGGCCTGTACCAGTAAAAAGTCCATATAACAGGATCCTTATCAGAGCGGTTGTCTGGATAGTCATCTTCTCAATTTTACTTCCCATGATGACCATTGTACTCGTCTCATTTGTTCCCTCAAGTTCATGGATGGTGAATTATTTCCCCAAAGAATTCACCCTGGACAACTATCTCACAATTTTTACCAGTGCAAGAAAATTACAGCCATTCTTCAACAGTTCTGTGATGGCAATGGTTGCAGCAGGGATCGGGCTTATGGTGGCTATCCCATCATCCTATATGATAGTAAAAACAGATCTGAAAGCGAAGTGGATTGTTGAAATCCTCACCATGCTTCCCTGGGCAATCCCTGCAAGCGCCATTGCCATCAATATCATCAGCGCATTTAATGAACCGACCATCTTTTCCTTTAATGAAGTGCTGGTAGGAACGTCAATTCTTCTCCCACTTGGCTATTTGATTCGCTCATTACCAATCATGGTGAAAACACTGAATGTGTCTTTCCAAAACCTGAATGATGTGTATATAGAAGCTTCCAAAAGCCTGGGTGCCAGCAGCTTTCACACCTTTAAAAACGTTGCGTTGCCAATCCTTTTCCCTGGAATTCTTGCAGGTTTCCTTCTGATTTTTATTCGGTCAATTGGAGAATACACCATTTCCGTCTTTCTATATAATGCTTCAAATAAACCACTGTCTATTGCTATGGTAAATGGGGTTTTCGAGTATAACCTGGGCCTTGCAATGTCATATGGAACCCTTCTTATCGTACTCACTTTTATCCTTAGCGTGATAATCAGCAGGTTTCTTAGAATGTCTTCTTTTTAGAGATTACGTTTGCCAGTCATTATTCAACAACAAAACATTCAGTTAAATGAGTTCCTGTACACCTATGAATCTTGCCAACCGAGGAAGATTTCATGGAGACTCCCATAAAGGTAAGGTCCGATCGTGTACGTACGTTTGGGGTGTCGTCTATTAAAGGCGAGCCTGTATTCCTACAAATATGATTTGTGATCTCGTGCAAATGATCGTGTCGCTGAGTTCCTGAAGGTTTCACAGGATTAGTTGACTTATTAGTATCTGAAGTGTAATTCATATATTAGTCGTCAGAGGTTGAGACGGAAGTTGTAGTGACGACACTGGCGGCCCGAAAGTGGAGTGAAGCGGCTTGCCTGGCGCTTCCCATGAGTTTACGAGAAAGTAAATTTGCAACCAAGGAGTCGTCCTATGACTGGCGTCATTTGCATTACCGGCGCTTCCGCCGGCATTGGCCATACCACGGCTAAACGTTTTGCCACACATGGCTGGCGCGTGGTGGGTGTAGCTCGTCGACTTGACCGACTTGAGGCCCTTCAAAACGAGTTGGGCGATGTTTTCTATCCAGCAGCCTTTGATGTGTGTGACCGGGATGCCGTAGCTGCTGCTTTCACGACCCTGCCACCGGAATTTGCGGATATCGATGTTCTGGTCAACAGCGCCGGGCTTGGTAAAGGCCTGGACCTTGCCCAAGAGGCCAAGCTAGATGACTGGGATGTTATGATCCAAACCAATATAAGCGGCCTGCTCTACTGCACCCGTGCGGTGTTGCCCAGTATGGTGGCTAAAAATCAAGGCTTCATAGTTAACCTGGGCTCCATCGCCGGGGAATATATTTACAAGACCGGTAACGTGTACGGCGCCACCAAGGCCTTTGTTAAACAATTTACCCAGAATCTAAAGGCTGACCTGCTGGGTACAATGGTCCGGGTGTCTTGCATCGAGCCAGGGCTTACCCGGACCGAGTTCCAGCAAGTGAGATTCGACAGGGACGAGGCTAAAAGTGACGCCCCCTACAAGGATATGACCCCTCTTACTGCAGAGGATATCGCGGAGGCCATCTGGTGGGTAGTCAACCAACCCGAACACGTGACCGTAACCACTGTTGAGATCTGGCCTACCCACCAAGCCAATGGAGCATTTTCATTTCATAGAAAAACTGCCGATTGATCCCAACCGGCAGTTGAAATTACATCCGAACACTGTCAGACATATCAGGAAGAAGGTAATGGTTTAGAAAATTATGAAACTAAAGAGCTTTGAGGTGGCTGTAATAACGAGAACATCTGCGGCGTGTCCGCAGAATGTTTTGGTTGAAGTCAAATATATGGTTCCCTAGATATTGTCTCGTCGGAAAAATTTCAATATTACAAATTATCCTCTAAAAATCACTCTTCTTTCATTATATTGATTGTTCTCTCATCGAGGCATGAGCGTAAAAAAAGGTTCATGGGTTTCTGTTGACCTGTCTGATAAAATTCCAACATGAGGTTATTAAATTCCAACTGACGTTTCGCAGGAAGATTGATGGCTGGGTATCCTTCTCTTAACAAGAGTCCATTCATCATAAACCTTCCCATGCGTTTGTTAACATCATAAAAGAATTGGTTTCTCGCCATGGACAGAAAAACATGGATGGCTCTGTCGTAGATATCAATAATTTGAGGTAGTTTATCGATCAGAAACTCAAACAATAACGGAAGATCCTCGGAACTTGGTGGCATATAATCGGTTCCGGCAATAGTGACAGACCCGCTGCGAAACTTGCCCCAGGCAAGTGCTTCGTTTTTACCGGCTATTGCGTGCAATTCACAAGCCTTCTGAGCAGATATGGAAAAATCCCCTTGCTCCACCCATCGAAAAAGAGTGCGCCAGGCATTTGCCTGATTCAAGGCGATTTCTTGATCGGCAACCTTATGTCCTCCGACAGTTATACCATCCAGCAACGTCTGAATTTCCGGCAGAGTGAAAGGTATGCCTTCAAGATTTACCGCATCGTAAACAAGTTCTGAGAGTTGACGTTTTGCCAACATTAATGATCGCTCTTTGTTGGGTGGCATATGCCATACTGTATCTTGTGTCACTCGCATTTCTCCTTAAAGCGTTTCTCTTTTGGAAAAGGGCGCAAAAAGGGGGCAGTTCTTTCGATGTTCTAAGGAGAGCTTTCCCCTAATCAATGTGATCATTTTTGAAAGCTGATTGTTCTCAGCCAGTTTATTTTCTATTCTCCGAACAACATTACTCACAGTACTGTATTTAATACACCCAAACTCCTTGCCGATTTCCGCTAAAGATAAGCCACTGTGCTTTCTGGCTAGGTAGATTGCCACATTGCGAGGTTCCTTCTCCTGACCTCGTGTGACCTCCTCTAATTCCTTAATATCAATCTTGTAACAAAGGCCAACAACTTTTTTTATTTCAATTATTGTTGGTGCAAGATCTTTAGATTGAGGTACCTCGTCATGCTTCTTTTTCCGGTAATATTTTGCTTTGACCAATTCAACAAAATTACGGGATCCCAAAATGGATGGAAAGTTTTTCTTCTTGAAAAAATCTATAATTTCTTCAGATTCTTCACGCTGAACAAATTTCTCGTATTCCGTAATTGCCTTGTCGAGAGTTTCTGAAAACATTTTCAGCAGAAAATCTGTATATAACCAATCCCACTTTTTTGCCGTGGACACATATACATGGTGACTGCTCCAGCGATAGTCACTGACGGATTTGCAGATGTGAGCCCGAACAGGATTTCGGTGTATATAACGTAGCAACTCGACAAGGTGGCTATCTTCTTCAACAAGTAGACTTTTGTAGCGACCACGAAATAATTGCCCATCCACTTTTTGGCGCCTGTTATACCGTTGAGTATATAGTCCATTGACATGACGCATAACGCGGGAAAGATTTCCCAGCGGGGTTTGCAGCAGGAGGTGATAATGGTTTGACATGAGGCAAAAAGCAGCAACACGACAACCAAACAGTTCGGAAGACTCTTGTAAAATGCCTAAAAATATCTCGAAGTCTGTTTTGTCTGAAAAAATATTTTCCCCTCTTCGACCACGATTCATCACATGATACCAAGCGTTGGGGTATTCTATTCTTAAAGGTCTGGCCATACTTTCTTGTCTATCACACAAAAGAACAAGAAACAACAAAAGACTTGACCCCTTTACCTTTAAAACATGAAGATAAAAAGTGATGGGTTAAGTTATGCTTTTTACACACAGTACTGTCTGTCTGATCTGGAAAGCCAGACGTTGAAATCAATTGTAGATTCAACTCGATTCGGATATCGTGCGCATGCACAACGGCATCACAGGAACACGCACAGCTCGACATCCATTCAACAGGCAGAATGCAGACATGAGATTATTGAAGACACTTTCTACACCTATTGGTTCAGGATGTATACTCTTTCTCTATCCTAAACAGGGTATGGCTGAGGAACCGGGCAATAGTTCCATAAGCCGGAACATCGCCGATACGCTGATGCCGCTTATCAATCTCATCTCCGAAAATCAATGGGTCCAGGGGATCCTGGTCATTTTCATTACCTTCATTATTGCCTCCGGACTTACCTGGTTACTGTATAAAATGATCAGTTCCGTCACCAGGAGAACCTCTTTTGTCCTTGATGACCAGATTGCCACTCTGCTTCGCCCTCCGCTTTACTATACCCTCGTTATCCTCGGCATAACTGCTGGTCTTGAGTTGATGCCGCTCACAGAAAACATTCGGGTAATGACCCAGAGAGTCATCCAGACAATCAACGTACTGGTCTGGTTCATGTTTCTGATCAGATTGTCGACAATTCTGCTCAACCGGGTTGCCGGACTGAGCCATAAATACACATTTATTCAGCATCGCACCGTCACCCTGTTTGACAACCTGGCGAAAATCATTGTCTTCGGGGCAGGCATCTATTTCATTTTCGTCATCTGGAATATCGACATGACCGCCTGGCTTGCCTCGGCCGGGATAGCCGGTATTGCGATCGGTTTTGCGGCCAAAGACACCCTTTCTAATCTGTTCAGCGGAGTTTTTATCATAGCAGACGCTCCCTATAAAGTGGGCGACTATGTGGTCCTTGACAATATCGGTCGCGGCAAAGTCACCAATATCGGCCTGCGCAGCACCAGGATACTGACCCGGGATGATATTGAAGTTACCGTACCGAACTCGATCATCGGCAACTCTACCATTATTAACCAGTCAGGTGGGCCGAATGAAAAAATGCGTGTACGCCTCAAGATCGGCGTGGCCTATGGCAGCGATGTCGACAAAGTAAGCAGTCTGTTAAAGAAAGTCGCCGACGAAGAACCGCAGGTCTGCAAATTACCAGCGCCCCGTGTCAGATTTCGGCTTTTTGGTCCTTCAAGTCTTGATTTTGAACTTCTTTTCTGGGTCGATCATCCCGAACTGCGGGGACGAGTCCTGGATGCCCTTAACACCAAAGTATATAAGATGCTCAACGTGGAAAACATCGAAATACCCTATTCCAAACAAGACATTTATATTAAAGGGTTACCTGAAAAATTCGCGGATTTAACAACAGGGAAAAATGAAACAATATAGACCCGGGCACAAGACACGGAAATAACAACCATGTAGACGATGCTGTTTTCTTTTCCTGAACCGGCCCGGCAATCACGATGAATACTTTTACCCTCAAACCTCTTCCCGCCATTGAATTCGGCGCAGGTGTTGTTGATAAGCTGCCGATGCTTGTAAAAGCCTTCGGCAGACGGGCACTTGTTCTGACCGGAGGCTCGTCCCTCGAGCGAACCGGTGACAAAGAACGAATCCACCTGCTCCTGCAAAAACACGCTCTGAGCATATCCTTTTGTACGGTCAACCGCGAACCGACACCGGCGATGATTGACTCGATAGTAGCAGATCAAGCCGCTCAGCAGATCGACGTTGTCGTCGCTATCGGCGGTGGAAGTGTCGTCGACGCCGGTAAGGCCGTTTCGGCAATGCATCCGGAGGCCACACCGGTTACAGATTACCTGGAAGGAGTAGGAACAAAGACGCCGACCGGAAAGAAAATTCCCTTTATTGCGGTCCCGACCACTGCGGGAACCGGCAGTGAAGTAACCAGCAACGCGGTGATCAGCAAAGGCGGAAAAGACGGTTTCAAGAAATCACTTCGCCACGACAATTTCATACCTGATATCGCAGTCGTTGATCCCCTGCTGATGCGCCAATGCCCGCCGCAACTGACTGCCGCCTGCGGGATGGATACGTTTTCTCAGCTGGTTGAAGGGTATCTCTCAACGAAAAGTTCATCACTCACCGATGCAATCGCCCTGAAAGGCATAGAACTTGTGTGCCTCTCACTTGTCACCGCCTTTGAACAGCCGCAGGATATCTGTGCCCGAAGCAACATGGCACTGGCGTCCCTCTGCTCCGGTGTCGTGCTGACGAACGCCGGTCTGGGAGTCATTCACGGCCTGGCCCCGCCGCTTGGCAGCTTTTTTCCGATACCGCATGGCGTGGTCTGCGGTACCCTGATGGCTGCCGCCAATGATATCATTCTGGAGAAGCTGGAAGGCCAGGAAGGAAACGATAGCGCACTGCAGAAATATAATCAGTTGGGAAGGCTGGTTTCACTTGATAAAAACAGAAGCGATGCCGCGTACCGCAGAGATTTCATCAGCTTTCTCTACGCTCTCACGACCACTCTTGGAATTCCGAAATTGTCGCATTATAACGTTACGGCAACCGATCTTGCGGCAATCATCCTTGCCGTATCTAATAAAAATAACCCGGTAGCCTTGAGCAGCCAGGAAATCAGGACACTTCTTGAAAAGAGGCTGTAATGGTTTCAGCGCCCCAAACATCCTGCAGCAGTTTGGCAAGTGCAAACAGGCATCTCAGCCCCGCTTTCTCAGTTGCAACACACCAGCGACGATCAGCACAACAGGCCACCAGGTAGCGGCAAAGGCTTTTACCTTCACGAGCGGCAGGATATCAAGATTTGAAAGCAGCAGGAGTACGCCGACAGCAACGAGAATAAGGGGTCCAAAGGTAACGCGCATAATTTTCTCCAGGAGTTCCGATAATATGCATGCTGAATCCAACAACGACCATGAACGCATTCTTGCTCACATTATTATATCGTAATTATCATTAAAAACGGTCATCTTATACTAAACAACCATTATCCCAATAGGCAATATCATAATTACCACCGTGTCGGTACCCGGATTTACACAGCATAAAGATCAGCAGAACGAATCATTGGAACATGCCGAACCTGTTGGTTTCTTAACACTCTGGAAACTGCTCTCACCGCAATTCAGAAAGCATCGTCTGCGTCTTTTTGCGGGATTTACCGCGCTGCTCTGCGTTGACTTCCTGCAGTTGATCATTCCCAGAATCCTGAAACACGGCGTTGACGCCTTATCTGAAAACAGGGCGACAGGCACGCTGCTGCTCAAACTGGGTCTGCTTATCCTGGGTATCGCCTTTATGGTTGTGATCCTGCGTTTTGTCTGGAGAAACCTGATTATCGGTTTTTCCCGCCATCTCGAGCGGGCCCTGCGCAACCGTATATTCAATCACATACTCACCATGGACCAGCCGTTTTTTGAAAAACGTACCACCGGTGATATCATGGCCCACGGCTCCAACGACCTGGGTGCGGTGCAGATGGGCTGCGGCATGGGACTTGTTGCGGCAGCAGACGCACTGATCCTCTCTATTGCGGCAATCGGCTTCATGCTCCACATTCACCCCGGACTCACGGTCATGGCCCTGCTGCCGATGCCGATTCTGGCGGTTTCCACCAGACTGCTTTCAAGAAAACTTCACCAGCGTTTCAACAGGGTGCAGGAGCAGTTCTCATTGATAACCGAATTTGCCAGATCAGCCCTGATTTCTGCAAAACTGAGCAAAGCCTATACGCTCGAGAACATTCAGTCAGATATCCTTGACCGACTCGGGAAAAAATATGTCAAGGCCAACATCAGCGTTGCCATGGTGCAGGGCATACTCTTCCCGGCGGCAACGCTGATCGGCAATCTCGGACTCCTGGCTATTCTTCTCTATGGCGGCCGTCTCGTTATCCGTGAAGATATCAGCATGGGTGACTTTGTTGCCTTCATCACCTACCTGCAGATGCTCATCTGGCCAATGATGGCTATCGGCTGGGTAACGAACCTGCTCCAGCGCGGCTTGACAGCCTTGCGGAGAATCCACCTGCTGGTTACCGCTGAACCGACCCTTGCTGACCCACCGATGGCTCATCGTGGAAAACCCGGCACCCCCGTTTTCTCAACGAAACATTTGTCGTTTTCATACCCATCAGCAGAGCGCAACCAGCTGCAGGATATAACGATCGCTGAAGAATCCGGGATAATCGGCATTGCCGGCAGAACCGGAAGCGGAAAGTCAACGCTGTGCAAACTGTTGCTCAGGCTCTACCCCGTTGACGACGGCTGCCTGTTTTTCGGAAATGTTGACGTCAACACGCTCGGACTCGACGATGTACGCTCCCGGATCGCCTATGTGAGCCAGGAGCCTGTTCTTTTTTCCGATACCATCAGGGCCAACATCGCTTTCGGTGCCGGTGATATCGATATGGAAGCCATTGAGCAGGCCGCACGCGATGCCAGAATACACGACGATATTACCGGTTTTTCCTCAGGGTATGAGACCATCATCGGGGAACGCGGTATCACCCTTTCCGGAGGACAGCGTCAGCGTCTGGCCCTTGCCCGGGCACTGGCTTGTGACCGCCCGGTTCTGGTAATCGACGACGGCCTGTCAGCAGTTGACACAACGACGGAAAATGAAATCGCCGAGGTCCTGCGCAGGCGTCTTGCCGGGAAAACCGTGTTTATCGTCTCCAACCGCATAAAACTGCTGTCGATGACCGACAAAATCCTGATCCTCGAAGAGGGAAGGCTGGTAAACGCAGGAACTCACGAAACGCTGGTTGACGAAAATGATTTCTATCATTCCATGTATGTAAAGCAGAAACAGAACGGCGAGCGGGACGACTGAGATGCGCAACTTCGGTTACACTGAAAAAGACAGCAACTCTCTTGGTGATATCCATCTCTGGCATCGTATCATCAAAAAATCCAGCCGCTATATCCATGCAATCAGCGCAGCAGTTATTCTCTCCCTGATTGTAACAGGCGCAACGCTCGCCATACCCTACCTGATGAAAAACGCCATCGATCTTTTCATCACCGCAGACCAGCTGAGCAGCGGCCTGCGCCTTGACGGGCTGAGCAGAACCGCGCTGCAGTTCCTGGCGCTGATCCTGCTCATTTTCGCTGTAACCTTCGTACAGGTTGTCCTGCTTGAGTGGGTCGGCCAGTCGGTCATGCATCGTATCCGCCAGGAACTGTTCAGCCATTTACTCGACCTCGACCTCGCCTTCCTCGACACCCAGCCCACCGGCCGTCTGGTAACCAGGTTGACCAACGATGTCCAGAACATGCACGAGATGTTCACCTCGGTCATGGTTACGCTGTTCAACGATGTACTCCGCCTCGCCGGTATCCTTGTGGTTCTTTTTTTCATCAATGTGCGGCTGGCCCTGCTGATGATGATCTTCGTACCGCTTTCTCTTGGCATAACTGTTGTTTTCGCAGGGCTTGCCCGCGAAAAATTCAGGGCGATCCGCAGTCAGCTCTCCCGGCTCAACAGCTACATCCAGGAATCCGTGTCGGGGATAACGATTATCCAGCTGTTCGGCAGGCAGGAGGCTGTGAAAACCCATTTCTCCAGCCTCAGCCATGAATATCTGCAGCGAACACTCAGGCAGATACGGCTATTTGCCGCCTTCATGCCGCTTACCGAACTGCTCAGTTCTCTGGCTATCGGGCTGATCCTCTGGTATGGGGGAACCCAGATTATCGGCAGGAATCTGACGATCGGCGAACTCGTGGCATTTCTTGCCTACATGAGGCTTTTTTTTCAACCGCTCAGAGAATTGTCGCAGAAATACTCGATCGTCCAGTCGGCGCTCGCCTCGGCAGAACGAATTTTCAACATGCTCGACAAAGAGCGGCTGATTACAGAACCATCTGCCCCGGTTTCCCTCGGCAGGCCTGAAGGAAGGCTTGTTTTTGATCATCTCACCTTCGGGTACGAAGAAAATAAACCTGTACTGCATGACCTGTCCATGACGGTTGAACCAGGTCAGACTGTTGCCGTCGTCGGCACCACCGGTTCCGGCAAGACCACGCTGATCAGCCTGCTGATGAGGTTTTACAACCCGCAGCAGGGAACGATTTCAATCGATGGCGTCAACATCAACAAAATGAAATTAAAGGAATTGCGCACAACGATCGGCGTCATTCTCCAGGATGTCTTCATCCTTCAGGACACACTGCTGGCAAATATTGTCATGGACAGCGGCTGTTCCCGCGAGTACGTACTGGAGGTACTTGAACAGACCGGGATGACCCGCTTCCTCGATCTGCTGCCGAACGGCCTGAATACCATAATCGGCGAGGGCGGCCATGAGCTTTCAACCGGCGAAAAACAGCTTCTCTCGTTTGCCCGCGTTCTCTGCAGAAACCCGGCAATCCTGATCCTTGATGAGGCGACAGCATTCATCGACTCGGTAACCGAAGATATACTCGAGCAGGCAATTGCAGACAGTTTTTCCGGGCGGACCTCAATTATCATCGCCCATCGCCTGTCAACAATTCGCCGGGCCGATCATATCATTGTCATGGATCACGGAAAAATCATTGAACGGGGCACTCATGCCGAACTCATTGCCCGTTCCGGCAGGTATGCAGAGATGATCAGGCTGGACCTCCAGGACTGATGATGTATCGTCGGCGCTTTATGCGAACAACACCTGCATCCGGATATTGTGCGACCTTTGAACATCACACTGATTGACAACAGATGAATCCATCAAGAAATACCAAGAATCTGCTCTGGTGGGGGCGCTTTGACCCTGACTACTCGCGAAACGGAATTATCAGGAACATACTTAAAAATTCAGGGTACACCCTTACAGACTTCAGGCCGGCTGTCTCAGCACTTGGAAACCTCGAGTTTCGTTTTACGAAAACCAAGCGACCGGACGCTGTCTGGGTTCCCGCCTTCCGTCAGCGGGATTTCAACGCCGCCCGCAGGTATGCCGACAGAGAAAACATCCCGATCATCTTTGACCCCCTGATCAGTGCCTGGGACAAGGCTGTATACGAACGACAGAAATTCTTACAAGATGACCGCAGGGCAAAAAAACTTCTTGAAAAAGAGCAGTCCATGTTTTCCCGGGCGGACCTGCTCCTTGCCGACACACCACCCCATGCCGGGTTCTTCATCGAAACCCTCTCCGCCTCTCCGAAAACTGTCCATGTCGTTCCTGTCGGTGCCGAGGAAAAGTTATTTTCCGAACAGCCTCACGGCAACGTGCAACAGGTGGAAGTCCTTTTCTATGGGAGTTTTATCAGCCTCCAGGGGCCAGAGGTAATCACGGAGGCTGCTCGCCTTGTCCCGGAGGTACAGTGGACCATGCTCGGCAACGGCCCGCTCTTTGAGACCTGCAGAAATCGTGGCCGCGACACGGGAAACCTCAGGTTTGAGCAATGGCTCCCCTACGATGCCCTGGCACCCCGAATCGGCAGGGCATCCCTGCTTCTTGGTATTTTCGGCACCTCGTTAAAGGCGGCCAGGGTTATTCCCAACAAGGTCTACCAGACCCTTGCCTGCGGGCGTCCCGTCATCACCCGGTACTCTGAGGCGTATCCGGAAGAACTCATGAATAGTCCCGACTGCGGCATTACCTTTATTCCACCCGGAGACCCGGAGGCGCTTGCAGAGGCCGTCAGGATGTCGACACTGTCTCAGGTTCCACTGGCACAACGTTGCCACCGGGCCAGAACGACCTATGAACGCTATTTCTCAGAACAATCGGTGAAACAGGCGCTGATTAGTGCACTTTCATCACTGGGGCTGTAAATAGCAGGCAGGAAAACGCTTATCGATGATCCATCCTTTTAAAATAACGCCTGAAAATCCAGTACGGTATATAATCAGGGATAACCTCGGGGCAGATACTCAGCACATAATTAAAACTGAGCTGATCCCGTTTTGACCATTTCATCAACTGCTCAAACCAGTTTTCCATGAGATTGCGAACGGCCGGGCTTCCTGTTTTACGAATCATCATTCTGGCATTGATGTGGGGCAGGAGATCCCGGTAACCGCTCTGCACGTAGTGGTTATACTGATCCCTCAACAATACCGGGTTATCTTTTTTCTGTTCGACACATAGTTTTACTTCCTGCTCGAGTGAGAAATGAAACGGATGCAGCAGGAGGGAAAATATGCTTTCGGGAAAAAAGGTCTGGGCGAGGAAGGAATCGAGATCACCTCGAATACGTATATTGGCGTCGGTATAGACACTCAGGTCATACCCTGTATCGACGAGGTGATTATTGATTTTGTAGTAGCGTGACAGACGTATGGGATCAAGTCCAAGCGGGTTGTCAAGAAAACGTATCTCCCAACTGTCACTCTTCAGTTCGGGATTGTCAGTGTAGCACACATAGTCCCAGTTTTTGAGCCGCTGCGGTACTTCATTGAGCCTGTCGTAGTCACCGACCAGTACCGTATAGAAAAGTTTTTTCAGCGGCTGATAACGGTTTCTCAATAACAGTGAAACAATCGCCGGCTGCAGGAATAGGTATTTCAGATTGTAAGCGGCGACAAGACGGCACAGACCACCCGTTCCTCCGTTTCTGCTGCTATTTATTTTTTTCAGGTGATCGTAGTATTTCATTTGCAGTGACATGGCAGTTTTTCTTGAAAAGCTTCTGCACGTTGACTTTCAACCTTACCATGTTTCTTGTGACGCTCCTAAAACCAATTTTAGAAAAATCAGCTGCCTGAATCTACCACAGTGTGTCATTTTTTGTTTTTTTTCGACGATATACCGTAATTATGGTATATTTTTTTTGACATTTCTCCAAAGACGGATTACCCCTATTTAAGCTTTTAATTAACTATAGCTGGTCTTTTACAACCTCAGCCGAAATGCTACCCACATGAAGAAACTGACACGCATTGCATCACCATTGCCACTTTTACTGCTGGTCTTCTCTATGGTTTTTCCGGCAACTTCAGTAATTGGTTCTCCCGGCACCACTGCCTCCAGGAGCTGGACACCGAGGGAAGCTGTTATTTTTGCGCTGCAGAACAGTCCTGACAGTGGAATTGCCGCTCAGCGCATCAACGCAGCCAGCGCCCGTCGTGACATGGCCGATGCAGCATTCCGCCCCCGGCTGAATCTCTCGGCTGGATACGATCAGACAAACAACCCGATGTTTTCTTTCGGCAATATCCTCAACCAGGGAAGTTTTGATGAAACCATAGATTTCAATAATCCCGGCAGGACCGATAATCTCAACATGAAAGCGGAACTGCTTTATCGCTTTTACAATGGCGGACGCGACGAGGCCGGACTCGATGCCGCAGAATCCGCCCAACTCTCCACTGAAAAGGATCGCCAGACCACCTATCTGCAGCTCGGTTTTGAAGTGGTACGCGCATTTCAACACATTGTCCAGGCCGGAGACCAGGTATCTGCCAGGCGTGCCGAGTTTGAAGCCATAAGCGCTTCACTTGATGTCGCTGTTGCCCGCTATGAAGCCGGTGAACTCCTGAAAGCCGACATGCTTAATTTCCAGGTCCAGCGCTCCCGGGCAAGCGAAAACCTCATTATCAGTCAGCACCAGCACGAATTGTCGAAAAAAATCTTTCTCAACCTGCTTGGCCTCGAAGAGGGGGATGTGGTGATCAACAGCGAGTCCGAAAGCACCCAGACGGTTCCCTCCCCGAACAACTATCTGCAGCGCCCTGAGATCGCCGCTCTGCAGGCAGAACGTGCGCGGGCTGAAGCTGAACTTCAACAGAGCGCAGGGCAGCGGTACCCGACCCTGGACGGATTTGCGCGTTATCAGTATGATTATGGATTCATCAATGATGATGCTGGAGACTCGTGGGCTGCCGGTCTGATGCTGAATTACAATCTTTATGACGGACAGTATTCACGGGCCGAAACAGCGGTAAAAAAAGCCGCCCTGCAGAGCGTCAGTGAACAGCTCAGCAAATTGAAGCTGGCGATCAATCTTGAAATACAGCAAGCGGAACTCAACTACAACCAGGCCGTTGAGCGACGGGCGGTAACAGAGCAGATGGTTCTCGTTGCCCGGGAAAGTGCCCAGTTGAGCAGGGAACGCTTCAAACAGGGACTGATCCTCTCATCCGATCTTATCGATGTTGAACTTCGCCTCACCGATGCCCTGGTGCGACAGTCCGCAGCCAAAGCCAATTACGAAATAGCCATTGCCGATCTCAGACGTGCAGCCGGTTTGCAGCAGTTTTCCGACACCTCAGCAGATCTCCTGGAGAACCAGTTATGATGTCACTTTCTACCCCTGTTTCCACTATTGTAGGTACGGCTCTTTGTTTTCTTCTGCTCAACGGCTGCAAATCCGAGCATCCTGTTTCCGGGGAATCCCAGCCCATACTGCCGGCAGCAACCGTCACGACGATGACAGCGGCAGAGAGCGCACCGGCCCGGCAGGTTGAAATCATGGGAACGGTGCAGGCAGCCGAAAATGCCTCAATTGCCGCAAAGATAAGTGGAAACATAACCGATATTCCGGTCAGCCCCGGCTCACGAGTCAGGGAGGGTGACCTGCTTGCTGCAATCAGTGCCGGCGAGATTTCCGCCAAACTCATGCAGGCACAGGCCCAGCTTGAGCAGGCCACAAGGAACTACACACGGGAGCAGGGGTTGCTCAAGAAAAATGCAGCAACCGTTGAAATGGTCAAAACCCTTGAGGAAACAAAAAAAATTGCCGAGGCCGCCTACAGGGAAGCACGGACAATGCTGAGCTACACCTCGATAACAGCCCCGTTTGACGGAATCATCACTAAAAAACATGTTAACATCGGAGATCTCGCCACTCCCGGCAGTCCCCTTCTCCAGCTTGAAAGCGAGTCTCAGTTGCAGGTCATCACGCATATCCCGGAATCACTGATTCTGGAGATTTCAATCGATGACCGGCTTCCGGTCTACATCCCGGCAGCGGACGTAAACATTACCGGAATCGTTACAGAAGTTGCCCCGACAGCAGATCCCCGCTCACGGACCGCTCCGGTCAAGCTGCAAATCACCCCTGCCAAAAACATCAGGTCTGGACAGTTTGCCAGAGTGAGTCTTCCCGGTACCAGAGGTAAAGCGATTCTTCTTCCGGAAACCGCCCTGCAGCCATTTGGCCAGATGGAGCGCGTTTTCGCGGTTGAGGACGACAAAGCCCGAATGCGGCTGGTAAAGACCGGGCTCAGGCACGACGGGAAGGTGGAAATACTCTCTGGAATCATACCAGGTGAAGAAATTGTCGTTTCAGCAGATATTCGGCTGCAGGACGCTCAGCCTCTCAACCCTCGTTAAAACCCGACACGGCTTACAGGTAAACGGTTTGTCATGAATACACAGGAACCTAAACAGAGCGGATTTGCAGGCAGACTTGCCGGCGCCTTTATCAACTCGAAACTGACCCCGCTTGGTATCATCGCTTCACTGCTCCTCGGTATCATGGCGATCATGATGCTGCCCCGCGAGGAAGAACCGCAGATCAAAGTGCCGATGATCGATGTCATGGTCTCCATGGAGGGCGCCACACCCAGGGAAGTTGAAGAGCAGGTGACGGTACCCATGGAAAAACTGCTCTACGAACTTCCCGACGTGGAATATATCTATTCGACATCAATGACAGGACAGAGCCTGCTCGTTGTCAGGTTTTATGTTGGTGCAGATCTGGAAACGGCGATTGTCCGACTGAACCAGAAACTCGCCACCAACTACGACCGGATACCGCACCGTGTCTCCCGTCCACTCGTCAAGCCGCACACCATTGATGACGTTCCGATACTCGCCCTGACATTTCACAGCAGAAGCTATGATCACTACACCCTGCGCAGGCTGGCCGCAGAAGTTGACGATTCTATCAAGAATATCCCCTCTGTTGCCGAGACAAAACTGATCGGCGGGACAAAGCGGCAGGTCAGGATCAAAATCGATCCGCTGCTGCTTACCGCCAGGAATCTTGCTCTCAATGAACTCGTGCCTCTTCTTCAGCAGGCAAACCGTCAGAGTTTTTCCGGAAACCTGGTCAGCAGCAATAAAGAGATCCAGCTACAGACTGGAACGTTTCTGACAAACAGTCAGGAGATCGGCAGAATTGTTGTCGGCGTCCATGGAGGAAAACCTGTCTACCTCGAGGAAGTTGCAGATATCAGCGACAGTGAGGCGGAAGTTTCCAACTATGTGCTCTATGGCGCCAGGAACTCCGGAGAACTCGAGACCGCCGTGACCCTGTCGATTGCCAAACGGCCTGGAGCAAACGCTGTTTCAGTGGTCGATTCCGTCATGCAGAAGGTTGACAGCCTGAAAGGCACGCTTATTCCTGCAGATATTGAGATCAGTGTCACGCGTGATTATGGCGAGACCGCCTCGGAAAAATCAAACGAGCTCCTTCTGCACATGGGCATAGCCGTTTTCGGTGTTGCCGTGCTGATCCTTGTCTTTTTAGGCTGGCGCGAGTCGCTCGTTGTAATGCTGGCAATCCCCTCAACCCTGGCGCTCACCCTGCTGGTCTTTTACCTCTACGGGTACACCCTCAACCGGATCACGCTGTTCGCACTGATTTTTTCCATCGGCATCCTCGTCGATGACGCCATCGTCGTCGTCGAGAACATTGTCCGCCACATGAGGCTGCCGCACAACAAGTCCCGGGCAATTCTGCCCATAGCCGTCGAGGCGGTAGCCGAAGTGGGCAACCCGACAATACTTGCAACCTGGGCGGTCATTGCCGCAATCCTGCCGATGGCCTTTGTCGGCGGCCTGATGGGGCCATACATGAGACCGATTCCAATCGGCGCCTCGGCAGCAATGATTTTTTCTCTGATCATCGCTTTTACCGTTACTCCATGGGCGGCAATCCATATTCTGAAGAAAAAAAGCACAAGCCGGGAAGGCACGGATCACGATGAAGTCCCCGACGATTTCTTTACCCGTCTCTACCACCGGATCATGGACCCGCTGCTTGCTCATCCAGGCTGGCGCATCGTCTTTTTTGTCGTCATTACCGGGCTTTTGCTGGGATCTGCGACATTGGTCGGTTTCGGGCAGGTCAAGGTTAAAATGCTGCCGTTCGATAATAAGAGTGAATTTCAGGTCATCATCGATATGCCTGAAGGAACGCCACTCGAACATACATCACGAGTCGCTCTGGAAATGGCTCAGATCGTCAAGCAGGATCCGGCCGTTACTGATTACCAGGTCTATGTCGGCACGGCCTCACCGTATAATTTCAACGGACTGGTCAGACATTATTTCCTGCGGAGCGGGCCGAGTGTTGCCGACATCCAGGTTAATCTGCTTCCCAAACACGCCCGTGATCTCCAGAGCCACGATATCGCCACGCGCCTTCGCCCGCTTCTTTCTGCAATTGCCCAGCGGCATGGAGCAACACTTGCCGTAGCTGAAGTCCCCCCGGGACCTCCGGTTCTGCAGACACTGGTTGCCGAAATTTACGGTGAAACCGATGCAAAACGGGTGGCGCTGGCTGCCCAGGTTAAGAAGATTTTCGAGTCAACAGAAGGGGTTGTTGATATCGACTGGTACCGCGAGGCGGAAAGGAACAAGACAATTATTACCGTGGACAAGGAAAAAGCAGCTCTTGGCGGCATAACCGAGGGCCAGATCACCCGGGCCATTCACCTGGCAGTCAGCGGCCTTTCAATTGACCTCTTTCATCAGCCCAAAGACAAAGAACCCATTGAAATAGTCGTTGAGCTGCCGCGTTCGCAGCGGACCCGGGTAGATGAGCTGCTCAATATTTCACTGCGCTCAGAGCATGATCCCCAGGCGCCGCTGATCCCCCTGCGCGAGCTTGTCAACATAGCGGATGCGCCTGTCGAACAACCCATATACCGGAAAAATCTCAAGCCTGTTCTCTACGTTACTGCAGATGTTGCCGGTGCCGTTGAAAGCCCGGTGTACGCGATTCTGGAAATGAATAACAGAATCAATAACCTTGATGCCCGGGAATTTGGCGGAAACACGCAACATATTCCCATCTATAACCTGTTTCAGCCCTTTAACGAAAAAGAGCCGGCCATGAAATGGGACGGCGAATGGCACATCACGCTGGAAGTCTTCCGTGACCTCGGGTTGGCGTTCTGTGTGGTATGCGTGCTGATCTACATGCTGATGGTCGGCTGGTTCAAAAATTATATCACCCCGCTTGTGGTCATGGCGGCGATTCCGTTCTCGCTGATCGGTATCCTGCCAGCGCACTGGGCCTTTGGCGCCTTTTTTACCGCAACCTCAATGATCGGCTTCATGGCAGGGGCAGGAATTGTGGTGAGAAACTCGATTATCCTCGTAGACTTCATCGAGCTGCGGATCAAGGAAGGATTACCCCTGGCAGAAGCGGTGGTGGAAGCCGGCGCCGTGCGCTTTCGGCCGATGCTGCTGACCGCACTGGCAGTCGTCGTGGGTGCCTCTGTAATCCTTGCCGACCCTATTTTTCAAGGATTGGCCATTTCGCTGATGTTTGGCGAGATTGCCTCGCTCCTGGTGAGCAGGATGGCGGTTCCGGTCATGTATTTCATGGTCAAGAACCGAGCGCATTGAGCAAGGATACAACTGTAGAGGTAAGGTAAACAGCTGAACAGCAGCTGGGTACACCCGCAGCGACGTGCGGGTGTATTACCGGTAGCGGCAGGCTGCTACTGCAGGTCTTCCGGCCTGACAACCGGCAGCGGCGAGCTGAAGGGGTTCGTCTGTACCTCATCTCTTGGCACCGGCAGATCAAAGGCATCCATTCCAGCCGGCGGGAGGCCTGGAGAACTGTCCTGCTGAGCGGCTTTTTCCCGCTCTTCCATTTCTATGGCGGGAAGCAGCAGCGGGTCAAGCTCATTCATCTCTTTTTCAACACGGTCAATATTCCCGATCACCTTTCTGGCAATCTCCACTTCCGGATATTTAACCAGGATATTCTTGAGAATGTTTCGCGACTCGATAAGCAGACGTTTTTTGCCCTCTAAATCGGTGGTTTTGGTGAAGCGCACAAACAGCTCAGCTGCTTTTCGCCGATCGGTCTTGGCCGCCTGCAGAGACAACTCATCGATCTTCACCTGGGCTTTTCCCTGGTAGCTGGTATCAAGAAGTTCGGTAAAGATCAAAATGGCCTCGTCATATTCGCCCTGATCAGCTTTCAGCATGCCCTCGTTCCAGCGCCGCTGCAGGTCCTGCATTTTTTCAATTTTCAGGGTTTCCCGTTCAACGGCTTCGGCCAGCACCAGCGCATCAATTCTGGCATTTACTTCCTGCATTTTCTCAGCACTGATTATTTCATCCGGGATCGTCTGCAGCAAATCCATCGCATCCTGGAACTTCTTTTCCTGGGTAAATTGCTCCGCCTGGTTAAAAAACGTGTCAAACCAGGCATCAGCGCGAGTCTGCAGATTTTCCTTGATGACGTCAACGTTTGAGGATACCGGAGAATACGGATAGTTCTCCAGGAAGGTGTCAGCCTGCCAGATAACCCGATAACCATCCTTTTCCGGGCGATAACTCAGGTAGTCGCGCATCAACCGGGAAAATTCAGTCAGTTCGGGGCTGCCTTTGGTACTGCGCTCAAGAATTGACAGCTGCAGCTTCGACCATTCCTCAATACTGCCGATATTCGAGTAATCAGTGGAAATCTGCTGATATTGGCCTTCTGCCGCAAAAAAATTGCCGGATGCAGTATAGAGATCGGCAAGTACTTTTCTCAGCGACAGTACATCGGTGGGCTGCTCGTTGGATACGGACATCTCGTCGACAATCTGCTGATATATTTCAGCCGCTTTCTCCTGCTGGCCCAGATATATCAAGGCATTACCGTAGAGAATTTTTGTTTTCAGGTCAACACGCTCAACCTGGTACTGCGGTATCTTCAACCAGACCTGTACGACCTCGTCATATTCCTTGCTGGAGGAATAGCGTTCAATCAGCGTCTCTATCTGGTTCAGGTCCGCACCCTCTTCTCGCTGCTGCCAGCCGGCAGCCATGTCGTCGGTAGTCGACAACATCCTTCCACAGATGCTGTCCAGAAAGGCTATATCCTTTTTATGTAGATCGAGCACATCTTCGGTGCTGAATCGTTCGCCCTCGGAAATGACGTTTCTCTGCAAAAGGTCGTTATAGAGTCTGTCATAGCCATTCAACACCTTCTGGAGATCACGAAAACAGCGGACCATCGACTCCGTCTGCTCTTCGTTCAGGGTCATCACCACCGACTGTTCGTCAAGCTCTTTCCAGCGCTGGAGCTTACGACCATATTCAAAGATGCGGTCATTAACGTAGTCAATCGACGGCAGTACCGGTGCCGGTGTGGTCAGTGGTACCGACTGCCCGGGAAGGTTTCCAAGAACAGGCTGTTCGAGTGGCTGAGGTGTCGGCTTTGCTTTGAAAAAGTCATTGTCCTCCGGCGCCGCTTCGATGCTTTGCTCCGCTATTTGAGGCTGGGGATCAAAGGTGCGGTTCTGCTGAACGGGAGGCGGCTGGACCTGGGTCTGGCCGCACCCTCCTGCTGTAATCAGTAAAAGTGCCAGAGCTGTCAGTATTTTCAAGGTGTTCATGTGACTGTTCACTCGTTTTGATGTGGGAGATCGGGTTGAAAAACAAAAAACCCTGCGATTATTTTGTCACGACAGATTGTAATAACCTATCGGAGAAAAAGCAAAAAGAGTTTACTTAATTGACAGTTGTATCGGTATTTTCAACCACTTCCGGAAAATCAATACCAATAATTGCGCCGCCGGGAAGCTGTGGTGCTGCGTCAAAGGACCAGAAGGGAGCGTACTCCCGGTCAGCCTTGAACTCCCTGTCTTCAATGGTGCCAAATGTCATAATGGACGGTTGATAGCGGTTGAACTCGTCTGTCTTGAGCGGAGGACTGCCGATGACTCCCCCGTCCTCTGTGGATACACCAAGATTCAACTGACCTATGGAATCTCGCTTAAGAATCAATCCGTAAAAGGAGAGATCAACCGGATCAAGATCTGCAGCAAAACCGTTTTCATCGATCAGGGCGTTGACAATATCAACCCAGGCGGGCAAGGCCCCTGCAGATCCGGTAATCCTGGTTGTACGCCTGCGCATGCTCTTGTTGTCATCATAGCCGACATAGACCCCGACCGAATAGCCGCCTGGAATGACAAATGAGTGACCGTCACTGTTAAGGGATGGTAGATAGCCGAAAAAAGAGGCATTCGTGTAGCGATTTGCCGTTCCGGTTTTACCGAGTAGCGGAACAGACAGTGAGAAGCCGTCGGCATCGTCGCCCGGCAGCCCGTCACTCGTCAGTTTGACCTGCTTATCGGCATAGCTCCCGGTGCCGAACTTAACCGTATTTTCCAGAATGTGGCCGATGGCCAGAGATGCTTTCTCTGAGACAACTGTCCTGGTTTCAGATTCCGGTCGATAGAGGAGGTCTCCGTCTTCTGATTCGATACGGTCAAGAATGGCCAGGCTGTCATTCAACTCCCCGCTTTTTTCCTTGAAAACTGAAATGTCGCCAGTCACCAGGGCCCCGTAGAGCCTGGTCGTTTCAAGAAGTGTAACGACATTTGAACCAAGAGGAAAAGATAAAACCGGTTCCATTTCACTTTCAATTCCAAGCGCTTTACCAAAATCCATCAGGTAGTGAAGGCCGACAAGGGTGCGGTAATCATCCACGTGTTCCAGTACTTCCATACTGTAGGGGAGCAGTTTCCGCATCTGCTGATATTCCTCATCAACGAGACGTTCAACAAAATCAAGGGTTGCCGGTGAAATAACACCACCGATTCTGATTGATTCGACAAAAGCCTGTCGTGACACCTCATTCAGACGGCCAAGGTACTGCTGTACCGCGCTCCTCCCCAGGATCTCTAGATCAGGGGAAGCAAACGACGGATACTCGTATATATAAACGTTTGCCGACCGGCTGTAATAGAGTTGAGGAGTTTGTCGATCGGCTTTTACAGTATCGGGGTTAACCCATAGTGACGGATCCGCACTCTCTTCAAGAAAGGCCTTGAGCTCCCGTCTCATCCGGGAAAAGGACAGGAAGTTTTTTGCCAGTATGTTTCTGCGCAGAACAAGCTCTTTTCTCTCTGTTTCCGAGAGCTTCTGAGCACTTTTCATCTCCTGCTCTATCTCGGCCATGAACTCCCTGAAGCCAAGACCGTAATGGAGCTCTCTGAGCGGCTCATAGTCGGCTTCAAGCCCCTCGAAAACCAGGTCAGGGTGTATATGCTGAAGCGTCTTGTGATAGGCGGCCTTACGCAACAGGTCCTGGTCGACGATGATACCGTAGCGATCACGCAATCTGGATCTGAACAATCGATACGGCTCTTTTTCCCCGTCGACGACCCGCGGAGCCAGCCCGAGGGCGGAAGCTACCTCTTCAAGGCGCAGTCTGCCAAGCTGGTCACAGAGATGCGCAGCCAGCCAGACAGAGGCGAGGTTTTCCGAGCGGACTCCAGCCCAGCTCATGGATACTTTTTCGTTTTCGATGTGGTGGTCCGGCCGAGGGAAATATGGCTGGTTCTGGTAAACAAAGACGTCGCGTTTATTGTTGAGCAGATCACCGCTGTTCCAGCCAAGCTGGAGGGCTGCTGAAAAGACGAATGGTTTAAACGAAGAGCCCATTGTGCGCCTGCCATGAACGGCTCGATTAAAAAACCTGTTTTCAACACCGCCGGCAAATGCTGCAATCTGCCCCTCCTGCATAACAATTGCCCCGCCGTTGACGACGGGAAACTTTTCAAGCTCCAGTTCAATTCTTCCATCATCGGCGATATTCCGAATACTTACCCAGACGCTGTCTTGCTCCTGCAGCTGGCTGACCAATTCATGGTAATCCGGGTCTGAAACTTCACTCCAGCGGTTCTGCTGCCACTTGACCCGCGCCTCGACCAGCCGTGCCAATCCCTGGCGGTCTATGTAGCCGCGTTCTGATTTGTTGCCAAGATCCACTTCGATTTCGAAGGTGTCTTCAGTCGTATCAATGGTGATAATCGTGCCAAACAGAAACGCATGTTTCCCCGGTACCAGGTCTCCCAGATAGTCAATGGCTGCAAGTTCAGCCTGCACCTCGTCACGTTCATACCCACGCAGACGAACATCGAGATACGACAACTGTCTTCGCAATGCGTAGAGGGTTTCATCCTGAAGCTTCTGGTGAACCGTGGTGATTACCCTGATACCTGACGTCGCGATATTGTCAATTCCTCGAGCTGCAAGCGCATCGACAACCTGGTCGGAAGCCACCGCATCGGTGACAAGTTCCATGACATGATCAAGGGAATAACCGACCGAGCCTTTGTTGAAAGGGACGTCAAGCGTTGCCACTTCATTGTAGACGGATTCACCAATCATTCCCATATCACGCATGTTTCTCAAGACATATCCGATCCTGGCCTTGCCGCGTTTTATCGCGGTTTCAGCGGCTTCAGGGGTTCTCTTGATAAAGGGGTTGTAATAATTGGGTCGTTTGACACTCCCGGCGATATAGGCTGATTCGATCAAGGTGAGATTTTCAGGTTCTTTATCAAAATAATAGCGGGCGGCAACACCGAGCCCGAGGCCGTTTCCACTCACGTAGAACTGGTTCGCGTAGAACTCGAAAATCTGCTCTTTGCTGTAATGATATTCTAGCCTGAGTGCGTAAACCAGCTCTTTCAACTTCGCCTGGAATGAGCGGGTTTTACGCTTGAAAAGATTCTTGGCTGTCTGCTGGGTCAGGGTACTGCCACCCTGGACGATACGTCGCGCCTGGATATTTTTTATCGCAGCTCGCGTTATACCGACGACATCGAAGCCGAAATGACTGAAAAAACGGTTGTCTTCCGCAGCAACCAGGGCATCGATGAAGGATTTGGGAATATCTCTGTACTCGATATATTGCCGATGTGCATCGGCAAAGAAAACTCCGAGTGGTGTGACCCCGTCATTATAGAAAACCGGGCTTTCCTTGCCCAGTATACGGCGGATATTTTCACGGGAGATTTCTTCACCGGGTTCAAGGACAACAGCCCAGTAGAGAACACCCCCTGCCCCGAGTCCGGCGAGCAGGAACAGCACAATAAAGGTGATAAACAGTTTTTTTATCATTTATCCGGTTGAATTCCGCCGGATCAGACAGCTTTTCCGATAAAGATAACCAATCTGGACGGCTTTCGGCTCAATTTTCTTGATTTAGTAAGGACATCAGGGTTTAATAGGTTAGTTTAGCCTCTCACCGAAGGTAGTGAGAATGTACATCGTTGCTGAGGATATCTCAACCTGCTTTTCATATTCCGCTTCCTGTTCTTTCAGAAGAACTGCCGGAGCTCATAAAGAGTTTAAAATATATGGTGGTTAATCCAATTCGTCTAATCTTTTTCTGCAGCCTCTCTTTCTTCCTGCTGTTGGCAGGATGCTCTTCCACAATTCCCCAGTCCGGGTGGCTATATGAACAGGGGCAAGATACGCCTCTGGAATCAACGGCAGAGACCCAGGATCCTGATTTTAAAGAGGTCGAACCGGAATCAGAAATCTGTCTGGACAATGAACTAGAAGCCCTGCGGCTGGCAGGTGACTGGAACGCTCCCCAAGCAGAGATTATCCAGCAGACGCCGGCTGGAAATCTGGGCATTCCAGAAGTCACCTTCGATTTCCCGATTACGATCAACCGCCAGGTCAATGTCTACCTGGAGCTTTTCCAGGGAAGGCAGCGCACTTATTTCAGCCGCTGGCTTGCACGCTCCGGCTACTACCTGCCGATGATCCAGAAAGAGCTTGAAAACTCCGGGCTGCCTCTTGATCTTGCCTATCTGGCAATGATAGAAAGCGGATTCAGCCAGCTGGCCTATTCCCGCTCCCATGCTGTCGGACTCTGGCAGTTTATGAAGGCAACCGGCCGTCAATATGATCTGCTCGTAGACAACTACATCGATGAACGCCGGGATGCGGTTAAATCCACCAAGGCGGCGGTTACCTACCTCAAGGATCTCTATGATGAATTTGGGGACTGGTACCTCGCCGTAGCCGCCTATAACGGTGGCCCCGGTACCATGCGCAAAGCTGTCAGGCGGGCAGGCACCACGGATTTCTGGGAAATCGCCCAGAAAAAGAGCCTCCGGCTGGAGACCAAGCGATACGTGCCGAAACTCATTGCCGCAATCATGATTGCCAGGGAGCCTGAAAAATACGGGTTCACCGATATCGTCTATGAAAAACCACTGGTCTATGATGAATTGCCTGTCGGCCCCGGCCTTAGTTTCGAAGCTGCCGCACTGTTAACAGGGGTGGAAAACAAAGAGATTAAAAACCTCAACCTGGCACTCAAAACCGGCAGGACACCTCTTAACCAGCAGAAATTCATCCTAAAAATTCCTTATGGAACCAGGGCGCTTGCCGAAAGCAACATGCCCCGGCTTCACAGTGTTGCCAGTACCGATTACAAGACACATATCATCAGGAAAAATGAAACGCTGGCCCAGATATGCAGGCGCTACAACATAAACACCACAACACTGCTCAAAATCAATAACCTGAAAAGCGCCAAACTGGTCGCCGGCAGCCGTTTGCGGATACCATACCGGACGATTCACTACCGTATCCTTCCAGAAGGAATGGATGCCTCAATCGCGGCCAGAGATGAGCTGATTCTGCATACCATTAAAAAAGGGGAGACCATCTCAAAGATCTCAAAACAATATCAAGTTCCTTCCGAGCTCATTGTTTCATGGAACGGCCTTTCCAGTGTCCATAAAATTACTGCAGGCCAGCAGCTGGCACTTTATCTGAGTGATTCCGCCCCATCGGTTGCTTCGAAGAAAAGTGAGCCTGAGCAAATCAGCCATACTGACACTGTCGTTATCCTCTCCAGCAGTTACAAGTTTGCTCCACCTTCAACCCCTAAACAGGCGCAATACCGCTGGTATCAGGTTAAAAACGGAGATTCTCTCTGGACCATATCGCGTCGCTTCAACACCTCACCCAGCGATATAAAGAAGTGGAATAATCTGAAGACCAACCTCATTCATCCTGGTAACCGCCTGAAACTGAAGAATGTATAACGGGTTATTTCGCCATTAACAGCGACCGGATGCCATCAGCTCTTTTTATACCTGCATGTCTGCCTGTCTGTGAGATCCACTGTTTATGAACCAGAATCTTTTTCCGAAAAATCAATACGCGACCGATGTCCACATCATTCAAGATCGGTCACGGACAATTCTACTCATCGGTACCGCTCACGTCTCGCAGCACTCGGTGGACCTGGTAACCGAAGTTATAACCCAGGAACACCCGGACGGCGTCTGCATAGAACTTGACGATAACCGCTACCGGGCATTAAAAGAAGAAAAACGCTGGCAAAAACTCGACCTCAAATCAATCATCAAGAAGAAACAGCTGTCCACCCTGATGGTCTCCCTGATGATGGCATCGTACCAGAAGAAACTTGGAGAAAACCTCGGAGTTTCCCCGGGCGCTGAATTGCTTGCTGCCGCACAAACAGCAGAAAACCTCGGTATTCCGGTTTCACTCTGCGATCGGGACATACGGGTTACCCTCAGGCGAGCATGGAAATCAACATCCACATTCAGAAAAGGTTATCTGCTGACCTCGTTGATTGCCGGGCTTTTCGATTCCGAGAAGATCGATGAAAAGCGGCTGGAGGAGCTGAAGCAGCAAGATGTTCTGACCGAGCTTATGGCTGAAATGGGAGAATCGCTTCCCGACATGAAAAAGGTACTTATCGATGAGCGCGATATCTACCTTGCCGAAAAAATCAAATCAACCCCCGGAGACAAACTTGTTGCAGTTGTCGGAGCAGGGCATGTGGGTGGAATTCTAAACTGTTTCCATGAAGACAACTCCGGCGCCATGGCAGAGATTAATACAATTCCTCCGGTTTCAGCAGGCTGGAAAACTGCTGGATGGGCCATCCCGCTCACCATCATATTCGCAGTCGCCATGATCGCCTACCAGAAAGGTGTCGATGTTGCAGGAGAAAATATCCAGTATTGGATTCTTGCAAACGGCATCCCCGCATCGATCGGGGCGGTGCTTGCTCTCGCCCACCCGGCAACGATCGTCAGCGCATTCGCTGCCGCACCGGTCACCAGCCTGACACCGGTAATCGGCGCCGGGTATGTTACCGCATTTGTCCAGGTAATGTCCTGCCCCCCAGTTGTTCGAGAATTTGAAACTGTCGGTGATGACATGTCCTCTTTCAAAGGCTGGTGGCGCAACAAACTGCTGAGAGTGTTTCTGGTCTTTTTCCTGACCAGCATCGGCTCTGCGGTGGGCACCTATATTGGTGGCTATGAAATTATCAAAACACTCCTGAGCTAGGCAAAACCTAGATTTTCACACTGGAATTATCATGACAGACAAAAAGATCCCCGCACCCAAGCCGCTGACCAATAATCAGAAAAAATACCTCAGAGGACTCGGACACCAGCTGACACCGCTTGTCTATATAGGCAAAGAAGGGCTCACCGACAATGTATACGACGCCATTGACACCGCACTTCTTTCCCAGGAGCTTGTCAAGGTGAAAATCATCAACACGAGCTCAATACAGAAAAATGATGCGTCACAACAGGTACCCGAAAGAACCGGTTGCTCACTGGTGCAACTAATCGGCAAGACACTGCTCGTCTATCGAAAGAACCCCAAAAGAAAAAAAGAAGAGCAGATTCGGCTTCCCAGCTGAGGTGGTGACCGCCGTAATGTGCTGTACAGACGGCCACCACTCCTCGGTCAGGAGCGTTCTTCCGTGGGGTATTTGTTACGGAACCATTCCTGCCAGCCGCCTTTCAGGGCATATACTTTGGTAAATCCCTGGTCAATGAGTTTCCGTGCCACACTGGCACTGGTATACTCATTCGGTCAGGCGCAATAGAGCACGATGGTTTTACCCTTCTCGTAGTTTCCAGCCCAGGCCTCAACATCACCCGGCTCTTCGCGGACTGCTCCTTTTATCTTGAACTCACTGGAACTCCAGTCCCTGCCGGCTCGGACATCGAGTACCACCAGGTCAGCAGTGCCAAGCATTGATTTCAACTCATCTTTGTCAACTGTTTCAATATCTGCTGCAAAAGCAGATACACCGCTTCCGAACAGGATAAGAAAAAGTACTGTTACGAAAAACCTCATTTTCAGACCTCCGTGATTTTTCTTCTGGTTGATTCATCTGATCCATGACCTGTGGTGATGAACTTGACAATGCCCATCAGCACTGCTGTGACGGCAATCATGGAAGCAACGAAAAGTGCTGCCGCGGGCACCTCCTTCTGAAAAAAGAACAATGTCAGGCTGCAGCTGAAGATGACGATACTGCTGAGTATTCCGGCTGCAGCCTGGAGCGGTTTCTCTACGCGTACACTGAACGCACCGGAAAGAACGGAAAAAGCCATGTGTATCAACCAGAGCAGGAGCGAGGAGCGAATGTAGAGCTCCAGGCTGCTGCTGCCGGCGACACCTGTGGCCATCATTATCCCGACAGCTGCTGCCAGCAGAACAATGACGATTCTATGAACATTTCCGCCCTGCGTATATTTTGTCGTTCTGATGAAAAAGCTGCTGCAGATACTGAGCAACCCATATACGGCAAGCAGACTTCCCGAGATAATCACCATTCCCATGACCAGACGCCCGGTATTTCCGGCAATTTTCCCGGCTGCCGTCATATACGGTATGGTTGAATGCAGCAACCTGTCAGCTTCGACAAATCCTGCCGATATGATCATCCAACCTGCCAGTACTACAACTAAGAACAGGAAGGCGACGATGAAGTACCCGGCCTCACGCCTCGCAATTATGCGTGCCTGATCAATTCCGGTAAATACCAGCAGCAACGGCAGCAGGCCAAGGATAGAACTGTTCTCGTTCACTTGCTGAAACGGAATTGGGGCGCTTGACACCAGCCCATAGGCAATAAGCCCCGTTAAACCGGATAGAGAACAGAAAACGGCACATGCAAGGATGGAGTTCCTGGTCATTTTGCTGAAGAAATGCAGTGCCAGTGCACATATCAACACAATAAAAGCAAAAGCAAAATTCGGAAACCGATAATAAAACACCTCATTAAAGGTGAAACCGGCTGATACCAGCAATCCGGTGGAGGCAAAAACCGTCGTGCCGATCATAGCCGTCGCGCCGAGCAGTTGATTCAGGAGTATGATCTTGCTCTGTCGGATCGGTTTGCCATCCAGGTACTTCGAATCAGCATCAGCTCCCTGGCATGAAAAACCGATGAAAATTACGGCTGCAAAAAACAGAAGCACAACCATTCCTGCGCCACTCCCTGCTCCTCCACCGTTTCCAATCAGCACAAGAGCTTCAGGAGAAAGAAACCAGAAACCTGTTATACTCAAGGCAATAAGCAGTGAGTGCATGGTCAGTCCTGAAATGGTTGTACAAAGAGTTCATTCATCGCCAGTTTCCTGATATGCAGTGTCAAAAGCATCCGTCAACGAGCAGGGATACAATCGATTTCTCGGCCACGACGCTCTCCAAACCTGCTCTGCTATACTAATAGTCAGTTAACAGGCGCACGCAAGGATGGACGTATATGACGATGTGACCGGCAGTACTATTTGGGAATAGTGTCAGTAATCCCCTTGTCAATCCGGGGTTATCTGCTACATTCTGATGGATAAACAGGTACTGTTCAGTATGGAGGATCTGCCATGAGCTATACGATTACCCCACTTCTGACCGGAGTCCGTAACCCCGACCAGGGTATCATGACCTATCAGCAGGGCTACGGAACACGGATCTGGCTCCCGATCTGGGCCTTTCTTGTCCAGGGAGGCGGGAAAAACATCCTGGTAGATACCGGTCTTGACGAAAATGAGTTGATTGTGCCGCCTGGGTTTAGCGAAGAAACCGGGCTGGAACCACTCACTATTGTAGAGGCGCTCGCCAGCCGCGGCCTTTCTCCTGCGGACATAGGGATTGTTATAAATACACACCTTCACGATGATCACTGCGGTAATAACTCGCATTTCAGTAACGCTCTCTTTTATGCCCATCGTGATGAGCTTTCCTTCTGCAAAAACCCCCACCCCATCGATCATCGGTATGACGAGTATTTCATCGAAGGCATCACTTTTTCTGAACTTGCTGGAGATAGCGAACTGCTGCCCGGTCTTGAAGTCTTGCACATGCCGGGGCATACGCTTGGAACTCTCTCGGTAGTTGTCGACACCGCTGAAGGACCGATAGTAATAACCGGATTCTGCTGCAACAGCAAAAATTTCCCTGTAAATGGACCAGCAGTCTGTCCCGGTGTTCACCTCGATGCCGTTGCCGCCTGGGATTCAATCCAGAAAGTCAAAGCCATGGGAATCAAGATCATGCCAATGCACGAGCTGTCGCTCCAGCCTGTATAAGCCACAACAACAGGAAACGCAAAAAAAGGCGCCTGACCCCGTTTTTTTGCATTTTCAGGTTATTCTGAGCAGGGGGGTCGGCTGGTCCTGGTCTGAAACTTTGAGTATTTCTTTTTGCAGGGATTCAGGAAGGGCTGCGGCGGCTGCTCGGTAGGCAATTTCGGGCAGGTTGTTGGTCTCGCTCAGGTGGGCAAGTATTACGTACTGCAGTTTTGCGTGGGCTACCGTTTTGAGCAGTTGTGCCGAGACTCCGTTGGCAAGATGCCCCTGGTTTGAACGGACACGCTGCTGCAGTGACGGTGGGTACGGCCCGTTTTTCAGCATGGTGGGATCATGGTTGAACTCCAGGACAAGACCGTCAAGATCCTGCAGCCTGCCGGCAACAAGTGTTGAAACGATACCGGTGTCGGTGCAGTAGCCTAAAGAGTGGCTGCCGTCTCTGATGATAAAACCGACGGGATCATTGGTGTCGTGGGAAACGCCGAAAGAACGTACCTGCAGATCCCTGAAAGGAAGGGTATCGCCGGTATTGAATTCATTTCGACTGAACAGTTTTTTCAACCGTTTTTCAGCGCCTCGGAACGTTCCTTCATTCGCAAATACCGGCAGCGAGCATCTTCGTGACATGACACCGACACCATCAATATGGTCATGATGCTCATGAGTTACAAATATTCCATCCAGACAGTCGATCGTCTTGCCGATTGTCGCGAGCCTGCGGGTAATCTCCTTGCCTGAAAACCCGCCGTCGATGAGTATCGCCGTGCTGCCGCTTTCAATATAGACACTATTGCCCCGGCTGCCGCTTCCCAGCACGGAAAACAGCATCAGCGCACACCCGTGTGTCCGAAGCCGCCGGAATCCCGTGTGCTCGGATCAAGCCTGTCAACTTCTTCAAGACGTGCCCTGGCCACCGGCGAAACAACCAGCTGGGCGATGCGATCACCGCGACGGATTGTAAAGCGGTTTCGTCCCAGGTTAATCAGGCCAATTTTGATCTCGCCACGATAATCGGAGTCTATGGTTCCCGGCGCATTCACGATAGTAATTCCATGTTTTATTGCCAGCCCGCTTCGCGGTCTCACCTGCACCTCAAATCCCTGAGGGATTTCAACAGCAAATCCGCTTGGCACCAGCACGATATCTCCGGGTTCAACTGCGATATCCCTGTCAAGTGCCGCACGGACATCCATCCCTGAAGATCCTGCAGTCGTGTAGGCAGGAATATGCAGATCCCTGCGCCCCTCACTGTCCAGCCATTTCAATTTAATGACCGGCTCAGCCTGAATGTGATTGGACATAATACTAACCCGCCATAAAAAAAGGCCGGTCTGATTTCTCAGCCGGCCTTCATCATCTTACTACAGATACCCTAGGAAAGAAGGGCCTTGCGACTCAGGCGAATGCGCCCGCGATTATCGATTTCCAGGACTTTCACCTCAATCTCATCACCTTCCTTGACCACGTCGGTAACTTTGCCGACACGCGAGGTATCGAGTTCCGAAATATGGACAAGACCGTCAGTTCCTGGAAGAATTTCAACAAATGCGCCAAAATCCTTGATGGTTTTGACCGTGCCCTTGTAAATGGCACCGACTTCAGGTTCCGCGGTGATTGCTTTGATCCTGTTCATCAGTTCATCAAGATTTGTACCGTTTGAGGTGAAAACCTTGACTGTACCGCTGTCATCAACCTCTATTTTCGCATCATATTCTGCAGACAATTCCTTGATAACCTTACCGCCCGGGCCAATTATGTCCCTGATCTTGTCAGGATTGATCTGGTGAACATAATATTTAGGGGCAAACTCAGACATCTCTGATCTCGTTTCGGAAATTCCCTTGAGCATCTCTGTGAGAATATGCATTCTGCCGGCTTTTGCCTGCTCAAGGGCCTGGCTCATGATAGCACGATCAACACCGTCGATCTTGATGTCCATCTGCAGCGAGGTAATACCTTCAGCGGTACCGACAACTTTGAAATCCATATCGCCGAGATGATCTTCGTCTCCAAGGATATCGGAAAGTACGACAACCTTGTCATTTTCCTTGATCAGACCCATGGCAATACCGGAAACCGGGGTTTTAATAGGCACGCCGGCATCCATCAGGGCCATACTGCCCCCGCATACCGTGGCCATGGAGGAGGAGCCGTTTGACTCGAGCACCTCGGAAACAACCCTGATTGAGTAGGGAAAATCAGCAACATCGGGAAGAACCGCCTCAAGACCACGCATGGCGAGCGTGCCATGACCGATATCCCGGCGGGAAGGACCGCTCAGCCGACGTACTTCACCGACACAGAACGGCGGGAAGTTGTAATGCAGCATGAACCGCTTGTTCTCCTCACCTGAGAGGGTTTCGATCCGTTGCATATCACGCTCGCTGCCCAGCGTTGCGGTGACCAGCGCCTGGGTTTCACCCCTGGTGAACAGTGCGGAACCATGGGTGCGCGGCAGGTATTCGGCTTCGCAGCTGATCTCTCGCACCTGGTCGAACGCCCGTCCGTCTATACGAATGGACTCGTTGACAATTTTGCTGCGCATCTCGGTCTTGCGATATTTTGAGAGCAGCTCCGAGATCTCATTGCCCCGCTCACCACTACTGTCGAGCTGTTCCTTGAGCCTGCTTTTGAGATCGTCATATTTTTCTCCCCGTTCGAGCTTGTCAACGGTGGAAATCACCTCAGCCATATCACCGGCTGCAATCTCTGCGATTCGCTGATAGAGTTCTTCATCGATTTGAGGTGCTTCAACAGCTCGCTTCTGTTTACCGTTTGAGGCCTGCATGTCCTTTTGAACAGTAATGAGCGGCTGAAGTTGTTCAAACGCATAAAAAATTGCTTCGAGGACAACACTTTCTGACAGCGTAGCCGCCTTCCCCTCGACCATCACGACAGCTTTTTCAGTACAGGCTACAACGATATCCATCGCCGACTCCTGCAACTCGAAACTACTCGGGTTCATCACGTACTGTCCATCAATATAACCGACCCTGCCACCGGCAACCGGCCCAGCAAATGGGATGTCGGACAACATCAGCGCACAGCTTGCACCGGTGAGTGCCAGTACATCAGGATCATGTTCCTGATCGGCAGAGAGCACTGAAGCGATAACCTGTGTTTCGGCACAATACCCGTCAGCAAAAAGCGGCCTGAGCGGCCGGTCTATAATTCTGCAGGTCAGCACTTCGTTCTCGCTGGGCCTGCCGATTTCCCTGCGAAAATAGTTACCGGGTATTCGTCCTACCGAGGCAAGCTTTTCCTGGTATTCAATCGTCAGCGGCAGAAATCCAAGTTCAGGTTTGTTGACCTTATCCCCTACTGCGGTCACCAGAACAACAGTGTCTCCGCTCCTGACAACCACCGATCCAGACGCCTGTTTGGCAAGCTTGCCTGTTTCAAGGGAAATGGTTCTGCCTCCGATAACAACTTCAACATTTTTCATCATAATTTCTCCAGTTACGGTTCTGCTCAACAGTACCGTTGATGTATTGACCGGATTATCCACCGGCCTGCTTTACGTATTTGTAAATAGTATATTTAAATTATAGTAACTGTTTCGGTATTCACCATAACAGTTAGTCAAGAAACGGCACCAGGTTGTGGCGCTGAGAGAAGCGATCCGGGAAGCCCATTGCGCGCTGCGAGTACCAATACACTCCCCGGGTAAATGAGATCTGTCTCCTTCAGAGATACCACCCGCTCAATGTGTCCGGAGGCATCACCTATCAACGGAGATAAATAAGGTACCTGTCAGGCAGGATTACTTACGTATACCCAGCTCCTCGATCAGTGTCCGGTACTTGCCGATATCTTTGTTCTTGAGATAATCGAGCAGACTTCTGCGCTGACCAACGAGCTTGAGCAGCCCCTGTCGGGAATGATGATCTTTCTTATGGGTCTTGAAATGCTCAGTCAAATATTGGATCCTGTCGGTGAGAAGCGCAATCTGAACTTCTGAAGATCCGGTATCGGAATCATGGGTCTTGAATTTTTCGATTATCTCATTTTTCTTTACAGCCGTCTGTGCCACAACTAACCTCCAATATCCTTAAACAACGTCATTTATCGTATGGTTCAATTCACTCTGTCTCCTGTCGCCAAAACGTTTTGTCCTAAAACGCTCCATGCCGCACAGTTTCGTGTTGAAAACAAAACATAGTAGCCATTTCATCAGACTATTGCAACAAATTCTGTACATCTCCGACAGATAGCAGGTATTTCTGTGCCGTTTCCAAAGGTTCAGGCCTTGAAAAAGCAGTGCCGTCAAGTGAATCTTCCACGAGAAAGCAGCCGCTTCGCGTCCGTCGCAGAGACGTCAGGTACGCTCCACACCCGAGATTATCACCTATATCGGCTGCCAGAGCCCTGATATAGGTTCCTTTGCCGGATACCACCTTGATAGTTATATACGGGTTGCCATTGTCCACAGAGGATCTCTGGTCCTCCCACTCCAGGCTATGAATGTGCACGTTGCGTGGTTCCTTTGTTATCGGCACACCTTTTCTAGCGTAGTGGTAAAGGGGCTTTCCTTTGTGCTTCAATGCCGAAAAAGCAGGTGGAGTCTGCATTATTTCCCCGACAAACCCGCTCAAAACAGATGATATCAGCTCACCACTATATTTTTCATCCCATATTCCCGGCCTGATATCGCCCTCGGGATCCTGTGTTGAGGAGCGGGCGCCGAGCTTCAGCGTCGCCAGATACTCCTTGTCACCATCCATGAACTGAGAAATCAATTTGGTGGCGGGCCGGCCGATACAGACAATGAGCAGCCCCGTCGCAAACGGATCGAGTGTTCCGGCATGCCCGACTTTTTTAATCCCGAAGATCTTTCGAACGGCTCGAACCATTGCAAACGAGGTTGCACCGACCGGTTTATCGACAAGCAACACCCCGGCCTCAGGACAATCTATCATGGTAACATTCCACTAAGGCGATAATAATCAGTCAGGAAGACTTGGCAATAAGAGAATGGCAATATTCCAGCAGGTTTTTTCGTACCTCTTTTATCGAAACACCGGTAAAGCGACAGCCTGCGGCATTACGGTGGCCACCACCCCCGAAATGTTTGGCAATGGCTGCCACGTCGCAGTCACCCTTGCCTCTGAGGCTTACCGAGACAACATCATCTTTTCCCTCTTTCAAAAAGATCGCAAATTTGACCGACTGAAGAGAGCGGGGGTAATCGACAAATCCTTCCACATCCTGCACCACTGCCCCGCTTTTTTCAAACATATCGCGAGTCACATGGATGAGTGCAATTGTGTCTTTTTCGTGCAGCTCGAGGGTTCCGAGAACCATTTCCATCAGCTTAAAACGCTGGGGTGTGAAATTATCGTAGAGATAACTGGCCACCTTTTCGGGCTTAACGCCGCGTTCCAGGAGCCTGCCGGCAATCTCAAGGGTCCGCGACCGGGTGCATTCATACTTGAAAGAGCCGGTATCGGTTACGATCGCCACATAAAGTGCAAACGCACAGTTGTAGGAAGGAGTATGTTCGAGCGCTTCACAGATCTCATAAACCATCTCTCCGGTCGAACTGCGACCCGGATCAATCCAGCGATAATCGCCGTAGTTCCGATGGGAAAGATGATGATCGACAGCGATGAACGGTTCTATTTTCAACAGTCGATTCTTCGTCTCTCCAAGCCGGTCGGCCTCGCCGCAGTCAAGCGCAATCGCGGCAATGTCGGGACCTGCCTCGTCGAGAAATTGATGCAGTTCACCGAGGCTGTTGCAGACGCGGGAGCAACCGGGCAGGAAATCATAAATGTGGGAAACCGGCTCATCGAGATAGGCAAAGACACGTTTGCCAAGCCCATCGAGAATGTCTGCGAGACCGAGCAATGAGCCAAGCGCATCGCCATCGGGGTGAACATGGGTCAGCAGGACAAAATTATCCTTCTCTGCGATGATCTGCAGAATCTCATCAGGTATTATTTTCTCGCTCATTTCTTTTCCTTGCTATTTCCGCAAGCAGGCGCTCCATTTCCTCAACTTTTTCTACCGTCTCATCATACCAGAAATGAAGTTCCGGTGTAAAACGCAGATTGAGTACTTTTGCCAGGTGACTGCGCATGAAGCCTCCAGCTTTAACGAGTCTTTTCTTTACAGCCTCGGAATCGGAACTGCCATGAAGCGACGTGTAATATATTTTTGCGTGCCGCAGATCATCGGATAGCTCGACACGGCTGATGCTGATATCTCTGAGTCTGGGATCTCTCACCCGCTGAATAATGAGCACAGATAACTCGTTTTTGATAACATCGGCAACACGTGCGGAGCGCTTTGGCCCCTGTTTTCTGCCGATATCAAACGATTCAAGTTCTTGTTTCGGATGCCACTCTGCAGTCATGATCATACCCATTAATCGAGGGTTGCTTCAACTTCCTGCATGACAAAAGCCTCGAGATGATCTCCGATCTTCAGGTCATTGTAATTTTCAACCCCGATACCGCATTCATAACCGGCGGCAACTTCTCTGGCGTCATCTTTGAAGCGTTTGAGTGAACCTATCTTTCCAGTATAAACAACCACCCCGTCACGCAAAACCCGAACCCGGGCGTTTCTCTGTATTTTACCGTCGGAAACAAAACAGCCGGCAATAGTCCCGACCTTCGGAACGCTGAAGGTATCCCGTATCTCCGCAGTACCGATAACCTCTTCCTCAAAGGTCGGATCGAGCATTCCGACCATCGCCTTCCTGATATCATCAAGCGCATGATAGATGACATCATAAGACCTGACATCAACATTTTCCTGGAGAGCAAGTTCCTTAACCTTGACGGAAGGCCGAACATTGAAACCGATGATGATGGCCTCTGAAGCCGAGGCCAGCAGAATATCCGATTCCGTAATCGTACCGGTCCCCTCATGAAGCACCCGAACCTTGATCTCGTCGGTTGAGAGGTCTTCAGCAGCTTTGGCAAATGCTTCGAGCGTACCCTGGACATCGGAGCGGATAATCACCCGCAGTTCCTGGACATCTCCCTCGCTCATCTTCTCAAACAGCTTGTCGAGCGAGATCTTGCTGCCTGCGGCAAGTTCTGATTCCCTGGCCTTCATGGTCCGTACCTGGCTGACGCTCTTGGCCATCCGTTCATCGGTGACAACCACGAATTCATCCCCGGCAAGCGGTACTCCCGACAAGCCCTGGACCTCGACCGGGATCGTCGGACCGGCACTCTTGATGGGGCGGCCCTTATCGTCAAACATCGCACGAACCTTGCCGCTGTGCTGACCGACGACAAAACTGTCTCCGATCTGGAGTGTCCCTTCCTGCACTAGAACGGTGGAAACGGGGCCACGGCCCCGGTCAAGTTTCGCTTCGATGACGCGGCCTTTGGCCTTACGTGTCGCATCTGCACGCAGCTCGAGCATCTCGGCGAGCAACTGGATATTTTCCATCAAGCCGTCAATGCCGATATTCTTTTTCGCCGAGGTTTCACAATAAATTGTCTGCCCACCCCATTCTTCCGGTGCCAGGTCAAGTTCGGCAAGCTCACGCTTGACCCGATCAGGATCGGCATTTTCCTTATCGATCTTGTTAACCGCCACGATAATCGGAACATTTGCCGCCTGGGCATGGTTGATCGCTTCCCTGGTCTGGTCCATCACTCCGTCATCAGCGGCAACAACCAGGATAACAAGATCGGTAATCTGCGCACCACGGGAACGCATCTGGGTAAATGCGGCATGGCCTGGTGTGTCGACAAACGTCACATCCCCGGCTTTGGAGCGCACATGGTAGGCACCTATGTGCTGGGTAATACCACCTGCCTCACCTTCAGCGACATCGGTTTTCCTGATGGCATCCAGGATGGAGGTTTTACCATGATCGACATGCCCCATGACCGTTACCACCGGTGAACGGGGTTTCGTATCGCCTCCTTCCTGCTCGGCCTCGAGTAGTTGAACACCGATCTCTTCAGTCATTCCCTGTTCTATTTCATAACCGAAGTCATTGGCGATCAAGGTGGCCGTATCGACATCAACCGCCTGATTCATGGTCGCCATGACACCGAGGCCCATCAGCTTACCGATAACTTCGTTGGCCTTGAGTTTCATTTTTGCGGCAAGATCACCGACGGTGATCGTGTCGTAAATGGTAATTTTCTTCTTACTGGCCTTCATCTCGATGGTAGATGGCGACACATTTCTCTCAAGACGCCCTCTCCCTCGTTTTCCCCTTTTTCCACCACGCTGGTAATCACTGTCGAAATGGGTGAATTTGACACTCTTCTTGCCCTTGCGAACCCCTTTTCCGCGTCGATCCCGATCATCATCATCGGCAGCGCCGCGCTTGCCCTTTTTCCTGCCGCGCTCACCGCCCTCGCCGATGGTGTCACCGGGAATCACATTGCTGAGGTTAGGCCTGGTAGACCTTGAAGCCGTTGATTTACCGCCTTTTTTCGAGCGGGGACGGGCCTCTTTTTCGGCCTCTTCTTCTATCGGCAGTTCGATGGTACCGACGACACGGGCCACCGTCTTTCGTTCAACTTTGGGTTGCTTCTTCTCTTTCTTTTTCCCCTTCCCGACAGCCTTCAGCTCGTCATCGCTTTTTTCCTCTTCACTGTCCTGGAGGTCAACAGCATCCGCATCGGCAGCGGCTGCAACAGGTTCTTCAGTCGTCTGGACTTTTTCTGCCACGGATTCGTCATCCGTTTCAGCAGGAATGTCAGGTTCGATATCGTCAACTTGGGGCTCTTTGTTCTCAACCACTTCCGGTGCTGCAGCACCGGAGTCTGCTTCCTCTACAGGCGCAGCTTTTACTGCAGTTTCAGCATCGTCTCCAGCAACCGGTTCCGGCCGGGCAGTCTCGTCGTCAACGCCGGCTTCGACTTTCGGTCTGCGCCGTATAATTGTTGCCCGTCGCCTGATAACCGTTGTTGAGCCTTCAGGAGCATCAATTCTTTTTTCGACCAGTTCGGTTTTGGTATCGTGAAGCATCGTCTTGCGGATCTGATCGGCAGTCTCTTCATCGACCGTGGAACTGTGACCTTTGATATCGTAGCCGCCGGCGATCAATTTATCCGCAAGTGCCTTACTGCTCATCCCTGCTTCTTTTGCCAGCTCATAAATCCTAACCCTGCTCATCCCTTACTCCTGAAAAACCATCTTTCTGTTATCTACAACCGGTACCGGATAATCCGGCCCCCGTCTGCAATTTCTTAACGTAAGACCTCTTGCTATCAAGGCGAAATACCTGTTTTACCCGTCTTTCCGAAAGTGCCTGCACCCGACAAGTGTCGCTGTTGCAGCAATAGCTGCCCCGTCCAACCATCACCTGTTTACTGTCAGCGCAAAGCCCGGAATCTTTCCACACATAACGAACCAGATCTTTTTTAAAAAATTTTCCATGACACACAATACATGTCCGTTCCGGCTGATGTTTCATTGCTGCTCACTTCTCTTCAGCGTCTGCTTTCGTTTCGGAAATCCCGGGTTCATCCTCCCTGCTTTCCTCAACCGGCAGATCACCCCCGACATCCGGCGCAGTATCGCCCGTCTCTTCAGTCTCTTCAATATTCAAGGGCTCCTCGGCGGCAACCCTGGCTGCAGCGTCTATCAATTGCTGCGCAAAATCATCGTTAATGGCCCTGATTATTATCAGGTCTTCAACGGCGGCTTTCGACAGGTCGGCCGCGGATTTAATCTCTTTTGCAAAGAACTGGTCGGCAAGCGACTCATCAATCCCGGCAATTTTCAGCAGACTCTGGTAGCCGGCATCCTCAAGATTTGCATAGCGCTGTTCGCTCTTCACGTCGATACGCCAACCCATCAGCCGCGAGGCAAGGCGGACATTCTGTCCCTGCCGACCAATCGCCAGAGACAATTGATCATTGGGAACGACAACGAGCAGCGAGTTGGCGTCTTCATCAACCCGGACCATACTCACATGAGCTGGAGCCAGTGCGTTGTAGACATACTTTGCCGGATCCGGACTCCAGGTGACGATGTCGATGCGTTCACCCTGGAGCTCCTGCACAACATTCTGCACCCGGGACCCCTTCATTCCGACACAGGCACCTACCGGATCGACGTCTGACTCGCTGGAACTGACGGCAATCTTTGCCCTGAACCCCGGTTCCCTGCTGACACCCATGATCCTGACGATACCTTCGGCAATCTCCGGAACCTCCATCTGAAAAAGCTTGGCCAGAAATTCATCGGCCGTCCGCGACAACACAAGCTGGGAATCCCTGCTGTTCTGGCGCACCTCCATCAGATAGGCACGTATCCTGTCACCCTGCTTGAATGAGCGTTTGGGGATCTGGTGATCTTTTGGTAAAACTGCGTCCGTACGGCCGAGGTTGATAATCATATTACCCCGCTCAAATCGCTGGACTATGCCGCTGACGACCTCACCTTGACGATCCTTGAACATATCAAAGATCACTTCGCGCTCGGCATCTTTCATCCGATGGATAATAACCTGTTTGGCTGACTGGGCTGCAATGCGTCCCAGGTCGGTTATATTCTCCATCTTTTCGCCAAGCTCATCGCCGAGCTGGACCTCCGGGTCAAGAATCTTGGCTTCCTCGAGACTGATTTCCGTCTGTTCATCCACAGCGTTTTCCACGACACTGCGGAATTGAAACACCTCAACTTCACCATACTCTTCATTGTAACGGACCTCTATATCCCGCCTGCTGCCGAGTTTTTTCCGTGCTGCCGAAGCAACTGCCTCCTCGATAGCTTCAACAAGAAGATTTTTGTCAAACCCGCGATCCCTGCTAATCTGATCGATGATACGTTTCAAATCCGATATCATTTATTTTACCTCGAAATAAGCGCTTCCGGTCCCAGTTACGGTCCTGCATTTCTGTTGTCTGGGCTGTATTCATGCTGTTTGCTACAGCGTCAGACGAGCTTTTTTTATGTTCTCCCAGGGAAATTCGTATTTTTCCCCGTCTTCAGTGACAACCACAAGGTTTTCTTCCACGACAGCTTCAAGTGTTCCGGTCAGCACACGCTGGCCATTAACTTCTTCTTTCATTTTCAGGCGTATTTTAGATCCCGTAAAACGGCTGCACTCGGCCGGATTACGCAAAGTTCGTTCAGCTCCGGGTGAAGACACCTCAAGATTATAGGCATGATCGATGAGATCCTCAACATCAAGGAAGTCACTCAGTTCCCGGCTGACCTGGGAACAATCGTCGAGCCTGACTCCGGTGATGCTGTCAATAACCAGCCGCACGACCCAGCCGTGACCTTCTCTACGGTAATGGACATCGTAAAGCTCAAGCCCCATGGAAGGTAATAGTGCTTCGGCAAACTCCCGGATTCTCTCTGTTACCACATCAGTCATGAACGCTTTTCCCATACAGGGCTCAATCGTGCCGTCACTTTCTGAACAACAGTCATTTAACCATAAAAAAAAGCGGGCAGAGCCCACTTTCAATCGCCTGTCTGTACGCATGTACGCCAGGTATAACCGCTCTGGATGAAAACAAAGGAAGCATCTCGTAAAACGTCCGGCAACCTTAATGGAGCGGGCAACGAGGGTCGAACTCGCGACCTCAAGCTTGGGAAGCTTGCGCTCTGCCAACTGAGCTATACCCGCGTCAATCCAATTTATTCATCCATAACCGTGCTAATTAAACACACTATTGAAATCTTGTCAAGAACCAGAAACGGGATCGAAACATCACAACACATCCCCACCAATTATCGTCAGGCAGCTGCCGGCACTTCATTTCTGCTGTCACATTTAACGCAGGCTATCTGCAGGACACACCAAAGCGCTGCTCTAAAAACATTTTGATAGTGCAAAAATAAAAACGTAATATCAATCTGTTAAATACCGAGTGGGTGAGCATCACCGACCGCCGGAAGCGTACTTTAAGATTGACAAATAACTGAACGGTTAATACAACGTCTGTCAAATTGAACAAAATTACCCACCCGGTCGGATACCTTTATCATCATTGCTGCTATTTATTGCTTTGCTGCAGGTTTATCCCGTTTCAGAGAAACAGTGTACAGGTATTTTTACCCGGCGTGGAACATAAATCCCCGGTATCAAAGACAACTCTATTGGCAACCAGATGAGCACAAAAACCTTGATAATTGCAGAAAAACCGAGTGTCGCCGGCGACCTGGTCAAAGTCCTCCCCGGATCTTTCAAAAAGAGCAGAACGCACTACGAAGGCAGCGACTATATCGTTTCTTATGCAGTTGGTCACCTGGTCTCAATCTGCTATCCTGAAGAGATTGATTCGCGTTTTCAAAAATGGAACATGGCTGACCTGCCGATATTACCGGAAACCTTTCCTCTCAAAGGGCTGGACTCGACAAAATCACAGCTCAACGCGCTGCAGAAGCTGATCAGGCGAAAAGATGTTTCACTGATCATCAACGCCTGTGACGCCGGTCGCGAAGGTGAGCTCATCTTCAAATACATTCTTAATTACGTCAGGAACAAATCGGTTGCCGCCAAACAGGTGAAGAGGTTGTGGCTGCAGTCGATGACAGACGAAGCAATCAGAAAAGGTTTATCATCGCTGCGTGACGATTCCGAAATGCTGACGCTTGAAGATACCGCGCTGTGCCGCTCTGAATCCGACTGGCTCATCGGCATCAATGCAACCCGGGCCCTGACAGCCTATAATTCCCGTTTTGGCGGTTTTTTCCTGACTCCCTGCGGCAGGGTCCAGACGCCGACCTTGTCCCTTCTGGTAAGCAGGGAACAGCTGCGTCTGAATTTTGAACCGCAGTCCTACACGAGCCTCATTGCGACCTTCTCGTTTGCAGACGAGCAGTATACCGGTAAGTGGATTGACCCGGCGTTCAAGAAAGACAGCGACAACCCCGAGAAAAAGGCTGACCGGATATGGGATCCTGAAAAAGCCGGGGAGATCGCCGGACGCTGTCTGAACAAACCGGCCAAGGTAACAGACACCAGCAAGGAAACCAGCCAGAGTGCCCCACAGCTCTACGACCTGACATCGCTACAGCGGGAGGCGAATTCCCGCTATGGCTTTTCAGCCAAGAACACCCTTACCCTTGCCCAGGCATTATATGAGCGGCACAAGGCGCTTACCTATCCCCGCACCGACTCCAGACATTTGCCCGAAGATTACCGGAAAACTGTGTCGTCCGTGGTTTCAACCCAGAAATCATGGCAGTACGGAGCTTATGCGCAGACCATCCTTGACAAGAAATATGTCAGAGCCGACAAACGGATATTCAACAACGCCAAGGTCTCCGACCACCATGCGATCATTCCAACCAACAGGATACCAGCCGGACTCAGCGATGCCGAACTGAAAATATACCGCATGGTTGTCCAACGCTTCCTGGCCATCTTTTTCCCGCCCGCCCGTTACCTGAATACCAGAAGAATTTCGATGGTTGATAAAGAAACATTTCTCACCGAGGGCAAAATCCTCGTGGAAGCCGGCTGGAAAGCAATCTACCTCCAGGGAAAAGCTGAAACCGGGGCAGGAATGCTCAAGCCGATTCCGGCAGCAGCTGACGTCACCTGTACCGACATCAAACAGGAGAACCTCGAAACAAAACCACCTCCCCGTTACTCTGAAGCGACGCTGCTGTCGGCCATGGAAAATTCCGGCAAACTGCTCGACGACGAAGAGCTGGCTGAGGCGATGAAAGAGCGGGGACTCGGCACACCTGCCACGCGTGCTGCCATCATTGAAAAACTGATCAATGAAAAATACCTGGTCAGGGAAGGCAAGGAACTCGCTCCAACCGGAAAGGCATTTGAACTGCTCAGCCTGCTTGAAGCGATGAAAATTGACGTTCTGGCCTCGCCTGAAATGACCGGAGAGTGGGAATACAAACTCAGCAGGATTCTTAAAGGTTCTTTCACCAGAAGCCGGTTCATGAAGGAAATCAGGGATCTGACAGTGCAGGTAACTGAGAGGATCAAGAACTTCGATGACTCCAAAGAGCGTACAAAAGCACCATTCAGCCCGATCAACAACAAAGAATTCTACGAAACTCCGACGTCCTATGTCAGTGAAGACGATGCCATCAGTATCCGCAAAATACTGGGCGGACGATTAATGAAACTGCCGGAAATAACCGCCCTGTTAAATGGCGAAACCATCGGCCCGTATGGAGACTTCCGCTCAAAAAAAGGCAAGCCGTTCACCGCTTCCATCAGGTTGAAAAACAACAAGGTCGACTTTCTCTTTGCCGACTCAACGGCTGATCTGGATATCGATTCCATCAAACAATCCGGCTCCCTCGGAAAATCTCCGATAGACCAGACGGAGGTCTATGAAACAGAGACCGGCTACATGTCATCCTCCGCCCTTGAAAATGACCAGAAGAATGGACTTAAAATCAGCAAGATAATCCTTTTAAAAGAAATAGTGCCGGAACATGTACAACAATTGCTCGGCAACGGCAAGACATCATTGATAAAGGGCTTTATCTCCAAGAAAAAACGACCGTTTGACGCCTACCTGCTTCTCGACAAAACCGGCAAGATCAGTTTTGAGTTTCCGCCCCGGAAGTCACAGAAGAACAACAAAAAGAATTGACACTTACATCATTTAACGGCACAAAGTAAATATGAAACAATTGAAAGAAGAGTACCAGAACCTCGATGGTATGGAACTCGCCCGTATCTGTTCCCACATTGGTGACAATAACAAGGCCGAAGATGTTATTGTCCTCGATGTTCGGGAAATGTCCTCGTTTACCGATTTTTTTGTCATTATGAGTGGTCGCTCCACCAGACATGTCCAGGCCCTTGCCGAAGCACTTGAAGGCGAACTGCGTTCAAAGCGAATAAAGACAACCCGGGCAGAGGGTCTGCAGGAAGGTAAATGGGTGCTTCTCGATTTCGGTGATGTTATCGTTCATGTTTTCTACAATGAGCAGCGGGACTTTTATGATCTTGAAGGACTGTGGCACGATGCCCCCCGCGTTGAAGCGCTCTGAAAAAAAATGAGCGCCAGGGTCAAGGAACGGTTGATCCGGAACCGCTTCCGGGTCAATAACAAGATCGTACACTAATCCAGGCACGACTATGCAATATCTCAGTACGCGAGGAGGGATCTCCTCCATTGGTTTTACCGAAGCTGTAATGATGGGCCTTGCAGATGACGGCGGCCTGCTGCTGCCACGCGCCATTCCCCGTATCGATACTGAAACATTTGAATCATGGCGTAAACATTCCTACCAGGACCTGGCCTTTGAGGTCATGTCCAGATTCATTGACGATATACCTGCTGCCGACCTCAAAAACCTCATCCAGAAAAGCTATACAGCTTTCAGCCACACGGCCATCACCCCCCTTGTTCACCTCGACGATCTGCACATCTTAGAACTCTTTCACGGCCCGACGCTGGCATTCAAGGACATCGCCCTCCAGTTCCTCGGTAATCTTTTCGAATATCTGCTCGAACGCGACGACCGGGTCATGAACATTATCGGCGCCACCTCGGGCGATACCGGCAGTGCTGCCATTTATGGAATTCGCGGCAAAAGAAGAATGAACATTTTCATCCTTCACCCGCACAAGCGTATCAGCCCTGTCCAGGAAAAACAGATGACCACCGTCCTGGATGCCAATGTGTATAACATCGCCATAGACGGTACCTTTGATGATGCTCAGGCAATCATAAAAAACATCTTCACCGATACCGAATTCAAATCAAACATGCAGCTCGGGGCCATCAACTCGATCAACTGGGCGCGGGTACTGGCCCAGGTCGTCTATTATATTCACAGTTGTCTGCATATCACCGCCCACGAAGATGTGCGGTCCTGCGCATTTTCTGTACCGACAGGTAATTTCGGGGATATCTTTGCCGGCTACATTGCCAAGAAAATGCTTCCTGAAGGCATTATCAACAAGCTGATCCTGGCCACTAACGAAAATGATATCCTCTGCCGCTTTGTCAGCAGCGGAGACTATTCACTCGCCAAGGTCAGGCAAACCACAAGCCCGTCCATGGATATCCAGGCGGCCTCCAATTTTGAACGTTACCTCTACTACCTCTATGACGAAGAGCCCTCGCGGGTAAAAGAGGCGATGAAACGGTTTCACCAGGAGGGGCGGCTGGACCTCAACGGATATCTGGAGCATATACGAAGAGATTTCCTGGCGGCCTCGGTATCGGAAAAAGAAGTCCTTGAAACGATAGCCCTCTTTTTCAGCAAACATGACTATACGCTCGACCCCCATACAGCAGTCGGTGTTCGGGCAGCTCTGAATGTCCGCAAGCAGGGGGTTCCAGTTGTCTGCCTGGCAACCGCACATCCGGCTAAATTTGGAAGCACGGTGGAAAAAGCCATCAACAGCCCAGTAAAACTGCCCCCTGCCCTTGCCGCGATAATGGCGAAGGATTCCCGGTGTGAATTCATGGAGCCGAATACCAGAAAGATCATGGCCTATTTGGAAGAACACGGTATCAGCCGGCAATGACCAGCGATATTTCAGTTTACATTGACCAGGTTAACGAAGCTGTTGCCTTTTTACGAAAATTTATTTCCGCGCCGCCCGAGATTGCAATTCAGCTTGGCACCGGACTGGGCAGTCTCGCCGGGCAGGTAACCGTAACACAGTCGATAGACTACGCCGACATACCATTTTTCCCCCGCTCCACCGTATCAAGTCATGAGGGTAGGCTGATTATCGGCTTGCTCAACAATGTGCCAGTCATCATCCTCTCCGGCAGATTCCATTATTACGAAGGATACGACACCCGGCAGGTTACCTTCCCCATCAGGGTAATCCGCGGTCTGGGCGCCAGGACCCTCATCCTGACCAATGCCGCCGGAGGTCTCAACCCGCTTTTTCTCCCGGGAACCATCATGGTAATCCGCGATCACCTCAACTTCCTCGGAGAAAACCCCCTCAGGGGCCCCAATGTCGATGCCTGGGGACCACGCTTTCCCGATCTCTCACACGCCTATCCCCCCGACCTGATCAGGACAGCACTTGACTGCGCGGACAATAGTGGAATTAAAAACGTTGTCACCGGAATATATGTCTGCATACCCGGGCCCAGTCTGGAAACCCCTGCAGAAACTCGCTGGCTCATGGATGCGGGCGGCGACGCTGTCGGCATGTCATCCGTTCCGGAAGTAATTGTCGCCGTTCATGGCGGCATGCAGGTAGTCGGTCTTTCTGTTATCGCAAACGTCAACAATCCAGACAATATGCAGCCGATCAGCCTCAAGCAGATCATTGAAGCCGCTTCGGCTGCAGAACCTCGTCTTGAACTCCTTGTTGTTGAGCTAATCAGCAGGATAACAGCGGAGCATGGCTGACACAATGACCACCGCTATAGATTCTCCAGGGCTCATTGTCTCCGGGCGTTACCTGATGCCGACATGGCGCCGGGAAAATGTTGTCCGGGACGGTGCGGTTGCCATTGCCGGTGATACGATAGTTGCAACAGGAAGCCGCCGCGACCTTCGTTCCCGATACCCGCTGGCCCGTGAAATCCATGAAGCGCACGGGCTGATCATGCCGGGGTTGATCAATACGCACACCCATGCACCAATGGCATGCTTCCGCGGCTTTGCCGATGACCTGCCGCTGATGACCTGGCTGGAAAAGCACATTTTTCCGATTGAAGCGCAGTTAAACTCGAAGATTGTCCACGATTCCACCCTGCTGTCAATCGTTGAAATGATCAAATCCGGGACGACAAGCTTCTGTGACATGTACCTGTTTGCCAAAGACGTCGCCCGGGCAGCAGAAAAATCAGGAATCAGATGCTGGGTTGGAGAAGTATTGTATGATTTCCCATCGCCATGCTACGGCCCGCTGGAAAGTGGAATCGGCTATGTGGAAGAGATGTTTTCAGACTACGAAAACCATCCGCTGATTTCGGTTACCGTTGATCCCCACAGTGTTTACACCTGTTCGCCGGAGCTGCTGGTCCGCTGTCGGCAGCTTGCTGATAAACATGGAAGTCTCTTTGTCACCCACTTGTCCGAAAGTGACGCCGAAGTCGAAAACTGCCTGAAGCAGCACGGCACCACTCCGGTCCGCCACCTTGACGGCCTCGGTATACTCAACGATCAGACACTTGCCGCTCACTGCGTGAAACTTGACCACGAGGAGATTATCCTGCTCTCCGAAAAACAGGTGCGTGTCAGCCACTGCATCGAGTCCAACATGAAGCTTGCTTCCGGTATCGCCCCGATCCCGGAACTCCTCAGGCACAATGTTCCCGTGTCGATCGGCACCGATGGAAGCGCCAGCAACAACGATGTCGACATGTTTTCTGAAATGAGCACTGTAGCGAAGACCCATAAAGCTATCGCTTGCGACCCGACGGTCATGGCTGCAGAGACAACACTCCATGCTGCAACCCAAGGCGGCGCTGTCGCCCTGCATGCAGAGCACAGAATCGGCACCCTCGTGCCGGGCAAACAAGCGGATTGCATCGTTTTAGACCTGAATCAGCCGCACCTCACCCCGCTTTACAACCTTCCGTCACATCTGGTCTATGCCGCCCGGGGCGCAGACGTAATCCACTCCATCATAAACGGCAGGGTAGTCATGGAAGACCGCATTGTTCAAACAATCGACGAGGACAGTATCATTTCACGAATGCAGGATATCGGCAGGAAGATCAGCGCAATGCGGGAAGCACTCTCCGGAGCGTAACAGCATCGAGGTACACCGTTATTCTCTGCTGCTCAAATGATCTTGCAGCTTGCTCACTTGGCATCTTGACTTTCTCGCCATACTACTCTACATTCAGCTTTGAAACAGATAGACCGGTGACTTTATAGATACAGATTTCAATAGAGGTAGGATATGTTCGGACTCGGAATGCCTGAGCTCATAGTAATACTGGTAATAATCGTGATTATTTTCGGGGCGGGCAAGCTGCCGGAGATCGGTTCTGGAATAGGCAAGGGAATCAAAAACTTCAAAGATGCCACAAACAAGGAAGACGCAAAAAAAATCGACGAAGAAAAACCGGCAGATAAAAACGACACAGCAACCTGAAACTATTCATTTCACTCTCTCCAGGAGTTCCCATGTTCGGACTTGGTACACCGGAACTGATCGTTATCCTCGGTATCGCTTTTCTGGTTTTCGGCGGCAAAAAACTACCTGAAATCGGCTCAGGACTTGGTAAAGCGATTTCTTCATTTAAAAAAGGAATCAGCGATGTTGAAGACGGGGGCAAGGACTTTATCAACGACATCCCCGGCGTCAAGGAAGTTGCAGAGGTTAAAGAAAAAGTAGACAAGGTTAAAAATCTCGGCAACATCATCAAATAATCACCGTTTCTCCTCGGCCAGCGGACTGACAACGTCTGGCAGCCCTACTTTCTTCAACACGGTTCCCTGGCTGTTTCATTTCCAGCACCTCTAACGGGCGGCTGATTTTTTATTCGTTTCAAATACTCCGCTGTTTTCTGCCGGCCATCGTTTCGTATCGGCTTATTACTTCGCCTATTGCTGAGAAATCCCGGCTTTTCCCCTATCGACTGTTACCAGCCCGCTCAACCACTCTCACTGCAGCAGTCAGGTGGGTGCATGTGCTCTCTTCCTTGTATTAATATTTTCAATACCAAAACTACTTGACATTAATTTTTATACAGTATAAATCTGCGTGTTCCTCAACACATATCAGGATGTTGCCATGCAGCTCAAGGCCTTAAAAATATTTTGCGACGTTGTCGTTCATCACAGTTTCTCGCAGGCGGCGGAGATAAACAATATCACCCAGTCTACCGCCAGCCAGAGTGTTCACCGCCTGGAGAAACAGCTGGGTACTGAGCTCATCAATCGCTCAGTTCGTCCCTGGAAAATCACCGAAAGCGGCCGCCGCTGTTATGAGTTCTGCCGTGATGTACTGCATGCCTACGACCGTCTCGAGCGGGAAATCAGCAGTTCCAGGGGCAGGATACGCAGCAAAGTGCGGATCGGCAGCATCTATTCAGTCGGCTTCTGCTACATGACGCAATGTACCGAGCGTTTCAGCGCCGGCAATAAGACCGATGAGCTGCATGTTGAGTACCTTCACCCGGAAATCATCGTTGACCGGGTGCTCAAGGATGAACTTGATCTGGGTATCGTCTCTTTTCCGCCAAACCGCCGCGAGATTGAAGTGATTTCCTGCGGGGAAGAAGAGCTGGTCATCGCCTGCTCACCAGGCCACGAACTAGCTCGCGAGGATGAAATTTCACCAGCCCGGCTCGAGGGTCAGTCGTTTGTCGGCTTTGACCGCGGCCTTCTTGTCTCCCGGAGGATCAACAACAGATTGAAAGCGATTGGTATCTGTCCGCAAATCGTCATGAGGTTTGACAATATTGAAGCAATCAAACGTGCTGTAGAAGACAGTCATTACCTGTCAATACTGCCACGCCCGACCCTTGAACGGGAACTGAACATAGGAACGCTCTGTGCCCGACCGCTGGCCGGTTTTGCTCTCACCCGCCCGCTTGGTATTATTTACAACAAAAAAAGAAAACTGACTCCCGCCGACAAGGAGTTTATCCAGATACTGCAAAATGTCGTCGAAGATGTTCACCAACACTTGAGATGACAGGGTAGAGAATCCCACATATTCCAGTTGAGGTATTGATAACGAATGAACAGTAAACAGCAAAAAGGGTTGTATCGGCCTGAATTCGAACACAGCAGCTGCGGGATTGGTTTTGTTGCCAACCTGAAAGGACGTAAAAGTCATAAAATCATCAGCGACGCACTTTCTATGTTGTTTAGAATGGAGCATCGGGGGGGTACCGGTTTTGACTTGAAAAGCGGTGATGGCGCAGGAATTCTTATCCAGATGCCGCATGCGTTCTTTGCAGATATCTGTCCGCTGGAGGGAATTGAACTCCCGGAACCTGGTAAATACGGAATCTGCATGACGTTTTTCCCACAGCAAGAGGGTCCCCGCGAAGCATGCAGAGCGATTTTTGATCGCAGTATTGAAGAAGTTGGTTTGTCCCTGCTCGGATATCGCCCTGTTCCAAGCGACAATTCAGACCTCGGACAGACATCAAGGGAATCCGAGCCACATGCCCAGCAGGTATTTATCGGCTGCCCCGATGATATGGACCTCGACACCTTTGAAAGAAAACTCTTTATCCTCAGGAGATACACTGAACACCAGATCCGCCAGACCGTTGCCGATGGCGGAGACGATTTCACCATAATCTCATCATCCCACAAGACCATCAACTATAAAGGCCAGTTCACAACGGCACAGGTTCCCTTGTATTTTGGCGATTTACAAGACGAGCGCATGGTCTCGTCAATTGCCCTTGTGCATTCACGTTTCTCGACCAACACCTTTCCATCCTGGAAACTTGCCCAGCCGTTTCGCTATATCGCCCATAATGGAGAGATCAATACCATCAGGGGTAATATTAACTGGATGCGGGCCAGGGAGGCGCTACTCAAGTGCAGCGCTTTCAGCCGTGATGAACTGGAAATGATTTTTCCGATCTGCGATGAGCGTGCCTCTGACTCAGCCAACCTCGACATGGTCGTTGAGATGCTTGTTCTCAGCGGTCGCTCGCTCCCTCATGTCCTGATGATGATGATCCCCGAAGCCTGGCAGCATCACACCACAATGAGTGAGACCAAGAAAGCCTTTTACGAGTTTTACTCAGCCCTGATGGAACCGTGGGACGGCCCGGCTTCAATCTGTTTTACCGACGGTGTTCTCGTCGGGGCAACCCTTGATCGTAACGGCCTGCGTCCCTCCCGCTACTGCGTTACCGACGATGATACCGTCATAATGGCTTCTGAATCTGGTGTTATCGATATCGACCCGGCCACGGTAAAATTCAGGGGCAGGCTCCAGCCCGGCAAGATGTTCGTGGCCGACCTTGCCGAAGGTCGTATCATTGCTGACGAAGAACTGAAAAACGATATCTGCTCCCGACAACCATATCGCCAGTGGATTGACAATGGTCTGATTTACCTCGATGACCTGGAACAACCCACTGAGGAACACCTGCAGCCTAACCAGGAACGATTGTTCAAACGTCAGCTGGCCTTCGGCTACAGTTATGAAGAACTCAGCGAGATTCTCGCGATAATGGGCAGAGACGGCAAGGAACCTCTGGGATCAATGGGTGCCGACAACCCGCTGGCCGTCCTTTCCGATCGTCCCCAGCAGCTTTCGCACTACTTCAAACAATTGTTTGCCCAGGTAACAAATCCACCGATTGACCCGATCCGTGAGAAAGTGATCATGGACCTGCGAACCTATGTCGGCGGTTTTAAAAACATACTCACCGAATCACCTGAACATTGCTGCAGGATCGCCATCCCCCAGCCGGTACTGATCAACAGGCATCTGGAAAAGCTGCGTTATGCCGATCACAAACATTTCCAGACCAAAACGCTGGAGATTCTGTTCAAGGCGGACGGCCTCCAGGGACGCCTTGAGAAGACACTGGCGAGGATTTGCCGATATGCCGAAGATGCGATAGAAGACGGCTACTCGATTATTCTGCTCTCTGATCGCGGTATGGACAGTGACCATGCACCAATTCCCTCCCTTCTCGCAACAAGCGCGGTACATCATCATCTTATCCGTTCCGGAAAACGCGGGAAGGTAGATATCGTGGTCGAGTGCGGTGACGTTCGCGAGGTTCATCATTTCGCCACGCTGCTTGGCTATGGTGCTTCGGCAGTCAACCCGTATCTCGCCTTTGAATCACTTGTCGACATGTGCGAAAAGGGTATCCTCGGCGAGGCGTCGGTCGATGAGGTTATTGCCAATTACGTCAAGGCGATCAACGATGGCCTGATGAAAATTTTCTCTAAAATGGGGATATCCACGCTGGCTTCTTACCAGGGGGCCCAGATTTTTGAAATTCTCGGAATCAATCAAGAGGTTGTCAATACCTATTTCAGTGGATCGGTGAGCCGGATTGAGGGCTTAGGCCTCGACCAGATTGCCGAGGAAACGCTGCGCAAACATCGAAAAGGCTTTCCACTGCGTGGCGGTGGCGGCAAGGTTCTCGATTCAGGGGGGGATTACAGCTGGCGCCAGGGAGGCGAGCGGCACCTCTTCAATCCGACAACCATCCGCCTCCTCCAGGAAGCAACCAGGGAGGGGGACTTTGAAAAATACAGAGAATATTGCAAAACAATAGATGAACAGAGCAAAGCTGCATACACCCTCAGGGGACTGATGGAATTCCAGTCCACGAAGAAACCGGTCCCGCTTGAAGAGGTCGAGCCCGCCGAGAACATTCTCAAGCGGTTTGCGACCGGAGCCATGTCATTTGGTTCCATCTCCTGGGAAGCTCATACCACCCTGGCTATCGCCATGAACCGTATCGGCAGCAAATCGAATTCTGGAGAAGGTGGAGAAGATCCGGTCCGCTACAAACTGCTGCCCAATGGCGATGACCGCTGTTCCGCAACAAAACAGGTGGCTTCAGGGCGATTCGGTGTCAACAGCTACTACCTGAGCAAGGCAAAAGAACTGCAGATAAAAATGGCACAGGGAGCAAAGCCCGGTGAGGGAGGTCACCTGCCTGGGCACAAGGTAAGTGGCTGGATTGGTCGAACCAGAAATTCAACCCCTGGTGTCGGGCTGATTTCACCGCCCCCCCACCACGACATCTATTCAATTGAAGACCTGGCCCAGCTTATCTTCGATCTCAAGAATGCCAACCGTGATGCCCGGATCAACGTCAAACTTGTTTCTGAAACCGGGGTTGGAACCGTTGCCGCCGGGGTGTGCAAGGCCAAGGCCGATGCGGTGCTCATTTCAGGCTACGACGGTGGTACCGGTGCCTCGCCGATCAGCTCTATCAAGCACGCCGGTCTGCCCTGGGAGCTTGGCCTTGCCGAGACTCACCAGACACTGGTACGAAACCGATTGCGAAACCGCATCGTTGTCCAGACAGACGGACAGCTCAAGACCTCGAGGGATCTTGCCGTGGCCACCCTGCTCGGAGCAGAGGAATGGGGTGTGGCGACCGCCGCTCTGGTTGTTGAAGGCTGCATCATGATGCGGAAATGTCACTCCAATACCTGCCCTGTCGGCGTCGCCACACAGCGCGAAGACCTTCGCGCCAAATATACCGGCAAGGTGGAGCACGTCATCACCTTTTTTGAATTTCTCGTTCAGGGATTGCGCGAAATCATGGCTGAACTTGGTTTTAAAACCATCAATGAGATGATCGGCCAGGCCGACTGTCTCAAGTTCAGAGATACTGTCGAACACTGGAAGTACAGCGGCCTTGACCTCTCCCCGATTATTTTTCGGGAAAGAAGTGGAGAAGAGGAAGGTCTCTACTGTTCCAAAAATCAAAACCACCAGATGGATGAGATACTTGACTGGAAGCTGCTCGAAGCAGCGGGCCCAGCGCTTGAGAAAGGTGAATGCGTTGAAGGATCCTATGTGGTCAACAATACCGACAGGGCTGTCGGAACGCTTCTTTCAAATGAAATATCAAAGCGCTACGAGGGTGCCGGGCTGCCGGAAGGTACGATCAGGTTCAAATTGCGCGGCTCTGCCGGGCAATCATTTGGCGCCTTTGCTGTTCGCGGCGTCGAACTCGAGCTTGAAGGAGACGCCAACGACTATTTCGGCAAGGGATTATCCGGCGGCCACCTGAGCGTGTACCCGGATAGCACCGCTCAATTTGCAGCAGAAGAAAACATTATCATCGGTAATGTCGCCTTCTACGGTGCTACCGGTGGCAAGGCCTTTATCCGCGGTATTGCCGGAGAACGATTCTGTGTCAGGAATTCGGGTGCCGAAGTTGTGGTTGAAGGAGTCGGAGACCACGGCTGTGAATACATGACCGGCGGCAGGGCTGTCATTCTTGGCCCGACCGGGCTCAATTTCGGCGCTGGAATGTCCGGAGGCATCGCCTATATCCTTGATGAATCCGGCGAGTTTCCAAACAGATGCAATATGGGCATGATCGAACTGGAAGACCTCGAAGATCGTGAAGAAATTGACTCCCTGCACGCGCTCATCGAGGAACATCACACGAAAACCGGTTCAACGGTCGCCGAGCGCATCCTCAATAACTGGGAACGCTGGTCCCGCCAGTTCTACAAAGTTATGCCGAGTGATTACAAGCGTATGCTGAACTACATCAGCAAAGTACGCAGCACCGGCAAGTACAGTGAGGAAAATGATATCATGGACGCCGCTTTCAACATGCACATCAAAAATATGCTGATTGAGACACAGGCCAGGGATGTGGAGATGAATATTGCCCAGGTTGTCCATTCACAATGATGACTAAAGGGGCCTTTTATAGGTCCTCCGCTTTATAGAGATCTATCTGTAAGGAGAATGAATTATGGGTAAACCAACAGGTTTCCTTGAATTTAATCGTAAAGCAAATCCGTCGCGCCCCATGCGCGAACGGCTGGCGGACTGGGATGAAGTCTATCTGCTTCGCAGTGATCAGATGTCAGTCAATCAGGGGGCACGCTGCATGGACTGCGGAGTACCGTTCTGTCACCAGAGTGCTGTTATCGAGGGCGCCGCGACCGGCTGCCCGATCAACAATCTGATTCCCGAGTGGAACGACCTGATCTTTCGCGGCCGCTGGAAGGACGCTCTCGATCGACTTCATCATACCAATAATTTCCCCGAATTCACCGGCCGTGTCTGTCCGGCCCCCTGCGAAGCCGGGTGTGTGCTTGGCATCATCGACCCTCCTGTCAGTATCCATGACAACGAGTGGACCATCATTGACAAGGGGTTTGAAAATGGCTGGGTTGTCGCCGAACCGCCTGGAAGCCGCACCGGTAAAAATGTCGCCGTCATCGGTTCCGGCCCGGCCGGCCTTGCCTGCGCGGCTCAGCTTAACCGCGCGGGTCACCTGGTAACCGTCTTCGAACGTGATGACAGGATCGGCGGCCTGCTGATGTACGGCATTCCAAACATGAAACTGGACAAATCGGTGGTCACCCGCAGGATCGATCTGCTCGCCGCCGAAGGGATAGAATTTCGTGCCGGCATAGATGTCGGCAGGGATCTCGAGGCAGAGGAGCTGATAGACCAGTTTGATGCCGTCGTTCTCGCCTGCGGGGCCACCAAACCTCGCGATCTGCCAGTCGCTGGCCGGGAACTCAAGAATATCCATTTTGCCATGGATTTTCTCAGGGCCAACACCAAAAGTCTACTCGACAGCGGACTCAGCGATGGAAACTTCATATCCGCCGAAGGTAAAAGAGTTGTCGTGCTCGGCGGGGGTGATACAGGAACCGATTGCGTTGCAACGGCTCTGAGGCACAGGGCAGCCTATGTCTCTCAATTCGAAATCCTGCCAATGCCGGGCACAGAGCGCGACAACGAGAACAATCCCTGGCCCCAGTGGCCGAAGACACTCAAGGTCGACTATGGCCAGAGAGAAGCTATCTACACCCAGGGCAAGGATCCCCGGGAATACCTGGTGATGACCAGGAAGTTTGAAGGCGATGCAGACGGCAACGTAAAAGCCCTGCGTATCGTCACCGTTACCTGGGAAAAAGATGAACAGGGCCGCTTCTTCCCCCGGGAGTTCCCCAACAGTGAGCGAGTCGTTGAAGCCGACCTGGTACTCCTGGCCATGGGGTTTCTCGGTCCTGAAGATTACCTTGCCGAACAGTTCGGCCTGGAACGCGACCCACGAACAAACATCAAAGCCGACCACGGCTGCTATGCCACGAATATTGACGGTGTTTTTTCCGCCGGTGATGCCAGAAGAGGGCAATCACTCGTGGTCTGGGCAATCAACGAGGGCCGGGGCTGCGCCAGAGAAGTAGATAAATATCTTATGGGTGACAGTTACCTGCCGTAGATTCTTTGCATAGCTTTCACCACGGCGGGATAAGCAGACAGAAGATCGGAGCCACTGCTCTGCGGATACGGGCTGATCGGGGTACCCCATCTCATTGCCTTGAAGCAGACGGCAGCAATGTTCTGAGCCTTACTTTCTGCTGAAACGCAATATTACCCTGTATTCGGCACTGTCAATATCTTTGGGCAAAAGCGCCTCATCGGGTACCAACACCGTCAGCACCCGGCCTTTCACCGGATCCTGGGCCTGCTTTTGGCGGCGCTCCATTCCCGACGGCCCGGCAATACCTTTTCTTGGTTTCCTGATGTGAAGTAATTTTGCCTCAACCGCTCCACCTTCCACAGGTGCGCGTTTTGGTGGAATCTCCCGGTTAATATGCGGTGCTGATCCGATAATTATTTCCATATTCCTCTACCCTCATGAAATATCCGCTGAGGCAAACCATTTGAACGGGTCACCTCAGTATATCGATACCGGTGTCATTCGGATAAGATTAAATAGTGCGTAAATGCTTCATTTATCATATGATACCTGAATCATAGCCTGAATAAAAGATGGGTCACCGGCAAACCGGTCACCAGTTCTTCTTTCATTTTACCATGAAAAATCCACTTCATAAAATACTCAAACCAATTAAAGAGGTCCAGCTCATCCGTGGAATTGAGCTCCCCGTCGGTCTTGAGTTCAGGCAGCTGGTGGTAACCGGTCCACCCGGAGCCGGCAAATCCTATTATATCAACCAGATCAGGGGCTGGCCGAATGAAGGCTATCTTGATCTCAAAAGGAAGAAATGGTGGAAAGACCAGAGCCTGGTTTACCGTCCACGGGAAATTCACCTCGGGATTCCCTATGTCGGCCACCGGGAATCGTTAACCGTCTTCGACCAGGAATGGTTGGAGAGTCCCTATGAGACACTGGCAATAGATTACCCCCAGATCAGAATCCCGCCTCGACCGCACTCACGACTGAGTACAAACTGGATCGACCGCTATATCTTCGAGTTTATCCTCCCCGATCCGAAGCAGATCTACAAACAACGCCTCAACAGGCAGAAGGACGGCTATTTCCCTGTTGACGCCAACCTCACCCTCGAAATAGTCGACCGCCAGGTTCAGACATACAGCGAGATAGCGCTCTACCTGCATCGAGCCGGACTGAACGTCTATATCCGCAGGGACATCCATGAACCGCCAATGCTTATCAGCGAGAAAGGCGATGTGGCCCTGCCGCCATGGGCGGTAGCCGTTGCGAATATGAAACCAGGACTGAACACACTCGATGGGTGGAGACAACTTTTCACCAAAGAAAACAAGGTTCCCTGGTTCTCGATTACCAGACAGCTCAAAGACCTGAAATCACCAGCCAGAATCTCGCACGACGGAAAAAGTTTCGACATCGTCGTCGGCAGGACACACCTGAAGCTTTCACCTGAAATACCGCTCGGCGCAAACAAACGATATCTCCGCCTCAACAAAAACTGGATCATCAGGCAACCTGACAGCTGCTCTGTTAAAACTGTCCGTGGTTTTGCCAGAATATGCCAGGGGGAAACAATCACGCTGGGCAGAGCCAACAAGGATTACGACGATATCTTTCACTTTAAAAAAGACGTTGCCAAGCGCCACGTCTCCATCTCCAACATAAATGGAGACCTGATATTCCGCCCGATTGAACAAGACAAACAGATCAAAATCGTCAGGCTCGACGAACAGGACAGCCGAGAGGAAATACCTGTAAACAGGCTCTCAGCCATGTTCGATGCCCGTGCCCTTCTCGGTGGTAAAATCGACAGCCTTGAAAAACGCAGCAGCCTCTCACTTATCCTGGAGGTCAACGAGATTCTGGCAGCCGAACCGTTCCGCCCGCCTGATGATACCGGTATCCCCGGTGGGCTGCTGGAGCTGCCCGACGAACAGATTCCTGTTATTGTCGGCGACCTGCATGGCCAGGTCGACAATCTCCTGAAGATCCTGACCGAGAACTGTATCCTGCAGTCACTTCGTTCCAACAATGCCTTTCTCTGCATTCTCGGAGATGCCGTTCACTCTGAAATTTCCAGAGAAATGACCAACATGGAAAGTTCTGTTATCATGATGGATCTGATCCTGTCACTGAAACGGACCTTTCCGAAAAACGTATTCTACATCCGCGGTAACCACGACGATTTCAGCCCTGATCTTGCCAAAAACGGTATTCCCCAGGGGCTCGTCATGAAAAGACATCTTATGGATACACGTGGAAGTGCCTACGTGGAAGCCATGCAGACCTTTTATGACCGCCTTCCCTATATTATTTCATCACCTTCATTCATTGCCATCCATGCAGGCCCGCCACGCTCCGGGACATCGAAAGAACAACTCATCAACATCAGAAATTTCCCTGAAATTGCCAAGACCTTGACCAATAATCGTGTCAAGCGCCCCCACTATCTCTCCGGATATGGAAAAGCTGATATTAAAGCATTGAGAAGAACACTCGACAAGGCAAAATCCATCCCGGTAATTGTCGGCCATACCCCGCTTGATCCTTTCGGCAGCATATGGCAGAATGTCGGTTCCATAAAGAATCACCATATCGTCTACAGTTCGCACCAGGAGGGCCCCGCATTTTTCGTGCGTATCAAAGAAAACATGGTTCCCCTGACCTATCCGTCAGAACCGCTCGGCAGATTGATCAGCAAAATGAAACGTACCCGTTGAGGTCTATGATTTTTCAGCGTGTATTCCAACAATGGTTTCAATCAACAGATTTTAAGGGTATAGTGGGAACGCTCGAAGAAGCGCGGTAATCACTTATGATTTTTACCGATTTTACATTTCTGTACTTGAGCCTAACCCACAAGAACATATAGATACCGTTTCACACTGGAGGCGCTGAAAACAGGTACTGAACAAAACCCGGTACTTACATGTCGCCTGCTCTTTCTGCAAAGGATCACACGTATGGATATCAAATCAACCACTCCGTTTTCCGGCCTGTTCAGGACATCACCGTTCAAACCCATCCAGCGGCATATGAGGCTGGTGTTTTCCTGCATCTGCTTCATTCCCCCCCTTCTCGATGCACTCTACCGCAAGGACACCGAGCAGCTCAAGGAATTTGGCAATGAGATCATAAAACTGGAAAGTGAAGCAGACGAAATCAAGCACATTTTCAGACTCAATATGCCAAACACTCTGCTGTTGCCTGTTGATCGTGAGGACCTGCTGAGATTGATCAGTGATCAGGATCAACTCGCTGATATTGCCGAGGAGATTGCCAAGCTGCTTCTCTATCGAGACATGGAGGTACCCGAGGTATTGAAAAAGCTGATAGATGAACTGCTTGAAGGAACGATGGAAATAAGTGCTTCAGCCAAAGACATGATTGAACAGCTTGACGAATTGCTCCAGGTAGGGTTTAAGGGACGCGAACAAAAAAAGGTTGAAGAAATGATAGCTGGAGTGCGAAAGAAAGAACACAATATAGACGGCATCATGCACAGGACCAGACGGGCCCTTTACGAAAACGAATCGCACCTTGACCCGGTTTCCGTAATATTCTGGTATCAGCTCATAGATCGCCTCGGAAGCATATCCGACCAGGCAGAAAATGTCGCTGACCGCCTGCTTCTTTTTCTTTCAAAATAATTTTCCCAAGGACTCGTAATGGATATCATCGCAGCCTACGGTACTGTTTTCATTGTTCTTGCCATTATCTTCGGCCTCTACATGACCTGGGGTATCGGCGCAAACGATCTTGCCAATGCCATGGGAACTTCGGTTGGTGCCGGAGCCGTTACCATCAGACAGGCCATATGCATCGCCATTATTTTTGAATTTGCCGGAGCGGTGCTCGCCGGAGGCCACGTCACCAGCACGATACGGAAAGGAATTATCGATCCAACCGCCATTGTCAGCTCACCGGAAATCCTTGTGTACGGAATGCTCGCCTCTCTTCTTGCCGCCGCATTCTGGCTGATGATCGCCTCATGGAAAGGCTGGCCGGTCTCCACGACCCATTCAATCGTCGGGGCACTCATCGGTTTTGCCATCGTCGGAATCGGCCCTGATGCGGTAAAATGGGGAAAAGTGGGCTCCGTCGTTGCCAGCTGGCTTGTCAGCCCGGCCGTCGGAGGTACCATTTCGTTCCTGCTGGTGATCAGTACCAGGAAATTAATTTTTGACACCGACAACCCGCTTCAGAACGCCAAACGCTACGCCCCGTTTTATGTCTTTCTCGTCGGCTTTATCATTTCCCTGGTTACCCTGTTCAAAGGGTTGACTCACCTCAACATCGATCTCTCGGTCGGCCAGAGTTTCGGCGTTGCCTTCCTTTTCGGACTGTTAACCGCAGCAATCGGCTGGTATTTTATCAGGAAAATCAAGGCAGACAGAGATGCCGACAGAGACTTTCACTTCGCCAGTGTTGAAAAAGTCTTTGCCCCGATGATGCTCTTTACCGCCTGTGCAATGGCCTTTGCCCACGGGTCAAATGACGTGGCCAATGGCATCGGCCCCCTTGCTGCAGTCTTCAGCATTGTCAGCAGCGGTGGCGAGGTGATGCAGAAATCAGAACTGCCGGTGTGGATTCTGCTGCTTGGCGGAGGAGGTATCGTCCTTGGGCTGATAACGCTTGGCTATCGAGTCATGCTGACGGTCGGCCGCAAGATAACTGAACTGACGCCGTCCCGGGGCTTCTGTGCGGAGCTGGCAGCCGCCACGACAGTTGTTTTAGCCAGCAGAACCGGACTACCGGTCTCTACGACTCATATCCTTGTCGGCTCCGTTCTCGGTGTCGGCCTAGCTCGCGGTATCGGTGCCCTTGATCTCAGGGTAGTTTTCAACATCATCGTCAGCTGGCTCGTCACCCTGCCGGCCGGGGCACTCATGGCAATGCTGTTTTTCTTCACGCTCAAAGGGATATTCAGCTGACAGAGACCCCAAAAACAGTAATCTGGTTGCACTTGAACCCAAGGCCCCAGTTCCAGGGGCTGTGTATCAGCTGTGTTGACTACCGGTCCACTTTCTTCATAAACGAGAACCAGATCGGTGCCGCTGTGCTGCCACCGTTTTCACTGGTGCCAAGGCTCTGGTTCTGGTCATGTCCAATCCACACTCCGGCAAGCAACTGGTTGTGAAAACCGATAAACCAGGCATCGCGGTTATTATCCGAGGTTCCTGTCTTGCCGCCGTTTATACCGGACAGCCCGTTCGCTTTTCGCCCAGAGCCTTCCGAGATGACAGCTGTCAGCATTGATTTCATCGTTTTGGCGCTGCCGGGATCCATTACTCTGAGAGGCTTTTTATCGTGCCGATAGAGCTCTTTGTTCGAAGCAGTCGTTATCCGCTCTATGAAGGTGGGCTGTATGGCAGCGCCCTCGCAGCTGAAAGGAATGTAGGCCCCGGTCATCTCAAGGGGAGAAACATCGGCTGACCCAAGAGCAAGGCTCAGGTCGGCAGGCAGATCGGAGCTGATCCCCGAGGCCTTGGCCAGTTCATGTACCGGCCTGATTCCGACCTGCTGCAGTACTTTGATTGCCGGTATGTTATAGGAATGAACCAGTGCCTCTCTCAATGTCGTTCTGCCATGAAAGACACGACCAAAATTCTGTGGCTGCCAGGGTTTGCCGTCAGCGCCCCGAATTGCGAATGGTTCATCAACAACTGGAGACGCTGGAGACCAGCCTCGCTCCAGAGCAGCACTGTAAACCAGCGGTTTGAAAACCGACCCGGCCGGTCGTCTCGCCTGGACGGCACGATTGAACTGGGTTTTACTGTAATCGCTGCCGCCGACAAGAGCTCGCACTTTCCCGCTGCAGATGTCCAGACAGACGATAGCCCCTTCCGGAACAGCAACATTTTTACCTTTCTTTGTGCGGGTACGCTGCACGAGACTCTCAATACCACCGACAAGGGCGCTGTGTGCCGTCTGCTGCATCTGCTGGTCAAGATTTGAGAAGATTTTCACACCGGCTGTCTGCAACGAAACACCGAGCATCTGTTCCGCCCGTTTGCGAACTTCCTGCAGATAATACCCGCTGGCCTGCTGATTGCTGCTGCCAGATTTCGCCAGTCGAGGCACGTCTGCATAGGCATGTCGTGCCTGCTCCTCGCTGATATAGCCGTCGGCGGCCATTCGATTCAGAACATACCTCTGGCGGACCCGGGCCCGGTCCCAATGCTGTAGAGGTGAATAGCGGCTCGGCGCCTGCGGGAGGCCAGCCAGAATGGCGACTTCGGCCAGACTCAGCCGCGAGGCGTGCTTGTTAAAATATTTCCGGGCAGCCGCTTCTACGCCGTAGGCACCATCCCCGAGATAAATCTGGTTTAAATAGATGTAGATAATTTCATCCTTGCTGAGCAGCGTGTCAATTCGATAGGCAAGGATTGCTTCCTTGAATTTTCGCAGATAGGTTTTCTCGGGAGTCAGCAGCAGGCCTTTGGCGACCTGCTGGGTAATCGTCGAGCCTCCCTGGCTCTTCCGCCCCTCCCTGAGATTGTTAAACAAAGCCCGCAGCACGGAATAGGAATCAAGACCGGGATGTTCAAAAAAGCGCCCATCCTCAGCTGCTACGAAGGCTTTTGGCAGCAGCGGATGCATCTCGTCGAGTGCCACCACGGTCCGGTTTTCAGTAAAAATTGTATCTACTATGGCGCCATTCCTGTCATAGATCAGACTCGTCTGTGCTGGTCGATAGTGTGCAACTGATCTGATATCGGGGATATCCAACCAGGCAAGTGCAAAAAGCAAGCTTGCGAGAAACAATGATAGAACAAAAGTAATGGCAAACAGAAAGGCGATTATCGGCTTTTCATTTAACGGCTTCTTTCGCCGATTGACATCTTTGTTCTTTGTTTTTCTGTTGATGGTCTTCACGGCACGTTTCGTGTGATTAAATTGGTACAATACTATCCTGGCGGATTTGTCCTGGATATTTACCAGGCAGAGCGAAAAAGCTCCATATTTTGATGATTGAGCATAATCGACATGGAGTAAAATCGAAATGACAGAAAACACCAAGGACATTTGTCATCAAAATGACCTTCTGGATGGATAATTGTACCGTCAGTCAAAAGTAATCCAAAAAACATCCCGAATTTTATACGTGCTAGAGGATTAAAGATTGACCATGGACATCTTTTCGCCTACATTAGTTAGTCACATAGCTAACTATGCAACAGAAGAGGACTCGTATGGTCAAATTAACAGTGCTATTTAAGGCCCTGTCGGATCAGAATCGCCTCAGGATCATAGCGGCACTGATGAAATATGAAGAGCTTTGTGCATGTCAGATTATCGAGCTGATGCAGGTAACCGGGGCTACCGTTTCCCGGCATATGGGAGTGTTGATTGCATCCGGCCTTGTCGATAGCAGGAAAGATGGTCGCTGGGTTTATTATCGTATGCGTCGGGAGCTGGATGAATTCGACGATCTTATTCAGTGGATGGAAAAACAGCTTACCAATGATTCGGATATTACCCGTGATGAGAAAACGCTGGCAAAGATCCTGGCCTGTGATCCTGAAGATATTTGCCGGAAACAGCGCAGTGATAAGTGTTGCGCCGGCGATGAGAAGTGAAAAGAGGAAATTGATAAGTGGACGAAAAAATCAAGGTGCTTTTTCTGTGTACTGGAAACTCATGTCGCAGTCAGATGGCTGAAGGCTGGGCAAAACACCTCAAAAGCACTGTTATCGAAGCCTATTCTGCAGGCATTGAAATCCACGGCCTCAACCCAAACGCTGTAAAAGTAATGGCGGAAGCCGGTGTGGATATTTCCGCTCACACCTCAAAACACGTTGACGAATTCAAAGATGTCAGACTTGATTTTGTGGTCACCGTCTGCGGCCATGCTCACGAAACCTGCCCGTTCTTCCCCGGAAACTGCAAAGTGGTTCACGTCGGTTTCGACGATCCACCTGAAATGGCAAAAGAACGTGCCGAAAATGAGGCATCCGCAGAAGAACAAATTGATTGTTATCGCAAGGTAAGAGACGAAATCAAAGCGTTCGTTGAAACTTTGCCCGACGCATTGAAATAGCAAAGGAGAAAAAAAATATGGAAAGCACGGAGAGTGATTTTGTCCGGGAACAGGTACGGAGCCGTTACGCCGAAATTGCAAAAAATGAGGACTCTTGTTGTGCGAGCAGTTGCTGTGCGCCGACATCTCTGGCTAACAACTCTCTTTCAACTCGATTGGGCTATTCAGAAGATGAATTGGCTACTGTTCCGGATGGATCGAACATGGGACTCGGCTGCGGCAATCCCCAGGTGATAGCAGCGTTACAGCCTGGTGAAGTAGTTCTTGATCTTGGCAGCGGCGGCGGTTTTGACTGTTTTCTGGCGGCTCGCCAGGTCGGTGAGGACGGGCGGGTGATCGGGGTTGATATGACACCGGAAATGATAGCAAAGGCAAGAGCGAATGCCAGGAAAGCTGGGTTCAAAAATGTGGAATTTCGCCTGGGAGAAATTGAACATCTGCCCGTCGCTGACAGCTCTGTCGATATCATCATGTCCAATTGTGTAATCAATCTATCTCCAGGAAAACAAAAGGTTTTCCGTGAGGCATATCGGGTCTTGCGGCCACATGGCAGGTTGGCTGTGTCCGATGTCGTTGCCATTTCGCCGTTACCGGAGAACGTCAAGAGGAATATGGATGCCTATTGCGGATGTGTTGCCGGAGCAGCAACCGTGGAGGAACTAACGAAAATACTTAGCCAGGCTGGTTTTGCAAAAATATCGGTTGATGTGCAGCAAAGCAGTGATCAATTCATTCGTGACTGGTTTCCCGGCAGTGGCGTTGAGAATTATGTCCGGTCGGCGGCTATCACCGCCTATAAATAGCAGGAGATTATTGTTATCATGAATAGCCAGATTGTTCCCGCACATGATCGGAAAATGACCAGCATCTTTGAGCGATATCTTACCGTCTGGGTTGGTTTGTGTATTGTCATAGGGATCATGGTAGGCAAAATTGCCCCAGACCTGGCCAAGTCCCTGGACGGTATGGCAATTTATGTCAATGGTGCACCGGTCGTTTCCATTCCGATTGCCGTCTGTCTTTTTTTTATGATGTATCCGATCATGGTAAAGATTGATTTTGCCAGTGTCATCCAAGCCGGGAAAAGCGGCAAACCGGTACTTCTGACACTCTTTATTAACTGGTGTGTCAAACCATTCACGATGTATGCGATTTCCCTCTTCTTCCTGGGCTTTCTGCTCAAGGGCTTTATCGGCGCAGATGCCATTGATTTTGTCAAAATGCCTTTTGGCCTCGACTTGCCTCTTGGGGCCCAGCACGGCGCGGGAACCGTAGTGCTCCATGAAGGCGTGAAAATGCTGCAGATTCCGCTCTGGCGCAGTTATTTTGCCGGTTGCATCCTGCTTGGCATAGCACCCTGCACCGCCATGGTTCTCGTCTGGGGATATCTGGCTCGTGGTAATGATGGTCTCACGCTGGTTATGGTTGCCATTAATTCGCTCACCATGCTGGTTCTCTATGGCATTCTTGGCGGGTTCCTGCTCGGTGTCGGCAAACTCCCCATTCCCTGGCAGGCTTTATTGCTTTCGGTAGCCATCTATGTAGCGCTGCCGCTGGTCGCAGGGTATTTTTCGCGCAAATGGATCATCACAAACAAGGGTGAAACATGGTTTAAAGACAAATTTCTGCAGGTGCTCACACCTGTCACTATCTGTGCCTTACTGTTGACCCTGGTTCTGCTCTTCAGTTTCAAAGGCGAGACTATCCTGGCAAATCCGCTGACCATCTTGTGGATCTCCATCCCTCTTTTTCTGCAGACAGTTTTGATTTTCGCGCTGGGTTATGGTGCGGCGAAAACACTCAAACTCAAATACGCAGATGCTGCCCCTGCCGCCATGATAGGTGCCTCAAACCATTTTGAAGTAGCTATCGCAACCGCAGTAATGCTTTTCGGGCTCTCTTCAGGAGCAGCTCTTGCGACCGTTGTCGGCGTACTTATTGAGGTCCCCGTTATGTTGATGCTCGTCGGTTTCTGTAAACGGACTGCCGCCTGGTTTGAATAAAGCGGAAACGTTCTTCGATAAGTTATCGATAAATCTCGGTAATGACTATTCCTGTTCAGGCCATAGTCGGACAGTAACTCCACGGGTAATCATCGCTTCATCCTTATCAAATGGTATCTTCATAGAAACAGCTTTAGTTCCTTTATATGTAACACCCTTTAACTATGCTACTGGTAGGCTGCTATCGGCAAAAGCTAACAGGGGTGACCTCCCGCCTGAAGCGTTGCAATTTCCCGTCAACATTGCAATATGAAATCACTGTTACTATTGTTAATGATAATTCAGAGATATCTTACCTGCGAAGAGAATATGTCCATTGATAACGATACTATCAGTTTTACCCTGGTAAACTCTCTTTCAGAACTCGACACGCTATCAGTCCAACTGGAAGCTGCTGCTGAAAAATGGAACCTTCCCCAAAAGATGGTATTACAACTCAATCTCATTCTCGATGAGCTTTTTACTAATATTGTAAAGTATGGCTACAAAGATGAGTTGGCACACATAATTACCATTTCTCTTGATAAAAAAGGGAGCAAGTTACTCGTAACCATGATTGATGACGGCGGCTTCTTCGACATGACCCAACAGGCTGCCCCCATCCTTAACGTACCTTTGGCTGATAAAGATCTAGGTGGATTAGGTATCTTTCTGGCTCGTCAATACGCTGATAAAGTCATATACGAGAGACAGGACAACAAGAATATTGTGACTTTGATTAAAGTACTTGAATAGTAAGTCATTTATCAAGAGTAGAAGAGTAGAAGAGGAGACAAGTTGTGCATATAGATCAAAAAGAAGAACAGGGAATAGTTATCCTGGCGCCTGAGGGGCGGCTGGATTCGAACACGTCTCACCTTCTCGACCAGGCAATTGAGAATGTCGGATCTGGCGATGATGGGTTTCATGTTCTTGTTGATTTCAGCGCTGTTGAATATATCTCAAGTGCCGGTTTACGAGTTGTTTTGAAAGCGCTTAAACAGCGCCAGGCAGGTCCCAAATATTTTGCCGCAAGCAGCATGCAGGATCACGTCCGGGAAGTTTTTGAGATTTCTGGATTTGATGCCTACATCCCCATTCATGAAAATACCACGCTGGCAATAACTTCATTGACATAAAAAACACGTTTGGGTTTGACAGAATGCGCTTACATGAAAGCTAAAAAGGAACGACCTATTGCTGAACGCTCGATTTTTTCCTGGGTTTTAAAAGGAGGCATCCCGCTTCAATTAGTGCTTTTGCTCCTTATATTTGCACTTGTTATTCTGCGCGTGGTACCCCTTGAACTTCAAAAACGAATTGTAAACGACATTCTCTCCACGAACAAATTCTCTCTTCTTGTCACCTACTGCTTGATATACTTCGGGGCTGTGATCCTGGCCAGCGGCTCTAAATTCCTGATTAATTGGGTACAGACCTTAATAGGCGAACGGGCCTTGACTGAAATGCGGCGTGAGCTTTATCGTCATATTTTACGTCTTCCACTCTCCTTTTTTAGAACAACACGACCCGGCAGTGTGGTTACTTCACTTGTCAACGAACTTTCGATCGCCGGTAACTTTGTCGGCATGGCCATTTCGATACCGCTCAGCAATATTTTAACGCTGTTTGCCTTCGCAGCTTACCTGATATGGCTCAATCCACTACTGGGAATTGTTACCTTGTCAATTTACCCGGTAGCGCTTTTTGTGATTCCAAAAGTTCAAAGTGGAGCGAACAAGGCTAACAAGAAAAGAGTCAATGCTACAAAAGAAATGGCCAGCCAGATTACTGAATCTATTTCAGGTGTTCATGAAGTACATGCACACGGCTCATTTTTTACAGAAGAGCAGAAATACAATACAATAATAGACAAGCTTTTGAATATACGTATTATCTGGACCCTGTACCGGCAAGCTGTAAAGGTAACGAATAATCTATTTGTCGGTTTCGGACCGGTAATTGTCTTCATCCTTGGCGGCTACCTCATTATGAAAGGTGAAATCAATCTTGGTGCCTTGGTTGCCTTTCTGTCAGCACAAGAAAAACTATATGATCCGTGGAAAGACCTTATTAATTTCTATCAGGTATATCAGGATGCCTCAGTGAGATATGCGTCAGTAATGCAGTCGTTCGGGGAAGAATCAGAGTTCAGACTGGAAAAGATACCTGGCAGCGATGCTGAGATTGGAAACAAAGTTGAAATCAAGAATCTGGATTTTGTGACGCCAGACGGTGTTAAACTGCTTGACCAGGTGAATCTGACGGTCGAGGCTGGAGAGCATCTGGCCCTTGTAGGCTTTTCAGGGTCTGGGAAATCTATCCTGGTAAAGGCCATAGGCCAGCTTTACAAGTATACCGGCGGCAGCGTACTCCTGGGCGGAAATGAAGTTGACGAACTTTCGAAAAGAGATGTTGTAAAGAAAATTGGATTTGTATCACAGGACCCATTTATTTTTACAGGAACTGTAGATGAGAATCTGCTGTATGCCTGTAAGGCACTTTCAGGCATGTCGGTTGAGACATCAGCTCTTGCGCCTGATCTTGAGCCTAGCCTGGACAAGAAAATCCAAATTTTACAGGAGGTCGGACTTTTTGTCGATATTCTTCGATTAGGATTAAATACCATTATAGATCACCAGGCATATCCGGGTCTGGAAGAGAAAGTTTTAATATTACGACAAAATTTTCAGAAAAATTTTGGCCGGGAATTAGCAAAATATGTTGAGTTTTATGAGGATCTTAACTACCTCTACCACTCCTCTGTTATGGACAACCTCATTTTCGGAACACCTCTGAATACCAGATACTTCTCTGATAAACTTGTCGATAATACAGAATTTCTTGGTTTTCTTGACTGCTGTAATTTAAAAAAACCGCTTCTTGAAACTGGTTCAGATTTGATCCTGCAGACGGTATCCATTTTGGGTAGTGAACCTGTGGAAGAGGTGTTTCTGACACAGACACCAATCTGCGCTGTGGAATACAGCCATGGTGTTAAGATAGCAAGGCAACTTGAATCGCTGGAAGTCGATGAGTTGGAAGACACTGAACAAAAATTTATACTCACTACCGCCCTTCGCTTTGTTCCTTCGAGGCATAAAATCTTACGATTGCAGCCACATCTCAAAGAGATGATCCTTAACGGTAGAAATGCATTTCGCCAATGGTGCAGTAAGCATGCTCCCGGGGCTGTGATATTTTATTCTAATGCCGAGTATATCCGTTCACAGTCCATTTTAAACAACATCTTTTATGGCAACTTGACCACCAGTTCACCTAAAATCAATGACAGAGTCAATCAGTGCGCTGTCTTTCTCCTGGTTGAGGAAGATCTTCTGGAGCAGGTTGTTGGTATAGGAATGAATTTTGACGTAGGTAATTGTGGAGATAATCTTTCTGGTGGGCAACAACAAAAATTATCCATCGCCCGCGTACTGTTAAAAGATCCAAAATTACTCATCATGGACGAGGCGACATCAGCTCTTGATAACAAGTCCCAGGATCGAATCCATAAGGTAATGGAAAACTGGAAGGGTAAGAGAACTGTGATATCCGTTATTCACCGACTTGACATGCTTGGCCACTATGACAAGGTTGCGGTCATGAAAACGGGAAAAATCGTTGAATGTGGCAAAACAGAAGATCTGCTCGCCAATAAAGGAGTTTTGCATGAACTCATCCACGGAAAAGATGGCTGAAAAGCAAAAATATAGAGATTCCGGCTATCACGAAGATCTGGAACAGCTTCGGCAGTCTTTTTTACTTCGAAGGCTCAGCCCTGATTGTTTAAAGCTTCTGGTAATGGTTTGCAAACGGATAGATTTTGTCAAAGATGACCATTTAATGACCCAGGAAGAGGATGATGGCTTTGCGTATATAATAACTTCGGGAAAGGTTTCAGCTGTATATTCAGATGGAACTGTCAGCCATCTCATCCGCAGATACAAGCCAGGGGATTTGATTGGGGGCTGTGCACTGCTTGGCAGAATGACGCGTGTTTATACGCTCCAGGCGGAGGAAAGGACATCTGCCCTGCGCCTGAAGCGCGATGACTTCCAAAAAGTCATGGAGAAGTTCCCCGCAGACATTTCAAAAATAACCGGTAGCCTTATCTCTGAATTAGCGAAGTGGGACAAAACACTTCTGGAGAGGCAGTTCTCTGAAGGAAGTCTGCAGTCCCGCACACTCGGAGTATCACTTCTCTGATTCAAGCAGCCAAAACAATGCCTTTCCGTCATGCAAGGCACTTAATCCCCTTGGACGAGAAGTCAGATTCCTAATCCATCCCACAATTCACTGCCCAAAGATTTATCAATGATTGCAAATATTATAACGCTGATTGGGGTTCTTGTGTGATTGTAAGAAATGATAGAACTAAGCTATCCATATCAGCACCAATACTCGCCTTGACACACAAGTAATTGGAGCATACATTTTGTCTACCCTAACCTGATTCATGAGCAGTATGTTCTTTCTCGGAAATGCTACCATGAACAAGATAACGTATCTTGAAAAGCTGAGATTATAATTAAACGAAAGAATCTATTTCTATAAAATTACTATCAAAAACATCTTTCTTAATGATTCTATGACGAGACCTTCATCACGCGATTATTGAGGGACAAATGGGAGGGTTTATAAATGTCTAAATCAAGAGATCTTCATAAAAGCAAAAGCACTATGAGCAAGAAAGCAGTGCGCAGCGACCGCCGCCGTTTTCTTAAAAGTGCTGCGGTGGCGGTTGCGGGAAGTACAGCACTGGCTTTCCCGAGCATATCAAAAGCGCAGACTACCATTCTCAAAATGCAAACCGCTTGGGAATCTGGCGACATCTACCAAGAGATGGCGCGTCAGTATGTTGATCGAATAGAAGCAATGTCAGGAGGTCGACTCAAGATCAATCTTTATTCTGCTGGTGCGATTGTCAAGAGCTTTCAACTTCAGGAAGCAGTAAACAAAGGAGTATTGGATGGGGCGCATACGGTCACTGCCTATTGGTACAGCAAACATAAGGCTGCGTCACTTTTCGGCACAGGTCCTGTTTTTGGTGCCAACGCTTTGCAACTCTTGGCATGGATTCATGGTGGCGGGGGCAAAGAGTTATATCGGGAACTTGTTCAGGACATTCTCAAGCTGAATCTCGTTGGCTTTTTCACCTATCCATTCCCGACCCAGCCTTTAGGCTGGTTCAGGGAAAAAATCAAGAACGTTGATCAGCTGAAGGGCCTCAAGTATCGCACGGTAGGTTTAGCTGCCGATGTCATGCAGGGTATGGACCTGGAAGTGTTGCAGCTACCAGGTAGCGGAGTCATCCCTGCCTTTAAGCGAGGCATAATCGATGCCTTTGAGTACGCCAACCCGACCTCGGACCGAGCGCTTGGTGCTCAAGAAGTATCAAAAACTTATATGATGGGGAGTTATCATCAGGCAGCTGAGTTCTTTGAAATTGTATTCAACAAGAATATATTCGATTCTCTGCCTATAGAGCATCAGGCTATCCTTGAATATGCTGCAGAAGCTGCCAATATAGCCAATTACTCACTGGCTATGGATCGTCATTCGAGAGACCTTGAAAGGCTCATGACGAGAGACGAAGTTAGTGTATATCGCACCCCACAATCGGTTATGGATGAGCAGCTCAAATCTTGGGATATGGTCCTTATTGATTTGATGAAAGATCCGTTTTTCAAAAAAGTCGTCGATAGCCAGAAAGAATGGTCAAAACGGGTTGCATTTTACGACCTTATTAACACGGCCGATTACAAGAGAGCTTACATGCATCACTTTCCAGATAAAATAACTTTCTAATCTTGTAAACTTCTGATCTTCACGGTCAATATGTTTAAAAACTTTGGAGTTCGTGGTCGCCTCCTTCTTTCGTTTATCAGCATCAGTGCTTTTGCTATATTCACAACCGGGGCTGCAATTTACAGCTTTTGGGTTGTTCAATCTCTTTTTGATAAAGTTACCGAACAACGAGTTCCCATGGCTCTTGCTGCACAAGAGCTCTCTTCCCGAGTAGAAAGAAGTCTTGCAGAAACACCAACCTTGCTTTCGGCCAGTACTTTACATGAACGTTTGCAAAGCTGGGAAAAGATAAGCACCGAGCTCGAAGCGATAGATGAGCTTTTGTTACTTCTCAGCAGCCAAGGATTTGCAATAGATTCCCTTAACCTGCTGCAAAACAACCTGGGATTGCTGCGCTCTAACCTGCTCACATTATACACGCTCGTTGGTGAACGTATCACACTGAACAAACATAAGGAGTCACTTCTGGATAGTATGGAAAAGGAGCAAGAGGAAACCCTTGATGTATTGGGCCCTTGGAGAACGAGTGTAAATAACAATGTTCAGCGCCTACGTTCCACCATAAAAGACAATAGGCTCACATCAGAAGATCGATCAATAACTGAGAAGGAATTGATTGAATCGCAGACCCTCCTTACTTCTCTTCAGCAAACTTATCAGAGTATCACTGAAATTCACCATATCCTTATAGGGATAACTGATGCTGAAAAATATGAGGACATTGAAGTATCAAAATTTCGTGCTCAGTGGTCACTGGAAGCCCTCGCCACACTTTCAACAGCCGTTGGGTCTCATCTCCGTCTGCTCATTCTTGCAGAAATTGAACGTTTTAGCCTGTTTATTAATGGAGAAGATAATATGCCTTCACTGCGAGCACATGAAATCACGCTCATTAACAATGGCGACAAAGTGGACCGTCAAAATATCTATTTATCACATGAATTAACTCAATTAGTGGAATTGATTGTCCGAGATACCCAGTTGGATATCTCCCAGGCGACAATTCAGGCGCATGCAGTTCAAAAGAAAAGCAGTATCATCCTAATCCTGATTGCGGCGATGAGTCTCATATGCTCCCTGCTTATTGTGTGGCTCTATGTCGGACGCAACCTGATTGCCAGACTAACTGCGCTCTGCAATAGTATGCTGGCAATTGCAGGGGGTGATCTCAGAGCATCTTTACCAGTTCCAGGAAGCAATGACGAGATCGGTGGAATGACGGAGGCTTTGGTGGTTTTTCGAGACACAGCGATCGAAGTTGAAGAAAACAATTTACGTGACATTGAAGCAGCTCGCCGAAGACTTATCGATGCAATTGAAAATTCATCTGAAGGATTCGTGTTTTTCGATCACGAGGACCGTTTAGTGATTTGCAACAACAGATACAAAGAATTGCTTCATTCAAATACAGACATCACTTTTGAGCCGGGAACAACTTTTGAAACGATTATTCGGAAAGCTGCTGAGAGTGGGCACATTCTTGATGCCGAAGGCCGAATCGACGAATGGGTGGCAGATCGTTTGGCCCTTCATCATGATCCAGGTGAACCACAAATTCAACAACGTAGCGGTGGTCAGTGGATTTTGATAACTGAACGGAAGACTGGGGATGGAGGAACTGTCGCAATTTACTCAGATATTAGCAATCTGAAGCAACGTGAAGAAGAACTGGAAGATGCGCTAGAAGAAAGAAGACTGGCATTTTCCCTTCTCGATCAGGAATTATCAGAAGCCGCGGAATATGTGAAGAATATTCTTCCCCACCCCATAGTAAAAGGGGAAATAAAAATTGATTGGAAATTTGTTCCCTCAACCTCTCTGGGTGGTGATGCATTTGGATATTACTGGTTAGATAAAAACCATTTTGTGATCTATTTGATAGATGTAAGCGGGCACGGAGTTGGGGCCGCACTGTTGTCGGTTTCCGTCATTAATGCTTTGCGTTCCCAATCTCTCGCTGGCACCGACTTCAAAGATCCTGCACAAGTATTGACTTCACTGAATGTGACCTTCCCATGTGAAGAGAATAATTATATGTTTTTCACGATTTGGTACGGCGTCTACAATAAAAGCACCCGTGAGTTGATGTATGCAAGTGGCGGTCATCCGCCTGCACTCTTTGTTGATGATAGTCAAGATGGTGATTCCAGGGTTCTTTCCTTGAAGACAGCCAATGCTGCAATTGGGGCAATTCCAAATATAATTTATAAGAAAGATAAACAACTGCTTAGTGAAAATGCGACGTTATACATTTTTTCCGATGGAGTTTATGAAGTCGAAAGAGCAGATGGATCGATGTGGCAATTATCTGAATTTGTAGATTTTATGAGACGAGCAAAACCGACGGACAGCTCGCTATTAGATAACCTATACAATTATGTTCAAAGCATAAACATCCAAGATAATTTTGAAGATGATTTTACCCTGTTAGCTGCAACTTTCAAATAAAGCATAGCGTAAGCTAATCTTTGACATCATTCCAATAAAAATAAGAAATAGTTTCAACTACACTCCAGTAAAATCTTCACTTAACCTTAATTCCTGACAATTATTTTGCAGTCCAGCCACCATCAAGATAAATTGTCTGGCCGGTGATATAGTCAGAAGCGGGTGAAGCAAGAAATATTGCAATGCCTTTCAGGTCATCAAGCGCTCCGTTCCGGCCAATAATGGTCTGACGGGCAAGAGCATCTATAACCTGCTCATGGTTATAGAGGTCTGAAGTCAAACCAGTTTTGAAGAAGCCAGGGCCGATGGCATTACAGGTTATCCCACTTTCATCAGCGGACCACGCCTCAGCCATAGCCCGGGTCAACTGCATTACTCCGCCCTTGGATGCGCCATAGGGAATACTGTTTGGAAATGCTCGTTCTGATTGGAGTGAGGCAATATTGATAATTTTACCCCATCCTTTTTTCTTCATAGCTGGGACAAGATGACGCGCTAGAAAAAAAGGGGCTTTCAAATTAATCGCAATTTGCTTGTCCCAGCTATCAGAGCTAATGTCCTCCCATGGCTGGCGCATGTTTACGCCGGCGGCGTTAACCAGAATATCTGGTACACCAAAAAACGAAGCCGATTTTTCAGCTGTTTCGGCCAGAGCATCCATGTCGGACACATCACAGGTTACATAAGCTGCCTTCCCGTTTATATTTTCAACATCTTTAACGGCTTCCCTTAATCCCTCTTCTTGTCTTGCCACATGGATAACAGCAGCACCCGCTTCGGCAAGAGTGAACGCAATTGTTCTGCCAATTCCTGAACTGCCTCCGGTAACAAGTGCGACACGGCCGTTAATACAAAACAATTGATCAATAGTTCTCATCTTCTTTAACTCCAGAAAACAGTTTTTTACGATCACGACACTGACCTAAACCTATGATCATGTCATCAATGATAGTATGCACTCTCGTAAAAAATGGTCATGATTTAATCACTGTTACCAAGTGCCTTGACTGCGTTTTTTTATCGCGGAATTCCGTAAAAAAAAGCCTAGCAATCTCCTTGGATGGATAGTTTTAAATCTTTACTTAAAGATGGTTTTACTATTTCCATTTTACGGGCACGCTCAATACGCTGAATTATTACGAGCGAATCGTTTCATGAAATCAACGAGGCTGGCAGCATCCTCCTCGGTAATCCCATTATACAGACTCGCCCTAAGATATTCTCCAACTCCGAAAGGCGTAAGGGTGCGCAGCCCAACCATACCCTCGCTCCAGCTCTGAATGAGAAATTCGTCGGTTAATTCGTTGTTTCCCCCCTTGATATTGAACGGGATATTCATCCGACTTCTCAGAGCTTTATCCTGCACTGGGGTGCCATAAAAACCACCAGAGTTATCAATAACATCGTAAAGGATACGGCTTTTGGCGATGGAACGGCGCTCGTTCTCTAGTACACCTCCCTCACGCTCGAGCCAGCCCATAAAGAAACCAATGACTTCGATGTTAAAGGTTGCGGGGGTATTCCATAAGTTGCCGGCCTCCACATTTGTTGTGTAGTTAAAAACACCAGGGCAGAGGGGGGACGCCTTGTCCTCACCAAGAAGATCCCTGCGCACAACTGTCAGGGTGATCCCCGGATGACCAATATTTTTCGAAGCGCAGGCAAAAAGCACTCCAACACTATCGCCGTGCCAATCGATCGGCTTGGTTGTAAAATCGGAACTCGCATCAATGACCAAGGGAATGTGCCGACGCGACTCAGGAAGTTTGGGAAGCCTGTGGTTCTCGATGCCATTCACGGTCTCATTCGAGCAGAGATAGACATATTTGCTCTTGGGATCTATTTCCTCTTCACTCAGCGTGGGAAAAGTTGTATAGCCTCCCGTTTGGTCTCTCCCATCAATGGTGTGGATGGTACAGTACCTCTGAGCTTCGTCGCGTGCCCTCTGCGTCCACGTCCCGTTCACAATATATGTCGCAACGTCCGACTTGTTTTGGCAGAGGTTCAGCGGCACAGCGGTAAACTGTCCGTGGCCGCCGCCATGTGAGAAAAGTACTGCGTAGTCGTCCGGTATATCCATAACCCGCCTAACGGACGCGGTAGTTTGGTCGAGTATATCAATGAACTCCGGGGACCGGTGGGATAATGCAAGAGACGTAAGTCCGGGCTTTTTAAAACTGGCAGCGATCTCGTCCTCAACGGCCTTTGGCAATGATGTTGGCCCAGGACTGAAGTTGATGAGCCTTACGGATTGATTTGCAGAGCTGAGCGACCCAACAAGGGCCGGGTGGGTATTCGCATTCATTCTCATTTTCTTGTTCCAAATTGTCTTTATGTTAAATTGGAGCAATATGTTCAGTCCGTGTAAATACGGATCACAAGTAGTCTATCCCCATGGATGCCTTGAGAGGTACAGAAGAGCCAGAAGACTTGCATTATCTAGATAAGGGTAGTTGCTCCTGAAATAACGGCTCACAAGATTTAGTAGTTTGATTACGGGAATGGTAACCGCTTGCTGGACGTCTCTAGGATAATAGGCGGTAATTTAATTGATAACCGGAAAGTAAGCACTCCAAGTTCCCAAGCGTTTACCCATATTCGCCAGACGGAGCCAGGATCTGCCCCTTCTTTTTTCAACATCAGCGACACTGCCTTAAGGAAGTACTTGAAAAGTACCTGCGATCATTCATGCAACAACATGCCAAACAAGTGAAGATATATTTATAGTAAATCTAAACCCTTAATTGATTGCTCACTTAAAAATTCGATAAAACGACGGGCATGCTGGACAAGACGTCTTTTTAGTGCTGGAATATCCTTACTCTCAATTGCGCTAATGATGTTCTGCATTTCTTCGATGGTATCCTTTTGCGGAGTGTACGAAGGAATACTGCTACTCAACCAGATAAATTTGATATGGACAAGTTCCAGCTGCCGTTCCAGTAGCTGGTTGCCCGTAGCATGCCTGAGGATTTTATGAAAACGAGCGTCGTGCCTTTTCATGGCAATGGAATCATCAGAATCGATTTCTACCAGATCACGGACGATTTTGTTCAGCTCTTCAATAAGTTTCGGAGTGCACCTGTCAACAATCAATGCGGCGGAACCACTTTCCAAGATAGACCTATACTCTATTACTTCACGAAGGTTGAAAAAATTCATGTCTGCGACCCTTGCTCCTTGCTTAGGCACCATGGAGACCAAGCCTTCAGCAGCCAAGTGCAATAGGGCCTCACGAGCCGGAGTCCGACTGACATTAAATTCTTCAGCCAATGCTTTTTCATTGATGGTATCTGAAGGTTTTAGTTGTAAAGTAACAATCCTTTCTCTTAGTTTTTCAATTATTTCTTCACGCATAGGTATCTGATATTTAGTGATTAAACATTAAAGTCGAACAGCAAAAACATGAATAGACGGATCATGTACTTGGTTGCACCGTATTTCTTTCATCCTTCTACTTCGTATCCTGGCGAAACTACGCCAAGCCATAAACCAGATTCGGTAACCATATAACCCAGCCGGGAAAAAAACAAAACAATAGTAATACAAAAATGTATACCATAAGAAATGGCAAAACGCCTATTGCCATCTCTTCCAGTGTATCATCCAATATACGTGCAGACACAAAAAGGTTCGTACCTACCGGCGGAGTTAAGAAACCTATTTCACTGGTAAGGGCAATCATAACACCAAAGAAAACCGGGTCAATTCCGAGACTGACTATCACTGGTAATAGCACCGGAGTAAAGATTACAACTTGAGCCATGGAGTCCATAAACATGCCCAAGAGTATAAACAAAAGACCAATGATGAGTAAAATAAAGGCGGGATTATCGGTAAGTGTGATTAATCCTGTTTCCACAATTGCTGGAATCTCATAAAGGGCTACTAACTGACCAAAAGCAATTGTAGTGCCCATAATGAGCAATATGCCACCGAACATACCGGTAAACTTCAATGACTCGAGAATGTTCTCAAGAGTCAACTCTCGATGAAGAGCTAACCCGACAAAGAGTGAATAGAAGACCGCCACGGATGCTGCTTCAGTGGCAGTGCAGTATCCAGAATATATACCACCTAAAATAAGAAGAGGAGCCCCCAAAGCCCATTTACCTCGCCAGACGGCCTTGAAGAATATCGGCCAGCTGAATGATCCTACACCTCCATAATTATACTTACGGGCATAAACCAGACATACGAGCATGAGAAGACCCGCAAGTAGTAGACCTGGTATAATACCGCCCAAAAATAGCCTAGGAATAGATTCCTCTGCCACAAGGGCATACATGATCAGCATATTGCTTGGGGGTATCATTGTGCCTAGTGCACCACTAGCAGCAACAATGCCACCGGAAAAACGATTAGAGTAGCTCTGTTTTTTCATAGCAGGTATCGTAACACTGCCAATGGCTGCAGTTGTCGCTGGTCCTGAGCCTGAAAGAGCCGCAAAAAACCCACAACCAAGTACGCTGACATGACCAAGCCCACCCTTGTAAGAACCAACCAGGGCATTTGCAACATCGATAATACGTGAAGCCATACCGCTCCATTGCATTAGGCGACCAGCAAGAATAAACAGGGGGATAGTTAAAAGAGGAAAAGGTTCATATGCCTGATAGCCTACTTGTGCCAGCAGTTCAAAGGGAATATCCACGAAATACAACCCAACTGCTGTACCAATTCCACAAGCAATGGGAACAGGTACACCTATAACAATTGGGAGCAAAAACCCAAGAAACATCCATAAGGTACCATCCATATCAATCTCCTAACCTGTATCAGGATAATGAGTAGTTCATTAGGTAGGAAATCCTTCGCAACCATCTCTGAACCACGAATAATAGCATTGCACCATTCTGAGGGACATCAGGGCAAATCCCAAAGGCACAATCAACTGAGGCCATTTCTGATCAATTTGGAGGGCTGGTGAGATGTACACCTGATCCCAGAGAAGATGAATATACTTATAGCCATACCAGACCATAAACACGTTGAAGGAAAACCATAAGAGATCGCCAAAAATGACAACAGCCGTAGACATCTTTTCAGGCAACTTGGTCACAGCAATCATAATCCTTAGATGACCGCGTTCACGCACACACATTGCAGCCCCCATGTACACGGCCCAAGCCATACCATAGATAGCTAATTCTTCGGGCCAGGAAAATGATTTCCCAAAAACGCTGCGCGCGGCAAATTGAAAAAAGGTACAACTAGCCATAAGTGCAACGGCAAACATACATAGAACTTCCTCAAACTTCTGATCAAGGAAACTAATAACTAATCCAAGTTTTGTAGCGTTCATACAATTTGCCTATGATTTTTTAACTCCAGGCTGAAGCTGCCTGGAGTTAAATTCTTTCTGGGATTATTCGCCAACAGCTCGGATTTTCATAATCACATCACCAAATTCTTCCCCTTTTTCTTTAATGTAATAGTCTTGAACGGTCATGGCTGCTTTAATAAAATCTGCTTTTTCAGGGCGATAAATTGTCATACCTTTGGACTCCAGAAAACTCCTGATTCCCTCGGTTTCAGCTATGGCTTGCTCACGAGCAATGTCATTTGCTTCCTCTGCAGCTTTCATTACTGCAAGTTTCTGCTGTTCATCCAGCTTGGCCATGAATTTATCACTGGCCAAAAGCGGTGTGAATGCAATAAAGTGCTCCAATACAGTTAGGTTTTTAGCAAACTCATAGAACTTCATAGATTTTATGGTGGCAGCTCCATTGTCACCACCGTCTACGGTTCCTGTTTGCAAGGCAGCAGGAGTTTCAGACCAGGCAATGGGAGTTGGTTCTGCACCAAAGGCCTGGAATGTTTTAATCATGACTTGGTTCTTGGGTACCCGTATTTTCTTACCTTTCAAGTCTGCAAGGCTGGTTATAGGGTCATTTGTGGTAAAAAGATCTCTCGTCATGAGAATACCGTACGTTAATACGTGAACTTTGGTTTTTTCGGCCATCTTGTCAAAAATCTCTTTACCAACAGGCCCACCTAGCACTTTTTTCGTGTGATCAATGCTCCTCAGGATATACGGTTGCACGAATACATCCATTAGGGGAAAGTGAGGAGAAATGTTGTTACTGCTGATCATGTATCCATCTACAGTACCAAGCTGCAAAGCTTTAAAAGCACCATCCTCAGTACCAAGCTGTCCACAACAGAAAAGTTTTACATCCACGGTATTGTCGGAATATTTTGCTGCCAGTTCTTTAAAATTTTTAATGAGAACGGCATAGTTGTGATCCATGTTTGTGGAAAAACCAACTCGCATAATTGTTTTTTTAGCGTGAACTATGCTGCCCGTAGAAAGAACCAGAAAACTTAGCAAGGTGATCCCGACTAATCTCATTTTTCGTATCTTCGTCATTTTCTTCTCCATTTTTAATTCTTAACAAGAAAAGAGCCCTACAATGTAGCACCCCACAGCATCATACCAGACAAACTAATACTATCATTTCATGTGAGTAAACCGGTATTTAAGTATTTTTTAAGATCGTCAACCGATAGATCTGCCAACCTCAATTTCGCCATAGTTCGCCCCTGTTCACGAAATTTCTTTCCTGAAATCACTTCCCAAAGGTGAATGAACGCATCACAAGTAGGAGTTGGAACAGAATATTGGTTGGCCAGTGAGGATAAAAAGACCAGACCGTTCGGCAAATCTTCAGTGAGATACCTAGTATTCAGAGAGTCTAATCCTCTAATCTCCCAGCTTTTTCTTTCATCTTCAACCTCATTCCACGACATACCAAAACGTATTTCACAAGCCTCTTTAGAGGACTGGTTCGTAAAACCCAGTGTTCTGAATATCGATAAGATCTCTTGATCCATCGATTCGATCACTTTTTCAACAGATGGTGAGCAACCGTCTGCATAAAAATTAAAATCACCGTTAGCATTTTCTATTCTCCCCGCATTCATCAGAGTGATGGTTGGATGCATCAAAAGGTTTTGGTTGCAAAGAGCTAATTCAACAATATTGTCAACTTTGTAGCTATCTGGATATATTTGTTGGAAAAAATCAAAAATCTCGTCAATATACTCTCCCGGAAAAGCAGCAATACCTAACTTCCCGGTTCTGCGATAGACATGCACACTATCTTGTCCCGTTTTTCTACAAGCATAAGGGAGTGTCATGACCTCTGCACACTTCACTCTTCCCATTCCCAGACTAAACTTATCTTGCCATATCAAACTCATAGGGATTGAACTAACATACCCGGGAAACAAAAAAACCAATTGATCAGGATTTATGCATTCTCCCAGAAGCAATGCCAAATCTTCGTGGGCCGATGCGTGAGTTGACACTAGGATTGCTCCAACTCCATCAATCGCTTTTTTGATATCAGTCGTAACCAGAGAAGGTTTATAACTGCCTGTCCTTGCTTCTCCTGTAATATTTATATTCTTAGCATCTTTAACGCCTTGAATATTGTCTGAATATTTAGGAAATTCATACAAGTTCACATCAAATCCAGCTAAACCGAGATCCGCTGTCATAGCAAAACCGCCATTTCCAGCACCAATTACTGCGACTTTGGATTTCATTCTGAGTAACCCTCATTTACTAATTAAATTTAACGCCAAACCAGCGCGGCACAACCCAAACACACTTGCAATACAATAGATATACTAATACAATACACTATGTATACAACTAGAATTACAACATGTCAACTGGAATTTTTCCCTTGCCTAAATATACGTATGCCACCCAATTCAGAACGATTAATATGATTTAATTTAAAAATTCTTTGATATATAATTGTGTGGGCTGAGAAACAAGAAAAGTACTTCTATTATATAGGCAGAAATCGCATCTGCCCTTCTGTGACATTATCTAAATCCGGCAATCGCGAAAAATATCCATTCACTTGGTCTATCATCTTTATTCAGATTCGATCGGAAAATTGATTTCTGCGAGGTCAAAAAGTATCGAGTTTTTGAAATAAACTATCCATAAACTATGACAGATATCACCAAGTGTTATGCTAAAAAATAATAACTTCGCTGATGTGCATTCTACCTCTGGTCATAAGTCACAGCATTAACCTGTTTCGCAATGCAGTTGTCCTGAAAGATAGTCATCATCTATCGTTGCTAACCAACAATTAGTAATTGAATAGCCTCTGATCGATTAAATGTCTTCTAGACAATAAAAATACTGCATGTATTTGTTAAAAAATACAATGTGGAATTGCTAGAGGAATTGTAGAAAGAGCTCAGTATGAAATAGCGATTTCTTCGGCGATCTTTTTATTTTTTTTGAGATTGAGATCAACAAAAATCTAGAAACTCTTCTTCCTAGATACTGGCCAAACCACTCTTACCTAATATAGCACACATTAAATCTGTACCACCTCTTTAGCATGCTCTGAAAGTTGAAGATAGAGGTTCTCGCGAAACAATTCTTCAAATTGAATCCCAACAATAATTCACCCCTTGGCAATAGTGTCCCTTACAAGAAATACTTCAATAAGAAATACCCCAATCTTGATGCCAACTATAAAAAAGCATCGATTAAAGAATACACTACCTTCAGGACCAGATTTGCTTCCTTGCAGGCAAATGCCGAACCTACTCTTGAGCTATTCAGGGAAAGAAAAAGTTCGTGGTCCCAACAATAATTAGATACATGGCAAATAACTCATCTTTTGTATAGGCGCAGTTTTAAGTTCCGGCGGGTTTGATAGTAGAGCCTTCTTTCCTCATTATCAACTGATTGACAAAATGAGTAAGACCGTGCACTCTACATAAGATATTCGTCCACTCCATTCACCCGCCACACGGATCTCAATGCCACTGATTAATATATTGCCTGGTTTTGATATAATCGATTTCGCACAGCTCATATTATATTACAGTAACGATGGAATATTACTCACCGATTCCACAGGACTTGTGCTTGCGATAAACAACAGGTTTAGCAAGCTTTTTCAAATCCCAACCGTTGAGGTGCTTGGATCCAATGTATTAGAACTTTCCAAGCAGGGAGCATGGTCACCAAACCTCTTCCAGCGCGTCGTACAAAAGAAAAAAAAACCTCTCCGTCATACAGACTGCCAGAAGTGGCAGCTCAATCCTCGCAGCGGGAGCTCTCCCACCATATTCAGCGTCTCCTGATTGTCACCGGAGGAGGAGAAATCACAGTGAAGCATGTTCACGAGTGGGCAAACACAAAAATAAAAGACACCCCAAACCAGTTGCCACACTATGACGGCACTCTCAGCCAACAGGTTTCTCAGTTTGAAAAAGATATTATCCAACAAACAATAGAGGAGTGTGGGAGTCAGGCTGAAGCTGCAAAAATTTTAGGCGTCCATCAATCAACCCTCTCCAGAAAACTATAGCTTCATGCAACAATGCATTAAATCTGCATAAGTGCAATCATCCTGCCAACGCCCTAATTCATAAGATGCTGTATATACGTGATTTCAGAAACCTCTTTTCGGCTTTACGACTACCCTCTCTAAACGAGTAATGAAAAGATCAAAAATACCCGTCACTGTCAACAATGGACAGGTTTCAGATGAGTTCCTGTATAGGTACCGATTTGAGCTATTCGCTTTTAAATATATCCATTTTCCAGATGGTGATTTCTTGAGGTATTTGCTATCTTGAGATGGTTTTCCGCAACACTTTGAATAAAAACCGATTCTTCAACTCAATCAACGTACTACCTCACCATTGCCAATGAACCGTGAAACCATACCATATCGACTTGAACAAACCGTCACAGCACATCCAGACCGAGTTGCGCTGAGCTTTTTACGTAACGCTACAGTAGAAACCGAACTGACATTCAGCGAACTGCTCAGAGATATCAAGCACCTCGCCTCAACGTTCAGGGAAATGAGTGTGCGCCAGGGTGACCGGGTTGTCATCTTCATACCAAAATCGGTTTTTACTGTTGTCGCGCACTTTGCCGCTCAAACTATCGGTGCAATTTCAGTTCCGTTGAATCCCGGCTTTACCAGAACCGAGATGCACTATCTTCTCGAGGACTCATCGCCGAAGCTGATAATTGCAGAACCGGAGAAAAAAGTATTTATCAAAGAGATCTATCCCGGCGGGAAAATATATGAACATGCAACAGGACAACCATACCAGGGTGGTAAGCCGGACGACGTCGCCGCTGCTGAGTTACCCGGCCCGATTGTAAAACCCGATGATCCAGCCCTGATTATCTATACCTCCGGAACTACTGGTAACCCCAAAGGTGCTGTCCTGAGCCACCGCAACCTGCTCAATGACGCAGCCAACATTATAGCTGTGTGGGAAATCTCTGCAGCTGATACAATCTGTCACAGTTTACCGCTGTTTCATGTGCATGGCCTGTGTTTTGCCCTCCAGACACCGCTGCTTGCAGGGGCGCGCATCAACCTTCTCGATATCTTCAAACCGGAAATTGTCGCTGCTGAATTGTCCCGAAAATCCGGCGACACTGTTTGTTCGGTTTTTATGGCTGTCCCGGCCATGTATACAAAGCTTCTCGATTACGCAGAAAAACTCCGTCTCGACTTCTCCCACCTGCGCCTTATAACCTCGGGATCCGCCCCACTGCTGGTCAAGGAGTTCGAACGTATCACCTCCATATTCGGCCAGGAGCCAGTAGAGCGTGAAGGCATGACGGAAACAGGGATGAATTTCACCAACCCGCTGAGCGGCCGACGAATTCCGGGTTCTATCGGACGCCCCCTTCCCGGGCTCCAGGTGCGGATTGTCGATCCCGAATCCGGTCGTGACATGCCAGCCGGGGCAGTCGGTGAACTCTGGCTGAAAAGCGAATCCATCACCACACAATACTGGCGCAAACCTCTCGAGACAGAAGCTACCTATAGAGATGGCTGGTTCATGACCGGAGATCTCTGCAGGGTTGACAGGGACGGTTATTACTATCTCACCGACCGGATAAAACATATCATTATCAGCGGCGGGGAGAATGTTTCGGCCAAAGAGGTCGAAACTGTTATCGACAAGATTAATGCTGTTGATGAATCCGTGGTTGTCGGCAAAGCCGATGACAAGTGGGGTGAGGTGGTCGTTGCCGCGGTCAAGACAAAGCCCGGCGTTCAACTCTTGGAAGATGACGTTACAAGCTTCTGTAAACAACACCTTCACACCTGGAAATGTCCGAAAAAAGTACTATTTGTAAAAGAGATTCCACGCAATACCATGGGCAAAGTGCTCAAGGAAGTGGTAAAGCAATGGTTCTAGGTGCTCTTGCCGGCATTAACGGGTCGGTTTATTAACAATAAATACATTGAGTTGATGGAGAACATGATGCGTAACGTTGGTTTTGTCGGCTGGAGGGGAATGGTCGGATCGGTATTGATGGAGCGGATGCACCAGGAAAACGATTTTCAGGGAATTGAGCCGTTTTTCTTTACCACCTCCCAGGTTGGCCAGGGCGGTCCTGATGTCGGCACGGGATCAAAACCGCTTGCTGATGCCGCGGACATTGGTCGTCTCTCGGAAATGGATATCATCGTGTCCTGCCAGGGAGGCAGCTACACCTCTGCTGTCTACGAAACACTGAGGAAACAGTGGGATGGCTACTGGATAGATGCAGCGTCCACATTGAGGATGAAAGAGGATGCCGTTATCATTCTCGATCCGGTAAACAGGAATGTGATCGACAGCGCCCTGTCTGCTGGAATCAAGAATTATATCGGCGGCAACTGCACCGTTTCCCTGATGCTGATGGCACTTGGCGGATTGTTTGAAAGGGGGCTGATCGAGTGGGTCAGCTCAATGACCTATCAGGCGGCAAGTGGCGCCGGCGCCCAGAACATGCGGGAGCTGATTACCCAGATGGGTGAAATCGAGGCAGAGGTCCGCCACCTCCTTGACGACCCCTCTTCGGCGATCCTTGATATCGACAGGAAAGTCACGGAGAAACTAGCCGGTGGCTCGCTGAGCATGGACAACTGGTCAGTGCCGTTGGCAGGCAGCCTCATACCCTGGATCGATGTTCCCGTTGATGGCGGCCAGTCCAAGGAAGAATGGAAAGGGATCGCCGAGACCAACAAGATTCTCGGCAACCGTGGTGACCGGGTTATACCGATTGACGGGCTCTGTGTCAGAATTGGAGCAATGCGTTGCCACTCACAGGCGTTCACCATTAAGCTGAGAGAGGACATCGCTGTTGATCAGATCGAGTCAATTATAGCCGGTCATAACGAGTGGGTGAAGGTGATACCTAATGACAGACAGATCACCTCGGAGGAGCTGACACCGGTAAAGGTTTCAGGGACGCTGAATATCCCAGTCGGCCGGATACACAAATTGAACATCGGACCGGACTATCTCACTGCCTTTACCGTCGGCGACCAGCTTCTCTGGGGAGCTGCGGAGCCGCTGCGCAGGATGCTGAAGATCACCCTGGCCCACATGGGATAAAATGCGCCCCCTGTCCTCGGAGATTTTACCTCGCCGATCGCCCGCCCCCACGCCTGACAGGAGAAATAGTACTTTATAAGGAGAGAAAATCATGAAACTGCTGACATTTGCCAACGGCGACACCATGCCGATATTCGGACTCGGTACCTGGAAAGCAAATTCCGGAGATGTCTACAAGTCCGTAAAAACTGCCTTGCAGGTAGGATACCGCCATATCGACTGCGCCCCCGTTTACGGCAATGAGACTGAAGTCGGGCAAGCCATCAGCGAAGCCATTGATGAAGGAACAGTCAGCAGAGAAGAACTCTGGATCACCTCTAAATTATGGAACAATTCCCATGCGGTAGGGGATGTCCAGCCGGCACTTGAGAAAACCCTTGCAGATCTTCAGCTCGAATCACTTGATCTTTATCTGATACACTGGCCGGTCCTGATCAAGCAGGAGTTTCTCTTTCAGAGGAGCGGGGAGGATCTTGTCCCGCTTGCTGAAATCCCGATCGCAGAAACCTGGAAAGTAATGGAAAAGCTCAGAGATGAGGGGCTCTGCAGACATCTCGGGGTATCAAACTTCAGCATCAAAAAGCTGAAAGCACTGAGCGAAACAGCACGCCAGGCACCGGAGATGAACCAGATTGAACTTCATCCCTATCTCCAGCAACCCAAAATGCTCGAGTTCTGTGCAGCAAACCACATACATCTGACTGCCTATGCACCACTGGGGTCAACAGACCGACCGGACCGACTCAAGGTTGACAATGAGCCGCTGCTACTCAAGGATCCGGTAATCACCACAATTGCCGAGAAACATTCAGCGAGTCCGGCGCAGGTTCTTATTGCCTGGTCAATACAACGTAATGTGGCTGTCATTCCAAAATCGGTAAACCCCGAGCGAATCAAACAGAATTTTGAAGCCGTGCAGCTTTCACTCTCTGCTGATGAAATGGCTGACATAAACTCACTTGACCGTCACCGCCGTTATATAAACGGCACGTTCTGGACAATGGCTGGCAGCCCCTATACGCTTGAAAACCTCTGGGATGAATGAGAGAGATTCCTCATTTTTCTTCGTTTGCATGCTACAGACGTCTTTTTTTTACTGCCCGAGGCTTTTCTGAAACAACCATGAGTGAGTCCGATGTCTAAAATTCGAATCCTTCCGGATCACCTGGCCAACCAGATCGCTGCAGGCGAAGTCGTTGAGCGCCCTGCCTCGGTTGTCAAGGAACTCGTTGAAAACAGCCTGGACGCCGGAGCATCCCATATCGAGATTGAAATTGAAGGTGGCGGGACCAGGTTGATCAGGATAATCGATGATGGTGAAGGGATGGACGAGGATGATGTCCTGCTCTGCCTCGAGCGCCACGGGACCTCAAAGATCAAGGATGGAGCGGATCTTGTTGCCGTCCGGACCCTTGGTTTTCGCGGAGAGGCAATTCCCTCGATTTCCTCGGTTTCACGAATGGTTATCACCTCCCGCCGCAAAGAAAACGAGCTCGGCACAACGCTGATCTGCCACTATGGAAGTATTAAAAAAGTACATGAAGCCGGAACGCAGGCGGGTACCAGCTTTGAAATCAGCAATCTCTTCGGCAATACACCTGCCAGAAGAAAATTTTTAAGAACCAGGCGAACCGAAGTCGCCCATATCGACGACACAGTCAGAAATTATTGCCTGGCCAGACCGGATGTTGCCTTCACCTTGCGGATTGACGGGCGGCAGGTCATCCGTTTCGACTCCGAAACGAGCATTCAGCAACGCCTTTCCACGCTGATGAATTATAGCGGTGATTTCATCACCGTGAATACAAGCCTGCCTGCTGAAGGAATCAGGATATCGGGCCTGCTTGCGTCCCCCGAATCATCAACACCCGTTGCTGCCCGCCTCCGCGTGTTCGTCAATGGCAGGGCAATAAGGGACCGCATGATTGTACATGCGGTCAACGAAGGGATGCGATCTTTTCTGCTCAAGGGAAAAAGCCCGGCCGGAATGATAAAGATCGACGTTCCCCCAGAGAGTATTGATGTAAACGTTCATCCTGCAAAGCACGAGATCCGCTTTCGGGACAGCCGTGTTGTCCATACAAAAGTTGGTGAAGCCGTCAGAAATGCAATGCTTGACCACCAGCAACGGGTGCGCTCAGAAATCTTTTCCACCAGAACTGGCCATGAACGCCTGGGTATCGACAATGATTATGCTCAGCCTCCCACCACTATCAATCCCCATGTACCCGCTTCAAGACCACAACCCACATCACTGCTTGAGGCCCGCGAACAAAACGGACAATACAGCGCGCAGATACCGGCCATCCCGGAGGCTGCGCCTGTAGAAGTTCAGCCGACAGCCGCAGATTTTCACAGCCCGCTCCCGTCTGCCGACAACAGCACCGGGGATCCCCCGCTCACAATCGAAGACCTCATGGTAATCGGCAGTTTCAGGGACCTGTATATTTTTTGCAGAAACAAAGACAAGCTCATCGTCATTGACCAGCATGCAGCACATGAGCGAATTCTCTTTGAACACCTGCAGGACCAGTATACCAGGGGTAAAATCGCCTCCCAGCACTTGCTGTTTCCGGTCACCCTGGAGCTGTCCGTATTCCAGTCTCAACTAGTGGAAAAAAATCTGGAACAGCTGGAATCCATGGGCTTTTCTGTCAGGGAGTTCGGCGGCAGCACCTGGATACTTGCTGCCGTTCCGGCACTTGCAGGCGGCAGCAATCCCCAGGATCTTTTTCTTGATATGCTCGAACAATTCGGCAGTGAAAAGGACACGGGCGGCGGCAGCACCTTCATAGATATCCTGGCGACAAAGGCCTGCAAGGCCGCGGTCAAATCTGGTGATCAACTCTCCAACCCGGAAATAAAGGCGCTTCTTGAGAAAATGATCAGGGCTGATCTTTTCTCCCACTGCCCGCACGGCAGACCGGTAGTGAAAATCCTTGACGCGGCCGATATCAAAAAATGGTTCTACCGGACATGACTCAATTTTTTACAACGTCAAGATCGCTCTTCAGGCAGACCTGCCTGCTGGTCTTTATCCTTCTGCTGCTCGGCGGCTGTGCCCGTCAACAGAACAGCAGGATAATGGAAGTTACTGCCTATTGCGGCTGTTCGGATTGCTGCGGATGGGAGCGCGGCAGCTGGAGCTATCTCAAGCTCGATTTCTGGAACCGCTACGTGAGTGCAGGCCCCCAGAAAGGCCAGACGTACTCGGGGTTGACCGCCCATGGCACAAAACCCGGGGAGCCGGAGGAAGGTCTTTTCTCCATGGACAGCCTGAGCAGGCCATGGATGATTCCGGTGCGCACAATTCTCTTTCCCTGGTACCTCCTGCCCGAGGACGGCACCATAGCCGCAGACACAACCTATTACCCGTTTGGTACACGGATGTACGTTCCCGGTTATGGATGGGGAGTCGTTGAAGACCGGGGCGGTGCAATCAAGGGACAAAACAGGCTCGATATCTTTTACGACTCCCACGAAGAAGCGCTGCACTGGGGACGCAAAAAGGTACGGGTTATTATCGAAGCTCCTTGAGGTCTTAATCTGTAGAAATCGAAACGCCACCTGACATTTTATCTGTAGAACACAGTCCTTAGCAGTTCTAAAAAAAATTCAAGACAATGGTCTTGCTGCCATTAACACCAAAGATCTGACGCGTACTCACAGAGAGCGTTTGGTCAATAATGGTTTTATCAAAGAGGTTATGAAGGGTTGGTACATTCCAACTCGTCCGGACGAACCTGCTGGTGAAAGTACATTTTGGTATGCTTCATTCTGGAAGTTTTGTTCCGGTTACCTCAAATCAAAATTTGGTGATCAATGGTGCCTTTCTCCAGAACAATCGTTAAGCATCCATAGTGAAAATTGGAGTGTCCCTACCCAACTCCTTGTGCGTAGCCCCAAGGTCGGGAATAAACCGATATTCCTCTTGCATGATACCTCTATTATGGATGTTCGCTTGAAAATGTCGGACACAGATGATCTGGAAGTCAAAGATGGATTACGTGTGATGACATTACCGGCAGCTCTGGTTTCGTGTTCTGCTAATTATTACAAAAACAGCCCTGTCGAAGCACGGGCCGTTTTGTCATTAATTTCTGATTCTTCAGAAGTCTTGCCGAAACTGCTCAATGGTGGTCACAGCAAAATTGCGGGTCGGCTTGCCGGGGCATTTCGTAATATTGGTAGAGACGCAATAGCAGACAACATTGTTGAGACGATGAAGGCTGCCGGCTACAGTATTGCTGAAAATGATCCATTTGAAAACAAAGCCGCTTTTACTTTCGGGGAGCGGGAACTTTCTCCTTATGTGAACCGAATGCGCATGAGCTGGGCTGAAATGCGTGCCGTTGTCCTGGATCGATTTCCACGGCCACCCTCGATAGTAAAGAGTGTCGAGGAATATCTGCGACACGTAGACGATATATACCTGACAGATGCGTACCATTCACTTTCAATTGAAGGATATCGTGTTAGTGAAGAACTTATTGAGCGTGTTCGATCTGGTGGGTGGAATCCTGAGGTAAATAGAAAAGACAAAGAATACGCAGATGCTTTGGCGGCCCGTGGTTATTGGCAAGCCTTTCAAGTGGTGAAAAAGAGCGTCGAGAAAGTATTGAACGGGGGTCCTGCCGGTCAAGTTGTCAGCGACGATCATTCCCATTGGCACAGAGAGCTTTTCTCTCCAAGCGTAAGTGCAGGAATTAATGCGGCATCTGATTTGGCCGGATACCGCAACCACCAGGTCTATATACGAAAATCAACGCATGTCCCACCTCGTTATGAGACTGTTCGCGATCTTATGCCCGCATTTTTCACTCTTTTGGGAGAAGAGGGCGAACCGGCCGTTAGAGCGGTATTGGGACACTTTTTCTTTGTCTATGTGCACCCGTACATGGATGGTAATGGTCGCATGGGAAGGTTCTTAATGAATGTCATGCTAGCTAGTGGTGGATATCCATGGACTGTAATTCCTCTCGATACTCGCAATGCCTACATAGCAGCGTTGGAAGAAGCTAGTGTGCATAAGAATATAGAGCCTTTTGTTGGATTCCTGGCGGAACATGTTCAAAAAGAGGCGTAATGGAAATGGGATTTTCGGACAGTTTGTATCGTAACTGCATTTTAGATGTGAGGCAGCAATAGCCTCACATAAACGCGTATATTTTCAATGCGATTATGTGTTCCAGCTAAGATAGCTTGGGGCATTTGAACAGAAAATTGCAGTACTACCGTTCGCGGGCGAGAAGAATGTCCTCGTCCGTATGGAGCAACAGTGCCCTCCTCAGGTTGGAGTTCTGTTGCATTTTAAAGAGTTTTGAACAGAAAAGTGTCTTTGGTAAGCTATACGTGACAGTTGCTTCATTTTTGAACAATTCTCACGATATCAGTAGCTTGGAACATCACAGGAAAAATCTCCATAGTAAACTACTAATCAGGTTTTCCCATAAGTATTTGTAGGGTATCTTCCAATCAGTTAAGATAACTTCACAATGGTGGTCATTTAAAGCTAAAACTTAACCGGAGTAAAACATGTCTATTTGGCTCAGGATTCTTGTAACCTTTTTATTAATGGTTGTGATTAGTTTTATGGCGGGAGTCATTTGGGGATCGATGATTAATTTCGCAATGCCGAGCTATATTTCTGGTGTTATTGGTGGGTTGGTAGCAGTACCTGCTTGGGAAATTTTAAAAAGATATAAACCAAAGGGCGAAAAATGAGATTTTCTAGAAAGTACGAGAGGCTGTTGATCTGCCATACTTATTTAGCTTAACCTTAGCTTTGACTATTTCCTGACATTGCCCAAGATAGAAATCTTCCCAGAGCATCCCCGATATTGTCTTGAGAACTTGAATCGCCCCTAACAAACCTCCTGAAGTGACCAGCGAACATAATCTGGAATTATCACGGAAGGACATCAAGTCAAAATGTGTTAGGTATTTGGCCTCCTGCAAATCCGAGCATCTCAGGAAGATCAAGTACTGGACGAAGGAGAAGATCGATACCTTATCTTTGGTAAGCTTAGCTTGGCAGTTACTCCATTTTTGCACAATTCCAGAAAAATAGGCCGCGCTACGCCCACAGGAACTAAATATAGATTGTGGGCTGCGATTTCTAATGGGACCTTGCAATAAGACATGTCTATTTTAGGGGCCGCTTCTCGCTAGTAGCAATAAATCATTCTCAACTTTATGAGCAGATGGACGTTGTTAGAAGCATAAGAAACGTTCTTACTCCCACTCCATACTATTCTGTTCTTCAACCTCAACCATATACTTTTGAAATATCTTCACAGCCGGAGGTTGGGAATAATTAGAAAGACTGGCTAGGCCATAATGGGTGTTGAGTTCCGGTACAGTGAGGGGCAGTAACACGAGTTGTTCCTCTCGGGGAAAGTTTTGTATCGGCCGGGTGATGAGTCCAGTAGCGTCACTATTGGAAATGATATCGAAGAGTACTTTTAAATAATCACATTGAAGAATTGAACAGGGGAAATCTTCAAAACTGTTTAGTTGTAAATTCGCAGCCCTGGCCAAAGAAAGCAGTACCGCCTTGGGAAACCACATTACCGCCAATGGATAGGAAAAAATGTTTTTCATCTTCAGTTGCTTTTTCCTGGTCAGTGGATGTTTGGGTCGACAACAGAAATAAGCTTGCTGTTTTGGTAATGTGATAATCTCCAATCCAGAAGTATCCATAATTGTCCTGGTATCGGCCACAAAAATATCGATTTCCCTCATACGAAGTTTGATCAGCAGGGCAGGAGCACGGTCAATGATTACGCGAACATTCACTTTCGGATAATTTTTGCTAAATTTTGCCACAGATTTTCCAATGGATATCTCAGCTGGAAAAGGACCACTGCCGATCACCAATTCCCCTGATTCCATACCATGCAGCAGATCTAAGTCTCGTTCCATCAGAGCCATTTCTTGTAAAACCGGTTTTCCCCTCTCCAAGATATGTTTACCAAACATTGTTGGCACAACCTCTCGTTTCGATCGGTCAAAGAGTTGAACCTCGAGTTGTCCTTCAAGGGATGAAATTGAACGGCTTAAAGCTGGCTGTGAGATATTTAGTTCCTGAGCCGCTTTTGCAAAACTACTATGTTTTGCTAATGCTTCAATCTGACATAGGTGGCGAAATGTTATTTTCATAACAAAAAGGTATCACAATTATACTATAATTGCAATTGACTTATAGTCTGGCTTCGAATAATATTCATGAATTAACAATAGGAACTATTCTCAAAGATTAGATGTAGATAAATAACACTGACGAGAAAAATGAAGTTACCTAACCAACAATAAATGCGTTTATGCAATAAGCACCGCGATAGCAGGGTGTTACTGGGACAGGTCGTAACAGGAATCTCTTCCCAAAAAATCAATTAATGGGGTTAAATAATGAAAAGAAGATATTGGCAATTTCCCAGAAATGTACTGTTTGTTTGGGTTATTGCTTTACTTATTCTTAGTTCCATTGCTCATGCCGAAACTGACCCGCTGCCTTCATGGCACGATACCTTACCTAAAAAACACATAGTTGATTTTGTTACCACGGTTACTCAAGAAGGATCAGTAGATTATGTACCACCGAATGAACGAATAGCCGTTTTTGATAACGACGGCACCCTGTGGGCAGAGCAACCCATATATTTTCAGTTTTTCTTTGTAGCTGACCGGATAAAATTACTTGCCCCGCAACATCCTGAGTGGAAAGAGCAGGAGCCTTTTGCGTCGGTCCTAAGAGGTGATGTTAAAAACGCTCTCTCGGGCGGCGAAAAAGCACTACTTAAAATGGTGACAGCAACTCATGGCAATTTAACTACAGAAGAATTTGAGAGCATCATCAGCGATTGGATTAGTACAGCAAAACATCCTAAAACAGGAAAGCTGTTGACCGAGATGATTTACCAGCCGATGCTTGAAGTTCTTGACTACCTGCGTGCAAACGAATTCAAGACCTTCATTGTATCCGGTGGTGGTATTGAGTTTATGCGTCCCTGGACAGAAAAAGTCTATGGGATACCCCCCGAGCAAGTTGTTGGTTCAAGTGTAAAGACCAAATACGAGGTACTGGATGGTAAACCAGTTATCACCCGATTACCAGACCTGGACTTTATTGATGATAAGGAGGGCAAACCTGTCGCTATAAACCAGCATATAGGGCGACGTCCTCTTATGGCTTTTGGAAACTCGGATGGTGATTTCCAGATGTTGGAATGGACTACCAGTGGCTCTGGGAATCGTTTCGGTCTGCTTATACACCACACTGATGCACAACGAGAGTTTGCCTATGATCGTGACTCGCACATAGGCCGTCTGGCAAAAGGACTTGATGAAGGTCCGGAGCGTGGTTGGAATATCGTCAGTATGAAAGATGATTGGAAGGTAGTCTTCCCGTTTGAGAAGTGATGGACGCTATCTCGGTGAGCCCTGCTCTTCATTTTTTGTCATGGTGTAAATAAAACCGGTGCCTTTGTTCAAACTTTGTCCTGACGTAAATTTAGAACTTTATATGTGAGTTCTTACATAATTTGTCTAACCATTTAACATGAGGAGGAACTAGATTATGATTTCGAGGCAGAAAATATTGGCTGGCCTATTCTTGGCTAGTAGTCTGTTTTTAACCACTAACATGGGTATGGCTGCAGATAAACCTAACATATTGGTTATTTGGGGTGATGATATTGGTCAGCAAAATATCAGTGCATACCATCGGGGAATGATGGGTGGCACTACTCCAAATATAGATCGTCTTGCCAATGATGGCGCTATCTTCACTGACTCCTATGCTCAACAAAGTTGTACTGCTGGGCGTGCATCCTTCATTCTTGGGCAACATCCGTTCCGCACAGGCCTTCTAACCATCGGTATGCCAGGTGCAAAGCAAGGTATTCAGGATAAAGATCCGACTATTGCAGAGTTATTAAAAAATCATGGCTATGTCTCGGGCCAGTTTGGCAAGAACCATTTGGGTGATCGTGATGAGCATCTGCCAACGGCTCACGGTTTCGACGAATTTTTTGGTAATCTCTATCACCTCAACGCTGAAGAGGAACCTGAAAGTGAATTTTATCCAAAAGATCCTGAATTTCATAAGAAATTTGGTCCCCGTGGAGTTATCCACGCTACAGTTGATGGTAAAATTAAAGATACAGGTCCCTTAACCCGTAAACGCATGGAAACAGCTGATAACGAATTTCTAAGTGCAAGTTTAGATTTTATTGACCGTGCTCATGCTGCAAACAAACCGTTTTTCGTCTGGCACAACTCGACTCGAATGCATGTCTGGACACATCTAAGCGAAAAGTATAAAGGTAAGTCAGGTTACGGAATGTATGCAGATGGCATGATGGAGCTTGATGATGGTGTTGGTAAATTACTCGCCAAACTTGATGAACTCGGTATTGCCGAAAATACCATCGTGATTTTTAGTACTGATAACGGCGCGGAGAAGTTCACGTGGCCTGATGGTGGTACAACACCGTTTCGTGGTGAAAAAGGTACTACGTGGGAGGGTGGTTTCAGAGTGCCAATGATCGTTAAATGGCCTGGAACTGTTAAGCCTGGTACAGTTATCAATGATATATTTTCCCAAGAAGACTGGATGCCAACTTTGCTGGCGGCAGTGGGAGAACCCGATATCAAAGAAAAATTGCTAAAAGGTCACGATGCCAATGGTAAGACTTTCAAGGCGCATCTTGATGGTTACAATCAGATGGATCTGCTCTCGGGCAAAGGTCCAGGAAAGCGAAACGAGATTTTCTACTTTGATGCGGGTGGCAATCTGAACGCTGTGCGTTACAAAGATTGGAAAGCCCATTTCACTATCATGGAAGGTGCTATTAACGAAGCCTATCGTAAGACTCCGAGTTGGCCTTTGATCGTTAACCTTAGAATGGATCCATATGAGGTTGGACCTGATTCTGCTTTATATATTCGTAATTTTTATGCTGATCAGATGTGGATGTTTGTTCCTGCTCAAGCATACGTGACAGATTTTCTTAAAACATTCAAAGAGTTCCCGCCAACAAGTGGAGACTCTCTCAGTGTTGATGCAGTTTTAGATAAAATGACATCGGCAGCCAGCCGGCAGTAATATTTTTCCTGCAATACACAAACGATCCACAATCCATCTTTTTGTGGATCGTTTTCACGTTTCTCTCCCTCCCTCAAAACCTAACAGAAAACCAGTAATCTGAAATTAGAGCTTGTCCATGATAATCTCAAACAGGCGATTGTCCGATTAAGTTGAAGGTTGAAAACGATATGTGTCGGATTGAGTGCAGATCTCTACATTTTATCTGCACAGTGAAATGTAACTATCTTCGAGGCACTACCCACCGCCCATTATTATTTCTACAGGCAATACCAGGATATTCGTAAGTGAGTCCTGTATCACCGATTACTTGGTGATACTGTCGACAAACATCACCATTTCTAAGCCTGAATAATTTCTTTGAGGTCATGCTGACAAATAATTGTTCACGCTGGTTTTCCCAAATATTTGGAATTCCTTGTAGAGATGTTTCCAACGTATTTTGAAATTGCTTTTTCAATATGACAACATCTTCATCTTTTTCTGTAAAGGAACGAAGATCAGGTAAAATCGCTGCTAGTTCTTTTCTCCGGTTCTCTCTGTAGCCGTTATAGTCACGAACTTCCAAGACCCAATGGTTGACTGAAGGAGCGTAATACCAGGTACGATATTCCCTCGTTTTGCTCGTGGATCTATAACTGTTTGGATATCGTTTGCAGGTTATTTTCCAGGTATCAAAGTCACCCGCAGCAACACTCACTCTCTGGGTACCCTCTACCTCACAGCTCCAATATGAATCATAACTCCGCTCCACTCCGGAAGAGTCAGTCCACCGGCCGTATTCATCAAAACGTGTCCTGTTTCCAGTTTGTAAAGGCCAGAGTGTCGTAGTCATCTCCTCAAACCAAAATTCTGTCTGGCTATAATTCCGATTGCCACGTCGATCTTTTGTCTGCCATGTCTGGCGTTTATAGGTGAAATCAGATAGACCCGTCGACTCGTTGCCTCGGTGATTCTTCCAACTAATGCCGTCAGGTCCTACTTTGGTGACGGTTTCCCAGGTGCCGTTGGAATATACAAACTTAGTGCCGACTTTGTAATGAGGCAGCGGGGCCGGCGTCAATCCCAACACATTTGAAGGTATTGTATTTGCTTCCTGATTGTGCTTTGCAGTACATGATGTGACTAAAAACAAGGCTGCAACAATCAACAGATATTCAGTAGTGATCAAGTATTTTTTATTGGTCGAAATCATCATCCCATTTCCCTATATTATACCGGGCGCACCGTTTGTAAATACACCCTTGGTTTGCCAGTTTTCCTTGCTTAATCGCGATGCCATTGCCCAAAACTGTTGGGTTCCGCCTTCATCACTCATATCAATTAAATACATCCGATAAAATGTCCCATCCGAGCCGCGAAATGATCGAACCGGTGTAACTCTGGCCGATATCCCATTTTGTATTTGTATCCAGTCCGGGCTCGATCCACTTTTCTGGTATTCAAGCACCGTGTTTATTGTCGGTCCAAGTGATACCGGTATTACCGGGACAAGTGATGGTTGAGATAATTGCCCGGTTCTGGTTTGTTGGCCCATGAAATAGCTGCTAATAAACAACAAAACAACAGCCGCAACTTGAAAAATTGTTCGTTTTTTGATGAAATACCGTTTTTGCTTGTTTTTATTTCTCAGCGCTTGAATCAGTTTAGGGGGAATGTTTTTGCCTGCCTCAGTTTGACCATATGCGCGAAGCAGACACTGTGATTCAGCCATCGCTACGAATCTGTCACGTGTTTCTTCATTTTGATTTATTTGATTTGTAATCTCAGTGGCACGGGTATAATCAAGTTCCCCATCAAGGTAGCACGACAGGGAAATGTCATCGGTTACACTCATCAAACTACCTCCCGCATCTGGTAATATAGTTTTTGTTTTCTCGCGTTGAGTATAAGGACTCAGCAAGAGATGCTTTCGCACGGGCAACACGACTGGCAACTGTACCCACCGGAATATCCAGGATAATAGATGCCTCCTGGTAATTATACCCCGCTATAGCCACCAGCGCCAGAGCGGCTCTGTGGTCATCAGAAAGACGATCGAGAGCCTTTTCTATATCTAATCTGGCGTTGGTTCTTGAATCTCCAGGTTGTTCGCTTTTTTGCAGGATCGATCGATACTGCCCGAATGAAACTAATTTTACTTTCCGGCTTTTGCGTTTTCTTATTAAATCCTGCCACTGCGTATAAATGATTCTGTTTACCCAGCTTCCAACACCTGATAAATCCTTGACCTGGTCCAACCGCTTTAAAGCACGTTCACAAGCTGCCTGGACGAGATCATCAGCCACAAATCCATCACCGCATAGTCCTGCTGCAAAAGAGCGGAAAACCGGCAGCCGTTGCTCAATCTCTGAAATAATTTTATCTTCGTATTCCTGTTTTATTCGTTTCTTGAACATGACGTGAAAGGTATTCCCGGGAGTTACCGTTTAATCTTCCCAGTTACCAATAAGAGATTCCTCCTCCTGTTCTGAAATTGGAGTAAGTCCTCCAAGAATTCCTATGCGATCTACCTCGCCGGACCGGTCATCATCATCGTTATCTTCACTGTCATCATTCTCGCGATCATTTCGGTCTTGTCCCAGGCTGCTCAGGCTACTGCTGCCTGCATCAGGTTCTTCCCCTTCGTCTAAGTCGTCTCTTCCATCATCATCTGAATCGTCATCATCTGAATCGTCATCATCGGAATCATCGTCTGAATCGTCATCGTCGGAATCGTCATCGTCGGAATCATCATCGTCGGAATCGTCATCATCGGAATCATCATCATCGGAATCATCATCATCGGAATCATCATCATCGGAATCATCGTCTGAATCGTCATCGTCGGAATCGTCATCATCGGAATCATCGTCTGAATCGTCATCACCTGAATCGTCATCGTCGGAATCGTCATCATCGGAATCATCGTCTGAATCGTCATCGCCTGAATCGTCATCGTCGGAATCATCATCTGAATCGTCATCCCGGTCATCGTCGCGGTCATCGTCCCGATCATCATCTCGGTCATCATCCCGGTCATTATCTCCACTTTTCTTATCATCATCAGCCCAAAGGGATTGCGAACCGAAAATGATATCATCCGTGGCAGTGAAATGGGGCCCAAAAAGAAAGAGGCAGACAAAGATTATTCCAAGCACCGATTTTCTTAGGTGATTCTCTCGTAACAATCGCCCTATCGGGTTGTAAAAGACTCTATAGTTTCTCATAACGTATTCTCCTTTGTTGATATGAACCATGGATACTTATGGATCTCTTTACTTATAAAACGTTTGTGATGGCGTTTTATATCCCGAAAAAGTTCACATAGCCTAAAAATACTGTTTTCTTACTAAAGGAAAATAACAATTACAGCTGATCAAAACGTTACTGGAAATCACTCAGAAAACTAGTAATAGCAAAGACTAACAGGACAAGGATGAACAACATAACAAAATGATAATAACATAGAGAAAATTACAGAACCAAGGATTTACATATGGCATTTATATCCTGGCCACACCAGTAATAAACTAAACACTGAAATACTAAAATGCAATTTTATCCCTACCCTCTATGGATAAAACCTTCCTTCGTAGACGTTATATAGATAGTGAAGTACTACAAATGACACATAACTAACCGATGGGAGGAGAATAGATAATGGGCAACGTCATTTCATTCAACATAAGTAAAATTGCATTAATCCTGATAGTACCCATTTCTATATGTATTCCTGCGGTTTTTGCTGTTGCGGCACCTGAAGAACATCAAGAAATCACCGCATGGGAAGGTACTTCAACGTGTCTTGAGTGTCATCAAGGCCAAGCACTGGAAGTATTTCATTCTGTACATTATCAATGGCTCGGTGAAACTCCATACCTCGTGGACGGTCCGGATAGGCAAGGAAAACTTGATATCGGCGTAAATAGTTATTGTATTAATATTACCGGCAACTGGAATGGTTGTGGGGCATGTCATGTTGGCTTAGGGGAACGGCCGACTTCACAGGTCAGCAACGCACAACTTGAAAACATCGATTGTCTCATCTGTCACCAGGAAAGCTATGAGCGGACCAAGGTGGATGGCACATTTGTTGCCGACCCCAATAAGATGACAATCTCAATCCTGGAAGCTGCCAGAACGGTACACAAGCCTACAAGGGTTACGTGCCTTAAATGCCATGCCAAAGGAGGGGGTGGTGATAACTACAAACGCGGCGATCTTGCCATTGCTCATGGCACGACCACTGATCGGAATTTTGATGTTCACATGGTCGACAGCGGGGCAAATCTTGATTGTCAAGCGTGTCATAGAACAGAAGAACATCTCATGGCTGGCAGAGGCTCCGATCTGAGACCAACTGATCTTGATGTTGAGATGTCATGCACTGATTGTCATGAAAAAAAAGCCTTGATCAACGGTCATGGGCAGCCAGTAATTGGCAGGCATGTGAATCGAGTTGCCTGCCAGAGCTGCCACATCGGCACCTATGCCCGAAACGCGACCGACACGGCGGCAAGCGAGCAGACCGAGGTTCATCGAGACTGGCGCTTACCCTATACAACTGCAAGCGGTGCAATCCATCCCACCCCAACATTAGCGGGTAATCTCATCCCCCAATACGCCTGGTGGGACGGCACCAGTGTCAGCTATCTTCTTTATGAAGATGCACTTATTGATCAGGTAACCGAAGCGATTGCAACCTCTCGTCCACGTGGAGAGGTCGCCGGTGCCAATTCCAAGCTCTACCCTTTTAAATATAAAACGGCAACACAGCCTTTGGCTGGAAACTACAATCAGCTCATTGCTCTTGATACCAGTGTCTATTTTTCGACGGGAGATGTCGATGGCGCTATCAGGTCGGGGCTCGGAAACATGAACTATAGCCCGGATGAACCATACGAGTGGGTGCAGACAGACACGCTGCAACTCATTACCCATGAAGTCACACCAGCATCTGCAGCCTTGTCTTGCAATGATTGCCATGACAATACAAACAGGATGGACCTGGCAGGCAATCTAGGCTATCAGCTCAAAGACTCACGCTCCATTGTCTGCAGACAATGTCATGGCCCCAAAGATGGCGAAGATAAGCCGGAATATCTCTGGGTTCATGACGAGCACGTACGGGAGGAAGGCTACGATTGCAGCTGGTGCCATACGTTCATTAGACCGGAACGTAATTTACAAGTATCCCCGATCATGGCCAGACTTGAAGATATAATCACTATTCTCAAGGTGCTTGTCGGCTTTCCAGTAGCCCCTTCACAGGGAGTTCAAGATAGTAATGGAGATGGTCGAATTGGGCTGGAAGAAGCGGTCGATATGTTGAGAGATATTTCAAATAATTAATCGTACGCATTTCAAAGAAACACGCGGAAATATTCACCTCTTTGTCAAGAAAATAATGATGTAAGATATAAATATTTTAGGGTATTTACTGATTCAATTGTTAAACCGGACATCATTAGTGTAAATTATAGTTTACATATTACTTGACAATAATGAATTATACTATTACTCCATATATAGGATTGTTATCCATATATGGAGTTGCAGATGAATCCTTTATGTAAGATTTTCTCCGTCCTTGAGATTGTCGTTGCCCGCCAGGAAACAGGCGCGACCTATTCCGATATAATCAAAGATTCTAACCTGCCCAGATCTTCAGTTCATAGGATTCTCAAAGATCTCTCGGATATCGAGTATCTCAATTTCGATCCCGCAACAAAACGTTATTACGGCAGCTTGCGCCTGGCGGCGCTCGGTGCCGAAGTAATAACCAATTTCCAGTTACGTGATCATATCCATCCTTTTCTCCTCGGGCTCCACCAGGAAACCCAACACACTGCCAATCTCGGCATTCTCGACGGCATGCAGGGAGTATTCGCAGATAAAGTCGAATCTCGGGATTTCGGGGTCAAACTTTTCTCGGAAATCGGCAAGACATTTCCGCTGTATTGCACCGGTATGGGGAAGATATTCATGGCCTTTTCTCCCCCTGACACATTTACTGAACTGCTGAAAAAACCACTCAAAGCTCTGACCGACAAGACCATCACCGACCCGCTACATTTACGAAAAGACCTGGCTGTAGTCAAAGACCAGGGCTACGCAGTGGACAACGAAGAAATTACCAGGGGAATCATTTGCGTTGCCGGGCCTGTTTTTGACTTTAACCTCGAACTGATCGGCGCCATCAGCATCGCCTTTCCCGCTTCTCTTAATCATGACCGTGGAATTGAACCGGAAATAGCTGCCATAAAGAGATATGCAGCACTGATATCGCAATCGTTGAGCGGCAGTCAAACTGCCGCTTTTAAAGAACCCTAACCGCAGAGGAGAACTCGCTATGAAAAAATCTATGATAGTTGGGCTTTTTAGTTTGCTGGCAATGGTATTCGTACTGTCTATAGGACAGGGAATGGCGGCGGAAACTTTTCTTTTCAAGTATTCAAATTCTCAATCGGACACCCATCCAAGATCGGTGTCCATGTATTACTTCAAGGATCTGCTGGAAGCGGCTTCAGGCGGCAGGATAAAAGTCGAGCTTTATACCTCCGGTGTACTCGGTAAAGAGGCCGAGGTCCTGGATATGGTAAAGACAGGCAACCTGCAAGGCTGCCGCGGCGGTTTATTTGAGCGGGCCAACAAAATGTACCTGCTCTATACACTGCCGTTCATGTTCGACAACACCGACCAGGTGCTCAAACTCATGCGCGGAGATTTCGGCAAAAAGGTGAATGAAGGAGCAAAAGAAAACGGGTTCTATATTCCCGCCTGCGGTGTTGCCGGTGGATTTAGAAATATAACCAATAGCGTAAAACCCATCAAAATGCCGGAGGATATCAAGGGACTGAAAATGCGCACACCGCCTATTGACATGACCATCAAAACATTCAAAACCCTTGGTGCAAACCCGCAGATGGTCGCCTATACCGAAACCTACATGGCATTAAAATCAGGAGTGGTTGATGGCCAGGAGAATCCCTTCTCCAATACCGTGGACATGAAATTCTACGAGGCACAAAAATACCTCTCGGTTGTAAACTGGCAGATTCATCCCGATCCGCTCTATGTCAACCCTGACTGGTATCAATCTCTGCCCGATGACCTTAAGCAGATTTTTGACGCTTCAGCCAAAGCGGCAATGATTTACAGCGATACCATCTGGCTTAATTCGGAGAACAATTTTTTCAATATTCTGCAGTCCAAACTGGAAACCAACACACTCACCCCCGAGGTAACGGCACAATTCGCCGAGGCTGCCAAGCCTGTCTGGCAGCAATATGTAGATGATGGCTATTTTTCCTGGGACGACATCAACGCCGCGAAAAAAGCGGCAATGAGCCAATAGGCACATACGGATTACCGCACATGTTTTACCTGTCTCTTCTTAATAGAGGTGTAAAACATGTGCGGTAATTTTTTCTGAGAAGCGAATCAATGGATATCCTGAAGCGGCTGAAACACCTCTTAACCCTGGTTCTTGATGGTGTAATAGCATCATTTTTTGCCTTCATTATCATTATTACCATTGTGCAGGTGATCCTGAGGTATGTCTTTAATGCCTCAATTCTTGGGGGCAATGAAGCGATGGAGGCACTGTTTATTTATACTACTGCAATTGGTGCCGCGGTAGCAGTAAGACGAAGGCAGCATATCAACATCAATTACTTTGTGCAGTTGCTGCCGATGTTGTTTCAGCGATTGGTCGACATTACCGTTCATATCCTGATCGCTTTTCTGAACGGTGTGATGATCTATTATAGTATCAACTGGATCAGCAAGGTCGGTAACAACGAATCACCGGTCATGAGGGTTCCGGAGTGGATTTTCCAGCTCAGTATCCCGATCGGCTGTGGACTCGTCATTATTTACTGCCTGATCATTATCGTCCTCGATATCTGGGATAAACGATCAGTTCAGGGAGACGAGATATGCTGATTCTTCTTGGCAGCCTGCTCTTTTTTCTGCTTCTCGGTGTGCCGATCGCCTATTCCCTGGGCTTGTCCGGGTTAGCCTATTTCTGGATGGTACACCCCGAACTGCTCTCTATTCTGCCGGCACGATTTTATGCCGGAATGAACTCATATGCGATGATAGCCATGCCGCTTTTCGTGTTCATGGGGCAATTGATGAACTCCGGAGGCATTACCGCCCGCTTGATTGATTTCAGTCTCATGTTTGTCGGTAAGCTGCGAGGCGGACTGGGGCTGGTGAATGTTATTGCCAGTATGGTATTTGGCGGCATTTCCGGATCCTCAGTTTCAGATACGGCCTCTATCGGGGCTGTTTTGATCCCCGAGATGCACAAGAAAGGCTACTCGCTTGAATTTGCCAGCGGTATCACCGTCGCCTCCTCAACCATGGGGATGATTATTCCGCCAAGCGTACCGATGGTTATTTACGCCTATATTTCGGAAGAGAGCGTTGGACGACTCTTCCTGGGAGGTCTGATACCGGGCGTGATGATCGGCTTGTTGATGCTCATCATTACAATAGCCGTCTCCTACTATAAAAATTATCCAACAGTGGAGGCAACCCTCTCCCGTAAAGAGAAGTTCGCTCTTACAGGGCGGGCCTTTCCGGCACTGATCATGCCTGTTTTTGTGGTTGGTGCTGTGGTTCTCGGTTTGGCTACCGCAACCGAATCCGCCGGCCTGGGAGTACTGTACGCTTTTTTTGTCGGGCTGGTCCTGTTGAGAGAACTCGAGCTCAAAGCAATTCCAAAACTCCTTCGTAACTCGATCCAGACCAGTGCTACCGTCATGATTATTATTGCTCTTTCCAAACTATATGTCTGGATTCTCGCCCTGGAAAGAATTCCACAAAACCTGGCCATGTTTGTTTCCGGATTGGAATTACCGATCTACGTTATCCTCTTTGTCGTCCTTTTAATCATTCTGCTCATTGGTACATTCGTGGATGTCAGTCCTGCTATTTTACTACTGACTCCGGTTTTTCTGCCGGCTATGAAACTCCTGGGTATTAACGGTATCCAGTTCGGTGTCATCCTGATCACCGGACTTGCCATGGGACTGGTGACCCCGCCGGTTGGCATGTGTCTCAACGTATGTTCGGCTATTTCCAAGGTTCAGATCGGGAAAATATTTACGGCTGCATTGCCTTTTTTATTGGCAAATTTGATAACTCTGATTTTAGTTACCTATATGCCGGTACTCAGCCTCTGGCTGCCGACAGTGCTTATGGACTGAGGTCTTGTAATAGACAGCAATAGAATTTCTACACGATACCGGATATTTGCATTCTCGTTGATTGCATATTTTTAGGGTGTAGGCAGCACTGTTCAACAAAAACGAATCAACCAATTATCATACGAGGAGACAGAACCATGGAAACACGTAACGCGATACACCCTGATCATGCCGCTCTGCTTGATACAGACGAATTAAGAGAGCACTTTTTAATTGAAGACCTGTTCACCGGTGATGAGCCGAAACTGGTCTACACCTTTTACGACCGACTCATCGTCGGCGGTGTAAAACCAACCGGACCCGTTGAGATCAATATCGACCCTGCCATAATTGGGGCTGAATACCTGCTCGAGCGGCGGGAGATGGGAGTAATAAACATCGGCGGACCCGGCAGTATTATCGTTTCTGGAAAAAAAATTGCTATGGCTCCCCGTGACGGTCTCTATATCGGCAAGGGAAACAGGGAAATAATCTTCAACAGTGATGACGCTGCACATCCGGCACGCTATTATATCCTGAGTGCCCCGGCTCATAGTGAATATCCGGTTGAGAAGATCACTTTCAACGATGCCCAGCCTATAGAGATGGGTGAAATGGAGAACTCAAACAAGCGTACAATTCGTAAGTACATTCATCCGGACGGGGTGAAGAGCTGCCAGCTGGTTATGGGCATGACAACGCTTGCCACCGGCAGTATCTGGAATACCATGCCTCCTCATTCGCATCAGCGCCGAATGGAAGCATACCTGTACTTTGACATGAAGGAAGATGACCTGGTGTTTCACTTCATGGGTGAAGCTGATCAGACAAGACACTTGGTAGTGCGTGAAGGACAGGCGGCTCTTTCTCCGAGCTGGTCTATTCATGCAGGCGCCGGAACCGGCAGCTACACGTTTATCTGGGGCATGGCCGGAGAAAACCAGGCGTTTACTGATATGGATCATATCCCCATGTCGGAAATTAGATAGGGCAATACGAAGATCCGGACCAATTTGGAAGGTAATAATATGAGCAAATTATCATTTGATTTAACTGGAAAAACAGCCCTCGTCACCGGAGCAACTCATGGTATTGGCATGGCCGTGGCAAAGGGGCTTGCACAGCAAGGTGCAACAATTTGCGTGAATGACATCGATGATGAAAAACTTGCAGCCTGTAATGAAGAATACCAGAAAGACGGTATCGAGGTCTACAGGCTCAACTTCAATGTTACGTCCGCAGAAGATGTGGATCGAGGCATCTCTCAGATTGAAAAAGAGGTGGGGCCGGTGGATATTCTCGTCAACAATGCTGGTATCATCAAACGAGTCCCTATCCTTGAAATGGCTATCGAAGACTTCAGGCAGGTCATTGAGGTTGATTTGATTTCTCCGCTCATCGTCTCCAAGCGTGTTGTTCCCTCGATGATCAAACGTCGTGCCGGAAAGATCATCAACATGTGCTCAATGATGAGCGTCTATGGCCGGCAAAACGTTTCAGCATATGCTGCTGCAAAGGGTGGTTTGAAACTATTGACGCAAAACATGTGCTGTGAGTGGGCGAAGCATAACATTAACATAAATGGTATTGGGCCCGGCTATATCGCAACAGCTCAGACTGCCCCGATTCGTGTAGATGGGCATCCTTTCAATGACCTCGTGATGACCCGCACTCCTGCTAATCGTTGGGGTGAACCCGAGGATCTTGCCGGTGCCGCAGTTCTTCTGGCATCGGACGCCGGTCAGTTTATCAACGGTCAAGTAATCTACGTTGATGGTGGTATTCTGGCTAATTTTGGTTACGTTAAAGGAGAGAACGAGCTGTAGTTCAATTCGTTATCAGGGTGCAGAGATCGCGTTGCTGCTTTTGAACAGTTCACAGTCAAAAACCATGAAAGACACTCCCGTAACTATAATCGGCGGCGGACTTGCCGGCTGCGAAGCCGCCTGGCAGCTGGCTACAAGACATGTTGCTGTCATTCTGTATGACATGAAGCCTGCCGTATTCAGTCCGGCCCACGAATCGGCAGATCTTGCCGAACTTGTCTGCTCGAACTCCCTGCGCTCAAACGATCCGTTTTCTGCCGTTGGACTCCTCAAAGATGAGATGCGCCGGCTCAACTCGCTGATCATTGCTACTGCTGATGAGACATCGGTTCCTGCCGGAAAGGCGCTTGCCGTTGATCGACAACGCTTCTCACAAAAAGTAACAGAGCGACTCTCCACGCACCCTCTGATAACGATCGTTCGCAAAGAGATTACAGAAATCCCGGATAATCAGGAAGGCCTGACGATTCTTGCCTCGGGGCCGCTAAGCTCGGACGCACTTGCCGAATCACTGGCCACGCTCACCGGAAAAGACCGCCTCTTTTTTTACGATGCCATCGCTCCGATCATCTATGCCGACTCGCTCGACATGGACATCGTCTATCAGAAATCACGCTATGATGATGGCCCCGGCGATTACCTGAACTGCCCCCTTGACCGCGACTCATATGAACAGTTCATTGCCGAGCTGAGCCTCGCCGACTGTACGCCGCTTCACGACTTTGAAGAAGCCAAGTATTTTGAAGGCTGTCTGCCCATCGAAATCATCCGGGCTCGGGGCGACGAGACACTTCGCTACGGACCGATGAAGCCGGTCGGCCTTGAAAACCCGCGTACCGGCTCAATACCATACGCGGTGGTCCAGCTGAGAAAGGAAAACCGTCAGGGGACACTCTATAACATGGTCGGTTTTCAGACCAAACTGACCTATGGGGAACAGCAGCGAATCTTCAGGATGATCCCCGGCCTTGAGCAGGCCCGCTTCGCCCGCCTGGGATCGATTCACCGCAACACCTTTATCTGCGCTCCTGAGATCCTCTTGCCGACACTGCAGACCAGGATACGGCCGGATCTGCTGATTGCCGGCCAGCTCTCCGGTGTAGAAGGCTATGTCGAGTCAACGGCCATGGGACTGCTGGCCGGGCTGAACAGTTTTCAGCTGATCCGGGAGAGAACACCGCTTCCTCCCCCGGCAGAAAGCGCTTTCGGGGCACTTGTGAGCCATCTGACCAGCACAGATGCGAAACACTTTCAACCATCAAATGTAAACTTCGGGCTCTTTCCCGGCTGGGACAAAAAAGTACCGAAACGGTTGAGGGGACAAGTGCGTGCGGAACGATCCCGTGAAGCCTGCGCTCCCTGGATCAGGGAGCTTGCCAGGATCAGCTGAAGCCCGCTTTCAGGTATCGGCTGAAACTTCAGTAAACCCCCAATAGGGGTAATCAAGATGATAGGCAGCGACAAGTCCCGGGCTGTATTCACGGCTGGCGACCAGCCAGAGCTTATTGTTTCTTTCAGCACTGTTGCTGTCCTGCTGGTTCCAGTCCGGAAACAGCACGAGCGCATTGTCGGCACTGTACTCGATGTCTCCCGATCCTTTAAAAACTCCCATATGCGGAGTCTCTTTATACGATCCCTTGTCGCCGCGCGACAACTCTGAAATTACCAGAAACGACACCTGCATTTCATCCCTGATTGATTCGAGCTGCCGCAGCCAGGCGTCTATCCCCGTTCTTCGTTCACTGAAGTCTTTGAACGGCAGTTTGTGAAGGCTGTCGATAATAACAACAACATAGTCGCTCTGGGTTTCGTGACGGATGAAATCGATATGCCGGCGCATGATCTCCGGGCTTACCTTGCGGTCATTGACAACGCGGAACCATTTCAACATCTTCCTGAACTCCGTGCAGGCTCCGTCGTAGCGCTCCCGTTCACCCTCAAAATCACCGGAGAGCAGTTTGCCTGTTGCAATCCTGCTCATTCGTGTCAGCGTTCGCTGGTAGATTTTCTGGCGTCCATTTTCAAAATCATAATAGATAACCGGTATTCCCCGTATCGCCATTTCGGTACCGATCTGAATTACAAAACAAGATTTTCCGACTTTTGGAGCACCACCGATAACGTTGATACCGTGAATACCGCCGATTGCCTCATCAAGGATCGAAAATCCGGAGTTGAGTCTTTCGTATTCACCGGCTGTCTGCTTTTCAATGTGCTCAAAGAAACGGTCATGCTCACGCCGTGGCGTTGAAAATGGTGAGAATGCCTTTGAGTTTCTCGCCATTCTGGTGATTTCCGTGCGGAATCCACGCCCCTTGTCTTTTGCTAGCTGCCAGAGAGAGTAATTCCGCGGCTGCCCCGGAGACCAGTTCAGAAGGCGCGCTTTATAGCCGAGCCGTGAAGCAAGGGAACGGGCCCGGGCTTCAGATTCCATGGAATTGATCGTTGATATGAAAATTGTCCTGAGATGCGCAAAGCGTGCCGGGTCGACTGTTTCAAAGATCTGGCTGTCGGCAACCGCAATTCCCGGCAGACCGAGCTGCTTCAGGGCAAGCAGATCGTCTTCCCCTTCACAGATGACCAGTGCTCCATTTTCACAGCGGCCGACATCCTGAATATTGAAAACCTGAAACTGTTCAGTGCAGACCGATTTTTCACCGTGCCAGAAATAATCCTCTGGACGGTTGGGAAAAACGCAACGGGCAGAATAACAGTTTCCATCTTCCTGAACGTACGGATAGACAATGTAGCGCCCGTTGTAACCGATGCTCATCTCATCAAGTACCGGCCGTGAGATCGTTGCATCCTGGAAACGTTTGATCACCTGCTCGGTGAGACTGTCCTGAAATTTTTTAATATCCTGGTTTATGGTCAGTGTCGGCAGGTCCGTGTCGAGCAGGAGGGGTTCTCTATCCGGGTCGAACCCGGGTGTCTCGGCTGGATCACTCTTCAGTAGTTTTGTAAACCACAGCGGAAACCCGCCGGGGACACAACGATTCAGGCAACGAAAATAACCGTGGAAAAATCCCTCACGGTTAATGAAAACAAGAAAACGTTTCTTTCCATCATAGCCCCGTTCTTCGCAGAACGGACAGTCCGCAGTGTAAACTGTTTTCTCCAGTGTACCGTTTTGCAGGTGCCTGAGGTAAAAATCATGTACAGCCTGTGGATAATCACTCATAGTACGTTTTTAAATGGTGCGCTATGGCAGAATAGCCGGAAAAACTCATTAATCATGAACATTAAGACGCACGATCTTCTTAATATTGACTACCATGCAGCAAAGTTTAAAGTCAAGAAAGCGGGTGCTGAATCATCACAATTAATTCATCAACTGGTGACATGATGGAAGAATACCTGCCCTGACATTGTTATACCCTCCTCGGATATTGCGGTTTAAATTTTGTTCGAGCAACAATCTTACTCTACAATCTGCGAGGAGGATACTCTATTTAATATCAATTATTTAATATCTATTTTAGACAACAGTATTATATTGATATTCTGTCCTTAATGGCAAAATAATCGAATCGATCGCCATGCTCTTCAGATCAAAAGGTTTTATAATTCTGGTCTACTCAGTAATAAATTCAATTTCTCAATAACTATCCGGATTTTCTAATGCAAGCAATGGTCACCCTTACAATCGAGGAGTCACTGCGATTAATTGCAAAATCAATTGTCGACAGCAAAAGTGTAAAATACGCACGTGAAAATGGATTTATCGGTTTTTCGTTCTGCACTTCCGGAGCATTTATTATCCAGGAACTTCTCGGAGAAGATATTGTAGATCCGAGTAGATATTGCTGCGGATTTATCCACTCCCGTGGTTCATGCAGTGTTCCAAAGAAGCACCGCGAGAAACTTCTATTATTGAACAGAGGAGTACCACAATGGCTCAACTTTCCTGAAGAAAAACTGACACCTTTTTTCGATCAGATGGGAGCTGATGACATTATCATCAAAAGTGGGAACTTGCTTGATCCAGGAGGCAGGGTAGGAGTTCTTGTCGCTTCACCGGACGGAGGAGAGGCTGGAGACTATCTGCCACAGATTGCAGCCAGAGGAATTAAACTCCTGATACCAATGCCAGTCAGTAAATCAGTACCAATCCCTCTAGATGAAATCCTACCCTATATGGGAATTAAAAAATTCAACGAAAATCGCGTTCATGGCATGTCTTGTGGAATGATGGAACTCCATGGCACCGTAGTTACCGAGTTGGATGCGTTAAGTTTCTTGTTCGGAATAAAAGCCATACCTGCCGCAGTTGGAGGTGTCGGGAGTGGAACCGGTACCACTACATTCGTGCTGGTCGGAGCAGATGAAGCAGTCGAGAAAGCTTGGGAAATGATACAGCTCATAAAGGGTGAAAAAAAATTATCAAATTATTTTTCAAATTGTAAGGATTGTCTGGATGGGAAATTGAAAATGAGCAATGCTCAATGTTCAACCCGACTTAAAAAGCATGACAACAAATGATCGACCACCGATCACTTGGAGAGCATAGTACAAATTCTAGTTTTTTATAAAGGAGGCAATCATGTCTGACACCAGGGTCGCTGCAGGGCGTAAAATTGCCGTCATAGCTCATTGTTTTTTAAATCAAAACACCAAGCCGCACCAACGTGCTCGTTACCCGGGTATTGTCACACCTGTTCTTGCGGCAGTGCAGGAAGCAGGATTTGCTTTAATGCAACTCCCCTGCCCAGAGATTTCTTTTGCTGGAATGAAGCGCTGGTCCCAGGTTATTGAACAATACGACACTCCTAAATACCGTGAGCATTGTCGTATACTGGCTGGACAATCCGTTGATCAGATAGATCATTTTTTGCGTGATGATTCATTTACACTAGTAATTATCGGCCTCGAAGGCAGTCCCTCCTGCGGAGTTCAGTTTACCGGCAGCAGTGATAAATGGCAGGGATATCCTGGTGACGCAGAATTTGATGGTAAATATCCTGTAAAAAAAGGGGTGGGACTTTTTGTACATGCACTTCAAGAAGAGATTAAACAAAGAGGACTTTTAATCCCCCCAATACTAGGTGTCGGACTTGACATGTACGGGATAGATTTGAGTCAGATTGAAGCTCAGCTAAAGACCGAGCTAAATGAGATAATCACTCAATAGAGTGTTTGGCTCTTTTTCTGAATTGAGTAACGTGTCGACGGCTTCATTGTTAACACTTCTTCAAATTATCATGTTTAACGGCAGATGACGTTGTCTGAGGCTGGATTATGCCCGGCCTCAGTCAACTATTTGCCGGCACATCTAATTATGTGTTGACTTTAAATCCAGTTGTGCAACATTATTTGCACAAATTTATTTCAGGAAAAATTATCTGCAGAACAACTATCTTAAGAGAAATCGCTCCATGCAATCTTAAAAAAAAGGAAGGAGAAATGATGAGAATTTCTAAACGGATGAAGGCAATTAAATTCTCCGGTATCCGGAAGGTCTTTGAGGAGATTGCACGCAGGGAGCAAGCGGGAGATAAAATAATTCACCTGGAAATTGGCCGCCCAGACTTTGACACACCATTTCACATTAAAGAGAAAGCTAAATGGGCACTAGACAAAGGATTTGTTCATTACACTTCAAACTACGGGCTGCCCCAACTCCGCACTGCAATTTCGGACAAGCTATCAACTGATAACGGTCTCACCTACAATTCCGATAAAGAAATTATCGTGACGGTTGGTGCAAATGAGGCAGTTTTTCTGACCATGATGGCTCTTGTAGACCCAGGCGACGAAGTCTTGATACCATCGCCCTGCTGGACCCACTATTATGAGTGTACCCGTCTTTGCGGTGGTATTCCCGTCCCTGTTCCTCTTTATCGAAAGAACAATTACCGACCGGTCATTGAAGATCTCGAACAACGGGTAACAGCAAAAAGTAAATTATTAGTCGTCAATACCCCTCATAATCCTACCGGTGCTGTGTATGACAGAGCTTGTCTTAAAGAGTTGGCAGCATTTGCAGAAAAACATGATCTCTATGTTCTTTCTGACGAAATCTATGAGAAACTAATCTATGGAACGGCCCGGCACCATAGTTTTGCCTCGTTGCCAAAGATGCGGGAAAGAACCATCATCGTCAACGGGCACTCAAAAATTTATGCAATGACAGGATGGCGACTGGGTTACACGGCCGCCCCTGAACCACTGAGTGATGTCATGATCCGGGTACATCAATACACCTCTGTATGTGCCACGACATTTGCCCAGTATGGGGGTGTTGAAGCATTGAATGGACCACAGGAAAGTGTCGTGCAGATGGTTCAGGAATTTGATCGCAGACGCCTGCTGGTGTATTCACGATTGCAATCGATGCCTGGTGTTGAGGTGATTAAGCCTGAAGGGGCTTTTTACATCTTCCCATATATTGAAAAGTTGGGCATGACTCCGGAATTGTTCTGTGAATACTTACTTGATAAAGCTAAAATCGCTGTTGTTCCAGGTGATGCCTTCGGAGATTTTGCCAATGGCACGATACGTATATCTTATGCCAATTCATATGAAAACCTGACACTGGCAATGGATAGAATGGAATCGGCAATCAATGCCTTATAAGCGTTAATCTGCAAACCTGATATATGTTTTCCTAAGAAAACCGTTCACCAGCCCGATAATTCGGCTGTCACCCGGGCGACCAGGCTCTGAGCGCAGATAACAGGCACTGGACATTTTTCCCTGAACAGCCCGGCAGATTCTGGCCCAAAGCCCATACAGTCAAGAACTACCAGGTCCAGCTCCTGATCTTTAAAAGTCTCGACGGCAAATTCCAGCTCAGTGGGCTTTTTAGGTGATGCCACCGCCACCAGAACAGAGAAACCTTTCTGCTGCCAATGTTTTTTTGCAGGAGCAACCTGTCCCGGGTTGGGCGTGACAATACCGATTCTACGTGTTTTACTAACCCCCGAAACCACTGCAGGAACAACTCTCCCCGGATAGATAATCGTTATCGGACTTTCCAGATCTGGAAAATCTCCGGCACACATCAGTACCGCGGTTTTTACTCCCCCACCGGCAAGTTTTTCTGCCTGCCGTTCCAACAGTGGCAGCAAACGGAAGAGAGAGATTTCCCGAGTCGTTCCATCCGACAGTATTACCAGAAGCGGATACTCTCCACCAGCATCGACCAACGCTTCAATTTCACTCGTAGATTTATCATCAAGTGCTCCTCCAATGAGGAGATGTGCTCCGGGTAAATAGGTGTTGTATATCGCTTCCAGGTCTGTTCGAGGGGTTTGTCCTAAAACAATAATGCCAAGATCTGCCATAGCTATTTCCTCTTATAGGTATCCTGCTCATCAACATGGCCAACCTTTATTCCAGTCAGATTTTCCATAGCCTTGATAAGTGCGTGATGCCCTTCCTGGCCGAGTCCCTGGGCCTGCAGGACTTTATAATATTGATGAAGATGTGCCATCAAAGGCACCGGCACACCATTATCTGCTGCGGTATTGAGTACCGCCTCCAGGCTTTTAAGCTGCAGATCAATTGTAAATCCCGGTTGCCAATCCCTCTTGATCACCTGCGGCCCTCTATGGGTAAGCATCCAGCTGCCGGCGGCACCACCACTTACAGCTTTTAATGTTTTTTCCAGATCAACACCACCAGCCTGGGCAAACAACAGCGCTTCGCACATCACCATGGTATTTCCTGAAGCCAGCAGCTGATTGACCAACTTAACTGTCTGGCCATCACCACATCGGTCACCAACATGAATGACCGAAGTACCAATGGCTTGAAGTACCGGTCGCGCACGCTCCAGTTCCTTTTCATTACCACCTACCATGATAGAAAGGGTTCCTTGATCTGCACCCTCTTTGCTGCCGCTGACCGGTGCATCGAGCATCGCCAACTTCTTCTTGAGCAGTTTTTCTGCGTGGAACGAACTTGCCTGAGGTTCAATCGTACTGGTATCGATTATCAAGGTGCCGGGAGCTGCACTCTCTACAACTCCTTCAGTTCCGAAAAGAACATCGGAAACTGCTCCGGCATCAGTCACACAGATTAGTATAATATCGGAGGTAGCAGCCAAACGAGCCGGTGATTCAGCCCTGTGAGCACCCCTGGTAACTATCTTGTCGGTCTTTGAAATAGTTCGACTCCAGACGCTAAGCTCAAAGCCCTTGGCAAGAAGATTGTCAGCCATACCTGAACCCATAATACCCAAGCCGATCAGTCCAACTTTTAAGGTCATTCCCCTTCCTCCGTACCATTTGAACTGTTAAATGGAAACTCCTGTTGAAACTTAAAGACATCGAGCTTTTTATAGAGTGACTCGAGGCGTGCATGCTTTTCTTTCAACTCGCTGCCGTGGATTTCAACCATCTGAGACATCAGGGCATTGATCAGGGTCATTCCTGCTGTATAGGAATCAAAAATAGAAGAAGCCATGGTATTTACCAGAAAAAGACAATCTGCTGAATCGGCCGATGGGGCAATTGGGGAATCGGCAAAAACAATTATCTTACCGCCGGTCTCCGCGGCATGCCTGCAGGCTTTTTCATGAACGAGCGAGTATCGCCTGAAATCAAAGGTCACGAGTATGTCACCAACTTGCAGATCTGCCAATTGGTTAGCAAGATTGTCTATGGACAGCAGAACTGTTTTATTACGGAAATTAGAGATCTGTATGTGGAAATAATATGCAAGAGAGAATTCCTTGCGTGTTCCAAGCGTATATAAGGTCTTATTATTATCTTCAATAAGAGAGAAGAATTTTTCGACCGTCTCACTGGATAAAGAATTGAGGGTGTTCCGGATATTGGTCAGGTCCATTTCCATAACATTGGAAATACTGTCCGCCGTTTCGGCCTGTTGTTGATTCTCTGTGCGTAAACGGTCTAATGGCGAGTTCGCCATAAATCGGATATCCTGCCTGAAATCTGCCCGAGCATCCTTGATGTTCCGGTAACCTATCTTTGGAAAAAAGCGTGTTACTGTTGTGGTATTGATGGCAAGTTCCTCAGCTATTTCCGATGCACTCTGCAACAGCCCGAGTGGATAGGCCCGCAGCAAATAGTCCGCAACGATGCGATCACTTGGTGTAAATTTACCGGTGCCCAGGCTGATTTTTCTTGCCAGACGATTCTTCGGATGCTCCACAATACCAATTCCTTATTTCTTATCTGTTTGTTCCTCGGCGAGTTGTTTAACGGTATTGAAAAGAACCTGACAACCGTCAGCCGCAACTTTTTCATCAATCCACTCTGCCGGGTTATGGCTAATCCCGTTTCTACAGGGGACAAAGATCATACCCGCCGGTACATAGGGTGCCAATGACTGGGCGTCATGACCTGCACCGCTCGGCATTTTAATCCACTCAAAGCCACCCCGATCTGCAGCTGAAGAAATCGTCTCAATTAAATGATCTGAGAGCAGAACACTGTCTTTTTCATAGATCGTTTCAATACGCCACCCTTCTCTTCCTGCCCCATATTCTAAAAGCATATCACGGACAGCCTGCATATCCTCGGGAACTTGAGATCTTAGTTCTACAACGAAGCGGCATTCTCCCGGAACAACATTACTCGCTCCAGGCTCAACACTCACCTGGCCAATGGTACCAACCATTTCAGGGTTTCTTTGCTTTACCCAATCAGGTAGCAACAAAAAGATCGGGGCCGCTTCCACCAGGGCATCCCGGCGAAAATCCATCGGCGTTGTTCCTGCATGTGCCGGTTCTCCGGTTACCGTAACAATGTACCGGTAGATACCGACGATCGCTGTCACCACACCTATCTGCTGGGCTTCAAATTCCAATCGTCGTCCCTGCTCGATATGGAGCTCCAGAAAGAAAGCCATTTTCTTAGGATTACGTATCGCCTGACCGATTAACCCGGGATCTTGCCCTATCCGTTTCATCTCGCCTGCAAAGGTAGTTCCCCCTTTGTTTTTTGTACGAAAAATCTCATCACCCTGAAGTATACCCATCATCGCACGACTACCGACCGTACCAGCATTATGGGCAGCCTCCTCATCGCAGAAGCTTATCACCTCAAGATCCCATGGCAGACTGACCTTATTCTCAATTAATGTTCGAGCGCATTCCAGCGCTGCAATGACGCCAAGAGCGCCATCGAATAATCCACCGTTTGGAACTGTGTCCAGATGAGAACCCATAGCACCTTTTGCAGCCGATTGGGGCAATTGTGCTTTAAGAGTTCCAATGACATTCATTGCAGCATCTATACGAGTATTCATTCCTGCCTGCTGCATTTTATCAACCAACCATAGTCTTGCTTGTTGATCGGCATCAGATAATGCCCTGCGAGTGATACCACCATTTTTCTGTTTGCCAAACTGGCCGACATCCATCAAATCAGACCAGAGCCGCTCAGTATTAATTTTCATTTCTCCATGCATATTCATCCACATACACCAAACAAAAAAGATCTTTGAATTATTCGTTCATAGCTGCATCAATCGCTGCATCCTTTTCCTGGAAAAATAGCTGGTGTAACAATCAGCGCTGAGCAGGAATAAACACGCCTCCAGCCCCTGTAGCCTGGAGCTGATTATCGTTATAGACGACACGCCCTCTCAGAATAGTGGTGGACACTTTTCCCTGAATGTCCATACCATCATATGGTGACCATTTCGCAGAGGAATAACTCTTGGAAGCATCAAATTTCCATCGACACTCAGGATCCAGTATAACCAGGTCGGCATCACCACCGATAACGATTGATCCCTTCCGAGGTGCAAGCTTGAATCGTTCAGCAGGTCGCAGTGAAAGGAGGTTGGCCAGGGTGACCGGGTCAAACCCACGCTTTACCACCGCCTCATGGTACATAAGCGGTAAGATAGCTTCCAGGCCAGGTGCTCCTGAACCATTGTCGAAAATGTTTGAGTTCTGTTTTTTCTCAAGTGGCCAGGGGGCATGATCTGAAGCGACCCAGTCAATTGATCCATCTTTCAGTGCCGACCACATGGCGTCTTGGTCTTGTTTGGTACGGACAGGTGGATTAATTTTACAGAACGCTTTGTGAACATCCATGTCATCCTCATCTAAGACAAGATAGTGAGGACACGTTTCTGCTGTAACATCAACGCCTTGTTTTCGATACCAGTCAATAAGCTCCAGGCAACGAGGATGGGAGACATGAAAAATATGCAGTGCAACCTTCGTCCAATATGCAAATTCTAATAACTTTACTACGGCTAGTGTTTCCGAAATAGGTGGACGGGATTCACAATGAGCTTTTGGGTAAATTTTATTCTCTCTTTTAAAGCGTGTGATAATTGACTCGATAATCACATCGTTTTCAGCATGAAAACCAACTGCTAACCCGGTTTTTGCAATCAGGGGAAGAACATCAAGCAGTACATCATCGTCAATTCGTGGAAAACGTTCAGGATCGGTTTCAAAAACACTGAGTTTAAAACCGCAGGCGCCCAAATCTGCAAGTGGTTCGATTACCTGAAGATCCCCTTTTTTGCTCAAGGTCGCCAGAAGAGCTACATCCACTTTAGCATGCTGGTGAATGAGATCTATCTTTGCCTTAAAAATTTCAGGAGTAGAAACGGGAGCACCCTGGTCGTAAGGCATTTCAACTATAGTTGTAACTCCGCCGGCAGCTGCCGCCGCGGTGGAATGTTCAAACTTTTCATGAAGATTACTGAAAGAGTGGACATGGGCATCTACCACTCCAGGAAAGATGAGCTGGTTCCCGGCGTCTATGAATGTTTCGGCAGGTGGAGCTTCGTCACTTGAATATACGCCTGCAATTATTCCATCTTTTACAGCTACCAGATGATCCTGCATGACTCCGTCTGGGAGCACAACATTTCCCTTTAATACCAAATCCATTTTTGTAGAAGACACGATAAACTCCTTTTTATTTAAACAATCAACCTAGTAGTAAATTAGGGAGCCACAACGACAGTTGTGGAAACATAATTAAGAACACGAGCACGATAACGTCGCACAAACAAAAAGGCCATACGCCCCTGAAAATATCTTCAAGGGATATATTCATATCTTTGGGGATAACTCCTTTCATTGCATAAACATTGAGTCCCACCGGGGGAGTGATAGAACCTATTTCTGTCAACTTCAAAGCGACAACTCCAAACCAGATCGGATCATATCCCAAAGAAACCAGCATCGGAAATATTACCGGCAGGGTGAGAGCGTATATACCGACCGGGACCATGATCATTCCCAGTAAAAACATAATAAAAAGTATTCCAAGAAGGATAACAAGACGCGGCACCTCCAAATTCTGAAGCATCATCGTCAACTCAGTTGGCATTCCGGTTACTGCCAGGACACGGCTGTAATACAAGGCACCAATATTAATAAGAAAAAGCATTGCTGTTGTATTTGCGGAATCTTTCATGGCACCGGTCACATCACCGATGTTGCGCAAGGACCCGAGAAAAACGCCAAACAGAAGAGTTATGAGCGACCCGGCGGCAGCGGCCTCTGTAGGAGTAAAAATACCTGTGTAGATACCACCGAGAACAACAGTTGCAATAATAATTACCGGCCAGGTTTGCGATACTTCCCGCAATTTTCCTCTGTTAACCGGAATACCTGAATCTACGGGCGCTGGAGGCGCTATAGAAGGGTTTCGCTTCACCCGATAGACGATTAAAACTGCATAACTAATGGCCGTCAGAAAGCCTGGAATGATACCGGCTGCAAATAACTTTCCTACCGACTGCTGGGTGAAAAGAGCATAAATGATCATCATCATGCTCGGTGGAATCATCGAAGCAAACGTTCCGGCGGAGGCGATACAGCCGACGGAGAAAGATTTATCGTATTTCAGCCGATTCATCTCCGGCAGCGCCATTTTCCCGAAGATAGCCGTTGTCGCAATTGAAGAACCCGAAACGGAACCAAACAGTGCACAGCTGAAACACGTTGCAATCCCCAGAGAACCGGGTACGTTTCTGCTCAAGGCGTTGACACCGTTATACGCCCTGCGGGCAAGACCGCCAATGGCAGCGAAAGAACCCATCAGGATAAAGAGAGGAATACAGGCCCAGGTTGGAGTTGCGATGGAGAAATAAGCCACTTGACCCAGCAGAGAAACCGAGCTGTTAAAACCTAACAACAGTGTACTGACAACCACGCCACTCAAGAGGAAGGAGAGGCCGATCTGCAACCCTGTTCCCATCAGAAACAGCAGAAGAAGAATACACAAAATGCCGCCGGTTAAAAAATCCATAATTATTCTATTCTGATATAGTACTAACTGACTTCACGTTGATAAAACAAATACTCATCCCGCAGTTCGCTAGGAGAGTGCTCCTTTTTTATCTCGATCCTGTATCGTCTCTATAAGATTAGTAATTGTCTGGACCAGGAAGAAGAGAAGTCCGACAACCATCAAAAATTTTATCGGCCAGATATGTACTTCTGTTGTGCCGTGAATAGACTCGTTGCTCAAATAAGAGGAAACAGCATCTCTGGACACTGCATAAAGTAAAAGCCCAACGGTGAAAACCGCTACCATGTGAGTAATAATGACGGTTGTTTTTTTAATTTTTGGTGGCAGTATGTTGACAACAAGCTCGAGCCCAACATGCTCCCGGTGCTGCTCGCAGCGCGCCAAACCAAGATAAATGACGATCATCATCACGAAAACTGAGAACTCTGCCATCCCCTGAAGCGGCCTGTTGATGCTCCGGCCAATTATATCAGCGACCAGTAACAGCATCATGCCAATCATCAGCCATCCGCAGAATCCGGATAGGAATTGATTGATCTTCTCGAAAAAGCGTCTCATTTACATTCGCTCCTTATATCAAGTGATTATTAGAAGAACTTTGATTTACCAAGGAGTGATCTCTGAGCTCAGAAAACAATACGGAAAACAAGAGATCAGCTGGTTGGCAGGGCTTCCATGGCGCAGTAGTCTATTGCCATGTCTATACAGCATCTTTTTGCCGCCAGAGCTCCTGCCAACACGTTTGATCCGGTCCGATTACATTTCAGTGAAAAGTTTACCTCGCAGTTGCCTCTTGATGGATGGCTTTTACCTTTTCCATTATAGATGCTGCCGTCTTCAATCCGGCTTTTTCAGCTTCTTCAACCCATATGGCCTGTAACTTTTCGAGTTCGGAGGCATTTTCCCATTTGGCTATATCGGTTTCACTCATTTCAGTGACCGTATAGCCGGCAGCCTTCTGTTCCGACATAACCTGATCAAATGCCTGCTCGTAGGTTTGAGAAAATTTTTGTTCAGCAATTTCGGATGCCTTTAAGATACCTTCCTGTACTTCCTTGGGCAGACCATTGAAGTAATCAATATTGACCAGGTGAAGGAACGGCATTGCGTACCATAATGACTTGGAGACGAGCAGGTTGGGAGCAACTTCGTCAAATTTCATCGCATGAAGACCGTCATAGTTGGTAAAGCAACCGTCAATGGCTCCTGTCTGCAGAGCCATATAGACATCACCCCAGGGAACTGAAACGGGAACTGCACCTGCATTTTCCAGAAAACGCAGACCCCATTTGTCACCAGCGCGCCATTTATCACCTTTGATATCGTCTATTCCCGTCAAAGGATTTTTACCGGTAAAAGCTCCCGGCAACCCCGCAGTAAACATAATGGTCATCACATTCGCTTTTTCCAGTTCAGCTTTGAATTCAGGGACTTCATCATAGATTTTCCTGTAAAACCAGACCATGTTTTCAAATTTACTGGGACCTCTGGGGAAAAGTTTCAGAATTGTGTGGGCAGGTAATTGTCCCGGATAATGTCCCGGATAAACAAAACCCATTTGGGTTACTCCATCGCCAATGCCTTTGAGGATCTCTTTCGATCCCATCAATGCACCACCCCAAAACTCCTGAAACTCGACAGCACCATCTGTCTGCTTTGTGATTTCGGGTAGCCATACACTTTTCACGAATTGTGTTCGCATCGCACCTGGCGGATCATGATCGGAATATTTGATTTTAGCCGCCAGACAGACTGTAGTCATACTCATCATGACAAATATTACCAAACCGACAAAACTGATTTTTTTTATTTTGCTCATGGTAAAGACTCCTGTGATTGATGTTTTTCGAAATAGTTTTTGGCTGCAATCAACCCAGAATTGAAATCGGGCCAGCCTTCCAGGTGACTGCCTGTCAGATGTTAACGATCACCTCCTTTCTCCTTTAGATTAATTATTTCAAAACACAGCCTACTGCCTGCACATTAGTCGAACAAGAAACAATCAAACACTACGAATTAATCCACCGTCACATCGAATAATGCTACCAGTGATATAACTCGCCTGTTCACTGACTAAAAATGTGCCGACTGAAGCGAATTCTTCTACCATTCCATAACGCCCTACTGGGATTGACGCCATGGATATGGCTCGAACTTCCTCTACGCTGATATTGCGTTTTTTTGCGTTCAGGGCATCAATTTGCTTTACTCGCTCGGTTTCGATGCGGCCGGGCGATAAAATATTTATGGTTATACCGTCAGCTGCAGTTTCATTGGATAAAGATTTACTCCAACCGACAACAGCCGAACGAATCGTATTTGAGACACTGAGACCATCGATGGGCTGAATAATACTGGAAGATGCTATGGTCAGTATCCGCCCCCATCTACGTTCGCGCATACCCGGCAGACAAAGATTTGTAATTTCAATAAGCCTGATGACCATGATTTCAAACTGTGTTCGCCACGTCTGAATTTCCTGTGCTTCAACAGAACCGGGTGGAGGCCCGCCAACATTATTTACCAGAATATCAATGTGCCCGAATTCTTTAACAGTTTTTGTATAGAGATGCGTTGCTGATTCAGGGTCACCCAGATCGGCGACGCAAAAAGATGCGCTGCCGGGTCCTGTTCGAGTCAGCTGCTCAGCAGCTTCACTCAACTTTTTTTCGGTACGTCCGCTGAGCATGATATCAGCTCCCTCAGCACAGAGCTTGGCTGCAATTCCCAACCCTAGTCCCTGGCTGGATGCCAGTACCAGGGCTTTTTTTCCTGTTAAATGCAGGTTCATATCAACAACTCCTTAATTTAGCTTCAACACGTGTAATGAGTCTTGTTAACTCTTCATGATCCTTATTACTCAAAAGCGGACCGGGTGAGCGTATTTTGGCTGATGCAATCACCCCTCGCCTGTATAGAATTTCTTTGCGTAAGGCCAAGCCAAGATTTGGTTGTTGCTCATATCGAACCAGAGGCAGGTATGTGTCAAAAAGATCTTCTGCACGATCAATATCACCTGCCTGGTGCAACCGGACCACTTCAACTAGCATTTCCGGATAGGCAAAACCGGTCATAGCACCATCCGCACCACGCTGTAGCTCCTGGGGCAGGTATAGACCGCCATTACCGACCATAATTGAGATTCGGCGTGTCCCCTGGGTGACTGATAGCTCTCTGAGATGAGAGATTTTATTAAGGCCCGGCCAGTCCTCATGCTTAAGCATGACAAATTGCTCAAAGTCTTCTACAAAACCGTGAAGAACAGAAGCTGAAATTTCGGAATGAGTGGCAAAAGGATAATCTTGATAACAAACAGGAATATCAGCGCCAAGAGCGTCACAAACCTGATAGAAATATTCATAGATATCCTGCTCGCTAGGGAGGCCATTAAGCGGTGCCAGCATAACTCCTGAGGAGCCTTTATCCATTGCCGTCTTGGCAAGGTAGACCAGCTTGTCAAGATCTGCATTTGTTACCCCGACAAGAACTGGTAAACGTCCCTTGACTCTGGCAAGTACACAATCAAGTAACTGTTCTGCCTCCTGAGTTGAAAGCTTCTGTGCTTCCCCCATCATACCAAGAACCGTAATACCACTTACACCTTTTTCGATATAGAAATCGGTGAGACACTGCAGACTGTTGAGATCCAGGACACCATTATCATCAAATGGAGTTGCCGATATAATGCAGACTCCTGAAACCGTTTCGTCAAGTTTACAAGTCATCATTTATATAAGCTCCTTCTTTTTCTACAAAAGTAATATGAGCGTGGGATCCGGTCAATCCATCCTGACAGATAAATATGGCAATGCTTACCTTTCCTGGAATAGCCACGTACAACTATCAATTAGTCAGGTAATACCAGGCAACTAAATCGTTTGTTTGTGCATTTCTCCTTTTTTTTCCGACGGGCACTACGAAAATAGTAATAAGAGACTACATCTATATTTGCCTATACCGGAATTGAGGTACTATCAATATGATCGCTCAATTGAGGGAAATAGGTATGCTGCTCACAACTGTTACACAATATATTCGGGAAGGAGAAGCAAACCACAACACTAATTTCACGCGCCCCTCAACCAAAAGAAATATACAGCAGAGATCTCTCCATTATCTAAAACAAAATACTGCCAATTTTTTTTCACGTTTTTAGATAATGCATTTTTTTTAGCAGGACATGTAAGAGATGTCAATTGTTTTTAGAATATTCAGAGATGCATACGGCACAAACTTTAGCATGGGAACTCAAACTTCGTCCGTTTCTCGCTTCTTTTCTTCCCAATACTCTTTTTAATCAATTGTCGGGTGTTGAGCTTTTTAACCGGGAAAGGTTAGCGTACAGTCGGAACCAGAACAGCCCCTTCCATAATCCTGCGTGCGGTGCGAAAGATGGTCGCCTGCCGATAATGAATATGGGTGCCCTGCTGTTCAACCTCGCTGCCCACCTCCATTATCCCGCTCGGATGCCCAAAACGCAGAATAGTGCTGTTGGCAGCACTTGTTGTTACAACCTGGTTGACGACGGTGCCGTCTATCTTTGCAGAGCCGGCAGCACAGATGGCTGCAGTTCCCGGCAGTGCTTTGTGCAGGCGCCCCATGGATATACAGCGAATGACAACATCTGTTTCAGAACTTTCAATTATTTCACCTCCCATGCTCTGATAGGTCGTGGAATTTGAAATAACAGCTATTTTGGGCACAGCCTGTGAAGAAATCGAGGCCTGCTTTTCATCCTCGGCAAATCCGAGTAGCACCGCTGCGCGGGCTCTGATCGACTCAAGTATGGTGGCGGTTTCTTTTGAATCAAACCGGGCAAGATCTTTTATATCAGCACCGAGATCGTCAGCTTTAACAAAAACAAACGGATTTCCCGCATCAACAATAGAACAGTCAATGGTACCGATCCCTGCGATATCCTGGAGGGTGTCGACAACATTTCCTGTCGGCAGCAGCGAACCGGTAAGTGTACCGCCTGGATCAACAAAATGAAGCGTTATTTTGCTGCCCGTTCCATTGACGCCGGGTATCGTATAATTCCCCGACTCAGCAAACCTGCCTTTGTCAACGTTGATTTCGGCAATAATCAATTTGTTTGTATTGCGCTGGTGAATACGAACGACTGTGGTTGGCTCCGTCGCCGAAACCAGGCCTTCATCAATTGCAAAAGGAGCAACTGCGCTGGAGATATTGCCACAGTTTCCGACGAAATCCACATATGGTTTATCGACGGAAACCTGGCCGAAATAGTAGCTCACATCATACCGGGGGTCTTCAGATCCGCCGATTACAGCAACCTTGCTGTTTGAACTGACACCACCACCAAGACCATCAATCTGGCGGCCGGTCGGGTCCGGACTACCGAGCGCCGAGAGGAAAACAGACTCCCATGTATCAGATTCTGCCGGCAGATCACGTTCTTTAAAAAACACTGCCCTGCTCGTCCCGCCGCGCATGACGACGGCTGGTATTCTTGTCTGCATTTCTTATCAGGTTGCCCTCACTTGTATGTTTTTTCGAGCGTATCGTAGGCCCTTCTCCAGACTATTGAATACCGGCATGATAGTTAATGAGATTACCGGCGAGAAGGACTTCTCTATCTTTATCCGTCAGATCGGGCATTGAAAGGCTCAGGGGGCTGACGGTGTCGCCGTTGATTAACCAGCCACCGATCATTTCACTGCCGTTTTCAACCAGATTCCTTATGGCGGGCAAAAAGACATAACTATCCAGTGACAACTCTGGAATTTCAGCATCACTGATAAGTGGGAGAATGCCCCAGTTTATGCAGTTCGAGCGATAACGCTTGGTTGCGTATTCCCTGGCGATATTAGCCCAGGTTCCCAGCACCTTCTGGCATGACGCCGCCTGCTCCCGGGCCGAACCGTCGCCCGGCTTGACTGAGCTGACCAGGCTGCCGATGCCGGTATTGCGGTGCAGCGTCGCCACATCGCCCACACCGTCGGTTGTAGCTGCAATCAAGGTGAGTATCTCTTTGAGAACACCCGGCAGCTCTTTTTTTGAATCCCGGTAGAGCTGCTGTACCTGTTTGGCTCGCTCAACATAACCGGGGTCTTTTCTGCTCAGGGTGAATTCTGCCAGCCGCATCGGGTTTGAACGGTAGGACGAGGTTTCACCGGATGGTATCAGCTCGTCGGTCGTGGTGACCGCATCCTTTAAAATAGAAGTTACACGAAGCAGCAGATTTTCAGGAAGCGGGTCAACCTGCGGCCAGTCAACGATATTTGGTCCCATAACAAGTGGCTCTTCCTGCTGAGCCGTGCCGAACCCGTTGAACACTTTCTGTTCATACACCAGGCCATCATACCGGTATTCATAGTTTTCATCGAAGTCACAATAGTGTGCAGCCGAGGTTATCACACCGTTATTGGCAAAGGTTGCCGCGATGGATCTGGCATCCATCAGAGCCACGGCTGAAATCTGTCCTTCGCCCGGTTTGGAACCTTCCCGGTTGGGGAAATTTCTGGTGGTATGGCGAATACTGAAACCACCGCTGGCCGGTGTCTCTCCCGACCCGAAACAGGGACCGCAGAATGCCGTTCTGGTGACAACGCCCCTGCCCACCAGTTTTTCAAGCGTGCGGTTCTTCATCAAGGCCAGGTTCACCGGCTGGCTGGCCGGATAGACACTTAAACCAAAGTCACATTGCCGAAATGGTTGTCCTTCAATTATTTGGGCCGCAGCGCAGACATTTTCAAAAAGTCCACCGGAGCAACCGGCAATAATTCCCTGGTCGGCTTTGACACCACCGTTTACCTTATCCGTCAAAGACAGCTGCACCCGCTGATTGTCAAAGAGTGATTCCGCCTCGATCTCGACTTCTCGTAACATGTCTGCCGCGTTGTCGTTAAACGCATCGATCTCGTGGACCTTGCTCGGATGAAACGGCAGCGCGATCATTGGTTTGATCTCGGAGAGATTGATTCGTATCAGTCCGTCATAAAAAGCAATTTCATCGGGCAACAACGGAGAAAAGGACGATGCCCGTCCATGGGTTGTATAGAACTGCTCCACCGTATCATCAGTCTGCCAGATGGAGCTCAGACAGGTCGTTTCAGTGGTCATGACATCGATACCATTGCGAAAATCCATTGAGAGACCGGCAACACCCGGCCCAATGAATTCCATTACTTTGTTCTTCACGTAGCCTGAATCGAAAACAGCCCCTATTATCGCCAGGGCAACATCGTGCGGACCGGTTCCTCGTGGCGGGCTCCCTTCCAGATACACGCCGATGACTTCGGGATACGGAGTATCGTAGGTACGTTCTAAAAGCTGTTTGACCAGTTCCGGGCCACCCTCACCTATTGCCATCGTACCCAGTGCCCCATAACGGGTATGGCTGTCCGAACCGAGAATCATCTTGCCGCACCCGCTCATCATTTCTCGTGCATACTGATGGATAACCGCTATATGGGTGGGAACATAGATACCGCCGTATTTTTTAGCAGCGGAGAGTCCGAATACATGGTCGTCCTCATTAATAGTTCCGCCCACCGCACATAGCGTGTTATGGCAGTTGGTCAGCGCAAACGGCACCGGGAAAACGTCAAGGCCGCTGGCCCGGGCCGTCTGGACAATTCCGACATAGGTGATATCATGGGAAACCAGCGAATCAAACCGGATTTTCAGGTTGTTTATATCGTCTGAATGGTTGTGCTCGGAAAGAATCCGGTAGGCGATGGTCCCGCGGGCGGCCGTCTCCTTGTTGAGCATTTCCCTGGACACGGGAGGCAGATCAAGCTCTTTGCACTGTGCCTCGATCCGATTCGTATCAAAAGCGGCGTCCTCTTCGATCAGAAGACCACCATGTACAACAAAACAGCCGTTATCCGTTAACGTCACCACAGCTCACTCCTCTTATCTGTTAAATTTCGAAGCCATTTTATTAATCCTGGAATCATCTTCCCGAGCTACCCGGCCATAGGTATCCTGACGCCACAGGTACCAGAGATACTCGAATTCCAAAGCACGGTGTATGGCCTCGCCACATTCTTTTCCTGGAGCCGTGCCGTTGTAAAAGACGATCTTTCTCGTTTCAAAACCATCAACCAGATCACCAAGATCAGCCAGGAACGGAATTGTCTTTTCGAATATTCCGCCGCCGATCAGGCAGTGCAGCGATTTCTTTTTCGCCTCGATAAAGACGCTGCGGGTCGCCTCCAGCACATCGGGGTGATTGACATCAGCACGCTTCATCGCCGCACTCAAGTCGGTACGACCAATAACAATACCGTCAAGCAGGTCGACATTGGGAGCTTCCAGAATTTTAGCTATATTTTGAGCAGCATCGAGTGTTTCTATATTGATCAGCACCTTCTTTTCGTCTATTTCATCATCCTCATAGATGTCACCGGCCATATCGAGAAACTTCTCCAGAGCAAACCGGGATTCGATCATCGGTGCCAGCAGGATTGCCGAATCATGATCCCGGGCAATACGGGCGTCGGTTATCGCCTCGCAGCCACCTATCTTGATGGAAAGACCAATACCGGCCTCCATGGTCATCAGCTTGGTTCTCAGAATCTCGTTGATCCAGATCCCTTCAGCCTCCATCGCCACCTTCACATCAGTGACACCATAATCCTTGAGATCCTTGAGGGCCTCAATCATCTGTTTTTCTCTATTATTCATCTAAACCCTCAAGAGTGATAATTTCCCGGTTCCTGTCGTTCAGCTCAACCCTGCCGTCTATCTGTTCTTGTTCTTGATCAGATTGATTCTGCCGCCGACCTTGACCGCATCAAGGTCAATCCGGCACAGTGGGGATACCACATAAAACTCAAGCTGTTTTGATTGGTTTTTGACAAGGTATTGTTTTCCTTCACGCAAATCTGCTGTGTCGATAACCAGTCGGTCACCCTGATCAATCCACTGGTAATCTTCTAGCTTCTGAAACTGCAGCGGGAGTAATCCCCAGTTTACCATATTAGCAAGATGCAACCGGGAAAAGTCAAAGGCGATTACCGCTTTTACCCCAAGATACCTCGGTACCATTGCCGCCTGTTCACGACTTGAACCCTGGCCATAGTTTGTTCCCGCCACCACTATGCTGGTGCGCGCCTGTTTTGCCCGCTCGGCAAAGGTATCATCAACTACTTTGAAAGCATGGTTGGCCAGCTCGGGAATATTGGAGCGTATCGGCAGATATAACGCTCCTGCCGGGCAGATATGGTCAGTGGTAATGTCATTTCCGAGTTTGAGCACTACCTCGCCTGAAAGTTCATTTTCCAGCGGTGCCATTTCAGGTATTGGTTTGAGATTCGGCCCCCTTCTTATCTCTGCATTATACGGACGCTGTTCCGGGGCTATAAAAATATCACGGTCATCTTTGAAAACGTCGGGCATCTGATAGCTGTAGGGTTCAATATCAAGATCCCGCGGATCAGTGATCACTCCGGTAATAGCCGAAGCAGCTGCAGCTTCCGGGGCAACGAGGTACACTTTGGCTGAAGCGGTACCGCTTCGCCCGAGAAAATTTCGCGGGGTTGTTCTCAACGAGACACCATCGGTCTGGGGAGCAAACCCGCTGCCGTTGCAGCCGCCGCAAAACATTTCAAAGACGCGGACACCTGCCTTGACGATCGTATCATACGCGCCGCGCTCAACACTTTCCCGAAGTACCGTCTGCGTGGCGGGATAAAAACCGGCATCAATATCAGGATGAACTTTTTTATTTTTCAAAAAATGAGCAATGGACAAGACATCGTGCAGGGAGGTGTTGGTGCAGCTGCCGAACATGACCTGGTCAACCTTTGTCCCGGCTGCTTCACGCACCGGTACAATATTGTCCGGTTGATGAGGGAGCGCAATTAAAGGTTCGAGTTCAGAGAGATTAATCACAATGGTTTCGTCATATGTGGCATCACTGTCTGCAGCCCAACCGCTCCATTGATCCTCCCGGTGATATGCTTTCAGCCATTTTCTGGTGTTTTCATCACTGGGGAACACCGAGGTTGTCGCTCCCGTTTCTGCACCCATATTGGTGATAGTTGAGCGTTCCGCTACATTTAACGTCCTGACACCGGGGCCGCTATACTCAAGGACTTTCCCGATTCCACCCTTGACCGAAATACGGCGTAAAACCTCAAGAATAACGTTTTTAGCTGATACAAATGGAGGCAAACTGCCTGTCAGGCAAACATTGACGATATCAGGCATGGTGAAATAAAAGGGCTCTCCTGCCATAGCCATCGCAGAATCAAAACCGCCGACCCCGATCGAAAGCATGCCCAGTCCTCCGGCGGCAACCGAGTGGGAATCACCACCTATCAGGCAGGCACCCGGTACTCCCCAATGTTCCAGATGAAGCTGATGACAGATCCCGCTTCCCTTTCTTGAAACGGTGACCCCGACCCGTGCTGCTATATCCTGAAGATAGCAGGCATCGTCAGCGTTTTTGAAGTCTGCCTGAAGCAGGTTATGGTCCATATAGTGAACCGCCACCTCCGGCTTGACGTTTTCAACACCCATTGCTTCAAGGGCGAGGAACGCCATGACTCCATTAACATCATGGGTCAGTGTCTGATCGGCTCGAACGCCGATCCTCTGACCTTTCTTCATCTCACCGTCAACAAGCGCGGCAGCGATTAATTTTTCCGTAAGTGTCTGACCCATTAGTCTAAATGCCTCACAATGGTCTGTCTTTCTATGTCTATGGCAGGCGTTGGCGAGCTGACCTGGAATTCTTAAGCAGATCGGTCAGTAGAGCAGTACTATCCCCCTTGCATAGGCTTCATTGCAATTCGTACTGTCGTCTGCGTGTTCAATACGCTGAGAAGTATCCGCTCGGGTCAGCTACAAATGTCCGATTCAGTCGCCACCCCGGTCGACCTCCTCCATCTCGTCATTGGAATGATCGGCTTTCATACGACTTTTCACCTTCTTGCCAAAAAAGATCGGCAGGACGAAGCCGGCGACAGCAATGGCCCAGATGGTAATGGCCAACGGACTGCCGAAGAGGATCAGCCAGTCACCGTCCGACACCGTCAAGGCTCGACGCAGGTTCACCTCCATCTCGTTGCCAAGCAGGATACCGAGGATGACCGGTACCAGTGGCACCCCAAGTTTACGCAGTAACCATCCCATAAACCCGAAAACGGCCAACATCATCACGTCAAAGGTCGAGCCGGTCAGCCCGTAAATACCGACGAAAGAGACCATCGCCACAACCGGCATCAGGATTCGCGTCGGAATCAGCAGTACGCGGGTGAACAGGCCGACCAGCGGGAGATTCATCGCCAGCAGCATGAAATTGGCCATAAAGAGCGCTGCGATCAAACCCCAGACGACGTCGGGATTGTTCTGGAAGAGCAGCGGCCCCGGCGTGATGTTCAGCTGCAGCAGAACCGCCAGCAGCACTGCGGTCGTGCCGGAACCCGGCACTCCGAGGGCCAGCATCGGTACCAGCGCCCCACCGGAGGCCGCGTTGTTGCCGACTTCAGGAGCTATGACACCGCGTGGATCGCCCTTCCCAAAGGTCTTGCCGTCGCGGTCGACGGTGTTCTTTTCAACCGTATAAGAGAGAAACGATCCCAGCGACGCCCCCGCCCCCGGCAGAACACCGGAGATGAAACCGATGATGGTCGACCGAACCATTGTAGGAATGGAACGCGCCAGCACACGAAAATCGGGAATCAGCCGGCCGATCTCAGTCCCGGATTTGGCGGCAGCGCCCCCCCTGTGATGTTCAATAAAAATGAGGACTTCGCTCAAGGCGAACAAACCGACGATGGCAATCAGGAAATCGATCCCGTCATAGAGGTGGATATGGTCGAAGGTGAAGCGTTGCGAACCAGTCTGAGAGTCCATGCCGATCATCGCAATGGCGAGGCCGAGTGCGGCGGCGAATGCCGACTTGGCCTGGTTGCTGGCCGTGATGCCGCCCAGTGTCGCAAAGGCCATCGTGAACAGCGCAAAATACTCCGCCGGGCCGAACAGGAGTGCAATTTTGACCAGCTGCGGTGCGAGCACTGCCAAGCCAATGGTCGCGAAGAAGGCGCCGACGAACGAGGCGACGCCGGACAGCGCCAGCGCTTCTCCCGCCTTGCCCTGCTGGGCCATGGGATAGCCGTCCAGACAGGTCATCATCGCCGGTTCGTCGCCGGGAATGTTCAATAGAATAGAACTAATACGTCCGCCATACATGGCGCCATAGTAGACGCTGGTCAGCAGGATCATGGACGGTGTGGGGCCGAGCCCCAGAGTGAAAGCAATAGGAATAAGAATCGCCACGCCATTGGCCGGTCCGAGGCCCGGCAACGCGCCCATGAGCGTGCCGAGAAAGCAGCCCAGAACCGCAAGAAAGAAATTTTGAGCGGTCAATGCGACAGCGAACCCATCAGCCAGGCTTGCAAGAATATCCATCGAGTTATCCCCTTAAAAACCCAGTGGCCCCTTGGCCAATGAAAGGCCAAGGACCATATGAAAGATTACGTAGATGCCTATGGCCGTTGCGACACCTGTGACCAGAGAACTCAGTGGTCTGGTACCCAACCGCCACGACAGGTAGGCGGTAGCGAAGACGGTGGCGATTACGAACCCGACTTTGGATAAAGCCCAGGCATAAAGAAACATCACCGCCGTGGCAAAAACGATCTCAATGAGATTGGCCAGGATCGGCCAATCAGGTTCCGCATCCGGTCGCAACAGGAAGTACAGCGAACAGATCACGAGTATGGTCCCGACAATATACGGGAAGGCCCTCGGTCCGACAACATCGATCATGAAACTGTCGGGTATGATAGACGTGGCCCAGAGGTAAAAGGCGGCAAGCGCCAGTCCGAAAAGACCGAATATCCGGTCACTCATGAAATCCTCCCTTCCTTAAACGATTGAGAAAAATGAGAGGCTGTCCCATACTCTCGGGGCAGCCTCTGAGCCGGCGTTATTTGAGGATGCCGATTTCTTTTGAGAGTTCGGTGATATCCTTGATGTTGCCCCTGATGAAGTTATCCATGTCCGGGCCGAAGTTGTCGAAGGATTCGATCGCCTTGGCCTCCAGATCTTTCTGGAAAGCCTCGGACTCGGTCATCTTCATGATCGCATTCTTCCAGAACTCCTTGGCTTCATCGGAAGCGCCCTTCGGCATGTAGAGACCCCGCCAGTTGGCACCGATCACGTCATAGCCCTGCTCCTTCGCCGTCGGTATGTCAGGATAAGCCTTCAGGCGCTTGGGCCCGAGAATCGCGAGTACCCGCACATCACCGGAGTCGACGAAACCGCGGATTTCAGAGAAGTCGCCGGACAGTGCGTCGACCGCGTTTGAAAGCAGGCCGGTCATCGCCTCTCCGCCGCCCGAGTAAGCGACATACTTGAGCTTGGTGACATCCTTGACACCTGCGGCCCTGGCCAGCAGCATCGGCTTGATATGGTCATAACTGCCGACCGAAGAGCCACCCGAAATACCGACCGCACGCGGATCGGCCAGGATGGCGTCCATCAACTGCTTGAGATCCTGGAATTTCGAATCTTTGTTGACAGCGATGGCACCGTACTCGGCTCCGAAAGTCGCCAGCCAGTAAACGTCGTCTGCTGTTGCGCCTTTGAAAATTCCTTGAGCAAGACGTGCGCTGGTACTCACCGATGCAGCGACGATCAGGTCATTGTCGGTGTTACGCTCCTTCGTGACGTGAGCGAACGCCACGCCACCACCGCCACCGGACATGTTGGTGACCTGCATTGCGTTTTCGATCAGGCCCAGCTGAAATAGATTCTTGGCTGTGGTACGGCAAATGAAGTCCCAGCCCCCGCCGGGGTTCGAGGGCGCAATGCATTGGGGATTCTCGGGCTGGAAGGCCTGTACCGAAGGTGTTGAGAACATTGCCACTGCCGCAACAGCGGCAAAGGCAGCAGTGCGGACGAATTTCATTGTCATGATAATACCCTCCTAGGTATGGGTTGCTTTCTTTAAACGAATTTTAAAGAAAGTATTTAGGCCAGTAAGTTACCCGTGACTGGCAACATTGTTTTATAAAAGAGGAATTTATACTATTACTTTTTGTTATATCTTTCAATTCTTAATAACTGAGATGTGCTCTTGGAAGTTATTAACCTCGCCACTGGTGAACGTGATAATTATTAACTCTTTTTTCAATTCCTGTGCCAATTAAATCATTTTCGCGTAAACAAGTAATCATTTCAGAATATATGTTTAATTTTATATATTTATGATTACTATTCAACGTACTTTCTCTGTGTTTGACTGGACATTAAAGAGTCAACGTGTTAACGTTGACACTTTAATTAACGTTATGTTAATATTAATAAACATAATGTTAACAAAGGTGTCGCTATGTCCAGAATTAAACTCGGAGTACTTTCATCTTCTCAAGCGCTCGTCGATAAAACCAGAGAGCTTGCAATTGAAAAAAACATCGAAATAAAAGGCGCGTATGCCGCTCTTGATGGAGCAATCCAGGTAGCTCAAGAAATGGAGGCTGATGGAGTTGAGGTGGTTCTTGCACGCGAGAGTACTGCAGTTCTCGTCAAAAACCAGATCAGCATACCTCTTCTGGCGTTTCCTCTGTCAACCATAGACATTCTCTCGTGTATAAAAGAGGCCGCCCGATTCGGCAGAAATATTCTTCTGGTTTCTTTTCACAAGAAGATGAAAGGTATTGAATTTTTAAATGAACTCTTCAATATCAGGATGACCCAGTCGGTATGCGAAAACTTTGCCGATGTCCAACAACTGATAAGTACCCATTATCACAAGTATGACGCTATGGTTGGCGGGGCCACATCTTCAGCAATTGCGAAAAAGTATGCCCTCACCTCGATCGAAACCCAAACATCAGAGGAAGTAATCGAATCAACACTCGACAGCGCAATTTCAGTCGCTCAATATAACCGACTGGAGCAGGAAAAATCCCATCGCTACAGCTTGATAATTGATGGTGTTTCAGATGGAGTCATCGCCTATGACCGGAAAGGTAAGATTACCCTGATCAATGACACCGCAGGCAAATTGCTCAACGTTGACTATCAAGCTGAGGCCGGCATGAGCTTCCTTGACGTGCTGCCGACGTCGACTGGCACAGATGTGCTTTCTACGGGAATACCGATCGAACATAAAATTGAGCGAGTCGGCTCTGATCTTTTCGTCTTCAACCATATCCCCATAATCATAAATAACGATACGGTCGGCGGTGTAACAACATTTAATGATGCCTCCAACGTCATCGAAATCGAAGGAGAGATCAGACGGTCACTCTCAAAAGGGTTAATTGCCAAATACGATTTGTCGAACATGGTTTGCCGGAGCCCGGAAATGAGAGAGCTTGTTAAACGGGTAAGAAGATTCTCGACTACCGATTCAACCCTCCTCGTATTAGGTGAAACAGGAACAGGAAAAGAACTGCTCGCACACAGCATCCATAACCTCAGCAATCGTTCAAAACAGCCGTTTGTCTCTATCAATTGTGCTTCACTTTCAGAGGAGTTGTTACAAAGCGAATTATTTGGTTATGAAGAGGGGGCATTTACCGGGTCGAAAAAGGGCGGGAAGCCCGGACTATTTGAACTCGCCCATAATGGAACGATTTTTCTCGATGATATAAATGCAACCTCTCAAAACCTTCAGCGCCATCTGTTAAGAGTCTTACAGGAAAAAGAAGTGATGCGCGTTGGAGCAGACCGCATTACACCGATTAACGTGCGCATCATCGCCGCATCTAATACTGAACTGATTGAAGAAGTCAACGCCGGCAGATTTCGTGAGGATCTCTTTTTTCGGCTCAACGTTCTTTACATACGTATCCCTCCACTGAGAGAACGAATCGATGACCTTCCCCTGCTCGCAGAAAAGTTCATAGCAGAAATTTGTAGAAAATACAAAAAAAAGCAATTAGTCATCCCCCAGGCAAATATGCAGAGATTGAATGACCATAATTGGCCGGGAAACGTTCGCCAGTTGCAGAATTTTCTGGAGCGGTTGATTCTTATTGTAGACAATGAATTTGAATCGGTCGTATTTGACGAGCTTTTTGACGAGTTATTTGAGTACCGGGCAGGTCCTGTTAAGTCAATGCCCCAAACCATCCCAAAACCTTCGCCAATGCCTGCTCCGGAGACTATTGGCCGGACTGAACAGGAGATGATACAGCAAGCATTGAACTCAACTGGATACCACAAAACAAAAACCGCTGAAAAACTTGGTATCAGCAGGACAACACTCTGGAAAAAGATGAAGAAGTACGCCATGTAACAATTCACAATGACAAAAAATACATTTCCATTTTTTCAAGTGAGTTGTCTGATCAAGTCGTAAATTCTTATAATGATAAATGACATGCCTCGTACAGTTCTCATAAACTCTGTAGCCCCAATATAACAACTACCTGCTCATTACTATCTTGAAAGTCGGATAAGGCGTACACTATTTGGCGTCTAATCCCAAATATTTCAAGAACATTCTATCTCTGGCCACTGATTCGGTGGACCATCGATAGCTTCCCATGGCAGTTTGTACCTTTGTGGTTTCAATGCAGTCGAACCAATCCAGGATCTGGGCGAGAGAGCGTTGCGCAAGCCAGTTTTCCAGTTTCTTTTCGAGCTTGATAAGTGACTTGGTTTTTCCAGGCTCTTTCTTCCCGAGCTTGGCTTGTACTTGCTTTATTTTTTTCGAGGGAAATCCCTGCTAAGGAACCGGTGCATTACTCTAACAGGAGTTTATCCGAAAAGCGCTTCTAATTCGAGAAATATAACATAATAACAGCCTGTTGAGATCATATTTTAAGACCCCACCGACTATTTTCCAACCAAACGCCCTGAGTATATCAGCCTGGGTCTCATCAGGCTCCTCAAGTATTCTGACAGCTTTTCTCTTGCCAGGCAACCAGGTGAGACATGAGTGCAGATGGTGCATCTGCCGCATAGCTGATTTGGCAGTAATGCTCAACCCGGCACGCCGCAATCTGATTTCAATGATACGCAGCAGAGCAAGGGCCGCGACACAGGTAAAAATATGGCACCTGATCTTGCTGTCTGTCCAGTGACGAATCGGCATCATCGCCACCAAGTCATCATCCTTTGATTGACGAAAGCCATCCTCAACCGTCCAGCGATCAAGGCTGGCCGTAACAATCTCGTCCGTTGTCCAGTCCCTGATATCGGTGATAATGATATTTTTGCCGAAGCGGTTAATGTAGCGGCCGATACGATAATGGTTTTTACGGAAATTCATCCGCAGTTTCTTTCCGTGATCAGTCAGCTCAACCGTATACAGATCTGAGGGGATATGAAGCTCAGCGCAAAGGTCCTTGTAGCGCTTGGTTATCGTGGATTTCTTCCGCCACTGTACTGCCTGACCGTTTACTTTTGTCTGGAATTCAAAGAGCTGGTCCTGCAGGCGGAGCAGCTTCTTCTCAAAATTATAACGCTGTTTTGTTGCTGTCAGCGGATTATAGGTAACGACAACGGTACGGAGTTTCCCCCAGTATTCACCCTCGGTTCTCCAGGCAACGAGTTGATCATCACCTCGTTTCTTTTCAATCAGCCTGGCATTTTTTTCAGTAGCAACCGGCGTAAACCGGTCCAGGCTGACATGAATAAGATCTTCACTGTAATAGGTAGAGTAGGTGGTAATGAAGTTGATCTGTTCCTGGGCATCAAGGGCTGCAATGTTATCCTCAGCATTCATACCCTTGTCAAAAACAACGGTCATCCTGGCATCGTCGCCGGCATCAGCTCTCATTGCTGCAAAGAGATCTTCAATAACCTGCAGGAACACTTTGGAGTCATGCCGATTTCCTTCATATTCCTTGTAGTAGAGAGGAATACGTTTGTCCCTGCTGACAAGCAGGGCAACCCCTATCTGGCGCAGCCAGTGGCGGCCTTCTTTGTTCTTTCCTCTTTGGGCCAGTTCAGACTCAGTATTACCCGACATGAAGGTGTAATAGTTGGTTGTGTCGAACATGAAACAGTCTGAAGAGGATTTTTCAATGTCTGCGACACGGCCCAGAAATTCCTTAGCAATGTGCTGTATCTGTTTCTCGCTGACCGTGTCCCATTTCTTCCAGAACAGCTGGGAAGTCAGGTCATCTACTTTTACCGGCCTGATACTCTGTATTGCCGTGTTCTTGTACCAATCAGGCATGGCCCGCTTTGAACAGGCGTCGATCATCCGGTTGTAGATTGCATAGAGAAAATAGTCGCCTACCGATGTTCCTGTTTCATCCTTTTCGGGCGCTACTATGTTGTTGATAAGGCCAGCGATACCGATCTCCTGTTCAACCAGATTAGCCAGCCACAGTGCGCCAAATTCCAGAACCTGCAGCTTGTCCGGCATCCCACTACTCCTGGTGGCCATTTCCATGATTTTTTCAAGGCTTCCCAGGTAGACCTGGTTGACGACTCTGGGCTTGCCATCGACCCTGGCCGTTTCCCGGATATAGTAATAGGGTCTTCCTTTTTTCATTTTCTTATGTATGTGTGGCATGTTCGCACTATAATGGTAGGGGCTCACAAAGTCAAGAAAAAATAAAATAATACTATGAAAATACATGAAAAAAGTTGTTAATTTTGGAGACTGGAAAAGGGGCCTACGCTAAAACAGGATGTAACGTACTGATATCAATATAAATACTCATGTTGTGAAAGCTTTTTTGGATAAACTCCTGTCTAAGGTATTGTAATCAAATATAATTATTTATTTAAGTGGCCCGAATACAAAACTTTTTTTTATATGAGCAATTGACAATGTTCAAAAATAATAATGCTAGGCACCGTGAATAATAGCACGGTACTATCGGTCACTTTTCATTGAATGTCAGATGTACAATAGCAATGTAAATGAAAATTTAGGTTCATCCGGCTTAAGCTTACCTTTCTTGAGCAGATCGGTAGGTCGTCTGGTCGAGCGTGTTGTGGTTGTTAGGGTTACAGTTTCTGCGCATGAATTCATAGATCAAACGATGAATGGTCGAATGTATCAGTTAGTTGACTTGCGCGGCATAACAGATCGACAGCAAAAATGCAGTTGATTTTGTCATGATATGATAACATAAACGGACACTTAGTGTTTTCGTACGGAAGCAATTTAAAATAATTGTCGACAAATTGTATATAAAATATTGCAAATAATTCTCTTAACCATTAGAGTAAAATTAGTCATATAAGATGTTGAGATATATTAGACTTCACGCGTCAAAATTAATAAGTTGTAGTAGTTTGTTATATAGGCACTAGAGTTCTGACGCTGAGTATGTAACCACACTCAAAATATTAATTTGATAAATATTTTCAGTAGTGTCCGGTTAACATTTTTTAAAACCAGCTTAAGATGCTGTATTGATATACAATAATTGACAAAATGACCATAATCGACTTGAAATCTCATCCCTTTCTAGGGAGAATCTACGGCAAAATCCTGGGGAGGGGTACACATGTTTGCCGGACAATTGATTTTCAAGCAAGTTATGGACTTCATACCATCTCCAACGTTTCGCCGTTGTGTTGCCAAATATCGAGGCAATTACAGAGTAAAATCATTCTCTTGCCTCGATCAATTTCTCTGTATGGCTTTTGCTCAAATTACTTTCAGAGAGAGTCTGCGAGATATCGAAGTATGTCTTCGATCTCAAAACAAGAAACTCTATCATATGGGGATCCGCGGCAAAGTCTCCAGGTCAACTCTTGCCGATGCAAACGAAAATCGCGATTGGCGAATTTACGCCGAGCTGGCTCAGAGTCTTATCGTAACGGCTCGCGACCTCTACAGGGAAGACTCTTTCATCGAAGATCTGGACGAAACCGTATACGCCCTGGACTCAACAACGATAGACCTCTGTCTTTCAGTTTTCCCATGGGCAACATTTCGCAAAAGAAAAGCTGCCATCAAGCTTCATACATTACTGGATCTCAACGGGAACATCCCCACTTTCATTTACATTTCAGACGGCAAGCTACACGATGTCAACGCCCTCGATCTTTTACCTCTGGAAGTTGGAGCCTACTATGTCATGGATCGAGGCTATCTGGACTTCGAAAGATTGTACGCCTTCAACCAGATACCAGCCTTCTTTGTAACCCGCACGAAATCAAATACCAGGTACAAACGGCGCTACTCCACTCCGGTCGACAAAAGTACGGGATTAATCTGCGACCAGACAGTCATGCTGACCGGATTCTACACCAGAAAAGATTATCCGGAGCCGCTTCGTCGTGTGAAATACCACGACATGAAAACAAACAAAACACTGGTGTTTCTTACAAACAATTTTTCTTTGCCCGCATTAACGATAACTCAGTTGTATCACAGCCGCTGGTAGGTAGAGTTGTTTTTCAAGTGGATCAAGCAACACCTCAGAATAAAGAACTTTTTCGGGACATCGGAAAACGCGGTGAAGACCCAGATCTGGATTGCCGTAGCAGTTTATGTCGTTGTAGCAATCATGAAAAAGCAACTCAACCTCCAGGAAAGTCTTTACACAATTTTACAGATTTTAAGCGTGTCAGTTTTCGAAAAGATCCCGATTTATCAATTGGTTACAGACCGAGATTACAAAAGCAATGATGCTGTGGTTTGTAACCAACTAAAATTATTTGATTATTAACCGGACACTAGTGAAATATTATATAACAAAATGCCTGTTGCTAACTTGAAATTCACTACTCCCTGTGTTGTCCCCTTTCAAACTACCCAGAGGGGAGTCAGCAATGAACCCAGGCAACATGTTCTTCTCGCAAGCAGAGCTGTTTTTCAAATGGATCAAGCAGTATTTCCGTGTCAAGTCGCTTTTCGGTATCTTAGAAAGTTCAGTCAAAACCCAAATCCGGATAGCCGTATCAGTATATGCTGCGGTGGCAATCATCAAAAAACATTATCGAATTGAGGCCAGGTTGTACACAATGTTACAGATGCTGCACGTCACCGTCTTAGAGAAAATTCTACTATTTCAGATGTTTGATCAAAATGATTACAAATCAACATCTAGCGACACCAGTAAGCATTTTAAATTATTTAATTAAGGTTGAGAGACTGATATATATGGCAAATCTAATAAATAATCACTCAACTACCAGGACACTCAAAAAAGATTCTAATAAAAAGATTACAGAATCTGAAAAAGTTTACGAAACACTGCTAAAAGATATTTTAGAAATGAATGTTCTGCCTGGTCATGCTTTGGATGAAACTACTCTTGCTAAACGATTCGGCGTGTCGCGATCACCTATTCGTGAAGCTTTGATAAGGCTTTCTGAAGGGGGTTATATCCAAAGCGAAAACAATCGGAACTCGATTGTGACTCCTTTTGATATGACGCAATTACCAAAATACATAGAAGCACTTTGTCTTATGCAACGAGTTACTTCAAGATTAGCCGCGTTTCACAGAACCAACCAAGATATTGCAATAATCGAGAAATCTTATAATGAACATATTAATGCCTATCATGAATGTAACATTAAAGAAATGATAGAACTCAACAAACAATTTCACTCCAATATAAGCGTTGCCAGTAAAAACCCATATTTTCACAAACTCTATACAAACCTTTTGGACAATACTTACAGATATCTACGTTTTCATTTTTATTCCTACAACGATGAACTCCCTAAAGAATACATTGATGATCATGAAATACTTCTTAAGGCTATTAAAAAGCAAGATGCTGAAGCTGCTGACAACATTGCCAAGGACCATGCTATGAAGGTCTGGCAACAATTTACTGTTTATTTACAAAAAAATCCCAGTTTTGAAATTGATATTAGCAAAGGATTTTAATCATCTATCCTTAGCAGAGAGTCGACCCTAAAAGAGGAAAATTGCGATTTTAGTCAGGCAGTAAAACCCTGGTCCTTTGGACCAGGTCAGAGACCTTTCGACTCTGCTGCTTGTGATGTAGTTAAAATCGTGGTGACGAAGTCATGAATCGGGCGTAAGACCGGGGTCTCTAGCCCCGGATAGCTCGATTCAAGCGATTTTTTTACTTATTAGTATCAGTTTAAGTCAAAATTCGAAATTTACAAAATTTCACTTAAACTTAGGGAAAAGTAACAATGCTGAAGCCTGTGCCTCAAGGTGTATTTGACGCAGTTGTTATAGGCGGGGGAGTGATTGGAACTGCCACAGCCTATTTTCTGATTAAAACCGGACTATCAGTTGCTTTGCTGGAAAGTAAAGGCATTGCCTCTGGAACATCTGGCAGATGTGACGGCAATGTGCTTATTGCTGATAAAGCCCCTGGATATGACATGGCCTTAAATAAGGCCAGTCGCGACCTTTTCCCTATTATACAACAAGAGCTGGACTATGATATTCAATGGAGGCAAAAAGGTAGTTTTATAATAGCTGAAAATGAAACAGAAATTAAAATGTGCACTGCACTTTGTAACCGGATTTGTGCGGATGGCTACCAAGCACGCATGCTAAACAGAAAAGAGGCCTTGCAGGATGAACCTTTTCTGAATGAAGATATTGCTGGAGGTATGGAAACCATTAACGATGGCTCCTTGAATCCAATGGCCCTGTGCCAGGGATTAGCCCATGGTTTTTCTCAACTTGGAGGTAAAGTCTACACTAAAACAACAGTAAGTTCTATAAAACTCAACGCCTCACAGGCCATTGAAGCAATTTATACTAATAGAGGTAAAATACTTACAAAAGCTGTTATTGCTTGTGCAGGAATTTGGACCCGCCAATTAGGCCAGATGGTGAATCTGTCTATTCCCATTGAACCAAAACAAGGCCAGATTTTAGTCTCAGAAAAAACTCGCTATGTTGCTAGGCGCAAGCTTATGGAATTTGGCTATATGGCTGCAAAATTCGGAGATGGCTCTTATAAACGCTCAACAACTGCAGAAATGGAAGAATTTGGCGTTGCTCTGGTTTTTGAACCCTCAGAGTCAGGCAATTTTTTAATTGGAAGTAGTCGTGGATTTAGAGGACAATCTACTGCAACTCAGCAAATGTGTTTGCGCGCCATGGCGCAGCGGGCCATACGTTTTTTGCCAGTTATCAAAGATATCAAGGTAATTCGCAGTTATGCAGGGCTGCGACCTTTTACGCCTGATCATCTTCCGATTGTATCAGCAACTGAAATACCGGGTTTTTTTGTTGGAGCAGGTCATGAAGGGGATGGCATTGGCCTGTCTCTAATCACAGGGGATCTCTTGTCGACAATATTAACAAATAAACCACATTGTATTGATCCAAGTCCTCTGGCTTTGTCACGTTTTACAGGCAAGCCAGCACAACCCTCCCCTTTTGCTAATACAACATGAATATGCATCGAGGAGATTAAAATTTTGTCTGATAGAAAACAAAACATTTTTTATATGAACAAAGTTCCAGTGTCCTTTGTTCCAGGCCAAAGCATAGCAGAAGCCCTGCTGGCTCATGGCATTACTGAATTACGAAAGACAGTTAAAGATCAAGGCCGAGGAGTTTTCTGCAATATGGGGCTTTGTGGAGAGTGCCGCGTGGTTATTGATGGTTTGCCCAATTATTGTTCATGCCAAGAACCGGCTAGAAAAGGAATATTTGTGGAAACACAAGTAGATGCAAATTTTGGGGTTCAGCTATGATAAATACACCACTTTGCATAATTGGAGGTGGCCCAGCTGGCATAGCTGCTGCCTGTGAAGCGGCCAGATTTGGCTTACAATCAGTCATACTTGAGGAAACAGATAATATCGGCGGCAAGGTACTCGACCATGTTACAAAAAATAATCCTGACTCAAATGCATATCGAGTTTCAAAGCGTATTAAATCGGAATTAAAATCTTATAAAGACCTGATAACAATTTTTACTAAAACAAGGGTTTGGAACATAGATTCTAATTATTTAGTTTCAATTAGTAATGCATCTGAAATTAAAGATAATTCTCAAAAAATTACAGGTACTATTGCTGCTGAAAAAATTATCATCGCTCAAGGAGCCATGGAACGTGTCCTTCCTTGCCCGGGCTGGACATTGCCGGGGTTCATGACTCTAGGGGCAGCAAATACTTTTGCAAGTAGAGGTGTCATCCCGGGTAAAAGAATGCTCATAGCCGGCTCTGGACCTTTACTCATATTACTTGCAGCTAATCTTCTAAACAAAGGTGTAGATATTACCGCAATAGTGCAAACGTCATCTTATAGAGATATATCCAAGCAAGCCTTAGCCTTGTTTTACGGCACTTTTCCTCATAAATCCTGGATTGCCTTCAAAACAGCCATCAATATTATAAAATCCCGTGTACAGTTAATTAACAGTTCTTTTGTGACTGGCTTTAATGATCAGGGCACTGTCAGTCTGTCTTCAATTAACCCCAAAACAGGTGAGATTAATACAAATGTACAACAAATTTTTCAGGTTGATGCTCTTGCCTGCTCCTATGGATTGATACCGAATATAGATATTGCCAGACTTGCTGGATGTTGGAGCTGGTATGATAAAAAACGCGGATATTGGAGAATTGGTGTTAATGAGCATTGTGAAACCTCTTTACCCGGTATATTTGCTGCCGGAGATTGTGAAATAGTTAGAGGCTATAATGCTGCTGAAACCCATGGACGCCTTGCTGCTATTAGTGTTTTAGATCAATTTCAATTAATCAAACATGAAGTTGCAGAGAAAAAAAAGCAACTGCTTAATAAAAATATGGTTAAGCATAATATCTTGAGTAAGGCACTGGACTCTTTATCACGACCTAGATTTGAATTTAATAAACTATCCATTCCACCTGACATTTGTATATGCAGATGTGAAGAAGTAACTTTTGCTGAAATACAGGATGCACATTCTAAGGGGGCAACTGATTTGAATGACATAAAGCGTAGAACTCGAGCAGGCATGGGACATTGTCAAGGACGGTTTTGCGGACTAGGTCTGAATCAAGTCCTAAATGGTTTGGATAAAGACCATAGCTGCAGCGAATTATTTACTCCTCGCAGCCCAGTTCGCCCCGTTACTTTTGAAGACATAGCAAGATAAGTATTTATGAAAAAGCTTTATAAAATGGTTAGACAGAGCACAAAAAAGACAAAAAATAAAAAAACATTTATTTTCATAGGGTAATCACATGTTATCTACAATTGGTTTTCTTGGTTCCGGAAGTTTGACAAAATTTTTTACAAAGGGGTTGTGTACATCAGAAAATTTTCAAAATCCTGTTCTAGTATCAGATATTGATTTAAACCAAGCAAAAATTGTTGCCTCGAAGTTTCCAAAACAAATCAGCATCGCTGAAAATAGCCAAAAATTGCTTGATAACTGTAAAATCGTGGTCTTAGCTGTTCGACCACAGCATGTTGAACAAGCACTGAAAGGTTTAAACTTTTATGCAAACCAAATTGTTTTATCTGCTATAGCCATGATAACAATAGAAAAGCTTAAAAGTCTGGTTCTACCGTGTTCAACTGTTATACGCATTATGCCACTTCCGCCAGTACAGAAACATCTGGGAGCTGTACCTTATTTCCCTCAAAATGCAGAAACGCGCGCTTTATTGGAGCACTTATGCGTACCTCTACTGATGGACACAGAAGACAATTTGAATATTATTACTTCAATAACAGCACTGACCGCTCCTTTTTATACGTTATTAAACCATATTAAAATATGGGCAACTCAACACAATGTGCCTTCAGAGACAGCTCAGGTCTTCATCTTAAACATGTTTTATTCTCTAGCGGCTACTTGTAGAGACTCAGAAATTGACTTAAATGAAATAATAACAGAAAGTGCCACTCCCGGTGGACTTAATGAACAGGGGGTAAAATACCTTACAGAACATAATGCTTTTGAACCTTTTAATGATTTACTAGAAATAATATTAAAACGAGTAGATACTTAATATGATAAACCAAAAAAACATTGATCTTTACATATGACTATATTTGTTTTTAAAATATTAATATCCATAAACATGGATTTAATTATAATAAACAGTAATAAATATTTTAAATTAAAAGGAGGTAAAAATCTATTTTCACACTTTTTGACAAATAATTGTTATAATTATCTTCTTTGATTTATGGAATTAATATTGGCCTGTTTGAATTCTTATTTACTAACTTTTTGTGCTTGGGAGGTACTCATGTTCTCTGAAATATTGAATAAAAAAATATTCTCACTTTTCCTGGCTACTATGATTTTGACTTTAACCACCGCAATCACTGTTCAGTCTGCTGAAAAAGAGATTGTTTGGAAAATGCAGACTGTTTCACCGCAAAATTCAAAAGAATATCAATGGATGCCTGAAGCTTTTGCCCAAAATGTCAATATTCTAACAAATGGACGCATTAAGATTGAATTACATCCAGCTGGGGCATTGATGAGTAGTAGTCAGGTGCCCGAAGCAGTTTCCAAAGGCGTATTGGATTGCGCTCATACTTATGTTTCTTATTTTGGGGGGCGCGTCGATGGGTTTAATTCTGCCAGTGAATGGCCTTTTGATGCACATCCTCTTCAAGCCGTGATGTGGTTTTATGAAGGTGGGGGGCAGGATATGATGCGTGAATTTGGCGAACCTCATAATATCCTCTTTCTCGGTGTTTCTCCTTTTCTGCCCGAGTATGTTTGGTCAAAAAAACCGGTTCGGACTATAGCTGATTTTGAAGGTCTTAAAATGCGTGCGCAAGCAATAGCCGGAACTATGTTTGGAAAACTAGGAGCTTCTGTTGTTACGATGCCTGGTGAAGAAATTTATCCTGCCCTTCAACGAGGAATCCTCGATGCTACTGAGTATTTATCCATCAGAGCTAACTATGACCACAATTTCCAAGAGGTAACGGATTATATTATTGGTCCTACTTACTCTGGGGGGCAAAGCATCGACTGGATAGTAAACCTTAACTCCTGGAATGAATTGTCCGATGATCTTAAAACTAAAGTAGAAATGGCTTTAAAAATAACTAATTTTGATTATTGGAACCAGGCCGTTCCAGATGAAAAGCAAGTGTTCGAGAAATTAACGACTGAGCTTAACATGACTTATATTGAGTTGCCTGAAAAAGATGCTGAAAAAATGTTCGAAGCTCGCAGGGCAGCTATGAAAGAACGCTCAGCTGATATGCCGGATTACAGGAAAAGAGTGGACTCGCAAATGAAATGGGCTAAGGAAGCCCTGGGGTATGGAACTGGATCTCTAGAATAAAAATAAAAGGTTACAGCGCTAACCTTGGCGCTGTAACCTTATCAAATTGTGGGAGATAAATGACATGCTTGAAGAGTATTGCAAATTTGCAAATTATTTGAGCTTAATCTTAGCAAAATTTTCTTATGTCCTATTTTTATTGTTAATTTTAAATGTCATAATAGAAGTAATATCTCGATACTTTTTTAATAACCCCACAGTGTGGAGCATAGAAATAGCTCAATATTTATACGGAATTACTTTCTTACTTTCTGGTGCCTTTACCTTGCAACAAAAGGGGCATGTTCGTGTAGATATATTGCTAATGGCATTTAGCCAAAAAGTCAGAAGAATTTTAGGAATAATATGTCACTTTGTTTCAATATTTTATTTGTCTGTATTGCTCTACATTGCATTTATAAAAGCTTATGAATCCCTTAAGTATATGGAAGTTATGGACACTGTGTGGGCGCCCTACACCTGGCCTGTTATGATTTGTTTGCCTATTGCTGTGTTTGTCATGATACTTCAAGCTTTCGCTATGATAATTCAGACTTGGAAGAAATTGTATAATGATGAGGTTCAGCATGGAATCTGAACTTTTAACAATTGTCATGTTTTTAATGCTTGGCGGCTTAATATTTTTAGGAGTCCCCATTGTCTTTGCTCTTGGCACAGTAGCGGTGATTATAGGTTACTTACTGTGGGGCAGTAACTCTTTATTTCTTCTGTCAAGTCATGTCCACGGAGTCATTTTTAATTATACCCTAATGGCCTTACCTTTTTTCTTATTTATGTCTAATGTTTTGCGTGAGTCCAATATTGCAGAAGATATATATGATTTTATGTATAAATGGACAGGAGCACTCCCAGGTGGTTTGGCTATTGGTACTGTGTTAACTTGTGCTATAATTGCTGCACTTAGCGGGGTCAGCGCCGTCGGTGTGATGGCTATGGGCACTCTAGCCATGCCTGCAATGATTGCCCGTGGTTATAATAAGCGTATTTCAGCAGGTGCTATTTTAGGAGGCGGTGCATTGGGGCAGTTGATCCCTCCTAGTGTCCTAGCTTTGGTATACAGTAATATTGCCACAGTCTCCGTTGGCAAGATGTTTTTGGCCGGAGTAGTCCCTGGAATTCTTTTAACCGGTTTGTTTGTTTTTTATATTTTAATTCGCTCTTTAATTAACAAAAATCTTTGCCCCTCTATGGCTCCTGAAGAGTTGGCTGAGATCACTTGGGCTATTAGATTTTCCAGCTTACTCAAAATCATTCCTCCCGTGTTGATAATATTGGCTGTTCTTGGAAGTCTTTTTGCTGGAATTGCGAGCCCCACAGAATCTGCTGCAGTAGGTGCTGCTGCCAGCCTGCTGCTTGCAATTTGCTATGGCCGGATCAATCTTGTAAAATTGCAGAGTATTACTCTTGAAACACTAAAATCCTCAGCGATGGTATTGTGGATCGCTACAAGTTCATTGCTTTTTGTTGCAGTATATACAGGACTTGGAGGTAGTAACTTCATAAAAGAAACATTAATGAATCTTGATGTTGGTCCGCATATGATACTCCTCGTAATCATGCTTTTTGTATTTTTGCTGGGCGCTGTTATGGATCCTGTGGGTATTATATATCTTTTAGCTCCTATTGTTTTGCCCATTATTATAGCGCTTGATTTTGATCCGATTTGGTTTGGAGGAATATTTATAGTCTGTTTAGAGACTTCTTATCTTACACCACCTTTTGGCTACAATCTTTTTTATCTTAAAGCTGTAGCTAGCGATATTCTGTCAACTAAAGATGTCTATGCCGCTACTCCTCCCTATATTATGTTACAGGTTTTAGCGTTAATACTTTGTATAATATTTCCTTCAATTATTACATGGTTGCCGAATTATGTATTTGGATATTAAATATTTATTATTTTGAACGTAACAAATTGTAATTGTATATATGCTCATTTACGTTTTTCGATGTGTTTAATAATTACTTAAGGAGGAAAAAATGAATGAATTAAAAGGTATATGTGTACCGGTTAGCACTCCATTTAAAGACAAAGGAGCTGAAATTGATGAATCCGCATTGAAAGATCATATTGATTTTTTAATTGAATCAGGAGTTCACATCATATGTCTTAATGGTGGTACTGCGGAATTCCCGTTTCTGTCAGCAAAAGAAAAAAGACGAATTGTCGAATTTGCTAGTAAACATATTGATGGTCGTTGTAAAATTATCTCCCATGTTTCTTGTGTGCGCACAGAGGACACCATAGAGGAGAGCTTACACGCCTTAAATAACGGCAGTGATGCTATCATGGTTTTGCCTCCCTTTTTTGAAGGTCCAGATGTTGAAGGAGTTATATGGCATTATGATAAGATATCAAAAGCAGTTGGACTACCAATTGTTGCTTACAATATACCTGCATGCTCTGATTTTGATATTACGCCTGATATCTTTGAAAGATTAATGCAAATTGAGCATGTCTCTTATATAAAAGAAAGTACCAGTATAATGTTGCGCGTTGAAGACCTGGTGCCTACAGGCGCTAAAGTCTTTTGCGGTTGTGATTTTCTTATGCTTTACGCACTTATGGCAGGCGCGGTAGGCTGCTTCTGGGGTGGGGCCAACGCCTATCCTAAAGAAGCTGTGAAGCTCTATGATCTTTTCACTGCTGGTAAGCTTTCTGAAGCATTAGCTTTGTGGCAGAATATGCAGCCTTTAAACCGTCTTTTCTGGACCATTCCTTTTAATCCCGCAGTAAAAGAAGCCATGAACCTTACTGGACGTTCTATCTCTGAATGCAGGTTGCCTGTACAACCTTTAACAGCTGAACAAAAGAGTTTAGCAAAAAGTAGATTTAATAAACTTTTTCCATAAATATTGACTGATAACATCCGCATCATAGGGATGCGGATGTTACGATCCTTCTAAAGGGCGGGTTAAAAACTGCTAAGATCTAACAGTTATGACACTGGTGAGCTCTTGAACGTAAAAATAGAACCTATTGGAATTATAAGAGAATATATTCCAAATGTTCAACTTGAGTTTAACCTGGGAGATCACGCAACGCTTGCTGACTTATACCATGAGATCGGGGAACGGCTAGGAGATGAACTGTCTGAAGCTATCTGGAACCAAAAGAAAAGAAGGTTTAGGGGGCCGGTATTGCTTTCCTCAAATGGGCAACTAATCAAAGATGAAACCACTCGGTTATACGACGGGCAGAAGATTCAATTGCGGCGTTTTCTTGTTGGTGGATAGAGGAGGTTTACATGAATGGGTATGCTGGATGTTTGTTGCGAGTAGATTTGAGTTCAAGGACATTTAAGAAGGAGCCCTTGGAGAAAGACACGATTCGTAAGTTTGTTGGCGGCGCAGGCTTTGCTGCAGATATACTTTACAAGGAATTACAACCCGGTATCAACCCACTGGGACCTGAAAACAAGGTTATTTTTGCGACCAGCCCATTATCTGAAAATCCTGTTACCGGAGGCGGTAGTGTTATTCTCTGTTTTAAATCTCCGCTAACTAACGCATGGGGTGAATCAAGGTGTGGAAGCGACTTTGGCCCCAATCTCAGAAGGGCGGGTTTCGATTTTGTCGTCATAGAAGGCAAAGCGGATGGTCCGGTTTATCTAGAGCTCATCAACGGTGCAGTAGCGCTGAAGGACGCCCATGAAATTGTAGGAAAAGATATTTATGAAAAAACAACTTGGATCAAAGCGCGTTTGCCGGCTGAGATTAAAAACAAATCGGTCATGACCATTGGCCCTGCTGGAGAGCATAAAGTCCTTTTTGCTTCTATAATGAGTGAAGATCGAGCTGCCGGCCGTTGCGGTGGCGGCGCTGTTATGGGAGCAAAAAATTTACTTGCGGTTGCCGCTTGCGGTAACCAAAAAATTAAACATGCAGATCAAGCTGGCTATCAATCTGCTGTTCGAGAAGCGCTTAGTGTCGTGAGGACGAACGATTTGTGCACTGGCTTTAATCAATTCGGCACTGTGGGGGATATGCCGGCGAACGATGAAGATGGTGACTGGCCAACGAAAAACTGGCGTTCGAATAATTGGGGCAAAGGTGCAACCCTTTTTGACCATTTTCAGGAATCAAATCTTGTTCGCCCGAACCAGTGCTATACCGGCTGCCCGATCGGCTGTGGCCGGATATGTGAGGTAAAGGAAGGTCCTTATAAAACCCCTGCCCATGAGGGAGGAGAGTATGAATCGTTGACCGTATTTACCTCTTACATGGTGAATGATGACATGGATCTTGCCGTGCACTGCGACTACCTGTGCAATAAGTGGGGTCTCGATACGATATCGGCAGGAGCAATGATCGCTTTTCTCATGGACTGTTCAGAGCATAACCTATTGTCCGACGTTGACTTGGAAGGGCTTGATGTGAAATGGGAGAATTCAGACATCATGCCTCAGTTGCTTGAAAAAATAGTGTTTAGGAAGGGTATCGGAGATCTCCTTGCCGATGGCGTGCAAAGAGCAGCCGAACGAATTGGTGATGGAGCCAAGAAATTGGCAATTCATGTTAAAGGCCTCGAAGGCCCCGCGCATGACCCACGATCGGGGAAAATGCTTGGGATTGCATATGGAACCAGTAACCGAGGTATGTGCCATATACATCCCTTAGAGGGGATGGCTTATGACAGAGGTAAGCTTGACTGGGGCATGAAAAGGTATGGCGCCAGAGATCCGAAAAACCTGCATCGTTGGGACGAGAAAGATAAAGGAAAAGATTGTGCCATCTTGCAGAACGGCATGATCCTTCCTGATATTCTTAGTACCTGCAAGTTCATGTGCTATGCGGGCATCACCCCTGAACATTGGGCGAACATTTTGCAGGCTAGCACTGGCTGGGATATTGATGGACAAGAACTGGTGAGACTGGGCGAACGGGTTATCAATCTGCAGCGTTTGTTTAATGTTCGAGAGGGTTTCAGAAGGGAAGATGACATGCTCCCGCAGCGAGTCCTGACTGAGCCTGAATTTGGCGCGTATGAAGGCAATGAGGACTGTGTCATCAGTGACTACGAGGCACTGCTGGACGAATATTACCTGGCTAGAGGATGGGATATCAAAACAGGAATCCCTTCTCATTCAAAATTGAGCGAGTTGGGGCTGGCGGATTATCAGCTTTAAGCTGTTGCACCACCGATTCATTCATATTTGAGGGAGGAAATTTCTCCAGATGAAAACGAGCCATTCTTTTTCAACGATAGATACTCACACGGGAGGACAACCGACACGCACCGTACTCGGCGGAATCCCAAGAATACCAGGTCACAGTATGGCAGAAAAAATGATTTATATGCAAACGCATATGGACTGGATCAGAACATGCCTGATGTACGAACCCCGCGGCCATAATTTGATGTCGGGGGTGGTGCTGACCGAGCCGTGCTCGGCTGAAGCCGATTTTGGGGTGATTTTCATTGAGACGGGAGGGTATCTCCCCATGTGCGGGCATGACACGATCGGAGTCTCTACCGCTCTGGTTGAGAGTGGAATGGCTCAGGTGGAAGAGCCTAACACCAAGATCGTTCTTGATACTCCTGCTGGAATTATTGAAGTAAGCGTTGAAGTGCAAGACCACAGCGCTGGTTGGGTTACTTTTCGCGGCGTACCCTCTTTTGTTTTTGCTCAAGATGCACTTGTTGACGTGCCTGGCCTCGGAAGGGTCGTTTTGGACGTAGCATACGGCGGCAACACCTATGCTATCGTCAAATCAGAAATTTTCGGGATTGAAATTAACTCCGAGTCAACAGGACAATTGATTCATGCGGGCAGAATCATACGAGATGCCGTAAATGCCCAAATTCAGTTTCAGCACCCAGACTATCCGTTTATTAATAGTTGTACGCACGTCGAGTTCTATGCGCCCTCGCGCACTGAAGGGGTAGATGCTCAAAACGCAGTATTTTTCTCTGATATGGGTATAGATCGTTCACCATGTGGAACGGGCACATCAGCAAAATTGGCAACCTTATGCGCGAAAGGACGCATCGCAATTGGGAAAGAATTTGTCCATGAAAGCATCATCAACAGCATTTTCAGAGCCAGAGTTCTTGAGGAAACTACGGTTGGACAATACCCAGCGATCATCCCTGAAGTAAAAGGTAATGCTCATATCATGGCCATGAGCACGTTTTTTATAGATCCTGACGACCCACATAAGCATGGGTTTTTATTGCGCTAAAATTATCTCTAATGAGTCGGCCCTGAAAAACAAATAAGATATTGTTATTTTTATGTAAAAATAGCAAATTATATCACTATAAATTGCAGGATATTGCACTTTTACCCCTCAATTTCTGGTGATTTCCATGCGTCCAACAGGAGTTTCCCCAAAATCATAAAATGCTGTAAAAATATCGATTCATTTTAGGACCTTAGCGTCAGTTTCTGTGTAGGCCCCTCCAGCTTATTACAATTCCTCCTAATTTTTCGATTTATTTTCATATTGTTATGTCGATTTTGCTTGACTTTGTGAGCCCCTACTATTATGTTGCGGACATGGCTCACATACACAAGAAAATGAAAAAAGGAAGACCCTATTACTATGTCCGGGAAACCGCACGGGTCAACGGCAAACCAAAGGTCGTTAACCAGGTGTACCTGGGTAGCCCTGAACGCATCATGGAGATGGAAGCAGGCAAAAGCGGGGAAATCTCTAAGCTGCAGGTACAGGAGTACGGTTCCCTGATGCTCGGTAACCTGATTGAAAAAGAGATCGGTTTTACTTCTATTGTTGACGATGTAGTTGGCGGACAAGGCAAAGAGGATGGCCCCAGTATTGGCGATTACTTTTTTTATGCAATTCTGAACAGAATGATTGATGCGAGGTCCAAACGGGCTTTACCTGAATGGTACAAATCCACTGCGATCCAACATATCCGTCCAGTTCGTATTGAAGCACTTTCCTCCAGGCATTACTGGCGTGCATGGGAGAAAGTAAGCGAGATCCATATCAAAGAAATTGCTGAGCGGTTTTTTGCCAGACTTGTTGAGTTGGAAGAAGTGTCATCAGACTGTTTCTTGTTTGACACAACCAATTATTACACCTACATGGCCAGCACAACTGAGTCTGATCTTGCCAGACGCGGGAAAAATAAAGAAGGAAAGAACTGGCTGCGCCAGGTTGGCCTGGCACTGCTGGTATCAAGTGATGAACAGTTGCCCCTTTATTATCATGAGTACGAAGGTAATAAGCATGACTCTAAAGTATTCCTGGGTCTTCTCGACGATGTTGTCAAAGCAATGCATAAGAGAGTCGGCCCACAAACCAGATTGACGATTGCCTTTGACAAGGGGATGAACTCTCTTGATAATATGGCCATACTGGATGGATACGATGATATTCATTTTATCACCAGCTACTCAACTGCGTATGCAGAAGATCTGGTCAAGATAAAAACTGATCAATTTATCGTCGTTGATACAGAGAAAAACCGGATGCTGGCAGCAAGAGGTAAGGACGCTGACCGCCTGCTGGCATGGCGTACAACAGGAGAATATTGGGGAGCTGAACGGACGGTTGTGGTGACGTACAACCCCCTTACTGCGACAAAGCAACGATACAACTTCGAGAAAAAACTGCTGAAGCTCCAGCAGCATCTGTTTGAAATGCAGAGCAATGTCCAGGCGAGCAGTCCTCACTGGCGGAATAAAGCGCAGATAATGAAGAGGTATGAAGAGTTGTGCGGCAAACTGCATATCCCCAGAGATCTCTATACTGTCGAGCTCTATAAAAAAGACAGCAAGCTCAGGATGAACTTTCGTAAGAACCATCACCGACTAAAAATCTATATCGCTCGCTTTGGTAAAAACATCCTGATTACCAACCGGCATGACTGGGCAACCGACGATATCGTTAAGATCAGTCTCGACAGATACAAGGTTGAGAAAGCCTTCAGACAGACCAAGGATGACGACCTGGTAAGTCTGATGCCATTATACCACTGGACAGACAGCAAGATACGCTGCCATATCCTTTGCTGTGTCTTGGCTTTTACCTATCTGCGCTTGATTGAAAGAAAGCTGAATAAAGCCGAACTTGATGTGTCGGCAAAAACTGCTATGGAAGAAATGCACACCCTTCATTCCTGTCTGGTCTATAATACCCGCAAGAGAAAACCCCAACGTCTCATTGAAGACCCAACTCCGTCTCAAATAAAAATCCTCAAGGCCTTCGGGTTGAAAATCAGCAGTGGGGTCCTACAGGGTTGTTGACTCTTATTATTCTGATATTATAGGACTTTTGGCGAGCAAATGTGGTTGTAATGGGAAACTCCTGTCCAACAGGAGTTTATCCAAAAAAGCTTTCACAACATGAGTATTTATATTGATATCAGTACGTTACATCCTGTTTTAGCGTAGGCCCCTTTTCCAGTCTCCAAAATTAACAACTTTTTTCATGTATTTTCATAGTATTATTTTATTTTTTCTTGACTTTGTGAGCCCCTACCATTATAGTGCGAACATGCCACACATACATAAGAAAATGAAAAAAGGAAGACCCTATTACTATATCCGGGAAACGGCCAGGGTCGATGGCAAGCCCAGAGTCGTCAACCAGGTCTACCTGGGAAGCCTTGAAAAAATCATGGAAATGGCCACCAGGAGTAGTGGGATGCCGGACAAGCTGCAGGTTCTGGAATTTGGCGCACTGTGGCTGGCTAATCTGGTTGAACAGGAGATCGGTATCGCTGGCCTTATCAACAACATAGTAGCGCCCGAAAAGGATGAAACAGGAACATCGGTAGGCGACTATTTTCTCTATGCAATCTACAACCGGATGATCGACGCCTGTTCAAAGCGGGCCATGCCTGATTGGTACAAGAACACGGCAATACAGAGTATCAGGCCGGTAAAAGTAGATGACCTGACTTCCCAGCTGTTCTGGAAGAAATGGGACACGGTCAGCGAGAAACAGATACAGCACATTGCTAAGGAATTTCTGGGCCGTGTCGCAGACATTGAAAAATCCTCTTCAGACTGTTTCATGTTCGACACAACCAACTATTACACCTTCATGTCGGGTAATACTGAGTCTGAACTGGCCCAAAGAGGAAAGAACAAAGAAGGCCGCCACTGGCTGCGCCAGATAGGGGTTGCCCTGCTTGTCAGCAGGGACAAACGTATTCCTCTCTACTACAAGGAATATGAAGGAAATCGGCATGACTCCAAAGTGTTCCTGCAGGTTATTGAAGATCTCTTTGCAGCAATGAGAGCTGATGCCGGCGACGATGCCAGGATGACCGTTGTTTTTGACAAGGGTATGAATGCTGAGGATAACATTGCAGCCCTTGATGCCCAGGAACAGATCAACTTCATTACCACCTACTCTACCTATTACAGTGAAGATCTTATTCATGTCAGCCTGGACCGGTTTACGCCGGTTGCTACTGAAAAAAATGCCAGGCTGATTGAAAAGAAACGAGGTGATGATCAACTCGTTGCCTGGAGAACCGAGGGTGAATACTGGGGGAAACTCCGTACCGTTGTCGTTACCTATAATCCGCTGACAGCAACAAAACAGCGTTATAATTTTGAGAAGAAGCTGCTCCGCCTGCAGGACCAGCTCTTTGAATTCCAGACAAAAGTAAACGGTCAGGCAGTACAGTGGCGGAAGAAATCCACGATAACCAAGCGCTACAAGGACCTTTGCGCTGAGCTTCATATCCCCTCAGATCTGTATACGGTTGAGCTGACTGATCACGGAAAGAAACTGCGGATGAATTTCCGTAAAAACCATTATCGTATCGGCCGCTACATTAACCGCTTCGGCAAAAATATCATTATCACCGATATCAGGGACTGGACAACGGACGAGATTGTTACGGCCAGCCTTGATCGCTGGACGGTTGAGGATGGCTTTCGTCAATCAAAGGATGATGACTTGGTGGCGATGATGCCGATTCGTCACTGGACAGACAGCAAGATCAGGTGCCATATTTTTACCTGTGTCGCGGCCCTTGCTCTGCTGCGTATCATTGAAATCAGATTGCGGCGTGCCGGGTTGAGCATTACTGCCAAATCAGCTATGCGGCAGATGCACCATCTGCACTCATGTCTCACCTGGTTGCCTGGCAAGAGAAAAGCTGTCAGAATACTTGAGGAGCCTGATGAGACCCAGGCTGATATACTCAGGGCGTTTGGTTGGAAAATAGTCGGTGGGGTCTTAAAATATGATCTCAACAGGCTGTTATTATATTATTTTTGAATTAGAAGCGTTTTTTGGATAAACTCCTGTCTGAGCCTTTATTTATATCGTTTTATTGCATAGCTCGGGTTTAATACCCCGCCCCTTGGGGCGTAAAACAATTTTGATCCCTCGTCCGCTTGCGGCAGGGTAGTTCATTTGTAAAATTATGAGACACCATTGAGTTCTGAAACTAACTGAGAAAAAGGAAAAACCATGAATCTAACACTCCAGAATAAAGTAGCACTCGTTACCGGAGCTGCAGGTCCGATGGGAACTGCAGTCGTGAAAGATTTTATCAAGCAGGGATGCGTCGTGGCAATGGTCGATATCAACCATGAAGGTCTGCAGAAAAACACAGAAGTCTTTGGAGAAAAGGCACGTGCTTTTATAGCTGATATTAAAGACTTCGACAGTGTGAAGGCAACCTGCGCAGATATCAATGACAAACTTGGTGGTGTGGACATCCTGGTAAACAATGCCGGGATCCTCTCCAACAACAAGGTCCTGGAAACCTCACCGGTTGAATGGAAGAATGTCTTGTCAATAAATTTAGACGGGGCCTTTTACGTTTCGCAACAGGTTATACCCCACATGAGAAAAAAAGGTTGGGGACGAATCATCAATACCTGTTCTCTAGCCTCCAAGACAGGTGGCATCACCGCCGGAACTGCCTACACCACCTCAAAGGGAGCGCTTACTTCTTTAACCTTTTCCCTGGCCAGGGAACTTGCAGGAGAAGGCATCACGGTAAACGGCATATCACCGGCCTATGTGAAAACCCCAATGATCACAGAGCAGCTCACTGAAGCACAGCGCCGGGAACTGCTGAAGCAGATCCCTGTCGGACGGTTTTGCGAGACGGAAGAGTTCGCCCATGTCGTTTCTTTTCTGGCGCATCCGTTAAGTGGATTTATCACCGGAGAAATTATTGATATTAATGGTGGATTACTCTTTGACTGATTACGGTTTCTCCCACGTTTTAGGTTTTCTCAATCTCATTATACATCGACACCGAAAGGAGAAATCATGGACTATACGCTGGACTCAATGTATGGACTGAAAGATGAGGTAGCAGTTATCACCGGGGGATCCGGCAGCATTGGCGCTGAAGCCGGCGTATGTCTCGCGTCTCTTGGCGCCAAGGTTGTTTTGCTCGGGCGAAACGAAGAAAAACTCAGGAACATTCAGGACAAGTATAAAAAAAAGGGAATAGACATAGATATCGGTGTTTTTGACATTCTGGAAAAAGACAGTGTCCAGGCGGCGATGGAGACCGTGGCAGAGAAATACGGCAAAATTGATATCCTGATCAATTCAGCGGGAGCAGCCTACCTGGAAGAAGCCGTTGATTTTGCCGAAGACAAATGGGACCTGATTATGGTTATAAACGTAAAAGGAACCTTTCTTTCCTGCCAGGCAGCAGGCAAATTTTTCTTGAAACAGAAAAAGGGACGAATTGTAAATATCTCATCGGTACGGGGTCTTCAAGGTCGGGCCAGAGATATGGCATATGCCCCCAGCAAAGGAGCCGTCAATCAGTTAACAAAATCATTGGCCATCGAGTGGGCACCTTATAATATTTGCGTTAATGCCATCGCCCCGACTTTTACCGTTACAGATATTAACCGCGAGGATTTAAAGAACAAAGAGTACCATGATTGGGTTGTTTCAAGAATTCCAAAAGGAAGATTATGTGAGTTACAATACCTGGCAGGCCCCATCGCTTTTCTCTGCTCACCGTGCATGGAATTTGTAACCGGACAGATATTGTATGTTGACGGTGGCTGGACGGCCGCATAAGAGATAAATAAGATCGACCCAGTTTACATGGAGGATATCACGTTATTACCTCCTCCATTGCCAAAACCACACTGCCAAATATTTACAGGTATGACTGATGAAGACACCTTCCCGCACATTCGATACGCTTCATATGGGACGCTCCTCCATCGACCTCTACGCAAACGAGGTAGGAGTATCGTTTCATGATATTAAAAGCTTTGCTGCCTACGTGGGTGGATCACCGACCAATATCAGCGTCGGAGTCCGTCGCTTGGGATTAAAGACAGCGCTTCTCACCGGCCTTGGCGATGATCCGGTAGGAGATTTTATATTGCATTTTTTAAACCAGGAAGGTGTGGACACCACCTACAGTCAACGCAAGCCAGGGCATCGGACCAGCGCCGTGGCATTGGGGATAGAGCCGCCAGATAAATTTCCACTGGTCTATTACCGCGACAATTGTGCAGATATTGAATTAACCATTGATGATGTTCTAGCAGCCCCGGTTGCAGACAGCAGGATACTGCAGTTTGCCGGTACAAATTTGTGCAAGGATCCCTGTCGATCTGCAACCATGTTCGCAGCTGAACTCGCTCAGAAAACAAATACGGAGGTCGTGCTTGACATTGATTTTCGTCCGGATCAATGGCACGATCCTCGAGCCTTTGGAGTAACGGTACGCTCGGTATTGCCGAATGTCGATATCGTTATCGGCACCGAAGATGAAATTAACGCCGCCATGCTTGTTGATGCCGGCCAGATAAGCCTGACTCATTCACAAATTTCCGATGCACGGGTAGAAGGTGATATAGATATCGGTATCCAGACGCTTCTCTCACTTGGTCCCAAAGCGCTGCTGCAAAAACGGGGGGAAGATGGCGTTCGTATCCACCTGAAGCAGGAGGACGGGTCCATTGAGCAGATAGATGCACCTGGATACCCGGTAGAGATCTATAATATTCTTGGTGCCGGTGACGCCTTCGGCGGCGGGTTCCTCTATGGCTACCTGAACGGCTGGGGGTGGTATAAATCAGCCCGCCTGGGTAATGCCTGCGGAGCAATAGTGGTTACCCAGCACGGCTGCGCCAATTTCATGCCAACAATGCAAGAGGTACTTGAATTTGTTAACGAGCACGGCGGCTTCTGATATTCCGATAGAATACAATCAGTTATACGAGTGATATTACTCCAGCAGAAATATCAGGGGAAAAAGTTGCTCTAACGTCTGGCAGCGGCACAGGAATCAAACAACGTATGTACGCCCTATCCCTTATCCACAGCAATAACATCAAAACGCTGCAGCAGGGCCAGTGTTTCGGCAAGCGGGAGGCCGACAACATTTGAATACGAACCACAGATCGATTCCACCAGCGCCCCTCCCCGGCCCTGGATGCCATAGCCCCCGGCCTTGTCCAGCGGCTCACCGGTCTGCACATAGGCACGGGCGACACGCTCGGTAAACGGCGAAAAACGAACAGTCGTGCAAGCCCGTTCGACAACCTCTACAGCGGACTCCTGGTTGAAAAGACAGCTCGCCGTCATGACGCGGTGTTCCCTGCCGGCAAGCATCAGCAGCATATCAATGGCTCCTGCTTTAGACTGCGGCTTGGCGAAAATTGTATCATCAATAGAGACAATGGTATCTGCGGCAAGTATCCAGGCATCAGGATAGAGCCGCCCCACCGCCAGTGCTTTTTCCCTGGCCATCCGTTCTACAAACGTCTCCGGTGTTTCAAGTTCCACACGGCTTTCTTCAATATCGGCCGCTGTGATCTGAAAGCTCAACCCCAGGGTTTCCAGAAATTTTTTGCGGCGGGGGGATCTCGAAGCAAGTATCAGCGGTTTTCGAGTCTGGTACACCGTTTTTCCTCACGTGTCATATTTGAATTGTTTAACGCCAATATGTCCTTTAAAAAACAAATTGAACTGTGATACTATACAGAAAAATTAATCCTTATCAAGGAGCATGGGCATGGGTGAAACTGAAAGACTCACGACACAGACATACCAAAAGGGTGAAGTTATCTTCCATGAAGGTGATCCGGGAGAGCATGTTTATCTGATAATCAACGGTTCGGTGCAGATCTTTAAAACAGTGGGCGATAAGCGCCAACTGCTCAACACCATCGGCAGTGGCGAGATATTTGGGGAAATGGGACTTGTCTCCAATGAACCGCGTTTTGCAACGGTTGTGGCAGCCGAAGACTGCCGACTCATCAAGGTGCAGGATAAAGCCTTTCACATGGCCCTGGTAAACGAAAAAATGCCGATCATCAAACCCTTGATCATGCAGCTCGTGGAACGCTTCAGAAATGTTGAAATCCAGAACCATGAGTACCTGAAAAGAATCAACCATCTGGAAAACGAATTGTCCTATGCCCGGGAGAAACTGCTTGACCACGAATTGAGCAAATCTGATTAGCATCATCTCAACCATGACGAACCGCACCAGGCACGTGTTGTGACCGGCTACAGAACAGTTCTCTTCAAAGGTGGAGTCGCCATTGCCTGGTTGCTGTCGTTTTTCCTCCTGCTTCAACGCGATTACTTTATCGAACCGCTTGATACCCAGGAAGCGCTGGCGCTGGCCCGCGACGCCGCAACCGAATTTCAGGGCATTTATTTCAAGAACAGTAAAATCGGCTATGTTCAGACGCACTATCTACCGGGTGACGATTCCCTCCGTATCGAGCAGCAGGCCGTCATGCATCTTACGATTTCAGGTGAAACCCAGCCGATAGATCTTAACCTGTCTGCTGTGGTAGCTGCAGACAACACGCTGCAGAGCTTTGATTTCAACTTTTCCTCGCTGTTTTACCAGATGAAGGCGGAGGGCGTTGTTGAAAACAACCGTGTGTTGTTTACGCTTGACACCGGAAACAGCACGATCAGCGACCACCTGGATCTGAAGGCAGCCCCGATGCTGTCAACATCACGGCGGCGATACCTGCTTCGTGACGAACTCAGAGAAGGTGACAAAATCAGCGTCCCCTGGTTTGACCCTGTGTCCCTTTCGGCAAAGAATTCTACCATTGAATATCGGGGTAAAGAACAGATACTCATCCATGGCCGTGTCTTCCATCTTCACAGGTTCACTGAATATTTTTCCGGCGCCCGGATCAATTCCTGGCTTGATGACGACGGGACGGTTGTTAAAGAAGAATCCCCGGCAGGATTTGTTTTTATCCAGGAACCTGAATTCAAGGCTAAAATCTTTGAAACGGCTGGGACTGAACTGCTCTCGGCAGTGGCTGTCAAACCTGCCGCTCAAATGCCCACCAATCTCGCCGGGCAGAAGCTCATGCGTTATCGTCTCAAGCTTCCGGAAGGCAGCGAATTTGACCTGAACAGCGGCCGTCAGAGTTTTTCCCAGGATATCCTCACTATTAAACAGGAAGCATTTGCAGATCCTGGCGATAACAATAACTCCACCTGCCCGTCTGCAGGAGAGGAGCTTGCGGCCTCACCATATATTCAGTCTGATGCTGCTGAGGTTATCTCCATGAGCACGGCGCTCACCTCCGGAATGCATTCTGAAAGAGAAAAAGCCGAAGCACTCGCCGACTGGGTGAACAGCGAGCTTGAGAAACGTCCGGTCATCGGCATACCGGACGCCCTGACAACACTAAAAAATCGTGTCGGCGACTGTAACGAACATGCGGCCCTCTATGCAGCTCTGGCGCGTGCAGCAGGAATCCCGACGAAAATCGCTGCAGGCGTGGTCTTTCACAAAGATGCATTCTATTACCATGCCTGGAATGAAGTGTGTCTGTCAGGGCAGTGGATAAGCCTCGATACAACGACGGGACAGTTTCCGACAGACCTGAGCCATATAAAATTTGTCGAAGGTGAACTCAGGGAGCAGATGCGGATCAGCGCTCTTCTGGGAGTGCTGGAGATAGAACCACTGGATACCGGCAATGAAGCCGACCGCTGAATTATCATGAACTCGACGATACTTTGCCTTGAAGGGCTGACCAAGCGCTTTAATGATTTTACCGCCGTCAACCAGCTGTCACTGGAAATATTCCAGGGTGAAATCTTCGGTTTCCTCGGCCCCAACGGTGCCGGCAAAACGACCACCATCAAAATGATTGCGGGACTGCTCAGGCCAAGCGAAGGAACGCTTTCAATCTGCGGAAACGACATCAGCACTGCCTCCGGGCAGTGCCGCAGGTTGACCGGATACATTCCTGACCGTCCGTATCTCTACGAGAAACTTACCGGCCAGGAGTATATAAATTTCATTGCCAGTCTCTACTCCAAAAATCCATCTACCGGAACCTGGCAGGCTGAGGTCGACGAGTACCTGCATTATTTCGACATCTACGAATGGAAAAACAACCTGATAGAGAGCTACTCCCACGGCATGCGCCAAAAGCTGATCATTTCCTCAATCCTCATGCTCAACCAGCCGCTTATCGTCGTCGACGAACCGATGGTTGGGCTGGATCCCAAAAGTGCCCGTATCGTCAAAGAACTTTTCAGGAAAAAAGCCTCCGAGGGGAAAACCATCTTCCTCTCAACCCATTCCATGGAAATTGCCGAAGAGTTATGTGATCGTGTCAGCATCATATCCAAAGGCTCGGTCATTGCCACGGGTACTGTCGATTCGTTGAGAAAGGATGCCGAACATGATAATTCCAGCCTCGAGGACCTCTTCCTGCAACTGACGGGCGCCTTTGAGCTGCAGAGTGTCATCGCCGCTCTGAGAAACAGCCGGAACGGCAGGCAGTAAGAGCGCATCATGGTTCCTCATCTGCTCTATCCCTCTCTCAGGACGTACAGGAACAGGCTGTACAAGAACGGCAGGTTCAATTACAAGCTGCTGCTCCTGGCCGTGCTGGGCCTTGCCATCTGTATCATACTCTATATCATCTCCTGGAAAACGATCAGCTACTTTCACGCCCAGAATGAGCTTGGTATCATTCTCAGTATGAAAATTTTTCAGATGATCTGGATCACGATTTTTGCGATGCTGATTTTTTCTTCGATGATTACCGGAGTCTCGACACTCTACCTCTCCAAGGATAACGAAATAATCGTCGCCTCACCGGTTACCATGTCACAGCTCTACCAGATGCGGCTGTTGACCACATTTATCAACAGCTCCTGGATGGCGCTGATCTTTTCCCTTCCCGTTTTCGCGGCTTTCGGGATCGTCTTGAAAGCCGGTTTCTGGTATTGGCCGCTGCTCATTATTACCCTGCCGGCAACGGCGGCAACCGCCACATCTTTGGCGCTGCTGTTTATTATCGTGCTTGTCTACCTTTTCCCTGCCCGGCGCACCAGGGATATCATTTTCTACCTGACACTCTGCTTCGGCATCTTTCTCTATCTTGTTTTCAGGCTGATGCGCCCGGAAGATCTGGTGAATCCTGAGAAATACGGCCAGTTCATAGAATACCTCTCGGCGGTATCAAACCCTGCCGGGCCCTGGCTGCCGGCCGGGTGGAGTGCTAATCTGTTGACAACCTCGCTGCTTGACCGTCAGGTTGACTGGCTGCTGCTCACCCTGGTCGTTCTCACACCTCTGGTTCTCTACTATATCGGAGAAATGGTGATGAGCGTGCTCTTTCTCCAGGGTTTTTCAAAATCACAGGAATCCTTCGGCGGGCACAGGCGCTTTGCCTCACTTATCAACTCCACCAGTGCCTGGGTGTGGATCTTCAAAAAAGAGCTTATAGCCTTTCTCAGGGATTCAAAGGAATGGTCCCAGTTTTTCATGATCGCAGCTCTTGTGATTGTCTACCTCTACAATTTCAAGGTACTCCCCCTTGAACGCACGTTCGGCACTGTCTATATCGCCAATCTGATCGCCTTCGGCAATATCGGTCTCACCGGCTTTTTATCGGCATCACTGGCGACACGCTTTGTGTATCCTGCCGTCGGGGCCGAGGGCGGAGCTTTCTACCTGATCAGGAGTTCGCCGCTGACACTCTCACGGTTTATCTTCTACAAATACATATTCTATGTGATACCGTTTACCATTCTGACCCTGATCCTGATCGGGGTATCAAATCATTTCCTGCAGATCAGCGGACCGATGTGGTGGATATCCCTGTTCTGCGCGACTGTTAGCTGCTGGACGGTTGTAGCGATGGCTCTTGGCTTCGGGTCACTCTTTGCGGATTTCAATGCCGAAAACCGGGCGGCATCAATGGGAATAGGGGCAGTCTTTTACCTCTTCTGCTCCCTGAGCTATGTCCTGGTCATCCTGCTGATTGGTTTCCGGCCGACCTACCGGCTGATGAGAAACTGGATTTCGCACCAGGGCGTTCCCCTGATGGATGCCGTAATGCTGGCATTGTGGGGAGCGGGCACAATCATCCTCTCGATTGCAATTGGCATTCTCATCTGCAGAAAAGGGATCGCAGCGCTTCAACCCCGCTAACAGGGTGTTCTGCTGCTGCAGAAGTCAAGAGAAAATCAGCCCATTATCGCATAGCCGCCATCAACGGTTACCACCTGTCCCTGGATCATGTTGGATAGATTGCTGCACAGGAACAGGGCCACATCGGCAACGTCATCAGGAGTGGTGAGTCTGCCGAGCGGCGTCCGGGCCAGCGCATTTTCAAGGATCTCATCACGGTTCGGAAACTTTTTCAGCGCATCGGTGTCCACCGCACCGGCACTCACGGTATTTACCCTGATTCCCCGGGGCCCGAGTTCTACCGCCAGGTGGCGGACAAGCGATTCAAGCGCTGCCTTGGATGCTCCGACAGTCGTATAATTCTGAATCGCCCTGACCGATCCCAGGCTTGAGACGGCGATAACCCTGGCTCCTTCCTTCATCAACGGCAAACCATTCTGTACCAGGCTCAGAAGCGCCCGGGCGTTAATATCCATCGCCCAGTTCCAGTGACGTTCGGTAAGATCGGTGACCGGTTTCAAAACACCCGAGGCGGCATTACTGACGAGCACGTCAAGTGATTGGAATTCATCGGTAATCACTCCGAACATTTCTTTCACATCACGTTCTTTGGCTACATTTGCCTTGACGATCAGGCAACGCTGCCCCCGCTTTTCAACTTCAGTCGCCGTATTCTGGGCATCCTGGCGATGCCTGACATAGTTGACGACAACGTCCATGCCATGCTCGGCAAGGCGAATGGCTATCGCCCGGCCAATGCCGCGTGATCCCCCGGTAATAAGGGCGACACGCCCTGTCAAGTTAAACATAGTGGTCCTTTCAGAGATGGTTTGGACAAGCAATAGTCACTGTATCAGTTCGGGATAGAGAATCCCAATGGTATACAATTTACACTGAATATTCAACAAAGTATGCACAAGTACTCTCCTGCCTTCTACAGCATCATATCAGGGTGTCAGCCGACTGCCTTGAGCATGAGCCTTTTCCCCAGGCTTGAAACGAACCTCAATGGATTGAATGGAACAGGGTTAAGTGTCTGCGGGGCAATAAATCCGGATGGCTGAAAGTCCGCCGGACTGCACTGTTCAAAACGGATGTTTTCCATATAACTTCCAGGCAGCAGGCGCTCCTGTGCCGCCCGCCACACCGGACAACAACCGGAATCAAGCTCCAGAAGTTCCAGCAATGCAGTATCTAAAGCCACGGGGTCAACACTCATCGCTACACAGCCGAGTTGAAGAGGCTCACCGCTTACCGGACCATCGCGGTGCATTGCCACAATACCGTCTGCAATCGTCAGTGTTTCCGGCAGAAGTTCTACGAGATCAAGCATCAGGTGGGCGAACCTGAGATGGGAGGAACCGTTGCTCATGTGGGCGACAGCTTTTCGCATGCCGATGACGATACCAAAAAGGTTCTTGACCCCCGCAGTCAGATACATCTGGCTATGGGCCTTTATCTTCGGCATATTAACGAAAAAATCACAGGCCAGCGCTTCTTCGGCGACACCGATACTCACACCATGGGACAGTGTTGTCTTTCGCACTGTCCTGAAAGGCTGCACGCTGACATCAAGGTGAGCGATGGCACCATCAATCCCGTGCCGCTTGAGCACCGCATCGGCGCTGCCAAACGCCGGCGAATCACCGATGACGACCCGGGCACCGCAATCCATAAACCACTCTGCAGCCGCACAGATGAAGCGGCCATCGGTGCAGGCCAGAGCTGACGCCCGGGCACTGATCAGGTTCGGCTTCAACAATACCGTCTTGCCGTTGAACTGCCGGGGCACACCAGGCAGTATTGCCCCCCGGTCAATAGATTCTTTTATGGCGCTTTTATCGTAGGATCCGACGTGGGCAAGCATCACCCCTGTAGATTCACGCATCATCAATACACTTTACAAACTGGCCATCTAACGCGAAAAAGAGATGACACGGGTTCTGATAACATTTTCGTTTGCCTTGATATCAGCAACAGCGTCCGGCGATATACCCGATTCCATATCGATGATGTTGTAGCCGAGTCTGCCGTTTGATTCGTTCTTGAAGGAATCAATGTTAATACCGTAACCGCCGATTACCTGCGTAATAAACGCTATCATTCCAGGTACATCTTTGTTGATGACAATGAGTCTGTCCTTGACCCGGTCAGCGGGTATGGTCTCGATATTAGGGAAATTGACACTGTTGGTGATATTGCCGTAGCGGATATAGTTGCATAACTCCCTGGAAGCCATCACCGCACAGTTTTCTTCCGATTCAGAGGTTGAAGCACCAAGATGGGGGGTCAGCAGTATCTTCTCGTGTCCGATGAGTTTTTTCGTTGGAAAATCTGCAATATAACCACCAAGTTGACCATCAGCCAGACCATCAAGTATTGCCTGTTCTTCAACGATCGGCCCGCGCGCATAGTTGACCAGCACGGCGCCGCGTTTCATCCGCTTGATGAAATCATGGTTGACCAGTCCCCTGGTTTTCTCCATCAACGGTATGTGCAGGCTGACGATATCCGCTTCACCGATACAATCGTTTAAAGAGTGGGTCAACTGCACCTCGGGCAGCAGCATATGGATGTTGGCCAGCACCGGTTTTGGATCAAAGCCCCGGACGTCCATATGCCGGTGGATTCCACCGTTGGCAAGCCTTACGCCAATCTGGCCGAGGCCTATCACAGCAAGGGTTTTCCCGGCGATCTCAACACCTCGAAATGCCGACTTTCGTTTTTCAACCTCCGCTCCCACGGTTTCGGGATCGATCTCCTTGAGTGAGTTACAGAAATCAATTCCCTTCCAGATATTGCGCTGCCAGACGCCGATCATCGGAAAGACGAGGTCGACAACCGCATTGGCGTTTGCCCCCGGAGTATTAAAAACGCAGATGCCTTTTTCAGTCGCACGGCCGACCGTGATATTATTCACCCCGGCACCGGCCCGGGCCACAGCCAGCAAAGACTGGAAATCATCGGTGTTAACCCGTGAACTCCTGACGATAATCCCCTGGGGATCAGTCTCACTATCCGAGACCGAGAATTGTTTTCCCAGCAGATCAAGCCCTTCCCTGGCGATACTGTTCATTGTCCTGATTCGATACAACGTCACACCATTCTCCCCTGTTTCATTCTGATTAGTAATACGCTTACCTGTTGCAGGCTCATGCCTGTCTCCTGTCCATCACAACAGCCCCCACTTTCATTAAATGCATGCAGCATGTAAAACCGCTATGCTGTTCACAACTCTTCCGCGACCAGCTTAACCCGCTGCAGACGAAGGACTGTTTCCTCACGCTCGGGCAGAAAACAGATGATGCCGCGGGCGGAATTAACCTCATACCCGATATAGTGCAAGGATTCACGGGAAAAAGAATAAAAGACGGACTTTTTAAAAAAGGTTGCCCTGGTGCGCCTGTCATAACAATCGGCAAGTGTCTCCGGAAGATTGTGAAACAGATTTCTTCTAAGCTCATCAACCTGCCGGTTATCCTCTTTCAGGTGATCAGGCACAAAGCGATGACCGCAGCGTAGCCAGTCATAGCGCAGAAGATCGGCAAAAATAGAGATATCAGGCCGGCTTTTTGCGTGCTCCAGAAGCAGGATGCTCAACCGCTCCTGGGTCGTCGCTTTCCAGAAGTAGCCCTGGCTGTGCAAACGTCTGCCAAGAGCTGAGAAAAAGTGTGCAATATCATCTCCGTAATCCCTCAAATAGCTCCAGATCGTTATAAAATATCTGTTGTTAACATACTTCTCAACACACTCACTGAGCCAGTACAGCTCCCTGAAAATCCCACCATCGAGCCATTTGCTCGACAGTACAGGGTACGGCGGCTGCCGGCTTGCCCGATAGCCGTTCTGGTCTGCCTGTTGTTCGATGCGTGTGCCGGGAAGCAGTTTCAGCACTCCCATCTGGATATAGTGCGGCTCCATTGCAAAAATATCGTTGAGCGAGCGAAAAAAAGACTCCCTTGTTTCAAACGGCAGACCGAGTATCAGGTCTGCGTGCAAATGGATTGTCTCCATTGTCCGGATTTTCCTGATTACCTGAGCAGCTGATTGCGGATCAATCGGCCGGTCGATCGCCTCAAGCGTCTTTTCATGAGTTGACTGGATACCGATTTCAAACTGAAACCGGTTGGCAGCCATTCCCTCGAGGAACTGAAACAGTTCATCGCTGAAACGATCCGGGGCAATTTCAAAATGAAAAAGCGTCTTGCCGCCATGTTCTTTCAGATATTTCCAGATCTGCAGGGCCCGCTTCGGGTTGTCATTAAAGGTCCGGTCAATGAACCGTACAACAGCAGGAGTATGGTACAGGATATCGGCAAGTTCACTGAAAACACGATCAAGGGGTTTATGGTACAGCCCCTTTTCAGCAGAAGAGAGACAGTAGCTGCAGGAAAACGGACACCCCCGTGATGATTCATAATAGACATGACGGTTCTTCAACGGCCCGCTGAAATCCTCAGGCCTATACGGATAGCTGAAGTCCGGACGGCTGCTGCTGAAAAACGGGGTTTGATAGCAGCGTTCAAGACTCCCTGCTGCAAGGTCCTGGAAAAAACCGGGACCGGCCCCCTCAATGCTGCCCAGATAAATAGTGACCCGGTCCCGGTCTTCAAGCTTTTCACCGACAATCTCGGCCTGGGGGCCGCCGATCACAAAACGGCACGACTCATCAATCAGCAGCAGGTCGGCAACCAGCTCAACGACCAGATCACTGTTCCAGATCGCTGAAGAAAAGAAGTAGTAGTCGGGGTGACCTTCTGACAATCGTTGAAGCAGTATGTAGTAGGGATCATTTATCGTGTACTGGCAGATTTCAACGGTACTATCGGGGTAATAGTTCTGGATTTCATTGCGCAGATAAAAAAGGGCCAGACAGGAATGGGTGTAGCGCGCATTTATGCCGACTGCTTTGATCTTCACTGTTTTCTCACCGTTTTGAAAGGTTCTTTTTTTTAGCATTATCAGTCATGTTGCTTATAAGTAGTAACGTATACAGGAAGACCTGCTCTTCCGACTCACCCTGCAATCAAGAAAATGGAATGATAATGTCACCACTGTTTACCATGTTCACCTGCCCGCTCGCAATTGCCGTGCTGGTGTTAGCGCAGATCATTGTGCCGACCTCTTCAGGGGCACAGGAAGATGTACCGCATATTGACCTAGGGATTTCATTTGATACCGGACAGGCTCTGCTGCGCGGGACAATGAAAGTAGAGATTGCTGCCCAGCAGGCTATCACCTTCCGGCTCGACGGTCTTCGCGTAACCGGGGCCGTTATCAGTTCAGCCGGACAGGAGAACCGCAGTGTTGTCCTGTCCGGCTCACCTGTTTTGTCCCTTGAACCGTCCGCCCATGAAAAAACCCTGTTCATCTCCTATGAAAAAGGTGTCAGCGATGCTTTCAGGGACATCATATCCCCGGAATCAATTGTTCTGACCTCGCTGTGGCACCCGCTTCCAGACCGCAGGTCCACCTTCAGCGTCAAAGCGCAGGTGCCTCCGGGTTTCACTGCAGTCTGCGAGTCTGATTCATTCTCAAGGACCAGCCCTGACGGGTCGGCATATTTTTCTTTCTCGCAGCCGGTGTTCAGCCTCAGCTTTGCAGCCGCACCCTATGTGATGAAGAGCAGCCAGGTACGCGACGGCCTGAGTGTCCACACCCTCTTTTTTCCAGAAGACCAGTACCTGGCCCCGGACTATCTTAGCGCGGCGGTCGAATATATCAAACGATATGAAAGACTGATCGGCCCATTTCCCTACAATCACTACCTGATTGTGGAAAACGTCAACCCGACCGGATTCGGTATGCCGACATTCACCCTGCTCGGCAAACAGGTCTTAAAACTCCCGTTCATTAAAGAAACCTCGCTTGGTCACGAAATACTGCACTCCTGGTTTGGCAACAGCGTCACGGTGAGCCGTGACTCGGGCAACTGGTGTGAAGGGCTTACCACCTATCTTGCCGACATGGCCTACCGGGATGATCGCGGTGAAGGAGTTTTGTCCCGCAAAGAGAAGATAGTGGAATACCTGAGTTACGTGACAGCTATAACCTCACCGCTCAACCAGTTTCATTCTGCCGGACACAGTACGGATACCAACAGGGCGGTACGTGCAGTAGGATATGGCCGAAGCGCGATGCTCTTCCACGAGCTGAACAGTCGACTCGGGGAGAAACATTTTTATCAGGCGATCCGGGATTTCTACAAACAATACAGCGGTTCAGCAGCATCCTGGCAGGACCTTGAAGAAATCTTTGCAAACCAGTCAGGAGAAAATCTCCAACGTTTTTTTGATGAACGGCTGAACACCACCCACCTGCCGGATATTGTCGCCACAGATCTTCGGATGCTCCAGGAAAGCGAGACCTCTTCGCTATCGTTCATTATTGAGCAGAAAAGCCCTGAACCATTTGAGATAATGGTGCCGTTCACGGTCAAAACAATTGCCGGTGAGAACGATTTCCGGCAGCTGATCACTGAAAAAACAACCGATATTTCAATTCGCCTCGAGGGATATCCACTGGAGTTGATCATAGACGAAGATTATGACCTGATGCGAAACCTCACCGACCGGGAGTACGTTCCCGTCTGGTCGCAACTGCTGGGCAATCCCACCACCGTTATCCTTGCCGACGAGCAGGAACGGGCAATCTACCAGCCATTTCTCGATATGGCATCGCGCTATTCGTGGCAGATACAAGATCCTGGAGAGTCGGAAAGCATCGATACGACTGGAGGATTTCTCATTTACCTGGGTCTCTCCAGTCCGCTCTCACGCTCCATGTATGGAACACCCCCGCATCCAGAAAAAGGGTTCACCATCGATATCCGTTCTCACCCTGCACATCCGCGGCAGCCGGTTGCCCTGATCTCCTCAGACAGCACTGCTGAAACAGAGAATGGTGTTTCCCGTCTGTCACATTACGGTAAATACTCCTATCTGCATTTTAACAACGGCCGTATCACCGAAAGAAGTGTTCGATCAGCAGAGACCGGAATACATGAACCAATCACGGAACCTCCAGGCGGCCTGGCCACCCCGCAGTTAACGACCTTCGCTGAAATGATCGACCAGCTCAGCCACTATCAGGTCATCTATGTCGGTGAGACCCACACATCCCGCGCCGACCACCTTCTGCAGCTGATGATCATTGAAGCCCTGCACCGCAAAAACCCGGACCTGGCAATCGGTATGGAAATGTTTCCACGATCAAGCCAGAAGGCGCTGAACCGCTACATCAGCGGCGAAGAAGACAATGAATCAGCTTTCCTGCGGGAATCGCGCTACCACGAGGTCTGGGGCGACGATTTCCGCCTCTTCAGGCCGATTTTTACCTATGCGAAAAAACACCTGATCGACATCATCGGCCTCAATGTAGATCGAAGCACGGTAAGCTCCGTTTTCAAGTCAAACGGCCTTTCCGGACTGACCCCGGAACAGCGCAGTGAACTACCCGCTGATCGCGTCCTTGACATGGCTGGCTACGCTGAGCGTCTCAGGGACGTCTTTGCCTTCCATGGCAGCACTGAAAAAAAAGAAAATTCGTTTAACGGTTTTATCCAGGCCCAGGCCATCTGGGATGAAACCATGGCTGAATCAATCCATGAATACCTGCTCAAGAACCCGACCAAAAAAATGGTTGTCCTGGCAGGATCCCAGCACACCCGCAAAGATTCCGGCATCCCGCCCCGTGTTGAAAGGCGCCGGGCACGTTCCCAGGCAAGTGTCGGCAACCTCGCGACATCCCCGATATCGGCAGCAGAGCTGAGGTCCACATCAGACTATCTTTTTTTTCTCGAAGCTGCCGATTTTCCGCCACAGGGTAAAATCGGCGTCGTCCTGCAGGAAACCTCCGGTGATGAAATTGCCGGGATGAAGATCATCGATATAACCACGGACAGCGACGCCGCCGTCAAGGGATTACAGAAAAATGATGTCCTCACCTCTATCAATAACCGGCCAATCACCGATATGGATAGCGTGAAAACCGTAATGCTTGACAAATCAGTCGGAGAAATTATTACAATTGTGGTAAAAAGAATAGATCAGAAAAATGGTGCAACCGATCATACGTTCAGCATTACCCTGTTCAATCCCGATTCAGAAAAAGCCCGCCCCTAGCGAGTACAGGAGCTTTTTCCATCCAGAAACACCAGTACGCGCCGACAGGGTCCTGACAAGATAAGAGGATTTATGAAGAATCTGAATGTCCCGATGCATGACAACAAACCTGCACTCGATCACCTCAGGCCTCCCTCGGCGGTTACCAAAATCATTACCACTACCGCCTTTCAGAGCTTCTTCAACACCATCTCAAACGGTGGTTTCCTGCTCATCATTGCCGCTGTTGCTGCTTTTATCTGGTCAAACATCAACCCGGAGGGATATGCTCATTTCTGGCACCAGGAACTCTCCATCACCATCGGCGGCGCGGCTCTCTCACACTCTCTTGCCCACTGGGTAAATGATGCCCTGATGACCCTGTTTTTCTTTACCGTCGGGCTTGAGATCAAACGAGAGATGCTCGTTGGCGGGCTTTCAGAACCCAAGAAAGCAGCCCTTCCCGTGGCCGCCGCAATAGGCGGCATGCTTGTCCCGGCACTGCTCTATTTTGTTTTTAACGGCAGCGGCGACAGTTCATCGGGCTGGGGGATCCCGATGGCGACCGATATCGCTTTTTCACTGGCGATTCTTTCAACACTTGGCAAACGCGTTCCTTTCGGGATCAGGCTTTTCCTGACAGCATTTGCCATCGCCGATGATCTCGGAGCAATTCTTGTTATTGCCCTTTTTTACACACCGACCATACACCTCACTTATCTCGGCGTGGCACTGGCTATCTGCGCGGGTCTTTTTATTCTCAACAGGCTGTGGGTGAGAAATACGCTCATCTATATGGTCGCCGGTGGGATTCTCTGGTATACAATCGCTCACTCGGGACTGCACGCAACAATTACCGGCGTCGTTGTGGCCATGTTCATTCCGGCCAAAAGCAGGTATAACACCGATCTCTTCCTGCAGATGGTCAGGGACAGGCTGGAGCAGATCCGCTGCAAAGACGGCGATTGCGGCTATACCATCATGCTGAACCGCGCTCACCTTGAAGCCGTTCAGGCAATCGACACTGCCTGCAATGAAGTGGAGACTCCGCTTCAGAAAATGGAACACGCCATGGAGCCGTGGATCGCCTATCTCGTTTTGCCCCTGTTTGCACTGGCAAATGCAGGCGTTGTGATGGCTGAGCTGGACATGCAGGCCGCGCTACTGCATCCGATCACGGTAGGGGTTGCTCTTGGCCTGGCACTCGGCAAGCCGATCGGCATAACCCTCTTCACCTGGGGAGCCACACGTATTCTCCGGGTGAACCTTATCGACGGCGTCACCTGGCCGATGATTGTCGGTGTCGGCTTTCTCGGCGGTATCGGCTTCACCATGTCGCTCTTTATAGGTGCACTCTCCTTTACCGTGCCGGTGTACCAGGAATACGCCAAAATAGGCATTATTATCGGTTCCATCGCCAGTGCACTTCTCGGCTATATTGTGCTCAGGGCTGCGTCTACCTCTTCCTCCAGGGCTTGAAAACCGAGATGAAACCCCTTCTTCAGCCAGCGCAGTCCCCCGGCTTTGATTTTATACATGCACTTCTCCAAGAAATCGCAGTTAATGGCAAAATATATCACTCCCCGTGACGACACAATACCCGGCAAACAAAAACACAAAAACAATCATTTATCAACAGCCATACTGTCGTTAAAGGTTTCCTGAACAGAGTAAAAAGCAACTTCTGCTTGATGGAACAATAATTAGCCATTAGTGTTTGCCGATATCGATGCAATTCAGACTATTATCATTACAGGAGGTTCCTCATGGATTTTTTCGAGTTCTCGATTCAGATGGAAAAAGATGCCGAAATGCTCTACCGGAAGATGGCTGATGCAGCGCCGGTTGACGGTATCAAGAAGGTTCTGCTGATGCTTGCAGAAGATGAGGTCCGTCACCGTGTTGCCATTGAAAATCTGCAACAGAAAGCAGCGGTTGATCCCGGGGACGGCACTGCCCTTGATATAAAGACCGTTTTCGAGGAAATGAAGCAGGATAAAGAACTCATGAACATCAGCGTTGATGCCGTAGATGATTACAGGAAAGCCGTCGAGATAGAAAAGCGGGGAATGGAGTTTTACAAAGAAAAATTTACGGGTGCCGATGATCCTGAAAGTAAAAAACTCTTTGAAGTACTGATGAACCAGGAAAGTTATCACCTTAAAACGGTAGAGAACCTTCTCGATGTCGTCCAACGGCCCGACTGGTGGGTCGAAAATGCCGAGTTCAGTCCCCAGGACAGCAGCACTTACTAGATAGGCAGACCTCGCTACGAAAGGTGTTAACAGCGGCAGACGTGTTTGTACACCTGCCGCTGTTTTTTTTGTTCCTGCTCTCTACATTTTCATGTATTTAAACTTCTGTCCACCAACGCTGACGTCAAACATCGCCCCGCCCTTGACGATAGTGAAAATAAGCATTCCCTTTGTGTAGCCGGCATCCGTGGTGACTGCATTGTTTTTACCCCCGCTGGCCGTCGCAGAACTACCGGCGGTATTGGACGTTGCTCCGGCAGCAGCTGTAATGGCGACTGCCTGAGCCTCTGCCCCGAACTCAAAATTTCCGGTGGTAAAGGTGTCGAGGGCACGCTTGTCCTCGAAAAAGACAACCTGGCTGAACCCGGCTCCGCCAATCTGAAAACCGATTGATGCCTGGGTCATCGAGGTATCACCAACATAATTCCCCTGCTCATATACACGGCCCTTCCCATAGGCTCCGCCCACGATAAAACCGGCTTTGCCGATGGTAGGAAAGAGTGCATAACCGTAGGCACTGTCAAACAGGTTGGCTGCACCGGCATTCGCAAACATCTCTTTGGTTTCTGAATACTCATCCGCATAGGAAGGCGAACAAAGGAAAGCAAACAGGAAAACGATCAGCGCACTTCGAAGCACAATTCTCATAAGTAACCTCCATGTATGGAATATGGGAGCTGAAAAAGCTCCATTTTTTTGTTGGAACATATCAGAAAATAATTCAATTAAGCAGGAGCGCAAGTACAGGGGGAAAAATAGTGAGAATAGTGATGAAATACTCATGAATACTGACAAAGAATATCAATCATTCATGAATTTTCCGGCAAAAAACCCTTAAAACCAACCCTGCCCGAAGGTTAAAGCTTTTTAAGAATCATGCTCTTGAGGCCGACATCGAGATATTTTGCAACTTTCTCGCACTTGGCTCTCAAAAAGAAAAAAAGTGCCGGATGCTCTTCATTGCACAGTGTTTCGAAATTTCCCTGGCCTTTCGATATGACCAGATCAGCGGTTCTGAAGAGTTCCTGGAATGTTTCCGTCGTTTTGTCCAGGATAGTTCCGGGATAAATGCTGCCGCTCGATATGGTTTCAACCAGCTGGTGCATCCCGATTGCCCTGGCATCGGCAAGCGTGACGTCATTTATGACGGGTTGTTCTCTGACGGCGAAAATAATGTGTTTATCCGGGTACTGTTTTTTTATTTCGGTGATAAAGACCTTGTCGAAGATATCCTCACCGACATTATCCCCGAGATAAAGGATAAGCCCGGCATTTTCCAGGCTCACCAGAAACGGTTCGTAGTCATAAACTGCAAATCCCAGGCTGTCTATCTTCTCAAGCTCACCTTTGACATCAAGATCTCCGTGGCTTTTTGCCCCAAAATCTATGATATTTCCGAGTGCTGCACATTTGATAGCCATCTCCAGTGGATCCGGAGCCTGGGCTATCTTCTGCTCTATGGAAACATAGAACTGCTGAGCAATCTCCCGGGTCTGTTGCTTTAAATCGGCATACGGATCAAAGATATCATCCTTGCTGCAATAGGTAGTTTTTATATGTTCGTTAACGGCAACGACAATCTCGTGCGGATAGATATCAGCAGGGAGGTGAGCCATGGTGCTCAGCGCATAATTCATCACCTTTTTTCTATCACGACTATCAAGGCCGCACAGCTCAGTAGTCCTGAGGATCTGGCTGAGCAGGCAGGGATAACATTCTATGGACGCTTTCATCTTCTTTTCTCCAACCACTATCTCATCAATGGCCGAAATCCAGCTCAATTCCCACAGGGCAGTGATCGGATCCGAAGATATCATTGAGGATAAAGGAATCCTTAATGATATTTTTTTCAATAAGATCCCGGGTTGCAAAAAAATAATCGATACGCCAGCCAGCATTGTTTTTCCGGGCATTGAAGCGGTAACTCCACCACGAATACTGAACCGTTTCCGGATAGAAATGCCTGAAGGTATCAACATAGCCCCGCCCGACAATATCATCGAGAACATCGCGCTCAATGCGCAGAAATCCCGATCGATCCTTATTTGACTGCGGGTTTTTCAGATCGATTTCATTGTGGGCGGTATTGAAGTCACCGGTGATAATGATACTTCGCCCTCGGCGCTTCAAGTCATCCGTGTATTTGAAAAAACCTTCGTAGAAATCGAGTTTATACTGCAGCCGTTCCTCATCACGCTGGCCATTTGGGAAATAGACGTTAAATAAAATAAAATCCCCGAAATCAAGTTCTAAAACGCGCCCCTCCGAGTCAAAACGCTCAATCCCGAAACCTTCACGGACCTGTTGAGGCGCAGGCTGTGAATACGCGGCAACGCCGCTGTACCCTTTTTTTACCTGCGAATAGGACCAGTGAGACTGGAACGTCCCGAGGGCAACCATCTCGTCGCTGCGCTGGTGTGCCTGCAGCTTTGTCTCCTGCAGCAGCAGAATATCAGGATTCATGACCTCAACGACCTGTCTGAAATCCTTTTTAAAAACTGCTCTGAGGCCGTTGACGTTCCAGGAAATTAATTTCATATCGTTGATACCTGTTCTTATATTCTCGAATCTTTGTAAAGCGCAGCAAACAATTATTTACATAATCACGAAAAGAAGGAAATCGACACGGAAATGAGCAAAATGTAAATTGTTAACTGTAGCATAATCATACGAACAGAAAAAAATCGGTAGGTACCTGAATTGAAAAACTGTGTGAAGGGATTATTTTATAAATTCGAAAACGAAGTGATCTTGATGGACTACACAGATTTGGCAAAAATAAAATATTATAAGTTTAACGATATCGGTATTATATACATATCCAGCAGGTAAAAGGAGAATAGAAAAGAATGGCAGATATAAATAAACTTCTCGGGCAATTAATCGGCAGTGGAGCGGCTGGAGGCTTTGCAGGTGGTTTGGCAGGTGGACTTGCAAGCAGCATGCTGACCAGCAAGAAGGGGCGTAAAATGGGTTTAAAAGCTGCTAAAATGGGGGGCATTGCTGCAGTCGGGGCACTCGCCTATGGAGCCTATCAACGCTACAGCAACTCACAATCCCCGGCAACCGAAACGGTGCCGCAAACAGGATCCGTGCCCTTGCCAGCTGTTCCGGAGGGCTCAGCGTTTCTCCCTGCACAAAATGATATTGCTGGTCAAGAGGAGTTAGGGCTAACACTGGTGAGAGCCATGATAGCTGCTGCACGTTCAGATGGGCGCCTTGATGCCAAGGAAAGCCAGGCCATTTTCCAGCGTATTGAAGATTTACCGCTTGATCCCGACAATAAGGCTATACTCATTGAGGAGATGGGCCGACCTGTTGACATGGATGCAATAATAAACAGCGCAAAAAGCCCGGAAGTGGCAGCAGAAATATACATTGCCTCGCTACTAGCTATTGATGTGGATACTACTGCAGAGCAATCTTATCTTGCCATGTTGGCGGCACGACTGAAGTTACCCCAGGACCTGATTAAAAATATGCATCAACAGGTTCAAGAGCAGATGGCACTTGCCGAGTGATGTCTTTGTTTGCTTGTAGGTGTGTACATGTCTGATTTTTTCATCATACCCTCTGCAAACTGAGCAGGTAAAGAGTAACCAGCCCATTTATAACCAGCAGTATTGAACCCACCCAGATATTACCAACGAGATAGACGCTCACGAAAAAACAGAGCCAGAGCGTTACAAGGGCACTGCGCAGTGCTCTCGTGGTTATTGAGCGGTTCTCAAGATAATTCTGAATTGCACTCCCAAACACCGGATGTTCAAGCAGCCACTGTCTGATCTTTGGAGAAGCGTTGTAACTCAACACCGTTGCCAAAATCAAAAAAGGAGTTGTCGGCACGATGGGAAGAAAGGCTCCGATGATTCCGAGACAAATGCAGATGCATGCACCAATCGTCAATAATGTTCGCACAAACGGTTCCGAGACAGATTTTATAATTATGCTCCAATGGTACAGAGGGTATAAACAACAGGACGTTCGTGCTCAAGCAACCATTCACTACCATTCAAGAAGATTATAATACATTTATTCGTAATGAGTCCAAAGTCTTATTACTTTAACGATACGTTCTTCCTGGTAAACTTGATAAATAAGTCTGTGTTGGATGTTGATTCATCGAAAATATGCTCCAGCCAGATCACCGACCAGTTTTTCGAAAGGTGGTAGGGTCTATGAAGGGTTTTCCTGTAAATTCAAGCACCAACAAAGTCTCGGCAAGAAGTCAAACAGGCCGAATTACAAAAATGGTTTAAGTTGCAGTTGGCCCAATAAATCACATAGACTGAATGGTAAGGGAACTGTATATTCAGCCCCTGGATAATACCTTTTTAGTCGGAAAGGAACAAGCACATGTCCCAAGATATCCCAGTTCGTGAACCACACCTAATACCCTTTCGTTCATTTACACCATTTTTACTGATCTCGTTTGGCTTGGCTTGGGGCGTTCTTGGGCTGTATATCTTTCTTCCAGAACGAATGGCTGCTGTGTTCGGAAAACTCAGCGGCAAGCACCCGCTTTTCTTTCTGGCCGTATATGCGCCTGCTATCGCGGCCTTTGCAATAGTTATCAACTACGGCGGGTTCACAGGCCTTCGACGCTTCCTCAGGCGGACTTTTCTCTGGCGCTGTAGTGTTGCCTGGTATGTTTTTCTGATCATTGGCATACCGTTGATCTTTGTCATCGGCTCCGTGCTCAGAGGGAACCTTTTCACAGAACCCTTTCCGTTTCCATCCTTTAAATCTTTGGTCGTGGCGTTGTTCCTTGCCGCCATCAAAGGCCCTATGGAAGAATTTGGTTGGAGGGGGCTCGCACTTCCTCTTCTTCAAAGAAAGTTTGCTCCGCTCTGGGCCGGACTGATTCTTGGAGCCATCTGGGGACTTTGGCATATGCCAGCCTTCCTATTGAGCGGTACCCAGCAGAGCGAGTGGTCATTCACAGCGTTCTTTGCTGGATGCCTGGCGATAAGCGTCATCGCAACGGCTCTGTTCAATGAATCGAATGGCAGCATTTTGCTATCAGCGTTCTTTCATTTCTCGCTCATGAACCCGATATTTCCTGACGCCCAGCCCTATGACACATACCTGTTGATTGTTGTTGCAGTCATGATCGTCTGGCGGAAACGTAATAATATGTTAACAAAACAAGATGCTGTAGTAGAAGTGATTCCGCATTGAAGAACAGTTGATGACTAAATCGACTTTAGCTTTAGCTATTTATTCAATCAAAAAATAATATGAATGGTCTGGTTACAAAAACTATAGCAATTTGGCTATTAATTGCGGCAGGAGAAATATTAAATGGGAACTTCCGCGTCAAATACCTAAATAGAAGATATGGAGTAGACCGTGCCAAGAAAATTAGTTTCTGCACTGGAATAACAATAATCTATGCAATATGCTGGTTTACCCTATCCTGGATAAATCCATCAAACTTTCAAGACTGCCTCTTAATAGGTCTAATCTGGATGATCTTAATGCTGTGCGTGGATATTTACTTTGGAAGGTACGTATTTCGTTTCAAATGGATTAAGATCTTAGAGGACTTTGATCTAAGCAAGGGTAACCTACTTGGTGTAGGCATGGGATTGCTGTTTTTCTGTCCGACCATCGTATATCTAGTGACTTGATGCAAAACCCGTTGCTAAGAATTGAGACCAGAAAGAATGGATAACTAACATTAACGTGGCGGATCAGGCGCGCTAGCGAGTCCGGCAACATTGACTTATTAGCCGTTACCTGCTGGGCAAACCTGATTCCAATTTTTCAATTTTTAGTCAAAATCAAGATGAACAGCTATAGTGCGACACGCCGGCAGCGTTAAAAAATGCCTTAGGTCTTAGACGATAGTATTTGTCTTCTACTTCTTGTGATTGCTCATCATATGGATAGCTAAGTACTTCCTGCAACTCTTTAACTAATGTATAGTCACCCTGCATGGCTTGCTGATAGGCGGGGACAATCAACCACTCTCGCCATGCGTATTTGGGGTTAGTCTGTTTCATATTTGCTGATATCTCAGCTAAATTACCATCTTTAACAACGAGGTCTCGCCAGCTGTTTAGCCAAGATTGCCATTGCTCATCGAGTTGTTGTGAAGTTTTAACGTAGAAGCTCTTTTTCAATGCTGAAACATCCTCTGGTATATGGGATAATTCGCGGAAGAAGATAGTGTAATCCACCTCTGAGTGGGTCATTAGCTGCATTAATTTCTTAAATACCTGTGAGTTATATTCAGTCAAGCCAAGTTTGGCCGCCCACATTTTTTGAAGTTGTTTTTGCATTGCTTCTGCAAAGCCATGGCGTACATGGTCGAAATATTCTAAAGCATCAGTATTTTTAGCGAGTAGCGGTCTCACAGCTGCCCAGAACATGTGGTAATTCGCTTCCGCTGCGATTGGCTGATTGAAGAATGAAAAGTGTTTGCCGCCACCAGTCCACGGTTGAAACTCAGGGTCAAAAATTTCACAAAATCCAAATGGTCCATAGTCGAGAGTGAAGCCACCAGCGGCGCAGTTGTCGCTATTATAATTGCCTTGGCAGTAACCAATACGTTGCCAATTGGCCACCAGTGAGATAAGACGCTCACGAAATAGCTTAGCCAACTCAACCAGTTGATCACCAAAAACAAGGTTTTGATTAATGTCGCTTTTGTATTCTCGCTCAATTAAATGCGACACAATCATGCGCAACTCTTCTGATGCTCTCGGATGAGCATTGGTGCGTGCGCGGCGGGCAAATAACTCTAACTGACCAACTCGCAAAAAAGATGGTGCAACGCGAGTTGCAATAGCCACGGGATTTTCCACTAAAATATCAGGGTCAGTTGAGTGGGAGTCTTGAGAATACCAAGGCCGGGTAACGGTCTCAGATTTAGAAACATACAGTGTTAAAGAGCGCGATGTTGGAACACCTAAAGCCTGCATGTATTCTTGCGCTAAAAACTCACGCACACTTGAACGTAGTACTGCACGTCCGTCGCCGCCACGGCAATAAGGCGTTGAGCCACCACCTTTCAATTGCATTTCCCAGCGCTGCCCTTTGATTAGTCCTTCAAATACGGATATCGCACGACCATCGCCATAACCATTACCAGTACCAAATGGACATTGTTGGGTATATTCGGTGCCATAAATCGACAATGCATAACCTGTCGCCCAGCCAATCTGACGCATAGGCTCATGAGCAGCAGAAATATCGCCAGAAAATAACCGGCGAAATTTTTCATTAAGTGCCAGCTCGTCGCTCAACCCAATTTCATTAAAAAAAGTGCTGCTATGGGTTACATATTCTGGTTCTGCAAGCGGCGTGGGTGTCACAGGTACGAAGTGACCAGAAATAACCTGGCGGGCACGGTGATCATCACCGTCTCTGGTGGCATCAGGGTCAACATTTAAGGTATCCAAAAAAGAATAATCAGCTAATCGCACAAAATCATCAAAGGTCTTTACGCAGGGCTCAGCAGATGGTTTAGATTTATATGACATTGTTGCAAGCACCTCGCTTATTGGAGTGCGCATTTTGCGCTTTTTCAAAAGGAATAAGATTAACCTCTCAACTTAATAACACTGATTTGCCTTATATGGGGTAAGGTCAAGTCGATTTAGGCATACGCTTGTTTGAGGTGCTTTCACATTAGACCCGCTTCCTTTCCTCGAATCATTTAGAACTATACGCAACATATTCCGTTTTATCTTATTATATCAGAACTTTACCTCTTTGTGCTATCTTACCTCTCCCATAGAGAGCTAGTATTGGCAATGTTAACCATTTAAGAACATCTGAGATTTACAATATTCCTGTGCAGCTACCAATTGAAGGTGGTCAAAAGGAAAAACTGATATGGAACCAAAGAGACAGGAAAAAGTTACCTCAAGAATCGCTGTGCAAACACATATAAGCGTTACCCGGACATCTCATCAAATGTGCCGGGCAACAAGTTCCACCTGTCGGGAGGCAGCCTGCTGATGTGGTCCAGCCGCTGTCGCTGCACGGGAAGAAACCTCCTGCAGGGCGCTTTTATCCATGGACAGGCGAACGAGTTGTTCCTCCAGTTCTACAGGAGATTGTACACAGCTCGCGCCTCCTGCTTTTACAATATCATCTGCTGCTTCCTGAAAATCCTGCATGAACGGACCGAAAAAAAGTGCATTGCCCCAGACGGCTGCTTCCATCAGATTGTGACCGCCATAATTACTGAAGCTGCCACCGATAAAAACAAAAGAGGATATGGAATAGAGCTCGGCGAGATCGCCAAAGGTATCAACCAGTATCAGCGAGTGTCGAGGTGGTGTACCATTTTTACAGGAGCTGAGCAGGTCATAGTCGATGGTTTCGGCAACAAGCAGTTTTTCGATCTGTTCCACCCGACTCAGGTGACGGGGAGCGATCAACCAGAGCTGGTCGTACTCAGTGCTCAGCCGTTTATAAACTGGCAGCAGCAGCTCCTCTTCCGGTTCATGGGTTGACCCGGCGATAAAGACCTGCCTGCTCTCGTTGATACCAAGCAGTTCACGGTTTTTCCGTCTGATCTCGAGATTATTTTCAGGCAGCGTCACATCATATTTGATATTGCCTGTTATTGTGACGGTCTCAGGTTTTGCCCCGAGCGTGACAAATCGTTGATAGTCAACACTGCCGATCACCCCTATTTCGTCAAAATGTTGAAGAACGCCCTTGAAGACGAATCGCAAGCGCCGGTAACCAGCAATCGACTTGTTCGAAATCCTGCCGTTAAGCAGTACCGTCGCCGCGCCGGAGCGCTTTGCCTTGACGATCACGAGGGGCCACAATTCGGTCTCCAGCAGAATATAGACATCCGCTTTCACAATCTTGATGAACCTGTCGACGACCAGAGGAACATCTAGCGGGGCAAAGAGACAGGTAATATCCCTACCCAGTTTTGCACGACCATAATCGCGACCGTGCAGGGTCATCGTTGTTACCGTAAATGAGAGTTCCGGGAGAATGGCTTTCAACCGTTCTATGAGAAGACGAGCGGCATTTATCTCCCCGATCGATGCCGCATGAATCCAGACGCTTTTTCCTCCCGTCTTTTTCACTGCCCGTGAGGAGAATAAACCCAGCCGCTCCGACAGGCCACGGCGATGCTTGCCACTGACAAGAACAATGACCAGCAGAAACGGAAAACAGGCAAAAAATATCAGTCCCGTCAGAACCTGATAGAAAAAAAACAAGGCAATCTCCTGTTTAAGCCTTACATAAAACAATGTATAATTTGATGACCTGCAATTACATCTGCACGGAATCAACAATAAACTCTTTCAGCTGACACTCGTCAACAGCTATCAGACCGCAAATCGATCTATCGTCGAGGTCTTGACAACCAGGCTGTGATCTAGTAGTCAATCAGTTCCTGAAAATCATCTGTTTTAAACAGGAGGAATTATGAACGCCGGCAAACGACTACTCGGGCTGATTGGCCTGTGTATCATACTCATTGGAGAGACAACTATGTCAGAAGCAAAATTGAAAGATGGACTGTACGCTCAATTCAACACCAGCAAAGGTGAGATCCTCTGTATGCTGGAATATGAAAAAACACCGCTCACCGTTACCAACTTTGTTGCCCTGGCGGAAGGAACAAAAGAGCTGGGAGGTGGTGCAGGAACTCAGGGCAACAGGTTTTATGATGGTCTGACCTTTCACCGGGTTATACCCGATTTCATGGTCCAGGGTGGGTGCCCGCTGGGTACCGGGACCGGTGGACCGGGGTATACCTTTCCAGATGAAATCGATCCGAGCCTCGTTCATGACCGTCCAGGTATCTTGTCGATGGCCAATGCCGGGCCTGGCACCAACGGCTCCCAGTTCTTCATTACACATGTTCCCACCCCCTGGCTCGATGGAAAACATACCGTCTTCGGTCACGTCGTTTCCGGACAGGATGTGGTAAACTCGATCAAACAGGGCGATGTGATAAAATCGATCGAAATCATCCGTGTTGGGAAAAATGCGGAAGCCTTTGTTGCCGACCAGTCAAGTTTTGAAACACTGCTTGCCACCATGGAAGATCGGCAGCGTGAAAAAGAGCTTGCAGCAATGGAGGAACAGCAGTCCATCATTGACAAGGAGTTCCCTGGTGCCGTCACCACTCCTTCGGGTTTGAAATATGTGATTGTCAGCGAAGGCAACGGCGGAGAACGTCCGACAAAAGGTGCAACCGTCAAAGCGCACTATACCGGAAAACTGCTGAACGGTAAAAAATTCGATTCTTCGTACGACCGGGGTGAGCCGATCAGCTTTCCCGTCGGCGCCGGTCGAGTGATCAAGGGGTGGGATGAAGCATTCCTGTCGATGACCCGGGGCGAGAAACGTATATTGATTATCCCGCCAAGCCTGGGATACGGGCCCTCCGGCAGAGGGCCGATCCCGCCGAATGCAACCATGGTGTTTGACGTGGAGCTTGTCGATTTCTAAACACGCGTCCCTGTCGCACAAAAACCTTCCCCATGAACGGCCGGGTACCACGCCCGGCCGTTCATTATTGCCATCTCATACCTGAGTTTTTCCCTTATCCTGCAGGCGTGTACGATTTTTTTCATTATCATTCATAATGATGACTGTCGGGAAAGCGATTGTCAAATAAATACAATTACATCCGATATCTGATATTTTATTGATCATATATTTGCTCTTTTTATCCGGCTGCAATAGAATAAATTAACGGTAAAGGAACACAGAAATGACATTTAAACGTTTATATCAGAAAATATCGAAAACTTTTGGAAATAATTCCAATAGTATAGCTGACGAAACCGAGATGACCAGCAAGAACGGAAAACGAACGACCGTCGACTTCCAGGGAGCCATCGATATTGTCACGATCGAGGGAGTATTCCAGCTCCTCTACTTCACCAGCCTGACTGGAAAACTCCTGCTCCTCAATCCTCCGGAAAAAGCGACATTCCACTTTGTCAACGGGCAGCTTACCTGGGGTTCGCTGCATTCAAACCAGAAGCAGATCGGTCAGAGACTGCTTGATTCGGAACTGATAACGGAAGAGCAGCTTAATGAATGTCTGTCAATTCACATCAATGAAAAAAACAAAAAACGGCTTGGGGAAATCCTGCTCAACAAGGGGTTTCTGCAGTCGGACCTGCTTCACAGTTCACTCAAAGAGCAGGCCAGGGAAGCGTTCTTTTCCGTGCTCAGCTGGAAAACCGGCACCTTTGCATTCATATCAAATGTTATTTCGGACGAAGACGAAGTCTCGATCAGCGAACGTATCGATCATCTTTTACTGGAAGGGGTTGTCCAGATAGACAGAAACTCTGAAGGGGTCCCAGCAACGGCCTCGGAAGGACCTCTCTATAACTACTTCAGTATTGAACAGAACGAGCAGTAGCCGCAGCTAACAAACAGGCCGCCTTCCTCTTATCAATATTTTATTCCGACTCGATCACGCACGAGTTCCAGCGTAACCGTCGCCTTTTGTCGTGCCCTGTCAGCTCCCTTTGCCAGAATTCTTCTTAATTCGCCGGGATCTGCCAGATACTCGTTCTTTCTGGCACGGGCATCAGCAAAATAGTCATTGATTAAATCGAACAGTTCAAGCTTGATATACCCATACGCTGCACCGCCATTGACGTAAAGGTCATGAACCTGCTCGAGGCGCTCGGGAGATGCAAAGAGCCTGAAAATCTGGAAAAGGTTGCAGCTGTCGGGATTTTTAGGATCATCCACCGGCGTGGCATCGGTCTGAATTGCCATCACCCGTTTTTTTAACTGCTTGCCATCCAGAAAGATTGGAATCGTATTGTCATATGATTTGGACATTTTCTGGCCGTCGACACCGGGGACTGTGGCTGTTGTCTCGCTGATCGCCGGTTCCGGGACAACAAAGGTTTCACCGTATTGATTGTTGAATTTCTGTGCCAGGTCACGGGCCACCTCCAGATGCTGCTTCTGGTCCTTGCCGACAGGAACCTGTTCAGCCTGATAGAGGAGGATATCAGCCGCCATGAGTACCGGGTAGGAAAAGAGTCCATGGCTGGGATGCAGCCCTTTGGCCACCTTGTCCTTGTAGGAATGGCAGCGCTCAAGAAGCCCCATCGGTGCAATCGTCGACAAAATCCAGGTAAGCTCACATACCTCGGGAACATCGGATTGTACCCAGAACGTGCATTTTTCAGGATCAAGGCCGAGCGCCAGGAAGTCGGCTGCGGCCTCCAGCGTTCCCTGACGCAGCCGATCCCGGTCATGAACCGAGGTCAGGGCATGGAGGTCGACGATGAAGACGTACAGCTCGGAATTTTCCATGTGCGAAATCATGGTTTGCATCATTCCGAAATAATTGCCGATGTGCAGTTTTCCAGAAGGCTGGATCCCTGATAAGATTTTCATACCGAATCTTTGTTTTTGGTTTCAGTTAAGAGGAGTAAATATGTAGCTGGACTGATCGGTGCTGACCTTACTGTATAATCAGCAAAAAAAAAAGGGAGAAGAAACCGAATTCCCTCTCCCTTGAAATCAACCGGGTGCTTACCCGGAACGTAACGGTATTACTTTACTTCTTCAAAGTCGGCATCGACGACATCATCATCGCCTTTGTCGTCTTTCTTGGAGGCTCCTCCCCCATCACCACCAGGAGGATTCTCATCATCGGGATTATTCTGTGCCGCCTGGGCGTACATTAACTCTGCAAGCTTATGAGATGCAGCCGTCAAGGCCTCGGTCGCGGTCTTGATGGCGTCCACATCGTCACCTTCAAGGGCTTTTTTGACATTTTCGATTTCTTTTTCAACGTTTGCCTTGGTTTCCCCATCGACCTTGTCGCCAAGTTCCTTCAGGCTCTTCTGGGTCGCGTGAACAAGAGCGTCCGCCTGGTTTCTGGTTTCAATCAGCTCCTTGCGCTTCTTGTCCTCATCGGCATGAATTTCGGCATCCTTCTTCATCCTCTCAATTTCTTCCTCAGTTAATCCCGAGGAAGCGGTGATCCGGATAGACTGCTGCTTCTGGGTGCCGAGATCTTTGGCTGAAACGTTGAGGATACCATTGGCATCAAGATCAAAGGTCACCTCGATCTGCGGAACACCGCGCGGGGCCACTGGAATGTCGGTCAACTCAAAGCGGCCGATGGTTTTATTGTCCTGGGCCATCTCACGCTCGCCCTGGAGCACGTGAATTGAAACGGCAGGCTGATTGTCGGCAGCCGTCGAGAACACCTGACTTTTTTTGGTCGGAACGGTCGTGTTTTTCTCGATCAGTTTGGTGGTCACGCCGCCAAGTGTTTCAATCCCCAGTGACAGCGGGGTAACATCGAGCAGCAGAACATCTTTAACATCTCCCTGCAGCACGCCGCCCTGGATTGCAGCCCCGATGGCCACGACCTCATCAGGGTTCACGCCCTTGTGCGGGGCCTTACCGAATATTTCCTGAACCTTCTGCTGGACTTTCGGCATACGGGTCATACCGCCGACAAGGATGACTTCATCAATGTCAGACGGCTGCAGCCCTGCATCTTTTAATGCGGTTTTGCAGGGACCCACCGTACGGTCAACCAGATCTTCGACCAGGGTTTCATATTTTGATCTGCTCAGCTTGATATTCAGGTGCTTGGGACCGGTAGCATCAGCCGTGATGAACGGCAGGTTGATATCCGTCTCAACGGTTGTTGAGAGTTCCATCTTGGCCTTCTCCGCTTCTTCTTTCAGACGCTGCAGGGCCATCTTGTCATTGCGCAGATCAATGCCCTGATCACGCTTGAATTCGTCGGCAAGCCAGGTGACAATACGCATATCAAAGTCTTCACCCCCGAGAAAGGTGTCCCCGTTGGTTGACTTGACTTCAAAGACACCGTCGCCAATCTCCAGGATCGAGACGTCAAACGTACCGCCACCAAGATCAAATACCGCAATCTTCTCTTCGTTTTTCTTGTCAAGCCCATAGGCAAGCGAGGCGGCAGTCGGCTCGTTGATAATACGCTGGACATTAAGTCCGGCAATTTTTCCGGCATCCTTGGTTGCCTGACGCTGGGAATCGTTGAAGTATGCGGGAACCGTGATTACCGCATCAGTCACCTCTTCGCCAAGATACTCTTCCGCAGTCTGCTTCATCTTGCCAAGTACCATTGCCGAAATCTCGGCCGGCCGGTACACCTTGCCGGCAACCTTGACGGAGACACTGCCGCTTGTCCCTTCAACAATTTCAAAAGGACTGACAGTAATTGATTTCTTTACCTCGGCATCTTCAAATTTGCGGCCAATCAAGCGCTTGACGGCATACAGCGTTTTGGTCGGATTTGTCACTGCCTGCCGTTTGGCAACCTGGCCGACAAGACGCTCGTCATTATCGGTAAATGCCACCACTGAAGGTGTTGTCCTGTTCCCTTCTGAATTGGCGATCACCTTCGGCTCGCCACCCTCCATGACCGCCACACACGAATTAGTCGTGCCAAGGTCAATTCCGATAATTTTACCCATGTTTTCTTCTCCTGATATCTATTAACCGGATTATCTAATAGTTTCCGAATTCCATCCAATAAAAGAGGGGCTGCCATTCGACAGCGACACCTGTTAAACTTGTCATTTCTGTGTATTTGTCAAGCACTCAGCGCTATTTTGAAAGCTTTCTTCACCTTATTCATCACCGGATGAAACAATCACCCGGGCAGCCCGTAAAAGCCGGTCCTTGTAGTGATATCCTTTTTCAAATTCACTCACCACATGATTTGCCGGAACACTGTCGCTTGTTTCCATTGTCAGGGCTTCCTGGACATTGGGATCAAATGGAGCACCGACACTGTCAATCGGCTTGATTTCAAATTTTTCGAGCGTGCCGGTCAGGATTTTCAGTGTCAACTGCACTCCCTCCAGCAGGCCGGCCAGATTGGTCTGACAGTCAGCTCCCTCGACAACACCCCGCTCCAGGGCACGCTCGAGATTGTCAACAACAGGCAGCAGCTCACGAAAAATATGCTCCCCGGCATACTTGAGGGTGGTGGCGCGTTCCCGCTCCATACGTTTTTTATAATTCTCGAACTCCGCGGCTATGCGCAGAACCTGATCACGCAGCTCTGCGGATTCATCACGAGCTTCCTGGAGTTGATCTTCAAGCGATTTTTCCTCCTGCTCCTGTTCAACGGTGTTGTCCGGCGACTGTCCGACAGTTTCAGATTCGTCTTCGAATTCCTGTTCAACGTTATCAGTGCTCACCAAAACCTCCGAAAAGAGTCCTGACGTTATCGGCGTCAGAACGTGATTGCTGTTAGCTGTTATTTCCTGAAAACTTGTGCGAACAATAAGTAGCCCGTTTTTTGTTGTCAACCCGCTGAACAAAAAATAGAAAAGTATGCTAATTAATGAAATACACGAGAAAAACCAGCGTTACGGCAATTGAATTTTCTGGACAGAAGGCAGAGGTGAAAACAGCGTTTATCACCCCGCTCGACCCTGTTTACAATACTGCCGCCGGAGAAACATTGAGGCTGTCCAATCCGGGGCTCCTGCCAACGGGCCTTACTGTCCCTGCTGGTATTTGTGGAGTTTATTCTGGAGGGTTTTTCTGGTTATGCCCAGACGTCTTGCCGCCTCACTTTTGTTGCCGCCGGTGTCTTTGAGCGTCTGGACTATAAGTGCTTTTTCCGCATCCTGGAGCGAGGCAGGTCTGTCGCTATCAGACTGTTCCTGTTCTGAGCCATATTTCTGAATAGAAAGCGGCAGACTCTTCTCTGTGAGCTGGTCGCCCCTCATCAGGATTATGCCGCGCTCGATGGCATTTTCCAATTCACGCACATTGCCCGGCCAGGGGTAAGACTTGAGCAATTTCATGCAGGAAGGAGTCACCCCCGTAACCTGGCGGCGGTTCTTCTCTCCAAAAAGAGCGACAAAGTGATCGACAAGCAGATTTATATCGTTCCCTCTCAGCCTGAGCGGCGGCACAATAAGGGTAACGACATTGAGTCGGTAATAAAGATCCTCGCGAAACGAACCGTTCTGGGCATCCGTTTCCAGGTCCCTGTTGGTGGCAGCAAGAATACGTACGTCAACGCTTATGGTCTCCTCGCCGCCAACCCGCTGCAATTCACCTTCCTGCAGAACACGCAGCAGCTTCACCTGCATGGCAGGCGTCGTTTCGCCAATTTCATCCAAAAACAGGGTTCCACCATCGGCCTGGACAAATTTACCGTCCCGGCGCCGGTCAGCCCCGGTGAATGCTCCTTTTTCATGGCCAAAAAGCTCAGACTCCAGCAGGCTCTCGGCCAGCGCGGCGCAATTTACTTTTACAAACGGGCCGCCCTTGCGCTCGCTGTTGAAATGCAGCGCCTCGGCAACGAGTTCCTTACCGGTACCCGACTCACCGGTCACTAGCACGGTTGCCTCTGTCGGGGCCACATAACGGATCATTTCCAGCAGCTCAGCCACGGGTGCAGAGGTCCCGATGATGGACGTTTCCAGGGTATTGCCGCCAGCAGCGGCCTGCTGTTTTTTTTCCTCCACCTGGTGATGGTCGACAGCCCGTTCAAGGGACAAGCGAAGCCGGCTAAAATCAAGCGGCTTGGTGAGATAATCATGAGCGCCCTTTTTGATGATCTCGACCGCATCATCAACGGAAGAGTAGGCGGTCATGATGATCACCGGTAAAACCGGATTGTGCGCATGGATAAGATCAAACGCCCTGCGGCCGCTCATTCGCGCCATTCTCACATCCATCAGCACCGCATCATATGCGTTTTGCTCCACGGCCCTGACGGCGGTGTCTCCGTCATCGGCTTCCACGCACCGCCAGCCCCACTCTTTCAGCATATTGCAGAGCATGTAGCGATGGACCTGTTCATCATCGACGACCAGAACGGTAGGGGCGCCGGCAGCGCGAATCATGATACGGCCCTAGGCTTTGATCTTCTCAAGCAGCCAGGCCATGTTCTCACCCAGCTGCTTCATGGTTGCCATGCCCTCTTCATCCCCGGCGGCCTCTCCTTTATCGCGTCCGATGCCGATATTCCAGTAACTTGAACCGACAACAATCATCTCACCGATCAGGAAAAAATGATTCATTGTATCGAAGGCATGGATACCACCGGCACGCCTGACCGCCACCACGGAAGCACCGATCTTGCGTCTATACAGTTGCCCGTTGGCACGCCCGACCATGCCGCAGCGATCGATCAAAGCCTTTATCTCCGTTGAAACATCAGCAAAATACGTCGGGGAGCCAAGGATTATTCCATCTGCCCTGGTCATTTTGTCAATACATTCATTGACCATATCCCCCTTGATCGCGCAGGTGCCGTCTTTTTCCTTGAAACAGACCATACAGGCTTTGCAGCCTCTAATTTTACTGCCGGCCAGCTCCACGAGTTCTGTTTCGACACCGGCCTGGCGAAGCGGTTCCAGGACCGTATCGAGCAGCAGGGCGGTATTTCCTTTTTTCCGGGCACTCCCGCAAAATGCGACAACCTTCATTGCAGCGCTCCTTGTATTGAATGAGAGATAACGTTATCGTTTTGATTACACGGGGCTTCGTTGCTGAGAAACATCACCGCATATCAGCGATACTTTAAACTTGAACTAATCATACAAACATGGATAAAAGACATAAACACTTTTTTTACCGGTATAGCAATCAGGCTCTGTGAGCCTGCAAAGGTAACCTGCCACAATCTCCAACTGGTGTTTCGCAATGGAACCAATTCTTATCCTGACAACCGGTGGTACAATCGATAAAGTATATTTTGACGCCAAAAGTGAATATGAGGTTGGACCTCCCGCTATAAAGACAGTCCTGTCCGAGATGAATCTCGCCGTTGACTACCGTATTGAATCGCTGCTGAAAAAAGACAGTCTCGATATCAGCGAAGCGGACCGTAGAACCATAAGGGCGGCAGTCATGAAAGCTCCGGAACACAAGATTCTGATCACCCACGGCACAGACACGATGGTTGAGACAGCACAGTCACTCAGCACCATTCCGTCAAAAACAGTTGTGCTCACCGGTGCTCTCGAGCCTGCTCTGTTCAAGACAAGCGATGCCCTGTTCAATATCGGTTGTGCTCTTGCAGCGGCCCAGGCAATGCCACCCGGTGTATACATCGCCATGAACGGGCGCGTCTTCGATGGCCGTCGGGTGAGGAAAAACCTGGAGAAAAACCGCTTCGAGGAAACAGACTGAGCACCAGTGCCTTAGTCATTAATTACAGCAATACGGGAGTCAATGTGAAACGCGAATCTGTCAACAGACTCGTCCTGTTAGTTCTGGTATTCATCATATCCGCCGTTTTTCTGACGATGATTCACCAGTTTCTGATGCCGATCTTCATGGCCGGTCTTTTTTCGGCCATGGCTGCTCCGGCTCACCGCTGGTTAAGCGAGCGAATCGGTGGAAGGCAGCATCTCGGCTCAATTCTGATAGTCGTAGCAATTATCTTCCTGATCCTCGGACCACTCACGCTCCTGATCAGTGTTGTTGTTGCCCAGGCAATTAATGTCGGCCAGTCCGTCACCCCGTTCGTGCAGACGCTGATCGACCAGCCGACCGTAATGAACGCCTACCTGGAAAAACTGCCCTATTACGATCAGATCCTTCCATACCGGGACGTGATTTTAGAAAAGGCCGGAGAGATCGTCGGCAACATCACCTCTTTTTTGATCAACTCGCTTTCCTCGGTTACCAAGCTCACGGTTAATGCGATTTTCGGATCAATTGTCATGCTTTACACCATGTTCTATTTTCTGACCATGGGAGATCTGCTGCTGAAAAAAATTCTGTATTTCCTGCCGCTGCAGGACAGTGACGAGCGGCGCCTGCTCGGTCACTTCACCTCCGTTGCCCGGGCAACGATCAAGGGGACGATTATCATCGGCATCATGCAGGGGACGCTCTGCGGGATATCCTTCTTTCTGGCTGGGATCCAGGGCTCTGTTTTCTGGGGAACCGTCATGGCGGTTGCCTCAATTATTCCAGCCTTCGGCACTGCCATTGTCTGGGTGCCGGCCATGATCATTCTGGCAATCATCGGAGACTTCAGCGGGGTGATTATCATTCTTGTCGGCTGTGGTGCCATCGCCGGCAACCTCGATAATATCGTTCGCCCACGGCTCGTCGGCAAGGATACGGAAATGCACGATCTCTATATTCTCTTCAGCACCCTGGGCGGCATCTCAATGTTCGGTATACTCGGCATCATCATCGGACCGATTATCGCCGCACTTTTCATCACCATCTGGGAAATATACGGCGATTCTTTTAAAGATTATCTTCCTGATGTTCATTGCCTTAGCGGTGTGCTGACAAAAAAAGGCGCTGTTCAGGAGGCTGAAGATGATGATGACTAAGAAAGGACTTCCTGAAAAACGCACAAGTCATCGACCAGCCACAGAAACAAGCGACAACACCACAGCACAAAAAGGCAACCGGAAGGACACAGGTATGAAATCAGAGAAAGAACAGATACATTACGAGATAACACTCAACGCTGATGACTCGGTAAAAATAGAGGCTGAGGGATGTTCAATCACCTCCGAATATATCGAGGACAAACATGTTCAGCGGACAACCATGAACCCGGTGAAAATTCTCTTTTCAGCGCTTGCCCTGTGAGCATCCATGGATATTCTGGCGTTCTGCCGGAAACGCGCTATTTCCACCGATGGAATTGTAATCAGTCAAGACGTTGAGTGGAACAGAGATCACCAGGACAACTCAACGGTCATGCTGAAGATTGAGCTTCCCCCGCATTTTCCTGCAAAATATGACAGCGTGCTGGAACGGGCCGCCAACAAATGCCTGGTCGCACATCTTGCCAGGGGTTTGGTTGAATCAAGTTTTCTAACCAGGATCAGCAGGGCGGAAAAACAGTAGGTTCGCGGCGACCGTTTAAATAAAGCGCTGCATCAGGGCATCAATAACCTGGTCCATGTTTTCAACGGTTGCCCCGAGTTCAGTGCAAACCTGCTCTGCATATTTGCGTTTCTGCAGGTCAGAGAGGTCACTGACCCTGCTTATCCTGTGGGTGCGCCGGCCGATACAAAAAAGCATCTGATCTTCGGGGTCAAGTGCCAGGAATTCACGTATCGGTCGTATCATCCGTTCCTTGTCCACGGGAAGCGTGCCATCGATTTCTGAAAAGAGATTGAGCACATGATCGCTTTTCACCCTGCTGCTAATACCTTCGAGGTTTTCAAGAAAAAAGAGAAGCTCACGGGCGGTACCAACCTCTCCCATCTTGTCGAAATTTCCGCTTTCAAAGGCTTCAGTCAGTGGCGCCGAGGCAGGCAACGCGAGCGTACGCAGACGGATAAAATCAGGGTTTATTTGGTTCAGCGCATCTGCCGTCTCCTCGGCGTTTTCAAGCGACAGTGCCTGGCCGCCGAGGCCTGGGATATAGTACTCCGACAATTCCATCCCCGCTTTTTTAATTTTTTGCCCCGCGACAATCTGAGTTGCCTTGTCGACGCCTTTGCGGACCTTTTTAAGAACACTGTCTGAACCTGACTCAAGGCCGATATGAATCCTGTTGAGCCCGGCGGCAGCCATCATCTGCAGATGCTCATCGCTGATTTTTGCGACAGTGTGTGAACGGGCATAGGAGGTTATCCTGGTGACCATCGGGAATGACGCGGTAAGGTGGAGCAGGATTTTTATGAGGTTTTCCGGCTTGATGATCAGACTGTTGCCATCCTGGAGAAAGATTGATTGCATACCGCCGGCGACAAATCCATAGGCTGCATGGAAGGCTCGCCGGTCACCGCTGCCCCGATCTGCAAGAGCCTGCAGATCACGGCGGGAAAGCGGCCCCGCATTCTGCCGTGCCTGTTCTATCAACTCCACATAAAATCGCACTGAATCGATATCTTTGAGCACATGCTCTACGGGCCGGAGGCTGAATGTCTGGGATTTATAGACCGGGCAGAAAGTACATTTGTTCCATGGACAGTTACGGGTTATTCTGATCAACAGGCTGTCTGCCTCGCTCGGAGGCCTGATGGGTCCCTGCTCAAATCCGTCATAGTGCTCTACATGTTTCATTCGACATCTCTTTTTGATTCTTTTTGGCTGTTCTATCAGCCGGTTTGAAGTATTATCAACAATACTCATTATAAGTACTTTGTATCGTGTTGCTTCATTATACAATTCGCACCTTCAAACAGATAACAGGAGAAAGAAATGGTCACCTCAATCATTCTTTTAAACGCAGAGCGAACAAGGATTAACGACATTGCCGGACAACTGCAGGAGATCAAGGGCATATCCGAGGTCTACTCGGTAAGCGGCAACTACGACCTGATCGCCATCATACGGGTCGCCAACAATGATGACCTTGCTGAACTGGTTACCAACAAGATGAACAGTATCGAAGGAATCCTGCACACCGAGACGATGCTTGCTTTCAAGGCGTATTCCAGGCATGATCTGGAATCAATGTTTGCGCTTGGCATGTAAGCGTTTTACCCCCTGACTGCAGACAGGCATCTATCACCCATCCAAACGACAAAGGACTGTGCAGGCAGAAACATGATCATACAGGGAACCCAAGCTCATCTTGCAGAAAAGGCTGCGCTGCTTCTTTGTGAAGCAGCAGATCTGGCTCTGAAACACAAATCACATATTGTCGTTGCCCTGCCGGGTGGCAGAAGCGTGATTGAGATATATAAAAACCTCAGCAGACAGCCGCTTGCCTGGGATCGAACTCACTTCTTTCTCCTTGATGAACGGCTGGTTCCCGCCGATCACCCGGACAGCAATTACGCTCTGATCAGGGAGCATCTGGGTACGAAGGTACCGTCCGGAATGCTTCACCGGTTCACCCCTGTTCCCGACACCCCCGACCATGGCATTGCAGCCTACAACAGTGAACTGCAGCGCTGTGGTGGTCGATTCGATATCGTTCTGGCAAGCAGCGGTGAGGACGGGCATATCGCCTCACTTTTCCCCGGCCATCCCTGCCTGCAGGATAACACTGACGGCTACGTTCTGGTCGGCAACGCCCCCAAGCCGCCGCCCGGACGAATGTCGGCAGGGGTTCAACTGATCCGCGGTGGTGATACCGGAATCCTGCTTTTCTTCGGCAGCAGTAAACGCGCTGCACTGCACGGTTTTCTTGATAAACAACGCCCCAGCAGCGAATGCCCGGCTAAAATCATGGCTGCTTTGCCAACCCTTTACCTGCTGACCGACCAGGAGATTGACACCCCATGAAACTCGAATCACAGATGATCATTATTTTCGGTGCGACAGGCGATCTGAGCCGCAGGAAACTGATACCGTCGCTCTACCATCTCATACGTAAACAACGTCTGAGCAACTGTACACCGATTGTCTGTGTCGGCCGCAGGGACCTTACCCGGGATGAATTTATCGAGCATCTCTCCATCGCACAATACATCAAGAACCAGGATCCCGAGGTGATGGAGGATCTTATGCGCCGGATCTCCTATTTCAGCTTCGATATGGAAAACGGCAGCAGTGAAGAATTTATAACCGCTGTCGACAGCGCTCAAAAACAATATGGCTGCACCGACAACAAACTCATCTACTTTGCACTGCCTACGTCGGTTTTTGAACAGACGGTGCAGTTGATCGGCAAGATTGATTCGGGTACAGGCTGGCGCAGGATCGTATTCGAAAAACCGTTCGGCACGGATCTGCAGAGCGCCCGGCGTCTCGATGCCAAAATCCGTGCGGTCCTGGAGGAGGACGAGATTTACCGTGTCGATCACTATCTCGGCAAAGAGCTGGTTCAGAACATTCTCACCCTGCGCTTCGCCAACGAGATTTTTTCAGGTGTATGGGGAGCACATGCCATTGATCACGTACAGATCACCGTATCCGAAACCCTGGGCGTGGAAAAACGAGCCGGCTACTATGACAAAAGTGGCGCGGTACGCGATATGATCCAGAACCACCTGCTGCAGCTCTTGTCTTTCGTGGCCATGGAACCCCCGTCAGATAATTCATCCGATGCGCTCAGGGACAACGCTGAAGCAGTGATGAAGAATCTACGATCGCTTCAAAAAACCGACATCATTCTCGGCCAATATGGTACTGGAACCGTCGACTCCGAGACGGTAGTTGCCTACCGGTCTGAACCAGGTGTTGAGGAAAACTCAAACACCGAAACATATGCGGCGATTCGGGCGTTTATCGACAATAATCGCTGGCGGGGAATGCCCTTCTATCTGAGAACCGGAAAACGGCTGCGACAGCGCCATGCGGATATAAAAATCGTCTTCAGGCAATGTCTCAGAGCCGCTGGTGGGAACGGCGGAAAACCGAACCTGATAATCATTCGAATCCAGCCCGATGAAGGGATCGCCCTGACTGTAAACGTCCAGAAACCCGGTGAAGAAGACACGACGGTACCGGTCCTGATGGATTTTTGCCATCACTGCCATTTCGGCCCCAACACCCCAGAAGCATACGAATCAATTCTCCATAATGTAATGGAAGGCGACCACAGCCTCTTTCCCCGGCAGGACTGGATCGAAGCGAGCTGGCAATACGTTGACAGACTGCGCCGCATTGCAGCCGGGCCAGCTGCCTACAACGCCGGCTCAAGCGGGCCAGCGGAAGCCGACACCCTCCTTGAAGCCGATGGCAGGAAATGGTTGGATGAGGAACCGGCAGCAGCGATTATTTCGCTGCCATCCATGAACGAGGTTTTACCTTCACGCTGACATTTGTCAGTAACGGCAGACGATAATGCAAGGAAATTAATCTATGAAATCAAACCCTGAAAATAATGGTAAAGACATTGAGAAGGTTGCCTGGCACTCGTTGTCCGCTGATAAAGTCCTGGAGACGGTATCAGGTTCCTCTGCCGGGTTGAGCAGTGAAGAAGCCGCCCAGAGACTTGATCAATATGGCCCGAATCGGCTGCCTGCACCCCCAAGACGCAGCCCGCTGATTCAGTTTCTCAGTCAGTTCAACAACGTCCTGATATACGTGCTGTTGTTCGCCGCACTGATTACTGCTCTTCTCGCAGACTGGGTTGATGCCGGTATTATCATTGGAGTCGTGTTTATCAATGCGATCATTGGTTTTATTCAGGAAGGCAAGGCCGAAAAAGCCGTTGATGCCATCCGTGACATTCTCAGCCACGAAGCCCTGGTAATCCGCGACGGAAATAAGATTTCTCTGCAGGTCGATGAGCTGGTGCCCGGAGATATCGTCTTCCTCAGTTCCGGTGATAAAATACCTGCCGACCTGCGTCTTCTTAGCTGTAAAGACCTGCGCATTGAGGAGGCTCTGCTCACCGGTGAATCTGTACCGGTAGAAAAGTCGATTGAACCAGTTGCAGCCGATGCTGCCCTGGGTGATCGCAGCAGCATGGCCTTTTCAGGCACACTGGTAAGCGTTGGCCAGGGTACCGGAGTTGTTGCTGCAACCGGTGAAGCAACTGAACTTGGCAAGGTCAGCACCATGCTTGCCGGGGTGGAAACGCTGAAAACCAGGCTCACACGGCGTATCGATGAGTTCAGCAAGTGGCTGACAGGTGCAATCCTCATTCTTGCGGTGGGAACCATGATGTTTGGCCTGGCAATTCGCGATTACTCATTCACGGAATTATTTTTTGCCAGTGTTGCCCTGGCCGTTGCCGCTATTCCTGAAGGACTGCCGGCAATAATCACCATAACACTGGCCCTGGGGGTACAGCGAATGGCACGCAGGAAAGCCATTATTCGACGGTTGCCGGCTGTCGAAACGCTGGGTTCAGTTACTGTTATCTGCTCGGACAAGACGGGAACGCTGACCCGCAACGAAATGACGGTAACGACGATAATAAGTGGTGCCCGTCAGTATCAAATAGATGGCGCCGGCTACCAGCCCGAGGGCTTTATCCATGCAGACGGCAACAGGGTTGAGCCTGGAAAAGACCAGGTGCTGATGGAGCTTGCGCGCGCCGGCCTGCTCTGCAATGACGGGGCAATATCACAGCAAGGCGATATCTGGAGCGTTCAGGGTGACCCAACCGACGGGGCACTCATTACCCTTGCTCTCAAGGCCGGTCTGAACTCAGGGGAGTGCACCGAGGAGTTTCCCAGGGAGGATATCATACCATTTGAATCCGAACACAAATTCATGGCCACACTTCATCATGACTTACACGGCCACGGCATCATTTACCTCAAGGGAGCTCCAGAACGAATCCTCGAGATGTGCAGCCTTGAACATCACGCAGATGGAGACAAACCTATAAACCTCGCCTACTGGCAGGAACAGATCGAAGCGATTGCCCGCCGTGGCCAACGAACGCTGGCGGTTGCCTCCGCTGCCGCCGATGGCAAGAAAAGTCTATCGATAAGCGATGTGAAAAGCGGCATGACCCTGCTCGGTATCTTCGGTATCATCGACCCACCGCGGGATGAAGCTATTGCAGCTGTAAAAAGCTGTCTGGAGGCAGGAATCAAAGTCAAGATGATCACCGGCGACCATGCCCTGACAGCCACAGCCATTGGAGAGCAGATCGGTCTTGACGTCTCAGCAAAAGCGGTCACCGGCCAGGAGCTTGAAACAATGGACGATGACCAGCTGGAATTTATCGCCGGGAAAACCTCTATTTTTGCCCGCGTCAGCCCTGAGCACAAACTGCGCCTGGTCTCGGCGTTACAGGCAAATGGACAGGTAACGGCGATGACGGGCGACGGCATTAACGACGCACCCGCACTGAAACGTGCCGATGTGGGGGTCGCCATGGGCCTGAAGGGAACTGAAGCAGCGAAGGAGGCCGCAGAAATGGTGCTTGCCGATGATAATTTTGCCTCCATCGTCAATGCTGTAGAAGAAGGTCGTACTGTTTACGACAATATCAGAAAGACGCTGGCCTTCATCCTTCCTACCAATGGAGCCCAGGCTGGAATTATTATTGCCTCGGTAATGATGGGCATCGCCCTGCCGATAACTCCGCTGCAAATCCTCTGGATAAACATGATCACCGCGGTAACCCTCGGACTCTCACTGGCGTTTGAGCCTCCCGAGGGAGACATCATGCGCAGACCGCCGCTCTCACCCAAGGAACCGCTACTCAATCAGTTCCTTTCATGGCGGATCGTCTTCATCTCAGCCATCATGGTAATGGGGACACTCGGTCTTTTCCTTTGGGACCGCTACCATGGCGAGACGCTGGAAATGGCGCGGACAACGGCAGTTAACACACTCATTTTCTTTCAGATATTCTATCTTTTCAACGCCCGCTACCTGAAAGAATCGGTACTCTCGCGCAAGGGATTGCTCGGTAATCCAGCCGTTTTGCTGGCGTGTGGTGTTATAACGTTTCTGCAGATCCTTTTCACCTATCTGCCGCTGTTTCAGAATGTGTTTGGAACCGCTGCGATACCGTTTGGGGACTGGGCTCGACTGATCAGTTTTACCTTTAGTGTTTTTGTTCTTGTCGAGATTGAAAAAGTGATCATGCGCCGCCTGGAGAAAAAACATAAAGCGTAGCTGTCTGTGCTTTCTGTGCTGAAGTCCGGATAACATACCCCCGGCACTGAATCTTTCTTGAGAAGAACTCAGTGCCGGGGCTGGATGATTTCTTTTCCAGCTGCACGTTATTTTTCCCCTATCGATAGTATCGTATCGAGCGCCCCATCACTCAGCGTGTCTTCTGAGAGCTCTCTCTGGATAGCCAGGAAACTGGCAATATCGCCGCTGATTCCTCGAATAGGAACGATTTTCCACTCCATCAGAAACTCAGTCCCATCCTTTCTGTAATTATAGGTTTTACCGTGAAAGGTCTCACCGTTTGCAAGTTTCTCGCTCAGTTCCCTGAGAACTTCCGGGTCGGACTTTGCACCCTGCAGCAGAGCCGGTGACTGGCCGAGAAACTCCTGGGGGGAATACCCGGTCATTTCGCAGAGTGCCTGATTCACATAAATAATCGGATACCCCGGCTCTGCTTCGGTAATCATCACACCTTGAAAAGAATAATCCAGGGCATTCTGCAACAGGTTCAACATGACTGATTGGAAATTTTCATCATAGCTGAAGATTTCCGAAAGGTTCAGTGATTCCGGCATTGTAAACTCTCCTTCCTATAATTCTGTTTCTGAAATACTATTGACCTCTTTCATTCCATTAAACGAACCACATCAACAAGTAAAACTATTTTCTCAAGACCTCGTGCGGCAAGACTGGTGAGCAACGTGTCTCCATGATCATAATAACTTGGAAAAATTCTTCAATCACGATTGCTTAAAATTATAGGTCAGCACAATACACCCACCGCAAAATTTACAAATCTCGTTATCGGGAATCAGACGAAACAACGAATAATTGCTTCACCTCCCGGACGCAACGTAGATCGCCCTCCGGCATCTCATTTTATGAAACTCATCTTTGGAAATAGAGAACAACATTGTCCAGCCGACAATCGTGAAATACGGTTGACACAGCACAGGCAAAAGAGTAAGTGGGGAAAATTGTATACCTGTTGCTTTTTCAATTCTTATTTTCGGCTGCGTTACAATGACTAAAGATCAATTCTACATGATTTGCCTCGGAGAAACGCTGTTGCCGGCCCAAGAAAGGCAAACATGCTGCCGCCTGGTTATCTCTGAAAAAGAGCGTGCTCAATGAACTCAGAGAAGCTGACACTGCCTCGCCTCGACGGTTTCAGGATGCCCGGCGAGTTTGAGCCCCACAAGAAATGCTGGATGTTGTGGCCCCGGCGGCCGGACACCTGGCGCTGCAATGGTGTTCCGGCGCAGAAAGCCTTTGCTGCTGTGGCTGCTGCCATAGCCCGCTTTGAACCTGTTACCGTAGGTGTTTCCAGAGATCAGAAAGATTCGGCACGGGCTCTTTTACCAACCCACGTTTGTATTGTGGAAATAGAAGCTGATGATGCCTGGATGAGAGATGTCGGTCCCACCTTTGTCACCAACAACAGCGGTGAGGTTCGCGGCATTGACTGGAGGTTCAACGCCTGGGGAGGGAATGACGGCGGCCTCTATCAGCCGTGGGACAGTGACGAGCAGGTAGCCGGCATGGTGTTGCGCCTCGAAAAAAAGCTCCGATACCAGGCTGATATTGTCATGGAGGGCGGTGCTTTTCACAGCGATGGCGAGGGGACGGTGATCACGACTGAAGAGTGCCTTCTCAACCGGAATCGCAACCCGGCACTTTCAAAAAAACAGATAGAAGATCATTTAAAGAACTATGTAGCCGCTGAAAAAATAGTCTGGCTGCCGCAAGGCGTCTACATGGACGAGACTGACGGCCATGTGGACAATCTCTGCTGCTTTATAAAACCGGGCGAAGTCCTGCTGCTGTGGACCGATGACACGGCGGACCCCCAATACAACCGTTCTCTTGCGGCATATCAACTGTTGTCGGCTGCAACTGATGCAAAGGGGCGTCCGCTCGTCGTGCACAGGATTCACCAGCCCGGTCCGCTCTACATGAGTGAAAGCGAGAGTGTCGGGATCGAAACCGCTGCCGGCTCTATTGCACGGAACACCGGCAGGCGTCTAGCCGCCTCATATGTGAATTTTTATATTGCCAATGGCGGTATTGTCATGCCATTATTCAATGACCCCCGGGATGAGGCTGCGCTCAGGACAATAGAGAAACTTTTTCCCGAGCATCAGGTGATCGCGCTTCAATCCCGCGAAATACTTCTCGGTGGAGGTAATATCCACTGTATCACCCAGCAGCAGCCGCAGGGTGCGTATGTCTGCAGTAGAGACAGCCGGTAAAGGAGCACCCCACACGAGGCCGAGAATATGAAGACAATTACTGTTGCCGCCACCCAGATGGCAGTAAGCTGGGATCTTCCCGGCAACATGGAAAAAGCCGAAGCCCTGATTCGTCAGGCCGCTGATAAGGGTGCCCAGATCATCCTCATTCAGGAACTTTTTGAAACACCCTACTTCTGCATCGAACAGAAGACCGAACATTTCCGTCTGGCAACCTCGCTTGCGGAAAACAGCAACCTCACCCGCTTTCAACACCTGGCGAAAGAACTTGGCGTTGTCCTGCCGTTCAGCTGGTTTGAACGCGCCAACAGGGCCTTCTACAATTCGGTGGCAGTGGTTGATGCCGACGGGACAATCCTCGGGATCTATCGAAAAACCCATATACCAAACGGCCCCGGCTATCAGGAAAAACAATACTTCAACCCAGGCGACAGCGGCTTTAAGGTATGGACCAGTCGATACGGAAAAATCGGCGTCGGCATCTGCTGGGACCAGTGGTTTCCCGAGAGTGCCAGGTGTATGTCCCTGATGGGAGCTGAAATCCTGTTCTTCCCGACGGCCATCGGCTCCGAGCCGCCCCCGGCACCGACGGTCGACAGCCGGGACCACTGGCAACGTGTGATGCAGGGTCATGCGGCGGCCAATCTGGTGCCGCTGGTTGCCTCAAACCGAATCGGCACTGAAACGGCAACAGGTGATAGCAGCTGCGAAATTACCTTTTACGGTTCATCGTTCATTGCCGACCACACCGGTGCAAAGGTCAAGGAAGCAGGTAAAAGGGAAGAAGCCGTTCTGGTGCACACCTTTGATCTTGAAGAAATACGTGATTACCGACAGGGGTGGGGAGTTTTTCGGGACCGGCGCCCGGAACACTACAGCGTCATCCTCTCACTTGACGGCGGGAAGACGCTACCGGCTGAAGAAACAGGTAGCTCTATCATCACGAACCTTGATCATCTGGTCATTACCGTCACTGACATCGAGGCTTCATGTTCCTTCTATGAAAGCGTTCTTGGGCTTGACATTATTTCTTTTGAAAAGGGCAGGAAAGCTATACAGGTCGGCACACAGAAAATCAATCTTCACCAGGCGGGAAAAGAGTTCTCGCCGAAAGCAAAACATCCGACACCGGGCTCTGCAGACCTCTGTTTCATTACCTCACATTCGATTGTTCACTACCTGGATCACCTTGAAAAATGTGGAATCGACATTGAACTGGGCCCGATAAAACGCTATGGTGCGCACGGAGAAATGAATTCCGTCTATTTCCGGGACCCGGATGAAAACCTGATAGAAGTGGCCCGCTACTGCTGATCTTGACCATTTTCAGCATCAGGAATGCCGGACACTGTCAGATTTTACTCTTCAGATAGTCATTGATTAAACGATAGGTATTATGCCTGAGCAGATGAAATTTTCCAGGATGGAACTGGCAGGATCACTGGGAGACCTCGGCACACTTTTGCCGCTGTCAACCGCGCTGATTGTAATCAACGGGGTAAACCCCACCGGCATCTTCCTCTGCATCGGCTTGTTCTACATTTTCTCCGGACTCTATTTCCAGGTGACCAGCCCGGTCGAGCCGATGAAAGTGATCTCCGCCTATGCCATTGCCACCGGGATAACCGCGGTTCAGATCCAGGCATCATGTTTCTGGGTTTTCATCATACTCGGGCTTATCGGCATAACCGGATTTATAGACATTATCTCCCGTGCCATCCGCAAACCAGTAATCAGGGGAGTACAGCTTTCAACCGGCGTTCTTCTGCTGATCCAGGGGTTAAACCTCATGACCGGCACATCCACCGTGCAAACGCTTCTCGGTGGGGCCGAACCCTACCTCGTTGTGTCAAAGGCAGGCGCTTTACCCATAGGATTAATCTTCGGGACTGTTGCGGCAATCCTTATGCTTTCACTACTTGACAATAAAAAGGTCCCGGCTGCCCTTGTAACCTTGTCAGCCGGAACCGCTGTCGGGATTGTTTTTGGTAATCACGAGGACTGGACGCAGCTGACTCTCGGGATCAATCTACCGGAACTGATGCCGTATGGTTTCCCGTCCCTGGACGATCTCACCTTTGCACTTCTGATACTAGTACTGCCTCAAGTGCCGATGACCATCGGCAATGCGGTCATGGCCAACTCAGACCTCTCCAGGGAATATTTCGGCGAACAGAGCCGGCGGGTCACCAATAAAGCCCTGTGCCTGAGTATGGCCCTCGCCAATCTCGGCAGTTTTTTCGTTGCCGGTATCCCTCTCTGTCATGGAGCTGGAGGGCTGGCCTCGCGGTACCGGTTCGGAGCCCGGACGGCAGGTTCAAACATCATAATCGGAACTGTATTTCTGCTCTCAGCACTTTTTCTCGGCACGCAGCTGCTGCTCTTCATTCACCTGATCCCGTTCTCTGTACTCGGCGTGCTTCTTGTCTTTGCCGGCATCCAGCTGAGTCTGACAATTCTTGATGTCAAGGTTCGCAAAGAGCTGTTCGTCGTGATCATGATCCTTGGAATTACCTTAACCGCCAACCTGGCAGTTGGCTTTTTGATCGGCATTGTCCTTGACCATCTCCTGAGACTGGAAAAATTGTCTGTGTAATTTCAGAGAACCTGATCTCTCAAGATTCTGATGATATATCAATTCGTGACCTATCGAAAATTTGTTTCAAAATATTTTTATGCTCGCTCCATTTAATTGTGAATATAACTACACTCCAAACTCCTTAATTTTTCTATAAAGGGTTGGCAGGCTGATTCCAAGTTTCTTAGCAGCAAGCTTCTTACCATCCACACTATTCTCAAACTCCTTAAATGCCTCTTTTATAAGGAGTGATTCATATTCCCTCACCTTTTCGGCTAATGGCTTTTCCTGTCTTTTAGGCATGCTCTTGTGCAGGATAGTTGTTGGTATAGAAGATTTACTAATGAACTCACCAGTCTCTATATTCACAGCGTACTCAACTGCATTTTGTAACTCCCGAACATTTCCCGGCCAGTGGTAGGTTTTGAATATGTCTATGACATCATCTGAAAACCCGGTCAGACGTCGCTCCATTTTCCCATTATATTGAGCTAGAAAATAGTCGAGCAGGACCAATATATCCTGTTTCCGTTCCCTCAGTGCGGGCACAAAAATTGGGACAACATTCAGCCGGTAAAATAGATCCTCACGAAAACTACCCTCTTTGACCAGTTGCTCGAGCTTCCTGTGAGTGGCTGCAATGATACGAACATCTACTTTCGATGTTTTTAGAGATCCTAACCGTTCAATAACGCCTTCCTGAAGTACCCTGATGATTTTGGCCTGCATATGAAGCGGCATATCACCAATCTCGTCCAAGAATAATGTTCCTCCGCTAGCCATTTCAAATTTTCCAGGTTTCCCACTTTTTCTTGCGCCCGTAAATGCTCCATCATCGTAACCAAATAATTCACTCTCCAAGAGTGTTTCAGGTATTGCGGCACAATTGAGAGCGATAAATGGCCGATTCTGTCTCGGACTGTTGGAATGAATAGCTCGAGCAAACAACTCTTTTCCTGTTCCGCTCTCTCCCTGAATCAGGACCGTTGAATCACCTTTAGCAACTTTAGAGGCTTGTATTTTTGCAAAATTTATAGAAGAGCTGTTTCCCAGGATATCTTCAAACGTTGTTTCAATGTATTGAGATGAAAATTCATAAACAGTTGAGGCAACATCTTTGAAATCAGATACTCGCAAAACTGCACCCATCAGTTTCCCGCTTACTGCTATCGGGTTGGCTGAAACCAGGCAGTGGACTTCTCGTGGAGGTGCGATCTGTACTTCACATCGTCTGATTTTTGATCCTTTATTTATTAGTTGGTCTACTAATTGATCTGGAAGAAGTTCTTTTAGTAGAAGCCCCTGATGTTCACTATTCGAAAGACAAAGAATCTTTTTTGCTTTACTGTTGATTTGCTTGATGTGTCCTTTCCTGTCAATAGTAATTATTCCAGTATCGACAAACTCCATGGTTGTCTCGAATTGACGTTTCAATAGTTTTTCGGCTTGAAGGCTTTTCTGCAGAAGGATTTCGTCATAAAGCAAATTCGTCATTTCACTGATAAACTCTAGAAGTTCACTCGTATTGTCTAGCAACTTTTCCTTTTGGCTTGTTGTGTAGGCAACAAGAAGAATTACCCCGAATCGCTTGCCATCATGTTCAATCACTCTGAGTACTTCTGCGGTTTCTGGGCAAATTCCTTCATACTTACACCCAACGCAATACTCGTGCAAACCGGGATTTGGAATAACGGCCACTCCCTTACGATATACTGCTTTGATAAAATCCACGTTTACGCTCGTGCCACGGGTTTCAAGAAACGTTTTACTTGTAGCAATCAATTCAAAGTGGTTATCGATAACAGCCACTTCAACCCCAAGGACTGCGGAAATCGCACTAACAACGTGCTGAACAGTATCTCGAATAAGCTCGAGATCATTATTCGATCCCACGAGTTCATTGATTTCAGTATCCATAATCAAATCTTCCTTTTTTGAGATGACTTGTTTCGCAATATTGATAATTTATAATTCTGGTCGCGAGAAAATGTCAATTCATGTTTTTTCATCCTTACAATATTCTCAGTTACGAGAAATTTAGTTTTCCTCAACTATCGGTGATGATAATCTTCGTTTAATCGGCTAGTAAGCGATATAAAATTGATCAGTAAAGCAATAGTATTTCTTATTTGTGAGAATAGCTAATATTGAATCAAGATTCTCTTTCAAAGATAAATATACTTAGTAACATGCCGATATATAAGAATATACTAAACTGCGTCGTTCGAGTGGATTTAGCCTTGGGTAAATCTGGCATCTTTATTGGACTACAAACAACCAGTACAGAGCATCAAAATACGAGAGTCAACCAACTATTTATGACATGGAGAATGCTATGAAGTTTCTGCTGCGAGACGATCCGGAATTGTTCGACTTGGCAAAACAGGAAGAAGAGAGAATAGATAACACACTCAATTTAATTGCTGCTGAAAACCATTCTCCCAGATCGATTATGGAGATAATGGGGTCAATTTTCAACACCAAAACAATTGAGGGATACCCTGGGAATAGATATCACGCTGGATGTGAGCATGTTGATACAGTTGAAAATATGGCAATTGAGAGAACCAAATCTGTTTTTGGAGCTGAGTATGTAAATGTGCAACCTCATAGTGGCACGTCTGCCAACCTGGCAGTTTATTTCAGTGTGCTAGACATCGGTGATCGCGTTCTGGCTATGAGTCTGCCGCACGGTGGACACCTTTCTCATGGGCATAAGGCTTCGGCAACCAGTAAATGTTTCGATTTCAAACATTACACACTAGACCCTGCTACCGAGCTTATTGACTATGAAATAGTGAGGAAGATGGCTCTTGAGTTCAAGCCAAAAATGATTGTGACCGGAGCTAGTTCTTATCCCAGAATTATCGATTACAAGAAGATGTCAGATATAGCAAAAGAGGTATCAGCATACTTGCTTGCTGATATAGCACATTTAGCAGGTCTGATTGCAGCAGAAACGATTCCAAGTCCGGTTCCATACAGCGATTTCGTTACCTTCACATGTTACAAAACCCTCATGGGTGGGCGCGGAGGGGTAATCCTTTCAAAAAAAGAATTTGGTAAAAAACTGGATAAAAGCGTTTTCCCTGGGACCCAAGGCACCAGTGCAGTCAACCTCATTGCAGCCAAAGCACTTATCATGAAACTAGCCAAATCTCCAAGATTCGTTGAGATCCAGAAACTGACTGTCGAAAATGCAAGATTCATGGCCAACTGTATGGCGGGTAAAGGTTACAGAATTGTTACGGGTGGCACAGACAACCATCAAGTGGTCGTCGATCTCACTGATAACGGTGTTACCGGAGCCCAAGCCGAAAAGTGTTTGGAAGATTGTGGCATTATTCTGAACCGAAATGTCGTTCCCGCAGACGCAGAGAGGCCAGGAAAGGTGAGTGGAATACGTATTGGTACTGGTGCAATCTCCAGCAGGGGACTTGGTAAGAATGAAATTTCCGAGATTGTTGACTGGATGGACCAACTCATCACTAATCCTGAAAATTCCAAAATCCGGGAGGGAGTAAGAACCGGAGTCATTGAAATGTGTAATCGTTTTCCAGTTTACGCCAATGGTCATGACATTTTTTAAACCGTTCCTGAAAAAGTTTCATTGAGAAATGAAATTTTAGACGTACCGAATTACTATTGCACGAAAAGAAAAACCTAAAAAATAATCAAACCTTATAATCAAGGAGGCTCTCGTGCAACAATTGCCATACCGTGAAATGGCCAGCTTACTGAATCAGACCTACCTGGCCAAAAATCTGATGGAAATGATCGCGATCAAGAGTGAAAACCCTTTTGATGAGGAGCCACGCCAAGGATATCGTGAGAAGGAGATGGGAGAATACCTTGCAGATAGAATGTCTGAGCTTGGTATGGAAGTTACATGCAGGGATGTCCTCCCCGGCAGACCTAATGTGTTCGGAACAATAAAAGGTACCGGGACCGGCCCTACTCTCATGCTGGCAGGGCATATGGACACTGCACGTTCAGATGGATATGATACTGCTTATGATGTCCATGAAAAAAATGGGTTGATTCATGGTCGGGGGGCCTGCGACATGAAAGCTGCTATCGCCGCCTATCTTGAAGTCGCTCGCTTGCTTAAAGAGTCTAAGACAACATTACGTGGTGACCTCATTATTGCCGGTCTCATTGATGAAGAGTTCAGGATGCTCGGCAGTCAAGATGTAGGCAGAAACGGCCCTGTTGCAGATCAGGGAATCATCGGGGAACCAACAGATCTTAGGGTTTGTCCTTCTAATAAAGGACGGGTCAGTACGTTCATCCGAACGTACGGCAAAGCTGCCCACTCCAGTGTACCGGAAAAGGGAAACAACGCTGTCATTCACATGGCGAATGTGATCCAGGCATTCTCAGACTACAATGAAATATTGCTGACCCAAACACCCCATCCATTGTGTGGTCATGGTAGATTCAATCCCGGTGTCATCTCTGGAGGGGTCCAGGTCAACATGGTGCCGGATTTATGCACACTGGAGGTGGATAGACGGACTTTACCGGGCGAAACCAAAGACGATGTCTATAAAGAATTTAGTGAGCGCCTGAATGCCATAGCACAACATAACAAAGATTTCAAATATGATATCACAGAACCATCATGGCTCATTCCACCCAACGATATTTCCCCGCGCGAACCCGTAGTCCAGTCACTACTGAAAGCTTACCTGGCGGTCAATGGAGAAGCGACCGAGGTTACTGCATTTGTTGCAGGTTCGGATGCTCCTCATATGGGTTTCTCCACAGTTGTCTGCGGACCAGGGTCCATAAATCAGGCTCACAGCACTTCGGAATTTGTCTCAGTAGATCAATTGATTAGAGCAACCAACATGTACCTTTGGACGATACTTGATCTTTTAGGATAAAAGATATTAACCAGCATTGCTCGGTGTTGCTACACACCCAGAAAAAGACTTCTGTGGATCAGAAGAACCGGTATTGCCATAAATTGGTTTATTTTCAATGCCAATGAAGGGTCAATGCTTTAAGATTGATCCTGCATATTTCTCAGTAAACAGGCCTTCGTCAATACTAACACACCCATTCACCATCACCATATCTATGCCTTCCGGTCTCGCATCTGTGTGAGTGAATGTGGCCATATCTCTGATACGCTGCATATCAACCAAGATCATATCTGCTGCCATACCTGGTGCAATAATACCTCTGTTATAAAATCCCATTCGTCGTGCAGGGAAGGCTGTCATCTTGTGAACCGCTGTCTCTAGGCTGAGTAGATTCTTCTGACGCACATAAAGATCCAATACCCGACAAAAAGAACTTGCAACACGCGGATGAGCCTTGGTTCCAGGAGGGCTTGGAATAGAGTCTGAGACAATGACACTTGCAGGATGGCATATGATATAATCTACGTCGTCCTCGGACATAGCCGTATAAGCGCAGGTATCCGTACCTTGATTGTCTATGATTAGATCAAATGCTGTATCCAGAGAATCTTTTTTTTCAATTTCAGCAACTTCTTCTAATGTTTTTCCTTCATATTGAGGCGTGGCTGGGAAGAACAATAAAATAATACCGTGAGCCCCCCCCCCCAGGAGATAATAGTTATCCCAGTCAGCCCCTGGCAGTTGTATCTCTTTCTTCAGGCGTTTTCTAACAGAAGCGTCCTTGAGCCTATCCGTGAGCTTAGCCATCCCCCCTTCCTGCACCCAACCAGGTAGAATTGCGCGTAACGTAGTACTACATGCTTCATAAGGATACACATTTACGGTTACATCAACACCTTCAGCTCTGGCTGAATCAACTATAGCGAGACTTTCTCTAACCTTGCCCCAGTTTTGCACCCCGCTAGCCTTATGATGGGAAATCTGAACAGGAATACCAGCCTTTTGACCTATCTCAATGGTTTCGTATACACTGGCTATCATATTATCAGATTCGCTGCGCATATGGCTTTCGTATAGACCACTAAATTCGGTCATGCTTTTGGATAGCTCACAAATTTCTTCTGTTGAGCTATATATTCCAGGAGCATAGATGAGACCGGTTGTCATACCAACCGCACCTTCTGTCATACAGAGACGAACCATGTTTTTCATATCTTCCAGCTCAGCCGGGGAGGGTTGGCGATTATCAAATCCCATTGCTGCTATACGAATAGTTCCATGACCGACAAAACTGGCAAGATTGGTACCTAAGTTTAATTGCCCTAGATGATTAAGCCACTGTCCAAAACTACGCCAGGTCCACTCAGGAGTCACCCCGGCCATGAAAAAACCACCATATTGATGCAGCGCTTCTAAGTTTTCTTCCCGAATAGGGGCAGCACTATAACCGCATTGGCCGATACCCTGAGTGGTAACACCTTGGCACAATTTGTTTTTCGCTTCGGGTTTACTCAAACTCACAAAATCAGAATGAGTATGCATATCTATGAAACCTGGCATAAGATAGCGTTCTTGAGCGTCAATGATTTTGTCAGCGCTACAAGATTTAACCAGTATACCCGGCGGGCCCATAGCTGAAATTCTATTGCCGTTTACAGCAACATCACCTTTAAACCAAGGAGTGCCAGTCCCATCAACTATGCGAGCATTTTCGATTAATACATCTATTTTCATAGCAGTCTCTTTTGCAAACACATAAAACTATATTGATACCAAATTATTCCATGAAGACAGTATTGATATTATTCAATTTTCACCATGCACCTACAGCCTTGGGGCCTAAAATGAGAGTGGGTAGCCAGCAAGATAATGATGGAAAATACGTTGTCAGAAGCAAGATAGGAATACCGACTAGAAACAAATATTTGAGCATAATCGGAATCAGTTCCTGGTACGTACAGCCTGATAGGCGTGAACCAACAAAGATTGACATGGCAAAGGGCGGGGTAATTACCCCAAGACCCACATTAACAATGAAAATAGCACCCAGGTGTACCAGGTTCACATCTAGTTCTGTCATAAGCGGCAACACTAATGGTACACTCAAAATCAAGATTGGGATAGCTTCCACAAACATCCCCATAATCAACAGAAAGACATTCAGAGAAAGTAAAACGAGTTCTGTGCTGTGAAACAGCCCAAGCATTGCATCTGCAATTGTCTGCGCTACCCCGAGACGAACCAAATAACGGCTTAAAATGGTGCCGGATGCAATAAGTAGAGCAATAACACCAGTAGACAACAAAGAACTAAAAATTGCTGAGTTCAACGTCTTCCATGTGAGTTGGCGATAGATGAAAAAGCCAACGGCCAATGAATAAATAACAGCAAGTGCACCAGCTTCATTAGGAGTGCATATGCCGCCATAAATTCCTACCAAAATAACAATAGGACAACCTAAAGCAGGAATTGCACCCCAAGTAACCCTAGAAAACTTACGTATGAATTTATCAAAGGGCAGTTTTTCTTCTTCTTCCAGAGAAGCACTGGATACGTCAATATACTTAGGGCAAATATAGAAATTTAAAAAGGCATAACCTATACCAAGTAGTAATCCCGGAATGACAGTGGAGAGAAAAACAGCCGCAATTGATTGACTGGCGACCAAGCAATAAATCATTGCTGGTACACTTGGTGGTATCAAGTAACCCATGAAACTGGTGCTACATAAAACGGCAGTAGTGTATTCCTTCTTGTAACCGTATTTTTCTAGACGTGGCACAAGCAATGGGATAAGGGCAGAGATACATGGCACCGAAGATCCTGTGAGGGCGCTCATGAAGAGAGTGGCAATAATGCCAACCAAAACCATACCACCCCGAATTTTTCCTACCAACATATAGGAAAAAGCGACAATACGATCTGCAAGACCTCCGGCCGAAATCAAGGACCCTGCAAAAACGAAGAAACCAATAGCCATGAGAACATAACTGTTAAGCGAGTGATAAAAAGTTCCCATGATGAAGTTGGCTGGAAGATCGATTACTAACAAACCAAGACATGTGCTGCCAATAAACAGCCAACCCAGAGGGAGACCTGCCACAATCCCAATCAGAAATGTAATTACAGTTACAATAGCTCCTAATGTCATCTTTACACCGTTTACCTTAATTGTCTGAACTTAAGTTACTATCAGGATCTGCAGTATGGAATTTTGTGTACAGCTCTGAAATTTGAACCCCTAAATGATGCAGTGTATGGATGATACAAAGGATTATGACGATATATAATGTTTCTCGGTGCCAACTGGTATTAAACCACGTTACCAAAGTACCGTATTCTGGGTATTTGAGTGCATTAACAAAGAGCTTATGGCCCAAAGGCAACAGATAGAACAGGATACCAAGAACTATTGTGTTTATACCTATCTGATACACAAGCAATGCGTTGGGCCTGTTGTTGAAAAACATATCAACAAATACATCAACCGTGGTATGGCCTTTTTCTCTTGCGGTCATTGCAATGGTAAGAAACAAAAGAGGCACATAGATATACAAGGACAAGTCTCCAATCCACATGATTTCAAAATGCAGCAGATATCTATTCAGAACTTGGAAAAACACAAGAAAAGAGCAAATCATGAGACCAGAAAAACAAATAATGTCTTCAATTTTGCCAATGCAGCGAATCAGGGATAAATACCATATTTTCATAGACATACCCTTGCTCTAGGCACAGGTTCCTTAGACCTGAAGCCTAAGGAACCTACCTGCATACCTATTTTGTGGACAATACTTTCTGCTCAATATCGACCAGTTGCTGTTGAATTTTTTCACTCATGTTTTGGCCAGGAAAATGCTTTTCCAGCCAGGGATCACAAAGCTCTTTCCAGACGGCCGGCATATTGGAGTCTTTACGAAACGCAGCCCTTTCTTCATCGGTCAACACAACGACTTCACAGTCCGAATCCTTAACTTTTGCTATGTATCCAGATTCGGCTTCACGGTGTAATTTATTTGAGTAGGCCTGAGCCTCGGCAGAAATTTTGCTTACAATCGATTGAAGGTCTTCGGGTAGTTTCTCCCAAATATCTTTGTTAATAACAATACTGTTATTATCCCAACCAAAATTAAGATCAGAATAATACTTGAGAACTTCATAGTGCCGCTCATCAACCAGTGACGGCCACATGGTCCAATTACCATCAACCACACCACGGCTCAGAGCGCTGTAAAGATCAGACCATGGTAAAGTCACAACCGTCATGCCGGTGCCTTCACCCATATTTTGTAAGGCACGTACAAAAGAAGTCGACCCGGAAACACGCATTTTGAGATTTTTGAAGTCTTCTTTTTTACGTAGAGGGCGAACTATGTTTCCAAGGCCATAAGCTCCTTGACTGATGTGAAACAATGTATGCATTCCAACTTCATTATACGCTGTTTCAGTGATCTTTGAGAGTGGGCCGTCAACAGGGGCAAATGCTATTTCAGCTGCTTCCCATGATGAGATAGTCCATGGCATCCAGTTGAGAATTCCACCCGGGACTAGATTCACGTAAGGGGCCACCATTCCCATTGTAATACTGCCATCCTGCACTCCATGAAATGTTTCATCATGGTTACCCAATAGGCCATCGGCATATACTTTGACTTCAATCCTGCCATCAGTTGCCTTCTTTATGTCTTCAGCAAATTTATTAATAACTTCGTTTGCAATCGGTCTGGTCCATGGCTGACTCAAAGTCCATTCATACTCCGCAGCAAAGCTTGAAACTGGAGCTGAAAAGATGAGAAGAGATGCAACCATCAATGACAGCAAGATGTTACTTGTTTTACGTTGTTTCATAAGTGTCTCCTAAAAGTTGAAGTAACGAGCAAAAATTGACAAATCGACAAAACAAAATTTCTGAACGTCAACACGAACAGTATTCGTCAATATGTCGCCATTAGCTGTTTTACGATTAACCTATTAATTTTAAATAATAAATTTATTATTCTAAGCTGGTTTACTCCTTACTCATGAGATCTTCTTGGAACATTAGCAAGATACGTAATGCCACTTTTTAAATGGTTAACATATTCTTGGTAATTTTGAAGCAAGTAGCTCATGCTTAGACCTATCTATTAGCTTCAATTTAATAATTATATGCTTTGCTCAGCTTTGACCGTATCTGATAATGGAATAGTTTCTCTTGTCTCAAAAATAGTGCCAATTTGAGAAATAATTGTATTAGTAGACCTACAAGTTAGCAGTTCCAAATATTTCTATTTAATATTAATATCTTGTGACGTTTTTTGGGCGAGTAATTCATTGTTGTGCAATGAAGCATGTCTTTATCAGCATTGAGAAAGGTATGCTTTGACAGTTCTCGCCATATTTTGTTTCGGGTAAAAATATCCAGCGTTTATCACTCACGATAAATCAAAACACAATAATTCTCACTAATGACAATTTGTTTATTTATTCATTTTCTATTCTAGCGCAGTCTCTCAAGCAAAATTAGTTGTATTTGTCATTGTTAATAATTTTAAAAATGTACCTTAACGCTTTGGATTTGGACAGATAAGATTTTAGAAGATCACCATGCAGAATCCTTGTCGAAATGCCGCCATTAACAATAACAACCGGATTACTTTATCTCATTGAAATTCCTTATTTTAATTGAGCAAGTTTACTCCTTGAGCATAATATTCATCCCAGATATTATCAGGTACCATATTACCGCCTGTTGCCCACACCAGATGGGTAGCGTTTTTTGGGTCAGCAGAAATACCCAACTCTTTCCATGCCTCGACGATTCTTGATACCCCTGAAAACCCAGCTAGAGCAGATGGTTCCAATCTGATATTTTCACACTTTGCTAAGACAGCCAGCAAACAGTACATTTCACTGTCTTTGACAGTGAACACCCCAGATAATATGTGTTTCATAATACTGCAGACCAGCCCTGAGGGTCTGCTTACTGCGAGCCCATCAGCAATCGTCTTATTCTCAATCCCAAGATCTTGAGAAGAAATGGCATCATGAAGCCCTGTGTATAGGCCCACCATCATTGCAGGTGATTGGGTTGGCTCGGCAAAAAAACAGTAAACATTGTCACTAAAAGCAGATTTCAAACCAAATGTCACGCCTCCAGGTCCACCCCCGACACCACAAGGAAGATAGACACACAAGGGGTGGGAATCATCAACACTAATGGATTGATTTAAAAGTTGAGCTTTCAGCCTTTCAGCAGCAACTGAATAGCCTAAGAATAGATCTTTGGACGATTCGTCATCAACAAAATGACATAAAGGATCAGTCATTGCTTGTTCTCTACCTTCGGCAACAGCTAAACTGTAATCGGCCTCATGCTCGACAACGGTGACCCCTTTGGCACGCAACATTTCCTTCTTCCACTGTTTTGCGTCTACTGACATGTGAACGGTGGATCGAAACCCTAATTTGGCACTTATTATACCTATGCTTAACCCCAAGTTTCCTGTAGAACCGACAATGACCGAAAATCGATTAAATAATTTTTGAATTGTAGCAGAATCTATCAGTGAGTAATTATCGGTGATTTTGAGTAGACCATGGTTAATTGCTGTTTCTTCAGCAAGCTTAAGGACCTCGTAAATACCGCCCCTTGCTTTAATAGAACCAGATATAGGCAAATGACTATCTAATTTCACCAACAGTGTTCCTGGAACATCAAGCCGATATAACTCTTCCATCTTTTTGTGCATTGCCGGAATTTTTACCAGAGGTGATTCGATTCTGCCACGGCTGGGCACAGTCTCTGGAAATGCCTTTTCGATATATGGGCGAAAACGTTCTAATCTGTCAGATGCATCTCGAATATCCTTGTAATTTAAGATCAGCCGAGACTTAACATGTTTAAAAGATTTTACTTTCTGATTAAGCCAGAGTGTCGGTTTCGTGGCAATGATATCAATCAGCAAAGGATAGTCTGCAATTAATTTTTGAATCATTCTATTTCGAAATATTTTTTTACTGACAGCTTTTGAGATAATAACGTTTTTTCGTGCAAAGAGTTTGTAATAGAACAGATAACAGATTATTTTTTCTGATCTATACAGATGTTTGAAATGTTTACCGGCTGAAAAATCTCTCGTTTATTGCCCTTCTGGTATGCTTTTTAACAAAACAGCCAGTTGGGCACAAATGATTAATTCTCAACGATAGATTAGATCATTAAATCCATGGACCCAAATTCACTGCGTCAAATCCTTCCTCTGATGGCAGTTTTCGTAAGTGCCAGCCGCCACCTGAGCTTTACCAAAGCCGCAGAAGAACTCTTCATTACTCAGGGGGCAGTCAGCCAAAACATCCGCAAACTTTAGATTGAGCTAGGGTTCGCGCTCTTCCATAGATTCACAAGACGTATTACCCTTACAGAGGAAGGGGAAATACTGTTTTGCACTCTGCAGAAATCTCTGGAGGAAATAACTGACCAGGTCAAGAGTATCAAAAGTCAAGAACTGGACGGTAGATTAAATATCTCAAGGACTAGGTGTGCCATTGGCAGGAACCGGCTAACGCAATCAGATATAGATTCAGGTTATCTAGTTACCCCCATTGGCAAGGCCATTCCCTCAGAGCAGTCGTACTTTGTTGTAACAATGCATGAAAAGGTATCTACTCCTCGAATTGCCGCTTTTCGAAACTGGTTACTTGAAGAAGCAAATTGATGAAGTTCTACCCATGTTTAGTCTGGCTATCGCGAGAAGGAATAGATGAATCAACTGTGTTTCTATGCCTCCCCGATCGTTCAGACCTGTATGATAACCTCTCGGCCAGGTGACAACCCCCAACTCAGACCGGTCTTTTAAAATTATCTGCAAACGTGGCTACAATGTGGTCTTGATTTTGATTTGAATCTGTGGATGATAGAAGAAACACATCACCATTCAACAAAGGAGCGGATATCATGGCACATTTTCTGTTTATTTTAAGTTCAGACGATAACGAGAAAGCTACCCGGTGCTTTCAATTTGCAAAAATCGCTCACTCCAAGGGACATGTGGTCAATCTCTTTCTGATCGACAGCGGTGTCGAGTGGGCGGTCAAAGGCAGGGACGGCTCAACAAAAACCGATACCGGCGATTGCCCTGCCGACTACCTGCCGTATCTCGTTGAAGCTGAAGTTGAAGTTGGTGTCTGCACGCCATGCGCCAATAATCGCCAGCTCGACGAAGCAGGCTTTCACACCAATATGCGCCTCGACGGAGGCCCCCACCTGATTGACATGGCAGCCGAGGCAAAGGTGTTTAATTTCTGATAACAGCTCTTCTCCTGAAGCCCAGGGCGGACATCGACACTTCAATGCCCGGTGTCTGCCTGCTGCGTTTCCCAGCCCCTGAGCGTACCTTTCGTTACGTAAAATAACATATGCTGGTGCATTAAGGCGGTATTCAAAATGCATGGATAAAAGCCGGTTTATTGTTTTTACCAATCACGGTACTATGTTTTCTTACGAAGTGGGTGCAATGGTAAACAAGTGATTCATACCGGCGGGAAATATCATGAGATGGAATATTGAAAAGATCGGATTTCTTCACCAGCCCGAAGACTTCCTCGGCTCATTTGATAACGACAAAATGCAGCTGCGCCATGAACAGCAGGTGCGCCTGAAACTTGAAAAGATCAAACATGCCCTCGATCAGGAACAAGCTGCTCTCAAGGCCATGCAGTTACTCAACAGCCGTGACCATGTCCAGTTTCTGCAGAACAACATCGCCGCGTTTCAGGCAGACGGTTCGCTCGAAACAGCTGTACTGAAACTCTATCGAAAAAGAAACGGCCCGTTCTCAACCCCCAGCGAGATCGACACCTGGTCAGAATTTTTCAGGCGCTGCAGTAAAGAGCGCTTGTACGAACAAGGGCAGCAGGTGGCCTTCTCCCGCGCCACCGTCTATCGCGGAGCGACGATCGGTTCGGCTCGAAGCCTCAGCTGGTCGCCGGACCGGGAGCGTGCCCTGTGGTACGCTGATCGCTGGAAAGACCCGGAACTTGGCGGCGGTACACTGTTTGAGGTCGATATCAGCAGATCGGATCTGCTGGTTCATTTGACCGACAAACATGAGGCAGAATATATCCTCAACCCCGATTTTGTCGAAACTGCCTCGATCCGTGCCTTTGGCGCAGATGCGTGATTCGACAGGCAAGGACATTTCCAGCCGTCAGCTGAGATGAATACCCTGAGCACAAGAGAGCGCAGTTTTGTTATCGTTTCGGCACTGCTGGCTCTGTTTCTCGGTGCCCTCGATGCGCTGATCATGTCTGCGGCAATGCCCACCATCGTCTCCGAACTGGGAGGGCTCCACCTCTATGCCTGGGTCTACTCCGTTTATTTTCTTTCTCGGGCTGTCGCCCTGCCTATTTTCGGCAAGCTTGCCGATCTCTATCCTTCAAAAAATCTCTTCCTCTTTTCAATTTCGCTCTTTGTCATTTCCTCGATTGCTGCCGGCCTGGCCCAGTCAATGTCATTTCTTATCTTCTGCAGAGTCTTTCAGGGAATCGGCGCAGGCGGCAACTTTGCCCTTGTCTACATCGTCCTCTCGGAGGTTGCACCGCCGGGCCAGCGGGCAAAGACCTTGTCTTTTGCCAGTTCTATCTGGGGTATATCAAGCGTGATCGGGCCGACACTTGGCGGCTTTATCGTCTCGTACTTTTCCTGGCGATGGATCTTTTTCATCAATATACCGATGGGGTTGGCGAGCCTTGCCGGAATCAGCCTGTTTCTCAAAGAGACCCGGGCGAAAACAAAAGACGTAGCCATTGACATCAAAGGGCTGACACTCTTTTCCTCTTTTATCCTGGGATTATTGATCATCTTTATTACCGGCGGCAGGGACCTGCCCTGGATATCAGCGAAGATGGCCCTGATTTCACTGCTTACCGCTCTGCTCGGCTTCTGGTTTTTTCTTGAAGAAAAGCGCTGCCGTCAACCGTTTATCAATATCGATTATTTCCGCAACGCAAGCTTTGCGCTCGGCAACGGTGCCACATTTTTCTCCAGTTTCACCATCTTCGCCTTTTTTGCCTACGCACCCGTCTATATCCAGGGTGGTCTGGGATTGTCTCCGATGCAGGTTGGTATTGCCATGGTCTCCCTGAGTCTGGGCTGGTCTTTCGGTTCACTTTTTCTGGGAAGATTCACAGACCATGGCGGGGGCAAAAAAGGCGCTGTCGCAGGGGGGCTGACACTGCTTTCAGGTTCATTGTTAACCCTGCAATTCCGAACTGATACAACGATGACCGAGTGTTTTCTTGTTTTTCTCGTCATCGGCATCGGCATGGGATTCGTATCCTTGTCGACGCTGCTTATCGTTCAGAACAGCGTTGAAAAAAAAGACCTTGGCGTCGCGACCTCTCTGCACCAGTTCGGGCGCTCGCTTGGCGGAACGATTGGAGTCGGAATCAGTGGAGGTCTGGCAACCAGCGGATTGCTCAGCAACCTCGAAAAGGCCATTGATCTTTTTCCAGCGGAGCTGGTCCAGCGCCTTGGAAAAAGTATTGAAATACTCCTGCAGCCCCAGTTCAGCACTTTCATACCTGCCGAAGCGCAGATCCCGCTGAGACAGGCGGTACTGGACGGCGTTTTCTCCATATTCTGGGTTACGGTCCTGTCATCCCTGCTCTGCCTCTGCTGCTGCCTGTTTCTGCCGGCAGGGTTGCCTGACGTTCAGGACAGTGCAGAATGAAAATTCGACGATGAGCGTGAAACAACTTCTACCTAAAACAGTGCAAACTTCACCATCCATGATAATGAGATAAGACGACAATGGTAACAAAACAGATACTCAAAAAACCACACATACTGATAACAAATGACGACGGCATCGCCTCGCCCGGACTCAAAGCCGCGATTGAAGCGGTAATTGATCTGGCAACGGTTACGGTTGTTGCTCCCAGTTACCAGCAGACCGGTTCCGGACGTGGCCTGACAGGCGACAAGCAGGCCCGGCTTGTCGCCGCCGATTTAAGGATAAACGGCACTGCAGTAAGGGCGTACCATGGTGACGGCTCCCCTGCGCTTGTGGTCAGACACTGCCTGAAAACGATTTTTGACAACTCGCTGCCCGATCTTCTCATATCGGGCATCAATTATGGTGAAAACCTCGGCTTTAACATCACTTGCTCCGGAACCGTCGGTGCCGCCCTTGAGGCCTCAAGTTTCGGGGTTCCGGCTATCGCACTGTCACGACAGACCGGTGTCGAACATCATCATTCATACAGTGAGCAGGACTGGTCAACAGCTGCACATTTTTTACAGAAATTTGCCACCCTGCTGCTCGACAGGAAACTGCCGTTTGATGTAGATTTGTTAAAAATCGACGTACCTGAGAACGCTCTGCCCGCTACTCCCTGGAGGCTCACAAGGCTGGCCAGGTCTCCATACTATTTCAAAGAGTTGTCGGGGCCGGGACCGACAAGTACGTTTGGCGATGGTACAACAGTCATCAAGGCGGGTCTTGAAGCCCTCGATCCGGAAACCGACATCTATACTGTCGCTGTCGACAAAGTGATCTCCGTAACCCCGATAAGCCTTGATCTGACCTCGCGGGTCAATCTGCTTGACCTGCAGGCCTATATTAAGCCGCAAGGCTAGAATACACTGTTTAAAGAAAATGCTGTTTATTGTAGTCTCAGGTAAATCATTTATCTAACGGAACTGCCATGAGTCAATTTACTATTGCAGGTATTGGAGAACTACTCTGGGACGTATTTCCTGATAAAGAAGTGCTCGGCGGGGCTCCCGTCAATTTTGCCTACCACGCCACGGCACTCGGTGCCACCGGGGTTCCGGTTTCGACAGTTGGTGACGACCAACGCGGCGCAAGAGCACTGAAGGAGCTGAGCAGCAGAGGGCTGACAACCTCGGCGATCTCGATAAGTGCTCATCATCCTACCGGATTTGTAGATATCCGGGTGAATTCAGAAGGGATTGCAGCCTACCACTTCCCGGAACAGGTTGCCTGGGATTATCTGCAGATCAACAGCGATGCCGAGAAATTCCAGAAAAACCTTGATGCACTCTGTTTCGGATCTCTCGCCCAGCGATCCGACCAGTCACACCGGGTCATCCAGGAGTATATAAATGGGCTGGATGAAAAGACCCTGAAGATTTTTGACGTGAATTTGCGGGGGCAGTTCTATTCGGCTCAAGTTATTGAAGAGTCATTGCGGCAGGCTGACATCGTCAAGCTCAACGATGAAGAATCGGTCGTGCTTGCAGATCTTTTCGCTATCGTCCCGGATGAAGAGACGGTTCTTAAAACCCTGATTCAGCGCTTTTCACTGTCGATGGTGATCCTGACCAGAGGGGGTGCCGGCAGCCTGATCATGACCGATGACCAGACCTCCGAACACCCCGGGGTGCCCGTCGAGGTGGTCGACACGGTAGGTGCCGGGGATTCCTTTACCGCCGCAGTGACAATCGGCTATCTCCAGGGGTTACCGCTGGAAACGATTCATACGCAGGCCAGTCAGCGTGCCGCCTATGTCTGCTCCAGACGCGGCGCCATGGTCTCGGTTCCGGAACACCTGAAAATGATGTAAACCGTTCGGCAGCCGCACCATTTGCATCTGCAGACAATTACGGATGCTCTACAAGCCAAGATCCTGGTTTATCAGAACGACGGTAATTCTGCCTTTCGGAAAGGATTTCTCGGTAATAGTCCAACTGTTGCAGATTCTTCCGGGACTATTGCAGTCCGCGCATTCGGAAGTTTTGACGCACGGGGTCTTGCAATCCAGCCGCATGGCATTGGCAGGTGCGGCGAAATCTTTTATCCGCCACATTGCCGTTTCCAGATCTGTTACCAGTTTGTTTCTGCCGACAAACACCACAACCTTTTTCGGACCGAATGTTATTGCCCCGACCCGGTTGCCGATCATGTCAAGGTTGACCAGGGTCCCGTCTTCGGTCACTGCATTTGTACCGGAAAGATAAAGGTCGACAAGCAGACCTCTGCGCCTCAGTTCAATTTTTTCCTCAATCGAGAGGTCCGGTGCATTGGGTGAAATAATTTCAAGATCATCTACTGCGGATAGACGCTCCAGCAGACCGGTTGCCCCCAGCGTCATGGAACCGCCGAAGGAAAGGGACAGTGGTTTTACCTCGGGCAGCACGGTTTCCATGAAATACCTGGTGGCCTCTTCCGGGCTCTGAACAACCACTGCTTCAAAATTGTTTTTCTCCAGCCGCTCCTGCAATGCCCTCAGGCGCAACTGCCAGTAGTTTTCAACGAAATTCTCCATACCTCTGCTCCCTCTCTTGTTAGCTACAGTTAACTCAACGGGTCCACACTTCTGGAGTATATGATCCCGGAGAGCAGTACTCTATACGATACGGTTCGACAACAACGAGACGATAGTCAGGGTCATCGGGCCCTTTAAAGAGCGGTTCAAGCATGTCATTCCAGAAGGCGTGCCGCTCATCTTTATCGTTGCTGATCCTCGCTCGTCCCTGAATCTGCAGATACGGTTTCATCTCCTGCAGACTGGTAACACCGCAGGTTATATGTACATTCGGATCATTCTCAATCTGCTTCACTTTCCGTGAACCGGCAAAGGTCGCACATCTCATGGAGAAATCCCCACCGCCGATGGTTACCACGTAGCGGACCCAGGGGTTCCCCTGTTCGGTGACTGTTGCCAGTGCTGCCATCTGCGGTTTGTGAATGATATCCAGAATTCGCTGCTTTAAATCTGCCATTTGCAAAATCTCCCTTGTTGTCTGGTGTTTGTCGCCTGTCACTATAACATAAGACAGAACTAGATACGCAGGAGATGATAAGCATATTTTTATATTCAGGCAGAAAAAACTCGGAAATATCCGGTTAGGCAATTGCGTGTAGTTTTTTTATTTTCCTCTGCACGGCTTTTCGCGTTGGCATCGAGATAAGGCAGAATGATTAACTCCAGGATCATGGCACCTACTCATGTTGTCGAATACCGGTAAAGCAGCGTCAGCGAAAATCAGAGCTGATGGTCCCAGAAATGACAGGCAACCCGGTGATTGTGGCCTATCTCCTTAAACTCCGGCTTTTCCTGACTGCAGATCTCTTTTACAAGGGGACAACGGGTACGAAAAACACACCCGGATGGTGGATACAGAGGGGACGGCAGATCTCCCTCCAGAACCAGTCGGCTTTTGTTCTTTTCCTGCAAGGGATCAGGGATTGGAACAGCAGAAATAAGTGCTCTGGTATAGGGGTGCCGCGGGTTGGAGTAGAGAGATGTTCGGTCAGCAATCTCCATCATGTTGCCGAGGTAAAGAACCATTATACGGTGACTGATATGGCGCACGATGGAAAGATCGTGACTGATGAAAACAAGCGAGAGGCCAAATGACTCCTGAAGTTCTTTTATCAGGTTTATAATCTGGGCCTGAATAGAGACATCAAGGGCTGAGACAGGTTCATCGCAGATGATCAGTTTTGGTTCCAGGATCATGGCACGGGCAACACCGATTCGTTGACATTGACCGCCGGAAAATTCATGGGGATAACGATTGATCATTAGCGGGAGCAAACCCACCCGTGACATCATCTCTTTCACCCGCTGTTTTTTACTCCCATTGTCAAGCTCCGGGAAATGAACCGTAAGCGGCTCTGCAATAATATCTCCGATGGTCATACGCGGGTCAAGGGAAGCCAGCGGGTCCTGGAATATAATCTGCAGCTGTTTTCTATAAACTTTCATCTGACTGGGCGGCAACCCCTCTATGTGCTCACCGAGCCAGACAACTGACCCACCACTCAGATCGAGCAATTGCAGAACACCACGCCCGAGTGTTGACTTCCCACACCCGGATTCCCCGACTATCCCCAGTGTCTCCCCGGAATAGAGGTCAAAATCAATTCCGTCAACCGCTTTCAACGGAATCGGTTTAGAAAAAAGACTGCCAACTGAGATCGGAAAATAGACTTTTAAATCACGGACCGACAGAATCGGTTCAGTCGAGGGCGAAAGCGTATCCTGTCTCATGACAGATTCTCCAGGTGACAGGCTTTTACCCGATGTTCATCGACAGATCTCAGCTCAGGAATATCGGTTCGGCACCGCTCAAATGCAAACTCACAACGCGGGACAAAACTGCACCCTGACGGCAGGGCCTGCAGATCCGGGGGCTGTCCTGGGATCGTATAGAGTTTCTGGTTACTGTCGTCATCAATTCTGGGCATCGAATCCAGAAGCCCCCTCGTATAGGGATGCTGAGGGTCAGCATAGAGTTCCCGAACTGGAGCCTCTTCCACAATTCGCCCTCCGTACATGACAATGACTCGATCACTTAATCCGGCAATGACCCCGAGATCATGGGTAATGAGCACTGTTGCCATGTTTAGTTCCCTGCCAAGTCGTGCTATAAGATCAAGGATCTGGGCCTGAACTGTTACATCAAGGGCTGTAGTCGGTTCATCTGCTATGAGCAGTTGCGGTTCGCAGAGCAGCGCCATGGCAATCATTACCCGCTGCCGCATGCCACCCGAAAATTCATGCGGATACATGCGAAAACGCTTTTTGGCTTCAGGAATTCCAACAAGATCCAGTAAATCGATCGATTTACGTGCAGCCTCCTGTTGAGTTACCCCACGATGCTCAACGAGAACCTCTGTCATCTGTTTCGATATGCGTAAATAGGGGTTTAAGGAAGTCATCGGATCCTGGAAGATCATGGAGAATTCAACCCCCCTCAACCGATTGAGTTCTGAAATTCTCATTCCGATAATCTGTTCCCCATTGAAAAATGCTGCGCCCTCAGTACTGCCGTTTTTAGCGAGCAGTCCCATAATTGACATGAAGACCTGCGTTTTGCCTGAACCGGACTCACCAACAACCCCGAGACATTCGCCGGCATTTACCGAAAAGCTTATATTATTTACTGCACATACCTCACCATCATGGGTGTGAAAACGGGTAGTCAGCTTTTGAACATCCAGGAGCATAATTATCGATCCTTTGGATCAAGGGCATCGCGCAAGCCATCCCCAATGAAATTAAAACAGAACAAAGTCATCGCCAGAAATACTGCAGGAAATATCAGCAGCCAGGGGGCAGACTCCATCTGTTTTGCACCTTCGGAAATCAATACTCCCCAACTGGTAAGCGGCTCTTGTACGCCAAGTCCGAGAAAAGACAGAAAGCTCTCGGTCAGGATTACCTGAGGTATCGTGAGCGTCATATAGACGATTACCGGTCCGAGTACATTTGGGATAATATGGCGGAAGATTATCTTCAGGTTGGAAACACCAACGGCGTGAGCTGCTTCGATAAATTCTTTTTTCTTTACCGACAGTGTCTGGCCCCGGACAATCCGCGCCATCGTCAGCCATTCGACGGCCCCCAGTGCTACAAAAATCAGGAATATATTACGGCCAAAAAAGACCATGAGCAGAATCACAAAAAACATGAATGGCAGTGAATAGAGAATATCGACAATACGCATCATCACATTGTCAGTTCTACCGCCAATAAACCCAGCCGTTGCCCCGTAACTCACACCGATCAGTAAACTGACCGATGTTGCGATGATACCGACCATCAAAGAGATTCGCGCTCCATACAGGGTTCGAACAAAAAGATCTCTGCCGTTGCCATCAGTACCGAACCAGTGTTTCAATTCACTGTTGGGAGGTCCGGGAAAATCATATCCCCAGTCAGGATCATCAAATGGCCAGGGAGAAAGATATGGAGCAAAAATGGCAAGAATTACAATGATACCGAGTATGATCATTGACACAAGAGCTGCCTTGTTGTGAAACAGCCTTCTCCTGGCATCCTCCCAGAGACTTCGCCCTTTTACACTCTCTGAAACGTCAAGACCAGCGAGCCCGTCATTTTTGAATGGTTTATTTCCCACTATTCAACCTTTACCCTGGGATCAAAGAAACCGTAGATCAGATCTACGAGAAGGTTCAACATAATGATCAGAACGGCGTAAAAAATAACAACCCCCATGACAACGGGATAGTCCCTGTTCAAAGCTCCATTAACAAAATAACGCCCGATGCCTGGTACATCGAAAATTGACTCGATAACAACTGATCCGGTAATAACTGCCGCTGTGGCTGGGCCCAGATATGAGACAACAGGGAGCAGCCCTCCCCGCAGGGCATGTCTGACAACCACAATTTTTTCGGCAAGTCCTTTCGCACGCGCAGTTCGTATAAAATTGGAGTTCATAATTTCAACCATGCTTCCCCGTGTCAGTCTGGCGATATAGGCAATCTGTGGCAGTGCAAGCGTTATAACAGGCAATACCTGGTACTGAAGCGCCCCCCCACCCCAGCCGGCAACCGGAAGCCATGAAAGATACACACCAAAAACAAGGGCCAGCAGTGGAGCCATAACAAAATTTGGTATGGCAATTCCCGTCATGGCAACTCCCATCACCATAAAATCAAACCAGCTATTTTGTTTGAGCGCAGCAATTGTTCCTGCTGATACACCACAAATAACTGCAAGAAGGATTGCGTAAAGCCCAAGACGGAGACTAACCGGGAAACCGGTCATGATCAGGTCGTTGACGGTAAAATCAAGGTACTTATAGGATGGTCCAAAATCGCCTCTGATTATATTCCTGAGGTAGTCATAATACTGTTCGTACACCGGTTTATCGAGGTTATAGACTTTCAGTATATTTGCCTCAATCTCAGGTGGTAATTGTTTCTCACGATCAAACGGTCCACCGGGTGCCAGGCGCATCATGAAAAAGGCGATGGTGATAATAATGAACAGTGTAGGGATGGCACTCGCAAGACGACGCAGTGCATAAGACAGCATAAATTCTCCTGGGTTGATAACTCTGAGGCCTGCAGGGATCTATAGTCATCGGTGCAGAACAACGTAGCTCTGCACCGATGAAAAGCTGCTATTCCAGGGTTATATAGCGCCAGCGATGAATATCTTGAGGATTATCGACAAATCCCTTAACCTTGGAGGCCACGAGATTCTTCGACACATAATGATAAATCGGGATAACCGGTTGATCGCGCATTGCAAGAGACTCCGCCTTCAACAACAGTTCGTTGCGTTTTTGAAGATCAGAGGTCACCTCCGCCTGCAGCATCAACTCATCATATTCGGGGTTGGAATAACGTCCGTAGTTATTGGCACCGGTACGGGTTTCAAGCAGATACAGAAAGTTCTGAGCATCGTTATAGTCGGCGATCCAGCCGGCCCGGGCGACCTGGAAATCTCCCTGCTTAAGATCAGCATAATGTACTTTTACCTCTGAATTGAATAACTCAACCTTTACACCGATTGCCTTCCACATGGAAGCAACCGCTACCGCAATTCTTTTATGATTCTCAGATGTATTATAGCGCAGGGTAAACTCAAGCGGACTGTCCGATCCAAAACCAGCTTCGGCAAGAAGGTCTTTTGCCTTTTTCTGCCTTTCCTCAAACGGAATATCCTTCCACGCAACTTCCGCGGGACTATCGTAATAAGCAACTCCAGGGGGAACAAATGAATATGCGGCCAGTTCTCCCGTCTTCAGAACCTTGTCGACAATAGCCTCACGATTAATTGCCATTGAGAGAGCATTGCGAACCTTCACATCGGTAAACGGCTCGACAGAGCTGTTGATCGGATAATAATAGACACCCATGTACGGTGCTATCCTGGTTTCATCAGGCATGTTCTCCCGCAACCAGCCAATCTGATCTGAGGCGAAATCCATCGCCACATCTATCTCACCTGCGCGAAAGCGTTTTTGTACCGCAGCACGATCTTCCTGGGTAAAAAAGGTGAGATTATCAAGAGAGACAGAGCCAATGTCCCAGTATTTATCGTTTTTTGTCAATTTCACATGGGTATTGGGAATCCACTCGACAAGTTTATAGGGTCCGTTGACAACCATGTTCTCAGGTTTTGTCCAAAGCGTGCCCTGCTTTTCAATAACATGTTTGGGCACCGGGTAGGCGGTATAATGAGTCAGCAGTGCCAGGAAGTAAGGAGCCGGACCTGTCAGCTTTATTTCCAGGGTCTCGTCATCCAGTGCTTTTACAGCCAAGGTATCAGCCTTTGCCTCACCTTTATTAAGTGATTCCGCTCCTTGAATGATATAGAGCAGTGAAGCATATTCGGCTGCGGTTTCCGGCAGCAGGATACGCTGCATTGAGTAGACAAAATCGTGGGCAGTGAATGGCGTTCCGTCTGACCACTGGCTCTTGCGCAAGCTGAACACGTAGGTTTTGCCATCCTCTGAAATGGTCCACGACTCTGCAACTCCAGGAATCGGTTCCGATTTCTGGTTCTCCGTGGTCAGGCCGACAAACATATCCCCAACTACATAGTTTTCCCAGGTTCCACTTACTTTATGGGGATCAAGAGATGCAGGTTCCCCCATGGACGCAACACGCAGTGTTCCGCCGGCATAGACAGCAGCAACTGCAAATACGGTGAAAAAACATGCTATTGTCGTCACTAAAACTGCCCAATACCTTGCCTTCATAATTCCGCCTCCACGTTGAAATAAAATATGCTCATGATGCATCCCCATTCTCAGACACGTAGTAACACATTGGTGCAGCGATACTTTAGCATATCACCTGCAGCTCCACAAACTATTTAAAACCTTTACGAGAGTTGTCCCGCACCTCTATTCTCAAGATGCTCAGAAAGGAGGGCTTGATCGATGAAAAGGGTATGGAAAGTCTATCTCAGTGCATTATCCGCAATACCTTTTCGTAGGGAAAAGAGATAGATGATGCCGAACGAGTTGAGGCAGTACTCTATGATAGCTGCGTTGGAATATGTCATTTTGACATTGCTATTCTGAAGAAATTCCTGGATTAGTCAGATATAGTGAAACATTATTGGTCACAGCTGCCTGAAGATTACACTGAGAGGAACATATGAAAACAATTCTCGTAACAGGAGCCACAGGCCAGATTGGATCTGAGCTCACCATGGCCCTCCGCAAGCGCCACGGAGATAGCAATGTGGTTGCCGGAGGTAGAAAAACAGAACCCACTGAAAAACTTCTGAACTCCGGCCCCTTTGAGGTTGTTGACTGCTTGAATGTTGAAGCAGTTGCAAATATCGTTAAGAAATACAAGGTTGATACCATCTATCATCTGGCAGCAATTCTGTCGGCAGTTGCCGAAGCCAAACCTTCCCTGGCCTGGAATGTAAATATCAATGGCCTCTACAATGTGCTTGAAGTGGCCCGTGAACACAATTGTGCTGTTTTCATTCCCAGTTCTATCGGAGCATTTGGTTCGACAACACCACTTGACAGCACACCTCAGGATACTATTCAGCGTCCATCGACCATGTATGGTGTAACAAAAGTTGCCGGCGAACTGTTGTGTGATTACTACTTCACCCGCTTTGGAATTGACACTCGAGGCGTTCGTTACCCGGGCATAATATCCAATGAAACGCTTCCCGGAGGTGGTACAACAGATTATGCGGTTGAGATATATTATGAAGCCATAAAGCATAAAAAGTACACCTGCGATCTACCCGCAGGCACATTTCTGGATATGATGTATATGCCGGATGCGATAAAGGCCGCCATTAATATCATGGAGGCAGACCCGGCGAAATTAATTCATCGTAACGCCTTTAATGTCACTGCGATGAATTTTGATCCAGAGATCATTGCTCAATCGATTCGCAAACACATCCCGGAATTCACCATGGATTACAAGGTGGATGCAGTTAAAGAAACTATTGCTGTTTCCTGGCCAAACAGCATGGATGATTCCGCCGCCCGAGAAGAATGGGGCTGGACGCCGGATTATGATCTGGACACGATGACTGGAGATATGCTTGAAATACTCTCAAAAAAACTGCAACGGCAGGAGTAGCTGATGTCTATCGATCGATTAAATACTGTCCTCAAAGCCGCTGTTGATGAACTCAAAACCAGGGGAACAGCCAAAGGTAAGGAAATGGTGGTCACAGGTATCAAGCCTGCCACCGAAACTCATGGTCCTCGATATTTTATTGAAGGATACGGCGATAGAGAATTCATCAGGATGAATTCAAATTCCTACCTGGGAATGTCCATGAGACCGGAAGTGATCGAGGCTGAAGAAGATGCTGTAAGAGAATTCGGAACTGGCCCGGGTGGGGTTCGCTTCATCAGCGGCACCTACAAAGCACATACCGACCTGGAGAAGAAACTGGCCAAGTTTCATGAAAAAGAGGCCGCTATGCTCTTCTCATCTGCCTATGTGACCAGCCTGGGAGTACTCGTGCCCCTGGCCTCCGAAAGAACTGTCTACATAAGCGATGAACTGAACCATAACTGCATCATCCAGGCCATGCGCCTGTCACGCCCGCAAGGCAAGGCCATCTACAGGCACAACAACATGGAGGACCTGGAAGCAAAGCTTAAAGAATGGGTCGGACAAGCAAAAAGAGCCCTTGTTGTCACCGACGGTGTTTTCAGCATGCGCGGTGATAATGCTCCCCTGAAGGAATTCGCCCAGATCTGCTCAAGATATGAAAATCAGTTTGATGAAGGGCTGATCACCATCATCGATGACTCTCACGGAGTTGGTGGTTTCGGTCCGACAGGCCGAGGAACAGAGCAGTATTGCGCAGCAAAAGTTGACCTGATCATCGGTACACTGGGCAAGGCTTTTGGCGTTAACGGCGGCTATGTCGTCACATCACATGAAATTGTAGACTATCTGCGCCAGACCGCTCCTATGTACATTTATTCCAACCCGATCACCGTAGCTGAAGCCAGGGCGGCCCGTGCAGCACTGGAATTGCTGGACAGCCCCAAGGGCCTTGAAATTCTGAAGCATCTGCAGGCAATGACAAAGCGCTTTGCAGCAGGCTTGCTTGAATGCGGCTATGAGACGATTGAAGGTGACCACCCTGTTGTTCCCCTCATGGTTCGGGACACTTCTCAAACAGCGGGGCTGGTCCAGTTCCTTGCAGACCACGGCATACTGGCGACAGGTCTGAACTTTCCTGTAGTTCCAAAAGGCGATGAAGAAATTCGTTTTCAGGTCAATGCGGATCACAAAGAACCAGACATTGATTATGTAATCGAGGTTCTCAGGAAATATAAGGATCGCTAAGCATTTTTTTTTACACTGCGCAATTCATTGATCTCGAAAGCTATTCCTCTCGTTAGCCTGGTAAGATAAATGAATGATTCGGTTTAAAAAACCGCGGGTAGAATTACAACCAAGGGAATCATTGAAAAACTGATTAATCTTGTTCCTGAGCGTTTCCGGCTCTGCAGGTGAATGCGCTTGCGATGTCCATGTGCATTTCTTATAGTGGAGCCCAGCAATCTCGCTGGCATTCAGCAGGTCATATATACAATAAAAAGGAGCTCCGCCCATGAACCCGGCATCAATCGCCTATGTTATTGGTGCGTTATTTCTGGTTACCGGAGGATCTATGGTCCTGCCCGTCATCTGCTCCGTTATGTATGGAGAAGACGACTTTTTCGCACTCTCCTTGTCGGCGGTAGTCATTTTTTTACTGGGATTACCGCTGCGCTGGTTTTTCAGGAAAAACAACGAACTCTCCATAAAAGATGGTATCTTTATCGCCGTGTTCAGCTGGGTGGTGATCTCCGCCCTGTCAACCCTGCCATACCTGATTCACGGTTCGATACCCTCTTTCACGGACGCTTTTTTCGAGATGATGTCCGGCTACACGACAACCGGAGCGACAATCCTTACGGATATCGAAGCGCTGCCCCACGGCCTGCTCTTCTGGCGCAGTCAGACCCACCTGCTCGGCGGTATGGGGTTTCTCACCCTGACGATCATTTTCCTCCCCCACGGTATGGGGGGGGTGAGAATCTTCAGGGCGGAATCGAGCCCCGGACAGGTGATCACCAGGGACAAGTTCATTGCCAGGAATAAAGATGCGATGATCTGGCTCTGGTCTATCTACATGGGTCTGAACATCGCCCAGACTATGCTTCTTGCTGTCGGCGGCATGGATCTTTTTGACGCGCTGTGCACCGCTTTTGGTACCATTTCCACGTCCGGCTACTCCCCCAAGAACCTGAGCATCGGTCACTACAACAGCAGTTATTTTGACTGGATCACGATTCTTTTCATGGTGCTCGGCGGCATGACATTTGTGCTGTTTTACCGGTTGCTGAAAGGCGATATCAAGGCCCTTCTGACCAATACGGAACTGCGCTGGTATATCTCCCTGCTGCTGCTGTTCTGCGGAGCGACTGCTCTCTCTTTGTGGCTGAGCGGTACCTATCCGAATTTTTTAACAGCCCTGCGCTTCGGTACCTTCCAGATCGTTTCACTGCTCACTACCACCGGTTTTACAACCGCAGATTACGAACTCTGGCCGCACGCTGCACAGATGTTTCTCTATGTTGTCTGTTTCATCGGAGCCTGCGCCGGCTCAACTACGAGCGGCATCAAGATTGTTCACTACACGATTATCTGCAAATACATGTATGCGGCGATAAAGAAGATATTTATTCAGCCGATGGCCGTGGCCACCATTCGTCTCAACGGAAAATCCATAGATCGCGGGGTTATTGACCTTGCCATCTGCTACTTTATCGTCAATATTTTTCTCGTATTACTGGGAGGCTGCGTGATGGCTGTCTCCGACAATATGAACTACACGACAGCCATGAGTGCGGTCATCGCCACCCTCATGAATATCGGGCCGGGTTTTGATGGTGTCGGCCCCGCACACAACTACGGGTTTATTTCCGATTTCGGCAAGTGGTTCCTCGCCTGGAACATGCTGGTTGGAAGGCTCGAGATGTTCTCGGCCCTGGTTATTTTCTTTCCGGCTTTCTGGAGAAAATAAACTGCGAATCAGACCGAAAAGAGTTTTCTCACATCATTGAGCTGCATGGAGTGACAGATAACAATGACCCGGTCATTATCCTGTATGTGGGTATTTCCGACAGCTACCTGCCAGCTCTCTCCACTCAACACCGCACCGACAAGAATTTTTCCCTGGTAGGCAGGATCAAGCCTGGAAAGCGGTTTTCTGGTAATCGGAGAGCCCGGTGCGGCGACAAGCTCCACTACCTCAGTATCAAATCCGTGCATGTGGGCAACCGATATCAGCTCGTTTCTTCTGATATATTTTAATATTGCATTGGCCGCCATGATTTTGCGGTTGAGGGCGATATCAAGCCCGATGGTTGCAGCCAGAACCAGATAATCTTCCTTGTCCACCAGGGCGATGGTCTTTTCCGTGCCACCATTCGGTCCGCCGCGTTTCTGCAGGATCATGTTCTTGGCCAGCAGAGAACTCATGATATTGGTTTCATTCTCACCGGTAGAGGCTATGAAGGTATCAACGTCCTGTACTCCGGCCAGTGTCAGGATCTCAGACTGAGAGCCGTCTCCGTGCAGCACCTCAACATGATGCAGTGAATCCGACAACTCCTGAGCCCGCTCCTCGTCAGCCTCGATCAGTTTTATCTCGACATGTTTCTGGAGCAGGTCGGCAACCCGTCGTCCGATAAGCCCACCGCCGAGTATCATCACCCGCTGCCTGCGCCCCTGGGAAACACCGGCGATCTCCATAAGCGCCTGCAGATGATCTTTTCCGACCATGACGAAGATCTGGTCATGGGGCAGGATTTCCATGTTACCGCTGGGAATGATTGTCGAGATGCCACGGGCGACGGCGACAACACGGAAGGTGAATTCATTATATTCAACAGATATGTCGCGAAGCTTTTTATTGGCCAGCGGAGAATCATCGTCGATCCGGGCTGCAAACAGCTGCACCTGCTCCTGGGCAATGTCAATGATTTCATTGGCATTTCGCAGCTTGATCAACCTGACAATTTCCTGGGCAACAAGCTCTTCAGGGTGGATGAGCAGATCGACTTTGAGGTCTTCCGAGCTGAGAATGGAATCCTTCAGGCCAAACTGCAACGAACGGATACGGGCAATTTTATTGGGAATACCGAATTTTTCAGCAATCTGGGCGGCCATCATGTTGATTGCGTCATTATCGGTAACGGCAATGACGGAAGACATTGACTCTGCTGCCGCCTCACGCCAGCAGTCTATGTCCATGGCTCCGCCTCTGATTACCCTGATATCGAGATTCTCATCAGCGTACTTCACCCCCGCATGGCTCGGCTCGATTGCAGTAACAACATATTCCTCATGCTGCAGTCGTTTTGCCAGGTAATAACCGACACCCCCGAGGCCCAGGATCAGTACCTGCTCTCTCTTGCTATTACTGCCGAACATGGAGCACTCCCAGCATTGCTAAACAGAAACTCGAAAACATTGCTGCAATTAATCGTCAGGGGTAAACTGGGGTTTGCCGCAGATTGAACAGACCAGGTCCTGTTCCTGACGATCAAATATATACTCCCAGCCTTTTGATGCTATCATCTCGGCCTCCTCCCGGGCGCAATACTCACACACCCAGCGGTCACCCTTTTCAGTCTCATATAAATGCATCAGTTCTGTATCCTCATGTTTCCGGTTTTTCCGCACCACCGGCATACTATCATCATTTCTCAGATGCCTGTAACAGGTTTTTAACCAGATTACCATCGGCACTGCTGCCGAAATGTGCCATTATCGGTTTCATGGCCTGCATCTTATTCTTAAACTGTGAAAAATCAATATTTTCCTCGATCCATTTCTTTATTTCATCTTCCCCGGCCTGCTTCGGCAGGTATCCTTCCAGAACATCGATAAAATCAGAGGAACTCTGCCCCGAAGCGGCAAGCAGCTCACGCTCTGACTTGAGCAGTTTTTTAATGATGCCGACCACCTGCTCATCGCTCAAGATTTTTTCAGGCTGGCGCTGGAACTCACCGATGAGTATCCGGACCACGCCGGTCCTGGCCTTGTCTCTGCTTTTGATAGCTGTCTGCAATTCTGCAGTAATTGATTGCTGCAATCCCATGGCATACCCCTTTTTTCTGCGATGCAATTAAAAGATGTTCCACACAGCGCACACACCCCTGCTGATGATTCTATCTTTCAAAGGAATAGAGCAGGTTAACGCGGTTGGAATCAATAGAGTTTTTACTTTCAACCGAAAATCCTTTACCGAAATCATACCGTATTCTGAAAAAACCCGCATTCTTGTAGAGATTAAAATCATAGCTGATGTACAAATCATCCATCAGTCGCTTGCCGACAACCAGGGAAGTGCCGTCTGTGCCGCTTCCCTCGAGCTTGAGATCATCCACGGGAAAAAGCCCCCCGATATTTCCGAGGATTTTATTGCCCTGCTTCATGGTAATGGCACTGAGCGCAGCCCCGACGGCACCGCTTTCACTGCTGTCTGCTGAAGAGATCGAGGTACCGACGACGATATAGGCGACAATGTCCGCTTCATCCATGGAAGGGATTGAAAACAGCGCCATCTCTAAATCATCGACACTTCCGATAATATTTACCCCGACAATAATATCGTCCTTCTCAAGCTCTTCTGCTTTAATTGTTCTGCGGGCGCTCACATCAAGACCCGGGTTATCTACAGGTCCACCGTTAAATAGAATTCTGCCCCGGGTGATTTCAAGTTTTCTGTCATAAAAAGAGAACTCACCATCGACAAGGTAGAGCTCCCCGTTTCCGACAAGGGACCCGCTTCTACCGTCAGCCAGGTCAAGAGATCCCATTAATCTGCCGGAAAGACCATAGCCGTCGACCCTGACCTTTTCCCCAAGGACAATATCAAGCCCCATGCTGAAGGGCCAGGAAGATGCCTCTTCTTTCTCGACGATGATGACGTCGGCGGATTCCGATACCGAGCCATTCATCTCCTCCGGCTGGATAAGTGCCTCCGGCACGGCGAGCGTGCCGGAAAGACGCCCTCCATCCGGCCCAAGCTCCAGCAGCAGATCAGGGTCAGCTATGATCAGCACGTCTTTCTGGTCGATCAGCGTAACATCTTTTCCGGTAATGTTGAGGGTTCCTGACCAGCTGTCATCAGCAAAGATGAACGCTCCCGCGGCGCTTGCCGTTCCCCTGCCTGACAGTGCCTCAACGGTGAGTGCAACGGCTCCGTTTTCAGTGCTGAGCGAGGCATTGATCTGTTCCGCAGTAACATTCAGATCAGGTATATGGATTGCGCCATCGGCAAGGTTGATTTCTCCATCAAAACGAGGCTCACCGATGGTACCGCTGATCTCGAAATCAGCAGTCAGCTGTCCGTTCGGTTGCAGGTAATCATCGCTCAGGGTGCCAAGGGGACTCAGATCGTTTACGATTGCCTGCAGACTTCCCTCCAGAGCAAGATCCAGTGGTGGTGAGAAAAAGTCCTTCAACTCACTGATAGCGATATTCCCCTTGAAAACGCTGCCGTCAACAAAATGCGTGGATAATTCTGTTCTCAGCAGCCCCTTGTCAAGACTGAAAGAGGCGTTGACCTGTTTCGCGGTAACATTGAGGTCGGGTATATGGATTGCCCCATCAGCAAGGTTAATTTCTCCATCAAAACGAGGCTCACCGATGGTACCGCTGATCTCGAAATCAGCAGTCAGCTGTCCGCTCGGCCGCAGATAATTATCGCTCAGGATGCCAAGGGGACTCAGATCGTTTACGATTGCCTGCAGACTTCCCTCCAGAGCAAGATCCAGTGGTGGTACTGAAAAGTCCTTAAATTCACTGATAGTAAGATTCCCCTTGAAAACGCTGCCGTCAACAAAATGCGTGGATAATTCTGTACTCAGCAGCCCGTTGTCAAGATTGATTGAGACTGTTGAATCATGCCATTTATATTCATCATAATAGGGTATTTCAACATCATCGAGCAGCAGTTCATCGGCTACAAATTGTGCTGACAAAGAAGACAGGTTTGCCCCGTCACCTGAAGCAGATGCTGAACCGTGGACGTTGCCGCTGCAGGCGATATCGGTCAGTGACCATTTCTCAAGCAGCGCCGTATCGACCTCCACACCTGCAAGATCAAGAGACCACAGCAAGGGGTCGTGCCACGATCCTGCAGCACAGAAACGAACATATTCAGAATCAAGGCAGAAGTCTCTGAGAACTACCGATTCCATTGACAGCTCCAGCGAGCTGACCGCATTGCTACGCAGCATACCAAATGTGGGATGTTCAAAACGAAAGGTCGTAATACTCCCGTCCCAGAACCGTCCATCACTCACCTCTCCAGCAGCGGACAGCTCAATCCTGCCGATGTCGGAATCAATTTCTGCCTCAATCCGGTGCTGGTTGGTTGAGCCAGTCATGTTAACCGTTGCCTGCCGGAGCTCCTTTTCTGCTGCTGTTATGCCTTGTGCAGTAATGACTGCATCAATAATACCATCTCCCTCAGGTGAAATCGTGATATCCGCAGCAAGCGATTGTGCCGAATAGTCAAGATAACTCAGATTCTCGGCTGTTGCCAGCAGGGACGCCTCGGGAGAATCTCTGCTGCCAGCAACCGTCCCTCTGGCATTCACGGCCCCGCCAAGAGAAGGGATCAGCCTGTTTAGCTCGGAAGCCTCGAGAGAAAATGAGAGTTCAAGTGTTTCCGAGACCCTGCCGTCAACCTGGAGATGATTCGCTCCGTTCTCAAGAAGCAGACTGTTGATCACAATATTCCCGTCCCGGTAGTCGATTGCCCCCCCACCGGACACCTCATATCCCGCCAGCATACCTGAGACATCTTTCAATTCAACCGATCCCCAGAAATCATCTTCAAGGATTCCTCCACTACTGCTGATTTCAGCATTAACTGCTCCCTCAACCGAGGTTTCAAAAACAGCAGGGGATAGTGATCGCAACAGGGCACGCACATCCCAGCTGAAGTTGTCCTGCCATCGCAGTTGACCGGTAATCTCAAGGTGCCCGTCAGCCAATAAAAAACCAGACGAGGCAATCGTCAACCCGGACTCGTTGCCGTCAAGTATGAGTCCACCGGTAACATCTGCGTTCAAGCCATCAAGTGTTGCGGAAAAATCGGATATATCGAGGTGATAGCCGGGACCATCGCTGAAATCACCATCAGCATGTACCGTCATGGACACCCACCCGGATACCGGGCTGGCGGCGGCTGGCAGCTCAAAATCTTCTGTCCTTGCCACAAGGCTCCAGGAAAAATGATCGCTCCAGTCCAGTTCTGCCGTCGCTGCAATTTCGTTACCGTCGACTGAAACAAGCGACTGCCCGACATGCAGACTCGACTGGGTGCCGGAAAATAGGAGATCAAAAGAAGGCTGCAGGTCTGCACCCGGATCGACCGTGGCACTGATCCGCCCACTATACGAGTCAAGTCCACCCGCCGCCTCGGCCTCTGCAGAGACAGTAAGCTGCGGGAAATCGGCCGAGAGCAGCCGGGGATTGAAACGATCCACGTCTGCCCGCATCCGCCAGGAAAGCTCGTTGAAAATGTCGGTTATTTCGCCTTCCAAATCTATCTGAAACGGATCGTAAAGCGATACCTTGAACCCCGTTGTAGCGACTGTTCCTGAAAGTCTGGCATTGCCCGCCATGGGGGCATAGCTGTCGGTACGGTACTGCCACTCTCCCTGGAATTCAAGCGGCCAATCTCCGCCAAATGTCAGTTTACCGTTCAGCGTTGTGTCAATTTCAGGACTCCTGAGCACCAGTTCTTTCACAGCAAGCTGCCGCTCATCTGCTTCCACCTGCACGTCAAGCCGGTCCAGGACAAACAACGGTGTCTCGCGCTCACCCTGTCTGACAACGCCACTATCGACGGTAAGTCGGTCCACTGTCAACGTGAGTGGGATCGCAAATGATGGCAGTTCAAACGATGGCTGAGCCCCTGCAGGCTGCTTTTGAGCAGAAGCCCGCATGACAACATCAAGTGCTTTCACGGAGATCAATGTGATATGGAGTTCCCTCCGAAAAAGTAGCTGCCAGTCCCAGTCAACCGAGACCTCTTCAACTGCAATATCCACACTGTCGGAGTGAACCTTCAATCCCGACAGCTTCAATCCCCCGGCGATGCTTCCTGCTGAGTTTTCTACGCTCAAGGTTTCTCCCATGAAGTAGCCGGCGGTGCGCAGCACAAGCGCGAGCCCGGAGCTGCTGAAGAAAACGAACCAGAGCATGCCCCAGAACAGCAGGAATAACGCCAGCAGGAGAACCAGAGCCCGTTTCATTACAGATCGGCTCCCACTGTCAGGTAAATATATTGTGAACTGCCATCGTCCGAGAGTGGGTAGGCGAACTCAAGCCGCACCTGTCCAAACGGTAATGCCAGGCCAACACCAGCACCGATACCATGCGCCAGGTCAACCGAAATGTCATCCATCGCGTTGCCGACATCGTAAAACATGAAAGCCCGCCAGAACTCTGCGATTTCTCTTTCTGCCTCAACACTTCCGGTTAACAGGAAGGTACCGCCAATCACGGTTCCCGACGTATCCTCAGGACCGAGCGACTTGTAGCGATAGCCCCGGACACTGCTGGCGCCACCGCCATAAAATCGCAGGGACGGCGGTATACTTTCAACCGAATCAACAAGTATCCCGCCGATACTTCCCCGCCCGATAAGCCGCCATTTTTCAAACGGACTGAGAATAAGCTTGCCATCCCCGCGCAGCTTCAGAAAGGTGGCATCGGAGACGATATCATCACTGCCCCCGGTAAGAAAAACAGATGCCCGCAGACCATTCGTCGTATTGACGACATCGTCGGCAATCGCCCAGGAAACCAGAACGTGAGGCATGAGCAGGAGGCTGCTGCCCTTGGTGTCTCCCACCCGATAGTCCTCGTCCCGTAACTCGAGAGAATATGCATAGTGAAATTCAGGTGTCGTGTACTCATACGCTGTGGAGAACGAGTAAAGTTTCGTGGTTGTGTCTTCCCATTTCTGCTGGTCGATCAATCCAGTCAAAACGATACTGTTGAAGCGAGGATCTCCTGTTGGAATCATGTAATCAACGAGAAAATGTTTCTCGAGCTCTCCGAACAATGCTGCTATATCGGCACGATGGCCATACTGGTTCAGCAGTTTGTTCTCCCATTCAAAAAGGGCGTGGGCTCCGGTATCGGTGGCGTAACCGATACCGAAACTGTAGCGATTATAGTTATCAAGCGGCTCAATACGAATAGAGACAGGAATCTCAAATTCTTCAGGGTTATCAGTTTTGCTTTCGATCACAACATTTTTGAAAAAACCCGTCCTGTAGAGATCACGCTGCAGGTCAAATAATTTCCGGCGACTGAAGTTGTCTCCCTGCTCATATGACTGGTAACGGGCCAGCAGCGTCTCGGTTATAATGGTTTGCTCACTGATGGTAGGACCGAACTGATATCGTGCTCCGCAATCCAGAACCAGCTCTACCTCGGCTTCATTCTGCTCGCGAAAAATGCGGATCTGGTGGGTCGTAAAGGCAGCATCCAGGTACCCCTGCGAACGCGCTTGCCTAAGGAGTGCCTTTTTCCCCTCCTCATAGAATGGCTGTCGGAGGATATCCCCTTCTTTCAAGGTAAACAGCGAACGGATATCCCCCAGGTCATTTTCACTGCAGGCAGCAGGTTCTGCCTGCAGTGAAAATGACCTGAGCCGTACCGGCTCTCCGGGTAAAACAGTGTAGCGGGCCAGCCAGATTCCCTCCTGTTTTTCAAGTGTCGATCGGACGTTTGCTGAATAATACCCGTACGGCAGCAGCGCAGACGTTATATCTTCTTCGGCAAGGTGATGGAGCCGCCGTATCTCGCTTTCTGTCAATTCACTGTCTTTACTGTAAATATGTATGCGCAGACGGGCCATAACATTTCTGTATGCCCTCCCCTCCACACCATCGACCTCGACACTCAGCGTACCGGTGCACCAGCCGCCCGCTGCAGTAAAAAGAACAAACAAGACACAAAAAATGAGGGTTCGAGAAGACAAGGATACTGTATTATAAACAAGAGCTGGTTAACATGAACTGACGAATATCGGATACTAGGCACGAATGAAGCCACTTGTAAGACATCGGGCCATTATAGTCTGTTACTGAGATGAACCCCAATAAAAACACCACGGCAACCATAAAAAAAGTGGTCAATGGCGGTTACGGCCTGTGTTGCGCCGAAGACGGCAAGACGGTTCTGGTCCGTCACAGCCTTCCCGGTGAAACGGTTGAAATAAAAATCGTGGAGGCACTGAAAAATCTTAATTATGGAATTGTTGAAAAGGTTCTCAGCGCTCACTCCACCAGGGTGACGGCCCCCTGCGCCTATTATTCGGAATGTGGGGGATGCGACCTGCAGCATGTAGATTACCGGAGTCAATGTTTACTCAAAAAAGATATACTCACAGATCTCTTTGGGAGAAATCCATCACTATCTGTCAGGAGCCTTGCCCCGTTAATCAATCCGGTTCTTCCCTCGACTCCGGAATTTGGTTACCGCCAGAGGATCCGCCTGCACGTTGAGAAAAACAATATTGGTTTCAAACGCTTCAGGTCACATCATATCGTCCCGATAAAACGTTGTCTTCTTGCTCCTGAAAACATCAATTCAGCTGTCGAGCTGTTACCTGGTATTTCGGCATTTCGCTCCCTCGCTCCCATCCTGGAAGCAATCGATATCCTTCTCAACCCTGCCGATTCCACAATCTGTTTTATCTTTCATTTAAAAAGAAAACCTCGGCCTGGTGACCGAAACGCAGCACTCGCAGTTGCTCAGGAGCATGCACCTGGTACCCGTGTTTTTCTGAAGGGACAGCAATTTTCCATGGAAGGACCGTATGGTACCTTAGCGAACGGAAACGATTGCTCCCTAAGTATGACCGTCCCCGGAAAAACTCCACTGACACTCTTCTGGGAAGCAGGCGGCTTCTGCCAGGTCAACATTTTACAGAATTACACATTGATAAAGCTTGTTGTTAAATATTGTGAACCATCACCTTCAGACAGGCTCCTTGATCTGTACTGCGGAATGGGCAACTTTGCTCTGCCCCTGGCAAAAAAAATGGCGCATGTACACGGTATTGAGTCCCAGGGGGCAGCAATCAGGAGCGGCCGCTATAACTGCAGATACAACGGGTTGTCCAACATACTGTTTGAAAAATCAGATGTTGCGACAGCCTGCAACAAACTGGCTGCCTCAGGAGAACGTTTTGATACTGTGGTCTGTGACCCGCCGCGCCAAGGTATGGCAGACATGGCACCGCTGCTTTCCCACCTGAGCAGGAAGCGACTCGTCTACGTTTCCTGTGACCCGGCGACACTCTGCAGGGATCTGGCATCACTACAGCAGGAAGGGTTTACGGTAAAAACAATCCAGCCGCTCGACATGTTCCCCCAGACACACCATATCGAAACAGTGACGGTTCTTGAAAAAAGCAGTCGCTGACAGTCTTTCTCAGAAGCCGAATTGTATCCACGATTGTGGCAATGTCTTAAGATTTACCGGCATATTCTTTCGATTTATATCTCTTGAGAAACTCCCATACCGGTACTGCCGTCAATCCACCGATTACTCCTCCGAGGTAGCTGGGCAAAGAAATGTCGAAAATTTTTTGCCAGAGCAGGCCGACCAGAAAACTGGTGAGAAGCATGGCGGCTAAAGTTAGAGCAAATCGTTTCCAAAATTGCATAATAGTTCCTCTTTCAATAGCTGAGTAGAAAGACTTGGGCGCTTAAAACAATAGGCAATGCTTTGCCGCCTTTTTTGGGACTCAAACAGCAGATCATTGGCCTGGTATGATACAGAAAGGGGATCAAACATCTCTAACGAAAGGGCCTGAAGAAGGCTCGTATTTCCTGAACCAGCGAAACTGGTTGCTCGAGCGCGGCAAAATGGCCGCCTCTCGACATCACCGTCCATCGGCGAATATCACTATATATGCGCTCGGCCACCGAGCGCGGCGGACGCAGGATCTCTTTAGGAAACTCTACATAGCCCATAGGCACATCGATCGTCGAGCCTTGTGGAATTGGCCACGGCCCGTGCATGCGGGCATAGTAAGGCCAGAACGATGAGCCGATGGCACCTGTGACCCAATATAGCATAATGTTAGTGAGTATCTCATCCCTGGAAAGCGCAGCTTCGGGATCTCCATCACAATCAGTCCAGGTCCGGAATTTCTCCACCATCCACGCTGCAAGCCCCGAAGCGCTGGTATCCCAGCACGTCAGTCATCAGCGTGGCAAATACTTCAGCGATATCCTCGATGCTGAAGCGCTTCTGTCCCGGCTTGAATGAGAACGCATAGCCTGGCAGCGAAGGAGCAACGACAGTAAACGCATCAGCGGGATCTCCTCCAAAACGAGCCGGATCGGTGAGCATGGGAAGCACTTTAAAGAACTCGACCACCGTACCCGGCCAACCGTGAGAAAGCAGAAGCGGCATCGGCTTAGCCCCCTTGCCCTCCTCGTAAATGAAATGCAGATCTATCTCTTTGAGCTGAACTTTGAACTGGCGGATTTCATTGAACCTCGCCTCATGTTCTCGCCAATTGTAACCTTCTTGCCAGTAGTCCAGCAACTGCTTCAGGTAGTCAACACTTGTTCCTGTAGACCAGGGCGTCAGCGGCGGTTCGTCTGGAAGTCGGGTGCGCAATAAGCGCTGCCGAAGATCGTCTAAGACCGAGTCCGGCACTGAAAGCTGGAAAGGTAGCAAGTCTCTGCCTGGCATGGCGTGGCCTCGTTTCCGGGTGCGTGCGGTTGCAATTATGTTTAATATATCCTCTTATGTCGCAACAGTAATGTCCGGTTAGGGAATTTTTCACCTCTTTGTCAAGAAATGAATGACGTAAGTTACAAATATTTTAAGATATTTTTTATTGTAATTTTTAAACCGTAGAGTAATGCTTATGGGTTACAGTAATAAGAAATTAGTTTAATGTTCAAGTTTTATCAGTCCCCACTGTCAGACAACAGTCTAAAATAGTAGACATCATCTCTTCCCTGGTAAAATAACAACCGGTCTACAGATTCCTCAAACCCTCAAGAAAGGAAAAAAGATGAAGAAAACAACATTTGCTTTGCTTGCAGCGTCTATGTCTAGCTCGGGTTTAAGACCCAGCCCCTTTGGCGTAAAACAATTTCGATACCCCGTCCGCTTGAGGCGGGGTGGTTCATTATGCGTAACCGTAAAATAAAAGAAAATTTAGAATCAATGATCAAAGCTCACTCTTACAAAGTAATTGTCTTGCTTGCTGCTATCGTTCTTCAAGTATCCCTTACCAGTTGTGCAAAGCCAAACAAACCTAATGTTCCAGTAACCGGGCCCATTAATGAACTCGAGTACATAACGGGTAACAACACAGAATTAGCGAATGAAATTAAAAAGCTACCCGAAATTCAAGACGGAATAGATTTAGACGACAGAGCTGGACTCAACACCCTTTCTAGTTTTTACAAAGAGAACGAAGCGGCATTCAATATTGCTTTTTCAGAGATGAAGAACGTCGGACTACCGGATTATCGAAAATATTGCTCTCCGTTACAAGCAATATTTTGGCTGGCGATGCGTGATCAATTATCAGCAATGGAAGAGTCTATTAATCCATTCAACCTTGAATATTTACTTGATCGGGCGTGGGTATATGCGCCTGTCTTTGGTTCAGCATCTTCCTCAAAGATTATTGATTCATGCAATGACCCCGAGATGCGAGAGAAGTTAAGAAAGAGAGTTAATGAAAATCCCGAACTGGCAAGCGAGATCATTATTAACGAAGTAACCACATCGCCTGAAAAATTCGCTGATTGGGCAATTCAACTTGTTGAAAGGAATTACAAAAAACACAAGTGGAGTAATTTCGATGAAGTTCTAGACAGATTAAACTCGCCCGAGCTTGTTCACTACTACGTTCTCAATCAAATAACGTATCAGTATTACTGGTATATAAAAGATTACAAGTACTATTCAGGTGATGCCAGGTATGTTTTCAATAACAAAAAGGGTGAGTGCATGTACATATCCGAATTTATAGCTAAGGCACTAAGAACAAATGGTTATCGTGCTTGGATGGAGAAGAAACCACCAATAGGCCTTGGAAATTGGCATGCTGTTTGTGCATTTGAAGATAAAGGTAAGAAATATATTATTGACGATGGGAAGCATCACCCAACCAAAAAGATTCTTAGATATGATGAATACAATCCATATCCAAACGACATATGAGCCCATTTAATTCCTTATTGTAACCTCAATTCTAACAATCACCTGAGTTACAATTATCGAGTAGGGTGAGGTGAGTTTATAACTCTCACCTCATCCCTCTCGCAGAACCTTACGTGCGGGCCTCGTATACGGCTCCTGATCATTTACATACCTGGTCCGATAGAAGAATTTTTAACAGCAGAAAGATCAAAAACCTTAAGTTCCCCATCGTGCGACGTCATCAAGCTGACCAAGGTGCTCTGGGGCCAGTCAAAACAATGTTGTAAAATAGTGGAGGAGAATAAATGAAAGGGATTAATAAACTGGAAACAGATGGCGATACGTATCCAAAACCGACAATCGCGGTAGTCCAAGCTGCCCCGGTTTACAATAACAGAGATGCTTCTATCAAGAAGGTGCGTACGCTAACCGAAGAAGCTAAAGCTAATGGCGCTGATCTTGTAGTATTTTCTGAAGCCTTTATTTCCGGTTTTCCTTCATGGGTGCATCTGCATGCACCTATAGATCAACTTGATTTATTCAAGAAATTGGTTGAGAATTCTATCGAAATTCCAAGTCCTGCATTTTATGAGCTTCAACAGATTGCAAAAGATAACAACGTTTTTTTATCAATCGGGGTTAATGAAAAAGCACCCCGGCAAAGCATCGGTGTCCTGTGGAATACAAATCTTATTTTTGATCGGAATGGGAACACGGTTGCACGACACAGAAAATTACTTCCAACATGGTCTGAAAAACTTGTCTGGTCATTTGGCGATGGGTCCACAATGAATGTTCACGACACAGAAATAGGTCGTATTGGAGCACTTATTTGCGGAGAAAATACGAATTCACTCGCAAAATATGCACTCATTTCACAAGGTGAACAAATTCATATCTCAACATACCCTCCTTTTTTCCCTACTTCGCGTAATCCGTCAGCTGGGCCGGACTATTTTGATACACTTTTTGTTCGTGCTTGTTCAATGTCGTATGAGGGCAAAGTGTTTACTGTTGTGTCCTCACAATCAATTGACGAGCAAGGCTATCAGGTATTATCAAAGGGTAACAAAGAAGTCAGAGATTTAATAGATAAACTCACCTATGGTGGTTCAATGATTGTCAGCCCTTCAGGAACCATTTGCAGCGATGTACTCAAAGACAATAAAGAAGGAATAGTCTACGCTGAATGTGATATTTCCAGCGAAATACCTTTTAAGGCAATCCACGATGTTTCAGGAAGTTATCAAAGAAATGATGTCTTTCATTTTAAAATAAACAAATCTGAACTTGAACCCGTCTATTTCATCGACAATAGTGATGAATCTGAACAAAGAAATTATTACCCATATACCCCTGGAATTGAATCAGAATAAGGTAGGATATCCGAGCTGGATATTCGATGACAATCCAAACGCTATGTTCTGAACCTGGCAAAGCAAAGGTTCACAGGAATCGCTTTCATTCCACGATGCCAATGATCTATGTGTGGGCACCGAAGTCATAGGTGGGAAACTTACCAGAGCGATCTGGAGCGTTAACATACATGCTTTCACAGCGCTCCCGTTGCAGTGACAAAGTAAGTGATAGACGAGGCACCCGGTGCGGGTGCCTCGTCAGAACAATGGGTTTAATTTCCGCCCACGGTCATGTTCTTGATTTGTGATTCGAGGGTGGACAGGCTCCAGTCACCAGGCGTCTGACTTGGCGGGTAATCCTTCAGAGTCATGAGGAACTGGCTGGCAACGACCTGCATCGGGCCAAGCAGGTAGGCACGATCGATATACCAGTCTTCGTAGGTATTGGAGCCGATCTTTGCCTTCTCGAACGGGTCGCGGCGCAGGTTGTAAAGATCCGGTGTTCGCAGACCGACGAACGGCTCTTTCCAGATCTGCAAACGGTCAGCACGATTTTCGAGATAGACCGCCTTCCAGTCTCCAACGCGAAGTGCCGCGATGGCTCCACCGTCATCAACATAGATGAATTCTTTCCGAGGCGACTCCTTGGCTTTGCCACTGAGATAATCGAGCATGTTGTAACCGTCGAGGTGGTTCCGGTATGTGCGGCCGTTCAACTCGACGCCCGCTTTCAGCTTTTCCTTTATATCGGGTTCTCCGGCTGCTGCGGCAAAAGTGGGCAGCCAATCCTCGTGGGCCACGATGCCGTTGAGGGTTTCATCGGCGAGCCACTTTCCAGGCCAGCGTACGAATGCAGGAACCCGGTAGGCACCTTCCCAGTTAGAGTTCTTCTCACCGTGAAACGGCGTAGTGCCGGCGTCGGGCCAGGTGTTGAAATGCGGCCCGTTGTCGGTCGAGTACATCACGATGGTGTTTTCGGCGATACCCAACTCGTCCAGAAGGGCGATCAGTTCGCCTACATGGCGGTCGTGTTCGACCATGCCATCGTGGTACTCGTCACCGCTTGGACCACTGATCCCTGTGTGTTCATCTTTGACATGGGTGCGAAAGTGCATGCGCGTGGCGTTCCACCAGACAAAAAACGGCGCATCTGCCTCGTGCTGGCGCTTGATGAAATCCTTGGCGACAGCGAGGGATTCCTCGTCAATCGTCTCCATTCGCTTCTTCGTGAGTGGGCCGGTGTCCTCGATAGTCTGCCCCCCCTTTCCGTCGGCCGTGGATTTGATCACACCGCGCGGCCCGAAGACCTCGCGAAAGGTCTTGCCGTTGGCGAGCTTCAAGTCGGCGGGATAGTCACGGTTCTCGGGTTCTTCCTCAGCGTTGAGGTGATAGAGGTTGCCGAAGAACTCGTCAAAGCCGTGCATCGTGGGAAGATGCTCGTCGCGATCACCCTGATGGTTTTTACCGAACTGGCCGGTGGCATAACCGAGGCTCTTCAGTACAGTGGCCATGGTCACGTCGGTTTTCTGCCAGCCTTCTTTGGCGGCGGGCATACCGACCTTGGTCATGCCTGTTCGTACCGGCACCGAGCCGCTGATAAACGCCGCGCGACCGGCCGTACAGCTTTGCTGGGCGTAGTAGTCGGTGAAGCCGACACCCTCCTTGGCGATGCGGTCTATGTTGGGCGTCCTGTATCCCATCATACCGCGGTTGTTGTGACTTATGTTCCAGGTGCCGATATCGTCACCCCAGATGACCAGAATGTTGGGTTTGTCCGCTGCATTTGTGGCTCCACAGGTGAGGATAACGCCAAACAATGCGGCAAGCATGATACGTTTCATTGTCTTCTCCCAAGGTTAAAATTCTTTTCAAATCAAGTGGTCAATGTTTACATAAAAATAATCCAAAAATCTTTGGGCAGGATATATTTGTTTTATAACCAAATATTCGGTAACAACTAATCTCACTTTGTGTGCTTGTCAAACAGCGACACATTTTTCCTGACATATCGATCGATTTAAAATGCACTGGCGGTAGATTCTCACTCAATACAATCCATATCCAAACGACATATGACCCAATCTAATACCGTATTGTAACCTCAGTTCCAACAGTCACCTGACTTGCAATTTAATGTGGCGATAGCGGCTTTTCCACTGCTGAGAAGATAGATTTCAGCATGTGCACCTTCACGCACAGGTCGTTCTGCTCTCTGGGCATTTTCTTTTGGCATGAAGTATGCCTCGATACCGTACTTCATTCGATAACTGCGTCCCACACCAGCAATGCGACCTCTAATGTAGACACCTGAGTTTGGCTTTTTGTGATACATTCCAGTGGCGATAAAAAACCCTTCTCCTTCTTTCAGGGTCACATAACCCACCTCACTGCGTTTGAAGAGTTTCTTGGTCACGTTTTTATTGATAGTGGAGATGTCGTAATTGAGCCGCACATAGTTGCCGCGAAACAGACTACGCGGATCAATGGGTGCTGTCTTGAGGATTACAGGTGTACCAAACCAGAGCGGCCACACAGAACTGAGGTATTCCGTCGCATGTACCAGCATCTGGGATCGCCAATATCGTGCAGCTGCGAACAGAATGGTGGCAGCTATCATGAAAAGGACAGCACCTCCTGTGTAGTCCCCAATCAGATCAAAATAACGAAGCAGCGCGGTCAGCAGCCGACAGACGGCCTCAGGTGATATTCCTGTTCATGCTCCCGCTCAGGTAGCCTTCAAGGTCAAGTGTCACATAAAGGTAGCCGCATGCTTTCAGCTTTTCAACCAGCTTGATGCGCAGGGCAGAAGAGACAATGTCAGCAAACTGCTCAACCGGCACCTCGACCCGGGCAATATCCCCGTGACTCCGCACCCGTGAACCATGCAGCTGCAGATCGCGAAGGACCTGCTCGGCATCCGATATACGCTGCAGCTGTGCGTCATTAATCGTGGTACCATAGGGCAGGCGGGAGAGCAGACAGGCATTCGAGGGTTTATTCCAGTTATCGAGACCCAGGTATTTCGCCAGTTCACGGATCTGCTGTTTGGTTATTTTCAACCCAAGATAGGGACTGACAACAGATAGCTCTTGAAGCGCTCTCAGTCCCGGTCGATAATCATTCAGGTCATCCATGTTGGAGCCTTCCAATATGGTATTCACCTGACGTTTTTCAGCTTCCCGCAGAATTGCTGAAAACAGATCTTTTTTGCACAGGTAGCAGCGATCCCGGGGATTCTGAAGAATTGACACGGGAACGGGAAGGTCGAGTATCTTGTGGGCAATAGAATGGCTCTGTGCAAATGACTCCGCCTCTTCTATTTCCCAATGAGGGACATAAGGGGTCCTGACGGTTACAGCGACTACCATGCCTGGCAACGCCTGGTGCGCCGCATAGAGGAGTAAGCTGCTGTCGACTCCCCCGGAAAATGCAACAACAGCCTGTTCCAGACCCTGGAGATAGCCCAGCAACGCCTGGTAGACTTCTTCGTGTTTCATATGTGCTACTTGCCCCGCTGTCAAAGATAAACCCGTCCGCCTTACATCCTCACTCCCTCAACTACTATAAACAATCATCGTTCAGATGACAGGTCTTTTCATTTCAATAATTCAGTATACTGTCCCCATAATAGCTCCACAATAACGAAATGGGCTGCACGGCAGTCGCTGTTCTGTCCTGGCTAATCACTCCAGGCCCTGAAAAGCGTTGACAACGCGGTATAATATCAGTAAACGGTTAGCGTGTTGCGCCAGTTATGATTACATTCAGTTGCAAGCGGCATCATGCCGCTTTTTTTATTACGGCATGTTTTTCTTTCTGAATTTAAGCGGGCGGTTACACCGCCCAACATCGACATCAGAGCTGAAACGCTAATGTCACCACGAGCATCAGGACAAAACCCACATGAGCAACGACAACCAGCTTCTCCAGCAGCGCCGCGAGAAGGCAGAAGCGCTCGCCGACCTCGGCGTCAACCTCTACAGCAACAGTTTTAAACCAAGCAATTGTGTCACCGACCTGCTCCCCAAGGAGCAGCTGCTGGAAGCCCAGCAGTCGGAAGAAGGCGAGCCGCTCTATTCACTCGCCGGCAGGATCATGGCAATGAGGAAATTCGGCAAGGCAGCCTTTTTCACCATCGCCGATACGAGTGGAATGCTGCAGGTATACGTCCGCAAAGATACCATCGGGGATGAGCGATTCTCCGCTTTCACGAAATGGGACATCGGCGATATTGTCGGTGCTGAAGGATATCTTTTTAAAACCAAGACAGGTGAGCTTTCCATTCATGCCCGGGAAATCACGATGATATCCAAATCACTGCGCCCGCTCCCCGAAAAGTGGCACGGTCTTACCGATGTTGAAACCAGGTATCGACGACGCTATGTTGATCTCATCGTTACCCCCGAGAGTCGCGAGACCTTCCGCAAACGAGTTGAGATCATCAGGCTGATCCGCAATTTCCTCAACAACCGCGGCTTCATGGAAGTCGAAACCCCGATGATGCAGCCCGTTCCCGGCGGCGCCACCGCGAAACCATTTAAAACTCACCACAACGCCCTCGACATGGATCTGTACCTGAGGATTGCACCGGAGCTCTACCTCAAACGCCTTCTCGTCGGCGGTTTTGATCGTGTTTTTGAAATAAATAGAAATTTCAGGAATGAAGGACTCTCGACCCGCCACAACCCCGAATTCACCATGCTTGAATTTTATCAGGCATATGCAACCTATCATGATATGATGGACCTGACCGAAGAAATGATCTCGTCGATCTGTCAGGCGATTCACGGCACCATGCAGATCACCTACCAGGGCACCGAGGTAAACCTCGCACCGCCGTGGAAACGTTTGACGATGGAAGAGGCCCTGATCGAGATCGGAGGGGTAGACCCTGATATCCTGGCAGATGATGAGCGGGTCTTTGAACTGGTCGGACAAAAGGGTATCAGACTCGAGAAACAGGCCGGTATCGGCAAGGCCAAAACGGAGCTCTTTGAGCTGCTCGTCGAGGAAAAACTGACAGACCCGACCTTTATCACCTCATACCCGACCGAAGTCTCACCATTGGCCCGGCGCAACGAGCAGAACCCCATGGTCACTGATCGTTTTGAGCTCTTTATCACCGGACGGGAACTGGCAAATGCCTTCAGCGAACTCAACGACCCGGTGGACCAGAAGAAGCGCTTTGAAAAACAGATTGCCGAGCGTGGCAATGACGACGAAATTCATCCGGTACTGGATAACGATTATGTCAGGGCCCTGGAGTACGGCATGCCATCCGCCGCCGGCGAAGGTATCGGCGTAGATCGGCTGGTCATGCTGCTGACGGATTCATCATCGATCAGGGATGTCATTTTGTTCCCGCACATGAAAGCCGAGTCCAGTGAGATGCCGGTTGCAGACGATGCAGAAAAAAACAGCTGACCGGTAAACTGTTATGTTTGAGTGGTTCATCAGCCTCAGGTACCTGCGCGCCAAACATCGGCAGGGGTTTATCTCCCTTATCTCGCTGATCTCGGTTGCCGGGATCACCGTCGGAGTCATCGCCCTGATCGTCGTACTTTCGGTGTATGCCGGTTTTACCGATGGCCTCAGGGACCAGATTCTCGGTATCAACTCACACATCATCGTCCAGCATTCCGATGGTGCCATTGAAGATTACCAGCTGACACGGGACCGGGTGCTCGCTGTCCCCGGTGTCACCGGTGCAACCCCCTATCTGTACGCACAGACCCTGATAAGCGGCTCGTCAGGAGGCTCGGGAGTGATACTTCGTGGCATAGACCCGGAAACCGCTCCAGGGGTAATCAGTCTTGCCGAGCAGATGATCGCCGGCACGGTTGCCGATCTTACCAATCACGACAACAGCCCCATACCGGGGATCATCCTCGGCAACCAGCTTGCCTCCGAGCTCCGTGTCGGGCTGGGCAGCAAAGTCCGGCTGATTTCCCCTTCCGGCCCGCTGACCCCGATGGGTGTCATTCCAAAGATCAAGACAGCCCGGGTCGTCGGTGTTTTCGAGTCGGGAATGTATGAATATGATTCATCACTTGCCTTCATGGCGCTTCCTGCGGTGCAGACTTTTCTGGAAACCGGGGATATTGCCCACGGCATTGAGGTAACCGTTGACAGGAAGGACCTCAACAAAGCCGACCGGGTGGCCCTGGCGATCAGTACCGCACTGGGTCCAGGTGTTATAACCAGGGACTGGATGGCCATGAATCGAAACCTGTTTGCAGCCTTCAAGCTGGAAAAAATCGGCATGTTTATCTGTGTGGCCCTCATTATCCTGGTTGCCGCACTGAACATCATCAGCGCCCTGATCATGGTTGTCATGGAGAAAGGTAGAGATATTGCCATTCTCAAATCCATGGGGGCCACCTCGCGCTCAATCATGAAGATTTTTTTTCTGCAGGGACTGGTTATCTCGTTTACCGGCACCATTCTCGGCGTACTCGGAGGGCTCGGTCTCTGTGAACTGCTCTCCCGCTACCAGTTTATAGAATTGCCGTCGAACGTCTACCCGATGACGACTCTGCCGATCAAGGTGTTACCACTCGATATCGCCATTATCGCCGGCTGCTCCATTATAATCAGCCTCTCGGCAACGCTTTATCCTTCCTGGAAAGCATCCAAGGTAAAACCCGCCGAGGTGCTGTCATGAGCAGTCCGTTGTTCGAGGCTGTTGGAATCTGCAAGACCTACAGCACCGGTCTCAGAGATCTCCAGGTATTAAAGGATATCAATCTTGCCCTTGATGGTGGCGAGATGGCCGCGATCACCGGCGCTTCCGGTTCCGGCAAGACAACCCTGCTGCAGATCCTCGGCACCCTGGCTTCTCCGACCAGCGGCGAACTGCTGTTCAAAAACGAAAAACTGCTGACCAAAACAGAACAGGAGCTCGCCCGGTTCAGAAATGTTTCGCTTGGGTTCATCTTCCAGTTTCACCATTTGCTCCCCGAATTCAGCGCCCTGGAAAACGTGATGATGCCCGCCCTGATAAGCGGTATGACCAGACAGCAGGCTCAGCCGGAAGCGAGAAAACTGCTGGCGGCAGTGGAGATTGATCAACGTGAAGAGCATCGCGTCAGCGAGCTTTCCGGCGGCGAACAGCAGCGCACAGCCCTTGCCCGGGCACTGATCATGAAACCCGCCGTACTGCTGGCCGATGAGCCCACCGGAAACCTCGACAGCCGTGCCGGCAGGATTGTTTTTGAGCTGCTGCAGAACCTCTGCCGGGAACGTTCCCTGGCAGTATTAATGGTAACCCATAATATGGAGCTCGCAGCGAAAATGGATCGCTGCCTGAAGCTGCAGGATGGAATCATCACCGGAAGTAATGGCTAGAGAGATCGACAGAACAGGCCGACAGGCTGAAGACTTTGAACTGACGAGTCTGACAAATCGGCAGGTGAGGCTACGTGACTACAGAGGCGGATGGGTCTGGCTGGTTTTTCACCGCCACCTCGCCTGACTGCCCTGCCGGGACCACCTGTCACAGTTGTGGCAGCGTCAGGAAACGCTGGAGGAACTGAAGATAACGGTGTTACCGATCAGTTTCCATCACCCGCCTGCCAGCCAACAGAATACAGCCGGAGGCCCGCCGCCTGTTGATTATTTCCTCGATCTCGATAAAACACTGTACCACCATTATTCAATGTTCTCGGCAGGTTTCTGGGACCTGTGGGGTCCTGCAACCTGGATCGCCTACCTCAAACTGCTTTTACGAGGACACAAGCTCAGCAGATCGGAAGGCGATGTGGAGCAGAGAGGCGGAGACGTGCTGATCGATCCGGACGGTATCATACGTCTTCATCGGGTCGGCAGCGGCCCCGGAGACAGACCGGATATAAGTAATGTACTGGCAATGATCGAGAATCAAGACAGAGAATAACGTCTTCAGCCCTTACCTGACTGTCAATAAAATATTAATCTGTCTGATATGGAAGAGACTCAATTAATCGAAAGAGAAGAAGAGCGGGACATTCTCTTCGGGGTCATCAATCGCTTCATCGGTTACTTCACCCGCCAGGCTGTGCCCAGATCCAGCAATGACATCACCAGCGAGTATCCCTTTGTGGCCATGGATACCCGCCAGGCCTATATTCAGATATACCTGGCCCGCCACCATCTCCTGGAAGGCCAGCCCCCCCGGACACCGCTGAGATTTCTCGATATCGGCTGCGGCATCGGCAATATACTGCTGCTTGCCGAGTTGATGGACTTTGACGTTTTCGGAATAGAAAAAGACAGCGCTTCACTGTCAATCGCCGTCGAGCTTGTCGGAGAAAAGTCCTTGGGCCGGGAAGATATCTGGAACTATTCGAACATCCAGGACTTTGACGTGGTCTACTACTTCAGGCCGTTTTGCGAAAAAACCCGCCAACTTGCCTTTGAGCAGCACATTGAGGACAGCCTCAAACCGGGAGCAATCCTGATTGCCAACCGGAAGATGAGCAGTGACATCGACAATGATCCCCGCTACAGCCGCTTATCGACGGAGTGGCCGGTCTGGTTCCGAAACCGGATGCAATAGCAAAGGAAGAGACAGCGGACATGGCACACTATACGCCAATCGACCAAAACGATCTAGCAGCAATCCTCTCGGCCTACGCCCTTGGCCTACCCCTGGATGTCATCAGCCCTCTTGACGGCGGCAAAGCAAATTCCAGCTACCTCCTGACCACTGATACAGGTTCTTATGTTATCTCTGTCTGTGACGAGAAACGCCCTGATGAACTGGAGCTGCTTACCGGCACCTTGGAGCACCTTGCACACCACGGCATCGCCACCACCCAGCTGGTCAAGAGCAGCGACGGCAGAGCTTTTATCGAATACAACGGCAAACCGGTCTACGTAAAACACTTTATCGAAGGCAGTGTCCCGGATTCCGTCACACCTGGAATGGCCTACCAGCTCGGAATTTCTCTTGCTCGCCTGCACGCTGTTCCGCCTCAGCCATACCTTCCCGAATATTTTTCCTATGGAATCGAATCATTTACCGAGATAGCCGCAGAATCTGGATCTTTCGCCGGCTGGCTGCAGGAAAAAACGCAGCGTCTCTCAACATGTATTGACGAAAAATTGCCAAAAGGACTGATACATGGCGACCTATTTATTGACAACAGCATCTTTAAGGATGAAGAGCTCGTTGCAATTCTTGATTTCGAGGAAGTGTGCAATTACTACCTGGTCTTTGATCTTGGAATGTGCGCTGCCGGCTGCTGCTGTCCATCCGGTTCACTCTCTCTGCCATTGACCGGCGCCCTTGTCGCCGGCTACCAGTCGGTCCGTCCGCTCTGCAGTCTCGAGAAAGAATTGTTTAAACTGCACATCGAGTACGGCGCTGCAGCCACCGCCTTCTGGAGGTACCGCCAGTTTAATATCAGGTTTCCGAATATCGGCAGCGACTCACTTTACAGAGAAATGAGCAGCCTGGCCGATCAGGTTGCAGCTCTTTCCCGAGACAATTTCATCAGTGAAGTTTTTCAGCGGGCATCGTAATGGGAATGGGGATAAAGATGAGGAAACTGTGCACACCAGCGACTGAAATCATTTATCGCTTTCCGGAAACTCCTTTTCACTTTCAAGCGGAGGCGCATTGCTGTCATTATCCGTGAAAGGCCCGAGCTTATTGACGAGGTGAAATGGCAGGTTCAGGGCTCTATACAACATGTCGATCGGCATCGTTACAATTTCCTGAAGGATGGAATTACTCACCTCCGGGTTGTCAAGATCGCCGGCGATCTTCAGGGTTACCGAGGTATCCTCTTTTTTTCCGGCAATCACATAGCCGACAATCGGGATCTTCCTGATATTCCGCCCTGCCTGGCTGGTCAGCTGGATGTCCATGTCAATCGTACGATCCGACATATCTATCCAGCCCTTCCCTGCCGCCTGAACAACGGAGGAGTCGACTTCAATTGATTTAAAGACCGCCTTATTGTCACTGTACTTCAGGCCAATAATGGCTGAACGTACCGGTAGACCGTCTGTTTCATATTCAGGGATTGAAAAGGTAACAAGGGCCGGCAGCGTGTTGAGCAGGGTCATCGTGTTATTCAGGGTCTTCAGATCCTTCATCACCGTATCCCTGATTTCAATAACAGCCGACATCTCGTCATCACTGCCCATCCCGGCAAGCGCCAGTGACCCTCCCTCGACATACGCTCCCTGCAGAAGAGCCTCCATGAATACATCATTGAGATTTTCAGCGTTTACAAAATAGATTCCCCCGACCCGCTCGAGCTGGAGAAGCCCCCCGCCATGCCTCAGTTCCATGGAAAGTTCACTGTCCAGATAATGAACCTGGATGCTGTCGGCAACGATCCTGGACTCGGGAGTCAGATAAAAATAGCTGTTTTCCGCCTCCAGATTCATCTCAAATTGTTCTTCCGTCTCATCTTCAGTGTCCTCGAAGAGGCGTGAAATATCTGCCATAAGTTCTTTTATGGCCTTGATATTGTACCCCACATCCTGTGATTTAATGTCAAGCGTGTCTTCGAAATAATGCAGGGCTACATTGCTGTTGACAGTTGCTGACAAACCGTTTTGGCTCAGTGTGCCGGTGACGGCAAAGCGATCGCTGATGGACCCGTCGGCAACGAGAAGCGCATACGGGGCAGCGATATCGGCTGTAAGTTCGTAGGGCATTGTTCCATTGGCTGAGGATATGGTGACCGTACCGGAGGCGATCTTGAAGGTTCTCAGCAATTCTGAACGTGGATATATCTTGGACAGATCAGCAAACTCGGCAGACCAGTTGCGCTGGGCATCACTTGTTATTTTCAGACCGAATTCTGTAAAATCGATAACAAATGTTCCCTCCTTCTCTGTTACCTCAACAAGTGTCCGCTCTCCGACATCAATTTGCGTGTCAAGCCTGTTATGCGTGATATCTATTTTTGAAAGATACAGGGATCCCTCCCGTGTCAATGTATTGAAATCACCGGTAAAACTGCTGTTGAAAAAGTTCCCGTAGCTGAGACTGCCGGAAACGAATGTCAGGAGATTGTCGGCGTAGACGACTTCTGAGGGATAAAAGGTAACTGGAACACTGCCAAGGCTCCATTGCGCCGTTTCTTTCGTTGTGATTATCAAGCGGTCGAGATAACGAACCCTGAACGGTATTTTTGGCTGCTCGAGTTTCAGGTCCTTGACATGATATTTCTGCAAATCACAGGTGAAATCAACACTCTTCTTCATGATCGAAAACGTTCCCGAGACCTCCGCGAGAATGCCCGGCGGCATTGCCACAGAAACAGCGGAGATACGTGTGGAAAGATCATCAAGATTAACAGGGGAACGGAACGGGCCGAGCCTGACTGCTGTCGAGTCAAGTATCCACGATGACTCACCGGCCTCGAGAAAATGCCCGTCAACTGAAACATGATACGCAATTTCCGGTTTCAGGACGGAGTTGTCCAGGCGTATCGTTGATTCTCCCAAGTTGAATTCCAGTTTATCAAGGTCAATATCCAGATCCCAGATATCCCGGTCAGCAAAAATCCAACCACTGACGGTGGCAACGAAAATATCGTCATAGCTGAGCTCGAGGTGTTCAAGATGGACTTCAGAGTCTTTCAGCGAAAAACGACTATCTGTGATGCTGAATTCAGCTCCGTCATAAATGATAATCCCGTCGTCAATAAAAAAAAGGCCTTCACCACTGACATCCTCCGTCTGAAGATTTATTGACAGACGTAAATCTGCCCGGGTAGTACCGTCAACCTGTACAAGCGGCAGATCAATAGAATAGTAGCGAAGCAGGTCCAGGATAGCTTCATCGGCCATTGTCTCAGCATTGATATAGACGTTGAGCATAAAGTTTTCAGGGTCGTTGAAATCGATATCCAGTCGACTTGAACCACCGTCGTGCCCATAAAATATGGGATTGTTGGGCCTGATATCGAGTATACCGTTGTTGAAAAAGGCCCTGGGGTGATCATCATAGATCGGTTCAAGATCAGGCTCGAAAATGTAGGAGGCGTCATCGACCATGATCTCCGCCTCAAGGCTGTGAAAAAGACTCATCGGCTCGCCGAAGACATATTCCCCGCTGAATGACAGCAGGCGATAGCGTTCGGCTGCCAGATAATCGGTAATCCACTTCTGGACATTATCTTCGAGCTCGAAGAGATCGACAAACGGCTTGATATCGGAAATTATCCCCGCTTCGGCACCCCGGAACGAAACCGTGTTGCCGTCTGATGAGAAACTCAGCCGTACCGGAAAGCTCTTTTTAATGTCGACATTCAGCGTACCCGAAGCTATTGCCTCTGCAGCGTCAAGCTGCACTGCTCCATACAGTTCCAGGTCTATTCTGGAATCACTGAAAGACCTGATTTCGGCACGTATCTTATGCTGGTCCACTTCAAGACTTACCGCCAGTTTAGTGGTCTCTGTCGCAAGGTTCAGCAGAAATGAATCAGCATTTTTCCGGAGCAGGTCGAAAAAGAGATGATGCTGACCGATCTCCACAGAGCGTATACTGATCTTTGAAAACAGACGGAGAATATAATCAGCTGCCCTGAGTGCCCGGGAAGCGCGCTCCCTGGAGATGAGTGCTGTTGAGGGTTCGTGATCTTCTTTGAAAGTCAACGTACCGACCTGAAGTTCTAGCCTGTCGTTCCATACAAGGGTGCTGTCTGATACGGTTACCGGGCCGATATTAAATCTCTCGACAGCAATCCCGAACTTCAGCAGATATACTCCTGCCAGACTGGTAAGGCAAATAAACAGCAAAGTCCCGGCAGTACACCACACAAGGACCTTTTTTTTCTTCTTAACAGGCTGTCTGGTCATTCTTTACTCTATCCCAAACCTCTTATTACAGCAGTATCACGAATCACTATAGTTATAAATCCATAATGGTTTCCGAGTAAAGGTATTTATTTCCTACAGAAACGTGCTTCCATTGTTAGGTTTGATGCTTATTTTATTGGTGCGGGTTTGCAGACAATCAGACCGCAGGTATGTGCATTTTAGCAACGATATAATGCTCCAGTGCAAGAATCAGGCAGGTGCAGACAAATACAGAAGTGAGGTGCAGGAATTTCTCCACCGGGAATTCTTCAAAAAAACCATCCAGCCACAGTAATCACGAGATTACCGGTTGCAATGTTTTGAAAGAAAGTCCCTGAAAACTGCTGGATGGACAGAGCAATCGAAAATCAAGCAAAGGAGGAAATTATGGCGGTTAAAGTATTGATTCGAAGAACCTTTAAAGATGGAACCATGAAAGACGCGGCTGCCATGCTGATCAAATCCCGCGCTAATGCGATCAAGCAGCAGGGGTATATCGCCTCGGAGACACTGGTCGCCTGCGACAACCCCAATACCATCCTGGTATTGTCCATGTGGCAGACCAAAGAAGACTGGGAGCATTACAAAAAAAGTGCGCCACGCAAGGAAAATGAACGGACTTATGCCAAAATCATGGACGGGGTAACCGGATACGAAGTATTTAATCTCGGCATGTAAGCCACAGGGAAGCAGATCGTTCCTACTCGCCCCGTTGAAGCCGGCCGGCCGCATATTATGTAAATCAGCACTGCGGCCGGTCGCAGCGACCAGGCCGTTTATCCGGCTACTTTACTCACTGCACCTCAAAACAGATTGTCTTCTGACGCCTTTCTTTTCAGTGGCCCTCATGACAATATACTGGCACAATCATGAAAAATTATTACTAGTGTGAAAGCCCGATATATGGTTTTTCACGATCTTTCATGACAAGCACCAGAGCACAGTAATCCCACCCTGACAGGAGGAAGCAATAATGGCAGGCCTTGACTCAAGTCCCGAATTTGTCTCGAATGTATACAAAACAATGAACAGCAACCTTCAGGTCGTGCGCAGGAGGCTGGATCGACCGCTGACCCTTGCCGATAAAGTGCTGCTCTCCCACCTTGACAACCCAGAAGAGCAGGAGATGGTCGCCGGCAAGAGTTACCTCAACGTGCGCCCGGATCGCGTTATCCTGCAGGATGTACTTGGGCAGTCGGCGATGCTCCAGTTCATGCAGACAGGTCGCAAAAAAGTCGCGGTGCCGACGACTATCCATTGCGATCACCTGATCGAGGCACGTGTGGCAGGAGATCTTGACCTGCCGGCATCTCTTGCAGAAAACAATGAAGTGTATGATTTCCTGAAAAGTGCCGCCGCCAAATTCGGGGCGGGTTTCTGGGCACCTGGAGCCGGAATTATTCACCAGGTAAACCTCGAGAACTATGCGTTTCCGGGGGCGGTCATACTGGGAACCGATTCCCATACCCCGAATGCCGGAGGGATCGGTGCCTGTGCCTGTGGCGTTGGTGGTGCCGACGCCATCGATGCGATGGCCGGGCTGCCCTGGGAGGTGCTCTACCCGAAGCATATCGGTGTCGTATTGACCGGTGAGCTGAGCGGCTGGACAGCACCAAAGGATATCGTTCTCTATCTGGCCGGTGAGTTAACCGTCTCGGGTGGAACCAATTCGATCATCGAGTACTTTGGACCGGGTGCCGCCACCATAAGCTGTACCGGCAAGGCAACGATCACCAACATGGGGGCCGAACTCGGGGCCACCACCTCGATGTTTGAATTTGATGAAAATATTGCCGACTACCTGAAAGCGACCGACCGAGGTGAGCTTGCTGAGCTGGCACGAGAGAATGCAGAGCTGCTTCGTATTGATGATGAGGTCAGGAGTAATCCTGAAAAATATTACGACCGTGTCGTTGAGATCGACCTTTCGAGCCTTGAACCGCACGTTGTCGGACCACACTCTCCGGATCGAGCACGTCCGCTTTCAAAGCTTGCCGAAGAGGTGCGTGAGAGTAATGAATTTCTCGATGAAATCTCAACCTGCCTGATCGGCAGCTGCACAAACTCCTCTTACGAGGACATGAGCAGGGCCGCAGACGTCGCCGAGCAGGCACGGGCACACGGCCTGAAATGTGCCGTACCGCTGCTGGTGACTCCCGGCTCGGAACAGATTCGGGCGACAATCGAACGGGATGGGCAGATGGCATCTCTGAAAGAAATCGGTGGAACAGTACTGGCCAATGCCTGCGGCCCGTGCATCGGCCAGTGGAAACGGGACAGTTCAGTCTCAGGCAAGCCAAACACCATTGTCACCTCGTATAATCGAAACTTCCCGCGCCGCAACGATGGTCAGCCGACTACCATGAATTTCATCGCCAGTCCGGAAATTACCGTCGCCCTGTCGCTTGTCGGACGCTTGTCATTCAATCCGCTCAGCGACACGCTGACGGATGCAACCGGCAAGACGTTCAGGCTCGAACCACCCAAAGTGGCACCGGCTGTTCCGGAAAAAGGCTTTGACAAAGGGGATTCGCATTTCTTCGAGCCTCCCGAGGACGGAAGCGGAATTGAACTGAAAGTGGCCCCCGACAGCCAGCGACTGCAACTCCTGAAACCATGGCCGAAATGGGATGGAAAGGATATCGTCGATGCCCCGGTCCTGCTGAAGGCAAAAGGCAAATGCACAACCGATGCCATCTCTCCCGCAGGGCCATGGCTCAGGCTTCGAGGTCACCTGGACAAGTTCAGCGACAACATGTTCATGGGGGCAATCAACGCCTATACCGATGAGGCAGGCAGGGGGTTGAACGTTCTTACAAATCAAAACGATGTCGGGTTTTCAGATATCGCCCGCGACTATAAAGCCAAAGAGGTTAAATGGGTGGTAGTCGGAGACTGGAACTATGGGGAAGGCAGCAGTCGCGAGCACGCAGCTCTCTCCCCACGGCTTCTTGGCGGGGCAGCCGTGATCGTGCGCAGCTTTGCCAGGATTCACGAATCAAACCTGAAGAAACAGGGCTTGCTTGCCTTCACCTTCGATAACCCCGATGATTATGACCTGATCCGCGAGGATGACCGGTTGACAATTCCTGATCTCGCCGGACTTGCTCCAGGCAAACAGGTGAGCTGTATTGTTTCACACGCTGACGGCAGTACGGATACACTGGCGCTCAATCACACCTACAATGCAGCCCAGGTGGAATGGTTCAAGGCAGGTTCGGCTCTCAACCTGCTTTCTTAACCAAAAAAAACGGGTCTGTTCCGGTTTCTCTCAAACCGGAACAGACCCGTTTCTGCTTTCTTAATTTGGTGCGTTGTGGCTCAGGACATGTTCTGCAGCGTATCACCAAGCTTTTCCAGCAGCTCTTCGCTACCAGCCTGGCTTGCAGGTAAAATCGGCTGCCGAACGTTGCGCCACCGTGGTTCTTTTCTCTTTACGGCAAGCAGTCCTTTCATGGCAGGAATCGGCCCGTACCCTTCCACTGTTTTTCGAAATGTCACCATCTCATCATTGAGCGTTTCAAGGTCTCCCTCTTTCGCGCCGACACCCACGTCATACACCTGCCGGATCGCGGCAGGGTTGACATTGCAGGTTGCCGAGATGCAGCCGGTACCGCCAGACTCCAGACCTGCCTTGAGGAAATGCTCGGATCCCGGGAAAACGGCAATACCCGGTGCAGCCGCAATGACCGCTTTGGTATTTTCAAAATCTCCAGAACTGTCTTTGTAGGCGACAAAAACATCAGGGAAATCTTTTGCCAGCCGGCCGGCAAGCGCCGGCGTGAAACCGATGCCTGCCATCGGCGGAATATGGTACATGCAGATTTTTAGTTTCGGCAAGTTAACCGTCTCGATCAACCGCACAAAGTAGGCATACAGCCCATCGTCACTGGCATTCTTGTAGAAAAACGGCGGCAGGGTCATAACCGCGCTGCAGCCGAGCTTAACAGCATGGCGGCAAAGCGTTACCGTATCTTCAAGATTGCACAATCCGGTGCCCGGCATCATGAAGGCCGGATCAATCCCGCTGTCGGCAAGCAGGTCTACGGCACCGAGCCGCTCGTCGACAGTCATGCTGAGCGCCTCACCGGTTGTGCCGAACGGAGAAATATAGTGAATCCCGTTGGCAAGCAGCCATTTTGCATGACTCACGTACAAATCAGGGGCAAAACTCAGATCATCATTAAAAGGAGTCAGTATCGGCGTCATCACGCCGGTCATTTTCTTGGTATTCATGGTTTTGATATCCTAAAAACTTGGTTTTAATTGAATATAACAATGTATGCTGCTGTGTAGTAAAAATTCATGAGATTGGAAAGTAAAATCTGCAATACACCAGCGTGGAATATTTTTTTTCAGACCATTCTCTCATATCGCTTTAAAATACTGAATAACTGTACAGTTCAACTCTTGATTTTTTCATCCATGACATCGAGTATTTCATTAAGAGAATGAGGCATACTGCCGGCAAAGTAATCTTTCAAATCCATCTCGCTGCACCATCTCAATTTTTCGCAGGCAGCTGATGCCATAACTGAAGGCAGTTTCATTTCCGCATACGTCGCTACAACGGCCTCCATTTCATGTGACATTCTCTCAGCATTGATAACACCCTTTGCCAACTGCAGCCGAACCGTCTCGAGAAATGTATTTTTTTCCATTGTTTTGGCAATTGAATCCAGGACAAGCGAGTCCACCTTGTATCGATGCGTACCGCTGAGCATCTCCATCAGCAGGGCCAGGAACCCTTTCATGAAAACGGAGCGAAACATTTTAATTGCAGACGCCTGTCCGGGTACTGTACCTACGCAGGTGATATCCATCCCGTAGGGCTGCATGGCTGCCCTGAACCGATCGGCGCCATTGCCCGAAGCCAGGCATGGAACACGATGCAGAAACATCGGAATAGCGCCGAGCATTGCCACATCGGCAAAAGATGCCCCTTTGTCCTCAATCACATCGGCAACCGCTTCCATGGTTTTGGGAGATGCAGTGTTGACATCCACATACAGATGATACGGCTCAAGGAACGGAGCAGCCTGCTCGGCAACCGGCAGAGCCACAGAACCGGTAACACAGGAAATAATGATCTCAGATTCAGTGACCAGTTGTTCGATACTTTTCTTAAAAACTGCTCCGGTTTCTGCAGCATGTCTAAAAATCAGGTCGCTCCTGGAGGGTATTTCACAAAGCGAATCAAAAAAACAGACTTCCTGCAGCCCGGCCTGTTTCAGACCTTTTGCCAAACCATATGCGGCACCGCCGAAACCGATAAACCCGATGTTCATAGGGACTTCCTTTTCAGCAGGAAAAGCACACAACTATTTCGGCTATGCCTCCTTTTTTGGAGAATGTTTTGTCTCATCCTTAATGATATCGGCACACCTGATGTGATTGAAAATGCCGCAATAACAGAACTCGGCCAGCTTTTTTGCCCCTTCTTCCGGTGTCAATTTGTCTTTCTTCACCTGCCTCATGACATAATTTACAAATTTCGGAGGAATCATGTGATGGCCGCACATCGTTGTAATTGCCAGGGTCGTTTCATCTGGAAGATTGTCTTTTTTACCCCAGACGCCAAGAGAATAGTTGATAGAGTGTGGCGTGACACCGGCCTCTTTGCAGGCCGGTATGACTTCGGACAAAACCCCGGTAATAATTACCGACATACCCAGATCCTTTTCCTTAATCTGTCTTAAAAACTCAACAACCTGTTCCTTCTTGGTAAAAATCCCGCGAATCCGGGATTTATCGGAAATATTATCCTTGATCTCTTCAATCGGATACCTGAGTTTCGGTCCTGTTTTGACATCACCCCAGTTTTCCGAACCAACAGCTTCGGCAACTGCAATAAATTCCAGTGCCTTCGGTTTTATATCGACATCATTGACACCTTTTGTCTGGTACATAAACCAGACATAGTCCGTCTTCTGAGATTCTATGTCACCCGAGCGATGTAGTGAGTGTGTCATTCTGCGTCTCCTGAAATTAATCTGTTGATAATGGTTTTCCCAGACCTGGATTGACTTTACCCCGGTAGGGTCTGGGAATTCCAAGCTCGTCCAAGTATTCAAGCGCCTCGCAGTGCCCGTTCTCATCAACGCGGCTTATCAGCCCGACAGAGAATACAGTATCGATCTCTTTCTCGACTTTCAAAAGTGCTTTCAGGACGTCCTTTGCCTTATCCTGTTCACAGCGCCCTTCAATAATAACCGAGAGCAGCCGGTAATCATGGCACTCATTTACCAGTTTGCCCGTCCGGTAATCGGGCATCAGTGCGGCAAGCGGCGATTCTTCCTGGGGAGCGAGCTTGAAACCGGCTTCAGCGCAGGCCATGGCAACTTTTTCGGCATCTCTCAAGTAGACACCCATTCCGGGGCGCCCCATATCTATGGAAAAGCCCACTTCTCCTTTTTTTACCCGCCCTGAGACATCATTTGTCTTTACTTCTTCAGTTCCTCGGCCTGTAACGCCGGTAACCCCGTGATTTTCTACCGGATCACTTATAACATGCTGGAACTGCTTGTAGAAACCAACCAGTTCTTCGGCATAAATAGCATCTTCCGGACAAACTTTCATCCGCAGGCAGACATAACATTCAGTGCATAAATCAGGGTCAATATGACACTTTTTATCTTCAAACAAAATCGCATCTACTGTGCAATAGGTTTGACAGGTCCGACAACCGGTACATATTTCCTTGTCAATTGCTGGCATCTTTCTACCTTCGTTTCAATGTTAATGATTTTGAAGCTGACCAGTATAAAAAGCCAGCCATACTATAGCTCTCTATCGTTATCACCAACGGCTAACCGTGTAGAGAGGGGACAAGTTTTCAAGCAGCTCCTGGGAGCGATGAGGGTTGTAGATGCCGCAGGCACACGGCTTAGCCAGCACCCAGCTTCCTTCCCAGGTGTCGATCTTTCCCGTCTTGACCTTGCGGACAATATCTTCGACAAGTTTCGGTGATATCATGGCATGGCCACACATTGTCGTAAATTCCCGTATCTCAGGCGGCGGCAGGAGTTTTGTTGCTCCATGAATTCCAAGCGACAGGTTAATGGTATGAGGGTTTAATCCCACCTCAGCGGCAATTTCCCGTACCCGATCAATTAATCCGCTGACCACAATGGAGATTCCTTCGTCTGCTTCCTTGAACTTGCTGAGCAGCGTCTTGATCTTTTCTCGGCTGTTAAAAACAGTAAAGACCCGGCACCCTTCCTGAATACTGTCCAACACCTCTTCGGGTTTAACACCGCTGTACATATTTTTTCTGAGCGTGGTAGCAATCATATTGGCGGGACCAACCTGATAAACAATCTCGACAAGATGGCGAACCTTCGGTGCGCTCCCCTTATAATTATAGCCGCGCGCCGGATAGATAAAGACTGCATAATCCTTTTCCAGAGACGCAATTGTTCCTTCCCGATGTAAACTGTGTGTCATTATCTTCCCCTACTCAGTAACTCTTCCCAGGCCTGTATTAATTTTTGCATTCGGCCGCCATGCAAAACCCTCTGCTTCGATAGCTGTCAGTATTTCATGAGGAATTGTCAAACCCGGCTCGAGCAGGGTAGCAACATCCAGCGTAAAAACAGAGTCCAGCTCCGGAATTACCTGTTTTATCACTCGTAAAATTTCCGGCAAGCGTTCCGTCTTTACCTGCATTTCTATGATAGCACTGAGTACCCGTTCATTAAGGAGCTCAGGTTTCAGGTCTCCCGTTTGAGGATCAAGAATCATGGAATTTATTGGATTGTTAGGCTCAATTTCGTTCACCCCGTTAGTGGCCAGAGCACGAGTAATTTTTTGGATGTCCGTTAACCCCATGCCGAGAGTAGGCCGACCAATCTCAATTGCGATTCCGACCTCGCCCTGCCCACTGCGCATGGTCACATCATTTGTTTTTGATTCTTCGGTCCCTCGACCCTGGATACCGGTTACTGCGTGAGTCGAAGTCGGATCACTGAAATACTTGCGAAGCGCCCGGGGATACTCATACACATGGGCCGGCTCACAAATCGCATCAACCGGACAAATTTCACTGCGCAGGCAGGTACCGCACTCATAGCAGGTATCCTGGTCGACAACACTTTTCGTATCCTCAAAATGAATGGCACCCGTAGGGCAATAAGGCTGACACCGCCCGCAACCGACACAGAGCTCTTTAAATACAATCATCAGTCACACTCCCCGATACTGAAAAACCGTTGCCCGCCGCTTCAGTGTGGTACAACTTTGAGATGTTTTAGAAAACGAGTTAAATCGCGGCGTGAGTAGATTGTCAAATCCTGACGCTATAATCTGAGCATTATTCATCATCGTATGCAGCCTCCCCGCATTTGAGATATCACCAACCAACGCTCCACCGACAATTTTCCCATCAACCATAAAGAGTTCCCTGTGTGTTCCGGAAATGGTGGAGGAATGCACTCTCCTCTCAGCTCCTGCGACAGGTATACCGATAACGGCAAGAGAAAGCCCACCAAGGTTCATGGTGTTGACTCGCGACAGACAGCTCAAGGACGAGGCATCAGGAGCATAAAGATTTGATGCAGCCAGCTTTCCCTGAACAATTGCCTGGGGCCATGTCCATGGGGTAAATGAACCATTCGTGACAATGGTAATCGCGTCTCCTGCTGCGTAAATATTCTTATCCCGGGTCTGCAGGGCTCCCGTCACTTCAAGACGACCATCCTGAAGCAGGCCTGAATCACCAAGGAATTTGACCTCTGGCAATGAACCGGCTGCAATCAGCATAGTCCCGCAGGGTATCCATTGATCATCAACCCGAACTGCACTGATTGATTCTTGCTTAAAAGAAATGTCTTCAACCGTACTGCCGAGCAGCACCCGGATTTTTTTTGATCGCAGGTGATTTTCAACCAGCTGAGAAGCTTCGCGGCTCAGCGCCTGAGGAAGAAGCTGCTGTTCTCTTTCTATCAAAGTAACGGAAAAATTGAACCCGGCGAGATGGGCTGCTGTTTTTACACCAACCAGCCCACCACCCAGGATGACGACATCAGCATGATCGTTCAGCCAGTCCCGTGCGCTCCTGGCTGCGGTGAGACTTCGTACCGGGAATATGCCCTTACCGTGAACGCTGAGACATACAGGTGGAACAATCGGGTATCCTCCTGAGGCTATCAACAATCGTTGATAGCGCAGCTTCGCGCCATCACTCAGGAAAAGTTCCTGATTACGGCGGTCAATTGATTCAACAGAAAATCCAGTGATTACATGTAACTGAGGATCATCCTGTAGACGCCAGAAAAACAGTTTGCTCTCTGGCACTGAACGATTCATGAACTGAGGCAGCAGGGTGCGGTAATAACCAATCTCCTTTTCAGTATCGACAAGCGTTATGGATTTTTCAGGCCATTGCCGGCGAAACGTCAGTGCAGCCTGCATCCCTGCAACGCCACCACCGATAATTACACAATCCATGACAACCTCTCGTCACCTGTACCAACAGAGAAAGAAACTAGATGCCGGTAAACCATTGCACCAGTTCTCCAGGTTGCGCAGGACGATCCAGATGCAGCAGCTGACCACCGTTTTCGGTTATCATATCAGCCAGAGCCTCAACCACGACCGGGCTTCCATGAACAGGAATTGGGGTCGCAACACATACACGGCATCCCAGATAAGCAAGGCCGATAGCTGCCGCCAGCTCACCGCAGCTGTTCAAGCCGGTAAAACAAATTCCCTGCAAACGATCCAGTTGTCCCGCCGACTTCAAGGCTTTGACAACATGCAATGGACCCTGTCGATTTTCAAGGGTCAGTATCGGCATTGGTTCACCCTGCGATGAGCATCCGGCCTTAAGCACCCACAATGCCGCGTCCCCCCAGCCGGCAAGTTGAAACTGCTTGTCAAGCAGTTCAGATGCCAGAGTAGTAGGCAGACTTCCCAGTGAAAGTTGAGGATTGTCCAAGCCTCCTATGAGCGCAATGGCACCGTTATCTGCCAGTCCCACTTCTGATCCGACATCTTCAGCTGACATCATGACCGGGCATTCCCGCATTATCGGCGCTGCAGCAAAAAGCTCCTCTTGTGAGCGTGATTGATAAGAGTTGCGGGCACGCTGCCAGAGCGAATCGATTTCAACATCGCCGGTATCTGCAACTACCGGGGTATTCATTTTTTCACATAGCTGTATAAGACCGGGGTCGGTACCGGGACCGGCAACCAGCAGATGGACCGCACCAGAGCTGACAAGAAGCTCCGACTCACCTGTGGTGCAGACAATATCCACGAATGAGTCGTGAAGCTGATTCCAGTCACCAAGCGAGACGATTGTTCTCGGCGTAACATCATCCTCACCTTTCGCTTTGACAATTTTATCGATCAGGACTGAGGATGGCTGACCGCTCAAACCAATACAGATTGACTGACCGGCAAGTGCTCCATAGCCAATGGAAACAGGGAGCGGGCCGACGACTCCGGATACGCCGCCCTGCTCCTGAAAACCGAGGGTAAGCAGGCAAAGGCGCAGGGCCTGGAGAAGAAGGTCATCACAGGAGGCTGAAGGCCGATGCAGCAGCGCAGTTGCTTGAACGATATCAGCATAGGAAAGAGCAGCTTGACTGTCATTTGACAACACCTCGTTTATCATGTCACCAAGAGGTGCTGAAAAACTCACTTTGTCATCAGAACCAGCAGGAAGTGAAGCGCCTAGAGTTTCCAGTGCTCCCTGCACACAGAGTCTGAGCAGCATACCTGCAGCCATCTCATCCTTTTCAAGCCCGCAGACACCTTTTTCCGGCCCCCGACCGAACGGGTCAATCCTGCAGGGTCCGTGAAGACACCCGAAAGGGCAGCTCAATCCGAGCCGCAAAAAACCGTCCTGGGGTTGAAGCTTCTCAAAACGATCCCAGGACAGTTCAACACCCTGCCGGGAAGCCAGACGAATCAGTTCCTGGCTTAAAGGATCAATGGTTTTCAGATGAATCGATTCCATAATAATGTAACTCCTGTTCCCGAAGTACAACCTCAGGGTTCTTGCACAAGATCAAGAACTAATGCGCCATCCGGCAAGTTCTTTCTTTCCAGATCAACAGCCGTTTTTGTTCTTCTCTGCTGAAGCAGCTGTTCGTAATCCCCCATATCGATCAGCTCAAGCGCCTTTGTCGGGCAGACATCAACACAGACGGGGGCTTCCATATAAAGGCAGCGATCACATTTCAACGCAATCTTACGCTCAGGCCAGGGATAGATGACCCCGTAGGGACAGAACAACGTACATGTCCAGCAGCCGATACAATCGTTTTCCTGAATGACAACCATGCCGGAATCAGCATCACGCACCAGGGCGCCGGTCAGGCAGGCATCCAAACAGGGGGCCTGGAGACAGTGTCGGCACTGCATGGCAACCGCAATGTCGTTACTCCCTTCAACCCGGACGCGGGCCTGGGGCAGCGGAACCTCCTGTACCGCCTGAAGCAATATTTTTGAGTTGCTGCCTCTTTCCGTTGCACAATATAATTCACAGGTCTTGCAACCGGTGCAGCGATCAAGATGAACTGCAATGACTTTCACAAAAAAACTCCTTAGTAAACGATTGGCAATTTCTTATACCAGGGCCTGCTTAGGCATGAAAATAGTTGTATTGTCAATCAAGCGCTCTTATTTTTCTGACCACGATTCTCTATCCAGCCGATAATCAGTGGCATGCAGAGACCCAGAACCGTCAATATGATGAACGCCAGAGACCACGGCCGAGTGAAGAATACAAATGGATTATTGTCAAAAACAATCAAAGAACGCCGTAATGAGACTTCGATCAACCCCCCAAGTACAAGACCGAGTACGATAGGTGCTGCTGCAAAACCGTATGATTTCATCTTGTAACCGATCACTCCGCTGATAAGCATGATCCAGACATCGGCCATATTATTGTGAAGTGCATACGTTCCCACCACACAGAGAACAAGGATAATCGGACTCAGTACGTAATTGGGCACACGCAGAATTTGAGAGAACACTTTCGCACCGCCAAGACCGAGCCCCAGAAACATGACATTGGCGACAAACATCCCGATAAAAACAGCATAGACAACATCGGCGTTTTGTATGAATAACAGGGGTCCCGGACGCATGCCGTGAACGAGCAGTGCACCAAGAATAACGGCGGTTGTACCGCTGCCCGGTATACCGAGCGCCATTGTCGGAATCATTGCTCCGCCGGTTGCGGCGTTGTTGGCACACTCGGGGCCTGCGATACCTTCCAGACAGCCGGTACCGAATTTTTCCGGGGTCTTCGAGAAACGCTTGGCCTCATTATATCCAATAAACGACGCAACAGTACCGCCCTCTGCCGGCAATATCCCGATAAACGTTCCAATCAGCGAAGAGCGCGCAAGCGTGGTCTTTACTGATTTGATCTCTTTCCAGGTTGGCAACAGGCCGGATATTTTTCGATCAATGACGACCTTGCGGATTCCACCTTCCGCCTGCCTGAATATTTCCGTAGCGGCGAAAAGCCCGATCATGACCGGGATAAAGCTGATACCGTCCATGAGATGCGTAACACCGAAATCATAACGGCTGAAACCTGATATCGCATCCATGCCGACGCAGGAAATAAACACCCCGATCGTGCCCCCCAGCAGGTTTTTTACAACCGATTGTGATCCGAGACTGCTTATCATACTCAATCCAAAAATGGCCAGCGCAAAATATTCAGGGGGTCCAAATTTGATGGCGATTTCAGCAAGCACTGGAGCCAGTAAAATCAAGATAACAACGCTGAACAGACCACCGATCGCAGAGCTGATACAGGCCATTCCCAGAGCTTTTCCGGCCTGTCCTTTCTGAGCCAGCGGATAACCGTCAAAGGTGGTCGCGGCTGCTGCCGGTGTGCCTGGTGCATGAACAAGTATTGCCGCAATTGAACCGCCGAAAGTCGCGCCGCAGTATAGACTGACCAGCATCGTGATCGCAGGAACCGGCATCATTCCGTAGGTAAAGGGAATGAGCAGAGCAACCCCCATGGGTGCAGTCAAACCCGGCATCGCCCCAAGAATCATGCCACCTAGAACACCCACAAATACAGACAAGAAGTTTAACGGTTCCATAATCGTCATGAAACCGACCATAAGTTGATCCATTACGATAGCTCCATTAAATAAGAATACCGGACGGCAGTTGTACCAGAAGTATTTTATTAAATACAAAATGGATGAAAATCGGCGTTAGCAAAGCAGTAAGAATAATAACCCGTGCACTCCTTACACCCCATGCCAGCATAGTTGCTCCAATAAACAGAGTTATCGAAACCAGCGTGCCGAGATATACACAGCCAAGTCCAAACCCAAAGGCGCATATCATCGTCAAGACAACCCGCCGCTTGGTTCTGTCATCCATCTTCTTGGACATTTTGTCCGGTCCCTTTCTGATACTTTGAATGATCATGATGCCAGTCAGAAACATCGCGACAAGCAACACAACACGTGGAAAAAAAGAGGCAGTTGTGTGGGAAGCAACCGCTCCGGAGCTCTGAAACGAAAAGCTTATAATGTAGAGAACGATGAAGATAGCCATCAGAATGATGGCCATGCGCAGATCTTTATTATTCAACATGGTACCCTCTGTCGATGTTTCCGGAGTTGGTTGGTCTCACCATTCTTAACTCAAACAGGATCCACCAAGACGGGGATCCGGCTGCAACCGGATCCCCCGCCAGAGCTATTTTTTAATATAACCAAGCTCTTCCATTGCAGTTTTCCAGACTGGCCACTTTTGATCCAGGAATGCATCCCATTCTTCACCGATGAGAATACTTTCGGGACCCATGGAGTTATCTTCCAGATAGTTCCGGTAAATCTTGTGGTCCATACTCTCTTTAAACGCATCTCTTAATGTTTTGACAACGTCATCAGGTGTTCCTGCCTTGACAACCACACCACGCCAAGTTGCCATTTCGACATCGTATCCCAGCTCCTTTGCGGTAGGAGTATCCGGGAACTCTTTCAGGCGCTCCGATACCAGAAAAACCGCTGGTATTACATTTCCGGCTTCAGCCTGCCCCATAAATTCACTGGGGTTTAAAACTCCCATGTCGATTACATTGCCGAGAAGCGCGACGATAATCTCTCCACCGCCATCAAACGGTACAAATTCAAACTCAACTCCTGCCGCCTTGCCAAATTCGTAGGCTGCAACATGGTCGATACTGGCCATGTGGGCAACTCCAATCTTGACCGTACCGGCACTTTCTTTGGCTTTTTCAAGTACTTCCTGAATTGTCTTGTATGTTCCGCCATCTTTACTTGAAATAACAAGGGCCTGAGGATCATAGCACCCCCTTGCGATACCAATGACATCGTCCCGACTCGCAGTCGTCATACCCCTGGCCATGGTCGCCAGATTCGAGTTGGTAAACGAGTTAATGGTATAGCCATCGGCAGGCTGCTCCATCAGATAGTTGAGCATCCTGGCGCCAGAGCCACCACTCATGGTGCTGATAACAATATTTGTTTTTAAGATACGCCTGAGGCGAAGTGCTACCGTACGGGAAAAAATATCGGTCCCACCACCAGCAGATGAGTGGATATACCAGTTAATCTGCTTGCTCGGGTATTTATCCTCGGCGACAGCATCGACTGCTGACTGAACCATAAATCCCATAGCCATAACTACCACGGACATACTGAACAGTAATCGTTTCATACCTTCCTCCTTCTGTAGTTTTTAGAAAGACAGATCATGGTCGTTAAAACCTGCCACAGTTATGCTGAACGGCACAAAAGAGCGAAATCCTTTTGCGCCGCCTCAGTATTCAGTATCTATTATTCATTGACGCTGTTCATGTTATAAAGCTGTTCAATTACCGTATCAAAGTCGACTTCCAGCGCAAGAATCGCCTCTTGTGAATCACGTTCCTGAATTGCGCTCACTATTCTGTCATGTATTGCAAGCATCTGGTCAATCCGGCCCGGATCCTTTTCGTAATAGATCCGCCTCATGCTTTGCCATAGAGGTTGACCGGTAATATTGAGCAGCCGGTCTACAATGGAGATGATGATTCGATTTTGAGTAGCTTCGGCAATCGCGAGATGCAACTTTTTGCCTAATTGTGTATATGCCCGGTAATCGCCCGCTCTACCAATCTTGTATTTTTCTTCCCAGACAGATGTAATTTTATCGATATCACGATCGGTCGCTTCTCTCACTGCCAAGTGGATACTACCGGTCTCAACAACTTTTCTGGCCTGGAGGATCTCATATGGGCTGTCGCTCTCTTCAAGAATATTTGTAGCTTTGAAAGAAAGATCACCAAGAACCAGGTCAGCTGAGACATAGTTGCCGTCTCCTGGATGTCGTTCTATGATGCCGACAATATGGAGAGCACTTATCGCTTCCCGCACCGATGGACGGCTGACACCGATCTGCTCGGCAATAAGCCGTTCTGCGGGGATTCTGCTCCCACGAGGATATTCACCGGATTTGATTTTCAACAGGATCTGCTCGGCGATAATAGCCCCTTTACTCTTAAACTTTGTTTGGGGCATTATTTTCTCAAATGTAGACATCGATACACAAGCCAGGTGTTGCCGCAAGATTAGTGGTAGTGAAAGCCGCTAGGGAGTCAACGCAGCGTCCAGAACTCCAAGTTCATCAAGGATCGGCTCCAACCGTTTTTTGCTCAATAAGCGATCTTCGTTGCTGCGAGGCAATTCAATGTTGAGTGTTCCGGTAAAGTCAATATCGATGAGTTTCTTGAAAACCGATTTGAAATCAATCTTCCCTTCTCCCACCGGTAAATGGTGATCAAGAATCAGGTCGTTGTCGCTGACGTGAGTACTGACAATTCTATCGGGAAATCTTTCAATAAAGGGATCTACCCCACCGAGAAGCAGGCTGGCATGAGCGATGTCAAGCGTGACGCCAAAGTATTTTGAGGGTATTGCATCGAGGACCCTCGACAGTTCATCGGGCGTAACTCCCAGATAGGCAACTTCACAGTCTTCATGCATCTTGTTCATGTTTTCAATGCCGATCGGCAGTTCAAATTTTTCAGCCAGTTCAACTACCGGTTTATACGTATCAATAAGGCAGCGAAAAACTTCATCCATGAACAGGCTGAAATGATAGCCGAAGTGCAGAACGACATATTCAGCCTCAAGCGCATGGGCAAGCTTCATATACTCGATCAGGTGCTGTTGAGCTGCCACTTTCACGGTGGGCTCAATTTCTGCGGCATTCACAAAAGAAGCGGAATGAAGGCCATAGCGTAAACCGTACTTATCCCTGAGCCGCTTAATATTGTCAATTCGCTTGGAATCCCAGGTATTCAGGAAGTTATTTGGATTGTTACAACTCAACTCCATCCATGGAAATCCGTTTTCGTGGGCAAAAGTGAAATATTCTTCCATCGGTTCAGGGCCGGCATTAAAGCAAAGTTTCATGATAACCTCCGTAAAATGATATAAAATTGGTAAGACCGGTTTTACCTGTCTGTCCACTTATATTCTACAGGCGAATACCTGTCAACAGAAATGGGTGGGCATGGCAACTTTTTCGGCATCCCATCAACATCAGCAGATGATAGCGTATCGAAGTGATTCGACCTATAAGGGAGAGATTAACATACATTTTACATGTGATTTCAACTGCATCTGCTGAGAATTTATTGAAAGTGGCTGCTGGGTTTTCTTGTTTTTTATGACAAGCTTTCAGCGGTAAGGTATTGAAAAACTGAGCGATTGATTTTTTTGTTGACTGTTTGTGAATTATTTTGATAGAAATTGATCTTTCTGGCAGTTCCATTCAAACTGGATTGGAAATTTGAGAGCTGACATCATCCCAGTACAGCGACGTAATCTTATCCTCGAGCATATCCGGCAGCGAGGAGTGTCTTCCGTCAACGAACTCGCAGACGCCGCAGGAGTATCATTACCCACCATTCGAAGAGACTTGGACTGGCTGGCGAAAAGTGGTGCTGTTGAAAGAAGCTACGGTGGTGCAACCCTGAAATCCACTACTTTTACAACCTTCGAACCGGAATATCACGTCTCCGCCTCCATGGCCCGAGAAGAAAAGGTGCGTATCGGCAATGTCGCAGCTGATAAGCTGAACAGTTACCAGTCCGTCATTTTTGATTCCAGCTCCACCGTCTTCGAGGCAGCCAGAAGTGTGGTTGAGAAGGGGCTCTTTTTAACCGCGGTAACCAATGATCTTCGTATCGGTGGACTTTTCGCCGCTGCAGCAAATGTTCGACTCATTGTCTGCGGGGGGGCGCTACGCCCCGGCTCATATACTCTGACGGGGGAGCCGGGAATTAGTTTTTTAAAGCAGCTGTATGTTGATGTTGCCGTGCTGGGAATACACGCCATCTATAAAGGATCATGTTGCGACACCTCGCTCGAAGTTATCTCCATGAAACGCGGAATGGTTGGCAGCGCAAAAAAAATTCTGCTGCTGGTCGATTCCTCCAAATTCAGCCAGGTGGCTTTTGCCGAAGCCTTTACTGTTGACAGCAGGTTTGAGATTATCACCGATCGGCCCCCTCCACGTCCATTGATTAAAATGATAGTAGAAAAGGGAGCAACGGTCACCATTGCCTAATAAGTACGGCACATTTAAAATACTAATTACCGGAGTGAACGACATGAAAAAAAAATTGACCCGATTTGACCTGCAGGAAATGAAAGACAAAGGCGAGAAGGTCGTCTGGATGACAGCCTACGATTTTATTACAGCTCAGCTGGCGGAGGAGTCGGGAATGGAGATGCTGCTGGTTGGCGACAGCCTCGGCATGGCCGTTTACGGTTACCCCGGAACCGTGCCGGTAACGATGGAACAATGTATCTATCATACAGAAGCGGTGCGTCGCGGTGCTCCCAATACATTTATTATTGGCGACATGCCCTTTGGTACCTACCAGATCGGAGTAAAGGAAGCCTGCCGGAATGCCGTCAGGTTCCATAAGGAGGCGGCGGTGGACTGCATCAAGCTGGAAGGTGGTGTGCGTGTTGCTGCAGTTATCAAAGCGATCTGCGACGGCGGCATGCTGGTTATGGGGCATATAGGGCTTACTCCCCAGAGTTCCGGTGCCCAGGGTGGTTTTCGCGCCCAGGGGCGTACCGCCGAGAGCGCTAAATCCATCATCGAGGATGCCTGTGCCGTTTATGAAGCGGGAGCCTTCTCCATACTGGTGGAAGGAGTACCGCCGGAGGTTACACAAGCGATCATGAAGGAAGTGCCCATACCGGTGTACGGCATCGGTGCCGGCCTCTGCGATGGCCAGGTGATGATCTGTGCCGACATCCTCGGCCTCTTCCAGGCTTTTATGCCTAAGTTTGTCAAAAGATACGGAAATGTGGCGGAGGAGTATCGAAAGGTGTTCAGCGCCTATGTGGATGATGTAAAAAAAGGTACCTTTCCGGCCAGGGAGCACACCTATAAGATGATGGATGGAGAGGCAGACAAACTCTGAGCAAATATATCAGATCTACCCTTTACTAGAATTTGCCCAGCATTATGACACAAAAAGCACAGGATTTTGAACTGAAGTTAGGAAAAGGAACGGTCAGCTTCTCTATACCCGAAGAACAGTTGCTCTGCACCATTGTCGGACGGAACCAACCACCACCGCAGGACCTGACAGCGGCCTATCGGTATGCACTTGACCATCCTATTGACAGTCCTCCTCTCAAAGAGATTGTACGTCCGGGCGAGACAGTGGCTATAACCGTCAGTGATATCACCAGGGCCTGGCAGCGTAATTATCAAACGCTGCCGGTTCTGATCGAGTACTTGACCGAGGCCGGAATAAATGAGGAGGACATCACCATCGTCATTGCTGTCGGCGCACATCGTCAGAACACTGAGGAGGAGTTTGTTGAACTCTGCGGCCGGGAGGTGTGCGACCGTGTCAAGGTGATGAATCACAATGCCTGGGACACGGAGAACATGGTCTACTACGGCAAGACAAGCCGAAATACCGAAGTCTCGGTAAACCGGGTTGTTGCTGAGGCCAACCGGGTTATCCTGACCGGCGGGGTTATTTACCACTACATGGTAGGCTATGGCGGCGGGCGCAAATCGATCATGCCGGGTGTCGCAGCGCTGAAGACCATCCAGCAGAGTCATATGTGGGCCATGGAAAAGGAGTTGGGCCGGGGATCGAATCCTCTAGCCGCGAATATGAAGACGGCAGGGAATCCCGCACATGAGGATATGGTCGAGGTGGCGGCTTTTGTCAAACCTGACTTCCTGGTCAACGTGGTACCAAACCTCGATGGTGATATAACCGGTATCTTCACCGGCAACTGGATCTCAGCCTGGCATGCAGCCACCCGGATGGTGGACGATATTTTCGGAGTGGAGATAGCTGAGCAGGCTGATATCGTCATCGCCTCAGCAGGCGGCTATCCCAAAGATATCAACCTCTACCAGTCGCAAAAGACCATAGACAACGCCGTCTACGCGATGAAACGCGGCGGGGCGGTTATCCTGCTGGCGGAGTGCCCGGACATCAAGGATCCAAGCGAGTTTTTAGAATGGTTCGACAATCCGACACCGTTGGAGCTGGAAAAGGCCGTTCGGAAAAATTTTCTTATTTCCGGTTGGGTTGCTGTTCGACAGCTGGAGTACGGCAACCTGGGAACCATTATTATGGTCACCCAGAAAGACAATATCGAACTGGCCAACCAGGCCGGGGTCATTGGGGTTGCCTCCATCGAGGAAGCCCTCAAATTAGCGTATGAGAAATGCGGCAGTGACACCCCAAAAGTCGCGGTTATGCCGCAAGGTGCCAATACCTTCCCCATTCTCAAGGTCTGAAAACCGCGAAGTACAAGGGGGGGAAGCTTTAGGCGTTTTTATTAATAAAACAGTATTCTATGGAGGAAGTTATGCGAAAAAAATCGTTGGCAGTAGTCCTTTTTTCACTGTTTGTTGTGGTGTCTCTTGCTTCTGCGGTCACCGCCCAGACGATACTCAAGCTCGGGACATCAACCCAGCCCAGCCATATCTATAACCTGGCTGCAGAGAAATTCGGTGAGATTGTTGCCGAAAAGACCGGCGGCGAAATCGAGGTTCAGGTCTTCCCGGCTGCCCAGCTCGGTTCCGAGCGGGATATGGTAGAAGGTCTGCAGCTCGGCTCGCTCGAGATGACACTGACCTCAACCGGTCCCATGGGCAATTTTGTTCCTCAGGTCAAGCTCTTCAATCTCCCGTTCCTTTTCAAGGATCGTGAATCCTGCTACAAGGTGCTCGATGGTGAGATCGGCACCCAGATAGCCGATCGTTTCGTAAAGGTTGGCATTCGTTCTCTCGGCTGGTTTGAAAATGGTTTCAGGAACATCACCAACTCAAAGGTTGCGGTGGAAAAACCTGGAGATATGAATGGCATGAAAATCCGGGTCATGGAAGACGATGTCTTCATCCTTACCATGAAAGCGCTTGGTGCCAGCCCGTTGCCGATGGCCTTTGGTGAGCTCTATACTGCCCTGGAACAGAAGACCGTCGATGCTCAGGAAAATCCACTGGCGGTTATCCATTCTTCCAGGTTCTTTGAAGTACAGGATTACCTGGCGATGACCGGACATTTCTACTCTCCTGCGGTCCTTCTGATCAGTGAAATCACCTGGCAGACATTGAGCCCTGAACATCAGAAAATCGTAGCTGAAGCTGCCGCCGAGGCGCGCGATTATGAGCGTCAGCTCAGCATCAAGGCCGACCAGGAACTTGAAGCAGCCTGTGCCAAGGAGGGTATGACCATAACTCATCCGGACAAGGCTCCGTTTGCTGAAGCCGTGGCCTCCGTATACACTAATCCCGATGTTGTTAAGGCGATCGGAGGCGGTGATGCGGTGGAAGGTCAGAAGCTGATTGATGCAGCAAGAGCTGCAGCTCAATAATTTTTACCTGAAAAACTAGTTTTTTATATGCCTTCTCAGCCGGAACTGCGCTCAGGTTCCGGCTGAGAAGGTTTTCCTTACCCACCGCTTAATCGGGGTTGCACCGATTAATGTTTCGGGATTTGCATAATTAGACTGGAGGCCAATGGTGTTGTCCGGGTTGTCAAAATGTTTTGAAATAATGGATCGGGCCATCAACTGGTTTCTGGCCATGCTGATGGCGACGATGGTGGTGATAATTGCGGCACAGGTCTGGTATCGTTTTGTGCTCAACAACCCGCTCTCCTGGTCGGAGGAGGCGGGGCGATATATCTTTGTCTGGATCTCCTTCATGGGAGCAGCAGCAGGCGTGCGCTATCAGGTGCATCTGGGAATTGATTTGATGGACAAACTGCTGCCGCCCAAGTGGTACCGCTGGGCGGTGGTGCTGGTCAACCTGAGCATCCAGATTTTTCTGGTAATGATTATCTACTGGGGTTTTAAGATTCTCGGGGTTATCAAGTTCCAGGAGTCGGCTTCCATGCATATTTCCATGGCCTGGCCGTATCTGGCAGTACCGGTGGGTTCGATCTTCATGTTCATCAACTCCGTGCGAGTCCTGGTGGCAGCGCTCAGAAACGAGACCCTGGACAGGGAGGTGCGGGTATGACACTGGTGCTGTTTGCTTCACTTATCCTCTGTTTTATCATCGGAGTTCCGATTGCCTTCTCCCTCGGGATCGCTTCAGTTGCTACCCTGGAAATCGCCTCCAACCTGCCCTTGACCCTGGCAGCGCAGAGGCTCTTTACCGGAGCCGATTCTTTCCCTCTGATGGCTATTCCTTTTTTTATGCTGGCTGGTGAACTGATGGAATCCGGGGGTATTTCGCGGCGCCTTTTTGATTTTGCCCACGCCCTGGTAGGTTTTGTTGCGGGCGGCCTGGCCATGGTCGCGGTAGTAGCAGCGATGTTCTTTGCCGGCATCTCGGGTGCGGCTGCGGCCGATACCGCAGCGGTTGGGGCTGTTTCGATTCCTGCAATGATCAGGAAAGGATACGACAAGGGCTTTGCCGCCGCAGTTCAGGCGGCCGGCGGTTCAATCGGCGTTATCATCCCACCCTCAATTCCGATGATCATCTATGGGGTTGTTGGCGGCGTGAGTATCGGCAAGATGTTTCTCGGTGGTTTCATCCCTGGCGCTCTGATCGGAGGCAGCCTGATGTTGGTCAGCTACTTCCTGGCCAAACGGGCGGGTTATGAGAAGGATGCTTTTCTTGGGATAAAAGAGATCGGACGAACCTTTTTTGGTGCCTTCTGGGCGCTTTTGATGCCGTTGATCATTCTCGGCGGTATTCTCGGCGGTATCTTTACCCCCACGGAAGCGGCAGTGGTTGCGGTGCTCTACGGAGTTGCCGTGGGTTTTCTGATCTATCGTGAACTCAGGCTCAAGGATCTGCCGAAAATCCTTGCCAAAGCAGCGATCTCGACGTCAACGGTCATGCTCCTTATCGCTACCGCCAACATATTCGGCTGGCTCCTGACCGCAGAACGAGTGCCTCAGTCGGTAGCTGCCTATCTTGTCAGCCTTACCTCGTCACCCTTTGTCCTCTATTCACTGATCCTTGTCTGCCTGCTGGCGATAGGCACCTTTATGGAGACCTCAGCCTCGCTCATTATCCTCACCCCGGTGTTCCTGCCGGTTATTCAGCAGTTCGGCATCGATCCTGTGCATTTTGGAGTGGTGATGGTAACTGCGCTGGCCATCGGTATGCTGACCCCGCCACTCGGTATCTGTCTCTTTATCAGCTGTAATATTGCCCAGATTCAGCTCTCGGAAATTATCCGCTACATACTTCCGTTTCTGCTGGTGATGATAGGTGTTCTGCTGCTGATAACCTATGTACCGATATTAGTGATGTTTATCCCGAATATGTTTGGAGGTTGATGGTATGGCCCAGGTGAGTTTTCCTTTTAACGGGCAGCCCTACAGTTTTGAAATAGAAAGTGAAAACCTGATAGAGGTGCTCAGCCCCAAACCCTGCAAGCCTCTGGAAAATCTTGACCAGGCGATAGAGCAGGCACTTGATTCCCCCATCGGGATGAAAAGGTTTGAGGATCTGGTTAAGCCCTCGGATCGTGTTGTCATTGTAAGTGATGATATTACCAGACTGACCCCGTCCGACCGAATCCTGCCGCCACTGTTAAAACGATTGAATGGTGCCGGCATCCCCGACACTCGTATCTGCTGTGTTATCGCACTCGGTACCCACCGCTATATGACCGAAGGAGAAATGGCAGAAAAAGTTGGCCGGGCGGTATATCAGAGAATCAAAGTGGTCAATCACGAGTGGCGCAACAAGCAGGCCCTTCTGAATCTGGGGACGTCCAGCCGAGGAACGCCGCTTACCGTCAACAAACTGGTTGCCGAAGCCGATGTGGTAATTGGCCTTGGGGCAATCGTTCCCCATCATATCCCCGGGTTTTCGGGATCTTCAAAGATCATCCAGCCGGGGGTCTGCGGGGCTAATACCACCGCGGAGACCCATCTGCTCTCTTGCGAGAGCGGCGGCGATTCCTTCCTGGGCATCCCCGACAACCCGGTGCGCCGGGATATGGATGATATGGCGGACATGGTCGGCATGAGCACCATTTTCAACGTGGTCATGGACAGTCACGGCGGGGTGATGGACCTTTTTTTCGGTGAAAAACGCGCGGCGTTCCTCAAGGGTGTCGAACTGGCAACGGATATTTACGGGGTTACTTACAACGAGGTGCCGGATATCGTCGTTTCCAACTCCTGCCCATGCGATCTCGACTTCTGGCAGTCCCATAAATCTCTCTATCCAGCCCAGCGGATGGTGAAACCTGGCGGAGTAATCGTCGTCTGTACCCCAGCTCCGGAAGGAGTAAGCCCTGTGCACACTGATCTGCTCGACTACACCTCCTGGTCGTCAGAAGAAATCAAGGCAGGATACCGGGACGGCAGGATCAGCAACGGTGTCGCCGCAGCTCTGGCGACCGCTTGGGCGATGGTACGGGAAAAGGCTGAGGTTGTCATGTATTCGCCCGGTATTCCCGAGTCAGATAAGAGAAGGCTGGGTTTTTCCCATGCCGAATCGATCGAGGAGGCGGTGGCCGAGGCCTTGAGGCGTCAAGGCCCAAAGGCTCGGATCTCAGTGTTGACCCATGCCCCTGATATGCTGCCGATACCAAACCGAACGTTGAAAGGAGCATAAGTCGGCCAAGATGACCGTTGCACCTCAAGCTTTGAAAATAGCGGTCGTTGCCGATGACCTGACCGGGAGTGCTGATACCGGAGTGCAGTTCTGTCCAGTGGTCGGACCGGTATATCTCACGAACCTGGGTGATGCCGGTTTTGAGCTGCCACCTGAAGGGTTTGATGGTGCCGGAATCTCAATCAATACCAATAGTCGACACATTTCGCGGGCCGAGGCCGCAGCCAAGGTGAAGCTTGCGGTTGCAGGATTGAGAGCGAGCGGCCTGAAAGCTGAAATTGTTTATAAAAAAATTGATTCCTGCCTGCGGGGAAATATCGGCGCCGAATTGGACGCTCTCTTGTCTGAGACGGGTGCTGCGGCCTGTTTTGTGGCTCCGGCACTGCCCGCCCAGGGACGAACGACCGAGAGCGATATCCACAGGGTGCATGGAGTCCCCATTGCTGAGACTGAAATGGCAAAAGACCCTCTCTCTCCGGTCTTCGAGTCCCGCCTATCGGTCAACCTGCAGAGCCAGAGTAAGCTGAAAGTTGGTCATGTTGATCTGGCGACTGTTGAAAGTGGCGAGGCAACTGCTGGTGGGAAAATCAAACGATTACTGGCTGAAGGCTGTTGTCATATCAGCTTCGATGCAGCTGTTGATCGCCACCTTGACCGTATTGCCGAACTTGGCACGCTCATTTCGAAAGAAATGAAGATTCTCTTTTGCGGTTCTGCTGGATTGGCAGCAAGCCTGAGCCGTTTGTTGGACCCTGGTAGTTTTCCCAGGGGCAGCGAAATAAGTGGAGGGAAGGAACGTATCCGGGAAAACAGGGACAACACAGCAAAGTGGCTGATGGTATGCGGTTCCGCTTCGGATATAACCAGACTTCAAATTGACAGGCTTGTCCAAAGCACCGGGTGGGTGCATAGAATCCTTGGTCCTGAACTCTTGCTGGTGGAATGGGGCAGCAGGGACAATAGCTTGCAGATTGAAGAATTCCATGAGCGCCTGTCGACAGAAAACGCTATTATTTCAATCGACCCCAACTTTGAATATCCCAATGTTGATCCCCAAGAGCTTGTGAGTCGTTTCGCTATGATTGGTGGCAAGCTGGCGACTGCAAAAAAACCGGAAATTCTCTTCCTGACAGGCGGTGACACTGCTGCGGCAGTGTTGGAAAACATTGGCTGGTCCGGAATCAAGCTCTACCGTGAAGTCCTGCCCGGCCTCGTGCAGGGTGAACTGTGCGGCGGGCCCTTGTGCGGGGCAACCGTCGTGACAAAAGCCGGGGGCTTCGGCGAGGAAGATACCCTCTTACAACTGGTGCGGCAGCTATCCTGAAAAAAAATACAGACAGCGAGCAATCAACAAACGACTATGAAAAACAATAAGAAACGCCCTGTTCTCGGGATCACCATTGGAGATCCCGGTGGTGTTGGTCCCGAGGTCTGCGTCAAGGCCTTACAGTCGGAAGATATCTATGACCGTTGTTGTCCTCTTGTTATTGGCGACGCTGGTGTCGTCGAAGATGCGATTCGATTTACCGGGCTCAGCCTCGGTGTGAGGAGGTGTCGCTCAGTCAAGGAAGCGCAATTTGTCTATGGTACAATCGATATTCTTGACCTGGCCAACCTGCCTCTTGCGGAATTACAGCATAAAACTGTCACTGCAGCCCAGGGACAGGCGTCCTTTGACTATGTGGTCAAGGCGATAGAACTGGCCCTTGCCAAAGAGATAGACGCTACAGTCACCGGCCCGATCAACAAGGGGGCGATAAACGCTGCGGGTATCCGCTATGCCGGCCATACTGAAATCTATGCCGACAAGACAGGTACCCGCGATTACGCCATGATGCTGGCGGAGGGCGATTTTCGTGTCACCCATGTTTCGACCCACGTTTCGCTCCGCGAGGCCTGCGACCGCGTGAAAAAAGATCGCGTCCTGAGGGTGATCAGATTGACAGACTCGACCCTCAAAAGCCTGGGTATAGAGTCGCCCCGGATCGCCGTAGCAGGCCTGAACCCCCACTGCAGTGAAGATGGCTTGTTCGGCTGGGAGGAGCAGAAGGAAATCATCCCGGCAATTAAGGAAGCGCTCGCTGAAGGTATCGGGGCTGAAGGGCCTCTGCCTGCCGACACTGTTTTCTCTAAGATGCGGGGCGGCATGTTCGATGCAGTGGTGGTTATGTACCACGACCAGGGGCATATCCCCACCAAGCTTGTCGGTTTTCAGTACGATGAAAAAACAGACAGTTGGGGACAGATGGCAGGAATCAATGTGACCCTCGGTCTGCCGATTATCCGTACTTCAGTGGACCACGGAACCGCCTTTGACCGTGCAGGAGAAAACCGGGCCACCCCCCAGTCAATGATTGAGGCCATTGAGATGGCTATACTTCTGGCGCGGAACTAGAGTTATGTCAACCAGCAAATAACGGATAAATCCGGCACACCCGTTTCATTTCAATGTTATTGCCTTTTCAGGGCATATTTCCTGACAGCAGAAACAGGTAATGCAAAGCTCCGCATCAACCTGCGGGACAGTCTGCTCAACCTCGCCTATTGCAAGAGCCGAGACCGGGCAGTGATCTATGCAGGCGCCGCATGCGGTGCATAGTTCCGGATCGGCCTGGGGCCTGAGCAGGATTCTTGAGCTCAAGAATTCCATATTTGCCGGATTTCCGGAAATTGAGTCGCCTGCCAGGGACGGCGGGAGCTTAAAATTGGGCAGGACTCTCATCTCACCCTCAATTTTGATGGCTTTCGGCTCAAAATCTCCCAGTCCCAAAGCCTTTGCATGCTGAAGAAAACGAAGATCTGCCGGCTCAACGCCCATCATCCGGGCGACAACGCTATCCATCGCCACACCGTTGTCGGCAGCGAGGATGAGGCCGATATCCCGTAATTCCGATGACGCCGGACCGCTCCCTTCCATGCCTACCACAGCATCCATTATGAAAAGATCGGGAACGCGCAGGCGGAAAACCTCAGCGATGACATCGTGAAAGCGACCCGGTGAACCGGCAAGCTGGTGCAGCCGGGCTTTCTGCGCACCTGCCAGAATCCCGTAGCTGTTTTTAATTGCCCCGGTCATGACGGTGAGGCCATGGGTCTTAAATTTGGGAAGGCTGATAACAATGTCTGCGTCCATGATTTCTTCTGAAACTTCAACTCTCTCCAGATAGTGAGGATTGAAGTCCAAGCGTCTGGTCGCATTTCCAAGATTTCGATAATAGCCTTTCGCCGCCTCCATCAGCCCGGTTTTTTCAAAACTCTTTTCATTATCACCATAGCTGAAGATACCGGGGTTATCTCCGACAACAATCTGCGATGGCGACAATTCCTCAACTTTTTCGACAACGGCACGCAGAACCGACGGATGCGTCACAATATGCTCATGTGCCTCGGAGGCACGCAGCACGTTGGGTTTGATCAGAACCTTCCTGGCCTTTATTTCCAGCGGAAACGCTTCAAAAGCCTTGTTGACCGCAACCCGGCAATTGTCATAGGATGCCTGCTGAAGTGTGACTCGATGCATACGCTCTTCCTCCTTTTTACCGGGCAGTGAAAATAGTTTTCTCAGCCATGTTAACACCCCGGACGGAAACAGTTGAAAAATGTATAGCCCCGTTACTTCTGTGCCTCATATGCCTTCTTGCGAAGAGCAGACAGGGTGGTCATCGGCGTGATAGCGTCCGGATCAACACGTAACTCTATCAGAGACGGCTTGCCTGCATGCTGAGCGCGCTCAAATGCAGCGGCAAACTCTTCAGTCCGGTTGACGACCTCACCATGCCCTCCATAGGCGGTGGCAAGGGCTGCAAAATCCGTAGTACCAAGCTCAGTTCCTTTTACCCTGCCCGGATAATTCCGCTCCTGGTGCATACGGATACTGCCGTACATGCCATTGTTGACAACGATTATAATGATATTGATTCCATAGTGGACAGCGGTGGCCATTTCCTGGCCATTCATCAGGAAACAGCCGTCCCCTGCAAAAGCAATTACAATGCGTTCGGGATAGAGGCGCTTGGCTGCGACAGCAGCCGGCGTGCCGTAGCCCATGGAACCACTCGTCGGTGCCAGCTGGTTTCCCCGTTGACGATAACGGTAATAGCGGTGAACCCAGGCAGTATAACTGCCGGCTCCGTTACAGATAATGGAATCAGCAGGTATGGTTTTGCGAAGCCACTTTAAGATTTCACCGAGCTGCAGATCACCGGAAACCTTCACCGGCTCAGTCCACTCCAGGTATTCCCTGTGTCCCTCTGCAGCCTGAAACCGATCCCGGTTACCTACCGGGGCAAGCGCTGCTGCGGCTGCGGCAAACGTTTTTATACCTGAATTGATCGCCAGTTCAGGCCGGTAAACCCTTCCCAGCTCTTCGGCTCCCGAATGAATATGAATGAGCCTCTGTTTCGGCGATGGGATATCGAGCAACGTGTAGCCACCTGTCGTCATATCGCCCAGCCGGGGACCTGCTGCAATCAGCAGATCGGTCTGACGCACCCGCTCAACAAGTTTCGGGCTGACACCAAGACCCAACTCTCCGATAAAGTTGGGGTGGAGATTATCAAAGATATCCTGGGAACGGAAGGAGACACAGACCGGCAGGCCACTGTTTTCAGCAAAGATTCGTATGTTAGCGCAGGCCTCACTATCCCAGCCGCTGCCGCCGAGCATCAGCAGCGGTCGCTGAGCAGTTTCAATCATCGTCCTGAGAGCTTCCATATCGCCGGATCCGGGATGAGCCTCGATAACCTGAGCCGCCTCAGGCACTGGCGATGTGGCTGACTCCTTCAGCACATCCTCCGGCAGGGCCAGGACAACCGGTCCGGGACGTCCCGACATCGACGTGTGAAAGGCACGGCTGATATACTCGGGGATACGCCGCGCACTGTCTATCTGGGCAACCCACTTTGCCATCTGGCCAAACATTCTCCGGTAGTCAACTTCCTGGAAGGCTTCACGGTCAGAGGCCCCTCTCTTGACCTGACCGATAAAGAGAATCATCGGGGTTGAATCCTGGAAAGCAATATGCACACCTCCACAGGCATTGGAGGCACCGGGCCCACGGGTGACGAAACAGATCCCCGGCCTTCCGGTCAGCTTGCCGTGAGCATCTGCCATCATTGCCGCGCCACCCTCATTGCGTGCAACGACAAGGTCTATCCCTGGTACATCATAGAGGGCATCGAGGACGGCAAGATAACTCTCACCGGGCACGCAAAAGACCCGCTCAACCTTGTTTATCTCCAGACAGTCGACGACCAGCTGCCCTCCTGTCCTCATGTTTTCCACCTTTTTCATCCCCGTGTGTTGATTATGGCAGCTCTTCACTCGTTATTTAAACGACTGGGCCAGTTCCCAGGATGTTTTTTTCAAAATCCCTGTATCCGAACCGACTCCGATAAAATGAAACCCCATGTCGACGTACCGGCGGGCGTCAGCCTCACCCCCTGCAAGGATTCCGACTGCCACCCCTATCCTGTCACAGAGTTTGGTGATTTCCGCAAATTTCCGCTGCACATCGGGATGCCCGCTGTCGGCAAGGTGCCCCATGCTCGCGGCAAGATCACTTGGGCCGACAAAAATGCCGTCGATACCGTCAATCTCGGAGATCCTCTCGATATTGTCTACAGCCTCCAGGGTCTCCACCTGTACAACAAGGCCGATATGCTCATTAATTTTCTGCCAGTAATCCTTCGTGTAGCCATAACAGCTCCCCCTGGCACCCACGGAAACCCCCCTCATGCCCTGCGGAGGATAACGTACAGCTGTGACTGCATTTTGAGCTTCTTCAGCATTCTGCACGAACGGTACAATGAAATTGTGAAAGCCGATATCCAGGAGCCGCTTGAAAGCAATCGGATCATTCCAGACCGGCCTGACCAGGGGAGTAGTCGGGCTGCCCTTCATGGCCTGCAGCTGGGGAACGAGAGTCGCAAGATCGTTCGGTGCATGCTCGGTATCGATCAGAATCCAGTCAAACCCGGCATAGGACAGGATTTCCGTTACAACGGGGCTCGCCAGACTGCTCCATAAGCCGATCTGCAATTCCCTGGATTTCAGGCGCTGCTTGAAGCTGTTATTGAAAACTTCTTCCGTATTCATCATGAGCAACTACTCCCATAGTCTAGCGAACCATGCAGGGCCGCTTGTTGTCAAATTTCCATCCGGGGATGAGATAATTCATAGCCAGCGAGTCGTCTCGCGCTCCCACCCCAAGAGAGGTATAGAGCTTGTTAGCTTCCTCAATGCGTTTGAAGTCTATGTCAATTCCCAGACCTGGTCGGTCGGGAACCGTGAGTTTTCCATCTTCTATTTTATAGGGATTGCTGGTCAGAAACTGACCGTCCTGCCAGATCCAGTGCGTATCGATAGCGGTAATTGACCCGGGTGCAGCTGCGGCGACCTGGGTAAACATGGCCAGCGAGATGTCGAAATGATTATTGGAATGAGACCCCCAAGTCAACCCCCACTGATTGCACAGCATGGCAACCCTGATCGAGCCCTGCATGGTCCAGAAGTGGGGGTCGGCAAGAGGAATGTCAACTGCCTGGAGTTGAATGGCGTGCCCCAACTGCCGCCAGTCAGTGGCAATCATGTTTGTTGCCGTAGGCAGCCCTGTCGCTCTTCTGAACTCAGCCATGATTTCCCTGCTGGAATAGCCGTTTTCCGCTCCACAGGGATCCTCCGCGTAAGCGAGTACGTGGTTCTGCCCCCTGCAGAGCTTCACCGCCTCATCCAGTGACCAGGCGCCATTGGGGTCAAGGGTTATCCTGGCATCAGGAAACCGGGAGGCAAGGGCGGTGACCGCTTCCAGCTCCTGCTCTCCCGGGAAAACACCACCTTTTAACTTGAAATCCTTAAAACCGTATTGTTCGTAGGATGCCTCGGCAAGGCGCACAATGGCTTCAGTGCTCATGGCCTCTTCGTGCCTCAGACGAAACCAGTCACTGTCTTCCCGGCGGCCTGAACGGTATGGCAGGTCTGTCTTATTCCGGTCAGCCACATAAAAGAGATAACCAAGCACGTCGACTTCCGTTCGCTGCTGACCATCGCCAAGCAGTGCGGCAACAGGCACATTCAGAAATATTCCGAGCAGATCCAGAAATGCCGCCTCAAGGGCAGTTACCACATGGATCATCACTCGCTGGTCAAAGGTCTGCAGCCCTCTTCCAGCCTTGTCCTCGTCGACAAAGGTATCTCGTACCGATTGTAAAATCGAGTTGTAGGCGCCGATCTGTCGACCGACCACAAGCGATGAGCTCAGCTCGAGTATCTGTCTGATTCTTTCTCCCCCCGGAACTTCACCGACACCGGTAGCTCCGGAGTTATCCGTGAGAATGACAATATTTCTCGTGAAAAACGGGGAGTGAGCCCCGCTCAGATTGAGAAGCATACTGTCATGCCCGGCAACGGGTATAACCTGCATCTCTGTAATGACAGGTGAGTCCGGGTAACGGCCCTGCTGCGTTTTCATGATTCTTTACCTTATAAGTATTCAGACATTTATCCTGCAATCCGGATATGTTAGCGCTGTCATAACAGGTTGTCAATATTTTATATTGCCGTTTGCACCATTCACCCGGGACAGGCATTTATGTTTAATTATTGGGTAATTGGACTATTGTATAGTATATTTGATCCTATACGGAAAAGCCGGCCGAAAAACAATTCCGTTCTCAGAGATCAGCAGGTGATATCTGCACCTGAAAAAATACGGGTAGCATGAATGTCCTTTTCAAACAACGAGAAAAAAACGATTTCCACCAGTCCTCCTGAACAGGTACAGGGGGATGTCACCCTTGACATCGTCGCCAGGATCGCCGGTGTATCTGCCATTACCGTTTCACGGGCCATCAACAAACCGGAGAAAGTCGCGCCCAAAACACGTGAAAAGGTCAAACAGGCTATTGCCAGAACCGGCTATGTCCCCAACCTGCTGGCCGGTGGCCTTGCTTCACGGAGCAGCAAGCTGATCGCTGCTATCATTCCCTCCATCGCCAATCTTGTCTATGCTGAAACCATCAGTCTCTTCAGCAATCGTTTCAGGGAAGCCGGATACCAGGTAATACTTGGTGATTCAGGATACCCTGAAGTTCTTGAAGAAGAGCTGGTCCGTGCCATCTTGACTCGCAGACCGGACGGCATCCTGCTCACCGGTGTAGACCATTCACCGGTGTGCAAGAATCTGCTGCTCTCTGCACATATTCCTGTCGTTGAAACCTGGGACCTGACGCCGTCGCCGCTTGATATCGTCGTCGGCTTCGACCACGTCAAGATAGGTCGACAGGTAGCCGAATTCATTATAGAAAAAGGCTATAATAAAGCAGGCTTCGTGTCCGCCGACGATTCACGGGCATTGACCAGGCAGCGATCTACCCAGGAAACGCTGATCAAAAATGGTATCACCAATATCATCACGGCCTCGGTACCGGTGCCCTCGAGCATGGAGCTTGGCCGGCTGGGAACCCGGCAGCTTCTTGAAAAAGGCTTTACCGGCGGGGCGATCTTCTGCAGCTCAGACACGCTTGCCCAGGGCGTGCTAGCCGAACTTCAGTCTAGAAACATTGCCGTGCCCGAAAAAGTGGGAATTATCGGCTTCGGGGACCAGGTCTTCGCCGCCTTCACGCATCCCGCACTGACAACCGTCAGGATAGACAGAAAACGTATCGGCCGGGAAGCCGTGGACGCACTTCTTGCCCGGATTACTGATCAGCCGGTCAAGAGCAATATCATCGACGTCGGGTTCGAGATCATCAGGCGCCAGACCATGTAACCCCAGGCTGCCACCTGCCGGGAATCAGGTAACCGGGGCCGGATTGAAAACAACAAGATCATTCACCAGCCCCAGCCGATCTGCCGCTGTCTGTTTTCTGCCACTGGCGACATCGAGAATCATCCGGAACAGTTCTTCACCCACGTCGTGTATAGCTGTTTGGCCGTTTGCAATCCTGCCGGCATCCAGATCAATCAGATCAAACCACTGGTCCTGCAGAGAGGTCCTGCTGGATACTTTTATCACCGGGGCCATTGACAGGTTATAGGGTGTTCCCCTGCCGGTAGTGAACACCTGCAGTGTCATACCGGAGGCGAGTTGCTGCGTCCCGCAGATAAAATCACTTGCCGGGGTCGCGGCAAAGACCAGTCCTTTTTTCCGCAGCCGCTCACCATGCCCCAGGACATCGGCGATGGGACTGCTTCCCGACTTGATAATCGAACCCAGCGCCTTTTCCACGACATTTGAAAGCCCACCCAGTTTATTGCCGGGTGTCGGGTTTGCACTTCGATCGGTTTCCCCTGATTCGAGGTAGCGGTCATACCACTCCATTTCACGGATCAACGCCCTGCCGACCTTTTCATCTGCCGCTCGCGGGGTAAGAAGATGAACCGCGTCACGCACCTCGGTTACCTCTGAAAACATGACTGTGCCACCTGCCCGGACAATCATGTCGGCCGCATACCCCACTGCCGGATTGGCGGTGACGCCGGAAAACGAATCGCTGCCTCCGCACTGCACGCCGACAACAAGATCACTGACCGGGCAGGTCTCACGCTTCCGGCTATTCAGGCGATCGAGTTTTTCCTCAGCCATCGCGGTGAGTCGTTTGACCATCTCCTGAAATCCACCCTGGTAAACATCCTGCAAGCGAATCATGCTTTCTGTGGAAGAATAGTGTTCCGGAAGAAGCTGCTGCGCTTCCAGCTTCTCACAGCCAAGACCAAGAACAAGGACTTCACCGCCAAAATTCGGATTTTTCACGAGATTCTGCAAGGTACGGATGGGAATAACTGCATCGGGAGCCTGTATCGCCACCCCGCAGCCATACGCATGGGTGATGGCGACGACATCATCAACATTTGGATAACGCTCCAGAATGGTGTCTTTAATCAGGCGCACAACATATTCAGCGACGCCTGCGACACACTGCACACTGGTCGTAACAGCAAGAATATTTTTTGTCCCGACGCTGCCGTCTTTGTTGCGAAATCCTTCAAAGGTAAAGTCTCCAAGAGGAGAATAGACCGGAATATCTCTGCCGCCAAGGGGAAGCTCATTCAAGGCGGGAGGCCTTGGCAGGACGAGAAGCGTCTCGTCAACCAGGCCGCCCCTGACTATATCTGCCGCGGCAGTCCCGATAACCTCTCCATAGCGTATAATATCGGCTCCCTTGTCAACATCTGCGAGGCAGACCTTGTGCCCCTGCGGTATATGCTCAGGCAAGCGGATATCATCAGCAACTTCAGTCCCGGCAGGAAGTCCGCCATCGTTGGCAACGATAGCGACATTGTCTGCAGGATGCACCTGTATGAGTATGGCGTTCATGGTCGTCTTTTCTTCTCTGCCGGGGTTACCGGAACTCATCTCTTTTCCTGCAAATCCGGCAGCACCGGATCAGAAAGACCCAAAATCCAAGCCACCACAGCATCTCAATGAATCTCAGGTTCAGGAACCTCGTCCTCGGTAAATTCCAGAAAATCAAAATCACAGCCGTCGTTGGCCTGGGTGACATGATCCATATACAGCTTGGTATAGCTTCGGGGATACCGGTCAACCGGCGGTTGCCATGCGTCGCGGCGTGCCGTCATTTCATCCTCTGGAATTTTGAGCTCGATGCTGCGTGCGGACACGTCAATTGAAATAATATCACCGCTGCGCACGAGGGCAAGCGGACCGCCAACGTAACTTTCCGGGGCAAGGTGCAGCACGCAGGCACCATAGCTTGTGCCGCTCATACGCGCATCCGTTACCCGCAGCATGTCACGAACGCCATGCTTGAGAAGCTTCTGGGGGATCGGCAGCATGCCCCACTCCGGCATGCCCGGTCCGCCTTTGGGACCGGCATTGCGCAGGACAAGCACATGATCGGGGGTCACATCCAGGTCATCACGGTCGATCTCGGCCGTCATTGCATCATAGCTGTCAAAAACAAGAGCCGGCCCTTTGTGCTTGAGAAACCGGGGATCACAGGCAGCCACCTTCATGACTGCGCCATCGGGAGCGAGGTTTCCGTAGAGAACCGCCGTCCCCCCTTCCGGATATATCGGATTGTCCAGGGGCCGGATCACATCTTCATCAACAATAACCGCATCTTTGATGTTCTCACCAAGGGTACTGCCGTTTACGGTTATGCAGTCAAGATGAAGACAGCCTGAAATTACCTTCAGAGCAGCCCGGCAACCACCTGCATAGTACCAGTCCTCAGCCAGGTATTTACCTGAGGGGCGGAGGTTGAGGATCACCGGCACCTTCTGCGAGACACTGTCATAGATATCCTGGTTCAAAGGTATTCCTGATCTTCGGGCCATGGCGATCAGGTGCACAAAGGCGTTTGTCGAGCCGCCGAAGGCCATCAGGGCAGTACAAACATTTTCATAGGCCTTCTCGGTACATATATCGTTGAGCTTGAGGTCTTCCCAGACCATATCGACAATTCGCCGTCCCGATGCGCTGGCCATGCGATTGTGGTTTGAATCGACCGCCGGAATCGTCGATGCTCCGGGAAGTGTCAGTCCCAAAGCCTCGGTCAGTGACGTCATGGTCATACCGGTGCCCATCGTCATGCACAGGCCGGGTGAACGGGCAATACCTTCTTCAATCTCCCGCCACTGGCATTCGGTAATGGTACCGGCACGCAGTTCAGACCAGTATTTCCAGGCATCAGAGCCACTTCCCAGTGTTTCTCCACGCCAGTTACCGTTGAGCATGGGACCGGCCGGGACAAATATCGTCGGGAGATTCATGCTCGCAGCTCCCATTACCAGAGCAGGAGTTGTTTTATCACAGCCGCCCATGATCACGGCACCGTCGAAAGGATGATGGCGCAGAATCTGCTCCACTTCCATGGACAGGAGGTTGCGGTGAAGCATCGGAGTCGGCCGTTCGAACGCTTCGGCAAGCGTCATGGCCGGCATTTCGATCGGAATACCTCCGGCCTGCCAGACTCCACGTTTTATTTCCTCCACCCGTTCCTTGAAATGGGTATGGCAGCAATTGATTCCGCTCCAGGTGTTGATTATAGCAATCATCGGTTTGCCGATAAACTCCTCGCGGGCATAGCCCATTTGCAGCATGCGGGAGCGATGACCAAACGATCTCAGGTCGGAGACTCCGAACCAGCGGTGGCTGCGAAGCTCCTCAGGGCGTTTGCGAGTCATGATACTCTTCCTTTTCTCTAGGGGATGATAAACGAACCATCCGGATTAAAACGGACTGCCTGAAACTCCCCGGTTACTTCAAGATCAGGGCTCTGCTCAAGCGTCTGCCGGTAACTCTCCGACATCCAGATGTTTTCCAGGTCTTTGGTATTGACGATACGAACAATTTTTGGCGCTTCCGGTACACCACCCCGCACGATGCGCAACGCCGTGGATAGCGCCTCCCTGTCATTTTCACAAACAACAGGAATCTTGGGTGATAGCAGGGAATGGGCGGTCAGGGCATTTGTATAGGTAACCGACAGATCGATCTTTTCCGCACAGGCGCGCGTTGTCAGATCAGCCAGTCCGATACCGATTGCATTGCCGTAGGTCGCCTGAGACAACCCCCTGACTATGATCCGCTGAATCGGCGGAGCGACAAAACCGGGCAAACCCAGCGGTGAGCGCCCGGTCACGTTTGCATCCATGCCGCCGCCGCTGATATCCTTGCCTATTTCATCAATAATCAACACATCAATTTCCGGCACCAGCAGGCGGCCCATAATTCGTTTGGCCTTGGTGAGCAGTTCCGGTTCCCGTGAAAGTATTGCCTCCGGCGGCAGGACCTCGACCGCAGCAACATCTCCGTAACCGTTTTCAATGATGCCGATACCGCATAAAATGGGGGCACGCTCAAGCACCAGTTCCGCAGCCTTTGGAATGATCTCGCCAAAGCGGTCAAAACCATGATGATGCGTCGCCACCGCTCCCTTGTGCTTGCCGAGGCCAATCACCATCATTTTGGCAAGCCCGCTCTCGTAGGCTGCCTTGAAGACATTATGAACCTTGATCCGGTTACAGACAATAATGCCGTCGGCCTCAAAGGCATATTTGTCGCAAAAAACCTCAAGACCATGGTCGGTCGTACCCAGACGCACAACGTCCATCGATGATTTAACAGGAGCGCCCATAGAGGTTTGGGTTATGCCGAGGCTTTCAAGAACATGCACCTGTCCTGCTGCCGTCGCCCCGCCGTGACTGCCCATCGCTGGAACAATGAACGGTTCGGCACCCGATGAGACAAGAAATGCGACGGCGGCACGAAGGGCATCCGCCATCCCCTTGATTCCACGACTACCCGCGGTCAGTGCAATTTTTTTTCCCTTCAGGGACGATAGGCCAAGCCCTGCAAGTCCGTCAACCACGGCTCTACTGACATCGCCCACAGTATCCGCGCAAAAGCGCTGGCGGACAGGAACCATCGGCGGAAATTCCAGGGGTTGGTTGCTGTCCAATGTCGGCTTTAGAGCTGAAAAAGAGATGGACATTATCCCTCCGCACGCTGCTTCCGGTTCTCACGCCACGTCTGATAGAGCGGCAGGGCTGTAAAGATCAGTGCACAGGCTAAAAAAGCCAGGCTGATCGGACGGGTGAAAAAAATCGTCCAGTCACCCTCGAACATGATCATCCCCTTGCGAAATTCAGACTCCGCCACATTACCAAGAATCATGCCGAGGACCACAGGCGCCGTGCCATAACCGAAACGGTTCAGGAAATAGCCAAGCACACCGAATATCAGCAGCAGATAGACATCAAAGAGATTACCCGAAACCCCGAAAGAGCCGATTACGCAAAACAGCAGGATTATCGGGATCAGGTAACTCCTGGGTATTGACAGTACTTTGACGAAAACCCGGATGCCGAAAAACTGAAAGAGCATCATGAAAATATTGGCAATGAACAAAGCGATGAAAATACCGTAGACAATATCGGCCTGATCGGTAAAGAGCATCGGTCCCGGCCGCAGCCCCTGGATCATCAGCCCGCCCATGAGTACGGCAGCGGCGGCTTCACCTGGTACGCCAAGGGTGATCATCGGAATGATGGCACCACCGGTCATCGCGTTATTCGAGGTTTCCGAAGCAATGATCCCCTCATCATGACCCGTACCGAATTTCTCCGGTGTTTTTGAAATTCGCCGAGCCTGATCGTAGGCAACAAACGAGGCAACGCTGCCGCCGGCTCCCGGTATGGCGCCAACGGTCGTTCCGACCAGACAGCTGAGAAGCACCGTCTTCCAGCGTTTGAAGACAGTTGAAAAGCGCAGGTGAACACTACTGAACTGTTTCTGAATCTTTGTGTTACTCTTTTTCAAGGTTTCTTCAGCATCCGTCAGGGCCTGGCCGACGGCAAAGAGGCCAATCAGGGCAGGAAGAAATGCCACTCCCGACAGCAGCGACATCTCACCAAAGGTAAACCGTGCCGACCCGGTTGTCGGATCAAGGCCGACCAGCGAAACAAAAATGCCGATGAGTCCGGCAACACAGCCTTTGGCCATTGATTTGCCGGAAACCGAGGCAATAATGGTCAGGCCGAAGACGGCAAGTGAAAAGTACTCGGCAGCACCGAAATTAAGGGCGAACTCGGCAATTGGGGGTGCTGCCAGGCTGAGGACAACGGAGCTGAAAATCCCACCGATAAACGAGGCGACGATGGCGATGCCAAGCGCCCTGCCCGCCTCACCTTTCATCGCCATCGGGTAGGCATCGAGCGTGGTTGCAACGGATGATGGCGTTCCGGGGATGTTGAGTAGTGTCGCCGAGATAGAGCCGCCGGACACAGCCCCGCAATAGGTACCGAGCAGCATACCGAAGCCCATAACCGGCGGCATATCGTAGGTGAGCGGCAGAAGTACGGCAATACCCATCGCCGCAGTCAAACCGGGCAACGCCCCGAAGATGATACCAAGAATTGTTCCCGCGGCAATCGCGCCAATCACCTTGAACTGGAAAACCAGACCTAACGCATCGGCATAATGGCTAAAATCAATCATGAAGGAGGCCTCGGCAGATAACTGTTAAGGAAGAGCCAGCCGGAAAACCGTATTGAACAGATAATACAAGGCAATGGAGGCAATTGAGAAGAAAAGTGCGGAAAAAGCCAGCCCTTTTAGTGCAGACGGCCTTCCCGTCTCGAAAAAAACGAGCAGCTGGTGAACAGATACCAGAAACAGGATACTGGCTATTATGAAACCGACACTGTCCATGATAAAGATATAGAGGAACAGCAGCAAAAGAATACCAGCAAACAGAGCAAACCGATGTTTCAGGTTGATGCCGTCTCCTTCTGTACTGTCTTTGACTCTGATCGACTGAATAAAAATTAAAGCAGTCAGTACTTGTATAAAGACACATACCCAGAACGGGAAAAACGCGGCTCCGACATCAGACGGCCCTCCGCTCGGATTCTTCATAACCGTACTCTGGTAGGTGCCAAATGAAAAAATCGCGAACAGCGCCAGGGCAAACAGGGAATCTCCTTTCAAACGCATCACCTGACTCCAGATCATAAGCAATCGCCCGGGCGCAGTGGTCCCGGGCGATTGTGTGGAAAATGATTGTTACTGATTTGCTTTCAGGCGTTGCGCAGTGGTGATGAACAGATCAGCCATCTCCTTGATAAAAGTATCAAGTTCGGCACCAAATGCCGGTGCAACAGTACCGCCCATTCGCTCGACAATAAATTTTTCAAATTCCGGATCAGCGGCCACCGTGGCAAGAGCATCTTCCCACTTGCTGACGACCTCCGCAGGTACTCCCTTGGGCATGGATATGCCACGCCACTGGGAAACGACCCAGTCATGACCAAGCTCCTTCATGGTCGGTACGTCCGGGAACAGGTTTGAACGCTTGGGACCCATGGTCGCCAGGACCCGCAGTTTACCAGCATCGACACCGGCTTTTGTTTCAGCCGGATGATGGGTGTTGGCATCTATATGACCGCCCATCGTTGCCGCAACCGTCTTGGAGCCGCCCTGATATGGCACGAAAGCAAAGTCCAGACCGAACCTCTCAGCAAATGCAGCTGCAACGATATGCGTCGAAGAACCAAAGCCTGAAAATCCCATCTTTATCTTGCCCGGGTTTGCTTTTGCATAAACAATAAACTCGTCAAGGGTTTGCCATTCTGAATCGGCGCGAACGGTGATCGAGTAATCCTCGGTAATAATACGGGCGATGGTGTCAAAGTCCTCATGTTTCCAGGGTACGTTTCCAAGCCCTTCAAGGCCGAATACCGCGTTGCTCGGCAGGGTGACGGTATAGCCATCAGCTTTGGAAGAAAAGAGCGCCTGAGACATACCGACCGCACCACCGCCACCAGTAACGTTCTTCGGGACAATCGTCGCCCCCAGAGCTTTTTCAAGGAATGGCTGCATACCGCGCACCAGTGTGTCTGAGCTGCCGCCGGCGGAATACGGCACAATGAAGGTAATGGGTTTCTCCGGATAGCCGGCTGCGGATGCGGAAAGTGTCAGGCCAACCACGGCAATAGCGGTTACTAACGAAGCAACAAATTTTTTCATAGTCTCTCCTCCTGATTTTCTGTACTGCATTGAAAGGGTAGGATGGCGGTTACAAATTCATCAATCCGGTGATAGACCTTCTCCCTTATTTTAAGATGATACATGCTATGACAGCGCTATCACTACCGTGCAATGTAGGCGTTTGCCTCGCTCCTTGTCAAGGAAAAAATCACCCTTCCGGGCATCTGCTCCAGGCAGCGTAAGCTATACAGGGCAAGAAACATCTTTATTGCCTCAACACGGTAAAGATGCTAGATAACAGCGGGAGGAGAAACGTCCTGGTTTTTCGGGGACTATTCTATGGAACGATAATGATTACCAATAGTTTTCCTCTTTACAACCCTGTTATGAAACTGATGAAAAAGCCTTGCCAATCCATAATAGTACCCTCGGAATCGCAAAAATATTCCCAGATCAACACAACTCAGAAGAGGTTAACATGATAGATCTTATGTCCATTGCCCGAACCGAACATGACGGTGGAGACCTGTTCAGCCAGCTGTCAGGACTTTTCGAGCCAGCCGACATCAAACCGGAAGGCTTCCCGGACGCGGTTATCTGGAAAGGTGGAAACCACGACGGTACGATCAATCCAGTGGCTCACTCCCTGACCGACGCATTCGCACTGCTTGGCACACTTGCTGCAATCGATATCCTCGGCCTGCCGTTTTACGCCGTACCCATGTGGGCCCAGTACAGGCACGATACCAGGCTTGCTTCGCTGGCCTGGTTCGGCAACATGGACTGTACGTCCATCAAGTGGTCGACTGCCGGCGATGCCTATGTGAATGACGGTAAAGGCGGTAAAGTTGTCGTCATGGGCAAATCCGCCAACGCTCCATTGCGCACCCAGGCAGGCGTCTTCTGTAATGTCCGCCCCTACGGACCGATTACCGTTGTGCGCTGCATGCCCTGCCTTCCGTACTCGCAGGACCGCAGTGTTTTTAACGTGGATAAAACCACGGGCCATATCCATTCGGAGATGAACACACCCGGTATCCAGATGGCCTATGCCAACCGGCTGTTTTTGAAGATGGTTCATGAAACCGGAAAAATCGGCCGGGTGGCGATGAAACCGACCCAGGCCATGGAAGACGGAATCAATGCCGGGATTCATTCATGGCTGCTCAAGGACACACAGTTTGAAGTCGGCCGCAGATACGCGGTAGACGGTTATGTCGAACACAAGGAAGCCGTTGATAAAATCATCTCCCTGCTGCCGGATGATTTCAAAGAGGGAATGGAGAACTGGGGTGGCCGGATTGAACAACATATCTCGGACACCAATTACGGTCTGCTGCTCTGGGATCTGATCGAAAAACGTGACTGTATTATTCTTGCCACTGACCTTGACGGCGACCGGCTCACCGACCTGCTGGCCGATGTTTCCGATCCGCTGCGTGGGTTCAGCGGCATGGTCGCCAAACACCTGGGTCAGGAAGTCGACACAGCAAAACTCTGGAACGAAATGGGCTATACCACCGGTAACGGCAGGGACATGACATCCGTCATGCACCGGATGTCCGGGCCGCCGATTCACGAGCAGACGCTCGGCTCGGCAGATGTGATGCTCCTGCGTCTGCTGGACGGCGATGAATCCATGGGCGGCACCAAGCAGCCATACGACCCGCGTATCCACTTCGTACTGATCCGCACCGCTTACCTTGACGCCAACCCCGGCAACGAGAAACTGCACAGATGGCTCGACGAGTCCCTGGCGACCTTTGATCGTGTATACGGTGACAAACGCCCCGGCTTCATCGAGGGGTATACGGCCTTGAAAGACGCCATAACACCCTGGGGGCTCTAGACACATAGAGAACGGCGCACATCCGCCGGGACCTTCCGATAGATGTGCGCCATTATTACCAATAAAGATTTAAAATTTCTCGTTTATCCGTTCATCTGCTGATCGACGATAGCCTTGAATTCTTCAGCGGTGAGCAATGCGCGCTTTTCTGTGCCTTTTTCTTTGACCTCGGCAAGAATGGCGGCGACCATATCATCACTGACATCTTCAATTCCGAGCTTTTCAAGTGACCAGGTAATTGAAGCCTTGCCACTCTTCTTGCCAAGCACGACCTCGCCTTCCCGCCCGAAAAACTGCGGTGCTGTGGCAAACATGGACAACGGCTTTTTCATGACCATATCTACGCCGATACCTGACTCCCGCGTGTAATTGCCGGTGCCGATTATAGGCTTGTTTGTGGCGGGTTTCACCCCGGAGAGCTCTTCAGCCAGCTTGCAGAGTGACAACAGCTTGTCGAATTTGTAGTTCGTGTTATAGCCAAGCAGCACTTCAAGCCCGACCATAAGTTCTTCAAGTGCGGCATTTCCCGTTCTTTCACCAAGGCCGTTAATGCATGAATGAACAACACTTGCTCCCGCGGTAACTGCAGCAAGTTCTGTCGCCACACCCATGCCGAAATCGTTGTGAGTGTGAATCTCCACCGGCAGACCGGTCAGATGCTTTACCTTGCGAACCATATATTTAATCGCCTCGGGTAATGCGCACCCCATAGTGTCAACAACTCCGATGGAGTCAGGTGGTGATTCCTTCATGATTCCGCTGAGAAGATTGGTCAGGTCTTCATCTCGTGCCCGAGTCGTGTCATAGGGAAAATAGACGGCGTAGAGTCCTTTTTCCCGTGCATAATTTATGCAGTCGATACTCTTGCGAAAGACATCCTCCCATGTCCAACCGAACTGATATTTCAACTTGGGATAGCCGATGGGGATTTCAATGATCACTCCATCAGCCCCACAGTCAATGGCTTTATCAATATCGACAGACAGTGCCCGGGCGAAGGTGAATATCTTTGCTTTCAACCCAAGCTTGCTGATCGCCTTGATGGCATCAAAATCTTCCTGCGAAACAGCCGGCATTCCAGCCTCTATCCGCTCGACACCAACCTCATCAAGTTTCTGGGCGATCCTGACTTTATCGTCTTTTCTGAAAACAACTCCTGGAGTCTGCTCTCCATCTCTCAAGGTAGCATCATGTATCTCTACTTTTTCAGGCAGTTCAAACTCGCTGGTTACCTCATCGACAAAGTTATAGGGGCTTACCCACCATTTATCTTCGCGAAAATATCTGTTTTCCATAAAATCAATCTCCTTTCTTTTTATCGCTGATCATCATTATCGAGAAGCGGCATAGTACTCAAATTTTCTCTCGAGTATTCCAAGCCCTTCTGCAATCAAAAAAGCAAAAAAGAATAGTACAAACAAAAGAGCCCACATGTGTTCCATTAAAAAGTTGGACGAATAGAGCTCAAACAGACGCCCGAAACCGACAACAGAGACAAGCAGCTGACCGATAATTACTCCCTTGACGGAGCGGATACAGCCAAGGCGGATACCCGCCAGAATTTCCGGCAGCGCCGCCCAGACATAGACCATGGTAAATGCCTGCCAGAAATTTGCCTGAAAGGATTTGGTCATTTCCACCAGTGAGGGCGTAATATTTTTCACACCGGCCCGAGCGTCAAGAACAATAATCCAGACGGCAAAAAGCACCGTGGTAAGAATAATGGTTTTCGTGCCAAAGCCGAACAGGGTCATTAATACCGGAACAAGGGCTGTCAGGGGAGCACTCAGAAACATATTCACCCAGGGCAGCAGCATACGGTCGGCAATAATCGAGCGTCCCATCAGCACACCAACAGGTATCCCGATAATTATGGCGATAGCAGTGCCGATCATAAAGCATTTCGCCGTAATCCAGAAGGCATTGAAGAATGTTGCCGTCGGAACGATTTCAAAAAGCCTGATGATGATGTGGCTGAAAGGCGGTAGAAGGATCGAAAGATCAAGCTGGCCGACAATTTCCCAGACGATCGCCCACAGAATCAGCGAGGCCATCATCGGTATCTTTATTCCAAATATCTTCATTTTCCCCTCCCCTATTCTACATATGTCCGCAGACCCTGCCAGATCCGCTCGACAATGTCGAGGTAAACGGGATCACGCCGGATCGCATCCGGGGAGATGTCCCGCCGGATATCCGGCCGGATAATTTCAGAGACACGGCTTGGTCGCGGCAGCAGCAGGGCAATGGACTGGGAAACATACACCGCCTCTTCTATAGAATGGGTAACGAAAATAAAGGTCTTCTGTTCATCCGCCACAACCTGCAGGAGGTCTTCCTGGAATTTTCTGCGGGTCTGCTCATCCACAGCTGAAAAGGGCTCATCCATCAGCAGAACCTCAGCATTTACCGCAAGTGCCCGGGCCAGTCCGACGCGCTGACGCATACCACCGGAAAGTTCGTGAGGATAGAGATTTTCATACCCCTTAAGACCGACAGCGTCGATATACTTTTCAGCAATCGCGTGGCGCTCGGATTTGGCCATACCCTGGAGCTCCAGACCAAAGGCGACATTGCGCAATACCGAAGCCCAGGGCATCAGGGCAAAGTCCTGAAAGACAAAGGCTCGCTCCTTGCCGGGGCCGGTTACCGGTATACCGTTGACGGTAACCGTACCGGAAGTCGGCTTCAGCAGACCCGCTATGATCTTTAATAGCGTTGTCTTCCCACAGCCGGAGGGGCCCAGCAGTGAGGTAAGCTCCCCTTTGGGAAACTGGATTGTCATGTCGTTTAATGCTTCAACTCCTCCGGGATAAATTTTGGTAACATCATTTACCGATACGGCAATCTCGGGAGCAGCATCAAAAACAGCTTCTGCTGGAACACTCATTGGGTTACCCTCTTGTCTGGTCTGAAAAACATGTATTCAGTTCGTTCTAAAATTTCGATAAAAAGTACCGCAAACGCCATAATTGAAAATATGGCGGCATACATCTTATCGTACTCGGCAATCGATTGATTATAGGTAATCAAATCACCGATACCGGTTGGCGTGATCAGCAGTTCCGCAAGAATCGCCCCGATAAACCCCATTGCCGCGCCCAGCCTCAGTCCCGCATAGATCACCGGACTTGCAGCGGGAATAATGATTTTCATGATGATCTGCATATTGCTGCCGAGATAGGACTGGCCCATCTCGATCATTGACGTCGGCGTATGTCGCACCGCGCTATACGCATTTAGGACGATAACCGGCGTCGCCATGATACAGACCGTCAATATTTTTGAGGTTAAACCAATTCCGTAGGCAAAGGTGAGAAGCGGAATCAACGCAGCCAGCGGAGCGGACTGCAGGACGATAAAAAGCGGTGCTCCGAACCATTCTGCTTTTGTATTCAGTCCCATCAGGACACCGCAGGCGATACCGAAAACAGACGAAATAATCAACCCGATCAGCAAGGGCTGAAATGTCGCTGGATAGACTGAGACCATGGATCCGTCGGCCAGCATGCCGCCAAGAGCTGACATTGTCTGTAAAAATGTCGGAAATGCCGGGCTGATCGGAATGCGCCCGAGATATTCCCAGAAACCTGCTGCGATCAGAACAGATAACAGTCGCAACGTTAAGGGATGCTTTAAAAAGGTGGACATGACTGTTCCTTGTTGCCGTAAAGAGATGTGACTCACTACTCCATTCGACTGCCCACGGAACTTTTTCCATGGGCAGCAGAATGGATGCTTGATATTAATTTCCTAACTTAGCTTTGGCAGCATCCAGCGGCGCCAGGTACCAGTAATCCTCGACTTTGAGGCTGTCTGCGGGGCCTTCCATCTGGCCTGCAGCGACATAGAATTCAAAGTCGGCTTTAGCAGCTTCAACGCCACCGCCATTAGGATCATAAAGCCCGCCTTCCACTGCTTCTGCGTAATAGGCATCAACATCAGCCAAAAGCTCTTTGGGAAGATCGGCGAGCAGATTACGCTTGGCCCGTTCCATCTCCATAATTGAAGGATCTTTGCTTATATCCCGCCAGGTTCTGAGCAGTTCCTCCACAAGGATTGCCACGCTCTCTTCATTTGCCTGCATCCAGCCAAGTTCGCCAAACAGGACTTCATCGCTTGCAGGATCATCTACACCCGGCAGTACGTGAAACTTATCACCAGCCCTCTCCATCAACAGGTTCTTGTTGTTGAGATCAACAATCGTTGCGTCAATCTGACCTTTCATCATCGCAATGATCCGGTTCTCGGAACCCGGTACATAGCTGCGCTGTCCCAGTGTAATGCCTTCGCGTTTTATAATGATATCACCGATTGCCTCGGTACCGGTGCCGCGGGCATGAAAGGTGAACGGTTCACCGTCCAGGTCCTGCCAGGTCTTGTATTTGTTGGCAACGACAGGGTAAAAAACCAGTTTACTCAGCTGAAAAATGTTCCTCAGCGACACCTTGCTTTTCTGGATAATCGAATAGGGAGTACCGACGGCGAGATCCATTTGACCGCCGATTACCGCCTGAATTGCCAGCTGTTCTTTGGCAAAGGCCGTCATCTCGTAATCCAACCCTCGATCTTTGGCTCGATCGAGGGCAACGAGAAAGCAGAGGGTTTCAACCGAGGCTACGTCACCAAGTGCGATCCTGATTTTGTCAGCGGCCTGAACGTTGAGACTGATGCTGAGAACAAACAGCACTGCAGCAAACATAATTGAAATTCTTTTCGTGAGAACTTTCATTGCGTACCTCCTGCATTTTAGCGTTATGGTGAGAATCCCGCATTCGACAGTGAAAGCGGCGATACCTGTATTTCCTTCTGCAATTTCCTGAAATTACCTTTTCCTGTTCCTCCTCTTTTTTTGATAAACACCAGCCTGACCATTGCCCCACCGGCCCCAACAGCTCAAAAAACCCCGACTCTGCAAAAACCTAATCAGGCAAACACCCCACGTCGCAATCCCAGAAGAAGCCTAGAACGTTCCAGGGTATTTTCCTCCATCAATCAACAAATTCTGCCCGGTGATAAATCCAGCCTGATCACTGCAGAGATAGGCACAGAAATCACCAAGCTCTGCAGGGTCGCCAAATCTGCCGGCAGCAACCGCAGCCGTCCGGATTGCTTTCATTTCTTCATACGTGCGGCCCTGTACTTTCGCCAGTGCCTTTGTATTTGAGGTATGTCGTTCAGTTTCAAAATCACCGGGGAGCAGGTTGTTTATCGTCACATTATGCTTGGCGACTTCCCGCGACGTTCCGGCAACAAAACCGGTCAATCCCGCCCGGGCACTGTTCGACAACCCGAGTATGCTGATCGGAGCTTTTACCGCACTGGAGGTGATATTGACTATTCGCCCAAATTTTCTGGCGATCATACCGTCAACCGTTTCCTTGATCATGAAAATGGCACCAAGCATATTGTTGTTGATTGCGTTCATCCATGCTTCGCGATCCCAGTCGCGAAAATTTCCGGTTGGCGGACCGCCTGAATTATTGACAATGATATCCGGTTCAGGGCAGGCCTTGAGCACGGCTGCCCTCCCCTCATCACTGTTGATATCGGCAGCGACGGGTATAACCTTTGTGCCGGTGGCGGAAGAGATTTCTTCTGCCGCCTTCCTGATATTTTCTTCAGTACGGGCGACAATTACCAGCTCGACGCCTTCCCGCGCCAGCGCCATGGCACATGCTCGTCCAAGACCGGCGCTTGCTCCGCCGACTATTCCCCTTTTACCTGCTAATCCTAAATCCATCGTTTCATATCCTCCGTTTTATTATCTGGATGGCCATGTTTTGTTTAGCGATCGGCCTGTTTTTGCCATATTTCCTCGAGCATCTCCGGCGAACCGGTATTCAGTCGAATCATATAGCTCTGTAACGCCTCCAGGCTTTTCTTCTTCTGTTCTTTCATCAAGGCATCGGCTTTATCCACGTCTGCCGTTTCCAAAGCCTCAATGATCTGCTCGTGCTCCCGAATTGCAGTTTCAGCACGCTCCGGCACAAATGAGAAGATACTTGGCCAGCGCTCAAAGGCATCCCACAGGTCAGCAATCATCTTATACAGGCGTGGAAATGGAGCGGCCCGGTAAATGCGCAGGTGGAACTCTTTATTGAGCCGGGCAAGCTTTTCGTAACGGGCGCTCTTGACCGCAGCTTTCATTTCAAGATTTTTTTTCTTCAGCCAGGCGATATCAATCGGGTGAATAAAAGGCACCGCCAGTCGGGTGGCAAGTCCTTCAAGGGAAATTCTGATCAGGTAAACTTCCGAGAGCTCCTGGTCGTTGATTTTGGTTACGACGGCACCCGAATGCGGAGTAAAGGTCACATATCCATCACTTTCAAGTCGTCTGATAGCTTCTCGGATCGGGGTTTCACTGATTTTAAATTCTCTGGCAAGGCTTGCCATGACAAGTTTCTGCCCCGGCTGCAACGAGCCTTTGATGATTGCCTGACGAAGCTTCTCGTAGGCAACAAGGTTTTTTGTTTTTCCTTCTCTGGGCATATTGTTCTCCGCATCCATGATCATATATGATGTCACCAGAAATCCTATATGATTATCTAGTTATTCTATAGAATGGATAATGTCAACAATCTTCTTGATATTGTTGTTGCCAATGATCATTGGCAACAACAAATGTGGTGCATTTCCTGTGGAGCGCGATTACAATCTCAGGCACCGGTAGCTTCAGCACAAAATCTGCGTTTCTATACGGGTATTGCCACTGCAGCATACCGAAGAGGCCATGCGTACCCGGATAAACCGACAGCAACGCTAATATTCAGTCAGCCGAAAGGAACGAATTATGAACACGTTTAAAGTTGATCATCTTCATATCATATGCAAAGACCTCCAGAATATGATCGAGTTCTGGACAACAGGACTTGGAGCTGTTTTTAAAGAATATCGTGTCTTTGGCGGCGCTGACGGTGCTGTTCTCAAAGTAGGCGACTTCCAGATCTATCTTCGTGTGCCAAAAGAAAATGAGCAACCTGACGGCGATTCCGGCTCCTGCCTGGGCTATGATCATCTGGGCTTCTGGGTTGATGATCTCGATGCTGCCAGTTCACGCCTGAAAGGCTTGGGATGCACTGTCAGTGCCGGTCCGACAGAATTACATGATCGGAAAATCATTTTTCTGAAAGGACCTGATACTATAACCCTTGAGCTGATGCAGAAGCTGTAAACGTCTTCTCTCTCAGGCATCGTGTTTATAAGAAACGGCTTCAGCTGAATCAGATTGACAGGCTGTTTCTTGCGACACCTGGTATATTTCGCAAAACCAACCTTGTTATCTGGCCACCGAACCAATTACTGATTATATTTTCAATATAGTCATCTGCAGTCGTCCGCACATGTTGTAGAAGGTGCTTTGTTTTAATGCTCGAGTTACATCCTGACTGATGTGAGGAGGTATCCATGGCAAGAAACATAACAGGTACCGTTTTCATTGAAGTCGATCGCTGCAAAGGTTGTGGACTCTGCACGATATCCTGTCCCGCCAAAATTCTCAGAATATCAGAAAGTACTATTAACGCCTACGGTTATCATCCGGTTTTCGTAGAACGACCTGATGAATGCACCGGCTGCTCGAACTGCTTTGTAATGTGTCCCGATCTAGCAATCACCGTTGAACGAACCTCACATCAGGGAGCAGATTATGGCCAGGACATTGATGAAAGGCAATGAGGCCCTTGCCAAAGCTGCAATCAACAGTGGCTGCACCCATTTCTTCGGGTACCCGATTACTCCCCAGAATGAAATTCCAGAGTACCTGGCCCGGGAGCTGCCGAAGCATGGAGGAGTGTACCTCCAGGCAGAAAGCGAATTGGCGGCAATCCATATGGTATACGGCGCTGCCGCAACCGGAGGCCGGGTGATGACATCATCGTCCTCACCGGGAATCGCCCTGATGCAGGAGGGATTGTCGGTACTGGCAGCGGCCCAGCTTCCCTGCGTGGTTCTTAACGTGCAGCGGGCTGGACCGGGTATCGGCGGGATACAACCCGGCCAGGCCGATTACCGGCAGATGACCCGGGGAGGCGGCAATGGAGATTACCGCATTCCATCCCTGGCGCCTGCCACCATCCAGGAATCTGTGGAAATGATGTCTGAGGCCTTCGAGATTGCAGAGCTCTACCGTTCTCCCGTTTTCATCGTCAGTGACGGTATGCTCGGCCAGATGATGGAGCCCGTCGAATTCAGCAGCTGGAAGAAGGAGCCTTTACCGCCTAGAACATGGGCGGCCGTTGGTCATCGAAACAGCAGAAAACCCATTATCATCAAGACAATGTCGCTTGTTCCTGAGATACTCGAGGAAAATAACAAAGTCCTGCAGCAAAAGTACCGTACCATTGAAAAACAAGAATGCCGACATGAACTTTTTCGCACCGACGGCGCGGAAATAATCATTACCTCCTACGGTTCCACCTCCAGGATTGTCAAAGACTCCATCGAAATCCTGGCCCACGAAGGTATTAAAGCAGGACTCATCAGAGCAAAAACACTCTGGCCGTTTCCGGTACAGCCGTTTGACCAGCTTGCGTATCCCTGCACACATGTTCTCTGCGTAGAGATGAACTGCGGACAGATGCTTGACGATGTCCGGCTCGCGGTCAAAGAGCGGTTACCCGTCAGCTTTTACGGACGATGTGGAGGAGTCATCCCAACACCTGGCGAGATTGCCGATCATGTAAAAACTATTCTCGGAAGGAGATGAGAGATGCTGAAACTGTTTACCAGGACTCCGGGACTCAAGGATCGGCAAACCCACTACTGCCCCGGCTGCACACACGGCATCATCCACCGTCTTGTGGCCGAAGCACTGGCCGATCTCGATGTTCTTGGCCGAACAATCGGCTGCGCCTCGGTAGGCTGCTCAATTCTTTCATATAACTATTTCAACGTGGATATGATCGAGTCCGCCCACGGTCGCGCACCTGCAGTCGCAACCGGTGCCAAACGCGTGCACCCGGACAAGATTGTCTTTACCTACCAGGGTGATGGAGACCTGGCCTCAATCGGCACCGCTGAGATCGTTCATGCCGCCCATCGCAGTGAGAACATTACCGTCATTTTCGTGAACAACGCTATATACGGGATGACCGGCGGACAGATGGCCCCGACGACTCTTGTTGGCCAAAAAACCACGACTGCCCCGAAGGGAAGAGATGCATCCCACTGCGGCAGCCCCTTGCGAATCTCAGAAATGTTAGCTGCAATCCCGGGAGCATCCTACATAGCCCGGGTTTCTGTGCACTCACCGACACATGTCCGCCAGGCAGGAAAAAAAATCAGGACGGCCTTTGCATATCAGCAGGCGGAAAAAGGATTCTCGATGATTGAAGTATTGTCAACCTGCCCGACCGGTTGGGGATTGAGTCCAGTTCAGGCTCTTGGCTGGCTTGCAGAAAACATGATTCCCTACTACCCGCTCGGTGTATATAAATCATTGGAGGACGTATAAATGCTTCCTCAAAAACTCATTTGTGCAGGCTTTGGTGGTCAGGGGGTAATGTCGCTTGGCCAGCTGCTCGCCTATGCCGCTATGACAGAAGACAGAGAAGTCACCTGGCTTCCGTCTTATGGACCCGAGATGCGTGGAGGAACAGCATACTGTTGTGTCATCATTGCCGATTCTCCAATCGGCTCTCCGCTGATCGGCGACGATGCGAGCTGTGCAATTGTCATGAACCTGCCGTCCTTTCAAAAGTTTGAACCACGGGTTGCCCCTTCCGGCTTGCTGATTGTAAACAGCTCTCTGATTGATCAGCAGAGCACCAGAGACGATCTGCGTGCATACTCTCTTCCTGCTAACGAGATCGCTGTTGATTGCGGCAATGTTAAAATGGCCAATATGGTGATGCTTGGTGCCTATCTGCAAATGACAAACATCGTCAGTCAAGCAAGTGTGCTGAACGCCTTTAAAAAAGTATTCGGGGAAAAGGCGGCACATCTGCAAAGACAGAGTAATGAGGCCCTGAAACACGGTGCAGATTATACCCGCAATCAAACCTCAATTTGTTGAGTGTCGGCCTGAAGCGGGCTCAGGCGATCTCCCCTGATATCATCCACAGAAGTGCAAGACTCAGGTTGAAGCAAGATATGCTTACAGCTAGCTCATCCCCGATCATGAGTAAAACTCAGCCACCTCGATAATGTACTTCCGGTGAGCAGACCGAGCACTGTATCATGAGGTGACTATATTCCATGTGGTCCGACCTCCCATCATGATTTATAGTATCTGTACCAGCAGGAATCCACAGCACCTTGCAGCTGATTTCTTTACATCATCCAGGAGGAATACCGATGAGTCAGAAAAAAATTCTCGTAGCAATCGACGGATCCGAGCACTCCCACCTGATCGTTGACAAAGCAATCGCCTACGCCAGGCTGTTTGATGTAACAATCCTGCTCGTCTATTGTCACAGGAAGTTTCCAAGTATTCTGGGACAACCCTACAGGGACGAGGAGATCTCAGCTATCATGAATGAATCGGAAAAAGTCATCTCTCCGTTTCTAAAACGCATAAAAGATGCAGAACTGGCAGTAGAAGAACGCGTGATGGAAGAACCGGCCGGAGCGGTAATTTCAGATATTGCCAGGATAGAAAAATGTGAACTCATCATCATGGGTTCCCGCGGGCTGACAAATTTGAAGGGTCTTATTATCGGCAGCGTCACCAACCGGGTGCTCCAGACGGCACCCTGTTCGGTTCTGGTCGTGCGCTAAAAATTCAGCAAACTGCCCTAAAAAGTCCGGGCCGGATAGGTCTGCTATTATTTCCAAAAAGGTCGGTAAAAGAGATTAAAGAAGAGCGCAGATGTTCATATTTGAATATTGAATACTTGGTTCTAGCGTAAGAAAACCCAACATTCAAAAGGGAATCAAGGAACGCAATGTAGAGAAAGTGCCTTTCAAAAGAAGGGAGGAGCGATGACTAATCAATACAATAATGATATAGAAACATTTCTCGATATTCTCGGTCTCACCGAAGAACCGGTTGGTATTTTTTTCACCGACGATAAGCCGGCCGAGGGATCTTCCCCAAAACCTATGGCCCTCCCTACCCGCGAAAAAGAAATAGAAAACGATATCGACTGGCGATTGACCTTCTCTCAGTTTTCCTGCGTTATGGGTCACGTTTTGCAAGCCAGAAAATTGAAGAAAGCAGCCTACTTCAGTGCAGAGCAATTCGGTTGTCCCGGATGTGCTTTCTGGCTCGGATTTACAAAGCCCCAGACAGAAACCATCATCCATTACGTCTCCACTGGAATACCCGGTCAGATGGAAGGTGAGCTCTATTGTGACTCACCAGATGAACTGAGACGAATCCAAAACTATATTGATCCTGAACCTGCATCCGGTAAATTTTGTGTAGTAAAACCGCTGAGCCTGTTTACTGATGACGAACAACCGGAATTGGTTGCATTTTTCGCCAGGCCAGAAACGCTGTGCGGTCTTCATCAGTTAGCAACATTTATAACAAACGATCCTGAAGTAGTCGCCTCTCCATGGGGAGCTGCCTGCACAAACATGATCACCTGGCCCTATAAATATCTTGCCATGGGACAGACCAAAGCTGTTCTGGGTGGCTGGGATCCCTCGGCACGCAAGTTTTTCGGTACCGATGAACTGACCTTTACTGTTCCTTACGAGATGTTCACACAAATGCGTAAACGCTTTTCTGAATCATTTCTAACCACCTCAACGTGGACCACCGTCCAGAAAAAGATTAAACGAAGCAACAAAGCCTGGGCACAGAAAACAAATCGAGAAGCTTGAGAAAACACGGATATTCCTGAAATCTGCAAACACAGAAACGATGACATCAGGTTAAGAAGTTTCTTAAGAATTATAAACCGAAATAACCCCCATTATCGTCATCGTCAAAATCGTCCAAAACTGTCTCTTTTCAGTAATTTTAACTGCACTTCCCATCAACTAAATACGTCCTTCAAGGATAATATCGTATAATCTGAAAATGGTCGGAGAGTGTCGCGCCGTCAGCCATGATATATACGGTCTCGACCATGCAACAGTTTGGCCACTAAGCGCACTCCTAAAGCGGCACAGACACGGTTAATGGTTTCAAAGGGGGGTGAGCTTTACGCCGGAGTGCCTTGTAAAGTGCCTCCCTGGTAATCCCTGCCGCCTTGGCGACCTCACTCATGCCACGGGCACGAGCGGCAACTCCTAGGGCGTGGGCAAGTTCGGAGGCATCACCACCTTCAATGACAATGGTCAGATAAGCAGCGATATCTTCTTCATTTTTCAACTGTCAAACATTATGTCTAGTTATATGGAATTCGGGCAATGTAGATATATGAATTTTTTTCCTGTCCATGACTTACTCCTCGATAGTTACGGCAAGTGCTGCGGCTTTTTTGATGTCAGCGGATTTACTGGACCTGTCTTCATCACCAAACATCACGATCAGCGTTTGCTCCCGCTGCAGGAAGTACATCCGCCAACCGGGGCCGATCTGCTTCACGTCAATGAGGTTACCGTACTGGGCCTTGTCCAGCCTTCTTACCAGACGGAGGCGAGTGGTGTTATCCTTCAAGCCAGCAAACCAACGCTCGAAAGCAGGAGTGAGTTTGATCGTGTACACACTGACACTGTAATCGTTCGACGACAGATAGCATGGGGATTTTCACGGTTTCTCTGTTGGGTCTGGTATTATCGCGAACCCCGGAAGCGCCTCGGAACACTTGCCATTTCACACTCCGAAATTCCGCCTTCCCCATTGAGAGATAAGGTCAGCTACTCCAACCAGGCTCGATTTCGAGGCTATTATCCGTTCACTCTCGTTTCGGCCTGCACCCTCCCTGTCTAGGTTTCGCAGCGGACGTTGCCGGACACCACGCAAGACTCGGTACACGGCTGCTGGCTAAGCTCTGCCGTAATAGCCATCTCAGGCTAATAAACAACCGACCCCAAAGGGGTCGGTATTGATTAACCCCTAAAAGGGGATATCGTGTAGGGTAAGGTGAATTTATAACTCTCACCTCATCCACCGGGTCATCAGAGGCGGTCACCCGCCTCCGATTCCCACAGAACGTAACGTGCGGATTTCCCCCACTACGCTCTTCAAAAATTGTTTCACAGCACTGTGAGTTGCTGGAGCCTCATGTAGGGAAGTACCAGCTTAGGTCGCTGTAGCGGGTAACGTTCCTTAATCTGATGAAAAATCTGCCACGGGATTTTGCTACTTCGGCTATGGCTACGGCTACATAACATCCTACGCCAATAGTGTTCTACAAATCGATAGACTTTTTGTAGAGCGTGAAAATTACCGGCAATGCCATAATAACCATAAAGACCTCGTAGCACACGATTGAGATTGAACATCTGTTCACGAAGCGGCAAATGCCGCAGCCGCCTCATTAATTCACGCAGACTTGCCATACTGCGGCTCTTACGGGTTGACTTATGGCGCAAAACAGGGTCGCGGTCTTCTGGTGCTATCCACATACGACACCGGGAGCCATGTTATTGGAAATGAACTTCGTCGATTGCCCATAAATCCATACCCGGATCGGTCATCATTTCTCGGAGTTTTTTTTATGCTGTTTCTGTTGCTCAAGATCAGCTTTTACTATAATCGGCCGAGGTTTGCGCAACCGAAAGCCAAGTTGGCAAAAAAGTCGCTGACACTGGCGTCCCCCACTGAGATCAACAGAGTAATGTTAACTGATGAAGACAGACAAGGTTTTGCCGTCCCAGATATTGGTAGTGAGCCCAGCAAAGCGTCAGCCTCAGTGCAGCTAACACATTGGGCAACCAGGAGGGCAGCATGCAGCCTGTGATAGTATCGTGCTTCTTGAGATCGTCGAATCTCATCTTGAAGCGCGAGAATCATCATTTCCGCATCGGATATAGTAAGTTTTTTCATGGGAGCCTGATAACACTTACCACATTTATACGCAGTGAATTATGACGTTTTGTATAGTATCGAGAACAACTCTCAATTTGTTGCAGTCTTCCCGATCTCACAGTTTACCTCGGATTGTATTGCTTTAGCGAGTAAGTTTACGTCAGTGAGTTCCTTGACGTTCCAGGCTGCTTTGATAAGCTCGTCTCGTCTTGCATCATCGAGCACGCCTTCACAGCAGGCTTCGACTTTTTCTTCCAGTTCCCTGTCAGTCAGAGGGTTATCGGGTCCCCCACGATATCGCTCATCGGATGTACCGGATATCACTCTGCCGTCAACCGTCCTGATTTCAATTCTTGAGCGCATTTTGTCAAAACCGAGGTTTTCGATTTCAGGGTCATGCTCAGTAGATATTTTACGCTGCATAGTTTGCATGGCCTCAGATTGTACAAAAGCATCGCTAAATTCATTCTTTCCAGCCTTGCGATTTATAGTGATCATTGCCAATTCCGCCGGTAAAGAAAATTTTGCCTGTAGATGATTTGTAGCAATAGGATAGCGTATTGGATTGAGAATATTGCTTGCAGCGTAGAGAGTGACGGAATCGATCTGGTCCGCCTGGATATCGTTCTCTTTTAACAGCCTAAGCATTAAATCCATTGACGGATGAGTTAGAACCCCACATGGATAAGGCTTTATGCTTACGCCAGGATCACTAATTGACCAAGTAGTTCCAAAGCCTTGCTCAATTTTTTCCGTAGACAAACCACCACCATGGACAGCAAAAAACCCCCATGCCCCGTCTAACGCATTGGGATCAGCAGTAAATCCACGTGCAGCGAGAGTAGCTGCGATTACCCCATTCTCTGCTGCTCTTCCGGCGTGAAGGGGTTTAGTCATGGTGCCGAAATTTACCCGAATGCCGGCAGCCAGGCTAGCAGCAATGCCAAACCCGTGGCGAAGCTTTTCTCCTGATAATCCTATGAGTTTAGCAGCTGCTATATATGCTCCAAAAGTTCCAACAGTCCCGGTAGAGTGCATACCTCTTTTATAGTGCTGTGGGAGAAGCCATTCAGAAATTTTGCATTCCACCTCATAGCCGGTAAGAAATCCTAGCAAGAAATTCTCGCCGTTTACTTTGCCAATTTTCTGACTCATCGCCAATGCGGCAGAAAGTGGAGCAGTTGTCGGATGGGTAAGCAAGCCATACACATGATCAGGATCGATGCTTACTTGACTGTCGTCCCAGTCATGGGCATGAGCAGCAGTGCCCAACACTCTGGAGGCAAGGGAAGCCGGAACTTTATAGTCTCCGCAACCCAATAATCGGGATTCGGCTCTGCCCCCTTGTTCCTTTGCATCTGCTACTAAGATTTGCACTGAGTGTTCATCTGTCCCAGCAACGAAAAGTCCAAGACCATCAAGTATACAGCGTGTTCCAATTCTTATGGCCTCGTCGGGTATATCTTCAAACCTTACGTTTTCCACAAATTTAGCTGCTTTTGCTGTTACATCAATATCTTCAGACACATTCGCAAAAGGATTACTTTGCATATCAATTCTCCGTTTCTGATTTCTCAGAACTAAGTTGTTTTTTTTAAATCTTCGGCTATCTAGTAGATTTTTTTACTATTTTCTATTCTTTCCTTTCGCCAACTTGTTGACGATGGCTTGGCTACCTAAAGAGAGTTCAGTCATGATCAACAAAGTCAGCCTTTAGAGTTCGCGAATTTTCAGTCAGTGTCAGTTCATCTGGCAGTAAACAATACACTCCAGGCAGGCAATGCATGTTTCTTGGTCGATTTTCACAATCTATGACTCCTTTTGAATTATATAAACTATGGTATCCAGGCCATATCTCTGACACGTAACTCGATATCGGGCTCGTCAGATAAAAATTCAACGAGCATGGAAACGTCGGTGCTAGCCGTGTGATAAGGATAGAGAATTTTGGGTTGAACGATCTTCGCCGCACGAGCGGCCATTTCCGGCGTCATGGTTACTCCTGCCTTTAGCGGTAGAAAAGCTATTTCTATTTTAGGGAGCTCGTGCATCTCGGGGATAGGTTCTGTATCGCCAGCTAAGTAGACGACGAGCCCCCCAAAGTTGATTACATAGCCGTTACCGTGCCCGGGTGGGTGAAAGGGTACACCCGGGCTGCGCATGCCTTCGATGTTGTAGGCCGGAACAGCCTCGATCCTTAGTCCTCTAATAACAACAGATTGCCCATTGTGGAGTATTGTCATCCGCTGTTGCTGAACGCTAGAGCCAATTCTTTCGGCAACCAATTTGGGACAGATCACATCGCTTTGAGACGAGCAGATTTGTTCGAGTGCGACTAAGTCAAGGTGGTCGTGGTGCTCGTGAGTCAGGAGCAGAAGATCGGCCACAGGGAAAGACTCATAGTCGGCTTGACCAGAATGTGGGTCTACATGGATGACCATCCCTTGCCACTCGATCATAAGAGAGGCATGGCCAATGCATACCAAAGCCATGGTTCCACTTGAGGTCTTGAATAGTTCCCTGGAAAAGCTATCAGGAATGTTGTGCGAATTTGTATCCATTACTTTTCCTCATCGCGGTCAGGCCATGAACTTTATGACCTGCACGATAATGATACGTACTGATATTATGGTAAGAAGCGCCTTGAAAAAGATAAAAAATACCTTGTCGGAAATAAGGTTGAGCATCCGTTTGCCAATTAAAATGCCAATGAACGAGGCTAAGCCCAGGAGCAAGACCTGCTGCCAGTGTACAAAGACGTTTGCACCCACTAAACCAAATATTGGAATTTTTACCACATGCACAATTCCCTGACAGGTGGACTTTGTGGCGATGAGCTCATGTTTGGTGATGTCGTCGCGAATGAAATACGGTGCGATGAGTGAGCCCGACGCTCCGAGAAATGTCGAAAGCATGCCGGAAAAGAAGCCCAGGATCACAAAATAGCGTTCGCTGCCGCCGCCCTTAGTTGGTCGCAGCTTTGGGAGCCAGGTAACAGCCAGAATGAAGACACCCATGAGGAGTTTGAAAACGTCGCCGGGGAGCATCTTGAATATCTGGATGCCGATCAATGCCCCAGGCAAGACACCAAGAGAGTAGTGGATGATTATGCGCCAGCGCAGGTAGGAGAAGAAAAGAAAGGTCCGAGACATGCCGCTCACTGCCTGAATGGCACCGTGTAGAGGGATGATGAACGCTACCTGCACCCACGACACCATCAGAGCAAGTAGGATGATGCCGCCAGCCATACCGGTCATGCCGGACAGGATAGACGTCAAAAATGTGCTGATAAGAACAGCCTCGAACCCCCAATCAACAGAGAACATGATTATTCCTACCTAGATTTCACTTAATCATTAGTTTGAATATAAATGGTGCCGTGACAACTACGAAAAAGATACGAAAAAAATGGAAATAGGCAATAAGTGCCGCGTTGACCTCAATATCAACTGCCATTGGTACCAGCGCGCTCATGCCACCGGGACTGGTTGCTATATAGGCGGTGGGCAAATCCAGAGGCCAGTATTTAGCCAAAACAAGGGCGAAAGCAAAACCGCAGAGAACCAGGAGAAATGTTGAGATAAACATGGGCACCGCAAGCGATCCAAGCACTTTGAACATACCCGGTTGGTAGGTTAAAGCGATGAGTACGCCGAGAAATACTTGACAGATGAAACCGTAAGATTTGGGTGTGCTCCAGGAGGTGTTCACGATGAGCTTGAGCGCTATGACCGCGAGTACGGCACCAAGGATAGTCCCTGCGGGCAGGCGTGTCTTCATACCCAGGTATCCCCCGACGAAACCGACGAGCAGGTAGATGATCAAATTACCAATTGGTGCCATATAGTAACCTCCTTTGGCGAGCTTCCGGCTGAAAGAACTGCCTTAAAAACTCTCATTTTATGTCCGGAATGCTTTGAGCTCATCCAGGTTCTTCTTTGATTCGATACCCAGGCAAAACTCGAGCAATTGCTCTCCTGTATTTTCAGGCCAACCGCCGTAAGAAACGTTGGACCGAAACTTGGCAATGAGTTGGTCGCGCGTCAATGGTTCTTTTGTCCCGCCGCGCATGTGAGGCTGATTCATTTCGGTCACCGAGCCATCCCTGTAGCGCACTTTGATATGACCTGAATAGTTGTCAGGGTACTCATTCTCCGGGTCAATGACGTAATGAATTTTTGCAGCAAGGTCGAGCATCCGAGGATCTTTGACCTTTTCGTCCGTGAACTGTGCCAATCCAGCATCGCGCTCGAAGAAACCCACGGCCATGCACCACGGCATACTGAACTTGGCTGCATAGCCGGAAGGCGGTTGATGTTTTGAGGCAAGTGGTTCCCAGAGACGGTGCACAAGACCCTCACCGGTCTTGCATTCAATATCGACTATCTGTTCCGGATCTGCACCCTGTTCAGCGAGACGGATCATGCAGTCGATGTAAGGATGAATCATAGTGCCACAGGCATATGGTTTGAAAACGATTCGTTCCATAAGCCATTGCTTACCCACGCCTTCTGTCAGATACTCATAACGTGGGTGAGCTGTGGGGGCAAAAGCTTTAAAAAAGTTGTGCGTACCGTCGAAGACCGTGCGCGGACCATCGTAACCGGCCCGTGCCAGAAATGCGGCACGCAGGCCTGACTGTGCGGCCCATCCCGGATGCAATCGTTTCGTCCACGAACCCTCGGTAAGGTATTCGATGATGCCAGATGACATGCTTGCAGCAATACCAAGCGCATTGGTCATCTGCTTCTGGTTTAACCCCATGGTAGCGGAGGCGCTCATCGCTGCGCCAAGTGCCCCAATCACTCCCACCGGGTGGAAGCACTGCTTATGGATCTTGCCTGCAGCCACGAAGTTGGCGCGGCAGATAGTTTCCAGCCCGATGATTATGCCACGGAGGACATCACTGCCTGATAAGCCCAAACGCTCACCAGCAGCCAAAGTTCCGGGGATTACCATCGCTCCCACTCTGATCGGAGCACCCTCAAGAGTATCATCAAAATCCTCACCATGTGCTGCAGTACCATTTATCAAAGCTGCCCCCGCAGAGTCCAGAGGTTTGGTTTGTCCCAAGGCGGTGCAGCCTCCCTGTCCGTCCCAACCGGCAAGCAGCATGGATATGTATTGTGATTGTCGAGCCGTCAGACAGCAGCCGGCAAAATCCAATAAATCACTAACGGCTATCTCCCTTGCTTTGGCAGGAATATCTTCCAGATTGAGATGTGCCAGGCTGGCGGTGTATTGTTCTGCTATTGTCGGTTCATTCAGTTGGATCGTCATATGGTCCTCCAATACCGCACTGATCGCCGCTTTTCTTATCATCAGTTTTTTTATGACGGCGCCGATAGAAATAGTTCTGAGCTATCGGGAAAAGAATCGTAAAAAAGAGCATGGCCCAAAGAATTAGAGCAATCGTGTTACTAAAAAAAAGCGTTGGATCACCTCCGCCCATCCGCAACCCCCGGAACAGGTTAGCCTCGAAATTGGAACCCAGAACCAACCCAAGTAGAAATGCCAGGGGAACGTAATTATATTTTTTCATGAAATAACCGAGGATTCCGGTTACAACTACCACCAGCATATCGAACATCAGTTGGTTCGGGGCAAAGCCCCCAAGAAACGTCAGCACCGCGATAATGGGTATGAGAATTGAGAGGCTGATATTGACGACCCTGGCCGCCATCCACGCAAGAATAGTTCCAATAAAGACGATAAAACCTGCCGCGACAAATTGGCTCCACAGCACTGAATAGGCAAGAGCGCCATTGGCCCGGAAGATTTCCGGTCCCAAGACCAGGCCGTGATAGTTAAGTGCTACCAAGAGAACCGCACCAGTGGCGCAGCCGGGAAGGCCGAGGGTCAACAATGGTATAAGGCTGCCGCCGACCATTCCATTGTTGGAGGCATCTGCAGCTATGAGACCGTTCACGCTACCTTTACCGAATTTCTCTTTTTCTTCCCGGGAGGAGAAAGCCATGGATTGTTGATAGGCTACAGGCGCGGCAACGCTGCCTCCGGCACCGGGAATGGCGCCAATAAAACAACCGATTATCGAAGAACGAATAATCTCTATGGGTCGGCGTATTGTTTCCTTGAATCCTTCCAGGATACCGCCGATCCCGACCTTTTGTGTTAGGGTCTCTGCCCTCATGTCAATACGCTCGAGCTGCAGCAGCAACTCCGAAAAGGCAAGGAGGCCTACGAGACTGGCAATAATCGGTGCTCCGTCAAACAGGTACGGCACACCAAAAGTGCCCCGGAACTGTCCCCACATTGGATCGACGCCCGTTGTCGCAATCAAGAGTCCAAAAAAACCAGATAGTAAACCTTTATAAAGGCCTCCTGTCGAAATCTGACCGATGATGACAATCCCAAACAAGATAATAATGGTAATTTCCACCGGTGAAAATTTCAGTGCGAGTTCGGCAACATATGGGATGAGCATAATGGAGATACTTCCACCAATGAGTCCGCCCAATGCGGACGAGAGAACACATACTCCAAGCGCCATACTTGCTTTACCAGCACTAGCGAGCGGGTGCCCTTCGAGCGTCGTTACCGCCGAAGAGGGGGTTCCAGGTATATTGAGCAGTATCGCCGGGAAGGAATTTCCCATCTGGGAACCCGCGTGAATGGATACGATGAAGATAATTCCTGCTTCCGGCCTCAGAACAAGTATAAACGGTAGCATGATGGCCGTGGAATTACTGGCAGAGAGTCCGGGTATTGCACCGATGATCATGCCCGCAGTTACACCGAGCAGGATCATATGGATGTTATTGAACATCAACAGTGCGCCGTCTAAAATATAGGTTTCCATACAGTAACTCCTTACAACAATTGGAGATATATGTTAGCTGTCACTTAGTTAATTACATTAAACCTTTCAGTATTCCAGGTTCCAAAGGCATATCAAGAAGCTTTACAAAAACAAAATGGACAAAAATTACAAAACCGCAGTCCAAAGCCAGCACCTTACCCCAGGGCCTCAATCCCAGAGCCCAGAGCAGAACTCCCAGATAAATGAAGATGGTGATAATGTACCCCAGATAGATAACTCCGGGCATAAACATAGCACTCCAGATGAGAAAGAAAATAATGCGTTTGGCAACCTGGCGGCGTCTTGTTCTGCACTCGTCGGACATATCGATTTCTGGCCGGTCTACCCAGGTTTTGAGAATACTGGTGACAGCGAAAATAATGATGATAGATATTAAAAAGACACTATATATGACAGTACTTTTTGGCAGGCCTCTTATGATCTGATCGGTGAGGGTAAAGGCTGCATAAAGCATGGCAATGATCGGGATGAACCATTCTCCCCAGGGAATTGAACGTTTCTTCGACATGATTACCTCCTAACGCTCCGTGGCATACCATCAGTGCTTTGCAGTTGATGAAGCCTGCATTCCTCCGGACCGGCTGCTCCAAATGGGTCCGGAGGATATCGCACTTATTTATTCTTCCTTTTGAAAGCGACTATTCTTTGAACGAATCCTTGTATTTCATGTATAGATCGATCAGTTTCCGCGTGTCGTCATTAAGTTCTTCTGGAGCTGTGTCGTCGAAAATTACCACCCCCTGCTTTTTGGCTTCTGCAATGTATTCGGGGTCGTTCTTCGCCTTGTTAAAAGTTTCAACGAGGAGCTTGTATCGGTCAGGATACTCGCTTTTCAGACTGGGATGGAAGGCAATGGCACGGTAAGATCCTGCACTGACGAGCTTGGTTCCTACAACCTCGCTGGTCGTGGGTATGTCGCCAACCAGTTCCGTCACATTATTTTTAGGCATATTAACTGACACAGCCCGCAATTTGCCTGCACCTTTTTTCACACCAGCAGCTCTTCGCACGGCAAAGTCTACATGTCCGCCCATCAATGCTGCGCGAGTTTTGCCTCCGCTGCCGAAGGGGACGAAATCGAAATCAACACCGGTTGCTTCCTCGATCTGAAAAAGTATGAGTGCATCTGCGCTGGCAAACCGTGACACGCCAGCAACGAGCTGTTCCTTCTTGGCTTTGTCAATAATATCCTGAAACGACTTGTATTCTGAATCTGCCTGGACGAGCATCGCTCCCGGGTCGTCGGCAAAGGTGTTGATCATTTCAAAAATCTCAAACCAGTCATAATCTATACCCTGATCCTTCTGCTGGGCATACATGACTGACTGGGTTGTGATGTTAAGTGAATAAATGACTGTTCCATCCTTGGACGAGTCAACCCAGGCGTCCATGGCTAAACGTCCCCCAGCTTGACCTTTGTTGACGTAAACGAAATTGGTGCCAGGCAGGTATTTTTGCCATACTTTGCCCAAGGAACGCATGACGGCGTCATGATTTGACCCCACCGCATGGGGCATGAGAATCTGAATTTCCTCTGGCTGCCAGTCGGCTGCCTGGGCTGCACCGATTCCCATGGCGCAGGAGAGTAGTACTGCTATTACGATGAATCTTGTTGCTTTTGTCATTTTTTGTCCTCCCCCGGACTGCTGCAGAGCGAGAAATACGCTCGGCTTTTTCCTTGAATAATAGAAATAGTTATTCAATTTGGTCAGCTACTTGGCAAGACTTTCAGCAATCATACGCATCACCTCCTCTTTGATGTACTACTCTGACGCGCCCATTCATACGTTATTAAATTCACCTGTGAGGTACAATCCAATAACATAGGCAAATGTCTACGGCTTTCCTCCACTATAACCTCTTCAGCATATCTGTGACTTTTTGTATTTCTTTTATATTTTCTAAATCTAAAACCATATCGGTGATTGATTGAGCACGGTTGCGATCTATGACGGATGCAGCATTCGTTAAAAATTTTTGCAAGACTTCATCGACGCTCATTGGGTTTTCCCGAGAGCCGCGGTTATAATCCATCGATGCTGAAACGGTTTGACCGCTGACAAGACGGATATCGATTCTTCCGGGATATGTTTTGGGGTAGGCCGAATCCGTATCAGGTACATACTGTATGCGCTCTGCTAAATCGACGATATTCACATCCTTCGATTTTTCATCAGTGTAGGTCCGTAGATTTACTTCCCCGTCGACCAAGGCAGCGGCTATATTGAACTGTAGGCTGAACTTGGCGTGATAGCCTGAAGCAGGATGTGTCTTGCTCCCAATCGGCTCACATACCGTACGAGCTGCCTCCGGATGAATGTAGGCTATCACGGAATCAACATCCGAAGCGGTGAAGTTATGCTCAGACATGAGCTGCAGTGTCAGATCGATATAGGGATGGTTGAGGATGCCGCAGGGATATGGCTTGAAAACCACATTGAGGATTTCCCATCGATCCTCAAGACCATCAAGAAGGACGTTGGGACTCCACTCCTCGGGATTCAGGTGGCTGCGGAACAACCCGAAACGACCCTCATAAACGGTGTCTGTTCCAGTGAAGCCGTGTTCTGCCATGATTCCCGCCATGACTGCGGCGTGAGCAGCCCAACCCGGGTGATAGAGTTTGGTCCATGTGCCGCCGGACAGGTAGGCTTCACGAAGACCAGAGGCAGAACTGCCGGCAATTCCCTGAGCCCAGACCATAGCTTTTTCTCTCAGTTTAAGGCAACGGCCTGCTGCCAGCGAACCGCCCATGGCTCCGGCGATGGCTGTGGTATGGAACCCTCGCTTGTGCAGCCCACCTAGTGCTGCTGCACCGACGCGACAGGTGACTTCTATCCCAACAATAAGAGCCGTTAGGACTTGTGCTCCGGTCAGTCTTTGGCGCTCTGCCAGGGCAAGGACGACGGGCACATTTACAGATGTGGTGTGAGCCACAGAGCCGGCGTGGGTGTCATCGAAATCGTGTCCATGGATCTGGATTCCGTTGACCAGCGCGGTCCAAGGAGCCGGAAGTTTGACTGCAGAACCCAGGACAGAGGACTCGGAAGCCCCGCCCATAGATGTAGCTACTTCCAAAGCGATTCGGGAGTATGGTTCGTCACCGGCAGCTAATCCTACTCCCAGGGCGTCCAGAAACAGGAGCTTGGCCTGCCTCGAAATTTCATCTGGAATCTGAGTAAGATCCAGGTCTGCCGCGAAGCGGGCGAGTTGTTGTGCCGGAGTGGGAAGAGTCATGTAGCCTCCTTGATCAGATCGACGGCTGCCTCGGAATTGAAACAACCACATCGGCAGGGTCTACCGAGCAGAGACGATGCTTCCTGTACGCTCATTTCCCCGTTGTGGATTTGGCGGCGAACCTCGTCGACCATGAGCGGTGAAACGCGCATATGCCCGCAAAGGGAAACAATATCGAGGGTAAGTCGGCTGTAGCTTAATTCGGTGCCGAGGGGGCCGAGATCTAGGAGCATGCTGTCGGGCGTTAAGTTGAGATTTTTGGCAATATCCAGAATCTTCTCTAGGGGACCAGCCACACATACTGAGAGGCCCATATCCAAATCCTGGATAAGCTGCAATGCCTCGACAAACCTATCGGCACTGGCAAAGGTAATGTGCAGATTTGAGCCGTCCTTGAAATTTCTGAGTATTGAATTCTCAGGATCCCTCAGTGTGCAGCCATCACCCGGATTACCAAATGCTACCGGATCGAGAGGAAGCAGCTGTTTCATTATTGTCCTTATTTTCTCCCCTGATCCATGACGATTAACTCCTTTGGCGCTGCGAACATGTATAACAAAATCGTCACGATCCAACGAAATTGTGCGATGCATGGCGTGACTCATTGCTCTGTCCTCCTACCGAGTCCGAGGTTTACTTTGGCGCGAGGCATGGGTGAAAACCCAGATTCGGTCAATAGGTGTTTTACGCGGGAGAGAGAGTGTGCCGTACAGGCAACATTCGTTGATATCCAGATGCCACGCTCAGCACCAAAGACTTTTGTAATATCAAGTAATTGTCTGGTTTTTTGAAATTCAACAACATACTCGAAGCTCGTGCTCAACATGCGTTGTTCCATGATATTCTTTGGTAATCTGGACAGGTTGCTCATGAATAGATCGTGGCGTTTGGTCGGGATAGCTTCGAAACCTTCTTCGGCAAGTTTGGAACGCAGGTCTTCTGCTGTCTGGATGGTTATGCCACCATACGGCCGCATGAACTCGAGCCGGATCACCATTTTATCGTCAGGGATACGGTTCAAAACGTCGTTTTTCTTTACGTCGAACCCTCCGGCTCTGCCTTTGGTAGCCGTACCGGGGACGGGATCGACCAAGCGTCCAAACAACTTTTTGGCCCACGCCAGATCGTCGTTGCTTTCCTGGATGGCGTCAGTAGGACAGACATCGCTATCCTTACATACACCGCACTCCACACAGCTATCACGGTCTATATTCGCCCCTTCTTCAAGTAGATGAATGGCACTTTGCGGACAATAAGCGATACAGTCGCCACAACTGACACATTCGTCGGTAACGTGCACTTTAGCTTCCTCCTTATGGTTGAAGGTCTCCTTTCTGGAGTGTGATCGGCATCTTCCGGCAACGCCCAGAGTCCTCTTGATCGTTGATAAACCACCCAAGGAACTCGCTGCGTTCATCGGGAAAATCATCGCGGATGTGGCCACCTCGCGTTTCTTCCCTGGCAAGAGCGGCAGCAGCAGAAGCAAGGCCGGTTAACGCCAAGTTACGAATAGTAATTGCCAGGTTCAGGTGTTCGGGGTCATCTGTGAGAACCTGCCAGGTTGAATAGTGTTCCACCGTATCAGCGAAAAAGTCCCGTCCGGCTGCAATGTCTCCCCCATTCCGTATCACGCCAAGCGACGTCCACGCCTGCTCCTTCAGGTTATTGAGCATTTTCACCAGATTATCGGACGCCACCGGCTTGCCTTGTTTGAGATCATGTAAAAACGCCTGGGCGAGGTTGGCGTTTTGCTTGCCGTCAGCAGCGGGGTATGTTCGGGCCAGAGCCTCCCGAGCGGCCTGGGCGCCTGCTCGGTTTCCAAACACGTAACATTCTGCAAATGCGGCACCGCCGAGTCGGACTGCACCGTGGATGCCTGTGGTCGTCTCACCAGCTGCAAAGAGACCTGGAACTTTGGTCCGACTCCAGCTGTCGATAATCACTCCACCGAGCAGGCAATGAAGAGCCGGAACCAGCTCTACCTGCCCCTTGTGGTAATCGACCTTGGCAGCACGCATAAAATTGATAAAATTATGTCCCATGGATTCCCATTTTCCCCAGAGCTCAGGGGAGATGGAGGCACAATCCATAGTCACCGGCCCGCGCCCCTCGACCATTTCCTTATAGAAAGCGTTAATGATCACGGCGCGCGTGGTTTTTTCCATGGTCTCGGGGTTGTACCGTTTCATGAACCGTTCTCCCTCGGCATTATAAAATTGAGCACCTCGGGAGGTTAACTGGGTACTGCCACCACAGGGTACAGCTTTACCTTTGACCAGCGGGACGAACGTAAACTCCAAAAATTCCATATTTGCCAATTCGGCCCCAGCATCATGGGCCAGCCAGAATGCATCACCTGTCGTCTTAAAGGCAGCGCTGGCATATTTCTGCAGAGCGGTGGCGCTACCAGCAGCCAATACTGTCGCACCTGCCTCGATGAGGTATGCTGAGCTCAGATCTGTGCTGACAGCAACAGCTCCTGATACATTGCCCTCTCCGGGCAAAAGTTTCAAAACCCGTGTACGTTCAAGAAATTTGACTCCTCGCCAGGCGAGCTCCTTAGCAACAATTTCGGTCAGGGCTGCGCCATTGCCTTTAGGGGTGCAGTTGCGGGCATAGGTCTGCCCCACTCCTTGATTCTGGAAGTAAAGCCCTTGGTCCGTTTTGGCATAGGGAACGCCGAGTTCACAAAGTTGATCCACGAGAGGCCGGATCTCTTGGACGAGGATACGAACCTGCTCCTGATCACTTAAGAATCGGCCCTTGACCACGGTATCCTTGAAGTGTTGTTCAGGGTTATCCGGGTTGCCGGGCTCGCCAAAGACGGTATGACCAAAAGCTGCGGCGGTGCCGGCTCCGGCTGTAGTCGTCGAACCTGATCGGCCGATCCGGCCCCGGTCAACCATCAGAACGCTGGCACCGAATCGCGTTGCTTCCAGTGCAGCCATGCATGCCGCGGCACCGCTGCCAATGACGAGAACGTCGGTTGATAAGCGTTGCAGTTCCATTATGTTCCTCGTTTCTGAGTCGATTCAGCAAGAGAGAAAGCCTCACCTTTAAAATGCAGCTCAATAGCCTCCTTGGGGCACAACTCCATGCAAAGGCAGCAGTCTACGCAATCTTTTGCCCTGGTGACAGTAACAAGAGGCTGAGAATCGTACAGCGAAATGTCGTAGACCCAGCCACCACACTGGAAGACACAAATACCACAATGGTTGCAGCGTTCTGCAAGGATCTTTGTTGGCATACGCCCCTCCTGAATGAACTTACCTATGTTATGCGAATCATATTGGACCGGGTGATTGTCGCTTGAGCTTTGGTTCCAGGGGCGTTCGCCAGATGCCATGCCGAATACTGCTCGGTATAGGTTTCCAGAGAGGTCATGCAGTCCACGGGCACGACAATTTTGATGCCGCGGATGGCGGCGCCGGTGCCGGTATGCAATACTGCCCCGTGGGCGGCCGTCCCGACGAGTATTACGGTTTCGATATTCTTTCCGGCAAGGATGGATTCCAGTTCGGTATTGAAAAACTTATCAACCCCTGATGCAACCGAAGGCTCCTGATCAAAAGGCGCGACCTCTTCCAGTATGTCTTCCCGAGTTGCCGTTTTGGTGAGCGTGTAGACAACGGCCACTCCGCTGGCCCGGGCTCTTTCAAGTAAAGCCTTGAGTCTGGGTAAAGCGGCAAGGCAACGTGGCCGCTTGGCACAGTTCTGTTGCTGGACATCGAGAATGAGTAGCGCAGTCGTGGCCGAGTTCAACTCCACATCTTGGGCAGGGGGTGGTTCAGGCACATCCACTGTGTGCCAGATTTCCAGAATATCTTTTTTTTCTTTAGACATGCCTTACCTCCTGCTCTTTAAATTTTCGGGTTATTCTTTCACAGAAGCCATGAGGTTGAAAAGTCCACGCTTGCGAATACCGCGGCGGCACAGTTCAACAACGACAACCTGCTCGCTTTCCACATCCATGTTTACCTCAGGCCCGAAGTTCTGGATCATCCAGGTCTGAGCATCGCCGTTCTTGGCTTGGAAAATGATGTCTCGAATGTCATGGCGTGCGGCAATTTCAAACAATGGCTTTTCGTTGATCTCATCAACGCCCTCAAGTACCCCCTCGCCCTGAATAATGAGCTTGTAGGCACCGGCCTCTTTAAGCGCATTTATTTCCTTGCTTATATAGCTTGGCGGAACACTCCACCACCCCAAACCTTTTTTGCCGACTTCACCGAACACTTTAAGTCCAGCCTTGGCTGCCTTTTCAACCAGCAATACTTTCTCCCGCATGTCCATCCAGATTTGTGCAGTTGCAACTTCGATACCGTCGGCACCAAGATCCTTTGCCTCATCGAGAAAACGTTCAAACACGCCCTGCATTATAGCCATTTCGAATACATCGCCGGCTATAAAAGCTTTGACGTCATTGGCGTGGCAAATGTCGATTTTCTTTTTCAAGGTCTCGCGCGAATGGATGCGGGGAGCCGAAATGCCGAATTTAACCCAGTCCACATAGTCTCCAGCGAGTTCAAAAACATCTTCCATCATACGTGGTCCCAGACGCTTATCGGCCATGACGGTCAGACCATGCTCACGAGGTTTTGCCGTTCGTGGAGGTATTTTCACAAATCCAAATGCCTTATCTTCTAGACTGTCCCATTGTTTTGACATACTTGATTCTCCATACGATTTATTTTCACATTAAGCCGCCGCTGCTGCGAATACAGACGACTGTTTACCTATCCTCATTTCCGTGCTGCTTAAATGAATTTCTCCCTTAACTGGTTTAGCAGTCCACCCGCCAATACTAAATTTCTTTCTCGCTCAGAGAAACCGGTGACTGCTTTGACATTGATGCCCTTGGTGACGTTTTCTACGTTAACGTAATCTGACATCAGCTGTTTTGGAAATTCGGCAATGTGCAATTCATCGCCTTCTTCAATTTGCTCATAATTCAGAGGGTCAGCAAAGGTAAGCGGTACGACTCCGAAATTGATAAGGTTCTGCCGGTGTATCCGCGCAAAAGATTTAACGATAACAAGCCTTAATCCCGCGTACATGGGAACCATGACAGCATGTTCACGGCTTGAGCCCTGACCGTAGTTTTCTCCACCGATGACTATCCACGCCGGGCCCAGAGAGTCAATGTTACTTGCGAATTCAGGCGCCACGCGCTGAAAAATGTAGGGCACCGAATCAGGCACATTTGATCGCAGGGAGAGCATCTTGGCGCCACCTGGGATGATGTCGTCGGTAGTCACATCGTCTTCAAGTTTGAGGGCAATTGTACCGCTATAGTTCTCGGCTGGAGGATCGCCGAGTGGAATGGGTTTTATATTCGGTCCTTTTACGATATTCACGGTTGCAGGGTCATCAGCTGGCTTGAGAAATAGTGCAGGATAATCATTTATCTGAGCTGGTGGTGCTATTTCCGGCATATCACCGTGGGTTCGAGGGTCGGTGATAACACCATGTAAGGCAGATACCGCGGCCGTCTCAGCACTACAAAGGTAAGAAAATGCCTCAAGAGTACCGCAGCGCCCCTTATAATTGCGATTATGTGTACGGAGCGTGTTTGCACCCGAAGCTGGCGATTGCCCAATACCATTGCACGGGCCGCACGCACACTCGAGAACACGTGCGCCTGCCTGTATAAGCATATTGAGGTCACCGCACTGGGAAATAGCCGAAAGCGTACGGCGTGAACCTGGCGACACCGCAAGCTCGGTCCGGGGGTGCACGGAATGGCCATTGAGAACCCTCGCGGTAATGGCTAAGTCCTTGAAAGATGAATTTGTACAGCTTCCAATACATATTTGGTCAAGCTTGACTCCCACAGCCTCAGACACCGGCTTGACATTGTCCGGACTATGAGGTAAAGCAACCATTGGCTCAAGCTTATCCAAATCTATTTCCAATAAATCGTCATAATCCGAACCCTGATCGGCTTCCCAAACCTGGAAATCTTTCTTCCGGCCAAAACGTTCAAGAAAATCGAGGCTGACCTGATCGCTTGGAAAGAGTGAGCTAGTCGCCCCCGCTTCCGCACCCATGTTGCAAATGGTAGCTCGATCATAAACGGAAAGATTTTCCACGCCAGGTCCATAGTATTCAAGGATTTTGCCTACTCCACCTTTGACTGAGATAGTCCCTAGAACATGGAGGATGATGTCTTTAGCAGAAACCCAAGGCCCCAGTTTCCCCGACAAACGAATTCCATATACCGTCGGTCGCGAAAGGTAGTAGGGCTCTCCGGCAAGAGCTGTTGCCACATCCAGTCCGCCAGCGCCAAGCCCCAAGCACGCCAGGCCTCCGGCTGTCGGAGTATGGCTGTCTGAGCCAAAAAGTATGCTCCCCGGCTTGGCGAAATTCTCGAGATGCACTTGATGGCAAATGCCGTTGCCCGGACGAGAAAATAAGGCACCGAGTTTGGCAGCCATTTCTTTGAGGTAACGATGATCGTCGGGATTGGGAAAACCGACCTGGAGCGTGTTATGGTCTACATAAACTACCGTAAAAGGTTTCACTTTTTTTACGGACATAGCCTCAAGCTGTAGAAAGACCGGGGTACCCGTGGCATCATGTACCAAGACCTGGTCAGGGTAAATGCTCAGAGTATCTTCCTCAGTGTCAATGCAATGTGCTTGGCATATTTTTGTGAATAAATTCAATTTCATACGAGAGCTCCTTGTATTTCACGAGTAGTGTAAGGCGGACTATTGCTTTGGTCCTTGGACTCCTTCTTTATCTTGCTTTGCAGGTGCCTTGAGTTCTCAAGCAATCTTTGTTTACGGTAACGGTAGGCCTCATCTGCCTGGCCTGATTTGAAGAATTTCACAAGCTTGGCATGACTTTCCAAAGAACGTGCCATTTGTGCTTCTGTACTGAAATATTCACGACGGTATCGCTGTGTCTGTTTTGAAAAATTGTTGACCATTTCCGCGAGCATTTTCTTGCCAGAGGCATTGTGAAAAATTTCATGAAACTCCATGTTCAAGTTGTAATAGCGCTCACGGTCAGGGTCTTTGGCTGCTTCTTCCATTTCAAGACGCAGTTTCTCAAGCTTTTCGATCACTCCTGGTTCCTGCTGGCGAATTGCTTCGGCAATGGCCAGGCTTTCCAGATGGGCACGTATGAAAAAGATCTCTTCTACTTCTTCAGCACCAATAGGTGCCACGAACATGCCATGATGTGGTATATTGATAAGGAAACCGCGCGAGGCGAGGGTTTGTAGTGCCTCCCGGATAGATGCCCGGCTGACCTTGAACCGCTTCGCCAGTTCAGCTTCTCTAAGATGACCATCGGGCTGATATACGCCCTCCACGATTTCTCTCTCAAGTATATCAACGACTTGAGTGGCCAGGCTTTTCCTGATAACCATCGTTTCATTATGTATTTTCATAGACTCTTGACTCATGTGGTACGATTTGTGTTGAATTAAATAATGATTGGTTTATACGTTGTCGACAATATATTGTCAATAACAAACTGTCTAACAAACTGTCTAAAAAAAACATTCTCGAAACAAATAAGTGTGATAAGGAAATGAGTCCTCATAGATTTATAAATATAGATGCATCCTTGTAGACTTAAACCAAGTTTGAAGACAATAGTGGACCAAATCACTCGTCTCGTTAGAAATGCTCTTCGCCTCATTGGTCTCAAATAGGTATATTTGAGTCGTATGAAGTTTTATTGTTTAAGGCTGAATTACCCGTAAAGGTTTACCAGAAAGCCAAGCGGAAACATCTTCGAGAGCTTCTCTGAAAAAGACCTGAAACGATTCCTTGGTAACATAACCGATATGTGGAGTGATAACAGTATTGTCTAATTTTAAAAAAGGGTGGTTAGGTAACAGAGGTTCATGATCGAAAACATCAAGTCCTGCACCAGCAATTCTTTTTTTCTTAAGTGCCTCTAATAAGGCGGCTTCTTCTATTATGGGACCACGTGAAGTATTGATGAGGTAGGATTCTGGTTTCATAAGGTTTATTTCGGATTTGCCAATCAAATTTCGGGTCTTGTTACTTAAAATTAGGTGAATTGAGATAATGTCCGCCGTTGAAAAAAAAGTTTTCTTGTCAGTAAAGACGGCGCCTACCTCAGCAGCTCTATAAGGTGTAAGGTTTGGGCTCCAGGCAATAACATTCATTCCGAAAGCCAAGCCAACACGGCAGACTTGGGTGCCCAGCCTGCCAAGTCCCAGAATTCCAAGAACTTTGTTGGAAATATTTGACCCAATTGAGTTGGTCCAAAAGCCGTCCCTCACGGCCCGATCATGCTGCGGAATCCTGCGCAAAGTCGCTAGAATAAGTGCCCAGGCTAACTCTGCAGCAGCTGTATTTGACGGCGCTGTGCCACAAACAACTATGCCTCGCTCTTTACAGGTGGCAAGATCGATTGCTAGATTCAGTTTGCCTGTTGTGATTAGCAATTTCAAATTAGGTAGACGTTCTAACAAATCACGAGGAAAACTAGTACGTTCCCTCATTATTACCAATATATCGTAAGGAAGTAGGCGCTCAAGGAGTTTGACCTTTTCTTTTATGTTATCGCGGTAAACATCAATCTGTACTTTCGGGACTAATTTGTTCCAGTCTGCCATTTCCAGAGCAACACCTTCATAGTCATCTAAAATTGCTAATCGCATTTTCTGTTCCCCATATATTCTCATTCTAGGAGGTTATCTGATCTTAAACTGCAAATGTCGAGAAAGGGTTGTGAACTGCAATTTAATTGTTGACGATAGATTGTCGACAATGTATGTTACAGTAACTATTCTGAATGGTCAAGATAGGTTTTCAGGTAGAAAATAGTTTTTTGTGTGAATAGGAAAGACCATTTGAAGTCACTCCATATAACCTCTCTAACTTCAGGATAGGTAAAAATACAGAAAGGACAAACCATCAAGAACTCCGTAACCCTAAATCTACTATTTTTCTGCATCCGAGCAAAAGCAACGGATAAGGAGATTGTTTACGGCATTGCCAAATCAGAATTATGACATGTATTAAGTCTTTACCTGAAGGGAGACATGCATGGGCGGAAAAATTATTAGCATAATTGGTACAGGCGGAACAATAGCCTCAAAATATGACCCTAATATAGGTGGACATGTTTCTGCTGCAAGTGCTGAAGATATGGTGAAAGCTGTTCCAGAATTATCTGAAATAGCAGAGATTCGTATTGTCAACCATTCAAACATTAATAGCTCTCGCATTGACACGCCAACTGTCTTTAGTCTTCGGGAAACCCTGAGAAAAGAACTTGCCGATGACCGAGTCGCAGGTGCGGTAGTCACACATGGCACTGCCACGCTTGAGGAAACTGCTTATCTGATGGATTTGACTTTAGGCAATGAGAAACCGGTCGTGATCACGGGCGCTCAGAGGAATTTTGATGAAAAAGATGCTGATGGCCCCAGAAATCTTCTTTATGCCGTTAAGGTAGCTGCTCACCCAGAAGCCTATGGGCGCGGCGTTTTGGTCGCCATTGCAGGTGAGATCCATACCGCTATCGACGCCACTAAAATTCACACCCAAAGTTTGAATTGTTTCAGTTCCCGGGACGGCGGCCCCATCGGAATGGTAACAGGATATGAAAACGGCGTTGTTTTCTTTAGTTCTTCTGATCGTCGTTTACATCTTGAAATTGACCAAATCAAGGAAAATGTTCAATTGATTACGATGGTTCAAGGTGCAGATGACCTGCTTTTGCGCGCGTGCATCCGCGAAAAGACCGACGGCATTGTCATTGAGGGGGTCGGTGGCGGGAATTATAATCTTCCATTTTATCAAGCTGTCTGTGATGCTCTGGATACAGGAATTATTGTCGTAACGGGGGTTCGCCATCGTGCAGGGGCACCCCACCCCGGCAAAGGTTATCCCGGTTCCTTTGCAAGTCTTGTTGAGCGAGGGGCAATTTCAATAGGATATTTAAGCGGGATTAAGGCTCGTATTCTACTGATGGTCGCACTTGCTTATACCCAAGACCCAGAGGAACTTAAGAAAATTTTCAAGAAGGCCGGCGGCATTTAACCGAATAGCCTGGCCCTCATAACGATTGCCTGATTTGTGCACTGTTATTAAAAGTAATTGTTATTTCAATGAAAAAAGAGTTGATCAGCAAGGAACTTTGTCAAGAGGTTTAAACAATGAAAGGTGTGGTCGTCGCTGCTCAGCCTGTCGCGGTGGAAGAAGGTGTCAAAGTGTTGGAAAAAGGTGGCAATGCTATGGACGCAGCAGCTACTGCTGCTTTTGTACAGATGGTAGCGGATCCCCAGATGGGCGGCATTGGGGGATATGGAATTATGAACGTTTTTTGGCACAGTTCTAACGAAAATTTTATGTTGACTTTTCAGACTGAAGCTCCCGCTTTGGCAACCGACTCAATGTTTACGCCCGAATATAAAGATATCGCCGGAGGCTTCTATCTCGCGAAGCATAACGAAAATCAGATAGGCTACAAAGCTGTCGGTGTCCCTGGAACACTCAAGGGAATTTACCGAGCAATGGAAAAATACGGTTCCATGCCTTGGAAGGATGTCATTATGCCGGCGGTAAATATTGCTAGAAAAGGGATTCAGATTCATGATGACTGGTACCAGTTCTTAATGAAAAGCGCACGGGAAGGTGAAGTTGATCACAAGATCCGACTACAAGCAACGGCAGAATGTGCGCGGATTTTTTTGAAAAACGGAGAATTTTATCGACCAGGAGATACTCTTGTTCTAAGTGATTATGCCAAAACTCTCGAGAAAATTGCTTATGAGGGGCCAGATATTTTTACGTGCGGAGAAATAGCCGAAATAATAGAAAAAGATTTTTTCAAAAATGGCGGTATTCTTACTAAAGAGGATCTTGACAACTACCAACCTCAGAGTGCAAAACCAGTTGAAGGAACCTATAGGGGCTACAAAATTTATACATCGCCATTTCCCGGCGCAGGGGTTCTGCTTCTTTTTATGTTGAACATTCTGGAAGGATACGATCTGGAAAAGATGAGAATAGATTCGCCCGAATATGTTCATCTTTTGGCCAGGATGCAGAACATCGTCTTTTCTAAGCGAGCTGAATGCTGGGGTGACCCTAATTTTGCAAGCGTTCCTGTAAACCAACTCGTATCAAAAACCTATGCGGATGAATGCCGTAAAATGATGGAGTGCAAAGATGCTGTCCCGGTATACGGATCAGGTTTTTATCAAAAAGATGAAGATACGACACATGTTACGGCAGTAGACAAAGCCGGCAATGCTGTTTCGTTTACACATTCTCTGGGGGTTTCATCCGGCGTGGTTACTCCCGGATTGGGATTTATTTTTAATAACGGTATGTGTCGATTCGATCCGAGACCGGGATGCCCAAATTCAATAGCTCCCCGGAAAAGACGCCCCTCCAACAACTTGCCGACAATGGTTTTTAAAGAAGGCCAACCCGTATTGATTCTCGGCGCATCGGGGGGGTTTGGAATCATTGATGGGGTGCTCCAGGCAATTCTTAATTTGATTGATCATAAAATGGAGCTTTTGAATGCCATTTCAGCACCACGAATTCACTGTGAGAATAACCGCATTTTTGTTGAAAACCGTATCACTGAAAAAACATGTAAACATTTAATTGCCAAGGGATACAGAGTTGAAAGGAGCCCTTTCAGTTATGGCTGGAGTTTTGGCAATGTGCAAGCGGTTTTGATGGAATGGGATAGGAACAGAATTACAGGCGCATCCTGCCCTCGCAGGGGGGGACTAGCTCTTTATGCAGACTGATTTAATTTGCAAAAAGGGTAGCTGGGTGTAAGGCCTTATAATGAGAACAAAAAGATGAGGAGGTATGCAAAATGAGTAAAGTGAAACGAATGCTAATCTGTACAGTCATAGGCTTACTGACACTGGGGATCTCGCTGGCATCATTTGCTGATAGTTTCCCTGACAGGCCTTTAACTCTGGTAGTTCCGGCAAGTACTGGCGGGACAAATGATCGATATGCGCGATTGATGGCAGGGTACCTCGAAAAAGAACTAGGGCAGCCGGTAAAGGTGGTGAACCGCCCCGGTGGAGGTAATCTGGCAGGCCATGAATACTTTATGCAGCAACCTGCAGACGGCTATACTCTCCTTCGTACAACAACACATGCCTATCTTACTATCAACGTTGAATTACAGGGAGCTGATTTCAAGTTTGACGATTTCCACTATGTGAACGCTACCACTCGAGGAAGAAGTATGCTAGGCACCGCTAAAGATGGTAAGTTCAAAGATATTTATGAAGCTATCGATTATATCAAAGAAAATCCCGGAGAAGTTACTATCGGGCTACAACCCACGCAGACGGACAACATCAACTTGCAGCTATTTTTAAAAGCATTAGGTATAGGTGAGGATGATGTTCGCATACTTACCTACGATAGTGGTTCTCCGGTCCGTAACGGTATGATCAATGGCCATTTTGATATCGCAGCAATCGGGGATCAGGGTATGAAACCACGAGCAGATCTGTTTACGATGCTGATGCATTTTTCAGACAAACGTTCCGAATTTTGGGATGTACCTACCGTATTGGAAGTGACAGAGCATTATGGTGTAGAGGACTATGGCCCAATCGTACCCGGCCCTCTCCAGGGTTTTTTGGTTCATACTGAACTGAAAGAGAAATATCCGGAGCGCTATGAAAAAATAGTAGAGGCTTTTTTTAATATTTCAAACGACTCGGCGGCAGTTAAGGATTTTAACGAGCGTGACCTGCCAATTCCGTGGAGAGGCCCCGTGATTTCAAATATACTAGGGCTAAGGGCTCATAACTTATTGAGGCAACCCGTGTATCTAAATGCGATCTCCAAATAAGCAATAAACCTGAATCAGTGACGAAATACTTGGCGTAGCCCTTCATCGGCATCCGCCAACCTTTTTTGTAGCTCTGCAGCCTTCTTGGTTGCACCTCGACAGGAGAAAATCTCTTACCGGGGCCTTGATCCTTGAAAATCTGACGATATTACCGGCAAAAAGACGCACGTCTCCTGCAGGTTTCGTATTTAAAGCATGAACATGTTTACCTTGCCGGCAATAGTCTACTATATATATGGTCAAAGGCCCAATAGGCCGGGCAGTGTTTACTCAAGCGTAAGCGCAGCCTGCGACTGCTGCGGATGAGTCTGCCGGCCAGATACATCAACTCCTGGATAACCGTCTTGATTCGTCTGCGTTTTCCCGGATGCCGTACCGGAGATTTTTCTCCGAGAAGTCCCAGCTGACCGATAAAACGGAGGATATTATAAGCAAAACATCCCAAAGCCATGACAGCAGCATTGGTTGCGAACTTGCCACTGGGTAGACGTTCCAGATCAAGATCGGTTTTGAACTCACTATGAAACTGCTCACTCAGACCATGATTCTGATACAAAGCGATTATCTTGTTCTCGGGCAGGTCAAGGTTGGTCCACCAGCCTTCCACCGTGACCTCAGGAGCCAGAAGCAATTGGCCATGCCGGTTGGTGCTCCGTTCGGTTACCCGTATAACCTTAGTGAACATGTAGGTTTCTCCGTCATGTTCTTGTCTCTTACGGACGGTGAGTAACGCAACTCGCTTGCCGGGACGGGGCTCAGACACCTGGCCATTGGCAAAGGCTCGTTTGTAGAGTTCACCGGTATCTTCCCGGCGGGGGTTCCATTTGATGATGTAGGAGACCTTATCGGCTTTACGCAGAAGGACACGGTTCTCGATGGCGTCATGGCCTGAATCCAGACGTACCAGCAGTTTCTTTTTTGTCAGGCTGCGGGCTTTGTCTACTATCCGCTGCATGTAACTGGTGAATCCTTCCTGGCAATGCTGGCTGCCTGGCCGGAGCTCTACTTCCAGACACCAGCCTTCCAGGCCAAGATATGCTGCAATCGGGGCGTAGCCAACGTATCCCTTGTAGGTGTAGCTGATGTTTTCTTTCTTGGTGCTGGAGTTATCCATGGGAAACACATCGACATCGAGCGGAATATGGCCGCTATCCAACGCTGTTAACTGCACCTTGCCGTTTTTCAGCATAGCCAGCGAACAGGTATTGGCGATGTCGAGATAGGTTTCAGCTTCCTGATCAAGGCGCTGGCGTAATCGTTCAGCAGAGGGAATGTTGGTGATACCCAGCGAATGTTTGAAATAATCGTCATCCCGCATCCCGCTGATAGCTTCATAATCACTCTTGCCGAGGCAGAGCAGACCAAGGTAGCTTCGCAGTAGATCGGTATGAGATATGATGTTGCCTTTTTTATCCATCTTAAGGTCGATCACTTGTGCCAGCTTACTGTAGCGGTTGATGCAGAGCCCCGCCAGGACCAGCCCGGAGTGACTTGTGTAGAATTCGTCGTCAGATTGTTCAATGATGATTCGTTTCATTTTTCACCTGTTGAGTGAGTTTTTGTTACAGGTGAATATTGATATATTTATTATATAAAATCAATATGTTAATTGATAAAAAATGCGATTTTTACTTATTAAATGTCACTGATTAAGGAATAAAATTATAAACAGCTGTAATTGTCGATCAATAACAAAACAGGCCGTGGCATAAGCCATATTTGCTTTTGTCGCACTCTCGAGCTCGTGAACAAAATTCAAAAGGCAAATTTGTATGACTCATCAGGGTTGAGCGTACTTCGACACAGTCGGAGGGTAACAAACCGGTGAGGGATATCAATTGCGGCCGCCGCTATTCTGCTTTATCGTCGCTTCGCCGCAGCTGACAGACTGCCCGCCCATGGCCTGCTGTCAGTTGCTGATCTCTTGCCCGCAACCATACAGACCTGGAGGGGGTTGGTGTTGGGTCTACGAGAGGGTGCCCTCAAGCGACCTTCTCCTCCTCCTAGGTAACAAACAGATAAGTGCGCTTTGAATGTCGGATGAACCTTTTTTATAAAAGCATATTAAGACTACAATTTCGCTCAGGAGGATAAACAAATGCGTGTAGGGCAATCGAAGATACAAATTCAATGGGCACCTGTGCTTTTTATTATCTTCATAATAGGATTTGTCACATATTATCTGTATTATGTACGGTCGATTAGCGATCACATCAATAATATTATCCTGATTCAACCATCTTCTATATTACTAATTTTACTTGGTATTTATGTAATACCAAAGTACATCCGTTTTGAAAAGGAAGAAAGAACCCAGGTTGCAGCAGACCAAACTACACTGGAAAAGGAACCGAAAGAAGACAATTTCGATACCGATCAGTCCTCTGGCAGTGTAATACTTTCTGTTGTTATGCTAGGGTGTCTTTTTTTATATATACTAATGAGCCCGTTGATTGGCTTGGAGGTGGCCACTTTTCTTTTTGTATTAATATCCTTAGTCCTGCTTGGAGAGAAAAGGATATCTATTCTAATATCCTATTCGTTTTTTATGGCATTCCTGATTTCCGCGGGAGTTCATTGGCTGCTGCCTTATCCAGTATATATGCTGTTTTTTTAGGAGATTAATATGATTAATATTCCAGAGCTTATTACCGGAACCACAATGCTTTTTTCCGAGCCGGTAATTTTTTTCGTAATACCGCTGGGGTTGGTTATAGGACTTATTGCGGGTGCAATGCCGGGTATTTCTAACACTATGGCGATGGCTATTGTTCTTCCGTTAACTCTCTATATGGATTTCATGCCAGCCGTGATGCTTCTGACTTCTATTTTTACAGGTGCTGGCTTTGGTGTAGCGATACCCGCCATTCTAATGGGAGTTCCCGGAGCCCCCCCAGCAGTTGCCACTACATTTGATGGATACCCTATGGCAAAACAAGGCATGCATAACGAAGCCCTGGGTATCGGTTTAATGTCCTCATGTATTGGCGCGCTTGGCAGTTATGTTGTTCTGTTATTTTTGGTGGTTCCACTTGCACAGGCAGTAAGGGGTATCGGGCCTGTTGAGATGCTGGTCATTGCCTTATGGGGATTGACGATGATTGCATCTCTTGGTGGAAATTCAGTCGCTCGAGGAATCATTGCAGGGATTTTGGGTCTTTTATGCGGTACCATAGGTATGAGCACCAGCGGATACACGCGCGATTTTGGAATTAATGCTTTACTTGATGGCATTCCCGTTGTCCCAGCAATGATGGGTTTGCTGGCGGCCAGTCAGCTCTTTATGCTCATTGGCAAAGACTTTTTAGTTTCAGACGAGGCGTTGCGGAAAGGAAGCACGAGAAAAGTGGTAGCCGGCATGGGAAGAGCTTTGCGTTCAAAAAAAGCACTATTGCGCGGATCGATCATTGGTGCAGTTATCGGAGCAGTGCCTGGTGTTGGTACTTCGATATCTAATCTTATCTCATATGGCCTTCAAAAAAGGTCGGATCCTAATGCTACTGTTAAATACGGTGAAGGTAATCCTAACGGTATTGTTGCAGGGGAATCATCTAACAGCAGCGGTGAAGGAGGCGGTATGGTTACTATGCTTGCCTTGGGCATTCCTGGCGGCGGTGGTACAGCGATGTTGCTCGTTGCGTTTCTGATGCACAATGTTGTCCCTGGGCCCAAACTTCTCAGAAACAATATGGATTTGGTTTACATGTTTATTGTCGGTAATTTCGTACAGGTGTTTTTATTGTTTTTCATAGGGCTGTTATTTCTTACTATCGCAGGCAATATCGTTCGCGTGCCGATCAGGATTCTGATCCCAACGGTACTGGTGTTTGCAATTTTTGGAGCATTTGCTGTTACCGGTAACTGGGTAGGACCGATGACTCTATTCGTATTTTCCGCTCTTGGATACATCATGAAAAGATATGATTTTTCAGTGGCCGCTTGTGTGATTGGAATTATCTTAGGACGGCTGGTTGAAAATGAGCTGATACGCAGCTGGCAGCTTACCCGAGGAGAATTTAAATATATAATCCAGCATCCGGTTGCGATAGTGTTTGGTATTCTACTTATTTTATCCTTAGTCTGGCCAGTAATATCTCCTGTAATTAAACGCTATTTCTCATTGGATTTTACGAAATAAACTTTAAGAGATAGGAGCAATTGAGATTAGATAACGCTATTGATAGCAAAACTTCTTTTGGCCTAACTTCTCAGCTAAGAGCAGGCATGGCCTTACAATAATCAAACCAAAGGGGTTATTTGCTTTAATGGTAAAAATATAGGAGCGTATTCAATGAGTAATTCATCTGTTAATCTATGTTACCTTTCCGCAAGCGAACAAGCGCTGATGATTAAATCTCGCGAGATTTCGCCTGTAGATTTGATGGAAGCTAGCCTTGAAAGAATTGAACGTTACGATCAGACATTGAAGGCATGGATCACCGTTAATCCCGAATCAGCCATGGAGCAAGCGCGAAATGCCGAGGCTGAAATTACAGCCGGACGTTATCTCGGCCCGTTGCACGGTCTGCCCTTTGGTGTAAAGGACCAGATGCACGCGCTTGGATTTCCGACCACACTTGGCACACAGGTGTTGGATGAGCAGGAAACAAGGCCGCCTTATGATGCTACGGTTGTAAAAAAACTAGCTGAGGCCGGCGCTATTTTGATCGGCAAGCAGAACTTGCACGAGTTCGGTAAGGGGGGCACAATTAAATTCCCCTACGGACAACCTCGAAATCCCTGGAATCCCGCACATGATGCCTCAAGTTCATCAACGGGTTCCGGAATTGCCCCTGCAGCAGGCCAGTGCAGTTTTGCTATAGGAGAAGATACCGGAGGTTCTATTCGTGGTCCGGCTTCCTGCAACGGTGTTGTCGGGCTTCGTCCGACTCATGGGAGAGTGAGTCGTCATGGTGGAGTTATGGAGGCATATACCAGCGACACTTTTGGGCCCTTGGCGCGTTCGGTGCAAGATATCGCTGCGATCATGGAAGTCATATCTGGTCAGGACCCGAACGATCCGCTCAGTATTCCCCGCCCGGTTCCACGCTATACAAAACTCTTGGACGGCGATCTGAAGGGAATGAAACTGGCGGTTGTTCGTGAAATTGCTTATGTGGACGGCATCCATGATGAGGTACGCAAGGGCTTTGAAGCTGCCATTGAGGTTTTACGGGAACAGGGAGCTGTGATTGAAGAGGTTTCTCTGCCGTGGGCGAAATGGGCAGTTCCGCTTCAGTTGCTGACGGCTGATGCCGATGTGGCCTCGTGGTTTCTGGTCAACTACCTGCGTGATCGCTACGACCGCTTTGATGTGGGCACACGCACCCGATTGTCAGCTTCCAGCTTGATACCCGCGACGGTTTACAACCGGGCGATGCGTGCCCGCCGTCTGGTTCGGGAACAGGTACTCGAGGCTATGCGCCGTTACGATGCCTTGATCACACCAACCAATGTTTTTCCGCCACGGTTGATTGAGGATACTCGAGAAAAGGTCGACGGTACAACTGATGTTGTGCCGAGGCTGATATTGAGGCGCATTACACATTACCCATTCAGTCTTTCCAATGTTCCCGTAATCTCAGTCCCAATGGGTTTTTCAGAAAAAGGATTGCCGCTTGCCCTACAGGTTGCAAGTCGTCCGTTCGGCGAGTCCACGATTTTTCGTGTCGGTCATGTTTATCAGCAGGCGACCGATTGGCATACGCAGCATCCAGATTTAGACAAAACACTGAATATCGCTACTTGAAAACGCATATCGAACACATTAAGGAGAGACCAATGGAATTGAATGTTGAACAGATTCGAGTTTTAAGTGAAATGCAAGGTTTAAAGATACCGGAAAAGGAATTGAACAATATCGCCATCCGCCTTTCCACCTGGCTGACGGCGATGGAACAGATAGAGACGGAAATGGGTGCAAGGATGAACGAAGTAGACCCAATTCCGCCGGTTTTTCCAAGAGAGGAATTTTGAGGCCAAGGACTACAATTTACCCATTACTTTAAAAAATACACCATGAGCCTTGCATCACTATGCTAATTTCAACTCCTTTTCTATGGAGTTAAAGAGAGACTGTGTTTATGACCAACTCATCACACAGCTTATTGTACTATCTTACCGCAAGCGAGCAGGGCCGGATGATCAAGTCTCGTGAGATTTCGCCGGTAGATTTAATGGCAGCTAGCCTTGAAAGAATTGAACGTTACGATCAGACATTGAAGGCATGGATCACCGTTAATCCCGAATCAGCCATGGAGCAAGCGCGAAATGCCGAGGCTGAAATTACAGCCGGACGTTATCTCGGCCCGTTGCACGGTCTGCCCTTTGGTGTAAAGGATCAGATGCATGCGCTTGGATTTCCGACCACACTCGGCACACAGGTGTTGGATGAGCATGAAACTAAGCCGCCTTATGATGCTACGGTTGTAAAAAAACTAGTTGAGGCCGGCGCTATTTTAATCGGCAAGCAGAACCTTCATGAGTTCGGTAAAGGAAGTACTCTTACATTTCCCTACGGACAACCTCGAAATCCCTGGAATCCCGCACATGATGCCTCAAGTTCATCAACGGGTTCCGGAATTGCCCCTGCAGCAGGCCAGTGCAGTTTTGCTATAGGAGAAGATACCGGAGGTTCTATTCGTGGTCCGGCTTCCTGCAACGGTGTTGTCGGGCTTCGTCCGACCCATGGGAGAGTGAGTCGTCATGGTGGAGTTATGGAGGCATATACCAGCGACACTTTTGGGCCCTTGGCACGTTCGGTGCAAGATATCGCTGCGATCATGGAAGTCATATCTGGTCAGGACCCGAACGATCCGCTCAGTATTCCCCGCCCGGTTCCACGCTATACAAAACTCTTGGACGGCGATCTGAAGGGAATGAAACTGGCGGTTGTTCGTGAAATTGCTTATGTGGACGGCATCCATGATGAGGTACGCAAGGGCTTTGAAGCTGCCATTGAGGTTTTGCGGGAACAGGGAGCTGTGATTGAAGAGGTTTCTCTGCCGTGGGCGAAATGGGCAGTTCCGCTTCAGTTTCTGACGGCTGATGCCGATGTGGCCTCGTGGTTTCTGGCCAACTACCTGTGTGATCGTTACGATCGTTTTGATGTAAGTACACGCACCCGATTGTCTGCTTCCAGCTTGATACCCGCGACGGTTTACAACCGGGCGATGCGTGCTCGTAGTCTAGTTCGGGAACAGGTACTCGAGGCTATGCGTCGTTACGATACCCTGCTTACTCCAACCCATATTTTTCCACCACGTTTGCTTGAAGAGACAAGAGAAAAGGTTCATGATAGGACGGATGTTGTTTCCAAGCTCATTCTGCGCAGAATTACCCTTTATCCATTCAGTCTTTCCAATGTTCCCGTAATCTCAGTCCCAATGGGTTTTTCAGAAAAAGGATTGCCGCTTGGCCTACAGATTGCGAGTCGTCCGTTCGGCGAGTCCACGATTTTTCGTGTCGGTCATGTTTATCAGCAGGCGACCGATTGGCATACGCAGCATCCAGATTTAGACAAAACACTGAATATTGCCGTTTGATAGGTCTTTTGAATGAGATATCGTAGAAAATCTATATCAACTTGGTGAACATTTTAGAGAGACGGATCTGGTTAAGCGTGTCCGAATTGCTGCTGATGATCTCGGCTTCTTATTGGATGTGGGAGTTTATCTCCCATATTGTTTTTATTTTTCAAACTGATTGATGCTTATAACTTTTTATAATCAAAACACTTTTCACAAAACAGGTGATAGATATGGACATTACACGAATGGCTTATGGGGCAAACTTAATGATCAACCAAGTTCTTAAAGTGAAGAAGGGAGAGTCAGTTTTAATATTGACAGATACCGATTGCCCGAGATCAATTACTCAAGCGCTTGCTTACAGTGCAAAATCGGCTGGAGCAGAAGTCACTATTCAAATAATGGATATTCTGGATATTGGGGGCCAAGAACCTCCTAAAGCGGTTGCTGCAGCAATGTCTGCGTCTCAAATCGTAATTAACCAGTCAACACGAAGCATAACACATACAAGTGCAACGCGGGAAGCGATCAAAAATGGTGTCCGAGTTGGAAATCTGAGAAGTTTTACTGAAGATATGATGGTGAACGGCGGAATTAGGGCTGATTATTATCAGGTTAAGAAGATATCAGAAAATCTTGCAGCCAGATTATCGGATACCGATACCATAAGAATGACAACGCCTGAAGGAACAGACCTTCAGATGTCTGCTAAAGGACGTAAAGCCATCGCACAAACTGGATTTATAACAAAGGTCGGGGAGCTTTCGGGATTACCTGATGGCGAAGCCACGCTTGCCCCAATCGAGGGGGTTACTGAAGGAGTTGTTGTATCACCCTATGTAGCGGACACCCTTGGATTAATAACCGAACCGTTCCAGATGAATATCACGAAAGGAAGGATAGATTCAGTTAGTGGAGGAATGCAAGCGAAAACATTATTACGTTTACTAGAAGAACATGACGAATCTGGATATAATGCCGCATCACAATTTGCACTTGGGACAAATCCAGCGTGCAGAATAGTAGAAAATACTCGGGAGGTTTCAAAAAAACTCGGCACCGCTCATTTTGCAATTGGAGATAACATTAGCCTGGGAGGGAAAAGCAAAAGTTCCTTTCATATTGATTTTGTTTTTTTGAATCCAACAGTGTATTTTGATGATTTATGCATTTTAAAAGAGGGTGAATATTTAATAGATTTGTAATGGCTTTTAAAGCCTAGAGTAATTTTGCTTCAAACTTTCTGTTCCTACAGGGTATCGTCAGTCTGTCAGAGCGCCCGAATCGCGGTACAAATTGCTTCTCCCATTTCTTCAGTAGAGGCCGTGCCCTTAAGGTCGGGAGTTACGGTCTCCATTTTGGCCAGAACTTCACCAATACCCGCTTCGATGTTCCTGGTCGCCTGTACCGCATCATCATCATGCTTCTTCTCGCCGAGCGACTGAAGCAGCATCTGGCTCGAAATGATCATAGCGTAAGGATTGGCTATGTTTTTGCCGGCAATGTCAGGGGCGGATCCGTGGGTTGCTTGGGTCATCGCATACTTGGGACCGATATTGAACCCCGGTGCCATGCCCAGACCGCCGACCAGCCCCGCCGCCTCGTCGGTCAAGATGTCGCCGAACATGTTGGTGCTGACCACCACGTCGAAATCCTGCGGCCACATGACCAGATTCATGGCAAAAGTGTCGACCACTCGGGTCTCAAAGGTGATATCTGGATACTCCTTGGCTACATCGGCACAGGCTTCGACGAAAAGGCTGCAACTGAGCTTGAAGACTGTATTTTTGTGGATGGCGGTTACTTTCTTCATGCCGCCACGCCGCCGAGCCAGTTCGAAGCCGGTCCTGGCGACAAACTCCGAATTTCTCCGGGTAATAACCCACATCGACAATGCCATGTCCGGCGTCGGCATGAATTCCGCCTTGCCCTTGAACATGTTTCGGTCTGGCTGGAACCCCTCGTTGTTTTCCCGAACGATGACAATATCGACATCCTGGTGCAACGATGGAATCGTAGCGTGTGATTTCGTGGGTCGGATATTGCTCACCATATCGTAGTTGCGCCGGATGATCGGGTGCGGGTTGATCGCCTTCGGGTCGTCCTTCGGATACGCCATGTGGCCGATGGGGCCGAGAATCCAGCCGTCCAGCTCGTACAGGGTGTCAAGCGTCTTCTGAGACATGGTTTCTCCAGTCTCCTGGTAGGATGGGTACCCGATCGGCAGTTCTACCCAGTCAATGTTGACCTCCGGGAACTTGGCTACAGCGGTTTTGAGAACCGAAACGGCCACCGGAACGATTTCGAGGCCGATATCATCCCCGTTCAGTATCCCAATACGGTATTCAGACATCGAATTTCTCCGTATTTAATAAATCAGGAAAAAATTTTGCACCTGTCTACCAATTTGGATTCTGCCTGAGGTATTGCAGTAAACCGCCGGCTTCAAGGATTGCCATAACTTCTCTAGGCAAGGGCGTTGATTGGAGAGTGAGCCCTTTATCCGTAACGTTTACCAGACCCGTATCCAGCACAATCTCGAGGTGGTCCCCTGTTTCGATGTCTTTCGTGTCGCACTCGATAACCGGTAGTCCGTTATTGATAGAGTTTCGAAAAAACCCTCGGTTGAAGGAAGAGGCCAGAACTGCAGAAACCCCCATGTAACGCATGACTTGGGCGGCATATTCCCGTGAAGAGCTATTGCCGAAATTCTTACCTGCCACAATAACGTCACCGCTCTGAAAGCGTTCCTGAAATGAGGGATCAAGCTGCTTAAATGCTTGCCCCGCCACATATGCTATATCCTTGTCTAACATATACTTGTTGGAACAATGAATGTCGGTGTTGACTTCGTTGCCAAATAAATGAGCACAGCCCTTGAGTACCAGGCTGTCTTTTTTTTCTTGTTCGCTCATACCTCCCTCCATGTACCGCCGGCGATTTCCCGTGGATCGGTGATGTGGCCTGTGACAGCAGAAGCGGCGACTGTCGCTGCAGATCCAATCCAGATTTCCGCTTCCGGATTGCCCAGTCGACCTTTGTTATTCCGATTGGCGCTTGATATCACCCGCTCATTGCTGCCAGGTATGTACCTTTGCGATATGCCGATGCATGGGCCACAGCCGGCCGAAGCAAACGACCCGCCAGCCTCCATTATCGTTTCCACTAATCCCTCTCTTACTGCTGCGAGGTATACCTCGCGGGATGCCGGGGTAACCATGAGCCTAACGCCCGGGGCGACTTTTTTACCCTCGAGGATGGCAGCTGTCTGGCGAATATCACTGAGTCGACCGTTGGTACATGAACCGATCAAAGCCAGCTGTATCGATTCCCCGCCTGCCTCGCCGGCTTTAACGATCTGATCGATCTGGTGAGCCCGGGCTACGAGCGGTTCAAGTGCAGGCGTATCGATCTTAATCTTCCTGGAATATATCGCGTCCGGGTCGGCCGAAACAGGGTGTGGCTCGCATGCACCGTGTGCTTGCAACCAGCTCTTAGTCGTGTCGTCAGCTTCGAGCAATGCTGCTTTGGCACCCAACTCGGCTGAGTGGTTGCAAAGGGTGACTCGATCATCCATACCCATTGTGGCGACGGCCTCGCCTTGGTATTCTATCGCCTTGTAATTACACCCTTCCACACCGAAAATCGAAAGCAAATGCAGGGTAATGTCTTTGGCCCAGACACCGGGGGGAAGTGAACCGTTGAGTATTACCTTGACTGTTTCCGGGACCTTGAACCAGCACTTGCCCGAAATCATAGCTGCGACGGCATCGGTGCCCTCTATACCACAACCGAAGGAGTTGAATGCACCAAAACTGGATGCATGTGAGTCTGTTGCCATTACAATATCGCCGCAGGTCACATGGCCGTTCTCAGGTAACAGTTGGTGGCTGATACCTGAGTTTTCATCATATAACACGGTCCCGTGTGTTTTAGAAAACGAGCGCATTGCTATGTGAATATCGGCAGTGTGGGCAGTTGGTGGCGGGGTATAATGATCCATTACCAGCGCGGTTTTCGACGCGAACGGGAGGTCTTGTCTTTCGAGCTGCTTATATGCAGCCAGGGCACCAAGCGCTCTACCGTCATGAATCATGAGAAAGTCAATACCGGCGACAACTACCTGGCCTGCAGTAACCGGCTCGCCTGTGGAATGAAGACCGAGTATCTTTTCGGCAATCGTAAATCCCATAGTAATCCACCTCTTGTTTAAATCACTCAGCCAATCACAAAAAACGTATTTAAGAACATTTCCAGATTTTACTTATGAGTGGCCAGAACAGGCTCAATACCATCAGCACAAGGAACGTGTCGACATATGGAGCTTTTAATAAACTTTAGCCAGTTGTTGTCTAAGATAATCCTTGCCCTCGGAAGATTCTGTTCGGCGAGTTTTCCAAGATCACCACCAATCGCAGTCTTGCTAAACAACTCTCAGCGCAACTAGACTTGTTTAACAATGTGTTGGTCCTGTTCACCTCCTGGTAAAACGAATGATGCCAATCTCGCCATTGCGGGCGCAGCGTTATTGGGGTTGCCCTATTCTTTCATTCCGTCTTCCTTTGATTGTTCCCACTTCCTACTCAATCAGTTGCTGGCAGCGGGCAGTATTAAAAATGCCGCAAGAGCAAGGGCGCGTCAATTGCAGTGCCCCTTCGGCGGCAGATAGCTCACCGCTTCGCACCTTTTTTAAGATCGAGCGGACCAACCCGGAACCAACGAGAGAGTGCCCGCACATGGTGACAATTTCCAATACTTCGCTTTCCGGAAGTTCACGTTTTTTGCCATACGTCCCAAGAGACAACAATGCCGTGTGGGGCTGCAGGCCAGCTTCCCTGGCAATATTCTTCACTTCCTCAATAAGCCCGCTAACGACAACAGATATACCCAAATCGGCCTCCTTCATCTTCTGCAACACACCCAGCACGGCCTTGCGGTCGGCAAAAGTACCTATAATCCCATAAGAATTGTCGAGGGATTTGGCATATTCTTCAAGGTCAAGGCCAGCAAGATAACACTTGCCTGAATGACTCGAGCCAAAATTGACCACCTTCTCAGATAGATAGATCTTAAGAATACGTCGCAATTTATCGCCGCAATTATCACGGTTTACCCCACGAGCAGCCCGGGAATAAATGCAAAAATCGTTTTTCAGGTTTTCAACGGTTCCATAGCGGTGCAGTGAGTGACTCATCCTTTGAATGCCTCCTATGATATGAGCGGACGACCGAGCCCGACATTGATCTTGGCGTTGGGGCGTACCTTCACATTGAGTGTTTGCAAATCCTTCAGAACAGGTAGATCACCGTTTTCTGAAATCCTGGTAACCAATCCCACCGACACGATGGTGTCAAGGTCATCGAGCAGAGGCAGCACGTTTTCGACTATCTCCGGTAACCTTTCAGCGCCGAAGCGGATTTCCAGAATGATTGACAACACCTTTTCGTTTAAAAATTCTTGCCTGAGCAGCCCCGTCTTCTTATTCTCCATAAGACCAAATACCGGATTCTCTTCAAGAATTTCGAGATCAAGCGCACACACGGCCTTGGTTATTTTTTCCACTTCAGTTAACCGGGTACCCGTGACGGGTCTGCCGAATTCAAAGAGCATGCCGTATTGGCCATGGGAAAACTTCCCGGTCACATCATTTGTCTTTGCTTCTTCAGTCCCTCTGCCCCACGCTTTAAACGCAGGATGCTCCGCACTCGGGTCACTCATCTGCATGCGAATGGCACGTGGATATACCAGCGAATCCTCCGGCTGGTAGATGGCATCGACCGGGCAGATTTCAGTATGCAGACATACGCCACACTCCACACACTCATCCTGGTCAATGTGAACCACATCGTCTGTCTCATGAATACAGTCCATCGGGCAGAAGTCGATGCATTCAAGGCAAGAGATGCATACTTCAGGATTGATTTTCAAGGCTTTCCTCCTCATTATTAAACTTGTGCCGAATATGCTTAATATTTGTCAGGATTGCTTCTTTCCTTATTTTTTCGGCAGCTTCGGCGTCTCCCTCTTCAACTGATTTGATCAAAAAATCATGTCTTTTCAGCGACTCCTCCATTCTGTCGGGTTGATACAAGACCTCTTTGCGATACCGTGCCGTTTGCTTGGTATACACACTCAGCATTTGTATGAGTCGCTCGTTGTTGCAGGCCCCGATAAATGTTTCGTGAAAAAGGTTATTTAATCGATAATACTCTTCTTTTTTCCCAGCCTTACAAGCCCGCTCCAACTGCCGATTCAGTTTTTTCAACCCTGCTAACAAACCTGGGCTGTTGCGCTTTACTGCCAGAAAAGTAGCCAAGCTCTCCAGATTGGCCCTGATAGTGTAAGTGTCCACGGCTTCCTTGTAGGTTGTTTTGGCTACATGAACCCCCTTTCGTGCCTGCTTGACCAAAAATCCTTGATTTTCCAGAATAATGAGAGCTTCACGAACTGGAGATCTGCTTACTCCTAATTCCTCGCAAAGACTCAACTCTCTAATTCGTTCATCCGGTTTCAACTCGCCATTGAGAATTCGCCCTTCTATATGCTCAACGATGGAAGAAACGAGACTTTTGTACTCCATGATTCTCTTTTTCAAAAGCTAACAATCCTTTTTCTTGTCTATTGTCGATTGTATACACAGTGTCTTCCTGTCAATATACCACTTGTGAGTAGATACACAAGCCCAAAAGGGGCAGCATGATCAGATCAGGGCGTTGCTAAGGACCAATTCTTGGTTATGGAACATAATTTACCATTAAAGCAATACTGCTATGATCTGAAAACAGTGGTGCTCGTCTTCATTTCATTGAGTCTGGTAAGCCGAGGCAGAACGCGTTTGTAGATTCATTTACCGGCAAGTTCAGAGATGAATGTCTGAACGAACATTGGTTTGATGGTATTAGAATGCCCGCGAGAAAATCGAGACCTGCTGTGGTGATTACAACACGCATCGACCTCATCGGTAGCTGCGCCAGCAAACACCACTTGAATACAATGAAAAAGCTAGAAATAGTCCAAGAATTAGGAGGCTGGAACTCTCAGAAATCTCAGCCTAATGATAGGGGGAAGGTCACCGGCAGTCTTGTATCAGTAAATACTACCCAACAGGGAGATGCTCTCTGAGAGCCTACTGGAGCACATTCCAATCTTACTCCTGTAAATCTCGAGTAGCTGTTTTCGAGTGAGATTACCTGCTCTTGCTGGTCCTTGCATTTGAGAACTGTCAGGTAGGATACAATTTATACAAATATTACATGCACTGGATACATCTATAATTCCCTCTATTTGGATACTAGCGCTTTTTCTTACTTTTCATGACTGACTTGACCATCTTTCCGAATGCTTTATCCTTCTTTCTTTTTTCCGAATAAGACATGTAATGGAAAGCTGATTCATTTTTCATCTTCACATAGTTTTTGTACCGTTGTTCATCCAGTTCACCAACAGTTATAGCTGCCAAGATTGCGCATCCCTTTTCATTGGCATGGGAACAATCACGAAATTGACAGTGCTCTGCCAGTTCCACTATCTCCGAAAATGTTTCATCGATACCAGCATCAATAGACATATTTCCGAGTTCTCTCATTCCCGGAGTATCTATCAGTGATGCACCATTATCCAATTGTACGAGTTCCCTGCTTGTCGTCGTATGCCTTCCTTTACTTTGTTTTTTACTAACAGCTTGAGTCTCGAATTGTTCACTACCGATAATATTGTTGAGAAGGGTTGTTTTACCTACGCCCGATGAACCGAGGAGACAATAGGTCTTCCCAGGTGCTAGAGAGCTTCTTATCACAGCGATATTTTCCCGGCTCAAATTACTGAAAGCCAATACTGAAGTATGAGGGGCAATACTAAAAATAGTATTCTTGATTTGTTCGGCTTGTTCGTTTGAGACAAGATCGCACTTACTCAGCAAAATGAATGGGGTAATCCCGTTTTCATTTACCATGACCAGATATCGTTCCAATCGTCTAAGATTGAAATTGTCGTCTGCTGATTGCATGATGAAAGCGACATCTATATTTGCTGCTATGAGCTGAAAATCCACCGGTTTTCCCGCTGCTTTTCGTTTTAATAAGGTTCTCCTCGGTAATACTCCATGAATGATTGCATGAGAGTCCTCGTCATAAAAATCTGCATATATCCAATCCCCGGTTGTTGGCAGGTCTAACGGAGAGTCTGCTAAATAGAGCATATTTCCGGAACACTCGGCAATGACTTCTCCATCGCCCTTAGTTATCAGACAGCTATCTTTGTAAACGGCTAGTACGCGGGCAATCTCATGGACATTTGTCTTGCCGATATCGGCGTGATTACGAAACCAGTCGCCGAACCCCAGGTTTTTCAGTTTATCCATGCCTCTCTTCATACCTTCGTTTCCTCGTACCCGATCAAGGCGTAATGATCCCTCCATTCATAGTCACAGGTAAGACATCGCTTCGGGACTTTAATAGATCCGCCGCCGATAGACGGTGTGCCGTTTCTGGTAATATTTTTCGAGAGACAATACGGACAGTATTCTCCGCGGCTCTTAATGTAGTTCTGGTCTTTGTTTATTTCTGCCATAATGTGATCTCTAAAGACTCGTCAAATTTTAAAAATCTGCGCGCCAGACATTTAGAAGTTTCAGGCTAAGCCATAGAGCTGATACACTTATCGCACAAAAAATCAATGATCCTATATGGTATACACCCCGGGCAAGTCTGATTTTCAAACGCTCCGCAAAACGCTTTTGCCTGCCGGGTTTCGGTGGAACGTAGGGAAAAACCACGAGTAAAAATAAAAAGAGAAGCGACCACAGCACGCCGACGACACTCGGAATGATGTAAACGTCTGTCTCCGTTCCTTCCCCCAAAAAAACCACGTAGCAAAACACCACAAATGCGGCCGCAGTCGAAATGAGTAACAATGGTTTTAACCAAACAGCTTTTTTTGAAAACGCACGTAAATGATCAATCATGAATTATGGAAAAAGCTTTTCAGCGTCAGCGGATGAAGGTGAACGTTATCAGGGAATCAGAATTTCCTGTTTTGCGTCAGGAACCTTATAACCTGCTTGAAAAGCCGGTCGTTTTGCAAGCCTCAAGTACCACTCAAGAACATTCGGAAAATCATGCAGATCAATTTTCTGGAACTGGTATCTGCTCACCCATGGCCAGACGGCAATATCTGCAATGGATAACTCGTCGGTTGCCACACACCGTTTTTTCCCCAATTGCTTGTCCAGGACACCATAGAGCCGTTTCGTTTCCTGGAGATAGCGTTGCTCTGCATATTCAGATTTGCCCGGATTAAAATGCAGGAAATGGTGGGCCTGACCGAACATTGGGCCTTGCCCCGCCATCTGCCACATCAGCCACTGCATGACCTGCCATTTGTCATTGGCATCTTCTGGAAATAACTGCCCTGATTTTTCGGCGAGATACAGCAGGATGGCGCCGGACTCAAAGATAGCTTGACCGGTTTCCTCATCAACAATCGCCGGAATCTTATTGTTGGGGCTGATGGCTAAAAAGTCCGGTCTAAACTGCTCATCTTTGCTAATATCGATGGGCTCTACCTGATAAGGAAGAGAAACTTCTTCAAGCATTATGGAAATTTTGCGGCCGTTGGGTGTTCCCCAGGTGTATAATCGTATCATGTTCACCTCGTCTTGCTTCTGACTGAAACTCTAGGGCTGTGTGTCAACAACTTTCACACCCTCTGGGATAGGATACCAGCTCTGCTTTTTGCTCACCCAGACATGAACTGCAGGCTCAAAAATTCGGTCTTCAGACATATTGACCGGCTTCAGTTTCAATTTCAGGGTGGCTGGATCGTCAGGGTTATAGTGATAAACCCTGTTGCCGCACCGAGGACAAAATCTGGCGATATTCGTGTTCCCACTGTCGGCAACCCTGCTCCATTCGCTGAGTTCGCCGGTAAACTCAATCGCGCTGGTAGCGACCACTGCAGTGACACTAAACGGACCGGTAGCCAGTTTCTGGCACTCGGTACAATGGCAGGCAACCACCATTTTGGGCGCTTCATGCAGTTTGTACGTGACTTGCCCGCACTGGCAAGAACCTTCGATTGGATAGTCCATGGTACCTCACTCCTTATGAATTTTGTAAACAGCTTAGATGTGCTGTAAAACTGCTCTCAATAATTGCTAGACGCTTTCGTCAATATCCCTGAATTTCCTGTAACTCAGCAAATCACCTTGATGGAGTCAGCTTGAGCAGACGGCCTCCCTGTTTATCCTCGAGCACCCAGAGTGCACCGTCCGGCCCCTGCTCAACCTCCCGGATACGCTTGTCCATATCAAAGCGCTCAACCTCCTCGGCACTGTCACCGTCTATCTTCACCCGAACCAGCGATCTGGAAGCAAGACCTCCGATAAATGCGTTGCCCTGCCATTCAGGAAACATACTGCCCGAGTAGATGACCAGTCCGGATGGTGCAATTGTCGGTACCCAATACTCTTCAGGGGCATTGAACTCGGGACGTGTATCATGATCAGGAATTTTAGCGCCTGAGTACTGGTCTCCCCAGGAAACAACAGGCCAGCCGTAATTGTCGCCACGCACGGTCAGGTTTAACTCGTCGCCATGTTTTGGCCCCATTTCATGGGTCCATAACCGCCCCTGCTGATCAAAAGCAATGCCGAGCAGGTTTCGATGGCCAAGTGACCAGAAGGTTTTAGCAATCTTCCCCCGGTCCTGGAACGGGTTATCGGCAGGTACCGAACCATCCGGGTTAAGCCTGATGACTTTGCCGAGGCTCTGCGACCAGTCCTGGGCCGGTTCCTGCTTCTGCCGCTCACCGGAGGTGATGAAAAGTTTGCCGTCCGGACTGAACGCCAGGCGATGAGAATAATGTCCGCTTCCCTTCACCTTCGGTTCCTGACGCCAGATCACCTCCAGATCGTTCAGAACCGGGTTTTGCGGGTCAGGATTGAATCTAGCGCGGGCTACAGCGGCGCCTTTTTTGCCCCAGCTACCCTGTTCCGCATAGGAGATGTAGAGCAGATTGTTTACTTCATAATCCGGATGCAAGATCACATCACCAAGACCTCCCTGACCACCATAGGCAACTTCCGGTACACCGTCGACAGGAATCTTTGAGCTGCCGTCTGCGCTTACCAGCAGGAGGTTTCCCGGTTTTTCGGTGATCAGCATGTCACCTCCCGGAAGAAACGTCATGGCCCACGGCTCATTAAATTCAGCAAACACGCGTGCCGCTAATTCCGACCCTGCAGAGCCCTTTTTGCGTTCCTCTTCATCGGCACAGGCTGTCCCGCCAACAACCATCAAAGAAAGTACAGACAGCATAATCACAAGACGTTTAAAAGACATCACTATCACCAAATAAAAAATGTACGGTTAACGATTACATTGAATGTTCTTTTCGCGGGCCTGCAATCTGGCTTCAGCAAACCTACTCATCAAGCAGACAGCAGACTCATTACCACGACGGTAATGTCTGGTTTTATGATTGTAAAGCCGTGTCGACCCAAACGGATCACAAGCACGTCTGTCCAGGTTTTTTGACGTACAGTTGTATATTTACCTACTTGTCTGTATTAATTGATAAAATTTAGCAATAGCATTGATATCTTCAGCCGGGATGCATACTGTTGTGACTGGCAGGCATACAGTTCCAGCAGATATTTGCAAACCAGGCGAAGGTTTGTTGTCATGCCCTGAAAACAAAAAAACAACGGAGGCAGGATGGAACAAACAAACGAATTAACTGTTTTTTCAGATTATATCTGACCCTGGTGCTACTTCATTACCGGGCGTATTGAAAAACTTCAGGAAACTTATGACTTACGTGTTCGCTGGCGGGCGTTTCCCCTTCACCCCGACACTCCCGAAGAGGGGCTCCTGCTCGAAGATCTTTTCAGGACAAACCCGCAACAGATCGAAAAGATAGTGGAGAATTTACGCTTGACCGCCGCAGAACTCGGTCTTCCCTTTGGTCCGAGAACCAGGACATACAACAGCAGGCGTGCTCAGGAACTCGGTCTCTGGGCCGAAGACCAGGGACATGGGGACGCTTTTCACATGGCTGCATTCAGGGCCTATTTCGTGGACGGCCTGAACCTGGCAGAACCATCGGTGCTGCTGGATCTGGCAGAAAAAGCAGGTCTTCAAAAAAACGCTGCAGAGTCGGTAATCAAAGACAGAAGCTACGCTGCACAAGTCGACAGGGACTGGGATGATTCACGCTTGATGGGCATTACTGCAGTTCCAACCTTTGTCATGGGCCGGCATAAGCTTGTCGGTGCCCAGGACTTTAACAGCCTGGTTGAACTGGTCACGCATTATGGTGCTGTTACGAGATAACCGCATGCCGGAAGATCACCGTTCAACGCTTTTACAGACTCAGGACCCCGGCACAGAGAACCTTATCGCTGAGAAGACTATTGTCATTGCTCTAGATACAAGACAGGTGCGCTCAACATGAAAACAGAGACCGTCTCACCACCGGGTATCAACCGCTTTTGCCTGGAGCGAAACGACACAACATGGCTTGCCGAGGCCTTCCGCAGTGAAAAGTGCCGGATTATTCCAGTCTATAACCTGGAGGTTCTCTGTGATACTTCACCGCAGCCGAAAGCCGTCTATCTTGCCAACCGGAACCTGATTGAGCCCCTGGATTCAATGGACTCCATGATATTTCTGGGAATCCATGAGCAAACGCCTTATTTTGCAGCCGCCATTACATCGGAGGAAATAGCAGAGGCACTGGGTAAACAGATGAACGCCGGCTTCCGTAATCTACGGGCCGTCCTTTCTCTGCTTGATTATCGAGACAGCCAGATACTGGCGCTGGCGCGCTTCATGAGTTACTGGCATGTTAGAAACCGATACTGCGGAAAATGCGGCTCCAGAACCAGAAGATCGGAAGCAGGTCATGTGCGTATCTGCAGAAATGATGAATGCAAAGAGCACTATTTCCCCAGTATGGACCCGGCGATAATCGTCCTTGTTTCGACAAAAACGCGGTGTCTGCTCGGACGAAAGAGAGAATGGCCTGAGGCGATGTACTCAACCCTTGCCGGATTTGTCGAACCCGGTGAGACCGCAGAAGAAGCGGTGATTCGTGAAGTCCAGGAAGAATCGGGTGTATCTGTTGATCAGGTTGAATACCAGCATTCCCAGTCCTGGCTGTTTCCGGGCTCACTGATGCTTGGCTTCCGTGCCCGTGCCCGGGATGAAAACATCATTGTCGACCCGCACGAACTGGAAGATGCCCGCTGGTTTACACGCGAAGATATCAAGACCACCCCGAACCTGCTTCCAACACCTGTATCGATTTCGTACCGGCTTATTATGGAATGGTACGAGATGGAGGGATAAACTGTAAAAATCTGAATTATACCTGACAATTTTCGATTAAAGGTGAAATTACGCCTGACACGTGGTCCTTGATGTACTGATCGAAACTGTCGTGGTATATATCATTATGCCTAACAAAGCTGAACGCACCACTTAGCGATCCACAGTCGAAGAGAAAGGGATAAGGTAAGTTTCCAGACAAAGCCGTAATTTCAGTACTGCCTGTGGAAACATCTTCCCAACAAATTAAGTGAGTGCTATAGTCTTTGTCCATCTACATCCTACTGCCTTGGGGTAAGCATGTTTGCCAGTTTAACTCTCTCATCTTCCGCCAAACTTGCCTTCATTGGATTATCTTACGTATATATAGCCAAATTTATTGATACTTTATGGCATGGTATTTTTGCTAATCCTGTCATTTCTTTTGCAGTTGTCGGCTTAAATATCTTAGCCGGAATCGCTCAATTCTTATTTTTTTTCAAACTGAAAACTGCGAAATCAGAGAATGGTATTTGGTGGAATATTGCAGGTTGGTCTGGAGCTTTAGGAGCATTAATAAACATTATTCCTAAAATATTGGCTCTCTCTGTTCTGCTGCAGTTCTACTTTACAATTGACTTGATAAAAAACAGCCAATCAATTGCTACATTGAGTCCTTGGCTGGGGGCTGTGATGCTATTTTTCAGTTGCATATTATTTTTCTTCCTCTCAGCAAAGATCAGAAATAATCAAGCGTGGGCTTTTTTTATTGGAGCAACTGGGTATCTGATTCTTGCTGTAACCTTCTCCATGTTGCTATTAAATTTAAGGTCTGGTCTTGAATTAAAATGGCAGGACGGTGAGATCGCTACGAGTCTCGTATATTTCATCGTATCAGCATCATTATCTTTTCTTTGCATCGCATATTTCTATGCCCGTTTTATTCGTTACGACGAAAATATCGAGAGTGCTGAATACAATGAATTTTAACATTTCAATGGCAGCCGTGAAAATATCAAAAATCGATAATGTGAGAGCTTGTATCAAAATCTGTATGAGAATAAGCGTAACTTTCATAATTCTTGTTGGGCTGCAAATCGCACCCCAAAATATTTGCGCTCAAGAGCATGAAAAAAGCGGATTCATCAAGCAAAATTCAGCCTCGCTCCAACATTCATTCCCTGTGACAGAAGACTGGTCACAAGATAAATTATCAGGGGCTATGCTATATGCTCAAGAGATCGGATCGTCTGCGGTCATTGTGATGCATGATGGAAAATTAGTGCTTGAATGGGGGAAAACCAATTTACCCATGTGGAGCCACTCAGTTAGGAAAAGCCTATTAAGTGCATTATACGGAATTGCAGTAGGCAAGGGCCTGATCAATTTGGATACAACTATTGGCGAATTAGGTATTGACGATCGACCTCCGAGGTTAAGCGAACAGGAGAAACAGGCAACAATTCTTAATCTTCTGCAATCCCGTTCTGGTGTGTATCACGAAGCAGCTGCAGAAAGTGAGGGAATGAAAACGTTGAGACCGAAAAGAAACACCTTCCGTCCCGGAGAACACTGGTATTACAACAACTGGGATTTCAACGTCCTAGGTACGATATTTGAGCTAAAGACCAATATTACTATTGGACAAGCCTTCAAAGAATGGATTGCCGATCCCATAGGAATGCAGGATTTTAGAGCTGAGGATGTCCACTATAGATGGGAAGAAGTATCACTATATCCTTCTTTTCCTTTTTGGGTATCCGCGAGGGATTTAGCTCGTTTCGGCCAGTTATATTTACAACTCGGAAAGTGGTATGATCACCAGATAGTGCCAGAGGATTGGATATATGCCAGTACTTTTCCCTACTCAAAAGTATATGATGATCTTGGCTACGGCCTCATGTGGTGGACCTACTTGGACGAGGCATATTATGCGCACGGCTATATGGGTCAGTTTATCGTAATTGTACCGGACTTAAAGGTGGTCATCATTCATAGAGTTTTTACCGGCACGCCATCCATGAGGCAATGGTCTGATGAAATTAAAGAGGAATTAAAACCGTTTGTTCGTTCTGTGGACCGTCAACAAATGAAGCGGTTGGTTGATTTGATTCTGACTGCACTACCCTCACCCTGAAAATCCAGCTTAAAAGTTCAATGATTTATATTGCCATTTGGAATTTGGGAACTCGGTAAATCCTTAAAAATTAAGACTAGTTCCTGTCTATTCGGAACTATTTCCCTCTCGGCAAACGCCACTCACTAGACAGGTGTCCCTTCATCTGTACAAGAATAACATACGGTGCTGTCCTATCGACAACCCTAAGATACGTAGTGGGCATCTTGAATATACAATAAAAGGCAAAGCCAATTCTGGCCTTGCCTCCTGAATCGCTGACTATTTTAATTCTTCGGCCGGCATCACAAAATCGCAGAGCGTGCTGCGAGATAGGGTTGCAGTTGTACCGCTGCCAAATTGACCGCATTTCCACGGAAATCAATAATACTGTTCAATATTTCTTCACTGAGTTTGTCCTTTGAGGCCTGCTCCCGAACCACCTCATCAGACAGAAGTGCCAGTTCTTTAAGCAATTCGTCGGGAAATTGTCTGAGTTGGACGCCATGCTCTCCGGTGAGCTTTGTCAGGGCATCGCTGTTAGAAGCCATACGAAAACAAAGTCTGCGGCCGTTTATCGCCGCCGCTGCCGCAGTTATGACTGCTCTGACTTTGTCAGACTGATTATCCCACTTGGCTTTGTTAATGAATAGATCAAAGGCTCCTGATGGCTCGTGCCAGGCAGGATAATAATAGTATTTCGCTACCTTGTGGAAACCGAATTCCATATCGTGGAACGGTCCGGCAAATTCGGCGGCATCGATCTCACCGTCTTTCAGTGCTGGTATGATCTTGCTAAATGGTAAGGAAACCACTTCCGCACCAGCGACTTTCAGGGTCTCACCTCCAAAGCCGCCCATCCGAATTTTGAGGCCCTTAAAGTCGTTAATCGAATTAATCTCCTTATTATACCAGCCGCCCATCTGACAATCAGTATTGCCGAACGGGAAAAACTTGCAACCAACTTCGGCGTACACCTTATCAGCAAGCTCCTGACCTCCACCGTACTTAAACCATGAGTTCTGCTCCTGGGCCGTCAGGCCGAAGGGGGTATTATGAAGGAATTTCATGGCTGGCACTTTCCTTTCCCAAAAAGGTGGCTGCCCCGTCCCCATCTCAACCGTTCCGTCACCGACAGCCTCTATTGTCTCAGGGAAAGGGACGATCTTTCCGGGACCATAGAATTTGATGGTTATCTGCCCATCTGTACCCTCGGAAACCATCTTCGCGAACAGCCTCATATGGTCGTTAGGTTCTTGTCCCCAGTTGTTAATCATCCGCCATTCTTCTTTGCTCTGGGAAAATACCCTGCTCGGGGGCAGGGAGGTCAGGGCTGCGGCAGTCGCTGCGCCCCCTATGGCGACAGTACGAAGAAACGTACGCCGTTGCATTCTTTTGCTCTCTTTCATATCATCCTCCTTTTTACTTTTTACGGCCAATATCTTCATCTTAGAGATGCTTGACCAATAACGACTTCGCATATCTGCAAAGCGCAATTTATTGGAGGTTATTATTCAGACGTAACCACTAAACCTAACAAGTAAAGAGAACATTGTGGTGGCGGTATAAATGATTATTATTAATTATTATTTTGAACTTCAGGGGTGGTAATCTAAATGTCTTTCTGGAATTTAGATAAGGACTGGTAATTCTAGGGCATCGAGAATCCGGCGATATGAGGACTATTCCTGTCCATCGCCGATTTCCACCAATGGTGGTCGGCGACCGGTTCCTAATGCCCTCCATCCTGGAGAGAAGCAGGAACAAGGTCAACCACATCTACAAAGCGATTTTATAATGCTTTGATCAGGCAACCTAATGCCATGGATGTCTGTAATTGTTTCAGTTTGATAATTCTTTTTCCATTATTATATTCTCCTGTACATCAATCGGAGAAATCCTTCAGCTATACCTCTGAAAAGACCATATATTCACTGATTAGCTTCCACGAAGGCTGGTAACTTGTATAATTTTAAACAAGAAAGATCGAATCAAAACACTTCTAAAAGGCATCGAAACGGGTGACCCCAGCGCCGCTACTGTTGTTAATGAAAACAAATATATTCAACACAATCCCCTAACCCCCTCAGGAAATGCAGGTTTAGCTGAACTCTTTAAACGGCTGTCAAAAACCTCTCCCCGAGTTGATATCATACGTATTTTTGAAGATGGTGACTATGTTTTCGCCCACACCGATTACGATTTTAATGTCTTAGAAATCGGCTTTGAAGTTTTTCGATTTGAGGATGGAATGGCTGTGGAACATTGGGACAACCTCCAACATAAGCCAAATCATCCAAACCTTTCCGGCCACACCATGATTGATGGGCCAACTGAAGCTAACGATCTTGAACTGACTGAAGTGAACCGAAACCTCATTAGGTCTTACTTTGATGAGATTCTGGCGAACGGTCAGTTTAGTAAACTGGATCACTACATCGATTCAGAAGATTATACAGAACATAATCCAGACATGGCCGATGGCCTGTCGGCATTGAGTGAGTTCTTTTCTCGCAATTCCACGATGAAAATTTACAATACGCTACATCGTGTACTTGCAGAAGGTAGTTTTGTACTTTCTATTGGTGAAGGCTTTCTTAATGCAGTTCACTCCTCCTTTTATGATCTCTTCCGTGTTTCTGAAAACAAAATTGTAGAGCATTGGGACACTATCGATGCAATACCCCCATGCAGTGAATGGAAGAATAACAATGGTAAGTTCTGAAACCTGAATGAAAATGGGGAGCAGCAGCTTCAAAATCAGCCAGATTAGCTAATAAGGGAATAAAATGATCAAATTCGTTATGTGCTGTACTCGTCATCCCAACATGACTCTGGAAGAGTTTCAGGATTACTGGATAAATAGTCATGGGCCCTTTTTCAAGAAGAACGCAACGGTCATGAGGGCTAAGAAATACATACAATCCCACACGATCGAGAGCCCTCTCAATACAGGGCTTCAAGAATCTAGAGGAATGATGCCCCCGTTTGATGGCATCGCAGAGGTTTGGTTCGAATCTGAGCAAGAACTCATGGAAGCTATGGGGTCGCCTGAGTTTCAGGAACTGGGGCCAGCGCTCTTGGAAGATGAAAAAAAATTCATAGACCACTCAAAGTCGAGCGCATTTATCGTCAAAGAACTCGAACTCTAGCAGTAAACAAGCTCGTTGGTCTGCGGGCACGTTTGTTGCTGGCGTAAACACACGCAACAGTAAAATACATCCTCAATATAGGAAATATGAGCATGAAGTCAAAAGTTAAACATTTCGTCATCAAATTAATAATCACCGTTTCTATCATTGTGCCGTCCATAGCACTAGCCGAAGAATCCACTAAAGTTACAGTCTATAATTTCGTGCGCGCTGAAAGCGACCTGCAAATGAAGGGGTACGTAGAAAAGGCCGGTGGGGTTGGCAAGTTTCTCCACATGAGGGCACCCTACTCGGTTGAGAACCAGACCACGATTCGAGGTAATCGCGACACTTTGTATTCCATGGGTGTCTTTGATCTGACGACACCGGTGACGATAATAAAGCCTGATTCCCCGGATCGGTTTCAGTCTATGATGTATGCCAGCCAGGATCACTCAATCTTTCCGGTCGAGCATGGAGGAGGCAGTTTCACATTTACCGCAGAAAAGATTGGCAGCCGGTATGTGTTCATTCTGTTTCGAACCTTTGCCGACCCCACTAACGAGAAAGATCTTGAGGCCGCTCGAGCGTTGCAGGACCTTATCGTGGTGAAACAGGATCAGCCAGGATCATTCGAGATTCCTAACTGGAATGAGGAATCACTTCACAAAATCCGCAACGCCATCAATGTGCTCGCGGCTGATATTGTCAGTGACTTCAAGGGGTATTTTGGCATCAAGGACGAACTCGATCCGATCAAGCACTTGCTGGGTACGGCCTATGGCTGGGGTGGGAATCCGCCGGAGGCGGCCATGTATGTGAATGCGGTTCCGGACAACAATGACGGCAAGACGCCCTACATCTTAAGTGTCAAGGATGTTCCGGTTGATGGTTTCTGGTCGGTCACCATATACAATAAAGATGGCTTCTTGGAAAAGAACGATCTGAATGCGTATTCGTTTAATAACGTCACGGCAAAACAGAATACCGATGGCAGCTTCACCATTTATTTTGGCGGAGATTCAAGTAAGGTCAACTATCTGCCAATCACGCCCGGCTGGAACTATGCCGTTCGCCTCTATCAACCAAAGCCTGAAATCATAGACGGAACCTGGAAGTTCCCTGAGGCTGTCCCGGCTGAATAACATTCTGCAGGACAGGGTAGCGAACAAGGCGCTTCAGCCGCGCCAGTTTCCGGGGTCGGCTGAGCTTCGTCACCGCGATTAATAAAACCATCTCAAAGTTCTCTAGGTTCATACATTTCAATCCATTACCTTCTTCCTCTTTATCTACGTACTGGTCTACAACAGCAATTCGCCCGATAAAAATTGAAGAGGTGCGATGGAAACCTATACTAATATGGTGGTGGGTGTGGGTGAAGGTAGTTCCGGTGAAGATTCTTGGCCACCAGGATGAGAAATTGCTCCATCTCCGCAGATCTCTTTGATCGACAGATACTTTCTTATCCACTATTAACTCACATCACCCATTGTACGACTTGATCGAAACATTAAGATAAAAACTGATGGGTCAAGTTATGCTATTAAAAGATTAGCTTTCCCCAGCCAGGAAGCTTCATCGCCTGAAATTCATAAACTATAAAGGTAACCCTTACCGACCATATTCCAAACGAGTTCCTTACAAAACCTGATATTGCATATGATCCATAACTATTCATTGAAAAATAGTAGATAATAATTAATCCTATTAAATGTCAAAATGTCTGTTACGTCTAAAACATTATTAAAAAAGCGTTATCGGTATCAGTCAACCTGGAGAAGACAATGAATAAACATATCATTGGTGCGCTGGCCCTTATTTTCGGACTGTTCCCAGCGTCATTCACGCTGGCTAATGACGCTAAGCTCGTTATCGTCGCTTCAACAACCCAGATTGCCGACTTTGCCCGGCAGGTTGCTGGTGATAGCCTCATCGTGCAGAGCATACTTGCTCCCGGAGCTGATCCCCACACCTACCAACCCACACCCAATGACGTCGAGATCGTTCTCGGCGCTGATTTATGTCTGGAAAACGGGCTTCATCTCGAAGGTAAAAACTGGATGGCGACTCTGGCTGGTGATGCGGGTAAACCCATCGTTACTGCAACGGATGGTATCGAGCCTCTGACAATATCGAGCGGCGGCGAGGTCGTTGCTGATCCTCACGCCTGGTTTTCCCCTAAAAACGCGGCTGTTTACATCAATAACATTGTCAAAGGGTTTGTCCAGGTGGACCCTGACGGCAAACAGGAGTATGAGGCGAGGGCAACCCTTTTCCTTCAGCAGCTTCGTGTTCTCGATTCGTGGATACGGCAGCAGGTGAACCAGATTCCGACCCAGCGACGTATTCTGGTAACGACGCATGATGCATTCAACTATTTCTGCACAGAGTTCAAACTGAACGCAGATAACAACTTTCTCTCCATCGCTCCCGTTGGCTGGTCAACCGGTGCCGAAGTCGGAGGTGGAATGACTCCCGATCGCAGGAGAAAAGTAGTCCAATCCATTAAAGAATCAGGTGCACCTGCCATTTTCGTTGAAACGACGATCAATCCAAAGCAGATTCGTGAAATCGCCAAAGAAACAGGGGTAAACATCGGTGGAGAGCTCTACTCAGACTCAATGGGCCCCGAAGACTCTGCCGGTGAAACCTATATCGGCATGATGCGAGAGAATGTCATACTGATGGTAAACGCGCTGAAATAGAGGTTTCATGAGGTTTCTACTGGTTGTAACCATCTGGGTTTTTATCGTCGGCGGGCTCTGGAGTTATGTTTCCCACAGAGATGCAAAACGGCAGCACATCGTTGCCGATACTCCGGTCGATCTCTCTGTTGAGGGACAATTTGCGATAGAAATTACCCCCACATTTTCTACAGAAAAAGACCCGTTTGCATTGGTAACATCCGACAGCAGCTCGACGTTTGAGGTAAAACTCAATGGAGCAGCAATTGAATTCGATACCGAGGACTTACTGCGTGGCCGGACGGTGCGCGTTGCCGATATATCCGGGGTGCTCAGCGGACACAACGAACTACTTGTAACCGCCAGCCCGCCTTTGTCCGAGAATACCATGGAACACGGTATACGGGTTAAATTCTACGAAGACAGCACTCTGCTTGTCGACAAGACCCTCTGGACACAACAGGGTGCTCTGGTGTCCGGCACTATCAGCTTCAGCCATTCTAACGCCAAAGAGGACAGTCATGGCCACTAAGCAGAACATCGTCATCGAGGTCAACCACCTGACTGTCAGTTATCAGGCAAAACCTGCTCTATTGGATGTAAGTGTCCAGATTAAAAGTGATCAGCTGGTCGGTGTCATCGGTCCAAATGGCGCAGGAAAATCGACATTCATCAAGGCAATTCTGGGTTTTGTCAAACCGGACCTCGGAGACGTTCAGATCAACGGCAAGAGTGCCCAGAGGGCCAAAGGAGAGGTTGCCTATGTGCCGCAGAGGGGAGCGGTAGACTGGGATTTTCCCATCACGGTCAAAGAAGTCGCACTCATGGGCCGTTATCAGCGGATCCCCTGGTACAAGACGCCGGGAAAAGCCGATTACAGAGAAGCTCTGAGAGCTCTTGAAATGGTGCGAATGCAGGATTTTGCCGAGAGGCAGATCGGCGAATTGTCGGGAGGCCAGCAGCAGCGAGTATTCCTGGCCCGTGCGCTGGCCCAGGGAAGTGACATCCTGCTGCTTGATGAGCCCTTTGCCGGCGTAGATGCGGCGACCGAACGAGCCATTCTCGATGTGCTTGAACGAGCCAAAATGTCCGGAAAAACCCTTGTTGTCGTGCATCATGACCTTTCAACAGCTGCCGAATATTTCGACAAACTCATTCTTATTAAACAGAGAATGTACGCGTTCGGCACACCGCAGATGGTCCTCAACGAGGAACTGTTGAGCAACGTCTACGAGGGACGCTTACGCATATTCAGTGATATTATCAAGCAGGGAGAAACCTGATGTACGAGCTGTTCATTGCACCTCTCACCGAAACCTACTTTCAGAAGGCCCTGATTGGTGGATCTATCGTTGCAATTGTTGCCGGTGTCGTCGGGTGTCTGGTCGTACTGAAACGTATGGCTTTTCTTGGTGACGCCCTGTCACATGCCATGATAGCCGGTGTTGCAGGCGGCTACCTGGTTATGAAACTTCTGTTTGGGGCGGAGGCGCATGCACCGGGAATGCTCCTGGGCTCACTCCTTGCTGCTATTGCCACGGTGGCCCTTATCAGCTTTGTTTCCCAGATCTCGAGGGTAAAAGAGGATACAGCTATCGGCATCATGTATACCGGTATCTTTGCACTCGGCGTTGTCGCCGTCTCAATGTTTCGCCACTACATACATATCGACCTGATGCATTTCATCATGGGCGATATTCTCGGCGTCGCCGACAGTGATCTATGGGTGAGCGCCTTCGTGGCGGCACTGGTGCTGTCGATTCTGATCCTTTTCTTCAGGCACTTCCAACTGGCTACATTTGATCCGATCATGGCAGCATCCATCGGCCTGCCTGTCCTGCTCATCGACTATGTCCTGACTACCTGCGTCTCTCTTGTCGTCGTCAGTGCCGTCAGTATGGTTGGTGTTATCCTGGTCGTAGGTCTGCTGATCACTCCGGCTGCCACAGCCTACCTGTTGAGCGATCGCCTCGATCGAATGATGTGGCTGGCAGCGTTTTTCGGTGTAACAAGCGTTGTCGGCGGACTCTATCTCTGCGTATGGCTTGACTCGGCGGGTGGCGGCGCCATCATGCTGTTCTGCACACTTCAGTTTCTTGTTGTTCTAGCGGTGGCGCCCAAATACGGTCTACTCGCCCGCTGGCTCAGGCTGCGTAACCTTGTTCCTCAACAGGTCATCGAAGATATTCTCACCACGATACTGCGCTATGGTAAAACGACACCGCTGGCAATTGTTCAGCAGTATGTTGAGAGTGGCAAGGACATAAACAAGGCGCTCCAGCGAATGACTCAGGACCAGCTGATTATAAGTTCTGCAAATGGCTTTGATTTAACGGAAGATGGAGCAAAAGAAGCTGACAAGGTGCTGCGGGCACACCGGCTCTGGGAAGCCTACCTGGAAACGATTGGAACACCGGAAGATCAAATCCATCCAACTGCCCATAAACTTGAACACATCAGCGACGACAAGACAGTGGACTATCTTGATGAAAAACTCGGCAAGCAATCGCCAGATCCACACGGTCAATCAATTTCCTGACCCGACATAGTTCCGGAACTCATTCACCGCAGCTGGTCAGCAATGACAGATGATTTCAGGCAGCGCCTGTAAACGTCGACCCAGCCAATCGGTATGATATCTCTTGAAGTATTCCCGAAAGAAGAGGAAACACAAGGAGGCATTGCTGCATTGCAGGGACAATACCTCCTTTTCCAATAAATACTAACGCTTTACTTCCACCTGGGCCGCTTTCTCGTAGTACTGCACGATGCCGCCATGATCCAGGCCGCTCTTACCGTCCACCTTGAGTGCCTGCATGATCTCCATTACCGCAGAGGTAAGCGGCAGCGGAACACCGATCTCGTGGGATGTTTCCAGGACATTGGCAAGATCTTTGATGTGCAGTTCTATCCGGAAACCGGGATCAAATTTACGGTCAAGCACCAGGGGTGCCTTGGCATCGAGCACGGTACTGCCGGCAAGCCCGCCGCGGATAGCCTGGTATACAAGTTCCGGCTCTACACCGGCCTTTGTTGCCAGCACCAGCGCTTCAGACATGGCTGCAATGTTGAGGGCGACGATGATCTGGTTGGCAAGCTTTGTCGTATTTCCGGCGCCGATATCACCGGTATAAACCACGGACCCGGCCATGCTGTCCATGATAGCATAGCATTTGTCAAAGACTTCCTTCTTGCCGCCGACCATCACCGAAATGGTCCCGTCTATTGCTTTGGGCTCCCCGCCGCTGACCGGGGCATCCAGCATTTCAGCACCCTTTTCCAGCAGTCTTGCCGCTACTTCCTTGCTGGCCAGCGGTGCAATGGAACTCATGTCAATGACAACAGCCCCTGGTTTAATCCCCTCAATCACACCATTTTCTCCGAGCACAACCGCTTTGACATGCGGGGAATTGGGAAGCATGGTGATGATCACATCACTCTGTGCGGCAACATCCTTCGGCGAGTCGGCAACTGCAGCGCCTGCACCTGCAACCTCTTCAACCGCGGCTTTGTTGATGTCGTATACGACCAGTTCATAACCGGCTTTGAGCATATTTTTGCTCATCGGCTTTCCCATTATTCCAAGACCAATAAACCCAACCTTCATGGCAGCTCTCCTTTCATTGTTTGCAGATCATTTGATCAGTTAATTGTTTCCGTTTACACTGAAGGAATACGGATTACTCCCTGCTTTCCTGTGCTTCTGTGTTTCGCAAACGGATTGTCCTCTCTCGCTCGGCAGTCCTCAGCACACAACATTCGTTCTGCTTGACAAATGATGCCCGGGCAGTGCCGTTTTAGAACTACGTGTCAGCTAAGAACTATCAAGCACTCACTATAACTCACTGTCTGAGGTTCTGCTATTACCAAAAGAATACCAAAAGAATAAACAACATTTAGAGCATTTCTTCAATGGCCGGCAGGGTTTTAATGGACACTTTGCGAAGAACGAATTATTCATCATTCCGGAGATGTTCAAGAACCACAAAGAAATGAAGAAGAGTCTGCCGGTGTCCAGGATTGACCGGTCTCTTGTCTTATAAGCGCAGGTGAATACAATCAGTTCAGCTCAACATACAGTAAAAGCAGCGGGAGTCTTGATTTTCCTGATGGTCCTGTCTCAGATTCTCGCGGGACTTTTTCATGTTCTGCCATCCTGGCCCTCAGGCCTGCTCGCCTGGTCGGCAGCTGCACTGCTCATCCCGCAGCTGACAAAGCCTCAAATCCTGCAGATGGGCAGCCTGTTGCTTGTCGGAACCGTTGCGCTGTTGAGTGGTACGATACTTGGTGAGACGCCTCCATGGCTGGACCTGCTTGATACCAATTCAGGTCTGCTGAGCATGCTTGCCGCCGTCAGTTTTCTACGACTTATTGCCATGCAAAAAGAGCCTGAAGCCGGCCAGGCAGCACACGGGCTGCCGGCATTCCGGCAAACCATGCTGGCAGTGGCCCTGTTCGGCAGCTGCATCAATATTTCTGCACCCGTCATCGTTGCAGACAGGTTGGCGGAAAAAAATGTACTGAGCACCTTTGCCTCACAATCGATCATCCGGACGTTTTCCGGCTGTGCCGCCTGGTCACCGTTTTTTGCCGGTATGGCCGTGGTCCTGACGTACGTCTCCGATGCCCGCCTGCTCCTCATAATGATATTCGGTGTTCCATTTGCAGTTCTCGGCTTCCTGCTCATCATAGCCGAAGCACAAATCCGTTTTAAAGTCGAGCTCGATGACTTCGAAGGCTACCCGATCACCCTTTCAAGCCTGTGGGTGCCATCACTTCTTGCCCTATTCGTGCTGCTGGGTCATTTTACTTTACCGCACGCCTCGATACTGGTGATTATTGCCCTGGCAGCTTTACTGGTAACCGTTGTCGGTTTGTGCTTTTCGGTCGGTTGTCAAGGTGCCTTTAACACACTGGGAGCTCACATTACCCGGGGGCTTCCCCGCATGGTCGGCGAGCTGTTGTTATTTCTTGCGGCCGGTGTACTGGCTGTCGGACTGCGCACAATCGTTTCTGCGACACACATAAGCCTGCCCTTCGCCGGCGTATTCGGGGCCTCTGCGGCAGGCCTGCTCCTTGTCTCAATGGTGCTTATTTCGATACTTGGCGTACACCCGATAATCTCTATCTCAGTGGTTACACCACTGCTTGTACCTTTTAATCCGGATCCTCAGCTGCTTGCCCTCACCTATATCTTCGCCTGGTCTCTTGGTACCTGCGCCGGTCCTCTTTCTGGTTTAAATCTCATTTTCCAGGGAAGATACGGAATGTCCGCTCTGCAAATCGCCCGGCGCAACTGGCCGTTTGCCGCGATGATGACCCTGGCCGGCCTGGCGTTACTCCATGGTGCTGCCTTGATTCGGGGGATATAGATCACGGGAAAACATCATCAACCTCCCGGCGATAAAGATCTGTGAGTGAGCGCTCCATCTTCTCAAAGACGTAGCGGATATCCTGGCTGTCTCCTTCAATTTTAGGCAGCAATGCGCTGTTAAACGCAGCTTCAGCCGTACGGAGCTGATTGTTTGTAAGCATAAATGTGGCCTTGTTTCGGTAATGCGCCCGTATCAGCCCCTCGACACTGCTGCTGCCTGCCGTCAAAAGATTCCGGTAGTGGTCGACAAGAAGAGACAACCATCTGCGATACGCAGGGCGGGCATGGGAAGGGATCGGATAATTGTTTTCCGCCAGGTCGTCTATCTCCTCCAGTTTACCCGTTTTTTCAGCCTCGTAGGCAATATCGAGAGCCCGGTTCCTGGAGACGAGATAGTGTTTGGAAAAATCTTTCAAACCGCTGGAATACTCCCTGATTTTCCAAGCATAGAAAATGAAAAACACCGGGATAAAGATCATCCAGACAGGAGGGACCGGCTTCTCAATCACCAGGCGGGCGAGTTCACGGGCCCGGGATTTCTCGTATTCGAGAATAAGCGTTCTCTTGTCATCGAGAGAGATTTCAATCATGAGCACCTGAATCGAAGAGATTGCATAGACGGGCTCCTGTCTATTCGGAATGCAGGGCGGACTCGATATAGTGTTCGGCTTCCCACACCTGTTCGACATCAGTATAATAATAGCGAGTTGGATCGATTCCGCTTGTATCCAGAAGATCGGACATTGTGCTCAGGGTATCCGATGAGCGGGTCAGTAGCGGCAGCACAACATAGACAAAGAGGAGCGCCGTACCAAGGGAGACGGCCAGATTTCTGATTCGATGCGGCAGACTGCTGTTGGATATCGACTGCATGTTATTCCTCTCGAGCCGGGAGAGACTGTTCTCCCGGCTCTTTCATTATAGCCTGTTATTAAATCTTTGCCGTAATTTCAGGAAACACCAGATAAAACATGATGTAGGCCATGGTCAGTGTCAAAACCAGGTTGAGGCTCTGGCCGCAGACATAAAGAATCAACGGCTTGCCGCCCTTGAAATATTTGGCAAGTTCCCTGAAGTTGGTAGAGAGGCCGATAGCTGCAAACGACAGGGCGAAGAACCAGTCACGCAGCAGACGCGTGCCTCCGCGAACCGCACCTTGTTCAATAAAGGCTTCACTCATGGTGTTTCCCATTCTTCCATCAAGAAATGAAAAGAGAATGGAGGCAGCCAGGAAGCCGAGGACGAATTTCGGGAAACGGTGCCAGATTTCACCGGCTCCAACGGTTCTTTTATCTGCAGCATCCTGTTCAACAACCATACACCAGTAAAGCGCCACACAAAATGCGGTAACGCCGATCATGACGTTCTGGATCATCTTGATGGTTGCCGCCACGTAAAGGGCTTTCTCACCTAAAAACGCCCCGGCTGCCGCAACCGCACCGGTGGAATCGATCGTTCCGCCCATCCAGGCACCACCGAGAATCTCAGGAATGCCGACACTTTTGATAAAGGCGGGCATCGCAATCATCATGATTGCGGTAAAAACAAGAGACAGTCCGATCGACAGGGTAAGCTCTTCTTTCTTTGCCCGACAGGCTGCAGCAGTTGCAATTGCAGCCGATGTACCGCAGACCGACATATCTGCAGAGATGACGATATTAAGCGTTTTCGAGGGCATTTTCAAAACTGTCTGACCAAATATGTAGGTGGAAACCAGCACTGTCGGGGTAACCACCCAGGCCACGAAAATTCCCGGGATGCCGATAGCCATGATTTTACTGAAAAGAACCTCGGCACCAAGCAGAACCAGGCCCGTTTTGATAAAAAATTCTACCTGACAAGCCGGAATAACCCATTTCGGAGTACCGATGGAGTTGGCTATAATCATCCCGAGGAGGATACCCCAGGCTTCCGCACCAAAGCCGTATTGTTTGGAAATCGCCTGGCTGCCGAGCAGGTACGCCAGAACGGAAACCAGAAAGACGATAACAAATCCTTTGGCAAATTCAGCAACATTCTTCCCCATCAGCTTGATGCCCGCACCGAAGAAGACAATAAAAAAGACACAGAGACCAACCAGGCCGGGAATATAATTGTACGGTTTATTTGAGGCCTTGGATTTGGCGGAAGATGCCTTTTTCTCAGCACTGCGCCAGTCAGCAATCAGCGTTTTTGCCGTTTCGTTCAACTCCTGTTGCTGGAAATTTACGGCAGCGGCAGCTTCCTCGGCCCGGGTTGCTGCAGCCAGAGCTGCCGCGGCCTTGTTCTTCGCCTCTTCATAGGCGGGCATGGCCGCATCATTCATTGCCTTGGTCTGGGCTTCTGAACGGAAAAAAGCGTCGACCGGGTTGGTTTTCCAGTTGCCGGGACGCTTGGTCCAGTACGACATGAATTTGCCAAAACCAGTGGATCCGGAAGCTTTATAGCTTTTTGAACTCTCAGCCTTGTACCAGGCTATGGTTTTAAAAGGAGCCTTTTCTTCCTCGACTGCCTGGATCTGCATCGCCTCCTTGACCTTCTGATCGAATTCAGCCTTCGGTCCAAAAACCAGATAGGCAATGAGGCATACTGCGATTACGAGAAAACCAAGCCAGATAGCCAGGTAATCCTCTTTGGTCCAGAGATCCGACAAGCGGCTCTGGCTGTCATGCATGACAACATTAGATTCTTCCTGAGCCATAAGAATATCCTCCCACGCGCTCTGTGCCATGACCAGTTTATATTGATGCATGGCGTTAAACTACTGATTTGACAACACCAACCCGAACAATTACAAACTGATTATCACGCAGATAGTATTACCGGAGAATGTCATGCGCAAGGACCCTGCGAAAATATATTTCACAAGAAAATGAGGCAACAATCGTATAAAAACAAATCACAACAATTTCAAAAATTTAGGATCAGTTGAATTGAGCATCTGAAACGGCTGTCAAACACTGGTCAGTGATACGTTTGTGCAAACGATATTTTTTTAAGAAAAGATGCCTGGCAAAGGCGTGTGAACAGAACGTTTATTGAGACAGGTATCGGCTCATTCTGATAATAGTTTCAGCAGTTCTTCAGACACGCCATCTCATGTCAGCTTCCCTGCAGGGCAGCTGCAAGAAGCGAGTCGCGTCCGTATATATCCTCGTAGAAATGGAGTATTTTATCTTCGGGGCGTATATATGCGGTACGATAGAGAATACATACCGGTATATGCTGTTTCAGTGCGACCACCGTCTGTCTGCCGGTTGCTATGATTTCATTAACCCGTTTTTCACTCCAGCCATTCTCAGCTCCACCAAGCACCCATGCCGCCATCTCGGCAGGACGAGCCATCCGGATACAGCCGTGGCTTAAAGCCCGCTGCTTCAGGCTAAACAGCTCGCGACTCGGAGTGTCATGCAGATAGACATTATGCTTATTTGGAAACATGATCTTCAGCAAGCCAAGAGCGTTGTCCGGTCCAGGGTCTTGACGGAGAACATAGCTGTTCATCTGCTGTTTCGACACATCACGCCAGTTAATGGCCGCACTATCCAGCTCCGGTGCCTCCTTCTCCCACCCCCTGAAAATCCGCATATTGTTTTTCTTCAGATAGAGTGGGTCTTTTTTCAGTTGGGGCAGTATTTCATTTCTGGCGATACTGGGCGGTATATTCCAGTATGGATTAAATTCCACATAGGAGATCATGCCGTTGAAAACAGGGGTCTTGTGGTAGGTTTTCCCGACAATGACAGGCATGGATATTTCTGTTGTACCGCAGTTTCCGGCAAGCAGTTCAAAGCCGGCGATATTGACAATAACCGAACGCTCTTCATCTCTATGCTTGAGCCACCGATATCGTTCCATATTGATGACCAGCTGCTGAATTCGCTCATGCACCGGCACGTTCATGGCTGCAGCCGTCTGCTTCCCGACAATCCCGTCCGCAGACAGGTTGTGCCGGTTCTGAAAATGCCTGACAGCCTCCAGCAAGTGCTGATCAAATTCCGTACTCTGCCGGCTCTGCTCACCAAGATCACCGGTGAGGATCAGCCTCTGCCTGAGAAGCTCAATTCCAGGCTCGTTCATTCCGGCTTTCAACGTTTTACCGACAGGTAGCGATGGCCAGCCTCCAGACGCAGCAATCAGCCGATATTCTGCCAGTTTTTCTTTCAACAGTCGATACTGGGGGAATGGAGGTTCCTGTTGCTCCAGAAATGTTTTCATGTCGGCCGCATTGCCGGCTGAGGTAAAAAGAGCCTTCAAATCAACGCCCAGATCTCCGGCAGAGTCGAACAGTTCAGGCTCAACACGTCGAGGGTTGAGGCGCCCTTCCTGCATATCAGCAACATATCGTGCCATCCCCATGCTCAGCAGGATGTCCAGCCGAACAAGATCGGCAGCATCACTGCTGTTCCAGAACAGGTTGATACTGTTGAGCAGATAACGGGATGGTTCGAGGCCGTGACTTCCGGCATCACTCAGCACATCACGGATATCCTGAGCTTGTTTGCCTGGCCCTTCATGCTCTATCCAGAATGGCTGGTAGCCATTATCCTGGTACAAGGTGACAAAGGTCTCATCAATTTCAGCAGGACCTGTTTCCAGGATATGCAAATCAAGAGCACGCGCGGGCCCCATATCCAGAAAAGCCGACAGGGCCTTTTGATATTCACTCTCTGCAGCAGCAGGTAAGGCGCTGAGGCAAAATAGTATCGTCCAGAAGGAAATTATAGTGCTCGGTTTTATAAAGATCACACGCTGAGGATGCTATCTTTACCAGGAGCGGACGCGCCCGGTATCGACATGAATGAAATCGGATTTTGCATAATAGCCGACCCCGCCATGCTTGAGGGACCTGGCTTTTGCAGCGAGATTCCTGGTTCGCACATCAGAGAGTCGGATATCGATTGCCCGGCCTTCCATGTGCAGGCTTTTTTTGGCGACACCGTTGGTTTTCTTCCGAAGCTTTTCATTCGTTACCGGCGAACGGTATCCTGAAATCACTTCAAAGGTACCTGCACTGCAGCATTCCACCTGCAGCCGGCAAAGCATATCAAGGAGCCTGGGATCGATCGAATGAACATCACCTGTTCGAAAATCACGGAGAAAATGCGTCACACGCTTTACCTTTTCAGGTTTGCCTGTTTTGAGATTGAAAACAAGATCAAGGGTTTCTCCGGTGTGGGTGTGATAAAAGGAAAGTGTATGATAGTTGAGCGGTGTGGCAAGACTTGCAAGTGGTGATGAGACAATAAGCCCCGCTACAATTTTTGCGGCTGCTGAAATGCATTCTCGCCGTGTTAGTAAGCCGGGTTTTATATTAAAACTCATTGAACCAGTATTTTCTTATCGATGCTCGATCCGCTTCTGCGTCAATGTCCTAGAGCCAGGGATATCCAAACAATTTTGCTAAAATATCCGCTATTAAAAACGAAAAGAATTGCCTTGTCAACCAGCTCGGTTACAAACCTGAAAGTACCATAGCTTATCACCTGGAGTCCGACAGCTGGAAAAACAAACCAATAATGTCGTTATAGCATTGATATTATTTAGTTTCAAGGGTCATCAGGTACGATCTGAGATTTTTCCGGGAATTTGCCAGGCCAAGCTTCTGTCGAACTCTTTTCCGGTGAAAATCAACGCCGCTCACTGAAAGATTCATTATCTCGGCGATCTCTTTACTGGTCCTGCCGCTGCGGACCAGGTTGGCAACTTCCGTTTCCTGCGGCGTCAGCATGAATCCGAGAGAAGAAAGTGTTCGTAAAAACGGTGAGACGATATCCCGCAGATTATTGTCGGCAATTTCAGCAAGGGTACGATGCTTTTCCGAAAGTCTTCCCAGCAGTAGTTTTTCGATATAGGGCAGTACCAGGCGATCGACGTTGTTATAGACCGTTTCCTCCAGCCTGAGCCTGTCTTCATCCCGCTGCCTGAGCAGTACCCGAAGCGCGGTGTTGGTCTCTTCCAGCTTTTCCCGTTCCCGGAGTAATTCGCCTTCTTTGCTCTTGAGTTCCTCCTGCATTTCCATGATCGGGGTTATATTTTCATGGGTGACAATGATCTTTGCCGTCTTTTCTTCCCGAAAGGGAACAACCCGAACAACAAACCAGCGCTTTTTGTGTGGCGAATGACACGGATAATGTGAGACGAATTCAGGCAGTTCTCCGGATATAACCTGCTGAATCCCCGAGTATACACGCCCGGCATCATTTAGTTTTTTCGGCGAGGCCACCTCACAGATTGTCAGATAGTTCGTTCCGACACTGTCAAAGTCTTCCGGCATTCCGTTTTCACGGGCAAATTTCTGCCAGGCCTGATTTGTTTCCAGTATGACGCCTTTATCATCAATGATCGCCACATGGGCGGAAATTGAATTGACGATCTCTTTATATAGATTCTTCTTTGGCACAACGAACCTCTTTAATGATAGTTTATACTATCATTAATACCCCATTTGTCCGCTGTTGTGCGATGTTTTTTTATACCTAGAGTAATAACATCAGAACGAGACAATCAGATAAAACCATAATCAGCACGAGGTTCGAGGGTCAAACGATGAAAAAAGGTATGAGATCTCTGGTCTGGCTCACTGATGAAGATGGCAAAGAGTATGTCTGTTCACTAGACGATACTGACAAGAAGACCTTCGAAGAACTCACTGAAGAAGAAAAGAGAAAATGTGCCGACGTCAACCAGATCGTCGGCACGGAACGCTGGTAAGCAATGTTTATACGGATTAACCGCAATGATGAGCGCAACTCATAGAGGATCGGTAGAAAATGATTAAAATGTTCCTGGCTATTCTGTCAACCTCAGTATTACTGGCAGGTTGCTCCAAACCTGATCTGAGTCAGTATCAGGATAACGAACCACGTTTCAGCCTATTCGAGTATTTTCATGGCCAGACGACAGGCTGGGGTATGGTTCAGGACAGAAACGGCGAGCTGATACGCCGCTTTGTTGTAGATATCCGCGGCAGCGTGGATGGTTCCGGAGCACTCGTACTTGACGAACAATTCGAGTGGAGCGACGGCGAGCAGAGTTCGAGAATCTGGACTATATCGAAAACAGGGGAGCACAGCTTCAGTGGCACGGCTGCCGATGTTCAGGGCACGGCAACGGGCTCGGCATACGGAAATGTACTGAACTGGCGCTATTATCTAAATATCGAAGCCGGCGGCAGAACCTGGAAAGTTCATCTCGACGACTGGATGTTCCTCCAGGAAGACAACGTTCTGATCAACAAAACCAGAATGAGCAAGTTTGGTTTTGCCCTGGGAGATATAACTATTGTGTTCCGAAAAGGACAAAGGAGCTGACAATCATGAAACTGCTATTCACCCTCACATTAGTGCTGCTGCTGTCTCCATTGCAGGCGCAGGCGAGTATGGAATCCATGCAGCCACGTTCTCAGGGAAACGTTTATTACCTCAAGTTTATCAAAGTCTACACGGCAACACTCCTGACACAAAAAGGCGGTAATCTTGACAATATCCTTGATCCGGATGTCTCAAAATGTTTAAAGTTAGAGTATGATGTTTCACTCACTTCAGAGAATTTTATCGAAGGGGCGGACACCGTGCTCAGCAGGCAGCATTCAGCATCCCATATAGACTCCCTTCAGGAAGAAATAACGCTTCTCCACGACGCCTACCAGCCAGTTCAGAAGGGAGACAATTACAAGCTCTGTTACGATAGTGGCAGTGCCGAAACAACACTGTACCTGAACGATGCTGATCTTGTTTCAATCGTCTCCAGGGATTTCAGCTCTCTTTATTTCGGGATATGGCTCAGCCCTGACAACCCGCTTGACAAGAACCTGCAACGCAATCTTCTAAAACCTGAAAGTTGATATCATGGTCACAGATAAATCAATGCAACATTTTCTGAACGTCTACCAGGAGCTCAGACTGGACACTATCGAAACGCTGGCAGAAATATACAGCGACGATATACATTTTATTGACCCTGCCCATGAAATCAAAGGGCTGCCGGCGCTTCGTACCTATTTTTCCAGACTCTATGAGAACATCAATCACATTCATTTTGATTTCCGAGCCCCTCTTCATATTCAGGACACCGCATACGTTCAGTGGTGCATGACATTCTCCCACCCGAGATTAAAAAACGGCCGGGAGATTCCTGTAGATGGTGCGTCTTTTCTGAAGTTCAAGGCCGACGGAAAGGTCTGTTACCATCGAGATTATTTCGACCTCGGCAGCATGCTGTATCAGCACCTGCCCGTTATCGGGACGATTGTAAAGACAATTAACAGGAGGCTGGGAACATGAGAATCCTCATAACCGGAGCAACCTCAGGTATCGGCAGACAACTCGCCGACGATTATATCAAGGATGGACACGACGTCTGGACGATCGGCCGCAACCAGCAGGTGCTCGACGAACTTGCCGAAGCAGGCTTTCATACCGCCCGGCTCGATCTCTCGGAGCGCCGGGAAAGCCTTGAGTGGTTCGCAACGCTTGGTGCGCTTGACCTGGCTATTTTAAACGCCGGGTCATGCGAATATGTCGATCTGCCCGAATTTGACAGTGCTCTCGTTTCCCGGGTTATGAGAGCCAATGTCGAATCAGTGGCAATATCGATCGAAGGAGTCCTGCCCGCCCTCAGAAACGGCGAAAACCCGCATCTCGTCATCGTCGGCTCATCAGCCTCTTATCTCCCCCTGCCCCGGGCCGAGGCCTACGGTGCCTCAAAGGCGGCCGTTGCCTACCTGGTCAATACACTGCGCATCGATCTGCGCCGTGAAAACATTGCGGTCAGCCTTGTTTCCCCAGGATTTGTGGAAACGCCGCTTACCAGAAAGAATGATTTTCCCATGCCGTTTCAGATCAGCGTAGCTGATGCTTCCAGATACATCCGCCGGGGCATAGCCGGGAGAAAACGAGAAATTCATTTCCCGAAACGTTTCACCTACATCATGAAAGCGCTCTCACTGCTCCCGGGCCCTGTCTGGGATGCGCTTGCTCAAAAAATGGTCAAAAATGAGCGATAAGAACATTGCAATTATCGGTACCGGCATTTCCGGGCTCACCTGTGGCTATTATCTCTTTAAAAAAGGGTACGACATTACTCTATTCGAGGCCGCAGACTACATCGGCGGCCATACAAACACTGCAGAATTTGAAGGTGACGGGGAGAATCAGAGGATTGATACGGGATTCATTGTTTTCAACGATCGTACCTACCCCAACTTCATCAAGCTGCTGACCGAGCTTGATGTGCCGTACCAACCATCGGAGATGAGCTTCTCCGTTCGTAACGACCATGTGAACCTCGAATATAACGGCAGTAATTTCAACACCCTCTTTGCGCAGAGAACAAACCTGCTGCGCCCCGGATTCTGGAAAATGCTCCGCGATATCGTGCGCTTTAACAGGGAAGTCAGGACAGCCGGACAAAACGATCCGGACCAGACTATCGGACAATACCTGCAGAAATCACACTATTCAGAGCTCTTCAGGGACAACTACCTTCTGCCGATGATCTCAGCCATATGGTCCATGGGACTTGAGTATTGCCTGGAATTTCCCCTGGCTTTCTTTGTGCGATTTTTCGAAAATCACGGCCTGCTCGACATTACCAACCGCCCCCAGTGGTACACGATAAAGGGCGGGTCAAGCAGCTATATAGCCCCGTTAATCTCAGGTTTTCGTGACAGGATACAGCTCAACTCCCCGGTCAGGCAAGTCAGCAGAACCAGCAACGGTGTCATCGTTGATACCGGCACCGTACAGCAGCGCTTCGATCATGTCATCCTCGCCTGCCATGCGGACGAAACGCGTGCCATGCTCAAGGAGCCGACCGCTGAAGAACAGCGGGTACTCGGTGCGTTCGAGTTTTCAGAAAACAGGGTTGTCCTCCACACAGATCTTTCGCAGCTGCCGAAGAGACGGGCGGCCTGGGCAAGCTGGAATTACCGGGTTATCGACAGCGCCCGCGAGCAGACAGCGCTCACCTATAATATGAACATTCTCCAGCGCCTGAAAAGCAAAACTACCTATCTTGTCACACTGAACCAGGACATCGATGAAAAATACATCATCGGCAGATACGTTTACAATCACCCCGTATACACCACCGCAATGCTGGCTGCACAGTCGCAATGGCAGACCATCTCGGGAATTGACCGTATTCACTATTGCGGTGCCTACTGGTTCAGCGGCTTCCACGAAGATGGGGTGAGAAGCGGCCTGCGGGTAACCGACATGATAGAGGGGTGCTAATGGAATCGGCACTCTATTCAGGCCAGATCGTGCATACGCGCCACATTCCGAAGGTGCATACCTTCCGCTATCCGTTTTTCATGTGGTACCTCGACCTTGACAAGGTCGATCACCTGCAGGATCTCGGCATCTGGTTTTCCTCCAGGAGATGGGCGTTCAACAGATTTTACAGGCCAGACTATCTGGGTACCCCCGACCGCTCTCTGGTAGACTGCGTCAGAGAGAAGATGAAAGATCTCACCGGCGCCGAGGTTGCAGGCAGAATTTTTGGTCTGCTGAACCTTCGTTCGGCCGGTCTCTACTTCAGCCCGGTAAACTTCTACTACGGATTTGCCAAAGACGGCACGCCAACGCACCTGCTTGCTGAAGTCTCAAATACGCCATGGAATCAACGGCACTACTATTGCCATCGGCTGGATGAAAACCACCGGGAAATAACCCATACCAAAGCATTCAAGGTGTCACCGTTCAACCCGGCCGATAACCAGACATACAAATGGAAAATCAGTGCACCGCTTGAAACGCTGGAAGTAAATCTCGGCGTCCACGATGAACGGGGTCATGTTTTTGAAGCAGCCCTGCGGCTGAACCGCCAACCATTTTCCAGACAATCCGCACGAACCATGCTGCTCGGAAGACCGTTGACGACACTTTTCATCATGGCCGGGATCCACTGGCAGGCACTGAAAATTTTTCTGAAAGGCATCCCCTACATACCCTATGAAAAGGAGAAAGCATGAACAGCACAGCAAGCGACCAGGGGCAAATTGCTGAAAACAGAACGACGTTGCCGGCGCGATGGGCTCGAACACTCTTGTTAAAACTCATAAACAGGGTTCAGCATGGTCGGATTACACTCCGGGATGGAGAAGACATTAACGTTTTTGGTGATGACGGCGCCCTGTCCGCAACGATCACCGTGCTCGATCAGCGCTTTTACTCCAAAGTAGTTTTTGGTGGCTCAATTGGCGCCGGTGAAGCGTATGTTGAAAATTTCTGGAAAGCAGACGACCTGACGACACTCGTTCGTATCATCGCCCGCAACCTGACAATGCTCGACAGGATTGAAGGCAGATTTTCCTGGCTCTTCCAGCCGCTGAAGATCATCAAACATAAACTGAACCGCAACAACAGGGCCGGTTCTAAAAGAAACATCATTTCCCACTACGATCTCGGCAATGACATGTATCGTTCCTTTCTTGATCCCGAAATGATGTATTCCTCAGCAATCTATCCGGATGAGTCGAGCAGCCTGGAAGAAGCCTCGCTGCACAAGTTGGAAACAATCTGCAGAAAGCTCGATCTGCAGCCGTCTGACAGAGTGGTGGAGATCGGTTCCGGATGGTGCGGCTTTGCCATTTATGCGGCCCGCAACTACGGCTGTCATGTCACCACAGTCACCATTTCAGACGCCCAGTATCTGGAAGGAAAAAAAAGAATAGAAAAAGCCGGTTTGAGCCACAGGATCACCCTGCTGAAAAAGGACTACCGGGACCTCACTGGCAGTTATGACAAGCTGGTGAGCATTGAGATGATCGAAGCGGTCGGGCATCGTTATCTGCCCCGTTTTTTTGCCAAATGCGGTGAGCTTCTCAAGGAAAACGGAGCCATGCTCCTGCAAGCTATTACCATACGGGACCAGGTGTATAAACAGTACATCTCAAATGTCGATTTTATCCAGCGCCACATCTTTCCGGGCGGCTGCCTGCCCTCGAACAACAGGATGCTGGAACTGTTTACTGGTGAAACAGACCTGGTTGTCAGACAGCTGGAAGATTTTGGTTTCGACTATGCACGAACCCTGAAGGACTGGCGCCACAGGTTCAACTCAGCGTTTCCCGGCCTCAGGAACAAGGGGTACGACGACACCTTCAGGCGACTCTGGAATTTTTATCTCTGCTATTGTGAGGGCGGCTTTCTTGAGCGCTCCATCAGTGTCGTTCAAGTACTGGCAACCCGTCCCGGCAACAGGAGTATGATCCGCTAGATGAAGATATTACTGAATGTAGCACTGTATCAGGCTGTCTGGTTTCTCTGCGTCTTCAAAGAAAACCAGGTCGCTTTTGTTGCTTTTTTTCTGGTGCTGCTGCATCTTGTTTTTTCCAGCTGCAGGTACAACGATCTGAAAATGATGGCGATTCTTTTGGCTGTCGGCACGTTGATTGACGGAACGCTGCACCTTGCCGGTTTCATGACCTATAATACGTCAGCACTGCCGATTCCGTTGTGGCTTGCCGTCGTCTGGCTGGCACTTGCCACCCTGCCGCATCACAGCCTCAAATGGCTGAAGGACCGCTTGTGGCTGTCCCTGTTTTTTGGTGCTCTTGGCGGGCCGCTTGCCTACTGGGCAGGAGTCAAGGTCGGTGCCGCAGCGTTCGGCATGGCACTTCTCCCCTCACTTGCACTGCTGGCAGTAATTTGGGGAGTACTTTGGCCGATAACCATGTATATTGCCCAGAAAGATCTGCCGAAAGACTCGGAAAACAATACTGTGTAACGGACTGAAACAGGGGAGACAGCAGTGGACGAACAAGTAAACAGCGAATTGAAAATTGGGGTCAGCTCCTGCCTGCTCGGCAATGAAGTGCGTTTCGACGGCGGTCATAAGCACGATCGCTACATAACTGGAACGCTCGGTGACTATTTTACCTTCGTCCCGGTGTGCCCGGAAGTCGAGTGCGGTCTTCCCATTCCCCGAGAAGCGATGAGGCTGACCGGCGACCCGCAGAATCCGAGGCTCGTCACCACCAGAACGGGAATAGATCACACCGAGCGCATGACCAGCTGGGCAAAAAAGCGAGTCGTTCAGCTCGAGCAGGAATCACTCTGCGGCTTTATATTCAAGAACCGCTCGCCATCTTCCGGCATGGAGCGCGTCAAGGTTTACGACCACAACAATAGCCCGCGGGCAATCGGGGTGGGTATTTTTGCCAGGGCATTCATGGAACATTTTCCATTGCTCCCGGTTGAAGAAGAAGGCCGCCTGCATGATATTCTGCTGCGCGAAAATTTTATCGAGTCAATCTTTGTATACAAGCGGTGGCGGGACATCGTTGCAGCGCCGTCATCGGCAGCCCTGGTGGATTTTCATACCAGACACAAACTCCTGCTGATGGCCCATAGTGAAAAACACTGCAGGATGATGGGCAAACTCATCGCCCAGGCAGGCACACTGGATATGAACGAACTGCTCACCAGCTACCAGGAGTCATTAATGGCTGCAATGCGGCTCAAGCCGACAATCAAAAAACATGTGAACGTCCTGATGCACATGATGGGGTATTTCAAAAAACGTATTTCAACAGATGAAAAACAGGAATTGCTCGCTGTGCTCGATCAATTCCACCGGGCGCTTGTGCCGCTGATTGTTCCGATCACCCTGCTCAACCACTACATCAGAAAATTTGACGAACCGTATCTGCAGAAACAGTATTACCTGAACCCTCATCCGCTTGAGCTTAAATTACGAAATCATGCCTGAAAACGCACCACGCAAGCGGATACTCATCACCGGGGCAACCGGCTATATCGGCAGGCGGCTGACCCATCGCCTGTTAAAAGACAACACCTGCGACGTTCGTCTGTTCGTTCGCAACAGGCGCAAAGTTCAGCTCTCGGTAGCGGAAGAGGTTGAGATAACCGAAGGCGACACCTTTGATGCCGATGCCCTTGACAGGGCACTTGACAGTATCGATACCGCCTTTTACCTGATACACTCCATGGGTTCAGACGAAGACTATCGGGAGCTTGACAGAAAGAGCGCCGAACTGTTTCGATCAGCCTGCATCAAAGCAGGCGTGAAGAGAATCGTTTACCTCGGAGGACTCGGCGTCAGGCAGAGTGCCAGCAAACACCTGCTCAGCCGGATTGAGACAGGAGAAGTACTGTCGGCAGACGCCAGGATCCAGCTGATCTGGATACGTGCAGGAGTCATTGTCGGTTCGGGAAGCGCCGGTTTTGAAATAATCAGGAACCTTTGCCAGAAACTTCCCGCCATGATCACACCGCTGTGGGTTCGCACGCGCACAGAAGCCATCGGCATCGAAGATGTTTTGTCCTACCTGCAGCAATCAATCGTTCTTGATCATCCGGACAATCTGGTTGTCGACATTGGCTCCGAAAAAATCAGCTTCCAGCAGATGCTCGCCCAGGCGGCAGAAGTCATGGGGCTTCGCCGCGTCCTGATTCCAGTCCCGGTCCTCTCCCCGAAACTATCCTCATACTGGCTTATTCTCTTTACCCCGATCCCCTTCAAACTTGCCTCATCTCTTGTTGAGGGTTTGAAAAGCGAGACCATTCGCGAAAACGATAACGCCCGAATGTATTATCCTTCCATTTCACCGGTCTCATACCGGGAAAGTGTTAAACACGCAATCAGCGAACTCGAACAGGACCAGATTCTCAGCCGCTGGTGCGACAGCAGCAGCGGCAAAGCCTGTGACATAAAGGATTTTGGTGATCCGGCCGGGGCAATTCTCCGGGACACCCGGATCGTTGCCTATGACAGAGGAGATACCCAGCAGGATGTCTTCAAGGCCGTCTGCTCGCTTGGCGGTCCGAACGGCTGGTTCAGGTATAATTTTCTCTGGCGCATCAGGGGGGCGATCGACAAAATCTCCGGGGGCTACGGACTCTCACGTGGCCGGAGAAACAACAACCAGTTGAGAATCGGTGACGCGCTTGATTTCTGGAAAGTTGTGGATATCAAGGAAGGCAAACGGCTGCTTCTCTACGCACAGATGAAGCTCCCCGGGCAGGCATGGCTGGAGTTTGACGTACAGCCGGATCAGCTTGTGCAGACCGCCCATTTCATCCCCCACGGTATCCTGGGAAGACTCTACTGGTATTCGGTCTACCCGCTCCACCTGTTTGTCTTTGCAAATCTTGCCAGGACTATTGTCTGTTCATCCCGCAAAACAAAGATCTGAAAAACTGCACGCCCCCGACCCACCTCATACCACTCTTCGGTCCTACACTCCCAAATTCATCATTACATCGATCAAAATAACTACGGGAGATTAACTGCGAGTTTTTCCTGGTCTTCAGTGAACACCCCGGTGGGTAAAACGTTATCCTGCAGATCAACAAACCGGACGTGGCACTTGAGCCCACAGGGTAGATGATAGTCTGGATTTGGGAGTTCAAGGCGTACCCCAAAGGTATTGCTAGCCGGATCAATCACCTGATCTACGTTTTTGACGATTGCACCATAATCTCTATCTTCCTGAGATTCTAATAGAATTTTCGCTTCCATCCCCGGTCTTATTTCCAGGAGCATGCTCGCCGGAAGAACAACATCCACCCGCAGCGGGTCCATCTGGGCAAGCCTCAATAATGGTTTACTATCAACAAACTCACCCGGTGAAACGAAGTGTTCGACCACAATACCTGTTATCGGACTTTTTATGGTACGCCTGTCAAGCATTGTCTTTGCACGCTCCAGCTCCAGTCTGGCAAGTGTCCGGCGTTCTTTTGACTTCTGCAGTTGTGCAGTCGCCAGGGTCACTTCAGTAGCTGCCTCATCGCGCTTCTCGGTCGAGATCGATTGCGCCTGAAAGAGCTCCTCAACCCTGCTCTGCATCCTTTTTGCAAAGGCCAGCCGTTCTTCCTGGAACTTTATTTCGCCATCAACAGCTGCCAGTACCTTGGCCCGCTTGATAACAGTATTCTCTGCAGAAGACTCAAGCTGCACAAGTGGTTCCCCTTTCAGCACGAGAGCACTCCTTTTTACGTTGACACGTTCTACAACTCCCTCCACCGGCGACCCGACATTGACTATTTCGAACGGTTCGATCAAACCTTCAAAGCATAACGTTTCGGCGTTCTCAGCAAGACAAACCCCAGTCCCCAAAGTGAGCGCACACAGCAAGACTACTCCTTTAATTGGCAGTAAGTTCATCTTACACCCCCTCACTCAGTCCTGATTTTAACGTGCCGTCCATCTGCCTCATCCGGTTCATTCAAGAGATACTCTGCAATGCTTTCAAAAGTCTCGGAGGTGAATCGGTAACACTTCTTTACAGATATGTACTCATTAGCAATAATTGTTCCAAAGTGAGCTGTTTTATAATCATATAATATCAATGATTTATAACATGACTGAACCCATCATATTACATGTCAAGTAACTGTAGTTTCTTTTTTGTAATTCATAGCACAAAATTGAGGCTAGTAAGATGCAGTTTTCGAGAACTCAGGCCAGCTCAAAACGGATGACGCCAGGCTGGGTCAGGATATCCATCCGGCGAGAAAATTACCCGGATCAACGGGTAGAAAGCGACCTACAAATGGAGTTCTCAGTTGTGCCGCCCTATTTGCCATCTCATTGATCATGGCAGATGAACAATTCGCCTGCCTGTAACGGAGGGGACATTGCTCTTCATTACGTCGGCTGAATGAAGCTACCTGATACTGGTCATACTTCAACAGTTACTCAGGCTGCATAGCTGAATGCGAAAAAGAAAAGGTGCTGCCGAAGCGCTTATCGCCCGCCCGGCAGCAAAGGACTGAGATGGGTAAAACAGCTGTGAGTTTTTCCTAACGGGCGGTGAAACTGAACTTTTGACCACCAAGACTGACTTCGTACATCAGGCCGCCCTTGGTGATAGTGAAGGTGGCCATTCCCTTGTTGTAGCCGCCGCCTGCAAGTGCCGCATTATTCTTGCCGCCGCTCGCGGTTGCCGAACTGCCTCCGGTTTTGGCAGAGGCACCGGCTGCAGCGGTTAATACGGTAGCCTGGGCTTCAGCACCAAACTCGAAATTTCCGCCGATAAACTCGTTTAATGCTCGTTTATCCTGGAAAAACACGACCTGGCTGAACCCGGTAGCCCCGAGCTGAAAACCGATAGTGGCCTGAGCCATTGAGGTGTCTCCGATATATTGCCCCTGCTCAAAGACTCGCCCCTTTCCGTAAGCCCCACCGACAACAAAGCCTCCCTTGCCGATTGTCGGAAACAGTGCATAGCCATGAGCACTATTGAACATCGACTCTATACCTGCATCTACAAACATCTTCTTTGTCTCGCCATATTCATCTGCCCACACCGGAACAGCTAAAAAAAACAGGGCAACAGCCACCAACACAACCATACGCATTAATCGCATTTTCCAACCTCCGAATTTTATTTTTTCAACAGCTACCTGCTGTGCATTGATTATTGCTTAAAAATGATGGTTCCAACATGCTCACCGTTCAATGCCCTGGTGATATTGCCGGGAACCATCCCGTTTATGATCTGAACATTCTCGATTACTTCACTGTTCTGGATGATCTCCAGGCAGGGACGTTCCAGCACCAGATCATCCTGCTCTTTGTCGAGAAGATCCTGGGCACCGATTTCAGCGATGAACTCGGCATCCGGATTCTTTTTCGGGTCATCAGTGTACAGACCGTTTTCATCCTTGATAAAAAGGATGGTCTTAGAGCCGATCAGATCCGCGAGGATAACCAGCCCGACGTCGGTTCGATGGATCGGAATCCTGCCCACTTTCGGCTTGATGGCAAAATAATCATAGGGTGGCATGCCGTGCATCACCGGGATGATATTTTCCGAAAAATAGGTGGGCAGTTTGACGATATCGGCATGGGAAATCTTTACCCCGCCCCAGGGTGACAGCAGCGTTGCGATCATCAGCGCGTTCTGCTCGGAGATCATGCTTCCGAACTTGGCAATAACCCCGGTCGGCATTCCCATCTCGAGCCCTATCGTATAGATATGCCGGCTCCTTGTCCCGCCGCCTGTGGTGATCAACATCTTGTGATCACGCCGGTTACCGACAATCTCCTTGAGAATTGCCGGCAGCGCCTTTACACCACGGTCGCAGATTGACTGTCCACCGATTTTCATCACCTTGACATCAGGGTAGAGACGCTCCTGCGGGGCAATATCGAGTTTTTCTATGAATTCCTTGCTCACCAGGCTTTCACCCATCAGAGCACTTTTCACATGCAGCCGCTTGCCGTCTTTTTCCCGAACCAGTGCCATGATTCTCCCTCTCTGAAAATGATAATCGCCTGGACTGCTATTTCTTTGATTTGCGTGCCGGATCTCGCTCAAGAGCAACAAGCTCGGCTCCTGTCTCTTTTGCCAGTTGAGCGAGTTCTTTTTTCCGTAAATGAGCTGCATATACCTTCAGGTTACAGTCACTGACCGCAACAACCCTGAAGCGCGGCGTGCGCTGCCCTTCTTTTGATTTAACCCGTTCTCTATAGAATATTCTTCCAGCCATACCATATCTCCGTTTTATGTTCTTTTTTTGATTTTCAAGTAGAACCGCCCTGTCATTATAAGTACTATTTCACGCCTGGCAATATACGGGCTTTCCTGCAGATATCGATTGCGAGGCTTATCGAAGATAACACCCACACTTCAGTTTAGTCAGCTATCTTTGCTTATCAAAAGAAACAAAATAGGCTATGGTCCCGAAATCGATCGCCACGGCTCATTCATCAACCTGTTCAGGAAATCACATGAAAACTGTTTATGTCAGTATCGACGACACGGATAACGAGGACAGTCCGGGATCCGGGCAGCTTGCCGACGACCTAGTCGAAGGCTTGAAACACACCAACCTCATTACCCGTTCAACCCCGGTGAGCCGGCACCAGCTGCATGTGCACAATGATATCCCCTATACCTCACATAACAGTTCGATGTGCTTTACCGCACTGACCGAGCGTGACACCATCGCCACGCTGATACACTTTGCAAGCAATTTTCTCGTCGAGAACAGTGCCCCCGGATCAGACCCGGGACTCTGTGTTGCCGTCAGCGACGATACTCTTGACTGTCAGGCACTGATACAATTTGGCCTGGCGGCTAAGACGACTGTTCTCTCAAAAAACGACGCCTATAGTGTTGCTGAAAAAGTCGGTATTCACCTCTCGGAGCACGGGGGCGGCGGCGATGGCGTAATCGGAGCTCTGGCCGCTGCAGGACTGAGGATGCACGGCAGTGACGGCCGCTTCAGAGGGTGGTTGTTAGCAGCAGAGCCCGGCCGGATCATTACGGCTGGCGACCTGTGCCGGATCGACGGCGTTGAGCAGGTTGTTGACGGCACCGGCCATGTTTTGGAGGATCATTGCTGTGTACGGATTTCAGGTCGTAAAATCAAGACAATAGCCAAAGACCATCGGCAGGTGATCCCGGTAACCAGATGTTTAGACAACACCGAATTACTCTGGCAGACACTTACCAGGGAAGAATCCAAAAAAATCTGACAAATCACTCCTCCAGCTGGGAGAAAAAGTGGTTGAACCGTTCGTCCACCTGGTTGTTCCACGTTTCGTCCCCTTCTCTGTATCGAAATGCTTCGGATATCTCTGCAAGTACCTCGCGGATCTCCCATTTATGCTGGAAGGTCCGGCCGTCAAGCTTTGCAGTAAAGAGATCGGCGGGGATGGCCAATCCTTCTGACTTTAAATAGTCCAGGCTCGGTGCTGACATTCCAACTTCACAAAGCTCTGCAAACGTGAACAATCGCTGCATATCATCCTTTTCCAGGTTGACCCGTGCAGAAACGGCTCTGGAGAACTCCCTGCTGTTCGGATAGGTTTCCCAGAGGATTTCTTCGAGCCCCTCATGAGGAGCTTTTTTATAACATCAGCACCTTCTTTTACATGCCAACGATCTCTTTTGCAGCTCTGAGATAGTTGGTATTTTCAAAAACGGCTATTTCCAGTTTTTCAATCACTGATTTCATTGCCGCGTAATCTTCACTCTCGACACAAGCTGTTTCTATCATTGCACCGTTGAACAGTATTTCCCCATACTCGCAGATAACCCCGTCAACTGAAAAACCATAGCGCTCCTTGTCAACGGCAACGACAGTCAGGTCAGGGCTTGCGGCAACAGCGTCGAGGAACTCTTCAAAGGTGCAGGCCGTCTGCTCAAGTTTGACTGCCGCCTGGAGATGCTCAAGGATTGTTGCGAGGTCTTCATTCTTTACCGGAAATTGAAACTTGCCTCTCGGCTGAAAAATTTCGTACCCCTCTTCCGTTTCCTCGACCTTGGTCTTGATGTCGAGCAGGCCGTCTCTTATTTTGACGTTTGCCTCGTTTGTGTGGCGCGAGAGAATATAGGTCTCGCTGCTGTGCCGGATCTTGAATAATTTTGCCTGGGCAGTCCACATGGAAAGACCGACAATATCTATAATTCCCTGGCCGAACACCCTGAATTCGGCACGGGGGGTGATCTGTTCCGCCTCATCTTTTGGCGTGTCCTGGTTCGGCTCAAAAACACTCATCTCAATGCTCCAGTTTTTGTGCTTAACAATCCATTAATTGCTTTCGGTTTTTTACGGATTCTTCAAAAATGACAAGTACCTATTACCAGCGGGAGAAGGGCTGCTTGATCAGATTCGAGTTAAAGTATCGGGGATCGCCGGTTACTTCCTCGCCGACCCACTCGGGTTTGTCGAACGATTGATCCTCACTTTCAAGTTCAATTTCAGCAATCACAAGTCCTTGATTTTCACCAAAAAATTCATCAATCTCCCAGGTGAAACCGCCGTATTCAATGTTATACCGGTTCTTCTCTATAAGCGGTTTTTCACACAGCTCTTCAAGCAGTTCCCGTGCATCATTAACAGGAATTTCGTACTCATATTCACGCCTGACAGCCCCGACACTTATTCCCTTTACGGTAAGAACGCCTCTGTCAGCAATCGTTCTAACACGCACAGTCCTCTCTTTAGCCAAACACAGATAACCCTGCCGATAGGCCGTACCAGTCGTTAGCTGTTTCCATTCCGTACCTGTCAGCAGAAACTTCTTCTCAATTTCTATTCCCATTTTTCTGTCCTCTCCCGACTGCGAAGTTCATAATGTGTCATCACATGATCATAATCACTTTTTATCTCTGCGCACCTGGTAGCTTTCGTACTGCAGTTCCTTTGCATATTGCTTCTTTTTTCCGGCAACCGCCGCCGGTGACCCGGAAAAAGTAGTTTCAACTCCCTGGCGAAGGGTTTTGACGTCATGATCGAGGTTCCGGCTGACTTTTTCAGAAGCAACGCTGCTGTTAAGCACAGCATTTCGATGCTCATATTCCTCTATCACGTCAAGCGCCTCGTCTTTTTTACCGTCCCTGAGAGCTGCTGACACCCGTTCCTTTAATCTGCCATAATCCTCTGTAACGACCTGTTCAGCCCAGACAGCCTTGTTGATAGCGGCAGCCGCTTCCTGGCTGTCCCGCACGCAGGCTATACGCAGTACTTCGGGCACGACAATGGTTTCTGATCGGCCATCACGCAGGTAGCGCGCCTCGATGCCGCCAAGGGAGAATGTACGCTCTTCTATGGTCGGGACCTGGTAGGAAAGAAAAATCCGCCGTTTTTGGCCGGCCAGTAGAGTACCCGGATAGATCACGGCATCCTTGCCTTCGACACTGATTGGAAAACCACCGGCACTGACCAGTTTCAGCCCATCCTTCAGCTCAATCCGTATTTCCATTCTCCCTGCTGCAACAGAGCGTGCTGTTTCAAATTCCTTTTCAAATACCCCGGCAATATCCTGCGGACTTTCCAGGTAATAATAATTTCCAGCTCCGTGATCGGCTATGGTCGTCATCAGCATTTCATTAAAATCATATCCTACCCCCACGGTACTGACCGCCAGGTTGTGCTCCGACGCCTCTGCAGCCAGTGCCCCGAGCTGCATCGGGCTGGTGATCCCATGATTGGCCAGGCCATCCGAGATCAGGATTACTTTGCGCTGCCGCTTGTCTCCTGCTGCCGCCAACAGTGCGGCAATACCGTTTTGCAACCCGCTGCCCAGGTTGGTCCCGCCGCTTGCCGTAATCGTTTGAACCCGTGCTTTCAGCCGCTCCCGGGATGTACTGTTAACCTGGACGAGCGGGAACAGGACTTCAACATTGTTGGAATAGGTAACAACCGATAAACGGTCTTGCGGGCCGAGTCGGTTCAGTAAATGTATGACCGCTTGCCCGGCATCATAAAGCTTCTGGCCATTCATCGAGCCGCTCCGATCGAGCACGACCACCAGGTCAACCGGCATCATATCCGCTTCTATTGCCGGTACGATGTTTTCCGCGTTTATGGTCAAGGCCACCGAAACCTCACCCTGCCCTCCCTGCAGGACCTTATTACGGCTCAGGGCCGCATCGATGCTAATCCCACCCTCGTTCCCGCTCACGCCGGCCGGCAGCGGAGGCGGCGATGGCGATGACTCGCCGGCCGCAATATAGGCAAGGACAACAGTGGTGGTACAGATCAGGAAAAGCATCGCCAGGAAAACGTTTCTATAACTGTTCATCGCTCTACTCCTTGTCATCGGTTTATGGTTTTTGCCTCGTCCTGTCATGATGATACGCCATGCGCCGACAAAGACAATTCAAACAAATGCAAAAGGTTAGCGACAAATATTTACATAAGTTTTACTTTCCATGCGGATGTGCCTGTTGTACACTTTTAACAAGCGGCTCACCTGCTGAGCAGCTGACAACCCTCAACCCCGGCAGTACACAGGAGACAAAGTATGAAACGCCCAAAGGCACGGATCCTGATCGTCGAAGATGATCCGGCGATACTGAATGGTTTGAGTGACGTCCTTGTTTTTAACGGCTATGAAGTCCAGGGCAGAGAAGATGGCGGTGAGGGGTTGAATGCCATTATCAATGATCAGTTTGACCTGGCGCTTCTCGATGTCATGCTGCCGACATGTGACGGATTCTCGATATGCAGGCGGGTCCGGGAGATCAAGCCTTCCCAGTCAATCATCATGATTACTGCAAAAGGCTCAGAAGACGATATCGTTACCGGCTTCAAGGCCGGAGCTGATGATTACATCAGCAAACCGTTTTCATTACGTGAATTGATCGTCCGGGTCGAAGCAGTCCTGCGACGCAGTGGCAAACATCTTGGAGATGAGCGCCTCGAGTGTGCAAACATCGTTTTTGACGGCAAGAATCTGCGGGCAGAATGCGGCGATCGCACCATTGACCTGACCCGTCGGGAAATGGACATCATGGTCTATCTTTACCGACACCAGGACCGTATCGTCTCAAAGAAAGAACTGCTCAGGGAGGTCTGGCACTACGCCGATGCAACGATCGAGACTCGCACGATCGATATCCACATGCTGAAACTGAGAAAAAAACTGACACTGCTTGACGGACGGGCGGAATTTATTGAAACCGTTCGCGGCGAAGGCTATCGGCTGGACTATGCAACGCCTTAGGATCCTCATACTGCTTTTCTTTGTTACGGTCTCAATCCCCCTGGCCTTTGTACTCTGGCAGACATTTTCCGGACTCAAGCAGGAAGAACGCAGCCAGCTCGCCTTCTTTTCAGAAACCCTGTTTGACCAGATGGAAGAGGAACTTGCCGCACTCGTCCAGGAAGAAGAGAACCGGGCGGTAGACGAGTACCGGTATTTGCCGACACAGCCGGCCGATCAGCTCCAGTCACCTCTTTCAGCAATGACTGACAGAGACTATATCCTCGGCTACCTGCAGAACAACCCGGACGGCTCCCTCCAGACTCCGCTCATGGCAGATGACAACAATATACCTGAGGGCAGTACGGAGGTAGTCCAACAACTGAAAGAAGCCAACAGGATTTTCAACAGCAAAAAATACAGCCTGCCGAGACAGAAGCCTCTGGAAACAGCTGCAAAATCAACGACTATTTCAAAAACACAGACGGAAACGAAAACCGAAAGCAGTTTTGCCGAGCGCTACCTCAGCAGTCCCAAAACAGCTGCCGATAAAACGTATCTTGGCAGGAAACAGCAGCGTGTTGAAGAAATTACAGCCGAACAGGTTTATAATATTGCCAGGCAGGATGAATCTTTCTCGAAATCTGATAATACAGCGGGCAGCGCCACTTTTTCGTCTTCACCCCCGGACACTGTGGCTTCTGAGCCTGCAGGTCTCACAGATGCCGATCAGGCTGAAACGATTACCAGTACTGTTTATGAAAAAGAGCGCGGCGGCGCAGGGACCGACATTTCCATGACCGTTTCAGGGAAACTGCCATTTCAGGTTGAACTGGCACCGTTTCAGTCGGTTGCCATCAGGGACGATCAAATCTACATTTTCAGGCGGATCGCCGTTAACAACCAGATCTATCGCCAGGGCTTCATTCTGCTTGTCAAGCCTTTTGCAGAGCATCTGCTCAACACTCATTACCGAAATCAGCCGCTGGCTGAATTCACCGCTATCGAACTGCAGCGAAGAGATAATAAATCCGGAACAATCGTGCAGACTGGAGTTTCAGACGCTGCTCCACGATTTATTGCACAAAGAGTGTTCCCTACGCCGTTTGATTTTCTCAGTGTCACCCTGAGTGCCGGCCGGATTCCACCCTCACCGGTACGCAATACCCTTCATGTCGCAGTCATTGTTCTGGGCATTTTCATGTTTTTCGGCCTGCTGGCAATTTATCAAAGCGCCAGGAGCATTGTGGCGATGTCGGAGCGACGTTCACAGTTTGTCTCCTCGGTAACCCATGAACTCAAGACCCCGCTGACCAACATTCAAATGTATACGGAAATGCTCGAGCAGGGTGTAGCCCCGACACGCCGGCGTGAACAGGAGTACCTCTCTGTCGTCAGCGCCGAGAGTGCGCGCTTGTCCGGCCTGATCAACAATGTGCTGGAACTGGCGCGGCTGGAGAAAAAGCAACGCCATTTTCACCTGGAAGATGTCCGCATCAAAGACCTCCTGACAGAAGTGAAGACCATCATGGCCCGTAAACTGGAAAACGAAGGATTCACCTTGGACATTCAGGCAGACGACATCACCTTTCCCTGTGACCGGGAGGTGCTGGTACAGGTACTGGTCAACGTGATTGAAAACAGTGTCAAATTCGGCAAACATTTAGACACGAAACAGATCAGGATCATCGTGGATAATGCAGGTGAATATGTCCGAATAGCTATTTCAGACAGCGGTCCCGGAATCCCGCGAGGTGAGATAAAAAAGATATTTGCTGATTTTTATCGTGTTGACAATGACCTCACCAGGAAAACCGGTGGCACCGGAATTGGCCTTGCACTGGTCAGAAAGTTTGTCACCGCACTGGGAGGCAGCGTTCAGGCAGCCAATAACGACGGCCCGGGATGCACTATTACACTGTTTCTACGCCTGTAAAAAAAATGCGGAACACCTCTCTTATCAGAGGAGTATTCCGCATTTCTCAGACAGGCGCAACGTTCATCTACCGCGCCCTTTTTATCATCGTTAACCAGCTGTAATTTCGACCATTCGCGGCTTTGCAGCTTCAGACTTGGGCAGGTGCAGGGCCAGCATTCCGTCTTTGAGTTCGGCTTTCACCTTTTCGATATCAATTGTCTGCGGAACTGAAAACGCCCGCTGATACTCGACATCTCCAAATTCCTCCCACTCTGCGGCCCCCTGTTTGCCGAGAAGTCGTGTGCCGGACAGGGTCAACCTGCCGTTGTCTATATTTACCATGATATCGTCTTTCCTGACCCCGGGCATTTCTGCATGAAGCAGGATTTCATCATCGTTTTCATATATATCCACCAGTGGCACGGCCTTTCTTATGCTCCTGGTTGCTTCAACACTTCCCGCATCTTTTTTCACGATGTTTTTGCCGTCCATGACAACCTCCATAACTCTTGTTTACGTTCCTTCTTGAATCAACGTTACCCGATTGAAATCTGCCGAGGTTTTGCAGCCTCTGATTTCGGCATGGTCAAAACAAGCAAACCATCCTTGATGCTTGCAGATACTTTTGCCGAGTCGACATCGGCCGGCAGGGTGAGACTCCTGGTGAACGTAGAATCTCCACGCTCGGTTCGATGAACGGAATAACCTTCGGGTACGTGTACCTTCTTGGTGCCGCTGATTTCCAGATAATTTCCCTGAATCTTCACATGAACATCAGCTTTTGCAATACCGGGAAGCTCGGCTGTCAGTTCAAAATGGTCTCCCTTGTCATAAAGATTTGTCCTCGGAAACGTCCCTGTAGCCGTCCAGTCATAGGCTGACCCGAAAGACCTGTCAAAGTCCTCGAAAACTGTACCGAGTCGGTCCCTGAATAACCCCATTGTCCCAAACATCCTGTCAAGATCTCCTATTCTGACAAACATGATCTACCTCCATTCTGTGTTATGCAGACCTCGCCTTACGCCTTTATAACAGGGCCTTTGAGGCCTGCTGTCAACATTTATGTACCTGCCTCAGAAAATAATTACTATTAAACCTTTGTCAACATAAAGCATATTAAATATATTTCTATTTTTATTACTTATAATTATTTTATGGCAAAAGTAATACACATGGTCTATTGTATTGTCCAGGAGGATGACAATGAAAGAAAAAGATAATAAAGCCGGTGCTGATTCACTGAAGTTGAACGTCAGGAGACTCAGGGGCAAGCAATCGGTCCGGGCGACGTTCAGCCTGTCTGAACAGATGATCGGCCTTCTGAAGGTTGCATCAGTGCACTTACGAGTTCAGCAGAAGTCGCTTATCGATCAGCTCGTTGAAGACCGCATATCACTTGAACAGGTTGCACATGCGGCTCAGGCCAAGGGTAAAAGAGATATCAAACGGCGGCAGAAAACCTTTGTCCTGAGTAGAAACTCGCTGGAGGTGCTTGACGAGATCGCACAGCAACACGGGATTTCCCGCGATTACCTGATTGAAGCGTCAATCGGCAGGCTGGTCCCGTTTCTTGATGCCGAGCAGGAAAAACATAAGCGCAGACGAATACTTATTATGGACGTCGAACATCACCTTAAACAGGGCCGGGAACTACTTGCAAAAGCCGATAAAATGCTTGGCAGGGACGATAACTTCAGGAAAAAGTTAGAAAAAATCATTCAACACACTGAGTTTACGATTGAGGATATGAAGAAATCCATTAAAGAAAAAGAAACCCTGACTTACTAATCACGCCCACAGAGAAGAGAAACCGTGTATAGTGTTTATTTATAAATAGTATCTGCCTGGATGGATATCGTCATGGATTATGTTGATTACTATAAAATACTGGGTGTTTCCAAAGCTGCAACGCAGGATGAAATACAGCGTGCCTACCGGAAGCTCGCGCGTAAATTCCATCCGGACATCAACAAGGACAAGGACGCCGAGGAACAGTTCAAAAAAATCAATGAAGCCAATGAGGTCCTGAAAGATCCCGAGAAGCGCAAACGCTATGATACATTCGGCAAAGACTGGCAGCAGGGAGGATTTCAGCAGCCTCCGGGGTGGGACCAGAGTGGTGGATCACCACGTGGAAGCGAGGGCTTTTCAAAAGGATCATTCAGGTTCAGCAGAGACGGCGGGTACAGTGATGCTGAGGGTTTCAGTGATTTTTTCAACAATCTTTTCGGTGGCGGGTTTGACAGCCGGCAGGGCAGTTATCGCGGCTTCGACATGCCCGGCAGATCTCACGAGGCGGAAATTACCGTCTCGCTTTCAGACATCTACCACGGTGCCACAAAAGCCATCTCACTGCAATCCTACGAGTCCGACCAGGGCGGACAGGTCCGCCCGGTTACCAAAACACTGCAGGTCAAAATTCCCCAAGGGGTAACCGACGGTTCCGTCATTCGCCTTGCCGGCCAGGGTGAAAAAGGGGAAGGAGCCGGGGCCACCGGCGACCTTCTGCTGAAAATAAACATTGCTCCGGATTCCCGTTTTCGTGTGGATGGGCACAACCTTCATTCTGTCGTTGCAGTGAGCCCTTGGGAAGCCGCACTCGGCACAAAGGTGCCCATTGAGACAATTGAAGGAAGCGTCACATTGAGCATCCCGAAAGGGTCACAAAACGGCAGGAAGTTGCGTTTGCGTGGTAAAGGCATGCCCAAACGAGGCGAATCCCAGGGAGACATCATTGTAGAACTGGAGATCAGGATACCTGACAAACTGACCGGAGAAGAGGAGCGCTTGCTTGAAGAGCTGTCCCGAACATCCAGGTTCAATCCTCGCGAGAAACGACACCAGAGGGCAGGAAGCCATGGTTAAGCATGAAATACTGATATACGAACAGAGGTGCGAAAACACGCTGTTGAGCATAGATGAAATCAGCAGACTGGTTGGACTCCACCCGGACATGATTCAACGGCTCTACGTTCTTGGACTCATTGATCCGCAGAGAGACAGACCGCAGCTGCTGTTCGATGAATGTGTCCTGTCGCGGATAGCCGTGATCATGAGACTCAGGGATGACCTGAAGATCAGCGTCTCAAGCTGTGGTCTCGTTCTCGACCTGCTGGAGAGAATTTCCGAACTTGAAAGACGGCTGCATCATTATGAACAAAATTATAACAGATAAGATGCTCTTCCCCCTTCACCTGACAACCTCGCAGCCAGACTATTTCTGCGCGATAGCCTTGCCCATTTTTTCCATGTCGGCAAGATACTGTTCAGACGTATCGAGATAAAACGACAGCGCCTTGGCAAAATTCTTACCGACCAGCCCGTCGACAAAAACCTGGCTGATCTCTTTGTGCCGCTTCAGGACCAGTTGCGAGCGGTAAAAGATCAGCCATTCCTCCTGGGACATCCGCCTCGAAGCCGTCAGAAGCGCTTTTCGGGCACGCGGCTGATACATCCAGAAATACATGAGATCAAGGGCATTGACGATGATGAGCTTTTCCTGGTCCCTGGCCTCATAATTCAGGGTTTCCATGATCATTTTCGGAGACTGGAGCATCTCCAGCACGTCCTCTTCGGGAAATTGCAGATCAAGACGGGAAAAAACGCTGAACAATTGTGAAATTTTTGTTCGATAGTCGGCCAGACGGGCAATAATGTTGGTCTGCCTGTCGGCAAGCCCTTCAATAATAGCCGCAACGCAGTCAGAGGCAAATTTTGAAATGATCGCCGCCCACTTCTGCAGAATGCCGGATGCATCGGGGACGCCAGCCGACATCAGCACTGCTGCGATCAGCCCATTCAACAGTACGGCAACAGGAATGGCAATGATGGAGCGGAAAAAATTGCCGATCGTCGCCGATTTCGGTAAGCCCCGGACAGCATTGTGAGTGGAAATGTATATCCCGTTGGCAAGCCCCATAACCGCATAGAGCATAATCGGACTGGTCGTCGTGGTTATCCCCAGCCCCTTGTCGAGGAGAAGGGTCTTCACGAGGTAATCAAGGAGCGGAACGGAAAAGCCTGTATAGAGGAGGGAATCTGCTATCCTGCTCCAGCTGACAAGAGAATTCCAGGGGAGCAGTGGAGAGCGGAAGAGTCCACCGCCGCCGAGAACAGACTGGATGATATTTCTAAAACCGGTAATACCAAACCAGATAACCGCCCCGAAATAAGCGAGCAGCCACCAGTCCTTGGTGAGAAAGAAGGTCAGGAACGCAGGGATGAAACCGAAAAGCACTTTCAGCGTATTTTTCAGGTTGGTGTTGAGATATTTCCAGGGATTCTCTAACCGCTCTGCACCATTGGACCCATTTGCTCCATCGCTGTTTTCACCATTTCTGCCAAGCCCTCCGAGGGTGACGATATTACCAGTTTGTCTGACATGAACCTTAAAACCATCGAGACTCCAGTCAGACCACTGGTAACGGTTGTTGTAGAGAAACGGAACCATTCGCAGAAGCCGCTGCCATACGCCCGAACCAGCAGGGCCTGCCCGTCTGTGAACATTGTGAGTAAGACATGCGCTGACGGGGATATGAAGCCTGTCCTGATCCGCTCCGGATTCACGCACGGCTTTTCTCCCTCGGGGAGGCAGGGTATCGACCACCACCAGTCCCATACCGTAATGGTGTTCCGCCTGTCCGGTTGAACCAGAACCGATTCGGGAGCGCAGTGTACGTTTCTTGTAGTAGGTATGGAATTTTTCCAGATTGTAGAGGATATCGACAAGCGCATCTTTCCGCTCTACCATCTTCGCACGTTCACGCTCAAGGCTCTCTTTCTTTTCCCTCTCATCACCAAGAGCCCTGATATAGCCGTCAAGCTGCAGCAGCTGCTCCTCAAAGTCCCAGAGTATAGCCCGCACAGCCCGTTTGAGAATAATCACATTGTCATCGCTGAGGGCGCGCTGCAGCTCGCCGACAAGGGTGTAGTAGTAACCGGGACTTTTCAGATCAACCGTTTCTCCATGGACGTTTCCATATCCCGCAAGTATTCCTGAGCTGATCCCATGGGTTGCATTTTTCAGGTTGTAGGATTCAACATGTGTGAACATCCCCTCCCCGGCGTAGAGCAACTCGAGGGTATCCTGGAGTGACAGATTGCTGAGGTTCAGGGTAAATCTTGAACTTGAATGAAGCGACAGGAGCCTGCTCAGCAACGCGAAGGGACTCAATTTCAGCCGCTCCGGCAGTTCAGATGACTCCTGAGGGTGTGAGGGATCGTGAATTTCGGGGTTACGTGCCGGCAAGAGATACCTGTCGATAATGGTCTCAACATGAATGGCACGGAACTTTGCCAGAGCCTTCTTCGCTTCCGCAGCATTTTTGTTTTCCAAGCCCGCTGCCCCCAGTTCATCCTGCAGCCGGGGATATTGCCGCTTTATTTGCGACATCAATAAGTTATGAATAAAACGTGCCAGATGCAGTAGAGACGGCTGCCCTGCCCCGACAAATGCGCTGAACTCATCATGGCTCAATGGTTCAAGGGACACGCCCAGTTCGCTGTTGAGGGCATGCCGGTGATTCGCGTTGAAGGCATCGAGAACCTCAAAAACATATTTCTGCTGGTAGCGGGAAACATCCCGACCCTCTTTCATCAGTTGCTTGACAGCCTCGTCCTGCAGAAATGTCAGCAGCGCGCTGTTATCGAGAAAGCCGTGAGGCTCCCAGATAAAACGAATGTATTTGTCACGGAAGCGTGTGGACATCTCGATCCCCACCTGGACCTTGACATCAAGAATTGCGCTGGCCTCAATCAGTTCCTCAACCACCTCCGGGGCGACATAATTGTAGTAGACAACAGTCAGATACCTGATCCCCTTGATCCAGGCATCCATGACAAGGTGGGTCGGTGACTTTCTGCCCTTGGTGTTGGCGTCGTGAACATGGTCATCAAAGGCATACTGATTCCACTCTTCAGGCATTTCCAGGAGATGGTATCTGGCAAGCTCCGCCCTCACCTTTCTGGGGTTGCCGGCCAGGACCATCCGGAAATCATGGGCCAGTTTCAGGCAGCGAAGCTCGTTTCCCCTGCTGCGCAGCAACTCCTTCATAATCTGCAGAATTACCCGTGCAGTGTTTTTCTGGTAGAATGTCGATGATGAAGAAAGGAGTACTTCATCGTGCAGAGAACGCAGAGCCGTGATGCGATCCTTTGCCTTCCCGGATTCAAGCGAGTCAAGCAGACCGGCAACGGCATAAGCAATCCGCAGCCCGCGCGCAGCCGCCAACTCTTTTATGCCATGCGGGTGAAGATATTCCACGAGCAGGGAGTGAAAAGCCTGCTGCTGCCCTCCCCGCTCCTGGATATCGTTGACTATGTCGAGCAGCTGATAGTCATTTTTATCAAAAAAAACAGGGGCTGGTTTGTCTTTCATTATGCCTAGTGTAATACCCGTAGGCCCTTTCCCTCTTAGCTTTTACAGCTGTCGGAAGAGACCGTTTGTCAATTCTTTCAGGAGAGGTGTTCCCTGAAAAATGCAATGGTCCGATCCCAGGCAAGCTGTGCCTGCTTTTCATCATAGCGCGGCGTGGAGTTGTTGTGAAACCCATGCCGGGTGCCTTCATAGGTGTACATCACAAACGTCTTGGCATGTTTTTCCAGAGCTTCCCGGTATCCTTCCTGTGAGGCGTTTACCCGCGGGTCATCCTCGGCATAGTTGATCATCAGCGGTGCCTGGATGCTCGCCACGCCATCAAGCGCGGGGGCGATCCCGTAAAAAGGAACCCCGGCGTTCAAATCAGCACCCATGCTCACGGCAAGACGATTGACAACACCGCCTCCATAACAGAACCCGGTGGCTCCCAGCTTACCGGTAGACAGTTCATGCCCCTTCAGGAAACGGGCACTGTTCAGCAGGTCAGTGTAGAGTTTTTCCGGGTCCAGCGACGCCTGCATGACCTTGCCTTCATCATCGTTGCCGGGATATCCGCCGATCGGCGCCAGTCCATCCGGGGCAAGGGCAAGAAAACCTTCTACAGCTGCCCGACGGGCAACATCTTCGATATAGGGATTCAGTCCCCTGTTTTCATGAACCACGAGAACAGCCGGGAAAGGACCGTCACCGGCAGGTTTCACCAGGTACCCCCTCATTGTTCCGGATGAACCGCCGGGAGAATCATACTCAACATAGCGCGGCGTAATGCGTTCATCGGTAAAGGAAATCGTCTGGGCCTGGACATAGCGTGGCAGCAGTGCCTCGGCCATGACAAGAGCCGAGCCGCTGACAACAACAAGTGCTGAAGCCTTGCCGAGAAAGTCCCGCCTGCTCATCTGGGTATGACAGTACTCATCATATAAATCATATACCTTGGGATCAATTGTGTTGTTTGTCATACGTCCCTCCTGTGGATATAATTTTTGACTACTGAACTCGCTGCTTCTTCCTTCTCATGAGCCGACACCATGCACAAGCGTTTGCCGTGATCCGAATAAAACCCAAACACAAAGCTAATAATTATTTTATTTTACTGAAAAATACAATTCAATTCAAAGGCGGATTGCAATACCGACATAAACAGATGGTGCTCCGCAGCCGACACTGCGGTTTCAATCCGAAGCGGAACGAAAAGGCACGCACATACAGGTTAATCCGGCTTCAGCTTTCATAAACTCCGAAATATCCGTCGACATGACCGTATAGCCAAGGGAGCTGACCAGGGATATCATTTCCGGGAAGGCATCATTCATGCAGACAGTATCATGTATTGGCAGGACATTGGCGGCAAACGGTTCCCCGGCAGGAGTCTCAATTTTTCTGAAACCGTCAAATGGGGCGCTGTCAACCCAGGCGGGGTTGATCAGAATGGTCTCGTGATCAAGCGCCGTGCAGCCGGTTTTCAGGTGCAGGCACCCGGTTACCGTCACCGGGATCATTTCATAGCCGAACGGTTCGATTATTTTTTTCAGGGCCTCCAGCCCCTGCCTGTTTGTTCGCCGGGACTCACCGACGTAAACACGGTGACCAATTTTCAGGACATCGCCACCTTCGATTTGTGCTGGAAGACTGAGACGCCGAACCTCACGGCAGGTACTGAAGAATTCTGCCAGCAGCGCTCCTTCCCTGCGCCGTGATGCCACCCCCATCGAGGCAATCACTGCCACCTCATCGAAAACGATAACCGGGTCTTCAACAAAAACACTGTCCGGCAGAGACAGGTTGCCATCCAGCCTGACAACCCGAGCGCCACACGCCTCTATCATGGAACAATAGCGCTCGTGCTGCTCCGTTGCCCTGACAATGTTTATCGGCTCACTCTCAAGAAAGGTCAGCTCACAGTCCTGCAGTGCAGGCGACGGAAGATGAGTTACAACGGTGAGCATCGGTGGTAGCAACTATTGTAATATGCAGATCCAAGCAACTTTAAACGTATCCGTACCAAAGTGATGAATGATCAACATACCCCTTACGGTACAAGAAGTACCTTCATCAACCCTTTTTCCTGGCCATAGAGGCGGCGAAACCAGTCTGCACCGTCAGCAAGAGGGGCAACGGCGCTGATCATCTCGTCAACATTGATCACTCCCCTGGCAATCAGGTCCAGACAGGCGGGATATTCACCGCACGAAGAACAGGAGCCGTTGATGCTGATCTGCCTGGTAACGACCTCCTGCAGCGGAAATTCCACAGTCGGCGCCAGATTCCCGACAATTGTCAGGGCGCCCCCCTTACGCAGTGAGGAAATTGCCGTATTGAGTGCAGCGGTGTTACCGACAACTTCGACCGCAAGCGTCGCACCACGGTTACCGGTCAGATTCCTGACCGCTTCCGGCACATCGATTTGGCCCGCCAGTAGGCCGTGGTCGGCACCCAGCTTCTGGGCCATATCCAGCTTGCCCTGCTCGAGATCAACGGCGATGATCGTCCCGCAACCTGCAGCCCTCAATGCCTGTACCACGAACAATCCTACCATTCCGGCACCGATCACCACAGCGCTGTCATTAAGGGAAATCGGTGTCAGGTTTATCGCATGAAAGGCAATTGATACCGGTTCGACCATGGCTGCCTGCTCGAAAGACAGGGTATCCGGCAAACGATAAAGGATATGTTCCGGTACCGCAACATACTGGGCGAATGCTCCATGCTGGCGGTATTCCTTTGGAGAAACACCGAGCACCCGGCGATTGTCACAGAGGTTGATCAATCCCTTCCGGCAAAAAAAGCACTCACCGCAATAGATCGTGGAATCAAAGGTAACCCGGTCTCCCGTGGAAAACGCCTTTACCCGGCTGCCCGTCTCCACGATGACTCCAGACGCCTCATGCCCCATGATCAGCGGCGTGTGTCTCCGACCGCTGCTCCCGTCCATACCGTGGACGTCACTGCCGCAGATGCCGCAGGCCTTCACTTCGATAAGCACGTCCCTGTCGCCTATACCGGGAACCGGCATATCCTTGTAAACGAGCCTGTTATACTCCTCCAGCACCAACGCTTTCATATCTGCTCTCATCTCCTGCCCTCCAGGACCTGAATAAAATAGTCGGCAGCGCCTATCTGCCCACCTTTTGAAGCCACCTGTAGATTGTCAAAGACCGGGTTATCTGAAAAAGCCTGGCACAGGGGCGCTGCAGGGGCTATCGGCATCAGCAGTTCAAGTGAGTGGATGTCAAGTTGCCGCAATGAATAACTGCAGGTATCGCCGCCGGCGACACAGATTCTGCCAAGGCCGGTCCGACTCAGCAGTTCTCGAAGTATCAAACCCTGCTTGCCGGCAATAATTTTGCCGGTCTCACTGGCATCAATCCCCAGCTCTTTAACCCGCTCTCTTGTTTTATTGATAATCGGGTCATCAGGCCCGATTGTCGCGGAAAGCACAACACTTTTTCCTTCTCCAAGACTCGCAAGTGCCTTGCCGACGGCTCGCTGTACCTCAGCTGCCGCCGTCTCTTCATTAACCAGGAGATCGGTATTTAAAGCAATACCCTCAAATCCGTGTGAGACGGCATACCTGATCTGCTCGGCAGTGTTCTCCGCTGCGCTGCCTGACATAACGATCAACTGATCAACCGGGCCGACTGACGGGAAATCCTGCGGTTTATCGATAATCCCCTGTTCCCGCCAGTAGGATGCCATAGCATACTCAAAGCCGGAGGAACCGACAGCAAAAATGGTGCCGTCCGCCGATTTGTCATGCAGCAGCCGGCCGATCTGCAGGAGATTTCCGTCATCAAGGGTATCGAAGAGAATTATATCATTGTCCTTCGCATATCGATCAAAGCGCTCCGACAAGGCATCATAGGACTCGCCAAGGTGAAGCAGATCAATGAGTTTGACCGTTTTCTCCGACATGGTGGCAAAATGCAGCCGGATATCACCTTCTTTCATTGGTGTGATCGGATGTCTGCTCATCACCGGGTGGCGATCAAGTCTGAATCTCTCGTCCCCGTATACGGTGAAATGATTGCCAAAGACAATATAACGACCGAGCAGCGGAACCCCCTGAACGATGACGCCATAGTCCGGGTCAATAACATTAAAGGCAATATCCGCCGCATGTCCGAGTGAGCCGATTGCGGCCGAAGAGTCAAAGGTGGCACAGACCTTATAATGAATCAGCCGGGGATTGAGACCGTTGAGCAGCGCCAGTTGCTCCGGCAGTTCCTGGTCCATCTGCTTCGGCGTCATCGTCCTGCTGACTCCCGAAATACCGACAGCCTGAAGATCCGGCAGACTCTTGTTCAGTCGCTCCTGCGTCGGGTGACCGATAAACAGTGCTGTCTTCACACCGTTTATGGTCAATGCCTCCATGGCATCGGTGGAACCGGTAAAGTCGTCCCCATAAAAAGCCAGTAATAGTGGGTTCATATCAGCCTCCTGATTAAAGGACTAGTTCCAGGACCTGCCCAGGGCCGCATCAATAACGGCGCGCTCTGATTCTGTGAGACACTCCCCGGCCGTGCCGACCGCCACGGCCACCTGGCAACACTGTTCAATTTCCTCTACGATTCCAAGGGTATCAGCCATATCTTTGCCGGCGACAAGTAACCCATGCTGGCGCAACAGGAGGGCATGGTATCTGGGGGCAAGCGCATCCACCGCTTCGTGAAGAGAATGAGCCCCGGAACCGTGGTAGGCGATCATCGGGACACGTCCTGCCCGCACATAAAAGGCTGCGGTATAGGGCGGTATGGCGTCTTCGCTCTCCTGGCTTATCAGGGTCGACAAAGCAATTGAAAACGTCGGGTGAGCGTGGATTGCAGCGCCTGCTTCCGGACGCGCCCGATACATCGCCAGATGCATACCCATTTCCTTTGACGGCCTGCTGCCATCGAGTACGGTTCCGTTCAGGTCAACCTTTACAATCTCGCTTTCCGTGAGCTCTCCGAGTTTGGCCCCGGTCTGGCTTATCCAGACGATATCGCCGTCCCGAACACTGGTATTGCCGCCGGTGGCGTGAATCAGTTTTCGTTCGTATAAGATTTTACTGTAGGTGATCAACTCTTCAATTAATGTCGCTTCGTTCATTTTTCATCTCTCATGCAATTATGTTTATCTGGGGACAATGACCAGGCGAATGGTCATGACGTACCTCTTAACTTTGCTCGCTCTATACTCTCTATGGTATTTTCAATATGCTCCCGTACCAGTTCCGTTGTTTTTTTCTGGTTGCCCTCACGGATCGCCTCGAATATCCGTCTGTGATATTTCCTGCCGGTCTGGTTGCCAAGAGCAACGACCACATCTTCCATTGATTTTCTGAAAAGATTTCCGAGAATCCGGTTCACCTTGATAATCAGGGAGTTACCTGAAATTCTGCAGAGCATCCGGTGAAATTCAAGATCCAGCTCGGTGATTGTTTCAATTTCTCCTTCCGGTGTCTGTTCGAGCTCCACAAGGTTGCATTCGAGTTCCTTGAGCTCTTTTTCGGTAATATGCTCGAAGATGAGCGGTACAATTCCCACTTCCAGAATTTTACGGTATTGCAGAACCTCGAGAATATTCCGCTTGTCCAGACCTATTATCGGAACCAGCAGATCCATATTCATGTCGACCGAGACATCAACGACAAAAGTTCCATCCCCCTGGCGTGAGGTCAAAAACCCCTGGGCGATAAGGGACTTAAGCGCTGTCCTGACGGACACCCTGCTGACACCGGTAAGACGGCAGAGCTCAGCCTCGGAAGGTATCTTTTCACCGGCTTTCCAGTGACCTTCCAGCAGGAGCGTTTTCAACTGCTCATAGACCTGAGCATGAACCTTCTCGCTTTTTATGATTTTTATCGGGGAAGAACTCAAGTCGTTATCTCCACGAGCTACGGACATTCGAGAATACGCCATTCACCGGTATTGCCAATCCGCCAGCCCTAGCCAGAAACCTGTCAATAGGCGGTAACTCCGCCATCCACAGGCAGGGCAACACCGTTGATGAAACTCCCCTCTTCGGAGGCCAGATAAAGCGCCGCTGCAGCAATATCATGCACCCCGGCCATCCTGCCGAGCGGTACTTCTCCAAGACGCTCTTTGCGCCACTGCGGATTCTTCAGCATCTCCTGGACCAGCGGGGTATCAGCCGTGCTGGGATTGATGGAATTGCAGCGTACATTATACCTGCCGTAGCGGGAGGCAACGGCCTTGGTAAGGGTTGTCAGGGCACCCTTGGCCGTTGTATAGGCTTCCGGCGTATAGAGATGCCCTATAAGCCCGCAGACGGACGACATATTGATAATAGACCCGCCGCCGCCAGCCTTCATTATCGGCAGGACATATTTGATCCCGAGAAAGGGTCCTTTGATGTTGACCGCATACATCCGGTCAAGCTCATCCCCGCTCATCTCCTCGATCGTTTTGCGGATATTTATGCCGGCATTGTTCACCAGAATATCAAGGCCGCCGGCCTCATCTACAATCCCGGAACATGCTTCAAGCCAGCTCGTCTCATCACTGACATCAAGACACACAAACGTTGCCGTGCCGCCGCTCTGCTGTATTGCTGAAGCTGCAGCAATACCCGCTTCCCTGTTGACGTCCGCCAGCCAGACTGAAGCACCCTCGCTGCAGAACCTCTGTGCTATGGCAAGGCCGATGCCCTGCGCACCGCCGGTAATCAAAGCCCGTTTCGTTTTCAGCCTCATATGGTACAATCCCGGTTAGTTGAAATTGATATTGACATTACCCGTGAGTTGTAATACGTCTTACATGTCACATATATGTATGATGCACCTTATGATGTCAAGCAGTTTTATTGTTTCTCCTGCGCAAAACACAAGCACCATGTATAAACAAAACTCAGCATATTTTTTTGATTTTGACGGGGTTCTCGTTGACTCAACCGAGACCAAGACCAACGCTTACAAAGAGCTGTTCAAAGACTACGGCCCCGCAGTTGTAACAAAGGTTGTTGCCCACCACCAGCGTCATGGCGGTATCAGCCGGGTGGAAAAAATCAGATACGCCCACGATACGATTATTGAAGAATCGTCTTCAGAGGCAGAAATAGAGGAACATGTCCGGAAATATTCGGAACTGGTTTTTGAGAAAGTGGTCAATACCAGATGGGTTCCCGGAGCCGAAGAGTTTGTCAAGGCCCATTTTCAGCACATCCCGCTGTTCATCATTTCAGGCACACCCGAAGTCGAGTTGATTGACGTCGTCAAACGCCGGAACATGGCTCACTATTTCAAAGAAGTGCTGGGTGCACCTATTAAAAAACCTGAACACATACGGACACTTGTCAATAGATACCAGCTGGAGGTAGGCAATTGTTTCTTTATCGGAGACGCCCTCACTGACTATGATGCGGCACGGGAGACAGGCATGCCATTTATCGGTATCCAGAGCGAGGTGGCGTTTCCCGAGGACACGACAGTACTCCCGGACTGTACAGAGCTGATGGAAACCATGGTTCGGTTCCACACAGCCTGATCGACGGAACTATCTTCCGGACTGCGATCATATCTTGCAGTACCCGGTGAATGTACAACAATTTCAAGAGGCAGGAGATGAACGATCAAAAACACACGGTTGCAGTTATCGGTCTTGGTTCCATGGGTATGGGTGCGGCACGATCATGTATCAGGGCGGGCCTCTGCACTTACGGGGTAGATATCAACAACGACGCGCTCCAGGCACTGAAGGAGTTCGGGGCACAAGGGGTCTCTCACGACAGTCTGGATTTTGCCGCTGAACTCGACACTGTTTTGTTGCTCGTTGTCAACGCCGAACAGGTGAAGACGGTACTGTTTGAGAACAAACTTGCCGATCACCTGCCACCGGGCACTGCCGTCATGGTCTCTGCAACGATCTCCGCCGAAGACGCGCGTGAAATTAACGGGCAACTCAAAGAGAAAGATCTGCTGATGCTTGACGCGCCGGTATCTGGTGGTGCAGTTAAAGCCGAGAACGGAGAGATGACCATCATGGCTTCCGGTTCGGATTCTGCCTTTGCCAGGCTCCAGCCGGTTCTTGAAGCAACAGGAGGCAAGGTCTACCGGATCGGCCCGGAGATCGGCATGGGATCTACCGTCAAGATCATCCACCAGCTACTGGCCGGAATACATATAGCCGCCGGTGCCGAGGCGATGGCCATGGCGGCAAAAGCCAATATTCCGCTTGAGCTGATGTATGAAGTGGTCACCAATGCCGCCGGCAACTCCTGGATGTTTGAGAACAGGATGAAGCATGTAGTGGACGGAGACTACAAACCACAGTCAATGGTCGATATCTTTGTAAAGGATCTCGGCCTGGTCACCACTACCGCCCAGTCAATCAAATTCCCGCTCCACCTCGGCAGCACTGCTTTTCAGATGTTTACCTCGGCAAGTAATGCCGGTTACGGTCATGAAGACGACAGTGCCGTCATTAAAATTTTCGGCGGCATCGATCTGCCTGAAAAAAAGAGGGTTCCGGATAATAACTGTTTGTCGGGCATTTACCCTCCTGCACACTTTTGCAGCTGAAAAACTGAAATTGTGTTTTAAATACATCGATCAAGTATGCTACTATTGCAGAATAAATGAAACGATGAGCTGAGCTGATCTGCCACCATTATCAGTGCGATGAATCCTGGTCTTTTTACAGTCGATACGGAAGCTATGAATATACATGAAGAAAGACGTTCTTCCACGAGGATGCTGTTTACCCCGAGAGCGTATGGCGAGCTCACGGAAAACGGCAGAGAATTCTGCGGGACGATACGCGACATCAGCATGCGCAGCCTGTTCATCAAACTGGACGACAATAGCGAATTAACCGGCTCCTGCGATATCCAGATCGTCATAGAAGGGAACCACAGCGAGCTTGAAATCAACAACCTCCGTGGAAAAATTGTTCGTACCGATGCTGACGGCATTGCAATCCAGCTCGACAAACGGCTGGAGTGGTTCGCTATCGTCCCGCTGTATTTCAGAAAAGCTGCAAAATGAAGGACCCGATCGGAAAACAATCCTTTTTTCAGTAAAGCAAGCCTGAGCTCTGGGAAATGGCTTCATGGCCGTATCCGGTCAGGTATTCATGTGCGGGCCGTTGCCGGAATCAAACTACCATACATAATGCCTTGAGTTGTCAGAAAACGGTTATCTGCAGCTGACAAACCGGCGAAGGATTTCAGCAGCCTCCTCGGCGGTTTCTACAAACGTAAAGATATCAAGATCTTCAGCTGATATGACTCCTTCGGAGACCAGAAAATCAAAGTTTATCAGTTTCGTCCAGAATTCCCTGCCGAAGAGTAACACCGGTAGCGGCTGAATCTTTTTCGTCTGTATCAGGGTGAGCGTTTCAAATAGCTCGTCCATTGTCCCGAACCCGCCGGGGAAAACGACCAGTGCCTGAGCCCGCATCAGCAGCTGCATCTTACGCACCGAGAAATAGTGGAACTGAAAACAGAGTTCAGGAGTGATATAGGGATTCGGTGCCTGTTCATGCGGCAGCACAATATTGAACCCGACACTCTCTGCGCCCACGTCGTGAGCGCCCCGATTTGCTGCTTCCATGATACCGGGCCCGCCGCCTGTTACAACAACCAGATGCTTTCCAGAACTGGCGATACTGGTATCGGACAACAATGCACCCAGTTTTCTCGCTTCCTCGTAATAATGACATTTTTTTACGACGTTCTCGGCGATCGCAACCCGTTGCTGATTTTTTTTATTCTCGGGATCGACTGCGGCATCCTGCCGCGCCTTTTTCAGTCGCTTCTGAGCTTCTTCTTTATCAGGGATTCTGCTGCTCCCAAAAATAACAATTGTCGCCTCAATGCCATGTTCGATCTGCAGGAGTTCCGGTTTCAGCAGCTCGAGTTGAAGTCGGACCGGACGAAGCTCTTCCCTGGTGAGAAAGTCAATATCGGTATAGGAAAGCTTGTAGCTCGCCGATTCAGTTTGCGGCGTCTTTACCTCTGCTTCGACAACGGCATCTTCCTTCGAAGATCGGAAAATGGACAACGGGCTTCTTGGGGTCATGGTATTCCTTTAATTCTGGGCGCATATCAGTCTTGACCGGCGGCACAATGGAAAAGCACCGTACTTCAATTGTCCCACATTGTCCAGCGTTCCGGAATGGATATGGCGAGCATGAAGTCCATAGCACTTAACCGTCAATGAAATCTCTGTTCTTATCGGCTGAATTCTCTGTCAGCATTACTGAACAGCGAATAACACGCTGTAATATTCCCCGCTGAATCAATTTCCATTTCTTTCCAGTCAGTCAATCTCTTCAGTTTGCTGTTGGAGGCAATTTCGTCTGCATACGCCTTGGATACAGAAATATGCTGCACGTCCATAGTGTTTTGTATGTGCACAACCCGGGCCTGTTCGGAAGGTGTATCCCCGATTGTCTCAAAGCAGGCTGCCAGGACCTCCTCATCAGTATCAAAATAAATCGGCACAGCACCTTTTTCCGGACTGATCCCGGTTATTGCATTCATCCAGGTTTTCGGTCGATCTATTTTATCAACCAGACGAGTGGTCGTAAAATCAGCCAAACCGATTCCGTTGGCGTTACCGTCACTTTTTTCTGTCAAATCACGAACAAAAACACGCTTAACCCGTGGCCTGGTAGTAAAATCACCGAGCAGATCATAGTTTCTGCCGGTGACATTCGGGTCCATGCCAATGCCGGAGATATCCTTGCCGATCTGGTCGACGATCAATACATCAATCTCCTCAAACGGCAGCCGTGCCATGCGCTGTTTAGAGATTTTCAGAAGTTCAATTTCACCTTCCAGAAGATTATCAGGCATGAAAGCCTTGATCACGCACGGTTCGTGGAAAGCATTTTCAACAACCGCCAGGCCAAAAAGAACAGGACAGCGTTTCATAACTTCAACACCCACGCTCTCGACGATTTTCTGGAAGGTCAATCTCACTGCAGCCTTGTGGTAATAAGAAGCCCCCTTCTGCTTGCCCATACCGATAGCCATCATCTTCATCAGCCCACTTTCAACCGCACCTTTAAATTTGGTATGCGCCTTGACGCGATTGACCAATACGATGTGGTCTGCAGCCATGGCATTGCGGTCCACGTAAATCGGGTAGTCGGCAGCTGCCATTCCCAGGTAGGCAGGCTCCATATCGCTTTTAATGGGGCAACCGACAAATTCTTCTGTAATGCCAAGACCGGCGAGGACTTTAACCTGCCCTTCAGCGGTAGCTCCACCGTGGCTGCCCATAGCTGGAAAAATGAAGGGGTACGTGCCGAGTTTTTTCAACTCATGAACAACAGCCCTGGTAATGATATCGATATGAGCAATACCCCTGCTACCTGCGGTTACAGCAACTGTATCTCCTTCACTGACCCTGTCGCCAAGATTCAACTCCGATATCTGCCGGATAACAGCTGCTTCGACATCATCAATCATCTGGGAATCAAACTGCTGCTCAATTATCGCCATTTGCGGTAGTTTCATGATATCACCTGCCCCCGTTTACTAAGCTCACATTCAAAATTATGTTCAATACTGTTTCATGATTTTTCAGCCCATGATGCCGATATCCCAGATGGCAAACTCGTTGTCTCCAAGGCCAAGTAGTTCGCTTTTGCTCTTCTGACCGGAGGCGGTTGCGATCATATACTCAAAGATCGCCTGCCCCATCTCTTCAAGTGTTTTTCTGCCATCAAGAATTTCTCCGCAATTAATGTCCATATCCTCTTCAAGCCTCCGGTACATTGGAGTATTCGTGGCCAATTTGATGCACGGTGAAGGCTTTGAGCCAAACATGGAACCTCGACCGGTCGTAAAGGCAATCAGCGTTGCCCCGCCGGCGATCTCACCGGTTATCGAGGGCGGATCATAGCCCGGTGAGTCCATGAATACCAGCCCCCTGGTGTCTACCTTTTCAGCGTACTTATAGACCTCCATCAATGGTCCGGTTCCGCCTTTCATTGCAGATCCCAGGGATTTTTCCAGGATATTCGCCAGTCCTCCGACCTGATTGCCGGGACTGACGACACCATTAATCTGCACATCGCGTCCGACCGCATAAACATCTTTCCACCAGCGGATGCGATCGATAAGCTTTTTACCCACTTCCACTGAAACAGCGCGCCTGGTAAGCGTGTGCTCGGCACCGTAAACTTCAGGTGTCTCACTGAGAATTGCCGTACCTCCGTGCCTCACCAGGATATCAACAGCTGCGCCAAGCGCGGGATTTGCGGTGATCGAAGAAAAACCATCGGATCCTCCACACTGCAGGCCTAAGATGAGATGGCTCACCGGGACCGTTTCACGTTTTACCTGGTTCGCTTCAGGCAACAGATTTTTAACCGCGGAAACACCTGCTTCTATGGTCTTTCGCGTACCACCTTCTTCCTGCATGGTGAACGTCAGCAGTTTGGGACCAGCTTTGAGATCATGCGACTCAAGCAGATCCGATATCTGGTTTCGCTCACATCCGAGACCAACGATCAGCGTCGCTGCCAGATTCACATGCGTTGCAAATCCGGCAATTGTCCGGCGCAGCTGGTCCATTGCCTCGCCGGTCATCTCGCAACCGCAGCCGAGGGGGTGGCTGAAGGCGACGACACCATCAACATTGGGATAGTCGACCAGTTTTTCCGGAGTAAACCAGTCGGCAATTTTTCGAACGACTGTTGCCGAACAATTAACCGTTGAGCAGATACCGATATAATTACGGGTTGCCACCCTGCCGTCTTCCCTGACAATTCCCTGAAATGTAGCCCGCTGATTTTGGGGAACAAATTCCGTCGGCCGGTATTCGCTTGCATAGGCATAATCGCGGTCAATATCACGGAATAGTACATTATGATTGAGAACCGACGAGCCGGGCTCTATATCTACTCCGGCAAAACCGATAACCGTGTTGTACTTGCGGAGCGGTTCTCCCTTTTTTATCAACCGCGTGGCAATCTTATGACCGGCTGAGATCTTATGCAAACTGGTGATATTCTCGCTGGGAACAGCATCCCCGGCATTGATCTCTTCTACCGCAATCACCACATTGTCATCAGGGTGCAGGCGAATCACCACACCATCTATTTTCTTTTCAGTCTTCTCAGTCATGATCTTGTCCCAGCCCTGTCATTGCAAACCCTGCACCGTCCAGTGCTTCGATAAGTGAGTTGCACGCTTCCGCGTCCAGTTCAGTCAGCGGTGGGCGTACACGGCTCCAGCCGCTAACGCCTGAATGGTAAGCAACAGCTGCTTTCATTGCCGGAATCATAGTGTATCTCTGGAACACACTCCTCACACTATTCAGTCTTTCCTGCTGCTGATCGGCATCATTCTGCTGCCAGGTATCGGCAAGATGGGCTATGGCTTTGGGGTTCACATTGGCTGTGGCACTGATGCACCCCGCACCACCATTTCGCATGCCATCCAGCAGGTATGTTTCTGATCCGGGAAAAATCTGAAACGCTTCAGACTTAAACAATTCCAGCATTGCCTTCGTGTTGGTCCATTCACCCGAACTGTCCTTAATTCCAACAACCGTACCAGGATAATCGCGAAGCAGACGCTCGATCAACGGAATTGAAATCGATACCTGGGCCACCGGCGGAATATGGTAGAGGTAGATGTGAAGACGACTGTCTCCAACTCGTTCTATAACTTCTGCATAAGAACGATAGAGACCGTCATCACTGACACCCTTATAGTAAAAAGGCGGAAGCATCAGCACACCTGCACAGCCCAAGTCGACTGCACGCTTGGTCAATTCAACGGTATCCGGCAAAGCGCAGCATCCGGTTCCCGGCATCATCCTGTCAACCGGCAGACCGGCTTCCACCAGTTTTTCCAGCAAAAATATCTTCTCTGCTGTGCTCATTGAGTTAGCTTCGGAATTTGTGCCGAAAACAGCAAGGCCTACGTTGTTGCGAACCAGCCAGCGGCACTGCCTGATCAACATTTCCGCATCCGGGTTCAGGTGTTCATCGAAAGGAGTGAGCACCGGCGACAACACTCCGCTCATGAGTTTTGCGTTATTCATTCACCTACCTCTGTTATTCTATTGGTTGTTATTAGCGGTTGGCATGGCTAGAAAAGATGCCCCCGTTTTTCCAGGTACTTCTGGCGGGAGGGCTCGAGGTGACTCACACAGATATCTGCAAGAGTGCTGTTGTCAACGGCACGAAGGGCATCAAGTATTTGAAAATGCTCATCACGTGCCTGTTTCAGAAGGTGCAGATCGGTACCGGAAGTAAAACGAACAAGATTTGCCTTTTTTGCCATCTCGTCAATCACATCGGCCAGGAAAATATTTCCACACAATCGATACAGAACCTGGTGAAACTTTTTGTTAGCAGAGACCACACGCAGCATATCTTCATGGGCAATTGCCGTTGCATGTTCATCACAGATGGTTTTCAATGTTGCATAATCTTCGTCATTGACAGGCAGAGGAATCAACAGTGCTGCCTGACGTTCCACAAACTCGCGCATCTGGTAAAGCTGATTGACCTCTTCAGCACTGTATTCGCAGACAGTGGTACCTTTGTTTGCCTCACGCACAAGCAGCCCTGCACGTTCAAGCTCATTCAGGGCCTGACGGATTACATGCCGCGTTGTCTCAAAGCGCCTGGCCAGTGTTTCCTCCACCAGCCGCTCACGCGGGTAAAGACGGCCCAGAACGATATCGACCTCAAGATCCCGAGCTACAGTCTGGACCTTTGTCTGCGGTTTTGGCCGAGTATCCATAATTTTTCACTATTGATAGTCAGTAACAATGACATTCATCTCAAGATCGAACGCTAGTCAAGAGCTACAGAGGAAAGAGTGTTCCCGATTTTGGTTTATTCCGACTTCTTACTATTTCTACATTCAATTCCCAGAAGATTTTCGAATACCTTTATCAACGCGCCCTTACTTTCCGAACCAAGACCATTGGCCAACGCCATCTGAAATGTCGTTGTGGCAGCTTGAACCATTGGTAGCGGTATCTTCTCGTGGGCGCAGATTTCAGCAGCGCTGATCATATCTTTATAAGCGCTTTTTAAGGGATATCCCTGATCAAAACGGTCTTCAAGCGCTAACGGCAAGAAAAATTCAGCGGCAAAGCTGCGGCCGGTTCCTGTTGTCACCACTTGAGTAACCTTTTCAGGATCGAGTCCCAGCTTGACAGCCATCGGCAAGACCTCGGCTATACCAGCTGCGCTTATATTAAAAAGCAGTTGGTTGATCAATTTGGTCAATTGCCCGCATCCTATTTCACCCATGTAAATCTGTTTGTTACCAATCGCTTCAAGAGCTGGCAGCACCAATTCGAAGATATCTTTCCTGCCGCCAAACATAACGGTCAGCGTTGCTTCCTGAGCTCTCGCTTCCATTCCGGAAATTGGGGCATCCGAAAAAATCACACCCTTTTTCTTTAGTTTTTTTTCAATCTCCAGAGTCGCCAGATAGTTTATAGTGCTCAAATCGACCACCACCAAGCCTTCTTTGGCGCCATCAAGAATGCCATGTTCACCAAGAACCACCGACTCGACGACACCAGTATCGGGGACACTAAGAAAGATCCAGTCAACCTGTGATGCCATCTCTGCAGGCGTAGTGGCCACGGCGGCGCCTTGATCCGCCAGAAATTTTACCGCTTGAGGACTGGTATCAGTAACCATCAAGTCATAGCCTGCTCTCATCATGTTCAGAGCCATCCATTTCCCCATGGTTCCGAGCCCAATAAATCCTATCTTTTCCATCTGTTCCCTCATTCAAATCCTCAGTCGCTGACTGATGTAAACGGCTGCATTCTAATGTTGACAGAATTGTCTGCAGGTGGATCTAAAGCATATATTTTCAAGTATTCGAAATTTCTTTATAATTTCTCACTTTTTCTGGATTGAGCAAATCTACAGCATTTTATAACGTAACTCGTGGTCCTATTCTGTTGGCCCCACTCTCTTACGCCTGAAAACGGCGCGAAAAAAGCGTCCCAGCCAAAGTCCGGCAGGCGTGGACTGGATGACTGAGATCAAGGCAACGGCCAGCAAACAGGCCGAAATCGGGCTCTTAAGGAAAATAAGATAGCTTCCATCACCGATCATAAGCGACTGGTGCAGACTGCCGTCAAGCAACGGCCCGAGGATCAATCCCAGTACCATGGGTGCCGTGGGAATACGCAACCGGTCAAACACATAACCGACAATCCCGAAAATCAGCATCAGGCCGACGTCGAACACGCTATTGTTGATGGCAAAAGAACCGATGACGCAGAGCACGACGATGATCGGAGCAATCACCCGGTTGGGGATCTGCGTCACATAGACGCTGACACGGGTAAAAGCCAAACCCACGAAAAGCAGGGAAAAGTTGGCAAACAACACCGCCCAGATCAGGGTATAGGTCACGTCCGCGTATTCGGTCATCAGGGTCGGCCCCGGTAAGATGCCGTGCACCATCAAGGCCCCCATGAGTACGGCTGTCGATGAGCTACCGGGAATTCCCAAGGCAATGGTCGGCACCAGCGCCCCGCCCACTACCGCATTGTTTGCAGCTTCCGGCGCGGCGATACCGTCAATAAATCCGGTCCCGAATTTTTCCTTTTGTTTAGAAAACCGCTTCGCCTCGTTGTAGGCAAACCAGCAGGCCGTATCACCTCCGGCACCAGGAATCAAACCGGTGAACATGCCGATCACGCCGGACCGGAGAATGTTGGGCAGAAGGTGCCTGAATTCGGCCAGAGTAGGCAGCATACGGTCCGTCACCTTGCTGATCAGCTTCTTGGCCTGTTCGTCAGCCTGAATGAGCCGGATCACCTGGGGAATGGAAAAAAGCCCAATCAAAGCCACGGTAAAGGGGACGCCCTCAAACAAATTCAACATACCGTAGGTAAACCGGGGGGTACCCGTCGTCACGTCCATGCCAACCATGGCCAACAGCAAACCAAGCCCGCCGGCAAAGAGGCCACGGATAGTCGAGCCCTGGGAAAGGGAAGCGATGATAGTAATGCCCAGGACGGCTACCGAGAACATCTCTACAGGACCGAATTCCAGCACGACCATGCCCAGGGTCGGCGCAATGGTCATTAAGCCGATAGCACTGATGGTACCACCGATGAAGGACGAAACCAAAGAAACCCCTAAGGCCTTTCCCGCTTTTCCCTGAGCGGCAAGCGGATAGCCATCCATTATCGTCGCCGCCGCCGCCGGGGTCCCCGGTGTCCGCAGAAGAATTGCAGCAATGGAACCGCCATACATGGCCGCCAAATAAAGCGACGCCAGCATACTGATGCCGGTAGCTGGTACCATGCCGAAAGTTAGCGGCAGCAACAAGGCGATGGCCATGGTAGCCGAAAGGCCTGGCATGGCTCCGACAAAAAGGCCGAGAACTGTTCCCCCGAAAATAGCGAAAATGTTTTGGATGGAAAGAACGTTGTTCAGCCCTATAAGAATATTTTCAATCATTGCATCAATCCCATTGGCATCGGCAGGTCAAGAAAGGTGACAAAAATCAAATAGACGATCATTGGAGCCACGAGGCTGATCGCTACCATTATCCACGTCCGGGAGGCTCGCAGAAGGGAGAGTGAGCCGATCAGGAACAGGGGGGTCATGATAAAATACCCAACCGATTCGAGCAGCAGAATATAGATGATAACCATGGCCAAGAACGCGCCCGTCCGAAGCACATTCACGCCATCGAAAAAGCCACCAGTATAAGGGGCCGTGACATCCGCAACGGCGCCCAGGGCTTCCGCATTTTGGTTACGGCGCTTGAACAGAAAAACATCGACGACCATCATGACCGCCAGAATAGATACAAATACGGCGAGAATCCGCGGCATGTGATAGGCGGCAGGCGGCATGGTCAACGATGATGTATAGAACAGCCCCGACAATACCCAGACACCTACCGCAACGAAAATGTAAGGCATGGCATAGTATCCCTGTTCGAGCCGACACGGGACGGCCCTGGTCTAGGCCGTCCCAACTCGAAACAAATAAAGAAATTAGCGTAGAATTACATCAGGAAACCGTGGTTACTTGACGCTTTCAACTATAGGCTTGTATTCATCTTCCATATTGAAGAGCATGTTCTTATAATCATCTCCGATAATCGGGTTGATTATCTGAGCCCGTCGTTCGGCCTCTGCCAGAAATTCAGGATCGGACAGGACTTTTTCAAAACCGGCGATCAGAGCTGCACGTTTGTCGGCAGGAATGCCAACTGGGGCACTGAAACCTCGTGAAGAGCCATTGTCCAGGTTATAGCCGAGTTCTTTCATGGTCGGAACGTCGGGCACCAGCGGATTACGCTTGGCGGAATAGATGGCGAGCGCCCGCAGGTTGCCGGCCTCGATCTGTTGAAAGACGGTGCCCAGGTTGTTGGAACTGGCATCTATCTTGCCGCCCATTGCTGCGGTCATCGACGGACCATCGCCCTTGAAGGGAACCTTTTTCAGAGTGACGCCTGTCATTTTCTCCAGGAAAATACTCGAGAAGAAATCATCACCGCCAACCCCTGAGTTACCGACCGTGAGTGTGTCAGGATTAGCCTTGGCCGCCGCAAAAAACTCTTCGGCAGTTTTATAGGGGCTGTCTTTGCCAACGACCAGGATACCGGGATCGGTGACGACATTGGCGATCGGCTCAAATTGTTTGACATTGTACTTAATTTCCGAATTAAGCAGATAGTTGGCTACGATCATCGGTGAATTGGTGATGCTTATCGTGTAGCCGTCATTCTTTGTAGAATTTCCCAGCTTAGTCCAGGCAATAGCCCCGGCAGCACCTGGAATGTATTGATTGACAAACGTGACATTCATTGCCTTGGCAAGGAACGGTTCAACCAGCTGCGCAAGATTGTCTGATCCACCACCGGGTTTGAAACCGATCAGGACATTAATCTTGTCGCCGGCGGCATATCCTTCTGCATGCGCCACACCGAGGGCATTGATACCAATCAGAAAGGCTACAGCAAACGTCAGCAATGCTTTAGTGAATTTCATTCTCATCTCTCCTCTTAATGTTGTCGCTTAAGTGCGTGTTCCAAGACTATCGCCAAACGGCGAGGAGCCCCTGCTTATTATTAGCCAGGCCGCTTTGCGCGACAGGGCTAAAGTTCAATTGCTAAAGGTCTTATACAATTTCAATAAAACAACTAACCACATAATTCCTGATGGTTTGGTTTTAAAACGCTGGATGCGTCTTACGCAAGCGGATGGATAATCTTCAACGTATTTGCCTCAATTTTTAATAGAAGACCACATTGTCGACAATACTGTCAACAAAAAACTTGATGAAAAATATTCCTCCCAGCATTCGACCAACAATCAAATATTTGTGAATACGTACAAAAAAAACATCTTATATTTCTCAATATTGTTCTGGAACTAATTGCTCAATATTGATCTTTTCGGAAAAGTTAAGAATTTTTCAGTCTTTTGAGGCGGGTGGAGGGTCCTTCTACCTTCAGATAACCGGAGGCCCCGGCGCAAGTGGGGATACAGGTGGAACAGGTTCGATACGTTCACCGGCAACCAGCATACCGGCTGCCACAACAAGAATTGCTCCGGCAGCCGTCCAGATGTCTGGAATTTCATGCCAGATGAAATAACCGATTATACCGGCAAACAACAGGCTGCTGTACCCGAGTGGCGATACCTGCGAGGCTGGGGCCAACCGGTATGCCCAGGCAAGGCTCAGCTGTCCGAGATTACCCAGCATACCGATCGCCAGCAGCCATAGCCAGATTTTTCCTGACGGAAACCTGAATTCTCCGAATACCGGTAGAACCGAAATGATGCAGGCACATATCGAAAATATGAAAACGATGCGAAGGCTTGGCTCAGTGACAGACAACTTCTTGACCGATATGATGGCCAGGCCGACGAACAACGCTGAGAAAAGCCCGACGAGTCCTGCTGGAGAAGCGATAGAAGATGACGGGTGAAACAGCAGGAACACACCGATCAACCCGAAAAAAACAGCCAGTTTTCGTCTCCGGCTTAAAGCCTCCTTGAGCCAGAGAAAGGCAAACAGGGAAACAAACAGCGGTGAGGTATAAAACAGCAGCACCGCATCGGTGAGCGGCAGGTGGCCGATTGCATAAAAATAAGAATACATTGCAGCTATACCGAACACTGCTCTGAGCAAATGCAGCCCGGGACGGCCTGTCCGCAGCGAGAGTTTTTGTCTTGCAGCAAGCGGAATCAAAAGCAGCAGCCCGATCGAACAGCGGAAGAAAACGACCTCTTTCTGGGTGAGTTCCGCCATTGCAATGCGCACACAACTGGCCATCACGGCAACGCAGGCAGCAGAAAGCAGGGCGTAGAGAACCCAGTGGTAACGACTTAATTTCATGACACGTTTTTAACTGAAATCAAGGAAAATACGATTTCAGCCCTCAACGCTTGCTGCCGATAAACCGATAAACAATCGCCCCAAGAATACTGCCCACAACAGGGGCTATCCAGAACAGCCACAGCTGCTGAATTGCCCATCCTCCGGCAAACAGCGCTACTCCGGTACTTCTTGCCGGGTTCACCGAGGTGTTGGTAACCGGAATACTGATGAGATGTATCAAGGTCAGACAGAGCCCGATTGCAATCGGGGCAAGCCCTGCCGGCGCACGTTTATCAGTGGCCCCGAGAATAACAATAAGAAACATCATGGTCATCACCACCTCGGTTACCGAGGCGGCAAGCAGCGAATAGCCACCCGGTGAATGTTCTCCGTAGCCATTTGCTGCAAAACCTGCGGCCGGATCAAATCCAGGCTGTCCACCGGCAATCACATAGAGAACGGCGCCGGCGGCGAGCCCGCCAAGCACCTGGGCAATGATATATGGCACAATGTGGCGCGCCTCAATTCGACCGCCATACCAGAGTCCAATGGTAACGGCTGGATTGAGATGGCAACCTGATATGTGACCGATGGCAAAGGCCATGGTCAGAACGGTGAGGCCAAAAGCCAAAGAGACACCGAGCCAGCCGATCCCAATTTCAGGATATCCGGCTGCCAGAACAGCACTTCCGCAGCCACCAAGTACCAGCCAGAATGTTCCAAAGAACTCTGCTCCATATTTCTGCATAATTATATCCTCCGCGTTTTAACCGATTACGGCATGATTATCTGCCGGGACAGATGTCTGGCACAACAGCAGCAATGTAAACACATTAAGTAATTTCAACAAGTATTGTTGGCTGGTCGCTTACTGAAATGACATTCCTGGCTACGGCACCGGGTTCGCATTTACAACGTTGCCACCTGCACCTCAGGAACGCCATTGATGAGCAGTGAGATGGCAATGCTCCACATGGTTATCCACACCAGCGTATCAAGAATCCGCCAGGCGCTCTTTTTCTGAAACAGCGGGGCAAGCAGTCGCCCGCCGGAACTCAGGGCGACAAACCAGAAGGTTGAAGCACACACCGCTCCGGCCCAGAACAGCAGTCGACTGTTCCCGTCGTACCTGCTGCTGATGCCGCCGAGAAGAATCACGGTATCCAGGTAGAAATGGGGATTGAGGAGGGTGACAGCCAGGGTGGCTACAATCGCCGCCTTTAAAGATTGAACCGGTCGGGAATTTGAATCGAGGCTTCCGCCTTTAATGGCCGATTGCAGCGAACGGCACCCATACACGAAGAGGAAAGCAGCTCCTGCCCACACCACCCATTGCGAAACGGTCGGGTTTGCAGCAACTGTAGACCCGACACCGGCTACACCCAGGGTTATAAAAAACGCATCACAGAGGATACAGATCAAGGCGATGATGATATGATAGTTTCCCCTCACACCTTCAGACAGGACAAAGGCATTCTGGGCACCAATAGCCACAATCAACCCTCCCCCGGTACCAAAACCCTGTAAAAATGCGACCACCATATTCCATCCCCTTCTGCATAGCATTAACCGGCGAACATACGCGAGGAAAGGTGAAAAGTAAAACTATTAAAAAGTTTCAGGGGACCGGCTCAAAAAAAATCAACAGGTGCGAAGCGCCGTTTCCACAGGCAGTCTGCTGCTCTTGTAAAAGAATCGGTACTCATTGCCTAATCTGAAAATATTATTATCTTCATCCCTATGACATGCAGGGCATGAGCAACTCAACTCAATCCAGGAGGAAGACAGATGGCACAGAAAAAGATCCTTATGCTGGTTGGTGATTACGTTGAAGATTACGAGGCCATGGTACCGTTCCAGATGCTGCTGATGGTCGGGCATTCAGTAGAAAGTGTCTGCCCGGGTAAAAAAGCAGGCGATACGGTCAAGACGGCAATCCATGATTTTGAGGGAGACCAGACATATTCTGAAAAAGTCGGTCACAATTTCATGATAACCGCCGATTTTGCTAGTGTTTCCGCCGCTGAATACGACGCACTCGTTATTCCAGGCGGTCGCGCACCTGAATACCTGAGACTCAATGCCAAAGTGCTTGAGCTGGTTCGCGACTTCGACACTGCCAGCAAGCCGATTGCTGCAGTATGCCATGGCCCGCAGATACTTGTTACCGCTGGCGTCCTTGAAGGCAGAGAATGCGCCGCTTATCCGGCCTGCAGCCCCGATGTGGAAGGTGCCGGGGGGAAATGGGTTGCAAACAATGAGACATTCTCAAATGCCCATGTACATAAGAACCTGGTTACCGCCCCAGCCTGGCCGGCGCATCCTGAGTGGATACGTAAATTTCTCGGGGTTCTCGGTACCGAGATAAAACTCTAGAACTGCCCGGTCAATAACTGTTGATATGCGGTGATGAAAAGGAAGCGGGGGCTTAGATGCCCCCGCTCTGATGTGCCTTTATCAACGTTCGTCGAGTCTTCTCTGAAGTTTTTCCAGTGACTTCTGCAGTTCACTGACTTGATATTCCAGTGACTCTCTGCTGGTGGACTGAGGTCCTGCAGAGTCCGGATCGGCAGCCACACCCAAACCTCGACCGAAGCCCCCGCCGCGCCGGCCGCCAAAACCACGCCGGCCGCCTAGGCCACCCCTGAAAAAGTTTCCGTCACTGTCTGTTTGAGTTTGCCGACGGGCACCGGAGCCGCATAGCCCCCGGGCGCCACCGGTCATTGGCCCATTTCCTATTGGTCCTGATCTGTCAAATCCTGGCATTTTTATTCCTCCTCTATATCTGTGTCTAGTGGTGCATGGTCGAATCAACGCTCTTGATTTCCTTTACCGCGTTGTATTCTCCATGTGTAAACTATCTTCTACCACGCCCACCGCCGCGTCGGCGGCGACCCTGGCCGAGGCCCCTGAACTCATAATCTCCACCCTCAATTTTCAACATTTTACCGGTAACAAGCGCGTCTGCAACAATCGAGCGCCCACTTGCAAGAAGACGCCCGAAGGTGTGACGTGAGACCCCCATCATACCGGCCGCCGCCTCCTGGTCGAGATATTCGAAATCACTCAGGCGTATAGCCTCAAACTCTTCTACCGTTATCTCAACCTCCCCGCTGACACTCCTGCCGTACGGAACAAATGCGGTGATAAGCGGGTATGCTGAAACGAATCTTGTCTTCTTCGGACGCGGCATCAATTCTCCTTTATGCTCTTTTGATCATAATATAAAATCATCGGACAAAGGTGTCAAGGTTAATTACGCTCATATGATCATAAAATGTACGCAGGCTGTCAGCAACCATCAAACTGGAGAAACCCGGGGTCGTATCCTATCTATGATCACGGCACTATGACGACCAAGTCCAGAGGCAGTGCCTGGCTGCACGCTTTGGGAAAATGATAGCATTTACTACCATATATCTGTTGCTATTCACCCGTTGTATACCATCGCAAACGTCTTAGTTTAGAGACAGAGGATAGTAGAGAGGGTAACAAATACAAAAGGAGGTCATCAAATGAAAAGCGGTTATGAAACTTTGACCTGGATAGATGACGCCAACGGCAAGCAATATGTCTGTGCCCTGGAAAATATCGGCAACAAAAAATCTTTTGATGATCTCACCGATGAAGAACAATCTCATTGCGCAGACATCAATGAGATCGTCGGCACGGAGCGATGGTAGCATACTTATACTGCGGTCCGGAACATATAAGAACTATTCAGCAAGAAAGGACAGACAATGAACCTGAAAGACTATTTTTCACAGACGACAGGAGTCGGCGTGCTGTCAACAGCCGATTCAGACGGAAAGGTTAACTCGGCAATTTACGCAAGCCCTCACTTCCTTGAAGAAAACCGGGTAAGTTTTATCATGAGAGACCGGCTGACGCATGCAAACATCACTTCAAACCCGAATGCAAATTACATGTTCATTGAGGAATCCACTGGTCTGAAGGGCATACGAGTCAATCTTCACAAAATTTCAGAATCAGCTGATCAGGAACAGATCTCAACGTTGTCGAGAAGAAAGACTGCCGGAGACAGTGAAGAACAGCGCTATCTTGTTACTTTCAGAATTGAAAAGATTCTCGCCCTGATCGGCGGGCATGAATATCCGATTGACGCGTATCCTGGAGCACAATCTGAATAAGTGCTTTTCAGCACCAGACAGATGCTGAGAAGTGCGCACTTTCACTCATGATTTACAAAGATCAGCTCATCAACTGGAAATCCTAGAACCTCGGCCTTTTTTACAAAACGGTTGATAATATCGTCGTCTGGTTCCGGTGTTCGGGACAGTAGCCAGAGATACGACGTGTTTGGGCCCGCCACGAACGCGTACTGATAATTGGCCTCGTCCAGCTCAAAAACAACGTATGAGCCGTAAAAAGGGCCGAAGAAGGAAACCTTGAGGTACCCTTCATCAGCTTCACGAACAAAACGCGCCCGTCCCTCGGCTTCTTTCCATGATTGATTGGCGGTAGAAAACCCCCGGTTAATGACCTGTACGCTCCCATCTTCACGAAGTGAATAGTCGGCAGTGACTTTTTCCAGTCCCCGTTCAAAAGAATGGTCCAGGCGGGCAATTTCATACCATCTTCCCAGATACCGGTCGAGATCAAAATCTTTTACCGGATTGATATTTTTCGGATATCCCGTACATCCGGAAATAAGTATCGACAACAGGCCAAAAAGTAATTTTTTCATTTTCCTCATTTCACAGCAGGTAAAACCGGCTAAAAATCCTTTCATTAAAAGTTGTTATCATCGTCGCATACCCCCGGCCCGACCGCCACCGCCATGGCTTCGAGCCCCATGAGAACGTGCGGCAGCTCGCTGGCGGCTATACTGCTGGCGATCAATTGATGAAGAACGATCATATCCTGAACGTTGTACTGCCTGCCTGGTAGTTGAGGTACTTTTTGTCGTCACGGGACTGTTTTGCCAGTCATTTTGTGTCCGTTTCTGCCACTGCCCGTTATTGTTGCGATAGACGTTGCCTTTTTCATCCGACAGAATGTCGTTTTTCAGACCAGCCCTGTCAATACCGGCGGCCTTGTTCTGAATGTCCTGGCGATCCAGACCGGCAGCCTTGTTACGGACATCGGCTTTACTGATCTCTTTTGGAGGCTGGCGATTATTAGCAACTCCGGGAGCGGAAGAACCCTGCCCGGCTGCTGCGATTCTATTGTTGATTTGCTGCCTGTCACCGGCACTGAGCGAACGTGCATTTGTCGTGTTCCTGACCACGGCCCGCTGCTGCGTGTTTCGGTAGAGATTGTTGTGTCGGGAAAAATTATTCCAATTGTTTCTGTTTATGTTGATATTATTAATATTCACCTGGTTAAACGCCGGTCGATAACCGCCAGGCCCCCACCAGCCCCTGTAACCGGGGCCATGGTATCCTCCCCCGCTGTAAAAACCGAAATGAAACGGTCCCGAGCTCCAGCTCATCCCGAATCCCCAACCGGACCAGGGGTTATAGGAAACACTGAATCCCCAAGTTGCCGGGCGGGGATAATAAAACCGTGGAGACACCCATGGGGAGTAGTACCAACCGGTGCCATAAACAATCGTCGGGCCATAGACATAACTGCCCACATAACCGGGGGTGTAGCCGACATAAACGACATCCGGAGTCGAATCGTAGACATAGACGTATTTTGTATTATACTCCGGGGAAGAAGGCGGAACACCGGCAATTCCCGCCGGGGCATGGTCCGATACCTGCCACGGCCCACTCGCTTTATCGGCAATGTACCAGACGGCGTCTTTTACCAGGTAGTATTTACCCTGGGCCTCAATAACCGTTTCCGAACTATTTGAGGCACACTTCAGATCGGTTCCGGAAATTGTCTCGAATTTCGGCTCACCGTCATAATCAACTTTGATATCGACTACTCCACGCGCAACCGCTGCTGTCTGCGGAATCTGAGCATCCATTACCGCCTCTCGTGCCTCATCGGTCCCGGCCACATATGATCTGATATCACTGTATGGTGAATCCTGCGGGATATCGGCAAAGGATGGCGGCAGTCCATCGGCAGAAATATACGCCCACGAGCCGTCCATTGATTGCGCACGATACCAGCGACCGGAAATAACCAGATAATACTGCTGGCTTTTCACATCCATAAAAACATCGGATTCCGTATTTGCCATTGCCAGCAAGTCGTCGGTCAGAGGAGCGAAACCTGCCTTGCCGTCAGACACGACAAGCTCTGTCGGCTCATGAGCAACAATGATGGCTGGAGCATTGTCGGCGCTGACAGCAGCCGTTGAATCACTGCTCTGCACCTGAGATTCATCAGCCTGTGCCCTGCTTTCCACCAGCGTGCCGAGATCGGCGGGAGGCTTTTGCTCAAATGTCCAGGGGCCATCAACACTGTCGCTGCTGTACCAGACCTCTTTGGCGGCATTGAGAAACCATCTATTGCTTTTATCATCGAAAAACAACGGATATGGCGTGTTGGCCACTGCCTGGTAGTGACTGTTTTTAATTTTCTGGAGCAGAGCCTTTCCATCAATGACAACAAGCAGTGCCGGATGGTCCGTATAAATGATCTTCGGAGGATCGGTCTTCAAGTCGGCTGCCGCCTTCTGTTCTTCTTTGATGGCAGCCAGCGCAGTTGTCAAATCATCAAGTGACGACTCCAGGGTCCAGGTCTGCATTCCCTCCTGAACAGCTTTTTTAAATTCAGCGCCATGTTTTTCATCATCCTCGGGGAGACGTGTGTCGGTAATTTCAAGCGTCTCATAGGTCACGATCCGCTCCTGGCGATCGATCTGCAGACGAGATGTAAACCATGCCACCCCGAACACAGGTGATGCCTGCTCTGGACCGTTATAGGCTATTGCCGCCCGCCCTTTGAGAGTAGTCCCGTCCAGGGACTCAACCTGGGGCTGGTAGATCGTTATCGACCCTGATGGAATTTTAACCTCTCGCGGCCAGCTGTCTAACTCGACTGCATAAACCGGTAGCGTAGACAATACTACCAAGGCAACAAAAATAGAGAATATCACGCTCGTGTTCTTCATCACATCATCCTCGCTATACGGAGCACTATTGCTTTAAACCGATATCCTTTGGTGGATATTTTTTAAAAGTTGCTGCATGCAGTTTGGCCTCAACCCCCAATGATGCAAGCCAGGGATTCATACGGTGACCGACGGGCATCTGCTCTTTGGGATCTATATAGAGATTAAATAGCCATGGGGCCAAACCCACCTTTTGCGAGACAGAGTAGTCAATTCCCATGAAGGTACTCTGCTCCATAGTCAAGGTGAAATGTACCTTGTACTCTCTCATGCGCATTGCGGCGAGTTCCGTCTGCGTCCAGATGTAGACGTTTTCTCTTCTGCTCCGGCCGTCATCGGTAATCAGGAAGCTGGTCTGGTCGATGCCGTCGATATAACGGTCATCCGGGATATACCGGTCGGCTCCGGCCAGATGCACAGAAGTATTGAACAGATCCATGAGATCGAATAGTTCGGCGCTTTCACGGGGCTTGATCATCCCGTGCCAATAGGCAATTCCCGGCACCCGGACCCCGCCTTCCCAGGCAGAGGCCTTTCCTCCACGAAAAGGCGTATAACCGGAATCCGGCCAGCTGTCCATCTGGGGCCCGTTATCAGAGGTGAAAAACACAAAGGTATTATCAATCACACCAGCATCTTCAAGAGCAGCCATGATCCGTCCCACCAGCGCATCGACTTCGACGATATTGTCCTTGTACTGATACTTGGAGAAACTGCTCCCCCGAAATTCTTTACTCGGATGGTTGTCGGCATGCACCCGCATGAAATTATGGGCAATAAAAAACGGCTTATCAGCGTCGGCCAACGTTTTAATTTTGTCGATGGTGAACTGGGCAAGAATCTGATCAGCCTCGGCAAACTGCTCGATGCTCGTGGTCGGAACGACAACGTTTTCTCCCCCGCCTTTGCTGCCGTAATACATATCAATTTTGCCGCTTGCTTTCTGAAATCTTGCTAATTTTTCACTATCATAGACAAGATCCGGGTAGCGGCGCCCGTCGACCTGCTGAGTCAATTCCTTCTGGGAAGCATAATACCCCTGGAACTCATCAAACCCGACTTCAAATGGTCTCATCCCCTCCAGTTCCCCGGTATGCCACTTACCTGTCAGAACCGTATGATAACCGGCTTCGGACAGGATATTGGCGATGCTGCTCTCATCCTCCCAGGGATTCTTGGTAACCGTATCACCGGCAAGAATAGGACGAATCAGTCCGGTACGAACGGGGAGTCGTCCGATCATTATGGCTGATCTGGTTGGGGTACAGGTCGGCTGCGAATAGGTTGAGAGCAGTGCTAATCCGCTCTCGGCCATTTTATCTATATGGGGCGTTGCGGCACCGACATGGGCACCTCCGCCCCAGGGGCCGCCGATATCGCCAAAGCCCATGTCGTCAACAACAAGCCAGAGAATATTGGGCCGTTTCCCTGTTTTCTCCAGCAGGGACTGTAATTTTTCATCAGCCATTTTCTCCTGCTCCGGCCACGGAATTGCAGACTGCATGTTCTCCTTGATGACAACCGCTCTGCTGAGCGCCGACAGTTCACTTGCATATCCTGCTCCGGTCAATGCCAGGCACAGGACAATAATGGCAACCATACTTCCACATTTACATGAATTCCCTCTGTCCACTGTTTAACCTCTATCTTTATTCGTCATATTGACAGGTAATCTCGGCACGAATTGTTTTCTAAGACTCAGCATCAGCGGCATCGCTACGATATCCCCCCAGCCACGCTCCTTGTCGCTGCGCCTGACGTTTGGGAAACCAGGAAACGAGGAGCTTGTGATATCCGCCTCAACATCCATGCTCAGCCAGGGAACCGTCACCGACATGGCATAGCTCCAGGTATCTGCTATTTTCCAATCAGGTGCCCAGAGCATTGTCAATCCATAGGCGTTGGACCGCGGGCATCAACATTCAACGCGGTTACACCTGCAATCGGCAGGCTTCTGTTAATATCCGTACTCCCGGTGTAGTTTATATAGTTGATCCGGACAATAAAGGTAGGATCCCCGGGAACACCGTCAACAAATGAAGCCATTGAACCGGGCAGGTAATGACCGGAACCGCCTTCCTCGGCATACGCTGTTATGCCAAGACATACTGATAGAGCTAAAACCGGGAAAATAAATTTCAAAATCGACATCGTTATTATGCTCCACAATACGCCACGCGAAGAATTGGGAAAAAGTTCTCCGGGACAGACAAAATAGAGAATTCTCTCAGTTCAAAATCACATTGACCGAGTGTATCTTCCCATTAAAGGCAAAGGGCCGCCTGTCGTCATAGTTCAGTGAAACCGGTGAGCCGAGATCGGTTCCGACATCAAAGGTTTCGCTGGCGGTGAAGAGCAGGGGTACCGAGCGTTTCAATTCGGCCTTCCCCACTTCCCTGCCGTCAACGGCCAAGGTAACCGTACCCGAGGCACCGGGTTTGTTGTCTTCGATGACCGTGACGACTTCGATTGTGTGTTTACCGGGAGAAACCGGCTCACTGCTCTTTGCGCTGTACTGCTCGATAATCATCAGATTGTACTCATAGATCAAATGCCCCTTGTCCATATACAGGGTCAGGCCGCCGCCAAGACCGCCCATGGCATAGAGGACGCCGCTGGCGTTTTCTTCTGTTTCAAGATCGATTGTGACCGTATTGGATACCCTGCCAAGTCCTGGTGCCGTGAATTCAGGCATCCGGTTTGTGTTGCTGGTGAATTTCCAGCTCGAATAACCGGTGGTGGCCAGATCTTCTGGATGCAATCGCAGCCAGATACCGGCACCAATGGGAAAATCCTTGTTCTCTTTGGCTTCTTTGAGAAACAGGTTTTGCATGTCTTCCAGTTTGTCAGGATGTTGGGCAGCAACATCCTGGGCCTGGGAAAAATCGTTGCGTAAATCATACAGCTGCCAGACGTCCTTGTTTGAATCCCATTCCGCCAGTCCCTTCTGGGCGGATACCCAGGGGTACAAAGGCCCGAAGGTCGAAGCGAACCAGCCGTCATGATAGACACCGCGGCTGCCGTTGTTGTCGAAAAACTGGGCCTCTTTCCTGTTTTCCGCCCCGGCATCAGCAAACGTATAGGCAAAACTGGTCCCGTCGATTGGGTCCTGGGCATAGCCGTTTACTACCTCCGGAGCCCTGATATCCAGAATGTCGTAGATCGTCGGGGCGATATCATTGACATGAAGAAACTGATCACGGACAGTAGCGTCCGGCGTGATCTTCTTCGGCCAGGAAACAATCATCGGGTTGCGGGTTCCCCCGAAATGGGCGGCGACAAGTTTTGTGCTCCTAAACGGCGTACTTCCGGCCCAGGCCCAGCCGGCATGGTACATATTATCGGTCTTTGCTGTTCCAAGTACTTCGATTCCACCAATTCTCTCAAGTGCTTCGATCTGCTGCTCGATAGTGTTGGGAATCTGATTCTGGGCCATCAGTTCGCTGATACTGCCGTTCTGACCCTCAGCGCTGGAGCCGTTGTCGCCAAATATATAGATGACCAGGGTGTTTTCCTTTAAACCCCGTTCGTCGAGTCCCTTAAGCAGTTCTCCTACCTGGGTGTCGGTATGCTCTACAAAACCGGCAAAGATTTCCATCAGTCTGGTCTGAAACGCTTTCTGCTCTTCGGGTATACTGTCCCAGGCAGCCATGGTTTCGTCACGTGGCGTAAGTACCGTGTTTTCCGGAATAATGCCCAACTCGAGCTGTCGTTTGTAGGTCCGCTCACGATAAGCATCCCAGCCATCATCAAACTGTCCCTTGTATTTGTCGGCCCACTCCTTGAATATATGATGGGGGCCGTGCACCGCACCTGGTGCCCAGTACATAAAAAAAGGCTTGTCCGGTGAAAAAGCCTGGTGCTCATCGAGCCAGGCCAGTGCCTTTTGCGTCATATCCTCGGTTAAGTGGTATGCGGGGTCATGGGGTGGCTCCACGTAATTATAATTTTCAACCAGACGCGGCTCGTACTGCGACGTTTCACCGGCGAGAAATCCATAGAAATATTCAAACCCATAGCCGTTGGGCCATTTATCTTTGGGTCCCATGGCCGTGGTCTGGGTGGCAGGTGTGTTATGCCATTTTCCAAAAGCGGAGGTTTTATATCCGTATTGCTTCAAGACCTCCGCCATGGTGGCCGAAGTCTTCGGAATAATCCCCGTGTAGCCGTCAAAATTTACCGCCCGCTCGGCGATTGTACCGGAGCCGACACGTGTATGGTTGCGCCCGGTTAATAAGGAGGCCCGGGTGGGAGAACAGATGGACGTTGTATGAAACTGATTATAAACGATCCCCTCATCGGCAAGTGAGGCAAGTGTCGGGGTCTTTATTTCCCCGCCAAAGGTTTCTGATATCCCAAAGCCCACATCATCCAGCAGCACAATGAGAATGTTGGGTGCATCATCGGCTAAATGATTTACTACCGTGGGTTTGGCCAGCGTGCTCTCAGCCAGTGTCTGGTTGGCAACACTTTTGTTTTCAGGTGGAGGAAAAGGCAGAACGGAACCGTCTCCCGGGGCGGCCGAAGCTATGGATGGCTGCAGAAACAGGCTCATCAATAATGGGGTCAGCAACACTGCAGAAAGTCGTTTGCAGATCTGTTCTCCAGCTATTTTTCTACGTTGCCTCTGTGTATCCATCAGGTTACCTCCGAATTGAGCCTTTTGGCTTTTGTGCCGTTGTGGATCCAACAGGTAAATTTGACAAAATTGCAGATTTGCCGCATGAGCATGAATATCATTAACGCTCATGCGGTGGCCGCCTGTCAGGAATGGACTTGCTCCTTACTACTTCAGCTGCGAGCCGCCTCCAGCGCCTTATTATAATCGGGCTCCTGGGAGAGTTCGGGTACGAGTTCAGTATAGGTGACCGTTCCTGTTTCATTAACCACGACAATCGCTCTGGCGAGCAGTCCTTTGAGGCCGGTAGTTACCAGCGTTACTCCGTATGCCTTTCCGAAATCAGGAGAGCGGAAGGTAGAGAGCGGTATTACGTTGGAGATCCCTTCGACCTCACAAAATCTCGAATGAGCAAACGGCAGATCCGGCGAAATGCAGAGGACAACTGTCTTGTCAATCTCTGCAGCCTCCTGGTTGAATCTGCGCACCGATGCGGCGCACGTCGGTGTATCAATGCTTGGAAAAATATTGAGAATAACACGTTTTCCCTTATAGTCTTCCAGACTGCATTCGCTGAGATCTGTTTTCACCAGCGAAAAATCCGGTGCTTTTGTTCCAGCTGCCGGTAACACGCCTATTGTCTCAATTGCCTCACCTCTTCTCGTTATTGTTGCCATTATTGTCTCCTTTTATACAATTTATCTGGTTTGCTATAAAGTTTAATGCCGTGATGGCCAGGTTGACTTCCGGATAAAGAATACCCGGCCCCGGATCATCTTCGCATCTCACTCATCGCCCTACAAATTAATTACTGTTTATGAAAATACGAACAATTGTCTGCTTTATTTGACTATCGGCACGGACTGCAGTATTCAACCGGTATCCATAATGGAATATATCGGGAAAACGATCACCGCAGGACTGCTATTCAGGCCGACGAAACTATGAATACCCTTTCACTTCACACAGCCGGCCTGAACACTATCGAATTCCTGGCCTTATCGGCTATTGTCCTGGTGGCCTCGGTTATCCGCGGCTATGCCGGTTTCGGATTCTCGGCAATTGTTGTGGCAGCCTCCTCGCTGTTTCTGCCGACGCATGAGGTGGTTCCGCTGGTATTACTGCTGGAGGTTACAGCCAGCCTGCAGATGGCCAGGCAGGTCTGGCGGGATATCAACTGGAGAATGGTTCTTTTTATTCTCGCCGGATCCTTTCTTTTTATTCCGCCTGGCCAGTACCTGCTGCTCTGGCTGCCGATTGAACCGATGAGGGGGATCGCAGCTCTTCTCTTGCTGACAGCGGTAATCCTGACTGCAGCAGGTAAAACGGTTCCAATCAAAAATCAGCCGGGTGGCTGGTTTGTGATCGGAACCATCTCGGGTTTCATGAACGGGCTGCTGGCGATGGGGGGTATGTGGGCAATTATTTTCCTGCTTGGTTCCGGAATCAGGGTGGCAGCCATACGCGCCTCGCTTGTCGCCCTGTTTTTTGCCACCGACAGTTATGCAGTAATGACAGGGGCGGGTCAGGGCCTTGTCGGCCGTGTCGTCCTGGTCCGTTTTATCTGGGTCGTTCCCGCTTTGCTTTTCGGGGTCTGGGCGGGGTCCCGCACGTTTGATGCCGACAATAGTAGACGTTATAAAAACGTTGTACTCACGGTACTGGCAATACTGGCCGTCATTCTTTTCTGCAGAGCAATCTGGGGAATTGCAGCAGCATAACCATGACCGGTATTATGGCTCGTTACCTGATGAGCACTTCCTCCCGCGAGAAGTCAACTCTCTTCCCCAGTCACATTATCCGAACTGCACCTTGTATTCTTCCGGAGAAAAACTCACCGGTACCCCTTCAAACGGTGTCATCCGTGTCTTTCTCCTGGTCTGGGCCTCGTTCATATCTTTGAGTACATCAATGCTCGTCAACAGCCCCTTTGAATACCTGGCAAGCCGTATTGCCATTCCGGCGATCTGGGCCAGCGCATAGACAAAATTGACATCATTGAGGGTAAAATCCCACGGTTCTGCGGTGTAAACCCGCAGCGCGCCCATGATCTTCTGGTTCACCTGGATCGGAACAGAGAGAATCGAAGCGATTCCTTCCTTTTCTGCTGCTTCGGGATACTGCAGTCTTGGGTCGTTTGCCGCATCATAGATTGCCACCGGACCATCCTTTAAGGACTGGGAGATGGAATGCAGGGCACTGAGTGGTCCCTTGTTCAGATATTCATCACTTAACCCGTATGAGGCAGCGACTTTCAACTCATCGGTTGCCGGATTATGGAGAAACAACGCACACCCTTTTATGTCCAGGGCAGTCTTGATCCCTTCGACGGTCATCAGCGCAACTTCCTCAGGCTCTTTGGAGTGAGAGATGGTGTTGGCTACTTTCAGAAACATGTCATAATTCAGTTGCTCTTTCATCGCGGCCTCCTTTGGGTTAAAAAAAACAATAATGAAATCCCGGAATTTCACGGTTGCCGACTACGGGAATAGAAAAAGCCGAACTGCCCATCCATGAGGCAGCCCGGCTTTCTCTTCAGACCCGTGGCTTTCCGTCTCCGCCTTTCGGCGGGTTTGGCGTTTACTCAATAATCACTGATTGCTAGTTTATATTATGGAACGATACGCAGCGCTGTCAATGAGACAGCGTAGTACTCTGTACGCTTTTACAGTATTCGCCGACCAGTTTGACCCGAACGAATTTAGCTATGTTTTTCAGCCGCAATTACTGTACTATAATAAATGAGTATACCACTTATGACCCCTGAGATTTGCAGAGGCTTCAGATGAAACGATATTCACTTCCAGCACTGCTGTTTTTTTGCATTTCCCAATTTCCGGCCCCTGTTGCAGCAGCAATAGACCATATGGACAACGCCATCAAATGTTTGCGGGTTGCCGCTGGTGAAAACGTCACCTCCGCCTACGATATCAACCACAACGGCAGAATCGGTCTGGATGACAGCATCCATGAATTACGGCTGTTGGCAGACGGGCAGATCCTGCCTGTCGCCCCACCTGTCCTGCGCATGAATCTGCCGGGAAGCTGGGATGAAGACTGGTTTGCCTCGCCGGCCGTATACGACCTTGACGGTGACGGCAGCATGGAAATCATTGCCGGCCGACACAGCGTCATCTACGTGTGGAACCATACCGGCACGCTCAGGTGGAGCGCTCCGGTCGGACAGAATGCCACACAGACCATCCAGCACGGCAGCAGCAGGCAGTACGCATCACCGGTTGTCGGAGATCTCGACGGCGATGGCACAGGGGAAATCGCCGTTGCCTATTCAAACAAGGTCGTTGTCTACGACCACGACGGTAACGTGCAAAGCGGCTGGCCAAGATCTTTTCCCGGATCCACCAGTGAAATTCGCTCAATCGCCGCCGCTGATCTTACCGGCGACGGCAAAAAAGAACTCCTGGCGGTCAAGACCTCGAGCGGTCCGGTGACCGTCGTCTGGAATACCGAAGGCGCCGTCATACCGGGCTGGCCCCAGGTCAGCAACTGTCCCGAGTGCAATAATTTCGGCGGCTACAACCAGAATATCGGTGCCGCAGACCTGGATGGAGACCTGGTGCCGGAAATCATCAGCACCTTTGACATCTGCCACATCGGCTTCAATTATGCCGACGGCAGTCCGCTTCCTGCAAACCCGATATTCTCGGGTGACTATGCCAGCAGTGTCCCCATGTTCCATAATATCAACCTGGCGATTCAGGGATGGGGACCAAACGGCAACGATAGAGACGAATTCACCGACTCGCCGCCTGTTTTTGCAGATCTTGATGGAGACCGGTTGCCGGAAGTCATTCTCTACTCGGATCATGAACGTGCCGGGGAGTATGTCAACAGGGGAAACTGTTTGTGGGCGCTAAACAGCGACATGACCAGGGTGCCCGGCTTCGAGCTGCCGATCTGCTCGGCAGGGCCTCTGTTTACCGGCTACCAGAATAACATCGTCCAGATTGCTCCGGCACCGGCTCTTGGAGATATAGCAGGGGATCAGCGGATGGAAATCATCGTACCTTCTTACGATGGTCTGATGAGAGCATTCTCACCGCAAGGTACTGTTGCTGTGGAGCTATCGCTTCGATACCCCCGGCGGCGATTTTATCGGCGCATCCGGCGCCGCTGTCGGCGACCTCAATGGCGACGGTATCCCGGAAGACAGTGTTTTCCACCTACTCAACGGAGCAGGGGATATCACACCTGATCATACTTGATTCGGAAGGTGCTCTGCTCCACAAGACGCCGCTTCCCAAGCGGGGCAGCATGAGCGTGCCGACACTGGCCGATATCGACGGCGATGGAATCGTTATAGAGATCGTTGTTTCCCTGAAAGACAGGCTCGATTACACGTATGGTGGCGTGCAGATCTATGATCTGGCCACGGCCAGAACCGGTTACCTGCCATGGCCGACAGGTCGAGGAAATCTAGACCGGGACGGACAGTCGGATTGGTAAACAAGTGAAAATGGAACTATATTCGCATCTATCTGGAATGTGGAAACAAGACGGGGTGAGAAAGACAGTGCAAATCTTTGCCACCCCTTGAAAAACAGCTTTAATCGGTCTGCCTGTCTTGTGCATCATCGCCGGGGCTGGTGCCCAGGCCGGAAGCACCCTGCTCGACCTGACCGACCCCTTCATCACCATGATTCTTTCCACCACCAGCCCATGTTGATGTCATTGTCATACCCATGGCCAGAACAAAGCATATTGCTACTGTGATTATTTTCTTCAAAAGCCACTCCTTTTCATTACGTTTAATACGTTACGGTTTGCTTTTCTGATTCTCAAGACTACTTACTCTTTCCGTTCCCTCCTTTATTACCGCTGTTTCCTCCTTTATTGCCGTTATCGCTGCTATTGCCACCCTTGTTACCGCTATTTCCACCGTTATTGCCGTTATTGCCGCTGGCTTTGCTATTGCCGGAACCTTTATCCTTGTTGCTGTTTCCGACACCCGGTGAGCTTCCCTGACTGCTTCGGCTGGTTGCTGTCGATCCAGTCTTATTAGAAGAAGAATTACCGTTCTTTCCTTTATCTTTGCCCTGGCCGACACCCCCGGCATTATTGCCTCTGGCGTCGCTGCTTGCGATACCACTTGTCCTGGCCAGGCCGTAGTCTTTCTTGGAGCCGTTGTTCCGGTTAGTTTTTTCCGCATTGAAACCGGGCTCATCGCTCCAGCCGGTTTTGGTGTTTCTGCGGGTTGCCTGAGCTATTTCCTCATCAAGGGAGAGTAACTCTGGCTCCGGCAGAGCGACCTCATCCTCTGGAAGAGCTCCTTTCATTTTCATATAACGTCCACGCCCATTTACACTGGAGTGTAATCCATAATATCTAGTAATCTCTCCCCAGCCCTTACGCTCCACAAAACGCATTCTATGAATTTCTTCGTAAGTAATCCCTGGATATTCAGCCACATAGTTTGCATAAGCTTTTGCGTAGGCCGTATCAAATGCATTAGGTTCGAACTCTTCACTCATCGCTCTTTCTTCTGCATAAGCAAGGGCTCTGTCATATGTTTCATTACCAGGAACAGCTTGGCTCTCTGCATACTCTTTTGCTATTTTTTCCACTTCACTAGCTGCATACTCAGAGGCTCGGTCTGGATCAGCACCACGGGAAATGGCGTAATCGTAAGCCGTCTCATATGCATTAGGACTGAAATCCTCACTCGTCCCTCTTTCTTTCGCGTAAGCATAGGCCTCATCAAATGCTGTACTACGTGCATACTCAGTTGTTACTTCCTCTATAAAAGACTCTGCTGCTGCTGTTGCTGCAGCTTCTGCTTCAGCCTCTGAAAAAGATGCCTCAGCAATTCGTTCTGCTCGTTCCGCCTGGGTGGGGTTCTGAAAACTGGACGCCTCGATTTTCATATCATCCGGCACTTCCCCGTCAGCAAACGCGGCAATCGGGGCAGTCAGGCACAGTGACATCGACGCTGCCAGCATGCATTTCCATACGTTCATATTGATACCTCCTTCTGATTTTCTGTTGTCA